>NZ_NJAI01000001.1:0-340932 GCF_002632725.1 Xenorhabdus hominickii
TATCTGTAATCCATATTGCACCTCTCGTGCAATATAGTATCGCAGCTAAAGCTGACCGACTAAAGTCGGTGGTTTTAACCTTTCATATGGAAAAATAAACTGGGCCTGTTCTCATCATCATTCGGCGCAATCAATATATTAGACATAAAAATCGCGCCGTTTTTTCACAACAAGTCAGATCAATCCACCAACTCCAACACACCTTCAATAATCTGTGATTTCAGTTCGATAATATTGTGGTGGTCACAAGGCAGTGGTATGACAGACAGATGCTGGCAAGCCTGCCCTATCTGGTTATCATCAGCGTGCAGTGCTATCGGTATTTTTCCCTGCTTGTTTAATTGAGCGTGGAACTCCGGCAACTGAGTCGCTTTAAATAGAGTGACCGGGCTATGTTGCAGAGGTTGCGAGAGCTCATTCTGGCAAATCGCATCGTCCGCAGGGCCTGCCTCCAGCGCTCGTACCGCTGCATCCCCTTCCAGCCCCAGCTCCTGTAATAGCATCTGCCGCCAGCTTGGATGTAAAGCCCCCAGACTGACTTGATAGAAGCTGTCCAGCAGGTAGAGATGGATATCACGTATCCCTCTGGCTTCCAGTTGTGATGCAATCTCCAGAGCAATTAACCCACCCATTGACCACCCCAAAATACGTACAGGGCCTTGTGTCAATGACTGATACCGTTCCATTTGCTCCAGATAGAAACTGGCTATGTCACGCAGTGAAGTGATTAATGGCCGATGGTACAGGTTGTAATTATCCACACCCAGACACGTCAGTTTGCCATCCAGCGTTCTGGCGATGTCCAGATAAACTTCACATCCCGCCATAGCCGGATGGATCATCCATAACGTTTCTTTAGCTGAACCGTTATTCAATGGCTGGATCAGTTGATATTCAAGGCTTTCAAGAATGCCGCGGATGCTGCGCCGCTTGAACAATTCCATCACGGTGACTGCCTGCCCCAGCAAGGTCGACATCTGCTGGCAGACCGGAATAGCCAAAATGGACGTTCCACCACATTCAAAAAAGTCATCGTTTACGCCAACGTGATCCAGCTCCAGTTTCTGCTGCCATAACTGACAGAGTTGCTGCTCCTGTTCAGTCTGTGGCGGTTGATACTGATGCTGTTTTGGCGCGATATAATTTAGCGCCGACAATTGCTTACGGTCTATCTTGCCGCTGGAATTCAACGGCAGTTCTGGCATATGCACCAGTACAGCAGGAACCATATACGACGGCAACACTTGTGCGAGATGCTGGCGTAAATCGTTTTCATCCAGAAGTTCGTCACTGACGTAATAGGCGGCCAGACTATCAGATAAGCCACTGATTTTAACCAAAGCACACTGGCGAATGTCCTTCATTGCCATCAGCGTATTTTCAATTTCCCCCAATTCTATCCGATGACCATTGATTTTGACCTGACTGTCTATTCGTCCCAGAAACTCAATGTTGCCATCCGGTAACCAGCGCCCTAAATCGCCTGTCCGATACAGACGTTCACCACTGATAGGATGATATAGGAAACGTTCTTCTGTACGTGCCGGGTCCTGATAGTAGCCAATAGCCACACCTATCCCGCCGATATACATCTCACCGATGGCCTGAGCCGGTACAGGTTCCAGATCTTTATCCAAGAGAAGGAAGAATTGATTCGCCAATGCCTTGCCATAAGGGATACTCTGGTTATAACTGGCGCCTTGTGGTACTTCGAATAAAATCGACCACACCGAAGCCTCAGTGACCCCGCCGCCACTGAAAATGCGGCAACCGGGGAGCCAGTCACGGCAGCGCTGTATATGATTAACCGGTACCCAGTCGCCGGATAACAGAACACGATCCATCGCCACGTTAGGCCGTTCTGCCAATATTTCCACTTCCTGCAATAGCAATTCAAACAACGCAGGTGCCGCATTCCAGATCGTGACGCCATGCTCACGAATTAATCTGAGTAAGGTTGCTGGCTGGTATCGCTGTTCTTCGCTTGGGATCACCAGATTTCCGCCTACACCTAAAACGCCGAATATGTCATAAACTGACAAATCAAAGCACAAGGCATTAAGAGCCAGCAAAGTATCTCCCCGCACAACATTCAATTTACGGTTGATGTCTATCAATGTGTTGTTAGCCGTGTCATGGCGAACAGCAACGCCTTTCGGTGTTCCCGTGGAGCCAGAGGTGAAAATGACATAGGCCAGACTGTCACAGGGGATCGGCACAGGCAATGACATCGGTTTAGGCTCAGTCAAATGAATGGCGCAACCATAAGGATCGAGCTGGATAATTTCACAAGTTTCGGCTGTCCATGCTTTACTACTGATCAGCAACTGCGTACCTGTCTGATCAATGATCTGTTGGCAACGTTTCTGCGGCCATGAAATATCCATCGGTACGTAAGCTCTCCCTGCCAGCAAGACAGCCAGAACAGCAATGATCTGCGCCCTGCCTTTACTGACCTGAATGGCGATAAGTTCAGATTGATTACGCGGATGTTGATGGATTTGCGCGGCCAGTGTCTGTGCAGCCTGAAGTATTTCAGCATAGCTGCATTGGCCGATAGTATCAATTAAGGCAATGTCATTTGGCTGCTGCCGAGTCCAATCGAGGATCCCCTGATACAATGGGTAACTGTAGAGAGAAGCATCCTGTGTTTCCATTGGCGGCTGCAACAGAGCCATTCTCTCTTCCGATGAATACAGACTGATGTCTTGCACCAATTGTTCTGGATGAGCCACCATCTGCATCAATATATTCTGGAAGTGCTGGACCATGTCATTGATGGTTTCTGGCGCAAACAAAGCCTTAGCGTAGTTAATGTTGCCAGCCAGCGCATCATTACCCTCTTCAAACCCGAAGCTGAGGTCAAACTTGGCGACATCATATAACTCCGCCAGATTTTGCATGATGAAAGGTGCATTAGCATCAGTCGCTTTCTGTTCCAGCGCGAAAGAGATCTGAAATAGCGGATGGCGTGATAAATCACGTTTTAACTTCAGGAATTCGACCAATTTTTCGAAAGGCATATCTTGATGCTGCTGGCTGCTAATGGTGTTGGCAAAGACCTGACGAATTTGTTCAGCTACACTCCATTCTGGTGATACCTGGTTACGCAGTACCAACATATTAACGAACATGCCAATCAGTGGCTCCAACTGCGGGTGTGAGCGGTTGGCTATCGGGCTACCAACGACAATATCGTGCTTGCTGCAATACCTGACCAACAGGAAATTCATACCCGTCAACAAGACCGCATGTAAGGTCACATCCAATTGGCGCGCCAATTGCCGCAGTTGCTGGCTTAACTGAGGTGTAAGGGAGAAGAAAGTCGTGCCGCCACGATGGTCAAAAATATCAGGGCGCGGATAGTCGCAGGGAAGTTCCAATTGAGGGCAATTTTGCAACTGTTTTAGCCAGAATTGTTTTAGCTGTTCCAATTTATCGCTAGACAGCATCTGTTGGTGCCAAGCTGCGTAATCCATATATTGGATAGATAACGGCGGTAGTGCGGGTGGGCGGTTGTCCAATTCAGCACCATAAAACTCTGCCAACTCCCTTAAAAACACATTCAACGACCAGCCGTCAAAACTGATGTGATGAATGTTGAGCAGACAGAAATGAGACACATGTCCATCTGATTCTATTCGTTGTAACAGCGTCGCCCGGATGGGGTATTCGTAGCGTAAATCAAAGATACGTAAAATCTCCTGCTGCAAGAAATCATGCCACTCATCCGTCTGCACTTCAGCATGGGCGACCACCAGTGCCTCATCATGGGCTTGCAGGAAAGATTCTCCATTATCATCTTGCTCAAAGGTACAACGTAATATCTGATGGCGTTGCACCACAGCTTGCAAACTATGAACAAAGCTGTCCATCTGAATATCTGTCTGTAAGCTGAATAACAGGGGAATGTGGTAAACATTGTTTTCCTGCATCAGCGTTTCGATAAACCAGAGTCGCATTTGTGAAAAAGACAGAACTCCACGTTGCAACCCTGTTTTCGGGATCACTTCAAGGTGTGTGCAATTATCGGATAGGAAGGTACTCAGGGATCGGACAGTAGGATGCCGATTCAACGCCACCAATGGGATTTCACACTGCAATGACTGACTCAGGCGATTACTCAACTGGATAGCCATAATGGAATTGCCGCCCAGTCGGAAAAAGTTATCGTCTATACCAATACGTTCGCATTGCAGCAGTTCCGCCCAGATATCACAACACTGTTGTTGCAGCGGTGTTTCAGCAGAGATGTATTTCTGCTGTGCATCCGTAAACGTAGGTGCCGGGAACAGGCGGCGATCCAGTTTGCCATTAATAGTCATCGGAATGCGGGCTAATGGAATCAATGCACTGGGTTGCATATAGTTAGGCAACACCTGTGCCAATGTCTGCCGGATCTCGGACGAAAGATCATCACTGGTCGATATACTGCCGTTTGACATACTGTCGTTCAACGTATAGTAACAGACTATTTTTGGGGATTCCTGACCATGAATGATAGCCACAGCCTGATCAACACCGGGGATATCGGCGAGCACACTCTCGATTTCTCCAAGCTCGATCCGATACCCTCGAATCTTCACCTGACTGTCATTACGACCGAGATATTCCAACGATCCATCATCCAGCCAGCGCACAATGTCGCCCGTGTGGTATAAGCGTGAATGATCTGAATGCTGTTGGAATGGATTAACAACGAATTTTTCACGGCTCAATTCTGGTTGATTCAAATAACCGCGAGCCAATCCCACACCGGATAGGAACAACTCACCGGGCGCACCAACCGGCAATGGTTGCAGATTACTATCCAGCACATAAGCCCCACATTGCGCCAACGGCTTGCCGATGTTACACGCGCCATTATAGTGATAAGGGTTAACGGTGCAGCAGACACTCGTTTCAGTCGGGCCATAGCAGTTAAAGACATTACGCCCCTGAGCCGCGTAGTGATCCAACACATCCTGAGAGGAGGCTTCACCACCCACCGCCAGCCATTGCAGGCTATCCGGCAACGTCGGTTTGAGTTTGAGCAGCACAGGCGGCAACATCGCATAACCAATCTGCCACTTCTGCAATAACGTTTGCAATTCCTGCAAGTCATAACGCTGTACGTCAGATGCTACCACCAGCGAATGTCCACCCACAAATGCCGGGAAAATCTCCATCAGATGGGCATCAAACACAATAGAAGCAAATTGCAGGAAGCGAATGCCTGGCTGCGTCATTTCCATTCTGGTAAACAGACTACGCGCCATGACAGCAGAACCCCGGTGTTCCACCAGCGTACCTTTCGGCTTACCTGTCGTGCCTGATGTGTAAATAACATAAGCCAATTGCCTTGGTTCCACCTGTGGCAGTAACGATTGTATATCGCCTGTGGCCTCTGTATCCGCCAATTTTCTCAGGTATAGCTGTTGTAGACCGGGGCGCTCAAACAGAGGTGCCAAATCTGGCTCAGTCAGTACCAACTGGATTTGGCTGTCCTGTAGGATGTAATCCAATCTCTCTGCAGGAACATTTGTGTCCATCGGCACATAAGCCGCCCCAGCTTTAAGGATCGTCAGCAAGGCTACGATCATGTCAATACCACGTTCACAACACAGGCCAATCAATTCACCGGAAGCTAATTCACGCTGGAAAAGCCGGCGATAGGTAGCCCGCAGCCGAACTGCCTGACGTGATGAGAGATCATCCAGTTCTTGATAGCTTAATGTCCGGTAATCGTCCATTAACGCCGAATTTTGCGGTGTTAATCGCGCCTGCCTTTCCAGTAAACCATGCAGCGTCATCGGTTCCCATGTTTCTGAAGCCGCAAAAGCCCACTCTTCCAACAGTTGCCGACGTTTGTCATCACTCAGCGCCAATAACCGCTGATGAGGATAATGAAGATGGGAAGGAAGACGAGCCAGCAATACGCCCAACATTTGCAAAATGGCGTTGGCACGTTTGGCATCAAGGCTATTCTGGTTATAGGACAGAGATAGTGTCAAACCTTGTTCTACATCGCCCTCAGCAATCAGATTCAAGGGGTAGTCAGTAGTATTGCCACTGGCAGCCCGCAGATTGGCTCGCATGGTATCCAATTCTGTCGTTGGATAATTTTCATAGACAAAGATAGTTTGAAACAGTTTTTCACCCGCAGATTGTAATTCGGCCAGTGGCTGATAACTGTAAGTATCCAAATCAATCATACGTTGATGAAGAGTACGAAGCTGTTGCAGACAGGTTGATTGCGGCTCCCAATCCATCACCAGTGGCAATGTATTGATAAACAACCCGACACTACGCTCTATGCCTGATACTGGATGATTACGGCCAGACAAGGTGATACCAACGATGGTTTGTGATTGTTGGCTAAACAGATGTAATAACTTGTGCCAGACGAATTGAAGCATGACATTGAGTGTCAAGCCATGGTTGCGGGCGGTTTCCTGTAATGACAAAGCCACTGCATGAGGCAATGCCTGACATGCTACCGCCTGAATATCAGGCGTTTCATTACCGGAGGAATTCCGTGCATCACGAGCCAACAACAGGGAAATATCCGTACTCTCCCAATGCTGAGTCCCCAACTTTTGCCAGTGATGGCGGCACTCTGCAACCTGACTGGCGTAATAACGCTGGGTCGCCAGATAAGAAATATCGATGCGGGTATCTGGCATTTGTCCCGCCTGTAACTGCTGGTAAGTGCGATGGACATATTCCAGTAATATCTGGCTGCTCCAACCATCAATGATAATGTGATGACTGGTGTGGATCAGGCTGTATCGGTCTGCTGCCAATTTAACGAGACAAACCCGCATAAGCTCCGGTTTATTCAGTTCGAAAGAGTCGTTGTATTGTTGTTGGCAAAGCTCAGTCAGTTCCTGCTCCTGTGCAGAATGGGTACTGAGATCATGGTATTGCCATAATAATTCAGCATGTTTGGACACAATTTGCAGCGGCTGTTCCTGCCAGTCAAAGCCTGTACGCAACACCGGATATCGTTGCTGGGCGTATTCCCAAGCACTGTAATAATTATTCAGATCGATCGGTTGTTCGTAATCCAAGACAAACTGAAAGTGGTAGGTCGAGTTATCTGGGTAACTCAGATAATGGTGGATAAATCCTTGTTGCAGACTGTTAGCGGGATAAACAACGACTGGCTCCAATCCTGCCGGTAATCGGGACAGCAATGCGGCATTAATCCCACCATCCATTTCCTGCTGAGTCGTATTGGCTGATGATGCCATAGTGTCGATAAGCGATATCAATGCTATTTGGAAGCTGTGATCCAACTGAGCAAGCTGCGATTGGCTGAGTAAGCCATCCCAGCGATAGTGCAGCTCTTGGCCGATAAGCCAGATATTGAGGGTAAGCAAACCGGAATCAACATTGTGTGGATTAATGGTCTGTCCGGCCGATTCTGCACTAATCTGCCAATCACTTTCAGGCGCCTGTAGCTGCCCCAGATAATTGAACACTACGGCAGGATAAGGCGCTGACAGAGCAGGTTCCTCCCCCCCCAAACTGCGCAATGCACCGTATGAAATGCCTGAATCCGGTATACCTGCAAGAGTGGCATGAACTTGCTGCAATGAAATCGCCTCTTCACCCTCAGCAGAAAAATGCAGGGGATAGAGAGACGTAAACCAACCAACCGTACGGCCAACATCCAACTGTATCGATGGCAAATGGCGGCCATGACCTTCCAGAAGCAGCGTATGGTTCGATATTCCACTGAGATTGCCCAGTGCATGTAAAAGTGCAGTCAGCAATACCTCATTGGGAGCAAAGCTTGCTGCACCCTTGGTCACATCCAGTAAACGAATACTGGCGGCAGGCTGTAAAGTTTGTTGCAGAAATTGACGAGTGTGGCTGGCCTCCAATAATGGCCGATAATCAGATTGTAAAACACACTGCTGCAGCCAGAATTCACGCTGAGATTCGAAGCTGGAGAGCTGTTCCGTCAGGGCTGTCTGCCATTGCCGATAACTGGCAGTTTTGGCACCAAGATTGTCGCCATGATAAAGCTGTTTTAAATCATCAAGTACTATGCGCCATGACACGGCATCAACAATCAGATGATGCAAGGCACAGTAAATGCGCGCTGAACCATCCGCATAGCCATCAATATAGGCAAAACGCCACAATGGGCCAGCCGCAATATTAAAATCACTTTGCCAGCTATCCAGACGGTCATTGAATGCTTCATCGGTCAACTGGTCATAATGGCAAATCTCCAGCGCCGTTGGTACGACCTGCTTGATACCCAGATAAAGCTGACATTCAGCAGGAATAAATCTGGCTCGCAGCATATCGTGCCGTTCCATCAACGCTTGAATCGCTGCTTCCAGCTTCTGCGGTTGCAAAGGTGGCACCCGAATCAAGAAAGCCTGATTCCAGTGATCCGGTTCAGCAAACGCCTGTTCGAAAAACCAATGCTGAATAGGATGAAGAGGAAAATCACCCTGTAGAACTCCCTGCTCGGAATGCTTCATCTGGCAATCAGGGGTAGCCGCCAACTGTACTGCCAGTTCGGCAATCGTGCGACATTGATATAACAGTTTGGTGCTGCATGGCAACTGCTGGCGACGCATTTCTGAAACCAAACGGATAGCGGAAATGGAATCTCCCCCCAGATGGAAAAAATCGTCATCAATCCCTATTTCGTCCAAACCCAGAATCCCTTGCCAGAGATTTTGCAGCCGATGCTCTAACTCCGTTTCTGCGGCACGATAAACATAACGGCTCTGTTTAAAATCGGGTTCTGGTAACGCCACAGCATCCAACTTGCCACTAATCGTCATCGGCAAGGATGCCAGTTGTACGAATGCAGATGGCATCATATAATCCGGCAGGGAAAGCTGCAAAGTACGGCGTATGCTATCTTCATTTAAGGTAATATCTGACACATAGTAGAGCACAATGTGCGAGCGATCCTTACCGCGTACCTGCGCTGTGCATTGACTCAGCCCAGATGCCGCAATAAATACCTGCTCAATTTCAGCCAGTTCAATGCGATGCCCATGAATTTTTACCTGAAAATCCTTGCGTCCCAGATATTCCAGCTCCCCATTCGGCAACCAGCGCGCCTGATCACCCGTGCGGTAGAGCCGCTGATCATCGGAATGTTGAGCAAACGGGTTGGCAATGAATGCCTTGGCTGTTAATTCCGGCTGCCCCAAATATCCTCTGGCCAGCACGGCGCCAGAGAGATAAAGCTCACCGCTCATGCCCATCGGGACTAACTGCAACTGCTCATCCAATATATAAGCCTGAATGCCGGGAAACGGACGACCAATATTATGGGCACCATCCCACTGATAATGGTGCGTAGTGACACATACGCTGGCTTCCGTGGGGCCATAGGCGTTAAATATCCGCCGCCCCTGCATGGCGTAGTGATCCAGAATGGCTTGAGGTGTTGATTCCCCTCCCACCAGAATATTTTGCAATCGGGCAGGTAACACCGGTTTTGTTTTCAACAGAGTGGGAGGGAAAGTGGCTATTTCAACTTGATAAGTTTCAATTAATTTTATCAACAAGTCAGGATCATGGCGCTCTTCTTCTGAAGCAACCACCAATGTATGACCAAAACACAATGCCATGAAGGTTTCGAACACATGGGCATCAAATGCCAGCGAAGCAAACTGTAGCCAGCGTTGAGGTTGTTCAATGCCCTTAATCACCTTGGCATATAGACCATCCAACATGAGTAATACCCCACGATGTTCCAGCAGAGTCCCTTTCGGACGGCCTGTCGTGCCAGAAGTATAGATGGAGTAGGCCAATGAATTCGGCTTTGAGGCAGCTATCGGCGCGCTGGCTGGCTGATCACAATAATCATCCCCATGGCTGCCCAATGTCAGCAAAGCCAGGTTTTGCCCGTAATCACGCAATATAGGCTGATGCGCCATATCCGTAATTGCCAGCCGGGATTGACTATCGGTCAGAATATAGGCCAGCCGTTGCGTTGGGACTTGCGGATCAAGAGGCAGATAGGCCGCTCCCGCTTTCATCACGGCCAGCATGGCAACCACCATATCAACCCCACGATTCATAAAAATCGGCAATAATGTATCAGGGGCTAATGATTGTCCTGTTGTTTGCAGATAGCGTTCCCGTATCAACTGAGCCAGTTGGTTACTACGTTGTTCCAATTCCGCATAACTGAATTGCTGCTGGTTATCAATCAACGCGATTTGTTGTGGATGCAAGCAAGCCTGCTGTTGAAACTTTTCATGAATCGTTGTTTCCGGGACATCGGCCTGCTCTCCCTGATGACCATATTTCAGTAAGGCCATACGCTGATCCGGCGTCAGGAACGAAAATTGTCGGATTGGTTTTTCTGGATTTGTCAGGGCATTAACCAGTAATTGCTGGAACTGCTTAGCCAAAGCAGTAATTTGTTCAGGGTGGAAACGGCTGCGTGGGTAGCGGATACGGAAAGCCCATTGATCACCTTGCTGCTGATATTCCAGCGCCCATTCCGAATCAGCCAAGTCGTTGTTGAAACGGTGATTGTAATTAACTTCACAACCCTCCAGTTCCAGACAGAAATCCTTGAAATGAGCTTGATTTACAACGACATTTAACTTACGGATAGGGGTAACGGGTAACACCTTAAAAAGTGGCCAATATGAGCAACGCAGACCGGATGGTGTCTTCAATGATGAGGTATAATTTAACGCATGCTGGTAAAGCGAAGCAAAGCTGGCTGTATCATCCAATTGTAAGGGAAAAACAGCGGTGTTGATTTGGGCACCCAATGAAAGAGACTCTCCCCCTGCCACGGCAACAGGATAACTGACGTGAACCTTTCCATCAGGTATATATTGAGCAATCAGTGCCGCCCACAACGTTTTGAACACCAGAAATGGCGTACAGTGCCGCAGAGAACGTTTAAGGTGCTGCCAATCACTTAATGGCAGATTGAAACGAACCTCTCCGATCAGTTCCTGTTCATCTTTCGCCAGTTCTGATAAATAAGGCAACGGATTAGTTGCTGCCACATCAGCCAGACATGTTTTCCAGAACTGTTCCGGCTGATGTTCTTCCAATATTTTGATCTGCTGACGATATTGTGCAAACTTTTCCGCAACTTGCTCTAGTGTCAGCGGGGTATGACGCAGGGGGCGCTGATTATACAAATCCGATATAGCGTGATAGAGCTCTTCGGTACTCCCTCCATCCACTACAATATGGTGCAATACAATGACCAATTGAAATTGTCGCTCTGACTGTCGGAACAATCCAAACCGGATAAGTGGCCCTTGCCTTAAATCAAATGGTTGTGAAACAAACTGAGGCAGTTTTTTTTCACAGTCAAAAAGTTGTAGGGGATTAAGGCTATTCGAACCAGATTTCCAATATAATTCACTACTTTCTTCATCAAGCTGATACTGAAATAATGGATATTGATTCATCAATCCCTGTATAGCCGATCTCAATTTACTTTCATCTAAATCGCCCTGAATCGTTTGGTCTATGACCATATGGTATTTAACTGAGTCAGGTTCAAGAATCCATTCATTCCAAAATAGGCGTGTAAATGGAGAGGCCAGAATGCTATCCATACGGATACTCCTTTCGAATTTATTATTAAATAAAAACTTGTTTACCTGACCAGAGATCAGGTAATTACTTTTTGAATCAGTCCTGGCGATAAATTAGAAAAGCAATACCTCAGCATCCTCATACCTAAATTGGCTGCTAGGTAGATATTGTGAGTTATCGTCGTTATAAGAATTTTTAATTAGGCAGGCATCCTGCTTTGGAAACATATTCAGGCTATTGTTTGATTAAATATAAACCCTTGCTGTCTCTTTTTTATTAGTCTTCATCCTTGATATAACGGTGAATATAAGTGAAGGTTATCCTAGTGGTTTCTTTTTAAAACAATGATCTTATAAATAATACAAACTGGAAATTAATCATAAATCATTAATAAATAACATCTAACACACTAACAGATTTATTATTCCGCCCAGTGCAATAAATACAGAATAAAATAAATAAAATTTAACCAGCGATAGCTTTTTTTATTAAAAAATCGAGTTTGCTAGCAAACAACTTATTCGCAAAAATATACTTTCATATCAAAATCAAATAAATATCATTTTAAGTAATACAACAATCATAAAATATCTAACAAAATAGAAAAATAATCATTTTTATGTACTATGGAAATCATGGGAATATTATTAAAGATATAAATAACCATTGGTTATTATTTAATATTGTTATTTTTAGGATGGTAATTACAAGATAGGAAAACAGACGATAAAATTATTGATTTCACATCATCAAATTTATATCCGCTCAAAATAATTTGACGAACAGTTATATCAATGGAGAAAGGGGGAAGAGAAAACACTTATGGAGGGAATAAAAATCATGGGAAGCAAATCACTCAATCCTCTTATCGTTCAGCACGTAACGGACAGGAGAAATCTCTGCCAAAACTGGCAGGTTTTTGCCACGAGAAAAAAAGAGCGGGCTACAGGACTCATCTGACTAAGTTTGTTGGATCTGCTGCTCAAACGTCATATGGCAAGACGGTTATTTCCCGCAGTTTCGTTGTTCAAGGCAGCTCAAAATACGAGTATATGGTTATGGCCAATATTAGAAATATGCGATATGTGTAACTGTCTTTTTGTCTAATACTCCTAAGTTGTCTTTCAAAAAGGGAGCACAGGGCGTTGAAAATCGACCGAACTGGCTAACTCTTTTCCTTGAATGAGATATTTAGCCATAAAGGCCAACAAATAATCTTTACCTATTCTTGAAATAAGAATATCAAGGATACTAGGTTCGAAAACATGAATAACCAAGTTGTTGTTTTCACCAAACCCATAAGTTCTTAAAAACAAAATATCAGAAACATGAACAGCGTCTAATTGAGTATAACGTGCAGCATACATTTTTCCTTTTTCCCACGTATAAAAATATTCTTTTCTCTGTCAATAAAAAAAGATGTAGGTTTATGTAAAAAAAAACAAATATAAATAAATAGAGTTATCAATAATAAAAAAGGGGAAACACCTCATCTAATAATAAATTTCGCCACACTGTGGATTTTTCATAAAATATATTATCCATATAGCGAATATAAAAATATTGGGATAAAAATATACTTGTTGAATCATAAATATATTCATACACCTTAAGATAACTTGGAAATTTAGGATTTAAATAAAATTTATCCCGTATTCTTCTTTAACATCGTTGACTATTTCTAAATATATTTCTTCATTAAGCCTTTCTACATCGGGATCCCGCCCGCTGAGAGTATCATTGAGATGTGAACTCTCCTCACTAACCGCTTCCTCCAGTTTCATCAAGTCATCAATTTTCCACTGATAATAATATTCAAACTGATTCACTACTTACTCCTTTCCCCTTAAAGAAAAGCTACACGCTGTGCTAACTCTCATTTCTTTCTCAAACAAAATTAAAATATGTAATAGAAAAAAACCGTATTTACAGATGATAAAAACACCCAATTATAAATACATAAAACAAAGAACTACCGAACGTTAATTTATTTTTATAAATTCAAAAAATTTAGATAAAAATATTTTTTATTATTATTCATAACACCATAAAATAACACTATAAAAACAAAATAAATCGTCTTTTAATAAATACATTATGAATTGGTATTATTTAATTAGCAATTGACATAAATTAATAATATATAAATAATTTTACATTAATGGATGTCCAATAGAAAAAACTTAAAAATAATAAACCAATTAAAAATATATTTTAATTACACTAAAAATAAAATTTTAAATTACTATTTATCAAAAATACCCCTATTTATTCATCAGACAATCATCTCTATTTTCCAACTTTATTTATTAATTTACTTTTAAGCGATTGGTTGAATCCGTTCACTATATATCCCTTAAAAAGTGATCTGCATTCCATTTTTATAATTCCATGTGAATTTTATTTGCCTATTAGTTAATCACTCACTATTTATTTTGTTCAACAATACAAAAAATGATTTAACAAAAGTCACCATGTGAGCCAACAACATAACAACGATAAACTTATCTATGGGGAAGTAAAATATGCAGCAAACCATCAATTTTTGGCCTCTGATCGGGATCGCCGTCATCATGATCGGTTTTATCTCTATGTGTTGGCAGGGCTTCTTTTGCTCGCTGTCGCGGTCATGTCATGGCGTGACAAAGCGAATCCCCGTCGTTTAACTACAGGGCTATTTTGGGCACTGTATGGTTTCATCTTTTTAGTAGGGAAATGGAGTGGCGATCTGGTGGCGATTTGGGTCACTGATGAAACTCATGCCCAGAAAATCGCTCATGTCAGTGTTGGAATATTGGTGGTTGTTATGGCACTTCTGGCAGGGTTTGGCGGGGTTCGTTTAGGAAACTATCATCAACGTACACCAGAACAACGGCAAGAAAGTTCTGAACGTCTCGGTAATCACAGCATTTGAGCCTTTCGGTGGGGAAGCAATTAATCCATCATGGGAAGCCAGCAGGCCATTGCAGGGATACCAATTCGCTGATAAGAAAGTTGAAATTTGCCAACTTTCCTGTGTTTTCGATATATCCTTGCAGCAGCTTTATACCGCTATCAATAAGTACCAGCCTGAACTGGTGATTGCTGTCGGGCTGGCGGGAGGCAGAACGGCTATCAGCGTAGAGCGCGTCGCAATTAATATCAATGATGCAAGAATTCCTGATAATGCAGGCAATCGCCAATTGATACCCCCGTTATTGCGGGTGGCCCTGCCGCTTATTTTTCTACTCTGCCCATCAAGGCAATCGTGAAAGCGTTAAATACAGCAGGTATTCCCGCTTCGGTTTCCCAAACCGCCGGAACCTTTGTATGTAATCATGTTATGTATGGCTTATTGCATCATTTAACTCAGAATTATCCTTCCATACGTGGTGGATTTATTCACGTTCCTTATTTACCAGAACAATCCGCAAAATTTTCCCATCAACCAAGCATAGCTCTGGAGTTAATGACGAAGGCATTAAAAATCACTGTTGAAACAGCATGGAGCAATAAATCAGATATCACTGTTATAGGCGGGGCAACGCACTGAGCACAAATAAGCCGTCGATAAAAATAAATTAGCCACTAGTTCCAGTGGCTAATTTATTAATTATCACAACGATAAAAGCGAAGATTCAGAAAGGCAGAATACTCAGAAAGGCAATAGTTGGTAGAAATTCAATAGCCAGATCACCACAACCGAAAATATCGCCGCGATAATGTCATCCAGCATGATACCGACCCCGCCTTTTACATAGCGGTCAAACCAGCGGATCGGCCACGGTTTCCACATATCGAAAATGCGGAATACCACAAAGCCAACCAACACCCATTGCCAGTTGAGCACTGGGATTGCCATTAATGTGATCCACATACCAATGAATTCATCCCAAACGACACAACCGGGATCGTCCACCTGCATGGTATCGGCTGCTTTTTGGCAAATCACGCAACCAATGACTGTACCCAACAAGATAGCTAACCAAATTCCCCAGGTAGGCAACTGCACCAACAGTAACCAAAAAGGGATCGCCACCACTGAACCCATTGTGCCCGGCATAATCGGCGATAAACCACTGCCGAAACCCGTCGCCAATAAATGCCACGGATTACTCATTTTTAGGCGGCGTTTCGCATCATCCATGCGTTCCCTCCGTTTGGTCATTTTCTGTCTGCTGTGCTACCGAACAAGGTATTACCGGCTTTTTATCAGTTTTAAAATGGTCAAAGCCTTTCAGATCCAGCTCAATTTCTTCGTTGTTGTTAAAGTAGCGGATACCTTCTGATTCTGGCCTGATTTGCCCAACGCAACAGAAACTTGCGCCTGTATGAGCTAATGCCATATTTAATGCACCACGGTTAAGCTCTGGCACGGTGAAGCACAATTCATAATCTTCCCCACCACTCAACGCCCATTTCAATGCTTGCCCTGGAGCAACATATTGTTGTAGTGCTTCCGAATACGGTAACGCATCCAGATTAATACGTGCGCCACATTGGCTGGCTGTCAGGATGTGATTGAGATCAGAAATCAAGCCATCAGACAGATCAATTGCCGAAGAGGCCAGATCACGCAGTGCCTGCCCCTGTAAAACCCGTGGTTGCGGGCGAAGATGGCGTCTAACCAACCAGTTATGGATCGCGGTATCTTCCACTGTCAGGTGCTCTTGCAACAGAGCAAGTCCTGCAGCACTGTCACCCAACGTCCCGGTCACATAAATCCAGTCTCCGTTCTTCGCACCCGCACGGCGTAACGCCCTACCTGCCGGAACCAAACCATGTACAGTGAGAGTCAAACTCATGGGGCCTTTTGTGGTATCCCCACCGATCAACTGCATACCGTAATAGTTTAGTTGTTCAAACAAACTATCACTGAATCGTTTTAACCAATCCTCATTGACGGTCGGTAACGTTAAAGCAAGAGATGCCCAAGTTGGATCTGCTCCAACAGCAGCCAGATCACTGATATTGACAGCCAGAGCTTTATAGGCCAAATCCTCTGGTGAGATATCAGGAAGGAAATGAACACCAGAAACTAACGTATCCGTTGTTACCGCGAGTTCTTGCTTATCTGCAACGGTCATCAGCGCACAATCATCACCAATCCCTAGACTTACATCACGTCGGCGAATGACATGGCGATTGAAATAACGTGCAATGAGGTCAAATTCACCACATGCCATAATAGAATTCCAAAAATTGACTAACGATGAGCACATAAGGCCGGAATACCGGCCTTATGTATAAAATCATCGAGTTATAATGGGGAACTCCTGACAAGCAATCACTTTTTCTTACGTGCTGCCGGGCCAGCTTTATCCAATACCCCATTCACGAATTTATGGCTATCTTCAGCACCAAACGTTTTTGCCAGTTCGATACCTTCGTTAATAGCCACTTTGTAGGGAACATCATCACGAAAGCTTAGTTCAAACATCGCAACGCGCAAGATGGCTTTTTCCACCTGACCTAACTCTTCAAGTTGACGAGAAAGATAAGGTGCCATCAAAGTATCCAATTTTGTAGCATTGACCGCTACCCCGGATAGCAACTCACGGAAATAGGTGACATCAACACCGGTTACGTCCTGCTCTGACAGAAACTGCAATTCAACATCAGCAATACTATTTTTGGATAATTGCCATGAATAAATTGCCTGGACAGCACACTCACGAGCACGACGACGAGCAGCAGGTTTCACAAAATTCCCCTTAATTAAAACTAGAAAACTCAGCCTTTAATGGCTTTAATTACATTGATCATTTCCAATGCGGTCAAGGCAGCTTCCGCGCCCTTATTGCCCGCTTTAGTGCCAGCGCGTTCAATTGCCTGCTCAATATTTTCGGTTGTCAGAACACCAAATGTAACAGGAATATTGCTGGTCATCGCCACATTAGATAAACCAGAGCTACACTCGCCAGCAACATATTCGAAATGGGCTGTACCACCACGGATAACAGTTCCCAGAGCAATAGCCGCGTCATATTTTTGGGACTCAGCCAGTGCTTTGACCGCCAGTGGCAATTCATAAGCACCCGGAACCCATACTACGGTGATATTGTCTGAAGAAACTTGACCGATACGCTCCAGCGCATCCAAGGCCCCTTCCAGTAGGCTGTCATTTATGAAGTTGTTAAAGCGGGCAATCGCAATGGCGATGCGGGCTTCAGGAGCTGCAACAACACCTTTGATTACGTTCATAGCCGTCCTTATACCTTATTCATATCCGCAGGGGCGCGGATCTTATCACATTCTTTTTCTCTGCGTCTTGATTTATGTTCAAACTTAAATCAAGACGTTCCGAGTACCCGATTTTTATTTCATAATCAGCGCGACCAAGTTGATTGCTTTAATAAACTGGACGCAGGCGTAAGCGCAAATCAGGGCCAACTTGCTTCACATCAAACAGTGTGAATTCAGGCGCATCTGATAATTTCTGCAATTCCGGGATATCAAACAATCCACGAGCACTATTGCCCAATATTTTCGGTGCCATATAAAGAATCAGTTCATCCACTAATCCTAGCGATAACAATGCTCCGGCCAATGCTGGCCCACATTCTGCCCACACCGAGTTCACTTGACGTTTACCGAGTAGCATCATCAACAATACCAGATCAATCCCTGTACTCTGTTCAAGGTTATTTCCAGCCTTATATGCTAAATCTGGTAAGGGACGTGCAGGCAATAAGATTTGATCTGCATTATCGGGCCACATCTGTTCATCAATGGAAGTACGTGCTAACCAACATTGCCCCGTTTGCTGCACAACTTGATGCTGTGGTGTCACACGATTTTGACTATCAACAATAATCCTGATTGGTTGACGTAAATTTTCTTGAGGATAAATTGCCTGAACTTCCGCGCCTAACTCATTCCAGCGGACAGTCAAGGAAGGGTCATCAGCCAATACGGTTGCGCTGGTACTCAGAATTGCGCTGCATTGTGCCCGCAATTTTTGCACGTCTTGACGGGCTTCAGGTGAGGTAATCCATTTACTTTCCCCTGAGGCTAATGCGGTACGCCCATCCAGTGATGTTCCCATTTTGAGTTGCAGATAAGGAAAACCGGTACGCATCCGCTTGAAGAACCCTTTGTTCACCGCTTCTGCTTGTTCCATCATCACACCATGCTCAACAGCAATACCTGCCTGCTGCAACTTATACAATCCCCGTCCGGCAACCTGTGGATTCGGATCTTGCATTGCCGCCACTACGCGACTGACTCCCGCTTCAATCAAAGTATCAGCGCAAGGAGGGGTTTTGCCGTGATGGCTGCATGGTTCAAGAGTCACATAGGCCGTCGCCCCTTTTGCCTTGTCGCCAGCCATACGGAGAGCATGAACTTCAGCATGAGGTTCACCAGCCCGTAAATGAAAACCTTCACCCACAATGTAATCATCCTTAACGATGACGCAACCTACATTCGGATTCGGTGATGTCGTAAATCGTCCCAGATACGCCAATGCCAGCGCACGAGACATATATTTTTCATCTGGGGTCATTTGTGCATTAAGGGTCATTTTTTCATCGGGAGTCATGGTGTTTAGTCTTGTAATTTGGCTATTTCTTCACCGAATTCACGGATATCTTCGAAGCTACGGTAAACAGATGCAAAGCGAATATAAGCGACCTTATCAAGCTTTTTCAGTGCATCCATCACGAAATTCCCGATCATCTTTGACGGAATTTCACGCTCTCCTGTTGCCCGTACCTGTGATTTAATGTGGCTAATCTCTGTTTCCACATCATCAGAGCTGACAGGACGCTTTTCCAGAGCTTTCTGCATTCCGCGACGCAATTTTTCTTCGTCGAAAGGCTCACGAATATCATCACTTTTAATAACTCGCGGCATCACCAGTTCTGCAACCTCAAACGTAGTGAAGCGCTCATGACATTCTAAGCACTGACGGCGACGGCGCACTTGTGAGCCATCCCCAACCAAACGGGAATCAATAACTTTAGTATCAACGGCTGCGCAAAATGGGCAATGCATATCGTTTCCTGACAGTTAACCGAAGGGATAACAGTGTACCTTGAAGTGATAATAAAAACACCCTGTCAGTGAGTACTAACAGGGTGTTTTAGTAAGGTATGCTAAGCAATCAAGGAAGAATGGAAGGCTGATCTGCCCCTTCTTTCTCAACTTTCTGCTGAATCATATGTTCGCGCTTCATACCCAATTTCAACGCCAGTGCTGACGCCACATAGATAGAAGATATTGTACCGATGGAAACCCCGATTAACATTGCCAATGAGAAGCCTTTCAGCATTTCGCCACCAAAGATGTAAAGCATCATCACGACCAACAGTGTCGTTGCTGACGTCATAATGGTACGGCTCAGTGTCTGGGTCAGAGAGACGTTCGTGATTTCATACGAAGTACCACGGCGTATTTTGCGGAAGTTCTCACGAATACGATCCGACACAACGATACTATCGTTCAATGAGTAACCGATAACAGACATCAGAGATGCCACAATTGTCAGGTCAATCTCAATATGGAATAACGACAGTATACCCAATGTAATAACCACGTCATGGGCTAGTGCGATAACCGCTCCCAATGCCAAACGCCATTCAAAACGGAATCCGACATAAATCAGGATACTGATCAGTGCTACCAACAGTGCCATCGCCCCGGTCTGCGCAAGCTCACTGCCTACGCTCGGGCCGACAAATTCAACACGCTTAACGGTTGCTTCTTTATCGATATCGGCATTGATGACTGAGATAATTTTATTACCCAGTTCTTGCCCTGCATTGCCTGATACTGGCGGCATACGAACCATAACATCACGGCTGCTGCCAAAGTTTTGCAAGAGTGCATCAGAAAAGCCATTTTTTGTCAGGCCTTCTCGCATCTTATCAAGATCCGCAGGTTTGCTCAGGTTAATTTCGATTACCGTACCACCAGTAAAATCAAGCCCCCAGTTAAACCCGCGAACTCCTATCATGACAATAGAAGCGACCAATAACAGTAACGAAATACCAAAGGCAACGTTGTCCCAGCGCATAAAGTCGATGACTTTACGCCCATAGTTTAATTGTTCAACAGTGTAATCCTGTGCCACAACGTGCTCCTTAAATTGACAGCTTATTGATACGCTTGCCACCGTACAGCAGGTTCACGATTGCACGTGTTCCCACAATGGCGGTGAACATTGAAGTCGCCACACCGATGCTGGTTGTGATAGCAAAGCCCTTGATAGAGCCTGTTCCCACAGCATACAAGATCACGGCGGTAATCAGCGTAGTCAGGTTTGCGTCGATAATACTGGAGAACGCACCTTTGTAACCTTCATGGATAGCCTGCTGTACAGTGCGCCCGTTACGCAACTCTTCTTTGATACGTTCGTTTATCAAAACGTTCGCATCCACGGCCACAGCAAGTGTCAGGACGATACCTGCAATCCCCGGCATGGTCAGTGTCGCTCCCGGCAACAAGGACATGATACCCACAATCAGAACCAGGTTAGCCAGCAGTGCGCTACTCGCGATAAAACCAAACTTGCGATAGTAAATCACCATGAACAGGATGGAAGAAATCAAGCCCCACAAACATGCCTCAAGACCTTGCTCAATATTCTGCAAGCCCAGAGTTGGCCCGATGGTACGCTCTTCCACAATCTGGATTGGTGCAATCAACGCACCTGCACGTAGCAATAGTGATAACTGACGAGCCTCAGCAGGGTTACCAATTCCCGTAATGCGGAAACTGTTACCCAAGCGTGACTGAATGGTAGCAATGTTGATGACTTCTTCTTTCTTAACCAAAAGTGCTCGGCCGTTAGCATCTTTCTTACCGCTGTCCTTGTATTCTACAAACAGCGTTGCCATTGGTTTTTGCAAATTATCTTTGGTGAAATTAGACATTGCCGTGCCACCAGCACTATCCAAAGAGATATTAACCTGTGGGTAGCCATTCTCATCAGTGCTCGAAGTGGAGTCAGTGATGTGATCACCTGTCAGGATAACACGCTTGTACAGTACAACAGGGTTACCATCGCGGGTATACTGCAATTCTGAATCAGCCGGAATGCGGCCAGCCTGCGCCGCATTCTGGTCAATATTGGAATTGACCAAACGGAATTCCAGTGTTGCGGTTGCACCGAGGATCTCTTTCGCGCGGGCGGTATCCTGAATACCTGGCAGTTCAACAACAATACGGTCAGCACCCTGACGTTGAACCAGAGGTTCAGCAACCCCTAATTGGTTAACACGATTACGCAGAATAGTGATGTTTTGCTGCACAGCATAAGAGCGGGCTTCACGCAGGCGCTCATCACTCATGACAACTTTCAGCACGTTGTTTGCACCCGTGGAGAACACTAAATCACGGTGACGAGGCTCAAGATAGCTGTCAGCTTTAGAACGTGTGTCGCCATCACGGAAACGAACTTCGACGCCGTAATTATCAATTTTGCGGATAGTAGAATAAGGAATGTTTTGATCACGCAACTCAATGCGTAAGCTATCAATGTTCTGTTCTTGTAACTTGCTCAGGGCAGTTTCCATATCCACTTCCATCAAGAAGTGAACACCACCACGCAGATCAAGCCCCAATTTCATCGGCTCAGCACCGACTTTGCTTAACCAGCCAGGTGTCGCAGGTGCAAGGTTCAGCGCTACAACATACTGTTCACCCAATGCAGAAACCAGCGCTTCACGGGCACGGAGCTGAACATCAGAATTACTGAAACGAGCAAGAATTGCCCCATTTTCCAGTGCAATAGACTTGCTCTTGATTTGGTCTTTTTCTAAAACATTACGGACTTGGTCCAGCGTTTTTTCACTGGCGGCGATGCCTCGCGCGCCAGTGATTTGTACAGCCGGATCCTCACCATAAAGGTTGGGAAGTGCATAAAGCAAACCGATGAGGATCGCAGCGATCAGCATCAGATACTTCCACAAAGGATAACGGTTCAACACGGCAGTTCCCTTCGGGAAAATCGGAAAATTAAATAGCCTTCATTGTACCTTTCGGCAGAATGGCAGCAACGAAGTCACGTTTGACAGTTATTTCTGTGGTGTCATTCAAGGCAATCACAACATAGCCTGTTTCTGACACTTTAGAGACACGCCCAACCAAACCACCAGAAGTCAGCACTTCATCCCCTTTGGAGATGGAATCCATCAATTTTTTATGTTCTTTGGTACGTTTTTGTTGTGGACGCAGGATCATGAAATAGAAAATCAAACCGAAAACAACCAGCATGATAATCAGAGAATATGGGTTCCCCTGAGCTTGCGCACCAGAAGCTGCCGCAGCTTCAGAAATAAAAAAACTCATTAAATTTCCCTCATTGTTATCGAAGACATGGTTATCACATAGCCCTCGAAAATTGTTATCGAAAATCGACAGTGGCTCGATCAAAAACCAGCCCAATATGCTACACATATTAAGGCTGGTTAGTCACGCCAAATTATATATTTAACGACGGAACGGGTTTGCCAATCCGCTGATAAAACTCTTCAACAAACTGTTTCAGTTTGTCCTCTTCAATGGCTTTACGAATTCCAGCCATCAAACGTTGATAATACCTTAAATTATGTATTGTATTCAGCCTTGCACCAAGAATTTCGTTACAGCGATCAAGGTGATGCAGATATGCACGACTATAATTGCGGCAAGTATAGCAGTCACAATGCTCATCCAGTGAAGAAGTATCTTCTTTATGTTTGGCATTGCGGATCTTGATAACTCCTTCTGTCACAAACAGATGACCATTACGGGCATTACGTGTCGGCATCACGCAGTCAAACATGTCAATACCACGACGAACACCTTCAACCAAGTCTTCTGGCTTGCCGACTCCCATCAGGTAGCGTGGCTTATCTTGCGGGATTTGCGGGCAGACATGTTCCAAAATACGATGCATATCTTCTTTTGGCTCACCAACAGCCAGACCACCCACAGCGTAGCCGTCAAAACCAATTTCTACCAGTCCCTTTACCGATACATCACGTAAATCTTCGTAGACACTACCTTGAATGATGCCAAACAATGCATTTTTATTGCTCAATTCATCAAAGCGCTGACGGCTGCGTGCTGCCCAACGCAATGACATTTCCATGGAACGCTTCGCATAATCCCAATCCGCAGGGTATGGAGTACATTCATCGAAAATCATAACGATATCGGAACCCAAATCATGTTGGATTTCCATGGATTTTTCAGGGCTGAGGAATACAGGCGTTCCATTGATTGGATTACGGAAATGAACTCCCTCTTCTTTGATTTTGCGCATCGCACCCAGGCTAAATACCTGAAAACCACCCGAGTCTGTCAGGATAGGTCCATGCCACTGCATAAAATCATGCAGGTCACCATGCAATTTCATGATTTCCTGCCCCGGACGCAGCCATAGGTGGAAAGTATTTCCCAAGAGGATCTGAGCACCTGTTTCTTTCACCTCTTCCGGTGTCATACCTTTTACTGTACCGTAAGTGCCCACCGGCATAAATGCCGGGGTTTCCACTACGCCACGATCAAAAATCAATCGACCACGACGGGCATTCCCATCCGTCTTTTGTAACTCAAATTTCACTTAACCTCCAGACATCAGAAAAACAGTCTGATGCGATGTTTAGACACCGTTAACACCAGCGGATCTGGAATAACGACTCTTTTAATTTTAAACGCTTTTATTTCGATAACGTTTCTTTTGATGCCACTGTATTACGATTGATAAACATCGCGTCACCATAACTGAAAAAACGATATTTTTCTGTTACCGCTTCTTTATAAGCATTCATGGTATTTTTATAACCAGCAAATGCAGAAACCAGCATGATAAGCGTGGATTCCGGCAAGTGGAAATTGGTAATCAGCGCATCAACAACCTGATATTCAAATCCAGGGTAAATAAAAATTTGGGTATCATCAAAAAATGGCGCGATCACGCCATCTTGACAGGCTCTGGCAGCACTTTCCAAGGAGCGAACTGACGTTGTTCCCACCGCAATCACTTTATTGCCACGTGCCTTACATGCCAATACCGCATCCACCACATTTTGTGGTACTTCCGCGTATTCAGCATGCATCACATGATCTTCGATGGTTTCCACTCTGACTGGCTGGAAAGTGCCCGCGCCTACGTGCAGGGTAACAAAGGCCATTTCAACGCCTTTTTCACGCAGAGCAGCCAAAAGAGGCTCATCGAAATGCAACCCGGCTGTCGGTGCAGCTACTGCCCCGGGACGTTCACTGTAAACCGTCTGATATAACTCCCGATCCGCATCTTCATCAGGACGAGCAATATAAGGAGGCAGCGGTATATGGCCGATTTCATCTAAAATAGCCAATACATCACGATCATCATCAAAACGGATTTCAAACAACGTATCGTGGCGCGCCAGCATCGTTGCTTTAATGCTTCGCTCCTCACCGAGAACTTCTTTACCAAGAACATCTTCACCGAGAATAAGTTCAGCGCCTTCTTTCGGTGCTTTGGACGCACGAACGTGAGCAAGTACTCGCTTATTATCCAGCATCCTTTCGACTAAAACTTCTAATTTTCCCCCCGTCGTTTTGCGGCCAAACAGGCGCGCAGGAATGACGCGAGTATTATTGAAAACCAACAGGTCACCAGCTTCCAACTTATTCAGCACATCAGTAAAAATACCGTGCGTCAGCTCCCCTGTTTCACCATTAAGGGAAAGCAGTCGGCAACCACTTCGCTGCGACTGAGGATAGTGAGCTATCAGCTCTTCTGGCAATTCAAATGTAAAATCAGCGACACGCATTTTATCTGTATCATTCTAAAAAACAGGCAGACTAGTCTAGTGCTGCAAGCCCGAGGGTGCAACAAAGAAGCACTTAGTTTAACTATTTACGGTATACTCTCACTATGAATTTTCTCGCACATCTTCATTTAGCTGCATTATCGGAAAGTTCCTTATTGGGAAATTTGCTGGCGGATTTCGTTCGCGGCTCACCAGAAGGATTATTCAGTTCCGATATTGTAGCAGGTATCCGTATGCACCGCCGGGTAGACACCCTGACGGATAAACACCCGCTTGTCATTGAAGCACGTCGCTTATTCCGCTGTGAATATCGGCGAGTTGCCCCAATTACCCTTGATATCATCTGGGATCACTTTCTTTCCCTGCATTGGGACAAATTTGAAAAAAATTACTCTCTGCCGGAATTTGTCAATCTTGCCCGCCGCGATATAGAACCTCATCTCAGCTCCACTCCCGAAAAGTTTCAAGAGCTCAATCAATATCTCTGGTCACAAAATTTGCTCATCCGCTATGCAGATATGTCATGTATTGCCAATGTCCTGCAAGGCATGGCGAGAAGACGTCCCAAATTATCAGCGCTCGCGGGATCATATCAGGATATCGAAAACCACTACCTTGATTTCGAAGCACTATTTTGGCAATTCTACCCGCAAATGATGACATTGGCGTCAAATAAGCGTCTACTAGAGCAGGAAATTTCCCCAGAACCTTGCACTTTTCCTAAATAGTTTTATCTTATGTAGGCTAAAAGGAATTAAAAATAGATTATTGATAGGTAAAATCTATTATATCAATTGGTATTTTATCCTTTATTGCTATACCCTAATTCCTTATGCTGTAACCCGTTTCCACATAACACCTTTTAAAATCACAGGAGTCAATTATGGTTTTAGTAACCCGCCAAGCCCCTGACTTTACAGCTGCTGCAGTTCTCGGTAACGGTGAAATCGTTGATAATTTCAATCTGAAAAAACACCTGAATGGCCGTCCTGCCGTTATTTTCTTCTGGCCAATGGACTTCACTTTTGTCTGCCCTTCTGAACTGATCGCTTTCGATCACCGCTATGAAGAATTTCAGAAACGTGGTGTTGAAGTCATCGGCATTTCCTTTGACTCTGAATTCGTTCACAACGCATGGCGTAAAACCCCAATCAGCGAAGGTGGTATCGGCGAAGTCAAATATCCAATGGTTGCTGACATCAAGCGTGACATCATGAAAGCTTACGGCATTGAGCACCCAGAAGCTGGTGTTGCTCTGCGTGGTTCTTTCCTGATTGACAAAAATGGTGTTGTTCGTCACCAGGTTGTTAACGATCTGCCACTGGGCCGTAACATTGATGAAATGGTACGTATGGTTGACGCACTGCAATTCCACGAAGAGCACGGTGAAGTTTGTCCTGCTCAATGGGCAAAAGGTCAAGAAGGTATGGGCGCTTCACCTGAAGGCGTAGCAAAATACCTGACTAAAAATGCAGACAAACTGTAATTCTGCTCAAAATTACATAAATCAATAACATCGTTTTATTTATTACCCTAAACCAGTCGCTTAGCCGACTGGTTTTTTTTATCCAAATAAATTAATTATCCTAATATTTTTCGTTTTATCGCCTTACACACGAAAATCATCTTTCCAAAATTCTGAGCTTTGGATAAGGTGAGACACATATTTTTAACAAAAAATATACAATCCCAAAATACGATCGATTCCCCCTTTCGCCATAGATTCACGCTCAGGAGAACAAGGCATGGTCAAAATCTGGAAAATTCCATTTGTTATTATCGCGTTATTCGTTTCCTGTACACTTCATGCAGCTACTGAACCTGCAATTGAAGCTAAAAACGGCATGGTTGTCAGTGCACAACACTTAGCTGCACAAGCTGGCATCGACATTCTTAAAATAGGTGGAAATGCCATCGATGCCGCAGTTGCTGTCGGTTATGCTGAAGCCGTCGTTAATCCCTGCTGTGGCAATATTGGTGGCGGTGGCTTTATGACTATCCATCTCGCAAATGGCAAAGATACCTTCATTAACTTCCGTGAAACCGCCCCCGCAGCCGCCAGTGCCAATATGTATTTGGATAAAGACGGAAACGTCATCAAAAATGCCAGCTTATATGGCTACAAAGCAATTGGCGTACCCGGGACAGTCATGGGATTTGAAGAGGCATTGAAAAAATATGGTACATTGTCTCGTGAGCAAGTCATGGCTCCGGCCATCAAGCTGGCACGCGAAGGTTATATTCTGACGCGGGGCGATACCGATATCTTCGACACTACAGTTAAGCGTTTCGCTCAAGATCCTGAAGCGGCTCGTATTTTCCTGCACAAAGATGGCACACCATTTGAACCAGGGGATAAGTTCATCCAAACTGATTTGGCCAACACATTGGAAGCTATAGCGAAAGAAGGAACAAATGCTTTCTACCACGGTAAAATTCCCCAATTAGTTGAAGAAGCCTCAAAAAAATCAGGCGGAATTATCACCGCAGCAGATTTTGCCAACTATTACACAACAGAAACAGAGCCTGTTACCTGTAGCTACCGTGGATATAAATTTATTTCATCTCCACCACCTAGCTCCGGCGGTGTCACCCTGTGCGAAATATTGAACATTGTTGAAGGTTACGATCTAAAATCAATGGGGGTCAATTCTGCTGCCTATATCCATACTCTGACGGAAGCCATGCGCCATGCTTATGTAGACAGAAATACTTATCTTGGTGATCCAGCATTCATTAAAAACCCACTGGATCGGCTGTTAAGCAAAAGCTATGCTGAATCCATCAGAAAAGAGATCCAACCAAATAAAGCAACGCCTTCAAAATTAATACAGCCGGGGATTGCCCCCCATGAAAAACCAGAAACCACCCACTATTCTGTCGTAGATAAAAACGGTAATGCAGTTTCAACGACTTACACTATCAATGGACGTTTTGGTGCGGTTGTCATTGCACCGGGAACGGGCTTTTTCCTAAACGATGAGATGGATGATTTCACAACTAAAATCGGTGAGAAAAATCTGTATGGACTGGTACAAGGTGCAACCAATTCAATCGCCGCAGGTAAGCGCCCACTATCATCAATGAGCCCGACAATCGTGACCAAAGATAATAAAACCTTTCTGGTGTTAGGCTCTCCGGGAGGTTCACGTATTATTTCGATCACGTTGCAAACTGCGCTAAATATCATCGAGTTCGGTATGTCTCCACAAGAAGCCGTCAATAGCCCGCGTATTCACCACCAATGGCTACCTGATGAGGTCTATTATGAACAACGTGGTCTTTCAAAAGATACCCTGAATTTACTGGATAAAATGGGTTACAAAATGGTAGAGCAGACACCGTGGGGTGCCACAGAACTCATTATGATTGGCTTGCCAGGAGCCAGCGGAGTCACTCCCCATTCTTCAGGCAATGATTCAGCCGTTTCAGGTATTGTTCGTGAAAGGTATATTTATGGTTCCAATGATGTCAGACGCCCAGCTGGTGCGGCTATTGGCTACTGAAACTCAATAAAAGACCCAATATAAAAAAGGGTGAGCACTTTAAAGTGCTCACCCTTCTCTTTATTATTTGATGAATGAATAAATTAACTCATCAATCATCATTCAGATAGCAGGTAATCAGACATGTTCCTGCTGTACTTCATGCTTTGGGAGCTTTGCTCCTCCCGCGATGCGATCATAGATAGCGCAAACCACTACTGATAACAGCGTTGGTATCAACCACGCTAAACCTTGATCGGCCAATGGCAGGTGAGTCACCCATGATGGCAGTAAGTGAGACAGGTGCTCAGACGCTTTAATAGCATCCAAAATCCCAAACAGCAAGCTGACTAACATCGCTGGCGCCAGAATACGGCTGAAGTTTTTCCACCAACGCAATGTAAAGCTCAATAATATCAGAGTAATACAAGGCGGATAGATCGCCGTCAGCACAGGTATTGAGAACGTAATCAAATGGCTCAGCCCCAGATTAGAAACCATCATGGAGAAGATGCCCAAGATCAGAACCAGTGCACGATACGATAACGGTAAATAACGGCTAAAGAACTCTGCACAAGCACAAGTAAGACCGATAGCCGTCACCATACAGGCAATGAAAATCAACAGTGCAAGGAAGAAACTGCCATAGCTACCAAAAGTATTCTGAACATAAGCATGCAGGATAACCGCTCCATTTTCCGCTTTTGGCACCAATGAACCGCTGCTTTCGCCCAATTTGAACAAAGAGAGATAAACCAGCGCCAAACCTAGTCCGGCAATCAAACCAGCCCACATGGCATAGCGAGTTAACAGAGAAGGAGATTCAACACCTCGGGAACGGGCTGCATTGACAATAACAATACCGAACACCATTGCGCCTAACGTATCCATTGTCAAATAACCATTGACGAAGCCATTTGAGAATGGGATCTCCTGATAGCTTTCAATGGCAGGAATAGGACTACCTGCTGGCCATAGAACAGCCGCAAGACCCAGAATTGCCAATGCCAGAATTTTAATTGGAGCCAATATATGGCCGACGCTATCAAGCAGTTTGCCCGGATACAGTGAAATCAGGATCACCAGTGCAAAATAAATCACACTATAGATGAACAGAGGAAGCTCACCGGTTCCAGTTAATGGTGCGATACCGACTTCAAAAGAAACAGTCGCGGTTCTTGGTGTCGCAAATAAAGGGCCGACCGCCATATAACAGGTAGTTGCCAGAATCAAACCCGCAGTTTTACCAATAGGCGAACTGAGTGCCTCAATACCACCACCTACTTTCGCTAGAGCGATCACGGTAATTACTGGCAGGCCAACAGCGGTTAACAAAAAGCCTGCAGCTGCGATCCAAACATTCTCTCCCGCCAGCAAGCCAACCATGGGCGGAAAAATAATATTTCCCGCCCCGACGAACAAGGCAAAGGTCATAAAACCTAATGCCCAGATATCCTTAGATGATAAACGGTGTGCCATAATTATTGTTAATATATTGTTGCTAAAAGAATTGTATATGCGATATTAAGTATCGCAAATACTTGAATTTTCACTGGCGAGACTGACCTCAGATTTAACAGCCAATAATCAATAATATTCACTGAAATTCGGCAAGTTACAGAATGATAGAGGTAATTACAGAATGATAGAGGTAATTACAGCTAGAATCGCCAACAACTGCCCCCAAGTAAAACTTTTATAGCGCCAAAAGGCAAGCGGCAAACCTAAAACCAGAACAATATTTCAAACTCACTTTTAAAACCAGTGATTATTGTTATCTATCATTGAATACACACTATATGATTTGTACTTTTTTTGTCCATATTGATTAATAAATCATTTTTTATGTGTATTATTAACATTCAATTCTATTAAACTGATCCCCTATATCTTTTTTTAATCCACGATTGCTTTGTTTATACTTTCCATCTCAACGCCCTCACCTCAGTCACAAAATTTTAGTTGGACTATTTTTGACAGAAACAATGAGCCTAAGCGATAATAAAAAACTAAAAGTTGAGCCAGAACCTAATGCACTCGAGATATCAAGATGAGTATTGTAATGATGCAGAGCATGCTTAACTATCGCAAGCCCTAATCCACTTCCGCCAGTTAGCCGCGAACGGGCACGATCAACACGATAAAAACGCTCTGTCAGACGAGGTAAATGTTCGGCGCCAATTCCCCCACCATTATCCTCTACTTTGAACAACGCTCCCTGAGAGATATTTAGCCAACTCACCTCAATTCGTGTTCCCAGAGGAGTATGCTTAATAGCATTATAGACAAGGTTTGACATCGCACTGCGCAGCTGCTCTTCATTACCAAAAACTTTCAGGTTTTCATCTATGTTAAACACAATATTGTACTGGTTTCCCCCCAATGTCAGGGCTTCTTGCTGCAATAACTCCAACATAGCGGGAACATCAACGACCTGATTCATATCCACTTGCGGCCCTATCTCAATTTTAGAGAGGTGCAATAGTTGCTGCACCAAGCCATCCATTCTCCGGATCTGCTCCTGCATCGTCCCGATCGCTTTCTGATTTATCTTACTATCAAGCTCCTGATCTGCCATCATTTCCAAATAGCCTTGTAATACAGTGAGTGGCGTTTTAAGTTCATGGCTAACATTGGCGAAAAAATCCCGTCTGGCATTTTCCAACAATCGTTTTTGGGTAATATCGCGAGCCACCATCAATAATTGTTTTTCTGAATAAGGCATGACCCGGAATTCCATCATATTGCCATTATTCAATTCGATGGATAAAGGACGGGAAAAATCATTTGCTGTGATATAGCGGCTGAAATCAGGATAGCGAAGTAAATTGAAAATATGCTGACCATTATCCTCCGGCCAACGAAACCCAAGTAAATGTTGTGCCAGACGATTGCACCAGAAAATATGACCTTCCGTGGTCATCATCACAATCGCATCGGGCAGTGATTCTGCTCCACTACGAAAGCGCTTAATCAACAATGCGAGTTCACGACGCCGTTTGCGATTGCGCTGCTGCATCTGGTAAATACCATAAAAGATGGGTTCCCATCCTCCATGACCCGCAGGAGGTAGCATACTGCGATCCAACCATAGCCAATCGGATAATTTCAGCAAATTATACCCATGCCATATCAGAGCCAAAAATAGCGCGATGACGAGCAACCAAGCCAAATGACCGACAAAAATAGACAAAATGACGGCGGGAAGACAAAAAAGCACAAGGCCCAATACCAACTTTTTCCAAGACAAACGCTCAAGCACGCTATTTTCTCCGGCATGACAACTCGACTACGAATTAACACCAACATAGCCAATTAACATTTAAGGCACTCAAACTCATCAATAACGGGTAGAAAAACGATATCCCGTACCGCGAACAGTCTGTACCATTTTATCGTGCTTCCCAACCTCCAGCGCCTTGCGCAAACGCAGGATATGCACATCAATAGTGCGATCTTCCACATAAACATTCGTTCCCCAGACATAATTAAGTAACTGTTCACGACTATAAACACGTTCTGGATGAGTCATGAAAAAATGAAGAAGTTTGAATTCAGTTGGGCCCATTTCCAAATCCTGACCTTGACTGGAAACACGATGAGATGACGGATCCAGTATCAATCCATCCATATTAATGACATCACCCGCCTCCATAGGAGAAATACGGCGCAAAACAGCCTTGATACGGGCAATTAATTCCTTGGGTGAAAACGGCTTAGTGATATAGTCATCAGCTCCGACATCAAGACCCCGTACCCGATCTTCTTCTTCCACGCGAGCTGTTACCATAATGACAGGGATCGTCTTGGTATTATTATCCCGCTTAATTTGCTTGATAAGCTGTATCCCCGAACCGCCGGGAAGCATCCAGTCCAATAACACCAAATCAGGATAAGGCTCTGACAAACGCCCTATTGCTGTCTCATAATCTTCAGCTTCAACGGTCTGATAACCATTTTGTTCCAGTACAAAACAAACCATTTCACGAATCGGGACTTCATCTTCCACTACCAAAATACGTTTAGTCATGGTTAATCCTGTCAATATTATTGAAGTCAGCAACGTTCACTTTAGGACATTATGAGTCAATTTTATGACAATTTTATGAAAAGGCTTATATTTCAATCAGCAAACCGTAATCCGGTTTGCAAGAAATTTATCAGACATTTGTCGTGTTTCATTATGGATGCGAGCCAACCCGAAAATTCAATAACGTGAGTGGAATAGGACAGGACATCCCTCACACACCCATTATAATTAGCGCGTGTAGTAGGGTATTGTAGCGGGTTAGTAAGTAGTAGTGAGTTAATAAATAGTAGCGAGTTAATAAATAGTAGCAAGCTAAGCAAGATACATAGGCAATGGTGGGAAAACATGCGGATCATTCATACATCAGATTGGCACCTTGGCCAATATTTCTTTACCAAAAATCGTGCCGCAGAACATACGCACTTTTTACAGTGGCTTATTGAACAAATCATTCAACACCAAGTTGATACGCTGATTATTGCCGGAGATGTTTTTGATACAGGATCTCCACCCAGTTATGCACGGGAGCTTTATAACAAATTTATTGTGTCACTCCAGCCTACGGGTTGTCAGCTTATCATTCTCGGGGGAAACCATGATTCCGTTGCCACTCTCAATGAATCAAAATCACTGCTCACCTACCTGAACACAACAGTGATTGCCAACGCTGAAGCAGAAGTCGGGCAACAATTACAGGTGCTGAATAACAAAGAAGGGAACGCAGGAGCGATCCTTTGTGCCATTCCTTACCTGCGCCCACGAGATATCATGATCAGTCAAGCCGGACAATCTGGTACACAAAAACAACAGGCATTGCAAAATGCCATTACCGAACACTACCAACGGCTCTATCAACAAGCTTGTTCGTTGCGAGAACAGCTCGGGCAACCATTACCGATTATTGCAACCGGGCACCTCACGACAGTGGGTGCTTCCACGACGGATTCTGTTCGCGATATTTACATCGGCACATTGGATGCTTTCCCTGCACAGGCATTTCCACCGGCCGATTATATTGCACTGGGCCATATCCACCGCCCTCAAGTCATTAGTAAATCAGAACATATTCGCTACAGTGGCTCTCCTATTCCACTCAGTTTTGACGAAGTCGGTCAGGAAAAAAGTGTCTGTCTGGTTGACTTTAAAGCCGATAAACTTGATGGCATCACTCTTTTGCCCATTCCCCGTTATCAGCCTATGCAATTAATTCGTGGCAATTTGAAACAAATAGAAGAACAGTTACAAACATTCAAGGAATATCAGGGAGAACGCCCAGTCTGGCTGGATATTGAAGTCGCAACTCAAGATTACCTGCCCGATATCCAAAAGCGCATTCAAACCCTAAGCGAAGGCCTACCCGTTGAGATTATTCTGCTGCACCGCAGCAAAAACCCCCGCCAGCTATCAATGTCTGAGCAAAATAAAGAAACTCTGACTGAACTCAGCGTCAATGAAGTCTTCACACGACGTTTAGCATTGGCTGAAATAAAAGATATTTCTCAGAAACAACGAATAACTACCCTATTTAAGCAAACGCTGGATGACATTTCTCAGTAATAACAGTCTCATCAATAACAATCTCAGCAATAACATGAAGAGCGCATTCCATGAAAATTCTTAGCTTACGGCTGAAAAATATCAATTCACTACAAGGCGAGTGGAAAATTGACTTTACGGCAGAGCCTTTTGCCAGCAATGGATTATTCGCCATTACAGGCTCAACAGGGGCAGGAAAAACCTCCTTGCTGGATGCCATCTGTCTCGCGCTATATCATGAAACACCAAGGCTAAATACCATTTCGTCTTCTCAGAATGAATTAATGACCCGTCATACGGCTGAATGTCTTGCTGAAGTGGAATTCGAAGTCAAAGGTGTTGCTTATCGGGCATTCTGGAGCCAGCGCCGTGCCCGTAACCAAGCTAATGGCAATCTACAAGCCCCGAAAGTTGAATTGGCGGACAAAAAAAGCGGTAAAATTTTGGCCGATAAAATCCAAGACAAAAAAGAAAAAATCGCTGAGATAACGGGACTGGATTTTAGCCGTTTTACCAAATCAATGCTCTTATCACAGGGTGATTTCGCCGCTTTCTTAAATGCTCAGGATAAAGATCGGGCAGATCTACTGGAAGAGCTAACTGGCACCGAAATTTACGGCATTTTGTCCCAAGAAATTTATCAACGCCATAAAGAGGCTCAATCTGAGCTGAATCTTCAGCACGCTAAAGCTTCCTCCATTGAATTACTCACACCAGAACAGCAGCAAGCATACCAAGATCAGCAGCAACAACTGACTACAGAAGAAACTCAACTCAGCCAACAGATTAAAGCATTACAAATAGCCGACCAGTGGCTTTTCAGGCGGGATGAACTTCAGCAATCACTGGCAAACAATACGTCACTTTTACAACAAGCAGAGCACGTTATTCAAAAAGCCCAACCTCAATTGCAGCAGCTTACGGCCAGCGAACCAGCAGAAAAAATCCGCCCATTCTGGGATGCACATCTTCGTGCTCTCAATGAAAAAAATCGGCTCATTGAACAACAAACAAGAATAGAAAATGAACGCCAGCAGCAACAGGCACGGCTGCAACCCTCTGAACAAGAACTCACACATTTAGGAAAACTGAGGGAAGAACATCAGCAACATCAAAATCAACAGGAAAAACTGATCACAGAGGAGATCATGCCACTCGATCATAAAATCGATACGCAAGCAAAAGATCTGTTCGCTCTTGAAAAAGAAATAGCTGGGCAAGACCGCGATTTCTCTGACATTTCATCCCAATATCAAGTTGCGCAAAGCCAAACAGATATGCTGAATAAAGAACAAGCAGCGCTGGAAACCTACCACGAGGAGCATCCCTATTACCACGCCTTGGACAGTAAACTACCAGAGTGGAAGCAATTATTTGTCCGTCAGAAAGAACGACAAGAGAAAATAAACCAACTGACGCAAAACACCCAGCAACTTACCACAGAGATAGCCCGTGTAAACGATCATTTGAATACGTTGAGCACAGCACTAAAGCAACAAAAAATACAGAACCAAACATTGCACAACAGCCTCACTGCTGCGGAAAACAAACTCACTGCTTTGCAAGAAAAGCATCCGTTGGATCAGTTACAGAAATATTTAGCAAATTATCAGAAACAGTTACTGTCGCAAAACCAACTGGAGATCTTGCTACCTCAGATCCAGCAACTAAAGAATACGATCGCCACCGATCAGATCCAACTGACACAATCTCAAGCATTAGTTAACCCGCTACCTGATCAGATCACCGCGCTCAATCAGCAGTTGATAGAAAAGCAGCAACACTATGACGATCTAGATAATCATATTCGGTTAGAACAAAGGATTATCAGCTTAGAAAAAGAACGGACACAATTAAAAGAAGGAGAATCTTGTCCGCTTTGCGGTTCGACTCACCATCCTTTAATCCGTGAATACCAAAATATTGCCCTGCCACAATCAGAAAATCGTTTGAAAGCCTTGCGCCGACAGATTGACCAGCTACAAGAAAACCGCACTACCCTACAGCAAAAACAACAAATCCAGCAGCAGATCAGCGAACAATTACAGCAAAATATTGCACAATCCAACGCTAAATTAGCGAAGTTTGTTGAACAATGGGAACACCATTGCCAGCAGTTACAAGCCACTGAATTGCCGATGGATGCAGAGCCTGTTAATCACTTTATCAACCAACGGCAATATGCTTATCAACAACACCTGAACCAACAGGAAGCACTTTTACAAACAGAAAAAGCCTGCCAAGCAGCGGAAAAAGCACTGGCTGCCAATCGCGGACAATACCAAGCCCATGAGAAAAATATTGAACTGGAGAAATTCAAACAAGATTCATCCCAGAAACTATTAGCAGAAAAAACAGCCGAGATCCGACAGATAGAATCCGATCATGCGGCCACAGCACAGCAATTAAGCACTGAATTACAGGCTACACCTTTTATACTGCCAACTCATCAAGAGACAGAAAACTGGCTGCAACAACGTGAACAAGAATTAAAAAATTATCATGCTTCACTAGAAAGATGGCAGCAATTACAGAAAGAGTTGGCGGGCTTACAAAGCCAACTTCATGAATTGGAAAAACAAAAAAGCAAGCTCGTTATCCATATTCATACCCTGAATGAACAACAGCAGAAACAAAAGCAATTATTGGAACAAACACGGCAAGCACGCCATCATTTATTTGGTGAGCAATCCGTCATTACCATTCGTCAGGCTTTGCAACAAAAATACAATGAATTGGAGGTAACCTATACACAAGCCGTTTTCCATCAGCAAGAACTGCAAAACAAAATGAATCAATTAGCTGGTGCAGCCAATGAAATTGAAAAGAGCAGTAAAGCAGCCATAGCAGAAAGCCAACATGCCTCTCTTCAATTTCAAACTGGATTGGCGCAACAAGGTTTTCCCGATCAACCCGCTTTTGAACGTGCCCTATTGGAACCTGAACAACGGGAAAAATTACAACAGTTACAAACAATACTTGAACAACAGCAATTGCAAGCCAAAACAAAACACCGTGAATCAGAAATAGCGTTACAGAGGCATACAGAAACGCAACCACAACTGCTTGAGCAATATGAATCTCATCAATTATCAGCGATACTGCTCGACATTACGGCAAAACTGAAACACAACAACCTGCAACAAGGCGAAGTCAGAACCCTGTTAAACAGCGATGCCACTCGCCGCCAGCAGCAGCAGACACTACTGACACAAATCGCGCTCTCGCAACAAAACTATGATGACTGGAGTTATCTCAATAACCTGATTGGTTCCGCTGACGGCGCTAAATTTCGCCGTTTCGCGCAAGGTCTGACATTAACTCATCTCGTACATCTGGCGAATATCCGGCTGGAAAAATTGCATGGCCGTTACTATTTGCAACGCAAAGATGATGGTGGACTGGAATTGCAAATCGTGGACACTTGGCAAGCTGATGCCGTCAGGGATACCAAAACCCTCTCCGGTGGAGAAAGTTTCCTTGTCAGCCTTGCCCTTGCACTCGCCTTGTCTGACTTAGTGAGTAACAAGACGCAAATAGAATCCCTGTTTCTTGATGAAGGCTTTGGTACGCTTGATCCAGAAACCCTTGATATCGCACTGGATGCACTGGATCACCTCAATGCCTCAGGAAAAACCATCGGGGTAATCAGCCACGTAGAAGCATTAAAAGAACGCATTCCTGTTCAGATTAAAGTGGAAAAAAAGAATGGATTGGGGTTCAGTCAATTGGCACCCGAATTTCGGGTTTAACCCCCAGAGATCAAATATCAACATGGAAAGCCTGCCAAGCAGGCTCCTAATCTAATGTTTAATTACATAAAGGTCTTTCGTAGAAGTCAATCCAATAAGATTAGAATCATAACCTCCAATATAAGGCTTCACTAATTGAGCTGTCACATAATAATAAACGGGAGCGATGGGAGTATTCTCTGTCAGAATATCGATAGCCTGTTGAAAGTCTTCTTTCTTATTAGTTTCCCTCGATTTTTTTACCCAATGATCAAAATCCTTATTGGAGTAAAATGATGTATTGTTACTTTGATTCGTGGTAAATATATTCAAAAAAGACATTGGGTTGTTATAATCTCCAATCCATCCACCTCTAACAACATCAAACTTTCCCTGATGCTCGTTATCCAACAAAACTTTCCACTCTTCAGTTTGAATATTAGCAATAACTCCGAGAGTCTTTTTCCACATTGAAGTTGCAGCAATAGCAATTTTCTTATGCATGTCTGATGAGTTATAAACCAAATTAAATTTAAGAGGATTATTTTTATTAAATCCAGCCTCATTCAATAATTGCTTAGCTTTTTTAATACGTAGGGCTTGTGTCCATGTTTCATAATCAGGCTGTTTAAACTTAAAACCGCCGATCCCCGGTGGTATAATTGTGTAAGCAGGAATTTGGCCTTGGGCAACAACTTTATCCGCAATGATATCTCTATCCAAAGCAAGACTCAGTGCTTGCCTGACTCTAACATCATCAAATGGCGGCTTTTTGTTGTTGAACGCGTAGTAATATGTACTAAGGAGCGGGGAAATATGAACTTGCGAGCTTATACTTTTTTTTAATGATGCAAAGGCTTATAATGGGATCGTAAATGTAATATCTATCTCATCGGCCAGATAACGGTTTAAATCTGAGATATCTGATGAAAGTGGAAGATAAGTGACTTTATTGATTACTGTGTTTTTATTATCCCAATAATAAGGGTTTCTCACACCGACAATTTTTTCATTCACTCTCCATTCTGCTAATTTAAAAGCGCCACTGGAAACAAAAAATTCAGGTTGTGTCCATTTATTCCCATATTTTTCAACCACCTTTTCACTAATTGGTACTGTTATGGGAAAAGCCAGCATCTGTAAAAAATAGCCAACCGGCTTTTCTAGCGTTACTTCTAGCGTCGCATCATCCAATGCTTTAACCCCAAGCTCTTCCGCTGGTTTCCTCCCTGCCAAAATCTCTTTAGCATTCACTACAGAAGCATCAACGAAATAGCTACCATAGGGAGAAAGCGATTTAGGGTCAGTTAAACGCCGCCAACTGAAAACCACATCATGAGCCGTAATTGGCGTTCCATCAGACCATTTGATCCCTTTCCTTAAATGAAAAATCCATGTTTTATTATCTTTCGTTTCCCAGCTTGCAGCCAGTTTCGGTTCGACATTACCTTCTTTATCTGTACTTACCAACGTATCGAAAAAATCATTAATAATATTAATTGCTACATTACCTTCAACTTTATCGACATCCAATGAAGCCGGCTCTGAACCATTATTACGCACAATCTCTTGTTTTTCGGCCAATTGTATATCTGGTGGAATAACGGCGGCGTAAGATAGCGTGATACCGCCCAGCATGATACTGATAGAATAAGATAATTTTTTGATAATGTTTTTTATGATTCGATTTAGCATGTCATAATCTCCTATAACGATAAGATGTTCTTCAGTTATTTATTATTGAACCTCCATTTTTATTTCAATTCTAAATAATTTTTTAATCTCCTTTATTACTCAATAAATTATTAATTGCAACCACAATAGATTACAAACAGATTAACTTTATTTATGACTTCTAAAGTTCAGTTTATTTTTCAATTTAAAATCAATTTGATATGGTATTTTCATTTAAAAATAAAAATTGCACGAGAGTGGCCCCTCAGAAGGATAGATAAATATGTAGTGATGATGAGTGAATGCAACCAGTAAGGCCGTTATTTGAAAGAAGAGGTAAGCTAATAAGAGCCTGATAGACACAGGCTCTTATGTTAAAACTCATTCAGTGTTTGATAATATAAAGATCTTTCGTGGAGAAATCTCCTCTTGGGTTAACATAAAACCCACCCACATAAGGCTTCACCAATTTTGTATTAACATGATAGTAGATCGGGATAATAGGAACATCATGGGTTATAACATCAAGTGCCTGCTGATAATCTTCTTTATCGTTAGTTTTACTTGCTTTTTTTACCAAATTATCAAACTTATCATTAGCGTATTGTGACGTATTATTAGAGTTTCCGGAAACAAAAATCCGCAAGAACGTCATTGGGCTATTATAGTCACCAATCCACCCTCCTCTTGCAAGATCGAATTTTCCATTGTGCATATTATCCAACACCACTTTCCATTCCTGATTTTGCAAAATGGCATTCACACCAAGATTTTTTTTCCACATTGAACTTGCTGTAATGGCCAATTTTTTATGCATTTCTCGGGTGTTATAAAGTAAATTGAAAGTCAGTGGATTACTTTGATTGAAACCCGCCTCATTCAGTAATTCTTTTGCTTTCGCAATACGTTGTTCTTGCGTCCAAGAGGCATAATCTGCATGTTTAAAATCAAATCCCCCCGTATTTGGCGGCATGATATCATAAGCCGGAATCTGCCCTTGTCCCAAGACCTTATCGACAATGATATCCCTATCCAGTGCTAAATTTAATGCCTGCCTGATTCTGATATCAGTAAATGACGGATGTTGGTTATTAATTTCATAATAATAAATCGATGATTTTGGGGAAACACGGACTTGCTCACCCAGTGTTTTTTTCAATTGTGCAAAGGAATCCAAGGGCATGGTTTTAGTAATATCAATCTCACCGGCCAAATAGCGATTTGTCTCTGCTTTTTCAGCCGGAATAGTCAGAAAGGTCACTTTATTAATGACAGTATTTTTGTCATCCCAATAATAAGAATTTCTGACTCCTACAATTCTTTCATTAACTTTCCATTCAGACAATTTAAAAGCACCGCTACTGACAAAAATCTCTGGCTGAGTCCATTTATCACCATATTTTTTAAGCGCCTTCTCACTAATGGGAACCATCACTTGGTGGGTTAAGATCTGTAATAAATCGGCAACAGGTTTCTCCAGTTTCACTTCCAACGTGAAATCATCCAGCGCTTTTATGCCCAGCTCTTCTGTTTTTTTCTTGCCCGCAAAAATATCTTTGGCATTCACCACAGAAGCATTGCTTAGATAACTACCATAAGGTGAAAGTGTGTCAGGGTTTATCAAACGACGCCAGCTAAACACCACATCATGCGCTGTAATTGGCGTACCATCAGACCATTGTATGCCTTTCCTTAAATGGAAAACCCATGTTTGGTTATCCTTTGTTTCCCAGCGTTCTGCCAATCTAGGCTCAATATTGCCTTTATTATCGGTATAAACCAACCCATCAAAAAAGTCGTGAATAATCGCAAATTCAACATCGCTTTCGACTTTATGCACATCCAATGAAGCAGGCTCTGCGCCATTACCACGAACAATCTCCTGTTTATCTGCCAATTGCGTACCGGCAGGAACAGTTGCTGCATGGGATAAAGTCATGCTTCCTAGTGTCATGGCAATAGTACAGGATAATACTTTAATAGTTTGCTTTGTTGTTAATCCTACTTTATTACGTTGCATTTTTCACTCTCTATAATTTCAAATAAAAATAATTAAAATATTATTATAACTATAAATAATCATAACACTATTGATAATTAGAGCCTGCTGATACAGGCTCTTATCTCTTTACACATTTAATGCTCAATAATATAAAGATCTTTTGTAAAAAACTCTCCCCTTGTGTTAACGAAAAATCCGCCAACATAAGGTTTAACCATTTTATGATTAACATAGAAGTAAATAGGAATAGCTGGCATGTCTTTTGTTAATATATCAGATGCCTGCTGATAATAATCTTTAGAATTAACCTCACCTGCTTTCTCTAATATATTAGAGAACTCATTATTTTCATACAGAGATGTATTTTTTATGTTATTTAATGAAAATATAGATAAGAATGTCATCGGGCTATTATAATCAGCAACCCATGCCCGCCGGATAACATCAAATTTTCCTTGCTGCATATTATCCAACATGACTTTCCATTCTTGATTCTGCAAAACGGCATTCACACCAAGATTTTTTTTCCACATTGAAGAAATAGCAATGGCAATTTTTTTATGTCCTTCCTGAGTATTATAAAGTAGATTAAATGTAAGGGGATTTTTTTGATTAAATCCAGCTTCATTTAATAATTCTTTGGCCTTAGAGATACGTTGCGCCTGTGTCCATGAAGCATAATCAGGTTGTTTAAAGTTGAAGCCCCCAATATCTGGCGTAAGCATAATATAGGCAGGTAATTGTCCCTGCCCCAATATCTTATTAACAATAATATCTCGATCCACAGCTAAGCTTAGCGCCTGTCTGACTCTGACATCATTAAATGGCGGCTTTTTATTATTAAACTCATAGAAATATACTGTTGATTTGGGAGAAATCATTACCTGATCAGGTAATGATTTCTTTAATGATGGAAAAGATTCTGCTGCAATAGTATTGGTAATATCTATTTCTCCTGCAAGATAACGGTTTAAATCTGCTTTCTCCGAAGATAAAGGAAGATAGGTCACTTTATTAATCACTGTATTTTTATCATCCCAATATTTGGGGTTTCTGACTCCTACTATCTTTTCATTTACGATCCATTCAGAGAGTTTAAATGGCCCACTACCCACAAATACTTCCGGCCTAGTCCATTTATCGCCATATTCCTTTACTGCCTTTTCACTGATTGGAAACATAACAGGATGGCCCAGCATCTGTAAAAAATCGCCGACAGGCTTATCTAGCCTCACTTCTACCGTCATGTCATCCAGAGCTTTTACCCCAAGTTCCTCTGGTTTTTTCTTACCTATCAATACTTCATTTGCATTTATTACAGAAGCACTTTCAATATAACTACCATAAGGAGAAACTGTATCTGGAGTAATCAGACGCCGCCAACTGAAAACCACATCATGAGCCGTAATAGGTGAACCATTTGACCATTTGATATCTTTTCTTAAATGAAAAATCCATGTTTTATTATCATTGGTTTCCCAACTAGTTGCTAATCTTGGCTCAATATTTCCTTGCCTATTGATATTGATTAAGCCCTCAAAAAAGTCGCTGATAATATTAAATTCAACATCACTTGAAACTTTATGTATATCCAAAGAAGCCGGCTCTGCACCATTATTACGTACAATCTCTTGCTTAGCGGCCAGTTTTGTTCCCTCAGGAACCACCGCAGCATGAGATAATGTGATATTTCCCAATATTAATGCCATGGCACAGGATAATAATTTTATTTTTTTAGGTGTGTTTATGAGGTTAATCATGTTTTTTCTCCATAATCGGTGTTATTTCGTCAAAATTTATCTAATGCTTAATAATGTAAAGATTTTTCGTTGAAATATAATCCATTGGGCTAACATACAGCCCACCGACGTAAGGTTTAACCATGCGATTAGTGACATAGTAATAAACAGGTATGACAGGCACATCATTGTTAAAAATATTCATAGCCTTCTGATAAGAAGCAATATCATTAGTTTCGCCTGCTTTAATTACCATCTGATCAAATTCACTATTTTCATATAGTGGGATATTATGGCTACTACCTGTCAGAAAGGTATCCAAGAAAGACATTGGGCTGTTATAATCCGCTGTCCATGCGTATCTGACGACGTCAAACTTATTCTGGTGCATATTATCCAACATCACTTTCCACTCTTGGTTTTGTAAGTTGGCTTGAACACCTAAGTTCTGTTTCCACATTGATGTGACAGCAATAGCAATCTTTTTATGTGATTCTTTCGTGTTATAAAGTACGTCAAATTTAAGGGGATTTTTCTCGTTAAAACCCGCTTCATTCAAGAGTTCTTTGGCTTTTTTAATCCGTTTCTTTTGTGACCATGAGGCATATTCTGGCGGAGTTAATGTGATCCCGCCAATATTAGGAGGAAGAATATCGTAAGCGGGGAGTTGCCCCATGCCCAATACTTTGTCAGCAATCACATCTCTGTCTATGGCTAAACTTAGTGCCTTTCTGACTCTGACATCATCAAATGGCGGTTTTTTAGTGTTAAAGACGTAATAGTAAGTGCTTAGCATCGGGTCAACATGAACCTGATCACTCAATGTTTTCTTTGATGATGTAAAGGAATCCAAGGGAATGGTAAAAGTAATATCAATTTCACCAGCGAGATAACGGTTTAAATCTGATTTCTCTGATGTGAGGGAAAGATAAGTGACTTTATTAATTACAGTATTTTGATTATCCCAGTAATGGGTATTTCTGATGCCAATAACATTTTCATTCACTTTCCATTCCGACAGTTTAAAAGCACCACTGCCAGCAAAAGTATCTGGATGTGTCCATTTATCGCCGTATTTTTTGACTATTTTTTCATTAATAGGAACCAGAATCGGGTGGGTTAGCATCTGCAAGAAATAAGCCACGGGTTTATCGAGTTTTACTTCCAGAGTGAAATCATCCAGCGCTTTAGTACCAAGTTCTTCTGCTTTTTTCTTACCTGACAATACGTCGTTTGCATTAACGACATGGGCAGTTCCAAGATAGCTGCCATAAGGGGAACCCATTGTTGGATCAAGTAAACGCCGCCAGCTAAATACCACATCATGGGCGGTAATCGGTGTGCCATCAGACCACTTAGCTCCTTTTCTTAAATGGAAAATCCATGTTTGGTTATCGTTTGTTTCCCAGCGTTCAGCCAGTCTGGGAATAATCTTGCCTTTACTATCGGTGTAAACTAAACCATCAAAAAAATCATGGATAATATTCAGCTCAACATTACTTTCTACTTTATGTACATCCAAAGAAGCAGGGAAAGCACCATTATTACGTACGATCTCCTGTTTTTCAGCTAATTGTGTACCCGGGGGAACGACTGCGGCATGGGATGGTACGATATTTGTTAATAGTATTCCTATCGAACAGGTAAGTATTTGGGTGATTTTATTTTTAATTAAACTTGCCATTATTTTCTTCATATCTTTAACCTCCATAAATTGCTGTTTTTGTTATTACATTACGTTACCATTTTCATCTAACTCACTAATTTAATTAACTTCATTAACTAAAAAAATCCTATTTAAATAGACTCTTTTTATCGAAACAACTAGTGTTTTATAATATAAAGTTTTTTTGTCGAAATATGTCCCACTGAATCAATATGAACGCCACCAATATAAGGCTTAATTAATTTAACACGGACATAATAATAAACCGGAATAGCAGGAAATTCTTTATTAAGAATATCAATTGCCTGTTGATAATCGGCTGGTTCGTTAGTTTCATCTGCTTTTAAAACCCATTGATCAAATTTCTTATTTTGATATCTCATATAGTTATTGGTATTTTCTGAAGTAAAGATATCTAAAAAGCTGGTCGGGCTACTATAATCCGCATTCCATGCGTATCTCGTCACTTCGAAGTCGCCTTGAGCCATAGTATCATTCTGTGTTTTACTTTCTTGATTTTGCAAAATAACTTCTACACCAAGATGCTTTTTCCACTCCGAGCTGGCAGCAATGGCAATTTTTTTATGGCTATCAGAAGTGTTATACAGCAGGGTAAACTTAAGCGGATTATTTTTATTAAAACCCGCTTCATTCAATAATTCTTTTGCCTTTTCAACACGCTGCTCCTGTGTCCATGAGGCATAATCAGGATGCTTTAAATAAATGCCACCAGTACCCGGAAACACGACATCATAAGTAGGTTTTTGACCATTACCCAATATTTTGTCAGTAATAATGCTCCTATTCAGTGCTAAAGCCAGCGCTTTTCTGACCCGAATATCATTAAATGGCGGCCTTTGCGTATTGAACAGATAATAGTAGACTCCCAATATAGGTTTGACATGCAATTGATCGCCAAATTTCTCCTTAACCATTGGCAAAAATTCTGATGGCCCACCGTTGGATATATCAATCTCTCCAGTCATATAGCGATTAAAGTCAGCTTTATAAGCTGATAATGGCAAGTAAGTGACTTTATTAATTACAGTATTTTTATCATCCCAATAATAAGAGTTTCTGACACCGACAATCTTTTCATTCACAATCCATTCAGAGAGTTTAAAAGGCCCATTACTGACAAAATATTGTGGCTGCGTCCATTTACTGCCATATTTTTTGATAATCTTTTCACTGACGGGAGACATCACAGGGTGTGCCAACATATTCAGAAAACCCGCTTTTGGCCTTTCCAGTGCAATTTCTACCGTTTCATCATCCAGTGCTTTTACACCCAGTTCTTCAGGTTTTTTCTTACCTGATAAGACATCATGGGCATTCACAACCGTAGCTTGGATCAGATAGCTGCCGTAAGGCGAAGTCGTATCAGGTGTGACCAACCGACGGAAAGAAAACACCACATCATGGGCCGTAATCGATGTACCGTCAGACCATTTAATCCCTTTTCTTAAGTGGAAGATCCACGTTTTATTATCTTTAGTTTCCCAGCGTTCAGCCAAGGCAGGGATAATATTTTCTTCTTTATCCGTAGCAACCAGACGCTCAAAAAAATCATATAAAATATCAAATTCACTGCTGCCTTCAGATTTATGCGGATCTAAAGAACCGGGCTCAGAAAAATTATTACGGGTAATTTCTTGCTTATCCGCCAATTGTATATTGGGCGGGACAACCGCCGCATAAGAGAAAGTGGCACTTCCCAATATTAAGCTTAAAGAACAGAATAATATTTTTACAGTCTTATTTTTTATTATCCTTACCAGCATATTTTGCATATTAGCGGTCTCCATAACTATTTTTATTATTGAATAACGATTACATATATCACTATCACCTTATGACCATTACTGATATGAAGATTACTACATTGAGTAATATCTTCGAGTAATTAGAATGCGCTTTAAACTTAAACTTTATTCCAATGAAGAAATGCAACGCATAATAATTAACGTTGCATTTCTGATCAGGATCAAACACCCGTTACAATATCTTTGATCTGCTTGTTTTATCTACTGTGATTTGCGTTATCTTGTACCGCTGTCACATTATTTTGCACCGAGATCGATAATCCGATCCTGTTTTGGGTAATAGATTGGGGATTTTTCCGTGAAATATTTAACGACTGCATCAATATCCGGCACGTTATATACAGGATCGGTTCCTTCTTTAAATACAGAAAAACTACTTCCTCCTGTCGCCAGATATTCATTGGCTGCCACACGGTATTTCGTTTGTAAATCAACCGGCTTACCATTGATTTTCATCGAATTAACCATCACGCGATCACCCACAGGCCTGCGGCTGTCCCATGAATATTGAAAACTATGTGACACCGCCAAAATTTGCGGGCGTGTGCGATCCCATTGCTGTTCCAGCAGACGTTTAATTTGTTCGCCGGTCAGTGTCTTAGTTACCATCATATTGGAGAATGGTTGAACGGTATAAATCGCGTTATAAGTTACATCGCCCGCATCCATAGGTGCACGAATGCCACCATTATTGACAAAGGCGATTTGTGCTCCGCCATCTTTTTTTGCCGTTGTCGAATATAAATGCGCATCCGCAATCACTTTACCCAACGATGATTCTCCACCCTGAGTCAATTGCTTGGTCAGATTGCTTTCCAATTTACCAATAACGCGGTTTGCCAGCGGTGTGGCAATTTTTTCATAGGATGCCAGTAATTCAGTTATTTTTGGATCTTTACCGTATTTACGGTCATCGACCCAAATATTTTCCGCTTTGAAGTTCACCACATCTTTTGTGGCTTTATCCAATTTCAGATCCAACTTGGTGATCAGTGCGCCATTGGATTGAGCGGAAGTGACGGACTTACCATTAATCACGCAGTTGTAGGCCTGATGGGTGTGACCGCTGATGACAAAATCCACTTCTTTATCCAGATGATTGACGACTTCCAATACCTTGCCTGTCACATCATTACAGGCGTTGACATCAATGCGTTCTCCATCGCGTTTCTGAGCTGCTCCTTCGTGGATCAATACCCCAATCGCTTTCACGCCTTTTTTCTGCAATTCCGGCACTAAGGCGTTAATGGTTTTGACTTCATTGGCAAAACTTAATCCTGCTGTACCTTGTGGAGTCACAATGGCAGGCGTTCCTTCCAGCGTCAGCCCGATGAAAGCAACCGGAATTCCCTCAAATTCTTTAATTACGTATTCAGGGAAAAGGGTTTTGCCCGTTTCATTCACGGTGACATTGGCAGACAGGTATTGGAAATCTGCTCCCTTAAACGGTGTTGGCCCCTGACAGCCTGTCACCGGATGACAACCGCCATTTTGCTTACGCAGTAGTTCTTCCTTACCTTTGTCGAATTCATGGTTACCGACAGAAGTCGCTTCCAATCCGGCAAGGGACAAAGCTTCGATACTTGGTTCATCATGGAACATGGAGGAAAGCAGCGGGCTGGCGCCGATCATATCGCCTGCGGCTACCACAATATTATTCGGATTCTCTTTTTTCAGTTCCTTAATCAAGGTAGACATATGTTCAATGCCACCCGGTTGATTAGAGCCCGGCGCTTTCAATGCCCCATGAAAATCATTCAACCCCAAAACCCGGACATCCACCACATTTGCCCGGTCATGAACGGGTTTAGTTGTACATCCCGCTAACAAAGCTGCGCCAATCGCAATCGGAAGTAATTTATATTTATAATTCATGTTGCTATCTCTTAATGTTCAGGCCGTGGGCAATCAATCACTTCAAAATTCTTGCTATAACAGATATAGAATTCGTCGTGGCTAATTTGGATATGTTTGCCTTTCAATACTGGATTATGTGCCTGCAGGAATTTAATCAGCTTCTTATTGGATGAACGCCCTTCCGGCAAGACCAGTTCGTCGAATAGTTTTTGCTGTTTGCTAAAGAATTGAGTGGGAGTTTCAAAGGCACAGACGCCATGTTTCTCCCATTCACCTTGCAGTAAATCTATGCCGGGAGAGGTACACAGGTACGGTTTGATAATTTGGTAATCCAGTGCTGGCAAGTCGCCTTTGCACAAGCGAGGATGTTTTCGGATATCTGACCAATCGCGGCACTCTTCCATCGATTTACCATCGCAGCTCTCCGCCCACAGGCCATGTAGTATCCAGCCAAATTTATTGTCAGAGAAACATTGCAGCGCAATTTTTTCATATTCACGCTGGGCTTTTTCTTCCTGATTTTCGTGCTGCAATTTTTTGATTTTCTTCTTTTTATAATCACAAAATGCAGGGGAGTAGTTGATTGCCAATTTAAAATAATCAGTCGAAGCCCTGTCGTTTTGGCCATAGTGATCAGTTTTGGCATCATAATCGTAATTGGCCGTTGGCTGTTCAGGCACAATGCAGGAAGCACCGCCAGCCAGATTAGATTGGGCTTTCAATAGTGACGTAGTGTCGGGAGTAGTGTCGGGAGTAGTGTCGGGCGCAGTGGCACATCCTGCCGCCATTAACGCAAAAACGAGAGATACTGTTTTTAGGAAAGGTAACCGTGTTAGAAAACGCATAGCAATAAGTCCATCATCAGATCAATAATCCGCCTGCCCCAAAAGGCTTTAAGGAGCAGGCATCAATACAGCTAAGATTTACTTTTTCTCTGTCAGATCAATTTGATAGAGAGCAAAGCCGATATCATCATTTTTCAGGTATTTCACTGGGTATTGAGCGTGTTCTTGGATGAATTTCGCTGCTTTCTCGGTTGGAGAAGTTTCAAAGCGTACATCCAGTTTTGTCTCTGTTTTGATTGGCAGGAATGACCAGTTATTTTCAGCCTGTGTTGATACCACACCTTTCTCTTTGGTGATTCTGGAGATATAAGAAGCCAAAATGGTACGATTTTCATCCGGTGAAGCAAATGCAATGTGATCTTCACCCGTTCCCGCGAATTTACCACCGTAACCACGGTAGTTATTGGTGGCAATCAGGAAAGTGGCTTTCGGATCAATCGGCTTGCCCTGATAGGTCACGTCTTTGATGCGGTTAGCGCCTTTGTTGACGAGCTGACAATCTGTGTCGTATTTCGCTGGCTGGGTGAGATCTATCTTATAGTTAACTCCGGTGATGGTATCGAAGTTATAGGTTCGGAAGCCATCCCAGTTCAGCAACTCTTGCGGTTTGGTCGAAGTCGGGTTGATCTGATTAAACATGCCCGCGGAGCACTCCAGCCATTCAACAACGTCAGAGCCTGTTGCTTTCACTACTACCAGCGTATTTGGGTAGAGATACAGGTCAGCGGCATTACGGAAAGTCAGGTCACCTTTTTCCACTTCTACAAAGTCAGCCGGTGCATTTTTACGGCCGCCCGTTTTAAACGGCGCTGCCGCCGCCAAGACTGGAATGTCTTCCAGATTTGGATCACCCTGAATGAAGCGTTTGGTGTAATCCACCTGTGCGTCATTGACGATCTGGACGGTCGGATCACTCTGAATCAAAGCCAGATAGCTGTACATGTTGGCAGAAGCTTTGCCGATGAACTTACCAACGAAATCGCGGGTTCCCTGATGTTCTTTGTCAATGATGGAGGCCAGTTGATTATCGCGCTCGACCAGTGCTTTTTTCTGGATTTTATCATAGATAGGACGGGCTTCTGCTTTAGCAGATTCAACTTTCCACTCACCATTGCCGTTATTGATCACCATATCAACCACACCCAAATGGTCACCCCACTGTCCCGGCATCACAGCAGGAATGCCATTGACTGTTCCATTGGCAACATCAACGCCTTTGATCCCTGCATATTCCTTGGTTGGGAAAACACCATGAGAATGACCAAACAAGATAGCGTTAATGCCCGGCACTTCACTCAGATAGTAAACGGAGTTTTCTGCCATCGCTTTGTAAGGCTCTTGCGAGAAACCAGAGTGCGGAATGGCGATAATCAGGTCAGCACCCTCTTTTTTCATTTGAGGAACAAATTTTTTCGCGGTTTCGGTAATGTCATTGACGACAACTTTGCCATCCAGATTTGCTTTGTCCCATATGCTGATTTGTGGCGGAACAAAACCGATATAACCGATCTTAATGGTATGCTCTTTGCCTTCTCGATCTTTAACAGAGGTATCAACGATAATGTAAGGTGTGAAGTAGTTTTTGCCGGTTTTAGCATCCATAACATTGGCGTTGATATAGGGGAACTTGGCACCAGCAATGGCCTGTTTCAGGTAGTCCAACCCAAAATTGAATTCATGGTTACCAAAGTTACCCACGGTATAGCCCATTGTGTTCATCAACTTGTGAGCCGGATGAACATCTCCTTGTTGCAGCCCTTTTGCCGCCATGTAATCCGCAAGAGGGCTGCCTTGGATCAAGTCACCGTTATCAACCAAAATCACATTGGTTGCTTCAGCCTTGGTTGCCCTGATTAAATTTGCTGTACGAACCAAGCCAAATTGCTCAGTGGTTTTATCTTTAAAATAATCGAAATCAATCAGGTTGCTGTGAATATCCGAGGTTTCCATCACCCGTAAATCGACGGTAGCCGCATTGACATTGAATGCAACCAACATTGCCAATGTTGAGACTTTCAATATATTTTTCACTGTGCTATGCCCCCATAATAGAAAGAAGATAAGAGTAGAAGGATGACAAGAGAGCCTGAATCAGGCCCTCTATGCAATATTATCTAAAAAAACAAACGTGCCCCTGTTCCCAGAATGACTTGTTTCTTGTCTTTGTAAGCCGGATTGTCGCTACGAGCATCATCATATGCTGTTTCCACAAACAGTAGCAGGCTATTATTGTACTTAGAAACATTAAAACGTTTGTCTAAACCGACCGTGTAAGTCTGTTTTTTATAGTTGAATGTATTGGCATCCCCATCACGCAGGTAATATCCTGCGTACATGCCACTACCGATTTTATCCCAGTGCCACTTACCGCCCAGACCATACAAGTTTGCTTTCCAGTCACCTTTGACTGACTTTTCTTTCAAGCCTTTACCATTGCTTTCGTTGTACACTAAGCTGGAGTTTTTGGAGCGTGCCAATCCATAATCCAGACCAATAGAGAATTCACGGCCTGGGAAATAATATTCCATGCCAAAGGCCAGTAAGCTATCTTGTGGGGAAGCTAATCCAGCGTCTTTGCCATTGTCTTCTTTTTTTCTCTCGCCCGTAGCCTGAGAGTAACCCGCATTCACTTCCAGACCAACGTTCGATTTATAGAAACCTACCAGCGAGTAAGCGTGGCGAATATCACCATGAACACGCTCTTTATCAGAGCCGGATTTACCGCTGTAAGTTGCAGCCAGTTTGAAACCTTCATAACTTTGAGTCTGAAAAAAAATGGTTTGAGGCAAACGCGTCATAAAGTTATTCTTACCAACGCCACCTTTACTATAACCCGTCGTGCTACTCAATACATCGCTAAAGTAAAATACGCCTGTATTACCATAGCCATAGCTGGATTTTTTCACCCAGTCGATGGGAATATAAGTACGGCCAACCCGTACCTCACCAAAGTCACGATGAGAAGCACCGATATAACCAACGCGATTATACATTTCGAAGCTCGTATTGTTATTTTCACTGTTGGTTTTTTGGGTGTCAGAACCCCATTCCATTTTGCCAAATACTGAGATTTCGTCAGTAAATTTATGGCTGCCACTGAAACCGATACGGCTACCATCATCTTTAATAAGAATATCGCGATCCTGGCTGGTCACTGTCGCTTTCATACGAAACTGACCGTTCAAATCGACCTTGCTGCCTTTATCGTTGTATACCGTAACGGCATTGGCGCTGCCCGACATCACCAATAACCCAATTAAAACAGCCAACGGCTTCATGTTTTTCATAATAAGACACCCATCAAATATTAAATTTAATTTTCTTTCAGACAGAACATCGCCTTATCGCAGACTAAGCTGCAACTTGAAATCTATTAGATAGAGGGTAATAAATGCCCGTCTCGATCTTTCTGCTAAAAGGTAATCGCTCAAAAAAATGACAAATTTTGAATGCTATTTAAAATTATCTTTATTACTTCTTCCCATAGAGAGTTTTATTAACATCAATATAAAGTGAATCAGCCAAATTAGATGAAACAGAATCTGGTCTTATTTTTGCACAGTAAAAAATGTTCAAGGAATTAAATTTAATCTCTTCAATATGCTAAAATTAGTTTATTACACATATTAATAATAACCTAAAAAAACAGTGCATTTCGTGAAGAAAACCACATTAACATAAATATTTAGACAAATTATTACAATTGCATGTGATTTTCATCACAAAATCGCGGATTTTTTTGTTTTTTCCATGACTGCCATACCATGCATATGACAAAAAAATTATTTTCCTTATTCGTTTTATATCCGACTTTATTTAATAGTTCGTATTTTTTACCACCTAAATAATTAATAAATTTAAAGTCAAATGTGATATTTATTTCATTAAAAAATAAATATATTTTTATTTGCAAATAAAGCTAAGCTTATAAACAACATGAATGGATTGTTTTATTATTCTTCTTATTACGGGTAACATGAAAATATAATTACTTGATTAAATAATAAATTTAAATTAAGTTAATTTTTAATAAAATCATGTTGCTTTATCTGTAGCAGAAATAATGCAGGCAAAAATAGAAGCCACCTATCATGAGTGCTTATCTTTCAAATTGTGTGCAGTAGTGAGCAACTTTCGCTCATTACTGCACACAATTTGAGACCGACGGGAATTGAATTCAGACTGCTTCAGTTTGTGACTGTTAGTGTTGATAGAAATATTGCGTTATTGCTGAGGCCACAACCACGCTGCCCCACGCACACCACTGGAATCACCATGCAGTGCTTTCCTTATCGGAGTGGCACACTCCCCACCAAAAACCCACTCTTTGACTAAATCAGGCAGAGTCTGATAAAGGCGATCAACATTACTCATTCCACCACCCAGTACGATCACATCCGGATCAAATAAATTAATCACTTGTGCCAAAGCCCGTGCCAGGCGTCTTTCATAACGGCGCATCGCCAATTCTGCAAACTCATCTCCCTGTACCAACGCTTCCATAATTTCATGACCTTTTTTATGCTCTCCACTCAGGCGGAAGTAATCAGTCATGAACCCAGTCCCGGACACAAATGTTTCAGTACATCCCGGCTTACCGCAAAAACAAGAAACTTCAGCCTGATATAACCGATCTTCCTCATCCATCCAAGGTAACGGATTATGCCCCCACTCCCCAGACAGACCATTTCCGCCCGCATGTACTCTACTCTCAAATGCAATCCCAGAACCGCAACCCGTTCCAATGATGACAGCAAATACCATTGGCATTCCTGCTCCTGCACCATCCGTCGCTTCTGATACTGCCAGACAGTTTGCATCGTTGGCGATACGCACTTCACGTCCCAGCAAAGCGGCAATATCCTTATCCAATATTTGGCCATTCATCCAGACTGAGTTGGCATTTTTCACTTTTCCGGTAAAAGGCGAAATAGCACCGGGTATTCCAATCCCCACAGTTCCCTGCTGCCCGGTTACCTGTTCCGCATCAGCAATCAACCCGACAATGGCTGCCAGTGTTTTTTGATAGTCATTACGAGGGGTATCCACCCGTTTGCGAAATAACTCGTCCCCCTGATCGCCCAATGCGATCACTTCAATCTTGGTACCACCGAGATCAATACCTATACGCATAGCTTACCTTTTTTATTCAGCACGATGACGCTTGTTATTATATGAAAATACGCAAGTTATTATATGAAGCTGACGAAGTTCTAGGGCTTCATCACATGATTCGTTATTATGCTCCCTTATATTTTAAGATGACCGTTGTCACGATGCGCAAAAATATGGGGTAATTGCATGTTATGGTTTAAGAATTTAATGATTTATCGTTTAAACAGAGAGATCGCACTTTCTGCGGATGAACTGGAAAAACAATTAAGCTCATTGGCATTCACCCCGTGTGGCAGTCAAGATATGATGAAAACCGGCTGGGTTTCTCCGATGGGTTCCCACAGTGAAACGTTAACTCATGCTTCTGGTAATCAGATCCTGATTTGTGCGCGTAAGGAAGAAAAAATGTTGCCTTCTCCTGTAATTAAGCAGGAATTACAGGCCAAAATAACTCGTTTGGAAGGTGAACAGCACCGTAAACTGAAAAAAACAGAAAAAGACTCGCTGAAAGATGAAGTGCTCCACACTCTGCTGCCAAGGGCATTCAGCCGTTTCAGCCAGACATATATCTGGATAGATACCGTTAACCATCTGATCATTGTTGACGCCGCTAGTGCAAAACGCGCCGAAGATAATCTGGCATTACTGCGAAAAACGCTGGGATCATTGCCGGTTGTCCCGTTGACATTCACCGATCCTATTGAGTTGACTTTAACCGAATGGGTACGTTCAGGTAACCTGCCTACAGGTTATGCTCTGATGGATGAAGCAGAACTAAAAGCGATTCTGGAAGACGGTGGTGTTATCCGTTGTAAGAAGCAGGAATTAGTATCAGACGAAATCGCTACGCACATTGAGTCAGGCAAATACGTCACCAAACTGGCATTAGATTGGGAAGAACGAATTCAATTCATGCTGTCAGATGATGGTTCTCTTAAGCGCATCAAATTCTGTGAAACCTTACGTGATCAAAATGATGATATTGATCGTGAAGATGTTGCCCAACGATTTGACGCAGACTTTACCTTAATGACGGGTGAACTCAGTGCGCTAATCAAGAACACTATTGATGCATTGGGTGGTGAAGCAGAAAGTTAATTTTCCAGAAAGAAAGTTCAATCGAACTGCCTACGATGATCACACCCATTGAGGCAGTTCGATGAAATAACAACGTACTATTTTTTCAACTGACATTTATCTCAATCAGAACTGATAAACCAAACCGACACCAAACACATCGTCAGTGTTGATCTTAGTTGTTTTAGTAAATTCATTATTCTTCAACAAATTAAATTGATATTCAGCGTAAGTACGCATATTTTTGTTGAGGTTGTAAGACGCACCAACTGAAATATATTTCACTAAATCTTCAGACCCTTTGTCTGTTCCCACACTGCTGACAGGCAAGTCTTTGCCCAAATTTTTACCTTTGGAATAGACATAGCCGATAGATGGGCGCAGACCAAAATCAAACAGATACTGAGCTGTCAGCTCAAAGTTTTGTGTCTTATTGGCAAACATAGTGTAATCATTTACAGAGCTACCAAATCGGGTCAAGTTATGAGCTTCTCCGTACATGGCTGCCAGGTAAACGTTATTCTTGTCATACTTAGCAGAAACAAGCCATGCTTCAGCCTTATTCCCTTTAGCAAGAACTTTGGCTTTATCAGCACCCAACTTTTGTGCTGAAGTACGGTTAGAGTTACCGTATGACCCACCAAGACTAAAACCATTACCAAAATCATAGGAGCTAGACAGAGCAAAACCATCACCATTCTGCCTTGAAACATCACTACGGCTATTTTTAGTACCACCATCATTTTTAGCTTGATACTGCAAGGCAAAATTCAAACCATTCACCAAACCAAAAAAGTCAGTATTACGGTATGTTAACAGCCCTGTCGAACGCCCCATCATGAAATTATCGGTTGCCGCCATAGAGTCGCCACCAAATACGGGCAATACATCTGTCCATGCGTTAGCATCATAAACGACACCAAAGTTACGGCCGTAATCCAACGAACCGTATTCGTCAAGTTTAAAACCAACGAAGGCTAGACGTGTTCTGGCATTTTTACCACTTTCCGTTTCCACACCATTAGCACCCATGTTGAATTCCCAGCGTCCAAAGCCAGACAGTTTATCTGTCACTTGGGTTGAACCCCTGATACCTATACGGGCAACAGAGCTATCACCAGTTTCTTTACTTGATTTGGAGAATGTTCTCTGGGCTTCTGCTTTTCCATATAAATCAATTTTATTACCATCTTTATTATAAATTTCAGCGGCATTTACTGCCCCAGTGAGAAGAAGTACCGGAATTGCCATTGCTATTGCGTTGTGTTTTATCATTATCATGATCCTCATTAATGTTGTTATTTTTTGCGCCACCGCAAAAAAATGCACTCTCTAAGAAGTTACTTTTCCCAGAATCAATAATCAGGTGGTAGCGTTTTTTTACACGCTTTCGTTACTTAAATGTTAAATTTGTAACAAGCAAAGGGGATATTAAGATCTAAAAAAACCTTTTACTAACAAAATTTGACGAAAAATGCCGTCCTGTGAAGAAAATCACATAGTTAAGGGGGAACTTAAGCCCCTGATAGCACTCGTTATGGGACTAATTAATTAAAAAGGGTAAGTTATAAATATTAATGAAAGTAATAAAAAATAAGTGTCATGATAGAAGTGATTTTTCATTCCATTTTATTTTCACAATTATTAATAACTCATTTAAATAAATAATAATTTATAAATATTATTATTGACAAGATACGGTGAGTTCTGTATTTGGTGGGGAGTGATTTAGTTATCCATTTAAATTTAAATCAGTAATTTCTGTTTCTTAATGGAATCACGCCAATGCGGTACAAATATTCACAACTCATAAGGTGCTAAAATGGCAGAAAATCATTCACGTCCAAGAGGCCGCCCTACAATTCCAGAGCAGGAAATACGCCAAAAAATTCATGATATCACTCTTTCACTTCTTATTAATCAAGGATATATAACTACAACGATGGATGTGGTTGCCAAAAAAGCGGGCATTGCCAAAAAAACACTATACCGTTTCGTCACAAATCGAGAAAACCTGATGGAACAAGTTGTCATGCGCTGGGCAGATAATTTTACCCCCGCCTTTAAGAAAAAGCCCAATAACTCTCAGCAAGTCATCAAACTAATGAAAATATATTTAGGTGAAATGGCCAAGGAATCATTATCTTCAGATTCTGTAGGTTTATTTAAGTTACTACAATCTGATTTTCCTTATCGTGAAATACTGCTGGATAAATATCAGCAAGGTGGTATTGAAAAAGGGAAGAATATTCTGGCCAATTGGCTTGAACACCAATATCAGCAGGGGCTAATAAAAAAACTTGATTATAACCTTATTAGCGAATTGATAATTTCAATGGTTATTGCGGAACCGCTCAGGAAAATGGCATTGGGTATCCTCCCTCCAGTGCCAGAAACAGATATCACGCCTCATATTACCGCAGCAATGTCATTAATTAAGTATGAATTTTTAGAGGAATAGTGACTATTTCCGGGTATCTCATTTTCACGGAAATATAAACCGGCGCCGAAACGATAATCACATCGGCGCCCATTTGAATTAACGAATTTGCATTAAAAAAATTGTTTTACGCATTATTGAAAAAAATGAGAGAAAAATCATGAAGTTTCCCTTCCGCCCTCTATTATTAATCACCGCGTTAAGTTGTAGTTTTTCGGCTATGGCGGTTTCTGCCAATCACCTTCCTCTTATGCCTTGGCCACAACAAGTTTCAGTACAACAGGGGCGTCTTTATAATATTGACAGAAAACTGAATATCATCGTTACGGGAGATGAGATGCAAGATGCCATATCCCGCTGGCGAAAACGCATTGAAGCACAAACTGGCTGGATATTGCCGCCACCTGAATATTCTATTTCCTCTGTCCCGACGATCAGAATTAGCATAGCCAAGAAAACAGCGCCGATTCCCCAACCCAACAACGATGAAAGTTATCAGTTAGTCATTAATTCCCACGGTGTCACATTGAAATCAGCGACCCGTTTTGGTGCTATGCGTGGCGTGGAAACTTTGTTGCAATTATTGCAAAACGATCACAAAGGTACTTATCTGCCTCTGGTCAATATTACCGATAATCCGCGATTTTCATGGCGTGGCGTGATACTTGATTCTGCTCGTCATTTTCTGCCAGTTGAAGTGATTAAACGCCAATTGGATGGCATGGCTGCCGCCAAAATGAATGTCTTTCATTGGCATTTAACCGATGATCAAGGCTGGCGTTTCGCTTCTGATCATTATCCGAAACTACAACAACGTGCGAGCGATGGCCTGTTTTACAGTAAAGCGCAGATGCAGGATGTGGTTGCTTATGCCAGCAGTTTAGGTATTCGCGTTGTACCTGAGATTGATTTACCCGGTCATGCTTCCGCCATTGCCGTTGCCTACCCTGAATTGATCAGCACATATGGAAACTACGAGATGCAGCGCCAGTGGGGAGTCCACAAACCAACGCTGGATCCAAGCAATCCGCAAGTACATCAGTTTGTCGATACTTTAATTGGTGAGATCACTGAAATTTTCCCTGACCCATACATTCACATTGGCGGTGATGAAGTTGATGCTTCTCAATGGCAGGCTTCTAAAAAAATCCAGATATTTATGCAGGAAAAAGGCTTGAAAGATAGTCATGCCTTGCACGCGTGGTTCAATCAAGAGCTAGAAACGATCCTTGAAAAACACGGGCGTAAAATGGTGGGATGGGATGAAATCTATCATCCCGCATTACCGAAATCTATCGTTATTCAATCATGGCAGGGGCAAGATTCACTGGGCAAGACCGCTGATGAAGGCTATCAAGGAATCTTGTCCACAGGGTTTTATCTTGATCAACCCCAAAGTGCGGCCTATCACTATCGCAATGAAGTCTTGCCACAAACACTCAACATCGATGATAACGTGAAAGCAGATGAGACCGCGCAAAGCTGGTCATTTACGATGCCACGTTTAAAAGGAAACCCAGTGACGGGCAGTTTTACTCTGATTCAGGACAACAACGGCAAATGGCGTGGTTTTATTGATTTCGCCGGAAAATCACGTCGCGCCGTTAACAGCATTGTTTGGCGAGGGGAGACAGTGAAGTTTACTGTGGATAGTTGGATGGGAGAAACGACTCCGGTTGTAAACCTCAATCAGCAACAAAAAACCGCGAGCGGTTATATCCTGTTAGGTAATGTGCGCTATCCAGTCACAGGAGAAAAGTTAGCAACGACTCCCGCTGGCAATCAACCTGTTGTACCAGCGAATCACCATCAGCACAATATTCTGGGAGCTGAAGCTGCATTATGGTCAGAGAATGTCACCGCTGAAGTGTTGGATATTAAACTCTGGCCACGTACCTTTGCCATAGCTGAACGACTTTGGTCTGCCAAAGATGTGACGAATGAAAAGCACATGTATCAGCGTTTACATACGATGGATGCGTGGACAACGGTATCCGTCGGCTTGCAACAGCAAGCCAATAGCCAACGGTTGATGACCCGTTTGGCAAACAATACGAATATTGAACCACTGCAAATCTTGGCTGAAGCAGTGGAGCCAGCCCAGTATTACTCCCGCCATCATTCTAAGTTTCAAGCCGGTAATTACCATCAATATGAACCACTTTATCGTTTTGCTGATACGTTAGGATCAGAAAGTCTGGTTGTCAGGGAAATGGAAACATTGGTTGATCGGCTATTAAAGAATAAGCAGGATTGGCAGGCGGAGCAGGCATTACGTGATCGACTAATACGTTGGCGGGATAACCATAATTCCGTGATGAAGATTGTCAAAGCGAACTATATGATGCGTGATCTCGTACCCGTTGCCAATGATGTCAGCGAAATTGCCGAGCTTGGTTTAGTGATGCTGGATCACGTGAAGGCCGGAAAAACATTTTCGCCACAACAGCAACAGGATGCCCAGAAATTGCTGACACAAGGGACACAAATGCGTGATGAAGTAGTGATACGAGCGGTATATCCACTGGAACGGATGCTTAATTATTTGAGTAAATAGGCCGAACCATTAGATAAATCAAAGGGTAAGAATCATTATGATGATACTTGCCCTATTAGAAAACCAGGAGTCGATTTCAAATATAAAGATTATAAAACTCCGCCAATATGCCATGAATGCAAACGCCACAATTCAATGTTTGGCATAAGATTTTTTGCATATACCCAATGGATTTCAAGTTGCAGCGCGACGGCAAGGGAACGAATATCCAGGAGCATAGGCCATGTGACTGGGTGAGTGAGCGTAGCCAACAAAGCGGCAACTTGAAAGACGACGAGTATAGATAAACATAAAATAAAATATCGAAACATGAATATATATGCATACAGAAAAAACAATCTTTAGTTTTTTATTTTTAATACAATAATCTCAATTAATATCTACAAATGGAGATAAAGAATGGTGTTTGTTTTGAGGAGGGAGTTATGACGGTATACCATTAATATACCGAATAGAAATAAAAGATAAAAAATTGAACTGCCCAATCAATTGGACAGTTCATATTTATCACACTATCTTCCTGCGGCATCCGCTATCAGATAGCCTTGATGAAACTTACTGAGCGGCAACAGACTCCATTCCCACCAACCCAACTTTGAGATAACCCGCTTTGCGCAGTGAATTCATCACACTCATCAACATTTCATAATCCACAGATTTATCTGCTTGGAAGAAAATCGTGGTTTCTTTATTGGATTGTGTGGTTTGATCCAATACCGAAGATAAAGTATCGCGCTCAACCAATTGATCCCCCACGTACAGCTGATGATCCGCTTTAACGGTCAGGAATACGGGTTTTTCCGGGCGCGGTTGCGGTTTAGCAGAGGATGCCGGCAAATCAACTTTAATATCTACTGTTGCCAGTGGTGCCGCCACCATGAAAATAATCAGCAGCACCAACATCACGTCAATAAATGGCGTGACGTTAATTTCATGCAATTCACCGCTATCGTCCAAATCTTCATTAAGACGTATTGCCATAATTGATTACCTTGCTTCTGCTTTTTCTGCTTTTTCTGCTTTGCTGTCAGCCAGATCAAGATCACGTCCCAGCAACAGAATTGCCTGAGCCGCCATATCCCCCACTTGTCCACGATATGATGAAATCACACGGGCAAAGACGTTATAAATCACTACCGCAGGGATCGCTGCTACCAGCCCCAGTGCGGTTGCCAGCAGTGCTTCCGCGATACCCGGTGCGACAACGGCCAAGTTTGTCGTTTGTGAATGGGCAATACCAATAAAGCTGTTCATAATCCCCCAGACAGTCCCGAACAGGCCGATAAATGGGGAGATTGCGCCAATGGTTGCCAGATAGCCGTTGCCACGGCCCATATGACGGCTGATTGCCGCGACGGTACGTTCCATGCGGAAGGCTGTACGTTCTTTCGTACCCGCTTTGTCGGTACTTTCAGCAGATAAAGCGCGCTCGGACTGAGCTTCGCTCAACATTAGACGACTGATGCTCTGCTTACTAAAATCAGCTGCAATTTTCGCTGCCATATCCAAGTTGGTCGCGTCAGCCAAGGCCTGTTGTTCTTTGCGTAAACGACGGCGAGCTGTCAGCAGTTCAACTCCTTTGGAGAAAAATAGTGCCCATGTGATGACAGAGGCAATAACTAACCCCACCATAACAGTTTTTACTACTGCATCCGCGTTCTGATACATACCCCAAATAGACAGATCCGTTGCAAAACCACTGGACAGATTTTCAGATTCGTCTGAAACCGAAGTGGTAACAGTTTCAGTTGTCACGCTTTCTGCGGTCACACTCTCTGTTGTCTCAACCGCGTCTGATTGCGGCTCTGTGGTTTGCTTTTCTGTAGCTTGCGGTTTTTTGGTTGATGGCGCTTCGGTTTTCGCTTCAGCCTCTTGCTGAGGAGCTGCGGCAGGGGCTGGTGTGGCCGGAGCGGCTACCTGAGCAGCAGCCTGATTTTCTGGCGTTGCTGGCGCAGTATCAGCCCATGCTGAACTTGTTAATCCGAGTGCCAATAGAATAGAAGCTGTCAAATTACGCATCAGTTAGCCTTACTCTCTTTCTTATAGATTCTGTTACTTAGCAGTGAATCGCGTTTACTCATCTTGCTAATCCTAATATATATTCTGAGTATGGATCATTTTTCACCATGTATTCCTTCATCTTGCCCGTTGCTTCTCTGTTGACTGCACGTTGATCGCACTGCAAGTTGAAATCGATTAGGTATAAAAGCTTCATTTGAAGCCTGATCCATACTTATCACCCCAAGTGGGGTAAAAGTCCGCCGTGAATGATATCAGACATTGAGCGATTTGATAGTAATTATCATTACTATTTGATAAAAAAGTGCTAATTAATGATGCATATTATTTAATCTCTTCTGACTTACTGTTGATAGAGCACCTTGAATTTTCGTCAAGTTGCTCAATTCCTTTTGGCAAAACCGCCCCAAATCTTTTAACTTGCTTATCATTATTTGAACAATTTTACTTGGACAGTGAACCAAACATGAGCTTAGGGGTGGGATGCTATGACAGAAAAAAAACTAGAAACTTTATTAGTCAGTGCAGGAAGGCAAAAAAAATATACGCAAAACGCGGTTAATCCCCTTATTCAACGTACATCATCTGTCATTTTCGATACCGTTGCAGATATGAAACATGCCTTGAAGAATCGGGCAAAAGGTGAATTATTCTATGGACGCCGTGGCACACTCACGCACTTCTCCTTTCAGGAAGCCATGACCGAACTGGAAAATGGTGCTGGCTGTGCCCTTTATCCTTCTGGAGCAGCAGCGATCACCCATTCGATTTTAGCATTCGTGGAAACTGGCGATCATGTTTTGCTGACAGGAACAGCTTACGAACCTACACAGGAATTTTGCAATCAGTTTCTCCATAAGATGGGCATTTCTACCGACTATTTTGACCCGATGATCGGAGAAGGTATTGCTTCGTTGATTAAACCCAATACTAAGGTGGTTTTTCTTGAATCTCCCGGCTCACTGACGATGGAAGTACAGGATATTCCGGCTATCGTGCAGGCTGTCCGTCAGGTTAATCCTGAGATGGTGATTATCATTGATAATACATGGGCGGCGGGTGTGCTGTTTAAGGCGCTGGAATTTGGTATCGATATTTCCGTTCAATCTGCCACAAAATATATCATCGGACATTCGGATGGCATGCTGGGAACCGCGGTTGCCAATGCACGTTGTTGGGATCAACTCAGGGAAAGTTCTTATTTGCAGGGTCAAATTGCTGATCCTGAAACAGTGTATACAGCAACCCGTGGGTTACGTACGCTGGCTGTTCGCCTGAAACAGCATGAAGAAAACAGTATCAAGATTGCCAAATGGCTTGCACAGCGGCCAGAAGTGGCTGAAGTTTACCATCCTGCCTTGCCTTCTTGCCCTGGACATCATTATTTTCAACGCGATTTCACAGGCTCTTGCGGGTTATTTTCTTTTCTCCTGAATATCCAACTTACACCGACACAATTTTCTGATTATCTGGATAATTTCACCCATTTCAAGATGGCTTTTTCATGGGGAGGATTTGAATCATTAATTTTGGGTATCCAGCCTGAAATGCTTAAGACAATGCGCCAATATGATTCGCCCCAGAAAACGGGCACGTTATTCCGTCTCCATATCGGATTGGAAAACCCACAAGACTTGATTGATGATCTGGAAGCCGGTTTTGCCCGCCTGGCTCTTTTTTAATTCCAAGTATGCATAACATCAGAGACTCAATGTTTAGAATGAATTCTTTAACATCATGCCTCTCTATTTAGCGAAAAACGCCGTAAACCCTCGCCCCAATGCGAGGGGGTCGTAAAAGAGTATTAAAGAGAGTCATGATGTCATTTTTTCCCTGTCATCCCGTTCAAGCCTTTATGTTGTATCAAATCCCCCCCTCCCCCCTTCATTTTGCGGTACACTTGAAACCTCCTTTCATCTTTTACATTCGAAATATAGGTATAGACCTGCTCGTTAATTAGTTCATTCGCAAAAATTACAGGATAAACAATGGAAACGTTAAGCGAGATTGTGCATGCGCTCTGGCATCATGATTTTAACCAACTCGCCAATCCCGATGTCATCTGGATTATTTATGGTGTTCTCTTTGTCACGTTAGTGCTGGAAAACGGGCTATTGCCAGCCGCTTTTTTACCCGGCGATACTTTGCTGATACTTTCTGGTGCCTTGATTGCCAAAGGCGTCATGAGTTTCATTCCCACCGTCATTCTATTGAGTATTGCGGCAAGTCTGGGGTGCTGGCTAGGCTATTTGCAGGGTCGCTGGCTCGGTCATACCCGAATAGTGAAAAATTGGCTGGCGCAACTTCCCTTACAATATCGCCAACGTGCCAATCAACTATTCTCCGAATACGGCCTATCCGCTCTGCTTATCGGACGTTTTTTAGCGTTTGTTCGTACTCTTCTGCCAACATTTGCGGGTATTTCTGGTCTAAATAATAAACGCTTTCAGTTTTTTAACTGGTTAAGTGGCTTTTTATGGGTCATTATTATCGTGGGTTTTGGCTACATACTGAACCAGATCCCATTTGTCAAAGCGCACCAAGATCTGGTGATGAACATTTTGATAATTCTGCCTGTGATTTTGTTGATCAGTGGATTATCCGCTTCTTTACTGATGTACTGGCGCCACAAAAAATCATCAAAGAGAAAGTAAGTCAAAAAACTTGTTGTTTAGGCTTTCTTATAAAAGCGGCTGTTTTTTTATTTGAAAATTTATCAACCCCAAAAATTAAACAACCAGAGTCCATTCCGACAGGCAACCGTTAGTGCCAACAGTTTGAGCAGTACCCGAATTTCATAGGCTGAATAACTTCCCTGAATGGGATGGACGACCTTATCAATCGATCAATATCCTAACGTGATGCTGTTGAAACTATACAAATAAAATCGTCTCAATAAACAAAAGGATGCTCATTGATATATCCCAAAACTTACATGATCTAACGAGTAAGAAAAGGTTATTATTATGCAGAATTTCACCCTACACACCCCCACCAAAATCATTTTCGGCAAAGGGCAAATTGCCCAATTAAGTAATGAAATCCCGAAAACGGCGAAGATTTTGTTAGTTTATGGCGGTGGTAGTATTAAGCACAATGGGGTACTTTCCCAAGTTTATGCTGCATTGGAAGGCTATACAATTGACGAGTTCAGTGGTATTGAACCCAATCCCGCCTATGAAACACTTATCAAAGCTGTCGATTACATCCGCCAACATGAGATTGATTATTTACTGGCAATCGGGGGAGGATCTGTCATTGATGGCACTAAATTCATTGCGGCAGCAGTTAATTATCCTCATGATGATTTGTGGGAGATATTAATAACCAACGGTGCATATATCACTTCTGCTCTTCCTTTTTCCTGTGTACTAACACTACCTGCAACAGGTTCCGAAACCAATAATTTTTCAGTCATCAGCCGTCGGGAAACAGGCGATAAGCAATCTTTTTCCTCTCCTTTTGTTTTCCCCAAAATTGCCATCCTCGATCCCGAAGTAACATATTCTCTTCCAGTCAGGCAGACGGCTAATGGCGTCGTAGATGCTTTTGTCCATACGTTGGAGCAGTACCTGACGTATCCCGTAAATGCCAAAGTGCAGGATCGTTATGCAGAAGGTTTATTGATGACGTTACTTGAAGAAGGGCCTAAGGTACTAAAAGAACCTGAAAATTATGCTATTCGCGCCAATATTATGTGGACAGCAACCCAAGCGCTAAACGGTCTTTTAGGTGCCGGAGTGCCACAAGATTGGGCAACACACGAGTTGGGTCATCAGTTAACCGCCTTTCACGGGTTAGACCACGCTCAGACACTGGCGATTATATTACCGCATCTTTTACAAGAAAAACGCGAAGCGAAACACGACAAACTCCTGCAATATGCTGAACGTGTCTGGGATTTCACTGAGGGTTCTGAAGAAGAAAGAATCAGCAAGGCTATCCGTGCCACTCGTCAGTTTTTTGAAGATATGGGAGTGAAAACTCATCTTTCTGATTATCGGCTTGATGGCAGTTCTATTCCTGCAATGATCAAAAAATTAGAAACACAAGGTTTGGTTGCTCTCGGTGAACACCAAGATATTACGCTTGATGTCAGTCAGCGAATTTATGAGGCGTCCATCTGAAGTTCCAAATCTGAAGGAGGTAAGCATGGGGCAGCAAACAATTATTAAGCTCGTTGATGAGAACCACATGCCACAATTGGGGCTTGGGGTTTGGCAAGCGAGTAATGAACAGGTTGTTAAAGCTATCCACACGGCATTGGAAGTGGGTTATCGTTCTATTGATACAGCAGCGATTTATCATAACGAAGAAGGTGTAGGAAAAGCCTTGAAGGAAAGTGATATTCCACGGGAAGAGATTTTTGTCACCACCAAACTTTGGAATGATCGCCATCTGGACGCCAGTGCTGCATTACAGGAAAGTTTGGACAAACTACAGCTGGATTATGTAGATCTTTATCTCATTCACTGGCCTGCGCCTGAGCAAGATCATTATGTTGATGCATGGAGACAACTTATTGATCTGAAAGAGGCGGGGTTGGTTCGCAGTATTGGTGTGTGTAATTTCCACATTGAACATTTGCAGAGATTGATATCCGAAACCAACGAAATTCCTGCTATCAATCAAATTGAATTGCATCCACTGATGCAACAGCGACAGCTTCACTCATGGAATGCAACCCACCATATTACAACTGAATCCTGGAGCCCATTATCACGGGGAGGAAAAGGCGTTTTTGACTCTCCATTAGTTGAAAAACTTGCCATTAAATACGGAAAAACACCGGCGCAAATTGTCATCCGCTGGCACCTTGAATGTGGCATGATTGCCATTCCTAAATCCGTTACCCCTTCTCGTATTAAAGAAAATTTTGAGGTGTTTGATTTCAGATTGGAAAAAGAAGATTTAACTGCCATGGCAACATTGGATATTGGCAAGCGGATAGGCCCGAATCCTGAGACTTACAACCTGGTTGAATTAGCTACCTTTTAATAACTCTCCATATAATCTAATCCAACAGGACCTGAATTCTGTCGAATAACAGAATTCAGGTCACGGCATACCCAATAGGATATCAGGTTGCATAGCGGCGGCGAGGGAAACGAATTCCCAGGAGTATAACTCACGCTGTGACAGCTCCTCACCCTATCGAGGGTGTCGCAAAAGGCATACGTTGCCAGATGTAGTGTTGATGGGATAAAAGCACTGCAACTCATTAATAAAATCAAAATTATGAATAATAACAATGTTGATTATTGGTGTATGCTTTATGACATAGACTTACTGTATGACAGTAAATATTATATGTATTAAATGGATAGTAAGTTAATTATGTTTTTTTAGAGAGTAAAAAACATATCTACTTCCATATTTAACCCAAATAATACTTAAGGAAATGGTTATGATTTACATAGTGATTTCTTTATTGATGCTTATCCCTTTTTTCTTCATCTTAAAGTGGCTTCTGTTATCAAAGCACATTCACCACAATGCGGCAGGTATTATGTTTGCGGTAGCGGTTATTGCTTTCCATATGTATATCTTCCGCTTCGATCAGCTCCCTATTTTGCATGTTGCGATGTCCCATAAACCGATTGTGTTTTATGGCGCAATTGTGATTGCTCTTTTACACGGTGTAATCTATTCCGTTTGCTTTAATCGGTATTATGGGAAAGCAATTTATGATAAGCGTTAATCTACAAAACCTGCCCAACCTATAGCATTGAAGTTACTGTTGAGGATCATCATCTTTATTTTCTACCTCATCAGCGGATTTGGTGTTAGCAGTCAACAGATAAGGCGACTGTTGCCAACGGCTAGGAGATAGCTGCAATAAATTATGGGCCAGAATAAAGCCAATCGCCAAGGATAGCAGGAGCATGATACGGAGTAAGTTAGTGGTGTTATCGACCTGCTTAGCTTCAGTTGCCAATCTGTGGGTATCCAATGTCAGGCGGAGAAAACCTTTGGGCGAGTTTTTACCCGGTATAGGTACGACTATTTGCTGGTTAAAATAACCACTGGATTTTTTTCCCTCTAGCGATAATCGTTCGCGAACAGAGATCGGTTCACCACTCCGTGCAATCTGTGTTCCATTTGCCAAATAAACACTAGCATCCAAGATTCGACTCTCCCGAGTCAGATAATCCAAATTATCTACAATTTTTTTACTATCAATATCTTTGCTACCATTATCTATATAATCAGATAAGCTGAATGCAACTTGTTTTGCCAATGTCTTCGCCAGATCCTCGAACTGAGCCATATGGGATTGCTGTTGAGAACGACTGAAATAGGAAACCCCCTGCATCAGCAGTACCAGCAGACCTATACATACTAAAATAATCGCTGTCTTGTGTAATCGGAATTTTAGTTTAGCTTTTATCATCATTATTATCTCATCCCATGCACCAAAGGCACATGTTGCCAGATGCAATATTGATAGGATAGTTTGAAAAGAATTTTTTGCCGCCAAAATTGTATGGAATACAGGAGTCGATATTCATGTCTAATAATCTGGCCTATCGTTACTTACCGGATGAGATCCATAAATGGCCGGGATTACCGTTATCCCTCAGTGGTGATGAAGTGATGCCACTGGATTACCGAGCTGGGGACAGCGGATGGTTGCTGTATGGGCGTGGTTTGGATAAACAACGCATCAGCGAGTTTCAGCATCTGCTTGGTGCAGCTATGGTGGTCGTATCCTCATGGCGTATTGATGATTATCAGGTTGTCCGTATTGCTGGCAGCCTTTCGCCTCGCATTAAACGACTGGCAGATGAATGTCGTCTGGATGTTGTTCCATTGGGGCAAATCCCACGTCTGCGCTCGCCTGGCCTCTTGTTGATGGATATGGATTCAACCGCTATCCAGATCGAGTGTATTGATGAGATCGCTCGTTTGGCTGGCGTTGGCGACAAAGTCGCTGAAATCACAGAACGCGCAATGCAGGGTGAGCTTGATTTCTCAGAAAGCCTGCGCGAACGCGTTGCTCAACTGGCGGGTGCCGATGCAGCAATCTTGCAGCAAGTGCTGGATACGCTCCCTCTTATGCCTGGCCTGACGAGCCTTGTCCGCAAGTTACAATCATTGGACTGGCATGTTGCGATCGCCTCCGGTGGTTTTACTTTCTTTTCCGATAATCTTCGCCAACAACTGCGTCTTTTTGCCACCGTAGCCAATCAACTTGAAGTTAAAGATGGCAAACTGACGGGCAAAGTCAAAGGGACAATTGTCGATGCGAAATATAAAGCAACTACGCTGATAAGATTGGCAAAAGAGCTGAACATTCCTCTGAGCCAAACCGTTGCCATTGGTGATGGCGCCAATGACCTGAAAATGATCCGCAAAGCAGGATTGGGAATTGCCTATCATGCCAAGCCCAAAGTATATGCGCAGGCTAAGGTTGCGATCCGCCATGCCGATTTGATGGGTGTTTTGTGTGTTTTGAGTGGTGGCTTGAAACACGAAGAACGTTAGTAGTCATATTGAGGGAGAACAGAGTGGCAAAAGCAGCAAAACGGGCATTTGTCTGTAACGAGTGTGGTGCAGATTATCCACGTTGGCAGGGGCAATGTACCGCATGTCACGCATGGAATACAATTACGGAAGTGCGTTTGGCCGCAGCTTCATCTTCCCGTAATGAACGTTTAAGCGGCTATGCCGGAGATGTGGGCATCAGCAAAGTGCAGAAACTCTCAGAGATCAGTTTGGAAGAACTGCCCCGTTTTTCAACCGGATTTAAAGAGTTTGACCGGGTTCTTGGCGGCGGCGTGGTTCCTGGTAGTGCCATTTTGATCGGGGGTAATCCTGGCGCAGGGAAAAGTACCCTGCTCTTACAAACTATGTGCCAATTATCGACCCAGATGAAAACATTGTATGTCACAGGGGAAGAATCATTGCAGCAAGTCGCGATGAGAGCACATCGGCTAGGCTTACCGACCGATGAACTGAACATGCTGTCAGAAACCAGTATTGAACAAATTTGCCTGATTGCCGAACAGGAACAACCGAAACTCATGGTAATCGACTCGATTCAAGTGATGCACATGGCGGATATTCAATCCTCACCGGGCAGTGTAGCGCAAGTGAGAGAAACCGCAGCTTACTTGACACGGTTTGCAAAAACCCGTGGCGTTGCCATTATCATGGTTGGGCATGTCACAAAGGATGGCTCTTTGGCCGGTCCAAAAGTGCTCGAACACTGTATAGACTGTTCTGTCATGCTGGATGGCGAAGCAGATTCGCGTTTTCGCACACTGCGCAGTCATAAAAACCGTTTTGGTGCCGTCAATGAGCTTGGAGTGTTCGCTATGACCGAACAAGGATTGCGGGAAGTGAATAACCCTTCTGCCATTTTCCTGAGCCGTGGCGATGAAGTGACATCGGGTAGTTCTGTCATGATTGTGTGGGAGGGCACTCGTCCTTTGCTGGTTGAAATTCAGGCGCTGGTAGACCACTCCATGATGTCAAATCCTCGTCGTGTCGCGGTAGGGCTTGAACAAAACAGGTTGGCTATTCTATTGGCGGTTTTGCATCGACATGGAGGTTTGCAAATGGCTGACCAAGATGTATTTGTTAACGTTGTCGGTGGTGTGAAAGTAACGGAAACCAGTGCTGACCTTGCATTATTGCTCTCTTTGGTTTCCAGTTTCCGTAATCGTCCTTTACCCCGTGATCTGGTGGTATTCGGTGAAGTGGGATTGGCGGGTGAGATTCGTCCCGTTCCCAGTGGTCAGGAGCGCATTTCAGAAGCCGCCAAACATGGCTTTAAACGGGCTATTGTGCCTCATGCCAATGTTCCCAAAAAAGCATTGCCGGATATGAAGGTATTCGGTGTTAAAAAACTGGCTGATGCCTTAGCTATTTTGGACGATCTGGATGACTGAGTCACTATTTACTCCAGAGCGTTCTATCCTTAATAGATTCCGAGTTACATAAAATATTTTGTTACCTGCCTGACATTATCAGAACCAATAAGGCAGGTAATAAATTCACCCTATCAACCCACGCTATTTTCCTAATCAAAAACTATTAGTAACATTTAATCCGAAATAGTTATACAAATATAACTACGAAATCCCAAAGATAGATCAATCGTATTAAATAAAATCCAACAATTAATATAGTGATTATTTTTTCGATTTAACCATAAATTTAATACATATTTATTTTATTTTTTATATATTGTTGATTATCTAATTTTAAATTCTTACGGCCATGAAAATAGCAATATTTCATTCCAAAATATCAATATGCTCAATTTTATTTTACCTTTCACAGCGAGCATGCTATGTTGTTTAATATACTAAACACAAGGAGGATGTATGAATCAGTTTGACTATTTGAAAGATGCTATCAAACAGGCAGGTTACACGTTACAACAAATTGCTGATGCGAGCGGTATGACAAAAGGCTATCTGAGCCAATTGGTTAATGACAAAATAAAGAGTCCCAGCGCTCAGAAACTGGCAGCTCTTCATCAATATCTAGGATTAGCCTATCCTATGGAAAAGAAAACAATTGGAGTCGTGTTTGGTAAATTTTACCCATTACATACCGGACACATTTATTTGATTCAACGGGCATCCAGCCAAGTTGATGAATTGCATGTTGTTCTTTGTTATGACGAAACCCGGGATCGTGAGTTATTTATCAACAGTTCGATGTCCCAACAACCCACAGTGAGTGATCGCCTGAGATGGTTATTGCAAACGTTTAAGTATCAGAAAAATATCCATATTCACGTTTTTGATGAACAAGGAATGGAGCCTTATCCGAATGGCTGGAAAGCTTGGAGTAAAGGCGTGAAAACATTCATGGCAGAAAAAGGTATCAATCCTAATTATATCTATTCCAGTGAAGAGCAGGATGTCTCTCGCTATAAAGAATACTTCGGTATTGAGACTTTTCTTATTGATCCACAGCGTTCATTTATGAATATCAGTGGCAGCCAAATTCGTCAGGCACCTTTCCGTTATTGGGAATATATCCCTACAGAAGTGAAGCCATTCTTTGTGCGCACTGTCGCTATCCTTGGTGGTGAATCGAGCGGAAAGTCGACATTAGTGAATAAGCTGGCCAATATGTTTAACACCACCAGTGCATGGGAATACGGTCGTGAATATGTATTTTCCCACTTAGGGGGGGATGAAATGGCTTTGCAATACTCAGATTACGATAAGATTGCATTAGGTCATGCTCAATATATTGATTTTTCAGTTAAATATGCCAATAAAGTTGTATTTATTGACACCGATTTCGTGACAACACAGGCATTTTGCAAACGCTATGAAGGTAAAGAACATCCTTTTGTTCAAGCGATGATTGATGAGTATCGCTTTGATTTAGTTATTCTTTTAGAAAATAACACACCTTGGGTAGCTGATGGTTTGAGAAGTCTGGGTAGCGAACGGGATCGCAAAGAATTTCAACATTTACTTGAAAGTATGTTGAAGAAAAATAATATCAATTATATCTGTGTCAATTCGCCAGACTATGATCAACGTTTTCTGCGCTGTGTTGAATTAGTTCAAGAAATGTTAATGGAGTAACTAACTTTTATCTATAAAATAGATTTAAATTATATTATTATTATTACAATTAATAGATAGTAATTGATTCTTAGCCATAACTTTTTTCGACCTTGTTTTATTCCATATTAACGTTTAATTAAATGTTTCTTGTGGTTATTTTTACAATAGCAATAAAATAAATTGTGATAATAATATTTTTTGATGCTTGAATTTTACCGTTTTGACTTGAATTACAGAGAAATAAGTCATTTAATGAACAGACCTATTGATTTATTTATATAAATTTTATTAGTTATTAATAATCCCACAAATATGTTAGGTCTTTTATCAACAATGGGGGTGATGCACAAAATAATGTTAAGTTATTAATAAAAACATAATGACTTTTTTCCTTATTATCAAAGTGGAATAAAAATAGAATGATTTATGCTATTTTTATTTAACTAAATCTTTATCTTAAGCATAATTAACTAACGTTTTTGACTTTTTATTCCAAGACTAAGAAACATCTCATTTATTATATAATCATTGTAAATAATAATTGACATAAGATGAGTATATCCCTGATGTGAATGTTTCACATATAAACTATTTTTATTTGCGCAATTCCTTATAGGTATTATTGCGAATGGACTTAGACAGTATATGTTAAGGAAAAAGCTTTAATCTTTTAACCTAATTGTGTTGAGAATATGAACTTAAATCAATTTAAATCGATTGAGGTTATCAATATTTCATATGGTTTAACTGATAATACAGTTAATCATGAAATGATTTCAGATATCACATTTTCTATTATACCAGGTGAAATTACTTTGATAACAGGGCCGAAAGCATCGACTAACCGTACAGTGCTGTCGATTGCATCGGGTATGTTACAACCAGACCAAGGAGATGTATTAATAAATAATAACAAGCTGAAACTGATGAATGATAGAGAATTAGGAAAGTTTCATACCGAGAGTAGTGGGTTTATTTTCCAGGGTTTCAATTTATTTAGAGAACTCACTCTGTTAGATAACTTGTTATTATCAACGTCTTATGGATTATCGCTTTCTCGTGAACAAGCAGAAAAAATCGCGCAGAAATCGTTGGACGTTGTCAAATTAGGCCATAAGAGCCGTTATTATCCAGAGGAGCTGTCTGAAAACGAAAAACAACTGGCTGCAATGGCAAAAGCCATAGTCAGAAGGCCTGAATATTTATTTGCAGATGATCCAATGCGCAACTTAGATCAGCAGGCATTTCAGATGGTGATTAATATCTTTAAATTTATTGCACATGAACAGAAAGGTACGGTTGTAATTGCCTCTCAAGATAAACGCTTAATGCAATATGCAGATAGTGTCATCACTTTAGCAAGTGGAAAGGCCGTTAAAACTTATGAGTCTTTTCTGGAACAACGCGTGTTGTGTTAGTGTAGTTATTGTTTATAAACTTAAACTTGAAAAACGGCCTGATATCAGGCCGTTTTCTTTATCAGGCTTACTTGCTGATCTTTTTATATTTAATGCGGTGTGGCTCCAGTGCTTCAGCCCCCAGAGTCCGCTTTTTATAATCTTCGTATTCGGTGAAGTTCCCCTCAAAGAAGGACACCTTACCCTCATCCTGATAATCAATGATGTGTGTCGCGATACGGTCAAGGAACCAACGGTCATGGGAAATAACCATCGCACAGCCAGGAAATTCCAGCAGGGCATTTTCCAACGCACGCAGCGTTTCAATATCTAAATCGTTGGTTGGTTCGTCAAGCAGTAACATATTGCCACCGACTTGCAACAGTTTGGATAAATGCAGACGGCCACGCTCACCACCAGACAATTCACCAACACGCTTACCTTGATCTACGCCCTTGAAGTTAAAGCGCCCAACATAAGCTCGGCTCGGAATTTCAAAGTTGCCGATACGCATGATATCTTGACCGCCCGAAACTTCTTCCCAAACGGTTTTGCTGTCATCCATGCTATCGCGGAACTGATCAACAGAAGCCAATTTAACGGTTTCACCCAATGAAATTGAACCTGAATCCGGCTGCTCTTGGTCTGACAACATACGGAACAGTGTCGATTTACCCGCACCATTCGGGCCGATGATCCCAACAATCGCTCCTTTCGGCAGGGAGAAACTCAAGTTGTCGATCAGAATACGATCACCATAAGACTTAGTCAGATCGGTCACTTCCAGCACTTTATCACCCAAACGCGGGCCAGGTGGAATGAACAATTCACTGGTTTCATTACGTTTCTGGTACTCAACGTTATTGAGTTCTTCAAAGCGAGCCAGACGTGCCTTACCTTTTGCCTGACGCCCTTTGGGATTTTGGCGAACCCACTCAAGTTCTTTTTCAATGGATTTACGGCGAGCCGCTTCTGATGCAGCTTCCTGCGCCAAGCGCGCATCTTTTTGTTCCAGCCATGAAGAATAGTTACCTTCCCATGGAATGCCTTCACCACGGTCAAGTTCCAGAATCCAGCCAGCAACGTTATCAAGGAAGTAACGGTCATGGGTAATCGCAACGACTGTGCCTTCATAATCATGCAAGAAGCGCTCCAGCCATGCGACAGATTCAGCATCAAGGTGGTTGGTTGGTTCGTCAAGCAGCAGCATGTCTGGTTTTTCCAGCAACAAACGGCAGATTGCTACACGACGACGTTCACCACCTGACAAATGTTCAATTTTAGCATCCCAAGCAGGCAAACGCAGAGCATCAGCCGCCCGCTCAAGCTGGTTATCCAGGTTGTGCCCATCATGGGATTGGATAATAGATTCCAGTTCACCCTGTTCTTTTGCCAGCTTGTCAAAATCTGCGTCCGGATCAGCATAAGCAGCATAGACTTCATCAAGGCGTGTCAGAGCATTTTTTACTTCGCTGACAGCTTCTTCCACTGCTTCGCGAACAGTATGTTCAAGATTGAGCTTTGGTTCCTGCGGCAGATAACCAATTTTTATCCCGGGCTGTGGGCGAGCTTCACCCTCAATATCTTTATCAATACCCGCCATGATGCGCAGTAAGGTCGATTTACCGGCACCATTCAGACCGAGAACACCAATTTTTGCTCCCGGGAAAAAACTCAGAGAAATATTTTTCAGAATATGTCTTTTCGGGGGAACAATTTTACCAACCCGATGCATACTATAAACATATTGAGCCAATGTATTTTACCTTTTAATTAATCAGGAAATTTTGAAATTCGTTTGCGTTCAGGGGGCTAGATAACCGCAAACGGTAAAAAGCCTCTGGGCGGAACGTCCTTTTATGAATAGCATCGCCGTTCCAATCTGTCGATTGTATTCACTGAGGGATGGAATACAAATAGGTTTATCTACTCTCTTATAAAATAAACACTTTTACAGCCCCTTCCTTATTAGCACGTATTAGTTGTGATCAATCACATCAATAATATGCTTATAATTACATGGTATTTTAGCCATACCCAGTAGATTTCAGGTTGTAGCCAACCAAGCGGAAACTTGAAAAATAGGGGGTATATGCATTTTGGCATGATAGTAGAATCATCTTCTGGAGAGGTGTGTGGCAATGAGTAAGTGGCAGCATTTTGCAATAGCTGTAAGTCTGGTTTTTGTTGTTGTGGGAGCAGCTCATGCTGATTCGCTAGACGCACAACGTCAACGATATCAAGAAATAAAACAGGCTTGGGATGCCAAAAATAGAGAGGAAATTGCACGTCTAATGCCCACGCTGCAAAAGTATCCTCTCTACCCTTATCTTGAATATCGTCAATTAACTCAGGATTTGGCAATAGTTACCCCTGAACAAGTTCAACACTTTATTGATAATTACCCGACTCTGCCACTAACACACTCGCTGAAACTTCAATTTATCAATGTACTGGCAAAAAATGGCGACTGGCACAACCTTTTAACCTTCTCCCCCAATCCCCCAAATTCAGTTGCCGAACGTTGCCATTACTACTTCGCCCAATGGGCCACTGGTCACCAGCAGGTTGCGTGGCAAGGAGCTGAGAAAATTTGGCTCAGCGGCAGTTCATTACCTGACAGTTGCAATCAACTCATTAATGTTTGGGAACAATCTGGATATTTGTCTGCAAATTTAATTTTGCAGCGTCTTGAATTGGCTATGAAAGAAAATAACGTTCCACTCGTTAGCTATCTTGCCAAGCGATTGCCATTAAATTATCAGAAGTTAGTCTCTAGTTTGGTAAAACTACAACATGATCCTGAATTAGTTGAACAATTCGCAACCACCACGGCTCCAACAGATTTCACCCGCTCGGTCGTTATCACCGCCTTTCAGCGTTTCGCCCGCAAAGATGCCAAATTAGCCAGAATAACTATTCCAACACTGGTGCGAATGCAGAAAATGAATGACTCCGAACAGCAGCAATTAAAAGAGTTCATTGCATGGCAATTAATGGGAGATGTCACACCAGAACAAGCAAAGTGGCGAGATGAAACTATCCGGGATTCACAATCGACTAAATTGCTTGAGCGACGTGCTCGTTTGGCTTTGAGGGATGGCGATTATACTAGCCTTGATGGCTGGCTGGCGCTACTGCCCAAAACGGTCTTGCAAAATGATGAATGGCAATATTGGAGTGCCATTATTCTGCTCAATCAAGGAAAGACCACAGAAGGAAATGCAATATTGCGTAACCTAACCAAGCACCGTGGTTTTTATCCCATGGTAGCCGCTCAGAAATTGCATATAACTTATCCTCTGAACATTAATAAAGCCAAAAGACCCGATATGACCATTGCTGGTATGCCGGAAATTAAGCGCATCCAAGAGTTGTTGTATTGGGATATGGAGAGTCTGGCACGTTCGGAGTGGGTTCGCTTAGTGGCCTCACAAAATCCATTGACGCAGGAACAATTGGCGCGTTATGCGTTTGAACAACATTGGCCCTCGCTTAGTGTGCAAGCTACTATTACGGGAAAAATGTGGGATCATCTTGAAGAACGTTTCCCGCTGGCATGGAAAAACGAGTTCGCAAACTTTACAGCAGACAAAAATATTTCCCAAAGTTATGCAATGGCAATTGCTCGTCAGGAAAGTGCGTGGGATCCGCAAGCCCGCTCTTCTAAAGGAGCCAGTGGGCTAATGCAAATCATGCCTAAAACCGCCGAACATACGGTAAAGACGAATAAAATTCAGGGCTATGCCAGTAAAAATCAATTAATGAACCCAATTATGAATATTAAAATTGGCACCGCTTATCTGGATTCGGTTTACCAGCGTTTTGACAATAACCGTATTCTTGCCAGTGCCGCCTATAATGCAGGGCCTACAAATGTTGATCGTTGGCTGGCTGATACCTCTGGACACCTTGATCCGATTGCCTTTATTGAAAGCATCCCTTTCAATGAAACACGCAATTATGTCAAAAATGTTCTTGCCTACGATATGTTCTACCATAATTTTATGGGGAAAATATCTAACGTACTGACCGATACCGAATGGCAAAGACATTATTAATTTAGGATGCATGTATGATATGCTGCTGTACTAGTTAAATAGTATGGTGGCTTTTTATGGCACAAAATCATTTGATTGATCCGGCGATTTCCCCGGAAGATGGTGATGACTGGTTCACTTTTGTAAAGTTATTGCAAAACGCATTTGAAGAAAATTTGCAACATTCTATTTTGCAGCTATTATTGACCCCCGATGAACGTACCGCTTTATCAACCCGAGTTCGGATTATTCAGGAATTGATGCGTGGAGAAATGAACCAACGCGAACTGAAAAACGAGCTAAGTGTGGGTATCGCAACAATCACTCGTGGTTCGAACAGCTTAAAAATAGCGCCAGCTCATGTTAAAGCATGGTTGGAAGCGCAGTTATTAAAATAACTGCTATTAAATAATTACATTAAGTCGTGCAAATAACGGCTTAAATAGCCAAGCGGGGTCATCATGTTATGACCCCAAACGGCTTACTTGTATACCCAATGGATTTCGAGTTGCAGCTCGACAGCAAGGGAACGAATCCCCAGTAGCATAGCTAACTATGTCTAACTATGTGCTAACCTATGTAACTGGGGTGAGTAAACGTAGCCAACAAAGCTGCAACTTGAAAGACGGCGGGGATAAACAGCCGTTAAAGTTAATTATTAATATCCTTGTAAATTTCATGATGAATAGGTACAAGAGCCAATATCAGAGCTTGATGATAAACGCTGGTGCGAGTCAGAATGCCGTTGGTAAAAAAACCGATTGCCCCCCCTTTTTGCTTGATATTATCAATGCCAGTGACTTCAGCCATTTCATGGCCAAGTTCTCGTCCTTCGCGAATACCTTCCAATACTTTTTCAGGAAGCATAAGACTCGCAGAACGCGACTCTCCCCGAATTTGTTTATGCTCAATCACCATCCAGGCAAACGTCATGTCATCTTCAATTCCAGCTTCAACCCCAACCCAGAAGTCAGCTTCAGGCCGGACTTGACGGGCAGCCATAACACGATGGCGGGCACCTGTTCGGGTTTCGGTATTGCCAATAGGCTGTTGAGGTACACTGCTATCTACATTGACATCTTCTATGTGGTAAGTGCCCGAGCCAAAAACATCATCGAATGCAAGGCTAATCGCTTTTATTTTCGCAGGGTTAGTTGTTGCCGCAATAACATGATACATAATAAATAAATTATCCTTTGAACTATTTCACGATGCAGTATAACGGAAAATACATATGTTACAGGTCTATCTTGTTCGTCATGGCGAAACCGAATGGAACGTGGCTCGCCGCATTCAGGGCCAATCTGACAGTCCTTTGACTGAAATTGGCTTGCGTCAGGCTCACTTGGTAGCGCAAAAAATCAAATCAGAAAACATTACCCATGTTATCACCAGTGATCTTGGCCGAACACGCCAAACCGCAGAGATCATCGCCAAAGCCTGTGGGTGTGACGTAATATTGGAACCACGTTTGCGAGAATTACATATGGGGATTTTGGAAAATCGCGAACTAAACTCCCTCTCCCCCGAAGAAGAATCTTGGCGTAAAAGTCTCGTCGATGGTACACCAAATGGACGTATCCCAGAAGGTGAATCGATGAATGAATTATCTATCCGTATGCGAGCTGCACTGGATAATTGCCTCAATTTACCGGCTGGCAGCCGCCCACTGCTCGTAAGTCATGGTATGGCACTTGTCTGTTTGGTCTGTTCAATTCTGGGGCTTCCTGCCAATTCAGAACGTCGTTTAAGGCTGAGAAACTGTTCTATCTCACGAGTCGATTATCAAAATAGCCCATGGCTAGCTTCAGGCTGGATCGTTGAAACAGCAGGCGATATCACACATCTGAATATGCCCGCTTTGGATGAATTACAAGGCTAACGCTCAATTGGGATGAGGTACTCAAATTCCATCACATGGCTTTGAGACTCATCCTCGATATTTTTCCAGTCGAGATTAGTGAGATAGTATCGCTCGATATCATATCCCTTTCTGCGAGTAACATTTAATCTAGGCAAGCAAGTACCATAAATGGTAAAGAGAAACTCTTGTAATTGTTCTTTATTACCAAAATAACTGAACGAAATATAGTCCCCCCCAGGCAAGACGACTGGGCTACTACCTTTAGTATCAAAGACGGCATATTCCGGCTCTATTGCTGTGGTATAGAAAACGGTTTGCTCTTCTTCATGCTCATGACTGAGGATAGTATGATGTAACCCATAAAGTCTGGGTGGTAATACTTCCGCATGCTGTAGATAGTTAATCCAAAAGTTTTGCCGCATGCCTGTGCAAGCAGTTAGCCACTCTTCCAACATATAGCTACACGAGTGCTCAGTGCCAATCAATATTTTATCTTCCAACGTAATATATTTGTGTGTTGGCAGAGGCTTGTTATCCAGCAAGATAGGAGGGCATATTCCTTTTGCACACCATTCTTCACTTCGGCGATAAGATGCGGGCGTTCGATCAAACTGTTTTTTGAAAGCCCTTGTGAAAGTTTGTTGAGAATCAAAACGATATTGCAAAGCAATATCCAGAATAGGTCGACTGGTTAAACGTAATGCAACAGCAGCTCGAGATAATCTTCTCGCGCGGATGTAAGAGGCAATTGCCTGACCAGTCACATCCTTAAACATACGCTGCAAGTGCCACTTAGAATAACCTGCTTTTGCTGCAACATTATCGAGCGATAGTGGACGGTCTAAGTTATTATCCAGCCAATGCAGCAAATCTCGAATGATGTTGGTTTGATCCATACATCTCCCTAAGTCATCAAGACAAAAAGAAAAATCAGAAAATGTAAAACAACTTACTTTGTTGAAAAAACATTTTTCTGTACACATATGTTACGTAGCTTGATAGATAAGCAATACCTATCATTCTTCAAAGATAACAATATGGATTTTTCATCCTCCAGATTACCTGTTACTCAGGCATATTGTGGGTTTTACATTTTAAGATACAGTCCTTGCTTCCAAGCGTAATAGAAATATTTTTATACTATTACTTAGGGTTAATTACTTTATTTATTGCCACATAATTTATTGCCGCACACAGAATGCGACTAGCACTATATAGTGGGCATATTAAATATTGCTTAAATAATTAATTAACTTTGTTTCATCAATGTTATCAATCAGATCACAGATATAATAAAACAAGATAAAACTTGGAATAAGTTAATGGGAAACTTAATAATAAGTCAAGTACTGTCTTTCAAAACCACACAACCACATGAAAATATTAAAAATAAAAATTCCCTTCATTATATTACATGCGCTGTTAAAGACTATTTATTAGCCTACTATCTCATGCAACTCGAAACCTATTAGGTATATAATGGCATGGCTTTTCGTTATGTATATTCATGATGAAAATGGTTTTACCGCAACCATTTACTTGCATTATATGTTAATGGTGGATATTTTCACTGCATTTATTTAATTCATATGGACTAAATATGGTAACAATCAAGAAAATAGTGGTAGCAGCTACCTTACTCTTTTCTCCTGTGCTTCTGCATGCTGAAGAGATTGGCTCTGTTGATACCGTGTTCAAATTTTTTGGCCCTGATAACAAAATAGTAATAGAAGCCTTTGATGACCCCGATGTTAAAAATGTCACCTGCTATTTGAGCAGAGCTAAGACAGGAGGTATTAAGGGCGGTTTGGGATTGGCAGAAGACACATCAGACGCTGCTATATCCTGTCAGCAGGTTGGCCCGATTGAATTGGCAGATAAGATTAAGACATCCCCCAAGAAAGGACAGGTCGTCTTCCAGAAACGTACTTCTCTGGTGTTTAAAAAACTTCAAGTTGTACGATTCTATGATAATAATCGTAATTCATTGATTTACCTAACTTATTCTGACAAAGTGATCGATGGTTCTCCTAAAAACGCGATTAGTGCCGTGCCAATTATGCCGTGGAAAAAGTGATTGAACCACGAAATAGACCGACTGTTAAACTATCGTCCAGTAGGCAATGTCTGTTAAATTAAAAAGAAAAGCCCTGATGTTGTAAAACATTCGGGCTTTTTAGCTGATACTAAAACTCTTTCACTACATTAGTATTAAAGAATATCAGTATTAAAGAATGAGTATCAAAGAGGTTTAGTCTTCTAAATCACCACAGAAGCGATAACCTTCACCGTGGATAGTCGCAATGATTTCTGGAGTATCCGGTGTCGATTCGAAGTGTTTACGAATACGGCGGATAGTCACATCAACAGTACGATCGTGAGGTTTCAGCTCGCGCCCTGTCATTTTTTTCAGCAATTCTGCACGAGTCTGGATCTTTCCAGGATTCTCACAGAAATGGAGCATCGCGCGGAACTCACTACGTGGCAGTTTGTACTGATCACCCATTGGGCTAACCAAAGAGCGGCTATTAATATCCAGCTCCCATCCATTGAACTTATAGCTTTCAACCTGACGACGTTCTTCACCTGAATGACTCAGATTCATTGTCCGCGAAAGCAAATTCCGCGCACGGATAGTTAATTCGCGCGGGTTAAATGGCTTGGTGATGTAATCATCAGCACCAATTTCAAGCCCAAGAATTTTGTCCACCTCATTGTCACGGCCTGTCAAAAACATCAGCGCGACATTTGCCTGCTCACGTAATTCACGGGCAAGAAGTAACCCATTTTTACCTGGTAGATTGATATCCATAATAACTAAATTAATATCGTTATCTGACAGAATATTGTGCATTTCCGAACCGTCAGTCGCTTCATAAACGACATACCCTTCAGCTTCAAAAATGCTTTTCAGGGTATTGCGTGTGACAATTTCGTCTTCAACAATCAAAATGTGCGGGGTTTGCATGGTTGCTACCTAAAATCGCTAAAAAACAGAATCTGTATGGCATAAGCTGTTATTATTAAAAGAAAAACATACTGATTTTGTTCTGAATGACAGAAAACCAGCTCATGTCCAAAATAAACGTTTTGATATGTTTTACGCTAAAAGCCAGCGTCGCTTTTTTGGAGGGGACATACCCGAAGAACCCGTTTTAAATAACGGTCCTATAGTAGTCTATTAACAGCAAGATAACAGCTAGTAATGCATTTACCCTCTAAAAAAACTAACTTTTGTTGATACATATCAAAATCAATTGTAGCACGTTAACATTAATTGTAATTGTTAATTTCAATCAAGGCCATTTGTTATTTATTTGAAATAAATATGTTAACAATCGTCATGGTATCTTGAATGCCTGATTGAACCAGCCCGGCACTCAACCGTCCAGACATACATGTTTTTATCATAAAGATAAAACAATTACAAAATATGTTTTTTATAAAATTAAATGCTAGAAAATAAGCTCAAAAACCAGATAATGAGTTGGTCATTTTGTTATATTTTGAATAATTACAATACGGAAAATGACGTTTTTTTCTGCTATCAGCAGAAAAAATATTTGACACCGACCACAATTTACTTTAACCAATAGGGGGTCAAATGAATCCAAAAAAGACAGACAGGAAATTATGCAACAAATCAGCCTGAAAAAAATGGTTACAACAAAAACCACCACTACGATTACCACCGGAACAACGAGTAGCGGTGCGGGCTGACGCATATACATAAAACAATAATAAGCCCGTATCCCACAAGATACGGGCTTTTTTTTGGTCAGAAATCAGGAGAGAACGTTAATGCGAGTACTGAAATTTGGGGGCACCTCGGTCGCAAATGACCAACGGATGCTGAGTGTTGCGGATATCGCCGAAAATGAGTTGCAATTGGGGCAAGTCGCCTTGGTACTCTCTGCACCGGCAAAGATAACAAACCACTTAGTGGCAATGATTGAAAAAACGGTTGCAGGGCAAGACATCATTTCCAATATGAACGATGCGAGCCAAATCTTTGCTGATTTGTTATCGGGACTGAAAGAGCAACAAGCTGGATTCGATTTTGAACGCCTGAAAGGAATAGTCGAGCGTGAATTCGCCAACCTGAAACAGACTCTGCACGGTATTTCCTTATTAAGGTATTGTCCAGACAGCATTAACGCATCCCTGATCTGTCGTGGCGAAAAGCTGTCAGTTGCCATCATGGAAGCGTTATTACAGGCTCGCGGCCACAAAGTCACTGTCATTGACCCCGTCAACAATTTGTTAGCACATGGACATTGCCTTGAGTCCACTGTTGATATCCATGAATCGACTAAACGGATTGCTAGTCTTAACATCCCTGCTGATCATATTATCCTGATGCCGGGCTTCACCGCGGGTAACGAAAACGGAGAATTAGTCGTACTGGGACGCAACGGTTCTGATTATTCAGCAGCTGTTCTGGCGGCATGTCTACGCGCAGATTGCTGTGAAATCTGGACTGATGTGGATGGCGTTTATACTTGTGATCCAAGGGCAGTCGCAGATGCTCGCTTGCTGAAAAGCCTGTCGTACCAAGAAGCCATGGAGTTATCTTACTTTGGTGCCAAAGTTCTCCATCCCCGTACCATCGCCCCTATCGCCCAATTTCAAATCCCTTGTCTGATAAAAAACACAGCTAATCCTGACGCCCCTGGGACCTTCATTGGCAATGGACAAAAAGATGAGAACATACCGGTCAAGGGCATTACTAACCTGAATCACATGGCAATGATCAATGTTTCCGGCCCTGGTATGAAAGGAATGGTTGGCATGGCTGCCCGGATATTTTCCGTGATGTCCCGCGAAGGCATTTCCGTTGTGTTAATTACGCAGTCTTCGTCAGAGTACAGCATCAGTTTCTGTGTGCCGCAAAAAGAGTTAGCAAAAGCGCAAAAGGCGCTGACAGAAGAATTTTATCTGGAATTGAAAGATGGCGTACTTGATCCCATCGACATAATAGGCAATCTTGCCATTATCTCGGTTGTTGGGGATGGTATGCGTACCCAACGAGGCATTTCGGCCCGCTTCTTCTCGGCGTTGACACGTGCCAATATCAATATTGTTGCCATTGCACAGGGTTCTTCTGAACGTTCCATTTCCGCTGTCATTGAAAATGATACGGCAACCACCGCTGTTCGACTCTGCCATCAAATGTTATTCAACACCACTCAAGTCGTAGAAGTCTTCATGGTCGGTGTCGGTGGCGTGGGTGGCGCTTTGATTGAACAAATCCGTCGCCAGCAAGTATGGCTCAAACAAAAACACATTGAACTACGCGTTTGTGGTATCGCTAATTCCAGAGCCTTATTAACAAATATGCAAGGTATCAATCTGGATAACTGGCAGCAGGCACTCTCAGAAGCGAGCGAACCGTTCAGCCTGAGCCGTCTGATCCGCCTTGAAAAAGAGTATCATCTCCTGAATCCGGTCATCGTAGACTGTACCTCTAATCAATCGATTGCGGAACAATATGCTAGTTTCCTCAGTGACGGCTTTAACGTTGTCACACCGAATAAAAAAGCCAATACCTTGTCGATGGACTATTACCACCAAATTCGTCAGGCGGCAGAAAAATCTAAACGTAAATTCCTGTATGACACTAACGTCGGGGCTGGGTTACCTGTTATCGAAAATTTGCAGAACCTGCTCAATGCGGGAGACGAGTTGGTGCAGTTCAGCGGAATTTTGTCTGGTTCGCTATCCTACATTTTCGGTATGCTGGATGAAGGTATAACACTTTCACAAGCGACTTTACTGGCAAAAGAAAAAGGCTTTACCGAGCCTGATCCACGGGACGATCTTTCCGGTATGGATGTTTCCCGTAAGCTATTGATTCTGGCACGTGAATCAGGTTATGAACTGGAATTAGACGATATAAACGTTGAGCCAGTCTTACCTGCATTCTTTGACTCAAATGGCGATGTTGACAACTTCCTGCAACGTTTACCGCAATTGGATCAAGAGTTCAGCCAGCGGGTTACCGATGCTGCTGCGCAAGGGAAAGTTTTGCGTTATGTTGGCATGATTGAACAAGGACGTTGTATGGTGAAAATTGTCGCCGTTGATGGCAATGATCCACTATACAAAGTCAAAAATGGCGAAAATGCACTGGCTTTCTACACCCGTTACTATCAACCGATCCCGCTGGTGCTACGAGGTTATGGTGCAGGAAACGATGTGACGGCAGCAGGGGTTTTTGCTGATATATTACGCACTCTGTCATGGAAATTGGGGGTTTAATGGTAGTCAAGGTTTATGCGCCCGCCTCTATTGGGAACGTTGGTGTCGGGTTTGATGTGCTCGGCGCTGCGGTTTCTCCGATTGATGGTTCGTTACTTGGGGATTGTGTTTCCGTAAGCCAAGCTGAACATTTCAGCCTGAATAATCAAGGGCGATTTGTCAGCAAATTACCTGTCGATCCCAAACATAATATTGTCTACCAATGTTGGCAGCTTTTTTGTCATCGGCTGGGAAAAGAACTGCCCGTCGCCATGACATTGGAAAAAAACATGCCGATTGGTTCAGGATTAGGTTCCAGTGCCTGTTCTGTGGTCGCAGGTTTAGTGGCACTGAATGAATATGCTGGCCGCCCATTTGACCGTAACCAATTGCTGACCATGATGGGAGAACTGGAAGGACGCATCTCTGGCGGGATTCACTATGATAATGTCGCACCATGCTATTTAGGGGGATTACAGTTAATCCTGTCTCAGGAAGATCCTCTTTGCTATTCCGTTCCCACGTTTGATGACTGGTTATGGGTGATGGCGTATCCCGGTATCAAAGTATCGACATCAGAAGCCCGTGCGATCCTACCGAAACACTATGCTCGCAGGGACATCATTGATCATGGCCGTTATTTTGCCGGTTTTATCCATGCCTGCCATACCCAACAACCAGAACTGGCCGTCAAATTGATGAAAGATGTTGTTGCTGAACCTTATCGCACACAACTTCTCCCCGGTTTTGCCAACGCACGTGATGCAGTAAAAGAATTGGGTGCTCTGACATGCAGTATCTCAGGCTCTGGCCCGACACTCTTTGCGATTTGTAATAAAAAATCCGCAGCAGAAGAAGTAGCGCAATGGCTGCAACAACATTACGTACAGAATGATGAAGGCTTTGTACACATTTGCCGTCTGGATCACACAGGCGCACGACAGGTAAAGTAACGATGAAACTCTATAACTTAAAAGACAGCAGCGAGCAGGTCAGTTTTTCACAGGCGGTAAAACAGGGATTGGGCAAACAGCAGGGGCTCTTTTTTCCTCAGGAATTACCTGAATTCAGTCGTGCTGAAATTGACGAATTATTAACATTAGATTTCGTCAGCCGCAGCCAGCGGATTCTCTCTGCCTTTATTGGTGATGAGATCCCCACAGAGCAATTGGCAACCCGCGTTAAAAATGCATTTGCCTTCCCTGCTCCTGTCATGAGCATTGAAGACGATGTCGCTTCACTGGAGCTGTATCACGGGCCAACATTGGCCTTCAAAGACTTTGGTGGTCGTTTCATGGCACAAATCCTCGCACAGATTGCGGGAGAACAGCCTGTTACTATTTTGACAGCAACATCCGGTGATACGGGTGCCGCCGTTGCCCATGCTTTCTATGGCTTGAATAACGTACAAGTCGTGATCCTTTATCCCGAAGGCAAAATCAGTCCATTGCAGGAAAAACTCTTCTGCACACTAGGCGACAATATCCACACCGTTGCTATCAAAGGTGATTTCGACGCCTGTCAGTCCTTAGTCAAACAGGCTTTTGATGACGAGGAACTGAAACGCGCCCTGCACCTCAATTCAGCCAACTCAATCAATATCAGCCGACTACTGGCACAAATCTGCTATTATTTTGAAGCCGTTGCGCAGATCCCAGCCGAGAAACGCGACCAGTTGGTCATTTCCGTCCCAAGTGGCAACTTCGGTAATTTAACTGCGGGATTGCTGGCAAAATCGCTGGGGCTGCCAGTAAAACGTTTTATTGCGGCCACCAACGTCAATGACACCGTTCCCCGTTATTTGGCAGAAGGCGCGTGGCAGCCACATCAGACCGTTGCCACGTTATCAAATGCAATGGATGTCAGCCAACCCAATAACTGGCCACGCATCGAAGCACTGTTCCAGCGCAAAGGTTGGGCACTGAGTGAACTGGCAAACGGGGTTGTGGATGACAAAACCACTCAGAGCACCATGCAAGAACTGGCAGCAAAAAACTATATTTCCGAACCCCATGCTGCCGTGGCGTACCGTGTCCTGCGCGATCAATTACAGGAAGGGGAATATGGCCTGTTTTTGGGCACGGCTCACCCAGCTAAATTCAAAGAAAGTGTTGAAGAGATCCTCGGCCAACCACTTCCATTGCCACAAGAACTGGCAGAGCGTGCAGATCTCGCCTTATTATCTGATTTCCTGCCTGCGGATTTTGCTACCTTACGCGAATACCTGATGGAAAGAGCGCCGAAGTAACGTAGTCTGAAATTACTTTAAGAAAAGAACTCAATGCCTGAGACACGATTAAGGTTTTACTAAAAAACAAAATTGTGAAAACCCTCAGGCATATCCATAGATTCGAATATTCTGGTCAGAATTATTCATGGGTAGGAAATGCCAAAAATCTCAAAGAGGTTATGACTCAAGCGTGAATAGTATATTTTGGTTAAAAAATTTTCGGATTTTAACTACTATAGAGCCAAAAGCGGCCTTGTGAACGATATTAAAATGAAGCATCTGTTCAATTGTGCATAACTACACATGTAGCTCTGACCAAAGGAAACAGTAAGTCTTATCTGATTTTCAGGCAATAAAAAACCCCGCATCTGCGAGGTTTAACTATCTGAATGTATTTCTATTTAAACAGGCAACATAACTGATTTACAGAAAATACATTTTGCTCCGTATGGATTACTCTCTGATACATCAAAGAGATACCTCCGATACTGTGAGCCTTTACAGCATGGGCATCTGAAATAGATGTCGCCTTAGAGAGGCACCACATTTGCAGCTGCTGGGCCTTTCATACCATTTTCGATGGTAAATGAAACTTCTTGCCCTTCATCTAAGCTTTTAAAATCATTACCTTGGATTGCAGAATAGTGAACAAACACATCTTTGCTGCCATCTTTTGGAGAGATAAAACCGAAGCCTTTATCGTTATTAAACCATTTTACTAAACCAGTCATTGTATTAGACATATGAATTCCTTTAAATTTTTTGAGTTGCCATAAGGCAGAATAAGGTTTGTTTTTAATTTGTACGTACTTATGGGAACTAATTAGAAGGAATTCGCAATGAAGGATATCGAAGATAACGCTTAATGGTGAACTGCTTTAAACTTGCTTGTCATAAATAGGTCTGTACTTCCAAACCGATGACGCTATTAACTCATACCTTTACTGATATAGCAAACTTTATTTTTCTATTTCGGTTCCCTTCTTAAAGGAACCTCAGATTAAATGAATTAAATACCATTCATCACTCCATCTGTTCGGTGAAGTGATGACCACCGGGGAGATCAGTCCTGCTCAGGGCGCTTAAACACCAGTTCATTCCCTTTGGAGAGGGATTCATCAAACCTATATCCTTCCAGATTAAACTCCGCCAATCGCGCAGGCTCCGTCAGTTGATTCTGAATGATAAAACGGCTCATCAACCCACGAGCTTTCTTGGCATAAAAACTGATCACCTTATATTTGCCATTTTTTTCATCGAGAAAAACAGGCTTAATAATCTGGGCAGACAATTTTTTGGTATTGACCGATTTGAAATACTCATCAGAGGCCAGATTGACCAGTACGTTATCACCTTGCTGTTCCAGCACTGTATTCAGGTTTTCAGTGATACGATCGCCCCAAAACTTATACAGATCTTTACCGCGTGGGTTTTCCAGTTTGATCCCCATTTCCAAACGATACGGTTGCATCAGATCGAGAGGACGCAATACCCCATATAAACCAGACAAAATTCGCAGGTGGCTCTGAGCGAAGTCAAAATCAGCATCAGAAAACGTTTCTGCCTGCATTCCCGTATAGACATCACCTTTAAAGGCAAGGATCGCTTGGCGGGCATTTTCAGACGTAAAATTGATTTGCCACTCCCCAAAACGAGCAGCATTCAGGCCAGCCAATTTATCACTAATACTCATCAAACTACCGATTTGCACCGGGGTTAACGTTCGACAAACATCGATCAATTGCTTAGATTCCGCCAGCAATTCCGGCTGACTAAATGTTTCTGTCGCGAGAGGGCTTTCATAATCGAGCGTTTTTGCAGGTGAGATTGTAATAAGCATGATTTTGTTCCGAGATTCTGGTTCGATGTATTTTCTCAAAAATTGAGGCTTTCTCCACTCTTTCTCCACTTTAGCAAAAATAGACCGAAAAGGCAGAATATCCCCGATAGATTTCGCGTTGTATCGCGGTGATTAATGAATGAAACCCACCAAGAAGTCATTTGAAAAATGAAGGGGATAACAGCGATAGGATTTTCCTACCTTACAGCAAGACGCGACCATGTTATTATCACAGGATGGCGAGGCAACAGTGCCAATATTTTACGTATAACGATGAGATATTAAACATGACCGATAAACTGACTTCCCTGCGTAAACTGACAACAGTAGTAGCAGATACCGGGGATATCGCGGCGATGAAACTGTATCAGCCGCAAGATGCGACCACCAACCCTTCCCTGATTTTGAATGCAGCTCAAATTCCAGAATATCGCCAACTGATTGATGAAGCCGTTGAATGGGCACGTGGTCAGAGCGATTCCCGTGAACAGCAAATTATTGACGCCGGCGATAAATTAGCTGTCAACATTGGTCTGGAAATTCTGAAACTGATCCCTGGCCGTATCTCCACTGAAGTTGATGCTCGCCTGTCTTATGACACCGAAGCGAGTGTAGCGAAAGCAAAACGCTTGATCAAATTGTACAACGAAGCAGGTATCAGCAATGATCGCATTCTGATCAAACTGGCTTCTACCTGGCAGGGTATCTGTGCGGCGGAACAACTGGAAAAAGAAGGTATCAACTGTAACCTGACTCTGCTGTTCTCCTTTGCTCAGGCTCGTGCTTGTGCCGAAGCGGGTGTTTACCTGATTTCACCATTCGTTGGCCGTATCCTTGACTGGTACAAAGCCAACGGTGACCAGAAAGAATTCGCACCACATGAAGATCCGGGCGTGATTTCTGTTTCTGAAATTTACCAGTACTACAAAGAGCATGGCTATAACACCGTCGTGATGGGTGCAAGCTTCCGTAACTCTGGCGAAATTCTGGGACTGGCTGGCTGTGACCGTTTGACTATCTCTCCAGCGCTGCTGAAAGAGCTGTCTGAAACTAAAGGCGAAGTTGAACGTAAACTGGGCTATGAAGGCGAAATCAAAGCGCGCCCTGCTCGCTTGACCGAAGCTGAATTCTACTGGGAACACCATCAAGATCCGATGGCGACTGAAAAACTAGCGGAAGGTATCCGCAAATTTGCAGTAGACCAAGGCAAACTTGAGAGTATGATCGCTGATCTGCTGTAATTTCAGGCAATGAGCTATTTTTTCTTGCACAAAGGCGACATAATACGGTCGCCTTTTTTATCTTTCACCTTTCAAATAGCCTCTTTCTTGGCTGCTAATTGAGGTTTATATGAATGTATTGCGTATTGGCCTTCTATCGGTTTCTGATCGTGCCTCAAACGGTGTCTATCAGGATAAGGGCCTCCCTGCATTGGAAACATGGCTGGAGAAAGCGATTACCACACCTTTTGACATAGAAACTCGCCTGATCCCCGATGAACAAATCCTGATAGAACAAACGTTGTGTGAATTAGTCGATGAACTAGGCTGCCATTTGGTACTGACAACAGGAGGAACCGGGCCTGCTCGTCGCGATGTGACTCCTGATGCAACATTGGCGATTGCCGACCGTGAAATGCCCGGATTTGGTGAACAAATGCGCCAAATCAGCCTGCAATTTGTGCCGACAGCAATCTTATCCCGTCAGGTGGGCGTGATCCGAAATCAAGCCTTGATTCTCAACCTACCAGGCCAACCGAAAGCCATCGCAGAAACGCTGGAAGGGCTAAAAGATGACAGTGGCAAAGTGCTAGTAGCAGGTATTTTTGCCAGTGTTCCTTATTGCATCCAATTGTTGGATGGCCCATATGTAGAAACAAATGAAACCGTTGTGGCAACGTTCAGGCCTAAAAGTGCCCGTCGTTAATGAGGGTAATAAATAACATCCCCTAATAATGACCATTTGTAATTAATCATCATATGAAAACCAGAGATCCTGACAGGATATCAGGATCCCTTTGAGGGCCTATAAGAGCGAGACATCAACTCATTAAGCCATCATAAAATGATCATCACACTTTTTATTTCTCGCTCAGGCTCTGTCCATTGCTTTCAATCACCTGCTTATACCAATAAAAACTCTTCTTACGACGTCGTTCCAGTGAACCTGTTCCCTGTTCATTTTGGTCAACATAGATATAACCGTAACGCTTGGAGATTTCAGCTTTTGAGGCACTGACAAGATCAATCGGTCCCCAACTGGTATATCCCATCACGTTGACACCATCTTCAATTGCTTCACGCACTTGTACAAGGTGGTCGTTGAGATAATGGATACGGTAATCATCTTGAATACTGCCATCAGTTTCGACGGTATCTTTCGCTCCCAGCCCATTTTCAACAATGAACAGTGGCTTCTGATAACGATCCCATAATAAATTGAGTAATGTGCGTAAACCAACAGGGTCAATTTGCCAGCCCCATTCTGAACTAGCTAAGTAAGGGTTAGGGATCATGTTCAGGATATTACCCCTTTGTTTCTGATACTCCGTTTCATCTCCGGTTGTACAGCCGCTCATGTAATAACTGAATGAGATAAAATCGACGGTGTTTTGCAGTTCTTGTCGATCTTGTTCTGTGATAGTGACATCAATCCCATGTTCGCGGAAATAACGCAGCATATAACCGGGATAAGCACCACGACACTGTACATCACCAAAAAACAGCCATTTCTGATTTTGCTGGAGAGTCACCAGCACATCTTCCGGTTTACACGTCAATGGATACATCAAACCACCGAGCAACATATTACCAATCTGAGCATCAGGAATGATCTCACGACATAATTTCACCACTCGGGCGCTGGCAACCAATTGATGGTGAATCGCTTGATAAATTTCCGATTGAGTGCTGTTTCTGGAAAGCCCGACTCCCGTCAATGGTTCATGCAGAGACATATTGATTTCATTAAATGTCAGCCACAATTTCACTTTCTTTTGGTAACGAGTGAAAATCGTGCGCGCATACCGCTCAAAAAAATCGATTATCTTGCGGTTTCCCCAGCCACCGTATTGGTTAACCAATGCCCACGGCATCTCATAGTGAGATAAAGTAATCAATGGTTTAATACCGTATTTAGCCATTTCATCGAATAGCTTGTCATAAAATGCCAGCCCTGCTTCATTAGGCTGAGCATCATCGCCATGCGGGAAAATTCGGCTCCATGCAATGGATGTACGCAAACATTTAAAACCCATTTCTGCAAACAATGCGATATCTTCGGGATAACGATGATAGAAATCGATGGCGGTATCTTTAAGGTACTGCATAGCATTTGACGCATCACGCTCAATAATAGAACCAAAAATGCCTTGCGGCTGAACATCGGAGGTAGAAAGGCCTTTTCCATCAGTTAAATAGGCCCCTTCCACCTGATTGGCAGCAACTGCGCCTCCCCAAAGAAAATGCGTTGGGAACTGTTTCATTCGGATCTCCTCTTATGAACACTTAGCAAATAATAATGGATACAGCGAAGTAATGTGCCCAGTTACTGGCGAGAGAGCTTCTCCTTGGGTAGGCCAAATAACCAAGTCAAAACCATGGCAATAGTAAAAGCCAGAGCTGTACCCATAATTGCTCCCCACACCGTATTATTGATTCCTGTTGGTGGGATAATCTGGGTGAAGGTAAAAATACTAACCAGCCCCATTGAGTAGACAGCGCTTTGATAATAACCAATCACAGCACTACCGATTGCTCCAGCGATACAGCCAAAAATAAAAGGACGTCGATAAGGCAAAGTCACACCATAAACCGCGGGTTCTGTAATACCAAAAATACCTGAGGTAACCGCAGAGCCAGACAACATTTTCAATTTGACATCATGTGTTCGAAGAAATACCCCCAACGCAGCCCCTGTTTGTCCCATCACTGGCGCGAGTAGCAAAGGCACCAACGTATCATGACCAAGAACCGTTAAATTATTGATCATCACAGGAACTAATCCCCAATGCAGACCAAAAATGACACAAACCTGCCAGATAGCTCCCATGACTGCACCAGCCAGCGCGGGTGCAAATCCATAGATCGCTTGGTAACCCTGTGCCAATAACTGACTTAACCAAGTTGCGGCCGGCCCAATAACCAAAAATACCAGAGGAACGATAAGCATCAGGCAAACCAAGGGAGTGACAAACATTTTGATGGCGGAGGGAAGATAGGTATCTAATTTTTTCTCAATCTTGCAACTGACCCAAGAAGCAAAAATAATCGGTATCACCGAAGAGCTGTAATTCAGGAACACGAGGGGCATTCCCATAAAATATTCTGCCGTACCGCCTGCTGCGGATGCCTGAAAAGCCGAGATAATCAGGGGGTGAACCAGTGCCCCGCCGATCCCCATGCTGATAAAGGGATTACCCCCGAATTTTTTACCCGCCGTATAGCCGAGTAATAGAGGGAAAAAGTAAAATAGAGAGTCACTGGCGGCATACCAGATATGATAAGTCCCACTGTCAGACGACATCCAGTTAAATACAACAGCAACCGAAAGTAATCCTTTCAAAATACCAGATGCGGCCATAACGCCGAGAAAGGGGGTGAAAATGCCGGAAATAATATCAATAAAACGATTAAAGAGACTTTCTTGTCGGTTGTCTGAGTTCCCCGTTTCATCGGGCGGAGAAAATACCTGCTGAATAGCTTGATATACTTCTCTGACATCATTGCCAATCACAACCTGAAACTGTCCACCACTCTTGATAACTGTAATGATATTCGGATGGGCTTTCAGATTATCAATATTGGCAAGCGTACAATTTTTCAGTTTAAAACGTAGCCGAGTTGCGCAGTGGACGAGGCTGACGATATTCTCTTTACCGCCAACTTCCACAATGATTTCTTGAGCCAGTGTCTGGTATTTCATGCCATTTCTCTCATTTTCATCATTTTCATCATTGCTGATGGAGCAAAAGCCATAAGGTTTCTTTCGATGAAAAAAAACCTGACCTCTAGCATAATGAACTAGTTGATCAGGTTTTGTCTGCCTAAGAAGTAACAATCTACTTTATAATTTTAGTGGCTTCCAGAGATACCTCAAACTGAGGGTGATAGAAGTGTGATAGTGATCGCTCCTGCCTTGTGATTATTACCAAATATACCTGTCGTCTTTCAAATTTCAGCTTTGTTGGCTACGTTCACTCACCCCAGTCACATAGCTAGCTATGCTTCTGGGGATTCGTTCCCAAGACATAAGCACCGCATTTTGAAATCCATTGGAATAATCACTTTATTCCTCAATACGCATTCCCGCCTCTTTCCAACCTGAGAAACCTTTTTTAAACCGACGAGCCTGAATACCTTTAGCACGCAGTAATGCAAGGGCATTAGCAGAAAGTACGCAATAAGGGCCACGGCAATAAGCAATAAGATCCTGATAGGCAGCCAATTCATCTAGCCTGCTTTCCAGTTCATCGACCGGAATATTAATGGCATTGGGCAAATGACCTTGTTCAAACTCATCTTTTGGCCTGACATCAAGCAAGGTCATACTTTTGTCTTTGAGCCTGTCCAGCAGCTCTTCCCATGAAATGGCCTCCTGATTGTTCGTATCGTCGATCAGCCTACGCATTTCTGTACGGTTAAATTTGGCATATTTCTGAAGTACAGATATAACTTCCATAACAGGGCCTTCACCCCGACGATAAAGCACATTCTTGCCTGACTTGCGGGATTGAAGTAACCCTGCTCGCTTGAGATGCTGGAGGTGTTGAGAAGTATTAGCGATAGAGAGGCCAGACAGTTCCGACAGGCACTCCACGGATTGCTCGGCATCCGCTAAACATTCAAGCAATGTCAACCGGTGAGCATTTCCCAGCACCTTAGCAATTTCCGCGATCTCGACAAGAATTTGTTTATCAAACATTGATAGCCAGTTTCCAATATTATTACATTCAATAAATTTATTGACTATGATAGTATCAGAGTTTTTTAGGCATTTCGAGTGCCACCAGCTAAGAGTCTCCCCCAGAAGGCTCTAAGTAACTAACGGGAATTAACCGTTGTAGATAGACAAATGTAGATAGGCAAAATTCGGAGGATAGCAACAAATGAATGAAGGATTGGAGTTTATTGTTCGTTCTGTATTGATTGGTGCTGGAGCCACGGTTGTTATGGATATTTGGGCGGTTTTCATTAAACGCTGTTTCGGCATCCCCTCATTGAACTATAGCATGGTAGGGCGCTGGATTGGGCATATTCCAAAAGGGAAACTTATCCATACAAGCATTCTACAGGCTACCCCCGTAAAAGGTGAAAGCGGAATTGGCTGGTTTGCCCACTATTTAATTGGCATCATTTTCGCGGGACTGCTGTTATCAATTATGGGGCCTGATTGGGCAGAAAATCCCACTTTTCTACCCGCCTTAGTGATAGGTATCGTGACATTAGTGGCACCTTATTTCATTATGCAACCCGGCATGGGAATGGGCATTGCTGCCTCCAAAACCCCGGCACCGACCACAGCTAGATTAAGAAGCCTGATGGCACATACCTCTTACGGTGTTGGGCTGTATTTAACCGCGCTATTATTAACATTATTTCCTTAATTTTATTCTCAAATAACCGTCGATAAATTTACGTTATTTATCGACGGAGAATACCCACCGTTATATTTTTCATTCCTTATTAAAAACAAATCATGAATAAAAACACCATCAATAAAATACTTTTTATTAAATTCCTTATTAATTAATGCGTAATAAAAATTATATAATAATTATTATTAATTCAATATCGTTATTAGGTATAACCATTAGTTATAAAAGTGTTTATATTGTGTAAAAAAATGACAGCAAATAAAACTCAATGTCCAACCAATCAATCTAGATATATATTTTCGGTGATGTGTTATTTCTAATATAAAAAATAATCACAAACAACCAAATACAATATCACATAGAAAAACCGCAACTTCTCAGTCAAAGGTAGGAGATAATGTATGCAACATTTTCTCAAGGCATTGCAAGAATCTGGATTACATTTTTCTGTTTCTCCTGAACGATATGAACTAGAAAATAAAAATACAGAAATGGTACTTTCTCAACTGACACAACAGATTCATGGAATGCTTAGGAATGTATTACCATTGGATGCTCCCATCCCAATAACTCCCCAAACAGAGATCCCAGAGGCAGAAGATTTTCCATTAACGGATATTCAATATGCTTATTTGATCGGGCGTAATCCCGGATTGGAATTGGGGGGGCTAACCAGTTGCCTGTATACCGAGTGGGATATTAATGCATTAAATCTCAAAGTATTAAATGACGCATTGAACAAGCTCATTGAATATCACCCAATGTTACGGGCTAGTTTGTCTTTGGACGGACAGCAACGGATTTTATCCGCGCCATTGAACTACACCATTTCTATTCAAGATGGCAGAACATGGTCAACATCAGAAAAAGAGATAAAACTGGCAACACTTCGTCAGGAAATGGAAACTCAATTATTGCCCGTTGATAAAACACCGACATTCGATATACGGGCAACAATAATTAATGATGATATTACCCGCCTGCATATTTATTTCGACTTGATGTTTGTCGATCTTCATAGTGTCCATTTGATATTACGAGACTGGTGGCTGATTTATCAAGGTCATGAGTTGCCGATGTTACCTGCCAACATAGGTCTTCATACTCATGGCTTTCGCACTTATATCAAATCGGAGCGTTATCTACAGGGACAGCCTCAGGGACTGCGTGATAAGGCCTATTGGGAACAACAGCTAGATACTTTACCGCAATCACCAGAGCTACCATTGAAAAATGTTCCTGAGCTGATTTCTCCCCCGGTGTCCAAACGTTACAGCCGAAAAATCGCTGCCGAGACATTACTGGCTCTCAGGCAAAAAGCGGAATCACGCAAGTTAACACTGGAAACGGTGCTTCTCGGCATGTATGCAGAAGTCCTTCGTCAATGGTCGAAACGCCAAAATTTTACACTGACGATCACTCAATTTGGGCGACGTCCCTATTTTGATGGCATCGAAAATGTCGTCGGCAATTTCCTGCATCCTATGTTATTGGGCATACGGGGAACCGGGAATGAAAGCCTCAATGATCGTTTAACACAGATCCAGACTGATTTGATGATGAATCGCTGGCATTGCTCCTACAATGGTGTGCAGGTTCTGAGAGAGCTGACCCGCCGGGGTCATGGCAACCTAAGTAATGGCAACCGAGCCGCCGCCGCTCCCGTCGTATTTAGCAATACCCTGACGGCCAATTTGGATGATGTAGTGACAGATATTGGTTGGACTGAAGCGACCCAAATTTATAGCAGCAATCAGACCCCACAAGTATGGTTAGAGAATCAGATTGTTCGTGTTGATGATCTTGTCCAAATTAACTGGAATACAGTCAGTGAGCTATTCCCTGACGGTATGGTGGAAGCCATGTTGGATGCGTATCTGGCGCTGATAACAACGTGTGCGGAAAATGATTTCGTATGGGATAAAAACGCATCATTGGTGAAGTTGCCCGCTTCAGACCTGATGGAGCGAGCAGCAGCCAATGCCACGGATACCGAATTTGATCTCAAACTGCTGCATGAAATGGTTTTACAGGCCGCAGAAAAATTCCCCAATACCATTGCGCTTGTTCAGGGCGAAAAACAGATTACCTATGCAGAGATGGTCAGCAGAGCCTGTGCAATAGCACAGCAACTACGAACCTCCGTCCTAATTCATCCCAATGATATTGTCGCTGTATCTCTGCCACAAAGCCCGGAATTGGTGATCGGATTATTGGGCATTCTTATGTCAGGTGCTGCCTATGTGGCAATCGACCCTCTACTCCCAGTCGAACGTCGAATGAGTTTGCTTAATCGCTGTTCAGCCAAAGGGATCGTCACTGCCAGCACAGTTTTTAAACACGATGAGTTAGCAAATTTTTTCCGGATCAATTTGGATGAATGTCCTAAACACATCGATTCTCTACATTGGGCTTCCATGATGTCAGTACAGGGATTGGATGATCTGGCATATATCATCTTTACTTCCGGTTCAACAGGAGAGCCAAAAGGTGTCATGGCTTCCCACCGCAATGCAGCAAATACCGTGCTAGATATTAATCACAAATTCCATGTAACGGAAAAAGACACGGTATTGTCTGTCGCACCTGCCGGATTTGATTTGTCTGTTTATGACTATTTCGGGTTATTGGGTGTAGGAGGAAAAATCGTCTTTTCAATGCCTGAAACCGCCAATGACCCAAAAGTCTGGCTGGAACTGCTTATTAAACACCAAATTACTATCTGGGACAGTGTGCCAGCCCCGGTTAAGGTGCTGGTAGACAGAAATGGCTCCGCGCTCTCTGAGACAAAATTAAGGTTAATTCTCATGAGTGGCGACTGGATACCCGTCGATCTGCCAGAACGTATTCGGGAGAATTTGCCCCATGTTGCGATCATTAGTCTTGGCGGAGCCACCGAAGGTTCTATCTGGTCGATACACTATCCCATCCAAGAAATAGATAAAAACTGGAAGAGCATTCCTTATGGCAAGCCATTAGCAAACCAAACCTTCCACGTTCTGAACAATTGGCTGCTCCCCTGCCCCAAATGGGTGACAGGAGAACTCTATATTGGTGGAGATGGTGTGACTCAAGGTTATTTAGGTGATGCCGAAAAAACTGCCCTGCGTTTTATGACTCACCCCATCACTGGTGAACGATTGTATCGAACAGGCGATCTGGGACGCTATATTGCAGGCGGCTTGATAGAAATTCTGGGACGTGAAGATAATCAGGTCAAAATCAATGGATATCGCATCGAATTAGGCGAAATTGAAGCCTGTCTCCTGAATCACGACAATGCCAGTCACGTCGTTATTGATGCGCCTATTCATGCCAAAACCGGGCAACGGCATATCGTCTCTTATATTGTTCCGGGTACTGCTGAAACCTTGGACGATCCTCTTCATTTTCAGGAACAACTGAGGGAGACTGCCCGAAAAACCCTGCCTTCTTATATGGTGCCCAGTTATTACGTTTTGCTACCCCATATGCCGTTAACCAGTAACGGGAAGATTGACCGCAAGGCACTGCCACTCCCTTGGCCTGATACAGAAGAACATACCGATGCCGTCGTTGCACCTGCTAATGATATTGAAGCGAAAATCCTGCAACTCTGGCAAGTACAACTTCAGCATGATGATTTTGATGTTACTGATGGCTTTTTCGATATTGGCGGTGACTCACTGCATGCTGTTGGCTTACTCAGCGCATTGCGACAAGAATTTAAGATTACGCCAATTGGCGAACAAGACATCATCGAAGGGCTATTCATGAATTCCAATATTCAGTCCTTTTCCCGAATTATCGAGACACTTCTGCAATCCCAAGCGGTGAACAACCTATGAGTAAGAGATACGATTATATCGTGGTAGGCGGGGGTTCGGCGGGATGCGTGGCTGCATCACGCCTATCGCAGAATGGCATGAAATCGATATTGCTCATCGAAGCTGGCCCCGCATCCGATGTCCACAACCCCGTTAGCCCGCTCAGGGACGCATCAAGACTCGTACTGGAAGGATATAACTGGGATTATGAGGCCAATGTGCGCAGTGAAGACAGCTTCGCCGACCTCATTCATTCTCCCGCTCACCCGCAAAATAATGCGCAGCCGTCTCGTAAGCATAAAGGGCGCAAACCTTTCAATTATCGGGTAGGCAAAGTGTTAGGCGGTTCCTCCGCAGTCAATGGTGCCATTGCTTTGAGGGGGTTTCCGAGCGATTTCGATAAATGGGCCAGCATGGGTTGCCCCAAATGGTCTTGGGAACAGGTTTTACCGTGGTTTAAGCATCTGGAGAGTGATGTCGATCGTGTCAATGATGATAGCCACGGTTCACAAGGGCCAATGTGCCTGCGCAGACCACCGGATGGCGAGATTCATCCTCTCGATATGGCTTTTGCCCATGCCTGCGAACAACTTGGCGTTCCTTATGTTGATGATCTTAATGTCGGCGAACATCCCGCTGTAGGGCCTGTGCCTGCTAATGTCATCAATGGTGCGGAAAGAGTGGATGTTTACCGTTCATACCTAGAGTCAGTTTTAAATAGGAAAAACCTGCACATTATCACTGATGCATTGGTCGCACAGATCTTCTTTAACGGCACAGTAGCCTCTGGCGTCAAAGTCATTCAGGCAGGAAAAGAGTCGGTTTATCAGGCAAAACAAATTGTTCTCTGCGCTGGTGCGATCGGTTCGGCTGCATTGTTACAGCGTTCCGGTGTCGGTGATCCCGAGCATCTAAACGCATTAGGCATTCCCATTGTTGCTGAAGTCCCCGCAGTGGGCAGAAATTTAACCGATCATGCTTCAGTCGTGCTATGGGCACTCCCCAAAGCAGGAGTCTGCACAACCGGCCTGCCTTGGCGACAAATTGCTGCCCGCATCAGCAGCGGCTATGACGAAAAAGTCGATGTACAAATTGGCTTGCTGAACAATGTTGCCAGTGACACCGTGCCGGGATTTAAAGATCGTGTTGCTTATCCAATGTTAGTTGGGGCTTCCGTGATGTTAATGCGCCCACAAGCACAAGGGCGGGTTTTTATCAGCGCCGCTGACCCGACAATACTGCCTCACATTGACCTGCCATTAACCCGTAGCTCAGCGGATATCGCTCGTCTTATAGGTGGTGTACGCAAGGTCTGGGAGGTTTTGCGCCATCCAGAAGTGGCAGGCTTCCTTGACGGTATTCAATTTTGGTCTCACTCCATGATTTATAACGACGAAATCATGAACAGTGCAATCACGAACCTTGTCAATCCGGGTTGGCATGCTTCTGGAACGCTCAGAATGGGCCACGTTAGTGATCCTGACAGTGCCACACAAGAAGATGGACAAGTGCACGGAATCACAGGTGTGACCGTCGCTGATGCTTCCCTGTTTCCCACCATTCCCTCCATGCCAACCAATCTGACAACTATTATGACCGCCGAACGCATAGTCAGTTTTCTGATGGAAAGAGAAACTTTTTTGATGGAGAGAGAAACCACCGGCGAACGGAGGGCAAATGGACACGAGTAACAAACGGGTTATTTATGCCTTTCCACATGCGGGAGCAACAACGGCGATTTATCGTCCTTGGTTGAATGACCTGACAACAACCAAGGCTGCAATTCTACAGCCTGTCGCGATCCCCGGACGCGGTTATCTGGCAAAACAGCCCGAAATCCACGATCTGGATTTACTGGTTAATCGGCTGGCATCTGATATCTGGACAGATTTCCAGCAGAAACACACTCAGGGGATCACGGAACTGGTCACCTTCGGCCACAGTTTTGGCGGCGTACTGAGTATTGCGGTAGGACAGATGTTAGTGAAAAAATATGGCATTTCTCCTCTATTTGGCGTGGTGTCCAGTTCTGTTCCCCCCCATCTTCAACAGGAAGATGAGCGGCATACATGGACAGACGAACAATTAATTCAGAAAACCAAAGAAGATCAAGGAACGCCGGAAGCAATTTTGAACGAACCTGCACTGATAAAACCGATCATCAGGCAATTGCGCAGTGATTACCTGATACGCAGCCAATTTCCCCAGCTTGACGATATACAAGTGGATTACCCGCTGATGCTGGTTTCAGCCACTCAAGATAGGTATGTCAGTTTAGCAGCGATGAAAGCGTGGAAAAATTACACGTCTCGCGATATTTCGCTCATCCGTATTGAAGGGGATCACTTCGCTGTATACCGACATTGGGAAGCCATCAAACCAATATTGCTAAGTAAAACAATATAACTGTGCAAAACAATATTGCTGAGTAAAAAAATAGCTGACAACGAATATGGGGTGAATATGCGTATTGAGATTGATAACTTCGATAATTACCGGAAATCTTGCCATGCATTTATTGAGCGTGAAATCGTAGCTGATCATAAAATATGGGAAGAAAATGGGCTGGTTGAACGCACTTTTTGGGAAAAATTGGGCCAGTCAGGATTATTAGGCATGGGTGTTAGCCCCGAATTTGGCGGACTGGATCAACACGATTATCGATTCGCGGTGATCCTGATCGAAGAACTCATCAAAGCAGGCGTGACCGTACCGGGGATCGTTGCTCACAATGATGTTGTCGCCAGCTACATTTTTGCTCTCTGTAATACGGAACAGAAAAAAAGGTGGCTGCCGGAGTTATGTAGCGGAAAACAAGTCGTAGCCATTGCGGTGACAGAGCCTAGTGGCGGCTCCAATACAGCAGACATCAAAACTATTGCCAAGCGGCAGGGCGATTACTATCTGGTCAATGGTGGTAAAACTTACATCACTAATGGCATCCATGCCGATTTGATCGTTGTGGCGGTCAAAACGGAAGAAGGGCAGCAGGGTCAAGGCATCAGCCTACTGGTGATAGAGCGGGACATGCCCGGATTCACCAGAGGAGAGCCGTTGAAGAAAATTGGCTGGAATGGCAGCGATACGGCTGAACTCTTTTTTCATGACTGCAAAGTTCCCATTACCAACCTGATTGGCCGTGAAAACCTCGGTAACTATTACTTCATGTCGGCAATGCCCCGTGAACGCCTGAGCATCTCAGCGGTGGCGGTTGCCAGTGCAGAACATATTTTGCAGAGCACGCTGGAATATGTGAAAGAACGAAAAGCTTTCAACCAACCCATTGGCTCTTTTCAATATAACCGCTTTATCCTCGCTCAATTAGATACCGAAATAAAAATAGCCAGAGTCTATCTCGATAATGCTGTTGCGCTCTTTAACCAAGGTCTCTTCAGTTTGGTAGATGCCGCCCGTATTAAATGGTGGACAACCGAGTTGCAAATGAAAGTGGCAGATCGTTGCCTGCAATTGCACGGAGGAATGGGTTATATGCGTGATTCCATTGCTGGCAAAAATTGGCTGAATAGCCGTGCCCAAACTATTTACGGCGGAACCAGCGAAGTGCTGCAAGAAATCATCAGTAAATCAATGGGACTTTAGTTTGTAACTCTAGGTCATTAGATCGTGCGACGGATACAGAGATCTGAACCTCTACATTAACTACAGAATGTGTTGGAAGGATATATCGGCCATGAAAGAGAGAAACAGTAAAAAATGTACTATCCGATCGGTTAATTACACTCAATGGAGTGACATCATCCTTAATTGGTCTAGCGCCGAGAATTGGGATATGGGAGAAGGTGATACTGACTCTTTCTTTAATGTTGATCCCAATTGTTTTTTCATTACCTATCGTGGTGAACAACCCATATCCTCCATATCAATGGCACGTTATTCAGATACCTATGCACATGGTGGCAACTTCATTGTAAAACCTGAGTTTCGTAATCATATTTGTGCCGGAAGAATATGGAAGACCACGATGATTTTTGCAGACCAACGGACTATTGGCTGTGATGGTAACTGGGATATATCACATTTATATGAAAAAAGAGGATTCGTTCCCTACTACCGCAATCTGAGATTGTCAGGTGCCGTCACACAGAAAATGCCCCTCCCATTAGGGGCTTTGCCAATTACCCCTGCCAATATTGCTGAAGTGATCCAATATGACGCTGAATGTACCGGTATTCATCGTGGGGCACTGCTAACAGACTGGTTTTTCGGCAAAAACCGATATGGTTTTTATACCGTCTCCCAAAACAGAGTTACCGGCATGATTGGGATACGTAAATCTGAAAATGGTTACCGGATAGGCCCTTTCCACGCCGATAACGCAGAGGCTGTTGAAACTCTTACCTTCACAGCCTTGGCACAAGTACCCACAGGGGAACAAGTGTCAGCCGATATTCCTGAAACCACCAACAATGACTTTCTTCTGCTGGCTCATGAGATTGGATTACGAGAACTCTTTTTTACCTTCAGAATGTACAAAGGTAACAACATACCAAAAGGACGGCTGGATAAAGTCAAGGCTATCGCGTCCTTGGAGTTAGGGTAATAGGTATTCAAAAAAACAAGCACAACCTGAGTATCAATATCATTAATGTATTCCTACTGAGAGGTATTGTATGACGAATAAAACGCCGACTTTATTTGAATGGATGGGTGGTCGTGAGGCTCTGATGAAACTCATGACCGTCTTTTATGACAAAGTTGAAAAAGATGAACTCCTCGCTCCCCTGTTCAAAAACATGAAATCCGACCACCCCGCCCATGTAGCCATGTGGTTGGAAGAAGTACTTGGTGGAGAAGAACGCTATACCAATGAGCGGGGTGGCTTCAAAGTTATGCTGAGTCGTCACAGAGGCAGAAGTATACAACCAGAGCAGAGAAAAAGATGGGTTGAATTACTGATGCTAGCGGCTGATGAGATCGGCTTACCGTCTGATCCGGAGTTTCGTGCAGCATTCTCAGGTTATATCGAATGGGGTTCCCGCAGAGCTGAGGCCAATTCTCAGCCTGATGCAACCCCCTCACGCCGCGAAACGGTGCCTAAATGGGATTGGGGAGCAGCCCCTCCGGGAACGCCATAATTCCGCACTAAATTTATTGATATATAAATTTATTTCTCGGTAATTAGAGGTGAAATCATGCTGTTGGCTGTCAGTGACCTACATGTATCCCATGCAGCAAATCGGGCGATAGTCGAATCATTCAAACCATCAACCCCCGATGATTGGCTTCTGCTGGCTGGCGATATTGCAGAACAGGAGTCAGATTTTACATGGGTCATAAGTACACTTTCCCAACGATTTGCTCAGATCATCTGGACACCGGGTAATCATGAACTCTGGTGCACACCAAGAGATCAATTAAAATTGCCCGGCGTGCCGCGTTATGAACATCTGGTCAATATCTGCCAACAGCATAACGTCCTCACCCCTGAAGATAAATTCGGTCGTTACCACATGGGAAATGGCGCAGCCGTTACCATTGCGCCTATTTTCACGTTATACGACTATTCATTCAGGGGTATTTCTGACTATACGGCGGATCAGGCCATAGAACGCGCCCGTCGTTGCGGAATCATAAGTTCTGACGAGTTTTTTCTGAAAACCTATCCCCATAAAAATATTATCGATTGGTGTCGGGAACGTATCCAATATACCGAAAAGCGCTTGAACGAAATCCCGGACGGCGAAGATATCGTTCTTATGAGCCATTTCCCCATTATCCGAAAACCACTCGAATCTCTACGTAATACCGAATTTTCCATTTGGTGTGGCAGTGAAAAAACTCATCGGTGGGCATCAAGAAAAGGCGTCCGTATGGTGGTATACGGCCACCTGCATATCCCCAATGTCGAATATATTGAAGATGTCGTCCATGTTGAAGTGTCTTTGGGATACCCACGAGAATGGCAGGAACATGGCAGGCATTCTTACTTGTTGGAGCTGGATAAGCTACTGGAACATGCCAATGAATATCGATAACACGCCATATTAATAATAATTATATTAATGATAATAAAGGCAATTTACCCATGAAAAATGATGAAATCATCCAACCAATAAAACCACGCATTTTAATTGGAACTACCGGATCCGTAGATATCACTCTTCTTCCCAGATATCTTTCAGCTATTAAAGCAACGATTGACTGTACATTAACTGTATTGATGACTAACAGTGCCACCACCTTTCTACCCGCTGCAACGATGGCGCTCTATGCCGATCGAATCATCAGTGGCGAAAACCCGCAAGATTGGCCAACAGATAAACCTTCACGCATTGTCGCCGATCACGACCTCATGGCCATTTTGCCTGCAACAGCAAACACTCTTGCAGCAGTTGCTCATGGCAGCGCCCCCAACCGTTTAACCACTGTCATTCTGGCTTCTACATTCCCTGTGTTGTTTTTTCCTGTCATGGGAAGCGTGATGTGGGAGAAAAATGCAACGCATCGTAATATCAATCAATTACGGGATGATGGCTATCATGTTATTGAACCCATGTGGCATGAGAATTTTGATGCATCATTGAAACGGATGGTTGGGCATCCATCATTACCGGATATTGAAACGGTTATTTCCTTACTGAGGCAGCATCTGCCAGAGTAACCTCTAAAATAAAAGGGATATATGTGGAAGAGCATTCAGCCTTTTTGACTCAGTAAAGCGGTTAATTAGCTGATAAGCGGCGTACTCTTCCCTTCTTCAATTTCAGCTTTTCCATCTTTCAATTTTCTGTTTTATTGACTACTAATTGAAATTTATTCAATACCTAAAGCATTAAATTTTCCTTTTTGACCACCTTTAAATTGCATATCATCACATTTGTTTAATTAAACAAATTGCAGAATAAACGTCTTTTAATATAGCATAAGTTTTATTTTAATCTGATTACGATCTCTAATGGGCGATTAAAAATAATCACAATTGCCTAATTTTATAACTATAAATCGGTAACTTATGTCACAACATCAAAATAGAACATTAAACAAACAGGACTATAAAACTCTGTCTTTGTCTGCCTTAGGTGGTGCTCTGGAGTTTTACGATTTTATTATCTTTGTCTTTTTTGCCGTTACGCTTGGAGAACTGTTTTTCCCTGCGGACATCCCTGAATGGCTTAGGCAACTGCAAACATTTGGCATTTTTGCTGCCGGTTATCTGGCTCGTCCCTTAGGCGGGATCGTTATGGCGCATTTTGGTGATTTGATTGGGCGCAAGAAAATGTTTTCGCTCAGTATATTGATGATGGCTATTCCAACTCTGGCCATTGGGATGCTTCCCACCTATGATGCGATTGGTATGGTAGCTCCTCTGCTGCTCCTGCTGATGCGTATCATGCAAGGTGCAGCAATTGGAGGAGAAGTACCCGGCGCATGGGTCTTTGTGGCGGAACATGTTCCTCAGAAACGCATCGGCCTTGCCTGCGGCATTCTCACTGCCGGGCTAACCATGGGTATTTTGTTTGGCTCTCTTGTGGCAACCGTTATTACTTCTATTTATACCAAACAGGAAGTGTTTGATTGGGCATGGCGTCTGCCATTCTTCTTAGGTGGATTTTTCGGTCTTTGCGCTATGTATCTACGCCGTTGGCTACATGAAACCCCTGTTTTCAAAGAAATGCAGGAGCGTAAAGCATTAGCGGAAGAACTCCCGCTGAAATCCGTGGTTTTGAATCACAAACGCGCAACCATTATCTCTATGCTGCTGACGTGGTTACTTTCTGCCGGTATCGTGGTCATTATCTTGATGGCCCCAACTTACATGCAGACGGTCTTCCATCTGGAACAGTCACTGACCCTGAAAGCAAATAGCCTGGCGATTATCTCATTGGCAATTAGCTGCATATCTGTGGGATATCTATGTGATAAATGCGGAGCTGGTATTGTGTTGATCATCGGCTGTATTCTATTAGCCGCCACAGCATGGTTCTTTTATCACAATATCAGTCATGAACCGGTTAAATTATTTAGCGCTTATGCCCTGGTAGGGCTGGCTGTTGGCGTAATTGGCGCAGCACCTTTCGTCATGGTTAACAGCTACCCACCAGAAGTACGGTTCAGTGGTATTTCATTTTCCTATAATATGGCCTATGCCATTTTTGGTGGACTGACGCCGATCTTCGTCACTCTGCTGATGAAATATACGCCACTAGCACCCGCTTACTATATTATGGCTTTATCTGCGATAGGTCTTTTGTTGGGGCTTTATCTGAATAAAAGAACGGGTTGAATATAAAAAAGATTTGGATCTTAAACAAAACAGGATGAGCTTAAGAGTTCATCCTGTTTGGAATAGTTAAGCGTACTTCACTTCACCAATCGGTAGAACAGTACGGCCATATTGTTCATTCAGAACTTCAGCCATTGCCAGATAGAAAGCACTCGCGCCGCAGATAATCCCTTCGAAACCAGCAAAGGTCAAAATGCTCGCATTACCTGTGATATTACCGATAGCCAGTAAAGCAAACAGCAGAACCAGGCTGCCAAACACAAATTGCAGGACACGATTGGCTTTCAATGTTCCAAAGAACATAAACAAGGTGAAAATACCCCACAGAGCAAGGTAAACGCCGAGGAATTCATGGCTGGTTGCTTCAGCCAATCCCATCGTTGGCAGGAACAGCAATCCGATCAGGCTCAACCAGAACATACCGTAAGAGGTAAATGCGGTTGCAGCAAAAGTATTGCCTTTTTTGTACTCAAAGATGCCAGCCAGCACCTGAGCCAAACCACCGTAAAAAATTCCCATGCTCAAAATGGCCGATGCCAATGGGAAAAAACCAGCATTGTGCAAATTCAACAAAATGGTTGTCATTCCAAAACCCATTAAACCCAATGGGCCTGGGTTCGCCAACTGATTAGAGTGCATACGTCCCCTAGAAAATACAAATAAAAACAAAAAGTAAAAAAGTTCTCATGGTGCTTTACTGCACCAATAAAACGTAAAAGGCGGCGAATCATAATGTGATGACATCAACTACACAATGGCCTTCGAAAAAAATTTTTATTAAATCTCAATTTTTTTTCAATCTGCCCCTTGATGATGAGATGAATGACCCCATCTAAGTCTCAACTACAGTTACTACCGATACTTCGGCATGAGCTGGAAACATAAAATGGGGAATGTCTGGCAATCAGTGCCATTGAAAATAAAACATTCGTCCTCATATAGCTTAGTAACTTGACCGAATATATGAATTCTTTGTGGAGGCGTTTAGATGGGTAAAATCATTGGTATCGACTTGGGAACTACCAACTCTTGTGTAGCAATTATGGACGGCACAACTACGCGCGTGCTTGAAAACAGCGAAGGTGATCGTACCACTCCTTCTATCATCGCATATACTCAGGATGGTGAAACTCTGGTTGGTCAACCAGCTAAACGTCAGGCTGTTACTAACCCGCAAAACACCCTGTTCGCCATCAAGCGTTTGATTGGCCGTCGTTTTCAGGACGAAGAAGTACAGCGTGACGAAGCTATCATGCCATACAAAATCATCGCTGCGGATAACGGTGATGCGTGGTTAGAAGTGAAAGGCCAGAAAATGGCACCACCTCAGGTTTCTGCTGAAGTTCTGAAAAAAATGAAGAAAACAGCAGAAGATTATCTGGGTGAGCCAGTAACTGAAGCTGTTATCACCGTTCCTGCATACTTTAACGATGCGCAACGTCAGGCAACTAAAGATGCAGGCCGTATCGCAGGTCTGGAAGTTAAGCGTATCATTAACGAACCAACCGCAGCAGCTTTGGCTTATGGTCTGGATAAAGAAGTCGGTAACCGCACCATCGCAGTTTATGACTTGGGTGGCGGTACTTTCGATATCTCTATCATAGAAATTGACGAAGTTGATGGCGAAAAAACCTATGAAGTTCTGGCAACCAATGGGGATACCCACTTGGGTGGTGAAGACTTCGACAGCCGTATGATCAACTATCTGGTTGATGAGTTCAAAAAAGAACAAGGCATCGACCTGCGTAACGACCCACTGGCAATGCAGCGTCTGAAAGAAGCCGCAGAAAAAGCGAAAATCGAGCTTTCTTCTGCCCAGCAAACAGACGTTAACCTGCCATACATCACGGCAGATGCGACCGGTCCTAAGCACATGAACGTTAAAGTTACCCGTGCAAAACTGGAATCTCTGGTTGAAGATTTGGTTAAACGTACTATTGAGCCTCTGAAAGTAGCCCTGAATGACGCTGGCCTGTCTGTATCTGACATCCAAGACGTGATTCTGGTTGGTGGTCAAATTCGTATGCCAATGGTACAGAAAGCGGTTGCAGATTTCTTCGGCAAAGAGCCACGTAAAGACGTGAACCCAGATGAAGCGGTTGCTATGGGTGCAGCAGTTCAGGGTGGTGTACTGTCTGGTGACGTAAAAGACGTTCTGCTGCTGGACGTAACTCCACTGTCTCTGGGTATCGAAACCATGGGTGGCGTCATGACCTCCCTGATTACTAAGAACACCACGATCCCAACCAAACATAGTCAAGTGTTCTCTACAGCAGAAGACAACCAGTCTGCGGTAACTATCCATGTATTGCAGGGTGAGCGTAAACGTTCAGGCGATAACAAATCTCTGGGTCAATTCAACCTGGATGGTATTCAGCCTGCAATGCGCGGCACCCCACAGATCGAAGTGACTTTCGACATCGATGCTGACGGTATCCTGCACGTTTCTGCGAAAGACAAGAACTCTGGTCGCGAGCAGCACATTACTATCAAAGCATCTTCTGGTTTGAACGAAGAAGAAATCCAACAGATGGTACGTGACGCAGAAGCAAACGCAGAAGCTGACCGTAAGTTTGAAGAACTGGTTCAGATCCGCAACCAAGCTGACCAACTGATTCACGGTACTCGTAAACAAGTCGAAGAAGCAGGCGACAAACTGACTGCGGATGATAAAGCGGCTATCGAGAAAGCGATTTCTGAACTGGAAACAGCATCAAAAGGCGAAGACAAAGCTGAGATCGAAGCGAAGATTCAGGCTCTGGTTGAAGCTTCCAAAAAACTTCTGGAAATTGCACAGCAACAAGCTCAGGCTGGTGCTGCTGATGCAGGCACAGACAACGCGAAGAAAGAAGACGACGTTGTAGACGCTGAATTCGAAGAAGTTAAAGACAAAAAATAATAGCCCTTAAGCCCAATCGATTTCGAGTTGTATCTCGGCAATAAACGACTAAGCCCCAGAAACATAAATAGCTATGTGACTGGGGTGGATGAGCGAAGCCAACAAAGAAACAATTTGAAAGATGAAGGGAATAGCGGGCAAAGTAACAGGGCGCCCTGTTACTTGTTAATTGCACGGGCGTTGAGGTAACTCTACGCCCGTGTGTGCGTATTAAGGGTAAAAAATACAATGGCAAAAAAAGATTACTACGAAGTTCTGGGTGTATCCAAAACCACAGATGAAAAAGAGATAAAGAAGGCCTATAAACGACTGGCAATGAAACATCATCCTGACCGTAATCAGGGTGATAAAGAATCAGAAAGTAAATTCAAAGAAATTAAAGAAGCGTATGAGATCCTGACAGACTCACAGAAACGCGCCGCTTATGATCAATATGGTCACGCAGCCTTCGAACAAGGTGGTATGGGTGGTGGTGCCGGTGGCGGAGCTGACTTTAGCGATATCTTTGGTGACGTTTTCGGAGATATTTTCGGTGGTGGCCGCCGTCAGCAACGCGCTAGCCGTGGCTCAGATCTGCGTTACAGCATGGATTTAACACTGGAAGAAGCTGTCCGTGGTGTGACCAAAGAGATCCGCATTCCGACATTGGAATCTTGCGATAGCTGCCATGGCAGCGGAGCAAAATCGGGGACCAGCCCAGAAACATGTTCAACCTGTCACGGTGCCGGGCAAGTACAAATGCGCCAAGGTTTCTTCGCGGTTCAACAGCCTTGTCCTCATTGTCATGGTCGCGGAAAAATCATCAAAGAACCTTGCGGTAAATGTCATGGACATGGCCGTGTTGAAAAATACAAAACGCTGTCTGTCAAAATTCCAGCAGGTGTTGATACTGGCGACCGCATTCGCTTAAGTGGTGAAGGTGAAGCAGGTGAACATGGAGCACCAGCAGGTGATTTGTACGTACAGGTTCAAGTCAAGGCTCACCATATCTTCGAACGCGACGGCAGCAACCTCTATTGTGAAGTGCCAATCAACTTCGCAACTGCGGCATTGGGCGGCGAAATTGAAGTCCCTACCCTTGATGGCCGCGTCAGTCTGAAAATTCCTGCTGAAACACAAACTGCTAAACTGTTCCGCATGAAAGGCAAAGGTGTTAAATCCGTCCGTGGCGGCGTTCAGGGCGACTTACTGTGCCGTGTTGTTGTAGAAACACCGGTTAAATTGAATGAAGAGCAAAAAGAGCTGATGCGTCAATTAGGTGAGTCTTTTGGCGGGAAAGGCGGTGAAACCAATAGCCCTCGCTCTAAGAGCTTCCTTGATGGTGTGAAGAAGTTTTTTGATGATCTGACTAAGTAATTTCATGCTTTTGTAAGATCTCGATAATAGCGCCTCCTGATTATTATTTAATTTATTGATTATCAGGGGGTTCTTTTTTTATTCATTGATTCCCTCTCTATTTTCTGCCGTTTAAAGCAACGTTATCATCTGATTAACCTTGAAACTTCCTTAAAAAAAGCAGAAAGTATCACTGCTGGACGCCTTAAAAATAACATCCTATCTATATAAACAAGCCCAATAACAGTAATAAAATTGTTGAATTTAATTATACAAGTCTATTCCAGATAAAATTCTAAGCGATAACAGGGGCAGATTATGATTGAAAATATTCTAAACGATGCGATTAAGCATGCACGGCATATTTTTCAAGCAAAAACAACAAATAAAACTTATATTAACATTGAAAGACTGCCTGAAAATAAGAGAGTAATGTATACCCCTCAACGTATCAGAGAAAAGGAAAATATACATAATGAATTTGTAAATACTTGTCGGGGAATAAGGAATATCATTGATAAATATAAATATGTCGTATCTGAATCAGATGCTGGCAAAGTATTAATTGGAAACTGTGGCGAATTATCAGCGGCAGTATTTGGCTATTTACTCAATCATCATGCTAATAATATTTTAAATTGGTTTATGACAAGCGGAAAACGGAATGTAAATAATGCAAAAATGCCTATCTATATATTTATTATCACATTTAATGACCCTTATGATCATGGGCTCGTTGTTGTCATGCTTCCTGAAAAAGCTCAGGACTTGCCCGAATTAAATAAAGTATATGGTGCCTTACCTGATAACGCTTGGGTATGTGACCCTTGGGCTAATATAGCGTGCTCATCTAAAGAATATAACACTAGATGGAAAGTTAAAATGCTGAGATGGCATCTGGTAGGTAAATCAACATCAGTATATCAACATGAGAATTTGAACCCCCCTCCATCACCAATGAGGCAGGCTAACTATCATGCTGTGACCCTCAGCCAAAAAAAGGTGTTGTGTATAGGAATGATATTTCCTGATGGTCAGGTTAAGATAACTCATCCGTAACGAGATAAACTCGTTACCCCAATTTTGTTCCAATCACTCCCGCTACGATCACAACACAAGCCAATAATCGCATTTTGCTAAATGGTTCCCGCAAGATAAACACAGACAATAACATGGCAAACAGCACACTGGTTTCACGTAATGCAGCCACCAACACAATAGGAGCATGACTCATTGTCCAAATAACAATGCCATAACTCAATAATTGCATCAGCCCTCCCATCAAACCCTGCTTCCAGTATTGACGAATACTTTTTCCAACTGTATCCCAATATTTGAAATACATAACCGCGCCCATTACCCAGCCATTAATAGCAAACAACCACAAAATATAGGTCAGAGCATTATCGCTGGCACGGGAGCCGACACCATCAGACAAGGTATAACAGGCGGTAAATACTGATGTTGTAATCGCAGCAATCAATGTGTTGCGATCCAAGTGAAGAGATTTTCTCCCTTGCGGAAACGCAATCAAAATGATCCCCACAATAATTAACCCAACCCCCAGTATGGCAAAGGGCGGTAACATTTCTCGCAGAAATAACCAACTCAATAAAGCGGTGATGAGTGGTGCACATCCTCTAGCAATCGGATATACCTGACTTAAATCTCCCGTCTTATAAGAACGGCTCAAAAACAGACAATAACCAATATGCAGAATGGCAGATAATGCTAACCACGGTAACGAGGCAAGTGTCGGCAATCCCACCCAAAATAATCCTGATGTTGAAATCAACCCGGCAAAAAAGACAATAATAGAAATACCCAAGAATCGATCAGCGCTAATCTTTACTAACGCATTCCAACTAGCATGCAGCAGAGCAGCGCTGAGAACAAACAAGAAAAGTAAAGTGGTCATGAAATATTTTGTTTAATTATTAACATAACAGGCGATAAAAACATCATCTACTATCTAAGATAATTTATCAATATTGCAAAATATGTTACTTTCATAAAGTTATAGTTCGTATATATCGATTTATTTGGCACAAATAATCTACTTTTTCCGATACCATGACTGTCATAACATTGACACCTTAATCAATTTCCATAGGTTATCTATTCATGACTGCAATCATTCGCCAATTCTTGAAATTAGAGGCAGCAGGAGGAATTCTCCTCATCATAGCGGCCATCATTGCGCTGGTTATGGCGAATACGCCATTGCAGGGTATTTATCATCAATTTCTCAACCTTCCAGTGGCAGTGCAATTTGCCGCATTGGAAATCAATAAGCCACTATTGCTATGGATAAATGATGGCTTAATGGCAGTATTTTTCCTGATTGTCGGATTGGAAGTGAAGCGGGAACTGATGGAAGGCTCACTTGCCGGCCGTGACAAAGCAATTTTCCCTGCAATTGCTGCGTTGGGAGGCATGCTCGCTCCTGCGCTGATCTATTTGCTATTTAATGGCAATGATGACATCACACAACAAGGTTGGGCTATTCCTGCTGCGACAGATATCGCCTTTGCACTTGGGATCATGGCATTGTTAGGAAAACGTGTTCCCACCGCACTAAAAGTATTTTTACTTGCTCTGGCAATCATTGATGACTTAGGTGTGATCGTTATTATTGCGTTGTTTTATACCAAAAGCGTTTCTTTAGGAGCACTTGGTCTCGCCGCTGCCATGATTGCGCTTTTAGCATGGATGAACTGGAGAGGCATAGCCAAAACTTCCATTTATCTGGTTGTTGGTGTTGTTTTGTGGGTTTGTATTCTGAAATCTGGTGTTCATTCAACACTAGCAGGCGTTATCGTTGGGTTCTTGATCCCTCTGCGCGACAAAAAAGATGATTCACCTTCCGAAACACTGGAGCATGAATTACATCCGTGGGTAGCGTATTTAATTCTGCCATTATTTGCTTTCGCCAATGCTGGTGTCTCATTGCAAGGCGTTACACTCGATGGCTTAACAGGCATGCTACCCGTGGGCATTGCGATTAGTCTATTCATTGGAAAACCATTAGGTATTTTCTTGTTTAGCTGGGTTTCGGTAAAAATAGGTGTTGCTAAATTACCGGAAAAAATTGGTATGCAGCAAATTTTCGCTGTTTCCGTACTGTGTGGGATCGGTTTTACTATGTCTATCTTTATTTCCGGTTTGGCATTTGAAGGTCTAAATGATTCTTTCAGTACTTACTCCCGTTTAGGTATATTAATTGGTTCTACAACTGCGGCTGTCGTTGGTTATGGATTACTAAATATACTATTACCGAAGAGAAAAACGTAGAAAAATGCAAGTGAATAGATTAATTTAAGCACAAATTTATAAACAATTTCCGAATTAATTCAACCTATTAATATTACGCTACAGTATTTTTTACCTACTTTGCCATAATATTTCATCTCAATAGAAAAATAGGATTACGCCACAATTTGGCGAAACAAAATGTATGGCCGACTGTTATATACCCGACAGGCTTCAAGAGCGATAGATGAAAGGTATACAGATATAAGGCATACATAAGGATCAATATATGCAGGTTTCACATTTAAATTTTAACCACCTTTATTATTTTTGGCATGTTTGCAAGGAAGGTTCTGTTGTGGGTGCAGCAGAAGCACTCTATTTGACGCCACAAACCATTACAGGGCAGATTAAAGCATTAGAAGAACGATTGGGTGGAAAATTGTTCAAACGTCAGGGAAGAGGCTTGGTACCGTCTGAACTGGGGCAATTGATTTTCCGTTATGCAGATAAAATGTTTACGCTCAGTCAGGAAATGCTGGATATCGTTACCTACAGCCGAGAATCAAACCTACTGTTTGATGTGGGCGTCGCGGATGCTCTTTCCAAACGTTTAGTCAGCAAAGTACTCGAAACCACTGTTGTAGAACATGAGAAAATCCATTTACGCTGTTTCGAATCAACTCATGAAATGCTGCTTGAGCAACTCAGCCAGCATAAGCTGGATATGATCCTGTCAGATTGTCCAGTAGATTCTTCTCAACAAGAAGGTTTGTTCTCCGTGAAATTGGGTGAGTGCAATATCAGTTTTTATTGCCGTCAACCGATCCCGGAAAAACCGTTTCCAGAATGTTTGGAAGAACGCCGTTTATTGATCCCGGGGCGCCGCTCTATGCTAGGCAGGAAACTCCTGACATGGATACGCAATAAAAATCTTCAGGTTGAAGTGCTGGGCGAATTCGATGATGCCGCACTGATGAAAGCATTTGGCCTGTATCATAATGCTATTTTCATTGCGCCTTCATTTTATGCCAACGATACTTTTGCTGATAGTGATATTGTTGAGATAGGCCGACTGGATGCCGTACAAGAAGAGTATTACGTCATTTTTGCGGAACGCATGATCCAGCACCCTGCTGTTCAACGAGTGTGCAACAAGGACTTTTCTGCTTTATTCAGCGCACCACCCAAAAGCAGCCCTAAAAAATTATATTAAATCGACAGTTATAACCAGATGTTCTAACTGTATGATATAACAATATAGATATAACAACAGATACAAAAAAACCGGCTAGAAGGCCGGTTTTTTTAACATAATCAAAACAATAATTACATTGCTTTGATTTGTGCTGACAGAGCAGACTTATGACGTGCTACTTTATTTTTGTGGATCAGACCCTTACAGGCTTGACGATCAACAATTGGTTGCATGTCACTGAATGCTTTCTGTGCAGCTTCTTTATCGCCAGCAGCGATAGCCGCGTATACTTTCTTGATAAAAGTACGCACCATAGAACGACGGCTTGCGTTGTGCTGACGGCGTTTCTCAGACTGTACGGCGCGTTTCTTAGCTGATTTGATATTAGCCAAGGTCCAACTCCCAAATATATTCTATCGAGGACAATTCAAAGGCCGAGGAATATGCCTGTTCAGCCTTCTTTTGTCAATGGATTTGTGCAAATAAGCGTCGTTGTACTGCGACGCTGGTTACGTTGTGATGGGGCAGGATTTTATCAGCTTACTGAGAGGGAATACAGTCTTTAGCAATAAAAAACTGAATGAATCGCAGAGAAATGCAATAAATTAAATATTTTTCGGGCGTCTGGCCTATTTTTATTGTATGAATCAGGTTATTAATTTAAACCCTTTGTGATCGTGGGTTAACCTTGAGCCTTGTACAAGGTATAATCCGGCAATTTCCACGGTATTGAGCCAGCTATGGAGCTAATTCGCGGTATACACAATATCCGGGCGCGTCACCATGGTTGCGTGCTGACGATTGGTAATTTTGATGGTGTCCATCGCGGGCATCAAGCTTTATTAAAACACTTGAAACAAGAAGGGCTGCGTCTCGGATTACCGACGGTGGTCATGATTTTTGAACCGCAGCCATTGGAAGTTTTTGTTGCAGATAAAGCGCCAGCTCGCCTGACACGGCTAAGAGATAAAATAAAATATCTAGCCCAAAATGGTGTTGATTATTTATTATGTGCGAAATTTAACCAGTATTTTGCCGCTAATTCACCTGAAGCCTTTGTTTCACGGTTGCTCGTTGAAAAACTGGGTGTTAAGTTTCTGGCAATAGGCGATGATTTTCGCTTTGGCAAAAATCGCCTTGGCGATTTCCACTATTTGCAGCAAGCAGGTAAACAATACAATTTTGATGTCGCCAACACAGACAGTTTTTGTGATAGCGGCCTTCGGATCAGCAGTACAGCTATTCGTCAGGCATTGCAAAATGATGATCTGGCTCTGGCCGAAACATTACTGGGGCACCCTTACAGCATAAGCGGTAGAGTGGTTTACGGTAACCAATTGGGACGCACCATTGGGTTTCCCACAGCCAACCTGCCGTTAAAACGCTTGGTTGCGCCTGTTAAGGGCGTCTATGCTGTTGAAGTCCACGGATTAGGCAATACGCCCTTACCGGGTGTTGCAAATATAGGCAGTCGCCCCACCGTTTCTGGTCAGGGCCAGCAACTTGAAGTGCATTTGATTGATACCCAAATGGATCTATATGGGCGTCATATCAATGTAGTATTACGCAAAAAATTGCGTGATGAGCAGCGATTTGCTTCACTTGATGCGCTTAAACAGCAAATCGCAAATGATGTGGTTGCAGCAAAAGAATATCTTTTGCAGCAATCCGAGTCATGTATCTGATACCCGATAAATTTCACACTGAAGCTTGAAATATTAGGGTATAGCGGAAAATTGGAACTGAGAATCTATAATGAGTGACTACAAAGACACCCTGAATTTACCGGAAACAGGGTTCCCCATGCGCGGGGATTTAGCCAAGCGCGAACCAGATATGTTGAAACGTTGGTACAAGGAAGGTTTGTATCAGGCAATTAGAAAAGCAAAATCTGGCAAGAAAACGTTTATTTTGCATGATGGCCCTCCTTATGCAAACGGCGATATTCATATTGGTCACTCAGTTAATAAAATTCTCAAAGACATTGTTATTAAGTCCAAAGGATTATCAGGCTACGATTCGCCTTATATTCCGGGTTGGGACTGCCACGGTTTGCCAATTGAGCTCAAGGTTGAGCAAATTATCGGTAAGCCGGGGGAAAAATTTTCCGCCGCTGAATTCCGTGCTGAGTGCCGCAAATATGCCATGACTCAGGTCGAAACACAGAAAGCGGGTTTCCAGCGTCTGGGTGTACTGGGTGACTGGGATAAACCTTACCTGACGATGGACTTCAAAACTGAAGCCGACATCATTCGGGCACTAGGCCGCATTATCGACAATGGTCATTTGCTGAAAGGTGTGAAACCTGTTCATTGGTGTACAGATTGTGGTTCCTCCCTTGCCGAAGCAGAAGTGGAATACTACGACAAAACGTCCCCTTCCATTGACGTGCGTTTTACCGCCGTTGATGCTGATGCCGTGTACGCTAAATTTGATGTACGGCATCTGAGCCTACCCGTTTCTCTGGTTATCTGGACAACCACACCGTGGACATTACCTGCTAACCGCGCTATTTCACTGAATGCGGAAATTACGTATCAGTTAGTTAAAGTTGAAGATAAGTGTCTGATTCTGGCAGCGGAATTGGTTGAATCCGTCATGCAACGCGCAGGCATCACTTCATGGGAGGTCGTGAGCGATTGCACTGGCGCAGATTTGGAATTAATGCGTTTCAATCATCCATTCATGGGTTATGACGTTCCTGCTGTTCTGGGTGACCACGTTACCCTCGATGCAGGTACAGGTGCAGTACATACCGCAGGTGGTCATGGCCCGGACGATTACTCCATCAGCCTGAAATATGGCCTTGAAATCGCGAATCCTGTAGGCCCGAACGGTTGCTATATCTCCGGCACCTATCCTTCACTGGATGGTCAGTTTGTCTTCAAGGCGAACGATATCATTGTTGAGCTGTTGCAGGAAAAAGGCGCACTGCTGAGCCTGAAAAAAATCCAACATAGTTACCCTTGCTGCTGGCGTCACAAAAAACCGATCATCTTCCGTGCAACACCTCAATGGTTTATCAGCATGGATCAGAACGGCCTGCGTGAACAATCATTGAAAGAGATCAAAGATGTTCAGTGGATCCCAGGTTGGGGACAGGCTCGCATCGAATCAATGGTAGAAAACCGCCCGGACTGGTGTATTTCCCGCCAGCGCACATGGGGTGTTCCGATGTCTCTGTTTATTCATAAAGAGACACAAGAGCCACATCCACGCACTGTCGAATTGATCGAAGAAGTTGCGAAGCGTGTCGAAGTCGATGGTATTCAGGCATGGTGGGATTTGGACACAGCCGAACTGCTGGGAGCTGAAGCCGCTGATTACGTTAAGGCACCGGATACGCTGGATGTCTGGTTTGATTCAGGAAGCACTCACTCTTCAGTTGTGGATGCGCGCCCAGAATTTCACGGTAATTCAGCCGACATCTATCTGGAAGGTTCTGACCAACACCGTGGCTGGTTTATGTCTTCACTGATGCTGTCAACCGCAATCAAAGGCAAGGCCCCTTACCGTCAGGTTCTGACTCACGGATTTACCGTTGATGAGCAGGGACGTAAAATGTCCAAATCCATCGGTAACACTGTCAGCCCGCAAGATGTGATGAATAAACTGGGTGCGGATATCCTGCGTTTGTGGGTTGCATCAACGGATTATTCAGGTGAAATCGCAGTTTCTGACGAGATTTTAAAGCGTTCTGCTGATGCGTATCGTCGTATCCGTAATACCGCTCGCTTCCTGTTGGCAAACCTGAACGGTTTCGATCCAGAACAACATATGGTGAAAGCTGAAGACATGGCTGTACTGGATCGTTGGGCAGTAGGCCGCGCTCAGGCAGCTCAGGCAGATATCCTTAAATACTATGACGAATATGATTTCCATTCCGTCGTTCAGCGTTTGATGCAGTTCTGCTCCGTGGAAATGGGCTCGTTCTATCTGGATATCATCAAAGATCGCCAATACACCGCGAAAAGTGACAGCCTTGCACGCCGTAGTTGCCAGACTGCTTTGTTCCATATCGCAGAAGCGCTGGTTCGCTGGATGGCACCAATCCTGTCATTCACTGCTGATGAAATTTGGAATGAACTGCCGGGCAAACGTGCTCAATATGTCTTTACCGAAGAGTGGTATGAAGGGCTGTTTGGTCTGTCTGATGGCGAAGACATGAACGACACATTCTGGGCTGAACTGCTGGAAGTTCGTGGCGAAGTGAATAAAGTTCTGGAACAGGCACGTGCTGATAAACATATCCGCAGTTCACTGGAAGCCGCTGTAACGCTTTATGCAGATGAAACACTGGCAGAAAAACTCAACCAACTTTCTGACGAATTGCGTTTTGTGCTGCTGACTTCTCAGGTTGAAATTGCAGACTATGCAGCCGCCAATGAAGGTGCACAACAAAGCGAGATTGCAGGTCTAAAAGTGGCCTTCCGCAAAGCGGACGGAGAAAAATGCCCACGCTGCTGGCACTATGCTAAAGATGTGGGTCTGGTGGCGGAACATGCTGAACTTTGTGGCCGCTGTGTGACTAACGTTGCCGGTAACGGTGAAGAGCGTAAATTTGCCTGATGAATAAGCCCATTTGTTCCACTGGTCTTCGCTGGCTTTGGCTGGTTGTAGTGATATTGATACTGGACTTGGGAAGTAAACACTTAGTATTGCAGCATTTAGCGCTGTACAACCCGATACCCTTGATACCTTCATTCAATCTGATGTATGCCCAGAATCTGGGAGCAGCATTCAGTTTTCTGGCGGATAAAGGCGGCTGGCAACGTTGGTTCTTTGCGCTGATCGCCATTGTTATCTCAGTCGTTTTGATGGTGATGATGTATCGCTCCAGTGCTAAGCAGAAACTGAGTAATATCGCTTATGCTTTGGTCATCGGTGGGGCATTGGGGAATCTGTTTGATCGGCTGGTGCATGGCTTTGTTGTTGATTTCATCGATTTTTATGTCGGTGAATGGCATTGGCCCACCTTTAATATTGCAGATTCAGCCATCTGCATCGGAGCAGCTCTCATCATCATAGAGAGTTTTATCAGCCAAGATGACAAGAAAGCTGTACCGAAGGCATAGCCATTAAAAGAAAAATAAGAAGTAGCCCCAACTGGGGCTACTAATTTTATCTATGCCCGATAGATTTCAAGTCGAGAGCCAATTTGAAAGATAGAGGGTATACTTGCAATCGTTTTTGATTAAAAGGTTTGAGCGATATGTCAATGCAGGTGCAAGCGCACAGTGCGGTTTTATTACACTTCACGTTAAAGCTGGATGATGGTTCAACGGCAGATTCAACTTACAGTCAAGGCAAGCCTGCATTATTCCGTTTGGGTGATGGCAGCCTCTCCGTACCACTGGAACAACAGCTTCTTGGCTTAAAACTGGGTGATAAACACCAATTCACGTTGGCGGGTGAAACCATTTTTGGTAAACACAACCCTGACTTGGTGCAATACTTTACCCCGCGTGATTTTGCCGATGCCGGAACCCCTGAAGTGGGAACCATTATGTTATTTACCGCCATGAACGGCAGTGAAATGCCGGGGCTGGTTAAAGAAGTTGCTGAAGGTTCCATTACGGTTGATTTTAACCATCCACTGGCTGAACAAAACATCACTTTTGATATTGAAGTGTTGGAAATTGACCCTCAGTTGGAGGAAACCCATGCAAATATTGCTGGCTAACCCTCGTGGTTTCTGTGCTGGTGTAGATCGTGCCATCAGCATCGTAGAACGTGCGTTGGAATTGTACGGTGCTCCCATTTATGTTCGTCATGAAGTGGTTCATAACCGCTATGTTGTTGATAATCTAAGGGAACGTGGAGCCATTTTCATTGAAGAAATTTCAGAAGTCCCTGATGGGGCGATTCTGATTTTTTCCGCACACGGTGTATCCCAGGCTATCCGTGCCGAAGCCCGCTCCCGTAATTTAACTATGCTGTTTGATGCGACGTGTCCATTGGTCACTAAAGTACACATGGAAGTTGCAAGAGCCAGTCGTAAAGGCAAAGAAGCGATTCTGATCGGACATGCTGGTCATCCTGAAGTGGAGGGCACAATGGGTCAATACAATAACCCAGAAGGCGGTATGTATCTGGTCGAGTCACCGGAAGATGTGTGGAAACTGCAAGTAAAGGATGAAAACAACCTTTGCTTTATGACACAAACAACGCTTTCTGTCGATGACACATCAGAAGTGATTGATGCACTTAATGCCCGGTTCCCGAATATTATCGGGCCACGTAAAGATGATATCTGTTACGCCACAACTAACCGTCAGGAAGCCGTACGTGACTTGGCCTCAGGTGCTGATGTAGTTTTGGTCGTCGGCTCCAAAAACTCATCAAACTCAAATCGATTGGCAGAACTAGCACAGCGAGTAGGCAAGCCAGCTTATTTAATTGACTCTGCTGATGATATTAAAGAAGAGTGGGTTGAAGGCGTCAGTGCAGTGGGTGTGACTGCTGGAGCATCTGCGCCGGATATCTTGGTTCAGCAGGTGATCGAACGTTTGAAAACTTTTGGTGCGCAAACAGTTAACGAACTGCATGGCCGCGAAGAAAATATTGTTTTTGAAGTACCAAAAGAATTACGTGTTGAAGTGAAAGAAGTCAATTAATATCAGGTCTGCGTAAATTGAAACTCGGCTTTTTCGGGTTGGAAGGTTTAAGCAATTAACCCCGACACAATCACCAACAAAAAGCCGAGTATACAATATACTATGGTATCTTGGATGCTCAATTTAAACACTTCCACGATATCAGCTAGCATCCACATTCCTGCAAACTCATTAATTTATTAACCTATGAACTTATAACAATTATTTATAAAATACCATTTACTACTTTCATTAGGATTTAGCTGTAAATATACTTCGTCATCTAATTGAGTAAAACCCATACTAATATATAGCTGTTTAGCTGCTTTTACTGAAGAAAGAATTAGTTTTCCTTTCATTCCTAATTGTTGTGATTTATTTACTGCACACTCTATTAGTAAAACACCACAATCTCGAATACCACAATGAGTAGCCAAATAATCTACGATCGGTAATTCAGGATAATCTTTATTCTGAGGGGAAAATTGTAAAACTCCTATAGGTACCCCTTTGAAATATGCAGCAAAAAAAATGCTATCTTTTGGTCTGTTTTTTTTATCAATGTCACTCTTCGCTGAAATAGATATTTGCTTGAATATATAATTTGCGCTGTTATATCTGTCATTCCATTTTTTTTCTTCATCATCATCATTAAGAAAACCAACAGAATTCTCATATCTCCATTCTTTATTCATGGTTTCGTTAATAAGCATATTAGTTGTATTTAACGCCTCATTTTTATCAACCTCTTTGATTATTATCGATGATCTTACATTAACTGATATGAATTTCATATTAGGTACAGAATTATAATGAGGTAGTGAATTCAATGCGACGGGCTGATTAATATTAAAAGATTTTGATCTGAACATCATATCACTCCCATATGATTATTTACTTTAACTTACTGATTTTTCATTGCATCAAATGATTAACACCCATCCATTAATATCATTTAAAATTTAAATTAACATCGGAAATAAATATTTTTACACTATCAAATGTTAATTATGTTTTATACTCCAGTAAAAAATAGAGTGTTGACTATTAATACATGAATTACGATGGAAATACCACATTATATTGCACAGATAATCTGCCTTTCTTTTCCTTTATAGTCTCTATCAGAATTCTATGAATTTGTTTTAATGACACTACGTGTGTTCCACCACAAGGATAAGGCATCAATTCGCCAAAACCAACCTCTCGAAATCCATCATTCCGCATAATAATTTGGCAAGGTAAATCTTCAGAGATAAGTTGGTCACATCTTGCTTGTAGTTCTTCAACTGAAAAAACTTGCACATGATTTCCTGGTTTGAAGGTAATCTTACTTTCTCCGGGCCAATGGTGCGCTTTGATGGGATGCCACCCCAGCTGTTCGACAATATGACCAATAAGGTGGCCTGCCGAGTGTAATCTTGAATGCAATTGACGGCGCTTGTCATCAACTCTGGCAAAAGCCATTCCTGTATTTATTGGATGTGTTGTGTAATGGATTATTTTGTTATTCTCTAACGTAACATGGATAACTTCCACATCGTTAAGCCAGCCAGTATCACTGGGTTGCCCTCCTCCTTGAGGATGAAATGGCGTTTCTTTTAATTGAACTGCATAACGTTCATCATCACAAAGAGAACAATCTAAGATTTCAACTTCCCCTGTCAGTATGGGACTGGATAAATAAAGGCGTTCAGACATAATGAGTATTCTTTTATATGAGTAAGTTACCTAATTGTATTAAATAAACTTATTTTCGATAATCCATTAAAAGATCAAATAATTTTTGACTTATGAGCACAAATAGCACGATAAACTTGATGCGGGAAATGGCCATTTTTGCAAAAGTAGTTGAAACGGGTAGTTTCTCCGAAACAGCCCGTCAACTTGCAGCAACACCTTCCGCCATTAGCCGCTCTGTAGCTAAGCTAGAAAAAGCGCTTGGAACTCGTCTCTTACAGAGAACAACACGTAAACTACGCTTAAGTGAAAGTGGGCAAGAAGTTTACGCACATTGCTTGAATATGATGGAGGCTGCTCAAGAGATTATGGCAGTATCAGGAAATTTTAGCCGTGAACCACAAGGTATAATACGTGTCAGTGTTCCTAAAGCAGTTGGACGTTTCGTTGTTCATCCTCATATAGCGGCTTTCCTTGTTCAATATCCCAAAGTGGATGTGAATTTACGGCTCGATGATCGTTATGTCGATTTGATAGACGATCAGGTTGATCTCGCTATCCGAATTACAGACCAACCTCCCCCGGGTCTTATGGGACGACGTTTATTGAATATTTGGCATATGTTATGTGCAACACCTGAATATCTCGCAGAGCACGGCACTCCACAGCATCCGCACGACTTGAAAACTCATAGCTGCATCTATCTTGGAGAAGAACCTGGGGATTCACGCTGGAAGTTTAGTCAAGGCAACAAAGTAGCCACTGTTAATATCCATGGCCGTTATGCGGCCAATCATACGGGGGTACGGCTTGATGCCGTACTGCAACATATCGGCATTGGCAGTTTGCCGTACTTTACCGCTAAACATGCTTTGCAGCAGGGGCGATTAGTTCAGGTTCTGCCTGATTGGAGTTTTAAAGCCAACTATACGGGGGAACTCTGGATACTTTACCCACCAACACGACACTTACCACCAAAACTAAGAGTGTTTATAGAGTTTCTGGCCGAACGTCTCCGTAAGGAAATCACCTCAGATAAAATGGAGGCTAAGAACCTGACGACTAATCATTACGAGTTACCTGAGGCAGAAAAGTTGCCTGAGACAGAAAAATAGCGATATGTAACATGTATCCGCTATTTAGTATTTTTTATAACAAACTACCTGATCTCTATTTTTCTAATGGTTTTCCCCTAAATCTGGCGTAGCCTGCGGTTGCCAGTTAAGCTGTTAAACAATTTGCATATCACCTCAATTAAAAATGACTTATAGCGAGGGCCTTATGGCTGATACAGATATTCGTGTTGCGATCGTAGGCGCAGGTGGGCGTATGGGACGCAATCTTATTCAAGTTGTCCAGCAGCAGGATGGCATTACACTTGGCGCAGCACTGGAGCGTTCCGGCTCTTCATTAGTGGGAGCGGATGCCGGAGAGCTGGCAGGAATTGGTAAGAACGGGGTTTCTATCAGTGACGATCTGAATCATGTCATTGAACATTTTGATGTATTGATTGATTTTACCCGCCCGGAAGGCACATTAGCTTACCTCTCTATTTGTCGGCAGTATCAAAAATCGATGGTCATTGGTACAACAGGCTTTGATGATGCAGGCAAACAAGCCATTGAAGAAGCTTCCCGTGAAATTCCTATTGTTTTTGCAGCGAATTTTAGTGTCGGAATCAATCTGGTACTTAAATTACTGGAAAAAGCGGCGACCATTATGGGGGAGAATACGGATATCGAAATTATTGAAGCCCATCATCGCCATAAAGTGGATGCCCCATCAGGAACAGCGCTAGCTATGGGTGAATCCATCGCCAATACCTTAGGTCGCGATCTCAAAACCTGTGCAGTGTATGCTCGTGAAGGCCATACTGGAGAACGTGATCCGAACAGCATTGGATTTGCCACCATACGAGCAGGTGATATTGTCGGAGAACACACTGCAATTTTTGCAGATATCGGAGAGCGTGTAGAGATAAGCCATAAAGCCTCAAGCCGGATGACTTTCGCCAATGGCGCTATAAAGGCATCAAAATGGCTTAAAGCAAGAAAAGCAGGACTCTATGATATGAAAGACGTACTTAATTTAGACAAATTGTAATAAATATTAAATTTTAACTAATTGTAATTGCACGATTAATTATATTTAACCGTGCAATTTAATAATTACTTAATATTTTAATATAATTACCAGAATTACCACTTAAATTCATGATTAAAAGTCACCTTTTTGTTAATTTTTTTCTTCGGACATGAAAAAAACCTACTTTTTTTCTGTTTTTAAATTTTCTCTTACAGTAATCAACTATCCATGCTACTTTCCTTATGTTTTTCAGCCATATTTACCCAATACAAGGCTGAAAGATGTAAAAAAGCCAATAAAAATGCCATTTTTTGTAGACAAGCCCCCCTCTCCTCATTAGAATGCGCGCAATTTGCCAAAATTTTGATAAAAATGATGATTCGAATTGATTTTAAGTGTCAATTCTGAATTAATATGCAGTAAATGAGACTGATTATTCATTCTGGAGGGCGTTTTGATTAAGTCAGCTATATTGGTTCTGGAAGATGGAACCCAATTTCACGGTCGCGCCATAGGTGCAGAAGGTGTGGCTGTTGGAGAAGTGGTCTTCAATACCTCAATGACCGGATATCAAGAAATACTTACCGACCCTTCCTATTCCCGCCAAATTATTACTCTTACTTATCCCCATATTGGTAATGTCGGCATCAATGCCGCTGATGAAGAATCCCCAACCATTCAAGCCCAAGGCCTGGTCATTCGTGATTTACCCTTAGTGACCAGTAACTACCGCAGTGAAGAAAATCTGTCTGATTACCTGAAACGTCACAACATTGTCGCCATTGCTGATATCGATACACGTAAACTGACCCGCCTTTTGAGAGAAAAAGGGGCGCAGAACGGCTGCATCATCGTCGGGAATGAGGCAGATACCCAAGTTGCATTGGAAAAAGCAAAAGCATTCCCTGGCTTGAAAGGCATGGATCTCGCGAAAGAAGTGACGACTGCACAATCTTATCAATGGGTACAAGGAAGCTGGACATTAGCGGGTGGCTTGCCAGAAGCTCGCGAAGAACAAGAATTGCCTTACCACATTGTGGCTTATGATTTTGGTGTAAAACGCAACATCTTGCGTATGCTGGTAGATCGCGGCTGCCGCGTTACTGTTGTACCTGCAAAAACCTCCGCAGACGAAGTACTGAAAATGGCGCCGGATGGTATTTTCCTGTCCAATGGCCCCGGCGATCCGGAGCCGTGTGACTATGCTATCGAAGCAATCAAAACGTTTCTGAATACCGATATTCCTGTATTTGGTATCTGTTTGGGGCACCAATTGCTGGCACTCGCCAGTGGTGCAAAAACCGTGAAAATGAAATTCGGTCACCACGGTGGCAACCATCCCGTTAAAGATCTGGATCGCAATGTCGTCATGATCACCGCACAAAACCACGGTTTTGCTGTTGATGAAAGTTCACTGCCAGACAATCTGCGCGTAACGCACAAATCCCTTTTTGATGGAACACTGCAAGGCATTCATCGTACTGATAAGCCAGCATTCAGTTTTCAAGGACACCCTGAAGCCAGCCCTGGCCCGCATGAAGCTGACTCTCTGTTCGATCATTTTATCGAGCTAATTGAGCTGCATCGTCAGAATAACGTTCAGAACACCAAATAATCAGGAGAAAAGAAAAAATGGCAAAACGTACTGATATTAAAAGTATTCTGATCTTAGGTGCAGGCCCGATTGTTATCGGTCAGGCTTGTGAATTTGACTATTCCGGCGCTCAGGCTTGTAAGGCACTGCGTGAAGAAGGCTATCGTGTCATTCTGGTCAACTCTAACCCAGCAACCATTATGACCGACCCTGAAATGGCAGATGCGACCTATATCGAGCCAATCCACTGGGAAGTCGTGCGCAAAATCATTGAAAAAGAACGTCCGGACGCCGTCTTGCCAACCATGGGTGGACAAACTGCACTGAACTGCGCATTGGAATTGGAACGTCAGGGCGTACTGGCCGAATTCGGCGTTACAATGATTGGTGCCACTGCTGATGCTATCGATAAAGCAGAAGACCGCCAACGTTTTGACAAAGCGATGAAAAAAATTGGTCTGGATACCGCGCGTTCTGGCATCGCTCACACAATGGAAGAAGCGCTGGCAGTCGCAAACGATGTTGGCTTTCCTTGTATTATTCGCCCTTCTTTCACCATGGGTGGAACCGGGGGCGGTATTGCCTACAATCGTGAAGAATTCGAAGAAATCTGTGAACGCGGTTTAGACCTCTCTCCGACCAATGAATTACTGATCGATGAATCCCTGATTGGTTGGAAAGAGTATGAAATGGAAGTAGTGCGGGATAAAAACGATAACTGCATCATCGTCTGCTCCATTGAAAACTTCGATCCAATGGGTATTCATACCGGTGACTCCATCACCGTCGCTCCCGCTCAGACTCTGACCGATAAAGAATATCAAATCATGCGTAACGCTTCGATGGCGGTATTGCGTGAAATCGGTGTAGAAACAGGCGGTTCAAACGTTCAGTTTGCCGTGAATCCGAAAAATGGCCGACTGATTGTTATTGAGATGAACCCGCGTGTATCCCGCTCATCGGCACTGGCGTCCAAGGCAACAGGTTTCCCAATCGCAAAAATCGCGGCAAAACTGGCCGTCGGCTATACCCTTGATGAATTGATGAACGACATTACTGGTGGACGTACTCCTGCCTCTTTTGAGCCATCCATTGACTATGTCGTTACCAAAATTCCTCGCTTTAACTTCGAAAAATTTGCAGGCAGTAATGACCGTCTGACGACTCAGATGAAATCGGTTGGTGAAGTGATGGCGATTGGACGCACTTTCCAAGAATCCATGCAAAAAGCCCTTCGCGGTCTGGAAGTCGGCGTAATCGGTTTTGATCCCAAAGTCAACTTGGATGATCCACAATCACTGACCAAAATTCGCAGTGAACTGAAAAGTGCTGGTTCTGATCGTATCTGGTTCATTGCTGATGCGTTCCGTGCAGGTATGTCTGTTGATGGCATCTTTAACCTGACCAACATTGACCGCTGGTTCCTGGTGCAGATTGAAGAACTGGTTCGTCTGGAAGAACAGGTAGCAGAACAAGGCGTGAATGGCCTGACCTTTGATTTCCTACGCCATCTTAAACGCAAAGGTTTTGCCGATGCCCGTCTGGCTAAACTGGTGGGTATTTCTGGTAAAGAAATTCGTAAGTTGCGCCATGATCATAACCTGTATCCGGTATATAAACGTGTTGATACTTGTGCGGCAGAATTCTTTACTGACACCGCTTACATGTACTCCACGTACGAAGATGAATGCGAAGCTAATCCGAACAATGACAAGCCGAAAATCATGGTATTAGGCGGTGGCCCGAACCGTATCGGACAAGGCATTGAATTCGATTACTGCTGTGTACACGCTTCACTGGCTCTGCGCGAAGATGGTTTTGAAACCATCATGGTGAACTGTAACCCAGAAACCGTTTCAACCGATTACGACACTTCCGACCGTCTCTACTTTGAGCCTGTTACGCTGGAAGATGTGCTGGAAATCGTGCGTGTTGAGCAGCCAAAAGGCGTTATCGTTCAGTATGGCGGCCAGACTCCGCTGAAACTGGCTCGTGAGCTAGAAGCTGCTGGTGTACCTATTATCGGTACCAGCCCTGATGCAATTGACCGTGCGGAAGACCGTGAACGTTTCCAACAAGCGGTTAATCGCCTTGGACTGAAACAGCCAGCGAACTCTACCGTGACCACCATTGAACAAGCCATTGAAAAAGGTAATTTGATTGGCTATCCGCTGGTGGTTCGTCCTTCCTATGTATTAGGCGGACGGGCGATGGAAATTGTGTATGACGAATCAGATCTGCGCCGTTATTTCCAAACCGCAGTAAGCGTATCTAATGATGCCCCTGTCCTGCTGGATCGTTTCCTTGATGATGCCATTGAAGTGGATGTTGATGCGATTTGTGACGGCGAGAGAGTCCTGATTGGCGGCATCATGGAACATATCGAACAAGCGGGTGTTCACTCCGGTGACTCAGCCTGTTCTTTACCTGCTTACACATTAAGCAAGGAAATTCAGGACGTCATGCGTCATCAGGTTGAAAAACTGGCTTTTGAACTGCGCGTCCGTGGTTTGATGAATGTGCAGTTTGCCGTGAAGAACAACGAAGTCTACCTGATCGAAGTGAATCCACGTGCAGCACGTACTGTGCCATTCGTTTCCAAAGCAACAGGTCGGCCATTGGCAAAAATTGCAGCACGCGTGATGGCAGGCCAATCCCTGCTTGAACAAGGTGAGATAAAAGAAATTATTCCACCTTACTACTCCGTGAAAGAAGTGGTATTGCCATTCAATAAATTCCCGGGTGTTGACCCGATCCTCGGGCCAGAAATGCGCTCTACAGGTGAAGTGATGGGTGTTGGTCGTACCTTTGCTGAAGCCTTCTCAAAAGCCATGCTGGGAAGTAACTCCACCATGCGCAAGCAGAACCGGGCGCTGTTATCTGTACGCGAAGAAGATAAAGAACGTATCGTTGATTTGGCTGCGAAATTGCTGAAGCACGGTTTTGAACTGGATGCGACCCACGGTACTGCGATTGTATTGGGTGAAGCGGGTATTAACCCTCGTTTGGTCAATAAAGTCCACGAAGGGCGTCCACACATTCAGGACAGAATCAAAAATGGTGAATATGACTATATTGTCAATACCACGGCTGGCCGTCAGGCGATTGAAGATTCAAAACTCCTGCGTCGCAGCGCACTGCAATATAAAGTGCATTATGACACAACCCTGAATGGCGGCTTTGCAACAACGTTGGCACTCAGTGCAGATCCGACTGAACAAGTCATTTCTGTACAGGAAATGCACGCGAAAATTGCCTGATAGCTTCCCATAACTAACGGAAATCAAATACCGTCATTTTTTTGATAGTATCCTCCTAAAACAACGGCTTCCCCAAAGTTGGAAATCCAACGAGTAAGGAAGCCGTTTTCGTGAGTTTTTGTTAATTAATGAAGCTTAATATTGCAGTCTAGGAATAATCAGCAACAATCATAGTAGGCATCTTTGATCATCATAAGGAGTCGAATACTGTGTCAAATATCATATTAAAGCGTAAATACTTAACTCACTCAGAAATTGAAGTATTACTTAAGGAGCTCGAAAAGCACCCTCATGCTGACCGTAATATTTGCATGATATTCATGGGATTTATTCATGGTTTCCGGGTATCTGAGTTGCTTGGATTACAACTATCCGATGTCGATTTGGAAGGGAAAAAACTACGTGTACAACGCCTGAAAAATGGTTTTTCCACAATCCATCCTATGGTTGCGAGAGAAATTCAGCTAATACGGAAATGGCTTTCATTGCGCCAAGGCTATAAAAATAGTGAACAGAGTGACTGGCTATTCTTGTCACGAACAGGAACACGCATGTCGCGCCAGCAATTTTATAAAATCATCCGGCAGACCAGTTTAAAGGCTAATTTATCGGTTTGCGCGAATCCGCACATGTTACGACACTCTTGTGGCTATGCTCTGGCGGACAATGGCGTGGATACCCGCTTGATTCAAGACTATTTAGGCCATCGAAATATTCGTCATACCGTTCGCTACACCGCGAGTAATGCTGGTCGCTTCGAGACTATATGGCTGGAAAGAGGAAAACGAAAATTGTCAACAATTAGTACCAAACTGTCAACCCATCAATTACCCCACCATTTCAACTTGATACATCTTAACTTTTCTCACCAAAAACAAATCAACTCTTTGATTCATTTCTGAAAAATATCTCCTCTTTTTTCACTCTATATCTTATTTATCTCTCATAAAAATTTTCATGTTTTTTATTATGTTGAGCAAAAATTTAAATTGCGCGACATCGAAAGCCATATAAATCAAAACTATTAATAGTGTTGGAATAACTAACCAAAATAATAATCAAACCAAGCCTAATCTTCTTGAGTTGACAGTTTGGTACTAAATGTTAACCATTTGATGTGTAAAGATCTTATGTTGCCCTATGAATATTGGTCAAAAAAAAGCCATTCCGATTAAGGAATGGCTTAGAATTTTGATGCCTGAATGTTTTTTCTAATTGAGGTCAATATGAACCCAATACTGTTTCCGCAACATAGGAATATTGATTATTCATGTGGGCGGCAGGGCTACGAAAGCAATCTTCTAAAAACCAATCAACGGGAGTCTTTAAAGCAATAGAAATATCAACTAAATGCTCCAAACTGATTTTATTGGTTCCTCGTTCATAACGTGACAATTGCTGATGGCTAACACCAATTCTGTCTGCCAGCTCTGCTGCTGTCACTCCAATTTCTCTCCTTCTCATTTGGATTCTTTTTCCTACCAGCATACTGACTTGCATAATATTTTTACTCTTGATTTATAAATAAATTAAATAAACTATTGCGGTACCTTCATACTTACCGGCTTTTGGTGGAGTTATGGTGTGCAGCATTGATGTCAGCGTGAAATTCGTAGGCACATTCCGCCCTTGAGCGGTAACATTCACGCCATCTGCTGCATTTCTCCCATTAATCTGCAATGTCGAATACATTTGCTTATTAGTATCGAGATAAACTTTTGGTTCATTATTGATTGACTTAGTTTGCAGCATTATTTGATTACTATAGACAGCACATTTAAATTGACCGTTAATGGAACGGGTCGCATTATTCACTTCTGGCGCGGTTAATTCCCCATAAGCAATTTCAGAAGGCAGACTGAGTTCACAGCTTTGATTCAGAGGGGGCATTTTATTGCAAACAGAGCCCCGAAATTGTTGAGCATTACCATATCTCTCGAACAGACTGTCAGCATAAAATAAACCTACACAGTCCGCATTTACGTTCAGAATGGAAAATGTCACTCGTTTAGGTATCCCAAACTGACGTTTATAGGCTCGCATAACCTCTGCGGTGGTTCGGTATTTATGTGCATCAGTTAAGCATACCTTTGCATCATGACAGGAGCCATACATACCGGGTTGGCCGCCGGTGCGATACTGAACATCGGGGCCAACATAGCATTTGCTCCATCCATAACAATCATTCGGGATCCCCTCTTCCTCTGTCCAGGCAATAATTTCCATGGTCGTTAGGATGTTGCCATTCGATTGATTAATAGTATTCACCGGCATAACATAAGCCCCACCATAGACATGTGTGGCACTTAATAAAAACAACAGAGCCGTTAGCTTCAACAACGATTTCTTAATATGGCACATAACTTATTTTCCAAATGCATCAAACTCTGGCTAAAGATCGTGGATGAAAAACCAGTCAGCATGACTAGTCGTAATTAACTTCAAAAGTCGCAGTTGCACTGAATGGACCCGTACTAATTTTCTTCCGTTGAAGAGCGCTCGGCTCCGCTTGCACATAAGCCCGGAACGGGATCACATTATTTCTGCTATTGGCGAGTAACGGGAATTCACTGGTTTTATTGAACGGCATCGGCGTACCATCGACTTTTTCCATACCAATGGCCGCACCTTTCGCGCTACTAGCTGAACTAAAGGCCAACAAATCCGGTAGCTCTGAACTTGTTTGCCCTGAGAATTTAATTTTTAAGCGCTTTGTTATACGAGGATCGCAATTCTCTAAACGCAGATAGAATGGCTTGGCTATCGTGCGATGCCTCAGGTAAAGATCACTGTTAAGAATGCTCCCAAACTCCACTTCCATACTTTTATCTTCTGCCTTAATAGAACAAGTAGGAGCAAGGACAGTTAGCGTAATTTTGACATCTTGACTCAGGTTATCTTTTGCATATGCACTTTGCTGACCAGCAACGCCAAAAAGAAACAACACCAGCAAGGCATATCTGGATAGTTTGATGCTTAACTGACTCATTATCATTTACCCGACATTTATCTAACTAATTACCTAAAAAATCCGTTTACCTAAAGAACCCCATCACAACCTGATGATTGCCGCCTTAATGCAACTCGAAATCTAGTTAATTAATTTAATTTTCTTCATTTACTACTTTTGCCACAGTGCAGGTATCACCACTACAGCTGAATGTTAGCTGTGGACGACCACCATAGTCATTGACGTAGGTCAGTACGGGTGTATTGCCCAGTGAATTAGTTGAACCACCCAGTTTTTCACTGCTTTTAGGGGCCAACATCAAAGGTTGAAAACCCTCTACACTTTTGCCATTCACTTTGTTGGATGCTTCAGAAATAGTGACGTAATAAGGTGTTGGGTTATTCACCAAATATTGGTTTCCCTGACGGGTTAAGGTGAGTTTTTCCTGCCATGGGTTATCGATATCTATACGGCGTGCAATCACCGCTTCTGGGCGGTAGAACAGCTTGATACGCGTCTGTAAAGCGATTTGCAAAACATTGGGTTTCTCACTGCGTGGTGGAATTTCACGAATATTGAAATAGAACAAGCTTTCTTGATCTTGTGGTAATTGAGCCACCGCAGGTAGTGTTTGAATCTTGATTTGGCTCTTCGCTCCCGCTTCAACACGCTGTACTGGAGGAACAACCACAAGTGGGCTATTGATCTTATTTCCCTTGTCATCTTCAATCCATGCCTGTGCCAAATAAGGCAAATCAAGGTGCTGATTTTCAATGTTCAGGCTAACTGATTTCACATCACCGTTAAAAATCACTCGGGTACGATCCAACGCTATTGCTGCCATCGCCTGATGTACTGACATCAGGCTTGTCACTGTTATGGCAGTTATCATGAGAATTTTTTTCAGTTTCATAATGTCCGTTTACTCGTGTTGCTCGTGCTCAAAATAAGCGAATGTTTATATGACTGTGCCAACTAATATTCGCACGCTTTAAACCAATTAAATCAATATAATACGCTAATTAATAGCAACTTCTTGGTTTGTTTTATTACAATTTACTTATCTTCGCCTTTTAAAAACTGACATAGCAGCAAAAGTGAAGCCAAAGATGCTTCTGCAACTTCATCAGGCACGGTGATTTCACATTGTGCTTGCCCACCCCAATGCACTTTCAGCTTTTCTCCTTTGTTCATTCCACTCAGGTAAGCGTATCCATCATCACTCACAATCCCAATTTCCCGCTGAGCTGCATTCATGACGGATGCACCAAAAGGTGGGAATGAACCGTCAGGTAAACTGATAATCGTCATCGCCTTGATACCTGACATAACCTGGAATTTACGATAGCCAATAGCGCCTTCCGTCAATGTTGCTTGCTGCACAGAGCGCAGTGCTTCTACATCATCCGGTAAGTTATCCAGATCAATATTTGCCGTATTACGGAAATAGTTATTCACATCTACCAACACAGCTTTACCAAAAAAGTTGGTATGCACCGCTGAACCGAATGCCCTAATCGGGACATTCCTGACACCTTCCGTATCCACCATCAGGCGAGTTGCACCCGGCATATTGATACGATGTAAAACAGCACCATGTGCGGTTACTGTTACTCCACCTTGTAAGCCGAGTGCTGCCGAAGTATTACCGCCATCCTGATAACTGGCGCTGGCAGTCAGCAATGCTTTGTCACCATAATGGGTATAATAACCGTCCGTTGTCACCTTACCGTCAATGCTAGTTCCCGCTGATATACGATAGTTATTACGGTCATCAATACGGTCAAAATAACTTGCCCTATGCGAATTACCCTGACGATTAACAATCCCGCTGTAGCTGATGGTGCCACTTTCTCCCCAAGGAATGGAAAGACCCAGGTACATGCCATCATCTTTTTTATCGTCAAAATTGTTGCGATAAGCCGATAAGTTGACGTTGATATTTTTATAACGTCCGATATCCAAATACTTAGATAAAGAAAGGTTATAGCGATCGTTTGTCGGCCGATTCCAGTAGGTTTGATGGCTATAGTTTAAATGGGCACTGAGACCAATATCCGTAAACTGTTTATTGAAAATAATGGTATAAAGCTCTTTTCCACTATCAGAAGTATTGTTGCGATAGCGGCGATCAATATATTGCCCCATACTCATAAAATCACGTTCTGAAAAGCGGTATCCGGCAAACGTCACCTGACTGTTGTATTGATCAAAACGTTTCGAATAACTGAGACGATAAGATCCACCTGTGAAGGTTTTATTTTCTCTCGGCAGTTTTGCCCTTGATTCCGTCACGTCAAACGACAATGCACCAAACATCATCAAGTCGCGGCCGATCCCCAGAGACAAGGCATTGTAATCACCCGCCCCCAAAAGACCGCCATATAATGACCAACCGTTATTGATCCCCCAAGAGAACTCCCCCATACCAAATGCGGGCCCTTCACGACGGTGTTTATCATTAGTGGATTGCCCCCCAATCAATTTGTACTGCACACGTCCGGGGCGCGTCAGATAAGGGATCGTAGCGGTATTGACCTTAAATTCCTGTATGCTGCCATCCTGCTCTTCAACTCTGACATCCAATGTGCCTGACACAGCATCACTGAGATCCTGAATACGGTATGGGCCAGAAGCAACCTGCGTTTCATACAACACCCTGCCCATCTGACTGACAGTCACCTTGGCATTAGTTCTTGCGACACCCGAAACTTCAGGAGCATATCCACGCAGATTCGGCGGCAACATATTTTCATCGGTGACCAAACTCACTCCCGTATAACGGAAACTATCGAAAATATTGGAATTGAGATAATCCTCTCCCAATGTCAATTTCGATTCCAATTGAGGGATCGCACGGTACATGTAATAACGGCTCCAATCCCAATTACGCTCTCTTCCCTTTGAATTATCTGCGTAATACGATTTATCGCCCTTATTTTTGGAACGCTCATATCTGGCCTGCCAGTCAGCCCGGAAACGCCACGCTCCGGCATTCATACCGGCAGTACCATTAGCACTTAACTGTTGATTATTACTGCCGTGAGTTGGTTTGGATGTTTGAGCATTGAAGTTATAGTCAAACAATAACCCAGCTACTCCGTCGTCCCAACGGGATGGTGGATCCCAGTCCGGTAAGTCATATTCCAGATAGATTTTGGGTACAACTAAATACAATGTGTAAGTAGCCAGATCGCCTCTGGCTGACATGCCTGGCAGGGTATTGAGATCAAGACATTTCCCATCGTTGTACCAACCTAATTTTTCTGCCCACTGCGACTTCAATGCAATATGATTTACTAATTCGGGAGATATACAGGCTTCACTCCCTTTTGGATCATCAGCGGGCGCAATGAAATCGATAGTATAGGTATCTGGAAATTCATTCTTATTCATCCGGACACTCATGATGTAGTTACCCGGCATGATATAACCTGAACGAGCGAATTTATCCAAATCAATATTAGCTCGTTCACCGATGTCCAATGCATCAGTATTGAATTCAATAGGCTTAGAATAGCCAACATTAATACCCGATAATGCAAACAATACAAAGACAGAAAGCGGCTTAATTCCGTATATTAATTTTTTTGTTTTTATTTTGTTCGATGTCTTATTTTTATTAACCACTTTATTTTTATTAAAGACATTTTTTCTATTACTGTTCAATTTTTTATTAAAAGATGAAAAAACATGATTCATAGAATCTGAAAACAAAGCCATAGCATCCTCTGAACAATGAATCGTTAATAATCCGATTTGAATTTAGCCGCTGTCTGATACAGACACGTCTTAAGTGTGCAAAACTTTTCACTTAATACATGACATCATTAAAATTCATCGATCTAAATTTGAGGACCCTGACCGATAATGAGGGTTGCAGAGATAGCCACATGTCCTGCTTAATCCATAATATGCTATGTTCTCTGTTTGTGCTTCACTAGTTATACCGGAATGCGGGAAGTAGAGGAAACATGTCATCATCGGTATGCCATTAAAAATCACCTTTGTATGGCAAAAAATCTTTATTTTCCGAATACAGCCAATAGAGAACACCGTAGGTTAAATAAAAAAGGGTATTTCAATTTACCACTATAGGGATAACTCTGTTGTTAATTTTTTGTTACTATGAATTAACAGCGATCTTGATCTATATCAATAAAACAGAGCTCATTACAGAATACTATGATCACGTTTTCTACTAACGTGTTAATCCCAGAAATACCCTAAATATATTATCAGGAAATCCTAAACAAAGATAAAAGTGAACTTCCTGATATTCAGCTACTAAAAATTATCTGCTTATTTGTAATATTACAGGTACGCTAAAGAGAAGTTAGCAATAGCAGTGAAGTTACCAGGAACGACTAAGCTCGCACCTTTGTCATCACTTGCTTTAACACCTTGCAGGTAAGCGGCGAAATTCAGATCGTTGTTGCCTTCGTTCAAAGACATTACGTCTGATGCTGTACCCATAGGAATGATTTTTCCAGCAGCGTTAGTGATAGCGATTGCTGCACCTTTAGCAGTTCCTTCAATGCCCAGCAGCCCTTGAGAAGCTAAACCGTAATTGTTCTGACCAGTGAAAGTTGTTGTTAAGCCTTTTTTAGCTTGATCAGTACAACCTTCTAATTCAATTTTGAACAATTTGGATTCTGAACGGCCACCATTTTGCAGTTTATCGCTAGAAATTTGTCCCATATTAACTTCGATATTGGTGTTTTTGATTGAGCAAGGCGCGTCAATGATAGCACCAGTGAATCTAACTGTACCGCTACCTTGGTTAGCTGCACTTGCCGCTCCCGCAGTTAAAGCCACACCAAAACCTAAAACCATTGCCAATTTATTAAGTTTCATAATCAACTTATGCCTTTAAATGTTAAATAGATATTGATAGCCAAAAGGAAGCCGAAGCACAGAAATTAATTTCTGACACTTAGGCGCTTAGGCAAATTATTATTTAGTTTCTTGACTCAAATCATAAGTAGTCAAAATGACCGAAACTGTAAATATCATTCTACATAATGATTCTTAAGTCAAATTTCAGGCGATAAAACTAGCTATGTGCTTTAACGTCATATGAAATATGAGTTTTTGCAAAAAAGTACGTGTAATGAGTAGTATATTTTACTAATAAATTTTTAAATTCGGATTATTACACTGAGTTATATCGGGTGATGTTTAGTAATTTAGAATCTTAATTCATGCTGCTTTCTTGCTCTATTTTATATTTCTTAAAAAAATAAAAAATTTATTATCCTGACATAACTATAACATTCGGATTTTATTATCGATATTATCGACTATTTCAAAATAAAACTAAAACATTCCCCAAGAAATATAATTGTCAAGATAATTATTAATAAATATTATTATTTCTAAAAAATAATTTTTACATTGTTAATTTTATTATTTTTACTCATTTTTTAAGCAAATTAGTAAAAAAGAAAATACCTATTACATAAATAGACCAAACATATTTTAAAAAATACATCAAGCCAATACACGACTTACAAATAAAAAGCCCTCTCCAATAATGGAAAGGGCTTATAATTTCTATATAAAGTGATAAAACTATTTACGCTTTTTTAATTATCACCCAGTAAAATGGATTCAAGCGCGATTTCGATCATGTCATTAAATGTATGTTGACGTTCTTCAGCAGTTGTTTGTTCGCCAGTACGAATATGGTCAGAAACAGTACAAATAGCCAGTGCTTTTGCGCCAAATTCAGCAGCAACGCCGTAAATGCCCGCCGCTTCCATTTCAACCCCCAGAATACCGTATTTTTCCATCACGTCGAACATCTGAGGATCTGGCGTATAGAACAGATCTACAGAGAAAATATTACCAACGCGCGTGTTGATATTCTTCGCCTTAGCAGCGTCAACAGCGTTACGAACCAGCTCAAAGTCAGCAATCGCCGCAAAATCATGATCCTTAAAACGTAGGCGGTTCACTTTGGAATCGGTACATGCTCCCATACCAATCACAACATCGCGGATTTTAACGTCTTCACTAACTGCACCACAGGAGCCGATACGAATGATCTTTTTCACACCAAATTCAGTGATCAATTCCTTGGCATAGATTGAACAGGATGGGATACCCATACCGTGGCCCATAACAGAGATGCGACGGCCTTTGTAAGTACCCGTAAAGCCCAACATACCGCGAACATTGTTCACTTGACGGGCATCTTCCAAAAAGGTTTCCGCAATATATTTTGCACGCAGTGGATCACCCGGCATCAAAATAACATCAGCAAAATCGCCCATCTCAGCATTAATATGTGGGGTAGCCATAAATTTATTTCCTTGTTTTTATTACGTATCAAAATAGGTGAAAATCGAGGAAAGCCAATTGACCTCCCACAAAAATTAAAACATCACTTTCCCGTAATCCATCGGCGTCAGGTCGAAATATTTCGCCACTGTCTGCCCAATGTCGGCAAATGTTTCACGATGCCCTAATGAACCTGGTTTAACGTTAGGGCCGTATACCAAAACAGGAATGTGTTCACGTGTATGATCAGTACCCGCCCAAGTTGGGTCACAACCATGGTCAGCGGTAAAGATCAGAATGTCATCTTCTTTAACCAGTTTCAGCATTTCTGGCAGACGACGATCAAACAGTTCCAGTGCTGCCGCATAACCGGCAACATCACGGCGATGGCCGTAAGAGGAGTCGAAATCAACAAAATTGGTAAATACGATGGTGTTATCTCCGGCCTGCTCCATTTCAATCAGTGAAGCATCAAACAAAGCATCAATTCCCGTCGCTTTGACTTTTTTCGTGATCCCCACGTTCGCGTAGATATCAGCAATTTTACCAATAGAAACGACTTCACCCTGTTTTTCATCAACCAACTTTTTCAGGATGGTTGCCGCTGGTGGCTCAACCGCCAAATCATGACGGTTACCGGTACGTTGGAAATCACCCACTTTATCCCCTACAAATGGGCGGGCAATCACACGGCCAATATTATATTCGCCAATATTCAGCTCTTCACGAGCGATTTCACACAGCTCATAGAGACGATCTAAGCCGAATGTCTCTTCATGACAGGCAATCTGGAAAACAGAATCCGCAGAAGTATAGAAAATTGGCTTGCCGGTTTTCATGTGCTCTTCGCCCAGTTTATCCAGGATAACCGTACCGGAAGAGTGGCAGTTCCCCAGATATCCCGGCAGGTTGGCACGTTCAACGAGTTTATCCAACAATTCTTGTGGAAAACTGTTTTCTTCGTCGTGGAAATATCCCCAATCGAACAAAACCGGAACGCCCGCAATTTCCCAGTGACCTGATGGCGTGTCTTTACCAGAAGAAAGTTCACTTGCATAACCATAGGCGCCAATAATTTCGGCATCTTTATCCAGACCAACCGGGAAAGTTCCACTGGATTCTTCCGCTGCTTTGCCCAATCCCAACCGGCTCAGGTTCGGTAGGGTTAATAGCCCTTTACGGCCGATATCAGCCTCACCACGGGCACATTGTTCTGCGATATGCCCTAAGGTGTTAGATCCTTGGTCGCCAAACTTTCCAGCATCTGCGCTTGCACCAATACCAAAGGAATCCAATACCATGATGAATGTACGTTTCATAATTTTCTCCTGCGTCAATTCACGCCTATCAATGCGGAAACTGCCAGCTATTAAAATCTATTTTAAATACTTGTGATGGTTTATTCACTGATATGACGATAAACCATTGGCGTGCCGGTTTTTACCTTGGTTTTCTCTAAAACGGTTTCATCAAAAACTGTATCATTAAAAACAAAAGCGTTACGTACTGCTTCTGCGGTTTCATGCCAAGCGTTCTCGCTATTAGCATGAATCATCGCCAGAGGGGTATCTGCATTCACTTTTGTCCCCAACGCAACGATATTACTCAGCCCCACACTGTAATTAATAGGATCGGCCGCTTTACGACGACCACCTCCCAATGCAACAACAATCATTCCCAACGCTCGGGTATCCATCTCTGTAACAATGCCACTTTCGATGCCCCTTTCTCCTGCCAATACTGGCTTGCTGAATCCGGCAGTGGGTAGATAACGGGGGTAATTTTCGACGAAATCAACTGGCCCTTTCTGTGCAGCCACCATACGACCAAATATTTCAGCGGCTTTGCCGCTGTCCAGCACCGCCTGTAACTTACGATGGGCATCATCACGATCAGTTGCCAGATGACCTGACAGCAGCATTTCAGCAGACAATGCCATTGTCACCTCAAATAACCGAGGATTACGGTATTCTCCTGTCAGGAATTGAACAGCTTCACGCACTTCCAGCGCATTGCCGGCACTGGATGCTAAGACTTGATTCATATCTGTCAATAACGCGGTTGTTCTACAACCAGCCCCATTGGCTACTCTGACGATGGACTCAGCCAATCGTTCTGATTGTTCATAAGTCGGCATGAATGCACCTGAGCCGACTTTCACATCCATTACCAGTGCATCCAATCCCTCGGCCAGTTTTTTACCCAAGATCGAAGCGGTAATCAAAGGGATGGAATCAACAGTCGCAGTAATATCACGCGTCGCATAAAAGCGTTTATCCGCAGGTGCTAATGAATTGGTCTGCCCGATAATTGCAACTCCCACATCCCGAATAATGTCACGGAAACACTGCTCATCAGGGAAAATGTCAAAACCGGGGATAGACTCTAATTTATCCAGTGTGCCTCCGGTATGTCCCAAACCCCGTCCAGAGATCATCGGTACATATCCCCCACAGGCTGCCACCATCGGCCCAAGCATCAGAGAGGTAACATCACCTACTCCGCCCGTTGAATGCTTGTCCACAATCGGGCCGGGGAGGTTCAATTTCTTCCAATCTAAGACTGTACCAGAATCACGCATTGCCAATGTCAAGGCAACGCACTCTTCCATCGTCATATCATGGTAATAGATGGTCATTGCCAATGCAGCGATCTGCCCTTCGGAGACCGTGTTATCACGCACTCCATTAATAAAGAAACGGAGTTCTTCTGCACTCAAAGGGTGACCATCACGTTTTTTGCGGATTATTTCCTGTGCCAGCAACAAAGCTACCCCCCAATCATTATTATCTGAAAAGAATGGCAGTAATACACACTATCTTAGTGCGTATTGAATAAGTCATTATTGATCTCAATAACTACTGTTCTGCTTTTGGCCCTGATGTCCAAGCACGGTCAGCAAACTACTCAACAAACTGGAAGCACCGAAGCGGAAATGACGGGAATCAGCCCATTTGTCTCCCATGATACGTCCAACCAGCATCAGATACTGTTCCGCTTCTTCGGCAGTACGCACTCCACCAGCAGGTTTAAAACCAACGGTTTCACCCACGCCCATGTCACGGATAACACTCAGCATGATTTCAGCACTTTCCAGCGTCGCGTTAACGGGAACTTTACCTGTTGAGGTTTTGATGAAATCCGCACCGGCTTTAATTGAAATTTCTGATGCCTTACGAATCAGGTCAACTTCTTTTAATTCACCGGATTCAATAATCACTTTTAGCCAAACACCGGATTCAGCACAAACCATTTTGCAAGCTTTAACCAGCTCGAAACCGATTTGTTCATTGCCTGCCATCAAGGCACGATAAGGGAAAACAACATCCACTTCATCAGCACCATAGGCTATAGCAGCGCGAGTTTCAGCCAGTGCAATATCAATATTATCGTTGCCATGTGGGAAGTTGGTCACGGTGGCAATACGAATATCAGGGGTTCCCTGTTCACGTAATACCTTACGTGCCACAGGAATAAAACGAGGGTAGATACAGACAGCAGCGGTATGTCCGGCAGGACTATTAGCTTGACGACAAAGTGCAGTCACTTTCTCATCTGTGTCATCGTCATTAAGTGTCGTTAAATCCATCAAACTCAGCGCACGCTGAGCGGCGGCGGTTAAATCGGTCATAAAACTCTCCAACGGTATTAGGTTCGTTTGTTGGTGAGCGGACTTGGTTCCTTGAAGATATCGCTATGGTTATATACCACAACAACAACAGAGTTCCTTCTCTCCGCACTATTTTGCTTTTTCATTTTGCTTTTTTATTTTGTTTTTCTGCTTTCAGGAAAAACAAAAGCAGGTGAGAAACCTCACCTGCATTTAATTTGAGACTCACTTTCTACGTATTACAACGCGAGGAAGAAGCCTGCAATAGTTGCACTCATCAAGTTAGAGAGTGAACCGGCCAGTACAGCTTTGATACCAAAGCGTGCAATGTCACCACGACGGTTTGGTGCCATACCACCCAAGCCACCCAACAGAATAGCAACAGAAGACAAGTTAGCGAAGCCACACAGAGCAAAAGCGATAATCGCTTTAGTATGGTCGGAAAGCACTTGCAGACCTGCAGCCTGAACAACATCATCTGCTTTCAGGTATTCACCAAAGTTCATGAATGCCACGAATTCATTGACCACGACTTTCTGGCCGATGAAAGAACCCGCGATAGTCGCTTCATGCCATGGAACACCAATCAGGTAAGCAATTGGCGAAAACACCCAGCCCAACACCAATTCCATGGATAATTGAGGGTAATCGAACCAGCCGCCGATGCCACCTAAAATACCATTCAGCAAAGCAATCAATGCGGTGAATGCCAACAGCATTGCACCAACGTTCAAAGCCAGTTGCATACCTGATGCTGCGCCCGATGCTGCGGCATCAATGACATTGGCTGGACGATCTTCCGCTGCAATCAGAGACATTGCATCAACGGTATCGTGTGTTTCTTCGGTTTCAGGTACGATCAGTTTAGCAAACAGCAAACCACCCGGCGCAGCCATAAAGGAAGCTGCAATCAGATATTCCAGTGGAACACCCATAGATGCGTAACCCGCCAATACTGAACCTGCTACAGAAGCCAATCCACCACACATAACGGCGAACAGCTCAGATTGGGTCATGGTCGCAATATAAGGACGAACAACCAGAGGTGCTTCGGTTTGGCCTACGAAAATATTTGCTGTCGCAGACAAAGATTCAGTGCGTGATGTTCCCAACATTTTCTGCAAGCCACCACCCAATACTTTGATGATGATCTGCATGATGCCCATGTAATACAGCACCGCAATAAGTGAGGAGAAGAAAACGATTACTGGCAGAACACGCAGGGCAAAAATAAAGCCAGCGCCACCGAACAATTCAAACATTTTGTCAGAGACTAATCCGCCAAAAATAAAGTCTGTTCCTTTCTGACCATATCCAATCACGTTGGACACACCTCTTGACATTCCCCCTAGAATGTCTTTGCCCGCTGGCACGTAAAGCACAAATGCCCCAATAGCAACCTGAATCAGAAAGGCGCCCAGGACAGTACGGATTTTAATAGCTCGATAGTTACTGGAGAAGAGTACTGCGATGAAAATCAGCACTGCCATCCCGACCAGGCTCATAAAGAGTTGCATTGGAAGAATCCCTGTTCACTGAATGAATAATAAAAATATGTCAGTTATTTTGTGAGTTTCTACTGACATTGTGTGTGAGCCGATTATACCTAGTACCTAAAAGGAACAAGTAACTAACTTCACAAATTAATACAGCAAAAAGTAATATAAAAACGCAAAATGAGATACCCGTCACATAAAACCATCTAATTTCGGGGGGATTAGATAATCTTACGGGTAAAATGGTAAAAAAAAGGATAAATAAGCAAGCAATATAAGTTAAACATCATTAATGATTACTAAAAACCAATCGAATGTTTTATATACTAAAATCTCTTTAATTCTCACTGACTAAGATCAGTTCAGTTCGAATAATGCCATACTATTTTGATAAACTTGATTAGCAATTTCATCTGATGATTCTTGGCGCAAGTCACAAAGTACTGAAAAAATCGCAGCAACTCTTTCTGGTCGGTTTGGCTGCCCTTGGTATCCCGACAATGGCATATCCGGTGCATCTGTTTCCAAAACCAAAGATGACAGGGGGAGTTGTGAAATCGTATGACGTGTTTTTTGTGCCCGATCGTAAGTAATCGTTCCCCCTACACCAATGTAGAAACCCAGTCGAATAAAAGCTTGAGCTTGAGATAAACTGCCCGCAAAACCATGAATTACCCCTGTGCGGGGCAATTTATGCTTTCGCAAAATGGCAGCCAATTGATCATGGCTTTTTCTGGAGTGCAGTATCACCGGTAAATCATGTTGTTTAGCCAGCTTTACCTGCGCTTCCAACACACTTTTTTGCTTCTCAAACTGCGGTTCTGGCATATAAAGATCAAGACCAATTTCCCCGACGGCTACGCATTTGGCATTTTTTTCCTGTAACCTCTGAGCCAACTCATCCAAATGAGCACTTTGATGTTCACGGATATAGAGTGGATGTAACCCCAAAGCAGCATAGATTGCAGGGTAATTTTCTGCTAACGCAACAACTCGCTGAAAATTCCTTTCGCTGACTGTAGGCACAATAATTTTTTCCACTCCCACTCGTCTGGCTTGTTCTAAGCTCGTTATTTCATCACCCAAAAAGGGAGGGAAATCAAAATGACAATGTGTATCGATAAACATCTATTTGTCCGTTACTTGTCCGTGTTGTTCACCACTATTTTCTCTGTCGGCGGAACGTTATCAACTATCTCAACAATGGGCACATCGGCTACCGAACGTTCTATATTATTCAGGAAATGGTTTCGCCGGAAGCAATGACGATTGACGCCATCAGTACTTAAGCTATTACGGCATACACCATAACTCTTGCGTTCTGCTTGCCCAAATTTCCCACCCACAAAAGTATGACCAATAGTCGCCAAAAAGTATCGACCACAACGCCGTCCCAAGTGGTAATCCTGAGTTAATGCCCTAATTTTGCTGCCCAACGCCATCGTAGCCAATGGTGCAGGTGGATAAATTTCGAATATTTGCACGTCATCCGGTGGTTTTTTGATAAATTCCTGCGTCCGACGGTAACTCTGGGCGTGAAGATTGAGCATTTTGACCATCTTTTGCAAACTACTGGTTTCCAACCAGCGTTCCATTCTCTTGAACCACTGAGGAGTATAGTAAGGCTGTGAAGGAACTGTCCTGATCACAACAATCGTATCTGCACCACGGCGATAAGCTTCTTGCACAGGAATAGCATCGCAAATACCACCATCTTGATAGATTACATCGCCAAAGGAGACACCATTACGATAAAAACCGGGAATAGCACTGGAGGCTTTAATGATTTCCATCCAATTTTTGTCATCAGGATGCAAATAATCAGGTTTAAAGTTATCAGCACGACAGGCACACATGTAGAATTCACGCCCTGCATCAAACTGGCGCATCGCTGCTGTGATATCGAGTGGTAATTGTTCAGATATAGTATCAATATACCAATCCAGATCGATCAGGTGCCCACCGCGAACAAAACGAAATGGATTAAAAAAAGCGGGATCGGTTGTATAACGGTTGATCACTCTGCGGGCATAACCCTGCTGACCACAAATATAAGCCGAGAGGTTTTGGGCTCCTGCCGATGTCCCAAGAAACAACTCAAATGGATTAAAGCTAAGACGAAGGAATTCATCCAAAACACCTGCTGTAAAAATACCTCGCTGGCCCCCACCTTCACAAACAAGCGCTATTTTTCCTGGTTTGATCTGTGATTTATAAGCTAAAGGTTCTATATTACCCAACGTTATTGGAATATGTTTCCCCACTATTCTCCTCCCTCAAAATCAATAACGACATCAAAGCATAATCCGCATGTCGAATATCTATCAGTATATTGTTGTTCAAACAACCTGTTTGTAAAATTTTCGTTAAGTAGTGAAAACTAAAATATCAAAAGAGATTAATTCAGCAAATTATCCCAATAGATTTTCCTATGAGATAATCGCCTAATTTAGCAGGGTTTTACTTGAGGAAAAGAAGGGAAAAGAAAGAAAAAGAGTGGCTTATTATCAGCCACTCTATAAGTAACTTCAGTTATTTTTTAATCTCTAACGTACTCTTAACCGCTTTGACACCTTCCACTCCATGGACAATTTCAGCTATTTCTGCTGCTTGCCTCTTGTTTTTGACAAACCCCGAAAGGTAAACAATGCCTTTTTCCGTTTTCACTGAGATTTCATTGCTGTTCAAGCCCTTATGCCCTAACAATTCCCCTTTCACTTTTGCCGTAATGGTGCTGTCATCAAGAAAATTATCTGCATGCTGTAAAGAGCTATCTATCTTCTGTCCCGCGCTCTCAAATATTTTTCCTGAAGGACTTTCTTCTGCTAGAGCGCTGCTACTGATCAGTACCGAGCCGAGAACAACAGCCAGTAGTGAATGTGTAAACTTAATATTTTTCATCCTACCACCTTCTTTTACGTTAGCCGGAATTGTTACCAGAACAGTATGTCAATTAGACCGAAGTGATAAAATGAGCTTTACAAAAAATAACGTATATTTTCATTAAAACAGGGAATTATTCTAAATGAAGAAAAAAGGTAAGCGTTGTGTACCCGATAGATTCCAAGATGCAGCACTTATATCTTCTCGGAAGCATCGCTAACTCTATGTTTATAACTACATGACTGGGGTAAAAGAGCGTAACCAACAAAGCGGTAACTTGAAAGACGACGAGGATATGCGAAAAAAAAAGAGCCAACAGAACAAAATAGTTGGCTCCCCAAACATTAATGTTCCCGTGTCTTACGGAAAGCAATATCAGGATAACGTTCGCTGGTCAGGTTTAGGTTGACCATTGTTGGAGCAATGTAAGTCAGATTATCACCGCCATCGAGAGCTAAGTTCTGCTCACTCTTGCGTTTAAACTCTTCTAATGTTTTCACATCAGAACACTCTACCCAACGAGCCGTAGATACATTCACCGGCTCATACAGTGCTTCAACGTTGTACTCGCTCTTCAATCGAGCAACAACAACATCGAACTGGAGCACACCGACCGCGCCAACGATCAGGTCATTATTGGACAATGGACGGAATACCTGCACAGCCCCTTCTTCTGATAATTGAACCAGACCTTTCAGCAGTTGCTTCTGTTTCAATGGATCACGCAGACGAATACGGCGGAACAATTCTGGTGCAAAGTTAGGGATACCGGTGAATTTCAACTCTTCACCTTGGCTAAAGGTATCACCAATCTGGATTGTGCCATGGTTGTGCAGGCCGATAATATCCCCTGGATAAGCGTGCTCAACATGAGAACGATCTCCTGCCATAAAGGTCAGTGCATCGGAAATGACAACATCTTTCTTAATGCGGACTTGGCGCAGTTTCATGCCTTTTTCATATTTACCGGAAACAACGCGCATGAATGCAACACGGTCACGGTGTTTCGGATCCATATTGGCCTGGATTTTGAAAACAAAGCCCGTAAACTTCTCTTCATTAGCAGTGACTACACGTGCATCAGTTTGACGGGGCATTGGGGTCGGAGCCCATTCAACCAAGCCATCCAACATATGATCAACACCAAAGTTGCCCAATGCAGTACCGAAAAAGACTGGTGTCAACTCCCCTTGCAAAAAGGCATCCTGATCAAATTCATGGGACGCACCTTTAACCAGTTCCAGCTCTTCACGCAATTGATTCGCCAAATCTTCACCCACTGCCGCATCCAATTCAGGGTTATCCAACCCTTTGATAGCGCGCACTTCCTGAATGGTATGACCTTGACCGGATTGGTATAGATAAATTTTATCAAGGTAGAGGTGATAAACGCCCTTGAAGGATTTACCACAGCCAATCGGCCATGTAATTGGACTACAGGCGATATTCAGTTCATTTTCCACTTCATCCATCAGCTCCATCGGATCACGGATATCACGGTCAAGCTTGTTCATGAATGTCAGGATTGGTGTGTCACGCAGGCGGGTAACTTCCATCAGCTTACGGGTGCGATCCTCAACCCCTTTTGCGGCATCAATTACCATCAGGCAACAGTCCACCGCCGTTAAAGTACGGTAGGTATCTTCGGAAAAGTCTTCGTGCCCTGGCGTATCCAGCAAGTTCACCAGACAATCACTATAAGGAAACTGCATCACAGAAGTGGTAATGGAGATACCACGCTGTTTTTCCATTTCCATCCAGTCGGATTTAGCATGTTGGTTAGAGCCTCGGCCTTTTACCGTACCTGCTTTTTGGATAGCCTGTCCGAACAATAACACTTTTTCGGTAATGGTAGTTTTACCTGCATCAGGATGCGAAATTATCGCAAAGGTGCGCCTTTTCGCGACTTCTTGCAGAAATGGGGAATTTGACATCAATTGGAATCTTCTAGTCAGTACACGGATTAATATCAATTGGGAAATGCCCCTATTGGCGCCCCGCCTTCAAATCCGTCAGGTTAATCGTGATTGGAGCATATTTTCGCTGAACTTGGATTTATAAACAACCAATGATGTTCAAGATAAGTGCCGAATCAATGGAATTTCTCAGAGAAACTTCAACGATATTTAAAAGGGGATACAAAGAAGCACAAATGTAGCTGTTCCAAATATAACGAGAATGGAAAGAGAAGGTGTGTTTTTTAGCATCCGATGCCTATTTTTATCAAATTTTTTCATCTACTTAGAATCTTTGACTCTGCTAGCTACAGGCTATAAATTAGGTAACAAGATTGGTGTTTGGTTCCAATGGATTTAATCTATGACCATCCACAACGATCTGGAAAATCCGCCTCGGCCTTAAGCCGAGGTTTTCATTTCCGACCATCCTTACCTAAAACAGCCTATTAATTTTCCTGCATTTATACGATACTCAGTCAAAAATGTTCTTTTTATCAGATGATTTTGCATTCCGCCTCGCAAGATTTTTCATCAAAAACGGTTCATCCCCCAAATAACGGCAACGCCATAATAATGGCATCTTCCTTTCCTGTTGTTGTCGGGTAATAATTCTTGCGGATGAAAACCTCGTTAAAGCCGAGGTCTTCATACAAACGGATTGCGGATTGATTAGAACGACGTACTTCAAGCCATAGTGTATTTATCTGTTTTTCAGGCAATATATTGATAAGATGATCCAACAATGCCCGGCCATATCCCCGCGATTGATGATCAGGGTGAATAGCAATATTAAATAACGTGGCTTCATCCATCACATATTGCGTGATCGCAAAGCCGATAATTTGGTCATTCAGCGTTATTTTATAGTTGAGATAGCGCTCCCCTTGATTGGAGTAAAACGTTTTTTCACTCCACGGAAACATATGACTGGCCTGTTCTATTTGCAATGCTATGGAAAGATCAGCGGGAGTTAATAGAGAAATATTCTTCATAATGGTAAATTTGTTGCCAAAGAGCGCGTTTTGCATTCCCATCAAGAGATAAGTCATTTAATGCTGGGCTTCTCAAAGAAATCCCTTGTATTGATACGGTAATATCAACCCCCAACAGCCAGCACGGACAGTGGATTGATTCCGAAAGTAGCTCAACATCTTTTGTCGTGATGCAATATACCGATGAGGCATCAATCCCCATGGCTGTAAAAATATCAGCAAACAATGAATGACTTAAATCAATTTGATCATGGCTAATGATCAATAGACGGGTTGAGTCAGGGATGAGGACAGACAATTCACCTTGCAAGGCCATCGGGCTACGCAGAACCCATTGGGTGATCCCCAATTGGGAGAGTAATCTGTCACGCTTCGTCATCGTGTTTTATTCCATCTGCCATAAAAAAATAACAGGTAACATATTATCAGAGGGCTTATCTCTGCGCCAATCGGCATGGCATTTCAATTCTGCCCTCTGCTATTTATGATACTTGGATAAAGATTTATAAGGAGCTTATACATAGATGTCTGTATTAACCCCAGCCAGCGAAGTTATCCTGCGCCATCAGGAGCAATTGCACTCCCATCATCTGCTCTTTGCGGGTGATCTTCAGGATAATCTGGCAACGGAAATTGAAGCTGAAAGCGTGCGAGTGCACACTAACCAGTATCACCACTGGCAATCTTTGATCCGCCAACTCGGCGAAAATGCGTGGTTTGGCCTTGTAGCAGACAGCGCATTTATCAAAGGATGTGATACCCTGATTTATTACTGGCCAAAAAGCAAGCAAGAAGCGCGTTTCCAACTACGTAATCTGTTTTCCATTCTGCCTCCCGGGACAGATATTTTTATTGTAGGAGAAAATCGTAGTGGTGTACGCAGTGTTGATAAGTTAATGGAAGGTATAGCAACTTTTCATAAAATTGACACTGCTCGCCGTTGTAGCCTGTTTTATGGTCAACTGAAAAATCAGGTTCAGTTTGATCAAAACAATTGGTGGAATAGCTATCAGGTGGATGATGTCACGATCAATACCCTGCCCGGCGTGTTCAGTCAGGATGATTTGGATGTCGGCAGCCGTCTGTTGCTTTCGACATTTGATGCGCCTGTTTCTGGCAGTCTGCTGGATATTGCCTGTGGCTCCGGAGTATTGGCGACTGTACTGGGTAAAAAGAACCCTGATTTGGCCCTAACATTGAGTGATGTTAATGCTGCAGCTATCACATCCAGTAAAGCGACACTGAAAGCCAATAAATTGGAAGGCAATGTTATCACCAGCAATGTGTATTCAGCGATTGAGGAAAAATTCGACTGGATTATTTCCAATCCACCATTCCATGATGGCTTAAAGACTAATCTGTCTGCCGCTGATGACATGATCCGCATGGCTCCGAGCCATTTAAAATCCGGTGGTAAATTGCGGATCGTCGCAAACTCTTTCCTGCCTTATTCTAATTTGCTGGATAGTGCTTTCGGGAATCATGAAGTGATTGCACAGACAGGTAAATTTAAAGTGTATCAAGCAACGAAAAAGTAATTTAGGCATTAAATCCCGCTACTTTGCCTGCTCCAGTTCCACGGGCAGGCAATTTCTATTTTCCCATCTGGAACATCCTCCCTTTCAAAATATCAACACGCTGATTTTTGCACCAATTGCACGTTATCTCGCTAAATAATGATTGACGCCAGCCATAAAATCTCTAGAATGCGCCTCCATGCTATTTGTTTAAGTGATAGTATCTGGGTATGCGAGGGTGGCGGAATTGGTAGACGCGCTAGCTTCAGGTGTTAGTGTTCTAACGGACGTGGGGGTTCAAGTCCCCCCCTTCGCACCAAATCAGATAATTATAAGTTAAACAAATTGGATGAATGACAGTACCTGCGAGGGTGGCGGAATTGGTAGACGCGCTAGCTTCAGGTGTTAGTGTCCTAACGGACGTGGGGGTTCAAGTCCCCCCCTTCGCACCACTGTTTCATTTTCCTGCTCTATTCCTTTTCTTTTGCTCTCTTCTCGCTTTACTCTATTTAAGCAATTTTCCTTATTTCAGCAATTAATCAAGCATTAAATTCTTATCATAAGTACGCAAGGTGGCGCAAAATAGCGAACAGACTGCAAACAATAGCAATGCAAGCTGGAATCAACAAGAAATGACGCGCATTACGATGTAACAATAACGCAAGCGTCAATAACAAAGCTCCTTGAATACTGATTTTAAATTGCTCGATCCCAGCACCCTCTATTATCAGCACTGACACGACCAATCCTGATCCTATCAAGCTAAATAACAGCATTCCCCAAGATCCCGTAATACTTTGCCAAAAAGCGAGCTTTAAACTCCGTTTTGCACCGAGCATGATAAACCGCCAAACACAAATGATAATAATTCGCAATATCATATAGTGATGGCAGCTTAATCACAATCAAGAAATCAATAACGAAAATGAAAGATATACCCAATAGATTTCGAGTTGCATCAAGGTATATCTATTATTTCAAATCCATCGCACCACGTATGGTAAAGAATAGATCCGTCTGATCGGTCAAACCGACAACATTGGCAGCATAAGGACCATACGCTGCAACCCGCAACTGTGTACCAGTATGCTTCTGACTATCCCCCTTCTGAATTACCATAATTTACCGTCATCACAGTACCATCTTTAGTAATCAGTGAACGAGTAAAACCCGGTGATTTAACCTTGGGTTCAATGATCTGGCTGGCATGTGCATGATCAGCGGTCACAATCACTAAAGTATCCCCCTGTTCTTTCGCAAATTTAAGGCCAACTTGTACAGCCTTGTCCAAAGCGACTGTTTCACCAATCTGTGCACAAGGATTGGCATTATGATCCTGTTTATCAATCGAAGCGCTTTCAACTTGCAGAAAAAAACCATTTTTGTTCTGTTTCAGTAAATCAATGGCTTTTTCTGTCATTTGTTCTAACGTCGGAACGTTAGGATCTAATTTAGAATTAACCTCGCACTTCACTGGCTCTTCAGTAAGATTGCCGTGATAAACAGCTTTTGGCCCTTCCCATGCCACATCCATGTTTTCATCGTGGAACAGCCCCAACAACGGCTTTTTCTGAGTAGCCTCTTTAACAGCCGCCAACGATTTCGTATCTGTTACCCACTGATATCCCTGCGCCAAAGCCTGTTGTTGCAGAGTTTTTCCTTTATTGACGCCAGATACCGATTGTTGAGTAAACAATTTTGCTCCGCCTCCCAGAGTCACATCAGCACGAGCTGCCAGCAATTGTTCTGTAATAGAGCCTTTACCGCCATTTTCTAAAGCATTTTCGGGACATTTTTTCGACGTTTCGTCCGGCCCATAGCATTTACGATCCGTAACATGGGCATACAAAGCTGCTGGTGTTGCATCCTGAATTTCAGCCGTGGTGACATTTCCCGTTGCTTTGCCGTTCTTTTTAGCCAGCTCTAAAAGAGATTGATGATCTTTGCCAAAAACATCGACTCCCAACGCACCATTATAGGTTTTGACTCCCGTTGCCCAAGCTGTGGCTGAAGCCGCAGAGTCGGTAACATAATTCGGCTTTTTCGTTTTCTTATCTAGCGAGTAATGTGTGTATTGACCGGTAAATGACAAGGCATCTATTCCCGTGAAGAAACCTCCTGCACCTTCTGCATAATTACGAGCAAGAGTAATTTCAGAATCCCCCATCCCATCGCCGATAAACAAGATCACATTCTTGGCTTTTGTATTATTCAACGCAGCCTTAAGTGCCTCAGTTTGATCTTGGGTCAAGCGGCGAGCACCACCAAACTGAGTAACATCACCTTGTGCTACACGCTGTTGCGCCATAATATTCTCTGGATTGCTTGCTGCCCATACAGGCAGTGTAGTGCCTGACATCAATACAGCAATCACAGCAGCAAGCAGATTTTTTTCATAATTACGCGACATATTATTTTCCTTGCAATCGGATAGAGAATAAAAATTCTGATGTTGAATTGCAGGAATAATAAATATGTCGTATGACACTTATTTGAACCTATGGCGACATTATTGTGACAGGCGATTGATCGTTCTTTAGCCCTATCAATGATGAATGTGATTTTCACCTGAAAAAAGAGCCCAGTAGAATAGGCTCTTCATAAACCGTCAGTTATCCGTCAATTATCTATCAGTAACGCATCATAACCGACTTCAACTCCGTATAGTGCTCAATGAATGCACTGCCAAACTCGCGGCCAATGCCGGAAGAATTCATGCCACCAAATGGAACTGCTGGGTCTAAAAACGTATGCATATTAACCCATAGAGTGCCGGCTTTTATGCGAGGAAGCATACGCATTGCCTTGCTCAAGTCATTAGTCCATAAACTGGCAGACAAGCCAAATGGTGTCGCATTCATCATGGTTATCAATTCTTCCTCATCATCGTAACTGAGGAAAGTACCAATTGGCCCGAATGTCTCTTCTTTCATCAACGTGTCATCAGCACTATTGGCTTTAATGATCGTTGGTGCGACAAAAAATCCGGCGCCTTCCAGCACATGGCCGCCATAAACTATTTCATTACCTTCCTGACGCGCTTTTTCAAACAGAGACAGAATTTTTTCATAATGTTCTTTATTTGCCAAAGGCCCCATCTCAGTAGATTCATCCAGAGGAGAGCCAATTTTCATCGCTGACAAACGTTCAGAAAGCAGTTTCAAAACCGCATCCATATGAATGGAAGGAATATAAAAGCGTTCCGCAGCTGCACAAATTTGCCCTTGATACACATACCCCGCTTCCAATATGCCATCAACGATTTTATCAACAGTCATATCTGGCAGGAAAGCTGCCGCATTTTTACCTCCCAGCTCCAATGTTACCCGCTTTAATCCTTGCTCCAGAGCTGATTTTCCCACATTCATTCCCGTTGAAACGGAACCAGTAAAAGTAACTTTGGCACATTGTGGATGACTGACCAGAGCCGATCCAATATGAGCACCTGAACCATTAACGATATTGATCACACCATCTGGAATTCCCGCTTCTTTTGCCAGTTCAGCCACTCGCAATATAGTTAAAGGGGTATATTCACTGGGTTTGAGTACAATGGTGCAACCACTGGCCAATGCCGCTCCCAATTTCCAAATAGCTATCATAATGGAAAAATTCCATGGGATAATGCCAACCACAACCCCAATGGGTTCACGCCGGGTAAACGCGGTATAATGCTCCCCTTTGAGCGATGGCAAAGAAACATTCAGTGTTTCCCCGCTGATTTTACTCGACCAACCTGCAAAATAACGTAAGTAGTCGGCAGATGCCCCCACTTCCAGCATACGAGATAGTTGAATCGGTTTACCGGAACATAAACTTTCCAGTTGTGCCAGCTCCTCACCATTTTTTTGCAGTAAGTCAGCCAACCGATTTAGGCAATTTCCCCGCTCGATGGGAGAAGTCTGAGCCCAGACGCCGTGAAAAGCGCTAGATGCCGCCTGCATTGCTTGATTAACTTCTGCCTCTCCGGCTTGATTGACTGTAGCTATGATTTCACCGGAAGCTGGATTAACGACAGAAAGCATCGTATTTTTCTGATTTATCGTACTTTCCTGACTAAGAACAGAGGCTCCATTAATATAATGACCGTGAGAACGTTGCAAAAAAGCCGTAACTGACTCCAGCAAATTAATTTCACTCATTATTTTTTCCTCTGGTTAGCCTGACATTTGAGCATTTATACAAGCCATATAATGTTTGACGAAACGTTCACTGGTGATGTCCCACAACACTTCCGTACCTTTCGCGGCAAACCAAGAATCCCCTTTATGATATTCAACCGTCATCCCAGTTTTAATATCAGTCAGTTTCACTGAACCTTCATGAACCGTTGCCAGTTCATCAAAGGGGTAAGTCATTTTGAATTTCCCCTTAGTGCAGACAAAAATACCGCAAGTCAGGTTATCCATTGGTTCTCCGTGAATCATTGCTCCACTCGCCTGTGGATCACCCTCTACCACAATAGAACCGAGATTAGTAACACTGCCAATTGGCATTAATTCAGGAAGTTCTTTATCTAACAATAATGGCTTTATCATGACTTTTACCTTTTAACAGTTACCGTTCAAAAAGTTACAGTTCAAAAATAGAAAAAGAAAAAACGTTAAACAGGGATAAAACTAACGACGCCCTTTCCAATAACCTGAAGTTTGGTGCCAAATCTTGCCAGCAGAGAGAAGCACATTTCTCAATTTGTCTTTCCCGATAATATCGAGATGTGGAATAGAGCTCAGCAGCGAGTAACGATCAGAGCCTTCACTCATTCCCTCAGCCAAAATCTTGCAGATAATATGACTCGGTGTCACACCAAAACCTGAATAACCTTGAACATAGAACACATTTTTATGCTTAGGCAGGGAACCAATTTGTGGGAACAAATTAGCGCTACAACATAATGGACCACCCCATGCCAGTTCAATTTTCACATCTTTCAGGTAAGGAAAGGTTTTCAGCATGAGATTGCGGTTCCATGCTTTTAAATCGGAAGGCATATATTCAATAAAATGTGTCGCACTGCCATATAACAGGCGGTTTTCTTTAGTAACGCGGTAGTAATCGATGACAGGGCTAATATCACTGTAAGCGCCCCGAATCGGGCTGATCCTTTCGATCAGATCGTCTGGCAGTTCTTCCGTCATCAATTGGAAGGCATAGGTATTGATGGTTTTTTTGTAGATAGTGGGATCAAGCCCATCCAAAAAGCCATTACATGCCCACAACATTTTATTGGCACGAACCGAACCTAATGGTGTATGCACTGTGACCCTTGAGCCATACTCTACATTCACAACCTGACTGTTCTCAAAAATTTTGACGCCATATTCCGAGACTGCCTTGGCCTCCCCTAACAACAAATTGAGTGAATGAACATGCCCGCCTCCCATGTGCTTCAATGCACTGGTATAGCGATCTGAGCCAATGACTTGTTTCACATCAGAGCCAGTATAAAGTTCAATTTCCTCATCAGGAGAAGCTAAACGAAACTCTTTCAACCAACTTTGTAAGGTTTTATCGTGTCGAGAGTTCCAACCAAGATACGCATAACCTCGACAAAAATCGGCCTTAATGTCGTATCTGGCTATTCGCTCTCGAATAATTCCAGCACCCAAGCTACTGATTTTAAATATGGTTTCTAGGCCTTTTTCACCAATATGGCGTTTGATCCTGTCCAAGTCATGACCAATCCCCGTCATCACCTGACCACCATTACGACCTGTTCCGCCATATCCCAAGGTTCGACCTTCCAAAATAGCGATATTGGTGATTCCTTTTTCAGCTAGTTCCAGTGCCGTATTGATACCGGAAAAGCCGCCACCAATAATAACGACATCAACATCCAAATCTTCTGTCAGTGTCGGGAAATGGAGATCGTATTTTTTAGTTGCCGCATAATAGGTTAATGAATCAATATCATTGTACATGTTATACCCCGTGAGCCTCTGCCTATCCCCTGATGATGTACTGCCATCTGTCTTACTACTGCTATTTTTCAGGGGGAGCATTTATCATGTTGTTGAATATTAATTATTCAGGTGTATTAACAAAGCAATCAAGACCAAAACCATTAACAAATTAATAAAATAATGAGGCAGATATCGGCGCACCCCTTATCTTGCCTATATATGAATCATATGTACTTAAAATGCTCAAATCATTTGTTATTTATATGTTAATTAAATCACAATTAAAGACATGTTTATTAATTATTTATAGTTTTTATGTTTTCATTTTGTGATGAGCGGAAGGGGAATTTTTTCCAATAGTGAATTATTCTGAGAATGGATATTTGCATGTGTACCCAATCGATTTCAATTTGCGATCACAAAGCAACCGTTTGAAAGATGAAAGGGGATAATGACTAAAAGGAATAAATATGCTACCCAAAAAAATTATCCTTGATTGCGACCCCGGTCATGATGATGCCATTGCCCTCCTGCTTGCCCACGGAGACCCTAATATTGAACTATTGGCGGTAACAACCGTTGTTGGCAACCAAACCCTAGACAAAGTCACCCGTAATGCCCTCTGCATTGCCCGTATAGCCAATATTCACAATGTTCCTTTCGCTGCAGGATGTCACAGACCACTTGTTAGAGAAATCAAAACTGCGCCGGATATTCATGGTGAAACAGGCTTAGATGGTCCGATTCTGCCTGAACCTGCAACGAGGCTAGATGCCCGTCACGCCGTTGATTTAATCATTGATGTGATTATGGAAAATCCCCCCAAAAGTGTGACTCTGGTTCCGACTGCCGGTTTGACTAATATCGCCATGGCTGTACGTAAGGCTCCTCATATCGTTGAGCGGGTGAAGGAAGTGGTCTTGATGGGCGGTGGCTATCATAAAGGTAACAGAAGTGCTGTTGCAGAATTCAATATCTTTATAGATCCGGAAGCGGCACATATCGTTTTTAATGAAAAATGGTCGCTGACAATGGTCGGCTTAGATCTCACTCACCAAGCTCAAGCGACACCTGATATTCTTGAAGCTATCGCCCAGATTAAAACACGTTCTGCTCAGTTCGTTTTGGATGCTCTGAAATTTTATGGGAAGAGATGTCGTGAAACTCAAGGGTTTAGCTATCCTCCTGTGCATGATCCCTGTGCAGTAGCCTACGTGATTGACCCTACTGTGATGACGACTCAAAAAGTCCCCGTTAATATCGAGCTGACAGGAACACTGACAACAGGAATGACCGTCGCAGATTTTCGTTGGCCTCTTCCTGACGATTGCCATACGCAAGTTGCCGTCAAATTGGATCAAACTAAATTCTGGCAGTTAGTGATTGATGCCTTGAAAAATATCGGTGAAACCACTTATTGATTTCAATCACCACGGCTCCATAAATTCCGAGTTACCGCTTTACAGGCTACAACTTGAACGATGAAGGGAGGTATTTCCTTTGACCATTGAAAAACTTCTCTAACTAATGGCCAAAGGAACTTCTATTTAATTTATAAATTAGACTTCATGAAACGAAGTCATCGTCTCAAAATCGAACAATTCATTCAGTTCAATTTGTAATCCATTGGAGATGACATAAATAATTTCTAAGGTAGGATTTCTTACTCCGCGCTCAATACCGCTGACATAAGTTCGATCCAATCCACATTTATCGGCAAAAGCCTCCTGCGACATCCCTGCTTCTTTCCTGAGATACCTAATTCTTTGCCCAAAAAGGGATCTGATATTGTTCGACGTTTTCATCCGAAAAGTATCGATTCTTGTTACTTATCCGACCACGGACTATGAGTCACATTTCAATCTAATTTATGCTATGATGTGTGACTTATAGTCTACTTATTAATGGCTTACTTTTTAATTTAAAAAAATGATAGGTAACTGGAGATTTAGAATGGAAAAAAAAGACTGGCACTCTGCTGACATCATTGCAGCATTGAAAAAACGCGGAACCACGTTATCAGAAGTATCGCGTGCTGCGGGACTGGCTTCATCAACTCTTGCCAACGCACTGCAACGCCACTGGCCAAAAGGCGAACGTCTTATCGCGGCAGCGCTGGAAAGCACACCAGAAGAGATATGGCCTTCGCGCTATGAAAGAAAATGACCTGCAATAGAACCCAGCTCAATGCTGGGTTTACTCACCAATTATCAACTCGCCAGCTTTAAACCAATAATACCAGCTATAATCAGGCCAAGGCTTATCACCCTGGCCAAGTTTGCTGACTCCCCCAACACCACTATGCCAAAAATCGCCGTACCTACAGCACCAATGCCTGTCCACACAGCATAGGCTGTTCCTGTCGGTAAATTTTTCATGGCGTAGGCCAGCAATCCCACACTGACAATCATCGCACTGATCGTAATTAAGCTCGGCACCACACGTGAAAAACCGTGGGTATATTTAAGGCCTACAGCCCACACTACTTCCAGCAAACCTGCTATAAGGAGGACCAACCAAGACATGATTTTCCCTTTATCGAGTGGCAAATGGGGCCGTCCCCAATATGATGGCGTTTATCTGGGTCGTCCCAGACAACGATTAAGAAATGAAACTGAATTATAACTAGCCGATTTTACAACCGCAATCGCAGAACAAAAACACAATAAAAAAAGCCGCAGCCTCTAGACGAAGAGGCCACGGCTTTTCTAAAATAGCAAACGCGATTATTTCACGCGAGAAACGTATTCGCCGGAACGGGTATCAACTTTAATAACTTCACCGATCTGTACGAACAGAGGAACTTTTACTACAGCACCAGTGCTCAGGGTAGCAGGTTTACCACCAGTACCGGCGGTATCACCTTTCAGACCTGGATCAGTCTCAGTAATTTCCAGTTCAACAAAGTTTGGCGGGGTTACAGCGATAGGACGGCCATCCCACAGAGTCAGAATACATTCTGCCTGATCGATCAGCCATTTTGCATTGTCACCAACGGCTTTCTCATCTGCAGCTAACTGCTCGAAAGTTTCGTTGTTCATGAAATGCCAGAATTCACCGTCGTTGTACAAATAGGTCAGGTTCATATCCATGACATCTGCGCTTTCAACGGAATCTGTTGATTTAAAGGTTTTTTCTAGTAATTTACCAGAAATCAGTTTACGAATACGAACACGGGCAAATGCCTGCCCTTTTCCTGGTTTAACAAATTCACTTTCTAGAATAGCGCACGGCTCGCCATCTAACATGATTTTAAGACCTGAACGGAATTCATTGGTACTATAAGTAGCCATGGAGATCCTCTAATTTTTAACAAAATGGCTTAGCCAAAAAATGGCACACATTATAACCCATATTCCCCCTGTCAGAGAAGTCTGGCTACAACAACTTGCGGATGTAATTACAGATCCCAATGAGTTGTTGCAATTATTATCCCTAAACTCACACGCCATACTGAAAGACGGTAATGAGGCGAAGCGATTATTTCCCCTACGTGTGCCAAAAGCATTTGTAGCACGAATGAAAAAAGGCGATCCGCGTGATCCTCTACTATTGCAAGTCCTGACTGCACGGGAAGAGTTTGTAATATCTCCTGGCTTTTCAACAGATCCGCTAGATGAACAGCGTAATGTCGTGCCCGGGCTGTTGCATAAATACCGCAACCGAGCATTGCTATTAGTCAAAGGGGGTTGTGCAGTCAATTGCCGTTATTGCTTCCGTCGTCATTTTCCTTATGAAGATAACAAGGGAAATAAAAACAATTGGCAGCTCGCTCTGGATTATATCGAGCAACATACTGAGTTAGATGAAATCATCTTCTCTGGTGGTGACCCATTGATGGCGAAAGATCATGAATTGGACTGGTTAATTAGCCACATTGAATTTATTCCACACATTAAACGCTTACGGATCCACACACGTTTACCGGTTGTTATCCCTGATCGTATCACCCTAACCCTGTGTAATCGTTTGGCACAATCAAACTTGCAGGTGATCATGGTGACCCACATCAACCATGCAAATGAAATTGATGATGCCTTCCGAGAAAGTATAACTCGGCTAAAACAGGCTGGCGTGACACTTCTAAATCAAAGCGTGATGCTGCGTGATATCAATGATAATGCAGAAACACTGGCAGACTTAAGTAATGCATTATTCGATGCGGGTATTTTGCCTTACTACATCCATGTTCTGGATAAAGTTCAAGGCGCCGCACACTTTCTCGTTGATGATGAAGAAGCAAAAGCAATAATGCGGGAATTATTAACGAAAGTCTCCGGTTATCTGGTTCCTTGCCTGACAAGAGAAATTGGTGGAGAACCCAGTAAAACGCCTCTGGATTTGGGCTTAGGGCTATAATCTTCCCCTTTCAAGTTGCAGCTTCGTTGACTGGGCTGCAACTTGAAATCCCATTAGGGATACTAGTGATTAAGGACACTTATAGACCTGACCAACCATTTTGCTATCAAGGGGAACAAAGCTTCCCAATAGATTCTGGGATGGGCTATTTACGCCATAAATAACATTTCCGCCCATTTCAGCCACTTTATTACGCAGGTCATTGGCGGCGCTACGCATAGAGCTACTCTCATTGCTGACACCATTGAACCAATTGCTTTGAGTACCAACAACTTCACCTAACCGTTGGCATTCACTGCCCGGCTGAGTATCCATGAAACGTACATTAGCACCAGCAGAGGTTAATTGATGGTTTGTTGTACACCCCGCCAGCAACAATACTGACGCACCAAATAACATTTTGATTCGCATAACTTTCCTCATTGATTATAGAAATTTCTATAATGATGATAAATATACCCTTTTGTATTCCATTAGAACAAAAAATAAAAAGGCGAGCAGAAAAATCTGCTCGCCTTTAAAATCTTATCCTATCGGATGGGCAATTCCATCAGCAGGATGAGCAACATTACATCATGCCGCCCATTCCACCCATGCCGCCCATTCCACCAGCTGCACCTAAGTCAGATTTGTCATCTTTAGGCAGATCAGTCACCATTGCTTCAGTGGTGATCATCAGACCAGCGATAGAAGCGGCGAATTGCAGCGCGGAACGGGTTACTTTAGTTGGATCCAAGATACCCATGTCGATCATATCGCCGTACTGTTCAGTTGATGCGTTATAGCCGTAGTTGTCTTTACCCGCTTTCACGTTGTTAACAACAACAGATGGCTCTTCACCTGCGTTGTCTACGATCTGACGCATTGGCGCTTCCATTGCACGCAGTGCAACGCGAATACCAACGTTCTGATCTTCGTTGTCGCCAGTCAGGTTAGAGATCGCGCTAGCAACGCGAACCAGTGCGACACCACCACCAGCAACAACGCCTTCTTCTACTGCTGCGCGGGTTGCGTGCAGAGCATCGTCAACGCGAGCGCGTTTTTCTTTCATTTCAATTTCAGTCGCCGCACCTACTTTGATTACAGCAACACCGCCTGCCAGTTTAGCTACACGCTCTTGCAGTTTTTCACGGTCATAATCAGAAGTAGATTCTTCAATTTGCTGACGAATTTGAGTAACACGTGCAGCGATTACGACTTCTTCACCTACACCATCAATGATAATTGTGGTGTCTTTGTTGATAACAATGCGTTTTGCCTGACCCAGATCTTCCAGAGTCGCTTTTTCCAGCTCCAGACCGATCTCTTCAGAAATCACAGTACCATTGGTCAGGGTAGCGATATCCTGCAACATCGCTTTGCGACGATCACCGAAACCAGGTGCCTTAACCGCAGCAACTTTCACGATACCACGCATGTTGTTAACAACCAGAGTTGCCAGTGCTTCACCTTCAACGTCTTCAGCGATGATAACCAGAGACTTGCTTGCTTTAGCAACACCTTCCAGAACTGGCAGCAGTTCACGGATATTGGAGATTTTTTTGTCAACCAGCAGGATGTACGGGCTTTCTAGTTCAACAGAACCTGATTCTGGTTTGTTGATGAAATAAGGAGACAGGTAACCACGGTCGAACTGCATACCTTCAACAACATCCAGTTCGTCTTCCAGGCCAGTACCTTCTTCAACAGTGATTACACCTTCTTTACCGACTTTGTCCATCGCTTCTGCGATCAGTTTACCTACAGTTTCGTCGGAGTTTGCGGAGATAGTACCAACCTGCGCAATGGCAGTGGAATCAGAGCAAGGTACGGACAGGTTTTTCAGCTCTTCAACAGCAGCAACAACCGCTTTATCGATACCCCGTTTCAGATCCATTGGGTTCATACCAGCGGCAACAGCTTTCAGACCTTCAGTGACGATAGATTGAGCCAATACGGTTGCAGTAGTAGTACCATCGCCGGCTGCATCGTTGGCTTTAGAGGCAACCTCTTTAACCATTTGTGCACCCATGTTCTCGAATTTATCTTCTAATTCGATTTCACGTGCTACAGATACACCGTCTTTAGTGATAACAGGCGCACCGAAAGATTTATCCAAAATTACGTTACGGCCTTTAGGACCCAAGGTCACTTTAACTGCATCAGCCAGTACATTCACACCGCGCAGCATTTTGCTGCGAGCATCATTACCAAATTTTACGTCTTTAGCTGCCATTGTGTCTTTCCTTTAAATTCGCTCAATTAAGAAGGGTTAGCGTGAGGATTCAATTACGCTTCAACAATTGCAAGAATGTCGCTTTCAGACATGATCAATACTTCTTCATTATCGATCTTCTCTGCTTTAACGCCGTAACCTTCATTAAAAATGACGGTATCACCCACTTTTACATCCAGCGCCTTCACTTCCCCGTTTTCAAGGATGCGACCGTTGCCAACTGCCAAAATTTCCCCACGGGTAGATTTGCCCGCAGCAGAGCCAGTCAGGACAATCCCGCCAGCGGATTTTGATTCAACTTCTGTACGCTTAACGATAACGCGGTCATGTAATGGACGAATTTTCATTGATAGATCTCCTATAAATAAAGTCCATATCAGGTAAGAGGATTGATACCAGAACCCAATAGAACCAGTACCATGAAGCTACAAATTGGGGCTTAAGATCAGTACTTCAAGGGGCGGCAAGTAAAAAATATTTTACTTTTTGTTTACCCGCTCAAATAATAAGCAAAGCAGGAACAATTATCTTTTATCGTGCCCACTGCCATGTTCGCCATGATTTTTCTGATCATCTTGCGGCTGATTATTCAATTTACTGGAAGCATCATCCCGCCTGTGTTCATATTCGCCCTCAAAAGTTTGTCCATTCTGGCCGTCCTGCCCATAGCCACCAGTATAATTTGAGCCACGAAAAACATTCGGCCGATAGAGCTTAATATGGGGCAATAATTTTGCTGTCAGAAGTTTCTGTACAGGGGATAATAACAATAGTAATCCGAGAAAATCGGTAAAAAATCCGGGTAATATCAGCAAAAAACCGGCAAAGACCAAAGAAACGCTTTTAACGACTTCTTCCGCAGGGCTTTCACCCGCCACAATTTTTTGTTGCATCGACATAAAATTACTCATGCCCTGATTGCGTACAAGAGAAACCCCAAGGCAAGAAGTAAGAATAACAAGCAGCAGAGTCAACAAAACCCCTACTTCAGAGGCAATACGAACAAACAGGACTGATTCGATGTAAACCAGCAAGCATATAAGAATTAGTGGGAGCCAGCGCACGTGGTTCTCCTTTAATTATTTATTGTCCACACTCTATTTCTCATTCACATAAAGTGAAATCACATAATGTGGGATCAGATTACATAATATGGAGATAATAGTAACCATTTTCAATACTACAGATAGTTGACTTTTCATCTCTGGAATCGTGACCTTAGTCACACATATGTGATCTCATTAATAAAATAGCACTATAAAGTGATCTAGGTTCAAGGCATTTCTGGTAAATCCACATATGATCGCGCCGGCAATTTCGTGATAAGTAATTAATATCACGTCATTTGTTGACGGCAACATTATTCTCAACAAACACTTAATATAACAGTAAAAAAACGTATCCAAGTTAAGAAGGTTCTCATGTCAAACAACATTCGTATCGAAGAAGACCTGTTAGGTAAACGAGAAGTTCCCGCTGAAGCCTACTATGGTATTCACACTCTGCGTGCGATTGAAAATTTTTATATCAGTGACCGTACCATCAACGATGTCCCTGAATTCATCCGCGGCATGGTGATGGTGAAAAAAGCTGCGGCTCTGGCAAACAAAGAACTCCATACTATCCCTGGCAAAATTGCGGACGTTATTGTCAAAGCCTGTGATGAAATCCTCAACACTGGCAAGTATATGGATCAATTCCCTGTTGATGTCTTTCAAGGCGGAGCGGGTACTTCATTGAACATGAATACCAATGAGGTACTGGCAAATATCGGCCTTGAATTGATGGGACATCAAAAAGGTGAATATGAGTACCTGAATCCTAATGATCACCTGAACAAAAGCCAATCAACCAACGATGCTTATCCTACTGGCTTTCGCGTTGCTGTCTATAATTCACTAATGGGCTTAGTTGAATCAATTAAGTTGTTGAAAGCAGGCTTCGACAAAAAAGGCGTTGAATTCGACGATATCCTGAAAATGGGTCGTACCCAGCTGCAAGATGCTGTTCCAATGACTCTGGGTCAAGAGTTCCGCGCATTTTCCATACTGCTAAAAGAAGAAATCAAAAATATCACTCACACGGCAGAATTGCTGTTGGAAGTGAACCTCGGCGCGACAGCAATCGGTACCGGCTTAAACACTGCGCCAGGCTACCAAACACTGGTCGTTGAGAAATTGGCAGAAGTCACAGGGTTACCTTGTCTGCCAGCAGAAGACTTGATCGAAGCGACTTCTGACTGCGGCGCCTACGTTATGGTTCATGGGGCATTGAAACGTCTGGCAGTTAAGATGTCCAAGATTTGTAACGACTTGCGTTTGCTCTCTTCCGGCCCTCGTGCTGGCCTGAATGAAATCAATCTGCCAGAATTGCAGGCAGGTTCTTCCATCATGCCAGCCAAAGTTAACCCTGTTGTGCCAGAAGTCGTTAACCAAGTTTGCTTCAAAGTTATTGGTAACGATATTTGTATCACAATGGCAGCAGAAGCAGGCCAGTTACAACTTAACGTAATGGAACCTGCGATTGGTCAGGCGATGTTCGAGTCAATGTCCATCCTGGGCAACGCATGCCGTAATCTGGTTGAAAAATGTGTCAACGGCATCACTGCTAATAAAGAAGTGTGCGAAAGCTTTGTGTTCAACTCTATCGGTATCGTCACTTATCTGAACCCATTCATTGGCCACCACAATGGCGATATCGTGGGCAAGATCTGTGCTGAAACCGGCAAAAGTGTTCGTGAAGTTGTGCTAGAGCGTGGTTTACTGACCGAAGCTGAATTAGATGATATTTTCTCCGTTGAGAACCTAAAACATCCAACTTATAAAGCAAAACGTTTTGATGATTAATTAAATGCTTATAATAACGAGCTCGTCTTAATTTTTAAGGCACGCAACTCCAACCGGAAGCGTGCCTTTTTAATTTTCAGCAAACACAAAATATTAACCATAGATTTTCATAATACTAAATAAGTTAAGGAGTACGTAACATGTTAGCCGTAGAATTAGTTATTGTTCTGCTGGCCATTTTTTTGGGAGCACGACTAGGGGGAATAGGAATTGGTTTTGCTGGCGGGATTGGCGTTTTAGTCCTTGCAGCCATCGGTGTTAAACCGGGTAGCATACCATTTGATGTTATTTCAATTATTATGGCGGTTATCGCCGCTATCTCAGCCATGCAAGTAGCAGGTGGATTAGATTATTTAGTTCAACAAACAGAAAAATTACTACGCAGGAACCCAAAATACATCACAATCCTTGCACCTATCGTCACTTATTTTCTGACTTTATTTGCAGGTACCGGAAACATATCACTGGCAACACTTCCTGTTATTGCGGAAGTGGCAAAAGAGCAGGGCATAAAACCTTGTCGCCCACTCTCTACTGCGGTTGTTTCAGCTCAGATAGGGATTACTGCCTCCCCTATTTCGGCAGCGGTCGTTTACATGGCATCTGTCATGGAAAATCAAGGCATCAGTTATATACATTTACTTATGGTACTAATGCCTTCAACATTTTTTGCAATCATCCTGATGTCATTCATCATTTCATGGGTTTTTGATTCCAAACTGTCGAAAGATCCCATCTACCAAAAACGCCTTGCAGATGGTCTGGTAGAAATGCGTGGCGCTCATCAAATTCAGATTAAACCCAAGGCTAAACTGTCTGTTTTGTTATTCCTGCTGGGCGTTATTAGTGTTGTCATCTATGCAATTATCAACAGTCCGAGTGTCGGTCTGATTGAAAAACCACTGATGAATACCACTAATGCGATTCTGATTATTATGCTCAGTATTGCCACCCTAACCACCATCATCTGCTCTGTCGATACCGATGCTATTCTGAACTCAAGTACCTTTAAAGCAGGTATGAGTGCATGTATCTGTATTTTAGGGGTTGCATGGCTGGGTGATACTTTTGTGCAGGCCAATATTGATTGGATAAAAGAAACAGCCGGTAGTCTGATTCATGCTCAACCGTGGCTGCTGGCGGTTATTTTCTTCTGCTGCTCTGCATTACTCTATTCGCAGGCCGCAACAGCGAAGGCTTTGATGCCAATGGCACTGGCATTGCATGTAACACCATTAACAGCGATAGCTTCTTTCTCTGCGGTTTCTGGCCTGTTTATCCTACCAACTTATCCGACATTAGTTGCCGCTGTGCAAATGGATGATACCGGAACCACCCGTATTGGCCGATTTGTATTCAATCATCCTTTCTTTATTCCGGGCACCATTGCCGTTGTGTTGGCCGTTTCATTCGGCTTTTTGTTTGGTGGCATGATCTTGTAACGTCATAATACTGAACATTCATTCAAAAACGTTATTTCAGGGGCTGACAATGCCCCTGAAGTATTTCCAGCCAAAAATATTTGGCTATCAAAAAATTAACATTGCATTAATATTAGTCAATTGACTTTCTGTCATAGATGCCATCAGTTATAGTTCAAAGTCTGGTAAGTTTCACAAATCAAACCACGATACAAGCAGGTCAAAAACTATATTATGATGAAACGTATTCTCATGTTGTTTCTGCTGTTCAGCGGTATTGCTACCTCACCCATCAAAGCCAGCACACTGTTTGAACAACTCGGACAAAATCGCTACCTTCCTGCTAATCAGGCATTCATGTTTGATTTTCAGCAACAGGGAAATAAACTCACATTAAACTGGGATATCAAACCCGGTTATTATCTCTACCGACAACAGTTCAGTATCACACCTAAACAAGCGTCGCTGGGAAAAATTGAGTATTCCAAAAGCAGCAAGCATGAAGATGAGTTTTTTGGTAAGACTGAAGTTTATTTTCAATCTGTACATATTGATGTCCCGATCCTATCTGCTACTAATGACTCCTCACTTGAAGTCACTTACCAAGGGTGTGCAGAGGCGGGTTACTGCTATCCTCCAGAAACCGTCAACGTACCACTACAAGTAGTGGTAACGTCAATGGCACCAAATAATGCAATAGCAACAGCGCCCGATAATATAACGACTTCCCAAAATGCGTCATTATCGACAGAGCCACTGCAACAAGAAAATACCAATAGCAAAACCCATGACGTGCCTTTTTCACCGCTATGGGCACTGTTGATTGGCATTGGTATTGCATTTACTCCCTGCATATTGCCCATGTATCCGCTGATTTCCAGCATTATTCTGGGACAGAAACGCCCTGAAAGCCTGAAACGAATCTTTTGGCTCGCCATGAGTTACGTTCAGGGAATGGCGCTCACCTATACTATATTGGGGTTAATCGTCGCGTCGGCAGGCTTACAATTTCAAACGGCCCTGCAAAATCCTTACATTCTGGTCGGGCTGTCAATCCTGTTTATTTTACTCGCCCTATCCATGTTTGGGCTATATACCTTACAACTCCCTGCTTCTGCCCAAACTCGTCTGGTAGATTGGAGCAACCAACAGAAAAGCGGCTCCTATATTGGTGTGTTAGTTATGGGAGCCTTAGCAGGGTTGATCGCATCCCCCTGCACCACTGCACCACTCAGTGCCATTTTGCTCTATATCGCCCAAAGCGGTAATACGCTGGTCGGTGGCCTGACCCTTTACCTCTACGCACTGGGTATGGGTATACCACTTATCGCCGTTACCTTATTCGGCCACAAACTTTTGCCTCGTAGCGGCCCGTGGATGCAATATATTAAAGAGGCTTTCGGATTCATTATTCTGGCATTGCCTGTCTTTTTACTGGAGCGGATACTCGGAGACACATGGGGTACGAGATTATGGAGCCTGCTGGCCGTCTCCTTCCTTGGCTGGTCTTTCGCATTGACCTTAAGCAGTAAAAAGGGCTGGTTACGAACCTTGCAAATTGTTTTACTGGCGCTGGCTCTGATTGCCTCACGCCCATTGCAAGATTGGGTATGGGGAAGCCCGGCGACAGAACAACAGAAAGCCTCTGTCACATTCCAACAAATCAGTAGCTGGCAGGAGTTAAACCAGATTTTAGCTAAAAATCATGACAAGCCGATTATGTTGGATCTGTATGCTGACTGGTGTATAGCTTGCAAAGAGTTTGAAAAATATACTTTCAGTGATCCACAAGTACAGTCACAATTGAGCCAATTCTTCTTATTACAAGCTGATGTCACAAGTAATGAGCCAAACCAGAAAGAATTACTGCAAAAATTAAACGTAATAGGACTTCCTACTATCTTGTTTTTTGATACAGAAGGAAAAGAGCTAACCAATTCGCAAGTCAATGGATTCATGAATGCAGAACGTTTTAGCCAGCATTTACAGAAAATACAACAAGTACAGCATCCACAACAAAAATAATCTGGAAGGAGAGCTACCATGCAACGTGAATATGTGCTCAGTCATGCCCTGAATATACTGGAACAGCATGGCCTATCAGCAACATTGGAGACGCTTTTAACTCCCCTTAAAATTGAGATTAGCCATATAAAGCATTTTTGGCCTGATCGCGAAGCCCTGCTCTACGATTGCCTTCGCTATCATAGCCAGCAAATTGAGATATGGCAGCGCCAAATCTTACTGGACGAAACCTTGGATCCTGAGCAGAAATTACTGGCCCGTTACGATACCCTCAAGGAAAAAGTACAGGAACAACGATATCCGGGGTGTCTGTTCATTGCGGCGTGCAGCACTTTCCCTGATCCTACTCATCCGATTCACCAGTTAGCTGAATTGCAAAAACAAAATTCTTTTCATTACACGTCGGAGTTATTACAACAACTCGATATTGACGACAATGAACAAGTCGCCAACCAAATGGAACTGATACTTGAAGGGTGTCTCAGTAAATTGTTAGTGAAAAGAGAGTTTGAAGCTGTAACCACCGCAAAATTGCTAGCACAAGATATTTTAACCATCGCAAAATGCCGCAAAAACGGAGCATTAAGTTAAGAAAAAACAACTAAAGTTGAATAACCACACTAATTCGGTATGAAAATACAGCAAACAATCATTTTTCATCGTTTTTTTGCAGAAAGTATTTGACGGATTAAGCTGAATACGGTTTAATGCGCCCCGTTAGCCCGGATAGCTCAGTCGGTAGAGCAGGGGATTGAAAATCCCCGTGTCCTTGGTTCGATTCCGAGTCCGGGCACCAATTTTAAAACTCGCTTGTTGAAGTGATATCAATAACTTAACACGTGAGTTAGAAATAAGTGCTGTTAAGAAAATGTTAATGAATATAATCTATTACTTTGCGTAAGTTAATAAACTAAAAACAGCCACTCTATACGAAGTCAGGTGAACACAGTTTGTGCTCACCTTTTTGCGTTGAAAGTAATGATTTCAGTAATTGATTCTGATGTCAAGTCAGGTGATTGTCAGAATTGCTCTTTGAGCACACTTCCCGGTTTCTTCGTTTTGTGTCTCCACCTCCAAACCATCCCATAATTCAGTGACACAGTCAGGGCAATCCCGCTGATATCTTGCCCTGTTTTTTTACATCACGTTAACGGATTACACAGCAAGATCCAGATAAAACGCCAGTTCATTCGCCAGAGTTTTACCCGCGATTTCCATATCGATATCAATATACTCCATCGTGGTCGCCACACTGCGGTGTCCCAGCAAACACCTGACCAGCTGCAAATTGCGGTCGGGGGCTTTCATCAGCTCTGTCGCCAGCGTATGACGGAAGCGGTGGGGGGAGACAGCAAAACCACATTCTTTAGACAGGCGGTTAAAGAAAGAACGGAGATGTTGCTTTTCTCTGTCATGATGATACTGGTGACTGACATGGCGTCCGTGATGACAAAAACGCAGGCGGGTTAAATCAAACAGCGGATCATCCTCTTTCGCGCCACAGGCTTTTGCCTGTTCAATCAACTGCGCCAGCCGGGGTTTCAGCTGCGGGATCATCGGCACCCGCCATTCACTGTGGTTTTTACTGCCTTCCACACGCAACTCAATGTAACTGTTGTCCAGATTAATATCCCGTAACCGCAGATGCAGCAGCTGGTTCAGGCGCATGCCCGTCAGCCGGAAGGTATCCAGTACGGTCAGCCAGTACCCCGTCGGGTATAAGGCACAGCGTCCGCCCCGCGGGGCGGTCTGTAAACGTTCTTCCTCTTCATACTGCTGCATCCGCAGGTAAATCCCGGTTATCTGCGCCTTACTCAGGGTTTTCTTTTGTTTCTTCTCTTTTTTGACTGCCGCGTCATTAAACGGATTTTTGGGGTGTGACAACAGTTTTCTTTCCATCCCGAAATTAAAAATGGCCCGCAGGTGCGCCACCTTATTGTTCCACGTATAGCCGGACTGATTTTTTTCCATCAGCAGATGACGCCGCCAGCACAGGACATCCCGGTGAGTCACGCTCTCCGGCAACCCCGTTTCCCCCATATACCGGATAAAGACCCGCACCACCTTGCGATAACTCCATTCGGTTGCCGGCCGTAACATCCGTGAAAAAAAATACTCGTCCAGTAACGCATCCCAGCCCATTTTTTCCTTATTATTTAACATATTGTTGTTTCCTTAGTGTGTAATATTGTGTCCCGGTACAGAAATGTCCCGTTAATAAACTGAAAGATTAATTAACACTTTGAATTATTTCATTTTTCATATAATGACCTTTTGTACATTGCAGAAACAAGGCCTTCCGGCGCTGATGCGGTGCGTTCGGACAATTTCGAATCGTTATCGTTACCATTTGCATTCTTTCTCATCAAAATTTCATTCCTCTGCCTGAAACAATGACAGTAATCTCCGGGTATCCTCGGTGGTGTCGGGCGCAGGGACTGTTCCCGGTGTGACAGGCGGAATAACCGGATCGGGTTCTGATGATGACAGCCTGGTATCGGTAGCCGGTTTAGACGGTTCAACGGGATTCAGCAGCGGTGACTGCACCTGCTCAGCGGCAGACTGAAGCAGTGAGTCCGTCAACGGGACAGAAGACGGATGTCCGCCAAGATGCAACATCAGGCACTGCCACGCACCGGGCACTAAAGACAACCAAATCACCGCTTCCTCCGGTAACAAACGGGCAGCCAGCAATGTTTTATAAAGGACTGGCAGCTCAGGCCGCGGTGCCTGAAACCGGAAGCGGAAACGACGTTCAGGTATCCACAATCCCGGCTGCCAGTGATGTCCGTCTTCCAGTTCCCCTTCCAGTTGTCGCAACAGCGGCAGGTGGTAAAACAGCGCCGCCCAGAACACCACCGCCTGCCACAACAGACTTTGTGCGGCCTGTGTTTCCGGCACCACCCCCGGAGGCAACATATGCCCTTTTGCCAGCCGCATGGCACAGGCAGTAAATTGCAGGGTCAGATCGATAAATCCGCCGCAATAAGACCAGACGCCCTCTTGTGTTGCGGGAACATGCTGCACACGGACGCATAATTGCCGGAGCGGATCCAGATAGAATTGCTGATACAACCCAGCGGGCAGCGCACTGTTTTCCCACAGTTGCCGGAGATACTGGCCACGCTCTGAAGTTGCCAGCAGCACCTCTGCTGACTGTGGACGGAAATAACCTCCGGCACCGCGTACTCTTTCAGGCGCTAGCCCGGGGGCTTTTTGTGACGGGGAAAGGTCACGGGTAAAACGGGATTTAAAACGCTGAAACATCACTTTTCCTCTTTCGGTTCAGATTTAGCTCAGTGTCGGTGAATCCCGGCCGGAAACAAGGAACAACTCTTTTTACGAAAATGAAAATTAATCTGACCCGGTTCATCCCCTGACTGACCGAATTCGCTTAATTTCCATCATAACTCATTGTATTAAAGCCATTTAAAAACAAAAAAAGCGCCCCGAAAGGCGCGGTACGGGGTGTAGGTTTGTGGTTTGGTCGGTTTCAGTATTCCCGCACAACCCGCCAGAAATAACCGCAGGCTTTGTAACACCGCCTGACGGTAACGAGGGACTTCTTCCCCGCAGACCCACTGTTGCATCACATCGAGACAGACGGATTTGCCGGTGATTTCCAGTTGATTGGTGCACCATTCTGCCATAATTAAGTTCCTCACTTGAATGATAAAAATAAACAGGAGGAACCGCCCGGTCGGGGCACAATTCCCCCGATGGGTAGATTGAACAAAAAGTATTACTGTCCGGTCTGCCTGAATAGCCTGTCAGCCAAACCACTGTCAAAAATAACCGTCAGCTCATCGTGGATATCCAGATAAGGCGTACTGCGCAGGATAACCTGCGTGTTCAGCCGGATTAAGTCATATTTATCCACCAGTTCGTTAATGGCTTCTGAAGGCCGGACACCGCGAGCTATCAGTGCTGCCACCGTATCGGTTTCACACAGGGCCGTATCGGTCAGGCTGAGGCCAAAATGCCGTTTCAGCAAGGCAGCCGCAATCACCTGCCAGACGGTTAAACGTAACGTGGTCATAACGTCCCCTCAGAAAAGACACTGACGGAGACCCCATACCGGAGAATATCCCGCACTTCATGGCACTGCTGATAACAGGGGGAAACCCCATGCAGTGACAATAAATGCACCTTGTGCCACAACGCACGCGCCGCCGGAGTATTCTGCCAGCTCTGCTCAAGCATCGCTGCCTGACATAACCGCTGCTGTTGCTGTTCCAGTGACAGGCGTTCTGACGTCAGTGTGACCGGCTGCGCCCAGATAATCTCTTCATCAAACCGGCCACCGAGCACTTTTCTGTCCTGTGCATCAAAAATCATAACGGTCAGCGGAAAAAAAATCCCCGAAACCTGAGCAGATAACCTCTCCGGCACCGGCCAGTCACCCAGTCGATGGATCACCTTCAGCCGCTGCACCACTTCCGTGACGGTGGAGGCTTCGCACACCATCAGGGTTTCCGGCTGCAATGACTGTGGTGCTTTCGGGTATTGCCTCAGGCCGGTGACCTGAGCGGTAAACAGCTCTTCACGTAATACGATATCGGTATCATCCGGTACCGGTAAAAAAATGGGATTCATGGTGTTGTTCCTTGATTTTATGTCAATGAAAGAAAACACCCACCCGATACCGGGAAGGTGTTTTGGCTTCCCCGGTCAGGCGCTTAAGAAAAGCGTTAACAGCCTCATGGGCTGATAACGTTAATGATGATTATTTTTGTTAGGGATAAATGACGGACTGATAACGTCCTCTCTGGGTTTCAGTGTCATGATCGATGTTATCAGGCCGCTTTCCGGGTGCTGTTGTGCATACTCCTGCAATGCGCAGAACCGGTACGCCTCCTCATTCTGTGTATCCGGCACCGCGATACGGGCTGATACGATGGCCGTGACCGCCAGCCCGAAAGCATCGGCTGAAAGCGTGACCGTCAGCTGCGTAACCGGCAGGTAAACGGAATACGTTTCCGCCCGTGTCGGCACCATATAAGTCAGCGATTCAGACACCTGTCGGCTTGTCCACTGTTCAGGCTGATAATCGCTACATAACGTCGATGCGGTATTCGCCAGCAGGAACCCCAGAAACAACCGTTCCAGCGGGGTTTTGTCGGGAAACACGGCCGACAGCGCAAGACTGTCCAACATAATCAGTTCATTATTTGGCATCACGTTCTCCTGTTATGCACCCTTTAAGCCCAAAGCAGCCCGGATACACGAAGCCTGAGGATGTTGCCACGCATATTCACGCAAGGCGCAAAGCCGCTCAGCGTACCCGTCCAGCTTCATCAGGGCCGTCAGATAACCCAATACGCTCAGAGTTACCATCAGCCCAAAGGCATCGGCGGAGACTTCACCTTTAAAGTCAGTCGTATCCACGTTAACCACAGAAGAATCCGGCCGCATCGGCACGATATAGGCGATGCTGTCTGACACTTTCCGGTACTGCCATCGGTCACACCGGTCATCGTCACAAAGCACAGCAGCGGCTTTAATGAACGTGTGCTCCAGCAGCATCAGTTCCAGTGGACCGGTGTGCGGAAAAATTTCAGCAAAAGGGGATAATTCAGCCGGGGACACAGTGTGCACCGTGGCCGGGGTGATATTTTGTTGCATGGTATTCTCCTGATAAAACAACGGAGAACACCTGACCCAATGGGAAATGTGTTCCCCGTTGGGTGACTGGCCTGTTGGCCATCATGGATGAGATTAAGAGACCTTCATCGTCATCAGACTGACGATATCTGCTTCCAAAGGTGCGCAGATGTACCACACAGTGTGTACTCCCTTGCAGGCTACAGGAGTGTTGCTGTCGCTGCCCGAAGGTGATCCTCACAAGCGACCGGATCATGGATAAGTCTGACTACGCTAATAAACGGAAATCATTAGGTCAATGGGTAATTCATTTCTCGGGACAAAAAATAATGTCAGGAACACGACGGGATTTTGGGGGAGTCAGAGAGAGGCTGTCAATACGAGGTGACCCGTTCTGGTCGTTTGTCTAAATCATTTATGCCCCAAAATGTGTTGCACACTACTCCTGTTAAAAAAGTTAAACTGGATGGGGTCACCTAGAAAATCTAATGACTAATTAAAAGAGTTAATAAGAAAGACTCAACTAATTGGCTTTATGGTGCATAACCGAAACACAACGTAAGTTTGCACCATAGTAATATGTTAAGTTAAGTCGGCTATTCGCTCAAAACTGCCCGAGATTCTTTGAGCGGGCAGCATCTGCACAGTGTACTGACCGTTCGCCACGGGAATACCTGCTGCGCCAGACCAGTCATGGGTTAAGTAATCAAAGGTGCATGTAAATATAGTGGAAAACCCAGACCTTAATTAGCATTTTGTGTAGTTGCCAGTTCCCTTTAATCTGAGCACTTTTTTAGGCTGATGCGCCAGTTATCACCAGACTGCACTTGGTATCTGGCAGCGAAGTTATCCATATTGAGTGCTACCGATACCTGTAGCAGGCTGTTGAGATACACCAAAGGTTGACCTTCAGGAACTTCACCAAAGCTGCTGACATATGGGGCTTTGCCTTCATACCGGATCTTATCCCCTTCACTTATTTTAATGCAGACCTGATCCCCTTTGTGAATACCCACCTTACTGACCTGGCTGTCATTGATATTACTCCAGACATTCCCAAACCGTACATCTAGAACTGGAATAGTCCCCTTAAGAGTTCCATCCCTTTCAGCTACACCAGTCTGATAAGGGATCTTTACTACTTTATTTGGTAACAGCGGCCCCACCTGTTCATAGCTAATAATACCTGAAGCAAGTCGTGCCCCAGTATATGCGTATACATCACGTCCATGAAAAGTATATGATTTTTCAGAGCCAGGTACACGGTTGAACTTCTCGTCAATCTGACGTACAGATTCAATACCAAAGTGTTCAGCTACCAAGGTCAATGTTCCGTTATCCGGTGAGACTATGTAATGACCACTCTGTGTCTTGATAACCACTGAGCGCCTGTCAGTGCCCACTCCCGGATCCACCACGCTTACAAAGACAGTCCCTTTGGGCCAGTATGGTAGAGTCTGGTAAAGGCGATATGAAGCTTCCCAAATATTATAAGGTGGAATTTCATGTGTTAGATCATAAATAGGCTGGCTAGGATTCACCTTGAAAGATATCCCTTTCATAACCGATACTGCCCCATCTTTTAGGCCGAAATCTGTCTGAAACACCAGGGCTTCATTGGCAACAGTAACCGTACTTACAAGAGCGAGAGAAAGACTCGCAGCCCGGAGAGTAGTTCGAATATCCATAACTGAATCCTTTTCATTTAATAACGGGAGACAAAATATACAGTTCATAGGGATTTCGGGAACAATGGAACAGTAAACACTTAAGCGTTCAATTTAAATAGCTAAAAATGATCTGTCAGTCGAAGTCAGAGATCTCACAATATATTTATTTCATTTTGGTACAATTGACGCCATACAGGGCATCCATCTCATCAGATTAGGTCTAGCTCAGATCATCAATAGTGTCAGATCGAGTCTTATTTGGTAATCACATTGGTACAACTAACTCGCTTTTGCCCCAAACTGTTTTATGCTCCAAAAAGTCATACGCTTTAGCTTTTCTCTTTGACCAAATTTAGCTAATGAATCAATATGTGTTAAGTTTTGTATCTGTGTGGCCAGCCTGTGTCTTCTGATTCGGTGGCTATTCAGTCTTTCTATCGACATGACTTATTCTTGGAAATAGATTTAAATGACTGCTGAATTTAACTTACATCAAATCTACGATCATAACCTGAACTTTCTTGTCGGTGCTGGTGCTTCAAATGGTTTTCTACCGACGTTAGCACTAGAGGTAAAGGGGCTAGATGGTAGTAAGTGCACATTCGAGACACTTGCAAAGAAATATGAAAGCAACAAAGAAATGACAACACTGCTGTTCATGTTGTACTACCGAGAATGTATTAAGCCTGGTTTACCCTCAGTTCCAGCCAAAGGTATTCCTGCTCCTCCTAGACCGCCACATGAAGAAAGCGTCATTCAAGAATATAAGCGGTTCATGACCACTTTGATTCACCTCTTAAACAAGCAAAAACCATCAGCCAAAAAAGCAAACATTTTCACAACTAACTACGATAATTGCTTTGAAATTGCTAGCGAAGAGTTGATGGCAGAAAGAACATCTCAGTTCGAAGTTAATGATGGCAGCACTGGTTTTCAAGCGCGTACTTTCCACACAAGAAACTTCAATAACCGTATCGTAAATAAAGGCGTGTTTGACCGTCACGAACAGTTTCTTCCTCAAGTAAACCTTCTGCATGCTCACGGCTCAGTACATTGGATGAAAGGCAACAAAGATGGTGATATTGAACTTAATTACGGTACTAGCTGTTACAACATAGACTTCAATCAAGACGAAAATAATATTCTAGATGCTTGCAAGGTGATTCTTTATGATACAAATAAATCGCTCAATGACCTGAGTGTATTTGAAGCTCACACAGATTTTACGAAACTTCGTTCTGAGCAATTTGGGCAGGACTATAACAAAATGCCTATCGTGAACCCCACAAAGTGGAAGTTTCATGAAACCGTCTTTGAAGAGGCTTACTATCAGATTCTTCGTCACCTAAGTTATGAACTTGAACGCCCTCATTCAGTATTAATTGCTTTCGGCTTCTCTTTTGCCGACGAGCACATTCTCAGTCTTGTACAGCGAGCATTGTCTAATCCGTCATTGACTATGTACGTAATGTGCTATGACGAGTCAACGAAAGACAGGATGTCGGAAATATTCAGAAAGTACCCGAATGTTAAGTTGATTTACTCCGAAGATAGAAAATTAGATTTTACGCTTTTCAATGATGAATACTTCACGGTAAATAAACTAAACAAACCTATGCCTGAAGAAACCATGAAGCCAATGCTTGAAGCTGTAGTTGGTGGTGTCAAATGAGTATAGCAATTGGTGAAGTAATTTCAGTTAAAGGCACTAATATCACTGTAGAATTATACGAAGAGTCCAACAACGAGACGTTGTTCTATAACGGCGAAAAATTCAACGGTGTATCGATCCAGGAGTTCATTTTAATTCGTCGTGGGTTCAAGGATATCGTTGCTAGAGTACAAGGCGAATACCTAGATGAACGACTAAAAGACGAAGAGAGCGGCTGCTATATCCGTAAAGTTGAGTTAGTACCAATTGGGCATTTCCAGTTCAATGAATTCCATGAAGGCATAAAACACCTTCCGATGATCCGTGATATTGCGTATTTAATGAGTGACACTCAGGTTAAATCTATCTTTGGAAAGCCTGACGACAACTTCGTTGTCGGTGAAACGCTTACTGAAGAAATACCTATATCGCTACCTTGGGTAAAGCTATTCAACACTCATATAGGAATTTTCGGCAATACTGGTAGTGGCAAATCTAATACGCTGACTAACATATACACAACGCTATTTCGCAATAAGCTGGACAAGCTCATAAACAAGAGTCACTTTGTTGTTATCGACTTTAATGGAGAGTACACAAATAACCAGCTAATATCAAAAGACAAGTATAAGAAGGTATACCAACTAGATACTCGCAATGATGATGGCGATAAATTTCCACTCACTAGCGATGTATTCTGGGATGAAGAATTATTCGGCATCTTATTCAAAGCAACTGAGAATACTCAGAAGCCGTTCTTAAAGCGGATAGTTTCTGGTCGAAACAGGTTCAAAGACAATCCAGATAGCTTGCAGAAGTACGTCAAGTCAACTATCGAGCGTGCTCTCACAAGTACCGCACAAAAGAAAGAGTTTGTAGCTCTTATTGAAGAGATTGCAAAACTTGTTGGCTCCCAAGACCTAGAGAAAAAAGTTAGGGAAATAGGCTGGCATGGTGAACGATCTCGGTTGTATTTCCCAAACACCCCCCACCCAAATTATTTTAATGGTGGTGATAATGACCTTACGTACAATCATCATTGCAGAGCATACGTAGACGACATCAACATTAGAGAGTTATCGCCATTCAATGAGTTAAAACTGAGAATCAACACTCAACTTCTTTCTGACCTCATTAGCGGTTATGTTCAGTTCGACCATATACAACCTCTACTAAAGAGAGTAGAAGCGTCATTGACAGCACTAGATCGTGTGTTTGACGTTAGAGAAGAACGACCAGCAAACATGTTATTGTCAGTGGTATCACTTCGAAGGACTAATCAAGAAATTAAGAAGGTTATGCCACTTTTGCTTGCTAAGTTTTATTATGGTGAACACAAGCAGAAGGTTATGAACCAGAGTCCACCAGAGCAAACATTCCACATGATAATTGATGAAGCTCATAACATACTGTCGACCCAATCGAGTCGTGAAAGTGAGAGTTGGAAGGATTATCGTTTGGAGCTATTTGAGGAAATTATCAAAGAAGGCCGTAAATTTGGTTTCTTCTTAACTTTGTCAAGTCAGAGGCCAGCAGATATCTCACCTACGATTATGTCTCAGCTACATAATTTTTTTATTCATCGCTTAGTCAATGAGCGTGACCTCAAGTTGCTAGAGAACACTATTAGCTCACTTGATGAACTCTCACGACAAATGATTCCCAACCTTTCAAAGGGTTGTTCGATAATTATAGGAACATCATTCGATGTCCCAATGGTTGTTCAATTCAATGTGATGCCTGACGGTAGTAGGCCAGACAGTGACGATATTGATATTGAGTCTCTTTGGAATTAGAGAATGAAAGAGCATATTTCAAGTGTTTTAGATTACATCTAGTAATCTAAATCTAGTAAGTTAGAGCAAATACAAATAATTTAACTCACTTTTGTCCAATATCAACTAAGAACTTATAACCAGGTTAGATAATAAGAGCACTGTGATTCTATGGTTGCAGATATGTTACCGTTACTATCTGTTGCTGTGGCTGTGATTACATTTCCCGCATTATCACTAACCACTCTAGACTTATATGATCCATTAATTCTACATAGAATTATATCAACATAAGCTACTTGATCAAAGCTAATTGCTGTGATTCTGTAATTATTTGTAGGTCTTACACTGTTTTCAGGTGTGTTATTGATATCTTGAACTGTGAAATTAACTAATTGCTTATTTGTTGTTGAACCACTATCGATTACTGTACCTGGCTTTTTAAAAAGGGCTTTCTGTTTTACTGTTTCAATATTTATATTTGTAGAACCGCTATCGTTTTTGATATATCTTACATTAACCTCAGCTTCGTTTAAAAATAGGGTCACGTATTCATCCCGTTGTTCCTCACATATAATGAAGGTAAATACGTGAGGGATCGTGATGGCATTAGTTGAAGTGAAGTGTCGATTTTGCGACCAAACCACGCCTGTTAAAAAGCACGGCAAAGGAGAAGGTGGGCATCAACGATATTATTGCCAGTCCTGTCGTAGAACCTTCCAGCTCGAATACACTTACCGGGCTTGCCATTCGGGTATGAAAGAGCAAATCGTCGAGCTTGCCATGAATAACGCCGGTATTCGTGATACGGCACGGGCACTTCATGTCAGTATTAACGCTGTTGTACGCACTTTAAAAAACTCGCACCACGATGTGTAACCACGCTGCCGCTGGATACCCCTGAGCTTCAGCTTATCTGTGAAGTCGATGAGATGTGGTCATTCATCGGCAACAAAAAACGGCAACGCTGGTTGTGGTACGCGTGGGAGCCTCGCTTGAAACGTATTGTTGCTCACGCTTTTGGAGCCCGTAGCAAACAGACACTCAGAACGTTGCTGGAAAAGTTATCCGCTTTTGATGTAGCATTCTGGTGCACCGATAATTTAGGGGCATATGACATATTGGCTGATGAGAAACACATCACCGGTAAACTTTATACTCAACGTATTGAACGAGAAAATCTGAACCTGCGTAACAGGCTAAAGCGACTCAATCGCAAGACGCTGGGTTATTCTAAGTCAGTTGAAATGCATGACAAGATCATTGGCACATTCATCGAGCGTGAATTCTATTATTGATGATCAATCAACAGATTGAATACACGACCCATGTTTCTGCCCCATTGTGTGTTGACGCCGATGACTGAATTATATCGGTAACCTATTTTTACAATATATAAACTAATGGTTAGGTAAAAGATAAAGCCGACTTTATTTAAGTCATTCGCTCTAGTTAGAGCTGTATATTTAATCATATGATTGAGATAAGAAACATTTACTTTTTAAGCAATTCATATGTATGGGAAATCACACAAGACTGATTAATTAAAAAAATAACTTCATGTGGTATCTTAAGGTGATTATAAACAGGGAATTAAACCTATTTAAAACTCAATCACACTATCCTTTATGAAATGCCATTAATAATCAAATAAGGTTTTATGAGCAAAAACCAAGATGTTTTTGAATAAATTAAAAACTATCATATAGGATAAATATTTTTTGGAGTAACATAGATGTCAGAAATGATACATAGTTCTTTATTACCATCTCAATCATTTAATTCAATCAGAGTAATATCTGCAAAAGAATTTGGCATTGAGTCTGGAGTTTGTAATAGGAAATTATTACAGGATCTACAAGATAGATCTGAATTATTGCGGATCCCGATAGATTTTTCAGGTATTCGAGAAATATGTTTCGATGGTTACATTTCTATCGGTGATTGGTTTCATTGGCGCTCATCCGGCCGATTTGATACCACGATAAAACCTGTGTCATTAACCAGAGCAACCGTTGGTTCAAATGGCTATGGTATTTATGCGTGGTTTACACGAAAAGATCCCGAACAAAATCTCACTTACGCCATGCTTGAAGATATTGGAATGGATGGTCAATATCAAGGTGGATATGAAATTAAGGTGGAATCACTAATCAGGGGATTTTGTTGGCATGCAGATAGAGATTCTGTTTTAACTGATATCACAGCATTGCGCTGCCACTTTAAAAATATGCCTCATGAAGCCTGGGAAGGTTACACAACTAATGGAGGAACAATAGATGGTATACGATATTTATATTGTTCATCTGAAGGCGAAGACCCAGAAAAAACCTCAGTAGGATTCAATGCGTTTAAATGTATGAATGGCTCCATAGACTCACCATCAGAGTATGGAATATATACAATACGCAATATTGTAAGCCGAGGAAATACAGCAAGAGGGCATAGAACATTGACCGATTTGAAACGCGGTTGTGAAAAGTGGAGCATTTCTTTATGTAATACATATGATATGAATGATTGCCACCATTCTACTGATGGCTCTAGAGACGGAATTTTTTCTGATAACATTGGAGAACAAACAGGAAAGTCTTATAGGAATAAAAACTTCCTTGAAATTCAGGGGGAAAATATAACTGTAACATCCTCTATATTCAAAGGAGCACCGGATGATAAAAGAGCGGGAGTCGCGGGTATTTTAATCACTAACTATCAGTATCCTTCATTACCAGGAAGTAATGAAAGTAAAAATATACATATTAGTAACTGTCAAGTAAACAACATTGATAATGGAGCCATCAGAATTATTAATGCGTCAAATGTAAAAGTAAATGGCTTGAGCATTAATAATTGCAAAAATGGAGTTTCATTTGAGCGAAATCTCGGAATGAATAAACCTTTATTTAATACAATCGAAGATATTGTAACTCATGATTCCGATACAGGTTTAATTGTCTCTACTGACTATCCATTGTTAATTAACACTCCACCTATCAATGGAAAAATGGCTTGTAAAATTAATAACGGCACTATAATTTACAGATTCAAAAAACCATATTTTTGTAATTACCCCCCCAGCATAGAAAATTCGGATATACTACTTAAAAATATTGGTGGTACCTCATCCGATGATAGACCTATTGGTATACCTTATGCTATTGAATTAGATGATTCAGAACCATTATCAGTACGGGAATATTCTGCTGCATTAATCCCTGTTCTGGAAGATGATATTATTTATTTCTCTTGCCATGTAAAAGAATTGAGTTCCCCAGAGTCTTCATTTTTAATTAGAGAATACATTGATAATGAGATTAAATATAGTGAATTTATTAGAACTGGAGCACGGAATGACTGGAATGAATTTTTCGTTATTTATCATCCATCAGTTCAAGGAGTTAATAAAATAGAAATTCTGTTATGTCCAGCAACCGATGATTTAGGAAATACGTCACTGCAAGGGAAAACACTATTTTCGAAGATGATTATATCAAAAAGACCTATATGAGCAGCAAGGATGATTTTTAAATAACAACCTTAACTTCACCCTGGTTTCATTGTGGAAGTATATTTTCCATACTCAATATCTCATGCTATCACGTCCTTGGTAGCATTTTTTCAACCATTGAGGATATCCATGCGGTTAATTTACGAGCTGAATGAAGCAATAAGTCCAAGTCTTACAAGTTAGATAAAAAGCACTGACAAATATCTACCCATCTTCAAAAGACTACAATCATGATGACTAATTATACAAAAAGGAAATCATTATGGTCGTATCAAACAAAAGTCGACGTAGTGGTATCAAAAAGCCTTTTAGACTCGAAGAAATCTGGCGTATCCGAACAAGGCTCGAAATCGAAAATAACCTGATGCAACTGGCGTTACTCAATTTGGCAATCGATAGCAAACTCCGAGCGAGTGATTTGCTGACTCTCAAAGTTTGCGATGTTTCGTCACAAGGTATGGTATTTGATAGGGTTAGACATGCTCAGAGGAAAACTGATATTGAAGTCCAATTTGAGATTACCTCTAAGACTCAGAATAGCTTAATTAAGTGGATGCTCTCTGCTTCTTTGACTGCTGGCAATTATCTTTTCCCAAGTTTGAGATGTAAGCAGCAACCAATTAGTTACTCATACTATAGGCATCTCGTTAGAACGTGGGCATCAAATCTTGGGTTAGACCCAAATTTCTATGGCACTCACTCGATGAGGAGAACGAAAGCAACGCTTGTATACGCTAAAACTAAGAACATTCGTGCAGTTCAACTATTACTTGGGCACGCAAAGGTAGATAATACTATCCGTTATCTTGGTGTTGAATTGGAGGATGCCCTCCGACTTTCAGAAGGAACAGATTGTTAAGCCATGTGGCCCTGAATTATAGGGGGCCACCACCCATTACGAGTTAGATCCAAGATTTACCAATCCTCCCTTTTCGTGCTTATTCATACCAAAGCTAATGGATATGTAAAGCCTTATCCTATTCTTAATCTTAAACTACCAAGAAAAAATTAAGTATAATAGGTAGATACAAATATTATTTTTGAGTGTTGGCCTTAATAGTTCTGGCTCTATCTTTGAACTTAGGGTCAATAGAACTTAGTGCATACAATCTACCTAGTAATGTGAGTGTAATCTGCATATTGATGGCATTAGGAATGTCTTTTATAGATTTCCAACATGTAATGTCTGAAACTAGCTTCATTCGCTGCTCATTACGTACGAACACTATTTCATCCTTTATCACAATGCCTGTTACAAGCTTCGGTTCTTTGCCGCGATACAATTTTGTTTTGGTCGGGTGCATTTGGTGTCCATGCCTTTCAATAATCTGACGAGTTATGGACTTGAAAAGTGGGTTTACGTGGTTTCCCGAGAAAGTAAGGTCATCGACATACAAAGTCATTGTTACATTGTGCTTAATAGCTAACTGTTCGAGCTCGCTAAACATTCTACAGTTAGCCCAGTAAGCGAGTGGCATACTGATGCGACTACCTGTTGGAAGGTGACCGTGAATTGTGCAAATATGGCTTAAGATATCTGCGACATCTGATGAACATTCCATAACTGTGTAGAAAAACGAAAAAACCATGCTTCTTTTTGTCGATATGGAAAAAAAGAACAAACATCCGTTGTCATGAGTGGAAAACTGTTACAGTGAATACGAGCATTACCTACATTTGAGTGTTGTTTCTTTCCAGAATGCAAAAAACTCGGTGTAGCAATTCGGCAAATTAGACTTGCGATCCGTGTGTGAACTACATCTAATTCGCCTACTGGATGCTGTATTTTACGTACCTTACCCTTCTTACCTTTTTCCTCAAACTCGTTGTAGTTTTCCGTATCGTTCATCATACGAAGCAGAGTTTCCATATCAACTTTGAGTAGATTTGTTAACTTCTTTTTTGACTTAAGTTTGTAGAAAGGAGAATCTTGTAAGGTATAGGATTTTTTTCTGGTAACTATTTTAAGCTTTGATTTTTTTGTCATTCTTATTGATCGCCCAGTCTGCAATTACTAGAACTTTACCAACCATTAATTGTCTGAATTTTTTGGCTAACTTCCCTTCCTTGTGGATGTTCTGAGAAAACATTACAAGAGAAGTTACGGGGATATCAAACTTTGATGAATACATCTCAAGTAATTCGCTCTCGATAGGCCTATTACCTGATTCAAGTTCTTTTAAATACAACGGCGTCAAACCAAACTCGTTAGCTAAATCGCTAACCGTTAGTTCATGATATTGTCGAATTAATTTTAAAGCTTTGTGGATCATTAGGTAGTCCATAGTAGGTTCGAAACAAGGGGGAGTAAACTTACTCGTCACCCCTTTCTGTTCCTTCTAACATACGTAGTAAGAGCCAGATTCTATAAATCCATACGAGTATGAACTTAATGATTGAAAAAACGGTTTCCCACTTCTTCGGGCGTGTCTTTTGGTTTACTTGCTGATCTTGATGTGCGTTATGTTTTTTCATAAATATCTCCTATGTGCCTTGAAACCCACCTCATCCGCAGATGAGATTAAGAAGTTACAAGTTCGCCTCACAAAGGAAGGGATTGATCAGCACAAAGCCCCCGTCTCGACGAACCTTTGGTCGCCCAAAAGGTTCGAGTACCCACCCATGTTCATGCTGTCACTAATATAGAGAAGCTAGGCATGTGGGGGTAAAAGGGTAGAAAGATTTCTCTTTCCTCGGACTAAGTCCAGTTAATGGCGTAGTTATCCCTCAACACATCAAGTATTAATCATATTAATGAAATCCATAACTATCAAAGGGAATATTTAAAAATGAGACATAGTAGGCAATATTGAAGTGTATTAGTCGTCACTCGAACTTGACCTGGCAGTTAGCCATATATTTTCTCATCATCGTCAGATCGTTACCTACCTTTGGGTTAACTCATTTATGCCCAAGGACATATCGGGGCATGATCATCGCCAGCATGTTTCTGCCCCATTGTGTGTTGGTGTCGCTAGCTGAATTATATCGGGAACCTATTTTTAGCCTGAATTTGTCAGATAACTACATAGTGACACTAAACCGGAAGGTGCAATACTGGTGGAACGAGTATAACTGAGCAAGCTGGGAAATTATGATTGTGATACTTCCAGAGAACTCCACATAGAAGGCTTTAAATTTACGGTAATATGACATGTGAAAACACTTGCTAATATTGATGCGATTTAATCCTACGTTTTGCACAAAAAACATGAGTTGTATTTCGTAACACGGCTGAATGCCCATACCCTAACATCCAGCCGATTTAAGGAAATTAATCCAATGAGAATGCTGATAAAGGAAGAGCTGTCTCATGCAGATGACGCCATATCACCTGATTATCCGCCTCCAACTCGAACACCACGGTCGAAAAGCGCAGCGTTGCGTTCTGGCCTGGCAGCTGTTGCCGTTCCTGATAAGTCACGGTAGCCCCTATAGCACTCTCTGCAATCAATTGCATATTGTCGATTTCAATCTCCAGCCCCGATTTTGCGCCGCATTGCGTACGGAAAAACGAAGTTAGCGACGTGTAATCAAGCTGGCCTCCACCTGGAGTCACCATGGAATAGGCTGGGCTGAAACGTGCCAACAAATCTTCACACACCTCGGCGGGACTGCTGGCATCGCCGAGCCAACGGCGGATCAGTACGTGAGCATCTAAGACTTCCTGAAAGTAGCGATTCATCATTTCTCCTGATTAAACGTAAGAATAACTCTGCTATTAGCTATCCGTAGGCAGAGTAAGACGGGAATGACAGCACTGATGGCCGCCAGTGCAAAGCACAGATGATAAGCCTGGGTTTGCTGAATACCTGATATGTTGAGTAACACGTTCAGTAATAAACTGATTAACGTCACGCCCAAACAGAAACTGAGCTGACGGTTAATGTTCCACAGGGCGCTGGCATCCGCCAATTCAGCATCGTGTATCTGAATAAACGCCAAACTCTGCGCGGTGCTGCTGCACAGGCTGCCCCCGAATCCCATCAATGCATAAGCGACAGCCGCCAAAATCACGTCATCGGCACTGCCAACCAGAGGTAATAATCCAATACCGATCCCCTGCACCAGGCAACCAATGATGAACAACGGACGCGGCCCGACCTTATTAAACTTTTTGCCAGTGAGAGAGATAGCGGCAAATGAGGCTATCGCCCAGGGAAACATCATCGCGCCCACCAGGGTGGCATGCATCCCAAGCTGATCCTACAAATACAGCATCGTAATCAGGCTGACGCCGGTAAAAATGCCCGGAATAAGCTGATAGATCAGCATCGCGGTTTGCAGCATCGGCTTCTGGATTAGACGCAGGTTGAGCAACGGTTGCGTTTTACGTAACGAAGTGCGTACATACCAGCACATCAGCGCAATACCAGAGCCCAGTAACGCCGCCCCCAAGCTCAGGCGATCGGATTCGCCCATGTAAGTCAGGCCTAGCAGAATCAGAGTCAGCGCCAGACAGCCCGAGATAAGATCGCTGAAATCCAGCCGTTCGGCACTGGTGGCACGCACATCACTCTTCAGCCAACAAACGGCAAGAATCAATGCGACGAATGCCAAGGGCAAACTGGCTAAAAATACCCAGCGCCAGCTGACGTTGTCCACGAGCACGCCGCCGATGGCCGGAGAGAGCGCCGGCGCCATTAAGGCGACCAGCATAACGACCGAAGAGAGTTTTGCCCGCTCATGACTGCGATAAAGGGCATAAGTCATTGCCTGACCAACAGGGATCAGCAGTCCCCCGCCCAGTCCCTGTACCACGCGCCAGGCAATGAGTTGCTCAATATGGGAGGCGCCGGCTGTACAGCCGGTGCCGATGATGAAAATAATCAATGAGAGGATAAACAGGCGCTTTGAGCCCACTCGTTTTGCCAGCCAACTACTTAGGGGAATAACCAACGTTAATCCCAGAATATAGCCATTACTCACCCACGCCAGCTGACTAACCGGCGCATTAAGCTGCCGGCCAATATCGGGATAGGCGACGTTGGCGATAAACATGTTGACCAGATCGATGAAAAAACCCAGCAGATAGACGCTGGCGACACGCACCCGATAATTCATATATTTCTCATGAAAAACAACATAATGGGCGCAGTATACAGTTAGAAAAAAAAAGATAAATCGACGTTTTGCAGTTACACTGTCTAAATTATTTTGACAATAATCCAAGTTCATAAGGAAGATCCATGCTGAATATGCAACGTCTGGAGATATTTGTGGCGGTAGTGGAAGCCGGCAGTTTTACCGGCGCGGCGCATACGCTGGGGCTGACCAAAGCAGTAGTGAGTTTTAACATTAAGCAGCTTGAGGAGGAATTAGGCATTTCCGTGCTCAGTCGCAGTACCCGGCAGGTAGCCATCACCGATGCCGGCGAACGTTTTTATCTGCACTGTTTGCAGCTGTTGCAGGATATGGAAAAAATCCTAGGCGATGTCCGCAGCGATCATGCCGGCCTGAGAGGCATGCTGCGTATCACCACCACGCAGGAATATGGGGCCAGAGTTGTGGTTCCCGTGATCTCGGCATTTGCCGCCCTGCATCCACAACTACGCATCCAGCACGTATCGTCATCAAAAAATGATGATTTGATCTCTGGACGTTTTGATGTAGCAATACGTCTTGGCCAACTGGCAGATTCTACTCATCATGCGAAGCTAATCGATTGGTTCGATATTCTACCTGTCGCTTCAAAAGAATATTTAACGACGCATCATGACAATACCATCACTGACCTGAAACAACTGCAAAGTGCGCGCTGGATCGCACATAGCCGTCTTGCCACACCATTAAGCTGGCAGGTTTTGACGCCTGCAGGCGACAATGTACTGTTCAGGGCAGATGCTCCTCCCATGATTATGGCTGACAGCGCGACTTCACTGCGGGCATTTGCCCGCAGTGGCGCAGGCGTGGCATTACTGCCCGCTTGGTTGGTGCAAGAAGATATTGCCAACGGATGTTTAACCCCATTACTGCCTGATCACCACTTTCCCAGGCAAGGCATCTACGCGCTCTATCCCAATACCCGCCATGTCTCCGAAAACGTCCGGACATTTATCGATTTCTTACAAAGCCGGATCGAAAAGCCCAACAGCAAACAATAACAGAATCTAAACAACCAATCTCAAACACATCAGCAAAATTCGCGATGAGTGACTTCAGGAAAAACGGAATGATAGCAAACTTATCGCGCCCCCCTCTTAAAGGCTAACAACCTTTCGGCTTAGAAATTTTCAAAATGAATTGTGTAATTTTACATCAAGCACGCTAAAAAAATTTTCCGTTCTGATCCAGCGAGCTAGTGTAGCAGTCAAGGATTTTCGGACACTTTAATAAAGACCAAAAACTGATCCTTATCTATAATTTTTTTATCTCAGTGAAAAAAATAAACTATTTCTCATCAAAAACTTTAGTTTTAAAGTAAGAATTATCATTTTGATATAAATTTACTTAATGAGGATATATCAATGAAAAAGCCACTAGTCGTAATAACTGGAGCTAGTTCAGGAATCGGTCAGGCAACAGCAAAATTGCTTTCCTCATATGGCTATCCACTACTTTTAATCGCTCGACGAATAGAACGAATGGAAAGTCTAAATTTGCCAAATACATTATGTATGGCAGTTGACGTTACAGATAAAAAATCATTTTCCAAAGCAATAGAACAAGCAGAACAAAAGTTTGGTCCCGTTGATGCTCTAATTAACAATGCAGGAGTCATGCTGTTAGGAAGCATGGAATTACAAGATTCTAACGAATGGGAACAAATGTTAAATGTTAATGTGAAAGGAATGATGAATGGTATTAGTGCTGTAACGAAAGGGATGATAAACAGAAAAAACGGAACCATAATAAATATCAGCTCAGTAGCCGGACGTAAAACTTTTCCTAACCATACCGTTTATGTTGGTACAAAATTTGCTGTACATGGAATGAGTGAGAATTTAAGAGAAGAACTTTCAAAGTACAATATAAGAGTCACAATAATTGCTCCGGGTGCAGTCGAAACTGAGCTATTAAGCCACACATCCGATAAAAAAATAAAAGAAGAATATCAAGACTGGAAAAAAAGTATGGGTGGTGAGGTTCTAACCGCAGAAGATGTAGCTAAGGCTATAAATTATGCCTACAGCCAACCTCAAAATATCTGTATCAGAGAAATTGTTCTTGCGTCCACTAAGCAAGAAGCTTAAAACCAAATTAAATGGGCACTACTGCAAAATTTGATTTCTATAAAAATGGAACTCTATTGCCACAACATATTGCGTTTCTAGTAATAGAAATAACAAAATGTAGTAGGGAAACCATCTCCAGCAAAAATTTGCAACAGTGCCAACATCAACAGGGCGTTTTATGTTTAGGCATGTTGGCTTCATTGCTGAGCTTGAAAATTGAATTGCCACAGGTTTAATTGATAACTCAGAATTATTATGGGCTGACTTTGCCATGGTTGAAGCTCCCCAACTCTATGAGCATCTGCTATTGGCACAGGGCTGACAGTGGATGGCATGATTATGCGGGATATTTACAATCATACCGACATGACTTAGTGACGGTTGTATCTAATTTTTGGCGCCGATCAGTTACAACATAGGACTCCAATACTGCTACAAGCTGTTTAACCACTATTTGTTGTGCAAACTCGGTCAATTTTCCTAGTTATGAAGACGCAGGTTGTGAGCGGTCGATTGCCTAGCCCATCTGTGGGGATACCAAAATTACATCCATTTTGGCCTGGTGCAATTAAGTCAGACTGATTTTATGAGATAATCTCATCCAAGATCATTTTATATATATTATCGGACGACAGAAGAGGGATTAACTAGTGATGGCATTTCTTCTTTGCCAGAGCTTAGTCCTCAATATGCAGAACTCCGATTATTTTTCGTAAAAAAAGAGAACCTATTTACATGGCTAAATCACCAGCTAAAAAAACCAACAAAGGCTTCGAAGAGACCCTCTGGGATACCGCTAATCAACTGCGTGGTAGCATAGAATCCTCCGAATATAAGCATGTAGTGTTGAGTTTGGTCTTCCTGAAATTTATCAGTGATAAGTTCGAAGCCAAACGTAACCAATTAATTGCTAACGGTCAGGAAGCCTTTGTTGATATGGATGTTTTCTATCAGCAGGATAACGTTTTCTTTTTGCCTCAAGAGTCTCGTTGGTCTTACGTCAAAGCCCGTGCGAAGCAAGATGATATCGCGGTAATTATCGACACAGCCCTGTCTACTATAGAGAAGAGCAACGCATCGCTGACGGGGGCTTTACCTGATAACTATTTCTCCCGTCAGGGATTAGAGGTGAAAAGGCTCGCTTCCCTCATCGATAGCATTGAGAATATTGATACCCTTGCAAGCGAGTGCGGTCTGGCGGAAGAAGATCTGGTCGGTCGAGTCTACGAATATTTTTTAGGAAGATTTGCTGCCAGTGAAGGTAAGGGGGGCGGCGAATTCTATACCCCTAAATCGGTGGTAACACTGCTAGCCGAAATGCTCGAACCTTATCAGGGCAAGATTTATGACCCTTGCTGTGGCTCAGGCGGTATGTTTGTACAGTCACTTAAATTTGTTGATAGCCATCAAGGAAAAAGCAAAGATATTGCTATCTATGGGCAAGAACTCACCAGCACCACTTACAAACTGGCTAAAATGAACTTAGCAGTAAGAGGTCTCACTGGCAACTTAGGGGAACGCCCAGCCGATACGTTTTTTGCTGACCAGCACCCTGATCTCAAAGCTGATTTCATCATGGCTAATCCTCCTTTTAACTTGAAGGATTGGCGCAATGAAGCGGAACTGACTAACGACCCCCGTTTTACCGGTTTCCGCACTCCACCTACTGGTAATGCCAACTACGCATGGATCTTGCACATGCTTTCTAAGTTGAGCGAAGACGGCGTCGCGGGTTTTGTATTGGCTAACGGTTCGATGAGTTCCAACACCAGTGGTGAAGGGGAAATTCGCCAAAAGCTAATAGAAGATGACCGTATCGAGTGCATGATTGCCTTACCCGGCCAGCTTTTTTTCACTACACAAATTCCGGTTTGTTTATGGTTTATTAGCAAGAGTAAGCAAACTAGCGCTAAATATGGTTACCGTGATCGTCAAGGCGAGACACTGTTTATCGATGCGCGCAATCTCGGCACTATGATCAGCCGTACCCAAAAAGAACTCACCCATGATGATATTGCCACTATCGCCGATACCTTCCACGCGTGGCGCAGTAGCGAAAGCGAACTTAAGCGCCGTGTTGCAGCTAAAGAAATTAGTATTGAGGAGTACCAAGATCAGGCGGGTTTCTGTAAGGTTGCTACCCTTGACGATATTAAGGCTAACGATTTTGTATTAACGCCGGGGCGCTATGTGGGCGCTGCGGAAGTGGAAGATGACGGCGTTGCTTTTGAAACCAAGATGCAGGAGTTGACTCAAACTTTATATCGCCAGATGGATGAAGCAGAAAAGTTGGATAAGGCTATCCGTACCAATATGGAGGTGCTGGGTTATGGGGAATGAATGGCCAGTAACTTGCCTTAATAGACACATTTCTATCAAACACGGTTTTGCTTTCAAGGGAGAGTATTTCAAAGATTCACCTACATCTAATTGCCTATTAACACCCGGTAACTTCGCAATTGGTGGAGGGTTCAAAGGGGATAAATACAAGTACTACGATGGTCCCGTTCCGAGTGACTATGTTTTAAAATCTGGTAATTTAGTTGTAACAATGACTGACTTGAGTAAGCAGGCTGATACTCTTGGTTACTCTGCGTTAATACCAGAACAATCTGTTAAACGCTTCCTGCACAATCAGCGAACGGGATTGGTACAATTTAAAGACGATGCACTAGACAAAACTTTCCTATATTTCCTTTTGCGCTCAAAAGAGTATCGACATCACGTTGTCAGTGGGGCTACTGGGACAACAGTAAAACACACATCTCCAACAAAAATCCTCTCATATGAATTCCGAATACCTCCGAAGGATTTGCAAATTTCGATCGGTAACTATTTGCTATCAATAGAGAAAAAAATCTCCCTCAACCTTCAAATCAACCAAACCTTGGAGCAAATGGCACAAACTCTGTTTAAATCGTGGTTTGTAGATTTTGATCCAGTGGTCGATAACGCACTTGATACAGGTTTTTTTGAGCAGGATTTAGCATTTTCTGAAGAGTTATTGCATCGAGTAGAAATGCGTAAAATTGCGCGTGAAAGTGGTAATTTTAAATCGCTACCTGAGGATATCCGTAAGTTATTTCCATCTTCTTTTGAAAAATGTGAAGAGCTTTCATTGGGGCTTGGTGGCTGGGTGCCGAAGGGGTGGGAAGTATCTACCGTAGGTGATGAACTTACTGTAAAAGGTGGCTCTACACCAAGCACTGCAAATCCTGAATTCTGGGTGGGGGGAAATATTCACTGGACTTCTCCAAAAGACCTATCGGGTAGCAAAGAAAAAATAATGCTCGATACAGAGCGAAAAATCACTGATGTTGGGTTAAATAAAATTACATCTGGATTACTCCCAGTTGAAACGGTGCTGATGTCTTCACGAGCACCTATTGGTTATCTTGCTCTGACAAAAATTCCGGTTGCGGTTAATCAGGGCTATATCGCGATTCCTACAACAAAAAGGCTTTCACCGGAGTATGTCCTTTATTGGTTGAACTCTTCTATGGATGAAATTAAAGGAATTGCTGGCGGTACAACATTTGCTGAAATCAGCAAAAAAACGTTCAAAAGCATCTCAATGGTCATTCCGAATACAAAGGTAATTGGTATCTATACAGTTACAACTAAAAGCTATCTCAATAAAATGACGCTAAATGCTACAGAAAGGTCAGCATTAGAAAAACTCCGTGATGCGTTATTACCTAAGTTGATCTCTGGCGAGCTATCCCTAAGCGATGTTAAAACAAGTATCGCAGAAGATGCATCGATATAAATAATTCGACCGCTTCACAGTTTTCCCATTGTGAGGCGGTTTTTGTTATCTAATCGATTAAACTTATTTTATAAAAACAAATCCTATAAAAACCAATAAGAAGCCACTGACATGAGCCATATTTTTACAGAAGCCAAACTGGAACAGGCTATTATCACCTTGCTAGGACAGCACGTAAATGATGCAGGGCAGCCTTGCTACCCACATTTTATGGGTAACGATATTCCACGCAAAGATAACAGTGAAGTGATAATTACGGATGATCTGCGCCAGTATCTCGCCAATCAATATCAGGCGGAAGGCATAACCGAAGGGGAAATTACCTCCATCCTACAACAGTTACAAACCTTGCCTGCAAGTGACCTATACCAAAGCAACAAAACCTTCTGTCATTGGCTCAGTAATGGTTTTTTACTCAAACGTGAAGACCGTAAACAAAAAGACCTGTATATCGAACTGATTGATACCCAAACGCTGCCAAGCCAGCTGGTTAGGCTGTTTGCGGGTGAAGAAGTGGCGTCAGAGGTGGATAATAATATCTACCGATTGGTCAATCAGTTGGAAATAGAGGGGCAAACGCGTGATGGCGGGCTACAACGGCGTATTCCTGATGCGATTTTGTACGTTAATGGTTTGCCGCTGGTGGTGTTCGAATTTAAATCGGCAGTGCGTGAGGAAGAAGCGACACTGTTTGATGCTTGGACACAGATTTGTGTTCGTTATCGTCGCGACATCCCTAAACTATTTGTCTATAACGCATTGTGTATTATCAGTGATGGCGTGAATAACAAAATGGGCAACTTGTTTGCCCCTTACGAATTCTACTACGCATGGCGCAAAGTAAACGGCAACGAGTCAACGGAGAAAGAGGGCATCAATGGCCTTTATACCCTGCTTCAAGGGCTATTCCATCCCGTTAGGTTACTGGACGTGCTGAAAAATTTTATTTTCTTCCCTGATACCAGTAAGCATGAAGTAAAGGTGTGTTGTCGTTATCCGCAATATTATGCAGCCCGTAAGCTTTACTACAACATTAAAAAAGAGCGTAAGCAAATCACGGGCAGTGGCGAGAATATTGGTGGTAGCGGTAAGGGCGGAACCTATTTCGGTGCAACGGGTTGCGGTAAGAGCTACACCATGCAATTTTTGACTCGCTTATTGATGAAGAGTGTCAATTTTGCCAGTCCAACGATTATCTTAATTACCGACCGTACCGATCTCGATGAGCAGCTCGCTAAGCAGTTTTGTAATGCCACTGCCTTTATTGGTGATGAGATTATTGAACCGGTATCGAGTCGGCAAGATCTGCGGAACAAACTGGCGGGACGAGCCAGTGGCGGGGTATTTCTCACCACCATTCATAAGTTTACCGAAGATATTCAACTGCTTTCTGAGCGCAGCAATATTATCTGTATCTCTGACGAAGCCCACCGTAGCCAGATCAACCTTGACCAGAAAATCAGTATTAATCAGGAAAATGGCACGGTTAAAAAGACTTACGGTTTTGCCAAGTATCTGCATGACTCACTACCGAATGCGACCTATGTTGGGTTTACGGGCACGCCTATCGACGCAACGCTGGATGTATTCGGCGATACTATCGATAGCTACACCATGACGGAGTCGGTCAATGATGAAATCACCGTTCGCATTGTGTATGAAGGACGAGCCGCCAAGATAGTCCTTGATAACAGCAAACTAGAGGCAATCGAACAGTATTATCAGGAGTGTGAAGCACAAGGAACAAACGAGTACCAGATTGAAGAGAGCAAGAAGGCAACCGCTAACATGAACTCCATTCTTGGTGACCCCGACCGCATAGAGGCTCTAGCTAAAGATTTTGCTCAACATTACCAAAAACGCGTAGAGGAAGGCTCAACGATCAAAGGTAAAGCCATGGTTGTTTGCGCCAGCCGTGAGATTGCGTATGCTTTTTACCAGAGCCTTAAACAGCAACGCCCTGAGTGGTTTGAAGCGAAACAGGCTATTGATGGTATATCTCTTACTGAACAAGAGAAAAAAGAGTTAGTGAGTCTTCCTTTGGTCAATATGGTAATGACACGGGGGAAAGATGACGCAGAAGCTATGTACAATTTGCTCGGTACTAAAGAGTACCGCAGAGAGTTAGACAAGCAATTTAAAAACCCTAAGTCTAACTTCAAGATAGCGATTGTGGTGGATATGTGGCTGACGGGCTTTGACGTGCCGGAACTCGACACCATTTACATTGATAAGCCGTTGCAAAAGCATAATCTTATCCAAACCATTTCCCGGGTAAATCGTCGTTTCGAAGGTAAAGACAAGGGGCTTGTAGTTGACTATATCGGCATTAAAAGCCGAATGAATATGGCGTTGGCGATGTACTCGAAGGCGGATAAATCTAACTTTGAAGATGTTCAGCAATCCATCGTCGAGGTTCGTAATCACCTGCATTTATTGGCGCAAGTGTTTCATAATTTTGATAGTCGTGATTACTTTTCAGGTGCACCGACCTTGCAATTAGAATGCCTCAATAAGGCGGCTGAATTCGTATTGCAGACGAAGAAAGTCGAACTACGCTTTATGGGGTTAGTGAAACGCTTAAAAGCTGCCTATGATGTCTGCGTTGGTAGTGAAGAAATTACACAGGAAGAGCGTGAGCAAATCCATTTTTATTTAGCGGTACGTTCGATTGTCTACAAACTGACGAAAGGTGATGCCCCTGATACTGCGCAGATGAACCAAAAAGTGCGTGAGATGATAGCCGAAGCACTCAAGGCGGAAGGTGTCGAAGAAATCTTTACCTTAGGTGATGACAAAGCCGAAACCATCGATATTTTTGATGATGAGTACATGGATCGCATTGGCAAAATCAAGCTGCCCAACACCCGGATGCAACTGCTACAAAAGATGTTGGCAAAAGCCATCAATGATTTTCAAAAGGTGAACCAACTTCAAGGGATCAACTTTTCCAAGCGCTTCCAAGCCTTGGTTGAACAGTATAACCAGCGTAAAGAGAACGATGTGCTCAACGGTGAAGAGTTCGACATCTTCACTCAGCAGATGGCTGATATGATCTATGACATCAAGACCGAGATGATGTCATTTGAGGATATCGGTATCGACATGGAAGAGAAGGCCTTTCTCGATATTCTGCTGCATATGTGCCAGAAGTACGATTTTACCTACGACGATGACAAAATGTTGGCCTTAGCCAAGGAGATGAAGGTCATTGTCGACGATGGTACCCAGTACCCCGACTGGAGTAACCGCGACGACATTAAGGCCAAGCTGAAAGTCGATCTTATCCTGCTGCTACACCGTTATGGCTTCCCCCCAGTGGCTAACGATGAGGTTTACAAAAGCGTTCTGGAGCAGGCAGAGAACTTCAAGAAGTACCAGCATAGTTGATTTATCTCATCGAGGTTTGGCAATCAGTTACATGTGCAACTGATTGCCACCTCAGGCTGAATACACCAGATTTGAAAGACACCTCAGAGTTATTTATGGACATCTTGATTCGTTAAGAGAACCACATTTATGAGTGTCCGCAGTTGGTACAGACTGTGTAAAAACCGTGATTTCATCCAACAAACATCGATTTAGGTTGCATTTAAGCATCCGATTTCGTCGTAGCTTTTATCAAAGGCTATTAGTCTGTTCCCCTTGCTGACTATTAAATCAGCAACAGCCCGACCAATCCCTTCGTTTGCACCAACTACAAGGTATGTTTTAATTGTTTCGTTACACATTGAGATAAGCCAACGTTCTATTCTTAAATAAATAATCCTCAACGAGAACTGTGTATTTTCCTTGCTCAAATCGGTATGAAACATACCCACTACTGTCAAGCTTGAGTTTCTGGAATGCGGCAATAACAAAGGAAGCAGAGAAGCCATGAGTTACTACAGCAATCGACGAATCGCTTTTTTCGTAAACATCTTGGATAAAGCTTTCTACACGGGTAAAAAGCTCACCCCTTGACTCAGCCCCTTCACATATCCTATGGTTTTCTCGGTCTCCTGTCGGAGATGCTGGAACAATGAGTTTATTGTGTTCATCCTGGTCCATTCCTTCATGTTTCCCAAATGACATTTCACGCAATCGCGAATCAAACACTATAGGTAGCTGTGTTCCTGAAAAAATCTCATTTGATGTCTGCTGGCAACGTTTTAAGTCCGAAGAATAGACTTTTGTGACATCATCGATAGCACCTGAATCCACCAGTTTTTTCTTTACCAGTCGTGCCTGTTCAAGCCCTTTTTCAGTGAGGCTAGAGTCAAACCAGCCTCCAACACATTTATTCACACCATGGGTAGCTTCACCGTGCGTAATTAAGTATATTTTCTTCATGTTCACCTCAACACATAGTTACATTCATGGTCACAAAATCATTAATGTATCTTCGCTAACAAAGTCGTCCATGAGTTCTGGAAAGAGCGTGGATTGATGCCTTGATTGACCAGTAATATGGTGAGACATGCCAGAATCTCCATGATTATGCTTACCAATCTGATGATACTGGACTTGGCTTTGAAATTGGATCGGTAGCTAAGACCAATTGATCATAAGTACATCGTACTGAGACCAAAAGATGAACAAGGGTTTTTACACAGTCTGGGTACTAAGCCGACTATTTGATTGAATCTCGTTCAGTTCGAGTCTTATTTGGTACAACTAACTCACTTTTGTCCAAAAGTGAGTTAGCGTAACATAGGGATAATCGCCTAAGATTCAAGATTGCTTTGCTCATATTCCAATGACCAGAGCAACAGAGCGTGTGTGCTCCAATACAACTTATTCGCCCTCAATATTCTGGTAATACACCTGCTTAATATAACGCCCTCGCCCGTCACCATGCCCTAAATCCATCGAGACCAGTGCCAGCGCTTCCCGCTCGCTGAATCCTTGCGCTATATAATGCTCCCCAGATTGCTGAGCAAAATGATAACGCATACTGTGTGGCGCTTTATTACCGCTCAGTCCTGCACGTCTGACAATATAGCGGTAACGGTCTATGGCCTGCGTGATCGTGGGTTTATCAATCAGTTTGCCGCCACGCCCGGTCTGCTCGCGTTCAGCATAAGCAATCGCGTGTTGCAGGGCTTCCCGAACCAGTATGACCGTCTGTCTGGGGCGTCCACCTTTAGTACCGAACACCACCCGCACAGACGTATGCCCGTTTTCCAGTGCTTTCTTCCAGGTCGCTAACGATTTGTAGGCTTCCACCGCTTCTTTGGTACGCAGTCCCAGCACATACGCCAGTTGCATAACAACCGCGACACGCCGGTCTTTTTGTTCCACCTGCTGAAAAATGTCCCAGAATGCAGCCGGTACCAGCGCCATTTTCGTTCCCTAGCGGCTGGTATCCGCGATACCCAATGCCCGGTTACTCAGGCGGGCATTATCGGGATCAGCCAGCTTATGCTTTCCCGCCTGCGCTAAAATGGCTCGCAGCATCGACATTTCATTTTGCAGTGTCCGATGACTGATATTGTTGGCTTTGCGTTCAGCGATGTAGTGCTCAATATATTTCACCTTCAGGCTATCCATTTGGCGGAGTTTGATGCCATTGTCTTTCAAATAATCAAGGAAGTGCCGGGCAATCCGCGCCCGATCCGCCACCGTAACAAAACTTCCGCCTGCCTGTCGGGCATGCGTGATAAAAACTTTTCTGAACAGCTCAACCTTTGAACGTGTCGATCCCTGCGCCATTCTCGCCTCTTCTGCTACTTTGCGTTTGTTTTATTCATTTTTAGTCGTTTTTAAAACAATTCCCTGCGTGTCGGTTCAGGTTCACCGTTCCGTGGTGCGTCAGACAATGTGTAGCAGGGCGAGATTGTGTTGAGTTATTGCAGGAGCTCGCGACGTGCTCAGCACAGCGATGACATGCTCCCCGTTCAGTGCCTGATCTCATCAGGATGAACGCCTCATTATCTTGACGTGATTCATTTCTCCTTAATTTTTACTGCATCAGCCTGCAATCAGGCAGTGGGTTGAAAATCCGATAGGACAATCGTTTATCCATCAGACAACAGGGTGGTTAATAGTCTGTTTTACGTGGTTTCACTGAGTAATGCGGGATTCAAATCGGTCGTAAAGCCAGACCGGATGGGCTATGGACGTTTGCCGCTTTGCGGCGTCACTTGGTAATCGCTGCGCTTCAACACAAGTGACGCCGCACAATATTCGGGACGTTTACCGTGATGAACTGAAAATACAGATAAATGTTGTACTGATGAGAATGGTCTCATTCAGCGTAAGACAGGGCCTGTTTTGCTCTGTTGTGTGAATAGCCGGTGAATAACACCGGGAAACTTTCATCCTCAGACGATGGGTTAGGTGTCCGGGGATATCTGCTCCCAAAAGTGCACAGATGTACCGCAATGCTTGCACTCCCTTTCAGGCTACGGGAATTTTTTTGCCCCTTGGAGGTGATGGGCACTTTGATAATTACTAATGGAGATGCTAACAGTTATACATGAAACGAGCAAATTTTTGCTCTATCATACTCATCTCACGAATTTTCTTCTGAACAAATCGACTAAGGCTCATGATGTTAGTCTTCAAATGAAAAAACTATTGCACACATAAGCCAGACCATGGAAATAAGAGCTATTGTAGTGTCGAATAATGTTCCATTTTTTCACTATCAAAATTATCTATCTGTTGCTGAATTAATTTCCTGATAACTAATAGGTACGTTCCATCTTTTTATATCTTCTTTATTGAAGGCAATACACCATTCAGCGTCTTCCTGAAGCGCTTTCCTAACCTTATTATCATAATCAGTATTGCCCGGAATAAATTTCCAACTCTCTTTATATGCTTTAGTAATTTCTGAAGGACACATAAGCTGAAACTCACCAAATGAAAATATAGAAACCGCTCTGATAGCAATTTTCCCTGTATCCTCAACTTTCCAACTTATCCATACACCTTTATCAAAAAGGTTCTGAGGATATTCTTTTTCATCTACCAAATAAGTATGAGGTGTAAAATCACTGATCCCTGAAAGTTTCATTACAGAGTGAACAAACATAACCGGGATAACAGTAATAAAGTATGACATCACTAACATTATGGCAAATGCCAGCGCGATCGGAACAGTAACTTTCTTGACTAATTTTTCACCATTATTCATTCGTATAAAAACAACCCCAGGAAACATAGTAACTATATAAAAAGCATAAGAAATAGCCACAAACCCAATAACTTGATAAGTATCTCCCATTAAATCAGGAAATTTCATTGAATCAGAAAACAATGATATAGGAATAATTTGACTATAAGATAAAACAGAAATAAAAAAAGGAATCAATAAATAAATTCTAAATTTATATTTATTTTTTATGGTGTTTGATTTGATTCTTAACTCTTGATTTAATATTTCTTTATTCATAAGGTAAGACACAATTGATATACTAACTACCAAAATAAAAAATGAAGAAAGAATAATTATGTGAAAAACACTACTAGGATCATCAAAGATAAATACACTCAATGCAATAATTATTGGAGTGAAAAACCCACTTACCATAAGTATCGTTATGAGATTATTTTTTATATTATCATAATAAATAAAGTGTTTATTTTCTGCCGGTATGAAAAGAGATAATAGCCAAGACCCCATGAAGAAAATAATCAAAAAAAACGCCATGTTAATAATAAAAGAAAACACAAGAATATTAAACATATTTTTGAAACTGACAGATTCGTTAAATATATCCAAACGTCCCATCCTATTAAGGAAAAACCAAATAATAACTATTGATATGATAGAGGAAATTGATGACATTGGTAAAACTGAGATGCCAATTTTTTTTAGAAGTTTATTACATTCCATAATTTAAAATCCAATAGTGTGAAACGACTCACAATGCGTTAAAAGTAATAAGTAAATTTATTAGATTAATATAACATAAAACACAATAATATGAGTTGATATTGTTATTCATTCCAAACAAGATGATTTTATAAAAGACATGATAGCCCCAGTGAAATGTAAATATTCTCGAAAAAATATTCCTGCTCCAGATACAGAAAAAACGGCCTCACAATTTTATTTTCCTTTGGATATCATCTTTTGCAGCACCAACTGTCCAAACATACCCGCAGATTGCCTGACCTGCCCCACGCCCTGGCTCATCATCCCTGCCATATCCCCCATCCGCACGCCGGCCCACGCTAATGCGCCCAGCCAGACCATCGGCAGGACGATAAACAGCGTCCCCATCACCAGCCCCATGATTAAATCGTCCGAGGTATTCTGAATACCCGCCAGATTAAACAGGCTGTGGGTGTCTGAGCCGTACAGGGCTTCCAGTAAATGGCTGTCCAGCCAGCGCGCCAGTTCCCACCAGAAGGTCAAAAAATTCAATGCGAAAATCACAAATGTCAGCGTGAAGATGGTCTTAAATTCATAGGCCGCAAACAGCAGGATCAACGGGATTAAGATATACAACGCCATCAAAATTACCGCCTGCATCATCGGCAGCGCCTGTCGTACCGCATCGAACATCGGCATACTGAGTAATCCACCCAATAAAGCCCCTGCGGAAGTGCCGATTCGATTAGCGCCATCCAACAAGGTGGGATCGGCACTACCACCATACCCGGCATACACATACCCGTCCTGTGAAACGCTCAGGTTTACCGGGCTGACCAGACGGCGGATCACCGCTTCCTGATAAGCCTGCGTGTTTTTCCCCAGTATTTTCAGTGTCGCTGACAGACGCAGCCACAACCCCGGATCGGCCTGCGCCAGTACCCGGTCTTTCAGACCAATCTGGGCCGTTGACCACCAAGCCTGACACGTCGGGTATCCGCCCTGCCCGGTATACGGCCGCCCGTTATCCCGACTCTCCTGCCACGGAAAATCCGCCCGGGGGAGGCGAGATTGCAGCATCCGGTAATCCCCGGCTAAAAACGTGTGGCTGCCCAACCAGCCGATATCATTCAGGATAATAGGGTCAGTGATGTGCTCCTGATCGCGTTGTTTCCACTGATACAGGGCTAAGGCATAGCAATCGTGGGTAAAATCCTGCAATTCCGCCGCCAGTGCCGGGTTGCTGATGCGGGTGTGCTGCACGTCAAAGCGTAGTTGCCGCAGATCCGGCCGACAGGGAATGGACGCCACCGCCGCCTGTGTCAGTCCCTTGGATAATCGGTGCACCACCGCCCACCAGAGCGGCACAGCCGCTGTCTGGTTATTCAGGCTGGATATTATTGGTGCATACCCACCGTTATCCGGCGCTGTCGGTGTCCAGGTGCCACAGCTTTTGGCACGGGAAGTATCGTACTGAAGGGTGGTCAGGCTGACATTGACCAGCGGCACACAACAGACCACCATCACGAAGAACGCGCCGTACAGGGTGTTTTCAATCCGGGCCAACGACTGTAACCCGGCCTGACCGTCTTCTTCGCCACACTCTCTGACTTTCAGCCAGACCGAAATCACTTTTACCACTAACGGCAGCGTAAACAGTCCGGTCGCAATCAGGATGTGCCACAGGCCATTGTTGATGACCCAGCCGAGTAGTGTCAGAAAATATTCCAGATAGCTGTTGGCTGTCATCGTATCTCCTCAATAGTGCCTGACAGGGCATACTCACCCAGCAGGATAAACAGCAGGCTGGCCACCATCATTCGTATCAACATTGCGCGGTATTCCGGCAGATGTTTTAGCCTTTGCCAGGTTTTCTGACCTCCCCAGCTCAGTACCGCATACAGGCCTAACCGCCAGACTAACCAGACTCCCCCGGTTTCGGTCACCCAGTCGTGAATGCGGTGAAGTTTTTCTGCCTGATGCAGCCCGACCCAGCCTGCCGCTACAGTAATGACCATCACCACAGCGATAGCCAGTAATAACACCGCACCTTTTCTGAATACTGAATGCTTCTCTGCTATCATTCGCCTTACCTGCGCTCACGATTGGGTGCTTCCAGTTGATAAAAACGCGCATCCGTGCTATCCGGTACCTGTTTTTGCGGATGCATGTTGATGCGCTGGGTATCCCGCTCAATGATGGTCAGGATGGCATTACGGGACAGGGCCTGTTTCAGCTGCATTTCATTCTTCAGCGCATTGATTTCCCGGTCCAGCGCGGCAATCCGGCGTTCCCCTTCTGCCAGCGCTTCTGACTGTGCCGCCGCATTGGGTTCGGACATGCCGGTGATAAGCATCCGCCGCATCAGTAACGCCGTTTCTACGGTTTCCGCCATCGCCAGCTCTCCCGCTAAACGTCCCGTCAGGGCAGCCCGGTCCTGGTCTCGCTGCAACGACTGAATGACACCTTTGGTTACCGTCAGACTGCCGGTTTTCAGTTTCGCCAGATTGACCATCGTCGGTTTTTCCGCGCCGCTGACCAGTTTCACCAGCTGTTCCGTATTGGTTTTGGTGTGTGCTTCCAGCATCGGGGCAAATCCCGTACCCGCCACGGTGGTGCCCGGCTGGTGTTTCTCGCCGCCACTAGTGCAGTCTGCCGCCTGAGCACAGGTACGGATGACCCGGTCGCCCAGCACACTGACCACCGCTTCGGCCGCTTCATGGGCATTGCTGAATTTACGGCAGACACTGCCTTCACACTTAAGGCTACTGACCGATGACTGGCTCAGCACCGGCAACTGATTCATCATATTAAAGCCGGCACTGACTAAATCCCGGGTCGGGCGAATGGCACTCTGCCCCTTACCGCCCTGTCGCTGGCCGCCAATCCACGGATGCCCGCCGGCACCGGTTGCTTTGCTGCCGGCGTTATTGACACGCACCGCATCGCCATCCCCGCTGTTAACCAGGCTTTTATATTCCTGCAAAGCCGCTGACTGCGTCCATTTATTATTCTGCGCAAAATCCATCATCTTATTGGCCATCGCCTGACAGTTGAACTGGGCTTTGTCGAACGCCACATTGGCCTGCAAGACCCCGTTGGTCAGCATGTCATACAGTCCCGGATTGGCGCGTTGGATAATCATCGCCGGCAGGCTGGCCACGGCTCCGGTGGCGCCCTGAATGACATCACTCATCAGGTTCTTGAACCCGGCCGTAATCCCGTTCAACTGGTTGCTGACCGTGGCTTTCAGGTTAAAATTGCCGCACATCAAATCCGAGCGCCAGCCCAGCTCTAATCCACCGAGAGTGGTGGAACCACTGCGACTGGCCGGTTCAGAAATCACCGAACCTCCCCCTAAGGTATAGAACAACGTATCAGACACCGCACCGCTGGCGTCTGCCCCATAGCCCAGTGCACTGCGGTTCACCTGCGGTAAGGTCAGGGACAGCCCGGTGGCATTGGCCTGTTCCGAAGTGATGACCAGTCCACCGACTATCAGCCATAACGCGTTTTTTTTCATTATCATTCATCCCTTGTTCAGATATCCGTACTGCTGAGAAAACGCTGTCCACGCCGCTGGCAACAACTGTAAGGCTGCCACAGGGCATACGCCTGATTACCATCGATTGCCGCCGTGTGTTCACCATCAGGAAACACGGCACAGGACTGACTTAACGTCGGTGATAACCGCTACCATTGATGATTTTTGATGCCGGTGTTTTCGGTGACCGATTCAGGTGGCCAGTAACCCGCGGTACGGGTGCCTTTCAGGGGCTGATAAACATGGGGTTGCCCGACACGACTAATGATATCCGCTACCCGTTGCGCCACCACAGCCGAGGCCTTGTCATCATCGGTCTGATTAATAAACCCTGAGCGCGGATAAATATTGCCCCACATAGTGCCAGCCATCTGACTGCCCAGTTCCCGCTGACCGGGCATCAGGGCTTCCGGGTAGAACGATTCCGGCAGACCCGAGCGCCATGCCACGCTATCCAGTGTGCTGAAAAAATAAGGCATCAGCGGGGTGGCCGCACTGCGACACGAATAACCGGGGATTTGCCCGCCTATCAGGTTAGTTGCCGGATGCCCGATGGCATCGGCATATTTGAAACGCAGACTGGTACGCCGTTGCCCGGCAATCTGGACATTATGATTACCCCCGCCGGCGTTCAGATGAGAGAACGCCCCGGTCACGGTATTTTCCACGCCACCGGCGAGTTGACTGACCTGTGCCATTTCTGTCCATGGGTTGCCACCAGAGGCCTGATACGTGGACACCACCACTTCGGGGAGGTAATGGGTCACCTTCACCGAGGTTTTCACGGTACAACCGTGCAGGCCACAGAGCAGCCAGTAACAGATGCCGCTGACCCGCCACTGAATGCAGGAGGGTGAAAGACTGCCGGCAACAATCTGAGCCGTATTGATGGAAGCCTGCGTCACCGGAGAAAATGCTGCTATCAGGGTGATGAGTGCAGGAAACGTCACACGTTGAAGACTCATGGTTGATATTGCTCCCTGAGTGCGCGGGCTTTTGCCACATCCGCGGTGCCATACACCACCTCCCTATCATCAAAGACCACGGCCGGATACTTTTTTACGCCTGATTGCCATGCCTGCACCACAGCACGGTAAGCCTTGATCAGTTGTTGCTCCTGCTGACGCCATTGGGAGGATTGCAGTATCACCTGTGCCTGAATAGCGGCTTGCTGCGGATTGGCGGAAAGTTGGGCAAAGAGTTGCTTTTGCTGTTGTTCAGCTTCATCCAACCAGACGATGTGACTGTCCGGCATCAGATTCACCGGCGGGTGCTGACGGTCAGTATACACCACTGTCCCCGCACTCCCTGCCCCACTCCATCCCAGCAAAAACACTAAATACAGCTTTTTCATCCTCTCCGCCTCGGTTGCAAACCCTCAGACCAGCGTGAAGCAAGCCACGGTAAAAGTCAGCCCATAACTGATTTTCCGAAAATGAAAATTAACGCCCCGATTCGCTGATGCATTTCCGACAAACCAATGTAATAACAGCCCGGATTAACCGGATGACAAAATTTGTTATGAACTTAATGAAAAATATGCCGATAAAACAGTCAGCCCATTCTCATAATGAGCAAAAAAGGTAGGCATACCGAATGGGCTTTGCCTGTCCCTTTTCTGTCCGGATATCGGGAGGCATAAGTCAGCGAAAACCGGAAGGAGAACAACAAAAAGCCCATGACAATAAGGAAAATGACACCATGTCAATGAAAAAACACCTGACAAAGTTGCAGCAGGGACAATCCCTGCTGGAAAAAGGTAAACAGACGGCAGGCCTGCTGGGGGGTAGCGGTGCCGCCGGCCTGATGAAGAAAGGGGGTCTGACGACATCCGGCGGTTTTGCCGGTCCGCCCGGCGGTGGTCAGGGTCTGGCACAGCAGGCGGCAGTCGGACACAATGCCGCCACCAAAGCCCTGCAAAAAGCCAGCCAGTTGCTGAATGGTGGCGACTCCCCCAGCGGCCTGCAATTTACCCTGACGGCTGGCGGTCTGGCACCGGAGACCTTTGTCGTCACGGATTTTACCCTGAACGAACATTTTTCCCAGCCGTTCCAGCTGGAAGTCGGGCTGGCGAGTGCTGACCCGGCCATCGACTTTCCTGCGGTACTCGACCGCTCTGCTACCCTGACTATCACACAGGATGGGGTTGAAAGCCGGAGTATCACCGGTATCGTTGCCAGCTTTGAGCAGGGTAATACCGGATTGCACCAGACCACCTACCAGATGAGTATTCGCCCGGACCTGTGGCGCACCACGCTGCGTCAGAATTCGCGTATTTTCCAGCAACTGAACATTGCGGCCATTATCACTACGATTCTGAAAGAGCACGGTATCCGTGATGTCGTCTTCAGCCTGCGCCATACCCACCCGGAGCGGGAATTCTGTGTGCAATATCAGGAAAGTGATTTTGCCTTCCTGCAACGGCTGACCGCAGAAGAAGGTATTTTCTACTTTTTTGAATGCGGTAACGGGCGTAATACGCTGGTGTTCGCCGATGATGCCGGCTCTGTGCCACCGGGCATTGTGCTGCCTTACCAGCCGGGTGACACCAGTACGCTGGGAGAGCCGGCAGTGAGCCACCTGACACACCGGGCACAGGTCCGCCCGGCACAGGTACAACTCAAAGACTACACCTTCAAGAATCCCGCATGGCCGGCCGAATTCAGCCAGCAGATGAAGGAAGACACGCTCCAGCAATTGTATTACGAACATTACGACTATCCGGGCCGTTTTAAGGATGAGGCACACGGTAAGGATTTTACCCGCTACCGTCTGGAAGCACTGCGCAACAATGCCGTGACAGGACAAGGCCGTGGTCATGCAATTGCGATCCAACCGGGGCGGTTATTCACCCTGTACAACCACCCGCGTGAAGACCTGAACCAGTCCTGGCAGGTGGTGGGCGCCAGTCATGCCGGCAGCCAGCCTCAGGCACTCGAAACTGCTCACAGTGGTACAGGGACTACTCTGAACAGCCAGTTCCACTTTATCCGCCATAACCAGCACTGGCGTCCGGCACCGTTACCGAAACCGGTCATCGACGGCCCACAGATTGCCAAAGTCGTCGGCCCGGCCGGGGAAGAAATCTTCTGTGACCAGTACGGGCGTATCCATCTCCAGTTTCCGTGGGACCGCTACGGCAAGAGTGACGACCAGAGTTCCTGCTGGATACGGGTCACCCAGCCGTGGGCCGGTCAGGGCTGGGGGATGCTCGCTATCCCGCGTATCGGGCAGGAAGTCGTGGTGGATTTTCTGCATGGCGACCCGGATCAGCCCATCGTTACCGGCCGCACCTACCACGCGAGCAATATCCCGCCGGGCGGGCTGCCGGGCAGCAAAACCCAGATGGCCTTTCGTTCCAAGACCCATAAAGGTGAGGGCTATAACGAACTGCTGTTCGAGGATGCCAAAGGCAGTGAGAAACTGTCACTGCACGCGCAGAAAGACATGGATACCACCGTCCTGAATGACCGCAGTACCCGCGTAATGCACGACCATACCGAAAGTGTCGGCCACAATCAGGCTATCAGCGTACGGGCTGACCGGCATAAAGAAGTGGTCGGTATGGAAGTAAGCAGCATCGGGACACGGCAGGTCACCGTAGAAAAAACCAGCGTCCTCAGCGTCAAAGGACAAATTACTATTCAGTCTACCGAAAGCGGTATCACCCTCGGCAACACCAAAGGGAGTATCGCGATTGATGCCGACGGCAATATCCATATTACCGGTAAGACCGTCATTGTGAACGGACAAGAGGTTATCACCCTGAACTGAGTCCGGGCAGGCCAACTACAGACTGACACCTGCTCAGCCGTATTTTTACGGCGGGCTGAATATCGCTGAATATCAATGACGTAAAAAGAGTGAAAAGGAAAATCATGAGCAAACAACCCTACCAGATGAACGAAGGTATCCTGACCCTGCCTACCGGCTGGCGTGATGAATCGATGCACGTGTTTGTGCTGCCGGATGACAGCGGTGTCAATCTGGTGATTAACCGCACCCCGGTGCCGGCAGGCACGGACAGCGATGCGTATTATGAACAGACACTGGCCCAGTTTGTCACCCACCTGCCGGGGTATCAGGAGCATCAGCGACTGCAAATGGAACTCAGCGGTGACACGGCGTGGCGGCTGGATTACCAATGGCAAAGCCCGGAGGGGGAAATGCACCAGACAGTGGTGCTTCAAATCCGGGGCAGCCAGTTACTGGCATTTAACCTGACCTCACCACAACCCTTTAATACCGGGCAGCGGGCAGCCTTACTGGCCGTGGTGAGCAGTTTTCAGGCGGCATAAGGAGAGGCTGATATGGGATTAGGTGATGAAATTATTACCCGGATTGCCCGGGTCGGGGCTACCCATGCCCGGCCGCCCCTGCCACCTGGTGGTGGGGCCAGAGGGCCGGCAGCCGCACGCCAGGGCGACCCCATCCAGCATAAGAGTTTCTTTGGTGCTCTGATGGGGGCGGTGGCCGGTGCCCTGATTGGTGCCGCGATTTTCGGGGCCGTGGGATTACTGGTTGCCGGCACCGGCGGGCTAGGGGCGACGCTGATTGTGGCGGCCGCCGGCAGCGGATTAACCTATCTGGCCAGCGATGCCATTGCGGCAGCCAGCTCGGCCGTCACGGACTTTATCGACAGCTTCGGCTCACCGGACGGCGTGCTGGACAGCGGCTCCGGTAACGTCCTCATTGAAGGCAAACCCGCGGCACGGGCTACAGTAGATATGGCTAAATGTAGCAAACACCCGGCACCGCCGCCCCTGATAGCGCAGGGCAGTGAATCCGTGTTTATCAATGGTCAGCCTGCGGCGCGAGTCGGCGACAAGCTGGTCTGTGGGGCTGCCATCAAAGGGGGCGCGGGCAAAGTCTTTATCGGCTCCGGTCAGGGGACTTACCTCAAGGTTGAAGAAGAGTTCTCCGGCTGGCAGCGGGCATTACTGGTGGCGGTGGAATTTCTGGTGCCGCCGACCCGCGGGCTGCTCAAAGGCGTGGGTAAGCTGCTGACCAAAACCGGTCGGCAAGCAGTGCTGGCTGGCGCAAAGCTGGGGGCCAAAAAAGCCGGTCGTGCCCTGAAGGGCAGGCTGATTTGTGCCAAGGCCGCGTTTAAAGCCAATAAAGGGATGAAACGTTTCACTCAGGCCACCAAAAAATTCTTCACAGGTGACCCGATAGACGTGACCACCGGCAGCCTGTTTGACCAGCGCACCGAATTTGAACTGGGCCAGACAATACCCCTGACCTTTACCCGCAGTTGGTCACCGGGAAGGCGGGGCCTGCTTGGCGAAAACTGGCTGGACAACTTCTCCGAGGCCATTATCGTGACCGGCGACCGGGTGGAAATCCTGACACTGGAAGGGGCCTCCCTGCATTTCGCCCTGCCCCACAGCGTTGACCACAGTATCAACCCGGAGCACCCGGAGTTTACCCTGAGCCGGCAAAAACAGGGTTTCGTTCTGAGCGAGCGCAATCATCCGGTTCGCAGATACTTCACCCGGTTAGCACTCACAGAAGAAAATACGGTACAACGCTGGTTACTCACTGAACACCGTGATCGCAATGGCAATACCGTGCGTTTTCACTATAACGATCCCCATCAACTGGAAAAAGTCACTCACAGCGACGGTCCGGAGCTGATATTACTCTACCGTGATGATGGTCTGCTGGCCGACATTCGCCGCATAGACAATGGTCTCAGTGACGTGTTGGTGCGCTATGACTACCACGACAATGGCTGGCTGGCGGAAGCGGACAGTACCCAGCAATTTCACCTGTTCTATGAATACAATGCACAGGGGCTGATTAGCCGCTGGTCGGATGGCGACCAGACAGCCGTGGATTATGTGTATGATGCCCAGGGACGCTGCATTGAAAGTGTCGGTAGCGGAGGCTATTACCCCGTCCGGCTGGACTATGAAGCCGGTATTACCCGTTCCACCACGCCACAAGGGCATACCACTACCTGGCATTATAACGCCGGACAGCAGGTCACGCAGGTCGAAACCCCGTGCGGTCACGTTACCCGGTATGAGTATGATGACTGGGGCAATCTGCAACGGCAGATCCTGCCGGAAGGACAGGTTCTGCAACTGGACTATCTGGCGGATACCGGACTGGTTACCGCATTTACCGATACCGGCGGTGCGGTGTGGCAGTATCACTACGATGAGGCTGACCGGTTGACCAGCATGACTGACCCGCTTAGGAGAGTCTGGTGGCAGCAATACGATGATAAGGGCCAGGCTGAATGTTTTATTGCCCCGGACGGCAGCAAAACCACCCTGACCCGCAATGCGTTCGGGCTGGTGACGAAGGCCGAAGATGAAGAAGGTAATCAACGAAGCTGGGAATACGATGACCATCAGCGGCTGACCCGGCTGTTTGACGAAGAAAACCGCAGCCTACGGTTGGGATACGACAGCCATGACCGGTTACAGCGACTATCATCAGGCGGCGGAGCCTTATGGTTGTGGCAATATGACCGCCATCACCGTGTTGCTTTAAGTGACCGCCCTAACAACAGTCTTGAGCGCTTCCGACATGACCGCCACGGCAACCTGACCCGGTGGACAGATGCCCGGGGCGTGGAATGGCAGATTGAATACGGGCCGTTTGACCTGCCGGTTAGTCGGCTCGATGGAGAAGGTCATCGCTGGCAGTATCGTTACGATTTAGACAGCCTGCAATTACGGGAAGTGATTAACCCGCAAGGAGAAAGCTATTGTTATCAGCTGGATGCCGACGGGCAGGTGACCACGGAGACTGATTACGCCGGTACGCAGTGGCATTATGCCTATGACGGCAATGGCAACTGCACGGAAAAACGGGATGCGCTGAATAACATCACCCGCTATGACTATGATGCCAGCGGGCAGATGACCGCGATGCACACTCCCGAAGGCATGACCACCTACAGTTACGATATTCTGGGACGTTTACTGGAAGTCATTACTCCCGATAATACACCACTGACGTTCGAATACGATGATAAAGATCGCATCGTGAAAGAAACACAGGCACATGGCGACATCCAGCGTAATTACCCGGACAGCATCACCGTCGAAAGAACACTTATCACAACAAATAATCAGGTCTGGCAGGCAAAAACCGAAGCCAATAAAGTCGGCGAACTGCGGAAAATCAGTTTCAGCGGTGAACATACACTCAGACTTGAACGAGACGACGACGGCCATGAATGGCATCGCCAATCAGATAAAGGTTTTATTCTGCGGCAGGAACACTCATTGATGGGGCAACTGACCGCTCAGCGTGCCGGACGCAATACCGAGTTTTTTGAAGCCCATGAAGTGGCGGATATTCCCCAACCGACACTGGCTGGACTGGATCGGGAATATCGCTACGATGCGGCACTCAATCTGGTGGCCGCAAACGATGAACGGCAGTGGCTGCGTTATGTAGTCAACGGCAACGGTCAAGTGACTTCGGTCAGCGACTGGAACCGCTTGCAGGAACATTATCAATATGATGCCTCCGGTTACCCAGCACGTCGTTTTGACGGTTTGCACGACATTGACGGGGAACGTCTTTACCAGAAAGGCCACCGGTTACGCCAGCTCGGTCAGCATTTATTTGAGTATGATGATGCTGGTCGCATGACCGCTATGCAGCTCTGGCAGGCAGGTCACCGCGCTCAGCTCACCAAGTTCCGCTGGAACAGTCAAAATCAGCTTATCGGGGTACAGACCCCGGGCGGCCAGCAGTGGAACTACCGCTATGATGCCTTTGGACGGCGCACGGAGAAAGTCTGTGAACCGACCGGCATGCGCACCACCTATCTGTGGGACGGGGATGTACCGGTGGAAATCCGTGAATACCGGCACCACCGGTTGTACAGTATCCGGCATCTGGTATTTGACGGTTGGCAGCTGCTGGCGCAACAAATCCAGTTCTTCACCCCCGACCCAGACAACCGCAGTGAATTGCTGGCGGAGGAAGTGCAAACGCAATATGCCGTGTGTGCTCCAACAAGAGAACCGCTGGCACTGTTTAATCCGCAAGGTCACCGTGTCTGGCGTCAGCCACCTCAAAGCCTATACGGGATACGACTGAAAGTCGCAGGTGAAAATGCACAGTACAATCCGGGTCAACAGTTCGCCGGCCAGTGGCTGGATGAAGAGAGCGGGCTGGTCTACAATCGGTTCAGGTATTATTCGCCTGTTGCGGGGCAGTATCTGACGCCGGATCCGATTGGGCTGACAGGAGGTGAGAACCCCTATAGTTATGTTCATAATCCCACAGGATGGATTGATCCGCTTGGTCTTTCCACATGTTCAGACGCCAAAATATTAGCAGAAAATTTAGGTGCTAAACCTAACTTGGGAGGTCAACATGATGCACATCATATTGTTATGTCTAATGCTAAAGATAAGAGAATGCAAGAACTTCGGGACCTGATGGACTCTTTAGATATTAATATTAATGATAAAAGAAATGGTATTTGGTTACCAAATACGGGTAAGGACAGGGTTCCTAGTGCAAAAACAACAGCACATAAAGGTAATGGGGTGCATGGCAATTCTTATAAACAACATGTTTATGATAGCCTAATAAACAGTAAAACAGATAAAGAATTTTTTGCTGCTCTTAAAGTTCTAAAAGATGAATTGGCTAACGGTAAAGTTTTTCAGTTGGCTAGTGGAAAATGGCCAACGCCTTAATATACAGGACAGAATATGGAAACATTGATCAAGACAATGAATAACCATCTTACTAAGTTAAAGGAAGAGTTACTTTCAACGGCAGAGTTAGATGAAAAAATAAACAATGGTAGCTTTGGTGATACAGTTTTATCTTGGTCTAAATCCAGAGCTTATGGTGTCATTCCCTTTTATAGTGAGCTGACAGGCTATAGTTCTGATAGCATGCTAAAAAGAGAGCCTAAAAACAAAAAAAATGCTTACTGTTACATTGGTAATGGTAATATAGATAAAATTATCAGATATAATACGCGTTCAGAGATTGAAGATATTGAATATATTATCAGAACCAATAATGAAGTGTTCAGTATACTGAAAGATTTTCGAGGAGATTTTAGGTCTCTGACAAAATTAATTTTGGATGATCAGGGAAAGAATCAAGAATGCTATCGAGTAGATGATGATGGCGATTTTTTTGGTTATCATTATATTTATAATGATGATGTTATTTCTGAAATAATATCCATGACACATTATAATATAAACGCATGCAACTCTATTTATTTAGAATATGATGATACTAAAAACTTAGAAGGCATATATTTTAAAAACAAAGGTGAAAAAGTATATATATACTCTATAAATAAACGGTAATGAAAGTAGCTAGATATGTGAGCATGATATAGCTAGAAAAACTCTACTTAGGCTAAGTCACATATCAAATATAGTCATAGATTTTGAAAAAAGCCGGAAAGAACCACATTATTTTCCGGCTTTTTCATCATCATATTACTTTGTAACCCTCAAGGCTGTATTCATATAACAAGTGAATTATATTATGAGTCCTAACCACGATCATAAGTTTTGAAAAAGACAACAATACATGATAATCCAATCTAAAATGAAATAACCTTTCCGAAATGGCAATGGAGCCTTAGGAGGGGCTTGGAAAGGAGACCCTAGAAATATTGTATTCCCACTAAATGGTAAAAACCCTGATGACGTAGACAATAATTTATTTATTTATTTATTTATTTATTAATCAATCTTGGATTCGCCTAATAAGTGCAATTTTTAAGAAAGGCGGTCAGTTGCTATAGTAGGCATCTTTCTCGCCAAAGGAAAATGCACTATGGCCTATACACAACTGACCGAAATAGAAAGATACCAGATTTTTAGTTTAAAAGAAGCCGGTTTTACACAACGCTTTATCGCAACGTCTCTTAATAGAAATCCATCAACAATTAGCCGGGAATTGAGACGAAACCAGGAAGACGAGAAATACTGCCCTAAACAGGCTCAACTTAAAGCCTCAGAGCGCCGTCATGCCGCGATAAAAGCCGTAAAAGTGACACCTGAGATCGTCAAATTGATTAAACAGTTAACTTGGCAAGATTTGAGTCCTAAACAAACCGTTGGTTATCTCAAAAGGGAAAATATCATCTCTTTGCATCATGAAACAGTTTATAGATTGATTTATAAAGATAAAGTGAATGGTGGTGACTTATGCCAGAATCTCAGGATAGCTAAAAAACCATATCGTAAACGCTACGGAAGTGATGAACACCGAGGAAAAATCAAAAACCGAGTCAGTATTGAAAAACGTCCAAAATGTGTTGATAAAAAGCAGCGTATTGGTGATTGGGAAGGCGATACTATTGTTGGCAAAGATCATAAAAGTGCATTATTGACCTTAGTTGAACGAAAATCGCTATTTACTCTCATCATTAAACTGGAAGATAAAACAGCAAAAGGCGTTGCAAAAGCGGCAACAAGACACTTATCTGGGATAAAAAACAAAGTTAAAACAATTACCTTTGATAACGGACTGGAGTTTGCTGAACATGCTCTTATCAGTAAAAATTTAGAGGCAAAAATTTATTTTGCTCACCCGTATTCCCCTTGGGAAAGAGGAATAAATGAGAACACAAATGGATTAATCAGAGATTACTTCCCAAAGGGAACTGATTTTAATCAGGTATCAGAGCGAGAGGTGAATCTTGTGGCAAACCGATTAAATAATCGTCCTCGTAAAACGAGGAATTACAAAACACCGAATGAATTATTTAAAGGAATATCAACTCATTTACTTCGTTTATAACGGTGTTGCACTTATTATGTGAATGCAAGAATGATATGAATATATCCAGGAAAAGGTCGCCTAATTGACAGGGAAGAAACAATAAGGCAATTACAGCTGAAAAAATGTAAAGCTAAATAAATTTAATTACTCCAAGAGATTAACATGAAAAAATTAGAAAAAGCGTTAAGTGAACTAGTTAATATTCACAAAAATTTTACTCTTCAGGGTAAATTCGAAGAAAGTTATGATACCAATCAAACATGGCCTGATTATATTAAAATATCTAAAGAAATTTCATTCTTATTTGAAAATTTTTTTCCTATAGATATAGAAATCGAAACTGGATTTGCTCCAATCAAGCTTTTTAATTTTGATGAGATTGAGGAAGCTCAATATGGATATTGCTGGATAAAAAACTCAGATAAGATAACAAAAAATCCTAATTGGCCAGATAATAATTTGGTATTCATGGATGATATTGGTGGGGGAAAACCAATCATTGCCTTATTAGATACTCAAGATACTCCTGTTTACGCTAACTATGATTCTGGAAGACCATTTAAAATATCTGATTCGTTGGCCGATTTTTTCTTATCTCTATCAAAACTAATTGAAATAGTGTATGGTGAATTTGACATTTTTGAAATTTGTGATGAAGATGATGAACTGAAAACAGAGTTTATTGAAATGATTACCAAGGAAATTGAACCATTAATAGGTTCAGACAATTTTGTAAATTTCTTTGACTATTTTTATGGATAATAAATTCAATTCCGTATAATAACTTCATAAAAAAACCGGCAAGATCCGCTGTTCTTCCGGTTTTTAATCATCATCCTAATTTATAATCCCCATCAGTTCCTATTCAGCAGAATACCTCCATTACCAAAGGTAAAAGGTGTTGAAAAATAAAATTATTCAGTAAATTATTGCAAAAAATGGTTGCTATACTGCATAACGGATAATATAGGGAGAGTTCTGGAAATACATATAAAGGCGATAAATAGGTGACATATGATTGATGTAAAAAAAGAATTTGTGATTGAACCAATGAATTTTCTTTTATCTGAAAAATTACTTTTTGGAACTCCCTGTGCTCAGCTTGAATCTTATTTAGAAATTAGTGATCTTGAATTAGCATTAACTCTAGCTTTTGAGCAAATATTACCTAATGGATATGTTGTATGGTCAGATATTATTGATAATTCAATTGGAAAATTCAGATTAAGTAATGAGTATGATGATGCTGATGAATATTTAAATGATATAGAGGAAGTTTTTTCTACTCACCAAAGCAAAATATCAATTTATTATAGAAAGAAAAAAGTAAAGAAAGAGAATTCAGATTATGATGACTTTTATTTTGAGGTCTTAGATGAGATCTATTACCAACTAAAAATGCTGTCTATCCAAAGATATATACTGGGGGAACAAAAGGAATCAATCTTAGAAAAGATATTCGAAATATATAAAGAAGGTCTTTATCCATGTGGAATGTCTAAAGATAAAAAAATGGCTGTTTTTAATCCTATAATATTAAAAAGTAGTTGATATAGAAAATATGTAAAAGAAAAAGACAAAAAATCCTTGCAATATTCCATTTTTCTTACTCGGAAAATGTTCAAATTATGTTAGCTCTATGGTGGCCGCTGTCATATAATAAGTTCATGACCTATTTTTATAACCACAATCATACATTATGAAAAGGACGACAATACATGATAAACCCAATGCAAAACGCAATAACTTTTCCGGAAGGATGGTTTCTTTTCATTAATGGTGAGATCCCCTTCTATTGCGATCATGGATGCACTGTCACCGATTTTTCGGAGGCAGGAAACCTAATCGGTTATAACAAAAAAAACGGGATCTACTTCAAATTTGCCTATGAATCCTCTGAAATCAGCGGGTATGAACCTCCGCCGGGAACCTATGTTCTGACCATCAGAAAATACAATTACACCTACAATGCCGGTTATTATGGCCGCTGTGTTTATGCAGAAGTCAAGCAAACCCAATGTCCGGACGAATTTAAAAATATCATGACGGATATGCTAAAAATGTCGGCGGAACAATCTACGTTTGAAGAAGTCAAACGGCCGAAACCACAGGGAAAATGCACACCTCAGTTACAGCAATGTATTCATGATTTTTTTACTGGTGTCAAGAAAGATCGCACGGATGAAATCATGGCCTTAATCAGGTCTCCCATGGATAAAGACGAAGAGGACGATATTCGTTATCTTCGTGAACTGTACGATGGAGACGATGAAAGCCTCTATCAGAGAGATGATTTAGTTAAAAGTGAAATACATAAAAAAGTCATCTCAGAGATCCACCGCTATTTTGACTCACTCGATAAGACAAGAAAACTGGAAAATGGCCGGGATCTTTTTTCCTTTCTTTTCAGCTCAAAAAAATATGATATCAGTATCATTGTGCCTAAAAATGTGAGTTTATGTGATGTGTTTATGAACATGAGCCATCTTTAGGATGAAAAAATCATGTGATAAAGCATTTACCTTCCAGTGTGGCCTGTATCCATAGAAAGAGCAGACTATGTTACCCACGTTTATACAGGATGGTCGGGATCAACCTGTAACCCCCGAGCTACATCCATCTTTCTTGCGACTAAAACTGCCGCTTCCAGTTCACTACATTGATATGTCTGCATTAACGCTCTTCGCTCAGACTTTTCTTCTTTTTCCGTCATGCCCAGTGCCAGATACAGGCTCGGTGGCACAACCCGGAATAACGCTTCTATTTTTTTCGCCAGCACCACGCCTTCGGTATAACAACGCGGGAGTTTACTGGCAGAAAGCAGTACGGCTTTTTGTTCTTCATTGAGTTTTTTGAAGCGGGCGATTTGCTCCACTTCATCCGGGGGCATGGTGAGACATAACCACCATTCCGCCATGTTCAGCATTTTTTCAGCCGTGTCGGGATAGTCAGCGAGGTTTTGCGTGGCCAGCCACAACCAGGCACCCAGCTTACGCCACATTTTCACGACCTTAGTCATATAGGGGGACAACAGCGGGTTGGTGGTGGTGATATGGCCTTCGTCTATCACCAGTTGCAGTTCCCTGTCCTGATACTGATCGCGTTCGGCGAGGTTATTGACGGTGTTAATCAGTGACACCATCGCCAGTGCCATCTGTGCCGAGTAGTTTTCCCGTGCCAGTGTACCCAAATCAATTAACGTCACATCCACTTCCGGCCACGGGCTACCGGATTGGTTAAACAGCTCGCCTTCAAATCCCTGCGTAAACATCGACATGGCTCCGGCCATTTCATCGGCCCGTGCCCGACGGTGTGCCGTGATTAAGGGCTGACCGTGTTCATCCTGCCGATGATTACGGGCGATGGCATAAAGTGCATCCTGTAAGTCTGAGGCCACCATTTGACGCCCTGCCTCATAGCTGGTGTGTGCGGCCAGCATAATCGCTTCACGGATCAAACCGCGATCCGAACGGGTCAGGCGTTCTTCTTCTTTTTTCTCACCGCCGGTGATCATCAGCCGGGCCGCAATTTCCATCTCACCCAGAATATCGCGCTGTTCATCGCCCTCTTCCTGTCCTTCCTCCGTGTCCGGAATATCGGCTTCATTAATCCGTAATTGTTTTGGACTGAGTTGCAGCAACTGATGCGCATCGGCAAACAACGCCAGACTGACACCACAACCCGGTTTAATACCGATTTTATTCACCGTCAGCCCTAGACTGGCGTAATAGTCTGCCAACAATCCAAAACTGTTCCCCGCTTCGACAATAAACAGACGCGGACGGTGGATCGCCATCAGTTGTACCAGCGAAGCACACAACGTGGCGGATTTCCCTGCCCCAGTCGGGCCAAACAGCAATAAGTGCGCGTTTTGGGTGCGATCCTGTTTGTTCATTGGATCAAAGGTCAGCGGTGCTCCACCCCGGTTAAAGAAACTGAAGCCCGGATGCCCGGTGCCGGTTGAGCGTCCGGTGACAGGCATAAGTCCTCCCAGATGCTGGACCCACGTCAGACGGCTGTACCAGTGTTTTTTATCTTTCTGCGGGTTAAAGCCCATCGGCAACGCCCGTAAATAAGCATTCAGCGGGGACACACTGAATTCAGGTCGCACGGGCTGTAATCCGGCGCTCAGTAATGTGGAAGATAACTGATGCACCCGCTGGTTCAGATTATCTAAATCCTGACCGCGCACCAGAAAGGTCAGTGCACTGCGGTACAGTTTATGGCGTCGCCCCAGTAATTCCTTCACGGCCTGTACATCCTGCCGGACGCGCAGTGATTCGGTATTTTCCCCTACGGCATTTTTTGCCAGTCGGGTGAAGCTTTCTTCCAGTGTATCCTGTGCCTGCGCCACAATGGTCAGCGTGACCACAGTGCCTTCCGGCATCATATCCATCAGCGCATTGATATTGTCTCCCCGTTTCACTTCCCCTGTCAGGGTGCCCGGCTCGGGCGGACGCCGCAGGCGCTCAACCGGCACTGCTTTATGCGGCAGGCCGTCAAACCACCAGACACCGTTATCGGGATCAGACACCGGCGGGGTAAACCATAGACTTTCGGCAAAGTCATTATTCACCGGGAGATCGGACTGTGCGGATGACTCATAACGCACCGCACGATAAAAATCGGCTTTGGTCATGCCCCAGTCCGGGGCCGGATTAAAATGGCGCAGCAGCCAGTGGTGAATTTGACTACCATTTTGTCGGGTCGCCACAATACCGGCAGATGCCAGTGAGGAGACCAGTCGTTCACAGACCTGATTGAGTGCTGCCACCGACGATACCGTTTGAGGGTGAGCCTTCGATTTATGCGCAGGCAACCAGCGGTAAACCACCATGCGCGTCTGGCGTTGCTGCCCCCGCCACGGTTGCCCGGTGATTAAGCTATCCTGAAATATCCCGTCAGGCTGCGCAATGTTGTTCAGGTGACGTGCTGATTCTGCCAGAAAAGCGTCAGTAAAGGCGGTACCCTGCGCCCACGGTTTCACATAGCCCCGTAACGTATTGAGGTAACCCGACGGGTCATCGTCATCCTGACAAAAAAACTGCACCACCCACGGGGACATATCGTCCTCATCCAGACTGTCCTGAATCGCATCTTCCAGTTGGTCACGGATTTCAAGCAACCGCTCGGCAGGGCGTCCTTCGGTGGCGATGGGTTCAATCTGATAGACGGCCCCCACGGACACACCATCATCCAGCAATAAACACTGCCCGTCTTCCAGATATTCCACCCAGGGCAGGTAGTCAATAATCGACGGATTCGCCCGGTAAATCGCGGCTTCATCCGTTTCGCGCAGTTTGCCGGGACGGTGCAATGCATTGGGGTTTTCCATTACGGTGCCTCCGTGCGTTCACCCGGCAGGGCATACTGCACCTGCTGATAAAACGGGAACACCGTGCTGTAGCCCGGTACCGGCGTCTTGCCTGCCACCAGATGCGGGTAGACATACATCACCATATCGGGATTGGGCAGGCGGGGAAACTGCTGGCTGATTTCATGCTCAGCCGAGCGGCTGTAATTGTCAGGCTCACTCAATGCCCGACTCCGTTCGGCCGGGTTTAACGCCCGGCGCAAAATTTGCCTTGCCTGTGCTACGCTCTGCCCCGCCTGATTTCCCTGCCACATGGCCAGCACCGTCTGTTCGCCGGCCGGAAGCAACATCTCTTTCGAGGCTGAACAGCCTGCCAGCAGCCCCGTCAGACCTAACACGATAGCATAGGTTATTTTTCGCATCCCTGAGCCTCCGGGCTACTAATAAGGGTAAACGTGGCAAATTCCGGGTGTACCGCCAGTTCCGATAAAGTAAACGGCAAGCGCTCCCAGTGTTCAGCCTCGCTGTTGCCTGCAAGCATTGATTGCCACTGAAATTCGGTCAGCCGAAAAACGGTAAAATCCCCGTCATTCAGCAATCGGCTCTCATTGCCGCTAAAGAGATATAATTGACTGCCCTGGGTACGCCCGGGTCGCCAGTCAAGCTGAACTGGTGTGGGTTCAGCCTGTGGAGTTATATGGGTTTGCAGACAATAAGGCTGGCTGGCACTAAACAGCCATGGAGAAGACGTCGTTTCCATTAATCTAAGGCTTCCTGATGATGACGTTGAACTGATTCACTAAAACCGTAACGCACCTTACGGCCTGTTGTTTCATAATCAATCGCCAGACTTTGTGTGATATGCACGACAACATGGGCACCGGGTGGGACGTAAATGGCATCGAAGGTCTGGCTGTAGCGTTGTTTGAACCATTCGCTCATCTCATTCATGCCCCCGGCCACTGCTTTGCCGAGTGTCGCCTGACCGGCATTGCCGGTTAATGCGGATGTGATGCCGCCGGTACCGTTGGTTTGGGCGGTTTGCTGGCTCTCGTTCAGGGCATTGCCGGCTGAATTCATGGCTGACAACGCAAACAATGTTGGTAAATAAGTACTGGCATTGGATTTACGCTCACCACTGATGCAGGGAATGCCGTTTTCATCAGACAACCAGCCGATACCCTGTTGATTCTGTCCGCTGCCCGGCAAAGTACGCACGGTACCATCCTGAAACACAAAGGTGATGGAATTGACCTGACCACGCACGCAGGACAACGTCCAGTCGCCACTGGTGGAACCGGACACCACCGCCCCTTCCACCTCCGGCAGTTCGATACCGTTAGCGGTCAGGTTATCTTTACCGATAAGAATTTTAAACGGATAGGGGTCAGTGACTGTGCCATTAACAGGAACGCGACCTAATAATGCGGTCATAGCCTGACTGCCCACCAGAGTGGCATTTTCCGGCAGGGTGTAGACCGGTTTTTCGTTGTCGGCCTTAGCCGATGGAACTTGTGGATTATTTTTTACGGTGGTCGGTTGTTCGCTTAAAAAAGAGGTGGGAAACTGAGCCGCCGTTTTTCCATTGCCCATCGTTTGCCTATCGGGGATTTTTTCATCGGCCGGGGTAACCCAGATAAGGTCATCCTGTCCTCTGATAGTGCTGGCAGAATATGAACTCCCTGCCAGCCCGCTACCCAGGGGTATCTGATTATCCGGTGCCGACAACGGCGTTGAATTTAACCGTTCAGTGAGCAAATCAATCTGGGCCAGCAATCCCTGCTGTTCGTCCTGTAACGTGCGCTGACGCTGTTCATCGTCCTGCCGGATAGTCGCAACCGCAGCCTCTATCTGACCGGCAACATCCTGTTGCTGATTTTTTAACTGGTCATTTTCTTTTCTCATCGCGGCATTCTGCTGGTCTAAGCGTTTCTGCTCTGCCCGCACGGCATTGAGCGTCCCGACCAGCGTGTGCAGGGTATCTTCCGGTGTATCTCCACCCACCCCCAGCGCCTGTAACTCTTCCGGAGAGAGGGTCGCCAGAGCGTTATTCTGTGGTTTATCCGGCGCGCTATTCTCTGTTGAGCTGCAACTCCTGATACCAATAAACCCACCAATCACCAATACGGTCGGCACCAGTATTTTTACCAGACTGTTGGATTTAATCTGCATCGCGGCCTCCCGGTTTTACCAATACCGGTTCAGGAATGAGGGCGTTACCCGGCGCCCCTTGGGTAACAAGATAGAGTACCGTGGTATCTTCCGCCGTTCCGGCTTTTCCCAGCCAGCGATGCTGGAAGGTGGCAGTGACGAACTGTCCCTGTAAGGCGCGTGGGTCAAGCGAGATAATCCGTTTGGCGGTATTGCGTAGTTTCAGGGCCATCACGGTGTGATGATGCAGTCGCCAGCCGGCCAGCGGGGTCACTTCAACCGGCTCTGACGGGTAGAGGGTGGTGATGGAGGCAGCCAGATGCAGGTTCACCAGCTGAATGCCACTGACCGGCTCCACCGTACGCAGGGGCGCATACAGTTGCTGGGCCGCATAGCGGGTTAACAGCACGGGAGTAGGCGCAGACAATGATGGTTTGCTCTGTGAGTGCGATTTATCTTTTGAATCTATTGATTTTTCAGCCGGGTAAATAATACGCACGGGTTCGCTGACCTCGGTTTTGCCGGCGGTCACATCCAGTAAGATAATTTCGCCATTCTCACTGTCCTGCAATTGTAGTCGGGTTGACGGGAATGCACTGTTGGCTTTCAGATAAACCGCACCGCCCGTGCTCTGCACCCGCAATTTCTCACCCAGTGCCGGGGGCAGACCGACACGGACATTGCGGTCCGCAAAAATAATCCGCTCCTGCCCGACCTTAAGCGTAACCGGTAACGGGATCCGCTCCCATGTCAGCAGCTCATCGGCCTTTGTGCCAACGCTGAACAGCAGGAGGCTGAGCAGCACCAGCCAGACACTGCACCAGTCAAATACATCTCTTCTCATTGAAATACGCCTTTTTTCTCTTCCGCTGACGGTGGCAGAGCTTCCAGCCGCTGTGGCATCCCGTCGTAGCAATCCAGTGCCAGACCAAAAGGATTACGCTCCGCATCGCCTTCCCAGCGCACCACTTTCAGCGGATAGCGCACCAATGCCCGTTTGACCGGTTCGGCGTGATAATATTCATCCGCCACCAAATCCAGCCGTACCACCCAGTTATCGCGATCAAGCACCCTCACACTGCGGGTCTCATAGCCCCGGCCGGGCACTTCATACACCACCCGCACCCGATCGAGCAGTTCACCGCTGTCAGCCCGGATTCGGGCATCCGCACGCAGAAAATCCTGACACGCGGGGGTCAGATACGGCGATAAGGCTTCAATTTTGGCCGGATAATCCTGTGCCCCGTTCTTCGGCCAGGCATGCAGTTGCTGGAAAATATAAAAGGCAAAGCTGTAGACACTCGGTGCCGGCACTTCCCACCACGCCCGGGTGCTGCCACTGCGTAAATCCGGCGGGTTATGAATGGTGAGATTGCGCGGGGAAGCCATCCAGCCCAGCAGGCTCAGCAGCAGCACCCCCACCAGAATGCCGCACGCCACCCGCAGGGTCAGAATATGCTGGTCCCGGTTTCTGACCGCATGACGAAAGCGACTCATAACACGCCTCTCCCGTTGCAGTGCGCCTGCCTGCTGCGGCGTAATGACCAGCCCTGCGCCGCAATAATCAACGTTGGGTCACCCAGCCCTAATCGGCGTTTTTTCTCTTCCAGTTTCTGCCAGAGATAGTTTTCCGGCTTGCCCCGCTTCAGCTGAGCGAGCCAGCGCCCGCCAACGCTCATCAGTAACAACGGCATCATCAGCATGCCGGTCGGCAGCATCACCCAACCGGCAAACGGAATAAAGGGAAGGCTGACCACCAGACCGAGGGCCAGCCCTGCGATGGCTGCCAGCCCCATCTCCGGCGTGGTGAAGCCGCGAAATACGACGGGTTCGGCGTTTAAGCGATCGGGTAAAAAGGGGATCGTCTGCATCCGCGGCACCTTAAAAAATAATGTTGGCCGATTTTGCCAGCAACCAGATCACCGCAACCAGCAACACAATACCAACCACAATAATCGAGCCAAACTGGGTCCACGTGGCTTTGCCATCGCGCACTTCGGAGAAGGTTTCCACCGCAGCCGAGGCCACTTTAAAGAACGCCACTGCGGAGAGGATAAGCCCGCCAATCACAATGCCATCCTGCGCATACCCTTTTACCTGCCCCATTAATCCGCCACGGCCCCCACTTGTGGGCGGTTCAATCGAAGGCAAATCGGCCCAGGCCGATTCACAGGAAAAACCCAGCAGCAACAGAAAAGTGCTGACCCGGGTCATCAGGTTTGTGCTGAACTGACGGCAAGTGGTAAAAATTCGTTTCATAGTGATTCAGTTCCTTTTTGTTATGTTCATTGACTCAACTGGCAAACATCCAGACCGCCACGACCAGCAATACTGCGGTTCGAAGAGCAAACTGACTGAGGGTCTGATTACGCACTTTTTCATTCGCCCAGCCGTTCCAGACCTCCACCGCCGCCCAGGCCGCCCACAAAAACAACGTGGCCAGAAAAAAGCCGACACACACCAGAGACAGAAAATAAATATCAAAGTGTCCTGAAGCCGCTTCAAAGGCATGGCGCTGGGCAGGGGTCATTGCGGATGTTCCTGGCGGTAATCGCCGGAGAGGGGGACGGGAACACGGGGCTGATCGCGGGAAGGACTCAGGTAGCGGTCGATACCGGCTTTGAGGGTATGGAGGTCGGCCCTGATGCGTGAATAATCAAAGTTATAACGAGGATGTTCTGACATGTCAGACTGCTTTTCGGCGATGTTTGCGCGTTCCAGTGCCATCTGAACCTGATCAATCAGACGTTTGGCACTGGCCAGCTCATCTTTCTCAGCCGCATAAGCCAGTGGCATACACAATACAGTCAATCCCAGCAAACAGACAGAACCGGATATCGAAAAGCAACAACGCATAAAGACTCACCTCATCATAGACTCCGAGTGCGAGGATGCGGTGTTTTCTAAATCAGATCAGCAATAAACTCTTTATTCTTGGGTGAGAATTAGGTAAGTGGCCTGACTAATTTATTGGGTTAATGGTTTCATTATGTAGGAATAGACATGCTGCGGATTAATTTGAACGTTTCATCTATACACTTTGGTTAAGTTGACAAGAATCACAGACCCGCCTTATCCCTTCTATGTTATTCTATTTACATAAATTTAAAGGAAAATGGATTGACAAGGCATATCCAGTATAATGAAAAATTCTTCGAAAGTTATCCTTACAGCATGGCAAGATTATCTAAAATGCAGTGGCGCAGAGAAGAGTAAAATATCGGCCAGTTTAGTGCATGAAGATCACCAGCTCGTACTCAATAAAGACAATTGTAAGGAGACGCCAAACGGCGTGCTCCTCCACATATCGCCTGAAATGTATGAAAACTGGCGCAGGCATTTTGTTAAATATGGCAACAAGGGTGAGATTACCCATATTGAGCCGGTCAACCTGCTATTTCCACTGTTGCGCTGTATCGAGTATGACCGTGATAAAGCTAACGTTAAGTACCTGCCATTATTTTCTTTCCCTCTGCCAAAATCGTTTTTTGAACAAAATAGCCATTCTCTATTGCTACCGGTTAAAGACGGACAGCAGGTCAGCGCGTTACCCTCTGCCTTCCGTGACATGTTTGGCATTCAACTGGCTGAGTTGGGTGAAAATCGCCATATGATGAGTCTGGTCAGCGCTCTGACTGGTTGTAAATATGACACCTTCCTTGAAGCGTTTGAGGCACTTCAATGCTGGGTCACCACGCAGCCTGACGGTAAAAATAGAGAACTGGAAACCGCATTCAACGCCCTCGTGGCTCCGCTACATAATGAAGATTACAACCTGAAACGTGATATCGAAGATTTCAGTTGGTTATGTGGCAATACCAACGATGCGTTTCCTCTGCTGGAACAATACCTCAATCATGCTCACAGTGAGGAAGAACCTCCAGAGCAATATGAGCGAGTAACCGGAGGATTGTTTGAAACACACTATCCGCTTGGGCATGGGCAGATGGAAGCAATACAAGCGATTAATCAGGATGAGCCCCTGATTGCCGTACAGGGTGCCCCGGGAACAGGCAAAACTACACTGTTTAAATCGCTGATTGCCCAGCAACTGGTCGCCCGGGCATTACTCATTGCTGACGGCAATGACCGCAATTTAGGTATGCTGGTGACATCTACCGCAATAAAAGCGGTGGAAAATATTATTGATGATCTTCGTAATGACCCGCTGACTCAACAGCTTGACTGGCTCTGGTTTCACGGTGGCTCTAAGAAGAAGATACAAAATGAGCTTGTACGGCTAGAGAAACTCATTAGCCGCTGGCGACAAGAACGTTATGAGGAACACATTCAGCGTGACTATTTAGCGATTTTGCATCGGCATTACAATGAGCTGAATATTTGCTATCAGACATACTTGAATGATAAAGCCGCCGCTCTACAATCTGTTACCGACTGCAAGCTGGATACAACAAGCGTACAGGAGCTTCCCCGACGTTTCGCGGAAAAACTCACTGCATTTGCTGCTCATGCACAACATCAGGGTATTGATGCTTCGTTTAGTCATCCTGACGATCTTAATGATTTTTCCTGTCAGCTAGTCCAACGTCTTCAGGTATTACGCCAGAAAAAGGCATTATATCAGCAGGCAGGAAAAGTTTATCAAATCCTGCAAGCGACTTGGCCTCAACCCTATAACGTAAAACAAATTCTCCGCTGGATGGATTCACCACTGCGTCCAGCGCTTGAGCTACATTACCGTGACTATCCACGCACAGGTATCTGGCGGCATCTCACTCGTCTGTTTGAAGGAAAATACCGGGCACGATTACAGCAAATGTATACTGCCGCTTCAGAGGATTTTCAATATTTCAATCTGACTGAACTTTCCCATCAACAGTTAGCCGCATTGGCAGATGCGAGCGAATCTCTGTCGCAACAGATAGAAAATCTCCGGCTTCTGAAACTGCTCCTACAACCTGAGCCTGATGTGCAGCAAGAAGATAATTTGCTCAGCCTGAGTGTCGAAGTGGCAGATTTGCAGACTCAATGGAATAAAGTCGTATATGCGCAACAAATGGTGACTCAGTATCAGCAGCGTTATCCTGAAGGTAACTGGAATGACATACTGCGCAAACGCTTTGTGCGTCAGCATCGGGAAATGTTTGAAGCGGCTATTGGCTATCTTTGGCAGGAACAATTAAAACGGAAAACCGAACTGGAAGAGGTGCTAACACTCTGGCAGACTATGTTCAGTAAACGCTATCCCCCAGGCTTTCTTCGCTGGTTGGATAAGTTGGATGAATTCTACTGTGCATTGTCGCTGGTATATCCGGTAATGGCGACGACACTGGTATCCGCCAGGAAGATGGCCGGATATTGTAAGCTTAGTGACCTAAAGGGCCATAAACCTTGGCATCTGGCACTTTGCGATGAGGCAGGCATGGTTTCAGTTGAGTCGCTGGTCCCACTATTAAGCCGCAGTGAGAAAGCTATGATTGTCGGCGATCCGTTGCAGATTGAACCGATCCGTAATCTCTCTGAAAATCTGAAGACACAACTGCGTGAACGTCACTTTACAGATAACAACACGCTGTATGAGCGGGTTTCGCCGGCAACCGTCACAGGCTGGCATCGAGCCGCTGGCTCTCTTTCAGGCCGGGTAAATGATATCGGCCGCGGTATTATTCTTGATGAACACCGTCGATGTCAGAAACCGATTGCTGACCTCTTTATCCGGCTGGCAGGTTACCGTGGTGTCACGGTGGAAACTACACCGCCCTCTGAACGTATCAATAGCGCCTTTGAAAAATCAGGCGGTCACCATTTAATGTTCTATAGCATAGAAGGTCAGAAAGGCAATCTCGTTAATACTAACATTGATGAGGTTAACGCTATTGAAGAGTTATTGGATAAGCTGGAAGAGTCGGGTTATGATCTGACCGCAGATATCGGTATTGTCACGCCTTATACAAATCAAAAGTCATTGCTGATTAAGCGCCTCGCTCAACGTATGAATCACGAACAGAAGAACTGTATCGGTACCGTGCATCAGTTCCAGGGTGTCGGATTTGAGGTTATTATTTACAGTCCGGTGATTTTTCATCCTCTTGACACCTCGGGTTTTCAAAATGATGCACCTAATATGCTCAACGTCGCGGTCTCACGTGCCAAACAGCAATTTATCGTTGTCGGCAATTATCGCCGTCTGCGACAAGCGGGTGGATATCTCAAGGTGCTTGCCGATAGCGTTGCGGAAGATTTTCTTCTTGAGCAAGGAAGTCAGCCTCCTCAATTTACAACCCTGAGCAAAACACCATGCTTACAGCGTTATTATCGTGACTGTGAACATATTACCGCATTCAGTGCGCTGGCTGCACGGAGTGAAAAGGAAATGATTGTGATCGCACCGTGGATAAGACGAAGCGGTAAAGAATATCAGAGACCTGAATTGGCACAGCTTGTAGCAACACAGCAACGGGGTGTTAAAGTAAAAGTTTATTATGGTTATTATCATCAACGTTTTGAGCAAGCTGATGATAATGATGCGTCTTTGGTTGCCGAGTACCGTGACAAGCTTGGAAAAGAGAATGTGATACGCCTGATAGAAGGTACCCATGAAAAAGTGGTCATGATTGATGGTCGTTATATCGTTTTAGGTAGCTGGAATTGGCTATCTCATGGTTACCACTATAGCTGCCAGCGCAGTGAGAAGTTCAGTCATGCCATTCGTCATGAGATAAGTGCTGAACTTGATGATACTTCGTTGATTAAGGAAATGAGAGCTCGCCTGAGTCTGGAATAACTATCACAGACGCCATATTGTGTTCAGCATCTAAACTGGCAAAAAACAGCCTCAAAGACGGAGAGCAATCACTGACGCGCCGCCGTGCGGCTTGTCTGCTGACGATGGCCTATAAAACAAACAACCGTTTTGTAGGCCATCGTCCAGCAATTTAAAGGTATTTCTTAAACATCGATGTCGTGATCACCACCGCCATTCCCAGCAAGAGTGCCGCAGGCAACAATATCACCGTGGGATACACCACATCCGGCCAGGATAAATACAGTACACAGGGAATGGTGCAGGCGGGTTTAATCCCCCGTTTGGCATGATGATACACAAAACTCGATTCATAGCCTGCGCCGTACCGGCGTAAATCCCGCCGTCCCAGTCCGTCAACCAACGCGACCAACACCACCATCACAAACAGCGGAACAGACAGCGCCAGAATAGCCAACCTGATTAACGTGACCATCGTGATAAATACCGTCGCCAGCGCATATTCCCGCAAATAACCCGATATGCTATGTAATACTGTATTGAATTCACGCAGAAAGTCATTGCGGCTATTAAGCTGAGAGTGCGATTTCTCCTGTATCCAGTGCAGAAAACCACTGTCAACAAACAGCCATTGATACGCCTGCATCAACCACTCAGAGACCGTCTGTGAAGGTTCTGACAACAACAGACTCCGGGTAAATTCCGAGGATAAAAATTGCAGCTCGGTTTTCATCATCGTCTGGCTGTGAGCCGCGCCCTCGTCCGGCCAGAAAAAAATCATCCCAAGATATTCCAGTAACAGACTGAATAGCCAAGACATCACAACAAACCCGATAAGTTGCCACGGCCATTCCCATAACACACGATACAGCAACCCATGCTTACGGGATGGTTGGGAAGGCTGACGGGATGGGTTTTCTGACGGTGCCATGACGTGAAATTACCCCTTCTCTTCCCACCAGTTTTCACTGGTGCGGTAGTGCCGTCGCATCTGCTCGGCGATGTTCTGCAAACTCGCCGGCATCAGGGCATCATCGTCATCACCGGTGGGCAAAGGCATGCGAATTTTCCACAACTGCCCGCCCTCCAATAAGGCGAATGCCTGTCCTTTCGGCAGGTTAATCATCTCAGCCGGCGTCACCAGCGGTGTTTTGACCGTGCCGACCCTGTCCTGTGTAGACGAGGTAAAATCCTGTCCCTGTTCAACATCGGCAATATCCGAATGCCCTGAGACCAATGTCTTGCTGTAGATTTCCACTTCCGGCAGCTGGCTGGTGAGTAACTCGGCTGTCCGGTTATCCCGTACCCGCAGCATAATCAGGGTGTTGAAGTTACCAATCACCTGCGCGGTTTTGGCCGGGCTGCCGATACGGGCTTCAATATCCGAGGAGGTCTGGGTATAGGCGGTAACCTGCATACCGGCACCACCGCCCTTATTAATCAGCGGAATAAACTCATCCCCCATCAGTTCATTGAATTCGTCACAATGCAGGTTAATTGCCAGCTTCCCGTCCTGCCTAACCGGCAACCCCGCATTCATGCCATATTTATAGATTTGCCCGGCCACACTGACCAAATCCGCAAACATGCTGTTGCCCACTGCCGAAGCCACATCGCTGTCAGACAGTGCATCCAGCCCGATATAGACAATGCCATTCTTGCGGATCACCTGCTCCCAGTCGAAAATGGGGCGTAAATCGGCCATATTGAGATAATCCGGTGATAACAGTTCTGCGATTTTTCCCGTGGTCAGTTTTTCCAGTAGAGGCAGCAGGGACGCAACAATTTTATCAAAATAGGTACGGTCATAACGCACGGCAGAGCGTAACCCATCCAGAATAGGGTCATAGAGCTGTTTACCGGCCTCAGAACTGAGCGTCATTTCCATTGCCCAGAGCCGGAGCCCATCCGGCTGACCCTGCATATTGCGCGGAATATCTTTTTCTTTCAGCTTGCCGAGGGTTTGATTGATTTGTTCCAGCAGCACAGGCTGCCTGTCTACCATCACTTTAGTGGCATAGAGCTGATACAGTTCGCTGATATTATTGACGTAACGCGTGATAAGCGTGTAATCCGGCCGATGCCCCAGTGCCACCAACGCACGGGCGACAATATTGACAAACCGCCAGGCAAACTCCCGGAACGCGGCACTGTTGCCTTCGCCATTCAATTGCCCCGCCAGACGGGAAGCGACTTCGGAGACCCGGCCAAACCGCCCGACCGCATTATAACGGGCTGAAATCTCCGGCCAGCCCAGATGAAAGAGAGACAGTTCACTGCCACGCCCGGCCCTGTGCGCTTCTGCCCAGATGCGCCTTAATAAATCAGCATCCCCTTTGGGATCGAAGACAATCACCACCTCTCCCCGCCGGATATCCTGCGTTATCAGCAGTTCAGCCAGCCGGGTTTTTCCCACGCGAGTCGTGCCCATAACTAAGGTATGTCCGACCCGTTCACGCAGATCCATAAACACTTCCGCTTCCTGGGGTTCAATACCGTGGATCATGGAATTGCCCCCAACCGGAGGCAATGGTCGCACCGGATTAAAGGGCGAATCCCGGCGTAACAACGCAGATAACTGAGGCCAGCGGTATTCGGTTCGATGCTCCAGTAAACGGGTAAGCTGATAAACCTGAGAGGGTTGCACAAATCGTTCGACTTCCGGTCGTCGCGTATCCTGCAAACGCTGGGTATGCTTCTGCTGCCAGCGAAAACCCCGGCCCAGAAACAAGCGCTGATGACTGACGGGAATGTGTTTTGTGCTCATCTGGTAACGCGGTAAACGGCTCAGATTTCGGCGATAGCGGATAACCTGAATGCCCTGCCATGTGCGTATTATCGCTAATACAGTAAAACTCCCTGCCATCACATAGCTGACGGAGGGTGCCAGTGCAATCGCCCAGGGTGCCCGAATGCAGATAAATGCGGCCACCGCTGAAACCACAGCGGTATTCAGCTCGACAGCCGGACGCAGCAAGGCTTCAACCACATAACGACGGCTCATAGTGAGGGCTGCTGCGTAAGTGCATTTTCAGTGATCAACACCGGATAATGCTGTAACTGCAAACGACGCGCCAGCTCTGTGCCGGAAGCCGCTGACAAGTGTAAACTCGGAGCCAACGCACGCAGCGTCTGTAAGTCCGCCATTTCCCTGACATTGACGACCAACCCCACCGCATGCAATTTTGCCAATGTAGTAGCATGCTGGCTTAACCACTGGCGTGATTCAGGATCATCCCCAATCAGAAATAACGCCCCAATGCCGGGTAATTGCAATGGGCGGCTTATGACTGTTCCCGGAGTCAATTCCGGTGTGTTAACCGGTAACATGGCTGCTTCACCCAATTTTTCGGGTAAAGAAGAAGGTGGTAATGCAGAAACAGCATCCGGTTGAGCATGAATACCTTCATAAAAAGGCGAAGCATCTTTGCCGCCCAAATCGGCAATCACATTCAGTTCGGCCTGGCAGGGAGTCATCCATAACAGGCCGATAATGGGGAATACGCTCAACCGTTTCATTGTAATGACGTGACCTGCCATCCCTGCTCCCCCTGTCGTAATAATACCGGCATCAGTCCTTTACCAAACCGGAACCAGTATCCCGCATCATGATTCAGGGTGATTTGCCGGTTACGAACCTGTTCAACAGGAATATGATGCATTTTAGCCCACTGCCGTAAGGTGTCATCATTACGTTGGCTGTCGACCAGATAGATATCAACCGGCTGCTTTGCCGCCAGGACTTCAGCCAAACGGATGTCACATTGTGGGCAATCTTTGGCTCTGACAAACAATACCAGGCGACCGTTTGCTTCACGAGATTTTTCCATATTGACCGGCAAGACATCTGGAAACAACCGCTGCCAGGCCGCATTCACTTCCCGCTGGAAACGCAGCTCTTTTTCAGTGCGGGCAAACTCGGCCTTCACCCACTGTTCAGCATAACGACGGCGTTCGGCCTCGCTTTCGGCTTCAATACCTAATGCGGTCAACGGATCAAGTCCCTGCGATTGGATACCCCGCGGCCCGTTCATCAGGTGCTGATAACGCTGATATTCACCGGTACTTAGCTGCCACTGCTCAGCCTGACTTTTCAGGGATTGTGGCTGGCTTTCTGTCGTTCGTGTCTGCTGTGAAGCTAACGGTGTCGGTGTTACTGCCCAGACCGAACTGCTCAGCAGCCATACCAACACACCGAGCTGGTGTAATTTCATCAACGTCCGCCTCCCTGCTGCGGTTGTTTAGCCGGAACCGGTAACTGATAGCCCTGGCGTAAATGATGGCAAACTTTGCGCTGCACCTCATCCACCTCCAGTTGCCAGGCCGGGCCTGCCATCATCTGCAATGCTGTGCGTAACCGAATCGGACCCAACTGCGCGTGTACGGATGGCAGCGGTTGGCGATATAAAATATCATTCGTCTTGTCAGGCACACAGAGGGCGTAGCCGGATTGGCGCAATGCATAACGCATGGCATCAGCCACAGTGGGGCTCTGGGATGTGGGAAGCTGAATATCAATCAACTGGGAAAGTGGATCACGCTGCACTGCTGTCGGGTCGGTACTGACCAGCACATAGCGCCCGTAGCGGACGACTTCGGGTGTTTGCTGATAAATATCCGGTGAAACCGACTGCACATTTTGTGTCAGCGTCACGGAAGAAAAGCTATTTTGGGAAGGCTGAGGGAGCGGTTGTTTCACGGGAGTCGTGCATCCCGTCAGTATGACCGCGATTAAGCCGATTAACACCGTTATTTTCATGCCAAATAGGTTCCTGCTCAGTCGTAAAATAATCCTGACTATGCAAGGAACCCGGTAATGTATTCAATGAACAACTCAACTGTGTTTGCTGAAAATTAATATGCCGAAAAAACGTTATTGTGTGTCAATGTTAGTTTTTTTATCCGTGCGTTATTCAGCCGCTGCCTGATTTTCATCAACCGACTGACGGATTTTTCGTTCAATAAAATTGCCGTAGTCATCGAAATAACGGCTGGGCCAGATTTCAGCGGGTTCCATTCCCAAACGGGTCGCGATGATAAGTTCTCCTTTCGGCCACGAGCGGGATAAGGTATTTGCCAGAGTGGAAGAACTGAGTCCCGATTCACGGGATAAAGCAGCGAGTGTGGTACCACGTTTGCGTAATGCACAAATAACTTCGGCTGGGTGCCAGTCTTGTTGAGTGTTAATCATACCTGCTTCCCCTTCTGTTGATTATTGGTGGTGGTTCAGACAGGGTTTCCAATACCGGAGGTCAATCGATCCGGCGAGACGTGAGTCTCCCCTGCCTGAACCGCCATTGAAAGGGCGATAACAGGCACACTGGTAGAAACTACCTACCAGTGGATTGACCTTTCAGGGTTGGAAATCCCTGACTATCGGATTTTGCCGATAGCGTTTCTACTTTAACGAATTACGTTATCTAATTCAATAATCGAACGTGTAAGTTTAACAAGTAAATAAAATGACAGGGTTATACCTTCTGCTCAGATTTAAAGAACAAAAAACTGCCTATTTGCGCATTATCTAAAATAAGAGACTCAGCGTGGCAGGTGTACTTGCCCAAGCTAATATCCATCAGACCACCGTCAGAAAAGTGTATAATAAGGCACAATTGAGTCACATGATGCTGAAAAGGCAAAATTATGAAACCAATAACGAATAATGACCACTTAAGCAGAATTAAGATAACAGGCTACAAATCTATCGCAGAATGTGATTTACCAATGGGAAGCCTGAATGTCCTTATTGGGGCCAATGGCGCCGGAAAATCCAATTTCATCAGTTTCTTTCGTTTATCCTCCGTACTACTCGATCAGCGCTTACAATCCCTTGTTGGCAAAATGGGGGGACCCGACACGTTATTGCACTTTGGTCGTAAAAAAACCGAGTGTATGAGTGCCGCGCTTTCTTTTGGTCATAATGGTTATAAATTTGAGCTGGAACCCACTAATGATAACCGTATGATGTTCCGCCATGAATCACTCTTTGGCGACAGCAAGAGAGAGTATGATATTGGAGCCGGACATTTTGAATCTCAGGTCAATCAGCATCATGCGAATCTCGAAAATGACACCTTGCCGATCACACCTTGTTGGCGGGTATACCATTTTCATGACACGAGTGACAGTGCCAAAGTCAAACAAACCCACCGTATTAATGACAATGATTATCTGCGGGAAGATGGGGCTAATTTAGCGGCGTTTTTGTATCGCCTGCAAAAACACCATCAGCAGCATTACACCCGCATTATCAAAACCATCCAGATGGTTGCCCCTTTTTTTGGTGATTTTTACCTGCGGCCTACGCCGGATAATGCCGACTATATTCAACTTGAATGGACAGAAAAAGAGCAGGATATTCCTTTTAAAGCCAGTGAATTATCTGATGGTACACTGCGTTTTATTTTATTAACAACGGTGCTGTTACAACCCGAAGACTACATGCCCTACTCGATTATTATTGATGAACCTGAGCTCGGACTCCATCCTTATGCAATCAATGTACTGGCTGGTCTGATTAAAAATGCCAGTAATCAACACCAACTGATTATTTCTACTCAGTCGGTTGAGTTGGTTAATCAGTTTAATGCTGATGACCTGATTGTGGTCGACAAACAACAAGGCGCTTCCACTTTTAAGCGACTGGATAATGAAACGCTGTCCGAATGGCTTGAAGACTATAGCCTGGGTGAATTATGGAAGAAAAACTTACTCGGCGGGAGACCACAGCGATGATCCGTATTCATGTTTTTGTAGAAGGACAGACGGAAGAAACGTTCGTTCGGGATGTACTGGCGCCTTATTTCTTCGCACAACAGATCTATCTGACTCCCATATTAGCTCAGACAAGTTCCAGCCAGAAAGGTGGGATCACGAGTTATGGCAAAGTAAAACACCAAATTACCCGCTTATGCCGACAAGATCCCGGGGCATTCGTCACGACACTTATCGATTACTACGGTTTGCCTACCGATTTCCCTGACTATAATGCCCAACGGGATAATGCAGGCAACGAACGGGTCGTACAGTTGGAGCAGGCTTTTGCTCATGATATCGGACAGGCTAATTTTATTCCCAATCTGTTATTACATGAATTTGAAGCCTTACTGTTCTGCCAACCCGAAAAATTTGCTGACTGGCTTGATGACAATGCGCCGATTGCCGCACTACAGGCCATCAAAGATAAATTTGATACGCCTGAAGATATCAACAACAGCCCACAAACAGCGCCATCTAAACGCATTTTGGCCATCATTCCCAATTATCATAAAACCTTACATGGCCCATTGATTGTCGGTGATATTGGCTTAGATACCATTCGTTCCCAATGCCCACATTTCAGTCAGTGGCTAAATAAGCTGACCACACTGATCGCTCGTATGTAAATAAACCACATAGTGTTACTCAAAAATAAGAATAGGCCCTGTGATAACAGGGCAATAGGTTAAACCACTCAGAACGGGATCTCATCCCACTCCATTTCCTCCGTTTTTTCCGGCAACGTTGAAAGCTGTGCCATTTGTGTTGGCGCACTGTCCTTTTTAGTTGGCTGAGAGGGCTGGGGCTTCTGAACGGGTTTCGGTGCACTCTGCTGCTTAGCCACTGGCTTTGCCTCACCACGGCTGCCCAGCATCTGCATGGTGCCGTTCACATTGACTACCACTTCGGTTGAATAGCGATCCTGCCCTTGTTGGTCCTTCCACTTGCGAGTCTGCAACTGGCCTTCAATGTAGACCTGAGCCCCTTTTTGCAGATACTCCGCCGCAATTTCGGCTAATTTTCCGAAGATCACTACCCGGTGCCATTCGGTTTTCTCCCGGATGTCGCCGGTTTGTTTATCCCGCCAACTGTCTGAAGTCGCCAGTGACAGCGTTGTCACCGTGCCGCCCGTTGGCAGGTAACGGATTTCCGGTTCTTGTCCCAGATGACCCACTAAAATCACTTTGTTAATGCCGCGCGAAGACATGCTGATTTCCTCTCGGTTATGCTGACTGGCGTTGTGTCCAGCGCCCTTGTTGCAGCGCCAGCTCTGCCTGCTCACGGCTGGCAAAATATTCGGTTGATTCACGGGAGCACGGAACGCCCGCCTCCATGGTGCCGATATAAAATCCCGCACGGCTTTGTAACACAGCTAACGGTAACTGTTTATGGCAGTATTGCAGTGCCAGAACACCAATCGGGGCAATATTCATCTCTGCTTCCTGTTGTCTTTGAGAATAAAAGAACTGCCCTGAAATATCAGGGCAAGTCAGTGGGGTAAAAGGAATATCAGAATGAATTTTCTGCATATTCAGTTTGCGCAACGCCGTTCTGGGGAGGAGCCGAATCAGACTGTTCAGCCTGATAGACTTTGTCCTGACCGATTTTGATCCAGTCCACTTTAATCAGGCGGGCTTTCAGGCTGACACGCTGTTCGCCGGCATGATCACCGCGTTTCAGGGTGAAAATATCAGTGGACGGGTTACTTAATGTGAAGCCCAGCAACACTTTCTTATCCTCATCCACCGATTTCTGGCAACGACCGATCAGACTGGTCGCTTCCTTACCAACCACGGTGATATCAAAACGGACATAGACCGGGTTATCACCCGGGCCATTTAATGCATTGATCACACAGCTCAGGAACGTGCCGCTGGCGGTGCTGACATGGCGGATATTATTCAGATAACCCAGTCCTTTAATATTCAGGTTGAAATAGTCGTTTTTGGTTAAGGTTGTGGTGTTCTCAGACATACGATGTTCTCCATGGAAGTAAAAATACAATGTGACGGAGAAAACCCGACTCCCTGACGGGAATGGTTTTCCCCGCCGGGCGTCAGGCATAGACGTTGCTGACGTGCTGATAAAGAATATGAACCTTCATTGCCGTTGAACCGACAATATCTGCTTCCAAAGGGGGGCAGATGTACCGCGTTGAGGCACTCCCTTTCAGGCTACGGGAATTTTACAGCCACCCAAAGGCGATCGTTGCAGGCTCACCGATCATTTAAGAAACAGGGTGATTCTTAAAGCATCCCGTCCACACGTCAATCAACAACCAAATCGTCAGACTTTTTGATTTGCCCGCCTGACCTTGCGCGATTGGGTAACCGCTTTGTCATTCAGCATTCCTTTACAGCCCAGGTAGTTCACGCAGCCCCAGAACGGCGAGGTTTTTCCCTGCCGCTGCCGCATCCGGCTGCCACAGTTCGGGCAGTCCGGGGTTTTCGGTAACGTCAGATGTAGCGACTGGGCCTTGCCGCGTTCGACTAAATGCAACAGCCACTGCGCCTGTTTCTGCATAAAAACAGCCAACGACGTTTTACCCTGCGCAATATCCTCCAGCGACTGCTCCCATAACGCCGTCATGCCCGGACTGGTCAGGACCTCCGGCAACCCGGCAATCAGTTCGCGTGCCAGTGGTGTTGACTGAATCGCTTTCTTTTTCCGCTCAATCAGCCGGCGTTTAAACAAGGTGTCCAGAATGCCGGCACGGGTCGCCTCCGTGCCTAGTCCGGCATTCTCACGCAAGACCTGCTTTAATTGCGGATCACTGACCAGACTGGCCGCATTTTTCATCGCGGCAATCAGAGTACCTTCAGTAAATGGGGCCGGCGGTTTGGTGTGCAGCGGCTAAATGCTGGCTTCAATAATCTGGCAGAGCTCGCCCTGATGAAAGCACGGGAGCCGGGGATCAACGTCTGACTTTTCCTGATTTTCAGTAAACAGTGCTTTCCAGCCCGTGGTCACATTGACCCGCCCTTTCGCCCGGAAGCGTTGCCCGCCGATATCCAGTGTCACTTCAGTCACATCCGTTTCCTGCGGGGGCAGAAACTGAGCCAGATAATGCTGACGAATAAGCTGATAAACCTGTAACTCGTCGGTCGTTAACCGGGTGAGATCAAAAGCGTGACGGGTGGGGATAATGGCATGGTGGGCCGTGATTTTTTGTCATTCCAGACCCGGGAAACCTGTTGTTTGTCCAGTTGGTTGATAATATCAGCTATCGCCGGATCGGTTCGTGCCAGTGCGGTCAATACCACCGGAATATCTACCTGCATGGACACAGGCAGATACCCGCAATCCGTACGTGGATAGGTCGTGGCTTTATGGGTTTCATACAGGGACTGAGCAATCGTCAGCACCTGACTGGCGCCCATCCCCCAGAGACGGGATGCCGTCTGCTGCAACGTGCCCAAATCAAAGCAGAGAGGTGGCGGAGTTTTCTCCCGTTTTTTGCTGACGGTCATCACTGTAGCCTGTGTGGCCTGCTGACAACTCTGTTGCACGGCCTGTGCCACGGTCTCCCGGATACAGCGGTTTTCTTCATCGCCATCCTCGGCGGCAGGCAGCCATTTCGCCTGAAAGCGGATAGTGTCTTTTTCCAGTGTCGCCACCACCTGCCAGTAGGATTTCGGCACAAAATTCGCAATGTCCTTATCCCGGCTCACCACCAGTGCCAGTGTCGGGGTCTGAACCCGTCCGATGGATAAGACCTCCCCGAACCCCAGGGCCTGCGCTTTCAGGGTATACAAACGGGTCAGGTTGATGCCCGTTAACCAGTCGGCTCTCGCCCGCCCCAGCCCGGCCTGATAAAGTGCTTCCGTCTGTTCCCCCGGCAAAATGGCCGACAGTGCCTGCCGGATGCTGGTTTCATCCAGTGCCGACAGCCACAACCGCCGGACTGCACCCGTGAAATGGCAATATTCCAATAACTCACGGGCAATCATTTCCCCTTCCCGATCGGCATCGGTGGCAATAATCACCTCATCAGCCTGTTTTAACAGGTGTTCGATGACAGCAAACTGCCCCGCCGTGGCTTCCTTCACCGACCATTGCCATTGCACGGGCAGCACCGGCAATACCTCCATCCGCCACGGCGGGCCGAATTGTTCACCATACTGTTCAGGTGCCGCCACCTCCAGCAAATGCCCGATGGCCCAGGTGACAATGATACGGGCACTGAAGAGAAATCCCTGTCCGCGCTGTTTAACTCCCAGAACGCGGGCAATATCTTTCGCCTGAGAGGGCTTTTCACATAAATAAAGCTGCATCTTTTTCCCCTCCGTTAATCGTGTGCGGTGGAACGTAACGGGGAGGCGAACGCGGAACGCTGCTTGCCTGACAGAATATCGGGATGCGGTTCGCCCAGCACTTTAATGGCATCCAGCCCGGCCGGGGTTTTCTCTGCAATATCCTGCCGGGTGACCGCCAGTGAACGGTAAGAGCGCACCAGGCCGTAAATCTGGCGGATGGCTCGGCTGCCGTTGTGCAGAAAGGCATCCCGCTCCGCGCGTGAAATCAGCCCATAATGAAAAGCCTGAAACGTTTTCATCGCGATCTGGTCGTAACCAACCAGCAGCCAGACACAGCGATAGCCTAATGGCGAGTGACTGTAGACGCCGATATTCAGAGGTTCGACAGAGGAAACGGCGGATAGGGTAATCTGCTTTGGCACCGCATTCAGGATATCCTGCAAAATCACAAGGCTCTGTTGGAGACTGGCGGACGCGGCTTCCAGTTTCTGCTCCAGCTTCACCAGCCAGGTATCGGCATACGGATTATCGGCAGCGGCATCCACACTGATATGACCAGCCCGTTTGATCACCTGCGGCATCCCCAGGATCTCCGTCACCGGATGTGTCTTACTGATCTCTTCCCGTCGACGCCCTGCCCACAGCCGGATGGCATAGTGGGTATGCAGTTCAATCGTTAATGAAGAGGTTAAGACACCAGCACGCTGCGGCGGCCGGGATGCGGTTTTTTCTTCTGCATCAGACATACACAAAAACTCCTGTTTAGCCTTGATAAGTCAGTCAAACTATCAGGGCAAAGGAGGTTGTGACTCAATGGATAACCAGTTATGGGACAAGAAGAAAAGTCGGCAGAATTAACCTGACGTTAAAAATTGATCATTTTTAAATCACTGCTGGCAGTGCCAGCAGTGTATGATATTTATACAACAGAAAGGCAAAAGTCCCAGAACAAAGATTGAATCTCTGAATGTACCGGATTGTTGCTGTTTGCCATCAAAAGGAGATAGCTATTCAGTCTCCGGAAAATAGCCTAAACACCGAAGGAAAAATGGCGATTCAGAGCATCGTAGTTGTCGCTGAGGCTGAGCGTGAACGCATTCTTGAGCGTACCAATAACGGCTGCCCTAAATCTCCTGCTGATTCACTCTGGCTGAAAGCTGTGCTGCACTTTCTTTGCGTTCACTGTAACGATCAGCAAGATAATCACTGTTACCCCGGATAAGCAAAGTGAACTTCATCATTTCCTCCATAACATCCACAATACGGTCGTAATAGGAAGAAGGTTTCATTCGTCCTGTATCATCAAATTGCTGCCATGCTTTGGCGATGGATGATTGATTCGGAATGGTAAACATACGCATCCAACGCCCCAGAATACGCATTTGGTTGAGTGCATTGAAGGATTGTAAGCCGCCACTGACCTGCATAATTGCGAGTGTTTTCCCCTGTGAAGGCCGTATCGCCCCTTCAGAGAGGGGTATCCAGTCTATCTGCGCTTTCATAATCCCCGTCATAGCACCGTGGCGTTCGGGAGAACACCATACCATCCCCTCTGCCCAGCGTACCCATTCTCTAAGTTCCTGCACTTTAGGATGGGTGTCTGGTGCATCGTCAGGCAACGGCAATCCTGAGGGATCGAATATATGTATCTCTGCCCCCATCGCCTCCAGCAAACGAGCCGCTTCTTCTGTTGCCAGTCGGCTATATGAACGCTCTCGTACTGAGCCATAGAGCATCAGAATTTTTGGTGGATGATTAAGTTGATTCGCATTAAACCATTGCTCTGAAATTTCCGTATCAAATATTTCTGGTTTAATATTGTCTAGCTCATTTTTAAATATTTTCATTGTTCCTCACGGGCATTCTGCTATTCGACAACCCTGCTCATCAATAATTTTTTCACCGTCTTCTTTAATGAATGTGCCTTTCTGTGGTTTCGGTAAAATATCCAATACAACTTCAAACGGACGGTACAGTCGGGTATGTGTTGGTGTGATAACGATCGACCGGTTAATCAGGATAGGATTCGTTAGCATAGTATCAATCAACTGATCATCGCTGAATTTATCTTCGATCAGACTCTGTTCTTCATACGGTTCGACATTTTTGCGTAACAGTGCACGAGGAGTCATGCTCATATCTGCCATCAGTCTGATCAGAATCTCACGGGAAGGCGGGGTTTCTAGGTACAAAATGACTTCAGGTTCAACGCCACTGTTACGGATCAGTCCCAGTGTATTGCGCGAAGTGTCACAGGTCGGATTATGATAAATAGTGATATCTGTCATTATTCATTCTCTTTCTGTTTATCCGGTGATCCAGTCCATAATTAAAGGTTTATTAAAACGATAGGCGCAGTGCCAGTGCAGACAACGTCACGAAAAGAACCGGAATGGTCATTACTATCCCGACACGGAAATAATAGCCCCATGAGATGATGATATTTTTCTGCGCGAGAACATGCAGCCAAAGTAACGTCGCCAGGCTGCCAATAGGAGTGATTTTAGGTCCCAGATCACTGCCAATAATATTGGCGTAAATCATGGCTTCTTTGATAACGCCCGTTGCCGTACTGGATTCAACAGAAAGTGCACCAACCAGAACGGTAGGCATGTTGTTCATCACCGATGACAGAATTGCTGTCAGGAAACCCGTGCCCAACGTAGCTGCCCAGAGACCATAATCAGTTAGGATATTCAGTATGCCAGACAGGGCATCGGTGAGACCAACATTACGCAGGCCGTACACCACCAGATACATCCCAAGTGAGAAAATAACGATTTGCCAGGGTGCCTTTTTCAGTACGTTACCCGTATTAATCACATGACTTCGGCGAGCAACCAGCCAGAGGACAAGAGCGGCGACAGCAGCAACCAAACTTACAGGGACGCCTAAAGGCTCAAGAGCAAAGAAACCTGTCAACAACAAGACAAGCACAATCCAACCGGTTTTAAATGTGTGCACATCACGAATAGCCTCATGCGGTAATTTCAATTTCGCAACGTCATAGCTCTTCGGAATATCTTTGCGGAAAAACCAATGTAACATGGCAAGCGTAGCGGTAATAGCAGCGATATCAACCGGTACCATTACTGAGGCATAATTATGAAATCCCAGTTTGAAGAAGTCAGCAGAGACGATATTCACCAGATTGGAAACGATTAACGGTAAACTGGCCGTATCGGCAATAAATCCTGCTGCCATGACGAACGCCAGCGTGGCTCCCCTGCTGAAACCGAGCGCCAGAAGCATAGCAATCACTATCGGAGTCAGAATCAACGCCGCACCATCGTTTGCGAACAGCGCGGAAACACTGGCTCCGAGCAAGATAATATAGGTGAACAGCCAACGGCCTTTGCCACCTCCCCAGCGTGCAACATGCAGAGCTGCCCATTCAAAAAAGCCCGATTCATCAAGCAACAGACTAATGATAATAACAGCGATAAAGGCTGCCGTTGCGTTCCAGACAATTTGCCACACCACTTGAATATCACTGATATGGACAACACCTGTAATCAAGGCAAGTGTGGCACCAATGACGGCACTCCAGCCAATACCAAGCCCCTTTGGTTGCCATATCACCAGAATCAGAGTCAGAATAAAAATTGCTCCTGCAAGCCACATGGTTTTCTCCTAAATATACATATGTGAAAAATCGAATGTGTTTGAATAAATTTTTTCTTGTTACTGACAGACGGATTTACCACTTGTTGTCGAGTTAATCTTCTGAAGTCGCGTACTCAACTGAGCTATCTCAACCTGCTGACATTGAAAAGCCTGTTCAAGCACATTGGCTGCCCAGACCGGTATATGTGGAGACAAACGATAGTAAATCCACTTGCCTTCACGTCGATCTAAAAGCAACCCAGCTTCGCGAAGCATGGCCAGATGGCGCGAAGTTTTAGACTGCTGTTCCTGAAGTGCCGTTGAGATGTCGCAAACACACAGCTCGCCAGTCTCACGTAGCAACAGCATGATGCGAAGGCGCGTCTCATCTGAAAGATATTTGAAAAAATGAAGCGGGATAAGCTGAGTCATAAACACTCCTATTGCTGAATTGAATATCATACTCAGGGGTAACGGCTCGTCAATAATACATTTGCTTAAGTGAATATGTTTTTAAGGAGAACGTTAAAAATCCAATGGCTCAATATGATGTATTCCACGGAAAATCAGCTGATCATAAACAGGCGATCTTTTAAGCATTGCTGGCAGTGCCAGCGGTGCTCATTTTTCAATCAATTACATTATAATGATATTTTGCCTGTGTCAGTCGCTGGCGAATCTCTTTCACCATACTGCGGACATGGGTTTGTGAGGAGGGTGACGTAGGGCGTTCAGTTTCTTGTACGCATCTCACCGGCATTTTTTCAGGGACAGAAATAGCGACGGTGGTTTCAGCCTGTGCATACAGTTGCCCGTCCCGTGCCCGTTTCATCATCGTCAGCAGCCAGCCGACCGGATTACCGATTTTCCCTGCCCGTAGCGCCTTGTCCAGACAACTCAGCACGGTCTGCGCCTGTTCAGCGGGCAGCGCCTGCAACTGGCTGGTCAGCATCGTCACATCTTCCGGTTCCAGTTGCCGGCACAATCCTTCCGGCAGACAAACAGCAGTTTGGGGTTCTACGTATGTTTTTTTATTCACACTTTGTGTGAAAGAACGTACATAACAGTTCGGTTTAGCTGAAACCCTATAAGACGTTGATTTTAGGCTGAGTTCGGTTCCCGAATTCAGTTCAACCTGCGCCTCTTGTTGACTCAGTCCGGTTTCCGAACCCGGCCTGATTTCCCTGAGTTCGGTTTGATTGTCCTCTTGTTGAAGAGACTGGCGAATCACCCTTTGCTGAGGCGTCTGAACGGCACTTAACCTCTCTTCCAGCAAGCGAATATGACTATGGCCATGTCGCATCAGCGGGTCTTCTTTGATGTCGGTCATGACGTCCCAAGCCGTCTGGCTGATAGTGCGGTTTTTGCTGCGACAGGCTTCGGCGATGGTATCCAGCCAGTGGGGATCGAGTATTTCGGCATCACGGCAGGTCAGCGGCTCATCGTGTTGCGCATAGATGTTGCCCCGTACCCGCCCGTGCTCATCCCGGATACGTTTGCATAAACTCAGCCAGCCGGTTATTCGCAGCATCAGTAACACCCGGCTGACGGTTTCACGCGAGGCCTTACCTTTATAAGGCGAGGCCAACAGCACCTGCAATTCGTCATAACTGGGAAACACCGCACCTTCATTATTCAACGCATACAGCCGGATCATCATCCAGCCCGTTTTATCCAGCGGCGACAAGCGATCATCCAGTAACAGGCGGCGGGGATAGGCATCCTGAATATTACCCATAAACAGCAGACCACTACGAAGTTGTGAAATGTCATCGTCTGCGCGATGTTCCAGACGCATTTTCATCTTAGCAATTGTGTGAGCAATTATGCTGTCTGCTGACAGGTTTATCATGATCCTTGATCTCCGGCCTTGGCTTTTAAATTGAGTCGGTAAAAATAATGTCAGGGCTGCACCCTGTGACGTTGAACAGGATGCAGAATGACACGACTTCAATACGGACTATTTACGAATTTCATTGTTGTAACGTTCATGGAGCATCAGCTCCCACGATTGTCCGTCATCCCGGCTTAACAACCGCCAGAACAACCCCACATTGATTTTCAGATACCCGGTGCCTTTTTCTTTCAGCCGGACGTAATTGCGCTCGCCCCGCTGGTAGCTGCTCACCTGATGTTGCGCCTTGCGGCGCAGTGACAATGGCGTCGTCAGAGGCACATTCAGGCCGGGCATGATTTCTGTTAATTTTGCTGACATCGTTTCCTGTTCTGTTGAGAGTTAACGGAGGGCTTTCAGGCCTGTTTTTTGACCGGTTCCGGTGCATCGCCCTGCTGCCACTCCTTCACCGCGTGCCAGACGGCCGTTAGTGAAATCTGGTGATCCGTGGCCATCTCCAGCATCATATCCAGCCCTTCGGCGCTGTCCGCATCGGCAATCTTTGCCGATTGCCAGCGCTGCCACAGGTCATGGTTTTCGTCTTCCGTCAGGGGCGAGCCCCGCCCCGGCCGCACGGTCATGCCGGCAATGCGGCGTCGGGCAGCAACTTCCAGACTCGACAGGCCGAAAAAATAGTGCATCAGTTCAATCGAGCCGCCTAATTCCAGTGCCCGGTCAATACGTTGCATCCGCTGCTGTTCAATCCGCGCCTGATGTAAGATGCGGGCCAGATTGGCGTGATGAATATGAACGCTCAGCACCGACACCGGGCTGTTGCCCAGATAATGCAAATCCTCAATCGTCAGGCGCTGCAACATCAGCATTTCAGCGGGTGCCAGCCCCAGTGCCTCACACCGGCGGATATAGCCGTTCTTCAAATCCATCACCAACTGCATCAGCAGGCTGTTGGTTGCTTGCGATAAATGATTCATCTACTTCCTCCACTATCAGGCCAGTCAAAACACAATGAATGAACAACACACGGAAAGCAGGCACCTTATACGGGTATCACGACATCGTTATATTCTCCCGCGTTATCTGGCGTTGAAGTTCACGCAAACGCCGGAGTACTCGGATAAGACGCAGGAACTTCACCGTCTGGGCATCATCCAGTAACGGCGCGTTTCCCCGTCCCGCAGTGCCGAGCAGAACGGCTGTCAGCATCAATTCCGTGGGCGCAGCCACTTCTTCGCCGATCAGCGACAGTAATAAACGTGAAAAAGCCCGTGCTTCCTGCGCATTCCCCAGACAAAAGCCTGCCGACCCTTCATCCGACACGGGCAGCAAGTCGCTGTCACAGCCCATCACTTCCGCCAGTTCAAATGCCAGCCGGAACGCCATGCTTTGCAGATGTTCGATATCGTCCTGCATCGGGGAAATGTCCCAGACGGAACTGACCGGCTCCAGACCAGTCTGAGCAAAATGCAGGCATTCAACCTCAGGAGCTGGCAGGGCAGGTTCAGGTGAATTCTCCTCGCTCTCCGACTGATAAGGTGGGAGCACAGGGTTATTTTTTCGGGGAGAGGGAGCAGGCGTTCGTGCCTTATCGGCCGGGGCGTGTATTGTCCCAGAGTCGGGTTGAGAAATTATTCTCGGATTCGGTTCCTTGTTTTGTACCCGAATCCGATCCGCTTTATTCGTCTCAGGTTCTTCCGGCATAGAGCCAAACGCTGTAGCCTGTTCGCCAAAAAGTTGTCGACGGTTACTTTCTTTCGGATCTAGCTCCAATATCCAGCGGTCATAATTCAATAATGGATGTGGCAATGCTTGTAATAAATCACCGATCAGTTCATCGCGGAACATCTCCGGTGACCAGTCTTCCAATGCATCAAACTTACGGCAACAGAGACCAAAAACCTCATCAAAGGTTACGGTAGGTTCCTGGTTTATACTGAAAACATGTTGTTGCCAGATGTTATCTGCATTCTGACGCAACACCAATAAAGGACGTATTTGTGGTGTTCCCAGCCCGGACGCCAGCAGATTAGGCATCCACGGGTAGAGGTACTTCACGGTATGTTCCATTCGACTGATGTGACCATCGCTAACAGGAAAACCTGCTTCACTGAGCAACGCTGAAAATTCACGCAAACTGATTTTTTTCTGTTTCTGCGTTTCATAAATCGTTCTGGCTTTGCAGATACCCAGCGCTTTTTCAATAAAGCTGAGATCGCCCCGCAATTCGTTTTCCGCCAGATGCCCGATGACACACTGCAACCGTCCCGGCCACGGCTTAAACAAACAATGCACCCGATAGAAGCGCTCATCCCCGGTTTCCTGCCACAGCTCGGACAGTATTTGATAGCGCGTATTCCCGCCATCACTGAAGATATAAACCTCATCGCCCTTCGGATCGCGGGTGACTTTCGGCACCGCATCCAGTCCACGGGCTTTGATTGACGCTTTGATATCGTCATAGCGCGGATTGCGGCTGGTCCGGGGGTTATCCGGATTGGGGCGTAGCTGATCTAATGTCAGGACCATCGGTATTTCTGCCATCGGCGGGCTGTCATTGAGCGTGGCCACGGCCTGCCGCCCCTGCTGTAACAAGGCATGGCCTAAATTCTGCGTATTACGTCCCATCCGTTACCTCCCGCTGTCATCGAAATCCGAAAAACGGGTATATTGCGCCTCAAACCGCACACGCACCGTGCCTGTCGGTCCCTGTCGCTGCTTGCCAATAATGATTTCGGCAATACCCGCATCCGGCGTGTTCTCGTGATAGACCTCATCGCGGTAAAGGTGCAATATCAAATCGGCATCCTGCTCCAGTGAGCCTGAATCACGCAGGTCACCATTATTGGGCCGTTTCTCGGGGCGGGCTTCAACTTGTCGGTTAAGCTGAGACAGCGCCAGCACCGGGCAATCCAGCTCTTTGCCTAACGCTTTCAGGCTGCGGGAGATATCGGCAATTTCCTGTGTGCGGTTTTCCTGTCCCGGCGCACACATCAGCTGGAGGTAATCCACCATAATCAGGGCCGGTTTACCGTATTTACGGGTATAACGGCGGGCGCGGGCACGCAGTAACGCAGGCGTCTGGTGGCTGCAATCATCGATAATCAGGCGCTGATCCCACTGGCTGAACTGTTCCAGACTCTGGCTGATACGCCCCCACTGCTCGTCATCCAATATCCCGTTGCGCAGGGCACTTAAAGCCACGCCGCCTTCCATTGAAGAGAGGCGCAGCATCAGTTGGGCCGTCGGCATTTCCAGACTGAAAATCTGCACCACCGCCTCATCCCGCTGTCTCAGGGCACCAAGGCAACAGGCCAGCCCCAGTGCGGTTTTGCCCATCGAAGGACGCGCGGCCAGCAGAATAAGGTCGCCAGCCTGTAAGCCACAGGTCATTTCATCCAGCACCTGAAACCCGGTCGGCGTGCCGGTGATCCCGTTACTGCCCTGAATGCGCTCCAGATGAGAAATCAATGCCTCGGCTCCCTGCAACAGGGTGACTTCCTGCTGCTGCCGGGCAGCGCCTTTTTCGGCCAGACTGAACAACTGACTTTCCGCCTGCGCAATCAGGGTACCTGACTGAACATTCGATTGAAAAACATCAGCGCTGAGGGATTTTCCCAGTGCCAGTAACTGACGTAACCGGCTTTTTTCCGCCACAATACGGGCGTACTCCTCAATATTGGCGGCACTCGGTGTGTTCTTACACACTTCCGCCACATAGGCAAAACCGCCTGCCCGGTCGATTTGTCCACGCTGGGTCAGCATATCGGTCAGGGTGATCAGGTCGAATGGGCAGTTTTTTTCGCTCAGTTCAGCAATGGCCTGAAACAGTATCCGGTGTGCCGGAAAGAAAAAATCGTCGGCAACCAGTAACAGCACCACCCCATCCCAGCGATCATTCTCCAGTATCAGGCCGCCCAGTACCCCCACTTCGGCATACGCATAACAGGGCGCTTCTTCACTGATGAGCTTTAAATGATCATGCACCATATCCATCGTCTGCCTCCCTACTAACCGCATTCAGGGCAGCGATTAAACGCTGTTGCAGACAGGGCGCAGAAACCCAGAACAGCACCTCTTTATTGGTCAGATATTGCGGCTGGTTATTTTCCCAGCCACATTCCAGCAGCGCTAAATCCGGAGACGCATCGGGATGCATGGCCTGCCTGCGCAGCTCCTCTTCATTGCGGGGATAATAGTGTTCAACCTCATTCGGAGAAACGTCGAGAATAGCCGGCAACAAAACCTGGAGTTTTGCCTGCGCGGTTTCGCGATCCGGCGCATCCACAAAAACAAACCACTCATCATCACTGAACAGTAATTCAACATGCTCATAACGAAAGCAGACGACTCGCCAGATAACATTCATTGTGTATCTCCCGCCGGTTGTTCAGTCAGTACCGCATCGAATTTTTCCGCCCATAGGGGCACTAACTCACAGGCGAGACTGTGTATGGTGTGTGTGGCCGCCGGACTTTTCCGGGTGGTTTTATATTCAAGGCGATGCACGGGCTGGGCACGGACATGTCCCAGTTTGTAGATATCCAACAGGTCTATCCGGGTTTTCAGCAGCTGATAAATCTGCCTACCACCCAGTGCCGACGCGTCATACCGTCTGTTATTGATAATGTCAGTCAGTTCACTCAGTGTATCCCGGTCAATATTCGTCCCTTCAATCCCATTGACCAGTATCTGGATAGCAGGCAACCGAATACCGTAGTTTTCAAAGGGTCGGAGCCGGGTCAGCATCCGCAGGGTTCCACGCAGGAACTCGCGGACATCGGGCAGAATCGGTTTGATTATCCCCAGAACGCCCTGTGTGGCCGCCAGTACAACCAGCTCGCTCATCACACCTGTCGCACCTTTGGAATCAATGAAAATGATATCGTACTGACTGAAGAGCGGATGTTGCAGAATGTTGCGCAAACGTAAACGCCCGTCGGGGGCATGCAGCATCGCGGTTGGCAGGAGTTCATCGGGATCGTTGGAGATCAGAACATCCAGATTTTTGATTATCGAGCGGGAAATGATCTGCTCAGGCTGGTTCAGATCCACCGTCTGCATCAGTAATTCATACAAACCCGTCGGGGCTTCATAGTGCAGGGGAAAAATACTGCTGGCCGTGGGCTGTGAGTAATCGGCGTCAATCAGGAGAGTATTTAAACCAGCATCGGCAAAAAAGCCGGCCAGATTCGCGGCATGGGTGGATTTACCTTCGCCACCTTTGGGGGAAATTATCGGAAGTATTTTCATGTTGTACACTCAGTAGTTTGAGCGTACAAACCAATGCAAAAATCAACTGGTTACATTTTCTTAACTTAGGAGGGGATTGAAAATCCCCGTGTCCTTGGTTCGATTCCGAGTCCGGCACCACTTCAACTTCCAGTGAAGTCCAGCCCAGTCAAACAATTCTTAGCAAGTCCTGCAAAATCAATACCATTTCCTATTTCTACGTCCAGTTTCGTCTGTTGCAATCAAGATGCAGCGAAGGGCATAATTCGGGGCACTTACCGTTCGATTAAAGGAATGCCCTTAATAATGAAACTAAACGCCCGGCAAATCGAAACTGCAAAGCCCAAAGAAAAAACCTACAAACTCGCCGATGGCGGGGGCCTTTATTTAGAAGTCTCGTCACGCGGTTCAAAATACTGGCGCATGAAGTATTACCGCCCGACCGATAAGAAAGAAGATCGTCTGGCATTTGGTGTTTATCCGGCAGTATCGTTAGCCGATGCCCGCGCCAGACGGGATGAAGCCAAAAAGCTGATGGCACAGGGCATCGATCCCAAAGCCGAAAAGAAAAGCACCCCCTCACCCGCCAAAGTGAACTCGTTTGAAGAAGTCGCCCGTGCATGGCACGCCAGTAACAAACGCTGGAGCGACAGCCACCGTCAAAAAGTGCTGCGCAGCCTTGAGCAGTCTATTTTCCCGCATATCGGCGTACGCAATATTACCACATTACGCACCAGCCAGCTTTTAGCCCCCGTCAAGGCCATTGATGAACAGGGCAAACACGATATCGCCCAGCGTCTGCGCCAACGTGTTACCGCCATCATGCGTTATGCCGTCCAGAATGATATTCTGGAAACCAACCCGGCCAATGATATGACCGGCGCACTCACCACCGCCAAATCCCGTCACCATCCCGCCCTGCCCCACGAATGTTTACCGGATTTCCTGAACCGCTTGTCTACTTATCGCGGGCGCTTACTGACCAAGATCGCCGTCGAGCTGGCGCTGCTGACGTTTGTCCGTTCCAGTGAACTGAGATTTGCCCGCTGGCAGGAAATCGACCTTGAAAACGCGGTGTGGAAAATTCCGGCCACAAGGCAACCCATCAAAGGCGTTCGCTTTTCTGAGCGTGGCATGAAAATGAAAACGGATCACCTTGTCCCGTTGAGCCGTCAGGCAGTTTCGCTATTCAAAGCATTGCACGCACTGAGCGGCAATTGCGACGTGATGTTCCCCAGCGATCACGACTCCGCGAAAGTCATGAGCGAAAACACGGTTAACAAGGCATTACGGACGATGGGCTACGACACTCAAACCGACGTCTGCGGGCACGGATTCCGCACAATGGCGCGTGGTGCGATGGGCGAATCCGGCCTGTGGAGTGATGACGCCATTGAACGCCAGCTCAGCCATATCGAACGCAACAACGTTAGAGCAGCCTATATTCACACCTCCAAACATCTGGACGAACGGCGACTGATGGTGCAGTGGTGGGCGGATTATCTGGATGCGAACCGGGAAAAATCCATTACACCGTATGACTTCGCCAAACCGCTGCGCGACAGAAAAAACCGTTAATGCAACATAAAAATTAATTCTTATCGGGAGAAAAAGAGTTAACGCTGTTCATTAAGTCTTGTTTTTTAAATAATCCGCCTGTCATCAGATAACGTCCACGGTGAGCGCTCAAGGACTCGGTAACAGGAGAATGAATATGACAATGACAGCAATGAAAATACACTTGATTCGTTTGCCGGAAGTGCAGCGCAGGACGGGTTACAGCAAAGCGTGGATCTACAAACTGATTAGCGATGGCGCATTTCCGCAACAGGTCAAAATCGGACCTCGCTCAGTGGCTTTTATTGAGGCAGAGATTGATGACTGGATTGCGCAGCGTATTGCAGAATCACGAGCGGCATAACACAGAAAATATGATGACATAATAAACAGACTATAAAACACAACGCCCCGAAGTGCGCTAACACTGCGAGGCGTTTCACCAACAATCATTAAGAAAGGTAAAAATGATGGCTGATACACAGCATACCCAAACTCGCCCTAAATTTACAGCTCAAAAAACAACAAGCAACCACAAACCGCTTGATCTTATCCAAACCGTCAAAACTTCAGCTATGTACTCATGGCAAAACCTGCTACCAGCTTGTGGTATCACTGTTCCGGCAAAAGGTAAACATGGTGCCTGTCCGGTTTGTGGCGGCACTGACCGCTTTCACTTTATCGACGACCATCATCACGGCAACTGGCACTGCCGCCAGTGTGATACCCCGAACTATGGCGATGGACTGGATTTAGTGGCAAAAACCAATCGGATCACGATTATTGAAGCAGCCAAAGTTGTCGCGGATGCACTGGCATTGCCTTTGCCCGAACCTAAGCCCGCCAAAAAAACCACTTATCCCACACAGCCCATTGCCGAAAGCGTCGCGGCACTGATGAAGCAGACTATCGCCGGACAATCGCCCTATTTGATTGCAAAAGGGCTGCACTGCCCAAATCAGCGGTTACTGTTCGATAATTCGGTTTTATTGCCGCTGACAACACTGGATAAAAAAATCACCGGTGCACAAATCATCAAACCCAATGGCGAGAAAAAATTACTGTCAGGCAGCCAGAAGAAAGGCGCGTTTATTGCCGTATCAAAGCTGGAAGAATCCCCCGACACGGTAATCATTACAGAGGGTTACGCCACAGCACTGACCGTTAACCAGTTACATCAAGGAAGCGTTCTGGCAGCACTGGATGCAGGCAATTTATCTTCCTTTGCCAAAGTCGTTCGGGAACGCTGGCCGGACGTAAAAATCATTATTGCCGCAGATAATGACTGGCATAGCCCCGACGAGCTGGATAAAAACGGCAAACCGAAAGTGAATACCGGCAGGATCTCAGCAGAGAAAGCAGCGCTGGCGGTTAACGGTTGGGTTACGTTACCACCGACAAAACATAAAGCTGATTGGGATGATTATCGCCAACAACATGGCACTGAGGCAGCACAGCAGGCATTCAGTAAGGCGTTATATCAGGTGAGGGAACCGATGACCAGTGATGCAATAGAAACCCGTCGTTATGACAATGTTGAAAGTATCTACCCAAATCGCCAAACAAAATTACCACTGTCAGTCGGCTCTGAAGGCTTTGACGCACAGTTAGACTACGTGGTTAAGGGCATTATTCCGGCGCATTCCCTGTGCAGCATTTACGGGGCAAGCGGTTCATACAAAAGTTTTCTGGCGGGAGCGTGGGGTTGTCATATTGCCACAGGTAAGGCATGGGCAGGAAAACAGGTTGCTCTGGGTGCTGTACTGTACGTGGTTGGTGAAGGTGGGATTGGTGTGCCCCGGCGCATCAAAGCATGGGAAATCGTCAACGGTCAAACGGTTGAAAATATGTACCTGATCAATACGCCGGTATTTCCGGCCTCGCCTGCCGAAGTGCATGAGCTGGTGATTGCCGCCCGGCAAGTTGAAGCTGAAACAGGCCAGCCGGTGCGCCTGATTATTCTGGATACCCTCGCCCGCTGTTTTGGTGGTGCGGATGAAAATGATTCAAAAGATATGGGCGCGTTTGTCCGGGGCTGTGATGAACTGAAAGCTAAAACAGGGGCAAGCATTCTCGTGGTTCACCACTCCGGCAAAGACGAAAGCAAAGGCGCGAGAGGCTCCAGTGCCCTTCGCGCCGCGTTGGATGTTGAATACAAGATCAGCCGGGAAGGGAAAAAAGGCGGCTCACTGGTTATCACCTGTACCAAAATGAAAGATGCCGAAGAACCGGAAACCAAAGCCTATGATATGCGCGTGGTGGAGCTTTTTACCGATAAAGACGGTGAAGAGATTACGTCACTGGCGCTGATTGACAGGCCGCGTGATCCGGTTGAAGAGGAAGACATCGATCATATCGCCAATAAAACTGATAACCACACAGCCTTGTGGCAGTGTATCCGCTCGCGTACGGCCCTGAAAGAACCTTGCAGCATTGCCCTTGTGCGTGATGATTTAAAATCGATGGGCGTGAATGTGAAGAATTTCAGCCGTTGGTTAACCAAGTTAGAACAGGACGGGATGATTACCCGCCACGGGCAGGAACTCACGATTATTAACCAGAACAATAAAGATTAAAAAGTGAGTCAGAAAGTGAGGAACGGTGAGGAGAGGAATTTTACTGCTCACCGTTTTCCTCACTTTTTTCGCATATATATGGAAAAAGTGAGGAGCACAAAACACGTTGATTTTTAAGGATAAAAAATTATCGATTCCTCACCTGTTTTCACAGTGAGGAAAATAAAAAGTGAGGAGAAAAATGAGGAGCAGGTGAGGAAATATTTTTTCTGGCAGGTGTTTTTCAGCTCTCCGTGCTACCGGGTTAATGTATTAGCCCGGTAGCACGGAGATGACAAGCGCAGCGCGTCAGTCAAGGATGTAACATAACTTAATATGAGATAAATAATTTACGGACACTTTTTAGTGTAGGTAAAGTTAGATTACTTTCTTACCTTCTGAAAATGCTTTTCTGGCTTCATTTAAACTCATCTCATTAGCCCCTCCTTGAAAGTCGGCATTTTTAGACTGTATAGAGTCATCTTCCCATCCACAAATGTCACAAATAAGGTATTCGCCAAGTTCATCAAGGGAAATGTGGTCACAACATGGACAATGATATTTATCATTCATTGGCTACTCTAATATTTTGGTATTAACCTTTTAAAATAAAAGCTATCTGTTTAAACAAATAGCTTTTAACAATCATTTTTTAAAAACTATTTTTTAATATCATTCAATTAAATTACTATATTTCTTTGTTCTAGAAAACTCAGGCTCTTTCCAATTAGGACCTTTAATTGTCTTCCCTTTATTATCTTTAGTTAATTTCCCCTCGTCTAGTAGTCTTTTGTATGTTGTCCATAGTTCGTTTTTTTCAATGACTTCAAAGTTAAATCTTACATACATACGATCTATAGATGGATAGGAGCTTTTAAGAGAAAACACTAAAAGTATATCTTCGACAGATTCATTTTTTATCATTTGCTCTAATGGACGCATATTATTATCTCTCTATTTATATTTAGCTTCTTCTGCAAGATCAGCAGCATGAATAGCTTCAGGTGTATATAGAGGATACGTTCTTTCATGAATTTTGTAATCCTCTAGAGTTGCAGCGTGGGCATGATTCCAAATATCCTCATCATGAACACCATCGGGAACACCTACAACACGATAACGTTCTAATTCCCTTATTTCATGTGTGTAGTATCGCCTATCATAATCGGTCGTAGGTATCTCTCCTGACAGAATTTTCTCTAAACGTTCAATCATCATTGTATTATCAATACTTTCTTCAAATCTGCTGGTATGTAGTTTAACTTTATCTAATCCTTCTTGTGTAATTTCAACATTTCTCCAGTCTAAATCCTGAATAGGTCCACCCGCTTTATCTGGATCATAGGTACGACCACTGTATTTACCTTTTTCCGTTCCACCATAAGGATCGCTCAAATAAACATAAATCGCCGGTATATTTGAGATTGGGAAAATCAGAATATAATCCCGGAAATTACGCTCCTGTATGGGTGTGGTCGTCTTCGTCGGCCCGTGGTCTGTTCCATCTGTTATTGGCGTTTCCGTTTTGTTCCCTGCGATTTCATTCGGATCTTGCTGTGGGTTGACCAGAATTCCGTCCCGCCATGTTCGCTGTTCCGGGATCGGTAAGCCGGGCGTTTGGCTGGTGATCGTTGGATCAAGCGGGATGACTTTGACATTTATTGAAGTATCATGCTGCCCATACTGACCACTAATTTCATTTTGCGATATTCCGCCTTTTTGTGGATCCGCATACCAGACCAATGCCGGCGAATCTGCATCATCTTCCCAAAACTCATATTGGTTGAGTGAACTATTGTATTGTACATGGCGAACTTTGACCTGTTCTAACCCGCTTTCTTCATTGGTATGGTATCCCACGGGGATTGATTGCCCGGTTTTTACATCTTCGACAAACCGGTAACGGACACGTGTTGGCGCAGTGCCCTTTTCATCGGCAATTTTTATCAGATTTTTATGGCTCTCTAAATCACTGTCGCTGCCATTCCACCAACTTCGCATCATCACGCCTAATATTGCCACGGATGTCGCGGCGAGATAAGCATCACGGGATAACTCAAACTGGGCATCCTTCAGCTTTTGTTGCTCACTTTGAGAGAGCAGCGGACTCTCTTTATCGGTATCGCCATAATTTGTCTGAACTGCCGCCGCATTGGCTGCCATCTGCCGCATCATCTGCTGCCGCATTAGTTCAGGAAAGATAAATGGATTGGCTTCTGCCTTCGGAAATATCTGATTCCCTACCCAGGCAATGGCCTTGAGAATAAATGGCTCAGAGGTTTCCTGTCTGTTTGGGGGGCGTTGGTGTGTCGGTTCGGCCCGATAAATCTGCATCTCACCAAAGTGCGTATGTGGTTCCATTCCAGTCCCTGCCTCTGTGCAACCCGCAGGTTGCAGGCAGGATTTTGCAAATACCGGCTTCGCAATACGTTCGACTACTATTACATGCCGGCGGTTATGTTCGGGTATCACCGTGATGCCCGCATATTCGCGGTCAGCATAATACTTTGTTTGCAGGGCTTCTTCTGTCCAGCCTTTGATCTTCGGCAACCCATCACTGAGTTCACCCGGCATAATCGCGGGTGAGGAACCCGATGCTTTTTCAGTTTTCACCGCTGAAACAGAGGGTCTTTCAACCAATTGGTCTGCCAGTTTCTGCGCATCCACATGCAGGGTCACGGGCAGCGGCGATAAATTTTCTTCCCGCAGTAGTCCCTGACCATCCGTTACGCCATTAGCCTTGATCACTCCATCCCGGCTTTTCAGGGTATAGGGAATACCGATTAATGGCTTACCCTGATTATCCAGTAACTGAAATTCCAGCCAGTGTTTGAATGTATTGCAGGGCACACAATCTAATCTTCCTGTGTCACTCATTTGATTAAATCCTTTTGTGATTAAGTACGTTGTACATAAATACCGCTATCGGCCAGAAAATCATGGATGGTCAGCGCCTGTAAACGTGAACCCTGTTGGCGGTGCTGGCGCAGCCATTTTTCAAGGTCACGGATCAAAGTACCTTCGGGAGTATCCCGTTTCAGTGCCAGTTCACCTTGTGCTTCCCACAGTTCATACATTAACGTCTTGGCAAGACCTTCCAGTGCGAAATCTGATTGCTCCCATGCTGCAATCAGATGCGGCTCCAGTACAAAGGGGCGTTCAATCTGGCTGAACGGGCATTGTGCCGGACGAAGAAAAACCGTCAGCTCAGGCATATCCACCATCAATTCAGTGACCGGATTAAGCAAGGATGTCCAATCCGTAGGTTGCATCGCGGGCATCAATACCCGCAGAATGCGCGTATCCATGAGCCGGAAGACGACCTGTTCATCCCGCAGGGTCACGAGCTGGTGACGTTGCCAGTGATCCAATTGTGCCTGCCAGTTCGTATCGCTACGGTATGCCCAGCCCCAACTGCCGTCACTGAACGCGCGGCAGTCAAGCAGACGAGCAAGGGTAGGCAGGCAATCCACTTTCGGCTGAATAAGCCACGGCCCCTGCTCCATCAGGTGAGCGAGTGGTGTACCGCTATAAAGGGGAAAAGCCTGTTCAACCCAGTTGTTCACATAGAGCGTGTTGACAGGATTGGGCGCTGCAAGCGGGTTGATAATCAGGTAAGCCGGTGATTTGTCAGATCCGCCCAGCCAGATTGTCCAGTTTGTTTTCATGACTGTCCTCCCTGCGGGGCTTTAATCACCCACGCAGCATTTTCCTGTGCTTGCAATGCACAATATTTTTTGACCGGAAATTCCACCTCCGGCAACGGTGCCACGCCTTCCGGTAATTGCAGTGAAACCCCGCGTCCGCTGCCGCCTGAACCTTGCCCGACATTAATCGGTGAACAGAGAATGCCGCCCGGTGTAACTTTCAGAAAACTACCACCCACTTTCAGCGTGATTTCGGCTGCCGCTTCCAACACTACCTTGCCGCCGCTTTTCAGGTGGATTTCCTGTCCGCTGTCAATCACAGTCGCATCCCCAGTCTGAATATGCTGGCTACCGGCAATCCGGTGGGACACATCGCCTTCGGTGGTGATTTTGCGCGAACCGGCAACCTGATGATGATCATCGGCGCGGATATCGTGGTAACGGTTGTTATCGATGCGGCTCTTCTGATCATGTTTGATATACCAGTAAGCATCGTTTTCGATATGTGCAGTCAGGTCTTTCTGACCGTGGAGATAAATTTCCTCACTGTCTTTCGCATCCTCAAAGCGCAGTTCGTTAAAGCCTTTGCCTTTGTGGGTCTTGGTTTTAAAGGTGGTGCGGGTTTTTTGAGCCGGTAAATCCAGTGGCGGGCGGTTCAGGCCATTATAAACACAGCCGGTGACAATCGGTCGGTCAATATCACCATTGAGATAGGAGATAATCACTTCCTGCCCGATACGGGGTATCGCCATAAAACCAAAGCCGTTACCGTTCCAGCCCTGCGCAACGCGAACCCAGCACGATGCCCCATCATCCGGCTGGTCGTAGCGGTTCCAGTGAAAATGGACTTTAATCGCCCCGTCTTTATTGACGAAGATTTCTTCCCCTTTCGGGCCGACCACGAGGGCAGTTTCATCCCCGTCTGCCAGCGGTTTATAGTGGAAAGGCGGACGCCAGTCGGCAAGGCCGTCGATAAAACTGAAATGATTACTGAGCGTGGTGCCTTCACCGCCACTGTCGCCCAGTGCCTGCGGGCAGCGTCCGTGGTGGCTGATGCCGACCACCTGCCAGCGCACATTCAGTGGTTTATGGGGATGATTTTTTATCTCAAAGATTTTACCCGGCATCAGTTTGATGCAGTTGCTGCTGCCACTGCCCGTCTGTTTCTGGTTGTCCAGTGCTTCCTGCCGGTATTTTAAAAACGGGATAGCAGCCGCATCTTTCTGAAAACGCCCGTAACTTTCAAATACGGTATAGGGAGTCTGGCTACCGAAATCACGGAAGCCTTCGCTGCTGTGCATATGGGAGAGGTGATAACGCGGCTCTGCCGGGTTGAAATCCTTGTGCAGGCTGCGCTGCGGACTCATACCGACACCCAGCCTAACCTGATAAATCGTATCGGTTCCGTAGGCTGTTTCTGGCTGCGGCTGGTATTGCAACGGCAGCCCGGCGGTCATACCGAGGTGACTGTCGCTGAAAAACAGGGTTTCATCCTCAAACCAAAAGCTGATGCCTTCTTCCGCTGCCAGACGGCTGAAAAACGCATAATCGGATTCGCGTTTCTGGGTCACATATTCCCGGTCCTGATGCGCATCGTAGAGCTTCGAATCGGCCTGTACCCGGTGTTTTTTCAGCAGACTGGTTAAAATCGCGGGGACATTCTGCCGATGGTAAATCCGGCTGTCCTGATTGAGCGTTAGCCGCCAGCAGGCAGGGCGCACCGTCAGAGTATAGAGTGTCTTATTGCCATCTGTACCGGCCCAGTCAGCATGGGAAACAATGCCGGTGATTTTACGTTGCAGCATGTCCCCGTTAAACACCTGTAACACCGCTTCCTGCATCAACAGTGAGGCCAAATCAATGTCAGCCTGTGGCCTGAATGGGTTTGCGTTACCGGCTCTGACCAGCGTCAGGTTCAGGGTAAAAAGTTCTGATAATCCCTCTTGCAGGGAAAATTCGCCTACGGCAAAGGTTTCTGTCGGCACACCGGCAATGTGACAGACAAAGCGTAACCCACTTTTCATATTGATTTTTTCCTTATGGTTTCTGTCATGTGTTCCTTAATCCATTACATTTCCGGACGTAGTCCATCGACATGCCAGAACTGCCACAGCGCCTTGTGACTGTCCGGCGTAAAAATCTCCAGCATGACAAACGCAGACTGGGTAATAAAACACGCCAGCGCCTGATTAATTAACCGACAAAACCGATACATCTCCCCCGGATTACGGTAGCAGTCGGGATCCAGCGTCAGCGAGAGTAAATGTCCGCGGATAGAACGCCCCAGTCGCATCCGGTCGGTCAGGCGCTCTTCGACCTGCACAATACCGTCAATGTGTTGGCGGAACTGGCGGCTCAGGGGACGATGCGTGTCGGCATACGGGTCAAACAACCGGAGAAACTGTTTCAGGCTGTCGGTGGCAAACAGCATCATTGGTGGGCTGGAGAGGCAGGACAGCAGCGGCCAGCCGCTCTTTTCCTGCAACAGGGGCGGGTAATCGGTCATGACCGGCGTAATATTGTGGACGCTGAGATGAGACGGTGCGCCTTCCTGTGTCACGCTAATCGTGCCTTGCATCAATGCCGGTGCCTGTTCATGGTAGCCGATGAAATAACACAAAATCGCAATGGCAGGTAAGTCGTTGGCCGGTTTGCCCGTCAAATCAAAAAAGTGTAGTCGGTGCTGGGTTCTGCCGAGAAAATCCTGTTCGGTCTGGAGCTGGTAATAAAACGTGTCGGGTTGCGGGTCGTCATCCCGAAAACGCCCGGCGGGAGTAAACTGTTCAATCGGCAGCCAGTGATACGGTGTCCCGCGTTGCTCACTGTCACCGGGCTGTTCCACAACCTCAATATCACCCAGCCGGAACAACCGCACCGATTCTCCCAACGGCAGAGGATAACGGTGATTACCGGCTTCCAGCTCAATGGGCAGGCTTACCCGATTTTCCAGATGAATGGCCGGTACACAGCCCAGCAAAAATGCCTCATCGACATCCGCCAACGGCAATTCGCCCTCGAAACGAAAAATCAGCTCAAACGTGCCGTCCGCATTCAGGGGGACTGTTGTACAACTGTTGCGGATATCCAGCATGACAAAGTTATACAGTGGGGACAGGGCATAATACTCCACCAACGGTTGCAGGCCAGAATACGTATTTTTGGGCACAGGCAGCACCGGACTATCAAGCAGATCATGCCAGCCATAAGGGAAACCGCGCAGCTTTCGCTGCTTGCCCTGCGTGTTCAGGCTGACATCACAGATATGTTGATCCAGCCACAGACTGAGCTGGGCGGCCTTTTCGGTGTCAGTGCCGAGGAAAAAAATTAGTTCTCCACTTTGCCAGACCGAAGATGCCGTGCCGGTCTGACACAGGGTCAGAATAATTTCACTGTGGGTGCCGGTCTTTTTCACCACGCGTTGTTGCACGACCAGAGGTTCAATATGCAGCGGACGGCGGGTTTTAAACGTCATTAACTGCCCGTTGTGATGAGTGGAAACAGCGGTATTCACCGGAATATCCGTGCAGCCCTGATATTCATCATCGGCGGGAGAAAATTGCAGTATCGTGGTGGGTGGAAGGGGACACAAGGCCAGCGGCCAGATGCGAGACAGAATACCGTGGGTGATTTCGGGGAGTTCGTCCTCCAGTTTAGACCGGACATTGGCAATTAACAGCGCAAAGGCTTCAAAAAGGCGCGTAATATCGGGATCATGGGAGGAAATCAGAAAATCCGCCAGATGCGGCGAGTCTTTCGCCACACGTTGCGCCAGTTCCCGTAGATAGGCACGTTCTCGCAAGTACAGTGATTCCTTGTTGTTTTTCATTGAATTTCACTTATGTTTTATCTGTCAGGGAACGGTTCTGTGCTGAATTAAAAATAGGTATCCAGTCTGTAAAGGTGGTTTATTTTACACATTCACCAATAAAATTAATTAACCAATTAAATCCAATTTTTGTCTGATGTTGGCCGAATATGGGGAGATTTGCGGAATTTGTACGGGAATTCAGGCAAAAATCAGGCAAAAATCAGGATGACAGGAAAAACGGTCGTTTGACTCCCTTCTGGCTAACCGTTAATATCTTTTCTTACAAAAATGATCCATTGCCTGTCAGGATCGCCTTCGGGTGGCGAAAAAACTCCCGTAGCCTGCAAGGGAGAGCTAAATTGCGGTACATCTGCACACTTTTGGAAGCAGATATCGCCAGACACCTAACCCATCGTCTGGCGGTCAAAGTTTCCCGGTCTTGTTATGCACCGGCTTATCATTCAGGCAGAGCAATAATCCCTGCCACGTCCACAATCACAATGTGTTCTGTACGATTTTTACCTATGTTTTGATTTACGCACAATAAACGTCCCGAAAACTGCGCGGCGTCACTTGCGTTGAAGCAAAGCGATTACCAAGTGACGCCGCTGGGCGGCCAACGTCCAGAGCACGTTCGGTCTGGCTTTACGACCGATTTGAACCCCGTATTACTCAGTGTCACCACTTTTCATTGGCATTTTTCTGCCTTAATTCACTTATTTCGTTTGTTTTTCACTCACCGCCTTGTAATAGGCCGATGCAGTAAAGAAAGGAGATATCACACGTCACGAATAATGAGGCGTTCATCCTGATCTAATCAGGCGCTGAACGGGGAGTAAACCATCGCCGTGCTTGGCATGCACGTAGCGAACTCCTGCAAAAACTCAACACAATGCCTCTCTGCTACACATTATCTGACGTACCACGGAACGGTGAACCTAACCGACACGCAGGGAAAATGTTTCGAAATGCATAAAAGTAGTCTAAAAATCACAGGGGAAATACGGATAGCGAAGCAATCACGAACGAGAACAAACAACAAAGATTGATTAGGCGTCCGTATTATCCCCTGAGTTTATGCGCTCTGAGAGGAGGAATAACCGTTAAACTTAGCCGTTCGATTATTGTGTTAGGTAAAACAATCAGTTAAAGTATTCCCGCCATTGGCAAAATCCGATGGTCGGGGATTCGCAACCCTGTAATGATCAACCCACTGGTAGGATGTTTCTGCCAGTGCGCCTGCGTTCGCCTTTTCTATGGCGGTTCAGGTGGGGGAGGCTTCGGCCTCGCCGGATTGGTTGATCTCCGGTATTGCGAACCCTGCTTGAATCGCCACCATCAATATTAATTAATGGAAGGGGTAGCAGGAATGAATAACAACGTTAGGAATGATTGGCATCAGGCCGATATCATCGCCGCATTGCGCAAACGCGGGACAACCTTAGCAGCGGTTTCTCGTGAGGCAGGACTCAGTTCATCGACATTGGCAAATGCATTCAGCAGACCGTGGCCGAAAGGTGAATGGATCATTGCAGATTATCTTGGCATCCATCCCTCAGAGATCTGGCCCAGCCGTTATTTCGATTCTTATACTGGTGAATTATTAGAGAGGAAAGCCCGCTCTAAGCCACAGGAATAATCCGCTTCAATTTGTGATCGATGTCGTAAAAATGAACATTTTTTATCTTAAGCCCTGAGCGTAAAATGGCAGCCCAATTTGACCATTTTTAACCCTCACGGCTTTTTTGCTTTAAGCTAATTAAAAAAACACGCAATAAGTGATATAAATAATTAAAATCAGTTAGATACAAAAGAAAAAGTAAGCAAAAAAATCTGGGGGCATTAAAAGGGGCATAAACGGAATGAAAGAGAATAGACTTTATATATTCAACGAGTTATAATGCTTTCCGCCTCCGGCACCAAATTTTAAGAGCTCATTTGTTGAAGGTTATCAGATAATTAACAAGTGAGTTAAAATTTACGGCTGTTAAGAACAATGTTAATCAATTTGTAATTCTGATTTGCGTAATAATGTTTAAAAAGCCGTAAATAAAAAATACAGAGTGCCTGCATAAGCAAGCACTCTTTTTTTCGTTCAAGGTAATGATTCCAGTACTTGATTCTGATATCAAGTAAGGTAAAAACTTCACTTGAATGGAAGATAGGACGATGACATATTTTCCTTTTTTCACCCCCTCCATGTGATACAGGGCAGAACCACCTCTTTTCTCCACGCCATCCAACATGGTGTCCCTCCCTGTTTTTTATACTTCTTTATAAATAACTACACGGATAGATCCATAGACAACGACAGCTCACTCTCCAGCGTTTTGCTCGCTATCTCCATATCAATATATTCCATCGTTGCAGACACACGGCTATGCCCCAGTAACCCTTTAACCAGTTGCAGGTTACGCCCCGGCGCTTTTATCAGTTCCGTTGCCAATGTATGACGAAAACTCAGACGGGACTCCCTTACCCAGATGTGTTCAGCTTTATTCCTGTCTAGTCAATAGAGGGCTGGTGAAAGGTTACTTGATATAATGGTAATGCCTCCAATAGTTAGATTCCCCTATCGTGTATTTTAAGCTTTTAATGGCGAATGCATCAGTTCATCAAATTGATTTATTAATTTTGAATAATAATATTTAGAGATTCTAATATTTTTTAGATGAATAAATGGGAATAAAGGAACAATATGTTCGCTATTTTTTGTTTTGACATACACCCGACAGCGTATATATTAAGCAGTTATTTTTAATTAATAAGAATTAATAAAGATTCTGCACTTACCTGAAATTAATAAACTAAACATATACCCTATGTATTTCAGGATGCCAACAACGCTGTAACTTGAAGGACGGGTATAAATGCAAAGTGGTCACTCTCACAACATACCACTTTAAGGAAAAGGAGTCAGTTGTGAAATCGTTTGAATATTATTATCAGTGGGAAATTGATTACCTAAGGCAACTTGCAAAATCTGCGTGTAAAGAGAAGTCACATCTTGAAGATGTACTTAGTGGCAGGGATCCTGATGCTGAAAAGGTTAATGAGGGCTTTGCTGCTTTAATGGCTCGTTTGAATCAGAAGGTGGATGATGCCTTCCCTGAGTTGACTCAGCCGTTACTGCAAAAATTACGGGCACAGACGATCAAAGGTATTCCTGCGACCAGCATTATTCAGTTTGATAGTATCATGCAGGGGGATTTTGCTTTTTCCATACCGGCAGGAACAGAAGTTCATACTCATCATCAACAGCCATTTGTCACTTGCCGAGAATGTCCTATTGAGCCTTTGATATTAGTGTCACGTGACATAACTCATCAAGTACAGACAACTAAAGTCACCTTAAAATTTCACTATACTGGTAAGGAAGAAGAGTGGCTAACTCAGCCGATTAATTTGTTCCTGAGCAGTGATGAGCAAGTTGCTAATGCTCTGATGCTGGGACTGACTCAATATTATGATGGTGCTGAACTGTATCATGACGGGCAAGTTTATAAAGCACACGGAGATCGGTTTGAACCGCGCTCAGGCGCTTCCCGATTGGTTCTGTCATCTGCGGTAGGGGATAACTGGGCACCACAATTGTTAGTTGAGTCTCTTTATCTGCCACATGTTAACCAATTTCTGAATTTACCTCTGCCGACAATGGCAAAGCGATTGAAACTGACAAAACAGCGTGAATTCAGTATCGTTCTGACTTTGAATACAGTATTGCCGTTGTCAGCAGCTCAAATAAAGTCTGCATTCCAGCTTAATTGCGCACCTGTGGTTAATATGGCGCGTAACAGCCAAGTGACACTTCCTTTTACACCAGAAACAGCGCGCTATCGCTTACCTCTCATGCCGACTCAGGGTGTTTTGCATATTTCAGGTATTGAACTGAAAAATGAGCCAAACACAGAAGAGGAAAGACGCGGGGATGAATACCTGTTTTATCCGGTCAGCCTCCTGACAGGTATGGAACGTTATCACCCAGAGTATGACAAAGCTTGGTTCTATGCGCTTGAAGTCAGTAAAGATGCACTGGGCAGAATACAGTACGAGCTGATTTTCTATGACAGCAAAGCGGAGTTGATGCGTAAACCACCTGAGCGTGAATTCACTTGCCATTTTTATGGCTTTGAACAATATCAAGCACCTCTTGTACTGGGCGAGATCTGTCAGGCGGGAGAAAATGTTCCCGACATTTTTCAATTAAAAAATATCACTCCAACTTCACAAACTTATCCTCCGATTGTTGATAGCCATCGTCATTGGGATTTGTTATCGCATTATTCTGTCGGCAGCCATTTATTGGAGATGAGCACGTCAGTCAAACAGCTACTACAGGATTTTGATCTGTATGCAGATATCGATCGCTTAACCAGCCGAAATATCCGGCGCATGATCGGGGGGATCACCAATATAGAGGCAAAATGGGGTGACAGAATAATCCGGGACAGACCCGTTCGCTGTCTGCTGGTTACCCTGATGCTGGATGAAACCGCTTATATCGATGCCGGCGAAATATATCGATTCGCCAATTCACTATACCAATTCTTCCCGTTCTGCCTTGCCCAGGGGACATGGCTGCGAATGTGCGTGCTCAGCCAACCTTCAGGGACGGAATGGTATCTGGCACCTTCAATGATTCAAGGTTATCGCTCAATTATGTAAGGAGTTTCTACAATGGATGGATTAGTTTTCACTTGCCAGATAGGTGCATTGCCGCAGACAACGTTTCAGGTAGTGAATTTCAGCTTACAGGAAGGGCTGTCACAACTGTTTCACCTTTCTATCACAGCCGTCAGCGCTTTTAACAACGTGGCACTCAATGAACAATTGGGTTCCAGCGCTTCTCTGACGGTTATCAGGGATGGCATCATCGAGCGAACCGTTAATGGCGTTGTGGCAGGGGCAGAGCAGGGAAATACCAATGGGCGACAAACCTATTACACTTTTATTATTCGCCCGGAAATGTGGTTAATGACGCTCAATCAGGATAGCCGGATTTTCCATCATCAATCTGTACCCGATATTCTTGGGCAGTTGCTTAAAGAGCATCGCATCAAGGCTGATAACAAGTTTTACAAAGATCATCAGCAGCATTCGATACGGGAATATACCACCCAGAAACGCGAATCTTCCTATGAATTCTGGTGCCGGCTGGCGGCGGAAGAAGGCATTATATTCTGGTTCGAAGAGGACAAACTGTTTTACAGCAATTCCCACCTCGGCATGTTGGCGGCATTAACGTTGACCTACAACGTACAGGCAAACACGGATAACAGTGATTTGACGGCATGGCAGTGGAATTACGGCGAATATCTGTGCCCGGATGAAACGATCCATAAAGATAATAATTTCCTTCGGCCTTCCTATCCTCTGCAACATCTGGCTGCATCAGATAATGGCGGGAACCATTCTGTATTTGAAAGTTATGGCCGTTTTCAGATGGATGCAGAAGGCCGCCCTTTCACCCAATTGCGTTTGGAGCAGTTGCAGAACCAGAGCAAAATCGGTAAAGCGAGTACCAACTGTATCAAATTAAGACCGGGTCGGATCTTCGTTCTACAATCCCATCCGATTGTGACAATGAATGATCGCTGGCAGGTTATTACTGTCACGCATCATGGACATCAACCACAAGCTTCCAGAGATGCGGGAGAAGGGACAACGTTAACTAATCACGTTACCTTTATTCCGGGCAGGCAGGATTGGCGTCCGCCTTTCCGATATAAGCCGCTGGCGGATGGAGATGAAGTTGCAACCGTCGTAGGGCCGGAAGGTGAGGAGATCTACGTTGATAAACATGGTGCTATCAAAGTTCATTTCCATTGGAACCGTTATGATGAAGCGGATGACCGTGCTTCCTGCTGGATACGTGTAGCACAGGGATGGAATGGTGATGGCTACGGTTTTATGGCCATTCCGCGCATTGGTCAGGAAGTGATTATTTCCTACCTGAATGGCGATATTGATCGCCCGATAGTGACGGGCTGTACCTACAACGGGCGCAACCGCCCACCGTTGGATCTGCCGGCGGAAAAAACGCGCACCACCTTCAAGACCCACACCCACAAAGGTGAGGGATTTAACGAATTGCGCTTTGAAGATGCGAAAGGCAGTGAAGAGATCTATATCCACGCCCAGAAAGATCAGCTTATCCAGATAAACCACGATAAAACCCAACGGGTTGGTCACGATGAAAGCCACCATGTCCTGAACAACCGTAAACATGAAATCGGCAACGATGAATTCATCAGGATTATGCATGAACAGCACATCCAGATTGACCTGAACCAGTTTGAAACTATCACCAAAGATCGCAAAACCCGCATCAATAACAACTGGCAAGAAAATATCTTTGCCGATCACTTGCAAGAAGTGGGGCGGGACAAAACCGCCAGAATCAACAACAACTATACCCTGAATGTGGTCAACAACATCCAGAGCCTGACGAAAGTCCATACCCTACAGGCCAGCGAAACCGTACTGATCAAAGGCAAGGCAGGATCGATTAAGCTGGATGGTTCAGGAGTAACGATCACCGGCAAAATCACCCTGCAAGGGGATGTGTCGGTAACGGGGGGCAGCCCGGGCACCGTGCCGTCACTCAGCGGCTCAGCCAATGAAGGGTTGGTCATGGCAGAGGATTGCCGGGAAAAAGCCCGTAAGCCGCAGGAGTCATCGGAATAATGTCCTGGATACCCGATTATGCCGAACATTGGGTGGTGGATTATGCCTATACCACGCCACAAGGCGAGCACTACTCTGCCCAGTCGATTGTCCGTGCAACGAGCAAGCCGCAGGCTCTGTCGGCACTGGCGGAATATGTCCTGCAGGCGGGACATTCACCGGGGCAATATCAAAGTATTCAGCCGTTGCCTGAATACCTTGCCGCCAGCCCTTATGTCGAATTGCCGCTATTGCGGCAGTTCCGGCAGGGGGTGGAGAGGAATGCACAGGTGATCCCGCTGAACGAACACAATATCAACGCCCCCTTGCCTGCCGAGCGGGGCATATTGCAGTTCACTGTAACGGAAACCATGCCCTCCAGAGCATGCGGGCAGTACCGCTATATGGTGATTGATGCCACGGTTTACCGTCGGGTCATGGGCAGTTTTATCGTGCCTGACCTGATGGTCTCCAACCTGCGATGGGAAAGCTTGTTTCAGGGGGAAACCCAAATCACGCTCGAAGACAGCGCCCCTTATCTGGTGGAATTAACGGATGACACTACGGTGTACTCTGCTTTTCAGCAAAAGATTACTCAGCCGACCACTCCAGAATCAGGCATTTTTATCGACAGTGACCAGCCATTTCCTGTGATCCGTAATCACCTGCGTAAATTCACCTATCTGAGAAATGAACAACACCAATCCTGGGTGTTTTACCGCTTCTATGTGCCACAAGGCTTGCTCCCGCTACTGAAAAGCCTGCCGGATGAACAACTGATGCACTTTATGCGCCCGATAATGCGGATCGGTTACTTCGACAGCCAGACGGGGCAGTACTACGCCCTTTCTGTGGCTGAAAACAGCCTGGATCAGGAAAAAACGGCTCCCGTGGCCATCAACCGCTCTCTGGTGGGCATATTGGCGGGGCAGACCCAAGCGCGGGCGGTGGCGCAGATAGTGAAATTTATTGCAGAGACCCAGCCTGAACTGTCGCCCGAACAGCAAGAACACCTGCCCGCCTTTGTGGTGCAACAGGCCAATCTTGCCTGTCTGGCGGGATTCGCCCATCAGCGTTCGATTCTGTATCTGGTGGCGGGCAGAAGTCTGGCGCGGGATAACGAAGCGCTCTGGCAGCGGGCATGGCAGCATGCCTGTGCCGAAGCACAGGCGCAAGAGGTGCGGGCGCTGGCTTGTTATGAGTATTGTTTTAAAAACCGGGCATTAAGTTAACACAAGGAGAGAAGAGAAATGGAAAAATCGATATTAACGAGCGCGGGTGACGCTCTTGAGACCGCCGCGAAAAAAGCGGCAAAAACGTTTGAAAAAATGGTCGATGAGGCGAAGGCACGCATACCTCATGAGTTGGATATGGATACCGTTGTCAGGCCCTGTGACGCCAATATCCGGCCGGTTTATCCTGTCAGATATGCCTATATGAATTTTTTTGGTGACACATGGATAGATGCTCAATTACCGCCGCCAATAAGTACGTTTATTGATCCTGATGATGATTCATTAAGTGCCAGCGTTCTGGGGGGCTATAGCATTCGAATGCCAAGACCGGGTTGGATCTATGTCAAAGAAGAAGAGGCGATTAAAACCCGTGGCTCCCAACAGAATGGCAAATTACTGATTTTCAAATTCAGCCCTGAAATTGTCACCTTAGAGGGCAAAAGGGGGATGGTCACAAAATACACCAAATATGAGCAAACAGCCGGAAGCTCATCGTGGGAAGAAATCCACCCTGCCAGCGGTACAGCCGGATTAGGCTATCCTTTTTTGGCGATGGATAAAGATGTGACCCAAATCAGTATCGTTTACAGTGAAGTCGAGCTGGCTAAATCTGTCCTGAATAAGATGGATAACGATAAAACCTTCCGCAAGAGTGCGATGCAATTTGTGGATTTAGACAGTGAGGCATCAGATTATGCTATTGATGCCAGACAAGAACATTTCGACAGATTAGTGGAAGATTTCAAAGATCCTGAAAAACAATTTCAGGCATACAAAAATCAATTATCCGATCCGCTTTTACACGCTGCTGATTTGGGGGATATCACGACGGAAGGCAGTTTTTTCATGGATGCCGAGATGGAAATGCGTTATATCGACAGTCTTATCTGCCCTTATTACAAAGATAAAGCGAAGATTGTGGTCTTGCATGATCCGGTGGGATATCAGCGTGATATTTTAATGGCGTATATGTTACTTAATCTTTGGGAGCTAAGCTATAGTGCAACTAATATGTATCCTCTTACGATAGGGAATTTTGTTGAGATATTAGCGGCATCAAAAAATAAAGAAATTAAAAAATGTGTTGAGGAGTGTATTCACCAAGAAAATTGGAAAACTTGGTGGCCTAAATTAACTACGCCGATTAAGAGTGTAAAAGATAGAAAGAAAGAAATTCTTGAATTTTATAAATGTTTTTTTGAAAGTGAAATGATTGCAGGTAAATTAGGTGGGCTTACACACTATTTTAAGAATTTTTTCTCCGTATCTGATAAAAAGGACATTTATACCGAAGATGATGCAAAAGAATTTGAACGATTCTGTATTTTACACGCTGAATTAATGGAGCCGCTAAAGCATTCAGAAGAGGGGCTGTTGGCGATGGAAAGTATTATTGCGGGTCCATTGGCCATAGACGGAAATAATGCGTGGGAAGTTGCCCTCAATGGAATAGTGAATTCACTGGGCCATGATGGCGTTGATAAAGGTTCCATTGCAAGGTTCCTCAATCGGGGAATAGATATAATACTCAGTGTCGTTGGCAATTTATTGGCTAGACTGTATGTATTTACAACAGAGTTATCATATAAAGGGATATTACATTTACATGTGTTGAGTGTTAAACAGGTAACGCATAAACTTGTGCCTAAAATCTTAGATTATTTGGGGCTTGAAATAAAGCAAGGACAATATCTCGAATTAACCGAGAAAGAATATTATAAGTTTCTAAAAAAAATTGAAGAATATGAAAATCAAGGAGTATCAGGTAAAATTAAGAAAGGCATGGCTCATGCTGAGTCTGGCTTGAAAAGGTTTGTAGGAAAAAAAGTGTTTGACTGGTCTAACAGGTTGGATAATTACAATAATAATATAAAGATAAAAATACCGCTGATTAAATTTAAAAGGCCTGAGTTAAATCCTAAGTTTAAGTTTTTTTATAATGCAAATAAGTCTGCTGGCTACTTATTGAGCTCAGGATTAAGTGGTTTGGATTTATTTATGAAGAGTTATATGTTATATAAATTGACATCAATGTCTCGTTTCGAAAAGAATGCGCCATTTAATGCAAACAAACTTCCTTATTATTATGTTTCAAGTTATGCGAATACTATATTAGGCGGATTAATTGCTGCTAAAGGTGTTTCCGCTATTGGTGGAGATGCTATTAAAGTTGCAGCTAGCCTGGCGGGTAAATTGAATAGCCCCACAGCAAAAGCGTTATTGGATTCTGCATCACGCAGGCTTCTGTTAGAAAGTGCTTTAATAACAAAATGGGTAAACGGTGGATTAATTACTACAGGGTTTGTGAGTGGGGCACTTTCTTATTACGATGCCTACAACTCTTTTGGTTTTGGTAATGATAAAGAAGCTTATTCTCATATTTCAATAGGTACAGGATCAATAATAATGGCTGTAGGATGGTCTATGGCGGTAGCCGCGTCGGAAGTGACTTTTGGCGTCAGTCTTCTGATTGCGCTAGGCGCTTCACTAATGCTTGGTGGAACATTCGCAGCTATATACTTCAATTGGGTAGATTTGGAAACGTTGTTAAGTAACTGCTTTTGGGGGAATGGGAGTAAGTATGCTTTTTGGAGTACGAGTGAAGATCGCCCGAGATTAAGTTCTCAATTTAAGACAATAATGCGTAATGAGAAAAATACTAGAGATGCATATCGGGTTGAGTTTCAAGAATTTTTAAATATTTTTATTAAACCAACTTTGAAAATTGAAAGCAATAAAAAAGGGAAGATGATTTATAAATTTATACTGCCTAGTTTCAAATGGGGAGAATCAGATATATATCATGAAGTCATGCCATCTGGTTTGTCAGATGGCTACAGTGATCCTGATGCTTCAATAATTGAACGTAGTTATAGCAGACATCATTATTCTGTGGCAAAAGATAAGTTTGATAAAGCAATAAATACTGCTCGTGAAAATCGTGAAAATCTAATTTTTGATGAGGAAAGTGGTTTAACTACACTAACCGTAGAGGTAGATAAGCAATATTCTGAGTATATGAAAATTTTTTGGTATTATAAGCCAACAGAAGATATTATTTCTCCTCTTCACTATAAATGGAGAAAAGAGCCAACGTTGGAAAATGCGGTTTATGGATATGAAGATGAGGTATTACGTTAAATGAGTATATTAATTAAAAAAATATTCAAGAAAATTTTTAGAGTGAAGGCACCTCCAACAGAGCCATTATCTACATTTGGTGATCCTGTTCTGGAGGAAAAGCTAATTCTGTTGGATAATAAAACCGTAAAACGTGCAGGATTTTTGGATGCAATAAATAGCAAGGAGTGTCATTTCCGTCATAATCTTATTAGAGCAAGAAAAGAAGTTATAGTACCTGTGATGATTGGATTTATGTTAGGTTTTGGATTTTTTATTAATGATTTTGTTCAGGGGTGGAGAGCTAACGAAAGAGCCCTTCTTAGATATGTTAGTGATGCCAAGATACTTTATGGAGAACAAATTTTTTTAAGTTATGAGTTGTCGGAAGATCTTGAATCATTAAAAATAATATCTGATGAAAAAGAAGTATCATTACCTAAATATCTATATATGCGTTATTCTAAAGATGGCTATTATGGTGAAGAAAGGGCTAGGCGATATCTAATTATAGATGCAAGTTTCGGGTTGTTTTTCCTTAGTGCCAATATTCTTATTATCAGCATTTTTTTAAGATTACGTAAGCCTGCAAATTTCATCATTGATCATGAAAGACAACTTTTTTATACTTGGAAAAAAGGGAAGGTGTATGTATCTCGCTATAAAGAATTAGGCGTAGCATTTGCTAATAATATTTTGCATTTCAAATGTTATGGGCTGAACGAAAAGAATGAACTGACATATCAGTTTTTTATCCCTTATCTTAGTCTTTTCAACTCAGACGAGGATAAAGTTTATATTTTGGCATTTATGTCAAAATATTTATTACAAGGAAAAGAGGCTGTCAGTTCAGTTGATTTTAAACGTCAAGAGCGATTACCGTGGTTTCGTAAGCAAATAAAACCAACGGATTGGGAACAACAGATTTCAGCAACTTTAGCTGAATTGGATAGACTTGGTCCACCGAAATAGACTACTTCCTCTAAATAAGAGTTGGAAAAAATATCAATTTAGTGAGTTATGTCTTTACTCTATAAAAAATAGCACTGAAGAATATTATAATTATCTCGGTGCTATACACCAACTGAGGACTCTATTTTTCCTATACGTTATAAATTGGAATCATGACCCGAAAATGCGATTTATGGATATTTTGATGAGAAGGTACGTTAAATGATAAACTCAATAATAAAATGGCTAGCCAAAAAAAATGAGGGTAAAGTAAATCATGATACCAGAATTAACCGACTCTCAACAGAGTGCGATCCTTTCTTGGATGAAGATATTGGCATGCTGGATAAAGAGAAAATAAAAACAGAGGGGTTTATTGAGTTAATTGATGATAAAAAGTGTAAAATACGATATGGCAGGAGTAATTATCGTGAAAATATTTTACTTTCTTCTTTAGCCGGTTTTTTATTAGGTTTTTGTTTTTTTATTAATGATTTTGTTAATACATGGAAAGTCAATGAGGGATTTTATTTAAGAGCCGTTACTTATGCTAAGAGGGATTATGGGGAGGAATTTTATTTAAATCCTAACATTCCTGATTATGTTGAAAAATATAAATATATTGCTGATGCAAAGAGCATTTCTTTTTCTCAATATTTTCATATTCGTTATATGGATAATGATTTTTATGAAAAATCTAGAGTGCGAAAAAATTTATTACTAGATGGTGGTTTTTTTCTATTTTCTATTACCATAATTTTAATTCATTTATGGGTATTATCTTTACTTCGTAAAATATCCCCTCTTGTTATTGATCGGAAAAAACAACTGTTTTATACCTGGTGTAGGGGAAGAATGTATGTTGCGCGTTATTCTCAAGTCGATGTTGTTAATCTATATGATGTTCTATATTTAAGAGTTTATGGATTTGACAAAAACAACAAACTGATGATTTATGCTTTTGAACCCCGTATCCCTAACCTAATAGACGACATAATAAGCAAAAAGTATTTATTGGCTTTTGTCGCAAAATATCTGATACAAGGAAAAGAATCCGTCAGCTCAGTGGATTTTAAACGCCAATCATCAATATTTCCTTTACATAAAAACTCAAAACCAACTGATTGGGAAACTCAGATTACGGCAATCTTAGCTGAATTGGATAGGCTTGGGCCACCGAAAGGGGCGACTGATCCTAAATAATAGCTGGAAAAAATATTAATACAGTAAGTTATATTTTTATGCCAGAAAAAATAGCACCGAAAAATATTATAATTATCTCGGTGCTAATTTTAAAGTTTAAAAAATTATATTTTAAATCGTTACTTTATTATCATTTATATTAATTTTTTATATGGAATTGTTTTGTATGGATAAAAATAATGAAATTAAATTAGCACGAATGTCAACTATTTTCGATCCTCTTTTGAAGGAAGATATTGGAATATTAGATAACTTGAGATTTGTTTAAGAAGGGAATTCAAGTGCCTGAGGCACGATCAAAGTTTTTGCTAAAGAAAACAAAATCGTGGGTCATGACATCAATTTATTGAATCATGTATAGTCTGTCTATTTGGAGAACATTCAGATGACAAAGATTGATGTGACCTGCCCATCTTGTTGTGCAGTCAAAGGGATCCATCGTAATGGGCGCTCTCGTTCCGGTCATCAACGTTACCTTTGCCAATCCTGTCGTCATTCCTGGCCACTTGAATTCACTTATACCGCATGTCGTCCCGGTACACATGAGCAAATCGTTGATATGACCCTGAATGGAATGGGATGTCGGGCGACTGCGCGTGTTATGGATATTGGTCTTAATACGGTCCTTCGTCACTTAAAAAGCTCAGGCCCAAACACGTCACTGAAGCCATTGCTCCCAGCACCGAAGTGATTGTTTGTTACAAAATGGATGAGCCGTGGTCATACGTGAAGTCAAAGAACAAACCTCATTGGCTCTTTTATGCTTACGACAGGATTAGGCGAAAAGTCATCGCCCACGTTTTTGGCCCAAGAACAAAGAAGACCTTGATGCGTTTGAGGGCGTTATTGTCTCCTTTCAACATTGTGGTCTATATGACCGATGACTGGAGAGGGTATGAAAAAACGCGGGCAGGGAAACGGTATGTGGTCAGCAAGCGTTATACACAACGCATAGAGAGACATAACCTGAATCTTCGTCAGCATTTGGCAAGACTGACTCGCAAAACACTGGCTTTTTCAAAATCCGTAGAAATGCATGACAGAGTCATTGGATATTATCTGAACATTCAGCATTATCAATAAATTAGAGTCATGACCAAAATAAGGCATTATAAATATCCATACAACTGGCGTTTAGCTGTCATGGCAAAATTGTATTGCGGAGCCAGCATTGCCAACTCCACATGTTTTATCAGGTACGACTTTTATCAAGTACTACACCCTATCTTTACCACCAGAGTGTTACCATCAGAATTGCCATCTAAAACCCGCGTTCACACTATTGTCTTGATGACTACTGGATAGCACCCCACTATAACCGAGTGTTAATGACACATTATCACTTGCGATCATTTCTGCGTTAGCCTTCAATACCATACCATCACGGGAAACAGGAACACTGCGGGTCACAAAAGTTGTATCGCTGCCGCGGAACGCCAAACCTACAGCACGATCACGCTCACCATATTGGTGCTGCCAACCCAATTCTCCATTCAAGGAAACCTCAGAGCCCCATGAGGTCTGCCAGCGATGATTGGCACGTAATCCCAGTGTGGAAAGTTTAGCTTCAGTGTGCTGGCTATCGCCGTGGAGTGCGGCGGCAGCACCATTCTCGTTAATGCCGTCATTACGAAAATCGACATAAGCGAAGTTCACGAATGGTTCTAAATTGACTGACCCGACGGGCAGATGGTAAGCCGCTTCAGCAGACAACTGCGCAGTACGGCCACCATATTTCGCGTTTTCACGATCAAACTGGCTGTTGTAGTTAACAAAGCGATGAGTATCAATTCGGTGCCACGTAAATCCACCGTTGGTACGCAGAGTCAAATCACCAAACTGACGGTCACCATAAAGCGCAAGGTGATAGTTATTGCTGTCCGCAGTGGCACTGTTACCGCCATCAAGGGAAGTACGGGTGTAGCCGGTAGCGATACCAAGACGGCTGTATTCATCAATAAGAGCATCTGCACCAAGGAATACGCCGTAGTTGGAAGCCTGATAGCCTGTCGCATTCTGTGTACCGGAGGCATGGCTCCATGCCCCCAGCAGTCGTACCCATGCACCATTATCATCCCCGCGGATATCAGGTGATGATGAACGGCCTTCGGCCTGACTCAAACGCATATTCAGCGTATCACGCAGGTAGCGGCTGTCATTGACTAACAAAGAGGCGATATCTGCATGGATCTGCCCATCAAGCTGGCGGAATGCGTATCGGGCTTGTTCCGCAGAAGCGCTGCTGAGGATGCTTTCGTAAACCGGATGACCGGCACTGAGGGTATCAGCAGCAACAGCCACTGTACGCTCATTCTGTGTCTTAGCAATATCAGCGAAAGCGGTAGTATTACGTCCGACCTGAAGAGTGACGCTGTCCGGCTGATAAGATAAACGAGTACCAAGAAAGAGATAATTAGTGACGGCGCGCTCAAAGCGACCATTGATATTCTGCTTCGCATTCAGAATATTGTACTGCTGCCCCATCAAGCTTCGCACTTCTTTAAGGGAAAGCAAATTACGCGTATTTTCAAGGGAAATAGCAACCTCTCCGCCATTGAGCTGTACACTTTTTTCAGCCTGAATATGATCACTACGTCCGTCGGAAGCGATTTCAACAACATAACGAGAACCAGATTCAAAAGAAAGTTCGTCAGAAACATGAAGAGTACCGATCGCGCTACTAGGAGAAATATTACCCGGTGAAACACTCCCCCCACGCTGTACATTGAGCACTCCAACCGTACCACTGCCTCCAAGAGTACCACTTTCCATTACCGAAACAGGGGAGACGATACTCTTTTCAACGCTTAGTAATCCTTGTTTGATTAGCGTTGGACCAGAATAAGTATTCAGCCCACTGAGGATCAGCGTACCATTGCCCTGTTTGGTAAGCCCACCATGACCGCTGATATCGTTGCTCCATTTATCCTGAGTACACAGACCATCATTGCAGACTCGTTCTGTGGGTTTGCCTTTATCAAGCACAGTACCGCCCCCCGGAATATCCGCAATAAACTGACCGTTACCGTAAGCTACTCCATGGGAATCAGGAATGCGGAATTTTTCTGGAATATCTTCTACGGTATAGAACATACCAGGGCCATTAATGGCTTTACCAAGGTTAATCATCCCCCAACCGTAAAGTTCATCAATCCCCTTTTCTCCCATATCTGTCGCGGTGGTGCGAAGTACAGAAGCGACTTGATCACCCGTCATGTACGGAAAACGTTCCATCAATATAGCAGCGCTGCCGGCAACATGCGGAGCAGCCATAGAAGTACCGCTGGAATTCTTATACCCGGTGGTAATGTTATCTACTGTTCCCGCAATGATCGAGCTATAGATCGCACTGCCGGGTGCACTGACACAGAGGCTGGCTGTATAGCCACAGCGGGAAGAAAAATTGCTGATGGAATAGGGGACCGCATTCGTACTATTTTCATCTTTCGCCACACTAGCCACCGTCAGCCAATTTGGTGCAATATCGGGGACAAACCAAGCCAGACTGCCAATGGCATCTGGATGATTATAGTTGTAGCTATTACCCGCAGCAAAAATCGTCACAATACCGCTGCGTGCAGCGTCAATCGCACCTTGATACGCACCACCGGGTGGTGTCCCTAAAATCGACCTGATTTCATCAAACTGTTTTTGAGCCTCTGCCAAGGTAAAGTGTGCAGCATTTGGATCCATTTTTCCATTTTCAAACTCCTTATCAATCCCAATAGCCCAACTGTTATTGATAATACGGGCACCACTATCTATCAGTGCATGCCAGCCAGCTTGGTAAACCCCGCCGTCATTACCTAATATGATGCCATCTTCAGGGCCGGGATCGCCGTTGTCAGCACTGATGATTTGAGCGTTATAAGCCACTCCATGCATTTCTCCACCATCCCGGCTACCTGCCGCAATACCTGCAACATGGACACCGTGATTCCCTAATACTTTTCTGTAATCAACGGACGGTGTTCCATCGTAGCGGAATGAACTACCTTTTTTCGCATCATTAATATAGGGATCGGTATATTCACGTATCCCTGACGTGATCAGATTGATGACCTTATCCTTTCCTACAAATTCAGGGTGTTTGGCATACACTGACTGATCGAAGATGCCCAGTTTAATTCCTTTACCGGTATAGCCTCTGGAATAAGCTTCATCAGCATGAATAGCACCAAGCCCCCACTCCTTTTTAAACTCATTAGTACGCCAGCTTGTGCTATCGCCCCACTTCCCCTTTTCAACATAATTTTCTGCATAAGCCCCTGCGCTGACAGCCATCAAACAGCAGGCTATTGCATGGTAAAGTACACGTGGCTGGGTTTTGACTGACAAGCGCTCAGCAGTCAGAGTGCTCTGAGGTATTCTGTGAAGCTTCTTCATCTCAATAATCATCCATTGTTGGTTTGCAAAAATACCCGTTCTTATGTTTTTTTGTGTTGGTGGGTATCGTATTGGTGGGTTGAAACCATCAAGGTAATCGTTTCCTGAGAGCAGAAATAAACTAAAAAGGAGTGCTGATTTTTAGATTTCCCCTCCCAAAAAAACGTGTTTAATCAACGCCATCCTCTGAACCCACCTAAACAACTCATAAAATGCCATAATTAATTAACTTTTATTTACATATATTTTAAACAAAACAAACAAATAATATTATTTTGAAACATCTGAGTGGGGTGTTTTTGTGTTCAGCGTGATATCGATACCACGCTGTGATTTATTTAAATGCAAAGTATTTTTGCCAATGGTGATAGTCGGCCTCACTTCCACCAACTATCATTTTCTGAAGTTTATTTTTTAATGCTTTGTTTATGAAGACGTTATTTATTAATGCTTTGTTTCTTGAGGTTTTGTTTCTGATAATTGAGCGTTGCCACGCAGTGTGGCATGACGCAGGGGTTTTATTATTGCCGCCAGCAACAAACAGGCAAGTGCGGCAAAAGTTCCAAATGAAAAGACAGTCATTACCGGGGATAATAAGCGTCCCATAAAACCTAATCCCAACGCTCCCAAAGAGTCACCAGTAACATCTTGAGCAGTAACAAAACTGTTCACACGTCCCAATAAATGATCCGGTGTATGACTCTGAATAAGGGTAAATTGCAGTAAGGATGCAAATGCATTCAAATATCCATAACAAACCAATACAAGTAATGCCAGAACGATGTTTGTTACTACTCCCAGCATGGATAACGTGATGAAGGAACACAGGGCGCATATAACCAGTAAAATTCCTGGCCGGGCACTTCGCCCTATCCAACCACTGGTGAAAGCACCGAGCATAGCTCCCAGCGGAACAGCGGAGTACATCAACCCAGTCGCTGATGGCCCTTGATGGTAAACTTCCTGAGATAACGCAGGAAACAGAATACGAACCGCCCCTGCAATACTTATCATCATCCCCACCAATATGACACTGCCCACAATGTTATGCTGCAAAACAAATTTCACACCACTTATCAGCGCACTGATCGGATGCTCTTGTTTGCTTGGCTGAGGTTTCATTTTAGGAAGTCTCATCAGAGGTAACAGTGTTGCTAATGTACCGATTGCTGCAACGGCAAAATTCCAGCCCGGCCCACCAACAACAATAATAATACCCGCCAGTGCAGGAGAAATAATGGCTCCTATACGAACAGTGACCATGCTCAAGGCACCTGCTGACGCCAAGTTTTCCCGTCCTACTAAGTTTGGGATTGCCGCCATTAACGCCGTCATACCCAACGCACCAAAAAAGCCATCCCAAATAGAAAGAAAATAGAGCATATACAGTGATGGCGAGTCTAAAAAGGCGTTAAAGCTCAGTGCCACAAAACCAATACCGCAGGTACCACGGGCAAACAAAATGAGTTTGCGTCTATCATAGCGGTCAGCCAGTACCCCTCCCAGAAGTAACCCGATAAACATACCGACCCCATCCAGTGCAACCACAATTCCCACCTGTAAAGTAGAACCCGTCAGAAATTGCATTTGGACAGGGACACCAACGGTCAACATCCCCAATGCAAAGACAGATAACATGCGGGCAATGAAGATAGCTCGGAAATGTGAGTTATTTCTGAGCAAACTAAAATCCAAGAAGATTGATGACTTAGCCATGATGTTCCATACGATCCGATAACGTTAAACGCATAAAGTTAATGACGGCATTGTTTCAACAAATTGTTGAGCAATGGCCCCCACTGTTCCAGTGAAACAGGAGAAAGGATATCTGCATGTTCGCAATCTTGCCGATAAACCTTCAACTGGCGAATCCAAGGCGCCCACGTTCCCTCGACATCCAGCTCAGAAGGCAAAGTCCGTGTTGCCACAAACAGTGTGGCTTCGCCATCATATTTCTGGTTAACGGCAGATAATAAACTACGGACAGCATCTCGATAGTTAGCCACGATATCTTCAAACATCGCCTGTTTTTCCATGCGTAACTGCGGATCACGTTCATCTTCTGTCGTCGCCATAAACTCTGCCTGTTCACGGGCAATTTCCTGTTTGGCTTCTTCCTCACTTAGCCCTCCCCAATCTTGTCCTTCTGGAGGATAAGCATCCAGTAATCCCAAGAAAGCCACTTCCTCTCCTTCTTGCTGCAAACGAATTGCCATTCCCTGTGCCAGCATTCCCCCCAGAGAATAACCCAACAAATAATAAGGCCCATGAGGCTGGATACTCCGCAAAGTTGCCAAATGGCGTGTACACATTGCGTCGAGGCTGTCACAGTCAGCAATCACCCCTCTAGGACGAGGAGACTGTAATCCGATAATCGGCCAATTCCCCTCTAAATAACGCAACAGTCCGCTGTATTGCCAAGCAAAACCCGATGCAGGGTGTACACAAAACAGTGCTGGCCCAATGCCTTCTCTCAGCGGCAGGACTTCCCCCGCACCACGGTTTTCTGCCGAATTCTGCCTTTGATCATCAACCAATAACGCACTCAATTTTTCTACACTTCGGGTGACCATGATATGACCGACTGAAACAGAGTGATTAAAACGGCGGCGTATTTCGGCTGCCAACCGCATTGCCAGCAGAGAATGTCCCCCCAAAGCAAAGAAGTCATCATCAGCCCAAACGGTGTCACACGCTAAAATTTCGGCGAACAACCCAGCCATTTGGCTTTCCAAACCCGCTCTCGGCAACCTGCCCGTGGTCAATTTTTCTGGTATCGGGAGTGCCTTGCGGTTCAATTTCCCATTGGCGCTCAACGGGAAACTTTCCTGTATTACATAGCTGACCGGCAACATATAAACCGGCAATCGTTTAGTCATCGTTTGGTGTAGTGCTTCTATATCCAGAACCACACCAGATTGAGGAATTAACCAAGCAATTAACTGACGGGCATCAGCACTATTAATTGCTGGGCCAGTAATTGCCTGACCGATAATTGCTTGGCCTGCTTTCCCTAGTTCACGCGCTGCAACCGCAGCCTGAGCCACTCCTGGCTGTTCCAGTAAAACCTGTTCAATTTCACCCAACTCAATACGCTGACCCCGTATTTTTAGCTGATCATCACTGCGTCCAAGGTATTCAACTTCACCGTCTGCTGACCAACAGGCAATGTCACCCGTTCGGTACATCCGTTTACCTGATACGAACGGATCGGCCACAAAACGGCTAGCGGTCAGATCGGCTCGGTTCAGGTAGTTTGTGGCTAACTGAATACCACTGAGATAGAGATCACCAGCCACACCAATAGGAACAGGACGCAACCAAGTGTCTAAAATACGTAATTGGGTATTCCATACCGGTCGGCCAATAGGAACACCAGCACTGGTACAACGTTCCAATGCATCACCAGATGCTGGTTGCCATGTCACATCCACCGCCGCTTCCGTTGGCCCATAAAGATTATGTAAAGGTGCTGCTACCAGCGTTTGATAGCGACGCGCCAATTCACATGACAAAGCTTCGCCACTACAGAAAACCCGTCTCAGACTGTGGCAGAAAGGAGCGTCTTGCTCTCGTAACACTAATGAATCCATTAAGGTTGCCAGCATTGATGGAACAAAATGCAACGTAGTCACACGGTAATCATCAATAAGCTGAAGAAGCGTTGCGGGATCGCGATGTGCTTCTGGTGGCGCCATCATTAACTGAGCTCCCGTCATCAGCGGCCAGAAAAATTCCCATACAGAAACATCAAAGCTACATGGAGTTTTCTGCAATACCACATCATCCGCAGTCAGTTGGTAAGTATCCTGCATCCACAACAGGCGGTTAACAATGGCTTGGTGACTCACCATTACCCCTTTAGGCTGTCCTGTGGAACCCGAGGTATAGATAATGTACGCCGTATGTTCAGGAGTCACATTGGCGGCAAGATGGATGGGCTGCTGTGTTTCATCTGCCAGTTTATCCAGTAACAACAAAAGTGCCTGATTGGCAAAACGTGCCTGAAACTCACTTTCTGTTATCACTAATCGAGGTTGGGCATCTTTCAGTATGATGGTCAAGCGCTCATCAGGATAAGCGGTATCAAGAGGCAACCATGCCGCCCCTGCTTCCAGAATCGCTTGTAACGCCAAACTCAGCCGTACTGAACGTGCTAATGCAACCCCGACAATATCTCCCGGCTGCACCCCCGCTTCAATTAAACGATCGACTAACAAGCGAGTTTGAAGACGCATTTGCTGGTAAGTCAGGCGATGATGACAATCCAATAACGCCAAATCGTCAGGCCTTTTTCTTGCCTGCTCGATCACGGTCTGATGAAGTGTTTTTGAAGGGATATCACGATAGGTGTTATTGACTTCCTCAATCAACGCCGCTTCATCAACCGTTTGCAAAACCCAATCCCGCAGGGCGATCTCCGGTTGTTCAATTAATTGCTGGATCAAAAGAAGTATGCGTTGTGCCAAGCGTTCAGGCTGTTTAACACTTGGTCTATATTCCATCAATAAACGCAGACGCTTACCTGGTAACACCAATAACGTCAAAGGGTAGTGGGTATAACCGCAGTTATTGATGCCCTGACAGACGATGCCTTCGTCATTCCCTTGATTTTGCTCCACTACAGGGTAGTTTTCAACCACCAGCAAGGTATCAAAAAGCGTGCTGGTGCCTGCAATTTGCTGGATCTCACCAAGACCAATATTGTCATGTTCAATCAATTGGATCTGCTGCGCTTGTAACTGCTCTAATTGAGGCAATAGTGGCTGCGCCATATCCAGAATAACTCTAACCGGTAAAGTGTTACTAAATAGCCCAATATGCTGATCTAACCCTTCAGTCTGCCCAAACCGCCCCGACACGGGGGAACCGAAAACGACATCAGATGAGCCACTGTGTATACTCAGCAACAGAGACCAAACGCCTTGCATCAATGTATTGATTGTCAAACCACGTTGCTGACATAACCCGATTAACGCCTGTTCCATCGCAGGTTCAAGTAATATCTCAAGCGCCTTAACCTCGCCAGTATGAGGATGTTCACCGAACAAACAGGTTGGTTGAACCCCTTTCAAGAGCTGTTTCCAGCACTGGCGAGTAGGCTCCGCCTCACGTGCCAATAATTGATGGACGACTTCTTGATAACGAATTTCAGGTCTATGCAAGGCTTGAGCGCCTTGATTCAGCAACGTCAAAAGATCTTGCACCAGAATAGGGGTTGACCAGCCATCGACGACCAGATGATGAGCATTCAGCAATAGCGTGTAGCGTAGACTTTTACCATGGCGCACGAGCAATGCGTGCAACATCGCTACTGGCTGTTGGAAAAGATCTCGCATAAGCTCTGCTTTTTCCAGTTCTCGTAATGCTATATCTTCCTCTTCCAGCGTCAGTTCAGGTAGTTGATGGAAATCAAATGCCCAATAATCTTTATCATCGGATATGATCGGTATCAGTTGCAGTGGAGCGGCATTTTGTTCTGTGTCAAATTGCGCAGCAAGCTGAGGATGATGCCGAATTAAAGCCAACAGCGCCCGGCGTAACTCAGTAACCGTCAATGGCCCAGACAGGGAAAGGCGTGTCAATGAGTTATAGCTGCCATGCTCGGTGGCTGTCTGAGCATGGAATAATAATCCTTGTTGCAGAGGAAGCAGCGGCAATACCGCAGATAATGACCCATAACGCTCGCTTAGTTGGGTGAGATCGCTCTCCTCCACACCTGACAACCCCACTTCTGCGGCGACTAAAGTTGCAACAGCCTGCTCAGGCTGTTGCCTGGCGAATTGTATTAAGCTGTCGGCCGCCCATGCCATACCACGATGTAATTCGGCAATATCCCGGTGGCTGAAAATACCATCGACCCATTGCCAGTTAATCACCAATTGCGGAGTGTTCCCCTGTTCATCAACGAACAAATTGATTTCCAAACTGTGGTTCAGGAACATTTCGGGATCTTGATAAACAGCAAAAGCATCCCGGAAAAGATTTCTAGTCCGTTGTGGCGCCCATAAGTTATCTGTCTCGATAAAACGTCCCAGATAATTAAATAAGATTTCCGGCGTTTCTTGCGGTGCAAATATTTCCCGCCCTGTCTGATCGAGGTAACGCAGCAAGCCATAGCCTATACCACGATCGGGTACAGCACGTAGAACGCTTTTCACCGCCCGCACCACCTCAACCGGCTGACATTCCCCTTTCTGTAGTAAATCGACCACTATCGGATATTCAGCCGTCATCCAGCCAACCGTCCGAGCCAAATCGCCTGTTTGATCTAATTCAATACGGCCATGAGACTCTAACTGAAAGCGTAATTTACTGGCATGAAAGTGACGATAACAAGCCATTGCCAATATCGTTAATAAAATCTCTTCAACATTAGCGTGGTACTGATTTGGCAATATTCCTAATAATGCTGCCGTTTGTTCACAGCTCAATAATGTTCGTTCCTCGCGGGCGTTTATTCGGCGATCCCGCTGTACATTCAACGGACGCAGCCCTAAAAGAGGTGTTCTTTCATCCAGCATACTTTGCCAAAAAGGCAATTCTGCTGCACGTTGTGGCAGATTTTGGCGCAGGTAATCATTCCAATCGTATAGGGTGTACTCTTCTGCGGGTAAAGTCATGGACTTACCGGTAATTGCCGCTTCCACTCCCTGACGTAACTCATCCAAGAGTATTCGCCATGAAACCCCATCTGTAGCCAGATGGTGAATAACGAACACTAGTCCCTTTGACACACCACTATTTTGTAATAAACAGAGATAGAATAACTGACCCCGCGCGGGATCCAGACGCATTACTGCATCATGGAAGGCTTGCTCTGCACAAGTTTCAATATCTTCACAATTTTGCCATGTACTGCAATAAGTTCCTTCAGGCACAGCTATCGATTCCCCCACAATAAGTTGATTATCGCGGGTAGATGCACGCAGTACAGGATGTGCCTGCACTAAGGCAGTCAATGCCTGTGATAAGTGTTGCGGCTGTAATTCTGCGGGCACGCGTATAAATACACCATGAGCGAAACGGGTATTGATTCCATGAGATTCAGCAAACCAATGCAAAATAGGCAGGCTATCGATTGCCCCTTTCTGAATGCGCGCAGGAGTCTGCTTCACGATAGCGACAGGCATCATTTTCAATGCCATGCGCGCGGGTGTACGTTCACTAAAAATATCCCGTGGACGTAACTGCCAGCCAAGGCGACGTAATTGTGTTCCCAGCGCCATTGCGGAAATACTGTCACCTCCCAGTACAAAAAAATCATCATCTGCACAGGCTTCTTGCACACCTAATAGACTGACGAATGCTTCACAGATAGATTTTTCCTGCTCACTTTTCGCTTTTCTCCCCACAGGTAATTGGAGTTTCTGCGATTTAGGCAACGCACCGCGATCAATTTTGCCATTGACTGTGAGAGGTAAGGTTTCCAACACCATTAATCGGGAAGGAACCATATAATCAGGCAGTTTCTTGGCCAGTTCAGCCAATAGTTGAGCAGAGAGATCAGGCAGGGCGCGTCGTTGCCCATCGGGTACAGCACAATAACCCAGCAGTCGGTACGTTGCGCCGATAGGCTCGGCAATCACGACAGCAGAACTGACCTCCGGCAAATCAGCCAGAGCATTTTCCACTTCACCCAGTTCAACGCGAAAACCACGTACTTTGATCTGATGATCCACACGGCCAATAAATGCAAGCTGTCCGTCAGACTGCCAACGCATGAGATCACCACTGCGATACATAACTTCGCCATGACGGAATGGATTGGCGATAAAGCGTGTAGCCGTCAGCCCTGGACGGTGCAAATAACCGCGCGCGATACCCGCTCCAGAGAGATACAGTTCTCCCACGGCACCTGTTGGCACAGGTTGTAAACAGCTATCCAAAAGCCAGATATCCGTATTGGCAACCGGGCGCCCAATCACAGGCTGCTCGGACACCTGAATACTGGCGCCCAGCGTATCGATAGTGTATTCGGAAGGGCCATAATAATTGTGGATATCAATTTGTGGCTGCTGTTTAAGCAATTCCCACAACCGTGGCGTGGCGGCCTCACCACCTATCATAATAAACGCAGGCTGGTGGTTACCTTTCTCCAACAGCCCACTATCGATGAGCTGGGTCAAAAAGGAAGGGGTGATATCCATGATATCAACCGGCAACAGGTTCATTTGCTGTATCACGCCCCACGCATCCCGCCTTAGCTCCTCATCAAAGATATAAAGCTCACTGCCCAAAATCATACAAAACAGTGGCTCCCAAGAGGAATCAAATGAGAAAGAGGCGGTATGCCCTGCACGTGCCCGCCGACCATGCTGCCGATGAAAATTCTCAATGGCAGGCCCAAACAAATGTACTGCATGGGAAGTCAATAAATTCAGCAACCCGCCATGTGTACTCATGACGCCTTTTGGCTTACCTGTGGAACCAGAGGTGTAGATCATATAAGCCAAGTGTTCACTACGCAGTTTTTCGCGCCGTTCTTCGTCTGTGACAAATAACGAAGACAAGCTGGCACACTGCACCGCTATCTGATGATCATCAAGACAGATGGTCTTGGATATTTCAGGCATTTGTGCCCGCGTATTCAGGTGCGTGATCAGCAAGACTGGCTGAACATCGTCACACATTAACTGTAAACGTTCCTGCGGGTAATCGAGATCAAGCGGAATGTAAGCTGCACCACTGGCTAACACACCTAAAATAGCAACCACTGAATCCACCGAACGAGGAATGCCAATAGCAACTACATCTTCAGCCCCGATACCCTGAGACAGCAAGAAACGTGCAAACTGCATCACTTTTGCCATCAATTGGTGGTAACTAAGCTGTTCATTACCACAACGTATAGCGACGACATCAGGCTGCCGTTCGACCTGCTGCAAAAAGAGATCCAGCACAGAAACACTCGTTACAGGCATTTGGATTTTCGGCCCACATGACCATTCATCAAGCCGTTGCTGTTCCTGCGGCGGAATAATGGGTACGAACGCAATAGGCTGTTGCGGCTGTATCAACAATTGATTCAACAGATAGCTAATCCGCTCACCATGCCACTGTAAGGTTTGTTCACTATATTTTTTTCGATTGGCGATAAGTGTCAGATGAAGCTGGTCATCATAGCTACACAATTCAAATTCTAAATCATCCACAGGCCCCATCGCGAGTGTGTGTGTCTTGATGGGCTTACCGCCTAATTTCAACGTCTCGTTATAGATTTTATAGTTGAAAACCGGGCCATAAAGCGCGTTATTGCTGCCTGATAATCCCAAATCACAACGTAGCTGTTCGGCTTCATATCGCTGGTAACGACGCACTTGCTTTATTTCATCTACAAACGCTCTCGCTACTTCGGCAAGAGTCATACTGCTTTGCAGTTTTATTTGCAGAGGTAAAAGATTGACCACAGGCCCCATCGCACAAAGCGCTTGAGACCCCAGGCGCCGCATAAAAGGAAATCCAATCGATAGATGTTTTTCTCCACTCATACGATAGAAATAGATACAAAGTGCAGCCATCGCAATTTCAGCCGGTTGAAATTTCCGCAGTAAATCATCTTCACCTAATGAAGCAAACTGAGTAACCGGAAAATGGCAATCGTAATGTAGAGGTAAAGCGCTGCCCGTATTCACTATATCTTCAGTGGAAAGTGAAACGGAAACACCTCGTTCACGGGTATGTTGTTGCCAGAATGCTGCTGTCTCTGCTTTTGCGGGTGACTGATCCCAATCCTGATACTCTTTGACTACCTGCTCGAATGAGCAGAAAGGATTTTCAGCAGACTGGCGATCTGTGCTTAACGCATTATAAATATCAATAATGCGGCGGGTCAGTGCTTCAAAACTAAAGCCATCCAGCATGAGATGATGAAAGCGCTGATACCAGAACCATCGTTCAGGCTGAGCACCGACTTTCATGATTACCTGCCGGTAAAGCGGGCGTTCCCCGTCTGCGGGTAATTCAGCGGCCAGATCCGTCTGCATTAATTCCTGTGACGCGTTTTCCCCCTGTTCATGAGAGAAATCGAACCATTCAGGGGCAATAACCTGTTGTGCATCACGGAAGGTGGGAATTTGCTGTACAGGTATCCCCTCTTCATTGACAAAATATCGTGCATGAATGGTATCAGCTTCAGACAAACCTTGGCGGATAGCCGCATCAAATAAGGAACGATCCAGTTCTCCATTAATTTCAATATAATGCGCAATGGTAAATACATTGCGCTGGCTGGCGATTTGATCGGCCATCCAAATCCCGGGCTGAGCAGCCACTAGCGGTAATGTCAGATTTACCTGTTTAACTTCAGGCAGCGGTAATACATTAAGCACGTTTTATTTCCTTTCTTATCTATACCTGTCGTCTTTCAAGGTGCAGCTTTGTTGGCTACACTCACTCATCCCAGGAACTCGTTTCCAAGACATAAGCGCTGTATCTTGAAATCCATTGGGTATACAGATTAAACCGTCGGCATTATTATTTTGATTCACCTATGGTTTGCGCAGAATGGCCGGGCGCATATCCACCCAGTGCTCTTCTATGTATGCAATACATGCTGTCCGTGAATCTGGACCAATAGCTCTCTCCCAACCGGCTGGTTGTGCAGCAAAGGCTGGCCAAAGGCTATATTGCTGTTGATTATTTATCAGTACATAAAAAGAGATTTCATCATCATCAAAAGGATTTTTTTGTTCCAGATTCATCGTTTACTCTCATCATATTCGGGATTTCAATCATCATTTGCCATATCACTTTTCAGCCAGTAACCAGCTCAGTCCATCAATTAATCCACCGCGCCAACACAGCACATCATGACCACCATTAAACACGCGATAATTCACGCGATGCCCGGCCTCTTTTAACGCGGCATACATTTGATCATTCACAAAATGAATATCGGCTTCGTGGGAACCCGCTTCTTGAAAGATTTTCAATGATGACGGAACAACTTTTTGATCAGAAACCTGCTGTGTCAGCCAGCCAGGTTTCTGTTCAGAAGATGGCATAAACTGCCGGACAATTTTGCTATCTGGCCACCAGAAAGACCCCGATTGCGTGAGAACACAACCAAAGCGTTGCGGCCAATGGAGAGCGGCATACAATGCCGACAGACCACCATAGCTCTGCCCTGCGATAATAGTCTGTTCAGGATCATCACTGAAAACAGCATGCTGTGCGATAAGTGGTAATAGTTCATCCTGAATCGCTTGCCAAAAATCTTGATTACAGGGGAGTTCTTGCTCTCGGTGAGACATATCAATAACATCAATCAGAAGCCAGATTGCACCCGGTATCTGCTGTTTTTCAGTCGCCACGTCAATCACAGGAAAAATCGGCACTTTCTCTACCCAATTCAGCCCATCCAAGAGAATGATAAGAGGCCGTGGCAGCGCGGTTTCTTCCCCGCTGGAATAAAGCCAAATGCGCCTTTGATTGTTGAGCCGATCACTCTGCCAATGCAAAAGCAGAGGCTCTCGTTTGTCCGACCGCATGACATGATTTGAATTTACTTCGGTTAATGCCCATGCAGTCTGTTCAAGGGCATGGGGCATGTGAATCGCTGATAAAGGCACACCAACCCCATTACGGTGAGAATCTTGCCGATTCAAAGGATCAGGAATGGATAACGGAAAGAGTGAGATCCACCACTCACGTTGCTGTTGGTTACTTAGTTTTATTTTATCGGAAAATTCGGGGGGCAAATGTGCATCAGTGACAGGTATAAATCGATAACTCCCTCTCCAATCATCTTCGAGGCTCACTGACCAATACCAGATATCCGTTTCAGGCACTCGTTGCAAGCTCTGTGGCTGCGGGCAGTGATGATCAGTGACCCCATTGATATCGATATAGACTTGGCGAATATCTGAATTTTGTTCATCCCCACGAGGATCTCGCCAAAAGAATGTCGTTTGAACTTGGTGATTTATCGCAACTTCTATGATGGGCGTTCCCAAAATAGCAATATTTTCCCACCATAATTTACTACCAACATTAGGAGCGGATAACAAATTATCTACCACACCTGATGGCTGAAATACTAACCGCATTCCGTTATCCCCTCAAAAAAGTTCGCTCATAAATAACATACATATCTGATACACAGAGTGAACAATAACCCAAATAAACGAAAATCATTATCATCATCAAATGATATTGATAACGATTTTCGTTTGCAATATTATTCAACTTATTTTATTAATCATAACTACTGGTTAATAGAGTTAATGGACACTATTGGGGTAACGTGGCAGGAGGCCCTTGCTATTCAGCTCAACATCAATGAAATAATTAATTTATTATTTAATTGATTTTTAAAAACTATTTAAAAAAAAGTCTATTTTGAGAGATGAAATCCATGGTACTGCCTATCAAGAATAAAACGTTGAAAGCCGCAAATAAAACAAATAGAAACAATAACTATAATAAACTATTTTTAACGATTACTTCTGCCTTACTGTTATCTCCATATGCTTCAGCAAGCAATAACACGGCCAATAACAACGAAGACATCATAACCGTCACAAGCACAAATAAAGGTAACTCAGTAGAACACTTCGTAGAATCAGACAGTGCTGCTGGCACCAAAAGCACCACTCCCCTCATCAAAACACCCCAATCAATCAGCGTCATCAATCGCACACAAATGGAAGCACAAGGTGTAACGACTGTTGCTGACGCCCTGAATTATTCAAGTGGTGTAGTGACTAATTACCGTGGCTCTTCCAACCGTAACGATGAAGTAATCATACGTGGTTTCCGTTATGCGTCTAAATTCCTTGATGGCTTAAGCTATGCAACAGGAGGCCAAGTTGATCCTTGGTTATTGGAACGTGTGGAGCTGGTACATGGGCCTGCATCCGTGCTATATGGTCAGATCAGCCCTGGCGGGTTGATTAACATGACCAGCAAAAAGCCAACAGCACAACCTATTCATGAGGTACAGCTAAAAGCAGGTAGTCATAGCCTTGGTGAATTGGCCTTTGATTTCGGAGGAGCACTGAATGACGATATTTCCGTTCTCTATCGTTTAAATGGTATTCTCAGCACCCAAAAGCAGTTCGTCAAAGACTATAAAAAAGAGCGTATTGCCATCGCCCCGGCACTGACATGGATACCCAACAATAATACGACCTTTACGTTACTGACAAGTTATCAGTACGATCCTAAAGCGGGATACCGCAACTTCTATCCTAAAACCGGCACCGTAACACCCGTTCCCAATGTGGGCTATATTCCCTACGATATGAACCTCAGTGATCCTTCTTTTAATCAGGCCAGACGCGAACAGACCTCTATCGGCTACATGCTTGAACATGACATTGATGATATTTTCTCTTTCCAGCAAAATCTGCGTTATTCAAAGTTAGATGAGCGTTTTAAGCTTTTCGTTTATTCATCAGATACAAAAAAACCGACGACTATCCAACGCATTCCACAGAAGGAATACGGTGAAGCACAAACATTTAGCGTGGATAATCAACTGAAAGCACAATTCTCAACAGGTAACATTGAGCATAACGTCATCAGTGGTGTGGATTACAAATGGGTGGATAATCACAACAAAAGATGGAATAAAAAAGGTGACCAATACAATTTTGATTGGGCACATCCAACCCGGAGTATTCCCGTTAGTGAAAATTCTCTATCCCTTGCCTTAAATGATAAAAAGAAACTCCATCAGTTAGGTGCTTACGTACAGGATCAACTCGGTTGGGAAAACTGGAATTTAGTTCTGTCAGGGCGTTATGACTGGACCGAAACAAAGCAACATGATCTCATCAAAGATAAATCAACAACACAGAAAGACCGTGCTTTTACCGGACGTGCGGGGTTATTGTATGCCTTTGATAACGGCATTTCGCCTTATATCAGTTACAGCACTTCCTTTGAGCCCAATCTGTCTCAAGGTGCACCGGGTACACCGGCATTCAAACCCACAACAGGTGCGCAGACTGAGATAGGCATCAAATTCCAGCCCAAAGATCACAATACCTTGTTAACGCTTTCCTTATTCGATATCACCCAAAAAAATGTGACCAGCCGTAATCCAGTCACTCGCGTTAGCGAACAAATTGGCAAAATTGGCTCAAAAGGGGCGGAAGCCGAAATCCATTCACAAATCACACCTGAAATCAATCTGATAGCCACCTATACCTATACAGATACTAAAACCAAAGGTGATAGCAATGCCTCACGTATCGGCAAAAGAGTACCATCGATTCCTGAACATACGGCTTCTGCCTGGGGTAGCTATAGCTTCACACAGACGGCTCTGAAGGGCTTTACTCTGGGAGCAGGCGTACGCTATATCGGCACCACATCCGGCGATTATGAAGAAACATTCCATGTACAGCCCTACTCCCTCTACGACCTGATGGCGAAATACGATCTTGGCGAAGCATCACCTCAGTTAAAAGGTGCCAGCGTACAGCTAAACGTGAATAACCTGAGCAACAAACGTTATGTCGCCTCATGCTCGAATAAAGAAGCCTGCTTCTATGGTGGAGGACGCAGTATCTTTGCCACTGTGTCGTATAGCTGGTAAAGCAAAACTTACTTATCTCAGTGACAAAAAGTAATGCTATGTATGACAAAATCTTTTTGCCACTGTGAGCTTATTTTCATCAGCGCAAGCTTATACGTGTTGAGCCACTTTTTACGTCTAAGCCAATTTATTGAATCTATTATTTAAAAATAATAGGGAAACATCGTGCTTAAGTTAACTACTGAATATCACACATCCCAACTACTGGATTTTAGTTGTGATGATTTTGTGTTCCTGTCCTCAAATAAAAGCCTGCATGCACAAGGGTGTTTTACCAAAATAACAACTCCTGCCAGTCATCATGGTGATATTGACAATCCATTGCGTGATCATTTATCTCAATTATTCCATCAGGCTGAACAGGCCGGAATTAAAAATCCCATCGCAGTGGGAGCAATCCCTTTTGATAAACGCCAACCTTCTGCCCTTTACATTCCTTATGAGTACCATTGGCTAGAAAGAGAAACCTTGCGTTTTTCCGCTCCGTCTTCTTCACCAATGTTGCCATTACACAAGTGTCATTCATGGCCCGAAAAAGCAGAGTTTTGCCAGATGGTCTCTCAGGCCGTTGATGCCATACATCAGGGTCAGATTGATAAAGTCGTCCTTTCACGCCTGTTAGACATTGAATTTGAGCAAGAGCCTGACACTATCCAACTTTTTATGCAGCTTAACGCCCAAAATCCCTATAGCTATAACTTCCACCTTCCATTGGGCAACAGCACGTTAATTGGAGCCAGTCCAGAACTTATACTTCGCAAACAGGGCAATGCCATTACGTCTCAACCTCTGGCAGGTTCATCGCGCAGAAGCCGCAATATCGCAGAAGATAACGCCTTACGACAATCGCTGCTGCATTCGGCTAAAGATCACCATGAACATCAATTAGTGATTAACGCAATAAGAAGCGCACTTACTGAACATTGTACTGAACTGATGATCCCTGATTCTCCTTCAATATTCAGTACCCCTTTACTTTGGCACCTCGCCACAGAAATACGCAGCGAATTACGCAATAAACACGCCGATGCACTTTCAGTGGCCTGTCTGCTCCATCCGACTCCAGCACTTTGTGGTGCGCCAAGAGAACGGGCATACGAACTCATCGCTCAACTCGAACCCTTCGAACGTAACTATTTTGGCGGCATTGTCGGTTGGTGTGATGCCAGAGGCAATGGCGAATGGGTCATTGCTATTCGCTGTGGTGAATTATTTGCAAACCATGTTCGACTCTTCGCAGGAGCTGGCATCGTTGCTGACTCCCAACCCAATGCCGAATGGCAGGAAACGGGAGTAAAACTGGGCACCATGTTACAGGCGCTGGGATTATCCGCTAATAAGGAACATGTGTTATGAGTATTGAGTTCAATCGCTGGCCCGAAGAATTGTCACAGCGCTATCGTCAACGCGGCTACTGGCTTGACCTTACCCTTGACGACATACTCAGTCGTCAGGCTACCAATGAAAATACCGCGCTGATTTGCTCGGAGCGACAATATAGCTATCGCCAACTCAATCAACTCGCGGACAATCTGGCTGCCTCCCTCAAACGTCGTGGTGTTCAGCATAGGAAAACCGCCTTGGTGCAATTAGGCAATATTGCGGAATTTTATATCACCTTTTTTGCCCTACTGCGTTTAGGTGTAGTTCCCGTCAATGCCTTGTTCAGCCACCAGCGTAGTGAGCTATTGGCTTACGCCGAGCAGATTAAACCATCATTACTGATCGCAGATCGTAGCCATTCTCTATTTTCAGACAATACTTTTATTCACGAACTGCATACACGCCATCCTTCACTGACAAACGTATTCCTGCGGGGAGATAACTATAGCCCGATAGATTTAACGATACTGACTGATGAAAAAGTGAATGACTTTACCGCGACACCAACACCAGCGGATGAAGTCGCTTTTTTTCAGCTATCAGGTGGCAGTACTGGCATCCCGAAATTGATCCCGCGTACTCACAATGATTACTACTACAGTATTCGCACTAGCGTTGATATCTGCCATTTCAATGCGCAAACACGCTACTTATGCGCCCTTCCTGCCGCCCATAATTACCCGATGAGTTCGCCAGGCGCATTGGGCGTTTTTTATGCAGGAGGTCAAGTGATTATGGCCAACGATCCCAGTGCATCCAGTTGTTTTCCTTTGATTAAACAGCATCGGATCAATGTGGCTGCTTTAGTTCCTCCTGCGGTAAGCCTGTGGCTGGAAGCCATTACTCTGACAGCGGATAAGTCACCGCTTGATAGTCTGACCTTATTACAGGTAGGCGGTGCACACCTGAGTGAATCTCTGGCACGGAGAATCCCTTCGGAGCTGGGTTGCCAGTTACAACAGATATTTGGCATGGCAGAGGGATTGGTGAACTACACACGGCTAGATGATGACGAGCAAACAATTTTCACCACTCAAGGCCGTCCGATCAGTGATGATGATGAAGTATGGGTCGCCGACAATCTGGGCAATCAGCTACCATATGGTGTTCCCGGTAGGTTGATGACGCGCGGGCCTTATACTTTTCGTGGGTACTACCAAAGCCATCAATACAACAAACTCGTATTTGATAAAAATGGTTTTTACTGTTCGGGTGATTTAGTTATTCAAACAGAGAAAGGCTATCTAAAAGTTGTGGGCAGGGAAAAAGACCAAATTAATCGTGGTGGCGAAAAGATTGCAGCAGAAGAAATTGAAAATCTGCTGTTACGCCATCCGCAGGTGATCTATGCAGCATTGATCGCCATTCCTGACTCGCTGATGGGAGAAAAAAGCTGCGCCTATGTTGTTACCCGCGAAGAGATAAAATCAGTCATATTGCGTCGCTTTTTACGCGAGCAAGGTATCGCTGATTACAAACTTCCCGACCGCTTTGAAAACGTTCCATCCCTACCCATGACGCCTGTCGGCAAAATCGATAAACAAAAATTACGCCAAATTGCACAGAACATGTTAGTCCATGTCGGAGAAACAAAATGAGCATTCCCAAAATTAACGATTATATTCTGCCCGTAACTCAAGAATTACCGATCAATAAAGTGGATTGGCCATTTGATAGTCAGCGGGCCGCTTTACTGATCCATGACATGCAGAATTATTTCCTCAATTTCTGGGAAACCGATAGCCAGCTAGTAAAGCAAATGATCGACAATATCGTTCGTCTCAGAAAACAGTGCAAACAACTGGGGATTCCGGTTTTTTACACCGCCCAACCCAACCACCAAAGTGATGCAGACCGTGGGTTATTGAATGATATGTGGGGAGCAGGACTAAATCAGCATCCTGAGCAACAAAGTATCACTGACGCATTGGCGCCTGAAAGCGATGACACCATATTGATAAAATGGCGTTACAGTGCCTTTCAGCGCTCAGATTTAGAACAACAATTGAAAGTCATGGAGCGTGATCAATTAATCATCTGCGGTGTTTATGCTCATATTGGTTGCATGACAACAGCCACGGATGCCTTTATGCGCGACATCAAACCTTTTTTTGTCGCTGATGCACTGGCAGATTTCAGCCGCAACGAGCATATCATGGCATTACGTTATATTGCCGGCCGTTGTGGTCGCGTACTGACGACAGAAACTCTGCTCAACGAAATATCCCCGTCCCCAAAATGGACACGCGAACGTCTCCGTGCTGAAATTTTACCTCTGCTCGATGATGACTGCGGTGATATTGATGATCACGAAAACCTACTGGATTACGGCCTTGACTCTGTAAAAACAATGTCTCTGGTGACACGTTGGAACCATGAAAACCATGACATTAATTTTATCTCGCTAGTGAAAAAACCAACGTTGGCAAACTGGCTCACTCTGCTTAATGATAGACAAGAGTCCAAATAATGAACGCAACTTTCGATTTCAATAATAAACATGTTTGGGTGACAGGAGCAGGGCGTGGTATTGGCTATCACATTGCTAGTCGATTCAGTCAGGCTGGTGCGAAAGTCATCGGGTTGGATCTGGCGTTTCCCGATACTAACCTCCCTTTTACTGCTTATGAGTTAGATATCAGTGACCATGTAGCCGTGAGCCAGCGCTGTCGTGAATTACTCACAGAAGAATCCCGCTTGGATGTATTGGTCAATGGTGCGGGTATCCTGCGAACAGGACGAACAGAAACCCTGAGCTGGGAAGATTGGCAACAATGTTTCAACGTCAATGCCGGTGGAGCTTTTAATTTTTTTCAGGCTGTGATCCCACAATTTCAACGGCAACGCAGTGGAAACATCGTTTCTATCTGCTCTAATGCTGCTCACGTTCCACGGGTCGAAATGTCAGCTTATGGCGCTTCCAAAGCCGCCTTGCGTAGCTTGTGTCAAAGTGTCGGGCTTGAATTGGCTCCCTATGGTGTGCGTTGCAATCTGGTTTCCCCCGGTTCAACGGATACTCCCATGCTACGAGGTATGTGGCAAAATGCTGCATCCAGACAAAACACCATTGATGGTTTTCCTGACAAATTTAAGTTAGGTATCCCTTTGAAAAAAATTGCCTTGCCGGAAGAAATTGCGGATACCGTTCTTTTCCTTGCTTCAGATCTCGCCAGTCATATCACCATGCAGGATATTGTCGTTGATGGTGGAGCAACCTTGGGTAGCTGAGTGAAAAATCCATCTGTGCAATCTAAAAAGCTCAGACAGTGACAGGCGCCATCAGACACGTCAATATAAAGTGCAGACCATCCAAGATGATGGCCTGCACTATTAATAAATCTGTCAATATTCCAAGAGCATGAAATTACCAAATAAAAACAGCCTGAGTGTGCACCCTCTATGTAACAAGTGAGTACCTGATAGCGATATGTATTTCATCGCTTTCACATTCTTGATCTATACTATTGTCCCCTTTTTTATATATTAAAAATACCATGGAACGATTTCTAGAAAACACTATGTACGCCTCTCGCTGGCTACTTGCGCCAGTTTACTTTGGTTTATCATTGGCGCTATTTGCTCTCGCGGTTAAATTCTTTCAGGAAATCCTGCATATCCTGCCGTATATCTTTTCAGTTGCAGAATCCGATCTGATCCTGACGTTACTTTCTTTGATTGATATGACACTGGTTGGTGGGTTGCTGGTAATGGTGATGTTTTCCGGCTATGAAAACTTTGTCTCAAGCTTGGATATCGACGAAGATAAGGAAAAATTGAGTTGGCTAGGAAAAATGGATGCGACATCTCTCAAAAATAAAGTCGCAGCCTCGATTGTCGCTATTTCCTCCATCCATTTGCTGCGCATTTTTATGGATGCCAAAAATGTACCGGACAATAAACTGATGTGGTATGTCATTATCCATCTCACCTTTGTTTTATCCGCATTTGTGATGGGATATCTTGATAAACTTACTCGCCACGACCACTAAGCAATAACTTAACCTCACGCAAACACATTCCCTTGATGCCAGTTGATTCCAACCGGCTGGCATTACGGGCTCCGCTGCTTAGTGGGTTCACTGTTCAGGGTTTCTTTCAATAACGTCTCAATAAAACCGTCCACAACCATTTCAACCACTTCACTTCTGGTTGTTTCCAACCGATTGGCCAAACCGTCTATTTTCCTGATAACAGACATTCTCAGAGAGAGAGAAATCGATTTTTTCTTCTCTTTATCAAGGAAAACATGGCTGGTGACTTCTTCAGCATGGAGACTGAGATGCTGGGCAAGCAGTTCTTCGATCCTTCTCACATCTTTTTTGGTCAGCATCCCTTTATCAATTAACTGATAGGTGTTTCCTATTTTGCTAAATCGAATATCTGCGCAGTAGAGATCTCTCAACTCCCGCAATGCACGTGTTAATGTCGGCTCCGAACAATGGAGTTCCCTAATGATTTTAACCTTACTAACGGGTTTGCCATGTGAGAGCAATAAAGTTAATTTGAAATTTCTAAATTGTTTGGGACTAAGCAGCATTTTTTGATTACCAAATCAGGGATAACAAAAACAAAAAATCCCTACGGTTAACTGCGGGGATGGCCTATCAGCATAGCTTCTACAGCAGGTAAATCAATATTAAAACAGATTAAAGCCTTGCTAGCTCCTTCATTAGTCTTTATTTCTAGGCTGCCTCGTTCTATGCGACTTCTGCTTCTATGCCATAATACTCTGCTCGTTGCAGGATATTCATCGCCCAGTGTTGATGAGTCGCTGGTTCACACATCGCCCCTTGAGATTTGAAAACAGCCTGACTGGCGTTGAGGATATTTAACGCATCAGCATAATCATGGGCGCTGACCATAAACGCTCGCTGGATGCATTTAATCTGCCTCGGATGTATCGCGGTTTTTCCCACCAAACCGTGGGTAATATCTAATTCCAGCTCTTTCTCAAGTAGTTTCAAATCATCGATATGCTCGCAAACGGGCGCGGTCAGAGAGAACCCACGGGCCGCAAAAACAGCAATCAGCATTTTGATGACATATCCCATAGGCCCATCATAAAGCGTAAAAGTACGTGAGCGACGCAGAGATATCACATTCATCAAATCATTACCGCCGATACGCAGGGCAATAATACGTTCCTTGCAAGGATGATTTTTAAGGGTATCAGCAAGTTGATTCATTTGTTGAACATCAAACACTTCTCCCGTTTCCAGTGTAGGCATAATGCAAAGATGTGTTGAGCTAATAATGTCCCACCAATCGGATACCGAAGCGTGGGTAAATTTAGGCAGAACCAGCCCATCAACGGCACTGAGGTTAACATTAGCAACCAGATATCTCCCCATCATCACGTCACGCGGACGGATAAAAATCAGCGGACGTGGATGCTTGCTATCAGAAAAAAACATTTCAGCAGAAGCGGTATCGGATTCAGCCAGTACTTGCAGGGCATGCTTGAGATTTTCGATAGCAACAGGAATATCTTGTTCGTTGACCGCATCTTCCAGACAAATCACCAGAGAGCGCAGACCAGAAATTTTATTGTGTAACACGATTTCTGCAATATCTTGGCGAGTCGCTGGCATATACAGTGTTGCACCAAGTTGATATGGAGAAGGGATAGCTGTCATCACGCAACCTTCTTAATGATTGTCACAGCACGATATTGACCGATTAAGTCACCCACTTCCGTAATAGTGACCTGTTTTTGGCGTGCCAGATGAACCAGTAAAGCAACATCAGGGTCATTTTGAGAACGCACAAGCACGTGTTCCGGTACGCGACGCAATACAGCCCGGGTTGCCTCAGCAATGCCGGGTTTAATGCGATTAATGCTGTCAATCTGGTATTGTTCAGCCAAGTTGGAAATCACCGTTTTGCTCAATTGTAGCAAAGCTCGCTTTTCCTGTGGCTGCCAAATGGCTTCTGGTACAGTATCCAAATCCAGTCGATCACGGCAATCAGCAACGGTATCCACCAGCAATCTGCTGCACTCAAATTCAACCAGATGATCACACTGTACGCAACCATGCAGCCCCTCTTCACACCAGACAGAACGTGATATCAAGCCAGATACCGGCGCTCCCATAATACCAAAAGGAATCAACCAATCGTCGTCACTGGCTGCCAGCCACGAACAGCCACAGGGATCGGCCAATACCACTAAACGCGGAATACCCGAATAGCCAACCCGCCCTTCCAGAGAGTGTGACAGTTCCGCAGTAATGGCCCCTTTCCCCGTCCAACCATCGACAAACACGATCCCCTCTGTGCCATGTTGCTGCTCAATGTACGATAGTGCTGCATTGTCTATTCCGCGATCCCGAATAATACTGATGCCATAATGATAAGAACACTTACCCATCTTTCTGAGTGTCTGATGCAACATAACCCCCAAAGGCACGCCAGCTCTGACCAAACTGACCAGCACAATTGGTGTGTCATCCGGCGTATCACCAAAGCGGGATATCAATGCCTTGGCAAGCATCACGACTTCCGTTGCCAACCGGACAGCCCCTTGTTCCAGCGCCTTATCAAATAAATCGAGATGATAAAGCGTTGGTGCGGGTTCCTGACTCAACATATCCGAGTAGTGGCGCGTGCCCGATTGGATCAACTGTTCCTTAACATCGACAGGCGTCATCTCAATCTGAACTGGCTTTAACAGAAATTGAACATCATCAGAAGCATAACTCCCAGAGAAAGGGGGAAAGCTATTCATTATTTACAGCTCCAAATAAAGAATTCATTAATTTGTCAGCAAATTGGCTTTGCTGGGGCATACCAAACCAATCACAAAGTTGCATGAAACGATAGTCACTCAGACTATCCCCCAGACCAATAACAGGAAAAACACCCCTCTCAGCACGAAGCTTTTGCAAAAGGTGACGAGTTGCCAATCCCTTGTCAACACACTTTGGTAACAAAGTCAGATTGTTATTGTTTTGGTGAAAATAAAAATGAAAGTCACCAGAGTCAGACCACTCTGCTATTGCCTGAGTCAGTGCTTCAGCCAGCACATCAAGATCGTCCAGATTATCGCAATTCCGGTGCTTAATAATCAGGAAAACAGGCATATCACCATACTCATAATCGATACGTACCCATGCATCCATACCGTGTGATGCGATCAAACAATGAGCCAGGCGTTCCAACTCCCGCAATTTATCCCGATACGGCATCAATGCTGACAGCATATGTGATCGCCAGTGCTCATCAATTGAACCTTCCGGTGTCAGGATCACCGCGCCATGCGTGACAATACACCAAGAATGGAAAGGGAGCTGCACGCGATGAAACTGCTCTGTGTTTCTGGCCGTTACAGGGATAACCTCCGCATGAGCCAGCAACCAGTCAACCAACATGGACTGCTTTTCGATCAGATAACTCTGAGGAGAGCCTTTTCGATCCAAGGCTCCCACACGAAAAAGTGACATATCTGATGTGTTGTCCATCTTGCGGTACGATTGAAATAGCGTGTCATCAATATCGGTCAAAAAAACGGGCTTAATCATAGGCAACAAGCTCTACAATGGGAGACACACGGGTAAGCTGTGCGATTAACGCCGGATCAACGGCTGTTTTCGGCGTTTCAAGGCACAACAGTACACGGTCGAATTTCTGGTGCGCGACATTGTAGAGAAAATTGGATATGCCAAGTCCGTAATTATCGGTAAAAGCCATCACTGACTGAATAGCATGACCACAGGAGATTGGAGAGCGCGTTGTCGAACCAAACATCACTGATGCACCTTCTTGCTCAAGCCGCTCAGCAAGGAGAAATGGTTGCCAGACAAATTCACTCGACCCCAACACCAGCATTTTCTCACTCACTTTGGCATGAATATCTGTGCCGAGATCACATTGAATTTGATCCAGACCCAAACGTCCCCAATTCTGGTTGCCAATGATGTTGATTTTTCCCCGTGCCGTGACATTGACTTGAGGCATAACCGGAACAGGTGCAGAGGGATCCGCTTCCCATTGCCAATTGCCTTCAATCAGGGAAACCGCAGAAACCGGTAGTGGGCTGCGCTTCATCACCGATTCACCACTCCAATCCGTCAACGTGACAGTGACGATACGCTCAATATGCTTAAGCCCACTGTTGCGTAGTGCATCCAACAGATTAAGGAATGTATTACCGGTAGTCGCCTCATCATCAATCAAAACCAGAGTACGCGCACTCATCACCCGCTGACGCAACCGGTTTTCGGCTGGCCAGTAAATCAGATGATCGGTTGCGTGACTGTGATTCTCCTTAAACTCACACAATAGATCGCCATCAACGGGATGGCGTGTCGAGGTCAGAAAGACAGGAGCATCAACCTTATCCCGTGTTTCCTGAAATACCCCAGCCGCCAGCCCGACAGCCGTTTCCGCCATGCCAATATACAGGACCGGGCCGGGAATATTAGCGGGAAACTGCTCAGATAATTTCCGATAGACCGAACGCATGGTTGATGGGCAGACAGGAATATGCCGTCCCAATACTTTACTGACAAATAAGAATGCCCTTTTGGGGTTACGTCGTTCAGCAACATCAAATAGCGCTTCCAAAGATGTGGTGCCGCGAGATGCCGTTACCGTCAACGTTCCACTGTTTAATTTTTTCTGATAAACCTGAGTATCATTTAATGCTGTCATGATGGTGCCTTTTTAAAAAAATTTCAGTCCGTTTTGGATCGCAGATGGAAACGGCAAGAATCCTCTCATAAACTAAATTCCGCTATTCAGGCAAAAACTATTGTTAAATTGCCAAGAGTCAACATGGTAACACTCAGCAATCTTTCCTAATTCGGTGAAAGATACGTCGCAGTCTAGGGTTGAGAACAAGCACATGTCAATCATATTATGATTTTTTAGTTTAAAATTTATTTGACTTTTTTGCACGAAAAAGAAATCATAAAAAATGAAGCCAGATTGTTCTCTATCACGCAGTTAACAACCAAACATACTGTTTATGGGAATCATAATATGACAGATTTTTGGCTACCTATTTGTCATATTATGATTTTTTAATACGTGAAATTAACGTGATTCACCGACAAACAGCATATGAGGTGTCATTAATGGTTTCGTTAAACAAAAATCAGTCAGTTTCGCTCGCCAAACAGAGCGCTTCACTGGCTAAAGTTGATTTTGGTCTGGGATGGGATCCCGTCGCTAAAAAGAAAGGCTTTTTAGCAAGTTTATTCAGTGGTAGCAGCGATGAAATTGATCTAGATGCAAGCTGCATACTGCTTGATGGAGCTGGCAATACCATCGATACAGTGTGGTTCGGGCAACTGAAATCAAAATGCGGTTCCATACTACACACCGGCGATAGTCTGACAGGTGAAGGTGACGGCGATGATGAAGTTATCCGTGTCGACCTGATCAAACTGCCCGCCAAGGTCGAATACCTCGCTTTTACCGTTAACAGTTTCCGTGGCCAAACCTTCAATGACGTTGAAAACGCCTTCTGTCGTGTGGTTGACCAAAGTGGTAAAGAACTGGCTCGCTATCAGTTGAATGAGCAAGGTGCTCATACTGGCATTATCATCTCTTCTCTGCGCCGTAACGGGGGTCAATGGGATTTCACAGCACATGGCGTTCCTTGCCATGGTCAGACTATTGACACTATGTATCCTCAGATCGTTGAGACGGTGGTACGCTAATGAATCTGATGCCCGGGGGAAATGCCCCCGTTTCCAACCAGACCGTCACCGTACGGGTTCTGTCAGGTGCAGCCATTGATGTCTCAGCTTTCCGTCTGTATGCCGATGGCAAAGTTAAAGGCGATCCAGATATGGTATTTTATGGTCAGCCCGTTAGTGATGACAACACCATTCGTCTGGCTGGCGACAATATCAATACCTCATTCAGCGTCAACTTGCCCGCCTTAGGGCGGGATGTCCAGAAAGTGGCGTTCACCGCAACCTGCGACGGCAATCAAACCATCTCTAACCTGCATAGCCTTACCATTCAGGTCGAGCTGAACAGCAGCGTGATTTTGCAGGGGAATGTTGAAGTGCAAGGGCGCTCGGAAGCCGCCTTGATCCTTGGTGAACTGTATCGCCGCAATGGAGAGTGGAAATTCCGCTTTATTGCTCAAGGCTTTAATGGCGGTCTTAAACCTCTGGCAGAGCATTTTGGCGTGGATATCATTGATGATGCACCAAAATCAACACCCGCTCCAGCTCCAGCATCAACTGCACCAAGCAGCATTAGTCTCAGCAAGGTTTCGCTGACAAAAGAAAAACCGGCTATCAGTCTGAGTAAACGCGATAACTTCGGCGAAATTCGCGTGAATCTGAACTGGAACCAAACGCCCTCCTCTTCCTCCTCAAAAGGTCTATTTCAGGGCATGTTTGGTTCAAACAAAGGCGTGGATCTGGATCTCGGGGCCTTCGTCCGGCTGCGGGATGGAGAGCGCGACGTTATCCAAGCATTAGGAAATGGCTTTGGTGATTACCATCATGAACCCTATGTACAGTTACAGGGAGATGATCGCACCGGAAGTGTGAGTGACGGTGAATGGCTTCACATCAATGGTCGTGAATGGAAAAACATCAATGAGGTTTTGATCTACGCCTTTATCTACGAAGGGGCACCCAGCTGGGACAAGACTGATGGCGTCGTCACGATCTATGTCCCTGATCAACCCCCCATAGAAACTCGTATGACGGAAGGTTATAACCACAAAAACATGTGTGCTATTGCCCGCCTTGTCAATGAAAACGGTGCCATCAAAGTAGAACGCATCAATCAATACTTCAGTGGGCACAAAGAAATGGACAGAGCATTTGGATGGGGCTTCAGCTGGTCAGCCGGCAAAAAATAGCAGCCTGTTTTTACACAACTATGTCTTACACAATGATGTCTTATACAGAGAGTTCTTATACAAGGGATTCTTACACAACGAGTTCTTACACCAACGGAGGGACTTATGTCCTTTTTAAATAAAATCAAGTCTGCATTCAATGCAGGCCGCGAAGAGTTAACCAACCAAGTTGGCCGCTTCAAGAACAAAAAATTCATGGAAGGCACAGTAGCCGTATGTGCACACGTTGCAATGGCGAGCAACGGTGTCAGCTCAGAAGAAAAGCAGAAAATGATAGGGTTTATCAAAAGTTCTCCTGAGCTGAAAGTTTTCGATACCACTGAAATTATCGAATTCTTCAACAAGCTGGTCAGCAGCTATGAATTTGATGCTGACATTGGCAAAGGTGAAGCCATGAAATTCATTATGGCACTGAAACAACAGCCGGAAGCGGCGCAGCTTGCTTTGCGTGTCGGTATTGCGGTCGCCAAAAGTGATGGTGACTTTGATAACAACGAAAAAAATGCTGCCCGCGAAATATGCATAGCCCTGGGCTTTGCTCCGGCTGATTTCGAACTGTAATCGCAGATAATTTAAGAGGCTTACTTCATGGTATCCACGCACATTGGTTTTCCGATAGAAACCGTTGCTGTATTCATTATTCTGTCGGTGGGTGCGCTCCTTATCGATCTCTTTATGCATCGTCATGATAAGCCGATTTCGCTGCGCAGCGCTGCCCTTTGGTCTGTTTTCTGGATCGCAATTGCATTTGTTTTCGCAGGTTTCCTGTATGCTCGTCATGGCGAAGAAACCGCCAGCCTGTTTATAACGGGCTATGCACTGGAAAAAGTCCTTTCCGTCGATAATCTGTTCGTCATCATGGCGATTTTCTCTTGGTTCGCCGTGCCTGACCGCTATCGCCACCGTGTTCTGTATTGGGGAATTATCGGCGCGATCGTCTTCCGTGGGATTTTCGTCGCCATCGGGACAAGCCTGTTAGCTTTGGGACCATGGGTTGAAGTGGTGTTTGCGGTTATTGTCGGCTGGACAGCGGTGATGATGCTGAAAAGCGGTGATGATGACGATGAAATCGAAGATTATTCGCAGCACCTTGCCTACCGTCTGGTGAAGCGTTTCTTCCCGATTTGGCCGAAACTGCGCGGTCATGATTTTATGCTGAACCAAAAGGAAGTAGATGCAGAGCTGGCTAAACCAGAAAATGCAGATGTGAAAGCGGGTCGAGCAGGCAAAGCAGCGCTTTATGCTACACCACTGATGCTGTGTCTGGCTGTGGTTGAACTGTCTGACGTGATGTTTGCCTTTGACTCTGTACCTGCGGTTATTGCTGTCAGCCGAGAGCCTTTGATTGTGTACAGCGCCATGATGTTTGCTATCTTGGGCCTGCGTACACTCTACTTCGTGCTTGAAGCACTGAAAAAGTATCTGGTGCATTTGGAAAAAGCGGTAATTGTTCTGCTGTTCTTTATTGCCATTAAATTAGGTTTGAACGCTTCAGAACACATATTCCACCATGGTTATTCCATTTCGGCGACAAGCAGCCTATTTGTGGTCATCGGGGTATTGGTTGTCGGTATTATTGCCAGCCTGCTGTTCCCACAAAAAGAAAATGCAAGTTAAATCCGGTAAGTTAAATCTAGCTAAGTAAAATAACGTAACAAATGAGGAAATAAAAATGGGTGTATCTCTTTCTAAAGGCGGTAACGTTTCTCTGAGCAAAGAAGCGCCAACCATGAAAAACGTTCTGGTCGGTCTTGGCTGGGATGCCCGCGCAACTGACGGACAGGACTTTGACCTTGATGCATCTGCCTTCTTGCTGGCAGCTAACGGCAAAGTACGTGGTGATGCAGATTTCATTTTCTACAACAATCTGAAATCTGCTGACGGTTCCATCATGCACACAGGCGACAACCGTACCGGTGAAGGCGATGGCGATGACGAATCACTTAAAATCAAACTGGATCAGATCCCTGCTGACGTAGAAAAAGTCGTGTTTGTTGTCACTATCCATGACGCACAGGCTCGTCACCAGAGCTTCGGCCAAGTTTCCGGTGCATTCATTCGTCTGGTTAACGATGACTCTCAAGTTGAAGTGGCTCGCTATGACCTGACAGAAGATGCATCTACTGAAACTGCCATGCTGTTCGGTGAACTATACCGCCACAATGGTGAGTGGAAATTCCGCGCAGTAGGTCAGGGTTATGCGGGTGGCCTGGCTTCTGTTTGTGCGCAATATGGAATTAACGCTGCTTAATTGATACCGAATAGATTTCTTATTGCATCAAAAGGCAGCAAAGAAACGAACCCTTAAGAACATAAATAACGATGTGACGGGGTAAGTGATCGTAGCCAACAAAGCTGCAATTTGAAAGATAAAGGGTATAACTATACAGTGATGAAAAGCCCTGCTCGACCCTATAAGCAGGGCTTTTATTTTATCGACATTACAATCGACTGACTGCTGATGTTTCATATTTAAAGCCAATAATCAGCCTCTAATTAGTTAACATTTAGTACCAAACTGTCAACCTCGATAGATTAATCTACATAAATTCATTTTTATTTTATGTTTTATTTTAAAATTCATACATTCTGGATTTTTATTCTTTCGATGGCGAAATAAGCACTATAACAGGAGAATTTAGGTGGAGGGAGAATGGTCAGATATATTGACTTTTCTTAATGTTAAAAAATTTAAGCCAACTTATTTAGTTTTATTCATCAAGGCGTTGAAAAAACACTTTGTAAAATATAAAAAAACGATTAGCTTGCAAACGGAGAAACATCATCAGTTAACAGTTTGGTACTAAATGTAACCCTTTTTCGCTTCCCTCTTGCTCGCCAAATTCCATCAAAGCGACCAGCATTACTCGCGGTGTACCTGACGGTATGACGAATATTGCGATGGCCTAAATAGTCTTGAATCAATCGAGTATCGACACCATTATCCGCTAACGCATAACCACACGAATGACGCAACATGTGCGGATTCGCGCAAATCGCAATTTCTGCCTTGATGCTGGTGCTCCTGATAATTTTATAAAATTGCTGCCGTGACAAAGGTTCCCCGGATCGGGAGATAAACAGCCATTCACTTTTACCAAATTTTTCAAATTTTTTACGTATAGTCATCCACTTACGCAATAATTGAATTTCACGTAAAACCATAGGGTGAATAGTCGAAAAACCATTTTTCAAACGATTAACACTCAAACTCCGGTCACGCAGATCCACATCAGACATCCGTAACCTCAATAGCTCAGAAACACGAAAACCGTGAATAAAGCCCATAAAAAGCATACAGATATTACGTTCTGCATTGGCACCATTTTCTAATTCAGCCAATAGTTGCTCAATCTCAGAATTAGTTAAATATTTACGTTTTAGCATAATGAATTACTCTCTGTGGTAGTTGGTTATTGTCTCTTATAATTAAAATCATTCATGGATAGGAAACTTTTTGAATAAATCATTCCCGTAAAAAATGAAAATATTTCCAACCGGATCACCAATAACATTTTTCTTAATATAACCAATTGATACAAATAACAAATTATAAAATTATTTTTACACAAACTAAAAATCATCTTAATTTTCCAATAACAAAAAAATACAAAAACCTTATATAAATAGAATGCGCTATACAGAAAAACTATCTTTTTTATTGTCAGACAACAAGTCCAAACACTGTGAAAACACATTCCACCTCATGAGATAATGCGATAAATAATATAAGCAATCAATTGTTTTTGGTTACCAAGATACTATTTTTAGTTACCAATATACTAAGAAGTAAAAAATTTAATTTTTATATCGCACGACACATTGATAATGAATAAAATGTAATATTAGATAAATGGCGAATAATAATTGCATGACAGATTTATGTCATAAATATGACAATCTATTTGATACATACCCAATAGATTTCGAGTTGCAGCGCTTATGTCTTGAGAACGAATTCCCCAGTCATATAGCTAACTATTATGACTGGGGTGAAAGAAGTGGTGCGATCTCTTTCTATCGAAGAAGCCATATCTATCTGTTAGATATAGCTTTATTAGTGGCATTCCATTTTATAAGATGCTGATAATCTTCACTTCTGACTTAGTGAAAGTGGGAATAGAATCAAAAAACTCACTCTCTGATTATCACTTCTCTGTGATGGGTTTTAGTTTAGCCATAAAATGGCGTAATATCGGTGGTTCATAAGTAAAAGTTAAGCCCTTGATATCAGCCACGCGCTGCTTTAAGGCAATAAAAGCATCGACGATATAATCCATATGATCATTGGTATACACACGACGAGGGATCGCCAGTCTCAATAGCTCCATCGGTGATTCTTTTTGTTGGCCTGTCAGTGGATCACGCCCCAATAATAAAGAGCCAATTTCCACACTTCTGATACCCGCTTCCAAGTATAATTCATTATTCAACGCATGCGCTGGAAATTGATCACTGGGAATATGGGGCAGGAACAATTTAGCATCAACAAAGACAGCATGTCCCCCGATCGGGTACTGAATAGGTATTCCCGCTTGCTTAAGTTGTTCCCCTAAATAGGTCACCTGATTAATGCGGTAAGATAAAAAGTCTTCATCCATCCCTTCTTCGAGACCAATCGCCAGTGCCTCCATATCACGCCCAGCAAGCCCGCCATAAGTCACGAACCCTTCGAGAGGAATGCAGCGGATCCGTGTTTCATTAAACAACTCCTCATCATCACGAAAACAGCAAAGACCACCGATATTCACCATTGGATCTTTTTTTGCAGACATCGTCAGCATATCGCCATATTGGTACATTTCTTTGACGATCTCTTTGATAGATTTATCTGCGTAACCCTTTTCTCTCTGCTTAATAAACCAGGCATTTTCACAAAAACGTGCTGAATCAATCACGACGGGAATATCATGTTGCTTCGCTATTTCATATACCGCTTTCATATTAGCAAGCGAAACCGGCTGCCCTCCCGTACTATTGCAAGTGACTGTCGTTATAATGGCAACAACATTATCCGCACCATTTTCTTTAATCGTCTTGTTAAGGACTTCAATATCAAAGTTACCTTTCCAATCGTAATAATGGCCCGTATCAAAGGCTTTATTTGTGACGACATTGATAGCCTTGGCACCGTTTAATTCCACATGTGCCATTGTTGTATCAAAGTGAAAATTAGAAATGAATACGGGGTTTTTAGCTCCGCCTTTTAGTTTTTTTCTGGCAATCAGGGTAGGAAATAAAATCTGCTCTGCACCACGGCCTTGATGAGTAGGGATCGTGTATTCGTATCCGATCAACTCCTTAACTTTATCCACCAAATTATAATAATTGCGAGATCCCGCATAAGCTTCATCTCCCATCATCATACCTGCCCACTGTTGATTACTCATAGCCCCAGTGCCAGAGTCAGTTAGCAGGTCAATATAAACCATATCAGAAGAGAGCAAAAATGGATTATACCCCGCAGTTTCCAATGCTGTTTCACGTTCAGCACGGTTTGTCATACGAATATTTTCTACCATTTTAATGCGGAAGGGTTCTGGAATACGCTTCATCTTAATATTCCTATTTAGAGATAAAAAATAAAATGATCCACACAGCATTAAGAAAAAACGCTTAAATGCCAGACTTTAAAAAATAGTTTTTTTCAAAATGGAAATCTGTGATTAGATAGGAGCAGGCTTCAATATTCGATTGATAAGATTAGAATGCACTTGAAAAAAGCATTTGTACAACATTAACTCAAGACTCATACATTAAACCCATACGATATTAATACCTAAAGGAATACTTATACAATAATAAAATATTTCTGTCTATGTAATTTTTAAATAATAGTAAACCATAAAAAACAATATCTATAAAATAATAAGATAAAGGTACAATTAAATATAATGCTTATTTAATTAAACTTGTAATAAACTACTATAACGAATACTAAATAAAAATAACCATCAATCTTAGGGTAGCCATTTACATTTATCATCGCTATTTACAAAACTATTATGTGATCGAATTTTAACAAGCTATTTCAAAATGGAAATATCCAGTAATTTTTTGCGCGTCGCTTCGCAAAGAGCAACATTGTCGATAGCATGTTAGTCAACTAAACGCTAGGGTGGATGCCGATTATTAAGCAATGAATGCGGTACAAATGAAAACACGTATAAATTCGCGGTGCAGTACGGGCAAAGTGCTGATAAAGTATCGCCGTATCCCCCAATAACACAAGGAACGTACAAATGAGCCTTCATGTTTCATTTCGCCATACTGACATTGATATCCCAGAATTAATACTAAATGGCAGCACACTCAGCGATGCTGGATTTACCGCGAATGAGTTATTTCATATCTCACAATTTTCCAATGGCGTCATTATATCTCTCATTGATCCCAACACAGATCTGGTCAGCTTGATCAATGAAATCGAAAATAATCCATACGAAGGGATCGACAACATTCGCGAAAATGGCGAACTTTATATTGCAGGGGATTGGCTAACGAGCAGTAATTTGGTGGAACAGCCTATTAACATTGAAATGGAGCCAGGCAAGATTATCCTTAAACCCAAATTAATGGAATTACTGGCCTGAACCGATAATCTAATACTTTGCCCAAAATCATATATTGTTTAAAAAAAACACATTGACCAAAAATTCGTGTTCATTAATGAGCCGGCAAAATCTTGAAAGGAATTCCGGCTTTTAGTGTTTCCAAAGATTTCGGATCATTTCATTAAACGTAGCCGATTAAAACTCATCATCGCATTTACTTTCCTCCTGCCAAGTCAATAAAATTACCCGTAACATAAGACGATTCATCAGACAGCAGCCACGCAATAGCCTGAGCCACTTCTTCCGGCTGGCCACCCCGTTTCATTGGCAGAGAATCTTTGATTCGGTCAACCCGTTCAGGCTCTCCACCAGCAGCGTGCATTTCAGTATAAATAAATCCAGGGCGCACAGCATTTACCCGAATTCCTTGTGCAGCCACTTCTTGTGCCAGCCCGATTGTCATCGTATCAATGGCACCTTTCGATGCCGCATAGTCAACATATTCATGGGGAGAGCCCAATCTGGCTGCGGCTGACGAAACATTGACGATCCCTCCGCCTTGCCCGCCATGACGAAAAGCCATTCTTTTGACAGCTTCACGCGCACAGAGAAAATATCCCGTGACATTCGTTGCGAAAATTTCGTTTAGCCGTTCTGCCGTCAACTGCTCGATAGTGGCTTGGGGTTTTAATATTCCGGCATTGTTCACTAATCCAGAAACATACCCCAATTCTTGTTCCGTCCGCTGGAACAAAGCCACTACCTGTTTTCATCCGCGATATCCACCTGAATCGCAATGGCAGACCGCCCAAAAGATCGGATTATATTCACAACTTCATCAACTTTATCTTTACGGCTACGATAGCCAATGCAGATATGATGCCCTTATTTTGCCAAGCAAAGCGCCGTGGCTTTACCTATGCCACGGGAACCGCCTGTAATGATCGTCACTTTTTGCACAACCGCATTCTCCGAATCATTGTTTCACATCAAAACCCTGAGCACGCACTAACTGAGTCATCGATTTCAAATCAGCCACCAAATCATCAAAATTGTTATCCAACAACTTCTGGTGCATTTCACTGAATGCCAAGCCCATATCCTGCAAACTCTGAACGGTTAACAATTTGGCTTCCTGAAATTGCGAACTGCTGGCTTGATGCTGTTTCAGTAATGCCAAAGATTCCAGCGCACTTTTAATCATCGGCAAATAACGGCTCAAGAACGCAGTCCCATGCGGAACGTCTCTTTCATCCTCTTTCATACAAGCGATAATAGCACGGGTTTTTTCTTCAATTTTGTTCAGATGAGGCCAAATATCCCGTGGAACAGCAGACTGATATGCCATAATCGTGGTTAGTTGCTGATAATATTCGCTGAAAGCACCCGATGTCACTTCCTCTTCGCTCGGCATTTTAACTGTCTCCGATGCATTTTTATTTCTACTTGCGTCCTTGAATCCTGCTCCACTTTTATCAGGTGTTTTACCTGCCAGCTTTTCCTCTTTCTGTTTATCTTCACTGGATTCTGTACGTTCAGCACAGCCCAACAAGATGACTAACACGACATAAGTGATACAGAACCACGTGGGAAATGGCTTGAGGTCATATGCCAGTAGGGAGACAACATGAATACAGACTATCACCAGCAGAAGGAATCGCCCACCAGTCACCTTCCGTTGCCCAATCACCTTGATAAGCAACATTGCAAACCCTGCCAGTAGAACAAATACAGGCAACAAGTCTGCAAACCAGCACAATATCAGCATCAATACGACGACAAAATATTGCATAGCTCTTGTGCATTTCTCTCTCTGGGGAGCCCAAAGTGCCACCATACCAACATAGTTAGAAAAGAATATCAGTGATTCAGCTATAGGGGAGTGATCGCTTCCCCAAGGTTTCCATTGAAGGTTAATGGTCAGGGCACAGACAATAAACCCCGTAAAAATCCCTATACCATGAAATAACAGGCGCCAAAAAAATGCTTTTATCATATCCACAATAAAGCTCATTCCTTATAAGCAGTATAATCAGCAAATCATAGACACATCCCACGGAATAGGATGTGTCTATACACAACAGATGAAACAGCAGATTACTGATATTTCGTCACTGCGGCACTCAAGCGCTGACGCAGGTTTTCTTCCATATTAGCCAATTCAACTTCAACCTGAGCACGTTTCGTTTTCGCGTCAGAAGCAATGCGCATGGTGTCTTCAATCGTGCTGACCAGACGGTTCTGCACATCACGCAATGTTTCCACGTCAATAATGGAACGTTCAACTTCTGTTGCTGTTGCGATGCTATTTTGCTGCAACATTTCCGCATTTCTGCGCAACAATTCATTTGTGGTATCACTAACTTCTTTCTGTAATTTAGCCGCCTTGCCTTGTGCTTCTAACGACGATTGCAGTACCAGCTGACTCTTCCAGATAGGCAAAGTTGTCATAATGCTGCTTTGGATCTTTTCCACAAGCTGCTGGTTATTGCTCTGCACGATACGAATTTGCGGCGCCGTTTGAATGGCTACGGCTTTTGATAATTCCAGATCATGGATACGGCGTTCAAAACGAGTGATATTTTCCACCAGATCCTTCACACTCTGGGCATCCATCATGTCCTTAGACATTTCAGCTTTCATGCTCAGTTCAGGCAGAAGCTCGTTTTTTACTTGCTCAAGTTTTTGCTTGCCCGCCTCAACATACAGCGTGATATCTTTATAAAAACTAAGGTTGCGTGTATAGAGCTGATCTAAAATATTAATATCACGAACCAAATTGGTCATCGCCCGATCAAGGTGAGAGCCGATAGTATCCACCTGCTGCGTCAATGTTTTTCTGTCAACGACAGCCCGCTCAGCTTTCTTAAACAAGCCACCGATCAAAGGCAGGTTACGCAAAAAACCACTGGTTTTCTCTTCGTCAGTCAGCACGCCATTTTCACGCACGAACATAACCAGATCGGACAGTTTCTTACCCACCTCTCCCGCTTCTTTTGAACGAACATTCTCTAACAGAGAATCAGCAAAACGAGCAATTTCGCCCATCGGCTTCGCGCCATAACTAATCACTGCGGCAGGCTGAAAAATATCAATTTTATCTACCAGTGCATTGACTTTTTCTTGCTCAACGCGTTCAGCTAATTGGGTGGTGCCAACCTGACGTTCAAATGATGGTATAGGCATAGATTCCGTATTCATTAAGTAGTCCCATTGTTAAATTAAAATACACCCTTTATCTTTCAAGTTGCCTTTTTGTTAACTGCAATGCAATTTGAAATTTATTGGGCATAACAGAATGGAAAATAACAAATATTATACGATTTTCAGTATTTATTTAAAACCTATTCATCTCAAGATAAGCGTGATCCCATGCTGCGAAAAGCCATAATATTCGTTTGATTTTCTTTGTATTTTTTAAAAAGTTTCTCTAATACTCTTGGCAGTTCATCTTTTAAGTTGCCACTTTATTGGTTGCACTGAGATTTAATATCTACATAGCAAAACTCATTAAAAATAAACATATTTTAACATATATCCTTAATGTCACCCAAAATGCAATTATTTGTTCTGAAAAGAAAATATAAAATAACCAAATATCAAAACATAAATATTACCTATGTTAAATTTGCAATCAGAACATTCAAAACTATACTCCAAACTGCAAGAGTAGATTTCGGGTTTAAGTACTCTAATCAGAGGACATATATGATGAAAAGCTTGAAGTTATCAGTTGCAGCATTACTGGTGTTGTTTTCAAGTACAGCACTTGCAGCACCTGCGGTATCAACCGAAACCGCGTCAAAAACAGCAACAGCAGTAGAACACAATGTCCAAAAGGTAAAAAATAAAGCAGGCTCATTAGAGAAAAAAGTCACCAAAGGAGCCAAAAAACAAAAATCATCTGGAAAAAAAGCTATCAAGAAAAAAGGGGCAAACACCGCTCAATGTAAAGATGGTACTTATAGTAAGAGCAAATCCCATAAAGGGGCCTGTTCTCGCCACGGTGGCGTTGCTAAATGGCTATAATTTTCCGGTGATTTTTCATCATACATAATTAGGGAGCTTCGGCTCTCTAATTCTTTTCTGATAATAGTCACATTTTTTTATCTAATTTAATAGTATACTTTCATTAGCATCAGCCTGCATTCATCGAGTGATTCAGTTGCAATAGGATGAATAAAGAATAAATTACCAAACAACCAAAAAAATTGGAATAATAATGCGATTTACTGACGATAAAAAAATAAGAAAATCGATAATCAGGTTATTCACCTACACTGAGCAAATTATCCTGCTCAAGAGTTTTACATTAATTCAGAATGAAACCAGAGATAATTTCACCAACTGGTTAAAGGGGATAGCCTATGAATTTATAGACTCGGTAAAAAATGTAACAATACTTCCTATTATTATGGCTACATTTTATTTTTTCGATCCACCGAAATCACAAATCTATAACTACATCGCCAATTATGCTGTTTTAATCTATCTTGCTTTTTCTCTTTTAGCAATTTTAAATAAAGCCAGAATTATTGGATGTGGATATGTCATTGGTTTAAAACTATTTTTATTTTGCATAAGTAACAGAATATTTTTTGAACCAAAATCAGAAAATAAAGCATATCCCCCACTAAATACACAGAGCATTAAGGTTTATATTGACAATGATGCCAAAAAAAGAAAGCTCATTACAAAGACATTTACATTTAAAGAACAGTTAACGTTATTACGCCTTTTTTCTATACAAAGGAAAGAGACTAATGGTGATTTTTGGGGATGGCTTAAAAAAGAAGCTGATGCTTCTTTTTCCTCAATCAAAGTTGTATTGATCATTATTTTTACTATGTTCATTTTTATCTTAATAAAACAACCTGACGCATGGAATTATATACTTATTCTCTTCTTTATTATGATATCTATTATGACATTAGTTTGCATATTTTCGTTATCACACTTTATGGGCTGTAAACTGACGACAAGCATAAAATTACTTTACTTTCATATTAAAAGCAAAGGCACGGAATTAGATAAAAAATGAAATATCGTCCAAATTTATAGATTTAAAAATTCCATTACCACTATTTTTAGTATAAAATATAAAAATAAATCACAAATAATGATATTAAAGAAAATAACACTCAAATAAAAAATAATAACAATAAAACAAGATAAGAAATTAATCTTTAATAACATTACGTTAAACCATCAGCCATTAACACAAACTATGAATTGATAACAATATCAAGAATAAATATTTTATTAATAACGCAATGCACAAAATAAAATCCTAATAATCATTACATTAATTTACCATACAAAATAAAAACTATAGGTATTTATCAGTAGGGTGCTATGCTTCATCACAGAAATGAATCTTATCAATGACGGATAATAGTAGCCACATAGGTTTTGTTCTGCTAATATTCGTGTGTTTTTTATCCAGATTAATAAAACGAGGAGAAGCAAATGCCCTCTCGAATGATGAGGACAACTGCGGTCTTCGCTTTCTTTATCTCATTAATTTTTACCGGTCTGAGCTATGCTTCGACCAGTACCTCACAAATGAAAGAGTACTATCACAATGGCATTCAAATAAATTTGCCTGACTTGCGAAAATACCCTTCAGGTACACCTCGGAAGAAAGCGTTTTTAAATATTATTGTCCCTGTAATTGATCAGCATAATCAAAAGATTATGCAAGACCGCAAATGGCTCCTGTCACACCAGAAAAAACATAACTGGTCTGCACAGGATATCAATCAATTGAAAAAGATCTGCATGGATTACAAAATGACCTGCCATTCACCAAAACAGGTCAATTGGAACAAAGTGCTAAGCCGGGTTGACATTATACCAACCCACTTTGTTGCCACTCAGGCAGCCGCAGAATCCGGCTGGGGAACCTCAACGCTGGCCCAGAAAAATAATAACCTGTTTGGTATGCGTTGCGCTTCTTGTGGCAAAGCGAAAGGAAAAATCAAAGGTTATTCTGTTTACAGCAACATCAATGATTCTGTCGTTGCTTATATGAAAAATATGAATACGCACCGTGCCTATGAGTCACTGCGTTCGTCACGTGCAAAACAGAGGACGGCCCAGAAACCACTGAATACCAGTAAACTGATCGATAACCTCAACGGTTATTCCGAACTGGGTACGGCTTATAATCGCTATTTGCATCAGGTATTTAATGGTAACAAGAGTCTGATTTCACAGGTACAGGAATTTACTCTCGAATAAATTCGGGTAATGTACCAGAAATAATCTTTAAAAGAGATTATGTTAAGGATAACATGCTAAAAATTATGTTTTGTTTAATATTATACCCAATGAATTTCAAGTTTAAGCGCAGCATGAATCACGAGTCACATCTATCGGGTCACATAGTTGATTTATGACTGGAAAATAAGCGCAACCACCCCAGAGACAACTTGAAAGATGAAAGATATAGCCCATTATTAAACAATAAAGACATCAGATCACCTGTATACTCGCCCAAAAATCCACTTTGTATTAATTACAAGGTGGATTATTTTTATAACTATTCCTCTCTATTACCTGTTGTAGATACATGTAATTTCCATACTATAATATCCCCCATAATTACACGACTTGTCCCAACGATAAATGGTTAACCAGAGCCTAATATGAATTTCTTTTCTTTTGAGTTTCTTGGAACGTTTGTTATTCTGCTTGTTGTCTATTGGCTTTTACAAAAAGCCCCAAAGATACAGAATGGCTTATTAATTTTAGTTAGTTATTTATTTATATTCTCTTTTTCAGCAAATTTCGCCTACATTTTATTCGCCTATACCCTATTTATTTACTTTTTGGCGAATATTTTCAGCCGTTATTTATCCAATAAAATCATATTCACTCTACTGACATTCGGTATTCTCGGCTGTTTCACCGCCTTCAAATATTACTCTTTCTTCCAAGAAGCTATCCAACAATCACTTGCTAATATTGGCTTCACTGTGGAATTACCTGTACTTGAATTGTTGATGCCGTTAGGGCTGTCATTCTATGCCTTCCATTCGGTCAGCTATGTCGTATCAGTCTGCAAGAAAGAACTCACACCCGCTCCACTACCCGATGTTATTTTGTATCTTTGTTTTTTCCCCAGCATCGTCGCGGGGCCAATCAATCGGGCTAAAGATTTTCTGCCACAGATTCAGGCTCCATCCAGAATATTGTTTGAGCCATTCAAAGCCCTGTTATTGATCGCATTTGCTATTACAAAACTTTTTTTACTCAGCTCGACACTCTCTGAAAATTTTGTTAATCCCGTTTTTGAAGACCCAACCAGCCACCATGCCGGACAAGTCCTCGTAGCAATTTATGCTTACGCTTGGAATATCTACTTTAACTTTTCTGGCTATACCGATCTCGTCACCGGTATTGCCCTGCTATTAGGCTTCCGTGTACCACGTAATTTCGATGCTCCTTATCTTGCCGAAAATTTACAGGTATTTTGGCGACGCTGGCATATCAGCCTGTCAACGTTTATCCGTGACTATGTTTACATTCCACTCGGCGGCAACAAAAAAGGCGTATTTCGCAAGAACCTGAATATGTTCGCAGCCATGGTAATTTCAGGTCTGTGGCACGGGGCAGGTCTCACCTTTATCATTTGGGGAGCTATTCATGGCTTAGGATTAATTCTCCAAAATATTAAAAATGCCCTGTTATCTGCCTCCAAAACACAAAATAAGTCACAGGTAATGGCTTCCATATCGTTATTTTTATCCCGTGTGGTGACATTCCATTTTGTCTGTTTTGCATGGGTGTTTTTCCGTAGTCCAACCTTTAATGACGCTCTTGCCGTATTAAATCAATTGTTCTCTGGGGATATTTTCATGGCGCTGCTCTCCAGTGGATCACTGTTAATGGCTTTCTGGGGGTTCTTTATTGTCTACCCGTGGCTGGTGAGTCTCAGAAGCAAAATGGAAAAGAATCACAATATGATCGCTTGGGTTTATTATCCAATTCCTCTAGTCCTGATCCTTACTTTGGTATTTATGCTGTCACCTTCTGGAATGCCGGGATTTATCTATGCCAATTTCTGAATCTACATCTAATCTTAAGAAAGTCGGACAAGTGATTTTTGTTATTACTTTGACTTGTTTGCTGCTGATCTGGTTGAATCAAAGTTCGTTGGATAATTTCTGGCAACAGAAATATCACCGCAATAGCCCTTGGACATCCCTCAAAGGGGAGCCTTGGTGGGATTTAGGCAGTAATATGCAACAAGGTACCATTTCTGCCAGTGAGACGTTTATTGCATATGCAAGAGGTAAATATCAGAATAATCAATCTCAGCAACCGATGAACAGTCATCAAACCCGAGAGATATTTCCTCCTGAATTTCAGGTTGGGTTGCGCTTTCTGGAAGGTTATGTGCATCCCATTGAAAATATCTCTTTTACATTTCCTGAATTACTGAAAAAGGATATTAGACTCGTTCAGTCTCCCTTGCGCCAAAATGGATCAGAACACAATCCCGTCATTAAAATTGTCCAGAAAACTCACGTCAGCTTGGGAGTAAAAGATAAAGCGTTATTTGTCGGTGATTCAATGATGCAGGGCGTTGCCCCACACTTAAAACGTCGTCTTTACCAGGAATATGGGATTTCCAGTATTAATTTAAGTAAGCAAAGTACAGGGTTGTCTTATCCCGGATTCTTTGATTGGCCGAAAACGATCAGTAATGCGTTAAGAGACAATCCTGATGTTAAATTGGTCGTGGTATTTTTAGGCCCGAATGATCCGTGGGATATACCATCAAAACGTGGAAGCGCTTATTTGAAATTCGCAAGTGAAGACTGGGAAAATCTGTATCGCCAAAGAGTCGAAACCATTTTAAATAACGCGCAACAGTATCAAGTGAATGTCATTTGGGTTGGCCCTCCGAATATGCGCCAAAAGAAACTATCTAACAACATGATTTACCTAAATAAATTATATCAGTCAGAGGTAACCAAAATAGGCGAGATCTATGTTGCTGCTAATGATATGTTCAAATATAAATCAGATAATTATTCAGATTATATCGGTGATGGCAGCAGTACGATCAAACTCCGAAGCGGTGACGGTATTCATTTCAGTTTGACTGGACAACAGACCATCGCTAACTATTTATTTTCATTAATCACATTTATTCAGGAGCCAGCGAAAGAAGATGAAACCATTTAAATTGTTCCGCGGGTTTTATCGGGTAGTGGGTGCTGGTCTCGTTATCGCGCTCTCTATAAGCCTGTTATCATGCCAAGGGAATAAATCGACTCTCTCATCAGATCGCCAAATCACGCAAATGCACCGTCAGCAACAACTGACGGATTTTGGCGATCCTAATCTCATATTGCTGGCAGACAAATTGCGTCATAGCGACTCTCGACAGCTTCATTTTGCGCAGCTGGGTGATTCACACACTGCTGCCGATTTCTTTACCGGCAAGCTACGCAGTTTATTGCAGAATCGTTACGGTGATGCAGGGCCGGGTTTTATCAGCCCCATGAATATTCCCGGCCAGCGTAACGCCACCGTGCAATTTAGTGGCGATAAAACTGGCTGGTGGCTTTCAAGCAGCCGGAAAGACAATCGCGCAGATTATCCGCTGGGTGGATTTATTGCCGTTCCAGAGAATACCAACAGTACATTACGGATGGATTTATCGCCCTCCAGCCTTGATAAATACTGGGTCAGTGCGCTCTATCAATCCCATGAGGCAACACAAATCAAGGCCCAAACTACGTCAATGCGATTATGGAATCTACCTGCCACGCAAAGTGAATGGCGTTTCTCGCCAGAAAAAAGTGTCACATTCCCAATCAATCTCTACCCGCAGGATACTCAATTAAAAATCGGTGGATGGCTGATAAAACGTCAAAGCCCCGGCATCATGCTATCTGCACTGGGAATTAATGGGGCCACCATTAATATGCTGGATAAATGGCAGTCGCAGTGGATCGATACGCTGGCTCAGATGAAGCCGGATTTGGTGATCTTCGCTTATGGCACTAATGAAGCCTTTAATGATTCTCTCGATTTAGCTGCTTATCAGAACGATCTGACATCCAAAGTGCAAGATATTCGCAGAACAATACCGCAAGCCGTTATCTTGCTGATTGGGCCGAATGACTCACTGAAAAATAAAACGGCAGCAAACTGTAGCGAACAGCAACCAGCCTTGCTCAATAATGTGATTCAAATTCAGCAAGACGTTGCCAGAAAACAGCGCACCTTGTTCTGGGATTGGCGGGAATACATGGGTGGGCCATGTTCAGTCAGAGGCTGGGAACAGCAAAACCTAGCACGCTCTGACTACGTTCACCTTTCTGCCGCCGGTTATGAACGCAGTGCGGAAGCGCTTTATCAGCAGTTTATGGGTTTGGTTGGGCAATAAATTAAAACGACAAGAAGCATGTTGGACATTTTCTACATGCTTCTTTGTACTAATTTGTAGTAATAAATGACTCTCACGCCATCGCGTTTTCCTAACTATAAATCAATGACTGATAATCTGATTATAGGAACAACAACAATGATGCCGAGAACTGAGAAGAATTAATAAAAAAACGGCACCTTAATCAATCATAAGGTGCCGTTAGCAATCGCTCAAAAAGACTTAGCACATCACAGCATTGCGAAGTAGATCATGCCCACAATTGCGCCGGTTGTACCCAGAATGGTTTCCATCATCGTCCAGGTTTTCAGCGTCTGTGCTTCTGTCGCGCCGGTAAATTTACCGAACAACCAGAAACCCGAGTCATTTACATGGCTCAGTACCAAAGAGCCACCAGCAATACACACTGATAATGCAGCCATTTGCGCACCGGAATAACCCAGTTCACCAATCACCGGCAGAACCAGTCCCACCGTGGTCAGGCAAGCCACCGTCGCCGAACCTTGGATCACGCGAACCGCACCCGACAGAATAAAACAGGCCACTGCAATGGGCAGGCCGGCACCAACCAACGCATTACCCAATGCAGGCCCAACACCGGAGTCAATCAACACTTGTTTGAAGACACCACCAGCGCCGGTTACCAATAGGATAATCCCCGCAGGTTGGATCGCCGAAGAGCAGACATCCATCACTTTCTCTTTGCTCATGCCACGACGAATGGCCAGACCATAAATCGCTACCAGACACGCAATCAAAATCGCGCTGAAAGGATGACCGATGAATTCCAGCCAATGGTATAGCGTCGATTGTTGATCAACAAAACGCGCCCCAATGGTTTTCAACCCCACCAACACCAGCGGGAACAGCACCAGCGCCAAGCTGAATCCAAAAGAAGGCATCTGGCTTTTGCCAAGGCTCGGCATACTTAAATCTTTAGGTAAATCCAGCGTCACATATTTGCTGATAAAGTTACCGTAGATCGGGCCAGCCAGTAACATGCTGGGGATCGCTGCGCTCAGTCCAATCAGGATCATCCAACCAAAATCAGCCCCCATTTGAGATGCCAGCATCATGGGAGTCGGCCCCGGAACCAGAAACGCGGCCGCTGCTGCAACCCCTGCAAACAGTGGGAGCGCCAATTTCACAACATTACCACTGGTACGACGTGCAACGGCAAATACCACACCAATCAACAATACAACTGCAACATCAAAAAATAGTGGTAATGCGCAGATCAGCCCTGCGACGCCCAATGCGTAGTTCGCCCGTTTTTCCCCAAAACTGCCCAGCAGCTTCACAGCAATCTGGTCGAGCGCTCCTGTTTCATGCAAAATTTTGCCAAACATTGCCCCCAACGCCACAACAACTGCGAGAAATCCCAAGGTGCCAGCCATACCGTTTTGCATGGTCTGAGTGATTTTTTCCAGTGGCATACCAGAAAAAACTCCTGCACCAATTGAAACCAACATTAAGGCAATAAAAGCGTGCATCCGGACTTTCATCACCAAAAATAATAATAAGAGAACAGAGCCGACAGCCGTCAGAACCAGAGTGAATGTACTCATTGATGCCCCTCGCTAATACGGTCAATGGATTGGATACGATCAATCGTTTTTATTGTGTTTTTAATCACGTCATCAAGAGCAGGCCCGATATCAATACGATGGACATCTTTTTCATCGCTGGTCGGCTCTTCCAGCGTCTCAAATTGCGAGATCAACATTTGTGGTTTGAAAAAGTGCCCCTTACGCGCTTTCAGACGGCTTTCAATTAAATCAAAGTCACCTTTCATATAGAGAAATGACAGATTTTTATTGCCATCGCGCAGCATATCCCGATAGTTTTTTTTCAATGCGGAGCACACAAGAAGGGAGACATGATTAGTACGCTGCATAGCGAAAATGGCATCGTTGAGCGCTTTCAGCCAAGGCTGACGGTCATCATCATTTAAGGCATGGCCTTGTGCCATTTTCGTAATATTGGTACGAGGGTGAAGAAAATCCCCATCCAGAAATGCGGCACCAAGTTTTCGGGCCACACCATTGGCAACCGCAGACTTACCGCTGCCTGATACCCCCATCAATACAAAAACATGGTTAAGCTGCTGGGTATCGCTCATATAAAACTCCTTTGCGCAGAGCTTGCTGCTATGTCTGTGACTTACCTGCAAAATTTTAACGATGAAGTATTACCTTCTGAGCATTAACTTCTAAGCATTACATTCGAAGTATTACCCACAAAAAATGTTACCGGTAACTTATTACCGGTAACATTAACAGTCGCGCAGGATGATGAGCAATCAATCAAGATTGCCAAAAAAGGAAAATGTGAGGCTTATCGCAATTGAAGATGGGGAAGCAGCATTTTGGGCTACAAAAATTAAACACTTTCACCCAATGAAAGGGTAAATCCAACATCAATCAGAGTTTGTTCCAATTTTTCATCTTTCAAACGGCTAAGCAAAGCTTCTGCTGCCTTGCGCCCCATCTGATCACGAGGGGTCAGTACACTGGCAAGTTTTGGTGTCATTACCTGACCAATATCATGGCCATGAAAACCCGCTACCGCAATCTCTTCCGGTACTTTGATCCCCTGACGCTGACACTCAAAAACTGCACCAATGGCGATATCATCATTCGTGCAAAACAGGCCATCAACCTCGGGATATTTCTGGCGGGTTTCCTGCAAAAGCTGAGCACCGAGAGAATAGGATGAACTGGCTGGCGTCATGACTTTTCTCGGCTGAAGCCCAGCGCTGCGCATCGCCATTTCAAACCCTTGCAAACGGATCAATGTTCGCTCATCCTGCCGCGCACCGAGATAAATCACGTTATGGCAGCCGCGTTCGATCATCGCCACCGTCATCTGGCGAGCTGCTTCAAAATTATCGATCCCGACCGCGATATCAAGGCAAGGTGATACACTGTCCATCAGTTCCACCACAGGAATACCGGCGGTCTGCAATAACTTCAACGTTTTTGGCGTATGTGTTCGTTCTGCCAGAATCAGGCCATCAATATTGTAAGAAAGCAGGGAAAGTAAACGCTCTTCTTCTTTCTGGGGAGAATAACCATAGTGAGCAAGCATGGTCTGATAGCCGTTGCGATCAGTGACATGTTCGATCCCACGGATAACCTCAGCAAAGACCTGATTAGTCAATGAAGGAAGCAAAACACCTATCGCACGACTGGTAGAATTAGAAAGAATATCCGGTACGCGATTCGGAATGTAACCCAATTTATCCAGTGCCTCAGCGATCCGTTTTCCCAACGCTTCAGAAACCTGATCAGGATTACGCAGAAAACGGCTGACCGTCATTTTTGTGACCCCAACGAGGTCTGCAACATCTTGTAAAACAGGGCGTTTCTTCTTCATTTTCAATGTAATGCAATCAGTTATCGGTAGCGACGAATAAATAGCTGGCGGTTTTAACACATTTATATACCATCACAACATATTTTTTAGCAGAAAATGCGACATACTTTCACTTCATGCTGCAACAATTTCTGAAACTGTGACGACTTACGCATGCCTGAGTGAATCCCGGTAAATAATCTTAGGAGCAAATACGGGATGTTGCATATCGGGTTCAAGCAATAAACGAGCCGCGAAACGGGCCATATCTGTGATAGGAAAATGAACACTGGTTAATGCAGGGTGAATAAAGGCTGCACGTTCACCGCTGTCATAACAGATAATGGAAATATCCTCCGGGACACTCAACCCCTGTTCAGTAATCGCCAGCAACGCACCAAGTGCCATCTCTTCACTACAGAAAAACAGGGCATCGGGCCGCGATAACGTCAAAATTGTACAGGTCTGCCGATAGCCACTTTGCAGATCGTACTCCCCTTCCAGGCAAGCAACGGGGTGTAATCCCGCTTTCTGCATGGCATCCAAAAACCCCTGACGGCGCTGTTGGCTTGGATTGCGGGAAACAGGGCCACTAACGCAGGCAATGCGAGTATGACCATGCTCAATCAATGCCTGCGTTGCAAGATAGCTGGCCTTATGATGATCAAAGACAACACAGCGCTGCTCCAAGCCTGTCACCCACCGATCCAATAACACGAAAGAATGCGCGCCCTGCGCAAGCTGTCGCAATTTATTATCGCTGATGGCACGTACGTGCAAAATCATTCTATTGCAGCGCAAGCTATTTAAATGAAGGATGGCCTGCCATTCATTTTCAGCACTATTTCTGCCCTGAGTAACCAGAAGCTGCCTGCCGTGCAATTCCACTTCTGTCTGGATGCTGTCCATCAAGGCCCCGAAAAAACCCCCACGGTAAGAGGTTGTCACCAAGCCCAGCGTATTGCTCTGACTGGATGCCAATTCACGCGCTGCCAGATTGGGGCTGTACCCCAATTTCACAATGGCATTCTCTATTTTGGCGCGAGTTGTCGCTTTCACATTTTTATTGCCATTGACCACCCGTGATACCGTGGCGCGGGAAACACCAGAATACTTCGCCACATCTTCCAGAGTTACCATATACTTTCCTTATCATTCCAATGAGCCCATTTTTGTTTTATTGGAATTGTGGCAAATACTTTCGATTGATATCCAACAGCTCATTTAATAATGCCGAATCCAAAGCGGCATCAGCAACCAAAGGATGAGTCACCAACGCCAGTAGCGCCGCCTTGCGATCCCCATGGACTGCCGCTTCAATCGTCAACCGCTCAAAGGCTTTCACTTGCTGCGTCAGGGCAAACATACTGTCCGGCAGATGACCAAATGCCAGAGGGTGTGCCCCTTGCGCATCAACAATACAGTTAGTTTCAATAACTGCATCATCGGGCAGCCCCTGAATGGCTCCCCGATTCATCGTATTCACAACCAATTGTGTGCCGAGATTATTGTGGATAGTGGCGATCAATTCCAATGCAACTTCAGAATAGAACGATCCTCCACGAAAACTTAATTGCTCTGGTTTGTGATCAAGCGTTGGATCAGCGTACAATTCAAATAACTCCTGCTCTACCCGCATTACCTGCTCTGCCCGAGTGCCCTTGCTTGCTGCACCCTCTTGTTCTTCCCGCAACATTTTACCGATCTGATAGAAATAACGATGATAAGGACAGGGAATCGCTCCCAATGCCCGCAAAAACTCCGGCGGCCACGGTGCTTCCTTGATATTGTTCATCGTCAATTCAGCCCCATTACACAGCAATTCCAGCACCCGATCCGTTTCATCCTTCCCCTCCACCAGCACCTGATGCGCCCAAACCATATGATTAAGCCCCGCAAAGCGCAATTGGACATCTTGATAAGGACGTTGCAGCATATTGGCGATCATATGGTGCATCGAAATAGGCACATTGCACAGCCCGATGATTTTGGCTTTGCTATAGCGGGAAACCGCTTCCGTCACAATACCTGCTGGATTGCTGAAATTGATGATCCACGCCTCCGGAGCGAGGCGCTCAACTTTACGGGCAATCTCCAGCAAAACCGGAATGGTGCGCAACGCCTTGGCAAACCCACCAACGCCTGTCGTCTCTTGCCCAAGCAGACCATATTTCAACCCCAGACGCTCATCAGCAGCACGAGCCGGAAGCTGACCAACACGCAGTTGAGTAAGAACAAAACTAGCCCCGATGATCGCCTCATCTGGGGAATAATGCACACTGACAACCACATGCTGCAAACCATGACGATCCAGCATACGGCGCGTCAGTCCCGCAATAACCTCCAATTTTTGCCGCCCGGCTTCCACATCCACCAGTGCCAATTCAGAAAGTGGGATCGTTTGACTACGCTGAATAATGCCTTCCACCAATTCCGGTGTATAACTACTACCCCCTCCCATCACGGCAATTTTAATCGGTTTCATATGATCCTCTGCTTATACTGTCTGGCAATCGTTGATAAAGATCGATAATGTGACTGGCGAGATCCTGGATCACCATCGCATTCATCAAATGATCCTGCGCATGAACTGTGATCAAATTGATGGGTAATTTTCCACAGCCTTCATCCAGCCCAATCAGTTTCGTTTGGATAACATGAGCGATACGCGTTTCCTGTCGGGACTCCTCCATCAGCCCTTCTGCTTGCTGAAAATTACCCTCTTTCGCCTGTTGCAAAGCCATTAATACGCTGCTGCGTGCGCTGCCGGCATGTACCAGCAATTCGATAATCTGCTGTTCAAAATCCTGTGATTCAACATCAATAGACACGCTTCAATCCCCCTGATTATTTCGCCAAAACCTCTGGTTGCTGCTCTTCGGCCAAAAGCTGTTTTTCATACACCTTGAAGAAGGGATACCAAATCAGCAAATCAATCACCATCAACACCCCGACCAGCACAAAAGCACGATAATCCCAAGCGGCAGAAATCAACGCCCCAATCGGCGCCGGAGTCGTCCACGGGGCGATGGCAATCATCTTCTGCACCAAATCCAGATGCAGGGCACCGTAGGCCAACACGGCATTCACCAACGGCACGAGCAGCAATGGGACCAATAAAGTGGGGTTCATCACGACGGGAGAGCCAAACAACAGTGGCTCATTGATATTAAACATGGCCGGGACAACACTCAGCTTGCCAATGGTTTTCAAGTGAATTGAACGGCTACGCAGATAGAGGAAAGCCAGTACCAATGTCGAACCAGACCCTCCGATACAGACGTAAAACGCCCAATAAGGAGCAGTCAGAATTTGAGTGGTTGCCATTCCCTGCGTTATTAACGCGGCGTTTGCAGCAATGTTGGCCATAAAAATGGGGTTCAGCAGCCCAGTGACAATATTGTCGCCATGAATACCGGCGAACCACAACAAATTGGCCAACAATACCAACAACATGACAGCGGGTAACGTATCCCCGACAGTAATCAGCGGCTGAAATACCTGCATAATCGCAGCAGGCAGCAGCAGATTAAATTCACTTTGCAGCCATAAACTAATGGGATAGACCGTCAGAAGAATACCTATAACGGGGTACAATAATTCAAAAGAACGGGCAATGGCGGGTGGAACCTGAGAGGGCATACGTATGGCGATATTATATTTTTTCAGTAACCGGATTAACTCAACCGACCAAATCGCGCAAATCAATGCGGTAAATACTCCCGCACCTCCCAGAAAATCCAGCGGCATTTTATTTTCAACCTGCGGTGCCGAAGCCAGCAAAAATGCCATCAAAGACAACAAAGCAGACGTCAATCCATCCAACCCATAAGACTTTGCCAAACTATAAGCCGTCCCGATGGAGACAAAAATGCTCATCACCCCCATTGTCATAAAAAAAGGCATCGTAATGGTTGTCCAATGGGTTTTAGCAAACGTCAGCCATGCCTGACCGAAAGAAGATGAAGTTTGAGTATCAAATGGCGGATTTGCCACAATCAGCATAATACTGCCGATAATCAGAAAGGGCATGGCTGAAATAAAGCCATCACGTATCGCAATAATATGTCGCTGACTACCGATTTTACCGGCAATGGGAGCAAGATGGTTTTCTACTATGCGGGTCAAAGAAGCATAAATACTCATAATCCACTCCATTTAGTGAAAAATTATTCCAGCAGGCTTAAGGCATGATCCAACACCTTATCTCCCCGAAGCGCACCGTAGTCCAACATATCAATCAAACTGATGGGCTTATCCAATGGCTCAGCAAGCTCGGTAAAGCGGGCAAGCTCATAGCGAATTTGCGGCCCGAGTAAAATCACATCCGCCTCGTGGATACACGTTTCCAGCTCCACCGCTGGCACAGCCTTGATCGCTACATCCAACTGCCGTTTTTCCGCCTCCGCCTGCATCCTCTGTACCAACAGGCTGGTGGACATCCCAGCCGCACAACACAATAGAATCGTTTTCATAGTTTTGTTCTCTTTGTAGTTGTCTCATGATTATTTCGCTTAAGTTAAAATGAAAGCGCTCTCATTTTGGTTAAGGCTAACAGGTTATTTTTCCATTGCTGCGATGGGGTTCGCATAATTTGATAAGAGAAAAGTAAGGAAATGGATGAAATGAGATCGATATTACAGAGAATAATCAGAAGAAAATAAAAGAGACTATTTGTCTATTTTATAAGCTATAAAAATGGTAGAATTTTCCCGTTCATAAAAAATGATTATAAAACAGATGGATAAGTTTAGGGTGTTCCCCGTGCTTACGGGGATAAACCACCGCCTTGAAATGTTTTTGTCAATGGATTTATTATGTGCTCCCCGTACTTACGGGGAACAAGGGCAGGGGGCGAAATGGCACTCTAAGCTTTTCTTCCACATGACCACAGATATTCTCCTGTTAGGAACGGCTGAAGTCAGATCGACTCACACCCAGAGTTATGACTTTAATTGCAGAAGGGAGAAGTTATCGCTGGACTGCCAGAGATCTCGGTATAAACAAAAACACAGTGGCAGATATTGTCGTTCGTAACAGTCAGAAAGAAAGGAATATACATGTCGATAATTATTAGAAAGATGGATAAATCGGACAGAATAATTTGGGCGGATATGCGTCTCAGACTTTGGGACAGCCATTCTCAAGATGAACATCTCAGTGAGATAGACAAGCTACTAATTAGCAACAATAATGTCAGTTATATTGCTTTTATGGATGAAAACCTACCTGTTGGTTTCGCTGAGGTTAGTATGCGTGAATATGCAAATGGTTGCACCGGACAACCCGTTCCATTTCTGGAGGGGATCTGGGTTAACTCAACACATCGCCGGAAGGGTATTGGTCAAGCACTCGTAAATAAAATAAGCAGCGAACTCATCAATAAAGGGTTTTATGAACTCTGTTCAGATGCAGAAATCAGAAATAAGCAGTCACATCAGGCCCATGAGAATTGGGGATTTGACGAAACAGAACGTGTCATTTGTTATCGAAAAAAACTAATTTAGTCCAGGTCATCATGTGCTTAGGGTGTCATTTTATCCCTTGCGGTTTAGCTCAGTATTTCCCGTACTTACGGAGATAAACCGCTGTCGCCCACCATGTGAATGACGTAGGAATAAACCACAAAAAGCTAGTCGCCAAACTACTTGTTGGCAACCAGCCTGCTAAACGTTATCTATTCGGATTCAGATGCGAATGCCGATGTGGATGCAGATGCCGGATATAAGTGAGCAGCCCATTCACCATACTGACAAACAAACACCGCAGCAGTTTTTGATGATAATGGATCCGCTAATTTCCTAACCTTCTCCCTGATCTGTGCAGCAGAATTTAATGAAACCCCAACATAAGTTCCGGTAGGTAAAGCCATCACCTCACCATTGGGGTATCTGACTGTTCTACTGAAGTCAATTAACTTCATTGCTTCATGAAGTGCATCATATTCTCTTAAGCCTGCACCAAAAATTTCAACACGAACCATGTAAGTAGCCATTTTTAGCCCTCTCTATTTATTTAACCATTTACTTGATTACAGTAAGTTAAAGCCACATCCCACTATTTCCAGAGGTATTGTGGTTCGTTGGTGAATTTAGCAGTTATTAACTCGGTCACACCATATCAATAAATCACAGTTATTTGAGGAACTGCTTCCCCATCACTTGTAGCTTAGTTCCCCATAAGTTCTGAAATAACTGGGTTAGATATCAATCAAAAGTGTACTTAATTTTATAGCCACAAAATTTGTCAATTCTGATTATTTTGAAAGGAATTTTTTTGAAATACCATCCTGTGAAAAACAGTTTAATCACATCAAACACATTGATAAATTTAAACATAGAAATCCTAGGAGATAGAAAATGTCTAATAATTTCTTATAAGTGTTTTCAGTAGTATAAACTGGCTATTTTTTACTATCTATAAACTTGGTAATTTAATATAAATTAGAACTATTTCTAAAGGGATTAAAACGGACTCAGATATCGTTAATAACTGCTCCATTTTTTATCTCAAAACCGTTATAACCATTATTTCTGGCGTATAAAAGACTAATTAAATCTTTATCATTTTTTTCAAAGTAGAACTCATGATACATAATTGTTTCATGTTGTATTTTTTTATTAAAACCTGATTGCCATATTTTTTCGCCATTTTTATCTAAAGTTAGATAATATTGGTATCCATTCATATAGCGAATTATCCAGTAAGGAGAAATAGGTACATACTTGTAAACAGAGACCTTATATACCACACCGTTATCATTAACCTCACTAACTATTTTTGGTTCCATTTTGATGGAGTCAGATGAGAAAAAAAAGTACCATAAAAACAATGTTGCTATTATTATATCTCTAAAAAAATGGTTAAATTTTCTACGGACAAGTATGTTATTCATTATATTAGCTGCCATTCCCATTCTATCTATCACTAATCTCTTTTTAGTGCTGTATATATTTTTTGGTGAAAGAAATAAATATGAGAACTACTCCATATGGCTACCTGCATTATGTATATCATTCGTCACAGTTTTGTTCCCATTGTTTTACGGTACTAGAAATACAAGTTTTGTAAATTTTTTTCTGATGATTGTTGCATTTCCTTCATCATATTTCACCTTAAAAATACTCAAATTAACAAAAATCAATACGGTTTTAGCTATCGTATTATCGTGGGTATTTTTTCTTTCTATCGGCTTTTTTACGCAATAAAGACATTTGATTGATGAGAAAGTTTATTTTGACTATATATTTTCTGCATTCCAGATATTCTTTCCACACGACGTATCCCCGTAGGTACGGGGAACACGTTCAGCCAGTCCATTATCCAACCGAATTTAAACGCGCTATCCAGGATAAAATCCTACCACCTCATAGCGTTACGATGGGAATCTCTAGGAGTACGCTATATAGATGGCTCAGAGAGGCTATGGGAAAAATTAAACGTCCAAAACAAACAATGCCGGTCATGTATTAAATAGTTAGTTGTTGTGATATGCTTCCCGCCTTTTAAGGGTAAAGCATGGCCAAAGCTGACGTCTATTGCCGTTATTGTCACAAATC
>NZ_NJAI01000001.1:341032-417852 GCF_002632725.1 Xenorhabdus hominickii
AGAGAGAACGAATTTAACTCAGCGTACTCGAGTAAAAAGACTGAATAGAAAAACTATCAGTTATTCAAAATCCGAAGAAATGCACGATAAGGTGATAGGAACTTTTATTGAGCGTGAGTACTATTTTTGATATTCAATCTAACTATTTAATACATGACCCAAAATATTGATGATGCAACAGCATTTACCCATGAGCTGCTTAAACTTTTTCAACCTCATCTACCACTGGAAAAATTACTGTCAAAAGAGTGGCAGCGCCGCCTGAAACAAGTGAGCTGGCAACTTGCCGGTATTGTGGTGCTGGCAGATTGGATAGGCTCTGACAGTTATCATTTCCGTTATCAGACCAAAGCTCTTTCACTGGCAGAATATTGGCAGCTTACCCAAAAACAAGCTCAGATTGCCCTGAATGACATTGATATCCATAACACTCCGGTAATATCTCCTTATACCTCTATCCAAAAATATTACCACTTCGCTCCAACTCCATTACAAAAATGGGCTGAAGAAGTCCCGATTGATGATTCCCCACAACTTTTTATTCTGGAAGATGTAACCGGAGCAGGCAAAACAGAAGCTGCCCTTGCCCTGACTCATCGCTTGATGCAGGCCGGTGCTGCGGACGGCTTCTATTTTGGCCTGCCGACAATGGCAACATCCAACGCTATGTTTGGCCGAATCGCCAAACACTATCTTAAAATGTTCGAGGGAAAAAACGGCAAACAACCCAGTCTCGTTCTCGCTCATGGCGCACGTGAGATGAATGATGATTTCCAAGACATCATCCTGACCTCAAAACACAACGACAGCGATTACACCAGAGACGATACCACCGCAACAGCGCAGTGCCATCAATGGCTGGCTGACTCTAACAAAAAGGCTTTATTGGCATCAGTTAGCGTAGGCACTATTGATCAGGCCTTGCTTGCGGTTTTACCGAGAAAATACCAGTCACTCCGGTTGATCGGGCTAAATCGTAAGGTGTTGATCTTCGATGAGGTACACGCCGCGGATGACTACATGTTTGCGTTGCTGGAAAGTCTGCTGAGCCTGCACCTGCATCAAGGGGGTTCCGTGGTATTACTGACCGCCACACTCTCTTTAAAACAGCGTCAACGGCTGGTGGATATTTGGTTATCCGACAGAGGAATACCTCCACAAAAATTGCAGGAAACTGCCTTTCCACTGGCAACTCAAATCATATTAAACCCAGAAAGCCCGCTTATTGAGACTCCCTTGCACAGTCGTGCGGATGTCAGCCGTACCGTCGCGGTGAAAACAGTGAACCATCTGGATGAGTGTGTACAAATCGCCCTGAACGCCGCTCAAAATGGGCAATGCGTGGTTTGGGTTCGCAACTCCGTGAATGATGCTCTGCAAGCCTTCCAGCTTATTCAGTCGCAGATGGATAAGCCGGAAAATTGTCTGTTATTCCACAGCCGCTTTATTTTGTATGACCGAAAAACAATCGAAAACCGTGTACTGGATATATTTGGCAAAAAAAGCACACAGGAGGATCGACAAGGAACGATCCTGATTACAACGCAGGTGTTTCAGGAAAGTCTGGATGCAGATACCGATGTAATGATCTCTGATATCTGCCCAATCGATGATTTGATCCAGCGGGTTGGTCGCCTGCACCGCCATACCCGCGATGCAAATGGAAAATATCAGAAAGGCATCACCGACTATCGCGCTGCTCCTGAGTTATATCTCCATGCACCAGAATGGGACGATCAACCTAAAACTGATTGGCTGAGCAAAGATTTCCGCAATACCCAATATATTTATCGTTCAGGCGGACGTTTATGGCTTGGCCTGCGCGAACTGCGGCGCTTGGGAGCTATTTGTATGCCAGCCGAGGCTCGAACTTTGATCGAAGCGGTTTATGGTGAAGATGCCGATAAGCAAATTCCCGATGCACTCAGAGCCAAGGATAATGAAGAAATAGCGGAAGGCCGTAGTAAAGACGCCATCGCGCGATCGCAAGTCCTACAATGGCAGCGCTATGAATATAGTAAACGCAGTGCTGATGGCTGGTATGACGATGACCGGGAGATCAGCACCCGACTTAGCGACATCGAAACGGTAAGCGTACTGCTGGTCAAACTGACCGAAAGCGGTGAGCTGATACCGTGGATAAATGATGAAAAGTTCCCCGTTCAACTCAGTACCGTCAAAATCTCAAAAAATAAGTTTGCCGATAAGTTGCAACCTGTACCAGAGTCTCTTTCCCAGGCAGTGGAACGATTACAGGAGAAATTCAAAGCCGTCAAATACCTGCAAATCTGGCTGCCTGAGCTTGATCCCAATTTTATTTACGATCCCAACATGGGTTTTTATGAACACCCTAAGCAGGAGGCGTGATGAATCTCGTTAAAGACGCATGGCTGACTTTTAGAATGAGAAACGGCAGTGAGGAAAAGCTGCCGCTGGCGGCAATTTGCGATCCCGCCGTGATGGATTTTTCCCTGCCACGGTCAGATTTTCAGGGAGCGGTTTACCAACTGGCAATTGGCTTGCTGCAAACAGTTTTTGCTCCCGAAGATAAATACGAGTGGCATGACTTTTATGAGCAAGCCCCCACACAAGCAGATTTGCAGACCGCTTTTAATCGCGTGGAACATGCCTTCAATCTGATAGGAGATGGCCCGCTGTTTATGCAGGATTTTGATTCATTAGCTGAAAGAAAATCCACCAGCATTTCAGGATTACTAATTGAATCACCTGGTGAAAAAACATTAAAGGATAATACCGACCACTTTATCAAACGCGGTAAATGTGAAGTGATTTCCCCTGAAATGGCCGCCATTGCCCTCTTCACATTACAGATTAACGCCCCTGCCGGCAATGTCGGGTTACGAGGCGGCGGCCCGTTGACAACGTTAATTCAGCTACAAAACTGGGCGCTTCACTATGGCAAAAACTTTGGCTCAACGTCATTAATAGAGAACGTTGGTCTCACTCAGACCCTGATCTCAGTAGTTCAGATATTTTTCCGTGGCTGGGTAAAACTCATACCAGCCAAAAAGCAGGTACAGAAATCTACGCCCATAATGTGCATGAGCTGCATATGTATTGGGCAATGCCACGACGGATTTGTCTGGAAATAGACGATAAACCAGCCACTTGCCAATTAACGGGGCAACCAACCAGTCTGTTTCTGGTTATCGCACTCAAAACTATGGCAACAATTACTCTGGCACTTGGAAACACCCCTTAACGCCCTATCGATGGAATCCGAAAAAATCGTCGGGTAAAACGGGAATATGACAGGGAACTTTACCGACATCGGCATTTGGTTGAAAATGCGTTCCTTCATCTTAAACGCTGGCGTGGTATAGCAACGCGATGATAGGCGAAAAATAGTCAGTCTTTCCTCGCCGCCGTTCAAATCCGTTGTCTCATGCTCTGGCTGAAAATTTCATGACGATACCATATAGTACTGTAACTCCGACTGAAAGACAGCTCAACATTGTTAAAGACAGGTTCTTTCTATGTCTTGTCAAAAACTCTGACAACTTGTCCTTAATACTACTAAGCCCACGATCATCCACACCATTGCCAATAGTAATAGGATAAATAGCTATATTGTCATGAGATGGCATTACTCCGAATATATGTGTGACTTACTTAATTAATATTTAAATAAAACTGGAGGTATTTTTGTGACACATAATAATCTTTCAGATATCGTTAAAACGTCGGGTAAATGTATGCATAAAGATGCGAAACGGGCTGGTCTGCGCGAATGGGCTGGACTCGCACTTCTCTCTCTCCCAACTATCCTGCTCGGACTCGATCTGACCTTGTTACATCTAACTCTGCCAGTACTAGCAATTGATTTACAGCCAACAAGTACACAGGCCCTTTGGATTATGGATGCTTATGGCTTCCTAATTGCGGGCTTTCTTATCACAATGGGTACATTAGGTGATCGTATTGGCCGCCGTAAACTGCTATTGATCGGTGCAACTGCTTTTGCTATTGCCTCTGTAATCGCAGCATTTTCCGCCAATGCTTCCATACTCATCGCTGCACGAGCAGCACTTGGTATCGCAGGCGCAACGTTGATGCCTTCAACTTTGGCATTAATTAGCAACTTATTCTCCGATCCGCGTCAACGTGCTCTCGGATTCGGTATATGGGCAACAATGTTCGGAGTTGGCTATGCGCTGGGACCAGTTGTGGGAGGAGCATTACTAGAGCAATTTTGGTGGGGGGCAGCCTTTCTTATCGCGGTTCCTGTTGTTGGCCTGCTGCTTATCTTAGGTCCATTCTTATTACCCGAGTATAAGGCACCGAATAGCGGAAGATTAGATCTGTTTAGTGTCGCGCTTTCACTTACCGCTATATTACCAATGATCTATGGTATCAAACAGCTCGCTAAATATGGCATTACCCTAGATACAATTATTGCAATAGTGGTGGGAACAATCTTTGCCTTTCTGTTCGTAAAACGGCAACGCCAGCTTACCGATCCTTTACTCGATATGACACTCTTTACCAACCGAGTTTTCTCAGTAGCACTAATCGTGCTGTTAGTTGGCCTAGTAGCCGTTGGAGGAGCGATGTTGCTCGTCGCCCAATATCTGCAATTAGTGGTTGGATACTCTCCTTTTATAGCTGGTTTATGGATGGGACTAGCTGCATTAGCTATGATCATAGGAGGCATAGCATCACCTCTAGCTACTAGATATATTCGGCCAGGCTTCGTAGTTGCTGGTTCACTTGGTTTATCGGCTGTAGGCTATCTTATGTTTACTCAACTGGGTAACGGCACATACGACGTAATGATTGCTGTTGTCGGCCTCGCTCTAGCCTATCTTGGAAATGGTACAATTGCTGCCCTAGGCACTGAGCTTGTGGTTGGATCGGCTCCACCAGAGAAAGCAGGATCAGCTTCAGCAATGACTGAAACTGTACAGGATCTTGGTGTTTCCCTTGGTATCGCTGTACTTGGCAGTATCGCTAGTGCAGTCTATCGCTACACTATGCTCGACCAGATTCCTGATAACCTTACAAGAAATATGCGAGACATTGTCAGTGATAGTCTGTGGTCAGCCTCATCTGTAGCATCAGAACTACCCGTTGGTTTATTGATAGAAGCTCAAACAGCGTTCACTGCAGGATTTCATACCGCAGCTGCAATAAGCGCACTCAGTATTGCAATCCTCGCCATATTAGCGGCTATCACTTTGCACCGTATTGGAATCTATGATGATAAGTAGTAATGTTTACCAACGTTATGATCAAGCTAAACGTTAGTAAGAAAGGTAAGCTGCAAACAATTATTCCCTGAATCGAACTAATTTTTCCCAATGCCTCCAGAACGGAGGCTTTATTTCTAAACAGAAAAACTTATAGAAACTATCCAGTAAGGCCACCCTACGTTAAAGAATATTTGGATTATTGCTTTTGAAAGAAGTCCACTTAGGCGTACGTCCCTGAAGAATACATCGTGGATTATGAAGTTCATGGAAACCAAAGTGGTGAATATGCTACCACTCTGGTGCAGCAAACGATACTCAGAAAATGGTACTGACTATTACTACAGTCGTAACTGCTCTGTAAACAGACAATCTCCCTGGCGGCGATGGTGACATTGTTGCGCCCGATATTGATGCCGTCGTCGCCAATCTGACCAAGGGAGGAGCTGAGTTAAGTTCTCTCCCGTTCTTTTCATCAACTTTGACAGTAGCTTACGGAAAAAACGGGAGGGATAATAGAACAGATTTTACATTGGTCAGACTGGCGGCGAGGAAAGACTGACTATTTTTCGCCTATCATCGCGTTGCTATACCACGCCAGCGTTTAAGATGAAGGAACGCATTTTCAACCAAATGCCGATGTCGGTAAAGTTCCCTGTCATATTCCCATTTTACCCGACGATTTTTTCGGCTGGGAATTTGAACCTGCATTCCCTGTAGCTCAGCTTGTTCCACAAGGGTGTTATTGTCATAACCTCTCTATCCGCTAACAAATATTCGGCTTCCATTCCCGCAATTAAGGTCTCAGCCTGTGAGCAATCCGCTGCGGTCCCGCTTGTAATAAGTACTCTGAGCGGCATACCATGCACATCCACGCCCAAATGTATCTTGGTGCTGAGCCCCCTTTTGTGTATCCCATCTCTTGGTTACCGCCTTTTGCACCTGCCGCATGAAGGTGAACCTTAATGTGACTGGCATCAATCATCAACCACTCGAAATCCGGTTCCAATATCAATTGTTCGAGTAGCTCCTCCCACATGCCTTTATCCCGCCACCGGCAAAATCGACGGTGAATATTTTTCCAGCCGCCATAATCGGGGAGCTAATCCCGCTAGGGACAACCTGTTCGCATGCGATAAAAGATCCCCTCGAAAGTCAAGTAATGTTCTTTTTTGTAATATACAAGTCCACTTTGTTGCATCAATACAACTAGCTTATTCCAAAGAAAACTTGATAACATGGTTCTTAGCATGATGGTCCAGGATAATGTTTTTTTCGCGAAGACAGTGATACCAGATCATCATGCTGTTCAAATTTCCCTCACAAAACGTCAATAAACCCTAATATTCGGGGCAGAAAAAAACAGAACACTTAAATTAGCAAGGAATACCAACTACCTTGACACTTACCGATAATGTTATAGTATAGGTTATTATCCTATTATAAGGAGTAATACCCTTGAGCGATAGAACTCTAGCTCGTACACGAGGTGATCTCTCAAATTTCCTGATACATCACAGAACAAAGCTCAAGCCAACTGATGTCGGCTTATCTACTACGGGTCGTCGCCGTACAGCTGGGCTACGACGAGAGGAAGTAGCTGCACTAGCAGGGGTCGGGCTCACTTGGTATACATGGTTTGAACAGGGTCGAGACATTCAAGTATCAGAGGATTTCCTTCTCAAGGTTGCTAAGGCCCTAAAGCTGAACGATATAGAGTGTAGTCACCTGTTCCTTTTAGCTCACCGACGTCCACCACCACCAGAAGCGTGGCAATGGCCTTCCGTTAGCCCATTGATTCAACAACTGCTAGCCGATATAACTGTACGGCCTGCCTATGTTATCAACCTCCGTTGGGATATTATTGCTTGGAATACCTTAGCTGACCACTTATTTGGCTTCTCTAGCCTCAAACAAGTCAACCGCAATATTATCCGCATGGTATTTACCGATCCTGAGTTTCGTTGCCGCCTACCTGCGTGGCATGAAGATGCGCCAAAGTTACTCTCACAGTTTCGTAGGGATTTGGCATCTGTACCAAACGAGTCAGACATGCTATCGCTAGTTACTGAATTAAAGGAATTATCATCAGACTTCCGGCGCTGGACCGAGCAACCAAGCATAGAAAGCTATAGCCGTGGATTCTCTATCATCTCTGATGAAGATGATGAAAAATCGGAGTATGTTCACGAAATGCTTATCGTCGACGAACATCGCCATTTAAAAATGATCGTCCACTTCAAAAAGAAATTGGTCATGACTTCAAAGCGTTAATTTGATATTCCTGCACTTTTTAATGGGACATCATCATGACTGTAACAATAGAAGTGACTTGTCGATATTGCGACCAAGCTGAACCTGTACGCAAACACGGAACAGGTAAGGCAGGCTTCCCTCGCTACTATTGCAAAGACTGCCAAAGAACCTTTCAACTCCACTATCGTTACCACGGCCATAAACCGGGTATGAAAGAAAAAATTGTGGATATGGCGATGAATGGCTCTAGTGTGTGAGACACCGGCCGTGTGTTAGGTCTCGGTATCAATACGGTAATGCGGATATTAAAAAAATCTCGCCAACACAAGTAACATCGCGACAGACCGCTTATGACGATGTCACCCTTATCTGTGAATGGGATGAGCAAGGGTCTTTTGTAGGCAATAAAAAACAACGTCATTGGCTTTAGTATGCGTTTGATACGAAAAGGAAACAAGTCATAGTCCATGTCTTTGGCCCCCGAACGGATGCACCTTGCCGAAAATTGCTCAACTTATTGGCGCCTATATTGAAAAACATCATTACACCCCTTTAGAGTCATGACTAATCCAAGAATATAATAGCGCTTCTGTAAAAAGCTACCTACAGCAGATGGTTTCAGCTTATTGACAAAGTGCTATTTGACAAAAAGTGCTATTTTTTATCCGATACTTTATTTTAAGAAAGTGCATTCTCGGCCAATATCGTTGAGATCTGTTTTATCACTGCCGTGCCTACCGACGTGCTGATACAAAATGTTATTCATGGCGATGGCCCCTTGTAACAAAAATCACCCTGTCAACATACTCCTGCAGGGTAAGGGTGACCACCTTATTAAGTCTTCAATAATGACTGGGCGGCCACTGGAAAAAAAGCCTGAAGCTAACCCTTAAGGAACAGTGAAGATAGACAAAGGTTAGTACCACCTAACCGGAAAGCTAATTTATGCACTGACTCAATAAACTAAGAGGATTCTTTTACTTTGACTACCGTACTATAGACGTAAAAATTGGCATCATCACTGATATTTACGCCGGTAATTGTCAATATTGTTGGCACCTTGGGTTGGTTTAAGTTGCCTGTTTTTCTCGTTCCGAATTCAGTGTTACCGCACCAACAGGTTGCCAGTTCCTTGTCTTACCTGACCAGCGTTCCGGACGGGATAACTGGGCGGCTCGATAAACCGCATCGCGTTTCATTAATAGTTCCTTATCTTCCCCTCTGTGCCGTTGTGATGGCGTAACATAGCGTATCCTGCTGTGACGATGTTCCGTGTTGTAATAATGCGTAAATCGCTCCGTCCAGTCCCGGGCTTCAGCCAGTGTGTTGAACCCTTTTTCCGTCCATGCCGGGATATATTTCAAGGTGCGGAACAGCGATTCTGCATACGCATTATCATTGCTGACCCGGGGACGACTGTGAGAGGGCGTAATATTCAACTCCTGCAATTTGACCTGCAAGGTCTGTGATTTCATTGCCGCTCCGTTATCCGTGTGCAAAATCAGGAGATGGCGATAACAACGCTCCCGCAAGACACTCCGCTGTATCAAGTTAGCCGCCAGTTCACCACTCTCGCATTCATGCACCTCGTAACCCACAATTTTTCTGCTGTACACATCTTCAATCAGGTATCAGTAGAACCAGCGACCTTTCACCTATGACGCACACCACGTGATGTCCCAACTCCAAAGCTGATTCGGACCTGATGCCTTCCAGGTCGTCGGTTGCACCTTCTTCTGCGCGGCATATTGCCGTCCACGACGGTGGGCTTCGCCATGACGACGTAATACCCGGTAAAACGTGGATTCGCTCGCCAGATAGATCCGCCAAACGTGGGACGATTTGCGAGGGCGGCAGGCTGGCATATTCCGGCTGATGGCACACGGCCAGTATCTGCTGCTCTTCCTGTGCACTTAACCGATGAGCCGGGGTTGGCCTGACCGCGGATGGTCGCTTATCTTCCCGGTTTTTCTGCCAGCGCCGCCATGTGCGCAGACTCAACGGGACTTCTTTCAGGGATATCGTTAACCGAGCGCCAGCTTCCACCGCACTATGTACCCCATTGATAATGGCCTGACGGTCAGCAATACCAGTTAGTCTTCCTCGCTGTCCGTCCCGAAGTGTGCCTGCAATGTCTTTCGCAGGACCAGTATCGCTGCCGCCTCCGCCAGGGATTTGTCCTTGCAGGCCAGTTCACGTTTCAGGTGTTTATTTTCTTTCTGGCTCTGTTTCAGCGCCGCTTTTTCATCCCGGTCGGGCACCTGTAAAAAAGTCTGCTTCCATTGCTGAATTTGCTCCGGTAAAGCCCTTTCTGACGGCAATATTCGGCCAGCTCTGCGGCGCTGAGCGTGGCTGTTTCAATGATGACGGCCAGTCTGGCTTCAGCGGGCCATTGTGCTGTGGTTTTGTCTGCGCCCGACACGGGTTCCCCTCTGCTTTTGCCTGATTACGCCAATTATACAATGTGGCTTCTGATATGCCTTCCATTTGAGCCACAGCGGCGACGGGCATGTTAAAAGGGGCAGTAATTTAGCCAATGCAGCGGATTTACGTTCGGGTGAAATCTTAGTCATGGATAGGTTGTCCTCGTTATCCCATAAGTCATTTTAATGGGGGTGACAACAATCCTGACAGAGAAAGTATTCTGGAGGGCAGTAAAGATTAAGCCAAAGAAAACCGATTAACCCCATGGGATAAAAGGGTCTACAAATGACAAAGGGAGACAATAGAACACAGTTTTGCGGATGTAAAGTAGTATAATGGGCACTGGTGTATTCGTTTTCGTAATTTACGAAAAGTTCAGGCACAATGTCTATTAGTGGCAATCGACCAAAAATATCAATAAGATAGCGTTGCTGATCACGATACTTTGTTGTTTTTATCTCTGGATAGTGGAAATATACAAAGTAGCAAGAGCTAAAATGATGTTTTAGTGAGAGTCCAAAATGGGGACATGATTATTCACCATGAAAGAAATAAACTCCGCTCTGTTATTTTCAACGAAGCTTGTCAGCGGTTTAAAACCGCTGACAATAAAAAATAATGGGGAGGTGGTTATAGAGTATAACCGTTATCCCCTAGACCGAAACTTATTCTAATGATAGTTAAGGCACATCCTCCGACAAAAGAAAACTACGTAAAAGTAAAATAAACTCCTCAGGATTCTCTATATGTGCAAGATGCCCCGTATGAAGCTCAGTATATTGAGCCCCTCGAATAATCCTAACAACAGATTTTGCCTGTGATGAGGGTACAATATGGTCATGTGAGCATCCAATAACAAGAGTGGGCTTTTCAATTCTACGTGCAGCTTCAGATACATCAATAGAAAGGTCGAGTTCAACCTGGCGAGCCATCCCCTCCCAGTTTATTTCTGAAACAAAAGAATTGATAATAACTGAAACTCCATCATGACCTTGCTTTGAAATAAAATCAGGGCTAAATCCTGTTAATAAAATTAGTCGTGATAAAGCTGCCCGATCTGTACGGATAAGGTCTCGCCATAATTCGAACTGTGTTTTTTGCCGGATATCTCTACTAGAAAGAAAAGCACCGAGAAGAACAATCCGTCTAACTAGATGCGGATAATCGGCAGCTATAGCTATCACAACCGCTGATCCAAGTGAGAAACCAACAAGATCAAAAGGGACAACTCTCGCAGCCTCAGCTGCTGCTACCACTTGAGCAGCTATTTCTTTCACTTCAAGCTGTTTTCCCTCGTCACTTGTTATCCCTGAACCAGAATAATCAGGCCGAACAACAGTCCAATCATTAGTCAAGGCGGGCATAAGATGGCCCCAATTTGTTTCCGAATCTCCACCTGTCCCATGCACCAACACTAATCCTGGTCCTTTCCCATCAATACAATAGGACACCTGAGCATCGCCAACTTTAACTTTATTCATAACCAAGCTCCTCAACTATTGTTCTGCTAATCACAACTATCGTTATCAATTAGTTAATTTGCCGATAGCTGTCCGCAAAAAACGAAGGCAGTTATCAGCCAAAAATTCTGCACGATTTTCCGGTATTAAGTTTTTAATGTAGGTAAAGTTCCAAAACAGCCGTTTATGACTAGAGTTAATAGTCGCAACAAAATAACCATTTACTGATATGCCAGACAAAAACTGTGCATCAGAAAGTTTCCATTCTCCTATCTGGTTGGGAAATGGGAAGAGGCCAAGATTGGAAGAAACCAAGTTAATTGGCCCTTCTGCCTCCATAAACTCCATAAATGCCCGTGCATCTGCTATAGACTGTGGAGCATTAGCAACAATCATTGTCAGCAAATTGAAATGGTGACCATGCAGCCTACGTTCTGAAAGGTCGGTAGTGATCGAACGAGCGATATCCCAGAATGGGAGTGAATAATCTACTATTGACAGCACCGTAGCAACATAGGAACCGACCTCATCTGAACGAACTGGAGGCAACAATTCACCTCGGAAGTTTACTGGTGATCCAACAGCAAAATAATTTGATTGGAAATTAGCATCATGTGCTACAGCCAACACCAATGCCGCAGTCAATGCTCCATGCACTGTTGTTTTATGTCTACGAGATACCTGAATCACAGCATCAAGCTCATCCTCGTTCAACTCTCGATGTAGCAGCTGGCTCTGACGCAATTCGAACGGAATCATCACACTCGGCTTTACTCGCCCCGGTTTACACTGAGCTATCAATTCTGTGTCGCCGGCATTTTGCTCGGCGAGACGCTTATCCCCCTCATCGCCGATAAATTGTGGTGGCCGCAACTCTTCTACAGAAGCAAGAACACGATTTGTTCCTTTTATAGTTGTAGAGCCGCTTGCCAACGTAAGCCACTGCTCAGCCAGAGAAAGTACTGTAGTACCATCAGCAATAGTGTGAGCAACAGTGACCAATAAATCATGTATTCCATTTGGATCACTTATAACCACAACTCGGATAAGCGGGCCTGTATCTGGATCAATTCGTTCTAACAATTCCCGTTCATTGATTTCATGTATCCATTGGTCGTCCCGCTCACAATATACCTTCCGTAAGGGAATTGGTTGATGAATAGGTAACCATCTGGGGTTAAGGCCTTTATCATGTTCAACCTTCGCTCGCAGCAAGGGATGTCGTGCCTGTAGTTCGTCAAGAGCATAACGTAGAGTTTCATAGCATAGTTCGCCATATACGCGAACCCGAGAGATAACATTTAAGGTAGAAAACTGGTCGCAGATCCAGTACCAGCGTTCCACAGCAGAAAGTGGGCGATGTATATTAGGCATCAATCATCTCCAAAAATATTAATGTCAACTGGCTTATTGTGCGTAAACCTAGTTAGAGGGAGAATAGGGTTTGGGTGAATTGACATGGGAAACATAAAAGGTCGATGGTTTTCCGAAATCGCTAATGCTGAAGATATATTATCTTTATAGAATGAACTAACGATAGGGAACTTTTTACAGGCTACATAGAGAATCCACGGAATAGGAGTAACTATAGTAATACTGTTTTTCTTATGAAATTTCCATACCCTTTTATAAATAACACTATACCCAAACTGACTATCAATACTTGAACACATCAATCGTAGATAAAAACTTTTACTTCTATTATCATTATTCCTCGCAATCAGTTCATACTCTGAAAACCCTATGAATATATACAAAATTGATAGAAATACTTTAAAAAAAGGCTCCTCAATGGAGAAACAAAAATAAGAAAAAGTCACAACATCGTTACTGCTCAAGTTATGGGACAAATGTAATTTTTTCTCTATCATGATCTTTTGAACCATACGTTCAAGACCCTGTTGCTTAAAAACAGTTTCAATATCTAAGCTCATCAATAAAGAAGAAAGTGAGTAAGTGACACAAACAATCATCAAATTTTCAGTATAAGCAATAGCTATAACATAGTCTTTTGATAATTTTGGATACCTATATGAATGAATAATCCCAATAAGACTAACTGAAGAAGCAAGTCTCAATGGTGCAGAAGCCGCACACGTATTCCCAAAGACGAAATCCATTCGTATAACAAGGCATAAGGATTTAAATGACCATATTTGGAATGTTTCAAGCATGATTTGTTTCCTTATAACATAAAGTATACCGTGATATTTTCCGGTATACTTGTCACGCCATTTCAATATACGGTTGTGAAATAAAACTAGTATCCTAAATTTTCTTGAATTCAGACTCCGTTGGCGACTGTAAATCGAACCACTCATCTATTTCAGTCACAGTTAATATTTTTGATTTATTAGAAAAATTTTTAGCATCATCTCCAACATAATAATGAGTCTCGGGTATTTCAGCCTTAAATATATCAAGAATAACTTTTGCAAAATCGTTTCTAGTTGTTTTCACTGAGTTGACACCTATCTGACTAGCCTTCAGAAACTCTATAAATGATCTTTCATAAATTTTCCGTTTTTCATCAAGTGAGTTATCTAATATTTCCTGTCCAGTTACTAAGAATTTATCCCAGATTGGCGTATAAATCGCGCCAGGCTGTACTACACTGACCGTTACTCCAGAATGCTTCAGTTCCCGTCGTAACACATCGGTAAACGCCATCTTAGCAAATTGAGCAATCGAATAAGCTCCCAAATAGGGTACTGCAATACTCCCAAGACCAGATGTTATGTTAATAATTCTGCCCTTAGATTTTCGAATAAACGGAAGTGCGAACTGCGTAACTAATAACTGCCCAATAACATTTGTATCCAATTGCTGACGCAAATCAAACTCCCTCAGAAGTTCCAAGGGGCTAGGAACACAAATTCCAGCATTATTGACTAACCCCCACAAAGGATAATCCTTTTGTGTAGCTTCAATGTAAATAAAGAGCTCTTCGATTGACTGTTCATTTGCCAAATCTAACTTCAGTTCCTTAATATTTTTTATATTACTAAACATGCCGCGTATTTCTCGTACTGCAGCGAAGACGTAAAAACCATTCTCTGCGAGTTTTTGAACAGCTGCATAACCTAGACCTGACGATGCACCAGTTACCAATATACTTTTTCTTGTCATAAAATTACCTTTCTCATTTATGAAGCTATTAAGCTAAACTTTCTCGAATTCTTCTGCCGTTGGAGACTGCAAATCGAACCATTCATCCACTTCAGATACGGTCAATGTTCGCGATTTTTCAACAAAATCTTTTTCTTCATCCCCTATATAGTAATGAGTGGCAGGTTTGTTGGTCGTCAAGACATCAAGAATTACTTGAGCGAAGTCGTCTTCAGTTAACTTAAATGAGTATCCCTCAGCTTGGTTAAGCATTAGGAAATTCTTAAATGACTTTTCATAGAGCTTCCATTTCTTATCAACTGATTGATCGAGAATCTCTTGGCCCATTGTGGAAAATTTGTCCCATATTGGCGTATAAATTTTTCCTGGTTGTACCACACTCACGGACACACCAGAATGTCTCAATTCGCGGCGCAATACATCAGTAAATGCTCTCTTGGCAAATTGTGCAATCGAATAAGCCCCTAAGTAAGGTACTGCGATATTTCCAAGTCCGGATGCGACATTAATAATCCTTCCCTTAGTGCTTCGAATAAATGGAAGTGCAAATTGTGTAACCAATAGATGTCCAGTAACATTTGTGTCCAATTGTCGGCGTAGTTCAGATGGACGCAAAAGTTCCAAGGGGCCAGGAATACAAATTCCTGCGTTGTTGACCACTCCCCACAAGGGATAAACCTTGTTCCTGGATTTAATATAGGAGAAGGATTCTTTTACCGACTGTTCATCTGTTATATCGAGTTTTATCTCCTCAATATTTTCTATCTTGTCAAACACGCCGTGTCTTCTTCGCACTGCAGCTAAAACGTGAAAACCATTAGTCGCTAGCTTCCTAGCAGCAGCGTACCCAAGCCCTGATGATGCCCCAGTAATCAAAATACTTTTTTTATTCATGGTATCACCTTGTTATTTAATAAATATTTTTCGTATTATAATTATCCTGAACAATAATATCGTTAAACAGTAATGACTCTTTAAGCTTATCCCTTATAGTCTTTTGAGACGCAAACAACATACCCATATCGCGTTTTAATCGTGGAACCAAAGAGTCGTATTGCTCGATCTCACTTAATGCTCGAGAAGCATTAACGATAGCGCGCGCGCGCGGCTGCCTAATAACCTCATATCTCTTTAAAGCTTCCGTATAATCATCAGTATTTCTGAGGACATAACCGAGAACAGCTGCATCTTCAATGGATAATCCTGCGCCCTGACCAAGGCTTGTGAGCATTGGATGAGCAGCATCACCAAGGAGTGTTACTCGTCCCTTAGTCCAAGTTTCAGGAAAGGTTCTGTCTTTCGCATCAACAGTAATGATGGAGGTGCTATCAGTTGAAAGGATGATATCGAGAACAAGATCTGGCCAGCTGCTATAAAATTCTGCAATATCCTTATTCGTGCCTTGCCATGATTTAGCTTCATATGGCGACATATTGGCTGTCCCCCACCAATACACCCAACCATTACCAATATCAATGATACCAATACGCTTTCCGCTACCCCAGTAATGAACGACATATCCCTGAGTAATTTGCGGGTGAGAGTACTTTACCAATGCAAGCCAACAAATGTAGCCTGCCTCCTGAATTATAGATTCCGTTCCAATTGATTCCCGAATAGATGAATAAAATCCATCAGCTCCCACTAAAATATCTCCGTGATAAACAGTGCCATCATCAAAATTGAGTTGTATACCATCAGTGGTTTCTACATAACCAACCGCTCGTTTTCCAAATATCATACTTGTATCACCAAGATGATTGAGCAAAGACTGTTGTAACTTCTCCCTTGAAATACAAATACAGGGAGCACCTTGCTGATTCGAAATTTCTTGCATAGGGAGACGTTTAAGAAGTATTCCCGATTTGTGACGTATCTCAAAGTTATGAATTTCAGCACCATAACTTTTCAGATCAAGATCAATGCCAAGAAGCTTTTTCATGGCCGCACTAGCATTGGACATTACAGAAAGTCCTGAGCCAGTAGTTCTCAAACCATCTGATTTCTCAAAAAGCTGGACAGACCATCCAATATTTTCTAATGCTATTGCAGCGGATAAGCCACCAACACCAGTTCCTATAATTAACGCAGTTGGATTTTTACTCATTTTCCAGTACCTCACTTGCAGCATTAATCTCGTGGACGATAGTCTGTACTAATTCCTTAACATACGGTTCTTCCATTATTGTGAGATGGTTTCCATCTATCTCTATCACTTTTATTTTTCCTGAGGTTTTGTCTCCCCATCCATTCTTAGGATCTTTATATTCACTACATATAGTGTCATGCATCTCACGTAATATCGTAGGGAGCGGCTCTTTTGCGCGAATAAGCGTAATATCTAAGTTCGGACGACCTACATTATATTCCGTCGCAGCTTGCCAATTTGTTCGGTATACATCAAAAAGCCGATACATGACTGCTTTTGTGCTACCAGCTGGAATTGCACCAATTTTGATCGCATAATCCGTTATATAATTGAAGCGCTCCTGCAGATCTATAATCTCTGGCGGAACAATTTGAACGGGTAATGACGATCCTCTGGACGTCCACAATAATTCCCAGAAGAACCATGTGAGCAAAGCATCATCACTTGCCTTACCCTGTGCATGTGAATTAAGTGCCATCGTGTCAAGAATCAAAATATTAGCAACAGTATCACCAGCTCGGATTAACTGGTTTGCTATTTCGAAAGTGATAAAACCACCATACGACCATCCACCAATCACATATGGACCATTTGGCTGAACTTGCTTTATCTTTTCGATATAGAATTTTGCCTGCTCTTCGATAGTTGGAATTGGCGAAGAACCTATATCAACGCCCGATGCCTGCAATGCGTAAATTGGTTGATCTTTAGGAAGGTAAGGAAGCATACGCAGATACGAAAGGATATTCCCCCCCATCGGATGCACGAGAAAAAGAGGACTACGGCAACCAGTTTCACGCAGTGGTACAAGCGGATCAAACTTGAATTCTCCCCCACCACTACGGATTAATTCTGCAAGCTGAGCAATGGTGGGAGCACTGACAAATACGGAAAGGGGCACGTTGATACCATATAATTTTTCAACAATAACAACAATACGCATTGCTGTCAGCGAGGTTGCGCCACAATCGAAAATATTCTGTTCTGGAGAAATTTGGTGAATCTTCAACAACTCAGCAATCAATTTGCAAAGCTCATGCTCGTATTGGTCTTTTGGCGCACGATATTCTCTGTTTGACTCACTTCTGATTTTCAGCTGACTGAGCCTTGCATCGTCGCGCTTACCGCTTGGTGTTTTTGGAAGAGAGTCTATCCAAACAAGATAGGATGGAACCATATATGGTGGCAACTCCGATCCAAGATATTGCAGTAACTGTTCTTGTATGTTGTGATCTTCTTTCCCTACAAGAAAAGCGACGAGATAAGAATCAAGATCATCACGGCGGCAAGCGACCACTGCTACCTCTATACTTTTCCCTTTTTTTTCAAAAAAGCGGTGGATTTTTAGCTCTACTTCAGATGGTTCAATCCGATAGCCACGTACTTTAATCTGCATATCATTGCGGCCAAGACTGATGATTTCACCACTCGGTAATTGAATACCTATATCACCAGTTCGGTAGAAAACACCTCCTGGTATATCGGGATGCTTTACGAATTTTTGATGCGTTTGATTTAGAGCACGGTAGTAACCTGATGCCAATGCCTTACCATACGCACAAATTTCACCTGGAATACCTGCAGGCACCACATCTGAATGTTGATCGAGGATAATAATACCAACACCACTGATTGGTGTGCCAACTGGTGGTAGTGGAGCAAAATATGCTGAATCGCCACTCATGTTATTGTACGCAATAACATGAGTCTCTGTCGGCCCATACTGATTTTCCAGCATACCTCCTTTCAAGCCAGCAATGAAGTAACGGATTTCCTGAGTAACGCGTAGTTGCTCACCTGAGGATGCAACTACGCGTAATTTCTGTGGAAATAAACCAAGTGATACAGCTGTCTCAGCGAGTTGCTGCAAAGCGATATAGGGCAGGAAGATCCGTTCAACAGCCTTACGATCTAAAAGGCGAAGCAAAGCTACAGGATCCCTTCGTTCAGATTCATCTATAAGATGCAATATGGAGCCAGCCGCAAGTGTAGACGATATCTCCTGAAAAGAAACATCAAAGCTCAAAGGAGCAAATTGCAACGTTGACAGAACCTGTGATCCACTGCTGATACGATTTTGCCAATTAATAAGATTAGCTAAGCCCCTGTGAGGCATAGCAACACCTTTTGGTACACCTGTTGAGCCAGAAGTAAACAGAATATAGGCTATATCCGCTGGAGTAACTTCTGTATCAATATCTACAGTAATCTTTGGGATAATAGCATCTTCCAAGATTAGCAACCGCTCGAAATTTGGTAATTCAGTGACTTCAGGCACTGTAATCAAGACAGCAGGTTCAGCAATATCTAGAATCAGCTTTATGCGGCTAGCAGGATATGAAATATCAATCGGAAGACACACAGCGCCTATACGGAGGATAGCGATAATCGCCGCAATTTGCTCAAATGATCTTGGTAACGCAACTCCAACAACATCATGCATTTTTACTCCTCTTTCATGAAGTAACAATGCAATGCTTGCACTCACCTTCCAGAGCTCCTCATAAGTCAACTCGTTACTGCCATGCGTAACAGCGATACTAGTTGGATTACTTTCTACAGCTCGTCGAATGAGAATTGGGATCGATTCAAACGGTTCTTCCGACAGAGAAGGAATGATATTCCCTTGAGCAGAAAGTGATTGGCTCAAAGTTACGGCAGAATGTGGCCAACAAGCGATTTTTTCAAGCGCCAGCCTGAATAAACTTACGAATGTTTCTCCTTGTTCTCTTGAGTATAAATTTCCGTCAAGATCAATCCGAATGCTGACTTGTTCCCTCGCAAAATCACGCATTACATTCACGAGGATAGCAAAATTCGTCTCTTCTCTGGGCTCAAAACCAAGGATTTCGATATCCGTCTTAGAACTTACATCCTGAAGGACATGGAAGTGTATGTAGTTGAATGCAGTCTGAACCGTGATTGTGTTGACATAGGCCTGTATTTCGCTCAAGGGAAAACGTCGATGTCTATGATTTTTCTTTTCATGTCGATGGACAGTTTCAGCAAGCTGAATCCATGTCAATCCCTTTACACTGACCCGCAAAGGTACAGTGTTCAAGAATAACCCGAGGAGATGTTCAGCATGCCTGATATCTGGACGAGTATGAGTCACTACCCCAGTAACCAATTCCTCGCTGTCACTCATCAAAGCCATTACGACACTATGTGCAGCAAGATAGAAAGATTTTACAGGTAATTGAACCGTTTTAGCTAAGTCTCGTAAGGCTGTGTCAAGTTTAGGATCAACTTTAAAACGGTAGGAAAACATTCCTTGGGATGGTAATTTCGAATATTTTGCTAAACCAATAGGAAGTGTATTGGGAGTTTCACTGAGGTATTCCTGCCAGTATTCTCGATGCTCTTCTACCTCGATCGCTTCGATCTCATTTTGGACAAAGAGTGATGGATTAGGTAGCTCTTTTACTGTATATCCGAGTTCAACATCGTCAGTTTTCCCCGCATAGGATAATAGGAGCTCACGAATAAAATTTGCAACACTTCCACCATCAAGGATCGCATGATGAAAACTTAAGATAAGATCAATGAGTCCAGAATCTTTTCTAATAAAAATACCTACATGAAAAAGAGGTCCAGAATCAAAATTGTAGTTATAACGAGACCACTTATCAAAATGATTCATGATTGTATCTTCATACACATTAGCTTCTGGTGTAGAGATTAACAAAACATCTTCAACAGGAACGTCATTCTTGATGATTTGAAGTGGCCTATCAAAATCACTCAAATTGAACGTAGTTCGCAATGCAGGATGCCGCCAAATTAGTGCCTGCAAAGCTAGCTTAAATGCGGTTTCATCCCACATAGTCTTGATAGTGTAACGGAACACATCTTTATAGGTACGTCCTTCTCTACTCTCGTAACTATGGTAAATGAGGCCAAGTTGCAACTGCGATGCAGGATATGCATCGTAGTAATCATGATGTCTCAATTTATCTCGATCTAGCTCACTTACCAAAGCAAACGAAGATAGTGGCTCTTTTGCAACCTGTTGAGTTTCCGAGAGCCTATTAAGAATGTTTCCCAAAGTACGAACTGTAGTATACTGTGCAAGCTCTGTAAGCCCCACCCTATAATCATAAGCCTCCAATTCGGATCGTACTTTCAGCATCAGGATGGAATCTCCACCAAGAACATAAAAATCGTCGTCAGGATAGATGTTATGTTGGCCAAGGATTTTGCTCCAGACTTTGACCACAATTGTTTCACCCTCTCCCAGCTCAACTGATGGAAGAACATCTTTTTTTGTACAGAGCGCACGGGTAACCTTACTGTGATCGAATTTTCCGTTAGGAGTAAGCGGAATACTTTCCAACCGTTCAAATCTTGTCGGAATCATGACGATTGGTAGAATCTTTGCTAATTGTTCGCGGATTTTACGCTCGTCCACATCCTTCTTCGCCACATATATTCCAATCAGATGTTTTCCCCGAATTTCATCATCTTCTATTAGGACCTCCGCTTTCTGTATTTCCGGAAGCCCAAGAAGCGCATTCTTCACCTCACCAAGCTCAATACGGTTCCCACGGATCTTCACCTGCCCATCAATCCTACCAAGATAAATAATAGAACCATCTTTATCCCAAGCTGCGAGATCACCAGAGCGATACCAACGAGAGCTTCTTTCACTCTGATCAAAAATAAATCTATCTGAGGTTAAGTCTGGTCGATTCAAATAACCTTGTGCGAGCTGAACTCCTCCAATCTGGAGTTCTCCTGGTATACCAATTGGTAATCTCTGTCCATGATGTGACACAATCCTGATAGAAGTATTGTTTATCGGAAAACCTATAGGTACAGATACGATTTTTTCCCTTTGTTCAAGGTTCAATTCATAATAAGTAACATCTACCGTGGCCTCTGTTGGGCCATAGAGATTTATTAGTCTCGGAGGTTGTCTATCCTGCATGAAAAGTTTCTTATATCTATTTACAACTGCAGGAGTGAGAGCTTCACCACTCATGAATAAACATTTAAGTCCTGACACGGCATCTAAACTATTCACATCTTCAGCAAGAGCTTGTACATAGGGCTCAAACATTGAAGGAACAAAATGTACAACAGTTACACCGTGCATGGAAATTGCTCGGATCAATTCTCGTGGGTCACGTTGAGCCCCTTGTTTGAGAAGAACCACTGATGCTCCTGTTATTGCCCACCAAAATAGCTCCCACACCGACACATCAAAGGAAATTGGTGTTTTCTGGAGAATGACATCTGTCGTATTCAAGGCATAAACTTCCTGCATCCATTCAAGCCGATTAATAACAGAGTGGTGTTCGACAACAACCCCTTTTGGACGACCAGTCGACCCTGATGTGTATATAACGTATGCTGCGGAGTCTGGTCGCGTTCTGATGTTACAGACAATATGACTATCAAGCTTTTTCGCCACAGAGGTAGGATCAAAATGCCGTGAATCGTCAACTGAAATGACATGTGGCAGATTTGAAATTACCACTTTGACACGACTATCCTCGAGCATATATCTGACACGGTCCTCAGGATATTCACTGTCGATAGGCAGATATGCAGCACCTACTTTCAGAACTCCAAATATTGCAGCGATCATTTCCGGCGACCGTTCAAGTGATACTGCGACGATATCTCCAGGATTGATACCTCGTGTTTCTAAAGCATAGGCAATAGAAGATGACCATTCACTTAATTGAGCATACGACACTCCCCCCCTATCTTGGCCACGCAAGGCAATATTGTGTGGAAACTGTTTGGCTTTAGCCTCAAACAAGGAGATAACTGTTTCAGTTCGGCTGTAAGGTTTTATTGGACCATTCTCATACTTTTTCAGGAAACTAATCTGTTTCGGTGTGAGAAGATCGATTTGGGAAACATACTCATCAAGTTTCTCATGGAGATGGTTTACAAGCTGAATCAGAGTTTCAGCAAAAGCTCTTGCAGTCATCTCATTAGTGAAAGCCGATGGATTTAAACAAATCTCACCATAGACATCAGTATTATTGCCATAAGTGTGCATGTGTATTGCAATAGCATCTTGCTCATGCACATGTGCAACATTCTTGATAAATTCACCATTGTCGGATTTAACACAATCCTGCGGATATCGTAGGTACGAAATAGTTGCATCAAATAATTGTCGAGAAGTTGTTGCTCGCGAGAGCTCAGATATGAGCTTTCCTAAAGGTACCGCTTGGTGCGCCTTGAGGAAGGTTATTTTATCCTTGATAGCCAAGCTAATTTGGCTTGGAGTGGAATTTGAATGAACTTCAATCTTGACAGGAAGGAAATTAGCCTTTTGCGTAATAGAAGTAATTTCATTTTCGTTCCTGTTTAGAAAAGGAACACCTATGAAAAATTTTTCATTTCCATATATATTCGAGAGTAATATAGATAGAGCTGTAGCAACAGTCATAAATGGAGTAAACCCTCTATCTATTCCGCGCATTACCTCAACAGCCGAAATTCTAAAAGTTTTTCTAATATCTTGGTAATTAGAATTTCCACTCCAATTCTTAGAAAATAATACCGGATCAACATCTTTAATTTGAGATACAATTTTATTAAGTGATTTATTAAAATCAAATTCTTCACTTACAGAGGAGGATGTTACAATTTTTTTTAAATTTAGGTGTTCATTCTCAGTATCTCTTACGTTACCTTCATAGGCATCCAGAATTTTCTGGGTAAAAATATTTAAAGCCCAGCTATCAGCAACAATATGGTGAGCTCGAACCATTAATACATTTTTCTTATTAGTTCTTCCTATAGCAATATCAATCAAAGGCGAATTCGATATATCCCAAATTTTATATGACCAATCGCTAAAAAAAGATACTAGTTCCTGCTCATTATCGAACTGATAATCATGGACTTGAGGCAGCACTAAAGAAGGGTTTATTTTCACTCTAGGACTATCTTCATACTTATCAAAAGCTTTACGAAACATAAGTTCCGATGACAAGATTTGTTCAGTAACTTGTCTAAACTTAACAAAATCAACAGACTTCGGCAGAGATCTACTGAGTGCTACCGTGAATTGAGAACTATTCGGATTACGTATCGCCTCAACCCAAATATCCTGTTCATATGGGTTCAACATAGTGTCATGCAAGTTACGAAATGCAAGTTCAGTAGCAATATTCATATTCAACACTCCATACAAATGATGAAATAAATTCTACAAATAAAGAAATATACAAAATCAAACTAACCAAAACTTATTTTGGTCGTTGCGTAATAGCTCTCTACAAGAATAAGAATAAGAATAAGAATAAGAATAAGAACAAGAACAAAAATACCACCAAATAATGTCATTAGATGACATTATTTGTCAACAGGCAAAATACACTTAATGAAATTTATAATTATTTACAATATTTAATTTCGTGCTAAAATGAAAGGTTAAGCATTATAAGATTTTGGTTTATAACGAGGTAGTAGATGATAGATAGAAACAAAGAAGAATTTGGTCGCCGTGAGCGCAAAAAAAGGATGTTGCGAAATGCTCTAATTAAGGCATCTTATGAACTTTTTTCTATAAAAGGATTTGACGAAACACGGATAGAAGATATTACCGAAAAAGTTGATGTTTCTACTCGCACTTTCTTTCGTTATTTTGCTTCAAAAGAAGAAGTTGTTCTTGATTATCAAGAAGCAGAGAATAAAGACTTCATCACAGCCCTCTCCCACCGCCCGTCAAGTGAGTCCGTCATAACGGCATTACGACATGCTGCTGTAGAAGTTGTAAAGAAATGTGAAAAAGGCTCTTACGGCTTTGATGCAGATCGATTCATGACGTTACAAGAATTACTGAGAAATCACCCACTGGTAAGAGCTAAGAGTTTTCAATATAGTGAAAATACAAAAAATTCAATCACTTCGTTAATTGCAAAACGAATGGGTACCAACATTAGTGATGACATTCGTCCAAGCATTATCACAGGAATTTTAGATTATGCACACTGGGCTGCGTATAACACTTGGAAGAAAAACACACACAATACTGTTGTACCTTACTCCGATATTCTTAATAAAGTATTTCTGATTATCGAAGGTGGTCTTAACTTTCCTGCAAGCAACTCATCAAACTCTGGTAGTACTAAATAAAATTCCAAAATATCTAACAACGCAGACGAGTGGAAGGAATCTATTGCAAATATTCTATAACATGATTATATATTCACGATGTTGATTAGTCTTAAACATAATATTCACGCTCAATGAAAGTGCCGATGATTTTATCATGCAGTTCAGCTAACTTTGAATACTCCAATGTCTCACGATTCAATCGCTTAATTTCGGTTACGAAACATCAGATTCTCACGCTCGATACGTTGTGTGAAACTTTTCCTTATGAGACACTTGCTAGTTAACCCGAATTCTGGATAAGAAATTGAACTAAGTGGCTGTTCCAAGATCAGAGTTTTAGACCGATAAAAAACCAATCTTAAAAGGAACAGGCAATGGATAAATTAGTTGAACTTTTCTGCGATGTCGATGATTTTTGTCGGGCTTTTATTCCTCAATGGACACAATTTTGTCTCGAAAACAGGTATCGTCAGCGCCACCGTCAGGATCGTATGAGTCTCAGCGAGATAATGGTCATTTTGGTCTTGTTCCATATGTCCGCCCACCGGAATTTCAAAACATTCTATCTGGGGTTTATTTGGCAATATCATCATAAAGACTTCCCGACCTTACTCAGTTACACTCGTTTTATCAGTGTAGCCCCATCCGTTTTAGTCCCACTTTGTTGCTATTTCACTCGATTAAAAGGAAAACACATTGGTATCACTTTTATTGATTCTACCTGTCTGCGTGTTTGCCGTAACATCCGTATTCCCCACCATCAAGTCTTTAAGGGGATCTCAGACGGGGGAAAACGTCAATGGGATAGTTTTATGAATTTAAGTTGCATTTGATCGTTAACCCTCAGGGGGAAATTGTGGCGACCAATATTACCGCCGATAATGTCGATGACCGGGAACCAGTCCGTGAATTAGCCAAAGAATTAACGGGGGCTCTTTACGGGGCATCAAAGGTTATCTCAGTCAAGCGCTCACGAACGATTTAGCAGACACTGGTGCAATGCTCATCACTCAAAAGCGTCGTAATATGAAAGCACAGACCTCGCTGAGTGGGATAAGATAATGTTATAAAATCGCTTTATTATTGAAACGATCAATGGACAGTTAAATAATATCTCTCAGATAGAACACTCACATCACCGCAGTATCAAGAGATTTCTATTAACCGTGTTGGGGGGACTCATTGCCTATTGTTTGAAAAAGAAGAAACCGTCACTAAGTCATCTTTTCCATTCGGGAGAAGATGACTTAGTGACGGCTTAAGCAGAATTTGGGTTAAGTAAGGGTAAGCATCATGAGTGTTCCCCGTAAGTACGGGAATAAAACCGAAATATTAAGAGGACAAAAGGTTACCACGGTAATCAAAAACAATTTCACTTTTAACAATGGATGCTATAAGAATTTTTTCTCAACTCTCTGAATCAATTATTCATATATGACCATAATTAAAAATATTTTCTGTAATCATTTCTCTAACAAAAAAACATCAATAAAAAACATTACCGTAAAGATAATAATAAAATAATTAATTTAATTAACCATTATAGAGGATATATTAGTTTAATTTGACGATCAAACAAACGAACATTCCGAATTCATAAACATATTATCACCAAGCACCATTCGTTAATGCTTGTCCAAAAAACCTATGGTAATCTACGCGGCCTTCCGTCCCTTACAGTTGATTTTACAATCAAAAATAGGAACCTAATTTACTTATGAAATTAACTAACACCAATAAATTGTTAGCCGTGACGCTATGTCTGGCAACCTCATACAGCTACGCAGATAGTGAACGTCCACTTTTCTCATTAACCATGACTGAATCAGGCGTCCCTCAGACAAATAATGACGGTAGTTTATCCCGCTCTTCCAAATCTGAGTCTCGTATTCTACCAATTTGGGGTAATGAAGCTCGGGCGAAAGGTTATGATCTGCCTGAGCCGTTTGGTGTTAGTTATGGTTATATGAATCTGCGACAAGACGTTGTTGTGGATAAAATCGGTTTTATTATGCCTAAAAATCCATCTACTGCTGAAGCCTTAAAAATACAAGCAGGAAAGACTCGTGAACGAAATGAGTCACATATGCTTAAACTAGATACATGGGTACTACCATTTTTAAATGTTTATGGAGTGTATGGAAAAACAAAGGGTACCTCCGCAACTAATATTGAAAATGTAGAATTAGGTTTTTTTAAATTTAAAAACATACCTTTTGAATTAGACTTTCAAGGAAAAACTTTGGGGGGTGGTTTAACATTAGCTGGTGGCTATAACCAATTTTTTGTAACACTAGATGCAAACTACACGCGTACTAATCTGGATATTTTAGACGGTGATATAACAGCTTATGTTATGACCCCTAGAATTGGCTATGAATTCATTTTTGAACCATTATTTGCAGGGCAAGGTAATACCAAAATCCAAATTTGGGCTGGTGCCATGTATCAAGATATTACTCAGCGTTTCAAAGGTAACATTAATAACCTAAATTTACCTGGAGTTTTCGGTGTTCTCGTTAAAGCAATGGATGATCCAGATATGAAATTCGACGTCGAACAACATCTCGCCCACAAATGGAACAATACCGCAGGCGTTCGTATCGAACTTACCCGTAATTTTAACGTATTATCCGAAGTCGGTTTCGGAAACCGTAACAGTTTCTTTATTTCCGGAGAGTTCCGCTTCTAATGTCTGGCCTCGCAACATTGAAAAGGCTGGTGATATCCAGCCTCCTGATGTTTACTGCCTCAGCCGCACAAGCGCAGATTTTACCTGATCGGCAAAAAATTGATGGTTGGTTAAACGAATTAGGCGGCAGCAATCATTTTGATGCCCACAAGAAAATCGACTGGGGCGTATTGCCCGGGCCTTTCTACACCCCTGAAATGGGTGTGGGGGTTGGTGTTGCCGTTGTGGGTTTATACCGCCCCGACAGCTCAGATCATATCAGCCAAACATCTTCACTGGGACTCAGTGGTTTTGGCTCATCTACCGGCGCATTTGGTCTGAATTTCACCAATTATAATTTTCTTGCCAACGATCAATGGCGATTGTTCGTTTCAGGTACATTGAATAACACCCCAACTTATTATTGGGGCAAGGGCTATAACGCCGGTCAAAATAACCGTAATAAAGAGAAATATCACTCACAGGAATTTGATATTCGTCCCCGTCTCCTCTATCGCGTTGCCGATGCGACGTATATGGGGCTAGGCTGGCATTTTTCATCTCTCAACGCCAGTAACCCAGATATCGGGGCTAAACGGTATTTTGACCATTCCGTCGGTGGCCGTTCAGTAGTCAGTTCCGGTGTAAGTACCTACTTCAGTTATGACACACGGGATTTCTTACCCAATGCCCAGCATGGACAAACGTTTGAGATAGTTTATACCTATTTTTCCCCAGAATTAGGGGCAGACCATCGTTTCCATACGACCCAATTTCAGTTTTCGACCTATCACCAGTTATCAGACAAAACCGTACTGGCCTTTGATAACTATGCCCGTTTCAGTGCAGGTGATGTGCCGTGGAATCAACTGTCGCTACTCGGCAATGGTCAGCGAATGCGTGGGTATTATGAAGGCCGCTATCGTGATAACAATATCTTCACGACACAACTGGAAATAAGGCAAAAACTTGATTGGCGCCATGGTGTCGTCGGCTGGGTAAGTATGGGGACATTAGGTGACTCCCCTTCTGAATTAGGAAAAAAACATTGGCTCCCCTCCGTTGGGGTTGGCTATCGTTTCGAATTTAAACCACGTATGAATGTCAGATTAGATTTTGGTGTTGGTAAGGACAGTACAGGGTTCTATTTTCAGGTAGGAGAGGCATTTTGATTTTAAGAGCATTAATTACTCTGTACTTCTGCTCTTTGTTAGTCGCATGCCAGAGTAAATCAGAATCCATTGCTTCCGTAAAACCTGTTCTCACCAGTGATACACACGAACAGTCACAGGAAATTTGGCTCACATTGCCTCCGATTGCGCCACCTGAAGGTTTAAGGGCTTGCTGTGCTTTCGGTTATAACCTTAAGACTCAACTAGGGAGTATTTCCATTCCCTTCTACGGTATCGACAATATTGTTGAGGCCGAGAAACTGGGTGAGCATCACTACAATGACAGTATAGTGGGTGCAAGCGCAGCATTGTTGGGAGTGAGCAATGAAAAATTGGGTTTACTCTATACGAATAAGGGCGGATTTATTGATATCTCCCATGTCAGAGATACCGCAGACTATACGCTCTATTTGTTCAGCCAAATATATGCTCGTCTCGGCCAAGAGAGGGAATTGACTCTGAGCCATGAACTTGCTGCGCGTAAAATTCACTTTTTTGCTTTTACGCCGCCGGAAGATCCCGCTGAACGCTATACTCTTAGCGCCTATTTGGCGGCTAAGTTAGCGTTTCAGCTAGCAGTCTGGCATGAAATCGCACAATGGTATGGTTATCAATCCGTTCCGGGATTTCCAGAAGGCATTTCTGCTTTTTCCCCAGAAGATCTTTATTCGAATCTGTTGGGTGCACGGCTGGCAATGACGCTGATCTTGGAAGGCCATGCTTCTTCGGTGTCTCACTTCTCCGCTGCAATGGCAAGTATCTTACCGATCGCTTTGCATGAGTTAGAGGCTTCTTCTCGATCACGTACAAAAGAAATGTTTGATAGCGTAGATGGATTATGGTGGAACAGTTATCAACGTATTCCTCAGAAGTTTTTAGTCCTACGCAGAAATTATGAAACCCAAGATAACCGTTATCCCCTGACACCTTGGGGTAAAGAGCGTTTTTCTTTACGTCTGTCTCTGCCTGAGCGTTATCAACATTATTCGTTGGATAAACTGGCTGAGTTCCAGTTATGGCCAACGAATAAGATGCAAAACCTACCTGTTCCAAAACAATATTGGGCAGCGAAAGATTTTAAAATGCTGGCGGAAAATGCCCAATACCAAGATAATCAGCAGCTTTTATTGGCTAAATAGCGTTCACTTTCAATGAAAACCCCTATCACTTTGTCGTGCATTTCCTCCGATTTGAAATAACCAATCGTTTTTCGATTCAGTTTTTTATTCGGATACGATAGATTAAATTGTTCCTCTCTAGCACTTATTTCTATGGATGATTACCAACAATGCAAAAAAATCTTGGCTGGTCTCTGGCAATGGCTACTCTCATTGTTTCCACGACATCGTTTGCGGCCCAGAAATCGCTGACCGCAGAGCAAATCAATCAGGCCGTCAATGGTACTATTACACCATTGCTTAAAGAACAGGCCATCCCTGGCATGGCTGTTGCCATCATTTATCAGGGGCAAACTTATTACTTCACTTACGGTAAAGCGAATATAACGAACAACTTACCGGTAACAAAGCAGACGCTGTTTGAGCTTGGATCCGTTAGCAAAACTTTTACTGGCGTGCTGGGCGGCGATATAATCACCCGTGGCGAAATTAAGCTCAGCGATCCAGCAAAAAAATATTGGCCATCACTGACTGGTAACCAGTGGAAAAACATCAACATGCTGCACCTAGCGACCTATACCGCAGGCGGCCTGCCGTTGCAGATTCCGGATACAGTCACGGACAACGCGTCACTGCTTAACTTTTACCAACATTGGCAACCACAGTGGGAGCCAGGCACAATGCGACTATATGCCAACGCCAGCATAGGTCTGTTTGGCGCACTGGCAGTCAAACCGTCAGGTATAAGCTTCGAACAGGCGATAAAACAGCGCGTATTCCAGCCACTGCAACTGACACATACCTGGATTCATGTACCTAAATCAGAAGAAAAGGAGTATGCCTGGGGTTACCGCGATAACCAGCCAGTGCGCGTATCACCAGGAATGCTGGAAGCAGAATCCTACGGGATAAAATCCACAATTGAGGACATGGCTACCTGGCTGCAGGCCAATATGAAACCGCAGCAAGTTGAGAATAATACGCTGAAGCAGGGAATACTGTTGGCGCAGGCGCGTTACTGGCGCATTGGCGATATGTATCAAGGCTTAGGCTGGGAAATGCTTAACTGGCCAGTCAATGCAGATGCTGTGATCAATGGTAGTGATAACCTGGTCGCACTGGCACCACATCCTTCGGTTGCCATCGATCCACCAGCTCCGGCCGTGTCCGCTTCTTGGGTACATAAAACCGGCGCGACTAACGGTTTTGGCGCCTATATCGCTTTTATTCCCGAAAAGCAGGTGGGCATCGTAATACTAGCAAACAAAAATTATCCCAACCCAGCGCGTATAAAAGCAAGCTACACTATTCTGCAAGCACTACAGTAAGAAAAAAGTCCGCGGCTTTGCTGCGGACTTGTACAAAATACTCAGCATGTGTATACGTTAATTTAATACCCTACAAAAAATGAGTAATTAATGAAAAAAGCGATTTTTTTCTTGTTAGAGGATTATGCGGATTGGGAAAGTGCATACCTCTCTAGCAGACTCAATATCCACGAAGAATGGTCTGTAGAAACTGCTTCTTTAGAACAAGGAACATGTAAATCAATCGGTGGATTTGAAACTGTCATCAACTACTCTTTAGAAACACTCACTCATCATATTGACCTGTTTGTTCTAATCGGAGGCAACTCTTGGAACATAGAAAATGATCAGCTCAAAAATCTGATCTCTACTTATCTCGACGCAGGTGTAACTGTTGGTGCCATCTGTGGCGCTGTCGATTTTTTAGCAAAAAATGGTCTATTAAACGATTTTAAGCATACGGGAAATTCTCAATCGTTGTGGAAAGAATACAGGGAATACCAAAACCCAGAAAACTTCATAACAGAGCAAGTTGTTACTGACAGAAATCTCATCACCGCCAATGGAACTGCATCAATTGAATTTTCTGAGCATGTGCTGAAAGCTTTATGTATTGAAAATACACAAAAAATAGAGAGAGAGCATGAATTATTGAAAATAGGTTATTACAATTACTGTTGTAAATATGGTGACCCATTTGTTTAAACTTATTTTGTTTAAGCTTAAAGTGGATGACGGCAAGAGAGCTGTTCCCCCCAGAAGCATAGCGAGCAACTCTGTTACTGGGGGGGCTGAATGCGTGTCGCTCGCTAGCAATTCGAAGGGTAAGGAGTTTGAAGGGTAAAGAGCAGGTAAAGCTACTCTTTAAATCCCCCCACGGTCTTGCGTACTGGCGTATGCTGTTTAATCAGCTCTTGCAAAACCTCTTTCAATAACTGACTTTTGCCATTGCCCAGTGGCTCCAGAACACTTTTTTCATGGGATTCCGCCTCAGTCAGCAAGCCTACTACCATTTGCTGCCCCATCTCTGTCAGGCTGACCAATGTAATACGGCGATCAACATCACCGTTGGAAAAACGCGCTACATGCCCTTGTACTTCCAGACGTTGCAAAACACGGGTGATGGTCGGCTGTTTACTGACGGTTTTCTGTGCCAGCAGGCTGATACCGATCGGGCCACTTCCCGCCAATGTCGATAACACCCGCCACTCCAATACAGACAGCCCCCGAGCTTCAACAATATCATGAAATTCAGAAGAAACTAACATCCATGCCTGCCCGAGTAAGGCAGGCAAGTAATTGTCAACAAACACTTTTGAATCTGGCATAAGCTGAACAATCCTTTTTGTCTCAGGAAGTTTTGATTCTAAAAGTTTCATTCATGAAAAACACGCTCACGACAATCATTTCATTAATATTTTCCTGATAAAAGTGAGCCAAATCTCGGAACATATGTATTCAGCCCAAGTTGTTTCAATATCATGTATGTTGTCGCCACAGAAGATGAAATAACGGGTAATCCCACACGATCTTCGATCAGGGGAACTGACGCTAAAGAAGGCATTTGTACACAGGCAGAAGCGACTATCACATCCACATTGCTGTTCAGGCGCTTGGTGATCTCTACTGGGGCAAGGGGATCTTGTCGCCCGACATCAAGGTTGTCAGGGATCGCCAGCGAGATGCTATCAATGACTTCAATTCCCTCATTTTCAATATAATCAATCACTAATTGAGTTAATGGCTCCATATAAGGCGTCAATATTGAGATGCGTTTTGCTCCCAAAGCATGAAGCCCATCCACCAAGGCTCCTGCACTAGTAACAACCGGCGCCGGATAACCATTCTCCATTGTCCACAGATGGAGGCGTTTTTCAGAAATTCGGTGATATCCCTTGCCCATGCTCATAATTGCCACTAAACAGGCATATCCCAACACATCTACCGACGCATCCGATAGTTCAAGCGCACAACGATCACTCTCTGCATCCATCGCCGCCAGTTCTTCTTTCGTGACCGTTTTCATTCTCATGCGGCTGGAATGAAAGGTAAAACGCTCAGGGGCGATCGCTTCACGGGCGCGCAGAATCGTAGGGATCTCCGTTTCCATCGTCGTGTTTGAAGAAGGCACTATCTGCCCTATCCGAAAATAACGTGGCTGATTCATGGGCGATCCTCCTGCGTGGGATCTGCACGTTCAACACTCTCGCCCAGATAGTCACGATTCAATGGTAGATCTCGAAAGCGGATCGCATTCATCGGTTGACGGTTGACTTGCAGATCGAAAATATCAAAGCGGTTGTAGTGTCCCGTAATATCGTGCATCTGTCGGGGCTGAATGCAACGGTTCAAATCAATATCTGCATAGACGATCCCTTCTTCATCAATCAGGGGGCTGCCAATCACACGGCCATCTGGCCCAATAATTCCCGTAAATGCGCTATTGGGACGCGCCAGCAGCTCTTCGGCTTCTGGATGCGTGGCTGTCATGGCTTGCACGATTTCCCGTGAGATCGTGGAGCAGGCAACGATGGTAAAAACTTTACCCTCAAAGCAATGAGCCGCTGCCCGTAAACGGATTGCCTCAGCCATGTCATAATCCGGTGGTGCGACAGGCAGGGAAATATAACTGGCAACATGCACCAGCTCTCCCTGAGACAATAAAGCAAAACGCGCCAGCGTATTGGTGTTCTCGCCGCAGGCCAGAGCCCCCAATGGGCCTATGCTGGTTTCATGTACTGTTAAGGAAGAAGCATCTCCATTCGCCCACGTCAGCTTTTCCGCCCATGTCGGCACCAGTTTGCGATGGCGCCCCAGAATGCGCCCATCATCGGAAATGGTAACCAGCGTGTTATAGAGCGTCGCGATACCGTTGGGATTGCGCTCATTAACCCCGATCACGACGTTGATGTGATGACGCGCTGCGGCTTGCGCGATTTTTTGGATCTCAGGCCCCGGTACTTCAATGGCTGATTTGCACAGTTTTTCAAACCACGGGCTTCCCTGCACAGGTGTCATCACCCAGTTCCAATAAGGGTAACCGGAAACAAACACTTCAGGAAAAGCCACCAAACCGGCACCATTATCTGCCGCTTCTCGGATCAGGCGGCAAACGAGATCAACCGTTGCATCCGTGTCCAGAAAGATTGGAGCAGCCTGTACCGCAGCCGCCTTGAACTTAGGAAGATTCAGCATATCAGGTTCCTTTTTCTCTACACAGTTTCTTTACACGGCAATGACGGGATGACGCAGTTCACCAATCTTTTCAAGATTCGCTTCAATAATATCCCCCGGCCACAACCATTCTTGTGGATCGCGTCCTGCTCCAACGCCTTCCGGTGTTCCTGTGGCAATGATATCCCCCGGCTCCAGTGCGATGCCCTTGCTGATATCGGCAATCAGGGTATTGACCTTAAACAACATGTGACGAGTGTTAGAATCTTGTTTGGTGACTCCGTTAACTTTCAGATTTAATGCAAGGTTCTGAGGATCGGGAATTTCATCAGCAGTGACAATACAAGGGCCGAAAGGAGCATAGGTATCCTGCCCTTTGGAGTAGATCCATTGCCCCGCACGGCGACAGTCACGGGCGCTCATGTCGATCAGCAAACTATAACCGAAAACATATTCCAGTGCGTTCGCTTCTGATACGCCTTTGGCGCGTGTCCCCATAATTACCGCCAGTTCCACTTCCCAATCCAATTGCTGAGTGATTTCACTGTTATGTTCAATGGCCTCATCAGGGCCAATCACTGTGGTCGGGGGTTTCGAGAAAATGACGGGTTCTTTTGGCAGCTCTTTTGCTGTATCCAGAGATAAACTGGATTCCGCCACATGTTCAACATAGTTCAGGCCAATCCCAAAGATGTTTTTCCGTGGGCGGGGAATGGGCGCCAAAATTTTTACATTCTGCAATGGTAGTGCAACGCCTAGCGGCCATAATCCATTGAACGACCCCAAAAGCGCGGTGGTACTGTCCACTGCCAGTGGCCCGAGATCAATAAAATCCAGCATATTATCCGGTAATACTTTACCAACATGGCTTGCCAGTTTGGCTAAATCCACCACATTGTTATGCACAATCGCCCCCAATCGTGCGGCTGATGTCACTTCTGTACGGTAAGTGATTAAACGCATCTCTATTCTCCCACTCGTTGATGCCCATCGTTATCACTCAGGGCTTCTTCGTAATACAATTGCAATGCCTGCATCACGGGCAGATCGTTAAAGCAGAATAGGCAAGCATCGTCTGTTTGTGAAGTATTCACATGTTCATGGAATACCCATGAAGGAACACAGAAGATATCCCGTTCCTGCCAGTCAAACCGCTGACCATCAATCACGGAGTAACCCTGCCCTTTCGCCACCTGATAAATGAAACTACCGGTATGCCGGTGTGCTTTGCCAACAAACCCGGGGCGTAATAATTGCATACTGGCACCGAGAGTCGGCATCACGTGGCCGCCTGTCAGCGGATTGGTGTAGTGCATCAGAATGTCATCGAAAGGCGATCCTTCTGAGGTACGTGCAAGGCGTTGCAAGGCTTCATAAGTTGGTTCCCATTGATATTTGAACAAGGGTGAATAAGGTTTATTCCAGCCAATATTGTGGGGCCGCAAGGCGGGTGCGCTCCAAAGTGCAACAGAGGAATCCACGGGTTCAGTCACGGCTTGGCGCAAATCAGGATGTACTTTATAAAACCCCGCCTCCAGTACATTGACCAGTGGCATATCCAGACCATCCTGCCAAATACATGGCAGACCATCAGGTTCAACGCCGTGTTCATGCCATGTACCATTGGGCGTCAGGACGAAATCATTCGCCCCCAACAGCATCTTTTGTCCATCGACGATGGTGTAAGCGCCACGTCCTTCCATGATAAAACGCAGGGCAGAAGAAGAATGGGAATGAGCCGTTGCAGCTTCCCCCGGTCGCATTGTCTGAAGGCCTGAATAAAGTAAGCCCACTGCGGTAGACAACCCCCGCTCTCCAGAATTGTTCAGATAAACCACACGGCGTCCAGCTTGTTCCGGTGTGACCAAATCAGCGGACTTAAGCACCTGTTCACGCAGATCTTGATAACGCTAAATAACCGGTACTGAGGCTGATTTTGGTTGCCAAGGCTCAATTTTATTGGCGATGGTCCAGAGTGCGCCTGTCTTGTACTTTTCCAGTTCCTTGTAATATGCCAACAATTCTGGAGAATCAGGCACATTAGCCCGGCCAGCAATATTTTCTCTATATTGATCATTTTCTTGTTGAGACATCGGTAGCTCCTATACGGATAAAGTCGGAATTTACTGATAACGTTAGAAGTAGCTGCAACTGGAAATCTATCGGGCCGTTTTTTGAATCAGTTGGTGTTCTAGCTGCTCTTTGCCGTAAAGGTAAGGCTTTGGCCAATTAATATTTGTCCAGCCATATTTGGCACATTCATGCAGCAACCAAGCTGCATCAGATAAGAAGGGACGTGATAAGGCACAGAGATCAGCACGGCCAGACGCAATAATGCCGTTGATTTGATCCGCATCCGTAATCGAGCCGACGGCAATCACAGGGATTTTGCCCTCATTACGAATACGATCAGCCATCGGGGTTTGGTACATACGTCCGTAAACAGGGTGTTGTTCCACGGAAACTTCACCTGTGGAGCAGTCCACTATATCCACACCGACTTCACGGAAGTAACGGGCAACGGCGACTGCCTCATCAACTGTCGTTCCTCCCTCAACCCAATCCGTGGCAGAAATCCGCACAGATATCGGTAAATCAGCCGGCCAGACATCACGTACCGCTTTAAAAACCGCTAACGGGAAGCGAATCCGGTTTTCCAACGAGCCGCCATATTCGTCATCACGTTGGTTCGTCAGTGGTGAAATAAAGCTGGATAACAGATACCCGTGGGCGGCCTGAATCTCCAGCCAGTCAAAACCCGCTTCAACGGCACGGTGCGTCGCTGCGACAAACTGTTCAATGACTTTATTCATCTCTGCTTTGGTGATGGCTGCTGGTACTTGGGACACCTCAGACAGGTAGGGCAAAGTCGATGCTGAAACCAAAGGCCAGTTTCCCTCAGGCAAAGGATGGTCAGCTTGTTCCCATCCCACTTGTGTCGATCCCCGTCGTCCTGCATGCCCCAACTGAACACCAATCAGGGCGTCAGTGTGCTGATGGACAAAATCGGTGATCCTCTTCCAAGCCTGCACTTGTTGATCATTCCACAATCCCGTGCAAGCGGGAGTCACGCGTGCTTGTGGCGAAATGGCCGTCATTTCCGCGATCACCAGACTGGCTCCCCCTAATGCCCGGCTTCCAAGATGAATCTGATGAAATTGCCCCGGAATGCCATCGACTGCGCTATACAGCAGTGTAGGAGACACCACAACGCGATTTTTCAGGATCACGCCCCTTATTTTATAAGGTGTGAGCAACGGCGGGATTAGAGGGAATACGTGTTCAGGCTGCCGGATGAACCGGCGTTCATAATTCTCCAACCATGCTTTGTCTCTCAATCGCAGATTTTCATGGGAAATACGCTGTGAACGTGTCAGCAAAGAATAAGCAAATTGTTCCGGTGGGAAGTTTTCGTAGCGAACCACATTTTCAAACCATTCCGTTGAATTGCGCGCAGCATTCTGGATTTTCAGCACTTCCACGCTACGTATGTCCTGATAATGGGATAGGCCCGCTGATACATTCCCCTGATAGACTTTCAGGCAATGAGTCAATTCAATCGCATCTTCCAATGCCAATTTTGTACCGGAACCAATAGAAAAATGAGCGGTGTGGGCAGCATCGCCCATTAACACGATCGGGACACGCTTTTTTCTATTACCAAGATTACTATCGCTAAATTTACTATCGCCAATTTTCCTGTCACCTTCTGGATTGATCCAATGCACCCAATTTGAGCAAATGATCCGGGGAAAGCGGATCCAGATGGCAGCTCCACGCAAATGGGTCGTATTCGAAATCAATGCGTGTCCATCCAACCACAGTGCGAAAAGTTTTTCACAGTATGCAATGCCCTCTTCCTGTGACATTTTATCAATGCCCGCGGCCAACCACGTCTCTTCCGTGGTTTCGACAATAAAAGTTGATAACCCTTGCTGAAACTGGTAAGCATGAACCTGAAACCAGCCATGTTCTGTTTCTGCAAATAAAAAGGTAAAAGCATCAAAAACTTTATGGGTTCCCAACCAGACAAAACGGCAATGGCGCTGATCGATATCGGGTTCAAACACGTCAGCATAACGGGTGCGGATCTGGCTATTGATGCCATCGGAAGCAATCAGTAAATCAGCTTGGTATTTGCGGGCAATCGCCTGTTCATCATTAATTTGGGTTTCGAACACCAGCTCAACCCCTACTTCCTGACAGCGATCTTGCAGAATATTCAGTAATTTTTTGCGGCCAATACCGATAAATCCGTGACCTCCGCTGCGATTTACCGTTCCCTTGAAGTGGATATTAATATCATCCCAATGGCTGAATTCTCCGGCAATCGTTCCGGCTGACACCGGATCGGCCATATTCAGGTTTTCCAGCGTCTCATCAGAAAATACGACTCCCCAACCAAACGTGTCATACGGACGATTACGTTCGATTACCACGACACTATTATCAGGATCTTGCAACTTCATCAGCAGACCGAAATACAATCCAGCCGGCCCTCCACCAATACAGACTATATTCATGCTTTTTCTCCTGTCACACGATACCTACACGCGAAACCTATCACTCCATTCCTGGCTGTGCTGATTAGGGAAGTTTGAGTTAAGGTGCGTAAGGTGTTTGAGTTAAGGCATATGTTCGGTTAACGCATAATAAAACTCATCAGGTATCGGGATCGCTTGATGGGTATCCAGTGATGTCGTGACATAAGTCTGGATCACACTCATCCTTAGTTCCCCTTTCTGGCCGATACAACGATGGAGCAAGGTCAGTGATTTTCTGCCAATTCGCTCGACCTTCAATTCCAGAAAAACCTCATCCCCCATTCTGCTAATCGCCTTAAATTCAGCTTCCAAATGAACAGTTGGCAAACCAAAGCGATGTTTAATGATGTAGTTGGAATAACCCATCGGAGTTAACTTATCGAACCAGACTTCCAGTAGATTGTTGAACATCACGAAATACTGGGGATAAAAGACAATCCCCGCAGGATCACACTCAGAAAATCTAATTTTATGAGGTTGTGTAAATCTAAGCAGGCTCATAGCAGGCTCCTCAATACCGTTTTTATAAGGAAAGATGACGTTGGCATTCGCGTAATTGATTACCGTATTCATCCGCCAGTGCCGCTTCACGCAATTGCTTCAAACTGGCAGGAGACAAGTGATTCAAATGACGATCAACGATGTTCATCAAGGTTTGGAAATTGCGTAATCCACGGATGTGTGTATCTCCATATCCCTTGATTAATCTCTGGCATTGGGCAATTTCCAGCGCCAATGCCGGATCGCGTTTTGCTGCCGCCACCAGCCGTTGTAACCAGCCTTCAATCCGTTCCGTTTCACACTGAAAACGCAGCGTACGGCGACGCATCCGCCGCCAGCTTGCCAACAGGTAAAGCAGCAGATATCCCCGAATTGAGCTGGTAGTAATCACACGTCCATGACTGAGTAACTTTGCCAGCATACGGTTGGCAAGATGCGGACGAGATAACCAGCGTCCAATCTGGCTGGGTAAGGTATCGCACACTTCTTCTATTCTGGGATGCAGGAATTCATTGATCTCCACAATGTGATCCCGTTCTCCCCGTACTTCTTTGCGAACACGCTCGAACCGGCTGGCGCGGATCTTCAGATCGGCCACCCGGATGGTGTCTTCATAAGCCATCCACAACGCCAGATGACGCGCAGTTTCACGCAATAACTTCTCATCACGGCTTTCTGTCTGATCTATCAAGTTCTGCAACCGATCAAGATACAAGCTGGCATAATCCGGATCTTGATAATCAATCAGCCGCCTGATGCCTTCGATAGCAACGTTATGAATGCAGGATGGCATTTGTTTCTGAATACGCCGTAAGAGGGCATTAACTTTGCCGTGACTTGAAGAGCGTATTTTCTTCGTAGTTGGGACGATATGTGCTGTTGGTATCGCTTTTGCGGTATTAGTTGTCATATTGGCCGCAGTATCAGTTAATCTTGAAAACGCACTTTCTGCTGTCCCCGATAGCACCCGATCTATCCCCAAACCAAACGCTTTCAGACTTAGTTTGATCCCTACCCCTCCTTTGATGATCGTCTCTTCAAACTGAAAACGGCTAAATGGCAAAACTCCCGTACCACAGAGTGCGCCGAACAATACTGCACTGATCACACTGCCGCTCTTCTCTGCCATCACGGCCATATCAAAATGGACAAAACGCAAAGCAGCCTGTCGGGATTGCCGGATCAACACACAACTATCCACACGTCCATCTCCCATCGCCGATTTTTCCGTGATCGAGAATATCCGGTGAGTCGAAGCAATCAATGTTGTGCGATCGGGTGTCACAAAACCTCGTTGGACAGCGCGTCCGGCTTCCATCAATTCAGAGGCCAGCACGATATCCACATCACCGGCAGTTGGCATCAGTGCCAACACGGGCACCGAAACGTCGGGATCATCTGCACCGGGGAACAGTTCAACATAATAGATAGTTGCCCCTGTCCGCTGTGCGACACCAGGCACTGATGTTGTTTGAGCAAAGTAGCCATGCTCTTCACCCAGACTGACGATCCAATCCGCCAGTACACCACCGCCTTCCCCTCCCATCGCCAAGATCGCAATTTTAATGGGCTGAGCCGTTTTTGCTTTGATGGGTGATCCCATGAATGATGTCATGAAGATGATCCTTCCTTAAAAGTCATATTGACCTCGACGTTTGGCATCACGACGTTGCAAATAACTGATGATCTTTTTGCTGATGCGATGGCTCAGCCGCTCCCAACACGTCGGATTAATAATGATCCGCGCCTTGAAAAATGAGGGGCACAGCACTGCTGCATGAGAAACTTCTCCACACAACCCACACCCTACACAGCTATTCAATACTGTCACCACCGGATCAGTGCGTAGCGGATCAGGATTTGGTTTAATCGATAAGGAAGGACAGCCCGACAAGCGGATACAGGAGTGATCTCCCGTACAGGTATCATGATCGACCCCGAAACGTTCACGGACGATCCGCTGTCCCGCCACCATAGATTCCCTGATCTTTTTTTTCTCACGACGCTGTTTATTCAGCATGCATTCACTCTGCGCAATCACGACTTTCGGCCCTTTTTCGCCTGTTGTCAGTGCCTCACGCAAGGTATGGATCATGGTCTTAAGATCGTAAGTACGCTTGATCGTGCGTATCCATTTCACGCCAACGCCGTTGACCGCTTTTTCAATTTCATGGCCTGTACTACGGCTCGGATTAGATGCCATTGAAGATGGAATATCCTGCCCTCCCGTGGCAGAGGTGTAACTGTTGTCCACGATAATGGTCAAATTGTCGCTACGGTTAAAAACACCATTCGCGATGCCACTCGTCAGGCCGTTGTGCCAAAATCCACCATCGCCCATCACTGAAACCGCCCGCTTATTCGTTGCTGACGTATTCAGCGCTGCTGCACTCGCTGCGCCCAAGCCATAACCCATCGTGGTATTGCCCAGATTAAAAGGGGGCAGAATGGCAAACAGGTGGCAGCCAATGTCGGCACTGATATGATGTGCGCCTAATTCACGCTCGATCAGCTTCATTGCTGTAAAAATAGGGCGTTCCGGACAACCAGTACAGAATCCGGGTGGACGGGCATGGATGTTATCTTCCAGAGGATTTTGCGGTAAGGTGATAGCAGGAATACGTACCTGACAGGCGGCCACCGCACTCTCAATCGCAATTTTGCCGTAACGTTCGAGGAAAGCACGGAGTCCCGCCAGTACCGTCGCAGTGTTGTACTCCCCTGCCATCGGCAACAAATCTTTACCGTGTAATCGAGTGGAAATGCCACACTGACGTAAAATATTAGCAATATTTTGTTCTACAAAATTCGGCTGTCCTTCCTCCAGCACTAAAATCGCCTGCTTACCGTGACAAAAGCGATCAAATTCTTTATCAATCAGTGGATAGGCAACATTCATCACATACAGCGGGATCTCGCTCTGGCCGAAAACATCCGCCTTCCCAAGTAAATTCAAAGCACGGATCACGGTGTTATAGCAGCCACCTTGCAGGGCAATGCCAATGTCATCCGCATCTTTGGCAAAAAACTCATTCAACTCGTGCTGTTGAATAAAATGCACGGCAGCAGGCCAGCGATCCTGAACTTTCTCTTTTTCATGCAAAAAACTGGCTGGAGGCAGAACAATACGGCTGAGATCGCGTGTCGGATGCTCCAACGCATCTTTGATCATGAATTCAGGTACGCGATTTTCCGCACAAACAAACCGACCATGTACATGACAGGCACGAATGCGCATCTGCAACATAACCGGCGTATTACTGGCTTCCGACAGTTCAAACCCCATTTTCACCGCTTGCACGATCGAAGGCAGATTAGGACGTGGATCAAGCAACCAGATTTGGGATTTCATGGCGAAAGCATGACTGCGTTCCTGCATGATAGAAGAGCCTTCACCATAGTCTTCACCCACAATAATCAGTGCCCCACCAAGAACTCCACCGGACGCCAGATTTGCTAACGCATCCGAGGCAACGTTCGTGCCAACGGTAGCCTTAAATGTGACGGCTCCACGCAATGGATAATTAACCGAGGCAGCGAGGGTTGCCGCAGCAGTGGCTTCACTGGCACTGTTTTCAAAACGAATACCATACTCGGACAGAATATTTTGCGCATCTGCCAGTACATCCATCAGATGGGAAATGGGGGCGCCCTGATAACCAGCTATATACGCTACGCCAGATTCCAACAGTGCTTTTGTCACGGCCAGTATGCCTTCACCGCTGAAAATTTCGTCCTGACCCAGACGTAATTTTTTCACTTCCTCAACAAATGATCGCTCAGCCATGCTTACCTCATATTTTCTGCCTCAGACGTTCCAACTCTTTACTCAGCGATTTATCCATCTCTTTGCTCTTTGTAATGTTGTAATGTGGGTATGCATTAACGGTCAATGCATGATTTGTCATGTATGCAGTGTTTGGATAGAGCGTGCAGCGAGAGGATAAATTATCAGTAAAAACAGGCAGGAAATGAGAATACTTGAGATTAATTATCATCTGAATAATTAATAACGCATCTCATGAATATATTCACAATCATATATATTTCATTTAAACAAAATGTGGATACTGTAAGTAGAAAACGGAATAAACCGGAACTTGAAACGTTGTTTCTTTAATAAATTGTTCCTTTAATAAAACTGTCCCTTTAAAAATTCATCATCATATTAGCGGGGGATCTCTCACACAATCATAACAATTCTGTTATTGGCCGGAGTTATCTGAATGACGAGCAATTCACGATTTCACTATTATTCTGATCCAAGAAACGATTCCGGTGAGGAAAACTATTCCAGTAAAAAAAATTGTTCTGGCATAAAAAATCCGGAATCAAGATATTCAGATGCAAAATGTTCAGATCCCAAATATGTGGTATCAAAGATTGAGTCTCACCTCAATTCTCCAGACCATTTACTTTTTTCATCCAACGATCTTGATGAAGTGAAATCTATGGTCGGGCGGGTAATGCAGCCCCACCAATTAAATATACTGGGTAGCAGCCGGAAAATTAATGCCAAGATGCACTATATTCCGCTGGGTGATTTTTCCATGAGCCGGCTGCGTTACAGTGCTAACGTTAAAATTAATCCGGGAGCATTGGACGCCTTTTTTCTCGTTCAGATGCCGCTATCGGGCTGTGCCTGCATTGAAAGTGGCTGTCAGCATCTCGATTCTACCCCACATATGGCATCCGTTCTCAGCCCTGAACAAAACACATCCATGCGTTGGAATGCCGATAATGACCAATTTATGGTTAGGATCTCCCGCTCTCTGCTGGAAAGAACCCTTGTCGGTCAGCTAGGCCATCCGCTGGATCAACCGCTGGTATTTGAGTTGGGTTTTGAATGGCAGCATTGTCAAGCATGGCGCTGCTTGATGCTTTACCTGCTGGAATGCACTATCCAAGTGCCCAATATTTTGCAATACAAACTGATTACCAACCAGATGGAACAATTACTTTCGGTGACGTTGCTGTCTGTCCATCGGCATAATTACACTGACTCCCCTACCAACCGCCGGGGAGCTATTCGTCCACGACATGTACGGAAAGTGCAGGAATATTTACAAGCCCATGCCCACGAATCAATTACGGTAGAGCAGCTCGCCCAAGTGGCAGGAGTCAGCCTGCGTAGCCTCTACTCTGGTTTCAGGGATTTTTTGAATATCAGCCCAATGCAGTATTTACGCGACCTGCGTATGGAACACGTCCGCACAGAATTGCTGGCAGGAGAAGCCAGCAGCGTTACGGGAGTCGCCCTGCGTTGGGGGTTTGCCCACATGGGACGCTTTAGCGCAGAATACAAGGCCCGCTATGGTGAAACACCGAGTGAAAGTTTAAGACGTGGATGAATTTGAATATTCCTTTCATTGAGAGCTGTCATTGAAGCGTTGTGATTGAATAGTTGCCATTGAATAGTTGCCATTGAAATTACAGCCAACCAAAATAACACTTTAAGCCAAATAAACAGGCCATCTCACTAATGAATGCGCTGTTTTTTCGGGTGAATTCCCTCTACAATCCTGCTTGGAAAAATAATTTCCATTTAAGACAGGGCAGTTACTGATTGCCCAATAATTCAATCAGAAGCAGGAGCTTTACAATGGCAGTTTCTCTCGTAAAAGGTGGTAACGTCTCTCTCACTAAAGAAGCCCCTACCATGAATGTAGCTATGGTTGGTCTGGGTTGGGACGCACGAGTCACCGATGGTCAGGCTTTCGATCTTGATGCCACCGTATTTATGGTGGGAGAAGATAACAAGGTTCTGTCCGACGCTCATTTCATCTTCTTTAACAATAAAGTTAGTCCATGTGGTTCAGTTGAGCATCAGGGTGATAACCGTACCGGTGAAGGCGACGGTGACGATGAACAGGTAAAAATTGATCTGACTAAAATTCCGGCTGATGTTAAGAAACTGGTTTTTGCCGTCACTATCTATGATGCTGAAGGCCGTAAACAAAACTTCGGCATGGTAAACAGCAGCTTCATTCGCATCTACAACAACGATAATGGCACTGAAATCGCTCGTTTCGATCTGTCCGAAGATGCATCCACTGAAACGGCAATGCTCTTCGGTGAACTGTACCGCCACAACTCAGAGTGGAAATTCAAAGCGGTCGGTCAGGGTTTTGCCGGTGGGCTGTCAGCGCTGGCTGCACAGCATGGCGTAAACGTCTGATCACTATTTTTTCTACCAACCCCGGCAATAGCCGGGGTTGTTTCAATTAAAAGTTATATCTGTAAGAAACATCCACAAGGGACATTCACTACACTCTTAAAAGGATATCAGGAATGAATCTTCAGGCAGGACAGAATCTCGTTTTATCTACAACCTCTCTTCGATTAACACTCTCTTACCCAACAACGCCTTCTTTTCACAGTGAAGTGGATGCTTCCGCTTTTCTGTTAACCTCTAATGGGAAAGTCAGAGGAGATAGTGATTTCTACTTTTTCAATAACCCCGCCGCCGCAGACAACAGTCTGATTTTGGAAACGTCCCATCAAAGCAGCGTTATCACTGTAGATCTTGCAAAAATAGATGCCAATGTGAGCAAAATTGCTATCACGCTGGTGATAGACGGCCCGGATTCAGTTGCCGGTCTTCAGCAACTGACATTGACAGCTCAAAATGTTGCCACCTTTTCGGTTTCAACAGCGAACAGAACTGAAAAAGCAATCATTGTTGCAGAAATTTATCGGCATTCAGACAACTGGAAGCTCCGGGCTATCGGGCAAGGCTTCAATGGTGGGCTGGAGCCTCTGGCTGTAAATTTTGGTGTGGATGTGGAGCAACCCGCTTCTGCAAATCCACCACCGATCCCAACCATCAGTCTTGAGAAAAAACTACAAGATAAAGCGCCACGCCTCGTGAGCCTTGCCAAAAACGCAACCGTCAGCCTGAGTAAACACAACCTGCAATCGGTAAAGGCCCGGGTTGCATTTGTTCTTGATGCATCAGGATCAATGCATGCTCAATTCAAAAAAGGAAATGTTCAGGCTGTTCTGGATCGCATTGCGGTATTGGCCGTGCAATTTGACGATGACGGCTCTATGGATGTCTGGGGTTTTGCCGAGAAACACCAAAAGTATCAGGACGTGACCCTGGATAATCTTGATGGCTACATTCATGCAATACAGACCGCCATAAAACGTTCCATGTGGGAAATTCTCCCCGGCCTCGGCGGTACAAACAATGAACCGCCAGTCATGGAAGAAATTATCGACTTTTTTAAAGACAGTGACCTCCCTGTCTATGTTGTGTTTATTACGGACGGTGGCATCAATAAAACGCGTAAAATTAAGGATGCCATTCGACGTTCAGCTAACTACCCTATTTTTTGGAAGTTTGTTGGCTTGGGTGGCTCCAGATACGGAATACTGGAAGATCTCGATAACTTTACCGATCGTCGTCTGGATAACAGCCATTTCTTCGCGATCGACAATTTTGCGACCGTAAAAGAAGACGTACTGTACGACCTGTTATTGAAAGAGTTTAGAGACTGGTACGATGCCGCTGTTGCTGAACAGATCCTGTAGTTGTGAGCGCATAGTTGTGAGCATGTAGTTATTAATAGCTATTAATATATAGTTATAAGCGCCCCAAATTAGGGCGCTATGTCTACCCAAATCACTTATATGGAACATACAAAAAACGATAAAAACCCGGGTTAACCCACAGACTATCTTCCACGATATGTAATTCCTTATTTATCGCTCGAAGCTTCTGAAAGGAAACGCAATCAAAAAGAACAGGATCATTTTTTTCATTACATTTTTAATGACCATAGAGAGAATTTATCCCAATATTTCATAAAGTTTCTCAATTTCCTTTCTCCATATTTCCTGGCTTTTCAGCTTTTGGTGCTTTGGCTTTCTCGCCAAATCCTCAGCAAGATTCCGTTCCAGCACCACAATGCGCTGAAGTATTTCATCTTCACCGACTAATACTTCCAATTCATCATCAATGCGTTCTTGAGCCTTATCCTCTGATTTTTGAGAAAGGATCACTTTTTCGTTAATAAACTGATAATACCCATCACTGGACGTCACTTCTTCCAGCTTGCCATTTTTAATCAGCAAAAAGCGGTTGGCGATGTTATCGATAAATGCCCTGTCATGCGAAGTAATTAATATCGTTATATCGTTATTAATCAACTCACTTTCCAGCTCCATCTTGCCAAAAATATCCAAGTGGTTAGTCGGTTCATCGAGAATCAAAAAGTTGTGTTTATTTAATTTCAAGATTAAAAACATCAGCCTGGAACGTTCGCCACCGCTTAATCTTCCCACTAATTTATTAAAATCTGCGTATTCAAACCCTGCCGCAATCAGTTGTTGCTTACAGGCGATATCGTCAATATTCGGCGTGTTATTTCTTACCGCATCGAAAATCGATGCGTTTAGCGAGATTTTTTCCAGCTCCTGATCGAGATAGCCCATATTGCACTGCGGGGAAAAAGTGATGTTTTCAGTATCGTAAGCCGAATTATCCAACGGTTGATCATACTGATTTTTTGCTTGGTTATAGGCTTCAACAAGCGTATGGATCAGTGTGGATTTACCCACGCCATTATCACCCAGCAGTGCGATCCTATCTCCCGGCCTGATGTATAAACTATTAATAGAAAAAAGCGGGTTAAGTTGCCCATTTTGTTGATAGCCAATCCACTTTTCCTCAATCTGCAACATTTGCTTGGATTTGATCACATCAGCATCTAACGACAGGATATAAGTTTCTCCTTCGGTGATTCTGGTTTTGCTCTTTTCGAGTTTTTCAACCCGTTTCTCCATCGATTTGGCTTTTTTAGATAACTTGCCGTTATCGTAGATTTTCCCCCACAACGCTAAGCGTTTTGCGCTTTCTTGTATGCGCCGAATGTTCTTTTCTTCAGCTTTCAACCGCAAAGCATCCGCTTCATCTTTCTCCTGCAATGCTTCAAAAGCCTGAGTAAATGGCAGGGAAAATGCCATTAATTGTTGGTCACGTAAGAAAATCGTCTGATTAGTGACGTTATCCAGAAAGTTTCTATCGTGAGAAACGATAATAAAGGCACTCTTAAGGTTGTTATTAAAAAATTCCTCGAAAAATTTCAGGGTATTGGTATCTAAATGGTTACTGGGTTCGTCAAATAAAATAATATCAGGCTCTACGATTGCACTCATGGCAAACATTAATTTTGTCTTTTGCCCACCGCTAAGATCAGCAACTTTAGTCATAAAATCTGCATTTTGAAAGCCAAAATCATAAAGCATCGAGACGGCTTTATAATCACCATATTCATCCACTTGTTTCACTTTTTGCGTTATACATTCCAGCAAAGTCATTTCAAGCAATGAATCGTCGATAAACTGAGAAACCATTTCCAATCTCAGGCCATTGGCATATTCAATCAGCCCCTCATCCGGTTTTTCAATGCCAGCCAGTAGCTTGAGTAAATGCGTTTTACCCGTACCGTTATAGCCAACCAACGCAATTTTATCGTTCTCTTTAATGGTTATAGTCAGGTTGTTAAATAATGGTTTTGAATTAATGCTAAAGTTAGCTTTATTACAATTAATTAGCGTTGACATTTATTATGTTTCCATCGTAATGCTTTTATTAATCGCATAATCATGCTGCGTTATTTTTAATCAAATTTATATAGTTAAAGGCAACACAGGTCAAGTTATTGTCGGGTAAGTAAAGCAGATCACAGTGATATTTTATCTACCAAATCGTTATTATTATTTTTTTAATCAACTTATATCCCCAAAAGTATAGGTAACTATATGGCGGGTATAAAAACAAACGCTACCCATATTGCTGAGCAGCGTTTTTATTTTTTACCATGTGATTTTATTTTCCTATAAGTCTTTAATTTTTTATTGCTTAAAATTCAATTCATTAAAATCTTATTCCTCTATAAAAAATAAACCAGTATCAGAATGGAATCGCCGCTTTTAAGAAAATTTGCGAACCTGCCGGACGGTTATTCACAGCAAAGTCTTTTTGCCATTTTGCTGCGATTAGCCAGCCTTTATCATTGGCATAACGAATGGATGGGCCAATCGCTAATGCACTTGCTTTGCCCTGTGCTGAATTTGGGCCACTGTCATTCGTGATCTGCTGGAAGATATAACCGCCAATTCCTGCCACAAAACCATTTCCAAATCCCCATCCCAATGCATAATCCGCATGGAGAGCCTGACCAGAAGTCGTTTCGGTTTCGCTGTTTTTAAAATTGAAATCATACATCACTTTCAAATCTGCATTGATGCCATAAGCAGGAAAATAGCTAATCGCTCCAACAGGTTGAGCTGTCCAGTAATTTTTCCCCAAGCTAGAGAGGTCATTGCGATCGTAGTGACCTGTCGGTGCGTTGACATTCACGCCAAGAACATAAGCCAAATCGGGGGCAGGGTGATAACCCAACGCCGGACCAAAAGTGATATCCCCTATTCCCTTGCTATTATCGTGATGACCAGCAACATCAGTGGTTACATCCAATAACGGAACGACCGCATGATAAGCCAGTTGACCACCCAAAACTGGCTGTTCCGTCACCCAAACCAGCCGGGGTGCAAGAACATTCACGTTAACTTTAAACCCAGGTACCGGGATCTGTTCACCGTGATTTCCCACCAGCTTGTTATAGTGAATATGCCCGCCATAAAACAGCGCATAAACACCCGGAGGGGGTAAAGCACCAGACAAATAGTTATCCAGACCATCTGGATAAGCACCAACACCACCGCCTTCTGTTGCCATCACTGAAGTACTCAATATAAAAGTACTCAATAGTGATAGCGTGATCAATCGTGATAGCGTGATTGAATAAATGCAATGCCTGAATTTTATCGTCATATAACCTTCCTCTTTGCAAGAGATGAATGAACAAGGGGTAAAAAATGACGGGCTGATTTGATCAGCGCCGAGCAAGTTGACGGGCAACAAGATAACCAGAAGTACCGCCCAGTCCCGGGCCGGGGTGAGTTGAAGCCCCAATATGAAATACATTGCTGATGGGAGTTTGATGCGCCTTCGCACCTTGAGAAGAGGCAAAAGGACGCAACCAGAAAAACTGATCGGGAGAGCAAATACCTGAATAGGGATCGCCCCCGACCAAATTACAATTCAATGCTTGTAAATCTGCCGGAGAATATGCCTTACGCCCAACAATTGAGGATGAAAAACCGGGCATTACGGTTTCCAGACGCGCCTGCACACGATCGGCCATCACTTCACGGACGGCTTCATTCCATTTGCCATCAATGGGGATCGAAATTTCTCCCAACGCATCGCCTTTCAAATACGTAGGTAATTCCTGTAATTGAACCCACAAGATCCATCCTTCTTCCGGGGCACGGGAAGGATCAAGGGCTGTGGGCTGCCCAATACCCAATGTCGGATGGCCCGGCAAATAACCATTATTGGCCTGCGTCACTGACAGGCATACCTGTTCCATGCTCTCCGTTAAATGGATCAATGGCACATGGAGTAATTCCGGCTCACACCACGGCGGCAGTGCATTCAGGGCAAAATGAATCTGCATGCACCCGCGCCCATAACGGTAACTCCTCGCCCGTTGCCAGACGCTATCCGGCACATTCTCCAATAAGCGGCCATAAAGCTGTTGCGGTGTCACATTGCACACCACCGATTCACTGGCCTGATAAACTTTTCCTGCCACCATCACGCCAGACGCTCGTCGCTTGCTCCCTTGCCCCTGAGTGATGATCCGGTGGACTCGGGCATCTGTGATAAGCTGGCCGCCATGCTGTTCAATGATCGTCCTAAGCGCTTCCACCACGCGGGCACTACCTCCTTTTACCACAGGCATTCCCCCAGCAACCACAGCAGCAAAGGTCAATTTGCCAATCAGGGCTGAACTGGCATCATCCGGCCCCAATCCCGTATGCAATACCCATGGTGCAATCAGGGCACGACTGAAATCAGACTGTAATTCACGCTCAGACCAACGCCGGAAAGTTTCCAGTGAATGACTGGCAAACGCGGTCAATCCATCTATCCCGCGTTTGCGCCACTCAGAGAACAATAACTTGAATATTTCCAAGCCATAAGGGTCATTCCCCAACAAGCCAAAGTTCAGTGCAGCATCATCATGGAGAATTTGCTGTGCCATACGGTTCAATGCGGCTCCATCTCCCAGCGAAATTTCATCAAGACGCTGAGAGGAAGCCAGAATATCCCGCGTTAAGGCAATCGCCTTACCATTCGGCTGTACTAACCCGGTTGAGTAATCACTCTGTATAAATTCCACCCCTGCCTTTTCCAGCTCAGGTTGAAGTACTTGATAAGCAGGACAGGCCAAAAACAGCGGATACCAGCAGGAAAGCACATCATGGGTGTAGCCGGGGAAAAGTTCCTCCGTTCGGATGCAGCCGCCCGGCACACTATTTTGTTCCAGTACCAAAACAGATTTACCCCATATCGCCAGTAAGGCCGCACAAACCAGTGAATTGATACCACTGCCCACGATGATCACTTGTGGCTTGGATTTACTCATTGTGTCTTTCCTCAAAGATTGTGGCGCTCCTCAAAGGGACTCAAGCAATGCCAGTACACGCAGCGGACTCCCTGATCCTCCTTCAATTTTGAGAGGGGCGGCAATAAGTACCACACCAGTGGGTGGCAACAAATCGAGGTTTTTCAGGCATTGCAGGCCATATTTATTCGCCCCGTGCATCAAGGTATGGCAAGGGTAAGCCAATGGCCACGTGTAGGACTGGCCTGCGTCAGTATTGATGGTTTCAACGCCAAATCCACGGATATCACGCTGCTGGATCAACCACTCGACCGCTTCCTGACTCGGCCCCGGCGTATGGGCGCCATCATCACGCATATTAAGGAAGCGAACCGGATCGTCTGCCCGCTTTGACCAATCTGTTCTGAACAGTAGCCATGCTCCCGTAGAAATGCGCCCGTACTGCTCCTCCCAGGACTGTAAAAACTCGACCGTCAACACCCAGTCAGGATCTTGTGCCGCCTGCGAGCTGGCATCGACCACCACCGCTGGCGCCACAAAATTATGCAAGGGAATAGAATTGAGGGAACACCTTCCGATGTTTCCTGCACCGGAATATCCTGAAATTTGTTTTCCACCCTCGGATTGGCAAAACGCAATGCCAACTCCTGATGATCACACCCAAGAATGCTGATCGTGAAATATTCACAATCACGAAACACCGACAGATTAGGTGAATGATTGACCAGACTCCAGAGCACCAATGGCGGTTCCAACGAAAGCGAAGCAAATGAGTTGATAGTCAAGCCCACGTTACGTCCGTCAGCAGTACGTGTTGCAACAACGGCAACCCCTGTCGGGTAATTGCCCAAGAGTGTTCGCAACGCTCTAGTTTCAAATTCGGTTGCTCCCCATTCGGTATCCAGCAACAGCACCTGACTGTTCAATATATTCATGTTCATGGCGATCCTCCTTGCTCAAACCCGAATTTCTTCGGTCATCTGCGAATGGATATAAGCGTCACAAATAAGACTGTCCTCCCACCAAGGAAACAGCACAGGGGGATAATTGAAAGCATTGGCAATAGTGTTGGCAAGTGTCGGGGAGTGCTGGGCAGAACCTAATAAATGCAGGATATGTGGCTTCGGCGGAGCAAGCAGGCTGTTTGTCCACTCCACAACATAGCGGCCATAATCCCAGAAGCGTTCGAAAGTGTCGTTCATCCATTCAGCCGTAAAAGGTTTATCCCCATGAGCAAGAATAGCTTCGTAATACACTTTGCAGGCCTTGGTCGCATTATTGGAACCCTGCCCTGTCAGCGGATCGTTCGTAACCACTGCATCACCCAATCCAAAAATCTGGCGACCAGAAGGCAATGTCAGCACAGGCTTACGTACCATTGGCGCAAAACGCCCAGTCAGAATACCGTTTTCATCGGTGAGTTCGATCTGCTTACAACGCTCGGCTTCCCACGGTAAAAAAGTTTTAAGGATCTGCTGACTATAGGCCAGATGTTCCTGTGGCGTTCTGGCACCGCTCAAACCATCCATTGCTCCCCCCGGTAACCCTTCAAAAACCATGATGTCACAAGGACCATTCAGGGTCAGGGCAGGAAAAACGAAATATTCCCCCACGCCGGGGATCAGGTTAAAAGACACACGGGAATATTCCGGCGTTGGCAACATGCCATTCACATAGGTCAAGGCCAATGCACGCTGAGGTTTATCATAAGGAGAATGTGAAGCATCACGCTCAAACAATGTTACAATATCCCCCTTTCCTCCCGCCAGAATGACCAGATCATGACTACCCGCCAGTCGCTCTAACCCGATAATATCTACATTGCTGATCTCCAGATTACCGCCCCGGGAAACGAACTGTTCCAGCCAAAATGGCATTTTGAGACGCTGATCAACGGCTTGAGCGTATTTATCGAGCCGGGCACTTCCACGCAATTACCTTTTCGTTGGAAATTTCAGGATGGGGAACGGCGAAACCAATACCTTCCACAGGCGGACATTGAGATTCCCAGTGATTCAACCCTAAATCACGTTCAAATTGCAAAGAGGAATCGAACATACACTGGCTCGACATAACCCGACCATTGCAAACATCATCAGGCGTGCGATTGGTAACAACAGTTACCTGATAGCCCTTGTCAAGCAGACCAAGGGCCAGAGGCAGTCCAGCTTGGCCACCTCCCACGATAGCTATACGACGCATATATTTTCCTCTTTATTTTGGATTTCTGAACCGAACCTATTCCGTCAGACGTGGAATAGCGGGTTTCGCCTGCTCAGGCCCCATAGCTGAATAGCCTCCATCAACGGCGTAATCTGCTCCAGTTACAAAACTCGCCAAATCTGACAGGAGAAATGCCACCACCTGAGCGATCTCTTCGGGATCGCCCACCCGGCCAAGCAGGTGATAATCGGCCGCGACTTCATCCGTTTTCTGGCGATTGCCTTGAGTCAGCTCATCCATGACCCGTGACCAAGTCCAGCCTGGCGAGACGGAATTAACACGAATGCGGTCGGGGGCATAATCCATTGCCATGTTGCGGGTGATTTGCAGTAAGGTGGCTTTTGAGGCGGGATATAACCAACGCCCTGTCTGGGCAATAGAAGATGAAATGCTGGTGAAGTTAACAATGGCCCCACCTCCCGCAGCAATGAGATGAGGACGCGCAAACTGCGCCGCTCTGACGGCACTGACCACATTAATATTCAAGGCAGCCAGCCATATCTCACGGTTGGAATTGGCACCATCATCCAGATAAGTTGTCGCGAGATTGACGAGATAATCCAGACGATCATAATGGGCAACAACTTCAAGCACTCCCTGAGAAAGCTGTTTATCGTCAGTGAGATCGACATGCCAAAAGCGGATGGATTCAGGTTGTAGGCTGGCGGCTTTTTCCCCACCTTCCTGATCAATATCAAAAATCGCAACCTTAACACCATATTCACTCAATACCTTGGCAACGGCCGCGCCAATTTTGGTCGCCCCACCCGTGACAATAGCAACTTTATTATTTAAGCCCTTCATGAGTGCCCCTCTTTTCGTCATGAGGGGTTAATCATTACGTGAAATATAAAATTTCAAATAGCCGCTATATGCAAACAAGATCCATCTAGTGCAGGTATACAATGAATATTGCAAGAAAAATAAGACACTATCCAAATAGTGAGTTTGATATCCAATAATATTGGTAAATTTAATGCTTGATTATTTAAATATATTATTAACTGATAAATAGAGTCATAAACATAAAAAATCGCACCCAATATTGAATGCGATTTTTGTCTGAAAACATTAGATTTTGGGAGACACTCCCTGACTATTTCTATTTATTGGCTTAAAAACGATATCCTACGCCAATATTAAAGCCATTGATGCCAAAGTTTTTGTCATAATGTTTTGCTGAAGCCCCCTCATAGCCAGCATAAAGGCTAATGTTTTGAATTGGATTAACTTCTACTCCAGCCCCATAAACGAAATTAGTTGATTTGCTATCTGCTTTTCCAGTAATAGAAGTTATTCTTCTGTTTATTTTAATAGACTTGCTAACAGATACGTCTAATGTTGAATGTGCAAATCCCAATAAGCCATATACACTCACATAATCATTGATACGATAGGCAGGACCGGCCACCAATGAATAATATTTCACATCTAGACTTCCTTTCTCAATAGAATCTTCAGACTTATAGTTGCCATTTTTATCACCTTTCATATAGGTGAATGAGCCAATAATACTGACAGGAGAATCCCATTCATAACGGTAATGAAGATTCACTCCGCGAATATCTTTAAAATTTTGCACTTTACTTTGTGCATAGCCTACTGCAACAGTATGCGAATCTGCATAAGCGAATGAACCATATATAAAACCAGATACAACTACAGTTGCAAGAAGCGATTTTCTCATCACCATTATTATTACCCTTGATATCTAATTAGCGTTAAAAGTATAGATACTTTCTGTAAGACTCTCTGACGAACTCCAATAAATGTGAATTATATTGAATTATCAATATCATGTTATACCATTACTTATAGATATATTTCATTACAGAAATCAAATGAATACCGCCTTACCCCAGATATCAAATTGATATCTATTGATATTTATTTTTGATATTGTTAAATCACCCTGTCATTTTGTAAATCATCTATAATGGCGCTCTCATTTAGTAACTTAACAATAAGATAGAAGAATGGTATTGATATGCTTCACTCTTCAATCTACCCAAGGGACCTGAACCACTACATCAAATCAATCGAAACCAAAGCACCACTATTTTTGATTGTCACTCTCGAATGCAAATATCACTTTAATTAACCAAAGGAAATGACAATGAAATTAGAAACACTATCCATCCATGCAGGCTATTCACCCGATCCTACAACAAAAGCCGTTGCTGTCCCCATTTATCAAACAACGTCTTATGCCTTTGATGATTCCCAGCATGGTGCTGATCTATTTGATTTAAAAGTTGAAGGCAACATTTACTCCCGCATAATGAACCCGACCAACGATGTACTGGAGAAACGCGTCGCTGCTTTGGAAGGAGGTATTGGGGCACTTACGGTTGCTTCAGGGATGGCGGCAATCACTTACGCTATTCAAACCATTGCCAGCGTGGGAGATAACATTGTCTCGGTGGCAAAACTATACGGTGGAACTTATAACTTGATGGCACACACTTTCCCAAATATTGGGATTGAAACCCGTTTCGTTGCTCATGACGATATTGCTGCCATTGAAGAGATGATTGATCAGAAAACCAAAGCAATATATTGCGAATCCATAACCAACCCAAGTGGAAACATCGTTGATATTAAGGCACTGGCAGATATTGCCCACTGGCACGGTATTCCTCTGATTGTCGATAATACTGTCGCCACACCTTATTTATGCCGCCCGTTTGAACATGGTGCAGATATCGTTATCCATTCCCTGACCAAATATATTGGGGGCCACGGCACTTCTATTGGCGGAATAATTGTTGATTCCGGGCAGTTCCCCTGGACAAAGTACCAAGAACGCTTTGCTATTTTAAGTACACCGGATGCTTCATACCACGGGATCACCTATACCGAACACTTTGGTGCTGCTGCCTTTATCGCGCGTTGCCGCGTCGGGCCACTGCGTAGCACGGGAGCCGCACTCTCTCCTTTCAATGCTTTTCTCATCTTACAAGGGCTTGAAACATTGGCACTTCGTATGGAACGTCATGCTGAAAATGCCCTGAAAGTTGCGCAATATCTGGAAAAACATCCTCAGGTATCATGGGTTAAATATGCAGGATTACCGACACACCCAGAACATGATTTGGCCGTCCGTTACATGGATGGAAAACCTTCTTCAATTCTTTCTTTCGGCATTAAAGGAGGCGAAGAAGCAGGTATACGTTTTATTGATGCGTTACAACTGATTGTACGCTTGGTCAATATTGGAGATGCTAAATCATTGGCTTGTCACCCTGCCTCAACAACCCACCGTCAGCTCAATGATGAAGAAATGGTAAAAGCAGGTGTGTCACGGGATCTGATTCGCCTATCCATTGGTATCGAGCACAGTGATGACATTATTGCCGATCTGTCACAAGCACTAGACGCAGCAAAATAATTGTTAATATTGTTTCTATTTAAATAAGCATTAGTAATCTATCGGTATCAATAAATATTGATACCGATAGATATAGTTATTAAAAACATGATACATGTCATATAAACAAAAAAATAACCATCCTTGGGCAAGACCGAATTTCCGTTAGATATGAACAAGGACTGGCTAAAACCAGCCCTCAACTATCAGGCCTTAAATGTGATCCACGGCCTAACTCTTGCCACTGATTGAATTAACCCAGCCTGTTCCTGAATTTCAATCACGGGCGTAATCGGCTTATAAGCAGCGGGAGCCTCTTCACACAAACGCTCATTTTTCAAGGTGATACACTACCACGGTAATTGGCTGCTTTTTTGGATATCGGGTAATTTACCACGCATTTCCTGACGCCTTACTGAACGTCCCGCACCATGTGAACACGACCAAAGCCAATCTGAGTTACCTTTTCCCATTACCAGATAGGAATAATCGCCCATTGAACCGGGGATCAACGCCAATTCTCCTGCCCGCGCAGGTGTTGCACCTTTACGGTGGAGATTCATTCCCTGTTCAGGAAAAATAATATTATGCGAAAGATCGACAATCATCTGGCTGTTATCCTGCGCAAATACCTTCTGCCATGCCGAACGAACCAGCTCAGTCAGAACAATGCGATTGGCCCACGCATAACGTGCCGCCACCCCCATTGCCAATAAATATTCCTGAGCATGCTCATCCGTCAAACCAAACAAGCCAGATGCCGGATATTTTTCCCCAGCAGGCCACAATGCTCTTGCTTTATCCACCCAACGCTGGCCGATATAGAACCCGACATCGCGTGAACCAGTGTGGATCATCATCAACACTTCACCTTCGCGCAAACCAGCAGCATAAGCCGCATGTCTATCCAGAATGGTATCGACGATTTGCAGTTCAACAAAGTGATTGCCGGAACCCACTGTGCCCAAACTGGCTGGGCGGATAATTTCCCGTTGCTCAAAAAAAGCTTCTGGTGCATAGCGGCTATGGGACTGTACTGCCTGCGTACTCAGTATGGCACTTAATTCAGTATACATACGCTTAAAATTAGCCTGTTGCCAAACACCCTGTTGAGGTAAAGCCTGTAACCATGCTTCCAGTCCTTCATCAAACAGGGCACTAAATGAATTTGGCGTCACGGGCACATCACGCTGATCCAGCAACAACGTATTTTTTAGATGTTGAACCAATGCCTCTTTCTGAGCATTCGCTTCCTCATAACGCATTCCCGTTGTGAGCAGACGCATCCCACAATTAATATCAGTGCCAATCGCGGCAGGGATCACCAGATCTTTTGTGGCTGCCACGATACTGCCAACCGGCGCTATCGCTCCCGGATGAAAATCAGGCGTCGCTCGGGTTTGGCAAACTTTGGCATCACTGCCGGGGACTCGCACTGAAGCAAGGTCAAGTAATTGCTGTACCGCCTTTTCTTCCAAAGGTAAGGATTCAGGTAACAGCACTTCGGCTTCAATTTGGTTCCGTTTGAAACGATAAATATTGTTTTCGTAATGAGTTTCGATTCCTTGACGGAATAGACGTTTTTGTAAACGATTTAATGTAGACATGTTCGCTACCTAGAAAAACAAAAGTACGCTTCTTCCGTTTTGATGGGGAAGAAGTGTTGTTTTTCCTGCAGCAGCACAAATTCAGGAAGGTTTAGGGGCGGTATCTTAGCTGCAGAGATTGGAGTTGTAAATAGAACACCCAAGTAACTTGTCAAAGCAGCAACAAAAAGCGAATTACCTACGACATTCTTAATCAAGATATCCTTTTGCCGGAGGATCTCAATAGCACAACCGCCTTCCAATTTTAGTGATCGGGGATAAATGAGGGTAGCTCGCTTAAACCAGGCAATTGCAGAAGTGGAAGGTGATAAAACAGTTGAAAATAACTTGTTGGAAGAATGATTTTATCTTGGCCAGAAACAGCATGGGAAGATTATTTAAAGCGTAATCAGCTATCTCCAGTGTGATTGCGCACTAAATAATCTCTCCCAACTACTCAAACTATCCCTTTTCAAACTATCCCTTTTTCCTGATAATCCGGCGGCGTTTATTGAATAAATCCGGTGATATCGTCTGCGATACACACTGCCATTCAATTTTATCAATATCGACGCCCTGCTTAGCGAAATAGTCTGCCAGCGCTGATTGGCATTGCTGGAGGATCGCCACATCGCAATCCCCTTCCAGTCTCAGCAGCAAATCGTTCTGTGTCAGCCGATAATCACTCGTCAGCGGCAAGGTATTGGCGATGATCCGCGAGCAAGGGTCAGCAAAAATACTTATATTTTCCCCATTATTATTTTCCCCACTATGTGCGGGCAAAATCAGCTGATCATCACTGCGTCCTTCGATACGTTCTATCGCTAATGCCGGATTGCCACATGCACATGGCGTTTTCTTCACAACCAAAATATCATCAAGCTGATAACGTACAATAGGCTGAGATTCCCGTGTAAAGTCAGTGATAATCGGGTTAAAGCGTGATTCATCGATCCATTTCGGTTCAATATGCAGAAATTCTTCATTAAGGTGCAGCGTTCCATGCGGGCAAGTACACGCCAAAAAACCTTCCGTTGCCTGATAGACCTCACCCACTTCCCTAAATACGCTCTTCAACAATTGCCTATCTTGCGGTTCCAACACTTCCGCCACTGAAACCACTTTAGTCGGCGATAATGACACTTCATCTTGTTGGATTTTCAATGCCAGTGCTCGCAACACTTGAGCAGGTGCAACAACAATAGTTGGCTTATATTCCTCCAGTGCTTGTACCTGTTGATTAAAGTCAGCAAACAAATCAAAAAAACGGAAGGATATCCAACGATTCTGTACACTATCGTAGAGGTTATTGCCCGCACGTAAAAACAGCGCAACCCGCTCACCATGAAATAAACCGTTTGGCAGCATTTTAGCCAGCATGATCCCCGACCAAACACTCCGCTCTTTAGGGCTGATAACAAAAATACCTCGCTGCCCTGATGTGCCCGAAGACAGCCCTACGCTGAATTTACCAACCATCGGCTTGAAGTCACGCGACTGTTCACTCAAACGTGCGCACTCCAGCAGTTCATCACGCTTGAGCCCCGCCGTATTCATCTGATCAAAGTTTTCCATCATGATGCTTTTGTTCATCAACGGAAATTCCGCCAACGGCAAATTGCCATAAGAAGAAAAATAAGGACTTTTTGTCAGAATATTACGTCTAAATGTCGCTAATTCCTTTAATTGATGCTGTTCAAGCTGCTGCCGATCAGAAAATTTCCACTGTTTTTTGGCGCGCCAATAATACCAAAGCGTTTTGAGCATCATTCCAAGTCCCCTTCATGACATAACTGAATAGGAATCTGCTTTTTGTCAATTTGATGCAGTTTATTCAACGTTTCATAATAAGCGTGGCTATCATCCATAATGATATTTGCCAGCCGAGCCGGCCCACGCAGCTCACGATAATTGCTTGGTGACCATGCGGCATCTCCCGCCAACAATATCCATCCCTGCTCGGTTAATACACAGAGGCCAAGATGCCCCGCTGCATGACCGGGCAAAGGGACGATAATTATCTGTTGATGGCTCCCAGGTACCGCGTAACCTTGACCTAATATCGCCAGTTCTTCTGGCAACGGACAGGTTTCAAACCCTTCATAAAAACTGACTCTGGATTCAAAATCTTCCGGGATTAACCCCGCCACAAATGCTCGTATAGCCGCCGCAATGCCTCGTAAATTTCGCGTTTGTTGCCAACCTTCCCCTGAACAGATAAATTTGGTCTGCGGAAAATCACGTAATCCAGCAATATGATCACCGTGAAAGTGAGAAATGATAATGCCTTCAATATCTCGAGGCTGAATGCCTTCTTCTTTCAGTTGCATCACCAGTGCATCTTTAGTGTCAAAATAAACTGGCGTGACAACGCGGTAAAACCGAATGACCCCGTTGCGGGTATGATCGTAAAAATGACTGGCATAGCCTGTATCAAGCAACCAACGTTTGTCATTGCACTCCAGTAGCCATGCACGAGCGGGAAAATTACACACCCGAAAACTGGCACCTTTCAGTGCCATACAGCCGGGATGAGTACAATATCCCACTTCAAAAACCCGTATTTTAACCATGTGAACCAGCCTGCTTATCGAGCTGTTTTAACCAGTTAGCCGTTAAATGAATACCTTCCTCCATGGTATAAACAGGTGAGTAACCCAATTCCTCTCGTGCCTTCGAGCTATCTAATGTCATAGAATAGTAAGCCGCCCCAATACCGTAACGGGTCAATAACGGCTCTTTTTGAGTGACTTTTGCAACGCCCTCTAACATCGCCGCAAGACCATACAAAAATGGATAAGGCAATGATTTGATCCGATAACCAAACTGCATCTCGTCAAATAGCAGCCCAAGTGTTTTCGCCAATGGCTGTGGTTGCTGATTGGTGATGTTATATATCGCGCCACTTTGTAACCCTTCACGATAAGTCGCCAATGACATGGCATGAACGACATTCATCACATAGGTAAGATCCAATATATTCTTCCCGCCCGCAGGCAAAGCCATGACTCCCTTGCTGGCTTTAACTTGTGCCATTAGCCGAGGCAACAGTACTCTGTCATGTGGGCCAAATAGCCCACGAGGACGCAAAATAATATATGCGGTTTCAGGATAGCGGTGAATAAGCTGGAGTATGCACTCTTCAGCCAAGAACTTTGTCCTCGCGTAATCATTGGCAAAACGCTGGCTACGCTGAGTTTCGGTAATGTTCTGTTGGTGAGAAAAATTAAAATACACGGCAGGTGTAGAGATATGGACAAACCGTTTAATACCACATGTTCCCGCCGCTTGTGCCAACATGTACGTCGCGGTCAAATTGATACGTTCGAATTCATCAGGATCTCCCCAAGGGGAGGATTTAGCGGCGCAATGCCAGACTGCATCACAATCTGACATCAGCTCTATCGCGTCATCTACCGTTAATGTTGCCAATTCAGCGCAGCGAAATTCGGCGCCCAGTTGCGTCAATACCTCCCCTGCCCGTTGATCGCGTCCAGTTGCCACAATCGTCTCCCCTTGCGACAGCAGGTAATCAACAGCATTACGTCCTAAACCACTTGTTGCTCCGGTTACAAGAATTTTCATGGTTTCAAAATCATCTCACTTAACGAAAGCCCTGCCGCCGTACCAAGCAACATCACATAATCACGACCATAAAAACGATCCGTAATAATAGCTTCATGTAGCGCAGTCGGGATCGACGCGGCGACCTGATTACCACGATAACGGTAGATATTCATAAATCGTTCATCACTGATATTCAGCCGTTTGCGGATATGTTCCAATGCCAGATGGCTGGCCTGATGGGGAATAACGATATCAATCTCTGGCATGGTCAGGTTGGCACTGGAAAGTACTCGTTCGGTAAACTCTTCAATCAATGAAGATGTCAACTTAAACAGCGCCTTACCCTGCATTTGGAACAGAAAATCGCTATCATCCATTCCCGCACGAGGATTCTTACGGGTTCCGCCAGCTCGGATCTCACATAACTCAAGACCTTCTGGATAAGTTTCTTGCTTATGGGTTACGATTCCGCTCTGTCCATTTCCCCTTTCAACGACCATACAAGCCGCCCCATCACCAAAGATCAGCGAGGATTCTTGATGTGACCAATCAATACCACGGGAAGCCATCTCCGCAGAAACAATCGCAATGCGTTTATACTGCTTAGTCGCTAACAATCCACCCGCAACGTGCAAAGCCGAAACAAAGCTGACACAGCTTGCATTAATATCAAAACAGGCAGTTCCGGCCTTTAACTGACTCTCTTTTAAAATATGGGCGGCGGAAAAAGGCAAAGCCTGAATGGCGATTGCCGAAGCTGAAATCAGCAGATCAATGGAATCCGGCAGGATCTGATGTGTTTGCAAAGTATTATGCAATGCTTCAGCCGCCAATTTAGCCTGAGAAGCGTTATTGTCAGAATGGTAACGATATTCAATTCCAGAACGCTTTTGTACAAAACCATTCGGTTTATTTAATTTTAAGTCTAAATCGGATGAATATACCTTATGCTCTGGCAAAGCCATGCCAGAAGCAATGATCTTTAATGGGATCACTTCATTTAAATTTTTCATTTTTCAATTAATTCCGTGTATTATTTTTTGATATACATGTATCTTTCAGAGTATGAATTAAATTCTGAGCATAGGGCTTAGAGCAATTTAGTATTTATCAGATAGTTGCTTAAACAGGAAGTGAATATTTATGGCACATCCCATTAGTAAAATAAAATATCTAACATACTCATATGAAAAATAAAACTTTTTGCTAAACCACCCTTTCTTAGCCATAAATTATTTTTAACAAAACAGAATTATTATGATATTTACTCATGAAATTTGTTATTTTGACATAAAACAAACAAGCTATAGATTTAAAAATAAACCAACTTTATTTAATCATTTAAAATAGTAAACTTTATTTTTATTTCGCATGTAAATCATTACAAGGTCAGAGAACCATCGAATATCAATGACGAACAGAGCGAGCTGAAATTACCTGTAATATTATCTGGCACAGAATGCCGATAACAATCGCCGTTAATATTCCTGCTGTGAGATCGATAAATAAATGCCGTCGCAATTGGATAATCGAGAAACCGATCAACACTCCCCACGTTAACCATAATAGCTTTCCAATTTTTTGTTTCGATTGCCAAAGCGCGTACACGGATAATGCAGTTAATGACGCATGCAGTGAGGGCAAGCAGTTTTGTGCCGAATCTATCGAGACTAAATGTTTGAGCAGGCGATCTGAGATCTTGTCTCCCGTGATAGACGGATAATCTAGCGTGGTAGGATAGAGCAAATAAATCAGACCAGAAAACAGCGCACATCCCTGCATCGCCAACATCAACCAACGAGCACGGGATAGCGGACAAAATAGATAAGCCAACGGTATCAACAAGAAAAAAGAGAGATAGAACCAAACACCACTGGAAGAAAATACAACCCATTCATCAACGACAGAAATCGGCAAGACCGTCGCTTGAGTATGAGAATTCGCTGTAAATTGGTAAATAATCCCCACCGTTCCCCAACCCAATAAACAACACAACAGGCGATATCCCAATCGGTCAACCATCAAGTTCATCCTTACCTCCTGAGCAAATAGCGACGTTAGCTACCAGCCCTCCATTCCAAACCATTTATCATGCCAGCCAAAAGAATACTCATGATGTTATAATTAAGTGGTTATCTCAGAATAAATAAGTTCTGAGTAGAGGGTCAGAATAGACGATCCTTTATTAGATAATTGAAAGAACAGAAAGAGATTATTTGTTAAATAGGAAAAAACTAAAGTAACATATGCAAATATATTTATGAAAAATTAATCGCTATTCAATATATTTCGAATTCCAACCCAGCACCTTGCCCTTCACCGCTTTTGCGAGCATGATCGCATATACCTTGATCCATTAATCAGACAACTTACATGCTTACAATCAAAGAGCTACAAATCGCAATTTCAAACCTTTCTGTATGGCGCAAGGGTGATCAACGTGCACCACATAAGCCGTTATTGCTACTGTATGTACTCTCGCAATATCAGAAAGGCCATGTGCGACTGTTTGATTATGGGAAAGAGATCGACCTGCCATTGCTGGAGTTACTCGACAATTTTGACCCAAGACGCAAAAGCCACTACCCCGTCTTACCATTCTGGCGCTTACGGGGCGATGGCTTTTGAGAGTTGCAGAATACCGAACTCTGTACACCACAAAAAGGCAGCAAACAACCGCCAAAACGTGAGCTGATTGAATTCAGTGTTAAAGGCGGTTTTGACCAACAAAGCTACCAGTTATTGCTCAGTAAGCCCGATTTAATCGATAAACTGGCACAACAAATTCTCAGTGAGCATTTCCCTGAAAGCGTACAGGAGAGGAGCTACTCGCCAATCAGTTAGATTTCTCGTTAAATGACATCCGCAAAAAGCGTGATCCCCATTTCCGTCAGCAAATATTGCGTGCCTATAACTACGAGTGTGCAATATGTGGCTACAATCTGCGGCATGACAGTACGCCTGTTGGGTTGGAAGCGGCGCATATTAAATGGAAACAATATGGCGGTCCCTGTACCGTTAATAACGGGCTGGCTCTGTGTTCACTCCATCATTCCGCATTTGATATGGGTTCAATCAGCATTGACAATAATATGAATTTGCTGGTTTCAGAAAGTATTAATGGTGGCCGGATGGTGAAGCAACTTTTTTGGAATTTTGCTCAACAGCCAATATTACTTCCCCAAAATAAAGACTATTATCCGTTAGAAGGTTTCATCGCCTGGCACCGTAATCAAGTCTTTAAAGAATAATCCACAAATAATTAAAAGGGGAACCTCAGCTCCCCTCAATAAGTTAACTGAATTTCAGATCATTGACCCGCTTTCAGTTTCTGGAAATACTCTTCGTACAGAATATTGGCATTACCGACATCATTTTGCCATTCCCCTTTCTGAATTACCGCTTCATCAGGGTAGAGCGATTTATCGCCTGAAACTGCCGCTGGCAGCAATTTTTTCGCTGCCAAATTCGGTGTCGGGTAGCCGATGGTTTCAGCAACTTGTGCCGCAATCTCAGGACGCAACAGAAAATTAATCAGCTTCATCGCGCCTTCAACATTTTTGGCATTGGCAGGAATAGCTAAGCTATCCATCCAGAAAATCCCGCCTTCTTTCGGCCAGATAATCTCAACTGGTGTGCCCGCCTGACGTGCTACATACGCGGAACCCGTCCACATCATGCCCACATCAACTTCACCTTCCATAAATGGATTAGCGGGATTATCAGAGTTGAATGCCAGTATGTTTGGCGTCAGTTTTATCAGCTCCTGATAAGCCGCTTCGATCTCTTTCGGATTGCTGGTATTGCCGGAATAACCCAGTTTCAGCAATGCCATTTGGAATACTTCGCGGGCATCATCCGTCAGCACTAGACTATTTTTGTACTCAGGCTTCCAAAAATCAGTCCAGGCGGTAATGGATTTGGGATCGATATTATCGCTGTTAACGCCAATGGTAGTCGCTCCCCAAATATAGGGGATAGAATATTCGTTTTTCGGGTCAAAAGATTTATGCAGCAAATTAGGATCAAGGTTTTTGAAATTGCTTAATTTGCTCGTGTCTATTTTTTGCAGCATCCCTTCTTTACTCATCTTTGAGACAAAGTAAGTGGATGGCACAACCAAGTCATAAGCGCCGTCTTTGTAGGTTTTCAGCTTGGTATACATGCTCTCATTGGATTCATAGGTGGAATAAATCACCTTAATCCCGGTTTCTTTGGTGAACTGGTTGAGCAAACCCGGTGGAACGTATTCAGTCCAATTGTAGAAATAGAGTGTTTTGCTATCATCAGCGGCGGCAGCATTCACCGAACCTATGCTTAATGCCATCATCCCAGCGGCTAATAGACAGAACCACTTTTTCATCTTGTTTTTCATGTTGTTTTTCATACAGTGTTTCCCCCGCAGTTAGTGCGTTCGTATCATATAGGTTCGGCGTGAACCTCTCCAAAAAAAGTGGCTATTATAAGAGCCGCATATTGTAGGGTAAAGCCACTTGTTATACTGAGTTGTACAATTATCTAGCTTTAATTGTACAACCCGATAAAGGTGAATTTATATCTGCACAACTGGCAGCCGAACTCAGGGAGCATTTCAAGCCGAAAATAATGTCTTAAAAAAAGCGCAGTCACAGGTTGACCACGCTTACATCAAAATTATATTTTACCCGTGCGATCACGCATAACAAATTGGCTAATCAATACCAAAATCAGCGACATAAGTAACAAAATTGTCGCCAATGCATTCACCTCCGGCGAAATGCCCACTTTTACCATGGAATAGATCTTAAGTGGCAGGATTTCATAGCTTGGCCCCGTCACGAATGAGGAAACAACCACATCATCCATCGACAAAGTAAAGCTCAGCAACCAGCCCGCCATCACCGCAGGCATCGCCAGTGGAAGGATGATTTTACGCAGGATAGTCAGTTCCCCCGCACCTAAATCACGCGCCGCTTCCAGCATTTTGACATCAAAGTCTTTCAGGCGGGAATAAACGGTCACCACCACAAACGGAAGGCAAAAAGTAATATGCGAAAACAGCAGCGACCAGAATCCCAATGAGACGCCAAGCAGCATGAACAGCACCAGCAATGAAATCGCCATCACAATATCCGGTGACATCATCACAACAAACAACATGCCGCCAACGAACTTTTTGCCACGGAATGAGTAACGATAGAGGGCAACCGCAGTCAGTGAACCAATCAGCGTGGCAAACGTGGCGGATGCCACCGCCATCGTCAGAGAGTGGCCGGCGGCTTGAAGCAGGCTGTCATTGGAGAGCAGCAAGCTGTACCACTCAGTGGTAAAACCCTGCCAGCGAATGCCAAAACGTGACTGGTTAAATGAGCTTACCAGCAGGATAATAATCGGGATATACAGGTAAGCATAAACGATGGTCATGAAGCCACCGCGCAACAGGCGTCCGATCATTCCAGCTCCACCTTCTTATTCAACAGCTTGGCAGCACGATAGTAAACCCACAACATCAGCCCCATCACCAGCGTCAGACAGATGCTGGTCGCTGCGCCAAACGGCCAATCGCGAATGTTGAGGAATTGGCTCTTAATCACGTTACCGATCAGCAGGTTTTTCGCTCCCCCCATCAAGTCAGCCACGTAAAATAGCCCCATCGCGGGCAACAGAACCAACAGGCAACCAGCAATAATACCCGGCATGGTCAATGGCACGATGATGCGGACAAACGTCTGCAATTTCCCTGCGCCCAAATCACGCGCAGCTTCAAGATAGGATTTATCCAGCTTCTCAATACTGGAATAGAGCGGCATCACCATAAACGGCAGCAGGATGTAAATCAGCCCCAACACCACCGCTTCGGGGGTGTACATGATACGCAGTGGTTTATCGATAATGCCTGTCCACAGCAGAAAATCATTCATGTAACCGCGTGTGCTGAGGAACATCTTCAAACCATAAATACGGATTAACGAGTTCGTCCAGAACGGTACAATTAGCAGGAACAGCATGAGCGGGCGCAGTTTCTTCGGCATACGAGCCAAGAAAAAAGCGAACGGATAACCAATCACCAAACAAAAAAACGTTGCCACCAACGCCATATTCAGCGAGTGCATTAGCACCTCGGCATACAGCGGATCGAACAATCGGGTGTAATTATCCAGCGAAAATACCATCTGTACCAAATTGGTATCATCACGGGTCAGAAAGCTGGTGCCGATAATCATCAGGTTAGGCAAAAAGACAAACAGCATCAGCCACGATACCATGCCCGTTATGACGATATTCTGGAATAGTTTACGCGTCTTCTTCATCGACCAGTACAACCTCCCAGCTTTCTACCCAAGTGACAGCAATCTTCTGATCTAGGGAATGGTCAACATCGGGATCGTCTTCGTTAAAGAACTCGCTCACCATGACCATTTTGCCATTTTCCATTTCGACCACGGAATCCAGCGTCATACCCTTGTAGTTACGCTCACGGACATAACCAATCAGACCCGATATCTGCTCGCCGTCGTTGATCTCTTCTACACGCAAATCTTCCGGGCGCAACAATACTTTCAGAGTTTGCCCAACAGTCACTGGCAGCTCAGTGAAAATATCACATTCATGACCTTCAACATCGGCGCGTATCCGCTGCTCATCAATACGATGCAACACTCTGGCATCAAAGATATTGATTTCACCGATAAAGCGTGCAACGAACAGGTTTTTCGGCTCTTCATAAATCTCACGCGGAGAACCATCCTGTTCAATACGTCCGTCACGCATAACCACGATACGGTCTGACATAACCAGAGCTTCTTCCTGATCATGCGTCACAAAGATGAAGGTAATGCCAAGTTTACGCTGGAGCGCTTTCAACTCATTCTGCATCTGTTTACGCAGCTTATAATCGAGCGCCGACAAAGATTCATCGAGTAGAAGAACCTTAGGTTTGTTTACAACCGCACGGGCAATTGCCACGCGCTGCTGCTGACCACCAGAAAGCTGCGCGGGTTTGCGCAAGGCAAACTCTTCAAGCTGAACCATGCGTAGTGCTTCTTCAACACGCGGAGCAATCTCTTTTTCCGGTGTTTTCTGCATTCGAAGCCCAAAGGCAACATTTTCAAATACGGTCATGTGGGGGAACAGAGCATAACTTTGGAAGACCGTATTAACATGACGGTGTTCGGCCGGAATATTGGTAATATCCTGCCCTTCCAGTAAAATTTTGCCGCTGTCCGCATCTTCAAGCCCGGCAATCAGACGGAGTACTGTGGTTTTACCACAACCGGATGGCCCTAGAATCGTCAGGAACTCGCCATCATTGATTGTCAGATCGAGCTGCGAAATTACTTGTTTACCGTCGAAGCCCTTACTCAAGGCTGTCAGTTCAACGAGTGGTATCAGAGAGGTATTCTCAGTCATTTATGCTATCATCTATCCCTTGGAATAATGCAGATAGAACCGCCACGGGAAAAGACTGTGTCAGCTAGCTGGAGGCATCATTTCTCCGCTGAAGCTCAAAGCCAGTGGCGCCGGTTGAAATTACGAAGCGCGCATAATAAACGCAGTAAGACCAAATTGAAAGCTGAAACAATAACAATATGTCATTTTTTATTATCATTTCATGAATAATAACGCTATACACTATCTCACAACCGCTAAAAATCCACTTCCATCATCATGAATGCCATACTCTTCCCCCTTCCAATAAATGCCAATATTCTTGCTCTTGTTATGGCACTCTTGCTCTCTTTTTATCTCAATAATTTTACCTCAGTAGCTTTGCCTCCATAACTGCCAGCAAAAACCAATATCTCTTTATCTGGATTGGAGCGATTAATTTCTTAGTATTATTTTTATTAACTTAATAACAAATTTTATAGTTAAACTGATTTTACTAAACTGAAAAAAATAAGATCAATATCACTCTTTAAGAAAATAATCTAAAACTACCTTTACTCCCTGAAACTTTGGCGATATACCCCTGCAATACAGATAATTAGCATTATCTACCGATGTTATTAAAACCAATAAATAGTGAGTAAATAGAAAGAATAACTATCTTCTTGGATCTCAAAAATTAGCATATTGGTATTAATGGTGCATAAACAGAGTAAAGTCGTTGGCTCTTAAGCCCAGCAAGCAACATAAATTTTTGATATATATTTTATTGCTCCTGTTTTGCTGTTTTGATAATTAATTCAACTTATTAACGTCTGTAATCAAATGTCTTGCGATTTTGTTGTTAAGGGATATATAAATTATTATGAGCATTCACCACATCCTTGTAGTCTATTACTGCTCCAAATAACCTATTATTTACTTTTGGTGGACTCAAATAATACGTCTACACCTGCTATGGATAGCTGTAATGCTTCAGCAATAATTTCACCAAGATATGCAGGATTAGCCATTTTCATCAGAACAACCCCACTCTACCGCACTTCTAACCAATTCCTCCGTAGCATCAATATACCTATCCATATTACCTTCCCTTTTTAGAATAATTGGTATTTCAGTACATCCCATAATAAATTTTTCAACCCCAGTATTTTTAAGTTGAACAATAACATTTCCCATTAACTGATACGCCCTTTCATCATCCCCACTTTTATAAGCCAAAATACTTTCCATAACAAATCCCTGTTGGAATTCATCAGGAATAACACACTTCACATTCTCTTTCTCTAATTTATTCTGATAAATCCCTGCCTTTATCGTCCCTGTTGTGGCAAGAATAGCAACGTTATTAATTCCTTCATTCACTATTTTATTACAGGTAATATCAATCATATTTAGGAAGTTCGTTTTAGTTGATGCTTTTAATTCTTCATACCAATAATGTGCAGTATTACAGGGCATAATAATACACTGAGCACCTGCGGCTTCCAGTATTCTCAATGCCGCCAGCATATGGTTTAACGGTGATTCCCCACCAGCAATAATACTTGTTGTTCTATCCGGTATATCAGGAAAAGAAACGGCAATAACAGGAATATGTTCCTGATCACTGTTTGCTGGTGTATTTTTAATTATCTTTTCCATTGCATCTACAGTTGCGGCCGGCCCCATACCGCCAAGAATGCCAATTATTTTTTTCATATGCCATCCCCATAAATAATCGTTATGATGGCATAATCATTACGGTTCGTAATTGCAATATTTCCATACCCTATGTTGAATTTGCATAAGCTGTTTTATTTATTGATATCAGCAAGCGTTATTTTATATGGTGGGTTTATGTTTAATAATATTGAGCTGAAGTGGTTATATGATGCGGTAACTTTGGAAGAGTTGCGAAGTTTTACTCTTTCGGCTGAGAGAAGAAATATATCTCAGTCCTCTTTCAGTCGGCGGATTCAGGCACTTGAAAATGCTGTCGGTTTTGAAATATTTAATCGTAACTCAAATCCATTACAACTTTCGTTACAAGGAAGGTGTTTTATTGTTTATATCAGAAATCTTTTAGGCGATATAGAACATCAAATTGGTAAAATAAAGGGAGGGGAAAAATCCAAATACCGAATTAATATTGCCGCTGCTCATTCACTTTCTATTTCTCTGTTACCTGAGTTAATTTATGGATTTGCAGAGAAGTCAGATAATGTTTTTCATATTGAATCCATCAATGTGGATGAAACAATCAATAATCTTAAAAATGGCAAAAGTGACTTTATTCTGTCTTTTTTTAATGAAGAGCTGATGACATCACCGTTTCTACATCATAAGGTGCTGGATGCTCGGTTATATCTCGTTTCCGGCTGTGGGCCTGATGGAAAGCCGTTATACCATCTGGAAAATGCCCCTTTGCCTTTGATTAAATACACCGATGAAAGTTATATAGGACGTAAGATTAATCAGTTACTGGAAAAAAATTTCAGGGATAAATTCAGCCATTTTTGTCTTTCATCCATGAGTGAACTGCTGAAACGTATGATTCTGGACGGTCACGGTGTCGGGTGGCTACCGGACTATTCCATTCGTGAGGAACTCAAAGAACAGAAATTGTGTCTGCTGGAGCCAGCGCAATCTGCAATAAAAATGGGGGTTTTCATTTATCGAACTCATTCCCGCCTTAACCCTTCTTCTGAGCGCTTTTGGTTGTATATGCAAAAACGGTGGGCAGCAGTCTGACCACCAAAGCGCTATTTAACCATCAAGTTAACTTGCTGTAATAAATTAAAAAACACAGCAAGTTAACTCATTTACCCAACTTTTTGACTGGCTATTTTATTTTGCTGCGGTTCTAATTCGGAGTTACTCTGTTTTTCTTCCATTTTTGCAATCACCGCCGTGGAGATGCTGTTACCGACTACATTGGTCGCAGTACGTCCCATATCAAGAAATTGGTCAATGGCTAAAATTAGCAAAATTCCCGCTTCAGGTAGGTTGAACATAGGAAGCGTTGCCGCAACAACCACGACAGAAGCACGCGCAACGCCAGCCATGCCTTTGCTTGTGATCATCAGCGTCAACATGATCATGATTTGTTCTGCGACACTCAGGTCAATGTTGTAGGCCTGTGCAATGAAGAGCACCGCAAAGGATTGGTACATCATTGATCCATCAAGGTTAAAGGAATAACCCAAAGGTAAAACGAAGCTGGAAATTTTCTTCGGGACGCCAAAGCGATCCAGTGCGTTCATAGTTTTGGGATAAGCGGACTCGCTGCTAGCGGTCGCAAAGGCCAATGTTACGGGTTCCCGGATAAGTTTCATCAGTGAAAACATACTCTTACCGAGGAAAAGAAATCCGACGGCTGACAACACAGCCCAAAGTAAAAACAGGCCAAGATAGAAGAGGCCAATAAGTTTGCCGTAATCATAAAGCAACCCGAGTCCTTGTACAGTTACAGCGGAGGCAATGGCCGCAAACACCGCAATCGGTGCAAATGACATCACATAGTCTGTAATACGGAACATGATGTGTCCAAGATCTTCAATCATGGTCACGATTGGGCTTTTTTTCTGGCTTTTATGACAAACGTAGGAAAGCGCCACGCCAAAAAAGATCGAAAAAATCAGGATCTGCAAGATCTCATTGTTCGCCATCGCAGCGGCGAAGCTACTGGGAAATATATGGCTGATAAAGTTTTTCAGGGAGAAACCGCCGGTGTTGAGGCCAGTATCCACATTTTCCTGCTGCGGAATGACGGCATTGAGACCCACTCCCGGCTGAAATATATTGGCCATCAGCATACCAATGCCAATTGAAACTAAGCCTGCGATAATAAACCATACCATCGCCCTGATAGTAATCCGCCCGACAGAAGACGAACCGCCGATTGACATAAGCCCAGCGACAATCGTGGCAAAGATCAGTGGCGCGATAATCATTTTTATCAGACGCAGGAATACGTCGGTAATGATGTTGATATAGGAAGCGACTTCTTTTGTCTGATTGGCATCAAGATAATGATGAAAACCCCAACCGGTAATAATCCCCAGTAGAATGGCGATGATGATTTGCTGCATGAGTCTTTGCCTGTTCATAGTGACCTCTTGTTTTGCTTAAAAATATTGAAGCTTATTTTTTTATATTTTCAAATTTTCACTTGAACGAATATTTACATTTTTTTAACTTTCGATAAATGCAAATAAAAGATGTGGCATGCAGAATATGAATTACCCTATTGAGGTAATAATTAATATTACAAATCATGTGGTGAGAATAAATATAAATAATTAACAGGAAACGTAAAGCTTCTTGTTAAAACATTTTTTATGGTTAACGCCCCTGCTCTAATAGCTGCCTGCTTGACGATCATTGTTTTTAGGTATTAAATTAACTGTAATTATCAGGAAAAATTTTATCGCTTAGTTTTAATTTAGGAATATAATAGTATGCGATGTAAAAAGCTATTTTATAAATGTAATTTATCCATATTCTACCATAAATGGAGAAAAATCTTCATAAAAATTTTTATTAAATCCCGTCATACTGACTTATTTATTGAATTCGTTGCTGCGAAATATCCAGTACATAACAAATCAAGTTATTCATATTCAATAAGACGGGACTGATTTTCAAAAATTTATCATAGGCGATAAGTTAAGAAGTTCCCCCAAGAAAGATTTGAATCTGGCTAAAGAACGCATGAAAGAGATAAAAAATGAACAGATTACACGCCCTTAAAACTAAGGCACTACAAAACTTCGGTTACAAGTATGTAAAGCAGGCTTCCCTTGCTATTATTGCAGGGATTGCCGGAAAACCTTTCAACTTAACTACCGTTACAATGGTCATAAACCTGACATAAAAGAGAAAATTGTTGATACGGCAATGAATGGCTCTGGTGTGAGAGACACTGGCCATGTTTTAGGTATCGGTATCAATACGGTAATGCACGCTTTAAAAAATTCTCGCCAAAACAAGTAACAGCGAGACAGATTGTTTACGAAGATGTCACTCTTATCTGTGAATGGGATGAACAAGGGTCTTTTGTCGGTAACAAAAAACAACGTCATTGGATTTGGTATGTGTTTGATATAAAAAGAAAATAGGTAATAGTCCATGTATTCGATCCGCGAACCGATGCAACTTACCGCAAATTGCCCGATTTACTGACCCTTTTAGCATTCGTTTCATAACAACCGATGACTGGGGGAGTTACACCAGAGACGTTGAGCCTGAAAAACATTTAGTGGGAAAAATTTTTACCCAACGCATCGAGCGGCATAACCTCAATCTGCGCATTCATATTAAACGATAAGCAAGAAAAACAATTTGTTACTCACGTTTGATAGAAATCCACGAAAAGCTGATTGGCGCCTATATTGAAAAACATCATCACAAAAATTAGTGTAACTACGATCACACTTATCAATTATTCTTTTCTATTTGCAAAATAAATCCCTTTACTGGTTCAGTCTAAAACTTCATCCTGCACCATAGAATAAAATCATCCAATATAGATAAAACTACATACTCGAATCACTAATATCACAAAGAGTGGCAAGATAATTTTCAGGAGAAAATAACATGCATAAGACGGCTGATATCTTAAAAAGTAAAAATTATGTTGAATCAATAACCAATATAAAGCCAACAATAGGCATTATTTTAGGCTCAGGTTTAGGATCGTTCGCAGATATTCTTGAAGATGCAGTACATATCCCTTATATCAGCATTCCCCACTTTGCAAAATCAGAAGCCGTTGGTCATTCCAATGAATTAGTTATTGGCTCTATTGGCGGAAAAAATGTTGTTGCCATGAAAGGCCGTTTTCACTACTACGAGGGCTTTACGCTTGATCAAGTAACATTTCCTGTCCGGTTAATGAAAGCATTAGGTGTGGAAAAACTTATCATCACGAATGCCTGTGGTGCTGTGAATACAAGTTTCAGCCCAGGTGATTTAATGCTTATCACCGATCATATTAACTTAACCGCGAACAATCCATTGATTGGGCCAAATAATCCAGATCTTGGGGTACGCTTTCTTGATGTCAGCGAAGTGTATAACAAGACATTACGAAATATTGTTATTGATGTGGCGAAAGAGCAAAACATAACGCTACGCCAGGGCGTTTACGCTTGGTGGACAGGGCCAACATATGAAACTCCTGCCGAGATCCGCATGATTAGGATACTTGGTGCTGATGCAGTTGGAATGTCAACGGTGCCAGAAGCAATTATTGCAAGACATGCAGGGATTGAAACTGTTGGTATTTCCTGCTTAACCAATATGGCATGTGGTATTTTGGATCAGCCACTTAGCCATGAAGAGGTTATTGAAACGGCTGAGAAGGTGAAGGAAGTATTTCTTAGGTTGGTTACGGAGATTATTACTCGCTTTTAGTTTTTAATCAGGAATAGATAAAAATTGCCATGTTACTGTTAAGTGATAAGATTAAGGTATTTTCATTTTCATCATTTTTTATATGTAATTATGGCATTTAATGTACTTTTCCATTGATAATTAAATACTATAATATTATGAATGTTAACAAAAAACCCTTTAAATTTATCACATTTAAATAAATATTTACTTAAGTATTTAAGTCTTTATTTAATATAAAAATTCATTGGCATAGCTATTATCTAGATCACGTTATAAAAAATAGAAAATATACGGGAATACTTTGCTGTAACATAATATTTCACATGGATATTTAGCAAAAATATGGTTTATTCCTTCTTGAAATATAGATATTTTTAAATACCCATAAAAATAAAAATTGTCGAATGATAGGTCATGTATTAAATAGTTAGATTGAATATCAAAAATAGTACTCACGCTCAATAAAAGTTCCTATCACCTTATCGTGCATTTCTTCGGATTTTGAATAACTGATAGTTTTTCTATTCAGTCTTTTTATTCGAGTACGCTGAGTTAAATTCGTTCTCTCTATACGCTGAGTAAACGTCTTTCCAGTCAGGTGATCTTCCTCGGGAAGGTTATCATAAACAACATAATC
>NZ_NJAI01000001.1:417952-576914 GCF_002632725.1 Xenorhabdus hominickii
GATTTGTGACAATAACGGCAATAGACGTCAGCTTTGGCCATGCTTTACCCTTAAAAGGCGGGAAGCATATCACAACAACTAACTATTTAATACATGACCTTCCTTTGTAGTGTCATATCCTATAGTGCGAAGCGCTTTATTGACCGTATTCTCACTCATGACCTTACTGGGGTCTCTATCTCCGGGGAAAAGGTGCTCGTTATCGCCGCTGATCTCTTTCAGTTCCACCAGCAACGAAACAGCTTGCTTACTGAGTGGTACGATATGCGGCGTTTTCATCTTCATGCCACGATGAGAGAATTTCACACCGTCGATACTTTCCCTTTGACCGGGGATCTCCCACACTGCCCGTTCTAAATCAAACTCATCCCAACGAGCAAAGCGTAATTCACTGGCTCTGACATAGGTCAATAAACCCAGTTCAATAGCTATTCTGGTGATATTGCGGCCTTTAAACGCTTTAATACGTTCTAGAAACTCAGGGAACTGAGCGGGCAGTAAGGCGGGATGATGGGTAGCTTTAGTAGTAGAAAGTGCGCCTGCCATATCATTAGCGGGATTAGTGTCAATAATATCTTTCTGCACGGCATAGCGCATAATCGCAGTAACACGTTGCTGTAGTCGCTTCGCCACGTCATTTTTCCCCGCCTCATCGATCGCTGTTATAGGGGCTAATAGCTGACTGGTCTTTAACTTGCGAATGTCGAGCTTTCCGATATGGGGGAAAATATACAACTCTAAGTAACGTAGTACCCTTGCTCGGTGATCGTCGCTCCAGTTCTTTTGTTTATCGTGCCACTCACGCGCAATGTGCTCAAAAGTAAATGCCCCCACAGCTTCAAGTTGTGCCCCCTTTTGAATGTCTTTGGGGTCTACCCCGTCCGCTAATGCTTTCTTTGCTTCATCACGTTTTGCGCGAGCTTCCGCAAGGGTTACTGTCGGCCACACGCCAAAAGCCAAGCGATCTTCTTTCCTATCTCTTGGGCGTCTGTATTTTAAACGCCAATACTTACCGCCGTTGGGGGTAATCTCCAGATACAAGCCGCCACCGTCAGCAAGTCTATATTTTTTGTCTTTTGGCTTTGCAGTCTCTACTTGTCTAGCATTGAGCTTCATTTGGGGGCACCTCAATTAACCTAACCGGATGTTCCCCCAATTGTTCCCCCAAATGCCATAGATTGCAAGGGACGCTATGAGATACTATTAGATATTGAATTGTTGATTTAGTGGGGTTTTTAGGGAATTTGTAGACTTGGGTAGACGTTAGAAAACTAACGAATGGTGCCGAAGGCCGGACTCGAACCGGCACACCCGAAGGCGGTTGATTTTGAATCAACTGCGTCTACCGATTTCGCCACTTCGGCACTGAAGGGTTCGGAGAACGAGGTTCATTATACTTGTCGGAAGACCATTCGCAACACTTATCCTTTCAATTTTGTTCAAGTGCCGAAAAAATACGCATATTTATACCTTACCCATCAAATCAGATCAAAACTCAACCAATCATGCTCAATCCAGCGCACATAGTCCTCTTATAAACCTTCTTCACTAATAGACAACCCTTAAACTCCTTATATAATTCAACACAAAACACTGCTACGAGGTAAATTATCATGACTATTATTAGTTGGATTTTTGCAGGAGTCCTGATAGGTATCATTATCGGTGCCATTATGGCACTGTTTAAGAAAAATAAATGATGACCTTATTCCCCACTGATTGCTTCCTGATTGGTTAATCCAAAAATGAAAAAACGGCTCTATAAACTTTGTGTAGTTTCTGCCCTGTCATGGGCACTTTCAGCTTGTGCTGATTCCGGTAATTCATACCAGAACAAGTTTCAGCAATCCAATGCGCAACCTGCAAAGTGGAAAGTTTTTGAAGGTAATGGCAAGGTCAAAAAATTGGCTACCGCGCTGGTCGATCAGTATGCACAGTCAATCTTTGATGAAGGAGAGCCGTTGGGTATGGCGATGGTGGTTATTGATAATAATCGCGTCGAACATCGCAGTTTTGGAGAGACTTATCCGGGGAGTGGGGTTCGGCCACGTCAGGATTCTTTGATTCGTATTGCTTCAATCACCAAGTTGATGACCAGCGAAGTAATGATAAAGTTAGCTGAAAAGGAACGTATCAAGATCACCGATCCACTACAAAAGTATGCTTATTATGGTGTGAATGTACCTCATTTTGGCAAAAATCAGCCAATCCGGTTATATCATTTGGCAAGCCATACCAGCGGGCTACCACGAGAGCAGCCGGGTGGAAAGTGGGGGCGCCCCGTATTTATTTGGCCTACGCAATCCAATCGCTGGACTTGGCTGAAAACCTCAGGGCTGGATGCTGCACCCGGTACGACAGCTTCGTATTCCAATCTGGCTTATGATTTATTGGCGGATGCGTTGTCCAAAGCCACAGGGCAGCCATATACCCGCTTGCTGCAAGAGGAGATCACCCGGCCTTACCGCATGAAGGATACAACGCTGACGCCCCTGCCATCCCAATGCGCCCGTTTGATGGCAGGGGTTAAGCCCAGCCCTTGCGTACACACTACTGCCGCCGCAGGCAGTGGCGGAATCTATTCCACTCCCACCGATATGCAGCTTTGGATGCAGCAGTTTTTATCTTCCCACAATCAGTTGAGAAAACAGACTGCCAGCCGTGAACAGGGTATTTACTTTAAGCGTTCCGATCTGACATCAATCAAAGGGATGGATGTCGCAGGTCTGGCAAATGGTATCGGCCTAGGCTGGGTATATATGGATGCTAAAGACAATATTCCCGGTATTTATCAGAAAACCGGTGGTGGTGGCGGGTTCAATACTTATATGGCGATGATCCCTGAACGCAATATCGGCGTGTTTGTGGTGATGACACGTAAGGAAAAAAGCAAATTTAGCAGTGTGACGACTGGAGTGAATGACTTAGTTGCTGCACTGGCACATAACCAGAATCAAATTTAGTCAGTGTATTTTTGACAATCAAACAACAGACTGAGCTTTGCTGATGTGAAACTCAGTCTGGTTGAAATAAATAGTTTGCCACATATTTTAATGTTAATAAATTAAATATAATAAAAACAGTTAATTACATAAATTTATATACAGGTTCCAAATTTGTGTAAACGCCTCCCATACTCCCTAATTTTTTCACCAATTACTTCAGAAAAACCAGAAATCATTTATTATGCTAAAGGAAATCGGTTATATTTTTGCTAGATCTTCCATTACGAAAGAATACTCGGGAAGCAAGAATATCCCGCATCTGAACCGGGTTGCACGTTTCAAAAAAATCTTCAAACTCCTCGACTGAATTCCAAAAAGCCTTCTTCATATTTGGTGCTTCACTGTGTTCAGTCATAGAGTTGAACAGAAACTGATTTACAACATCTATGTCATAATCAGACGTTAATATTCTTTTAGGGTCATTATAATTAGCAGAAGAGCTGCTCCAATCTAGCTCTGAGAGGTCTTCAAAAGAATTAGTTCTTTTTTGATAGTCAACGGTATTCATATGAATTACCCCCTGATAAGCCTCCACGATCACTCTCTCAGGATTAGGCAATAATCGGGAAAAATTTGCCGCAAAAGAACTTCCCCATCTATCCCTATCTGCTGAATAGCAAAATAACAAACGAATATGACGATATTTAGGCATATCATGCTTAAAGTATCTATTTAAAATAGCTAGTAATTTTTCTGGCTCAATGAATTGGACCCCTGACAAACCATGGATTCTGGCTTCTGGATTCAGGGTTCTGGATTCTAAATTAGCTAGTGATCCTCCGGCTATGCCGTGACCCGATACACTCAAACGCGGCTCTTTAGATGCTCCACTACATACATCTTCAAAAACATGAAACCCTTCCGAAAAAAATTTAAGATATTTCATGATAAAAGCTTCCATCTTAGCTAAACCCAAAAACAATAATTATTTTAATTTCCTCGGGATACATTGAATATTGGCATATCAATGACACTCAAAAAATTTCAACAAGTAGGAATGGATAAAATAAAAACTGGTGGCTAATCAGTTCAAAACATGAGTGCTGTCAAAAAGCGATTACATTCTATGATAATCAATTAGTAACACAAATAAACTAATTTACACCTGGAATTAAGGCGAACTCCATACAAAAGTAAATAGACACTCACTACAAAAACTTGGCAAAAGCGTTCTCAATATTAGGGCCATGCCATAAACCAAACTCATCAGAGCCTGATCTTTATAAAAAGATGATTTTAATAAATATTATTTCAAGGAATTTGGCTGTTATCCGTTATCTTGGTTCCGCCGTAATACCAAACGGATTCATGAGGAGTATCGGGATCTAGAGGTTCGTAAGTGTCTATGTTACGACGTAATGTGTTAACTGAGTGCCGAAATCTATCTGTAAATTCTTGGGGATAACCAAAAGAATGGACTTTGCGGACGAACCCTATTTGGAAAAGACTATTCATAACGCGGGGATTATGAGGGTCAGTATCTGTATTAAATTGCTTTCCAGCAGGGTCATAAACTATCCGCCTCGTCCTGACATTACCGATATAACCTTCTACGTAGGTATGCGGACACAGCTTCGAAAAATGGCAGGCAAAAGAATTTTCATCACCACTCGCAGAATTACACAGTAATAAACGCAGGTAACGAAATCTTTTCAATTTTAGAGGGTACAGTATTTCAAATAACCCCTGTGGGGTTTTGCCAATATTGTGCCCATTGACGTCAAGACACAGCATAAAACCGTTTTCGTAATATCCACTATGTCCATAGACATTCAACCGTTTGATACCACGATATTTATCTTCAAAAGTATAAAAACCCTCTGGGTAATATTTTAGATCTCTCATGCTATTCACCTTCTGTTTCAATTAAGAATACAAGCAAGATGGGCTAAAAATACACCTAATACAGAGTGAATCTAAGAAAAAAATCGCCCCTGCGATAAAAGCAAGGGCGATATAAAATAAGCCTAGTGGAATATCAGTCTGTTACGTCTTCTTATTCAAAAGTAAGTAAATACTCACACCAAAGAACAACAGACTTGGCAGCAGCGCCCCCAATATCGGTGGTATGCTGTAAACCAGACTGAGCGGGCCGAATATCTCGTTCAAGACATAGAAAACGAAGCCCATGCTGATACCCACAACGACCCTGAATCCCATCGGTACGCTACGTAACGGCCCGAAGATAAAGGAAAGTGCCATCAGCATCATCACCGCCACAGATAAAGGCGCAAAGACCTTTTTCCACATATTGAGCTGGTAACGTCCGGCATCCTGTTGGCTTTGCGCCAGGTAAGTGATGTATTGATGCAAGCCGCGGATGGAGAGAGCTTCAGGATCAAGGGCAACAACACCCAATTTTTCCGGTGTCAGCCGACTGGCCCAGTCAGCAGAGATACGTTGCGAACCCGTGATACGTCCAATTTGGGTTAAGTCAGATTCTTCAACCTGAGATAATTTCCATAATTTATTATCATTATCATACACTGCGGAAGTTGCGTATCTCACTGACAGCAGTTTTTTGTTGGTATCAAAATGATAAATATTGACACCGTTCAGGCTGTTATCCTTACCGACGCTCTGAATATAAACAAAATCATAACCATCTTTTGCCCAAAGCCCTTTGGCGGTGGACATCAGCGAGCCACCATACATCTTCTGGGAACGGTAATTACGGGCAAGTTGCTCCCCCTGTGGTGCTACCCATTCACCAATAACCATTGTCAGCAGCACCAGCGGGATTGCTGTTTTCATCACTGAGCCAGCCACTTGCAGGCGGGTAAAACCAGAAGCCTGCATAACCACCAGCTCGCTGCGTGTTGCCAATGCCCCCAACCCCAATAACGCCCCAAGCAAGGCGGCCATTGGAAAGAATATTTGGATATCTTTGGGAACACTCAGCAATGTATAAATACCCGCAGAAAATGCAGTATATTCGCCCTGCCCGACCTTACGGAGCTGATCGACAAATTTGATGATGCCGGAAAGTGATACCAGCATGAACAACGTCATCAGGATGGTTTGCAGGATAGTTCGCCCAATATAGCGATCCAATACACCAAACATCAGGCCGCTCCTTGAGTCTTAAAGCGTGAACGCAATTTACGCATTGGGACGGTATCCCACACATTGAGGAACAGCGCCAACGCGAAATACGCACCATTGACCAGCCACATCCATAACATCGGATCGAGCTTGCCCCGGCCTCCGTTGGAACGCAGGGAACTTTGCAACAAGAAGAAAATCAGATAGAGCAACATGGCCGGCAACATACTGAGTATGCGCCCCTGACGAGGGTTCACAACACTTAGCGGAACTACCATCAATGCCATGGTCAAGACCGACACAATCAATGTCAGGCGCCAGTGGAACTCAGCACGGGAGTCGAAATCATTCTCGTGCCAAAGCTGAGTTATCGATTTTTGTTCAACTTTACCATTATCAATGTTGGCAGACTGATGCCCAATCACTGCCTGATAGTTCTTAAAATCAGTGATACGGAAGTCACGCAACATTGCAGTGCCTTCATAACGCGTCCCTTCATGAAGTACCGCAATCTGGTTGCCATTAGGCAATTCTTCCATATGACCACCGTCGGCTATCACCACAGACGGACGCTGATCATTTGCCGGGCGGAGTTGAGCAAGGAATACATTCTCAAAACTATTGCCTTTGACGTCACCGACATACAGCACCATACTGCTATCGCTGGAAGACTTGAACTGCCCTTCCATCAGCGCCGCAAGGCTTGGATTCGCCTTTGCATCCGCCAATACTTGTGCTTGGTATTTAGAAGACCACGGTGTGAACCAGATAACGTTGGCAGCCGCCAGAATGGATGTCAGCAGTGCCAGAATCATGGCCGATTTTACCAACACACCTTTGCCCAACCCACAGGCATGCATGACGGTGATTTCACTTTCGGTATAGAGTTTGCTGAATGTCATTAATACCCCGAGAAATAAACTCAGGGGTAAAATAAGTTGCGCCATGTCTGGCACACCTAATCCTAACAAAGATAAAACCAAATTTGCGGGAATATTCCCTTCCACTGCCGCGCCCAATACCTCAACCAATTTCTGGCTGAAAAAGATCAGCAATAAGATGAAAAGTATTGCGATTTGGCTTTTCAGGGTTTCCCGTACTAGATATCTAATGATGATCACGCTTATTACGCCTGTGAAAACTTGTCTTTTTGCAGGAAAGTCGCTAACTTCGTCGTATATCTACCATTTATATGCATCAGTTTGGCTTCCCCATCGCTAAAATGATACCAAAGCATCCCATATATTGGTTCCCAATTAGAACACACTTATCGTTAGCTAAGTACTAAAAAATAATGTGCTTAGCTTAACATAACAGTTAACTTTCTTTGGGATGAATTAATGCGGAACGTGATATTTTAACGATTGTATCCGTCTTTGTCTTTAAGATTCAGGAGAACTCATGGAGTTTAGTGTAAAGAGCGGTAGCCCGGAAAAACAACGCAGTGCCTGTATTATTGTCGGCGTGTTTGAACCTCGCCGTCTTTCCCCTATCGCAGAGCAACTCGACAAAATCAGTAATGGTTATATCAGTGCGTTATTACGCCGTGGTGAACTTGAAGGCAAAGTGGGTCAAACCCTATTGCTACATCATGTTCCCAATGTGCTCTCTGAACGTATCTTACTGGTTGGCTGCGGAAAAGAGCGTGAACTGGATGAACGTCAGTATAAGCAAATTATCCAGAAGACGATCAATACCCTCAACGAAACTGGCTCAATGGAAGCCGTTTGTTTCTTGACCGAATTGCATGTGAAGGGACGCAATAATTACTGGAAAGTACGCCAAGCGGTCGAAACAGCCAAAGAGTCACTGTATGTTTTTGACCAGCTCAAAAGCAGCAAAAATGAGCTTCGTCGCCCACTGCGCAAAATGGTGTTCAATGTACCAACCCGCCGCGAATTACCCAGCGGTGAGCGCGCCATTCAGCACGGTCTTGCCATTGCATCAGGTATCAAGGCGACAAAAGATCTGGCCAATATGCCACCCAATATCTGTAATGCTGCATACTTAGCATCACAAGCTCGCCAGCTTGCTGACAGCGCCGCCAATCTGACCACCAAAGTCATTGGCGAAGAGCAGATGAAAGAGCTGGGCATGAATTCCTATCTGGCAGTCGGCCAGGGTTCACAAAATGAATCCTTAATGGCAGTCATGGAATATAAAGGCAGCCGCGACACCAATGCGAAGCCTATCGTATTAGTGGGCAAAGGTCTGACGTTTGACTCCGGCGGTATCTCCATCAAGCCATCCGAAGGCATGGATGAGATGAAATATGATATGTGCGGTGCCGCTTCGGTTTATGGCGTGATGCGTGTTGTCGCCGAGCTGCAATTGCCAATCAATGTCATCGGAGTCCTCGCAGGGTGTGAAAACATGCCAGGTGGACGCGCTTACCGTCCGGGCGATATTTTGACCACCATGTCCGGCCAGACCGTTGAAGTGACAAATACGGATGCGGAAGGCCGTCTGGTACTGTGTGATGCGCTGACCTATGTTGAGCGTTTTGAACCGGAACTGGTCATTGATGTCGCCACCCTGACAGGTGCTTGTGTTGTCGCTCTCGGCGGTCACTACACTGGCCTGATGTCCAACCATAATCCACTGGCTCATGAACTGCTGAACGCTTCAGAGCAAGCCGGGGATCGTGCATGGCGTCTGCCTTTAGGTGACGAATATACCGAGCAGTTAGAGTCCAATTTTGCGGATATGGTAAACTCGTGCGGCCGTTCTGGTGGTGCAATTACCGCAGGGGCTTTCCTGTCTCGCTTTGCAGCCAAATACAATTGGGCCCACCTGGATGTTGCAGGTACAGCATGGCGTTCAGGTAAAGCGAAAGGCGCAACAGGTCGTCCGGTTGCGCTGCTGTCACAATTCCTGTTAAATCGTTCAGGTCTGAACACTGATGATTAATGCCCCTGCCGCACATTTTTATTTATAACCTTTTATTTTATAAAAATGTGTACAAAGGTATTGAGGGAATAAATGGAATTAAGGGTATTGCAATCGCAATACCCTTTTCCGTCACTGTTTCCCCGTAATCTTGTAACCAAGAAACTATGAAAAACGCCACCTTCTATTTATTGGAAAAGCTTTTATTGGAAAAGCAGCTCTCAGAGCAATCATCATTTTCTGATGATTTACAGCCACATGAATGGCTGGCATGTCAGCTTTCTGCTGACCAATGGCGTGCAGGGAAGCGGGTTCTGATTGCTTGTGAAAGTCAGCAACAGGCCGAAAAACTGGACGAAGCATTATGGCAGCGAGAACCAAGTCAATTTGTGCCACACAATCTTGCCGGAGAAGGCCCTCGCTATGGCGCTCCCGTAGAATTATGCTGGCCGCAAAAAAGAAGCAATGCACCGCGCGATATTCTCATCACATTGCTTCCTCACTTTGCAGACTTTGCCACGGCTTTCTATGAAGTGATAGACTTCGTCCCTATTGATGAAAATCTGAAACAGTTAGCTCGCGAACGATATAAATCCTATCGTAGCGTTGGCTTTAATTTGACCATGGCAAACCCGCCAATCTATTAAATATCAAGATAAAATGGAAAAGACACCCGCTAATCAAACGCAATCTGAGCCATCTCTCGATAAAACATACAACCCGACAGAGATAGAGCAACCTCTTTATAACCACTGGGAAAAAAGCGGTTATTTCAAACCTAATGGCGATACCAACCGTGAAAGTTTCTGCATCGTCATCCCGCCACCAAACGTCACTGGTAGCCTGCACATGGGACACGCATTCCAGCAGACTATCATGGACACTATGGTGCGTTATCAGCGTATGCAGGGCAAAAACACGCTGTGGCAGGCAGGTACTGACCACGCAGGCATCGCAACACAAATGGTTGTTGAGCGCAAAATCGCGGCCGAAGAAGGTAAAACCCGCCACGATTATGGCCGTGAAGCCTTTATCGACAAAATTTGGCAATGGAAAGCGGAATCGGGTGGCAATATCTCTAACCAGATGCGCCGTCTGGGTAACTCCGTCGATTGGGAGCGTGAGCGCTTCACTATGGATGAGGGTCTGTCCAAAGCGGTAAAAGAAGCCTTCGTTCGCCTGTACCAAGAAGATCTGATTTATCGGGGCAAACGTCTGGTTAATTGGGATCCCAAACTGCGCACTGCAATTTCTGATCTGGAAGTTGAAAACCGTGAAGTGAAAGGTTCCATGTGGCACCTGCGCTACCCACTGGCTGACGGCGCAAAAACGGCTGAAGGCAAAGATTACCTGATTGTTGCCACCACCCGCCCGGAAACCATGCTGGGAGATACCGGCGTTGCCGTTAACCCGGAAGATCCACGTTATAAGGATCTCATTGGCAAAGAGATCCTTCTGCCGCTGGTAAACCGTCGCATTCCTATCATCGGCGATGAGCACGCGGACATGGAAAAAGGCACTGGCTGTGTGAAAATCACCCCAGCTCACGATTTCAATGACTATGAAGTCGGTAAGCGCCACAGCCTGCCAATGATCAACATTCTGACCTTCGACGGTGATATCCGCGAAGCCGCAGAAGTGTTCGATACTAATGGCGAAGTTTCTGATGTTTATTCGACTGACATTCCTGCTGAATACCGTGGCATGGAGCGTTTTGCTGCTCGTAAAACGATGGTAGCAGAGTTCGAAAAACAAGGTCTGTTGGTTGAGATCAAACCTCATGACCTGACCGTTCCTTACGGCGACCGTGGCGGTGTGGTTATCGAACCAATGCTGACCGACCAATGGTACGTCCGTACCGCACCACTGGCAAAAGTAGCAATTGACGCGGTTGAGAGCGGCGATATTCAGTTCGTACCAAAACAGTACGAAAACATGTACTACTCTTGGATGCGTGATATCCAGGATTGGTGTATCTCCCGTCAATTGTGGTGGGGTCACCGCATTCCTGCATGGTACGATGCCGAAGGCAACGTCTATGTTGGTCGCGATGAAGAAGAAGTCCGCCGCGAAAACAATCTGGGTGCAGATATCGCCCTGACCCAAGACGAAGACGTACTGGATACCTGGTTCTCCTCTGGTCTGTGGACATTCTCTACTCTCGGCTGGCCTGAGCAGACCGACGCACTGAAAACCTTCCATCCAACCAATGTGCTGGTCAGTGGCTTCGACATTATCTTCTTCTGGATTGCCCGCATGATCATGATGACCATGCACTTCATCAAAGATGAAAACGGCAAGCCACAAGTGCCATTCAAGACAGTCTACATGACCGGCCTGATCCGCGATGACGAAGGTCAGAAGATGTCGAAATCCAAAGGTAACGTTATCGACCCACTGGATATGATCGACGGTATTTCTTTGGAAACACTGCTGGAAAAACGTACCGGCAATATGATGCAGCCACAACTGGCTGAAAAAATCCGCAAGCGCACTGAAAAACAGTTCCCGGAAGGCATTGAAGCCCACGGTACTGACGCCCTGCGTTTCACACTGGCAGCACTGGCTTCTACCGGTCGTGATATCAACTGGGACATGAAGCGTCTGCAAGGTTATCGCAACTTCTGTAACAAACTGTGGAATGCCAGCCGTTTCGTGCTGATGAACACCGAAGGGCAGGATTGCGGCCAAAACGGTGGCGAAATGTCACTGTCACTGGCCGATCGCTGGATCCTGGCTGAATTCAACCAAACGGTGAAAACCTACCGTGAAGCACTGGATACTTACCGTTTCGACATCGCCGCCAGTATTCTGTACGAATTCACATGGAACCAATTCTGTGACTGGTATCTGGAACTGTCAAAGCCAGCTATCAACAAAGGCTCAGAAGCGGAAGTCCGTGCAGCTCGTCATACTCTGATTGAAGTACTGGAAGGCCTGTTGCGTCTGGCACACCCAATCATTCCATTCATCACCGAAACCATCTGGCAGCGGGTAAAAGTGGTCAAAGGTATCGATGCGGATACCATCATGCTGCAATCTTTCCCTGAATTCGATCAGGCAAAAATTGATGAACTGGCTCTGAACGATCTGGAATGGATCAAGGAAGCTATCATTGCAATACGTAATATCCGTGCCGAAATGAATATCGCACCGAGCAAACCGCTGGAAGTTCTGCTGCGCGATGCCAATGACGATGCACAACGCCGTGTTGCGGAAAACCTCAACTTCATTCAGGCGATGGGCCGTCTTGCATCGGTGACCGTATTGGCAGCAGGAGAAGAAGCTCCCGTTTCTGTGACCAAACTGATCAACGGGGCAGAAGTGCTGATCCCAATGGCGGGTTTGGTAGATAAAGACGCAGAACTGGCACGTCTGGATAAAGAAATCGAGAAGCTGGATAAAGAGATCACCAGCATTGAAGGCAAACTGGCTAACGAAGGCTTTGTCAGCCGTGCGCCGGAATCCGTCGTTGCAAAAGAGCGTGAACGTCTGGCAACCAACAATACCGCAAAAGAGAAATTATTGGCGCAGAAAGAGACTATCGCTGCGCTGTAATATTTCTCGATTGAAATTTATACCCAATGGATTTCAAAGTGCAGCGTGACGGCAAGAGAACGAATCTCCAGAAGCATAGGCCACTATGTGACTGGGGTGGGTGAGCGTAGCCAACAAAGCTGCAACTTGAAAGACGACGGGTATATATAAAAAGCCACTGCCATTTAAATGGCAGTGGCTTTTTCATTTAGCATCTCTTTTAACTCTATCACTATTACACTCATGCAAATTGTAATAACATAAATTGCACTAATATAAAAAAAACCAATGAAAACATCAGACTTTTTAATATTGAGTGCGTATATTTGCTGATAAAATAAGCCAGTACCACTGTGACCAGCGCGAGTACATATTTAATCTCAAATTGCTCAATCAGCTCAATCAGGGATAAATTATTCAATGAAATATTGACGATAATGGTTCCCAGAATAAAACAAATGGCATAATCCAGCGAAGTAATTAGCAAGCTTTGCCCCTTGAAAAACCGATTATTATTCATCAGGAATGGCGTAGCCCTTAATACAAAACTTATCAATCCCATCAATACGATCAGCAGCATCATGATGTTTTATCCTTTCTGAGTTTTCGCTCAATAAGTGCAAGTCCAATCCCACACAAAATAGGGATTGCCAGATCCATTAATTTCATACTCACTTCATTCAATACCGGTGCGCACAACCCGCCCATTACTGCTGCCAACACGGACATATCTTTGCCCGAACGTTTGGCAGTCAAGGAGGCAAAATGAATGGGAACCAACATGCCTCAAAACAGAGAAAAGGAACCATAATTCAGATGTTCTGCCGAAATATACCCTAACAGCGTGGCACAAAATGTAATCACAAAACAGGGTATGGCAACACCCAGATAAAAATGAAATTGAGATTTACCATCGGTGATATTTTCTGCACAGATATGTGAATGCGTCACTGTATAAGTGCTGGCACTGAATCCTAACATCGACAACAAAATATTTCGCTTTGGGATACCATGAAAATACTGTGACATTACCATTGCCATCAGGAAAAAGCGGAAATTAATCAACAATGCCAAGATGATAACAGAGAATACCGCCCCATCAGCCAGATAACCTACCGCAGCAACCTGCAATGGCGCAGCATGTATCAATAATGACCCGACCAACGTTTCTGCCAATGGAACACCGTGGCTTTGATAAAGCGCCCCAATCGAAGCAAAAATAAGGAAAAAAGAGATACAGACAGGCAAAGAATGCATCATGCCTTTCTTAAAGAATGGATTCACACTTAGTACCTATATTTAGAGTTGTATTTAAAGTAGTGGAGAAATCGCTGTATTTCATAACGGAAGAATAGCCATATCATTGAGCTATATTATGAAAAAACAAAGTTATAGCAGGATATATATCATGGCAATCATTTTAAGAATAATTTTGACAAAGCTTCCCTGTGATTAAAATAACCCAACAAATAATAAACCCTATTTAATATAAGTAATTAGTGAAATTATATGTCACACGCCAATATGATATAACTTTATTTTATATATAAGGCTTTTAATATTCTCGTTATAGTGGTAACAATTTTAAAAACAATAAGTTACTCTCGGAGAAATAGAATGAAAATTGTTCTCAATATATTATTGGCGGGTATTGTTCAATTGGGTTTCACCCATCTGGCTTATGCGCAATCCACTCTCGATAACATTCAATCTACAGGCATCTTCAAAATCGGAACAGAAGGTGCTTATGCGCCATTCAGTTATCACGATGCTTCCGGGAAATTGACTGGCTTCGATGTGGAAATCGGCCGTGAAATTGCTTTGCGTATGAAAGTAAAACCTGAATTTGTTGAAGGCAAATGGGATGGTTTGATTGGTGGCCTTGATGCAGGACGTTCCGATGCAGTAATGAACCAAATCGCGATTACGCCAGAGCGCGAGAAAAAATACAGCTTTTCCCTGCCTTATGTGATTTCAGAAGCGGTACTGATTACCCGTACCAATAACAACGATATAAAAACATTCAGCGACTTAAAAGGGAAAAAATCGGCACATACCCTGACCAATAATTTTGCCCAGATTGCCAGAAATTATGGTGCAGATATCATCGGCGTTAATGGTTTTAATCAAGAAGTGGAATTGGTAAACACAGGTCGTGCAGATGCAACAATCAACGATAAACTTTCTTATCTTGATTACAAAAAACATCGCCCGGATGCCCCGGTAAAAATTGTTGTTGCGGATACTCAGGCTGCAAAAACTGCCGTACTACTACGTAAAAGTGATAGTGAATTAAAAGCCGCAGTAGATAAAGCCATTACTGAAATAAAAGCGGATGGTACTTATCAACGCATTTGGGATAAATATTTTTCTGAGGGAACAGTTGAATAATCAAAATAAAGAACAAATAAGATCAATGTCTATTGGATTGAGAAAAAGTAGGCGTCATTGACGCCTGCATTATCATTACTACTGAATATCAGTAAAAAGGAAGTCAGACATTACCAACCTATTGCAACACCCGCCCCAAATACCGCACCATCAGAATTATTCCAGCTCGTAGAAGCTCTGACATTGACGTTTTCAGTCACTTTCGCTTGAGTACCAACTGCAATCGCACTCCCATCGCGATATTGCCCCAAGCCCACACCGACACTAAAGCGGTTTGCATTGCTGTAAGGAATATTGGTCATAGCCGCAACACTGGCAATACCGGCGTTAGCACGTTTTTCTACACGGTTAATTTTGTTATCTAATTTGTGAACACTCTGGCGCATTTCTGATTCTAATGCGTTAAAACGTTTTTCAGAGTAAACATGATATTCACCCATTTTCGCATTCATATCCTGAGCATATTTATAGATCCCATCTGTTTTTGCATCCAGCTTATTCATTCTTTCTTCAGAAGCCTTCTTGACGATAGTGATTTTGTCACCTAACTGTTTATTTGTCTCTGAGTCTTTCGTGGGCTGCTCTGCCGCCTGCTGTGACGAACCCGCCTTTGTCACTGAGTCTGTGACCTTTGCTGCTGAATTCGTCGCTTCTTGCGCAGACTGCTCTGCCGCCTGCTGTGACGAGCCCGCTTTTGTCGCTGAGTCTGTGGCCTTTGCTGCTGAGTTCGCCGCTTCTTGCGCAGACTGCTCTGCCGCCTGCTGTGACGAGCCCGCCTTTGTCACTGAGTCTGTGGCCTTTGCTGCTGAACCCGCCGCTTCTTGCGCAGACTGCTCTGCCGCCTGCTGTGACGAGCCCGCTTTTGTCGCTGAGTCTGTGGCCTTTGCTGCTGAGTTCGCCGCTTCTTGCGCAGACTGCTCTGCCGCCTGCTGTGACGAGCCCGCCTTTGTCGCTGAGTCTGCGGCCTTTGCTGCTAAGTCCGCCGCAGCTTGCTCTGATTGTATGACAGTCTGCTGAATTTCAGAAAGCGTTATAAGAGTATCATCTATTTTCTTTACCTTATCTCCAATGTCTTTTTTTAATTCATTGGTAATACTACTCTTAACATCATCAAGCTGTTTTTTATTAACTGCATCGTTCGAATTCTTACCATCGGCAATATTAACTAACCGTAATTGAGTTTGATTATCACCAAAGGACACAACATTACTCTCATCTGCTTTAAAAGTAAGGTTTCCCACAAAATATGAGGTTGTATATGTGGGGTTGGAAAAGAAACCGCGACGGTTCAATTGAGCTACAGTAACTGCATCCTGATCTTTTTCACCATCAGCAATATTTGTTAGATATTTATTTTTAGTGGTATCTGCGCTACTTCCAAACGAAAACGAATTATCTCTGTCAGTTTCAGAGCCTTTTCCGATTGCAACTGCATTAGTATGGTGAGAAACTGCACTTGTCCCCAAAGCAATACCATCATTCTTATGAACAATAGCCCCCACTCCTATTGCAATACTTCGCTCTGCCTTAGCGTTTGATAGATTGCCTATAGCTACCGAATTTTCACTCTTATCATCAATTTTTCCTATAAAAGCAAAAGAGTTAGCACTGGAATTGCCAATTTTTCCAGCGCTCAAAGCAACAGAATGATTGCTATTATGACCAATACTCCCTTCGCTCAAAGCGACAGAACTAAATCCACTTTTTCCAATTGAACTTCCAAGTATTGCAATGGAATTTGCAGGATGAATATCGACATTAATATTTCCTGCATCTACACTACTATCATCTGATACAATATATCTAAATCCTACATGGTAATTTCCATGATGATATATTTTTAAATTTTCTATCAAATTCAAAGGAAGATATTTTGGTACTGGTTCTGAATCAGTACTCGTGCTGGCATATGATACTGATGCCGTACTGATTAACATCAATGAAACCATTGATTTAAATGAAATTTTTCTCATTATTTATTTCACCGTGATAAAAATAGATAAGTTTACTTATTAAAAAAAAGTTAATTCAATGAAACACCAAGAATAGACTTAATCTGTCTTTATTAATTTTTTATAAGAAATTCCATATTTATATAAAACTAAAATAAACACAATTATTATCTGAAAATCAACAATGTTATATATTGCATAAATTGAAATTAATAAATTAAATTAAGATAGTTATACTCGTATTCCTATTGAAATAAGCGCGTCATTAAATATTAAAAATAAATAAAAGACAAGTTTTTTTATTTATAAAAATTACATTACAATGCATATATCAGACTGATTCCATCTTAATATTTTATCTGTTAGCGCTAATTCTATGATTTTATTGATTCTCAATGACTTGTTTAAGATTACTCCGATAATACACTTTAAATTAGCAATTAGACACAGCACTATAATTTACATCAACTCATAATTTAATTCTGAAAAAACATTAATTAATAAAATATTTTAAAAACAAATTAATTAAATTATTTATTTTAAATATGAATATAAAAACATAATAACATCATTATTTATAATAACTCTACTCCTTGCCACATTTACCAATATCACCAGCCCATACTAAAGTTCTAAGCTATAACTTTATTGTATATAGCGTTCGCCTTTTCTTGCCATATCATCATTAAAACAACCTTATAAAAAATAAACATATTTTTAATATCTATCTATTAGGAAGAATCTATGACCCCAGATTGGCTCAGTTTAGCGCTGGATTCCCTTTGGCCGATGCTTTACGCCGGTCTCACATTCACCATTCCCCTTACGCTGATTACTTTCGCACTTGGGATCTCATTAGGATTTATCGTCGCTTTAATCAGACTGTATGGGCCTAAGCCACTGATTGCTGTGGTTCGCTTTTATGTCTGGTTGATTCGCGGTACGCCTTTGTTGGTGCAACTGTTTTTGATCTTCTACGCCCTGCCCAGCGTAGGCATTACATTGGAAGCCTTTACCTCTGCTGTTATCGGCTTTACCCTGAATGTGGGTGCTTATACGTCAGAAGTGATCCGTGCCGCATTGATTTCTGTTCCCAAAGGGCAATGGGAAGCCTCTCACTCTATCGGCATGAGTTGGTGGCAATCACTGCGCCGGATCATACTTCCACAGGCGGCTCGGGTTTCAATTCCTCCCCTGTCCAATACCTTTATTTCGTTGGTAAAAGATACTTCTCTGGCTTCCGTCATTACCGTGCCGGAAATGTTTCTGGCGGCACAGCGCATCGCCGCAGTTACCTATCAGCCGCTTATCCTGTATACCGAAGCCGCTATTCTCTACCTTCTCTTAAGCTCAGTGTTGTCAGCACTGCAAGTCCGGTTGGAAAAGAAATTCGCCCAACAAAGCAATAACCAGCAAAACAACCGTAATAATAAGGAAGCCAAAGATGATTCAGCTCACCAACATTGAAAAAAGTTTCGACGGGCAAAAGGTGCTGAAAAATATTAACCTGACGATAAAGGAAGGCAGTCTGACGGCACTGATTGGCCCTTCTGGTAGCGGGAAAAGTACTTTGCTGCGTTGTATTAATCTGTTGGAGATCCCACAGGCTGGCAAACTGGAAATTGGCAAAGAACAGATTACGTTTAACGGTAAGGATCGGTTGCCGCATCGGGAAATTCAGCGCTTTAGCCTGCAAACGGGCATGGTCTTCCAGAACTTCCAGCTTTTTCCGCATCTGACGGTAATTGAAAATATTATGGAAGGGCTAATTTGGGTACAGAAATGGCCGCGTGAACGCGCCAGAGAACGAGCGCTGGAATTACTGAAAAAGGTCGGGATGTCGCACAAAGCGGATGTCTGGCCGAGTACACTGTCGGGTGGTCAGCAGCAGCGAGTGGCAATAGCCAGAGCGATGGCACCCTCGCCTAAAGTCCTTCTGTGCGATGAACCAACATCAGCACTCGATCCTGAATTATCTAAAGAAGTGGTTTCCGTTTTGAAGCAATTGGCAGGAGAAGGCACTACCATGTTAATGGCAACGCACGATTTACGCTTGGCTGCCAACCTTGCCCATGATGTCGTCTTTCTGGAATCCGGTGAGATTATTGAATCGGGCCCGGCAAAAACTCTCTTTACCCGTCCCAGTAAAGTGCGTACTGGTGAATTTATCTCAACTCTGACAGAAACCTTACCGGATTGGGAAATATAGCAAGCAGTCACGTTTAATATCAGCAACATTATTTACTCGGAGAAACCCATGAAAACATTTTTTAGTTTGTTACTGGCCGGCGCGACTGCCCTTGCGATTTCTGCCCCAAGCTATGCCGGTAAAGATTTTGACGCGGTAAAAGCCTCTGGCGTCTTTAAGGTTGGTACAGAAGGCACTTATCCTCCTTTTACCTATCACGATGCCAGCAACAAATTAACCGGCTTTGATGTGGATATCGCACGGGAAATCGCTCAGCGTCTGAACGTTAAACCTGAATTCATGGAAGTCAAATGGGATGGTTTGATTGCAGGGCTGGATGCCAAGCGTTTTGATGCTGTTATCAATCAGGTGGGAGTTACTCCAGAGCGCGAAGCAAAATATAGTTTCTCTATTCCTTACACAACCTCGCAAGTCGTGTTGATCACCCGCAATAATAACAGTGATATTAAAGCCTTCGCGGATATTAAAGAAAAACGTTCAGCCCAATCACTGACCAGTAATTACGGGCAATTGGCAACGTCTTATGGTGCCACGTTAGTCAGTACGGATGGTTTTAACCAAGCCATTGATTTGGTCGCCACCGGACGTGCTGATGCAACATTGAATGATCGCTTGTCGTTTTTGGATTTCAAAAAACAGCGCCCGAACGCCCCTGTGAAAATCGTCGCCCAAAAAGCCGACGCGAGTAAATCAGCCGTTTTACTGCGTAAAGGCGATCCTGAGTTGGTAGAAGCGGTTAATAAAGCCCTACAAGAGATAAAAAATGACGGAACCTATACCCGTATCTCCGAGAAGTATTTTGGGGTAGATATTTCTAAATAATTAATCTTAAGTACCGGAACAAGTGGTAGGTAATAGATATAGGCGGAAACAACAGAATGATTGCAGAACCTACCAAAGCGCTTGAAGCAACAAGATTTGTTAATTTGTGAAGCTAAAGCTAATCGCACACGCTTTAAGAAGTAATCCCCGGTCACATAACTAACTATGTGACTGGGGTGAGTGAGCGCAGCCAACAAAGCTTCAACTTGAAAAACGATGGATATAGTTCTAATAAAATTGCCCTATACCAAAACCAACAACTCCATCACTATAACACCTCATAATTTTTACTGGTGACCCTGATGTATAGGCTGTCAATAACATCGCATATGCTGCCTGAGCATTTTTACTTGCGTTACTATCGTTAGTAAACTTATTATCGGTACCAGTAATATAATTATACAAAGATATTGTCGTAATAGTATTAGAGTTATTTTCTTTAAAACCAAATGTGATTCTAGCATCTTTATTATCGTCTACTCCCAAATAAACACTCGTTACATAACCCGTTTTATTTAAGTTTTTACTACAATTTCCAGCATAAGCACAGGCATGATTATTTATTACCATTAAAATAAAAAAACTTAAAATAATCTTTAATTTAATTTTCATATCTCTTCTCCTTTTGACCATATTTAATACCTTAATACATATCATGGTAACAAGTATTTACTCACAAGAATAACGTTTGATAAATTGGCATCATAGCATTCGCTAAGGGATAAATTATTTGAAATTTATGGCAGTTTAAAGAATTTACAAATCTTACTGTTCGTTGTAAATTATGACAATTAACCATATCTTGTATCCATGAATTTTCATTGTCAGATAAGCCAATCATATTTCTTGTCAGAAATTCTCCTCGCTGCTCGTGCAAATCTGATAAAAATTGAAGTTGATCAGAGTGCATAAGTGCTGGCTGAGGGCTAGCTAGCATATTTTCAAAATTTGACACTCCTATTGCATTACGATAAATATGTGCCCCACGTTCAGGATTTGGATAAAAAGACCGGTCAGCATTATCAGGATGAGAAAGGCCTACAGCATGACCAAATTCATGGAGTATTATTGTGTATAATAAATTTCCTAATAAAACTTTTCTATTATTGCTTCCAAAAATACCCCGTAACATATTGAGCCATGTATTATCTATAGGAATATGTTGTCTTAAAAAAATACCCGCTGAATTAAATACACTAGGATATCTTTGACGATAATAGTCTAAGCATACACTATTAGCCTCAAACGTAAGTGCAGTCCTGACTTCTGCCACGTCTCCATCTGAGTACAGAACATTATTTACCATATTAGGTGGAACAAATCGTATAATAAAATTAGGTTGTCTTGAACCTGAGTTTTGCTCAATCGTTAAACCATGCTCTCCCAACTGTCTATTCCAATATGCTGCAGCGGCTTCTACAAGAGGGGTGAGGGGAATACTGATCGAATGACCTTGGATTTCATAAGTAATTTCCATTTGAGGATTATCCAAAGTATATCCTATGTGACCTCCGTAACTAGATACCGCAGAATACATGTTTTGTTTATCTCTTGATAATAAAAAAGCTATATGAGTGTATGCTGGATCAGGAGGTTCAGTTTGAGCTATTGCCTGTGCTGTAGTAATAAGTAGAATAAATATAAATATTTTTTTAATGAGTTTCATATTCTAACCCTTTTATACTAAATGATGACTCCGTTGCGATTTTTTGGATTAATTTGAATGAATTTTTATTTTGGATAAATATATTCGGCGAGTACTAAAAATTGCCTAAAAGGAAATTTAATCACTCCGCATTACATTAACGTAATTCTTAATTAACTGGAAACATTACTCCATGATATTATAATGATAATATTTAAATTTCAGAATATCGATAAAGCAATAAAGCACGTTCTTGTCTACACTCAATGTCTTTTCAAAGCGGTCTCATCTATTTACTAACTAAACTATAAAGTATGGTGACGTTTTGTCAATGTCGATCAGCCCTTTCAGGAGAAGTATTGACAAAATATTCCCGCCAATTCAGTACACATTATTATAGAAATTATCTTGTTATAAGAATTACATTGTTATAAAACCAGCACCCATTTAATGTCATGTTATTATTGAAATAGACTTGGGCTGTGGCAGTGACTGCTGCCTACTCTGTCGGGGAGCAATGTTGAAAAAATACATTGAAACTATGGGCGGTGAAATGATATTTGGTGTCAAATTGCCTGACGGGAAATTAAGGAATTTTTCTAGTTAACAAATATGGGGCCGTACCCCACATTTGTTAACTACAAATCAAGTACTAACCGCCTCCCTTTTGCCCGGGAACAACAAATCAGCATTGATGTCTGACTCTGTTTTTCCTCATCACTAAAATATTGGTCACGATGATCTGCTTCACCTTCTAAAATCATTGTTTCACACGTACCACACACCCCTTCACGGCACAAACTTTCAACAGAGACAACTTTATTTTTTTCAATAACTTGTAGAATTGTTGATTCGCTATCGACTTCCAACTCAACGCCAGATTTAGCCAGAAAAACGGTAAACGTATCTCCTGTTTTATCTTCAAGAGTGAATTGCTCAAAATGCAATTGATGGCTGGGAAACCCAGCCTTTTGTGCCGCTTGTTTTACACCATCATTCAATGAATTTGAGCCACAGGTATAAACATGACTTCCTTCTGGTAATTGAGAGATAAATGTATCGAGTTCAAGCCGAGTACCTTCGGATGAGATATGGCAAACTATCTTATCCTTAAACCCCGATGCCATTAGCTCTTGGGTAAACGCATTGTCATTGGCATTCCGGTAGCAATAATGCAGTTCATATTCAGCATTTTGTTTTTGCAATTCATGCAAATGGGACATAAAGGGCGTGATCCCAATTCCACCCGCTATCAATATATGTTTTTTCGCTTCAGGCACTAATGCAAATAAGTTATTCGGCTCAGAAACAATGAGTTTGTTTCCAATAGCCACTTTTTTGTGCATAAATGCCGAGCCACCACGGGAATGCTCTCCTCGCTTAACCGCAATTTGATAACGTTGTTCATCAAAAGGAGAATTTAATAAAGAATAGGCATTACTATAATGGTTGTCATCATCCTGCATCTGTACAAAGAGGTGACTACCACTGGTAAAAGAAGGTAACTGTGTGTTTTCATCCGGTATTAGCGTAAATCGTTTAATTGTTGGTGTGATTGTCTCAATATCACTGACAATAACACCAAGCTTCTGATAAGTAGACACAAGCAACTCCTGATTATTCATTAAAAACCTTGGCAGAGATATTTCAGCTCTAAATAATCGTCAATACCGTGAGTAGAACCCTCACGCCCCAAACCAGACTGTTTTACTCCGCCAAAGGGAGCAACTTCATTAGAAATAAGGCCTGTGTTAATACCTACCATGCCATATTCTAATTTCTCTGAAACTCGCCAAATGCGTTGCGGGTTTTCACTGTAAAAATAGGCAGCAAGCCCATAAATGGTATTATTGGCAGATTCGATAACGCTATTTTCATCATCAAAAATAACCAGAGGTGCAATCGGCCCAAATATTTCTTCTTCTAATAACAGGCTATTTGTGGGGACATTACCGAGTACCGTGGGGATAAAGAAATTGTCACCTAAAGCATGACGTTTACCACCACATAATAAATCTGCCCCTTTATTTAATGCATCATCTAAAAGAAACTGAACTTTATCTGTCGATTTCGCGTTAATCAACGGGCCTATTTGTACTCCTTGATCAAAACCATTCCCCATTTTAAGTTTTTGTGCTTCTTCAACAAAACGCTGGCTAAATGTTTGATAAATAGCTTTGTGAATATAGAAACGATTCACACAAACACAGGTTTGACCTGCATTACGGAATTTGGCGGCAATCGCTCCTTCTACCGCTTTTTCGATGTCAGCATCATCAAAGACAATAAAGGGCGCATTTCCCCCTAATTCCAAAGATACTTTTTTTATACTGTCTGAACATTGACGCATTAATAAACGCCCAACCTCCGTTGAACCCGTAAAACTCAGTTTGCGTACCCGATCATCTGTAGTAAGTATTTCACCAATAATACGTGAATGACCCATGATAATATTTATCACCCCCTCAGGAATACCTGCCCGAATGGCTAGCTCCACCATTGCCAATGCTGTAAAGGGGGTTTCGTTCGCAGGCTTTATTATTATGCTACAGCCTGCTGCAAGTGCAGGCGCTGCTTTGCGGGTAATCATTGCAGCCGGAAAATTCCAAGGCGTGATAACTGCGCAAACACCGACCCCTTGTTTAATCACCATCAAGCGTTTGTCTGCCGTTGGCGAAGGAATAATTTCCCCGTTTATACGCTTTCCTTGTTCTGCAAACCACTCAATAAAAGAAGCAGCATAGACGATTTCGCCTTCAGCTTCTGCCAGTGGCTTTCCTTGCTCTGAAGTCATAATTGCCGCAAGCTGTTTTTTGTTTTCACTGATCAAGCGAAACCAATTTTGCAATAACTGAGCACGCTGATGAGCAGTAAGCGCCCGCCATTGCGGTAATGCATCGTGTGCAGCTTGAATGGCTTTTTTCGTTTCACTTGCTGCCATATTAGGTACTTGCCCGATGATCTTACCTGTTGCAGGATCAGAAACATCCAATGTTCCTTTATCGTCGGCATCGCACCACTGTCCATTGATGTAAGCCTGCTGACGAAAAAAAGGATTATCTGAAATATTCACTTAATGACCTCACTGACTAAGCTCATGACATAATTGCCTTTACCCTGCGCCATTTTATTCATGGTAAGTTTGAGCAATAAGATTGTGAAAATAAGCGATACCGTGTTCACTAATTCCACTTCCTGAACTATCCGCCATGATGCGTCCCTGACCGCGATAACCCCGCGATTTAAGCCCTTTTTGTACGCTTTCAACTAAGCACAGGTCTTCTGGGCGAAAAACGTCACGATACCATTCAATCAACGTTTGCTGTTCTTGAGTAATATCTTCATTCGTAAAGTAAATATCGTAATGTTGCAGCGTGGTTTCTGCATCTATCGGGAATTCATATATCACCGTCATCATGCCTTTAATTGGTGTAACGTTGTACATGGTACAAGGCCATAACCAAAAACCGTGGAATGACGACTCTCCTTCAAATTGAAAAGATTGATCGGAAGGGATCGCATGCCCGAATTGCAATGACCATTTCTCATGCATGGTATGCCAATAACGATCGACCTGAACGGACGTTGAAAAACCGGGATGTGCCGGGCCACAGTGATAACATTCCAGATAATTATCAACAATGCTTTTCCAATTCGCAGGTGTTACTGTCGTGAAACGATCGGCCAGCTTTAAATCATAAACTTCAGGGCAGGCTTCTAACACTTTAGCGCCTAATCCCGGTAACTGTTCCTCAACCGTACCGGCTTCCATATCCATATTAATAAAAACGAAACCCGCATACTCTTCCAATTTTACCGGGGTTAATTGAGCTAAGTCTTTATCAAAATTAGCGACATTTTCGCAATTACGGGCATGTGCCAAAGAGCCATCTAGCTTGAATGTCCATGCATGATAAGGGCAAGTAATCACATTTTTGGCCTTACCTTCCCCTGTCAATAATTGGTGCCCGCGATGAGGACAAACGTTAAAAAATGCACGCAGTACTTTGTCGCGCCCACGAACAATAGCAATGTTCTCACCAATAATTTCACGCGTAACATAATCGTTAGGATTAGCCAGCTCACTACTGTGCGCAACACAGATCCAGCTCTTGGCAAAAATCGCTTCTTTCTCATAATTAAACACGTCTTGAGAAGTATAGAAACGAGCAGGCATGGTGTATGCTTCTGTTGGATTTGCACAAAAATCTTTGGGTAATGTGAAATAAGAGTCTTGAATGCTCATATCAATTCCTACCGTGAATTTACTTGTATTGTTAATTTACTTACCGTGTTAATCATTTAACGAAATTGATGCCGTTGATGAAGCCATAGCGGGTTCGGTTGCTTTTTTCTGTGTATATGCTTTTTTCTGCATAGAGGTCGGCGCAATAACATGCTCTTTCTGGTTTAAGCTATCAATAAGATGTACAGGAACATGTGCATAGTCTTGTTTTATCCAGCGAATAAAACCGTATGTCTTAATCAATAGAACCACTAAAAAAGGCAATGCAGTCAGCACTACAGTGGTTTTCATTGTCTCTAAAGAAGCTTGCGTAAATAGAATTGAAAGTGGAATTAACGTAATCACCACACACCAGAAAAGACGTAATTTTCGGCTCGGATCTTGGCCTTCACTTAAATTACGCGTACTGGTTGCAGCCATGGTATAAGCCACGGCATCCATATGTGAGGCCAAGAAAATAATCATGATAAAGAGATAGGCAGCAAGGAAAAATTGGCCTAATGGCAATGCACTCAATAACTGGTGAACAGCCGTTTCTCCACCCAAAGTATTCAATATTTCAGGTACATTAATAGCGCCGGTAATAAATTGGTGCATTGCATAACTCTCCAGGACACCAAAGAAGAACCAGCAACCAAAAGTACTGCCTAATAACAATGCCCAAATCACTTCTTTAATTTTACGGCCATGAGAAACTCTGGTTACAAACATGGCAACACCGGGGGTATATGAAATCCACCATAACCAGTAGAATACCGTCCAACTCCGCGTAAATTGACCATCTCCCATCGGGTCGGTAAATAAGCTCATTTGCAGGAAATGCTGCGTTGTCAAACCAACCGCATTAATCATGTTATTAATGCTAAATTCCGTCGGCCCTACAATCAGGACAAGTAAAGCAAAACCCAATGCTCCCCATCCCACCATTTGACTTAAACGCCGCATACCATTATCAATACCAATATAAGAACTTAAACAAAAGATCAATGCTGCTAATAATGTAATGCCAGCTTGCACGATAAAATTATTAGGCATACCTGTTAATGAAGAAAGTCCGCCACTTAATGTCGCCGCAGTAACCACTAAAGAAATCGTTAACGCTCCTACAGTGGCAATTAAGAACGTCATATCAATGAGTCGTCCCCAAAAACCATGCGGATTAATTTTGATAATTGCGGAAATAATCCCTGATAAACTCAACCCTTTATTTTTTCTGACATGAAAATGGTAAGCCATGATCAGTGAAGCAAGTGCATAAGTTGCCCAGGCGCTTAACCCCCAATGGAAAAAAGAATAACTGATACTGTACTCCAGCGCTTTAGGGGTTTGAGGCGTAATATTAAGGCCAGGTGTCTGGTAATAATATGCCCATTCCATTACCCCCCAATATAAAGTCGATGAGCCAAGCCCTGCACAAATAAACATAAAGAGCCAAGGTATCGTGGTATAATCTGGTTTTCCTTCACCAAGCCGAATATTTCCGTATTTACTTAACGCCAGATAAAGCACAAACATCAAAGCGGCAAGAACTAATATTTGGATTGTTGATCCAAGTAAGCGAGTCAGCCCATTAAAAATTTCATTAGCAATAACACTTGTTTTCTCAGGAAATAAACTGAGTGTTATTGCTATAACAACAATACAAGCCAGGCTTATTACAATTAAAGGAACATCTTTCTTTGTATTGCTCAACATGAAACCTCCGTTTTTTCACTTTGTGCATCCCTCTTTTGGGTATCCATCTTTTGAATGTCCCTTTTTTGAGTATAGAAACAAAGTGCCTGTTATCGTTGTTATGATTACGTTTATGCTGGTATAGACACAACAAAAGGAAAACGTGAAATAAGTGGGAACGACACTTACCTCCTCTTTTGGTTAACAATTAAAATATATTATTGATACATGATTTAAACAATTGGTTGAATAGTAAATAGATAAAACACGTATCGTAATTAATGTTTTGTGACATACATTAATAATCAAAAGAGTAACGGTGATGGCTAACAACAAAAAGTAAACTATAATTAAAAGTCACACCCTAAAAACGAGTGTGATTTTTATAAGAAGTAAAGAATAAATAAATTATTTTTTAATTAATTAAATGGTTAATAATGGCTTCCCCAACCTGTTGAGTCGATGCTTCGCCTTTCATATCTGGCGTAACAATTCCTTTCGCTATCACCACTTCAATTGCAGATAAAATATCATCATAGGCATCTTGATAACGTGTATCGCTTTCTCCTGACATGCCTTTACCTAAGAACTGTAACATCATGGCCCCAGCCCAAATCATTGCAATAGGATTGGCAATATTTTTGCCATAGATATCTGGCGCAGATCCATGAACAGGTTCAAATAAAGAAGGAAAATGCCTTTCCGGATTCAGATTAGCAGAAGGTGAAATCCCAATCGTTCCAGTACATGCCGGCCCCAGATCAGAAAGAATATCGCCAAACAAATTAGAAGCAACAACGACATCAAATCGTTCCGGATTTAATACAAACCGGGCACAAAGAATATCAATATGTTGTTTATCCCATTTAATATCAGGATACTGTTTTGCCATCTCTTCAAAACGCTCATCCCAATAAGGCATGCTAATCGCCAATCCATTTGATTTAGTGGCAGACGTTAATAATTTACGCGGACGATTTTGGGCTAATTCAAACGCATATTTTAATATGCGATCAACACCACGGCGGGTAAAAACCGATTCTTGGATCACCACTTCATGTTCCGTACCTTCATGAAAACGGCCACCAATAGTAGAATATTCTCCCTCAGTATTCTCTCTGACAACATAAAAATCGATATCTTCCGGTTTTTTGTTCGCTAACGGGCAAGGCACCCCCGGTAAGAGACGGACAGGCCGCAAATTGACATATTGCTGAAAATCACGACGGAATTTAAGCAATGAACCCCAAAGCGAGATATGATCAGGTACCGTTTCAGGCCAGCCAACAGCGCCAAAATATATGGCATCAAACGCCATTAGCTGCTTAAACCAATTATCAGGCATCATTGTGCCGTGCTTAAGATAATAGTCACAACTGGCCCACTCGAAATACTCAAACGATAAACAGAGATCCCACTTTTCAGCTACAGCCTGCAATACCCGAATTCCTTCCGGAAGAACTTCATGGCCAATTCCATCCCCCGGAATTGCAGCAATCTTAAACGGTTTTTTCATTAGATATCTCTCATTTATCAGGATACAAAATTGACTTTTGAGCTATCTTATAATTGACTGATTCGTATTCAATCTTAAAAATGTAGAAACATAATTTACGATTTATGAACAATCTTCCTATTTTACAGGATCTGCGGGTTTTTCTTTTAGTCGCCAAGAGAGCAAGTTTTGTTGCAGCAGCCGAAGAAATTGGGGCATCTCCGGCCTTTATCAGTAAACGCATTGCGATCTTAGAGAACATATTGAATGTCACTCTATTACACAGAACAACACGTCGGGTATCGATTACGGAAGATGGTGAACGAATATACGAATGGGCACAACGTATTCTCAATGATGTTCACCAGATGCTTGATGAACTTTCTGAACTTCGGCAAGAACCTCAAGGAACAATTAGGGTAGTCAGTAGTTTCGGTTTTGGGCGGAAATTCGTTGCGCCTGCTTTATCAGCACTCATTCAGGCCTACCCACAATTGGAACTCCGGTTTGACGTGGAAGATCGCATTGTAGATTTAGCGACTGAAGGCATTGATTTAGATATTCGTGTTGGTGATGATATTGATAATAACCTTATCGCACGCAAACTTGCGTCTAACCACCGGATCCTTTGTGCATCCCCCTCTTATCTCACGCGTAATCCGATGCCAAAATCACTTAATGAACTCCCTGCTCACTCCTGTCTGGTGATCAAAGAGCGAGATCACCCCTTCGGAATTTGGCAGTTGCAAAACAGTACTGGCTCTCAATCGGTGAAAGTCACCGGGCCGATGTCATCCAATCATGGTGAAATCATTCATCAATGGTGCCTTGATGGTCATGGCATTACCCTGCGCTCTTATTGGGATGTCAGAGAAAACATCAAGTCAGGTACATTAGTCCATATTCTTCCTGAATATTATCAATCAGCTAATATCTGGGCGGTCTACGTCACACGTCTAGCCATGTCTGCTCGTATCAGAGTAACGATTGAATTTTTAGAACGCTATTTTCAACTTCATTATTCAGAAAAAATTGAAGTTAAATCAGATCAATAGTGATTAAAATACCGGATAAAAACAGCGCCTTGTCGGTAACTTGATGTGGAACCACGACCCCATACTTAACTGGTTAATTATTAGTTAAAACAATACATCCCATGCTGTATTATTTATCCTCCCTACCAATAAATAATATAAAGAGAAAATAATGACAGCAAAAACAACACAAAACTACATCATTCGCCCCATTAACCAGCAAGATAATTCAGGTATTGCCACAGTGATCCGTGAAGTCTCCGCCGAGCATGGCTTAACCGCAGACAAAGGTTTTGCTGTTGCTGATCCGATTCTGGATACACTGTACGAAGTTTACAGCCAGCCACGCAGCGCTTATTGGGTCATTGAAATGGATGGGGAAATTGTTGGCGGCGGAGGTGTTGCACCACTTGCAGGTGGTGATGGTGATACCTGTGAATTGCAGAAAATGTACCTGTCATCCGTATTGAGAGGAAAAGGCGTAGCCAAGCAAATTGTGCAGAAATCTCTGGAATTCGGTACACAACAAGGGTTTAAATGCTGCTATCTGGAAACAACAGAAACGCTGAAAGCTGCCATTGCCCTGTATGAAAAACTGGGCTTCAGCCATATTGATGAACCACTGGGCAATACAGGCCACAGCGACTGTGAAGTCCGGATGATCAAGGCACTATAACGACCATAATCACCAATAAATAAGCCCCACAGTTTAAGTGGGGCATTTGGCGCTGACAAAAATTAGTGCAATCTGCGTTCATCTTCCTCAGGCGGGAAGAGATCGACTTCATCGTCTTCATCATCTGGCGCGTTGGGATCTTCAAAGTACGTCCCCCAACCATCGTAATTAACACCGATCTTTTCAGCCAAATCCATCAGTTGCTCAACCTGTACGTTGATCAGTTCAGCTTCTAGGCGACTTTCACTAATCACATCGCAACACATCAAAACAACGCGATCTTCCGTTTCCAACTCTTCCGCATCTGTTACTTCATAGCCTAACTTAAATGCTTCGAGGGCGGCCTTCTCCAGTTGATCAAAGTCTTCCGCCGAAAAGTGGTGCTCAATGATATAAAGCGCTTCTGGATCACTGCCATCTTCCAATAATTCTTCGATGATCAAACGAGTCTCTTCACGCTGTTCTTCTAAAGCATGTGGGTCTGCCATGCCAATCCCCTCTATCTGTTGGCTGTCCAATTTTTGCATTCTCCCATCTTTTTTCTACAAAGGATATATCTATCCAATTTTGTTCAAGGAGAAGTACAAACCGTAAGCGACTGATTCATAGTCAGTCTTAATAACTCCCCCCTCATGAGCTCCGAAAACAAAGCTTGTAATTGAATTTTTTATCGATATATATTGAATATAAATTCAATTTTTCACTAATGGAGACAATGCGTAATGAACCCATTATTTCAACGTAACTTACTTAGATTGCTTGATATTACACCAATAGAAATTAATGCTCTTTTAACATTGGCTCATAAATTAAAATCGAATAAAAAATCAGATAAAGAATCGCCTTTACTCAAGGGAAAAAATATCGCCCTGATTTTTGAAAAAGACTCTACTCGTACACGCTGTGCATTCGAAGTTGCTGCCTACGATCAAGGTGCCAATGTCACCTATTTAGGCTCAAGTGGCAACCAGATTGGGCACAAAGAATCCATCAAGGACACCGCGCGAGTACTTGGACGCCTGTATGATGGAATTCAATACCGTGGTCACAGTCAGCACATTGTTGAGACATTAGCGCAATATGCCGGTGTTTCCGTTTGGAATGGCCTGACTGATGAATTCCACCCGACTCAGCTGCTGGCCGATTTAATGACGATACAGGAGCACAGCGATAAGCCATTGTCTGAAATCAAATTTGCTTATCTGGGCGATGCCCGCAATAACATGGGCAATACCATGTTGGAAGCAGCCGTATTAACGGGCATGGATCTTCGTTTGGTCGCACCAAAAGCTTGTTGGCCAGATACACATTTGGTTGCAGAATGCCAAAAACAAGCGGAAAAAACTGGCGGCCAGATCACTCTGACAGAAAATATTACGCAAGGTGTGAAAGACGCGGATTACCTGTATACCGATGTTTGGGTATCCATGGGCGAACCGAAGTCAGTCTGGCAAGAACGCATTACGTTATTGAAGCCTTATCAGGTCAATATGAATGTCGTGAAATTAACGGGCAATCCTAAAGTGAAATTCCTGCACTGTCTTCCCGCTTTCCACGATGAAGAAACGATGCTGGGTAAACAACTTGCGGAGGAATTTAATCTATATGGTGGGTTAGAAGTCACTAATGAAGTATTCGAATCAGAACACAGCATTGTGTTTGATCAGTCGGAAAACCGAATGCATACTATTAAGGCGATAATGGTAGCAACGCTGGTGAAAGAACTGGATTTGTAAAAAAAAAAAATGAATCACCAGTCACATAGCCAACCATGTGACTGGTGTAAGTCATGCAAGCAACAAAGAGACAATGCGAAACATAAAAGATATACCATTAATATCGTCATTTACTGGTAGAGGAAGATAGGGTTACTCATCAACAATATATAATTTTGTAAAATCTCTATTTCCCATTATTAAGAGCTTAGATATACAGCCAAAATTATCTGTTATTTGAACCATACAACCTGAATCATACTCTGGACGTTTAGAGTTATAATTATCACAATATCCAAGAGAAGCTCTGATAACATTATTGTCAGTATTTAGGCGTATCTTTCTATCACCATCAGGTAAATCGACATCTACCATCAGACTATTAACTGAAATTTCTTCTATATCAGAAGAGAACGCTATACCCATTCGTAATGGGGCTTATTTTGATTAGTATTGCAGATAATTCCGCCGACTTCGATGAGTTGAGCTTTAAAATCAATAAGCTCATAGCCTTTTATTGTTAATGAATCAGGTAACTTCCAATAATAAATATCGGTACCTACGTAATGTCCGCTTTCAAATTCATTCTTATAAGCTTCTTCAGTTTTTATTTCAAGTTCATGACCTTGTAGTCCATATGCGGCACGTGGGCTTTACCGACACTATTTCTGACTGCGGATTCTTCGCTACCCCAACGTTTGTGAATTTTTGTCCATGAATGGTTACCTCAGCTATAAATTCTCTTCTAGTCCCGGCATCGCCCCTCACTCTCAGATAACGATAAACAGTATCAGGAGAGGTAGTGATAGCATCATTCACCTCACTTGAGTTAATTGCGCCATTTATATTTTCCCCCGAATTCCTTCATCGAAGTCATTCTTGGTTTTATCACATGCCCAACCTGGATACATGGATGTCCCCGGTTTCAAATTCGAAGCCCGCGCAATAAGCGTCACACTCTCTTTTTCTTCATCAGTTAAAGGTTTATACATGCCATCAACTAGTTTCAAAATAGTAACCTCTACCTTAACTTGCTGATTACCATTCTCATAAAGTCTGTCTGTCGTTTTGCTATTTTCTGGAAAAAATTTAACATCAAATTGGAGAAAATTAATTTTCATTTATATATTTACCCGCTTTGTTTATACAGTGCCCATGATAGTGAAACGATAAATAGTGGAGTAATTTATTCATAAGATATGAATACATAAAAATTAACCACTATTTGCATAAATTTTATGATCGTTATTCAAATTGTCTAAAAAAACAAATATAAATTAATTTAATATTGGATATGAATTAATATATACCTTTCATCTTTCGAGCTAAAAATAGAAGTTTATTAAGTATATATTAATTGTAGAATAAAAATATCAACGGCGGCTCAATACCAATTTAAATGCAAAAAATAAAAAGATCCCCCCTGTTGCCCGATTCATCCACTTAACAACACTTTCACGGCGTAAGATATGGGAAAGTGGGCGTGTGGCATAAATCAGTGATAATGACCACAATGTGCCGAGTAATACATGGATCGTCACCAAACTGAATGTCCATAAAATGGGTGAATGCCCTTGCGGAATAAATTGAGGCAAAAATGAAACATAAAACACGCCCATTTTTGGATTCAACACATTACCTAACATGCCTTTGATAAACCAGTTTGATGCCTTGACTGAAGAAGATGTTTCCCCCGCTAATGTCTGCTTGGGACGCAGAATCATTTGGCTCCCCAGCCAGAATAAGTAAAGCGCTCCACACCATTTCAGAATATTGAATGCCATTTCAGAAACTGCAATCAATGTACCAAGGCCAAATGCCACCATTGCTCCCCAAATAAAACAACCCGCATTAATCCCAAGGGCAGCATGAAAAGCCTTTTTACCCCCTTCTGCCGTTGCGGTTCTCAAAACCAATGCGGTATCCAACCCGGGTGTCAATGTCAGTAATGTAGCAGCCACAACAAATGCAAGCAGAGAATCCACGACCGTCATGTTTTATCTCCAAAATCAGAGTGTGTAAAAATGTTTACTGATGATGCTAAATGACACTCATATATTCAACAGGCACGGTTTTCGTCAACCAAACACCGTTATCCGCCTGATGGAATTTAAATCCCTGTTCATACATCAACTGGGATTCAATTTTCAGGATAATCGCCGTAGATTTGTCCGCCGATAAATGCACGTAATGCCGCGTTCCTGCTACGAGCCCTTGTTTAAAGATGGAATCCAAAAAACGGGTAGCTGTGCCGTGGTACAAAATGCCAGGAGGAGCTTTCTCTTGATAGCAGATATCTACCTGCTGTGTTGAATGCCCTTGTACTGCCCTTATGCGCTTCTGATCGGCAGAAATAGCAAACCGTTTTTTGTCATTAGTATCGACAATCGTCTCAATCAGCGCGCAGTTCAAACGCTTACCATGCTGAGCCGCACATTTTATCAGCATACCGATATCAGCCCATCCTTCGTTATCCAATGTTAAGCCTATGGATTCCGGCTGATGACGCAGAACATAGCTTAAAAACCTACTAGTTTTAGTAAAAACGTGTTCCATATTTTTCATCTGTTAGTCTTAATATGAATTCCCTATTTTTGATGATAATTGAATCTGCGTTTCATCACCCACTGCTTTAAATAATCGTCCAGTAACTCGTGACGTTGGTCGCGCTTATCCCTAAGTTCACATCGTGCCAATGTCTCATCCAATTCCGATTCGATAAAAGCATAAATCCTCGGTTTACGCAGGCCATATTCTGTCTCATTCGCTGTCCGTTTAATCCTCAGTAGATCATCAATTTCCAGTTTTAATTGTGGATCATCCACCGTTCCCTTAACCAACGTTTCAAAATCTATCGGTGGGACGCCTTTACCCATTTCGATCCAGCGAACAGCAAGCAATGGACGCAATACGTAAAAGTACTTTTTAAGCCGAATTTCCTCACCTTGTAGATAGGCCCGGAAATTTTTCTTTGCCATAGAAAGATAGTGATAGCGGGCTTTAATAGCCGAAAAAAAATGTGGCACCATCGCTTTCAGCCCATTGGCCGCTACCGGATCGGCATGGTAAATAATGGGAGAATCTAACCATTCCATCAAAGTTGGGTTTGCCTGTTTCAACAATTTTAAAGTTTTGCGTAATTCCCAACCACAAATATCCAATTCATCACTGATAGGTAATTCGATTACGTCCCGCTCCGCTTCCACTTTGAGATACCAATCCATCTGATGGACATAAATAAACCGCACATCGTAATCACTGTCAGGTGAGGCAAAACCCCACCCACGACTACCAGATTCACAAGCGTACAGTATCATCACGCCATAGTTTTTTTCTATATCAGCCAATTTCTGTCTAATGCACGAACGCATGGCAGAGCTGACGGTGGTTATTTTTATTTCCTTTTCCATTTCTTCCATCTTTTCTTATCTTATTATTCTTATCCTTTTACACACACCACCTGACGCAGGGTATGCACGATTTCCACCAGCGATGACTGCGCTTCCATTACGGCATCGATATCCTTGTACGCCATTGGAATTTCGTCGATCACATCGCTGTCTTTACGGCATTCTACATGCGCAGTAGCCCGTTTTTGATCGCTGACGGTAAAGCGTTTTTTCGCCTCGGTACGGCTCATTATGCGCCCCGCTCCGTGGCTGCATGAACAAAAACTCTCTTCGTTTCCAAGACCACGGACGATATAACTTTTCGCTCCCATCGAACCCGGAATAATCCCCATCTGGCCTTTACGGGCAGATACCGCACCTTTACGTGTTACCAGAACATCTTCACCATAATGCTGCTCGCGCTGCACATAGTTATGGTGGCAATTCACCGCTTCCTGCTGTGTCGTAAAGGGTTTTGGGATCTCACGTGACAACGCTTCCAGCGCACGGTGCATCATCACTTCCCGGTTTTGACGGGCGTAATCCTGCGCCCAACTTACTGCTTCCATATAATCGTCAAAATAGCGGCTTCCTTCCTCGAAATACGCCAAGTCGCGATCTGGCAGGTTAGCGATATGCTGCTGCATATCTTGCTGCGCCAGTGTGATAAACAAATTACCGATAGCGTTACCTACACCACGGGAACCGCTATGCAGCATTACCCAAACACGATCCGCTTCATCAAGGCATAACTCGATAAAATGGTTCCCCGTTCCCAGTGTTCCCAAATGCTGATGGTTATTAGTGTTCAACAATTTGGGGTATTTATCGGTAATACACTTAAACCCATCCGCCAACGTCGCCCAATGTTGATCCACAATCTCCGGTGCCTTATTCCAAGATCCTTTATCGCGGCTTCCTCTATTCACGGTACGCCCATGTGGTACAGCGGCTTCGATGGCATGGCGGATATTCAACAGGCTATCCGGCAAATCAGACGCTACCAGTGAAGTACGCACCGCAATCATTCCACAACCAATATCCACCCCAACCGCAGCCGGAATAATGGCACCGCGTGTCGGGATCACGCTACCAATCGTAGAACCCTTACCGACATGCACGTCCGGCATTACTGCCAGATGTTTGAACACAAAAGGCATTTTGGCGGTGTTTTGCAATTGAATAATGGCTTTCGGATCAACCGGAACTCCATTTGTCCACATTTTTACAGGTGCGCCATTCTCTTGCGTCAATAAGTTATAAGCGTTGGTTTTCATTTCAGTTGTTGTCATTTTTGTTATCCTTTAATTTGTACCAGTCCGTTTAGAACCTGATCTAAACCGCCATATACAGAAATTTGATTAATACGTTCAGCGATACTTTCCAATGTTTCTAATTCTTTCAAACGTAAAGCAATTGGGTTGTTTTCCATCACTTTCGCGGTGTTCAATAGTGAACGTGTCGCCGCAGTCTCTTCTCGACGGCGGATCACGTTAGCCTGTGCGGATTTTTCCGCTTCAACGACTTGCGACAAAATGGCTTTCATATCGCCGGGTAAAATAATGTCTTTTACCCCCAAAGAGGCCACTTCCAGACCAAAATCTTCCGTCATCTGCCGGATTTGTTTGCTTACAAGTTCATCAATAACTTGTTTGTTTTCCAGCAATTCATCCAACGAACGAGTCCCAACCACCTCTCTCAGGGCAAATTGCAGCTCACGGTACAAATATGCCACTGGTTCACTCAGTTGTTCGTAAGCCATCAGTACATCGTGATAACGCCAGTTGGCCGATAAGTTGATGCGCAAATTGACTTTGTCACGCGTCAAAATTTCTTGCCCACCCACTTCCAGAGCCTGCAAACGGGTATCGACGATCTCAACGGTTACGTCATATCCAACTCGCCAGTAACCTTTTAAACCGGGTAGTAATAACGCCTGCGCTGCGCCATCCACTTTTAAAACTCCGACATGCCAGGCTGGAATTTGGGCGATCAACACACTATCCAACCCTTTCACGCTCCGTTTACGCGACATAGAAGAGGCAAGCAAAGAAACCAGCTCAGGCGAAACTTCCAGCTCTGAAGATTTAAGCACCTCAATGCGACGAGGATTACCATTTTTCCAATATAAGCAGCGCGTTGCAGGGGACAAAATCTCCATCAGAACTTCATGCTCATACAGCAATCCCATCTCATCATCCCCAATCTGGATGCCATCACAATATTGTTCTACCCAGTCGCAATGGTGTTGGTGCAAATGCTCCGCCAGAGCTTCTTCAACTTGTGCTTTCGAGCGTGTATCTACGATCTCAACCGTGACCTCATGCCCAAAACGCCAGTAACCTTGCAGACCCGGTTGCAATAATTTCTGCACCATTCCGTCAATTTTCAAAATCCCGATATGCCATGCAGGGATCGTGACGAGTAGTAAGCCATCCAATCCTTTTACACTGCGCTTACTTGCCTTTGAAGGCTGCAATAAAGTCAATAACTCGGGAGAAACAGCCTGTTCTGCAGTTTTGCGTATTTCAATTCGACGCAGGCCACCATTCGTCCAATACAGACGACGAGTCGCCGGTGATATAATCTCTATCAGCAAATCATGTTCATACAGCAACCCCATTTCATCTTCGGCAAGCCGAAGATCATCACAGTGCTGTTCAACCCAATCGGCATGGTACTGACGTAAGTGTTCCGCCAGTTTGGTATCAATTTCGGTACCATCCAGTTCAAAAACCGTCAATTTCAGTTTGTTGAACCAGTCATAGAAACGATATTCACCTGCCGTCAAAATCTGTTGGTACTCACCCTCTTTTGCCAATAAGCCAATCTGTCCCTGCAATATTTTTATTTTTTTCATCATGGTTATTTTCCTTTTTATATTCCCTTCATTCTGAAAACTGGGCATCAAAGCGAAACTAAAGGGGGGATACATCAGTACTCAAACTACAGTAGCTCAGTATCCTGCCTTTAACTCAGCGACATCTGCCGATGTCTTCAAAATGGTCACTCTCAACAGGCAGTCACGGGTTTTTATTTTTTTGTTTTAGCGCGTATCCGATAGAACCCTAAGTTGCTCGTCAATTGTCTGTTCACTGACGGAATACATGCAGTGTAATGACCTCTGCCATCACCCATGCACCGGCTGGATTTTGAATCCATGCTATTTCAGTGTGTTGACTCCCTGCTTTATTGCCAATTGCGTGCCAACGTTGAAAAAAAGCAGAAATACTTTTTATCTATTTGAAAAATAATTGTTTTTATTTTCATCTATTTTTGGTGATTGTTTTTACAGTTTAAATTCCTTATCTTTTCATATCGTTTTTTATAAATTTAGATAATTAAAAACAGGGAAGATAATGAAACGCAGAGTCGCCATTGGGGTGTTGGGTACAACGCTGGATAGAAGAGGCAAGAAGGCCAATCGCTGGGAAAAATGGCGTCCTACCATTGGCATGTGCCAACAACCAGAGCTGCCGATTGATAAACTAGAGTTGTTATACCAGCCCAATGACGCAGTTCTGGCGCAGAGAGTAAAAGAGGATATTGAACAAGTTTCACCACAGACAGAAGTGGTGTTGAACGCAATCCAAATCGCAGATCCGTGGGACTTTGAAGAAGTCTATACTGCTTTGCTGGATTTTGCTGTTCGTTATCCTTTCGATATTGAAAACGAAGAGTATCTGGTGCATATCACGACCGGCACCCACGTTGCACAGATCTGTTGGTTCCTGTTGACCGAAGCCCGTTATCTGCCCGCCCAATTGCTCCAAACGTCCCCTCAAAGTGGCGATCACGAGAGCCATCCTGAGGGCATTTACACGATTATCGATTTAGATCTCAGCCGCTATACCACCCTGACCAGCCGCTTTTTACGTGAACAGCAGGAACAAGTGGCGTTTCTGAAATCCGGTATCGCCACACGTAATGCCAATTTCAACCGTCTGATCGATCAAATCGAACGTGTCGCTCTGCGCTCTACCGCGCCAATTCTGCTTACGGGGCCAACGGGGGCCGGTAAATCTTTTCTCGCGCGCCGGATCTATCAATTACAGCAATCGCGTCATTTACTCAAAGGTCGGTTTGTGGAAGTGAACTGTGCTACCTTGCGTGGTGATAATGCGATGTCCACGTTGTTTGGTCACGTCAAAGGGGCATTTACAGGGGCGATCCAACCACGTACCGGACTACTGCGTGAAGCCAATGGCGGCATTTTGTTTCTTGACGAAGTGGCAGAGCTGGGGTTGGATGAGCAGGCGATGTTACTGAAGGCCATCGAAGAAAAAAGTTTTCTGCCTTACGGTTCGGATAAGGAAGTACACAGCGATTTCCAATTAATTGCCGGTACACACCGCGACCTGCGTGATTGGGTCGCTCAGGGCAAATTCCGCGAAGATTTGTATGCCCGCATCAATATGTGGACTTACCAACTGCCCGGCCTCGCACAACGCAGTGAAGATATCGAGCCGAACATTGATTATGAACTTGCCCGCTATGCACAAATGCAACAAACACAAGTTCGCTTCGATAAGGAAGCACGGCAGACTTACCTGCGTTTTGCCTGTTCTGAACAGGCGCAGTGGCGGGGGAATTTTCGTGAGCTTAGTGCATCAGTCGCACGAATGGCGACATTCGCCGAAAATGGACGTATTAATCAACTCTCGGTTGACGAAGAAATCATACGACTCGAGCAAAATTGGCACGGAGAAGAATGCTCTTCTCTGCTCCCCGATAATTTTCCGGAAATTGATCTGTTTGATCGCCAACAATTGGAAACAGTAATTAAAGTCTGCCGCGAGTCCAACAGCTTATCGGAAGCGGGACGTAAATTATTTGCCGTTTCACGCCAACAGAAAAAACAGCCCAATGATGCCGATAGATTACGCAAGTACCTTGCCCGATTCGATCTGGATTGGGAGAGCATCCAACATTATTAAAACAACAATAAATAAGAGAGCGACAACATGGAACTGAAATTTTTAGGCACCAGTGCAGGCATTCCCACCAAAGAGCGCAACGTCACCAGCTTGGTGCTCGATCTACAGGGCATCCGCAACGCACTCTGGATGTTTGATTGCGGCGAGGGTACACAGCACCAAATCCTCCACTCCCCCATCAAAATCTCCAAGCTGGAAAAAATCTTTATCACCCACCTGCACGGGGATCACATCTTCGGTTTACCCGGATTATTGTGTAGCCGTTCGATGGGAGGATCTACTGATCCCCTGACTTTATACGGGCCAACGGGCATACGTCAGTTTGTGGAAACTGCATTACAGCTAAGCAGCTCTTTCCTGACCTATCCACTAGAGATTATCGAAGTTCAACCCGGCCAACTGTTTGATGACGGAGAATTGAAAGTCACAGCGTATACTCTGAACCATCGTGTAGAGTGTTATGGCTATCGTATTGAAGAGCACGACAAGCCCGGTTCGCTCGATGCCCAAAAGCTGAGCCAAGATGGCATTCCCCGTGGCCCGTGGATGCAGACACTGAAACAAGGCGGCACGGTAACGCTGGAGGATGGCCGTACGATTTGTGGAAACGATTACTTAGGCACTCCGATCCGTGGCAAGTCACTGGCCATTTTCGGGGATACCGAACCTACGCCGGAAGCGCTGAAATTGGCCGCTAATGTTGATGTGATGGTGCATGAAATCACGCTGGAAGATGCATTTGCCGCAAAAGCCAATGAACGAGGGCATTCCACCACCAAACAAGCCGCAACACTGGCGCAGGATGCCAAGGTGAAACATTTTATCGCCACACATATCAGTGGCCGATATGGTCTCGAAGAGTGCCCGAGATTATTGGCAGAGTGTCGGGAAATCTTCCCTAATACCGATCTGGCCGAAGATTTTGCGGTATTTACAGTGAAGTAATTTCCGTTAAAAAGAACAAATGGTTTTTAAATTAATATTGCCTTATGAAATATTAATTGCTTCGATGAGCTGATCACATGCTCTTGAAAGATGCTTTATCGGAGCCATAGCCACTCCTAATAATAGTCCTTTTTGTTGGGGGCTATTAATATCATACCAGACAGATAATGGTGCAGGTGCTAAACCGACTTGAACCATTTTTCTCACCAGAGAAACATCATCAACATTTTGTGGGAGGTTTATCAGCACTGATAGGCCTCCTGCCAAAAGTTGGAAACTATTATTGCGTGCTTGGAGTTGAGTCATTAATTCATTTCGCTGAGTTAAATATAAACGTTTTGTACGCCTAATATGCCGCATATAATGACCTTTTTTCATAAATTCTGAAGTCGCTAATTGGACAGCCGGCCCCGGAGCTGGTGAAAGACAGACTGCAATTTCAGAGAATTGATTCACTAAATGCAATGGCACAACAATGAAGCCTAATCTCAATGAGGGACTCAGTGTTTTGCTAAAAGAGCCAATATGAATAACTCGTCCTGCTTGATCTAATGAGGCTAATGCCGGGGTAGCTCTACCTTCCAGTCGTAATTCACTAAGATAATCATCTTCAATGATCCAGGCATTTTCTTTTGATGCCCAGTTTAGAAGTTGTAAACGTCGTTCTAATGATAATGTGTAACCGAGGGGTGCTTGCTGACCAGGAGTAACAATAGCGAGAGCTGCATTAGGGGCTTGTGTTATCCCCTGCTCAACAATAAGACCTTCCTTATCTACAGGGACAGGGACAATAGATAATTTACCTAACTCTAATCCCTTGCGTGTTAATGGAAAACATGGATTTTCTATCCACGCCTGTTCTCCCTCAATCCCAAGCGCCTTGAGAGTAAGCCCGAGTGCCCCTGCAAAACCGTTGGTAATAATAATTTGAAATGGTGAACATGCAATTCCACGAGAAATAGCAAGATAACTGGCAATTTCACGTCTTAAACCCAGTTCTCCACATGGGTCAGGATAACTGATGGATGTTCCTAATTCTGCATGAATTCCATAAGAACGTATCCTTGAAAAAAGCTTAATTGGTAAATTTTCTTGTGAAGGAACACCCATTTGAAAGATGGCAGGCCCAGCCGTAAATTCTTTATACATGTCCATAAAAGAACTAGGCTTAATACCCTGTTCTTTTATAACTGTATTAGGACGTTCCACTACACGAGTTCCCGTTGATCGTGATGCTGTAATCAATTGATTATCCATTAATCTTTCATAAGCAATGCGGACTGTTCCCCGGGATACACCCAATTGAGCTGCTAAATCAAGCCATGAAGGTAAACGTGCTCCTGATTTCAATACACCTTTCTCAATCGCATTTGTGATCCCAATACGAATTTGTTCAGTGAGAGGTGTTTTTGACAACCTATCTAATTTTAGCTCAAGAGGTTTATTCATCTCGTGGTACATAAAGATTAATGATTTTTGGGTCTATTGCTTGTACCAAATATCGATAATAATTAAAAGCACTACTTCTTGGTTCACCCAATTTCTTGGTATACCCAATGGATTTCAATACCGTTCTAACAAAACGGCATTACTGGCTTTTCGTTATCCTTTTCCACACAAAGTAAAAGTTCGGAGAAATAAACATGAATTACGCGAAAGTCTCACCTAAAATTATTAACCCGTTATATAAAAGCTATGAAGAAATACATGCCTCTGAACTGGATCAGTCTCTCATTCTACTGGTAGAAATACGGGTATCCCAAATTAATGGCTGTGCCTATTGCTGCCGTCTTCATGCTGAAGAAATCCGTAATAAACATGGTATCGAACAGGTCAAACTGGATAAATTACCCGCATGGTTCAATTCCAGCATCTACAGCCCCAAAGAAAAACTGGCGCTGGAGTGGTGTGAAGCCCTGACGACTGATCTTAAGCAAAGCACACTGGATAAGATCAAAGAACGCCTTGATGCCGTCTTTACAGAAAAAGAGATTGTTGACCTGACGGCTGCGATTTCCCTGATAAATGCGCTCAATAGAATGGCAGTGAGTTTAGGCGACAAAAACGAATAACAGAAAAAAATTTCTTCCGGCAAACCTTGCGGTGGATGCTATCGTGAGTATAATGCGCGACGATTTGCTGGGAGAAAACATGAAAGATTGCGCTGTAAAGGCCGTTACAAAACATCAAGCTAACGAAAAACTGTCTGTTGGCAGCGTGGGCGTATTGTTTTTTCCATTGCTCAACCGAACATTTAAAAAGCCCCTCAATTGAGGGGCTTTTTTTTGCTGCCCAGTCCAAGGCTAGAAGTCAAAAAGAGGAACGTACACATGGCTAATCCGTTATATCGCAAACATATCATTTCAATTAATGATCTGAGCCGCACAGATCTGGAATTGGTATTGCAAACGGCCGCTACATTGAAAGCCAATCCGCAGACTGAATTACTGAAAAATAAAGTGATCGCGAGCTGCTTTTTTGAAGCCTCGACCCGTACCCGTCTCTCTTTTGAAACCGCCATTCAGCGACTCGGCGCTTCCGTCGTTGGCTTTGCTGACAGCAGCAATACCTCATTAGGTAAAAAGGGAGAAACGCTGGCAGATACCATTTCTATCATCAGCCAATACGCCGATGCGATCGTCATGCGCCACCCGCAGGAAGGAGCAGCCCGACTGGCTTCTGAGTTTTCCGGCCATATCCCTGTGATTAATGCCGGCGATGGTGCAAACCAGCATCCGACCCAGACTTTACTTGACCTGTTCACCATTCAGGAAACTCAGAACAGACTGGAAAACCTGAAAATCGCCATGGTCGGTGATTTGAAATACGGCCGCACCGTTCACTCACTGACGCAAGCACTGGCGAAATTTAACGGTAACCATTTCTGTTTCATTGCGCCTGATGCACTGGCGATGCCAAGCTATATCCTGCATATGCTGGAAGAAAAGCAAGTGAGCTACAGTCTCCATAACAACTTTGAAGATGTCATGCCTGAGCTGGATATTCTGTATATGACCCGTGTCCAGAAAGAACGTCTTGACCCATCAGAATACGCCAATATCAAGGCTCAGTTTGTTCTGCGCGCGGCAGATCTGGTGAATGTCAAAAAGAACCTGAAAGTGCTGCATCCACTACCACGTATTGATGAAATCACGGTAGATGTCGATAAAACACCATATGCTTACTACTTTCAGCAAGCAGGTAATGGCATTTACGCGCGTCAGGCATTGCTATCACTGGTATTGAATGAAGATATCGCCATAGAAAAATGATGAGAAGTTTAATCTTCTTTAATTGAGGGAAGCCCATTCAGGGCATTTTGACCAGCTCGGTTTTAATGAAGATCATATCGCAATCTCCCAAAACCGAGCTTGAATCGACATACTTCTAACTGCTATTAAGCAGAACTTTGAACCATCAATATCTTATACAAGACGCTGAGTTTCAGATTCACTCTGTTCTGTGAGAGATAATTTCACTGGCACAGACTTTGATGTTGGTGTACCTGTACCCTCACCAACGCTATTCATTGGTACTAGTGGGTTCGTCTCTGGATAATAAGCAGCAAGGTTGCCGCGTGGAATGTTGTAAGAAACCAATTTGAAACCGTAGACTTTACGCTTGATACCATCATTCCATACCGTTTCGATATCGACGAGATCACCCTCCTCATATCCCGCTTGCGCGATATCTTCCGGATGCATAAACAGCACTTCCCGTTGACCATAAACCCCTCGATAGCGATCATCCAAACCATAAATCGTAGTGTTGTATTGATCATGAGAACGCAAGGTCTGCAACACAAAAGGAACTTCAGCACCTTCAATTTGCGGAAACAGCGTTTTCGGCAGTGGTGCATGACTAAATTCTGCTTTTTTGCTCGGTGTGGCAAAACGTAATTCGGCTGCCGCATTACCAAGATAGAAGCCACCGGGATGTTCACATTTTTTATTGAAACCATCAAAACCCGGAATAGTTGCAGCAATATGGTCGCGGATCTTATTGTAATCCCCAGCCAATTCCAGCCAGTTAATCGTTGCTGTATTGCCTACCGTAGCATTCGCAATACCTGCAACGATCGCAGTTTCAGAACGTTGGGTATCAAATAACGGTTTATTCACACCTTCTGAGGCATGAACCATGCTGAAAGAATCTTCTACTGTCACAAACTGTGAACCTGTAACCTGAATATCTCGTTCAGTACGACCTAATGTTGGCAGGATAAGAGCACCTTTTTTACCGGTAACAAGATGACTCCGATTTAATTTGGTACTGATATGCACAGTCAAGTCGCAGTGCCGCAGGGCCTCTTCTGTACGCAGGCTGTCAGGAGCTGCTGCAGCGAGGTTCCCACCCAGAGCGATCAGAACTTTGATTTCATCACGCAACATAGCACTCAGCGCCTGCACAACATTATGCCCATGAGCACGAGGGGGTTCGAAACCAAAATGGGCAGCCATACTATCTAAGAAAGGCTTGAAAGGTTGTTCATTAATCCCCATCGTCCGATTGCCTTGCACATTACTGTGACCACGAACCGGACAAAGCCCTGCTCCGGGTTTACCCAACTGACCAAACAGTAATTGAAGATTAACAATTTCACGAACGGTAACCAATGAGTGTTTATGTTGAGTGATTCCCATTGCCCAAGTACAAATAACGCGTTCAGCATTTTGGTAAATACTCGCAGCCTCGCGCAATTGTGCTTCGGTCAACCCCGATTGTTTTTCAATAAATGACCATTCGGTAGCGTCAACTTCTTGCAAATAAGCATCCACGCCTTCGGTGTAGGTTTCGATAAATTCCAGATCAAAAATACCTGATTTACCTTCAGTCAACAGAGCGTTATGAGTTTCCAAAAGCGCTTTAACAATCCCCCGCACCGCTGCCATATCGCCACCAAGATTAGGTTGGTAGTAACGATGGCTAATGTTACCCGCCATTGGAGTAATCACTTCGAGTGGTTTTTGTGGATCAGCGAAACGCTCTAAACCGCGCTCATGCAGAGTATTAAAAGTAACAATGCGAGTGCCACGCTCTGCGGCATGCCGTAAGCTATGCAACATCCTGGGGTGATTTGTGCCGGGATTTTGTCCGAATATAAAGATGGCATCAGCATGATCAAAATCTTTCAGCAAAATGGTACCTTTACCCACGCCTAAACTTTTCAACATACCGTAACCACTGGCTTCATGGCACATATTGGAGCAATCAGGGAAGTTATTCGTTCCCAAAACACGGCCAAACAACTGATAAAGCCATGAAGCCTCATTACTGGCTCGACCAGAAGTATACAACTCAAGCTGATCAGGGTTATCCATGCCTTTTATATGGCTGGCAATCAGAGCAAAAGCATCATCCCAGCTAACCGACTCATAATGATCCGTTTGCGGGTTATAGCTCATCGGTTCAACGACTCGCCCTTGATATTCAAGGAAATAATCACTCTGTTGGTAAAGTTTACTGACACTGTGAGTAGCAAAGAACTCCCGCTCAACGTGTCTGCGAGTTGCTTCCCAAGTCACTGCTTTAGCCCCGTTCTCACAGAAACTGAACAAGCTTTTATTGTCATCTCCCCATGCGCATCCCGGACAATCAAAGCCTCTGGGCTTGTTCATCCGCATCAGATTAACCATGTTTTTTAAGGCTTGTTTACTGTCAAAGACAAAACGAGTTGTTGCTTCCAAAGACCCCCAACCACCAGCAGCTGCATGATAGGGTTTTATTTTTGATTTAAATTTCATAAAAATCTCTTATCTTTTATGTTGTGGTCAACATAATAGGCCACAGATTGACAGGTGAACCAAAAACTAAAAGTCGTCCTTCGCTTTATAATCATACTCCTACCTATCTATTGTGGTAGTAATTCCGTGTTTAATTTACGAAAAAACCGAGCTATTTACGATTAATGCATCTATAGCAACACCTCTAATTCCACAAATTTTCCGATTTCCATCAGGTCAGTGAACCAAAGTTGCTATATATACATAGATAGGTCTGTGTGATGTTTAATGATGATTCGTAATACGACAATTAGCGGTGAACATGAACATAGTGTGATGGAGATCAGATATACGATAGCAGAGGCCGAATAGAGAGTAAGGCTTCTATTTTGATTCGGGACTAAAGATTTTGCTTATAGTGAGGGGGAAGAGATACATACAGAAAATAAGAATACACAACTTGGAAAGTAAGGAACATATTGGTACTAGAATGGGGTTTTCGATAGAGATATCATCACAATACATCCCTAATGTTGTACATATTAACATCACCTGCTCGTTATGCTCATAACCTTTATTCATCAATCTGTTAAGTATAACGAGCAGGAACACGACTTTTTGACACAAAGTTTATACACTCATCATTCCTTTCTCTGATATCCCTTCCTTAGAGCCTTACGCTACATACATAGAATTTCCCTGATGCCGACATCTTGTATTACAAAATATTAATAGATAACATAATATTATGAATATCAACGCACGACAATATATTATCAAAGAGATGATATAATGCAAGAACCGAACAATAAGAAAACAACCGAATCTGATGCCTTGTTGTCAAACATCGCACAAAATATTGATTTTTTGATGAAAAAAAACAATATAGACTCACAATCTCTGAGTCAGTTAACAGGCCTTGGCATTGCCACTATCAATAGTCTTAAACGTGGTGTTGGGAATCCTACTATTGCTACTATTTCATCTATTGCGGATGTATTTGGTGTCAATGTTGGTGAAATTACAGACAATAAATTATTTGAATCAAATGAAAATCAAGAGATTATTTCATCAATACCCCTAATTCGTTATGACGAATTAGATGGCTATGCATCAGGGAAAGTGGTAAACACAAATCTATATAAACTCAGTATTCAGGAAGATCATGAAGGCTCACTTTTCGCAGTAGAATTTTCAAATAACCTTCTATCGCCGTACTTTGATAGCAACACTATTGCAATAGTTTCTAAAACTGAAAGCTTTTGTGACAGTGATGTAGTACTTGTAAAAATTAAAGATGCTCCTATTTGTTTTAGGCAAATTTTTGTAGGAGAAAGTGGAATTTACTTTTCAATATTAGGAATTGAACACGAACGTAAAATGACCTTCACTCAAAATTATACAATAATTGGTGTTGTGATAAAATCAATTAGAAAATTAAAATAGGAAATTAATTATGGATAAAATAATTGATTTTTTCAAAAAAACATTCAAACCTCGTTATATATATAGTTTACAAAAATTCGATCCAATAAAAGAAAACGGATTTTATATCCTTAAAGAATTAGGCACCCACACATGTATAAAAGCAACTGCCGAAGATATTTTTGAAAGTGATTTTCTATACAACATCAATCCTGCTGACATCATATTTATAACACGTTTTGAAGAAAATGACATGAGAAAAAAGCAGAGATTCGAAATAATAGAAGAAAGGCGGGATCTGATATTTACTATACAAAATCACTATTCTCGAAGACAAGTAAATGGAAAAGAATTACTGATAGATAAGAATATAGTAGAAAAATTAGACCCAAGTAGTCTTGTAAGAATCGCCTACATGTCAGGATTAAAAGATGGAAGAAAAATTTCCGACGAAATATCAAGATCTGAAAAAATAAAATCATCAAAAACCACAAAACTAAAGGTGATAAAGTGAACCGAGATTACCCTACCAATTCAAAGTTCAAATATGATTCCTTATTCATTTCGTTATCCGTCACTATAATGATAACTTGTGATGTTCTGGTCTATAAAACCCTAGATTTCCACGGCTTTAAGATTACATTTAGTGGAATTTTATTCTCATTTTATTTCCTTATCTCCACAATTCAAACGGAAGTTTATGGATATAGACAAGGAGTAAAAACTGTCTGGACCATAGTATTGTGCCAATCAATCTTTGTAATGATTATCTTTGCAGCATCCCATGCACAACCTGAAAATAATCAAATATCAATGAATTTCAAAGCATTATTTGGTGAATTTTGGCGTGTTATGGTAGGGACATGGACTTCAGTACCAATTTCTTATTTTATAAATGGGTTCGTGATATCTACCTTAAAAAAAGTCTTTCTCGGCCGATTTTTTTTCATCAGATATATCATTGCGTCAATGATTACTCAAGCTGCTCTTCTATTATCAGCATATCCTATAAGCCTGTCTTCAAAATATAGCTTCAATGAACTCATTACAATAATTGCAACAACATGGTCTTATAAAGTAATAATGTCCATTATCCTTCTACCTATAGGAATAATATTGGCAGACAAAGTAAAAAAACTAGAGTCCACTGATATATATGATTGGAATATCTCATACAATCCATTTATTTTCGGAGGTAATAAAAAATGAAAGCTATTCAATTAACAGACATACATTTAACCCGAAACAGAGAACAAAAAATATTTGATATAAATCCTTATGACAATTTTGATTTTGTTTGTGAGGAAATACATAGAATAATTAATATTACCGAAATAGAGTTAATTATCGTATCCGGTGATATTACAAATGATGGGGATGTCTATGCCTATCGATACTTTTTAAATAAAATGGAGTCGCTAAAAAAACCTTATATTGCAATACTTGGCAATCATGATCTCAAAAGTAATTTTGATATCGCACTCACTGAAGAAAAAAGAAAATACATTATCAACTCACAAGAATATAACAATAAAGATTGGCATATTATGTCTGTCGATACGGTTGTCGAAGGTGAAGATTATGGTTTTATATCTAAAAATAATCTTTATGAATTAGAAAGCAAAATTATTGAAAACAGAAATTTTAATATTGCCATATTTATGCATCATCATGTGATGCCAGTTGGTACACCACTTGTAGATAGTTGCATGCTGAATAATGCTAAAACACTGTTAGAACTCTGTGAAGAATATCAAGTTAACTTTATTGGTTGCGGACATGCCCACACTTCACGCACTTGGTATCATAATACAATGACAACATGTGTTGCCCCGGCTGTTTCATTCCAGTGGTTATCAGGAACAGATACCGTTACGATATCAAAAGGTTTTGGCTTCAATATAATAAATTTTTCACCTGATTTATCTATAACGTCATGTAGTTATTAATATCCTTCATTTCTTAAGTTATATACTCGTCGTCTTTCAAGTTACAGCTTTGTTATCTGCGTTCACTCACCCCAGTCACATAGTTAACTATGCTGCTGGGGATCCTCTCTCTTACTACAACACTGCAAATTGAGATTCTTAGAGGGCAACGATATCCTCTCCACCACAAAATAAAGTATCCCACCATCATTGTATTATCAGCAACAATCGTGGATGCAACCATACTTTGAGAGGGTTCTAATTTAACCGTCATTGCTGCAAAGTTAACACCTCCCCCAGTATAAGAGGCCGAAATCATTCCACTGATTTTGTCCAATTCTGGGATATATTTTCTGAATAGCAGGAAGGCAATTATTGTTCCTAACATCGTCGCGATAGAGGAAATACCCAATCTTATATGAGAAAATAGGCTGATTTCCTTGATCCCCTAATATCCGGAGGAAGAATACCGAAACGGTATTCATGACACAACATGACTCAAGACCACCAATTACAAGTAGAAGCCATTAAATGTGGTACCGTTATCGATCACATTCCGGCTCATGTCGGCTTCAAATTATTGTCTCTGTTCAAACTCACCAAAACAGATCAACGTATTACCATCGGCCTGAATCTACCTTCCAATCATCTGGGCAAAAAGGATCTGATCAAGATTGAAAATACGTTTCTGACAGAGCAGCAAGCCAACCAGCTCGCCATATACGCACCACATGCCACAATCAACAACATTGAAAATTATGTGGTAGTGAAAAAAATGCCAATCAATCCGCCTGAGCGCATCGACAGTATTCTGATCTGCCCAAATGGCAATTGCATCAGCCATAATGAACCGGTTGAAAGCAGCTTTAACGTGATGGCGACCAAAGATGATGTGGTGCTGCGCTGTAAATACTGTGAAAAAGAATTTGATCGCCAAGCGGTTATCAATAACGATTAAAAAAACCTGCTCCGGCAATTTAAAAATACCCTGTATCATTTGATGCAGGAGTTGGGAGCACTATAATGGCGATCCCGCAAAATTTTCTATTCAGACGTTAAACAGGAGTTTCGAATGTCACGTTCTATTCATACCGAGAATGCACCAGCAGCAATCGGCCCTTATGTTCAGGGTGTTGATCTGGGCAGCATGGTTATCACTTCCGGTCAGATCCCTGTTGATCCAAAAACCGGAACTATCCCTGAAGAGGTTACCGCACAAGCTCGTCAATCTTTGGAAAATGTTAAAGCCATTATCGAACAATCTGGCCTGAAAGTGGCGGATATCGTAAAAACTACGGTATTTGTTAAAGATCTGAATGACTTTAACGCTGTGAACGAAATTTACAAAGCATTCTTCACTGAACATAATGCGCCTTTCCCTGCCCGCTCATGTGTTGAAGTTGCCCGTCTGCCAAAAGATGTGAAAATCGAAATCGAAGCTATCGCCATCCGCAGCTAATTTTCTATGTCCGATGGCCCTGATAATCCCAATATCAGGGCTATTATTTTTTACCCTTCCTTTCCTGTTCCCGCCAAGGTAACTTTATCTTTCTTTGTCTTAGATCAACCTTGCATGTTGTATATCAGCTTTAATTTTCTACATATTGTGTTTAAATAAAATATATTCACTATATATGGTATTTATACACAAAATTATCCACATCAGACAAAAAATAGGCATTCATGTCATTTGCGCTTGTGGGTACATATCTAGGAGTCATATCGTGAGAACCGCCCCTGAATGGCATGATCAACTCGATCAAGAAATTCGTGGCCTGATTGAGCAAAATCATGTCTCCCTGCTCAATGAAAATGCCAATAAAGATAGTAAGGTCATCCCTACACAACGTGATCTATTGGCAGGGATCGTCGCCAGACAATATGCCAAACAGCATATGTTGCCGCATGATGTAGTTATGGCGCATGAAAAGGGAGAAATTCATTATCATGATCTGGATTACGCTCCATTTTTCCCCATGTTCAACTGCATGTTAATCGATTTACAGGGTATGCTGACCAACGGCTTTAAAATGGGCAATGCGGAAATTGAGCCGCCTAAATCTATTTCTACCGCAACTGCTGTCACTGCTCAGATTATCGCGCAAGTTGCCAGTCATATTTATGGTGGCACAACCATTAATCGTATTGATGAAGTCCTCGCGCCTTTCGTGAAAGCCAGTTATGACAAACATCTGGCGATTGCCAGGGAGTGGCAGATAGCAGATCAGTCCGCCTATGCAGAAGCCCGCACGGAAAAAGAGTGTTACGATGCTTTCCAATCTCTGGAATACGAAGTCAATACACTACATACGGCTAATGGGCAAACGCCGTTTGTCACCTTCGGGTTCGGATTAGGAACGTCAAAAGAATCCCACCTTATTCAAACCTCCATTTTGCGCAATCGGATTGCTGGGTTGGGGAAAAACCGCAAGACTGCCGTATTCCCCAAACTGATTTTTGCGATCCGTGATGGGCTGAATCATCGGTTTGGTGACCCTCACTATGACATTAAATTATTAGCGCTGGAGTGTGCCAGCAAGCGTATGTACCCCGATATCCTCAATTATGATCAGGTGGTTAAGGTAACAGGATCGTTTAAAACTCCAATGGGCTGCCGCAGTTTTCTCAGTGTTTATGAAGAAAACGGTCAGCAAATTCATGAAGGGCGAAATAACTTAGGCGTGATTAGCCTCAATCTCCCTCGTATTGCACTCGAAGCCAAAGGAGATGAAACCGCGTTCTGGCAACGTTTGGATCAACGTTTGTTGCTGGCGAAAAAAGCGCTGATGACCCGAATTGCGCGTCTCGAAAACACCAAGGCATGTGTTGCTCCCATCCTCTATATGGAAGGGGCTTGCGGTGTACGTCTGAAAACCGATGACAATATTGCCGAAATTTTCAAACAGGGCCGTGCTTCTATCTCATTAGGTTATATCGGTATCCATGAAACGATAAATGCGCTATATGGCAACCATATTCATCTTTTTGATGATGAAAAGCGCCAACAAAAGGCCATTTCCATTGTTAAATATCTCAGTGAGGCAGTTGATAAATGGAAGCAGGAAACAGGCTATGGATTCAGTCTGTACAGTACGCCAAGTGAGAATTTATGCGATCGGTTCTACCGTTTGGATACTTCCGAGTTTGGGGTAATTTCGGGTGTTACCGATAAAGGTTATTACACTAACAGCTTCCATCTGGACGTGGAGAAGAAAGCTAATCCCTACGATAAACTGGATTTTGAAGCGCCTTACCCACCTTTGGCTAATGGAGGCTTTATCTGTTACGGCGAGTACCCCAATCTGCAACATAATTTAAAAGCATTAGAAGATGTTTGGGATTATAGCTACTCGCGTGTTCCTTACTATGGCACCAATACCCCCATTGATGAATGCTATCAATGCGGTTTCACGGGAGAATTTGCCTGTACCAGTAAAGGATTCGCTTGCCCTCAATGTGGCAATCATGACTCTGCTCATGTCTCGGTGATCCGCCGCGTGTGTGGCTATCTCGGTAGCCCAGATGCCCGCCCATTCAACGCGGGTAAGCAAGAAGAGGTGAAACGTCGTGTGAAGCATCTCGGTAATGGTCAAATCGGTTAATGCCATGAATTATCATCAATATTATCCTATTGATGTCGTTAATGGCCCCGGCACCCGCTGCACCTTGTTCGTGTCGGGCTGTTTACATCAATGCCGTGGCTGCTACAACCAAAGTACATGGCGGGTTGATTCGGGTCAGCCTTTTACACAGACTATAGAAAATCAGATCATCGCTGACTTGAAAGACCATAGTATTAAACGGCAAGGCCTATCATTATCCGGTGGCGATCCCCTGCATCCCCACAATATCCCCACTATACTGCAATTAGTTCAGCGGGTAAGAGAAGAGTGCCCAGATAAGGATATCTGGCTGTGGACAGGCTATATATTCAATCAATTAAGCGAAATCCAGCGAGAAGTCGTTAACTATCTTCATGTACTGGTAGATGGAAAGTTTGAACAGGCGTTGTATGACCCCTCGTTAATTTGGCGAGGCAGTCATAATCAGGTCATTCACTATTTACGATAACCCGTTACCACAATTCATGACTGTAAAACTTATTATGGTAAAACTCACTGAATACGGGGATTGGAAGGCGACCGCCTTAGCGTTGCCAGTGTAATTTTTTGCCAAAGCCGAGGGTGTTATCCACCATTTTTATTTCATTCAAATTGAGTTGCCAGATAGGAGATTTGGCCGTCAGCGCGATGGGAAAACGACGGCAGTAGCGTGCTCTGGCAACACTTTCGGCGTCATCTGCCAACAGAACTACTTTCCCGCGAAATTGAATCCCTTTGATTTGAGCAATATTACGGGTTTGGCCAGCAACAGTACCTGCAATGCTAGGGTTTACCTGCATCATCTGACCGTGACGCGTATCAGATTCAGTCATAAACCAAAGTGCCATGCTATCAACATCAAATACATAAAAGCAGCTAGCACACCATAAATCTTGGTTTAAGGAAGTACAAAGTGTAAAAACATGTCGTTTAGCAAGATAGCGACAAATTGTTAAAAAATCATTATTAGTTTCCATGTAAATCAATACCGTTATTTTAACCTGTTTTTTACAGAACACGACTGGGCTTTTATCCAGTTATGTGTTCTGTATTTTATTAGATATATTGGAAAGTCAGCATGGAACACTATAAATTATTTATAGATTTCAGCAACTCCATTGAGATTATTATGGCCTGTTGCGGAAATAACCCGGAAATATTTTGCGCCAGCTTCATCAGCTTTTTTGGATAAGGCATCAGTCAGGCTATCCAATGTGGCTTCCCCAGTTACTGAAACTACACCAACCTTATTTTCTTTAGCGGCTTTAACTTCAGTAGCGGCAAATGAGCCAAATGAAACAGTACATAATGCTAAAATGGCGACAATATTTTTTGCGTTTTTCATCTTGAATTCCTCTATTCACTTTTAAAACTGGGCTTACCCCGTGTGATGTGGATCAGACTATATGTCCGCACAGAAAATTATAATTAGCAATTACTGCTATAGTTTTTCAATTTTTTTGAATAAAAATAGTTAGCAGCGTTTTCCAAATGGAATATAATTTCAATTAATTCATTTTGTTATATAAATAAAACAATAAAATTCAGCCTACAACCGAATAACTAATTAGTTTCATTACATAATAAATAATTGGAATAATTTAAAATAAATAATGAACATTAACGTATCTCATTGGTATCTCTATCTGATCAGAACACGAAACGGTTCCCTATATACTGGGATCACTACCGATATATCCCGCCGATTTATGCAGCACACATCAGGAAAGGGTGCAAAAGCCCTCAGAGGAAAAGGCCCATTGACGATAGTCTATCAAAGTTCAGTAAAAGATCGGGGAATAGCATTGAGAATGGAGTACTGCGTAAAAAAACTGAGTAAACAGCAAAAAGAGAAGCTGGTTATAACCCAACCTCTCTGTATAACGACTTATTTAATGACAACCGATTTATCGGAGAAGTGTTTGCCAGAAATTACCCCGTCAACAATCACATATTCTCAAAATGGGCAGAATAAGTGACCAGACCATGACAGTCTTCCAGCGAAACATCAGTCAGAGGATAGAGCTGGAAATAATCCTCGCAATCAGGCCATTGGCAGTATAATTGATATTCATTGGCAAGCTTGAAACCAAAACGGCGGTAATACGCATGATCACCAAGTACCACAACTGCGCCATATCCAAATTCGTTCAAGCTATCCAGCCCTTCATACACTAATTTTTCGCCAAGACCCTGACGACGATACTGCTCCGCAACCGCCAAAGGTGCCAGACCAACCCACTGATGATCTTCACCATTGATATCAACTGGAGTGAAACCGACATAGCCAATCACATGACCTTCATCGTCAGTCGCAACAACACCCAGTGTCAACAGTCCATCTTCTCTTAGTCGCTGAACTAACTCAGCTTCTGCCGATGTTTCAAAAGATTGGCGCAACAAGCGATCAATCCCCATAGCATCAACGGGAATTTCGACCCTGATTAACATGACGATAACGCGCGACCGTGCGGATCGGCGCCCTCTTTCTGTCCCGCTTTGATTAATTCAGCCAGACGCAATAAACCAAAGCGAAGAATGGATGGCATAGATTCCAGTTCAATAGAATCCGTAATATTTTTCACATGCAGTCCCAATTCAGAGTTTCCTTTAATCCATAAGCGACGCTGAAAAAACAGTGTATCAAAATCTTCCATGCAAGCAGTAATATGGATGGAATCATTTGCATCGCCGCTGAAACTGACGTCTCCGTGAACATGTGGGCTGACCAAATGGGAATGGATTTTACCTAACACGGTTCAGACTCCTTTTAGTGCAAAGTAATATGCAATTCTGCCAAAACCCCACTGCATTTTACGAGCCTACATCAAGAGTCGATAATAAATCCCTCATCACAAAACGTCTACAGGACAAACATGGGAAAAAGACGAATGCCATCTTTTGTACATAACAGGGCTTTTTATCCATGAAAAACCAGATATTTTTTCACAGTTATCAAATATCAGCTTGTGCGAATCCTGTGTTTTGTTTTTTTACGTCTTATGAATAAAAAAGCGCTTAAAACGTTGTGTAATCCCCCGAAACTCCCCATTACGCAGCATACCGACAAAAATTCCCAAGATCATGTATATCACACCAAGAAGCAACATCACGCCAATATCCCAAAAAACACGATGTAATGGCAGCCCCATTTGGTTCACACCCGCAATCGCTTTTGTTGCCCATGTGGATGGCAGTGCTGATGAAATCACTCTTACCCAATCAGGCATTGCCTGAATCGGCCAAATCGTGCCTGAAATGTAGAAGATCGGCGTAGTAATAAAGGCCAGTGTCAGATAAATCATTTCGATGCTGCGCAAGCACTCCGTAACCAGTTTACCGAGTCCTAACACTGCCAGCAGGAATGGGAATGTCAGCAACAGTAAGAGATAAATCGGCGCATCCTGCCGATACCCCAAGATCCACGGCCACAAGACAAAAAAGATCACCGATAGGAACAACCAAATGGGGATCAAGGCCGACAAAGCGCCCAAATAGACGGGAAGCGGCGGCTTGCCTTTAGGCGTTCCTCGTATGGCAATACTGACACGAACACAAGCAATCAATAAAGAATGCTGTAACAACATGACCAGCAAACTAGGAAAAACTATCGCGGCATAGCTGACTCCCGGGTTAAATAACCCGATGGTTTCTCCCCGAATCGGTTGCAGCAAGACTTTCACCTGTTCGTTGCTGAAACCTGATTTCAATAACAACATGCCATTATATTCCGACAAAAGTTGCTGATAGGCAGATACTAAATTTTGTTGAATCTGCCCATTAGCGAGGCGATTGGTAGCATCACCATAAATAGGCACTGTCACATTTTGACCACTCAACAGCCGTTTTTCAAAACCTACCGGCACGATGATAATGGCAAATATTGTTCTCTGGAGCATGTCACGGCGGGCATTATCGAGACTGTTATAGCTTTTAATTTCAACTTTCGCTGTAGAATCAATACGGCGGATCAATGTACGGCTCGCATGGCTGTTATCCTGATCTATCACAGCAACAGGCAGATCCCACAAAGAAGGACGCACGTAGACCAGACTCATTACACACAACGAAACAATTAAGAGTAACCACATGGGCTTCTCCAACATCCCCAACAATACGTTGCGAAATGTCTGCCAGTACAGATTCCAATTTATTTGACCATTACCCAGCATTGGCAACACCTTCAGATTGATTAAGTCGTTTCCACAAACGATGACGGATCAAAAAACCACAGACCGCAGGATAGATCATTAATATCAGACAAACATGCAGGATAACCTGTAGCGATACCTCCCGCAGGAAGATATCAAACATAGCATTCAAGGCATGGGTTAATGGTTCAAGGTTAGAAATAATCCTTGCGGGTAATACCATTGATAATTCAGGTACAGCCATGCCAGAAAAAGCCATAGCAACACTTACCAGCAACCCAATCAAAGAGTAAGCAGTTAACGCGCTGCTGGTGAAGGTAAACAACAACAAGCCAACACTTTGTGCAGCAATAACATAGAAAAACCCAACAACCGGCATGTACAACGGATTACCCGTCACTTTTGCATCAAAGAAAAAAACGAGCGCCATGACTTCCACCATCAATAGCAATGTGAAAATCAAGGTATAAGGCACTAGTTTTCCCAATAATGACCCGACAAAAGATTTAGTACTTAAGAGTTGCTTTCCTCTGGCCATCGTATAGATGGTGGATGTCACAACAAAAAGCTGTAATAGATGGATGATAGCTGCAAATTGTTGGTAATAAATAAAACTGCCACTCGCATTAAACAGGCTATCATAGGACATAGTCGCTTTCGCTAACGGAGGAAGCTGCCGACCAATTTCAGAAGCAATAATTGCACGATATTTCGCATTCTCTTCCGCCATCAATCCACTGAAATCTTGAACTGAATAACTACCGGCACCATAAAACAAGGCGTTGTAATACATTCTGACCGTAGGCTGTTTGCCATTCAAAGCATCTTTTTCAAGATTTTCAGGCAGATAAAGTAGTGCATAATCCTCAGCGCTGTTCAGTCTCTCTAAGGATTTTGGCAAGCTATTATCATAAAATTTGATATCCGCGTGAGGAGCGGCATTCAAATTGCGTGTCAACGTGCGTGATAACTTACTCTGATCATTATCAACAACCGATACAGGCAAGTTAAACAACGTTCCTTCTGAAAAATTTGCACCGATTAAGATAAACAAAAACAGAGGGAACAACCAACTCAGCCAGTGAAACACCGGGCTATGAATCGCAGCCCTGAGTTCTCGCGTAAATGCCAGTTCAAAACTGCTCCATGCACACGCAGCTTTTCTGTTCATCAGAAAAGCCACCTTACTTATCCCAGAGCCACAATGCACTCATACCAGAACGCAATCCATCAACGGGTTGCAATGGGTATAACCGAACTTCAAACGTTCTCAGGTCAAAATCCCCTGTCGCCCGAGTTGCGCGTTTTGTCGCGTAATCCCCCATCGGCGCGATATAACGGATTTCAGCCTCAATCTCTTTATTATCCAGTGCAGGCACACGCAATTTAATCTTGTCGCCCTTGTGAACTTTCGCCAGAATATCTTCGCGCAGGCTGTAGACAAAGTAATTTTGTGGAATACGCACCAATGTTGCCAGTGGGCTATTAGCGTTAAAGAATTGGCCAACTTCTGCCGGTAATGGCCCAACTTCACCATCAACAGGCGCTTTAACCTGTAAATCCTCACTCTGAATTTTCAACTCACGCAGTGTTTCTTCTGCTTCATTCAGCTCTGCCTGGTGCTGTTGCCGTAATTCGACACGATCACCGTTTTTCCCTTCATCTAGTTTCGCTTTAGCCCCCAACATTTTCTGATAGTTGACATCGCGTTTATTGCGTTCATCATCCAATTCACTGGTAGATACATAGCCTTTAGTTGACATATTACTGAGGCGGACAACTTTACGTTGTGCATTTTTATACTCTGATTGAGCTTGCACAAACTCAGCCTCTAAATCGCGGATATTCTCCTCACGCGTTCCATGCAGGGATAACTCAAATGTTGCCTTAGCCTGATCGCGTTTGGCTTCCGCTGCAGCAACTTTAGCGGCTAGCTCAGGACTATCGAGGCTCACCATCAGTTGCCCTGATTTGACTTCATCCCCTCGCCCAACATGAAGCTCAATGACTCGACCACTGGCTTTGGAAGCAACGATAACTTCCGGCGCATCGACTTCACCCTGTAACAACAGCTCTTGGCTGTGGGAGCGGAAAAGTACTGCTATTGCGATCAGGAAAATAATTAATAATATTGTGAAAAGTGTTCTTTTCTTCATTATGTTCTGTAAGCTCCAAGCGTACTATCAGGTCAAAGTTCTCTATAAAATAGGTAACGTAGTGTGACATTACTGAAGATGATTATTTTTAGAGATTCGTGCGTTTGATCACTTGATCACTGACGAGCAGGAAGCCCTAATCAGAGCATAATAAACAGCACAATATAGTCTAAATATTAAACATCGCTTAAACCTTAGCATTTCTCTGCCAAATACTCTTATATCAGTTATAAATATCAACATAATAAAAATTAAAATTATTTAATAATGAAAATAAGAAAAAAAGATACATAAATAGAATTATATTTCATAAAATTGCAATATGGTTAGCATATCATCGTTCAAATTAAAAATAGTAAACAACAAAATAATTAATTAAATAACAAAATAATTAGTTAAATAATATTTATGTTAATTAGATTAATAGGAAATAACGGCGGCTGTTACATAGAAACACTGCGTTACCATAATAACAATTAAATATTATATTATTTACAATTATTTCTTGTTTATATTAATTAATATTAATATCATTTTTATTCAAGATCGGACTTGATTACGAATAAATCCATAAAAACAGCTCCAGTAGTAAGGTTTTATTATGCAATAAATTTTCACATTGCAATTTTATATTTATCAAAAAAAATATTTATGTATTACTTTAAAGAATAGATGAGTGCCATTTTACTGTAATGTGAATTTTACCTAGGTATTTTTTATCAATGGCAATCCAGTAAATAGACATTAGGACAAAGTTAAAAATAAATATTATTTGTGAATTTTTCAATTTAGCGTAAAAAAATAATGATCATCACTATCTAGAATAATATCTTTCAAATAGTTAACAATCTAAAATAAAATATCCTTGCTTGTATAATAATTGTCATTATTACGTTCCAAATAGGGTTATAGCATGACGGAAATAGATCAAAAACCGGAAAGATCACTGTGATCTGTCCGGTATCTTTTTTGTATATAACGAGAATATTTTTCCTATTCAGGTGATAAGCACGATTTGCAGATAAAACTTGATAAACCCAGAGTGGGAAATGGTACAAATGCGACCATAAATATCTTTAAATTTAATGAGTTATTAAGTAGTGATATATTTTCCGCCATCAATTTTTAGCTTTTGATTATGTTGCCATGCTTTCTGAAACCGCACTGGATTACTAGCGGTATAATGCATAGTATGGCGTATATTCCTATGCCCTAAATAATCTTGAATTAATCGGGTATCCAACCCCTGATTGGCCAGTTCAAAACCACAGGAATGACGCAATTTATGTGGATGTAATTTGATCGATAATCCTGCCTGTTCCCCGTATCGTCCCATTAATACATGAACCCACTGGCGCGATAGTTTACTGCCCTTGCGTGAAGGAAATAACCACGAAGAGACGCGATATACCTGATTACTATTTCTGATTTTAAGCCATTTTAAAATCAACTCTTTTTCCGTTGTTGATATAGGATGTGTTGTCGAAAATCCATTCTTTAATCGCTTTATATAAATGGTTCTCCCTGCGATATCAATATCGGAGACTTTTAATGAAGTCAGCTCACTCACACGTAGGCCATGGATATAAGTTAGGTACAATAAACACTGATCGCGCTCTTTATTTACAGAATTAGTTAGTACAGCAAAAACACGCTTCCATTCGTCTTGTGTGATGTATTTTCTCATGACAATCTCCAATAAAACTAATCTAGCACTACTCCAATTTCACACCTTCTGTTTGAACAGAATACCGACATGATAAGAATATCTTTATGTTTATCATTCTCACGGCAATAAAATTCCTCCTGATAAAGGAATATTAATTAAAAAGGTTTGAATGATTGTTTTTTGATCGACCACATAAAGAATTTTAACTTTATTAATTATATTACCTAAGTACAATTTTGCAGAATATAAATAATATCTTAATCACAAAAAGCACAATAAATGGTTGTAAAGAACGATGAACAGTTCTGCCATTCTGATTTATTAAATTATGAAATGTTATTTGATATCTATTTTCCGAATTTTAAATAACTCGCCAGCGATTAGAAAAAAGAAAGGTAAAACGAAAGTAAAGATTTGCTAACAACAATAAGCTAACCAATCATATTCTCTTATATTTTGTATTGTTTTTATTTTGATCAATCTAAAAACTTCAAAACAATCCAAATAAAAATGATAACTATTTGTTTTTTAATCACTAATTAAATAAAAAATATTTTAACTATCAAAAAACGGCTGACTCCACTAAATTCCCATTTTCTCTTCAATTTTCTGTTTTAGTTAGAATGATTGATAACGAAAGTTATATTGATCGAAAAATGATTTTATGTTGGAATAAAAATCCTGAAAATACAAAATACCTAGATCAATAATCTAGTTATTGTCTATTCATCATATTTTTTAACTATTTTGTGACATATCAGGTCAGGCAATGTCGTGTTGTCAGCTTTTTATTCGTCATTACCTGGCGTTTTCCTCTTCGATTACACGATTCATGACTGGTATTAAATCGAATACATATCCTGAAATGGATAGGTTTGCCGCTGGTTGTCGCCTGATATTTTTTATGGTTACAGGTTTATAGCTATGAACAAAAAATTCGATAAGCCGTGGCTTCATAATCAGCAATATTTGCTGAAACGTGTAGCCTGGGTAAACATTATCACCCAAATTGTGCTTCCGGCTGCGAGCGCATTTACCCCCGTTATCGCTACCGCCAAAACACATACGACTTCTCAAAATGAAAATTTGGTGCTACCGACAGAACCTTATATTCTAGCCTCAGGAGAAACAGTCAATATCATCGCAAAACGCTATGATTTAACAGTCTCTGACCTGAAAGAGATCAATCAACTACGCACCTTTAGCAAACCTTTTATGGCACTTGGTATCGGTGACGAAATTGATATCCCTAAACCGCGCCACAATAAGTTTCTACCTTTTAACTACGCTCAATTGAATAAAACGCTATTAGACAAAACGTCGACTACAGATAAAAGCTCTCTTCGTTTGGCTGAAGCAGCCTCTCAGGTTGGTCAGCTACTAACCAACGACAATATCGGGGATAACGCAGTAAACCGATTAAGCAATCTGGCAATAGGTGAAACTAATCGACAGATTCAAGATTGGCTGGGACGCTATGGCACAACACGCGTTCAAGTCAATGTAGACAGACATGGTCATCTGAGTGGCAGCCAGTTTGATATGCTACTGCCGCTGTATAACACCAACAACTATCTGGCTTTCACCCAGTTAGGCTTACGCCGTATTGATGAACGTAATACTGTCAATATTGGCTTAGGGCAGCGCCATTTTTTTAGCAATTGGATGCTAGGTTACAACGCCTTCCTTGACCATGATTTCACCGGAAATAATACCCGCTTAGGTGTCGGTGCAGAATACGCCCGCAATTACCTGAAATTAGGCGCAAATGGCTACCTCCGTTTAAGTGACTGGAAAGAATCTCGACTTTTGACAGATTATGATGAACGTCCCGCCAATGGATTCGACCTGAGAGTTCAAGGTTATTTACCCGTTTTGCCACAACTCGGTGGTAGTTTGATATATGAACAATACTTCGGTAATGAAGTTGGATTAATAAATAAAGACCACCGCAGAAAGAATCCATCTGCTTTCACTGCTGGGATTAATTATACTCCCATTCCATTACTGACTTTCGGTATTGACCATAGACAAGAGACATCCGGCAGTGGAGAAACCTCGTTTAATCTGACCCTGAACTATGAAATAGGCACACCGTGGTCAAAACAAATTGATCCGGATGCCGTAGCGTTCAACCGCACTTTACAAGGTAGCCGCTACGATTTGGTGGAACGCAATAACCAGATCGTTCTGGAATATCGCAAGCGTGAAGTGATCTCTCTGATTATCGATAATTTGGTCGTCGGCTATGCGGGTGATACCAAAGCTATTCATATCAGAGTCAACAGTAAGTATGGATTGAAAGATATCCAATGGGACGTAAAAGACCTGTTAATTAATGGCGGTAAGATTAAACACAAAGGTGGTACAAACTACCAACTGCTCCTGCCGAAATATCAATCTCAAGGTAATAACACCTACACTGTGGGCGCTATTGCCTACGATGAACGCGGCAATGCTTCCAAACGCGTAGAAATGCAGGTACAGGTACTCAACGCAGAAGTCAGTGCCGACAAATCGACCTTCACGACAAAAGATAAAGAAATGCTGGCGGATGGACACTCCAATACCCTTCTGACATTGATCTTAAAGGATAAACATAACGCACCAATCAGCGGAATGGCCTCGAAGATCAAATTGGTCACCAGTGGATTAAGTGGAGAAGGCAGCGATCCGAAGATCGCAAAAATGAAAGAAACCCAACCGGGTGTCTATGAGTCCTTGCTTACTTCTGGTGAAAAGATAGGGGTAATGAAAATTACACCAGAAGTGGATGGACTCAATATCAAGCCCGTAGAGGTCCTATTTGTGCATCCCGACGCGCCGCTCGTCAGAAATCTAGCCATAACTGGCAAGTTGGAGATGGGGCAAAAACTCAGTGCAACCTATACTTTTAACGCAAACCACGGCGATAAAACTGATAAATCCCGCTATATATGGGGTAACAAAGGTAGTACTGATGTGACTAAAGGCAATACGATCACCGAGTCTGGCAAAATCCCTAACTATACATTGACACAGGAAGATGCAGGTAGGGTGAAAGAGGTTGCTGTGCAAGCCCAAAATGCGATGGGTCTCATCGGGAATACCCAGACCGTTGATACCAGCATGGATGCCGAACTGGGCAATCATACGCATGATAGTGGAAAAGGAGGCTCTGTCAGGGGACTGGCCGATAATATCATCGTCACGATGAGTGCCGATAAGGTTAAGAGAAATGAACCGATTACCCTGAAAGTCAAAACACTAAATCACGGGCAGCTAGTCCGGAATGTGGCAATCAGAGTTCAGGCCATCAAGGCGCTCAATCGGCAGGATGTTTCTCAGAAAATTTCGGTGTTACTCAATGGTGAATTAAAGCAGTACCAAGACTTCTCTGATGATCAAGGTATGCTGTCTATTTCTGTGACAGATCCGAACGGACTTGGCGTGAAAACAACGCTGTCTGTCAAAGCAGATGGCAGTGTGGCACCTGAATCGAAAGATGCTATTTTCACTGTAATTACCAGCCCAGACGTTCCAAGTGCAAACTTTTGGGGGCACATGGCTGAAACTATAACTCTAAATGGAGTCACTTTTAGACGACCACAATTACAAACAGAGGCAGATGACGGCTCACATAAGGTAGGACATTCCGTATATCCTGAACATGGTGAAGTATGGCATCGCCGTACCCATGAAGGCGCATTATTCTATTGCAGGAAATTAATGAATGCACAACTACCGACAAAAGATGAATTGATCAGCCTGAGCCAAACCTATCCAGATAAAATACAAAACATGTTTGGCTGGCCAGACCATCGTGCCTATCGTTCTTCAACGCCAGGAACAGATCCAAATGGGGAGCAAGGACGAGAAGATAAAGGTCCGGTAACCGGACATTATTCGATGACCATCGACCGCTACAATCCACATGTCATCAGAGATACAACCTTCGATTACGTTAGCTGCAAGAGCTAATACCATTCATTTCATAGCGAAAAATCCGTCCCGTTAAGGGACGGAGCATTCTTCGGTATTTATTCCCTTCATCTTTCGAATTGCCTTTTTGTTGACTACGTGAGAATAAATACGTGCTTCTGCCGATGTCTATTGACGGCATTTAATACAACCTTTGATAATGGCATTTTAAATTTATTTATCGTTATTAATCACTCAATGAAAATATATGTACGAATTTAACCTCGTTTTGTTATTACTTCAGCAGATGTGTGTCTATCTTGTGATCGCTTGGCTGCTAAGTAAAACGCCTCTGTTTATTCCCCTACTGCAAGTTACCTTCCGCTTGCCACATAAGCTGATGTGTTACGTTATTTTTTCCATCTTTTGCATTATGGGAACGTACCTTGGGTTAAAGGTTAATGACTCCATTGCCAATACACGCGCTATCGGGGCCGTACTGGGTGGTTTTCTCGGAGGCCCAACGGTAGGGGCGATGGTAGGCCTTACAGGGGGTCTACATCGTTATTTACTTGGAGGCATGACGGCATTCAGTTGTATGATATCCACCCTTGTGGAAGGTGTGCTTGGTGGCCTTGTACATATTTATCTGATGAAACGAGGCCAGATTAATAAGCTGCTGAATCCATGGACGGCCGCCATTGTGACTTTCTTTGCTGAATGCACCCAAATGTGTATTATCCTGCTGCTTGCCAATCCTTTCAGTGAAGTACTGAATTTGGTGAAAGATATCGCCGCTCCCATGATCATCGCCAATAGTATTGGCGCGGCGATGTTTATCCGTATCCTCTTGGATAGACGTGCTATTTTCGAAAAATATACCAGTGCCTTTTCTGCCCAAGCCTTAAAAATTGCAGTCTGTACTGAAGGTATTTTACGTAAAGGTTTCAATGAAGATAACAGTATGCGGGTCGCTAAAGTTATCTATCAGGAGTTGGAAATCGGGGCTGTCGCAATCACTGACAGAGAAAAGTTACTGGCGTTTATTGGTATCGGCTCCGATCATCATTTACCCGGTACGCCTATTGCTTCAAATCAATCACATCGTGCGATAGAAAACAACGAAGTGGTATATGCTGATGGTAATGAGACCCCTTATTGCTGCTCCCTCAGCCCTAGCTGCAAACTGGGTTCTGCTTTGGTCATTCCTTTGCGAGGAGAAAACCAACAGGTGATCGGCACTATCAAACTTTACGAAACCAAGAATCGTTTATTCAGTTCAATCAATCGTACATTGGGTCAGGGCATTGCCAGTCTGCTTTCTGCCCAAATTCTTGCCGGGCAGTATGAACGAAATAAACAATCTTTATTGCAATCAGAGGTGAAACTACTTCACGCGCAAGTAAATCCTCACTTTTTGTTTAATGCCCTGAATACATTGCAAGCTGTGATCCGTCGGGATAGCCAACAGGCAGGACAGCTTGTGCAATATCTTTCAACGTTCTTTCGCAAAAATTTAAAACGGCCCGAAGAAATTGCGACTTTGGAGAATGAAATAGAGCATGTGAATGCTTACTTACAAATCGAGAAAGCTCGCTTCCGCGAACATCTTCAGATTGCTATCGAAATACCAGAACTGTTACGCAACGCAAAATTACCGGCATTCTCCTTACAACCCATGGTAGAAAATGCCATCAAGCATGGCACGTCACAGTTATTGGAGACTGGAAGAATTACGATCAGTGCTCATCAGGATGCCAATCTGCTGAGAATCAAAATTGAAGATAATGCAGGACTCTACTGCCCAGAACACATGGGTAACGGACTTGGGATGAGTTTGGTAGATAAACGTCTGCGTCTTCGCTATGGTGAAAACTACGGTGTGCATGTTGAATGCCAACCGGAGGAATTTACCCGTATCATTTTATGTTTACCATTGGAAAAAGAGGCTGACAAAGCGGCGTAAATAATGAATGTATTGATTGTTGATGATGAACCTCTGGCTCGTGAAAATCTACGTTGTCTGCTGGAAGAGGAAACGGATATCCAAATCATCGGTGAATGCGCCAATGCGGTGGAAGCGATTGGTGCCATCCATCGTCTGAAACCCGATGTTGTTTTCCTTGATATCCAAATGCCCCGTATTACCGGACTTGAAATGGTAGGTATGCTCGACCCTGAGCATCGCCCTTATATTGTCTTTTTGACTGCATTTGATGAATATGCAGTGCAAGCCTTTGAAGAACATGCGTTCGATTATTTATTAAAACCGCTAGAAAAAGAACGTTTGAGTAAGACGTTGCAACGACTGCGCTCTGGCTATCAAAAGCAAAATCTGGCCGACCTGCAACGCGAAGATGAGCAATTGAAATACATTCCCTGTACAGGACACAGCCGGATATGGCTGATGCAGCTAGACGATGTACTGTATGTCACGTCCCGGCTGAGTGGTGTGTATGTCATGAGTGCCAATGGGCAAGAAGGCTTTACCGAGTTAACTTTGCGTACTTTGGAAACACGAACTTCACTGACACGTTGCCATCGTCAGTACCTTGTTAATATGACCCAGTTAAGAGAGATTGTTTTCGTGGAAAATGGACAAGCGGAACTGGTTCTGAGTAATGATGCACGTATTCCGGTCAGCCGTCGTTATCTTAAGCCCCTCAAAGAAGAATTGGGTTTAAATTAATCGCTAAGGCATAATTTCCTGCCCCTACAAGAAAAATAAACTAAGGAAATGCTCGTGGCAGATTTTTATCTCAAAATTAAAACAAACCGAATGATCCTGAAGAATCTCAAGAATCAGAAAGAACTGAAAATTGAGGGGAGTTTCAGTACGTCACGTTTACTTATCGGCGAGTTTGATAATGCAGTATTTCAGTTACATACTTTGATCAATCAACATGGTTTTCTTAAAGGTATTAAGCGCCTTTTCGAACGAAAACATCGAGTACTGATTCATCCATTAGAGCAAAGCGAAGATGGACTGTGTTCTGTAGAAGAAAGAATTTTACAGGAAGTTACTCACGTTGGTTTCAACGGCCATATAAGGAAAGTAGTTATTCATCAAGGTGAGCACTTACTTTCAGATAATGAAACTAAAGCTGAATTGAGCAAACGCATCCCAAAAAACCTACCTAAACGCAATTAGAAATTCATACGACACAAATAATAAAGCCCCTTCTCCATTAAGAGAAGGGGCTTTATTTAATGCATCACGATTACAATATTTTCAACGTAATCGTGAAGCTGCTAATCAAGCCATTCACTAGAATGTCACCGCGTGATTATGCGTTACCGTTGCTTTGGCTCGGACGACGACGTGGTGCACCACCATTGACATCATCGTTGCTACGACCGCGGAAAGAACCACGCTCGCCACCGCCACGACGTTCATTGTTAAAACGGCGGCCACCACCATTGCTGTTGCTAGCACTATCGCGATCACGACGTGGGCCATTACCACCATTGCCGCCACCGTTACCGTTGCCACCATTACCGCCACGGCCACCACCACGACGCTCACGACGTTCGAATGGCTGTGCATCGCCCATCAACTGCATGTTCAATGGTTTGTTCAAAATACGGGTGCGGGTGAAGTGAGACAGTGTTTCCCCTGGCATCCCTTTTGGCAGCTCAATTGTGGAGTGCGTCGCGAATAGTTTGATGTTACCGATATAACGGCTGCTGATATCACCTTCGTTAGCAATTGCGCCCACAATGTGACGGACTTCAACACCATCATCGCGGCCAACTTCAATGCGATACAGTTCCATGTCACCCACGTCACGACGTTCACGACGAGGACGGTCACCTCTATCACTTCTGTCGCCTCTGTCGCCTCTGTCGCTTCTATCGCGCTCACCAAAGCCATTGCCATTGCTATTACGACGACGGTCATCACGATCATTGAATTCACGGCGAGGACGGCGAACTGGATCTGGTGGCAGAATCAATGGACGCTCACCCTGTGCCATTTTCAGCAGAGCTGCGGCCAGTGTTTCCATATCCAGCTCGTCACCAGTACCCAACTTAGACAACAGCGTGCGGTATTGGTCCAAATCGCTGCTTTCCAATTGTTGCTGAACCGTAGCCGCAAATTTCTCCAGACGACGCTGACTCAGAAGTTCCGCATTTGGCAGTTCAACTTCTGGGATTGTCAGTTTCATGGTACGTTCAACGTTACGCAACAAACGACGCTCACGGTTTTCAACAAACAGCAAGGCACGGCCTGCACGGCCTGCACGGCCTGTACGACCAATACGGTGTACGTAAGATTCGGCATCCATTGGGATGTCGTAGTTAACAACCAAGCTGATGCGCTCAACATCCAGACCACGAGCGGCAACATCAGTTGCAATCAGAATGTCTAAACGGCCATCTTTCAGACGCTCAAGTGTCTGCTCACGTAGTGCCTGGTTCATGTCACCATTCAGGGCAGCAGAGTTGTAACCGTTATGCTCCAATGCTTCTGCCACTTCCAGCGTTGCATTTTTGGTACGCACGAAAATAATCGCAGCATCAAAATCTTCTGCTTCAAGGAAACGTACCAGCGCTTCGTTTTTGCGCATGCCGTGAACTGACCAATAACTCTGGCTGATATCAGGACGGTTTGTCACGTTGCTCTGAATGCGGACTTCTTGTGGGTTATTCATGAATCGACGCGTAATACGGCGAATCGCTTCAGGCATAGTTGCTGAGAACAGAGCGGTCTGATGTTCAGCAGGGATCTGGCTCATGATGTTTTCAACATCTTCGATGAAGCCCATACGCAACATTTCGTCGGCTTCATCCAATACCAAACCTTTCAGATTGGACAGATCCAATGTTCCACGTTTCAGGTGATCCAGCAGACGGCCTGGCGTTCCCACCACAACTTGTGGTCCCTGACGCAATGCACGTAATTGAACGTCATAACGCTGTCCACCGTACAGTGCAACAACATTCACGTTGCGCATATGTTTGGAAAACTCTGAACATGCTTCAGCAACCTGTACCGCCAGTTCACGGGTTGGTGCTAACACAAGGATCTGTGGAGCTTTAAGTTCAGCATCAATGTTATGCAGTAACGGCAAGCTGAATGCCGCAGTTTTACCACTACCCGTCTGTGCCATGCCCAGCACGTCACAGCCGTTCAGCAGGTGAGGAATACATTGTTGTTGAATAGGAGAAGGTTTTTCGTAGCCCAAGTCTTCCAATGCAGAAAGAATAGGTGTTGATAAACCTAAATCAGCAAAAGAGATTTCAGTCTCAGTGGTCATGTAATGGTGCCTCATTAATCGTGGCGGCCAGCTTACATAACACAGTGAAAAGAATTTCTGTCATTTTCATTTAAAATGTGAACTGGCTCAAATTATGTAATTAAACGAACAAACAAGTCCTCACCTCTTAAGGTGTGGACTTTAAAATCTGTCGTGAATATGTTCGTCAGCTATTGTTGGTTCGATCCCGATAAATCATCTTGTCTTTGGCCTAGTAACGCCAATTCCAACAATGCATAGCGGTGCTCAACAAAGTTATGGACATTGTTAGCTACCGTCAGCTTGAATAACGCAACTGCGTTATCCTCATCCCCCAGACTTAGGTAATGTTTACCTAAATAGAAGTCAGTTTCACTGAGATGCTCAGCGAGCGAAGTGTTATCCGCTGAATCCTGTTTCAGGCGTTCCATCAATGTTTTTTCATTGATTTTACGCAAATAGAATTCAACAATATTCCAGCCCCATAGCCCCCGGTTCGCTTTGTCAAAATGGTGCGACAAATTCGTCATTGCAACCTTAGGATCAATTTTTTCTTCCACAAGGTACAACCACAACGAACGGAAGGGATCATTTGGATCGTCTTGATAAAACGCCTGCAGATCATCCTGCGCCAATCGATAACGGCCACCGTAATACAGTGCAATGCCGCGATTCATTCGCGCGTAGTTGTAAGTTGGATCAAGCTCTAAAACAGAATCAAACGCTTCATAGGCAGCATTAAAATTACCTGCCTGCGTAGAGTAAATTCCCAGATAATTAAAAATCTCAGGAATATCAGGACGGATAGACAAAGCCACTGAAAAATCATTCTGTGCCAATGCCCTCAGCCCTAGGCTATCATACAGCACACCTCGTTCATATAAAAGCTGTGCATACTCATCTTCTGTGAGTGACCGACTCGCAAGTATTTGCTCCATGCGAGCCAGAATAACCTCTTGTTGCAATGTTGGTTGGAGTGGAATAGCAATAACTTCATTTTTACGCCACTCAGTGTTGCCACATCCCACAAGGAGAAAAATAGCTGCGACGTAACACCAGCGCAGAAAAGAATTCATTTCCTACTCCCGAAGTCAGACATTAATTAGAATGCCCTATTACTCCACCCACATTGTATACCCAATAAGATCTCAAGTAACTTGAAATCTTATTGGGTATAAACGGCGTCCTTTTTACAGGACGCCGCTCTTTACGTCAAATTTATTCTACTGATGATTCCGATGATTGTGGTGCTTCATCGGTAGTAGTTACTGCTTCTTTCATGCTCAGGCGGATACGTCCCTGGCGATCAATTTCCAGTACTTTTACCGGAACTTCCTGACCAACTTGCAGATAATCAGTGACTTTCTCTACACGTTTGTCCGCGATCTGAGAAATGTGTACCAGACCTTCTTTACCACCACCAATAGCAACAAATGCACCAAAATCAACGATACGAGTGACTTTACCATTATAGATGCGGCCAACTTCAACTTCAGCAGTGATTTCTTCAATACGGCTGATAGCGTGACGGGCTTTATCACTGTCAGTTGCCGCAATCTTCACTGTACCATCATCTTCAATTTCAATGGTGGTGCCGGTTTCTTCTGTCAACGCTCGGATCACAGAGCCACCTTTACCAATCACATCTTTGATCTTGTCTGGATTGATCTTGATGGTGTGAATGCGTGGTGCAAATTCAGAGATATCATTACGTGGACCCTGAATAGCCTGCTCCATCACATTAAGGATGTGCAGACGGGCACCTTTTGCCTGATTCAAGGCAATCTGCATGATCTCACGGGTAATACCTTCAATTTTGATGTCCATTTGCAGTGCACTAATACCATCACGGCTACCTGCAACTTTAAAGTCCATGTCGCCCAGATGATCTTCGTCACCCAGAATGTCAGACAGAACAACAAAGTTATCACCTTCTTTTACCAGGCCCATTGCGATACCAGCAACAGCTGCTTTAATCGGCACGCCCGCATCCATCAGCGCCAGTGAAGCGCCACAGACGGAAGCCATAGAAGAAGAACCGTTAGATTCAGTGATTTCAGACACAACACGAACGGTATACGGGAATTCGTTGGCATTTGGCATCACAGCCAATACGCCACGTTTCGCCAAACGACCGTGACCAATTTCACGACGTTTTGGTGAACCGACCATACCTGTTTCACCCACGCAGTATGGAGGGAAGTTATAATGGAACAGGAAGCGGTCTGTACGCTCACCCATCAGTTCATCGATAACTTGTGCATCACGCTCTGTACCCAGAGTTGCAGAAACCAGTGACTGAGTTTCACCACGGGTGAACAGAGATGAACCATGAGTACGTGGCAATACGCCAGTACGAACGTCCAAAGCACGTACCATGTCTTTTTCACGGCCATCAATACGAGGCTCGCCACGCAGAACACGACCACGAACAACGTTTTTCTCCAGCACAGACAGAACGTCAAGAACTTCGCCCTCATCCAGTTCAGTGCCTTTTTCAGCCGCTTCAGCCAGAACCAACGCAGAAACTTCTTCTTTGATAATATTAACCTGAGCGTAACGTTCCTGCTTCTCAGTAATGCGGTAAGCATCGCCCAGACGGCTTTCAGCCAGTTCAGCAATACGGTCATGCAGTGGCTGGTTGATTTGCTCTGGCGACCAGTCCCATTTATCTTTGCCTGCTTCAGCAGCCAGTGAGTTGATGTTATCAATCACAATTTGCTGTTGCTCGTGACCAAATACAACTGCACCCAGCATTTGTTCTTCAGTCAGCAGATCCGCTTCGGATTCTACCATCAATACCGCACCTGCCGTACCTGCAACGACCAGATCCAGACTACTGTGTTTCAGTTCATCGCTGGTTGGGTTCAGTACGTACTGGTCATTGATGTAACCAACGCGCGCAGCACCAATTGGGCCATTGAATGGAATGCCAGACAACGCCAGTACCGCAGAGGCACCGATCATGGCAACAATATCAGGGTTTACCTGAGGGTTAACAGAAACCACTGTCGCGATGATTTGAATTTCGTTCAGGAAACCTTCTGGGAACAGAGGACGCAGAGGACGGTCAATCAGACGGGCTACTAACGTTTCGCCTTCTCCTGGACGGCCTTCACGACGAAAGAAACTTCCCGGAATACGACCAGCAGCGTAAGTACGCTCCTGATAGTTAACAGTCAAAGGAAAGAAATCCTGACCTGCTTTAACTTTTTTCTGACCCACTACGGTTACAAATACCGCGGTGTCATCCATATTTACCATAACAGCTGCTGTCGCTTGACGAGCCATCATGCCGGTTTCAATGGTCACAGTGTGCTGACCATACTGAAATTTACGAACTATCGGATTCAGCAAAATAATTTTCCTTTGTTAGTGTTGCCGATTTTAAGATTCAGCAACAATGGAGTTTCTCTTATTGCTACACCCTCACGACTAATGACAGTGCTTATTCCTTCATCTTTCACATTGCTTTTTGTTGCCTAGCCCGTTTATTGCTGCCACAAAGCAATTTGAAATCATTGGATATTTTCTTTTAAGTACTCTCATTAGCCGCGCGAGTCACTGTAGCCGAAGAGATTCAAACTTTTAGAAACAGTATTCTTAGAAACTATGCTCTTAGAAATAATACTCTTAGAAACAATGTTTAAGTTTATCTACACCGTTTCCTAGAAGAAAAGGGGCCCGCTTAGGCCCCCTTTCCACTGAAACTCATCGATTAGCGACGCAGTCCCAGACGCTCAATCAGTGAAGTGTAACGAGCCAAATCTTTACGCTTCAGGTAGTTCAACAGCTTACGACGCTGTGCAACCATTCTCAGCAGACCACGACGGCTGTGGTGATCTTTTTTATGCTCAGCAAAGTGACCTTGCAGCTGGTTGATATCAGCAGTCAGCAGTGCAACCTGAACTTCGCTGGAACCACTGTCGTTGGCGCCACGGCCAAAATCAGCAATAATCTGCGCTTTTACAGCAGTGCTTAGAGACATAGTATAACTCCAAATATTTAGTTTAAAATGACGAGTGCCGATCTCTAATTCAGCCACTCATATATAGACGCGGTATTCTACGCTGCAAATAGGTGAAGCGCAAGACAGCACAATTGTTGCCATTTTCCTGCTCTTACGTAATTTGTCTGTTTCAAATTCCTTGTCGGTCGCTATCATTATTCAATTTCGGTTTCAACAACCAGACGACGTGGAGCCACCAGCCCATCATCGTCAATTACCGCAATGCCAATGAATTTATTTTCATCACCTTCGATAACTCGCACCCATTCATCTGAAGCCAAATTGTGTCCGCTTCGAACAGGTTGTCCCTGTTTAAAATAGGAGGCAACGACGGATGCCAAGTGAATCACAGGGAAATGGGCTACTGCGGAATCTATCGGCAACAGCAATGGATCCAGCAACGCGCCCGGTTCAATTTCTTGAGCTTCAGCTTGTTGCTTTAATTCATATAACTGTTCCAGTGTCACCATTCGTTGGTTAGGGTAATTGGCGACCTGTAGACGACGCAGGTAAATCACATGCGCACCACAGCCCAAAAGTTCACCCAAGTCATCAATGATAGTGCGGATGTAAGTTCCCTTGGAACAGTGTATTTCCAGCTCTAATTCATCCCCTTCCCAGCGAATGAATTGCAATTCGTAAACGGTGATAGGACGTGCTTCCCGTTCAACTTCAATTCCTTGGCGAGCATATTCGTACAGCGGTTTTCCCTGATGTTTCAATGCAGAGTACATGGAAGGTACTTGCATGGTATCACCACGGAAGGTATCCAAGGCTGCATCAAGCTGAGATTGGGTAATTTGTACTCCGCGTTCACTAATGATTGTCCCATGTGAATCCGAAGTATCCGTACGCTGTCCCAAACGGGCTATCACCCGGTAGCGTTTATCAGAATCCAGCAAGAATTGGGAAAATTTAGTCGCTTCACCAAGACAAATCGGTAGCATGCCTGTTGCTAACGGATCCAGTGCGCCTGTATGACCAGCTTTGCTGGCATTGAAAATGCGCCTTACTTTCTGCAACGCATCATTGGAGGAAATATCCTGCGGCTTGTCCAGCAGCAATACACCGTGAATCGCACGGCCTTTACGACGGCGCCCCATCACTTTTCCTCATTGTGATCCGCAGATGCGCGACGCTGTTCATCATTTTTCACAACGTTGCTAACTAAGTTAGACATACGCATCCCTTCCACTAATGAACTGTCGTAAGAAAACGTCAATTCAGGGATAACACGCAGACGCATCGCTTTACCCAGCAGGGAACGAATAAAACCAGAGGCTTCGTTCAATGCCTTGATACCGTCATTGACCATATTTGAATCATGGTCTTGTACCAGTACGTTCAGAAAGGTCACAAATACTTTGGCATAAGCCAAATCGCGGGAAACCTCAACACCAGAGACGGTCGCCATTCCTATACGGGGATCTTTGACTTCGCGCTGTAAAATGATGGCAATCTCTTTTTTCATTTCTTGAGCAACGCGTTGAGTACGACTGAATTCTCTTGCCATTGTTATATCTCCTGACATTTTGGGGGGCATTAAGCCCCCCAAGAATGGAATGAATCTATTGGGTAGATAATGGTATTAATCGATGGTGCGTTTAACTTCGATCACTTCAAAGACTTCAATCATATCGCCAACACGGACATCATTGTAGTTCTTCACACCGATACCACATTCCATACCATTACGGACTTCGTTTACGTCGTCCTTAAAGCGGCGCAGAGATTCCAACTCACCTTCATAGATAACCACGTTATTACGTAGGACACGGATCGGATTATTACGTTTGATGACACCTTCTGTCACCATACAACCAGCTACAGCACCAAATTTCGGTGACTTAAATACGTCACGGACTTCGGCAAGACCCATGATCTGCTGTTTGTATTCAGGTGCCAACATACCGCTCATTGCCTGTTTGATTTCATCAATCAGACTATAGATAACGGAGTAATAACGCAGATCCACGCTTTCGCTTTCGATAATGCGACGCGCTGAAGCATCTGCACGAACGTTAAAGCCCAGAATGATTGCGTTCGATGCAGCAGCCAGTGTTGCATCAGTCTCGGTGATACCACCCACGCCAGAACCGATGATTTTCACTTTGACTTCATCAGTAGACAGTTTCAGCAATGAATCACAAATTGCTTCACATGTACCCTGAACATCAGTTTTCAGAACGATGTTCAGTTCAGATACCTTACCTTCTTCCATGTTAGCAAACATGTTTTCCAGTTTAGATTTCTGCTGACGAGCCAGTTTCACTTCACGGAATTTACCCTGACGATACAGAGCAACTTCACGCGCTTTTTTCTCATCACGAACAACGGTCGCTTCATCACCCGCAGATGGAACGTTGGACAGACCAAGAATTTCTACTGGAATAGATGGACCTGCAGACATGACTTCAAGGCCAAGCTCATTACGCATCGCACGGATACGGCCATATTCGAAGCCACACAGGACGATGTCGCCTTTGTTCAGAGTACCAGACTGAACCAGAATGGTCGCAACTGGGCCACGGCCTTTATCCAGGAACGATTCAATGACCACACCATTCGCCATACCAGTACGTACGGCTTGCAGTTCAAGGACTTCAGCCTGAAGCAAGATTGCTTCCAACAATTCATCAATGCCGATACCTGCTTTAGCAGATACATTGATGAACTGAGTTTCACCGCCCCAATCTTCTGGAATAATGCCGTACTGAGACAGTTCGTTTTTCACACGATCCGGATCAGCTTCTGGCTTGTCGATCTTGTTCACAGCAACAACAACCGGTACGTTGGCTGCTTTAGCATGTTGAACGGCTTCGATGGTCTGAGGCATCACACCATCATCCGCTGCCACAACCAGAACAACGATATCCGTTGCTTTAGCACCACGTGCACGCATGGAGGTAAACGCAGCATGGCCTGGGGTATCCAAGAAGGTAACCATGCCTTTATCGGTTTGCACGTGATATGCACCGATGTGCTGAGTAATACCACCCGCTTCTCCAGAAGCCACTTTCGTGGAACGGATATAGTCCAGCAAAGAGGTTTTACCATGGTCAACGTGCCCCATGATGGTAACAACCGGTGCACGAGATTCAGCCAGAGTTTCCCCGGTATCACGATCACTCATCAGCGCTTCTTCCAGCTCGTTTTCACGACGCAGGATAACTTTGTGCCCCATTTCTTCGGCAACCATTTGCGCAGTTTCTTGATCGATAACTTGGTTAATGGTCACCATTGCACCCATCTTCATCATGGTTTTGATGACTTGGGAACCTTTGACAGCCATTTTGTTAGCTAATTCAGCAACAGTAATTGTTTCACCAATTACGACATCACGGTTAACGGCTGCAACAGGTTTGGTGAAGCTTTGCTGTAAGGTGCTCTTACGCTGTTTGCCTTTGGTACGGCCTACTGCACGCGCTTCTTCACGATCAGCTTTCGATTCAGAATGTTTATTATTCTTCTTCTGGCGGGCTGCTTTGCCACCACGGGTGCGGGAACGGCGATCGCCTTCAACTTTGGCGTCATTTTCATCTTCCGCGTCACGGGCATGACGGGATGTCGTTACATGATAGTCACTACTCTCAGTGCTTTCAGTTTCTTTTTCTTTAGAAGACCATTCGTCTTTCTTTTCTTCTGCCATTCGACGCGCTTCTTCTGCAACACGTTTCGCTTCAGCTTCAACCTTACGGCGTACTTCTTCTTCAGCTTTGCGTTTTAAATCTGCTGCTTCGGCTTCACGACGCGCTTTTTCATTTTGCGCCGCAGAATCAGTCTGAACTGATTTTTGTTTGTTTTCGGTATGTTGCTTAGTCACTTTTTCTTTTTCCGCCGCCTCACGCTGAGGCAGTTTAGCCTCTTCACGCTTGGCTTTTTCTTCTGCTACACGTTGAGCGCTCTCGTTTGCTTCATGCTTAGCCTTTTCTTCAGCTTCACATTTAGCTTGCTCTTCCGCGAGTTTTTTCGCTTCAGCTTCAAGCCGCGCCTTCTCTTCTGCCTCGCGCCGAGCCTGCTCTTCCGCTTCACGCTTCGCCTGTTCTTCCGTTTTAGCCTGTTCAACGGCATCACGGTTTACATATGTGCGTTTTTTACGGACTTCAATCGCTACCGATTTACTTTTGCCACCGGTGCCAGGAACGTTCAGTGTACTACGTGTTTTACGCTGTAATGTCAATTTACCTGGCTGGCCGCCAGAACCACCTTGTTCGCGGTTCAAGTGGGCCAGCAAAGCTTCTTTTTCTTTCTGGGAAACAGAGTCAGTTGCGGTTTTCTGAATGCCAGCATCAGCGAACTGCTGGGTTAGACGTTCTACCGATGTCTGGATCTCTTCTGCCAGTAATTTTACGGTTACCTCTGTCATTCTGTTCCTTCCTGCTACAGTTTATTTATGCATCATCGCCAAACCAACAGATATTACGGGCTGCCATAATGAGTTCTCCTGCTTTCTCATCACTCAGTCCTTCGATATCAGATAAGTCGTCGATACCCTGCTCTGCAAGATCTTCCAGAGTACAGATGCCACGGGCAGCCAGGTCAAACGCCAAAGTACGCTCCATGCCAGGCAGATTCAATAAATCTTCGGCAGGTTGCTGATCACCAAGGCTCTCTTTTTGAGCCAGTTCCAGCGTCGTCAAGGCCGCTTTTGCACGTTCACGAAGAACTTCAACGGTTTCCTCATCAAGGCCTTCTACTGCCAGAAGTTCATTGATTGGTACATAAACCAATTCTTCCAGTGTAGAGAAGCCTTCCTCGACCAATACGGTGGCGAAATCTTCATCAATGTCGAGATGCTTGGTAAATGTATCAATAGAAGCATGTGCTTCTGCCTGATGTTTTGCTTGCAGCTCTTCCGCAGTCATGACATTCAGTTCCCACTTGTCATCACCACGATGTTTTTTCAACAGCTGTGCTGCCAGACGAACGTTTTGACCATTGCGACCAATCGCCTGAGCAAGATTACTGTTTTCTACGGCAACATCCATTGTGCAGTTGTCTTCGTCAACCACGATAGATGCAACATCTGCCGGAGCCATTGCATTAATGACAAACTGTGCAGGGTTATCATCCCACAACACGATGTCAATTCTTTCACCGCCCAGCTCGCTGGAAACGGCCTGAACCCTTGCGCCACGCATACCTACGCAGGCACCAACCGGATCAATACGCTTATCGTTAGTTTTCACTGCGATCTTCGCACGAGAACCCGGATCACGGGCAGCAGCTTTGATCTCAATAATCTCTTCACCAATCTCAGGTACTTCAATGCGGAACAGTTCAACCAGCATTTCTGGACGAGAACGTGTGATGAAAAGTTGTGCACCACGTGCTTCAGGGCGAACATCATACAGAACACCGCGAACGCGGTCACCCGGACGGAAGTTTTCACGTGGTAACATGTCTTCACGCAAAATAACCGCTTCTGCATTATTACCCAAATCCAGAGTAATATTTTCGCGGTTCACTTTTTTGACTTGGCCAGTTACGATTTCGCCTTGTTGCTCACGGAACTGATCCACAACCATAGCCCGCTCAGCTTCACGTACTTTCTGTACGATAACCTGCTTTGCCGTCTGGGTCGTGATGCGGTCAAAAGTTACTGATTCAATTTGGTCTTCAATATAATCACCCAGTTCAATTTCTGGGTCTTCATATTTTGCAGCTTCCAATGTGATTTCACGGGTTGGTAGAGTCACTTCATCTACTGCTACCCAACGACGAAAGGTATCAAAATCACCGGATTTACGATCGATGCAAACACGAACGTCTATTTCCTGCTCATACTTTTTCTTGGTGGCTGTCGCCAGTGCAATCTCTAATGCTTCGAAGATTTTTTCGCGAGGGAGAGATTTTTCATTAGAAACCGCCTCCACAACAGCCAGAATTTCTTTATTCATCCTAGTTGCCTCATCCGAACTTTAAAAGTGGGGTACCAGGTTCGCTTTCTGGATGTTGCTCAGTGCGAACACTTCGTCTTTTCCATCCACCGTAACCGTAATCATTTCACCATCAACAGCCTTGATGATCCCTTGCCATTTACGGCGATTCTGCATTGCCATTCGTAAAAACAAATTGACTTTTTCGCCCATAAAACGCTGGTAGTGTTCAGCCTTAAACAGTGGACGCTCAAGCCCAGGTGAAGATATTTCCAGGTTATAAAGTACAGAAATCGGATCTTCAACATCAAGCACTGCACTGACCTGGTGGCTAACATCAGCACAATTATCAACAGTGATACCCTCTTCACTATCAATATAGATCCGCAATGTTGAAACACGTGCGCGAATAAACTCCAGGCCAACTAATTCGAAACCCAAAGCTTCAACTGGTGCTGAAATCATCTCTGTTAATTTTTGCTCTAATGTGGACAAGCCCACCCCCAAGACATAAAAAAAGGGCTATATTAGCCCAGTAGTTCTGCTGTCAAATAACAAAAAACCCCGATACCCGGGGCTTTATGTAACTGGACCCTGTTTACTGCCAGTGGTCTCAACCAACTTCTTTCTATACCTTTCTTCAAAGTAACCTTGCAAATTAGGATTGATATCTTAACGGCTGCTGAATGGCTACTCTGGAAAAGGCTCAGGTTGTTAAGAAGTGGTTGCGGGAGCCGGATTTGAACCGACGACCTTCGGGTTATGAGCCCGACGAGCTACCATGCTGCTCCATCCCGCGTTCGAAAACGTGGCAAATCTTACGCTGATAAAACTAAAAACGCAAGTTTCTAGATTAATGGTGCCGAGGACGGGACTTGAACCCGTACGCCCGTTGTTTAGGCACTACCACCTCAAGGTAGCGTGTATACCAATTTCACCACCTCGGCACTGATTTTATAGGACTGTTATTCTAACATTTATTTAAACTAACAACCCTATTTCAATTCTATTACTGAAATTTACTGCGGGATATCACTGTTTGTTTTTGCTGGAACCGCCGGAACTTCTGTTTGTTTTTCAACTTTTACAGGTTCAACGAGGTTATCCCATTTACTGCTAGAACCCGTTTTGTTGCTGGTCATGTTACCAAGAATCAGACTGATAACAATAAACAGCGTGGCAAGAACAGCGGTCATGCGAGTCATAAAATTCCCAGAACCCGATGAACCAAACAGCGTGTTAGATGCACCCGCGCCGAAAGAAGCACCCATATCAGCACCTTTACCTTGCTGTAGCAGAACCAGAGCAATAAGCCCGATGCCAACCAGCAAGAATATACCTAAAAGAGCTTCATACATATGTTGTACCCGTTTCCTCGTGGGATTTACCACAATTTCGTAGCGATTTTATATTGCATCACCCGCTCACAAAATTAGAAAAATTAACTTATTGAGCGGGTGTGAATACTAACCAAAGCGTATCAGACACGCAAGAGTAATTTTAAATACTGGCGCTGATCGAAGAAAAAATCAACAAATCAACCTGTTTTTTTCACAGCATCAGCAATACGATGCGCCAATGCTGTAACTTGTTCTTCGTCTTCACCTTCTACCATGACGCGGATCAATGGCTCTGTACCGGATTTACGCAGCAAAACACGACCACGGCCATTCAATTCAGTTTCAACAGATCGCACGGCATCAAGTACAGACTCTGATTGCAGGGGATCAGTATCACCCACAAAGCGGACGTTAACCAAAATTTGCGGCAGAAGTTTCATGCCACTACACAAATCATGCAGGCTCATATTATTACGCACCATAGCACTCAGAACTTGCAACCCAGCAACAATACCGTCACCTGTCGTGGTTTTATCCAGCAAAATCACATGGCCTGAATTTTCTGCTCCCAGACGCCAGCCTTTTTCCTGCAATTTTTCCAGTACATAGCGATCGCCAACTTTTGCACGTTCGAATGGGATACCAAGCTGTTTCAGTGCCAACTCGAGTCCCATATTACTCATCAGAGTGCCTACTGCTCCACCACGTAACTGGCCTTGCCTCAATGCTTCACGCGCGATGATATAGAGGATCTGGTCGCCATCAACTTTCTGACCCAGATGGTCAACCATGATGATGCGGTCACCATCACCATCAAATGCCAGACCAACATCTGCCTGTTCTTCCAGTACACACTGTTGCAATAGACAAACATCAGTTGCACCACACTTTTCGTTGATATTAATACCATTCGGCTCGCAGCCAATCGTAATAACATCTGCCCCAAGCTCTCTGAGAACGTTTGGAGCAATATGGTAGGTGGCACCATTAGCACAATCGAGAACAACTTTTAATCCATTCAAGTTTTGTTCACTAGGAAATGTACCTTTACAAAACTCAATATAACGACCAGCAGCATCAACGATCCTATTTGCACGTCCCAATTCCGCCGATTCCACACAGGTCAGTGGTTTCTCCATTTCTGCTTCAATGGCTTCTTCAACAGCATCAGGCAATTTAGTCCCATCAATGGAAAAGAATTTAATGCCGTTATCATAGTAAGGGTTGTGGGAAGCCGAAATGACAATACCAGCTTCTGCACGGAAAGTACGTGTGAGATAGGCCACAGCAGGTGTTGGCATAGGGCCGGTAAAGGATGCCGATAATCCTGCCGCGGCCAATCCTGCCTCCAGCGCAGATTCCAGCATATAACCTGAAATTCGGGTATCTTTACCAATGATGATTTTGCGGGAACCATGACGTGCCAGCACTTTTCCAGCGGCCCAACCAAGTTTCAAAACAAAGTCAGGGGTAATTGGGCTATTACCGACTTTGCCACGGATACCATCCGTACCAAAATATTTACGGCTACTCATAAACTTCTTTTCCTTTGCTGAACGTATTCTTTGCTCACTGCATGTTTTTTGCTGGCGTTATGTTTTTTGCAGGCAATGTTGCCTGCATAGTTGCCTGCACGATTTTCATCGCCTGAGCGGTTTCTTTGACATCATGCACACGGATTATTCGGGCACCTTGCATGGCTGCAATCACAGCACAAGCAACGCTTCCTGTCACTCGCTCCTGTGGTGGTAGATGAAGCAATTGACCAATCATTGACTTACGTGACATTCCCGCCAGAATCGGTAAACCGAAATGATGGAATTCTTGCAAATGAGCCAATAACTGGTAATTATGCGATAAGTTCTTACCAAAACCGAAGCCAGGATCAAGGATCAGATTATTTTTTGCGATACCAGCCGCAATACAAAGCTCAATTTGCTGCATCAGAAATGTTTTGACTTCCGTAACGACATCTTCGTAATACGGTTCGGCTTGCATCGTACGGGGTTGTCCCTGCATATGCATTAAACAGACCGGTAATCCAGTTTGTGCCGCCGCATCAAGTGCTCCCGGCTCCTGCAACGCACGAATATCATTGATAATATGAGCACCGACTTTGGCAGATTCTTGCATTACTACCGCTTTTGACGTATCCACGGAAACCCAAGCATCAAAGCGCTGCGTTAATGCCTCAATCACAGGAACTACACGTTCCAGCTCTTCCTGCTCACTGATATCATCCGCACCAGGGCGCGTCGATTCCCCACCAACATCAATGATAGTTGCCCCTTCTTCAATCATTTTGGCTGCATGCCACAAAGCTGTATCCAACGTATTGTGAGTACCACCATCCGAGAAGGAATCAGGGGTAACGTTTAGAATTCCCATTACTTGCGGATAAGAAAGGTCGAGGACTCTGCCTCTGGCTGTCAGTTTCATCGCTAAGGGCCTTAATGTTAAAACCCCAGGGGAGCCTGGGGTTTAATAAGTACAGTCAGTCAAATTTAAGGACAACCGTTTGTGATTCCCTTTAATTTGATAAGATTGTTAGCCATCTTAAGCGGTTGGATTACCATCCGCAGGCTTCTCAGTTTGTTGAGAAGATGATGTATTATGGCGATTATTACTACCATTATTGTTATCACCTTCCCAACCTGCTGGTGGACGTACTGATGTTCTGTTCATCAAGTCATCAATCTGTGGTGCATCAATAGTTTCATACCTCATCAATGCATCTTTCATTGAATGAAGAACATCAAGATTATCCATCAAAATCTGACGAGCACGTAAATAGTTACGATCGATGATAACTTTCACTTCCTGATCAATTAAACGCGCAGTATCTTCAGACATATGTTTTGCCTTGGCAACCGAACGACCGAGGAAAACTTCACCTTCTTCTTCGGCATACAACAATGGCCCCAACTTTTCTGAGAAACCCCACTGTGTCACCATGTTGCGCGCAATAGAAGTCGCTACTTTGATATCATTCGACGCACCAGTAGAAACATTATCTACACCATAGATAATTTCTTCAGCTAACCGACCACCGTATAACGTTGATATTTGACTTTCTAATTTCTGACGACTTGCACTGATCTGATCGCCCTCTGGCAAGAAGAACGTCACGCCTAACGCGCGGCCACGTGGGATAATCGTCACTTTATGAACAGGATCGTGTTCTGGCACCAAACGACCGATAATGGCATGTCCTGCTTCATGGTATGCAGTGGATTCTTTCTGTTCCTCTGTCATCACCATTGAACGGCGTTCTGCCCCCATCATGATCTTATCTTTGGCTTTTTCGAACTCAACCATAGAGACTACACGCTTGTTACCACGAGCAGCAAACAAAGCAGCTTCATTTACAAGGTTAGCCAAATCGGCGCCCGAAAAACCCGGTGTGCCACGGGCAATAATGGAAGCGTCAATATCAGTATCAAGAGGTATACGACGCATATGCACTTTCAGAATCTGCTCACGACCACGTACATCAGGCAGACCAACAACGACTTGACGGTCAAAACGACCAGGACGCAACAATGCAGGATCCAAAACATCTGGACGGTTGGTAGCGGCAATAACAATAATACCTTCGTTACCTTCGAAGCCATCCATCTCAACCAGCATCTGATTCAGTGTCTGTTCACGTTCATCATGTCCGCCCCCCAAACCAGCACCACGCTGACGGCCTACTGCATCGATTTCATCAATGAAGATGATACAAGGTGCCGCTTTTTTCGCCTGTTCAAACATATCGCGAACACGGGAAGCACCGACACCAACAAACATTTCAACAAAATCAGAACCGGAAATAGTGAAGAAAGGCACTTTCGCCTCACCGGCAATAGCTTTCGCCAACAGCGTCTTACCCGTACCAGGCGGGCCAACCATCAAGATACCTTTCGGGATCTTACCACCCAGTTTCTGGAAACGACCGGGTTCACGCAAATACTCTACCAGTTCACCCACTTCTTCTTTTGCTTCGTCACAACCAGCAACGTCGGCAAACGTGGTTTTTATCTGATCTTCTGTCAACATGCGGGCTTTGCTTTTACCAAAAGACATCGCCCCTTTACCGCCGCCACCTTGCATTTGGCGCATAAAGAAGATCCAGACGCCAACCAGCAATATCATTGGGAACCATGAAATGAAGAGTGTCGCCAACAGGCCTTGTTGTTCTGGTGGCTCACCAATAACTTTTACCTGTTTATTAAGCAGGGTATCCAGCAGCTTTTCATCCTGAATCGGCATATAAGTGCTGTATTTTCCACCGTTGTCTTTCTTAGTGAAATCGATGTCACGACCCGAAATACGTACTTCGCTTACTTGATTCTGTGATATCTCATTGATGAAATTAGAGTAATCCACCCTACGACCGCTAGAATCGCTGGGACCAAAACTCTGGAACAATAACATCAAGACAACTGCGATGACTAACCAGAGAATCAGGTTTTTCGCCATGTCACTCAAGGGATTAACCTCATATTACAACTGTGTTAACAAATAGTAGTCAGGGTACTATACTTTCCGCCCTGTCGCTACAATGTATACTTCACGTGATCGTGCCCGCGAAGCTTCTGGTTTACGAATTTTTATCTTCGTAAAAAGGGAGCGTATTTCCCTCAGGTACTGATCAAAGCCATCTCCCTGAAACACTTTGACAATAAAACTACCCCCAGGGGCCAGCACATCACGACACATATCCAACGCTAATTCAACCAGATACATGGATCGGGGAATATCGACCGCGGGGGTTCCACTCATATTGGGAGCCATATCCGACATGACGACCTGGACTTTATTATCACCAACTCTATCAAGCAATGTTTTCAATACAAGTTCATCACGAAAATCTCCTTGCAGGAAATCGACCCCAACTATCGGATCCATCGGTAAAAGGTCGCAAGCAATCACCCGCCCACGATTACCAATCTGACTGACTACGTATTGAGACCACCCTCCCGGAGCAGCGCCTAAATCAACAACGGTCATGCCCGGTTTAAAGATTCTGTCGCTTTGTTGTATCTCATCAAGTTTAAACCAAGCGCGAGAGCGAAGCCCTTTTTTCTGCGCCTGAAGAACATATTTATCACTAAAATGTTCCTGTAACCAGCGACTTGAGCTTGCTGAGCGTTTTTTATTGGCCATTGTTCTTTCCAACTATACTAATAGAGAGCTTTATTTTTTGCGCTCTCTTATCAAACCACACCACACTTTTATGGTGATAGCTATGAGATGGCGGTAGAATGTGTCGTTTTCAATCCCAACTAAGCAAAAAAACGATGACCCTTAATAAGAAACAAGTTCAACACCTGAAAAGTCTCGCTCATTCATTAAAGCCTGTCGTTATGATCGGCAACAATGGGCTGACCGAAGGCGTATTGGCTGAAATCGAACAAACTCTTTCGCATCACGAGCTTATCAAAGTCAAGGTCGCAGGCGAAGACCGCGAAATCAAAACTTTGATCGCTGAAGCGATTGTTCGTGAAACTGGTGCACATAATGTGCAAATTATTGGAAAAATTTTAGTTCTCTATCGTCCATCAAAAGAGCGCAAGATTAGTCTACCTAAATAACCACGGCATATTTATATAAAAGTGCCATATTGTCATGATAAAAAAGGCCAGAGCTGGCCTTTTTTATTTCATGTCAGCGTAATGGCCAATTACCATCGTGCTTATTAGAAATAATCCACGTTCAAAACTTCGTATTCCACTTGACCGCCTGGCGTGGAAATTACAACAGCATCATCCACTTCCTTACCAATTAAGCCACGGGCGATAGGTGAGTTCACGGAAAGCAGATTTTCTTTAATATTTGCTTCGTCATCCCCCACGATACGGTAGGTTTGCTCTTCATCCGAGTCCACATTCAATACCGTTACCGTTGCCCCAAAGATCACACGGCCGTTGTTGATCATCTTCGTGACATCAATTACCTGCGCATTGGAGAGCTTAGCTTCAATTTCCTGAATACGACCTTCGCAGAAACCCTGCTGCTCACGAGCAGCATGATACTCAGCATTCTCTTTCAAATCGCCGTGTTCACGCGCATCAGCGATTGCAGCAATAATTTTAGGGCGACGTACATTCTTCAAATGCTCTAATTCTTCGCGCAATTTGTCCGCGCCGCGTACCGTCATCGGAATTTGTTTCATTTATCAAACCTCTAAATCAATCCTAAGCCCAAACAACATCTTCCTGATTTTGAATAACAGCACAATGAGCACACCCTATCAGGCGGGCTTCCAGACAATAAAAGTAATATAAACCCAGCATCACCTGAAGTTCATATGCATATTTTTTTACCTGCTAATCTATTATTCTAACGTAGAGTTGATGATGGATCATCGTTTACTTTTCCCTGAATTGCACCTTAGTATTATTGATACAAATTTCCCTGAAATACATCCATCTTTTTATATGCGAGATCTATGGCTCTTTTAAAGATTACTAAAAGAATAGCGAATGTGCTCAGTTTGAGTCTGAGTATTTTCAGTGCAAATACCCTTGCCATTGAGGAATACGCTCAGTATTTGCCTGAGGGGACAAATTTTTCATTTGTTGCCCAAAAAGTGGGTTCAAATACTCCCTTGATTGATTATCACGGGCAACAAATGGCATTACCTGCAAGTACACAAAAAATTGTGACCGCACTAGCGGCTCAACTACAGCTCGGCAATGATTACCGTTTTGTCACGACACTGGAAAGTGATGCGGCTATTTCAAATGGCATACTAAAAGGTAACCTGATTGCTCGTTTTGTCGGTGATCCGATGCTGACTCGCACACAACTGCGCAATATGGTGGATAAATTGAAGCAGTTAGGCATAAATCAGATTGATGGTGATCTCATCATAGATATTTCTATTTTTGCCAGTCACGATAAAGCCCCCGGCTGGGTATGGAACGATATGACCCAATGTTTCAGTGCCCCTCCATCGGCTGCAATCGTAGATAAAAATTGCTTTTCAGTTTTACTGAACAGCTCTGAACACCCCGGTGATCTGGCATTTGTCCGTGTTCCCTCTTTTTATCCGGTCAATGTATTTAGTGAAGTAAAAACATTGGCCAAAGGTTCCCCAGAAGCAAAATACTGCGAGCTTGATGTCACATCGGGTGATTTAAACCGATATACCCTCACTGGTTGCCTGACGCAACGCGATGAGCCATTACCATTGGCATTCGCCATCCAGAATGGTGCCAGCTATGCAGGTACTATTTTGAAAAATGAGCTGAATCTTGCAGATATTGAATTAAAAGGCTATATACGACGCCAATCGGCTCCTCAGCATCCAGAAAAAATTCTCACCCTAAATCAATCAGCGCCGTTACACCATATGTTGACAATCATGTTGAAAAAGTCAGATAACATGATTGCTGATACTATTTTTCGTACTCTAGGCCATCGCTATTTTAACGTTCCCGGTACATGGCGAACTGGTTCTGATGCCGTTCATCAGATCTTAAAACGAAAAGCGGGTATTGATTTAGGCAATACAGTCATAGTGGATGGTTCCGGCCTTTCACGTCACGATCTAATCAGCCCTGCAACCATGATGCAGATATTGCAATTTATCGCCCAGCACAACGATGAACTGGACTTCATCTCTATGCTGCCTCAGGCAGGACATGATGGCACTCTGGCCTATCGCCCCGGGCTGCATGAAGCGGGTGTGGATAGCAAGGTATTTGCCAAAACTGGGTCATTACAAGGCGTTTATAATCTTGCCGGATTTATAACAACCGCCAGCGGGCAACAAATCGCTTTTGTCCAATTTATCTCTAATTACACGGTTTCCCCCGAAGATCAACGTAACCGTCGTGTTCCATTGGCGCGTTTTGAAAATCATTTATATAAATGGTTATACCGCAACCATTGAGCAAGAACAGATAAAAAATCGATAGAGAATAGAATAGAAAAAGGGCGCTATTTTTAGCGCCCTTTACTATATTTAAACACCATATCCAAACGTCGAGTATAAAGATTAGTGTTTATAAATAAACTCAATACCTTCGTCGTCTTCTTCGTCCCAGTCGTCATCTAAATCATCTTCAGATGATTGCTCCAACTGTTCCTTATGATAATCATCCCACATGAATTCAACTTTTTCAGGCTGAGCCTCTTCTAATGTTTCCATGCTACGAGGCTGAGTCTTCATGAACTCCATGATGTCCCAGCAAAGCTCTTTCACGCCCTGACGGTTCACGGCTGAAATCATGTAATAATCACCTTCCCAACCCAGCTCATCAGCAATCGCTTTTGCTCGCTGCTTGGCTTCTTCCGGGTCCGTCGTCAGGTCAACTTTGTTGAACACCAACCAACGTGGTTTTTCTGCCAGTTTTTCACTGTATCTGTGTAGCTCTTTGATGATGATACGGGCATTTTCAACCGGATCAGATTCATCAATTGGGAAGAGGTCAATCAAATGCAGTAAGACGCGGCAACGCTCCAAATGTTTCAGGAATCGAATACCCAGACCTGCACCTTCTGATGCCCCTTCAATCAAACCTGGAATATCCGCGACCACGAAGCTTTGTTCATGATCCATACGCACGACGCCAAGGCTTGGCACCAATGTTGTAAATGGATAATCAGCAACTTTAGGTTTTGCTGCCGAAACCGCACGAATAAAGGTGGATTTGCCTGCATTTGGCATCCCCAGCATACCCACATCAGCCAACAACATCAGTTCTAACATCAACTCGCGGCTTTCTCCCGGCGTACCCATCGTTCTTTGACGAGGAGCACGATTCACAGAAGATTTAAAGCGGGTATTACCGAGACCGTGGAAGCCCCCTTTTGCAACCATAAAACGCTGTTCATGGCGCAACATATCTCCAATCACCTCACCTGTAGCAATATCACTCACACGGGTTCCGACGGGAACTTTGATAGTAATATCCTGGCCACGTTTACCGGTACAATCACGGCTTTGTCCGTTTTGACCACGTTCGGCACGGAAAGATTTTTCGAAACGGTAGTCAATCAGGGTATTGAGATTTTCATCTGCTAACAGATAAACATCGCCGCCATCGCCGCCATCACCACCGTCTGGCCCACCTTTGGGAATATATTTCTCTCGACGGAAGCTGACGCAACCATTGCCACCATCTCCCGCTACAACCAGTATCTTGGCTTCATCTACAAATTTCATTACTTTTCTCCGTAGGATAGCCACCGTAAAGCTGGATGGCTGCTGTACCCAGAGATGGCATTACCCGCCGTCTTTCAAGTTGCCGCTTTGTTGGCTGCATCTTGAAATCCATAGGGCATAATCCAAAATATAAAAAGCCCCGCAACACACATTGCAGGGCTTCCGATTCGATCGAAGATCAAAAAACTTATTCAGCTACGATGCTGATAAATTTACGGTTTTTTGGACCTTTAACTTCGAATTTAATTTTTCCGTCAGCTAATGCGAACAGGGTGTGGTCACGGCCACAACCTACGTTGTTGCCTGCGTGGAATTTAGTACCACGTTGACGAACGATGATGCTGCCTGCTAAAACAGACTCACCACCAAAACGTTTTACACCCAGACGTTTGCTTTCAGAATCGCGACCGTTACGAGTCGAGCCGCCAGCCTTTTTGTGTGCCATTAATCTGCTCTCCTAAAATCTTAAGCGATGCCAGTGATTTTAACATCAGTGAACCACTGACGGTGGCCCTGCTGCTTACGGCTGTGTTTACGACGACGAAACTTAACAATTTTAATTTTCTCGCCACGGCCATGAGCAACAACTTCAGCTTTGACTTTAACGCCTTCAACTACTGGAGCGCCGATCTTGATGTCTTCACCATTCGCGACCATCAGAACCTGGTCAAACTCAACAGTTTCACCGGTTGCGATGTCCAGCTTTTCCAAGCGAATTGTTTGACCTTCGCTTACTCGGTGTTGTTTACCACCACTTTGGAAAACTGCGTACATATAAACTCCGCTTTCCGCGCACCCCCTAAAAATGCTTTCCAGAGCGCGCTATAAAATATTCACAATAGGGCGCGAATTCTACGCAAAAACCACTTGGAAGACAAGAGCAGAATTAGAACAGATGTGAAAAAAACGGAGTTTTTCAATTGTCATTTATTTGAACGGTTTTTCAAGTACAATCGATACATCGTGATATCTGTTGATATGCTAATTTAATGAGCACAGCTCTGAATCAGAGTCCAAAGCCAAAACATGAATTTAGAATCGATTACAAAACTCACCGCTGATGATATGGCAGCGGTTAATGAAACCATTCTTAAGCAATTAAATTCTGATGTTGCGCTGATCAACCAGCTGGGTTACTACATTATCAGCGGTGGCGGTAAACGCATTCGCCCCATGATTGCGGTACTGGCTGGTAAAGCGCTTCATTGCGAACAAGAAAAGTACGTCAAAGTGGCGGCCTTGATTGAATTTATCCACACTGCAACCTTGCTGCATGATGATGTTGTTGATGAGTCAGACATGCGTCGCGGCAAGGCAACGGCCAATTCTATTTATGGCAACGCGGCCAGTGTCCTTGTGGGTGATTTTATCTACACACGCTCATTCCAGATGATGACTGATCTTGATTCCATGCGTGTATTGAAACTCATGTCTGACGCCACAAATGTCATTGCTGAAGGTGAGGTGATGCAGTTAATGAACTGTAATAACCCGGATATCTCAGAAGATGACTACATGCGCGTCATTTATAGTAAAACTGCCCGCCTGTTTGAAGTTGCAGCACATTCGGCCGCTATTTTAGCCAATGCAACATCTGAACAAGAAGTAGCACTGCGCGATTATGGCCGTTATCTTGGTACAGCGTTTCAATTAATTGATGATCTTCTGGATTACGATTCAAATGACAATACACTCGGCAAGAATACAGGGGACGACCTAAACGAAGGCAAGCCAACACTTCCCCTTCTACACGCCATGAGTCATGGAGCGCCTGAACAGTCAGCTCTGATACGCAGTGCTATTGAGCAAGGTAATGGCCGCCATTTGTTGGAAACTGTACTAGCAACAATGAAACAGTGCGGTTCACTTGAATATACCCGCCAACGGGCGGAGGAAGAGGCAGATAAAGCCATTTCAGCGTTACAAGTACTGGAAGAATCTCCATACAAGGCGGCTCTTATAGGATTAGCCCATGTCGCAGTACAGCGACTTTCTTAATTCAAATAGACTTTTTTAATTCAAATAAAGTACCCCAGATTGCTTACTCTGAGGTACTTTCCTTATTATCAACCTCTTGAATTCCTATATATTGAACAAGGCTAGCTAACCCTCTTCTCAATATGAACTTGACCATGCGTTCTCTTTCAGTTTTGGTCAACTGATAATAAGCTTCCACCCAAATCATAAAAGGATCCTGCCGCTTATTCCGGCAATACTCGACCGAGTTTTCACTCACGGTCAGTACATTCAGAACTTCTTCGGGCAGGCTGTTGACATGATATTCGAGTGCCTTTCCCTGCACTCCACGCTTACGGCGTTGTTCCCAACTCTCACGCCTTGCCATCAGGTTTACTCCTTGGGGAGACGATGGCAGACCTGCGAGGCCGATGAGTTCCTTTGCAGAATACCATTCTTTTTTCATCTCTTTTTCCTCGCTTTTTACCGGAGCAGTGAATAAAAAGCCAAATTTTGAACATTTGGCTTTTCAAAAGCTGCCTCAAGTCGCAGTGATTTTTTCCAAAAAACTTCTTATGCCATCTCGTAATATCACTTCGGTAATGACCTCCTTTTCTTCCTCGGTGAGCAAATTAAATGCACTCACCCAAATGGCTAAAGGATCTTGTTTCTGAACCTGATATTCAGGTGATATTTCATAAAGTTCCAGAGCGGTCAAAGTTGATTCAGGAAAACAAGAATAATGGTATTCAATTGCCCTACCTTGAACACCGATCCGCTTTTGCCTCAACCATTCTTCACGTTTTGCTCTAGCATTAACTCCTTGTGGTGATCTAGGTAGTTCTCCTACACCGGTCAACTCCATTGCCGTATACCACTCTTTTTTCATAATGTTTCTCTATTTTTGTAACCAAGTTCAAAAAAGAAGTTATTAAGAAAAAATTAGAAACATTTTTTGGAAAAATAATGTTATTTTATTTTCTTAATAACAGATTCGTGTTCGTTATTAATTTCACACTAACGCTTTAGTTATACCACTAATGTGGCGTCAAATTTAATAGGAAAGGATTAAAAAAATGATTTCTATGAAATCGGATTGGCATCCTGCTGATATTATTGCAGCTTTACGTAAGCGTGGAACTACACTGGCAGCCGTTTCCCGTGAAGCAGGGCTAAGCTCATCAACTTTGGCGAATACACTTTCTCGCCCATGGCCCAAGGGAGAGTGGATAATAGCGGATTATTTAGAATTGCATCCGTCCGAAATATGGCCAAGCCGTTATTTCGACCCCAGAACAGGAGAGTTATTAGAAAGAAAAATTCGAGATAAAAAGAATAATTAGTTATCAATATAATTATTCAAAGAAAAACCGCTAGTTATATTTTAACTAGCGGTTTTAGTTATTCAATATATTTAACTTAATTTGTATATTAATAAATTACGAATTAAATAAATTAACCGTTAATAAATTTTTCGCCTAATTCAATATCTTTCTTCAAAACATCCAGCATATTATCTAGTGACTTATGTTCAAAATCACTCAATTCGCCAATATCTAAACGCTCTTCGATACCATTCTTGCCTAAGCGAACAGGTTGAGCGAAGAAACGAGCATATTTACCGTCACTTTCGACATAGCTGCATTCGATAACATTGCTTTCGCCTTGCAGACCGCGGATCAGAGAAAGTCCCAGACGTGCCGCTGCCTGCCCCATCGATAGAGTTGCAGATCCGCCACCCGCTTTCGCTTCAACCACTTCAGTACCTGCGTTCTGGATACGTTTGGTCAATGCTTCAATTTCTTCATCAGTAAAACTAACGCCAGGAACTTGAGACAGCAGTGGCAGAATAGTTACACCTGAATGCCCACCAATAACCGGAACTTCCAGCGCTTCTGGTTTCTTACCTTTCAGTTCAGCAACAAACGTGTTTGAACGGATGATATCCAACGTTGTCACACCGAACAGACGGTTCTTATCGTAAACACCTTCTTTTTTCAAAACCTCAGCAGCAATCGCTACGGTAGTATTGACAGGGTTAGTGATAATTCCGATTAATGCTTTTGGAGAAGTTTTAGCAACCTGCTGAACCAGATTACAAATAATCCCAGCATTGATGTTAAACAGGTCGGAACGATCCATACCCGGTTTACGTGCCACACCTGCAGAAATCAATACCACATCTGCACCTACCAATGCAGGGGTTGCATCTTCACCAGCAAAACCAGTGACTTTGACTTCCGTTGGGATATGGCTCAGATCGGCTGCCACACCTGGAGTCACCGGAGCAATGTCATACAAGGAAAGTTCTGAACCTGAAGGAAGTTGGGTCTTGAGTAGAAGGGCAAGTGCCTGACCAATACCACCGGCTGCACCGAGAACTGCAACTTTCATCCTGATACTCCTTAAATAAGTGCTGTAAAAAACTTAAACCTATCTGGTTAAGAGAGATTAAAAACAATCTGTTAACAACCAGATTATCCACCTATTGGCTTAATGATGGAACACCAAAGTTGTTTTATTCTAGACAAAATGCTTATCTGTTAATGAGATAACGGACACTTTTTTGAGAATTATTCCAGTTTTACCACTCACAACTTAGCTGATTAACTTACTCCCCGCTCTAGTTCCAAACAACTCCATTTAATTAACAATACATTTACCATGCTCAATATGTGGAAAAAAATGAATCAAAAATAACCTTATTAATTATCAGCTATTAATCGGATAATAGGGGAAAAGTATGCAATTAAGCGCTAATTAAGCTCTATAGCTGGGTTTTCTCTTCTCTTTCTTGAATAAAAATGCACTCTTTCGCATAATATCAGCCTTATAACGGATCCAAAGATGGTGAAATATGCGTGCTCCTTCGAAACAAGAAGATTTGGTAAAGGCTTTCAAGGCATTATTGAAAGAAGAAAAATTCAGCTCTCAAGGTGAAATTGTTACAGCACTTCAGGACGAGGGTTTTGAAAATATCAACCAATCTAAAGTTTCCAGAATGCTGACTAAATTTGGTGCTGTCCGAACCCGTAACGTAAAAATGGAAATGGTCTACTGCCTACCAGCAGAACTCGGGGTTCCCACAGCAACTAGCCCATTAAAAAATCTGGTATTAGATATCGATTATAATCACAGTGTTGTCGTTATACGTACCAGCCCGGGCGCAGCACAGTTAATTGCACGACTGTTGGATTCATTAGGTAAAGCTGAAGGCATTCTTGGTAGCATCGCGGGGGACGACACCATTTTTACCACCCCAGCGAAAAACTTTACGACAAAACAACTCTATGAGGCGATCCTCAACCTGTTTGAACAAGAGCTTTAATCCTACTCGCTGTATGTCCATAAACCTGCGAACAGACACAGCGAAACACCAAAAGACACATCATATAATATTGCCTTATATGAAAAGAGGATCGCCCAATAGGTACGATCCTCTTACTCCAATCCATTTTCCGATCAGGCAGCATTTGCCTTCTTAGCCAATGCAGTCAGCAACTTATCATGAATGCCACCAAACCCACCATTGCTCATAATCAGGATATGATCACCTGGCTGGGCTGTTTCAGCAATCATCCGAATCAAAGCATCAATATCAGTACTCCAACGAGCAGGCTGAATACATTGCTCCGCAATTTCAATTACCTGCAACGGAATGTTGGCTGGTTGATAGAGAAAAACTTCATCAGCACGTCCCAGAGACGGCGCGATATCATTTTTGCTCATGCCCATTTTCATAGTATTAGAACGAGGTTCCAAGACAGCAAGAATACGAGCCATCCCGCCGACTTTACTTCTCAGTGCTTCCAACGTAGCTAAAATAGCCGTCGGATGATGGGCAAAATCGTCATAAACCGAGACACCATTCACTTCGTCACGTAACTCAAGCCGGCGGCGGGCATTGATAAATTCCCCCAAAGCCTGACAAGCATCAGCAGGTTGCACCCCAACATGACGGGCTGCCGCAATCGCGATCAAACCATTATGCATATTGTGTTCACCTACGAGTGACCAATTGACTTCCCCAACCAGTTCACCATGATGAAATACTTGATAGTTGCTACTATCCTGACTGACTTTCTTCGCCTGCCACTCTCCGGTTTCTCCGAGCTGTTCCAACTCACTCCAGCATCCCATTGCAAGTACATGTTTCAGATTGATGTCACTATCGGGAACAATGATCTTACCTGTACTCGGCACAACTCTGACAAGATGATGGAACTGTTTTTGAATAGCCGCCAAATTTTCAAAAATATCGGCATGATCAAATTCGAGATTATTCATAATCAGCGTACGGGGGCTGTAATGCACAAATTTTGAACGTTTGTCAAAAAAGGCACTGTCATATTCATCCGCTTCAATCACAAAAAACGGGCTATCTCCGATTTGTGCAGAAACCTCAAAATTACCCGGTACACCACCGATCAAGAATCCCGGTTTATAGCCACAAGCTTCCAAAATCCACGCCAACATACCTGCCGTTGTCGTTTTACCGTGAGTTCCCGCAACAGCCAATACCCAACGTTCAGGTAAAACGTGATCATGCAACCACTGTGGGCCGGAGGTATAAGGGATACCACGATCCAACACCATTTCTACGCAGGGATTACCGCGAGTCATGGCATTACCTATGATCACTATATCTGGCACCGGATCGAGTTGTGCAGGATCGTATCCTTGAATCAGCTCAATACCCTGTTTTTTCAATAGGGTGCTCATTGGTGGATACACATTGGCATCAGAGCCGATAACTTCATGACCCAATGCACGAGCGAGGAGTGCTAGCCCTCCCATGAAAGTACCGCAAATGCCAAGAATATGAATACGCATTTATTTCTATCCAATATCATGAACTGTATCACTATTCTAACCATCAAATCGGAGATTAGAAATGCAATAGCCTATCAATCAACTCATTCTTTAGCTAAACTGCCGCGCATAAGTGCAACACGCAAGTGCAGCACGCTCTCTAAAACCACAATCAAATTCAGGACTTTTCGTCATGAAAACATTAGGCGAATTCATCGTCGAGAAACAGCAAGACTTTCCTCATGCTACAGGTGAACTGACTGCCCTGCTTTCTGCTATCAAACTGGGCGCCAAAATCATTCATCGGGATATCAACAAAGCCGGGTTAGTGGATATTTTAGGTACCAGTGGTGTATCGAATGTTCAGGGTGAAGTTCAGATGAAGCTGGACTTGTATGCCAATGAGAAATTGAAGGCTGCATTAAAAGCTCGTGGTGAAGTAGCAGGTATCGCTTCCGAAGAAGAAGATGAGATCGTTATCTTTGATGGCGACCGTGCAGAAAATGCGAAGTATGTTGTTTTGATGGACCCACTGGATGGTTCTTCGAATATTGATGTAAACGTTTCCGTCGGGACTATTTTCTCAATTTACCATCGAATTACGCCAATTGGGCAGCCCGTTACTGAAGAAGATTTCCTGCAACCGGGAAGTCATCAGGTTGCAGCAGGTTATGTGGTTTATGGCTCTTCCACAATGTTGGTTTACACCACGGGTTGCGGAGTTCATACATTCACTTACGATCCTTCCCTTGGCGTTTTCTGCCTGACCCATGAGAAAGTTCAATTCCCAGAAAAAGGCAATATGTACTCGATCAACGAAGGGAACTACATCAAATTCCCGATGGGCGTGAAAAAGTACATCAAATATTGTCAGGAACAGGATGAAGCCACCCAGCGCCCTTACACCACCCGTTATATCGGCTCTCTGGTTGCAGATTTCCACCGTAACCTTTTGAAAGGCGGTATCTATATTTACCCAAGCACCGCAAGCCACCCAACCGGCAAACTACGCCTGCTTTATGAGTGCAACCCAATTGCATTTCTGGCTGAACAGGCTGGCGGCAAAGCCAGCGATGGTGCTAACCGCATTCTGGACATCACACCAAATAAACTACACCAGCGTGTACCTTTCTTTGTAGGCATGAAATCCATGGTGGAAAAAGCCGAAAGTTTTATGGCTGAATACCCTGACGAATAAGTCAGTTTATTGCGTAGTTATGTAGTGAGTAGTTATGTGGTTAATTGAAGAGGCGAAGGTTAGCCTCTCTAACTTATCTAACTTATCTAACTGACTCTACCTCAATTAATCTACCGGAGTACAGGTGTAACACAGAAAAATGGAATTACTTTAAGTCTGTTTTGGCTATAATACCCGGCACTCCATTTTGGTTTGAAATTGAAGGAAACCTTTTATGAGCCTGAACAACGTACCAGCGGGTAAAGAACTGCCTGAAGATATCTATGTCATCATTGAGATCCCAGCAAACGCAGATCCAATTAAATATGAAGTAGATAAAGAGTCTAGCGCTCTGTTTGTAGACCGCTTCATGTCTACCGCTATGTTCTATCCTTGCAACTACGGTTATATCAATAATACTCTGTCTCTGGATGGCGACCCTGTTGATGTACTGGTTCCAACTCCATACCCATTGCAGCCAGGTTCCGTCATCCGCTGCCGTCCAGTTGGTGTTCTGAAAATGACCGACGAATCCGGTGAAGATGCAAAACTGGTCGCTGTTCCTCATACCAAACTGAGCAAAGAATACGATCACATCAAAGATGTGAACGATCTGCCAGAACTGCTGCGTGCTCAAATCACTCACTTCTTCGAGCATTATAAAGATCTGGAAAGCGGCAAATGGGTTAAAGTTGATGGCTGGGACAATGTCGAGGCCGCTAAAGCTGAAATTATTTCTTCTTTCGAACGCGCTGCAAAAAAATAATTCCTGCGGTTAACCGCAAGTTTTAATTGCAAAAAACCTCTGTACCCATCAGGGACAGAGGTTTTTGTTTGGCTCTGATTTTGATCAAAATCGGTTTGATTAAAATAGTTTTTAAAAACAGAGATTACGCTAATCGCAAATCACTGAGCTTTATTCTTCTCCGTGGCGCTTTAACCAGTCACCACTTGTTATCCGATCCAATCCCTCGACAGGCAATTTATAAAGATAAATCCACGCCTTACCGTAAGGTGTTTCAATCAGTTCCCTTAGATACTCCTGAGAGTTCTTTTTCAATTCATCCAGTTCTGTCAGGATAGATGGCGTAATACGATATACTTCGCATTCAATTGTCCCTTCACCACGAATAACCGCCGGATAATGCCCTAGGTCATAAATTTCATAACCTTCTAAACTGTATTCTCCTAACAGTTGGGCATCTGTCATCCAGTGATGATTACCTTGTTTGCGCCTCAGGCTGCCATAAACAATAACTCGCATTTTTAAAACTCAAACTCATAGAGCAGATCTAAAGCTTGATCAATACCAGATACTGCTTCTAGATACAATCTTGGCATAACGCGATAACGCAATGTCAGTGTCGCCAACGAGTCAAAAATACCGACACCATACTTCACTTGTAAGTCTTTGGTTATTCTGCCACTGACGACAACTTGGGATTTATCGCCAACACCTTGCGTATCCAAAGCCAGATCAGAGACACCAAAAGTTTCACCTATCTTGCCCACTATCTGACCACTCTGGGCTACCCCCAAGCCAATCAACATGGCTGTCATCTGGGAGTTGTCAGAATCCCCTTTTTCCAAACCTTCCCCACGTAGCAGGTAAGACAGAGCTTCCTGCTGTGATTTGACAGGATCAGAGAAAACTTCTACTTTGGGTCTGTCCGCTAGCCCTGTCACTCTCACTCCGGCAATAACTTTATTTGCCGTCGATTCGGGGTTACGAATCGCTTCAATATTCAATAAAGGCTGATCTGGCGGGCCAGAGAACATAATCGTTCCTTTACGCACCTGCAAATCTTGCCCATAAGCACGAAAACGCCCTTCTGGAATATCAATCTGACCATTCAGCCCCAGCCCTTGTTTATCCTGAAGGACTTTCAACGCGCCTTTTAGCTGGGCTTGCAGACCAAATGCACTCAGGCGTACATCATTGCCAATATGAATATTTAAGTTGCTTTGAATCAAAATAGGCGATTTTTTCTTCTCGATTGGCTGACGGTTTTTATCCAACATCACCTCATCTGAAGAAACACCGACTGCCGATTCAGGCAATTCCTGAACCGTAATACGCGCCCAAGGAATATCTACATTACCGTTCAGTTTCAGTAAGCTTGGTGTCGCTTCCAGTACCAAATCCGGGCTGACATCCACTTTCACCATCGGTGGAACGATGATTCGTATTTTGTCGCTATGTGCTGAGATTCTGGCGTGCCATACATTTAAATTACGCCAGCCAGCATCACCATTCAGATTCAATTGCCCATTAGGGGTTTTAATCATCCCCTCCAAATCAGAACGGACACCATCAAAATGAACGGCTAATTGACCTTTAGATATATCGAATGGCAACCAATGGCTAATTACCTGCAAATCATCAGCTTTCAGTAGACCAAATAACAGGGGATGCTTGGCATTCCCGCCAAAACGCAAATTCGCATTCAGAGCGCCTTCCGCTTTTTCACCTTTACCCAAAATAGGCTTAATCAGCTTCAAGGAGAGATCTTGAATATCTACCGATCCCGATAATTTGCGGCTGCCTTCTAAATCAGCCACCTGAACATTGCCGTTTAAATGCCCATTTCCAGCCAGTTTGAATAACCATGCCAAATTTGCTTTACCATTTGTTAACCCAGCGTTCAAAGTCAGTGTGTCAAAACTAACGGGAAGAGTGATACCTTCCACAACCTGACGAACTTGAACACCATTTCCTTGCAAGGCGATTTTTGCCTGCGGCAATCCATGATTTGCCGTCCACTTAACATCGGCATTACCGCTGAACACGCCCTTGAGCTGCGTGCTTTTATCAAGGAATGGCTGAACCATCGCTAAATCAAATCGTTCAAAGACAATTTGTGCATGACCGCTAGCACCCGCTTCAATCGGTTTAGGAATACAAACCTGAGCATTAGGATTGAGCCAGCAGTGCGTTCCGATCGTGACTTTCTGTTGTAAATTCAAATAATCGATGGCTACCGCTTTGCTTAGGCGCCATTCACCCACTGGCGTATCAAAATAGGTATTATTGATATTGCCTTTCCAGCGCTCCTGCTGGCGATCAAAACTGCCATTGAGTGCCAACTGCCCTGATACGGGATTACCCTCAACCTTCAACTGTAAATTATGCTGTTTTTCTGTGCCCTTAGCATTGAGCGTCAAGCTATTGATGATCAAATTCGCCTGTTTCAGTTGGTGAACCACAACCGATAACTGCCCTTCAATTTGTTTACTAGAACGCACATCTCCTTTAATCGTGGCGCTACCCACTCGCAGTTCATCTTGCCAACGCAACCCACGAGCGTTCAAATCTGCCACGATTTGAGGTGCCTTCATGTTGCCACACAGTTTGATATTCCCCGTAATCAGACCGGCCAACCCCGGCAATAAGCCATTTAATTGCGGCGCATTAATTTCACCATCCAGTTTCCACGCTTCATCCGTAAGCCGGCCTTGAACATTTAGCGTATTGTGCCCAAGTACGAGATCGAATTGAGGAATATCCCACTGCCCAGCCGCATTACCCGATGCCTTGCCATGGGCTTTAACCACGTTCTGTTTCACATGACCATTAAGGCTAATTTCAGGGATTTGGAGCTGCCAACTTCCCCCATACAGGCTACCCCGCACCGCTATTTCACCATCCATTTTGGCAGGCCATTCCGGCCATTGTTTGGCTGTATTGATGTCATCTAAAATCAGCTTGGCATTCCAGCTAATTGCTTTACTCCAATCAACAACACCGGTTACATCCGCTTTTCCCTGTAATGCAGCTAAACGCAAACGGGTGAGTCTGAGTAACTCTTCATTGCCCTTCGCATCCAGCATCAGCAATGCCGGAGGAATATCACTCCCCTTAATATCAGAGCGGAGAGAAAGATCGTAACCACTGGCCTGCCCATTAAGACGCAGTTTGACGCCATCAAGCTGATAATCTGATTTGCCGGTTAATGGCCATTGAAGTTGTTTACTTTCCAGTGTCAAGCGTACAGGCAGGCCAGCCTGTGCTAATTCAGTCTGCGCATCCAGACTAGCGACAATAGGCCCAGAAAGATGCAACGCGAGATCGAGCTGCTGCAACAAAGCGCCATTTAACGTTAAATCAACCTGCTGACCTTGCAATTCCTTCAAACCAATATTATCTACATCGCCAACATCACCTTTAATCGCGAGCTTAACTGGCCACTGTTCAGCAAGCGTTACTGTTCCCTTAATTGCAAGTGAACCTTCCGGTGCCTGTACACTCAACGTTTGTATATCGATTTGTTGCCCTTGATTGCTGGCTTGTAGCCGCAGATCATTGACTGTAATGTCGTTATTCCCAGTCAAACGAAGTTGACTGCCATGAATGCTTTCTACTGTGATATCAAGAGGAATAGGAACATTTGGTAATTCTGCCAAAAGAGGTTTGGCAAACAGCGCCTTTAAGGTTTCTCCCAATGATTTCTCAGCTTCAACCTGCTGACTGTTTTTTTGCTCTGTATTGATGTGTTCAGAGGATGTTTTTGGCAACGCAACCAATAGGTTGCTGATTGCCGTAGGCTTCAATACCAGTTTTTTTTCCTGCCACTGAGCGCCAGCCTTAAATTCATCCAATGCAATAGCAATATCATCTACCTTGACGTGGACATTTTTCAAAGCCAGCAAATCCAGTGAGATAGGATACGGTGTTTTCAACTCAGTCAGTGGTTTCGAATCAGGGGAGGGTTCGGATGGTGGAAGCTCAGCCGTATTCACCGAAACCAAGACACCTTCGGTCGTCAAGGCATTGACACAGACATGACTGTGCCGCAAACAGGAAAGTCGTAGTGAAAGATGTAAATTGTCAGCGCTGACATTAACTCCCGGCATCTGATATTTCATGCCTTTTAGCGTTAAATCACGCCAACCTCCGCTGACACTGGCAATTTCCAATCCCGGCACCCAACGCGCCGCACTATTAATCATAAAGTGCAAACCCGCTTGTGTGCCAACCAATCCCACAACCGTCACCAATAACAGGCCAACAATCAGTAGAAAAGCAATACTAAACCTTTTCACCCACCTCATAGTTCAGCCCCTAAACCGATATAAAATTCAACATTATGATTGTTTGGATCTCCGAGCGGAGTCGCCACATCAAATTTTATCGGCCCAACAGGTGAAGCCCAGCGCACACCAATTCCTGCACCTGTTTTAAAATCACTCTTTCTAATATCGTCCACCGCTTCACCCGAATCTACAAACAGGGCACTCCACCAGTTGCCATAAACATTATATTGATATTCCAACGAACCGACTGCCAGCTTTGATGCTCCAACTAATTTCCCTTTACTGTCTGTCGGTGAAATTTTCTGGTACTTATAACCTCGGATGCTGCGATCTCCCCCAGCAAAGAAACGAAGGTCGGGAGGCACTTTGTCGAATTCATTAGTTTCTATCCAGCCCAAATCCGCCCGCGCCACAAAACGGTGATTCTCCCGATACGTTCTGATCCAGACGTGATGTGCCTGTAACACGAAAAAATCGACATTGGACTGCCAACTTGTATCAGAAACATCAAGTGAGTAACGCTGGCTATCCCCCCAATAAGGCATGGTACCGCCACGTTGACGAATACGGCTGATACTTGCTCCCGGATAAAGCAACATAGTAGTGTTTGTTACGTTGGCCTGCGTAAAGTGGCTAAAACTCCAGCGTAGATTAACGCCGTACTGCCAGCCAGTAAAACGATCCCAGTTACGGGAAAAGTTCAAAGTTGCCGTATCCGAAATGGTATCATTAATATCTTTACGTTTATAACCAGCTTGTAACTGATAATATTCTTCAAGAGGATTGACCTTAAGCGGCATTTTATAAGAGCCGTCAATGGCTTGGTCTCGTGCAGAAAGGTTAAGGTTGGTACTCAGGCTATGCCCACGTGAATTGAGCCATGGTTTTTTCCATTTTGCCTGAAGGCGGGGGCCAACATCCGTCGCATAACCTCCCCCTAATTCCACATAATTGGCAGAACGAGGCACTAAAGATGCGTCCAGCGGCAATAGCTTATCCTTGCTTTCACGCCCCACCTTAAAATCGGGCACAACAACCGCTGAATTAAACCAACCAGTATCGACCAAACGACGGTTGAATTCGGCCAGTTGCTCTGAGGTGTAATATTCACCCTGTTTGAAAGGAATAAGATTATCTAGGTAAGTTTGACGAATTTGTGAACCATGAAATATCACAGGGCCAAAACGGTAACGCTGGCCGCTATCAAAATTGAAATCCCAATAAGATTTGAGTTGTTGTTGCTCGACACCAAGTTCACTTTTCTTCATCACCGCGTCAAAATACCCCTTCTTAACAGCCAGATTAGTCAGTGAGCTCTTAAAATTCTCATATTCGCCATGATTCAGGATTTCTCCTTCCTTTGGCTTATTTTTTTTGATCAACTTTGCATAATCTTGGTCATCCTTCGCAGCACCTTCCAAATCCACGCTCACCTCAGCCACCCGAACAGGTTCCCCCGGCGTCACTATTGCAGTCAAAACAGGGCGGGAAGGAGGCGTTTTCTCTTCATACGTGAATTGGATCGTAGGATCGTAGTACCCTAATGGCCTGAGCCCCAAGCGTATAGCCTTCTCTACACGACCACGGAAACGCCCATCTGGAGAAACTTCATCAGTGCTGATATTTGAAAGCTGCACCCTAGCATTTTTTTCCAGCTCGCCAGAAAGTCCTTCCACTTTCAGCCGTAAATTTGCACTATAGGCTGATGGAGCTGTGACAGACACACAAAGCACACATATAAGGGGGTATCGTGACACGCGAACTCCTAATATTTGTTTATCCGAGGAAGAAAGTCCAACGATATAAAAATGCTGCAATAATTTAATTCTGGTAAAGTTTGAAAGATATACAAGCAACCAATAATCATAAAATATGTCAAGAACGGGAGAGAATCTTGCCAAATTCAGCCGATGAAAGCCAACATGTTTCCCAACAGGATGCCTTATCTGGTAGGGCTACCCCATTAAATGTATCACCCTGCCACGCCATCACTCAGCATACGATAGATAACATACCGACAAATATGGAAATTGCCTATATAGGAATGGGATGTTTCTGGGGAGTTGAGCGACTGTTCTGGCAACAGGACGGCATTTACACAACTTCTGCAGGTTACAGTGGCGGAACTACACCAAATCCGACCTATGAAGAAGTCTGCACCGGCTTAACCGGGCATGCCGAAATCGTCAGAGTCGTATTTGATCCAACCAAAATCACTTATACACAGTTATTAACATTATTCTGGGAACAGCACGATCCCGCTCAAGGTATGCGTCAACATGGTGATATCGGGACACAATACCGTTCTGTCCTTTACACCGTTTCATCTCAACAATATGAACAGGCGATCGCCAGCCGTGATCAATTCCAGCAAGCGATGATTCAAAATGGTGACCAACGCACTATCACCACAGAAATCCGCGAAGCCGGGCCATTCTATTTTGCAGAAGATTATCATCAGCAATACCTATACAAAAATCCAGAAGGATATTGTGGATTAGGCGGTCTCGGAATCTGTTTCCCTCCAACGCACAAAAACTAGCCGATTTAGTTAGCCCAATGTTATAATCATCGGGCTAACTTAAATTTAAGTTATGGCAGGCAGCTCGCCGTAATATTTTTTATTTGTATAATTTTTCATCTCACCTCCAGTGTTATTCAAATAAAACCTACCCTATCGCTGGAGTTAAGACACGGATACTTTATGTTAAATAGTTTATTAATCATTCTCTTGCTTTGCACTATTAGCGCATTTTTTTCGCTATCAGAAATTTCTCTGGCTGCTTCAAGAAGAATCAAATTAAAGCTCATGGTAGATGAAGGGAATCTCAATGCTGCTCGCGTCCTTAAGCTGCAAGAAACCCCTGGCATGTTCTTTACGGTTGTTCAAATAGGCCTGAATGCAGTGGCAATCCTTGCAGGGATTGTAGGCGAATCCGCATTTTCGCCAGCCTTGAAATCCCTGTTCCTGAAATTCATGTCACCAGAATGGGCCCATCAGCTGGGGTTTATCTGCTCTTTCACCATCGTCACCAGTATCTTTATCCTGCTTGCTGATTTAACCCCTAAACGCATTGGTATGATTAAGCCCGAAGCCGTTGCCATGAGAATTGTCAATCCAATGCGTTTCTGTCTGACAGTTTGCCGACCACTGGTTTGGTTGTTTAATGGCCTGGCTGACTGTATCCTCAAAATTTTTAAAATCCCGATGGAGCGCAATGAAGACATTACATCTGACGATATTTACGCTGTTGTCGAAGCAGGGGCCATTGCAGGGATACTTCGTAAAGAAGAGCATGAGTTAATCGAAAATGTTTTCGAACTGGAATCCCGTACCGTTCCCTCTGCCATGACCTCTCGTGAAAGTGTGGTCTATTTTGACAAGAATGAAGACGAAAACAGTATCAAAGAAAAAATCTCCACTCATCCACACTCTAAATTTCTTGTCTGTGATGGTGACATTGATCATGTCATAGGCTATGTGGACTCGAAGGATTTACTCAACCGTGTGCTGAGCGGACAAAGTCTAAACTTGAAAGATGGTGTCCAAATCCGCAATGCACTGATGATCCCAGATACACTCTCACTTTCTGATACTTTAGAAAGTTTCAAGGCTGCTGCTGAAGATTTCGCGATTATTCTCAATGAATACGCATTGGTGATGGGCATTATTACACTTAATGACGTTATGACCACTTTAATGGGTGATTTAATCGGTCAGAGCCAAGAAGAACAAATCGTTATCCGTGACGAAAACTCATGGCTGGTTGAAGGAGGAACGCCAATTGAAGATGTACTCCGAGTACTTGATATCGATAATTTTCCTGATTCCAGTAATTATGAAACTATCGCTGGGTTTATGATGTTTCGCCTGCGGAAAATTCCAAAACGCACGGATTCTGTGACATTCAGTGGCTATAAATTTGAAGTTGTGGATATCGATAACTACAAAATCGATCAACTACTGGTAACAAAAGTGGTCGATACAACCACACAACCCAATCATTCTAGCTACGACCAGAAATATGAAGCATAAAGAATAGTGAATCAAAAAACGGCCGCAAGGCCGTTAAGTATATTGATGATGTGTATCCATAAACCACATATCTATCAATAAATGAGCTGTGTAAAAAATTACCCCATTTCGGTCTGTAAACGCAACACTTGTTGGTTAACTTCGCTCATTACATGGAAGTGGCGCTTATCTTTTATCCTTGGAGGTAAAATTTTCCCATAGTTAAATTCAAAAGCGCCCATGTCCTTAATGTATAAACGTCCACTAAATAGAGTTTTTACGTAGAGAGCAATTTTCAGTGGATTGTAGTGGTGAAAGATTTTCATCTCTGTTTTTTTCCTCCCATGCTTCTTACGATACTATTTTCTCATATCACATAATCAATCGATAAAAAGACTCATCATTGTTATGTCAGATGTATAGACTAGGTATAGAGAAATTTGTTCCCCTATCATCAAGATTCAATCACTAAATTTATATAATATGATGAAATAACAAAGCATTATGTTGCATTACTTGTCAGTTTTTTCATATTTTGTTTTAAATGTTACTAAATTGTTTACTTTGTCGAGGACAGACCAGTTAACAAGCGCTATGCTGAATATGACATTCCCTGATAACATGCCACACCATGCCAAATAAGGAATAAACATGATAAAAAACATTGTGTTATCTGCGATATTAAGTTTAACGCCAATATTCGCATTCGCCCATAACATCACATTGGGGCAACATGTCCCAGCGACCAGTGTGACAGATAAGGGTGAGCTGTTGCTTAACGATAACAAGTTCAGCTATCAAGAGTGGGACACGGCTGAGTTGCCGGGAAAAGTGAGAACTATCCAGCATATTGCTGGCCGTAGTTCTGCAAAAGAGATGAATGACCCTCTGATTCAAGCCTTGAAAAATGCCAATTTCCCCAAGGATAAGTATCAAACAACCAGCATAGTGAATACTGACGACGCAATTTTTGGCACCAGCGTTTTCGTTCGTAATAGCCTCGAAGACAGTAAAAAACAGTTCCCGTGGTCACAATTTATTGTCGACAGCAACGGGCAGGCTAAAAAAGCGTGGGAGCTGGAATCCAAAAGTTCAGCAATCATTGTTCTGGATAAAAATGGTAACGTGAAATTTATCAAAGATGGAAAATTAAGTAACGAAGAGATCACACACGTTGTCAGCATGATCGAAGAAGAACTGAAAAAATAATCTGAATTTAAATCACGATAATTTTATTATAGTTCAGTGATAATGGTTTCTCTACAGTAAGCCATTATCACCTGAATATTAAAAAATGCTGACTCTGAATCCTGGGTTTAGGAAAGATTCACGTGGTGTATAATCCAGCGTCTTCCCTTGCCAATCCGTAACATGCGCACCAGCGGCAATTGCAATGGCATGACCAGCACCAGTATCCCAGATATTGGTTGGCCCAAAACGTGGGTAAAGTTGGGCTTTTCCTTCTGCAACCATACAGAACTTCAGTGAAGATCCCACCGAAAGCGTATCATGAACCCCCAACTGAGCAAGATAGTCTCTCAATTCTTCATCATCCCGATGAGAACGGCTGACGACCACGATTGGCGGTGCTGCTGGAATAACTTTAATGGGCAGAAATTGTCCCTTATCTTCTTTCCACGCCTGACGTCCTTGCCCTGAATACAACACATCCCGCACAGGAACATAAATAACCCCCATTACAGGTACACCGTCTTCAATCAAAGCAATATTGACAGTAAACTCGCCATTTCGGCGAATAAACTCTTTCGTGCCATCCAAAGGATCAACCAGCCAGTAACGCCGCCAATTTTTCCGTTCTTCCCATGTGGGTGGATCTTCTTCAGATAGCAACGGGATATCAGGCGCAATACGCAACAATCCGATTTTAATGATCTTATGGGCGGCAATATCCGCAGCGGTCACTGGCGAATCATCCGTTTTGTGTTCTACTTGCAACGGTTGCTCAGCCTGATAGACCTCCATGATCGCCGCTCCTGCATCCCGTGCCAATTGGCAGATCTGTTGTAGCATCATACACCTCTGCATTCACTGTTCAGCGATACCCGTAATTTCTCAAATTACCGCTTTGCTGGCCGTAACCTGAAACCTATTTAGGGTATTTTACTTGAAGCTACATTTTTAGCGTATTTTTGTACAGAAATAGCGAATAGTTTATTCCTGAACATGTGCAAAAAAATAGCCGGCTAAGCGGCTATTTAGATAATTCAACAGAGAATTACAAGATTTCAAGTAACTCTACTTCGAAGATCAGTGCACTATAAGGAGGGATAGAGGCACCGGCACCTCGCTCACCATAAGCCAGATTCTGAGGAATATAGAGTTCCCATTTAGAACCGACTGGCATCAGAGTCAAGGCTTCAATCCAGCCAGGGATCACGCCACTAACTGGAAACTCTGCTGGAGTACCACGTTGTACTGAACTATCAAATACCGTGCCATCAATCAGGCGACCTGTATAGTGAACACGAACACGATCGGTACGCGCTGGGATAGCGCCTTCGCCTTGTGTCAGGACTGAAAACTGTAAACCAGATTCAGTGCTGCTTACACCTTCACGCTGTGCATTTTCTGCCAGAAATTTTTGGCCTTCTTCTGCCATCGCCTGCTGATGTTCACGACGAACGCTATCGGCACGTTCATGTACCTCACGCAGCGCACGATGCAGTTCTTCAACAGGGATAGCTGGAGCACGGCTTTCCAGTGCATCACACAGCCCTGCCAACAGCGCTTCTGGCTCCAACCCTTGTAAACCAGATTCCTGTAATTGCTGCCCAACCTGCAGACCAATACCGTAACTTGCCCGCGCTTCAATAGATTCAAAAGAAGGTGTTGTCATGAAAATACCTGTTATTAAATAAGTGAAGGGCCAAGCATAACAGCACTACCTAAATGGGTAAACGCGTGAAGGATTTTAATCGGGATCAATAACGTGAAACATTAATGTTTGAAAGGTCACTGCATCATGACAAACAAAAAACGCTGGCAATGCCAGCGTTTTTTGTCACATGTTCTTCAGCTAATCTAAGATTAAGCTTCTGGAACGATGTTAACGTTCAACTGTGCGAATACATCGCTGTGTACTTGGAAGTGAACTTCGTGCTCACCAACAGTACGCAGAACGCCGTTAGACAGGCGAACTTCACTCTTAGCTACTTCAACGCCAGCTGCAGTAACTGCATCAGAGATATCGCGAGTACCGATAGAACCGAACAGTTTACCTTCGTCACCTGCTTTAGAAGCGATGGTAACGGAGCCCAGTGCAGTGATTTTCTCTGCACGAGCTTGCGCTGCTGCCAGAACGTCAGCCAGTTTAGCTTCCAGTTCTGCACGGCGAGCTTCGAAGAATTCGACGTTTTTCTTAGTCGCAGGAACAGCTTTGCCCTGTGGTACTAAGAAGTTACGGGCATAACCCGCTTTAACGTTAACTTGGTCACCCAGGCTACCCAGGTTCGCTACTTTATCAAGCAGAATAACTTGCATTACCTTATCCTCTCAAAGTCGTTAATGGACTGGGCCTATTACTGATGACGATCAGTGTAAGGCAACAAAGACAGGTAGCGCGCACGCTTGATAGCACGAGCGAGCTGACGCTGGTATTTTGCACGGGTGCCAGTAATACGGCTTGGTACAATTTTACCACTTTCGGTAATGTAGTTTTTCAGCGTAGCAATATCTTTATAATCGATCTCTTGTACGCCTTCCGCTGTGAAGCGGCAGAACTTGCGACGACGGAAATAACGTGCCATTTGGCTAGTCTCCAGAATCTATCAATTCAATCTGCTCGGCATGAAGAACCAATTTGCTAAGGCCATTACGCCCATAATGGGAATTAATGAAGCCCGTAACAGTGATTCGACTGCCGACCGTTATACTGTGAGTATATTCCTGTAACAACTGTCCGCTGGCAATAACGGGCATTCTGCACCATGACTGCCTGCTGAATCCGGCTTCCTGTTGCGTTGAACGATGTTCAAGCACAAATTGACAATGCGGAATACCAGATGGACTGACTTTTCGTATCGGTGCCTTGCACACTGTGCCAGAAAGCACCAATCGATTGGTTGTCACGAAGATTACTCTTCAGAATCCCCAGCTTCATCAACATCATCAACCAGGCCTTCTTCCAAGACCAGATCACGGCTGCGACGTTCGTCTTTAGCCTTAACCATTGGTGATGCTTCAGTTACTGCGTGCTTAACGCGCATAACCATGCTGCGGATAACGGCATCGTTGAAGCGGAAATTAGTTTCCAGCTCATCAATCGCTTCTTGTGGCGCTTCAACGTTCAGCAGAACGTAGTGAGCCTTGTGCAGTTTGTTGATTGGGTAAGCCAGTTGACGACGACCCCAGTCTTCCAGACGGTGAATCTGACCTTGCGCGTTAGTGATAGTCGCACTGTAACGCTCGATCATGCCCGGAACCTGTTCGCTTTGGTCAGGATGGACCATAAAAACGATTTCGTAATGACGCATTAGCATTGCTCCTTACGGATTATTCAGCCTCCTGTCAGGGTCAGCCGTGGCCCATGGAGGCAAGGAACGTATTTGATACGGCTGAAAAATCGACGCGTCACTATACCCGCACAATAAAAAAAACTCAAGGTACGAGAGAGAAAAACGCGTTTATTCTTCTTTACTGATGGTTTTAGCTGGGCACTTTACTGGGCGTTTCTCTGTCGCACGATTTCAAACAGACATATCCCTGTTGCAACCGATACGTTCAGAGAAGAGACCGAACCCGCCATTGGAATACTAATTAATTCATCACAATGCTCACGCGTCAGTCGGCGCATACCTTCACCTTCTGCGCCCATCACCAAAGCCATAGGACCCGTCAATTTGCTCTCATATAAAGTATGAGTCGCTTCACCTGCGGTTCCAACAATCCAGACATTGTGTTCTTGCAACAAACGCAAAGTACGGGCAAGGTTTGTGACACGGATCAGCGGAACGCTTTCCGCAGCACCACAGGCAACTTTTTTGGCTGTCGCATTCAGTTGTGCGGAGCGATCGCGGGGAACAATCACCGCATCAACACCGGCAGCATCCGCAGTACGCAGGCAAGCCCCGAGATTATGCGGGTCTGTGACACCATCCAGTACCAGTAGGAAAGGACGATCCAACTGAGACAGCAAATCAGGCAAATCATTTTCCTGATACTGACGTCCCGGCTTGACCCGTGCAATAATCCCTTGGTGTACCGCATTTTCTGTTTGCGCATCCAACCATTGACGATTGGCAAGTTGCACTGCAATGCCGATACTTTCCAATTCCTGCAATAATGGAGTTAAACGGCGATCCTCACGCCCTTTCAGGACGTAAACTTCCATGAATCGCTGCGGATCACTCTCCAACAAAGCTTTAACGGCATGAATACCGTAGATAATTTCACTCATGACTGACTGATACCTAACCTTCTGATATCTCTACTGATACCGAAAAAATGGAGGGCAGCTGAAACCACCCTGATTTACTGTTTTTACGGATTGATTCTTACTGGCTATTGGCTCACGCTTTTTTCGCGCGTTTTGCTTTCAGTTTTTCCGCAATTCTTTTGGTTTTGTCTGACGGTTTTTTCTTCTTACTGGGTTTAGGTGATTTCGGATTTTCCGCACTTTTCTTTTTACGGAAGGAGCTGTCTGACTCAAAATTGGCTGATTTTTTATTATCACGGCCTTTTTTGTCCTTTTTACGCTCTGAAGTGCCTTTTTTCACTTTATCACGCACAGTCTTACCCGGATTACGCGCTTTACGTGTTGTTGAAAGCAAAGCGAAATCAATTTTACGCTCATCCATGTGAACCGCTTCCACACGGATCTCTACCTCATCTCCCAAGCGATAAGTCTGCCCAGAAGATTCACCAATCAGACGCTGACCAACATTATCATATCTGTAATAATCATTATCCAGCGTCGATACATGTACCAAACCGTCAATGAACAGGTCATTCAGGCGGACAAAAAAGCCAAAGCCTGTCACGCTAGTGATCACCCCAGTGAAAACGTTGCCCACCTGATCTTGCATAAAATCACATTTCAGCCAATCAGCTACATCCCTTGTCGCTTCATCGGCCCGACGCTCAGTCAAGGAACAGTGGTCGCCTAATTGCAACATGTGCTCCATGTCGTTGTGCCAACCTCCTGTTGGAGTCCAACGATCCTCAACAATACCCTTCTCTTGCGCCAATAAATATTTGATCGCCCGATGCAGTGCCAAATCGGGATAGCGGCGAATTGGCGAAGTAAAGTGAGAGTATGCACGTAGTGCCAAACCAAAGTGTCCCCGATTTTCCGGCTCATAGATTGCCTGTTTCATGGAACGCAATAACATGGTTTGCAATAATTCATGATCCGGTCGATCCGCGACGTCTTTCATCAATTGCGCATAATCTTTCGGTTCTGGCTGCATTCCTCCCAATAGAGTCAGCCCCAACTCATTGAAGACCGAACGCAGGTTCAGAATACTTTCTTCTCTCGGACGATCATGAATACGATATAACGCAGGTTCATTGTGCTTCTCAACAAAGCGAGCTGCCGCAATATTCGCCAATATCATGCACTCTTCAATAAGCTTATGGGCATCGTTACGTACAACTGGCTCAATTCTCTCAATGCGACGTTCTGCATTAAAGATAAATTTGGCTTCTTCAGACTCAAACGAAATTGCGCCCCGCTCTTCGCGCGCTTGTTCCAATGCCTGATAAAGTTCATGCAAATGCTCAATATGCTTGACCAACGGCTTGTAGTGATCACGCCATTCTTGATCTCCCTGCAAGATCTTCCAAACTTTCGTATAGGTCAAACGCGCATGAGAATTCATAACTGCTTCGTAAAACTTATAGGAAGATAGCTTTCCTTGTGCAGAAATGGTCATTTCACATACCATACACAGGCGATCAACTTCTGGATTGAGGGAACACAATCCATTCGACAGAATTTCCGGCAGCATCGGTACGACTTGGGATGGAAAATAGACCGAGTTACCACGGCTGCGCGCTTCCGTATCCAACGGTGTTTGCGGACGTACATAGTAGCTGACATCGGCGATCGCTACCCACAAACGCCAACCGCCGCCACGTTTTTTCTCACAATATACGGCATCATCAAAGTCACGGGCATCTTCGCCGTCGATCGTCACCAGCGGTAATTCACGCAAATCAACGCGACCTTGCTTGGCAGATTCCGGCACTTGTTCATCCAAATCAACCACCTGTTTTTCTACCATTGGCGGCCAGCTATGGGGAATTTCATGAGTACGAAGCGCAATTTCAACCGCCATGTTCGTTCCCATGGTTTCGCCCAATACTTCAACAATTTTTCCGATAGCTTTAGTTCGGCGTGTCGGGTGATTCGTTAGCTCAACCACCACAACATTGCCCATTCTCGCTCCGCAAACTTCTTCTTTGGGGATCAAAATATCGAAGCACAGGCGACTATCATCGGGGACGACAAATCCCATGCCTGCATCCATAAAATAGCGGCCAACAATTTGGCTGCTCTTTGGCTCTAATACTCTCACTATCCGCACTTCAATGCGGCCTTTTCTGTCTGGCCGCAAAGGTTGTGCCAGTACAACATCACCGTGGATTGCCATTTTCATCTGTTCTGCGGCCAGATAAAAATCTTCTTTATGACCTTCTACACGCAGGAAACCATAGCCATCACGATGTCCAATCACCGTGCCTTTCAACAAATCCAGTCGTTCTGGTAACGCATAACATTGACGACGGGTAAAAACCAACTGTCCATCACGTTCCATTGCCCGCAAACGGCGGCGCAATGCTTCCAACGCTTCTGCGCTGGTTAACTGAAGTTCTTGTGCTAATTCCTGACGGCTTACCGGAGTGGTGTGTTTAGAAATGATATCCAAGATGTATTCACGGCTTGGGATAGGAGATTCGTATTTTTCAGCCTCTCGTTCCTGAAAAGGATCTTTTGACATCGTCATTCCTCTGTTGTCATCAGCAAGCTGTTTATCCCCTTACTTCATTAGCTAAAAGCAACTGATAAAGGGGACGATTGTCTTCAACCATATCGGCTAAAGTATGTTTATCCAACTCTTCCAAAAAATTCTCTACCGCTTGATTCAAGACTGATTTTAAGCGACATGCAGGCGTGATTTGACAGGCACTACAATTAACCAAGGAAAGCGGCTCCAATGAACGAACCACATCACCAATTCTGATCTCACGGGCGGGTTTACCCAGACTAATGCCACCATTTTTTCCTCTGACAGCATTTACCAGCCCTAAGTGGCTAAGTTGATTGATGATTTTTACCATGTGGTTACGTGAGACACCATAAACTTCGGTCACCTCTGTAATACTCGTCATTTGCCCTTCCGGCAAAGACGCCATATAGATCAGAGCACGTAAGCCGTAATCGGTAAAACTGGTTAACTGCACACTCACCTCTGGGAGACTGAATATAGCGGAATTTATTTGGAACCAAAAAATATCGGTTTATTGGTTTTCGTTAGTTGTTCATTATTATGTGGGTATTTTAAAAATTAAGCAAAATGAGCCACTCGTTTTAAAATTATCATTAAAAAAATCTTTAAAAAACATCCTAAAAACAAAAACCGGGCATAAAGCCCGGTTATGTGTACTTGAAAGATTAAGCTATCAATTAAGCATCAAATGGATCACGCAGGATCATCGTTTCTGCACGATCTGGGCCTGTAGAAATAATATCAACAGGAACGCCAGTCAGCTCTTCTACACGTTTGATATAGTTCAGTGCTGCTTGTGGCAATTTGCTGTAATCTTTCACACCAAAAGTACTTTCATCCCAACCTGGCAGAGATTCATAGATGGCTTCAAGGCCTTCCCAGTTTTCTGCTGCCAATGGCGTAGTGTCAATAACAGTGCCATCTGGCTGACGATAGCCAACACAAATTTTCACTTCTTTCAAACCATCCAGCACGTCCAGTTTGGTCATGCAGAAGCCAGAAAGGGAGTTGATTTGGATCGCACGACGGATTGCGACGATATCCAACCAACCAGTACGACGGCTACGGCCTGTTGTTGCACCAAATTCCTGACCTTGTTTACGCAGGTATTCGCCTGTTTCATCAAACAATTCAGTCGGGAATGGGCCTGCACCAACTCGGGTGGAGTAAGCCTTGATGATACCCAGAACATAGTCAACGTAACGTGGACCCAGACCTGAACCCGTTGCAACGCCACCCGCGGTAGTGTTGGAAGAAGTTACATAAGGATAAGTACCGTGGTCAATATCCAGCAGTGTACCCTGTGCACCTTCGAACATCACCAATTCACCTTTCTGAGTTGCTTTATAGAGCAGATCAGAAACGTCAACTACCATACCAGTCAGAATGTCTGCAATGGCTAAAATGTCATCCAGTGTTTTTTGGTAATCAACAGCAGGTTCTTTGTAATAGTTAACCAGCTGGAAATTGTGGTAATCGATGATTTCTTTCAGCTTAACTGCGAAAGTTTCTTTATCGAACAGATCGCCCACACGCAGGCCACGACGAGCCACTTTATCTTCGTATGCAGGCCCGATACCACGGCCAGTTGTACCAATTGCTTTGGCACCACGTGCTTTCTCGCGGGCATTATCCAATGCAACGTGATAAGGCAGGATCAGAGGACAAGCTTCAGAAATAAGCAAGCGCTCACGTACAGGAACCCCACGTGATTCAAGCTGTTTCATCTCTTTCATCAAAGCATCTGGTGCTAAAACGACCCCATTTGCGATAATGCTAATGACATTTTCACGTAAGATCCCAGATGGGATTAAGTGGAGAACGGTTTTTTCACCGTTGATGACTAGTGTATGGCCCGCGTTGTGGCCCCCTTGATAACGAACTACGTATTTCGCGCGTTCAGTCAGCAAGTCGACGATTTTACCCTTGCCCTCGTCACCCCATTGGGTGCCCAATACGACAACGTTCTTACCCATTTCAAAAGTTCACTCGGTTGCTTAAAAATGGATTCTACCATCTCATTTAGCACCTTTCAGTATTTTTTGTTACTTCTATTATTTCGTTTCGTTATATAAATGGTCTGTTAAGTAAGCATTGGTAATGATGACAGAAACAAAAAGCCACTGTATGTTTTTTACAGTGGCCTGATAATCGGCCAGATATAACAGCCGCATTAATGATTTTTTGTCAATTACAGTAATTGCAGTTTATCTGCTAATCGACTTAGTCATTCGTATGACGGAGCTGCTTAGATGGCTCTTTCATATAGCGGAAGAAATCGCTATCTGGGCTGAGTACCATGATGTTTCCGTCATTCTTGAAGCTATTTTCGTAAGCACGCAGGCTACGAATAAATGCGTAGAATTCAGGATCTTTGCTAAATGAATCAGCAAATAACTTAGTTGCTTCCGCATCACCTTCACCACGTAAAATCAATGCCTGGCTATATGCTCTGGCCTTAATTTCTGTCGCTTTCTTATCAGCGGTTGCACGGACTTTCTCAGCTTCTTCCAAACCTTGTGAACGATGACGACGCGCTACTGCTTCACGCTCTGCACGCATACGCTGATAAATTGCCCCTGAAACTTCATCCGGCAAGTTAATTTGCTTAATACGAACGTCCACAACTTCAATCCCCAATGCCGCCATACTATTCGGATTCAGGGCAGGTTGTTTACCTTTCGTTTCCTTCTCCACGCGGGCCGCTGCTGAAGCAATATCATTGTCTGCACTTGAGCTATCTTCATTCGTTCCCAAGTTCAGCGCATTACGAACATCCGTTGTCAAACGACCACGGGAATCTGTCACGATACCACGCACATCCAGACGACCAATTTCAGAACGCAGACGGTCACTGAATTTACGTTTCAACAGAAGCTCAGCCTGAGAGATTTCCCCATTACCCGTTGCCAGATAATAGCTGCTGAAATCTTTGATACGCCATTTCAGGTAGGAGTCAACAATCAGGTCTTTATTTTCACTGGTCAGGAAGCGGTCAGCCTTGATATCCATAGTCTGGATACGGGCATCAAGCGTTTTAACAGTTTCAATAAAAGGAATTTTGAAATGCGGGCCCGGCTGATAAACCAAAGGCTTATTTTCAGAATCACGCACAACCTTACCAAAACGCAGCATAATGCCACGCTGACCTTCATACACGATAAATATCGACGAATACAGCACAACCAATATGGCGGCAATAACAAAGACGAACGACTTACGCATGATTATGGTCTCCCTTGTCTTTGCGTATCACCACGCAGGTTATTTGAATTGCCATAGCTAGAACTGTTGTCATCACTGGAATGGTTATAACTTGAGTTCCTTTGTGCCGATGTAGAATGTGTCATGTTGTTCTGCTCTGGCGTAACTCTGGTATCCGGCTGAAGTTTTGGTGCTTCAGGTTGATTACGCAGAATTTGATCCAATGGCAGTACCAGCATGCTATTGCTCTTTTCGTTTGCAATCACTTTGCGGGTATGACTCAAAACACGTTCCATCGCTTCAATATAAAGACGTTCACGAGTAATTTCAGGTGCTGCTTTATACTCTGGCAGAATTTTGGCAAAACTTGCCACTTCACCCTGAGCATTCAATACCACACTCACTTTATAAGCTTTGGCGTCTTCAATAATGCGTTGAGCATTACCACTGGCGATCGGAAGAACAGAGTTCGCATAAGCTTCTGCTTCACGAATGGTTTTTTGCTCTTCTTCGCGTGCGGCAATAACATCATCGAATGCGGCTTTCACCTCTTCAGGTGGACGCGCAGCTTGGAAGTTAACGTCCAGCAGAGTGATCCCCATGTTGTATGGACGAATAGTTTCTTCCAATACCTTTTGGGTGTCATTACGTACGATAGTGCGATCCGCTGTCAGAATTTTTTCCATTGTGTACTTGCCAACCACTCCACGCACAGCACTGTCTGTTGCTTGACCCAGGCTATTGTCAGGAGTAGTGACATTGAAAAGGTAGGCAGCAGGGTCAGTGACACGATACTGAACGTTCATTTCGGCACGTACAACGTTTTCATCCGATGTCAACATGACACCCGATGTCGCCAGCTCACGAACAGATTCGACGTTAACGGCACGTACACGATCGATAAATGTCAATTTCCAGTTCAAGCCAGGCTGAACAACGTGACTGAATTTACCCAAACGAGTAACTACACCACGTTCTGTTTCTTTAATCGTATAGAAACCACTAACAACCCAGACAACAACCGCAGCAGCGACGGCAAGACCAATAAGACGTCCGCCAAATTTTGGGTTCTGTGCAGAACCATTTCCACCTTTGTTTCCACCGAAACCACCGAGTTTTTCACTCAGTTTTCGGAACAAATCGTCGAGATCAGTTGCTCCACGCTTTCGACCACCTTTATTGTTGCCGCCGGAGTTGCCGCCATTATTATCGCTGCTTCCCCACGGGTCGCGGTCCTGTCCGTTATTACCGGGCTGATTCCACGCCATGTTTTAGCTCCACTTTTTAGTTTTTCACTGGTTTTTCAGAGGTGACTGCTCTCCACCCAGATGGGTGAGGCTTCCCACTTCACAGGCCGTTGTCTGTCTATGACAGGTCTGACAGCAGCCTCTGTGGTCAGAAACGACACTCATTTCGTCGTTTTTGTAAGCAACCAATATTTGAGTGATGTTTTTGACAGTGCTAGTTCAGTCACTACAATTCTGGCACAGCCATTTCATCACTGCCATCCCATCCCCATTACTCCATGATTCTAGGTACCTTGAAATGACGTGCAAAATAATACCTTGTTTGTTGCCCTGCGCCAATCAATCAGACAACATAGTCAGTTAAATTCGGTTCTTGTTTGCACAGGCGACGCCAATCCACCATTGGCATTCTGACTTCAACACCAACTTGGCCGTTTTCTTCCATCCATTCGCGTTCAATCGCCTGAAGCTGGTAGAACCGGCTACGCAGACGTCCCGCTTCGGGTGGAAGATGTAATTCATAGTGTGCGATTTCACCTGAAAGACGTTCAGTTAGCGCCTGAAATAACAGCGGAATACCTTCGCCAGTCTGTGCTGACAACCAGACTCTAACCGGACGATTATCTTCATCACGATCGATGCGGGGAATAAAATCTTCCAACATATCGATTTTATTCATCACCAATAGAGAAGGGATCTCATTGGATTCAATCTCTTCAAGAACACTGTCAACAGCGATAATATTTTCATCAAGACGGTTATCAGCTGCATCGACGACATGCAGTAATAATTTTGCCTGTCGAGTTTCCTGCAAGGTAGCTTTGAACGCAGCAACCAAATCATGGGGTAAATGACGAATAAAGCCTACGGTGTCCGCCAAGACAACAGCACCAACATCATCCACATCTATTCTGCGCAATGTCGGATCGAGAGTGGCAAAAAGCTGATCGGCAGCATAGACTTCAGCTGAGGTTATTCGATTGAATAAACTTGATTTTCCTGCATTAGTATAACCAACCAGGGAAACGGTCGGAATATCGGCTTTATTGCGTGCCTGACGCCCCTGTTCGCGCTGTTTTTCAACTTTGCCAAGGCGCCCCAAAATCTGTTTGATTTTATCACGCAACATACGGCGGTCGCTTTCCAGCTGGGTTTCCCCGGGCCCACGCAAACCGATCCCCCCTTTTTGACGTTCGAGGTGAGTCCATCCCCGTACCAGACGGGTCGACAAATGACGCAACTGTGCCAATTCGACTTGAAGTTTGCCTTCGTGTGTTCTTGCCCGCTGGGCAAAAATATCCAGAATCACACCAGTGCGATCAACGACACGGCATTGGCACAAACGTTCCAGATTACGTTCTTGAGCAGGGCTGAGAGCATGGTTAAACAACACCACATCCGCGCCGCTGTTTTTAACAGCGTCGGCGATTTCCTCTGCTTTGCCCTCTCCAACAAAATATTTCGGATGAGGTGCCTTTCGGCTTCCCGTTACAATCTGCACAGGAGAAACACTTGCGGAAGTCACCAATGATTCGAATTCATTGAGATTTTCCGTATCTTTTTCCTGTGAGAAGAAAACATGCACCAGAACGGCTAACTCTCCGCCTTCATAACGATCAAACAATGGTGCAACCTCTCAGGCTGAGTAAAAATCCATAGGAAAAACATAGGTAAAGTCTCCCTACCTATGCTTTTATTTACGTCAGGTGTGGCCACTGATTTATTCAGCGCCATCACTTTCCTGTTGTGCTGCTGGGTTAGCGCCAGCATGATAATTTCCAACGCCAGTCGTCGCATTCGGATTGCTACCGTGATGAGATACAGGACGGGAAGGCACAACAGTAGAGATGGCATGTTTATAAACCATCTGGCTGACCGTGTTTTTCAGTAAAATGACAAATTGGTCAAAAGATTCAATCTGACCCTGTAATTTGATGCCGTTAACCAAATAAATAGAAACCGGGACCCTTTCGCGCCGTAAAGCGTTCAGGAATGGATCTTGCAAAGATTGCCCCTTAGCCATTCTATATTTTCCTTATTTTGTTGTTTTTAACTAAGAACCTATTGGTTCGAAAAAGTAACTACTCAAAAAATGACGCTTTGTACTAATCAATTGTACACAATCAACGATTTATGTACTAATAGACTGCATGACTGTATTTAGTGCTTGTTTAGATTGGTCACTATCTAACCAAGTCACATTGTCCCAGCTCCTGAGCCATGTTATCTGACGCTTAGCCAACTGGCGCGTTGCACAGATACCACGATAAACCATCTCATCATGAGAAATTTCGCCAGAGAGATAAGACCACATTTGACGATAACCAACACAACGAATGGAAGGTAAATCTGTATGCAAATCGCTACGAGCATAAAGCGCTTTTACTTCATCTTCAAACCCTGATTTGATCATTTGTTCAAAACGGGCCGCAATGCGCTGATGCAAGATTTCACGGCTTGTAGGTGCGATCGCAAATTGATGAACACGATAAGGCAATATTTCTCCAGACGTTTCAGTCAATGTAGTTAGAGTTTTACCCGAAATTCGAAAAACTTCCAGTGCACGAGTAAGACGTTGAGGATCATTCGGATGAATCCTTACAGCAGCAACGGGATCAATCTCTTGTAATTGCTGATGTAATGTTTCCCACCCAAACTCCGCAGCCTCTTGCTCGATCTGCGCCCGAATTTCAGGATTAGCTGAGGGCAAAGGTGATAGTCCTTCCAGCAACGCTTTGAAATATAGCATGGTTCCACCAACGAGTAGTGGAATTCTCCCCGCAGCAGTGATATCTGCCATCTCTTTCAAGGCATCACGGCGAAAATCAGCAGCAGAGTAAGTTTCAATAGGATCGAGAATATCGATCAAACGATGAGGTGCCTGTGTTTGCTCTGCTGCGGAAGGTTTTGCTGTCCCGATATCCATTCCACGATAAATCAATGCAGAATCAACACTGATTAATTCAACCGGAAGATTCTGGCGCAAAGCGATCGATAACGCCGTTTTTCCTGAAGCCGTTGGCCCCATGATAAAAATGGCTGTCGGCAGATGTTGAGTTTTGCAATCACTCATGATTAAGACGTGCCACCACTGCTTGTAAATCAATTAACTGTAATAACCCTTCCGGCGGCGATTCCACCAGTTGAGGACAAAGACGCTCGACATCAGCCAAAAGCTGGACGGCTTGTGCGACGTTCCACGTTTCATGTTCGCTACCCACGTGACGGGAAAGCCAAATTGTCACCTGCTCAACCGAAGCCTTTGACTGTTCCCTAAGATAGCTCAACAGCTCCGGCAGGAGTTTCGGCAGGTTCTGTTGACGCAAGGGCAACGATACCGCATGAATAGTTACTTTTCCATGTGTGACTGTAGATTCAATGCCAAAAGTCTTTAATAGCTCACTATTCTGCTTCAAAGTGATCATTTCAACCTGATTGAGAGCCAGTTTCAGCGGGATCAATAATGGCTGAGATTTCAGCCCCTGTTCTCCCGGCGTTAATTGCGCCTGTTTCAGCCAGCGTTCAGCCACGGGCAGAGAAAGCAACCCAATTCCCAATAGGGATTCAGTCAAAGCATAGTAACCTGCATAGATGCTCAATACTTTTCCGAAGCTGTAACAACTTCCCAAATTGAGGCTGCCATTTTTTCCCTGTTTCGATTGCACAGATGTGACAGGAACAGGCGTTGGTCTGGTGATCGACGAACTGGAAATGGGGAAGCTGGAAGATAAGGGCATTTTTTCCGGCTTTGGCATAGCCCTTTCCGGAAGTACCGATCTTTCAGGAGGTATTGTTTTTTCAGGAAATAGTGGCCGTTTTTCTTCCGGCGCGAACTGCATCAATTTTTGGTACAGCTCCCCCTGTTTTTTCTGGTAGCCTTCGCCATGATGCGATAGTTGATGAGGTTTCTGATAAGACGGCTGCGTTTCACGGACTGAATATTGGCTTTCTCCCTGTCCCTGTTTCTTACTATTCGCTACAGTGGATGGCTCTACATTCTTACGGAGAAAATGGTTTTCGCCCGCAGATGGACGATTCTCCGGCACCCAGCTTGCCACTGGCTCCTGAGAACTCAGCCCCAATTCAGCACCTTCGCTACGCTGTTTCAATACCGCAGCCACACCTTGATAAATAAAGTCATGCACTAAACGCGCCTGATGGAAACGCACTTCATGCTTGGCCGGATGTACATTGACATCCACCTGATGCGGATCGACTCCCAGATACAAAACATACGCGGGTTGTTGTTCACCCTGAATCAAATCTTGATAGGCTTGGCGGATAGCATGATTAATCAACCGATCCCGCATCATACGCCCATTAACATAACAATATTGGATATCACTCACTGCCGTCGCATTCATGGGGTCTACAACCCAACCTTTAATGGACAGGGAATCATGCTGCCATGATAACGCCAAAGCCTGCTGCACAAACGCCGTGCCACAAATCGCGGCTAAACGCCGCTCATGTTGGGACTCTTCTTTAGCCGGACGATACTGGCGTACTAATTTTCCGTTATGGTTCAGATTGATGGCAATATCCAACCGTGCTAATGCGATCCGACGCACCACTTCATCAATGTGGCTAAATTCCGTTTTTTCTGTTCTCAGGAATTTGCGGCGGGCTGGCGTGTTATAAAACAGATCTAACACTTCAACCGTCGTTCCTACAGGATGAGCTGCGGGTTTCACAGTGACTTCCATGTCACGGCCTTCTGCATAAGATTGCCATGCTTCAGTCTGATTTTCAGGGCGAGAAGTCAATGTCAGCCGCGAAACAGAACTGATACTGGCCAGCGCCTCCCCACGAAACCCCATACTGACAATGGCTTCCAAATCATCCAATGAAGCAATTTTACTGGTGGCATGGCGCGCCAGTGCTAATGTGAGATCTTGCTGGCTAATCCCACAACCGTTATCACGAATTCGGATCAACTTTGCGCCACCACGCTCAATATCAATATCAATGCGGGTAGCACCAGCATCAAGGCTATTTTCCACCAATTCTTTCACCACGGATGCAGGGCGCTCAACCACTTCACCAGCAGCAATCTGGTTTGCCAATTGTGGGGGTAATACCTTGATAGCCATATTCGACCTTACTTACGATTTAGAGCCCATTCCAATAGGCATTGGTTACTGTGGTGCAATCTGTAATGGATTAGCCTGAAAATATTGGCGTAATCCACGATGAATGCCTTGCGCCAATTTTTCCTGATATTCATTAGAGCCCAACAATTCTTCTTCATACTGGTTACTAATAAAGCCAGTTTCCACCAAAATGGACGGAATATCCGGCGAGCGCAAGACACCGAGGCTAGCATGTTCTGGCGTACGTTTATGCAATGAACCAATTTTAATCATCTGACCCAATACCTGCATAGCAACGTCATAGCCAACCCGCTGGGAATGACCAAATTGCAAATCCAACACCGCCTGACTCAAATAAGGATCAGTACCATTAGCAAGGGCATCTCCCGCACCTCCCAATAATTCCGATTGTTTTTCATGCTGCTCCAGCCAATTTCCCAATTCACTATTTGCACGACGATTAGAAAGCACCCAGACAGAAGCTCCTCTGGCGCTGCGATTAGGGGCAGCATCTGCATGAATCGACACCAACATATTTGCCCGATGCTTGCGGGCAACCTCGGAACGTCCAGCCACGGAGATAAAGTAGTCACCATTCCGCGTTAATACGGGTTTGAACATAGGATCACTGCGCAACAAGGCTTCCAGCTTACGTGCCACACTGATAGTAACATTTTTTTCCTTTAACCCCTTTTGCCCGATGGCTCCGGGATCTTGCCCTCCATGCCCGGCATCAATGGCAACGACAATCGGCTGTATGCCTTTTCCTTGCACCGTTTTGGTTGCTTGCCTTTTCACGCCCTGATCATGAGGATTCGATGCCGCTTTAGTTTCAGGTCTCGTTTCTGACCCCGACAGTGAAGCGCTATTAGTTAGTAACTGCTTACTTTCATTTTGGGGCGTATTATCTTTGGATAGAGATGAAGAATTCACCCTGCCATTGGCTTTTAATGTCATTACCACCTGAGATTTATTTCCCGCATTTTTCACTGTGGAATTAGCCATTGCTTTATGCGCCAATTCCAACACGATTCGCTGATGATGAGCATCGGATGATTGACTAGAACGTACTACTTTCACTAAATTCTGGCCGGATAAACGCATCGGTAAACCAACGACTTTGCTTGCTTGACGAACATCCACCACCAACCGTTCAGGGGAATGCAGGGGGAAAAATCGATAATCTGGATGCCCGCCAGTGAATTCCAACGTTACTGTGGCTTCAGATGGGTTATTACTCACATGAATATTCGACAACGTAGCCGCTGAAGCTGTCATCATGGCTAATTGACTTAGCATGACAAACAGAACAAGGGCCATAATCCAATAAGCTCGCCATTTTTTGCTTATATTCACAAAAAAAGCATTCACGGAAAAGGCATTCATCATGGTCGGGTATTCCTTCATAAGGACGTCAAATTATCCAACAGACTTTCACCATATTCAGATTGCGCTACAAAACGCGCCTGCCGCCCTTCGCTGTCATAGCTCAAGTGCAGCTCAATATCGGCAGCAGGTAAAAAACCAGCGCCCTGTTGTGGCCATTCCACCAAGCAAATGGAATCCTGATAGAAATAGTCACGAATACCCATAAATTCTAGCTCTTCAGGATCAGCCAGACGGTAAAGATCGAAATGGTAGACAGGTCGGGGTTGTAAAGCATACGGTTCAACCAGAGTATAAGTCGGGCTCTTAACATGTCCCTGATGACCGAGTGCCTGTAGAAAACCACGGCTGAATGTGGTTTTTCCAGCCCCAAGATCACCATATAAATAAATAACATAGCCGCGATCGCCGGATGCTGCCACTGCATTGCCTAATGCAACGGTGGCATTTTCATTTGGAAGTGATAAAACGAGTTCTTTCATCGAAAAATATCTATTTTTATTTATTGAATTAAAGCCCAATCAAAATGGGCTTATCAGTTAAATAGCTTAACCAATAACCATAACATAACTCAGACATTATCATTTAACATCTTCTGCGCCCCAGTGACTCCACATGCCGCTTTTTTGTATTCAATCCACACTGTGTTAAGCTACGATCCCTCTTACAGCAGTAAATTGATATTCCATGGCAATCCCTCTCGATCTGAATCTTCTGGCAGCAAACATCAAGCAATGGGGTATTTCCCTTGGCTTCCAACAAGTCGGTATTTGTGACACCGATTTATCAGCAGAAGAACCTAAACTACAGGAATGGCTTGATAAGCAATACCACGGCGAAATGGACTGGATGGCACGTCATGGCATGATGCGCGCTCGTCCTCATGAACTTCTGCCCGGGACTTTGCGGGTTATCAGTGTACGCATGAATTATCTGCCAGCTAAGGCCGCTTTTGCCAGTACGCTTAACAACCCACAAATGGGTTATGTCAGCCGTTATTCGCTGGGCAGAGATTATCATAAGCTACTACGTCAACGACTAAAAAAACTTGGCGATCAGATCCAAGACTATTGCAGTGACCATGAATATCAGGGAACTCTGAATTTTCGCCCTTTTGTTGATTCTGCACCAATTATGGAGCGCCCACTAGCAGCAAAAGCGGGGCTTGGCTGGGTTGGTAAACACTCACTTATATTGAATCGGGAATCGGGTTCTTGGTTTTTCCTCGGTGAATTACTTATTAATCTTCCCCTACCGATTGATACACCCCAAGAGGAACAATGCGGGCGCTGTGTAGCCTGTATGACAACCTGTCCGACAGGTGCCATTGTTGAGCCTTACACTATTGATGCTCGACGCTGCATTTCTTATCTGACAATTGAACTGGAAGGTGTGATACCAGAAGAGTTTCGTCCACTGATGGGGAATCGAATTTATGGCTGCGATGATTGCCAACTTATTTGCCCATGGAACCGCTTTTCGCAATTAACAGATGAGACCGATTTCAGCCCTCGCGCGACACTGCACACTCCTCAATTACTTGATCTATTCAGTTGGAGTGAAGAAAAATTTCTGCGCATTACAGAAGGATCAGCAATCCGCCGTATTGGTTATTTACGTTGGCTACGTAATATTTCAGTTGCTTTGGGCAATGCTCCTTATCAGGTTGAGATCGTACTGGCGTTGGAAAAAAGAATGGATTTGAGTGATATTTTGAATGAACATATCCGCTGGGCAATCGAGCAACAAATAACTCGCCGCAATGCTAATTCAATCGAAGTTCAAACTTCACAACAAAAACGATTAATCCGGGCAATAACCAAAGGATTACCCCGAGACGCTTAATAATCAACCACTCTAATTTTTTGTTAAAAAAGCCGTCTGTTTCCTTGTGAATAAAATAAAAATGCTTTGTTGATCAACGAACAAAACAAGGTTAAATCTTGAACGGTGTATTTTTACATGAGGTTAATTATTTTAACTAATCAATAAGTTAAAGATGATCAATTGATTCGAAAAACAAATCAATAAATTTAAGTATGGCACAGCTCCCTGTGGATAACTCTGTGTAATATGTAGAGCGCCACTAGGTGGCTCAATATGACAGTAATCTTAAAAATTGTGGATAAAAAACAAGAATTGAATTTTAGTAGAAAACATCTTAAATCAGCAGCTAAATAAAAAAATACCCACTTATTCTCAACACTAGTGGAGAAATTTTCCTCCACCTCTTCAAAAATGAGGCGGCATTATGGACCTGTTGAGACAGGATAGCAAGTGCTTTATTGACAATTCCTTGCTGGGGATAAATCCACTTGAAAAAAGTGCCAACGTCTTCCCCGTTGGCACTTTTCCCCTATCGATAAAACGATAAGGTAAGACTAGGACACTTTTATATTCTCAACTAATTCCCTTGAAAATTGCCAATCATACCGATCATAGAAGCGGTTAAGCGTGACAATAGAAGATCCTGAATAAAACATTTCATACTGCAAATGCCTTGACGCAAATTCGGAACCAACCGAATCCCAAACGAGTTTCATAAGACGAACTTTTTCCACAGGGGAAAGAACAGAGGAGTATTGCGTTTTCTCAATCACACTTAAGATCTCATCATTCAATAAATCCTCTTCACTGGATGGCAGCATAATGACACCTCCCCCAGCCAAACGCCGTATCGTATCCATTATTTTTGGGTAAATAGACTGCGCAATAATCTGACAAGTATAGAGCAGAGTTTGATCAGGAATATAAAATCCATTATGCACATTTGGATTATGGATCAAGCTTCTAAAAAGCCCTTCAATATTCATTGCGTAACAAGCAAGTTCTGCAAGCGATTCTCTTACAGCAGGATATTTATCAACTCCATTTGCTTCGGTCATGGCTTGCGCCAACCCAGCAAGAAAATGCAATTTCACTGCGTAGCGAGCCATACTCTGAGTATCCATCAGAGCTTCAGCGCCAGTTGAATGAAATTGTCTGCGGCACATTTCTATATTTTCAAAAAGAAACACCCGTTCCCAAGGAACAAATACATCATCAAAATAGAGAACTGCGTCATTCTCATCAAATTGACACGACAACGGATAATCTTTGTGATTTACATCTATGGCATAAGAACGCCGCGAAATAATTTTGATACCTTCAGCACTAAGTGGCATTGCAAAAGATAAAGCATAACGCTCATCAGCACCCGGTTTTAGAGGATTATGCACCCCAACTAAAACTTCATCAGCCAATGGTGCTCCTGTGGCGAGCATTTTCGCCCCTCTGACCGTAATTCCCTGTGCATTCTTTCCAATCACCCCCAATGTGTGATAACGGTTTTTCGTGTGTTCACTTGGACTCTTTGAGCGATCTCCCTGTGGATTCACTAGCGCATAAGTCAGGTAGAGATCTTTCTCGCTCACATAATGAAAATAATTTCTCAGGGCATCCGCACGTTCTTGCGAATAGGCTTCAAACACTTCAATGTGAGTCATCATTCCAACTAAAGCGGATGAAACATGATCAGGACTTCGGCCTAACCAACCTGCCCCCAACCTAGCCCAATCATAAGAAGCCAAACCTCTTTCTATTAGTTTCTGGCTTGTTGTAGGAAACATCCAATGCTTCCCGATTCGATTACCTGAAGCAGTCATAAACGTCATTTTATCAAAATGCGTGCTCTGATAATCATATAAGACTGCAATCGATCTAATCGCATTTTTAAATGCAGGATGATCTACATGATGAGTGATTTTTTCTCCATTGATAAAAATAGTGCGTCCATCGCGAAGCTTCTCAATATATTGCTCTCCAGTTCTTATCATCTTTTCTAAACTCCTATCCGCTCATACGGCTTGTTTTAAAGATCAAGAAAAGAAATTTTTCTATTCAGCAATGAACGCCCAACATACAAAGATAATTGTTCCTTCTGAGATCCAATATGACCACGGTACATTTGTGCATCATTAAAATATTGCAGAAGACGAGATCCTTTTAATGCTGCTGATGTCCCCGCATTTCGAAAGAGAGTCTCAATACTTTCACTGGCTAAACGACCCGCCTGCTGTAGCTGTCCCCATAAACGTAAGTTTTCATCTACTGTTATAGGCAAACGATGCCGCTCCCAACGTTGGCACAATAAAGCATACTTATCTAATACATTAAATAAGATAGCTTCAGCTGAATCAGAAAGTAATGTTGCCAAACCTAATGTCTGAACGAATACCATTTCATTGGTATCACCCGGTTTTTCATATTTTCTGAACTCCTCAAGTGCCGCTTTACTCGCACCAATAATAGGAACAAGCAAATTAGCGTGATAGGGAGCCATCAAATAACCTAAATACATAGGATTACGATGTATCCTTGTTCCTTCCGTACCATTATCAACATTTTGATCCGCATAAAATGCACGAAAAGGAACTGTCATTCTCTCCGGTACAAACACCGAATCCAGACGAACACTATTAGAGCCACTCGCCCACATACCTAATGCTCTGTATTCTCCCCAATCATTTAATATTTCAAAATCTCGTCTGGGAATAATACAGTTTATAGAATACGGATTAGATTGTTTCGAATCACAAATAACATTGAGAATGACATGGGTTGAATAAGTAATGCCACTACAGTAAGAAAAAAACCCATCGATAATATATCCTTGATCCACCTTTTTACACGTTCCAGCAGGAAATGCCTTATGTGCCGCAATAAACTGTTGGTTGTCATTAAAAAGCTCATCTTGGACATATTCAGGCCAATGTGACGCAAGTAAGAAAACGTGTGAAGCAGCTAAAGTCAGATTCCAGCCCAGAGAAGGATGCCCTTCTGATATCGCCAACATGACTCGATAATATTCAGCAAGAGAAAATTCAAAACCACCATATCTCTTAGGTTGCAATAAACGGTAAAATCCCTGTTTTAAAAATAATTCATGCAATTCCTGAGAATAAGTCCCTAATTTATTGTGTTCGTCTTGTTTTTCTCTGAGCAAAGTCCGCATATTCAATGCTATTTGATGAAAATGGGAAGCTGACTCCACTATTTCGCCACAGACTTCTCCTAATGCAACATACATCGTACTTTGCATTTTTTATTCCTCTTCAACGTTCAATTTCCCTGAATCGAGCGGTAAATTGTCTTAATATTAGGGGTTCATACTCAAATTCTAACGGTTTTAGTGTGTCGGCTTTTTCAATAACGTCAATCAGTGACTTAGCAACATAACTCATATGATTATCTGTATAAGTTCGACGTGGGATAGTTAATCTCATTAATTCAAATAATGAAGGTTCCTGCTGCCCAGTAATGGGATTTCTTCCCATCATCAATGAACCTATTTCTGTTGCCCGCACTCCGCTTTCTAAATACAACGCATTACAAAGAACCTGAGCAGGGAAATTTTCCGGCTTTATATCAGGAAATATTTTACGTGCATCAACAAATACAGCATGTCCCCCAACAGGAGTTTGAATAGGAATACCTGCTTGTTGTAATTTATGCCCCAAATATTCAACTTGAGCGATCCGGCTACGTAAATGATCCTCATCCAGAGCTTCTCGCAACCCTATCGCCATCGCAGACATATCCCGACCCGCCAGTCCCCCGTATGTCACGAATCCTTCCATCGGAACACACCTTAGTTGTACCTGTCTGAACCAAGATTCATTATAACGAAAACAACATAAACCACCAATATTTACCATACCGTCTTTCTTTGCAGACATGGTAAATATATCTGCTTCATTGAATATTTCTTTAACTATCTGAGAAATTGTTTCATTAAAAAATGAACTTTCTCTTTGTTTAATGAAATAAGCATTTTCAGCGAAACGAGCAGCATCAATGATAACAGGAATACCTGCATCTCGGGCCATTTTTGCAGCGAGTCGAATATTTTCCATCGAAACTGGCTGTCCCCCTACACTATTACATGTAATAGTAATAACAATGGCGACAATGTTTTTTTGGTTATTTTTAATTTCATTTTCAAGTTCATTTAAATCAAAATTACCTTTCCAATCATCAGAAACATCTGTTTGTAAAGAAGAAGGACAAATTAAATTCTTAGCCCTAGCACCGGCTATCTCCACATGCGCTTTTGTCGTATCAAAATGGTGATTAGATAAAAACACAGGTTCAGATGCGCCTTTTTCTTTTGCCAATTCTACAAGGAATGGAAATAATATTTGTTCTGCTCCTCGCCCTTGATGTACTGGAATTGTGTATTGAAAACCAAATAAATCTTTTACGGTCTGTGACAACTGATAATAGCTTCTGCTACCTGCATAAGATTCATCACCTAAAAACATGCCAGCCCATTGCCGATCACTCATAGCCCCTGTGCCGCTATCAGTAAGTAGATCAATAAATACTTCTTCTGACTTTAACATAAATGGATTTAACCCGGCTTCCATCAATGCTTTTTGACGTTGGGCTCTGGTTGTCATTCTTATTGGTTCAACCATTTTAATACGCCAAGGTTCTGGTTCAGATCTAGACATAGCCATTTTCCTCTAGATGTCATTATTGTTATGGGATGCTATTCTATTGATACTATAAATATGATTTCAGCACCGAGACTTGCTCATCACTGAGATTGATTTTTTTATTTTTTTCCAAAAATTGCTTTATGACAGATAAACCTCGTTCGCCATACTTATGAAGATACTCATTGACATATTCTGTGGAATTTGAAAGAAATGCTATATCAAATTCCAACATTTCTCTGACAACCAATAATGGGATAGGCGAATGTAACGGTTGAAAATGAGAATTCCGTAACCCTATTTTTTGGCAAGAGCTAAAAAACTCGCCCAACATTAATCCCTCATGTAAAAATATTGGTTTCATTTCATGATGCAAACGAGCAATTTCTTCTTCAGGATAAATATCATCCCACACACTAACAATCGTCTTAAATTGTTTCTCTTCTCCATGCTGAGGCTCCAGCTCATGAAATAAATGAGAAAGATGAATAATATCTTTTTTTATTTCTTCCTCTGTCCGTCCTTTAGTTTTTATTTCTGTAAGCCAAAAAGTTTCTTTTTTCATAGAAATAGGTGAATAAGGACAAACAACACCCGACCTTCCTAAATTAGGATGTGGATTACATAAATAATCCATACACCACTGGACTATTGTCTTCAATGAGTCTGAACTTAATTCATTAGATGATAATACCTCTGATATCGGAACAATTTTTGGATAACTAGATGATTGATTTAATACTGGAGTCAAATTAGTCGTCATGGTAAATCCTCCAAGCTAAATTATTATCAGTCTATATATTTTTTAATTAGGATTGACCATTACTCGTTCATTTCTCAAAGTGAAAAAACATATCACAGTAGCTAATAATGTTATTCCCATCAAGGTATAGGTCAATATACTAAACGCCCCGCTATAAATGGTCATCAATTCTTGCTCCGATAAGATAACAAATAAACCTTTGGCACTTTCAAAATTACCTGTTGTCAGATTATTCGCTGCCTCCGAGATCACACTCGACGATTGTTGAGAAACCTGTCGCAAATCCATATGCAAAAGCGAATTCAGCATAGCTAATGCTCCCGCTACACAGATAGCTTCACCACAAGCCCGCATGGTGGTAAAGATACCCGTCGCCATACCGGCTCGTTCAATCGGAACAACGCGGATTGAAAGATCATCCATTAATCCCCAAGGGAAGCCGGTTCCAACACCAATCAGCAACAATGGGATCATTAACGTTGTCGGCGCGGTTCCAACAGGCATATTTGAAAGCCATGCCAACCCAATGGCTGCACACAATAAGCCCATACAAGAAAGTATTGGTGATGAAATCCAACGGGTCAGTAATGCCGCCAGGAAAGGAATAAAAAGCATTGGAGCTGACAGTGCAATCATCATCTCTCCCGCTTCAATTGCGCTGTAACCTTCAATACCAATCAGGCGGATCGGGAACAATATCAGTAAAACAATAAAACAGACTGCAGTTGCCAGTGGTAAAAATTGCACTCCAATAAATTTTTTGAACCTAAAAAGGGAAATATCCAACATTGGACGACTATGAGTCAGCTCACAGGTAATGAAAACAGCCAACATCAATACGGCTGAACCAAGAAGTAAGATGACTGGGAGGCTGCTTATGCCGCTCTGTGGGATCTGCATGATGCCGAATGTCAGTAGGACTAAAAATGCCGTAAAACTGAACAAGCCTTTAATATCGAGTTTAGCCGCATCAGGATCTCGTGATTCGCGCATGTGCAAACCACCAATTATCAATGCGATACCACCGAACACGGCCCCCAATAGAAAGACCGAACGCCAGCCTAACGTCTCGACTAAAGCACCTGATATCACGGGGCCAAATGCCAGTCCAACACCAAAAGCCGTTCCCAATAAGCCGAATGCTTTTGTTCTCCCTCTACCTTCAAATTCTTGAGCCAAGGAAGCATTTCCCCCCGCCATCGTTAAAGCCGCAAAAAAACCTTGAATACCACGGACTAAATCAAGAAAAATCACATCATTGGCTACACTAACGATGAGAGAGAATAGCGTGAATCCAGCTATGCCAATCACAAACATCTTCTTACGTCCATACTGATCAGCCAACGCTCCTGCAGCCATCACGATACTACCAAAACTTAACGCAAACGCATTGATGACCCAAGATAACGCAATCCCACTGCCTCCCAACTCAGCTTGGATCGCGGGTAAAGCCACTGCCGGGCCAGTATATTCCAAAGGCAAAATCAGCCCCGCCATACAAACCGCTATTAAAACCCAATAGCGCCCCCATGACTTTTTCTCCATCATCTGCATGCTATGTTCTCCACAATGTCTCTCAAGAAACACTTCTAGATAGTTTGATTTTACTTATGTAAAATCAGCAATAATATTGCTATATACTCAAATATAAATTGTGGAAATAGCATGAATCACGATCTGACACTCTGGCAGCTCTTTATTCGTATTGTCGAAAGAGGTAGCCTGACAAAAGCGGCAAAAGACTTACGATTGGATCCCTCGGTTGCCAGTCGGCGTTTGGCTGCCCTTGAGCATCAACTCAAAGTTCAGCTAATCAATCGTTCAACGAGAAAACTTAGTCTGACAGCAGCCGGAGCCTTGGCATATGAACAGATGCGCCCGTTATTGGATGAAATGAATGGCATATTGGGTGATATCAGCAATAATTCATTGACTGGAAAAATCAAAATTACTGCTCCTGTAAATTTTGGAGAACACTACGTCACACAATGGCTGACTCTTTTTCAACATCAACACCCTGATATCACATTTGACTTAATTCTTTCGGACAAATGCTTAGAACTCCGGCAAGAAGGAATTGACCTTGCCATTCGTATCGGAGAGTTACCCGCATCAGCTCTTATTGCCAAAAAGTTGGGCAACATGTCTGGTGTATTATGTGCCAGCCCTGAATATTTAGTGAAATATGGAACACCAGAGCATCCACAAGATTTAATGAATCACAAATCGATCATTTATTCACTGCATCAAAATCCCCATCCGACACGTTTACAACTATCCCGAAATAGCCTAAAAGAGCAGGTCGAGTTATCCGGAAATTTCTACCTGAATAATGTGGGAGCGATTTACCATGCGGTGTGTAACGGTGCTGGTATTCATGCGGGCCCAACATGGTTATTCAATGAAGCCATTTACAATGGAGCATTAGTTAGATTACTGCCCGATTGGGATCTACCGACACTGCCTGTTCACCTTCTAAGAATACAGAGCCGTTACATCCCCAGCCGGGTATCCGCATTGAGTGATTGGATTGTCAGATGTTGGCAGGATATTGAATGATTACACAACTGAGCGCATTCTCATGTGGGACGGTGATTAACCTTATGTTTTGATTATCACATTTACAAAGCGATGATTGAGATATAAGGTTAATCGTGAAAAAACATAGTACAGGTATAGGGTGAAAGTTAACGGATTCTTTCGCTAAAATCCTTTGATCTTATCAACCAATTCTTTCGATGATCCCCAATCGTATTGCTTGTAAAGCTGCCCCAACGTCTGATAAGAAGCCCCGGCATAGAACAATTCATATTGATGATGCCTTGAAGCAAATTCCGATCCCACAGCATCCCATACCAACTTCATCAACCGAACTCTTTCGACAGGAGAAGCAACAGAGGAATACTGTGTTTTCTCAATGATGCTCAGGATTTCGTCATTTTCTAAATCCGCCTCACTTGATGGCAGCATCAAAATACCTCCGCCTGCCAATTTTCTTATCGTCTCTAAAACCTTTGGATAGATTGACTGCGAGATAACCCGATAAGTACAAAGTTGGGTTTTATCAGGTATATACCATCCGTTATAAACTTTTGGGCAATGGAGCACACTATTAAACAGCCCCTCAATATTCATCGCATAGCAAGCTAACTGAGCAAGTGATTCTTTCACTGCCGGATACTGGCAAACTCCATTTGTTTCAGTCATAACCTGAGCCAAGCCAGCCAAAAAGTGTAATTTCACCGCGTAACGAGCTAGACTTTGAACATCCATCATAACTTCTGTCGCAGTGGATTCCATCTGCTTAAAGCACATCTCAATGTCTTCAAAGATAAACACCCGCTCCCAAGGAACGAGAACATCATCAAAATAGAGCATTGAGTCATTTTCATCAAACTGGGATGACAGTGGATAATCCTTTGAATTAGCTCCTAATTCGTAAGAGCGCCTTGAAATGATTTTGATGCCTTTCGTGCTAAGTGGCATAGCGAAAGAGAGTGCATACCGTTCATCAACGCCCTGTTGAAGCGGCTTATATGAACCGACCAAAACTTCATCGGCCAATGCGGCCCCCGTAGATAACATTTTTGCTCCTCTGACAATAATGCCCTTCGCATTTTTTTCCACCACACCCAAAGTGTGATAGATATTTTTCGTATGCTCACCGGGTGTTTTTGAGCGGTCACCTTGCGGGTTAATCAATGCATAAGTCAGATAGAGATCTTTTTCACTCACATAAGCAAAGTAATTTCGTAACGCATCAGCTCGTTCTTGCGAGTAAGATTCAAATAAATCAATATGCGTTATCATGCCAACCAGCGCCGAGGCAACATAATCAGGGCTTCTTCCCAGCCAACCGACTGTCTGTTTAGCCCATTCATATGACATATGACCACGTGCAATCAGCTTTTCAGGCGTAGAGGGCAACTGCCAATACAGGCTCTTTTGCTCTCCGGCTTCTGTCCTAAAAGCCATTTCTTCGGCATGTTCAACTTTATAATCATATAGCTTTGCAACAGACCTGATAGCATTCCTGAACGCAGGATGATCTACATGATTAGTAACCTTTTCTCCGTTAATAAAAATGGTTCGTCCGTCACGTAGATCATCCAGATATCTTTCTCCGGTTCTTATCATCTTTTCTACACTCCTATCGCTAACAACGATTGGGGGACATAACCTTCTCAGAGCAACAAAAAATTACTTTTCAATACACTGAGGTATATTCTTGTGGTTCCGTCAGAAAAGCGATATCAAATTCCAGCATCATCGTGATAGCCAATGATAAGTAGTTAAGTATCAGAAATATTAATTTAATGCGTACGTAGTCATAATTAGCTATAAATAAAAAATTAATTCTCATCTCGCGATATCAGAATTAAAGCTCATGCGAGCATTTCTCAGCATCAAAAAACAAGCGGCAACAGTTAATAAAATAATTACACCCGCCACAACCGCAACACTAAATCCACCTCCGACGCCATACACATCAACTATCTGTCCAGATACTGACGCACCTATCGCACTCCCCGTATTCAAACCCGATAATAACCAAGTCAGCCCTTCTGTAAGCTTACTTTCTGGTACTATTTGCTCAATCAATGCCATCGCTACAATCATGGTCGGAGCAAAAAAGATCCCTGCAATCAATACGGCAGCAGAGAGTTCTGGGATATTACCGACAATAAGTAACGGCAGAGTGGTAGCTGCGGTGGCTAAACCGCCGAAAAACAGAAGACGAGGCAAAGGGACAGAAAACTTCAGAGCACCAAACACCAATCCGGCAATACATGAACCTATCGCATAAGCAGACAGAACAAAACTAGCAGCAGCAGGTTGGCCTTGTCGTTCAGCAAATGCCACACTCACTATATCAACCGTACCAACAACGACTCCCATTGCAACCAGTAATAACGTGAGAATGATGACTTTACTATCGCGCAATACTGAACCACCGCGCTTAGCGATCGCTGCTTCTTGAACGACGGGTTCTGTTTGTCGCTGTCCGACAAATGTGAATACCCCAATCGCGAGTATGGTTGCCGATGCAATTAAAGCAGCCTGAGGAAACATTCCTACGCTCAAACCAACTGATATAGGAGGGCCGACTATAAACGAAATTTCATCCATCACTGTTTCAAGAGAATAAGCTGTCTGCAATTCAGGTTTGCCACGATAGATCGCCGTCCAACGAGCACGCGTCATAGCCGACATACTAGGCATAAAGCCAGCCAATATAGCAAAAATGAAAAACGTCCAGTCTGGCGTTTTCAAATAGGTACAACCAACAAGAGCAATAAGCCCAATCACACTGATAATGGCGGTTATTGGCAGTATCCTGCCTTGCCCTTTACGATCCACCAGACGAGATACCTGAGGAGCAATAATTGCATAGGTGAAAACAAAAGTGGCGGCAACAGCACCCGCTAACCCATAACTACCGCGAAGTTGAGACAGCATGATGATGATACCTATCCCGATCATGGGAAGAGGTAACCGCCCCAAAAAACCAGCAAGCGTAAAACCAATAGTGCCGCGTACCCTGAAAAGATCACGATAAAGATTTGCCATAAAGCCTCCGACCATTGATGCGAATTAAGCACAAAATCAAGACTGCAATATTGACATGTATGACGTATGTGAATCATATTACATACGTTAAGTATGTCAATTAACATACGTGATGTATGTCAATAAGGAAAAAGATGGTACGCAGAACTAGAAAAGAAATGATTGAAGAGACTCGTGGCAAGTTGATTGATGCTGCACTGCCCGCTTTTACCCAAAGAGGATACGCGGAAACCTCTATGGATGATTTCACCGCTTCTGCGGGCCTCACACGAGGAGCGCTCTATCACCATTTCGGCGATAAGAAAGGCCTTTTGTTTGCTGTCGTAGAAAAATTGGATACTGAAATGGACCAACGACTGAAAGCAGCATCAGACAACGAAATAAATCTCTGGAAGGGGTTCATTTCCCGATGCCATCTTTATCTCGAAATGGCTCTTGAGCCTGAAGTCCAACGCATTATACTTAGAGATGCCCCCTCTGTTCTGGGCGCTGCTTACACCCAAGCCAGCAAGCGCCAATGTTTGGCTTCCTTAACTGAAATTCTCTCTGCATTAATGGAAACTGGCACGATCAAGAAAGGTGATTCTGCAACATTGGCTCGGCTTATCAACGGGTCTCTTGTCGATGCAGCACTCTGGATCGCTGATGGAGAAAATCCAAATGAACGCCTCATCAATGCTATCCAGAATATTGATCTACTTCTTTATGGTCTTATCAAAGATAATTAACTGACACCTAAAACCAATACCTTGTTAATTCATTGATATTAAAATATTTTCACTTGAAAAAGCGGATAACTGTGGATTACAGAAACGTTTCTGAGGAAGGGAATTATTTATTCGATCTTTTTAAGAAAAGTGATATGTATCGGTATAAATGAAATATTGAAGATTAAATCTTGGAGCGGGAAACGAGACTCGAACTCGCGACCCCAACCTTGGCAAGGTTGTGCTCTACCAACTGAGCTATTCCCGCGTCGTAACGGCTAATATTAGCCTGAGATACCTGAATGCTGATTTTAAATATCAGTTAACTATATTGTTAACTGCATGAATAATAAAATTATTTTATTATTCCAAAAATCAGGAACGGGCGCCATTATGAAGGTGTTCAGATAATATGGCAAGTCTTTTGCCCCATTCCTTTGCTAAACGCTCAAAATATATTCGACCCAACCCGCTATCTAAATTACTACGATAACTCCAACAGTTATCCAGATCACCTGACAACTATCAAATTTTAACATAAAACAAACATATAAATAACATCTAATAAGATTTATGCTTGCTGTAACCTTTTTACGGAAATAGATTAACTCCAATTTTGAAGCAACTTAGATGATTATTCTCTTCAGAGAGGGTCAAAAGTATGGCTCGATATTATCAATCTAAATTTGTCACGGGCACTGAAGCTCTGGTTGACCTTCTACTCGCTCAGGCTGAACTAGATGAATTCCACAATCTCAACACAGCAGGATTTGTTTCTGGCTATCGGGGTTCACCACTGGCCCGCTTAGACCAAGTATTATGGCAACATCAAAAAAAGCTGACCCAAGCCAACATTCGTTTTCATCCATCAGTCAATGAAGATCTCGCCGCTGATGCACTAATAGGCACACAGAAAGTCGAATCTGACCCCGATAGACAGGTTAACTCTGTCTTTGGTATGTGGTATGGAAAAGGGCCGGGAGTAGACCGCTCTGGTGATGCGCTCAGGCATGGCAATGCCTATGGCTCTTCTCCACATGGAGGTGTACTTGTTATCGCCGGAGACGATCATGGTTGTGTCTCTTCCTCCATGTCTCACCAGTCCGATCTCGCCATGATGGCATGGAGTATGCCCGTTTTGCATCCGGCATCGGTCGCTGATTATCTCGAAATCGGATTATGGGGATGGGCTGCATCACGCGTGAGCGGGGCGTGGTTTGGATTCAAGGCAATCAGTGAAGTTGTGGAAAGTGGCGCAGTCAGAGCAAGCCTGCCATTTCCGGATTATAAAATTCCCCAGGTCGATACCGGCCCGGATGGACTGCACTGGCGCTGGCCCGACCTTCCCGGCCCGCAGATTGAGAAACGCTTGGCCTATAAACTGAAAGCCGTTGAAGAATTTGCCAAACTAAACCCCATTGATCGACTTCTTGCTCCTTGCGAACATCCACGCGCTTTATTGGTAACGGTCGGGAAAGCGCATAAAGATGTGATGGAGGCTCTACGTGCCGGAGGCCTGACACCTTCCGAGCTCGCACAGCAAGGCGTTGCATTTCTTCATGTCCGTTTGGTTTATCCCTTATCACCTCTTCTTTGCGAACTCGCGGCACAAGTCACCGATATTTTTGTCATAGAGGAGAAAACGGCCGTCGTTGAAATGCTACTCGCACATCAGCTGGTTAAGTTACAAAAAAATATCAGGTTGATAGGCAAACATAATCATCTTGGCCAAAAACTATTGCCCGCAGATGTGGAGTTACGCCCTTCACGAGTCGCTGTTCCGCTTTCGGGATGGTTACAACAGTTCAATCTCTCCCTCTCCGTGCCACTCGAATGGTCAACTGCCATCATTCCGCACGATGCCTCCTTGCCAAAGCGTACACCTTATTTCTGCGCAGGTTGCCCACATAGCACCTCGACTCGCTTGCCAGAGGGTAGTCAAGCCCAGATTGGCATTGGGTGTCATGTAATGGCAGCCTGGATGGATCGCAACACAGGAAGTGGCCTCTTACCCATGGGAGGTGAAGGGATCGACTGGATAGGACATGCCCCTTTTGTCAATCGATCTCACGTATTTCAGAACTTGGGTGATGGTACTTATTTTCATTCCGGTCATTTAGCCATTCGCCAATCAGTCGCCGCAGGAAGTCACATTACTTATAAATTGCTGTTTAATGATGCCGTAGCAATGACAGGCGGCCAGCAACTAGATGGAAACATCACCATACCGCAGATTGCCGCTTCGATGATTGCCGAAGGTGTGAAAGAAGTCGCGGTCGTGACAGATAATCTTGATAAATACCAAGATAAAAATCGTCTTCCTGCCAATGTGAGTCTCTATGGACGAGATTATCTCGAAGATGTACAAAAACGTTTTCGAGAGATCGAAGATGTGACAGTGATCATCTACGATCAAGCCTGTGCCACAGAACTTCGCCGCAAAAGAAAACGGGGATTAACCCCAAAAGCACCACGACGTGCTGTTATTAACGAGCTGGTTTGTGAGGGATGTGGTGACTGTCAGATACAATCGAATTGTCTTGCTGTCGTGCCTGTAAAAACACCGTTAGGCACTAAGCGCATGATAGACCAGCACGTTTGCAACTCGGATTTATCCTGTCTGAAAGGATTTTGCCCCAGCTTTATCACGGTAGAAAATGCCACTCCACTCCCCAACCTCAGCAAAATTCTCTCACAGACCGACTTAGAAAAAGTTATCCATAAATTACCCCAGCCAACACTTTTTCCTGCGGAAACACCTTATGAAATCCTGCTGGTTGGTATCGGTGGTACAGGTATCGTCACCGCAGGACATCTACTCGCAAATGCAGCTCAATTAGATCATTGTGTCGTCAGTCTGCTTAATTTTACTGGCTTTGCCCAAAAAGGGGGGGAAGCGATAACTCATGTACGGTTATGCCGTGACATAAATAAACTACACCAAGTCAGAATTGATCGGGAACGTGCCAATCTGGTTATCGCTGCTGATTTAGTGGCTGCAACTGGGCAAAGTTCACTGGAAGTCATGTCGAGAAGTACAACAAAATGCATCCTGAACACCCATAAAACACAAATCGGCACCATGCTCCGAGCACCTATGCTGGATTTGGATCAGCCCAAAATGCTCGACACCCTTAACCAACATATTTATAAATTACACTCAATTGATGCAGAAATGATGGCCACTATGCTGGTGGGTGACAGAGATCAAACAAATATCATATTAATCGGTTACGCGTGGCAACTCGGCAAACTTCCAATCTCTTTATATTCCATCGACGACACTATTCAAGAGCTGGGAAGTTCAGCAGATAATGCCCGACGGGCTTTCCATATTGGCCGTATTGCGGCTGTACAGCCAGAGATCTTATATGAACATCTGAATATCCATCCACAGAAGAGCGTGGATAGTCTGGATGACCTCATTATGCAGCGATATCAATTGCTGGTTGATTACCAAAATGAAAGATATGCGATGCGTTACCTCAGCCGCATTGCCCAAATTCAAATGGTGGCTCAACAGATTGATGCCGAAGAAATTACCAAGTCCGTCGCTGAAAATTTATTTAAATTGATGGCGTACAAAGATGAATATGAAGTCGCCCGCCTTTACGTCAAAACAGATTTTCTCGATAAGCTCCGCTCACAATTTGACAATACAGACAATATTCGTTTTCACCTTAGTCTTCCCCTTTTCAATCGTAAAGACCCTCGCACGGGTCAACGAGGAAAACGGGAATATGGTTCGTGGATTATTCCTGTATTCCGTTTTCTGGCCGCCTGCAAGCCACTTCGCGGTACAGTTTTCGATATCTTTGGCTATCAGGAAGAGCGTAAACAAGAAAGAAATTTACTGCTTGAATATGAACGAGTTATTGATTTTCTGATAGATAAACTGGATCGCAATAATTTGACCATCTGCCAGCAACTCGCGGAACTGCCCAATCAAGTTCGTGGTTTTGGTCATGTAAAACAAAAAACAATAAAAAACATGATGGAACATAAGGAAACATTGCTGAAAGAATTGCAAAAAGCGATGTGATAATACGTGTTGGACATCATAAATAGTGATGTCCAACATTTTTCGAACACCCATATACAAATTCGTCCCCCTCAAGCATCAAGTAATAATCTTTGTACTAACTCTACTGTTCGTCATCATCCATTATTTCCAGCAGTTTTTGTTCCTTCCAACTGCTATTCCTTCCAGTTGCTATAGTAATCACGTAGCCGCGTTATTATTTGTTCATCATAACAAGAAAATGCAATCAAATCAGGGGGCGGCGTATAAGTAGCATCAATAGATTCAACTTGTGTACGATACTTATTGAGTAAACATTCATGGATTAATTCATCCCATTCAGGCCTAATATTCCAGAGACATTCATAACCCATCGCCATCGTTTGTTGTACCGTCTCCAAAATAGTCATATCTCGGTTAAGCCCCACTAAAGGCTGACGAATAGGTGTGAAGTCCCCTAAGTCAATCTCCAGATTAGGTAGCCCTATGAGTGCATTCGCAGCATAATCAGCTAAAAGCGGGGATTGATGCAGGCCATCCCTGTAAGTGCCAGTCACAAGCCACAGCCCATCTATACCACACTCCCCAATCAATGGAAAACCGTCTGCGGAGACAGGCCTATTGCCAACCTAAACGGCAAGAACCTCAGATTCAAACAAATCAATGTGTACCTGATTGTAAGCGCACTCCACAAGAAACTATATGGTAGCCACTGTCCCATAGGCACGAGGTTGGCTGAACACAAGGTTAGTCGCGCCGACGTAAAGAACACCATCACCACGCGGAACACAATTGGCCTTAGTTAGATATTTTGAAAACAAAAAAAGCGCCTTTCGGCGCTTTTTCTATGACTGGCAGACTTTGAAAAAAGTCTACCGTCCTGAATTTGGAGCGGGAAACGAGACTCGAACTCGCGACCCCAACCTTGGCAAGGTTGTGCTCTACCAACTGAGCTATTCCCGCATTACCGTGATATATGCAACATGCTGTAAAAACCAATAAATCTGTAACCATTTGATTAACAGATAGTTTTTATGATGAATAATCAGGATGGGCGCTATTATGGACTTGTTTAATGACAATGGCAAGCCCTTTACACACAATCAAATATCAAGCGCTCAAAATACATGCTAACTCGATTAATATTGCGACTTTCCCTCCCTCATCCACCCATCTGGCACCGCTCTACAGTCAAGAGCCTCACTTACCGTAGAAAAAGGAAAAATACCATTGGCTATGGACCAGGACCATTGACGAAAAACTAAAGTCACATTAATCTATTATTCAATTATTATATTGAATGTATATTATGGTATTGCTGTGCTTCATATCGCATATTCATTAATTAGGAGTTTTCATAGTGACACCCAATAAAATGCACTCTAACAATAAGCCGCAGCCTAAGTCGCTAAAAGACACCAAACATCTAGCATTCGCGATCCTAGCAATCGTCCAAAGTACATTGATCTTCACAATTGCACTGATCACTGTTCCACTCCCAAAAATCGCAGTAGAACTCAATCTTACATCTGCTAACTTACTTCTTATTCTTGCTGCCTATGGACTTCCATTCAGTGGGTTGCTGCTTTTTGGTGGGCGGTTGGCAGATAGGTTCCAGGGAAGACAGATGTTTACTATTGGTTTACTCATTTTCAGTATATCTTCCCTTTTGGCAGGTTTAGCCCCCTCTTTCAAAGTACTTGTAGCCATGCGCTTTGTTCAAGGAATAGGAGGAGCCTTGACAGCACCAGCAGCAATGGCAGTACTCCGTTCATTGTTCCCAGAACCTAGTGCGTTTTCCCGGGCAATGGCCACATGGGGGGGTGTTTCCGTGCTTGGTGCCATCTTGGGATTTGTGTTCTCAGGAGTGGCAACAACGTGGATCTCCTGGCGATGGATGTTCACTATTCCAGTCCTTGTATCAGTCATAGGCTTAATAAGTACTCGGAGCCTACTTCCTGCTGACGCTGACGAATCCAATCAGTATCGCCCCAAACTGGATCTAGTAGGAGCGATATTAGCCACATTAGGCATTTCATTGGGTAGTTATGGCTTAATATTAACTGGTGATCACTCATGGTCATTACCAATCGTGCTAATTCCACTTCTGGCAGGTCTTGGGTTATTAACTGCTTTTACAATAGTCGAACGTTTCGTCCGCGATCCACTTCTTCCCCCTGGGTTTATTTTCGAACGGCATCGCCTCACCGGATTGTTTGGCATGTTGCTGGCCGCAGCAGGGTCAGGTGTTACCAATTTTGCTTTATCACTCTATCTTCAACAAGAATTGGGATGGACACCACTCATGACAGCTGTTTCATTCCTACCATTCGCAGTTGCTCTCATTGTGACAGGACAAATGGCAACTCCTCTAGTTAGCCGCATCGGTGCAGCACGAGTAACAAGCTCTGGGTTGCTTATTGCTGCAATTGGACTTGGTCTGCTAGCCAATATTGACAGAAGTACCACTTATATTCTGGGCCTGCTACCCAGTTTAGTTTTGGTAGCAATAGGTATTTCACTCGCTTTCTCGGGTTCTGCCGTGCTTTCCACAATAAATGTGCCTATGCATCAGGCTGGCCTCGCAGGTGGCGTCATGAATACCGCCATGGAACTCGGCCCAACCGTTGGTCTTTCGACATTAATGGCTGTAGCCGCGACACAAATAGATACAGTTGATGGCTATGCATGGGCGTTCGGAACGGCTGCGGTTGCTTATACCATCGCAGCGCTGCTGGCAATTTTGTTCACAAATCAAACTGCTGCTACATTAGGTAAACCTCACCATGAATAAACTTCAATCTGAGGGAATAAACCCAAAAACTTCACCAAGAATGACATCATCAGCCCAAAAACCTCACGATATCCCTATCTCCATTTACCTGCTTGGACTGACTATATTCACACTCACCACCTCTGAATTTATGGTGGTAGGTATGATGCCATCCTTAACCGATGTATTTGGTGTCACTGTCGCGGATATTGGCTATCTGATATCACTCTATGCCGTTGGTATGGTTGTCGGTGGGCCAATACTGACGGCACTATTTGTCGTGCTACAAATCCCAAATAAACAGGCGTTACTTTGGTTACTCGCACTCTACAGTGTCGGGGGGATCATCGCCGCAACGTCCGGAAGTTATCAGGTGATGGCTATTGCCCGTGTTATCACTGGCGTTGCCGGTTCAGCTTGTATCGGTATCTCTTTAGCTGTTTGCGGTGAGGTAGTAAAAGCTGATATGCGGGGCAGAGCATCATCAATTGTGCTCAGTGGCATGATGTTAGCCACCGTTTTAGGTGTACCCGCAGCAACCGTAATCGACCAGAATCTTGGCTGGCGTTTGAGCTTTTGGCTGGTCGTTGTATTCACCATAACCTGTTCCTTAATCGTATGGGTACTCGTACCCGCTTCGCGCAACAAGTCAGATGTCCATATTGGAGATCAGCTTGCATCATTTCGCAACGGCAGGTTATGGGCTGCTTATGGCACAAGTGCCCTAATCATCGGGGCCTCTTACGCCGCTTTCAGCTACATCTCTGCAATTTTGACTGAAATCACAGGGTTCATGCCTGCTATCGTGCCTATCATATTAGCGCTTTATGGTGCAGCGAATGTCATTGGTAATACGATGACTGGACGTTTTGCCGATCGGTATACCTTGTCAGTACTCACCATCGGGTTAAGTATACTGGCTGTATCACTGCTGGTATTCGCGATCTACCCAGAGAACCGTTATATCAGTGTGATCGCATTTTTAGTGATCGGCCTTGTGGGAGTTCCGATGAGCCCAGCTATGATCACACGTGTTATGCGGGTGGCAAATGCAGGGCCACTGGTCAATAGTGTCCATGTATCGGTTATTAATAGCGGTCTGGCATTCATCGCATGGGCCGGAGGAATAAGCATTGGTGCTGGTTATGGCCTGATATCACCACTGTGGATAGGATTAATTCTGGCTATCTTCGCCCTGCTTTCACTCACCCCACCTAGCGTCCGGACGGCAATGAAATTGTCTTAAACTGAAAACATTTTAAACAAGTAAGGCAACTTTTTTCAACAATGCTTGGGGATAATAAGGAATTTGTTTGGAATTCTAGGCAATAAGATTTGGAGCGGGAAACGAGACTCGAACTCGCGACCCCAACCTTGGCAAGGTTGTGCTCTACCAACTGAGCTATTCCCGCTTAGATTTTGGTGTGCTGTACTTCTGAAATTCTTCATCGGTACGGGGAGCGCATTATACGAGGAATTATTCTTCTGGCAAGTCCCCAAACGTAAAAAATCGCATTTTTTCTCTGGTTGATGATTAAATCGGCAAGTTATTCATTTAATCGTCAACTCAGAGATTCATTTACGTACAAATTTTGTACCAAGCACTATTTTTTATTTCTGAATAAAATGCTCGCGGTAGTAAACCAATTCAGCTATCGATTCCCGAATATCATCCAGTGCCTTATGAGTATTTTTCTTGCTGAACCCAGCCAACATTTCAGGCTTCCAACGACGAGCCAGCTCTTTAAGCGTGCTGACATCCAAATAGCGATAGTGAAAATATTTCTCCAACTCCGGCATATAACGGAACAAAAAACGGCGATCCTGCCCCACACTATTGCCGCAAATTGGCGACTTTCCGGCCGGAACCCACTGTTCCAGAAAGGCTATCATCGCTTTTTCTGCCTGAGCATCATCAAGCTGACTCTGTTTCACTCTCTCAACCAACCCACTGGCAGTATGCGTCCGTACATTCCAATCATCCATCAAGGCCAACTGCGCATCAGATTGATGTACCGCAATCACAGGCCCTTCCGCGAGGATATTCAACTCAGAGTCGGTGACAATGATTGCAATTTCGATTATGCGATCCCGCTCTGGATCTAAACCGGTCATCTCTAAATCTATCCAGATAAGATTGTTCTCACTTTTTGACATGATATATCCTAGTTTCCTTTAAAACAGGTAGTCTGTATCTGTGATGTATCATAACGTTTTTGATCATCCACAGCGATAATCAGCAATATAGATGAAATAATAGTGAGGTTCGGTGGCTAAAAGTAAACTCTCCAAAGGGCAGCAACGCCGTGTGCAAGCCAATCACCAGCGCAGGCTGAACAAAAAAACTGACGCCAATAAACCAGAAATGGATGATAGTCAGTTTGGTGAGCCACAGGAAGGGCTGGTGATCAGCCGCTTCGGGCAACATGCCGATATTGAAGCCGCTGATTCATCCATACAGCGTTGCAATATCCGCAGGACGATCCGCTCTTTGGTCACGGGTGATCGTGTCGTATGGCGTCCCGCGCTGCAACTCCAATCAGATGTCAAGGTTAATGGGATCGTCGAGGCGGTTCATGAACGTACCTCTGTGCTCACCCGTCCCGATTACTATGACGGCCTCAAGCCCATAGCATCAAATATCAACCAAATCGTGGTTGTTTCGGCTATCTTGCCTGAACTCTCACTGAATATTATCGACCGCTATTTAGTCGCTTGTGAAACACTCGATATCGAGCCTTTGATCATACTCAATAAAATTGACCTGCTGGATGCCGAAAGCCGTGAATGGGTCAACGGTATCATGGATATCTACCGTCATATCGGCTATCGCGTACTGGAAGTTTCCAGCCACACCGGTGAAGGCATGGCAGAACTCACCTCCCAGCTGGCCGACAAAATCAGTATTTTTGCAGGGCAATCTGGTGTCGGGAAATCAAGCCTGCTCAATACCCTGTTGCCTGACGATGAAGATATTCTGGTCAATGACGTTTCAGATAATTCCGGCCTCGGCCAGCATACCACCACTACCTCACGCCTTTACCATTTTCCACAGGGAGGTGACGTGATCGACTCTCCGGGCGTCCGAGAATTCGGATTGTGGCATTTAACACCCGAACAGGTGACACAAGGCTTTATTGAATTCCGCGAATATCTTGGAAAATGCAAATTTCGTGATTGCAAACATCAAGATGATCCCGGATGTGCATTAAAGGAAGCACTGGAACAAGGTACCATTGCAGAAGAACGTTTCGAAAATTATTACCGGATTCTGGAAAGCATGGCGCAAGTTAAACCACGCCGAAATTTCACAGACGTTCAAAAATAAAACAATAACTAACGATACACTGACATTAAAAACAATGGCGGGTACAATAGTAGGCTTTTGTCCAATTTGCCAAGAATAAATCCAAGAGGTTGACGTGCTGGATAATCTTAAAATCAGATTACAATATTTACTGCCAAAACAATGTATGACTCACTTGGCAGGCTGGTTCGCTAATAAAAAGGCTGGCTGGCTGACACAGTTTGCAATCAAGGCTTTCTCCAAAGCCTATAAAGTGGACATGAATGAAGCAAAAGATCCTTCATTCACCGCTTACTCAACATTCAATGAGTTTTTTGTTCGTCCGTTGAAAGAGGGCATTCGGCCTATCGTCAATGACGCCCATCAGTTAGCTCTGCCAGCAGACGGAACCGTTAGCCAACTTGGGGCGATCCGTGAAGATCAAATTATTCAGGCCAAAGGCCACTACTACACTGTAGAAGCTCTGCTAGCAGGACAGTATCAACTGGCCGAACAATTCCGCAACGGCCAATTTATCACGACTTACTTGTCACCAAAGGATTACCACCGTGTCCATATGCCATGCGACGGTGTGCTGAAAGAGATGATCTATGTTCCCGGTGATCTGTTTTCAGTCAACCCATTGACAGCGGCTAATGTTCCAAATTTGTTTGCCCGTAATGAACGAATTATCTGTATATTCGAAACAGCATTCGGGCCAATGGCACAGATCCTGGTTGGTGCGACAATTGTCGGCAGCATGGAAACCGTCTGGAGTGGCTGTGTCACACCGCCACGCGAAGGCATTATCAAACGTTGGGCCTATCCTGAAGAAGGTCAGGAAAGCGCGGTTTCCCTTAAGAAAGGGGAAGAAATGGGACGATTCAAGCTCGGTTCAACCGTTATCAACCTGTTTGCCTCTAATCAGATTCAATTTGCCAATAACTTATACAGTGGTTCACAAACCCGTCTGGGTGGATTGATGGCTCAGGCTATCACAGCAGAAGAGCAAGCAATGAACACCGATGAATCAGTGAATAACGATATCATCAGCTAATTTAGAGACTAGGAGGAGCCCCTTATTGTGCGCCTGATTATCAGTTTACTTCTCAGCCTGTGTATTACGAATTCGGCTTTTGCCGCTATCACACAATTGGATGAAATCCAGTTGAAACAAGTTGGAGGTAATAAAAATCCACAAGATGCTGAAATCGCGCAAACACTTCAAGGGGCAATCAATTGGGTTAACGATACAAAATCCGCCGAGGAGCGCACCCAAAAGTACCAACAGACCATTGATGACTTTCCTGCCATCATCAAAGAATTGCGCCAAAAAATTCTCAATGAAAGCAATACAGTTGCCCCTATTCCTGTAAATCAGCCTATCAGCAATTTAGAGCAACAGATTATCCAAATCAGTAGCCAATTGCTGGAACAAGGACGCCAATTACAGCAAGAACAGGATAAAATCCGGGAAATCAGTGACTCAATTAACCAATTGCCTCAACAGCAAGTTGAGGCAAAGCGTCAGTTAACTGAAGCAACGTCCCGCTTTCAATCGTTGGGGTCGCCTTCCACGCCACTGGCTGAAGCACAATTGACTCTTGCCCAAGCAGAGATCAATGCCCGTAAAGCGGTAACTGGTGAGCTGGAAATGGCACAACTTTCTGCCAATAATCGGCAGGAAATTGCACGTATACGCACCGATTTATTTAAAAAACGCTACCAAAAGCTGGATCTCAAACTCCAGCAATTACGCAATCAGTTAAATAACCAACGCCAGCAGAAAGCAGAATCTGCACTTGAACATACCGAAATGCTGGCGGAACAGAGTGGCGGGAAACTTTCACCATTTTTGCAGGATGAACTCCAGCAGAACCGCCAACTGTCACAAATGCTCAGTCAGCAAACCCTGAGCATGGAGGCTATTGGCTCACAACAACACAAAGCTGCCAGCGACATTCTGCAAGTTCGCCAAACCCTGAATACAATCCGTGAGCAGGCGCAATGGCTGAACGATTCGACCGCGCTCGGCGAAGCATTAAGAGCTCAAGTCACCCGTATTCCTGATATGCCAAAGTCCCAGCAGCTTGACAGAAATATTGTTGAACTGCGGGTTGAAAGATTGAAATATGAGGAGATGTTGGAACGTTCACAGCGGGATATCGAACAAACCTCACCTGCGAATCATTCCCTGACGCCGGCACAAAAACAGGTCTATGAGTCACTTATCCGCACCCGAAAAGAGCTATTAAGTTCTCTGATCTCAGGCTATGACAACGAAATACTGGAACTGACAAAGCTCAAAGTAGCCACCAGCCAGTTAAACGATGCCCTGAAAGAAGTGCAAGATGCAACCCACCGCTATCTGTTTTGGGTCGCGGATGTCAATCCCATTTCGCTGAAATATCCACTGCTGGTCGTACAAGATCTGACGCGGCTGCTGTCTCTGGATACATTCTCGCAGCTAGGCGTTGCAATCCATGTCATGCTGACGACGCAAGATACCTTGCTCTATTTGCTGGGAACGTTATTACTGGTAATTTTCAGTATTAGTTCACACCGCCAATACAATGCCTTTCTTGAACGCTCCAGCAATCGCATCGGTAAAGTGACACAAGACCATTTCTCCCTTACCCTGCGCACAGTTTTTTGGTCTATCGTCGCCGCGTTACCTCTGCCGATGCTCTGGTCTGCCATTGGCTATGGGCTGCAAAATGCGTGGCAATATCCGATGGCTAATGCAATCGGCAATGGCGTACGTGAAACAACGCCAGTCCTGTGGGTCTTTATGCTCAGTGCCGCATTTGCCCGCCCTAATGGCTTATTTATCGCACACTTTCGTTGGCCGGAAGAACGCATAAAACGAGCAATGCGTTTCTATCGCCTTTCCATTTTCCTGATCGTGCCTCTGATGATGGCATTGATTACCTTTAATCATTACAGCGACCGAGAATTTACCTCTACCCTCGGCAGACTGTGTTTTGTCATGCTCTGTATTTCACTGAGTTTGGTGACCAGCAGCTTAAAACGCGCGGGTATCCCGCTTTATATGGACAAACATGGGTCTGGCGAAAATCTCGTTAGCTCAGTCTTATGGTGGATACTGCTTTCTGCCCCGATTTTAGCAGCACTTGCTTCGATCCTTGGTTATCTGCAAACCTCACAGGCACTGCTGGGCCGTTTGGAAACGTCTGTTGCCATCTGGTTCTTCTTACTGGTCATTTACCATATTATTCGTCGATGGATGCTGATCCAGCGCCGCAAAATTGCTTTTGAACGGGCGAAACAACGCCGTGCAGAGATACTGGCCCAACGCGCCAAAAGTGAAGAAGATTCATCCAATACCAATAGCAGCGTAGAAGGTTCAATCGAAGTTGAAGAACCAGTGATCGATTTGGATGCAATTAGCGCTCAATCATTGGGATTGGTGCGTTCTATCCTGACGATGATTGCACTGGTTTCCCTCATCCTGTTGTGGTCTGAATTACATTCTGCCTTCTCTTTCCTTGAGAACATCAGGCTCTGGGACGTTAGCACAACCATCAACGGTGTCGATACCATCCAACCAATTACGTTAGGTTCGATATTAATTGCGATACTTGTCATCGTCATTACGACACAACTTGTTCGTAACCTACCGGCATTGCTGGAACTGGCTTTATTACAACATTTGGATCTGGCGCCGGGTACGGGTTATGCCATTACAACGCTGACCAAATACAGTATTACCCTGATCGGTGGCCTGGTTGGTTTCTCTCTGGTGGGTGTTGAATGGTCGAAGCTGCAATGGCTCATTGCTGCAATGGGTGTTGGTCTGGGTTTTGGCTTACAGGAAATTTTCACCAATATTATTTCCGGCCTGATCATCTTGTTTGAAAAACCGATCCGAATTGGGGATACCGTGACTATCCGTAATCTGACGGGCAGTATCACGAAGATCAATACACGAGCAACGACCCTGTCTGACTGGGACAGAAAAGAAATTATCGTTCCCAACAAGGCATTTATTACAGAGCAATTTATCAACTGGTCATTGTCAGACACAGTCACCCGTATTGTTCTGACTATCCCTGTCCCCGCCGATACTGAATCGGCCTATGCTACAGATATCTTGATGACCGCAGCCAAAAGCTCACCATTAATTCTCGATAATCCAATGCCAGAAGTGTATTTAGTGGATTTACAGCAAGGCATTCAGATTTACGAACTACGTGCCTATGCCGCAGAAATGGGGCACCGTATGCCTGCCCGCCATGAAGTGCATCAACACATTTTGCAGGAATTCCACAAACACGGTATTACCTTGCCATTCCCGCCTTTTCAGGCTCGTGTTGATATTTTTGGGCAGCAGATCCGCAGTTCTACAGCCAATATTTCGGGCCGCAATCCCCCACGTAAAGCAGGAGAGCTGTAATCTGATGTCAACATGACCAGACACATACCTTTTCAAATTAGCGGATTACTGGCATTAAATGGTGTTTCCATCCTGGGAAACACCATCACTGAAATTGCCATTCCGTGGCTGATTCTGGAAATATCAGGCAGCCCGCTGCTGGTTGCCACTGTGATGTCTGCAAAAATCTTACCCTTGATATTTTCTATTTTCTTTAGCGCACAATTGGTAGATAAATACGGTGCCTTTCGTATCTCACTCTTATCTGATTTCGTAAATTTCCTGAGTATCCTGCTGATCCCTGTGTTTTATACGATGGATAGCCTGAATTTTTACCTGCTGGCTATTTTGTTGATATTCTCCACCGTTCTGGATTCTCCGGGGCGATTGGCAAAAGATGTGATGCTGTCGAAGGAGATCAAACACAATAAAAGTCAACATGAGTTGATTAATGGGATCAACAGCACCATTGAGAATATTTGTGACCTGACCGGCCCTGCACTTGGATCATTAATTATTGCGATGCTGGGCACGATCAACTCCCTGTATTTCGATGCAATCAGTTTTTTAGTCGCCGCTCTAGGGCTGATCATTCTGAAAAAGCATTTTGTCGCCAATATCAATGAAGTGACAGAAACACCGTCTCTGCCACACCATTATTTCCTTGAAGCATTCCGATACATTAAGTCCGAAAAAGAACTTTACGCCGTACTTATCATCAGTTCAGTCGTGAACTTTGTTATTAGTCCGTTCCTGATCGTTTATTTACCTTATATCAATAAACAAGAATTTAATTCCGTTTTAAGCCTTGGCATCTCAATGACCTGCTTCGGTGTGGGAACAGCGGTATCTTCATTTCTGTATGGTGTATATGGCAAATATTTTTCCAGCAACCGCATCATTCTTTCCGGCTACAGCTTGCTGGTACTCGCCCTGATATCCCTGAGCCTGTTCAGCGGACAATATGCCTTGTGCACCCAACTTTTTGCCATTGGCGTTGGCATTGGCTTTTCTGCTCCCGTAGAAGTCACGCTGATCCAACATCAAGTACCAGAAAACCTGTTTGGCCGAATCATGACACTGTTTACCTCCACCCGCTTTCTTGCCATCCCGGTTGGATATATCTGTTTTGGCGCGGTGTTGGAATCCAGACTTGCTGAGCAAACACCATTAATAATGGCAGCCATAGTATTAGGAGGCTTAGCGGTTTATGGGTATATGCGAGGGAAACGTCAGTGAAGACAACTATTTTTCAGGCTGATGAGCCATTACAGCACAATACTTCTTTGCCCCTATATCGCCAGATATACCAACGTTTTATTCAGGCCATCACCCAAGGAATACTACAACCGGATCAACGTGTGCCGTCTATCCGTGCGTTATCCAGTGAACTTCGCGTGTCACGCAGTACCGTAGAATCTGCTTACACCCGGTTGATTGAAGAGGGCTATCTGGAAGCCAAAGGACAAGCAGGAACCGTCGTTTCATCACAGCTTACGGGCATACCCTTAAAATCACCTGCAATACTGCTTCCACCTGAGCCAGAGGTGGATCATTTATCACTGTTCGATTCTGCTGCATTAACGCAGCCACTGACTTATCAATTGGGGTTGCCTGCGTTAGATCTTTTTCCCCGAAAATTATGGAACACTCTGACCACTAAGCATATCCGTTTGCAAAGCCGGCATCTGTTTTATCCCCAATCTACGGGCTATCCGCCCTTGCAAGAAGCCATTGCATCTTATCTGCAATTATCGCGGGGCGTAATCTGTGTCCCAAAACAAATTTTCATCACCGCAGGCTATCGTGACGCACTCAATCTGATTGGCCGGGCTCTCCTCAAACCAAAGGATCAAATTTGGCTCGAAGATCCCTGCTTTCCTCCCGGTTACCATTTACTGACGCAAATGGGAGCTGAAATTGTTCCCATTCCTGTTGATCAGCATGGTATCTGTGTCTCACTCGCTCAGGAACGAGCCCCCAATGCGCGGCTTGCCTTGGGTGACGCCCACACATCAAAGTCCATTGGGCGTCTCTTTGTCAATGGTGCGCAGACAAGCACTTTTGGCATGGGCAGAGCAAAACCATGCCTTTGTGATCGAAGATGATTATGACAGCGAATTCCAATACGAAGGCCGTCCCCAGCCTTCACTAGCCAGTTTGAGGTCTGACAATATCTTGTATCTCGGTACATTCAGCAAAGTTTTAACACCTGCACTCAGGCTCGCTTATCTGGTGGTTCCTCCCCAATTGTTACCGCTGTTCAATGCGACATGCCACACGTGGCATGATGGTTGCCCTTTATTGCAGCAAGCCATTGTTGCTGATTTTATACAAGAAGGGCATTTCACCCGCCATTTACACAAAATGCGCACCGCTTATGCACAACGACGCCAGATAGTGATTGAGAGCTTAAAACAGGTTTTTGATACCCGTTTACAGTTCGATATTTCGGCTGGCGGGCTGAATTTACTAGCTCGCCTTGAACATCATGAAGATGATGTGGCTCTGGCTCAACACGCCAGAGAACACCAATTTGGCATTGCCGCGTTGTCTGCCCGTAGTTTGAGGTCAGACAGTTTAAGGTCAGATAGCTTGGGTGCAGATTGCGGCAAAGGATTACTATTTGGATTTGCCAATGAAACCACACAGGAAGAAGCATTGAAACATGCGCAAAAACTGAAAAAATATCTGCACATATAAGCACATAGATACTAAGACGAAAGTTATTGGCGCATACCAATCGCCAGACGGTTCATTCCATTCATCAATGCAATCGCAAAAGTCAGATCCACAATTTCTTTATCCGTAAAATAGTCTTTCAAGGGTAAATAGGCGTCATCATCAGCATGTGTTTTCGCGACATACGTCAATGATTCAGCCCATTCCAACGCGGCCTTTTCACGTAAGGTAAACTGTCCGCTGACATGCCATCCCGCCAATTCAGCCAGACGGAGTTCAGTTTCCTGATGGTTTCTCAGAAACTGAGTGTGTTTGTTCAAACAGAAAGCACAGCCATTTATCTGAGAAACACGCAGATAAATCAGTTCAATCAACGGCAAACCCAACGGGCTTTTTTCCAATCCTTGTCTTACCGCACGAAATCCCTGCAATAGGGTCATGTATTAAATAGTTAGTTGTTGTGATATGCTTCCCGCCTTTTAAGGGTAAAGCATGGCCAAAGTTGACGTCTATTGCCGTTATTGTCACAAATCAGAACATGTCAAAGGACATGGAAAAGGGAATGGCGGACATCCTCGTTATCGTTGCTATACCTGCTGTAA
>NZ_NJAI01000001.1:577014-647461 GCF_002632725.1 Xenorhabdus hominickii
AGAGAGAACGAATTTAACTCAGCGTACTCGAGTAAAAAGACTGAATAGAAAAACTATCAGTTATTCAAAATCCGAAGAAATGCACGATAAGGTGATAGGGACTTTTATTGAGCGTGAGTACTATTTTTGATATTCAATCTAACTATTTAATACATGACCTGCAATAGATCAGGGGATAAATCGTAATACTCAAGACGCAATTCATGCATAAAGAACTCCTTATCTCAGACAATTAGTAAACATGATGAAGATATAATTTACTGACGGTTAGAATAAGGGACAAGATTAGAATTTTGGATCATGACACGTTATATCCAATGGATTTAGAGTTGCAGTGTGGCGGTAAGAGAGAGAACCCAAGTAGGATTATTTGTTGCTTGGAATTTTATTAAAAAAAACGCTGTCAGAAAATTAATAGGCAGCGTTTTAAAAATGTTGGCAAACTAAATAAAATCAAAGTTACTTTAAAGTATTAACGCATTCCTTTCGGATCAGCACCGTAATCATTACTACCTTCAGAGCCTTCAAGAAGGATAAATATAAACACGACTAATCCTCCAAATGGAATAAGGTTCAATAATAACCACCAGCCAGAATGGTTAGTATCATGAAGTCGGCGTACTGTTACTGCAATCTGTGGAATCAAAATAAAAACCCCATAAACGCCAGCCAACGCCAGCCAACGCCAGCCAACGCCAAACCAGAATTCTCATCAATTGCAGAACCCAATACAATGAGGATCAAGATATAATCATGTTAAATAAATAGAACATCCAATATTCTTGACGACGTGCACGCCCTGAAAAATCAGCATAATTTTTTAAAACACTTAAATACCAATTCATAATTTTATTTCTTTGAAATTTAACTTAACAAAAACAAGACAAACTATAAAGGATGGAGTGATTTTATACTTAATTATATTTTAAAGTCTATAATTCATTGTTATCAGAATAGTATTATCTTATTCATTACATTATTAGATAGTGAATTAAAAAACCCTGCCAAATGTGAAATTATAAAAACAAATGATATAAATATCGCTAAGACATATCAAAGTTAGATCTAAAACAATTGGAAAAATAAGCCCTATTAAATTATGATTAATACTCGTTAGAGTATATCTTCAATAAAAATATAATTAATCATGTTATTTATATAAATAAATTAATATCAATTCAAAATCATCTCATTCCATTAGCTAAGAGAGAAAAATCGAAAAATGCTACGCCAGAAATCAATTTATTTACATAAAATTAACATAAGACTATTATCCAAGCATCAATCATCCCTGTTTTTAATACCCTGATCATTCGAGATAGCATGAAAATTTTATCCGGTCGGCCTTGGTTACTGATAGCATTTTTTTGATATCGAATTTTTTTCCTCAGTCGCTGTCTCCATCGGAATGTATCTTATCCCGTGGTACATCAGTAATACCGCGGGTGAACCCGCATTCCTTGCAACAACCGCCATGTTCTCTGCCATCTTGCTCCTTTTTTTGACACCTGTTATTGGCAAATTTATCGATTCTCTCAATCGAAAATCAATTCTAATATTTATTACTGTCATCATATTGGTGCTTTTTCTGTTTCTTTTCCTCTCTGACGACGGTGTTTCGAATCGCCTATATGCCCTAATATGCGCCTATGTATTTATCCAAATTTATTTTGCGATTTTCTACATTACCCGACAGGGATTTATCAAAGATGTCTTTATGGAAAATGAGCTTTATCGCATTAATGCAATCCTTGAAATAGAGTCTCAATCTTCAACACTACTGGCAGCTTCATTGATTATTTTATTTGCTAGCTCATTAACCAGTACCGATATTTTTATACTACTGGCAGGAATGGCATTTATTTCTCTGATTATGTTAATGCTCATTCCTTATGCTTCTAAAATAATTACCGACAGAAATAATCCTCAACATTCCCGACCAAAACTCCCACTTTCATTTTTAAAAACTGACCTGTTTTGCTATATGGCAATGGGAGCAATCCCCTTTTGACAATCAATGTTATCCAAGCCCCTTTTATGAACAGTGTTCTCCTCGAACCCATCAGCTCTTATGCAACTTATGGCATCATATATGGCTGTGGAGCAATATTAGTTGGGTTTATCATGGAGCGTCTATCTAATCGTTATCCTCAACGCAATCTGATACTTCTTTTCACGTCTACTTTCGCAATAACACTCGCCGTTATTGCCCTGAATCCAACCCTTGAGATTATTCTGGCAGGAGGATTTATCCTCGGGTTTTGCAATTCCGCCTCACGGATATCAAGTCAAAACCTTATTCTGCACGAAGTGGATTCCGCCATGATCGGACGCACATTTTCATACGGGCAATTTTTCACACTATGCGGAAGGATTATTGCAACCGGGCTTGTGCCGTTGATATTTGCTAATGACTATCGGCTGGTATGGAATTATGTTTTCGCTATCAGCATCATTGCGCCAATGGTACTACTCTTGCGGAGATACTTATTTACAACCACAAGACTCACCAATCTGTAGTTCAAATTCAAACTCACGTTCCTGAGCTTTTCCATTCCATGTTCTCAAGATTTCGATGGCAGTTTGTGCCATCTTATCGATTGGCTGACATACGGCCGTTAATGAAGGTACATTAAATAGTGATTGTTGAGTAGCATTGAAACAAACCAATGCCATATCATCAGGTATCGCTATCCCATGCTCAGCCAATGCCCGCAGGCATCCAAATGCCTGTAATTCATTGGTTGCAAACACTGCTCGCGGTCGCTTTCCTTTTAACATACGCAAAGTCGCTTCATAGCCGCCCTGACGGGTATATTCGGTAGAAAAAATCCACTCATCACGTACAGACAAATTTGCCTGCATCAAAGCATCACACCAACCAGACAATCGATCCTGCGTGTTTAACATACGAAGAGGTCCGCAAACAATGGCGATATCACGATAACCATGCTGAGTCAGATGTTGAGTTACCTTGAACGCCGCCAGCCGTTCATTGACACGAATTGCGCTGACATTCGACCCTGCACTTACCCAATCCAGCATGACACAAGGTGTACCACTGGCTTGGATCAGATCGATGTAAGGATGGCGATCGACACTGGTATATAACAAACCATCAATTTGACGATTTAAGAGATTGTTGATCAGCTCTTTTTCACGTGTCCGATTATCTCCTGAATCCCCGGGCAACAATACTTGCCCGTGCTTGAAGGCCTCTTGCTGTAAAGCATGGGCAACAGAAGAAAGAAAGGGATTAGCAATATTTGGCAAGATAAGCCCGTAAGCATGTGTTGTACCTGAAACCAATGCTTTCGCAATACTATTGGGCCGATATCCCGTTTTTTGGATCGCAGCCAATACGCGTCGGCGAGTGGCTTCTGCGACAGGCCTAGGACCATCGTTGATCACGTAACTAACTACAGCCACCGAGGTTCCGGCTTCTTTCGCAACATCACTGCGAGTCACCCTTTTCAGACATGAGTTCATATCTATGTAGTCCGCAGGTTAAGATAAAAATTCAGACAATAGCCTAAGATGGATTCTAAATCGCGTCTTCAAGCAAATTAAGATCCCGACCACGTGTTTCTGGCGCAAAGAATGTCGTGATAAACCCAATACTTGCCATCACGGTAAAATAACAAGCGATAGGCCACCAATGCCCAGAAAAAGACAGTAATGCCGATGCGACTAATGGGGCTGTTCCCCCCGATAGCATTGCCCCCAGCTCTTTTGCAAAAGCCATTTTGGTATAACGATTCGTCACCCCAAAGAGTTCAACTCCCCATGCTGCCTGAACACCAAATATTCCCAAAGAAGCCAGCCCCATTCCCACAACAATTGTTGGTATCACAATCATGGATTCACGACTTTCCAGTAAGATAAAAGCGGGGAAAGCATAAAGTATCAGTAACAGGCAAAACCAACGATAGGTGATACGACGCCCAAATCGATCAGATAGATGGCCCGCCAATGGAATGATCAAAAAACCCAACACAGAGGCAATGAATACGGCAATGGTGGGTATAAATTTATCCAACATCAGCACCTTGGCGACATAACCAATAATGAACCCTTGCGCCAGATACGATGGGCCATTTTCACCAATTCTTAAGCCCACCATGATCCAAAAAGCTCTGGTTCGTTGCCAAAAGCGTCGGGTTTCATACGTGGATTGCACATTTTCATTTACGGCTAATGATTGCAAACGTTGTTCCGCCAATAGCGCTTTATGGCGCTCAAAAACAGGCGTTTCACTCATGTACAGACGAATATAGAACGCGACTATTGCAATCAAGACACTGGATAGAAATGGAATTCGCCATCCCCAATCCAATAAACTCTCTTTGTCCATAGTCAACACCAGCAGCCAAACCAGTGATGCCAGTAACGTTCCACTATTGGAACCGAGAGCAATGACAGACGAAACTAATCCGCGTTTTGCTGGCGGTGCAAATTCGCCCAGTATGACCGCGCCACCAGAAAGTGCCGCTCCCGCTCCCAAACCTTGCATAAATCGCAATGTCACCAAACAGGCTGGAGCCCAAACGCCTATATGTGCATAACTTGGAATAAGCCCAATTAGCGTGGTTGAGAACCCCATCAGAATGACCGTCATTACCATGACGCTCTTGCGCCCTCTACGATCACCTAACCATCCAAACACGAGAGCGCCAATTGGCCGTGCAATAAATCCCACTGAATAGGTTGCAAAGCTGGCAAAGAGAGCGACAGCAGGCGTCATATCGGGAAAGAAAACATCCCCAAAAATAATCCCCGCCGCTAAACCATACAAAGCAAAATCCGCATACTCCATTGTTGTCCCTAACCAACAGGAAAAGATGGCACGAAGAAACCCTTTTCGCCCTTCTTTTGTTGCTAGAAACTCTTCAGAAGCATGTTGTATTTGAGTGACAGCTAACGCCGTACTTTCATACGGCATAGCAAGATATTCCCTGAATGTTGGAACAGAAAAATTTTAATTCTAACGTGATGTATTGAGAATTATTATTCATAAATTATTTTTACATATAAACTTATCTACTCGCGTAGAATATTCAAATAGAATAACTAAATAATTGAACGTAAATCACAAATATTAAGGGAAAATTAGTTTCTGTAATTAATAATTTTTGAAATAACATACTAAAAATTATAGCGTATCAAAAAATAGATCACTCAATCTATTTACCACACAGATTATCAATCTCATCAAAATAAAATCCAATAAATTTAAAACACATTAAAAACAAATAATTACAACCAATCACCCCAAAAAATACACAAGAAAAATTTATACAACATCGGTAAACATTAACTTATTAAAATAATTACTCTTGTTTTTTATTCAAAAATAAAATAAAAAATAACTTCCCTATAAAAAATCAAAATAAATAATACTATTAACTATTGTTATTAATATTAGATACAAAAAAACAGCATCTGAACAGATGCTGTTTTAAATCAAATATTCAAATTATTTGCATCAAACTTGATACATATTCCGTAAATAACACGAAACTGCATCATCAACATTGGAACCAATAACCTCTATTTCCGGCAAAATGTCTTTCAGACGCTGATGCGCTCCCTGCATAATGCAGCCCTTGCCTGCCACACTCAACATTTCCCGGTCATTCATACCGTCGCCAAAAGCGATACAATTGATCAATTGGTATCCGATGGATTGGCAAACCTGCTCTAACGCATGACCTTTAGAAACACCACCAGCCATCACTTCCAGACAATTTCTCAGTGAAAAGCTGACATTGACTTTCTCTCCCCAGCGGGCATTGATCCTCTCTTCCAAATTCACCAAATAATCATGATCTTCACTGGTGTAATAAACCTTGCACACACCATCTGTAGGGAAGCTATCGCGTTGGAAAAGCTGGTAATGGAAAACGGACTCCTGAAAAAAGTCTTTCTGTTCAGGCGCTTCACGATTCACGAACCAATCATCATTGTTAAAGTAATTAGTTAAAACCTTGGGATTATCAAATTCCAATAGGCACAAATCGCGAGCAATCTGAGGATCTACATTGTGGCTGAATACCAATTCATCCTGAATATTGTGAACTCTTGCTCCATTAGACGTGATCATGTAGGCATCAATGCCCAATCCATCACGGATTTGTCCAACATCAATGTGATGGCGTCCTGTCGCAAAGATAAAATGAACTCCCCGCTCTGTCAGCAAGCTCAGGGTTTCCTTGGTATACGATGTTAATTTATGATCGGGAGACAACAGAGTGCCATCTAAGTCTGAAGCAACAACATGATACATGGTTATAGTTCCTAAACTAAATTGTTCTGGTCAAAAAAATCACAAATTGCATTGAGAGCCTGTGCCCGCAATGCATCATTTTCAAACAGGATTTCGTGATGTGCCCCTTGGATAACCAGAGGCTTTTGTTCTTCTTTTCCTGTTCCGGCTCTTTGACGTGATTCGCAAAAAGCCAATATCTCCCGATTACTAATCACTTTATCTTCACTCGCTTGCAAGACTATGAGTGGAGTCTGAATTTTACTGGCATTTTCAATCAGATTATCGCCCATTAGCATACTTTCACGCATCCAATGGTAGGTTGGGCCACCAAGGCGCAATTCAGGGTAATCAGCATAATAACGCAAATAACGCTGATAGCGTGCATAGCTGTGCGTTAATGTATTAATAAAGTAAGGTGATGGCTGCCATTGACCGGTCGACAATGCGTAAGCATTGCGCCTTTTGACATGATGTTCCGCCTGATTAACCAGAAAATTAGCCAACCAACGGGGCATGGGTAAGTTGATGCCAAACATCGGTGCACATAGCGCCACTGCACGAAAAATCGGCTCTGGGTGACGCTGTAGAAAACGGCTAAAAATCGCCCCCCCCATTGAATGGGCCAGTGCGTAACAACGATGAGACTGACGAGGAGCCAGTTCCAATTCGACAAATTTTGCCAAGTCATCCACATAATGATCGAACGCTTCAACATGACCTTTTTGTCGATCACTCAACATTCGTCCTGAACGCCCCTGCCCTCGGTGATCAATGATGAAAATATCGTAGCCCAGATGATAAAAATCATAGGCCACTTCTGTATATTTCACGTAGCTTTCACTGCGGCCGGGTAAGATCACAAGTGTTTTGTCATGGCAGGAAGAACAGAAGGAAGCGTAATGGATGGGGACATCATCAACACCCATAAATTGCCGCTCTTCCCTCGTTCGCCAAAAATCCAATAATATTCCATTCGCAAAGGCAGAGAACTGAGTTTCGCGGTTTAACCAGCTCGTTTTCAATATCTCAGGTGCCATTCATCATCCTCTGTTTACCCAGCGTCTTTCAAGTTGCCGCTTTGTTGGCTACACGCAGCATCTTGAAACCCATTGGGTATAATTATCCTTGTTTATTCAAAACCTTCAAAATGATCACGGATCAACGCCATGAAAGCTTCCCCAAAACGCTCCAGTTTTCGCTGCCCAACACCATTAATCAGCAAAAGTTCATCCGGTGTTATTGGGCAATGTTCAGCCATCTCAATTAACGTAACGTCATTGAAAACAACAAACGGTGGAATGTTGTTTTCATCAGCAATGGATTTGCGTAATTTGCGTAATTTGGCAAATAATTTACGATCATAGTTTCCACTGTATGATTTGTTTTGCTGATTACGGCTTTTCAGGTTTTGGATACGTGGCACCGCAAGCTGTAAGGGTGCTTCACCCCGCAATACAGGCCGTGACGCCTCTGTCAGTTGTAACGCAGAATAATTGGCAATGTTTTGAGTAATCAGCCCCAAGTGGATGAGCTGACGCATGACGCTCATCCAATGTTCCTGACTCTGCTCTTTACCTATGCCATAAACTGGCAATTTGTCATGACCGAAATCTCTAATACGTTGATTATTTGCGCCACGCAGTACTTCTACAATATAGCCAATCCCAAAACGTTGTCCAACACGATAGATGCAGGATAACGCTTTCTGTGCCTCTACCAAAGCGTCATAACGTTTGGGTGGATCAAGGCAAATATCACAGTTGCCACAGGTGGTCTGGCGACTTTCACCGAAATAATTCAACAATACCAAACGCCGGCAGGTTTGTGCCTCTGCAAATGCTCCCATTGCGTTGAGTTTGTGTCGTTCGATGTCTTGTTGTTCACTTGCGGGTTTTTCTTCCAGACAACGACGCAGCCATGCCATATCAGCAGGATCGTAAAACAGCACCGCTTCAGCCGGTAAACCATCTCGACCCGCCCGCCCCGTTTCCTGATAATAAGATTCGATATTGCGCGGAATATCAAAGTGCACTACAAAACGCACGTTGGGTTTGTTAATCCCCATCCCAAATGCCACTGTTGCCACAACCATCTGCAAATCGTCTCGCTGGAAAGCATCCTGTACCCACGCACGTTGGTTGTTCTCTAATCCGGCATGATAAGGTGCAACACTTAGCCCACGTTTTTGCAGACGTTCTGCGGTTTCTTCTACTTTGTTACGACTGTTGCAGTAAATAATCCCACTTTTTCCCTGCTGACCACGTACAAATGACCAGAGCTGATCAAGCGGCTTATATTTTTCTACCAGCGTATAGCGAATATTGGGACGATCAAAGCTGCTGATATGAATAATCGGCTCGTGCAACTCCAACAACCGCACGATATCCTGACGGGTGGTTTTATCCGCCGTTGCTGTCAGCGCAATGACAGGAAGATTGGGAAAACGGCGACGAAGCTGCCCTAATGCCCGATATTCCGGGCGGAAGTCATGCCCCCACTGAGAAATACAGTGAGCCTCATCAACCGCTAATAAAGCTGGCTGCCAATCGTGAAGATGATCCAGAAAGTTATCTGTCACCAATCTTTCAGGCGCGATATAAAGCAGCTTAATGTTGCCCTGACGACAACGATGGATGATGTCAAATTGCTGTTCACGACTTTGGGTTGAGTTTAAGCATTCTGCTTCTACTCCATTCGCTCTCAATTGATCAACCTGATCTTTCATCAGAGAAATCAACGGGGATACTACCAACGTCAGCCCATTTTGAACCAACGCGGGGATCTGGTAACACAGCGATTTACCGCCTCCCGTTGGCATGATGACCAGACAGTCGCGTCCATCAAGAACAGCATCAATCACCTGCTGCTGTCCCGGACGAAATTGCTGGTAGCCGAATGTTTTTCGTAATGCTTGTTCAGCCAGCGATGCCGTGCTGATGAGTTCTGCGGTAGACACGCCTTTCCTCGATCGTTAAAAATCAATCCTTGAAAAAACCTTAAAAAACAGGTTGTAAAAAATACAGGTGCGATCCCAGCACCTGTTCATTATGCCAATCTCATTACCGGAGTAATTACAGCATATCATTCAGCATGACACCGATACCAAAACGCGTTTGCTTGATGTTGTAATCTATCATCGATTCGCCATAACCGCAGAATAACTGGGTATACAAACGAACATGCTTCGATATCGGATAACTCCAACCCAACTCTCCACTGCCGTAACCTCTATTCCAGTTATAACGCCCCTGAGCAGTAAACACACTGTCTCCCCAGATATAACCGAACTTCACACGGTAATATCCCATGTAACTATTTATGTCCGCGTTATCATCATGACGAGCGCCTTCAGGCAGACGATACCACGACTTTAAATCCACCTGCCAATTGCTGTTTTGCACCATCAAGCGTGCATAGAGTCGGTTCCAGCTACGGGAGGTCGATTCCGACCGTCCATTGGATTGATGGCTGATCCCTGTCTCAATCTCTCGCAGATGCCAGCCAGCAAACTCATAGTCTGTCAGCCATGCCAAAAAAAGTTGCGGTTCATAGTTCGTTTCACGAAACGGGGATGACTCTTTCTTATTACTGAGTTGCCACCATGAACGCTGTGTATAGGAAGCACCAAGTAAAGAGTCCTCTCCCACAATCCCCCGCCACAGAGGAAAACCAAAACTTATTTGAAAACTGGCTTCATCTTTGCGCACATGATCTACCCAATCATAACTGTGGATCGCCTGTTTATTGATCTTGGCACCATAAGTATAAATAATGTAATTCGTATCATAAGGATAGAGCATAAACGGCGAGTCCTGCTCATCTAACATCGCCGAGAGCACACTTCCTCTCACTATATCAACCTGCTTATTATCGCCATGGGCCCATGGCGATAATAAGCAGGAAATAACCAGAATTTTCGATAGAAAACGCATTGCTGGTATCCTTATCGTTGTCATTCAAATATCGTCGTTCGAAGATAAAAGAAGATAAAAATTGCCGCTTATTCTACACACTGAATGGTTATTTTTTGTAGTCAGTTTTTTTCAGAACGCTTTTTTTTTCGAAATGTTTCACAGACTGGTAAGATCGATAATAAAAGCATAAGATTAACAAGTTATTAACTATATCCTTCATATTTCAAGTTGCCTTTCTGTTGGCTGTGCTCACTTATCTTAGCCAAATAGTGAGCTATGCCTGAGGATTCATTCACTTGACGCCGCAATGCAACTCGATATCTATTGGGTATAGATAATTTTATTAAATATCAGCGCCTTACTTTTTCATAACCAGGAAACCAATCATGGAAAATACGCAGCGAGCCGACAGAATATTAACACTAGAAGAAGCCCGTAGGTTTATCGGGGAGGTCTTCGTTTATCATATGCCATTCAACCAACTTCTGGGGCTCGAGCTGATCCGATTCGAACAAGATTATGCAGAACTACAATTTCACCATCAAGAAAAGCTAGTCGGTAATATGGCCCAAAAAATCCTGCACGGCGGTGCTATCGCTTCGATACTTGATGTTGCTGGTGGTTTAGTCTGTACGGGTAGCATTCTGGCTGCAATGGAAACAATCACAGTAGAAGAGATGAAAAAACGATTGCCGACGATAGGTACAATAGACCTACGTATTGATTACTTGCGTCCAGGACGCGGGGAAGTATTTACCGCCAGCAGTAACGTTATACGAGCAGGCAACAAGGTGTCAGTCGCCAGAATTGAATTGCATAATGAAAATCAAGTTCATATCGCCAGCGCGATGGGGACTTATTTGGTTGGGTAAGTGTTTTACGGGTAGCGGGTAGTGACAACGTAGGCAGATAAAAATTAGCCTTGTGTAAATACACCCGCTATTTCTCCTAATATATCCTTTTTCATCTTATATTTACTTCTTTAAGCCATTAAAGAAAATCCTTATTAAGAATAATAAATAGACAACCAGTCTGATTATATCAGACCTGTAATCACGATAGATAAATCTGCAATAGCCTCTATACAACACATACTTTAACAGTCATCAGCTCAGACAATAAAACCCCAGAAAATAAAACTATAATAATTGTTTTCCAAACGTTATTTTAAAATAACTCGCCAATAAATTAACAAGGAAACAAGATATGCAATCTAAAAATACAGCCGAATCAGAAATCCTAGCAGCGCCGTTGTATATATATGGTATCCCTGTAAAAGACAGCTAGTTGGGTATGCTTCTATTCATATAGGTGGAGTACCTCAATTTCCCTGGCCGGATGATTTTCCGGCAATGCAGGATAAAAAGAATGAAATGTATAATGTGTATAATGGGAAAATGTATGCCAACTCACGTATGGTTCATTCCTACAACTTTATTTATAAAAACTGCTCAACAATAGTTGCCAGGAATATTAAAAGCAGGTGGGGTAGAGCGTGTATTAATCCAATTAAAATAAAAGGTTATGCAAAAAATATATATTGGACACCTAAAGATATAGCCCAATTATGTAATGAGCAGAGAATTAATAATATGGCTGTAAAAGTACGGGGGCTAGATTGCTCTGATAAGCTGAAATTATCATTTAAGGCGTTAATAGGTTTACGATAGCAATAATAGGTAGGATATAAATTTGATATAGGCTGCACGCAGAAACCCGATCATATTCCATTCATATTTAAGATCATGGCGTTGTTGGCTGAACTCAGTCAAATTTTTATGTATTCTTCACCCTCCAAAGATTGTTTTTTACTCTACCGATGAATGTCATTTTTTCAGTAGGAAAAGTGAATTCAAACATATAATATTAGATTATTAATTCATATAAAAACAATAAATCAGCATAAAACACTATTTGAATAAGAAATAATATTTTATTTATTCATTACGTCATTAAATTCTTGTAAATCATTCAACCCGATGCCACATTGTATATGAGCTAACGCTTTCACATCTCTTCTAAATTATCAAAACATTCAAGGATATTATGAGTAACCAACAGACGGCCAAAGGTATCTTGTATGCCTTGGGGGCTTATCTTATCTGGGGATTGGCTCCCATCTACTTCAAGACCATACAGCACGTTCCCCCCGATGAGATCGTATCACACCGCGTTATCTGGTCAGTTTTCTTTATGGTACTGATGCTGACGATGACTCGTCACTGGCGTCAGGTTTGGGCAGTTGTCCGCCAACCTAAAAAACTGCTGTTATTGGGCATTACTGCCTTCACGATCGCCAGTAACTGGCTCACCTATATCTGGGCGGTGAATAATAATCATCTGCTGGAAGCGAGTCTTGGGTATTTTATCAACCCCTTGGTAAGTGTGTTACTTGGCATGTTGTTCCTTGGCGAACGATTCCGCCGCATGCAATGGGTAGCTGTAGGGTTGGCATTAATTGGTGTATTGATTCAGATATGGCAATTTGGCTCTGTGCCGATAATCGCCCTATACTTGGCAACGACATTTGCACTTTATGGGCTGCTCCGCAAGAAGCTGGGAGTGGATGCACAGACCGGCATGATGATCGAAACCGTCTGGGTGTTCCCTGTTGCGCTGATTTATTTGCTGTTTTTCACGCATACCGTGACCAGCAATATGTTGAATAATACATTATCCCTGAATCTGCTGCTCATCGCTGCGGGTATCATTACCACTGTGCCACTGCTGTTATTTACCGCCGCAGCCGCACATTTGCGTTTATCTACGCTGGGCTTTTTCCAGTATCTTGGCCCAACGCTGATGTTCTTACTGGCAACACTGGTTTATGGTGAAGAAATGGGCCCGGATCGTCTGATCACCTTTGGCTTTATCTGGGCAGCATTGGTTGTCTTTATATTAGATGCGCTTTATACCCAGCGTCGCTTACATAGATAACTAAATATTCTTCCGCCCTTCAATGGGCGGAATTTCTATTTCAGATTCTTAAATTGTCACTTCTCGCTTTCAATTACAGCCAATTCTTCCGCTTAAAGTAGAGATAAGGCGCCAGCCCCGCGGCAATCATCAGGCCGATGGCCGCCGGATAACCGAATGTCCAATGTAATTCCGGCATAAATTCGAAGTTCATACCATAACTGGAAGCCACCAGTGTTGGTGGCAGAAACACCACGGAAACAACGGAGAATATTTTGATAATGCGGCTCTGTTCGATGTTGATGAACCCCATCGCGGCCTGCATCAGGAAGTTAACTTTCTGGAACAGCGATTCATTGTGCGGTAACAAGGATTCGATATCCCGCAGGATCTCACGGGCCTGCTCTAACTGATTTGCGGGTAAACGGGCACGACGCACAAGGAAGTTCAGGGCACGCTGACTATCCATTAGACACAGACGAACTTTCCAGCCAATATCTTCCTGCTCAGCAAGGTTAGACAGAGCTGAATCAAATTCATCCCCCTGCTTGCCTTCCATAATGACTCGGCTCAGGGATTCCAGCACACTGTAGATGTTTTCAATGACATCAGCCAACTGTTCAATCTTGGTTTCGAACAAATCCAACAGCAGTTCATAGGCATTCCCGTCAACCATCGTCTGGTTACGGGCGCGCATTCGGTACAATCGAAATGCAGGGAGTTCACGCTCTCGCAATGTGTAGAGACGACCGTCACGAATAGTAAACGCGACTGTCGAGTTGCCAGCATGATCTTCGGCATCTTCAAAGTAGAAGAATGAATGGACGTGCATACCGTCTTCATCTTCAAAAAAACGTGCCGATGCCTCAATGTCATCCAATTCGGTGCGGGTTGCCAAGGCTTGTCCCAGCTCATTCTGGACTCGGAGACGATCTTCATCCCCCAAACCCACCAAATCTACCCACATGGAGTCAGATAACTGATCACCTTCTTCATCAATTTCCAGACGGAGCAGGCGATTATTCTCTAATTTAAATGCGTTCAGCATGTACCATAAGTCTCCTTATACTCCCTACTTTTATCGTAAGGCGCGAATGTTACGCTCATAAGAAAAAGCCTGTCAACATTCGACCGGATTATTGGCCAGTTTCGAGTCTGGCATAAGCGGCCACCAGCCATTTAATGCCTTCACCCTGAAACGCGATTTGCAAACGGCAATGTTCCCCACTGCCTTCTATATTGATAATCGTCCCTTCACCAAATTTGGGATGGCGTACACGCTGTCCAAGTGAATAACCACTGTCGCTGGTACTGATAGGTGTTCCCAGTCGCTTATGACTGACCGGACGGGATACCGTCGCCCGCAAACGAACTTCTGCCACGCATTCCGTCGGTAGCTCGCCAATAAAACGAGATGGACGGTGATGTACTTCTTTGCCATATAAGCGACGACTTTCAGTATAGGTCAGTGTCAGTTTTTCCATCGCCCTTGTTACACCAACATAGGCCAAACGACGTTCTTCTTCCAATCTTCCGCCTTCTTCAATGGACATTTGGCTCGGAAACATGCCTTCTTCCATGCCCACAATAAAGACTTGCCGGAATTCTAGCCCCTTAGCCGAATGCAGTGTCATCAATTGTACGGCGTCTTGGTAAGAATCTGCCTGACTTTCCCCTGATTCAAGTGCTGCATGAGAAAGGAAGGCTTGCAATGGCATCAGGTCTTTGTCTTCATCCTGATAGCTGAATTGGCGGGTTGCAGTGACCAACTCTTCAAGGTTTTCGATGCGAGCCTGCGCTTTTTCGCCTTTTTCTTGCTGATACATCGCCCAGAGGCCGGAATCACGAATAATGCGATCGGTCTGCACATGTAACGGCATCTCCTGCGTTTCGGTTTCCAGCGCTTCAATCAATTCAATGAAACGCTGCAATGCCGATGCCGCTCGCCCCGCCAGCACTTTTTCCTGAATCAGTAACAGGCTGCTTTCCCATAAGGTTTTTTGCTGATCACGCGCCACCTGACGTACAACATCAAGCGTTCTGTCACCGATGCCGCGTGTCGGTGTATTTACCACTCGCTCAAAGGCGGAGTCATCATGACGGTTTGCCACCAAGCGCAAGTAGGATAAGGCATCTTTAATTTCCTGACGCTCAAAGAAGCGTTGACCGCCATAAATGCGGTAAGGCATGGACGCCTGTAATAAGGCTTCTTCCAGTACACGGGATTGGGCGTTACTACGGTAGAGGATCGCACACTCTTTCAGTGCCCCGCCATTATCCAGCCAATGCTTGATACGGCTGACCACATAACGGGATTCATCCAACTCATTGAAAGCACAGTACAGTGAAATAGGCTCACCTTCGCTTCCTTCAGTCCACAAATTTTTGCCTAAGCGATCGCTGTTGTGAGCGATCAGGGCATTGGCAGCCTTAAGGATATTGCTGGTAGAACGGTAATTCTGTTCCAGACGGATAGTTTCCGCCCCCGGGAAATCCTTAAGAAAGCGCTGGATATTTTCTACCTGTGCACCACGCCAACCGTAAATGGACTGGTCGTCATCCCCGACAATGATCACCTTGCCGGTATCGCCAGCCAACAGACGGATCCAAGCATATTGAATGCTGTTAGTATCCTGAAATTCATCTACCAGAATATTGGTAAAACGTTCGCGATAATGTTGCAGGATCTGCGGTTTGTTCAGCCACAGCTCATGAGCGCGTAACAGCAGCTCAGCAAAATCCACCAACCCTGCGCGATCACACGCCTCTTGATAGGCTTGGTAGATTTTCAGCCATGTCGCTTCCACCGGATTACCATAGCTTTCGATATGCTGCGGACGCAAACCCTCATCTTTCTTACCGTTGATGTACCACATGCCCTGACGGGCCGGCCACTGTTTATCATCCAGATTCATCGCCTTGATGATACGCTTGATCAGGCGATGCTGATCCTCACTATCAAGGATCTGAAAATCCTGCGGCAGATTGGCATCAAGATGGTGGGCGCGCAGCAAGCGGTGAGCAAGGCTGTGGAATGTTCCGATCCACATCCCCCCCTGACTGGTGCCAATCAGGTTTTCAATTCGGTGGCGCATCTCAGCGGCGGCTTTATTGGTAAACGTTACCGCCATAATGGAAAACAGTGAGGCATTCTCAATTGACAGTAACCAAGCGATCCGGTGGATCAGTACGCGCGTTTTGCCACTGCCAGCACCAGCCAGCACCAGCATATTAGTACGAGGTGCCGCGACCGCTTCGCGTTGTTTATCATTCAGGCTTTCGAGCAGATAAGAAACGTCCATAATTACCATCAGTTGTTTACAATGACTCAATTTTTAAGTATGACTGATTGCCACTGTTTTTTTATACAGATTTCAATTTGAAATTATATCAGTGCTATCAAAGAAGCCAAATCAGAAATCTCAACATGTGGAACCAAGCGCCCTTCAGGTTCCCGCATCAGATCTTTATTTTCGATATTAATCCAGCAAGCCTGCATTCCACTGTAAATTGCCCCTTCTACATCCGTCTTCAAATTATCCCCCACATGCAAGATCTGATTTATGGGCAGATTCAGCCGCTCAGCCGCCAGATGGTACATATCAGGGCAAGGCTTGGAACGCCCATCTACACCCGCTTTCAGGACAAATTCAAAATAAGGGGCCAACCCACAAGCAGCCGGTTCAGCATTCCCATTAGTGATAGCCACCAGCGGTATTTTTGCTGCGAGTGCAGACAAGGTCTGATGGGTTGATTCCGCAACAGTGATTTGATTACGCCAGTACGTAAAGCAAGACATAATCTCATCGGCACCACGCCTTATTTCCTCACCATTAAAACCGTGATGGCTGAACATAAGTTCTGCAGATTGCTGGCGCCATAGGGTGACGTCATGGTAAATCTCCGGCTCTAACTCAAGAACAGCCTGCCGATATAAACGCAAATCTTCATATTCAAAGCTGCTGAACCTGGCATCGTACTGCCGAATAAAACACAACACTTCTTTTTCGGTTTTATCGATTACGGGATGATTATCGTAAAGTGTATCATCCAGATCGAATGTCATCGCAGCAAATGGCGCGAGAGGCCGATAAAAACGCATTATGATTTCCCTCGTTTAGCTCTGGGGTGGGCGACATCATAGACTTTAGTCAAATGCTGGAAATCCAGATGCGTATATACCTGAGTCGTTGACAGGTTCGCATGTCCCAGCAATTCCTGTACTGCACGCAAATCACCGCTGGATTCCAAGATATGCGTGGCAAAAGAGTGGCGCAATTTATGGGGATTAATGTGACTGTTTACACCTTGCTTAATGCCCCATTGTTCGAAGCGTTTCTGTACGTTACGGGCAGAAATCCGTTTCCCGCTTTTGGTGGAAATGAAAAGCGCATTATCTTCCGGCTCAAACAGTTCCCGCATTTCCAACCAACGTTGAAGCCATTCCTGCGCCACTCGACCAAATGGCACTTTACGCTCTTTACTGCCTTTTCCCTGCACCCAAACTTCGCCACTTTCCAGATTTAAATGGCGACAATCAAGGCCAACCAGCTCAGACAGACGCAACCCCGCACCATACATCACTTCCAGCATAGTTCTGTCGCGCACGGACAAAGGATCATTCAAATTGATGTTGAGGAGCTGGTTAACCTCATCCACATCCATATTTTTGGGCAAGAGGCGTTTTTTGCGGGGCGCACTGACAGATTTAGCAGGATTGGCTTCCAATTTTCCCTGTGTAACCATCCAATCAAGGAAGCTACGCAAAGAAGAAAGACGCAGTGCCAGGCTGGCAGACTGCAATCCAGCCCGACGGCTACGGGAAGCAAACATTCTGACGTGAGTTGGCTCCAGAACCTGCCACTGCTGTATTCCTATCTTCAATGACATCTCCGCCAAAACAGCCAAATGGCGTCGATAGTTGGTGATCGTAAGAGGGCTTAAACGTCGTTCAACCCGCAGATAATGCAAAAAGGTTTCCACAGGTGCCAATAATAAGTCGATTGGCTGAGTCATGCGCGTTCAATCCAGCGGGACAACAACCCTGGCAGCATTTTCGCCAATTGGTCAAGAATGTCCGTTCCCATTCCTTCGTGATAGTGATGTTTATCATGGCTGTTGAAAATGATCATGCCCAAATCTCCTTGTGCCCCTAAAAGGGAGATCGCCACCGAACCAACATGGCGTGCCTGTGGCATCAACAGTAAAATTTCTGGGCCGTGCAATGAGCCAAGGTAATGATTTCGATCACCAAATCGCTTAATGCGGACAGGTTCAAAGGTATAGCGGGAAATCGCCAGATCCGGTGAGTTCAGTGGTGCACCAAGATGCCATTTATCACTAAACAACCGAATATAGCTGTTACTTAGCCCGAATGTTTTTGACCATAAGCTCAGGCAGGAAAGAAAATCCTGCAAACTTTTAGCACCAGAGAGATCTGACAACAAGTGCAACAGACGACTAAACAACACTTCGTTTTGTTTAGCCTGTTCCATCAAATGGTTCAGGTCATTTTCTAGATAACGGATGCGTTTCCTCTGGCGGTTCATATGCCATTCCATCAAAGAAACGCATTCACGCACCGGATGGGGAACCCGTATCTTATCGACCATATCGGCATTACGGATAAAAAAATCGGGATTATTCAGCAAATAATCCACGACTATTTGATCATCCAGCCTGTCTTCGATGTGCAATGGTTCGTCTTTTTCACCCATTTTCCAATGCCCCATATTTCAAAAATGGCTTAATACACACAGAGCCAATCGCAAATAACCCATCGTAAATGGCCCATCACAAGTGAATTACACCGTCATAAACGTGGGTTGCAGGCCCTGTCATAAAGAGTGGTTTACCCGGGCCATCCCAGCTAATTCGCAGCTTACCGCCCGGAAGATCTACACGAACCTGGTTATCCAGTAGATTTTGCTGAATACCTACAGCAACGGCCGCACATGCGCCACTGCCACACGCCCGGGTCTCGCCTGCACCACGCTCAAAGACTCGCAACCGAATATGGCCCCGGTTCATAACCTGCATAAAACCAACATTCGCTCGCTCAGGAAAACGCTCGTGGCTTTCCAGCTCTGGCCCTAATACGTCTACTTCAGCAGTGTCCACATCCTCAACCTGAATAACACAATGAGGATTTCCCATCGACACAACACCACAAAGCACGGTGCGTTCGATGGCGCGGATAATATAGGTTTTCTCAGCCTTGTTAGCACGAAAAGGAACGCGCTGCGGTTCAAATTCCGGTTCACCCATGTTGACACAGACTTGATCATCATTGGTGATGCTCAATACCATCCGGCCTGCTCGTGTACTGACCTTGATGTCTCGTTTATTAATCAGCCCCTTGAGACGAACAAAACGGGCAAAGCAACGTGCTCCATTACCACACTGGGAGACTTCACTACCATCAGCATTAAAAATACGATAGTGGAAGTCTAAGTCGGGATCATAAGGCGCTTCAACAATCAGAAGTTGATCAAAGCCCACACCAGTATTCCGATCAGCCAGACGGCAGATTAATTCTGGAGAAAAATAAACATTCTGGGTCACTGCATCAACGACCATAAAATCATTGCCAAGACCATGCATTTTGGAGAACTGCATATTATACGACTCCAACTCCAAGAGAATCACATTACCGACTCACTATCTTTGAATATCCACAGGAACCAATGTCGCAGAAGTTTCAGCAGGAGGGAAATAAAGGGGGCCTTTCAAGCCACAACCTGTCAGGGAAAGTAATGTTATGATAGCCAATGACCAGTAAAATTGTTTTCTCATTATATTAATGCCTGTGATTCATGCGCCAATACTCTCTATAATCGCAGTTAGGCCCTGAAAAGCAAATAGGAAATAAACATGAACGATAGCGAATTTCATCAATTGGCCGATCAATTGATGCTTCATCTCGAAGAGCAACTGGATATTTATGATGGCGATGCAGATATTGACTGTGAAACAAATGGTGGCGTAATGACGCTAAGTTTTGAAAACGGCAGCAAAATCATTATTAATCGCCAAGAACCTTTCCATCAGATTTGGTTGGCCACCAAAAATGGGGGTTACCACTTTGATTATCGGAATAACCAATGGATTTGTGACCGCAGTGGCAACGATTTTATCTCCGTGCTGGAACAAGCCATGACTGAGCAGAGCGGTGAGCCATTCCAGTTTTCGTAAGTGCCATTTTTATGGGGACTATTCCCATCATCTCTCAAGTTGCAGCCAACACCGCTGCAACTTGAAAGGGAAAAAATATCTCAATAGTGATATAGAGAACTGCAAGGTTCATGTGGCCCACACAATTCCTCAAGACGTTCATCAATACGCAACGTTGTGTCATTCGTTTCCGTATCATCCAACGGGAATGTACCATCCACAAAGGGGACTACATAGGTACGTTCACCTTTCTTAACGATTTGATAGAACTGCGGTAAGTTGAAATTGATAAAACTGGAACCATAAGTAAAGCGGTCATGTGATGAAGAATAAAAACGACTGACGTCTCGTACCAGCTCCTCTTTACTTCCTTCACAATGTGAATAAATTTCGACTTGATTTGACTCGTCCAGAATATAGATATTAAACCCCTGTTTATTTTCAATATTTTCGAAAAAAAACTGGATAATTCCCTCACAGGCAACGCCATCTATCGCTGGCGGCAAATGTTTTTCCTTGGTATCAATTTTGACGGGTAAACCATGCAGCTTCGTATTGGAAATTGCACCATAGAACTCCACGGCATTTTCCAGTTTCTGTACCGATACGTTTAATCGTTCAAAAAACAGTCCCCAGGTTTGGCCTGAAATACGTAACGCTTTAAAACGACTGAGATCCTGACGGTTACTGGAAAGACGCAACTCTATACATTCTGAAACCAATTGCTGGATACGGGTACAAATCAACCCACTCAGGTGTTCGCTATAACAAAAAACTTCAACACTAGATGGCGGTGCAGCATCACGATGCATTTTTCCCAGTATTGTCTTCAAGGCTTCCAAGACCGATTGCTCACCACTGAAATGCAGGGTTCTCACTTCATTCCATGAGTTACGGTAAAGCAAATCAACGCTGCCCACCAAACATTGCTGTAACTCTCCAAAACTGAAAACATTCAGCTTCCTGAAATCAAAATCAACAGCCTGATTGGAAAAATCAGCCGTGGGATCTTTTTCCAAATTGACAATAATTGCCAAATGCCGAATTTCACAAGGGCTATATAATGCTTTTGGTGTTGGTGCAGGTAAACGGATCGGAAAATGAGTGGAAATATCGTTCATCAAATCGCACAGTTTTGATCTGTCACACTGAGATTCACCGTGATGCATATGAATCTTAGTTTCTTTCGTCAGCAGACCATTAAAATAGGTCCATGACACCAATTTATTCAGATAACGGTTATATTCCAGCGGTTGGTGGCCGATGATTGATTCTATCGTTGGGGCATGATTGTACAGATACCAGCCACTACGGTTTACTCGCCCAGGCGGAACGTAGATGAAGGTTAGATTTTGCTCTGATAAATCGGGGGAAATCTGAGGATTCACTAACGTAACTTTACCGGGCAGTGCTTCAAAAGCTGCATACAATTTGCGCGTCAATACGCCAATATCTTGTGGGCTGGCACTCACACTCAAATTGTTACGGCGGGCAAAGCGGATCAGGTTGCGATAGCTCTGCATCATGGTATCGAGCAACTCATTGTGGGCATCACGCACCTGCTCAATTTTCCATGAGTTGCGATTATCCAGCATAGCTAATTTGCTGTCATCCCAACACCATTCCTTCACCAACTGAGACATCACCTGCTGGCGCCATCCTGTACAGCCTTTATCATCATGGCTTTCCCGCAACTTTTCGCATACCTTCAGGTAAAAACAACGACGTACCAAATCCAGACGGGTCAGATCGTCCGTAGCAGTCAAATAACGAGTGACACGCTCCAACATCATGCTATAAGAATCAAGACCAAAGGAAACAATCGTGCCATTGTGGAAATATTGTTTCATCTCCATCGCCAGAAGCTTTCCATTGGGGTATTCCCATGAATAAGCTTCCAGAAGCAGGCTTTTCAATACAGCCTTATACGGGGAATCTACACTTTTATAAAGTTGCCAAAGACTCGCCCCAAAATATTCTTCTGCTGACAATTCCCCCAAGCCGCCAAGATCCAGCCACTCATTGGGTGTCAGAACACCCTGCGCATAAAGAGAAAGAACATATTCATCGTAATGTACTTCTTCTTCAACAGGAACCATCGTCCACAACAAACGTTTACCGGCCATGCAAACCGCTGTACGATAAAATTCATCAAGCAGAAGGATATGCTGGGTCGAACCACAATCCTCACCATTCAAGCTGCCGCAAGCATTGTGCCGAAAGCGGTTTTCATCAATCAGAAAAAAAGTGACCTCAATCCCCAGAGAAGCCGCCCATTGTTCGATCAGGGTGCATTTACGCTCCAGTAATGTTTTTTCATCATTATCCAGCCAAGATTGATGGCAGATCCAGATATCTAGGTCAGAAGAGCAACTTTGTCCTATAGAAGAGGTGCTACCCATTGAGTAAATACCCGTAATTGGCAATTCACCATTGGGGGCATGCGGCAAGGCACCAGCAAGCTGGATTTCCAAATCATTAATCCAAAATTGCTGGGTTTCATCAGGAGTAAAAAAACAGACGCCATGCGGGACGTCTCTTTTGATATAACCCGGCATCATCGGGTGATGATAGTGTAATAATACTGGAATTAAATTATGAACTTGCTTAAAAGCAGTGCTCATTGACTCAGTGGCACGCTCTAGCCTAAGTTGATTAATTGCATCCAGTCGCTGCTTCAGCGTTTCAATATAGAGATACAAGAGTTTCGCCTGATATCAGTTCCAGTGCCCAAAGTAGTCCCCTGTTTCCGATATGTGTGGTATGACAGAATTATTTTATAATTATTTTTACAAACTTATTGTCGGAAACGTGATCAATTTAACACCTTGCGGTCAAAGCGTAAAGTATGCAATACCATCTTTTCACTTTCCCCGCAATAGCTGATTACCAATTAACTCATTGTAAAATATTAAGTTAATCACAAAACAGATACAGCAATATATTTTTTTAGAAGGGGTATTATAGTTGATTATTTTTCATAAAGAGGATGTAAAGCATTGTAAATGCATAAAACATCAATAAATATTTCATTAATAATATTTTTTAATTACTGGATATCCCCTTTCTATTTTTACTCGTAAGCTAAACACAAAATATCAATTTACTTTTAACTCGATATTTTTGTTTATTTTCCTTATTTATTTTAAATATTATTTTAATATTTAAAATTATTTTTATCCCGTGATCTGTGTATCCATAGGCCAATTTGATTTTTCTCGACATTTTAGCGAAAAACGCCATGCCTCTTTCACTCAATACGAGTGCCATCACAAAAGCTGCAATAGATCAATGAGCTGTCACTCACTGGAAAAAAAATCATTGAGATGTTAAAACTGGCGCTATTTTCTCACTATTTAGTGGCTAACTGGCGGCTAAAAACCGCTATACCCAATAGAATCATCCATGACAATGAAAATCATTCGTATCGCTACCCGTCAAAGCCCATTGGCTATGTGGCAAGCGCAATATGTCCAAAAGCAATTAGAGCATTTTCATCCAGAACTGAAAGTAGAGTTGGTTCCGATGGTCACTCGTGGAGACATTATCCTCGATACTCCTTTAGCAAAGGTGGGAGGCAAAGGGCTGTTTGTAAAAGAGTTGGAGCTGGCACTACTTGAAAAGCGGGCTGATATTGCCGTCCATTCCATGAAAGATGTTCCCATCGAATTTCCTGACGGTTTGGGGTTGGTCACAATCTGTGAACGAGATGATCCACGTGATGCTTTTGTTTCAGTAGAATACACCTCGCTTGATGAACTGCCCGCCGGCAGTATCGTTGGTACATCTAGTTTACGTCGTCAATGCCAGATCCGTCAGCTACGTCCCGATCTTGTCATCCGTGACTTGCGTGGTAATGTCGGAACTCGTCTGAATAAACTCGATAACGGCGATTATGATGCCATTATCCTCGCAACAGCAGGTCTGAAAAGACTGGGGCTGGAAGATCGAATCCGCATGCCATTACCGCCTGAGTTGCTGCTGCCAGCCGTCGGTCAGGGTGCTGTCGGCATTGAGTGCCGACTTGATGATCAGCAAACCCGAGCACTATTGGCTCCCCTGAACCATGCAAGAACAGAAATCTGTGTTCTCGCTGAACGCGCCATGAATACTCGTCTTGAAGGAGGCTGTCAGGTTCCCATCGGCAGTTATGCCATCTGGCAAAAAGATAAAATCTGGCTGCGCGCCTTGGTTGGTGCTCCTGATGGCAAGCAGATTGTACGTGGCGAAAGAGTCGTGTTACCCGAAGAAGCCCGTCAAGCTGGAGTAGCATTGGCGGAGGAGTTATTGGAAAAAGGCGCCCGCCAGATTCTGGCCAGCGTATACCAGAGGAATCCACCTGAATGAGCATTTTGATCACCCGCCCTGCCCCCGCAGGAGAGGAATTGGTCAAGCGGCTGCGGGCTGTTGGAAGAACAGCCTTCAGCGCACCACTCATCGAAATTTTCCCGGGGGCAGATTTGCCATTACTGTCACAAAAACTGCAATGGCTGTCTGCGGGAGATCTGGTTTTCCTATTATCAAAAAACGCCGTTCATTATGCTAATGAGCAGCTTATCCAAGAAGGGCAATCATGGCCTGATAAGCTATCTTATTATGGTATCGGCAAATCAACTTCCTTGATGTTTCATCAACAAACCAGGCTGAATATTTTCTGGTCTGAGCAAGGTGAAACCAGTGAAGATCTACTGCAACTCCCCGCATTACAACAGATCGACAATAAAAAGATTTTATTGCTCCGGGGCAATGGCGGCCGTGAAGTGATTGCGTCTACATTGCGAATGCGGGGAGGAAAAGTGGATTACTGTGAATGTTATTCACGACAGCCAGTCAAATACCATACAGCCGATTTCAGTCTTCACTGGCAGCAATGTGGTATAAGAACCATCGTTGTAACAAGTGGCGAAATGCTGCAACTGTTATATAACGTAGTAACTGATAGCGATGGGAAAGCGTGGTTATTGGGTTGCTGCCTGATTGTGGTCAGCGAACGCCTCGCCAATATCGCCCAGTCATTGGGTTGGCGAGTGATAAAAGTAGCCAAGAGTGCAGATAATGACGCCTTAATGCAGGCACTGGAATAAACCAATATGGGATGTCCATTATGACGGAACAAAAGAAATCCACCGATGCGATTGAGACAAAAAATCCTCAGCAGCCTGAAATGGCTCCTCATAAACCCAAACGCTGTGGATGGGTAGGAAGTACTCTCTCAATTGCCATTTCGCTGGCGATAGGTATTGGTGGCCTTTACATTTATTATCATGGTAAACAGCAGAATGCGGCATTAAACGCCGAAAACCTCGCTCTTCAGCAACAAGTTGTGTCTCTGGCACAGCAGCAATCTGCCGATAAACAAAATATTGATGTTAAGCTTCAGGAGTTAACCGCTTCCTTACAAACAGCCACTTCGCAGAACCAACAGCTCAATAACCGTATAGAGGCACTCCAGACCCGTGTTTCAGCGTTTTCAAATACGGATATAGAAAACTGGCGACTGGCACAGGCAAGCTCCCTCGTTAAAATGGCTGGCCGCAAAATATGGAGTGACCAAGATATCACCACAGCTATTGCCTTACTGAAAGATGCGGACCAGAACCTTGCTGAAATGGACGATCCCAGCCTGAACTATGTCCGCAAAGCTATCATGACAGATATTGACTCTCTGACCAAAATCAAACTGGTTGATTCAGATGGTATTATTCTGACTCTGAACCATCTGTCAAACCAAATCGATAGCTTACGTCTGGCTGATAATATGCAGCAAACCACGCCAAAGGATGGAAAGGAAGATATCTCGGATTCGCTCTCTGACTGGCGTCAAAACCTGAGCAATAGCTGGGACAGCTTTATGGATAATTTCATTACTATCACCCCGCGTGACAACAGCAGCATACCTCTGTTGGCACCTAACCAGAACATCTATATACGCGAAAACATCCGCTCCAAGCTGCTCATTGCTGCACAAGCGGTACCCCGCCATCAAGATCAAATTTACAAAGACGCATTGGCATCCGTTGGAACGTGGGTAAAAGATTATTTTGATACTACCAACCCAACGACAGAAGCCTTTTTGGCAAACGCTAAATCACTGGAACAACGACCACTGTCTATTGAGGTTCCTGAACAATTGAGCAGTCAACCGATATTGGCGGATCTGGTACGCAAACGTATCTACAATTTACCCCAGCCAGTACGATCTCAAACTGAATCCCAAACTGAAACTCAGCCAGAAATCCCACCAAAGGCTCAGCCCGAGGCACAATTACAGCCAACCACAACAATCGTATCTGGTCAGGCAAAAACCTCCATTGAGGAGAGCTGAGCATGCTGAAAGTATTATTATTGTTCGTTATTCTCCTTGTGGGCATCGTACTTGGCCCCTTGTTGTCTGGACACCAAGGATACGTTTTGATCCAGACAGACAAGCACAATATCACCACCAGTATTACTGGACTGGTGATTATGTTCCTCCTGCTACAATTCCTGCTGGTTTTTATCGGTTGGTGTTACCGTCGATTAAAACGTACCAGTACATTCACTCATAGCTGGATCTTTGGTGGATACAAGCGTAGTCGGGCTCGTTCGCAAACCAAACAGGCACTGCTCAAACTTGCCGAAGGGGATTTTAAGCAGGTCGAGAAACTGATGACTCGCAATGTTGATCATGCGGAGCACCCTGTTGTGAACTATTTGCTGGCAGCAGAAGCTGCCCTGCAACGCGGTGATTATTTCCGTACCAACCAGTATATTGAACGCGCCGCAGAAGTGGCTGATAAAAATCAGCTTCCCGTCGATATTACCCGTGTACGTATCCAACTCGCACAAGGTGAAATTAATGCCGCAAGCAATGGTGTGGATAAGCTGCTGAATCATGCTCCTCGCCACCCCGAAGTATTACGGTTGGCTGAACAGGCCTATACTCTCTCAGGTAATTACCAATCCCTGATTGATATTTTACCTTCGATGGTAAAGGTTGGCCTGCACAATGAAGAAGAGGTTCATAAATTACGTCAGCAAGCCTATGCGGGGATAATGAACCAAATCATGGCAAAACAAGGCTATGCTGGGTTGAAGGTATGGTGGAAAGACCAAAACCGTAAAATTCGCAATGATATCGCACTGCAAGTTGCTATGGCCGAGCATTTGATTGAATGCAATGATCACGAGACTGCCCAGCAAATCATTCTGAATGGGTTAAAACAGCAATATGACGAACGTCTCCTACTGTTAATTCCACACCTTAAGGCGAATGACGCCGAATCCGTACAAAAGATACTCAACCATCTGTTAAAGCAACATGGGGCGACACCATTGCTCAACAGTACGATGGGGCAGGTTGCTTTGCGTCAAGGTGAATGGGTCAGCGCCGAAACAGCCTTCAAAGCGGCTATCACACAACGCCCGGATGCCCATGACTATGCATGGCTTGCTGATGCTCTCGATAAATTACAAAAACGTGAAGAAGCTACTCAAACCCGTAACAAAGGGTTTATGCTGACTTTGAAGCGTGATAGCGATATCGAAGCGTAAACCGCTTTTTGTATATGCCCAATAGTAGATTTTGGGTTGTATCAAGGCGACAAGTAGATGAATCCCCAGTCTCATAGATAGCTATGTGGCTGGGGGGATAAATATCAAAAAAGATAGAGAAGCCGCCAAAAAACAGGCAAAAAAAACACCTATCAAAAAAGACAGGTGTATAAATACAATCAGGTCTACAGACGGATAGTGCCTCACTCAACGTTGTGTCCGGTTTGTGATGAAAAGAAGTAATGCTTACTCATCTATAACGTGGACTATAGGCACCGACAATCAGCTCTACATCATCCTGAGGTTTATGAAGCTAATGCTGTCATAAGGAGTAGGATGAGTATCTACAAATGTAATAAAGCATTTTCTGTGCCAACTTTTTAATTCCAGAATAAATTTGTTTAACTCAATATCTGACTGACTTTCAAAAATCGCTATCTCCGCTTTCCCTAAAAATAATCAAAAATACCGTCTCCCATTTGAGACATTGTTTAATACACTTAAATATAAGTAATTAGAATCAACAGGTTGAATGTCTCCAATTTGAGACACGATATAGACTCTTTGTCGTTAAAACGCAACACCAACCAACAAGAAATTTACGATATTAAGTTAAAGGTATTAATAAAAGCTGAGGTATGCAATTCCATTCACGGGAAACGATAATGAAATTAAAGAGAAAAAAGAGAGGTAAAATGAAGAAAATGTTTTTATCAACAGGAAAAGAAAAAGCCCTGCAATAATAGCAGGGCTTTCTCAGAATTTGGTCGGCGAGAGAGGATTCGAACCTCCGACCCACTGGTCCCAAACCAGTTGCGCTACCAAGCTGCGCTACTCGCCGAAATGTACTTCTTAAATCTCTTTTTTATGGTGCGAAGGGGGGGACTTGAACCCCCACGTCCGTAAGGACACTAACACCTGAAGCTAGCGCGTCTACCAATTCCGCCACCCTCGCGTTTCATAAAAAAGATGGGGTGGCTAACGAGACTCGAACTCGCGACAACTGGAATCACAATCCAGGGCTCTACCAACTGAGCTATAGCCACCATAACAGCTATCTTTTTATATACTGCTATTACAACGTAATTTTACCACAATAACTCATACTCACTGCTCTTGCACGCTTTAAAATGGCGCGCCCGACAGGATTCGAACCTGAGACCTCTGCCTCCGGAGGGCAGCGCTCTATCCAGCTGAGCTACGGGCGCTTAACGCCGTTGCGGTGGAGGATAGTACGTATTTAATGTCGTACTGTCCAGTGCTTTTTTAAAAGAAATGATTCGTTTGATTATGCTTTACTCATTTAGCTGATAAAGACAGCACATTTCCACCGCAAGCCGTTTAATTGTTTAAGAATTAATCTGTCAAACTATTTTGATTATTACTGCGAATCAACTGTTTCTGCGAATCAGCTTCATCAGAAAATAAATTGATGACACGATCAGCAAAAATGTTCCCCCTACCATCAGTGAGAAACGCGTATCTGGATTAATCGCCATCCCGACCAATACACAACACAAGAAAATCAATGTCAGGTAATTGACATAAGGGAACAAAATAGATTTAAACCGATGCTGTTTTATGGCTTCTTCATTCTGCTTACGGAAATGCAATTGACTCACCAGAATCACAAACCACGGCACCATACCAGGTAATACACTGGCGCTATAAACGTAAACGAATACCGACTGTGGGTTTGGGATCAGATAATTCAGGCTAGAACCTGCGATCAAACAAGCAATGGTGATCGCGATACATCTCACTGGCACACCATTTTTCGATAATTTCAGCAATGAAGCAGGCAATTGACGGTTCTGCGCCAGGGCATACAACATTCTACCGCCACTGTACATTCCGCTGTTACATCCTGAAAGCGCAGCAGTCAGTACAACAAAGTTAATAACAGCCGCGGCAGAAGCAATACCAACCTTAGAAAAAGTCATTACAAATGGGCTGCCATGCGCACCAACTTCTGTCCACGGGAACAGAGTCACAACAATGAAAATGGCTCCGACATAAAAGATCAGAATACGCCACAAAATATTGTTAATCGCTTTTCTGAGGGTAACCTGAGGGTTTTTCGCTTCACCCGCAGTAATACCAACCAGTTCTACTCCCTGATAGGATGCCACGACGATACAAAGGGCAAATAAAAACCCTTTCCAACCACCAGAAAAGAAACCATCATGTGAGGTCAGATTATCCAAGCCAATGGGCTGCCAATCATTACCCAAACCGAAAAAAATCAACCCAATGCCAATCAGGATCATCACAATAATCGTAGTGACTTTAATCATGGCAAACCAGAACTCCAACTCACCGTACAGCCTCACAGCCGCTAAGTTCGCTAAAGCAACTAATCCGACCGCCACCAGCGCGGAAACCCACTGAGGCAATTCCGGGAACCAAAACTCGGCATAAACACCGATGGCAGTGATCTCTGAAATCCCCACGGAAACCCACATAAACCAGTAGCCCCATGCAGTCAGATTCCCCCAGTAAGGACTCAGGTACTTATGCCCAAAAGAAGCGAATGAACCCGTAACAGGTTCAAGGAACAGCATTTCCCCCATTGAGCGCATGATGAAAAAGACAAAAAGGCCAGCAATGATGTAAGCCAGCAAAACTGAAGGACCAGCCCATTTCAACGTACTGGCTGACCCCATGAACAGCCCTACGCCGATTGTGCCACCGAGCGCAATTAGCTCAATATGACGTGCCTCAAGTCCTCTTTGCAGGCTCTGTTTTGAATCACTCATAAAACTCCCTATCCACTTTTATGATGTCTATATTTGCAAACAGAAAAAATACAGGAATTGATAATTAATCATTGTAAAAAAGGCTGGGATCAAAACACGTTTTGCCAATCAGGGAAACAGAAAATTGTAAAATTAAATCAGAGCCGTTTTGTTTAGTGTCTCCGTTAGAGAGCACAACACTCAATAAAGATGATTTTTAATCACATGACAAGAGGGGTATTTCACGTTTTTGACAAGTGAAGTATTCAAGCTGCCACTGTGTTATCTGCGTGGCAACTTGAATAATGAGGAGCAGAATGGAGAAGTTACAGTTTTCCGCTGTAATAATAACCAAGAAATCTCAATAACTTGAGCTGCCTACGGATACGGCTGGGTTGAGAAAGCAGGCGATATAGCCACTCCAGTCCCAGATTCTGCCAGATTTTCGGAGCTCGTTTCACATGCCCGGTAAAGACGTCATAAGTCCCCCCAACGCCCATATACAACGCATCAGGGTATACCTTGCGGCAATCACGCATGAAAATTTCCTGCTTAGGTGATCCCATCGCGACTGTAACAATCGCCGTACCGCTGGCCTGGATCCGTTCAAATAGTGCATCACAAGTTTCCGGTGTAAAATAACCGTCCTGACTGCCCACAATATTGACGTTCCATTGGGTACGTAATTTGTTCTCTGTTTGTGCCAAGACATCAGGTTTTCCACCGACCAGAAAGACTGGCGTTCCTTCACGGCCGGCTCGCTCCATTAAGGCTTCCCATAAATCTGCCCCCGCAACGCGAGACACATCCGCATCCGAGTATTTACGGCGAATGGCACGCACGATGCTAATGCCATCCGCATATAAATATTCGGCCTCATCCAGCAACATGTTCAGGGCATTGTCTTTTTCTGCTGCGAGGACTTTTTCTGCATTAATCGCAACCAACGTACCTGTTTTTACCTGCCCATCTTGAAAAATATGATCAAGGAAATGCGACATGCCACGAAACCCCCAAATATTGAGGCCTCGGATGCTGTATTTAGGAATGTTATTCAACGCCATTTCTCTTCCTTACATCCAAAATAACAGGTGTTTTTTGCGATGCAGCCAAATTGCTGACAACAAACGTTCGGATCAGCCCCGCGCTTTCAAACAGCCAATACAGTAACTTCGCCGCTACCAGGCATAAACCAAAAACGATACAAAAAAACACAACCCGGGAAACAAAGGAATCGACCCCTTCGCGGGCAAGAACAATCATGTTAAAGATTGCACCAAAGCAGAAAGCCTGCAAAATTGCAGCCTTATAGCGATTAGTTTCCTGTTTTCCAGCTTCATAAATCCAGTCAAACCATTTGATAATAAATCCGACAACAACCGCCCCCAGAGGGATAAAGAACACGCCGCCCATAACCACCAGCGAACCAATTAATGTCGGAGAGATCGCAAGACCTGAGCGATTATCCAACACATCCCATGTAAAGTAGTTGGCGGTGTTCCAGACTAAATTGGGTCTGTCCGGCCATAACCAACTGGGGATAAAGACATAAAAATCACGGACAATCGGTGCCAGACCCTGGAAATCTATTTTGCTGTAGTTATCCAATAATAATGCCAAATTTTCCCACGGCGAGAAGGTATCCCTTGTGAGATAAAGAAAAGTATAAAACGCTTCCGCCCCGCTCACGTCTAAGCTATAACGCTTTAACGCCAGCCAGAACATGCCAACAACACCCATAATACCTGCTGCAAGCAGCATCCACAGCGTAATCCAGCCACGAACAATCCCGATGAACAGGAACAGCGCAAACGCAATAATAATATTTGCACGTGTGCCTCCAACGATCACATAGGTCAGAATACCAAACCCCACCGTCGCCACCAAAAAGCATAACCAGCGGGTTTTCGTTGGTTTCAGGAAAAAAATCACCAACATGGCAGGGATAAAGAAATAGAAGAATCGCTTAAGCGCCACACCAGAAACTTGGCTAGAAAATATCTGGCTGTAAGACTGTAATTTAAATAGCAGGAAACCGTTCTGCATAAAGAACGCCCCTACCGTGCCAAGAGCAATACCCGCAAGCAACAGGCAGGCCAGATTAGTTTCTACCCGATTCATGGTGAACAAAGGCTTGCGCGATGGAATAACAAGTGACGTTTCAGATTCTGCGTTATCACTACGTGCCTCATCACTGAGCCGGGTTTTATAAGAGACACGAGTTTTATAAGAGATATAGTAAATGGCGTAAAAACAGCCAGATGCCAACATCGCATACAACAATGAATCGACAGGCACCACCTGCACATCAAACTGGAACACCAACATGCTCGTCAGCGGGAAACCAAAATAGAATGTCAGCAAATATAGCAATGAAAAGAATACGTTAAAGTTAAAGCGGACACGCCGAAATTCTTGATATGTCAAGGTCAGGATAAAAACCAATGAGATCACGTAAACGACAAATAACCCACCGAATTGTGTCAAGGTCATTGATACTCTCCAGATGCAGCCGATAGGGCGATTTTCCACCCCTCAATGAAATTGGGGTCAAAAAAAGCAATTGCCTTTTTATCGAGGGACAGCATCTGACGCTGTGCTTCCTGCACCCAGTATTTATTCAGTTCATCACCATCAAACAGAACAGGAACATGCTGTTCTGCCAAATCATGCCAGAATGGGTTCTGGCGGCTCAGAACAAACGGAATACTAAATTGAATCAATAAACAGAGTGTTCCAATACCCTGCTGCCGATTAAAAATGAAATAACCTAAATCACATTGACGCAACAATACCAAATACTCATCAAACGCCATGCTATCTTTCAGGATCTGGACGTTTTGAACCGGAAACAGCGACAAGGCCGTTTGCTCCACACGCTGAATATAGGCTTGATTATTATCGGGATAACCCATTGGCATAATCACCCTTGCCTCATCACCAAACTGACGATGAATCTTCTCCAGTGCTTCAATATGGCGGTTAGATTGATCCCCTGAATTGCCCAGTAAAATTGTGATCCCTTCTGGTGAGCATGTTTTCTCTGTTACCGTCAGCGCAGAGTTCATGCGGGTGGGGAAATAGAGCAATGATGATGGCACATCGGGCTTGGACAGACCTGTATGTTGGAAAAAGCGCTGGAGATCGCCACACGTGGCAAAAATATGCCCCACCCGCTTTTGCGCCAAACGGCGGAGAAGATAAAACAAACGGAATTTCAGTTGGCGTGACTCTTCATATAAATCAGCCCCCCACACATGCCACCAAAATTGATGGCGTTTGATTTTTCCCACTAATAAAGCCAGCCACAAAGCAGTATTAAACTGCCCGTGGAAAAAGAAACGCGTCATTCTGTTTGCCTGTGCTTTCTCGATCACCGCCCGTGATAGGGATTTTTTGTTGTTATAAACTGAGATCGCCAATTCAGGATAATTTGATTGCCATGTGTTGTCTTTAGACACCACCATAAAACACGGTTTGACTGGGAAATTCATTTCCCTTGCCAAGACGTCATTAAAGAAACGCAATAACGTTTGATTGTGATGTGGGATATCCGATCCCAAGACGTGAATTAGGGTTGTCATACTCGCCTGCGATAAATAATAAATACGCTACAACAAAGAATGAAATAAATAATGTAAGTCGCCATGTACGCCTGAGCTGCTCCCAACGCTCCATTTACCGGTATCAACCAATGGGAAAAACCGGTCAGTAGGAGAAATTGACTGACTTCAGCCAATACATAAAAACGCAATGCAGCTTTCGCGATTACCAGATAACCAAAAACATAAGCGCCAACTTTCAACACATCGCCCACTAACTGCCATACAAATAGATCCCGCATTGCAATAAATTTGTCTGAAAACAGCAACCAGATAACGAAGTCACGCAACAGCCAAACTGATAAACTTGCGGCCGCCACGGCAGGTAAAACAAATTTCAGGGCTTTCACAATTTCACGGGTAATTTCTTGCTTACTCTCCAAACGGGAAAGTGTCGGCAATAAATAAACCGTGAAAGAGGCGGTAATAAATTGTAAATAGGCATCTGAAATACTGCTCACGCCTTGCCAAATGCCAACCGCTTCCCAACTATAGCGAGCTGCCAGCAAGTTTCGCATCATGATATAAGCGACTGGCAACGTAATGGAAGTCAGCAGCGCCATCAAGGTAAATTTTCCCAAATGGCTGGCAATCGAGCGATCCCACATGGGTTTCAAGGCCGAGAAGGGAATGACCTTACATTTCAGAAGCATCAATCCCGCTGGCAGAACAACTAAAGCAGGAACCAAAGCTAGCCCTGCCAATGCACCTTCATAACCCCCAAGCCAATAACTGAGGCTATAGGCAATAACCCCTGTCAGACTACCCAGAATCAACGCTAGCGCATTTCCTTTAGCATCCCTGAAGCCTTTCAAGATAGCCAGAAAATAGTTCGCATACGCAATCCCCATTTGAATAAATGCGAGCGTCTGCACAACGGTTTTATAACGATTGTGACCAAACAGGCCAGTACTGATAGCATCACTGAACAAGAGGAAAATCACGGCCAGCAGTGTCGAAAAACCCAGAATAATCGAGGAGGATGTCCCTAACACAGTCCTCAGTCTTTCTGGTTGCTGATGATGTTCCGCTACGTATTTGGTAACACCGTTAAAAATCCCCGCACCAGACAGTACGCCCAGAACGGTAATAAGTTGGCGAAAGTTACCGGCTTGCCCAACACCTGTTGGGCCAAAAGAGACCGCCAGCAGTTTAACAACCAGCAGCCCCACACCAATTTTGATAAGTGTGGAGCCGGCTGTCCAGACAGAAGCTTTGGCAAGTGACATATCAGGCGAAATATTCCTTGATATGATTGATGACAACTTGCTGATCTTCATCAGTGATGTTGTAAAACATTGGCAAACGTACTAAACGTTCGCTTTCGAGGGTAGTAAAGCGATCTTCACCGTGGAAACGGCCACATTTTTCACCCGCCGGGCTGGTATGCAATGCCACATAATGAAATACGGTAAGAATGTTATGCTCTTTCATGTAACTGTTGAATGCACTGCGTTCTTCCATATCTTTTAGCTTGATGTAGAACATGTGGGCGTTATGTTCTAAACCTTCCGGAACCACAGGTAAGATCAAATGCCCGGCATCTGCCAACGGTTTCAATGCTTGATAGTAGTTATCCCACAGAGCCAGACGACGCTGATTGATTTTTTCCGCAATCTCCAATTGCCCCCACAGGTAAGCAGCTTGCAAATCAGATAGCAAATAACTGGAACCGATATCGCGCCATGTGTACTTATCGACTTGTCCACGGAAAAACTGGCTGCGGTTAGTCCCTTTCTCGCGAATAATTTCAGCGCGTGCGATCAGCGATTTATCATTGATTAATGTCGCACCACCTTCACCACCTGCTGAGTAGTTCTTGGTTTCATGAAAGCTAAAACAACCAATATGACCAATCGTACCCAATGCGCGACCTTTATAGGTCGACATAACACCCTGTGCCGCGTCTTCTACCACATACAAATTATATTTTTTCGCCAACGCCATAATCGTATCCATTTCACAGGCCACGCCCGCATAATGTACCGGCACGATGGCACGTGTTTTCTCTGTAATGGCAGCTTCAATTTTAGTTTCATCAATGTTCATGGTTTCAGGACGAATATCCACGAAGACAATGACTGCCCCACGCAAGACAAAAGCGTTGGAGGTTGAAACAAAGGTATAGCTCGGCATGATGATTTCATCGCCCGGCTGGATATCCAGCAAAATGGCAGCCATTTCCAGTGACGCGGTACAAGATGGTGTCAGCAATACCTTCGGACAACTAAAACGCTGCTCCATCCACGCTTCACAACGCTGGGTAAATTCACCATCCCCACACAATTTGCCGCTGGCCATCGCCTGTTTCATGTATTCAAGTTCAGTGCCGACTATCGGTGGTTTGTTAAATGGAATCATTTCATCCTCTGTATAACCAATATGCGGTGCTCTCAATGATGGCACCACGACGTGTATAAAGACGCAAGGCAGTGATGTTGCTGATTTGTGTTGCCACTCTCAGTCGTTGTATCTGATAGCGCTGACACCACTGTTGCGCCGCCGACATTAATTGTTTTCCGATCCCTTGATGGTGGTTACCCGGTACAGCGGCCAATAAGCCAATGCGCGCCTCATGGCTGCCGATATCTCTTAGAGTGACAAACCCCATAATTTGACCGTTTTTATCATTGATAAGCAGGCATTCATGGTCAAACATGCCCAAAACTGCCTTTTCGACCCAAGTTGCATAAAATCTGCCACTATCACCGGGCTGATACCACGGAGCACGGAATCGGCTGGCAGTGAATACATGTGACGCCACTGCCTTTAATGCGGGGATATCTTGTGATTTTGCAGAAATTAGTTTTTGCCCCACATCAATGCCAGAGGTGTTTCCGGCTTCAACCGATAACAGTAAATCAGCCTCACCCTCCACCAAAGAAAATCCCAAGGTGGACAGCTTATCAATAATGTCAGTTTTCTGGGTCGGTATTTTTGCTTGCACTAATGCATACTCATCCAACTGGACGGCTGTTATCGCCGCCGCGTTTGATGAGAAATTAAGGCGTGCCGTGGATAAGCCAAAAAATTGGCTATCCCAAGTCAAGGGTTCAAGATTGGCGTGAATAGACATTGAGCAAATCCATTAAATATTTGCCGTAACCCGTTTTTGCCAAGTCTGCGGCAGCCGCTTTCACTTGTTCATTACTCAGCCAGCCATTCCGCCATGCTATTTCTTCTAAACAGGCGATTTTGAAGCCTTGTCGCTTTTCGACAGTCTGGACAAAGGTACTGGCTTCAATCAGGCTGTCATGGGTGCCAGTATCCAACCATGCAAAACCACGCCCTAATAATTCGACGTTCAATTTGCCGCATTCCAGATACATCTGGTTAATACTGGTGATTTCCAGTTCACCACGGGCAGAAGGTTTTACTTGTTTGGCAAAATCTACCACTTGATTGTCGTAAAAATAGAGTCCTGTGACTGCCCAATTGGATTTAGGCTGAACGGGCTTTTCTTCAATGGAGAGCACCCGATATTGATCATCAAATTCAACGACACCAAACCGCTCTGGATCCATCACTTGGTATCCGAATATGGTAGCGCCTGCTTCACGCGCTGCCACGCTTTGTAGTTTTGGGCTAAACGCCTGACCAAAAAAGATATTATCCCCAAGCACCAGACAGCAAGTATCATTGCCAATGAACTCTTCACCAATCAAAAATGCCTGTGCCAAGCCATCAGGAGAAGGTTGTTCTGCGTAGCTCAGACGGATGCCAAACTGATTGCCGTCACCCAATAGCCGTTTAAAAGCGGGGGTATCTTCCGGTGTCGAGATAATCAGGATATCGCGTATTCCTGACAGCATTAAAACTGACAGCGGATAGTAAATCATCGGCTTGTCATAAATAGGCAATAACTGTTTTGAAATGCCTCGTGTTATTGGATACAAACGGGTACCAGATCCCCCAGCCAATATAATTCCTTTCATGCTATCCCCCAGATGGGCTTATTCATTGCCCAAGCCAAGACGTTCTCCTGCATAAGAGCCATCCTGAACCCTGCGCCACCAATTTTCATTTTCCAGATACCATTGCACAGTTTTGCGAATGCCGGATTCGAATGTTTCCTGTGGGGTCCAGCCCAGTTCGCGCTCAATTTTTGCTGCATCGATCGCGTAACGCATATCATGTCCAGGGCGATCCGCCACATAGGTAATCAGGTCACGATAATACGTGACACCTGCGGGTTTTTCAGGGCACATTTTTTCAAGACAAAATTCTTCCAATAAGGTGCAAATGGTTTCCACAACATCAATATTTCTGCGCTCGTTATGCCCACCGATATTATAGGTTTCACCGACTCTTGCCTTTGTCACAACCAAATACAGCGCCTGGGCGTGATCTTCCACATACAGCCAATCACGGATCTGCTCTCCCTTGCCATAGACCGGCAGAGGTTTACCAGCCAGTGCATTCAGGATGATTAATGGGATCAATTTTTCCGGAAAATGGTAAGGCCCATAATTATTGGAACAATTCGTGATCACGGTCGGTAGACCATAAGTACGACGCCATGCCCTCACTAAATGGTCGCTGGAAGCCTTCGATGCAGAGTAAGGACTACTCGGTGCATAAGGGGTCGTTTCAGTGAAAAAGCCGTCTTCGCCGTGCAAGTCTCCGTAGACTTCATCCGTTGAGATGTGATGAAAACGGAATGCAGTGTGTTTTTCCTGATCCAGTTGCTGCCAATATGCACGTGCTGCTTCCAGCAAAGTGTAAGTACCAATGATATTGGTTTCGATAAATGCTGCTGGTCCATCAATTGAACGGTCAACATGGCTTTCCGCTGCCAGATGCATAACGGCATCCGGCTGGTATTGCTGGAATACACGCTCCAAGTTATCACGCTGACAGATATCAACTTGCTCAAACGCATAGCGGGGATGGTTAGCAACCGGTGCCAGTGATTCAAGATTTCCGGCATAAGTCAGGCTATCAACGACGACGACACTGTCTTCGGTATGATTAATAATATGACGCACAACCGCAGAGCCAATAAAGCCCGCACCACCTGTGATAAGAATGCGTTTCACCGCCAAACTCCTTTTGTATCAACAACCCATTTTTGTTTTATGGCATCACCATCAATGGCTTTAAATTGCTTGTGATCAACCAGCATCAAGATAACGTCAGCTTCTTCCAATGCTTTCGTCACGTCCATCAATTCTGTTAATCCTTTCAGTGAATTGGGCAGTTCATGCACGTTAGGCTCAACAACCAAAGTTTGACCGGCATGCCATTGTGCAACCATTTCTGTAATATGAACGGCTGGGCTTTCACGCAAATCATCGATGTTAGGTTTGAATGCCAGCCCAAAACAAGCAATTTTAACCTCATTTGCCCGTTTGCCACTCTCGACCAGGCAGTCCGCTACTGCAGCTTTCACTTGATCGAATACCCAAAGTGGCTTGCCATCATTCACCAAGCGCGCAGTTTGAATTAAACGGGCTTGTTCTGGATTCTGGGACACAATAAACCACGGATCGACAGCAATACAGTGTCCGCCCACGCCGGGGCCGGGTTGCAGTATATTGACGCGTGGATGACGATTTGCCAGGCTAATCAGTTCCCACACATTGATTCCCTGTTCAGCACAGATCAAAGAAAGTTCATTGGCAAAGGCGATATTGACATCACGGAAACTGTTTTCGGTCAGTTTGCACATTTCCGCTGTTTTGGCATTCGTAACAACACATTCGCCTTCGAGGAAGATTTTGTACAGTTCACTTGCCCGGCGAGAGGATTTTGGTGTCATCCCTCCGATTACGCGATCATTTTTGATCAATTCCACCATGACTTGTCCCGGCAGAACCCGCTCAGGGCAATAGGCGATATCAATGTCCGAATTTTCACCACTTTGTTGTGGGAATGAGAGATCAGGCCGGGCTGCTGCCAGCCACTCAGCCATCTGTTCTGTCGCACCAACTGGTGAGGTCGACTCCAAAATAATTAAATCGCCTTTTTTCAAGACTGGCGCGATTGATTCCGCCGCAGCGCGAACATAAGCCATATCCGGCTCATGATCTCCCTTAAACGGCGTTGGTACGGCAATTAAAAAAGCATCCGCTGTTTGTGGAGTTGCTACGGCTTTCAGATAGCCACCTTCAACTGCCACTTTCACAACCTTATCTAAATCAGGCTCAACGATATGAATCTCGCCACGGTTGATCGTTTCTACCGCATATTGGTTGACATCCACACCGATAACTCTTTTTTGGCGGGAGGCAAATGCCGCTGCAGTGGGCAGACCGATATAACCCAAACCGATAACAGAAATTGTTTCAAAATTCATAATGTCACCTGATTCTTCCTCAATACTTCGAGAATTCGCTGGCAAGCCTTACCATCACCGTAAGGGTTATGGGCATGGCTCATTTGTTGATAAGCAATATCATCCGTCAACAGACGCGTCACTTCTGCAACGATAGTCTGTGTTTCTGTTCCCACCAAACGCACTGTACCCGCATCAACGGCTTCAGGTCGTTCAGTGGTATTACGCATGACCAGAACTGGTTTTCCCAGAGAAGGCGCTTCTTCCTGAACGCCACCAGAATCAGTCAAGATCATGTAGGCATGGTTCATCAAATAGACAAAAGGCAGGTAATCCTGAGGTTTGATAAGGATGACGTTATCAATATCATGCAGAATACGCTTAACCGGCTCACTGACATTCGGGTTCAAATGAACAGGATAAACCACCTGAACATCAGGATGAGTTCTGGCGATCTGTGCCAATGCTTCGCAAATACGCTCAAACCCTCTGCCAAAGCTCTCACGGCGGTGGCCTGTCACCAGAATTATTTTTTTATTCGAATCGATGAAGGGATAAAGTTCAGCAAGCTGCTCATACATGGCTTCATCATTCATGATGCGATCACGTACTGACAGCAGTGCATCAATAACGGTATTGCCCGTAACAAAAATACGGTTTTCCGCAATCGACTCTTTTAATAGGTTATTCTGGGAATTCTCTGTCGGCGCAAAATGGTACATTGCCAAATGTCCCGCAATTTTGCGATTGGCTTCCTCCGGCCACGGAGAGTAAAGATCTCCGGTTCTCAACCCTGCTTCAATATGGCCGACCGGGATATGCTGATAGAATGCAGCCAGACTGGTTGCCATGGTGGTAGTCGTATCACCATGTACCAATACCACGTCAGGCTTAAACTCTTCCAGCACAGGTTTCATGCCTTGTAGGATGCGGCATGTAATATCCGTGAGATCCTGCCCCTTTTGCATGATGTTAAGATCAAAATCCGGTGCTATCCCAAACAAGTGCAACACCTGATCCAACATCTCTCTATGCTGGGCGGTAACGCACACTTTTGCGTCAAAGGCAGTATCCTTAGCCAATGCGTGTACCAACGGCGCCATTTTAATGGCTTCCGGCCGAGTACCAAACACAGTCAACACTTTCACAGTGGCTCTCTTATTTTGTAAATCATTGCTGACGTTTCCACGAAAGGGCGTTCTTAACCGCCATTTCCATCCCTGCATCCGCTCAGTAGGCATACCGAATACAGATGACGGAAACAGTCGTTAACTTGTTATTACCCTAAATAAAACTGATGAATTATGTAACTGATGAATCATGTGTATTAACTGTCGGGGCGTGGACGCCTTACCAGAGCGACTCCAGCTCCCACCAGCATACCAATGGCTCCCCACATAATCATCATGAAAGCACGACGGGGACTGTCTCGATTGACGGGTTCCTCAGGCGTTCTTAGATAGCGGTAAGTCTGGAAAACATCTTGCAGAGTTGGGCCGACGTTTAATGTCGTCAGCATCGCCATGTTTTGATCATAATCGATACTGTAATTAGGCCCCGTAGCTTCCAAAGTTTCAATCTGAGCCTGCAACAATGGCGTACCCAGCATAAACATTTTAGATTCAGGTAACTCTTCGATAGGGATGCTCGTCTGATTACGGTGAATGCCTTGTTTCTCAGCTATTTTCAGTGATTGCTGCAAGACATTCAATTCGCGATTGTAAATCACCTTAGCCACAATCTCCTGACGTTTCACCAGCGCTTTCATCGACTGAGTGCGTGTTGCCCATGCACCTTTAATTTCATTATTCAGGTGAGTGCTCGCGTGTTGATTGGCAAACGCAATATACTTGCGCAGAAGCTGGTTGGCATCAACGGCCGTTTCTGCCGTCAATTTGATACTGTCATTTAACGCTTTATTGTCATCACGCCGAGTGATCTGAATATTGTTGATCAATTCATCCAGCAATGCGGCATCAGCTTTAGCCTTCCCTTCCCTGCGCTGTTTGTAATAATCGGAATGAAGCCAAAATTCACGACGGGTATCATACGCCGCAACTTGTGTCATGAATTCTTTATATGCACCATCTGGAATAGTCGGCAATTGTGCTTCTGGAGAAGCATTGATGTGGGTATCCAGATTGCGCATAAACTGTTGTTGTGAATAGTAACTCCCGAGGTTATTGGTCGTTGGTAAATCCACAACAGCGGTTGTGCTCCACTTTGGCTGCATCAGATAAGATACGCCCAGAGCAACAGCAGCGAAAATCATTGCCAGTGCAATAATCCATATCTTCCCATACCATAGAGCATGACACAGCGCACGAATATCCAGCTCATGTTCTATAACCGGTTGATCCTGTTTAGATTTCGTTTCTGAATTTATCACTGCACAAAACCCCTTTGATAATTCGATGTCTTTAATGCTGGTTTTCTGCCCGACGCATACGGCGTTTACACCGTTTGATAAAACGGGCCACCCGCCATGCATGCTTGATGCAATAACCATACAGCACAAATGCGAGCAAGAATAATGCCAACATCATCCACTCTGGAATAAAACTCAATCGATCACCAATAATGCCCACTGCCGCCAATAAAGCCGCTGCCACTGTAATCAAGATAAACGCTTGACGGGGTGTAAACCCAGCGCGCATCATCAAATGGTGAATATGCTGGCGATCCGGAGAAAACGGACTCATTCCTTTACGCAGCCGACGGTACATAATAGCCACCATATCCATCAATGGAATCGCAATGATCCACAATGCTGTTACAGGGCTAATAGAACGGTTTTCTCCTTGTGTCGATTCGGTGAGTAACCAAATAATGGTGAAACCGATTAAGGTACTGCCCGCATCGCCCATAAATACTTTGAAACGTTGACCGAATAGCCCAAGATTGAGAAAGGTATAAGGCAAGATCCCTGCAATAAATGTAAAACACCAAAATGCCAGTGCTGTATTACCATTTTCGTACAGCAAAATCCCCAAGGCACCGAAAGAGACACAAGATAATCCCCCCAGCAGACCATCAATACCATCCACCATATTGAAAGCGTTAATGGCCGCCCAGACAGCGAATAAAGTCACAACATAGCTGAATGGGCCCAATGTCATTTCCCATGGACCAAAAGCATTACCCAAGTTTTCAAGCTTAAGGCCGGCGAAATACATCATACTGATACCCACCAGCGCTTGAATCGTTGCCCGAATCTTCACACTGATATCAAAACGATCATCTAATGCCCCGATAAAGACTAATACCCCAGCACAAATCAAATATAACCATTTATGAGGTATAAACTCTTTTGTTATAACAAAAGCGAAAAAAAGACCAAAAAAAACAGATATTCCCCCCACCAAAGGCACTAAACCATGGTGGCGTTTACGGTAATTCGGTTTATCGACCAGACCTATACTTTTTGCTACTTTGCGTACCACAAACAAAAACGCGAACGAAAATATAAATACGCAAAAAACTTCGACACTTATACTGGTATTATTCACAATAACAACTCTCTGCAAAAATAACGATGGGTCATCTATCATTCATTAACTTATGGATTCTCCAGTCAATACCAAACCCATAAGCTCCCTGTTAATAAGACAGACATCCTGATTTATAAAAATTAACCGATTGGATCATATAAACAGTAGGGCATGCCCAAAAATGATTTATCAAACTATTATAAAGCACTCGTTTAAAAAACACGCATTCAATTAATCGAAAAACATGCAAAATACATACCATTTCAAGCTAATAGGATAAATCACCAATAAAAAACGCCACAAAAACGTGGCGCTTTAATGAAATGATTACTTTTTATTTCAGGACGATGAATTCGCTTGCGGCGTTATGAGCGTTTCATAAAATCGAAGAACTCTTCGTTGGTTTTTGTCATAGCTAGTTTGTTGATAAGGAATTCCATCGCATCGATTTCACCCATCGGATGAATGATTTTACGCAGGATCCACATCTTCTGCAGCTCATCTTGTGTAGTAAGCAATTCTTCTTTACGTGTACCAGAGCGGTTGTAATCAATGGCTGGGAAAACACGTTTTTCAGCGATCTTACGGGACAGGTGCAATTCCATGTTACCTGTACCTTTAAATTCTTCGTAAATAACCTCATCCATCTTAGAGCCGGTATCAACCAGCGCTGTAGCAATGATGGTCAGGCTACCACCTTCTTCTACGTTACGTGCAGCACCAAAGAAACGTTTTGGACGATGTAACGCATTTGCATCCACGCCCCCGGTCAATACTTTACCGGAAGCAGGAACAACGGTGTTATACGCACGAGCCAGACGGGTAATGGAGTCCAGCAGAATAATAACGTCTTTTTTATGCTCAACCAGACGTTTTGCTTTTTCGATGACCATTTCAGCCACTTGAACGTGACGGGAAGCAGGTTCATCAAAGGTTGAAGCAATGACTTCACCTTTTACCAGACGCTGCATTTCGGTAACTTCTTCTGGACGTTCGTCAATCAGTAGAACCATCAGAACGCAATCTGGGTAGTTGTGGGCGATGTTAGCTGCAATATTTTGCAGCAGCATGGTTTTACCCGCTTTTGGTGGAGCGACAATCAAGCCACGCTGACCACGACCAATCGGTGCAGCCAGATCCAGAACTCGAGCTGTCAAATCCTCAGTCGAACCATTACCACGTTCCATGCGCAGACGGTTATTGGCATGAAGTGGAGTCAAGTTTTCAAATAGGATTTTACTGCGGGCGTTTTCAGGTTTATCAAAGTTAACTTCGTTAACTTTCAGCAGGGCAAAATAGCGTTCACCTTCTTTTGGTGGACGAATTTTCCCTGAAATAGTATCACCGGTACGGAGGTTAAAGCGGCGGATTTGACTAGGGGAAACGTAGATATCATCGGGACCTGCGAGGTAGGAACTGTCTGCGGAGCGGAGGAAACCAAATCCATCCTGTAATATCTCCAGCACCCCATCTCCGAAAATATCCTCTCCGCTTTTAGCATGCTGCTTGAGAATAGAAAAAATGATGTCTTGCTTACGCATACGAGCCAGATTTTCCAGCCCCATATTTTCGCCGAGAGTAATCAACTCAGATACCGGCGTATTCTTTAATTCGGTAAGATTCATAATGGTGGGTTCTTTAACTCGGGGTATATCTCGAACTATGAACGTGAATGGTATGGCAGCGTTATCGATGCCTGTTTATTTGTACCAAAAACGAATAACACCTTCTAACATATTAATTTATATTACAAGGTAATAGTTTGAAGTACTCAGATTGATTGCAAAATAAGGCTGACAAACTGTCAAAACACGACTGAGATAATAAAGAAACATAGTTAATTTCAATATTAGGAACTATCTCAGCGTAAGCACTATCTCAATGTAAGCACCGTTTCATTATGAATGTTGTCTTAGTGGGTTCTATACCCAACACAAGAGGATTCAACATAAAAAACGCCTAACAAAAAACATCCAGCTTAAAAAAGATGTTCAGCATCAGAACACTATCAGTACACCAAGCTATATACATACTGAGTAATTCGTATATAACCTCAGAAATTTTACCAAATGCGATATGCTATCAGATGCTTCAGGTGATCCGGAAATAACAGATTTATCAGACACTACAGATTGTTTAGTATGCAACATGCCTAATGTCAACTCTTTCGATCAATATATGTTAATAAATCTCTATATCGAGTAAAGAATTCTCTTATTCAATGCCTCATACAAGCACGTGACCGCTAACTTACCATGCTTCGCAGCGGACGTCTAGCGGTCAATCGGATAAATCACTTGATCCGCTAAACGCCCGTAATTACTGTGACCTAACTCTAAATTAGAGATGTGGCTCCAAAAACTCTTTCAATTGAGTTTTTGACAGGGCCCCCACTTTTACCGCAGCCTTCTCACCGTCTTTAAATAAAATCAGTGTAGGAATACCGCGAATACCGAATTTTGGTGCTGTTTCTGAGTGATCATCAATATTCAGCTTAGCAACAGTCAACTGATCTGCGTATTCTGAAGCAATTTCATTCAAAATAGGCGCCATCATTTTGCAAGGACCGCACCATTCAGCCCAAAACTCAACCAGAACAATACCGGCTTTTGCCAGTTTGTCTTCGTTGAAGTCACTATCAGTCAGATGAGAGATCTCAGCACTTACAATCTTTTCATTCATTATTTTGGCTCCAAAAGTAAAATCTTTTTCGGTGTCAGTGTACATTAACCAACATAAGGGTGTCTTTATTTCAGCGGATACACTTTCTTAAAGCAATAGTTAACTGATATTCTACCACACTATGAGCAAAACACATTTGACAGAAAAGAAGTTTTCCGACTTCGCATTGCACCCCAAGGTAGTAGAAGCCCTTGATAAAAAGGGATTTTCCAACTGTACGCCGATACAGGCGCTAACATTGCCTTTTACTGTCGAAGGCCGAGATGTTGCGGGGCAAGCACAAACCGGAACAGGCAAGACGCTGGCATTTCTGACGTCTACTTTTCATTATTTACTAACCCACCCTGCGGCGAAGGAGCGCAAAATCAATCAACCAAGAGCGTTGATTATGGCTCCTACCCGCGAATTAGCTGTCCAAATTTATTCTGATGCCGAAGAACTCGCAGCATCCACTGGGTTGAAAATGGGTCTAGCTTACGGCGGCGATGGCTATGATAAGCAACTTAAGGTGCTGGAATCCGGCGTCGATGTCGTCATTGGCACAACCGGTCGTTTGATCGATTACGCAAAAAATGGGCATATCCATCTTGGTGCCATTCAAGTTGTCGTACTTGATGAAGCGGATCGTATGTACGATTTAGGATTTATCAAAGATATCCGCTGGCTATTTCGCCGCATCCCTGTTGCCACAGAAAGAATGAATTTGCTGTTTTCCGCCACCCTATCTTACCGAGTGCGTGAACTGGCTTTCGAACAAATGAATAATCCTGAATATGTGGAAGTGGAGCCTTTACAAAAAACAGGGCATCGCATTCAGGAAGAGCTATTTTATCCCTCCAATGAAGAAAAAATGCGTCTGCTACAGACCTTGTTGGAAGAAGAGTGGCCAGATCGCTGTATCATTTTTGCCAATACCAAACACCGCTGTGAAGATATCTGGGCACATCTGGCTGCCGATGGTCATCGTGTCGGTCTGCTGACGGGTGATGTCGCACAGAAAAAACGCCTGCGTATTCTCGAAGAATTCAGTCTGGGAAATCTGGATATTCTGGTTGCTACCGATGTTGCCGCTCGTGGGTTACATATTCCATCTGTGACACATGTCTTTAACTATGACCTGCCGGATGACTGTGAAGATTATGTCCACCGTATTGGTCGAACTGGCCGTGCTGGAGAAAGTGGTCATTCCATCAGTCTGGCATGTGAAGAGTATGTGTTGAATCTGCCTGCTATTGAAGAGTATATCCAGCATCAAATACCTGTCAGCAAATATAACAGCGATGCACTGCTGAAAGACTTACCAGTACCCAAGCGCCGTAACCGTGCACGTTCAGGAGGACATCCACGCCGTACCAATATGCCGCGCCGTGGTAATGCACCGCACAACCGTAAACGTTCAGGCTAAATAACATATGCTGGAATAATACTATGCTGAGTTCTTCTTCGCTTTATGCCGCTATTGATTTAGGCTCAAACAGTTTCCATATGCTGGTTGTCCGTGAAGTATCCGGTAGTATTCAAGTGGTCACGCGCATTAAACGTAAAGTCAGGCTGGCCGCCGGATTGGATAAAAACAACCAATTATCACAGCAAGCCATGGAACGAGGATGGCAATGCCTCCGCCTGTTTGCGGAATATTTGCAGGATATCCCTGCCTCACAGATCCGCGTAGTCGCGACAGCAACATTGCGACTTGCAGCAAATTCCGATGAATTTGTCGGGAAGGCCTGTGAAATATTGGGGAACCCAGTCAAAATCATCAAAGGTGAGGAAGAAGCTCGGCTAATTTACCAAGGTGTTGCCCATACTACTGGAGGGCCTGAAAAGCGTCTCGTTGTGGATATTGGTGGTGGCAGTACCGAATTAGTGACTGGCACTGGCGCACAAGCGACCCAATTATTCAGTCTTGAAATGGGCTGTGTGACTTGGCTGGAACGCTATTTCAATGATCGTAGCCTGACAGAAGAAAACTTTGCAAAAGCAGAAATGGCGGCTCAGCATATTCTTGATCCCGTCACGACAACGTTACTTGCTCAGGGTTGGCAGATTTGTGTAGGCGCTTCCGGCACCGTACAGGCACTACAAGAGATCATGATCGCCCAAGGTATGGATGAACTGATCACACTGCCGAAATTACAGCAACTTAAATCTAAAGCAATTGAATGCGGTAAGCTGGAAGAACTGGAAATTGATGGTCTGACGTTAGAACGGGCATTAGTTTTCCCGAGTGGGTTAGCCATCTTAATTGCCATCTTTCAGGCGCTGGGCATCGAAAGCATGACACTGGCAGGTGGAGCATTACGTGAGGGATTGGTGTACGGGATGCTGGATTTACCGATTGAACAGGATATTCGCGCCCGAACTCTACGCACAGTTCAGCAACGCTTTCATCTGGATATCGAGCAGGCTCAGCATGTTCAGGAACTGGCCAATCATTTTTTTCAGCAAATTGCCAAATCGTGGGAATTGGATGAACGGTGCCGTGAGTTATTAGGCAGTGCTTGTCTGCTGCATGAAATCGGCCTGTGTGTCGATTTTCGCCAAGGACCAGCCCACTCAGCTTACTTAATTAGCCATTTGGATCTGCCCGGTTACACTCCGGCACAAAAGCGTTTGATGGCAATACTGTTGAAAAACCAAAGTGGCACCATCGACTTTGCATCACTCAGTCAGCAAAATGCCCTCCCCTTATTACTAGCACAACGGCTATGCCGTTTATTGCGCTTAACGATTATCTTCGCCAGCCGTAGACGGGATGATACTTTACCTGCCTTACGGCTACGGGTCGAAAACGAGTCACTGATTATCATTCTGCCCTATAAATGGCAAACACAGCACCCACTCAGGGCTGAAGCACTACATCAAGAAATCAAATGGCAAAGCTACATCCAATGGCAGCTATTTATTGAAGAGCAGAGTAACTCACATTTAGGATAAGCAGCGTCATAGCGGATAGGTTTCAGTTGCGGCTCAGTTTTTCTGCCCTAGCCCCAAACGTGATTTAATATCCGCAAGGCGCGACTGCCCTTGTTTCATCCGCTCTTCCGCACTTATCACACGTTTGCCCTGTGGCCAGTCCAAATCATCTTGTGGCAATTCAAACAAAAATCGGCTTGGTTCAGGGCGAATAAGTTCGCCATACTGACGACGCTCTTTGCTGAGAGTGAAAAACAGCTCCCTTCGGGCACGAGTAATACCTACATAAGCTAGCCGACGCTCTTCCTCAATATTATCTTCATCAATACTGCTTTGATGCGGTAGCAAACCTTCTTCCATCCCCACCAGAAAAACATAAGGAAACTCCAGCCCCTTGGAAGCGTGTAGTGTCATCAGTTGAATCTGATCCAACTCTTCATCTTCCTCACCGCGCTCCAACATATCCCGCAGAGTAAAACGCGCCACGACTTGAGAAAGGGTCATGGGTTCATTTAAGTCGTCCCCTTCAAGCATTTCGCTCATCCAAGTGAAAAGTTGATTGACGTTTTTCATTCTCATTTCAGCCGCTTTTGGGCTGGGTGAGGTTTCATATAGCCAGCTTTCGTAATCCATGCCACGCAGTAAGTCTCGCACAGCCAATAACGGCTCGCGCTCTGTCTGACGGGATATTTCATCCATCCAGTGGGTAAAACGTTGCAATGCCGCCAAACCACGTCCGGTCAAATTCTGCTCCAGACCAAGATCAAAACTGGCTTGATATAAGCTTTTGTTGCGATGTTTCGCCCACTCTCCCAGTTTCTGAACCGTCACCGCCCCGATTTCTCGCCGAGGTGTATTAACGATGCGCAGAAACGCACTGTCATCCTCAGGATTAGTTAAGACACGCAAATAAGAGAGTAAGTCTTTAATCTCTGGGCGAGAAAAGAACGACGTTCCTCCCGAAATTCGGTAAGGAATGCGATTTTGCATCAGCATTTTTTCGAAGATGCGGGATTGGTGATTACCGCGATAAAGAATGGCATAATCTTTATAATCTGTTTTATTGATAAAATGATGAGCGATCAGTTCTCCCACGACTCGTTCAGCTTCATGATCTTCATTGTTGGCTTCAATCACTCGGAGCAGATCGCCATAACTCAATTCGGAAAACAGCTTCTTCTCAAAAACATGCGGATTGTTGGCAATCAAGATATTTGCTGCTTTCAATATCCGCCCTGATGAACGGTAATTTTGTTCCAGCTTAATCACATTTAACTGCGGAAAATCGTCTTTCAGTAGAATCAAATTCTGTGGACGAGCACCACGCCATGAATAAATAGACTGATCATCATCACCCACGACCGTAAAGCGCGCACGATTCCCCACCAACAATTTCACCAATTGATATTGGCTGGTGTTGGTATCCTGATATTCATCCACCAGCAAGTAACGAATTTTATTCTGCCAACGTTCCCTGACTTCTTCATCACGCATTAGCAACAATGTTGGCTTAGTAATCAAATCATCAAAATCGAGAACATTGCAGCTGTTCAAATGCAGATCATAACGACGATAACACTCCGCAAATTGATGTTCCTGTGAGGAACGAGCTTGACGCATGACCTGTTCAGGTGACAGAAGATCATTCTTCCAGTTGGAAATACTGGAGATCAATTTTTGCAGTAGATCTTTATCTTCTTCCAGTAAATCAGCAGTGAGATCTTTCAACAATGCCATTTGATCCTGATCGTCAAACAAAGAGAAGTTACTCTTCATACCCAGCGCCTTATATTCACGCTTGACGATTTCCAGACCCAAGGTATGAAATGTCGAGATCATCAACCCTTTGGTTTCCTTGCGCCCCAACGTTTGTGCGACACGTTCTTTCATTTCTCGGGCGGCTTTATTGGTGAAGGTCACGGCGGCAATATGGCGAGCTTGGTAACCACAAGCGCGGATCAGGTGAGCAATTTTATTGGTGATCACCCGGGTTTTACCGGAACCTGCACCCGCCAGAACCAGACAAGGCCCTGTCACGAATTCAACTGCTTGTTGTTGGCTAGGATTTAATCGCATACTGTTTCGAAGGTTATATCAAGATAAATATCAGGGGTAGGAAGCTTAGCAGAAAGCGGGACAGGGGGGCGGTTTTCTTTGTTACCCAATAGATTTCAGATTGCATTGAGGCAGCTTGAAAGATGAAGCGTATAAACTGATTATTTAACATATAGAATATATCCACCTACACCAGTCGTTTATTTTCAAGCAATATTTGAAAAATATTGGAGTCAATCACAGTAAAAGGGAATACGTGCAAATACTTTTCGCACAAAATTATATGCCGTTATTTTTAGTTGTCCTCTATGTCATTACAGGATTAAAATTATTTAGCAAAAAAATATCTCTTTACGCATTCCTCTCCTCATTAATACTGTTCACTAGTTTTTATGAAAATAAGGATTACCCTATATCTATAGTCATTATCATCTCCGCCCCTTTATTATTTGTTACATTCTCAATAATATTTAAAATTGTCAGCATGAAAAGCAGAGAAATTACTTATTATTCATTACGCTGCTGGATAATGATAACGGAAAATCAAATAAAAAATTTCATTTAATATCAATAGAATACAGGAAACACTCTTTTTAAGAGTATTATTTTTAACTGATAAAATAAAACTTATCATGTCATAAACTATTTCTGTGATAATCATTAAAGTTATTTAACTTACCATAGATTTATTATCATTCCCTATGTAATAGTGAATTTACACTCACCATTTTCACTCACATACGTTACAACGATATCAGTAAAAAGGGATGCAATATGCTACGTAAAACTGGTTTTTTCTTTGATGAAAGCTGCTTATGGCATCATAGCGGATTACAACATGTCTTAACCTTTCCTGCGGCTGGGTGGATGCAACCTCCTTCTGGAGCCGGACATGCTGAATCGCCGGAAACCAAGCGCAGAATGAAAAGCTTGATGGATGTTTCCGGTTTAAGTCACTCCTTGCAGCTAATGAGCGCTGAACCTATCGATGAAGCAACATTAAGACTCGTTCACACAGAATCTTATCTACAGCGTTTCAAATACCTGAGCGATAACGGCGGTGGCGTATTGGGAGATGAAGCTTCGCTGGGGGCAGGCAGTTATGAAATTGCCAAACTGTCTACTGGGCTAGCCTATGCTGCGGTAAAAGCCGTATTGCACGGTGAGCTGGACAATGCCTACAGCCTTTCTCGCCCACCTGGGCATCATTGCCTACCCGACCAAGCCATGGGCTTCTGTTTCCTTTCTAATATTTCTCTTGCGATTGAAAAAGCAAAAGAGCAACTGGGCCTTGGCCGAGTAGCGGTAGTTGACTGGGATGTGCATCACGGTAATGGAACACAGCATATCTTTTGGCAACGGGATGATGTACTGACAATTTCACTACATCAGGATCGCTGCTATCCCGCAGGTTATAGTGGCGAAGACGATATCGGTGAAGGTCCGGGTGAAGGATTCAATATCAATATTCCACTGATGGCTGGTGCGGGTCATGACAGCTATATGTATGCCATAGATCAAATTGTCATGCCGGCACTGCGACGTTACCAGCCTGAGCTGATTATTATTGCCTGTGGCTATGACGCCAATGGCTTTGATCCACTAGCACGGATGCAGCTACATAGTGACAGTTTCCGTGAGATGACGCGTAAGATGCAACAAATAGCAGATGAGTTCTGTCATGGCAAACTGGTGATGGTGCACGAAGGCGGTTATTCCGAAGCCTATGTGCCTTTCTGTGGCTTGGCCGTCATGGAAGAATTATCAGGTGTTCGCACTGAAGTGATCGATCCCGCGCTGAACATGCTTGAATCACAGCAACCGAGAGCACTGTTTGAAACTGTTCAGCGTCAGGAAATTGATGTTCTGAAACAACAGCTTGCCCTGTAAATCATTATAAAAAAATAACGCCTGATAGGATTTCATCGGGCGTTATCTCATGTATGGCATTTATAGAGTCTGTCTGATAAGAAAATTATCCACCGACAGAGATGCGTTTCATATCAGTCATATAACCACGCAGAGTATGGCCGATAATTTCAATCGGATGGTTACGAATAGCTTCGTTAACATCACGTAATTGAGCATTGTCGATACTACTATCTGCCACGGATTTACCAATGTCCCCAGCCTGCAAAGTAGCCATAAATTTCTCTTTAAGTAATGGAACTGCAACGTAAGAGAACAGATAGTTACCGTATTCAGCCGTATCGGAAATTACCACATTCATTTCATACAGACGCTTACGAGCAATGGTATTCGCAATCAGCGGCAACTCGTGCAGCGATTCGTAATAAGCAGACTCTTCAATAATGCCGGAATCCACCATCGTTTCAAATGCCAGCTCGACACCTGCCTTGGCCATCGCAATCATCAACACGCCATGGTCAAAGTATTCTTGCTCGCTGATGTGACCGTTATAGTCCGGGTAATTTTCAAATGGTGTCTTGCCCGTTTCCTCACGCCAAGTCAGTAGATTTTTATCATCATCCGCCCAGTCAGCCATCATCGCGGAAGAAAATTCGCCAGAAATAATATCATCCATATGTTTCTGGAACAGTGGAGCCAAAATCACTTTCAGTTGCTCAGAAAGGGCATAAGCACGCAGTTTTGCTGGATTGGAAAGACGATCCATCATCAGCGTAATGCCGCCTTGTTTCAGAGCTTCGGTGATAGTCTCCCAACCAAACTGAATTAATTTGCCGGCATAACCTGACTCTGCACCCTCGGCAATCAGTTTGTCATAACACAGCAGGGAACCAGCCTGTAACATACCACACAAAATGGTCTGTTCGCCCATCAGGTCAGATTTTACTTCTGCTACAAAAGAAGATTCCAGAACCCCCGCACGATGGCCACCAGTAGCCGCCGCCCACGCTTTCGCAATAGCCAGCCCTTCGCCTTTCGCATCGTTTTCCGGATGAACAGCAATCAAGGTTGGAACACCAAATCCACGTTTATATTCTTCGCGAACTTCCGTACCCGGGCACTTAGGTGCAACCATCACGACAGTAATATCTTTACGGATCTGTTCACCCACTTCTACAATATTGAAGCCGTGGGAATATCCCAATGTCGCGTCTTCTTTCATTAAAGGTTGCACCGCCTGAACAACCGCAGAATGCTGTTTGTCAGGCGTCAGGTTAATAACCAGATCGGCGTGTGGGATCAATTCTTCATATGTACCAACCTTAAAGCCATTTTCGGTTGCCTTACGCCATGATGCGCGTTTTTCTTCTATCGCTTCGTTACGCAAGGCATAGGCAATATCCAAACCTGAATCACGCATATTAAGCCCTTGATTTAGCCCTTGCGCCCCACAGCCGACAATCACCACTTTCTTGCCTTTTAAATATCCTGCTTCGTCAGCAAATTCTTCCCGTGCCATAAAACGACATTTGCCTAACTGCGCTAATTGTTGGCGCAAGTTTAACGTATCAAAATAATTAGCCATGGTGACTCCGATATAATTAGGTGTGAGGTTGTTTGCATAAAACCAATATATGACATGAACGCTATTGCTTAAATTGATATATTAACAAGACTATATTGCAGTTTATGCAACATTCTTTTTTGATGGCTATTGACAGCAAAAATATTCAGTAAAAGGCGCAATAACTATGGATCTACGTGATTTAAAACTGTTTTTACATCTTGCAGAAAGTTGCCATTTTGGACGCACAGCCAAGGCAATACATGTCAGCCCGTCCACACTTTCACGCCAAATCCAACGACTTGAAGAACAATTAGGGCATCCATTATTTCTACGAGATAACAGGACAGTAAAATTGACCTCCGCGGGGGAACAATTAAAACTATTTGCTCAGCAAACGCTTTTACAATACCAACAATTACAACATTCTCTTAATCATCAAAGTCCATCTTTGACAGGCGAGTTACGCCTTTTCTGTTCAGTTACTGCCGCTTATAGTCACCTTCCACAAGTTCTGGATAAGTTCCGAGCTGAACACCCTTTGGTGGAGATCAAATTGACAACAGGAGATGCTGCTGATGCTGTCGATAAGGTGCAATCTACAGAAGTGGATTTGGGTATTGCCGGAAAACCGGAGAAGCTACCGGATAATATCGGTTTTACCAAAATCGGCGAAATTCCTTTAGTATTGATTGCGCCCTCGTTGCCTTGTGCCGTAAGAGCGCTGGCAATGCAGGAACAACCGGATTGGAATGCGATTCCGTTTATTTTGCCGGAACATGGGCCTTCCCGTAAACGCATTGAGCTTTGGTTCCGACGGAACAAAATCCACCACCCACAGATTTATGCTACCGTTTCTGGTCATGAAGCGATTGTTTCCATGGTCGCGTTAGGTTGTGGTATCGCATTAATTCCTGCGGTTGTGGTTGAAAATAGCCCTGAACCCGTCCGTAACCGGGTGTCACTGTTGGAAAATATTTATCTGGTTGAACCGTTTGAATTAGGTGTCTGTGCGCTTAGCAAACGGCTGCATGAACCTCTGATAAAGACATTTTGGGGATTATTGTTATCTGACAATAAAGTGATGACATGATACAGGCAATCAATAAAATCCCCTATGCCGTTAGGTTATATGAGTATAACAGCCAATATTTGGTGCTCTCACATAATATGAAAACAGAGTGGCACCACCATCCATGTCTTCAATTAACGGTTTCACCTCATTATTCAAAGATAAGAATTGATACAGAACAAAGGCCGCAGCAAGCCTATGGATTTATTGTTGCCAGTAATATTAAACACAGGCTACATACTGAAGATGAACCCTGTTTTAACTTTTTGGTGGATCCCATTCATCCTCTCTATCACTTGCTATTACACAAAATCAAAAATTCAGATATCGTCTACCTCGAATCAGAATCATCCCGCCTGATAGCAGATTATTTCGTTTATTGTGTGCAATCTAATACTTCGCCTAACATTCTCATTCTCAATTATTGGCTAGGCCAATTAGATGACTGTGATTGTTATTTGGATGACCGGATTGTCAAAGCAACAACGCTCATTTCTGAATTATCAGTTAAGTGTATTTCTTCCCATGAAATATCCAAACGTCTCTATTTGTCGGAAAGCCGCTTTTTACATCTGTTCCGGCAAGAAATGGGGATCAATTTCCGTGGTTATTTACTCTGGAAACGATTCCACCATGCCTTTGAAAATATCCATTCTCCTAACTCACTCACTGCACTGGCCTATCAAAGTGGATTTTCTGACAGCGCCCACCTTAGCCGAACGTGTATGAAGTTATATGGATTACGCCCCTCCGAATTAAAGAATGCCAGCGCTGATTTTGCTGATTATTTTTCTCTATAGCCAATAGATTTCGAGTTGTATCAAGGTGGCAAGTGAATGAATGAAGCCAACAAAGAGACAGCTTGAAAAATGAAGGGCATAGCCAGTTTATTCAATTAAAAAACATATCTCCTTATTAGGCTACTTCCCCTGAACGACTCATTACATGAGTCATTCAGGGGTTTTAGTCAGATCACTACAACCATAATTATTTTTGTTTCCAATTAAATTCATGGGATAAATAGTGGAGGAAAAAATGACATCGCCATCAGATATGGAGAAAACATCAAAACGCAAGCCAGTGCTGATCCTTGTGACATTTTTATTTATCTCAGCAGGCTTAGGTTATCTTGCCTATTGGTTTACAGCTCTTCGCCATTATCAGACGACTGACGATGCCTATGTTGCCGGCAACCAAGTTCAAGTCATGGCGCAAGTGTCAGGCAGTGTGACAAGCATTTATGCAGAGAATACCGATTTTGTCCGGCAAGGTGATATTTTGATACAACTGGATACGGTAGATGCAGAACATGCATTAGAACGAGCCAAAAATATTCTTGCCAATAGTGTCAGACAAACACATCAAACAATTATCGATAATGAGAAATTACTGGCGAATGTTGCTCTGAAACAAACGCAGTGGCAGCAAGCGGTAGAGGATTTAAAGCGACGAGAGCATTTGGGCACAACGGGCGCCATTGCCAAAGAGAACCTGAGCCATGCCCGCAGTCATGTCCAGATAGCCAAATCTGAATTAGATGTTGCACGCCAGAAATTCCGCGCTAACAAGGCGCTCATCATAAACACGCCGCTTGCCCAACAACCGACGATCCAATTGGCTACAACCCAACTTCGGGATGCATGGTTAACTTTACAACGTACCCGAATTATTGCACCCGTCACAGGTTATATTTCTCGTCGCAATGTTCAGGTCGGCTCACAAATAAAAAACGGTACTCCTTTAATGGTCATTGTCCCAACCGAACAACTCTGGGTTGATGCCAATTTTAAAGAAGTTCAACTTGCTAATGTACGCATTGGGCAACCTGTCACACTCATCAGTGATTTTTACGGGAGTGATATCAGTTACAAAGGACAGGTTATCGGTCTGGATATGGGGACTGGCAGCGCATTCTCACTGCTTCCTGCACAAAACGCCACAGGCAACTGGATCAAAATTGTTCAACGTCTCCCCGTTCGTATTGAACTGGATGCCCGACAGTTGGCAAACCATCCTTTGAGGATTGGTCTATCTATGCATGTTTCTGTCGATACTCGCAATCAGGATGGCGAGGTTCTATCCAAAAAACCTCGTCAAGGCAGCGTATATGAAACCAATATCTTGTCGCACGACACCGAAGAGATTGAACGGTTAATTGACGAGATTATTCACTCGAATTCCAGTCGCTAATCTTTGTGAAAATTAAGTGAGATAGGTATGTCAAAGGAGCCATTATCAGGAACCAAACTGGGCTGGCTAACGCTAGCTTTAGCGCTCGCTGCTTTTTTACAAATACTGGATCTGACCATTGCCAATGTGGCTATTTCAACTATTGCAGGCGATTTAGGTTCATCAACATCTCAAGGAACTTGGGTCATTACCTCGTTTGCCGTGGCAAATGCCATTTCTATTCCGTTAACGGGCTGGTTAGCAAAACGTTTTGGGGAAGTGCGTGTTTTTTTGGTCGCAACTATCGCATTTGTTGTGGCTTCTTGGCTATGCGGCATTTCCCATAATTTGGAAATGCTGATTATTTCCCGTGTCTTGCAGGGGCTTGCTGCTGGCCCAGTTATCCCTCTTTCACAAAGCCTGCTTCTGAATAACTACCCTCCGATAAAACGGAATATGGCATTGGCGCTTTGGTCCATGACCATTGTTGTTGCCCCCGTTTGTGGCCCGATATTGGGAGGCTGGATCAGTGATAATTACCGTTGGGGATGGATATTTCTGATCAATATTCCTTTTGGTCTCGCTGTGATCGCAATCACTTGGGTCGTGCTCAAGGGACGAGAAACTAAAAAAGCAGCCAGCCAAATTGATGCGGTGGGGCTGATTTTATTAGTCGTAGGCGTTGGGTGTTTTCAGTTATTACTTGATCGAGGAAAAGAATTAGACTGGTTTAATTCAATAGAGATTATTACATTAACCATTATTGCGGTTGTTTGCCTGACGTTTCTCATTATCTGGGAATTGACCGACAGTTCCCCTATCCTCGATTTATCACTATTTAAATCCCGCAACTTTACCATTGGTACCGTGTGTATCAGTCTGGCTTTCTTGTTACATATAGGAACTCTTGTCCTACAACCCCAATTATTACAGATCGTTTTTGGTTATACCGCAACTTGGGCTGGTTTAACTATGGCGCCATTGGGGATCATGCCGATAATGCTTGCTCCTCTTATTGGCCGTTTCAGCTCAAAGATCGATATGCGTTATCTGGTGATATTCAGTTTTATCATTTTTGCCCTATGTTTCTTCTGGCGAGCCTATACTTTCGAACGCTCCATGGATTTTACAGCCGCAGCATGGCCTCAGTTTGTACAAGGATTTGCTATCGCCTGCCTGATTATGCCATTGAACGCCATCATATTATCCGATATTGAACCTGATAAGGTCGCTTCCGCTGGCGGCTTATTCAACTTCCTTCGTACTCTGGCAACATCAGTGGGAATATCTATCACAACAACGATATGGTCAAACCGTGAGTCTGTGCACCATGTTCAACTCACTCACACAATGACACCTTATAACCCTATTTCGACACAATCTTATGAACATATGCAGCAACTTGGCTTATCGCATACACAAATAAACAGCACTCTGGCACGTGAGATTACTTATCAGGGGATGATTATTTCGGCCAATGAGATTTATTGGTTGTTCGGTTTTATTTTCCTGATGATGCTGATTTTGATAAGTCTGGCAAAACCCACCATCGGGAAGAAGAAAGCATGATGTCGAGATAGACAGAATACATTGCCACAAAAAGTACATCGCCAAAATAGCACCTTTGAAGGTGCTATTTTCTTTCCCGTGTTAATTCTTCACCACTATTAAATTATCATTTCAACAGCAAGTTAAATGAAGGGTTGCTGGTTTCATCATGATATTCGTAGCCCAGATCATCCAAATGGCGATCAAAACGGACTTCCGGCCCTGAAAGTTCGAAAGCCGCCAATACTCGGCCATAATCCATACCGTGGCTGCGATAATGAAACAAGGTGATATTCCAGTGAGTCCCCAGTGTCTGCAAAAATTTCAGCAATGCTCCCGGTGATTCAGGAAAGGCAAAACTAAATAACCGCTCCTGTAAAGGCTTGGATGGCCTGCCTCCGATCATGTAACGAACATGCAGTTTTGCCATTTCATCATCAGTAAAATCAGCGACCTGATATCCCGATGCTTTGAGTTCTTCAATGATTTCACAGCGTTCAGCATTTCCCCGACTCAATCTGATACCGACAAAAATACAAGCTTGGTTTGGATCGGTCGCATCCGAATAACGATAACTGAATTCCGTCACGACACGAGTCCCCAGAGTCTGACAAAAATTCAGGAAACTTCCCTTATGTTCAGGAATCGTAACAGCCAACAACGCCTCTCTTTGCTCTCCCAGTTCACAACGTTCAGACACGTAACGTAAACCATGAAAATTCACATTGGCACCAGAAAGAATATGCGTCAGCCGTTCTCCTTGGATCTGATGCTGTTGGACATATTTCTTCAAGCCCGCCAATGCCAATGCTCCTGATGGTTCGGCGATCGCCCTGACATCTTCAAAGATATCTTTCATCGCTGCACAAATGGCATCGCTGTCTACCGTAATGACATCATCAACATATTGCTGGCAAAGACGGAATGTTTCATCGCCAATACGTTTAACTGCAACACCTTCCGCAAATAGCCCAACGCGAGGCAAATCGACCGGATGACCAGCCTCCAATGCCGCTTTCAGACAAGCTGAATCTTCGGCTTCTACACCAATCACTTTAATTTCGGGGACAAGTTGTTTGATGAGGACAGCAACGCCAGCAATCAAACCTCCACCACCAACGGGTACGAAAATACGATCAAGATGGGCATCCTGCTGCAAAAGTTCCATAGCCAGTGTCGCTTGACCCGCGATAACCGCAGGATGATCAAATGGCGGTACAAAAGTATAACCCTGCTCTTTCGCTATCATGATCGCTTTGGATTTGGCTTCGTCAAAATTTGCGCCGTATAACAGGACTTCGCCCCCAAAACTGCGTACTGCATCAACTTTAATATCCGCTGTCGCTATCGGCATAACGATAGTAGCTTTCGCACCAACCTTACTGGCAGATAACGCAACACCTTGAGCATGATTACCCGCAGAAGCCGTAATCACCCCTTTCGCTTTCTGCTCTTCAGACAAGCTGGCGATCATCGCGTATGCGCCACGCAATTTAAAGCTATGCACTAACTGGCGATCTTCTCGTTTAACTAAAATTTTATTGCCTAAACGAGCCGATGTTTTTTTCATTTCCTGCAATGGGGTAACCTGAGCAACATCATAAACAGGTGCGCTTAATGCAGCTTTAAGATATTCCGACCCTTTGGGTTTATCTGTCTTAAGAGGATAAACAGCCACAATTAACTCCCCAGTTTGGTTTTATCGCGCACAGCACCTTTGTCGGCACTGGTCGCCAATGAAGCATATGCACGCAACGCAAAAGAAACTTGGCGCTCACGGGATTTCGGTGTCCATGCCTTATCTCCACGCGATAATTCAGCCTGTTGACGTTCAGCAAATTCTATTTCGTTAACATCTAGCTGAATTTTACGGTTTGGAATATCAATATTGATGAGATCGCCATTATTCACCAACCCAATCAAACCACCACTCGCCGCTTCTGGAGAAACATGTCCAATCGATAATCCCGATGTGCCTCCTGAAAAGCGCCCATCCGTGATCAAGGCACAACTCTTGCCCAACCCCATTGATTTTAAATAGGTAGTTGGATAGAGCATTTCCTGCATGCCGGGACCGCCTTTCGGACCTTCATAGCGAATAACAACAACATCCCCCGCAACGACTTTGCCGCCTAAAATCGCTTCTACCGCATCTTCCTGACTTTCATAAACTTTGGCAGGACCACGGAAAGTCAGGCTTCCTTCATCCACTCCTGCCGTTTTCACGATGCAACCATCTGCGGCGATGTTGCCAAACAAAACTGCCAAACCACCATCCTGACTGTAAGCATGGGCACGCTCACGAATGCACCCTTCTTCTCGGTCTGTATCCAAAGACGGCCAGCGACAGTCTTGAGAAAAAGCCTGTGTGGTCCGAATACCTGCCGGGCCTGCCGAATACATACTCTTAACGCTTTCATCCTGTGTCAGCATAATGTCGTACTGTGCCAGCGTTTGTGGCAAATCCAACCCCAACACATTTTTTACTTCTCGATTTAATAACCCTGCCCGATCCAATTCACCGAGGATACCAACTACGCCTCCAGCGCGGTGCACATCTTCCATATGGTATTTTTGAGTGCTTGGAGCAACCTTACATAAATGAGGAACTTGACGAGACAGACGCTCAATATCTGCCATAGTGAAATCAACTTCCCCTTCTTGCGCAGCTGCCAGCAGATGCAGAACGGTATTGGTCGAACCGCCCATTGCGATATCCAATGTCATGGCATTTTCAAATGCCGCTTTGGTCGCAATGTTACGCGGAAGGGCACTATCATCATTTTGTTCATAATAGCGTTTGGTCAGCTCGACGATGCGTTTGCCTGCATTAATGAAAAGAGTTTTACGATCCGCATGGGTAGCGAGAAGAGAACCGTTACCCGGTTGCGAAAGACCCAGCGCTTCGGTCAGACAATTCATCGAATTCGCCGTGAACATACCAGAGCAAGAACCGCAGGTCGGGCAAGCCGAGCGTTCAATTTGATCACTCTGTTCATCACTGACGTTGGGATTGGCTCCCTGAATCATGGCATCAACCAGATCCAACTTGATTATCTGATCAGATAAGCGTGTTTTCCCTGCTTCCATCGGGCCACCAGAAACAAAAATCACGGGGATATTCAAACGCAATGATGCCATCAACATTCCCGGCGTAATTTTGTCACAGTTGGAAATACACACCATCGCATCAGCACAGTGAGCATTGACCATATATTCAACTGAGTCAGCAATCAGCTCACGTGACGGCAATGAGTAGAGCATTCCACCATGCCCCATCGCAATGCCGTCATCAACAGCAATAGTATTGAATTCCTTCGCAACGCCTCCTGATGCCTCAATCTGTTCTGCCACCAACTTCCCTAAATCCCGTAAGTGGACATGTCCGGGCACGAACTGAGTAAATGAATTCACAACGGCAATGATGGGTTTTCCAAAATCGGCATCGGTCATGCCCGTCGCACGCCATAAAGCGCGGGCTCCGGCCATATTGCGGCCATGAGTTGTTGTGGCAGAACGGTATTTAGGCATTGTCTTCACTCCCATGTCTTATCTAATTATTAGGAAGCAGGTGGGGAACGAGCCACCTGCTAAATATTGTATTTTTTATTAAGGGCTTACAGGGTCTAACCAACCCCACTTATCTTCTGTTGTCCCGTTAAATAAGCCAAAGAATGCATTTTGGATTTTTTTAGTGATAGGTCCACATTTACCAATACCAACTTGAATACCATCAACACTGCGAACTGGCGTAATTTCTGCTGCTGTACCGGTCATGAAGACCTCATCAGCCAAATAGAGTGACTCACGGGAAAGTGTCTGCTCACGTACCTCTAAGCCAAGATCCTGCGCCAATTTGATGATGGCATCACGCGTAATACCCGGCAGAGCGGATGAAGTAAATGGTGGCGTAAACAGAATGCCATCTTTCACTTCAAACAAGTTTTCCCCTGCTCCCTCTGAAATGTAACCATGAACATCGAGAGCAATACCTTCCTGATAACCATGACGACGAGCTTCACTCCCCACCAGCAAAGAGGAGAGATAATTTCCTCCTGCTTTTGCGCCTGTTGGGATCGTATTTGCCGCGACTCGATTCCATGAGGACACCATTGCATCAATTCCCTGATCGAGAGCTTCTTCTCCGAGATAAGCCCCCCACGGGAAAGCCGCGATGATAACGTCAGTTTTATAACCATCGGGAGGATTGACTCCCATGCCAACATCCCCAATAAATACCAATGGTCGAATATAAGCACTAACTAATTTATTTTTGCGGAGTGTTTCACGACAAGCTTCCATTAATTCATCAACACTCTGGCTCACCGGTAAACGGTAAATTTTGGCTGAGTCATGTAAGCGCTTCATATGTTCACGATGACGAAAAACAACCGGCCCTTTGTGAGAGTCATAGCAACGAATCCCTTCAAATACCGAAGTACCATAATGTAAGGCGTGGGACATAACATGAACTTTCGCATCTGCCCAAGGCACCATTTCTCCGTTGAACCAAATATAATCAGCCTGCTTTGTCATTCTCAGTTTCCTTCAAATACGCATTATGCGCTTATTAATAGTGATTTTTTGTGTTGGATCTCGACACCAGCAACGTCGACTAATTTCATCAGTTGAGAAAAAAGTAAATTAACGGGACGCTGACTGGCGACGGTGAGTTCAATACTTACATTATCACTATCTGTTGTATGATCCATATTCAATGCGCATATCTGAAATCCACGGTGACGGGTAACTCTCAGAATTCGCTCCAAAATTTCAGGACAAAATCGCGCCTGAATAGCAAGTTGATGCTGCATCATAATGACTTCTCCAACATGGTTGCGTTACTTGCGCCTGGTGGAACCAATGGCCATACATTTTCTAATTCATCAATGGATACATGTAATAAATACGCACCCTCGCTGTTGAACAAGGCATCCAATGCGTCGTTCACCTGTGCTTTATCTGTGATTCTCTGCCCGGGAATACCAAAGGCTTCCGCCAATGTCAGAAAATCAGGATTATCTGTTAAAGTGGTTTCGCTATAACGCTCTTCAAAAAACAGTTCTTGCCACTGACGGACCATGCCCAAGCGCTGGTTGTCTAATAAGATCAGTTTGATTGGCAACTGTTTTCGTTTGATAGTTCCCAGCTCCTGAACATTCATCATGAAAGAACCATCACCGGAAATACAGATAACCATATCTTCCGGACGTGCCATCTGAGCACCAACCGCTGCTGGAATGCCAAATCCCATCGTACCCAGACCACTTGATGTGATGAAGTTTTCCGGTTGGCTAAATGTCATGTGCTGGGCCGTCCACATTTGATGCTGCCCAACATCGGTTGTGACCACCGTACTAGATGGCGCACGATCAGAAATTTGCTTTAACAGCGATGGAGCATAAATGCTCTCACCCTGATATTCATAACGCCATGTATATTTGTTTTTTAATTGTTTGATTTCTTGCTGCCAAGACTGAATTGATAAAGGCTGCTGTAAGTGAGGCAACAATGTTTTCACATCCCCCAATAATGAAACATGGGTCTGACGTAATTTATTGAATTCAACAGGATCAATATCTAAATGGATCACTTTGGCATAAGGGGCAAAGGTATTTAATTTCCCTGTCACGCGATCATCAAAACGGGCACCCACCGCGATTAACAAATCACAAGATTGAACAGCAAGATTGGCCGCTTTCGTGCCATGCATCCCTAACATGCCTAAGTAGCATTCATGTTCAAAATCCGCAGCGCCCAAACCCTTCAATGTGGAAACAACCGGGGTCCCTGTCTCTGCAACAAAACGCCGCAATTCAGGAGCAGCACCAGACATGCCTACTCCGCCTCCCACATACAAAACAGGCTTCCGGGATGAAGCCAACAACTGGCGAGCCTGTTCCAATTCGTGTTTAGGAAGGGGAGACTGAGGGGATACGGGTCTCAGATACGGTGCAAAATCACATTGGGCTAACTGGATATCTTTCGGTAAATCCACCAAAACAGGGCCGGGGCGACCACTCATCGCGATGGTAAAGGCATCAGCCATTATTTGGGGTAATTTTTCCAGTGAATCAACAAGAAAGCTGTGTTTTGTGCAGGAAAGAGACATACCCAAAATATCAATTTCCTGAAAGGCATCCGTCCCTATAAACTCAGAACTCACCTGACCAGTAATCGCCACAACAGGAACCGAATCTAACAACGCATCAGCCAATCCCGTGATTAAATTTGTCGCACCTGGCCCTGATGTTGCAATGCAGACTCCGGGCTTGCCACTCGCCCTTGCATAGCCGATTGCAGCCATAACAGCGCCTTGTTCATGACGGCATAACAAATGCTCAATTCCCCCGTCATATAAGGCATCATAAACTGGCATGATGGCTCCACCGGGATACCCGAAAACTTTTTCAATTCCCTGTGTTCGTAATGCTTCTACAACCGCTTGTGCCCCGCTCATTGCCGTCCCCCGTTGTGTTTACCTTATAATTGGCTGTTGTGATGTCATGTTATGCTTGTTTCTATGTGCCAAAAAAAACCCCCGCGCCTTTCGGTGCGGGGGTTTTTTGAAATCTGGCTATTTTGTCTAAGCCTTCCTTCGTCCAAGTGCAGCCCCGCACGGTGGGATAATAATCACCACCACACTCACAATAATTAGGCTAATCACTAGGACAAATGTGTTCATAATTCTCTTGGTTTTAATTTTTAGGCTTAACGTATAATTAAGAGTTATCACTTTCTATGATTGTTGACAATGTTTATTTTTATTTTTTCAGAATAAATTTATTTTATTCATAATTTTCATCAAGATAGAAAAATCAATAGATAAATCCACTAGAATTTATTCCTTTATCATCCTGAAAAAATCACTATCTACCTGTTTAATAAAATAATTACCAAGTAAAATCATAAAACAGTAATTTAATCTTCCACCTACGAATAACACGACAACAAACAATATTATTGATGAATAGTTATTATCATTAGCAATGATAACGCCAATAAAAATGAAGAAAAAATTACTAATAAACAATGAAATAATTTTAAGATTACATGATAAGTTTATTATTAAGTTTCTTTAACAGAAGAATGGCAGTTAGTCATATTATATATAAATAACATGTAGTTATTATTAAACGAGAAATAAGAAATATTTTCAGGATTACTGTAACAGTAAATATATTTACGAATCTCTTCACAAAATACCAAAAGGTGACTTTCTATTATTTTTTATAAATTTATGATAGCCACTTTCTTGCTAAGGAGAGCATCATGGCACTCGCCGTCATTCATACACGGGCAACTATTGGTATTGATTCTCCTATCGTCACAATAGAAGCCCATATCAGTAATGGATTACCCGGTCTAACTCTCGTTGGGTTACCTGAAACTACCGTTAAGGAAGCTAGAGATCGAGTCAGAAGCGCACTACTCAACAGTGGCTTTACTTATCCACCGAAAAGAATCACTGTCAATTTGGCACCGGCAGATCTCCCGAAAGAAGGGGGAAGATATGACTTACCTATTGCTATCGCAATCTTGGCTGCATCGGAGCAAATCGCAACAAATAAACTACATCATTATGAATTTTTGGGGGAATTGGCGCTTTCTGGTGAAATACGGCGGATTATGGGAGCTATTCCCGCAGCATTGAGTGCAAAAGCAGCAGGTAGGCAACTAATTCTGTCCTCAGAAAATCAAGCTGAGCTGGCAATTTTATCCCAGAATGAAACCCTGATGGCAAATCACTTACTGCAAGTCTGCCACTTCTTACAGGGAGAAAGCTGCATCTTATCCCCTCCTCCACCTATTGAACTACAAGCCGAACCATGCGTTCTGGACATACAGGATATTATTGGCCAAGAGCAAGCCAAGCGAGCCTTGGAGATCACAGCTGCTGGCGGTCATAATCTTCTGCTACTCGGGCCTCCAGGAACAGGCAAAACCATGCTTGCCAGCCGATTATGTTACTTACTACCCTCATTAACGCACCAGGAGGCTTTAGACGTTGCCGCAATCAACAGTTTATCCGGATGTCCAGCATCCACACAAAAATGGCATACACGCCCATTTAGGGCTCCTCACCATAGCTCGTCAATGGCAGCTCTCGTTGGTGGAGGTTCAATACCTAAGCCGGGAGAAATTTCTCTTGCGCATAATGGTGTATTATTTCTGGATGAATTGCCTGAATTCAACCGAAGTGTCCTCGATGCACTACGTGAGCCATTGGAATCTGGTGAGATCGTGATATCCCGAGCAAGAGCAAAAGTCTGCTTTCCTGCCCAAGTTCAGTTGATCGCTGCCATGAATCCAAGCCCAACGGGCTATCATCAAGGAGCGCACAATCGAAGTAGTCCACACCAGATATTGCGCTACCTTTCTAAACTCTCGGGCCCTTTTTTAGATCGTTTTGACCTCTCCATTGATGTTCCCTTGCTTCCTCCTGGTATTTTAAGCCAATCATCAACCAAACATGGAGAAAGTAGCCATGAGGTCAGAAAACGTGTACAAGCTGCCAGAAAAATACAAATAGAACGATGTGGCCACATCAACGCTCATCTCAATAGCAAACAAACTGAAAATATTTGCAAACTTAGAATGGAAGATGCCATTTTTCTGGAAAACACATTATTAAAATTAGGGCTATCCATACGAGCCTGGCACAGAATACTCAAAGTTTCCCGTACAATTGCAGACTTAAAAGAACAAAAAAGAATAGAAAAACCGGATATTATGGAAGCACTCAGCTATCGAAGTATGGATAGATTACTTATCCAATTACAGAAACAGGCTGGGTAAAATTAGAAAAGGGGGCGTTTTTGCCCCTCTTGATGGATCATTAATATCAATGATGGTATTAATCATCAGTATCGGTATAGTCCTCGGTAGGATCTACCTGCGGTTTTCCGCCGGAAAGAGTATGAAAACGTTTTGGACGGCTGATTTTTGCCAAATACTTAGTCCATACCTTTTCTTCAATTGTTACGGGCGCTCTTTCACCACGGCAAACAGCAACAAACAGTTTTTCTTCTTCTGTTTTCGGTTCGCGTTTCCCAAGATCCAGCTCATTGAACGCATTACCAGAGCGTTCTAGTAATTGAGCTTCTTTGATGGTGAAATCACCATGACGGGAAAATCCACGCGGATAATGTTTATTATCGAAAAAACGATTAGTCGTGATGAAGCTTTCAGCCATCTGACACACTCCTAACTCTAATGTCATACTAATTATGGCGCGGAGTATTAGGGAGGCTTGACATTCTGTAAAACAAAATATTTAAATCTTAACGACAAAAACTATTGGAGATGCATGTGGACACTGAATTACTGAAAACCTTTTTGGAAGTCAGTAAGACTCGTCACTTTGGTCGGGCCGCTGAATCACTCTATCTAACACAATCCGCTGTTAGCTTTCGGATCCGCCAATTAGAAAATCAGTTGGGTACCAATTTATTCACACGGCATCGCAATAATATCCGCCTAACAGCAGCCGGAGAGCGCCTTGTACCCTATGCAGAGTCACTAATGAATACTTGGCAATTAGCGAAAAAAGAAATCAACTATGTTGCCCAGCATACAGAACTCTCTATCGGCTCTACAGCATCGCTATGGGAAGGTTACCTGACAAACTGGCTAAATAAATTTTATCAAATTCATCAGGAAACAAGGGTCGAATCTCGGGTTTCTACACGCCAGTCGCTAGTTAAACAACTCCATTCTCGAGAATTAGATCTCTTAATTACTACAGAACCCCCAAAAATGGATGAATTCCAAAGTCAGTTGATCGGTAACATCCAACTTACTTTATTAACGACTCAGCATAATATTGAAAAGGGTATTGAAAATTACATCAAGTTGGAATGGGGAGCTGATTTCCATCAACAAGAACAACTGATTTTAAAGAATGACCATCCTCCGATCATTACAACCACATCAGCACATATTGCCAGAGAACTATTGGATAGCGTAAATGCTACCACCTTTCTTCCAGTACATTGGCAAGAAGAATATCCAAAACTTGTAGCCTCACCCAATAACGAATTAATAGAGAGACCATTGTATGCAGTATGGCTGCAAAACAGTGACCAGCAAGCCTTTATCCAACAACTACTAAAAATTCCTGTCGAAAAAGCACCTATAACGGCTCGAAAACAACTTTTATAAGAGAAAAAAGATAAGGGAAAAGGAAGAAAATATGAGAGTGCAGAAGAATAAATAACTTCTGCAAAAAACGACAATAAGAAGCAATATAATGAGTTGGTAAATAATAAACAAGAAAAAACCCAGCTAATCTTAGCTGGGCTATTAATCTGAAAGCTATATCAATTATTACTTAGTTGTTAACTGGCAGGGGCGGAGAGACTCGAACTCCCAACACCCGGTTTTGGAGACCGGTGCTCTACCAATTGAACTACGCCCCTAAATACGGTGGCGGTGCGGACGGGACTCGAACCCGCGACCCCCGGCGTGACAGGCCGGTATTCTAACCAACTGAACTACCGCACCACCGAATTTCTTTAACCTGGCTGCCTTTTGGGCCAGCAACCGGCTTTTAAATACATGTCTGGCAGTTCCCTACTCTCACATGGGGAGACCCCACACTACCATCGGCGCTACGGCGTTTCACTGCTGAGTTCGGCATGGGGTCAGGTGGGACCAC
>NZ_NJAI01000001.1:647561-650787 GCF_002632725.1 Xenorhabdus hominickii
TGTCTGGCAGTTCCCTACTCTCACATGGGGAGACCCCACACTACCATCGGCGCTACGGCGTTTCACTGCTGAGTTCGGCATGGGGTCAGGTGGGACCACCGCGCTATTGCCGCCAGACAAATTCTGTTTCTCATCTCGAACAAGCTGATTAGTCTCTGAAACTGCTCTCTCACCCCAAAACACCTTCGGTGTTGTCAGGTTAAGCCGCACGGTTCATTAGTACTGGTTAGCTCAACGTCTCGCAACGCTTACACACCCAGCCTATCTACGTCCTCGTCTCGAACGTTCCTTTAGTGTCCTCTAGGGACAAGGGAAGACTCATCTCAAGGCAAGTTTCCCGCTTAGATGCTTTCAGCGGTTATCTCTTCCGCACTTAGCTACCGGGCAGTGCCATTGGCATGACAACCCGAACACCAGTGGTGCGTCCACTCCGGTCCTCTCGTACTAGGAGCAGCCCCTTTCAATCTTCCAACGCCCACGGCAGATAGGGACCGAACTGTCTCACGACGTTCTAAACCCAGCTCGCGTACCACTTTAAACGGCGAACAGCCGTACCCTTGGGACCTACTTCAGCCCCAGGATGTGATGAGCCGACATCGAGGTGCCAAACACCGCCGTCGATATGAACTCTTGGGCGGTATCAGCCTGTTATCCCCGGAGTACCTTTTATCCGTTGAGCGATGGCCCTTCCATTCAGAACCACCGGATCACTATGACCTACTTTCGTACCTGCTCGAGCTGTCACTCTCGCAGTCAAGCTAGCTTATGCCATTGCACTAACCTCACGATGTCCGACCGTGATTAGCTAACCTTCGTGCTCCTCCGTTACGCTTTGGGAGGAGACCGCCCCAGTCAAACTACCCACCAGACACTGTCCGCAACCCGGTTCACGGGCCTACGTTAGAACATCAAACATTCAAGGGTGGTATTTCAAGGTTGGCTCCATGCAGACTGGCGTCCACACTTCTCAGCCTCCCACCTATCCTACACATCAAGGCTCAAGGTTCAGTGTCAAGCTATAGTAAAGGTTCACGGGGTCTTTCCGTCTTGCCGCGGGTACACTGCATCTTCACAGCGAGTTCAATTTCACTGAGTCTCGGGTGGAGACAGCCTGGCCATCATTACGCCATTCGTGCAGGTCGGAACTTACCCGACAAGGAATTTCGCTACCTTAGGACCGTTATAGTTACGGCCGCCGTTTACTGGGGCTTCGATCAAGAGCTTCTCCTTACGGATAACCCCATCAATTAACCTTCCAGCACCGGGCAGGCGTCACACCGTATACGTCCACTTTCGTGTTTGCACAGTGCTGTGTTTTTATTAAACAGTTGCAGCCAGCTGGTATCTGCGACTGGCCTCGGCTCCAAGAGCGTGTCTTTTCACCTAACGCCAGCGTGCCTTCTCCCGAAGTTACGGCACCATTTTGCCTAGTTCCTTCACCCGAGTTCTCTCAAGCGCCTGAGTATTCTCTACCTGACCACCTGTGTCGGTTTGGGGTACGATTCAATGTTACCTGGAGCTTAGAGGCTTTTCCTGGAAGCGGGGCATCAGCTACTTCAGCACCGTAGTGCCTCGTTATCACGCCTCAGTGTTAACAGAAGAACGGATTTACCAATTCTTCCCACCTACACGCTTAAACCGGGACAACCGTCGCCCGGCCAGCCTAGCCTTCTCCGTCCCCCCTTCGCAGTAACACCGAGTACGGGAATATTAACCCGTTTCCCATCGACTACGCCTTTCGGCCTCGCCTTAGGGGTCGACTCACCCTGCCCCGATTAACGTTGGACAGGAACCCTTGGTCTTCCGGCGAGCGGGTTTTTCACCCGCTTTATCGTTACTTATGTCAGCATTCGCACTTCTGATACCTCCAGCATGCCTCACAGCACACCTTCGCAGGCTTACAGAACGCTCCCCTACCCAACAACACCTGAGTGTCGCTGCCGCAGCTTCGGTGCATGGTTTAGCCCCGTTACATCTTCCGCGCAGGCCGACTCGACCAGTGAGCTATTACGCTTTCTTTAAATGATGGCTGCTTCTAAGCCAACATCCTGGCTGTCTGAGCCTTCCCACTTCGTTTCCCACTTAACCATGACTTGGGGACCTTAGCTGGCGGTCTGGGTTGTTTCCCTCTTCACGACGGACGTTAGCACCCGCCGTGTGTCTCCCGTGATAACATTCTTCGGTATTCGCAGTTTGCATCGGGTTGGTAAGTCGGGATGACCCCCTAGCCGAAACAGTGCTCTACCCCCGAAGATGAATTCACGAGGCGCTACCTAAATAGCTTTCGGGGAGAACCAGCTATCTCCCGGTTTGATTGGCCTTTCACCCCCAGCCACAAGTCATCCGCTAATTTTTCAACATTAGTCGGTTCGGTCCTCCAGTTAGTGTTACCCAACCTTCAACCTGCCCATGGCTAGATCACCGGGTTTCGGGTCTATACCCTGCAACTTAACGCCCAGTTAAGACTCGGTTTCCCTGCGGCTCCCCTATACGGTTAACCTTGCTACAGAATATAAGTCGCTGACCCATTATACAAAAGGTACGCAGTCACCCTGATAAATCAAGGCTCCCACTGCTTGTACGTACACGGTTTCAGGTTCTGTTTCACTCCCCTCGCCGGGGTTCTTTTCGCCTTTCCCTCACGGTACTGGTTCACTATCGGTCAGTCAGGAGTATTTAGCCTTGGAGGATGGTCCCCCCATGTTCAGACAGGATACCACGTGTCCCGCCCTACTCGTCGAACTCACACCACCTGCGTCTTCAGATACGGGGCTATCACCCTTTACTGCCGGCCTTTCCAGACCGTTCTCCTGACGCGGATGCTGATGTTGGTTCTGGGCTGCTCCCCGTTCGCTCGCCGCTACTGGGGGAATCTCGGTTGATTTCTTTTCCTCGGGGTACTGAGATGTTTCAGTTCCCCCGGTTCGCCTCATTAACCTATGAATTCAGTTAATGATAGTGCAACGGATTGCACTGGGTTTCCCCATTCGGGTATCGCCGGTTATTGCGGTTCATATCACCTTACCGGCGCTTATCGCAGATTAGCACGCCCTTCATCGCCTCTGACTGCCTAGGCATCCACCGTGTACGCTTAGTCGCTTAACCTCACAACCCGAAGGTGTCTTCGGACTGGAGTGATTGAGAGACTCCTCAATACTGCCGCCTTAGCGCGGTTACAGTACTGATTGTTTCAAATTTTCAGCTTGTTCCAGATTGTTAAAGAGCA
>NZ_NJAI01000001.1:650887-681180 GCF_002632725.1 Xenorhabdus hominickii
TAGGGTCTTGCGAGTGCCCACACAGATTGTCTGATTAAATTGTTAAAGAGCGGGGCAACCGGAGAGGTTCTCCGTGTTGCGAGGCTGCGTATCTTACGCTGTTTGCCTCCGGAGTCAAGCGTTTATTTTTCGCCGGTCTCCGACTGGCGTCTGCGGCGTGTCTCAGCTCGGCGTCGGTCAGTGGTGGCGCATTATAGGGAGTTTTCGGCGCCTGGCAATAGTTTTTTTTGAATTTTATTTTCAAGCGCTTATTTTTTATTCCATTCAATATAAAAACCATCCAATTAGACTAAAATTAAGGCAAATTTTCCCATTGCATGGTGATCCTTTCCTCAATAACATTTCAATTAATTGCTATCTACTCTTACTGTTGAGGTTTTTATGTACAGAGTTTTACGCCAATATCTAAATTTATATCCTCAGATTGGCCAAAAAGTTCTTTTAGACCCTTCTTCTATTGTGATTGGTGATGTCAGATTAGCAAATGACGTAAGTATTTGGCCTCTTGTCGTTATCCGAGGCGATGTAAATTATGTCTCTGTCGGCTCACGTACAAATATTCAAGATGGCTCTGTTTTGCACGTAACGCATAAATCTTCTGATAATCCTGATGGATTCCCACTGATAATCGGAGAAGATGTTACTGTGGGCCATAAAGCGATGTTGCATGGATGCCAGATTGGAAACCGCGTATTAGTCGGTATGGGTTCCATTTTACTTGATGGGGTAATTATTGAAGACGATGTTGTTGTTGGAGCCGGCAGCCTCGTTCCTCCAGGAAAGAAATTAGAGAGTGGTTACCTGTACGTTGGTAGCCCTGTCAAACAAGTGAGAAAACTCAAACCTGAAGAATTAGAAGGGCTACTTTATTCCGCTAATAATTACGCCCGTTGGAAAGACAATTACTTATCGGCACAATCTGAAGGCAAAGAGTAACGTCCCAATTGATCATCATCCCCACTCAAAATAGCTGTTTCAAACTCTTCTTCCAGATCCCAGCGATGTTGACGAAAAAGATCGAGTGGGTGATGAGCTTTTCCATAACGTACAATTAACTCATCAGCACTAATCATACATTCCACCAACAAACCATCAACCATTGCTGGGAATATGACCTTCTTTTCCACCTCATTCCATTCTTCACGGTCAGGAAATTGGATTGCTTGATTCATTCGTATAATTCTCGCCTTAAAACGGTTAATACAGATTCGATCTCAGGAAATACATCATGCCATAGCTCAAAAGCATATGCCGCTTGCCCTACCAACATTCCTAAACCATCAGCTAAGCGTGAGACACCATTTTGCTGAGCAAAACTGAGGAAAGGCGTTAACCCATACTGATAATACATATCGTAACAAACGCTATCGTTGCGGAAAATTAACGGGGATATTTCAGGATTCTGCCCATCAATGCCAGCAGCAGTTGCATTAATAATGATGTCAAACTTTGGTGAGGCGAGGTCTTCCATTTCAACTGCACGAACATCACCTATTAAAGAAAATTTATTCGCAATCACTTGAGCACGTTCAAACGTACGGTTAGTAATAGTGATTGGACATCCCAATGACAATAAAGGCGATAATACTCCTTTCGCAGCACCACCAGCGCCGATAATTAAAATATTTTGCCCACTAGAAATGAAATTGAGCCTTTGTAAATCCACCAATAGCCCTATCCCATCTGTATTATCACCAAGAAGCCGATTTCCATCGATCCGTTTTAATGTATTAACTGCACCACTTATCCTTGCCCGTTCAGTCAATTCATCTGAGTGCTGATAGGCTTTTTCTTTAAAGGGGACGGTGATATTTGCACCTAAACCACCCCGTTCAAAAAAATGATCTAAGGTTTGTTCAAAATGATCTATTGGAGCAAGTACCCGCCCATATTTATGTTCAATGCCCGTATGTTCGGCAAACAATCGATGAATATAAGGTGATTTACTATGTGCTATTGGGTTACCAAAAACCGCGAATCTATCCATCATTTTCTATCCTTGCCGATATAATTTACCCGTTAAAGCATCTCTGATTTCTGATGGCTTTTTGCGTCCCCCAACTTCACCTTCCAAGATCGAAACACGATTTCCAAATTGGCGACGCACTTCTTCTACACTCCGACATGGCTCTAATCCGCTTAAATTTGCACTAGTCGAAACAAGTGGTTTTTCATAAAGAGCACATAACTGCTTAATTAGAGGATGATCCGTAACTCGAACAGCCAAAGAGGAAAACTGCCCTGTCAGCCATTTGGCTGTCGTTTTTTTCGCTGGTATTACCCATGTAACAGGCCCTGGCCAAAAAGAAAATATAGTTTCTTTCTGCATATCATTCAGCTGGTCATCGTCAATATAAGAGCATAATCGCTCATAATTATCAGCAATAAGAATTAGCCCTTTTTCCCAAGGTCGATTCTTCAATGCTAATAATTCTTGTACTGCATTTTCACTATCAGGATCACACCCTAGCCCGAAAACAGCTTCAGTCGGATAGGCAATGATTTTTTCTTCTTTTAAAGCTGTGATCACTTCATCAAATGAAGATGGTATTTCGTTACTCATTTTCTTTTTCAGTTTCATTAAGTTGCCGCTTGTTACACAATTTACTAGCACAAAATAATTTTACGCCTTGGGAAGTTCGCTTTTCTATTAACAGTGGATAGTGACAAAACAGACATTCTCCTAAAGCTGGCTTATTGTTAACCACAAACTGACACTCAGGATAGCGACTACATGCATAAAATGTTTTACCAAAACGAGATTTACGCTGGAGTAATTTTCCTTGTTGGCATTGAGGGCAATTAATGGATGTATCATCAGGTTTATCAATTAATTCTGTATGCTCACATGCAGGATAATGACTACAGCCAATAAACATACCATAGCACCCTTGCCGCAAGACCAGAGTGAAACCACATTTGGGGCACATTTGACCATCCAATTCTTTAACAACATGACCATCTCCCGGCGCTTTCAAAGGACGAAGGTAGTGACAGGACGGATAACTAGAACATGCGTAAAATGGGCCATGAGCTCCATTTCGGATGACTAACTCATCACCACACTCAGGGCAATACTCTGTTTCTTTTCTAGCAAAGGGAACTTTTTTAGACATATCTCACTCGCTGAATACCAGCCACTACAACATGGGAAAAAGCACAAATTAAACAGTTCATATAGTTCGAATCATGTAGTTCTAACATATCCACCAGCAACAGCCACAACTTTTCCCATAAGCTCCAGCTCCAATAGTTTGGTCATAACCTCTGTAACAGGAAGAGAAGAACGTTGAGCGATCACATCAACAGGTGTAGCTTCGTTATTTACGTTAACCAGCACATCCGCAAATGGCAACTCTGTTTGCTCAAATTGTTCTCTCTCTTTTTCTTTATCCTCTCCTTCAATTTTAACCCATTGAAAATAAGCATTAATATGCTCCATAACATCCATCGTACTCGTTGCCAAATAGGCTCCCTGTTTGATTAACCAATGATTACCTTCATTTGAAGGAGTACCCAACGGACCCGGTAATGCAAAGATATCCCGTCCTTGTTCAAGCGCACAACGTGCCGTAATTAAGGAACCGCTGTTTTTATGGGCTTCCACAATCAGAAGACCGAGGCTCAATCCACTAATAATCCTATTTCTTCTTGGAAAATTCTTGGCCTTAGGGGGCGTATTAGGAAAAAACTCAGAAACCAATGCTCCATTTTCTTTAATGCGCATCGCCAAAGCTTGATTCCGACTGGGATAGATATTTTCAAACCCACTCCCAAGTACGGCTATAGTTTTTCCACCTGAATCAAGAGCTGCTTGATGACAGATACTGTCAATACCAATCGCCAGCCCACTGGTTATTATCAGATTATTTTGCGCTAACTCACCAGCAAATATCTTTCCCCACTTTTCACCATAGAAAGTCGCTGCCCTACTACCAACCATTGAAATTTGCTTTTGAGGCAAGGCCGATACATCACCTTCAACAAAAAGCACTAAGGGTGGAGAATGTATCTGTTTTAATAGAGGAGGATAAGCAAGATCAGAAAACGTCAACAAATGATTACCCGGTTGTTCTAACCAATTAAAACAAGAAGACAATGAGGCAGAACTCGCTTTAGTAAACTGCAAGCATTGTGCAGATGACAAACCACATGCTTTAAGAGAGGCTGTACTGCGGTTCTTCGTTTGCAATAGGCGTTTAATAATAGGCATCGCCTTTACTGCTGAAAGATGAGAGACCATTTTCATTCGCAACCATATTTCCATCGCTTCCATATCGTCATCCTGACCTGATTGAGAGTAACATCTGCATGATTAATTTGTGTTCGATACTGTCAATCTAAACGGGAAATGTCTAGAATAGGCGACAATTATCACTCACTTTTTGGATGAAGTTCTAAACATATATGTCAGTTTTACAAGTATTACATTACCCAGACGAGCGGCTTCGCACAGTTGCAAAGCCCGTAGAAAAAGTCGATGCAGAAATCCAGCGTATCATTGATGATATGTTTGAAACGATGTATGCAGAAGAAGGTATCGGTTTAGCAGCAACACAAGTCGATATTCATCAAAGAATTATTGTCATTGATGTCTCTGAAAATCGTGAACAGCGTCTTGTGCTTATTAACCCAGAGCTGGTCAATGAATCGGGTGAAACGGGAATAGAAGAAGGTTGTCTATCTGTTCCTGAGCAACGTGGATTTGTACCACGTTTCGAGCAGGTCAAAATTAAGGCATTGAATTATCACGGCCAGCCGTTTGAATTGGAAGCCGATAGCCTATTGGCAATCTGCATTCAACATGAAATGGATCACTTGGTCGGTAAACTGTTTGTCGATTATTTATCGCCATTGAAACGCCAACGCATCCGTCAGAAAGTTGAAAAAATTGACCGACTGAGAGCTAAAAGCAAATAAATTTTATCATCGCAGGAAATAACAGTGTCTGATTCTTTACGTATTATTTTTGCCGGGAACCCTGATTTCGCGGCTTGCCATTTATCAGGTTTATTAAACTCTAAGCATAAAATTGTTGGAGTACTCACTCGACCAGACAAACCGGCAGGAAGAGGTAAAAAACTGACACCAAGTCCTGTAAAGGTATTGGCTGAAGAACACGATATTCCTGTTTTCCAGCCAAAAACCTTACGCACGGAAGAAAGCCAACAATGGGTCATGGCACAGCAAGCTGATATTATGATCGTAGTTGCCTATGGATTGATTCTTCCTCAATCCGTTTTGGATATACCACGTCTGGGATGCCTGAATGTTCATGGTTCTTTGTTGCCCCGCTGGCGAGGAGCTGCTCCTATCCAACGCTCAATATGGGCTGGAGATAGAGAAACTGGTGTGACAATCATGCAAATGGATGCAGGACTTGATACTGGTGATATGCTGCTGAAAGCAAGTTGCCCAATTACAAATGAAGATACCAGTGCTAGCTTGTATGAAAAACTTGCTGATATAGGCCCAGAAGCCCTACTCGATACCTTAGATTTAATTACATCAGGAAAATGCCAACCTGAAATTCAGGATAGCACTCTGGCAACCTACGCTGAAAAATTGAGTAAAGATGAGGCAAAAGTGGATTGGAATTTACCAGCCATCCAGCTTGAACGTTGTATTCGTGCCTTCAACTCTTGGCCTGTAAGCTTCTTCTTAGTTGATGAGCACCCCATTAAGATCTGGCAAGCAGAAGTCATCACAGAGCAAACTAACCAAGCTCCTGGAACAATTATCAGCGCAGATAAAAAAGGCATTCAAGTTGCAACCACAGATGGAATATTAAATATGACTCAGTTGCAACCACCTGGCAAAAAAGCAATGTCAGCTGCCGATCTCTTAAACTCCAAGCGAGATTGGTTTACACCTGGTCGTAAAATCAACTGATATTAATGCCTGTATGTTATTAACATACAGGCTTCTCCCTATTTATTATGCTGACGAAAGTCGGCTTTTTTGACCATATCATGAAGAATACATATAACCTGCGAAGCATCGCTGCAAAAGCGATCACTCAAGTACTTGATCAAGGGCAATCTCTCAGCACCATCATACCTGAACTGCAACAACGAGTTTCTGACAAAGATAAAGCTCTGTTACAAGAACTCTGTTTCGGTGTTATGAGGGTATTACCTCAACTTGAATGGTTTATTAATCAATTAATGGCAAAACCATTAAAAGGAAAGCAACGTATTTTCCACTACTTAATCATGGTAGGGATATATCAGCTTATTTATACACGTATACCTGCTCATGCTGCACTTGCCGAGACCGTCAATGGTGCTATTGACTTAAAACGCCCACAACTAAAAGGATTAATCAATGGTGTTCTTCGCCAATTTCAGCGTCAACAACAAGAATTAGTCGAACGAGCAAATAATCACATTAATCAGTACTTGCATCCAAAATGGCTATTGGAACGCATTCAAAAAGCCTATCCACAAAGTTGGCAAAATATAGTGGATACCAATAACCAAAAACCGCCTATGTGGTTACGGGTAAACCAACTCCATCATACAGCTAACGAATATCTGACATTACTGAAAGAAGCTAATATAGAAGCAGAACTGGATACTAGCCATCCCAGTGCTGCTCGCCTGCTGACCCCTTGCCCTGTCAATGTATTACCCGGGTTTGACCAAGGTTGGGTAACTATTCAGGATCGCTCTGCCCAAGGGTGTGCTGAACTATTAAACCCGTGCAACGGAGAGTCTATATTAGATCTTTGTGCTGCGCCTGGTGGAAAAACCACACATATTCTTGAAATAGCACCAAAATCGAAGGTGCTCGCTATAGATATTGATACACAAAGAATCAAGCGGGTGAAAGAAAATTTACAGCGACTTAATTTACACGCTGTCGTCAAAACGGGTGATGGTCGTTTGCCACATGAGTGGGCTGCAGATGAGCAATTTGATCGTATTCTCCTTGATGCACCCTGTTCTGCAACAGGAGTCATTCGTCGTCACCCAGACATAAAATGGCTACGCAGAAATGAAGATATTGATCAATTGGTTATATTACAATCTGATATTCTTGAAGCTATTTGGCCGTACTTAAAGAAAAATGGTACGTTGGTTTATGCAACCTGTTCAATTTTGCCTGAAGAAAATAGTGAACAAATTCAATCATTTTTAGAACGTCATACAGATGCCACATTATCGGAAACAGGCACTCTGGAAAACCCAGGAATACAAATCATCCCAGAAGCAATAGGTGGCGATGGTTTCTTTTATGCCCGACTAACTAAGCAGTAGAATAATTCCCTCGCTCCCATTGGACGAGGGAATTTTCATAATTTTGCTAGAATAGCAAGAATAGAAAGACGGCTTCTAATCAAGAAGAGAATGCTATGAAGATAATTATTCTGGGCGCAGGCCAGGTTGGTGGAACATTAGCTGAAAATTTGGTTGATGAAAACAATGATATTACTGTCGTTGATACCGATACAGATCGTTTACGCCAGTTACAGGATAAGTTCGATCTCCGAGTTGTAAATGGCCATGGTTCCCACCCTAAGGTATTGAGGGAGGCAGGAGCTGAAGATGCAGATATGCTGGTAGCTGTCACTAATTCAGATGAAACCAACATGATTGCATGCCAAATAGCTTATTCCCTATTCAACACACCTAATAAAGTTGCAAGGATACGCTCATCAGAGTATATCCGAGAATCAGACAAACTATTCCAACCTGATGATATTCCTATTGATTATCTAATATCACCCGAGCAACTGGTAATTGACTATATCTATAAATTGATTCAATACCCAGGGGCATTACAAGTTGTCAATTTTGCAGAAGGCCGAGTCAGTATAGTCGCAGTAAAAGCCTATTATGGTGGTTCACTCGTGGGTAACGCCTTATCCTCACTTCGAGAACATATGCCACATATAGATAGCAAAGTTGCGGCTATATTTCGCCAAGATCGTCCAATTAGGCCGCAAGGCTCCACAATTATTGAAGCTGGAGACGAAGTATTCTTCGTTGCTGCATCACAACATATCAGAGCTGTGATGAGTGAATTACAGCGTCTTGAAAAACCATATAAACGCATCATGATTGTCGGAGGGGGCAATGTAGGTGCAGGCTTAGCCTTACGGCTTGAAAAAGATTACAGTGTTAAATTAATTGAGCATAACCAAGAAAGGGCCATTGAATTAGCTGAATTATTACACGATACCATCGTATTCTATGGAGATGCATCAGACCAAGAATTGCTCGCCGAAGAACATATTGAGCAGGTTGATGTCTTTATCGCATTAACAAACGATGATGAAGCCAATATTATGTCAGCTATGCTTGCAAAGAGAATGGGAGCTAAAAAAGCAATGGTTCTTATTCAACGCAGTGCATATGTTGATTTGGTGCAAGGCGGGGTCATTGATATTGCTATTTCACCTCAACAAGCAACCGTCTCGGCACTGCTTGGTCATGTACGCAAAGCAGATATTGTCAGTGTATTTTCATTGAGACGAGGCGTTGCTGAAGCTATCGAAGCTATCGCTCATGGTGATGAACATACTTCAAAAGTGGTTGGGCGTAAAATAGGTGACATCAAGCTACCACCAGGAACGACGATTGGGGCGATTGTCCGTAGTGAAGAAGTCATCATTGCTAATGATTACAGCATCATTCAGCAGGGTGATCATGTGATTATGTTTATTACTGATAAAAAATACGTTCCTGAGGTAGAAAAACTTTTTCAACCAAGCCCTTTCTTCCTCTAAGAAACATCAGATTCAACACTATTAGACTAGGATTATTGGTTTAATAAACTAGAAGGCCAATGATAACAACTTGAAGAAATTATTATCATTGGCCTCCCAGCCTTTACCTTCACCATGTTTTTCTTTACGATTATAACTTCCTTTACCTTTTTTGTTTTTTTCTACTCTCTGCCTAAATAAAGGGTCATGTAATAGGGCCTCTATAGCATTGTCTTTGATAACACCTTTTTTATGACGGTATGTAGTCATAATAACCTCCAAAAATAGTTTATTGATTAAAAACAGTACGATTGTACCCTTGACATCTGGAATAATAAAGAAAAATTATTTATTCGTTGCCCCTTCTTCCAAAATTTCTAATATAGAACAATATGTGCTGGCATGAGCACTACCACAGCACGCATCACTCAACATCTTCAGAGAATCACGCATCTTTTTCATTTCCAATAATTTTTTTTCAACTTCTTGAAGTCTAGAATCAACGATATGTTTTGATTCTTGACATGTGTGATGTTCAGGATCAACTCGAATAGACAATAGCTCTACAATCGCTTCCAGTGTAAAACCTAATTGTTTTGCATAACGAATAAAACGTAATCGTTGTAAATCTTGCTCTGAATAAAGCCTATAACCGCCTTCCGTTCTTTCTCCATGGATCATCAATCCCTGCTTTTCATAAAAGCGGATCGTGTCAGGTATAACATTTGCTAATTTAGCCAACTGACCAATACGATACATAAGAGGTAGTCCTATCAAATAGAAATAAAAAGATAAAACCAATACTACCAGAATAGATTAAGATATCACCCAAACAGGGAAAAATTTGCGGATTAGATTAACAGATGGAAAGCGAGAACGTGATTATCGGAATGAATTAAACAGCAATAAAAAACCGGGATATTACCCGGCTTTTTATGCTTCTACAGATTACTCTGCAGATGCTGCTTCTGTCTGAGACTCAGCGGCACGGTCAACAAGCTCGATGTATGCCATCGGTGCATTGTCGCCAGCACGGAAGCCACACTTCAGAATACGAGTGTAACCACCTGCACGGCTCGCAAAACGCGGGCCCAGTTCATTAAACAATTTTGCCACGATCTCGTTATCACGAGTACGGGCGAATGCCAGACGACGATTAGCTACGTTGTCGGTCTTGGCAAGAGTAATCAGCGGCTCAACGACGCGACGCAGTTCTTTCGCTTTAGGCAGAGTCGTCTTGATGATTTCATGACGAACCAAAGAACCTGCCATGTTACGGAACATAGCTTGGCGATGGCTGCTGTTGCGGTTCAATTGACGACCACTCTTACGATGGCGCATGACCTTATCCTTCTCAGTAAAACCTTAACCTGTGATCTAGTTATTCATCAGCAATACTTGCTGGTGGCCAGTTTTCCAAGCGCATGCCCAGAGAAAGTCCACGAGAAGCCAGTACGTCTTTAATCTCAGTAAGAGATTTTTTACCTAGGTTAGGTGTCTTAAGTAACTCAACCTCGGTACGCTGTACCAGATCACCGATGTAGTGGATAGCTTCTGCTTTAAGGCAGTTAGCAGAGCGGACAGTCAATTCCAGATCGTCAACAGGGCGCAGCAGGATCGGATCAAACTCTGGCTTCTCTTCTTTAACTTCTGGTTGACGTACGTCACGTAAGTCAACAAAAGCTTCCAGTTGTTCAGCCAGGATGGTAGCTGCACGGCGAATCGCTTCTTCAGGATCGATTGTACCGTTAGTCTCCATCTCGATAACCAGCTTATCCAAGTCAGTACGCTGTTCTACGCGAGCTGCTTCAACATTGTAGGCAATACGCTCTACTGGGCTATAGCAAGCATCTACTAACAAACGACCGATAGGGCGCTCATCTTCTTCCGAATGAATTCGGGCAGAAGCCGGCACATAACCACGACCACGCTGAACTTTAATACGCATGCTAATGGAAGCGCTTTCGTCAGTCAGATGGCAGATTACGTGCTGCGGCTTGACGATTTCGACATCACCATCATGGATGATGTCGGCTGCAGTCACAGGGCCAATGCCAGATTTATTCAAGGTAAGGATAACTTCATCTTTGCCCTGAACTTTCACCGCCAGCCCTTTCAGATTGAGGAGAATCTCCAGGATATCTTCCTGTACACCTTCTTTGGTGCTGTACTCATGCAGTACACCATCAATCTCAACCTCAGTCACCGCACAACCCGGCATAGACGAAAGCAGAATACGGCGCAGTGCGTTGCCAAGAGTATGGCCAAAGCCACGCTCTAATGGCTCAAGGGTCACCTTGGCGTGCGTCGAACTGACTTGCTCGATATCTACCAGGCGCGGTTTTAGAAACTCTGTCACAGAACCCTGCATTGTGTCCTCTCTTTGGTGCTAAGCTTTACTTAGAGTAAAGCTCGACGATCAGGTGTTCGTTAATGTCAGCGGATAGATCAGTACGTTCAGGGATACGTTTGAACATACCTTCCATCTTCGCAGCATCAACTTCCAACCAAGTTGGTTTCTCACGCTGCTCAGCCAGCTCTAAGGCTGCTTTAATGCGAGCCTGCTTCTTCGCTTTTTCACGAACGCTGACTACGTCATTCGGGGATACCTGATAAGAAGCAATGTTAACAACACGACCATTTACCATGATAGCCTTGTGGCTTACCATCTGACGTGATTCAGCACGAGTTGCGCCAAAACCCATACGATAAACGACGTTATCTAAGCGACTTTCCAGCAGATTCAGCAGGTTCTCACCTGTGTTGCCTTTCAGACGAGTTGCTTCTTTATAGTAGTTACGGAATTGACGCTCCAGAACACCGTAAATACGACGAACTTTTTGTTTTTCACGTAACTGAACACCATAGTCAGACAGACGCGGTTTACGTGCGCCGTGCTGGCCTGGTGCTTGTTCTAATTTACACTTGGTGTCAATCGCGCGAACGCCAGACTTCAGGAAAAGGTCTGTACCCTCGCGACGGCTCAGCTTGAGCTTAGGACCCAAATATCTTGCCATTTTCTTTCTCCAACAATCCTAAAAACGCAAACGTATTAAACGCGACGTTTTTTCGGTGGGCGACAACCGTTATGAGGGATCGGAGTCACATCAGTAATATTAGTGATGCGGAAACCAGCCGCATTTAATGCGCGGATAGTTGACTCACGGCCAGGACCAGGTCCTTTAACCATAACTTCCAGGTTCTTGATTCCGTATTCTTTTACTGCTTCAGCACAGCGTTCTGCTGCAACCTGAGCCGCGAACGGAGTAGATTTACGAGAACCACGGAAACCGGAACCACCAGCAGTTGCCCAACCCAATGCATTACCCTGACGATCAGTAATAGTAACAATGGTGTTGTTGAAAGAAGCATGGATATGAGCCACACCGTCAGAGACTTGTTTTCTTACACGCTTACGTGCACGAATAGGTGCCTTTGCCATTATTCAATACCCCGATTATTTCTTGATCGGCTTACGCGGACCCTTACGGGTACGTGCATTGGTCTTAGTACGCTGACCGCGAACTGGCAGACCACGACGATGACGCAAACCACGATAGCAACCAAGGTCCATCAGACGTTTGATACTCAGGGTTACTTCACGACGCAAATCACCTTCTACAACGTATTTGGCAACTTCGTCACGCAGCTTGTCAATTTGCTCTTCAGACAGCTCACTGATCTTAACATTTTCAGCAATGCCCGCAGCTACACAGATCGCCTGTGAGCGGGTTTTACCGATGCCGTAAATCGAAGTTAATGCGATTACGGTATGTTTCTGATCAGGAATGTTAATGCCTGCTATACGGGCCACTATGCACTCCTACAATATTTATTCACTGCAACACCATTCTGAAAAGCCCGTTTTCAGGATACTCAAATAATGTTGCTGTCAGATAAAAAGATTGGCTGGCTAATTTAGCCAGCTCAACCCAACTTTGCAAGAAAAATATGCGATTAATTAGCCTTGGCGCTGTTTGTGCTTAGGCTCTGCACTGCAAATCACACGAACGATACCGTTACGTTTAACGATTTTGCAGTTGCGGCATAATTTCTTGACGGAAGCACGAACTTTCATTTTTACTCTCCGTAACTTCTCAAGCAAACCGATTAGCGGTTATACCCTTTCAGGTTTGCCTTCTTCAATGCAGACTCATACTGACTCGACATCATCAGAGTTTGCACTTGAGCCATAAAGTCCATGATGACGACAACTACGATAAGCAGGGAAGTACCACCAAAATAGAATGGAACTTTCATTGCATCACGCATGAACTCCGGGATTAAGCAGATAAAAGTAATATATAACGCGCCAACTAAGGTCAGACGAGTCATTACTTTATCAATATACTTAGCCGTTTGCTCTCCCGGACGAATTCCTGGTACAAATGCACCGGACTTCTTCAGGTTATCTGCTGTTTCTCTTGGATTGAACACCAAAGCAGTGTAGAAGAAACAGAAGAAGATGATTGCAGCTGCGTATAATAACACATAAAGCGGTTGACCTGGCTGCAAGTACATAGAAATAGTTGTCAGCCAATTCCAGCCTGTTCCACCACCAAACCAAGAGGCAATGGTACCAGGGAACAAAATAATACTGGAAGCAAAAATAGCAGGGATAACCCCAGCCATGTTTACTTTCAACGGTAAATGCGTACTTTGTGCCGCATAAACTCTACGACCTTGTTGACGTTTAGCATAGTTAACAACGATACGACGTTGACCACGCTCCATGAAAACAACGAAGAAAGTTACGGCAAACACTAATACTGCAACCAACAGCAACAGGAGGAAGTGCAGGTCGCCTTGCCGAGCTTGCTCGATGGTGTGACCTATTGCAGGCGGTAAACCAGCAACGATACCAGCAAAGATTATGATCGAAATACCGTTACCGATACCTCTCTCAGTAATCTGCTCACCTAACCACATCAAGAACATAGTTCCTGTGACCAGACTTACAACAGCCGTGAAATAGAATCCAAAGCCAGGATCAATAACCAGACCTTGCATTCCAGGCATTTTAGGCAATCCAGTAGCAATACCGATTGACTGAAATATTGCCAGCACTAATGTGCCATAACGGGTGTACTGACTGATCTTACGGCGACCAGCTTCCCCTTCCTTCTTAATCTCTGCTAAACGCGGATTAACCACAGTTAGCAACTGGATAATGATAGATGCCGAAATATACGGCATTATACCCAGAGCAAAGATAGAAGCACGGCTTAAAGCACCACCAGAGAACATATTAAACATTTCAATGATGGTGCCCCTTTGCTGTTCGAGCAATTTGGCAAGCACAGTGGCATCAATACCAGGGATTGGAATAAAAGAGCCAATACGGAAAACAATTAGAGCTCCAATAACAAACAAAAGTCTGCGCTTTAACTCGCCTAATCCGCCTTTAGCACTCTGAAAATCTAATCCTGGTTGTTTAGCCATCTGTTACTTATTCCTCAATTTTACCGCCAGCAGCTTCAATTGCAGCACGGGCGCCTTTAGTAACACGCAAGCCACGCACAGTTACTGCGCGATTGACTTCGCCAGAAAGCATTACTTTTGCGAACTCAATTTGAGGGCCAATAATGTTAGCAGCTTTCAGTGCATTCAGATCGATAACATCGCCTTCAACACGTGCAAAATCAGACAGACGAATCTCTGCAGTGATCATTGCTTTACGTGAAGTAAAACCAAATTTTGGCAGACGACGGTATAAAGGCATCTGACCGCCTTCAAAACCACGACGAACACCACCGCCAGAACGAGATTTCTGACCTTTGTGGCCACGACCGCCGGTTTTACCTAGGCCTGAACCGATACCACGACCTACACGTTTAGGAGCGTGCTTGGCACCTTCAGCCGGAGACAGAGTATTTAAGCGCATCTGTTACTCCTCAACTTTAACCATATAGGAAACCAAGTTGACCATACCGCGAACAGCTGGTGTATCTTCACGCTCAACGGTATGACCAATGCGACGCAGACCTAAACCAGTCAGAGTTGCCTTATGTTTAGGCAAACGACCAATTGAGCTGCGAACTTGAGTGATTTTAATAGTCTTAGCCATGGTCATTACCCCAGAATTTCTTCGACGGACTTGCCACGCTTAGCTGCGACCATTTCTGGAGACTTCATGCTGTCTAAAGCATCCAGAGTTGCACGAACCACATTAATCGGGTTAGTGGAACCGTAGGTTTTAGCCAGTACGTTACGAACTCCAGCCACTTCCAGAACAGCACGCATCGCACCACCGGCGATGATACCTGTACCTTCGTGAGCAGGCTGCATGAACACGCGAGAACCGGTGTGTGAGCCCTTCACTGGATGGTACAAAGTGCCGCTATTCAGTGCGACGGTTTTCATATTGCGACGTGCTTTTTCCATCGCTTTCTGGATCGCTGCCGGAACTTCGCGTGCTTTGCCGTAGCCAAAACCAACGCGACCGTTACCATCACCAACTACAGTCAATGCTGTAAAGCTGAAAATACGGCCACCTTTAACGGTTTTAGATACGCGGTTTACCGCGATCAGCTTTTCCTGCAGTTCGCCAGCTTGTTTTTCGATGTGAGCCATCTTACACCTCTACCTTAGAACTGAAGGCCAGCTTCACGGGCAGCATCTGCCAGTGCCTGGACTCTACCATGATATTGGAAACCAGAACGGTCAAAAGATACATCTTTAATACCTTTTTCCAGAGCACGTTCAGCAACAATTTTACCAACTAATGCTGCGGCTTCTTTGTTTCCAGTAAATTTCAGTTGTTCACTGATAGCTTTTTCTATTGTAGAAGCGGCCACCAGAGTTTCAGAACCATTTGGTGCGATAACCTGCGCATAAATATGGCGAGGGGTACGGTGTACCACCAGGCGAGTTGCACCCAGTTCCTGGAGCTTGCGGCGTGCGCGGGTCGCACGACGGATACGAGCTGCTTTCTTATCCATAGTGTTACCTTACTTCTTCTTAGCCTCTTTGGTACGCACGACTTCATCGGCGTAACGAACACCTTTGCCTTTATATGGCTCAGGACGACGATAGGCACGCAGATCTGCCGCAACTTGACCAATCACCTGCTTATCAGCACCTTTCAGTACGATTTCAGTTTGTGATGGGCATTCCGCAGTTATGCCTGCTGGCAGCTGATGTTCAACCGGATGCGAGAAGCCTAAAGACAAGCTAACTGCATTGCCTTTAACTGCTGCACGGTAACCAACACCCACCAGTTGAAGCTTCTTAGTGAAGCCTTCGTTAACACCGATCACCATTGCATTCAGCAAAGAACGAGTTGTACCCGCCTGTGCCCAAGCATCTGCAAAACCTTCGCGTGGAGCGAAAGTCAGTTGGCTATCTGCATGTTTAACTTCAACTGCGTTGTGGATTGTACGACTTAGCTCGCCGTTTTTACCCTTAATCGAAATAACCTGACCGTTGAGTTTAACCTCTACGCCGGCAGGAATGACGACGGGTGCTTTTGCAACACGAGACATTCTTTCCTCCCGAATTAAGCTACGTAGCAGAGAATCTCGCCACCCAGACCAGCCTGGCGAGCTGCACGATCAGTCATAACACCTTTAGAGGTAGAAACAACAGCGATACCCAGACCAGCCATAACTTGTGGCAGCTCATCTTTTTTCTTATAGATGCGCAGACTTGGGCGGCTTACACGCTGAATGCTTTCTACGACAGCCTTACCTTGGAAATATTTCAATGTTACTTCCAGTTCTGGCTTGATGTCGCCTTCGATTTTAAAATCTTCAATGTAACCTTCTTCCTTCAGCACGTTGGCAATTGCCACTTTCAGCTTAGAGGAAGGCATGGTGACCGCAACTTTGTTCGCGGCCTGACCGTTACGGATACGGGTCAGCATATCCGCGATCGGATCTTGCATGCTCATCTGTCTTTACTCCCGTGATTCTATTGGTGACAATTACCAGCTAGCCTTTTTAAGGCCCGGGATTTCACCGCGCATAGCGGCTTCACGGACTTTAATACGACTCAACCCAAACTTCCGCAAAAATGCATGCGGACGCCCAGTTTGACGACAGCGATTACGCTGACGGCAAGGGCTGGAATCACGTGGCAGTGTTTGCAGCTTAAGAACAGCATCCCAACGGTCTTCGTCAGATGCGTTTACATCAGAGATGATCGCTTTCAGTTCAACGCGTTTTGCGAAGAATTTCTCAGCTAATTTCGCACGTTTTACATCACGCGCTTTCATTGATTGCTTAGCCATGAATACCCTGCCTTACTTGCGGAACGGGAAGTTAAACGCAACTAACAGTGCGCGGCCTTCATCATCAGATTTCGCAGTAGTGGTGATAGTAATATCTAGACCACGTACACGATCCACTTTATCGTAATCGATTTCAGGGAAGATGATTTGCTCACGAACACCCATGCTGTAGTTGCCACGACCATCGAATGATTTAGCGGACAAACCGCGGAAGTCACGAATACGTGGTACAGCAATATAGATCAGGCGTTCAAAGAACTCCCACATGCGTTCGCCACGCAGGGTTACTTTACAGCCGATTGGATAGCCCTGACGGATTTTGAAGCCTGCAACTGATTTGCGTGCTTTGGTGATCAATGGTTTCTGACCAGAGATTGCTGTCAAATCGGCTGCTGCATTATCCAGCAGTTTTTTGTCAGCGATCGCTTCACCAACACCCATGTTCAGGGTGATCTTCTCGACCCGAGGGACTTGCATGACAGAATGGTAACCAAACTGAGTCATCAGTTTCTGGACTACCTCGCCTTTGTAGTAATCATGCAGTTTCGCCATCGTATACTCCAAATTACTTGATAGTTTCGCTATTAGATTTGAAGAAACGAACTTTTTTGCCGTCTTCGAATCTAAAACCTACACGGTCAGCCTTGCCGGTTACTGCATTGAAGATTGCAACGTTAGAAACATTAATAGCTGCTTCTTTTTCAACGATGCCACCTGGTTGATTCAGTGCCGGAACTGGCTTCTGATGTTTTTTAACCAGATTGATACCTTCAACGATAATTTTACCAGAAGAAAGAACCTGTTTTACTTTACCGCGTTTACCTTTGTCTTTACCGGTCAACACGATAATTTCGTCATCACGACGGATTTTCGCTGCCATTGCCTGCTCCTTAGAGTACTTCAGGTGCCAGAGAGATAATTTTCATGAACTTTTCATTACGAAGTTCACGAGTTACCGGCCCAAAAATACGCGTACCGATAACCTGCTCACTATTGTTGTTCAACAATACGCAAGAGTTGCTATCGAAGCGAATGACAGAACCGTCCGGGCGACGAACACCCTTCTTGGTGCGCACCACTACCGCTTTCAGGACATCACCTTTTTTCACTTTACCTCGAGGAATCGCTTCCTTGATAGTGATCTTGATGATATCACCGACATGTGCGTAGCGACGGTGCGAGCCACCTAGAACCTTGATACACATTACGCGACGTGCACCGGAGTTGTCGGCCACGTTCAGCATAGTCTGTTCTTGGATCATTTTAGTGCTCCGCTAAATGTCAACTACTACTGAGCTACTTTAATTTTTAAAGAAGCCGTTTCAATATCCCATACTACGAGGGCGGGGCATTATAACACCACAACTTCGCGATGGACAGAAAAATAAACGGCCCCGTTATTTTTGGGCCGTTTATTTCGTACGAGATAACGCCCTATTATAGAACCGCTTTCTCTAAAACGCGAACTAAGGCCCAAGATTTAGTCTTAGACAGTGGACGTGTTTCGCGGATTTCCACGACATCACCAGTTCCACATTCATTGTTCTCGTCATGTACGTGCAATTTGGTCGTACGCTTGATGAATTTACCATACAGTGGGTGTTTCACCTTACGTTCAATAGCAACCACAATGGATTTTTCCATTTTGTCGCTAATAACACGACCTTGCAGAGTACGGATTTTATCGGTCATTACGCACCCGCCTTCTCAGTCAGTAAAGTCTTAACGCGTGCAATATTACGACGCACTTGTTTCAACAGGTGAGACTGTTGCAGCTGGCCACTTGCCGCCTGCATACGTAGATTGAATTGCTCACGTAACAGGTTCAGCAGCTCAGTGTTCAGCTCTTCAACGCTTTTTTCGCGCAGCTCTTGTGCTTTCATTACATCACCGTCTTAGTTACAAAGGTGGTTTTGATAGGCAGTTTCGCTGCCGCCAGCTTGAACGCTTCACGAGCCAGCTCTTCAGGCACACCGTCCATTTCATACAGGACTTTACCGGGCTGGATCAAGGCAACCCAGTATTCTACGTTACCTTTACCTTTACCCATACGCACTTCGAGTGGCTTTTCGGTGATAGGTTTGTCTGGGAACACACGAATCCAGATTTTACCTTGACGCTTAATTGCACGGGTCATAGCACGACGTGCCGCTTCGATCTGACGAGCAGTCAGACGACCACGGCCCACAGCTTTAAGACCGAAAGTGCCGAAGCTAACATCCGCACCTGCAGCCAGACCGCGGTTGCGGCCTTTGTGCACTTTACGGAATTTCGTACGCTTTGGTTGTAACATCAGCGACTCTCCTTACTTGCGGCCTTTACGCTGCTGCTTTTTAGGTTGAGCAGCTGGTTTTTCCGCCTGTTCAACTGCAGCCATACCACCCAGGATCTCACCTTTGAAGATCCATACCTTAACGCCGATTACACCATAAGTGGTGTGCGCTTCTGAAGTATTGTAATCGATGTCCGCACGCAGAGTGTGCAGAGGTACACGACCTTCACGATACCATTCAGTACGCGCGATTTCAGCACCGCCCAGACGGCCACTTACTTCCACTTTGATGCCTTTAGCGCCCAGACGCATAGCGTTCTGTACAGCACGCTTCATAGCACGGCGGAACATAACTCGACGTTCCAGCTGCGAGCTGATGCTGTCAGCAACCAGTTTTGCGTCCAATTCAGGTTTACGCACTTCGGCAATATTAATCTGCGCAGGAACGCCAGCGATATCCGCTACAGCCTTACGCAGTTTTTCAACATCTTCACCTTTTTTACCGATTACAATACCTGGACGAGCAGTGTGAATGGTCACACGGATGCTTTTCGCAGGACGTTCGATAACGATACGTGAAATAGATGCTTTAGCCAGTTCTTTGTTCAAGTACTGGCGAACTTTAAAGTCACTGTCCAGGTTGTCAGCGAATTCTTTGGTATTCGCATACCAGGTAGAGTTCCAAGGTTTGACAATCCCCAGACGAATACCATTAGGATGTACTTTCTGACCCATTGCTAGTCTCCAGAGTCTCAGCGATCGGACACAACCACAGTAATGTGGCTGGTGCGCTTCAAGATACGATCTGCGCGGCCTTTGGCACGAGGCATAATACGCTTCATAGTTGGGCCTTCGTCTACGAAAATCTTCGTGACTTTCAGATCATCGATGTCAGCGCCATCGTTGTGTTCTGCGTTAGCAATAGCAGACTCAAGTACTTTCTTCACTAAACCAGCAGCTTTCTTGTTGGTATAGGTCAGAGTTTCCAGAGCTTGCGACACTTTCTTACCGCGGATCAGGTCAGCCACAAGGCGAACCTTCTGAGCAGAAGAACGAGCGTGGCGATGTTTAGCGATAGTTTCCATCTCTTCCTCCTACCTTAGCGCTTTTTAGCCTTTTTATCGGCCGCATGGCCGCGATAAGTACGGGTCGGCGCGAATTCACCCAGTTTGTGTCCAACCATTTCGTCGGAAACAAAAACTGGAACATGCTGACGACCATTATGGACAGCGATGGTCAAACCGATCATGTTAGGAAAGATCGTTGAACGACGGGACCAAGTCTTAATAGGCTTTTTGTCTCCGCTTTCCACCGCTTTCTCTACCTTCTTCAGCAAGTGCAGGTCAATAAATGGACCTTTCTTGAGAGAACGTGGCATGGTTTATCCTCTAATTATTTTTTAGAACGGCGGCGTACTATGTATTGATCAGTACGTTTGTTGCTACGGGTCTTCTTACCTTTGGTCTGAATGCCCCATGGAGTTACAGGGTGCTTACCAAAGTTACGACCTTCACCACCACCATGTGGATGGTCTACTGGGTTCATCGCCGTACCACGAACGGTAGGACGGATACCACGCCAGCGGCTTGCACCAGCTTTACCCAGAACGCGCAGCATGTGTTCTGCATTACCAACTTCACCTAAAGTAGCGCGACAGTCAGCCAGTACTTTACGCATTTCACCAGAACGCAGACGCAGAGTTACATAAGAACCATCACGTGCAACGATCTGAGCATAAGTACCTGCTGAACGAGCCAGCTGACCACCTTTCCCAGGTTTCATTTCTATGTTATGAACAGTAGAACCAACTGGGATATTGCGCATTGGCAGAGCGTTACCCGCCTTGATTGCTGAATCAGCACCAGACTGGATTTGATCACCTGCTTTCAAGCCTTTAGGCGCAAGGATATAACGACGCTCACCGTCTTTATACAGAACCAAAGCGATGTTTGCTGAACGGTTTGGATCATATTCCAGACGTTCAACAACAGCAGGGATACCATCTTTGTTACGTTTAAAGTCAACCAGACGATAATGCTGTTTATGGCCACCACCGATGTGACGAGTGGTAATACGACCATTGTTGTTACGACCACCGGTTTTGTTGTTTTTTTCTAACAACGGAGCATAAGGCTTACCCTTATGCAGCTCAGGGTTAACCACTTTAACAACGTGGCGACGGCCCGGAGACGTAGGTTTACATTTAACAATTGCCATTGTTCTTTACTCCTCCGACTTACTCAGCGCCGCCAACGAAGTCCAAATTTTGGCCTTCTTTCAAAGTGACGTAAGCTTTTTTCCAGTCGCTACGACGACCAACACGCTGACCGTGGCGTTTAACTTTACCTTTAACCAGCAAAGTGTTTACACCTTCAACTTCAACTTCGAACAGTTTCTGTACGGCAGCTTTGATCTCTGCTTTAGTCGCGTCTTTCGCAACTTTGAGAACGATGGTATTAGTTTTTTCCATCGCTGTAGAAGCTTTTTCAGATACATGCGGCGCGCGCAGTACTTTCAGCAGACGTTCTTCACGGATCATGCCAGCATCTCCTCAACTTGCTTCACAGCTTCAGCAGTCATAACCACTTTGTCGAAGGCGATCAGGCTTACTGGGTCGATACCTGCAGCATCACGAACGTCGATCTTATACAGGTTACGAGCTGCTAAGAACAAGTTCTCATCAACTTCGCCAGTAACGATCAGCACGTCTTCCAGAGCCATTTCTTTCAGTTTCTGTACCAGCAACTTAGTTTTAGGTGCTTCAACAGAGAACTTCTCGACAACGATCAGACGATCTTGACGCACCAGTTCAGACAAGATGCTTTTCAAAGCACCACGGTACATCTTTTTATTAACTTTTTGACTGTGGTCCTGTGGCTTCGCTGCGAAAGTTACACCACCAGAGCGCCAAATTGGGCTCTTAATAGAACCAGAACGCGCACGGCCAGTGCCTTTCTGACGCCATGGTTTTTTACCTGAACCAGAAACTTCAGCACGAGTTTTCTGAGCACGAGTACCTTGACGAGCACCAGCTGCATACGCAACAACTACTTGATGCACAAGCGCTTCATTGAAATCACGCCCGAAGGTAGTTTCGGAAACAGTCAGCGCGCTTTGCGCGTCTTTCATTACCAATTCCATTCCTATCTCCTCGACGTTACGCCTTGACAGCCGGTTTTACGATCAGGTTACTGTTCGTTGCACCTGGAACAGCACCTTTGACCAGCAGCAGGTTACGCTCAGCGTCAACACGTACTACATCCAAGCTCTGAACAGTTACACGTTCATTACCCAGTTGGCCTGCCATTTTCTTGCCTTTAAACACTTTGCCCGGAGTCTGGTTCTGACCGATAGAACCCGGAACACGGTGAGACAAGGAGTTACCATGTGTAGCATCCTGAGTACGGAAGTTCCAGCGCTTAACAGTACCCGCGAAACCTTTACCTTTAGATGTACCAGTAACGTCGACTTTTTTAACGTCAGCGAAAATTTCAACGCTAATGCTTTGACCTACAGTGAATTCAGAACCGTCTTCTGGCAGACGGAATTCACGCAGGATGCGGCCAGCTTCTACGCCAGCTTTAGCGAAATGACCTGCTTCAGATTTATTAACGCGGTTAGCTTTTTTGCTACCAGTCGTTACCTGAATTGCATTATAACCGTCAGTCTCTTTGTTTTTAACTTGAGTTACACGGTTATTTTCGATTTCGATAACAGTTACAGGGATTGAAACGCCATCTTCAGTGAAGATGCGAGTCATACCCACTTTTTTACCGACTAAACCAATCATTGTTTCAACCTCTCAATCGTTCAATGACCTGATTAACCCAGGCTGATCTGCACATCTACACCGGCAGCCAGATCCAGACGCATCAGAGCATCAACGGTTTTCTCGGTTGGCTCAACGATGTCAACCAGACGTTTGTGAGTGCGAATTTCGTACTGATCACGCGCATCTTTGTTAACGTGCGGAGAAATCAGAACGGTAAAGCGCTCTTTACGAGTCGGCAGCGGGATCGGACCACGAACCTGCGCACCAGTGCGCTTAGCGGTCTCTACGATTTCCGCAGTTGATTGATCGATCAAACGATGATCAAATGCTTTCAGGCGGATACGGATTCTTTGGTTCTGCATGAGACCAGAGCTCCAACTATTTTATAAACGTAAATGATCACTACTCACACCCATTTCGATTGATGGGGGAGCGTAATCGTTCAATGTATAACCCCCATATCGGGAGTATTTTAAATGGCGGTAATTTACCGCTCATTACTGATAACATCAGTCCTATCACTGTAGTAGTGTAGGTAAGCTCACGCATTATACGTAAATCTATCAGCAATGCAAGATAAGGATGAAATCTATTCAAAAAGTATTAGGTGGGATAAATAAGGAAGAGAAAACGCCCTATAATAGATTTACAGAGCGTTAATATCGTATTTATTATTCTTCAACGAGTTGCGCATGTATGTAATGACTAATTCCCATTTTGTTGAGTAGATCTTGCTGGGTTTCCAACCAGTCTATGTGATTTTCTTCATCAGCAAGGACTTCTATCATCAAGTCCCGGCTAACATAGTCATGAACTGAATCTGCATATGCAATTGCTTCTCTTAGATCCTTTGCACCACGTAACTCTAAATCTAGATCAGATTGCAGCATTTCTTCCACGTCTTCCCCAATGTTAAGCTTGCCCAAATCTTGTAGATTTGGTATGCCTTCCAAAAAGAGAATACGCTCGATAAACTTATCTGCATGCTTCATCTCATCTATAGATTCACGATACTCGACTTCATTTAAACGCATCAATCCCCAATTTTTAAACATTCGGGCGTGTAAAAAGTACTGATTGATGGCGACAAGCTCATTACCAAGGAGTTTGTTCAAATATGCAATTATCTTTTTATCACCTTTCATAGTAAGTTCCTCCGCTTCCAGTCACCACAGTGTAGTACTAATTGAGCAGAGTAGCAGCAAGAAAATTGCACTTATTTTAAGCAACGTTATTTATTGGAAGCAGTAGAGAAATCTCCTCATTTATTATCTCACGTGCCTGGCGTATGCATTTTCCGCAATCGTTCCCCACAGGAACAAGGCTTCTTAATTCCCTGACAGAACGAACATGCCGCTGATGAACAGCGTTACGTATAGTTTTATCACTCACCGCATTACAGAGACATACATACATGGAAGCACTCTTCTAGCTATTCAAACAATCACTGACTATTTAGTTAGGCGAGATAAAACATCCACACCTAAAGACAATCCTGTTTATAAAATAATACATATTGCGCAATACTAAATAGAAATGAGTATCATTTCAATTATTGTTTTCGTTTTGTTTAGATATAAAAAACCCCTATGATTGGGACTCAAAATAAAAAAGAGGAGCCTAAGCTCCTCTTTTTTCATAATCTATTTATAATCAAAGACTAAGCAATAACTTTAGCAACAACACCTGCGCCTACAGTACGGCCACCTTCACGAATTGCGAAACGCAGACCTTCGTCCATTGCGATTGGAGCAATCAGAGTCACGATCATGTTAATGTTATCGCCTGGCATTACCATCTCAACGCCTTCTGGCAGTTCGATAGTACCGGTTACGTCAGTTGTACGGAAGTAGAACTGTGGACGGTAACCTTTGAAGAATGGAGTATGACGGCCACCTTCATCTTTGCTCAGGATATACACTTCTGATTCGAAAGTCGTATGTGGCTGGATTGAACCTGGTTTAGCCAGTACCTGACCACGTTCGATTTCGTCACGCTTAGTACCACGCAGCAGAACACCAACGTTCTCACCCGCACGGCCTTCATCCAGCAGTTTGCGGAACATTTCAACGCCAGTACAAGTTGTTTTCGCAGTCTCTTTGATACCAACGATTGCAACTTCGTCACCCACTTTAACGATACCACGCTCAACACGACCGGTAACTACAGTACCACGGCCAGAAATGGAGAATACGTCTTCGATTGGCAACAGGAATGGCTTGTCAATGTCACGCTCTGGTTCTGGAATGTAAGAATCCAGTGCTTCTGCCAGTTCGATGATTTTTGCTTCCCACTCTGCTTCGCCTTCCAGCGCTTTCAGAGCAGAACCACGGATGATTGGCGTATCATCGCCTGGGAAATCGTACTGAGACAGCAGCTCACGGACTTCCATCTCAACCAGTTCCAGCAGTTCTTCATCATCAACCATGTCACATTTGTTCAGGAACACGATGATGTATGGAACGCCTACCTGACGACCCAACAGGATGTGCTCACGAGTCTGTGGCATTGGGCCATCAGTTGCGGCAACAACCAAAACTGCACCATCCATCTGAGCAGCACCGGTGATCATGTTTTTTACATAATCGGCGTGACCTGGGCAGTCAACGTGCGCGTAGTGGCGAGTTGGGGTATCGTATTCTACGTGAGAAGTAGAGATGGTGATACCACGCGCTTTTTCTTCTGGTGCGTTATCGATCTGATCGAATGCACGAGCGTTACCGCCGTAAGTTTTCGCCAGAACAGTGGTGATTGCAGCAGTCAGGGTAGTTTTACCGTGGTCAACGTGGCCGATAGTACCAACGTTAACGTGCGGTTTTGAACGTTCAAACTTTTCTTTAGACATTAGGTTGTCCCTCTAAGACACGGAATCGGTGGTTTCACCACATCAACCAAGCAATTGCTTGTTAGATATTTACAGGAAGAAAATCAGGAGGCAGAACAGGTGAAGTGGTGCTGATAGGCAGATTCGAACTGCCGACCTCACCCTTACCAAGGGTGTGCTCTACCAACTGAGCTATATCAGCACATCTTGGAGCGGGCAGCGGGAATCGAACCCGCATCATCAGCTTGGAAGGCTGAGGTAATAGCCATTATACGATGCCCGCGAGAACTCGGCTACCTGACTTTAATCAGCTGTATATCATATCTCAAATGTTTTGCTTGGAGTATAACTCGAGCAGAACACTCAAGATGAAAACTGGTTAATGGTGGTGGGGGAAGGATTCGAACCTTCGAAGTCTGTGACGGCAGATTTACAGTCTGCTCCCTTTGGCCGCTCGGGAACCCCACCTTTCCAAATTTTTAATGGTGCCGGCACCAAGAGTCGAACTCGGGACCTACTGATTACAAGTCAGTTGCTCTACCAACTGAGCTATGCCGGCATCAAGTGCTGCGCATTCTAGGTAGTGTTGGCCCACGATGCAACAAAAAAATTGTTTTTTTTGCTCTTTCGCTCACAAAATATACACAACGGATGGTTTTGATTGTTTTTTAAATAAGTTTAGCTCAAGTAATGTACAAAAAAACTCACCATTAAGGAATAGCTAAATGTATTTAGCTGGTTATTTTCTTCAAATCTTTTGTATCACTTGAGATATTTTTCGAAAATAACAAGAGTAATCATCAACGATGGCTAAAAAATAGAACATTTCATTACATTTTTGTATTTCCCATCAAAAAAATTACTAAAATCATAAAAAACTCTACGCCTACGATAGCGCAACCGATATGATGAGATTTATTTTTTGCCGGATACGGGTATTCTCAACAACCCGTCCAACCTGCATAGACAGGCAAATGTTGGCTTATGAATAAGAAAGAATCTTTTTTGACGACTCCATATTTACAATTTGATCGTGAACATTGGGCAACATTGCGTGACTCAGTGCCTTTGACATTAACTGAAGAAGAAATAGCTGCTTTAAAAGGGATTAATGAAGAAATTTCAATAGACGAAGTGGTTGAGATCTATCTTCCATTATCACGTCTACTCAATTTTTATATTAGTTCCAACCTACGGAGACAAGCTGTCCTTGAGCAATTTCTAGGAACCGGCGGCCAAAAAATACCTTATGTTGTTGGCATTGCAGGCAGTGTCGCCGTTGGAAAGAGTACAACGGCACGTTTATTACAAGCATTACTAAGCCGCTGGCCCGAACATCGTCGCGTGAAACTGGTGACAACAGATGGTTTTTTACATTCCAATGATGTTCTAAATGAACGTGGCTTAATGAAAAAAAAGGGATTCCCTGAATCCTATGATATGCGCAGCCTAGTGAAATTTGTCTCTGATATAAAATCAGGTGCCGAGCAGGTTACAGCGCCAGTATATTCTCACCTTAGCTATGATATTGTTCCCAATGAGAAAATTATCATAGAACGGCCGGATATTTTGATATTGGAAGGCTTAAATGTTCTACAAAGTGGCATGGATTACCCACATGAACCACATCATGTTTTTGTTTCTGATTTTGTTGATTTTTCTATTTATGTTGATGCATCAAAACAATTACTCGAACAATGGTATGTCAGCCGTTTCCTAAAATTCCGCCAAGGCGCTTTCTCTGATCCTGATTCTTATTTCCATAGTTATTCTAAATTAACGACAGAAGAGGCGATAAAAGTCGCATCAGATATTTGGCAAGAAATTAATGGATTGAATTTACAGCAAAACATTTTACCCACCAGAGAACGTGCTAGCTTGATTATGACCAAAGGGGCTAATCACGCAATTGAAAACGTCAGGCTGAGAAAATAATGTAATAGCCGGAATAATTCCGGCTTTATACTCAAAGCCCTCTCAGAGAGATTTCACCACCAATGTAAGGTGTTATGACACCATCGATATCAAGCAGTAGAGCGCCTTGCTGATCAATTCCACGAGCGATCCCATAAGTCTCTTGATTACCAACAATCAATTTCACAGGGCGATTAATAAAATTATCTAATTTAAACCATCGTGAAATAAATGGAGATAAACCTTCATTTTCAAACTGGATTAATGCTTTTTTGAGTTCAATGATGATTTCAGCAATTAGTTTATTCCTCTCAATCGTTATGCCCGCTTGCTGTAAATTAATCCACTGCTGGTTAATCAACTTTTGTTGCTCATTACTCATCGAGATGTTCATACCGACCCCGATAACAATCTGAGCCGCATCTCCGGTTTTCCCCATCAATTCAACTAAAATTCCAGCCAATTTCTTATCTTCCAAATATAAGTCGTTAGGCCATTTTACTTTTACTTTATCAACACCTTGGCAGTTCAAGACTTCAGCAATTACTATCCCGACAACCAAACTTAATCCAATTGCCGCAGCAGGGCCTTGTTCTAAACGCCAAAACATGGAGAGATATAAATTTCGTCCAAATGCAGAAACCCACTGCCTACCTCGGCGCCCTCGTCCTGCATACTGATATTCTGCAACGCAGGCATCACCTGAATCTAGCTCTATTAATCTCTCTAATAAATATTGATTTGTAGAATCGATCACAGGAATAACTTCGATGCGGTCGTTTGGAAGATATTTTTCAATGAGATCTTTATCAAGAAGATTCATTGGAGCAAGAAAACGATAACCTTTACCCGGAAGAGTTAAAACTTCTACTCCCCATTCACGAATAGTCCGAATATGTTTATTAATTCCCGCACGACTCATTCCCAATTTTTGGCCGAGTTTCTGCCCTGAATGAATCTCACCATCAGATAACACTTTAATTAATTTTAACGGAATACTGGTATCTTTCATGAAATACATTCCACTGAGTCTATCTCACCTTCAGCGCCAATAAAGCGTACTTCAGGCTCTAAAAAAATATTAAATTTTTCTGCTACCTTGTTACGCACATAAGTAGCCAAAGCAACAATACTTTGTCCCGTTGCATGACCTTTATTAACTAATACTAGTGCTTGCTTCGTATGCACAGCAGCATCACCAATACTATGGCCTTTTAAATGGCACTGATCTATTAGCCAACCAGCTGCAACCTTTACGCTGTTATCATCTTGATAATATTGAGGGCATTCAGGATATTCAGATTTGATTTTTTTCGCTAATTCAGCGGATATTATCGGATTCTTGAAGAAGCTACCGGCATTCCCCATGATAGCAGGATCTGGCAGTTTGCTCTGACGCATTTCACAAACTGCATGAAATATCTGTTCTGGTGTTACATCCTCATGAGAGAATTGCGTCAAACTACCATAAGTTAATATCGGCTCCCACGCTTTATTTAGCCTTAAACCAACAGCAGTAATTGCATAATCCTCTTTATATTGATGTTTAAAAATACTGTCCCTGTACGCGAATTGACATTCATTTTCCATCAGACGGATGTGTTTTCCTGTTTCCAACTCTATTAGATCAACGAATTCACAGACCTGTTTAAATTCAATCCCATAAGCTCCAATGTTTTGGATAGGGGCTGAACCCACATTCCCAGGAATCAATGCTAAATTTTCTAAGCCGTAAATTTTCTGCTTAATTAGCAGCTTAATCAATTGATGCCAATTTTCACCAGCACCAACATGAATATGCCATGCTGTATCAGCCTCTTGTATCTTAATACCAAGGAGCCGATTCAAGATAACGGTACCTTTAAAATTCTCAGTGAACAGGACATTGCTTCCGCCCCCCAATAGTAAAATGGGGTATTCTTTTTTTTTCGCTGCTTGCCATAAAGACAAAAGAGACTCAATCGAGGTTGCGGCTCCGATATAATCAGCACATGCTGAAATACCAAACGTATTGAACGCTTTTAATTGGGTAGATTGACAGACAGACATTCATTTCAAGCTCAGTAGATAATTTGGCTGTAGTCTAGCAGACTCTATATTTGAAAGATAAGTCAGTAATTGCAGCTTCAGAAAAGTAAAATGGCAGAAATGCGAAAGGCCACTCAAATGAGTGGCCTTTCGACTTGATATTAAAGCTTGGCAGTTCCCTACTCTCACATGGGGAGACCCCACACTACCATCGGCGCTACGGCGTTTCACTACTGAGTTCGGCATGGGGTCAGGTGGGACCACCGCGCTATTGCCGCCAAGCAAATTCTGTTTTATTTTCTGAACATATATTCATGGTGCTGATACCCAGATTCGAACTGGGGACCTCACCCTTACCAAGGGTGTGCTCTACCAACTGAGCCATATCAGCAACGTGCTAAAATAAAAAGTGTCACCAAATGGGCAACACTTATAAAGTGCTGTCTGGCAGTTCCCTACTCTCACATGGGGAGACCCCACACTACCATCGGCGCTACGGCGTTTCACTGCTGAGTTCGGCATGGGGTCAGGTGGGACCAC
>NZ_NJAI01000001.1:681280-684506 GCF_002632725.1 Xenorhabdus hominickii
TGTCTGGCAGTTCCCTACTCTCACATGGGGAGACCCCACACTACCATCGGCGCTACGGCGTTTCACTGCTGAGTTCGGCATGGGGTCAGGTGGGACCACCGCGCTATTGCCGCCAGACAAATTCTGTTTCTCATCTCGAACAAGCTGATTAGTCTCTGAAACTGCTCTCTCACCCCAAAACACCTTCGGTGTTGTCAGGTTAAGCCGCACGGTTCATTAGTACTGGTTAGCTCAACGTCTCGCAACGCTTACACACCCAGCCTATCTACGTCCTCGTCTCGAACGTTCCTTTAGTGTCCTCTAGGGACAAGGGAAGACTCATCTCAAGGCAAGTTTCCCGCTTAGATGCTTTCAGCGGTTATCTCTTCCGCACTTAGCTACCGGGCAGTGCCATTGGCATGACAACCCGAACACCAGTGGTGCGTCCACTCCGGTCCTCTCGTACTAGGAGCAGCCCCTTTCAATCTTCCAACGCCCACGGCAGATAGGGACCGAACTGTCTCACGACGTTCTAAACCCAGCTCGCGTACCACTTTAAACGGCGAACAGCCGTACCCTTGGGACCTACTTCAGCCCCAGGATGTGATGAGCCGACATCGAGGTGCCAAACACCGCCGTCGATATGAACTCTTGGGCGGTATCAGCCTGTTATCCCCGGAGTACCTTTTATCCGTTGAGCGATGGCCCTTCCATTCAGAACCACCGGATCACTATGACCTACTTTCGTACCTGCTCGAGCTGTCACTCTCGCAGTCAAGCTAGCTTATGCCATTGCACTAACCTCACGATGTCCGACCGTGATTAGCTAACCTTCGTGCTCCTCCGTTACGCTTTGGGAGGAGACCGCCCCAGTCAAACTACCCACCAGACACTGTCCGCAACCCGGTTCACGGGCCTACGTTAGAACATCAAACATTCAAGGGTGGTATTTCAAGGTTGGCTCCATGCAGACTGGCGTCCACACTTCTCAGCCTCCCACCTATCCTACACATCAAGGCTCAAGGTTCAGTGTCAAGCTATAGTAAAGGTTCACGGGGTCTTTCCGTCTTGCCGCGGGTACACTGCATCTTCACAGCGAGTTCAATTTCACTGAGTCTCGGGTGGAGACAGCCTGGCCATCATTACGCCATTCGTGCAGGTCGGAACTTACCCGACAAGGAATTTCGCTACCTTAGGACCGTTATAGTTACGGCCGCCGTTTACTGGGGCTTCGATCAAGAGCTTCTCCTTACGGATAACCCCATCAATTAACCTTCCAGCACCGGGCAGGCGTCACACCGTATACGTCCACTTTCGTGTTTGCACAGTGCTGTGTTTTTATTAAACAGTTGCAGCCAGCTGGTATCTGCGACTGGCCTCGGCTCCAAGAGCGTGTCTTTTCACCTAACGCCAGCGTGCCTTCTCCCGAAGTTACGGCACCATTTTGCCTAGTTCCTTCACCCGAGTTCTCTCAAGCGCCTGAGTATTCTCTACCTGACCACCTGTGTCGGTTTGGGGTACGATTCAATGTTACCTGGAGCTTAGAGGCTTTTCCTGGAAGCGGGGCATCAGCTACTTCAGCACCGTAGTGCCTCGTTATCACGCCTCAGTGTTAACAGAAGAACGGATTTACCAATTCTTCCCACCTACACGCTTAAACCGGGACAACCGTCGCCCGGCCAGCCTAGCCTTCTCCGTCCCCCCTTCGCAGTAACACCGAGTACGGGAATATTAACCCGTTTCCCATCGACTACGCCTTTCGGCCTCGCCTTAGGGGTCGACTCACCCTGCCCCGATTAACGTTGGACAGGAACCCTTGGTCTTCCGGCGAGCGGGTTTTTCACCCGCTTTATCGTTACTTATGTCAGCATTCGCACTTCTGATACCTCCAGCATGCCTCACAGCACACCTTCGCAGGCTTACAGAACGCTCCCCTACCCAACAACACCTGAGTGTCGCTGCCGCAGCTTCGGTGCATGGTTTAGCCCCGTTACATCTTCCGCGCAGGCCGACTCGACCAGTGAGCTATTACGCTTTCTTTAAATGATGGCTGCTTCTAAGCCAACATCCTGGCTGTCTGAGCCTTCCCACTTCGTTTCCCACTTAACCATGACTTGGGGACCTTAGCTGGCGGTCTGGGTTGTTTCCCTCTTCACGACGGACGTTAGCACCCGCCGTGTGTCTCCCGTGATAACATTCTTCGGTATTCGCAGTTTGCATCGGGTTGGTAAGTCGGGATGACCCCCTAGCCGAAACAGTGCTCTACCCCCGAAGATGAATTCACGAGGCGCTACCTAAATAGCTTTCGGGGAGAACCAGCTATCTCCCGGTTTGATTGGCCTTTCACCCCCAGCCACAAGTCATCCGCTAATTTTTCAACATTAGTCGGTTCGGTCCTCCAGTTAGTGTTACCCAACCTTCAACCTGCCCATGGCTAGATCACCGGGTTTCGGGTCTATACCCTGCAACTTAACGCCCAGTTAAGACTCGGTTTCCCTGCGGCTCCCCTATACGGTTAACCTTGCTACAGAATATAAGTCGCTGACCCATTATACAAAAGGTACGCAGTCACCCTGATAAATCAAGGCTCCCACTGCTTGTACGTACACGGTTTCAGGTTCTGTTTCACTCCCCTCGCCGGGGTTCTTTTCGCCTTTCCCTCACGGTACTGGTTCACTATCGGTCAGTCAGGAGTATTTAGCCTTGGAGGATGGTCCCCCCATGTTCAGACAGGATACCACGTGTCCCGCCCTACTCGTCGAACTCACACCACCTGCGTCTTCAGATACGGGGCTATCACCCTTTACTGCCGGCCTTTCCAGACCGTTCTCCTGACGCGGATGCTGATGTTGGTTCTGGGCTGCTCCCCGTTCGCTCGCCGCTACTGGGGGAATCTCGGTTGATTTCTTTTCCTCGGGGTACTGAGATGTTTCAGTTCCCCCGGTTCGCCTCATTAACCTATGAATTCAGTTAATGATAGTGCAACGGATTGCACTGGGTTTCCCCATTCGGGTATCGCCGGTTATTGCGGTTCATATCACCTTACCGGCGCTTATCGCAGATTAGCACGCCCTTCATCGCCTCTGACTGCCTAGGCATCCACCGTGTACGCTTAGTCGCTTAACCTCACAACCCGAAGGTGTCTTCGGACTGGAGTGATTGAGAGACTCCTCAATACTGCCGCCTTAGCGCGGTTACAGTACTGATTGTTTCAAATTTTCAGCTTGTTCCAGATTGTTAAAGAGCA
>NZ_NJAI01000001.1:684606-781976 GCF_002632725.1 Xenorhabdus hominickii
TAGGGTCTTGCGAGTGCCCACACAGATTGTCTGATTAAATTGTTAAAGAGCGGGGCAACCGGAGAGGTTCTCCGTGTTGCGAGGCTGCGTATCTTACGCTGTTTGCCTCCGGAGTCAAGCGTTTATTTTTCGCCGGTCTCCGACTGGCGTCTGCGGCGTGTCTCAGCTCGGCGTCGGTCAGTGGTGGCGCATTATAGGGAGTTTTCTGAGACTGGCAATAGTTTTTTTTGAAAAAAATCACCAACCGATGGTTATTGCAGCAAATTGCACTTAAGTTGGTAGTTTTTCCAGCGTCAGGAAGCCATATTTACGTAAAACAGGTCGAAGAGCTTCACTATTAGTCTCTTTTTTTGTGCAATAGGCCAAACTATCCGCCGTTGTCAAAAACAAATCATCCCGATTTTTAATCAACCAAGCCGTTCGACGAGCAATAGCAGCCCCAGAATCAATTAATCTTGTCCCATCAGGCAAAACTTGCAAAAGCTCTTCTGCTATCAGAGGAAAATGGGTACATCCCAATATAACTGTATCCGGAGGCTCTTCCATTCTCAGCCACGGCTTCAATATTTTCACCAGCTCTTCCCTTGGGACATCCTTTCCATGTAGTTTCTGTTCAGCTAATTCCACCAACTCAGCAGACCCTATGGAATGAACCTGACACCCCGTAGCGAATCGTGTAATTAATTCTTTGGTATAGTCGCGATTTACCGTGGCGCGTGTCGCCAATAATCCCACAACACGGTTACAAGTTAATTTCGCGGCAGGTTTGATTGCAGGCACCACACCAACGACCGGAAAGGAAAAACGTTCGCGTAAAGCAGGCAAACTGACCGTACTGGCAGTATTACAAGCAATAACGACAACAGCCAAAGGATGTTTTTTCTGGATAGTATCCACAACCTTCACGACTCTTTCGATGATCACTTCAGCAGTTTTTTCGCCATAAGGGAATGCTTCATTATCGAAAGCATATATATAGTGGAGATCCGGCAATAGTTGCCAAATCTCTTGGTAAACAGATAACCCCCCCACACCGGAATCAAAAACCAGAATCGTTGGACGGGCAGTCTTATTTAAATCAGAAGTTGTAGCTACCAGTGAGATAGTACTCTCTTCCTGGAGTGCGATAGCCATACGCTGTCTCATAATTTTTATCAAACAGATTAGCTATTCTAGCACGTATTGTTAAACGATTAGTGATTGGGTAAGAAGCTGATACATCCCAAATGCTTACTCCACCCAATTTAATCGTTTTAGAGGGATAAACATTATAATCTTTATCATATCGTTGACCGATATATTGATAGGTGATCCCCCAATCAACATTGAAAGCGTCCCAATCTAGTTGGTATTTAACTTGTTGCTTAGCTCTGCGCATCAATTGCTGATTGTTGCCATCACGTGGATCGACGTACTGTAATGTCAACTGGTGCTGAAATATGCCGGTATCCATCGCCCCTGTCCATTCGGCACCTTTTATTTTAGCTTTATCTATATTCTCATTACGGTTATTCGCGAAGTTGATCAATTGTTCAATATCATTGTGATAAAGAGACAGACGCCAATTCAGTGGCCCTGTTAATCCTTCAATTCCAGCTTCCCACTGTTTGCTTGTCTCCGCTTTCAAACTTGGATTAGCTCCCCAACCATAGAGTTGTCCAAGTGTTGGAGCTTTAAATGCAGTTCCATAGGAAGCAACCACGCGATATCCATCAATGAATTCCCAGCCCGCTCCAGTTTGCCATGTTGTATTCCAATCATATTCAGAGCGATGATCTGAACGCACAGCCCCTTCTAAGGTGAAATCATGCAATTTTTGTTGTGCAGTTAAATACAATCCGGTGTTATCAATCGCTTTTTGTACTGGAATATTATTGGAGCCTGCCGCAACGGATTCTCTGTTCCAATCTATTCCACTACTGATTGCACCATGACCAACCTGCCATACGTTTCCCCATTGAGCATTATATTGTTTGAAATCACTCAAGGTTGCGTTTCCAGCATAGCGCTTATGCTTAAAATTATAATCTTTCACATAGCTATAACTGGCGATGAATTGAGAAGAGTATATGCCTTGATTAAAGTGAAGCCCGGTTTCGTAATTGCGACTAACTAGTTTTCGGGTATCCGTAAAATCCCCATCATAATTTGTTCTATTATCATATCCATAGGTACGCGCAAATCCGCTGAATTGATCATTGAATTTATGATCGATGTCCAGCCACAACGTTTTACTCATAAACCCATCGCGATCCGGCTCATTGCTCCCGCTACCCGACACGACATCAAACCCTTTAGTATAGACATAGCCCGTTGCTACGCTTAATAAGGTCTTCTCACCGATTTTTTGTTGTGTAGAACCGTTATAGTTCTGATATCCGTTAGAACCTAACCCTGCATTCAGTGTTGTTCCTTGTTGCTCCCGCTTTGTGATGATATTAACAACGCCACCAATGGCATCAGAGCCATACACCGCAGAACGGGCACCACGGATATATTCTATTCTTTGCACCATTGATACCGGGATTTGGCTAAAATCAACCGACCCCATACTTCCTGCCTGATTTAAGCGGATTCCATCTATCAACACCAAAACATGACTGGAATTTGTGCCACGAACAAATAAGGAAGCGTTCTGCCCAATACCGCCATTCTGCGCAATATCAACACTTGGCAAGCGACGCAGTACGTCAACCAAACTATTAGATTGCCAGCGGTCTATATCTTCACGGGTCACTACCGTCATTGGAGCCAAAACAGAAGAAATCGGCTGTTTAAAGCGATTTGCGGTCACTACTAACGAATCTTGATTATCAGCAACAGCAAAATAGCTCCAGCTAGAAAACACTGCTACAGATGCAGCAGATAAAAGAATATGTTTTTTATTTATCATGGGATTTGTAATGAGAGAATGGTATCTGACTATGTATATAACTATATATCTAACTATTACGCATCTAACTGTAAAATGCCATGCTACGATGAAGGCAATAACATGTCCAGAATGCCTCCCCATCAAAAAAAGAGGCGGGTAAACCAGAACACTGGACATCCTTTGCACTTCCCCTACAATGCCGCTCGGAAATTTTTCTTAACGCGACCATACGAGAATCAGATAATGCAGAATGCTTTGCCAACGGAAAATTATGAACACCAATTGATGGAGAAGGTCCATCGTCTAAAAGGAATGATGACCCCCTTTAGCGCACCTGAGCCTGAATTTTTCCGTTCTCCTTCATCACATTACAGGATGAGAGCAGAATTCCGCATTTGGCATGAAGAAGATGACCTTTACCACATTATGTTTGATCAACAGACCAAACAGCGTATCCGTGTTGATCAATTTCCAGTTGCCAATCAGCTTATCAATAGCATGATGCAGTCCATCGTTGCTGGTGTAAAAGATAACCCAGTATTGCGTCACAAACTGTTTCAGGTGGACTATCTTTCCACACGCAGTAATAAAATCATTGTATCTTTGCTTTATCACAAAAAACTGGGTGATGAATGGCGTGATCAGGCAATCGCGCTGCGTGAACAATTAACAGTGGCAGGATTTGATGTTCAACTTATTGGGCGTGCATCAAAAACTAAGATCATGCTCGACCATGACTATATAGATGAAGAGTTGTCTGTTGCAGGTAAGACCATGATTTACCGCCAAGTAGAAAACAGCTTCACACAACCGAATGCCAGCATCAATATTCATATGTTGGAATGGGCAATTGATGCCACCCAAAATACCAAGGGTGATCTGCTTGAGCTGTATTGTGGTAATGGTAATTTTTCTCTGGCACTGGCACGAAATTTTGATCGGGTACTGGCGACCGAAATCGCTAAACCTTCGGTTGCAGCCGCACAATTTAATATTGCAGCGAATCAGATTGATAATGTGCAGATTATCCGCATGTCAGCGGAAGAGTTTACACAAGCCATGAATGGAGAGCGGGAATTCAATCGACTACAAGGCATTGATTTAAAAAGTTATCACTGCGAGACCATTTTTGTTGATCCTCCTCGCAGTGGATTGGATGAAGAAACGGTCAAAATGGTTCAAGCCTATCCACGCATTCTTTATATTTCCTGCAATCCTGAAACACTCTGCCAAAATCTGGAAACACTGACGCAAACACATAACATCAGCAAATTGGCACTTTTCGATCAATTCCCTTATACCCATCATATGGAATGTGGCGTACTGCTGGAAAAAAGACTCTAATCGTCATCAAACGCCACAAAGCTGGTCTTGTGGCGTTTTTCGTTAATCCATCGAATTCAGGAAAAAATCATCAACTTTAGCTTTCTGCAATAGTCATCGCCTGCTGCTTGCGTCCTCTGACTTTTAGGTAAAGCCAAAACACCAAAACAGTACCAATAATAACAGGCAAGAAATTGGAGCCAATTTCTGGATATTCCATCCGAATAAACGCACTGTACATGAACATTCCCAGAAAGAAACATCCCGTGGCCAATTTTGGTAACCCTTCTGCCATTGGATAATTCAAATAACGTTGATGGAGACAATACACAGAGAGTACCAATGCGATAATCGGAAAAATGGAAAAAGGCACAAACGAATTAAAAAATGCTGAGAAAGTTCCGTGAGTTGCCAATCCAACGATAAGAGCCAGCAACATTGTGCTTTTATCTTGGCGGTATTGTTCCATCGTATTATTCTCCTTTCATTATTATTTAGGGGATTTTAGGGATAGTGGTTTTTTCTTGCTCACGACGATACCAATAATAAGCACCTTTGGAAATCATGCGGAGTTGTAAAACTAAACGCTCTTCGAGACGACGCCTTTTTTCCTCATCAATATCCAGTGCTTCTGCACCTGCACTGAATACAATTGTCACCATCGCCTCGGCTTGTATTTCAGTAAAATGTCGTGGCATATGACTCGCTTGTTCAAGGTAGTCTGCCAGTTCAGCAATAAAATGTTGGATTTCCCGTGCGACCGCCGCACGAAATTCAGCCGATGTGCCAGAACGTTCACGCAGCAACAGCCGGAACGCGTTGGGATTGTTGCCAATGAACTCCATAAACGTTGAAACAGAAGTGCGGATGATACTGCCACCCTTAGCGATGCGCTGACGAGCCTGGCGCATTAACTGGCGCAACATCAGGCCACTTTCATCCACCATTGTCAGCCCCAACTCATCGACATCCCGAAAATGGCGATAGAATGAAGTCGGTGCAATACCAGCCTCCCGAGCTACTTCCCGTAAACTCAGGCTTGTGAAACTGCGTTCAGCGCTAAGTTGACTGAATGCCGCTTCAATCAGAGAGCGACGAGTTTTTTCTTTCTGTTTTGCTCTAACGCCGGTTACGTTACTCACAACAATCCTGATCTATCTCGACTCTATAATGGGGCAAATATAACAGATTCTGTTGAGTTTGCTGTGATTGTTCTCTTAAAGATTTTATTCGCTATTTTCCTATTTATTTTAAACGGTGAGATAAAAAACGCATGCTCATTGGGTTATTACATCAAGTAATGTTAAGATAGAGTTGTTATTTTGTATAAAAACAGGTCTTTCCTCTATGCAATATACTCATTTTGATGCCATTGTGATTGGTTCTGGTCCCGGAGGGGAAGGAGCCGCAATGGGGTTAGTGAAACAAGGTAAAAACGTTGCTGTTATAGAACGTTATAATAATGTCGGTGGTGGATGTACCCACTGGGGTACAATCCCGTCGAAAGCGCTTCGTCATGCTGTCAGCCGTATTATCGAATTTAATCAAAATCCTCTTTACAGTGATAACTCCCGCATTCTCCGTTCCTCATTTTCTGAAATCCTGCGTCATGCTGAAGTCGTTATTAACCAGCAAACCAAAATGCGCCAAGGGTTTTATGAACGTAATCGATGCCGAATGTTTTCGGGAGAAGCCACATTCATTGATGAACATCGAGTAAGTGTCCGTTATGCCGATGGTAGTGTTGATGTCATAAGTGCGGATAAAATAATCATTGCTACTGGCTCCCGCCCTTACTCTCCTCCCGATGTCGATTTCACTCACTCCCGTATTTACAACAGCGATACCATCCTGCAACTGGATCACGAACCCCGTCACGTTATCATTTATGGTGCTGGGGTAATTGGCTGTGAATATGCTTCTATCTTCCGAGGATTAGGCGTTAAGGTGGATTTGATCAACACACGGGATCATCTTCTCTCTTTCCTTGATCAAGAAATGTCTGATGCCCTGTCTTACCATTTCTGGAATAGTGGCGTTATCATCCGTCACAACGAAGAATATGAAAAGATTGAAGGTGTTGATAATGGCGTGATTATCCATCTGAAATCCGGCAAAAAAGTCAAAGCAGACTGCCTGTTGTATGCCAATGGCCGCACAGGTAATACAGACACGTTAGGTTTAGAGAATGTCGGGTTGGAAACAGACAGTCGTGGCTTACTTAAAGTCAATCGTGTCTACCAAACCAGTAATGAAAATATCTACGCCGTGGGCGATGTGATTGGCTATCCGAGTTTAGCTTCTGCGGCTTACGATCAAGGGCGCATCGCAGCAAAAGCAATAACAACAGGCAGTGCGACTCAGCATCTGGTGGATGACATTCCAACGGGGATTTATACCATTCCTGAAATCAGCTCAATCGGCAAAACTGAGCAGCAGTTAACCTCAATGAAAGTTCCTTATGAGGTAGGCCGCGCTCAATTCAAACATCTGGCAAGAGCACAAATTGCGGGTATGAATGTTGGCAGTATAAAAATTCTGTTCCACCGTGAAACAAAACAGATTCTGGGTATCCACTGTTTTGGCGAGCGCGCCGCAGAGATCATTCATATCGGTCAGGCCATTATGGAACAGAAAGGTGAAGGCAATAATATCGAATATTTCGTTAATACTACCTTCAACTACCCAACAATGGCGGAAGCCTACCGTGTTGCGGCCCTCAATGGGTTAAATCGGTTATTTTGATATTTTCTCGCTAACTTCGAAATAGTTACCCATTTTAGCCCGAATCGCCTCTGCCAATTGCTCATAGCGACCACGCAGAGGTGAACCAGGGCGATAAATCAAGATAACAGTGCGCTTAGGTTCTGGCTCACAACATTCCAAATAACAAATACCATCACGCTTTCTCTCTTTCGGCACTGACAAATCAGGCAATAACGTTATACCACTGCCAGCAGCTACCATATTACGAAGCGTTTCCAGACTGGTTTCCCTGAAGTGGGTATCTTCTTTGGCGCCTGCCTGAAAACAGAACCCCATCGCCTGATCACGCAAACAATGCCCATCTTCCAGCATTAATAATTTTTCGCCAGATAGCTCACTCATCCTGATCTGTGTTCGATCTGCCCACTTGTGTTCTTCATATACCGCGAGTTTCATGGGTTCTTCAAACAGTGGTACTTCAATGAATGCTTCCGTTTCTTTCACCAACGCCAGAATGGCGCAATCGAGTTTCCCGCTATCGAGCTGTGCCAGCAAGTTTTGAGTTTGCGCCTCATGTAAATACATTTCTAATTTGGGGAACAATTTATGCAGTTCAGGAATGATGAGTGGCAGGAGATAAGGGCCTATTGTTGGGATAAGGCCAATATGCAGTGGCCCCGACATACTTTCGCCTTGCAGGGAGGCCATTTCCTGCAAGACCTTCACCTCTTGCAATACGGTTTTGGCCTGTTCCACCAACAACATTCCCTGTTGGGTAAATAATACCTTGCGGCTAGTACGTTCCAGCAGCATTACCCCCAACTCATCTTCCAGTTTGCGGATTTGCCCACTTAACGTCGGTTGACTAACATGACAAGCATCAGCAGCACGACGAAAATGTCGATATTCAGCAAGTGCCACAAGGTATTCCAGATCGCGGATATTCATTCCCAACCTCTGCGTTTGATATCAATGATAGTATTGATCAATAAATCATTATATCCACTAGGGGAAAAAACTATCAACCGCTTGTGATTATTGGTCTTTTTTAACTAAATAGCTTTACCTCAATCGTTGCTTCGCCTGTTCAATCGCTTGCTTCACTTGTTTCTGTGCTACTCCCCCTTTTGCCAAACGCTTATCCAGACAGGATTGCAGCGATAAAATGGCATAAACATCCGCCGAAATAACATCACTGAATTTTTGCAACTCAAGCAAAGAAAGCTCTTCCAATGCTTTACCTTTGGCAAGGGCCGCCACGACAGCTTCACCGACAATATGATGCGCTTCACGGAATGGGACACCTTTTGCCACCAAATAGTCAGCTAACTCAGTTGCATTGGCATATCCCTGTTTGGCGGCCTCCTCACAACGTGAGTGTTTCACTTGGATACCATCCAACACCAGCGACGCCATATGCAAGCAATCCAGCCATGTATCAAGCGCATCAAATAAGCCTTCCTTATCTTCCTGCATATCTTTATTGTAGGCGAGAGGAAGCCCTTTCAGCGTCATCATCATACCCGTTAATGCACCCTGAACGCGGCCACATTTACCCCGGATAAGCTCCAGAGCATCTGGGTTTTTCTTTTGTGGCATCAGAGAAGAACCAGAAGTTACCCGATCCGACAATTCAACAAACCCGGCTTCTCCGCTATTAAAGAAAATTAGATCTTCGGCGAAACGTGACAGATGGATCATGCTAATGCTCGCATCTGACAACAGTTCCAAGACATGATCGCGATCGGAAACACTGTCCAGACTATTGCGGGTCGCCGAGGCAAAGCCAAGCCATGATGCCAATTGTTCCCGGTCAATATCATAAGCCGTTCCCGCCAAAGCACCACATCCCAACGGACTGACATCCAACCGTTTCAGTGCATCTTGCAAACGGCTCTCATCACGACCAAACATTTCCGCATAGGCAAGACACCAATGAGCAAAAGTGACAGGCTGTGCCCGCTGTAAATGGGTATAACCCGGCATCACCGCATTCTGATTATTTTCGGCCGTGATTACCAACGCTTGCTGCAACTCGACAAGCGCTTGCTGGATATAAACAATCTGATCTTTGCACCACAATTTCAGGTCAGTCGCGACCTGATCATTACGGCTGCGTCCTGTATGGAGTTTTTTGCCCAAATCCCCCACTTTCGCGATAAGCTGACTTTCGACCCAACTGTGAATATCTTCCGCATCGCTTTGCAAAATGGCCTTGGGGTTGATTCGTACTTCATCCAGTAGCTCGTTCAAAGCCAGCTCCAGCTTTTGCTGCTCTCCGGAAGTTAATACTTCGACCGTAACCAATGCCTTTGACCATGCAACCGAGCCAACAATATCCTGCTCAGCCAAACGATAATCAAAACGCAGAGAATCGTTGAATTGCTTGAACCGCTGATCGGCTTCCTGACTAAAACGTCCACCCCAAAGTGCCATAATATCCTTCCTGTTTTTTCTAACCGTTTGCTCTAACTGTTTTTTCTAATTAGTACAGCTAATTGCCAGAAATTACTTTTTGCTATTCAGCGCGCGGATGCGTGAAGAAAGCGAATAGAGGCGGATAAACCCTTCCGCATGGCTGTGATCGTAAACTTCGTCCTCTCCAAAAGTCGCGAACTCTTCAGAATAGAGGCTATTGGCCGATCTTTTCTGAACCGAAGTCACCTGTCCTTTATACAATTTCAGCACCACTTCTCCACTGACATTCTCAGCCAATGTTTCTGCGGCAACCTGAATAGACTCACGCAAAGGTGCAAACCAACGGCCATCATAGACAACATAGGACATTTCCAATCCCAATTGTTGACGCCATTTGAAACTATCACGATCCAGCACCAGTTGCTCAACCCCTCTCAACGCTTCCATCATGATGGTTCCTCCCGGTGTTTCATAACAGCCACGGGATTTCATGCCTACCAAACGGTTTTCCACAATATCTATCCGACCAATCCCATGCTTCGCCCCCAGCTCATTCAGTTGGTTAAGACATTGATATGGCGAAAATACCTGACCATTCACACCAACCACTTCACCTTTTTCAACTGTCACGGTGACATATTCCGGTTCATTGGGAGCCTCTTCAGGTTCAACTGTCCATGCCCAACAATCTTTATTCGCAGCATTCCATGTGCTTTCCAAAACTCCGCCTTCGGTTGAGATATGCCATGCATTTTCGTCACGACTATAGATTTTCTCCAGCGTGGCGGTAGTAGGAATATTACGTACTTTCAAATAATCCAATAGCGCTTCACGGGAACGCAGATCCCATTCCCGCCACGGAGCAACCACTTTCAGGTGGGGTGCCAATGCAGTATAAGTACTCTCAAACCGAACCTGATCGTTACCTTTGCCAGTTGCACCGTGGGCGACAGCATCAGCACCGACTTTCAGAGCCAATTCCACCTGAGCCTTGGCAATAATTGGGCGAGCCATTGACGTACCAAGAAGATAACTGCCTTCATATAACGCCCCCGTTTTTAACACGGGATAAACATATTCTTTGATAAATTCTTCACGCAGATCGACGATATGACATTCCGAAGCACCAGAACGCAATGCTTTCTGCTCAACCCCTTCCAGATCGTCACGACTTTGCCCGACATCGGCGACAAACGCGATCACTTCACAATTACCATAATGTTCTTTCAACCACGGAATAATGGCAGATGTGTCCAAACCACCAGAATATGCCAGTACGATTTTTTTAATGCTTTTAGTCATAGAGATAACCTTTTTAATTACGCCAAAATTCGTGTGCCGACGGGGATACCATTAAATAACGCGATCAACTGATCTGCATGCCGCCAACTCGCAATATCCACTGGGCGCCCAAGGGTTTTTACCGCTTCCAATGCCGCATTTACTTTCACTATCATGCCTGCGGTAATGATGCCCTGCTCAATAAGTTGTTCGATCTTCTCCGCTGTCGCTTCTGGAATTTTCTGGCCTTTTCCATCCAGAATACCGCTGACATCAGACAACAAAACCAAATCCGCATTTAGTACCTGTGCGATAGCGGTAGCTGCTTGATCCGCATTGACATTCATCAACTCACCCTGCTCGGTGATACCAATTGAACTGATAATCGGTATATAGCCTACATCCAGCAAAATTTTCAGAAGATCAGGCTTCCCCGGTAATGCCTTTCCTGTGTGGCCAAACGTTTCATCAAGTTGAGAAACCTCAACGGCTCCACCATCACCCAAACATAGTCCAATAGCCGGCAAACGGAATTTTGTTGCCCATGCCAGTAATTTTTTGTTGGCAGTTCCTGCCAATGTTCCCGTAATGATGTCGATTTGGTCTTCTGGCGTAATCCTCAGCCCCTGTCTCTTCAAAATAGGCAATTGCAACTTTTTCATCAGCTCATCAACCAGACAGCCACCACCGTGCACAATGATCAGTGGACGTTTATGGTTTTTTCGGTATGACTGCAATGTGGTAAATAACCGTTCCAGCGCTTCTTCACTGTCTAATAACACACCACCCAACTTGATAACTAACGGTTCCATCGGATTTATCCTCTGTCGGTATTAAAATCTGTTGGCATTACAATCTATCGCTATTACGTTTTATCGGTATTACGTCCTATTGGTATTGCATTAAAGCAATGCCAGAGTTTCCTCATATCCAAAACGAATATTCATGCACTGTACGGCTTGTGCTGCTGCACCTTTCAGCAAATTATCCTCAGCACCCACGATGATCAGATGTTGTCCCTGTACAGCAAACCCAATATCACAGAATGGCGAACCTACAACGGCTTTCAAAGCAGGTACCCCTTTACTATATAAACGCACCAGCGGCTTATCATGGTAAGCCTGCTGATAAGATTCTCTAATTTGTGCTTCTGTCACACCGGGTTTCAATTTGCAGGTGATTGTGGCAAGAATACCGCGTGAAAAATTGCCCAAATGGGGAGTGAAAATCACCTCTGTGCCTAAGTGTGTGGCGATCTCAGGTTGATGGCGATGGTTAAAAATCCCATAAGGCTGCAAACTGACTTCGCAAAAGTTGTTTGTTATCGATGCCTTCCGCCCTGCACCACTCACACCACTGACGGCATTGATGACGGGCCAGTGCTCAGTATCCAGTAAATTTTGTTCAAGCAATGGCTTCAATGAAAGTTGGGAAACAGTGGGGTAACAACCGGGCACGGCAATCAGCCGTGCTTGCTTGATTTTCTCTGCCTGCCACTCTGCCAATCCATACGCCGCTTGCTCTAACCATGCAGTATTTTTATGTTCAAATCCGTAGTATTTTGCATAAAACTGTGTATTTTGTACACGATATGCACCGGATAAATCAAACACAGTACAACCCTCTGCTAAAAATATGGGGGCAATGTCGTGGCTGACTTCATGGGCAGTGGCAAGAAAAACTACATCAATATCTTTCGCTGCCTCAGTCACATCAGTCAATGGCTGTAAAGGCAAATCAACAATACCCTTATATTGAGGATGAAGTTCTGAAAAACATTTCCCCGCATCTGAACTTTCAGAAGACACCATTAAGCCGGAGAGATGAACATGGGGATGACGTTGTAGATAAGCTGCTACCTCTGCACCGGTATAACCACTGGCACCAACTATCAGCGTATTCAGCATGGGATTTATTCACCTTGTATTATTAATCCAAAGACTCTATTAACCCAAAGATACAATTGCATTTGTATGCAATTAATTTGCATGAATATTGATACTATCATGAGTAAGGGCTGTCAACAGTGAATATTAAATTACCGTCATTTATTAAATTATATCGCCAACTTATTGCCGCTCCTTCTATCAGCGCAACCGATGCTGAACTCGATCAAAGCAACGAAATTGTCATTAATTTACTGGCGGAATGGCTAAAAGAGATTGGCTTTTCCATTGAGATTCAACCCATCCCTGAAACCCGAGGAAAATTTAATCTATTGGCAACATTGGGCAGTGGTCCGGGAGGGTTATTGTTATGTGGTCATACAGATACCGTTCCTTTTGATGCAGGGCGTTGGACACAAGATCCCTTCACTCTGACCGAACGCGACGGCAAGCTATATGGACTTGGCACGGCGGATATGAAAGGCTTTTTTGCCTTTATTGTTGATGCACTACGAGATATTGATACCAGCAAACTGTCTCACCCCCTTTATATTCTGGCGACCGCTGACGAAGAAACATCAATGGCAGGAGCGCGTTACTTTGCTGCCAATACCAACATTCGGCCTGATTTCGCTATCATCGGTGAACCAACTTCATTACAACCAATCCGTGCCCATAAAGGCCACATGGCCCAAGCTATCCGCATTGAAGGAAGATCAGGGCATTCCAGTGATCCCGAGCGAGGCGTTAATGCCATTGATCTTATGCACGAATCCATTAGCCAATTGATAAAACTGCGTCATACCTTGCAGGAACGCTATCACAATCCGGCTTTCGTCATTCCTTACCCGACCATGAACTTCGGTCATATTCACGGCGGAGACGCTGCCAACCGCATTTGTGCCTGCTGCGAACTGCATATGGATATCCGCCCATTGCCAGGATTGACCTTGCAGGATTTGAACGGCTTGCTGAATGAAGCATTGGAACCCGTGAAACAACGCTGGCCGGGACGCCTGAGCGTGACAGAGCTTCATCCCCCCATTCCGGGTTATGAGTGCCCTACAGATCATAAACGGGTTGAAGTGATTGAAAAACTGTTGGGAACCAAAGCAGATACCGTCAATTACTGTACGGAAGCCCCCTTTATTCAAGAATTATGTCCGACATTAGTCTTGGGACCGGGTTCGATTGAACAGGCACATCAGCCTGATGAGTACTTGGATATGGCGTTTATTGAACCAACGAGAAAACTGATTTCTCAGATTGTTGAGCATTTTTGTTTGGATGCCGATTAAAACAAGTCAATCAGGCGTTATAACCTCGGTGAGTGCATCGGGGTTTTCTGCTATTTAGAGCTAGGCAAAATTTTTAACCTCCACTGCTTATACCCTATTCCAGTAGTATTTCTTCCTCCCTCACAAAATAATTTTTTCTCCACAATAGCGAATGCTCAAGACACGATCCCAACATGAATTTATTTCCTGATCATTCTGAATATTCCTCATTGGGAATAAGACACTTCTCGATTGACTAATAATCCCGCTTCACCCATCCTATTTGGACATCTAAACGTATAGACATATAAATACTTAAATGGCTAAACATAGACAGATATAACAAAAAATTCTGTTTTTTCACGAGGGCACAGGGTATGAGTTTTTTTCACGCAAATCAGCGAGAGGCACTAAATCAGAATTTGGCTGAACTTGATGGTCAGATACGTGTTTCCTTTGAATTCTTTCCTCCCAGCACTGCTGAGATGGAACAAACCCTGTGGAAATCCATTGATCGTTTGAGTAAATTAAAGCCTAAATTTGTTTCCGTGACTTACGGTGCCAACTCTGGCGAACGTAACCGCACTCATAGCATCATCAAGGGCATCAAAGAAAAAACCGGCTTGGATGCAGCTCCGCATCTAACGTGCATTGACGCCAGCCGTGATGAACTACTCAATATAGCCCACGACTATTGGGAAAGCGGCATTCGTCATATCGTGGCATTACGTGGCGATTTACCTAATAGCGGCTGTAAACCAGAGATGTATGGGACTGATTTAGTTGAACTCTTAAAAAAAGAAGCGGATTTTGATATCTCAGTTGCCGCTTACCCGGAAGTACATCCTGAAGCGAAAAGTGCTCAGTCTGATCTCATTAATTTGAAACGCAAAATTGATGCAGGTGCCAATCGCGCTATTACCCAATTCTTTTTTGATGTGGAAAGTTACCTGCGTTTTCGCGATCGCTGCGTCGCAACGGGGATTGATGTGGAAATTGTGCCGGGAATTTTGCCTGTCTCGAACTTCCGCCAACTGCAACGATTTGCCACGCTAACTAACGTTCGCATTCCAAGCTGGATGACCAGAATGTTTGAAGGGTTGGATAATGACCCAGAAAGCCGAAACTTAGTCGGTGCTTCCATTGCGATGGACATGGTGAAAATCCTTAGCCGTGAAGGTGTAAAAGATTTTCATTTTTATACCCTGAATCGGGCGGAATTAAGTTATGCCATTTGCCATACGTTAGGAGTTCGTCCTTGTTAACTTGCTATTAACCACTCAACGCTGAGCTGGATTAATCCTCAGCGTTGTGATTGTTTTTTGCTTATTCTTTCCTTTTGCTCCTGACGAGTTGCCAAAAACGTTTGCCATCACCAGCCTGTAATAGAGTTTTACTAAAACTAGCCAGTATTGCGTATTCTTAAATCAATCTCATGCACTAATCGCCGTTTCATGCAAATAACGCCAGCGAGGATGACCATCACTAAACGAAATGATTACCACTGACCAACGACAATGTGAGTTTCCATTTTGAGTCTGCTTTTCTCGGTAACGTAAAACAACCTCTTCCTCGTTTGATGTGATAACTTCACACTCATCAATCTCAATTTTTAACCCAGCTCGAGTACCAATATTTTGGCTAAACATCATTTTTACTTGGCTCAACGTGACACTCTGCCCCGTCATGGTGATCATAGTAAAATCTGAAGTAAAACTATTCAGTAATTTATTCAACACCGTGGAGCCTTCTTCTGTTGATTGGCAAAAACATCTTCAATCCATTGATGAAGCTCAATAACACTTTGGCGAGCCACTGATTCTCGTTTTGCTGTCATATTTCCTCCGTATTTTTTTTCAGTTGATTCAATCCGATTAATGGCAATAGGCCAAAAGTAGCAGCAAGAATAAAAGTCAGGTGATACGCATGAATGGAAATAAATTGTTGCTGCAATAAATTAAAAATCATCGTAAATAACGCTGTACCAATGCTGAATGACATTTGACGATTAAGGTTCCAAATAACACTAGCACGGGATAACTGCTCACCGGTAAAGTCCATCAATGCCGTAGTCTGTGCCGTATTCGCACCAATGCCACCACCGATCCCCATCAGCGAGTAAGCAGCGAACAAGCCAAACAAGTCATTGGTATGATTAATCGTCGCCAAAAGAGCAATACCAATAGCATGAAGTATCAATCCACACAGAAATAAACGGTAGGCTCCTATGCGGTTATACATTCGTCCACAGACCAACATGGCACCAAATGCGCCAATGGCATATAAGAGCATCAGAGAACCGGTTTTTTCCGCCGACCAACCCAATTGCTGTTGAAGATAAAAAATGTTCAGCAGGTTAACGCCTGTAAATACACCAGGGATTGCGTGATAAATCCATATCGAAAGGCGCATACGTCTATTTTTCATCACCGCCAAATCCAGAATCGCATTTTGCACATGACGGTAATGTCGTATGTAAAGTACGACAAATACCCCACCAAAGATTAACGCGATCATGGGTAGCCACTTAGATGGAGCACCCGCATATGTAGAAAGGCCAATAAGCAGGAATAACAAGGCCAAACTCACCAACAACAACCCTTTTAGATCCGGTTTTCGTGCAAAAATTTTCTCATTGTGCAACCAAATCAGCGAAAGTATCGCTGCGAGCAGACTAAAAGGAATATTGCTAAGAAATACCCATCGCCAACCATAATGATCGACAATAGCGCCCCCTAAACCAGGAGAAATTGCCGGTGCAATTAGGGCAACAGCCATCACGAGAGTGGAAATTTTTGCTCGTTCATGTTGCTTAAACAAATCAAAGGTCAACGCTTGCCCGACTGGGATCAGTAAACCACCTCCCAATCCTTGTACAAAACGCCAAGTGACCAGACTGTAGAAATGTTCCGCCACCCCCGCAAACAGAGCCGCAATAGAAAAAAGCAGCATTGAGATTGTCATAATCTGCCGCGTACCAAAACGTTCAGCCAGCCAGTTACTGACAGGTATGATCAAGGTCAAACCCAAAATATAGCTGTTTGTGATCCAAGCAACATGAGATTCAGAAACCGACATTTGATTCGCAATATCAGGCAAAGCAATAGCGGACATAAAAATATTGATACAGTCTATAAAAAAACCAAGTATAAATATCAATGCTATACGATAGCGATAAGTCATTGTTTTTCCTCCGTTGCTGAAGTTTAAGTTCTGTTGACTCATCGCGTCTATCAATCTATTTTAAACATTGAATTTAATTAAATTTAACAATTGCTATGCAACCTCACCTTAATCGAATACAAACTTTCCTCGCTGTCGTCGAATGTGGTTCTTTTACCCGAGCAGCTGAGCACCTTTTCATCAGCAAAGCTGTCGCCAGTATTCATGTGAAAACACTTGAAGAGGCATTAAATGTGCCATTATTGATACGCAACACACGTGGAATCGCATTAACAGAAGCCGGGAAAGAGTTTTACCAAGATTTCAAAGCGATATTTGATAATATTCAAAATGCCTTTGACCATGTTACCGAACGGCACCATTCGTTAGCAGGCAGATTACGTATTACTTCCACAACCGAATTTGGTGAAAAATTTCTGCTCTCTTTAATCAGTCAATTTTGTGCACTGCATCCCCAACTTGAAGTGAGCTATTTTGCTGATTCTGCTTTGAATGACTTAATTACCGAAAGAATTGATCTGGCGATCAGGCTGGGTACACTCAATGATTCCTCTCTGAAAAGCAGGCGCCTAGCCAGTTTCGACATTAAACTAGTTGCTTCACCCAGTTGGCTTAAACAAAATCCCATTACCATCCCTATCGAATTGAATAAAGTAAATTGGATTGCCAACAGTAACTTAGAACATCCCACCCATTGGGAACTCAAGCATCCAATCCATTCATCCATAAACATACGTGGCAAAGCCAAGTACATATCCAATACATCCTCTGCAATACGCTCTCTGGCAATATCTGGTCTTGGCGTCGCTGTTTTACCTGAATGGATAGTTGATAAGGATCTGGAATCAGGCAATTTAGTCACTCTATTTCCCGAATATCGATTACCAAAGCAAGATGTCACCGTCATATTTCCCAATAACACACAAATTCTACGTAAAAGCCGTGTGTTCATTGATTTCTTGCTGGAAACGCTAACAATTTAATTGATCACAAGTGTGTTAAAACGGTCATCCCTATCAGTTTTAATCCAACAAAAAGCCGAACGATTTCTCATTCGGCTTTGATTATTCAAAAAATTTAAAACTAACCCGTATTGCGCATTCCTGCCGCAACTCCCGCAATTGTCACCATCAGTGCCAACTCCACTCGGGGATCAGGCTGTTCTTGTTGGCGGGAACGCTGTAACAATTCTGCCTGTAGTACGTTCAACGGATCGGTATACACGTTACGCAATGCAATAGATTCGGCGATCCATGGTAGATCCGCCATCAGCTGCTCATCTTGTGAGATTGTCAGCACTGTTCTGATATCTTCTGCAAGCTGGTTGCGCAATTTTACTCCCAGCGGCCATAGCTTTGGTTCGACTAACCGTTGGTCGTAATATTCCGCCAGCCACAGGTCTGCTTTGGCAAACACCATTTCCAACATGGCAATACGTGTGTTGAAGAATGGCCAATCATGGCACATGTCTGTCAGAACGGATAATTTACCCGCCTCAATGACCTGTTGTAGCGCTGCGCCCGCCCCCAACCATGCCGGAAGCATCAGGCGGTTTTGCGTCCATGCAAATATCCACGGGATTGCACGCAGACTTTCAACGCCTCCCGTCGGACGGCGTTTAGCGGGACGTGAACCCAAAGGTAGTTTCGCCAATTCCTGTTCAGGTGTTGCAGCCCGAAAGTAAGGAACAAATTCCGGTTGTTCACGCACATAATCACGATACATATCGCAGGAAACCTCCGAAAGCGTATCCATGATTTGATGCCATTCCGGTTTTGGCTCCGGTGGTGGCAACAAGTTGGCTTCCAGAATCGCACTGGCATACAACGCCAAACTGCTGATTGTCACCTGTGGCAAACCAAATTTAAAGCGGATCATTTCTCCCTGCTCTGTTACGCGCAATCCCCCTTTCAGGCTACCCGGTGGCTGGGAAAGCAAGGCGGAATATGCAGGTGCACCACCACGGCCAATCGAGCCACCGCGTCCGTGGAACAGAGTCAGAGTCACTCCTTCTTGTTCACACACTTTGATCAGCGCATCCTGTGCCCGATATTGCGCCCATGATGCGGCCATCACACCAGCATCTTTAGCAGAATCGGAGTAGCCAATCATCACCATCTGTTTGTCTTTAATCAGATCGCGATACCATGTAATTCCCAGCAATTGCCGGATAACACTTTCTGCATTGTTCAGATCATCAAGAGTTTCGAATAATGGTGCGACTGGCAATGACAATGAGCATCCCGCTTCTTTCAGCAACAATTTTACCGCCAGTACATCAGAAGGGACTTTAGCCATGGAAATGACATAAGCCGCAATCGCATCTTGTGGCGATTCTGCGATGACTTTGCAAGTTTCGAAAATCTCTTGAGTGTCTGTACTCGGTTGCCAGTCACGAGGAATAAGCGGACGCTTCGAATTTAATTCACGTAGTAAGAACGCCTGTTTCTCAGTTTCAGACCAACTCGCATAATCCCCAATTTCCAGATATTGCGTCAGTTCGGCAATCGCATCAGTATGGCGGGTGCTTTCCTGACGAATATCAATACGTACTAATGAAAGACCAAAGCAGCGAATGCGGCGCAGGATATCCAATAATTGCCCATTTGCAATAATCTCCATGCCGCAGGCTTTCAGGGATTGATAACAGGCATACAGTGGTTGCCACAACTGTTCGTTATGCAGCAACAAATCCGCAGGGGGCAGGGTTTGCTCACCTTTAAGGTGTTTCTCCAGATAGTCCAGCGTGCTGCTTAATTTCGTCCGCAATTGTTTGGCAATCTCACGGTAAGGCTCTGAAACATGTTCACCTCCCGCCATTTGGCGTAGTTCAGGAGAACACTCAGACATAGAGAGTTCAGAAACCAAAACCTGAATATCTTTCAGGAACAGATCTGCCGCTTTCCAGCGACTGAGTAACAAGACATGACGGGTGATTTCGGCGGTGACGTTAGGATTTCCATCACGATCTCCCCCCATCCAAGAAGTAAAGCGAACAGGCACGGCCTCCACAGGTAAGCTGTACCCGATAGACTCTTCTAACTGTTCATTGAATTCACGCAGAAACGCCGGCACACCTTCCCACAAGCTATTTTCGACAACGGCAAATCCCCATTTTGCTTCATCTATAGGGGTTGGGCGGATTTTGCGGATTTCATCGGTATGCCATGATTGGGCAATCAACTGACGTAAGCGACGCTTGATGTTATTGAGTTCATAATCCGCTAAATCGTCATGATCAAGCTGAGCCAGACACCCATTCACTTCGACTAATTTATGAATCAGCGTACGCCGGGCAATTTCGGTCGGATGTGCCGTCAGAACCAATTCAATCGCCAGTTCATTAACAGCTTTCACCAAGTCATCATTACTGAATTGTTTTTCTTTGAGACGATTGAAGAGTTCAGCCAGCGCTACCGGATTGCTCGCTGCCTCACCGTGTGGCGAAATGCTGTGATATTGTTCTGCAACGTTCGTCAAATTTAAAAATTGGTTAAACGCGCGGGCAACTGGCAGTAGTTCATCATTGGATAAATTTTGTAATGTCGATAAAAGCTGCTGGCGATGAGCTTCATTACCTGCCCGGGATGATTTTGACAGCTTTCTTATCGTTTCAACTTTATCGAGAATATCTTCTCCCAGAGCCTCTTTAATAGTATCGCCCAGCAACTTACCGAGCATACTGACATTACTTCGCATTGCGGAATATTGTTGATTCATATGGTTCATGGCCTTGTGTTGCTGTATATCACCCATTCCGCCAGATAAATGACGCAATAGGCATGTCCCCTGCTTCTATCAAGATGTTTTATCTCTGGCGGCAGAGTCTGTTCTTTTTTATTTCTAACGCTCTATTCATATCAGAAAACAAACAATTTGGGCGGATTTTATGAAATTTAATCCATATGTGTATTTTTTATAAAATAATTTGGGTCGCTGCTTTGCTTGTACGCAATAAAAAGAATAATAAGGCGTTTTTGGTTGATTGGATGATGATACAGGCAGGGATAAGCCATCGTATCCCTGCACAAAATTCAAACATTTAATAAAGAAATCGTTAGTCTACAGCAATTGTGACAAACGATTTAAATCTGACTGGATTGCTCCCGCAGTGACATCCCGCCCGGCACCCGGGCCACGGATCACTAACGGATTGTCGCGATACCAGCGGCTTTCTATCGCAAATACATTATCCCCCGGTAACAGTGAAGCTAACGGATGGTCACTACGTACTGCTTCTACGCCAACTTTCGCCTTGCCACTGGAATCAAAACGCGCGACATACCGCAGTACCATTCCTATCTCCCGCGCTGCTTCCAACCGCTGGAGCATCTGCGAATTAATAGAAGCACTGTTTTCAAAGAACTCTTCAATAGAGCCAATTCGCGCCTCTTCTGGCACCAGTGACTCAACGCGCACGTGATCAGGCTCTATTTCGTAACCAGCTTCACGAGCCAGAATAATCAGCTTACGCATCACATCCTGACCGGAAAGATCAATTCGCGGATCAGGCTCCGTCAATCCTTGCTGCCATGCCTGTTCTACCAAGTCACTGAAAGGCACCGAACCATCAAACTGTAAGAACAACCACGATAAGGTTCCTGAGAAAATTCCGCTGATAGATAGGATAGTATCTCCGCTTTCCCGCAAATTCCTGACAGAATAGTTTATCGGCAACCCGGCCCCAACCGTGGCATTGTATAACCAATGTCGCCCCGTTTTCGCGAAGGCATCGCGGATCATGCGATAAGTGTTGCTGTCAGAAGAACCAGCGACTTTGTTAGCACTGATAACATGAAAACCATAGCTGGCAAAATCGACATACTCTTTGGCCAATTCTTCACTTGCCGTCACATCCAACACCACCAGATCATCATAAGGATGCGCCCTCATCCATAAAAACAGAGTATCTTCTTCATGTTCAGTCGATTCATCATCAAAAAATGCCAATGCCCGACTTGCGTCAATCCCCTGATAATTCAACAAACTCCGGCGACTATCCACAATTCCCGCCAGAATAAATTCAAAATCACTGCGGGCAGAAATATTCTTTTGTTCACGGGAGAACAACTCTAACCAACGTGAACCAATATTTCCTTTGCCGAACAGCACCAAACCAATCCGTTTTTCTGCCCGGAACAGGCTCTGGTGTAATCCCTGAATCAAGTGCGAAGTCTGGTTGAGGCGCAGCACGGCAACAAGACTGATGCCATCTTCCGCATGCCAGATAAATTCAACGGGCTGATCTTTGAGTTGTTGGTAGAAACGATGACTATGCAGTGGGTTTTTGCATACCCCCGCACCGACCAGAGCCACTAACGCCAAGCCTTCTCTCAGGGAGAGTCTTCCCGGTAAGGAAGCATCCTGCAATACATCAATGGCGCTATTCACAATTTCAGAGGTATAACAAAGTTGGATCAGATTGCAGTCCGCATGCAACCCTGTCGCCAACGGCCGAACTTGGGCGCGTTTCAGCAGTGAATCAATATCTTTGTAAATTTGTTTGAAATCATGAGCTGAGGAAACGTGCAATTCAATCAGGCAAACATCATCATGGCTGGTAACGATTTTGGCTCCCATCCCGGTAGCCAACACACGTTCAATACGGGTCGAACCTTGTTCTGGCTGGTAACTGCAACGCAATTGCAAGTCAATATTGCTGATGGAAACTGGCTGCAATGTTCGGGTATGGAGTACCGGTGCCGCGAGACGTGCTAACTCACTGGCCTCATCTAAGCGCAGCAACGGCAGTAAGCACGCATCTTTGACTTTGCGCGGATCTGCACTGTAAACACCCGCTACGTCACTCCAAATTGTGACTTTTTTAGCACCGGCCAATGCACCGACTTGTGTCGCCGAATAGTCACTGCCATTGCGTCCCAACAGTACAGTTTCGCCGTTTTGGTTACTGGAAATAAATCCAGTGACGACCAAACGTTTATTGGGATTTTGGATCAATAACTGACTGAGTAAGGGTTGAGATAAATTGGTATCAACCTGCGGCTGAACCACTCGTTCTGCCCGTAGAAATTGACGTGCATCCAACCATGCACTAGGGATGCCATTATGTTCAAGCACCGCCGCCATCAAGCGGGCAGACCATATTTCACCGTGACCGACAACTTCTGCATAGGTAATATCTGTAACGGGCTTATCCAACAATGCACTCAATCTTTCCAGATCAGCGATAAATTTTGCGACCAGCTCTTCTGCAACTTCTTCAGGTAATAACCCTCTGATCAACTCTTGTTGATAGCGCCGCAACGACTGTTGTATTTGATGTGCCGATATACGGTCACTCTGGCTCAATTTCAACCAATCAATGAGCTGATTAGTTGTGCTCCCTGCCGCCGATACGACCATCAGATCACCCGGCTGGCTGTAGTTCGCCATAATATCCGCAACCCTTTGATAACACTTCACATCGGCCAAACTGCTGCCGCCAAATTTATGTAATTGGCGGCCAGATTCCGCCCCCGCTGTTGCCAGTGCACTCATGATTAATGATTACCTCGTTGCCGCTGCCTGAAACGCATTATCCAGATCAGCAATTAAATCCTGACTATCTTCAATTCCGACAGAGACCCGAAGAAGTGAATCCGTAATCCCTGCCTGAGTCCTTGCTTCTGCCGATATTCCCGCGTGTGTCATTGTTGCGGTATGGGAAATCAACGATTCCACACCACCGAGAGATTCAGCCAGAGTAAATAATTTTAACGCAGATAAAAAGCGGCGCAGGGTCTGTTCATTACCATCCAACTCAAAACTCAGCATCGCCCCAAATCCCTTTTGTTGTTTAAGGGCAATGTCATGCCCTGGATGATTTTTCAATCCAGGGTAATAGAGTTTTTTTACTTGTGGCTGCTGTTGCAGGTAATCCGCAATGACAGCCGCATTATTCTGCTGGAGCAGTACTCGCGCAGATAAAGTACGAATGCCCCGCAGTAACAGATAGCTATCAAAAGCTGCCCCGGTTACACCAATATTGTTCGCCCACCATGCCAAATCTTCGACAATCGCGGGATCTTTGGCAATAATCGCACCAGCAATCAGATCGGAATGCCCATTCAAATATTTCGTGCAGGAATGAACGACTAAATCCGCACCGAGATCCAGTGGCTTTTGCAGTACAGGGCTTAAGAACGTGTTATCTACGATCGCCAAAGCCCCTGCTTCATGAACCAAGTTACAAATATATTGGATATCGACAATCCGTAACAGAGGATTACTGGGTGTTTCAATTAACACCAGTTTGGGGTTTTGTGCCAACGCCTGTTTAAGGGCATGGTCATCTGCCTGATCAACAAAAATTACATTGTACGCACCACGTTTGCTCAGGCTATCAAACAAACGATAACTGCCACCGTAGCAATCATGGGGAGCCACCAATAAATCCCCTGGCTTCAGGAAAACAGTACACAGGAGATGAATGGCTGACATACCACTGCTGGTCATAATTGCTCCCACCCCACCTTCCAACTCGGCCAAAACCTGTTGGACGACATCACGACTCGGATTGCCTCGTCTGGAATAGTCATGGCTCCTAGGCTCGTTGAAAGCAGTAAAATTGTACGTGCTGGAAAGATAGATAGGCGGAACTACACAGCCATATTGTTCATCGATATTTGAACCGCTGTTAACCGCAATTGTCGCTTGCTTGCATCCCATAACCTGTACCCGTCATCATTATTATTGGCATCACGCAAGAATAGCGATTGGAGATATGGACGTCAACACATCTAGACATCCAAAATAATTTGAGGTTTAATATCACAATTCAACGAATGCGCCTATTCTCTTATTGCTCCTGGTTATATTTTATAAATTCGTGCGACTGGAGCGATTATACCCAATAGGGAATTATGCTAGACTACCGCATTGCTAACATGAAAACAGATCAGAAACATCCCTCCGATTTCTGATTTCAATTACTTGATTTAAAAATATTTAAGGTATCTCATGGCTGAGTGGAATGGTGAGTATGTCAGCCCTTATGCTGAACATGGCAAAAAAAGTGAACAGGTCAAAAAAATTACGGTTTCAATTCCGTTAAAGGTATTGAAGATCCTGACCGATGAACGCACTCGTCGTCAGGTGAATAATTTGCGTCATGCAACAAATAGCGAATTGTTGTGTGAGGCTTTTCTACATGCGTTCACTGGACAACCCCTGCCTAATGATGATGATTTACGCAAAGAGCGTCATGATGAAATTCCAGAAGTAGCGAAAGCTATGATGCGTGAGCTGGGTATTGACCCTGAAACATGGGAATATTGATAAAACAAAAACGCCCGATGCAAAACATCGGGCGTTTTTGTTTTAACTATCCTGCCTGTATTAATCACAGACAAGAAAAAGTCATTACTTCTTAGCGCCTGGAACGCTGAAACGTTTGTTAAAGCGATCAACACGACCACCAGTCGCAACGTCACGCTGCTTACCAGTGTAGAATGGGTGACATTCACCGCACACGTCCAGGTTCAGATCGTGTTTTACAGTAGAATTGATTTTGATAACGTTACCGCAAGAACAAGATGCAGTAATTTCTTCGTATTTAGGATGGATACCTTTTCTCATGGGAAACCTCTGTTAAGGCCGTGTCGCTATCCAGCCCTGTTGCCGCCAGACACCACACGTCGTGTTGATAGAATAATTATCGGTAATTTCTATACCAAAGGCGGCGGATCATACAGAATATCGGTTTACTGCGCAATCAAATCTACTGATTTGCTATGATATCCTTAGCACCATCGCTTTTTTACACATTTGTTTATCTGGCCATTAATTATCCGGAAATCGCCTTATGATCGTTGTTCAGGTTGCGTTACCTGTCCCTCTAACCCGCTCTTTTGATTATCTATTACCCGAAGAGTTACCCTTGCCAACCGTAGGTGTCCGAGTACTCGTGCCATTCGGCAAGCGTAACGCAATAGGGGTGGTGACTGGCCTTGCAGACAGCAGCGAGTTCCCCCTTGAACAGCTCAAGTCTATTTCAGCTACCCTAGATGACCAACCGCTTTTTCCTGACGATCTCTGGCAACTGCTCCTGTGGTCAGCCAGCTATTATCATTACCCGCTGGGTGAAGTGTTGTTCCATGCCATGCCCGTCTTACTGCGACAAGGAAAACCCGCAGAATTTTCTCCACTCTGGCAATGGCAAGTCACTGAAACAGGTCGGGAGATCCCTCTCGAACAGATTAAACGTTCAGCCAAACAACAACAGGCTTTGGCTATTCTGCGCCAGAAACCCATTTATCGTCACCAAGTTTCTGAATTGGAATTAAGTGAAAGCGCCTTGCAATCATTGAAAAAAAAGGCGCTGATTGACCTGCATCCAATACAACCGGAAGCAGGAAACTGGCATGCCAATTTTGAAATCATCGGTGAACGGCTCAAACTCAATACAGAGCAGGCCGCAGCAGTGGGTGCTATCCGAGCAGAAGACCAAATTTTCTCTCCGTGGCTGCTTGCAGGGATTACGGGTTCGGGCAAAACAGAAGTCTATCTCAGTGTACTGGAGAATATTCTGACGCAGGGAAAACAGGCGCTGATTTTGGTGCCAGAAATTGGCCTGACTCCACAAACTATCCGCCGATTCCGAGAACGTTTCGACGCTCCGGTTGATGTTCTTCATTCAGCCTTGAATGACAGTGAGCGGCTATCAGTTTGGCTGCGGGCGAAACGGGGAGACAATGCCATCGTGATCGGCACACGTTCCGCTTTGTTTACTCCCTTTGCTCATCTGGGCGTCATCATTATTGATGAAGAGCATGACAGCTCTTATAAACAACAGGAAGGCTGGCGCTATCACGCCCGTGATCTGGCCGTCTTCCGCGCCAAAAAAGAGGGAGTTCCGATCATAATGGGAACGGCGACCCCCGCACTGGAAACGTTATACAATGTACAACAAGGCAAGTATCACCAACTGACATTAACCAAACGGGCAGGTCATGCTCAACCCGCAACTCAGCATTTACTCGATTTGAAAGGCTTGCCGCTGACGGTGGGATTATCACAACCACTCATTAACCGTATTGGTGAACACCTCAAGGCTGATAATCAGGTTATTCTGTTCCTAAACCGCCGAGGCTATTCCCCCGCCCTGCTCTGCCACGAATGCGGCTGGATAGCAGAATGCCAACGCTGTGACCACTATTACACCCTGCACCAGAATCATCGACATCTGCGCTGCCATCACTGTGACAGCCAGCGGCCAATTCCTCGTCAATGCCCCGAATGCGGCTCCACTAACTTAATTCCTGTCGGGTTAGGCACTGAACAACTTGAGGATGGCATCACAAAACTATTTCCCAATATTCCGGTCACTCGTATAGACCGTGATACAACCAGCCGTAAAGGTGCACTGGAGCAGCAACTGGCTGAGGTACACCAAGGCGGAGCACGCATTTTGATTGGTACTCAAATGCTGGCGAAAGGCCACCATTTCCCCGACGTCACATTAGTAGCTTTGCTTGATGTCGATGGTGCTTTGTTTTCTGCTGATTTCCGGGCAGCAGAGCGTTTCGCCCAACTCTATACCCAGGTTTCTGGCCGGGCAGGACGCGCCGGCAAACGAGGAGAAGTTGTGCTTCAAACCCACCATCCTGAGCACCCACTGTTGCAGGTATTACTGGAGAAAGGCTACGACGCTTTTGCTCAACAAGCGATGGAAGAACGACAGCAAGTGCATCTGCCGCCCTTTGCCAGCCATATCCTGCTCCGTTCAGAAGATCACGACAATCAGCAGGCACCTGCTTTTTTACAGCAGATGCGCCAACTGTTTGAACATCTGAATGTTGACCATTTATGGATCATGGGGCCGGTGCCTGCTTTACAGGCCAAACGTAGCGGCCGTTATCGTTGGCAATTGATGATTCAACACCCTTCCCGTATTTTCCTCCAGAAAATGATGGCAAGAGTTTATCTGCAAATCACCGCTCTGCCACAAGCCCGCAAAGTGAAATGGAATATTGATGTAGATCCTACCGAGGGTTGATAACAGAAAACCGTTAACCAATAACAGAAATAGAAAATTGAACATCATCGCAAAGCGACAAAATAAGACAGAACATTTTTGCAAAAATAGAGACAATTATTTCCTCAATTTGCGAAGTATCTCTAAGAAATGATTCATATCACATTTTTTATGCAAACAAAGTAACGGATTGACTTGTTAATCAGTTTAAAATGAATTTATTAGTAATACTGTAGAAAACTATTCGCCAGCGTTTCTCTCACAGAAATAGCTGGCTTTTTTAGCAGCCGGAGAGCAATCGTTTCGCTGCCTGTAGAAAGTGAGGAATGAACTGTGGAAAAAAAGAATTGCACACTGGCAACGATGAAAGATGTTGCCAAAGTGGCTGGTGTTTCTACCGCGACTGTATCAAGAACGCTAATGAATCCTGATAAGGTTTCTTCCCTCACCCGTCAAAAAGTCGAGAATGCGGTATTAGAAGTGGGCTACTATCCCCACAATCTTGCCAAAAACTTACGGCGTAATGAATCCAGAACAATCTTGGTCATCGTGCCCAATATCAGTGATCCTTTTTTTACCGAGATCATTCGTGGTATTGAAGAAACCGCTGCGGAACAGGGGTATTTGGTGCTGATTGGCGACTGTACACATCAGCAGAAACAGGAACATGCATTTATCAATCTTCTGATCACCAAACGTATTGATGGCATGGTGCTACTAGGTTCAAGTGTTCCTTTCGATGTTTCCAAAGAAGACCAAAAAAACCTGCCGCCTATGGTCATGGCCAATGAATTTTCACCTGAACTGGAATTACCAACGGTTCACATTGACAACCTAACCGCCGCTTTTAATGCTACCCATCATTTGCAAAAACTGGGACACAAACGCATTGCCTGCATTACCGGGCCGGACAACATGCCTCTATGCCATTATCGGCTCCAGGGCTACATTCAAGCATTGCGGCGCACAGGGGAAGATATACGTGACGAGTATATTGTCCGGGGAAATTTCACCCATAAAAGCGGAGCAAACTTGGCAAAAACTCTGCTGAGTTTACCAGAGCCTCCGAGCGCGATTTTCTGCCATAGCGATGTGATGGCCATTGGTGCAATGTGGCAAGCAAAAAAAATGGGATTAAAATTACCAGAAGATTTATCTGTTGTTGGCTTCGATGATCTAGACTTAGCTCAATACAGCGAACCTGCTCTTACCACAGTGGCGCAGCCTCGTTATGAGATTGGACATCATTCCATGCTTTTGCTGCTCGAACAGCTTCAGGGTCGTTTGGTTTCCAAAGGATCAAGATTATTGGATGTAGAATTGATTATACGTGCGAGTACTTGTTCGCCTAAAAGCTAGGCAAAGGATCGTAGGTTAAGTAACATTAGTTATCCCTTAATTTTCTTAATTTTAAATAACAACTCAGCGAATTAAACAGTGGCACAACGAGATTATGTGAGTCGCGGGCGTAACGATCCCCGTCGAAAAGGTACTGGTAAGAAAAAAAATCAGGCTCAAGGATTACCCAAAACTGCATTAGCTGTTGCCGTGGCCTTGTTGGTCATATTTATTGGTGGCCTTTATTTTATCGTACACAACAAAAAAGAAAGTGTACAAAACACGCCACAATCAGCTCATCAAACCAAAGGTCATGGTCTACCGCCAAAACCGGAAGAGCGCTGGAGTTACATAAAAGAGTTGGAGAATCGACCTGTTAATGGGTCTTCAATACAGGAATCCGAAGCGGCATTGAACCAACTACCGTTCAACCACTCAACCCAACTTACATCCGAGCAAAAGCAACTACTTGAACAGATGCAGACCGACATGCGCCAGCCACCTATTTCTTTGAAAGAAGTCCCTTATAACAGTGAGCCTGTTCCGCGTTCACGGGTGGTAATCAATCCACCTGCACAGGAAACCGAACAACCCACAACATCCCCGGCCGTAACACCCCGGGCATCGAATGAAGTCAGTACCCCCAAACCTGCGGAAATTGAAGCCAGATTGATGCTACAATGCGGCTCTTTCCAAACACAGGAAAAAGCTGAATCCGTCCGTGCCAGCCTTGCATTTTCCGGCATTGAAAGCCAGGTTACCACGAAAGACAATTGGCACCGTGTCGTACTTGGCCCTTATAAAAATAAGAGTGGGGCTGAAAAAATGCGTGACCGTGTTGCTAGTGCAGGTGTATCTGGCTGTATTCTCCGCCCTGCCGGGGGTTGAAAACTTAGAAAATTCCCCCATCTTAAACCCTAATAACCTATACACGGGGCTTTTTTCTGCAATGTCATTGGCAGTTGCAGAATAACAAACCAATATCCCGTGTGTACCATCTTCTATTTTGTAACCAGGGGCTAACTCGTGACTACAATCGTAAGTATTCGCCGTAATGGCCAAGTCGTCATCGGTGGTGATGGACAAGCAACAATGGGTCATACCGTTATGAAAGGCAATGTCCGCAAAGTACGCCGCCTTTATAATGACAAAGTCATCGCGGGTTTTGCCGGTGGTACTGCTGATGCTTTCACGCTATTCGAGCTTTTTGAACGGAAACTCGAAATGCATCAGGGACACCTGACCAAAGCAGCCGTTGAACTTGCCAAAGACTGGCGAACAGACCGCATGCTGCGTAAGCTAGAAGCCCTTCTTGCAGTTGCAGATGAAAATGCTTCTCTGATTATTACAGGTAACGGAGATGTGATTCAGCCAGAGAATGACCTTATCGCAATTGGTTCTGGTGGCTCATACGCACAAGCGGCTGCCCGCGCGATGCTGGAAACCACAGAACTCAGCGCCAGAGAAATCGCAGAACGCGCACTGACCATCGCTGGCGATATCTGCATTTACACCAACCATAATCATAACTTCGAAGAACTGCCTTCGAAAGCGTAAGGATAGATAGTATGTCTGAAATGACTCCTCGCGAAATTGTCAGCGAACTGGACAATCACATCATCGGGCAGGATAAAGCAAAACGTGCCGTTGCCATTGCCCTGCGTAACCGCTGGCGCCGTATGCAGTTGGATGAATCACTTCGTCAGGAAGTGACCCCGAAAAATATTTTGATGATTGGCCCAACCGGTGTCGGTAAAACCGAAATTGCCCGTCGTCTGGCAAAACTGGCCAACGCACCTTTTATCAAAGTTGAAGCGACTAAATTCACTGAAGTTGGTTATGTCGGTAAAGAAGTTGATTCCATTATCCGTGATTTGACTGATGCCGCTGTAAAAATGGTTCGTCTGCAATCCATTGAGAAAAACCGCTATCGCGCTGAAGAGTTAGCAGAAGAGCGTATTCTGGATGTATTGCTGCCACCAGCGAAAGATAACTGGGGACAAACTGAAACTCAATCAGAGCCATCTTCAACCCGTCAGACATTCCGCAAAAAACTGCGTGAAGGTCAATTAGACGATAAAGAAATTGAAATTGAAATTGCAGCCGCTCCGGTTGGCGTTGAAATCATGGCTCCTCCGGGCATGGAAGAAATGACCAATCAGTTGCAATCCATGTTCCAGAATCTGGCTGGTCAGCGTCAAAAAAATCGTAAGATGAAAATCAAAGACGCATTCAAGCTGCTGATAGAAGAAGAAGCGGCAAAACTGGTCAATCCGGAAGAACTGAAACAACAAGCGATTGATGCGGTTGAACAGCACGGTATCGTCTTTATTGATGAAATCGATAAGATCTGTAAACGCGGTCAATCTTCCGGTCCGGATGTTTCTCGTGAAGGTGTTCAGCGCGATCTGCTGCCATTGGTAGAAGGTTGTACCGTTTCCACCAAACACGGTATGGTCAAAACTGATCACATCCTGTTCATCGCCTCTGGTGCATTTCAGGTTGCCAGCCCTTCTGACTTGATCCCAGAACTTCAGGGTCGTTTGCCAATCCGCGTTGAGCTGCAAGCACTGACAACTGAAGACTTTGAACGTATTCTGACCGAACCTAATGCTTCACTGACTGAACAATACAAGGCTCTGATGGCAACTGAAGGCATGAATATTGACTTCACGGCTGACGGTATCCGCAAACTTGCAGAAGCAGCATGGCAAGTGAATGAAACTACCGAAAACATCGGTGCTCGCCGTCTGCATACTGTACTTGAGCGCATGATGGAAGATATCTCTTTCGACGCCAGTGAATGCCCAGGACAATTCGTTGAAATCAACGCTGATTACGTCAAAGAGCATCTGGATGAACTGGTTGCGAATGAAGATCTGAGCCGCTTTATTTTGTAATCGGTAAGTTGCTCAGACTCACCGGCTCTATCCACGCGGATGTGAGAAAAATACGAAAAAGTCCGAAATAGTAAGAAATGGGAGGCCAAAGCCTCCCATTTCTCTATTTTCGATGATATAAAATTTATCACACCCCAACACGTAGTGACAAAGGCAACGTAGTGATAAACAGTAACAATATGAGTTTAACAACGTCGATTAGTCAGACACAAGCGTGGCTGGAAAGCCTGCGCCCCAAAACCCTCCCTCTGGCTGTGTCTGCTGTTGTGACTGGTTCTGCCCTGGCTGTATGGACAGGCCATTTCAAATGGCCCGTGGCGTTACTGGCTTTATTAACCGCCGCGATTCTGCAAATTCTTTCCAATCTCGCCAATGATTATGGTGATGTTGCCAAAGGCAGCGATACAGAAAAACGCATTGGCCCAATGCGTGGCATGCAAAAAGATCTGATTACTGCAAAACAGATGAAAACGGCATTGACGATCACGGTACTGTTCGCTTGCCTGTCGGGAATAGCCCTCATCACTGTGGCTTGTAATAGCCCAAACGATATTATTGGTTTTCTGGTATTGGGATTGCTGGCGATCGTTGCGGCTATCACCTATACAGTAGGAACCAGACCTTATGGTTATATAGGGTTAGGTGATATTTCCGTTCTAATCTTCTTTGGCTGGCTAAGTGTTATTGGTACCTATTACCTGCAGGCCAATACCTTTTCCCTGAGCACTGTATTGCCTGCCACCGCCTGTGGTTTACTCTCCACCGCAGTTTTGAATATTAATAACTTGCGTGATATCGAAACAGATCAGCAAAATGGCAAAAACACGCTAGCGGTCAGACTGGGAGGAAAAAAGGCTCGCTATTACCATGCAGCATTGCTGATAAGTGCCATGATTTGTCTTGTTAGCTTTACGCTCCTATACCTGAACAGTGGGTTTAGTTGGTTATTTCTACTCTCGTTTCCTCTATTACTGAAACATATGTTGCAAGTACTGCGCGATCCGACACCGGAAGGGATGCGTCCCAAGCTGGTACAAATGGTTAAAGTAGCATTATTGACCAATATCCTGTTTTCCATTGGGTTAGTACTTAATTAAGCGAGTAAACATCAATTTTGTAGCTACGTTTTAAGATTGATGATTTTGCCAACACTAGCTCTAAAAGGATATACTGTCCGTTCCTTGCATAAACCAGACGTAAATCCCATGAAATATGATACTTCCGAACTTTGTGATATCTATCAAGAAGATATAAATGTGGTAGAACCACTATTCTCCAACTTTGGTGGGCGTACTTCATTTGGTGGTCAAATCATCACGGTGAAATGCTTTGAAGACAATGGCCTGCTTTATGATTTACTTGAAGAACCAGGACATGGCCGGATTTTGCTTGTTGATGGCGGTGGTTCAGTACGCAAGGCACTAATTGACGCAGAGCTGGCTCAACTTGCCGTTAATAATGAGTGGGAAGGCATTGTCGTCTATGGTGCAGTGCGTCAGGTCGATCACCTTGCTGAGCTTGATATTGGCATTCAAGCAATGGCAGCTATTCCTGCCGGCTCTAATACCGATGGAATTGGAGAAAGTGATATCAGAGTTAATTTTGGCGGTGTGACGTTCTTCTCTGGTGACTACCTCTATGCAGATAATACAGGCATGATCTTATCTGAAGTCCCGTTGGAGATTGACGAAGATATCAACGACGATGAAATTTAATACCTGAGTAAATTTGTGACAATTTCATCCACTGCCACAAGATATACCGAATTTATTTCAAGTTGCAGTATAACAACCAGAACACAAACTCTTGGTCGTATAGATAACTATATAACTAAAGGATTATGACTAAAGAGATAATGGCTAAGGAAATGTGTCCGGCGGCATGAAATATAGCAGGATATAAAAAAGGGCGGAATTATCGCCCTTTCCAGCTAACTTGTTGGAACTCTTACTGTACATCTTCCATTTTACCCAACAGAGTACGTAAGCGCTCTTGCCATGCAGATTGTTCTTGTTTGAGCTGATCGTTCTCACTGACCAACGAATCACGGCTGTCTGTCATATTTTTGACATCCTGAGATAACGCTAAGTTCTGTTCTTTTAATTCTTCAATTTCCATTTGCAGCAAAGTGATAGTATCAATCGCCTGCTGAACTTTAGATTCTAGCTTTTCAAAAACTTCAAATGACATTCTCTGGCCCCTCTTGTAAGCAATGCCTTGATTGTATTTAGCCTATTAACGCCTGTCTAGTTTCATACCTTCAATGTGCGGTATAACGAGAAAAATAGCGACTAATCCTAAATGGATACGAGATAACATTTGTACAATAAATAAATTCGCAATCAAATGCGAATTCGCTCATTTTGTTGACGCAACACGCAGATTTCAATTTCGCTATTTCTCGTTTACGCTCATTAACGATAAATTCACAGCAACCTTTCTCAGTAAAATAAGAAAGGACTAATAATTTATCCCCCTATGTACTTTCTTTATAGGATATAGCAATGAGCCAGACCACAACTCCAACATTATCAGGTCAATGCATTTCAGAATTTCTGGGTACTGCACTGCTTGTATTCTTTGGCTTAGGCTGTGTCGCCGCCGCCCGTATTTCAGGAGCACAGCTGGGCTTATGGGAAATCAGCGTCATCTGGGGCTTCGGTGTTGCACTGGCAGTTTATCTCACGGCCGGCATTTCTGGTGCGCATCTCAATCCTGCTGTGACCATCGCCCTATGCCTATTTGCCAGTTTTGACAGAAAAAAAATACTCCCTTACATCATTGCCCAAATGCTCGGCGGTTTTGTCGCTGCAAGCCTTGTCTACATGATGTATTACAACCTTTTCCTTGATTATGAGCAAGCACACAACATTATTCGCGGCTCACAGGAAAGTCTTTTCACTGCGGGTGTATTTTCTACTTATCCTGCCTCACAGATATCCGTCTTCCAGGCGTTTATTGTCGAAGTGATCATCGCGGCTGTTTTACTGTGCTTAATTCTGTCACTGACAGACGATGGAAATGGCATTCCGCGTGGCCCTTTGGCACCTTTGCTTATCGGTATTCTAATTGCTGTTATTGGTGGCTCTTTCGGCCCGTTGACCGGATTTGCCCTGAATCCTGCTCGTGATTTTGGCCCTAAATTAGTTGCTTATTTAGCCGGGTGGGGAGATATTTCCCTGACTGGTGGCCGAGATATCCCTTATTGCCTTGTTCCACTGATTGCCCCCTTCATTGGTGCGATCCTAGGCGCATTTGGTTATCGCAAGCTGATTACCCGCCATTTACCCCGTGAAGTTTAGTGCTGACTGGCTTCAAAAAGGGTAACAAATAAAAATTACAAAAATGAATGAATAAAACCAGGTTATTGTTATGACAACAGAAAATATGACTGATAAAAAATATATTGTCGCCCTAGATCAGGGGACAACTAGTTCACGAGCTGTAGTACTTGATCACGACGCGAATATTGTCTGCATCTCACAGCGTGAATTTCCACAAATTTACCCTAAGCCGGGCTGGGTAGAACACGATCCGATGGAGATTTGGGCCAGCCAAAGCTCAACTTTAGTTGAAGTTCTGGCAAAAGCGGATATCCGCTCAGATCAAATTGCCAGCATCGGCATTACCAACCAGCGTGAAACGACGATTGTCTGGGAAAAAGAGACTGGCAAACCTGTTTATAACGCCATCGTATGGCAATGTCGCCGAACAGCAGATATTTGTACCAAGCTGAAGCAAAAAGAGGGTCTGGAGGAGTACATCCGCCAGAATACAGGCTTAGTCGTCGACCCTTATTTTTCAGGAACAAAAATAAAATGGATCCTAGATAACGTAGAAGGTGTTCGTCAACGTGCGGAAAATGGCGAACTGTTATTCGGGACAGTAGATACTTGGCTGGTTTGGAAAATGACACAAGGTCGTGTGCATGTCACCGACTACACAAACGCTTCCCGTACCATGCTGTTTAACATCCACAATCTCGACTGGGATCACAAGATTCTTGATGAATTGGGTATCCCTCACATTATGTTGCCAAAAGTGGCGACCTCTTCTGAAATTTATGGTCAGACCAACATTGGTGGTAAAGGCGGTACACGTATTCCTATTGCAGGCATTGCCGGAGATCAGCAAGCAGCACTTTATGGTCAATTGTGTGTCCATCCGGGCATGGCAAAAAATACTTATGGTACCGGCTGTTTCTTATTGATGAATACAGGAACTGATGCCGTGCGTTCCAACCACGGCCTGCTGACCACAATTGCCTGTGGGCCACGAGGTGAAGTGAATTATGCTTTGGAAGGTGCTGTATTTGTTGGCGGAGCCTCTATCCAATGGTTGCGCGATGAATTAAAACTCATCGCAGATGCAGCCGATTCCGAATATTTTGCCACTAAAGTGAAAGACAGCAATGGCGTTTATGTTGTTCCTGCTTTTACCGGCCTTGGTGCACCGTATTGGGATCCTTACTCTCGTGGTGCCATTTTCGGCCTGACTCGTGGTGCAAACAGCAACCATATTATTCGCGCTACATTAGAGTCAATTGCATACCAAACTCGCGATGTACTGGATGCGATGCAGGCTGATGCAGGAACCCGCCTGCAAGCACTGCGCGTAGATGGCGGTGCGGTTGCCAATAATTTCCTGATGCAGTTCCAAGCCGACATTTTAGGCACACGCGTGGAGCGCCCTGAAGTACGTGAAAGTACCGCGTTAGGTGCTGCCTTCCTTGCAGGTCTGGCCGTTGGTTTCTGGCAAGATCTTGATGAAGTGAAAAGTAAGGCAACAATAGAAAAAGAATTCCGTCCGGGTATTGAGACAACGGAACGCAATCATAAATACAATGGCTGGAAAAAAGCGGTCGCTCGCGCTCAAGAGTGGGAAGACCGAGCCTAATCGCAAAAATTAAGCAAATAAAAACGCTGGCTTTGTGATTCTGCACTGCCAGCGCTTTTTCTTTTTTTATCATTTAACACGATTACGAAGCAGTTTGTTCCTCACGCTGGATCCGCTGGGAAATGGGTAGCCAACAAAATAAGATCAGCAACGCCATGGAAAACATCAAAATGCCAACACTAAATTGGCTATTTTGCGGCAGCATTGCCGATAACCATGTCGCCACACCTGACCCTACATTCTGGAATCCTCCCACCAAAGCACCCGCCGCACCGGCTAAATAAGGAAATGGTTCCATCGCCCCGGTCGTTGCCAATGGGAACAACATACCTGCACCAAAAAAGAAGAGAGCAGCAGGTATCAGCAGCGTCCAGATATTCATAATGCCAAACCAACTGGGCACCCACATCAGTAACCCTGCCAACAGGCAACAGATAACAGAGTGCCACATAAGCCGATAAAATACTTTACCTTCACGCCCCGCATACCATGCACCAAAGAATGCAGCAGGAATTGGCAAAATAAATAAAATACTGACCGTTAAGCTATCCAGCCCCAAAACAACCCCCATCAATACACCGCTACTGGCCTCAAAAACGGCAACACCAGCCAAGCCCCCCACCAGCATAATCAAGTAAGAGACAAAGGAGCCATGAGAAAGTAATTGATGGAAAGAGACGAGCATCGTTCTATGCTCAGTCTGAGTGGGACGAGTCTCCGACAAATACCGGAATAGGAAGAACGCGACGGTCATCCCTAATACCAGCAGGAAAAAATAGCAGGCCCGCCAGCCAAAATAATGGGCAACAAGACCACCTATCATGGGTGCCAGCAAAGGACTGACCAACACTGCCATATTCAGTACGCTATTGGCATAACGTAATGTTGTGCCAGTATATAAATCCCGGGGCATGGTACGCACCATAACCCCAGCCACTCCTGTGCCCAATCCTTGTAATGCACTGGCAATCACCAGCACCTGCAAATTGGGCGCAAACAGCGCACATATCGTCGCCACCAGAAAAATCGATATTCCCGCCAAAATCACTGGGCGACGCCCCACCTTATCAGATAGTGGCCCATAAAAAAGCTGTGAAAGCCCATAAGAAAAAAGATATGCCGCCATTACCCGCTGAATTTCACCGGCGGGTTTATTAAGACCACTCGCCATATCTGCAATAACTGGAACATAGATCGTTTGTGTCATTTGCCCGACGGCAGCCAAAGCAATTAGCATCAACAATAAATTAAAGTGTTCTATTTTTCTCATCGTATTTATATACAATTTGTTCGTTGAAAAATGATATTTGTTTAAAACAAAGCCGCTTAAATTACGCTCAACTCAATGAATCACAAACCATAAAGAACCCTTCAAGTTCTCAATTAAGAACCTGACATACTAACCTCATTAGAATTCATTCAATCAGCAAATCTATATTTTTTCCAGGCAGTATACAATTTTATATGAGCAAAAAATGACAGTGAAATTATCCATAAACGTCAACAAAAGTGTACATATCAATCCAAAGAATTGGCAAAAATACAGTCAATCGAACTGTAACACGTAATCGATAATGCTATTTCAAACAATCACGTAGAATCATCCCGAAAATCCCCAATTCACGCAGTCTTCATTCCCACTGTATATTCTCACTGTATTATGTAGAGAGGTTAATCGTAATGGCAAACTGGGTTACAGGAAAAGTTACCGACATAACCAATTGGACAGATTCACTCTTCAGTATCAAAGTTCATGCGCCGATTGAAAAATTTACCGCAGGACAATTTGCAAAACTTTCGCTGGAAATTGATGGCCAGCGTATCCAACGCGCTTACTCTTACGTCAACTCTCCCGATGACCATAATCTGGAGTTTTATTTAGTGACTGTTCCGGAAGGCAAGCTCAGCCCCCAATTGGCAGAATTAAAAACAGGGGATGAGCTATTCGTCACAGAACACGCAGCAGGTTTTTTTGTCCTTGAGGAAATCCCTGATTGCCAGACACTCTGGATGATTGCAACCGGCACAGGTATTGGGCCTTATCTTTCCATACTCCAGCAAGGCGATGATTTGGAAAGATTTGAAAATATTGTTTTGGTGCATGCAGCAAGATGGGGGCAAGATCTGAGTTATTTACCGATGATGCAGCAATTAGAGCAAAAGTTTCAAGGAAAATTGAGAATACAGACTATCGTCAGCCGAGAAAAACAACCCAATTCGCTGATAGGAAGAGTTCCCGCATTGATTGAGAGTGGCAAATTGGAATCGGCTGTTGGTTTAACGATGCTGGCAGAAAACAGCCATATTATGCTGTGTGGAAATCCCCAAATGGTCAGGGATACCCAACAACTGCTAAAAGAACAGCGCAACATGACAAAGCACCTGCGTCGTAGACCCGGGCATATGACCTGCGAACAATACTGGTAATCACTGTATCAGTCGCCACAACACCATCAATAGCCACTGCTCCCGCAATTAATTTATCCCTTTTTTTGAGTGAACTCATTGGCAGAAATATGATCAACTGTTTCTGCCATCTCACCGAAGCGGTTAGCGCCCTCGGTACCCCGGAATACGCCACAATCAAGTATCATCATGACGAAAATCAAGGTTGGAACAAAACGACCAATTCCCCATTGCCAGATTGGAACCATAACGCTCCAGTCAAGGGCCAGTAATATCCAAGCCAATACAAACAATAACACCCAGCCACTGGATTTATTTCTGTCATGCAGGCGTTTCGAAAAAATCGCCACGGTTGGATACAATAGCAAAACAACACCAATCGCCGCATAATTCATGGAAAGGATATTCATTCCATGCAGTGTCAGAAGTATAAAAATCAAGGCGAAACAGATACCGATACCGACCCAGAACTCCTTGCGTCCAATTCGGCCTTTGAATGAGAATCCCCATTGTTGTAATGTCATGTACTCTTTTCCAATTGTGGATGCTGTTTTTCCAGTATTTAACTCGGTGAGTAATAGAATGAAAACAGGCATAAATAAACTTCTGATGACAATATTAATCGCTTTTGCCATCGGTTTACCATTATCAGCCATCGCGGGTGAGCCGTCTGTCACACCAGAGATGAACTCACCATTAATGTACCTACGGCCCGATTCTCCTACTTTCGAAGAAACCATCCCCGTCTTTAGGGAAAAATACAACAAAAGATACCCTGACATTCCGCTATATGAATATAAGGTCGTCGCAAGCCGTGATATTTCTCTGCCCTTCATCCGTGCCGCCAGTAAAATCAATGACGAAATATACTCTTCAGCGATACTGGAGCGGGGTAGTGAAAAAATTAAAAGCCTGCAAGTCACTGTGCTGCCATTACAAGATGAACAAAATTTACTTCTGGCAAAACAGTATATGGCAGCTTTTATCAGCCAATTTGAACCGACCCTTTCTCATGATCAAACCAAAGCTCATCTGGAGAAATTTTTGCTGGCAGCAGAAAAACATCCTGTTTTCAGTCAAAAAATAGGAGCGGTACGTTATATCATCGTAAACAGCAGCGAAAATATAATGACCTTCGCAATTGAACCGATTAAGCTATCGCTATCTGACACATCAGTAAATGAAAATTAGTGACTCAGCGCAGAGCTATTCGCAGCGATGATCTTTATACTATCGGGATTCCGCTTAAGGGAATGACACAAGTCGTTCCGTCAAAGAGTGTTAAATCAGTTCGCAATTTGATTATTTTCTGGTTGGAGGGAAAAACATGCGACATCCATTAGTTATGGGTAACTGGAAATTAAATGGCAGTACCCACATGGTTAACGACCTGATTGAAGGCCTTCGTAAAGAACTGAGCAACGTTGACGGCTGTGGCGTCGCTATCGCACCACCAACAGTTTATGTTTCTCTGGCAAAAAATGCATTGGCAGGCAGCCGTATCGCTCTGGGTGCACAAGATGTTGGTATTAACCTTTCTGGTGCATTCACGGGTGAAACTTCCGCAGAAATGCTGAAAGACGTGGGCGCAAAATATATCATTATCGGCCACTCTGAGCGCCGGACTTACCACAAAGAAAGTGACGAATTCATTGCCAAGAAATTTGCCATTCTAAAAGAACAAGGGTTGATCCCAGTTCTGTGCATTGGTGAAACCGAGCAAGAAAATGAAGACGGTCAGACGGAAGTAGTCTGTGCACGACAAATCGATGCTGTCCTGAATACACTGGGTGCCGAAGCATTCAAAAATACCGTCATTGCCTACGAACCTGTTTGGGCAATCGGAACAGGTAAGTCAGCGACACCTGCACAAGCACAGGCTGTGCATAAATTCATCCGCGATCATATTGCGAAGCAAGATGCCGCCATCGCTGAGCAAGTGATTATTCAATACGGTGGCTCGGTTAACGCTAGCAATGCAGCAGAGCTATTCACTCAGCCGGATATCGACGGTGCGCTGGTCGGTGGTGCATCACTGAAAGCTGATGCTTTCGCCGTGATCGTGAAAGCCGCAGCAGAAGCGAAAAAAGCGTAATCGCTCATAAAGGCAAGAACAGTCAACCGCCACGGGATAAAACTCGCGGCGGTTTTTTCTGCTCTAAATTGTTTTCTGACTAACGACGAATAATTTCATCGAAGGTCCCACCCGTGGCAAAATGTTCTTTCTGCACTTTATCCCAACCACCAAATACCTCATCAATCGTAAAGAGTTTCAGATCAGGAAAAACAGTGTAGTATTTTTCTGCGATAGTTTTATCGCGGGGACGATAATAATTTTTGGCCGCAATCTCCTGTCCAACCGGAGAATAAAGATATTGCAGATATTCCGTTGCCAACTCGCGCGTTCCGCGTTTATCAACAACCTTATCGACGACGGCAACCGTTGGCTCTGCCAGAATAGAAATATTCGGTGTAACAATTTCAAACTTCCCCTTACCCAAGGCATTTATTGCCAGCAGAGCCTCGTTTTCCCACGCAATTAACACATCACCAATTCCACGCTCCACAAAAGTATTCGTTGCACCACGTGCACCAGAATCCAACACTTCGACATTTTTATAGAGTGCTTTCACGAATTCTTTCGCCTTAGCTTGGTTCTGATTGTTATGTTCCAACCCGTATCCCCAAGCAGCCAGATAGTTCCAGCGTGCCCCGCCAGAGGTTTTAGGATTAGGTGTCACAACAGAGACATCATGACGGATCAGATCAGACCAATCCTTGATCTGCTTGGGATTGCCTTTTCTCACCAAGAAAACAATGGTTGATGTATAAGGTGCCGAGTTATCCGGTAAGCGCTTAATCCACTGCTTATCAATGCGTCCATTTGCTGCAATGGCATCCACATCATACTCCAGCGCCAGTGTCACAACATCTGCCTGAAGCCCATTGATAACAGAAGTTGCCTGTTTGCTTGAGCCACCATGTGATTGGCGGATTTTGACGTTATCCCCCGTTTTGTTATACCAATATTCACTGAATGCTTGATCATACTGTTGGTACAACTCACGAGTCGGATCATAAGATACATTCAAAAGCTGGATCTCTTTTGCCCACGCACGATTTACCAACGCACTACTTACCCATATGCTACCCGCCACCGATAGCATCAGTAATATCACCGACACTATATACTTGCTCGTCATTACCCATCTCGTTCCCAACTTCATAACACCTATATTTATAACCACGGTGACATGCTCCCTAAGTTATTTATGATTTTCACCATAAAAACTGACAGAAAGCGTTATGACGCAGAAATAATTTAAAATTTCAGCTTATGCACAAGAAGAATATGAGGGGAACAAGACAGCCACAAAATGTGGCTGTCTTTGAAAAAGGATTTGCTGGATAAAAGAGGATTAGTAGAGTTTCTTCGCTGTTTCCAGCCAATCTTTCTTAAAGATACGCTGCATATTTTGCACCGCATCAATGATATCGTGATGAACAAGTTTCTCATTCTGGATACCAACACAACGGCCGCCTTGCCCTTCCAACAGTAATTGGACTGAATACGCGCCCATGCGGGAAGCGAGAATACGGTCATATGCCACTGGTGCTCCACCGCGCTGAATATGCCCCAGCACCGTTGCACGGGTTTCATGGCGAGTTTCCGCTTCAATATATTTCGCTAACTCAGCAACATCACAAACATGTTCTGTGATAGCAACAATCGCGTGACGCTTACCTTTTTGAATTCCGGCCTGAATTTCAGCCAACAATTCTTCGCGATCGAATGGCGTTTCACTCTCAGGCAGAACAATAAACTCACATCCACCCGCAATCGCTGCCGATAAAGTCAAATCTCCGCAATAACGCCCCATCACTTCAACAATGGAGATACGCTTGTGAGAAGTCGAGGTATCACGCAGACGGTCGATGGCTTCAACCACTGTTTCCAATGCCGTGAAATAACCGATGGTGTAATCCGTGCCCGCGACATCATTGTCAATTGTTCCAGGCAAACCAATACAAGGGAAGCCCACTTCAGTCAGTTTCTTTGCCCCTAAATAAGAGCCGTCGCCACCAATCACCACCAACGCATCAATCTCATTTTTACGCATGTTTTCAATGGCGATTTCCCGCACTTTATCATCCCTGAATTCAGGGAAACGGGCTGAACCTAAAAATGTACCGCCCCGATTAATCATGTCAGAAACACTAAAGCGGTCGAGTTTCTTCATGCGGTTTTCATACAACCCCAGATAGCCATCATAAATGCCGTAGACTTCTAACCCTTCGGTTAAAGCGGCACGAACAACACCACGAATAGCGGCGTTCATACCCGGCGCATCACCGCCACTCGTTAAGACTCCGATTCTTTTAATCTTGTTGATCATGATGACCTCTGACTTGTAGATATAATATTTGCCAATTGGCTGATCACTTTCCTAAAGGGAAAAAAAGACAGCGATTTAGCGAAACCTGATTGTCACTTCATTAGCTGAATTGATTCAATAGCACCTATAATACGGAAAAACACTCAGTCTGCATTAAGATTATGTCTATTTTTTGACGATCTTTTGATTATGAATAAATTCACCATCAACCCCAACGGTTTTTATGTTCCTCGGGTACAGCAGAGCAAGGATCTTGGTGAATAATAATATCGGCACCCGGGAACCTATCCCGCAATTTATTTTCAATCCCTTCGGCTAAAGCATGAGCCTTCACCAACGGCAAATTATCATCTATCTCCAAATGGAACTGAATAAAACGAGTCGGCCCGGATTGACGCGTTCGCAAATCATGCCCACCAACGATGTCAGGATAATTCTGGATAATATCAATAATCTCTTGCCGCTCGTCATCCGGTAAGGCTCGATCCAGTAGAGATTGTACGGCATCATACCCCATCCGTAACGCACTATAGAGGATATAAACGCCAATTCCCAAGGCGAATAGCGCATCTGCACGTTTAAAGCCATACAAGCTCAAAAGCAACGCCACCAAAATGGCACCATTCATCAACAAATCAGATTTATAATGCAACATATCCGCACGAATGGCCTGACTTTGAGTTTTCTTAATCACCCATCTCTGAAACGTGACCAAACAGAGTGTTGAAATGATAGCGATTATGATCACCCAGATACCTATCACCGCATGCTCCAATGGCTTGGGAGCAAATAGATTCTGAAATCCCGTCAGAAATAGAAAAATCGCTGAACCGGAAATAAACATACTTTGAGCCAGAGCAGCCAGAGACTCGGCCTTACCATGCCCAAAAGTATGTTCTTCATCAGCAGGTTGAAGTGAATAACGCACGACAAAAAAGTTGGTCAGGGAAGCAGCCAGATCGACCAGAGAATCCACCAACGCAGCCAATAAGCTCACCGACCCCGTAAACCACCACGCAAAAATTTTCACGGCCAACAGCACACTGGCCATGACCGTTGCCGCTAACGCAGCAGAGCTAACCCATCGCCCATAATTTATACTCATTGACTTACAGCCCTTTGGTTATTCAGCTTGTCTTAGGTATAAAAATAGCGCGTTAGGTGGAAAAATATAGGAGCAGCAAAGCAAAGCGAGTCAATCCTATCCAACATTCCACCATGCCCTTCAATAATTCCGCCGAAATCTTTCACTCCACTGTCTCGTTTAATTGCCGACATGCATAACCCGCCAATGAACCCCATCAGCGTGATCACCAATGACATCAGCCCCGCTTCCCACCAGGAAAATGGCGTTACCCAGAACAGAGACATTCCCAACAACACAGAGGCTAAAATTCCCCCCACAAACCCTTCCACCGTTTTATTGGGACTCAAGTTCGGTACAATCGGACGCTTACCAAATAACTTCCCGAATACGTATTGCAAAACATCTGACATTTGCACCACGATCATCAGGAACAGCAATAACTTGATGTTTTCACTCTTATACTCTGGAATATCCAACATCAACAAAGCAGGTGCATGGCTGATGGCAAACACAGTCACCAACATACCCCACTGGATTTCGGCTGCTCGCTCCAGAAAATGCGCCGTATCCCCAGCCAAAGCCATACGGGCAGGCAGAAACAGGAATACATACACTGGAATAAATACCGAGAATAACCCATACCATTGCATACCAACCAAGACATACTGTATGGGCATAAAAATAAAGAAACACCAGAATAGGGCCTCATGATCGCTGCGCCGAGTGGGTGTCAGCGTAATAAACTCACGCAAAGCAAAAAATGACATCACCGCAAACAAAACCACTGAACCAATTGGCCCAATAATGATGGCTACCACACAGATAATGCACATCATCCACCAACCACGAATTCGGGCATTTAAGTTATCGATGGTAGCGTTGCTCCTTTCCCCCGAATACCTGAAAGCTAACAAACCACCAATGACACTGGAAATAACTAATATCCCAAATATCCCACTCAGCAACAGCATCAGATCATAATCGATATTCGTCATAGCACTAACTCCTTTAATGCAGACTGGGCACGTTGCAGAAACGCCTCTTTACTTTCACCCTCTCCCAATTTATCCAGTGGCTTGCCAAATGTGACTGAACAAATAATAGGTACTAACAGTTTCTTTCCCTTCGGCAAAGCCCGATTCAAATTTTCCAGATAAACAGGTACAACCTCAGCATCGGGATATTTACAGGCCAAATGATACAAGCCACTCTTGAACGGATTAATTTGTTCACCATCCCCCCGAGTTCCCTCCGGAAAAAAAATCAGAGACTCGTTTTCCGCCAAAATCGCTTCCAAAGGCGCAATGACAGCTTCTTTAGACGTACTTTCTCCATGACGATCAATTAATACCGCACGAAATACCTTATGGACAAGATAGCGACGTAACTTGGTTTTATCCCAATAATCACGAGCAGCGACAGGATGAACCAAAGGACGTAACATAGGCGGAAGCCCGGACCAAATCACCAATCCATCAAGATGGCTGGAATGGTTAGCATAATAAATGCGGCTACAAATTGAGGGCTGACAGCCAATCCACCTCGCCTGTACACCCGTTAAAAGACGGCATAGACCTAATAGCGTTGCGCCCATACCTTTTGCCAATAGACTGACTTTATGAGGATGAGTCATGTTGGGTATCCCTATCCCTTTTCGATGGAGTAACAATAATAAGGTTTTTTAAATTAATTGCTTGAAGAATATAAGATAATCAAGATTGGTCAAGATAACAACAGAAAGAGAAAGGATACTCACCAACCATTATCGAACCCAGCTACTGCGCCTTTATCTGTATCTGGCGACGGATGAGAACGATGAAAATTAGCAATACTTCCCTTTAATATAAATTTACAGAGTGAACCGCGACCGTCCTTGAGCTCACCGCCTAATGTTTTAATTAGTGATTCAATAGCTGACCACTTAATACCAGCAGGAACAGGTGTTTAAATATTTGTTCCAACGTACGTTGCTGCCTAATTCTGAGAGCTGAAACCTGTTTGTTCATATTCCAACACGTAACTATAAATATCAAAAGTGTCCGCACTTAGAAATTTCCAAACTGCACAAAATTTATATAAATTTGATTTTTAAAGATAATTTATTTTATGACAGATAAAAAAAAGCCCCACAAGGGGGCTGAAAGACAGGGATGGTGTCTATGGCAAGGAAAACCGTTGTTATAGCTAGTGTGCATCAACGGCACTACTAGCAAAAATCAGTTTATAACTTGAGCAGTACATGTTTCATTACGTTTCTGTAATTGCTCTTTCTGCTCTGGTGTTAACAATTGGTACATCTGGTTACGAATACGTGCGATTTCTACACCCAGATCAACATTCTCTTTTGCTATTTTTTCAAGCTGCAACCTAACTGCAACCTCATCAAAATCCCTTGCGGTCAAAAGGCTGTTCAGTTTTTGGCGTTCAACTCGCACATCCAGTGATTGTTCATGCAGATGTTGTTTTTTCACTAAATCCCACATCTGCTGACGTTGCTGTTCAGTTAACGTTATTCCATCGAAAATATTACTATAGTTAAGCTCATTACTACGGTAGCAACTGAAACCCCTCTTATTACCACATGGCATACAATATAGTGAGGAACCAGCTTCAGAAACATTATCCGTATCAGCAGTTTCAGCTAAGGCGCCTGTTGTTTCGAGAACAAACATTGACGCTAAAGCCAATATTGCTATGTTACGCATTAAATTTCCTCGCTTTCTCGAATAGCGCTATTCGATTCAGTGTGGATCACTATAACCCTGCGGCTGCAAACTAGCGTCAGAGCATGTAAAAGAACGTAAAGTCATGGAATAGCGGAGTTTGTTATCGTATTTTGCTCTCGGAGGAAGAATTAATGCATAAAATCTTATTAGTTGATGATGACCGCGAACTGACATCGCTATTAAAAGAGTTGCTCGAAATGGAAGGATTCAATACCGTAATCGCCCACGATGGCGAAGAGGCATTGGAGTATATCGATTCTTCAATTGATCTGTTACTGCTGGATATCATGATGCCGCGCAAGAATGGCATTGAGACGCTCAAAGAGCTACGGCAAAATTATCAGACCCCCGTTATCATGTTAACGGCTCGTGGAAGCGATTTAGACCGTGTTTTAGGATTAGAACTGGGGGCGGATGACTATCTTCCCAAGCCTTTTAATGATCGAGAGCTGGTTGCCCGCATACGTGCGATTTTGCGCCGCTCTAACTGGAGCGAACAACAAGCTGATACAGGAACGCCTATACTTGAGGTCGACAAATTGCAGCTCAACCCTGGTCGTCAGGAAGCCAGTTTTGACGGTAAGATTTTGGATCTCACTGGAACAGAGTTCACTTTGCTTTATTTATTAGCTCAACATTTGGGCCAAGTCGTTTCCCGTGAACATTTAAGTCAGGAAGTATTAGGGAAGCGCTTAACGCCTTTTGATCGAGCCATTGATATGCATATTTCTAACCTACGCCGTAAATTACCCAATCGAACTGACGAACTTCCTTGGTTTAAAACGTTACGTGGCCGTGGATACTTAATGGTTTCAGAAAAATGATCAATAGCCTGACAGCCCGCATATTCGCAATTTTCTGGCTAACACTCGCTCTTGTCCTGATGGTGGCCTTAATGGCCCCCAAATTGGATTCACGGCAATTGACACCACTTTTGGACAATGAATATCATCAAGGAAAAAAGCTGGCAAGACAGATAGAAGAAGAGTTAACTCGTTACCCTACAAATGACCTATTCTGGTGGCTAAGACTGGATCGTGCTCTTGTCCAACTGACACCACCCGGTCAACGTTTACTCCTCGTCACCAGTGAGGGGCGCATTATTGACATTGATACCCCCGCTCGCCAGATACAAGTTGTCCGTAACTTTATCGGACAATCCGATAATTCGGATCACCCTAAAAAGAAAAAATATGGCCGATCCGAAATACTCGGCCCTTTTTCTATCCGAGATGGTGAAGATCACTATCAACTCTATCTCGTTAGGCCAGCGAGCAGCCCACAATCCGACTTTATTAACTTGATGTTTGACCGACCATTTCTATTACCTGCAGCAACCATGTTAATCAGTGCCCCCTTACTATTATGGCTGGCGTGGAGTTTGGCAAAACCAGCACGTAAATTAAAAAATGCCGCAGATGACGTCGCGAAAGGAAACTTACGGCAGCATCCTGAGCTGGAATCCGGCCCCCAAGAATTCTTGGCAACCGGTAGTAGCTTCAACCAAATGATTAGCGCACTGGAAAGGATGGTCACAGCCCAGCAACGGCTAATTTCCGATATCTCCCATGAACTACGCACTCCGCTTACCCGATTACAGTTGGCAACAGCCTTACTCCGTCGCCGTCATGGTGAAAACAAAGAACTGGAACGCATCGAAACAGAAACCCAGCGTTTGGACGGCATGATTAACGATTTATTGATACTTTCCCGCAATCAGCATAAAAACGAACTCCTGCGTGAAAATATCAAAGCCAGCGAGCTTTGGAATGACATCCTGGAAAATGCCAAATTTGAAGTCGAGCAAATAAACAAAACACTGGATATCGTTTCACCACCAGGATCTTGGGTTATTTACTGTAACCCGGCAATGCTCGGCAGCGCATTGGAAAACATCGTCCGCAACGCCCTCCGCTACTCCAGCAGCCATATCGCAGTTGCATTTAAGGCAGATAATCAAGGCGTAACGATTACCGTTGATGATGACGGCCCAGGAGTTAACCCTGAAGACCGTGAGTACATCTTCCGACCATTTTATCGGACAGATGAAGCGAGGGATCGAGCATCAGGCGGAACAGGATTGGGACTTGCGATAGTTGAAACGGCAGTAAGTCAACACCGTGGCTGGGTGAAGGCAGAAGATAGCCCTTTGGGCGGATTAAGGCTGGTAATTTGGTTGCCATTGCATGGAAGGTAGCCCCTTGAAACGTAGTTAGTTACATAATGTAACAGTTAAAGAAAAAAGGCTATTATACTTGACCTTGGGACATCGAGGGACTAATCTCGTCGCTGCTTAACACAAATCACTGCTATGTTAATTGTTGTTAAGATAAAAAATCCTTTTATCCTAGTAGGATAAGTGAAATTATTACGTATAATGGGCACTCTGGGAGCCGTAACCTAGTGCGGTAGCTTTGAGAAAAATCAATAAAATTATCAGCAAATATATTCATCCAAAATCACATTTCTCTGAGTATAAAAATCAAAAAATAGAACTTCAGGCAACAACATAACAAATCGTCAAATTGGAAATAAAAATGAAGAATCTCATAGTTGATTTAGATAGTACTTTAACGCTGGGAGATAGCAAAGACTATAAAATTGTATCACCAAGAAAAGATATAATTAATAAATTACTACAATATAAAGAAATGGGATTCAAAATTACTATATTTACAGCAAGAAATATGAGGACCTATGAGGGTAATATAGGAAAAATAAATATCCATACATTGCCCATTATAATAAAATGGCTTGATAAACACAATGTACCATATGATGAGATATTAGTCGGAAAACCATGGTGTGGTAATGATGGTTTTTATATAGATGATAAAGCAATTAGACCATCTGAGTTTTCAAGTCTTTCTTATCCTGATATTATAGAGATCCTTAACAAGGAAAAACAATGTTTTTAATCATGTCAGCGGACTATGTTGGACAGGAGTTAGAATCCGAATTTGGAAAAATACCTCCATGCTTTCTTCCATTAGGCAATAAAAGACTATATGAATATCAAGTTAAACTCATCCCCCACAATATAAAAAAAGTAATTTCAGTTCCTGAGTCTTTCGTACTTCCTGTAAGCGATGAAAAATGGTTAAAAAATAATGAAGTAGAAATAGTTAGGATAACAGATGGCCTGTCTCTAGGAGCATCTCTAATCTCCGCTATGAATTTGATTGATGATGGTTTTGAAAGCCCAATACATATCCTTTTCGGAGATACACTAATTACAAGCCTCCCTCAAGGAGAAGATATTTTTGGAGTTTCTGAAACAGTAGATAGTTATAATTGGGCTAAGATTTCTGATTTCAGTAATAACATAAATTTAACCAATGATTTGGATAATTTAGTAATTAATGGTTACTTTAATTTTAGCACTCCAAAAGATTTACTAAAATCCATTATAAAGAATAAATGGGATTTTATTAATGGTCTTATAGAGTATAACGAAAAAATAGGCTTAGAAGCTAAAAAAATTACTGCATGGCTTGACTTTGGTCATGTCAATACTTATTACCGTTCTAAGGCCAAATTTACCACTCAGCGATCTTTTAATGAACTCAGAATAACAAATGATTGGATAGAAAAAACAAGCTCTCAAAAAAATGATAAAATATTAGCAGAGGCTAAGTGGTTTGAAAATATTCCATCAGAGATTAGGCAATATACTCCACTATACCTAGGCTCCACCATAAATGAGAATATAGTGACATATAAGCTAGAATATCTATATTACTCTGCATTAAACGAGCTATTGGTATTCTCTAATATGCCTATAACAACATGGAAAAAAATCATTAAAAAATGTATAGAATTTCTAAAGAAATGTCAAAAATACCCACCTATAACTGGTGAAACTAAAAATACCCTAGATGAATTACTAATAAAAAAGACCAAAAAAAGACTATTACAATATTGTAAGGAAATAGGCATATCTACTGATAAAAAATGGGTTTTTAATAAAGATAAAAAAAGATCTATATCCGATATATTATTAACAAGCGAAAGAAATCTACCATCACCTTTTCCTCTTTCTATATTACATGGAGATTTTTGTTTTAGTAATATATTATATGATTTTAAGACCGAAAGAATAAAAACAATAGACCCACGAGGAATAACAAATAATAAAGATTTTTCTATATACGGTGATATTGCATATGACATAGCTAAGTTAAGTCATTCTATATTAGGCCTTTACGATTTTATAATAGCAGAAAAATATAGCCTATCAATAAACGAGAATGATATAGAATTCAATATTCTTGTTGAAGATAATATTGAAAAAATTCAGACAGTATTCACTGATAACATATGTAAAGAATTTAACATAAGTATAAGTAACTTATTTGCAATGCAAATACAATTATTTATTTCCATGTTACCTTTACACAAGGACGATATAAAAAGACAACAAGCATTGTTTGCCAATGCATTCAGAATAAATAATATATTAGAAGAGTTAGAAAAATGATTATTTTACCAATGGCAGGAATGAGTTCACGATTTTTTAAATCAGGTTATGAAAAACCAAAATATATGTTAGAAATTAACGGAAAAACCTTATTTGAACACTCGATAAATAGCTTTGAAAAATACTTTTCTGAAGAAAAGTTCATTTTCGTAGTAAGAGAAATTTTTGACACCAAAAATTTCATACAAAAAATTATAGATAGAATAGGAATTACTCACTACTCAATTATAGAAATAAATTTCCAAACAAGAGGTCAGGCCGAAACAGTCTATTTAGGAGTAAAAGATGAAAATAAAAGTGATGAACTTATTATATTTAATATAGATACTTTTCGCCCTCACTTTTCCAAGCCAGATTTAAATATAGAATCTGATGGATATTTAGAGGTTTTTGAAGGTGAAGGAAATAACTGGTCATTTGTAAAACCAATAAATAAAAATAACTTTATAGTAGCCGAAACAAGCGAAAAGAATCCAATATCTAATCTTTGTTGTACAGGACTATATCAATTTAAAACAATTTCGGATTTCTGTAGTGCGTACTTAGAATATGAATCATTACCCAAAGATAATTGGACAAACAATGAAATATATATAGCTCCTTTATATAACCTTTTAATTAAAAAAAACAAAAGAATAAATTATTATAAAATAAACAATAGAGATGTTATCTTTTGTGGGACCCCAGAAGAATATAATAATCTTATATTATAGTGATTAGGCTACGAAATGAAATATGATATAATATTCTCTGTTGCAGCTCATGAATCCGAAGAGTCTTTAATAGATCTAATTGAAAATGTGAGAAAATTTGTACCAAACTCTCTTATTGTGATTCATTTAAAAAAAGGATTTAAAATAAGAAAAATTAAGGAAACATATAAAAATGTATATTTTAATCCCAACACTTATGATACTGGCTATTTAGACCAAAGCCTTACTATTGCTCATTCTAGCAATATTTATTACCTTATAGAAAAAAACATTGATGCTGATTATTTTGCTATTTTAGGAAGTAATGAACTATTCGTGAGAAAAGGCCTTTATGAATACATAAAAGATAAATATTTTATTGCTTATCAAACTGATGAAAAAGACTACCATATACAAGTAGCGAAAAAGGATAAGCACTTAAACACTCTTTTAACAAAAATAGATGGAAAAATTATAAAGTCTCCTCCGGAAGGTACATTCTATAAATTTGCCATACTTAAAGAAAAATTAAGAAATCCATATATAGAGGAATATCTCAACGAATTAACTTGTTATTTTACATCTAAAAATAAAATCACATTTAGAAAAATAAGTAATAAAATAGCAAGACTAATACTACATATTACACCTAAATTGAAAATAACTATACCTTCTAACATAATAAGATTTTCATATGCAAGTGAAGAAATATTTTTCCCAACAATAATGCAATCGCCTACATCTATTAGAGACAATTCATATTGTTATATTAAATGGCATGATAATCTTAATATCGACATAGATGATATAGTGAATGTGAATAATGGTGTACACGTCGGGAAATATTCAGTAAAACGAATAGAAAGAAATATATTAGATCCAAAAAGAATTTGGATAAAAAATGAAATCAATTAACTCTAACTCAATATATCTAGTAATAGAAAAATCACTTAGATTCTTCAACGGAATAATTGCAACAGCCCTGACTGCTCGTTATCTAGGAGCAGAAAACATTGGATATTATAATTATAATATCGCAATAATTATGTTGCTCACTCCTATAGTCATGCTAGGATTCAGAGATATTTTAATCACAAAAATAAAAGAAAAACATTTTAACCATTATTACATTGTATTATCAACTCTATCATCCTTTATCGTTTCTACTTTAATTTACATAATAATAATTATGTATGAAAAAAATAGTCATGGCATTTCAATACTTGAAATCTCACCATTAAAAATTCTTGGTTTTATATTAATTCTTTTATCTTTTGAACCTAGTTTATCATTACTTATTTCACATGAAAAATCAAAATTCATACTATTAGCCGGATTGTTACAAACAATAATTTCCATTACACTAAAGGTTCTATTAGTCTATTATAAAGGGAATATAGTTCATCTTTGCATGATATATTTAATAGAAAATTTAATTTACTATTTTATATGTACAGCCTCAGCAATTTTTTTATTTAAAAATAAAAAAACAAACATTAAAATAAAAAGACTATTTAAAGCAATTCCTAAATTTTATTCTGAAATATTTTCTAGCAGTATTAATTTGATGATCTCTGGCTTTATGATTAGTGCTTATATGAGAATAGACATCTTCATGATTGAACACTACTCAAATCTTAGTTCTGTAGGGATTTATTCTACCGCAGTAAGACTAATAGAAGCCATTTATTTTATTCCATCCATGTACGTTTTGGGATCATTTCCTAATATAATAGAAAATTTAAAAAATAAAAACTTTATAGCTTGCGCAAACATATCTAAGATTTTACTTCTATCTTCTATGGTATTTATTATTTTTTATCAAGTCGTTGGAGATGATATTATTGACACTCTTTTTGGAATTAATTTTCGAGAAGCTAGCGATATATTAAAAATTTATAGTCTTGTTGTCATTATTACATTTCAGGGTTTTCTTATAGAAAAAATAATATTATTAAAGCACGGCAGCAAAGTTATATTAATAGCTGTTTTCCTAGGATTAATATTAAATATAATAATGAATATGGTATTCATCCCTATATATGGAATAAAAGGCGCAGCATATAGTACAATTGCATGCCAATCTATAAGCTATTTTGCCTATTATTTATTTAACAAAAAAACAAGAAATACTATATTTTCCATTTATCAAAATTATAGTAAATAGAGTCATAGTAAATGCAAAAATCATCAAATATTAATAGTAAATTAGTTAGCGTAATCATTACTGTTTTTAATAGTTTCAACCATCTTAGATATTGCTTAGACAGCATTATTCAACAAACACATAAAAATTTAGAGATAATAATAATTGATGATTTCTCATCAGATAACTCTCCCGAGATTATAAACGAATATGTCAAAAAAGATAGCAGAATAAAATTCATTGCTCTAGATGAAAACCGTGGCTATTTAGAAGCAACCAACATAGGATTAAAACTAGCAACAGGTGAGTTTATTACCTTTTTAGATTCAGATGATACTTGCCCATTAAACCGTATTGAGCTACAGTTATCATATTTAAATGATAACTGTTTAGACTTAGTCGGAACAAATTGTAATATTATAGATAAACATGGTAATAAAATATCCACGATTGAATACCCTAGATATAATGGCGTGAAAGGTATAAATTCAATAAGGGCCTGTGGATCTTCAGTATTATTTAAGAGAAATATTCTACACTGTGTAGGTTTATTTAACCCTCTATTTTCAAGAATCGGTTCTGAAGATTTTGAGTGGTTATTAAGATGCACAAAAAAATACAAATTTGAAAATATGAAATACGCCCTATACAATTATCGCAAACATGAAAATTCCATTACTACGGATTTAAAAAGCGAGCACTCCTTATATAGATCCATCTCTCATATTCTAGCAGAGAAATTGGTAGCCTACTTTCATAAAAATTTATCTAATAACTACTGGAAAAAAAATGAAGTTCAGGAAAAATTTGAAATAATAAAAACTGAGTTAATAGAAAAAGAAAAAAAATATCCCATTAATGTCCTTAAGCGTGAAACTGATTCTATGATATTTAATAAATTTTATTATGAAGCAATTAAGAAAAACATTCACTTCATATGGAACCACAAAAGAAAATTATCGGCCTATATTTTATTATTAAAAACAATTATTAAATCAATTATTTTGAAATTAATAAGATAAATTAATAAGTATTAGCTCGTAACATCAGTTTATTGAATCATGTATAGTGTGCCTATTTGGAGAACATTCAGATGGCAAAGATTGGTGTTGTCTGCCCATCTCGTTGTGCGGTAAAAGGGATCCACCGTAATGGGGATCATGTATTGAATAGTTAGTTATTGTGATATGCTCTAACTTTTTAGTGGTAGATCACGGCTAAAGTTGCCACTTATTGTCGTTATTGTTACACATCAGAACATGTCAAAGGACATGGAAAAGGAAATGATGGCCATCCCCGCTATCGCTGTTGCACCTGCTGTAAGGTCTCTCAGTGGGAATACACCTATCAAGCTTGCAAACCCGATGTTAAAGAGCAGATTATCAATATAGCAATGAATACACCGTCCGTGTCTTGAAAGTGGTCACAAGCACCCGTCATGACAACGCTAAAAACTTACACCCCGAAACGTGACGACGCTTCCTCTTGACGGGGATAACATTCAGCTTATCTGTGAAATGGATGAGCAAGGGTCATTTGTGGGAAACAAGAAAAATCAACGCTGGCTCTGGTATGCCTGAGAACCCCGTCTGAAACGATAGTGGCGCCTGTTTTGGGGGATCGAAGCCGGAAAACATCAGACAAACTGCTTGCCCTTTTATCGCCCTTGACTATTCGGTTTTATTGTATGGATGACTATACTGTGTATGACAGGCTCTCAGGGGAAGAACACCTGACTGGGAAGATATTCACCCAACGTTTAGAAAGCAACAACTTAACGCATCGAACCCGGATAAAAAGACTGAATCGAAAAACGGTAGGGTATTCTAAATCGGAGGAAATGCACGATAGAGTGATTGGCACTTTCATTGAGCGTGAGAACTCTTTTAGATACGCGATCTAACTATTTAATACACAACCTGATTAAAATTACTGGGTATTATCTGAACATTCAGCATTATCAATAAATTGGTGTCATGATCCATAGATTTTATCACGGATTTAATGGCTAACCTTTTTTATTTGCTGTCGTTCATTTCAGAGCAATGATGCAATGATAAGCATAACTAAGTCAATTTGGTGATTTTTCACAATGGATCAAAATCGCAAAAATTAGGCCGATATTCTTTAAAGAGATTTATAATCTTAATAAGATTATTTTTACTAAAAAATAGAGGAATCAAAATTTTTTCTTATTTATATAAAAGTATTATCCAATAAAAAATTGAAAAAAGAAAAAACCTCACCTCAAAAAATCGCAAAATTTACACTATCACGAATAAATATTTATATAAAACCTTATTCGTTTTATTCACTATACTGCAAAAGGATTTTAGATGAAATTTTTTCCTCTAATAATCAGAATAGTTTTACTATCCCCCCTGATCTACTTTTTCTACTTTCCTTTCGAATACAATTTTGACTATATAAACTACTATCCTAACTACACTAACAGCTTATTCACTTATGATTTCCTATATGAATGGACATCATATTTTTTCAAACAATATCTAAATGCTAGTTTTGAAACATTCTGGCTCTGCTTAATGATATTTCAAATTATTCTTTTATCCATTCTTTATAATAAGATAAAGCTAATTCTGTTAGCTTATCCTGGCATTATAACAATGAGCCAATTTTTCTACGGGACACAAGTAAGATACTCTATAGCAATATTAATAAGTATCATTATTTTTTTAAGATTAAAAGAATCCAAAAAAAAAATCATCTTATTTACTCTACCATCACTATTCCATTACGGAAGTCTAATTTCAATCTTAATATTATTAATAGCCAAGAAGATAAAAAACCAATGGATTATTATAAAAACACCCAAATCCATGGCCTTTTTATTTTTATCATTAATTATATCTCAAGTATTACTATACAATTTAGAAACAATTGCATCTTATACTAGATTTTATTACTATATAGGGAGTTCTAATTATTTTTCTTCAAAGTCTTTATCATCAATAATTTACATAACAATATCATTAATACTGATTATGTATTTATATTCTCATGATACAAAGTGTAGAACAATAGAAATAAAGTCAGGTATATTTTTGTTATTATTCTGTATATTAATGAATTCAATTGCAGTACTATCTGGTAGAGTTTTTTTAGTATACTTCTTGTTTGAACCAATAATAATATACCAATGCTTGAAATTTTCTAAATTTAGAATACTTTCAATATTACTTTTTTTTATATATACCACTAAAGTATTTTTCTATCTTATTAATAATCAATATCATTTCTATTCCATCATATGACTATGAAAGTATTACATCTATACAAAAAACACTTTAAAAGTGGAGACGGTATAACAACCGTAGTTAATAACATTAGTTATTATCAGAATAAGCTCATAGATGTTGATAGCTATGAGCTACCCTTTTCATCTGATGATAAGTCAGATCTATTTTCAACATACAGGATTAGGAATTTCTACGGGTTAATAAGGAGAATACTGAAAATAAATCCTGATGTGATTTTCATTCATGGGGTTTTTATTATAAAAATAATTCCATTAATATTTATATTAAAAACAATCTTGAGAAAAAAACTAATATTAGTTCCTCACTGCTCGCTACTTTATAATTCATTAGAACATAAAAAAATAAAAAAAATAATATATTTGAAATTATTTAATTTAATTTCATTATCTAAAGTTGATGCCATACAATTCCTTAATGAGTACGAAGAAAAAAATTCAATTTCACTACGTAAAAAAATGAAAACTTATATTTTACCTAATGGCATTAGTAAAGCAATTGACAAAAGTAAAGATTTTTCGCATATAAAACCTTTTTATTTAGGCAGGTGCGATATTAATCATAAAGGTATTGATATATTAATAAAGGGATTATCCAATTATATTCACATCAATAGTGATAAAGGAAATAATTTTGTTTTTAATTTATATGGCGCGTTGCCTGAGGAAGTAAAAAAAATAAATCCTATAATTGAAGATTATAACATCCTTAAAAACATAATAATTCACCCACCAGTTTTTTCAGAAAAAAAGGAAAAATCCTTCATAGAAAATAATATTTATATAATGATGTCAAGATATGAAGGCATGCCAATGTCCGTCTTGGAAGCACTATCTTTCGGATGTATATGTATACTCTCTGAAGGCACAAATATGGCAAATATAATTGAAAAACATGAGTGTGGTTTTAAAGCAAGCAATGACCTTGAGTTAAGCCTAATATTAAGTAAACTTGAGTCATTGACAACTAGTGAATTAGAAAAAATGTCTATAAATGCCAAAGAATTAATAAAAAATAATTTTCTATGGGAGAATATAGCAATTCAATCTATTAGTGAGATAAAAAATATAATATGAACATTATAACTAATGACAATAATAAAATACCATTCTCTATTCTTATGTCTTTGTATAAAAATGAAAATACAAAATACTTATATAAATGTCTAGAAAGCCTATACGAACAAAAACTACAAGCTGAAGAGATAATCATTGTCTTTGATGGTGATATAGGAATTGAACTTGAAACTATAGTTTTCGAATGGAAATCTAAGCTCCCAATAAAAATTGTCAGAATAGAAAAAAATGTGGGTTTAGGACAAGCTCTAAATTTAGGATTATTACAATGTAACAATAATATAATTGCTCGAATGGATACGGATGATATCTGCCTTCCTGATAGATTTATAAAACAGATACCATATATATATCAACATCAAGACATAGCAGTGCTTGGCTCTAATATTTTTGAATATGATGAAGAAATATCCAGTTTAATTAGTCAAAAATCAATTCCTATATCACATGAAGATATATTAAAATTCATAAAAAAAAGAAACCCTTTTAATCATATGAGTGTTGTTTTCAGAAAGAATATGATAATTAATTCAGGAAGTTATCAGCATCATAACTTAATGGAAGACTATAACCTATGGATCCGTGTCGTATCTAATGGATATAAAGTCGAAAATCTGCCAGATCGATTATTGAAAGTAAGAGCAGGTAACTCAATGATAAAGAGAAGACGAGGTCTAGACTATATTGGAAGTGAATACAAATTAGCCAAATTAAAAATTGAAAATAATATAGATAACTTAACATCAATCTATATGATATTTTTACAACGAAGTTTAATTAGAATACTTCCAATTTCATTACTATCCACTCTATATAAAACAATGCGAAAATAAGGAAATGGTTATGCTAGCAATAATCGGAGGATCTGGTTTCATCGGCACTCGCCTTTCTAATCAGTTAAGAAGAAAAAACATCCCATTTACAATAATTGACAAAACAAAAAGTGAGTCTTTTCCAGATAACTGGAAGTATGGAGACGTTACTAAATTAGAAACATTAATTAAATCCTTAAAAGAAACAAAAATAATTATCAATTTAGCGGCCGAACATAAGGATAATGTTTCTCCAATCAGTTTATATTATGATGTAAATGTTGATGGTGCCAGAAACGTTTGTATAGCAGCCGAGAAGTTAAATATAAAACATATTATTTTCACTTCATCTGTCGCAGTCTATGGCTTCGTGGAAAAGGAAACTGGTGAAGACGGTCTTTTCAACGCTTTTAACGACTATGGGAAATCAAAATTAGAAGCTGAGCATGTATACGATGCTTGGCAAACAAAAGAATCAGATAGGGCATTAGTAACTATTCGACCTACTGTTGTTTTTGGAGAAAATAATAGGGGTAATGTTTATAATCTATTCAAGCAAATAGCCTCTGGACGTTTCTTGATGATTGGTTCAGGAAATAATAAAAAATCAATGGCATATGTTGAAAATGTCGCTGCCTTTCTAAAATTTGCAACAACCTTCAATCCAGGTAGACATATTTTCAATTACGTAGATAAACCAGACTTTACTATGAATGAATTAACGAACGTTATCTGCAATTCATTAGGAAAAACAAAATCTAATATCCGAATTCCATATCCAATTGGAATTTTAGGTGGTTATTGCTTTGATATTTTATCTAAAATAACAAAAAAAGAATTTCCTATTAGTAGTATTAGAGTGAAAAAATTCTGTGCCCGCACACAATTCAAATCTGATAACATGATTCAAACGGGATTTATCCCTCCAGTCACACTCGAGCAGGGTATTGCTAATACAGTACAATCCGAGTTTAAGCATCTGTAATTTATTTGACTTCTATTTTTTTATTTTGCAACCCAAGTCAACGATCATAACTCCCTTCACAGGGAAAAGACCATGCTAAACATCGTCCTATTCGAACCAGAAATCCCGCCTAACACTGGCAACATCATCCGTCTGTGTGCCAACACAGGCTGTCAACTTCATCTCATCCAACCTTTGGGGTTCACATGGGATGATAAACGCTTGCGTCGCGCAGGGTTGGATTACCACGAGTTTGCCAACATCAAGCAACACCACGACTACAATGCATTTTTGGACAGTGAAGGACTCAGTTCAGTCAATTCACAATCCCCTACTGGGGTCCGTCTGTTTGCCTTAACCACAAAAGGCACTCCTGCACACAGTAATGTGAGTTATCGTGATGGTGATTATCTGATGTTTGGCCCTGAAACTCGGGGGTTACCGTCTTATGTATTAGATAACATGCCTGTGGAACAAAAAATCAGAATTCCTATGCTGCCGGATAGCCGTAGCATGAATCTGTCCAATTCTGTTGCTGTAGTTGTGTTTGAAGCTTGGCGGCAACTAGGTTATTCAGGCGCGTTATTGCGGGATTAAGATTAATGGGTAACATTCAGCGCCTAACCCGCGCTGAATGTCCTATCTATAAATCATAAGAAAGGAGCAGAACTTCAAATCCCATCCCCATTCTCAAATCCGTTATTTATGCCATTAAAATGCTGGTTCATATCCAACGATGGTTTATCACTTTCCGGTTTTCCGACAATCCTCGCTGGTACGCCCGCCACAGTGGTATGAGGTGGAACAGATTTTAATACAACCGACCCCGCTCCAATTTTTGCGCCACGGCCAATCTCAATATTACCCAAGATTTTGGAACCCGCGCCAATCATTACTCCTTCACGTACTTTTGGATGGCGATCTCCCTCCGCTTTACCTGTACCACCAAGCGTTACAGATTGCAGAATAGAAACGTCATTCTCAACAACTGCGGTTTCACCAATCACAATACCGGTTGCATGGTCGAGCATAATACCGCAGCCAATTTTCGCGGCAGGATGGATATCTACAGCAAAAGAAACTGAGATCTGGTTTTGCATATAAGTCGCCAATGCCTTGCGATCTTGTTTCCACAACCAATGTGCAATGCGATAGGCCTGTAAAGCATGGAAGCCCTTGAGGTAGAGCAATGGTGTCGAGTATTTGTCTACTGCTGGATCTCGTAATCGAACAGCTTTGATATCATATGCTGCCGATTCGATCATTTTGGGGTCACTACGGTAAGCGTCTTCAACAACTTCTTTGACCTCAATCGCAGGCATAATCGGTGTTGCTAGCTTATTTGCCAACATATAGCTCAGGGCACTACCCAGGTTTTCATGCTTGAGTAGTGTCGCGTGAAAAAAACTGGCTAACATGGGTTCACAGTCTGCCAGCGCCCTTGCTTCATTTTTTATATTTTTCCAGACTTCGTTCAGTTCTTCTCGCGACATAGCAGTCATTCCTATCTTACTCAAGAGTGAGAGCCTTCTCCCTCATCTCTTGTCGCCCTTCCCAATAATGCCTGAGCAGCTTCAATCACATTTTTATTGCAGTACAGTATCTGGTAAATCTGCTCTGCGATGGGTATCTCAACACCCGTTCGTTCTGCCAGCGCCCGAACTTCTTTGGTATTACGGTAGCCTTCAACAACTTGCCCAATTTCACGCTGAGCATCATCAACACTGACACCTTGCCCCAGCATCATGCCAAAACGACGATTACGAGATTGGTTATCAGTACAGGTCAAAACTAAATCACCTAATCCTGCCATTCCCATGAATGTGGAAGGATCTGCCCCCAGAGCCACCCCAAGACGACTCATCTCCGCCAACCCGCGGGTAATCAACGCCGTGCGGGCATTAGCTCCGAATCCCATACCATCAGAGATCCCTGCACCAATTGCAATAACATTTTTTATTGCTCCGCCGAGTTGTACGCCAATGAAATCTGGGTTTTTGTATACGCGGAAACTTTTACCACAATGGAAGAATTGCTGGAGTTCTTCACAAAATTCAGATGTTGTCGCAGAGACAGCAATCGCTGTTGGCAAACCAGCAGCAAGTTCTTTTGCAAATGTCGGGCCAGAGACAACTGCCAAGGGGATTTCATTACCTAATATCTCACGGGCTACATCTTGTAATAAACGTCCAGTCTCGGCTTCAAGCCCCTTGGTCGCCCAAACAATACGACTATCATGCAGTAAGTGAGGTCTTATCTGCTGTAAGACATCACCAAAAACATAGCTAGGAACCACTATCAGGATATTGCGGCTGGCTGAAATCGCTTTCTTCAGATCAGCCTCAAGCTGTAAATTATCAGGAAAAGAAACATCCGGCAAAAACGCCTGATTACAACGTGCCTGCTGTAAAGCGCGGACGTGATCAGGATTATGCCCCCAAAGCACGACGTCATGCCCATTGCGAGCCAAAGTAATGGCTAAAGCGGTGCCGTATGAACCGGCACCGATAACTGTCATAGAAGCAGTATTCATCAGGCTTCCTGTATAGCCTCGTTAGACTCTTCAGACTGCTGTTGCAGGTAGTTCATAAACAGCGCGTCAAAGTTAACCGGAGCCAGATTCAGTTGTGGGAAAGTACCACGACCTACCAAGCTGGTGATGCATTCACGAGCATATGGGAACAGAATGTTCGGGCAATATGCACCTAAGCAGTGCGCCAGTTGGGTTCCTTCGATACCATCGATAGAGAAAATACCTGCTTGCTGAACTTCACACAGAAACGCGGTTTCTTCGCCCAATGCTGCCGTAACGGTTACACGCAGAACAACTTCATAAACTCCCTGAACCAGTTCGCTGGAAGCCGTATCCAAATCTAATTTAACTTCTGGCTGCCATTCCTGCTGGAAAATCTGAGGTGCTTTCGGTGCTTCAAAAGAAACATCTTTCGTGTAGATACGCTGGATCTGGAAAGCCATTTCTGTGTTGTTTTGTTCTGACATAATCATGTTTACCTTTTTCAGACGTCCTTATTAAACCTTGTTCGTGCAGGCATATCGCCTGCACCTGAGTTCTTTATCTTTTGCCTCGGGCCAATGGCAGATTTTCGCCCGCCCACCCAGCAATCCCGTCTTTCAGGGAATAAACGGTTTCAAAACCGAAACGAACCAGATTCTCCGCTGGTGTTCTGGATTCCAATCCATTCGCTGAAACAACAATGACGGGCTGTTTTTTATGTTTTTCCAATTCACCCAGATTATTCTCTTTAATCTCAGATGGTGTCAGATTAACGGAGCCAATGATATGCCCTCTGCGGTAATCGTCACGGGAACGTAAATCCACGACGACAGCATCTTCCTTATTGATTAAATTGATGGCTTGTGCACGGGTGATATCTTTACTCTTGGAGAACACGCTTTTTGCCGTCATGACAATGACAGCCACCAGCAATGCAATCCAGACAAGACTCAATATCGTGTTCCGGCTAATAAATTGCATGATTTCTTGCAGCATGGAGGGCAACAACTCCCGTTAGTTAATAACAAATATCAAAATCTAAGGTAGCAGAGTATACCTGTGTGCTGCATCAATTACAGCCAGTTAGCGTCAACCCAATGCAGATTTTGCGGAGAGTTTCGAGAAAAATTAAAAAATACACAGAGAGTTACTTGATTGTAATGCATCATTAAAATATTTCATGTCACACTGAACAGAGACAGGCTCTTCAGCCACAAATGAACTAAATTAACTAAAACTTATGTTAAAAAAGACAAAAAACAGGCTGTTCTCTAGTCAGGAATCATTCCTCATGAAATAATCGGACGCTATATATAGCAGCAAGGTACTCAATAAGATGGCTGAGAATAAGGATCTAAAGAGCTGTAAGTATCGGCAGAAACAAGATCAGAGGCAAAAAACAAGCAGAGCTTTACTGCTCTGTACCTTGTTATTTGCCTCTCTCAGCTTAAGTACGAATACTTTCGCCAATCCTATTTCAGAGAATAAAAACCAGCTCAAAGACATTCAGCAGGATATTGCTGAAAAAGAGGAAAGTGTAAAACAGCAACAAAAACAACGCACTGATCTTCTTAATCAATTGAAGGAACAAGAAAGTACGATCTCCGAAGTAGGACGATCGTTACACGGTACGCAATCTAGTTTGAATAAACTGGAAAACGAGGTCTCATCACTGAATATAAATATAAAACGCCTGCAAACGAAACAAAAGGAACAACGCAACTTACTTGCCAACCAATTAGATGCCGCATTTCGGCAGGGGAATCACCAAGGATTAGAATTATTGCTCAATGGTCAGGAATCTCAACGCAAGGAGAGGATCCTCGCTTATTACAGTTACTTGAACCAAACGCGTCAGGAAACCATCGGCAAACTGGAAAAAACGACAGCAGAACTTAATCAACAAAAAAAACTGCAACTCGAAAAACAAAATGAGCAGAAAGCAATACTAACCAGCCAAAAACAGCAAAAACAAAAAATGGAAGTTGCCCGTACCGCTCGGCAAAAAACGTTAACAATACTGGAATCCTCATTGAAGAAGGATCAGCAAAACCTGACGGAGCTTCGACAAAATGAAAATCGCTTGAGGAACAAGATTGCCAAAGCGGAACGAGAAGCCAAAGCACGTGCTGAACGAGAAGCTCGTGAAGCGGCCCGTGTTCGCGCACAAGTTGCCGCTAAACAGAAACAAGCTCAACAAAAAGGCTCCAGTTATAAACCAACAGAAGATGAACGTGCTCTCATGGCACGAACAGGTGGGCTTGGTCGCCCTGCCGGGCAAGCAATCTGGCCGGTACGTGGTAATGTCATCCACAGTTTTGGTGAAGCGATACAAGGTGAACTGCGCTGGAAAGGGATTGTTATCGCTGCCGCAGAAGGCACGGAAGTCAGGGCCATTTCAGATGGACGCGTGTTGTTGGCAGATTGGTTGCAAGGCTATGGCCTTGTCGTCGTGGTTGAGCACGGTAAAGGGGATATGAGTATTTATGGTTACAACCAAAGCACACTGGTGAAAGTTGGGCAACAAGTCCGAGCTGGTCAACCCATCGCGCTGGTCGGCAGCAGTGGCGGTCAACAACAACCTTCACTCTATTTTGAAATTCGCCGTCAGGGACGGGCCGTTAACCCAATATCGTGGTTAGGGAAATAGGATAAAACAATAATGATGAAAGTGACGTATCCATTAATTAAGCGTGCTAATTTGTTCACTTTGTTATCTTGGATACTCTTATTCTTCACATCATTGCTGTTTACCTTAAATGCCCAAGCTGCAAGTTTAGCAATTGTTATTGATGATGTTGGTTATCGTGTTAACGAAGAAAATAAAATATTACAAATGCCCGTTGAGGTTTCTATCGCGATACTGCCCAACTCGCCACACGGCAGGATGATGGCAGAAAAGGCATATCAGCAAGGGCGGGAAATTTTGATCCACCTGCCGATGGCTCCGCTAAGCAAGCAACCGTTGGAAAAGAATACGTTGCATCTGGCCATGAGCCGGGAAGAGATCGGTCATATTATCCAAGATGCGATACAAAAAGTCCCTCACGCCGTCGGTATGAATAATCATATGGGCAGCGCAATGACTTCAAATCTCAATAGCATGGTAAAAGTGATGCAAGTGTTATCCCTGCATCACCTCTACTTTCTGGATAGTGTGACGATTGGCAATACGCAAGCCACTAAGGCCGCGCTGGGAACCCCCGTCCCCGTGATCCGCCGAAATATCTTTTTGGATAATGTTCAGACAGAATCCGAAACCCGGCATCAGCTCAACCGTGCAATCGCCCTTGCCCGCAAGCAAGGTTATGCCATAGCGATAGGGCATCCCCATCCATCAACCGTGCGTGTCCTACAACAAACTCTTTCTACATTACCCAATGATATTGAACTGGTAACTCCCAGTATGTTACTCAGCCCCGTACCAACAAACAAAAGTGATCTCCAGACTGTCCGCAAATGCAAAAAGCCTCATAAATCAGAATCTGTACCTGAAGCTCAGTTGGATTATTTCAAGATGATAGGAAGGACATTAGTGAACAATGCCATTGTGGATGCCTTAAGCCAGCACATTCAAAATATATTGGGCAAATCCGCCAAACAAACAGAACCAAACTCTTTAGATGGGACAATCGTTAATCAAGCGACAGTCAACAAAACGGCGGGAAAAATAAAATCGCAGCAAAAAAGTACCCAAAAAGGCGCCCATAAAATCACGGACGCCTGTTCTAACCCTTAGCTATTCTTTAACTATGTTCTAGCGAATTAATTTATTAAATAGTTAATTAATCAAATAGCTAATTAGTCCCAATTAAGGATAACTTTACCTGATTTCCCTGATCGCATGATATCAAAGCCTTCTTGGTAATCATCGACCGAGAATTGGTGAGTAATAATTGGAGATAAATCTAAACCAGATTGAATCAAAGCCGCCATTTTGTACCACGTTTCGAACATTTCACGCCCGTAGATACCTTTTATAAACAATCCCTTAAAGATAACTTGGTTCCAATCTATCGCCATATCTGACGGAGGAATACCCAATAGAGCAACGCGGCCACCGTGATTCATGGTATCTAGCAAAGTACGAAACGCAGGTGGCGCTCCAGACATTTCCAGACCTACATCAAAGCCTTCTGTCATGCCCAACTCTGCCATGACGTCAGTCAATTTTTCTTTACTGACATTCACTGCACGGGTAACACCCATTTTACGAGCCAGTTCAAGGCGATATTCATTCACATCCGTAATCACGACATGACGTGCGCCAACGTGCTTACATACCGCTGCAGCCATGATACCGATAGGGCCAGCACCAGATACCAGTACATCTTCCCCCACCAGATCAAAAGAGAGCACCGTGTGAACCGCATTGCCGAATGGATCGAAAATCGCGGCCAGTTCATCAGGAATATTGTCTGGAATTTTAAAAGCATTAAATGCTGGAATAACCAGGTATTCAGCGAATGCCCCCGCACGATTCACACCAACACCAGTCGTATTACGGCATAAATGAGTACGTCCAGCACGACAGTTACGGCAGTGACCACAGGTGATATGACCTTCACCTGACACGCGATCACCTATTTTAAACCCTTTGACTTCCTGACCAATTTCAACGATTTCACCGACATATTCATGTCCTACCACCATTGGAACTGGGATCGTTTTCTGAGACCAATCATCCCAATTATAGATATGAACATCCGTACCACAGATAGCAGTTTTACGGATTTTAATCATTACATCATTATGCCCAAGTTCCGGCTCAGGCACATCAGTCATCCAAATTCCTTCTTCTGACTTTAATTTCGATAATGCTTTCATAGTGATACCTTACGCAATGACCTTCAATTCCTTACCGATACGTGTAAACGCAGCCACTGCACGTTCAATTTGTTCTTCCGTATGAGCAGCCGAGATCTGAGTTCTGATACGCGCCTGCTCTTTAGGAACAACCGGATAGAAAAACCCAATCACATAGATGCCTTCTTTTAACAATTCAGACGCGAATTGTTGTGCCAATTTAGCATCACCCAACATAACAGGAATAATGGCATGATCGGCACCTGCTAAGGTGAAACCTGCAGCAGTCATTTTTTCACGGAATAAATTCGCATTTCTCCAGAGACGATCACGCAATTCATCTCCATTTTTCAGCATATCCAACACCTTAATAGATGCCGCAACAATCGAAGGAGCCAGTGAATTGGAGAACAGATAAGGACGTGAACGCTGGCGCAACCACTCAACAACTTCTTTGCGTGCAGCGGTATACCCCCCTGAAGCGCCACCCAGAGCTTTACCTAATGTGCCAGTGATAATATCGACACGCCCCATGACATCACAATATTCATGGGTACCACGACCCTGTTTGCCGACAAAGCCAACCGCGTGAGAGTCATCAACCATGACCAGCGCCCCGAACTCATCCGCCAGATCGCAGATGGATTTCAAGTCAGCAATCACGCCGTCCATTGAAAATACGCCATCCGTTGCGATAAGAATATTTTGTGCACCTTCGGTTTTCGCCTTCTCCAACTGCGTTCTTAATTCCTGCATATCATTATTGGCATAACGGTAACGCTTTGCTTTACACAAACGAATGCCATCAATGATGGAAGCATGGTTCAAGGCATCAGAAATAATCGCATCTTCTGAACCAAACAGCGTTTCAAACAGGCCACCATTTGCGTCGTAGCATGAAGAGTACAGAATGGTATCTTCCATACCCAAAAATTCAGCTATCTTATTTTCTAATTCTTTATGGGAGTCTTGTGTGCCACAAATAAAGCGAACAGAGGCCATACCAAAACCGTGGCTATCCATTCCTGCTTTTGCAGCAGCGATCAGGTCAGGGTGATTAGCCAAACCTAAGTAGTTATTGGCACAAAAATTAATGACATTGCTACCATCAGAAACAGCGATATCGGCATTCTGGGCAGAAGTGATGATACGCTCATTTTTAAACAGCCCTTCCGCATGGGCTTGTTCCAACTGCTCATTAATTTTTTGATAAAACGACGCTGACATTTTTCTCTCCTGAGTACCGAAATAAGTGAAAGGCGAAGTATATTTTACTGATAGATCCTGCTAGTGACGATACAGCGGGAAAGATAATATCAACTTTGTAAAGCGGATCACGACTCAGAGCCTATCATGTGACAAAATTTCAGGATATTCGCCTGTTTAAGCTGCTGTCGTCAGTAGGGTTAAGTGCTATTATACGCAGCAAAGATATACCCAGACGAAGGGTATATAAAGTGAACTGACTATTTAGAGGTGAGCCAAATGATTATTGTCACTGGCGGCGCAGGGTTTATTGGCAGCAATATTGTTAAGGCACTGAATGACGGGGGTTATACAGATATCCTGGTTGTTGATAACCTGAAAGATGGCACAAAATTCGCCAACTTGGTTGATTTGGATATCACCGATTACATGGATAAGGAAGATTTCATTGCCAGTATCGTTGCCGGTGATGATTTAGGTGACATTGATGCCATTTTCCATGAAGGTGCTTGCTCATCGACCACGGAATGGGATGGTAAGTATATGATGGACAATAATTACCAATACTCAAAAGATGTTCTGCATTATTGTCTTGAGCGCCAAATCCCGTTCCTTTACGCCTCTTCTGCTGCAACTTATGGTGGCCGGAGTGATAACTTCATTGAAGAGCGTCAATACGAAAAACCTCTCAATATTTATGGTTACTCCAAGTTTCTTTTTGACCAATATGTCCGCGATATTTTTCCTCATGCGGATTCCCAAATTTGTGGTTTCCGCTATTTTAATGTGTATGGGCCGCGAGAAGGGCATAAAGGCAGCATGGCGAGTGTCGCCTATCATTTAAACAATCAGATTGTTCAAGGGCAGAATCCAAAACTGTTTGCAGGCAGTGAAAATTTCCGCCGCGACTTTATTTATGTTGGTGATGTTGCCACTGTAAACCTGTGGTTTTGGAAAAACAGTGTTTCTGGCATCTTTAACTGTGGAACAGGCCACGCCGAATCTTTCCAAGCTGTTGCTGATGCTGTTACCGAGTTTCATAAAGCAAAATCCCCAGCCGTGGAGTACATCGAGTTCCCAGAAAAACTCAAAGGTCGCTATCAAAGTTTTACTCAGGCTGACCTGACAAAACTTCGTGCGGCAGGTTATAACAAGCCTTTTAAAACCGTTGCTGAAGGTGTCACTGAATATATGCAATGGCTCAATCAGGATAATTAATCGACTTCTATGAAGATATTGGTGATCGGCCCATCATGGGTGGGCGACATGATGATGTCACAAAGCCTCTATCGTACTTTGAAGGCTTTGTATCCCAATGCAGAAATTGATGTGATGGCACCAGAATGGTGCCGTCCATTATTGGCAAAAATGCCAGAGGTAAATCAAGCGCTGGCGATGCCATTAGGACATGGAGCCCTTGCACTTGGCGAACGTCGTCGACTCGGCCTTGCGCTGCGTGAGAATAAATACGATCGCGCTTATGTGCTACCCAATTCATTCAAATCTGCACTGGTGCCTTTCTTCGCCAATATCCCTATACGCACAGGTTGGCGCGGTGAAATGCGCTACGGGCTGCTGAATGATATCCGAGTATTGAATAAAAGTGCTTTTCCACTCATGGTTCAGCGCTATGTTGCTCTCGCTTATGATGCAAAGAACGTATCCAGTGCTGACGACCTGCCACAACCACTGTTATGGCCGCAGCTAACCGTCAATGACGCTGATATTGCAGAATCAACCTCCGCATTCAACATTGCCGATCATCGCCCGATTATTGGCTTCTGCCCCGGAGCCGAGTTTGGCCCAGCCAAACGCTGGCCACATTATCACTATGCCTCCCTTGCCGATCAGTTAATCACTCAAAAAAACTATCAAATTTTGCTGTTTGGCTCGGCCAAAGATCATGAAGCCGGTGAAGATATCCGTACACTTTTAAGCCCAGATGCCCGCGAAAATTGCCTCAATCTGGCAGGGAAAACTTCGCTTGAGCAGGCAATCAATATCATCGCAGCCTGTGATGCCATCGTCACAAACGATTCTGGTCTGATGCATGTCGCGGCAGCGTTGAACCGTCCTCTGGTGGCATTATATGGCCCGAGTAGCCCAGACTTTACACCGCCACTATCAAATAAGGCCGAAATGATCCGCTTGATTACCGGATACCATAAGATCAGGAAAGGTGACAGCGAGGGCGGTTACCACCAGAGTTTAATTGATATCCAGCCAGAACAGGTTTTGGCCTCACTGGAGAAACTGTTAGAGGCGGAGAGCCAAAATTAATGCGTGTTTTACTGGTAAAAACGTCTTCGATGGGCGATGTGTTACATACTCTTCCGGCTTTAACAGATGCAAAACAGCATTTTCCTGACATTCAATTTGATTGGGTAGTGGAAGAAGGTTTTGCACAAATACCCACCTGGCACAGTGCTGTCGAAAATGTTATTCCCGTTGCTATTCGTCGCTGGCGGAAAAATTGGTTCAGAAAAGATATTCGTGCAGAACGTGCACAATTTCGGCAACAATTGCAGCAACATCAATATGACGCCGTCATTGATGCTCAAGGGTTGTTAAAAAGTGCATTTTTGGTGACTCGGTTGGCACATGGCCCAAGTCATGGATATGACAGAAAAAGCATCCGCGAGCCGCTTGCAAGTTTTTTCTACAATCATTGGCATACAGTGAGCAAGCAACAACATGCAGTGGAACGGATCCGTGAACTCTTTGCGGATAGCTTGGGTTATCAAAAACCGACAGAATCCGGTGATTACGCCATCGCCTGCCATTTTCTGAATCAGCGAATTGAAAACCAAGATAACTATCTCGTTTTCCTGCACGCAACCACACGTGATGAAAAACATTGGCCAGAAAGCTATTGGCGACAGCTGATCACAGACATCCAGCCAACCGGCTTACGCATTAAACTACCTTGGGGTGCAGAACATGAATATCAGCGAGCGTTGCGGCTGACAGAAGGCTTTCCTCATGTTGAAGTTCTGCCTAAACTGACACTGGCTGAAGTTGCACAAGTTCTCGCGGGGGCAAAAGCAGTGGTTTCTGTCGATACGGGCTTAAGCCATCTTACGGCTGCGCTTGATCGACCGAATATTACTCTGTTTGGCCCGACTGATCCGGGATTGATTGGTGGATATGGAAAAGAGCAGCACTCCTTGAAGTCGACGGATAATACTATGAAAAATATAGCCCCATCGGAAGTTATGCTACTCTTGCAGGATATATTAAAAAAGCACTTTTCCTAGTGGTAATGTTTCACACCAACGATTTTTATATTCAAACGTAGGATTACCCAACGAGTAACGCATGGATTTGTCACCTTGCTGACACAGTGCTTTTGCTTCTTGGGTATTCACCCACATTAATATGCTCCCAACACTGAGATACGCATATTCGGGATCATAACCACCATTAATGGCATCAAACGAAATCCATTTTGGACTCTCCGCCCACAAAACAAAATCGTAAGCACAAGGTTTCCTATTGATTAATAACACATTACCAAATATATGCTCACGCAGATCTGTATATATTTCAAGCAAATGCTGTTTTTGTTTTTCAGAATGGCTGTAATTCCAACGTTTCTGATACAAATCAATATAGATATTCACTAATTCTTCTGCACTGAACTCACTTGATGGACGGATCTCCCCTCCAGCCCGCTTAAATTTATTGATCTCATTACTACGATTGCGCCGGGTTTTATAAGAGAAACTATCTTTGATCAGGCAGATTTTGCGTTTACTTAATCGGGAATTATAACTAGTATTAATAAAGTTATTTTTATGGATTGGAGATAGTCTCTTTGATTTTATTGGTAAAAATAACTTAGCATCAGTTGCGATAGGGAAAATGATTTCATCACAAGGTAGTGAGTATATGTCTGAGATTTTCTCTACTAATTTTTGGTTTTTGATTAAAAAACAAGCTCCCTTGATAGAATTTCCTTTCTCTTTAACATAAAAGGAAAGTTGAACATCTTCAATATGATTATTCAAAAAAGAAACAACATTGGGATGTGTTAGGATACCACCACCAAAAAGAGCATAAGCTTCTTTATATCGTTCAATATCACACTCTTTCCATCCTGAAAAAATTTTTTTTATTTTTATCATTATTAATCCCATCAAATTGCCCCCCATTCAAACTAAAATGATAAATTCTATACTCAAAGTTTATTTTTCACAAAAATAACCCAGACAGGTAAATCATTTTCAACAAAACACAAAAATAATTAACATTAAGTCTGGCTATAAAAAATTAACACTATAGTATCTTTCAAAAGATCATTATTAAATATATCAATTATTTTTACATACAATAATTACAATTGATATATTTATTTATAGTGAAAATTTATTTAATAAAACACTATGATATAGAGTTATATTTTATTTTTTTAAACGAATTAATTGCACTGCATATTGATAAATTATAAACCATAATTCCATTTTTTTTAGCCAAATATTGAGATAATTCAAAACAAGGAATTATTATGTCATTTAAATTACTATCCAGCTCAGTACTGAGAGTATCATCTTGACTTTCATAAAATCTTGGTTTATCAAAATTATTCATATCTAATCCAGCAAAATATATTTCTTTATAATTCAAAAAAAATGCTATTTGTAAAGCGGTATATGCTACTGTACACCCATCATAAAACCCTTTATTTAAGTTAAGTGAAAAAGCAAAATTATTTTTTATAATTAACTCTTTGCTTTTTATATCAAACAGTTTTTTCTTCTTTTTATAGACTGGTTGGTCAATATGTTCAATAATTACCATCTTACAATTTATTAAAACAGAAGAATTTTCAATTAATATTTCATTCAAACAGTCCATTGTTGTTAATAATGTTAATGAGTTATCATTTAAAATATCTAACACAATAGCAAATCGATTGATAATAAATGTTCTATCAATAATCACATGATATTTGAATTTTATAAACCCCGATAACTTATACGCACCATTAACCCCTAATATATCAAACAGTTTACTATCAAAAAAAACAGGATCTATGTCTAGCACAGATGGGCCTGAAGCAATTATTATTAATGGTTTGTCTAACGAAAATTCAAAATCCTCAATATCAATATGTCTTTTATTGAAAAAGACAGAGTCTATCTTTCCATTTTCGTTTCTTGTTATTTTTATATGTGGCCAGAAATTCATGTTATGTTTCATTTCATGATTACATATATTTCTATATAGCGTTTTAGTTATTTTATACTTCCAATCAACCATAAATTTAGAATAAATTTTATTTATCAAAAGCATTCTTAAACCCACTATCAGAAAAATTAATCACCTTTATAGCAATACTATATCTAATTTCCATATCCTATAAATTATATCAAAATCCCTAGTTTTTTATAATTTCCATTGATAATACTCACTCAACATCATCCCCTGCACCAATGGCTTCAAAAACTCAAACAACCCTTCTAAATCCTGATAAAGGTGTTCAATCTGCTCTTCATTCTTAAACACAGGGCTTCCACCTGGCATAAATTCTGATGAATGAAGCATAAACTCAACATAATCACTACCGCCTGCTAAGGTTTGTTGGACTACACTTTTCATTTGCTCCAAATTACCACCTTTTGGACGCAACCAATTAACCGACGGCGAACGTTGCTTGCCTCTCAAACGATCATACTGCTGCTTAACGAAATTCATAACTGGTGAATGTTTATACTGAATGCTCATTGGCACTTGCAGTAACGGAGAATCACCTTCTTTAGAGATATCCTGTAAATCCATAAAGTAAGCGTGAGCTGGAAAACGGCTGTAATCCGTTCCACCATTTCCATTAGGGTCACCCTTAGTAAAACTCCAATTAACTTTTGGAGTAACAGAACAATCTACCTGATAACCATATTCAACCAATAACTGGGCATAATATTCGTTAAATGCCCAACGACCAGCCCGATGACTCAGCATCTTTGTCTGAAACTTGTCTTCAAGAAGATTTGTCATCAAATCAACTTTTGCTTTGATTTGATCTTTCGGGTACTCAATCAAATAGGGCTTATAGTGCATGTCATCATCAGTCAGAGACACAATAGGAGGATTATTCCAAGCATGCAGGTGCATACCAATTTCACCTGTGTTCCTGGCAATAACATCTTTAGCGAATTCAATATAACTATCATCCATCGCCATTTCATAGTTGGTTAGCCAAACAGGTTTAAATCCAAAACGCTCACAAAGATCCTGAAATCTTGGTAAGTAACCCGTATTTTTTGTTGAGATCTGCTCTCGATTTTGCCATAGATCATCACCTTCAGTGTCGATCGTGATAATAAAAGCAGGTAAAGGCATCAATATACACCAAAATATGATAATAATAGTTACCACAATAGTACGCATAGCGACTACATAGCGCAATTCGAGAATCAAAAAATCCCTGATTACTGTATAAACTGAGTATACCTATTTTATTAGTACGCCTGAAATATGGCTAGGCTGTGATTCTTTCATTAAAACCACCATATCAGATTGATATTCTATAGAACTCGACACATGACAAAAAAAACCAATGAAATCAAACATATTTTGGTGATTAAATTACAGCATCATGGTGACACATTACTGATCACTCCCGTTATCAGTACGTTAAGGTATCACTACCCAGATGCAAAAATTGATGTCCTTCTTTATCAAGAAACCTCCCCCATGCTGGAAAATTCACCAGAAATTTCCAACATTTTTCTCATAGACCGACAGTGGAAAAAATTAGGAATAAAAGAACATTTATTACATGAGTGGAATTTGTTAAAAACATTACGACAACAACGCTATGATTTGGCCATCAATCTCGCTGACCAATGGCGCAGTGCCTTTATTACTCGTTTTACAGGTGCTCCAATCCGCCTCGCACTAGATTATCCTAAACGCCAAAACTGGAAGTGGCGTTTATGCCACACTAACATTACATCTACAGATAACCATGATTCTTTGCATACAGTAGAACAAAACCTTTCTATTCTTAAACCATTGCAACTAACGTCGCTCATAACTAAAGTGACAATGAACTATAGTGATAAGGATTTACTGTGGATAAAAGAAACACTTGCCGAATACACATGCTTCGACCGATACATTGTGATCCAACCTACATCTCGATGGTTTTTTAAATGTTGGAATGAAAAGAAAATGGCGGAAGTGATTACGACGCTACAGAAAAACAAATACCGAATTATCATAACTTCTGGGCCAGATAAGCGTGAACTCGAAATGGTCGATACTATCCTGTCATACTGCCCTGACCAAAAGAGTATCCTATCTCTTGCCGGACAATTAACTTTACCCAAATTAGCGGCTTTAATTGACCATGCAAAATTATTCATTGGTGTAGATTCAGTCCCAATGCACATGGCTGCTGCGTTAAAAACACCTTGTATAGCGTTATTCGGCCCATCCAAACTCACATTCTGGAAACCTTGGGAACCTATTGGTGAGGTGATCTGGGCGGGTGATTATGGCAGAATCCCATATCCAGACGATATCAAAACTCATACAGATGAACGTTATTTAGATCTGATCCCAGTAAGTGCAGTTATTTCAGCAGCCAGGAAATATATTTCATGAAACCACTACGTTTAGCTATTGTTCGCCAAAAATACCGCCTAGATGGAGGGGCAGAACGTTTCATTTCGAGAGCGCTGGAAGCTCTGGATCAGCAACAACTTGAGCTGAACGTGATTACACGATCTTGGCAGGGAGAAAGTAATACTAATTGGCATATCCACCTATGTAATCCGATTAAGTATGGAAGAATCAGTCGAGAAAGTGGTTTTGCAAAATCTGCACGCCATTTATGGCAAAAAGAACAATTTGATTTGGTCCAAAGCCACGAAAGAATCGCTGGCTGTGATATTTATAGAGCCGGAGATGGCGTTCATATAAGCTGGTTACATCAACGTGCCCGTATTTTATCAAATTGGAAAGCTAAGTGGCTATTCAATGATCGTTACCATCGTTATGTAATGAAAGCAGAGAAAGAAATGTATTCGGATCCTGCTTTAAAGCAAGTTATCTGTAACGCAGAAATGGTAAAAAAGGAAATCATTGAACAGTTTGGGGTTTCTGAAAATAAAATATCCGTTATATACAATGCCATTGATAGCAATAAATTTTTTCCTGCTGATGAGCAAACTCGCTTAGCATGGCGAAAGCAATATGAAGTTCCCCCAACAGTAAAATGTCTGATTTATGTAGGATCTGGTTTTGAACGAAAAGGCTTATCCGCTGCCATCAAAACTGTTGCAAGAACAGGGGATCATTTATTAGTCGTCGGTAAGGATAAAGAACAGAAAAAATATCAAGATATTGCGGATTCTTTAGGGTGTCGTCATCGTATCCATTTCATGGGATTACAAAAAAATACATTACCTTTTTATCAAATGTCTGATGCTTTGTTACTACCAACACTATACGATCCATTTCCTAACGTGGTTCTTGAAGCTATGGCGTGTGGCTTACCCGTAATTACGAGTACAACATGCGGAGGCGCAGAATTCATCACCGAAGGAAAAAATGGTTTCGTCTGTGATGCGCTAGACCTCAGAAAATTAGAGGAGGCAACATATAGCATCCCTGATAATATATCAGATACAAACATGTCTATCGCAGCAAGAAATCAAATAATGACAGCAACCCCTGAAAACTTATCTAAACAATTAATCCAGCTTTATCAACGGGTCTTAGCATAGTGAATGATCATATCCTTTTTATTATTGATGGGTTACCCGGCGGGGGAGCTGAAAATGTCACTCTTCGCCTTGCTACTGGTTTGCACCAATCGGGTTATCAGATTTCATTGCTTTCATTGAATACCCAATTGTCTTATACCATACCAGAAGGTATTCATTACATTGTTAGCCCTGATAATTACCAAGGTCCATTAAGAAAAATTAATGAAATCAGGCGCCGTACTAAAGCTATGGATAACGTTTTATCAACGCTTTTCCAACAAAAAGGCAAGCCTGTTCTTGTTCTTTCTAATCTTCATAAGACTGATCGTATAGTCGTTAAATCCACAGCATTGAGAGATAGCAATGTATGGCATTGTATTCACGGAATATATTCTCAGTCATACCTAAGCAATAAAAGTGGACTTTTTCATTGGATAAAAAAAGAAAAGATAAAAAATGTTTATAAAAACAGACAAATTATCTGTGTTTCTAACGCGGTTAGCCATGACCTGATTACGAATATTTCGATACAACCTAAACAGATTAAAACTATCTATAACCCATTCAATTTTGATGAACTAAAAAGCAAATCATCACAAGCCAATCCTTATCATGGCCTAAATTACTTTCTACATATCGGGCGTTTCCATGAAGTCAAACGCCAAGACAGGCTGATTGATGCCTTAGCAAAAGCAAATCTACCATGCAAACTCATTATTGTTGGTCAAGGTAACAAGGAAATCGAAAACAAGCTTAAATTGCAAATCAGTAATCTTGGCCTAAACAATGAGGTCATTTTGGCCGGGTTTCACTCAAATCCACTGCCTATTATTCGTGACGCCAGAGCTGTCATTATCAGTTCCGACAGTGAAGGACTGCCGACAGTGTTAATCGAATCATTGATTTGTCATACACCTATCGTTAGCACTGATTGCCCTGGTGGGGTAAGAGAAATAATGACAGGCAATCTCAAAAACTATCTGGCTGAACTAACAATTGATGCTTTAGCGGAAAAAATGCAACTTGTTTATGATAATCCGCCTCTCATCACCGATGAGATGTATGAAAAATTTGAGTCAAACAATATACAGAAACAATATATTGAATTAATAGAAAAATAGCGCATGGCTCCTAGTCAGGAGATTCAAGAGAACTGCATTTTACACACTTTCTTCAAGCCAATGTGGTACTATAGCCACAGTCTATGTCAGTGAATTTGATAGAATGTTGCTTCGCTTATATCAGGTACTTCTCTACCTTATCCAACCTATTATATGGTTACGCCTACTATTGCGCAGCCGTCAATCTCCTGCGTATCGCAAACGCTGGGGCGAACGCTATGGCTTTTGTGCCAAAAAAGTAGCCTCTGGTGGGATTCTACTTCATTCCGTGTCTGTCGGAGAGACATTGACAGCCATTCCGTTAGTGCGGATCTTGCGGCATCAGTATCCTCATTTACCCATTACTATAACCACGATGACACCGACTGGCTCTGAAAGAGTCCTCTCTGCGTTGGGTGCTGATGTTAACCATGTATACCTTCCCTACGACTTGCCAGGTTCAATGAACCGATTCCTTGATCACGTCAATCCAAAACTCGTGATCATAATGGAAACCGAACTGTGGCCAAATCTGATCACTCAATTGCATCAACGCGAAATCCCGCTGGTCATTGCCAACGCTAGATTATCGGCTCGCTCTGCCGCGGGATATCAGAAAATCAGCAGTTTCATCAAAATCGTTTTAAATAAGATCACATTGATTGCCGCACAAAATCAGGAAGATGGTGAACGGTTTATCGAATTGGGATTAAGACGTTCTCAGCTTGCTGTGACGGGTAGCCTTAAATTCGATATTTCCGTTACACCAGAATTGGCGGCAAGAGCAATAACCTTGCGCCGCCAATGGGCACCTCATCGCCCTGTTTGGATCGCAACCAGCACCCATGATGGTGAAGAAAGCGTTATTCTAGATACACATTGCAAGCTGCTTAAACAATTTCCTGATCTCTTGTTAATTCTGGTCCCCCGTCATCCTGAGCGTTTCGGCAAGGCCCTAGAACTAACACAAAAAGCGGGGCTAAACGCGATATTACGAAGTACTGATACGATCCCAAGCGCTAATGTACAAGTAGTTATTGGAGATACTATGGGTGAATTGATGCTCCTGTACGGTATTGCTGACATGGCGTTTGTCGGGGGAAGCCTGATAGAACGCGGTGGACATAACCCATTGGAAGCGGCAGCACACGCTATTCCCGTTATTATGGGTCCGCATACATTCAATTTTAAGGATATCTGTGCCAAGCTGGATAAAGCTGATGGGTTGATTACTGTCACCGATAGCCAATCATTAAGTTCAGCAATCAGCAGCCTGCTGACAGACGAAGACTACCGCCGCTATTACGGTCACCATGCCGCAGAAGTTCTGCACGAAAATCAAGGTGCCCTTCAGCGCTTGCTAAAATTACTGGAACCTTATCTCCCCCCACGGAGCCATTAATGAGTGAGAAGAAACGCCTATCCGTTGTGATGATTGCCAAAAATTCTGCGGACTTGATTGCAGATTGCTTGCAATCCGTCAGTTGGGCTGATGAAATCATCGTCTTGGATTCCGGCAGTACAGATGCAACCTGCCGCATAGCCAATGAAATGGGCGCAAAAGTCTACACGAATACACAGTGGCCGGGTTTCGGTCGTCAACGGCAGCTCGCACAATCCTATGCCAGTGGCGATTACGTTTTCATGATTGATACGGACGAGCGTGTCACACCTGAACTAAAATCCTCAATTGAACACGTCCTTAATAACCCTGACGACAATAAAGTCTATAGCTGTACGCGCCTCAACCTGTTTATGGGACGGTTCATGAAACACAGTGGCTGGTATCCCGATAAAGTCATCCGCCTCTATTGTCGTGAACGTTATCAATACAATGATAATCAGGTTCATGAATCCCTTGATATGCAAGGCGCGTCCATCGTGACACTAAAAGGTGACTTACGTCATTTAACCTGCCGTAATTTGATGGAGTTCCAGCAAAAGCAATTGAATTACGCGAGAGATTGGGCCAAGTATCGCCACGAACAAGGTAAAAAAGCCCATTATTTATCTATCTTCAGTCATACGTTAGGCGCATTTTTCAAAACATGGCTGCTAAGAGCGGGTTTTCTTGATGGCAAGCAAGGGTTGGTGTTAGCGATGGTGAATGCCCAATATACATTCAATAAATATGCTGCGCTTTGGGAGTTGACTCAAATGAAGAGTAAAAAACGATGAAAAGAAAAGCGATCTATCCCGGCACTTTTGACCCTATCACTTATGGTCATCTTGATATCGTGACCCGTGCTGCAAATATGTTTGACCAGGTTTTACTGGCTATCGCCAATAGTGACAGAAAAAATCCCATGTTCAGTTTGGAAGAGCGTGTCTCAATGGCAAAAGCGGTTACTGCTCATCTGGAAAATGTCACTGTGATCGGATTTAGTGAGCTGATGGTCAGTTTTGCCCAAAAACAGCAGGCTAGCATCCTAATACGCGGAGTACGCTCTGTTTCAGATTTTGAATATGAATGCCAACTTGCCAACATGAACCGACATTTTATGCCAGAACTGGAAAGTGTGTTTTTATTACCTTCTCAGGGTATGTCTTTCGTATCATCATCCTTGATCAAAGATGTTGCTCGTCATGACGGAGATATTTCATCATTCGTGTCCGATCCAGTTGTACGGGCCATGCTACAGAAATTAGGCAAGTAATATCAGCACGCAGGGGGCCATTCTTCTCCGCCCCCAAATGCACTTAATGCTGGCACTGACGACAAAAAAATGTACTGCGTTGTCCTAATTTTACACTCTCAATTTTTTCACCGCATATTGAGCAACATTCGCCTTTCTTTCCATAGACAAACAACTCTTGGGCAAAATATCCCGGTTTACCATCAGATTGCAGAAAATCTTTCAGTGTCGTTCCACCTTGTTCGATAGAGCGACGTAAGATCTGTTTGATGGTATCCGCTAATAAATGAGCTTCTTGTTCTGTCAATGAATGCACAGGGCGTTCGGGTAATATATGCGCAACGAATAACGCTTCGTTAGCATAGATATTCCCAACACCAACAACAACTTTGTTATCCATCAACCAAGGTTTAATGGCAGTTTTTTTATTGCGGGAAAGCGTGTAAAGGTATTTACCATCAAACAAGTCAGAAAGTGGCTCAGGACCTAAATGAGCCAGCACAGAGCACTCATCAAGAGTGTCACTCCATAACCATGCACCAAAACGCCGGGGATCGGTATAGCGGAGAATTTTACCATCAGCCATAATCAAATCGACATGATCATGCTTTTCTGGAGGAAGCTCCTCCAACAAGATACGTAAGCTACCAGACATACCCAGATGAATAATAATCCAACCGTCGGCTAGCTCAAGCAGCAAATACTTTGCTCTTCGCTGAACACTAATCACCCGACAATCTGATAATTGCATGATTTTCCCAGAAACAGGCCAACGCAAACGCGAATTTCTGACTTCGGCATATTGGATCACATTCCCCACCAAATGGGGTTCAATACCCCGACGACTGGTTTCCACCTCTGGTAGCTCTGGCATACCGACTCCTTGAATAAATTATCTGCAATAATTGCTTTTCAGCAGATTACAATACCGTTTTAATGTATTATTTGCAGCCAGATTCGGTTGGGATAGTTGAGAAAATAGATTAATCACTATGTTTGATATAAAAAATAGATTTAATATAAGTAACGACAATAAATCATTATGGAACTTATCCATTGTTGGACTATACATTATCCTGGTTTATCTACCTGATATTACTAGATACAAAAATCTTGTTATGATCCTAATATGTATAACTGCACTGTATTATCTGATAAAGGATTTTCGCCAAGTAGTCCATTCACTACGTAATCACCTCTTTTTATCCATTTTACTGTTTGTCTTGACCATATTCTATTCTGTTGGCATCTCCATTGACCCGGCTTTAAGTCTCAAAGAGATGAACAAACCGATTTTAAATGGGCTGCTGCTATTCAGTTTCACCCTTCCGATTGTACTCTACCAAGAAAGCAAACAACATATTGCGAAGATGATCCTAATTGCATTTATTATCGGCATAGTTGTCATTGCGCTGACAGATATTGCGAAATATATCATCAAATACCATGCAATCGGTGAAATGCCATTTACAAATTACAATCATCGTGAATTTTCCTACGGATTTATTTTCTATTTCCCAGTAATACTATGCAGTTGGGCGTTATGGAAAAAACACTCTCTGCTTAGCTGGTCACTACTGGTAATTACCTCAGCCATTAGTCTGTTTTTACTGCTTGGAACACTTTCCCGGGGTGCTTGGGTTGCTATTGTAGTAGCTACTGTATTGATCATTTTGATTAACAGAGAGTGGAAACTCACTGTTGCCGCTGCTATATGCTTGGGATTATTAGCCGGGGCCACCCACTGGTCCGCAACATCTAACCCCACCACCCGATTACTGCTCCATAAGCTGACCCAAACAGACAGTAGTTACCGCTATAGTAACGGCACACAAGGTTCTGCTTGGTCGCTAATCATGGAAAATCCTATCAAAGGCTACGGTTTTGGCAATAAAGTTTATCATCAAGTCTATAATAGCCGTGTAGCCGATTACCCTGACTGGACATTTAGGACTTCGATTGGCCCACATAATGTCTTTCTATCATTTTGGTTCTCGGCCGGCATCGTTGGCTTGATAACCACATTATTAATGACATTTTCAGCACTCTTTACTGGCAGCCAAATTATCCGCCAGCATAATGATATCATCCGACAAGCAGGGATTATCCTTCTGGCAGCGTTTATTAGTTTGTTTGTCGTCAGAGGAGCTTTTGAAAATGCTTATATCAATGAAATAGGTATCTTATTTGGCTTGATGATTGCGCTATATAAGAAATAACAAGGCGACCGGAAAGGAAATATACCACCAGCCCATACATAATAAATGTCATGGGCTGGCTTTATCCCTCATCAGTCATCAATTAGATGATGCTTGAGATAATGTTTCCTCAATTACGCGTGTAATCAATTTTGCACGTTGATCCCAGTTAAAACGCTCCGAAACCAGTCGCTGAGAGTGTTCGACTTTCGCCATTGTTTCAACCGGATTGCTAATAAACCATCGGATTTGCTCAGCAAAACTCTCTGCATTTTCACTGTCAGCAAAATTTACCGCGCTTTCATCAACAGCATCACGAATGGAAGGAAAATCAGAAATAACAACAGGCTTGCCCATTGCCATATATTCAAAAAGCTTGAGAGGAGATGTATAACGACTGCCGATACTGGTTTTCGTCAATGGCAGAACGCAGATATCATTATCAGCAATAACCTGAAAACGTTTTTTAGGGGAAATAAAACCAAGGAAATTGACTTTATCACTTACGCCAATTTGCTCGGCTGTTTTTAGTAATCGTTCAATCTGCTCAGGCGTACCACCGACAATATTCAATACTGCATTATCAAGGTAAGACATAGCCTTCATAACAGTAGGGATGCCTTTCCAACGATGTAAACTGCCCAAATAAAGTATCTGAGTTAGAGCTCCACTTTTGTGTTCCATGCCAGCAAGCATTAATTTTGTGGATTCAACAGCAAGTATATCAACACCATCAGGAGCCACTACGATTGGGGTTTGGACACCATATTCTTTACCAATATCTTCACGTAACAATGAAGTCAGAACAAAAACAACCTTAGAACAACTATAGACCTGCTGTTCAATCTTTCTCAATTTCTGGTATTTACGTTGATTTTTACTCCCGACTAAATCATGGGCTTCTTTAAAAGACTGAGCAAATACCTCATGGCTTTCAAAAAAGTGGGGGATATCTGGATGCTTACACAGCAGATAATTCGCCATTTTAATATTACGGGTAAAAATGGCATCAACCTGATGTTCTTTAAGCCAGCGAGAAACCTGAAAATAAAACAATTTCTGAGTATTCAGTGGGAAATACCACTTTCTACGTATATTTTGTAAGGTAATTAACTCGGCAGAAGGAGGCAATGGCCTGCCAATAATATCTTCAACTTGGCTGTGACCTTTTGGAGTAATCAAACAGACATGGTGCCCCTGACGGGCAAAAGCATCCACATTCTGCAAAATCTGCAGTGAAGCAACTCGATAATCAGGAACAGGATAAGGATCTATATACGCGATTTTCATTATTTTCTGATAGCGCCCAATAAACGATTTGCAGAATGTTCCCATGTATACATCGCTTCTATCCTCTGACGAGCATATTTACCCATATCTTTTCCTCTATCAGGTAAAGACAGGAAGTGGTTAACTGCAGCAGCTATGGCCTCCGCATCACCGGGGGATACTAGAATACCTGCATGGTTTTCATTGCCAACTACCTCAGGAATGCCTCCGATGTAACTGGCAATAACTGGACGCCCACACGCCATTGCTTCCGCAATCGTGATACCAAATGCTTCATCACCAATACTCGGGAACATACCAGCATCCCCCGCAGCATAAAATTCAGGTAATTGATCATGACCAACTGGCGGGTGAAAAATGACAGATTTTTCTAATTTCAATGCTGAAACCTGCTTTTTAAGCGATTTCAGACCTTCACCCTCACCAATAATCAATAAGTTTACATCCTTATCCCGCAATAAGGCCATTGCATCAATGGCGATTTTCATGCCTTTCCAACCGACCAAGCGGCCTGCAAACGTTAACAGAAACGTTTCTTCATTGATTCCTAATCGAGTTCGAATATCAGAATCAGCAGGCTTAAACTTATCGATATCTACACCATTATAAATGACATTAGGGAATTGCTTGAAGTGATGCTGGATCTGCCAGGCATTGAAATAGCTGCATGCAACCCATGCAGATATTTTCTGACCCAATATTCGATCGCCTTTAAAAAAACTTGTACCACCACTCATATAGCAAAACTGGGTATGGGAAGTTTCAGGCATCATTCTGGGCCAAAAAAAATCAAAGGGTTTTGTCAAAATAACCCAATCAAAATTTTCAGCAATAACGGCTTCACGGGCATGACGGGCAAAAGAATATCTTTCAACAATACGTTGAAAACGACGGCCAATATTGATGACTCGCTCTCTGGGAGTAAACGGGAAGGTATGAACATGAATATTTCTCTCTCCCAATGCAGGTCTGACATCTCCCGTTCCACCGAAAATATGGATTTCATGTCCCGCATCTGTCAAAGCTTTGGCCAACTCCCAAACAGCCGTTTGAATGCCGCCGTAAGACATGGTAACGGTAACATCGATAAATCCTATTTTCATTTTATTCATTACCCCTCTCTTCACTTTTAAGCAAGTTTTGAACTGCATGCCAAACCTGCTCAACCGATATCTCTGACATTGTATCTTGACGGGTTGCCTGTCGATAATCTACTGGATGTTCAATTACCGTCAATTTTAAATGCTGCTGAGGGGCAAGAAAACGGCCAGGATGAAAACTGTGATACAGCGCAACCATGGGGATGCCTAATGCCCCCGCTAGATGAGTAGTTCCGGTATCAACTCCAACGTATAAATTTAGTTGACTCATTACTGCCGCATTTTCTCGCATCGTCGTCTTACCAGCCAACGATGAGCACCTGTTTGTTCCCAGTTTCTCAGATAGCATTTGCGCACTATTTTCACCATCTTTACTGCCCAACAACAGAATATGCGCATGTGGATAATCACGATAAATACGTTGAGCTAATTCGTAAAAATGTTCTACAGGCCAATCACGGTAAGCTTTTGCGGGGAAACTCTGTAACTGAAAACCTATGGATAATCGCTGTTCCAAGCCCTGTTGACGAAAGAAATCTCTGGCATATTTCTCTTCACTCTGGCTCACGCAATATTGTAAACGCCAATCATTCACATCAATCCCAAGCGCATTAATCAACAGCGCCCTTTCCTGCTGCGCTTGCATCAGTTCCCGTGGTTTCTCCACAGTATACTCATTTGATTTTTCGCCAGTGTTATCCGAGAAATAAACCGTTAGCTTTGCTTTACGTTTGGCATACTGTAATAGCGATTTATCATGGCCATATACTAATGCCAAATCATAATGCCGACGAGAAAACCAACCGCTCCACTTGGCCTTTCCTTTTGAAAAACCCCTTAAATCATTAATTAAACCAATGTTTTCAAGGATTTCTTTTGTTCTTTTATGTACAAATACATCAATATTTGCTTCTGGCCATTTTTTCTTCAAAGCACGAATAACAGGTGTTACCAGCAAGGTATCACCAAAACGGGCAATATTAATGACCAAAATATTTTTGGGATGCATAATGATGAATACTACACTATCAATTCAGCAATTGGACTTCAGGCACTATACATCAAAGCCATACAATGTTCTATTAATCGATAAGACTTCTTTATAACCCTAAAAATGAAGTTTTTGCATTTCAATAAATCATTGATAACCTAACCACCCACTCATATTAAAGATAATTAAGTCAAAATAAGCAAAATATCATCGCTTGCTTTCCATACTGCGATAAAAAATAGACTCCATTTTTTCTAACATATTATTCATGCCAAATAAGTGAGTAGCCCGTTTCAATGAAACGTCTCCCATATACAAGCGCAATTCAGTATCTTTTATTAACAAATCTAATTTCTCTGTTAGCTGCTCAACACTTTTAGGTTCAATAATATATCCCGTCTCTCCATCAACTACAGCCTCTGTAATCGCCCCCACAGACGTAGAGACTACCGGCAATCCACATGCCATCGCCTGCATAATACCTTGTGGTACACCTTCATTACCAAACGAAGGCAGAGCAAAGATATCCATCGCATTCAAGCAATCAGGTACATCCTGACGGTTACCAAGAAAAACAACGCTCTCAGTCAGTCCTTCACGCTGAACTCGTGGTTCTAGGTTTTTTCTTTGGGGACCATCACCCACAAACAGCAATTGCCAGTCAGGATAACGCTGGTGAAGGATTTTCCAACTATCAAGTAAGTAACGATGCCCTTTCCAGGTTCTCATCGTCGCAACAATACCAAGCGTCGGTTTATCTTTGATACCAATGCGTTGACGGTTTTGTTGCTTGTTTTCAGGACAAAAGCGAGTCAAATCAATCCCTGTCGGGACAGAAGTCATATGAGAAAGTGGATAATCATTATACGTATGCAGATATTGGCGTAGTTTTTCACCTGTTGTCACAATATGTTGGCAGGCATTCAAATAAAGCCAACGAGTCGCTACAGATTTTGAAACATGAGTAGAAACATGACGGGTTCGGACTATCGGGGGCATACCTTTTAATGTGGCACATGCCGCAGCGACCAACCAGGAATCAGTGGAACTATGGGTATTGATCACATCAAACTGACGGCCTTCTTTCTTTAGCCAGTGACGCATTGCCCGCAAGCAAGGCAAGCGTTTTTTTTCAATCGGAAGCGCAACGACAGGCACACCATAGTGATGGGCTTCACGATGAAGAGTAGACGTTGGGCAGCAAACGATAACCACGTGATGACCACGTTGCATCATGCCCTGAGATTCCGTCAGAATGCGAATCTCCTGCCCTCCCCAACCACACGATGATTCTGTGTGTAAGATATTCAAGGTCTTTTTAGTCATTTTTCAGCGTCACACCTAGACAGTTAGCCATTAAAAAAGCGTTAGTATAACTGAACAGGATATGACATCCACGCATAACCTGATGTTAAACCCATCTGCTGAAACATTATCTACAGATATAAAAAAACCCAGCATAATGCTGGGTTTTTTTAATCCACTAAAATTATTTAATTTTAGCTTCTTTGTACATAACATACTGACGAACAACTGGATCGAATTTTTTCATTTCCAGTTTTTCAGGCATAGTACGCTTGTTCTTCGTAGTGGTATAGAAGTGACCTGTACCAGCAGAAGAGACCAGCTTAATTTTATCGCGAATACCTTTAGCCATTTTTCAGCTCCTTAGTACTTCTCACCGCGGGCACGCAGTTCAGCCAGAACTGTATCGATACCCTTTTTGTCAATCACACGCATACCTTTAGCAGATACACGCAGAGTTACAAAGCGTTTCTCAGACTCAACCCAGAAACGATGAGAGTGCAGGTTAGGCAGAAAACGACGCTTGGTCGCATTTAATGCGTGGGAACGGTTGTTACCACTCACCGGACGCTTGCCAGTAACTTGGCAGACTCGGGACATGTCTATTCTCCAAAAATCAAATAAGCTCGAGCTTTGTATTGAGTGTGGCCGCCTCGTCAGGCTTAGGAGCCCATCTCAGCATATTTTCGTTACTGAAAACACGTCTTTACTAAAAAGACCGTCACTGAAAAGACTAGCATTCTCCCAGTAAAAAAACTTACTGAGATAGGCTCTTCTCGCCAAACCCAAGATCCTCAAAGGTGGCGTAGTATACGCCCTCATTCGCCGATGCTCAAGTCCCGAACAACTAAGATCTGACCGGATCGAAAAAAAATTGTTTTAAATCCAACCCCTTTCCATAAATGAAACACAATATTGTTTTCCAATAACAATATGATCCAAAACTTTAACGCCAATCAAATCACACGCCTCAATAATTTTTTCTGTCACCAATTTATCTGCCAAACTGGGTTCTGGATTGCCGGAAGGGTGATTGTGAGCAAGAATAATCGATGCCGCATTAACTTTAACTGCCTGTTTCACAATTTCACGTGGATGAATTTCAACTTTGTTTATCGTTCCTTTAAACATTTCATCATGGCAAATAACCTTATTTTGGTTCGTCAAAAACAGAACCACAAAGACTTCCCGATCTTGCCAAGACAATAAATCCTGCAAATAACGCTGCGTCATCGTCGGGCTACTCATCACATCTTCATTGACAAATTGGCTGGAGAAAAAACGTTTTGCTAATTCAGACACGGCCTGCAATTGAACATATTTACACAGCCCCATCCCCTTATGTGAACAAAAATCGGCATAATCAGCGGATAAGAGATGATAAAGTGAGCCAAACGATTTCAACAAATGATCTGCCATTTGCACAACAGGAACACCTCTGGCTCCTGTACGTAAAAAAATGGCCAACAGTTCAGCATCCGTCAGGGAAACCGCACCATAAGCCAGTAGCTTCTCCCGGGGAGCAAGATTTGAATGCAATTCATCGCTTCTTTCTATTACTGTGACATCCATAACACATCCTCCCCTCAATATCCTTCTTCCTAGAACCGCCATCCATGGCTATGAAATCCATCAATCTGATATTTACTCACTCAATATCCCATGATGAAAAAATCATCTCTAGTCCCATTTTCATGGCTTGCGTAAAGCTTCGCAAACTTGTCATTTTTGGTTACCTAAATAGGGTGGATCCTCAACTCAATATTTTCTTATGGTAGAATCTTAAGGAATTGCAACTTACATCTGGACAATCAAAATGACAGGATTTTCCGGCACACAACGTTCTGGTGAACAACTTTCTGTTGATCAACTCTCGGGTAAACAAATCGTCCTCGGTATCAGCGGGGGGATTGCTGCTTACAAAACTCCTGAGCTAGTACGCCGTTTACGGGATCGCGGTGCTCAGGTACGCGTCGTTATGACCCCCGCAGCAGAAGCCTTTATTACCCCCCTGACATTACAGGCTGTATCAGGCTATCCCGTCTCCGATGATCTTCTTGACCCCGCAGCAGAAGCCGCCATGGGGCATATTGAGCTGGCAAAATGGGCTGATTTGATTATTCTCGCCCCTGCCACCGCAGACTTGCTGGCTCGCTTAACCGTCGGTATGGCAAATGATTTAGTCACTACGATATGCTTGGCTACGTCTGCTCCCATTGCTGTTGCTCCCGCAATGAATCAGCAAATGTACCGCGCACAGGCAACCCAACATAATCTGAGTGTACTTAAAGAGCGTGGTGTGCTGATTTGGGGCCCAGATGAAGGTAGTCAGGCATGTGGTGATGTCGGGCCGGGAAGAATGCTGGAGTCGATGGCGATTGTCGAACTGGCAACGCAACATTTCAGCACTGATGAAGATTTTACTAATCTGCACATTACCATTACTGCCGGGCCAACCCGTGAAGCCTTAGATCCCGTTCGTTTCATCAGCAATCACAGCTCTGGTAAAATGGGTTTTTCCATCGCACAGGCGGCGGCAGAACGCGGTGCTGAGGTGACATTAATTACCGGCCCCGTTAATTTACCAACGCCACAAGGCGTTAAACGCATTGATGTCAACAGCGCACTGGAAATGCATGAACAGGTTCAAGAAACGGCAATTTCACAGGATATTTTCATCGGTTGTGCTGCCGTATCTGATTACCGTTTCAAGCAAATAGCAACTGAGAAAATCAAAAAGCAGGGCGATGAAATCACACTAACGCTAGTGAAAAACCCTGACATTGTAGCAAGTGTTGCCGCAATGGAAAAAAATCGTCCATTTGTCGTTGGATTTGCAGCCGAAACCCAGAATGTGGAAGAATACGCGCTCGGAAAACTCAAGCAGAAGCACCTAGACTTGATTTGCGCAAATGATGTATCCCTAGCCGGACACGGCTTCAACAGTGATACCAATGCATTACATCTATTCTGGCATGATGGCAGTGTTCATTTACCCCACTGTGGTAAATTACAACTTAGCCACCGCTTATTAGACGAGATACTCAAACGCTATGATGAAAAAAATCGACGTTAAAATCCTTGATCCCCGCATCGGACAAGAATTTCCTTTACCAACTTATGCTACACCTGGCTCTGCGGGTTTAGATTTACGTGCTTGTCTGGATAATGCAGTGGAGCTGGCCCCGGGTCAGACTGAGCTTCTGCCTACTGGGATAGCTATCCATATCGCAGATGAACAATTGGCGGCGGTCATTCTTCCTCGCTCTGGCCTGGGCCACAAACACGGTGTGGTTCTGGGGAATCTGGTGGGGCTTATCGACTCCGATTATCAGGGGCAACTGATGGTTTCTGTTTGGAACCGTAGTGATAAAACATTCACTATTGAGCCGGGGGAGCGTATTGCACAAATGGTTTTTGTGCCCGTTGTACAGACTGAATTTAATTTGGTTGAAGACTTTGAAACCAGCGAACGCGGCAGCGGTGGTTTTGGCCACTCCGGTCGTCAATAACTTGCTATAAAGCCTGATACCGTCAACCGATTTTCATATTTTTTGCTCACAATGTTTTTGCCTATCGTATTGCTGACAGAAACATTGTTTTTGTCAGCAATAACGTTGTGGCAAAAATAGCTGGATTTGTTTTGCTGTTTTAGCAGGGGTCATATCAGACATGGCAGAAAAAGAACGTATAAAAAAGAAAAACAGGCGTGAGGAAATCTTGCAGGTACTGGCACACATGCTTGAATCCAGTGATGGCAGCCAACGAATTACCACTGCGAAACTCGCCGCAAACGTTGGCGTTTCTGAAGCAGCACTTTACCGTCATTTCCCAAGCAAAACCCGGATGTTTGACAGTTTGATTGAGTTTATTGAAGACTCCTTACTTTCACGCATCAATCTGATCCAGCAAGATGAAAAAGACACCATCACACGCATTCGGTTAATTCTCATTCTGCTTTTAGGATTTGCGGAGAAAAACCCCGGATTAACCCGTATCATGACGGGGCATGCTCTGATGTTCGAACAAGACAGATTACAAAATCGCATCAACCAACTATTTGAGCGAATAGAAGTACAACTTCGTCAAATTTTAAAAGAGAAAAAAATCCGTGATGGGCAAGGCTTCAAGTATGACGAAACCGTTTTAGCATCACAATTGCTTGCATTTTGTGAAGGAATGCTCTCTCGTTTTGTTCGCTCTGAATTTCGTTATCGTCCGACGACAGAATTTGAAGTACGCTGGCCATTAATATTAACCCAGTTACAATAGATTATTTACTGCACTGTAGTCAGTTCCAATCTTGCATTCAGTGAATGATAACGTGCGGTTTTTTTGTTGAGTTGTGTTAATATGTTCCAGCTACTTGAGTTCTCTATACCCGATTAATTTCGAGTTCTCTTGAAAGATGGAAGGAATATGGGGTAACTCAATAATGGCATCATATGCAGGATGCCATTTCTACTACTCACCCCGCCCACTTTTGGGCGAGGGATTTTTTTCGCTTAGCTATTATTATAATACGAACGATTATTATCTTACGAACAATGCTTATCTTACAAACGATCAGCGTTTATCGACCATCAGATACCATATTCTTTACGATAGTTTTCCACAGATTCCAGATGGGATTGCATTTCTGGATTTTCACGCAAATAGCTCACTAAATCACTCAAAGTAATGATGGAATAAACTTGGCAATGATAATCACGTTCAACTTCCTGAATAGCTGAAAGCGCCTCCTGGCCACGCTCCTGACGATCCAGACACAAGATCACACCAGACAGTGTTGCGCCATGTTGCTTAATGATTTCCATTGATTCACGGATCGCTGTACCTGCCGTAATGACATCATCCACAACCACAACATCGCCTTGCAGCGGACTACCAACCAACGACCCACCTTCACCATGATCTTTGGCTTCCTTGCGGTTAAAGCAATAAGGCATATCAATATCATGATGTTCCGCCAAGGCCACTGCTGTCGTGGTTGCAATCGGGATACCTTTATAAGCTGGTCCAAACAGCAAATCACATTTAATTCCGCTATCCAGCAGAGCTGCCGCGTAGAAACGACCAACCAATGCCAAGTCACGTCCGGTATTAAACAGACCCGCATTGAAAAAATACGGGCTTTTGCGACCAGATTTCAGCGTAAACTCGCCAAATTTCAGCACTTGTTTCTTCAGTGCCAGATCAATAAATTCGCGCTGATAGGCTTTCATTGGAGTTTCTCCTCTTTGATTTATTACTCAATTACAAATATTGCAGACATAAAAAAGGCGACTCTTCAGCCGCCTGATTAACTTATTATTTTAATGGATCTTGTTTTAGTGCATCTCGCTGCGCTTCAAAAATAGTTTCCAATCCCTCTTTTGCCAAAGAGAGCAGAGAGAGCAATTCCTCATGACTGAACGGTTCACCTTCTGCCGTGCCTTGAACTTCAATCATCCGGCCGTCATCCATCATAACGATGTTCATATCAGTTTCAGCCGCAGAGTCTTCAACATACTCCAGATCACAGAGGCCTTCACCCTCAACGATGCCAACAGACACTGCCGCAACCATTGCTTTCAGTGGCGTTTCTTTCAATTTGCCATCAGCAACCAGCTTATTCAGCGCATCCACCAGCGCCACACAGGCACCAGAAATAGCGGCGGTGCGAGTACCTCCATCCGCTTGGATCACATCGCAGTCCAACGTAATCGTGAATTCACCCAGTTTTTTCAAATCCACAGCAGCACGCAATGAACGAGCAATCAGGCGTTGGATTTCCATCGTACGGCCAGTTTGTTTGCCTCTAGCCGCTTCACGTGCATTACGGCTATTCGTCGCCCGTGGTAACATACCGTATTCAGCAGTGATCCAGCCCTGTCCCTGACCTTTCAGGAAACGTGGAATTCCTTCTTCAACGGAGGCATTACATAACACTTTGGTATCCCCGAATTCAACCAGAACCGAACCTTCTGCATGTTTCGTGTAATGACGGGTTATCGTAATAGGACGCACCTGCCCTGCCGCTCTTCCCGCTGGACGCTTTCCTACTAGGCTCATAGTGTTCTCTCCGCTGTTAAAACTTTATTGGGGGCGTATTATACGGCCTAACGTGGCGAATGCCTATCCTGCAACTGCATGGAGCGCTATAATCCGCCCATCATTTTATAAATTAGGAACGAGTTATGATCCGTAGCATGACCGCTTTTGCGCGGCGAGATATCAAGGGAGATTGGGGAAACGCTGCATGGGAACTGCGCTCCGTCAATCAACGTTACTTGGAAACCTATATTCGCCTGCCAGAGCAATTCAGAAGTCTTGAGCCAGTCATCCGTGAACGCATCCGTACCCGCCTGACGCGCGGAAAAGTAGAATGTAACCTGCGTTTTGAGCTGGATGCCCGCGCTCAAGGTTCCTTGATGCTGAATGAGAATCTGGCAAAGCAACTGATTGAAGCAGCAAACTGGGTTAAACTGCAAAGCGGCGAAGGTGAGATTAATCCAGCGGATATCCTGCGCTGGCCGGGCGTGATGTCTGCTGAAGAGCAAGATCTGGATGCTATCAGCACTCAGCTACTGACGGAGTTGGATCTGGCATTAGATGCTTTTATCCAGAGCCGTGAAACAGAAGGACAGGCACTTAAGGCACTTATCGAACAGCGTTTAGATGCAGTCACCGTAGAAATCGTTAAAGTCCGTGAGCAAATGCCTGCAATCCTGCAATGGCAGCGCGAGCGTTTACAAACAAAACTGGAAGACGCTCAGATTCAGCTGGAAAATAACCGCCTTGAGCAAGAGTTGATATTACTGGCACAACGCATCGACGTGGCAGAAGAACTGGATCGTCTGGATGCTCATATTAAAGAGACCCGTAATATCCTGAAGAAAAAAGAAGCCGTCGGCCGCCGACTGGATTTTATGATGCAGGAATTTAACCGCGAATCGAATACGTTAGCGTCAAAATCAATTAATTCGGATGTGACAAATTCTGCAATTGAGTTGAAAGTGCTGATTGAGCAAATGCGCGAGCAGATTCAAAATATTGAGTAACGTTTCATAGCATATCAGAACAAATCATAAAGCCAGTATATACTTTGTTATATCTGGCTTTTTTACTATCAGAGCATTGCAGAGCGAATCACAGTAGCGCATGATTAGCGTGTACCCCTAGGTGTACCCCTAACGATCACAGAACCTATTTAGGGGTACACGGCTATTTTTTATTGAAGATTGCACAATGCCTAAAATCACAGATAAAGAGATCAGGGCATGGATAAAATCCGGCGAAAGGTTCGAAGGGAAAGCGGACGGCAACGGGCTGTATCTATGCTATCGAGAAACCTATAAGCACCCTATATGGCGTTTTAGATATAAGTTCGCAGGAAAGCCCAGAGTGATGATACTAGGCTCATACATTGACCTATCACTATCAAAAGCAAGAGAACTAACCAGAGAGCTATCAGCCCGTGTTGCTTTGGGCTATGACGTTGCCGGAGAGAAACAGGAACGCAAGGCCGAAGCACTGGCAAAGATTGAGACAGAAAAAGCAGCCATAAAGGTATCAGACCTAGCGGCTGAATATTTTGAACGCCAGATACTCCCACGCTGGAAACACCCTGACATACTCCGCGGAAGAATAGACAAAGACATTAATCCTCGCATTGGTCATATGAAGCTGACGGCATAAATAGCCATTACCGCTATCGTATTCACCACCAGCAGGACGCACAGAAAGTTGTCAGCCTTATTAATAACCGCGCTAAAGCTGGTGGATATGAGGGCATATCTGAATCACAAGTTGAATTAATTTTGTCGCTGTACCCTACCGAATAACGGAGTAATAAACATGACAAAAAAAATGGCCTTAATCGGTCAGGGACTCACTCACTCTGAAAACAGTCAAGAACCTATTTTGAATATCGACTCAGCGGATATCTCATTTATTAAATTTGAGGGTGTACAGGTTCGAATTTTCAAAAATAACAATGAGCCGTGGTTTATTGCTGCGGACGTGTGTAAGGCTTTGGGGATCACGAACCCAAGTAAAGCTCTAAAGGCTTTAGATTTGGATGAAAAAAATACTGTAACTTTAAGTTATGGTATTCAGGGAAATCCAAAACGAGCTGGCATTTCAGAGTCTGGTTTTTACAAACTAATCACTCGTAGCCGCAAGGCCACCAAGCAAGGAACGTTTGCCCACAGATTCGCTAATTGGGTATCCAGATTATTAACGTCAGACATAAACACCTCACTTTATTATTCGTTAAAGGTCATTTCATCCTGCTGTTAACTCACCAGAAACCTTACTGAGGTCAAATCTTCATCTCAATCGGATTACTACTATAGCAAGGCTTATAATTTGAAAGGTGATAGGTGATAGGTGATTTAGTG
>NZ_NJAI01000001.1:782076-827777 GCF_002632725.1 Xenorhabdus hominickii
ATTAAGCCTCACCAAACGGCAGGTTATATAGCTCTGCCGTTCCTTGTCTGCCTATAATTTGTGTAATTTTTATTGTTTCATTATTTGCATCATTAGTTTGATTTGTTGCATATATTGCAATAATATGGCTGTATAAATTATCAGCATTTGAGGTTGGAGATGAAAGTCGATAACAAAGAGATTTTACTGACTCGTCAGCAGATGGACGCCTTACGCAAGATACAGCAGGACGAGTACAACCGCTCAGAACTCGGTATTAAAACTAGACGGCAAGAGCTAGCAGATGATGCGGCATTTAAAAGACTACGAGAAGATGAAAAGCGGCTATTTCTGCGCAATGAGCTAAAAGAGCATAACAAGCAGTTAGTTGAAACAGCCCAGCGAGCAGGCGTAGAAACAAATATTGATTTTGCTATTTTCCAAAATCACGGCTACCAAGGTTTATACGGTGGACTAGACCAGAAAGCAATCCACCAGAGAAAAGCATCAAACAATTAGAAACGATAGCAAAGAAAAAACTCAAAAAGTAATCACATCACTAATATGTGACTTTCATGATTGTACATATTTCAATCATCCCATTGGTACACCTCGATTTAGCGTGTACCCAAGGGTGTACCCCTAGAAAATATTGAATAGAACAAATCCAGTAATGACACGGCCTAACACCTCCTACTCAATGAATAGATTCATTCACCATCAAATGCACGTTTCAACCAAGGCAGGTATAACAAGCGATAATCCCCTTCCAGCATCATCATACCCTTTTTAGTTAAATGATTTCATTCCGACAAAAACAATAAAGAACAAAAATAACACACACATATTATTGGGATTTTTAATTAAAAAAAGACAAATAAAAAGATAAATAACACAAAAACCCAAAACTAAAGAGAGTAAATAAAAATAATATGCTAAATTCACAGGCAGTTCAAATTGTTATGATTATATTAATGATAATTAATATGGCGTATTAGTTTTTTGTAAGAAAACTAATACGCCATGATTGATTATTTATCGACTTTAATTTTTGCTGACTTATATGCGGTCAATAATGCCAATATTGGCGCAATGGCAAAGAGTAAAAATAACCAGTGGGAAGAGGAAGCAGCTCCCTCTACTCCGCCGGGTTGATAAAACCCAAATAGATTGACTATCATGCCGCCCAACGCAGAACCAAATGCGGAGGAAAATAACTGAATGGTTGTAATAGATGAGCCGGCGATGTTTTTATCAGCATCACTGGAAACCTGCAAAATGCGGGTCAAAAGATGCGGCCAGCCAAAACCGACACCAAATCCAAATAACCCCAGCCCCAAAATGATCGGTAGCATGATTTGCCATTCCCCTGCCGATTGAGATGGCAGCATAACCAGCAACAACAGCATACCAATTAACATGAAAATTGGGCCGCTCACAATCGCAAACCGCATCTTAGCACCCTGCCAACTAGCACTGAGCATTTCTCCCACCGTCCAGCCAAGCGCTGCAACAGCAACCATATAACCCGAAGCCAAAGGAGATTGACCATGCAAAATTTGCAGAAAATAAGGAACAAAAACGTCACCCGCCAAGCCAATCACCAATAGCGAAGTGGTGGCGAACAGAACCATGTGAGGGGAGCACAAGCTCAATGCATTTTTAGGCAATAACCTCGCCGAAGTACGGCGCTCGTGGATTACCAATAAGGAGACCAATATCACCGCTGTAATGATGCCAATAATATTGATCCGGATATCTTGTGACAAACTACCCGCAGATACTGCCAGTACAGCAGATGATAACAAGATCAATTGCACAATCGGCAGTGGAATTTTGGTTTTATTCTGTTCCTGTTTTTTAGGCAAAATCAGATAGGTGAAGCCGGCATACAACAAAATGATGGGTAGCATAATGCCAAAAGCATAACGCCATGCGTTCATTTCGGCGAACATACCGCCAATCGCTGGCCCGATTAAGGTTGCCACGCCCCACACTCCCGAAATCAGCGCCATCGCTCTGGTCCAGAGTGATTGCTCAAACACCAAGTTGATCAACAAATAGGACAATGCAAACAGGAATCCTCCACCAAGCCCCTGAATGGTTCTTCCAATCAGCATGATTTCCATCGTGGGTGCGAAAGCACAAAATAAGCTGCCGATGAAAAAAATCAGCCCCGCAACCAGATAAGCATTTCTCGCCCCCGATGCACTCAACAATCTCGCTGAAAGAATGGAACCAATAATCGATGCCACGACAAACAATGTCGTATTCCAAGCATAGAGATTTAATCCCCCAATATCTTTGACGACAGAAGGCAAAATAGTAATTGCAATTAAGGTATTGATTGCCATCAATCCTACGCCCAATGAGAGTGCTATTGCACTCGGCGCATTTTTGCTGGAAAACAGATCCCGCCAGCGACTTTCCTCAGTCATCATCATGATTATTGTCCCGAACTTAGGTTGAGTTGTTAAAATTCTTACGCTAAATTAAACAAGATAAATCTTGGAATAAATTAATGTCTGGATCGATAATATGTCAAGCTCTGACTTGGAAAATAAGATAATCATGGGGCAAACAGTGAGTGAGAAGTTGTTAATGCTTCTTAAAACTCAAGGTGCCTTACAAGCCTCTGATGCCGGCAAGCTATTGGGAACAACCGGAGAAGCAGCCCGTCAACAATTTGTCAAACTGGCTAAAGAAGGGTTAGTTGAGGCGAAATCAGAAGCGAAAGGAGTTGGGCGCCCTATTCAACTTTGGCATCTCACAGAGGAAGGCCATGCCCGGTTTCCCGATGCTCATGCAGAACTCACAACTCAACTAATTACGATTATTCGCAGTCAATTAGGTGAAACAGCCATGGATTTGGTTATCAATGCCCGAGAAAAAGAGGCTTATTTCAGCTATAAAAAAGCAATGGAAGGTGCTTGTGAGTTACAGGAAAAAGTGGAACGTCTGGTCGCAATTCGCTGTCAGGAAGGCTATATGGCCCATTATTCTGTTGAAGAAAACGGCGCTATTCTGTTTTTTGAAAACCATTGCCCAATCTGTGCCGCGGCCAAGATATGCCAAGGATTTTGCCGAACTGAACTAAAATTGTTTCGGGAAATTCTGCAAGCTAACGTGGAAAGAACCGAATATATCCTCAGTGGTCATCGACGCTGTGCTTATCGCATCACTCCATTGACCTTTAACTCCATGACCTAAAAGGGAATATGGCGTTATTGAATAGCGTCCTGAAAATAGCTCTGATCATGGTTTCAATGGTTCTCTTTCCCTAGGTTGGCGCAAAAATCGCACACATTACCGGAGTACCATAGAAAATGACACCATGACCAGAGCACAACATCCGACTTGATTGACTCAAGATAAGGTAACCAACCTTTCATTCATTATATAAATAAAATTTATACTATATTCATCCATTAAGACCAATAAAAATACAATATTGTCATTATGTGAATCATAAAATCAAAGCCATTGCCTGCCATAAAGAACTTGCCATTTTACTCAATATCGAAGAAAAATCGCCACTGTTGCAAGTTCATCAAATCAGCTTGAATCATCAAAATACTATCATTGAGTTCAGTGAAATTTTGTATCGCGGTGATATTTATGGGCTGAATTTCAATTCGCCACAAAATATCCATATCGACTATAACGCAAAAAAAAATAATTAATAATTCTCACTGTTATTCATTTATAACCCGTCGTTTTTAATCCTCGGTAATCATTCCCTTCTGTCAGCCAGCATTGATGACAGAAGGGGAGTGAAGTGAAGAAAAAAGTAGCGTGGAATACTAAAGGCCGATTACTCCTTACCTGCCGCATTCAACTGTTGGTAAATATAATACTTATAACTTTCTAACAGTGCTGTGTCCTGACAATCATTTAAAGCCCCATCGCACAAATGTCGCATGGTCATATTGGCCTGATAAAACGGAGGAACAACCAAACGAGTTCGTTCTAGAATGATCCCACCGAGGAAAGAGATATCCGTCAGCTTGTTCGTTGTAATTGAAGCACCCTGTTTCAGGTTATCCCGCATAGTAAATTGGGTCAGATGCTCGGGATCAGGTAATGGAGAGTTGTAATGAGAAAAATTAATGCTCGGTTGATGATCACCAAAATAGAGGAAAACGGTTGGTTTATCGCGTTTAGCAACAAATTCGCTGAAATCCTTGAGGGCAGGATCAGAAGTAGTGATTTTTTCCATGTAATGACTAAACTGATTTACCCCCGTTGAACGGTCAACATTACCGGTTAAGCCATAATCGTCATGATGGTTTTCATCATAAGGGCCATGCTCATACATGGTCAGAGCGAAAATAAAAATCGGCTTGTCGGTTTCCTTGGCAAGAATGGTTTTCACATAAGACAACATATCTTGGGTTGAAATCTTCCATAGGTTTTCAGTTATGCTTGCCGGATAGCCCAACTCTTGCGGCTGGATAATCCGGTCAACACCTAATGTCTTATAAGCGTGCCCAGCATGATAGCCGGATTTATTAAATGGCGTCAGGACAACGGTGTAATAACCATTGTCTTTCATCGCACGGAACAGGCTGTTTTGCAGATGATCAACCACAAAGTAAAACACTGCATTTTTGCGTGAGCCGAAATCATCCGTATTCAGTCCTGTCAAAACAGAAAATTCAGAAAGCCATGTCCCACCACCAAAGGTTTGCACCCTGAGCGGGCTTTGAGCGCTGACCCCAGCATCATGCTGGAACATATAAAGATCTGGCAACTTAACATTAGCGGGTAATTGGTAGATATGAGGATTGACAGTAGATTCTTGCAATAACACAACCACATCGGGTTTCACGTCTGATTGAGGTTCAGGCAACGTCACTTTTTTGGCCTGTTGCAAGAAATAATCAGCAGAACTGCTAAATTTAGGGGATTGGTATTGCACTTCACTCGCTGACATCACCATATTGGTCATCGTCCCCCGCCCCTTTGGTAATTCCCCCCGCCATTGCACGAGATAAGCATTGACCGTCAGATGAATCCCCCAAACACTTATAGCAATCATAATGACACTAGCCAGATGCCACTTGATCCCTTTTGCTCGGGGTGCAGCTCGCCAACTCAATACCATATTGAATATCAACCAGATAGCCATCATCACTACCGCGATACCAGCCAGCCAATAATGACTTAATGTTTCCTGATTTGAAAGATCCAGCATCACATTCAAATCAGAAAACATCAGTTGATCTTTGTAATAATGAACTTTTATCTGATTGAGAAATTTGAGGATGATAAATAAGGTTCCCGTCAACACTGCCGAAAATAACCAGCGTGCTGAAACTAAAAATATCAAACCGAAGATAGCACCAAATACGCCGACAGAAACCAGTGCAGGATAAATATCACTGCCTTTTTCCAACACTATTATCAAGGAAGCAACCAGCAGCATTCCAAAATAAATCCCCAAGATGATCTTTTTCTTCATATTATATTGAATTCCATATATGAGATCTGTTTGACACCAATAGTCGAAAATAGCACAGGTTATCAAATGCACAGTAAGTAATTAGAAGTAAATTCGCTCAATGAAGACAACTTTGATTTAAAGGAGTTCAACACCCTCACTTCTCAGCAAGAAGTGACGTATGGTACTTTTTGACATTATTCCGATGAAGGTTTACTGATCACACCTCTATAATTCAGGTTAACTTGCTAAAAACCATAATGTTTAAAGACTGGAGAATAAGAACATCCCCCAATTTTTTCATAAATATATTCCCTGTCTAATCCCATCAAAATAGCGGCAAATTGAACTCTTTTTGGCATAAAATCGTGTAAACTGCTGAGTAACACGATTTGTCCGCACAAACAGTATTATGTTGAGGAGTACGCCCGATGGATGATACACGTTCAGGAAATCAGTTAACGGTTGATGAGATTTGTGGCGCTGCTCGTATCTATGTTCAACAAAAAAATCGTTTAAACAACCATAAACTGGACTGGGTAGCAGAAGAAGTCCCGGTGGCATTAGTTTACAACGGTATTTCCCATGTTGTGATGATGGCAAGCCCGAAAGATCTCGACTATTTCGCTATTGGTTTTTCATTGTCAGAAGGTATCATCAACTCCCCGCAAGATATTCGTGGTATTGATTCGATGATTAGCTGCCACGGTGGCATTGAGCTGCATATTGAGCTTTCCAATCGCCGATTTGCCGAACTGAAAGAGCATCGTCGCAGTATGGCGGGCAGAACGGGTTGCGGTATCTGCGGTACGGAACAGATAGCAGAAATCTTCCGCCCGATAACTCCCCTGCCTTTTACTCAGATGTTTTCATTGTCTTATCTTGATCATGCCCTTTCACAACTCCCTCATTTGCAGGAAATCGGCCAAGTCACAGGCTGTACTCATGCCGCAGGATGGGTTGATCTCAAGGGTGATTTACTTGGTGGTTGCGAAGACGTTGGCCGCCATGTGGCGCTGGATAAGTTACTGGGGATGCGATCAAAAACGGGCTGGCAGCAAGGTGCTGTGTTGGTTTCCAGCCGTGCCAGTTATGAAATGGTACAAAAATCAGCCAAATGTGGTGTGGAAATTTTGTTTGCTGTTTCTGCCGCCACCTCACTCGCCATTGAAGTCGCGCATAAATGCAACCTGACATTGATTGGGTTTTGTAAACAGGGACGGGCGACGGTGTATACCCACCCACAAAGGATCATGGATTAAAATTAAATAATTATCCCATAACTGCCAGTGCTCCCAGATAATTTACCTGCCCCAGAGACATTACGCGACAATTATTACTGGCCGACGCAGGCTATCTTGACCTTTACTATTTTGAGCAAATTTCGTGCACAAGCGGTTCATTTGTTGTTCGGGGAGTCTGGTCGGAAACCGCTTTTTGCTGGAAGAAGCGAGGGAATATTTATACCGAAAGGCCGCCAAAACACTGCAAAGAAAATCATGTAAAAACAAGATATTGTATGGGTGTTTTGAAAAGCTTAATTCTTAAGTTCCAATATATGATCACGCATATTCAATAATTATGGGGATATAATTATAAATGAGCTGATACCTCAGAGTAAATCCCATTACAATATTATAATTACATGATATAAAAATCATATCTGAAAATAAAAACCACACATCAATAAAGAAAAAATAAATGCTTTCATGCAGCCAATGGTTAAAAAACAAAAACAATAAAGCACCAAAATAATAAACCGAGAAAAACACAATTAAAATTACACCCATTAATTTCCATCATCATAAAAATATAATAACACAGAGGAGAAAATTACTTATGAAGTGGTACACCAAGGAAGCATTAGAAATAAATAAACTCATACCTAATGGAGAGCAAATTAATATTGGTGCTGGGTTTGGACCCACTGGCATCCCTCATATAGGAACACTTTGTGAAATAATTCGCACTAATTTAGTTATAAAAGAATTAAATAATCTAGGCAGAAAGGTAAATTTCTATCTGATTTCAGATGATTTAGATCCTTTTAGAAAAATCCCATCAAACATACCCAATCCAGAAAAATTAAACAAATACATAGGGCTACCTATAAATAAAGTTCCAGATCCTTTTGGAGTTTACTCCTCATTCTCAGAGATGGCTGAAAATAAATTATTCAATCTAGCTAAAGAATATAATGCAAGTTGTAATATAGTAAAGAATTCTCTGGCATATAATAATGGATATTATAACTCTTTAATTAAACTATTTCTCGAAAACTTTACTAAAATAAATAAAATATGCAAAGAGTCCACCGGCTTTTTAAGACAAAGAACCTATAATATTATAATGCCGATCTCTGAAATAACAGGAAAAGTACTGGAGCATATTACTATAACAGATATAAATCCTGATAATGGAGAAATAACTTATTATATACCCTCAGATGAAATAGTTAATAAACCTGGGAGTGAATATGGTGTAGAACTGCGAGATCTGTATCAAGAAGAACTGTTAGATAAAGAACAGACAGTTTCTGTGTTAAATGGAAAAGCGAAACTTCAGTGGAAAGCTGACTGGGGTATGCGTTTGCTGTATAGAAATATTCACTTTGAAATGCACGGTGAAGATTTGATGGATTCAGCTTCTATTGCCCGACAGATATCCATCACCTTAGATAAACCGACCCCACGTCTTTATCAATATGGGCTTTTCCTTGATGCTTCAGGGAAAAAAATATCCAAATCAAAAGGTAACGGATTCTCTCTTGATGACGCCAAAAACCTTCTTACACCAGAAGCTATCCAAATTTACTTATCAAAAGACCCCAAAAAATCTACTAAATTTTATATAGAACAATCACCAAGATTGAATGATCAAGTAAACATCTCCAATAAAAAAAGATTATCTTTTTACAAAATATCCAGAATATTAAAAGCATCAAAACCGACCTCCATTTCCTCAGCAAGGAAATTCCTTGATTTATATCGAAGAAATGGGGAAGTCATATCAGAAATTGAACTAACCATTAGCTACAATTATTATTTAAGAACCAAAAAAGACAATAACAGAGGATTGATGACAACTAAAGAGGAGGATTATTTTTCATTCATATCTAAATCCATAAAAAAAGATAAAAAATTATCTAAAGAAAAAATTTTTAAACTCATATTGAACTCTTTCAAAAAAACTTTCCCTGATAGAGACAAATCACAAATATGGGTTTTACTCTACAGAGGATTATTTGGTGATATTCGTGGACCTAAAATTGAAACATGGATAAAAATAAACGATATAAAAAGCATCATTGAATACTTCGAAAACCCACATAAAGTTAAATCAGAAAATAAATCGCCAGATGACAAGATGAAGAATAAAGAATCATTTATAATGATAAATAAAGATAAGGATAATAAAAAATATATGACAAAATTATTCAAATCAATTGATTTCAATCAAGTAAAAGAAAAATGTGACACTCTATCTTTTGAATTGAAAAAACATAGCAATGCTCTGATTGATGCACTTGCGGGATATCAGTGCAAAATAGTCACTGAAGATGAAATTTTACGTTCAATAGACCTCCTCAATAATATAGAAAAAAACAAAGAGTATTTCAAAAAAAATATTTATGGTGTCACATCCTTCCTACCACTTAACCAACCCATTTACGCATCAGTGTGTTTTGGCTTTATTCCATCTCTTATGGCTGAAAATGTTTGTATCCGCCCACCAACCGCTATGCACCCTCATTATAAGAAGTTTGCAGATGTGATTAACCTATCAAAGATATCGACATCACTCTCAACTTCCTATGAGGATAAAGAACTATTCTTAAGTAAACGGGTAAAAACGACTGATGCTGTTATATTTACAGGAACACCAGAGAATGCTACGAAAGTCAGAAAACACTTTAGAAAAAACACTTTGTTTATATTAAACGGGGCTGGTCATAATCCACTGGTTATCTCAAAGGATGCAGATATAGATATCGCTATTGAAAGCACAAAACGGGTTGTACTTTATAATCAGGGACAAGATTGTGCAGGTCCTAATTCTATATTGGTACACAATGAGATATATGAATTATTCAGGAGAAAATTAATTTCCAGCTTAAAAGGCATTGAAGATAAAGTAGGCCATTATTCTAATTATACTAATATAGTCGGCCCCAATAGCGACATAGATCATAGTATAAAAATGGCATCAATATTTAAAATAAACCGAAGTTATTGTACCTATGGTGGAGAAATAAATCCAATTGATGGTATGATAAAACCGACTATTTTTGAAAAACCACTTTCACTAGGTGGAAACTATAAAGAATTTTTTGCTCCTGTTTTCTTTTTGCAAAAATACCAACAAGATCAAAATTTAGCTGACTATTTCTCCAACCCGAGTTATTCTGCCAATGCCATGTATATTTCTTTATTTGGTACTAGCGATTATATCAGTAATAAATTAAATAAGACGTTACACTTACCGGAAAGCATATTAAATAATACTGATTTACATATGGAAGAGCATGGATATTTTCCATATGGCGGACAAGGTCCCGCAGCATCATGTCTTTGGTATGATGGCAATAGAATTAATGGAAACACATTACCACAAAGAGATATATATCAATATTTAGTCGAACCATACAACAAGTAATGAGATAAAAATGACTGCCAGCTTTAATAAATCATATATGGTATCCATCATATTAGGAGCATCTCTCGTCGGGTTAGCGATGGGTTATACATTACCCATGGTCAGTTTAAAGCTGGCGGAACAAAAACATTCCTCAACTCTGTTGGGGATAATGTCGGCACTACCTGCTGTAGGAATGCTGATTTCTTCCATGGTGATACCCACACTTACCCGTCTATATAGCTTAAATAAATTATTCAGTTTTAGCCTAATGTTACTTACAGCTTCCACCGTATTTTCTGCTTATTTCAGCCAAGTCTATTCTCTTGCTATTCCTCGATTTCTGATGGGTTTTGCCTGTGGTGTCATTGTCGTGATTGGAGAATCTTGGGTCAGCGGTAACACCAGCGATAAATACAAAGGAGTACTAATGGGGCTGTACGCTTCAGCATTCACTGGGTGTCAATTGCTGGGGCCATTACTGATTTCGATATTTAGCATAACCTCACTGATCCCAGCAATGCTACTGTCCATACTTGCTCTCTTCTGCGTTGCTCTTATCGTGATAAATCCTTCTGCATCAATATCACCACAGATAAAAGATGAAAAAAACAAGTTTCCTGTCTTCCCATTAATCATGTCCGCTCCCTGTCTTATCATTGGCGTTCTTTGCTTTTCTTCTTTTGATGCTGTAACACTATCGATGTTCCCACTATATGGGCTGTCATTAGGAATACCTGAACAAACGGCCATCACTCTAATAACATTGATATTCTTAGGCGATGCAATATTTCAAGTTCCCATTGGATGGTTTGCCGACAGAACCAATCTCAAACGGATGCATATTATTTGTGGTGTGATTTTCACGCTTTCCTTATTAGCATTACCATTTACAGTAAATTCTCTATTTTTATGGATTGATGTCATTATCATGGGGGCATTTGGTGGAGGAATTTATACCTTAGCATTGGTAAGAGCAGGGAAAAAATATTCTGGTCAGATGCTGATTGCCATAAACTCCTTATTTGGTGTTATTTGGGGAATTGGCAGCCTTACCGGCCCCTTAGTAACAGGTGTGGCAATGGATATATTTAACGAAAAAGGCTTTATTATTACCCTTTCTTTTGTTGGATTGTTGTTTGTGGTTTCTCACTGGTTTCCTAAAAAACCTATACTTGATAGAAAATCAGGGTAATTATCTCGACAAATAGACAAGCAATGATATCCCCACCCGCAACATTTGGTGGATTAATCAAGAGGATGAAACATCCACAAATTAGGCTCAATGTAATAAGCCATCTGTTTCTCTGCATCCACCACCAGCGGGACCAAGCCACCCGGAATGATATACTCCCCGCTTTGTGGAAATTTCATGCCGACCCATTCCTGCCACTGTTCCAATGTGCCGTAAATATCAATGGATCGAAGGGCTGGCTTGATGATTTTTGCACCCAAACGGTAATGAGTGCGGATCCACGGGTCAAACGGCTCGCCTTTGTCATTTTTCCAACCACAATATTCGATAAAATCTTGCAGAGGATATTTGCTTTTCAGGCTCGGCCTGACAGGAACTACAAGCCCCTGTAACCCCTCATCTCGGGCGGTCTGTTTCAAGCTGTTGAGCAATAAAGCAGGAACGTTTTGACCTCGGAACTCAGGATCAACTGTTATCCCCAGAACAGATACCATGTTGGCTTGCACCTTTTCTTTGGCTGCCCCACCAACCTCTAAGACAGCATCCCATCCTTCATCAGGCAATTTATCTAACGAAATATTCACCCAAGGAAAAGGAATTGCGTTCAGCAAACCAATAAGGCGTTCTTCTTGCTCTTGTTGCAAGATGGCAAATTTTTGAAAATGGCTGAACCCTGGCTCATATAATGTATTCCAATATTTTTCAGCTATAGCATCATAATTCATAAACAGGGGCCAATTGTTACCAATAAGCTCCTCCGTCGCATCACCAAGATCTGTCCTTTCTTCAGCAGATTGAATAATGATTTTTGCCTCCATAATGAATCTCCTATTAAGTCTTTTTCAGCCAGATAGATATATGAAAAATAATAAATTTAACTTGCTAATAATTTTAAAATTAGAACTTCGTCATATCCTCTTTATCATAGCTGATTATTTTCTACTACAGGGAATGCACATTTATCAATATAAAATATATGGATTAATTTTAATTAATTATATAAGTGGTTATATAACCTGTTAGATTTAATTACACGAGAAACTTTTAGAAAACTAATTATATTATTAACAACAAAATAACTTCTATAAATTAAATCGACCAACCTCACATTTTCAACAAAAAAGCAGATAGCTTAAACCTTCCCTTAAATACAAAAAAATAAATAAAAATCAACAAAATAAATAAAAATAATGACTAATAAACCCCACAAACACACAATTAAATGGTAATAATTATCATTTACATTATCATTTGAACAATGTACGTTTTTCCAGCGCAATAAATCAGGCCATTTTTATGATTGGGTAACGAGGGATCCCCCGGTTTTAAAACGAGGATAATGATGAAAAAAATTAGTGTATTAATCGCCGCTTTAGGCGCATTAGGGTTTATGGCACAGGCTCAGGCAGAAGTTGGATTTGGTCAGAGTCAGCAGGGCAACATTAAGATTGGTGCAACTAGACCAGGTGCAGGTCCACACGGTGGCTTAGGTGGTGAACCCGGCATTGGTGTCAACTCCGTTTATGGCGGTCAAATCACTGGCTTTGCTGGCTTGACCCGTATGGCTCCTGCTGACAATAACGGTATCCATAATATTTCAATGGCAGGTGCTCCCGGCACTCACGGCGGTATGGGTGTATTCCATTTCAGCAAAGTTGCTAATGCTGACGTTTACTTCGGTGAATGGTCTCAAACAGGTAAGGCATCGGATAGTACCCACACTGTTTATTATGCAGGCAAAGACGTTACCACCAATATACCAACGGATGGTACAGCGACTTATACCGTGACAGGTATTAACCAATATGACGGTAACAATGCCTTGTCCGGTACATTTACCGCTGATTTTGGGGAGAAAACGCTGGTCGGTTCAATGGCAAATACCACGATGGCAATAGATATTGATGCCAGCATTGGTGCTGATGCTAAATTTGAGGGAGCAGCCATAACCGGTGATTTAGTTGGGAAAACGGAAGGTCACTTTTTTGGTGATAATGCAGCCAGTTTGGCTGGATATGCCACATTTGACGATGACAAATCCAAAGATACCGCTTTTGGTGGTTCAAAACAGTAATTGCTAGTTTTTCAGAGAACAGTGCCATGTTTGGCTCTGTTCTCTATTTTATTTCTAATCATATGGGCTTTGTGATCTCTGGTTTTACGATGTCTAACAATATAAAAACACTAATATTATTAACAGCATTGATGGCGTTATGTCTCTCCCTGACCGTTTATGCCGATGAAGATACCAGCCACAAAATCTGGCAGGAAACACAGCACAATCAACGGGAAAATGAAGCCAACCTGATTACACCAGACCCTGTTTTTGCTGAAAGCAATGCATCGTTGATTGTCATTGATGGACAAACATTTCAGGTAGAGAACAATCTTAATGATATCGCTCAAGCGCTATACCTCGCCATTAATCATCAACAATGGCCGGATGTCAGACGTTTTCTGACCGCTTATCAAAAACTATCCGGACATGATGTCATGCTGGTGAATTTTGCCCAAGGTGGTTTGGCTCGTTTTGAAGGGAATTTGGGTCTCTCCGCCTATCATTATCAACAAATTTTAAATCAACAGCCGGATTTTACCCGTATCAAGCTGGATCTGGCTCGTGTCTATTTTGAGGATCATAAAAATCGGGAAGCTGAACAACTGTTTGTTGGATTAAGTGAACAGCACGAATTACCAGCAATAGTCGTGAAAAATATCAACAGCTACCTGAAAGCAATAGCATTAAGAAATGGCTGGCGTGGTTCTTTCTCAGCGGGTTATACCTATAACGATAATGTAAATATGGCTTCTGACCAGGAAGCCCCCTATCAATATGACCCTAAAACACAAACCATACTTAAACAGCTAATACCAAAACCCATCAAAGCATGGGGAGTGTCTTATGACGCAACCTTAAGCCGACGCTACCAACTTGCTGGTCATCATGGCATTTTTGGCCGCGGGCTGATTTATGGCGAAAACTACCGTGCTCACCACAATGAGAACGAAAATACGTTTATGATAACCGCTGGCTACAACTATAAAAGCAGTAACCACGATTTTTCCTTTGGTCCCTTATTTGAATATAAGCAACATGCGGGTGATACCTTTTACCGTGCTATCGGTGCCAAAACAGAATGGCGATGGGCATTCACCGGCCAGACTGCCCTGAATATTGAACTTGAACATAAACAATTGCATCATCAGCAACGTTACCGTAGGAAAGATGGCGAACTTTCCTCTACCTACCTCACCCTATCCCATGCCATCAGCAAAAATTTTATCCTATCTGGTGGAGGCGATTGGGTTTACCGGAACAATGATCAACATCCCATGGATCGCTATCAGCAGTGGGGAATTCGGACGGGGATTTCCGGACAGATCTATCCCGGAATTAACGGTTCACTGTTTGCTACGCTGAAAAAGCGCCATTTTGGCGCTTACCATCCAATGCTTCATGCCATACGTCAGGATAATGAGCAGATTTATAGCGCTGTTATTAAAGTCCCTGCCGCTGAAATATGGGGCATGACTCCCTCTTTCACTTTCCGCCACCGCCGCAATCACAGCAATGTGGATTGGCTGTACAGCTATAACAAAAATGAAGTGCTGATCAGGCTGGAGAAATATTTTTAATCAAAATCTGATGATTTTTTATTTGTGTGATGATTATCGACAAATCGAGGCAGGGATATCAATGGCATACCGAGTTAAAACACAATTCACTCCCATTACAATTGCATTGTCACTGGCTTTTTCACTAGCTACACCTCCCCTATTTGCCGAATCAAAACCTGCCGTCACAACATCAAGCGGCAAGACTGATTTGGGTAAAATTCAGGTTACAGATACCAGTGATAAAGATGAAATAGGTTACGATGCGGTCTATGACAAAGATATTTCTAATATTTATATCGGCAAAGAGCAGATAGAACGTTATAAGGGCACTTCTCCCGCCGATTTAATTAAAGGTGCCGTTGGCGTATACAGTGGTGATGCCCGCAATAGTGGTGCTTTGGATATCAATATCCGTGGTATTCAGGGACAGGGGCGCATCCCTGTCACCATCGATGGTACGGAACAGGCCATTACCGTTGGGCGTGGCTACAATGGCGCCAATAACCGCAATTACCTCGATCCAAACCTAATCAGCAGTATCGAAATAGAAAAAGGCCCCTCCCTGAACCGTAGAGTTAAAGGATCAATTGGCGGCGCAGTATCCATCAAGACATTGACCATTGATGATGTAGTACCGAAAGGAGAAACTTTCGGCATCAATACCAAACTGGAAACCAGCAGCAACTCAGTGAGAGAACGTCAACCTTCTCTGTCTTTGGGGCAGGACTACCGAGATATTCCGGGCTTTATCCAAAATGATGTTGAAACTGATCCGGCATTGAAGATCACCCCACATTCGTCAAAAAATAACAAACTGTTTGGATTCAAAGATAATGCATTCCGTATCGCAGTGGGCACAAAGCAGGAGTATTTTGACCTGATGCTGGCCTATTCTTACCGCCGTCAGGGTAACTATTTTGCCGGCAAGGGAGGTGCCCATCGTTATGATGACCCGATTACGGAAGCCGATGAAAAACTGATGACAGGGGCTCTGACGCGTTTAGATCCCTATCTGCCATTTGCAGCCCGTATCTATCGTCCCGGCAATGAAGTTCCCAATACATCCAGTGAAATGCGCTCAGTGTTAATAAAAAACACATGGCATTTCGCCGATGATCAAGCCCTACAACTGGGTTTTCGCAACACAAGTATGGAGTTCGGCGATATTATGCCTTCAAGGCTGGCAATGGTACTCGCGAAAGACAATGTGGTTCCCCAATGGCCATTAGCCAATGTCCACCAACAAGCCGCCACTCTGACCTATAAATGGCAGCCCGCCGAAAACCCCTATGCCGATTTCGACATAAATTTGTGGGCAACCCGCACAACGAGCAATACCAACACCGCAGGTGGATATCCCCGCAGCCCAGTTGGTAGAGATTATGAATGGGAACGGGGCACAAAAGACAAGAATTCCAATATTGATGGCACGTTGATAAATACATCCCTCACCAATTCCCAGAACAATCGTTGGGGTATAGATCTCTCAAATAAATTTGAACTGACTCGTAATCTGGATCTGACCTTGATGGGGAATTTCCAACGTGAACGCTTAGGCTCTGATGATGGCTATCATTTTGATAATATGTATTTTTTCCAGTCACCTGCGCGAAAAGGGCAACGTCAGGAAATCAATGTTGCCTTGAATGTTGACTGGCGGCCGACTTCCTGGCTGGCCTTAAGCGCCGGCGCTAAACGCGTTTCCTATTGGTCTAAAGATGATTTTCTCAATGAACGTCGCGCCGCAAAAGACGGGCGTTATGCAAATACAGGAGAAATTATTGGACATAACATGAGTTATCTCCGAACAATAACCGAACAAGAATCCGATATGATTCGAAAAAGGGAAAACTATATAAGATCGAAAAAGATCTCCCAAATGAACGCTGCAGAAAAGGTTGAATTCTTTAATAAGCTCAAAACTGAATACCCTACTATCAATACCACCAGTATCACTTCACGTGATGGACAAAAACGCAAGATGGTTAGCGAGGAATTCATTTGGTCTTACAATTACAGCAGTGGCCACCTCAATCAAAATAAGAATCCTTATTTCAATGGTCAACTGGACATGCATGAAAAGGTTACCGACCCTATAAGCGGTAAAGAAGCCTATAAATATGAATACGGCATGGAAGTAGACTCTAATAGTGTATCAGCCCCTAATGTTATCGACCCTTGGGAACCAGCCCAAACACGTAAAGATCATGCTTGGGCACCAACACTCTCTGCGACAGCCTATGTCTCCGATGATTTCCGTCTCTATGCCCGCTATGCCGAAGCGGTAAGAATGCCAAGTCTTTTTGAAGATACGGTCGGTTTTTCAGGCTCCAAAAATAACCTGATAGGCCAACACTTCAAGCCAGAGCGGGCCAAAACCACTGAAGTGGGTTTCGTATATGATTTCAGCCAGTTGGTTAATGCTGAACGCCATGCTGATGTCAAACTCTCCTATTACAACACCGTCATTGAAAATGTGTTCGACAGGGATAATACCTATATCTTCTCCCAATTAGACAAACAGAAGCTGGCGGGTCTGGAACTACAAGCGCGTTACGACAACGGTAGTTTCTTCACCGATATAGGGTTGGTTTACAATATGAAAAACAAGGTGTGTGACCACAACTCTGTCTCAAGGATGGATTCACAAAATCGCTATGGTATCCCTGAATGTATTGATGGCGGCTTTCCTGGAGGGTATATGCGTACCTCTATCCAACCTAAATATTCAGCCAACCTGACCATTGGGGGACGTTTATTTGATGAAAAACTCGAACTGGGCAGCCGGATGCTCTACCACAGCGAGGCAGAAAACAAAGATGAAAAGTGGCTGATGGATGTCCTGCCTAGTGTTTATAAAGGCCAATCCAACAACCCAATGCGCTGGGAGCCGGTGTTTACTGTTGATGCTTATATCAGCTATAAAATCACACAGAACATATCGATGGAGCTGACGGGCACGAATTTAACCAATCGCTACTATCTCGATCCGCTGACACGTTCGATGATACCTGCGCCGGGCAGAACCTTTAAACTCAGCCTTACCAGTCAGTTTTAGAGGATAAGATGATCAACACAGCCATATTGGATAACCCTGTTCCCCATCTTTCAATAGCATCCAGAAGAGGTTTGCTGGTGGGTATTCTGATTGCTATTTTATTGCATATCAGTCTGATATGGCTGTTCAACCGACATGCTTCGTATGATGACTCAGCCCATCATATCAACCAAAATTCTCCGGTCACCGGCATGTCCATTACGATGGTCGCCGCCTCGTCATGGGAGAAAGAACCAGAGCCTGTCTCACCACCGCCAGCGCTTTTGACCGCACCAGAATCACCGACAATCCCCGAAATCGTACTGGACAAAGCGGTTCATCCTGAAAATAAGGTGGAAAAACTGCTAGAAGCCAATAAGCCAAAGAAACCCAAAAAACAACAGAAAGAAAAACCACAGGAGACGATAGAAAAGAAACCTTTGCAATCACAACCAGTACAGAAAAATAATCCTGTAGAACAGGAAACCAGCGGTAGCGAACAGGTCAATTCAGAAGGAAGTATTAGCCGGACTGCAACTTCACAGCCTTTAATAGGACAGGGAAATAGTGAAGTGGATAATTACCATGCAAGACTCCGGAAAGAAATAGAACGCCACAAAGATTATCCTCGCAAGGCAAAGAGGATGAAACAACAGGGCACCGTCATCGTCAACTTTATCCTACTGAATGACGGGACATTAACTGCGACCAGAGTGGTTAACTCTTCCGGCAGCAGCACATTGGATAAAGCCGCACTCAATGCCATCAATCAAGCTAATTCAGTTGGCTCCATGCCTGCTGACATGGAGCCGAATGTCACACTCACACTCGATTTTACGTTGGATAAAACGCTTTAATATCCACGCTTATTTATCCACAATTCTTGCTGATTCCGATAATTAAATCATGGCTCCTTATTCGCAGCCATTTCTCGAACCAGCTTGAGTGTGATGAATGCCAGTCCAAAAACGCCCGCAATCAAAATCCCCCACAGAAGCCACTTTTGCCATTGAACGGCTTTTTCTGCCGGGGATAACATAACGGCAAGTTCCACCTGATGAACGGAATCTGATTAAAACAAAGTGCAGGATACAAAACCAACACTTTGTCAGCAAATTGAAGCCCTAATCGCGGGTTTTTAGTGTTTTTACTTCCCGATACAAAAACTCGAAAAAATCCGTCCTAATAAATCATCAGACGTAAATTCTCCCGTGATTTCACTCAGTGCTTGCTGTGCCAGACGCAACTCTTCTGCCAGCAATTCTCCTGAACGGGCAAAGACCAATTGTTGATGACCTTCCTGCAAATGTTCTGCCGCTGTATTCAATGCCTGTAAATGACGGCGACGAGCAAGAAAACCGCCTTCTGTATTACTGTTGAAGCCCATCGTCTCTTTTAGATGGTCACGCAGTAAATCAATGCCTTTACCTTCACGGGCAGAGAGACGAATGAGTGCATAACCACTGATTTCTGACACACTGGTTTCTTCTCCGGTCATATCTGTTTTATTTCGAATCACCGTAACAGGCAAAGAATCCGGTAATTTCGCCATAAATTCCGGCCATATTTGCGACGGTTCAACCTCATCCGTGGTCGTACTGTCTACCATAAACAGCACCCGATCCGCCTGTTCTATTTCCTGCCATGCTCGCTCGATACCAATGCGTTCGACTTCATCACTAGCTTCACGCAATCCTGCCGTATCAATCACATGCAGCGGCATACCATCGATATGAATATGTTCACGCAAAACGTCACGTGTTGTACCAGCAATATCAGTGACAATAGCCGCTTCACGGCCAGCCAGTGCATTGAGTAAACTGGATTTACCCGCATTCGGACGCCCAGCAATCACCACTTTCATTCCTTCGCGCAACAAACTACCCTGACGCGCTTGTGAACGGACATCATCCAGTTCAGCAATCACTTCATCCAATTTGGCTTCTATCTTGCCATCGGAAAGAAAATCAATTTCTTCATCAGGGAAATCAATCGCAGCTTCAACGTAAATGCGTAAGTTAGTCAGCGCTTCCACCATTTGATGGACTTGATTGGAGAATGTTCCCTGCAATGAGTTCATCGCAGAACGTGCTGCCTGTTCAGAGCTGGCATCAATGAGATCCGCAATGGCTTCCGCCTGTGCCAAGTCGAGTTTATCATTCAGAAAAGCCCGCTCAGAGAATTCCCCCGGATTGGCAATTCGCACACCCGTAATCGCCAGAATACGCTTCAGCAACAAATCCAGAATAACCGGCCCGCCATGCCCTTGAAGCTCCAACACATCTTCGCCGGTAAAAGAGTTGGGGCCAGGAAAATAGAGCGCAATGCCCTGATCCAACACAGAATCATCCACATCACGGAATGGCAGGTAATCGGCGTAACGCGGCTTAGGGAGCTTTCCCAATACCACCTCAGCAACTTTCGCAGCCTTGGGGCCAGAAATACGCAGGATGCCTACACCGCCTCGTCCCGGAGGAGTGGCCTGAGCGACTATCGTATCGGTGGTATTCATGAAATTCTCTCTTTTACCAATTTGACCTATGAACTGAAATAATAAAGGCGGCCAATGACCGCCTTCTACTTATTTTTTAAGACCTTCTACTTTAAAAGAATTACCTTTTAAAAAGGTCTACTTTTTTTCGCGAGTATGCAAACCGCGTTTTTCCAGACTGCGGAAAATAACCTGCTGCTGGATAATGGTAACCAAGTTGCTGACGATGTAGTACAACACCAGACCAGATGGGAACCACAGGAAGAAGACCGTAAACATGACAGGCATGTAAGTCATGATCTTCTGCTGCATTGGATCAGTCACGGTAGTTGGTGACAGTTTCTGGATAACAAACATTGTCACACCCATCAGCAATGGCAGGATGTAGTAAGGATCTTGTGCAGACAAGTCATTAATCCAGCCAATGAATGGTGCATGACGCAATTCAACAGAACCCATCAGCATGTAGTACAACGCAAGGAAGATTGGCATCTGAATCACCAGAGGCAGGCAGCCACCCAGCGGGTTTACTTTCTCTGTTTTGTACAACGCCATCATTTCTTGGCTCATGCGCTGACGATCATCACCAAAACGTTCACGCATTGCCGTGATTTTTGGCTGCAACAGACGCATTTTCGCCATCGAAGTGTATTGCGCCTTAGTCAGCGGATACATGATACCGCGCACGATAAAGGTAATCGCAATGATGGAGAAGCCCCAGTTACCAATGAATTCATGCAGGAATTTCAGCAACTTGAACAGTGGCTGGGAAATAAACCACAACCAGCCGTAATCTACGGTCAGATCCAGATGTGTTGCAACCGTCGCCATTTTGTCCTGAATTTCAGGGCCAACCCACAGCGTAGAAGAGATATTCTGCTTGCTGTTCGGCGCAATATTGATGGTTTCACCTTTGTATCCGATGATCGCCATCTTCTGGTTTTTCAAATCAATCGTATAGAAATCGCTGGTTTTTCCTTCACCCGGAACCCACGCAGTGGCGAAATATTGCTGGAGCATAGCTACCCAGCCGCCTTTTGTGGTTACGGAGAGCGCTTTACTCTCAATTTCATCAAATTTATATTTTTCGTATTTTACGTCATCAGAAGAATAAGCAGCTCCACGATAAGTATGCAGAGCGAAGTTGCTGCTGCCGGTATCACGGTGTTTTGGCAGCTCAACGCTCTGCTTCAACTGACCAAAAAACGCCATCTGCAATGGTTTGTCAGTGGTGTTATCGATGCTGTAATCAACAGAAACGGCGTAATTGCTGCGTTTTAAAATGAAGGTTTTGACATAAACAACACCATCTGGTGCCGTATAAGTCATTGGGATACGCAATTCATCCTGACCATCAGCTAAAACGAAGTTTGCTTGGTTAGTGTGATAAAGTGGACGTTCAGCTTGATTATCCGGGCCATTGATGCCAGTTAATCCACTTTGAGCCTGATAAGTGAACTCAGGTGTTGTTTCTAGCAGTTTGAAGGGCGTTTTAGAACCTAGGGTATCAGGATAGGCCAGCAGATCAGCCTCCTCTATATCACCGCCATGGATATTAATGTGCAATGAAAGCACATCCGTTTTCACGGTGATCAGTTTACCTTGCTCACTACTTGCTTCGCTACTCAGCGTATTTGCTTGCTGCGTGATCTGTGCCGTTGGCTGTGGGTTCTTATCGTTCTCCCAAGCTTGCCAGACCAAGAACGAAACAAACAGCAAAGCGATGAGAAGAAGATTGCGTTGCGAATCCATCGTTAATGTTCTCTGTTATCGTCGTTTTTAGGTGGGACGGGATCATCACCACCTTTGTGTAAAGGGTGGCATTTTAATATGCGTTTCACTGTTAACCAACTGCCTTTTATCATTCCAAACCTGCTCAATGCCTCAATGCCATAGTGGGAACAGGTAGGATTGAAACGACAGCGGGGCCCCAGCAGTGGACTAACCACTAACTGGTAGCCCCTGATAAAAGCAATCAGGAGGCGCGAGCCAAGCGACAGTGACGACGCCATAATTTGCCTAAGGCTTCCGTTAGCTCACGGTTATCAAGCTCAGCGACCCCTTTTCTCACCAAAATCACAAAATCCATTGACGGCAAGTTGTGCTGGTTTAAACGAAAACTTTCACGAGATAACCGCTTAATACGATTACGCTCATGGGCGCGTTTAACATTTTTTTTGGCGACGGTTAGACCGATGCGGGGATGCCCCAGCTCATTCAAGCGCCCGAGAACTGTTATCTCTGCGGTGCTTGCCCGTTGTGGCTGCTGGAAAACATAAGTGAAATGCTCGGGAGTTAACAAACGTAACTCCCTCGGAAAAGCGAGCTTAACCACGTGGTATGGTTAGCTTTATTACTTAGAAACGGTCAGACGAGTACGGCCTTTCGCACGACGGCGAGCCAGAACCTGACGACCATTTTTAGTGGCCATACGAGCGCGGAAACCGTGAGTACGGTTACGCTTCAATACAGATGGTTGAAAAGTGCGTTTCATAGCGATTTCTACCTAGCTTAAAATTTGTTACTGATTCAGCAAATGCGTTGGCGACCAGTGAGAATAAGTAGACACCGATGCCTCAATCGCAACATCAATATATAGAAAGAGGCGGGATTGTAATAAAATGTACTACCCTTAGTCAATCCAAGATGACGCGAGCCTGACCGCTTTATGTATGATTTTTTACTTAATCAGACATGGCCAGACTTTTTGCTACCCGAAGCGCTTACCCCAAATCCTCACCAGACATGGCCGGAAAAAATCGTTGGCATAACACGCAGGGTGCAAGATTATACGGACTGTACAATAAAGCGCAAGGATCATACACAGATCGTTGCACCTGAATAGTGATCAGCGTGTTGTTTTTATGTCCATTTTTGAACGATAACTAAATGGAGTTTGCTATATGCCATGATTACACTAAAGTATCTTTTACGAGCCTTTATATTCTGCAAGTGCCAAATCGTGGTGATCTCCCTGTGGATAAAAAGCGTCAAAGCTGTGTAAAAGAATGAGGATCTATATCGCCTTTTGCGTTATGATCGCTGATCACGGCCCCCGAGCTCTTTGTACGGATTATACAGATCATAGGGGCGCGATAATATTAAACATCGCCACAAGGTGCATGCTAGCTTCCTCACCATCGGGGAACAACGTCTTGTGCTCAGTATAACGTATCTATTATTCCGGTTTCTTTTATTGGTCTTGTTTTAGGGGAGTTCGCCGTGTCACTTTCGCTTTGGCAGCAATGTCTTGCCCGATTGCAGGATGAGTTACCTGCCACAGAATTCAGTATGTGGATACGACCCCTTCAGGCAGAACTGAGTGATAACACTTTGGCTCTCTATGCCCCAAACCGTTTTGTGCTGGATTGGGTAAGAGAGAAGTATATTAATAATATCAATTTGTTATTGAATGATTTCTGTGGTCCTGAAGTACCGTTGCTGCGTTTCGAAGTAGGAAATAAGCCCGTTTCACCAAACCAGCCTACATCTCAGAAAATCATTGCCGACATGCCGATGGCCGCTGCGCCGTCCAGTTTATCTGTACGCCCAAGCTGGGACAACGCAAAAGCCCAGCCAGAGTTATCCTATCGTTCCAATGTGAATCCGAAACATACGTTCGATAACTTTGTTGAGGGTAAATCCAACCAACTGGCCAGAGCTGCCGCCAGACAAGTTGCCGATAATCCGGGGGGAGCATACAATCCCCTATTCCTCTACGGTGGAACCGGATTAGGTAAAACCCACCTTTTGCATGCTGTCGGCAATAGCATCATGGCACGTAAGGCCAATGCAAAAGTCGTGTACATGCATTCTGAGCGTTTTGTTCAGGATATGGTGAAAGCATTGCAAAACAATGCGATAGAGGAGTTTAAACGTTATTATCGCTCAGTGGATGCCCTGCTGATCGATGATATTCAATTTTTTGCAAATAAAGAACGCTCTCAAGAAGAATTTTTTCATACGTTCAATGCCCTGTTGGAAGGTAATCAACAGATTATTTTGACATCAGATCGCTATCCGAAAGAGATCAATGGCGTCGAAGATCGGTTAAAATCCCGTTTTGGTTGGGGATTGACCGTTGCCATCGAACCACCGGAGCTGGAAACTCGCGTTGCTATCCTGATGAAGAAAGCTGACGAGAACCAAATCCAGCTACCGGGTGAAGTGGCTTTCTTTATTGCCAAACGCCTGAGATCCAACGTTCGTGAACTCGAAGGCGCTTTGAATCGGGTCATCGCCAATGCCAATTTTACTGGACGAGCGATTACCATTGATTTTGTACGCGAAGCATTACGTGACTTATTGGCCCTACAGGAAAAGCTGGTAACCATTGATAATATCCAGAAAACAGTCGCTGAATATTACAAAATCAAGGTTGCTGATCTGCTTTCCAAACGCCGTTCACGCTCCGTTGCTCGTCCGAGACAGATGGCAATGGCGCTGGCAAAAGAGCTGACTAATCACAGCTTGCCGGAAATCGGGGATGCCTTTGGTGGACGTGACCATACAACTGTCCTTCATGCCTGTCGTAAAATCGAACAGCTGCGGGAGGAAAGTCATGACATCAAAGAAGATTTTTCTAACTTAATCAGAACATTATCTTCCTAGCGCTATGAAATTTATCATTGAACGTGAGCAATTATTAAAACCCTTACAACAGGTGAGCAGCCCTTTGGGGGGTCGCCCTACTCTGCCCATTTTAGGCAACTTATTATTGCAGGTAACGGAAGGTTCCTTGCTGCTGACAGGCACCGATTTAGAAATGGAAATGATGGCGCGGGTTACACTTGCCCAGCCACATGAAAACGGTGCAACCACTGTCCCCGCACGTAAGTTTTTTGATATCTGGCGCGGGTTGCCTGACGGAGCAGAAATAAGCGTAGAGCTGGATGGTGATCGCATTCTCGTCCGTTCCGGACGCAGCCGTTTTTCACTCTCCACCCTGCCTGCTTCAGATTTTCCCAATCTTGATGACTGGCAGAGCGAAGTCGAATTTTCACTGCCACAAGCCACACTTAAACGTCTGATTGAATCCACTCAATTTTCCATGGCGCATCAGGACGTCCGCTATTATTTGAATGGCATGCTGTTTGAAACCGAAGGGGAAGAACTACGTACCGTTGCTACAGATGGGCACCGTCTGGCAGTCTGCTCCATGAATATTGGACAAAATCTGCCATCTCATTCGGTGATCGTACCTCGTAAAGGTGTCATTGAATTAATGCGTCTGCTGGATGGTGGTGATAATCCACTGCAACTACAGATTGGCAGTAATAACATTCGTGCCCATGTCGGTGATTTTATCTTCACATCAAAATTGGTTGATGGCCGTTTTCCTGATTATCGCCGCGTACTGCCGAAAAATCCCGATAAAACGCTGGAAGCAAATTGTGACACGCTGAAACAAGCATTTTCACGGGCTGCAATTTTATCCAACGAAAAATTCCGGGGTGTTCGCATCTATTTAAGTGAAAATCAACTTAGAATTACGGCAAATAATCCAGAGCAGGAAGAAGCCGAAGAGATCGTCGATGTCAGTTACCAAGGCACTGAAATGGAAATTGGCTTCAACGTCAGCTACGTGCTGGATGTTCTGAACGCATTGAAATGCGAGCAAGTGAGCCTTCTGCTGACGGATGCCACATCCAGCGTAAAAATTGAGAACTCAGCCAGTCAGGCCGCGACTTATGTCGTGATGCCAATGCGCCTGTAACAGCATTAACTCAAATATATATGATTCTCTCGCGTTTGCTGATCCGCGATTTTCGTAATATCGCGAATGCTGACTTACCGTTGGCAACTGGATTTAATTTTTTGGTTGGGCCAAATGGCAGCGGTAAAACAAGTATACTGGAAGCCATTTATACATTGGGTCATGGTCGGGCTTTTCGCAGCATTCAGGCAGGCAGAGTAATCCGCCATGATTGCGAGGAGTTTATTCTTCATGGGCGACTGGATCAGCAATCCCATGAACGTTCCTTGTCAGTGGGCTTAAGCAAAAACCGCCAAGGTGATAGCAAAGTTAGGATTGATGGCAGTGACGGGCATAGAATTGCTGAGTTAGCAAAAATGCTGCCCATGCAACTGATCACGCCAGAAGGTTTCACCTTGCTGAATGGTGGTCCTAAATACCGTCGGGCCTTTATTGATTGGGGCTGCTTTCACAATGAGCCGCGCTTTTTTACTGCCTGGGTCAACCTGAAAAGGCTGCTCAAACAGCGAAATGCGGCATTGCGGCAAGTGACCCGCTACAGCCAGATCCAACATTGGGATCGCGAATTTGCCCCTCTGGCGACTGAAATAAGTCAATGGCGGGCGGAATATATCGCAGGGATTTCTGAAGATATCGAGAAGACCTGCAAACAGTTTTTACCTGAATTCACACTCAGTATCAGTTTTCAACAAGGCTGGGACAAAGAGAGTGAATATGCAGAACTGCTCGCGCGGCAATTTGAGCGCGACAGAGCGCTAACCTACACCGCTTCCGGCCCCCATAAAGCCGATCTGCGGATCAGGGCGGACGGCACACCGGTAGAAGATATGCTTTCCCGCGGTCAGTTGAAATTACTGATGTGTGCGTTGAGGTTAGCACAGGGTGAATATTTCACCCGACAGAGCGGGCAAAAATGCCTGTATCTGCTTGATGATTTTGCCTCAGAATTGGATGCCGGCCGTCGTCAGTTGTTAGCCGAGCGTCTAAAATCTACGCATGCCCAAGTGTTTGTCAGTGCAATTACATTTGGGCAAGTTACAGACATGATTGATGTAAATAGCAGGATGTTTCGCGTAGAACATGGCAAAATCGAGGTTCAACCACAGGATTAAGATGAGCGAGAAACGTTGATGTCGAATACATATGACTCCTCAAGTATCAAGGTATTAAAAGGGCTGGATGCCGTCCGTAAACGTCCAGGCATGTATATCGGTGATACCGATGATGGTACCGGCCTGCACCACATGGTCTTCGAGGTTGTTGACAACGCTATCGACGAAGCCCTCGCAGGTCATTGTGACAAGATACTTGTCACCATCCATGCAGATAACTCAGTTTCTGTGCAGGATGATGGCCGCGGTATTCCTACCGGCATACACGAAGAAGAAGGTGTTTCAGCAGCAGAAGTTATCATGACCGTGCTGCATGCGGGGGGTAAATTCGATGACAACTCCTATAAAGTTTCCGGCGGTCTGCATGGCGTAGGAGTTTCTGTTGTTAACGCTTTATCGGAAAAACTGGAACTGACTATCCGTCGTGACGGTAAAGTCCACGAACAAACCTATTGTCATGGTGTTCCACAATCTCCGTTGAAAGTCGTCGGTGATACCGAACATACAGGAACCACTGTCCGTTTCTGGCCAAGTATGGATACGTTCAAGATTAACACTGAATTCGAATACGATATTCTGGCAAAACGCCTGCGTGAATTGTCATTCCTGAACTCTGGTGTTTCCATTCGTTTAGTCGACAAACGTACTAATGCAGAAGACCACTTCCACTATGAAGGGGGTATTAAGGCGTTTGTTGAATTCCTGAGCCGCAATAAAAACCCAATTCACTCAAATGTTTTCTATTTCTCCACAGAAAAAGATGGGATTGGCGTTGAAATTTCCATGCAATGGAATGATGGATTCCAGGAAAACATTTACTGCTTCACCAACAACATTCCTCAGCGCGATGGGGGAACTCACTTAGTTGGTTTCCGTACCGCAATGACCCGAACCCTCAATAGCTATATGGATAAAGAGGGTTACAACAAAAAATCCAAAGTCAGCGCCACAGGCGATGATGCCCGTGAAGGCTTGATTGCGGTTATTTCCGTTAAAGTACCTGATCCTAAATTCTCTTCCCAAACCAAAGACAAGCTGGTTTCTTCCGAAGTGAAAACCGCCGTCGAAACCCTGATGAATGAGAAGCTGGTAGAATACCTGCTGGAAAATCCGAACGATGCCAAAACCGTGGTCGGCAAAATCATTGATGCGGCCCGTGCGCGTGAAGCAGCACGTAAAGCCCGTGAAATGACTCGCCGTAAAGGTGCTCTGGATCTGGCCGGATTACCGGGCAAACTGGCTGATTGTCAGGAGCGTGATCCTGCCCTGTCAGAACTCTACTTGGTGGAGGGTGATTCTGCGGGAGGTTCTGCAAAACAGGGACGCAACCGCAAAAATCAGGCGATCCTGCCACTGAAAGGTAAAATCCTGAACGTAGAGAAAGCCCGCTTTGATAAAATGCTTTCCTCACAGGAAGTCGCAACGTTGATCACCGCACTGGGCTGCGGTATCGGCCGTGATGAATACAACCCGGACAAACTGCGTTATCACAGCATTATCATCATGACCGACGCCGACGTTGATGGTTCTCACATCCGCACCCTGTTGCTGACATTTTTCTATCGCCAAATGCCAGAAATCATCGAGCGTGGCTATGTCTACATTGCCCAACCACCTTTGTATAAAGTGAAGAAAGGCAAACAAGAGCAATACATCAAAGATGACGATGCAATGGAAGAGTACCAAATGTCCATCGCATTGGATGGCGCAGCACTTTATACCAACCTGCATGCTCCTGCACTGAAAGGTGAAGCGCTGGAAAATCTGGTGACTGAATTTAATAGCACTCAGAAAATCATCCGTCGTATGGAACGCCTGTTCCCTCTGGCACTGCTGAACAACCTGATTTACCATCCGGCTCTGACCGAAGAAGCCCTGAACGATCAGGCTAAAGTGGAAGAGTGGGTAAGTGCACTGACTATTCGCCTGAACGACAAAGAGCAGAATGGCAGCACTTATAGTTATCAAGTCCATGAAAACCGTGAGCGTCAAATTTATGAGCCGGTTCTGCGTATTCGTACACATGGCGTTGATACCAACTACAATCTGGATTTCGATTTCATTCACGGTGGCGAATACCGCCGCATCACTAAACTGGGTGGATTGATTGGAAATCTGATTGAGGAAGATGCGTACATTGAACGTGGCGAACGTCGCCAACCGATAAGCAGCTTTGAACAAGCCCTGGAGTGGCTGACCAAAGAGTCACGCCGTGGTCTTTCCATTCAACGTTATAAAGGTCTGGGAGAAATGAATCCGGATCAGTTGTGGGAAACAACCATGAACCCAGAAACACGTCGCATGATGCGTGTAACAGTGAAGGATGCGATTGCAACCGACCAACTGTTCACAACTCTGATGGGTGATGCGGTTGAACCACGTCGTGCATTTATCGAAGAGAATGCCCTGAAAGCGGCGAATATTGATATCTGATGTTCCTGACTTTATTCAGATAACTACACCTCATAGATTTCAAGTTGCAGACAACAAATCTGCAACTTGAAAGATGAAGGGTATATCCAATAAGCAAACTAAAAAACTATAACAATATATAAATACTGCCTTCATCAAAAAATATAATATCTGTAATTTACAAATTTATTCTCTAATAATATTCAATACAATAAAACCTGAACAAATACCTCATTAAAAAATTATTGACAACGCCATACTAATGAAGTTAATTAATATACATAAATTGGTTGTAAACTTTAATTTTTTTCTTATTTTATAAACGCCTAACATTTATTTTTATTTGAGAAATTGGTATTTTAACTACTCTAATTTATTTTTTCTCGCAATAATAAAATACTAAAAATACCAACTCATTCATCTAATCCGATTTATCGGATGCTGTATCATTATCCATAGAGACATTTACATATATAGTAATGCCATTTAGGAGAAGATCATGCAAAAATTTACTGACCAAACATCCACTTCACCTCATATTATTGACGCTTCTATGGTGAGTCAAAATGAGCTCTGTCGTATATCTGAAAATGCCGATGCTATTCGTGCTAAGGGGATGGAACTGACCGATTCGTGGGAAGGTGTGATGTTCGCGCTATCTAATGAAGAAATTGAAAATATCGCTCTGTCTCTTGATTTCATTCCAGAAGTAGCAAGTAAGATTCACCATGAAATTAAGTCACTCGCCTATGCCAAAATCCAATCCCAAACAGGCTCAGAATCACTTGCTACCAAACATACAATGGATATTAGTCTTCTCGCGCTTCGGGGTGTGACAGACTTTGATAATGCTTTATCTCACGTTAATGATAATAATCTGGAAAAAATCTTGGATGAAAACCGAGAGACATTCCAGAAAATCCGTAATGCTATTCCCTCTTATGAAGCCCGAATGAATTTTAAACCCGAAACTGCATCTGCCGTGCTTAAATCTCTAGGTGCAGATATATCACCTGAATTGCTTTATGAAATTTGCCCAAAATACAATATGACATCGGTTATAGACCTTGAAAATCGCAGAGGGGTCAGCACTGAGTTTATTCGTTGTGTCACTTTAACATTGGGAACAACGGTTTACTAAAAGTATTAACATTATGCTGCCCTCTATTTTCTTGGGAGCTAACATTCTTGCATCTCTTAAATATACTGGAGAAATAAAATAGTACTTGGACCTTTTCTCCAAACCATGGTGGCTACTGCTTTATAGGAACCTTAACAGGTTCCTATAAAACAAGGTATTCAATGCAGGATAACAAATCTCAAACGCCGCCAATATTTATCACTCTTCTATTCTCTTGGCGACCTATTCCAACTATCGTATTCTGAACTTTCCTATAGCAAAATGCACAACATTCGGCGCAACGGCTCAGCCGCTCCCCACAGCAACTGATCGCCGACGGTAAACGCAGATAAATATTCTGGCCCCATATTCAACTTACGCAAACGCCCCACTGGCGTATTCAAAGTGCCTGTCACCGCCGCCGGAGTTAACTCCCGCATCGTCAGTTCACGATCATTCGGGATAACGCGAACCCAGTCATTATGAGAAGCCAGTAACGTTTCAATTTCATGAATCGGGATATCTTTTTTCAATTTCAGGGTAAACGCCTGACTGTGGCAGCGCAATGCTCCAATACGGACACACAAGCCATCAATCGGGATCACCTTACTGCCCGTATTCAAGATCTTGTTAGTTTCTGCCTGGCCTTTCCACTCTTCTCGGCTCTGCCCATTTTCCAGTTGCTTATCAATCCACGGGATCAAACTACCCGCCAAAGGAACGCCAAATTGATCCGTTGGCAATGCACCGCTGCGGGTAAAATTCGTTACACGTTTTTCGATATCCAAAATCGCGGAAGCAGGGTTCTGTAACTCCTCAACAACCTGATTGTGCAACATCCCCATTTGCATCAGCAGCTCACGCATGTGCCGAGCACCACCACCAGAAGCGGCCTGATAGGTTGATACCGACGCCCATTCAATCAAATCATTGGCAAACAACCCGCCTAATGACATCAACATCAGACTAACGGTACAATTACCGCCAACAAAGGTTTTGATGCCTTTATTCAAGCTATTCTGAATATGCTGATGGTTAACAGGATCAAGGATAATGACTGCATCATTATTCATACGCAGGGCAGAAGCAGCATCAATCCAATACCCCTGCCAGCCAGTGGCTCTCAGTTTTGGGTAAATTTCATTGGTATAATCCCCGCCCTGACAGCTAATGATAATATCCAGCGCATTCAGAGCTTCAATATCAAAAGCATTCTGTAAGATGCCTGATTTTCCTGCAAATTCTGGCCCAGATAACCCGTGTTGAGACGTTGTGAAGAAAACCGGATTTATTTCGTCAAAATCCCTCTCTTCCACCATCCGCTGCATTAATACAGAGCCGACCATACCACGCCAGCCGATAAAACCTACACTTTTCATCATATTTACCCTGTCTTAAAAGATGTTTTTCAAACACACCAACATCATTAAAGCTGACAAAATATAGCGAAAGGTGCAAGTACATTTATGAACTATAGCACCAGCATTTCCCAAGCAGTGCATTTGCCATTTTTAAACTATATATTTTTAAACCATATAGCGATTTAATAAATTACTCACCCATTCACTCAAAACGAAAAATTAAAAATTAAAAATTAAAAGTAAACAAGCGAAAAAATAACTGAATTAAAGATTGGATCATCAAATGACTATTTTTATATCAAATGGATAGAAAAAGAGAATAAAAAAAACCTACAGTAAAACTGTAGGCTTCTGATCAGCGCTTCTTTTTCTTCCTGCCCTGAACGGCCTTAAAACGCGGATTGGTTTTACAAATGACATACAACCGACCACGACGATGAACCACTTTACAATCGGGGTGCCGTTGTTTTGCTGTTTTTAGTGAACTTAATACCTGCATGTACAATCCTCTTTATTTATTGCCCAAAAATCGACCAAATCTTTTCTGGAAACGAGCCATACTCCCTTCCTGCGATAACGCTCTCTGCTTGCCGGTATAAAAAGGGTGTGATTCCGCTGACACTTCAATCGTGACATAGGGATATTCACTCCCCTCCAACGTAATGGTTTTTTCGGTATAAATCGTTGAACCAACTTTAAAATAAGTACCAGCACTAGTGTCATGGAACACGACAGTTCGATAAGTAGGATGAATACCCGATCTCATAAACCCCCCAAAAAATGTTATAATATAACATTACAGTAACTCAATTTCCTGTTGCTGACAACTCCCGTTTACTACCATTACAATAGTCACCATGGTTAATATATTGAGTTTTAATAATAAAAAAATGAACCATTTATCAGGCAATAGCTAAATTGATATGCTTCTATTCCTTACTCATATTACGACATTAGATTTTTCCACTACTAATTTTCACTTGATGAGAAAATTACTTTATATTTCTCGGTTATTTTGGCACTCACCATTTCATTTCTGCATAAAACTAACAATTATGGGTATGCATAACCAATGACAATGAGGAATATCCATTAATCAGAGTTATCTAATTATTGCGATATGTTTCAAAAAAGCCCTCTGTTCTGCTATTAAATAATTCTTAAACCTGATTTAATTAAGAATTATTTATTAATTATTATCATCTTGAGACAGCATTCTGATGGCGCTTTTCTTACAAAACTGTTTGGCTTTTCCGGTTGTTATCTTCAGCGGGCTGTTATTGATTGTTTTGTTTTATTGGATTTGTGCCGCTTTTGGTTTGCTTGATATTGATATTTTGAATATAGATGCGGATGGTTTCGATGCGTCTTCTCTAGCTGGTTGGTTAACGAAACTCGGTCTGACAGGAATTCCCATCACCGTTATTATTACGCTGATTACTCTGATTGGCTGGCCACTCAGCTATTTCAGTATGCATTTAGTACTCCGCTTTATTGAAACAGACGTGCTCCGTTATTTGTTTGGAACAGTTACTTTCTTTGTCGTGAGTTTCCTTGCCCTATTGCTGACATCAATGTTACTACGCCCATTACAACCTAAATTGTCCAAACTTAATCGCTCCAACAGTGTCGATAATCTCATTGGCAAAGTAGCCGAAGTCCGCTCTCCCATCGTGACCGAGCAACGTGGTGAAGCCCTAATGAATAACCACGGCGCCAGTCTGATCTTGCAGATACGGGCACCAGAAAGTGACGGAATTGTTCGTGGCGACCACGTGGTACTGATCAGTTATGACCCAGAAACACATAGTTATACCGTAGTTAGTGAAGAAGAATTTAAATTGTGATGACTGCTTATTTCTCAAGAAATAGCCTTAAGTCACTACAGTAAACATTGCTATCTGACATGCCTCACTCAACATTTCAGTCATGGATGAATAGCTGCTTAAGATCTGGGTTCCCGATACCTTACCCGTTGGCCCCAACCAAGTTCGCCCCAAAATAAAATGGAGAAATACATGTCAGATATTGCCATGGCAGATTTCATGCCTTTCTTGATAATCATTGCGACGATAATCATCGTCATTCTGGGTTTCTTTGGGCTTTTCAAAGCGTTTTATATCAAAGTCCCACAAGGAACGGCGTTAATCGTCAACGATATGTCAGCCCAACCGAAAGTACATTTTACCGGTGCGCTGGTCTATCCGGTGATTTACAAAAAAGAGTTCATGCGCATATCTCTGTTGACGCTGGAAGTCGATCGCCGGGGCAAAGATGGACTGATCTGTAAAGATAACCTGCGTGCAGACATTACCGTTGCATTCTACCTGCGAGTCAATGAAACCACCGAAGATGTACTCAAAGTGGCAAAATCCATCGGGGTTGAACGTGCTTCTGACCATAACGCCGTGAACACCTTGTTCAGCGCAAAATTCTCAGAAGCATTAAAAACCGTGGGTAAACAATTTGAACTGTCAAAATTGTTTGAAGATCGCCAGAACTTCCGTGATCGCATTGTTGATGTCATCGGTAAAGATCTTAACGGTTATGCGCTGGAAGACGTCGCCATCGACTATCTGGAACAAACCCCGAAAAACTCACTAGATCCGAACAATATTTTTGATGCGGAAGGTATTCGTAAAATTACCGAAATCACCGCCATCCATAATATTGAAACCAACCAGAAAGAACGCGATCAAGAGCTGGCTATCCAGAAGAAAAACGTGGAAACCCGTGAAGCAAGCCTAGCCTTGGAACGCCAGCAAGCCGATGCAGAGGCCCGTCAGACACGTGAAATCGAAAGCATCCGTGCACGTGAAACTGCCGAAACCCTGCGGGTAAAAGAAGAAGAACGTCTGAAAGCAGAACAAGCCCGCATCCAGACTCAACAAGAAATCGAAATTCGCGAAGAAAACCGCCTGCGTGAAGTGGAAGTAGCGCAACAAAACCGCTCTCGCGCCGTCGCCATTGAGATGGAGAAAGTGATCCGTGCGCAGGAGCTGGAAATTGTTTCCCGTGAGCGTGAAGTCGAACTCCAGCGCATCGAGAAAGAAAAAGCACTGGAAGAAGAGCGCAAGAATATCTCCAACGTCATTCGTGAACGTGTTGCGGTAGAAAAAACCGTTGCTCAGGAAGAAGAGCGCATCAAAGAAGTACGCATGATTTCTGAAGCTGACCGCAAGAAACAAATCACGATTATTGATGCTCAGGCTAAAGCAGAACAAGAACTGGTTCGTCAGGTGAAACAAGCCGAGGCGGATGAAAACAGTGCCAAATTCAAGGCATTGGAAATCAGCACCATGGCGCAGGCCGAGTTGGAAGCGGCAGCCAAACAGTCAGAAGCGAAAAAACGCATGGCGGAAGGTGTTGAGGCCGAAGAAGCCGCATTAGGCCTGGCCGAAGCCCGGATCCGCCAAGCCAAGGCAGAAGCAGAAGAGAAAGAAGGTCTGGTACAAGCTAATATCATTGCTGAAAAATTGCTGGCAGAAGCCCGTGGGACACAAGAAAAAGGTCTGGCTGAAGCTCGTGTACTGGAAGCCCAAGCCCATGCAGCCGAGAAACAAGGTCTTGCCGATGCCAAAGTGCTGGAAGAGAAATTGGCAGCACAAGCACGTGGTGATGAGCAGCAAGCCCATGCCAAAGAAAAACTGGGTCTGGTGGATGCCAGAGTACTGGAAGAAAAATTGGTGGCACAAGCCCGTGGTGAAGGCCAACTGGGTGCAGCGCAAGCTGAAGTTATCCGCCAACGCCTGAAAGCAGAAGCAGATGGTCTGACTGACAAATTCACAGCTATGGGTAACCTCAACGATACTGCTCGCGATCACGAAGAATTCCGTATGCAGCTTGAGAAAAACTTTGAGCAAGAGATGGCTTCTATTGCAGCCAACAAAGAGATCGCCAAAGAACAAGCGGAAGTTCTGGCTGCGGCACTCAGCAAAACCAATATTGATATCGTGGGTGGCGATGGCAGCTTCTTCAATACCTTCTCCAAAGCGCTAAGTGTGGGCAAGGCAATTAATGGCGTGGTAGACAAAAGCCCTCTGGTAAAAGATGCCGTGCAGAAATTGTTGGCAGGCAAAGGTGAAAAAGAAGTCGGGGAACAAAAGCTGAACCTCGATTCACTCCTGCAAAACCCAGAAGTACAGTCTTTAGTCAGCATGTTCAGTGCAAGTAATAAAAAGCCTCAGAGCAAAGACAATACCGAAGCGTAAATAAGTAACACCCATCCGTCACAGGCAACTGTGACGGATCTTTCCCTGAACTGGCCATACTGGATGCCCTACCTCATATAAAATAATCATCCAGCATGTCTGTAAGGTGCCCAAAACCAGAATTAACGTCATTACAATCAATCTTGAGCAAGGAAACGTGATACGCCATGTCAGATAGCCAAGTGTATAATCGTGAACAGGAATTATTGGATAATGCTGTCGCGGAAGGCGGAGCCTACGATATCTTACGCAATCGCCTGTCTGAGCAAGGCCAGCAGCTACATGAAAAAGTCAGTCTGCTGAATACCCGCCGCTTAGAAGAATTTGGCAAAAACCAGACCGACATTATCGGGCGTATCCGCATTCGCACCGAAAATAATTGTGTTGCCCGCGATATTGTCCGGGTCGGTGATTGGCTGTTGTTTGGCTACAACGTATTCCTCGGCTTGAAAAAAGAGACGCGGGTTGAAGATGTCTTTTCCCTGTACAAGCTCAAGAAAGAGAATGACGAATATGATGTGGAATCGGTCCCACTGACGGGTACATTTCTCAACATCACCAGCTTTGTGCAAGATTTCAACGAACTTTATACTTACTACAAAAACACCCAGCTATTAGAGTTGGTCGAACGCGATGGCAAATTGCTCGCCAGTTTCCAGATTGGTGAACGGATCACCGATATTCGCGTATTCCGTTGGACAATTTCCAGTGATAAAACCGAAATAACCTATATTGATAATCGCGGTGAACGCGATATCGCCTTACCGCCTGCTTACGATTTTGAATGGCAGAAAACCACGCGGGAAAACACCGTTAATGGCCGCTATCCACATATGAACATTCTGGATACAGTGTTTGTCGAAACCATTGGCGGTGATTTGACCATTAAATGTGAAAACAATACCGAAGATGGGCTGGGAATTTACCGGGAAGCGGTGTTGGATAAAACCCAATCTTTGGATGATGCACAGATAGAATACGCTCAGACGGGCAGCCTGATCTTACTGAAAATCCTGCCTTACCGCGAAGAATCCTGGCGTTATCTGGTCTACAACACCCTGACCCAGAGCGTACAACGCATTGATGCCATCGGCTTTGCCTGCATTCAATTACCGGAAGATCACGGCATTATTTTCCCCGGCGGTTATTACCTGCAAAGCGGGGAATACAAAACCTTCGATCAGCCAATGGATGGTATGCGTTTCCGCCGCGTTCGCCGTTCCCCCAATGGCGAAGATGTCATGTACATCTTCTATGAACCGAATTTGGGTCGTCTTGCGCTGTTTAACTACAACCTGATCGAACGAAAACTACAGAACCCGCTGTTTGGTCACGGCTACGCCATGCTGGAAGATGGTCAGATGGTGCTTTTTGAAGGGCAATCAGAGGAACCAACCCGCATCCATCCAATGCAAATTTGGCAAACACCCTTCTATTCTGACGAATACGCAGCCCTTCAGCCAGCAAGAAACAGCTTTTTAGGGCGCATCGGCAATGCCGAACTGGTACGCGGAATATCCGATCTCTACCATATCGCCAAAGAAATTGAACAACAGAAAATTTCCTCTTTGCTCTACGAAAAACTCTGCCAAGATGCCCGTCGTCTGGTAGATATCTACTATTGGCTGAATAACGAACAAAGCCTGAATATCTCTGTATTGCTGAAAGAAATCGCCCATACCGGCGAAAAAGTATTGGATGAATACGAAAAAGTAGAAAGCATCCGTCGCCGATCCATCCGAGCCATGCATGAAGCGACATCTCACCAAAAAGAGTTACTGTCAGCAATGTTACCGGAAAGCTGGACAGAGACTCAGCAATTCATTGAAGCTTTAAATAGCCTGAGTATCCAGCGTGGTCACTTGATCACGCTACGCGATCATCGCTATATCGATCTGGCCCGACTTGATGAAATGGAAACACAACTGTCTGACAATCAGCAGCGCATTTCACTCGCAACGGCCGAATTTCTTGCCAGTGAAAAAGCATTACAGCCATTTAACCAGCAATTACAAGAACTGGAGAAACAAGTTCAGGCAGCCGCTAACAGTGCCCAGCTTACCGAGCCGTTGGCTGGCATGGAGAAAATGTCCACGGATCTGGATATGCTGTCAAACTTGATGGCTTCGCTAAAATTCGAAGACACAACCCAGCAGACCCACATTATTGAATCCATTTCCGAAATTTATGCCCTGCTGAACCAAACTCGCGCCAGACTACAACAACGCCGTAAGGAACAGGGATCAGTTGAATCCGTTGCTCAATTTGGTGCTCAATTTAAATTATTCAGTCAGGGGATTACCAATGCCCTGACGCTTTCTACCAATCCTGAACGTTGTGACGAACAACTCTCTCGTCTTCTGGTACAACTCGAAGAACTGGAAACCCAATTCAGTGATCACGATGAGTTCTTGAATGATATTTTGGACAAACGTGAAGAGTTACTGGAAACCTTTGAAACTCACAAGCAGTCACTGCTGGATGAACGTCAGCGCAAGACCCATAACTTACAGGTTGCGGCAGAGCGGTTGTTGGATAGCATTAGTCGCCGGACAGCAAAATTTTCTTCCCTTGATGAACTGAATGCCTTCTTTGCGTCCGATATCCTATCGCTGAAAACCCGGGAAATCATTGAACGTTTGCGGGAACTGAAAGACAGCGTAAAAGCGGATGATATTGATGCCAAATTCAAGGCAGCGCGGGATCAGGCTATCCGTAGCTTGCGGGATAAAACTGAGATCTATGAAGATGGCGGCAACGTTATCAAACTTGGCCCTCGCCACCGTTTCAGCGTCAATACTCAAGAACTGGATCTCACCATCCTGCCACGAGGAGATCACCTTTATCTGCATCTGACCGGAACCGATTATCAGGAGCCAATTGATAGCCCAGAGCTTGGCTCCCTGAAACCTTATTGGACTACCTCACTTGAATCAGAATCAACGGAAGTTTACCGTGCTGAATATCTTGCCTACTCGCTGATTTATGCTGCCAGCAAAGAACAAGAAGGTTTAACGTTGGATGGGCTGAAATCCCTGTTAAGCCAACCTGACATACTGGAAAAAACCGTGCGTGAATTTGCCGCCCCCCGCTACAACGAAGGGTATGAAAAAGGCATTCATGACCGTGATGCCGTAGCGATCTTGCGCAAATTAATTCCTGTCGGGGAAAGTGCTGACCTTTTGCGATTTAACCCTCACGCCAGAGCGATTGCCGTACTGTTTTGGGAACAAGTTCAGCGCGAAGAACAACCTGCATTGTGGCCAGAACGCGCTCGTACTTGTGCCAATATTTATCAGCTTTTCCGTAATAATGCAGGCTTACTGGATTTACAGGCAGAAATCGAAGCGGAGATTAGCCTGTTCCTTGAGCGCCATCCCATCGAATATGAACCTTACCAACAGACACAAGCAGCGGAATACCTGAGTCTGGCACTGAGCCGGACAACCGTGGAATTCAATTTCAGTAAATATGCCCGTGCGCTATTGGAAGGGCTGCAATTTGAATTAGAAAAAGCCCATATGTGGGGGGATTTCAACCATTCACAGCAAAATCTTGGCCAACGTTTTGCACAACGCTGGATGCTGGTGGAAAACTGGCTGAATGGCCTTTGTTCCCTGCCAGAGTTTACCCCGCTGAAAGGCTATATATCAGAATCTGTTGCACTGATCTTATTGGAAAAAACGCTCAATACTCGTTTCAGCGAAGTCGATCTGCACTTTACCGTCACTGATTTAATTGGCGAGCATCCTTCTATTGCCAACCAAACTCTGACGCTAAGTCTTGATGACTATTTCTGCCGGATGCGCAAACAACGTAAGGTATTTATACCAGCCTATCACCATTATCAGGAATTACGTCAAGGTGTGTTGAACCAGCAACGGAAAACGTTACGTCTACACGAATTTAAAGCACGACCACTCAGCTCATTCGTTCGCAACAAACTGATCAACGACGTTTACCTGCCGCTGATTGGTGATAATCTTGCCAAACAGATTGGTGCAATCGGCAAAGGAAAACGAACCGATCTCATGGGAATGTTGTTGATGATCTCTCCGCCCGGTTACGGCAAAACGACGTTGATGGAATATATCGCCAATCGCCTCGGATTGATCTTCATGAAGATCAACGCACCAGCGCTCGGACACGATGTCCTGTCACTCGACCCAGCTCAGGCTCCGAATGCGACCGCTCGTCAGGAATTAGAAAAACTGAATCTGGCGCTGGAAATGGGTAATAACGTCATGTTGTATGTTGATGATATCCAGCACACCAACCCTGAATTCTTACAAAAATTTATTTCCCTGTGTGATGGAACACGACGTATCGAAGGAGTCTGGAAAGGCCAGACTAAAACCTACGATATGCGCGGTAAAAAATTCTGCGTTGTCATGTCTGGTAACCCTTATACCGAATCCGGCGAACTATTCAAAATCCCGGATATGCTGGCAAACCGTGCCGATATCTATAACCTCGGTGAAGTGCTGGGTGGCATGGAAGAAGCATTTACGCTGAGTTATATCGAAAATAGCCTAACCTCAAATCCAGTACTGGCTCCGCTGGCATTGCGTGACATGAACGATCTATACCTGTTGATCGATAAAGCGATGGGAAAATCCTTCTCCAGCAATGGACTGAGCTATCCTTACAGCGAAGCTGAAATTACCGAAATTGTCGCAATCCTTGAGCGCTTGCTGATGATGCGGGATACCGTGTTCAAAGTGAACCAACAATACATCGCCAGCGCCGCGCAATCAGACAAATACCGGACAGAGCCGCCATTCAAATTACAAGGCAGCTACCGCAACATGAACAAACTCAGCGAAAAAATTTCTGCGGTCATGAATGTCGAAGAGATACGACGCATTATTGATGATCACTATTTGGGTGAAGCTCAATTACTGACAAGTGGTGCCGAAGAGAACTTACTTAAACTGGCAGAGATTCGCGGCACGATGACACCAGAAGAAGCACAACGCTGGCAGCAGATTAAACGTGATTTTGCACGGAATAAAGCACTGGGTGGCGATAATACCAATGTGGGTGATCGTGTTGTTGCCCAACTTGCTGATTTGGTTGAAAGTATTCAGGCGTTAGGAAATCATTCGAAGCATTAAGGTCACAAGAGAAATGGAAATAATTATGACAGTTATGGTGATTTTCTTCCTGCTTATCTACGGAATAAGCGGGGGGATCACCCTCTATAACCGTCTGGTTATGCTACGTAATAACGTTGAGAAGGCCTTTGCCAATATTGATGTACTGATAAAACAGCGGGTAGATGAAATTCCAGAATTGGTGAATATTGCCAAACAAGCGATGACACATCAAAAATCACTGCTACTGGAGCTGACGCAGTTGCGCGAGCACTACTTTACCTGTCACCAAACTAACCAGAAGATCCAGATAAACAATAAAATCACTAATACCTTGCAAAAGGTTCTGGTATTGGCAGAAAAATATCCAGAATTACAAGCGTTAAACAGTCTGTACAAATTACAGAAACGACTTACCTTATTGGAAAATAAAATTGCTGATCGCCGTGAGTTTTTTAATGAGAGTGTGGCTCTCTATAATACCGGCATCCAAACATTCCCTAACTTGATATTTGCCAAAATATTGGGCTATCAACCACGCACAATGCTTAATATCAGCGTCATAGATAAATAAGGAAACCTTATGTTAACCATCCCTTTTGATCTCTTTGGTTTTGCCGATCAGATGGTGAAAGAGCCTGAATATATCATTTTTATATCAACTTTTGGCTTGTTTATCCCTTTCTTTGTGTTCGCCATATTGCAAAGAATTCCTCCATTTAGGTTTATCTCAAACATTGTTTTGGGAACACTCGCATTGTCATTGTTCCCCAATTTCATCGTATCAATCACTTTCTTCTTTTTGAATGTCAGCGGTATCCACCTGTTTTTTATCTGTTTGATCATTATATTGAGTTGCTTTTTCTTTATTCTGTTTAATTATCAGCAATTGGCTAATTATATGGAAAACCCTTTTTCAGGTCGTGAGCCGGAAATAATTGGTAAAAAATGTGGTAATAAATAGGATAGCCCATCCGCCAACAAGATATATCCGCTAATAACCATGTTCCCTGTTATCATAAGGGAAATAATATCTTGTCATGTCATTTCGAATTTTAAATAGGGAGACAATGATGGCAGTATGGTTCAAGCAACGCTTTCATATCCTAATAGGGTTAGTATCAATACTCATCATCATCCAATTGCTTGATACCTTAACTGGTGGTGCATTAAGTCATTTCGGCATTATTCCCCGCTATGCTCAAGGGTTGATCGGTATTCCACTATCCCCGTTCTTGCATGGCAACTGGGAACATCTACTCAGTAATATTCCTGCTTTACTGGTACTGAGTGCATTACTGATGACTCACTCCATTCGCTATTATGTGCTTGCCAGCCTGTTTATTATCTTTACGGAAGGCACGTTAGTCTGGTTATTTGGCCATACAGCCATTCATATCGGTGCCAGCGGCTGGATTTTTGGCTTATGGGGATTATTACTGGCCAATGCTTTCTTCCTGAGGAGAGCAAAAGATTTCTTATTTGCCATTCTGGTCTTCGTGTATTACGGCAGTATCGTCTTTGGTTTGTTACCGTGGCAAGAAGGGATTTCAACAGAAGGGCATATTTTTGGTGTCATTGCAGGGCTGCTTTTCTCTTGGCTCTCAAAAAAGTGGATAATAACCAAAAGATAGTTTTAATTAGTTAAAGATATTAAAGAATATAAACAGCCCGTTGTTGTAAGCACGGGCAAATTCCCTAAATATTGAAGTTTATCCATAAATGAGAGTTTAGAATACTTAATGGAGATAGCATTTAATTGAGAGCAATCCAAAATATACGGACAATAACCGTATATTTTGAATTGTATAACTGAAAAAATGATGTCTTTTGGATTCAAAAAATCCGTATCATGCCGAAATATTCGAATGAAAATTAAATAATTATCTCCATCTCAGAGCCGCATCATCCACTGGCTGCCCCAATACCTCTTTATCTTTTTTATAATCATGTGGAACATGCCAATTCGGACTACGTCCCTGACGAGGGAGATCTTTATCACCTCGTCTAACATAACCTGGTTGCAACTCACCAAAAATATTTTCATGTTTCAGCATCTCATCGGGCTGGGCATGAGGTGTCACAGACTTCGCACCACGACGATCCATCTCTTTCAATAAACGGCAGACGTAATCTGCGGATAGATCCACTTTCAATGTCCAAGAACTGTTGATATACCCAAACAAATAGGCAAAATTCGGGATATTTTGTACCAACGTTCCCTTATAGAGCATGCGAGAATTGCCCTGTAATTTTTGCTCATCAATAGAAATATCAATACCGCCAAGCGACTGCAATTTCAGCCCAGTCGCGGAAACGATAATATCCGCCAGTAATTCTTTACCAGATTCCAGAAAAATACCGTTTTCAGTAAAACGTTCTATCTGATCAGTCACGATAGAAGCTTTACCTTCTTTCAGTGATTTTAAAAAATTACCATTAGGGATCACACACAACCGCTCATCCCACGGCATGTACTTGGGTGTCAGGTGATTCATGTTAAATTTGTCACCGACCCTTTTGCGGGCAGAGGACAGTAAAAACGATTTCAATAACGTCGGTAAGTGTCGACTGGTTTTATAAAGTAAACGATGAAAAAAAATATTGCGATTTCTGCTGAATGTATAAACCCAATGTTTTGGTATAAGTTTATTGAGAAATTCGGAAATTTTATCTATTCCGGGTACAGATAAGTAATAACTGGGGGAACGCTGTAGCATCGTGATATGTTCAACATCATTTGCCATTGTTGGGACTAAAGAGGCTGCTGTTGCTCCACTGCCAATGACGACAACCCGCTTCCCCCTGTAATCCAATCCTTCAGGCCAATGTTGAGGATGAATAACTGGGCCTTTGAAATCCTTAATACCAGGAAATTCAGGTAAATAGGCCTCATCATAATTATAATAACCCGTTGCGGCGATCAGATAATTACAGGTAAAAGTTCGAGTTTCACCACTGGTTTCCTCAACCGCAGTGATAATCCATTGACTGGTCGCACTTAACCAGTCCGCATGAGTAATTTTTAATCCAAACTCTATTTTTTTATCAATCCCATACTCTTTTGCCGTTGCTCTGATGTAATTTTTAATTGAAGATCCATCAGCAAAAACACTGCTTGCAGACCAAGGCCGAAATCGATAGCCAAAAGTCATCATATCCGAATCTGAACGGATACCCGGATAACGGAATAAATCCCAAGTACCTCCAATGGACTGACGACGTTCTAAGATAATCACTTTTTTATCGGGACATTCTCTTTTTAAATGACATGCCATACCAATGCCTGCAACACCAGCGCCGATGATCAAAATATCATAATGGTTATCCATGCTACCTCCTGCAAAAATACGTTTTTAATCAGATAAATATCCTGCACAATCTTTCATGTTATTTTTTATTTGATAAAGCAACCATTTGTATTTATATGGGGGGAGTATCATGATGTGAACCAATGAAGCATCGTTATCTTGTATAGTCTCCCTCTAACATCAAAATAAGTTGTATAATTCTTTAAAAATAATCTAATTACTGAAAGTAATTATAATCCTTAAGTGTTTTAGATATGGAAAGTACATCTTGAATAATTACAAATTACTACCCGCTTTAGTATCAATACTGCAAACACTTAATCTGACTGAATCTGCAAAGCAGTTAAATGTTACACAATCTGCCATGAGCAAAACATTAAATCAGCTTCGCGAAGATTTTCATGACAAGATTATTGTGAGAGAAGCAAATCAATTCATCCTTACTAAAAAAGGAGAGAAACTGAAAGAACAGCTTCCAGTATTGATGCAGCAATTAGATAATCTATATGTACCAGAGTCAATGGAACCAAGCCTTTGTAAAAGAAAATTCACCTTAGCTTCTAGCGATTATGTTGCCCAGGCTATCTTACCGTCTATATTTTGTCTTGTTGAAAATGAGGCACCGAACGTTAGTATTGAATATAAATTGTGGCATAAAGAAAACCTAAATAATTTTGTTGAACACAATGTTGATTTAGTAGCGACGCTTGCCGATTATGTACCCGATAATTTGTACGGAAAGATGATGGCCGAAGATCAACTTGTTGTTATATTTCGGAGATCTCATCCCAAGTCTAATAGTAATTTTACTATTAATGATTATATTGAAGGCCGACATATTTTAATTAGTGGTGGTGGAGACAAGGGTCATGTATTAAATAGTTAGTTGTTGTGATATGCTTCCCGCCTTTTAAGGGTAAAGCATGGCCAAAGCTGACGTCTATTGCCGTTATTGTCACAAATC
>NZ_NJAI01000001.1:827877-863650 GCF_002632725.1 Xenorhabdus hominickii
AGAGAGAACGAATTTAACTCAGCGTACTCGAGTAAAAAGACTGAATAGAAAAACTATCAGTTATTCAAAATCCGAAGAAATGCACGATAAGGTGATAGGAACTTTTATTGAGCGTGAGTACTATTTTTGATATTCAATCTAACTATTTAATACATGACCATGCCATTGATCCAAATCAGGGCAAATATTGCCAGCACAGGTAATACAAAATCTGCCAAGCGTAGTTTTCCCAGAGGCATTAGGTTAAATGTTCTCTGATAACTGCGCCAACAAAGTAGTGAATAGGGTAACCAGATCAAAATAAATAATACTGGAGTAGCTAAGCTAGAACGGTATAACTCTACCGCATTAGGAAAAAAAATTGGCAGGAAAGATAAAGCAAACCAGCCGATGTAAACTGCCCCGCAAATTAATGAATGAGTAACTCTATCTGTGTATTGCATCATGCTTTAAGATAACTTCCGTTTAAACGTTTAAATCATAACGTTATACCACGAAGGCAGTTAAATTAAAGTAGTAAAATCCTATTAAGATAGGAGCTAATTATCTGAATTAATGAGCTTAAATTTATAGATATCTAACCATGAGTGAATATCAATATTACCATTTTTAACGGCTGGATAGCGTGTTGTCCGCACAGCAAAAAACCAGACTGAGAATGATCTCTAGTCGTGCCGAAATAAGTTCAAGTCATTTTTCTGTTCATTACAACTACAGTGATTTAAAGGCTGATCCAGATAAATTAATGGCTCAGTATTTTGATATAGGGCTTTATTATGCGAATTGGGGGCAGGTTATTTGCTATCTGAAAGTACCATCAGATACGAACCCTCAGGTATTTATGTGCATTGATGATGGAGATTCCGTGACCTGTGAGAAAGTGGATGGCTATGTGTTATTCACCTTTTCTGTGGACGAAAATGATTACTATATGGACGATGACGATGCAAAAGATTATTTAAATCATTTAGTTGAGTTACGTTCTGAACTGATGGAAGGGGATTATCGCCTGTTATATCTGCCCTGTCTGAAACGCGCATTTGATGGTGATAAGACGCTGGCTGAACTACCTCTGATTAATTTCAATTTTAAACAATTATCCGAAGCTCAATCGGCATTTGCAGAATTATTCGGTGTCCCTCCAGAAGCGTACAATGCCTTGGATATGCTGCTTAAATCATCACAGTCACATACCGTAGAGGTTAAATATCTGACTGCAACAGAGCAAGTTAACAGATTATCTGCATCAGATAAGGATTTATTATTGAAATCATTGGTAGTATTTGATTTTATTCACCCGCCCTTTTGTGGCTGTTTTTGGTGGGCGGGGGGCTTTATTGTGAGCCGGATAATTTCCTATTTTAACTGTGGATATAAATTCGCAATGGAACGAACCACTGCGGCAGTCGTCTGACAATCCACCACCGCCGTATGCGCCTTTCCCTTTACCGACACACCCGCAGCACGTGCTGCATTAACCAGTGAAATAGTACCATATCGGTTTGTCGCGCCATAAAACAGGGCGGATAACTCCATTGCACACCGGGACTGTACCTGTTTCAACCAGCGCGTATCCATCGCAAATGCTTTTGCGGTCTGGGCTATTATCCTGAGATCAAAATTTTCATTAAAAATAATCAGAGGACGGCTGATCAGGAGCGGGATAAGTTCATCAACAACCTGCGGCCATTGCGGTTCATTACGCAGAGCGATCAGGGTTATACCGTGAACATCTTGCGCTGCTTTATCAATCGGAACAGAAGGGCGGAGGCGACGCTGAAAAATCACCTGTCCATCTGTATCTGTAACGGCTATCTCAACGACCTGTGCCTGTTTATCTAACCCCGTGGTTTCGGTATCCAGAATATATGCACGTTCCGTGATCCATTGGTGAGCCAATGTGATCATTTTTTCCCGGAGAATCTTCTGGATAACCGCTTTTTCAGGAAACTGTTCTGCATCGGTCATTGTTATTATCCTTTCTTATTGCCGCATTTTTATCGGGCTATAAAGTACCAGATTGTAATGTAAACAATTGTACTAATAGCGCAATTAGCTCTTTTTACGGCCTCGCTTTTCTGGTTTCGCTGATTCCCGTTCGGCTTTAATTTTTTTCAGCAATGCTTCGGCGCTGTTTTCTCCGCTAATCAGTTCTGAATTATCCTTGCGCCATTTTTCGATCATGTATTCAACATGTTGATTGACTCTAAATATAATATTCTCTTTCGAGAATCTATAGTCATCCCCCGTTTTTGCAACACTAATTTTTTTGATGAATTTGAGGCTTGCGTAAACCTATCCGGCGTCACAGTGGGCAAAGATACCCGCGCCTTGATGCCATTAAGATTAAAAATTAGTACTGAACGTATCAAAGTTATCAGCTTTGACAAATTTGGCAGCGTTGGTTACCTCTTTACCATCTTTGTCTTTGCTTAACGCATTGAAATGCTCAACGCCACACTTGATCTTAGCCTTTTCAGCCTCACGCAGATCATCTGAGAATATGCTTGATTTTGTTTCAACCACAAAGTAAAGCTGCTCCCCCGCTCCATCATCTTTGTCTATTAATATTGCCCAGTCAGGATTGTAACTGCCCAGCGGGGTATCAATCTTGAACCATGATGGCAATTTGGAATAAATCTTCACTTCTTCAGCGCTTTCTAGCTTTTCGGCGAAGTTAAATTCGGTATCTGAATCGCAAATGATGTAGTCATATACCGATTTTTCAGCTTTCACCATATCCTTGAGGTAGCCAGTCAGCTCTTCTTCTTGGAAAAGCTCTTGGGCGTAATATGCCTCGTCACCAATACGCTGATATTTAACGCCATCTACAATGACAATACGCATCTGCTTACGGATAACTTCACCGACTAACTCGATAAAGTGCTGAGGATTTTTTTTGAAATTTTCCAGCTTATCTCCCAACCCTAGCAGAATATCGATAATTGTCTGACGGGTCAGATTGGTCTGGTCAGTTAGATAAGTCACGATATCTGGCAACTGGAAATTGCGATTGCGGTAGTACTGGATTTTTGTTTTCTCATCGTAGGTTTCCAATTCTGCTTCAGTAATAGCAACCTTAACCTTGGTGTACTGAAACTTGGCGCTGGCTACCGCTACGTTCGTTCTAATTTCCTTGATACAGTTTTCAACCAGCTTGTTGATACTAAAGTTAACACGATAAGTCGTTTTGTATTTAATCCGCCCCCAAAGAGCCTTGAAGGCTTCACCAAGTACAACCTGCTTACCATTTGTATCTTCACACAAGGCTACAGAACGTTTCTCTTCGTGTTTTTTCACGTTCAGGCCTTTTGCCAGTTTCTTCAACATGGCAACGATGGCATCAGTATGCTCAGCAACACTGGATGGCAGATTTACCTCGTTGTTATTGATGGCAATTTTCAGCACATCCTGAATCTTGCCTTTGTCATCGATATAACCTTGAGACAGAAGGTGCTGGAAGATCTCTTCTGACTTCTTCGTTCCCAAGAAGGCTTTCTGATCCAGTTCGCCAGAAACAACAATGTTGGCAAATTGGTGAGACTCAACCGCACCAAATTTAATGCCTTCTTCCGCTTCAATCTCTTTTTGCAGTTCAGAAACAAAGCTTTCATAAGATTCGTTTGCCATAACGGTCAGGGTATTTACCTCAAAACCGTAAGGCACTCGCTCACCAGATTGATCAACAGCTAAACGGAGGCCACGACCGATTTCCTGTCGTTTTTTAGTGATTGAGCTGGTTTCATTCAACGTACAGATCTGGAAAACATTCGGGTTGTCCCAGCCTTCTTTCAGTGCCGAGTGTGAAAAGATAAAGCGCAGCTTCTCGTCCGTAGATAGAAGCTTTTCTTTGTCTTTCATGATCAGGTTATAAGCCGACTCATCGGCCGCTGTTTTACCCCCTTCGCCTTTGGCTGAAAGCTTCGAATCAGCGAACTGAGGATTGCCAGAAGCATCTTTTTTCTTGTCCTGTGCAAAGTAGCCATCATGCACTGTTTGAGTGAGTTCTTGCAACGCTACTGCGTTGATGGTGTATTTATCTCCATCGTTATCCCAGATTCTCTGGTACAACACGCGATATTTGGACTTGCTAACCTGCTTGGTAAACTCTTCTTCAAACCACTTGGCAAACTTACCCTGAACAGGAACGCCATCTTTAGAGTAGCCGCGGTAGTTGGCAACCTTATCGATAAAGAACAGACTCAGCACCTTAATACCTTTCTGGCTTAGGATTTTCGAGTGGTCGAGCTTGTCATAGCCCGTTGTTACCTTGTGGTAGAACTTCAGCTCTTTTTCTAGGTGCTCTTCGATAGTTTTGGCTATTTGAATGCGCTTAAAGGCCTCCGAATCCACTTCGCCAATGGCTTGCCCAAGGCGCACAATTTCATCACGACTGGTAAAGTCAATATACTCATTACCTTCTTCGCAATAAATATCGTTGACGACATAGCCTTCATAAACACTACGCCCACCCGAAAGTTCGAATAAGTCATTGACCTGTCCATCTTTGATAGTTATTACCTTACGTGGTTGCAGCTTGCCTGTGCGCGTTTGAGCATCAATTTCAATCTTGGCAGAAATGGGGGATTTCTTATTATCAACACTCACTAGCTTAATATAGGCTTGGTTGTGCCCATCCTTAACATCCAGAGAAGCAACCTCAATTTGCTTAACCAGTTTGCGTTCATAGGCATCAATAGAGTCAAGCTTATACAGCAAGTGCGGCGCTTCTTTCAATGTGGCTGAATAACGGAATGTACACAGCGGTTTTAAGCTGCCAATCGCTTCTTTTCGGTTTGCCGTTGATACAACTGACTGTGGTTCGTCAATAATAACGACAGGGCGAGTAGCCTGAATAAATTCAATAGGCTTCATTCCGTTCAGCCTGTCATCTGTACGGTGAATCAGATTCGCGGTAGTTTCCTTCGTAGGATCGGTGAATGACTTACTGAACGCATCAATATTGATCACCATGATTTGAATGTAATCATTGGTAGCAAAGTTACGAACCTGTTCGCGCTTTGATGAGTCATAAACAAAATAGTCATATTGGATGTTTTTGTACTGCTCACGGAAGTGCTGCTCAGTGATTTGCAGTGATTTATAGACGCCTTCTTTAATCGCAATGGACGGCACCACGATAATGAACTTTGTCAGTCCATAACGCTGATTTAGCTCAAAGATAGAACGCAGGTACACATAGGTTTTACCTGTACCGGTTTCCATCTCAACACTGAAATCCAGACCTGGCAGTTCTTGCTTTGCGTTTTCAACCTGTGGCAAGCCATTCTTTAACTGAACATTACGCGTATTGGCATAAATTTCATCAGGCAATAAGGTAAGAGTATTACCGACACCGATGTCGTTGTTTTTACCAAAGATATCCAACTGCTGATTCGCCAGCACATTATCAGCTACAGTAAAATTGCATTGAAATGTTTCCTGCCCTTCAAACACACCTAAAACAGCTTCAACCGCATCGATTTGGTGTGATAAGTCCGATCTAAATTGAATCTTCATCACCACCACCTTAAATGCTTTTTACATCGTCGATACCATACTGTTTCAGGATCTGAATCACGTTGGTCTTCACTACGCTGTCTGCAAACCCTTGGTCTTTAAAAACGACTTGAGTATTTTCTGGATTGAGTTTTTCTTTCAGTTTGGCGATACCCTTAACCACCTGTTCAGTAATGCTATCGTCCAGGCAAACTATTAAAGAACCTGTACCAACAACAAATACCCTCTTGCCCTCGATTGTTGCTTCTTCAACATGAGTGGTTAATTCAATACCGTATTTAAGTAGGATTTCATAAAGAACGTCTTCTGCCGAGCGATCATCTTTAATTGATTTTAATGCGAGTTTAAGTGCTGGCTCCAAATTATCGAAGTTAACATCCCAAGAGCGAATATTAGTTTCATCAAGCTTAAATACTTTAAATCCATCTATTTGATATTCAGTTTTGTATTTTTCAATACTCATTCTAATTCTTTGTTTTCCCAGTTCTGTTAAGCTAAGAGGCTTACCCTGTTCATTTAAGTAATCCATTGACTCTTTTATTTGCTTTTTCATATCAGCACTGGCTAATTTGTAAGTGTTCTCTAAATTTTCTGGTAATTGAACTAATATGTAATTTAATTTAACATTGTTATTTTTACTTGCTATCATTGTCGCTTCACCAGTCGTTGCTGAACCAGCGAAAAAGTCCAAAACTATATCTCCATCATTAAGACATTTTAAAGAGCTAATCAGTTCAGTCACTAGTTTTAATGGCTTTTTCCCATTTTTGTAAGGAACTCCACCTTCATTATCAAGCCCTGTGGTCTTAATATGAGCCCAAAAATCACCAGGATGAACAAATAGGTTATCAGAGGCAAATATTAATTGTAACCTAGGATCTCGACTAGTTTCTGGATATGTTCCGCGTACTAGATATACTAATCCCTGAGCTGACTTAACAGAAAAAACACCACTTATTTCTTTGTTTTTCTTCTTTTCTTCGCTTAGTTTGTAAACGCTGCTGGATTTGACGCACTGACATATTCGCCAGCTATTATCAAAAAGCCATTCATTCTTTTTGGAGGCTGGTCCTTTATATACTTCGGAAAAAGACTTTAAAGTTATGCCTGATAAAATTTCATCTAGTTTATTTAACTGATCATCACTAAGATATTCCGAATCTTTTATAGAGTCATAAAAGTCTCTATTCTCCCTACTAAAATTATCCAAGTATATATTATACTCCGAGTCCCACATAGGTTTCTTTATTAGTGTAAATTCAATATTATTGATACCACTCGGTTTTATAGTAATAATATATTCTTTTAATTTTGGAATAGTGCCTAGTTTTTTGACACTAGCCATTTTTAAGCCACTAGCTTCACTCATTTTAACCGCAATGATTTTAACAGCATCGTATCCAAATATTTCCTCACAAATCTTCACTAAATTAAAGACTTCATTATCATCTATAGATATATATATTATTCCTTCTGGATGAAGTAAGTTTTTAGCAACAAGCAGCCGTGAAAATATCATATTCAACCAGCTTGAATGATACCTGCCAGAGGTTTCTCTATTAGTTGACTTCAATTGACCATTGATATTAATTTGCCCAGTTACCTCTAAATAGTTCCTCATATTATCATGATAATTATCTTTATAAACAAAATCAGTACCAGTATTATATGGCGGATCGATATAGATCATCTTTACCTTTTTATGGTAAGACTTTTGTAATATTTTAAGTACTTCAAGGTTATCACCTTCAATAAAAAGGTTCCCTGTGGTATCCCAATTCACACTTTCTTCTTTACAAGGGCGTAGCGTGCCTGTTGATGGAGTCAGGGCAATTTGGCGCGCGCGAGCCTTACCATGCCAAGTGAAGTTATAGCGCTCGTCTGAATCATCGATAGCTTCACCAAGCACAGCTTTTAAGGCATCAAAGTCGATTTTTCCTTCAGAAAATACCTCAGGGAAAAGTTGTTTAAGTTGAGCGATATTTTCTTGAGTGATATTCGTACTTTTGGATTCTGGGTAGTCTAGGGTGATTTTTTCAATTGTCATCAGAGGAATTCCATTTATTGCCAACTGAGCAAAACTCATGCTCGTGGTTCATATTCTTCGTTAAACTGTTAAATCATTGCCTTAATCGCAGCAACTTACTGTTTAAGTGTAGTAAAGAATCCCTGAAAATCTCATTAACATGAAAGTGAGATATAAAACTGAAACAATTGAAGCGCCAACATTCCGTTTAGACGAAATTTTTTGCGGCTATATTGAATCCCACCAACCGAATGATAGTGATATGCTCTCGGCTAACAGAGTTGTAATGATAGTCAAAAAACCATGTCCAGCACACAATAAAAAATCCGGTTAGCTTACGCATAACCGGATTTAGAGAGCATTCAGTTTTACAATACACCTATATTAACAGCGTATTATAGATATTATTCTACCGTCACCGATTTCGCCAAATTACGTGGTTGATCCACATCTGTACCTTTGATCAAAGCAACATGGTAAGAGAGCAATTGCAGTGGCACGGTATAAAAGATCGGGGCGATCAACTCTTCTACGTGTGGCAGGGAGATGATCTTCATGTTTTCGCTGTTGGTGAAACCGGCATCCTGATCTGCGAAGACATACAGCAAACCGCCACGGGCGCGGACTTCTTCAATGTTGGATTTCAGTTTTTCCAATAGTTCGTTGTTCGGTGCAACGATGATAACTGGCATATCCGCATCAATCAGTGCTAATGGGCCATGTTTCAATTCACCGGCAGCATAAGCTTCTGCGTGAATGTAAGAGATCTCTTTCAGTTTCAGTGCACCTTCAACTGCGATCGGGTACTGATCGCCACGGCCAAGGAACAGTGCATGATGTTTTTCAGAAAAATCTTCCGCCAGTGATTCAATCAGCTTGTCTTTGGACAGCATGCTTTCAATCCGGCTTGGCAGCGCATGCAGAGCGTGGACAATATTCTGCTCAAGGGAAGCATCTGCACTTTTCAGGCACCCCATATAAGCCACCAGCATCAGCAATACAGTTAGCTGAGTCGTAAAAGCTTTGGTGGATGCGACACCAATTTCAGCACCCGCTTTGGTCATCAGAGCAAATTCTGATTCACGTACTAAAGAGGAACCCGCGACATTACAGATGGTCAGTGATGTCAGGTAGCCCAGCTCTTTGGATAAACGCAGTGCAGCTAAGGTATCGGCTGTTTCACCTGATTGAGACAGGGTGATCAACAGGCTTCCTTTGCGGCGGGCAGGCTTTCGGTAACGGAATTCAGAGGCGATTTCCACATCACATGGAATACCCGCCAAAGATTCAAACCAGTAACGTGAAACCATGCCAGCATTGTAGGAAGTGCCACAGGCAACAATTTGGATATGTTCAACCTGAGACAGTAATTCGGCTGCCTTCGCGCCCAATTCTGATAGATTTACCTCGCCGTGTCTCAAGCGACCTTCAAGCGTTCTCTTGATCGCCATTGGCTGTTCGTAAATCTCTTTCTGCATGTAATGACGGTATACACCTTTGTCACCAGCATCATATTGAACATTAGATTCGATTTGTTCACGCTCAACGGCTTCGCCCTGCACATCAAAGATGCGAACAGTGCGGCGGGTGATTTCTGCTATGTCACCTTCTTCCAGATAAATAAAGCGGCGAGTTACCGACAGTAACGCAAGTTGGTCAGATGCCAGGAAGTTCTCACCCATACCCAGGCCAATCACCAATGGACTGCCAGAGCGCGCTGCTACCAGCACATCAGGCTGACGGCTATCCATAATCACGGTGCCGTAAGCGCCGCGCAATTGAGGGATAACACGCTTAACGATTTCCAGTAAAGAGCCGCCTTGTTGCTGTTCCCAGTGCACAAGATGGGCAATGGCTTCAGTATCGGTATCAGAAGAGAAAATGTAACCACGCGCTTTTAATTCTTCACGCAGTTCTTCGTGGTTTTCAATAATACCGTTATGCACAACCGCAATGTGTTCAGAAACATGAGGATGAGCGTTGCGTTCATTTGGTTCTCCGTGTGTTGCCCAGCGAGTATGAGCAATCCCCGTGCCACCAACAACGGGCTGCTTGTCAGCTTTATCTGCCAACATCTGCACTTTACCCACTTCACGTAGGCGGGTCATACGGTTTTCACTGTCAACTACAGCCATACCCGCAGAATCATAACCACGGTACTCAAGGCGACGAAGACCTTCGATCAGTATTTCTGCAATATCGCGTTGTGCTACTGCACCAACAATTCCACACATGTTGTTTTATTCCTAAAAACAGGGCGATGAAGCCCTTTTATGTCGCGAACCTGATTGTATTCCGGCTTTGCCGGTCCCCGAGCTTTGTAGAGATGGGGATTATCTCCCTTCATCTTTTAAGCCGCCGCACGGCAACTTGAAATCTGTTGGGAATTGTTATTATGGGTAGATCTTATTTATTTTTTCTTAACCGGACGCTGCCAGTTTTTAATGTGGGTTTGCTTTACGCGGCTGATGACCAGCTCATTTTCGGCAACGTCTTTTGTTACTGTGGTTCCGGCTCCGATAGTGGCACCTTTGGCAACGTTGACTGGTGCTACAAGCTGGGTATCTGATCCAACAAACACATCATCACCAATGATGGTTTTAAATTTATTAGCGCCATCATAGTTGCAGGTAATGGTTCCCGCACCAATATTCACGTTGTTGCCAATTTCAGAATCACCAAGATATGTCAGATGGCCCGCCTTAGAACCTTTACCCAGCGTGGTTTTTTTCATTTCCACGAAATTGCCAACGTGAGCTTTTTCCTCCAGCTTAGAACCCGGACGTAAACGAGCAAAAGGCCCGACTGTACATTCGGTGGCAATTTCAGAATCTTCAATCACAGTATAAGGACTGATTGCCGCGCCATCACCAATAACGCAATTTTTCAGAATACAGCCAGAACCGATATGAACATTATCTCCCAATGTAACGTGGCCTTCGATAATCACATTGGTATCGATTACTACATCACGGCCATGTTCTAGTTTGCCACGTAGATCAAAACGGGCAGGATCTAATAACATGACGCCCGCCAGCAATAATTTTTCAGCTTGCTCAGACTGGTAAATACGCTCTAATGCTGAAAGTTGAAGGCGATTGTTAACCCCTTCCATTTCACTTAAGCGACTTGGATGTACTGCTTTGATTTGACGCCCGTCTTTGTGCGCAAGTGCAATAATATCGGTAAGGTAATATTCGCCTTGTGCGTTATTGTTTTCCAACTTGGATAACCAACGTTTTAAATCACCACCATTTGCAACCAAAATACCCGTGTTGATTTCGTTGATTTTACGCTGTTCTTCCGTCGCGTCTTTCTGCTCAATAATACCCGTTACTTCACCATCTTCACGAATGATACGACCATATCCCGTTGGATTATCCAAAATAGCGGTCAATAAACCAATGCCACCTTCTGGTTTAGTTTCGATCAGGCGCTCTAAGGTATCTTTGGCAATCAAAGGCACATCAGCGTAAAGAATCAGAATATCTTCATCATCCGCAAAATGTGGTGCAGCCTGCTGCATAGCATGACCTGTACCTAATTGTTCAGCTTGCAGTATCCAGTTCAGATTTTGGTTGGAAAGTATTTGTTTCATTAGATCACCACCATGCCCATAAACCAGATGAACATTTTGGGTACCCAACTCTATTGCGGTATCAATGACATGCTGAACCATTGGTTTACCGGCCAGCAAGTGCAGAACTTTGGGAAGAGCAGAATACATGCGGGTTCCTTTACCTGCGGCAAGGATCACAACACTTTTTGCACTAATTGGTTTAGGCGTAATAGACATAAGAAACCTGACAATTCCAATTTTAAGTATGAAAGTAAACCTGTTTGCGAAACAAATTACTACATATTTCGCAATGCAAAAAAGCCAGTTAGCTTTCACCAACTGGCTTTTTATCTCACTGCCTATACCCTTTATCTTTCAAATTGGGCCTGTTGGCTGCAATTCAAAATCTATTGGGTATTATTACATCATCTTTTTTGTCAGTTCGATAACGCGAAGTTTCGCGATCGCTTTCGACAATTCAGCAGATGCCTGAGCATAATCAACATCACCGTGAGAATTACGGATGTGTTCTTCTGCCTTGCGCTTAGCTTCAAGCACTTTAGCTTCGTCCAAATCCTTACCACGGATCGCTGTATCGGCCAGTACGATAACGCCGTTTGGCTGAACTTCAAGAATTCCACCTGATAGGTAGATAAATTCTTCTTCACCAAACTGCTTAACAATACGTATCATGCCCGGTTTTATGGCAGTAAGCAGTGGTGTGTGCTGAGGATAAATCCCCAATTCACCTTCACTGCCTGTCACCTGAATTTTCTGTACCAGCCCTTCAAACATATGTTTTTCAGCACTGACTACGTTCAGGGAGAACGTCATTGCAGCCATATCAACCTCCCGTCAGCCGAATTAAAGCTTTTTCGCTTTTTCCACAGCTTCTTCGATGGTACCAACCATGTAGAACGCCTGCTCTGGCAGGTGGTCATAATCACCGTTCAGGATACCCTTGAAGCCACGGATAGTGTCTTTCAGAGAAACGAATTTACCTGGTGAGCCAGTGAAGACTTCGGCAACGAAGAATGGCTGAGACAGGAAGCGCTGGATCTTACGAGCACGAGCTACAACCAGTTTGTCGTCTTCAGACAATTCGTCCATACCCAGAATGGCGATGATGTCTTTCAGTTCCTGATAACGTTGCAGGATAGACTGAACGTTACGCGCCACGTCATAGTGCTCCTGACCAACAACCAGTGGATCAAGCTGACGGCTGGTTGAATCCAGTGGATCAACCGCAGGATAAATACCCAGAGATGCGATCTGACGGCTCAATACGACGGTTGCATCCAAGTGGGCAAAGGTTGTCGCTGGTGATGGGTCAGTCAAGTCATCCGCAGGAACGTAAACTGCCTGTACGGAGGTAATGGAGCCTGTTTTGGTTGAGGTGATACGCTCTTGCAGAGCACCCATCTCTTCCGCCAGCGTTGGCTGATAACCTACCGCAGATGGCATACGACCCAACAGTGCTGATACTTCTGTCCCTGCCAGGGTATAACGGTAAATGTTATCAACGAACAACAGAACGTCACGGCCTTCATCACGGAATTTTTCTGCCATGGTCAAGCCAGTCAGAGCAACACGCAGACGGTTTCCTGGTGGCTCATTCATCTGACCGTATACCAGAGATACTTTATCCAGTACGTTTGAATCGTTCATTTCATGGTAAAAGTCATTACCTTCACGGGTACGCTCACCAACACCGGCAAATACTGAGTAACCGGAGTGCTCGATCGCAATGTTACGGATCAGCTCCATCATGTTAACAGTTTTACCTACACCCGCACCACCAAACAGACCTACTTTACCACCCTTCGCAAATGGGCAGATCAAGTCCATTACTTTGATACCGGTTTCCAGCAGTTCCTGAGAGTTGGACAGCTCTTCATAAGTCGGTGCTGTGCGGTGAATTGACCAGCGCTCTTCTTCGCCGATCTCACCTTTCATGTCAATTGGATCACCCAATACGTTCATGATACGGCCCAGTGTTGCTGTACCCACTGGTACTTCAATTGAGTGGCCTAAATCAGTCACTTCCAAATGACGGCGCAGACCATCGGAGGTACCCATTGCGATACAACGAACAATACCACCGCCTAACTGCTGCTGAACTTCCAGCACCAGTTTTTCCTCACCATTTTTAACCTCAAGAGCACCGTATACTTTTGGTACGCTGTCTTGAGGGAATTCGACGTCCACCACGGCGCCGATTACCTGGATAATCTTTCCAGTAGCCATCTTGAATCCTCTACGTAATTCGTAAACCTAGCTGTTAAACCGCAGAAGCACCCGAAACGATTTCGGTGAGTTCCTGAGTGATGCTGGCCTGACGAGCCTTGTTGTAAACCAACTGCAACTCTTTGATCAGGTTGCCACCGTTATCGGTCGCGGCTTTCATCGCTACCATTCGTGCGGCCTGTTCACTAGCCAGGTTTTCAACGACGCCCTGATAAACTTGTGATTCTATATAGCGGCGCAGCAGGGTATCCAACAACGCCTTAGGATCCGGTTCATACAGATAATCCCAGGACTGCTTCTTCAGTGTTTCATCGTCTCCGGCTGGCAGAGGCAATAACTGAGTGATTGTCGGAGCCTGAGACATGGTATTGATGAACTTGTTTGTCACTATATACAGTTTATCCAGACGCCCTTCGTCATATGCTTGCATCATGACGTGGACTGGCCCGATCAGTTCGGACAATGATGGGTTATCTCCCATCCCTGTTACTTGGGCTACAACGTTGCCACCAACAGAAGAAAAGAAAGAAACCGCTTTCGATCCAACAAGCGCCAAATCAACTTGAACGCTTTTATCAGACCAGTCTTTCATTTCTATCAGCAATTTTTTGAACAAGTTAATGTTCAAACCGCCACATAAACCACGGTCAGTCGAAACAACCACGTACCCAACACGCTTCACTTCGCGCTCTGCAAGGTAGGGATGTTTGTATTCCAGATTACCTAACGCAAGGTGTCCAATCACACTGCGAATGGTCTCTGCATAAGGACGGCTGGCCGCCATGCGATCCTGCGTTTTACGCATTTTGGACGCGGCGACCATTTCCATCGCTTTAGTGATTTTTTGCGTGTTTTGCACACTGGCGATTTTGGTACGTATCTCTTTTGCGCCGGCCATATCTGCTTCTCCTCATTAACCAGACGGCCCATGTTCAATCAAACTGGGCCGAATAGTGTTACCAGGACTGAGTCGCCTTGAAGGATTCCAACAGAGCTTTCAGCTTAGCTTCAATCTCTCCGTTGTAATCACCAGACTGGTCAATCTCTTTCAGAAGATCAGCATGTTCACGGCTAGCATACGACAACAGCGCAGCTTCGAAACTGACCACTTTCGCGATTTCAACATCTTCCAAATAACCACGCTCAGCGGCAAACAGAGACAATGCCTGCTGTGCGATGGACATTGGCTGATATTGTTTCTGCTTCAACAACTCAGTAACTTTCTGACCATGATCCAACTGCTTACGGGTTGCATCATCCAAATCAGAAGCAAACTGGGAGAATGCTGCTAATTCACGGTACTGAGCCAGAGCGGTACGGATACCACCAGACAGTTTCTTGATGATCTTAGTCTGAGCAGCACCACCAACACGGGATACAGAAATTCCTGGGTTAACTGCTGGACGGATACCTGCGTTGAACAGGGAAGATTCCAAGAAGATCTGGCCATCAGTGATAGAGATAACGTTTGTTGGTACGAACGCAGAAACGTCACCCGCCTGAGTTTCAATGATTGGCAATGCAGTCAGAGAACCTGTTTTACCTTTCACTTCGCCATTGGTGAATTTTTCAACGTAATCAGCGTTAACACGCGCAGCACGCTCCAATAGACGAGAGTGCAGATAGAATACGTCACCAGGGAATGCTTCACGTCCAGGTGGACGACGTAGCAACAGGGAAACCTGACGGTAAGCAACAGCCTGTTTAGACAGGTCATCGTAAACAATCAGTGCATCTTCACCACGATCACGGAAGTATTCACCCATCGCACAACCAGAGTATGGTGCCAGATATTGCAGTGCCGCTGATTCAGAAGCGGATGCAACAACAACGATAGTATTTTCCAGTGCGCCGTGCTCTTCCAGTTTACGCACTACGTTAGCAATGGTAGAAGCTTTCTGACCAATCGCAACATAGATACATTTGATACCAGAATTACGCTGATTGATGATTGCATCGATAGCCAGTGCGGTTTTACCGGTCTGACGGTCACCGATTACCAGCTCACGCTGACCACGGCCGATTGGGATCATGGCATCAACGGATTTGTAACCTGTCTGAACAGGTTGGTCAACGGATTGACGGTCGATAACGCCCGGTGCAATGACTTCAATGGGTGAGAAACCATCATTTTCAACAGCACCCTTGCCGTCAATTGGCTCACCCAGAGTGTTAACAACACGCCCCAGCAAACCACGACCAACAGGTACTTCCAAAATACGGCCAGTACATTTGACTTTCATGCCTTCGGCTAAGTCAGAATACGGCCCCATGACAACGGCACCTACAGAGTCGCGCTCCAAGTTCAGTGCAATTGCGTAACGGTTGCCAGGCAGAGAGATCATTTCACCCTGCATGACATCGGCTAAACCGTGGATACGAATGATACCGTCGTTAACGGAAACAATCGTACCTTCATTGTGAGCTTCGCTCACTACATTGAACTGAGCAATACGCTGTTTGATCAGTTCGCTGATTTCGGTGGAATTCAGTTGCATATGCTCCAGTCCCCTTAAGACTGCAAGACGTCTGTTAAACGATCCAAACGGCCGCGAATACTGCCATCGATCACCATGTCACCTGCGCGAATAATCACACCGGCAATAACAGACTTGTCAATTTTGCAATTCAGCTTCACTTTGCGTGACAGACGTTTTTCTATCGCCGCAGAAATTTTAGCCTGCTGCTGCTCATTCAGTTCGGACGCAGAAATCACTTCAACATCAATAGTTGATTCAAGTGACGCACGCAATTGGATAAATTGCTGGAAGACTTCTGGCAGTACCAGCAAGCGACCATTTTCTGCCATTACACGAATAAAGTTCTGAGCATGCACATCAACCTGCTCACCACAAAGGGTGATGAAGGTCTTGGCTAACGTTTCCGGTGCTAATGAACCGGAAAGCAGCTCACCAACCTGCTCATTGCGAGTAACCTCAGCAACGAACGCCAGCATGTTTTGCCAGTGTTCGAGAGATTGGTGTTCTACAGCAAAGTCAAAAGCTGCTTTGGCGTAGGGGCGAGCTACCGTAGCAAATTCAGACATGCCCCTCCCTCCTTACAGTTCAGCGACCAGTTTATCAACGATGTCGCTGTTAGCAGCTTCATCCACGGAACGTTCGATGATTTTCTCGGCACCTGCGATAGCCAGCATCGCAACCTGTTTACGTAACTCTTCACGAGCGCGTTTGCGTTCAGCTTCAATTTCAGCATGAGCCTGCGCTATAATTTTGTTACGTTCCAGCTCGGCTTCTACTTTAGCATCATCAATAATTAGGGCTTTTTGTTTATTAGCCTGCTCAATGATAACTTGCGCATCAGCTTTCGCTTTTTTCAGTTGGTCGGTCGCATTGGCTTGCGCTAAGTCCAGGTTCTTTTTGGCACGCTCTGCTGAAGCCAAACCGTCAGCAATCTCTTTTTGACGTTTTTCAATGGCCGCCATGATTGGTGGCCATACATACTTCATGCAGAACAAAACAAACAGGACAAACGCGATGGCCTGGCCGAGGATTGTTGCGTTAATATTCACAGCACAATACCTCTATTTCAATTAATGAATTGGCGTAATTTTCAGTTCTGCTATTTTACTTACCGCCAACAGCGAACATCATAAACAAGCCCAGGCCCACAGCGATCATAGGGATGGCGTCAACCAGACCCATGACGATAAAGAACTGCGTACGCAGCAGAGGAATCAGATCAGGCTGACGAGCAGCGCCTTCCAGGAATTTACCTCCGAGGATGCCGATACCGATCGCAGCACCAATAGCCGCCAAGCCCATCAGAATAGCGGCAGCTATGTACAGCAGATCCATATTCAGGTTTTCCATGACAGTCTCCAGTTTGTTTCAGTTAAAACACAATGATTGATAAAAAATTAATGCTCTTCAGATGCCATCGACAGATAAACAATCGTCAGAACCATGAAAATAAAGGCTTGTAACGTAATAATTAGTATGTGGAAAATCGCCCAAGGCAGGCTAAGTAACCACTGAGCTCCCCACGGTAAAAGAGCCGCAATAAGAATAAAGATCAGTTCGCCAGCATACATATTACCAAACAGTCGCAGACCGAGTGATATAGGTTTAGACAGCAAGCTAACCCCTTCCAGAATTAAGTTAATTGGAATAAACAATGGATGATTGAAAGGCTGTAATGCCAGCTCCTTCGCAAAACCACGAATTCCTTTCATCTTAACGCTATAGAACAGGATGAGGACAAAGACGCCAAGCGCCATCGACAAGGTGACACTGACATCTGCAGTTGGAACAATACGCAGAGCAGGCAGGCCGAAGACGTGTTCCCCGATCAAAGGAATGAAATCGATTGGCAGCAAGTCCAATGCGTTCATCAGTAACACCCAAACGAACACAGTTAGCGCCAAAGGAGCGATCACTTTGCTCTTGCCGTGATACATATCACGTACAGTGTTATCAACGAAACCGATAATCATTTCTACTGCAGTCTGGAATTTCCCCGGTACGCCATCAGTAGCACGAACCGCGACTCTCCTGAATACAAATAGAAACAACATCCCTAATACGATGGAGAAAAAAAGCGAGTCAATGTTCAACGTCCAAAACGTCGGCTCATAACCACTAGCGTGGGGATTGACCAACTCAAAGGTACGTAAGTCAAGCTGAAGGTGTCTCAGGTGATGACTTATGTACTCAGAAGTTGAAACTTCTCCTGATGCAGACATGATGCTTTTTACCCTTTTGTTGTTAAAAACGCTAACCGCTCATTACGGCAGGTGCGATGATCTGCACAATCAGCACCGCTAAATAGGCCACACCAAGTGGTGCAAATGCCGCCTTGAACACGACTAAAGCGACCATCAGCACAGCTATCGCAAGGATAACCTTAACCCCTTCGCTAATCGCGAAAAACCATGCAATGCGTACTGGAGCCCCCTCTTCTTTTGCCTTTTGGAAACGGGTAAGAAGCATAAAAATGGCATTTGGTAACCAGCATGCCAACCCGCCAACAAAAGCAGAAGCGCCCCACTCTATACTTTTAGTACAAAAAGCTGCACTGAGAATAACAAAAGTCATAAACTGCAAAAGTAACAGTTTCAGTGCCATTTTACCGCTGTAAAGGGATACAGACATGACTTTTGTTTTCTCCCTGAGGTACACCATCACATATCAGGTCTTGCTGCAATGCTGTATAAAACTGGCTTTGCTTAAGAGTGTCAAGTGACAAAAACGTGCAAATTATACGGGCAGCCAAAATGAATTCAATCCATAAGTAGCGAAAAAGTGAATAATAATTTAAATTTCTAACTCTGATGCTAGATTGCTCACAAATACTATTTAATATTCTGCAACGTTTACTGGTGCAATTCAAAAATTAAACGTGACATGTATCACATCAAGCAAGAACCATTAATTACGTTTATCATTATATGTGTGATAAAAATATTTTTTATTTTTTATATAAATCAAATAATTAATATTAGTGCTATAAATTTTTATCAGATATATAGATAAAAAGAGTCAAATGTTTATTTTGCTCATTTTCTCTAAAAACTTTTTATAAAGTAAATCAATACATGTCATCGAAATGATCAAATTATATCAATGTGGAAATAACGTTATTTTTCTGTGAGCCATCGGTAAATAAAATTGAAACAATAGAAAATAATAATTAGTAACGCACGTAACATTTAAGATATCGTTGGCGTTACTAATTATTTAAGTTTTTATTGATAAACAGCAAAGTTAGTTTGACTTAAGTATTACCAAATGGCGCTGTTCATCCAATTCTGGAACTTGAAGAGCGATAAAGGTATCAAGTGTGATCCCAGCGGGCAATTGAGCTAATTCCTCTTCCGGTAATGCACCCTTCAGGGCATAAAAACGCCCTTCTTGTGGCTTGGGAAGATGGCTACACCATGACAGCATATCTTGCAGAGAGGCAAATGCACGGCTAATGACGCCATCAAAAGGCGGCTCAGGGATAAATTCCTCTACCCTACTCTGTACAGGTTCTATATTGGTTAATCCCAATTCATGTTGAACTTGACGTAAGAAGCGAACACGTTTTCCCAAACTATCCAGTAAGGTGAAATGGGAATCAGGACGCACTATTGCCAATGGGATACCCGGTAAGCCGGGGCCTGTTCCCACATCAATAAACCGTGTCCCGTTGAGGGATGAATTAACAACAATGCTGTCCATGATATGCCGAACCAATATCTGCTCCGGGTCACGGACAGATGTCAGATTATAGGCTTTATTCCACTTGTTGAGCATATCAACATAGGCAATGAGTTGCTGTTTTTGTTTCAGTGATAATTCAATGCCACTCTTCGTCAGCAGCGATTCTAATTTGTTAAGCAAAATCAGTCCTCTTTAGGCGCTACGACGCAATAAACCTTGTTTTTTCAACCAAACCAACAAAATAGAAATAGCGGCTGGTGTGATACCTGAAATACGGGAAGCCTGACCAATCGAAGTGGGTTTATGATCATTCAGTTTTGCAATAACTTCGTTGGATAGCCCACTCACTTGTTGGTAATCCAAATTAACTGGCAGTGCAGTATTTTCATTGCGTAGCTGTTTTTCGATCTCTTCCTGTTGACGAGCGATATAGCCTTCATATTTCACTTGAATTTCAACTTGATCCGCTGCTTGAGATTCCGTTAATCCCGGAGTAAAGCGCGACAATGATGTCAGTAATTCATAAGTCATCTCAGGGCGGCGCAGTAAATCTTCACCATTGGCTTCTTTTGACAACGGGGTTTTCAACATTTGGTTGATATCAGCCAGATTATCAGAGTGAGGATGTACCCAGATATTACGCAGACGTTGGCGTTCCTGTTCGATCATTTCCACTTTACGGCAATAGTGATCCCAACGGAGATCGTCAACCAAGCCCAGTTTATGGCCTTGTTCTGTCAGACGAAGATCGGCATTGTCTTCACGCAGCATCAAGCGATATTCAGCACGGGATGTAAACATACGGTAAGGTTCTTTGGTGCCCAGTGTGCATAAATCATCGACCAGAACACCGATATAAGCTTGATCCCGGCGTGGGAACCAACCTTCTTCACCCAAAGCGTACCGTGCCGCGTTGAGACCTGCAAGTAGCCCTTGTGCCGCAGCTTCTTCATATCCGGTAGTACCGTTGATCTGTCCTGCAAAGAACAAACCATGAATAAATTTGCTTTCCAGTGTTTGTTTTAAATCCCGAGGATCAAAGAAATCATATTCGATCGCATAACCTGGGCGAATAATACGGGCATTTTCCATTCCTTTCATGGAATGAACGATCTGCATCTGCACATCAAATGGCAAACTGGTTGAGATCCCATTTGGATAGATTTCGTTACTTGTAAGCCCTTCAGGTTCCAAGAAGATCTGGTGAGCATTGCGATCTGCAAAGCGCATCACTTTGTCTTCAATGGAAGGACAGTAACGGGGGCCGATTCCTTCGATGATCCCAGCGTACATTGGACTACGATCCAAGTTATTGCGGATCACTTCATGCGTTTTTTCGTTGGTATGTGTGATATAGCACGGGATCTGCCGTGGGTGTTGATCCACGTTACCCATGAACGAAAATACTGGTGTGGGGTTATCTCCCAGTTGTTGTTCAAGCTGGCTAAAATCGATGCTTCTTGCATCAATGCGAGGAGGTGTGCCCGTTTTCAGACGAGATACACGTAGAGGGAGTTCCCGTAAACGGTGTGACAGGGAGATCGCAGGTGGATCTCCAGCTCGCCCGCCGCTGTAGTTTTCCAGCCCAATGTGAATTTTTCCATCGAGGAAAGTACCTACAGTCAAGACTACAGATTTAGCTTTAAATTTTAATCCCATACGAGTAACAACGCCTATGACGGTATCGTTCTCTACAATGAGATCTTCAACAGATTGTTGGAAGATCATTAAATTGGGCTGATTTTCCAGTGCAGTTCTTACAGCTTGTCGATAAAGCACCCGATCCGCTTGCGCGCGTGTTGCCCGAACAGCAGGGCCTTTGCTGGCATTAAGTGTTCTGAATTGAATACCTGCCTGATCGGTGGCTTTTGCCATTAGGCCACCAAGTGCATCGATCTCTTTTACCAGATGCCCTTTACCGATCCCACCAATGGCTGGATTACATGACATTTGGCCCAAAGTATCAATATTGTGAGTCAGTAGTAAGGTTTGACGCCCCATACGTGCGGAGGCCATTGCTGCTTCAGTACCGGCATGACCACCGCCGATAATGATGACGTCAAAGTGCTCTGGATAAAACATGTTCGAACCTTCAATTGTGAGAATGCTTCATATGCATTGGGGAGAGAATTCTACTCAAGTTTGGACCTTATACCAAGTAGGGAGAGATCATCGTTAATTAAAAGAAGATCTTTTTATTTAAAGATCTCTTTATTAGATCTTTTATTAGGATCGCGATCTTCTGTGGATAAGTGAATTTTCCATATAAAGATCATGATACTGTAAAGGATCATTTGCTGTGAATGATCCGTGATCCAAGTCAGTATAAGCTGGGATCAAAAAGCCAAGTTATTCACAGGTGATTAATTGAAACTGGGTTATTAAATGGATAACTACGGGTTAACCCCTGCTTTTCAGATAAGTTATCCACAGTTGATCGTTATATTTTTAACCAGATCAGAGTAACTTTGCCCAATCTTTGACCCATTCTTCGGCTGGATCTTCGGGAATTTCATGCTGCTGGATGTCTATTTCAAGTCGATCCCCGATCCGTTTTGCACCGAGATCTTTCAATAAGCGCTCTAATGATCTTATGGCTCCGCAGAATATGTCATATTCGGAACTGCCAATACCGACAGCTCCAAATGTCACATTACTTAGATCGGGTTGCTGTTGTGCGATCGTATCTGCCAGAGGTTGAAGATTTTCAGGTAAATCACCTGCTCCGTGTGTTGATGTAACTACAAGCCATAGCCCTTTTAGAGGAAGATCATCCAATGAAGGACCATGTAACATCTTTGTGGAAAACCCGTCATTTTCTAAGATTTCAGCTATATGTTCGGCGACGTATTCGGCGCTGCCCATTGTACTGCCGCTGATTAAGGTTATTGTACTCATCACGATCCTTGCTACATTAAAGAACAACTATTGTACGCTGTGAATCTATTGGGATCTACCTGTGGATAATGTCTATCCGTAATTTTTCATCTTATGGCTTGATTGTCCTTGTTATCGGATTTTGCAGGGAGATCAAAGTTTCTGTTGACTGAATTTCATCAATAGTTTGGATCTTGTTGATAAGTACATCTTGAAGGGCTTCGATGGATCGGCACATGACTTTAATGAAGATGCTGTAATGGCCCGTGGTGTAATAAACTTCTACGACTTCATCAAGCATATCGAGTTTCTTTAATGCTGCCGGATAGTCTTTGGCGCTTTTCAATATGATGCCGATAAAGCAGCACACATCGAAACCCAGCTGTTTAGCACTAATATCAACCCGAGTACCCGTAATGATCCCTGACTGCTTCATTTTTTCCACGCGAACATGAATTGTTCCCGGGCTGACTGCGAATTTTTTGGCCAATTCTGCGTAAGGTGTACGCGCGTTCTCCATTAAAGCGTGAAGTATGTCACGGTCTAAATTGTCGATCTGATAAATTTCTGCCATTTTCAACCCTTGTTTTTGAATAATATTCATTTTTTTAGTGTAAAAATTATCGTTTATAAATAATATGCAATATTTTTATTATCAGATATTGAATTTATACCCTATTTTGTTGCTTAATCTATATCAACAGGACACAGAGTCACTAAAAATTTTGAGAGCAGCATCATGAAAACATCCTTCATTGAAAAACAGCAGCAGATTAGTTTTGTAAAATCATACTTTTCACGTCTGCTAGAGAAACAACTTGGTTTAATTGAAGTTCAGGGGCCTATTCTGAGCCGCCTTGGTGATGGCACTCAAGATAACCTTTCTGGTCATGAAAAAGCCGTTCAGGTAAAAGTGAAAACATTACCGGACGCGACATTTGAAGTTGTTCATTCTCTGGCGAAATGGAAACGCAAAACATTAGGTCGCTTTGGTTTTCAAGCTGAGCAAGGGTTATATACCCACATGAAGGCGCTGCGTCCTGATGAAGATCGTCTAACTCCTATCCATTCTATTTTTGTTGATCAGTGGGATTGGGAGAAAACGATGGGTGAAGGTCAACGTTCACTCGACTATTTAAAACAGACAGTAGGTAAGATCTACGAAGCAATAAAAGAAACACAACAAGCAGTAAGTAAGGAATTTGGTTTGGCACTGTTCCTGCCAGACCAAATTCACTTTATCCACAGTGAAGAGCTTCTGAAACGTTACCCTGATCTGGATGCTAAAGGTCGTGAGCGTGAGGCTGCCAAAGAATTTGGTGCAATTTTCCTGATGGGGATTGGCGGTAAGCTGTCTGATGCTCAGGCACATGATGTCCGCGCTCCGGATTATGACGATTGGACAACACCAAACAGTGATGGTTTCTTTGGTCTGAACGGCGACATTATTGTTTGGAACCCTGTATTGCAGGATGCTTTTGAAATTTCTTCAATGGGTATCCGAGTTGATGCAGAGACCTTGCAACGCCAGCTTGCGTTAAGCGGTGATGAAGATCGCCTGCAATATGACTGGCATCAGGCACTGATCAAAGGCGATATGCCACAGTCTATTGGTGGTGGTATTGGACAATCACGTTTGGTGATGCTGATGCTGCAAATGGCACATATTGGACAGGTTCAGTGTGGTGTTTGGTCACCAGAGATTATTGAATCAGTTGAAGGTGTTTTATAAGGTCTTAAGCTTTGGCTTTAAGGTTTAGGTTTCAAGATTTAGTTTTTAAAGTTTAATGCTGCCACCTTCGCTTTAAACGGCTTGTAAGCCCGGTATCGAAATGCCAAATATGATCGAATATTCGCATAATACCGGGTTTTCCATAATGGGAAAGGGAAATCGCATGGAAGCGATGTAGTTGGTTCTGTTGTAGGTTTTTTATCTGATGGATTAGAGTGTCCGGCAAACGTTGGGCAATGAAATCTGAAATCACAACAGCATCAGCATCTTTCCAGATTTTTTCTTTCATTTTATCCACCGTTGCATTTAAACAAGATGTCAGGTCGGTTCCTCCCCTGAACGTTTGTCCTAGAAAATGCACAGCCTGAGTGAGTCCATCCGATGATGTTAAGTCATAGTGAATGATCTCTGTCGAGAACAGCATGATATGACAGTGACGATTATCCACCAGCGCAATACGCATCAAAGCCAAACAAAATGCTTTTGCACATTGTTCATTAAACCCACCCATAGAACCAGAAGTATCAACACAAACAATAAATGGTCCCCGTGGTTGTTTTTCATTGTGATGATGGATAACCGGTTTTAATACGGTTCTTGGCTGCCAGTTATCCCCTTGCAGGCGATAGGAGAGTAACCTCTTCTCCATCAGCCGCCGATAAAATTCATATTCCAACTCTTCAATGCCTAACATGGCCATTTCAGTCGGTAAAAGTCGCAAAATATCATCACCTTGTCTGATTCCACTGACTTGTTCTGGTACGGTATCCGGCATTTTCTCGAGCTGAGTGAATGGTTCAAGAATATGGCTTTCTTCTGGAATTGATTTAGCGGTTTGGCTGCGGCCCAGTAATTGCGTCAGTTTTTCCAGTTCAGGTTGCTGTCTGAGAAAGTCTGCGTAAAGGGTGAATAGTTTCGTATTGTGCGGAGTCAGATGAAGCTGGCCTTTGCTCATATCCCATAATCGACCCGCGGAGCGATCATTGTGATCAAATATCGGATCAAGATTGCTGCTGAGAATCAGTTGCTTCTGGATCTCTGCCAATAATTGCTCTTTTTCTTGTTCCAATAATTCTTTATTAAATGCTGTTACTTGTAGGATCAATTGAATGCGCCAGTGCTGCATAAACAACATTTGTCCTGAGTGGGAGTGAATGGATAATGTCTGGAGCAGTGTGTTAGCTTCACCGACAAAGGGGGATTCGAATTGTTGAAGTTTTTTTATGATATCAGGTAGCTTTTGATAAAAATCAGTCATATTGGCGGTTTGCAGGTTTTGATATAATTTGAACTCTTCGGCCAATGGGGCTGGTATCAGCGCTTCTTTTATTCTTTGCTGTAATGTTTGCTGCCATGCCGGAAGATCTTTCAGAAATGCTTGCTTAAGTCTTGGAAATTTATCAAAGAAAATAATCAATTGAGGAGTGCTTAATAACGCTAAAATGATCTCTTCGATCAGCTCATCTTCATTGATAGAGAGCATGAGATCGAGTGTGGTCAACTTTAACATGTCATTCTCCCATTTTTGATCTCAATTGTTTCAGCTTTTCGGTTAATTGAAGAAAACTTTGTTCAATGTCGGCAAGCCAATGTTCTTCAATAAATAAACAAGGTTGATGCTGGCTGAATAATTGGCGTTGCTGCTGAATTTCATCGCTGATGGGGAGCAGTTTTGCATTCCACTCGCTATGGTTTCGTTTACTGCTGTTTTTTTCTGAAGTTGCCGGTTTTTGCTCTGTCTGACAGAGGAGGGCACTATTGCGGCTAATATCCAGCACTTCAATTTGATGTTTTTCGTTTATTTCTACTGAGATAGTTTGTGGAAAACCAATACCATTTAAGCGAGCGGGCAATCCCCCTGTATTATTTTTTAGTGTGTCTTCCAGTGACTTTTTATCTATTTCAATGAAATTAACCTCAATATCATGAAGATGTAATGAAGGATGCAAAAACAGCGTCAATTTTTCATCTTTAATATGTTCGGGCAGAGAGTAAAGGATCTTACGGCCGAAAAGTGATGTTTTATTGAGTAGCTGCAAGGGATGATGGCTATTTTCATCTTGATTAGATTGTACCCATTGCTGGTATAACTTTTCTATTTTCTGTATTAAAGCGTTTTGTTGATAGGCTTGTTCTGTCAATAAAGCATGCAGGAATTGAGGCAACAATTTTAGTGTGTTTAAATCATGCCATAGGCAATCTTTTAACAATGCCAAATCTAGCGGCGATACTGTATTTCGGCCGCTGAAAAGGGAGCTGGCCTGCAATAAGCGGATAGCTTTTTTCCAGCGCCGATCTGAAATGTAAGAGAGATGTTCTGTAGCATTCAGTTGTTGGCGTAGTTGATAAATCAGCTCGAAAATGTGATCCGGCAGGAGAATGTGGTTGATCATATCTTGCCATTGATAGAACTCTTCATCAGTGATCTGAATATGAGGCGGAACAGGATTGTTGTTTTCATTGTTTCGATCAGTGAGTAATGCCCGAAAGCTTTTCTTTTCTTTAATCTTATCTAGCCAGATTCGGATCAATATACGATCGTAAAGTGCTTCCAGGCTGTTATCTGTATCGGGTAGCTCATTAGATGCTGTCACCAGTAAGCGCATTGGCAGCTGTTCTTCTTGGTTGCCATTCCTGAATTTTTTTTCATTGATAGCCGTCAGTAGTGTATTGAGAATAGCGGGGCCTGCTTTCCAAATTTCATCAAGAAAAACAACTTCCGCTTCCGGTAAGTAGCCTTCAGTAAGACGTTGGTAACGTCCTTCGTCTTTGAGTGCTCGAATGGAAAGGGGGCCAAAAATCTCTTCTGGTGTGGAAAAGCGCGTCATTAGATATTCAAAAGCATGTGCATTCTGAAATGCGAACTTGATTCGACGGGCGATAAGGCTTTTAGCTATTCCAGGCGGCCCAAGAAGAAAAACACTTTCTCCACATAAAGCGGCTAATAGACAAAGGCGAATGGCTTGTTGTCTTTCATATAAGCCACTTTCTAGACATTGGCTTAACTGGGATATTTTCTCGGCCAATTGCATATTATGTACACCATGGTTCGGATAGTTTCCTCCCTTTATTTATAGATAAAATTCAATCTATGCAAAGATTTTGATGATGTTTTATTCAGATTTACACATAGGTTAAAAAAATCGATTCAGCCTAACCTATTCAATAAGTTAATTTTTTTATTCATTTATCTCCTTCTTAAACGCTTTTATGATGATCACATTTTTGTATCAACAGTGTTGTCTTTGGTATTTAGCTTTATATGATGGCTAGTTAGCGAAACGTTTCGCTAAGAGGCTTATAAAAATGAAAAAAGGCGTTTTATTACATTCTGATATTTCAGCCGTTATTTCTCGTTTGGGACACACTGATCAGATTACAATCAGTGATGCAGGGTTACCGATCCCGTCGTCTACCCAGAGAATTGATTTAGCGCTAACCCAGGGAACCCCCAATCTGTTATCTGTTTTTGATGTTGTTGTTCAGGAAGTACAAGTTGAAGCGGCTATTTTGGCCGCTGAAATTATTGAACACAATCCTCAAATACATGAGCAAATCATCAAGCGTATTGCTGATCTCGAAATACAACAGGGAAATGCAATTGCGATAAAGTATGTCAGTCATAGCATTCTGAAAGCAAAAACAGAGAAAAGCAAAGCGGTTATTCGTACAGGAGAATGTTCTCCTTATGCCAATATCCTCCTTTGCTCTGGCGTAACTTTCTGAGGTTATTATGGAGCCATTACTGGAGTTAAAGGGGATTGATAAAGCTTTCCCCGGAGTTAAAGCACTGTCAGAGGCAGCACTCCGTGTTTATCCCGGAAAAGTGATGGCATTAGTCGGCGAAAATGGCGCTGGCAAATCCACGATGATGAAAATATTGACCGGTATTTATACAAAAGATGCCGGCACGATCCGTTATTGTGGGCAAGATGTGGTTTTCGTTAGTCCCAAATCATCTCAGGAAGCCGGTATTGGCATTATTCATCAAGAGTTGAATCTCATCTCTCAACTGACAATTGCAGAAAATATTTTTCTGGGCCGTGAATTCGTCAATCAACTGGGCATTATCAATTGGAAAAAAATGTATGAAGAAGCCGATAATTTGCTGAGACGTTTAAATATCCGTTATAGCAGCCATTGGCTTGTTTCTGAATTGTCCATTGGTGAACAGCAAATGGTAGAAATCGCCAAGGTGCTGAGTTTCCAATCCAAAGTCATCATTATGGATGAACCCACCGGTGCCCTGACTGATACCGAAACTGAATCCTTATTTCATATTATACGGGAACTGAAAGCGCAAGGATGTGGCATTGTCTATATTTCCCATCGCTTGAAAGAGCTTTTTGAAATTTGTGATGATGTGACGGTATTACGCGATGGGCAATTTATTGGTGAACAGCCCATTAGTGCTCTGAATGAAGAGCAATTGATCGAAATGATGGTGGGGCGAAAGCTTGGTGAGCAATATCCTCGTTTGGTTCTACCGCGTGGTAAAAAGCGGTTGGAGATTAGAAACCTGTCTGGCTCTGTGATCAAAAATGTCAGTTTTTCCCTGTATAGCGGCGAGATTTTGGGAATATCTGGTTTGATGGGCGCAGGTCGTACAGAATTGATGAAGGTTATATACGGGGCGTTGTCGAAAACTGAAGGTCAGATCTTGCTGGATGGAAAACCTCTAACTATCCGAAATCCACAAGAAGGATTGGCCAACGGTATTGTCTATATCTCAGAAGATCGTAAGCGTGATGGATTAGTCTTAAGTATGTCTGTTAAAGAGAATATGTCCCTCACAGCATTACACAACTTCCTCCGATATTCTTCTTTTTTGAATCATCCCGCCGAACAAAAAGCTGTTGCCGATTTTATCAAGTTATTCAATATAAAAACGTCTTCAATGGAACAGACGATAGGGTTGCTCTCTGGTGGCAATCAGCAGAAAGTGGCGATCGCCCGTGGGTTGATGACTCGTCCAAAAGTCTTAATCCTTGATGAACCAACCCGAGGTGTGGATGTAGGGGCGAAAAAAGAAATTTATCAATTGATCAACCAATTTAAAAAAGAAGGCCTGAGCATTATTTTGGTCTCTTCTGAGATGCCGGAAGTGATGGGAATGAGTGATCGCATTCTGGTCATGCATGAAGGTAGAATCCGCGGGGAATTCAGTGCGGATAGTGTATCTCAGGCAGCGTTGATGGCCGCTGCTGTTGGCAAACAATATGGTGTACTCAAAGAGAATGGATATGAATTCTAATACGGCTCCAACCTCTAGACGTTGGCTTACAAAAGCATGGCTGATGGAGCAGAAGTCACTCATTGCATTATTGTTACTGATTGCCGTGGTTTCTTCCCTTAGCCCCAATTTTTTCACATTGAATAACCTGTTTAACATCCTCCAACAAACTTCCGTCAACGCTATTATAGCCGTGGGCATGACCTTGGTTATCCTGATTTCGGGGATTGATTTATCTGTTGGTTCTTTATTGGCACTGACTGGCGCGGTAGCGGCATCTATGGTGGGGGCGGAAGTTAATGCATTGGTGGCTGTTGCTGGCGCACTGGCATTGGGAGCGGCAATTGGCACATGTACTGGAATTATTGTAGCGAAAGGTAAAGTTCAGGCATTTATTGCGACTCTGGTAATGATGCTATTGCTGCGTGGCGTCACCAGAGTTTATACCGACGGCAGTCCAATAAATACAGGCTTTAGTGACAACACCGATCTGTTTGGCTGGTTTGGTATTGGGCGGCCACTAGGTATTCCGACACCAGTATGGATCATGTTGGTGGTTTTTATCGCCGCTTGGTATGTCCTACATCACACTCGTATTGGTCGTTACATTTACGCGTTAGGCGGAAATGAATCTGCAACACGTTTATCAGGTATTAACGTTGATAAAATAAAAATAATTGTTTATTCCCTATGTGGCCTATTGGCAGCACTGGCAAGCATTATCGAAGTTGCTCGACTATCTTCTGCCCAGCCTATGGCCGGAAGCGGCTATGAACTGGATGCCATTGCTGCAGTTGTACTAGGAGGAACCAGTTTGGCTGGGGGGAAGGGGCGAATTGTTGGGACGTTGATTGGTGCGCTGATTTTAGGTTTTTTGAATAATGGATTGAACTTATTAGGTATTTCTTCCAACTACCAGATGATCGTCAAGGCAGTTGTGATTTTACTGGCGGTCTTGGTTGATAACAAAAGTAGTAAGTAACCTCACCCTACAGGAAAAAACAACATGAAAATGAAGAAACTGGCAACTATTCTCTTTGCCATGGCATTAAGTGCCACCATGAGCGCGAATGCATTGGCGAAAGATAGTATTGCATTGGTTATTTCAACGTTGAATAACCCCTTCTTTGTCACCATGAAAGATAGTGCACAGAAAGAAGCTGATAAGCTTGGATACAACTTGATTGTGCTTGATTCTCAGGATAATCCGGCAAAAGAGTTGGCCAATGTACAGGATTTGACGGTTCGTGGCATAAAATTGATGTTAATTAATCCAACCGACTCGGATGCCGTTGGTAATGCAGTAATCATGGCAAATAAGGCGAATATTCCGGTTATCACTCTTGACCGTTCAGCGTATAAGGGCAATGTTATCAGCTATATCACTTCCGATAGCCGTTTAGGTGCCAAAATGGCCGCTGATTTTATCGCTGGAAAATTAGGTAATGATGTTAAGGTCATTCAATTGGAAGGTATTCCAGGAACTTCAGGTGCGCGTGAACGTGGTGAAGGTTTTGGTCAGGCAGCCCAAAAGCACAAATTCAATATGTTGGCTAGTCAGCCCGCTGATTATGATCGCACAAAGGGGATGAATGTCATGCAAAATTTGCTGACAGCTCATCCGTCAGTACAAGCCGTTTTCGCTCAAAATGATGAAATGGCTCTAGGTGCATTGCGAGCGTTGCAGACAGCCGGTAAAGAAGATGTGCTGGTTGTCGGATTCGATGGCACTGACGATGCTCTTAAGGCTGTACAGAGCGGTAAATTGGGAGCAACGATCGCACAGCGTCCAGATCAAATTGGTATTATCGGCGTTCAGACTGCGGACAAAGTGTTAAAAGGTGAAAAAGTTGACGCCACCATTCCGGTTGAACTGAGATTAGTTGTTAAGAAATAATCAACATTATTCATGCAGCTATTAGTTTTTATGGCTGCATTATTTTTATACAGGAATAAATGTAATGAATATGGCAAAACTGGTGGTGATGGGTAGCATCAATGCGGATCACATCTTGAACCTAGAACATTTCCCTCATCCTGGGGAAACTGTGGTAGGGAAACAATATCAAGTTGCATTTGGAGGTAAAGGTGCAAATCAGGCGGTCGCTGCGGGTCGTTGTGGCGCTGACATTACATTTATAGCTTGTATTGGTCAGGATGATATCGGTGAGCGTATTCGCCAGCAACTGGCGAAAGATAAAATTAATACCTCATCAATTGAAATTATTGAGGGAGCAACAACGGGTGTAGCCCTGATTTTCGTCAATCAACAGGGTGAAAATGTCATTGGCATTAGCGCAGGGGCAAATGAGGCCTTAACATCAGAATATTTCCTCCGACATGAGCAGGTTGTCAAAGATGCTGATGCTCTTCTGTTACAGCTTGAAACACCATTAGATACAGTACTGCTGGCTGCGGAAACGGCTAAAAAGCATGGCACCAAGGTGATCTTAAATCCCGCTCCAGCCCAAAAAATTTCAGATCAGCTACTTTCTCAGGTGGATATCATTACACCAAATGAAACAGAAGCGGAGTATTTGACCGGGATCTCTGTGACAGATGATATTGGGGCGAAAAAGGCCGCTCAGGTTTTACATAATAAAGGTATAAAGACAGTCATTATCACATTGGGTAGCCGAGGGGTATGGCTGAGTGAGCAAGCTCAGTCTGGCAAAATGGTTCTCGGGTTTAAAGTAAAGGCAATCGATACGATTGCAGCGGGTGATACATTTAATGGTGCTTTGGTCACGGGCTTATTGGAAGGAAAAGAAATGTTATCAGCAATTCGCTTTGCTCATGCTGCGGCTGCGATTGCTGTGACACGTCAAGGCGCACAGCCTTCTGTCCCGTGGCGAAGTGAAATTGATGCATTTTTAGTTGAACAGGACTAATGCGTGGCTACCATGAAGGACGTTGCCCGTCTGGCGGGCGTATCAACATCGACAGTTTCCCATGTTATTAACGATAATCGTTATGTTAGCGAGAATGTGAAAAAGAAAGTTAATGCGGCTATTGAGGAATTGAACTACGCCCCTTCCGCATTGGCGAGGAGCTTGAAAATCAAGCAAACCAAAACCATCGGTATGTTGGTGACGACCAGTGATAACTCGTTTTATTTTGAGGTTGTCAGAGGTGTTGAACGGAATTGCTATGAAAGAGGGTATAGCTTAATCCTGTGCAATACTGAAGGGGATTCTAAGAGGATGCTCCGCAGTATAGAAACGTTGCTGCAAAAACGTGTAGATGGATTATTGATTATGTGTTCTGAGCATCAATTAATATCCAAGGAGTTTCTGCTTCGGTATCCATTTGTGCCGATGGTAACAATGGATTGGTCTCCTTTTGATGTCTCCAGTGACGTTATTAAAGATAACTCGTTACTCGGGGGAGAGTTGGCGACAAACTATCTGATTAATCGCGGTCTTCGCAAAATAGCCTGTATCGCTGGTCCACAAGATAAAACCCCTGCTCGCCAGCGTTTAGCTGGATATCGTAAAGCAATGAGAGATGCCGGGCTTGAGATCCTTAATGGTTATGAAATCTACGGTGATTTTGAATTTGCTGGTGGATTATCATCAATGCAGCGATTGCTCCAATTATCAGAGCCACCGGAAGCGGTTTTTGCGGGAAATGATGCTATGGCAATTGGGGCTTATCAGGCTTTGTATCAGGCAGGGCTTTCTGTACCGCATGATGTCTCCATCATCGGATATGACGATATTGCAATAGCCCCCTATCTGACTCCACCTTTGACAACGATCCATCAACCAAAAGATGAATTGGGGAAGTTGGCGATTGATACCTTACTCTATCGAATAGACAATCCAGAAAGTGAACCCAAGCAATTAGTTCTGACACCAGAACTGATAGAACGGAGTTCTGTCGTCAGCCGTTAAGGTTTTCATTTCTTAATTAAATTATTGCCATCTTTTTTATTCAGTAACAGAAAGACCGTAGAAGAAATCAAAGTAATGGCTCCTATTGTAATCAAGGTATAGTGGAAATGGCTTATGGTTGAACCTGAACCCATTGACTCATAAAACCGAAGGATTGCGGCACTGACGGTAACGCCGAAACTGATGGATAACTGTTGGGCCACCGCTAGCAGACTATTACCTGCACTTGCATTACTGTCACTCAGATCGCCAAGAGTAATCGTATTCATTGCTGTGAACTGCGTAGACATTGCCATGCCCAGTATAAATAGAGGGATGATCAAGAGTGTGACAGGCGTTTCCTGTGTCTGTAAAGAAAACTGTGAAATCATCACGCCGATGATGACTGTAACCCAAATAAGCGTATTTCGATATCCAAATCTAACCAATAGCCTGGTGACAAAAGACTTGGCGAAAATTGAACCTATTGCGTTAGGTGCCATCATTATCCCTGCAATAACAGCAGAGTATCCAAACCCCAACTGCAGCATTAACGGAATAATAAATGAGAGCGAACCAGTGCTTAAGCGAGTAGCAATATTACTGGCTATCCCAATCGAGAATGTATGGATCTGAAATAACTTGAGGTCGATGAGAGGACTCGGGTGTTTCTTCGCGTGGAAAATATACCCTAACAGCATCAAGATACCGCTAGCCAACAACACCATGGGAATATAGCCGGAGAGTAATTTGTCACCAAACAAATCAAAGCTGACTGAAATCATCACCAATCCCACACTAAACAGCACGAACCCCAGAAAATCAAAGGGGCATTTCGGCATAGTAAAGTTGGGCATATCTTTTCTGGCATAAATGATACCCAATAAACCTATGGGGATATTAATGATAAAGATCCAGTGCCATGTCGCATAGGTCACTAACAACCCGCCAAACATAGGGCCTAAAATTGGACCCAGTAACCCCGGCATAGTGACAAAATTCAAAATGGGTAGCAGCTCACTACGTGGATATGCTCGCAGTAATGCCAGACGAGCAACTGGCATCATCATTGCCCCACCTATTCCTTGGATCACTCGGGACATCACTAAAAAAGAGAGATTGTGTGACAGAGCACAAGCGAGTGAGCCTAAAGAAAAGAGGGAAACGGCATAAATGAATATTCGCCGAGTGCCAAATCTATCTGCTAACCAACCACTGACAGGAATTAGCATTGCCACAGTTAAAGTATAACTGACAATAGCAGGTTGCATTGCCAATGGAGAATGATTAAGGCTTTTAGCAATTGCCGGTAGTGCGGTATTGAGAATTGTGGCATCTAAGGACTGCATGAAAAAAGCTATAGCCGCAATCCAAGGCAATCCCGACATATTGCGTGCGGATTTTACCATTAGATATCCCATTTATTTGTTATTGACTGAAATACTGATTATTGGTTACTTCATAACAGTTTAATACATAAACTATTCGTTGGGTGTTAATAACCTTTGGCATCCCTCCAACGCTTGTTGACTATTGCCATTGATAATTGCATTAACAATGGCTTTATGGGCCTTTAAGCGGAAAGCTTTGGCTGCAATAATCTCTTCAAAATAGTGTTGGTATATAGGATGGAACAAATTCATAAAAGAACCAAGAAATGGATTACCGCAAGATTGATAGATGGTGTAATGCAGCAGTTGGTCAGCTTCTATCCATTTTTCACGGTTAAACTGTTTAGCCAATAAGCACATATCCTTTATTAAGGAAGACAAGATGTGTTTTGGGCCTGAGATGCACTGATGGTGGCATGGAAACAAGCTTGTGGTTCAATAATCAATCGTAATTTCTGGAAATGAGCAATAACCTCAATGAAGTTATTAGTGGCTAGCCACCAACTTAACAAATCTTTATTCAGAAAGTTCCAGTGGGTGACAGGCGTGATTTGGGTACTTAATCTGGAGAAAGATAACAACATCTTTTTAGCAATTAAGATCTTTATTGCTTCTCGCACCGCAGTTCGGCTGACATCAAAGAGTTTGGTCAACTTCAACTCACCAGGCAAAATACTTCCGGCGGCATACTTACCTGAAAGAATTCTTTGGCCAAGCTGTTCAGACAAAAGATAAGACAGATTCTTTTTTTCCACGTTTTTCTGTTCTTTTAACTGCATGGATGCCACACCTCTCCGCCTAGTTAATTTGTCATCCTACTGCATTAATTTAATAATTGCTGTCTATAACGCCAGTTTTAGAACAAAAAAAGAGCTTATCTGCTTGTTTTGTTGAAAAAAACCACGATCAGAAAAGAATTTTAAAAAAACTATTGCCAGGCGCCGAAAACTCCCTATAATGCGCCACCACTGACCGACGCCGAGCTGAGACACGCCGCAGACGCCAGTCGGAGACCGGCGAAAAATAAACGCTTGACTCCGGAGGCAAACAGCGTAAGATACGCAGCCTCGCAACACGGAGAACCTCTCCGGTTGCCCCGCTCTTTAACAATTTAATCAGACAATCTGTGTGGGCACTCGCAAGACCCTA
>NZ_NJAI01000001.1:863750-866976 GCF_002632725.1 Xenorhabdus hominickii
TGCTCTTTAACAATCTGGAACAAGCTGAAAATTTGAAACAATCAGTACTGTAACCGCGCTAAGGCGGCAGTATTGAGGAGTCTCTCAATCACTCCAGTCCGAAGACACCTTCGGGTTGTGAGGTTAAGCGACTAAGCGTACACGGTGGATGCCTAGGCAGTCAGAGGCGATGAAGGGCGTGCTAATCTGCGATAAGCGCCGGTAAGGTGATATGAACCGCAATAACCGGCGATACCCGAATGGGGAAACCCAGTGCAATCCGTTGCACTATCATTAACTGAATTCATAGGTTAATGAGGCGAACCGGGGGAACTGAAACATCTCAGTACCCCGAGGAAAAGAAATCAACCGAGATTCCCCCAGTAGCGGCGAGCGAACGGGGAGCAGCCCAGAACCAACATCAGCATCCGCGTCAGGAGAACGGTCTGGAAAGGCCGGCAGTAAAGGGTGATAGCCCCGTATCTGAAGACGCAGGTGGTGTGAGTTCGACGAGTAGGGCGGGACACGTGGTATCCTGTCTGAACATGGGGGGACCATCCTCCAAGGCTAAATACTCCTGACTGACCGATAGTGAACCAGTACCGTGAGGGAAAGGCGAAAAGAACCCCGGCGAGGGGAGTGAAACAGAACCTGAAACCGTGTACGTACAAGCAGTGGGAGCCTTGATTTATCAGGGTGACTGCGTACCTTTTGTATAATGGGTCAGCGACTTATATTCTGTAGCAAGGTTAACCGTATAGGGGAGCCGCAGGGAAACCGAGTCTTAACTGGGCGTTAAGTTGCAGGGTATAGACCCGAAACCCGGTGATCTAGCCATGGGCAGGTTGAAGGTTGGGTAACACTAACTGGAGGACCGAACCGACTAATGTTGAAAAATTAGCGGATGACTTGTGGCTGGGGGTGAAAGGCCAATCAAACCGGGAGATAGCTGGTTCTCCCCGAAAGCTATTTAGGTAGCGCCTCGTGAATTCATCTTCGGGGGTAGAGCACTGTTTCGGCTAGGGGGTCATCCCGACTTACCAACCCGATGCAAACTGCGAATACCGAAGAATGTTATCACGGGAGACACACGGCGGGTGCTAACGTCCGTCGTGAAGAGGGAAACAACCCAGACCGCCAGCTAAGGTCCCCAAGTCATGGTTAAGTGGGAAACGAAGTGGGAAGGCTCAGACAGCCAGGATGTTGGCTTAGAAGCAGCCATCATTTAAAGAAAGCGTAATAGCTCACTGGTCGAGTCGGCCTGCGCGGAAGATGTAACGGGGCTAAACCATGCACCGAAGCTGCGGCAGCGACACTCAGGTGTTGTTGGGTAGGGGAGCGTTCTGTAAGCCTGCGAAGGTGTGCTGTGAGGCATGCTGGAGGTATCAGAAGTGCGAATGCTGACATAAGTAACGATAAAGCGGGTGAAAAACCCGCTCGCCGGAAGACCAAGGGTTCCTGTCCAACGTTAATCGGGGCAGGGTGAGTCGACCCCTAAGGCGAGGCCGAAAGGCGTAGTCGATGGGAAACGGGTTAATATTCCCGTACTCGGTGTTACTGCGAAGGGGGGACGGAGAAGGCTAGGCTGGCCGGGCGACGGTTGTCCCGGTTTAAGCGTGTAGGTGGGAAGAATTGGTAAATCCGTTCTTCTGTTAACACTGAGGCGTGATAACGAGGCACTACGGTGCTGAAGTAGCTGATGCCCCGCTTCCAGGAAAAGCCTCTAAGCTCCAGGTAACATTGAATCGTACCCCAAACCGACACAGGTGGTCAGGTAGAGAATACTCAGGCGCTTGAGAGAACTCGGGTGAAGGAACTAGGCAAAATGGTGCCGTAACTTCGGGAGAAGGCACGCTGGCGTTAGGTGAAAAGACACGCTCTTGGAGCCGAGGCCAGTCGCAGATACCAGCTGGCTGCAACTGTTTAATAAAAACACAGCACTGTGCAAACACGAAAGTGGACGTATACGGTGTGACGCCTGCCCGGTGCTGGAAGGTTAATTGATGGGGTTATCCGTAAGGAGAAGCTCTTGATCGAAGCCCCAGTAAACGGCGGCCGTAACTATAACGGTCCTAAGGTAGCGAAATTCCTTGTCGGGTAAGTTCCGACCTGCACGAATGGCGTAATGATGGCCAGGCTGTCTCCACCCGAGACTCAGTGAAATTGAACTCGCTGTGAAGATGCAGTGTACCCGCGGCAAGACGGAAAGACCCCGTGAACCTTTACTATAGCTTGACACTGAACCTTGAGCCTTGATGTGTAGGATAGGTGGGAGGCTGAGAAGTGTGGACGCCAGTCTGCATGGAGCCAACCTTGAAATACCACCCTTGAATGTTTGATGTTCTAACGTAGGCCCGTGAACCGGGTTGCGGACAGTGTCTGGTGGGTAGTTTGACTGGGGCGGTCTCCTCCCAAAGCGTAACGGAGGAGCACGAAGGTTAGCTAATCACGGTCGGACATCGTGAGGTTAGTGCAATGGCATAAGCTAGCTTGACTGCGAGAGTGACAGCTCGAGCAGGTACGAAAGTAGGTCATAGTGATCCGGTGGTTCTGAATGGAAGGGCCATCGCTCAACGGATAAAAGGTACTCCGGGGATAACAGGCTGATACCGCCCAAGAGTTCATATCGACGGCGGTGTTTGGCACCTCGATGTCGGCTCATCACATCCTGGGGCTGAAGTAGGTCCCAAGGGTACGGCTGTTCGCCGTTTAAAGTGGTACGCGAGCTGGGTTTAGAACGTCGTGAGACAGTTCGGTCCCTATCTGCCGTGGGCGTTGGAAGATTGAAAGGGGCTGCTCCTAGTACGAGAGGACCGGAGTGGACGCACCACTGGTGTTCGGGTTGTCATGCCAATGGCACTGCCCGGTAGCTAAGTGCGGAAGAGATAACCGCTGAAAGCATCTAAGCGGGAAACTTGCCTTGAGATGAGTCTTCCCTTGTCCCTAGAGGACACTAAAGGAACGTTCGAGACGAGGACGTAGATAGGCTGGGTGTGTAAGCGTTGCGAGACGTTGAGCTAACCAGTACTAATGAACCGTGCGGCTTAACCTGACAACACCGAAGGTGTTTTGGGGTGAGAGAGCAGTTTCAGAGACTAATCAGCTTGTTCGAGATGAGAAACAGAATTTGTCTGGCGGCAATAGCGCGGTGGTCCCACCTGACCCCATGCCGAACTCAGCAGTGAAACGCCGTAGCGCCGATGGTAGTGTGGGGTCTCCCCATGTGAGAGTAGGGAACTGCCAGACA
>NZ_NJAI01000001.1:867076-1047219 GCF_002632725.1 Xenorhabdus hominickii
GTGGTCCCACCTGACCCCATGCCGAACTCAGCAGTGAAACGCCGTAGCGCCGATGGTAGTGTGGGGTCTCCCCATGTGAGAGTAGGGAACTGCCAGACAACACTTTTGCCCCAAAGCCATCCGGTTCCGGATGGCTTTTTGGCGTTTGGGGTTTTTAATGTTTACAACTTAAACAATTAATGTGCTTTTCCCTGTTCTATTCCAACCCCTGTCTGTGAACGAATAAATTGATTGCGGAACATTGCCCTTTCTTGTTGACCTTGTTGTGATTTATCGGTTATAGAGAATAACCAAGCTCCTATGAAGGCGATAAACATGGAAAACAGTGCAGGATACTCATAAGGATAGATTGGCTTTTCATGGCCAAGAATACTGACCCAAATCGTTGGACCTAAGATCATTAATACAACCGCTGTCAGCAATCCTGACCATCCACCAATCAGAGTGCCTCGTGTAGTCAGTTTTCTCCAGTACATCGACAGTAAAATAATCGGGAAATTACAGCTTGCTGCGATGGAGAAAGCTAAGCCGACCATAAAGGCAATATTTTGTTTTTCGAACAAAATGCCCAATCCAATAGCAACAACTCCCAGAATCACGACGGTAATTTTGGAGATTTTTAGCTCATCACGTTCATTAGCCTGACCCTGTTTAATCACATTGGCATAGAGATCATGGGAAACTGCTGAGGCTCCTGCTAATGTTAGTCCGGCAACAACCGCTAAAATGGTGGCAAACGCGACGGCAGAGATAAAGCCGAGGAAAAAATCACCGCCCACAGCACTTGCTAGATGGACTGCGGCCATATTCGTACCACCAATTAATGTCCCAGTAGTATCTTTGAACACAGGATTGCCACTGACTAATAAAATTGCACCGAACCCGATAATGAACGTTAGTATATAAAAGTAGCCTATAAAACCAGTGGCATAGAAAACACTTTTGCGGGCTTCTTTGGCATCATTGACAGTAAAGAATCGCATAATGATATGTGGCAATCCGGCAGTACCGAACATTAACGCCAATCCTAAAGAAAGCGCAGATATGGGGTCAGATACCAAACCACCAGGTTTCATGATCGCAGGGCCATTAGCATGAACGGCAATGGCTTCTTTAAACAAAGTATCAAAATTGAAATTTACAGATTTCATGACCATCAAAGCCATAAATGTCGCCCCAGCCAGTAACAGAACTGCTTTGATAATCTGAACCCAGGTTGTTGCTAGCATCCCGCCAAACAGTACATACAGCACCATTAAAATACCAACCAGAATAACTGCGATGTGGTAATTCAATCCGAATAGCAATTCGATAAGCTTTCCTGCTCCAACCATTTGGGCTATCAGATATAACGCAACAACAACCAGTGAGCCTATTGCGGACAAAGTACGAATGGGGCTCTGTTTCAATCGATAAGACGCAACATCAGCAAATGTGTAACGGCCGAGGTTTCTCAATCGTTCAGCGATCAGGAACAGAATAATTGGCCAGCCGACGAGGAAACCAATGGAATAGATCAGTCCGTCGTAGCCAGAGGTATAAACTAACGCTGAAATCCCCAAAAAAGAGGCGGCTGACATATAGTCACCGGCAATTGCCATACCATTTTGAAAACCAGTAATACGTCCGCCAGCGGTATAATAATCTGAGCGTGAAATAGTCCTTTTGGAAGCCCAATAAGTAATGCATAGCGTTAACCCGACGAATAATAAAAACATGACAATTGCTTGAATATTCAAAGGCTGCTTTTCTACATTACCGGAAATGGCATCTGCTTGAGCTAAGGTGGGAAAGAGAAAGGAAAATAAAGGTATTGCTGACAATACGATTTTTTTCATTTTCTCACCTCACTGATAATCGTTGCTTCCAGATGATCAAACTCACCATTTGCTCTGAATACGTAGATCCCCGTCAGGATGAAGGAAATTAAAATGATACCGACACCTACAGGAATACCTCGAGTTATACTTGTACCTTCATAGAGCTGCGTTCCAAGCCACTCAGGAGCAAAGGCAATCAGGAAAATGAAACCCACATAAAGTACTAACATCATGATGGATAACAACCTGGCAAAGCGCCCTCGCTTCTCAACCAATTCTTTGAAGCGAGGGTTATTTTCAATCTCTTGATAAATGTCGGCATTCATCAGAGTATCTCCTTGTTGATTTTAAACGACACACCTTGAGCCACATTATGGGGTGTCACTGATAAGGAATAGTCGTATATGGAGAGCTCATGGCCATTAGTCACCTCATGTATAGTTTGGTGATATGCCATTCAAGCCGCCTTTCGGCGGCGGTTACTATTTACTTTTCAAGGCTATACTCACTTTTTAAGTTGCTACTTTTGTTAGTTGGAACTTGAAATTTATTGGGCATATTACGACATACTTAAGGATTGCTTTTCTTCCAGCAATTTTTCGACCACCCCTGGATCGGCCAATGTGGAGGTATCACCTAAATTACTCGTATCTCCGGAAGCGATTTTACGCAAAATACGCCGCATAATTTTTCCGGAACGCGTTTTAGGCAGAGAGTCGGTCCAGTGCAGGATATCTGGTGTTGCGATTGGGCCTATTTCTTTGCGTACCCAATTTCTGACCTCGGTATAAAGATCTGGAGAGGGTTCTTCACCGTGATTGAGCGTGACATAAGCATAAATAGCTTGTCCTTTGATCTTGTGAGGAATGCCAACAACGGCAGCTTCTGCGATTTTGGGATGAGCAACCAGCGCAGATTCAATTTCTGCGGTTCCCAACCGATGACCTGAAATATTCAGGACATCATCGACGCGGCCAGTGATCCAGTAATAGCCATCCTCATCACGTCGAGCACCATCACCACTGAAATACATCCCTTTAAAAGTGGAGAAATAGGTTTGTTCAAAACGTTCATGGTCGCCATACAACGTTCGAGCTTGTGCTGGCCAGGAAGCAGTAATGACAAGATTGCCTTCACTCTCGCCTTCTAAGATTTCTCCTGAATTATCGATTAATGCCGGGCTGATACCGAAAAATGGTAAAGTCGCGGAACCTGCTTTAAGGTCGATCGCACCGGGTAGTGGCGTAATCATGAAGCCACCTGTTTCGGTTTGCCACCATGTATCCACAATAGGGCATTTACTGTTACCTATCTTTTTGTAATACCACTCCCATGCTTCTGGATTAATTGGCTCACCAACCGTCCCCATGATGCGCAATGAAGTGCGTTTAGTTCCTTTTATGGCGTTATCGCCTTCGGCCATTAATGCTCTGATGGCAGTTGGTGCCGTATAGAGAATATTAACCTGATGTTTATCAATAATCTGACTTAGGCGGTTGACATCAGGGTAGTTGGGAACTCCTTCAAACATTAAGGTCGTCGCACCGCAGGATAGTGGCCCATATAGCAAATAACTATGCCCGGTTACCCAGCCTACATCGGCCGTACACCAATAAACCTCCCCCACGTGATAATCAAATGTGTATTTGAAAGTCAAAGAGGCATAGACCAGATAACCACCCGTCGTATGCAGAACCCCTTTCGGTTTCCCTGTTGAGCCGGAGGTATACAGAATGAATAGAGGATCTTCGGCATTGACCTCTTCAGCAGGGCAATCTGGACTGACACTCTTGATTAATTCGTGCCACCACAAATCACGGCCATCATGCCAATGTTTAGTGTTCTCAGTACGTTTAAAGACAACTACATTAGTGACACTTGCCACCGCTGGGTTGCTTAGTGCCTCATCGACATTTTTTTTCAATGGAATTGTTCGGCCAGCGCGTAAACCCTCATTTGCGGTGACAATAAGCTTGGCATTCGAGTCGATAACTCTGCCAGCGATAGCATCAGGCGAGAAGCCACCAAAAATCACTGAATGGATTGCTCCGATACGGGCACAAGCTAGCATTGCAACGGCAGCTTCTGGCACCATTGGCATATAGATAGCAACGACATCCCCTTTTTTGATGCCCAATTTTCTCAACACATTGGAGAATTGGCAGACATCATGATGTAATTCGCGATACGTAACATGTCGTGATTCTGCGGGATTATCTCCTTCCCAGATAATAGCGGTTTGATCACCACGTTCTTGTAAATGGCGATCAAGGCAGTTAGCGCTTAAATTTAAGGTACCATCTTCAAACCAGCGGATGCTGATATGTCCAGGATCAAAAGACGTATTTTTGACCTTAGTATAGGGCCTTATCCAATCCACTATCTTACCTTTCTCACCCCAGAAGCCTTCGGGATCTTGTAGTGACCATTGATAGTCGTGTAGGTATTGTTGCTTGTTTATCAGGGCCGTTTCTGCGACGTCAGCAGGAATAGGGTGCTTGATTATTTGAGTCATATTTTTATCTCCTTGCAATTGTTAATATTATGTCAAAACAAAGTTAACTGAAGTGTAAGAAGAATTTTTGTTTCTTTTTTGCGCGGAAGATCACGCAATAAAGAGAATAAATTTTATGGAATGATCATTTAATACATCACATTTATATAAAACTAAATAATGATAATTTATTTATTGTTAGGTTAATCTTTTAAATTATTTTTGTTTTATAGATGGTTACTCCAGAATAAGCATGAAATGTGGACACATAATGGAAACCATAGTGACAATATGGAATTGATAATCATTTTCATTGTTGTTTTGATCACTATAATAATCCATGCTGTTCACAAGGTGTGAGTTTTATATATTCTAAACAACTGGAGATAAACATGAGCTATTCACTGCCTTCTCTGTCTTACTCTTATGATGAACTAGAGCCTCATTTTGATAAACAAACGATGGAAATTCATCATACTAAACATCACCAGACTTATGTGACTAACACAAATAACGCTCTGGAAGCTTTCCCTGAATTAATCAAACTGGATATTGATGATCTCATCCAACAGCTCGATAAAATTCCGGCTGATAAGCGTGCTTTCGTTCGTAACAATGCGGGTGGACACTCAAACCACAGCTTATTTTGGAAAGGCTTAAAAAAAGACACAGTTTTGGGTGGTATTTTGAAAACCGCTATTGAGCGTGACTTTGGGAGTATTGATAGTTTTAAGGAGAAATTCGAGCAGGCGGCTGCGACTCGTTTTGGTTCTGGTTGGGCATGGTTGGTGCTGAAAGAAGATGGCAAACTTGCTGTTGTTTCGACCGCCAATCAGGACAGCCCATTAATGGGTGAAGAAATCACAGGGGCTTCTGGCTATCCTATCTTAGGTTTAGATGTATGGGAACATGCTTACTACCTGAAATATCAAAATCGTCGCCCTGACTATATTAAGGCATTCTGGCATGTTGTGAATTGGGATGAGGCAACAAAGCGCTACGTAGAAAAAACGAAATAATTATTTATACCCACTGGATTTCAAGATGCAGCACTTATGTCTTGGGACCAGCTCTCCAGAAGCATAGCTAACTCTATGTTTATAACAACGTGACTGGGGTGAATGAGCGTAGTCAACAAAGTGTCGCCACTTGAAAGACGACGGGGATATTTCCTTATTGTGCCGGCCATGTCTGTGGCCGGCATTTTTATTGTTCGATAATCTTGGTTATTATGCCAAAGTAGTACTTCAGCCGTCATCAATAGTTCATTGAGAGGAAATAAAATGTATTACTCACAAGTTTATAGAGGCAAAATCGCCTCATCAGAGGAGTTAGGCGCCAGTGCAATTAACAAGTTAGTTGTGAATGGGCGCCTAAAGCTTACCTCTCTTGGCCTTGAAGGAGATGAACAGGCGGAAACTCGTTTTCATGGTGGTCCTGATCGTGCGCTTTGCCACTACCCAAGGGAACACTATCTAGTTTGGAAAAGGCAATTTACTGAATTAATGGAACTATTTGTATCTCCACTGTTTGGTGAGAACATATCAACGGAAGGTATGACGGAAGAAAACGTATATATTGGAGATATTTTCCAATGGGGAGAAACCTTGATTCAGGTGACACAGCCACGCTCACCTTGTTACAAGCTTAACCGCATTACAGGAATTGATAACTTTTCTGTCATGATGCAAGAGAGTGGATATTGTGGTTGGTTATATAGGGTTATTTCTTCAGGTTTTGTCAGTGCTGGCGAGCCGATAAAGTTATTAAGCCGTAATAGTGATATTTCTGTTAAAGAAGCCATATCCATCGCTTTTCATAACCCATTTGATGAGGAAGAATACCGTCGTTTAATGGGAGCTGCGGGGTTATCTGCCAGTTGGAACCAGACGATGCAAAAGCGGAGATTACATGGGAAAATTGAGAACTTTAATCGTCGTTTATTTGGGAAATAAAATATCTTTTATAAAGAAATACATTATTAAATCATAGCAAACGATAACAGAATTTATGTTATAGTCATTTTTATCGCCTAGTTAAGGAAATAATATTTTAATTTTCAGCGTCGTTTCCTGAAAACATGAATCCATTTTGTTGAAATAGAAAAGTAAACTTATTTTAATCTTGCTGAGATAATATGTTAATTTAATTAAATTGTTAAATATTATATGATAATGAGAGGTTTTATGAATATACCGAATAAAATTCACTATTTCTGGGTCGGTAATAATGTACCAAAAAAACTCATGATGAATATTATTGTAATGAAAATGGAAAATCCTGGGTTTGAAATTAATTTATGGGTAATAAATAAATCATTAATAACTAAAGCATTTAATGAAATGATAGAAAAAATTTCATTTTCAGGAAAAGAAGTAAATGTGGGAGATCTGTTTGGATGTGAATTTGATAAATTAAGAAGAAATGTTGCTAAAGATTATGATAATAGTATAGGTAAAATTAGCCTTAATTCTTTTTTTATCAGAGAAATAGCAGAGGTTTCTGATGTTCTTAGGTCATCTAGTGAGCGTTTTCTTACTTTAGAATCTATGTTTTATCGCAATATAAATGGACATTTTCAAAATTATGCGTTGGCTAGTGATATTGCCCGCCTTGTTATTTTGTATGCTGAAGGAGGTATTTATTTAGATGCTGATGTGCAATTAGAAAAAACGGATCTTACTGTTATTTATAGAGAGGCTAAATTTAGATATATTGATGCTCCATTAGGAATTTCTTTCGGTAATGTGAGAGGAGATGAATGGAAAGATAATAACTTTGGTGGTAATGCTATTATTGCAGCTCCTGCTAAGTCGAAAGAGATCTTAACTATTCTAAGAATTGCTAATAATAAATTTGATTTAACAAAAATACCTATCTACAAAAGTGCAGATGAAACCAGATCATCATCTTCAAGACGAACGAATCATTCCACTAATCTACTTCACCCGACCAAGCAAATTAAGTTGTTAAATCTGGCTAACCCAAGTGAATCTGTTACTCTGAATCGAAATAATGAGATTAATTATGATCCAAGTAAAAAATATCCGAATGGAAGAAAAGATACATGGGTTGCATCAAGAGTAATTCCAGAATTTCGTTTTGAAGCTGCTTGTAGTAATACTGGGCCTGATATATATAAAGAACATTTAAATAATATTGATAAAAATAGAATACCTGGCGATCGGAGACCTTCTGTTAATTTTAGGTTTGAAAAAAATGGAAGTCGTTATTTTAAAAAGGTTGATGCTTGTGGAAATTGGAGAGAACCTAAAGTATTCAGAGAAAAAGATCGTGATATTTTTCATGTTGATACAGAATTTACTTTATCAACGAACATGAGTTTGACTAATCATGAGATGATTAAACTATTAAAAAAATTAAAATGGTCATGAAAAGAATAAAAAAATTAACACTAAAATGTGCCAAAGGGGACTTATTGGTTCCCTTTGGCATTCATAACAATATTTATATTTTTGTTGTGTTCAAATCATTGTGGATGAGCAATAAACCCGACCGCTTCATAAACTTTGTCTAAAGTTGCTTGGGCTCGAGCTTGTGCTTTGGCTGCCCCTTCTGCCATGATTTGGTTAAGTAATGCTTCATCATTACGGAAATGATGGAAACGTTCCTGCAAACCTGTCAGCATTTCACATACTGCATCAGCAACAGCACCTTTCAAATGACCGTACATTTTGCCTTCAAACTCAGTTTCCAATTCAGAGATAGTTTTTCCGGTCACACCAGCAAGAATATCCAGCAAGTTGGAAACTCCTGGCTTGTTTTCCAGATCATAACATACGCGAGGTGGCTCTTCTGAATCTGTCACTGCGCGTTTGATTTTCTTGGCAACGGATTTTGGATCTTCCAGCAGGGCGATGAGGTTATTACGGTTATCATCTGACTTCGACATTTTCTTGGTAGGATCTTGTAATGCCATCACTTTAGCACCACCTTTTGGAATAAATGGCTCTGGTATAGTGAAAATATCACCGTAAAGGGCATTAAAGCGCAGTGCCAAATCACGGGTCAGTTCAAGGTGTTGCTTTTGATCAACACCTACAGGGATCTGATTGGCTTGATAAAGCAGAATGTCTGCTGCCATCAGAACAGGGTAATCAAACAGGCCTGCGTTGATGTTTTCTGCATGGCGGGCAGATTTATCCTTGAACTGAGTCATGCGACCGAGTTCACCGAAATAGGCGTAACAGTTAAGCACCCAGCTCAATTGAGAATGCTGTGGAACATGGGACTGAACGAAGATAGTGCTTTTCTTTGGATCAACTCCACAGGCGAGGTAGAGTGCCAGCGTATCCAGTGTGCGTTTTTTCAGTTCGTTGGGATCTTGGCGCACAGTAATGGCATGCTGGTTAACAATGCAGTAGATGCAATCATATTCATCCTGCATTTTAACCCACTGACGTAATGCCCCCATATAATTACCGATGGTCAATTCACCGGAGGGTTGCGCGCCGCTGAAAACAATGGGTTTTTGGGAGTTTGGTTTCATTACAGTGGGTTCATTCATCTTATTACGCTTCCTGTCTTTTCAAAGAGGACGATAGTTTCAAAGTGGATAGTCCAATAGTCGGGAGTAAATCCGGAAAATTATCTAATATATAATTTGGTTGGCTTAATGTTATTGATTTCCCATAGTTATATCCATAGGTTAAGCCAACACAAGGGCAACCAGCCGCCTGTGCCGCCAAAATATCATTACGGGAATCGCCGACAAAAAGCAATTCTTCTTTATGTAAACCAAACATGCCCATTGTTAGGTATAGTGGACAGGGATGCGGTTTTTTCTCTTTAACATCATCCCCTCCCAATACTAATGAAAAGTATTCACTGATACCCAATGATTCCAGCAATGGAGCAATAAAAGGTGTTGGTTTATTAGTGACAATCGCCATGGGCAAATTGTGTTTTGCCAATGCTGCCAGTGTTTCTTTTACGTGGGGAAATAGTTTGCTGCCTGTGGTTACGCTAGTTTCATAAAACGCATCAAACAGTTTGCGCATTTCACGCTGCAATTCAGGAGAGGGTTCTGCACCAGCCCATTTCAATGCACGTTCAACCATGATATCAGCACCGTTACCCACCCAAACAGCAACATGCTCTTTGCCCGCTGCTGGGAAGCCTTTGGCTATCAGGGCCTGATCCAAGGCATCAGCCAGACCGCCAGCACTATCTACCAATGTGCCATCTAAATCAAACGCAATGGCACGGATCTCTTTCGCTGCATGACTTATCATTTTGCTACCTTTGCTAATTCACGGCGCATTTCATCAACAACCGCTTTATAATCTGGCTGGCTGAAAATGGCAGAGCCAGCAACAAACATATCAGCGCCCGCCTGAGCTGCTTCGGCAATATTATTGGGTTTGATGCCGCCATCAACTTCAAGAAAGATATCGTATCCGCTGTCATCAATGATCTTGCGAACCTGACGCAGTTTATTCAACGTTTCAGGTATGAAAGATTGACCGCCGAAACCAGGGTTAACGGACATCAGCAGGATCACATCCAGTTTATCTAGAACATGATCAAGATAGCTGAGAGGTGTAGCTGGGTTAAAAACCAAGCCCGCTTTACAACCATGTTCCTTGATAAGTTGCAGGGTGCGGTCGATATGCTCACTCGCTTCGGGATGGAAAGTGATATAGGTTGCACCAGCTTTGGCAAAATCGGGGATAATACGATCAACAGGTTTTACCATCAGATGGACATCAATGGGGGCCATGATGCCATAATCACGCAGTGCCTGACAGACCATTGGCCCAATGGTCAGATTGGGCACATAATGGTTATCCATAACATCAAAGTGTACAACATCAGCACCTGCTGCCAGTACCTTTGCGGTATCTTCACCTAAGCGGGCAAAATCTGCTGATAGAATGGATGGGGCAATCAGAAAATTTTTCTTCATTATTATCTTCTCCAATTCATTGTCTTATCCCCATTATTTCAGGGGCAGGAAACCTCAATCACTTCTGGCAGTATAACGCCAAAAGTTCATCAACTTTACTGCGTGCAAGAATATTTCGGCTTATTGTCCGGCGGACTTTAACGATGTGAAGAGACGCCTGATGATACCATTCCCGTGTCATCGGTGTGTCATGGTTGGATATGAGTACCGGAATACCTTCTTGAGACGCGAGATAATAAGCGATCCGAGCCAGATTTTCCTGATCGTTGAGGTTAAAACTATTTGTATGGTAGGCCGTAAAATTAGCTGTTGCCGAAAGCGGGGCATACGGGGGATCACAATAAACCACCGAGCCTTTTGGTGCATTATTGAGTGTGATTTCGTAATGTTGGCAGATGAACGTGGCTTTCCGGGCTTTTTCTGCAAACCAATAAAGCTCATTTTCAGGAAAATAAGGTTTTTTATAGCGTCCGAAAGGAACGTTAAACTCACCCCGTGAATTATATCGGCAAAGGCCATTATAGCAGTGACGGTTGAGGTAAAGAAACAACATACTGCGACGAAAGGGATTTTTGCTTTTGTTGAACTCTTCTCTCAGACGATAGAAGTTTTCAGCGGTGTTGAATTCCGCTGAGAATAATGGACGGGCATGATTAATAAATTCATCCGCACGAGATTTTACGGTGTCATACAGATCGATCAGATCATTATTGATATCTGATAAAATGTAAGAATCATAATCGGTATTCAGAAATACCGAGCCTGCGCCAACAAATGGCTCAATCAAGCAATCGCCCTCTGGCAGATGACGTTTAATGTCATCCACCAAGGGGTATTTTCCACCGGCCCATTTTAAGAAAGCGCGTTTTTTTTTCATGCCGTCAAATTAGCTATTCAATAATTTCAGAGTCGCAGATTGTACTCTGTTTAGGACAGCATATCAGCGCCTAATCAAAATAGTTTTATTTTTTCAGATCTTGCTGAACCTGTTGTAGTTTTCTGACCCATGGTTTTTTGGCCTGAACGTCCGCGGGAAGTGAGGAAATGGCGTTTTTGGCATCAGAAATTGAATTGTAGTTACCGTGGATCAAAATAAACCATGTTTTACCATCGCGTTTCGTTTGATAAACTTTGTAATTTACAAGGTTATTATTTTTTGCGAAAGCAGTTAAGGTATCAGATCGGCTAGCGCTACTCAATTGGAGTGTGAATCGGTTTGAAGGTGCTTTAAGCAAGTCTACTTTTGTATCAGCTACATTCTTTTTATGTACCTGACTTTCTTCTCTTACTTTATGTTCTATTTTTGGTGGTGAAATTTTCTCAGGTTTTTTCTGTTCAACTGGCGGGGTGACCGTTGGTTGTGCTGGTTTTACAGGGGGGGGGACCAGTTTTTTTTGCACTGAATTATCAATGCTACTCTGTTGTTGATTCAAAGCATCAGAAATATCACCGGGTAATTCTATACGCTGATTGTAGCCCCCCATTTCTGTTGCCGGAGGAACATCATTGCTTGGTGCATCTTTAATTGGCTGTGGGCTGATTTCATGTGTTTCAGGTATAGATTGGTTTGGAGATATGGGCTGCTCTCCCTGCTCAAAACCTTGGTTGTTGGGAGAACTCGAAGATGAGCCTGAAAGGTTAATTCCCTTTTCGATCGAGCTTGAAGCTTGCTGTTTTTCATGCGCAGTGGGTGATTTTAAGGCAGAGCTGATGGCAATAATCAGCAGTAAAAGCACCAGAATCCCAATACCGATCATCATTTGCTGGCGGGAAATTGCCAGTTTGGGGGAATTAGATTGGTTGCGGGATCGCGAAGGGCGGCGATCGGATGTGTCGGGTTTAAATTCGTTTTCTGTTTTTTGTTTGTTTTCTGATTTTAATTCGTCCATATGCCCTCCCAGCAGAGATAATACTGCCAATTATTATTTAACAGGTTTGGCAGTCTGACCTAACTAAAAACGATAATGCTCTATCTGTTAATGTAGATATTTTATAGCATAACAGCCAGATAATGCTTCATTATTCAGCTTTTATTCTCAGCGTAAATTTTGCCATATTCTGAGATCTCATTCAGCGTCTAACTTACTACTTTGCTGGCGATTTTCATCCATCGCAGAGCGGTAGATTAAAATCTGCCATTGGGCATTATCGTGTATTTAGCTGGTGGATGGCAGACATTGACGAATGGCGTCTAAAATAACGTCCTTCCCAATATCAGAACGGAGTTTTGCTTCTCCAATAGCCGTAGGCAATACCAGATGCAATTTTCCCGCAGCAACTTTTTTATCGCGCATCATATGGGGTAAATAGGCAGCCGGAGGCATTTGTTTTGGGCCATTAACAGGTAATTTTGCCCGTTCTAGTAAGCGGATAATGCGCTGGGTATCCTGACTTGAAAATGTGCCGACAAGTTCAGATGCCCGTGCTGCCATTACCATACCGGCAGCGACAGCCTGACCATGCAGCCAGACGCCATAACCCATTTCAGCCTCAATCGCATGTCCAAAGGTGTGACCGAGGTTTAACAGTGCCCGCACCCCACTACGTTCTTGCTCATCGGCGGCCACAACTAATGCTTTGAGTTCACAGCAGCGACGAATGCAATAAGCCATTGCTTGGCTGTCGAGGGCCAGCAATTTATCTATATTGTCTTCAAGCCAGCTAAAGAACTCGCCATCCAGAGTGATGCCGTATTTGATAACTTCAGCCAGACCTGCGTGCAACTCTTGAGCAGGTAATGTTTTCAGACAATTGAGATCGACAATAACAGAAGCGGGCTGGTAAAAGGCACCTATCATGTTTTTGCCGAGAGGATGGTTGACTCCCGTTTTTCCGCCAACAGAAGAGTCAACCTGAGAAAGTAGCGTGGTGGGCACTTGGATAAAACGGGAGCCGCGTTGATAACTGGCAGCGGCAAATCCCGTCATATCACCGATTACACCACCACCAAGAGCGATAAGTGTTGTGTCACGACCATGATTTTTTTCCAATAATGCGGAAAAAATGTCATTGAGCACAAAAAGTGATTTGTACTGTTCACCGTCAGGTAAGATGACCTCATTTACCTGAAGATCCATCTCCTGCAATGTTGCTTTCACCTGTTCAAGATACAGGGGTGCCAACGTTTCGTTGGTCACTATCATGACCTGTTGACCAGCTTGCAGGGGCTTGAATGCCTCACTAGTAGAAAATAGCCCTTCGGCTATGGTAATTGGGTAGCTTCTTTCACCTAACGCAACAGTCACTTGTTCCATATCAGCTTTCGCCTTATCGTTTGCCGCAGTGCGGGCTCGCTATAATCAGTTTTTTTCCAATAATTCAATGATTTGGTTAGCGACGACTTTGGCGCTTTGCTCATCCGTACGAATAGTCACGTCAGCAATTTCCTCGTAAAGAGGATTACGCTCATCAGCCAAATTTTCTAAAACTTCGCGTACAGGTGCATCAACTTGAAGTAAAGGGCGTTTTTTATCGCGCTGGGTACGAGCTAACTGTTTTTCGATGGTTGTTTCTAAATAGACGACCACACCACGGGCAGACAGACGATTGCGGGTTTCTTTTGATTTAACTGAACCCCCTCCGGTCGCCAATACGATGCCTTGTTTTTCAGTCAGTTCGTTAATTATTTTTTCTTCGCGGTCGCGGAAGCCGTCTTCGCCTTCCACATCAAATACCCAGCCCACGTCAGCTCCGGTACGTCGCTCAATTTCTTGATCAGAGTCGTAAAACTCCATATTGAGTTGCTGAGCTAACTGACGACCAATAGTGCTTTTGCCGGCACCCATAGGCCCAACCAGAAAGATATTGCGTTTCTCTGCCATGTTTTTGGTATTACTAAGACTATTTGTTAATGATAACCCGCCCCGCCAATCAGATTAGCCGCGGGACCTAAACTGAAACCTCATGAGTGAGAATGTGAGATCAGATAGGAAAATTATCTCAGCACATCAACCTATATTGCAACTATATAAATCTGACACGAGCTTCTATCAACTGGCTCATGCTTTTATTGGCTGATTGAGAGCCTATTGGGTATAGACTCCTACTTGTGATGTTAGACCTGCTCACTCAATTAGATAATCCTTGTATGCTAAATTACTCTCAGCGTCAAATCCATAAACAGGTCATATTAAGGAAATTAGTAGTAAATCGAGTAAAAAAAGCATATTTTCTTTCAACAACACACTGATATTAATGTGGTATTTTTTATTTGGTTAAATATCAGTCAATTGGGGGTGTAATAAAAATTACTAGCTCCCTGCGGCTGTGTTGTTCTCCTTTTTGGTTAAATAATGAACCCAATACCGGCAAATCTGATAGGTAAGGGACTTTTTGCAGACTCGCGCCTTTTTTCTGTTGAAAAATACCGCCTAGGATCAGGGTTTCCCCATCTCTGACTGTAACTTGTGTCATGATTTCCTGTTTATCAATGGCTAGATTTTCATTTCCTCCCTGACTAATGGGAAAACCGGGCGCGTTCTGGCTGATTTTCAGTGCAAGACGGATTTTTCCCTGCCGCAAAATGTGTGGTGTCACTTCCATGCCTAATACCGCTTCTTTAAACTGGATTGTCGTTTTGTCTTTGTCTTGAACGACATAAGGAATATCAGAACCCTGTTTGATACTTGCGGGTTGCTGGTGTGAGGCTGTTAGCCGTGGGCTGGCAATGATATCGAGCTGGTTTTCCTGCTCCAGCGCACTAAGCTCCATTTCCAGCAGGTTTGCATGGATGCGGGCGGCATTCAGTATCAGTTTATGGTGTTGATGGCCCGCAGGTTGATGTAGATTCAAACGGTTTAATCCCAGTGCCCGATTTTGTGGGTCTGCGGACATCCCCCAATGAATTCCCAATTCATGCAGGGCTTCCCTGCTGCTGGTAACAATATGGGCAGTAAGCTGTACTTGCTGCTGAGGTGTATCGACTTCTTTCAGCCAGTTTTTGATACGGGTAATGGCATCAAACTTATCTTCCAATATTAAACTATTGGTTAAGGGATCGTGTTCAACTTTCCCCCATTTGGTCAGCAGGGCAGGAAGGTTTTTCTGCAACTGTTCTGCTACTTTTCCGGCATCAGCATATTTCAAGGTAATCGCCTGATATTCGATCTCCTGTTCTTGTTCATCTCTCTCTGTCGCGGAAAAGTCAGCGTCGTCCTCTGTTGGAGTTATGGGCGGTTGAAATGGATTTCTCACTGGCTTGTCAAAAACTGGCTTGTTAAAAACGGGTTCGTCAGGAACTAGGTCGTCAAAAATTGGCTCACCCGAAAAAGCAAAGGTTGGTGTTAACAGACCAATTAGCAGAATAAAAGAATGGCTATTCATGATTTCTCCTCATGGCCAGAATTTGACGGCACCATCTCTGGCAAAGGCATATCTGACAAAACGATACGGACAGTCAGCCAATCATCAACGGGGGTAATCGTGAGATGTTTAATCAGTAACGGCGGTTGCAATTGCTGAATTTCACTCAGGAAATGGAGAAATTGGTCATAGTTTAGTGACAGCATGATATGCCAGAAAACATGATCATTTTCTTTTTGGCTTTTCCACTCCATGAGTTGGCTACCAGAGTGAGTTAGTGGCAAATGTAGCCGTTTGAGTACGGTGGCATTTGGGGAGAACGTATTTTGTGGTGAAACATTTTGTGTGGGATCGGACTGCGTAGAAAGATAGCTATCTGGGCCTAGCTCTGCTGTTATCCGCTGGATCTGCTGTTGGATATCAGTTAGGGATGGCAGCTCAGTCAGCCGTTGTTGGGATAACGTTGTATTGTGTTTTTGTTCCCCGATGCTGTCTTGGAGGGTATAAATTTCATGCTGCTTCTCCTGCCAAACAAAAAAATAGAACCCCAGCAGTAGTGGAATAATGACCATTAATTGCTGTGAGAGCAGTAATTGCCACATAGGCCGATGAAACCATTCAAGGTAATTATTGTTCACTGGAACCTCCCATCAACCAGTTTGCATCAATGGTAAAGGCCTTGAGATGATCTTCAGTCGTGGTCATTTTTTTCAGTTGTACATCAATAAGAGAATTACCGTTTGTCAGATTATTCAACAAATCGGAAATATCTTCGTAATTTTGGCTGCGTGCGTTAAAAACCAACTGTCCGCTGTCGTCGCTAAATGCCGTGAGCCAACTTTTTTCCGGTAACAAGCGGGGAAGTTGACGAAATAACTGCAAATACCGTTGATTCTGTTCCATGACTACCTGTTTTTTCCGTAATTGTTCCGTCAATTGATGGTGGTGTTGCACTGCTTGAGATGTGTCCCTGATAGATTGTTGTAATTGAGTAAATTGGTGGTCAAATTCCGTTAATTGTCTGCGATATTGTCCAATTTGGGTTATTTGTTGCATAGAAATGAACACCAATGTGGCTGCCCACAATATGGTTTGCAAACCGAGTAGTAATGTCCATTTGTGGAATTTGTGTCTCAGTTTTTTCTGGCGCCAAGGTAAAAAATTAACTTGATACATTATTGGTCATCCGGCCTGATTGCCAGCCCTGCGGCAATAATGAACGCGTTCATTTTTTCTGGTAAGGGGGGTTGATAGTGGTGGAATACTGACAAAATCTGCCAGCAATTGGTCAATTTTGTCGGCTCTGTTATCGTTTTTACTGATGTTGTTTGTTCTTCATCACTGTAATAAATGGCATCACTTTCTGTTTCTGGTGTCATGGGTAATTGGCCGATGACTTGTGGCAGACAGAGATGCGGTTGTGAAGCTATCAGGCCATAACCAAAAGGACGGCTGGCGGGAGCGACCCATAACCAGTCCGCCGTGCGCCTGTGAATTAACCAACTGTTATCAGGGACGCCCGCAAGTTTGGCAACATAACGTAATGCACAGGGGGAAATATCAATAGCGTCAGGAGATAAATCCATATCCGCAAACAAATTCAGCCAGAGGTTGAGATCTTTTTGTCGGGTGGCGCTGATGCAAACCTGCTGATTATGGATGCGATAGTCCAATGCAAGGTCACTGACAGGGAATTGTTTTTCGGCATTTGCGTGAACAAACCAGCCAAGTTCAGGCTCCTGCAATGCTGTATTGTTGGGTAAGGTCACCTGTCGTTGTAAGGTTTGTTGAACAGGTAGTGCGAATTTTAAGCTAATATTTTTAGGTAACAATGGCCGCCATTGCATTAAAATATGAAGTAATTTTTCAGGTTCTTGTAGCCGTCCTCCTGAAATAATGTCGTCTGGTAAGCGATATTGCCAGCAATGTCGAAGTTGCCAACCGTCACGGCGTTTAATGGCTGCGAGAGCACGAATGTAATGATCTTGGATATCCAGTCCGATATACCATTTAGGTGGATACATGTAGCGATCTCCCTATCTGCGATTTAATGAAAAGTGATTATTCATGAAATTGTGTTACTGAAAGGTCATATTCATAGTGCTGTATAGCCTTTACACACAGTCCTTTATACTATGTACTGATCGTTTATAAACTGCCCTATTAACATGGCGTGAGAAATTTCAGGTGAAGTTCATAAAGTATTTTTTGATCCTTATTGTTGTTTGCATTTTATTGGGAACCGCCTCGATTTTTGGTTTGTACAAATATATCGAGCCGCAGTTACCCGATGTCGCGACTTTAAAGGATGTCCGATTACAAACTCCGATGCAGGTGTTCAGTGCTGATGGCGAATTAATAGCCCAATATGGTGAAAAACGTCGTTTGCCACTAACCCTCTCCGAAATGCCTCCCTTGATGGTGAAAGCCTTTATTGCCACGGAGGATAGCCGTTTTTATGAACACCACGGTGTTGATCCCATCGGTGTTATCCGTGCGGTTTCGGTAGTGATGACTTCGGGTCATGCGTCCCAAGGGGCGAGTACTATTACTCAGCAGCTGGCGAGAAACTTTTTCCTCTCTCGGGAGAAGACGTTGATCCGTAAGGCCAAAGAAGCGTTTTTGGCGATTAAGATCGAACAATTGCTAACGAAAAATGAAATCCTCGAGTTATACCTCAACAAAATCTATCTCGGTAACCGAGCCTATGGTGTCGGGGCAGCGTCTTATGTTTATTTTGGCAAGAGCGCCAATGAGTTGACGTTGAGTGAAATGGCAATGATTGCCGGATTGCCTAAAGCCCCTTCGACTTTTAACCCACTTTACTCCTACGAACGTGCCGTGAGTCGCCGTAATATTGTCTTGGGACGTATGCTGGATGAGGGGTACATTACCCAGCAGCAGTATAACGAAGCCCGAAATGAGAAGTTGGTGGCCCGTTATCATGCTCCGCAAATTGTGTTTTCTGCCCCTTATCTGACGGAAATGGCGAGGCAGGAGATGATTAACCGTTATGGCGAAAACGCTTATACGGATGGGTATAAGGTCTATACCACTATCACGCGCAAGACTCAGTTAGCTGCGGCTGATGCTGTTCGTTCCAATGTGATTGATTATGATGTCCGTCATGGCTATCGCGGTGCTCAAGAAGTGCTATGGTCGGCTGGTCAGCCTGCATGGAGCCAGACTCAGATCATCGATAAGCTGAAAACCTTGCCTAAATATGGCCCGTTGTTGCCTGCTGTTGTCACTAAATCTAATGCAAATCAGGCAGAAGTCATCTTGACGGATGGCAGTAAAATTGAGCTGACGATGGCTGGTGTTCGCTGGGCGCGCCAGTTTAAGACTGATAACCTGCAAGGGCCTGCTCCGCGTAGTGTCAATGAAGTGATTCGGGTTGGTGAACAGGTCTGGGTCAGGAAAGTCAATGATATCTGGTGGTTGGCACAATTACCGGAGGTCAACGCAGCGCTGGTTTCCATCAATCCGATGAATGGTGCAATAGAAGCATTGGTTGGTGGGTTTAATTTTGAATTGAGTAAATTTAACCGGATTACCCAGTCACTGCGCCAGGTTGGCTCTAACATCAAGCCATTCTTGTATGCTGCTGCGATGGACAAAGGGTTGACGTTGGCATCCCTGCTCAACGATGCCCCTATCAGCCGTTGGGATGCGGGCGCAGGAACAGATTGGCGTCCGAAGAACTCACCGCCGACTTATGATGGTCCGGTTCGCTTACGACAAGGGTTGGGGCAATCCAAGAACGTGGTCATGGTACGAGCCATGCGAGCGATGGGTGTTGATTATGCTGCTGATTACCTGAAACGTTTTGGTTTGCCGGGTGAAAACGTGGTACGTACAGAATCTTTGGCGCTGGGTTCGCCTTCTTTTACACCGATGCAATTAGTACGTGGTTATGCGGTGATGGCGAATGGTGGTTATTTAGTTGATCCTTACTTCATTGACAAAATTGAGAATGATGAAGGAAAAGTACTGTTCGAAGCGAAGCCTAAAATTGCTTGTCCACAGTGTGAAAACATTCCGGTGATCTATGGTGATACCACGCGCTCCATTGAATTGTCGGAAGACTCCATTGAAAATGTGGCGCACTCTAATGTTCCTCAGGATCCGACTTTGCCTCAATCTGAGCTGGAAAGTGTATCGTTGAATATGAGCAGCGATGAGCAGCAATATGCTCCTCATGTTATCAGTACGCCACTGGCATTTCTGATTCATGATGCCCTGAATACCAATATTTTTGGCGAATCAGGCTGGATGGGAACTGGCTGGCGTGCAGCCCGGGATTTGAAACGCCGCGATATTGGCGGCAAAACAGGAACAACTAACAGCTCGAAAGATGCTTGGTTTTCCGGTTATGGTCCAGATATGGTGGCAACAGTCTGGATTGGTTTCGATGATCACAGTAGAAGTCTGGGGCGTACACCTGTCCTTAAAGGAGAAGGTGGGGCGAAAACGGCCCAGCCCATTTGGGACGATTTCATGAAAGTGGCACTGGAAGGCGTACCGGAAAAAATAATGGAACCACCAGCAGGTATTGTTTCTGCTACGATTGATCGTGCGACGGGCAAACTTTCCAATGGTGGTGCATATACTCGCAAGGAATATTTCATTGAAGGCACTCAGCCAACGGAATATGCCGTACCAGAAGCGGGAACGACAGTTATTGAGAATGGTGAAAGCCAAGAGCTGTTCTGATTTCTTTTCCTTTTAGGATAGGAAATAACCGCAGATAAAAAGCCCCGTCAGGAAACTGACGGGGCTTTTGTTATCGCTAAATTATCAATGTATGACTAACGAAATTTCATCATTGAATTATTATTTGTTCATTTTATCTTTAACAGCTTTGGCAAACGGCTTGCCACCATCTACAGCAGTATAGTGGATATGGATATTGATATCTTTTAACCGCCATACAGGGATCAGTCCAGGGTAATAAAAGATGTCATTGATCACATGTTGATCGGGGAATTCCAGCGTCCAAGTTGAAATGGCTCCTGTTCCTTCGAAAGGCAGGTAACGGTCATCATCAAACATCAGGGTATATAGCCAGTTATCTTTGGCCACACTGCCATCGTCTTCACTTAAAGAAGAGAGGGCAATTTGTTGTTGGGCCCGCAAATTGTTAGCGACATTTTTACTGCTGCCTGCTTTCCTTGTTGGATCATAGAGCCAATTTACACCGTCCATATCTGCGCTGATTAAAGTAGAGCTGCCCGTTTGCGTTAGGATGGCACTAATCTCTGATGACAGGACAGAGCCGAGATTCAGTGTATCCAGCGATATTGAAACGGAAATACGTTTAATCTGGCGCAGGTAGTGTCCGGGGTAATTATTGTCAAACAGCTTGGAATCCAACGTGAAGCTGATCGATTGTTTTTTATCGATTTGTTTTTTCAATTCTCCATTTGTCATCAGTGAACTGAGTGAGATGGTTTTCTTGATATTCAAACGGCGTTCATTACGTTGCAGCCAGGCATTCTCCATTTGCAGTAGATCCAACTGCAAGGATTCCCCCGCTAACAGGCCGCGATAAGAATCATTCCATGCTGTGGTTTTGATAAAACTTCTACGCTGGTAGTCCCCCACTTCATAACGCCAGCTTGATTCTGCCATCAGACACAGAGAAAGTACGGCGTCATAGGCAGGAGTGTACAACGCTGCAAGCCGCCCCATTAACCATAGATAGGTGGGGACAATCAAGAATCCTGTTGTCATGAACTCATACAACTCACGGGCTGCGGCTTGTTGAGCCTGAGCTTCCCGCAGCGCTGTACCGGCACTTTTGATCAGCAATTCCTGCTCCTGCAATTGACGCTCAATAATATTGATTTCGCTTTGTGCCTGCTTGTATTCAATTTCCCACTCTTGGCGACGGCGCTGGTACTCTGCTCCTGCTTCGAGCTTTTCGGAAACAATACCTAATTCCTCTGAGACGATCTGAGAAGTAATAGCTGCACTTCTGACGGTTTCTCCGTACTTGGCTCCGCCAAATGCCAAACCGTAAATATTGGGTAAGGTATCTGCAACCGCAGCGGCAAGAAAGAAAGGCACTGCGGCCATCTTCGCTACACTTGAGGTGCTCTTAAGGGTAAGTGAGGTGATCTCCAAAGGGGAAAGATTTTCTTCGTATAGGCTGTGGTAATGTTCATACCGCTCTTGTGCCATTTTTTTACTCTCTTCCAGTGTCGCCTTACCTAGCTGGGCAATCTGGAGAGCTTCCTGTTGCAGTTCAATGGCGAAAGCGGACAACCGAAGAACCAGCGATTGTTCCAATACTTGCTGTTCGGCATTGACTTCACTTTCTATGGCACTGAATAGCCGATGGCCCATTTGAATAAGCTGTTTCACCGCATCATTGGCGCGTTTTAACATATTGGGGAAACGATAAGGCGGGACTTGTTGCTGTAAATGGCTCCATCTGTTGAGAGAACTGCCTCCATTGCGTTGTATCAGGCTATCATCATCTCCGGCACCGGCATACAGTGGCAATGGGAGTACTTTGCCATCCAGCGTCAGGCCGTGACGGAGATTATACAGGCGGTTATTCAGCGTTTCTTGGTATTTGATGAGTTGTATATTGAAGGGTGACACAAAAGGACGACCATCAACGACTCGTACTTCGGGTTTAAAGTCCGCCTTAATCTTTTCAAGCGTGGTGGGGTGCCAGTGTGTAACATCCAAACTTTCCGGTAATGTACCGAGCAGTTGTAGTGCCTGTTGGTAGCATAAATTAGCTTCATTCAGGCTGTCTCTGGTCAATTGGCGATAAAGATTATCTCCCTCTTGTATCCAGAGTTTAAGCTGGTAATGGAACAGGGCCTTCTGGTAATAAACGGGAAAACTGTAAGCAAGGGTATCAGGATCATAGCCCTTTATTGATGGCGGCAGGTTACTGCCATTTTCCACGATGGGGCGGGAGTTCCACATCCGCATTGAACCATAGGGGTCAAACAGATAGTTGAGTAACCAGCGTCGGGCGTCGTAAAAACGTTGTTCCTCACTAAGCCGATAGGTGACCAGAAAAGGCAGGTGGAAGAATAATTCCCAAAAATACTGTCCATTGGCGCCGTTAAAATCAACTTTTGTGGGTGATGTTGCGTCATCCAGAGCGGGTTCGGGCAATGATTGGGTTTCCCAGTCCAGAACCCGTTCAATAGATTGTGTTGCGCGGGCAACTAATTGCTTGCCAAATAGGGTGTTTAGCCTGATCGCCGTAGATTTGAAACCCAGACTCTTAATATCCAGATATTGTGCCTGTTCATTATTCCTGCTCAAGGTAATGACGGGGATTTTATCGTTTTCTCTTACGATGATCTGGTATCTATTTGAGACAGTTCTTGAGTACTCTATTTCCCCAGTTTTCCGTGAAATAAAGGTTTCCAGTGTTGCGGATAAAGTGAAGGAATATTCATTGCTTTTGGGATCAAGAGGGAGGGTGATTTCTTCCGTGGTAGCATTACCATTGAGTTCGACATATTTGGTGGTGGGATTTATTATGCCTGACGGGGTATCAAGTTTCAGTGTCAATTCTGATACTGTGTATTCCCATCTTGGTTCGGTATCAAATTCCAGGCTATCTCTGGATGCTTTATTACTTCCAGTTGAGATAGTCAGCTTGTCTCCAGTTGGATTCCATTGCCTACTCTGCTGAGTGGTCAGATCATTGAGCCACATAAGGTCAGCGAATTTAGTGACTTTATTGTCTTTCCATTCATCAGGAGACACAGTAAAAAGTGCCGTCTCATCATAATGCACAGTGAATGTGGTTTCTGGTGCTGTGTCTCCCTGCCACTTAAGGTTAAATGTTTTCAGACTGGTCTCACTGGCAGGAATATGTATATTGATTGAATCAAGCTCATAACCAAAATAGTAAAAATAGTCTTCATCAACCTCGATGGTTCCATTGAATTCTTTGGAAGGAAGTTTTGAAAGAATGTCTGTGAGGTCACGGAAATGAAATCTTGTGCCATAGCCTATGGGATTCCTTTTAATCAAGGTATTTATTCCCTCCAGAACCAGCTTGGTTTTATCCTCATGTAATTTAGCCTTTAAATTCAGGATAAGGTTGGGATTGTTCTCATTAGGCTTTAATTCGATAAATTTCTCTGTGCCAGCATAATGGTGCTGTAATGTGTCGGGGTTTTTGAAAATCTTGTGCCATGTTGAAACAAGCACTTTTTCTTCTTTGGAAGCCAGCGTTTTTTTATCCACCAGCAATAAATCACGCAACTCAAGGAAATAGTCTTGGTTTTCCTTCCAAACACTGGGATCTGTTTTAGTCGAGTCATATAACAAGACACCCATCCATGGATCACCCTCGCGTTGCACATCCACCATGGCGATCAGTCCCGGTTTGTATTTTTCATTTTTCAGATAGGGGTTGTCTTTATCGGCAATGCGTTTGCCATCTTTGTCTACGGGGTATTCACCGTTGGCATCAGTACCATCCTGCCGGAACAGGACATTCGGGGTACTCCATTCACTGTTGCTTTGTTTATAGGCGAATTTTAGATTGATAGCGCGATAATCTGACGGTTTTTGATCTGCACCCATCAACGTGCTGGATTCTCGTTCAACCCAGATAGCATACTGGCGACCAGAAATCACAATCGGACGCAGTGCCAGTAATGTACCAGACAGAGACAGGGTGATTTTTTCCCATTCACTCCATGCCAATGGGCTGATCAGATCGTTGCCATCACGCATCTTGATATCGAGAGTACGCCAGTAATATTCCACTGGTTCGGCATTGTTTTTGCCGATGAAGTGATAGCGATCGTTTTTCGGATCAGTGCCATCAATATAGCCGCTGACCAGTTGCAGGTTGCTGATTCGCTCAAATTCGGTTAAATAACGCAGGATGGCTGTCTGGATCACGTTGTTGTTTAATCTGGATTGCCCTAAATCGTTTTCTAAATCGGCAAAAGCGCGGGTTTTGCGTAATCTGTAGGTTGGGTCAATAAAGTTTTCGGGGAAATTCTTCTGTTTTCGCCACGCCTGCCAGTGACCATATTGGCTAAGGTTGCGGTTCCAATGCTCAATTCGCTCATCACTGATCGTTTGTACGCCATAGCCCATTTCCAGACGGGAAAACAGGCGGAATAGATAACGTTGCAAACTGGCGATAGCGAAAGCCACTCTGCTGGTACTGACTTCTGAGGCAATCTGCAAGTCAGTCAGGAAATAGTTTGATAGATCCTCAAGGGTAGTAATATCTGACAATGTATCATCAGATGGCAGCCATTGGCCCATCAGGTATTCGATAAGGGCATCCCGCCAGCGTTCTTTGAGTGAACCCTCCAGCGTATTTTGCTCTTCCGGTGTACCGGCTGCAAACAACGCACTGCTGACTTGCTCCCAGTGGTCATAGTTGGATTGCGTTGTCAGTTTGGCAACGTCCAGCAAGGGTTGGGTAGAAATCTCACTTTTTTCTGCCAATGTCTTAAGGCGCATTATTGTGCTTACCCCGACGACATTTTGTGCCACGTTTTTGTCAAAATAATGGGTGACTCGCAGAATTTCTTGCTCCGACCAACCAATCAATCCTGCCAGATTGACGGCAGCCTGCTCTGCGTTCCACGGGGTTGTGGCGGGAGGGTTTTGCCCAATTTGATTAGCTTGGCGCAGATAATAAAGTACATCATCTTCAGTTTTATTTTCGGGTAACAAATTCAGCCAGTCACCATAACGGCTCAGGCGGTGGAGGAAGGTTAAATCAAGGGAGCGTAGTTTCCCGTCTTGCTGATTCAGCTTAAACCAGACTGGGTGGTCAATCAGTGCCTGTATACTTTTCTCTGTCAGTTTGAATATATTACAAATCGCGGCATAACGGCTCAGGTCGTACCATGTAACAACCGCTTTCTCTTTCTGTTGCTGATCATCAGAACCGCGAGCCAGAGCAATAGTATTGCGCAGAAAATCAGCTTGGCTGTTGTCAGTCCACTGTAATAGTGGCAGGGCAAGGGAGTTATCAATATCAAAGGTATAATTGATGGCATTAACAATCAGATCTTGTTGGGCAATAAACGCATTAATCAGGAGCGTTGTTAAGGTTTGTGTCCAGGTATCACTTTGTTGTTTCCACGCTGTATCTTGAGCGAGTTCCTTGAGAATTTTATTCACTTCTTTGTATAGCGTGGTTTCTGCACCATTATTGATAGAGATCAGGATGATACCGAGTTTTTCATCGACCAATTTGTCAAGGGTTTTCATCCAGTTGACCGACGTTGTTTTCGCCTGAAATCCTTGCATTGCTGAGGCAATTTTATCTTCGCTCAGTAGGGCATCATTGGCACTGGGGATAACGGATCTGACTTTTTTGAGCCAATCGATATTTTCAATATCAGCCGTGATACCGCCGTTTAGTTGGTAAGGTGTCAGTAACAGATTAAGGGCCAAAGGGGACAGATTGTGGCGTTTAATCCACTGTGTGGCATTCATGACTGCGATAAGCACATCAAGAATATCAATGGCTTTCGCATCTTTAGCTAATACAGGGAGTCCTGCCAATTGTTGCAGGTAGTTTGTATTATCGCGGTTCAATAATAAGAGCAGCCCCAGCCCTTCTTTCACTGACAGACGTAGCAGACGAGGCAATGCAACCAGACGATACAGGGCAGAAACAACATCCAGTGAGCGCTTGGGTTTTGACAGCTCTTGTGCCTTCACCACGCAACAGAGCAATATTTGGCAGGTTGCGTCATCAATGTTCAGCCCTTGGCACAGGAGATTGACGGTTAACGCATCCGCTCCTTCGGTGGCCTTAGGATCAAATTCTTGATTATCCAGAACCAGCACGGAGGAAGAAGCTGCTTGCTGTGATAATCCTGAGGCATTGAACAATCGATCAAAGAAAGATTGTTTATCCTCAAGGGCATAAGGGGTGATATGACCAATAAAAGCAGCAAACTGTTCTGCACTGGCATTGTATTCTTGCTGTAAGTGGAGGAATACGCCCAATGTGCGCAGTGTTGCTTCCGTGATAACAAAATCAGTCTGTTTTTCAGCTTTACTGGCTGTTGTCAGTATTAGATCGAGTTGTTCATAGGATATCTTCAATGCTTTTTGCAGATGCAGGAAACGTTGGATCCGGTCGAAGTTGTCATTGCTGACCTCTTTGATCTGTATGACATCTTTTGCGGTATCTTTATCTGTGGTTTTTTCCAGATAGAGGGCAGGCCCTTTAGCGGCATTGATGTAGGAAGCGGCATAGTTGGCACCAGAAGGAAAAGACTTATCCGCATTAGCGGGTTTGGCGACGTTATTGGAGTAGGTCACGGTACTGTGGGTCACGGTATTCTCTGAGATACCATTAACGGCAAGTAACATCTCGGCTTCTTGGGAATTCAGGCCTGTTTGTTGGGCGAATACCGTAAGACGTGACAAGGACACTGCGGCTTTACCCGCATCTTCTTTCATACCGTAGTAGATCTTGAAGAAGTCTTTCTGGCTGCTTTGTGATTTTTCTAAAAGCAGAGCTTGGAGTTTGGGAGCCAGCGTACTGCTAATCATCATGGCAGTTTGCAGTGAATCAACACTCAGATTGCCATCGATAAAATTGGGATAGTTGCTATCGGCTTGCTGGATGAGATCCAACAATGAGAGTTCTTTTTCGGTTAAGACTGTTGTTGTTTGCTTCAATGGAAAATGGAAGGGCAGAGAAAATGGATAGTGAATATCGGCCAATGAATTCCTGAGAGGTTGGTTATTATTAATATGTGACTTGGCTTTTTCAGCTAAGGCCTCAATCACGAGCGGCAATAACTGACTGGTTTTATTCAGGTTTGCACTATCAAGTAGTAGCTTTTCGATATCAGGTCGCCGTTGGCTGAGAAGCTGAGCACTCTCTTTATCTGCATTATTCTCAAACATCCTAATTTGTTGATACAGATCGACCAGATAAGAGAGTGGGCCATCGTTGGCTTCGGGGAGCCCCGGAAAACAATAGAGATCTTGATTATCATTAAAGAGCGTTTTATAGCTTATCCGCGATTCTATCTTGTTTGTCATAAATGATTACCTTTTAAATAGAAAATCTGATTAAAAAGAATGACATTCCTATTTACAGTCCATAACGGTGAGTTATGTTTTATTGATTGACAAATATGGTTACAATATGACCTGTTAGCGAACTCTATCTAGCCTAAAATATATTTAGTCTCTGATCGTTTTTAAAAAAATTATTTTATTTCAATGTGTTTTACGGAAATATGATTCTGAAAAATTGCGGGGATATTTTTATGAAAGACTATTGTTATGATGAGAATTAATATTTAAAGATATAGTAAATGTGTTTATATATTATTTTTTATAAACTAAATGGCTTTTGTGAATACCTTTTAGTTCATTGTATTAATAAAAATTAAACCTTATTTTATTCAGGTGATTATTTTTATTTCCGATTTTTAGTTTAAAACGGGTATTCAGATAATGTTTTTCCATACCCGCTTTTAGAAAATTGAGCTGCCTAATATTTTCTATTATTTTCTGCTATTTTTTGTGTGCAGGTATCGTTGAGCAAAAAATAGGGCACTAACATTTCTGGCTTCGTTGAAATCGGGATGTTCCAGCAGTGACATCATGTCAGAGATAGGCCAGCGTACTTGCACCAGCGGTTCCGGTTCATCTCCTTCCAAATGCTCAGGGTAAAGATCCTGTGCAATCAATATATTCATTTTGCTGGAAAAGTAGGATGGCGCCATCGTCAACTTGGTTAACAGTTCCAGTTTTCTTGCCCCAAAACCAATTTCTTCCTTCAATTCACGGTTGGCAGCTTCAAGGATGCTCTCCCCTGCATCAATGGCACCTTTTGGGAAACCTAACTCGTATTGTTCAATCGCAACGGCATATTCGCGAATAAGGAGTAACTCATCTCCGATAACGGGAATAATGAGGACTGCTTCACGATTGGTGGGTTTCATGCGTTCGTAAACCCGTTTTATACCATTGCTGAATTCAAGATCAACAGATTGAATATTAAATAAACTTGAGTGTGCAATGTCATTTACATTCAGTATCTTAGGCTTTTTCAGATCAATCATGCTTGCCCCTGATGGCTGTCATACACTGGCTAATTGGAAATTAATGCGCTCAGTCACTTAAATTATATTAGTTAATTAAAACGTTATGATGGAATTTGATACGCATCGAAATATTGGTTTAATATGGCTGATTATGTTAGTAAATGATAGCGATTATCGCTTAATTGTATTTAAGCTGATATCTTGCCTTACAAAAAAGACTTTATTTTATGGAAAGCTATGAGAAAATTTGTATAAATTTATTGTGAATAAAATAAAAAAATAGAAGGCAAGAATAGGAATAGCCTGATTCTGAGTGTTTCATGAGATTGTTATTCTGCCAGTCTCTGTACTGCTGTTATGGGAGTGGAGAAAAAATGAGCTCATCGGTCATTATATTGGCTATTTTTATCATTAGCCTGATTATAATGGCTTCCTTTCTGATTTTCAGATGGAGGCGGCTTGATAACGCCCGTTATCTTCCGTCAATGACCAAAATCGCCCGTCGTAAGCTGAATTCTGATGAATATCAAACTATTGAATTCTATCTGAAGGATGTGTATCCCCTAATGAAGCGGAGCGGTAGATATTGGTCAGGTTATCCAGTATTACCTATCAAGAATGGTAATGTTTATATCATCAATAACACGATCACACGTTTTTCTGCTGCCATCGACGAATCGAGCAATTGGCACTATTACGTTGATGAAACGGAAATGCATTTGCCTGCATTGTTTGAGCCATTTATCAAGCAGCAGAATACGATAGAAATTGTCCAAACCACATTGATGCCGCTGGTTATTGCACTAAACGGTCACTCTCTGAAAGATTATCCGCAAGGTCTGTCCGCCAAGCGAATCATGGCGAAAACTGGGCAGGCTTCTATTCAAAAAAATGGCAATTCGAGCGCCAATTTACTGAATCTCCGTAAGGAGACGCTAGAAGAGCACCGCCTTCGACATTCAACCGGTCTTCAGGAAGGCATTCTCATGTGCATTGGCCTGTCACTATGGCTTATCGCACTTTTCCTGCCCATTCCAATATTGTCGTGGTTAATTCCAGCTTCGTTCCTGTTCATACTGGGTAGTTTCTGGTCGCATTTCCGGCTACCCCCTGACCGGAAGTTAGAAAATATTCATTGTTTCAGTGGGATACCAAAACGTTGGGGGGTGTTCAGTGAGTTTGAACCGGAGCAAAGAAAAAATATTTCTCTGGGGGGCATTGACCTTATTTATCCGACACACTGGGAGCCTTACGTCACTCACGATCTTGACCAGAATACTGATATAGACATGTACACCAACTGCCATGTTGTTCGGCAGGGGCGTTATCTCTCTTTGCATGAAGAAGAAAAACACTATCCTTACCAGCGTTATAGAAAGAACCTGATATTAGTGGTTTTCTCGGTGATTGCTATGTTGTTGCTTTATTTTTATCAGCCAGTCAGCTTATCTATGAGGCTGGGTTTTGCTTGGTTACATGGTAGCAATACCAAGGTTATTACGAGTGTCAATGAGCTGCGAAATATGTCGCTAAAGGAAGGCGATGTGTTGAAGGTCAAAGGCATCGGGATGTGTTATGTGCCGCCCAATGCTATACCGGAAGAAAATATCACGATATTTTCCGCATTTAATTGCATTGGTATCTATTGGAACAGTGAAACACCATTACCTATGATGGAGTCTGATATTGTAGAGCATGCTGCAGCGTTGATCACTACCGTCAATGAGCAATTACATCCGATTGACAGTAGCCGGAAAATTAATCCTAGTCTGAATGAAGCCATTGTTAAATCAGGTATGACCCTGCTCAACAATTTTTCACAAATCATTTTGAAAACACATAAATTGTGTCGGGACGACGCTGGTTGTGACCGCCTGAAAAGTGCATTGGTTAACCTGAGTAATGCTAAGGGTTGGAATGAGTTATTGAAAGATGCTGAAAGTGGAAAATTGGATGGAACCAAAGTGTTATTGCGTTCAGTCAGTGCAGATGCGTTGGAAAAATTAGTTGATGTCACGACGACATCATTTATTCAGCGGGAAGTGATTAAAGTGACCACTGTCATCAATAGCCCATCGCCGGGAGGTGTTTTACTCCTCAGTGATGAGGATCGGGCCTTAGTCGAATACCCGTTACGGACAATCAATATATATGACAACACTGCGTTGGATCAATGGCGTGAATTACAGCGTACCCCTGACATGCTGATGCGGACTCCATTTGAAACGAGGGGGATCGTGACGGCATTGTCTGAAGATGCTAACGGAACTCTCCGCATAATGTTGCATAGTGAACCGGTTTCGACGACGCTCATTCGTTATTTGGTAAGTTGCCTTCTGCTGGCAATATTGTTGGTGACATTCATCCTAAACATCATAATCTTGATAAAGAAAAGGTATAAAAACCAACGGCGTCTCCAACATATTACTCAATACTATGATAGTTGTTTCGGTTAGGATAATGGCTTCAGTTCGCCTCCACAGCCGATGGATTGGCGATGATCCGATGGGCTGTGTTACCCTCAATCTAGAGATGTTTGATTAAACATGGAGAGAAACAAGCATGCCGAATTCAGACAACGATCAAGCTGTTCGCCTTGATAAATGGTTGTGGGCTGCCCGTTTTTATAAGACTCGTTCCATTGCACGTGAAATGATTGCTGGAGGAAAAGTTCATTATAATGGGCAGCGAAGTAAGCCGAGTAAACTGGTTGAGTTGAATGCAGAGATCAAACTGCGTCAGGGAAATGATGAGAAAACGGTGACTGTCTTGGCATTGGGTAGTCACAGGCGTAGTGCTACTGAAGCACAGCAACTTTATCAAGAAACGGCGGGAAGCATTACTAATCGGGAAAAAATGTCATTGGCCCGTAAAATGAATGCGCTTACGATGCCGCATCCTGATCGCCGCCCAGATAAAAAAGAGCGGCGTACACTGATTAAATTCAAGAATACAAAATTAAATGAGTCGGAATAACCGTCTCAGTCAATGAGAGAGATTTATGACCAAGCATGACCAATTACACCGCTTTTTGTTTGAAAGCCACTTTGTCAGAGGGGAACTCGTTTCCGTCAGTGAAACTTACCAGCGGATGCTGGAAAATCATCATTTCCCTCAACCTGTACAGCAATTATTGGGTGAGTTGTTGGTCGCAACCAGCCTGCTGACGGCTACCCTGAAATTCAACGGAGATATTACGGTACAGATTCAGGGTGATGGGCCGGTCAAACTGGCGGTGATTAATGGTAATAACCAGCAGCAGATGCGTGGTACTGCCCGCATTGATGGTGATGTGAATGCCGCGGGTAGCCTACGGGACATGATAGGCAATGGTTATATGGTCATCACTGTGACACCAACAGAAGGTGAGCGTTATCAGGGAGTTGTGGCATTAGAGGGAGAAACGCTGGTGGAATGTCTGGATGCGTACTTCAAGCAATCCGAACAGTTGTCGACTCGTTTGTTTATCCGCACCGGAATGCAGGATGGAAAAATGACCGCAGGTGGCATGTTATTGCAGATCCTGCCGGGTGCACAGGAAGGTAGTGATAATATGCTTGACCATCTGGCACAGCTCACTGCAACCATTAAGGGAGAAGAGTTGTTTACGCTGGGCGCAGAAGAGATTTTGCATCGACTTTATCATGAAGAAGACATTACGCTATATGAACCTCAGCAGGTTGAATTCCGCTGCACCTGTTCTCAACAACGTTGTGCTGATACGCTGGTAACATTACCGGATGCTGACCTTCAGGAAGTTTTGCACAACGATGGAAAAATCGATATGGAATGTGAATTCTGCGGTATGCATTATATTTTCGATGAGAAAGATATCAATGAAATCAAGTCAATAAAAAAAGAACAATTGCACTGATACGATCAATTTATGTGTGAATAAATTTCAGGTTGCAGCAAATAAAGCTGTAACCTGAAAGATGCAGTAGATATGTTTTTTATTATTAATCCCCCCTTTTATTTCGTGCCCTGTGTCTCATATAGGCTCAAAAAAAATAATGTGATTTCAATTTTTTGATAACAATCGCGGTTAATTAGTCATAATTATTTATTATTCTCCGCAGAGATAAAGTAGTCTAACTGACCAGGAGCAACAAATGAGCGTTACAGGTATTACTGAGCAGGAACTTGCGGTTTATGGCATTTTTGATGTTAGTGAAATTGTTTATAACCCAAGTTATGAATTATTATTCTCTGAGGAAACAAAGCCCTCTCTACAAGGATATGAGCGTGGCACATTAACTAATCTTGGTGCTATTGCAGTAGATACCGGTATTTTCACTGGACGCTCCCCGAAAGATAAATATATTGTCCGTGATGACGTCTCTCGCAACACCGTATGGTGGGCTGATCAGGGTAAAGGCAAAAATGATAATAAACCGCTCAGTCAAGAAACTTGGTCTCATCTCAAGGGGTTAGTAACTCAACAGCTTTCAGGCAAACGTTTGTTTGTGGTGGATGCGTTCTGCGGCGCTAATGCGGATACGCGTTTGAAAGTACGTTTTATCACGGAAGTAGCATGGCAGGCTCATTTCGTGAAAAACATGTTTATCCGCCCATCGGACGAAGAGCTGATTAACTTCACACCTGATTTTATTGTGATGAACGGTGCCAAATGCACGAACCCACAATGGAAAGAGCAGGGTCTGAATTCTGAGAATTTTGTTGCTTTTAACCTGACAGAACGTATGCAATTGATCGGCGGTACTTGGTACGGCGGTGAAATGAAAAAAGGGATGTTCTCAATGATGAACTACCTGCTGCCACTGAAAGGCATTGCATCCATGCACTGCTCCGCCAACGTGGGTGAGAAAGGCGATGTTGCCATTTTCTTTGGTCTTTCCGGTACAGGCAAAACGACTCTTTCTACCGATCCAAAACGTCAGTTGATTGGTGATGATGAACATGGCTGGGATGATGACGGCGTGTTTAACTTTGAAGGTGGCTGTTACGCGAAAACCATTAATTTGTCCAAAGAAGCCGAGCCGGATATCTATCATGCTATTCGCCGTGATGCTCTGCTGGAAAACGTCACTGTGCTGGCGGAGGGTTCTGTTGACTTCAATGATGGTTCCAAAACAGAAAATACCCGAGTTTCTTATCCTATTTACCACATTGAAAACATCGTTAAGCCTGTATCAAAAGCAGGACATGCGACTAAAGTGATCTTCCTGACGGCGGATGCGTTCGGCGTATTGCCTCCGGTTTCCCGTTTAACGCCAGAGCAGACTCAATATCACTTCCTGTCTGGTTTTACTGCGAAACTGGCAGGAACTGAACGTGGTGTGACGGAACCAACCCCAACTTTCTCTGCTTGTTTCGGTGCGGCATTCTTGTCACTGCATCCGACCCAGTATGCCGAAGTGCTGGTTAAACGTATGCAGGAATCAGGTGCGAAGGCTTATCTGGTCAATACTGGCTGGAATGGCACAGGCAAACGTATTTCTATCAAAGATACCCGTGCGATTATCGATGCGATCCTAAGTGGCGACATTGAAGATGCGGACACCATTGAACTACCGATTTTTGATTTGGCGATCCCGACCGCACTGCAGGGTGTTGATACCGGGATTTTAGATCCTCGTAACACCTACGCGGATAAATCTGAGTGGGATGTTAAGGCGAAAGATCTGGCGCAGCGTTTTGTCGATAACTTCGATAAATACACAGATACCGCAGCGGGAGCTGCATTGGTGAAGGCTGGCCCTAAACTGTAATGGTTCGCTAATTAAACTCATGAATAGACCCTGTCCAGTCGGATAGGGTCATTTACTTCGTCCAGTCTTCAATATCCAATCCAACAACCATAATTCACCCTCAATAAAATGGTCAATATAAGTCTGTGCTAATGCCAGGTATAGGCTTGCTTAAGATTATAAGTGAATGGAATATCAGGAAAAAAAAGCCAACATTATTAGTTGGCTTATAAAGTAAACACTGGAAGCAATGTGAGCAATGTCGTACTTTCACATGGACCCTGAAGGTGGTGCACTGAAAGTGTTAATAATGATAATCGTTCTCAATATCATTTGTAAAGTGTTTTTTTAATCAATTTCACTAAAGTGCGATCACTGTATATTGCTACTGTTTCCCAATTCCATTTGGTAGAGATTTTGTGTCCCTGAGTCGTAAAACTGATATTGTGTCAATTGGTAGCCTCGCAGCCAGAGCAAAAACCATCCATCATATGAGTCGGGACATAGCCCGGCGAATCGAAATCCCCCTTTTTTGAGCTGCGAGTATAATCCCAGCGCTTCTTCACAAGCGGGCAGTTTTAAATAGATTAATTGTCCGGCAGGAAAATCGATGACTTCTGACAAAAAGCCAGCCGGGATCTCGTTGAGTATGATCTCCAAACGTCGTCCATATTTTTTGATAGTAAACGGTTGGGGGGGCGATAATTGATGGCAAATTGCTTGATGACACGTTGTCTTATGACATATGGGTTGTTCACTTCGTGATGCTTCACCAACATATTGACTGATCTGGGCGACCCAATTCCGCCAAGGTTGCGGCCAGTTCAGTTTAGGCAATGGCAATGATTTAAGCGGCAAGATGCCTTGAACGATACTTTCAGGCTCAGGAAGCCCAAATGGAGATTCGACATAGTCCAGCATCAGAGCTGTAGAGTGAAAGCCTAAATTTCGAGCGATAAACTGGCTTTTAGGATGCGAACATACCTGTTTTATCGTCAATAAATTATAGCTTTGCTCTTTTGCATAGTGGCATAAATAACTGCCCAGAGACTTAGCCACACCCTTACCCTGAAAGTCGGGATATACTGCAATGAGCGCAAGTTCAGCATGATTTTGCTGCTCGGTATCTTTAACCAGTGAAGCGTGACCAATCAGTTGTCCTTGATGGAACGCTAAGGCTGAATACCATCGGCCCGTGATTTGATAATCATCGATAAGTCTTGGCAAATAGATGTCAGGATAGACATAAGTATCACCGTAAACCTCACGGAACAGTTGGCTGATTTTTTTATCATCGCCTGACTGGTAGTTTCGAATCTGAATATCGGGAGGGAAGATAGTCATCGGTTTCAACCTTTAGTTATAACTACGCAGATCCACAACCCGCTGTAATTTTCCTGAGCGTGGATGCGTATACATACCATCGATATTGGTTTGAACAATCTCCAACATATTTTGATGTATGCAAGCCTCTTCCAAATTTGGAAAGGCAGTCAGTACCCTATGGCGTATTTTATCGATATCGACAGTTTGGAGGCTTGCCACCAACAGCCTGATTTTATCTTGTCCTGCAATCTGGCTGAGTTCCAATTGCCAGGCCAGAAGCTCCGTTTGTTGCGATAATTGTGTAGCTAAGTCATCAGGAAATAATGACAGAGTGCCAAACCGAATACGGTAGCCTTGATTAGCACGCCCTTGCAGGGCAAATTTACGGTACTCCTGCTCGGGTTCACACCAGCAAGCCAAGTCGCCAGTAGGATAGCGGATCACCGGCATGAGTTTTCGTTGTAGGTTAGTGACAACCAACAAACCGCATTGACCCGGAGTTGTGATCGGCTGGTGAGTAATCTCATCGACGATCTCAATAATCGTGTCGTACTCAAAGACTCGGTGCTCTCCCTGCTTACATTCAGGGTCAGCAAAACCGATCAAGCCTGCATCAACGCTGGCACATCCTATTGACCCCAAACGAGCGTGAGGAAAAACCTGTCGTATGATGGCTGTTTGGGCATCAAACAGACTCTCTCCACCATAAAGAATGGTTTCTACCATCGGTAATGTTTGATCCGTATCTTTCAGGTAGTGGGCGAAGCGGATTAACTGCACTGGCACTCCTGCCAGTACATTGATGTTGTGAAGCTGGATATTGTGGACTAGTAATTCGTTTTCAACTTTACAGGTAAACGGAAATTCCAATAGAGGAAGTGACGCATTCGACAATGCGCCGTGGATGAATATAAAGCTAGTATAAAGATCACCAGCAAAGAACAGGTTAGCCACCCGATCTCCCGGTTTCAACTGACGGGCAAGTCCTTGACCAAAGGAATGAATAAATGCTTTCCACTCCAGTTGGCTGAAAACCGACAGACGGCCATCGCTGGTTGAACCACCGGTTTTAAACACATGACCACTTTCCAACGGTGCAGTCAGAACTGGCCATGTTGGCAAATTTTGTGAATTAGCCCAGTAATCACTAGGATCGACCAGCGGCAAATCTTTCAGAGTCCAGTTATCGGGAATGGATTTGTAGAGCGCTCGGTAGTAGGCAGAATGCTCGCGTGAATGATGGAGCAAATCAATCAATGTTGTTCTGGCTATCATCTTAATTTCACTCAATTAATATTTACGCAAATCCATGAATAATGGTGTTTTTCCACTGTGTGTATTTTGATGGAACGCTGTTGCTGATGAATAAATAATATCTAAATTCAATAGCTTTCCTTCAACGACTTCAGCGAGTTTGTCATCCTGCAATAAACACTGGCGGACTGCTGCTGTATCGGCGTTATCAACCAGAAGCTGAACGCTATCGATACCATCATCGTCATGGTTGATTACCCATTGCACAGGTAATCCCAGTTGTTTAGATAAATCTGCCAGATTGACAAAAATGCTTCCCACGCGTAACAGGGAGCCATTGCGCCCCATAAGCTGGAAGCGTCGTGAAGAGAGTCCACAAGAACAAGGTTGATTGATCCAGCAGCCGAGATCGCCCAAGTCGTAGCGCTGGACAGGTTGGGCTTCTCGATGCCGGGAGGTAAACACCAAGCGGCCGGTTTCACCTTCTGCTACTGGTTGGTCATTTTCTACATTGAGGATTTCCAGCCACTGGGTATCATCCATTAAATGGAAAATACCGTCTTCGCTGGCTGTACACGCATGACCCATTGGGCCAGCATCCACTGAACCATAGATTGTTGAACGTATCAGGGTAACGCCAAAACCAGTCAGGAAAGCCCTCTGGTTTTTGTTCAGGTGCTCGCCACCCAAAAACAGTTTACGTATTCCACCATACTGACGTAATTTGGCCTCTTCATTCAGAAATAGCCTATGTACTGTGCTTGGCATTCCTACCAGCGTATTCACTCGTTGTTTTACGATAAAATCAGCAATTTCACTGAAATCATTGTCGGCGGGACCGCCCATTGGATATTGAGCCACACTTAACTTATCCAATATGGTGAAAAAGCTCATCATTCCGCCGTACAATTTTCCGCCATACAACAAATTCATGACGTGATCGGTTGTAGGCTCAAGCCCCGAAGCGAATACGCCATCGGCTGCCGCCTGCATTTGCCTGTGGTAATCATGGTAACTGTAAGCAGCCAGTTTCGGTTCACCTGTGCTGCCACCGCTACGGAAAAACAGGCGTGCTTTATCATTTGGCACCAATGCCTGAAAATCAGCTTTATTCATCACCGGAATATTTTCCAGCCCCTGTGGACGAGAAGGTGGAAGATCAAGGTGGGCGCAGCCAGTCAGTAGGTCGGAAGCTAGGCTGACAGAGACGCGTTTAGTCAGGCGTGATAATGCGTAAACACCATCGTGTGGCTCACCGCTATAGCCGTCATGCATCTGACCTGCGGGCGTGATGCGGCTGACTCCTGCTGCAAACAGGGCATGGCTCATTTCCGCAATATTTTCCTGATGCGTCATCAACGCACAGCTTTGTAGATGGTTACGCCAAGGCTGCAAAATAGTACATAGCCGTTGACGCGGAGCCGGACGAATCTGCAATGTGCGGAATAGGGGGGATGCGGCTAATTCCTCTTCGTGTCGCCATATTACCCGCCATCCGGCAGACTGCCAGATTTCCCCATTTAGCTGTGTAAACGCGAAATCGAGTTCTTGAAAAGCGGTTTGAGTCGTAATTTCAGCGTATTCCTGAATATCCGGCTTAAGTGCTGAGTGCAATCCGGCACGGCGTTGCAGAGCGGCTGCCATGAGTTGCCCGATATGCTGCAAAACGTCTGGATCGTCGCTATCGACCAGCAAACATTGTGGGCTGGAACAGGCTTGCTGATCATAACGACAAACATCATCCGCCAATGCATCCAACTGAGCATCATTAACGGCTTCTGGACTCAGCCAAGCAATGCTGATGCGATGCCCCCAATCTACCCAGCGACAACCTGCTGGTAATTGCGCACGAATGGACGCCAGAGCAGAGTCGCTGCCCCAGGCAGAAACCGCGTCGGCCTGACTCAGCAACTCTGTGAGTTGTGTTACGGGTAAAGGTAATACAGCCACCCGATTTGCCAGATCACCGGAGAGATCGTGCGCTAAAAATGCGTCTAGAAGCTGTGCACTAAATCCATTATCGCTGCTGCTGGGGCGTAACCAGTTGATGTTACCGACCAGCAAACTTTCTATCACAGCCATAAAGGGTAATAGCTCTGCATTAGAGGGCGTTATATGGACGACCAATCCCAGCGGCTTCCAAGTTTCATAGCGATTTTGGTTATAATCGAATCGACGCAGTGAAAAGGCATTTTGCCCGAGTTCCCGCTCCAGCTTGGCTTGTAGGGTTTCTCGCTGGCAGAAGGAGATAAGAGTTTCCCGGGTTTGGGCATCAAACAAGGGATGATCATCTAAATGGGACAAATAATCAGTAAAGCGTTGTGCGCAATCAAGTACCTGTTCGGAAGTATGCGGATGTGCCAGTAATTCCGGCAACTGCGCACGTAATTTTGCGATTTCTTGTCCTGCTAACTGCTCTGAAGAAAGTGACTTATTATTTATTGTATTCATGGAAGATATCTCAGGAACCCTTAATTAATTCTGAAGCGGCAATAGCACAACTACGACCTTTACTGGTGCCTGCACGGCCAAGCAACTCAAACCAATCTGTGTTCAGCTCACACCCGCAGCTATCACCAGAATGCAGCACGGCAAGGTCGCTTGTAACGATGCTGTGGGCAGGACAGGACGTGATATAAGGTGATGTAAAATGGAGAAAACCCGGCTTTCCATAAGGTTGTTGTGATAAATCGGCAGTATGTCGTATGTAAGCTCGGGAATAGGCTGGTACATGAAAATGGTGGTGCGAACATTCCACGTAAGGTACGGGATGCTCAACCGAACCGTAGCCATCGCGGCAGCGTATATCTGGAATCCCCAGTTGCTCAGTCACCCGTTGATACAGTTTTTGTTTAGGGATCGATTTATCAGCGTGTGTCTTCCAGCCGCCGCCAAGGAAGACCAATGATTCCGGATGCAATTTCAATGCAGGCAGCCCCATCTGTTCCATTCTTTGCAGGGTAAACCACAAAAATGCGGGGAAACCGAAAATACGCACCGGCAGCCCTTCTTGAGCAAATTGCTGGAGTGCCGCAATCGTACCGAAGGGATCAAACTCATTACCTTGCCCGTTATGACGCAACGCGTAATAAGAACGATTTACAGGTGCATATTTACACAGGAACTGGTCGGTATAGGCGGTACCCAGAGTTATGGTACCCGCAGGTTCGTAGCTAAGCAGTAGGTAATTACAGGGTTGATTGGAGGTATTCCAGCCATAATAATTAAAAATACAGTCCACCATATGCTGAGCCGCTGTAATGCTTTCAGTATCATAGCGCATGCGACTCTTTTGACCGGTGGTTCCGGATGAGGTCAGTTCCAGCGCATCTTGTGCACTATCACTGAGTATCAGATTACGCTTGAAATAGTTGGCAAACAGCAGAGGTAGCTTTGACCAGTCATTCAACTTCATGAGCGTTTGTTTATCCAGACCATGATCTGCCAACCACGGTTCATAACCGGGAGTATGTTCGCAGTGATATAGAGTTAATTCCCGCATGGCAGCATCAAATAATGCATCATATTCGGCACAAGCACGATAAGGGTGCTCAATAGCACACAGTGCTTTAACGTGATTTAAATTTTGCATATTAGGACTCATTGTTAAGTAACAATCGCAAAGGATTGCTAATTGTAGGAAATTATAATCGATATCTTTATTTAATATTTGGCGTGATAATTTCTAATGGTCATTATTTATAATAACAAATAAAGATATCTTAAAAATTAATAGGCATTGCGGAAGAGTGATATTGCGGTTTCTGACAGAAATTAAGATTGTTATTTGACTTGTTTTTGATTTGGTAGATTATATTGCCAATTTTATAGTAAATGTCAGACCTATGTTTGCGTGGCGCATTATTCCAAACCACATGGTAACAATCAAACCTTTTTTTCACTATTTCTCATCTATTTAGGTATTTTATATTAACTATTTTTAATGTGCTTTTCTCATTATTTATTAGTGTCTGGTTATTGATTGTCGTTTTTTTATGTTTTACATCATTCCAAATGGCTAGAAAGATGAAGAGATGAATTCAATAAATATTGAAAGTTTACCGGCTACTAAAATAACTAATATAAACTATATCATTAAAAATAATTCTAGTATTTTATGAATTCGCTAAAAAATAACGTGAACTTTAAATGCCGCTTTGTTGACTGTGTTAATTCATTCCATTCACATAGATGACTATGTGAATGGGAACTCTCTTCCTTGCTGCTTTGCTATTTAAAAATGACCGGTTTATTGGAAGGGATAATAAAGACAAGAAGTATGGACAATGCGATAGCTACACCTGCTGTAACAAACAGTACATGAAGTGATAATGTTGAAACCATCCAGGCTCCTACTGAAGCGCCAATACCTATCGCTCCGTTAAAAAAAGAAACATAAACTGCCGATGCAGGAAATGCTTCGTCACCAGCCAGACGAAGTACCCAAGTTTGAAAACCGACGAAGATCCCAGAGATCGAAACTCCCCACACAACTAAGGCCATGAGGATAGCCGTGCGTGATAATGATCCTGAGTTGTGACCTAACAGTAAAAGAACAATACCGATAAGCAGAGCAGACAGTGTGACAGTAATTTTGAGATGCTTATCAATGATGAACCCCGTCAGAAAGTTACCAGCCAGACCAGCAAAACCGTAAATAAACAGAACGGTGGGAATGAAACTTTTTGAAAGTGTTGCTTGCGAATGAAGCCAAGGCTCAATAAAAGTAAAAGCAGCAAAATGTGCAGTAATGGCAAGTAATGTAGCTGAATAGATTTTCCAAAGTTCGGTTGATCCCAGCACCCTTTTCAGGGCGTTAATACCCACCGTACTTTTGACTGTAATCCGAGGGACGATAAGCATGATCCCCATAAAGGCCACCACACTCAACAATGCCATTAACCAGAACGCCTGACGCCAACCAAAATATAGACCTATATAGTTAGACAAAGGAACTCCAAATACGCTGGCTGCGGAGACTCCACCGAAGACAATTGATGTTGCTGTGCCCAGATACTTTGTCGGAACCAGCGCTACGGCTGTAATGCCTATCATTGCCCAAAAAGCACCATGTGCCAGAGCTCCGACTACGTGGGCAATCAGCAGTACTTCAAATGAAGCAACAGTTGCAGACAAGACATTTGATACGCATAGGATGATGGTTAATGTTAACAACAGGATTTTTTTGGGCAGATGACCCAGAAAGACTGACGCAAAAAGCGCACTCAATGCTCCCACCCATGCGTAAAGTGATACTGTCATCCCGATACTGGACTCGGAAGTGTTAAGACCCTCAGCTATCGGTGTTAGTAGGCCAACGGGTGCCAGTTCAGTCGTCACAATAGTAAAAGTTGATATTGCCAGAATAAATAAAGCTAGCCATGTCCTGAAAGACATTTCAGGAATTTTAATTTCAGAAGTCATAATTTACGGCCTTTGAGTGAGTGTTAAATGATGGAAGAGAAATTTCATTTTTGAGAGGAACGAGTGGAATAAATACATATTTTGTGGACATTTTAAACACTCAGTAATGATGAATTTCGTCCGCAAAATTACTATTATGAATTTTTATGAGAATTGTTAATTTTGTAATTCATTTTTTATATCAACGGGTTTTTAATGTTTAAATTTCTTTGGATGATTTAAATTAAGGTAGTTTGAGAATATGAAAAGGTAATATGTTTGATATTCAATCTGCCACTCAATTAATGGAGGGTCTGTGGATAGCATTAACAATCAATTACCCAGCATAAAACAGTTGCAATGTTTTTTAGCTGTTGCTCAGGAGCTTAATTTCAGAAGAGCTGCGGAGAGATTATGTATGACACAACCTCCTCTGACTCGTCATATAAAATGCCTTGAAGAAATTATCGGATGTGATCTATTTGCCCGTAATACTCATGAGGTTCATCTGACGGATACTGGTTTGCTGCTGGTTGAGAAGGCGACATATCTTATAAGCGAACTCGCGTTGTTCATGCGTGAAATTAAATCTGAAAAAGCTCATCTGCGTATTGGACTTACCCGAACACTGAATTTCGATAACATCTCAGAATTCGGTAATAAGATAAAAACACTCATGGTTGAAGACGAAATTGATACCCAGCACTTAACTTCCAACCAGCTTTTACAATTTCTCTCCAAGGGGCAGATGGATATTGTTATTACAGGAGAGCGGAGTTTGCATAGCGAACATGATTTCGAATTTCACTGGATCTATCGCGAACCGCTTTTGCTTGCAATGCCATCCGTTCATCCCTGTAGTTTGCAGGAGAAAGTTTCTTTTACTGATGTTTCAGAACTCCCTCTTTTTTGGTTTTCAAGGAACTCCAACCCTGTGTTTTACGACAAATGTGAAAACTATTTTCAGCAATTGCCTTTCTTGTTGAAAAGACGCAAGGAACCTGATGATTCACTGATGATGCTTTCCAGTATTGCGAGAGGGAAAGGAATGGCATTAATGCCTCGTTCTATGTGCACCTTCAATCAGGAAGGGCTTTGTTATCGGGAGTTAACTGATGATGTAGCTCAATGCCTGAATATTGATGTCTACGCCGCTACTCGTAAGAACGAAACCAGAGAAGTGGTTATGAATGGAATAAATAGCTTGCTGGGTGGAACGTCTGTTCCACAATTTAATGAGCAACAAATATGATGCCGGTTTTCCCATCGGCAATCTTGCTTATCATGGACACCAATACAATTTCGCTACTCTGCTGGTTTAATTTATTCAAGGTTCCAGACAGAGATGGTATTGGTATCAACTAACTCCATCTGTGGTGTCATTTAGGGATTAGTTACGATTTGCTATAACACATCCGCTGCATAAACCTCCATATTGGCCTCAGACTTAAAGCCGATATTTTGATAAAGGTTGGATCCCCTTTTACTTGCTGCAAGGACAATACATGGAGGCTGCTCGTATTGAGCACATGCGTAAACTGACTAAGTGCTTTGACTTGCCTGTCTCTGTTTTTTTGAAGATAAAACCCCTAATTGTCAGGTGTATAACTTTCGGGGTTAACTTCAATCAGCGGGCTTTTTATTGTTATTATGCTGTGACTGAATGTGATTCCAAAACAATCGCCAATGCCTGCGCACACGCCCATGCCGAGCTCCATGCCCACTGGAAGTTATAACCGCCAAGCCAGCCAGTGACATCGACTACTTCACCAATAAAATACAGTCCCTTCACCTTATGCACTTCCATTGTTTTTGATGACAGCTCATTAGTATCCACGCCGCCAAGAGTGACTTCCGCGGTGCGATAGCCTTCCGTACCATTGGGTTGTACCTGCCAGCATTGCAGGGCCGTGATTAACTCTGTTTTCTGTGCAGGGTTAAGTTGCTTCAGGGATACGTCGGGTAATTGCCCCAGAGACTGCAAACATTCAACCAAACGTTTAGGCAGCAATTTTGCCAGTGTGTTTTTTAGACTCTGATTAGGATGAGATCCCTGTTCTTGATCCAAAAAGCTCTCCAAATCTGTATCAGGAAGTAAGTTAATACTCACATACTCACCGGACTGCCAATAACTGGATATCTGCAAAACAGCAGGGCCGGAAAGGCCACGATGGGTGAACAGGATATTTTCTCTGAAGACGGTGCCATCTTTTGCTGTCACTACGGAAGGCACTGCGACACCGGAGAGTGTTTGTAGTTGTTCCAGCAGGGGCTTATGCAGAGTAAAGGGAACTAATGCCGCACGTGTAGGCAGAATATTGAGACCAAATTGTTCTGCAATACGATAGCCTAAAGGAGATGCTCCTAAGCCGGGCATAGATAGTCCACCGGATGCTACTACAAGTGAGTGTGTACTTACTTCTTTTCCCAACGTTGTGATGATAAATCTCTGTCCTTGTTTTTCGACATGGGTGACTTCACTGCGCAGACGAATAGTGACTTGTCCCATTTCGCACTCTTTCAGGAGCAAATCTATAATTTGTTGGGCTGAGTCGTCACAGAAGAGCTGACCCAATGTTTTCTCGTGATAAGGGATACCATAGCGTTGCACAAGGTCAATAAAATCCCATTGGGTGTAGCGAGCAAGTGCTGACTTACAAAAATGAGGATTAGCAGAAAGGTAAGCGGCGGGTTCGGTATACATATTGGTAAAATTACAGCGTCCGCCTCCGGACATCAAAATCTTGCGGCCTGCTTTTTTGCCATTATCCAGTACCAAAACATTTAATCCGGCTTGCCCTGCCTGAGCTGCACAAAATAAGCCAGCAGCGCCAGCACCAATAATAACTACATCAAATTTTTCCATTCGTCTGTCTCTTTTGGCCGAGTTATTTTGTAGGAAATTACCGCCTAATGGGGGTACTGTTCACGAACTACAGAGAAAAATACGTATTTGGTTTAACTTTTTGCGGCAAAAAGTTATTTTTTATCAAAAAAATATCAAAAGTTAAAAATTAAATAACTAATTGATATAATTGATTAATATTAATATTTTTATGTCGGTTTATTGTCATTAAATCAAAAAAAGGTCATATTTCTCTTTTCCCGCTAACGTTTGTCACTGATAATGCGCGCGTTCATGTCCTACTAACTGGCTTAACGTTTATGCTACATCTGTTTACTGGCCTGGAATTTTATACCGGCCTTATGTTAGTACTTGCTCTGTTGTTTGTGCTTTTCTATGAAGCCATCAATGGGTTTCATGATACCGCAAACGCAGTAGCAACTGTTATTTATACCCGGGCGATGCGTTCGCAGTTTGCCGTTGTCATGGCAGGGGTTTTTAACTTTTTTGGTGTTCTCCTTGGTGGGCTGAGTGTCGCTTACGCGATCGTGCATTTATTGCCTACGGATCTTCTCCTAAATGTCAGCTCTGCTCACGGCTTAGCTATGGTTTTCTCCATGCTGTTGGCTGCGATTATCTGGAACTTAGGCACGTGGTATTTCGGCATTCCAGCATCCAGCTCTCACACGTTGATCGGCTCTATTATCGGCATCGGCCTAACCAATGCGATAGTGACCAGTTCTTCGGTGGTGGATGCGTTGAATATTCCGAAGATGATACAGATTTTCATGTCATTGATCCTGTCTCCTCTTGTTGGTTTGGTGATTGCCGGAGCGATGGTGTTTTTACTGCGTCGCTATTGGAGCGGTACGAAAAAACGTCGTCGTATCCATATGACGCCAAGTGAGCGTGAAAAACAGGATGGCAAGCGCAAACCGCCATTTTGGACACGCACAGCCCTGATTCTCTCTGCTGTTGGCGTGAGTTTTTCCCATGGCGCAAACGACGGCCAGAAAGGTATCGGTTTGATCATGCTGGTTTTGATTGGTGTCGCACCTGCGGGCTTTGTCGTCAATATGAACTCAACTAGCTATGATATCGCCCGTACTCATGATGCAGTTGTTCATTTGCAGCAGTATTATGAGCAGCATAGTTCAGCACTGGTTCATGTCATTGAACTGACTCCGGCCGCCTCTTCCGTGGAAGATAATTTGGATATGGAGTTCCATTGCGATAATTCACGCGCGTTGAAGGTTCTGAACAAAGCTGAAAGCATGTTGGGGAATATCCAGAATTTCAGTGAGTTGACGCCAGATCAGCGAAACAATATGCGTCGTACTCTGATGTGTATCGCTGATACAGCTAGCGCAGTGGCTAAACTGCCAGAAACCAGTCTTGAAGATGCCCGGTTCCTGAATAAACTCCGCAAAGATTTGCTGATGACGGTGGAATATGCACCGCTGTGGATCATCGTTGCTGTGGCTCTTGCCCTGTCTATTGGCACCATGGTGGGTTGGAAGCGTGTTGCTGTCACTATCGGTGAGAAAATTGGCAAGAAAGGCATGACTTATGCCCAAGGCGTTTCTGCTCAGGTTACGGCTGCGGTTTCCATTGGCGTTGCCAGCTATACGGGTATGCCAGTGTCCACAACACAGGTACTCTCTTCTGCGGTAGCGGGTACGATGCTGGTTGATGGTGGTGGTGTTCAAAGTAAGACCATCAAAAACATCATGTTGGCGTGGGTGTTGACGCTGCCTATTTCAATTGGATTGTCAGGCATGCTGTACTGGATTGCTCTGAAACTGATCTAATGACGTCTTAGAAAAAAGGGTTGGTTACTGCATTTCTGCAAAACCAACCCTTTTTTATTTCCACCTGTTTTTTCTGTTCACGTTAATGATTCAATGTAACTTCAAATTACGATTGCTATCAGGCATAGCGCAACGGCTCCACATAATATTTCCGTCAAGATAAATTGCTTCCTTAACCTTTCGCACAAAAAAATAACATCGGGATCGTGGTGGTTGATATACCCTTGCGAGTTGATGTAGCGCACGAGCCGAATCTGTTTATTAAACTGTCCACCTGTTGTAAAAAAACCATTACCATCAACTGATTGATACAGCATTGGGTCAGATTGGCGCAAGATTGACAGGAGTGCCCGGAGCGAAGAGAAGTAGCGCATAATGTTAACAATGCAGGTAAGGCAAACAGCCCAAAAGAGTGCCACAGTATTGAACATACTTCCTCCTACTTAGCACGGCAGCAAAAGCTGTCAGAAAGAAGAACCCAAGCGAAAAAACACTAAGGTGAGTAATCACTATATTAAATTTTAGGCATAAATACAGTGCCCTGTGTATTTATGCTTGGATGAAAATTAGGGTTCTGTTTATTGATGGTTAAGAGAAAATCTAGTGAATATCCCCTTCATTTTGCAAATCACAGGTTATTGTCTGTAACTTGAAACCTATGGGCTATAAGCTTTTAGATATGTTGCTATTTTTGGTCTCTAGATCTATGTTTTCAGGTGGTTAAGAAAATAAAACAACAAGTTGTGATCGAAACAACACTAAAAAGACACTTTGAGCAGGTATAGTATAAATATTGAATCATGGCATTCAGTGCTGCCAATCCATTTAATCAACGTTATGGAAGGAGTTCACTTATGGCTTACCAACATATTCTTGTTGCGGTTGATTTATCTCCTGAAAGCCAGATTCTTGTGGAGAAAGCTGTTTCAATGGCGAGACCGTATAATGCCAAAGTTTCCCTGATCCATGTTGATGTTAACTACTCCGATCTTTATACCGGCCTGATTGACGTTAATCTGGGTGATATGCAGGAGCGTATCGCAGATGAAACCCGTAATTCACTGAAAGAACTCTCTGCTAGTGCGGGTTACCCTGTTCAGGAAACGTTGAGTGGTAGTGGTGATTTAGGGCAAGTCCTTGTTGATGCTATCAAACAATATGACATGGATTTGGTTGTGTGTGGTCACCATCAGGATTTTTGGAGCAAGTTGATGTCCTCAGCTCGTCAGCTTATTAACACCGTTCATGTTGATATGTTGATTGTGCCTTTGCGCGACGAAGAATAATCTTCGGTTGAAGTTTTATTCTATGAAATCGCCGGCTTATGCAGGCGATTTTTTTGTGCGCAAAAAAGATGATGAAACTTTTTTGGAAATTGTCAAAGATATTTTTAAGGGAATTTATAAAAATAGTTGTTGAAATTTAAGCGTAAAACAGTGCTATATTCAGAAAGCAAACTGTAATTACCTCACATTTTCGACAAAAAAATAATATGGAAAATGACTGGGGGCATCACTTCTGAATGACAAAAAGGAAGCCCTGAATGAATGTTTCATCATCTTTACCCTCATTTCTTGATTCGATTCAATATCACAATCAACATCAACCAGAATACCTACAAGCGGTTCGGGAAGTGTTGACCTCACTCTGGCCTTTTCTTGAACAGAACCCACAATATCGTGAACAGGGGTTATTGGAGCGTCTGGTAGAACCAGAAAGAGTCATCCAATTTCGCGTCTGCTGGGTTGACGATCAAGGTAAAGTACAGGTTAACCGGGCTTGGCGGGTTCAATTTAATTCTGCTATTGGGCCATTCAAAGGCGGAATGCGTTTTCATCCTTCCGTTAACCTTTCCATCCTGAAATTTCTGGGTTTTGAACAGACCCTGAAGAATGCGCTGACAACGCTGCCAATGGGCGGAGGAAAAGGGGGTTCTGATTTCGATCCCAAAGGAAAAAGCCACGGTGAAGTTATGCGTTTCTGTCAGGCATTGATGACAGAATTGTACCGCCATTTGGGGCCGGATACCGACGTGCCTGCCGGAGATATTGGTGTAGGCGGACGTGAAGTTGGTTTTATGGCGGGCATGATGAAAAAATTGTCCAACAATACAGCGTGTGTTTTCACCGGCAAAGGACTCTCTTTTGGCGGGAGTTTGATTCGTCCTGAAGCCACCGGATATGGTCTGGTCTATTTCACCAATGAGATGCTGAAACGCCACGGTATGGTGCTGGAAGGAATGCGGGTATCTGTCTCTGGTGCGGGAAATGTTGCTCAATATGCCATCGAAAAATGTATGGAATTGGGTGCAAAAGTCGTTACAGCATCGGATTCAGGCGGCACGGTTTTAGATGAAGAAGGCTTTACACCGGAAAAACTGGCACATCTTGAAGAGATAAAAAACCAGCGTTATGGCCGTGTAGAAGAATATGCTAAAGAGCGGGGATTGACCTTCCTCAAAGGTCAAAATCCGTGGTCAATTCCTGTTGATATCGCGCTACCGTGTGCGACCCAGAACGAGCTGGATCTGGAAGCAGCGAAGACGCTGATTAAAAATGGCGTGAAGGCGGTTGCCGAAGGCGCAAATATGCCAGCGACGATTGCTGCGACTGACGCTTTTCTTGAAGCGGGAGTTCTGTTTGCACCGGGAAAAGCCGCCAATGCGGGCGGTGTGGCTACCTCAGGTTTAGAGATGGCACAGAACGCAGCGCGTTTGTGCTGGAAAGCTGAGAAAGTCGATATTCGCTTACATCACATCATGCTCGATATCCATCACGCTTGCGTCGAATATGGTGGTGAAGGCAAACAGATCAACTACGTGCAAGGCGCGAATATAGCTGGCTTTGTTAAAGTAGCGGATGCAATGTTATCGCAGGGAATTGTGTAGTTCGGTATGAAACAGCAGAAAACTCCTTAACGCGAATATAAAGTGATGATTCCAATAGTTGATCGCGAGTTTACGGCACATTGAGAGAAACTAAAGAAGGGGTAGGGGAGTTATGGCAAGAACTTTTGAGCAAATACTGGCGAATGAGAAGCCGAAATTGTTGCTGAAGCAGAGTCTGTGGCAATAGAGATGTTACTCAATATTCACTTGGCAGAGCTTCGCGAACGGTTAAACATGACCCAGAGTGACGTCGCTACGGCTCTTGGTATCAGGCTGCCTACTGTTTCTGATATGGAGAAGCATGACCGTGATCTGAAACTGTCTTCCCTCAACGTTACGTTGAAGCTTCTGTGCCAAATTGCGTCTCGATATTGAGCTGCCCAACGGTACACATTACGGCTTTACAGTTTAATCACAAACGCCCTGTAACAGACGTTTCAGATTACTGACAAAGTGCTGGCTGTTTATCCGGCACTTTGTCTTAATCAAGCGATCAGCAAGGGTAGATATCAAAACGATGGTTTTTGGTTGTAATGGCTGCGGATGCTTTAACACCCGCCAATGGCTCTGCATAATCCGGCCTTTTCACCACAACCCGACGTTTTGCCAGCGCACAGGCAGGCTCCAATAAACTGTCCGCATCTTCATCTGCCCCAACCAATGATTGGAAAACGCGCATCTCTTTTTTGACCAGAGCACTTTTTTGTTTATGTGGATACATTGGGTCAAGATAAACCACATCAGGTGGCGGTGTAATATCCGTCAATGCCGTAATGCTTGAGGCATGGATCAACGTCATACGCTCTTTCAGCCATTCGCCGATATCTTCATCCTGATAGCCGCGTTGTAGGCCATCATCCAACAACGCTGCTACAACGGGATGGCGTTCCAGCATCCTGACATGACAACCGATGGAAGCCAGCACAAAGGCATCGCGCCCTAACCCTGCAGTAGCATCCACGACAGAAGGCACATAATCTTTCTTGATGCCCACTGCCTTGGCAACTGCTTCACCGCGACCGCCACCAAAGCGGCGACGGTGGGCCATCGTACCGGCAACAAAATCGACATAAATTCCACCCAATTTTGGTTCATCGCGCTTGCGCAGTTCCAACCGTTCGGGGGTTAATACCAAAGCCATGACTGAATCTTCATCGTGGATCAGATTCCAGCGTTCAGCCAATAGCGATAAGGCGCTGCGATCAGCGCCTTCTTCACAAATTAAACAAATTTTCACAGGTTATTATCCAGCAATACCATAACTCTTCAGCATTGCATCCAGTTGTGGTTCGCGACCACGGAAGCGAATAAACAGCGTCATTGGATTTTCTGAGCCGCCACGGCTCAAGATATTATCGAGGAATGACAGACCAGTTGTACGATTGAAAATGCCTTCTTCTGAGAAGCGGGAGTACGCATCTGCTGCCAGAACATCTGCCCAAAGATAGCTGTAATAACCCGCAGCATAACCCCCATTAAAGATATGGCTAAAGGAGTTAGGGAAGCGTCCCCAATCAGGTGATGGCACAACAGAAACTTGTTTTTTCACTGACTGCAAAATTTGCAGGATTTGCGCCCCTTTGGCTGGATCATACTCAACATGCAGACGGAAATCGAACAAGCCAAACTCAAGCTGACGCAGAATTCTCATGGCCGCCTGATAATTTTTGGCTGCCAGCATACTATCCAGCATCTCCTGTGGCAGAGGTTCCTTGGTCTGATAATGACCAGAAATAAATGCCAGTGCTTCCGGCTCCCAGCACCAGTTCTCCATAAACTGGCTTGGACATTCGACAGCATCCCACGGTACACCGCTGATGCCGGCAACGTCCAAAGCTTCAATCTGGGTCAACATATGATGCAGACCGTGCCCAAACTCATGGAACAGAGTAGTGACTTCATCGTGCGTGAACAGTGCAGGCTGATCACCCACTGGCTTGTTGAAGTTACACGTCAGGTAAGCGACAGGGTTTTGCAATTCGCCAGAAGCATGACGCATTCTGCCGACATAACTGTCCATCCACGCGCCACCACGTTTATTTTCGCGGGCGTAGAGATCTAAATAGAAACTGCCACGCAAGACCTGTTTCTCATCATATAGCTCAAAGAAACGGACATCAGAATGCCAGGTATCCACATCATGACGCTCTTTGGCGGTGATGCCATAAATACGGCGAACCACTTCAAACAGCCCTTCCAGTGCACGTTGTTCAGGGAAGTAAGGACGAAGTTCTTCATCATTGATGGAGAAATCATGCTGTTTTTGTTTCTCGCTGTAATACGCCAGATCCCATGCTTCCAGATCATCAGCACAATATTGTGATTCTGCGAATTCGGTGAGCTCATCCAGCTCGTCTTCACCTTGTTGATGGGCACGATTGGCCAGATCATTCAAGAAATCGAGGACTTGCTGAGGAGTTTTAGCCATTTTAGTGGCAAGGGAGTTTTCTGCATAGTTCTTGAAACTCAGCAATTGGGCGAGTTCATGACGCAACGCGAGTATTTCCGCCATAATATCATTGTTATCCCACTTCCCGGCATTCGGGCCTTGATCGGAAGCACGAGTCGTATAGGCGTAATACATTTCTTTGCGCAATTCACGATTATCGGCATAGGTCATGACAGGCAGATAACTTGGCATATTGAGCGTCAGCAACCATCCTTCCTGTCCTTTGGCTTCAGCGGCAGCCTTGGCAGCCGCTTTGGCACTATCAGGCAGACCTTCCAGCTCGCACTCATCGGTAATCAGCTTAGTCCATCCCATTGTGGCATCCAGCACATTATTGCCGAATTTCGCGCCAAGTTCAGATAAACGGGCGGTAATTTCACCGTAACGTTTCTGTTTTTCTTCTGGCAAGCCAATACCACTCAAATTAAAATCAAGCAAGGTATCTTCGATAACCTTACGTTGCGGCTGGGAAAGTGTATTAAAAGCTTCACTCGCCTTCAGTGACTTATACGCTTGATATAGCCCCTTGTGCTGCCCTAACCAAGTACTGAATTCAGAGAGCAGAGGCAGACTTTGCTCATAGGCTTCGCGAAGTTCCGGACTATTTTTGACGGCATTCAGGTGACTGATAGGCGACCTGACACGGTCAAGCTTATCTTTCTCTTCGGAAATTGGCTGGCACAGATTATCCCAAGTAAAAGCGGAGTTTTCGGTCAGAATCTTCTCAATTACTTGACGGTAGTTGGCTAACGTCTCTTTCACAGCAGGCACGACATGTTTTGGTTCAATTGCAGAGAATTTAGGCAATGCAGAAGATGTCAGTAACGGGTTAGTCATAATGAGCGCCTTATATGTGTATTTGGGTATATGCTGAAACCAGCCTGATACCGCAAGGGGTTGTTGACGATAGATGGGGATAAGATACCGTGAGTTCAATGCTAATGCCGCACTTTTATACTTAAAATCCGGCTCTTTTTATATCAGAGATCTGAGAAGTGACTAATATGTTTAGGTATATCTTAGAGCCTAATAGGGTAGGTGCTGAATTACATTTTTGCTGTCTACGTTCATTCAATTCAGTCATATAGTCAGCTATGCTTTCGGGGATCGATTACCTTGCCGTTTAATACAGTTAGAAACCTATTGGATATATGCCGAAGAATAAATGTTGGAAGGTGAAAATATGAAACAACATCTCCATTGGGAAAAAGAAACTTATCAAGTTTCAACAGATAAATCTCTATTAGATATACCGGCTATCCACCAATTTCTTACGCGTTCCCGTTGGGCTGAAGGCATTGATCTCGAAACAGTAAAATATTCTATTGAAAACAGCCTGACGTTTGGGTTGTACAAAGATAAAACCTAAATAGGATTTGCGAGACTCGTAACAGATTTTGCTACTTTCGGCTATCTATGTGATGTGTATGTATTAGAAGAGTATCAGAAACAGCAATTAGGTGGTTGGTTAATGGCGTGCTGTCAATCTCATCCTATTGTGCAGCGATTACGGAGGATCATGCTCGTCACGACAACGGCCCGTGGTTATATGAAAAATTTGGTTATTCTCCTGTTAATCATGAAAATAGTGTTTGGCAAATAGTTCGACCTGATATTTATAGAAAAGAGTGATTCTATTTTAGTATTTTTATGCGTTTTTCATAATAAAAACTCAAGGAAAGAGAGTTTTCCTTGAGTCCTGAATATTTTCTATCAAATCGGCTTATCTATCGAATTATAAAGCGTATCCAGTTCATTAATACGCTGATGATAACTCTTGATCAGGCATGACGTATCCGCCTTGCATTGTTGGCGCTGTTTCAGCCATGCCTTTTGACTATCATATATCTCGCCAGATACTCCCATCGCGAATAATCCTCGTAGGAAGTTGTATTTCACACTTAACTCCACATCCAGATCATTCAGCTTTAGGTTTGAACAAATAGTTTTTTCATCCGGAGCCTTGGCTCTTGCACAATCAAAACTGGCTGCGAAACTGAGTGGAGACAGAATAAGTAACAGAAAAAATAAATATTTCATTTACTTCTCCTTCTTAGGTGGAACTACAGGTCCCGGTCCTGTTTGTAATTTGGGTGGTACTATTTTTTCAAACTTGAATGATTGCGCTTTGCCATTTGCATCTAATTTGCAGGTGAATTTAATGTTGTTCCAGCCGTCATCCGTCCGATACATACCTATGCCGATTAATTCAGAAGAATTCTCCAGCCTTATGTCATTTGGCGAGTCAATACCAAGGAAAACTTTATCAGCATCTTTATATTGTTGTTTAATAACGGATAAAGCCAAAGGACGACAAATAAACTCTGCGACTTTTTTGGTTTCTGACCAACTGTCTACCATTGGCAGTGCAGATTTATCTGTAATTTGTTCATTAATTTGTTGTTGCAGGTATTTTTTTTGAGTTTTGGATAATGGAGTTGATGAGAGTTGTGCTTGTATAGAGGCGGAAAAAAGAAAGCAACTTACACCAAAATAGGTTAAGTATTTTGAATTAATCATAGCAGGTTTACTCCGAGCATGAAGTTAGCAAGAGTATGGCACAGGTTTTTGGCCTGTGCCATCACATGAATATAGCCTTTTCACCTATTGCTATGTTGAATGTATTTTATAATTAATGGCTAAAGCGAATGCAGTTATATTTGTATCTAAGACGTTATCAACATGGATGATATTGGGATATGAAGATGAGTCGATAACTCTATAGGGAAACGTTGATAAGTGTTGATTTGCGTACTCTGCCATTTCCTTAATACTCTTAACTAACGGAAGTGGACATCCCGCGGATTGAAGAGAATTTTGGGTTAACGTCCAAGATAATAAAAAATACTTATTTTTAGAATATTTATTCATCTTAGCAATTTGATCATCAGACATCTTCTTGAAATCATTTGTATTGGAATACTTATTATACATATTAAGATCACTAAAGTAGAAAAATCCTTTTTTATATCGTTCTCCTAAATTAATATTGTTATTGCTATCTTTTTCTTTTCCTACTATAAATAGAACAGCAGCATGGGAACCATTATCAGTAAATTTATTTAATGTTATCTGTGACAGAGAAAGAGGTTTGTTTGTTTCTGCTTCATCATGATGATAGAGATAGTTGACATCATCTAATATAGTAAATAATTTACCCCATTCTTCTTTTGTAAAGGGGCGATAAGAATTATTGCCAAGATCAGTATTAAGGGTATGAGCAAGTCTGATAATAATTAATTCATTATTTTTTTGTGTGAATGTATTTATGGCATCGATCATAGATTGGATTGATTCGCCGTTTGCACCTTGCCAGGTAAGTGCCAAATGAGCGTAATGACCTGTAAGGAAATGGCCATCACTGATTACGGGTCTGATATCAAAGTACCTTATCCCTAAATTCAATTGCCCTAATATATCATGGGTTTGAGTAAGTGTATTACATTCACTACTTAACCCAGTTTTAGACGTTATTTTACTCATGCCAGCATCATGAGAGCCAGTGATACAGATTGATTCTAATGGCAGATCCCCCAACAGCTTCCAATTGTCATTCATCCAACTTTCAGTTTTTAGGTTCGTTCCTGTATATCTTCTTTCTTCGCCTGAAAGTATAAATGTGACTATTGAATCTGGATACCAGCCTAGTATTAATGTCGAACCTGGTAAGTTCCCGTCTGTCCTTAAGCTTTTGAAGTAAATACTGATTACAAATAATCCCTTGTCATTATGATATTTTGCAATCACTTGTAAACTACTTTCATTTGAATCAAGTAATTTATATTCAGCCATGCCCGTATCAAGGTTATGATCATTAAGAATCCAATCACTTCTTTCTATTAATGCTTCTGTCGCACTTTTGGATTTTATTTTTTCTGGAAAATTCCAGTGATTCATTTGATAAGATTCACTCTTAACTCTTACCCAATCAATATTTGTATTATTGATTAGAGATAAATTTACACTATCGCCCATAATAACCTCTTTTGTTAAATAAAAATTATGTTCCTAAGATTTTTTCTGAGTTGGTTATATTTGAGTATAGTGTAAATAAAAAATATGATTGAAAAATTAACCACTATTTTTATCGACTGGATTTGGTTTGATAAATAAGGAATAACCTCGTCCGATTAGAGACGAGGTTATTATGTTATTAAATTTAAGTTATTTATCTTAATTAATAATGATTAAGTAAAATCACTATTCTGCTATTAAGTATATTGCTTCATAAGGTTTAATTTGCATATCATGACCTACTTCTGTAGGAAATTGATAATTGTTTATTAATGCCCGCCATTCTTTATCAGTGAGAGAAATTTCTGGAGACCAAAGCTGTGTTTCATTGCTTAGGTTTGCAATAACCAGCAAAGTTTGCTCCTGCCAACGACGCAGATAACACCACAGTGATGGATGCTCAGGTAACAAATCCAGATAATCACCATATGTTAGAACGGGTTGTTGCTTCCTCAATTTAACTAAATCTTGGTAGCAATAGAAGACCGAATCTTTATCCTGTAATGCGGCTTCGGCATTGATCTCTGGATAATTACTACAAGGTGCAATCCACGGTGTACCCGTAGTAAAACCCGCATTCGTTGAGTCATCCCATTGCATGGGGGTTCGACTATTATCACGAGACTTCTGCGCTAAAATAGCCAGTATCTCCTCTGGCTGCATACCTTGATCAATCCGTTCCTGATGCATATTCAGGCTTTCGATATCCCTATATTCTTCGATACTTGTAAAGTGAGGGTTCGTCATGCCCAACTCTTCACCCTGATAGATATATGGGGTGCCCTGCATACCATGTAGCACCATTGCCAGCATTTTAGCGGAGATTTTGTGGTACTGATGCTCATCTCCAAATCGTGACACAATGCGGGGTTGATCATGGTTACACCAGAAAAGCGCATTCCATGCTTTTTGATGCATACCTTGTTGCCACGTTGAGAAAATCTTTTTCAGGGCAATAAAATCAGGCTTGGCGATAGTCCATTTTTCGCCATTCGGATAATCAACTTTCAGATGATGAAAATTAAATGTCATGGACAGCGCGGCTCCATCCAGTGCGCTATAGCGGAGACAGTGCTCAAGCCCCGTGGATGACATTTCACCGACGGTCATTAATCCTTTAGGTTGGAAAACATCACGGCTCATTTCCTGCAGAAATTCATGTATCCGAGGGCCATCGGTGTAGAATCGGCGGCCATCACCGCGATCATCATTAGGATAATCCTGCTGCTTTGAGACGAGATTAACAACATCCAGCCGCAATCCATCAACACCACGATCAGCCCAGAACTCACAGATTTTTTTCAGCTCGGTGCGAACAGGTTCATGCTCCCAATTTAAATCGGCCTGTTCTGTCGCAAATAGATGGAGGTAATACTGCTGGCTCTCTGCATGCCATTGCCACGCATTACCACCAAATTTAGACTTCCAGTTATTGGGCAGGGAATTGTTGACACTGTCTTGCCAGATATAAAACTGGCGGTAAGGACTATGAATATCTTGTGCCGCTTGGAACCACGGATGTTGAGTGGATGTGTGATTAAAGACCATATCTAAAATGATGCGAATGCCACGTTGATGAGCATTCTTCACCAAATTATCAAAGTCCTCTATCGAGCCATAATCAGGATTGATTGCGCAGTAATCGGCTACATCATAACCATTATCCACTTGTGGAGATGGATAAATGGGCGTGATCCAGATAGCTTCCACGCCAATGTGTTGTAAATAATCCAGCCGCTGGGTGATCCCGTTGATATCCCCTGTGCCACTCCCGGTACTATCCTGAAAACTTTTTGGATAAATTTGGTAGATAACGCTATCCATCCACCATGGTTTTTGTTCGGTCATAAATATACCTGCATACCTGCTAATGAATGTACTTGCTAATTGAATGCACCTGCACAATTAATTGGTTAGATCATTGGGCAAGAGTGTTTTGCGTTCATTTCTACGATAAACCAGAACGGTCAGTAGCAATGGCACAATAATCGCGACGAGCATGGCGATAAGGAAAACCATCCAGAACTGCGGCTTGATAGAAAGAATTCCTGGTATTCCCCCAACACCGATGCCATTAGCGGTCACTTGGTTGAGTCCACAGATAAGCCCTGCCAGACTTGCCCCAATCATCGCGCAGAACATTGGATAGCGATACTTGAGGTTAATACCATACATGGCAGGCTCAGTGACACCAAGATAGGCTGAAATTGCTGCGGGGATGGAAACTTCGCGTTCTTTTTTCTTCTTACTTGCCCAGATAATTCCGGCTACTGCGGAGCCTTGGGCGATATTGGATAGCGCAATAATAGGCCAGATTGGGGTTCCTCCTGTGCTCTGGATCATTTGTAGGTCAATAGCCAGAGTGGTTTGGTGTACACCTGTAATAACGAGCGGAGCGTAGAAGAAACCGAACAAAGCGGCACCGATGGGGGCAAAACTACCTGTCATCAACCCTTTGACTGCCCAAGCAACGCCGTCACCGATAGCGCGTCCAGCAGGGCCTATCAGCGCGTGGGCAAGGAAAACAGCCAGCAGCAGGGAGGTTACAGGGACAATCACAAGGTAGAGATAATCCGGCACCCATTTTTTCAGCCGGGTTTCAATCCATCCCAACGTTAGACCAGCGAGTAAGGAAGGAATGACCTGCGCCTGATAACCGACCTTAGAAATTGTAAACCAGCCGAAATTCCAGATTTCGGGGGTTTGCTGCCCAAGTAGGTAAGCATTCATTAATTGTGGAGAAACCAGCGTAATCCCCAGGATAATCCCTAAGATAGGGGTTCCTCCCATTTTTTTGACGGCAGACCAACAAATACCGACAGGGAGATAAAAGAATATTGCCTCACCGATCAACCAAAGGAAATCATAGATGTTTTTCCAGACAGGATGAAGTTGTGCAAGTGATTTACCATCGCTAAAGGGGATATCCCCGATGAGGTTACGAAAACCAAGAATTAAACCACCGCTGATGAGGGCGGGCAGTAATGGGAAAAAGATCTCAGCAAAATGTGAAATTGCATTCTCATACCATTTCATATTTTGGCGAGCGGCTTGTTTAACTTCTTCTTTATCAGCGGATTGTTTTCCGGTCGTTTCAAGCAAGGCTTTATAATAAACATCCACATTCGTTCCAATGACCACCTGAAACTGCCCGGCATTGGTGAAGCAGCCTTTGACCATCGATAATTCTTCAATGGCTTTGGCATCTGCATTTTCTGGTGTATTGAGAACGAATCTGAGACGAGTAATGCAATGTGTGACGGAAGCGATATTCTCTTTTCCACCAATTAAGGTGATAAGATTATCAATATCCTTTTGATTTATTTGTTTTTTCTTCATGCCTTTTCTCCTTGGTGGGCAGGAGTGATAACTAATCGAATTGTGCGATTAACAGAATGATTACTCTCGTGATGAGATAGTGAATAGACTGAAATAATAGCTAATTTATCCTAGTTATATTTCGAGATTTTGAATATGAAAATATGTTTTGTTTGAGTTTTGGATCACATTTTCTCACATTGGATTGAAATTTAAGGTTTTTTATATTTCAAATGCTCATTGATAAAATTTTTTTGATTGCTTAGGTAATTAATGGATATTTATTATGTATTGTGTTGATTTTGTATTTACCTTTTCACACAAAAACAGCACTTCCTAACAGAATGCTGTTACATGATATCGGCTGTTTTTTCACTAAATCAAGTGTGTTTATGAATTCATTCCATCATATGGTAAAATAAAGAAAGGTTCACATTCTTTCGCTTCACAACCCAGATAAATAGTTTTGTTGTTATTTTTAAATTCACTTATTCCACCACCATTGATAGAGAAACTCCATATCTCATTATTTAATTTAGCAGTTCCATTTATATCACATGGTGTCTGAGAAAATGCGTTATATGGGTTGTGTTCATAAAGTTGGTTGAGTAAGTTTGAGGAATAAATGCCGCTAAGGTGAATATCAATATATTTAATTTTGTAGATAATAATCCAGTCTTATTCAATATAATCATCCCGACATTCCTTATAATTCCCTTGTGGTGGGTGATATTTTATGGCGCTTCTGAGCCAATTTCAAATCCTTATGAAACTGTCCAGAGTATTCAATCTCCCGTTGTTTCATGATCTATCAGATACCCAGTTTATCAAAGAGATCATCAGCATATTTTGCTTTATGAATATCAATCCCTTTTTCACTGTTAGCAATGATGCGTCCGGTTTATATTACCATTACCGGACGCAAACGATAATTAACGACTGACGAGGTTAATAAAGATTTGAGCTCCCACCAATAGGCTGTCATCATCAACAAAATAAGGATTAGAATGCAGGTAATTATCTATTCCTTTGGCTTTATTGCCACTGCCGAGGAAAACATTGCGCCGATACGATCTCTGGTCGCGTTGATCATATAGCTGAAATCTTCGCTGCCGGTTATGGGGTGACTATTTGATTCGATATGTTCGATTGGAAGAAATTGGGCTGCGGCTTCCAGTATTCTTTGATGGGATTTCGGATGATTTTCCACAGCAGGATAGCTGTCATAGGTGATGGTGGTTTTGAATCCTCCCGCTTCACTGCGGGCAATAATTTCCTGAAAGCTGCTTTTCAGGATCTGGTCTGTTTCTTGATCCATAGCGCGGATTGTCCCGCATGCCTGAACGTGATCGGCTACAGCGTTAGGTATGGTTCCCCCTTTGATCATGCCGCAACTGAATACCGCGGGGCTGAAAGGATCCGTTTTCTTGGCAACGATATAATCCATATAATCAATGATACGACAGGTTTCCCGAATGGCATCCAACCCCTTCTGGGGCGTTGAGCTGTGGGCGGAAACTCCGTATACATCCAGTATCCATGATGAGCCCCATGAAGATACCACTCCTGCATTGAAACTGATATATCCGGTTTCCAATGCGCCGCAATTATGCAGGGCGTAGATTTCACTAACACCTTCCACACAACCCAGCTCTACCATTTTATCCTCCCCAGGAACGCGCATGTCTTCTTCCGCCATTTGGAAGATGAAACGGACATTGGCATGCATTTCATCCCGATGTTTTGACAAATAATTGGCGGCTGTCAGGGCGATGGCCATATGGGTATCATGACCACAGTTATGGGCACACCCTTCATGAATTGAGCTATATTCATTGTTGGTCATATCGGGCATGGCGAGGGCATCCATATCAGCACGGAATGCAATCAAGGGCTTCGCTGGATCAACGATTAAGTCCGCAATAAAACCGGTATAGCCTTCATAGGTTTTGGTGGCATAACCAAATTGGGTCATTAAATCATGACAATACTGGGACGTTTTAACTTCCTGACCGGATAATTCAGGGATTTTATGTAAATATTGGCGTGTTTTTTTGCTGAACTCATTCAGTTCAAACAGTTTTTCACTTACGTTATATTGGTTCTTGTTCATTAAATCCCCCTTTATATGAACAACGAGAGACGTTCTTAAGAATTTATTATCATTTCTCTATCTTGATATCCATTAATGTTTCAATCGCGCCACTGCGTAAAAAGTGCTGTTTATTAGGAGTCACTTGGATAGATTGGCTGACCGGCAGGATAGGAATGCCAGCACCTAAAAAAACGGGAACGGTGGTAATAAAGAGCTGTTGTAGTTCTCCTGCATCTGCAAAACTGGCGGCGGTTTTACCTCCTCCAACAACCCAAACATCTTTGTTTTTGGCTGCGGCTCTTGCTTGAGTGGCAATATCTTTGGGGCTGTCTTGTGTGACAACAGCATTAATGTTGTCTGGAATGGTGAAGTTTTTTGAGGAAAGAACAAAAGAAGGGATATTTTGATATGGCCATTCACCGGAGGCATTTTTCATGATCCACTCGTAGGTACCCGCTCCCATAATGGTTGCCCCGATATTTTGATAAAACTCATCATAAGGCGTAGCGTCGTCACCGAGAGGACATTCGTATAACCAATCTAATTCGTGGTTTTTCGTAGCAATATAGCCATCCATTGTTGCGGCGACATAATAGATGAGCTTTGACATGTTTTTTCCTCATTAAAATTATAGGGGATAGAACTCTGGCAATCGGGAAAGAAATTGATTAGCTATTTTGAGAGTTCTTTTTGGCGTATGTGTTTAAAATCGATATTGAACACATAAAAATCACTTGCTAACCTGACTTAATTGTAACTTTTATTACATAATATACATATAATAAATTCAACTAAGATATGTATTTTACTGGACAATAGTTTGGTTTATTCATAATATTAATTTTTATTATAGAATGTGTTTTATCAAGAATGGATTTCAACAAAACTAAAAGGATAATTAATTATGTCTAAATTTATCATAAGACAGAATAACCGGACATTCCTGAATGAAACTGTATTTCATCTGACTAAAGGAAATATGCTGACATTAAAGATTGATGGCTTAAATAGTAATGCTAGAAAACACCTTAAATTTCAATCTAATAAAACCCTGCGCCAAAATTTTACCAAGTTATTTTCATTGCAAGGACAAGGCTTTTATAAATTATCAGATGGATACTTTAAATAAGAGGTTGTAAATATGAAATATTTAATCGGTTTTATTATAATATTATTCTCTATCACTGCTTTTACAAAGCAAGATAAACTTAACTTTAAAACTTAGAGGGAAACAGGTGGTTGGGGAATCTATAATAAAAAGCCAGATAATTATTTTAAACCATTAGGAATTAATAAATATAAAAAAGGATATTTACCTTCATTTAGTTATCTTATTAGACAATTTGATTTGCAAAATGTAGATAATCAATCCTGTCTGATTGACTATAGATAGAATAAAACAAAAGATAGTGAAGAACATAAAAATATTATTGTGTTTTGGAAAACAGCAAATTATATGATTAATTGGGATCTACCCGAAGGTGAGGATGAAAACAGTTATAAATTCATTATATTCAGCAAACCATTCATTAACATGTCTACATCTGTTGTCCCTTATAAGGAAGCAGAAGGAGCACAGGCTTTATGGGCTAAAGAAGGTGTGATTCAACTTATTGATGATTGTGAATTGCATGGGCAGAAAATCACGATTAATCCCTGTGAGGTTCAATAAGCCAAACTGTCCGCAGCCTGCAAACAGTTTGGTAAAGACAATGATTTGAAATCTACTGTGTATATTGGATATGGGTGGCTTATTTCGCTCTGTTCTGAGCTTTCCACCACAGATACAGCGCTTCAATATCTGATGATGTCATCAGTTTCATGGCTGCCTTGAGTTGTTCCAGCGGCCAGTTCCACCACTGCATTTCCAGCAATAACGCGATATGCTCATCGGAAAACCGTTTTCGGAGCATTTTGGCTGGATTACCGCCAATAATGGCGTAAGGTTCTACATCCTTGGTGACAAGGGCACGAGTGCCAATTACAGCCCCATCGCCAATTTTCACGCCGGGCATGATAATCGCTTCGGCACCAATCCAGACGTCATTACCGACAACAGTATCGCCCATCGGCAGATAACCATTCTCTGCATCAGTAAAGGCGGGTTCTTCCGACATATAGAAGAATGGAAATGACGAAATCCAATCCAACCGATGGCCTTGATTACCCGCCATCATAAAGACGACACCTGTCCCAATGGAGCAGAAGCTGCCGACGATGAGCTTGTCCACATTGGTTAAATCAGGAGATAAATAACGGGCGCATTCATCAAAAGAATGACCGTGATAGTAACCAGAATAGTAGCTGAAACGTCCAACCTGAATGTTTGGGTTGGTGACTTGTTCTGCCAGTGTTTTGCCCTTAAAGGGGCTGTCGAAGTAGTTTTGCATAGAGTGCCTATTGTTATTGATTATGGGTTTCCAGATATCAGTGTTAGTCATGATCATTGTCCGACTGCGAATGACCAATTCCTCGTGGTGCGAGGGCATCATTCTCTTCACTGCTAATATGGAGTTTGTTGGGATTAAAGCAGGACAGACAAAGCACTGTTGTTGCCAGGATTAGGCAATAAGCGATAATCGGCCAGGTAGTCGAGCTGGATAAAAGTGTAAGGGTGAGCGTTCCGGCTCCTCCTAACAGCAGTCCCCCCAGGCAGAAGTAGACTGCTGTAGCCGTTCCGGCGATATGATCGAAACCTAGAAGCGCACCATTAGGTGCCACAGAAACTGCAATAGCGATACCAACACCGACAAGCCACATTGGGGCGATGAAGCCAAATACCGATTGAGGTATGAGTGTTTCTCCAATAGCTAGTAACAGTGCTCCTGCCATCAGGCAGCCCATTCCCGCCCGTAACATATTCAGGCTGCCCCACCGGACAATCAGACCTCCCACGAACCGCGAAGTCACCACCATTGCGATGGCCACTGTTGCAAATAGCAAGCTGAAGCTAAGCTGCGATAACTCTTGTCGGCCCATCATTAGCCAAGGGGCAGTCGAAAAAAAGACGAAGAAGCTGCCCATCCCCGCACTGTAGCAGAGCGTGTACAGCCAGAAATTCAGGTGTCTTACAGGAAGAAGTAGCTGCGACCACTGTAAGTCTGCCGTCCGTTGCCATCGGGTCTCTGGCCAGAGTTTCCAGGCTGCAATAATCGCTAGTGTCATTGCGACCCCGAGCAAACCAAAAATTGCGCGCCACCCCAGCCAGATGTCAACCAGCGCTCCCAGCAGTGGGCCTAAGGCTGGAACCATAGCAAGCATAGAACTGAGCAAGCCATAGATGATGTTGCTTTCCTCACGACCTGAATAGATGTCGCGTATGGTCGCGAAAGTGGCTATGAGGCATGCCGAAGCACCGCAGGCTTGAATAACCCGGAAGCCCAGAAAAATTTCTGGTGATGAAGCGGCGGCGAGGCCGAATGAAGCCGCAATGTAAGCAATCCCACCACTCAGTAACACAGGACGGCGCCCAAACCTGTCTGACAGTGGGCCGAATAGAAGCTGACCGGCTCCCAACAGAATCAGGTATAGCGTCAATGTTAGCTGTATTATCCCTGCTCCGGCACCAAGTACATCGGCGATGAAAGGAATTACGGGCAGATACATATCCATGCCCAGTGAGGCCAGTAAATCGAATGGTGATAACAGTAATATTGTGGCAGTAAGAGAATATTGCCAGGAAAAGTCTTTTGAGTGCACGAATCCATCTCCTCAAATTAAGGATTTGGCGGCGATCTCGTAAGCTATGTGGTTTTTGAGAACGCCGCAACAACCGAAAAAACTAGGAACTAGGGTTGCTGCGGCTTACTTAACTACTCTCTTGGTGAGACTCATATGCGGATTACCTTATGAATGGATCCATATCGTAACAATTTTCACGCTAAGATACGGAAAATATTAATAAAGGGCATCGTACCAACAAGAGCGTTTTTTGTCCAGTTGAGAATAACCGTTTCCTCTGGGTACATCGTCAGACGGAGCTGGATTCGTTATGCAATCCACCAAACCGACGATAATACGCAGTAGCAGGCTGGGGCAACGTACCTATGGTGGTTTCACATTGTTCGCTGACGTAACGTGTTGCAGCAAGCTCAATCCGTTGATAGATATTGATACATAAGTTGCGGGCGATCTGTCCTTTCCATTGTGCAGGCAGCAGTGCATCCGGCAGCAGTGGATCGCGTAGTACAACACGGCGATAAAAATGGATAAGCAGAAGACGTAACTGGAAGCAGCGCTCTGGTGTCAAATCGATTTCATTACTCTCTTGCAGCAGTTTCATTAAGGGACGAAATGAGACGATAAATTCGTGATAGTGTTGCGCGACTTGATCCAATGACCAACTGGCCGATACCCGATCTTTCAGGCTTTGTTCGGAACGCAGGTAGGGATAGTCTGCCCGAAAATAGATGACGGAATCACTGGCATTGAGTTCCCCAAGCAGGGCTGGGATGTCACTTTGCGAGCTGCTTGGTGCAGCCATCAGGGTATTGTTGAGCTGACCGAATCCAAGCCAACTCAGCTCTTTTTTCAGACGAGAGCGCTCTTCTTTGCTGGTTTCTTCAAGTAGCAGCAGATCCCATTTACCATCCCATTCTGGTTGCTCACTGAGGTAAATTTTGCTTTCAGCATGGCGGAATTGATTCATACCCCGCTCGGTGATGCGGTAATAGCTGCGTCGGCCGATTTTTTCCACAGCCAGCCAACCTTCTTTTTGCAAGCGAAAAAGGGATGTCCGCACAAAGCGGTCACTGAATCCCATGGGTTCCAGCAGAAGGCTCAGACTGCCAAGCCAAACTTCACCACCCCGATGACTGATGGCATCGCCAAACAAGGAAATGATCAGTGACGTTCCGCTAATGGGTTGGGCATCAAGGGCATGTCGGATAAAGTCGTCGAGTTTATGTGTCATATTTTGTCATTACCTGCTCGAAATTGTGTCATGACTTTAGCGTAACTGGGATGATGCGCTCAGGGAAACCACCACCGTTTGGAGTTAACGGTGGTAGAACCGTTAGTGATGCAGACGATTATCAATCACCCGAACAGCTTTGCCCTCTGAACGGGGAATGCCACCGCAGTTAACGATGCTGACTTCGGCGCTGAGCCCTATCATGGATTTAATGTGATGGCGCAATTGATGGCAGATATCGCAGCGTTGTTGAGCACTGAGTCGGTCGGGCTCTTTTAGTTCGACCTTGACGGACAGGCTGTCATAATTTCCTATGCGGTTTACTTCCAATTGGTAGTGTGGAGACAATTCTTTGAAGCGTGTTATCTGTTCTTCCACTTGTGATGGAAAGACGTTAATGCCACGGATGATCAGCATGTCGTCAGAGCGTCCAGTGATTTTGTCCATGCGACGCATATTGCGGGCGGTTCCCGGTAATAAACGTGTCAGGTCGCGAGTGCGGTAACGGATCACTGGCATGGCTTCTTTAGTCAGTGTTGTGAAAACCAGTTCGCCATGCTCTCCATCCGGCAGTATGTTCAAGTTGTCAGGATCAATCACTTCTGGATAGAAATGATCTTCCCAAATGGTAGAACCATCCGCATATTCCACAGACTCCATCGCAACACCCGGCCCCATGATTTCGGATAAGCCGTAGATATCTAACGCCTTGATGCTCATGCGGGTTTCGATCTCGTTGCGCAGGCCCTCCGTCCACGGCTCGGCGCCAAAAATTCCGACACGCGGGGAACATGTTCTGGCATCTCCGCCCATTTGCCGCTCCAGTTCATCCAGCAGGGTCAGGCAGTAGGAGGGGGTCATCATGAGAATATCGGGTTTGAAATCCCTAATTAGCTGTGCCTGTTTTTCTGTTTGCCCGCAAGACATCGGTATCACGGCGGCACCAAGTCGTTCAGCTCCGTAATGCGCTCCCAAACCGCCTGTGAATAAGCCGTAACCGTAGGCAACGTGGACTTTATCCTTCGCGCTGGCACCGGCAAAGCGTAGGCTACGGGCGACGAGATCTGCCCAATTATCGATATCCCGCTGGGTATAACCGACTACGGTAGGGCGCCCTGTGGTGCCGGATGACGCGTGGATCCGCACGATTTGTTCCATTGGGACAGCGAAAGTATCAAAAGGGTAGTTCTCCCGCAGATCTTGTTTGGTGGTATAGGGAAATTTAATGATGTCATCGAGTTGCTTGAAATCACTGGGGTGAATATCGATAGCGTCAAATTTGCGGCGGTACATGGGCACGTTGTTGTAGGCGTGATGCAAAGTCCACTTTATTTGCTCAAATTGCCGCGCCTGAATTTCATCTCGTGAAGCAAATTCAATGGGGTCTAGGTGCTCGTCAGGGTGGGTGTTTAAGTGTTGTACGTTGTTGCTCATAGTTTCCTGTCCTTTTGTTGATTTGGTTGTAATAACAGGTTGTTTTTTTATTTATATGCAGGTGCTGGCTATAAAAAGTTACGTATTATGAAATACGTTCAATAATCATGGCGATGCCTTGTCCTACGCCAATGCACATGGTGCATAAGGCATAACGACCGGCTCGCCGTTCCAGTTCAAGGCTGGCCGTCAGCGCAAGGCGAGCACCACTCATGCCCAACGGATGGCCCAGCGCAATCGCACCACCATTCGGGTTTACGTGTTCTGCATCATCCGGTAGCCCTAATTGGCGCGTTACGGCCAGTGACTGCGCGGCGAAGGCTTCGTTCAACTCAATGACATCCATTTGGTTCAGGCTTAAGCCCGTGAGTTCCAGTACCTTACGAGTGGCAGGCAGCGGCCCGATCCCCATGATGCGCGGCTCTACTCCACACGTTGCTGTTGCAACGATGCGTGCACGTGGAGTCAGCCCTTCCCTTAATGCCGCTGTTTCTGAGGCGATGATGAGTGCTGCCGCCCCATCGTTGATACCGGAAGCGTTTCCCGCTGTGACTGTGCCGGCAGTACGGAACGGTGTTTTCAACCGTTGCAGTTGCTCGAAAGTTGTTTCTGGCCGTGGATGTTCATCCTGCGTGATGGTTGTTGCTATGCCTTTTTTGTGGGACAGAGTGACAGGAATGATTTCTTCCGCCAGTACGGCACGCTGTTGCGCACTGGCGGTGCGTTGTTGGCTGCGCAGCGCAAAGGCATCCTGATCGTCACGGCTAATTTGGTATTGTGCGGCAACGTTTTCGGCTGTTTCTGGCATTGAATCTGTGCCGAACTGTTTTTGTATTTGCGGATTAATGAATCGCCAGCCGAGCGTGGTATCAAATATCTCTGCCTGACGGCTGAAGGCACTTTCTGCTTTGCCCATCACTAACGGCGCACGCGTCATGGATTCAACACCACCTGCCAATATCAGTCGGGCGTCACCGGCTTTGATACTGCGAGCGGCAAAAGCCAATGCATCCAGACCGGAGCCGCACAGCCGATTGATTGTCGTGCCGGAGACTGAATCCGGCAGGCCCGCCAACAGTGAAGCCATGCGCGCTACGTTGCGATTATCTTCGCCCGCCTGATTGGCACAGCCGAGGATCACATCATCAACTTTTCCCCAATCCAGCGTAGGATAGCGTGCCATCAATGCCTGTAGCGGCAAGGCCGCCAGATCATCAGCCCGTAGGCTGGATAACGCTCCGCCATAACGCCCGATGGGGGTGCGTACACCATCACAGATAAACGCATGAGTCATAATGGCTCTCCCTGATTGTTTTCTGGAATAGTTGCCGGAATGTTTTCTAGAATGGTGTGGCTGAGGCGATGGGCACGGCCACGGAACAGTGCCACGATTTTGTTGTTCTGATTGATGATTTCGACATCGTACAGACCTGTGGCTTTACCTTGATGTCGCACAGACGCATTGGCGATGAGATGATCACCAATCAACGCGGGACGGATGAAGTCAATGCTGCCACTGGATGCCACTGCTGCCATTCCTTCGCTGTTGCAGGCGTAGGCAAAGGTGGTATCTGCCAGACTGAACAGAATACCGCCGTGACAGCGTTGATGGCCGTTGAGCATATTGGGTACAATCGTCATGCTGAGTCGGGCGATCCCCACGTCAATATGCTCGATGTGCATTCCCATACTTTGAGCACAGATGTCTTTGGCATACATGGCTTCAATGCAGCGTCTAGCCAGTTGGCTGGTGGAGTTATCGTGCATCGGCGCTCTCCTTATTATGGTTTTCATTATAATTTTCGTGCTGTCCGTGAAGCTGCAATTTGGCATGATCTGCTGCCAGTTGGCGCAGCAGAGGCGCAGGTCGGTAACGGGGTTCTCCATAGAATTTCTGCAAGTTTTCCAGCGTACTGAGAATATGTTTCCAGCCCAATTGCTCACCCCATGCCAATGGGCCAATGGGATAATTCACGCCATCGAGCATCGCTAAGTCGATATCTTCGGCGCTGGCGAGGCCTTTATTGAGGGCATCCAGCGCTTCGTTACACAGCATAGCAACGGTACGCATTGTCAGCAGGGCGGGATAATCGGGCAGGAGGATCACTTGCTTGCCGAGAGATTGCAGGAAGCCAACTACTTTTGCTGTTTGATGGGGCGTATTCTGGCAAGCCGTGCTGAGGGTGATAACAGGGGCCGATAGATGATTGGCGGAAAGATCAAATTGCATCACCGGAACTCTGACTTCATCAGCAAGCTGGGCGCAGGTTCTCCCTTTAGTCAGCGTCAAAATAATATCGTCAATGTGTAAGGTGGGGGAATGGAATCGGTCATTTTTTCCTTCTTCGAAGACGATCCCATACTGCTGTAATTTAGGTTTCTGTAGCAGGGAGACAAAATGAGGCAATGCCGCCCAATTCCCGGTTGCCTTGAGCCTCGTAGGCTGTTTTTTTTCTTTGCTCTGCTTAGGCTCTATTTTGGGAAGTGGCTGAGCCTCTTTTTTTCCGCTGTTTCCTTGTACGTTATTTCCTTGCATATTATAGAGGTAGAATCCACGACCACGCTTACGCCCCAAATGGCCGGCATCGACTAATTCTTTCTGCCGCAGAGAGGGTTGGAAACGAGGATCGTTGTGGAAAGCGTGGAACAGGGATTCAGTCACCGCGTAGTTAACGTCATGACCAATTAAATCGGTAAGCTGTAATGGCCCCATCGCAAAGCCGCCAGATTCTTTCATCACTGTATCCAGCGTCGCGGGGGAAGCGACTTGCTCTTCCAGAGCACGCAAGGCTTCTGCATAAAATGGACGGGCAATACGATTGACGATAAAACCGGGGCTAGAGCGACAAATCACGGGCTGCTTTTTCCAGTTGGTGGCAAGCATTTTAAGGGTTGTCACGGTTTGGGGAGAGGTTTCCAACCCTTGTACAATTTCCACTAATTTCATCAAAGGTGCTGGATTGAAAAAATGTAGCCCAGCCATACGTTGTGGTGAAGACAGAACGCGGGCAATCGCGGTAATCGAGAGTGATGAGGTGTTGCTGGCAAATAGCGTTTGGGCCGGACAAATAGCATCCAGTTGGCGGAAAAGATCCTGTTTGGCTTCCAATTGTTCTACTATTGCTTCAATCACCAGCGCACATGGTGCCAGAGTTTGTAACGAATCAACCCGGGTAATGCGTTTTAACAGGAGTTCAGTTGCATCAGCCTCTGCTTTGCCAGCTTCCACGCGTTGACGCAGACGAGCGCGGAGATTATCCAACGCATGACTCGATGCTTCGCTGTTCACATCAAACAGCAGGACAGAATGCCCTGCTTGAGCCGCGACTTGAGCAATGCCGATGCCCATGGTGCCTGCACCAATAATACCTATAATGCCTGCATCAATAATATCTGCATCAATAGTGCTAATGGGGCTGTGGAGTAGAGGCATGGTCATGATTATTTCCCCTTGAACGCTGGATGGCGTTTTTCAATAAACGCATTAACGCCTTCACGGAAGTCTTCACTGCGTCCGCACAGGCGTTGCAAGTCACGTTCGAGATCAAGCTGTTGCTCCAAGGTATTGGCGGCTGCGGCATAAGTGGCTTGCTTGATGCAGCCAAGTGCCACTGTGGGCTGGGCTGCCAGATGCTGCGCAAGTTTCTGTGTTTTCTCTTCTAATTCATCGGGCTCGGCGACTTGCCAGATCATTCCCCATTCCTGTGCTTGATCAGCACTGATTTTGTCTCCCAATAATGCCATTCCCATTGCGCGGGCATGTCCAATCTTATGGGGCAGGAACCAGCTTCCGCCCGAATCCGGCGTCAGACCAATACGGCAGAAGGCTTGGATAAAGCTGGCGGTTCGGGAAGCGATAACAATGTCACAGGCTAGTGCAAGGGAGACGCCTGCGCCTGCTGCCACACCGTTGACGGCGCAGATAATAGGTTTAGGCAAGGAAGTCATGCGTCGGATTAGGGGATTGTAGTAACGCTCAACGGATTGACCGAGATCGGGAACTAAGCCATCGGAGATAATGGCATTACGGTCATTCAAATCCTGTCCTGAACAGAAGCCACGTCCCGCTCCTGTCAGCAAGACACTACGCACAGATTCGTCCTGTTCAGCAATACCCATCGCCTTACTTAATTGTTGATGTAATTCCTCGTTAAAGCTGTTGAGGCATTCCGGGCGGTTGAGCGTAATACTAAGAACACCGGCTTTAATATCAGTAAGTACCGTTGACATGTTTTCCATCTATCAGAACCCTTTGAATATTGGTTTACGTTTTTCCAGAAAGGCGGTGATGCCTTCCTGACGATCGGCTGTACCTGCCAGAGCGACAAACTGCTGGCGTTCGGCAAGTAACCCTTGTGACAGGCCTGTTTCCTGTGAGGTTTTGAGTGCGGCTTTGGCGGCCCGCAGTGCCAGCGGTGAAAATTTGCTGATGCGTTGTGCGATTTGTTCTGCACGTTCTAATGTCAGCTCATCAATGCAAACTTCACTGACCAGCCCTGCTTGTTGCGCTGATTGGGCATTAATAGCTTCACCCGTGAGAACCATCTGGTAAGCCAGTGCTTTGCCAACGCTGCGAATGAGCCGCTGTGTTCCCCCCGCCCCGGGGATCAGTCCCAACGTGATTTCCGGTAGGCCAAAACGGGCACTTTCTCCACAAATCACCAAATCACAAGCCAGCACCAGTTCGCAGCCTGCCCCAAGCGCATAGCCATTTACGGCGGCGATCAGAGGCTTGCTGATATTGTTTAAGCGTTGCCAGAGTTGTGGACGGCGGTCAGTCATCGCGGTGGCAACGGTTTGCTGTTGTAATTCCTTCAGGTCAGCCCCTGCCGCGAAACAGCGTGATGAACCTGTAATAACAACGGCACCAGTTCCGTTATCCACATCCGCTTGTTCCAATTGCTGGACGAGCTGTTCAAGACAATCATTACTGAGGGCATTGCGCACTTCCGGGCGGTTGAGGGTGAGTGTGCGTACCCTTTTTTGCTGGTGGCATAAAATCCATTCCTGATTCATGGTGGTTCCTCATTAATGAAAACGTCTAGACATCAAAATCTACGACTACCCCATCGCCTTTCGGCCATGACTGGCAACTTAAGATATAGCCGGCCGCCAATTGATCGGGTTCGAGGCTGTAGTTCACCGCCATATCTACTTCCCCGGACGTGAGTCGACATTTGCAGGTGGCGCACACCCCTCCTTTACAGGCGTAGGGCAAATCCGCACCTTGACGCAAAGCGGCATCGAGAATGCTGTCATCTTCGGCACTCATGGCAATGTTGAGGGTGCGGCCATCCAGATGAATTTCGACGCGAGTTTCGCTGCGTCCGGTGATATTGACGGGACGAAAACCTGCCTTAGTTTTCTGGGTATATTCGGTATTGAAGCGTTCGCTATGGATGGAGTTGGCAGACATTCCCGCTTGCTCCAGCACCGACCGGGCATCTTCCAACATGGTCTCAGGCCCACAGAGAAAGGCGTGGTCAAAGTGGGCAAAGTTGAGCAAGATTTTGCCTATTCTATGCAGGTGTTCGGTATCAATGCGCCCGTTAAACAGGGGACTATCGATGGCTTCCTGACTGAATAGATACAACACTTGGAAACGATGCAGATAGCGATTTTTGAGGTCGGCCAGCGCCTCTTTAAACATGACAGAACGGCCCGTGCGATTGCCATAAATCAAGGTGAATGAGCTATCCGGTTCCAATGCCAGTGTACTTTTGATAATAGATAGAATCGGCGTGATACCCGAGCCGGCTGCGATAGCCAGATAATTTCCCTGCTGGTTTGCATCAGGATGATGGCCAAAAGTGCCTTGTGGCAGCATCACTTCCAATTCATCCCCGACTTTTAACTGCTGATTGATAAAAGTTGAAAAACGGCCCTGATAAACGGCCTTGACGCCAATCTGCAATGAGTCATCCAGTGGTGAACTACAAATGGAGTAGCAGCGCCGTAGTTCTTCACCATTCACCTGTGCCTTGAGTGTCAGATGTTGGCCGGGTTGATAACAGAAACGAGTCTTTAGTTCATCGGGAACATGCAGCGTGACGGTAACGGCCTCTGGTGTTTCCCGTTCAATGGCGGCGATGCTCAATCGGTGAAAACTCAGGCGATGAAAAGTAACCATCTTCTACTTCCTCATTCAATTCCTTATTAAATACATTTGAAATAATCAAACGGTTCCAGACACTGCTGGCAGCGATAGAGGGCTTTGCAGGCGGTGGAACCGAATTCACTGATTTTTTCCGTTTCATGACTATTACAGCGTGGGCAGGTAATGGATTCAGCATCCATTGGTTTTTCACAAGCCAATCCCTGGGGGGGAGCGATGCCTGATTTGCGCAGGCGTTGTTTGGCATCTGTATTCATCCAATCGGTTGTCCATGCGGGAGTCAGGCTCACTTCGACATATACTGGCGAAAAACCAGCCTGTATTAGCGTTTCTTGAATGGCATTGATCAGGTATTCTGTGGCAGGACAGCCGGAATATGTTGGGGTAAATGTCACCCGCCAGCCAGTTTGTAAGGAGGTGACAGCCCGGATCATGCCGAGATCGGTAATAGAGAGATCGGGCAACTCTGGATCGGCAATCTGGTGCAGGCACTGCCAGATCTGATGGATCTGTGGTTGCCGAATTTCTAGATGGCTTGTATTAAATGGCTTTTCCATCTCTCCCCCTTATCGTTATCAGCTAGTCATTAGCGAGATCAGATCGCTGTAGCGAGTTATCCGTGTTTTTCACCAGGTGCAGTTGGGGTAAGTGCGTTGCAGAAATTGCATTTCTGCCAGTATGTATCCCAGATGTTCCGTATGCTGCCCTTGCTTGCCGCCCTGTCGGTAAGGTGACTCTTCCGGTATTTCCAATGTGGCTTCTGCGAATGTTTCATTGACGATTTGTCGCCATGGTTCATACAGGGTGCTGGGATCAACGGCGATGCCACCTTCGGCAAGCCGTTGCTCTATCTCGTCGCAATGGAACAGCTCACCCGTAAAGCGCCACAATTGATCGATCGATTGTTGTATTTTCTGGCGACTCTGCGGTGTGCCATCGCCTAAGCGGATCATCCAGCCCCGACTGAATCGCAGGTGATATTCCACTTCCTTCAAGGACTTGGTGCTGATGGCGGCCAGTTGGGAATCACGGCTCCGCCCCAGTGCTTGATGCAGCAGGACGTGATAGGCATCGATAAAAAATTGGCGTACCAGTGTGTCGTTAAAACCACCGTTAGGCTGTTCCACCAGCAGTAGATTGAGGAATTCACGTTCATCACGACCAAATGCCAGATGATCTTCATCCAGCCCTGTTCCTGAAAGGGTGGCTGCGTAGCTGAGAAAATGGCGAGACTGACCCAATAGATCGAGTCCAATATTGGACAGCGCGAGATCAAGTTCCAGTTCTGGCGCGTGTCCGCACCATTCGCACAGGCGTTGTGCCAGAATTAACGGTGTGTCTCCCTGACGTAGCACGTAATTAAACAAATCATGGTTGGTGGAGGAAACGCTATGGGTATACATAATTTCCGTCTCCTACATATTTTTGATGCCATCAGGAATAGTGTAGAAAGTCGGATGACGATAAATTTTATCCTCCGAAGGTTCAAAAAAAGCCCCGCGATCTTCTGGCTGTGATGCTATCAAATAGATGGATTTTACGACCCAAATTGAGCAGCCTTCATTGCGACGAGTGTAGGCATCGCGTGCGTTCTCCAGAGCCATTTGATCATCTGCCGCATGGAGGCTGCCGACATGGCGGTGAGCCAATCCCTGTTTACTGCGGACAAAGACTTCATACAGTGGCCAATCGGTATCGTTCATGTTTATTGTCTCCTGTTCCTGTCGCCAAGTCCCGTCACTAAATCCCGTAATATAAGTTCCCTCATTAAGAGCTTTAAGCGGCATTCTGTTTGGTGGCTTTTTTCTTGGCATGAATCGAAGCCGCCTCGCGTACCCAACTCCCGTTCTCCCAAGCTTGGCGCTTGGCCTCCAAGCGCTCGTGATTGCATATCCCTTGTCCTTTTAGCACTTGATAGAATTCTTCCCAGTCGATTTCACCAAAACGGTAATGCCCTGTGGTTTCATCCCAAGCCAGCGCCGGATCGGGGGCTGTCATGCCCAGAGCTTCCAGTTGGGGCACCGTGTTGTCGATAAATTTTTGCCGTAGTTCATCATTGCTGAATCGCTTGATTTTCCACGCCATGCTCTGGGCGCTATTGGGGGAATCACTGTCATTTGGGCCAAACATCATCAGCGTTGGCCACCAAAAACGGTTGATGGCATCTTGCAACATTGCGCGTTGAGCTTCGTTGCCATTAGCCAGCACCATGACGGCTTCGTAACCTTGTCGCTGGTGGAAACTTTCCTCTTTGCAGATTTTCACCATCGCACGGGCATAGGGACCATAAGATGCACGGCACAAAGCGACTTGGTTTACGATAGCTGCTCCATCTACAAGCCAACCAATCACACCAACATCAGCCCAACTGGGCGTGGGATAATTGAAGATCGAAGAATATTTCATCTTGCCATCTAACAGCTTCTGGTAGATGTCCTGACGAGTACAGCCCAGTGTTTCTGCGGCGCTGTAGAGGTAAAGCCCGTGGCCTGCCTCATCCTGTACTTTGGCGAGCAATACCGCTTTACGGCGTAACGAAGGGGCGCGGGTGATCCAGTTAGCTTCCGGTAGCATGCCGACTACTTCTGAATGGGCATGTTGACCTATCTGGCGTATCAGGTTGTGGCGATAGGCATCGGGCATCCAATCCTTGGCCTCGATGGAAATATCTGCCGCTATTTTGGCATCAAAGTGCACCTGAAGTGGGTCAATTGTCATAATTAACTCCATTATGATTCTTATTTTCTTATTTATAATTTAAAAGTGAATCATTTTAAGTAACTGTAAATCTACAAATTGATAACAAAAATATCAAATGCTATCACTGTGTATTTGTAGGGTTCATCACAATATGAATTTTTATTCATTTAAAAACATATGGTTAATTTTTGTTGTTTGATGTGGATAAGAATATTGATAAGTGATTAGCTGCAAATGTTTTTATTTTGTTAATTTAATGGGTGGTCTTGTTAATAGATTATGTGATACATAAATATCATTATTTTACTTAATGATTGATTCATTAATGAGATCGGTGGAGAAAAAAATGCAACAGTTAGCGAGTTACATTTGTGGAACTTGGGTTTATGGGCACGGCAACACCAGAACCATTCACCATGCAGTCAGTGGTGAAGCCTTGTATCAGGTATCTTCAGAAGGGTTGCCGCTGGCCAAGAGTTTAGAGTATGCCCGTAAAAAAGGTGGAAAGGCGCTGGCCGCTATGACGTTCCAGCAGCGTGCGCAGATGATGAAAGCAGTTGCAAAGCATCTGCTTGCCAACAAAGAAGCGCTGTACACCATTTCCGCAGAAACGGGGGCAACCCGTGCAGATGGTTGGGTGGATATTGAAGGAGGAGTTGCAACGCTCTTCTCTTATGCAGGCCTGGCCGGACGTGAGTTACCGGATGATACCCTGTGGCCGGAAGATGAAATGATCTCGTTGTCTAAACAGTCCCAGTTTATGGCTCGGCATGTACTGACTTCCCGACCCGGTGTTGCGTTACACATTAACGCTTTTAACTTTCCCTGCTGGGGAATGCTGGAAAAATTGGCGCCAACGTGGATGGCGGGGATGCCGGCCATTATCAAACCAGCTACGGCATCCGCCCAATTGACGCAGGCGATGGTGAAAATGATCATCGATAGTGGCCTGATACCGGAAGGATCATTGCAATTGATCTGCGGGGGTGTTGGCGATCTATTTGATCATCTCGATTATCAGGATGTTGTGACCTTTACCGGATCGGCACAGACAGGGCAGAAGCTACGCGCTCATCCTCGTCTGATGGAAAAATCCATCCCCTTTACGATGGAGGCGGATTCCCTTAACTGCTGCATTTTAGGTGAGGATATTACGCCTGATATGCCGGAATTTGGGATATTCATTAAGGAAGTTGCCCGTGAGATGACGGTTAAAGCGGGGCAGAAATGTACGGCTATCCGGCGGATTATTGTGCCAGCCAGCCAGATTGAAGCTGTAAAACAAGCTTTGCTCAAGCGGCTGTCTGGCGTGGCTGTGGGCGATCCGGCTTTGCCGGACGTGCGGATGGGGGCATTGATTAGCCTTGAACAACGCGATGAAGTACAAACGAAGGTCAATGAATTATTGAACAGCGGCTGTGAGGTCTTGTGTGGCGGTTCCTTGGATAAGCTAGTGTTGGCAGGTGATACCCACTGCAATGGTGCGTTTTATCCACCAACTTTACTTTACTGCGCTGATCCAATGACAAATCAGGTTGTGCATGGTACGGAAGCCTTTGGGCCGGTTTCCACGCTAATGGCTTATCAGGATACCGAACAGGCTATTGCGTTGGCGGCGATGGGGCAAGGCAGTCTGGTGGGATCATTGGTCACGGCAAATGAGCAAATTGCTTTACAGGTAATCCGCGCGACGGCGTGTGCTCATGGTCGTATGTTGGTACTGGATGAAGCGGCATCTGCGGAATCCACCGGGCATGGTTCGCCATTGCCGATGTTGGTACACGGTGGGCCGGGGCGTGCAGGGGGCGGTGAAGAATTGGGTGGGCTGCGTGCGGTGAAACACTACATGCAGCGTACTGCGATTCAAGGCAGTCCAAATATGCTGTCTGCGATTGGCCGTGAGTGGGTTCGCGGTGCAAAAGTGAAGGAAGATCCAATCCATCCATTCCGCAAATATTTCGAACAGCTAGAAATTGGTGAAAGTCTGCTGACAGCTCGCCGGACGGTGACGGAAGCGGATATCGTCAATTTCGCTTGCCTGAGTGGTGATCACTTTTATGCGCACATGGATAAAATTGGTGCGGCGGAGTCCCTGTTCGGTGAGCGCGTAGCACATGGCTATTTTGTCGTATCGGCCGCAGCGGGTTTATTCGTTGATGGGGCGGTTGGGCCTGTGCTGGCTAACTATGGTATGGAAAACCTGCGATTTATTGAGCCAGTCAAGATAGGCGATACGATCCAAGTTAGGTTGACTTGTAAGAAGAAGATCAAAAAAATCCAGAAGACTCAGGAAGACAAACCACATGGCGTTGTGATGTGGGATGTGCAGGTATTGAACCAAGAACAGCAACCTGTGGCGCTTTATAGCATCCTTACGTTGGTGGAAAGGCAACAGGGTGATTTTGCAGCATCGGTGTAGGCCAGCCAGTGAAGCGATATTTGTTAAATCAAGGGAACAATTAGAGAAAAGTTGCAGCCACCAAAGCTGCAACTTGAAATCTGTTGGGATAATCGGATGGTTTTTAATTCTAGGGGGGCGTGAATCTAATTTATTGATAATGATGAATGTTCAGATAATATCCGATGACTCTGTCATGCATTTCGATGGATTTTGAAAAAGACAACGTTTTACGAGTCAGTCTTTTACCAAATGCTGACGCAGATTCAGGTTAGGTCTTTCGATATGTTGTGTATAACGCTGGCTAACCACCTGTAGTTTTCCTATCAGCATTTTTTCATCGCTTTTCCAGCCATCCGTCATATAGACCACAATGTTGAAAGGTGTCAGTAACGCCATCAAACGCATCAAGGTCTTTTTTGTTCTTGGTCCAAAAACGTGGGCGATCACTTTTCGTCTGCTCCGGTCGTAAGCATAAAAGCGCCAACGGGGCTTTTTCTTCGACTTCACATATGACCATTGCTTATCCATTTCACAGCAGACAATCACTTCAGTGCCGGGGGCAATAGCTTCAGTTACGGATTTGGGACTGAGTTTTTTAAGTGACGAAGGACAGTATTCAGGCCAATCCCCATGACACGCGCGGTTGCCCGACATCCCATTCCGTTCATGGCCATATCGACAATTTGCTTATGTGTCCCGGGACGACATGCGGTATAGGTGAATTCCAATGACCAGGAATGACGATAAGATTGGCAAAGGTAGTGCTGATGACCAGAACGAGATCGCCCCTTACGATGGATCCCTTTAACTGCACAACAAGACGGGCAGTTTGCTGTATTCATGTTAGCTCACTTCAATACATTGACCCAAGGTTATCAGGCTCTGACGTTATTTCTGGCTGGACTTGCATTCGTCTTTACCTTCATTTGTTATTTTCTGAACCGAAAATAACCTCAGTGGCCTACTATGGAAATAGCTAGCCATCAGATCACTAACAAGTGTTGGTTTTTTTATCCGGCACTTTCCTTTAATTAAGTTCCGTTTTCAGGTTCATTTAAGTGGACGTAAACCACACACAAAAATGGTTTATCTATACACTTGTAGTTTATCCTATAGAAAGAACCAATCTGGCCTTACGTATTCAACTGACAGCTTCGCGTAAAATACGCATCACGGTATCTGTGCCACTGCGATTGGGATTAATGCGGATCATGCGTTTTTCCAGCGTGGGATCAGTCTGACGAAAGGTGTCGGAGATGCGGTAAAACAGGGGCGGTATTTCAAATTTTGACTCTGCGCCTACCGGATAAGGCAGTGCACCGAATGAGTGGGCTGCGGCGAGTACTCTTTCTGCGATAGGTTCGTGAAATTCCACCAATAATACTTTCGATTGAGCATTGGCGATAAATGCCTGTTTCACTTGTGGCAATTCTCCCTGATTCAAGCGAGTAACCAATTCGTCGTTAACTTCTGCCTGTATTGCGTGCATAACCGGTGCGAATACCAGACCGCGCAACGCCTCCATTGCCTGATACCCTTGTATCTGGCAACCGCCGGAATACATGCTGTGCCGCAGGGTATCCATGGCTGTTTGTTTTCCCGTAACCAGCCCGACGCCTTGTGGCCCCAGTAACTTAAAACAAGAGAATGTGGAGAGTGTCGCACCATATTCACAACCAATCTGTGCTACTTTCATTGCTGCGTAGTTGTCATCTACCAACGAAGGAATGTGATGTTGATTCAGTGTGGCTACCACATCTGGCAGGGAATAACTGTCAGAGAGTTTCTGGCGTGTATGTTGAATGAGGCAAGCCGCAGGCTGATATTGCCGGATGGCGGCAGTGATCTGTTCTGCGTGATTGAAATCTGCATGGACGACCTGAAGCCCCATTTGCTCAATGGATACTTTGGTTGTGGGATAAATGGGCGCATCATGCACAAGCAATGTTGAGTTGGGGCTGACTAAGGCCGCCAGCCCCGCGCGTAATGCGCCAGTTCCTGCTCCATTGACAAAAGCAGCCGATTCAGCGCTAAAAAACTCCGCAATTACCGCTTCAATGCGTCGAGTCATCCGTGGTTGGTGAAGGTCTGGGACTAAGCCCAGATCACCTTGTGAAAGAAAATCAGCCCCCGGAAAGTGATGACAGATAATATCCACCAGCTTGAATTGTTTCTGCTGTGCTTGTGCCATCGTCATGCTTTGCAATGGATAGGTTTTCATTTCTTATTTTATTCCTAGCAGGAAGAGCAAATTCGCCAGAATGCCCACGGCAATTGTTGCGATCGGGCCGATTGCCATTTCTACTAAAGGACGTTTGGAAGTGCGGTTGAGCAGATAAATGCCTGCCACAATCATAAAGCCCATACCCGGCAGAATGGCGTTGGAAGCAATCATAGCACCAACCAGCAGAGCAACTTCGAGCATTTTGGTGATTGCGGTACGGATGTGCCCGCTACATGCTTTCACGCCAGGGTATTTATCCAGCCAAATTGCGATCTTCGCCAGCAGTTGGATCTCGATGAACATGGTGATACCGCCCGCGATAAACGCAATCCACGGGTTGTTGGTTGCCAGCCCTGCCACAAACACGAATTTCATGCCATTCGGGCTATAAACTCCTGTCGCTATTGCGGTTGTTCCCACCAATGGGATAAAGCTAATGGCACGCGCCAATGCTACCAGCAGGGCATTGGTTTGCTCGCCTTGCGCCATCAATTGCAGGGATACGGGGCCTTCCGCCAACAGGCTAAATGACATCGTGGCGGCACTGGCAGTCAAGCCACCGCACAGGATCAGCAGCCATTTGTTTTTCTGAATACGCTCAATACGGGTTGAGAACAGGCCAACTAAGACTTCATTGGCACCTTTTTGCTCGGCTGTCTGAGTTGGGCGCTCTCGCATCGCAAAGTAGAACATCGCAATCATTGATAGCAGCAGTGCGGCACCGTTCGGGTCGATGCTGACGGGTTTTTCGATCATACCGCCAAAGCTCAATGGGCCAATGGCCTTGGTTGCCAAATAGCCCACCAACGCAGTGAGCATGACTAATAGCCCTTTGCGATAGCCATATTGATAGCCAACGACCATGGCAGGGAACAGGGCAAAACAGGCCACAATGGGATCACCCACTTTCTTGAGGTCATCGGTGAAATTCACTGGCAGCATGGCAAACAGTTCTACCACCGAACGCAGGCCAGCCAGCAAGGCGATGGCATACAGTGCGCCGATGATGCCGGAGCCGATAAACCCTCTTCGGCTATTAGCACACCAGATACCGATCATGTCTGTGCCCAGCAAGAGGCTGTGAACCAGCACAATCGGCGCTGTGAGGGAAAAAGGAATACCAAAACCTACAACCAAACCGATGCTCAGGGCGAAACTGGTTGCAGCGAGTACCTTGCGGCTCATACGGCCTTCAAGGTATTCCGGCAGCAGAGGGCGCAGGCCATCATGGAAAACGGCGATCCCACGGTTTGCCATCATGGAAGCAATCGCACCTATTGCTGCCAATAATCCGGCTTTGAAAGGATCAACTTCCATCAATCTCATCAGGAAATCATGGAGATGCTGCATGATAGACTCCTTATAGTGAGATAATAGCGTTGATGATCACCGGTAGGACGATATCAATATCCTGCCCCGTAAAACCAAATGCTTTCTTTCCTGCTTTCACATGGGCAATAATCTCGTCGTCAGACAGGATCTTGCCTGGCATGCCGATGGTGGCGCATTGCTCTAAGCCGATAAGGGCGATGGCGATGGCGAGAGCACCACCTCCACCCGTATTGCATGCGCCAATATAGTAATCTGCATCGCCATTTTTAATTGCCATAGCCGCTTCGATGTCATTCATGACAGTAATTGAAGTGGCTTTGTCTCCCGCCATTTGACGAATACCTTCGGCTATTGCTTCTTTCTCTATTTGTCCACCAACGACAAATCTCATGCTGTTATCCCCTTTTGTATTTTCTATCGAATGACTTGTTAAAAATGATTTTCTTGAAAATTTAAGCTGCTAAGCGCTGTGTTGAAAAAATCGAGCAGGATTATCACGTAACATCTGGTCTATCTGTGTTTGGGAAAAATCAGCTTCCAGCAACATGGGAACGAATACGGTTAACAAATAATCGAATCCATTTCCTCCATTGCTTTTTAAATGAGAGCGGCGAGTGATATCTTGGGAAAGCATGACTCGTTCAAGGAGTCCATATTTGGCGATTTGCTGCAACATGGCAACGCGCCCGTTGTCTGGATAGTAATTATTTTTGCCAATTGTGTCGAATTGCACCCATGCCCCTGCTTCCAACAATGGAATGATGGTGTCCAGGTTATCTCTCAGATCACAATGCCCGATGGTCACATGCTCGGGGGATACACCAAATTCCTGAAGCAATGCCAGTTGCTCACGTCCCATTGTGCTTAATGTGGTATGGGTGGAAATGGGGCAGCCAGTGGCTTGATGTGCCAATGCTGCTGCCGCAAAGACTTTTTGTTCACTCTCTGTGATTTGCCCAAGACTGGAGCCAATTTCAGCGATCACGCTTGCTTTTAATTCGGTGCCGTCAATGCCGATTTCAATTTCAGCGATCATGTCATTGGCGATGGCCTGTATGCTCAATTCGCTGAAGTGGGAAGGGAAGAAGGGCTGTTTGTAGTAACCCGTTGAGGCAATAATATTGATACGGGTATCACGCATCAAATCCAACAGAAAAGTTGCATTGCGCCCCATATAACGGTTGGTCATCTCTACGATATTACGTACCCCTAGGGTGTAGAGATCACGAAGCTCATCCACGATCAGATCGTATTGATCTAATCGACAGTCGAGGCTGCCTTTCGCACCAGAGAGATCGATATGCAAATGTTCATGCACATAGGTATAACCAGAAGCATCAATACAGCTATTTTGTTTTATTGCTAAATGACGATCAACGGCTTGATTATTTGATGAAGAGCGCAGTGTGTCACCCCCGACGTTCAACCTGATATCTTTGATATCCCGCGGTTCGAGTGTGTCTTCAACTGCATCAATGCTGGATGAGGAATACGAAGCGGAATGTGTGGGCGTATCTCCAATTTATTTTTAGTATCTCATAAAGCTATTTCATAAAACTATTTCATAAAGTAATTGCCACAAAATCATGCGGTAAATTGACTATAGCGAAAATAACATTATTTAAGGGTAGAGTAACATTAACTGTCATACCCTTATTGAAGGATTATTTATTGAGAAAATAACCGTTATTTTTCCAATTCCCCTGACTGTCGTAAATGCCTTCAAGTTTTGGCTTATCTGATTGAATGCCAGAAATTAAGGCTACATCGCTGCGAGTGACAAAAATTTGGGTACGGAAGCACATAACGACTGGGCTGCCAATCGGATGGATACCCGATAGAGGGAGGTTGTAATCAATACAAGGTTCGCCTAATCGTAATATCCGCGCAGTCTTATGTGAATGGCTGTGTTTTGGGAAAACCAGCGCGTGTTTCATGTGCCCACGTTTATAGTAACCGCCACCATAGCAATAACTATTACCGTCGTAGTGATGCGAGACTTCTGTGACATAAACCATCGCGATATTCTCTGGCTCCCGGCCGCTGATATTGGCGGGAATAGTTCCGGTCAAGGCATGACCTGGTTCAAGATGAGTGGCTCCGTATTTGGCTAATAGTGGGATGGTATTGCAGCTCGAAGCGGAAGGGGCATTGATTTGAGAAAGTTTAATCCCGAGTTGTTCGAGTCGGTTTTTTGCGCGAATGAGAGTCAGTAAATTGGTGGTAGGTAAGGTCGTTTGATATCGTGCATTCCATGATAAGCAAGGGAAATGAGTCAGACCGCTGAGTTTAATTCCCGGCATTTTTTTTAAGGCGCTCACCACGGCATCGAGTTCATCAAAAGTGATACCGGCTTCCTGACTGGGAAAGACGGTATCACGTTTATCAAACACTTTTAGCATGATGGGCTGAATACGCCCTAATTTCTCTGCAGCATCCGAGATGGCTTGTGCTTTTTCAAGGGAGAATACCGTAATGATATCAGGACCATGCTTGAGCATTGTTTCTATCAAATGTGTTGGTGTCTGCACCAAATGGCCGATGTGACATAGCGGTATGTCATGCTGGCTCAGGCTATAGGCTTCCCTGAAATCGACCGCGACCGCACCGCGATAGCCGAGCTGAATTAGCTTTTTGGTCAGCCACGGATTACGCCCGATTTGTTTGGTCATCAAATAAAGCTCAATGCCATATTGGTTTGCCACTTGAAGCAAGCGTCGGCCATTGTCCAAGACCTGATCGACATCAATAATGTAAGTATCTGGCAAGATTATTCCCTGTTGCCAAAGTTCTTTTGCAACTTTAATCAATTTGGGGTTCTGTTTTTTTAATGCATCAATAAACATAGGCTTCCCTTCATCTCTGCAAAGCAGCAAGGCTGTGTGAAAAATAGAAATGTTTTGTTAGATTTTTAATTTTCATTTTTTTGAATATTTATAAGATAATCAAAAGTTAATCCCTTTCGATTGAAAGCATTAAACCATATAAATTTACTAACAGGTAGCCTTCTTCGTTAGGATGTAACATGACTGTAAATTTTTCGATTAGGGCGTGATGAATGGCGAGTAATCGGTTGTAGTGTTCGGATTGTTCAATTTTTGCCAGTATTGTTTTATCCAATGGGGAAACTTTTTCACCACGACGTGAGCGCATGAAAGCGCTGGCCATATGGGTAAGTACCATTTCGCCTTGTGGATGACGGACGGGAATTAACCAAATATCTTCCAAATCATGAACAACATCTAGCATGTTATCGTAGATATCTTGGTCGATGACGCCGCCTTGTAACAGGATAGTTAGCCGTTGTTCTACCATAACTTTTTGTTACATAATCTTTTTGTTACACATTGAGATTAATCAACTGTTTATTTGGGATAGTTAAGAGTCAATAAACAGGTTCGATAGTGCCTGCGACTACGCTTTTTTGATGAGCCAGCAGTGTATCTCGATCAACCATAGTATGAAGGAACTGCTGAATGGGGATATTGTCCTTACGGGCAAGGATAACGGCTTCGGAAGCTTTGATAAAACACTCACTGTCGTCGGGCAGTTGTGTCATAAGGCCTTGTTCTATGAGTTCGTGGCCCTGTCCAACATTCCAGATGGCCGCATCAATGTGGCCTTTTATGATTTGATTCAGACATTCATGGTAGGAGACCTCGACCAATTCAATCTCTTTTCCAGCAAAGTACTGCTGTGTCATGATCTTTTGGTCTGCGGAGGTACTGTCTAAGCCAACTCGGCGAATAGATTCTATTTCGCCATGACGAAAGATTAGCCTGTGTCTGTCTGTATAACTTTGTGTCCCTAGTGAAAGCGCAATAAATATATCTTTATTTTCTGGGTGTTGCTCTGCGGCAAGCCTTGATGTTACTGCTAAGTCGTAAACGCCATTCAGTAAGCATTCAATGCGGATATCTGAGCCGCGCATATGTGCAAAGTAAAAAGGAACACCTGCACACAATGTCTTTAAACCACTTGCCAGCCCCTCATAGGCGCGGGTATAAGGCAGCGGCATTGCACAGACCACATTGCCGATATCGGCGAACTCTAAGAGTAATTTGTGGTTAATCTGTGTAAGAAAGCTACCATTACGACCACGACGCTTAACTCCAACCGCCTGTGTCTGTTCGAGAGATTTCAACGCTGCTTGCATTAAACCCACGGACAACCCACATTCTTTGGCTAATAATTCTATTGTTTTCAGACGGTTGCCACACTTTTCTGAGAGGAGATAACGAGCCAAAAACGACTGTGCAATCCCCTCTTTTTTAATGAATGTTTGACTTATCATTAGAAGTTTTTATCCATTCTCATTTATCTTCATAAATTTGAACATAAATCGCAACAAGCGAATTAAAGAAAGGGGAGTAATATCACAATCCCGGAAAAAATGAAAATTTAAAAAATAATAAAGCTTAATATTATCAATATATTGAATATATATTTTCATTTGGCTCTGAAGATATAAAATAAGCAGTATGGGAGAATATAGGGAATTTACTTGCATCCTCCCTTTATGTCTGCTGTATTTATCCGTCTAGGTGGTGATTTTTGCTGTACTATTTGTCACATCATAAAATAGTTTGGTCATATTTTGTTCCTTGATTATCGAACCAGTTGGCTGTTTATTAGTCATATTTTTTGATTAGTAAACTATGTGGATACAGCCAACAAAACTGTTACTTGGAAGATGAGCGTCATATCATAGGGTTATTACTGATGAAAGTTATAGCGAATGATGTTGCGATCGAAATAGAAGATAGTGGTGAAGGTAACAGTGGAAAAGTGCGTCCGGTTGTTTTGCTCATTATGGGGCTGGGGATGCAGCTTGTTGATTGGCCGGATGAAATCGTTAATTTATTGGTGGACGCAGGGTTTAGGGTGATTCGATATGATAATCGTGATGCAGGATTAAGCCAGCGATTTGATCATATTCCCCAACGCTCCTTTTTTTGGCAAAAGATTCGGCTGTGTTTAGGTCTGCCAGTTCGATCACCTTACAGTATTCAGGATATGGCAGATGATGCTTTGGGAGTGCTTGATGCGTTGAATATTCCACAAGCTCATATTATGGGGGCCTCAATGGGAGGTATGATCGCCCAGAGGCTGGCCGCAACTTATCCTGACCGAGTCACCAGTTTGGTGAGTATCATGAGTTCAAGCGGTGCTCATTATCTTCCTCAGCCAAAACCGGAAATTAAGGCTGCATTATTGGCTAAGCCTGCTGGCTCCAGTGAAGAAGAGTTGATTGCCCATCAAATTAAAATCATTCAACTTATTGTCTCTCCTTTTGAGTCATTGGATAAAGATGAGTTGGCTCAGCATCTGAGATTATCACTTTGTCGTAGCGGATATCATCCTAAAGGCTCAATGCGACAAACGCTGGCGATAATGGCAGATTCGCACCGACCCCATCTTCTGGCTCAAATTCACTGTCCAACATTGGTTGTGCACGGAGAGGATGACCCTTTGATTCCTATTGTTTGTGGAAAGGATACGGCCAAGCGTATTATCGGGGCTGAATTTTTTCCAATACAGCAGATGGGGCATAGTTTTCCACCTCAATTTTTAAAATCTCTGACCGAGAAGGTTATTCCGTTTTTGAATGGAATAAGATGAGAGGTATATATAGGAGGAACAGTTATGTTTAAGCCAGTCGGTATTAAACCACCCTTTGAGGTCATTACACACCAAGCTACTGACTTTAAGAGTTATTATCTTGATAATAAAACTTTATTATTTAATAACTATATTTGCGGTATTAATATTAAAATTTTTGGTAATCAAGATATGTGTATGAATGAAAATAAAATAAAAGTTCTTCAACCAATTATCTACGCGATTAATAAAATCCATAAAAGAGTCGATAATCTTTCTAAAATAGTTAGAGGTGTTAATGTTTATGTGGAAGAAGCTAATGGGTTACTTCAAGTACAGTGGCCAGAACGACAAGATAAAAAAATGTATAATGACTTGAAGTCATATGGAGTATATATTGAAAATCCATGCTTACATATAAATTGTAAAACAATGACTCAATTACATGAAAAAAAATCTCAATCATGGTTGAGTCGAATAACAAATAAATGTTTAGGTAGTAATGATGTAGATAAATTTGGTCCATGGGGTGTGGCTGATCAACTTTATGATGCGGCCTTATCAAGAAAAAGAAAATTATCGGAACCCAATCCCATTCTGTCAATAAAGGCAATTGCTTCTATCGTACATGAAATTGGGCATATTATTCACGAACAACGGAAGGAATCAAAAGAAATTTTTTGGGAAGGAAAAATGTTGGCCCTGAAATGTAACCATATTATTCCCAGTAAAATTGCTAAACAAGTTAGCAAGTACGTTGAATCAAATAATAACTCTACTGAATTTGTTGCAGAAGTTTTTACCGGTTTAATATACGAAAAAAAATATAGTAAGGAGGTATTGGAGTATTATAAATACTATTGTGGGCCTGAATTAATAGATATGAAATTGCCTGAATTACCACCAGGCTGGAGTCCGTCAACGTGAATGATTTATATTGACTCCCATCAGAAATATTGTACTTTATTACATAAATCTAGAATGGGAGTCAGTTTATTTTTGTTATTAATCTAGACGCTTAACCATTATATGCATTGTGCTTTTCTGTTTTGGGCTAGAAAATATAATATTTTTTTGCCATTTCAGCCCCTTTCTGACATAAAATTTAATGGCAGAGGTGTTCTGCTCCAATACTTCTAACCAAAGCCATTCTTGTTCCTGCTCCTGACAGAGTTTTACGACATGATCAAATAACTGATCACCGTATTTCTGCCCTGTGAGATGAGGCATCAGATAGAATTTATGCAAATAGGTGCCAACGAAGTCACTATCAGGGATAGGTTGATTGAAGATAATTTTGCCGAAACCAATAATGTTGGAGTGGTCGGTATCGGCGCTGACTGAATGGTGGGACTCAGCAATAAACCATCTGTGGTTTGGCGTGTTAAGCGAGTTTGATATTTGTTCTATCGAACATACTCCTGCAATATATTCTTCCAACTCATCGTTGTCATGCCATAAATCGGAAAAATGAAAACGGTAGCTTGTCTCAAGTAGTTGAGATAATAGTTCTGCGTCTTTTGTTGTCGTTTTCCGCATGAGTAACATAAGTATCTCCAAGATTATTTATTGGGAATTAAGCCATTACCAGATATCTCGTTGATAAGGCATTCTCTGGCTATCCATTCACCATAACCCGCAGCAGTATGGATATGTCCTGCACCAGATAGAATAATTAAATCTGATTGCCAATTATCTTGTTGCACTCTGGTAACGTTCAGATATTTTCTTTCTAAATGGGATTGCCAGTGATCTGGCCCAGAATTGGTATATCCCGGAACGATTAAGTAGGTTTTCGTCGCCATTATTTTTTATCTCAGAGAGTTATGCAGGCTAACCTTGTCTGCCAGCAGATGATGCCTCTAACATACTATCACGATGGTAAAAAAGTGCGTTTTAAATAACCAGATGAATTAAATGAAAAATAAAAGAATTCCAATGGAAAATAGGGATGATTGATTTCGAAAATTTATGACCTTTTCTAAAGGTGTTGTGAGCGGAAAAAACGTATAAGCAGAGGATAAGGTGTTATTTTATGGAAGAGAAAGAAAAAATGGCGATAAAACCAAGAGATTTTTATCGCCATTTTTGAGTTCAGACTTAATTAGCTTTGTTGCTGAGTAGCTTTGGTGTTTTGTGCCAGCCAATCAGCTACACGTTGTTTTTGCTCATCGGTGAGCCACATACCTAGCTTGGTGCGACGCCAGATAGCATCATCCAACTGGGTTACCCATTCGTGTTCAACCAAATAACGCAACTCAGCTTCATATAAGCCATGACCAAAGAATTCGCCAAGATTGGTCAGCGATTCCGCGCCTTTCAGGATGATTTGGCTGTTGCTGCCGTAAGTACGGGCATAACGCAGCGCCACGCCTTCAGGTAACCAATTATGGCGCTGGCGCAGCAGACGTGCGTAACCATCGCGGTCATAGCCTTCCAGCTCACCGCCCGGCAATTTGCCATTTTTAGTCCATGCTTTGCCTGCATTTGGATAGTACTGAACCAGTTTCTCCATGGCGTGCTCAGCCAGTTTACGATAAGTCGTCAGTTTTCCACCAAACACGGACAGTAATGGCATCTGGCCCTGCTCATCCTGAATATCCAGTGTGTAGTCACGAGTGATCGCTTGCGGAGAGTCAGATTCATCATCGCACAGTGGGCGAACGCCAGAATAAGTCCAGACAACATCATCGCGGCCCAGTTGTTTTTTGAAGTGGTCGTTATAGACTTTCAGCAAATAGTCGATCTCTTGCTCGTTAATTTTGACTTCTTTTGGATCGCCTTTGTATTCAACATCGGTTGTGCCGATGATAGAAAAATCGTTATTCCACGGAATCACAAACACGATGCGGTTATCCTCGTTTTGTAGAATATACGCTTGCGGCTCATCGTGAACGCGAGGAACAACAATATGGCTGCCCTTGATCAGGCGGATGCCATAGGGTGATTTCAGTTGCAGACCATTATCGAAAAAGTTTTTCACCCATGGGCCAGTTGCGTTGACTAAGCCCTTCGCACGCCATTTATCGGTTTTGCCCGTAGTGAGATCTTTGGCTTCGACCATCCAGTAACCATCTTCACGCCATGCACGGGTCACTTGAGTGCGAGTGCGTACTTCACTGCCGTATTTTTGAACTTCTTGCGCATTCAGGACTACCAGACGCGCATCATCAACCCAACAGTCGGAATATTCAAAGCCACGGGTGATAGATGGTTTCAATACCGAGTGTGCACCAAATTTAAGCCCTTTACTGCCCGGAAGGCTAACGCGTTTGCCTAAGTTATCGTACAAGAATAAACCGATACGGATCATCCATGCTGGGCGTAGGTGTGGCTGGTGTGGCAAGCGAAAACGCATTGGGAATGCAATATGAGGAGCCAGATTCAATAATACCTCACGTTCAGCGAGGGCTTCACTCACCAGTCTAAATTCATAATGTTCCAGATAGCGTAAGCCGCCGTGGATCAACTTGGAGCTGGCCGAGGAAGTCGCACTGGCCAAGTCTTGACCTTCCAACAGCAGGACAGAAAGTCCCCGTCCAGCAGCATCTGCCGCAATACCAGCGCCGTTAATTCCGCCGCCGATTACAATCAAGTCTTTGGTTTCCATTGCATCCCCTTTGAAATGTTCGAAACAGTTCTTTAATGTTCGTTTTCGCTCAATGATTGTAATAAAAAATCGACCAATCGCCAACTATTAACTAAGGAAAAACATCTTGACGTGATATAGATAACAAATTTCTATCTTATCCATAAGATTAATAAGGATTCTGTGGGAAACAAATCAAAGAGAGGATCTTTACAGAAGAAGAACCCCACCTACATATCAGGTGGGGAACGTAATTAAGTGATCGCCTTGCATTGGGCGAGGGTTTACAGCGCTTTTCACTAAAAGGTAATTAGCACAATTCCAGATTGACGCTATGTTGCTCGATGATTTTCTGAATGTTAGGTGGGGGCGCTTTATCTGTGAACAGAAAATCAATCAGGTTCATATTTCCGAGGTTAACCATAGCGCTGCGACCAAATTTAGAATGGTCGGCAACTAGCATGACACAACGGGAATTTTCGATGATGGCGCGTTTGGTGCGGACTTCGTGGTAATCGAATTCCAACAAAGAACCATCACTATCGATGCCGCTGATCCCAAGAATGCCGAAATCAAGGCGAAATTGGGAGATAAAATCCAGTGTTGCTTCACCAATAATGCCACCATCACGGGAGCGCACTTCACCGCCAGCCAGAATCAGACGGAAATCTTCTTTGCCCATGAACAGGGTTGCGACGTTGAGATTATTGGTGACAATCCGTAAATCCCGATGATTGAGCAGAGCATGCGCTACGGCTTCCGGTGTTGTACCAATATCAATGAACAGGGTTGCTCCGTTTGGAATTTGGGTGGCAACTTGTTGTGCAATACGGGCTTTTTCATCCGACCACATGATTTTACGATCATGATAGGCGGTGTTGACAGAGCTGGATGGCAACGCGGCCCCGCCGTGATGACGCTGAATTTTATTTTTGTCTGCGAGTTCATTCAAATCACGCCGGATGGTTTGCGGGCTGACATCAAAATATTCAACCAGCTCTTCAGTGCTGACATAACCTTGAAGACGCACCAGCTCGATTATTGCATCATGTCGCTGAGTTTGCTTCACAAAATTCCCCTAATGTTTTGCATAGATGGATTATAGTTGACCAACGTTATTTGGAATATTATTGCTTTTTTTGTTTACGTAAATTATCCCATAGCCCCATTAATAGCCCGATGATTAATCCTGAAACATGGGCGGCATTGGCAATATTTAATGAGAATAGATCGAAATAACCCACTAATAACCAGATGACAGAAACAGCGATTAACCCTCTGGGAATATTGACACCACGTTTGGGCGAAATTTCGCCAGTCAGCCAAACATATCCGATTAGCGTGTAGACCACACCAGAAAGTCCCCCAAAATAAGATCCACTGAACAATGATTGTGCCCAATCACTGAAAAGTGCAGACACTATTGTGATTTCAAAGAGTTTTCCGGTGCCAATATTCCTTTCGACCTGACTGCCGAGGTACCACCAAAACACGAGATTAAACAAGATATGTGTCAGTGAGAAATGCAGTAAGACGGGGCTAATCCAACGCCATAGTTCCAGATATTGATCACGATTAGGCCATGATAGCCAGTTCATAATATCGGGCGTCCCAGCAAGCTGCATCAAGAGGTAAACGAAAATACAAAGCGCTGTTATAGCGATGGTTAGAGGGCCGGACTGACTTTTTAGGGTATCCCAATTCAGATTATTGCGATATTTAAAAGAGCTAACAGATTTGCCTGCTTGCCAACTGGCCGCTTGATAGCGCTCATTGAGTGGATCACGGGAAAAGCGGTTAAGTTCCTGTTCGACCAGGCTCAGTTGGCTGTCATCTTCCAGCCAGAGTTCAACCTGCGACGGCTCATTGGTGGGCCGCATGGTCAAATGAATGTCCTGCGTCGCCATATAATCAATAAAGGCCTGAGCCAGTCGAGGATTGGATATTGAGGTTACATGGATCATTACACGTCTTATCTCTGCCTTAAGTTGAATTTAATCGCACAGGGGTTAATCGCATCGAAGTCAGGGCGTTAACAATTCATCGGGTGTAGACGGCGTGAGGATAGTCTTTCTGCCAGACTTCAAAGCCGCCATTGACACTATAAACGGTTTCAAACCCCATATTGACAAGGTATTGGGCGGCACCTTGGCTGCTATGACCGTGATAACACATCACCATAACAGGTTGATCAAAATCCACGTCTTGCAGGAAGTTATTGAGGGTTTCATTCGTCAGGTGAAATGCGCCTGTTGCGTGACCGGCACTGAAACTTTGTGGGTCACGAATATCAACCATGACCGCAGTTTTATTGAGCCAATGCTGGTAAGCCTGCTCAGGATTTATTGTTTGAAAGTGTTCCATAAATACTCAACGTAGTTTCTGATATTTTCCTTTTCAATATACCCATTTCTTAATAGTTATCAGGTATGACCTGCCGCCTTCCCAATGTTGATGTATTGGAAAGGCGTGGTGCTACGTATTGAAATCCATAGGCTATAGAAAATATCAGAAACAGAAAAATGGTTAAAAACAAGGATCAAAAAATCAGTAATACGAATGTTCGCCGCGTTGATGTTCCGTCAGGTCTTTCACGCCTTTCAATTCAGGGAACATCTGTAACAACTGTTTTTCAATCCCTTCTTTCAGGGTGACATCGACCATTGAACAGCCGTTGCACCCACCGCCAAATTGCAGAATGGCATAACCTTTATCAGTGATCTCCATCAGGCTGACACGGCCACCGTGTCCGGCTAGCTGAGGATTGATCTGCGATTGTAGGACATATTCAACGCGCTCAATCAGTGGAGCATCGTCTGTGACTTTACGCATTTTTGCATTCGGGGCTTTCAGGGTCAGTTGGGAGCCAAGTTGATCGGTCACGAAATCAATGACGGCTTCTTCCAGAAAAGGCGCACTGATTTCATCAATATAGGCAGACAATTTGTCGAACTTCAATTCGGTATCAGTGGCTTCAACAGCATCCGGTGGGCAATAGGAAACGCCGCATTCAGCAGTTGGAGTTCCTGGATTAATGACAAAAACACGGATCTGTGTACCCGGTTCTTGATTTGCCAGTAGCTTGGCAAAATGCACTTGCGCTGCTTCAGTAATATTAATCATGTCATTTGCTCAATAGTTGACTGTTCTAGTTGGTTATAATACGCCCATTTATAAAGGAACTACAAGGTTCGGCATATTGCCCAAGCCTGTACGGAGCGGGCGCCCGCACTAATTAACAATTGTGAGGCTTCATGCAGTGTGGTGCCCGTGGTGATCACATCATCAAAAATTGCGACATGTTGATCAGTAAAATCGCCCCGTAATTGAAAGGCATGCTTAAGGTTAGTTTTTCTCTGGGCGGCGGATAGACCCCGCTGAGTGAGTGTAGCACGTGAGCGTCGCAAAATATCGGGCTGATGCGGACATCGTAGCCAGCGCGATAGAGGGGCTGTAATTAACTCAATGTGATCGAAACCTCGTTGCCAGCGTTTTTTATTGTGCAGAGGAATACCCAGTATGCGATCAGGTTTGTGCCAGCGGCCTTCCCGATAGCCCTGTAGCCAATGCAGCAGGAACAGGCGAGCCAGCACGGTCGCGAGTTGTGTTGTCCGGTGATACTTATATCGATGGATAAGCTGGCTTAACGGCGGGGCATAATCTGTAATGGCGATCAGATGTTGCCACGAAGGAGGCTCCTTCAGGCAGCGTCCACAGGGAGCATCTTGGGATTCAGAAGGCAAAGCACAACGCGGACAGACACACTGCTGCCATTTTAAGCGCCGCATACAGACGTGGCAGATCCCGTGATGGGCAAAATATAAATTTTGATGGCATAGCCAACAGTATCCGACCATTGTTAGCATAGTTTCCTTCCTTGGTGACAAATAAGGTGAGAATAACAATGGATCAGTTGTTTTGGCAGACAATCGGTGATGCTCCACGCGATCTTGTGATGTTGCACGGATGGGGTTTGAATTCTGAGGTTTGGCGTTCAGTGGAAACGCGGTTGGCTTCGCATTTTCGCTTACATCTGGTGGACTTGCCGGGATATGGTCGCAGTCAGTCGTATCAGGCTATGTCACTGGCGGAAATGGCGGATATTGTTTGGCAGCAAGCGCCAGAGAATGCGTTGTGGTTGGGATGGTCTTTGGGCGGATTAGTCGCCAGCCGGGTTGCTCTCGATCATCCAGAGCAGGTTGCAGGCTTGGTAACGGTAGCCTCTTCGCCCAAGTTCAGTGCTGATGACGATTGGTCAGGCATTAAACCAGAAATATTGAGTACATTTGAAAATCAATTGAGAGCCGATTTTCAGAAAACCGTTGAGCGTTTTCTGGCATTGCAGACATTAGGAACAGATAGTGCCCGTCAGGATGCCCGTATACTGAAATCTGTGATTCTGAGCCAGCCAATGCCGACAGTAGATGTGCTCAATGCTGGTTTAGAAATTCTGCGTACGGATGATTTAAGGGCAGAATTGTCGCAGCTTCGATTACCTTTTCTGCGTATTTATGGTTATCTTGATGGACTTGTACCACGCAGAATAGCGACACGCCTTGATAGTGAATGGCCGCATTCTCATTCCGTTATTATGCGTCATGCTGCTCATGCGCCTTTTATCTCCCACCCTGATGAATTTGTTGAGGTATTAACGGATTTTACGGTCAGTATGGGATGATCAATATCCTAACTGACTGACGATCCAACATTACCCATAACACGAAAGACGGTTATGGGTAATTAACCCGCTTTATTTGCTCGGATAAATTTCGGTCACAATTTCTGGCGTATTAACGATAGTATCGAGGACAGGGCAATTACTTTCCACAAAATCAATAAAGTCGCGAATCTCCTGTTCGGTATTATCTGCCTTGATATAAAATTTAGAGGTAATTTTGGAAAAGCCCATTTTGGCGCTTTTATTTCTGCCAGTGAAGCCATCAGTATCCAGTTCTCCTTCCATTTTGACCTGAATATCAATCAATTTGATTTTATGTTTGCGGGCAAAGCTTTTGGCCACAATACACTGACAAGCACCGAAAGCAGAAAGTAACGCTTCCACCGGATTCATCGCTTCATCGGTTCCACCCAGACTTTCCGGTTCGTCTACGTGAAAGGTAAAATCCCGCGATGAACATTTCATCTTGAGATGACCAGCTGACTCAACTGTTGCAGTAAATAACTCTTTAGGCATATTACTATCCTCAGGTTATTAATAGAGGGAAACCGCGTATCAGATAATAAAAAAGGATTTTATTTTTTAAAATTATCTGGGTGGAATAGGGGATTTATTGCCACTTCGATATTCCATTTTTTTATGGTAAATAGAAACGATTTTTTAATAATTGAAGGTGATATTAATCACATTTTAGATTATGTTTTTCATTAATGCAGGTTGCTATTCTACTTTGAATATCTTTGTTCAATGTCATTACGAATCATGTGGACACGATTGTTCCTGCGCACAATCTGTATTCAAACTGTTTGTAATAATCAACATTTATTGGGATAGTTTATAAGTGATTGATTTATATTCACCATGTATTATCTGTGGAATACTCAATAAAAAAGGCGATTAAATTGAAAGTCCAGATAAAAAAAGAAAATATTATATTTATTGCCTGTATTACTGTTTTTTTAGCACAACTGGGTATTTCGATGTATTTGCCTGCACTACCACTGATTGCGGACATGTTATCCAGCAATCAGCAGTATATTGCGTTGGCTCTTCCTGCATTTTTGATTGGTATGGCGGCCCCTATGCTGGTTTGGGGAAGTTTAAGTGAAAAATATGGCAGGAAGACAATACTTTCAATTGCCATATTATTTTATTCAATATGCAGTATCGCCATACCGATGGTAAGTAACGCGGAGATGTTTATTTTTCTTCGTTTCTTGCAAGGACTGGGCGCGGGAGGCATGTCAGTTTTATCCCGTGTATTAATCAAAGATAATTTTAGTGGTGATCGGTTGGCAAAAAGCCTTGCTTGGCTCTCGATTTCATTTGTTATTTCAGTGGGGATAGGGCAGTTTTTTGGCGCTGCATTGACAAAAATTTGGGGCTGGCAGGCCATTTTTTTCAGTTTGTCTATCTCCACACTGGCATTGCTTCTGTTTTTTTCCCTGATTAAGCTTCCTGATGCTCCATCAACGCCTTCCTCCTTTTCTTTTAAACTGACTTACGTAAAAATTTTACAGTGCCGACAATTTCTACTGCCTGCTTTAGCGGGAGGCTTGGGATATGGCATCGTCGTCACATTTAACACCAATGCGCCGTTTATCTTTCAAAACGCTTTGCAATGGAGTGCATATGAATACGGTTTATTGGGCTGGCCGATAAGCATTGCCTATTTTATGGGGGCTGCGATAGTCAATCGTTATGTTGTGACAAAAGGCCGTGAATTGATCATTGCTATCGGTTTGGTGGGATTGTTATCCGGCTGTTCAGCGATGTTATTGGGAGGGGTCTTCCATCTGGCATTGCTTCTTTGGTTGTCGTATTGCATTGCAATCATTGGGCAGGCGATTACCTATCCTGTGAGTATGTCGATTGCTATTGAAAAATCACCCGTTGAAGGGGCTTATCCGGTTGCATTATGTGGTTTTATTCATCAGGTCATGGCAGCAATGATCGGAGTCATCGCCAGTTTATTACCAAGTCAATATCCCTGGTTGAGCACGGCCTTAATGCTTCTGTTGGCTTTAGGGGCTTTGGCCTGTGTGATGAGTTCGGATGTCGGGAAAAGGGGTTAGAACTATATCCAATTTGCCTATAGTAAAGAAAGCCTATTTGCTTAATCAAACCCTGTAAATTAGACCACTCTTCAACTTTTCACTGCCAATTGATATGCCTTAGTATCGCATTTTTGCGTTTCAGGACATTGCTTGCAGCCTCCACTCAAACAGGAGGAAGCATCCACTTCCTCCAGTTTACCCATCATGACCAGTTGCTGGAGCATGGCTTCCACCATGGGCAGTGGTGCTGAAAACTGATGACTTAATGTTCTGGCATCAGTACGCCCATTGAGGGCGACAGCATCTCTGATTTCCAGCAGACTAATCATATGACTCCTAGTGGCAACTATCGTTTGAGCATCCGCAATCGCGATCTGCTGTGTTATTGAACGTGACGGTGACTCTGCTACGTGCGCGGCGTAAGCCAATAAAGATCAGTACGTTAAATAAAATTACTGCCAAGATAGTGATCAGGCTGCTTTGTGGGTGAGCAGAAAACGTTGTGATTTGATAAAAAAATGCGGCCAGCGAATAAGCGACGTTTAATCCCCACAGGATGGAGAATGTCATCCAACCACGGCTGGTTTCTCGGGCAATGGCTCCCATGACGGAAACACAGGGCACGTACAGCAGTACGAAGATCAAATAACTGTAAGCGGAAATGGCAGAACCAAATTTGGCGCTCATTGTGCCCATCGAACTGCGATCCATACTTCCATCGCCTTTGCTGGCTCCGATTGGGTTGGAAAGTGCGCTCAGAGTAAAGGTATCTTTCAGGCTGTCCCATGTTTCCGCAACGGAATCTTTCAACTGATCCAGTAAACTGAATTCATTTGGGTTGAAAGGCTCTTTAGTGATGTTCTCTGCGGTATACAGGGTATTCAGCGTTCCAACAACCACTTCTTTTGCCATTGCTCCCGTAATAAGTCCGACGGTTGCCTGCCAGTTATCAGGATGGACACCGATAGGATACAGTACAGGCGTGATCACTTTACTGACTGAAGCCAGCGCCGATTCGTTGATGTTATCCACTGCCTTGCCCGAGAAGGAGAAACTGTTCAGGGCACCAATAAACATACTGGCTGCGATAATCACTTTACCCGCCCGTATCACAAAACCTTTCAGTCTCTGCCATGTCTGGAGCAGCAGGGTTTTTGCATGGGGCACGTGGTAGACCGGCAGCTCCATGACAAAGGGGGATGCTTCACCACGCATCAGGGTATATTTGAGGAGCAACCCTGTCAGGATAGCGACCACTATTCCCAATATATACAGGGAGAAAACGATGCTTGCCCCACTTTTGCCAAAGAACGCAGCAGAAAAGACGGCGAAGATCGCCAGCCGTGCACCGCAGGACATAAATGGCGCCATCATGATGGTAATCAGGCGCTCACGGGGAGCGTCCAGAGTTCTTGCTCCCATTACGGAGGGCACGTTACAACCAAAACCGACAATCAAGGGCACAAAGGATTTACCCGGTAGCCCTAAAGACTGCATTAGTTTGTCCATTACAAATGCGGCACGAGCCATATAGCCCGAGTCTTCGAGGAAAGAAAGGAACAGATACATCATGCCGATCTGTGGAACCAACGGCAGCATAGTATTGATACCACCTCCGATGCCTTGGGCAAGGAAAACCGTCAACCAATCTGGAAAATGGAGTGTAATACCGAGCCACTGCATGCCATCAATGAAAATGGCTGAGGAAGCACCGTCGAAGATTGGCTGTAATGCGCCACCAATATTAATCGCCAGAACGAACATCAGGTACATGATAAACAAGAATATCGGCACACCGAGCCAACGATTTAGAATAACGGCATCCAATGCTTGAGTCAGTTTATTCGGTATTGCTGAGTGCGTATCGATGACAGACAAACAGAGTTCATTAATCGTTTGATAGCGTGCGCCGGCAATAACGAGATCAGGCTCTGTAATATTTTGTTGTTGCAGACGAGTTTTGCTGTCAGTCAATTGCGCCGGAGTCAACCCAGAAATTTCTCGGCTATAAATATCTCCTTCCAGTATTTGTAAGGTGAGCCAGCGGTACTGCTGTGGGTTGAAACTATTTTTGATCTGGCTGGAAAGAAGCTCGACTTCTTGTGATAACGCATCAGGATATTCAACTTTCAGAGGGTTAAATTTCTGCGGGTAATTATCGATAGCTTTTTTCAGTACATCAATGCCCGTGGCACGGGTAGAAACCAGCGGAATAACCGGGCAGCCCAGACGTTTTTCCAGTGCTGCAACATCAATATTGATACGTTGACTTTGGGCGATATCTAACATGTTTAGTGCAATGATGCAGGGGATCCCTTGTTCAATCAGTTGCAGTGTAAGATAGAGATTACGCTCTAAATTCGATGCATCCACCACATTGATCAGCATATCGGCTTCACCACTCAGGATATAGTGGCAGGCAATCTGTTCATCAATGGAGGTTTGCTCAGAAATGGTTGTGAGGGAATAGGTACCAGGGAGGTCAACAAGATCGACTCGATGGTCATGCGTGGTAAAGTGGCCTATTTTACGTTCTACAGTCACTCCGGCCCAGTTGCCTACACGTTGTCGGGAACCCGTGAGTTGGTTGAAGAGTGTCGTTTTACCGGCATTGGGGTTACCGATCAGACCTATGGTTAATTGTTTCATCATACTTTCTGCCATAAGGAGGCGATTTTTGAACTCAGCTATAAAAATTGTGGATTGGGTATATATTGAACCTGACCAATTAACGGTTCTGATTTGAGCTTGGTTAGCCCAGATCTTCTTGCAATAGAATAAATTCTAAGTCTTGCTTGCGAAGAGCAAGGTTGACTCGGCGTGTTTCGATTTGTACCGGATCACCAAACGGAGCGCAGCGAATAACCTGAAATATCGAGTCAGGAAGCATTCCAAGTGACAATAATTTCTGGCGATAAGCTGGTGTAATCTCAGGAGAAAACCCCAGGATTTTATATCTGTGATTTGGAATAAGTTGCATATAAAAACCCGCCCAAGATGAAAAAATAAGTGATTATGAGAATTATTATCCTCAATAAAGGCGAAATCACAAGAAAAAAGTACTGTGATTCTTCTGAATTTGAATTATTAATGAGAATAATATGCGATTACAACACGGGTTATTTATCCCTGAATCATGATGAAGTAGATTGATATTAATCAAATTAATGGTGATTTTTTTCGAAAATAAATGGCGTAATATTCTTAGAAGTTATTTTTAATTGATAAATAATATAAATCTATTAATGGAATGAATGTGGCGGGTTTCTTTTTATTACAAGCCCTGATAATAAGCAGAGCTTGTTGATTTTTATTTTTTTATTAATTCTTTGAATGCTTTTTTATCTTTCATTAACCTTCTGAAGGATAAAGTAGTTCGCTCAATGGAACCTGAACGCGGTCATCATCTTGATGTTGGCTCCAGCCGTCGGAATCGTATACCCACCATGACTGAATTTCCAGTTCATAGAAACGGCGTATTGCATTACCCTGATAATCAAGGATCGGACGGGCTTTCTTCTTTCTGATGTTTTCATCAGGATAGGTTTTCATAAAGAAGTAATCGTACGTTTCCTGTAATTGTTCATCGGGTATTTGGCGGGCATACCCAGTAAACTGGGCACCTGCTAAATCCAGCGATAAATCTGGCATGACCCGGCTACTGTAGATTGTACCGCTGACATGAGGGTTAATATGCAGTTCTTGCGAATGGCGGGTATCTTGTTTTGAATACCAGATCAGTGTCAATGGATTGTATTTGGGAATATAAAACATTGTTGATGACCAGACTGAGTCGGCATTGAGAGTGGAAAGATTGAAAAAACGTATATTTTGGAGTAAATCAAAACTGCTTTGGATATATTTGTTCATAATTTTTCCTCAACAGTATGTCTGTGTGTGTCAAAATATTAGGGTGTTATTCATTTTCATGTTTTTTATATTATTCAATAAATTCTCATTATAACGAAATTTATTGCACAGGAGATTATACAAGGTATTTTTGGGAATAGTCAGTCATCATAAGTGATTCAAATTTATTATGTGGATGATTAATTTCATCATGCTCACTGAATATTATAAGTTTTTATGCCCTTAATATTTCAAACTGCCTCTTTGTTGGTTTAGTTCATTCGCCGCATCTCGAAATTTACATTTCAGTATCATATAAATTTAAATTTGGCTTATACCAGACTGAACTGGCTCAATCGAGCCAGTTCAGAGAGTGGAGGGGTATATATTGATGTATTAACGTTTTTTGTTGAATGCAGCCGCTAACGCATCACTCATGGCGCTGTTAGATAATGATCCAGAATGGGATGAGCGGGGATTATGGCGGCCTTTGGCATTTTCGTTGCGCTCATTGCTATTACGCTCATTGCGGTTGCCTCCAGGAGAGCCGCCGCGACGTGCAGGCGTTTCGCCTGGCTGCTCATCAAGACGCATCGTCAGTGCAATACGTTTGCGATTAAGGTCAACATCCATCACCTTCACTTTCACGATATCGCCTGTTTTCACTACGGTATGTGGATTTTCCACAAAGCGATCAGACAGAGAGGAGATATGAACTAATCCATCCTGATGCACACCGATATCAACAAAGGCACCGAAGTTGGTGACATTGGTGACAGTGCCTTCCAGGATCATGCCAGCACGCAGGTCATTCATGGTCTCAACGCCGTCAGCGAAAGTTGCTGTCTTGAACTCAGGACGTGGATCGCGGCCTGGTTTTTCCAGCTCTTTCAGAATATCGGTTACAGTCGGAATCCCGAATTTTTCCGTCGTGAAATCCTGAACTTTCAAGTCACGTAAAGCGGCTGGATTGCCCATGAGTTCTGGCAAAGTCTGTTCGGTCGTTGTCAGAATTTTCTCGACTACCGGATAGGCTTCCGGGTGAACTGTTGAAGTATCCAGCGGGTTGTCACCCTGATTGATGCGCAGGAAGCCGGCACATTGCAGGAAGGCTTTTGGCCCCAGACGATTAACTTTCAACAATTGGTTACGGTTTTCGAATCGTCCGTTATCATCACGCCAGTTAACAATATTCTGGGCAACGGCACGGGTCAGGCCAGCAACGCGGGTCAGCAAGGCGACAGATGCGGTATTCAGGTCAACACCGACGCCGTTTACACAGTCCTCAACCACATTATCCAGTTTTTTGGCCAGTTGTGTCTGACTGACATCATGCTGATACTGACCAACACCGATGGATTTTGGTTCGATTTTTACCAGTTCCGCCAGTGGATCTTGCAGGCGGCGGGCGATGGAAACAGCACCACGCAGTGAAACATCCAGCTCAGGGAATTCCTGTGCAGCCAGCTCAGAAGCGGAGTAGACGGACGCTCCTGCTTCACTGACGATGACTTTCTGTGCCGTCACATCAGGGTATTGTTTCTGGATATTGGCAAAGAAGCGCTCTGTTTCACGTGAAGCGGTGCCATTACCAATGGCTACCAGCTCCACTTGGTGCTTGGTGCACAGTGCTGCAACGGCAGCAGCCGCTTTATTTTCTTGTCCAGTGTGTGGATAAATGGTATCGGTGGCGATAAGTTTACCTGTCGCATCAACAACGGCAACTTTTACCCCGGTACGCAAGCCCGGATCCAGACCCATTGTTGCCCGCATACCTGCCGGAGCCGCCATCATCAGGTCATGCAAATTACGGGCGAATACGTTGATTGCTTCGTCTTCGGCTTTTTCCCGCAGTGTGCTCATCAGTTCGGTTTCCAGATGCAGCAACACCTTAATGCGCCATGTCCAGCTCACCACCGCTTTGCGCCAGCTATCTGCCGGGGCGTTATTCAGGCGCAGATTGAGGTGATTGGTAATAATTTGCTCACAGTAGCTTTCTTTCGGTGCTTCTTCAAATTGGGGATCGGCGTTCAGGGCCAGTTGCAGGAACCCTTCATTGCGTCCACGGTACATGGCAAGGGCACGGTGGGATGGAACTGTCGCAATCGCTTCGTGATGATCGAAATAATCACTGAACTTGGCGCCTTCCTCTTCCTTACCTTCGACAACCTTGGACACCAAATGCGCATTTTTCCACAGGTATTCGCGGACTTTCACCAACAGAGAAGCATCTTCGGAGAAACGCTCCATCAGGATATAACGTGCGCCATCCAGTGCGGCTTTGGTATCAGCAACGCCTTTGTCAGTGTCAACAAAGGTGGCGGCTGCCTGCTCGGGTTCTTGTTGTGGATCTTGCCACAACAGATCGGCCAGAGGCTCCAATCCGGCTTCAATGGCAATTTGTCCACGGGTGCGGCGTTTAGGTTTATATGGGAGGTAAAGATCTTCCAGCTCGGTTTTGCTCTGCGTGGTATTAATAGCTTCCGCAAGTTCAACGGTTAACTTTCCCTGCTCCTCAATAGATTTCAGAATAGTCTGACGGCGATCGGACAGTTCGCGCAGGTAGCCTAGACGGCTTTCGAGCTGGCGGAGCTGTGTGTCATCCAGACCACCGGTGGCCTCTTTACGGTAACGGGCTATAAAGGGAACAGTATTCCCCCCATCTAGCAGAGTAATGGCGGCTAGGACTTGCTGTGGCTGAGCCTGTAGCTCACCGGCAATGATTCGACTTAAAGATTCATTCATGGTCTGTTTTCTTCAATTTTCTTAATGCCTGTGGATGACTTCGGATATCATCAAATCGTACTTAATAGGATCTAATTTCACCTGAAACAGTATCGGCATGGTTAAAACTGGCTCCATTTATACGTGCTGAGCGCAATAATTTCCAGTTTAGCGCGATATTTCAGTCATGTTGCGACAGAATTTATCGAATATCTCCATGGTTGAGATATAGTACTGCGCCATTAATCACCTTTTCTCAAGTGAGTTTTTCATGGCCAAGAGTAACTACATTACCCGAGAAGGCTGGTGTGCGCTTGATCAGGAATTAAAATATCTCTGGAAAATAGAGCGCCCAAAAGTTACTCAGGCTGTCTCGGAAGCGGCTGCATTGGGGGACCGCTCGGAGAACGCTGAGTATATTTATGGTAAAAAAAGGTTAAGAGAAATTGACCGGCGTGTGCGATTCTTGTCCAAACGACTGGATGTGCTAAAAATTGTCGATCCTGATCCACGGCAAGAAGGAAAAGTTTTTTTTGGGGCATGGGTGAAAGTCGAAAATGAAAATGAAGAAGAACATATTTTTCGTCTGGTGGGGTCGGATGAGTTTGATCCGGCCAAGAAGTGGATTTCCATTGATTCTCCAGTGGCAAGGGCGCTACTTGGCAAGCAGGTTGAAGATGAAGTCACTGTGATGACGCCTAACGGCATGGCGACTTACTGGATATTGGAAATTGGCTACCAGCCTTTGGCATAAGTCATGGTGACAGCGTGATAGACATAGGGAGAACAGGGAGAGAAAACCAAAGCATAAGCAATTATTGTCAATGCCATGAATGGCCTTAAAATACATGCCGTTAGCCGCTATTTGAGTATGGGTTTTCTGTGAGAGTAATGGATATTGCGTGCAGGGAGCATCTTGGGAGCTGAAACATGCAAGAGAGTTATAAGATCCTTGTTGTTGATGATGATATGCGTTTGCGGGCGTTATTGGAGCGCTATTTATCTGAGCAGGGATTTCAAGTTCGTGGTGTAGCAAATGCAGAACAGATGGATCGTTTATTGACCAGAGAGTCCATTCAATTGATTGTCCTGGATTTAATGTTGCCAGGCGAGGATGGGCTATCTATCTGTCGGAGATTGAGAAGTCAGAATAACCCGGTTCCGATCATTATGGTGTCCGCAAAAGGGGAAGAAGTTGATCGGATTGTGGGCCTTGAAATTGGCGCTGATGATTATCTGGCTAAGCCTTTTAATCCGCGGGAATTATTGGCGCGTATGCGTGCTGTCCTGCGGCGCCAGTCTAATGAACTTCAGGGATCACCAATAGCGGATGATACCGTGGTTAACTTTGGAAAATTTAAACTTGATCTTGGTACACGTGAAATGTTCCATCACGATGAATTGGTACCTTTGACCAGTGGGGAGTTTTCGGTGCTGAAGGCTTTGGTTTCCCACCCCCGCGAGCCGTTATCTCGGGATAAATTAATGAGTCTGTCACGGGGACGGGAATATGGCGCAATGGAGCGATCCATTGATGTTCAGGTTTCTCGTCTGCGTCGCTTGATTGAAGAAGATCCCTCTCATCCCCGCTATATTCAGACGGTTTGGGGATTGGGATACGTTTTTGTTCCTGATGGAAGCAAGGCATGAAAAAGTTTTGCCTTTCGCTGTGCGCCTTTTTCCCCCATGTCTTGCGTTTAGCGCTGGCGATACTGCTGGGCAGCCTGCTGATTAGTTATCTGGTTGCCCAATTGTTGGTCTGGATGGAAAAAATTCCATTCAGCCTCGTATTTCCTTACATGTTTATGGGAGGAACTACGATCGCATTATTCGTGTTTGCCGCATTCTATCGAAATCTCCATACTCAGAAACGGTCACTAAAAGCGATTCAAAAAGCGGTCAGCGAGCTGGGAAAAGGCAAGATGGCTGTACCGCTTTCTGAAACAGGGGCACCCGCCATACGTTCAGTGATCCGGGTTTTTAATCAGATGTCAGTGGAGTTAAAGTCCCAGGAAAATGCTCAGGCAGTATTGGTGGCAGGAGTCAGTCATGACTTGCGTACTCCACTTACCCGCATCCGGTTGGCGATGGAGATGATTGAGGAAAAAGAAAACTTTCTCACGGAATCTATCCTTCGAGATATTGATGAATGCAACGCTATTATTGAGCAGTTCATTGACTATCAACGAGCGGGGCAGGATGTGCCGATGACATGCTGTGAATTGAATGGGCTGCTTGGTGCGGTTATTGAGACAGAACAGCACCATTCCATGAATATCACATCGTCGGTAGATATCGAAAATCACTTGTCTGCCAGCGAAATTTTCATTTTTGCCAATCCGCTTTCAATCAAACGGATACTTGCCAATATGTTCACTAATGCCCTGCGTTATGGCGAAGGGTGGATTCGAATCAGTAGTGGAATAACCGAAAACTTTGGCTGGTTTCAGGTCGAAGATAATGGCTCTGGCATGACGAAAGAAGAGGCAGCTATTCTATTCCAGCCATTTGTGCAGGGAGAACGAGTCCGGGGGTTTCACAATAATGGTGGAGCCGGGCTGGGGCTGGCGATTATCCGACGCATTATCTCTATCCATGAGGGGTATATTGAAGTAGGAGAAAGTGAAAAAGGGGGGCTATCTATCCGCGCCTATCTCCCACTAAATACAAAATAAAGAGCACCTGAGAAAGAGACCTGTCATAAAAATGTCATAATTCATACATTTTACTGTCATTTAATTCACCTATTTTCCTTCCTGATCCATTTTTTAACTTGAAAACCAAATTGTTGATGATGTCTGACTTTCGTTTTTATATCCCAGTAGGAGGGAGAATGAAATCAATACGTATCACCATGGCGAACATCATGGCAGTTGTATTTACCATGACATCCTTGTCTTCATTTGCTTCCACCAGCTTGACGGGGGCTGGTGCGACATTCCCTGCACCGATATATACCAAGTGGGCAGACTCTTATCAAAAAGAAACGGGCAATAAAATCAATTACCAAGGTATCGGCTCTTCTGGTGGTGTAAAGCAGATTATTGCAAATACCGTTGATTTTGGTGCATCTGACGCGCCTTTGTCGGATGAGAAGCTGGCGGCTGATGGTCTGTTTCAGTTTCCAACTGTGATCGGCGGCATTGTACTGGCGGTGAATATTTCTGGCATCAAATCGGGTCAATTGGTTCTGGATGGCAAAATCCTCGGTGATATTTATCTGGGCAATATCAAGAAATGGAATGACCCGGCGATCACAAAACTGAACCCAAATCTCAAATTGCCGGATCAAAATATTGCCGTGGTTCGTCGGGCTGATGGTTCAGGGACTTCCTACGTTTTCACCCGCTATCTGGCCAAAGTTAACGCGGATTGGAAAGAGAAAGTAGGGGCTGGCTCTACGGTCAAATGGCCAACTGGATTGGGTGGCAAAGGTAATGATGGCATTGCGGCTTTTGTTCAACGTCTGCCTGGCTCAATTGGTTACGTTGAATACGCTTATGCGAAGCAAAATAGTCTCGCTTATACCAACCTGATTTCAGGTGATGGCACGGTAGTAACACCTACGGCAGAAAACTTCAGTGCAGCGGCCAAAGGTGCGGATTGGAATCACAGCTTCGCACAGGATCTGACAAATCAGAAAGGTGATAATGCGTGGCCGATTACTTCCACAACATTCATTCTGATCCACAAGCAGCAACCTAATGTTACTAACGGTGCTGAAGTCTTGAAATTCTTCGATTGGGCTTATGATAAAGGCAAAAAACAGGCGAAAGATCTGGATTATGCCGCTCTGCCACAAGAAGTTATTAATCAGGTACGGGCAGCATGGAAGAGCGATGTCAAAGATAGTAGTGGTAAGCCGCTATATACCCGATAGATATCAAGTTGCAGGGTATAACCCAAAATGAGAATTGAGCGTATGGCCGAACGTAAAGCGGCACTGAAAGCACCAAGCAAAAATGGCGATATTATTTTCAGCGCGCTGGTCAGACTGGCCGCATTGCTGACTTTACTACTGCTGGGGGGCATTATCATTTCACTGATAATTGCTTCTTGGCCGAGTATACAAACATTCGGTTTTTCTTTTTTATGGCAAAAAGATTGGGATGCCCCCGCAGGGCTATTTGGTGCGCTGGTCCCCATTTATGGCACATTGATGACCTCATTGATTGCCCTGATTATTGCGGTACCGGTGAGTTTTGGTATTGCCTTGTTTCTGACAGAACTGGCACCGAACTGGTTGAAACGTCCTCTGGGCGTGGCGATTGAATTGTTGGCGGCGATCCCAAGTATTGTTTACGGCATGTGGGGGCTGTTTGTTTTCGCCCCACTGTTTGCCACCTATTTCCAACAACCCGTAGGTGATGTGCTATCAAACATTCCTATTGTAGGTGAACTGTTTTCTGGCCCTGCTTTTGGTATTGGCATTCTGACGGCGGGGGTTATTCTCGCCATTATGATTATCCCTTACATTGCTTCTGTTATGCGTGATGTGTTTGAGCAAACACCCGTCATGATGAAAGAGTCTGCCTATGGGATCGGTTGTACCACATGGGAAGTCATTTGGCATATCGTTCTGCCCTATACCAAGAACGGAGTGATCGGTGGCGTCATGTTGGGGCTTGGTCGCGCCTTGGGAGAAACGATGGCCGTGACCTTCATTATCGGTAATACCTACCAGCTCGACAGTTTGTCTCTGTATATGCCGGGGAACAGTATTACCTCTGCGTTGGCAAACGAATTCGCCGAGGCGGAATCTGGCTTGCATACTGCTGCGTTGATGGAGTTGGGGCTGATCCTGTTTGTTATCACCTTTATTGTACTGGCGTTATCAAAATTGATGATTATGCGTTTGGCAAAAAATGAGGGGCGCTGAGATGAGTATCATCAATAATCAACCGCCATGTCAGGCCGGTAAGATCACTGAAGTTGATATGAAAGCCAGACTCCGCATGCAGTCATGGCGTCGCCAGAAAAACCGCATTGCCTTGATGCTGTCGATGGCAACGATGGCGTTTGGCTTGTTCTGGCTGGTCTGGATTTTAGTCTCCACTGTAACCAAAGGCATTGATGGCATGTCGCTGGCCTTGTTTACGGAAATGACACCACCACCGAATACCGAGGGCGGCGGGCTGGCAAACGCCATTGTCGGTAGTGGATTGCTCATCTTCTGGGCAACCGTGTTTGGTACGCCACTGGGCATTATGGCGGGGATCTATCTCGCGGAATATGGCCGCCGTTCATGGCTGGCAGAAATTATTCGCTTTATCAATGACATTCTTTTATCAGCACCTTCGATTGTCGTCGGTCTGTTTGTCTACACAGTAGTCGTGGCGAAAGTGCAACATTTCTCCGGTTGGGCGGGAGTAATTGCGCTGGCACTATTACAGATCCCCATCGTTATCCGTACAACGGAAAACATGCTGAAACTGGTGCCGGATAATCTGCGTGAAGCGGCTTATGCGTTGGGTACACCAAAATGGAAGATGATCTCAGCAATTACATTGAAAGCGTCAATATCCGGCATTATTACTGGCATATTACTGGCGATCGCTCGTATTGCCGGTGAAACTGCCCCGTTGCTGTTTACTTCACTTTCCAACCAGTTCTGGAGTACGGATCTTAACCAGCCGATAGCTAACCTGCCTGTCACGATCTTCAAATTTGCCATGAGTCCATTCTCTGACTGGCAGCAATTGGCATGGGCTGGGGTATTACTTATCACTCTGTGCGTATTGCTGATTAACATTGTGGCACGTGTGCTATTTACAAATAAGAAGCACTAATATTTTTAACGTTAATATCCAATGAATTTCAAGATGCAGCCAACCAAGCTGCAACCTGAAAAACGATAGATAAAGAGTATCTAAGAGAGACGCATTAATGAATAAGGCTAATGACATTGCAGGAAGCAAAATTCAGGTACGTGATCTGAACTTTTATTACGGCAAATTTCACGCACTGAAAAACATCTCGCTGGATATTGCACAGAATAAAGTAACGGCATTTATCGGGCCGTCGGGATGTGGTAAATCGACCTTGCTGCGTACTTTCAACAAAATGTATGAACTGTACGGTGAACAACGGGCAGAAGGTGAAATTATTCTGGATGGCACTAATATCCTGATGGATAAGCAAGATATTGCATTGTTGCGTGCTAAAGTTGGGATGGTTTTTCAGAAACCGACGCCATTTCCGATGTCAATTTACGACAATATTGCTTTCGGGGTGCGCTTGTTTGAAAAGCTACTCAGGACGGAGATGGACGAACGTGTTCAATGGGCGCTGACAAAGGCGGCCTTATGGAACGAAACCAAAGATAAATTGCACCAGAGCGGATATAGCCTTTCCGGTGGCCAGCAGCAACGCTTGTGCATCGCGCGTGGTATTGCGATTCGTCCTGAGGTCTTATTGCTGGATGAACCTTGTTCGGCACTTGACCCGATCTCTACAGGACGTATTGAAGAACTGATCAGTGAGTTGAAATCGGAATATACCGTAGTGATTGTCACCCACAACATGCAGCAGGCAGCGCGTTGTTCCGATTACACGGCATTTATGTATCTTGGTGAATTAATTGAATTCAGTGATACCGACAGATTATTCACCACTCCGAAGATGAAACAGACCGAAGATTATATTACGGGTCGTTACGGTTGATATGGGGTATAGCATAATATGGACAACCTGAATCTCAGCAAACACATCTCCGGCCAGTTCAATGCTGAGCTGGAGCATATTCGCACAGAATTGATGACGATGGGCGGGCTGGTGGAAGAACAGCTCAGTAAAGCCATTCTGGCAATGCACAATCAGGACGAAGAACTGGCGCGACAAGTGATAGAGGATGATCAGAAAGTAAATATGATGGAAGTGTCGATTGATGAAGCCTGCGTCCGAATCATTGCAAAACGTCAGCCGACTGCCAGCGATCTGCGTCTGATTATGGTTATCTCAAAGACCATTGCGGAACTGGAGCGCATTGGGGACGTTGCCAATAAAATCTGCCAGACTGCACTTGAGAAATTTTCACATCAACAACAATCTTTGCTGGTCAGTCTGGAATCGTTGGGGCGCCACACCATTCAAATGTTGCACGATGTCTTGGATGCGTTTGCCCGCATGGATCTGGAAGAAGCCATTCGTATTTATCATGAAGATAAAAAAGTGGATCAGGAATACGAAGGCATTGTCCGCCAGCTAATGACCTACATGATGGAAGATCCCAGAACTATCCCGAATGTTATGACTGCACTCTTCTGTGCCCGATCGATTGAGCGTATTGGCGATCGTTGCCAGAATATTTGTGAATTTATCTTCTATTACGTTAAGGGTCAGGATTTCCGTCACGTTGGCGGTGATAAGTTGGAAAAATTACTGACCAAAGAATAATAGTCTTATCTCAATATTCTTATCTCGTGAAAATGCTGGTGAGAAAAACCAGCATTTTCTTATTTGATTATTCTTAATTAGTATAAATATAGTATTTTATATTATTTCAAGTGCTATAGTGAAATTGATAGCTTTTGCTGGTCATATAAGAACTTATTACCAACAGGGGTGTTCAATGAAATTTCGCAATAAATCTCGCGTAGCGGTTACGGCGCTGCTGGCTAGTCTGACCTTAGTCTCTGGTGTAGCAAAGGCAGATAAACTCGATGACATTAAAAAAGCCGGTACGGTACGCATTGCGGTATTCGACAGTAACCCACCATTTGGTTTTATCGATCCTAAAACGAAAAAGCTGGCAGGTTATGATGTGGATATTGCCAACGCCATTGCCAGTGATTTAGGGGTGAAATTGGAACTACGTCCAACCAACCCTGCAAACCGCATTCCTCTGCTCTCTTCCAAGAAAATTGACCTAATTGCTGCTAACTTCACGATCACCGACGAACGTGCAAAGCAAGTTAATTTCTCCATTCCTTATTTTGCTACAGGCCAGAAATTTATTGCCCGTAAAGGCGTGCTGACCAGCCCTGACGATATCGCCAAACTGCGTATTGGGGCGGACAAGGGAACCGTGCAGGAAATCACACTGCGCGAGCGTTATCCTACAGCCAAAGTCATCTCTTATGATGATACACCACTGGCATTTGCTGCCCTGAGAAATGGTAATGTTCAGGCAATCACGCAGGATGATGCGAAACTGGTTGGTTTGCTGGCAAACGTACCTGACGCGCAAAAAGCAGATTTTGAAATTTCGCCATTCAGCATTACCCGAGAATATCAGGCAGTAGCGGCTTCCAAAGGGGAAGAAAGACTGATTGATACCGTGAACCAGACCTTACTGAAATTGGAAAAAGAGGGTGAAGCGGAGAAAATTTATAACCGCTGGTTTGGCCCGGAAACTAAATCTGCTCAGCCACGAGGTGACTTTAAATTCGCATCATTGGAGAGCCAGGCAAAACCCTGATTTTCCTTTCGCCTCTTTTTAGAATACGTTTGAAACCAGCCCCGCCACCACTGCGGGGCTTTGCTGTTTGTTTATACCCAATAGATGATGAAAGATATGTGTGGTGAATGATATGTTTGAGCAATTTCTTACCGAGCACTTATTAGCGCCTGAATACCTGCGATGGCTCTGGCAGGGATTTATAATCACCCTGTGGCTCTCTGCCTGTGCCATTGCCGCTTCCACTTTACTGGGCTTTGTGATTTCCGCTGTGCGGAACAGTCAAATTAAGCCATTGCACTGGCTGGTCACGGCTTATACCACCGTATTTCGTAACACCCCTCTGTTGGTTCAGCTGTTTTTCTGGTATTTCGCATCTGGCCAGATTCTGCCACAAGAGGCGATGATATGGCTGAATACGCCTCATGAAGTGACGGTTTTAGGCTTGGCTGTGGAATGGCCATCCTTTGAATTTTTGGCAGGATTTATTGGCCTGACTCTCTATTCAGCCCCTTTTGTGGCTGAAGAATTACGCGCAGGTATTCAGGGTGTCGGACGTGGACAAAAATACGCCGCTTATGCCTTGGGTTTAACAGGCTGGCAATCCATGCGTCATGTTGTGTTGCCGCAGGCATTGAAAATCGCCATGCCACCTTTGTTGGGGCAATATATGAATATCGTCAAAAACTCTTCATTAACGATGGCGATTGGTGTGGCAGAACTTTCCTATGCTTCCCGCCAAGTAGAAACCCAATCCTTGCAAACCTTTGAAGCATTTGGCGTTGCGACGGCGCTTTATATCGCGATTATTGCCGTCATGGAAGGCTGGGGACAATGGCGTCAGCAGAGAACATTAGCGAGAGGATATTAATATGGACTTTACCGTTATCGCAGAAAATTGGCGCTATTTGCTATTGGGAACCTTTCCTGACGGGCCATTGGAAGGAGCGGCATTGACGCTGGCAATCAGTATCATGGCGGGAGCGATCTCCATCGTATTGGGGACGGCCGCAGGTATCGCATTGGCGATGCTGCGTGGTTTCTGGGCTAACTTACTGGCGGCAGTACTGGGGTTCTTCCGCGCAATTCCGGTCATTATGCTGATTTTCTGGACATACTTTCTGCTGCCCGTCGTATTGGGCATGGAAATTCCTGAAATCACTACCGTTGTTTGTGCACTGGCGTTGATTACTTCGGCTTACTTGGCGCATGGCGTCAAAGCGGGGATTTTGGCGATTGGTGAAGGCCAGTGGCGTGCGGGATTGTCACTGGGATTTAACCACTGGGAAGTGCTGTGGTATATCGTTTTACCGCAGGCATTACGCATGATGGTGCCTTCATTTATCAATCAATGGATTGCACTAATCAAAGATACCTCATTGGCTTATATTGTCGGCGTGGCGGAATTATCATTTTTGGCAACACAGGTTAATAACCGCAGTATGGTTTATCCGATGGAAGTCTTTTTATTTGTTGCACTGGTTTATTTTGTGATGTGTTTATCATTGGAGTTGATTGCCGGTCACATTGCCCGTCGTTTTTCGGTAAGACGGGAAAAAACACCTTTCTTCCGATTCTGGCGTAAAAAAACATTGAACGTCATTCCGCAAAGTTAATCTCTGGCTAAATAAGCCATTTTTACGATTGTATTTAGTTCCCTGCCAGAAGGCGGGGAACTAAAATAGCAGTCAAAGGAGATAATTTAAATGGGGTATCAAAATAAAAAAGTCACATCACCATTAGGAAATAAATTTGATGAACATAACCTGCCTAAATTATAGTATTCAAGTCTTTTGGAACCTCACAGTGCCGTCAATATCAGTTTTAAAGAAATAGCTGCTGATACACTGGATTGCTACCATGATTTTTATAGTATTGATATGAAATGCTTTAGAATAACACTTTCATTATTTAATAATGATAGGATGAATTATTAGGTCATTAGGGTAAATATAGTAAATATGTAAAGGAGATTTTGCATCAAAAATGTTGTGAAATAAGAGAGTGAAAAAATTTCAGTAAAGTAAAATTTATTAAGGGAGTGAAATATATGAATTATATATTGTCGAATAATAACTTTAAGACGATAGTTAAATTATATGAAAATATAAATAACAGATTAGGGAAAAATGATGGTTTGCTAAGCGACGATCCTAACTTTATCAGTCTTAAAGACAAAATAACCATCAGTCGCTCTTCAGAAGAAAGTATCTTACTGGCTTTATTCCCGATACTGATATTTGTTTCTTATCTGACGTTGGTTATTGTATTTTATGGTTTTTACTTTTCTTCTGATGCTGCGGGATTACAACGTTCCGCCAGTATGTTTATTATTTCAGTCATTTCCTTATTGACACTCTATGTCTACAGAGGAAATCTTTCTGCTTTAAAAGCTCTGAATACGTTGAATTCATCAAGTATTATCCTTGCAATGACCATTCTTCTGCTTGATTATTTTGTTTATTATATGCACCACGAATGGTATTTGTTGATCATCGTATTTTTTAATTTCTTCTCTAACCGAGTGATCATTAACAGTGAGGCTTTTTCCCAAGCTATGACAGAAATTTTGTGGTTCAAAACGACGAATCATATCCTGAGAAAGCAAATAAACAGTGAGCTTGATGCTATAGAAGAACACAAGGCTCCTCAAAAGAGAAACCTATTCACTCTGTTTTGGCAGTATTGTGTGTTAAACATAAACCTCAATCGTACACTGAAAACAAGTTATGAACTTAATCAGCGAATGGAAAGAAATGATCCTGCGTTGCTGACAGAAAAAAGATTAAATAAATATCAGCATCTGTTGGATTTCGATATGTCAAAAAAAGCGTTATTAATGACAGCATTGGCTACAATCTTATTGATTAAGGCTTATGTGATAGGGACATTTATGCTGTTTTCTAACTTTGATAATAAAAACGATCTACCCATCTTATTTTTTGCAGTTGCTGTTGTGACTGTCTTTTCTCCTTTACCCATCTTACTGACTCATCGAGGAGTGACATTAGGCTTCAAAATTTTAACTTTAGCCCGCTATTTTTTCATGATTATTTTTATTTTACTCGTGGGTTTAAAATTCGTTTTAGGAAGGCTGGATTACAGCAATATATCTTTGGGGATTATTACCTTCGATTTCTTATTGGTATTTTTTATGCTGAATACTGAATATTACAGTCGTCACCTTAGTGAACTACACTGTTTTTTAGCTTGGCATAAGGTCATTAGAAATAATATCCAATAAATTGGAGGCACAGGGCATGGTAGCTCGTACCTCCAATTTATCCAATTAGTGGTGCTTTCTTCTGCCGGATACTGCGATCCCTATGGCGGTTAGTAAAAATAATATACTTGACACGATTAGCACCCACAGGAATGAGTGATTGAAAGCCTGTTTTGCGGCATAGACTAGTGACAGTGCGGTGTCTCCTTTTAGCCCTTCTGCGATGATAAGTGCCTCGTCAATGCTGTTTCGCGCCAGTTCTGAGTGGCTTATATCAGCGGGAAAGGTGAACGATGCAGAATAGATTGTCACCATGAGACTACCGAGAACGGCTATCCCGATTAAACTGCCCAATTCGTATGCAATTTCTTCGATAGAAGCGGCGGTGCCCGCCTTGTTTTCTGGTGCATTAAGCATAATGGCAGTAGAAGCCGAAGTCATTGCCGCACCAATACCAAATCCGATAATGCTAAGTGCAGCTATTTGTACGAAGAGACCTGTTTGTAGGCTCGAGAGGTAACCAAAAGTGCCTAACCCTGCAAGGGTAAGAGAGAACCACATAATTCGTTCTGAGCCAAATTTAGGTATAGCAATCCCCGCCAAGGGGCCAGCAAAAAAAGAGGCAATTGGGATGGGTAAAATGAACAATCCTGCCTGCAAAGGAGATAGCCCCATGGCAAGTTGGAAATATTGGCTGATGGCAAGTTCCATGCCTACCAGTGCTGCCATGGAAACAAAGGCTACGATGGCTCCTGCGGTGAAAGCACGATTAAGGAAAAGGTTGAAGTCGATCATAGGGGTTGATGAGTTTAACTGGCGGCGAACGAAAATAGCTGTGAAAATAATCCCTACAGTGCCCATTGTTGCTGCGATAAGCAATGATGGTGCTTGTTTGCTTAATTCTTTGATCGCATAAGTGATACTCACCAAGCCAATCATGATTTGCACTGAAGCCATCAGATCAAAGGAGTGATCTGTATGACTCCGGCTTTTAGAAATAACGACCAGTGCAAAGCCAAGCGCGATGATAACAATGGGAACGTTGATAAGGAAAACGGATCCCCACCAGTAATATTCGAGCAGTAACCCGCCGATAACAGGGCCAAGAGCAGCTCCCCCCGAAGCGACGGCAGACCAAATACCGATGGCAAGTGCGCGCTCATTCGGATCTTCAAAAGTTTGGCGGATGATAGCGAGAGTTGCTGGCATCATCAAGGCGGCCCCAAAGGCGAGAACCACGCGGGAGGCGATCAGAGTGTTGGGATTGGGGGAAAATGCAGCCATAATGGATGCTGCACCGAAAACAACCAATCCAATAGTGAAGAGTTTTTTTGCGCCAAAACGGTCACTCAGCGCCCCTGTCGCTGGAAGCAGGCCTGCGATGGTTAAGGTATAAGCATTCATGATCCACAGCTTCTCTGAAGCAGAAGCCCGTAAATCATGAGTCAGTCGCGGCAACGCGGTGTAGAGGACTGTCATATCAATGACAATCAGGAAAAGTGCGCTGGAAATGATAGCCAGCACAAGCCAGCGGATATTGGATTTCATGAAAAAACTCGCTAATACGATTCAGGACGTAGTATCCGCCAGCCTAACTTTGACGGAATTGTTGTATTTTATTATAAATACATACGTATTTAATTAAAAGGGATTCACATGGGACGACGTAAAACCATCGACCGAGAAGTGCTGCTTGATGCAGCGGAGCAAATCGTCACAACACAGGGAGCTTCTGCACTCACCATTGACGCGCTTGCAAAAGCGGTAGGTATAACCAAAGGCGGTGTGCAATACAATTTTAGTACAAAAGATGTACTCATTGATGCGATGTTTGAGCGCTGGGGAATGAATTATGACGAACAGTTTCGTGAAATCGCTGGGGACGCTCCCGAGCCTTTGATCACTGTTCAAGCACACATTGAAGCGACGATGCGATCAGATGAAGCATCGACTGCAAAGGCGGCAGGCCTGTTGGCGGGATTGCTACAGACACCAGAACATCTTGAATCGACCCGTACTTGGTATCGCCAGCGTATAGAGGGATTGGATACCACGACGGAAGAAGGTCGTCGGGCACGTTTAGCTTTTTTGGCTACTGAGGGAGCATTTGTTCTGCGTTTCTTCGGCTTAATGGATATTGGTGAAGATGAATGGCGGGATATATTCGGCGATATTCTTGCTTCCATGCCATTCAGAAATTCTTCTGCAACGGAACAGCAAAAATAACGCATAAAATATCGTCACTTTATGAATCTCCTCAAGAATCATTATATTATTTAACTTATTGATTATACTGGTAGCAAACGTTTTCTTTTTTTACGATTTTGGAGTAACCATTTATATATCTTTCCTGTAGGATAAGTCGAAAACTTCGTCTTTTGGGAATTGAAATATCAATGAGCACAGTAAATTCTGGCCCTGTAAACCGTCAGGGCTTGCTTCAACGCGTATTTAAATTAGAAGAACATGGCTCGACGGTTCGTACCGAAATGATCGCCGGGCTGACAACGTTTCTAACTATGGTTTATATCGTTTTTGTTAACCCGCAAATTCTGGCCGTTGCGGGAATGGATATTAAAGCAGTATTTGTCACGACCTGTTTAATTGCTGCGGTTGGCAGTATTTTGATGGGACTGATGGCGAATTTACCTGTTGCCGTGGCACCTGCTATGGGGCTTAACGCGTTTTTTGCTTTTGTCGTTGTCGGTGCGATGGGTATTTCATGGCAGGTAGCGATGGGGGCGATTTTCTGGGGGGCGGTAGGGTTGTTGATCTTGACTATCTTTCGTGTCCGTTACTGGATGATCGCCAATATTCCATTGAGTCTGCGTGTGGGCATCACCAGCGGTATCGGTCTTTTCATCGCCATGATGGGGCTGAAAAATGCCGGCATTATCGTGCCAAATCCCGATACGATCGTCTCAATTGGTAATTTCGCTTCCCACAATGTCCTGTTGGGAACATTGGGCTTTTTTATCATTGCCATTTTAGCAGCCCGAAATTTCCACGCGGCGGTGCTGATTTCCATCGTGGTAACGACGGGTATCGGCTTCATGATGGGGTATGTGGAATACCACGGTATTTTTGATTTACCGCCCAATGTGATGAGCGTGGTGGGTAATGTCGATGTGAAAGGCGCTTTGGATGTCGCGTTGGCAGGCGTTATTTTTTCGTTCATGCTGGTGAACTTGTTTGACTCTTCTGGCACGTTGATTGGCGTGACGGATAAAGCGGGTATCGCTGACAGTAGCGGCAAATTTCCACGTATGAAACAAGCATTATATGTGGACAGTATCAGCTCGGTAGCGGGTTCTTACATTGGAACATCGTCGGTTACTGCGTATATAGAAAGTTCTTCTGGGGTTTCTGTTGGCGGTCGTACTGGATTGACGGCGATTGTAGTCGGTATCTTGTTTCTGCTGGTGATGTTTATCTCTCCGCTGGCGAGTATGGTCCCTGCTTATGCCACAGCGGGAGCGCTGGTTTATGTCGGTGTTTTGATGACCTCCAGCCTGACAAAAGTGAAATGGAACGATCTGACTGAATCCGTACCTGCATTCATTACTGCGGTGATGATGCCATTCAGTTTCTCCATTACTGAAGGCATTGCGCTTGGTTTTATTGCCTACTGTGCCATGAAACTGGGAACCGGCAAATGGCGTGAAATTGGCCCGTGCGTTATCGTCGTGACATTACTGTTTGTATTGAAAATGGTGTTTGTGGACGTTCACTAACTGATCTTAATAAAACCTGACAGTGCATATACTGTCAGGTTTTATTGGGGATCTATTCGTTATGGGATATTTTTAGGTGCAACAAAACCCACGCAAACCGTTTGTAGCTCAGCACTTGGTTGGGCTTGAAAGGAAAACTCTTCTTTATGGCTAAGCTTCAATGCTGGCCAATCCTTGAAAGTCGCTTGGAAATCCTCCTCAGCGCAGTTTTTGCCCCGATCACCCACCAGCAACGCCCCATATTTTACGATATCCTGCTCTTTGATATGGCGGTTATAAATATTCGGCGGAGCATCATTGCCTAATTCCCACGGTTGTATCGTTTCTGGGCGATATTGGCTATAGAACGTTAGCCATTGATGTAGATATTCCCCACCAACATAATATAAAGGTATTGGATACAACTCGTTCCAGCGTTGATCAAGTTGGTGCGTAAAGGATTTTATACCAACAAACTTTTGCCCTGCGTCACGGACATTAGCCGCCATCACACCAATATAGCCGAGTAGTACCAGTATCCCGAATACCGTTAACCCGCGTAGTGTACCTTGCAGAGACTTACGAGGATATACCGTTATTGAGCCGACCAACAGCGCGGGTGAAACGACCATAAAGGGCTGTACCCATTCGGTCATGCGTCCGCCCTGATTAAAGGAAAACCAGCCATAAATAATCAGTAAAGGTAGTAGGATAACAATATTAGCCAATGTGTTGGATTGCTGTTTTGGCCAGCCGAACCGCCCACCCAGCAGATAAATAATCATACTGAGGATAATTAACGGATAGAACACGGAAAGCACGGCGCTGGTGGTATGTAGGTTGAAACCTTGCTGAATCTGGGAATCTACCCACTTGAAGGCAACGAAGTCGTTATGTACCAGCCACCAGACATTCGGTAATACGAGCGCAAACCACACCACGATAGCGAGATAAAACAGCGGCTCCCGATAATTACGTCGCACTTTGGGTACAAATAGCGAGAGTAAAAAGACACTGCCGATAATGGCAAGTGAGGAGTATTTACCCATCGTTGCTAACCCCGTAGTGAGGGCGAATGCCAGCCACCATTTGGGGTGGTCATCAATGGCACGCAGGAAAAACAGCAAAGACCACGGCCAGAGCATGACTAAAAGGTAATTATCGTTATAAGGAATAATATCAAAATTTATAATGCCGGATAGGTTCAGCGTTAGCATGGCAAGCCATGCCAATGCAATTTTACCCGTCAGCCGAAAAGCCAGATGCCAGACACCCAACATGCCGATAGCAATGGCAACAAAGTGGGTAAAATACCAATAAAAGCTGAGCGAAATTTGGCTGATATGGATAGCAGGTAGCATGATGACACCCACTAACCACGGGTTCTTGGGTGAGCCCCATTCTCCATTTATGCCCCAATTCAAGGCTTCTACGGCATCATAAGGAACGGTAGGATCGAGCGAATAGCTTGCTGTTATCCATAAAAAAGCATAACCAATGATCCAAAGATACAATGGCATGCGATAAGACGAATTATCAAAAAAATGCATTGTGATTAATGATCATAATATTTGAGTTAAAGTTATTTAGAATACTAGCTGAAATTCAAGTGAGATACCCAATAGATTTTGAGTTGCAATTTGAAAGATCGAGGGTATAAGTGAATGCCATTGGATGTTAAAGGTAGTTTCTGTTAGATTCCGCCGAAAGTATCTTGATAAACGCGAGTTGAGTTACAAACTATGAGCCCGTTAAAGAAAAAATCACCAGCAAAGCCTTCTGCTGGTAAGCAGAAAAGAAAAAGCCGCGCAGAATTGGATGCCGAAGGTCGTGAGCGTAAGCGCCAGAAAAAACGCCGTGGTAATGCTACTGGCACTCGTAGTAACGGTGATGGCAGCAATAAAAATCGTTCAGCAGCCAAGCAGGAAAAAGATCCGCGTATCGGCAGTAAAGTTTCGGTTCCTCTGATCGTCGGTGAAAAAGCAGCGATGGTGAAACCAGCGGTTAAGCCGGTTGTGGAGAAAGCGAAGCCGCGCCTGTCACCGCAGGAAGAGCTGAGTATGTTGGAAAATGATGAGCGTCTGGATGACCTGCTGGCACGTCTTGAACAAGGTGAAACGCTGTCGCTGGAAGACAATACCTATGTCGATAGCATGCTTGATCGCATTGATACCCTGATGGAAGAGTTGGGTATTAATTTGGAAGAAGATGACAGCGAAGAGGAAAAGCAGGAAGATATTATGCAATTGTTGAAGGGTAAGTAATTCCCACAGCAATAAGTTTCAAGCATCGAGGATAAAAGGCGGGTTCCACCCTGATAACTGTAAAATCAATAACTACAATACTAATAACCATAGTATTAGTATGTTATTTATTATGGTTATTAGGTAGACTATCGTGGCTATTGCGACGTAAGCGTCGGTTGCGACGTATCATCAAGGCACGACATTTCAACTCCATGAAAAAGTCATGTTTTGCTGGGCGAAAACAGCGGAAGGAATAAGCATGTCAGAGCAAGCCATCGTTTGGGATCTGCCTTTGATCCAAAAATACAATTATTCAGGGCCTCGTTATACTTCATATCCAACGGCATTGGAGTTTAACCCGCAGTACGACAATACTGCGTTTGTACAGGCTGCCGCGCGTTATCCCGATCGCCCGCTTTCCCTCTATATCCACATCCCGTTCTGCCATAAGCTGTGTTATTTCTGTGGCTGCAATAAGCTGGTCACTCGCCAGAAGCATAAGGCGGATGAGTATCTGGATGTGTTGGAAAAAGAGATTTCAGCCCGAGCTAAATTGTTTTCCCAGCGCAAAGTCAGCCAAATGCATTGGGGGGGAGGAACACCGACTTATCTGGATAAAGCACAGATAAGCCGATTGATGTCAATGTTGCGCAGTCACTTCAGCTTTCTGCCTGATGCTGAACTCTCTATTGAAATTGACCCGCGTGAAATTGAACTCGATATGATTGACCATCTGCGTCAGGAAGGTTTTAACCGCCTGAGCATGGGCGTGCAGGATTTTAATAAAGAGGTCCAGCGTCTGGTCAACCGAGAGCAAGACGAGGATTTTATCTTCAAACTGGTCAACCGTGCTCGTGAAACCGGTTTTACATCCACCAGCATTGATTTGATTTATGGCTTGCCAAAGCAGACACCCGAGAGTTTTGCCTTTACATTGCAGCGAGTGCTGGCGTTGTCACCCGATCGCTTAAGTGTATTCAACTACGCCCACTTGCCGAATTTGTTTGCGGCACAGCGTAAGATCAAAGAACAAGATTTACCGAGTGCAACGCAGAAGCTGGATATCTTGCAGGGAACGATTTCAACCCTGACAGGCAATGGTTATCAGTTTATTGGCATGGATCACTTCGCCCGCCCTGATGATGAATTGGCGATTGCTCAGCGCGAAGGTGTGTTGCACCGTAATTTTCAGGGATACACCACGCAGGGAGAATGTGATTTATTGGGTATGGGTGTTTCTGCTATCAGTATGTTGGGAGACAGCTACGCGCAAAACCAGAAAGATCTCAAAACCTACTATGCTACGGTATCAACTCAAGGCAATGCGTTGTGGCGTGGTTTGGCATTGACGCAGGATGATTGCATTCGTCGTGATGTGATCAAGGATTTGATTTGTAACTTCCGGCTGAACTTTGAGGATATTGAGCAGCGTTATACGCTGAACTTTGCTGATTATTTTGCCGAAGATCTGCAATTGCTGGCGCCATTGGCTGAGGATGGCCTGATTGAAGTGACGGAGTTTCATATTAAGGCATCCCCAAAAGGGCGTTTGCTGATCCGTAATATTTGTATGTGTTTTGATAGTTATCTGCGTAACCAAATGCGTCAGCGGCAGTTTTCGCGGGTGATATGATGGCTTGTAATGTTTCACACAGAGACCCCCCTTCGATCTCATGCTTATGGCTCAAGCTATATGTGAAGGGGTAGTATTAGTCACAAATGATGAGTCGCTCTTAACTCAATTTGTGGATCTCTCCGAATATTTGCTCAGTAATAGAACATTTACTCCATAATAGTCTGTAAACGAGCTACTCCAACCCCAATTCCTTCAATTTCCGCGTTATCGTATTTCTTCCCCATCCAAGTAAGCGGGCGGCTTCCTGTTTATGGCCATTGGTATGTTCCAGTGCACAATGAAGTAAAGTGCGTTCCAGTAACGGGAGTGCATCAGAAAGAAGGTCGGTTTTTCCCTCTTTCAAAGCGCGTTCAGCCCAAATTGCTAATTGTTGTGACCAATGTTCAGCTTGTGCAGAACGGGAAGCCGGGGGGGCATCATTCGGCTCCACCGTTTTCTTTTCAAGTAAGTCAGCAGGAAGATCCTGCATCAATATTTCTTTGCTGGCGGCCATCACGGTCAGCCAACGGCAGACGTTTTCCAACTGGCGAACATTCCCTGACCACGGCAAACGCATCAAGGCCAGTTCAGTATCAGGATGGAGTACTTTGGCTTCAACGCCCAGCTCTTTGGCGGTTTGTTGCAGAAAATGGTACGCCAGACGGGGGATGTCTTCCACCCTGTCCCGCAAGGGAGGTAACTGAACGCGGATCACATTCAAGCGATGATAGAGATCTTCCCGAAACTTACCTTCCGTAACCCGTTGTTCAAGGTTTTGATGAGTAGCAGCAATAATTCGCACATCAACCTTCACGGGCGCATAACCTCCAACCCGATAGAACTGTCCTTCCGCCAATACACGCAGTAAACGGGTTTGGATATCCAACGGCATATCCCCGATCTCATCCAAAAACAGAGAGCCGCTATTAGCTTGTTCGAAACGCCCGTGACGAACCTGATTGGCGCCGGTAAAAGCGCCTTTTTCGTGACCAAACAGTTCTGATTCAATCAAATCTTTCGGGATTGCGGCCATGTTCAGGGCGATAAAAGGTGCCGCTGCGCGTGGGCTGTGGCGGTGCAGGGCTTGAGCAACCAGCTCTTTCCCCGTGCCGGATTCTCCGTTAATTAACACGCTGATGGAGGAACGGGAAAGCCGGCCAATAATCCGGTATACCTCTTGCATGGCTGGCGCTTCACCGATCATATCGGAGACGGATACCGCTACTTGCGGATTGGAGGTAGATTGACATTGTTCGCGATAGTGACTTAGTGCCCGTTCAACCAGCGCAACGGTTTCATCAATATCGAAGGGTTTTGGCAGATAATCAAACGCACCGTGTTGATAAGCACTGACAGCAGCATCCAGATCTGAATGAGCAGTCATAATGATGACAGGAAGCTGTGGATGGCTCTGTTTTATCTGATTGAGCAGGCTCAGCCCATCCAAGCCGGGCATACGGATATCTGACAGCAGAACTTCCGGGCAGCTTTGTGATAGTGCTGACAGTACAGTATCTGCGTTTTCAAAACTGGTACACTCCATTCCTGCACCACTCAGCGCCCGTTCAAGTACCCAACGGATAGAATTATCATCATCAACGATCCAGACTTTTCCTCGTTGCATTGTCACCCTCTACTTATTGATCGGTTACTTTCGCTCTGTTATTTCTTAATAGGCAGGTAAATAGAAAATTCGGTATGTCCCGGCCAACTGGTGAATTCGATTTTGCCATGATGTTGATCGATAAGATTACGGGCGATTGATAGCCCAAGTCCAGTGCCACCTTCATGTCCACTGACCATCGGGTAAAAAAGCGTATCTTGAATATTGGGTGGGATACCCGGCCCGTTGTCTTCAATATCAATTCTGGCTGCTAAGCGGTAGCGCTCACCCTTTAAGGTAATTTGGAATGCTGTACGCGTCCGCAGTGTGATAGTACCGTCTTTTTTGCTCAGAGCCTGTAAAGCATTACGGGTAATATTCAGTAGTACCTGCTCAATTTGGTCAGGATAATGGGATAGCTCTGGCAAGCTCGGATCATAATCTTTGAGCAACGTAACATTCGCGGGCATTTCCAGTGAAACTAATTGATAAACCCGTTCGACCACATGGTGGATGCTCTGGCGGGTTTGAGTTCCCGGATGCTGTGGCCCCAGTAATCGATCAACAAGGGCACGTAACCTGTCAGCCTGTTCAATGATAACTTGAGTATATTCCCGCAAAGACGGTTCGGGCAGCGCTTTGGCAAGGAGTTGTGCTGCTCCCCGTAGCCCGCCAAGGGGATTTTTGATTTCATGTGCCAGCCCCCGAACCAATTCCCGAGCAGCCGCCTGCTGTGCTTGTTGTATCTGCTCTTGGCTTAACCGGCGTTGACTGTCCATAGGCGCCAGTTCCAGCAGAATAAACTGTTCGGAAATCGGTTGGGCACTGAGCGACATCACATGCGAGTGATTATTGATCACCAAAATGACTTCGTTATCGGTAAAACCATGACCATCAATCAGACTGGAACGCATCAATTCAGTATCCAGTGAGATATAACTAAACAAGACTGGAAGAGGCGTTCCGAATAATTTATGTGTACTTTGTGCCATAAGTTGCATAGCGGAATGATTGGCATAGCGGATAATTAAATCGTTATCCAGCACCAACACGCTGTTTATCAGTGAATCGAGAACATGTTCTGCGTTTGGGAAATCAGCCATTGTCATTCAATCTCTGCACTTTTTTGGTGCATTGTAGCCTATTTAAGCATAACTCGATGAGTTCTTCTGCTAATTACGCGTTATTCTCTCTATGCTATCGAGAATGTGCATCATCATGGGTATGAGCACGGACGCTCGATAAAAGAGCCCATCCGAAGATGGGCTAAAAGTTTCACGGCAACAAAAAATCAGCTTGAAATCTACTGGATGTAATAATTACACACTGTAATAGAGTTCAAATTCCAGCGGATGTGGTGTCATACGGATGCGTTCAATCTCAACATGCAGTAATTTGATATAAGCATCAATTGCATCATCAGTGAAAACACCACCGCGTGTCAGGAATTCCCGATCGGCATCCAGTGCTGCTACGGCTTCTTCCAGAGAAGAGGCTACTGTTGGGATCTCTTGTGCTTCTTCTGCTGGCAGGTCGTATAGGTTTTTATCCATCGCATCACCGGGATGGATTTTGTTGATGATGCCATCCAGACCTGCCATCAATAAAGCAGAGAAAGCCAGATAAGGGTTCGCAGCAGGGTCAGGGAAACGCACTTCGATACGGCGCGCTTTTGCACTTGCCACAACCGGAATACGGATAGAGGCGGAACGGTTACGGGCAGAATACGCCAACATGACCGGAGCTTCAAAACCGGGTACCAACCGCTTGTATGAATTGGTGGTTGGATTGGTGAAAGCATTTAACGCACGGGCATGTTTGATAATACCGCCGATATAGTACAGAGCCAGTTCGGACAAACCACCATACTTATCACCTGCAAATAGATTCGTTCCATTTTTGGACAGAGACATGTGGCAGTGCATACCAGAGCCGTTATCTCCCACTAACGGTTTTGGCATAAATGTAGCGGTCTTGCCAAATTTATGGGCAACGTTATGAACCACATACTTATAAATCTGAGTTTCATCTGCTTTTTTGGTCATTGTATTAAAGCGGGTTGCGACTTCATTTTGCCCGGCAGTCGCGACTTCATGATGGTGGGCTTCAACCACCAGACCCATTTTTTCCATCGTCAGGCATATGGTTGAACGGAGATCCTGAGAGGAATCCACCGGAGGAACAGGAAAATAACCGCCTTTAACTCCTGGACGATGACCTTTGTTACCGTTTTCATAACGTGTACCACTGTTCCACGCTGCTTCGGTATCATCAATATGATAATAAGAGCCGGAGATGGAATTACCGAAACGAATATCATCAAATAGGAAAAACTCAGGTTCTGGCCCGAATAACACCGTATCTGCAATATCACTTGCACGCAGAAAATCTTCTGCGCGTTTGGCGATGGAACGCGGATCACGGCCATACCCTTGCATAGTGCCGGGTTCCAGAATATCGCAACGTATAATCAGCGTGGCATCTTTAAAGAATGGATCAAGTATTGCGGTGCTGGGGTCTGGCATTAACACCATGTCGGACTCATTAATACCTTTCCATCCACCAATAGAGGAACCATCAAACATTTTGCCATCTTCAAAGAAATCTTCATCAATCTGGTGGGCAGGGATAGTGATATGTTGTTCTTTACCTTTGGTGTCAGTAAAACGTAAGTCAATAAACTTCACCTGATGTTCTTCAATCAAGGACAAAACATGCTCAATGGACATACTGAACTCTCCTGGTTTACGCCGGCCTGATAAAACAATGCAAGGATACCGCTTTATCTTAAAGAGGTGTGCATCTCTGTACGATCAATTTTTGTAAAATTTCTATTGCAAAGAGAAATGCGAAAAGTGTGCCAGTTTTAATAAATTATTAAATATCAATTGGTTAATTTTAGTGAGGTAAAAACTAATGAGGTAAACGCACAGTTTTAAGTACATTTGCCCCAAATTAGGGATTCTGACAAACAGAAATGCACTGAAATGGTGCGCCTGGGGATTGACTCAACGTTGAGGGAATCAAGGAAGGTGTATAATAGCGAATATATATCGTAATAAGGCGCAATCGGTTATATAGAATCAACGTCAATTGCGCCTGTTAGTTTAGAGTAACCTGATGATTACACTGGTATCAGATATTATATTAATCCTTATAATAGGTCAGTTTTTCACCTAATAATGATGTTATCTCACTGGTATCCCATCCACCACCGGGGTTACCCCAAATAACGACTTTTTTATCTGCTGTCAGAGCAACAAATGCTTTTCCTGTTGCATAGATAGCCCTTACATTTTTCAGGTCGCCTTGAACTGCTGAACAATCACCACCATATTCAGCATCTCCCCAAGTGACGACTGTGCCATCTATTTTCAATGCTGCATACGCACTAGCTGAACATGTTACTTGAACGACATCTTGGAGCCCTTGAACAATTGGATCGGGAGCATCGGGAGCAGATAACATGACTGAATGATCGCTATTCAGTAAATACAATAGAGTATGACTGATTGATATGTCTACGGAGCGTATCGTTCTAGTTATCGCCGAATCATTACGGTCTTGGAAGTACCATGATATCATTTCACTATCACCACTAGCATCTGGGAACATTCCCAATCCACAGACCATCACCTTGCCGGTCGGATCTGTAACTCCGTTGAATTTTATTAAATTCTTTGGCGCGGCGAAGCTAGGTGGGGTAGCTAGTGTGTAGGAGTAATACGGATCTGCATGACCAACTGGATCGTTGCTCGGAATATCCAGCCCCCACAGTCCCGGAGTACCGTCTTGAGTTATGAAGCAGCAGTTCCCAGCAGGTATTGTTGAAACATAACGTAAGTTTGTGTAATTTCCTACAGGAGGTAGCGCAGACCCTGGTTGACCCACAATTTGTTCTGGCCAGCTCTCTAAACTACCATACGTAGTATAGCCGAAAAAATTATATTTATTTCCGATATAAATATATTCGTCCATACCAATAGACCAAGAGCCAGTCAGCTCCCCCCAGACATGCATAGTGTATCCGTTAGCATTGAGAACGGCAAAGCTAGAGTGACCAGCACCTAAATTTTGGAACGGAGCACTACCGCTTAAATTATTAGGAACGTCCATTCCCCAACACATGATACGTGAATTCTCGTTTCCAACTGATTGTAGGGCTGCATAGGCTGATCCGCATGTGGTAAGGGAATTAATGTTACTTGCAGTAGTGGAACTACCGAAAGGTCCTCCCCAACCTACCATGCTATTGTCGTTGAGGAACGCCGCGAAAGCGGAAGGGTAGTCACTATCAATGCCTCCGTTCCCAAAGACATTAATTGGATTTATCGTTAGAGAGCCTTTGCTGGGATGACTAACACTAATAGTTAGATTAGGAGCATTATCATAGAAAAATGTAGACGAGCTATAGTCAAAAGGTGAATAGAACTTTGATGCTCCATCCACATATGACCAACTTACTGCAAGGGGTTGACCATCATGACTCCAGGCAGTTAAGCGTTGTGGTGCTCCAAGGTCATTAGCCATAGCATAATTGGCATAACGGGCACCCATGACGATAAAGGGTTCGTCGGGGTGAGTTGGAGTTGTGGCCGATTTATCCTTAACAAGTATTGGTTGTTTTTTTGACTCAGTAGGCGTGCCAAGGTCGTTTTTAACTACATAGTAAACTTCAATATTTCCTAACTGTATATCAGCTTGGTCAATACTGTACACGAACTGGTTGTTCGGCCTATATGACCCCGCGGTTTCTTGAATCGGATTTACGGTAAGGTTGTAAATAGTTATGGGCTCACCAGTCATGATACCATCGGCAGATATATGAACTTCAATAAATTGCCCTGTTGCAGATTTATCTATAGTTAAAACACCATTTTTTACTGGAGTAATAATAGGTGCTGGAAGGAGGTGCTCTTCGCTCATAATAATAAGTCCTTATATTGTTAAGTATTTGTTGTGTACAGTTATTTACTGTTAAATGGCTAATATAAATAAAATATAATCGTGTAACTAATGAAATAAAGTTATCACTCGTATCATTATGATTTAATGTTATTTTTTATTTAAATTGCTTTAGTGATAATGATATTTTTTCTCTAATTTATCAGGTTTATTTGATTGATAATAATTTATATTGAACTATAACATAGTGGGAATGGATTTTTATATGTTTACTTTTTAAAAATAAATAATCTGACTAATTATGTTAGCGATACTATTTTCTTTATTATGCGCTTGCTTTATTTGTTCTGCTAATGAGCTATTAAATTTTAATTTAAACTAAGTTTTTATAGTTATAAAGATAACTAATGGTTATCAATTGATAACCATGTTTCATAATGACAGAATGAATATTATCTACTAGTCTAGGATATTAGGGGGGTAGTTTTATTTTATTACTTAATCAGCATAAAATAAGACTATTGATAATGACTTGGAGTGTTTGGGAGTCTGATGTATGTCATCATATTTTCGTAAATTAATTGTTTTTTTTATTGTTATTTATGTTTTATTTACACCTTCTATACTGATGAACGCCTTTGCAGATAGTCAGGTAACGGCTGATGAAAAATACACTCAGAAAACAGACAAAAAAGATAATATAGATGCTCAGGTAATAGAATCAAGTAAAAGTTTTTTAAATCCTAAAATAAATAAAAAAATAAATTTAAAAAACACTAATGCTCTTTCAGAATCAGATGCACCAAATATAATCGCCAGCAATATTCAAACGGTAGGAAACATTCTGTCATCTTCTCCTTCGGAGCTAGCGGAACAAGCTAAGTCTTACGCTTTGGGTAAATTTAACGGCACAGTATCTTCCGAAGCGCAAAAATGGTTATCGCAGTTTGGTACTGCCAGAATTAACTTTGGACTGGATAAAAAAGGAACCCTGCAAGAAAATTCACTCGACCTATTACTACCTCTTTATGACAATAAAACAGATTGGTTGTTTTTCTCTCAATTAGGTTATCGCAACAAAGATAGCCGCAATACTATTAACGTCGGTTTAGGTGGACGCTATTTTTATCAGAACTGGATGTATGGACTAAATACTTTTTATGACCATGATATTACAGGAAAAAACCAACGTATGGGGGTGGGGGGCGAGATTTGGGGTGACTACATTAAACTCTCAGCCAATACCTATTACCGCTTGAGCGACTTGCAAACATCACGGAATTTTAAGGATTATCATGAACGCCCTGCAAATGGTTATGATATTAACGGAGAGTTTTTCCTGCCCGCCTACCCCAATTTGGGTGCTAAATTGACATATGAGCAATATTTCGGTGAAAACGTTACTTTATTTAACCGTGATACCAGACAGAAAAACCCGAGTCTGGCTAAATTAGGCTTAACTTATACGCCGATTCCACTCGTAACAATGGGGGTGGATTATAAACAGGGTGAAAGTGGTCATACTGAAACACAATTTCTGGCGAATTTAAGTTATAAACTCGGTGTTCCTTTTAGTTCTCAATTATCGCCAGAAAGTGTGGCTTCGATGCGTACATTAGCGGGCAGCCGTTATGATTTAGTGGAAAGAAATAACAATATTGTTCTTGACCATATAAAGCAATCCACAATTCAACTTTCTATACCACAAACTTTAACGGGTTACAGTCACGAAGAAAAAAAAATAGCAGCCACAAATAATCCGGAAAATATAGTTAAATGGCAAGAAAATAAGGAATATACCAAATTTATCAATGATGGCGGGAAGTTAAATGTTAATGGGAATCAAATTTCCATTATATTCCCGACATATCAGCTTGGTACTGGAAAACCCAATAATTATCCCATTAATTTCAACATATTTGAAAATAGTAATACAAAAAAAGCTTCTCATCATGAAACAATGACCGTGATTGTCAGGCCATTTATTGTGAAAGAAAAAGAAGTTAATCCTACAGAAACATTACCTGCTGATGGTAAACAAACTTATCAATTTACCCCAGTTATAACCTACGATGCCGTGGGTAATCAACCTTTACCTCAGGTTACACTTGATAATGTCCAATGGACAACTGAACCGGAGATTGGTGAACAATCAGGGTTACAGTGGGGAAAACCCGAAAAAACATCAAAAACCAATGATAAAGGGCAATTACAAGCCGCTTTAACCAGTTCAAGACCCATCAACGATGTGAAAGTGTTTTTGCAAATGGATGGTATGGATAAAACGCAGGTAGGGACGGTGAGTTTTGGGGACGATAGCACGCGTCTTCATATAGATAAAATAGGCGTTTCATTACCAGACAATATGACAACACCTCTGATAGCAGATGGAATCCAAGCCTATACCTATAAGGCCGTTGTTTTGGATGGTGATAATAATCCAGTGTCACCAAACACATCAATTTCCCATGTAAAATGGGGACACGATCAAGAAGGAATTTCAACTTTGAAATTAGAACCCAAAGGTAACAAGACCGATGATAAAGGACAATTGACCGCAACATTGACGAGTTCTGCAGAAAAACCAGTTAATGTTATTGTTACTCTTTCGATTGAAGGGCATCCAGAAAAATCAGCTGATCCGGTTTCTTTCAAACCTGCAGACATTTCGCTAGTACCTTCACCTTCAGGCGCAATATTGGTCGGTGAAACATATACTGTCACGGCAACAATTAACGATAAAAATTCGCCAATAACGTGGAGTTTTGATGCTCCTCATCGTGATAAGGTTACATCAAATTATACTGCTGGTAATCCAGTGGCAACATTTAGTAGTAGTGTGGAACAAATAGTTACAGTGAAAGCTTCTATTAGTGGTTCTAAGCTCTCGCAAAAGAGTTTGGATTTCAAATGGCCAATAATTCATGAGCCAACTTTCACCCCAAAAAGTGGGACTATTCCACCAGATGGAGATATAAATTCTAAGCATGCTTATGATTATATAGCGGAAGTTTTTGGTACTGATGGATTAAGTTATACAGGAAAAGAGATTAAATTTAAATGGTGGTTGAAACCTTTAGCAAGTGGTGAAGCACCAAAAAATACTTGGCTGTCAGAGACGGGGGAAGTTACTGCTCAGTCAGATGGAAAATTGAAAGTTCAATTGAAGAGCAGTCAGAAAAGTCCTGTAGTGACAGGTGCAATAGTTTGTCTTTCTGTTGTTGATGGAAACCCTGCTGAAGTCTCTCCGACAAAGCAATGTGCACAACCTGTGAATTTTGAAACGCCAGCACCAGTAGAGGATTTAAAGATCATAAGTCTTACATCTGATTTTAATGTTAATAGCCCCAAGGTAGGAGGGATAGGAGGGAAGAAAGAAAAATATACCTATAAGGCAATTGTTAAGTCAGCTTCTGGTACATCATTGCCCAATGGGCATAAAATAAATGGTGCTAAATGGAGTACAGATCCCACTACTAAAACCGGTGATTGGGAAATAAAGAGTAATAATACGGTAGAGGATAGTCAAATTACGGCCACATTGACCAGCCAGGCTGGTATAGGCGATGTTAAAGGGGGGGGGGTTACTGATGGTCTGATAGTAAAATTAGAAGTGCCAGCAGGAGCGGGAAAAACTGATTCCATGCCAGCAGATCCAGTTGTCTTTGAAACTCCTACTGTGCCAGCAGGAATTCATGTGTACAGCGATGATTATCCTAATGGATTAATATTTCAAGAGCAAAATAAGCCTTACAATGCGTTTAATGGAATGAAAGGAAAATTGGTTAAACCAAAACCATCAGGGAAATCTATCCTAGAGAATCAAGGGAAAATTGTTTCTATTGGGAATTATGACCCTATGGATATCAACAGTACGATAGGTACTATAGATGAGAAAACAGGAGAAATTACTTTTACTTTGTCAAATAAAGTAAGTATTGCAATAGAGGTTAAAATGCCCAGTAAGGCTAGATACATCTATTCATATAATTTTGATATTAGAAGATATTTTTTTAGTGGTAGCGATACGGGTGGAGCCATAACACCGAATACAGGACATAGTTGTATTGGAGAGTACGATAAGCCGCTCGCCCGCCGTGGGGTAGAGAATGTTACTCCTACTGACTTGTTTCTGAAACAAGGCAATAATGTCCCGCTTCTAGATGAGATAAAAAACGTTTTTTCTTGGGGAATACTAAAGTATGCTGGTTCAATAGGTTATCCACCAGCTAGCTCACTGATTGTTGGTTCATATGACCCAATTGATGTGAGTCGCCAGTTTATCTATGATATTGATAAACATACTATTGTTAATAATGATGGTAATAATCTAAATGGTTATTTACTTTGTTATCGACATCCATAAGTCAAATATCTGATTGAAATCATTTCATGTTTAAACTGAAGACCACCTCCTGTGGAGGTGGTCAGTAACAGGTAAACTCTGCTAATAATACTAGGACTAGGGCGTGTTGTTACCGATAGCTTCATCTTCCCCTGAAGACGTTTCCACCTATGTTAGCGAGCACAATACTATCATCAATAAACAACCACTCTGTATCTACATATCCAAATGACTATTTGAAAATTAATGTAACATTTATATTTTGACTAGATATTAAAATGCTGGGAAATGCTATTCCATTTCCCAAATTCCGAAATAAATTCGCGGTATGATGTGATGTGATGTGATGTGATGTGATGTGATGTGATGTGATGTGATGTGATGTGATGTGATGTGAGATTTGGTTGTTTTTTGGCAAAATAATTATATCAAATCACCCTGTTTAATAACTCCTCACAAAACGTCAATACGGCCTAGGTAATCATTGAAGATGCTTGATTTTTCATTCGTATCAGATCAGGATCGCGCCCATGAAAATTAATCTGACAGATACCCAAAAAGAAGCCCTCGAATTGACGCACGATACGACCCGTGATGGACGAATAAGTGACAGTATCAAAGCCGTGCTTTTGGCGTCAGAAGGCTGGATTGCCTAGGCTTTGCGTATTCATGAAAGTACGGTGAGTCGCCATCTGAAAGATTATTTCTCTGAGAAAAAACTCGCCCCTGAAAATGGGGGGGGCTCTGAAAGCCGTTTGTTTACCGAACAAACGACAGAATGAGTTGAGTATCTGACTGCAAATTTGATGCACACCACCGCGCAAATTGTCGCCTGTGTCTGGGTGCGCTGGCAGGTGACTTTTACTGTGGCGGGATGACAAAATGGCTTCACCCGTCAAGGATTCAGCGACAAGAAGCCGATGGAACGCCTCATCAATTCGATGCGGATAAACAGCAACAGTTTATTGAGGCCTACAATGCGCTGAAAGCCGAATGTGGCCAAAATGAGCCTATTTTGTTTATTGATGCAGTGCATCCTACCCAGTCTACAAAATTAAGTGAGGGCTGGATGAAGCGCGGAAGGGAGCATGTCAAAGTGGTCGAAACCACAGGCAGTCGTACCCGCCTCAACATCATGGGTGCTCTCAATTTGCAACGGATTGAAGAGACCATTATTCGTGAATATCCGACGATTAACGCAAAAAATGTCATCTTTTTTTTCGGCCCAATCCGGGAAACCTATCCATGTTCGCAAAAAATTCATATTATTCTGGATGGCGCCGGTTACCACCGCGTCGAATTAGTTCAATTTTTTGCCAAAGTACTGAATATTGAGTTGCATACCTGCCGCCTTACAGCCCTAACCTCAACCCGATTGAGCGATTATGGAAGTACACGAATGAGCAGGTACGAAACAATATCTATTTCCCGGACGCAAAAACGTTCCGTGAAACACTTCATCATTTTTTCATGTCACATTGCCAGAAAAAGTACAGGAGCTGACTACCCGATTGACTGATAATTTCCAGATTTTAAGTCCTGCATCGTCAAGTTAATTGCGTATATTCTTTTTATTTTTTTAGCAATATTATCGTTTGGTTTATAATTTGCATTAGATATTACAATTTAAATGAAGTTATTTTATTTACGTTATTATATCATCAGATGATAACTATTTTTCATTATACAAATTACTAAAGGTTGTTTAGTCTATGATGTAACGAGTTTTATTATAATGAAAATATGAGTGATTATTTAATGCTATATTTATTAATAAAGAAATATAGTAATGATATTTTTTATAATGTTAACTGTATATTAGTGTGGTATATAAAATGAAAATTGAAGAAATAACTGTGCAGTCTGAACAAAAAAAAGATGCTTATATTTCTGTATCATTAGTCGATGGATCGAGTATTGCTATTGGTCAAATTTGTTATTTGACTGTAACTATTCCAGTAACTACTCCAAGTTTTGGTCTTATTCATAGTATTCATATCAAAGACTCAACTGGGCAAATTAAATCAAAACTTTTGCGCGGATGGACTACAGAAGGAAATAATAATGGTTATTCTATATTTTTATTAGAGCTTGAGGATGACGGGAGTGTAAAACCAGATACTAAAGTGGGGTATACTGTTGAGGCGTTAAATGCATCAGGAGCACTTATAACATCTTTAGATGTTAAATATACAGCGGTTAAGATAAATAATGATTTTGTTATTACACTAAATACAAAAAATGAATATATTTCACCAGCAAAAAAAAATTTGAAAATAGATGATTCAAATAATGATGATTATATTAAATATGTAGGTAAGGTTGTTGATTATAAAAATAAAAAATTAGATAAAGTTCAGGTAATGATTTCATCCTCAATAGTTGGTAAATTAATAAATCCGGAACTTGTGAGGATTGCTACCGAACCTGACCCGACTGTAAGTTTATCTACAGTTGCACCTACACCTACACCTACACCTACACCTACACCTACACCTACACCTATTCCTATCCACAGTGAGAATGGTACGGATTTTTTCCTTATAGAGAGCGATAATGGCTATGTGAGGTTTCGTATATATACTAATATGAACACTTCGGCAAGAATCGACTTCAAGACTCAAATAAATGGTGTAACTGATACAAACTATGCAGCATCCATATATGTTTTTGAAGCTCTAGATGATTTTGGATTTGGCCCACCATCTCCAAATATAGAAGGAATCAATAATAATGGTATACTTAAAAAAATACCAGGTGAAAAAGAATTTCAAGTAAGCATTAATCCATATCCTGGATATAGTAATACTGATAGCCTGATATTTTTCTATATGGATCGTAGTCAAAAGAACAAAATAACTCAAATGCTACCAATATATAAGCTACAAAGCATATCAAGCTTGGTAACAGCTCGTTTTAGTTTTATGTATGAAAACTTGGTCCGCAATGATTTATTAGGCTTATATTATATGATAGCTCCTGTAAATGGGAATCCAACATACTCAATGAAATCGAGATTAATGTATGTTGGTAGCCCAGGAAATTCTCCTGATAATGATGATGGTATTTATAATAAGGTCAAGGTATATACCAGTTATGCCAAATCACCTATTTCACCTTCTAGCGATGATGATGTGCTTTATGAAACGGGTTCTTTAACTTTAGATGCAATAAATCAGTTAGCACTTAATGGTGATCCTACAGGTTTAAAAACGGGTTTATATGTTGTTATAGAGGGACGTAAGTCCTTAGGAACGGATAATGGATTGCCACCATTGGGGAGCAACGTAGTATTGACTATGAAGTTAACGTCCCGGACAAGGAATAATATTCAAACTTATTCAAATTATACAGTGGGAGAAAAAAAGAAAGATTATACTGTAATTCAAATTCCATATTGTGAACTTACGCGAGCTGAGTCATGGCACAATGGAATACAGGGAAGACTATATTTTAGTTATAGCGTTGAAGTTAATGGTGTGTCGGTAAATAGCAAAACATGGGGAGTTGATATCTACACAGGGGTTGTGGGAATTTCTTCGTTTGATGACAATTGTCCTAAGTAAAACAAGACTAATTGAGAAAATATTAATATTATGAACGTATGGTTGAATTAATTTATTAAGGTTTAAATCCTTAGTTTTTAAATTTATGATTAAATAAGGATGTAAAATGAACATTGAATTTAATAAAGTTATTAAATTGGAATCATACTCTTCTGGTGGAGATATTAGTGTATCTATACCAGATGGTTCTGATGTGATTATTGGACAAGATTGTTATTTGACTATTGAAGTTAAAGCAGACGAAAACGTAATTAAAAACATTAACAATATTTCAATAGAAGGAGATGATAGCTCTATAATTGTAACTAAAATTAATCCTTGGATAGTCAAAGATAAAAATTGTGGCAAGGCTTTTTTTTTATTGCAAATTAATAAGCAATTATCCCCAGAGACACAAATTAATTATACTGTTCATGCGTTTTCAATTTCACAGAAAGATGTTGATGGTATTACTCCAAAGGGAATTACCTATACAGTAAAGAAAATAGAAGAAACTAGTATTATTACGTTAGAGTCAGACAATAATTTTTTAGAGTTGCCAACTAAGCCTAATCCAGTAGGTGATCATAATAGTGAATTTTCCATATATTCAGGTATAGTTACTGACTATAGAAATGCTCCATTAAAAAATGTTCAGGTTACAATATCATCTTCAATTACAGGTAAATTAATTAGTCCTCTAGTATATATAGCTACGGATTCAGAGCCATCTGATATTATTACAATTGATACCCCTGATGATTCGGAGTTTTTCACTGTTAATAGTGATGAGCACGGTAATATAAGGTTTCGTGTTTATCCAATAAAAGATAAGTCTGCAAGAATAGATTTTCAAACTCAAATTATGGGAGTGACTGATGTAAGTTATGCAGCATCTATATATGTTTTTAAATCAATCTCTAACTTTCCTTTTGGTCTTTCACCTCCAAACATTATAGGAAAAAACTCAGATAATACCCTAGAAAAAACATCTGGAAAAACTGAGTTTAATGTGGGGGTTAATCCATATCCTGGGTATAGTAGCACAGATACTCTTATTTTTTTTACAAAAAGTGAAATTTCTAATGAAATAAAACAAGTTAAGCCGGTATATAGACTTAATGATATAACTGATTTATATTCACATCAGTTTTGTTTTTTATATAGTGAATTGAAGCTTAATGAGTTTTTAGGGTTTTATTATATGGTTGCACCGATGAATGGAGAGCCGAGATATTCGGATAAATCAAAGGTGAAGTATATTATCGGTCAAGGTGGTTCTCCAAATGAAAATAATAAAAATGTCTATAATAAAGTAAAAATATATTCTAGTTATGCAGCACCTCCTCTAAGTGACCCATCTAATAAAGAAAGTGAAGTGTATGAACATGATACTGTTACATTAGATATGATAGAGCAGAAAAAAAAAGGCGGGAGTGTATATGTTAAAGATGCGATAGGTCTTTATATATTAATACAAAGCACTAATGATCCTCAAAAGCATACTTTACCAAAAATTGGACAGAGTGGTGGAGTAAAATTGCAATTTACCTCTAGAACTAGAAATAAGAAGAAGACCTATCCATTCAAAATACTTGATTCGAATGGCGCTATAGTAACCATACCATATTGTGATCTCATTAGAGCGGCAAGATACCGCGAGTCTGGTATCCCAGGTTCACTTCATTTTGAGTATTATACAGATGAGGACGATGGAACTAAAATATATAGTAAATTATGGTTGGGAGGTATTAGCACTGCATACAATCATGAAGATATTGATAATCAAGGTTGCCCACCTGATGATGACGATTAATATCTATAACATAAAGAAATAAAAAACTTCCGTAATGAAATTAAGATTTAATTGAAGCGGTGAACGTTAGGGTAAGTTAAATTAATTAATAAAGTGTTTTAATTTAAAAATACAAATATTTTTGTTATTTTTTAAGTGTCTTAGATTTATGGATACTTATATTGTACTAACTGCATCCTATTTTTATTATTTTATTTAAATTATAAGGCGATAATATGAAGAGTAATGAATTCCCTACTGGGAAGTATCAGATTTATTTATCTGTTCCAAAAAATGCTGATGTTGCTATTGGTCAGGGATTTTATTTGAATATTACTATCACTTCAAATGAAGCTATACCTACTGATTTTAAATTTACTTTAGATAATTATATCGGTTTAAATGTAGAAAGCATTAATCCATCACTTTCTGCACCTTCTACACCAAATTCTATCGATTTTTTAGCTTACTTGGTTATTGATGATTCAGGTTCAATGGCAGAAGGAGAAAGCACTACAGTTTCTTATGGTGTGAATATTTCAGGTGTTGAACCGAAAAAAATTAGTTACACTGCTAGAAAAATTAATCAAGACGAGATTAAATTAAAAGTAGATAAGTTGATTTGTCATACACCAGAAAAAGATGAAATGCCTAAAAGTATGGGAGATGATTTCATTCTCTATTCTATGATATTAACTGATGGTTCTGGTCATCTGATGAAGAATACTCCTATGCAGATTTATTCAGATAACTTAGCTAATTTAAATGAAAGAATTGTTATAACGACTGATCCGAGTAAAGGAACACCTTTCCGAATTATTAAACCTATTCTTAGCGATAAATATAATTTTATTCCTATTTCTAGTAATGATGAGGGGAATGTTAGCTTTAGAGTTTATCCAGTGAAAAATAAGCCAGCGGTAATTCAATTAGGTATTCAGCTAGCTGGAGCAAATTCAAATTATGTAGTTCCTATTACATATAGTTTGAGTCCTAAACCAAAAGATCCTCGTGAGCTACTTTCTAAACCATTAATACAGGATCTTTATAACGGTAAATTAAGTGGATATGGGGCTAATCAAAAATTTAGTATCAATATACCATATTATGATGATGCAACAGATTCAGATCATATTTTATTCTATACTAAAAATGGTCTTAACTTACCTGTCAGAAAAATACAAGATGCTACAGAACCTGATTATAGTTTTGAACTTTATTATAATGATTTTTCATTAAATGAATTATCTGAATTGTCTTATGTTGTCGCTAGAAATATAGATAATACTTTATATTCTAATATAGAGTATTTTACATACATAGGCGGTGGCGATAATAAGCCAGCTGATGGTATTGATCGTATCTTCGATATGCCTATTATATACGCCAGTGAGGCAGATCCTAAGAGTCACCCACCTTTTAAACATGATGAACAGTTGAAACTGGAATATGGCTCCACTATAGGCCCCTCATCGATTGAGGGTTATAGAGAAAATGGTGGTTATGGTTTGTTTGTTCAGATAATCGGAACGAATGATCCAACAGATAAACAAAAACCAAAATTTGGAGATAAAATCCATTTTACTATGTATTTGAATGGTGATCATAGCGATGATTATACCGTTAACAAAGGGTATAAAAAGATCAATAAGCAGTATTCTTGTACTATTAAGGATGTTTCTGACAATGCCGGTGGTAAGACATCTACCACGGTTGTTTCTATACCACATGATTTAATTGTTAACTTTGCAAGTAGTCCGGAATACGGAACGCCTAATATTTATTTTGAATATTATATTATGGATGACGAAGGAATACGGACTTATTGCAATTACTATTATAGTGGAATTGAAACTGTCGGTGTTTGATTTTGAAAAATCAATAAAATAATATGTATTTTTACTATGATTAATATATTTTTTAATCGCAATTTGGGTAAGAAGAGAGTCATCTGTGGAATTCATGGATGACTCCGTATCTATAAAATGATTTAAATTAATATAACAAAGAAAAAAGAAGTTTGAAGAATATGAATATAGATTGAAATGATCATTCAGGTGGATGATTAAATAGTTTAAATCATCAGTTTATATAGTTAATATAAAAGTGAGAGAATAACAATGAGTAACAAAATTACACCTTATATAACAAGTGGCTCAGATGTAGTGATAGGGCAATATTTTTTTCTTGATATTATTTTTACTTCCGATAATGTTATTTCAAGTGAGGTCAGTATTGATATTGATTCGACAAGGTCTGTTGGGATTTATCTAGAAGGCGATATTCCACCAATAGTTATTTCTGATGGTGGGAAGAAAGGTGTTATTACTGTTGAATTAAGTGTTGATGAAAACATTTCTGAAAATGATACTATTAGTTTTTATATTACACCAGATTCAAATGCAATAGGATTCAGTGAAATTTATGTTCAGTATAATGCAAGAACTATTGATAAATCCTCAACTAAATTGACTCTTGGTGATGATTATTTGGCAGTGCCCCATCATGTTAATTATCCGCCAAAAGGAATTTTTTCTTTTGCATATACAACGATAAAAAATCAAGATGGAAGTCATGGGTTATCTGGTACGCCAATTAATATAATGGATATTGGTGGTGACCTTGATAAAGTTGATTTTTATGCTGCTGACAAACAGACAAAATTAGAAGTTAGGAAATTTGGTAGTAAAAGAGGATTAATTGTTAAGACAGACTCTGATGGTAAACTCGTTTTATATATATATGCTAAGGAAGACACTTCTGCTGTAGTTAATCTTTATTCTGAAATACTTGGTGTTACAGGTGCTAGTTCAGCCAATAAAACTTTATATATTATAGATAATACACGAACAAACCCTGCAACTACTTTGGACGTTCCAGTTATTAAAGATGAGGATCAGGGAATTTTACGCTCCGACGGGAGCTCTCCAACATTTTCCGTAAAAATTCCTCCATATGATAATGCGGAGGGTGATGATTCTATATTTTGCTTCATTGATGGAAAGCCGATAGATAAACCTACTCGTTTATTAGAACCTGAAGAATTTCTTGGAACTTATTTTATTTCTTTACCTTATAGTAGTTTTCCAGAGGAAAATAAACTATATCAATTTGATTATAGTGTTATTAAAAAAAGTGGAGCGAGGCTAGTATCAGAACCGATAGATGTAACATATATAAGAGGCAGATCTCCAGACAATTTATATGAAAAATGTAAGGTGTACTCTAGTTATGGAGCTGATGATGAAAAAAATTTAATACCGGAAAGTGAAGGTATCAGTTGTGAACTTATAGCGAATTATAAAAATAATAAGGGTGTTGCTGGATTGTTTGTGAAAATTATGGGCACTGATGGTACAGGAGATGATACTAAAGTACCATTAGGCTCTAATATTTATGTACATGTGCGTATAAGATCCGCAACTAGAACTTTAGATAGGTGTTTTCCAACGACTATGCCGACGGATGGCAGTAATTGTGCAGTAGTAGGTATTCCTCAACAACTACTTGCTGGCAATAATGCATTTGATTTTGCCCATCTTGGCAAAATTTATTTTTATTATACAACGAATAAAGATGATAAAAATCCTGATAGCCAGACATGGCAAGGAAAAATTAATACTGTACCTCCTGGCCCGTGGCTGGATTGTGGTGCTATCGGTTCGTGAGATATGATGAGGTGATCATATTACAATTGGTCTCAGTATTATAAAACAGTATGGCTATATTAATTGGCCTTCTGCGAATTCTTGTAGAAGGTCATTTTTTAATTTTCGTATAGAATAGTAGTTTATAAATGATATTGTTCTCTCGGTTTTTAATATATTAAAAACCGAGAGAACAATATGGTATCAAGATTCCCTCCACTTAACGAAAGTAAAGCAACTCACTGACGAATCAAGCATGCTACCTGTTAGCCCCATCTTACCTGTAAACAAACTTTCGTAGTGATACATCTCACATTTATTTCACCTCTGTAGCTATAACGTGTAAAATAGCAGCATATTTGTGTTAGATGCGTGTAGCGGCATTCTGCCTTGCTGCACCCATGTAATATTTTCTCAAATAGCTAAAACGGTAAAAATACTTGTCAATTAATAACTTAAGAAATATCGCCATTATCGCTCACGTCGACCACGGCAAAACTACGCTGGTTGATAAACTCCTGCAACAGTCAGGGACCTTTGGTGAGCGTGCTGCGACAACTGAGCGTGTGATGGATTCCAATGATCTTGAAAAAGAACGTGGTATTACAATCCTTGCAAAAAACACCGCTATTAAATGGAATGATTACCGTATCAATATCGTAGACACCCCAGGTCACGCCGACTTTGGTGGTGAGGTTGAGCGTGTAATGTCAATGGTAGACAGTGTTCTGCTGCTGGTTGATGCGATGGATGGCCCAATGCCACAGACTCGTTTCGTAACCCAGAAAGCATTTGCTCATGGTCTGAAGCCTATCGTTGTTATCAACAAAGTTGACCGTCCTGGTGCGCGTCCTGATTGGGTTGTGGATCAGGTATTTGATCTGTTTGTGAACTTGGGTGCAACCGATGAGCAGCTCGATTTCCCAATCGTTTATGCTTCTGCGCTGATGGGTATTGCGGGTAACGAGCACACTGAGATGGCGGAAGATATGACTCCGTTGTATCAGGCGATTGTTGATCATGTTGAACCACCTAAGGTTGATCTTGATGGCCCATTCCAGATGCAGATTTCGCAGCTGGATTACAACAACTATGTTGGGGTTATCGGTATTGGTCGTATCAAGCGCGGTTCTGTTAAACCAAATCAGAACATCACTATTATTGACAGCGAAGGTAAAACTCGTAACGGTAAAATCGGTAAAGTTTTCAGCCACTTGGGTCTGGATCGTATCGAGTCTGATAAGGTTGAAGCGGGCGATATTATTGCGATAACAGGTTTGGGTGAACTGAATATCTCCGATACCCTGTGTGAAGTGAGTGCGGTTGAAGCATTGCCAGCACTGGCGGTTGATGAGCCTACCGTGAGCATGTACTTCTGTGTTAATACCTCTCCATTCTGTGGCCGTGAAGGTAAATACGTCACTTCTCGTCAGATCCTTGATCGTCTGAAAAAAGAACTGGTTCACAACGTCGCATTGCGCGTTGAAGAAACTGAAGATCCAGACGCATTCCGTGTATCTGGTCGTGGTGAGTTGCACTTGTCTGTTCTGATTGAGAACATGCGTCGTGAAGGCTTCGAAATGGGCGTTTCCCGTCCAAAAGTTATTTTCCGTGAAATCGATGGCCGCAAACAAGAGCCGTTCGAGCAGGTAACTTTGGATATCGAAGAGCAGCATCAGGGTGACGTGATGCAGGCACTGGGTGAGCGTAAAGGTGAAATGCGTGATATGTTGCCAGATGGCAAAGGTCGTGTTCGTCTTGATTACAGTATTCCAAGCCGTGGTTTGATTGGTTTCCGTACTGAATTTATGACTATGACTTCCGGTACTGGTCTGCTGTATGCGACATTCAGCCACTATGATGATATCCGTCCGGGTGAGATCGGCCGTCGTCAAAATGGCGTACTGATTTCTAACGGCCAGGGCAAGGCAGTTGCTTACGCACTGTATAGCTTGCAGGAGCGTGGTAAGTTGTTCCTCGGTCACGGTACTGAAGTGTATGAAGGCCAGATCATCGGTATTCACTCACGCTCTAATGATCTGACTGTTAACTGTCTGACCGGTAAAAAACTGACTAACGTACGTGCGTCAGGAACGGATGAGGCGACAACACTGTCTCCGTTTATCAAGAAAACACTGGAGCAGGCTCTGGAATTTATTGATGATGACGAATTAGTGGAAGTGACTCCACAGTCAATTCGCCTGCGTAAACGTCATTTGACTGAAAACGATCGTCGTCGCGCAAACCGTAGCAAAGACGCTTAATTTCTCTGCGCTGCTGTGTGGCAGAAGTTGATCGTGTGACAGACTGTATCTGACAGTTTGAATATGAGTAGCTTAGGGTGCTTCGGCACCCTGAGTTTTTTATGGTATTTGTCTTTTTCCGCTTTAGCCTGATTTTGTTATTACACTTCCTGTTTAGTCTTTTGCTCAATCTTCTATTCACTGCCTGTAGCACTCTGCATATTGCTGAATGTCCTTGATGATGAGTGGCCTTAACGATTATTAATTAATATTCTTAATCCAAAGTGAAATTTGTCTATTTTTTATCAATTCACACTTCTTTATTAATAAAATTATGATAAAAGTACTCAATGATGCGCATCAATCAGGAGGGGGTATGCTGTATATTTTCGATATGGGTAACGTGATTATTGATATTGATTTTAAAAGAGCATTGGCTGTCTGGAGTAATCTGAGTGGGACGCCGCTGGCAACATTGACCCCAAAATTTTCAGTGGGAGAAACCTTCGAAAAACATGAATGCGGGAAAATCAGTGACCGAACATTTGCAGACGTTATGTGCGATGAAATGGATATTTCACTCAGTTTTGAACAGTTTGTGGAAGGCTGGAATGCGATTTTTATTGGCGTCAGGCAGGAAGTCATTGAGTTAATGAATAAACTACGTGATCAAGGGCATCGAGTGGTTGTTCTATCAAATACCAACCATCTGCATCTGGATTACTGGCCAGTACAGTACCCTGAGATTACAACATCAACTGATTTTCTTTATTTGTCTCAAAATTTGGGTATGCGTAAACCGAATCCTGATATTTTTAAATATGTGCTTGAAACAGAAGGTGTGACAGCAGATCAAGCCATGTTCTTTGATGATGTTTTAGAATATGTTGAAACAGCGAAAAAATCAGGTATCAATGCCATTCATGTGACGGACAGGAATGTAATCCCTGATTATTTTAAGGCACATGATTTCTCACTTCCCACAGGAAATTAATCTCTTCCGCCCATTGCGAGAGAAGTTTTCTTCCGTTCTCCTTGCCTGTTTTTGGGCAAGGATGACAGTTTTGTTGCTGTGACATAATTTATAATGCCAAAAATAGCAAACAGCAATAAGAGCCTAATGAAGCAGGTTCTCAACGTTATGGCATGATATGGTTTGGCCAAAATATCATATTCATGGATTATCTATTTCTATTTTATATGGGTAATGGAATAACAGGATAGCAGGCAAGAAAAATGATCGCATTAATTCAGCGTGTAACACAGGCAAAGGTAGTTGTTGATGATGAAACGATTGGAGAGATTGAGCAAGGATTGTTGGTATTGTTGGGCGTTGAGAAAGATGATAACCCGCAGAAAGCACAGCGTTTATGCGAAAAAGTCATGGGATATCGGGTATTCAGTGACGAGCAGGGAAAAATGAATCTGAATGTTCAGCAGGCTCAAGGCAGTCTGTTGGTTGTATCTCAATTTACATTGGCTGCGGATACTCAAAAAGGTTTAAGACCTAGCTTTTCTGATGGTGCTGAACCTAAAAAAGCAGATGAACTTTATCGCTATTTTGTTGAACAGTGCCATGTAACTGGTGTAAAAACAGAAACGGGGAAATTTGCGGCTGATATGAAAGTCAGTTTGACGAATGATGGACCAGTGACTTTCTGGTTGCAAGTATAGCGAGTATAAAGTAACCCACTATATGCTGTATATGTTTCCCCCTGACTACACATGACCACATAAGAGAAGGGGCTGTTTCTATGTACCATCTGAGAGTACCTCAAACAGAACAAGAGTTGGAAACTTATTACCAATTTCGTTGGGAGATGCTGCGTAAGCCGCTGCATCAGCCTATCGGTTCAGAGAAAGATGGCTATGATTCAATGGCCCATCATCAAATGGTGGTGGACGAGCATAGTAATCCGGTTGCGGTTGGGCGCTTATATATTAATGCAGACAACGAAGGTGCAATCCGTTTTCTGGCTGTTCATCCCGGAGTGCAGCGGAAAGGGTTGGGTACACTGGTTGCGATGGCATTGGAATCGGTAGCCAGACAGGAAGGTGTGAAACGGATCGTTTGCAGTGCACGGGAAAATGCCGTTGATTTTTTTGATAAGTTAGGTTTTCAAAACCGGGGCTTGATCAATGGTGCCGGGACATTACCCATTAATCATTTTCTGATGATCAAGCCGATTATGAGCCTTGATGATATTTTACACCGCCCTGATTGGTGTGCAGAGTTGCAGCGGGCCTGGCATAAACACATTCCTTTAAGTGAGAAGATGGGGCTGAGGATCACTCAATATACCGGACAGCGTTTTATTACCACGATGCCTGAAGCCGGAAACCAGAACCCGCATCATACAATTTTCGCAGGCAGTCTGTTTTCGCAGGCTACTTTAACAGCATGGGGGCTGATTTGGCTGTTGTTACAGGAGCGTCAATTGGGGGGAGATATTATTCTGGTGGATGCTAATATCCGTTACCGACAGCCCATTACTGGGCGTCCCAGTGCAACGGCGGATTTCAATAACATGAGTGGTGATTTGGCCCGTCTTGCCCGAGGCAATAAAGCGCGAGTTAAATTGGAAGTGCAGGTTAGCGGTGAACATGGCATTGGTAGCGTGTTCACCGGTACTTATATCGTCCTGCCTCCCGAACGGCTTGTTACGACCTGATTTTTACAACCTAATTTTGGCGCAGGTTTTGCTTTCTGTTGTTGGTTGCTCGGTGGTTAATGGATTGGTGATTGATTGATCGGTTGCAGGGCTATCTACTGGAGAAACTGTTGTTGGTGAACAGTGGTCCGTTGAAATCAGCCCTTGTTCAATAGACTGAGACTCTTTGCCTGATGATTTATCTTCAGCAATCAGTGTGCCATTGATTGTGTTTTTGGCATCATCAGCAGAGAGTTCACCTGTAATCGCAAGTGAGAAATTACCTGCACCCTGAAGAGTCAGCGGTACCCATCCCCATTGCGGCAATGTGCTCAAATCCACATTCATTCCTTTGAAATTGAGGTTAAAAGGCGTTTGGTTAATTTGTTGTTCGGCCGTGCCTGTCACCTGTAATAGCCCATCTCCGTTGAAAGCGTTCAGTTTATCAATGATGACTTTGCCATCTGTGGCATGTAATTGCAGATAAAGGCGAGCTATTTCAATCTTATTGAATGTCCCTCCGGCCGCCTGCAAGGATGCCTGACCATTCCACAATCCCCATTTGCCATTTTTCAGGAGATCCAGAGTATTAATATGTCCCGAAAGGGTGGTGAACTGGAATGGGAAGTTGGGATTGGTATCAATCAGCACAGTATTATTGATACCAATATCATTTAATTTCAGCCCTGAAATCCATTCAGGTGCGGGTTTTTTGAAAGCGTTGAGCCATGCTGGTGGCAGAGTATAAAACAACCCAGATACTGAGCTATTGTTGATAGCCAGTTGCCGTGTTTTGCGATCCCATTCAGATTGGATGTTGAATAATCCTTTTTGATAATGGGTGGTTAGACTGGAAACGGTAAAAGTATCACCTAAAAAATGGAGTTTCCCAAGAGTATCGCGGAATTGTGCGTTATTCAGCACCATATCCGTAACATTAAAGTCAATCAGTCCATCTTCAGTATCCCAACTGCCATTGACCAGCCCCAAATTTTTAATGGTGCTATCCAGATAATCGACAGACCAGTTTTGCCCTTGTAACTTGGCATTGGTGATATTGAGATCTTTAACGTAAATAGCAGGGAGGTGACTGATTTTTTCCTTCAATGTGCTCAATGCTATCGGTGTTTGCCAGCGGATATCACTGAGCAGGAGATTGTTCACCCGCCAGCTACCATCGGGTAATTTCTGACCATCTCCAGAAATGGCGCCTTGCAGAAAAGTTGCGCCGAAAGAGCTGATAGTCAGAGTTTTCCCCTGATAACTGCCCTGCATAATGACATTTTCAACAGGAATGCCATTTAAACGGAGCGTACTGGCGCTGAATTGGTACTGCCCATCACCAAACGGAGCTTCCTCAGAAGGCAACCAGGGCGTAATGCCACCGGTGATATTTTCCGCTTGAATATGTGTATTTGGATTTTTTAACTGAACATTCATCTGGTTCAGTTGCAGAATGTCTGCTTGCAAGCGTGGGGAAAATTGATTTCCGGCTAGTGTTAATGTTCCTTGCTGTAATGTGAGGCGCTGGAGGTTTTTGAGGGTAAAAAGATCACGCCATTTGAAATCAAGATTAACTGTGTTGGCATTGAGTGCGAACGGGCTTTGTTTATCGCGGATATCAACCCAGCCCAACGTTAAGGTGGTCGGTTGTGACCAGCTATGACTGATGCTTTCAATACTGACTTGGTAATGTCCTTTTTTGTTAAGCCATTGGCTTATTTTTTTTGCTCCCCAATGTGTTTGAACAACAACATAGATAGTTATGATTGCTAAAAGCAGCAGTAATAGAAGCGCGACAACACCTTTCCCTAACCACTTCATGATTTCACCTCAGTATATCCCCCTAATAGAATCCCTTTTATGCCGTAAAACGGATAGGCACTCAATAGATGAAGCTGACAAAAATATTAATTAATTTTTTTTCGAGTGAGCGAGTATAGCTATTGCGAGTCGCTATGCAAAACGAAAGCAAAAAAGAAAACTCCCGCTGGGTAAGCGGGAGTGAGGGATAAAATATAGGCAAAATTATTGGTTATTTTTCCTGAGGAAAAATTAAGTTCAGCAAAATGGCTGTTAATCCACCCGCTGCGATGCCTGAGGAGAGTAAATTCTTCACCCACTCAGGTGCAAACTGCAAAATCAATGGTTGTTGTGAGACGCCTAACCCTACAGCCAGCGACAGTGCGATAATCATAATTGCACGACGATTTAATGGCTCGCGGGAAACTATTCTGACACCTGAAGCAGCGATAGTTCCAAACATCACAATTGTCGCACCTCCCAAAACAGGTTCAGGGATATGTTGCACAAAACCGGCCACCGCGGGGAATAGTCCCAATAAAATCAACATGGAGGCAATAATGTAACCCACATAGCGGCTGGCAACGCCAGTCAGTTGGATCACCCCATTGTTTTGACCAAAACAGGAATTGGGGAATGTATTGAACACCGCAGAAACCATTGAGTTAAGGCCATTTGCCAGCACTCCACCCTTAATACGTTTCATATATAGTGGGCCGCTGACGGGTTGTTCTGAAACATCTGAGGTTGCCGTGATGTCGCCAATTGTTTCCAGAGATGTCACCATAAAAATCAGGATGAATGGGATCAGCAAATTCCAATCACATGACAAGCCGTAATAAAGCGGTGAGGGAACCGTGAGGATAGGGGTATCTATTCTGGGTGTCGAGAGGGGAAGCATGCCCATGTACCAAGCCACGATATAGCCGACTGTCATAGCGATAACCAGAGAAGCAACACGCAGGTAAGGGTTCTTTTGGCGATTCAACAAGATGATGACGGCGAGGACAACACCGGCTAACAGTAGATTTTCAGGTGCACCAAATGTACCGTTTTGAATGGCGGAATAACCACCGCCAATTGAGGTTAACCCGACTTGGATCAGCGACAGGCCGATGATCATCACCACGATGCCGGATACCAGAGGAGTAATGACTCTCCTTGCCAGATGCAGTACACGGGAGAGCAGCACTTCGGTCATTGAGGCAATCATTAACGTACCGAAGAGAGCCGCCATCATCGTTGGGATATCCGCTCCGCCATTTTTCAGCGCCAGTCCACCCATGATAAGTGGTGCCACGAAGTTAAAGCTGGTTCCCTGAATTGAAAGCAAGCCAGAACCAATTGGCCCCCAAGAGCGAATTTGAATAAGGGATGCTAAACCAGAAGCAAACAGCGACATACTGATAATGCGCTGTGTATCCTGCTCAGGAAGACCGAGAGCCTGACAAATCAACATGGCTGGGGTAATAACAGCAACAAACATTGCTAGTAAATGTTGGCAGGCAGCAAATAGGGCATGTGGAAAGGGAGGCTTATCTTCGAGTCGATAGAGCAATTCATTGTCTGATTTGTCAGGAACTTCTAATGAATTGGATCCACGGGTTAAATTGACCATGTTATGAAATTCCGGATGGACAAAAAAACATATTTTAATGATCCTCACCAGTAAAGCAATCGGTTGCGTAACTTTTTAATAATAAAAGGCGGCTTAATTCCGTCACATTTTTAAATGTTTTAACTTGTGTTTATTAATGATTTTCTTTCTAATCCAACCCTTACCTGCTCTTGGCGTTTTTATAGGATGATTATAACGTCACATTAAATTCACATAATTTTAACAATAGATGGGGTACATAAATGTATCATCTGGATATTTACGGCACGCTCGTTGTTGCCGCACTTGTTTTACTACTAGGAAGAAAACTCGTACAATCAGTCCCATTCCTTGAAAAATATACGATCCCTGAGCCAGTCGCAGGTGGATTACTGGCCGCTTTTATTTTGCTGGCGGTTAAACAATTCACGGGTTGGGAAGTCAGTTTCGATTTATCTCTTAAAGACCCCCTGATGTTGACGTTCTTTGCCACAATCGGTCTGAACGCCAACCTTGCCAGCCTGAAAGCAGGCGGCAAATCTCTGATCATTTTTATCTTTGTGGTTGTTGGCCTGTTATTGGTACAAAATACCGTAGGTATTGCATTGGCGGAAATGCTGGGCCTTGACCCATTAATGGGATTAGTGGCAGGTTCTATTACACTTTCAGGTGGACATGGAACGGGCGCTGCTTGGGGGCAAATCTTCACGGAACGCTATGGCTTCGAGAGTGCGACAGAAGTGGCAATGGCGTGTGCGACATTCGGCTTGGTATTAGGTGGCTTGATTGGTGGCCCAGTTGCTCGTTTTTTGGTGAAAAATACCAAAACACCGGGTTTAGGTGCCGATGATGAGATCCCGACTGCATTTGAAAAACCGTATACTGGCAGACTGATTACTCCATTGGTCATGCTGGAAACCATAGCCATGATCTCTATTTGCTTGTTAGCAGGCAACTTTATTCAGGCTGGATTGAAAGGTACCGCTTTTGAATTGCCTACCTTTGTGTGTGTACTGTTCGTTGGGGTGATCCTCAGTAATAGCCTGTCACTGATTGGTTTTTATCGGGTCTTTGACCGTGCGGTTTCAGTCTTGGGTAATGTCAGTTTGTCACTGTTCTTAGCGATGGCATTGATGAGCCTGAAATTGTGGCAGTTGGCTTCCCTTGCACTGCCGATGCTGATCATTCTTTCCGTGCAGTCTGTCGTTATGGCGTTGTATGCTATTTTCATCACTTATCGTGTGATGGGTAAAAACTATGATGCAGCCGTATTGGCAGCCGGTCATTGTGGTTTTGGCTTAGGCGCAACGCCAACGGCTATCGCGAATATGCAGGCGATTACTGACCGTTTTGGGCCATCACATGTGGCATTCTTGCTCGTACCAATGGTAGGCGCATTTTTTATTGATATCGTTAACGCTGCTGTTATCAAAATGTATCTGTTATTACCGGTATTTCCATCTGTAGCAGGTTAAATTGATCCACTTTTGACTTTGCCTGAAATCATGGCTAAATATGCCGCTGAAATATCCAGCGGCATTTTTTCGCTTGTTTATTGGCTCATTACTATTTATTTATTCATTACTATAAGGTGCGTATTTTTAAGCATGGCTATATTGTGAGCTATCCGGCATCCAGCGCTCAATCAGTGCCTTGGCATGTTCAGGATAGTGTTGGTGAATATAGCGCGCGATGCGTTGAACTTCGGGCAACATACTTTGATCCCGCAATAAATCGGCGATCCTGAATTCAGCATTACCCGTTTGGCGCTTACCAAGTAATTCACCCGGCCCGCGGATCTCCAAATCTTTTTGGGCAATCACAAAACCATCGTTACTGTCCCGTAAAACTTGCAGACGTATTCTGGCGGTATTGGTCAGCGGTGTTTTATAGAGCAGGACACAATGTGATGCAATGGCACCACGTCCGACACGCCCACGAAGCTGATGCAATTGAGCTAGTCCCAGTCGTTCAGGATTGTCGATGATCATCAGGCTGGCATTGGGCACATCGACACCGACTTCAATCACGGTGGTGGCGACCAGTAATTGTAATTCACCCTGCTTGAAAGCTTCCATGATGGCTTGTTTTTCTGCTGGTTTCATTCGCCCATGCACTAAGCCGATTTTCAGTTCCGGCAATGCCAATGCCAGTTCTTCACTGGTTGCCTGTGCAGCTTGCGCTTCCAGTACTTCAGAATCTTCGATCAACGTACATACCCAATAAGCCTGACGGCCTTCATCCAGACAAGCGCTTTTGATTCGTTGGATAATGTCATTCCGACGGGTATCAGGAATGGCAACGGTCGTCACAGGTGTGCGGCCCGGCGGTAATTCATCAATGATGGATGTATCCAGATCGGCATAGGCAGTCATTGCCAATGTGCGCGGGATCGGGGTTGCTGTCATGATTAATTGATGGGGATGAAAGCCTTGTTCGCGGCCTTTTTCCCATAACGCAAGGCGTTGATGAACACCAAAACGGTGCTGCTCATCAATAATAACCAATGCCAATCCTGCAAATTTGACTTGCTCCTGAAACATCGCATGTGTACCGACGACCATGCTTACCTGACCACTCGCAATCGCCTCTTGCTGTGCCTGACGTGCTTTCCCTTTCTGTTTGCCAGCCAACCAGCCTACTTGAATACCGAGTGGCTCAAGCCATTGGCGGAAAGTATTGGCGTGTTGCTCAGCCAGCAATTCAGTTGGCGCCATCAATGCAACTTGCTTACCATGAACAATGGCGCGTACGGCTGCTAAAGCTGCTACCAATGTTTTACCCGAACCGACATCCCCTTGTATTAAGCGCATCATGGGGACATTTTTTTCCAGATCATGTTCTATTTCTGAAACGACACGGGCTTGAGCACCAGTGGGTGAGAATGGCAACTGGCTCAGAAGCTGCTGCTTTAGCGAATCGTTCGCTGTGAGCGGCTGAGCGTGGAAACGCTGTGCTCCTGCTCTGACCTCCAGCATACTTAAGTGGTGCGCCAGCAGCTCTTCCAGAATCAACCTGCGTTGGGCTGGGTGTCGGCCATTTTCTAAATCGTTCAGAGAGATATCCGGTGGTGGATAGTGCAACGTATGCAGGGCCTTGGGCAATCTGATGAGGTTTCGGCTGAACTTTTCCGGCAGCAACTCATTAATAGCGCAGGTATCCATTATCTCCAATGCCTGCTCGATCAACTTGCGCAGGGTTGTCTGACGTACTCCCTCAGTCGTGGGATAGATGGGAGTGAGCGTATCTTGTAGCTGGACACGGCCGGTATTTTGCTGAGCTTTATATTCTGGATGAATAATCTCCGGCCCTTGATTCCCTCGACGGATTTCACCATAGGCAACAACGTGTTTTCCTTCGGCCAGATTATTTTTCATGCTGGCGGTGAAGTTGAAAAAACGCAGGGTCAGCACTCCGGTTCCATCGCTGATTTGGCAAGTCATGATGCGTCGGCGTCCAAAAACCACATTAGTACGCAATACTTCACCTGTTACCGTAGCATGAATGCCGGGCAGCAATTCACTGATGTTATACAGGCGGGTTTGATCCTCATAACGGAGGGGCAGATGTAGCAACAAATCCTGTAGATTGACCAACCCCAATTTGGCGAGTTTATTGACCTGACTGGCTCCAACACCATGTAGGGTGGTTAAGGGGATGGCATCAAGTAGTTGGCCTTTCATGCGATTTCTCCGTCGGTGTGATTTATCCCCTTTATCTTTCAGGTTGCCTCTTTGTTGGCCGCCTCAATGCAACTCGAAATCTATTGGGTATATTTCCTTTTTGATGGTGCGTTTGTCGCTTGCATTTCTGCCCACCAAGATTCACTTGCGATGATTTGCCCTTGCTTATCAATCAATGGCTGTTCTAGCCCTTTACGGCGAGAAACGGCAGCCAAAACAGGGTATCCCCCTTCGAAAAGCAACTTTTGTTGTTCTTCTTCGGAGAGCGTGCTTTCTTTTTGCTGGTACATTCCAGCCAATTGCCGTTGTCGTTGTGCTTCATACAAGATCAAGGCTGATGCTACAGAAACATTCAATGATTGCACCATACCCGCCATCGGAATGATGATGTCATGATCGGCTAAAGCGATAGCTTGTTTTGAAATGCCTTTCTTTTCCTGCCCCATAATGATGCAGGTAGGTTTAGTGTAATCTATCTGGCGGAAATCGACGGCTTTATCAGAAAGATGAGTTGCCAGTACCTGCATACCATCGGATTTAAATTGCATGATGGCCTGCTCAATAGTGGCATGTGTTTTCACTTGAACCCAACTGTTACTACCGGCGGCAGAGGAGAGTTGCGTTCTTAATTGTTGCGTGGGCCAAATGGTATGGACTTGGTGGATACCGATTGCATCCGCCGTACGAATGACAGCGGATACGTTATGCGGCTTATGGACTTCTTCTAAACAAATCGTCAAATCAGGTTGACGCATCGCCATCATCTGGCAAATACGAGCGTAACGTTTTGGATTCATAACCTTTTAGTTTCGGTTACGGCTGACTCGCATCACATCTGGCATGACACGTATCTTACGCATGATATTCGCCAGCTGGATCCGGTCTTTGGTTGTCAGCCTGATGAAAGCACAATAAACGCGGCCATCTTTTTCCTCAGTATTCATGCTTTGAATACTGGAGTTTGCATCATTAATGGCGGCTGTCAGATTTGCCAGTGCGCCCTGATGGTTAAACATATCAACTTTAATTTCGGCAATAAAATCGCTATTGATATCTTTATCCCACTCGACAGGCATGAATTTTTCCGGTTCTTTCTGATATCCACGGATATTGCGGCAGGATTCGTGGTGGATTACCAAACCTTTCCCCGGGCTGATATGGGCAATAATGGGGTCGCCTGGAATTGGACGACAACATTTGGCAAAGGTGATCAAAATGCCATCTGCACCCTTGATAGGCAGCTTGCGAGACGAATTGGCATTGCCGTTGGGAATTTTTTCCGCAGCACCCAGCAATAAATTTCGGGCAACAACGACGCTCATGGCATTACCTAAACCTATTTCTGCCAGTAAGTCATCCAAAGTGGCAAGCTTCATTCTTGCCAGTTCTTTGTTGATATTCTCCTGAGGAATATCGATAACTTTCGTACCGTTGCCAAGAGCGTGATTGAGCAGACGGCGACCCAGTCCAATGGAATCATCCCGTTTCAGGTTTTTCAGTAACTGACGGATTTTGGCTCGTGCTTTGGAGCTGACGACAAAATTCAGCCATGCAGCGTTAGGGCGTGCACCTGGCGCAGTGATGATTTCGACAGTTTGCCCACTGCTGAGAGTTTGTGAGAGTGGATAAGGTAAGCGATCAACGCGGGCACCGACACAGGCATGCCCGATATCTGTATGGACAGCATAGGCAAAATCGACGGGTGTTGCGCCAGCAGGTAACTCCACAATCCGCCCTTCAGGGGTAAAAACGTAAATCTCATCAGGGAACAAATCAGACTTTACGCTTTCAATAAATTCAAAAGAGCTTCCAGCACTTTGCTGAAGCTCCAGTAAGCTCTGCATCCAGCGTTGAGCTCGTACTTGTGCAGTGGTGCCGGATTCTCCCTGCTCTTTATAGGCCCAGTGTGCTGCAACCCCCATCTCTGCCATCTGATCCATGTCTTCAGTACGGATTTGAACTTCAACGGGAACGCCATGCGGGCCAATAAGAGAGGTGTGCAGTGATTGGTAGCCGTTGGCCTTGGGAATGGCAATATAATCTTTTACTCGGCCGGGGCGCGGTTTATATAAACTGTGCATTTGCCCCAGTACCCGATAGCAGGTATCAAGATTATCAACGATGACACGAAAGGCGTAGATATCCATGATGGAATGGAAACGCTGTTCTTTCAGATGCATCTTACGATAGATAGAGTAGAGATGTTTTTCGCGGCCACTGACGGTACAAGTGATACCGGCATCTGTTAATCTGCCTTCAATTTCAGACAGAATCTTTTGGATCATCTCCTTGCGATTACCACGGGCGGATTTTACAACCTCCTTAATCACGCGGTAACGGTTAGGATACAGGGCTTCAAACCCCAGTTCCTCCAACTCTGTTTTCAGGTGATGAATACCTAAACGGTGAGCCAGCGGACTATAAATTTCCAGCGTCTCCCTAGCAATGCGCCGCCGTTTGTCGGGGCGCAGAGAGCCAAGTGTTCGCATATTGTGTGTACGGTCTGCCAGTTTGATCAAAATGACACGAATATCTTGTACCATTGCCATGATCATTTTGCGGAAGTTTTCAGCCTGAGCTTCTTTTTTGTCACGGAAGTTCAGCTTATCCAGCTTGGATACACCTTCCACCAATCCGGCGACAGCAGTGCCAAATAATTGCTCTATATCCTGAAATGTCGCTGGGGTATCTTCAATGACATCATGCAGAAGTGCTGCCATAAGTGTTTCATGATCAAGGCGCATTTCGGCCAGAATACAGGAAACGGCGACAGGGTGGGTTATGTATGGTTCACCGCTGGTGCGGGTTTGCCCTTCGTGGGCATCCCGCGCAACAGCATAGGCCTGTTTAAGTAGATCGATTTGATCTCCAGGCAAATATTTCAGAACTAGCTGATTCAGGCTTTCAAACAGGTACAAGGCAGACCTACCGTAAAATTAACGACGACCTTCAGCGATGGCAGAAACGGCTTTGATTTCCGCAGCGTCTTGTTCTTGCTGTTCCTGACGCTCACGAACATCAAGAATTTTATTGTTGATGAGGCCTTGCTCGATTTCACGCAGAGCGATAACAGTCATTTTATCGTTTTCTTCTGGAACGAGAGGATCTTTGCCACCCGATTGCAATTGGCGTGCTCGGCGAGCAGCGACCAACACCAGGTCAAAACGGTTACCAATTTTTTCTACTGCGTCTTGAACAGTTACGCGTGCCATATGTGTGCTACTCCACAGATAAGATAAATAAATGACTGGGCATAATACTGAAACTTGGTTCAGTCTGCCAATAATTTGCTGATTAAGGCATCATGCCGCTGAGTCTGACGATCTAATCGTAGACGCTCTGAACGAATGATAGATTGCAAATCGGCTAATGCCATATTGAAGTCATCATTAATGATGACGTAATTATATTCGTTGTAATGCTCCATCTCCGCGACAGCCTGAGCCATGCGCTTTGCAATGATTTCTTCGCTGTCCTGGCCGCGTCCACGCAGGCGACGAAGCAATTCTTCCTTGGATGGTGGAAGAATGGAAATGCTACGGGCTTCTGGCATTTTCTTACGGATTTGCTGTGCACCTTGCCAGTCAATATCAAGAAAAACATCGACACCACTGGCGAGCGTATCTTCGATCACTTTGCGGGATGTACCGTAATAGTTACCAAAAACACAGGCATATTCCAAAAACTCATCATGGTCGATCATATTTTGGAATTCATTCACTGTGACGAAAAAATAATGCTCACCATGATTTTCGCCCGGACGTGATTGGCGTGTTGTATGTGAAACAGAAACCTGAGTGTCATACAACGGCTGAGTTTTTAATAAAGCCTGAATAAGGCTTGATTTGCCTGCTCCACTCGGTGCAGAAACAATATATAACGTTCCTTGGTTCATGATGATTTCTTGACTGATTGGGTATTAACAAATGCAAGCGCAGGAATATAAAACCCCACATAGTATACACGGATACGTCAATCCATGCAGCGTTACAATACATGCCAACGAACATTTGGACAAAATTTTTTCTTAGCAAATTGCTGTTAATAGATTATTTTGCGAAACAATTTCAGGAAAAATAAACGGTTGCAGAAATTGAATATTAATTTTTAGAAATGCTTCGCAAACCTATATTTTTAATCTTGGTAAAAGTTTTCTTACTTTTTATTCTTTGCCCGTGTCTTAGGAACTTACGGAGCAAGGATGCTTAATTTTCTCATCAGTTTTTTTATCAGCTTTTTCATCACAATGTGGGGGCTGCTATTTGGCATCCCCACGGCCTTTGCAAATAAGGCCGATTGTCCTGAATGGTCACAGGAAAAGCTTCAGCACGAAATAGAACATCTGACGCAACAGATGGCGAAATGGGATCACCTTTATCGCCAGCAAGGTATCAGTGAAATAGATGATGAAATCTATGATCAATTGCTGGAAACCATGACGTTTTGGCAGGGTTGCTTAACTCAGGCTCCAGACATCACTTTTTCAGTTTCAGATGGCACTTTTGCAGTTACTGTGCCTTGGGAGGGAAAACAGCCTCATCCTATCCAGCATACTGGTCTGCATAAACTGAAAGAGGCATGGGAAGTGCGCCAGTGGTTACAGGGGAGAACGGGTGTCTGGCTGCAACCTAAAGTTGATGGTGTTGCTGTTACATTGGTTTATGAAAAAGGGCATTTGGTTGGGGTCATCAGCCGAGGTAATGGTACTGAAGGTACAGATTGGATGGATAAAAGCCCATTCATTCCGGCGATCCCTAAGCAAATAACGATCCCTCATCAGATAAATAGTGTACCGGAGCATTTGGTGTTACAGGGCGAGCTTTTTTGGCAGCAGATGCATCATCAACAATCAGTTGCCGGTAGCTTAGGTTCCCGCAGCAAGGTAGCGGGGCTGATGATGCGCAAGACTCCTGCGCCGGAACTTGAACAAATTGGGGTCTTTATCTGGGGCTGGCCGGATGGACCACATGAAATGGCTATAAAACTGGAAAAATTGGCAGAGATGGGGTTTCCCATCGCACAGCAATATAGCTATCCGATTACTACGGTAGAAGAGGCTGAAAAAGGGTGGAAAGACTATTTTGTTCAGCCCCTCCCTTTTGCTACAGATGGCGTTGTTTTACGGCAGGAAGCTGAACCAGCCGGGCGCCAATGGCGAACGGGTTCCAGCAGTTGGGCGATTGCATGGAAATATCCATTACGACAGCAATTAACAGCCGTAAAAAATGTCAATTTTACGGTAGGGAGAACAGGAAAAATATCCGTTGTCTTGGAGTTAGAAAAAGTGGAACTGGATGATCGGCAGGTCAGTCGCGTTAATATCGGCTCGGTCAAACGCTGGAAACAGTGGAATGTATATCCGGGAGATAAAGTCACTGTGGCGTTGGCGGGTCATGGGGTTCCTAAACTCAATAAGGTGATGTGGCGGATTGCTGAACGAACTGAGATTCAGCCACCTGATGCGCAGGAATATCACTTCCTGAGCTGTCTTACGAGTAATCATGATCATATGAACGACAATTTAAATGATAATCGTTGCCAGCAGCAGTTTATTGCTCGCCTGACTTGGCTTGGTGAAAAACTAAAAATGAAAGGCGTAGGGCAAGGAACGTGGTCTGCTTTGGTTAAACATGGATTAGTAACACGTTTAACGGATTGGTTGGCACTAAATATGGAGCAACTTGCTGAAATACCCAATATTGGTGCGAAGCGTGCTGAATTGATTTTCACCCAATTTCAACAGGCACGATCACAGCCCATTTCATTATGGCGTGAGGCGATAGGAATGCCTTATGCCAATCGATTGATGGATGAAGTAGGTTGGCACAGGGAGGTGCAATTCTCCAATATGGGCGAGAATAATTCATTAACAGTAAAACAAAAATTAACAGTAAAACAAAAAGCCAAAATTGCAGAGTTCTTGCAGCATCCTGAAATTCAAACACTAGTTAACACTTTAATGTTGCAAGGAATCGGAGGTGAATAGGATGATTGTTCAAGATACGCAGGGGCAGCAACCTGCCCCAAACGCTTATATTAGTGTTAGTGGTCTGTGCCATCATAATTGAAAATGGGTAAACCAAGACGGTAACGGATGGCAATCAATCGTGCAGCAAGACCTGAGATAAGCGTAATTAAAACCACGCTATTCGGGTGCAGTGGTGTATGTAATAAGGCGATATACAGCCAAGCAGCTGCAAAAGAAACACCGGCATAAATCTCTTTCTGGAATACCAAAGGAATGGTATTACAAAACATATCGCGCAGTACGCCGCCAAAAACCCCTGTAATCACTGCGGCAATGGCTGCGATTATCGGGCTGTATTCCATATCTAGTGCAATTTGAGCGCCAATAATGGAAAAAACGATTAAACCAATCGCATCAAGAATGAGAAATAAACGGCGCAAATGTTTCATCATGGGAGCAACCCAGATAGTGACTACCGCAGCACAGGCAACGGTCACAATATATTCAGGATTTTTTACCCAGCCAAGGGGGTAATGACCCAGAATAATGTCACGGACAGAACCACCACCAATGGCTGTCACGGAAGCAATAATGATAACGCCGAACACATCCATTTTTCGACGGCCAGCGGCTAAGGCGCCTGTCATGGCTTCAGCCGTAATACCAATGATATAAAGGACACTGAGTAGCATAAGTTTAATCAAATGGAATAACGTAGAAGTAAAGAGTACTGTTGAAATAATAACGTCTCGACTGAAATTTTTTAGTCAAATTTGCATAAAATTAGTTTTTATTATCTGAATCCTCCGCAAGATAAGGTAGAAAAATGGTCTTTAAGGAACATCAGATTACATTTGATAGCCGTAGTCATCAAATAACTAATACAAATATCTGGACTCCTGACAGTCAATGGTTGGTATACGACGTCCGCCCTAATGGAGCATCTTTCACTGGCTTAACGATAGAAAAAATTCATGTTGATAATGGGCAAACTGAAGCGATCTATCAGGCGAAAGATGGAGCACATGTCGGTGTTGTGACTGTGAGTCAGCAGGAGCCGACTCGTTATGCGTTTATTCATGGCCCAGAAAAACCCGATGAGCAGTGGCATTATGATTTTCATCATCGTCGGGGTGTGATTGTCTCTGATATCCAGCCGAAAGTCGCAGTTAACATTGACGCGATGGATATTACGCCACCTTATACTGCTGGCGCTTTGCGGGGAGGTACGCACGTTCACGTTTTCAGTCCTGACGGCAGCCGCTTGAGTTTCACCTATAACGATCATGTGATGCATGAATTAGACCCTACGCTGGACTTACGTAATGTCGCTGTCGCCGTACCCTTACAGCCTGTTATACCTACTACAAAACATCCGAGAGAATATGCCGGCAGCTACTTTTCGGTTATTGTCAGCCAGACTACAGCACATCCTCGTCCTGGAAGTGATGATATCAATCGGGCTTATGAAGAAGGTTGGATTGGGCAGCGGGGCTATCTCAAAGATAATGGCCAATGGCAACGCTGGGCACTGGCTTTTATTGGGGATACTCGCGCAAAGAATGGTGAAAAGATCCCGGAAATTTATCTTGTTGACTTACCTGAAAACGACAGTAATTACGCTATTGCGGGCAATCAACCTCTGGAGGGAACGGAAACAACCTTGCCCGCTCCGCCATCGGGTGTGAAGCAGAGACGATTGACCTTTACACATGACAAACGCTGGCCGGGGGTGGTGAATGTTCCCCGACATTGGTTGAGAGCATCGCCGGATGGCAGCAAAATCTGTTTTCTGATGAAAGACGAAAAGGGGATCGTCCAATTATGGTATATCTCGCCAAATGGCGGTGATCCAGTGCAGATAACTCACGGTCCTGACAATATTCAATCTGCATTAAGCTGGGATAGCCGTGGCCGGTTTATTGCGTGTGTTTGTGACAACAGTGTCATGCTTTGTAGTTGTCAAAATGGAGAAATGCGTCGTTTAACGGAACGCACCGATGAAGCGCCTTCTGCCGATGCGATAGTAATATCACCGGACGACCGCTATGTTGCCTTTATGCGTGATATTGAGGGATATCGGCAGATATTCGTAGTTGAAACAGGAATTAGTTGGAACAGGAATGACTTGGAACAGGAATGACTTGGAACAAGACTCACTCACCCCAGTCACGTAGTTATAAACATATAGATGATTTTATCTCGACTGAAAGCGTCTATTGGATTGGGGTGGAACCATTATGCACAATTTTGGGGGCTTTCAGTGTAGTGGTTGAGTTCTTCTCTAACTGCTCAATGCGATGTTTAGGAGATTCACCTGCTTTGTCTTGATCTGAACGAGCATAATCATAGGGGATAAGAAGTGTATCCAAGAAGGCTGAGAATGGAAGATCAATAGCAAGTAACGGTTTCATGACCCATCCTGTGTTGTCATCTTTCAGCATGCCAAGATTGGCCTTTGCTCCAGAATAATAACCTTGATAGGGGCCATTATGAGTCATGATACTGGAGCAGCCTGTGACAAGTAATCCACTCAATGTGGTACATAATAATAGAAGCACTTTACGGTTTTTTATCATTTCCATGATCTCATGAGTTAATTTGCCAATGTTCAGATAATTTATTTGCTCTCTAACACTGCTTTCTCCAAAGCATCAAGATAACCTTTAAATAATAACTAATTAATTATTCAATGCTATTTACTATAGTCAGGTAATATTCAGTTTGCTATAGCACTTATCGCTAAACTTAACGATTTTTTGTGATATGAGTTTAAATTCTGTTTGTATGCACATTCTTTAATGTGAAATATGAGATGTAGTGATCCCATCCAAATTTTAAGGATTATTTTTTTGGCGTTACAATGATGAGGTTGGTGATGACTACTTAAGAATTTTTACTTAATTTATCAGTGTGCGTTAGATCACAGAATGTGAATCGATCGTCTAAATTTGAGATATTAGAAATGATTTAAAGTAAAAAACCTTACTTATTCAACTTATTAGATTAGGTTTTTTCTGATTTAATGTACGCAATTCAGGGAAAGTGTATAAACAAGGATTGTTTTCTTTTCCTATTGTGTGTGAAGAATTCTTTTGGGATTCTAATAACTACTGGCCTGTTCTCAGGTAAAAGTCCTCGTTATCATCTTGCTCCCTCTCCCCTAAAGAGGGAGCTTTTTTTTATTGTGTTATTAAATCAATTTCCAGCTTCTTTATGCGCTATTTCTATCTCTTCAGAGAGAATGCGGATGCCTTCTTCAATCTTTTCTAAATCAGGAACATAATTCATACGCATACATTGATGGGCATGAGGCCAGTTCTGTTCTAAACCGGGGAAGAAGAAATGGCCCGGCACCATCAGAACTTTGCGTTTTTTCAATCTCTGATAAAGCACTTCTGTGGTGATGGGCAGGTTTTTGAACCAAAGCCAGAGGAAGATCGCTCCTTCTGGTTTATGGATAAGACAGCGATCTTCTGACATATGGCGGCGAATGATCTCAATAACACTGTCTACCCGTTTTTTATAAAAGGGCTGGATGACATTTTGCGATAAGCGGAACAGGTCATTACGTCTGATCATTTCCAGTGCAATAGATGAGCCAACCCCTCCCGGAGCCAGGCTGATAATGCCATTCATATTGCTGACTGATTTGATTATCTTCTCATTGGCAATGATAATTCCACAACGTGCTCCCGGAAGCCCAAGTTTGGACAAACTCATACACAGAATAATGTTGGGGTTCCACAACGGGGTCGCTTCGCTGAAAATAATGCCGGGGAACGGAACACCGTAGGCATTGTCGATTAACAGCGGAATTTGGTGTTGTTGAGCCAGTCCATCCAAGCGCAGTAATTCTTCGTCAGTGATAACATTGCCTGTTGGATTGGTTGGGCGGGAGACACAAATCAGGTTGATATCTTCAGAAATATTCAGATGATCGAAATCAACGTGATATTTGAATTGGCCATTGGGCAGCAATTCAATATTCGGTTTATTGGCAACAAACAACCCTTCATCCAGACCGGAATCAGAATAGCCAATATATTCAGGCGCAATAGGAAATAAAACTCGTTTCATTGAGCCATCTTCTGAGCGGCCTGCCAATAAATTAAAAAGGTAGAAAAAAGCGCTTTGGCTGCCGTTGGTTAACGCAATATTTTGTGGATGGATCTCCCACCCCAGTTTTTCCCGCAATTCTTCGGCCAGCGCTGTTATCAGGGTATTTTTCCCTTGTGGCCCGTCATAATTGCATAAGGTTTCAGTTAATTGGCCGCTTAATGCCATGTCAGTCAATATCTGTTGGAAATAATCATCCATTTCAGGAATATGGGCAGGATTGCCACCACCTAGCATGATAGCTCCAGGCGTTCTCAGACCTTGGTTGAGATCATTCATGAGGCGAGTAATGCCTGAGTCTTGTGTGAATTTGTTTCCGAATTGAGAGAATTTCATAGCGGCGTTTGTATCTCTATTTTATAGAAGAAAAGACACGATACCCCGCACCTTATTGGGGTGCAATGGGGTAGAGTAGCCAATTAATGATTCTATATATTGTAAACTGGCTTTTTTTTGAACCAAAAGACTGGTGGTGTAGTATTTTTCCAGTTTTATATTTCGGTTAAAAAATAGTGTTTGATTTTATGCACTGATTTCATTTTTTCGACATAAGCAGCTTATAAGGTGATCGTTAACTAAGCCAGCAGCCTGCATAAAAGCGTAACAGGTTGTACTACCAATAAATTTGAATCCCCGTTTTTTCAGTGCCTTTGAAAGTTCACCTGAAACGGAGGTTTGGGCAGGGACATCTGACAACGTTTTCCAGTGATTAATCTGTGGTACATGATCAACGAAATGCCAGATAAAGGAACTAAAGTCTTCGCCTTGTTCAGCCATGTTTAGGTAAGCACGGGCATTGTGAATAATAGCGTTGATTTTGGCACGATTGCGCACAATGGCAGGATCTTGCATCAGCCTATCAACATCATTTTCATCCATACTGGCAACTTTGGCCGGATCAAATTGATGGAAGCACTTTCTGTAACCAGCTCGTTTTTTCAGGATAGTGAGCCACGATAAACCCGCTTGCTGCCCTTCAAGGCAAATTAACTCAAAAAGTTGCTGGTTATCTCTCAGCGGATTGCCCCATTCATTATCGTGATAGGACAGGTAATCAGGATCCGATGTGACCCAACCGCAGCGAATTATCTCCTTGCTCATAAATCTGATTTCTCCATAGATATAGAAGGTGGTTAATTATTACGCCAATTTTAACTGTATAAATATACAAGTAAAGTAGCTTGAATAAGATTTTTTTATACTGCGGTGAAATTGAGGGGAGATCAGTGCTGTATATCTTACAGTCAAAGGGTATACTGATCGCTTTCATTTAAATTCATATGTATCGCGTGCGGATTCAACATGCAAAAGTTTGATACCAAAACCTTTCAGGGGACTATCCTGACATTACAGGATTACTGGGCGCGTCAAGGCTGTACCATTATCCAACCATTGGATATGGAAGTCGGCGCAGGAACTTCTCACCCTATAACCTGCTTACGTGCCTTGGGGCCAGAACCCATTGCAGCGGCTTATGTGCAACCTTCCCGTCGTCCGACTGACGGGCGTTATGGTGAAAACCCAAACCGCCTCCAGCACTATTACCAGTTTCAGGTTGTCATCAAGCCATCTCCAGACAATATTCAGGAACTTTATCTTGGCTCTCTGAAAGCGTTGGGACTCGATCCTTCCGTTCATGATATCCGCTTTGTTGAAGATAACTGGGAAAACCCAACCTTGGGTGCCTGGGGACTTGGCTGGGAAGTCTGGCTGAATGGTATGGAAGTGACTCAGTTCACTTACTTCCAGCAGGTTGGTGGCCTTGAATGTAAACCTGTGACCGGTGAAATCACCTACGGTCTGGAACGTCTTGCGATGTATATTCAGGGCGTGGACAGCGTTTACGATCTGGTGTGGAGCGATGGCCCGCTGGGTAAAACGACCTATGGCGATATTTATCACCAGAATGAAGTTGAACAGTCCACTTATAACTTCGAACATGCCGATGTGGATTTTCTGTTCACCTGCTTTGAGCAATACGAAAAAGAAGCTCAGGAATTGTTAGCGCTGGAGACTCCGCTGCCATTGCCGGCTTATGAGCGTATTTTAAAAGCGGCTCATACCTTCAATTTGCTGGATGCCCGTAAAGCGATCTCCGTGACTGAACGTCAGCGCTATATCCTGCGCATCCGTACTCTGACCAAATCGGTTGCTGAAGCTTATTATGCCTCCCGCGAGGCGCTTGGCTTCCCTATGTGTAACAAAACCATGTGTAACAAGAATTAAGAGGCCGTCATGACTCAACAGACTTTCCTTGTGGAAATCGGCACAGAAGAGCTGCCACCAAAGGCGCTGCGTTCACTGGCTGAATCTTTTGCGGCCAATTTTGAAGCAGAATTGAACAACGCCAATCTGGGTCATGGTGAAGTTAGCTGGTTTGCGGCTCCTCGCCGTTTGGCGCTGAAAGTGGCAGATTTGGCTGCGGCACAGGCCGATCGTGAGGTTGAAAAACGTGGCCCTGCGATTTCTCAGGCGTTTGATGCTGAAGGCAAACCAACCAAAGCGGCAGAAGGCTGGGCGCGTGGTTGTGGTATAACTGTTGATCAGGCTGAACGCATGGTAACCGATAAAGGTGAATGGTTACTCTATCGCGCTTATGTCAAAGGCTGTGAAGCTAAAGAGCTGCTGGCCGGTATGGTAAGCAGTTCATTGGGCAAATTGCCGATCCCTAAACTGATGCGTTGGGGAGATAAAGAAACTCAATTCGTGCGTCCTGTGCATACGATCACTATGCTGCTGGGCAGTGAAGTGATTGAAGGCGAAATTCTGGGTATCAAATCTGATCGCATTATTCGTGGTCACCGTTTTATGGGTGAAGCGGAATTTATCATTGAAAATGCAGAACAGTATCCGGCGATTTTGCAGGAGCGTGGTCGAGTCATTGCTGATTATGATGCGCGTAAGGCGGTCATTAAACGTGATGCAGAGCAGGCGGCCATGCAGCTTGGTGGTATGGCAGATCTGAGTGACAGTCTACTGGAAGAAGTGACTTCGTTGGTGGAATGGCCTGTTGTACTGACAGCGAAATTTGAAGAAAAATTTTTGGATGTTCCTGCCGAAGCACTCGTTTATACCATGAAAGGCGATCAGAAATATTTTCCGGTTTATGATAACTCCGGCAAATTGATGGCGAACTTTATTTTTGTTGCCAATATTGAGTCTTCTGATCCGCAACAAATTATTGTTGGTAACGAAAAAGTTGTGCGTCCACGTTTGGCAGATGCAGAGTTTTTCTTCAAAACTGACCGTAAACAACGTTTGGAAGATAACTTGCCACGTCTGGAAACGGTATTGTTCCAGAAACAGCTAGGTACACTGCGTGACAAAACGGATCGCATTCAGGCATTGGCTGGCTGGATTGCTGAAAAAATCGGTGCAGACGTCAATCATGCAACGCGGGCTGGGTTGTTGTCCAAATGTGACCTGATGACCAATATGGTGTTCGAATTCACTGATACGCAGGGTGTGATGGGAATGCATTATGCTCGCCATGATGGAGAAGCTGAAGATGTTGCGTTGGCACTGAATGAACAGTATCAACCGCGTTTTTCTGGTGACGAACTGCCATCGACAGGTGTTTCCTGTGCGGTAGCCATTGCGGATAAAATGGATACTTTGGCGGGTATTTTCGGCATTGGTCAGCATCCGAAAGGGGATAAAGACCCATTCGCATTGCGTCGCGCGGCTTTGGGTGTTTTGCGTATTATTGTCGAGAAAAAATTGCCTCTCGATCTCCAGACCTTGGCTGAAGAAGCTGTGCGTCTTTACGGTGACAAACTGACCAACGAAAAAGCTGTGGCTGATGTCGTTGAGTTTATGCTTGGCCGTTTCCGCACTTGGTATCAGGAACTTGGCTACAGTGTTGATACCATTCAGGCGGTACTGGCGCGTCGCCCGACCCAACCGGCAGATTTTGATGCCCGGGTGAAAGCGGTAACACATTTCCGTACGTTGGATGAAGCCGTTTCTCTGGCTGCCGCTAATAAGCGTGTTTCCAACATTCTGGCGAAATCAGAAGAGAAGCTGAATGACGGTGTTTTGGCTTCCGTATTGAAAGCAGCAGAAGAGATCCAATTGGCAACTCATCTCGTTGTGCTGAAAGAAAAACTGGCTCCTTTGTTTGTGGAAGGTAATTATCAGGATGCTTTGGTTGAATTGGCTTCCCTGCGTGAAGTGGTGGATGCGTTCTTTGACAACGTGATGGTCATGGATGAAGATTTGCAAGTGCGAGCCAATCGCCTGACACTATTAAGTGAACTGCGCGCCCTGTTCCTGCAAGTGGCAGATATTTCACTGCTCCAGTGATACCTGTATTCTGCGTTATTGATGAAAGCCTCGTGAGTTAAAGCGAGGCTTTTTACTGCACTTGATTTATTCAGATAGATCCAAAAAAAAGACTTAACAGGCGTATTCTGGTTGGTTTATCGTCAAATAAACACTTATCTTTAAAAAGGTATTGACGGTTTGTGGCGCTGGCAGTAAGATGCGCTTCGTTTTCGGCGAGTAGCGCAGCTTGGTAGCGCAACTGGTTTGGGACCAGTGGGTCGGAGGTTCGAATCCTCTCTCGCCGACCAGCATTCTGAAACCCCGCTCTTATGAGCGGGGTTTTTTCTTATGTGAAAAATAAAATTTTTCATACTTTTTTGTTAGATTAAAATTAGCGTTAATAAGCCAAATTAATAGCAAAAACTATTATTTTAACAAGCTATGTAATCATTCTTTCTCTAGTTGTTTATATTTAAATCATTTCTTCTGCGTGAATCTCATCAACATCTTATTCCCCCATCTTTTTTATAATCATAACTGCTCATTATTTAAGTAATTGGTCACAATTTCAAAATTATAATTACTAGAGGTTAATTCTTTTTATTGGCGGCTATTCTAGTGAATTTGTCTATTTAATGTGCTTCCCATCATGTTTTTTAACCACAATTGTTAATAATTCTTTTCTTTTATGTTTTCCTGATGTTTCTGATATTGTGCGTGATTAAGTTGACGTCAGACATAACACTTGATTAATTGATAAACGAAAAGCAAAAAAACATGCTGGGACAGTAGCTTCAGGAAGAAAACTCTGGGCTGGCAACGACATAATAAACATCACAAACGGAGTTCGAGTTATGATCTTCTCCAAAAAAAAACAGTCCAGTTTTTTGAAATTGGGTGTTGGCCTTGTCGCACTGGCTGTTACAGCCAGTATTCAGGCAAAGACACTGGTTTACTGCTCTGAAGGTTCTCCTGAAGGCTTCAACCCTCAGTTATTCACCTCTGGTACAACTTTTGATGCGAGTTCAGTACCCATCTATAACCGTTTAGTGGATTTTAAATTAGGTACGACAGAGATTATTCCGAGTCTATCCGAAAGTTGGGACGTGAGTGATGATGGCAAGATTTACACTTTCCATTTGCGTAAGGGCGTAAAATGGCACAGCAACAAGGAATTCAAGCCAACACGCGATTTCAATGCTGATGACGTGGTTTTCACCTTCATGCGCCAGAAGGATAAAAATCATCCATACTATAAAGTGTCAGGTGGGAGTTATGAATACTTTACTGGCATGGATTTGGGTAACATTATCAGCAAAATAGAAAAAGTGGATGATTACACCATCCGTTTTGTTCTATCCCGCCCTGAAGCGCCTTTCCTGGCTGATATCGGGATGGATTTCGCCTCTATTCTGTCTAAAGAGTATGCGGATGTTATGATGAAGGCTGGCACACCGGAGAAAGTTGATCTTAATCCGATCGGTACAGGCCCGTTTCAATTACAGCAATACCAAAAAGATTCGCGCATTCTCTATAAAGCCTTTCAGGATTACTGGGAAGGGCCTGCGAAAATTGACCGTTTAGTCTTCTCCATTACTCCTGACGCTTCTGTTCGTTATGCAAAATTGCAGAAAAACGAATGCCAAGTAATGCCATATCCAAATCCCGCTGACATTGCTCGTATGAAACAGGATAAAAACATTGTCCTGAAAGAACAGGCGGGTTTGAATGTTGGCTACCTTTCTTTCAACGTTACCAAGCCGCCGATGGATAACCAAAAAGTCCGTCAGGCATTGTCTATGGCGGTAAATAAAGATGCCATCATTGAGGCGGTTTATCAGGGAGCTGGTCAGAAAGCGAAAAACCTGATCCCACCGACCATATGGGGCTATAACGATGACATCAAAGATTACGCCTATGACCCAGCCAAGGCCAAGGAACTGCTGAAAGAAGCGGGTTTCCCGAATGGTTTTGAAACGGATTTATGGGCAATGCCGGTTCAGCGTCCGTATAACCCGAATGCCCGTCGCATGGCGGAAATGCTCCAAGCTGATTGGGCGAAGATTGGTGTTAAAGCCAAGATAGTCAGTTATGAGTGGGGAGAATATCTGAAGCGCGCCAAAGATGGCGAGCCGAAGACGGTTATGATGGGATGGACAGGTGACAATGGTGACCCTGATAACTTCTTCGGTACTTTGTTTAGCTGTGCCGCCAAAGAGAGAGGTTCCAACTATTCCAAATGGTGTTATAAGCCGTTCGATGACATTATCCTGACTGCCCGCGAAACTGCTGACATCAACAAACGTACCGAGCTTTATAAACAGGCTCAAGTTGTTATGCATGAGCAAGTTCCAGCACTGATCATCGGCCACTCCACGGTTTACGAGCCAATTCGTAAAGAGGTGAAGGGTTATGTTGTTGACTCTTTTAGTAAACACCATTTTTACAACGTTGATATCGAATAATCATTCTTGCTGTTGATTTGTTGCGCTTGACCATCCCCCGGATTTTTCTGCGGGGATGGTTTCGCTTCTCTGATGGGCAGGTCGAACCTTGTATTACACCAAACGGCCTGAAGAGCCGTAATTGGTATTTAAAAAGAGAATTCAGGATATGCTGCAATTTATCCTTCGGCGTTTGGGATTAGTGATCCCAACGTTTATTGGCATTACGCTGCTGACTTTCGCTTTTGTACATATGATCCCTGGTGATCCAGTGCTGATTATGGCGGGAGAACGTGGTATTTCTGCTGAGCGACATGCTCAATTATTGGCTGAAATGGGGCTGGATAAACCTCTGTGGGAGCAATACCTTCATTATATCAATGGCGTATTGCATGGTGATTTGGGGATCTCTTTGAAAAGTCGGATTCCAGTGTGGGACGAATTTGTTCCCCGCTTCAAAGCGACTTTTGAATTGGGGCTCTGTGCCATGTTATTTGCCATATCCGTTGGTATTCCGGTTGGCGTATTGGCGGCGGTCAAACGCGGTTCCATCTTTGATCACACCGCGATCGGGTTGTCATTAACAGGTTATTCCATGCCAATTTTTTGGTGGGGGATCATGCTAATCATGCTGGTTTCCGTTCAATGGAATCTAACCCCTGTTTCCGGGCGGATCAGCGATAGCGTATTTCTTGATGACAGTAATCCCCTGACGGGATTTATGCTGATTGATACGCTAATTTGGGGGGAAGAAGGTGACTTCACTGATGCAGTCATGCATATGATTTTACCTGCCGTAGTTCTGGGCACAATCCCGCTGGCAGTTATTGTGCGTATGACCCGTTCTTCCATGCTGGAAGTATTGGGTGAAGACTATATCCGCACCGCGCGCGCGAAAGGCTTGAGTCGTCTGCGAGTCATTATCATCCATGCTTTGCGTAATGCTTTGCTGCCAGTAGTCACGGTAATTGGCCTACAAGTGGGCATCATGCTGGCGGGTGCGATCCTGACAGAAACTATTTTTTCATGGCCGGGATTGGGGCGCTGGCTGATTGATGCCTTACAACGTCGTGACTATCCGGTCGTGCAGGGTGGCGTATTACTTGTGGCGACCATGATCATATTGGTCAATCTAGTGGTTGATTTGCTGTATGGCATCGTCAATCCGCGTATCCGTTATAAAAAATAAGGAGCACATGATGACTCAAACAACTGAGCCAGTAGTATCGGGTGCGCCGAAACTGATGACGCCGTTGCAGGAATTCTGGCACTACTTTAAACGTAACAAAGGTGCAGTCGTTGGCTTCTTCTATATTATCGTGATGTTGCTGGTGGCGCTTTTGGCGGGTGTATTAGCACCTCATGGGCCGGCCGAACAATTTCGTGATGCTTTGCTGACACCTCCGGTGTGGCAGGAAGGGGGAAGCTGGCAATTTATTCTTGGTACTGACGATGTTGGGCGCGATATCCTGTCCCGCCTCATGTACGGAGCACGTCTTTCATTACTGGTGGGCAGTTTGGTGGTGGTGATTTCATTGGCCATGGGGATCACGCTGGGGGTACTGGCGGGTTATTTCGGCGGTATTGTGGATACTATCATCATGCGCATCGTCGATATCATGCTGGCACTACCAAGTTTGCTGTTGGCATTAGTTCTGGTAGCTATTTTTGGCCCATCAATTGTCAATGCGTCATTGGCGCTGACTTTCGTTGCACTGCCTCACTACATTCGTCTGACAAGGGCGGCAGTGTTGGTTGAAGTGAACCGAGACTATGTGACGGCTTCTCGAGTGGCGGGTGCAGGTGCCATGCGTCAGATGTTCATCAATATCTTGCCAAACTGCCTTGCTCCGTTGATTGTGCAGGCATCATTAGGGTTTTCAAACGCCATTCTCGATATGGCTGCCTTAGGGTTTCTGGGTATGGGCGCCCAACCACCCACACCAGAGTGGGGTACCATGCTGGCAGATGTATTGCAATTTGCGCAGAGTGCATGGTGGGTTGTCACCTTTCCGGGGCTGGCTATCCTATTGACGGTGCTGGCATTTAACCTGATGGGGGACGGGCTGCGTGACGCACTCGATCCTAAGCTCAAGCAGTAGAGGTATTGTGAAATGGCATTGTTGAATGTAGACCAATTATCGGTGCACTTCGGGGATGAAGATGTACCATTTCGCGCTGTTGACCGTATCAGCTACCGTGTTGAGCAAGGCGAGGTTGTCGGAATTGTAGGGGAATCAGGCTCAGGTAAATCCGTCAGTTCGTTGGCGATTATGGGGCTGATTGATTATCCGGGCAAGGTCATGTCGGAAAAACTGGAATTTAATGGTCGTGACTTAAGCAAAATTTCAGAAAAAGAGCGTCGCCAATTGGTTGGTGCGGAAATAGCTATGATTTTCCAAGATCCTATGACCAGTCTCAACCCCTGTTACACCGTTGGTTATCAGATTATGGAAGCGCTGAAAGTTCACCAAGGTGGGAACCGGAAAACGCGTTACCAGCGTGCAATTGATTTGCTGACTTTAGTTGGGATCCCTGATCCGGCTTCTCGCTTGGACGTTTATCCACATCAACTCTCTGGTGGGATGAGTCAGCGTGTCATGATTGCTATGGCGATCGCCTGTCGCCCGAAACTACTCATTGCCGATGAACCGACGACGGCGTTGGATGTGACAATACAGGCACAAATCATCGAACTGTTGTTGGAGTTACAGCAACAAGAGAACATGGCCCTGATTTTGATCACACATGACTTGGCTCTGGTGGCTGAAGCGGCTCACCAGATTATCGTGATGTATGCAGGGCAGGTTGTGGAAGTGGGTAAATCCACCGAGATTTTCAGTGCCCCGCGTCATCCTTATACTCAGGCATTATTACGGGCATTGCCAGAGTTTGCGGTGGACAAATCCCGTTTGGCCTCGTTACCCGGGGTCGTTCCGGGTAAATATGATCGTCCGGTAGGGTGTTTGCTTAATCCTCGTTGCCCTTATGCCAATGAACATTGCCGTCAAGTGGAACCAGAATTGAAAACCGTTGGGGAGCGTCAGGTGAAATGTCACATACCGCTGGATGATGAGGGGAGGCCGACCATATGAGTGTTCAAAACCAGATGAGTATTCAAGACCATGCGAATGTTCAAAAAAATCGTGAACCGGAAAAAATGCCAGCTCCTTTGCTGAAAGCTAGCGGGTTAACGAAATATTATCCGGTAAAGACGGGGATCTTTTCTCCTGAGCGTATGGTAAAAGCGTTGGATGGGGTCTCATTTGAATTGGAGAAAGGCAAGACGCTGGCTGTTGTCGGGGAGTCCGGGTGTGGCAAATCCACGCTGGGACGGCTGCTGACCATGATCGAAAAACCGACGGAGGGAGAGCTTTATTATTTGGGGCAAAATTTACTGGTACCAGATAAAGAAGCAGAAAAACTCAGACGCCAGAAAATTCAGATAGTTTTTCAAAACCCTTATGCCTCTCTGAACCCGCGTAAAAAAGTGGGCCAGATTTTGGAAGAACCACTGCTGATCAATACGTCACTTACCACGGCGGAACGTCGGAAAAAAGTTTTTCTGATGATGGAAAAAGTGGGCTTGAAACCTGAACATTATCAGCGTTATCCGCATATGTTTTCTGGCGGCCAGCGTCAGCGTATTGCCATTGCCCGTGGATTAATGTTAAATCCGGATGTGGTGATTGCTGATGAACCCGTTTCTGCACTGGATGTTTCCGTGAGAGCGCAGGTTTTAAACCTGATGATGGACTTACAGCAAGAGTTGGGATTGTCGTACGTATTTATTTCCCATGATCTCTCAGTGGTTGAACATATTGCTGATGAAGTGATGGTAATGTATTTGGGACGTTGTGTTGAAAAGGGGAGTAAAGAAACGATCTTTACTAACCCTCGTCATCCTTATACACAGGCTTTATTGTCTGCGACACCGAGGCTGAACCCCGCGTTGCGCCGTGAACGTATCAAGTTGACGGGGGAATTGCCAAGCCCGATGAACCCTCCTTCGGGGTGTGCGTTTGCTGCTCGTTGTCGCCGTGCATTTAGCCCATGTACCCAATTTCAGCCTAAGTTGCAGCAATACGGCGAACAACTGATCGCATGCTTCGCGGTTGAACAGGATGAAAATCGCCCCACCTAATCGTGTCTGACCGTGGTATAACATGTAAACGTAGCAGTAAACGTTATGTATAGTAACGTCAGAGAATGCAGCGGTTATATCTCGGTCATTTTTCTACTTTGAACTAATCATAACTTTTTTGAAATAACCATAACTTTGCATACATCAAAATAAGACGGCCGCAAAGAAAATCAAGTATACTCAGTCGCCTTATTAAGGTGTAGCAGTTGGTATTTTACAATTATCGGTTTGGATAAGATGAAATTGCGTGTCAAACGTTCGTTAACCATTAAACAGATGGCCGCAGTGACAGGAGTCACTTTGGTAACTATTGCCATTTTCATCACCATTCAGTTATCCCATCTATTGCAGCAGCGGAAAGATGACTATATCAGCCAGCTTAATAACGCGGCTGTACAGATTCAGACGCCGTTGGCGGAAGCCTTGTTGAGTTCAGATCTCAATAAAGCAAAAGCGTTACTGATTGGCTTGAAGACCTCAGGCATTTTAGGCAGAGCTGACGTGGTATTGCCCGATAACGGTCGGATAATGAGCTTGAATTTTGCGACCCATCGCCCTATCCCGGAATTGGCTGAGCGATTTTTTGGTATTCCTGTTGAAGTACACATTCCGCTCTATGTTTATGGCGCTTCGCCAAGAAGCTCAGAGTCACAGGGAACCTTAATCTTGCAGGTTGATTCGAATCGGGTGTACCGTTTTGCCTTGAGTACACTCGCATTAATGTTGACTACCTATTTATTGCTTGCACTTATTCTTACAGTATCGATAAGCTGGTGTGTAAATCGCATTATCATACATCCACTGCGCAATATTGCGCTTAAACTGAACGAAGAACATCCACCAGAGCCTATGCCTTGCCCTAAGAGTCATCAGGATGATGAATTGGGACTACTGGTAAAAGGTTATAATCGCCAATCTAATAAGCAGAAAACGCGATCAAAATGAAACCTTACAAGATGAATAATAGTCTAATCCTTGGTGATAATATCTAGATTATTCTGATTGGCTTAGGTATCAAGGATACAATTAAACAGGTAGGGGTAAGTGAGAATGCAAGGCAACAAAATCAGATATCTTATTGGTGGCGCGATTCTGGCGACGACTTGCTTAGCACAAGCAGAAACCTTACAGCCTGACCCGGCTTGGCAACAAGGCAAACTTGAAAATGGCTTCAATTGGCAAGTCCTGCAAACACCACAGCGGCCCAATGACAGAATACAGTTGCGGTTATTGGTAAAAACGGGCTCATTAGCTGAGAAAAATCAGCAAAAAGGCTATACCTACCTTATCCCGAAAATCGTCTTATCCAGCAGTAAAGATTTGTCCTCGCAAAAACTGGAAAATCTATGGCATAACGCGATGAATACCAACAATCCCTTTCCTCCAGCCATTGTTTCATACGATTTTACACTCTATAGCCTGAGCCTACCGAATAACCGCCCTGATTTACTGCAAGATGCGCTGATATGGTTATCTGATATTGCCGGTCGCGCAGTATTTATGCCAGAGACATTAGCACAGGCCATGAAAGAGGCTGAATATCCGGTCACAACATTTCCGCCTGATATCCAAGATCCGATGTGGCGTATGCGGCTGAAAGGTTCTACCTTGATCGATCATGATCCGGGCATGGCCGTATCCGTGCCTGTAGACGTGAGGAAAGTCGCAAACTTTTATCAGCAATGGTACACGCCAGACGCAATGACACTCTATATCGCGGGTCACGTTGACAATCGGTTACTGTCAGAGCGGATTAATCAGGCATTTGCATCATTGGAAGGAAAACGGCAGACCCCCGTTCCTGTTCCAACACTGCTGCCACTAAAATCAGAAACGATTAACGTGGTCAGTGATAAAGTCCAACAAGACCGTTTATCTTTAAACTGGAACCTAAATTGGTTACAGATTAACGATTCGCAGACACTGATGCAGTATTGGCTAAACGACCTGGCGCGTGATGCGCTTTATCGTTATTTGCAAACAGAGCTTAAAGAAAAACATGATGGCATGAAGTTAGGCTTGGATTGCCGTGTGTTATATCAGCGGGCGAACTGCTCATTAAATCTGGATACTTCCAGAGACAAACTGATGGAATCCACACTTTATTTGGCTTCTCAGTTATCATCATTGCGTGAAAATGGGCTTCCGCAGGAACAATTTGATGAACTTTATGAGCAAAAACGAACGCAGCTTCAGCAATTGTTCGCCATGTATGCTCGTACAGACACTGATATTTTGATCAACCAACGTTTACTTTCACAACAAAATAACGTGACAGATATCGCTCCCGAACAATTCCGGCGCTTAAGGCAAACATTTTTATCTTCCCTGACACCACAGCTCTTGAATAACAGATTGAAAGAAATGCTGTCGCAAGAAATCTCTTTTATTCTGGTGCAACCCAAAGGTGAAGAAAAGGTTGATGTTAATCTAATCAAAGATAGCTTTAACCAGATTATGCGCCCGGGACCATTGCCAGAAAAGCCTCAACAATCTGAAACTGAAACAACGAAAGAAGTGGAGTAAGGTTGTACGAAGAAGAGCTATTTTTAGGTTGATTTAAGGTGAGTGCCCTGATCTTTGTGTTCTATAACGGATTGGCAATTACGAGGCAGGGTGATCATCAAACAGACCGGAAGATCGCGAGGGATCTTTCCGGCTAGGCTTGAATACTAAAAAAGATGATTTAGGACCAGACCATTCAAGTTTATCTTTCAGGTGGTTAGGAACAATACTGAATAAAGTTCTTATATCATCTTTATGAGAAAAGTAATTTAACCCGAATTCTGCTTAAGCCATCATTGGAACAGCTTCTTCTGAGTAGAAAACTTTCAGTGATGGTTTTTTCAATTTAAGGCAGTAAGCAATCAGTCC
>NZ_NJAI01000001.1:1047319-1084535 GCF_002632725.1 Xenorhabdus hominickii
TCCATAGCCTGTTCCCCCTCGGAGTTGTTTTCGGTGTGCACCAAAACTTTGCTCCGGGAACAGGCTTCTCGTCAATTTCTTATCCAGAATTCGGGTTAATTTACACACTCTGTTCATTTTCTTTGCCTTTGAAAATCGATATGTGAAATGCCATATTGATCCTGCCGTATATCTTATTTTTCCGATTAATCTTTTAAGGCAGAGAAACCCGCCGGAATGTTAGGTTATAACGAACGCTGTCTTGTAATGGCCAAGGAACTTTCCCGTCTTTTAGTGGGAGTACGCCGTGATAACGCAGGCGAGAATCTCCGCCCCATACGATGACATCGCCATGAGTGAGTATAACGCGCTGACACGGATGTTCACGTTGTAGACCACCAAATAAAAAAGTAGCCGATAATCCTAAAGAGACGGATACAATGGGTTGAGAGAGGTCTATTTCGTCTTTATCTTGGTGTAAAGCCAAACGGGAACCAGGATGGTAGCGATTGATTAGACAAGCATCTGGGGTGAAATCAGTAAATCCTGCATGACTGGCCGCTTGTTGAGCGATTTGCTGGAACGCCTTTGGCATTTGAGGCCATATTTGACCTGACAGCGGATCAGTTTTGGTATAGCAATACCCTTGTTTATTGCTTGTCCAGCCAAGAGTGCCACAGTTGGTCATGCCGACTGACATAATATGTCCGTTTGGGGTAACAAAATGGCGAAAGGAGGCTTTTTCAGCGATCTTCGCGATGTGCTGCAATAATGCTTGCGCTTCGCCATAAGCAAAACCACGCAAAACAACAGCATCCTTTGCTAACTGCTCTTGCCATTGACGAATGATACTGTCATCGTTTGCAAATAAATCTTCTATCATCACTGTCACCGTGCATCGTGAAAAACAATACCTAAAGTATGGCGTTACCCGAGGTATATTTGACTGACACCATGATGTATATTAACGCGATAAACGCTTTTGTTTCCGGCGACGTACAGTAAAAATAACCGTTTCCCTTTTTTTCAAGTTGAGTACCATCGGATGCGCTTGCATATGTGGTCGTTGTTCGGTCATTACAAATTCTCACCACTGAAATCTTTGCCAAAATTATGCTGTGTTGGATGGATGTGACTACGAAATAACTCATTTTTCGGGTACAAAGCTGCCAGTGCATCACTTCATACTCCGTTAGAATTCGGCTCAAATGGGTGTAGCCGGAGATATTTAACTGTTCGATGGCATCTTCCCAGCTTATGTTCATTATCCGATGGGGATATCAACTGTTGCATTCATCGTGTTTTTGCCTCTCGGGCTAACAGTTCACGCTTGCGCTCAACCCCCCAACGATACCCAGATAAGGCACCGTTATTTCTGACGACGCGGTGGCATGGGATAGCTACCGCCAGTATATTAGCAGCACATGCACTGGCAACGGCACGTATGGCTTTTGGCGAGCCGATACGTTCAGCGATTTTGGCGTAGCTAACGGTTGTACCCACTGGAATTTCTCGCAAAGCGAGCCAGACGCGCTGTTGGAAAGCGGTACCACGAATGTCCAATGGTAGTTTCAATCCAATTTTTGGTGTCTCGATAAATCCGACAACTTGGGCAATGAGTTGCTCAAATTGAGGGTCACCGCCGATAAATTCTGCCTGTGGGAATTTATCTTGTAGATCTTGAAGGAGTTTATTTGGGTCATTTCCCAGCAAAATAGCGCAAATGCCTTTTTTACTTTGAGCCACTAAAATATGCCCCAATGAACAAACGCCTAGTGCAAAATAAATTTGCATCCCTTTCCCTCCCGTGCGCCAGATTTTTGGCGTCATCCCCAATAAATCGGATGAGATTTCATAGAATCGGCTACTGGAATTGAAGACTGCGTCTAAAATGGCTTCGGTAACGCTGTTGGTTTGCTCTAAATTATCCCGCAAACACTGACCGCGGTGGGCATTAGCGTAGGTTTTTGGTGTCAATCCCATCCTCGCTTTGAATAGTCTGTGGAAATGAAACGCACTCATTCCTACGTGATTAGCAAGATGCTCCAGCGTGACATAACCTTCGTTTTGCTCTATGTAACGGCATGCTTCCGCTATTTTGGTAAGATAACTGGCTTCCTGCTCTGATTGATGATCACGCAGACGTTTACTTGGACGAAAACCTTGTTGTTCGGCGTCTTTTCCGTTGTCAAAAAATATCACATTCTCCCGTTTTGGAAGGCGGGCAGTACCGGATGGTACACAATATATTCCTGTGGTACGTACGGCGTATACGAAATGGTTATCAGCATCTTTATTGCGTTCAATGATGGCTTGCCAACGTTTATCATTGGTTGTCCATAAATTTTTTTTACTCATATGTATCACCTGTGAAGATTAGTTTATGAGCATAGGGATACTGACATATTGGTAGAAGGTGATTGAAAAAACACTCCGACTTTTGCTTTTTTAATTCTTTAAAAAATTAACACCAACTTGTCCTGAAAGCTTATCCTGATTTTGAAGAACACCATTACAAGACCTTGTCTCTTACACCAGAGTCATTCACTGCCATATTAATGATTTTTTCTTTTGTGTCCGGTTTATGACCATTGTAACGATAGTTAAGTTGAAAGGTTTTCTGGCAATCTTTGCAATAATAGCGAGGGAAGCCTGCTTTACCTGTCCCGTGTTTACGTACAGGTTCGGTTTGACCACAATATCGGCAAACAACTTCTATCGTCACAGTCATAGGATGGCTCCACTAAAAAACACAAGAATATCAAGTTTCATGACCCCCGAAAGATAAAGATTAAAAAGGGCGGTTAAACCCGCCCTTAATTACTATTCTGAAATCTCCAGCTTATTTTTTTGCAACGGCCCTAAGCTCTGTCACGTTTTTACCCCCAATTCCCCAGTTATCCGTTTCTACTTCATCAATGATCACAAAGGTTGTTGCAGGGTTTTTCCCAAGTACATCCACCAGCAGCTGGGTTGCACCTTCAATCAGTTGTTTTTTCTGCTCAGCGGTTGCGCCTTCACGGGTAATTTTGATGTTCACAAATGGCATAAATGACTCCTTTTTGGTTGTTATATGACAAGTAGGTACAGCAAAAAACAGTCTTACTATTGATATGTGTATGCTTGATATATGGGTATTTACTCTGATTCCTTCTCTTCTGCGGTGGCGATCCATGCTGCACAAAACAGGGTCAGACGGGCAAAGAAGTAGAAGAACGCCATCAAGCCAATGACTGAACCGAAAGCCGCTCCGGAAGGGGAGCTGGCAAGGCGTGGCAGCATCATCGTCATGATAGATTTGATGATTTCAAATCCGATAGCCGCCATTAATGTTCCCTTGAACAAGGCTCGTCGCTCAGGTCGGTGGCGAGGTAATATCCAAAATATCCATAGGAATAACAAATAATTGGCAGCAATGGAAATTGTCATGCCAATTGATGTCCATGCGGGACGGAGCCATTCGATGCCTTCTAATCCGAGCGCATGAACGATGGTAGCTTGGGCAGAGCCTGCGATGGAAGTCAGCGAAAGGGTCATTACCAACGCAAAAAGAAGACCGAATAGAGAGAAAAAATCGCGAATATACTGAAAGTAGATTTTTTCCTTATCCTCATGGTTACGTTCCCAAACATCACGGGATTGGGCGAGGATGGCCTCGCGTAAATTGCCGACCCAGTTCACACCTGAATAGAGTGCGATTGCCAGACCAGTCAATCCTACAGTCGTTCTTTGATTAACGGCAGTATCAACGCTGTTTTTCAGTGTGTTAGCCAAAGCGGGGTCATTGATGTTATTGGCGATGCCATTGATCAAACGGGCCAGCAAATCAGGATTGGAAGCCAGCACAAAACCCGCAATGGCAAAAGAGAGCATCAGGATTGGGATCAGGGACAAAAAGGAGAAGTAGGTGATCGCGGCGCCAAATTGGCTCCCCATCCGGTCGTTGAAACGTTGGGCAGCTCGTATCAAATGGGCAATAAAAGGAATACGGCGGATGGTATTGCCAATACGGATCGTCATGGAAAGCGCTTTTTTACTGCTATAAAGTCCTTTCTCTAGCGATGTACGGTTTTTTTCCGGCTTGGGTTGTCCCTTTTTTTTAAGGTCACTTGGCATTACATCCCCTTAAATCTGGTCGTGCTTGATGTTGCTTATTGTGTGGCGGCGATGAATCTCTTGTTCTGAAATTCATGCCATTAAAATTCAAGTGCTACATATGTATGGGAAAAAAGAGTAACAGGCAAAATAGAAAAGGCAATAAGGCAAGGGATGTGAAAATTGCGTGCTGACAATCTTGTGGAGAGGAAAGTACGGTAGCCGTATGGCTGGCTACCGTATATACCCTTTATCTTTTATGAAACCTATTGGGTATAGAAGATCAATCACAGATTACGATGATCAATCTTATTGACGCCCCTTAATTTCACTGTGGATTGTGGGAAGTTCTGTAGCGTGGTGCTCATTTTTCACAAAAGGAGCCTTGCCAGAGAAAACATCCTGTTGCATGGTAGCAGCAAGACCAAGAATAGAGTCTGGCAGGTTAACGCTCATGTTTCTGCTTTTGTCGTATCCCGTTACAGAATGTTGATCAATTTGCTGGTTATTTATTGATACTGCTCCTTGTGTGCTGTCAATTTTGCTGCCCACTAAATACGTTCTACCTGAGATATCCAGATTAACCCCTTGGGTACCGTTCAAGGTTGATTGCTTACCTACGGCTTCCCGATCGAGAGTGTCGTAATTGCCTTTCAGTTTGCCATTGAACCCTTTGAAAGCGGCTGTCAGTTGTTCTTTCAGCCCCGGTGCTTCCTCACCGGGTTTGGCATCAGTAGTTTCTATGGTCGGTGTGACCAATTTAGCTGGGTCGTCACCTTTGACCGTTTTGCTATAACCTAAGCCGGCATCCAGACCTGCATTCAAGCTGTAGGTGCTGTCTTTCCGGCTTTCAACATTGAAATTACCGCCGACATTACCGCTTACTTGATCTGCAGTCACATTAGCGCCTTTGAGAGAAGTATCGCCCGCACTGGTCAATGTGGTGTGGCCGCCAGAAATATGAGTGTTACGGTGAGTAATTTGCTCCAGACGATTGACCCCGAATTTCACTTCACCGCCAATGTTATATTTGTTGTCAATGATGCGGTTATCTGTATTGTCCGTTGCAGCATCGACGTTTACAGTGTTTCCACCAGCACTATCTCCACCTTTATCAGTGCGGGCTTGGGATGACATGCCGCCTTTAGCTTTGGCACCGAAATTCCAACCATTGGCATCAGAGGTATCCTGAGCCGAAGTCAGGTCGATTTTTCCACGCTGAGCTGTTAAATCTACCTGTTTGCCAGAAACGTTTGTACCCTGTAATGCCAAGTTATTGCCTGCATTCAGGTTGACACCTTGCCCGCCTGTGATGGTACTGGTTTGAGCTGTGGTGTTGTTCTGATTGTTAGTGTTATAACCGCCACCGAGACTACCACTGAAATTCTTGCCATCAGGGTTGGTTCCTACTGTCAGTGAGATTTCCCCATTATAGCCATTGGTTTGCTGCTCGTTACGGTTAGTGGCCTGATTAAACTGGATATTGCTACCCGCACCCACGTTGGCAGTGCCTTTGCCCGCATTCATTGATGTGCCTTGATAGCGGGCATCACGGGTGACTTGGATATCAATGCCGTTGTGTGCATTGATACCGCTGGTGACAGCACTGGTATTGTTGTGGGAAGTTTCCTGATGGCTGCCGCTGCCTTTGCCATTGACGGAAATATCTGCGCCCGTCGTGGTATAGACGCGCAAACTGGCATTTCCTGTGGTGTTAGACGTATGGCTATTCTGCTGGTTGAAGGCGGCTTCGCTGGTGTGGCTGCCAGCGGTCAGTGATACACTGCCTTTATTGGCTTGGTATTGTGTGCCTTGATCATAAACATCGCCATTCGTTGTGACCTTGATATCGCCAGCTTTAACGGAAGTCACTACCGCATCGGATTTATGATTATTGGTGTAATGGCTGTTGCCATTCATCGCCAGTTCAATTCCTGCATTCGGGAGTCCGGTTTTTGTGATGGCAGTATCCAGTTTCTTTTCTGTGGCAGCCTTAGCCGTTTTTTCCACGGGACGGGTCGTTGCACTGTAGTCGGCTGTACCGCTGATTTCACCGCCTACCTGTAATTGATCTGTAGAGCTGGATTCTGTGTTAGTTGTTGCCACATTCTTAATGCGGCCTGCATTGGCGTGATAGGTACCCTGTATTTGATGATCAGTGCCTTGCTGCTTCAATTCGCCCATGGCCTTCAGATCAAGATTGCCTGTGATTTGGGTTTTTGTCACTGCGGCGGTTGTTTGGTATTTGGATTGACCATTATTGTCGTAATTTCCTTCAACTCCGTTACCGATCCTGTCCATGCCTCCAGTGACAAATACTGCGCTACGCAATTTTTCTTGTGAGGTTGATGTGGATGTCTGATTTTCACTGGTCAACAAGGCAATGTTATCTCCGGAGATTTTTGCATCGCCCTGAGTGGTCACTATCTTGGAGCCTGTTACAGTGACATTTTTGCCCGCATTTACAGTGAGGCTACCACTATTCAATTCTGATGATTGTTGACTCGTACTCTCATTTTTCTGTTTATTGAGCGTGTGCTCGAAACCGACGCCAGCACGGTATTGTTTATCTTTCATCTCTTTAGCGTAGTGCAACCAATCAAGGTTGGTTTTTTCCTGTTGGAACTGATTTTGTTCGCCGTAGTTCAGGATATTGATATTTCCTGACGTGTTCAGTTGTAGTTCATCAGCGCTTTTTGCCAGACTGCCGATGATATTGATATCTTTATTGGCGAGTAATTTCAGGTCGGTATCGGAAATTAAATAACTGCCAGAAGATTTTTGCTGTTGGTTTTGTTCTTGGTTGGTATTTTTGGTGATGTTGAAGAGTGTTCCCTTCCTTTCATCTTTTTCTTTATAGGTGTGGCTAACAGCATTATCGATGGTCAAGTATCCATCATTGGCTTCAACATAGGCACCTTTTTGAGCTTTGACTTTACTGCCTGTAATGGTGACGCCATTCATACCAGCCAGCAGCAAATGGCCTTCTGCTGTCACTTCAGAGATATGATGAGTTTCTGTTTTATCGAGATTATTCCTCTTGCTGCCACCACCAAGTCCGCCCCAATAGGTTTTATCCTTATCAAGAGTTTGATCATTGACGAGGGATTGAACAGTAATATTGGCTTGCTTGCCCGCAGAGACAATCAAGTTTTTGCCAGAGTGAATATGAGTACCGATAATGTCAGCATTTCCACCCGCATTGATGCCTAAATCTCCACCTGAGCGCAACTCGTTATTGACACTCCTTTGAGTGGTATTGACTTTGTTCCAGTGCCCGGTTTGCAATGCCGCACCATAGTTCTTCTTGTAACCCTTCTCGACGGTTTTTTCTGATTCTACCAGTATCGACAGTTTTACATCTTTTTGTGCGGAGATGGATAATTGCTTGCCGGCATTGATCTTGCTGCCAAGGACTTCTGCATTACCTTCGCTGGCAGTCAAATTAACATTTTCACGGGCGTTAATGGTATTGCCTTCTTGCTGATATTCTTCACTCTCGTTGGTGACATCATACTGCGAAGGCAGTCTCCATCGATTGTTGATATTGCGATCAAGTTGGTGAAGATTTTGTCCATCCAGTTTCAGATTGGCTCCGGTCAGTTTGACATTATCGCCTTCAATATCGGTTGCCATCACTTTATTGTTTTGTTTGGCAACCAGCGTGATGTTTTTGCCCGTCAGTTGGGTACGGGCAACGGATTCACTGATTTGTGTTTGTTCAATATGAATGCCACTGAACGTGCTTTGGTGATTATTGCTACCTGTGTTGTTGGATGAGGACTGATGCAGGCGTCCCTGAGACAGCACGTTATTACCCTTCAAGGTAATATCTCCACCTTTCAGCATCGCTGCTTCCAACAACACATCTCCGTGTGACTCAATATCAATACTATTATTTGCAGTCATGCTGCCCTGCAAATTGACCCCGCTTCCTTCCGCTGTGTTCAGCAGACGAATACGCCCGGCCTGCATACTGCCTAGATAATAGCTATCGAGTGCACCAACGTTTGTTTGCTGTGAAGCCAAAATTTTGCCATCGGCTGAAATCTGGTTATTGCCCGTTGTGATATTGAGGTTTTTTGGCGTAATTATCTGGCCATCACTGTTGATTTTTGGGGAAATCAGATTTAGGACATCATTATGGGATAAGCCATTGTTTCTGATATTCAGGGCATTTTGGTTGTCAAATGTGTTGAATTTTTGCAGAACACCATTTTCCACTAGCGGGTTACCGACAACCAGTGATGCCTGATTGGTATTGATAAAGCCACAACCGTTGCAGGTGATTCCGTTGGGGTTTGCCAACACATAATCGGCGGCCATACCAAACACTTCCTGCTTGCCGAGCAAGAATGACGGATTACGGCTAATCACCTCATTTAAGATCACAGTGGCGGTCTGACCATTCAGATTACTGTTGGCAGACAATTGCCCTGCCAGTTGAGAAGCTCCATCCTCCAAAGAATTGTTTAATACCGCTCCCATTTGGTTAACGTTGAAATCTTGATATTGATTATGTGATAACCCTGATTCGGAAGGTGCAACGATGTTCACCACTGTCGCTCCGTTATCTGCGAGGGTGACATCTGGGCGGTGGACAGCATCACCTGCGGGGGTAATGCCATTGGCAAAACTAACTGAGCAGGTTGTCAGGATAATTGCCATGGATGCGGCGAGTTTTCCTGTAGGAGATAACCGGAATATTTTACTCTTCATATTATTACCTTTATTTACTTTTTTATTGCCATATGCAGCGTCCTTTGGGTGAGGTACCCAATTAGCTACGATTGAAAAATTTCAAATAATTCAAAAACTAAAAAGTGTAAGAAAAGCGGGTTAACAGTTGCATAGAATCATCCGTGTTGTTGCTATTGTTATGATGGTTATGAGAGAGAGATTTGCCTCGGCTGACTTCAATATCCGCAAACAGTTGCTGATAGCGCAGTGTCAGGCCGGCACTTAATCCTGCGCTGCTTTTCCAGTCATCTTGAATGCCGCTATAGCCTTTAACCCGGCCGACATCCAGACCGGTATGCAGGGAAAGTGAACCGTTGGAAATAGGGATCGTATGGGATAGCGTATTGCGCAGATACCAACCAATATCACCTGATGACACATTTGTGCCGAATCCTCGCACGGCGTTACGGTCAGTGATATTCAACCATTCAACACCCGGCAGCCCGCCTTGGCTGTACTGAGCATAAAATTGGCTATGGAATCGGTAAGACCTGCCGAAGAGTGTGAAACGCTGTTGTAAATTGGCTGATAACTTCCCTTTGGTAAATTGCTTATCCAGAGCTGCCGTTGTGGTCTGAGCCCCAAACCACGGCATTCCGCGTTCAACGCTCAGATCAAAGGAGACTAATCCCGCAGGGATCAGTTGCAAATGGTTAATGCCCAGTTCGAGTATACTCAATGTCTGGCTGCTGACGGAGATTCTGGCATCCTTAAAATAGTTGTTGTAATTCTTGTAAACCAATTGGGCATATAAGGTATCAATCTGGTATTGATTGCGATGAAACCCCCAATCAGTGCGCATGCCGGTTTGTTGTGAAGTCCCGTATAGTTTGTGCGAACCTGTCTGCAAATATGGATGGCTGGTATATTGGGAATAGCTGTTAAATCCGCTGACAGTTACCGCTCCGTAAGGAATTGAATAGAACAGGGTATAGCCGCGATTGTATTGAGTATCGGGTTTATCAACAGTACTGCTCCCGCTGAGGCTAACAAAGTCAGACAATCCCAGAGGGCTGTCAACGCTGGTATTGAGTCGGGTTATCCATTTTCCTGTGCTTTTCTGCCCATAATTATCGGTTGTCGTGGTGAGTCTCCACGGGGGGGAGTGTTGATTTTTCAGCCTGATGATAGAACCACCATTGACCGTACCGGGAAGAATATCGAGCGTTGTTTTGTTTGATTGCAGACGATTGGCCTGATCCAGCCCTTGATCAAGTTTATTCAGGTTGAGCGGCTTGTCCGTCAGGTTTGGAAACAGCGTCTGAATATTGACCCATCGATCACCTCCTTCAATTGCTTCAACGAAACCTTCAACAACGTTGATCCCCAGCTCACCATTAAGATTAGGGGAAATAAATTGCCCCCGTGCTGTGATATAGCCTTTGGCAATATAAAGATTAGTGATTTCTGCTGACAGCTTATTGATATCGTTGCTGGTGATGCAGTTATCGGGTAGTGCGCTGAGCGTATTCAAATCACTCAGAGAGAGCAGGGTAATACCCTGAAGATACACACCGCTGATAGCCAAACAAGGCGGTGTATCTACCAGTACCGGAGAAACGGTTTGTGGTGCAATATTGTCAGAGCGATTGATTAACCTTTGATGGCGGCGTTCTTCAATTAATTGGTCTATTTCCCTTGAGCTGTCCTGCAAGGTTCTTCTTGTTTCTTCGGTAGGGAAAGTAGGACTAATCACATCAGGTGATGCGTTTACCTGATGTGAGGTACACAATAAGATAAGAATTGCCATCCTTTTAATCATAGAGATACTCAAATGAAATAGTTGATGAGGAATGTATCGTGTTGGGTTAGGTTTAAACATTCCCGTTTATTAATCGAGCATTAGAACATAGAAAATATTTTATTTTGCACTGATTAACAGAGCTGCTTTGTTACAACTTGTTATTATTATTTATATATTTACTTTAGTGAATTATGATTATTCATTTTAGTTAGGATTTGCTTAGCTATTGATAGATAAGTTAAATTTAATTTCGAGCTAACTAAAATTCAAACATTCGGCTGAATGCAAATTAAATATTTTGTTTCGGCCTGTACTTTTTTATTTGAAATTTCCCCCATCAAAACATTGATGAAGCGAATGATACTTGTAGATGCATCATTATTATCAATGAGAACACATGGTCATTAAGAAAGTTAAGAGAGAGATAAAGGACTTTGGACGTTGTTCATTAATGTGATATGAGATAAATCGAACTTTAAATCAAATTGTCTTCTGTGTATTAATTACTCAGGTAATTATGAATTTATTCGTCTTTATTCATTATAAAAATAATCACTATATAAAAATCTGACAACGAGAAAGATTCAGAAAATCAAATATGAAAGAGAAAAATAGGGAATAAAACAAATTGACGGGGATTTAAGAGATTATTAATAAATTCAGCCAATGAATATTATTCATTGGCTGAATGATTATTACTTAATATTTAATAAATAAGATATTAAGCAACAATTGGTGCGCGCCAGTCGTCAGCACCAGAAGTACCCGCAGTAGTGTGTTCCCACTCAATCTTACGATAAGAAAGAGAAACGCGAATTAACTGAGTGAATTCTGCTTTTGCTGGATCTTGGCAGTGTGGCATTTTGCAGTCGATATCAACGATAGTTGCATCTACCAGTTTAGTAGAGAAGAAATGCTCTTGTTTACCTTCGATTGAAGTACGGTACCATTTCAATTCTACAGTCGGCAGCATTTCGCCAGATGCCAGTGCGTTGTAAAGCAGAGGAACTGCTTTATTTAATGCAACGGTAAAGCGGAATGGCTTATGTGCACGCTGGCCAGAAGGCTGTCCTGACTGTGGGTCAGTCGGAACAGTTACGATGTGGTCAAATTCTTGAACCAGCATTTCGTCTTCGTGACCTTGAACAAAGATATTACCTACGGATTCAGCAGTGAATGCGCCAGCAGTAATATGGCCCTGAGTTTTACCATTGATGGAAATATAACATGGAGTTGGCATATGAATATCCTATAAAAATTTACCAATATAAGTGTAAGTGTTCATTCCTTGCGTGATAATTCCATTTGTTAATAAAATGAAATCATCGCTTGCCAAACACTCGGAGCGAATAATAAAGCGGAAATTGTCTAATGCAAAGCCATTTGGAAAAAGCAACTCGTGCTCTACTTCAATGACAAATATAAATTTTATAATCATTGCTGTTATGAAATTTAAAGCGGGTTTTTTATAAACAATAAGCTGATTTAGCTGTTTAAAAAATAATCCCTTGTTTTTGATTTATATTATCATGTTGATATTTAATGGTTTTTTAATTTTTAATTAAATATTTTCTATGATCATGCAAAAAATGTTAACTGGATCAAAAAATCAGGAATAACTCGGTTAGTAATGGTGTAAAATTAGTCAAAATAAAATAAAAAATAATATTGACTGTAATTATAAGATATATTTTTCAGGTTATTATTTATTCAAATGAAAATGGGTTATTCTTTTTTAGATAATTGAAAGGTAATTGGTATACCTACTCTTAGAAAGAGTAAAACCAAATTTTTCTCTATTTTATGAGAGTGAATCAATTATAATTTGCCATAGGTTGACATAATAAGATTAAAAGCTTGAATAGAGGGGTTTATCAATTTGTGTTTTGGCTTTACATCAAAAAAATAAAATGTCAAACTCGAACTTGACGATTTTTCATATCGGTGTTATTTCCACGATTGGATAGGATATATCTGATTATTTAATAATATGTTGATATAAAACTATTTATAACTACAAATACGCTTGTCTTTCTTAACCTATTTTTTTAGGGGAAACTTCTGTATTTGTTATATGGATAAAAATTGGAATCATTCTCTCACCAATAATGGGTTGTTAGACAGTTCATGGTTGTATTAGCCAAAGGATTCAAATATGAGTAAGAATAGTCCGGGTAGCGTAGCTCCAAAAGAAAGAATTAATATTAAATATGTTCCTAATACCGGTGACCAGACCGCAGAAGTTGAATTACCTATGAATCTTCTGGTTGTTGGTGACTTGAAAGGAAAGCAAGAAGATACGCCAATTGAAGAACGGCAAACAGTTTCTATCAATAAGAACAACTTTAATGCCGTAATGAATGAAGCGAACATCAACCTGACGTTTAACGTTCCTAACCGCCTCGATGAAAAAAGTGAAGACGACCTGTCCGTTAATTTGGATATCAAATCGCTGAGTGATTTTTCGCCAGATAATGTCGCGAAGAAAGTGCCTGAATTAAATAAACTTCTCGAACTTCGTGAGGCATTAGTTGCATTAAAAGGCCCATTGGGAAATATTCCAGCATTTCGTTCTCGCTTGCAGTCACTGCTGGATGATGAATCCGTTCGTGAGCAACTTCTGAAAGAACTTGAAATCGTCAATAAAAAATAACTGGTTAAAGGAATTTTTAAATGGCTCAGCACGAAGAAAACAGCACAGCTATTGCTTCTGGCGCAACGACCTCCTTGCTTGATGAGATTATGTCTCAGGCAAGAATGACTCCGGAAAATGACGGCTATTACATTGCTAAGCAAGGTGTTGCCGCATTCATTGGCAGCATTTTGGATACAGGCTCTAACGAAGAACCTATCAACAAACTTCTCGTTGATAAAATGATCGTTGAGCTGGATAAAAAGCTGAGTGAGCAGATGGATGCAATTCTGCACGCTACGCAATTCCAAGAATTGGAATCTTCCTGGCGTTCATTGAAAATGCTGGTGGATCGCACTGATTTCCGTGAAAACATCAAAATCAACATCATCCATGCCACTAAAGATGAACTGTTGGAAGATTTTGAATTCTCTCCTGAAATTATTCAATCTGGTTTCTACAAACACGTTTACTCTGCGGGTTATGGTCAGTTCGGTGGTGAACCTGTTGCTGCTGTCATCGGTAACTATGCGTTCAAAAATACCTCACCTGACATGAAACTGATGCAGTATGTTAGTACAGTAGGTGCAATGGCTCATGCGCCATTCCTGTCTTCTGTTTCACCTGAATTCTTCGGTGTTAACAGCTTTACCGACCTGCCGGTCATCAAGGATCTGAAATCAGTCTTCGAAGGCCCTTCTCACACTAAATGGCGTGCACTGCGCGAATCTGAAGATTCACGTTACTTAGGTTTGACTGCGCCACGTTTCTTGTTGCGTCTGCCTTATTCTAATGTTGAAAACCCAATCAAGAACTTCAACTATCAGGAAAATGTTAGCCGCGATCACGAACATTACCTGTGGGGTAACACGGCGTACCTGCTGGCGAGCTGCCTGACTGACAGCTTCGCTAAATATCGTTGGTGTCCAAACATCATCGGCCCACAGAGTGGTGGTTCCGTGAACGATCTGCCTGTTCATCTGTACGAAGCAATGGGCCAGGTTCAGGCGAAGATCCCAACTGAAGTTCTGATCACTGACCGTCGTGAATTTGAACTGGCAGAAGAAGGTTTCATCACCCTGACCATGCGTAAAGGCAGCGATAACGCAGCATTCTTCTCTGCAAACTCTGTTCAGAAGCCAAAAATTTTCCCAAATACCCGTGAAGGAAAAATGGCGGAAACCAACTACAAGTTGGGTACTCAGCTTCCTTACATGTTCATCATCAACCGTCTGGCTCACTACATCAAAGTGTTGCAACGTGAACAGATCGGCTCTTGGAAAGAGCGTCAGGATCTGGAGCGTGAACTGAATATGTGGCTGAAACAGTACATTGCTGATCAGGAAAACCCACCAACTGACGTTCGTAGCCGTCGTCCTCTGCGTGCCGCTGAAATCAAGGTTCTGGATGTGGAAGGCGATCCAGGTTGGTACCAGGTTGCGATGCAGGTTCGCCCACACTTCAAGTACATGGGTGCGAGCTTCGAACTGTCTCTGGTCGGACGTTTAGATAAGGAATAATCATGGCTGCGCTGTACAGTTGGAACAGAGGCAGCTCTGCCAGTCTGTTCGAGCGCATTCAAGGGAAGAGCTCCGGCTCTTCCCGTCAGTCAAGGATGCGTGCACTACTTGATTCTATCAAGAAGCATTTGAATGAAGTGCTGAATTCCCGGCCCGGTGCCTGCCAAAGTGCCATTGAATTGGGTGTTATTGATCTTAATGACGCGACCGCGACATCGGTGGATTTCAAGCAAAGTATTGAATGGGCGATTGAAGAGTGCATCAGAAATTATGAGCCGAGAATATCAGCGGTTTCTGTCAGTGCCATCAATGATGACTCAGATCCGTTGCTGTTGAGCTTTCATATCAGCGCTGAAATCTCTCTGGATGATATCAACGATCTTGTGGAATTCAACATCCAGTTGGATAACAACCGGCGCTATTGCCTGGAGCGAACTCAATAAATGTCATTTGAAAAATATTTCAGAGATGAGTTGAACTATCTGCGACAACTGGGGAAAGAAGCCGCAGTTGAGCGTCCTCATCTTGCCGCATTTCTATCAGAGCAAGGCTCTGATCCAGACGTTGAGCGTTTGCTTGAAGGTTTTGCATTCCTGACCGGTAATCTGCGGGCAAAACTTGATGATCAGTTCCCTGAATTGACTCACGGGCTGCTCAATATGCTTTGGCCGAACTATTTGCGTCCAACCCCAAGCATGACCATCATTGAGTATACGCCAGATGAGAGCGTGGTGACGAAAGCGACGCAGGTCAAGCGTGGCACGCAAATTATGAGCCAGACGCTGTCAACTCATGATGATATTTATTCGAACGAAAAATCGGGTGGTAAAAAAGACGAGCATGGCCGCTGTATCTTCACGCTCTGCCGTGATGTCTGGCTTTTTCCGCTGTCGATCCGTGACATTTCCGTCAATAACAGTAATGAACACGGGATTATCGGCCTGAATTTCGCGTCTAAAACCGAGCTGAACCTGCATGAATTGGAATTGGATAAGCTGCGCTTTTATCTGAGCGGTGATGATTATACCACTTCCCAACTTTATTTCTGGCTCTGCTATTACTTCAGAAAAGCAGAATTGGTGGTAGGCGATAAAGTCATCCCTCTGCCTGATTTTGATTTTGTGCCTGTGGGATTTGAGCGGGAAGATGCATTGTTGCCGTACCCTAAAAACGCTTATATGGGGTATCGCATCTTGCAGGAATATTTCTGCTTCGCAGAAAGCTTCTTGTTCTTCGATGTGAAGGGATTACCTGAACTGCCTGAAGACCTCAAGACCAAAGATTTCAAACTGAATTTACACTTTTCTCAAGCTTTGCCACCGGAAGCGAAGATTCGCCATGATACCTTCCGTCTGCACTGTACGCCGGCAATCAACCTGTTCCCAATGGATAGTGAAGCGATTGAACTCAATGGCAGCCAGACCGAGTATCCATTGAAAGCCAGTTACAGCTTCCCGGACAACTACGATATTTTCTCTGTTGATGGCGTAGAAAGCTGGCTGACGGGGGAAAATGGTGAACGTAGTCGTGCGCGTATTGGCGAACGAGTTTATACCCCGTTTGAAAGTTTCAATCATCAGATTGATAACGAAGATGAACACTCAATGCGTTATTACCGTCTTCGGGTGAAAGAATCTCCTTTCCGTCGGGGGCTGGAACATTTCATCTCATTTGTACGGGGAGATGAATCAAGTTTGCTCAGACTCAAACTGAAAGAGAATGTTTCTATCAGATTGACCTGTACCAACCGTGAATTGCCGCTAGAGTTGCGTGTTGGCGACATTAATTACCCCTCCATCGGCAGCCCGTCGTTTGCGACATTCCACAATATTACGCGACCGTCAGTCCCGCTCTATCCTCTGTTGGATGGTGGTCTGCATTGGTCACTGTTGTCAAATATGTCGCTGAACTATATGTCATTGCTGGAGAAGGACGCACTGAAACAAGTACTGCGTACTTACGATTTCCCGAGTATCCATAATCGGCAGTCCAAACGCTCATCGCAGAAACGGCTCGATGCTATTGAAAAGATTGAGACAGAACCGACCGATCGTCTGTTCCGCGGGCAGCCTGTGCGCGGATTGCGATCAACGCTGTATGTCCGCCAGCAGGCATTCAGTTCAGAAGGCGAGCTTTATCTGTTCAGTACGGTTCTATCACGGTTTTTCTCACTGTATGCCAGCGTCAACGCTTTTCATATGTTGAAGGTAATCAATTTAGATAATCAGGAATGTTATGAATGGCCGGTACAGATAGGTCAACACTCGTTGATGTAATCACTGAGCAGGGTTCTGCCACTCCGATGGCATTGGACATCTCCCAGTATAACTTTTACCAGTTGGTTGAATTACTGAACCAGCTCGCGGTAGCGTGGGAGAAAACCGGAGAGACCGATCGTCCCGATCGGGAATCCATCCGTTTCCGATCCAGTGCCAGTTTGGCATTCCCGACTCGTGACGTCATTTCACTCGCGCAGTCCAAACGGGGATTCTTCGAGCTGGAAGTTTCCTTTATGGGATTGCACGGTAGCCAGTCTCCGATGCCGGGTTACTATTTGGATTCACTGGCATGGGAAGACGCTCAGGGAGAAAATCGCCTGACGGATTTTCTTAATCTCTTCAACCATCGCTTAATTACGCTCCTGCATCAGATTTGGCGGAAGTACCGCTATTACATCTGCTTCAAGAAAGGGGGAGAGGATAACTTTTCCCAGCGCATGTTTTCTCTCGTCGGTTTAGGCAGTGATGTTAACCGCCGAATGCTGAACATCAATCACAGCAAAATGCTGGCGTATGCCGGACTGCTGGCAAGCCCCGGTCGTTCACCGGAAGTGATATGCAGCCTCGTTTCACACTGTTTTGATTTGCAGGATGTCACTCTGCATGGTTGGCAGTTCAGAAAAGTGACGATCCCGCAAGATCAGCAGAACCGTTTGGGTGGCACCAATAAAGGACAAAAAATCGGCGATACCGAACTGTCTGTATTGGGACATAACTTCACTATCGGCTCATGGGTTGGGGATTACAGCGGGAAGTTTTTGCTCAGCATCAATAACCTGACACGTGATCGTTTCCTGTCATTTCTTCCGGATGGAAAAAATTATCTGCCATTAGTGATGTTTATTTCTTTCGTCATGCGTAGCCAATTTGCATGGGAACTACGTCTTGGTCTGGCAGAAAAGCAAGTTAGCGGCATGGTGTTGGGCGCGAAGCAGAATAATCATCTGGGGTGGACCAGTTTTCTCGGCGAACCGGAGAAGAAACCCTCTGTCACAATTTCAGTTATGGAATAACGACCATGGAAAAACATCAACCAACCCTTTCATTGCGGGTTCTTAACAGTGAGCAGTTGGAAAGTGGTAAAGCTGCTAACTGCCAGTTTTCGGCACAGGGCGGTACAGTCGGTAGCAGTGAAAGCCACCTTTGGTCTGTGCAGGATCAGCAGGGAAACATCCATCCATCTCAATTCGCCATTAAGTGGCATGATGGGGCGTTTTGTCTGCAAGTGTTGGCGGAGTCAGTGCAAATCAACAACGCAACGCTGACACCCCAGTCGAGTCTGATCCGTTTGCAGCAAGGTGATCAAATCAAGGTGGGCAATCTGTCTATCAAGATCCACATCAGTTTTTCTGAAGCGGATCGTGTTGATCCGTCAACGGTATCGCCTGAATCATTGGTTTCAAGTTACAGTAATCCGCTGGATGCCATGATGGAAGGTGTTCCGCTGCAAAAATCTGTGTTTATCCAAGATGATGGTATTGCTCCGACGGTATCGAACCGTTTTAGTGATGATCCACTCAGGGTACTCGATAGCGAAAATCTGACCACCCTGAAGCCGCAGGTTGAAGCTGATGATACTGAACAGCTTCTGCCACCGGATCATTACCAATCCCCCCCATTTGCTAACCCTATTTCTGATAACCGAGGCAGTGTTATGGATCAGGAGTTCCTTGATTTACCGGATATCGCTTCCGATAGGCAGTATGAAGATATGGATGTTGATCATGTCGCCATTACCCCTCTTATGCGTGGTCTGAATGCACGGTTGCCTTTGCATAACAGCCAGCAAGCCAACGATTTTCTGGAAGAGATGGGTAGGACCATGAAAGCCGCCATTGAAGGGTTATTGGCTCTCCAGCGCGAACAACATGGGCTGCGTGATAAACAACTCCGTCCTATCGAAGATAACCCATTGCGCCTGAATATGGACTACGGCACGACCATGCAGGTGATGTTCTCTGATGAGAAAAGTCCGGTTCATTTATCTGCGCCAGCGGCAGTTTCTGAGAGTCTGCATAACCTTCAACTGCACTATCAGGCCAACCGTGTTGCCATCTCTGCGGCACTGGATACCATGCTGGACGCCTTTTCCCCAGAGCAGTTGCTTCGCCGCTTCTCACATTACCGCCGCAGTAATGAAGTCAAGAATAAAGACGCCTCTTGGGCGTGGGAAATGTACACCAACTATTACCGCGAATTAGCTTCCAGCCGTCAGCAAGGGTTCGAGAAGTTATTCCGTGAGGTGTATGAGCAAGCCTATGACCGCGCATTGCGTCAGGGCTTAGAGGACTCCAACAATGAATCGTTCCGGTAGTCATCGCACATGGTCTGTAGGGATTTTATTGCTGTCAGTGATGTTGCTGAACGGCTGTAGCAGTGCATGGAATGCAACCAAGAAAGTAGGACAAGTTATCTGGGATCCTTCCACGCCAGTAGGAACACCGGATCAACAAGCCTCGACTGCCAACATTACATTGCTCGCTGAACCCAACATCAACCCCAACGAAAGTGGTGAAGCGGCCCCTGTTGAAATGAATCTGGTTTACCTCAGTGAAGATTCACGTTTTTTGGCTGCTGATTATGACCAGCTTGAAAGCGACAAGCTCGAAAAGGCGCTGGGGAAAAATTACATCGATCATCAGGATTACACCCTGTTGCCGGGGCAATACAAGCCACTGGAAACAATCGTATTGGAAAAGAAGAACCGCTATATCGGTGTCATCGTTCACTATGCAGATGCAAATCAATCTGAGTGGAAAAAGATCATCCGGGTAAAAGACATCGGCCGCCATTACAACATCTTGGTGCATGTCAGAAATAACGACGTCGAACTTAGAAAAGAGGAGGAGTAATCATGCCGGGTAAAAATCGGGTGATTTGGCACGAAGGATTATTCATCAAACCACAACATTTTCAACAACAACAAAAGCATATTGATTATCTGGCACATAGCCTTGTTTCAGTTTTGACTCCTTATGCTCATGGTTTCAGCTCCTTGAGTATCAATGATGATTTGCTCAAATTGGGGCGTATTGGGATCACCGAAGCCAGTGGCATTATGTCGGATGGCACCATCTTTTCTGCACCGAGCCAAGATTTACTGCCAAAACCGCTGGATATCGAAAACATCAATGACCTGAAAAGCAAAGATATCTATCTGGCTCTGCCAATGTCCAGTGACACTATTCGTGAAATTGCTGATCGGGATGCAGAAACTCAAAGTGCGGTACGCTATCGGGAACTGTCCAGTGATATTCGTGACCTGCATACCAAAGGTGGCGATGCCTTTGTACTCAACCTTGCCCAATTGACACCTGTCTTGATGCAAGGCTCTGATGACATGAGTGCCTATACCGCCATTCCATTGTGTCGCATCAAAGAAAAACAGAAAGATGGCACCATTGTTCTGGATAACGAATTTATTCCGACCTGCCTGTCGATTTTTGTGGCTGACAAGCTAAAGCGCTTCATGGTGGAGATCGATGGCTTATTGACTGAGCGCTCCAGAACATTAGCGAAACGTATTGGTTCACCGGGACAGCAAGGCGTTGCCGATGTGGCTGAATTTATGATGCTGCAATTGCTGAACCGTGTTCAACCTTTGTTCAATCATTATGCAAAACAGACCGTTCTGCACCCACTGCATTTATATACCGAGCTGCTCCAGACTTGCGGTGAGCTGAGAACTTTCACCGATGCCAGCCGCCTGCCGGGAAATGTACTGGCTTATGATCACAATAACCTGACAGACACTTTCCAAGACGCGATGCACGCGATTCGTGATGCATTGAACGTCGTACTGACACCACGAGCGACTTCCATTGCACTGAAACAGAACGAAGGTGGCATTCGTGTGGCAACACTCCACGACAACGATCTGCTGCGTAAGGCCGAATTTGTTCTGGCAATCAGCGCCAGCACGCCGCAGGAGCAGTTGCGTCGCCAGTTTGTTCAGCAAACCAAAGTCACTTCGATGGAAAGAATACGCGATCTGGTCAGCGTCCAGTTGCCGGGTGTACCACTGATCCCACTCTCCGCTGCACCTCGCCAGTTGCCGTATCACTCTGGATATACCTATTTCCGTCTGGATCAGAAGAGCCCGGCATGGAAAGAAATCCAGCAAGGAAATTCCATCGCGTTCCACGTATCAGGGGATTTCCCTGATTTAGATATGCAGCTCTGGGCTATTAGGGGCGGTAAGGAATAATCATGAGTGATATCAATGTTGACAGTCTGTCGCTGGAAAAATCTGAAACGTTGAAGATGTTTCAGCGCCAGTACCAGCTACCGTTGCGTGGTGAAAGTCTCAACCCAATGATCGATGCAGCCACCCCTTTATTGGGGATGGTTCTGCGTTTGCAGGATATGAGTGATCAGGCACTGCCAGAAAAGCTTTACCAACAGGTTGTTACTGATATTCGAGCCGTTGAGCAGTTTCTGCAAAACAAGGGTTATGAACCCGGCGCGATTGTTTCATTTCGTTACGTACTGTGCACCTTCATTGATGAAACCGCGTTGGGGCACGGCTGGAACAGTCAAAATGGCTGGTTGAAACAATCGCTGCTGGTGCACTTCCACAATGAAACTTGGGGAGGTGAGAAAGTCTTTGTATTGCTCGAACGCCTGATGGGAGAGGCCCAGCGCTACCAGCACCTGCTGGAGTTCATTTACCTCTGCCTGTGCTTGGGTTATCGAGGACGCTACAAAGTCAGCACCCAAAAAAGTGATGATTTTGAGCGCCTGTTCCGTCGCTTGCAGCAACTGCTTCACTCACTGCGTGGTGAGGCTCCGCCGACCACACTTTATGTCAACATCAACGAGAGTGATGCGCGTTATCGCCTTAGCAGACGGTGGACCATTAAGCACCTGTTCTGTATCAGTGCGGGATTGCTGATTGCTATTTACAGCTTCTATGCCATCCGCCTCGGTGATCAGACCCAAGACATATTAAAGCAGCTAAGTAACTTATTGAGATAGGAAGTCGTCATGATCCAGATTGATCTGCCCACTCTTGTAAATCGTTTAAACCCGATGACCCGCCATGCACTGGAAGCGGCGGCGGCATCTTGTGTCAGTCAGCAACAGCCTGAAATTACCGTTGCGCAACTGCTGCTTCAAATGATCGATACACCACTCAGTGATGTGCGATTGATCCTAAATAAAGTAGACATCGATAAAGATCTGCTGAAAGAGCAACTCGATCAGGTGATGACCCATCATCAATCTATCGTGCAGAGTTACCCAAATTTCTCCCCAATGCTGGTGGAGTGGTTGCAGGATAGTTGGTTGCTGGCTTCTACCGAAATGCAGCACAGCGAGTTGCGCAGTGGTGTTTTGCTGATTGCGTTGCTGTTCAGCCCGCTGCGTTATTTGGCGCCACAAACCGCCCGCTTGTTGGCAGGTATCAACCGCGAATTACTGCGTCAAAACTTTTCTGAGTGGACAAATGGCTCTGCCGAACAACCTTTTAGCGTCAGTGACAAAGAGGGGCATGAGGGTGTACATCCGGCAAACAACGACAGCCTGCTGGCTCGTTTTGCCCAAAATATGACTGAGCAAGCACGTCAGGGCAAGCTTGATCCGGTGTTGTGCCGTGACAAAGAAATTGACTTGATGATCGATATCCTGTGTCGCCGCCGCAAAAACAACCCCATCGTTGTGGGTGAGGCCGGAGTCGGTAAAAGTGCCCTGATTGAAGGTTTGGCACTGCGTATCATTAACGATCGCGTACCAGACAAATTGCGCAACAGTGAGTTGATGACACTGGATTTGGGAGCGTTACAAGCAGGGGCTGCGGTTAAAGGTGAATTTGAAAAACGTTTCAAAGGCATCATGGCTGAAATCACTCAGTCATCAAAACCCATTATCCTGTTTATCGATGAAGCTCACACGCTGATCGGTGCGGGTAACCAAGCTGGTGGATTGGATATCTCCAACCTGCTGAAACCTGCTCTGGCTCGCGGTGAACTCAAAACTATCGCTGCGACGACATGGAGCGAGTACAAAAAATACTTCGAAAAAGACGCAGCTTTATCTCGTCGTTTTCAGCTAGTGAAAGTCTCTGAACCGACTGCGGACGAAGCAACCGTTATCATGCGTGGCTTGCGTGCCATCTACGAGCAGGCTCATGGCGTATTGATCGATGATGAAGCACTGAAATCCTCGGCGGTATTGAGTGACCGTTACCTATCTGGTCGCCAACTGCCAGACAAAGCCATTGACGTACTGGATACCGCTTGTGCCCGCGTTGCCATTAACCTGACATCGCCACCACGCCAGGTCTCTTCGCTGACCACCGAACTGCACCAGATGCAAATGGAAATCGACGTGCTGGAAAGGGAGCAACGCATGGGACTGAACGTCCATGTAGAGAGATTGGAAGAACTGCAAATCCAGCAAAAAGAGGTTCAGGAACAACTCACCGCACTGGAAAGGAGTTGGCAGCAGCAACAGGAGCTGGTGAAACAGATCATCGAATTGCGCCGCCAATTGCTGTCTGATGTGGTAGCCGAAACAGCCGATACCGTAGCTGATGATATTGCGGAAGAGACTACGGACGAAACTGTAGACGAGACTGCGGAAGAGACGGCTGAAAACGAACCCGCTATCCATGACGAACAGTCTTTAATCGAAAAAATGGCGGTGCTCAATGCACAGTTGGCGGAATTACAGCAGAAGCAAACACTGGTTTCCCCGCATGTGGACAAAACCCAGATAGCTTCGGTAATCGCTGAGTGGACTGGCGTTCCGTTGAACCGCTTGTCACAGAGCGAACTCTCGATTGTTACGGAACTGCCAACTCATCTTGGACAAAGCATCAAAGGGCAGGACATTGCGATCCAGTGTTTGCATAAACACCTGTTGACCGCCCGTGCAGATTTGCGTCGTCCGGGGCGTCCTCTGGGAGCATTCCTGCTGGTGGGGCCAAGTGGTGTCGGTAAAACTGAAACCGTTTTGCAAATTGCTGAACTGATGTTTGGTGGCCGCCAATACCTTACCACCATCAACATGTCGGAGTTTCAGGAAAAACATACCGTTTCACGCCTGATTGGTTCTCCTCCGGGTTATGTGGGTTATGGCGAAGGTGGTGTGCTGACCGAAGCCATCCGCCAGAAACCGTATTCTGTTGTGTTGCTGGATGAAGTGGAAAAAGCACACCCTGATGTGTTGAACCTGTTCTATCAGGCTTTCGACAAAGGGGAGCTGGCCGATGGAGAAGGGCGCATCATCGACTGTAAAAATGTCGTGTTCTTCCTGACTTCTAACCTGGGCTATCAGACCATCGTCGATTATGCCGAACAGCCGGATCAAATTAATGACCAGCTCTATCCAGAACTGGCGGCATTCTTCAAACCTGCGCTACTGGCTCGTATGGAAGTCATTCCTTATTTGCCTCTGGGCCATGAGACACTGAAAACCATCATTCAGGGTAAGTTGGCTCGACTGGATACACTGCTGACTCAACGTTTCAACGCAGAAGTCACTATCAGCGATGAAGTATCGGAAGAGATCCTGTTACGTGCAACTCGTGCGGAAAATGGTGCCCGTATGTTGGAGTCCATCATTGATGGTGCACTGTTACCGCCGGTTTCCTTGCTGTTGTTGCAGAAAATGGCTGCGGGTACACCAATCAGTGCCATTCGTTTAACCGTCGTAGAACACGAGTTCCATGCTGAGGTTGAGGAGGCGGAATAATGAAACAGCGGCTGAAAAGCGCGTTAGCGTTATTGGAAGATGACACTATAGAAAAACTGGTTGACCACTTTTTATTGGTCAGCCAAAGCCCGCGTTTTGATGCCCTGTTGGTTTTCCTGCTGAACATCCATGAAAACAGGTTGGAATGCTACAACTTACCGGACGTGGACCAAACCAGTTCACGTCGGCTGAATGTGGATATCGATGACGTCAATAATCCGTTGATACAGGTACTGCGCAAGGGAACGCCAACCGTTTGGAAATCCCTTAATCACGGGGCGCGCATTGACGATCTGCATTTCCGCACCTTTATTGCGGAGTTGCCACATAACTGCGGGTTGTACGGCATTCCCCTGTTTGACTGCAACGGACAGGCTTGTGGTGTGATTGCCATTTTTGCCGAAAATGTCAGCTATTTTACCAACAATGAAAACATGTTTGGCATCTATTGCCACGTCATGCAGCATCGCCTGAAAAAGTTGCAGGAACTCGAACAACTGCGTGGGCAGTTACGCCAAATTCGTCAAGTATTTCAGGTTCAACGCCAGAAAGAAAAACAACTGGATGAACTGCTTGCTTCCCTGAGTGAATCAAAAAACTCAGCGGCAACAAGCCGTATCTCCGTGGATTACAGTCATATCGATAATCTGCCAAAGGCCATAGAAGAATTTGAAAGCGCCGTGTTGGTTCAACGTCAGCGTCAGTTTGGCAATGACACCAGATTGATTGCGCAGAGCCTGGGAATTGCCCAGCGGACGTTGGTTTATAAATTGGCTAAATACGGGTGTAGATTATGAATATTATTTTAATTATCAGTTCATTGCTCGCATCATTGGCAGGGAATCCCAAGCTTGCGGAGGTGGTGGAACCAACGCAAGAGATTACGGTAAAGGAAGAGCAAAATTTAGATGAACTGCAAAAATGCCTATTTGAACCGTCTCCCCTTATCCGGCTGGCGTGTTATGACAAGGCGTTGAATAACCTCAAGTTCAAAACAGTAGCAATCCCGCTCGAAAATATGGGGACATCATGGCGGCAGGCGATGGAACAGGAGATGAAGCGCACGGATTATTCCACCGGCTTCATGATGACACAGGGAGAAAATGGCACGGGCCCGATCCTTCTGACCACACCTGCGCTTGGGGTTGCACCTCCTCGTCCCATATTAATGCTGAGTTGCATTGACAGTATAACCCGTTTGCAAGTGGCATTGCCTAAACCCGTTGAAACAGGAGATGTCACCGTGGAAACGGACAAAGCTCAGTATCGCACCGAGTGGTTCGTGCGGGAGCACGGTTATTTATGGGAATCCAGTCGTGGCTTGCCGGGCATTGAGGAAATCAAGCGCCTGATGGGAAGCGAGCGGATGACCATTACAGGCAGCAATGGTGGTCAGATAACCTTTAACATTTCTCAGTTGGAGCAGGCAGCGAAGCCATTACGTGCTGCTTGCCGTTGGTGATCGACATGGATATCAGAACACAATTCGACTGGTTCGGCTCTCTACTGGCCCCTCTGTCTGATGAGCAGATTGGTAAAGCGCTGGGAGACAGCGAACCCGCATGGGAATTTATTGACAGCGAAATGATCAAGTTTGGCTCGCTGTCGCATGGCTCGCTGGATGTTGAAGAGATCCAGCGGCGGTCACTGCAACTGCTGAGCGAAAACAGCAAAGACTTCCGGTTGGTGGTTCATTTGCTGCGCACCTTACAACATGCAGGTAACGCGGCTGAATTGATCCTCGCCATAGAACTGTTGGCTGACTATGTCAAAAACTACTGGGAAAAAGCCTCGCCGAATAAGCCATTGGTGAAACGCCGATTGGCACAGCAGGTACTCAAGCGTTTTGATTCAGCCCAAGGCAGCTTCACAGAGCAGGCGAGTAAAAGTGAACGGGATGATGCGCAAGGGGCGTTGGCACACCTTGCTCAGTGCTGGCATACCAATGAACCGGATCTTGCCAAAGAAGTTGATCAAATGCGCGTTCGCTATAACCGTCAGCCAGAAACCGTACCTTCGGCCCCCAAACCGGCTCCAGCGGTTACGTCGGCATCCACTGAGGGATCTGAGATGCAAACGTCTCAGGAACATGAAGCTGCACCGATGCCAGATGTGGACGTCAACAGCTCCAGTGAAAAGGCGTGGAAGCAGACTTTGATGACCGTGGCTGATTTGTTGTGTGAACGGCATCCCGAATCCCCCATCGGCTATTCCCTGCGCCGTCACGCTGTCTGGCATACCATCACCACGGCACCGATGGCGAATGCGACGGGAAAAACTCCGTTGGCAGCGACTTCCGCAGATCGCACTGCCGACTATCTGGCGCGATTGCCGATGGCGGACAACAAATTGCTGGCACAAATTGAGCAGAGCCTGACGTTGGCACCTTACTGGCTGGATGGTCATGTTATTGCCGCACAAGCCGCAGTACAACGGGGCTACGTAGATGTTGCCAGAGTCATTCGGGACGAACTCAAGGCATTTTTGGATCGGTTGCCTGCGCTGAAAACATTAAGTTTTTCTGACATGAGCCCGTTTATTTCTCCAGAAACCCTCGACTGGCTTACACCTGAACCAGTGGCAACGGGCAACGGTGCTGTTTCCGCTGATCAGGAAGCCATCTGGCAATGTTTGCAGCAATTGGGGCTGGAAGCAGCACTGAAAATGTTGGAAGAACATCAGCAGCAGCTTACGGAGCCTCGGGATCAATTCTACGGCCAATTGCTCAATGCCCAATTACTTGAAGACGCGGGCATGACAGCACTGGCACAACAGCATTACCGGAACCTGTTACACACTGGACAACACATGCAACTTACTCAATGGGAACCCAGCCTGCTGACCTTACTGGCTGAAAAGTTCCCTCCGCTCGATAAGGATACGGCTTCAAACAGGAGTGTTAACCCATGAAATGGCCCTCTTTGTCATCACTCTCTAACTTAAAATCAGCTTTGCCAGTGGTAGGGAAATTTAAATCACTGCCGCGTCTCAAAGCAACGATGGCACTCGTTCTGGCGCTGATCCCCTGTCTGCTGTTGATCGCGGTCTGGTGGTGGGGGCCGGAATGGAAACTCCGCAACGATTATCCGCTGGAAAGCCTCGCAGCTCGCTGGTTGGCAACTGCTATCATCATCATGATAGTACTGTTTTGGATCGGTATGAAGGCGTGGCGTCGCTTACGGACACTGGAGAAACTAAACCTTGATGTTGAACTGAAAGTAGTTGATCCGGTTCGGGTTGATATTGAACATCAGGATCGCTACCTCGAGCACTGGAAATCCCAGTTGCATCGCCATCTGGATAGTTATAACTATCTGTACCAGCGTCCTTGGTACATGATGATTGGCAGCCAGAATAGCGGTAAAACCTCACTGATTAAGGAAGGCTATAAGCTGTCTGAAATCGCGGCGCCGGAATATTTGCGTCAGGATGGAGATGTGCCTCTGATGCTGCATTGTTGGTTGGGTGAAAAAGCGGTCATCATCGACCCTAAAGGACAACTGATCGACCAGCCTGTCCCGCTCAATAGTGACAAGCCACAAATTAACAGCCGCCTGTGGGAAGCTTTGCTGAGCTGGTTGACGGAAAACCGCCAGCGCCAGCCACTGAATGGCATTATCCTGACTGTAGACACCCTGCGTCTGCTGACCGATAACCGCGAACAGCGTGATCGTTATGTGCGGGAAATCCACCAGCGTTTGCAGGATATCCGTCTGACTTTCCACAGTCAGTTACCGCTCTATCTGGTAATGACCAAAATCGACCTGTTGCACGGCTTTGAGGCGATGTACCAGTCACTGGATCGCAAACTGCGTGACCAGATTTTGGGGGTGACGTTCAGCCTCAATAACCGCGATGAAAAAGCGTGGCACAGTGAGCTGGATCAGTTCTGGAAACAGTGGATGAACAACTTGAACATGGCCATGCCGGACATGATGCTGAATAACGTGGATGCCAACCAACGCAGCGCCCTGTTCAGCTTCACCCGTCAGGTACAGGGGTTACACAGCTACGTCGCCCAGATGCTGGAAGATATCCTGTATAACGACGAAAATCACCGTCCAACACTGCGCGGAGTCTACCTGACTTCCGCCCATCAAGTGGGGCAGATGGACGACCTGTTCACCCAGTCGGCCTCAGCGCAGTATCATCTGGGTTCTCAGGCGTATCCCACCTGGCCGGTGGTCGATACTCTGCCGTACTTTACCCACGCGCTGTTTGAAGATGTGCTGTTGGCCGAACCGAATCTGGCGGCGGAAAACCGCATCTGGCTGAGCCGCAATCGCCGTCAGTTATACACCTTCTCGACCGTCAGTGCACTGGTGACATTGGCCCTGTGGGGCGGCTGGCACTATTTCTACCAGAAAAACTATCGGGCAGGCGAGGAAGTGCTGGCCCAGGCGAAGAACTTCCTGTCTGTGCCCGCGTCAAAAGAGGATGACCACTATGGCAATCTCCAGTTGCCGCTGCTGAATCCGATCCGTGATGCGACACTGGCTTACGGTAACTACCATGAGAACCAATCTTTCCTGACCGAGATGGCATTGTATCAGGGGGATCTCGTGGGCCCGTATGTGGCAAAAACCTACGAGAAACTGCTGGAACAGCGTTTCCTGCCGTCCCTGATGCAGGGGTTGCTGGATGACCTGAACCAAGCACCGACAGGCAGTGAAGAAAAACTCGAGATCCTGCGTGTGATGCGCATGATGGAAGATAAGAGCAAGCGTAACAGTGGCCTGGTGGCACAGTACATGCGTGAGCGCTGGAGTCAGGCGTTCCACGGTCAGCGTGATGTGCAGGATGCGTTGCTGACTCATCTGGATTACGCCCTGGTGCGTACCGACTGGAAAAAGAAACGGGATGAAGGCGAACAGGAGGCGATTGACCGTTTTGCTCCGTTTATTAAGCCGATCCATCAGGCTCAGCAGGAGCTGAAAACCCTTTCCGTCAAGCAGCGGGTGTACCAGAACCTGCGTATCAAAGCCCAGGATGCGTTGTCAGCCCCCGTCAACCTGCGTGACCAGATTGGCCCAAGCTTTGACAGCGTATTTGTGGCCAGCAATGAAAAGCGGCTGGAGATCCCGCAATTCCTGACCCGTCACGGCCTGGTAGATTATTTTGTTCCGCAAGGCGAGGGGCTGGTGGAACTGACCGAGATGGACAGCTGGGTGCTGAACATCGAACAAAATAATAAAGAGAAAGACAACGCGGTGGCGTCACAGAACCGTGACAATAACACGAATAACAATCAGTACAGTGAAACAGATCAGGATCGGATCAAGCGTGAAATCACGGAACTGTATCTGGCGGATTACACCGCGAACTGGCGGGCAGCGATGAACAACCTGGAAGTGCGGGACTTTGAGGACCTGCCACAGGCCATCAGTGCCATCGAACAGGTGATCAGCGGGGAACAGCCCATCAAACGGGCCCTGCAAATCCTGAGCGATAACACTCATCCGCCGCTGATGAGTGGTTCGCTGAGCGACAAGGAAAGGCAGGTGCTGTTGGCGAAGGAAGACTACCGGTTATTGAACCGCATCAGTCGGGACTTTGCGCCGGAAACCGGCGTACTGGTTGAGCACGGTGACAAGGGCAGCACGCTGCAAAGTGTCTACCAGAAACTGATGGCCTTGCACCGTTATCTGCTGGCGATCCAGAACTCCCCGGTGCCGGGCAAAGCAGCCTTGCAGGCGGTGCAGATGCGGCTGGACAAGAACAACAGTGACGCGATTTTTGAAGTGCAGCAGATGGCAAAAACCTTGCCGGAGCCGCTGAACCGTTGGGTCGGTGAACTGGCCGAACAGGCGTGGCGTGTGGTGATGATGGAGGCGGTGCGTTCGCTGGAAGTGGAATGGAACGACACCGTGGTTAAACAGTACCAGACCTATTTGGCCGGCCGTTATCCGTTCAATCCGCGGGCCACCGAAGAAGTGCCGTTGAGCGAGTTTGACCGCTTCTTCCGGCCGGGCGGCACACTGGATGCATTCTACCAGCAGAGTCTGAAACCGTTTGTGGAAAACAACCTGACCATGGGCACTGACGGCAAGATGCTGATCCGGCCGGATGTGATGAAACAGTTGGAAGTGGCGAGCCGCATCCGGACCACCTTCTTCACGCCACAAAACGGCCTTGGCACCCAATTTGCTATCGAGCCCGTCAGCCTGACCGGCAACAAACGCCGGGCTCTGCTGAACCTTGATGGTCAGTTGGTGGATTATTCCCACGGCCGCAGTAACGTGGCGCATCTGATATGGCCGAACTCCATGCGAGCCGGTACCGAAAGCAAGCTGACCCTGATGCCGGACAAAAACAATCAGGCCCCGCGTTCTATCAGTTTCACTGGCCCGTGGGCACAGCTGCGACTGATTAACAACGGCAAGCTGACCAACGTCCAGCCGGGTTTCTTTGACGTGCGCTTCAGTGTGGATGGCGGTGAGATGACCTACCGCATCTACGTGGATGAATCGGACAACCCGTTTGCTGGCGGGCTGTTCAGCCAGTTCAAACTGCCGGACACCCTCTATTAAGGTGAAGGTGTGTGGGGCAGTGTTGAACGTTAAATCCCCCCTGCCTTCGGCAGGGGTTTTTTTAAGGAGAAAGGCCAGATATGAGCGGGCACCCTGAAAATCTTATTATCCGGGCGGGCGGCAGTCCGCTGAACCTGCCGGAATTTGCGGTCATCCGCGATGAAATCAACAAAACCAGCCATCCGGCGCAGCCGGAAGTCAACTGGGCGCTGGTGGAATCCCTGTCCCTGACCATGTTCAGAACCAACGGCGTCGATTTGCAGACGGCGATTTATTATACCCTGGCACGGATGCAGCTGAACGGGCTGGCGGGGTTCACCGAAGGCTGTGAACTATTGGCCGGCGTTATCGTCAGCGAATGGGACGCTTTGTGGCCGCCGCAACCGCAGGTGCGCACCGATTTGCTGGAGTGGTTCCATGCCCGTACTGGCAGCGTGCTGCGCCAGCTGGACTTTGGCGCCGGTGACCTGCGGATGATTTACCGGGCGGAGCGGGCGTTGCAGCTCATCATCGACCGGTTGCAGCAATCTGACCTGAAACGCCTGCCCCGCATCGAGAACCTGCTGTGGTTCTTCCAGAATGCGGCGAAAAAGGTGGAAAAACCGCGGCAGTCCCTGAAACCGGCCCCGCAGCCGGTACAGATGCCGCCATTGGTTTATCTCTCCCAGTCGGAAGCCGAGTCGGATATGCCACCGCCCCCTCCGCCCCCGCGTCATGATCCTCAGCCTGCGGCCGATAATAACCAACAAAGGGTCAGGGTACAGTTTCCCGCTCCTCCGCCGAAGGGACTCAGTGCATGGCAGGGCTTTGGCCTCGGGGCTTTACTGGGCGGGCTGGTCTTGGTGGGGAGTTGGCTGCTGGTCTACAAACCCCTGCAACAGCAGTTTAATGCCATCACTGCGCAGCCTGCGGGTGCCCGGCTGGCATGGCTGTACCAGCCTGAGATGGGGAGCTACCAGAAACAGCTGGACCAACTGATGGAAACGCCGCCACTGGCCACGTGGAACGCGGCCCGCCTCGTGACGGACACCGCCGAACAATACTGGCCCGGCTCGCCGTCCCAGCGGCTGATCACCCGTCAATGGGAACAGCAGATGACCGCCCGCATTGACAGCGTGCCCCTGAGCCAGAGCTGGCACACCACCCACGACCAGCTTCAGCAGTTGGCGGACAAAATTTTGTTGCAGGAGCGGACCCGCGGCAGCTTCACGCTGTCCTACCTGAAAACCGCCATCTATGACCTTCAGCGCAGCCACGGCAGCGAGGTCCCACTGGAAGAACTGCTGCGTCAGCTAAGTGTCTACGCGGCGAACGGGGACAGCGCGCCGCCAGTGTTGCTGAAAGGGATTGATGACCGCTTTAACGCTCTGCTCGGCCGCTATGACCGGCTGCGTCAGGCGACAGAAAATTCGGGCAAAAATGGGGCCGAACACCCGACCAAACACCATGAACAAGCCGTCACTACTGACGGTGGGCATTAATCAGGGAGACAGACCATGTCAATGAAAAAGAGCATTGCGAAACTTAAGAAAGGGCAGGCCCTGGTCCAGAAGGGACAGCAGGCCGCCAAAATGGCCCAGCAGGTGGCGGGCGGGTTGGGGGGCGTGGGGAAAAGCGTGGGCGGTGGTTTGGCAGGAACCCCGGGGATAGTGCCGGGCGGTGGCTTTGGCGGCGGCTTGGGGGGCGCCAAAGCCACAATGGCTTCCGGCCAGAACTCTTTTGTCGGGCAGGGACTGGCTGAACGCGCGGCCAGTGGTCAGCATGCAGCGAATAAAGTGCTGCAAAAAGCCAGCCAGATGTTGGGGGGCGCTGGCAGTGGCCCGAGCGGGTTGCAGTTTACCCTGACGGCGGGTGGTTTGCCGCCACAGACCTTTGTCGTCACCGACTTCGCCCTGACGGAAGGCTTTTCCCAGCCCTTCCACCTGACGGTCGGGCTGGCAAGTGCGGACCCCGCGATTGACTTTCCGGCGGTCTTGGACCGTAGCGCCACTCTGACCATCTTGCAGGAGGGGGTGGAACAACGCAGCATCACCGGCATGGTGGCCCGTTTTGAACAGGGTAACACCGGGTTGCACCAGACCACCTACCAGATGACCCTGCGCCCTGACCTGTGGCGCACCACCCTGCGCCAGAACTCGCGTATCTTCCAGCAGCAGGACATTGCCACCATCGTTACCACCATTCTGAAAGAGCACGGTATCCGTGACGTGGTGTTCAGCCTGCGCCATCCGCATCCGGCGCGGGAATTCTGTGTGCAATATCAGGAAAGCGACTTTGTGTTCCTGCAACGCCTGACTGCGGAAGAGGGCATCTTCTATTTCTTCGAATGCGGCAACGGCCGTAACACCCTGGTATTTGCCGATGACGCCGGCTCTGTCCCGCCGGGACTTGTCATTCCTTACCAACCGGGGGAAGCCAGTACGCTGGGCGAACCCGCGGTGGGCAGCCTGACCTGCAGTGCGCAGGTGCGTCCGGCGCAGGTGGAATTGAAGGATTACACCTTCAAAAACCCGGCCTGGGCGGCGGAGTTCCGTGAGCAGATGAAGGAAGAAACCCTGCAGGAAATGTACTACGAGCACTACGACTACCCGGGCCGGTTCAAGGATGAAGCCCACGGCAAAGCCTTTACCCGCTACCGGCTGGAAGCCCTGCGCAACGATGCCGTGACCGGTCAGGGCATCGGGCAGGCCATCGCTATCCAGCCGGGCCGGTTGTTCACCCTGACCAACCACCCGCGCCCTGACCTGAACCAGCCGTGGCAGGTGGTCAGTGCGAACCACAGCGGCAGCCAGCCGCAGGCCCGGGAAACCGCCAGCGGCGACAGCGGCACCACCCTGCATAGCCACTTCAGTTTTATCCGCCATAACCAGCACTGGCGCCCGGCGCCGTTGCCGAAACCCGTGGTTGACGGCCCGCAAATCGCCAAAGTCGTGGGGCCCGCAGGCGAAGAAATCTTCTGTGACCAGTACGGCCGTATCCGCCTCCAGTTCCCGTGGGACCGCTACGGCCACAGCGACGACCAGAGTTCCTGCTGGATACGCGTCACTCAACCGTGGGCCGGCCAGGGCTGGGGCATGCTCGCCATTCCCCGCATCGGTCAGGAAGTGGTGGTGGACTTCCTGCACGGCGACCCGGACCAGCCGATCGTCACCGGCCGCACCTATCATGCCAGTAACATCCCGCCGGGCGCCCTGCCGGGTAGCAAAACCCAAATGGCCTTCCGCTCCAAGACTCACAAAGGCGAAGGGTATAACGAACTGCTGTTTGAGGATTCCAAAGGCAGTGAAAGGCTGTCGATGCATGCGCAGAAGGACATGGACACCACGGTGAAAGATAACCAGAGTCTGGTGGTGGAGAAGGGTAACCGAACACTGACCATCCTCAAAGGCCATGAAACCAAAAGGGTGCAAGAAGGCAACCTGTCGGAAGAAATCTGCCAGACCCGCAGTACGGCCGCCAGTTCGGTCGTTGTTGTGACGGAGGGGGCGAAAGGGGAAGAGCCGGGTACCCAGTTTTATAAGGCAGCCAACGCGATCACCCTGATGGTGGGAAGCAGCCAAATCCAGCTGGACACCGAAGGGATCGCGCTGGCCTTTAACGACAACCAAATTTTGATAAACGCCGAAGGGGTGTTTATCAACGGCACGCTGATCACCCTGAATTAACGGCGGACTGACCCCCGTCATTTCACTGACAAATAAACAAAGAGAAAAAGGAAACCCATGAGCGCACAAACTTACCCAATGAAAGAAGGCACCCTGACGATCCCGGCCGACTGGCGCGACGAATCGATGCACGTGTTTGTTCTGCCCGACGAGAGCGGGGCGAATCTGGTGATTAACCGCACACCGGTACCGATGGGGATCGACCCAGCCAGCTTTTACGAAGAGACACTGAGCCAGTTCGTCACCCACCTGCCGGGATATCAGGAGCAGGGACGGTCGCAGATGGAACTGAGCGGCGAGATGGCATGGCGGCTGGATTACCACTGGCAGAGCCCTGAGGGCGAGATGCACCAGATCGTGGTGTTACAAATCCGGGGCGATCAATTGCTGGCCTTTAACCTGACCTCAACACAGGCGTTTAACGACAGCCGGCGCAATGCCCTGCTGCGTGTGGTGAGCAGTTTTAACGCTGTCTGACAGGGGGCAGTCATGGGATTATTGGAAGGGGCGGCGGTACGTGCCGCCCGAATGGCGGCCGTTCGGGCCGGCACCGCGTCAGCCAAGGGGGGCAACGGGCCGAAGGCGGCTCGGGTCGATGATCCTATCCAGCACAGCAGCTTTCTGGCCGCGCTGGCGGGGGTCGTCGCCGGTGCCCTGATTGCGGCGGCGGTCATCGGGGCGGTCGGTCTCCTGTTGGGCCCAATCGGGGGGCTGCTCGTCGGGGGTTATATCGTGGCTAAAATGGCAGGAACTATTGCCAGTGCCAGTGCCGCCGTGACGCGAATGTGCGACAGTGTGTGCTCGCCGGACGGGATGCTGATGTCGGGCTCGAACAACGTCAAAATCGAGGGAAAAAAGGCGGCCCGTGCCGAAGTCGATACATCGAGTTGCAGTAAACACCCCGGGTCGCTGATTGCGCAAGGCAGCGAAACCGTGTTTATCAACAGCCAGGCGGCCGCGCGGGCGGGGGACAAACTGGTGTGCGGGGCGGCCATCAAGGGCGGGGCGAGTACCGTCCTTATCGGCTCCGGGCAGGGCACCTACATGGACATTGCCGAAGAGTTCTCGCCCTGGCAGCGGGCGCTGCTGGTGGCGGTAGAATTTCTGGTACCGCCCCAGCGGGGCCTGATGAAAGTCGGCTTCAAGCTCCTGAGCAAGGGAGGACGAAAAGCCCTGTTGAGGCTGGCGGTGAAAGAGGCCAAATCCAGTCTCCGGGATGCGAAGGCGGTGCTCGCGGGCGCAAAGATGGCGGCGCAGAACGCCAAAAAATGGGCCCAAAAAGCCGCCAAAAACCCGAAATGGGCCGCGCAAAGTGTGGCAAAAGGCGCTATGTCGGGCGCGAAAGTGGCCGCCAGCGCGGCCAAAGGCCATGTGAAACAGGTGGCAGCAAACGCCAAAAATCGCATCAATCAGACGAGAAACCGCATCAGCAATGCCGGGCGCAGTATGAAAGGCGGGGCCGCCAAGGTGTTGAATGGCGCCAAAAAAGGGGCCAATACAGCCGGTAAGGCCGTCAAAAATGATTTATCCTACCGTAGTCAGGCTGCGAGACGCGGCTACAATTCAACACAGGGGGCAAAACGTTATCTGGAGGCCATCAAACGTTTCTTCTGTAAAGACCCCATCGATGTGTCAACCGGCATGTTGTTTGACCAGCGCATTGATATCGAACTGGGGCAGACCATTCCCCTCACCTTTATGCGCAGCTGGTCACCGGGCGAACGGGGGCTGTTGGGTGAAAACTGGACTGACACTTTTTCGGGCAGTGCAGTAATCAATGGTGACCAGATAGCTATCCGTACCACCGAAGGCGCCTGCCTTTACTTTGTGCTGATGCCGCATGAACAGCGCAGCCAAAACCCGGAGCATCCGGCCTTCACGCTGAGCCGGGACGGGACGGGTTTTTGTCTGCAGGAGCGTAACAATCCGGTCAGCCAGCATTTCACCGTGCCGGTACCGGCCGAAGAGGACGGGCTGCAATGGCAACTGGGGGCTCTGAAGGATGTGTACGGTAATCAGATCCAGTTCCACTACAGTGATGAACATCGTTTGACCGGCGTCAATCACAGTGACGGCCCGGCACTGGCGCTGCTGTACCGTGAAGACGGTAAGCTGGAAGCAATACGCCGTTGTGATGACGAACAGGATGACGTGATGGCCCGCTATGGCTACCACGACAACGGCTGGCTGGCGGACGCCGACAGCACCCAGCATTTTCACCTGTTCTATGAATACAATGAACAGGGGCTGATCAGCCGTTGGTCGGACGGTGATCAGACCGCCGTGGAGTACCGCTATGATGCGCAGGGGCGTTGTATTTATACCGTAGGCAGCGGC
>NZ_NJAI01000001.1:1084635-1087968 GCF_002632725.1 Xenorhabdus hominickii
ACAACGACGGGCGCAGGCGCACGCAGGAATACGATACCCATCACAGGTTGACGGCCCTGTTCGACGAAGAGAACCGCAGCCTGACGCTGGGGTATGACCGTCAGGATCGGCTGCATCACCTTAAAACGGGCGGCGGGGCACAGTGGGGCTGGGAATATGACCGTCATCACCGCGTCGCCCTCAGCCAGCGCCCCAACGACAGCCGGGAGCGCTTCCGCCATGATCGCCACGGCAACCTGACCGCATGGACAGATGCCCGCGGTGTAAAATGGCATATCGACTATGGGCCGTTTGACCTGCCGGTGGCACGGGTGGATGGCGAAGGTCACCGCTGGGCGTACCGCTACGACAAAAACAGCCTGCAGTTGATCGAAGTGATTAACCCGCAGGGTGAACGCTACCGTTACACGCTGGATGCGGACGGGCGGGTGGTCACGGAGACCGATTACGCCGGTACCCAGTGGCATTATGCCTATGACGGCAATGGTAACTGCACGGAGAAACGCGATGCCCTGGGGCACATGACCCGATATCGGTATGATGACAATGGCCGTCTGACGGCGATGGCAACGCCGGAAGGTACCACGACATGGCGTTATGACCCGATGGGGCGGCTGCTGGCAGTGGCGGCACCGGGCACCCTCCCGCTGTGTTTTGAATATGACAGGCAGGGGCGGCTGGTGAAGGAGTCTCAGACGTACGGGCAAATCAGTTATGAGTACCCGGATGCCTTTACCCATCAGCGCACCGTGCTGGTGCAGGACGGTCGGGAATGGCAGACAGAGACGGGGGTCAACAGGGCCGGAGAACTGAAACGGCTCAGGATAAGCGGTGAGCATACCCTCAGCCTTGAACGGGATGAAGACGGGCATGAGTGGCACCGCCAGTCAGATAAAGGTTTTATCCTGCGCCAAGAGTATGCCCTGATGGGGCAACTGACCGCCCAGCGTGCGGGCCGCAATACCGAGTTTTTTGAAGCCCATGAAGTGGCGGATATCCCCCTGCCGACACTGGCAGGCTTAGACAGAGAATACCGTTATGATGCGGCCCTGAATCTGGTGGCGGCGAATGATGAGCGGCAATGGCTGCGTTATGTGGTCAATGGCAACGGGCAGGTGACCTCGGTCAGTGACGGCGAACGCCTGCGCGAGCATTATCAGTACGATGCCTGCGGCTACCCCTCCCGCCGTTTTGATGGCCTCAATGAGATAGACGGGGAACGGCTGTACCAGAAAGGGCATCGGTTACGCCAGCTTGGACAACATCTGTTTGAGTATGATGACGCGGGGCGGATGACCGCCATGCAGCTCTGGCAGGAAGGGCACCGCCCACAACTGACCAAGTTTCGCTGGAACAGCCAGAACCAGCTGATGGGGGTGCAGACCCCGGGTGGCCCGCAGTGGGCCTATCGCTATGACGCCTTCGGGCGGCGCACGGAAAAAGCGTGCGAACGGTCAGGCCAGCGCACTACTTACCTGTGGGACGGGGATGTCCCGGCGGAAATCCGCGAGTACCGGCACAACCGGTTGTACAGTATCCGCCACCTCGTTTTTGACGGCTGGCAACTGATAGCCCAACAGGTGCAGTTCTTTAGCCTGAACCCGGAAAACCGCCATGAACTATTGGCCGGGGAGGTTCAGACCCAGTATGCAGTGTGTGCGCCGACCGGGGAGCCGCTGGCGTTGTTTGATGCCGCCGGACACCGGGTCTGGCGCCAGCCGCCGCAGAGCCTGTACGGGCTGCGTCTGGGGGTTCTGGGTGAAAATGCGGAGCTGAATCCGGGGTTACAATTTGCCGGTCAGTGGCTGGATGAAGAAAGCGGGCTGGTCTATAATCGGTTCCGGTATTACTCGCCGGTGGCGGGGCAGTACCTGACGTCGGATCCCATCGGGCTACTGGGGGGTGAAAACCCTTATGCTTATGTATCAAATCCCACGGGGCAGATCGATCCTTTGGGATGGGCTGAATGGAAACCTGGTAAGTTTGATGAGTGGTTTAATAAGGCTACAGTTCAAGACGTTATAGATAATAAAACATCTGTTTCTTCTGCCTTAAGAGGAAATGGAGGAAAACATGAGATGTTTCCTGTTTCTTTAGCTGCTAAAGCAAAAGAATTAGGTTTTACAGCAGAAGAACTAAAAAAATATGTTGTAGATACAGATAAGATTACGTTCACAAATGTAACAGATGCCAAAGGTAATCCTGTACCAGATGGAGGGCATCATGGAAGTAGAGCAGGTAGGCATTTTCATAATAAATTAATTGCAGATTTGAAAGAAGCTACTGGTAAATTTGGTGCGAAGAAAATAATGGTCAGGCACCATCGTAATCATATGGTATACAGTGGGAAATGCGGAAGATGATAACTGAAAATAGTGTGCATTTATGGATTGGAAATAATTTTTCCTCTGAAGACGAATATATGAAATATTTTGAGCTAGATTATTCTGTTGAAGGAAATTTTGATGATCCTAACTATAAACTTTGCCAGTTTTGTAAGGATATTGGTCTTCAGTGGTATGATGAGGATTTTATAGGAATAATTCCACGTCGCGATGAAAGCGTCTCTATAGATGAAATTTTAATTGATGCTGCTGTTGATCAAAGTGAATTTCAATCAATAAAAGACATATGTGATAGATTAGGAATAAAAGAAGCAAATGCCATTTTTTGGTATCAGGATTCAGAGCTACACATTAACCCTCCATATAAAGAACAATACAATGGTTTGAAATATATAGGGTTGTTTGAAGGTGACTAGTTTATTTACAGTAATAATTTACTAATATAGTAGATTATTTATAAATAAAACTATTTAAATAAATTTAAACTGGAAGGTTCTTGGAATCTTCCAGTTTTGTTTTATCTACCGTGGAGCATACCTATGATAATCTAGCGCTGCCTGTAGCTGCTCAATCCCTGCTTTTCTCTCTTATGCGTTTTTGTATTCCCCAATCAGCTCCCGCATCCTCAGCTTAATTTCACTGAGCTGGTCTTGCTGGCGCTGGTATTGTTGCCTGATATTGCAAGTGTCGTCGTTGTCAGGGATCAGCACCAGATAGCCATCCATGATTTTGACAGTCAGTGTGCCGCCAATATCAAACCCGGCTGCCTTAAGCCATTGCCCTTTCAGGTGTATCGCGGGCGGGGCTGTGGTTTTGTCATTTTGCGGCACGTATCCCACGGTGTAATAACGTTCTGTTTTGGCGGCTTTATTTACCGCGCGGTTTTGCTTAGTACTACAGCCGTAATCCATATTGTGCCATGATGGGGCTCTTCTTCCTTAAATAAAAGGCGGTGTCACATGCCATCCCCTGCCAAAATCTGGGAACA
>NZ_NJAI01000001.1:1088068-1119781 GCF_002632725.1 Xenorhabdus hominickii
ACAACGACGGGCGCAGGCGCACGCAGGAATACGATACCCATCACAGGTTGACGGCCCTGTTCGACGAAGAGAACCGCAGCCTGACGCTGGGGTATGACCATCAGGATCCGCTGAACCTGAGTGGCGGGTTTAACCCGTACGGGTACGTGCATAACCCGGTGCGGTTCGTGGACCCGTTGGGGTTATCGTCAGATACAACAACGTTTTATCATGCGGGACGTTTTGAGAAAGGAATGAAAATAGACCTGTCAAAAGGGTTAGGTAGAAAAGACTTTGACCCGGTTGGAATGAAAGGGTTTTATTCGACTGAATTGAAAGAGCAGGCGCTTGATTGGGGTAATAAGAAGAAGTATCCAACACTGACCACATTCGAAATACCTAATTCAGAGCTGGCTAAATTAAATATCAAAGTCTTTGATCCAAACTCGCCTGCAGATATGAAAGAATGGGCGCGATATGTTAGAGAAGGCCGTAAAGGAACACTGGTTCATCATTATGATGCTGTTAGTGGTCCAATGTTAATGAACCCATCTGACTTTAAAAAAGGTGCTCCTCCAAAAATTGAAGGCCAGCAACTTGCCCTTTATACCCAAAAAGCAGCAGATATGTTTGATACACATCAAATTTCAGTCAACCCACTTGCTGATGAGTGTCCATAACATGATTGATAAAGAAAATATTGTCGATGGAATTATTATCACACACGAAGATAACCCTAATAAAAAGCTTATCTTTAATTTTTATTCTTGGGTTGAGGTGTTGAAAGCCATTATTGTCAAATACGCTAATAAATCAGAAAGTGAGGCAGAATATCTTGTTTTAAATCACCCCGCTGTTTATGGTTATAAAAACAGCTATATGTCGGTTGCATTACTTGGTCATGAATCTGAATATGATTGGGCAATGCTAATGGCTTATGGTCATGAGTATTGGGAAAAAGGTGTTCCTGCTTATGAACCAGAGGGTTTTGATGAATGGTTAGAACAGTATAAAAAGGAACATAACTTAGCAAGATTTATCTTTGAATGAATTACGGCATCATAGAATATGTTAGTGAAAATAGAGTCGGTAGCGATATACCGACTTTCTCTATAAATTCCATCGGGTCAAAACAGAGAAGACGCTGAACATGGGAGAATAATATCTCCATCAGTGGCAAATAAAGCCGGAAAATCTTTGTGATCTTCCGGCTTTTTACGATTATCCGGCCTGATATTCCCCAATCAGCTCCCGTATCTTGAGCTTAATCTCACTGAGCTGGTCTTGCTGACGCTAGTACTGTTGCTTGATGGTGCGGGTGTTGTCGCTGTCAGGAATAAGCACCAAACAGCCATCCATAATCTTGACGGTGAGTGTGCCACCGATATCAAACCCGGCCTGTTTAAGCCACTGCCCTTTCAGATGTATCGCGGGCGGGGCACTGGCCTTGTCATTTTGCGGCACGTATCCCACGGTGTAATAACGTTCTGTTTTGGCGGCTTTATTTACCGCCCGGTTTTGCTTAGAATGCGCCTTAGCCATCATTCAACTCCTTGTTAGTTGCTTGTGGTGAGCGGGGTTAAGGTGTTGGTAGCACGTTTTCCCCGCGTTAAATCAAAGGTTTTTTTATCTATTTATTTTATTACCTTGCCAGCTCCTGTAACTGCTTTTTGGTTAAAGAGGCATCCAGCAACTTCTTAATCACTTCCTTGTCTTCTTCCGGTAACTGTTCCTCGGCCTGAAACTGCCACAGCAACTCCCTGTCCTCAAAGCGCGCTTTCGCTGTTTCGGTCTCTGCCCCTTCCAGCAAATAGCTTGCAGGCGACATTCAGACGCAGTATGCCGTCTGTGCCCCGACCGGGGAGCCGCTGGATTTGTTTGATGCAGCGGGGGGACACCGGGTCTGACGCCAGCCGCCGCAAAGTCTGTATGGGCTGCGTCTCGGCGTACTGGGCGAAAACCCCGAACTGAATTCGGGCCTGAAATTCGGAGGGCAGTGGCTGGATGAGGAAAGCTGGCTGGTCTACAATCGGTTCCGGTATTACTCGCCGGTTGCGAATTGTTATCTGACACCTGATCCGATTGGGTTATTGGGGGGTGAAAATCCGTATGCTTATGTGTCCAACCCGACGTCTTGGATTGACCCGCTAGGTTTGGCTAAAGCCAAAGGAAAAACGAATGCACAGACGCATGAGATAGTTAAGTATATGAGAGAAGGTGAAGTCGAGGCATCGGGAGGGAAAATTGTACCTCATATAAAAGGAAGTGTAGATCATTGGGTTAACTTATCTGGAGCTAATTGGAATCCTAATGATGAAGTTTTTAGAGTTGTTTATACCATTACACAGAAAAGAATGGATATATTACAAAATGCTAAAGATTTAGAGAAATTTTTCGTCGGAAAAGCTGGTTATAAGGATGGGGTATTATCTAAAAACACAAATGAAGCTGGGGCCAGAGGCATTGGTTACAATTTGATTAAAAATCCTGACTCTGTATTCAATAATGAAATCATAAAAGCTAGAAGAGAACAAAAAGTTAAAGGGAAATGGGGTAGACCCAAAAAATGTTCTCATAAACTGGATTAATAAAAATGAATCTAAATAATCTCTATATATATAAATTGAAAATACTATTCAATAAAAGAGCTAATCCAATAGATAATGATACGGTGTTATTTGTGCGATGTGATAACGAATTTAATGAACTTATTTCACTGAAAGCACGGAATAATTCTGAATTTAGTCTTCATAGATGGTATGAATGTTTAAATGAAAAAAAGATACCATGTGATCTTCATTGTTATAAACCATATGATCCTTTTAATAGTTTTCTTCGCGTATTACCAAATGTTTTTTCGATAAATAATAATGATTATTATCAAGGTAAAAATCTTTTTATAAGTTATTTTATTCATCAACTGAAAAATATTGATAGAATAGATGCAGAGAATAATTTAGACCAATATAAAAGCGATTTTATTAACTATCTCTTTTATGAGATCGGATTTGGCGACAACTTTGATAAAAACTTTGTTGTTGAAGATGATGTTCTTTATTTTATCTGTGATAAAAATGAGGGAGGAAGTCAGAGGGAGAAGGTAATGAATATGTTATCTTCCATACATGATTTGGCTAAGCAATATGTCAAAAAAGGGCAGGAAGAAACACTAATAAAAATTAATAAATTCCATTGTGATACAATTAATTTTTTAACTTCGTATGATGAGGATTATCATCTTCCTTTTGAAGATTATAATGTAGATTACACTTATCCTGATTTTTTTATTAAGAAGTACTCTGAGAATCAGAGTGAAATTTTTAAAGTAATAAAGGATTGTGTTTCTTCTGGACAAGAACGTATGAATGTTTTTGTTTCAAAAATAATTGTAATGAATTATATATATTATGTATTAAAAAACAAACCGGAAGAAGTTTTACTCTTAAAAGAGTTTTGTGGAAAATCGAATGATTTATTTTTTGATATACTTTCATTTATTTTAAAAATGAAGTTCTACGTCAGAAAAGAACATTTTAAAGGACTACATCTTGGTTATTATTTGTCAAGGGTAGAAATATAAAATAGCTGGTTAGAATAATAAGTACATCACTGTTGTATAAAAAATCCGGAAAGATCCCTGCGATATTTTGGCTTTTTATGATCATCCTGCCTTATGACCCTTGATAAACGTGGAAGGTTATTTTGAAGGAGGATATAAAAAATACTATCGATTTTATCCTGCAAATGAACAATAAATGAAGGATCAGCGTTTTATCCCGAAAAAATAGTTAAGTTGGAGGTAAAACATCTCAATAACCAAATTGATATGTATAAATTACCAGTATTTTATTTAAGGTGACACATACTTAATTTCGTTAAGATTATCACTAAATCACATTAGTGATGATTTTATTAATTTATTATTTGTTTACCATATTTTTCTATTTGAAACAAAAATAAACACTAGTACAATTACTATACTTTTTCTCTGTATCGAGTCTCTTTCCATAGTGCTCTTGATGCTGAAAAAACAGAAATAGATGTCAAATTTTATCTTGTAAAGCCGCACTAATATAGAGAATAAGTCATTGTATACCCAATATATTTCGAGTTGCATCAGGACGGAAAGAGATTGAATCCGAAGTCACATAGATAACACTGTGGCTGGAGTGAGTGACTGTAGCCAACAAAGCTGCAACTTGAAAGACAACGAGTATATGAGTGATGTGGTATTGCAACCACAATTCAAGATATACCTTCATGACATATTGTAACCTCCAAAATTTCAGGTTGTTTTTGAAAGGCGATGGGAGCTTTTTCTCTTGTGTTTGTCAATGTCATGGCATGAAGGGCGGTGATGAAGACGGTTCCGATAGATTTAGATTAATGCGTTGATTTTCAAGGTTAAAATTCCATAGCCGTTTTCTCATATCAAATTTGATTATGAAGGGGGGAATGATGTTTTTCCATGTTGTCAACAAAAACAATATTATTGTTTCTGCGTTAATATTGGGAGTTGTCATTTTGTTTTTATCTTTTAATAACAGTCGGTTGAGTATTATTGATTATGCCGATAGGCATTGTCAGATGAATACAACTTGTTGGATTGATATGAATAAAATTACTTCTTTTGACTGGGACAAAATGTATATCATCGATAAAGGAATGGAACACAAGGATATTGAAGGCATTATCGGTGCTGCATTTAATAAAAAAGCCAGTCTGTTTTATAGAATTATTTTTGTCAGAAACCAGAAAGTAATTTATTCGGATGAGTATCATCCCTCAGATGAAGCTTATGTAAAAAAATTTCTCAAGCCTAATTTTCATTACCCTTATGAAAAAGAAGGCGGTTACTTTAGCCACTATGCTATTTCTAAAGATAACGCCATTCTTTCAGTAGAAATTGAAAATAAGCCACTCATGAGCGATAAAACTTACTACAAGATTTCTCCTGCCAATCCACAGCAAGTTAGAGGAAGAATGTTGTAAATATCTTCCGTTTCGCTGGGTAGAAGAGCTGAGTTGATGCGTATTTAGTGCAGGTCTGCTATTTCTGTTTGGCCTGCACTTTTTTGTTATGTTTGTTGCGCTCAATTGTGCTGTTTTTAGTACGCTTGTGGGACTGATTTTTGTTATTTATTTGTTTTAGTGGTGATGGATTGTTAGCTGAATTATTTGGCTTTCTGTCTAGTTTGCTATCTTGATTTTCAAGACGTTTTTTCAGATCACATGTTGCTTTTATATTTTCTAAGGTCCGAGTTAACCCTGTTATCAAGCGTTCGTCTTTATCTGCTTGTGCATATTTGAGCTGTTTCTCCAGCGTCTTTTTCTTTGTCTCACATCCTGCTTTACTTGGGTTTGCGTCGGCAACACTCACACTGAAAACGATCAACGCAGATAGGATCACAGTTTTCGACATCATGAATTATTCCTAAGATTATTTAGAACACTTATCCAAAATTTTATACGCTGATTTCGATTTGATCCTGAAAATTCAGCTAGGTTAACAACGGAAAGGGAGCTGAAGTAGGCTTTTATCTTTTTTGGAGAGAATGAGGCATAATGCCCCTTTAGTTGTCTGGTTAGGGCATCAGGCAAGTTATCAATATTCTGCTCTCGGGGTTAAATCGAATGTTAAGTTATCGTCACAGTTTCCATGCCGGCAATCACGCTGATGTGCTGAAGCACACGGTGCAAAGTCTGATCATTGAATCACTTAAAGCAAAAGAAAAACCATTCCTATATCTGGATACTCATGCTGGTGCAGGACGTTATCAATTGAGCGGGGAACATGCTGAACGTACGGGAGAGTACCTGGAAGGCATTGCACGGATTTGGCAACGTGATGATATTCCTGAGGAATTTACGGCGTACATAGATGTCGTTAAGGCGATGAATCCAAATGGTTCCTTGCGTTATTATCCGGGATCTCCCCTGATTGCCCGTCATTTATTGCGGGAGTATGACGAGCTAAATTTGAGCGAATTGCATTCCAGTGATTTTCCCTTGCTACGTACTGAATTTTCTCGAGATAGTCGTGCGCGTGTCCTGCGGGAAGATGGCTATCAGCAGTTGAAATCAAAACTGCCACCAAGAAGTCGACGTGGATTTGTACTGATCGATCCCCCCTATGAATTGAAATCGGATTATCAGAGTGTCGTTAAGGGCATTTGGGAAGGGCATAAACGTTTTGCGACAGGGACTTATGCACTGTGGTATCCAGTTGTATTGCGTCAGAAAATTAAACGTTTGGTGAAGGATCTGGAAGCGACAGGCATTCGTAAGGTTTTACAAATTGAACTTGGCGTGCGTCCTGATAGCGATCAGCGGGGTATGACTGCATCAGGTATGATCGTTATCAATCCACCGTGGAAATTGGAACAACAGATGAAGGCGGTGTTGCCGTGGCTGCATCAGGTGCTGGTTCCTGAAGGAACTGGGCATACCTCAGTGGAATGGATTATTCCTGAATAAGGTGAGAGCTTAACGCGACATATAATATGTTGTTATTATTTAGTATATTTTCACTCAATAGCTGTGGCCTATGGCAGTGAAAGCGAGAATCGTCCACAGTCAGTGATAACTTTTTGTAATAATAAGCGTCAGGTTGAACTTTAGCCAGTAAGTTAATTGATTAGACGGAAGTGACCTAAGATGAGTAAACATTACGATTATATTGCAATTGGTGGCGGCAGTGGTGGCATTGCTTCCATTAACCGTGCAGCCATATATGGGCAGAAGTGTGCCCTGATTGAAGCAAAAGCATTAGGTGGAACATGTGTTAATGTGGGCTGTGTACCTAAGAAAGTGATGTGGCATGCTGCCCAGATTGCGGAATCTATTCATCATTACGGTCCCGACTATGGTTTTGATACTACAGTTAATCATTTTGACTGGCAGAAGTTGATTGCGAGTCGCACTGCCTATATTGACCGTATCCATCAGTCGTATGAGCGTGTTCTGGGTAACAATCAGGTGAATGTTATTCAAGGGTATGCCCATTTTGTTGATGCCCATACCGTCGAGGTTAATGGCGAGAAAATCACGGCTGACCATATCCTGATCGCGACAGGTGGGCGTCCGGTGCGTCCAGACATTCCTGGGGCGGAATATGGCATTGACTCAGATGGTTTCTTTGAACTGGATGAAATGCCAAAGCGTGTTGCTGTGGTGGGTGCAGGTTATATCGCAGTGGAAATTGCTGGCGTTTTGCATGCGCTGGGTAGTGAGACGCACCTGTTCGTTCGCAAACATGCACCGCTGCGTTCTTTTGATCCGTTGATCGTAGAAACGTTGCTAGAAGTCATTAAAAATGAAGGGCCGACATTACATACGGAAGCAATAGTCAATTCCGTGATTAAAAATAGTGATGGTAGTCTGACACTGCAATTGCAGGATGGTCGGGAGCAGACGGTTGATGCATTGATCTGGGCAATTGGGCGTGAGCCAATGACGGATAATCTGAATTTGGCGGCAACGGGTGTTGGGCTGAATGAGAAAGGTTATATCCAGGTCGATAAATATCAGAATACCAATGTTAACGGTGTTTATGCGGTTGGTGATAACACGGGAGCGGTGGAGCTGACACCCGTAGCTATTGCGGCAGGGCGTCGTTTATCAGAGCGCCTGTTTAACAACAAACCTGACGAGCATTTGGACTATTCCAATGTGCCAACGGTAGTATTTAGCCATCCTCCAATTGGGACTGTGGGCTTGACAGAACCACAGGCAAAAACGGAGTATGGTGATGATCAGGTTAAGGTTTATACATCATCATTTACCGCAATGTATACTGCCGTGACACAACACCGCCAGCCATGCCGAATGAAGCTGGTTTGTGTGGGAAAAGATGAGAAGATTGTCGGTATCCACGGTATTGGTTTTGGAATGGATGAGATCTTACAAGGCTTTGCAGTTGCACTGAAAATGGGGGCAACGAAAAAGGATTTTGATAATACGGTTGCGATCCATCCGACTGCGGCGGAAGAGTTTGTGACTATGAGATAAGAGGAATATCCACTTATTTCTTAAGAGCGAAAGGTCAGAGTATTCTGGCCTTTTTTGTGGCTACTTGCTTAGTGAATGGGCATCCAATGGCACCTGAAATTGTCATGAATGCTATCACTGATTAATGGTTTTCAAACGGAAGATTATAGAAATACAAGGATGCAGTGTTTTTAGTCCATGCTTGGTCAACCGCAATAAAAAGTGACAGCCAACGCGAAACAAATTTTGGATGTCGAAGAGCGGGCTGAAAGCTGGAATTTAAGGTTTGAAGAAACGCAATTGAGCCGAATAAGGAATACGATTGGTAGTACGCTTTAAAAAATCAGCGAACATTTCTGAGGGCAATAACGCTCTGAAAATGTTCGCTCTGAAAAATAGTTACATGCAATTCCTTCTGCAAAACAGGAGTATGAATTTCCCTCCTGCCATGATTTATATCCGTGTCTTTTTTATTTTATACCTGCATAACGCAGCAGGGCCGTTACGATTGCTGCAACCAAAATCACGATAATCAGTGGCATTTTTCGCCAAGCAAGAAACACAGCGACGGCAACACCCAATACGCGAGCCATACCAGCAAAATGTTCACCTTCGTAGAAGGTGGCGGCAAGTGCTACAGCGAATAATAATGTGGTCGCAGCATCTTTAAGCAGTGACTGGGAGTGTTCTGATAATGCTAGCCGATTGCCCAGTTTTGCTCCACCGAGGCGCATCAAATAAGTACCAACCGACAAGACCACAATGCCGATAATGATCTGGGTATAGCTCGCCATTATTTCTTCCTCGTAAGTAGTCCCAACAGTGATATCAATATCGGTAATCCCACGGGCGTGAAAGGTACGGCTGCAAGCGATAGCGCCGCTCCGCTGGAAGCGCGTGTAAGTGTGATTTTGTTCTTGAGTGATGGGATGACCAACGCCAGCAAAATCGCAGGGAAAACAGCATCTAGACCGATAGTTTCCGGCATAGGAAGAAATTTACCGATCACACAGCCAATAACTACGCCAAGTGGCCAGAAGATAGCAACGCCGATACCACATAGCCAGTAGGCGGCTTTGCGCTGTTCAGGCGTCGCCTGTGACATACCGAAAACCACACTTTCATCATTCATAATGTGGCATCCCATAAACCCCATCATGTGTTTTCCTACCAACTCGCGCACGGCCACTCCGAAAGGAAAATGGCGGGCATTCACCAATAATCCTGCCACTGCTGCTGCAAGTGGATTACCGCCGCTGGCTACAATACCAATAAACATAAACTCCGATGCTCCCGCCAGCACTAATGTGGATAAGGCGAGTGGAACCCATAAGGGAAAGCCATAAGCCATAGCCAGCGATCCGTAAGAAATGCCAACCACGCCCACAGCCAGACAAACCAGAAATATTGCTTTTTTAATGTCTCCTTTCAGGCAGGAGAAATAGTGAGTAAACATACAATGTTATCCATATCGAACGAATATTCATTATAATGAACACAATTGAAGGTTGCATCAAGTCGAACGTTATGTTCTTTTTATCGAACTAAGGGTAATAGCATGACACAGCCAATTAGCGTAATTGCGAAGAGTTTAGTTCGTGAGCGTGCACGTACAGGTTTCTCACTGGCGGAAGTCGCCCGGCGTGCGGGTATTGCAAAATCCACGTTATCACAACTGGAAGCTGGTAATGGGAATCCCAGTATAGAAACGCTCTGGGCGTTGTGTGTAGCGCTGAATATCCCTTTTGCCCGTCTGCTGGAACCGCAGAGCAACAAAACACAGGTGATTCGACGCGGTGAAGGTACTAAGGTACTGGCAGATCAGGCGAACTATCAGGCAATTTTACTGGCAACTTGTCCACCGGGAGCACGTCGTGATATCTACCTGTTGACGACTCAACCGGGGGCAGATCGCGTTTCTCATCCACATCCATCTGGTTCAGTGGAGCATATTATCGTCACCCACGGTCGGGCGTTGGTAGGGTTAACGGAAGCACCAGAAGAGTTAGGCGAAGGTGATTACATCTGTTATCCGGCGGATCTAGAGCATGTTTTCAAAGCGTTGGAGCCAGATACTCAAGCGATTTTAGTAGCTGAGCAGAGTTAACATTATTTCATGTGTTTTTGAAAGAGATGGGACTGTTGCAAATAGTATTCTACAGTGGACATATCCGCTGCCACCGCTTTTCGAATAATAATCTGGACATTTTGAATTTTCTATTAAAAACCTTGTAACGAACGATAAGATTGTTCTTGGTACAATAATTTTTTCTAATGTAAATGGTGTGAGCTCACAGGGTTCTTCTAGCTTTATGGAAAATTTTGCGGGGGATATAACTGCCAAACCATACCCCTAGATTGCCTGCTTCTATATTGATTTTGGCTTCATTGAACAGAAAGTATGTTCATGGTTTTTTCTTCAACATCGTTCGATTTGAGCGTTTTAATCAAATCGAACGATGTTGGTCACATTTTAAATTTTCATCGTTCTGACCGTTAGACAATTAACTGTTGGATCACAACCCCGGTGCTTTCCACAACGAGGTCGTCAAGCCATCATCCACCAAATGCAGTTGATCAGCATACACGGCCTGCCAATCTCTCTTTGCTTTCTGGTAAGTCTCACGATGGCTTAAGTTTGGTTGATATTCCCGTTCCCAGCGCACCAATCTTTCTCCGGTTGCAGGTAGTGAATCATATAAGCCAACGCCGACACCGGCTGCAATTGCACAGCCCAGTGCCGTCGCTTCTTTAACCACCGGAACGCGTACAGGCAGTCCGGTAACGTCAGAGAGAATCTGGCACCAGAGTTTGCCTTTTGAACCACCGCCCGCGAAAACCAGTGAATCCGCTTGGACGCCGGAGAAGGTGGAAACCATGTCGAGGTTACACGCTGAGACGATAGCGGCATTCTCTTCCAGCGCCCGGAATAATGTGGCTTTGTTACATTTTTCCGGATCAATTGAGAGGTTAAGGAAGGATGGGGCGGCGTGATACCACGATTTAAATCGCATTACATCGGAGAAAATTGGCATGACACCATGTGCTCCAGCCGGAACCCGTGCCGCCATATCCTCCAGTAAGCTGTAGGCATCGACGCCCAAGCGGTCTGCCATCAGTTTTTCTTCCGCGCAGAAGGCATCTCGGAACCAACGCATAGTGAGACCTGTGAAGAAGCTGATGGATTCTGCTTGTGCCATGCCGGGGATAACATGCGGGTTGATGCGGATGTTCATATTGGGATCCGTCATCGGTGCTGGCAGATTAACAACCTGTTGCCAGAATGTCCCTCCCAATACTGCGGTTTGGGCAGGATGGACGACGCCAATACCAAGGCAGCCAAGTTGAACGTCTCCACCGCCCATAATCACCGGTGTACCGCTGTTCAGGCCACATTCTGCCGCTGCTTTGTCCGTAATATAGCCAAGCAAGGTACCGGTTTCTTTGACCGGAGAGAGGATATCGGAGCGCAGCCCGGCCATTTCCAGTAGATTGGGGCGCCAGTCACGACTGACTAAATCCAGCATTCCTGTTGTACCGGCGTTAGAGGGATCAACAGCCAGTTCGCCACTCAACATATAAGCCAGCCAATCGCTGATCATAGTCAGGGTGCTGGCTTGCCGATAGATATCAGGACGGTGATGTGCGAGCCACAACAGGCGGGGCATCGCGCCCAGAGCTAAAGTCTGGCCGGAATAACGATAAACATCATACTCGAAGGTATTGTTATACAGCTCCTTAAGCTCACTGACTTCATGGCTGGAGCGAGCATCTACGTTGGCACATGCCCAGATAGGATCGCCGTCGCGATTATAAAGGACGATGCCTTCCCGCATGGAACAGGCGGCAACGCCCTGAATCGCACTGGCGGGCAAATCCGCCTTTTGCAGAGCCTGCCGGATACATTGGCAGGCCAGTTGCCAGTTTGTTTTTAGATCAAATTCCATTGAACCCGCAACATTCGGCACGGGCTGGTGTATCCACTCAGCCTGTCCGACGGCGATCTGATTACCTTCAAGATCAAATATAACTGCACGGATACTGCCAGTTCCTGCATCAAGCGCCATCAGATACTTCCTTGATGGGTGAGCATGAGCGCTTTGATTCATGATGCTATCCTCGTCTGTCGTTATCTTCTTCTTATTTGATAGGGCACAGGGAATGGATAGATATTATTAGTCGATCAAGTCAGCATTGCTCTCGCGGTCTGCTCTTCTGTCACCAATGAATTGATGTAGCCTCCTTTCAATGCGGCGACGATAGCGTCAGCTTTTTCGATACCACCTGCCACACCAATCACATTCGGGATAGTTTTCATTTCTGGCAGGGAGATACCGATCAATTCTTGATGGATATTGATATCGCTGACCAGTTCACCTTCCGCGTTGAAGAAGTAGCCCAGAATATCCCCGACGGCTCCTTTACGGCCAAACATCAGTTGTTCCCCGTTGCTGATATAGCCGGAACGCATGATGGTTGCTTGTTGCTTCTGGTTGATTGCACCAATTCCGACGACGGCGATATCGGCGGCACAAGCCGCTAAAATCACATCCCGAACACTGCGTTCTTCGCGGAATGTCGCCGCGACTTGATGGGTTGAGGCGCGCAGTGGTGCAGGAATGATGCTGACAGGGCAGTCCGCATCAAGTTGGCCGATACCCGTCATGTAAGGGCCAACTCCGCCGGACAGCGTCACCAGCCGAATTTGCTGGGATGAGATAAAACCGCTTAAGTGCTGCAAAGTGCACATCGGGGTTTCACCAAATCCTATTGCCAGTAGCTGGTGAGGTTCAATCAGCGCCATCAGCAGGTGAGCGGCTCCGACTCCGAGACGGGCATTCAGGTTCATGCCATCAAGGGTGGGTAATATACGTACCTGTTTAAGATTAAAGCGTTTTTGCAAAGCATCTTCTAACTCCAAACACCCTTCATAGCGTGAATTGATCTGAACGCGGATCACACCAGACTGCCGCCCTTTCTCTAGCAGGCGGGAGACTTTGAGACGGCTGAGGCCAAGCAATTCACCGATGTCCCCTTGAGTCAGACTATCGTGATAGTAAAACCAGGCGATACGGGCCATTAGTTCTTCTTCACTCATGCTGTTTCCTGGATAGCTGTGACCTGAATAGTCAATTTCCTCGGATAATACGCTTCTCTCTGATACTGATTGTTTCTTGCTTGATTTGATCGACATAACAACTTCTTTATCCACTGGGAAAGAATAAGCATGAAAACCTCTGATGTACTAGAGGTATTTCGCAAAATTTTGAACATATTTTAATGTAGTTCTAACTTTTTCACAAAATGTGATCTAAATATTGAAAAAATCTCATTTTTTGGATTAGAGTTTTGAACAAAAGTTTTTAAAATAAATAAATGTTCATGATTAGCATCGGTGTCAGAAACGCAAGCCCAAAATTCCATGAGGTACGTGATGTCACAGAGCAATACTGCTACTAATACCGATAATTCGCTTTCTCAGCATCTTTCTCTGTGCTGTGGGCGTATGCCGCTTTTGACTGCCCGTGGGATTGGTAAGCAGTTTTCCGGTTTAGTGGTGTTGAAGCAGATCGACTTTACGCTGATACCGGGGCAAGTTCACGCCTTGCTGGGTGGAAATGGTGCGGGAAAATCGACCCTGATGAAAATCATTGCTGGTATTGAACAGCCGGATGCCGGAACTTTGTTCGTGGATGGGGCTGTCGTCAATCACCTGACACCAGCAAAGGCACATCAATTGGGCATTTATCTGGTGCCACAGGAGCCTTTGTTATTTCCTAATCTTTCTGTTAAAGAAAACATTCTATTTCGCTTACCTAAACATCAAATCAGTACAAGTCGGATGAGAGAGTTGTTGGTGCAACTCGATTGCCAGCTTGATTTGAATGCATTGGCGGGCAGTTTGAATGTGGCAGATCAGCAGATAGTGGAGATTATGCGTGGATTGATGCGTAATTCTCGAATTTTAATTATGGATGAGCCGACAGCATCATTGACTCCCGTAGAAACTGAGCGTTTGTTTGCGCGAATGCGGGAGTTACAGCAGCAACAGGTGGGGATTATCTTTATTTCCCATAAATTGCCTGAAATCCGCAAAATTGCGGATTATGTCAGTGTGATGAGGGATGGTGGTATTGCTCTTAGTGGTTTGATTGAACGTTTTACAACGGATGTAATCATTCAGGCGATTACACCCGCGGCGAAATCAACTGGATTGATTGACAAGAAAAATTTGTGGCCGGAAGTTGAAAACAATGTGCCGGATAGCCACTCACAGGAGCCGATTCTGGAGGTGACTTCTCTCTGTGGAGAAGGATTCCGTGATATTTCCCTGACACTACAGGCGGGGGAGATTGTCGGATTGGCAGGTGTTGTGGGTGCAGGGCGCACGGAACTGGCTGAGACGCTATATGGCTTGCGCCCGATTGCGGGGGGTGAAATCCGTTTTCAACAACAGTTGATCAATAAGCTGGATACGGCGACACGGTTGCAGAATGGGCTGGTTTATCTACCAGAAGATCGACAGGCTTCCGGTTTGTATCTTGATGCTCCTTTGAGCTGGAATGTGCATTCTCTGACGCACAACCGGAGTACTTTCTGGACATATCCGGCCCGTGATGCCGCAGTGCTGGAACGTTATCGGCGGGTACTTAATATCCGATTCAGCAATATGAATCAGCCCGTACGTACCTTATCTGGTGGTAATCAGCAGAAGATTTTGATCGCTAAATGTCTGGAAGCCAATCCGACGTTGCTTATCATTGATGAACCGACACGCGGTGTTGATGTCGGGGCGCGTAATGATATCTACCAACTCATCCGCAGCATTGCCAGCCAGAAGGTTGCAATCCTTCTGATTTCTTCGGATCTCGATGAAATTGTTCAATTGGCAGATCGTGTTCTGGTTATGCATCACGGGGAACTTTGTGGGCAGCTCGATAAGTCTCATATGAGCGTGGACGCGATAATGCATCTCTCTTTTGGAGAACAGGCTTTTGGAGAACCAGCTGAGGTGGTGACATGTTGAAGTTAATTCAGAATAACCGAGAAGCTACGGCACTGATCGCTATTTTGGGGTTGTTTGTTCTGCTGGGAAGTCTCGATCGTCATGTTTTCAGCTTCCAGACTGTCACGATGATTTTTGGTAATGCCCAAATTCTTATTTTATTGGCAATGGGGGCGACATTAGTGATGTTGACCCGCAATATTGATGTGTCAGTGGGTTCGACGACTGGATTGTGTGCTGTAGTGATGGGAATGTCACTGAATTCGGGCTTTCCACTGCCGATTGCTTGCCTAATTACATTGCTAATTGGGATGATGGCCGGATTGATTAACGGCGTATTGGTGGCATGGCTGAAAATTCCTGCCATTGTTGCCACACTAGGTACGCTTGGTTTATATCGTGGTTTGATGCTGCTTCTGACCGGTGGTAAATGGATCGAAGGCTTGCCCACCGATGTGAAAGATCTTGCCAGGCCGGTTCTATTTGGCATCTCTCCGATTGGCTGGTTATTGATGTTTTTGATTCTGGCGCTGACGTGGGTGTTGAAAAAGACCGATTTTGGACGTGGATTTTATGCCACAGGTGATAACCAGCAAGGTGCTCGTCAACTTGGCGCTCCAGTCAATGGTATCTGTATTACCGCATTTTCCATGAATGGTGTGATGGCCTCATTGGCAGGTATTGTTTTTGTGGCGCAAATCGGTTTTATCCCAAACCAAACGGGGACCGGGCTGGAGATGAAGGCCATTGCTGCCTGTGTATTGGGTGGCATCAGCTTGTTGGGTGGAATGGGAACCGTCATTGGCGCGATTTTCGGGGCGTACTTTCTGACGCAAATCGACAGTGTGCTGGTACTACTCAGGTTGCCGGCCTGGTGGAATGATTTTATTGCTGGTCTGGTCTTGCTGGCCGTGTTGGTACTCGATGGACGTTTGCGCAGCGCTGTTGAGAAGAATTTACGTCAACAACGTTATGCCAGTTTCCTTGAACAGATAAAGAAACCAGTAGAAAAAAGTGGGAGGCCATAATGAATATGGTACAACGTTATAGTTGGGAAATGGCTCTCTTGGTTCTGTTGGTGGCGGAAATACTGCTGTTCGGCATGGCTAACTCACGGATGCTGGATATTAATGTGCTGTTGTTCAGTACCAGTGATTTTATCTGCATCGGCATTGTCGCCTTACCGCTGACAATGGTTATTGTCAGCGGTGGGATTGATATCTCTTTTGGTTCGATCATCGGTTTGTGCGCAATTTCACTGGGTGTCATGTATCAGGCAGGTTTACCGATGAACGTAGTAATTCCTTTAACTCTGTTCGTTGGTGTGTTTTGTGGCTTGATTAATGCTGCTCTGATTTTTTATACGGGTGTGAATCCGTTGGTGATTACACTCGGTACGATGTACTTGTTTGGCGGGAGTGCCTTACTGCTTTCCGGACTATCCGGAGCGACGGGCTATGAAGGTATTGGCGGTTTTCCTGAGGTATTTACTGATTTTTCCAACCTGACATTGTTCAACTTACCTATTCCTCTACTTATGTTTATATTTTTCACGTTGGTGTTCTGGTTGTTTATGCATCGAACTCATCGTGGACGCAATGTTTTTCTTATCGGGCAGAACAGCCGTGTTGCCCGCTATGGTGCGATCCCTGTGAATAGAACCTTGTGCTTATTGTATGCCTTGATTGGGCTGGCTTCGGCAATAGCAGCGATTATTCTGGTTTCCTATTTCGGTTCGGCGCGTTCTGATTTGGGAAGTTCTTTTCTGATGCCAGCCATTACCGCTGTTGTGTTGGGGGGAGCCAATATTTATGGTGGCTCCGGCTCGATTGTGGGCACAGCGCTGGCTGTTTTACTGGTGGGCTATTTACAGCAAGGTTTGCAGATGGTGGGGGTCCCTAATCAGATATCCAGTGCGTTGTCTGGTGTCTTGCTGATTGTAGCGGTGATAGGGAGGTCTGTTTTGCTGCATCGCCATCAAATCCGTAGTTGGTGGCACCGTCGGCGGGCTTCTGTTTCACAACAACATATTTCTGAAACGTAAAAGACGATCCTGAAACAAAAATAGATGGAGATAGGCATGAAAGCACCAACAATGAAAAAACTGGCTTTGGCTGCTGCATTAAGTCTGGGGTGTGTTTCCTTAGCACAGGCGGCAGAGAAGATTGCGTTTATTCCTAAATTAGTCGGTGTTGGGTTCTTTACCAGCGGCGGCCAAGGTGCGGTAGAAGCCGGTAAGACGCTGGGTGTTGAAGTCACTTATGATGGCCCGACAGAGCCGAGTGTTGCGGGACAGGTTCAGCTTATTAATAACTTTGTTAATCAAGGCTATGACGCGCTTGTGGTGTCAGCCGTATCACCAGATGGCTTGTGCCCTGCCTTGAAACGTGCGATGAAACGAGGTATCAAAGTATTGACGTGGGATTCTGATACTGCACCAGAATGCCGCTCCATCTATATTGATCAGGGAACACCAAAGCAGTTGGGCGGAATACTGGTCGATATGGCAGCTAATCAGGTGAAAAAAGAAAAAGCGAAAGTGGCGTTTTTCTATTCCAGCCCGACAGTGACGGATCAAAACCAGTGGGTAAAAGAAGCCAAGGCCAAAATAGCAGAGGAACATCCAAACTGGGAAATTGTTACCACTCGGTTTGGGTATAACGATGCCACGAAATCTTTGCAAACTGCGGAAGGTATCTTAAAAGCGTGGGATGATTTGGATGCGATTATCGCCCCGGATGCAAACGCTTTGCCTGCGGCAGCTCAGGCAGCAGAAAACCTGAAACGTCAGGATGTTGCGATTGTTGGATTCAGCAACCCGAATGTGATGCGCCCTTATGTTGAAAATGGCACGGTCAAACAGTTTGCTCTGTGGGATGTGGTCAAGCAGGGCAAGATAGCCATTCATATTGCCAATGAGATGTTGCAAAAAGGCGATCTGAATGTGGGAGATAAATTGAATATTCCTGATATTGGCAACATTGAAATCTCACCCAACAGCGTACAGGGATACCGTTATGAAGCGAAAGGCAACGGTATTGTCGTAATGCCGGAGCGGGTGATTTTCACCAAAGACAATATCAATCAGTACGATTTCTAATTAAGACGATTTCTGATTCATAGGGCTGACATACAGCCCGACTCTGACACCTTTCTGGAGGGAGAAATGGCAGATTTAGATGATATCAAAGACGGTAAAGATTTTGGCATTGATACACCGCAAAAGAACACTCTGTTTGAACTGAAAGGCTGTGGTGCGCTGGATTGGGGCATGCAGTCCCGTTTAGCACGGATCTTCAATCCTGCGACCAATAAAACAGTCATGTTGGCATTTGACCACGGTTATTTTCAGGGGCCTACGACGGGTTTGGAGCGTATTGATATCAATATCGCCCCGCTGTTTGAACATACCGATGTACTGATGTGTACCCGTGGCATCCTACGTAGTCAGGTTCCTCCCGCAACCAATAAACCTGTGGTTCTGCGTGCGTCTGGTGCTAACTCGATTCTGACTGAACTATCCAACGAAGCTGTTGCGGTGGCGATGGAAGATGCACTTCGTCTCAACGTCTGTGCGGTGGCGGCGCAGGTTTATATCGGTTCAGAACACGAACATCAATCCATCAAGAATATTATCAAGCTGGTGGATCAAGGAACGCGTTATGGTATGCCAACCATGGCAGTGACGGGTGTCGGCAAAGATATGGCCCGTGATCAGCGTTATTTCTCGCTGGCGACTCGCATTGCGGCTGAAATAGGGGCGAACATTATCAAAACCTATTATGTCGATAGCGGTTTTGAGCGGATTGCGGCGGGTTGTCCAGTGCCGATTGTGATTGCCGGCGGCAAGAAATTACCGGAGCTAGATGCGTTGAATATGTGCTATCAGGCGATTGATCAGGGTGCATCTGGTGTGGACATGGGACGCAATATTTTCCAATCGGAAGCTCCTATTGCGATGCTGAAAGCGGTACAGGCTGTGGTGCATCACAATGAGAAACCCGCTCAGGCTTATGAAATTTTCCTGAGTGAAAAAGCCAAGGGAGAATAATATGCACGTCACATTAGTTGAGATTAACGTTAAAGCCGACAAAATAGACGAATTTATCGAAGTATTCCGGGATAATCATCTCGGCTCCATTAAAGAGCCGGGCAATTTACGATTTGATGTACTGCATGATGAAAATATCCCGACTCGCTTCTATATTTATGAAGCCTATAACGATGAAGAGGCTGTTGCGGCGCATAAGAAAACCCCTCATTACTTGCGTTGTGTCGAAAAACTGGAAGCATTGATGACTGAGCCACGGAAAAAGACCACGTTTATTGGTTTGATGCCGGAAGGTAAGTAAGGCAAAGGTATATCAGGATATATGGCAGGTGATATTTCACTTGTCATTAAATGGAAAACAGGATTACTTTACCCTCTATTTACCTTGAATAAAAGTAATATTAGAGGGTAATAATGATGATTGAAAAAAAATTAGATTATAACTTCATCGCTGATCGCTATGAACATTTTATGAAGGCTGCCGCCCACGTTAAGGTAGAAGTACGTACTATCCTCAAGAGTATAGGTGATGTACATGGTAAATCAGTTCTGGATGTGGCTTGTGGAAATGGGTATTTCGGTCGGAAGCTTCGCAATTGTGGGGCAGCAAAAGTTGTCGGTATAGATATCTCAGAAAAAATGATAGAGCTTGCCAGGGCAAAATCGAAACAATCTGGTGATGATCTTGAGTTTCATATCCGAGATGTTTGCGATATGGAATCATTTGGCAAGTTCGATCTCGTTGTTGCGGCTTGGCTGTTTAATTATGCTGAGTCGCTCAAAGAGCTTGAGAGTATGTTCTATAATATTGCTCGTAATCTAAAACCTTCGGGTAAGTTAGTGGCTTATACGACTTCGCCAGATTATCGATTAGAAATGGGCAACTATGCTGTTTATGGCATAAATATCTTAGGCAAAGAACCATGGAAAGGCGGAAATCGTTATCAGGCGGAATTTCTTAGTACACCACCAAGTCCTTTTACATTCTATCAATGGAGTCGTGAGGATTATGAGTCTGCTGTTGAAAAGGCTGGGTTCAGCCAATTTGAGTGGAAAAAAACAAATATCTTGGAAAGTGATATTCAGCTTCATTCGCAGGATTTTTGGTTCCTTTTTCAACAGAATTGTCTTAATACAGGTTTGAACTGCCACTATTGAAAATAGATCTTTAATATCAGGAGATTATTATTGAAGGGTGACATTAAACAGAATTCGGAACCGCCATTTTCAGGTTTCTATTTTTCCTGACTGAAATAGTTTCTCAGATGGCGGTTTACCGTGGTTTCATCAATACGTAGGGCCCTTCGGCAATCATCTGGGAAGTTTAGCCCTCAGAAGCCTTGGTATAAGGTATCTGCTTCAATCATCATTGATAGATATATTTGATAATATTTTTTGTTTTTAATTTTATATGGTTACAGCTTATATGAGTGTTTACATATATATGATTTTACGCCCTTGATACTATTATCAGGGCGTTTGGATTTTTAACCGAACCCTTTCCAAGAGTTATTGCTTCAATGTATGAGGCAGAAAAAGCAAGTTTCAAATAGCCTGTTGTTGAATCTCGTCAATGGCAGCAGAGATTGCTTTCAAGCTGCGCTGAATATCGTCCTCCGTGGTAGCCCAAGAACTGACGCTGAGACGAATGGCTTCTTGCCCTTGCCACGTTGTTTGTCCAAACCAGCATTCACCGGATTGCTGCACTTTGTGTAACATTGCCCGCTGCAAATGGATATCAGGTAAGCAAGCGACGACCTGATTAAGAACAACGTCATTGAGTACGTCAAAACCGAGTAATTCCAGCCCTTCAGCGAACATTTTCGTATATAAACAGCAGCGATCAACCAACGCCTCAATACCCTGAGAACCAAGTTCTGCTATTGCTGCCCATACTTCGACAGCTCTGGCTCTACGGGAGAATTCTGGCAGCATATCTTTTGCCTGCCACATCTCTTGTGTCTCCACATACGCGGCAGAAGTTGTCATGACTTCTCTTAATACTTGTTTATGGCGCACGATACACATACCACAATCGTATGGAGTATTGAGCCATTTGTGTGCATCCACGGCCCACGAATCGGCAGCTTCAATACCGGCAACTAAGGCTGATTTTTCTCTCGATGCTCTTGCCCAAAGTCCAAAAGCACCATCCACATGTACCCAACAGCCCGCTTTTTTGGCTTTAGGGATCAGGGTATGAAAGTTGTCTGAACTGCCAGAATTAACATTTCCGGCCTGTAACACCAGAATCATATTGTCAGAAAACTCTGGAACGGCACTTTCAATGATTCGCCCCTGTAGATCACATGGCACAAAAATGAATTGTGAACGCCCAAAGCCAAGCAATCTTAGCGCTTTCAAAACGGAGATATGAACTTCTTCGGAGAGTACAACTTTCAATTCAGGTGCGTTGTGTAGGCCTTGTTCAGCAAGATCATAGCCTTGTTTCTGGCACAAATAATGTCGTGCGGCGGCTAAGGCACTGACATGAGCCATGGTTGTACCCGTTACAAAACCGACGAACGCCTCTGATGGTAAATCCAAAAGTTCCAAAACCCAGCGTCCGGCGATCTTTTCTAACTGATTGGCGATAGGAGAAGAGGATTCCATTAGTGCGATTTGATCCCAAGCACTGGTGATAATATTGGCACCCATTGCGGCAGGTGTTGAGCCACCAACAACCAGACCAAAATACCGGCCTCCTGTTGTTGCGACTGTCGCTGGTGAACCGTAGGTGTGAAGTTGTTCAAGTACTTGTTGGCTGTCGGTTCCCGCTGCGGGTAATGGCTGATCGAAATGTTGCAGACCTGATAATGCGCTGGCGTCGGGAAATAACCGTTGGTTTCGAACTTCACTGACGTAGCTGTATGCGATTTCACTTGCAACTTTAACCGCGGACAGCGAGGCATCGCGGATTGAATCTTCCATAGTGTTATTTCCCCATTATCGTTATTTTATTTTTCATACCATCCATAGATGATTGTTTCTGCTTCTTTACTGTGGATCTGGTAAGCATGTTTTTTATCATAAGAACCAATAAACCAGATTGAAAATCCTTTGAAATAGGCTTTTATTTCCAATTCTTCTCTATAAGCCCGCCATCCGTTAATTTGAATGTCCGTTGATAACACGGTTGATACATCTGGATTCCAAGGGTGTTTCAAGCCAAATTCGCGTGCCGGAATATTAAATCCACCAAAATATAATGGTTTTCCTGTCTCTTGATGTAATTTTTCTATCTGTTGCATGATATTTTGCTCACGGCTATAAACAGTTGTTGAGAATAGGCTTTGTTTTATTTCGGGATAAGAGGGGATTTTTTTATCTGAAACTTCAAACCAGCTATCGATGCTGACAATATCGACTCTTTTTAAATAAGAGCGGTTTATTTTTTCGATGAATTTTGTCTCATAGATGGGATCCCAAATTGCGGTTATCCACGAATTCATCTGATATAACACATTACCTTGGTATTGTTGGCGGACAAAATCGATGACATCATTCCAATAGCCTTCCGCATACTCCATATTAATAAAGTTAGAAGCGATTTTTAATCCGTAAATAGTGTGTTGTTTTGTTACCGAAGTCAGGATGTCTTGTAAGACAATGGTTTTCCAATTCCAAAAGAAATCATTGATGTTGCCTGGGTTCCATTCTGTTTCACCAATACTGCCCTGTTGAATAAATGGGAAGGGTTCAACGATAATCTGGATATTATGATGTAATAACTCCTCAATTAGAGTAATGGCTTTTTGCTTCTGTAATTGGTTAACCGTCATCGTTGAGGAAGTAACACTTGGAATGTCTATTTGGACGGGAACATTGACAGTATTTAAATTAAAGCGTCTGATATCGGCTAAAATTTTTTCTATATTCCCAACATCCCATACTGTGATATTACCGGATTTTATTTTTCCTGTTGTTATGGTGCTTACTTTTGCGGGAGTTATCATGATAAATACCCCTATATTATTTTTTTAGTTGGTATAACCACTCGGCGATAAAGATTGCTACTTGTTCCGGCTGATTGATATCAAGCTGCGGAAGTGATGTTGTCAGCGCGATATCACTGGCAATGGCGATCACATCGGGATCGAGGATCTCATCAATAGTGTGGTTCAGAGCGTCTCGGTAAAGTGCTATTTTAGGAATTGGCTCTTGTTTGAACCCTTCAACCAGAATCAAATCCAGCGAGTTCGCATCGAATCGGCTGGCGAGGTAGTTCAAATCCATCTCTGGCAAATTTGCTGTTTCTGTCATCAATGCCCAGCGCTGCTGGCTGGCAACTAATGTTTGTGCTGCTCCGGCTTTACGCAGTTCATAGCTGTCTTTGCCCGGCTTATCGACATCCATATTATGGTGGGTATGCTTAATCAGACCGACACGGATATTTTTCTGGCACAGTAATGGGATGACCTGTTTTAACAGAGTTGTTTTTCCTGTTCCGCTATAAGCGGTGATCCCCAACATGGGAAGTTCTGTATTATTGAAGTCACGACTCATGCTGATTCCCGAAGATATTCTCAATGCTGGTATTCCCAGTGATAACATTCTTCAGGTGTATTTAAGTTGGTGAAAGCTCGGGGTTCAGGGAAATAGACGGCTTTCGCTTTAATCATCTGCATGAAGAACATGAGCTTTCTATCCCCTAAAGCGAGGTAGCTTTCTAATCGGGGAATTAAACTGCGGTGCATTAATGTTAAGGTCGGATGGGCACGTTCGCAGTCGTGAGCATAAGCCGCCCAAGCGTGTTGTTTATAACGCCACAGTTTTTCGACGAGGTCTTCAGGAAAATCCGGTACATCACAGGGAACAAAGACTACCCATTCATTAATAGCATTTTTCAAAACAGTCAGCATACCTGCCAGTGGCCCGGAAAAATCGGTAATGATATCCGGTATGATGGGATAACCACTCTGTTGATAAATATCAAGATTACGATTGGCGTTAATCACCAGCTCATGAACCTGTGGCTGCAATTTTGTGGCGATGTGCTGGTATAATGGAGCATCATCGAATTGCAGCAATCCTTTGTCATTTCCTCCCATGCGGGTGGATAGTCCTCCAGCCAGAATTGCACCACTGATTTTTGGATACGTCATGTTAAATCACCTGATATTTGCCAATGAAATATTGCATGTTTGGGTATATATAAACATTGTGAATCGATATTTAACTATGCTGCTTTAAGGTGGGAGTATAACCTTTACGCTGATTGACAGACCAACTCTTTCTAGGAGCCATTATCCCTGCTAATTTGTATACCCTTCATCTTTTAAGTTGCCTTTAGGTTGATTGTGTTCATTCACCTTAGTCACAGAGTGAGCTATGCTTTTGGGAATTCAGTCATTTTCCCCGCAATGCAACTCAAAATCTATTGGGCACAGGGTATTTATAAGGAACTGACAATGAAGTGTCACCGCCTCAATGAAGTTATCGAACTTTTACATCCAGTATGGAAAAATGAGTCCAATTTAAATTTGGTGGAGCTTTTGCAAAAATTGGCTGATGAAGCGGGCTTCAAAGGGCAGTTGTCTGAGTTAACAGATGATATTCTGATTTATCACCTGAAAATGCGCGTTACAGATAACCATGCAGAAATTCCCGGATTGAAAAAAGATTATGAAAAAGATTTTAAGACGGCTTTGCTGCGAGCCCGTGGTATTGTTAAAAATTGATGAAGAGAGAGCAGGGTTGTGATGGAATCGAAGGCTTTTAATTTTCAGAATATAACGCCGGATTTAATCATGGATGCGTTGGGGCAGTCTGGCCTGTACATTGATTCAGGTTTGACAGAATTGAATAGTTACGAAAATCGTGTTTATCAATTCATGGATGAGGAACGCAAGCGTTATGTCGTGAAATTTTATCGTCCCTTGCGTTGGAGTCAGCAGCAGATCCAAGAAGAACATGATTTCGCGCATGAATTGCTGCAGGCTGATTTGCCGATTGCGACTCCGCTGATGTTTGATGGTCAGACGGTGTTGAAACATGAAGGGTTCTTTTTTGCACTTTTCCCGAGTGTGGGAGGACGTCAATACGAATCAGATAACTTTGACCAGTTGGAAGATGTTGGACAATTGTTGGGAAAGATCCATCAAATTGGTCGCCAAAAACCTTTTTCTGTTCGTCCTACCATTAGCCTTGATGAATATCTGTCCCAGCCATATCAATATTTTTCTGGATGTGAACTTATTCCTGCCCGACATAAAAACGATTTTTTTGTCGCGCTGGATGAACTGAACAAGGTTGTCGCCAGTCAGTGGCATGATAACTGGCAAGTACAGCGGCTGCATGGAGATTGTCATGCAGGTAATATCTTGTGGCGTGATGAAGCATGGTTCGTGGATCTTGATGATGCCCGCAATGGCCCGGCAGTGCAAGATTTGTGGATGTTGCTTAATGGCTCACGACAAGAGCGGTTGGTTCAGTTGGATATCTTGCTTGAGTCATATACTCAGTTTACCGATTTTGATCCGAAGACATTAGCGTTGGTGGAACCTCTGCGCGCAATGCGAATGGTCTATTATTTGGCTTGGGTTGCGCGTCGTTGGCAAGATCCCGCCTTTCCCAAAGCATTTCCATGGATGGCCGATAGCGATTTCTGGAATCAGCAGATAAGTCTTTTTTATGAACAAATCCGGCTGTTACAGGAACCACCTTTACAACTTAATCCGATGTATTAATTTTTCTGGAGACCATTATGAAAAAATTTTGGCTAGCACTTGTGGGAGCGTTTATGGCATTCAATGCATTCGCTTCCGGTTTTTCTGAAGAAAAGCAGTATGTTGAATTAAAAAATCCGGTTGCTAATCAGCCGCAGGTTTTAGAATTCTTCTCTTTTTATTGTCCTCATTGTTATCAGTTTGAGAATATTTATCACGTTCCTTCTACTGTTGAGAAAAACTTGCCTGCAGGTGTGACCCTTGAACGTTATCATGTTGATTTTCTGGGACCATTGGGGAAAGATCTGACCGATGCCTGGGCGGTCGCTATCGTCATGAAAGTTGAAGATAAAGTTACGCCAATTTTGTTTGAAGGTATTCAAAAAACTCAAACCATCAATAATAAGGCAGACATCCGTAATGCCTTTATCAAGGCTGGTGTGTCTGGTGAAGAGTATGATGCGGCATTGAACAGTTTCATCGTGCAATCTGTAGCGGCTAAAGAGCGTCAAGCAGCTCAGGATTTCAACTTGACTGGTGTTCCTGCTGTTTTCATTAATGGTAAGTACATGATTAATAATGGCGGCATTGATACTAATTCAGCGCTGGACTACGGCAAAAAATTCTCTGATGTAGTGAATTATCTGGTGACAAAAAAATAAGCTGCAAAATCGTGGCCGTAAAGAAACAAAGAACGTTATATTAATATAAAATAACACGGCATTGTGTCGGCCAAGCTAAAGCTGGCACAATGCTTGCTGAAAAGCTCCTTTCATAACATAAACTCCGGTTATATCCACAAGTCTGTGATTCTTAAGTAGTTGCAATATTTCCGTAATATTTCGTGTAATCTATTGATTTTCACCTTCTGTTATTCACTTTTTACCACAAGAAACATAAATCTAGTTTATGTGCCATTTTTTTGTGCACAAAGTTATCCACAGTTCATTAATCAAAATATTTGTTAGAAAATACATGTTAGCGCGAGAAAATTTTCGCAAAATTCGTCTATAACGACACAGTATGGCATTCTATTCTTTATTCATCCCACAGAATGACGAAGATAATTTTATGGCACAGATAGCAGACAATCCCCTGATTTTGGTTGATGGTTCTTCATACCTTTACCGTGCATACCATGCGTTTCCTCCACTGACGAACAGTGCAGGAGAACCAACGGGCGCCATGTACGGCGTGCTGAACATGTTGCGTAGCTTGATCATGCAATATAAACCTAGCCATGTGGCGGTTGTATTTGATGCCAAGGGTAAAACGTTCCGTGATGAGTTATTTGCTGAATATAAATCCCATCGACCACCGATGCCGGATGATTTGCGTGCTCAGATTGAGCCGCTGCATAAAATGGTCAAGGCAATGGGATTGCCAATTCTGGTTGTAGGGGGTGTTGAAGCTGATGATGTTATCGGAACATTGGCGTTGCAGGCTGAAAAAGAAGGCCGCGCTGTTCTAATCAGCACTGGCGATAAAGATATGGCGCAGTTAGTGACACAGAATATTACGTTGATTAATACCATGACCAATACGATTCTGGGGCCGAAAGAGGTAACAGAAAAGTATGGTATTCCACCTGAATTGATGATCGATTTTCTCGCTCTGATGGGGGATTCTTCCGACAATATTCCTGGTGTGCCGGGAGTAGGAGAGAAAACGGCATTGGGATTGTTGCAGGGCATTGGTGGATTGAATGATATCTATGCCAGACTTGATGAGATAGCCACACTGAGTTTCCGGGGTGCCAAGACATTGGGCGGAAAAATGGAACAGCATAAAGAGGTGGCTTATCTCTCATATAAATTGGCAACAATTAAAACTGATGTTGAGCTGGATAAAACGTGTTTGGGACTCTCCGTTGTGCCACCGGATGCTGGTGAATTGCTAGCCCTGTTTAGCCACTATGAGTTCAAGCGTTGGATCAATGACGTGCAGAATGGCAGTTGGCTGGAAGGTAACGGCCAGAAACAGGCTGCTGCCAGCACTAAGTCTCAATCCGCGGCGGTTGCACCAACCGCTGTCAAAATTTCACCGGAAAACTATCAAACCATCCTTGATCGTCAATCCCTTGATGAGTGGATTGAGAAGCTGAAACAGGCTCCGGCGTTCTCTTTTGATACAGAAACGGATGGCCTTGATACTTTGACAGCCAATCTTGTGGGGATGTCTTTTGCTATTTCTGTGGATAAAACAGAGGCTGTAAATAAAACAGAAGCGAGGGAATCAGACGTTGAAGCGGCTTATCTGCCGCTGGGGCACGATTATCTGGATGCACCTCAGCAGTTGGATTTGCATGACGTTCTCGCCGCATTAAAACCGCTGCTGGAAGATGCAAATCTGCCTAAAATTGGTCAAAATCTGAAATTTGATCGAGGGGTTCTGGCACGTTATGACGTTGCGCTGAATGGTATCGTTTTTGATACCATGCTGGAATCGTATGTCCTGAATAGCGTAGCTGGACGACATGATATGGATAGTCTTGCAGAGCGGCATTTGGGGTATAAGACGACAACGTTTGAAGAAATTGCGGGCAAGGGCAAAAAGCAGCTGACTTTCAATCAAATCCCACTGGAAGAAGCATCAAAATATGCTGCTGAAGATGCGGATGTGACCTTGAGATTACATCAGGCCATGTATCCGCAGATAGAAAGCGTATCGACCCTGAACAAGATCTTCCAAAAAATTGAAATGCCGTTGGTACCGGTGCTTTCCCGTATAGAACGGACAGGTGTATTGATCAGCGCCCAAACACTGGCTGAGCATTCACGGGAAATCACTGCACGTTTAGATGAGCTGGAAAAATCCGCTTATGAGCTGGCAGGGGAAGAATTCAATCTGGCTTCACCTAAGCAGTTACAAACCATTCTGTTTGAGAAAATGAAGTTGCCTGTGCTGAAAAAGACCCCGAATGGTGCGCCATCGACCAACGAGGAAGTACTGGAAGAGCTGGCAGAACAGCATGAATTGCCTCGGGTGATTCTGGAGCACCGTGGTTTGGCAAAACTGAAATCCACCTATACGGATAAACTGCCGCAGATGGTTAATCCACTGACGAACCGCGTTCATACCTCATATCATCAGGCAGTCACTGCTACGGGACGCCTTTCTTCCCGTGATCCAAACCTGCAAAATATTCCTGTTCGCAATGATGAAGGAAGGCGTATTCGTCAGGCTTTTATTGCGCCAGAGGGTTACCGTATTGTGGCGGCGGACTATTCACAGATTGAATTGCGCATCATGGCGCACTTGTCACAGGACAAGGGTTTGCTGGACGCTTTTGCGCAAGGTAAAGACATTCACCGGGCAACTGCTGCGGAAGTGTTTGGTGTGCCATTGGAACAAGTGACCAGTGAGCAGCGTCGCAGTGCGAAGGCGATTAACTTTGGTCTGATCTATGGCATGAGTGCGTTTGGTTTATCCCGCCAGCTAGGTATTCCTCGTGGTGAAGCGCAACGTTATATGGATCTCTACTTTGAGCGGTATCCGGGGGTATTGTCTTATATGGAGCGTACGCGCCAGCAAGCCGCCGATCATGGATTTGTTGAAACGCTGGAAGGGCGCCGATTGTACCTGCCTGAGATCAAATCGCGTAACGCCATGCGCCGTAAAGCGTCTGAGCGTGAGGCGATCAACGCACCAATGCAGGGTACGGCGGCGGATATTATCAAACTGGCAATGATTGCGGTTGATGATTGGATTGTGAATGAACAGCCAAATGTGCGCATGATTATGCAGGTTCACGATGAACTAGTATTTGAGGTGCATGAATCTGAATTGGCGCTGGCAGAGCAGAAAATTCGGCAATTGATGGAGCAAAGTATGCAGCTCAATGTGCCGTTGAGAGTGGATGTCGGGATCGGTGATAACTGGGATCAGGCACATTAATCAGAGGCGGATAGAACAGCGAAGGATAGAACAGCGATTTTGCTCATCAGTAATTTGTGAATGAACCTTTACTCTTCCAATGAAACAAAAGAGCCGCAACAAAAGTCGGCTCTTTTGTTAGATTATAATTTTTTGTAGAAATTATTTTTTATTGAATGATTTTTATGAAATTACGGTTTATTTAATAAACTGAAATTATCTCCATCACACCGTAAAGTGGCATCTGACAACAATTTAGGTTAGGTTTGAGATTAGATCTATATCTCAAAATTATGTAATTAAACTACATGTATTGGCGATTTTATGAGCTTTTCTGGTCAAGTTATCAGAGCTGAATCGAGGTAACTTGTGAAAATTAATTACATAAAAGTCTTTTTTTGACTAAAAGAATGAGGTAAAGTTGTCGGCGTAGGGTACAGAGGTAAGATGTTCTATCTTTCAGACCTTTTACTTCACGTAATCGGATTTAGCTGAATATTAGCTGCCCCAGTCATCTCATTTTGACTGGGGCGTTTTTTTATGTCCGTTTTATGTAAGTGAGGACGAAGTGAGCGGAAAAGGGAAGATTATTCCGCTTCAACGGCAGGTTGGTTGAACCAAAGGTCGAGTTTCTGCTCTAGCTTATCAATGCCGATTTTTTTCAGGGAGGAGAAATATTCTATCTGGACATTGCCATCCAGAGAGGACAACTCCTGACGAACTTTCGCCAATTGGCTTTTACGAGCACCAGATGCCAGTTTATCGGCTTTAGTCAGCAATACCATGACAGGCACTTGCATCACGACAGCCCATTCGATCATCTGCATATCCAGATCTTTCAGTGGATGGCGGATATCCATCAAAACCACCAGCCCCAGCAGGCATTCACGCTTCTGGAGATATTCCCCCAGGGCTTGTTGCCACTTATGTTTCATCTCTTCGGGGACTTCAGCATAACCATAGCCCGGTAAATCCACCAAACGAACCCCTTCTTCTACCTCGAACAGGTTAATCAACTGGGTACGGCCAGGGGTTTTACTGGTACGTGCAAGGCTTTTTTGGCGGGTCAGTGCATTCAGAGCGCTGGATTTACCCGCATTTGACCGACCTGCAAAAGCGACCTCAATGCCCACATCTTGAGGCAGGTGGCGAATGTCAGGTGCACTCGTGACAAAGTGGGTCATGTGATAGTTGTAGTTTTTGATGGTCAAAATGGTTCTCTCCCAGGGGAATACACGAAAATAGCGCGGTGATTATACCGAGAGCAATGGCTTGTGGACAGGTGTAACTTCATTCTGACATTTTTATCGACATTTCTATCGATATTGACCGCTATTTATTCTGATAATGAACGGCGCAGATAGTCAGCAAAAAGCGGGTATAATTCTCCCTGAGTTTGATCTGTAACGTTCAGAACGAGCTGAATAGCCGGAACGTTGGGTGCGCCATGTTTGGAGGATAATACATGCAATTCGTTGGTTAATGCGCTATAGGGTAATACCGCGTCCATCAAAACGATCAGTTCGAATGTCCTGCTGCATTGAGCTACCTTTACATTATCATCATTGATAAATTCAATGATAAGAAAGAAATTATTTATTTAACAAAATTAGTCTGTTGCTTCAATTTTACCAAAAATTAGTAAATATTCATTTGAAGTAATTACGGTAAATTTAATACATCAGGGAATCGTCGAAACGAACATTATATAAATCTATGTGGGAGACGTTTCAAGTGATCATGATAGTTGCACCAATATTTTTGATTATATTGATTGGATATGGTTTTGGTCGCCTACGTCCAGGTAGTGGAAATTCCGATAAATTAATCAATGACTATGTGCTTTATATCGCGCTCCCAGCCTTATTGTTTCTTGCTATTGCTCGTGCAGATATTAGTGAGCTGAAACAGTGGGGTTTTATTGGCGCTAGTTTGGTTGGCATCGGTATTGTTTATCTTCTGGGAATGTTGATAGCAAAAATCATGGTCATGTATTAAATAGTTAGATTGAATATCAAAAATAGTACTCACGCTCAATAAAAGTCCCTATCACCTTATCGTGCATTTCTTCGGATTTTGAATAACTGATAGTTTTTCTATTCAGTCTTTTTACTCGAGTACGCTGAGTTAAATTCGTTCTCTCT
>NZ_NJAI01000001.1:1119881-1203800 GCF_002632725.1 Xenorhabdus hominickii
TTACAGCAGGTATAGCAACGATAACGAGGATGTCCGCCATTCCCTTTTCCATGTCCTTTGACATGTTCTGATTTGTGACAATAACGGCAATAGACGTCAACTTTGGCCATGCTTTACCCTTAAAAGGCGGGAAGCATATCACAACAACTAACTATTTAATACATGACCAAAATCATGGGGATAGGTTTGCCTCAAACGTCGATTTTAAGCATGGGGTCGAGTTATGGCACTACAGGATATCTGGGGCTTCCAATCGTGATTTCTGCCTATGGTGAATCTGCTGCACTGCCTGCCGCCATTGCTACGATCCTGCATAACATTCCGGCTATTATGGCGGTTATCATTACTTACGATATTTTTTCTACGCAGCAATCTGGCAGTAAATTATCCATTATCCAAAGTCTCGTTAAGGCGTTAAAAACCACTCTGACTAACCCTCTGATGGTTTCCGTTATTGCTGGGTTGGTTTTCGTTTGTTTCAACATTCCAGTACCAAAATTTCTACAAACGCTTGCGGGATTTTTGGGCAGCGCCGCAGGCCCAACGGCATTATTTGCTTTGGGAATAGGATTGTCCCGGCTTAAAGTCAGAGAGCATATAAACGGAGAAACATTAAAACTGGTCACCCCTATGCTGTGTCTCAAGTTGGGAGTGCAGCCACTAGTTACGTTTATCTGTGCTTATCATCTATTCGGAATAAAGCAGGTGAATGATATTTGGCTGATTGTTGCTATTGTCATGGCTGCACAGCCTATTGGAGCAGGAGTTTATGTTTTTGCCAGTAACTATGGCTTCAAACAGGAAGTTATTTCTCTTTCTATTATTATTTCCCTGCTTATTGCACTGATAACGATACCGATTGTTCTGCAATTGTTGTCTGTTTAAGTATGGACACAAGAGCGGCTGACATTACATTGCACGTTTTGTTAGCTTTGTCATCAATACCCGCGAGTTGATGACATCACCTCTTTTACTTAAATTGAAGCCAGTCTATCTATAGCAATATTTACAATGGAGTGTAATCGTTCAGTGTTCTGCTCGGACAGAAAGGTTATCTCTATGAACAATTCGTTAAATCAAGGTTTTTTTTGGGTTTAATCTTTGTTTAATCGCTTAATGTGATACTGATGTGTTTTTGCGTAGAAAGCGTATCAAGATAGAGCTTATTCTCAAAATAACTCTTGTTGAAAATATGCGAATATACAATCTTCATAGATAAATTTTTCCCAATTAGCCTTAAATACTCGTAAATGTAGGTAAATCTTTGGAACTTAATTCCATTGGGAATTACACTTAATAAGTTTTGTTGTTATGAGTTTTATTGTTGACCTCAAAAATAAAGGAACCATCAATGTTTAAACGTATTTTTGTGTCGCTTATGGCTGCATGTGCTATCAGTGTGATAGCTGCCCCAGTATTGGCTGCCGAAACTCACGTCAAGCTGGTGACATCAGCCGGCGAAATCGAACTTGAGCTGGATAGCAGTAAGGCACCAATTACCACTAAGAATTTCGTTGAATATGTCAATGAGGGATTTTATAACAACACTATTTTTCATCGTGTTATTCCCGGTTTTATGGTTCAGGGTGGTGGTTTTACAAAAGATATGCAGCAGAAAACCACGAAAGCGCCTATTAAAAACGAAGCAGATAATGGCTTGCGTAATTTGCGCGGGACTATCGCTATGGCGCGTACGGCAGATCAAGATAGCGCAACCAGTCAATTTTTTATTAACGTAACCGATAATGCCTTTCTCGACCACGGTCAGCGTGATTTTGGTTATGCTGTCTTTGGCAAGGTGATAAAAGGTATGGATGTCGTTGATAAAATTTCTCAGGTCAAGACAGAAAATGTTGGCCCTTATCAAAATGTGCCAGTGAAACCTATCGTGATTCTGTCAGCTAAGATTGAACCTTAATCATCCTTATAGGGGATATGTCTAAAATATTTCAATATATATTAATGGCATGAGACGGTATTCGCCTAATCACTAGAGTGATTTGAGTACCGTCTTGCTCTCACACTGTTCTGCTTTTTGCCATCTCTGTTTTTTCACTCAAATCCTGCAGCATCGTGATGCTGCTGTTGGGCATCCTCTGTACCTCTATTTTAAAAATACTTCTGTGGTATGATGAATACCCCGTTGTCGTTGATACTGCTTTACCTGATTTTATCGTAATACAGCATACGCAATACCCCAATAGGGGTAGGGATACTTATAAAACTATAAAAATCAGTAGGATATACTCCTATGTTATTAATGATAGATAACTACGATTCTTTTACATTCAATTTATATCAATATTTTTGTGAGTTAGGGACAGAGGTTTTAGTCAAGCGTAATGATGAATTACAGCTTGAAGATATCGAAAAATTGGCACCTACACATTTAGTGATTTCTCCAGGGCCAGGTACTCCGGATGGCGCCGGGATATCTCTGGAAGCGATTTCACATTTTGCCGGGAAATTGCCCATTCTCGGAGTGTGCTTAGGGCATCAGGCAATAGGTCAGGCTTTTGGGGCCAGTGTTGTCAAAGCCCGAGAAGTGATGCATGGGAAAACCAGCTTGCTTCACCATAGCCAGCAAGGGGTATTTAAGGGGCTGGATCATCCACTGACTGTTACCCGCTATCACTCTTTGGTCATTGCAGCAGAAACGCTTCCTGCGTCATTTGAAGTGACGGCGTGGAGCCAGTGCAATGGTGATGTGGATGAAATTATGGGAATACGTCACCGTACTTTGCCACTGGAAGGTGTTCAGTTTCATCCTGAAAGTATTCTGAGTGAACAGGGGCATGAGTTGTTGAATAATTTCCTTAAATACTAGGGGCTGTTTACCTTTCGAGTGCATAATTTATTCCGCCCACATAGGCAGCCACATGATGACAAATGCCAGTGCTAACAGACTGGCGTAATTGTGTTCCAACTTATCGGATTTTCGGCTGTTTCTCCTGTAGGGAATAATTGGTGTTGTGGCGGTACGCCTGAAGGTTTCACTATCGTAGCCCTTATCCGCAATCACAAAACGTCAACCCGCCCTAATTAGATATAACAGAATTTCCTCATTTGGCTGTTTTTTATTTGCTCTCACCTGATTTTTTATTCATATTTAGTGATTATTATTTCATTGGTATGTAGCCAATATAAAAATAAGGTGAGGGAAATGGTAGAAAATAGAGCAGTAAACCGAAATACCTACGATCAGGTTATGTTGCCAATTTATGCGCCTGCGAGTTTTATACCCGTCAGAGGGCAAGGTAGCCGGGTGTGGGATCAGCAGGGCAATGAATACATTGATTTTGCTGGTGGTATCGCTGTTTTGGCATTGGGGCATTGTCATCCAGCTTTAGTCGATGTCCTGAAACAGCAAGGTGAAAAATTGTGGCATGTCAGCAATATTTTCACTAATGAACCTGCCTTAATCTTAGCGCAAAAACTGATTGATGCGACGTTTGCACAGAAGGTCTTTTTCGCCAACTCCGGTGCTGAAGCCAATGAAGCCGCCTTTAAATTGGCACGCCGTCATGCTATTACCCGTCATCACACCAATAAAACTAAAATTATCGCTTTTCATCAGGCGTTTCATGGACGTACATTTTTTACTGTTTCGGTCGGTGGGCAGCAGAAATATGCTGATGGTTTCGGTCCCAAGCCCGCTGATATTATTCATGTTCCGTTTAATGATTTGAACGCAGTCAGAGAAGTGATGGATGAGCACACTTGTGCTGTTGTTTTGGAGCCAATTCAAGGGGAAGGTGGCGTCACCCCTGCAACACTGGAGTTTCTTCGTGGTGTCCGTGAGTTATGTGATCACTATCAGGCTTTATTGATTTTTGATGAAGTCCAGAGTGGAATGGGGCGCACAGGCAAACTCTATGCTTACCAGCATTATGGAGTACAGCCAGATATTTTGACGACAGCAAAAGCCTTGGGAGGCGGTTTTCCGATCAGTGCGATGCTGACGACAGAGGCAATTGCGACGGCAATGGAAATAGGGGCTCATGGAACAACTTATGGAGGTAATCCACTCGCGTGTTCCGTTGGCTGTGCTGCGTTAGATATCATCAATACGGCGGAAGTGCTGACGGGCGTGGAAAAACGTCACGATATGATTATTCAGGCGCTGGAAAAGATGAACCAAAAATATCATATCTTCGATGAAGTTCGCGGAAAAGGGTTGCTTATCGGAGCTGTGTTGAAAGCTGAATATCAGGGTAAAGCCGGAGATATATTGCAGCAAGCGGCTGAACAGGGAGTGATGTTATTAAGTGCAGGAGGCGGTATTTTGCGTTTTACGCCATCATTGATTATTCCAGAGGATGATATAGCTGAAGGTATGACGCGACTGGACAAGGCGATAGCACGATGGCTGAGTGAATAGCGGAATAAAAAAGCCAGTGCTGAATGTCACTGATTGCACTGGCTGAGTTAAGATTTTTAGGAACTAGCGAGTTCCGTAAACGACAATGGTTTTACCATGCGCGGAAATCAGGTTTTGATCTTCCAGCATTTTTAGAATACGGCCAACTGTTTCACGGGAGCAACCCACGATCTGCCCAATTTCCTGGCGTGTAATTTTGATTTGCATACCATCAGGATGAGTCATTGCATCAGGCTGTTTGGCTAGGTTGAGCAATGTTTGAGCGATACGACCTGTAACGTCCAAAAAGGCTAAGTTACCTACTTTTTCGGAAGTTGTTTGTAGACGGCTTGCCATCTGAGCAGATAAACGCATTAAAATGTCAGGATTCACCTGAATTAACTGGCGAAATTTCTTGTAGGAAATTTCAGCTACTTCACAGGCGTTTTTGGCTCGCACCCATGCAGTACGTTCTTGCCCTTCTTCAAACAATCCAAGTTCACCAATGAAATCTCCCTGATTTAAATAAGAGAGAATCATTTCCTTACCTTCTTCATCTTTTATTAGAACAGCAACCGAACCTTTAACAATATAGTAAAGCGTCTCTGCTTTCTCGCCTTGATGAATAAGCGTGCTCTTGGATGGATATTTGTGAATATGGCAGTGTGACAAAAACCATTCAAGAGTAGGGTCTGTTTGTGGCTTGCCGAGAACCATTCGCTTTATCCTCTGTTGTTATTTCCGCCTTTATGACATGAGAAACAGACGGTTTCTCTGCAGGCTGGCTTTATAAAGTCAATAGTTTAACATATTAACTTACTGAAAAACTGACAAGTAGGAATTTTATATGGATTATAAGAATTTTAAAATGCTGGCGTATTGATCTTGATCCATATACCTTGCCAATCTTGTTTGTAACACAGGAAAACGTTTCTGTCTTCTCCTGTATCGCTTCAGCATATTAAACTGGCTGCTGGATTACTAGAGATTAGTCTGGTGAGACGATTTTATTGCCTTTATATTTATAAAAAGAAAAAATAATGACCGTGTGTTAAAAACAAAAATACGAACAAAAAGAAGAGGGAAATCAGGAAAGAGAGTGAAATTGATTTCTTTAGCATCATAAGGATACAGTTCCGGCCGTGGTGAATTTTATTGTTACGGAAACTGTTTATTTATTTAAATAAACAGGCAACGTTATTTTTTGTCACCTGTCTTATTAGAAATAAGAGGAGATTTAAATCAACAAATTTCTTTGCCTTCCAGTAATTGTTTAACTAGCGGCGCCATAATTAATTCCATTGCTAGCCCCATTTTCCCACCCGGTACGACAATGGTATCTATACTAGAAATAAATGAACCCTGAAGCATTGCCAGTAAATAAGGAAAATCAATTTGGGTTAGGCCGCGAAAGCGAATTACGATAAAACTTTCGTCTAATGAAGGAATCGCTTTGGCAGAGAAGGGGTTAGAGGTATCAACAGTGGGTACGCGCTGGAAATTGATATGGGTACGTGAAAACTGTGGGGTGATGTAACGAATGTAGTCATCCATGGAACGGACAACAGAATCCATGACTGCTTCTCTAGAATGCCCACGTTCACTGGTATCTCGGATAAGTTTCTGTATCCATTCCAGATTGACGATAGGTACGACACCAATCAGTAAATCAACATTACTGGCAACATTGTGCTGCGGAGTGACAACACCACCATGCAACCCCTCATAAAATAGAACATCTGTATTGGATGGCAAAGGTTCCCATGGCGTGAAAGTGCCCGGAAGCTGGTTATAAGGTACGGCTTCATCATAGGTATGCAGGTACTTTCGACAGCGGCCATTCCCCGTTTGCCCATAGTCAGAAAACGTCTTTTCCAGCATACTGAAATCATTGGCTTCTGGCCCAAAGTAACTGATATGCCTGCCTTGTTCTCTCGCTTTTCGGATCTCGGCATCCATTTCAGGACGAGTATAACGATGGAAACTATCCCCTTCTATAAGTGCGGCGGTGACACCAAGTTGTTGGAAAATCTTGCGAAAGGCCACACTGGTGGTGGTTGTTCCTGCTCCACTGGAGCCAGTGATTGCGATGACAGGGTGTTTGGCAGACATGAACAGACTCCTTATCAATAAAATTTAGGGTTAACAAGCCAGACTTTATGGACGAAACATCTCTTTAGGCATGATATTGACGGTTTCATGTAATTCAGACCATACCAGCAGAACCTCACCTCGTTCAAGTTGACGTTTGACATCCTGTACTTTTTGTTCGAGTGTTTTTTCTTGCTCACCGTAATCGGTCCCTTCCCGTAAGACATAACTTTCTATCAAGTTGCGTAGGGTTTCGGCTTCCAGTTGTTGCCATGGAATCATCATAGTATTTGCTCCTGATCGTGTTGAGATTGATCTGGTATTGATTGTTTTTGTGATGACTTTTTTTGTAATGATCGTTCTGATGATGATTGCCCTGAAAGGGAGAATTCTAAATAAGGCGCTAACCAATCAGGAATACGCTGTTCCAGCCACATCTGTGGTTTTTTTAGTGAACCACCAACGAAACCGACATGCCCACCATGTTCAGTCATCTGATATTCAATGTTAGGAGGTAAATGTGTGGTATCAGGGATCACTTCTGGTGACATGAAAGGATCATCTTTGGCGTGGATGATTAATAGCGGTATTGTAATATTAGGCAAACGGGGTAGTGCACTGCATTGGTGATAATAGTCATCTGCATCTTTAAAACCGTGGATTTTGGCGGTGATAGCATTATCAAATTCACGTAATTTTTTCATTGAATTGAATTGAGTTGGCTAAGGCTCAAAGGCAGAGAATTCGGATAGCGCAGTAACTTGCGGGATGCGTTATTTTTCAGTTTATTGAGCAAATAGTGTTGATATATCTGAGAAAATCCCTGTTCTATCCGTTTGGAACAGGCTTTCAGCATAAATGGTGCTGAGACAATAACGGCAGCATCTACTTGGGCATGGGCTTGTTCTTCTGCCAGATAACAGGCCAGCATATTGCCGCCAAGGGAATAACCTACTGCGGCTGTGGGGGCTTCGCCATAAGTCATTTTTAGCCAGTTCAGAAAATAGCGGGCATCGCTGGTTTCCCCTGAATGATAAATACGTTGCTGGCGGTTAGGTTCTCCGCTGCAACCACGAAAATGCATCACAACGCCAAGCCAGCCTTTTTCCTGACAAGCACTGATCAGTCCATGGGCATAAGGGCTGCTGAATCCTCCTTCTAAACCATGAAAAAGAACCAGCCGCGGTTTGTGGGAAGCAGTTTCAGGATCTTCGCTCCATGCTAAATCCACAAAATCATCATCGGGCAAATTCAATCGCTGCCAGTGGGCTTGTAACTTGGGGCGACGTCTCAGTAAACGAGGAAGCAAGGTTTGTATATGGGGATTACTGGCTCCGCTTAAGGGACAAAAATTCTCATTCATAATGAATTGATTTCATGACTAGTTATCTTGTGTGTGGAATAACATACTGCTATTTTCCTTGAAAGGAAATGTCAACCATTTGGGCGATAGGAATCTACCCATGACTGCAAGCCTGTTATTCTCGCTCAGCACATTTATGTTTATTGCTGCTGTTACACCCGGCCCAAATAATATGTTATTGGCGTCATCGGGTGCCAATTTTGGTATCCATCGTTCCATTCCCCTGTATTTAGGCATTGCTCTGGGGATGCAAACAATTTTGCTGTTTTCTGCCTTTGGCATTGCCGCACTGCTGCTGGTTTATCCCGCTCTGCATATTGGCTTGAAAGTACTCGGTAGCCTGTATTTATTGTGGTTGGCTTGGAAAACGGCAACCTCGCATTATAAGCGATTGGATACGGTAACGTCGGCAGGAAAGCCAACCAAAATTTATCAGGGCTGGTTATTACAGTTCTTGAATCCCAAAACATGGGTAATGGGATTGGGGGCGATCAGTAGTTATAGCCTGGAAGGGGCGCTGTATAATGGTTCTATTTTGGCTATTAGCATAGTGATGTTAATAGCCAATACGGCAGCGGGTGCAATTTGGCTTATTCTGGGGGCATTGATCGGTCGCTTACTGAAAAGCCGCCATGCGTGGTTTACCTTCAATATCACAATGGGAATATTGACAGCGGCTTGTGTACCCCTAATCTGGATGAATTGAGATTTTTGAATCAATCTAGGTCGATGTTTTTGCTCCCGAAGAATAACGTTATCACAAAGCCAGCGATGTAAGCGACAACTAACCCTGCACCGTATACCGCCATACCTGTAAATATGCCACTGTTGGATGTCATCAACGGTAAAGCGACAAGCCCGGAAGGGCCGAAAACACTATTTAGCCCGACAGGCCATCCCCACCAAGCAATCAGGCCGATAAAAAATCCACCCGTTGCGCCCCCGAGACAGGCGGTGACAAACGGCTTGATGCGGGGCAATGTGACACCATAAATTAAAGGTTCCCCGATCCCCAAAAATCCCGGGATGATGGCTCCTTTGATCTGAGTACGCAGCAGGGAGCCTTTTTGCGCTTTCACATATAACGCCAGCGCAGACCCTACCTGACCCGCACCCGCCATCGCCAGAATCGGGAACAAGGAATTGAAGCCTTGCGCATCCATCAAGGCGAAATAGACGGGTACGAAGCCTTGATGCACACCAAACATAACAGCAAGTAAGAACAAGCCTGCTAAGATTGCTGTACCGAATGGGTTGCCATTCAAATGCATGAACAGCCATGACATTGCCGTAAACAGGTAGCTTCCTACAGGCATGATGATGATAAAGGCAATGGCTCCCATGATAAGCAGGGTGATTGCAGATGTCAGAATCATATCCAGATCAGACGGCATGATTTTGCGGATTTGCTTTTCGACCCAAGCACCGAGAATACAGGCGATCAGCACTCCGATAATATTACCTCGTGGGTCGATGGCGAAACCAAAGAAATTGTTAATGCCAGAATAGAAACCGCTAGTGGCTTCAGCGTTATAACCCAGCACAAACAGAGACGCAATGATGGCACCGTTAACACCTGAACCGCCAAACGCCTTTTGTGCATTGTAGCCAATCAATATGCTGAGGAAACTGAACATGCCTTTGCTGAAAATTTTCATATAGCCGACCATTTCCACCAATATGGCGTTGGGGTGAGTCGCTTCTTTGATAAAAATTTGTTCCAGCAGAGTAGCAAAGCCCAGTAACAGGCCAACAGCGATAAAGCCTGGGATCAGAGGTGTAAAGATGGTGGCGAATTTCGCCAGAAATTTATGGACTGAACTGGTTTGTTTTTCTTTCAGATGTTTCTTGTTGGAGGTAGCAATATCTTTTATTTTTTCGGAATGAGGAGCTGCGCTTGATGTCTCTGAACCGCCGAGATGATGAGGCTTACTTAACAGCGCATTCATCATATCTGCCGCTGTCTGGGCTTTGCCGGGACCAAGGACAATCTGGAGCTGAACATCACTTTCTATGACACCTAAGACGCCGGCAATTTTCTTCAGTTTAGTTTTGTCGACCAGTGCATTATCACATAGGGTCAATCGTAGGCGAGTCATGCAGTTACCGCTGTGTATAACGTTACTCGCCCCACCGATGGTATTGAGTATGTCGACCAACATTTCCTGATTAATTTTAGCCATTGATAACCCCTTCAAAGAGGTAATGATTATCGGTATATCGAGATAGCTGGCCGGATGAACCCTTGGTGATCTGCCAATAATGCTTTGGCTTCTTCGGCACTGACACCCGATAAAATCATCACGATTGCTGTTTTGCAGTGACCGCCACAGGCGTTGAGGGCTTGATCTGCTATTTCCTTGCTACACTCAGTGGCGGCCATGACAATATTTTTTTGACGTTCGATTAATTTTGCATTGGTGGCTTCCACATCCACCATCAAGTTGCCATACACTTTGCCTGTACGGATCATCGCCCCTGTCGTGATCATGTTCAGTACCAGTTTTTGTGCTGTTCCTGCTTTCATGCGGGAAGAACCGGTCACAACTTCCGGGCCGACTATCGGTGTTATGGCAATATTGGCCAACTGCGCCATCGGGCTGTCTGGATTACAACTGATACACACGACTGTAGCACCAACTGATTTGCCGTATTCCATCGTGCCTAATACATAAGGCGTCCGGCCACTGGCAGCGATCCCTACCAGTATATCTCTCTGATTAAAGTTTAGTTCCTTAAGGTCGTCTATGCCTAATTGCCAATTATCTTCCGCATTTTCTACCGCTTTCAGAATAGCCTGATGCCCGCCAGCAATTAACCCAACCACTTGTTCTGGTTTTGTACCATAAGTTGGGGGGCATTCACTGGCATCTAAAATACCTAAACGCCCAGATGTTCCGGCCCCGCTATAGATTAAACGCCCACCCTGAAGAAATGTTTTGGCTACTTTATCAACCACATCGGCAATTTGGGGCAGTGTTTTTTCAACAGCGATCGCCACTTTTTTATCCTCATCGTTGATGACACGTAACATATCTATTGTAGATAACGTATCAATATGGGTACTGGAGGCGTTACGGCCCTCTGTTACCATATTACTTAGGTCGATTTTCATTATTTTGTCCTGCGTTATATCCGAGAGCGATTCATCAATACCTGATTATCGTACAGATTATTTGATTTACACCCAATAAATTTCGAATTACATCGCGCGGGAAAAGCATTAAACTCCAAAAAATCTGCGATAAATATATTTTATCGATTGATAGTAATATTTCATTACGCATTTTATTCAAAGGTTTTTTAATGTATTTTAATCTCATATTAGTGTTGTGTTTTTTGCTAAATAAACGATCTTGTAATATTTTTTTATTTTTAGGTGATAATAAATTATTTTATTACATATCTGAATTATTTATATTATGAGTTTTTTCCTGATTCTCCTTGTCTTTTTGATTAAAAATACAGCGTATTTTGTTATCAATTGACAATCAATTTTTATTATGGTTGATATTTTTTTAAATATAACACAGGTAAAAATACCCTCAATCACTAAATTCATCATCATTGGGGAGTTTTTAAAACTCTAAGGTGTCTATATATGATTTCATATCTTGGTGAATGTTTTCGTTTTTTATTTATATTAATCATAATGTTCTTTTTGCCGTTTTTTTGGTCGTGAATGGGATCGTGAATCTAATTTATTGATAATGATGAATGTTCAGATAATATCCGATGACTCTGCCATGCATTTCGATGGATTTTGAAAAAGACAACGTTTTACGAGTCAGTCTTGCCAAATGCTGACGCAGATTCAGGTTATATTTTTCGATGCGTTGTATATAACGCTGGCTAACCACCTGTAGTTTTCCTATCAGCATTTTTTCATCGCTTTTCCAGCCATCCGTCATATAGACCACAATGTTGAAAGGAGTCAGTAACGCCATCAAACGCATCAAGGTCTTTTTTGTTCTTGGTCCAAAAACGTGGGCGATCACTTTTCGTCTGCTCCGGTTGTAAGCATAAAAGCGCCAACGGGGCTTTTTCTTCGACTTCACATATGACCACTGCTTATCCATTTCACAGCAGACAATCACTTCAGTGCCGGGGGCAATAGCTTCGGTTACGGATTTGGGACTGAGTTCTTTAAGTGACGAAGGACAGTATTCAGGCCAATCCCCATGACACGCGCGGTTGCCCGACATCCCATTCCGTTCATGGCCATATCGACAATTTGCTTATGTGTCCCGGGACGACATACGGTATAGGTGAATTCCAATGGCCAAGAATGACGACAAGATTGGCAAAGGTAGCGCTGATGACCAGAACGAGATCGCCCCTTACGATGGATCCCTTTAACTGCACAACAAGACGGGCAGATCACATCAATCTTTGCCATTTGAATGTTCTCCAAATAGGCAGACTATACACGATTCAATAAATTGATGTCATGACCCTATATGATTATGAAAACAATAAGAGAAGAGATTCTAATCTTGATGATACAGGTAAATTATTGTGTAAACTATAAGGCTAAAATAAAATTTTATGAAAAAACCACAACTTTAATTATTTTAGGCTGTGATTTTTTTGTTAAAATGTAAGGTTATCATGTGATAACTATTTTTCATTGTACATTTTTTCTTGTGTTGATTCATAATCTAAAACATATAGCTAGTTATTTTTCGTATTTTTTAATCATTTTTTTGGATTGTTTATTGTTAAAAAAAACATGAGGATAAAGTTTCCTTTTCACTTTACTAAAAGATCAAACTCTTTTGTATCATACATACTATCTATTGCATGATGATTTTTCATTGACGAAAAAATAACTCTTTACTATCTTAATCTAACAATGAAAGGTCAATCTTTGATTTTATATGTGATATAATGCTCTATAACTGCATTGAATTTACTAGTAATTTATTTCAACATTTATGCCAATCATCAACCGCATAGATCACCACACTAAAATAATAGCAATATCATCAATTCATTAAATTAAATTTAATTATTTCCTATTAGGAAATGAGTAGGGATTGGCTTCCTATCGTACACAAAATAATTCGTATTTTTTTAAAAAATAGCATACCAATACAGAATATTCCGATATAAAAAAGCTGTATAATTTGCAATAAGATTAGATATGTTTTATCAATAGCAACACACTAAAAACCTTCCAATACGCGTGCTATTATTTATGGGTGCTGCATTTTTGAGTGTTTTTTTACTCGTTTTAGGATGGTGAGTATCATTATAGTTATATTTAATATAAAACTTTAACCTAAAATCCATCCTTATTAACACGTAATAAGAGTAAATGTAGAAATATCCAGAAAAATAAAAATTTGGCTTGTCTGAAATAATAAAATGAATGTGAATTATCTGCTGTTTGTCTCACTACACGAGTAAGCCAGATATATATACTTTTATTTATTTTTAAGAATTAAATCATTCACACAATAGTTTCGTAGTATGATATTTTAACTTTAATGGTTTTTGGTATTACCTTTGGTGGCTTACCAATAAATAAAAGTTATCAATTGATAATTTATCGTTCATTACTTATTTCTTGGTGGTAGCCCTAAATGTATAACATATAAGAAAACCCATAGTGGGTTTATTTGTATGATGTATATCTAATCTATTTCAATTTTCAGATCAGTAAGTAGAAAAAAGTTTTGAAAAATGGAAGGGGATTGGTATACCCAATAGATTTCAAATTACATCGGGGTGGTAAGGGAATGAACCCTCGAGAGCATAGATAACTATGTGAAATAAAGAAGTAAATTGAAAAATAAAGGGTATAGATGTAGACAACAAGAGTTCATCTTGTTCTGTACTGCCAAAATACGGACTTTGCCTTTAGTTACTGTTGAAATTGTTACAAATTGTAATTAACGCACAATAATAATAAATCTTTTGCTAATTGTACCCTTATTAACTACCATTTTGTTAGTTAACATTTTGACAATTGACCAGATAAAACCTTTGGCAAAACGCTAAGTTAAAATGCTATCACCATGAATCTGTAATGTTTTGTAGTTACTTAACAATCATTGGGCGAAAGAACATGGATATACGCAATCTTGAAGCTTTTATCGTTTTGGCTGAGACTCTGAATTATCATAAGGCTTCAGAGAGACTTTATCTTTCTCAGCCTGCCTTAACGAAGAAAATACACGGGTTGGAAGATATTCTTGGTGCTTCACTATTTACAAGGGGACCAAATGGAACAAGATTGACGGATTTTGGGCAAAAGACACTGGAGAATGCCAGAAATTTTTTAACTCACTATGAGCGATTCAAAAGTCAGGTTCATTTTGATTCAAAAGAAGATTTGGTCAGACATCTATATGTTGGCTCTTGTTTCCCTATCCATAACTATTCTCAAATAGAGAAGCAGATCGCGGAGAAAAAGGGTAATGTTGTATTGGCACTGGTAACTGGCCTGTCAGTTGAACAGCAAATTAGTTTATTGAATGCAGGAATGCTGCATGTTGCTGTGATACCGATAGCATCTATTACACAATTAGAGCCGAAAAAGGTTTTTACGGAAAGATTGGTTTATATCTTTAAAAAAAGGAGTAATTTGATATCTAAGTTTAAAATTACTTTAAGTAATTTTGGCAATGGGATTTTTCCGACAAATTTATCAGAAAAAAATGAGGTAATTGAGTTAACTGATTGTCTTAATGTTTTCCCTATTTATACCGGTGACAATATGCATTTGTTATTAAAGACAAATGATATCATGTTGATAATAGAGATGATTACAAAAAATAATTCCTATACATGTGTTCCTCAGCGGATTATTAGCTCTATTCCTGAGTATTATATGAATTTGTTAGAGATTGTTGAAACAGATAAAAAAATTGATCTTGGTGTGGTGTGGGGGAAATCTATAGATGATCATCTGATTGATGATGCTGAAAATTTTTCCACCCTGGTTGCTAGTGTATAAATCAGTGGGCATAGTCTGTTTTTTATAGGATATCTAAACAATTAATCTCTATATTAAAATAGGATTTAATGCATAAATTCTAAAACTCTCTCAGTAAGGAGTGCAAAATGAGAATGAGTATCTTAAGTACTTATCAACTATAAATAAACTATCATCATAAATGAATTATCATTTTTACGGCGAGTAAAACAGCTGTTTACATGCAATTTTTTAATTTTTAGGTTGTAAACAGGGAAAGATATTTTCAGTGCTTGATCAAGTGATGTGATAAGAGAATAGAAAGCAATCGGGCATTGAATTACTATGCCCGATTATATTAGAGATTAATTTATTGACCGGTACTGAATGTTTCTGTCATCTGCTCAAGTTGTTCCTGAATATTTAACCATTCCATTTCGATATCTTCGAGCTTGGATTTTGTTTGTGTCTGCTGATGCAGGCATTCTGTTAATTCAGTTTTGCGATCATTTTCGTAAAGCGTGTTGTCTGACAGTTTCTCTTCTAAATCAGCTAATTCCGTACCCAGTTTTTCCATTTGCTTTTCAAGGGCAGACAGTTTTTTGCGCAATGGTTGGGTTTGGTTACGGAATTCAGCTTCCCGCCGTTTTTGATCTTTACGCTCTTGGGCACTGAAATTTTGTGTGCCATTCGTCGAAGTATCGGTATCTGCTTTATCCTTTTCTTGGCTGTCACGTATTTGCTGGCGTTGTAGCTCGGTCAGCCATTGCTGATAATCTTCCAGATCACCGTTAAAAGGTTCCACTTCACCATCATGTACCAGATAAAGTTCGTCTGTTGTTGAGCGGAGCAAGTGTCTGTCGTGTGATACCACGACCAGAGCACCTTCGAAATCAATAAGCGCTTCAGTTAATGCTTGTCTCATGTCGAGATCAAGGTGGTTGGTCGGTTCATCAAGCAACAGAAGGTTGGGACGCTGCCAGACAATCAGAGCCAATACCAATCTGGCTTTTTCGCCCCCGGAAAAACGTCCGCTTGGATCGGTGACTTGATCACCTTGAAAGCCAAATCCACCCAGATAATCCCGAAGCTGTTGTTCCAACGTTTGCGGTGCTATTCGGGCCAAATGTTGTAATGGTGATTCATCTGCCCGCAGGTATTCCAACTGATGCTGTGCGAAGTAGCCCAGTTTGATGCCTTTTGATAAGGCAATCTCTCCTTGTTGTGGTGCAAGCTCGCCTGCCAGCAGTTTGATCAGCGTGGATTTACCCGCACCATTGCGGCCCAAGAGACCAATACGGGAACCCGGAACCAGATTTAATTTGATCGAGTCCAGCACGATCTTGTCGCCATAGCCGGCACTGATTTTTTCCATGTTCAAGAGTGGATTTGGCAGGCTGTCCGGTTGGCGGAAACTAAAGTGAAAAGGATTATCGATGTGGGCCGGAGCGATCAGCTCCATGCGTTCCAGCATTTTGATGCGGCTTTGTGCCTGTTTTGCTTTGGACGCTTTAGCGCGAAAGCGATCAATATAGCTGTGCAAATGAGCCACTTTCTCTTGCTGGCTTTGGTATAGCGCTTGTTGCTGGGCAAGTTTGGCGGCACGTTGCCGTTCAAAGGAGGAGTAGTTACCGGTGTACTCATACAGCGCCTGTTGTTCGATGTGCAGAACCCGATCAATGATGGGATCAAGAAAATCCCGATCGTGGGAAATCAAGATCAAGGTTCCGGTATAATTTTTCAGCCACTTTTCAAGCCAGATGACGGCATCTAAATCAAGGTGGTTGGTCGGTTCATCAAGCAATAGTAAATCGGAGCGGCAAATCAGTGCCTGAGCCAGATTGAGACGCATACGCCAGCCACCTGAAAAGGAACGTACTGGCTGTTCTAACTGGGTTTGGGAAAACCCCAGACCATGGAGCAGGCTGGCGGCACGGGAGCGGATTGTCCAAGCCTGAATAGTATCGAGTAAGCCATGAAGATGGGCGATAGCGTGACCATCATTTTGTTCGTTGGCGATTTTTAGCTTCTGTTCCAGTTGACGGAACTCACGATCGCCATCGATTACGTATTCCAGTGCCGAGGTCTCCAGAGCGGGTGTTTCCTGATTCACCCAAGCCAGCGCCCAGTTATTGGGAAATGTGACGGAGCCCCTCTCGGCCTGAAGTTCATCTTTTAGTAATGCGAGTAGGGTTGATTTACCACAGCCATTCTTGCCAACTAATCCGACTTTTTGGCCGGGATTGATGGTTTCGCTGGCATTGTCCAGCAGGACGCGAATGCCACGACGGATTTGAAGTGAAGAGAAAACAATCATAAATGTTGTCTATATAATAGTATGTTAAGTTAATAATTAGGTTTATATCTTTCATCTTTCAAGTTGCTGCTTTGTTGGTTGAGTTTATCCATCCCAGCCACCCATTCCACCGTACTGCAATTTGAAATTTATTGGGTATATATTCAATGTGATTTGATAGCTTGGCGTGCATGGTAGCGGAAAATATGTATCCTGACACGTCCTGGAGGGATTGATGTTGTTATCTCCTAACGTATTGCCGCCTAAAGTGTTACTGATATATACCCATCCCGAACCGCTGAATTCAGTCGCGAATAAAGTTTTGTTGCAGTTGGTGCAGAAATTGGAGCATGTGACGGTCCACGATCTTTATGGCTGTTATCCCGATTTTTTTATCGATGTTGCTTACGAACAACAGTTGTTGCGTGAACATAAAGTCATTGTTTTTCAACACCCTTTGTATACCTATAGTTGCCCGGCTTTATTGAAAGAATGGATGGATCGTGTGTTGAGCCGGGATTTCGTCAGCGGGACAGAGCTGGCATTGAGAGGAAAGTATTGGCGCTCTGTGATTACGACGGGAGAGCCTGAAGGAGCTTACCGAAGAGGAGGGTATAACCTTTATCCGATGGAAGAAATTCTCCGGCCTTTCGAACTCACGGCATTTATGTGTCACATGCATTGGTTATCACCAATGATCATTTATTGGGCCAGACGTCAACGGCCTGAAGTGCTCGCGAGCCACGCGTATGTGTATCAGGAATGGTTGAAAGCGCCATTGTCTTTGGGAGGGCTGTGATCATGGAGACTTCTGCGCTATTAAGCGCCGGGATACTTTTTTTATTTGCTGCTGTTGTGGCGGTTCCCCTTGCCCAGAAATTCAAGATTGGAGCTGTACTGGGTTATCTCATTGCAGGGATCGCACTTGGCCCATGGGGGCTGGGATTTATCAAGGATGTTGAGGAAATTCTGCATTTCTCGGAACTAGGTGTTGTTTTCCTGATGTTTATTATTGGTCTTGAGTTGAATCCAACAAGGCTTTGGCAGCTCAGGAGATTAATCTTTGGTGCGGGTACGGCTCAAGTGGTATTAACTGCACTGGTTCTGGCCTCATTCCTTTATTTGACGGATTTTTCATGGCAGGCCGCAGTTATCGGAGGAATTGGTCTCGCGATGTCATCCACAGCGATGGCGTTGCAATTGATGAAAGAGAAGGGGATGACGAACAACAATGAGGGTGGGCAGCTCGGTTTTTCTATCCTACTGTTTCAGGATATGGCTGTGATCCCCGCCTTGGCCGTGATCCCCTTGCTGGCTGGCGGGGCGGCTTCCAACGACTGGTATCGCATTGGACTAAAAGTTCTCGCTTTGGTAGGGATGTTGCTGGGTGGGCGATACCTGTTGCGTCCTCTGTTTCGATTGATGGTGAAATCGGGTGTCAGGGAGGTATTTACGGCGGCTGCGTTGTTGATCGTTCTGGGGGCCGCGATTTTTATGGAGACATTGGGTTTTTCAATGGCGCTCGGTACTTTCATTGCCGGGGTCTTGCTGGCTGACAGTGAATATCGGCATGAATTGGAGATCTCTATTGAGCCATTCAAGGGTTTGTTGCTGGGGCTATTTTTCATTTCTGTGGGAATGTCACTGAATTTGGGTGTTCTATTCACTTATTGGTCTAGTGTTTTATTGAGTGTTTTGGGACTGGTACTGATAAAAGGATTCATTCTTTATATTATCGGCAGAATATCTGGTTTAAGAAGATCGTCATGCTCACAGCTTTCTGGTGTGTTAAGTCAAGGGGGCGAATTTGCATTTGTCTTATTTTCTGTAGCGCTTGGACAGAAAGTGTTGGACCAAAAGCAGATGTCGCTTTTGTTAGTTGTGGTGACATTGTCGATGATGACAACCCCTTTGGTAATGAAGTTGATAGAAAGCATCTTGGCGCGTCGTTATAACGCACATGAAGAATCCAATGAACAGCCATTTGTGGAAGATAATGATCCACAGGTGATTCTAGTGGGCTTTGGTCGTTTTGGGCAAGTGGTCGGGCGTTTATTGATGGTGAATAAGATCCGTATCACTGTACTGGAACGTGATGTGAGTGCCATTAGCACCCTGCGCCGTTATGGTTATAAGGTGTATTATGGCGATGCGAGCGAATTGGAGCTGTTACGTTCTGCGGGGGCTGCGAGGGCCAAGGCGATAATCATTACGTGTGATGAACCGGAAGATACGATGGCCATCGTGCATTTGTGCCAGAAACATTTTCCTCGTCTGCATATTATTGCGCGGGCAAGAGGGCGCCTGGAAGCTCATGAACTGTTGCAGAATGGTGTGAAAGATTTTAATCGGGAAACATTTTCCAGTGCATTGGAGTTGGGCCGAAAGGCGTTGGTCAGGCTAGGGATGCATCCACATCAGGCTCATCGTGCCCAGCAGCATTTTCGGCGGTTGGATATGCGCATGTTACGTGAACTGATGTCCCCGTTGCATGGGGATATGGCGCAGGTATCTCGCGTGAAAGAGGCTCGCAGAGAATTGGAAGAATTGTTTGAACGGGAAATGATTAATGAACGTCGCCAGCCGGAAGGGTGGGATGAATATGAATAGTGTTGGGGTGAGTCATGTCAGTCAGTCGTAAACGTTTTATTGCAGGTGCGGTTTGTCCGAAATGCCAGTCTCAGGATACGTTGGCAATGTGGCAAGAAAATAAGGTAGATATCGTGGAATGTGCTCTTTGCGGGCATGTGCAGCGGCAAACGGATGAAGCTGTCACATCCCATGTAAGGGAGCAGGAACAGGTCATTGGGATTTTTACGCCACAGTAAATATATGAAGAATAAATTGTGGATAATTGTGTCGTCGCTAGGTACAGCGACGTAGAATTCCGTTACAATCGGCAATATTTTTCTGAGTTGTAAAAATTTCCCTTTATAGGGTTTCCCCTCGGGTATGTAGGAGTTGTCATGAAAGTAGCAAAAGACTTGGTGGTCAGTCTGGCTTATCAAGTAAGAACAGAAGATGGTGTTTTAGTTGATGAGTCCACGGTGAGTGCACCGTTAGACTATCTGCATGGCCGTGGTTCCCTGATTAGTGGTTTGGAAAAAGCTCTGGAAGGCCGTGAGGCGGGTGAGCGTTTTGATGTTAGCGTAGAATCTAATGATGCATACGGTCAGTATGATGATAATCTGGTTCAGCGCGTACCAAAAGATGTGTTTGTTGGTGTTGATGAAGTGCAGGTTGGTATGCGTTTTCTGGCTGACACAGATCAAGGGCCTATTCCAGTTGAAATCACCGAAGTAGATGGTGATGAAGTTGTCGTTGATGCTAACCACATGCTGGCTGGTCAAAATCTGAAATTCAATGTTGAAATTGTAGCAATTCGTGAAGCGACCGAAGAAGAGTTGTCTCACGGCCATGTGCATGGTCAGGGTGGATGCGGTGATCATGACCATCATGATCACGAAGAACATGAATGCTGTGGTGGCGGTTGCCACTGATTTTTGGTTACCTGAAAAGTTTTGGCTAACTGAAAAATCAGTAAGCAGACAAAAAAAGGGAAGCGCCTGATGGCCTTCTCTTTTTTTATGTTCCAGCCTTCCTTGGCAGGTTTTGATTCTGGCGATCACTATCAGTAATGAGGGGGTGGTGTTTCTTCCGAAAGCGGTGCAATAATCGATGATTGGTGTGTCTTCAGACGTTCAGCAATTAATTTCAGTTGTTCTTGTACCTTGACAGTTTCGATTTGCTGCTTTCTTACCTCTTGATTCAGCTCTTCAATGATGGCTTCCTGATAGGCCAGCTTGGTTTCCAGTTGTTCAAATCTTTGTTCAAATTCAGATAATTCCATTATCTTTCCTCCTGTCTCTGGTCAAGTAATTACATGGTGGAACGGTTATTCTAATCAAATTGATACTATAATACTCCAACATACAAGGCTCTAAGTGAAAAAGGGTTTCATGAAACCTATTTATCTTAATGTTGTCTCAATGGTTTTAAAAACAAGGTATCACAAATATTGTCATTGGTTTTCCAGGACGGTTATAGTAAATGGTATCAGTGACTTTTGCTGACGGTGACCCCACCCAAATTGATTGGAGAATAGGATGAAATCATTGTTTAAAACAACTTTGCTGGCAACGACTCTGGCAGTAGCATTCAGTGCCCCTCAAGCTCTGGCTGCCAACGCGGAAACCAAAAGCGAAGTTAAACTGAATAGTTCGTTTAAAACGACAGAACAACAGAATTCTTATGCTCTGGGCGCCTCTCTGGGTAACTACATGGCACACTCATTGAACGAGCAGAAAACGCTCGGTATCAACATAGAAAAAGCTCAGCTTTTGGCTGGTGTTGAAGATGCTTTAAATAATAAAAGCAAGATGACTGATCAAGAAATTCAGGACACTTTGCTCGCTTTTGAAACTAAAGTGAAAGATGCAGCACAAGCAAAAGCAAAAAAAGACGCCAGTGAAAATGGTGAAAAAGGGGCTCAATACCGTGAAGAGTTTGCTAAGCAATCAGGTGTAGTGAAAACCAAAACCGGTCTTCTTTATAAAATTGAGAAAGAAGGAACAGGTAAGGTTCCTAATGAAAGTGACACAGTGGTTGTCAACTACACGGGTTCTTTGATTGATGGACTGGTTTTTGATAGCTCTTATGAGCGTAAAGAGCCTCTGTCAATTCGTCTGGATAGCGTTATCCCGGGTTGGAAAGAAGGCTTACAGCACGTGAAGAAAGGCGGTAAAATTAAGTTAGTTATTCCACCTAATCTGGCTTACGATCAAGCAAACCTGCCTAAAATCCCCGCTAACTCTACTTTAGTTTTCGAAGTTGAATTACTGGATATTAAGCCGGCTGCCAAGACAAAGTAATTCCTTTAATAATTAAGAAATAACAGTGACAGGGGTTTTAATAACCCCTGTTTAGTCATGTTTTGTTTTTAACTTTCTATTTGGCGAGTAATAAGTCTGAATAAAGAAAAAATAAATTTACCAGATTATTATTTCTTGCGGTATTAACTGAAATATTTTCTTATATTTCAGGTGAAGTTGGCATAAAAGCTGTGATAAAACCCGGCGGTATGCACAGCAAGAGCTTGACGGCAATTCAATGTGGTTTTAACGTCATTATTCTGAATAGAGCATGGTCAATTTAGGAATGTTTGCTGAGATAGACGCTTAATTGTAGTAATGTGATTTTATAATAAATCTCACTAGATATTTTTGGTGAGGCAAAGTCTGAGTTTGAAGGATGGTGTATTACATGTCTACCCCGCTATTATCTGGTGATAACAGTGATATTGATTTACTGGAAAACCAACCGTTCAGTGAAACGGATCATGAAATTTTAAAATCTTACGAGGCTGCTGTTGATGGCCTTGCTATGTTGATTGGTGGGCATTGTGAAATAGTTCTTCATTCACTGGAAGATCTTAAATGTTCAGCTGTCAGAATAGCTAATGGGGAACATACTGGGCGTAAGATTGGTTCTCCAATTACGGATTTAGCATTACGGATGCTGCATGATATTACGGATGAAGATAGCAGTGTTTCCAAAGCGTATTTCACGCGGGCAAAAAGTGGCTCGTTGATGAAATCTATCACGATTGCTATTCGCAATCGCCAGCGTCGTGTCATTGGGCTTTTGTGCATCAATATGAACCTTGATGTGCCTTTCTCCGAAATTATTCAAACTTTTATCCCAGAAAAAAGTCGCGAGATTGCGTCAAACGTCAATTTTGCCTCTTCCGTAGATGATCTGGTTGCACAGACCCTGGAATTCACGATTGAAGAAGTGAATGCCGATCGCAATGTTTCTAATAATGCGAAAAACAGACAAGTGGTGCTTAACCTCTATGAGAAAGGCATCTTTGATATTAAGGATGCGATTAATCAGGTTGCGGATCGTCTGAATATCTCCAAACATACGGTATATCTCTATATTCGCCAATTTAAACATGGTGAATGTGCTAGTGCGGAGAAGTAATGTTATCACTGTCTTATTGCCTGCTGGTCACTGGGCCAGCTTATGGTACTCAGCAAGCCAGCAGCGCCTGCCAATTTGCTCAGGCGTTGATCGCTTCTGGTCATAAACTGCATAGCGTATTTTTTTATCGTGAAGGTGTGCAAAATGGCAATCAATTGGTTGCTCCCGCCAATGATGAATTTGATTTGGTCAGGGCATGGCAGGCATTGGCAGTCCAGCATCAGTTCAATCTGTTCATTTGCGTTGCAGCTGCGTTACGGCGCGGTATTGTGGATGAACAGCAAGCCGGTGAATTAAATCTTCCCGCTGCAAATTTGGCTGAGGGTTTCGAACTCAGTGGACTGGGCGCTTTGGCGGAAGCCATGATGCTATGCGACCGCGTTATACAATTTTAGATTAGAGCACATTTAGATTAGAGCGCAGTGGCTATTAATGAAAAAAATCGCTTTTGTTTTTACTGAAGCTCCCCATGGGTCTTCTGCCGGTAGAGAGGGGCTGGATGCACTACTCGCAACATCGGCATTGACCGAACAGATTGGCGTGTTCTTTATTTCTGATGGTGTGTTTCAACTACTGTCCAATCAGCAGCCGGATAAAATTCTAGCCCGGGATTATATCTCCACTTTCAAAGTCCTGCCTCTTTATGACATTGATAACTGCTATGTTTGCCTTGATGATCTGGTGATTCGGGGAGGCAGTCCAGATAGTCACCTTGTTCTGGATGCTGAATTTCTGTCTGCGGCAGCGATACGAAAACGGTTAGCAGGTTATGATGTTGTGTTGAAATTTTAATCTATTTTAGGTAGGTAACATGTTATATACTGTCAGTCGCTCACCTTACCAAGATGACTTCAATGCAATGCTTGGCCTGATCTCTGATACAGATGATGTTCTGCTGATTCAGAACGGTGTATTACTGGGTATCAATGAAAATCGCTATTTGATCGAGTTGCTCCGAACGGGCGCTGGCATTTATGCCTTGGAGGCAGATATAGCGGCACGGGGTTTGATTGAACAAATATCAAACCGTGTTCAGGTGATTGATTACAAGGGATTTGTTAACTTAACTGTAAAACATAAGCAAAATTTTGCCTGGTAGATGAGGCTGATTGTTGAGAAAGGTGAATTGTGTTTTTCAGCCACTTGGTCAGCACCTTATCAGCCCTGTACTCTGCCCGCATAGAAAAACTGTATATTTCTTGACACCTCGTCAAGTCAGCAATAAAATTCGGCGTCCTCTCTTTTTGTCATTATGGCTGAGAGAGGATAAAATCCGTGTTTACGAAGCAAAAAAACCAGGAGCTTTTTTAATAATGGCAACTATTAACCAGCTGGTTCGCAAATCTCGTAGCTCGAAAGTTGTGAAAAGCAACGTTCCTGCACTGGAAGCTTGCCCGCAAAAACGTGGCGTATGTACTCGTGTATATACTACCACTCCTAAAAAACCAAACTCCGCACTGCGTAAAGTATGCCGTGTGCGTTTGACTAACGGTTACGAAGTTTCTTCCTACATCGGTGGTGAAGGCCACAACTTGCAGGAACACTCCGTTATCTTGATCCGTGGCGGTCGTGTTAAAGACTTGCCAGGTGTGCGTTACCACACTGTTCGCGGTGCACTGGACTGTTCCGGTGTTAAAGACCGTAAACAAGGTCGTTCTAAGTACGGTGTGAAGAAGCCAAAGGCTTAATGGTTCTCCGTTAAGTAAGGCCAAACATTTTTCACTTTAATGTCAAAATAAACTCGTAGAGTTTTGGACAACCCTGAAATTCGAAACGGAGTATTTCCATGCCACGTCGTCGTGTAATTGGTCAACGTAAAATTCTGCCAGATCCAAAGTTCGGATCTGAACTACTGGCTAAATTTGTAAATATTCTGATGGTAGACGGTAAAAAATCTATCGCGGAAGGAATTGTATATAGTGCGCTTGAGACCCTGGCTCAGCGTTCTGGTAAAAATTATCTGGAAGCATTCGAGCTGGCACTGGATAACGTGCGCCCGACTGTAGAAGTTAAGTCCCGCCGTGTAGGTGGTTCTACTTATCAGGTTCCAGTTGAAGTTCGTCCGGTTCGTCGTAATGCACTGGCAATGCGTTGGATCGTTGATGCTGCTCGTAAACGCGGTGATAAGTCAATGGCTCTGCGCCTGGCGAATGAGTTATCTGATGCGGCTGAAAACAAAGGCGCTGCTGTGAAGAAACGTGAAGACGTTCACCGCATGGCAGAAGCTAACAAGGCGTTCGCACACTATCGTTGGTAATCCCTTTGTAGTGAATATGTTCTGGGTAGCTGCTTGGCTACCCGTTCTTTGAATTGAACGCCCACGAGAGAGGAAAAAATGGCTCGTAAAACACCTATAGCACGTTACCGCAATATCGGTATCAGTGCTCACATCGACGCCGGTAAAACCACGACAACTGAACGTATTCTGTTTTACACAGGTGTAAACCATAAAATTGGTGAGACGCACGAAGGTTCTGCAACAATGGACTGGATGGAGCAGGAACAGGAACGTGGTATCACCATTACGTCCGCTGCGACTACTGCATTCTGGTCTGGTATGGCTAAACAGTATGAGCCACACCGCGTCAACATCATCGACACCCCAGGCCACGTTGACTTCACTATCGAAGTAGAACGTTCTATGCGTGTTCTTGACGGTGCAGTAATGGTTTACTGTGCAGTTGGTGGCGTTCAGCCTCAGTCTGAGACTGTGTGGCGTCAGGCTAACAAATACAATGTTCCACGTATCGCGTTCGTTAACAAAATGGACCGTATGGGGGCAAACTTCCTGCGTGTAGTAGAGCAGATCAAAACCCGTCTGGCTGCGAACCCTGTTCCACTTCAACTGGCAATAGGTGCTGAAGATTCCTTCACCGGTGTTGTTGACCTGTTGAAAATGAAAGCAATCAACTGGAATGAAGCAGATCAGGGCGTTACCTTCGAATACGAAGATATCCCTGCTGACATGGTTGAGTTGGCACAGGAATGGCATCAGAACCTGATCGAATCCGCAGCAGAAGCATCAGATGAACTGATGGACAAATATCTGGGCGGTGAAGAGCTGACTGAAGAAGAAATCAAGACAGCTCTGCGTAAACGTGTTCTGGCTGGCGAAATCATCCTAGTTACCTGTGGTTCTGCATTTAAGAACAAAGGTGTTCAGGCAATGCTGGATGCAGTTATCGACTATCTGCCGGCACCAACTGACGTTGAGTCTATTAAAGGCCTTCTGCCAGACGGTAAAGATACTCCAGCAGAGCGTCACTCAAGCGATGAAGAGCCATTCTCAGCACTGGCGTTCAAAATCGCTACTGACCCATTCGTGGGTAACTTGACTTTCTTCCGTGTTTACTCTGGTGTTGTTAACTCTGGTGATACTGTACTGAACCCGGTGAAAGACAGGAAAGAGCGTTTTGGCCGTATCGTTCAGATGCATGCTAACAAACGTGAAGAAATCAAAGAAGTCCGTGCAGGCGATATCGCTGCTGCAATCGGTCTGAAAGATGTCACTACAGGTGATACTCTCTGTGATATTAGCTCCCCAATCATTTTGGAGCGCATGGAATTCCCAGAGCCAGTTATCTCTGTTGCTATCGAACCAAAAACTAAAGCTGACCAAGAAAAAATGGGTATCGCTTTAGGTCGTCTGGCTCAGGAAGACCCATCATTCCGCGTAACCAGTGACGAAGAAACTGGTCAGACTATTATCGCGGGTATGGGTGAACTGCACCTCGACGTTCTGGTTGACCGTATGCGTCGCGAATTTAACGTTGAAGCGAACGTAGGTAAACCTCAGGTTGCTTACCGTGAAACTATCCGCACTACTGTTGAGCAGGAAGGTAAACACGCTAAACAGTCAGGTGGTCGTGGTCAGTATGGTCACGTTTGGCTACGTGTTGAGCCTCTGGAACCAGGTGGCGAAGGTTACGTGTTCGAGAACGCAATCGTCGGTGGTGTTGTTCCTAAAGAATATATTCCAGGCGTAGATAAAGGCGTTCGTGAACAGCTGAAAGGCGGTGTTCTGGCTGGTTATCCAATTGTTGACGTTAAAGTTACCCTGTTTGATGGTTCTTACCATGACGTTGACTCCTCGGAAATCGCCTTTAAAATTGCTGCATCCATGGCATTTAAAGAAGGCTTCATGAAAGCGAAACCAGTTCTGCTGGAACCAATCATGAAAGTTGAAGTGGAAACACCAGAAGACTACATGGGCGACGTCATCGGTGACTTGAACCGTCGCCGTGGTATGATCGAAGGTATGGATGATCTAGCAACGGGCAAAATTGTTCGTGCTCAAGTACCATTATCTGAAATGTTTGGTTATGCTACTGACCTGCGTTCTCAGACCCAAGGTCGTGCTTCTTACTCCATGGAGTTCTTGAAGTACAACGAAGCGCCTAGCAACGTCGCTCAGGCTATTATCGAAACTCGTAAAGCTAGATAAGTTTTCGGGTTTACTATCTTTTGGCTCCCTTATCTTCGTGATGAGGGAGCGATATTAAGGAATAGAGTCGTGTCTAAAGAAAAGTTTGAACGTAAAAAACCGCACGTTAACGTTGGTACTATCGGTCACGTTGACCACGGTAAAACTACCCTGACTGCAGCAATCACCACTGTTCTGGCGAAAACTTACGGCGGTAGCGCTCGTGCATTCGATCAGATCGATAACGCACCAGAAGAAAAAGCGCGTGGTATCACCATTTCTACTTCTCACGTAGAATACGATACCCCAACTCGCCACTATGCGCACGTTGACTGCCCAGGCCACGCCGACTATGTTAAAAACATGATCACGGGTGCTGCTCAGATGGATGGCGCAGTTCTGGTTGTTGCTGCAACTGATGGCCCAATGCCACAGACTCGTGAGCACATCCTGCTGGGTCGTCAGGTAGGCGTTCCATACATCATCGTGTTCCTGAACAAATGTGACATGGTTGATGATGAAGAGCTGCTGGAACTGGTTGAAATGGAAGTACGTGAGCTGCTGTCTCAGTACGATTTCCCAGGCGATGATACGCCAATCATCCGTGGTTCTGCTCTGAAAGCGCTGGAAGGCGAAGCTGAGTGGGAAGCGAAAATCATCGAACTGGCAGAAGCACTGGATTCCTACATTCCAGAACCAGAGCGTGACATTGACAAGCCATTCCTGCTGCCAATCGAAGACGTATTCTCCATCTCCGGCCGTGGTACTGTAGTTACCGGTCGTGTTGAGCGTGGTATCGTTAAAGTGGGTGACGAAGTTGCAATCGTTGGTATCTCAGATACTGTGAAAACAACTTGTACTGGCGTTGAAATGTTCCGCAAACTGCTGGACGAAGGCCGTGCTGGTGAGAACGTAGGTGTTCTGCTGCGTGGTACTAAGCGTGACGAAATCCAACGTGGTCAGGTACTGGCTAAACCAGGTTCAATCCAGCCGCACACTCAATTCGAATCAGAAGTTTATATTCTGAGCAAAGATGAAGGTGGCCGTCATACTCCATTCTTCAAAGGTTACCGTCCACAGTTCTACTTCCGTACAACTGACGTAACCGGTACTATCGAACTGCCAGAAGGCGTTGAGATGGTAATGCCTGGTGACAACATCAACATGATCGTTACCCTGATTGCTCCAATCGCAATGGACGAAGGTCTGCGTTTCGCCATCCGTGAAGGTGGCCGTACTGTAGGTGCTGGTGTTGTTGCTAAAGTGATTGCATAATTTTTTTATGTGTTCATTCTGGAAGGGCATCGACAGATGCCCTTTTTATACGTTGTTTTAATAAGAACCTATCTCATCAATAGTTGTTCATAATTAACTGTTCTATAATGGATAAATTGTCATTCGACGGTTATTCTTAAGTATTGGTGAGATAGGCTCTGATACAACGGATGGGCTTTCATATCGTTTAAGATGCAAAGTCCTACTGAATTATGGCGCCGAGTCAGATACAATTACAATTATCTTTGGGTTCGGTCTGATTTGTTTTGCTCTTGCGAGGCAAGCTGGCTATCTATTTTCATCATAGTTACTTACATATAGTTACAGGTTGGTTTATGAGTGCGAATAGCGATGCTCAAGTAAGCGGGCGTGGTCTTGATATAGCAAAATGGCTACTGGTAGCAGTTCTGTTAGTGGTTGCTATTGTGGGTAATTACTATTACCGAGAGTATAACCTGCCTCTGCGCGCGATAGCCGTCGTTGCTATTGTTGCCTTTGCAGGAGCAGTTGCATTGTGGACTGCGAAAGGTAAATCTGCATTAGCATTTGCCCGTGAAGCCCGCATTGAAATGCGTAAAGTCATTTGGCCAACTCGCCAGGAAGCTCTGCATACAACCCTGATTGTTGCAGCAGTCACTGCTGTCATGTCCTTGATTTTATGGGGGCTGGATGGCGTTCTGGTGCGTTTAGTTTCATTTATTACAGGCCTGAGGTTTTAAAAATGTCTGAATCCCCAAAAAAGCGTTGGTATGTCATACAGGCATTTTCTGGGTTTGAAAGTCGCGTCTCTCAATCTCTGCGTGAGCATATCAAATTAGAAAATATGGAAGATTCTTTCGGCGAAGTGATGGTGCCGACAGAAGAGGTTGTTGAGATCCGAAGTGGTCAACGCCGTAAAAGCGAGCGTAAATTCTTCCCTGGCTATGTCTTGGTACAGATGGTAATGAACGATGCGACTTGGCATTTGGTTCGCAGTGTACCTCGCGTAATGGGTTTTATCGGCGGTACGTCTGACCGTCCTGCACCAATCAGTGATAAAGAAGTTGATGCGATTATGAATCGTCTTCAACAGGTTGGTGATAAACCCCGGCCAAAAACTCTGTTCGAGCCAGGAGAAATGGTTCGTGTCAGCGATGGCCCGTTTGCAGACTTCAATGGTGTAGTGGAAGAAGTCGATTACGAAAAGAGCCGCTTGAAAGTTTCGGTTTCTATCTTTGGTCGTGCTACACCAGTCGAGCTGGATTTCAGTCAGGTAGAGAAAGCCTAATCTGATGCTTAAGTAAACAAGCTCGCTTGCAAAAGGTGTGAAATTAGCATACAATTTCGCGCCTTTTGTTTTTATCTAGAGTCTGTTTTTGACGCAATCTAGATATGCTCAAATAGGTATAGTTTAAATGGCCTGGTCTTTTAAGACGGGGCCTGTATTGTCAGGGGAGCCTCATTTTGAGGCGATAGACCCACATAGAGGAAATATAGATGGCTAAGAAAGTACAAGCCTACGTTAAGCTGCAAGTTGCAGCTGGTATGGCTAACCCAAGCCCACCAGTTGGTCCAGCACTGGGCCAGCAGGGTGTTAACATCATGGAATTCTGTAAAGCGTTCAATGCTAAAACTGAAAGCATTGAAAAAGGTCTGCCAATTCCAGTTGTTATTACTGTTTATGCTGACCGTTCTTTCACTTTCGTTACCAAAACCCCACCTGCGGCTGTTCTGCTGAAAAAAGCAGCAGGCGTTAAATCTGGTTCTGGCAAACCGAATAAAGAGAAAGTTGGTAAAGTAACCAGCACTCAGATTCGTGAAATTGCTGAAACTAAAGCTGCGGACATGACTGGTGCTGACGTTGACGCGATGATGCGTTCAATCGAAGGTACTGCTCGTTCCATGGGCCTGGTAGTGGAGGATTAATCAATGGCTAAACTGACCAAGCGCATGCGCACTATCCGTGAAAAAGTTGATGTAACTAAACAGTATGACATCAACGAAGCCGTTGCTCTGCTGAAAGAACTGGCTACCGCTAAGTTTGTAGAAAGCGTTGACGTAGCTGTTAATCTTGGCATCGATGCTCGTAAATCTGACCAAAACGTTCGTGGTGCAACTGTACTGCCAAACGGTACTGGTCGTTCAGTACGTGTTGCTGTATTTACTCAGGGTGCAAACGCTGAAGCGGCTAAAGCTGCTGGCGCTGAACTGGTAGGTATGGAAGATCTGGCTGAACAGATTAAGAAAGGCGAGATGGACTTTGACGTAGTTATCGCATCTCCAGATGCAATGCGCGTTGTTGGCCAGCTGGGCCAAATCCTGGGCCCACGTGGTCTGATGCCAAACCCGAAAGTTGGTACTGTAACTCCTAACGTTGCTGAAGCTGTACAGAATGCTAAAGCAGGTCAGGTTCGTTACCGTAACGACAAAAACGGTATCATTCACACCACTATCGGTAAAGTTGACTTTGACGCTGACAAACTGAAAGAAAACCTGGAAGCTCTGCTGGTTGCGCTGAAAAAAGCGAAACCATCTTCTGCTAAAGGTATTTACATCAAGAAAGTTAGCCTGTCCACTACCATGGGTGCGGGTGTTGCGATCGACCAGTCTGGTCTGAGCGCATCAGCTTAATTATTTAAGCTGAGAATAAAGCTTTACCTTAGTGTCAGATTTGTCTAAAATCCGACGCTTAAAATTTGCCTGATAATATGTAACAACTATTAATAGTCGCTATATAAAATCTATCGAGCAAATCACAGTTTTCGGTTGGAGCTTGGCCTGATCCAAGCCCCGTCCAAGACCGCAGGCGTAAGTAATTACTTAATATCCTGCGTAGACGGTGACAGAGCCAAATGAAATTTATTTTTCTGGATTCTGCTCACCGTGTTTCAGCGCTCAGGCACATTTGGTGCTTTGAGTGAAGTGAGTCCCGGGTTTTCCCGGTTAATCCAGGAGCAAGAAGCTAATGGCACTAAATCTTCAAGACAAACAAGCGATTGTTGCTGAAGTCAGCGAAGTAGCCAAAGGCGCGCTGTCTGCGGTTGTTGCGGATTCTCGCGGCGTTACCGTAGATAAAATGACTGAACTGCGTAAAGCAGGTCGCGAAGCTGGCGTTTACATGCGTGTTGTTCGTAACACCCTGATGCGTCGTGCTGTTGAAGGCACCGATTACGAGTGTCTGAAAGAAGCGTTTGTTGGTCCAACCTTGATTGCTTTCTCTAATGAACATCCGGGCGCAGCTGCTCGTTTGTTCAAAGAGTTCGCGAAAGCGAACCCAGCATTCGAGATTAAAGCAGCAGCCTTTGAAGGTGAGTTTATTTCAGGTGAAAATATCGATCGCCTGGCAACACTCCCAACTTACGATGAAGCAATCGCACGCCTGATGGCAACCATGAAAGAAGCCTCTGCAGGCAAACTGGTTCGCACTCTGGCTGCGCTACGCGATCAGAAAGAAGCTGCTTAATAGCCTATTTCCTTCGTTGCTTTTTAACGTATAAACTTTTTCTGAATTTTAGGAACACTTGTTATGTCTATCACTAAAGAACAAATTCTGGACGCAGTTGCAGAAATGTCTGTAATGGACGTTGTTGAACTGATCAGCATGATGGAAGAAAAGTTCGGCGTTTCTGCTGCTGCAGCTGTAGCTGTAGTTGGTGCTGCTGCTGAAGCTGTTGAAGAAAAAACTGAATTCGACGTAATTCTGACTGGCGTTGGTGCAAACAAAGTTGCTGTAATCAAAGCAGTACGTGGCGCAACTGGTCTGGGTCTGAAAGAAGCTAAAGACCTGGTTGAAAGCGCACCAGCTGCTCTGAAAGAAGCAATCAGCAAAGACGACGCTGAAGCTCTGAAAAAATCTCTGGAAGAAGCTGGTGCTTCTGTTGAGATCAAGTAAGATCAGTTTGAAGTTCGCAGCCTGATTTTCTAAGGCTGGCGGCTGGCGATTTTTTAATCGCCAGCCTTTTTGCGCTGTAAGGGCATTGTCTGTAAAGGTTTTAATCTAATATTTTGTTTTAATATATTTTTTAAAAATATTGTCTTAACGATATTGTTTTAACAACCTTGCTTTAATGGCATAGCCTGAGAGCCAATTATGCAGGGGATTAGTAGCATTTCACACTGTTTAGCTGCTAATGAACCTAAAATGCTTTTTCCTATTGACGACTTAATATACTGCGTTCTCAGCTACGATCCACTCGGGTAGCTCGGTAGTCAGGTAGCGCAATGAAATGATTTAAGAGTAATAGCAATGAGTATTACGGAAAATATTCTATTTTCTGTTCGAAGAAATAGTGTTGCAGAATGCTGTCCTAAAAGGCGGGCAGAGTGGGTCACTGATCAGCGAGCTGAGGAACCCTATGGTTTACTCCTATACCGAGAAAAAACGTATTCGTAAGGATTTTGGTAAACGTCCACAAGTTTTGGATATTCCATTCCTTCTTTCTATCCAACTTGACTCGTTCCAGAAGTTTATCGAGCAAGATCCCGAAGGCCAGAATGGACTGGAAGCGGCCTTCCGTTCTGTGTTCCCAATTCAGAGTTACAGCGGCAATTCCGAGCTGCAATATGTAAGCTATCGTCTTGGCGAACCTGTTTTTGATGTCAAAGAGTGTCAGATTCGTGGCGTGACTTTCTCTGCACCACTGCGCGTAAAACTGCGTCTGGTGATCTATGAGCGTGAAGCGCCAGAAGGTACAGTCAAAGATATCAAAGAACAAGAAGTCTACATGGGTGAAATTCCACTCATGACTGATAACGGGACTTTCGTTATCAACGGTACTGAGCGCGTTATCGTATCTCAGTTGCATCGTAGCCCAGGCGTTTTCTTTGACAGCGATAAGGGAAAAACCCATTCATCCGGTAAGGTACTGTATAATGCACGTATCATTCCTTACCGTGGTTCATGGTTAGATTTCGAATTTGATCCAAAAGATAATCTGTTTGTGCGTATCGACCGCCGCCGTAAACTGCCGGCTTCGATTATTTTGCGCGCGATGAATTATACCACTGAAGACATCCTGAATCTGTTCTTCAACAAAACCGTTTTCGAAATTCGTGATAACAAATTGCAGATGACTCTGGTTCCAGAACGTCTGCGTGGTGAGACTGCTTCTTTTGATATCGAAGCGAACGGCAAGATTTATGTTGAAAAAGGCCGTCGTATCACTGCTCGTCATATCCGCCAGTTAGAAAAAGATCAGGTAGACCGCATTGAGGTTCCTGTCGAATATATCGCGGGTAAAGTTGTCGCAAAAGATTACATTGACCAGAACACAGGTGAAATTATCTGTGCTGCGAACATGGAACTCTCTTTGGATCTGTTGGCGCGTCTGAGCCAGTCTGGTCATAAAACGATTGAGACCCTGTTCACCAACGATTTGGATCACGGTGCATACATCTCCGAAACGCTGCGTGTTGACCCAACCAACGATCGCCTGAGCGCACTGGTTGAAATCTATCGCATGATGCGTCCTGGTGAACCACCAACACGTGAAGCCGCCGAAAACTTGTTTGAGAACCTGTTCTTCTCTGAAGACCGTTATGATCTGTCTGCGGTTGGCCGCATGAAGTTCAACCGTTCTTTGGATCGTGAAGAGATTGAAGGTTCCGGTATCCTGAGCAAAGAAGACATCATTGAGGTGATGAAGAAGCTCATCGATATTCGTAACGGTAAAGGTGAAGTCGACGATATTGACCACTTGGGCAACCGTCGTATCCGTTCCGTTGGTGAAATGGCCGAAAACCAGTTCCGCGTCGGTCTGGTGCGTGTAGAACGTGCCGTGAAAGAGCGTCTGTCTCTGGGTGATCTGGACACTCTGATGCCACAGGATATGATCAACGCCAAACCAATTTCTGCGGCGGTGAAAGAGTTCTTTGGTTCCAGCCAGTTGTCCCAGTTTATGGACCAGAACAACCCTCTGTCTGAAATTACCCACAAACGCCGTATTTCTGCGTTGGGTCCAGGCGGTCTGACCCGTGAACGTGCAGGCTTCGAAGTTCGAGACGTACACCCGACTCACTACGGTCGTGTATGTCCAATCGAAACCCCTGAAGGTCCAAACATCGGTTTGATTAACTCATTGTCCGTTTATGCGCGTACCAATGAGTATGGTTTCCTTGAAACGCCTTACCGCTTAGTTCGTGATGGTGTAGTGACTGATGAAATTCACTACCTGTCTGCGATCGAAGAAGGTAACTACGTCATTGCACAGGCTAACACCGTCTTGGATGAAGAAGGTCACTTCGTTGAAGAACTGATCACGTGCCGTCATTACGATGAATCAAGCTTGTTCAATCGTGATCAGGTTCAGTACATGGACGTTTCGACACAACAGATCGTGTCCGTCGGTGCTTCCCTGATCCCATTCCTTGAACACGATGACGCCAACCGTGCATTGATGGGTGCGAACATGCAACGTCAGGCGGTTCCAACTCTGCGTGCTGACAAGCCGTTGGTCGGAACAGGTATGGAGCGTGCGGTAGCGGTTGACTCCGGTGTAACCTCTGTTGCTAAACGCGGCGGTATGGTTCAGTACGTTGACGCATCTCGTATCGTTATCAAGGTTAACGAAGATGAAATGTACGCTGGTGAAGCGGGCATCGATATCTATAACCTGACCAAATATACCCGTTCTAACCAAAACACCTGTATCAATCAGATGCCATGTGTTTCTCTGGGCGAGCTGGTAGAGCGTGGTAACGTACTGGCTGATGGTCCATCCACCGACTTGGGTGAACTGGCTCTGGGTCAGAACATGCGCGTGGCGTTCATGCCATGGAATGGTTATAACTTCGAAGACTCCATCCTCGTATCTGAGCGAGTTGTTCAGGAAGACCGTTTCACAACTATTCACATTCAAGAACTGGCTTGTGTGTCTCGTGACACCAAACTGGGGCCTGAAGAGATCACCGCTGATATCCCTAACGTAGGTGAAGCTGCTCTGTCTAAACTGGACGAATCCGGCATCGTTTATATCGGTGCGGAAGTGAAAGGTGGCGACATTCTGGTTGGTAAAGTGACACCAAAAGGTGAAACTCAGCTCACTCCAGAAGAAAAACTGCTGCGTGCGATCTTCGGTGAGAAAGCGTCTGATGTGAAAGACTCTTCACTGCGCGTACCAAACGGTGTTTCTGGTACTGTTATTGACGTACAGGTCTTTACCCGTGACGGCGTAGAAAAAGACAAGCGTGCGTTAGAAATTGAAGAGATGCAGTTGCGTGAGGCGAAGAAAGACCTGACAGAAGAGCTGCAAATTTTCGAAGCAGGTCTGTTTGCTCGTATTCACTCCGTACTGGTTTCTGGTGGTATTGAAGCAGAAAAACTAGACAAACTGCCTCGTCAGCGCTGGTTGGAACTGGGTCTGGCTGATGAAGAAAAACAGAATCAGTTGGAGCAGTTAGCAGAACAGTATGACGAACTGAAAACTGAGTTCGAGAAAAAACTGGATGCTAAACGCCGTAAGATCACTCAGGGCGACGATCTGGCACCGGGTGTACTGAAAATCGTCAAAGTGTATCTGGCTGTGAAACGTCAGATTCAGCCTGGTGATAAGATGGCAGGTCGCCACGGTAACAAGGGTGTTATCTCTAAGATCAACCCGATCGAAGATATGCCTTACGATGAAAACGGTACACCTGTAGATATCGTACTGAACCCGCTGGGCGTACCATCCCGTATGAACATCGGTCAGATTCTGGAAACTCACTTGGGTATGGCAGCGAAAGGCATTGGTGACAAGATCAATGCGATGCTGAAACAGCAGCAAGAAGTTGCCAAACTGCGTGAATTCATCCAGAAAGCCTATGATCTGGGTGACGATACCCGTCAGAAAGTTGATTTGAACACCTTCAGCGACGAAGAAGTGATGCGTTTGGCAGAAAACTTGAGAAAAGGTATGCCAATCGCAACGCCAGTCTTTGACGGAGCAAAAGAAACTGAAATCAAAGAGCTGTTGAAACTGGGTGGCCTGCCGACTTCCGGTCAGATCACACTGTTTGATGGCCGTACTGGTGAGCAGTTTGAGCGTCAGGTAACCGTCGGTTACATGTATATGCTGAAATTGAACCACTTGGTTGATGACAAGATGCACGCCCGTTCTACCGGTTCTTACAGCTTGGTTACTCAGCAGCCGCTGGGTGGTAAGGCACAGTTCGGTGGTCAGCGCTTCGGTGAGATGGAAGTGTGGGCATTGGAAGCATACGGTGCCGCGTACACCCTGCAAGAAATGCTCACCGTCAAGTCTGACGATGTTAACGGTCGTACCAAGATGTATAAAAACATCGTGGATGGTAACCACCAGATGGAACCAGGCATGCCGGAATCTTTCAACGTATTGCTGAAAGAAATCCGTTCGTTGGGTATTAACATCGAGCTGGAAGACGAATAAATCGTTTTCCCGCTGGTACTGTCCGGCATGAAAATGTCGGGCAGTTTACCAGCCAGTGGTTACACTGGTCATAGGGGTGAGTGGCATGGGCCACTCACCTGACAGGTCTAACTCCGACAGGAGCTATTTCGTGAAAGACTTATTGAAGTTTCTGAAAGCGCAAACTAAGACCGAAGAGTTTGATGCGATCAAAATTGCTCTGGCCTCTCCAGACATGATCCGTTCGTGGTCATTCGGGGAAGTAAAAAAGCCGGAAACTATTAACTACCGTACGTTCAAACCTGAACGTGACGGTCTTTTCTGTGCGCGTATCTTCGGGCCAGTAAAAGATTACGAATGCTTGTGTGGTAAATACAAGCGTTTGAAACACCGTGGTGTGATTTGTGAGAAGTGTGGCGTAGAAGTTACGCAAACTAAAGTTCGTCGTGACCGTATGGGACATATCGAGCTGGCTTCTCCAACGGCTCACATCTGGTTCCTGAAATCCCTGCCATCTCGCATCGGTTTGTTGCTGGACATGCCTCTGCGTGACATTGAACGCGTATTGTACTTCGAATCCTATGTGGTTGTTGAAGGCGGAATGACCAGTCTTGAGCGTGCTCAGATCCTGACCGAAGAACAATATCTGGATGCGCTGGAAGAGTTCGGTGATGAATTTGACGCAAAAATGGGCGCGGAAGCGATCCAAGATTTGCTGAAAAATCTCGACCTAGAAAATGAATGTGAAACCTTGCGTGAAGAGTTGAACGAAACCAACTCTGAAACTAAACGTAAGAAGCTGACCAAACGTATTAAACTGTTGGAAGCTTTCATTCAGTCTGGTAACAAACCAGAGTGGATGGTTTTGACCGTTCTGCCAGTTCTGCCACCGGATTTGCGTCCATTGGTTCCGCTGGATGGTGGTCGTTTCGCAACTTCAGATCTGAACGATCTGTATCGTCGCGTAATCAACCGTAACAACCGTCTGAAACGCCTGCTGGATCTGGCTGCGCCAGACATCATCGTACGTAACGAAAAACGTATGTTGCAGGAAGCGGTTGATGCGTTGCTGGATAACGGTCGCCGCGGTCGTGCGATTACTGGTTCTAACAAACGTCCTCTGAAATCCTTGGCAGACATGATCAAGGGTAAACAAGGTCGTTTCCGTCAGAACCTGCTGGGTAAACGTGTAGACTACTCAGGCCGTTCTGTAATTACCGTAGGTCCATACCTGCGCCTGCATCAGTGTGGTCTTCCTAAGAAGATGGCACTGGAGCTGTTCAAACCATTCATCTACGGCAAGCTAGAACTGCGTGGTCTGGCAACGACTATCAAAGCAGCCAAGAAAATGGTTGAGCGTGAAGAAGCCGTTGTGTGGGATATCCTGGATGAAGTCATTCGTGAGCACCCAGTTCTGCTGAACCGTGCACCGACCCTTCACCGTTTGGGTATTCAGGCATTTGAACCTGTTCTGATCGAAGGTAAAGCTATCCAGTTGCACCCATTGGTGTGTGCGGCTTATAACGCCGACTTCGATGGTGACCAGATGGCTGTTCACGTACCGTTGACACTGGAAGCCCAGTTGGAAGCGCGTGCGCTGATGATGTCTACCAACAACATCCTGTCTCCAGCGAGTGGTGAACCAATCATCGTTCCATCTCAGGACGTTGTATTGGGTCTGTACTACATGACTCGTGACTGTGTTAACGCGAAAGGCGAAGGCATGGTTCTGAGTGGTCCTAAAGAAGCAGAGCGCGTTTACCGAGCAGGTCTGGCTTCTTTGCACGCTCGTGTCAAAGTTCGCATCACTGAAGAAGTAAGAGATGGCGAAGGTAATGTCACCACCAATACAGGTCTGGTTGATACTACAGTCGGTCGTGCCATCCTGTGGATGATTGTACCGAGAGGTTTGCCATACTCACTGATTAACCAGGCGCTGGGTAAAAAAGCAATCTCTAGAATGCTGAACACCTGTTACCGCGTACTGGGTCTGAAGCCAACCGTTATCTTAGCAGACCAGACCATGTATACTGGTTTTGCTTACGCTGCCCGTTCTGGGGTATCCGTAGGTATCGACGACATGGTTATTCCTGAGAAGAAAGAAGGCATCATCGCGGAAGCGGAAGCAGAAGTGGCCGAAATTCAGGAACAGTTCCAATCAGGTCTGGTAACTGCTGGCGAACGCTATAACAAAGTTATCGATATCTGGGCCGCAGCGAACGAACGTGTTGCTAAGGCGATGATGGAAAACTTGTCTAGTGAAACTGTTATTAACCGTAACGGTGAAGAAGAACAGCAAGTTTCCTTCAATAATATCTTTATGATGGCTGACTCCGGTGCTCGTGGTTCTGCTGCTCAGATCCGTCAGTTGGCGGGTATGCGTGGCTTGATGGCAACACCAGATGGCTCCATCATCGAAACGCCAATCACGGCGAACTTCCGTGAAGGTCTGAACGTACTTCAGTACTTCATCTCAACCCATGGTGCTCGTAAAGGTCTTGCGGATACCGCATTGAAAACGGCGAACTCCGGTTACTTGACCCGTCGTCTGGTTGATGTTGCCCAAGACTTGGTCGTAACTGAAGATGACTGTGGAACTCACGACGGTATCCTGATGACTCCGGTTATCGAAGGTGGCGACGTTAAAGAACCGCTGCGTGAGCGCGTATTGGGTCGTGTGACGGCTGAAGACGTTCTAAAACCAGGTACGGCAGACATTCTGGTTGAACGTAACACTCTGTTGAACGAAAAATGGTGTGATCTGTTAGAAGAAAACTCCGTTGACAGCGTGAAAGTACGTTCAGTAGTAAGCTGTGAAACTGACTTCGGTGTTTGTGCGAACTGTTACGGTCGCGACCTTGCTCGTGGTCACCGCATCAACAAAGGTGAAGCAGTTGGTGTTATCGCGGCACAGTCAATCGGTGAGCCGGGTACACAGCTGACGATGCGTACGTTCCATATCGGTGGTGCGGCATCTCGTGCGGCAGCAGAATCTAGCATCCAAGTACGTAACAAAGGCCATTTGAAACTGTTCAACGCTAAGTTTGTTACTAACTCAGCGGGCAAACTGGTTATTACTTCCCGTAATACCGAATTGCGTCTGATCGATGACTTCGGCCGTACCAAAGAAAGCTATAAAGTGCCTTACGGCTCAGTATTGGCGAAAGGTGATGGTGAAACAGTAACTGGCGGTGAAACCGTTGCGAACTGGGATCCACATACCATGCCAGTCGTGAGTGAAGTCTCCGGTATCATCCAGTTCTATGACATGGTTGATGGTCAGACTATCACCCGTCAGACGGACGAATTGACTGGTCTGTCTTCACTGGTAGTTCTGGACAGTGCAGAACGTACTGGTAGCGGTAAAGACCTGCGTCCAGCACTGAAAATTGTTGATGCCCAGGGTAACGACGTTCTGATCGCCGGTACAGATATGCCTGCTCAGTACTTCCTGCCGGGTAAAGCGATTGTTCAGCTGGAAGATGGCATGACCATTTCTGCGGGTGATACGCTGGCGCGTATTCCTCAGGAATCTGGCGGTACTAAAGATATTACCGGTGGTCTGCCACGCGTTGCTGACTTGTTCGAAGCACGTCGTCCGAAAGAACCTGCTATCTTGGCAGAAATCAGCGGTATTGTTTCCTTCGGTAAAGAAACCAAAGGCAAACGCCGTCTGGTTATCAGCCCACTGGATGGCTCTGATGCTTACGAAGAGATGATCCCTAAATGGCGTCAGCTCAACGTGTTCGAAGGTGAGGTTGTTGAACGTGGTGACGTGATCTCCGATGGCCCAGAATCTCCACATGACATTCTGCGTCTGCGTGGTGTTCATGCAGTTGCCCGTTACATCACCAACGAAGTACAGGAAGTTTACCGTCTGCAAGGCGTTAAGATTAACGATAAACACATCGAAGTTATCGTTCGTCAGATGCTGCGTAAAGTGACAATCGCAAGCACGGGAAGCTCTGAATTCCTCGAAGGCGAGCAGGTTGAATACGCACGCGTTAAAGTTGCAAACCGTAAGTTGGAGCAGAATGACAAAGTACCTGCAACCTTCCACCGTGATCTGTTGGGTATCACCAAGGCATCACTGGCAACGGAATCCTTCATCTCTGCGGCGTCGTTCCAGGAAACAACCCGCGTACTGACTGAAGCCGCTGTTGCAGGTAAACGTGATGAACTGCGTGGCTTGAAAGAGAACGTGATTGTTGGTCGTTTGATCCCTGCAGGTACAGGTTATGCTTACCATCAGTCTCGTATCCGTCGTCGTCACAACAACGAAGTGGTCGAAGCACCACAAGTTAGCGTTGACGAAGCAACTGCAAACCTTGCTGAACTTTTGAATGCAGGTTTTGGTAGCAGCAGCGATAAAGACTAATATCGTGATGTATAGCATACCTTATACGTATAGCTAATCGTGAAATGCCCTCTCTTAGTAGAGGGCATTTTTTTATCCGATAAAAAATTAAAATGTGAGGTGTGAAAAATGACTCGGTGCCTGATGATTTGCAGGTAAAATGGATGAATTATTCGTGTGCTAAGAGCCTATTCTATTAGGCTCTTAAATTAAATATGAAATTTCACAATAACCATTTGATAAATAAAACCTACCGTTTGTCTTTTATCTTTTGAATAAAAGTTTCCCGCGCAGTTGGGGAACCAAGTCGTTCCGCCTCATTTAGTAGTTTCAATGCCTTATCAATATCACCATTGCTAATGGCTTTTGTGATAGCGTCATTGAAATACTGTTCGGTATCGTTCAGTACAGGTTTAACTGTAAATACAGCAGATTGAGATAGGTCAGCTGAAGGGGTTATTGTAGGTTTAGAGATTGCCTGTGTAGAGCCGACTATGACCGGTTTTGATGTAGGTGGAGAAAATATCTGACCAATCAGAATATTGCCCGCATCACGTTCTGATTTTACTTTTAGCGTCAATGTCCCCAGCTCAGTATGGTGTGCGGTCGGGTCTGGAATATTGGGCATCGCGTTACCAACCCCTTGCGCATAGGCTTTAGCTGGATCGACCATTTGCGTGAAATCTTGCAAATCGGCACGAGTGGTATAAACCAGCAAATAAATTCGCTGCTGTCCTAATGCCGGTGTCAGTTTTAACACGCCTTCAAGCCGATCAACGGACATTATACCAGCCTGTTGATAGCGAAAATAATGGCTTGGATAAAAGGCTGCCGGACGAAGTTGTTCATCAAATACCAAAACGTTCGGTGAGTATACCTGCTTATCCTTTATCAAACTGTTCAAGGTGATTTCTAATGGACCTTGATTAGCGGATAAAGCGAATGCGGCTACTGCCCCACGAATATCTCCGTCATTAAATTGTTGTGACGTGCTGTTGAGGATAATGGTCTGCGTGTCATGGGTATTAATGGGTTGCCACTGCAATTTTTGCAGGGCTGAGATGGACAAAGAAGGGGCTGTCGTGGATGCTGCAGGTACTGTTGTATCAGGTACGATAGTATCTGACGTGGCATAACTGACAGCGGGGATCATGTTACAGAGCAGCGCACTGAGACAAAGTGAGAGCAGTTTTGTTTTCATTACCACCAAGCCTCAAATTGGGCACCAAATGAAAATTCATCGCTGTTACCACGGCTGAATCGTTGTGCAGGTGTATCACGGTAAGCAATGCCATTGACGTAACCGGATTGGTTATTGGCATAGCCCCATTTTTCATCCCATTTAGTGTAAGTGGCAAACAATCGAATAGCTGGGCGTGACCAAATACTGTCACCGGCTTGCCATTGTTGGGCTAGGGTAATTTTGTACTGATTATTGGCCTCTTTGGTACGTTGAGATTTCACATTGTCATAGCCAACTTCCATCAGGGTACTCATGATTGGTGTCCACTTGTACATTGGACGGACACCCACGCTATACCATGTGTTGCCATTGTTATTGTCGCGGTCAATATTCTGATACATAGCGACATACATGAGATCCCATTTTTTTGTCATGCTGATTGCGCCATGATCCACAATTCGCAGCATATGTCCGTCATTGTACACACTGGCACCTTCGGAACGGCCGTTATTACTAGAAGTCATTGCGTCAGTTGCATACTGTAAGACAAATTTGTTGAATCCACCGAACATACTTTGGGTATGTTCGGCAGTCAGCATTACACCATTTTTGGATGCTTTTTCATCAAGTTGGTATCCCTTGCGCGCATTAGCACGCCCATAATCAATACCAAACTCTAGTGTGCCACCATCATTGACTGAAATGTTGGCTAGACGTATATCGAAAACATCATTTGAGGTTGGGATTTCTTTACGTTCACCCGTTATCCAGCCATGCGAACCGCCGGATTCTGTATTGCGGGTTACTGCTAAGGACAATTTGCCAAAACCAAGATCAATATTCTCCAAACCCGCACCAGGACCGGAAATATCCCAGTAATAGAAATCGATCATATGTACATCATGTCGCTGGTAGAAACGTTTACCGGCCCACATTGTTGAGCCGGGCAACCAGTCGATGATGTTAGTTGCTTGTACGTTCGCTTCACGGAAAGCGGGGTTGGTGGATTCCCAGTCTTTTTCCTGGGCTACCGAGTAAGCAACATTGGTATCAAAATAGAAACGTTTGTCGCCATCTTTCCATAATTCTTGCCCTAGTTTAAGTTCTGCATAGGTTTCACATTCGTTACCGAGGCGGTATTTACTCTGAGCCCCCGTAACTGGGGAACATTTTTGCTCACCGCCGCTACCCGTCCAACCAATACCTGAGCGGGCGTAACCGTGGAATTCTACCGCAGCAGCCTGCATGGATAACAAACTAGTGAACATGGCCAATGAGAGAGGCAATATACGCATGATGATTCTCCTGTTATTTTCGATGTCCGCGGATCGACTAGACTCCGGGTTCTTTATGTAAACGTTGACATGCAGTTCCATCTTCTCGGAAAAGATGGCAACGGTGGGGAGCTAACCCGATAGTGAAGTTCACCCCTTCTTCCACGAGAACAATATCAGGCTGGCGGTAAACTAAATTTTGATGAATGGCAGGTATGCGGATGTGAATCTGAGTTTCATTGCCCAGTTGTTCCACGATCTGTACTGTCCCCACTAACGTAACATCGGCTACATCATTAGGCAAAAGGTGTTCGGGGCGAATTCCCAAAGATACATTACTACCCACAGTAAGCCCTTTACTTTCAACAGGAAGCCAAATAGGTTGACCATTAGGTAAGAGAATTTGTACCTGATCGACGGCAATAGCCGAGACTTTAACTGGCAAAAAATTCATTTTTGGTGAACCAATGAAGCCTGCGACAAATCGGTTGGCAGGATAGTGATAAATTTCAAGTGGTTTACCCACTTGAGCTATGTTGCCGCCATCCAGCACGACAATTTTGTCTGCCAGCGTCATAGCCTCGGTTTGATCATGAGTCACATAGATCATCGTACGTTGCAGGCGTTTGTGTAGGCGTGAAATCTCAATTCGCATCTGAACCCGCAAAGCAGCATCTAGATTGGAAAGGGGTTCATCCAACAGAAAGATATTTGGTTCAGCAACTAACGTTCTTCCAATGGCGACACGCTGACGTTGTCCGCCGGATAATGCCTTGGGGCGGCGATCCAGCAGATGAGCAAGTTGAAGGGTTTCTGCAACCTGTTGCACTTGCTTTTGAATATTGTTTTTTTTGACACCTGCTAGTTTCATGCCGAATGACATATTGTCTGCAACAGAGAGATGGGGATATAGCGCATAAGATTGAAAAACCATACCAATATTACGTTTGGCCGGCGGAACATCATTCATTCGTTTTCCTGCGAACAGTAAATCACCGGATGTGATGTCTTCCAACCCCGCGATCATCCTCAGCAATGTTGATTTTCCACATCCAGATGGGCCGACAAATACGACGAATTCGCCTTCCTGAATATCAAGATTGAGATCTTTGGAGATGACTGTTTCACCATAAGATTTAGATACATTGCGGAATGTAACGCTAGACATTTATTCCCTCCCTCGGATTTTCCACATCAATTTCTCATTCATTTTCTGCTCATCGTAGAGAAAAATCTCATGAAAAACTGATGGCAGGATTGTGCTCAAGATAACAGGTGGGAGGATCATCCATTCCAAGGTTTTTTATGGGGGAGGTATCAGGAGGACGAGTGTAATGTGATTGGAACATGGAGGGATAAATAGCTAGGTGAGATGTGATTTCAGTCGCAAAAAATGACATTATCTTGGTGTTAACATTCTGATTTTAATTGTTTTTGCTAGTCGGCTCACACGTATTCTGATTGAGGCGTAGGGTTGGGGAGGATGAGTCTTGTCCTCGTTGATTGCACACTGGGAGCCATTTTCTAGCGGTGTAATGAGTAAATTTATCCAGAACTGATAAATGATAAAAAGGGCGGAATGATGACCAAAAAAACGTTAAAAGTGAGTACCCGTACTCTGATGCTTTCCGTTTTAACGACATGGCTACTGTCTGCTTCGGCTTTTGCTAAGCTGGAAGAAGGCAAACTGGTGATTTGGATCAATGGCGATAAAGGCTATAACGGGTTGGCACAAGTTGGTGACAAATTCGCAAAAGAAATGGGCATTCCTGTTGCTGTTGAACATCCAGACAAACTAGAAGAAAAATATACCCAGATCGCAGCTAACGGAGATGGGCCAGATATCATTTTCTGGGCCCATGATCGCTTCGGTGGTTATGCTCAATCAGGCTTAGTAGCTGAAATTACACCTGATAGTTCTTTTATTGATAAGCTATTTCCCTTCACATGGGATGCCGTTCGTTATGACGGAAAATTAATGGGATATCCTGTCGCAGTTGAAGCTCTCTCGCTTATCTACAATAAAGATTTGATCAAGTCTCCGCCAAAAACATGGGAAGAAATACCTGCCTTAGATAATGAACTGAAAAAGCAAAATAAAAGCGCAATTATGTTCAATTTACAGGAACCTTATTTTGCATGGCCGTTGATTGCTGCTGATGGTGGTTATGCTTTCAAGGCGGAAAAAGGGACTTATAACGTTAAAGATAGTGGGGTAAATAACGCGGGTTCGAAGGCTGGGATGCAGTTTTTAGTTGATTTAGTTAAAGACAAACATCTCAGTGCTGATATCGATTACTCCATCGCTGAGGAGGCATTCAATAAAGGTAAAACGGCGATGACTATCAATGGCCCTTGGGCTTGGGCGAATATAGATAAAAGTAATATTAATTATGGCGTTACCTTATTACCGACTTTCAAAGGAAATCCTTCTAAGCCCTTCGTTGGTATCTTGACTGCGGGAATTAATGCAGCCAGCCCTAATAAAGAATTAGCGAAGGAGTTTCTGGAAAACTACCTGCTCACTAACGAAGGTCTGGCAATGATGGATAAAGACAAACCACTGGGTGCGGTGGCTGTAAAATCCTATCAGGAAACCCTTGCGAAAGATCCACGTATTGCTGCCACAATGGAAAACGCACAGAAGGGCGAAATTATGCCGAATATTTCTCAAATGAGCACCTTCTGGTACGCCATGCGCAGTGCAATTCTCAATACGATCAGTGGGCGTCAGGCAGTAGATGCTGCGCTTAATGATGCTGAATCACGAATGACAAAATAAACGAATGGAATGGTAGGCTCCTGATTTGAAAGGAGCCTCATCATTTTATTTTTATAACAGCTTAATTATTGGTAATTATTGGAAATTAATCGCTAAAAATAGTAACAGGAAGTGCAAGATGTCAGCGACATTAGAAAAAACAGTATGGTGGCAGCACCCCGCACTGAAATGGTTTTTTGTAGGTTTGTGCCTGCTTTTCACTGGTTATTTGGTTGTGTTGATGTATGCGCAGGGAGAATACCTGTTTGCCATCTTGACACTTGTACTTCTGGGAAGTGGTATTTATGTTTTTGCCAACCGCAAGATGTATGTTTGGCGCTATACCTATCCAGGAATTGCTGGGATAGGTGTGTTTATACTGTTTCCGCTTATCTGCACGATTGCCATTTCTTTCACAAACTATAGCAGCACTAACCAATTAACATTTGAACGTACTCAAACCGTTTTAATGAGTCGTCAATATCAGGCTGGGCAACCATTTAATTTCAAGCTCTATCCTGCATCTGATCAATGGGTTTTGACACTTAACGCTCCTGATAGTCCTCTGGTGCTGGCATCTAAGCCCTTTTCTCTCTCTGGAGAGGAAGAAATTATTCTTCCTCTCCGTGAGCAGGAAAAAAATATGGAAGGTATTGCTGCAGCATTACGTACAATTACCCAGCATCGTCAGGCCTTGGGGCAACTAGTCGCTGTTCTTCCCGATGGCAGTAAGTTACGAATGAGCTCCCTGCGCCAGTTTTCGGCTATACATTCTCTTTATTCTCTTGGAGAAGATGGCATTACGCTGACCAACAAACAAACCGGTACACAATACCGACCTAATATGGATACAGGGTTTTATCAATCCATAAATGCTGAAAGTGGGTGGGAGAAAGAAACATTAAGCCCCGGGTTCACGGTTCCTATTGGTTGGAAAAATTTCTTGCGGGTAATGCAGGATGAAGGCATTCAAAAACCTTTTTTGTCCATTTTTGTCTGGACAGTGATTTTCTCTGTGTTGACGGTGATATTCACGGTTATGTTAGGAATGCTCCTCGCTTGCATTGTGCAGTGGGAAGCAATGAAAGGGAGGGCTATTTACCGGGTATTACTTATTTTGCCTTATGCGGTGCCTTCGTTTATTTCTATTTTGATTTTTAAGGGATTGTTTAATCAGAGTTTCGGTGAAATTAATTTGGTGCTTAATGGGTTGTTTGGCTTGAAACCGGATTGGTTTACAGATCCAACATTGGCTCGCACCATGCTGATTATTGTGAATACGTGGCTGGGTTATCCCTATATGATGATCCTCTGTATGGGATTACTGAAGTCGATCCCTGATGATCTCTATGAAGCATCGGCCCTTGATGGAGCCGGGCCCTGGCAGAACTTCACCAAGATTACTTTTCCATTACTGATTAAACCATTGACGCCGTTGATCATTGCTAGCTTTGCTTTTAACTTTAATAACTTTGTTTTGGTCCAGCTACTAACTAACGGTAGGCCTGATCATATTGGTACAACGACTCCTGCGGGTTATACCGATCTTCTCGTGAATTATACCTACCGTATCGCGTTTGAAGGGGGCGGCGGACAGAATTTTGGTCTGGCTGCCGCGATTGCAACGCTGATCTTCCTGTTAGTAGGGGCATTAGCCATCATTAATTTGAAAACTACCCGCATTAAATTTGATTGAGGAGAGAATGGATATGGCGATGGTACAACCCAAATCTCAACGGTGGCGGGTATGGGCAACACATATTTTAATGCTGGCTTTTATTGCCTTGATTTTGTTCCCTCTACTGACGGTGATTGCTATTTCTTTGCGTCCGGGTAATTTTGCTACTGGTAGCTTAATTCCAGATACCATTTCATGGGAACACTGGAAACTGGCATTTGGCTACAGTGTGGAATCACCTGATGGGCGAGTAACTCCACCTCCATTTCCAGTCCTACAGTGGCTTTGGAATTCGGTAAAAGTTGCATTTATTACTGCTACCGGCATTGTGGCACTTTCAACGAGTTGTGCTTATGCGGTTGCCCGGATGCGTTTTCGTGGCAAAAGTCCTTTACTTAAAAGCATGCTAATTTTTCAGATGTTCCCTCCGGTACTTTCGCTGGTGGCACTCTATGCCTTGTTTGACCGATTGGGGGAATACATTCCCTTTATTGGTCTCAATACCCATGGAGGTGTGATTTTTGCCTATATGGGCGGCATTGCATTACATGTTTGGACGATCAAAGGCTATTTTGAAACGATAGATCGCTCACTGGAAGAGGCGGCGATGCTGGATGGTGCGACATCGTGGCAAATTTTCCGATTGATATTGCTGCCGCTTTCTGTACCAATATTGGCCGTTGTGTTTATTCTGTCTTTTATTGGTGTGATTACTGAAGTGCCTGTTGCGTCTCTGCTATTACGGGATGTAGACAACTACACGCTGGCAGTGGGAATGCAACAATACCTGCACCCACAAAATTATCTTTGGGGGGACTTTGCCGCTGCGGCTGTGCTTTCTGCAATCCCTATCACCGTGATTTTCTTACTTGCTCAACGTTGGTTGGTCGGAGGATTGACATCGGGGGGAGTGAAGGGCTGATTTCGTCAAAGTTTTAAACTTTGTACCGGCCTATAATAGCCCGGTACAAAGTCTGCAATACGCGAAGTTTACAACGAATGCAGTTTCGATATCTGCCTGCTGTTTGCGCTTGTCGCCTCCAGTCAGTAGCAGTGTTAGGATACTACCAGCTTGTGAATAATATATTCGATAACCTGGTCCTTGGTTAATACGCAATTCCCGTACTCTATCGGAAATTCGTGATTTCTATTTTGCTTATGTCAAGGATGAACCACCATCGATATTGTTTTATCACAGTGCTATCGCAGGTGGTTCAGTTGGTTATGAAGCTTGCTTTCGGCACTCTCCTACGGCTTCCAGTAGTTGGTTGATATGTGTATCTGCAAATATATCTTCCAATGTGACAGTGAGTTTGCGTCGCCAGTTTGGGTATTCCGCAGTTGTGCCTGGAATATTGACAGGCTGTACCATATCGAGCCAGTCTTCAGGTTGTAATCCCAATAAGCCGCAGGCGCTATGGGCGATATAGCGATGTATACCCCGATTGATAGTTGCTGACATGGGTTGCTCGGTTTGCATTAGTGATGCTGTTTGCAGCAAGGGGAATTGTGTGTCAGCTAGAGTCAGTTCATCTGATAGATAACCGCGATGATTTAAGCTTGCCAATAATGCCTGCTTACAGTGTTTCCGCTCAGTATGTAGCTCATCAAGAAGTGTTTTATCAGGATATAAGCCGATGGTTTCGCCTAAGGTGAGATCCACGCTTTGCCAGAACCCACGCAGAGTGGGTAAATCATGGGTAGTCATGGTTGCCATTGCTTGTACGGGATATTCGTTAGGAGAGCGATATTCACCCCGCTCATTGCGTTCAAAATAAAACACTTTATAGGAGAAAACTCCTCTATCCCGTAACTTATCTACAATTTCTTCCGGCACAATTCCTAAATCTTCGCCAATCACCAGACAGCGATTGCGCTGGCTTTCCAGTGCCAGTATCGCTAACAGGTCATCAACCGGATAATGGACATAAACACCCTTATCAGCGGTTTCACCTTGTGGTATCCACCAAAGTCTGAGTAGTGACATCACATGATCGATGCGTAATGCACCACAATAGCGCATATTACTTCGCAGCAACTCAATGAAAGGTTGATAAGATTGGGCTTTTAATACATGAGGATTCATTGGAGGAAGTCCCCAATTTTGTCCTTTAGGCCCTAGAATATCAGGTGGTGCACCTATGGATGCCTTGGTGCAATAGATATTTCGGTTACACCATGTTTCTGAGCCGCCATGTGCTACACCCACGGCAAGATCACGGTAAATGCCAATTGGCATGTGATTGGCTTGGCTTATTGTGAAACATTCGGCAAGCTGTATATCAGCTATCCACTGTAACCAGAGGAAAAACCCGACTTCTTGTTGATGTAAGTGACTAAATTCTTTAACAGCATCACTCTCTGGTTCACGGTATTTTTCCGGCCACACTGGCCAGCCCCAATAAGTGTTATTTTCTCCATAGAGTTTATGATGAAGAGCATCATAAGTGGCTTGAGAATAAAGGCTTACTCCACCCTTACTTACAAACTGCTGAAAAATAGTTCGCTTGGGATCATTGTCTGGCCGGTTTCTGAATTGCTGATAAGCCAGACGCAATGCGCTCATTTTTAGTGCCATGACGGAAGTATAATCGACCCATTCGTTTTGGCGGGCTTGCTGAAGTTTGAGTTGCGTTTCTGGTAACTGCCACCATTCTTGTGCTTCGGCACTGTTGTTAAAATCTTCCAACTGATTTACAGCAATATAAATGATATTAACCCAGTGACGGGAAGATGGGCTGTAAGGGCTGGCATTTTCGGGCATGGCAGGATATATGGCATGTAGTGGATTCAGGCCGATAAAAGCGCCTCCACGTTGTGCCAATTCTTGCAGCATATATTTCAGATCACCAAAATCGCCGATCCCCCAGTTATTTTCTGAGCGTAATGTATAAAGCTGAACGCAAGCGCCCCACAGCTTTTCGCCATGTGTTATTGCATCAGGCTCATAACAACGTTCTGGCGCAACAATAAGTTGTATGGATTGAAGTTGCATGGATTGCGGGTGAGAGTTACCGTCCTGCTCCGTTTCTGGGATTAGTGTCAGAGTGTGATATCCAAGGGGAAGCGTGGCTGATAACGTGAGTTGATGTTGGCAGTGACCATGAAATATTCCCCCTTGTTCCGTGTGTATCTGCCATTGATAACGATTTGTGTTGTTTAAAGGCAAGATTTCCGCCTTTCCCTGAATAATCACTTTAACGTTCGGCAAAGAGGCGGCATTTAAGTGATAAACCGGCTTATTAGCCGGTATCTCTGTATTCATGGCTTCTAATATTCGATGCCTGATTTCAGCAGGGAAAGCCTGTAGTTTCCCATAGGCATTAATATATTCGCTGGCAATGCCGGCCTCAGTTGCCAAATCATTGGGGCATTTATTTTGCATATTAAATCTCTATTTGGCTTTCCAGATACGTTGTTGATAATCCTGAATTGTACGGTCAGAACTGAATTTACCCATGCGGGCGGTATTCAGCACAGTGCTGCGTGTCCAGCGTTGAGTATCACGATACAGCGCATCAATTTGCTTGTGGGCGTGGTTATATGAAGCAAAATCAGCCAGCACTAAGTAAGGATCACCAGCGTCAATCAGGCTATGTAACATGAGATCAAATGCGTGTGTATTTCCGTGGCTGAATTCGCCATTGGCAAGCGCATCTAATATGCCTTTTAGATGTTGATCCTGTTGGAGAACATCTTGTGGATTATAGTGATTGCTCAGTAGGGCTTTTGCCTCTTCAACGGTGTTTCCAAATATAAAGATATTGTCGTTTCCAACCTGTTCGGCAATTTCAACATTGGCGCCATCCAGTGTTCCGATAGTTAGTGCACCGTTTAAGGCCAGTTTCATGTTGCCTGTACCGGAGGCTTCTTTACCTGCTGTGGAAATTTGTTCTGATACGTCTGCAGCGGGGATCATCAGTTCTGCTGTGGAAACATTGTAATCAGGGATGAACGCGATTTTGATGCGATCGCGGACGATCGGATCATGATTAATCTTTTCGGCTGCATAATTGATGGCAGAAATAATATTTTTTGCCAGATAGTAACCAGGAGCTGCTTTAGCACCAAACAGAAAAACACGGGGGTGGATATCCAGCGCCGGATTTTCCTGAATTTGTCGATAAAGTGACAAAATATGAAGCAGATTCAGATGTTGGCGTTTGTATTCATGCAGGCGCTTTATTTGTATATCGAAAATGGCATGAGGATCAATTTTGAGCCCCATAACCTTATTCACATAGTTGGACAGACGTATTTTATTTTCCTGTTTGATTGTCCGATAAGTATCACAGAATGCACTGTCATCAGCATAAGGTTCGAGTTGTTTGAGTGCGTCAAGGTCATTAACCCATTCCCGATCCAATGTTTGGTCGATTAGTGAAGAAAGTGCAGGATTGCAGTGTCTTAACCAACGACGAGGAGTGACGCCATTGGTCACATTGTGAAATTTTGCTGGCCACAATTGATAATACTCGGGGAACAGGTCTGTCACGATTAAGGATGAATGAAGTGCTGCGACGCCGTTGATAGCAAAACAGGCGACAACGCAGAGATTGGCCATTCTTATTTGATTGTCATGGATAACAGCCAGTTTGTCCCAGATTTGTTGGTTGTCTGGCCATATCTGATCGACGGTTTTTTTAAAGCGCAGATTGATTTCTTGAATGATACGATGATGGCGCGGTAGAAGTTCACTGAGAAGCTGTTCATCCCAACGTTCCAGACCTTCTGGTAGCAAAGTATGATTGGTATAGGCAAAAGTTTTCCCTGTGATTTCCCATGCGCTTTCCCAATCCAACAGGTATTCATCAAGCAGAAGACGCATCATTTCAGGAATGGCGATAGTGGGATGAGTATCATTAAGTTGGATAACTTCGTATCGTGGCAGTTCTTCTATTTTGCGTTTCATTTGTTTGTGGCGTCGCAAAATATCGGCTATGGCACAGGCGCACTGGAAGTATTGCTGCATCAGGCGCAGACGTTTACCAGCCTGATGGTTATCATTCGGATAGAGCACTTTGGTGAGACTGGCGGCTTCAATGCCCTGCTGTTCTGCATGTAGAAACTGACCATCATTAAAAAGTGACAAATCGAAGGGATTGTCGTACGTTGCTTGCCATAGGCGTAGTGGTTGGGTAACGCCATTACCATACCCAATCACTGGCAAATCCCACGCTTCACCAATTAGGGTAAATGCGGGAACCCAAGTTTCATGACCATCGGCAGTTGTTACTATTTCACCACCAAGACTAACATCAACTTTTAATTGTGCGTTATGGTGAAACCACGGGTAGGTATCTCGTTCCCAATCATCGGGAGCTTCCATTTGCTGGCAATGCTCAAATGATTGACGGAACAACCCATATTGATAATTGAGGCCATACCCGATAGCTGGTTGATTGAGGGTAGCCATTGAATCGAGAAAACAGGCTGCCAGCCTTCCCAGCCCACCATTACCTAATGCGGGATCGGTTTCCTCTTCAAGCAGGTCACTCAAAATGATGCCATCTTCTGCCAGATAAGCCTGAACATCGTCATACCAACCGAGATTCAATAAATTGTTGGCTGTCAGGCGGCCTATCAGGAATTCCATCGAAATATAATTTACATGGCGCTGGTTATTCGTGGATGAATTGGCTCGGTTTTGTTGAGTAGAAAGAGGAATTAATTCAGAAAGGGCAGAACTGATGGCCTTCCACCACTGATGTGGAGTCATTTCCTGTGCTGAACTAAGGCCGAAACGCTGCCATTGGCGTATGAGTGCTGCCTGAAATGTGGATTTATCTAATGTAGATTTTTTATCGAATGTAGAGCATTGCATGGCGTCTTTATCCTGTCACTGAATAAGGAAAATGCGGGGATATTTAGCGAGATATGCTGAGGTCTAGCGGTGTGGGAAACATCATCCCATGAAAATATTCGCGGGGAGGAGTGCAAGGGCGTAGCTATTTCTCTCGAGCCTTTTCGCAATTTAATCAAAAAATGGAAAGGTTGTAATCAAAGAATGTGACAGGGTGCAATTTAACACAATGAAATAAATCAACTTGTTTGCAAAAAATAAGCGTTTCTCTAAATTTGGTGAGGCATTGGTGAATGTTAACGATGTGAGTGAATCAATAGCATCGGACAGAATTCTGGTATCAGTTTTATTCATTGCTTATGAGAGAAAGAAAGTCATGCTTATCCCATCGAAACTCAGTCGCCCACTTCGTCTCCATAATATGGTTATGCGGGAGCGTCTGCTAGAAAAGTTCATTAACGCACAGGGTTATCGGCTGGTGTTGGTAACCAGTCCTGCGGGGTATGGTAAAACCACTCTGATGTCACAGTGGGCAGCTGGGCAGGATAATCTGGGATGGTACTCTCTTGATGACAGCGACAATCAACCGGAGCGTTTTGCCAGTTATTTGATTGCGGCTATTCAGCAGGCAACTCAGGGGCATTGTGTGAAAAGTGAGGTATTGGCCCAAAAGCATCAATATGCCAATTTACCTGCGCTGTTTTCTCAATTGTTTATTGAACTCAACGAATGGCAGTCGCCTATTTTTCTGGTGATTGATGATTATCATTTGGTCGAGAATGGTCTTATTCATGAAGCGATGCGTTTTTTCCTCCGCCACCAGCCAGAAAATTTGACGTTAATAATTCTATCGCGTCACTTGCCATCGTTGGGTATTGCTAATCTACGGGTGCGTGAACAGTTATTGGAGATTGATAGTCAGCAGTTGGCTTTCGATTATCAAGAAACTGAGCAATTTTTTGCCAAACGGCTGACACTCCCACTGGATGCTGATAACTGCAAACAGCTATGCAATGACGTCGCGGGGTGGGCGACTGCGTTACAGCTTATTGCGCTTTCCGCCCGTCAGTCGGGTAATACCGCTGAAATGTCAGCAAAACGTCTTTCGGGGATAAATGCCAGCCATCTTGCGGATTATCTTGTAGATGAGGTTTTAAATCGGGTAGATCAGGCAACACGAGATTTTTTGTTACATAGTTCTATCTTGCGTTCTATGAATGATGGCCTGATTGTTTGCCTGACGGGCGAAGAAAATGGTCAGCAGCGGCTTGAAGATATCGAACGTCAGGGGTTATTTATCCAACGGATGGATGATTCTGGTGAATGGTTTTGTTTTCACCCTTTATTTGCGTCATTCCTGCGTCAACGTTGCCAGTGGGAAATGGCTGCAAAATTACCCGAATTACACAGAGCAGCAGTGAAAGGGTGGTTGATGCAGGGATATCCGGGGGAGGCCATTCATCATGCCCTTGCTGCTGGAGATACGGTGTTGTTACGGGATATTTTACTTCAACACGCTTGGGAGTTGTTCAACCACAGCAAATTATCCCTGCTGGAAGAGTGCATGAATGCCCTGCCATATGAACAATTGTTGGAAAGTCCGCGCCTGGTGTTGTTACAAGCATGGTTGGCACAGAGTCAGCATCGTCACTATGAAGTGAATGCGTTATTGAATCAGGCCGAGCGATCACTGAAACAGAAGAAGATAGTTATTGAAGCCGAGTTGTTGGCGGAGTTTGATGCCCTGCGGGCTCAAGTGGCGATCAATGATGGGCGGCCGGAAGATGCGGATACGTTGGCTGAGAAGGCGTTGGCGACTTTGTTGCCCGACAATCAATATGGTCGGATTGTGGCAATGTCAGTGAAGGGAGAGGTATTGCACTGTAATGGGCACTTGAGTAGTGCATTGGCGATGATGAAGCAAACGGAGCAGCTTGCCCGCCTGTGTCATGTTTATCACTATGCTTTGTGGGCGCTGTTGCAACAAAGTGAGATTTTATTAGCACAGGGTTATTTACAGGCTGCCTATGACACTCAAACCCATGCTTTTGATTTGATCCGTGAACAGCATCTGGAACAGTTACCCATGCACGAATTTCTGTTGAGGATCCGTTCTCAGCTTTTGTGGTGTTGGGCTCGCATTGATGAGGCTGAAGATGCGGCACGTCGGGGATTGGCAGTGTTATCTAATTTCCAGCCACAGCAGCAATTGCAATGTCTGACGCAGTTGGCGAAATGTTCTCTTATCCGTGGAGATATTGATAATGCCCGCCGTTACTTGTCTCGCTGTGAAAACTTGCTGAGCAATGGGCATTACCATCGTGATTGGCGGACTAATACCGATAAATTACGCGTCATCATTTGGCAGAATCTGGAGGATAGCAGTTCGGTGAACCAATGGCTGATGCAGGCAGAACGGCCTGAAAGCTTCTGTAACCATTTCAATCAAAATCAATGGCGTAATATTGCCCGAGCCCAAATCATGTTGGGTCAGTATGAGGAAGCAGAATCTATCTTGATGAATTTGAATGAATACGCGAGAGATTTGGCGCTGGTCAGTGATTTAAACCGTAATCTTCTGTTATGTAATTTGCTTTATTGCCAGCTTGGGCGCAAGGCTCAAGCACAGGATGTTTTAATGGAGGCATTAAGTTTGGCCAATCGTACGGGGTTCATCAGCCATTTTGTACTTGAAGGAGAATTGATGGCTTTGCAACTGCGCCAACTTATTCAGCTCAATATTTTGTCTGAAATGGAACAGTATCGGGCACAGCGTATCCTGCGGGAAATCAACCGACAGCATCGGCATAAATTCGCTCATTTTGATGAAATTTTTGTTGAGCAGTTGCTTACACATCCCGATGTGCCGGAACTTATTCGCAATAGCCCACTAACTCAGCGTGAATGGCAGGTATTGGGTTTGATTTATTCTGGTTACAGCAACGAGCAGATTGCTACAGAGTTAGAGGTGGCAGCAACTACCATCAAAACTCATATACGAAATTTATATCAGAAAATGGGAATAACGCACCGGCAGGAAGCTATTCAGCAAGCACAGTATTTAATGCAAATGATTGGATTACGGGTTTAATTATTATTTTTTAGCTAAAAAATAAATTTTAAATCTATAAATGAATATAAATAAATAGAGGTATAAATTAAAAATATTAAATGAATTTAAAAATACTTCATTTGATGTTTTTTCTTTGTAAACGAGAGTTCGAATTTGTTTGTATTTTGATCAGGTTGAGTTAACAACCAAATCATTATAAGTAGCAGCGCTAAGTACTGGTGTGTTATCTCAGGTTTTTCATATTTTGTTGTTATTGTTATGATATTTATTCCATAAATAAATAACTAATCAGTGTTAGAAATACAAGCTAACAAGTTGAATATTAAATTTAAAATGCCTTTATATTGCCAAATGTTGAAACATAGAACGAAATTGTTCCATTTCTTTAATTAAGAAGGTGGGTGATTTTTATTAACCTATTGTTATTAATGTTGTTAGTGTTGTTTTGTGGTAGATTGAGACGTTAATCGAGCTTGTTTATAAAAAATAAACTCCTACTTCTTTTGCACTAATACATATGGATTGCTCTATAGTATTTCTGGTAGCATTGTTTTTGACATGATGGGTTGAGTAATGTTTTTGTCTTGAAAACAAGAATGCCCAATCATCTTGCCGCTCAAATATCCCTGCTAAATTTATATATTTCCTAATCCTAAATTGGATTGGGTTTTATTTCTCTGTGGTTTGTGTGTTGTTCATTTTTTATATAGTTAATTATAGTGAGTCATTATGGAAAATAAATATCATTTTGAAGACATGCTTTCTCGTTATATCGGTCAAGGCCCTTATTTGCTCATTGATGGCGAAAAAAATATTGATGCAGCATCGGGAACATTTAATTTGCCACTTGGTTATACTAATCAAAGGATTGCCGATAAATTAAAAAAACAGATTGATAGATGTACACATTTGAGTTCTGCCTATACACAGGAAATGTCACAGTATATTTTGGATAAATTGGTTAAATATACGCCTGAAGGTATCGATAGTATTTGGTTACGGGATGTTTCTGGTTCGGGTGCGGTTGAATGTGCTATTCGTATAGCCCAAAAAGCGACAGGACGTTCTGGTGTTGTCTCGTTCTTCCTTGCCCATCACGGCCAATCTCTTGCTACAGCACAGATTTCTGGTAATGCATTCCGGCTTAAAAATTTTCATATCAACATAGATGGCTCCATAAAAATTCCTGCTCCTGCCAGTGTCACGTCTGAGTCGGAATCTCAGGAAGGCACAACCCAATATGTCGATCTGGAACAGTTCATTCAATTGGGGTCTAGCGACAATATTGCATGTCTGATTATTGAACCGATTCAGGGCAATGGTGGAAACATTGTTTTCCCTGTGGAGTTTTACCGCAAAATCAGGGAAATTTGTCATCAGCATGGCATTGTTATTATTGCAGATGAAGTACAGACAGGGTTTGGTCGTACTGGTACGTTCTTTGCTTCGAACGGTTATGCCAAGGAGTTAGAACCCGATATCATCGTGTTTGCTAAAGGTGCCGGTGGAATTGGTATTCCGACTGCGGGTGTGCTTATGCGCAGTTCATTGGATGTATTGGAATCATTCGAACATTCCAGTACTTCAGGTGCTAATCCTCTGTCATTGGTCGCGCTCAATGAAGTCATCGATATCATTGAAGATGATCATCTTCTGGAAAACGTACAGCAAAATGAAGCTTTCCTGCGTGATGGGTTACTGAATTTACAACATAAATATCCCGAAATCACGGGGGTCAGGGGGGTGGGTTATATGTTCGGTTTTGATACTCCAACCCCAGAATTTGCAGCGAAAGTCATTGCAACCGCCAGCACTCATAAACTTATCTTGCGTGGTTCCCGTTATGGCAAGGGACGAGCACTTAAAGTAAGACCCCCTTTAATCTGTACACAGGAACACTTGAGTGAAATCCTCCATAAATTGGATCTGACTTTTGCTGAACTGACAATTTCATCTCAGAGTCATCAGGAGGTTGCATAATGAAAGCACTCAAATTTAATCAGATATGGGATGTTGAGATCCAAGAAGTTGAACCATTGCACTGTATTGAGCCGGATGATGTTGTGGTCGATATCGCAGTATGTGGGATTTGTGGTACTGATGTAGGGATTATCACTGGCTCTTATCCTGTAGCAGTGCCGGGAACTACATTAGGTCATGAAACTACTGGTGTTGTAGCGCAAGTTGGCAGCGGTGTCACTCGTTTTCAAATTGGTGATCGTGTTGTCATTAATCCAACATACTCTTGTGGGCATTGCCGGATGTGTCAGACAGGCAATCTGAACCACTGTGAGATGAAGTTAGGTACAGAAGCGGGCGTTTCCTACGATGGTGCGTTTGCTGAGCAATATTTGGCAAAAGAGGGTTATCTGATCAAACTCGCTGATCATGTCAGTATGGAAGCTGCATCATTGACAGAGCCATTAAGCTGCACACTGACCGGAGTGGATAAACTCGGGATCACCCATACGAATATTCGTGCAGCGGTGGCAGGCTCTGGGCCAATGGGGATGCTGTATCTTTGGGCGCTGCATGAACGGGGAGTTAATGCGTTCATGATCGAAAAAAATCCGAATCGAGTCCAGTTTGCCAGTCAGAACTTGCCTGCGGAATGTCGGTTATATACTGATTTTGCCGAAGCTCTGGTAAAGGAATACGGTGATCAAGCGGCTTTAATTGATTTATGTGTCGATACCACAGGGCAGTTAACCGAATATGTTTTCGACCATTTGGCGCCGGGCGGTAAGTTGTTAAATGTCGCTTTAAAAGATAAACATGCCAGCCTCGATATACTGAAAATTGCAGATAAAAGTCTTTCTGTCATTGGTTCGATCGATTCCTTGAACAACAGTTTTGAGCGTGCTTACGCCATGATCCGTGATCGTGTGATCCCCGCAGATCGTTTGGTTAGTCAGGTCTTTGATTTTGAAGATTATCAGCAGGCATTTCTCACCGTGGGTTGTGATATTGCGGCTAAAACACAGATACCACTGAGTACACCAAACTGTAAGGTGTTGCTCCGTCTGTCTGATCTTAAGTAATGGAATATTTATGATGGGTAAATTCAATGTTATTTTTGATATCGACGGGGTCATTGTCGACAGTGAGCAGCTACACTTTGATGTGCTGCGTGAACTGGCACCTGACTACACGCACGATATTCAGCCACAACAATTGATTGGTTTGAGCTTGGTGGAAACACTGGATGCGATCGGTGTTCCATCACAGGCACAGCAAAGCATTACCGACAGGATCATATCGGTGTATCAGGATAAATTATCTGCTGGTTATTTACGGCCGGGAGTTGCTGATCTTATAGCTGCCTTGCAGAAAAATAGAATTGCGTTTGGGTTTGTTTCTACAGCCCCGCGTGAAGTTTGTCTGGCGAATCTGGGGTTATTGAATTTGGTTGACGAACCTGCGCTGATTTCTGGTGATGATGTTGAACGAACCAAGCCTTTTCCTGATCCCTATCTGGCAATGCTGGAACTGAAAATGATGGATGTTCGGAAAACCTTGGTGATTGAAGATACTGATTTGGGAATTATGGCGGCAAAACAAGCTAATATTCCACAAATATATGCTTGGCCTCATTCCTTGTCAGTAGCAGAACAATATGAGCAAGCGACGAAAGTCATTAAGGCGCTGGGGGAGATACCTCAATTTTCCGAGCTGGAAAAAACCATAGCGGTGTAACGTAGATAAAAAGTGTGATGGAGGCAGTGCGTGTCTGAGGAATGTAGAGTTTCATTGGTAAAACAGCCTGTGATGGCAACAAAGGTAGCTTTTTTAATTGCGGGTTTTAGTATGGCAAGTTGGGCGCCACTGATCCCGCTAGTGAAAGAACGATTATTACTTGATAACGGTGCCATGGGGCTATTGATGTTGGCATTTGGCATAGGATCTTTCGTGATGATGCCTATTGCTGGGGTGTTGTCTGCCCGGTTTGGTTGCCGAAAGGTGTTTACCTTTTTTACCCTACTGGCAATTCTTATGCTGTCGGGATTGAGTATCTTACCGACACCTCCGACACTGGCCTGTGCGCTATTCATATTTGGAGCAGGAATTGGCGCAATGGATGTATCGGTCAATATCCACGCGGTCAATGTTGAGAAAAGAATACAACGTCCGATTATGTCAGGTTTTCATGCGTTGTTCAGTTTAGGCGGGATCGCGGGAGCTGGCTCGGTTAGTCTGTTACTGTTTATGGGAATATCCCCATTTTGGGTAATGGTGGGAGTGACATTATTTCTTATCCTATTGCTACTTCCTGTCTGGAATGGATTATTGGATGACTCAGACGCTGAGGATACCCCATTTTTTGCCTTACCTCGTGGTATTGTCATTCTGATTGGTTTTCTCTGTTTCATTGTTTATCTGATGGAAGGTTCCATGTTGGACTGGAGCGGGATCTTGCTGAGCAGCGTCCATAATATGGATAGCCATCAGGCAGGGTTGGGTTATACCTTGTTTGCTATTACCATGACATCCGGCCGGTTTTTTGGCGACAAAATAATTGCCGCATGTGGATACCGACGGGTTTTTCTGGGAAGCGCCATTTTGGCAACATCAGGTTTTATCCTGATTTATCTGGCATCCGGTGTGATTGCGTTGGTAGTAGCATTCTTGCTGATAGGAGCCGGGTTGTCTAATTTGGCTCCCATGTTTTTTACTGCATCGGGGCAGCAAAAAACCATGCCTGATTCACTGGCTGTTTCTGCCGTTTCTACGATGGGATATTCAGGTATCTTGCTTGGGCCGGCGATTATTGGCGGCTTAGCCCATCAGATAACGTTGCACGGTGCTTTTGCCTGTATTGCCCTGTTGTCGCTTTCATTATTAATGGGGTATTGGTTGATCAATCCTGCCAGAAAATAACAGAGGAAATATTGATGAATTTGCTGCATTGCCATTGGCTTAATGAACCTGCTTCGTGGAAGCATCAAGAAGATGAACTTCATGTGACGACGGATAATCAAACTGATTTCTGGCGTGATACTTGGTATGGGTTTCAGCGCCATAGTGGTCATATTTTTGGTTGCTATGTTGATGATTCTCTTATTGAAGGTGGGTTCACTTTTCAGCTCTGCATTGAAGGGGGTTTTGAGCAGTTATACGATCAGGCTGGCATGATGCTGTTGGTGGATGAACACCGTTGGTTGAAAGCCGGTATTGAGTATTCTGACGGGCAATCGACGATTGGCAGTGTGCTGACAGACCCTTATTCTGACTGGGCAATGGGAACTTTCTTAGGCAATCCAGATAAATTTTGGCTGCGTCTGACTTATCAGGAAGAGGCAATACGGTTGCAATATTCCATGGACGGTGTGACATGGCCACTCTTGCGGTTAGCTCCTTTTGTTATTGATAAACCCGGTAATCAGCCAGTGTTTGTCGGTGCTATGTGTTGTTCTCCTGAACGTGAAGGATTGCAGGTGAAATTCTCCGAATTCACATTGGTTTCATCGTTGAAAAAGCACCTGCATGATTTGAGTTAGTCGTTAAATCAAATTTCCAAACGAAGGTTTGATTCGATTTCTTTTATCTTATATCGATTATTATGGTGTGCGGTATAATGCTCATTAATGGCTTTTTTGCCTATTATGATCTTAATTCCGCACATTAAATAGATGCATTATCGCCCCAAATAATTGTCCCAATCCTTCCAAACTGGCTGTAAACCCGATTTCACCAAGGCTTTGGCCACCTGAAAAACAGAGCGATCATCATTGGGAGAAAATTGCTCCAATTCGTGATGATCATCGGCATAACCGCCCGGCTGGGTTTTGGAGCCTGCGCTGATGTTATTGATTGCAAGTGGTACAACGTGATCGCGGAAAAACGGGGATTCACGGGTGGAAAGAGAGAGCTCTACATCCGGTGCCAACAAGCGGAATGCACAAATCAGTTGTACCAATTCAGCTTCGCTCATCAACGAGGCGGGTTCAATTCCTCCTGCGCAGGGGCGTAGCCGTGGAAAGGAGATGGAATAACGGCTTTTCCAGAACTGCTTTTGCAGGAAGAAAAGATGCTCTGCGACCATATAGCAGTCGGTACGCCAATTGTGTGATAGCCCAATCAACGCACCTAGCCCAATTTTGTCGATCCCCGCTCGCCCAAGGCGTTCTGGCGTTTCCAATCGCCAGTGGAAATCTTGTTTTTTGCCTTTTAAATGGTGTAGTTGATAGCTGGGTTGATGGTAGGTCTCTTGATAGACCATCACGCCATCTAATCCCAGTATTTTCAGTTCAGCATATTCTCCTTGTGCCAATGGCTGGACTTCCATTGAGACAGAACTAAAGTGGCGGTGGATCAGAGGAAGATAGCGGCGAAAATAATCCATGCCAACTTTGTTTTGATGCTCTCCTGTCACCAGCAGAATATGTTCAAATCCCAGTTTTTTCAGCTCAAGGCATTCTGCTTCTATTTCCTGCTCATTGAGTGTCTTGCGTTTAATGTGATTACTCATGGAGAAACCACAATAAGTGCAGTCATTGGCACACAGATTGGAAAGATAGAGTGGGATAAAAAATCCCACGGTATTGCCGAACCGTTGGCGTGTCAGTTGCTGCGCACGTTGGGCTACCGGTTCAAGATAAGGCAGCGCTGCGGGAGAGAGTAACGCCATAAAATCATCCAGAGTTAGTCGATCGCTGCTTAGTGCATGTTTAATATTTTGTGGGGTTTTGCTGTTGATGCGTAGGGTGATGTCATCCCAATTGAGTTCCTGCCAGCGCTGGCGAAACGAATTGCTTGTCATAACGCCTCCAGAAAATCGGTCAGCGGGCTGGAAGCTTGAGCATGGGATTTCTGACTTGCCACACCAGCCTGATGAGACAATTCACCTGCTTCAATGGCGGTTTTGAATGCCTGTGCCATTTTTATAGGGTTGCGTGCAACGGCGATGGCGGTATTGACCAATACGGCATCTGCGCCCATTTCGATCGCCGCCAGAGCATGGCTTGGTGCGCCGATCCCGGCGTCCACAACAACGGGCACGTTGGCTTGTTCGATGATGATTTGCAGAAAATCGCGGGTGAGTAGCCCTTTGTTTGAACCAATCGGTGCGCCCAATGGCATGACAGCCGCACATCCCACTTCTTCTAATCGGCGGCACAAGACAGGGTCGGCACCACAATAGGGCAGGACGATAAATCCCTCTTTCACTAATTGCTCAGCCGCTTTCAATGTTTCAATCGGATCAGGTAGCAAGTATTTTACGTCGGGATGGATCTCTAATTTAACCCAATGAGTTCCTAGTGCTTCTCGTGCAAGGCGAGCGGCAAATATGGCTTCTTCTGCAGTTTTTGCCCCTGACGTATTTGGCAAGAGTTTGACACCGAGTTGTTGCAGCGGAGCAAGGATACCATCGTCTTTGCCGTGCAGATCGATGCGTTTCATAGCCATTGTCACTAATTGGCTGCCGGAAGCGCGAATGGCTTCAATCATCAATCCAGCATTGGCAAATTTGCCTGTTCCTGTAAACAAACGGGAATTAAAGGGGGTATCGGCGATTTTTAACATAATTAACCTCCAGCATCAGCCACCTGCAATGGCTTGAAACAGCAAAATATTGTCCCCGTCATTAATTTGATGGGTATGCCATTCTGAGCGCGGAATGATGGTCTGATTGATAGCCAAAGCGGTGCCTGCTTGAGTGTGTTGTACATGTTCCAGCAATTGCTGCACCGTCATAGGCGTATCCAATGTGAGTGGTTGGTCATTGACGATGATGTTCATGCGACTTCTTTTCCTGAACCAGTTATTCCTGAAACTGTCTGGTCTGCGAGGGCTTTCACGTTATCGGCTGGTATTGGCAATCTCCCACAAACAGGGCAATGGGATGATGAGGTTAGCTGTAATGTGCTCCAGCTCTGTTGTCTGCCATCAAACAGCCGTAATTTTCCACTTAAGGAAGAAGAAAGGCCCGACAGCATTTTGATGGCTTCCAGTGCTTGTAATGTGCCGATGACGCCAACAACTGGCCCCAAAACACCTGCAGTTCGACAATTGCGCTGAGGTTCTTCCTGATCGGGATAAAGGCAGGCATAACAGCCATGTTGGTAAGGGGGTTCGAATACCATAAGCTGCCCACTGAAACCGACCGCACTGCCACTGATAAGGGGTTTATTTTCGGCAACACAGGCGGCATTGATGGCGTGACGGGTTGCCATGTTATCGCAGCAATCCAATACCATATCGACTTGTCGAACAAGCTCTGCCAGTGAGCTTTGATCTTGTCGTTCGTGTATGACTGTGATGTTGATCAGAGGGTTGAGGTCTGTCAGTTGTTTTGCCGCCAATGTGGCTTTATTGGTGGGGACATCTGCTGTGCGATAGAGGATTTGTCGTTGCAGGTTTGAGATATGTAAATTGTCATCATCTGCAAGATAGAGATTTCCCACGCCTGCCGCCGCAAGATAGAGTGCGGCGGGTGAACCTAATCCACCTAATCCTACAACCAGCACCTTACTGGCCTTTAATTTTTCCTGTCCGTCAGGGCCAATATCTTCCAGTAATAATTGACGGCTATACCGCATAAATTCTTGATCGTTTAACATAAGAGCCTCCGATCATTTCTCTCAACCAAATTTCCTTCAATCAAATGAAGCAATCTGGCCGTTGCCTGCTGCCAGTCTTTCGCTTTTGTAATCGCACTGACCAGTGCCACGCTACCAACACCTGTTGCTACTACATCAGATACACGTTCCAGTGAAATACCGCCAATCGCGACGGTGGGGTAGTCTGGTGTGATCTCTACTTGATGTTTGAGCGCCTCCAGGCCCTGCGGTGATGAGGGCATCTCTTTAGTTGTCGTAGGGAAGATATGCCCCAATGCAATATAAGAAGGATGCAGTGATTTCGCCCGTGCCAGTTCTTGCGGGTCGTGGGTGGAAATGCCCAGACGCAACCCCGCCTGCTGGATAGCATTGAGGTCGGCGATATCCAGATCTTCCTGCCCCAAATGCACCCCATAGGCTTGGTGTTTGACCGCGAGGCGCCAATAATCGTTGATAAACAAATGGGCGTTGTATTGACGGCCGAGTGCAATGGCGGATTGAATATCTTTCTCTACCTGTTCTTCAGGCTTATCTTTGATGCGCAATTGCAGGGTTCTGACGCCCGTCTCCAGTAATCGTTCAATCCACATCAGGGAATCCACGACAGGATAAAGCCCCAACCGATGTGCAGTGGGTGCAAAAGGCGCCTGTGGAATAGAGATGTTGTTAGCTTCATGCTGATTAGTTTTACGCTGATTTTTCATCATTGATATCCTCAGCGCTGTGATATAGCTCACTGCCACGGGCACGAAACGCTTCGGACATATGTTCCATGCCCGCTTCTTGCTCCAGTTTTGCTGCGTAATCACGAACGTCTTGCGTAATCTTCATTGAGCAGAATTTTGGCCCACACATGGAGCAGAAATGGGCGATTTTGCCGGATTCTTGTGGTAAGGCCTCATCGTGATAGGCACGAGCGGTATCAGGATCGAGCGCCAGATTGAATTGGTCTTCCCAACGGAATTCAAAACGCGCTTTCGACATGGCATTGTCACGGATTTGAGCACCGGGATGGCCTTTAGCCAGGTCAGCAGCATGTGCTGCGATTTTGTAAGTGATCAATCCTTGTTTTACATCTTCTTTATTGGGTAAGCCAAGGTGTTCTTTGGGCGTGACGTAGCACAGCATGGCACAGCCAAACCAGCCAATCATGGCAGCACCAATACCCGAGGTGAAATGATCATAACCGGGGGCGATATCGGTTGTCAGAGGGCCTAATGTGTAGAACGGGGCTTCGTGACAATGCTCCAGTTCTTCCGTCATATTGCGGCGGATTAATTGCATCGGGATATGTCCCGGCCCTTCGATCATCACCTGAACATCGTATTCCCACGAGATTTTTGTCAGCTCGCCGAGGGTATGCAATTCGGAAAATTGGGCTTCATCATTGGCATCCTGAATGGAGCCAGGGCGTAATCCGTCACCCAACGAGAGAGAAACATCATAGGCAGCACAGATTTCACAAATTTCACGGAAGTGGATGTAGAGGAAGTTTTCCTGATGATGGGAAAGACACCATTTCGCCATAATTGAGCCACCACGGGAGACGATACCTGTCAAACGTTTGGCAGTCATCGGCACATAACGCAGCAGTACACCCGCATGGATAGTAAAGTAATCGACGCCTTGCTCGGCTTGTTCCAGCAAGGTATCGCGGAACATTTCCCATGTCAGGTTTTCTGCTATGCCATTCACTTTTTCCAGAGCCTGATAAATCGGGACTGTCCCAATGGGAACCGGGCTATTGCGCAGGATCCATTCGCGGGTTTCATGGATATAGCGTCCGGTCGAGAGATCCATTACGGTATCTGCACCCCAACGAGTAGACCAAATCAGTTTTTCGACTTCTTCTTCAATGGAGGAAGTGACAGAGGAGTTACCGATATTGGCGTTCACTTTCACCAAGAAGTTGCGGCCGATAATCATGGGTTCGGATTCTGGATGATTAATATTGGCAGGAATAATTGCGCGACCAGCGGCAATTTCCTGACGGACAAATTCTGATGTGATGTTTTCCGGTAAGTTGGCCCCGAAACTTTGTCCGGTATGTTGCTGGCGCAGGACTTCACTGCGAATACGCTCTCGCCCCATATTTTCGCGCAGTGCGATAAATTCCATTTCTGGTGTCACGATACCTTGGCGTGCATAGTGTAATTGTGTGACGCGCTTGCCCTGTTTGGCTTTGAGTGGGTGTGGGCGATGGTGAAATCGCAGGTGATCCAGCCCTGTATCGGCGAGGCGTTGTTGGGTAAAGCCGGAGCTGAGTATGGAGACAGGCTCGGTATCATTGCGTTCGTCAATCCACGGCTGGCGGATTTTATTCAATCCCGTCTGCACATCTAACTCGGAAGTGGGATCGCCATAAGGGCCGGAGGTGTCATAAACAGGCACGGGCTCATTTTCCTCAAACTGAGGTTGCTCTTTTGTGCCGCCAACCAGTGTGGGGGATAACTGAATTTCCCGCATCGGAACCTGAATATCCTGACGGGAACCTGCAAGATAAATGCGCTTTGAATTGGGAAACGCGACACCTTGAATGGAATTGATAAAATCCTGTGCGGCATCTCGCTGCGCTTTACGCGGCCTTGATGAATGGGATTTGGGTGAGATATCTGTTGCCGGGATAATAGAATGGGGAATAGTGGAGCTGGAAATAACAGTATTTGAAACAACGGTATTGTTGGACTTAGACATAGCAAATTCCTGACTGTGTTATCGCCTATTTCATTGCAGAACAGGCTTAAGTTGAGAAAATTGCTTGTCTGGAGCTCGCAGGGAGTAATGGTTGATGCTGGTGAGTATTTGTACATACTATTTGCGTAGATGTACGCTGATACTAACAGCGGGGGATTACTCTTGTTCCCTTCGCGGGTATTAGCCCGATCAGGTTCTGCGGATCCCGAATTAACGGTCTCAGCCTGCGTTTACTATGATCCAAAATATGCGATCTAAGGTAAATGCTAGGCACTCCGACAAGAAAAAAACACCTCAGAGTATAAAGGGGATTGTGAAAACTACAACCTAAAACTTGTACTCTTTAAGTGAGATTAAAATCCAATTGTAATCCCTGAGTTCAGCCCTGTACCACTTTGAGTGTCATACGTCATGGCAACTTTTATTTGAATATGTGGGCTAACGGTAAGAATAGAACCCACAGCTCCCGCAGCTTGCCCACGGTATGAGGCGATACCAAAACCAACTGAGAGTTTATTGCTATTTTTTGATGGAATGGCGGTTGCTGCCATTGCAGCAGAAATGCCTGCATTGATTCTTTTTTGTTGTTTATCAGCGTAGCGGTTCAATTGATCAAATTGGGTATCGACATAATAGTTTTTTGCCATTTTTTCAAACACTGTTTGGTAGTGGTTTTTTTGAGTATCGGTGTAGTGTATTGATTGTCTGGTGATACGCTGGAATCGTTTTTTGGCATCATCTTTTATCGGCAACAGAATATCATTGGTATGCTTATTGGCTTGTGTCTGTAAGGTATCGGTTTGTGTTTTGATCTTCTTGGGAAGGGCTGTTATTCCTGCTTCGACATAGATTTTTGACTGCGTTAAGGTATTGTCACGGCGATTATTTAGCTGTTTAATATTGATGATATGATTATCTTCAGTGCCTGTTTTAACGCCTGTTATCTGGCGTTGACCAATGTTCAGTTCATCTGCGCGTGTTGCTTTTGAATTTTCACCGAATGCGATTCCGCCATTGGTGCTGGATGAACCTGCGCCGAGGGTAATAGTATGATCTCCGTCGGCTTTGCCACCAATAGCAATGATTTCACTGCCAGCGATGCCTTTGGCATTTAATGCTACGGTATTCTTTAAGGTAGTGGCAGCGGTAGTACTAGTAGTTGCAATATTGTTATTGTGCCCAAAGATAATGCTGGAAGTTATTTCAGTCACAGTAGTACCAATCCCTGCATCACCGATTCCCCCCAAGATACTTTTATTCAAAGTTATTTGGGATAGAGGTTGGTTTTTGTCATCTTTGAATAATTTATTACTTTGAATAATAGTATTCTCGTGTCCTTTAATATAAGAGTCGGCTGCGTGATCAAGAGTGTTATTTGAGCCTAATACTTTATTTTTAACCGCGCTGATGAGGATGTTATTATCATTAATAATGGTATTTTTTTGGGAGTGAGTTAACTGATTTACACTACCATTGATACTATTTTCTTCAGAATCAGAGAGATAATTTTTATCACCATTAATGTCATTTTCATTGGAGTGTTCTAATCTATTCTCATTACCTATTATTTTTTTATTATCATCGGAATTGTCTAATATATTGTTATTACCCCGAATATTTTTGTTTCTATTGCCATTGATGTTGTTTCCTTTAGCATCAGAGAGATGATTTTTATCGCCCTGAACTTCGTTTTCGTTGGAGTGTGTTAATGTATTGTCATTACCTTTGATGTTTTTATTATCATTGGAATTAGCTAATGTATTGTTATCACCGCTGATGTTTTTGTTTCGATTGGAATGGGTCAACGTAGTGTTGTTGCCATTAATATTATTTTCGTCAGCGTTGGTTAAGTTGTTTTTATGTCCATTGATACTATTCCCTTTAGACTCGGAGAGGTGATTTTTATCGCCCTGAACTTCGTTTTCGTTGGAGTGTGTTAATGTATTGTCATTACCTTTGATGTTCTTATTATCATTGGAATTAGCTAATGTATTGTTATCACCGCTGATGTTTTTGTTTCGATTGGAATGGGTCAACTTAGTGTTGTTGCCATTAATTACATTTTTATTAGATAATTTAAAATTATTAGATGTATTGTGATCAATATTGGTTTTGTAATCGTAATTCATCTTAATAGTGTTATTGTTAGAATCGTTTAATGTGTTATGTCTGCTGGAAATTTCATTATCACTGGAATTAATTAAAGTGTTTAAAGAAATTCTTATAAAGTTATTATGACTATTATATAATGAATTTAAATGTGAAAAATACCACCACCCGTTGCTTTCAGTATTTTCATTAAGAAGGTAATAAATATCTTCTTCTAAACCAAGTGTGTTATTTTTTGAATTTTTTAGTTCGTTCCGTATAGAAAATAGTTTATTATCCCAAGAGTTTTCGAAAGTATTTGCATTATTTATTGGTGATATATTATTGTGTCCATCTTTCTCAAAACATAATGTTTGTTTCTCTCTGTGAATGACAGGAAGAGTTGTATCACAAGTTTGCCCTGCTGCTATAGGTGCTATAATTAAAGTTACTAAATAACGTATTTTCATTATTTCTCTTTTAACCTGTATTAGTTTGCACCAAATGACAAGCCTGCCGCTACGCCAACACCACCCAATGTATCAATGGCTGCATTAAAATGAGTCACGGTGTTTGTTGATGTATTCCATTCACCTCCAATGGCTAAAGCTCCCTGACCCCGAAAGGAACTTACTGCTATACCTGCTGATTTTTCATAACCAAATTTTTGCGGAATAGCTGACATAGCCATTGCACCACTAATGCCGGCATTGGCACGGTTATAATTGTGAGTCAGTTTGTTATTGAGCTGATTGTAGCGAGTATCATTATAATCCTTGGCGTATTTTAATGATTCATTAAAGGCGTTAGATACCATTTTATCAGTGTAATGTGTTGTTTCATTAATGGTGTTTTTTTCACGATCATTGACATATTTTCTGGCGTTACTGACGATTTTATTTGTGTGGTCGTTGATGTTTTGTTCCGTAGTATTTAAATGCTTATGGAGAGATTCACCTAATTCCCCGATAACTTTATCAGTGTGTTTGTTGGCATTTTCCAATGTATTTCTGACTGTTTTGTTTAACTGTCCGAAATTGACAGCATCAGTATTATCTGTTCCATCTTTAACGCCCGTTATTTGCCGATTACCAATGTTCATTTCATCGGCTCGTTCTGCCTTGGAGCCAGAACCAAAGGCGAGTCCTCCATTTTGGGATTCGCCACCGGCAACAGCCACACCATCTCCATTACTGACCGTACCAGAACCAATGACAATCCCTCTATTTGAATTTATTAGTTTGCTGTCATGACCAATGACAACCCCTTTAGTTGCATTGCCTAAGTCATTGTTTGCCCCGATGGCAACGGATTGATCCACAACATTCTGATTCGTGTTTGCCGTGACGCCAGAATTAAGGTTGATCTCTGCAAATGCTGGCGATATCGATATGATAGTACTAATAGCAACAGCTAAAATGGATTTAGTCATGATTCAAATATTCTCGATGAAAGTAGGTATAAACTAAATAATGGTTGTTTAATTGATGCAGTAGCGTGGTGTTAACAATTCTGAATCCCCCATGAGTTGATTTAAGGCATGCTTTTGCTATTTGATTTATGCTGGATAATCACTTATATAGTGACTAATCGTATTATCGTATTATGCATTTTTTTATATACGAAGAGAGAGTGTGTTAATTTAAGAATAATCTTATGTTGATATAAAATAAATAATTAATTCGTTTTAGGTTTTTAAAAATGTTTTTGAAGCTGTTACTTGTTGTATTTTAACTAATTATTATATGGGGTAAGCTTGGTTTTACGATGAAATGATATAAATCGTTTAATTAAACACGGTATTATTAATCAGTTAACAAAATGGCAGCGTGTTTAAAATAACTCAATTTAGTTTTATGGGCGGATAGGGTTTCTATTGTGACCTCATATTCACCCATGACATAGTTAACTGGCTTACAGCTACCGATTTCTGATCAACGTTTGTTATCAGAAATCTACCGGGAATATAATTCCCAATTTAACTGTTTCCAACCCTGTATTTCAGCTTCCGCTTGCAATTTCTTATCTGCGTTGATGGTAAATACCTCGTCAGCAAATAAACACATTGGAAAATCATTCATGGAATCGGTATAAAATGAAATATGCTGCGGCGATAAGTTCTGTTCTTCCAGCCATTGTTGCAAACGGGCAACTTTTCCTTCACGGAAGGTCGGCGTTCCTTGAATATTACCGGTATAGCAGCCATCTTTCATTTCCATATCAATGCCCATGGCAGTTTGTACACCAAATGCAGCAGAAATTTTCTTGACTACAAAAGACACGGTGGCAGAAATAATAATGATGGGAATGTTTTGCTGGCGGTAGAGGGCCAATTGTTTTTCGGCCGCAGGATAGAACAGTGGTTTGATTTTAGTTTCCACAAAATCTGTCAGCCAGATATCTATTTGTTCATGGGGAGTTTGGCTTAGCGCTTGTAAACTGAATGCCAGATATTCCTGCATATCGAGTTTTCCGGCACTGTAATCCGCCATCATTTTCTGGTCTGCTTCTATAAAGCGAGGATCGGTAATGATACCCTGTTCCCATAGGTAATTTGTCCAGAGTTGGCTGGAATCTCCGCAAATCAGTGTTTCATCCAGATCAAATACAGCGATTTGTTGTGACATTATTGTGATTCTCTATTTTGGGCGAGTATTCAGAAGTACAGTTAATATAACAAGACTAAAAACGAAAGAAGATAAAAAAGAGTATGCTTGGTTTGTGCTGATTTTGGGCAACATATTATGAGAGTAATCACCCAACCAATGGTGGAATGGATATAGATGATGCAACAAAAACTGACAGGTATGGAACGTGGCTGGTGGATTGTTAGTCTTGAAAACCAGGTTTGGCTACCGCAGGGAGAGTTACCATCAGGAACGGCGAATCAGTGGTCATTACAAGGCCAAACAGCGCAGCCCATTGGCGAGTGGCAGGGAGAAACGGTTTGGCTGATTCGTCATAAAATGACGTCAAATATGTCTTCTCCCCGTTTAATGGCTGCTCAGGGTACCAAATTATTTCAGATGGTCGGGCGCGGTGTCCAATTAGCTGAGTTTTATCGTTCACACCAATATTGCGGTTATTGCGGTCATGAAATGCAGCACAGCCAACGCGAATGGGCCTGTTTGTGCAGCCATTGCAAAGAGCGTTACTATCCACAAATTGCACCCAGCATTATCGTCGGTATTCGTCGTGATGATCATATTTTATTGGCGCAACACCAACGTCACCGTAATGGCATGCATACTGTACTGGCTGGATTTGTGGAAGTGGGGGAAACGCTGGAAGAAGCCGTCCATCGTGAAGTGATGGAAGAGAGTGGCATTAAGATCCGTAACTTGCGTTATGTTGCCTCACAACCGTGGCCTTTCCCAAATTCATTAATGACAGGATTTTTGGCCGATTATGATAGTGGTGAAATCAATCATGATCCTGTCGAACTGATCGGCGCAGATTGGTATCGCTACGATAAGCTTCCTTTGATTCCATCTCCTGATACAATTGCCCGCCGTCTGATTGAGGAAACGGTTGCATTATGTCGTCAGCAGTGATACCCGGTAATGCCAGTTTTACCGCGACCGCATAAAGCATGAGAGTTACCTTGTATTTTGACTTGAAATCCACTGGGTATATAAGGATTCGATATCTATACCAAAACGGGTAACTCTCAATCTTTCAAGGTTCAGTGGCAAATTAAGGCTGTTTTTGTTCCTTTAGGCCCCGGTTTTTCAGCATAGGCTCAATACTTGGTGGCTTACCACGCCAGTCAATATACAGCTTTTCCAAGTCTTCACTGTTACCACGTGACAACACCTTATCACGGAAACGCTGGCCATTCTCTGCCGTCAGGCCTCCGTGTTCGGTAAACCAGACAAAAGCATCGTCTGCCAGCATTTCCGTCCACAGATAAGCATAATAACCGGCAGCATAACCGCCACCCCAAATGTGATTGAAGTAGCTGGAACGATAGCGCGGCGGCACGTAGCTGAGATAGATGTTGTCTTGTTGCAGAGACGCGGCTTCAAAATTATTCACGTCCTGCTGTGGTTGATCAGCGGTCAGCATATGCCAGTGCATATCCAACAATGCGGCTGATAACAGCTCGGTCATACCATAACCTTTGTTGAATTTGTCAGCTTTATTGATCTTATCCACCAACGCCTGTGGCATTGCTTCACCGGTTTGGTAATGCTTGGCGTAATGGGCAAACACCTTGGGATCACGTGCCCAATATTCATTAAATTGTGATGGAAATTCCACAAAATCACGGGCGGTACTGGTGCCGGACAGGCTCGGATATTTCTGATCGGCAAACATGCCGTGCAAGGCATGTCCAAACTCATGGAACAGTGTGATCACGTCATCATATGACAACAGTGCTGGTTGGCCCGGCGCAGGTTTGGTAAAATTGGTGACGTTGTAAATCACCGGTTTGGTTCCGATGAGCTTCGACTGATCGACAAAATTACTCATCCAGGCTCCACCACTTTTGTTGTCGCGCTTAAAGTAATCGGTATAAAACAGTGCCAACGGCTTCCCGTCTTTATCGAAAACTTCATACACGCGGACGTCGGGTTGATAAACCGGAATATCTTTGCGCTCTTTAAAGGTAATGCCATACAGCAGATTAGCGGCATAGAACACGCCATTGTTCAGGACGTTATTCAGCTCGAAATACGGCTTAATCTGTGATTCATCCAAATTATATTTTGCTTTGCGTACCTGCTCGGCATAAAACGGCCAATCCCAAGCCTCCAGTTTAAAGCTGCCTTTTTGCTGGTCAATCACTGCCTGAATATCTTTGGCTTCGCGCTCAGCGCGTGCAGTTGCCGCCGGTACAATATCACGCAAAAATTTCAACGCGGCTTTAGGCGTTTTTGCCATCTGATTTTGCAGTTTCCACGATGCATAATCCTCGAAGCCCAGCAGTTTAGCCTTCTCAGCACGGATCTTCGCTAACCGGGCTAGGGTTTGACGCGTGTCATTATTGTCACCTTTTTCGGCTCGGGTCCACGATGCCTCAAATAACGCTTCACGCGTATCGCGATCTTTCAGGTCTTGCAGACTCGGTTGTTGGGTGGTGTTTTGCAATACCAGTAGCCATTGTTTGTCTAGCTTACGCTCACTGGCGGCCTGCGCAGCCGCAGCAATTTCACCCTCGGTCAGTCCGTCCAGCTTGGCTTTATCTTGAATATTCAGCGCGCCATTTTTGGTTGCCGTTAGCAGTTTATTGCTAAACTGGGTGCTGAGTGTTGCTGATTCCTTATTCAACGCCTTTAATTTTGCTTTATCCGCATTGGACAAGTTGGCTCCCGCTAACTCGAAGCTTTGATAAGTTACTTCCACTAACCGGCGCGATTCTGGATCCAGATTCAACGTCTCGCGCTGCTGATAAACGGCTTTAATTCGCTTGAACAGTTTACTGTTGAGCATAATTTCGTCATTCATCACCGCCAGCTTTGGTGAAGTTTCTTCATCCAGTTTTTGCAGCCTGTCAGTGGTATTAGCTGACGTCATCGCCCCAAATACGCTCATCACCCGTGTCAGCGTTGCACCTGATTTCTCCAGAGCGACAAATGTATTTTCAAAGTCAGGCTTGGCGGGATTATTGGCGATCTTCTCTACTTCTTTCAGTTTCTGTTTAATACCGGCAGCAATCGCGGGTGCATAGTCTGCTTCTTTTATTTTATCGAACGGAGGAGCCTGAAACGGTAATACACTCGGGGAAAAGAAAGGGTTTTTGTTCTTGTATTGCTGTTGATTTGCTTCAGCGGTCACACTCATTTGCTTTACCTGATCACTGGATACGTTCGTGTGGTCAGATCCCAGTTTATTTTCTTCGGCTTGTGCCTGAGTGCCAAGCGCCAAGCCAATAGCTAGTACTAAAGTGGATAAACGCATCAATCGAAACTCCTCCATGTAGGTCTAATAGGTTATTTATCAATGAAAATAACTTCATAAGCGCTTTGATACAGTCAATTAACTAACGTAAGCCAATTCATCCAACAGTTAACTGAAGAGCGCGAATAATGAAGGGTTATGCAACGTGAGAAACGGCATTTCCTTCATGTAATACGCTTATAACATAAATGTAACATAATGAGAGTGGTGAGCTGGTGTGCATAGTCCTTATTCCGGGTTTTGTGACTCTGTACATAAATTTTTTATCTGATGTCGTTCGTTATAGGGGATTGATGCTTGAACGCTTATTTATTGGCGGTCACGACGGAAGTTCGGCTTCTGACGTGTTATCATGCGCGCGCTTTTTGTCGATAATCAAAGGAGCCTGTCATGAATGAGTTGAAAAACGACCGCTATCTGCGCGCCTTATTGCGCCAGCCTGTCGATATCACACCTGTGTGGATGATGCGTCAGGCGGGGCGCTATTTACCGGAATATAAAGCAACGCGCCAGGAGGCGGGGGATTTCATCTCGTTATGCAAAAATACTGAACTGGCCTGTGAAGTCACGCTTCAGCCTTTGCGACGCTTTCCATTGGATGCTGCCATCCTGTTTTCTGATATTTTGACGATCCCTGATGCGATGGGATTAGGGCTTTATTTCGAAGCAGGGGAAGGGCCACGTTTTCATTCTCCTATCCTTAATCATGCCGATGTGGAAAAACTGCCTGTGCCCGACCCGGAAATGGAACTGGGCTATGTGATGGATGCCGTTCGGGCGATCCGCAAGGCATTGGCGGGGCAGGTTCCTCTGATTGGTTTTTCTGGTAGTCCGTGGACACTGGCAACCTATATGGTTGAGGGTGGAAGCAGTAAGGCTTTCACCAAAATTAAGTCCATGATGTATGCGGAGCCTGCCACATTGCATCTGTTACTGGATAAATTGGCAAACAGCGTTATTCTATATTTGAATGCGCAAATAAGAGCGGGTGCTCAATCTGTTATGATTTTCGATACTTGGGGGGGCGTTTTATCTCCTCGCGATTATCTGGAATTTTCCCTGCAATATATGCGTAAAATTGTTGATGGATTGATCCGCGAACATGAAGGCCGGCGTGTGCCTGTAACCTTGTTTACAAAAGGGGGAGGGCAGTGGCTTGAAGCGATGGCAGCAACGGGGTGTGATGCCCTTGGGCTGGATTGGACAACTGATATTGCTGATGCCCGCCGTCGTGTCGGAGATAAAGTTGCTTTACAAGGCAATATGGATCCGTCCATGCTGTATGCTTCGCCAGCGCGAATTGAACAAGAGGTTTCGACGATTTTGCAGGGCTTTGGGGCGGGCAACGGCCATGTTTTCAATCTGGGGCATGGTATTCACCAAGATGTTCCGCCAGAACATGCCGGCGTATTCGTCGAAGCAGTACACAGACTTTCAGCAAAATATCACCCATGATTTTATGATTGATACCGATTTATGATAGATACCAAGGCATTACGTCAGGAACAGATCGAGAAAGCACAGCAGGTTATCCGCCAAGATGTGTTTCCTGCGTCTTTTACACCCGAGTTCATTGCAGGTGCAGACGTTGGATTTGAAGACGGTGGTACGGTGACCCGCGCCGCCATCGCTGTTTTACGTTATGCCTCTCTTGAGTTGGTGGAATATCAAATTGCGAGGGTTGACACTGTGCTTCCCTACATCCCTGGTTTACTCTCATTTCGTGAATACCCTGCATTGATGTCAGCATGGCAAAAATTAAAGCTACGGCCTGATTTGGTAATGGTTGATGGTCAGGGTATTGCTCATCCCAGACGTTTGGGTGTCGCCAGCCATTTTGGGTTGTTGGCAGATGTTCCAACGATTGGAATAGCAAAAAGCCGTTTATGTGGTGAACATGCTCTTGTGGGGGCGGAACAGGGTAGTTGTCAGCCATTAATGGATCATGGGGAACAGATTGGTTTAGTGTGGCGGAGTAAAAAAAGGTGTAATCCGCTCTATATTTCCATCGGGCATAAGGTCAGTCTTAACAGTGCTATTCATTGGGTTAAGCACTGTATGAGAGGATATAAATTGCCTGAACCGACCCGTTGGGCGGATGGGATTGCTTCAAATAGATTGTTTTTTAGGCAAACAATGCAGAAAAATCTTTAATTGAGGCGGAAATGTGTGGATATTCTTGATTTTCAGGTAAACTTCGACGCAAATTAGGCATCATGAGTAACGACCAATGTTAAGAAACCCGATCCACCTGAGGTTGGAGAAACTCGAAAGTTGGCAACATTTGACTTTTATGGCTAGTCTATGTGAGCGAATGTATCCAAATTATCAGGTGTTCTGCCGCCAAAGTGGTTTTGCAGACCCTGCACAGTATCGCCGTATTCTGGATCTGGTGTGGGAAGTATTGGTCGTCAAAGATGCAAAAGTGAATTTTGATAATCAGCTGGAAAAATTAGAATCCATTATCCCATCATCAGATAGTTACGATATTTATGGTGTGTATCCAGCGATTGATGCATGCATTGCATTGGGTGAAGTAATTCATTCTCGTCTGAATGGCTCAACATTAGAATATGCAATAACCATCAGTGAAATATCTATCCGTACCGTTGCCATGCTGGAAATGACACAGGCCGGTAGGGAAATGACCGAGGATGAGTTAAAAGTATTACCCGCCATTGAGGAAGAATGGGATATTCAATGGGAGATTTACCGTTTATTGGCAAATTGCGAAGAACGGGATATCGAATTAATTAAAGGATTAAAAGCTGATCTCCGTGAAGCGGGGATGAGCAATATCGGCATAAATTTGGAGCAATAGCTCATAAAACGTGACTTAGTGCTTGATTTGCCGTATTTAAAGTCTTCACATTCGCCCTCACTCTGTTCTACATTGGAGGGTGAAAAGAAGTGGCTATCGGTGCGTGTATGCAGGGGTGCTGTCAAATCGGCATATCCGTCGCACTCGATGCTTTGCAAACGATAAACACACTGTAAGGATAATCTATGAATAAGACCGAATTAGTTGATGCAATTGCAGCAGGCGCAGATCTGACCAAAACTCAGGCTAAAGCTGCTCTGGAGTCAACTTTGAATGCAATCACTGAATCTCTGAAAAACGGTGATGCAGTGCAGTTGGTAGGCTTTGGTACTTTCAAAGTTAACCACCGTGCAGAACGTACAGGCCGTAACCCACAGACTGGTAAAGAGATCAAAATTGCAGCAGCAAACGTTCCTGCTTTCTCTGCTGGTAAAGCTCTGAAAGACGCAGTTAAATAATCGCATTGCAAAAAAAATGAGAGGGGAAAATTTAAAACCCCTTTTGTTGATTCTACAGGGGCTGCTAGCATTGGGTTTTATCTCTTTGCTCAGCGCCTGTTCGATTCAATCAAAGGTCCCACCTTTCAGCGCCAGTGGTTTTGTAACCGACGACGGTGTTGTCCGCTTATGGCGTTTGAATGATCAAAGCAGTAAGCCTCAGGTTATTATGAGTGTTTACAGTCCCTACCGTAATAAAAATACCACTGTTACTTTCTATGAATATCGTCATGGTAATTTGTGGCAAATCCGCAGGAATGCGCTTGATAGCTCTTCAGTTGCAGAAACATTACGTATTGACCAAAATAACACGGTCATTTTTAGTCTGCGGCAGTTAAAAGAATACAATGAATCACTTTCTGACGACGATGTGAATCGTCTGCGGTTTGATGCTAAACGGATAGAGGAAATCAGTGACGCTTTAATCGCAGGAAAGATTCAGTTGTTACAGGGCTATTGGCAGGATGGGCAAGTGACCATGTGTTCAGGAACACAGTTAGCTGCTGGGTTTGAACCCCATGCTCTGAAATGGCTGAAAGAAAGGCGAAACAGCAGTTTTGGTTCACTGAACATTGCTTGGTTGGATTCGCCAGAAGGAAAACAGTTATTACTGGTTGCTAATGATGATTTTTGTCATTGGGAACCGACGAAAGATACTCTGTAATACAGTTACTTTCGCCGGCCTTTTCCTTCATTTTTTAAGCTGTAGCTTTGTTGGCTGCGCTGAAACTTGAAATCGATTGGGTATATAGATAGCTTTATTTCAAACGTTCAACGGCCCGATAACCAATGTCGTTACGGTAAAAGCATCCTTTCCAGTCAATTTGTTCTACTCTCTGGTAAGCTTTTTTCTGTGCGTCTGCAATATCATTACCCAAAGCGGTGACACATAGAACACGTCCACCCGCAGTGACTACATCCTTGCCCTTAAAAGCGGTTCCCGCATGAAAGACTTTTTTATCCGTATCTGCTTCTTGAGTTAAGCCACTGATAACATCATTTTTGGCATAGCTAGCGGGATAGCCTCCTGCCGCCAATACGACACCCAGTGCAGGGCGGGAGTCCCATGTTGATGTTTTACCGCTTAACTGGCCTTTTGCTCCCGCAAGGCACAGCTCGACCAAATCAGAACGCAGACGCATCATAATAGGTTGGGTTTCGGGATCACCAAAACGACAGTTAAATTCGATGACTTTCGGTTCACCCTGCTTATCTATCATTAAGCCTGCATAGAGAAAACCAACATAAGTATGGTTCTCGGCTGCCATTCCCTCAACGGTAGGATAAATGATTTTTTCCATTACACGCTGATGGATTTCATCCGTTACCACTGGTGCAGGTGAGTAGGCTCCCATTCCGCCGGTATTTGGCCCGGTATCGCCGTCACCTACCCGTTTGTGATCCTGACTGGTAGCCATAGGAACCACGTTTTTGCCATCCACCATGACAATAAAACTGGCTTCTTCCCCATCCAGGAATTCTTCAATGACAATACGATGCCCTGCATCACCAAAAGCATTGCCCGCCAGCATATCTTTGACTGCGTTTTGTGCTTCTTCCATTGTCATAGCGACGACGACGCCTTTACCGGCAGCCAGACCATCAGCTTTAATAACAATTGGAGCCCCCATTTTTTCCAAATAAGCCAGTGCCGGTTCAATTTCTGTGAAATTTTGATAGGCCGCTGTGGGTATATAATGGCGTGCGAGGAAATCCTTGGTAAACGCTTTGGAACCTTCCAGTTGGGAGGCGGATTTGGATGGACCAAAAATAGTTAGGCCAGCTTGTTGGAAAGCATCAACCACACCAATAACGAGCGGGGCTTCCGGCCCGACAATAGTCAGGCCGATATCGTGGCTTTGGGCGAATGCCAGCAATCCCTCAATATCTGTGGCCTCAATGTCCACATTTTCCAGATTTGCTTCTAATGCTGTACCTGCATTACCCGGTGCAACATAGATTTTATTCGCTAACGGTGATTGTGCAGCTTTCCAAGCCAGCGCATGCTCTCTTCCACCACTACCGATAATGAGTATATTCATCAATTGCTCCTATATTAATAGAGAGGACATTTAATGGCGGAAATGACGCATGCCTGTGAAAATCATGGCAAGGCCATGTTCATCGGCCGCAGCAATCACTTCATCATCACGAATGGAACCACCCGGCTGAATAACACAGCTCACTCCCACTGCGGCGGCGGCATCAATACCATCACGGAAAGGGAAAAAGGCATCTGAAGCCATAACGCAGCCCTGAACTTCCAACCCCTCATCTGCGGCTTTAATGCCAGCTATTTTGGCAGAATAAACACGGCTCATTTGACCTGCTCCAATGCCGATAGTCATATTATCCTTGGCATAAACGATAGCATTGGATTTTACAAACTTAGCGACTTTCCAGCAAAACAACGCATCTCTCATTTCTTGCTCTGTCGGCTGACGTTGGGTTACGACTTGTAAATCCCCTTTTGTTATCACGCCTAAATCGCGATCCTGTACCAATAAACCACCATTGACACGTTTGAAATCTAAGCCAGCGGCTGGCAAATTCCATTCACCACACGCGAGAACGCGAACATTTTGTTTCGTCGCCAGAATTGGCAAAGCCGCTTCGTTAATAGAAGGGGCAATAATGACTTCAACAAATTGGCGATCAATGATGGCTTTGGCGGTATCAACATCCAGCTCTCGGTTAAATGCAATAATGCCCCCAAATGCTGAAGTAGGATCGGTCTTGAATGCGCGTTCATAAGCAGCATTAATATCCGTGCCAATGGCAACGCCGCAAGGATTGGCATGCTTGACTATGACACAAGCTGGCTCGGAGAAAGATTTCACGCATTCAAGGGCGGCATCGGTATCTGCGATATTATTGTAAGAGAGTGCCTTACCTTGTAACTGAGTTGCGGTAGCAATAGAAGCTTCTGCTGTTTTCTCCTCTATATGTTTCTCTTCTATATAGAAAGCAGCATCTTGATGACTGTTTTCCCCATAACGCATATCCTGCTTCTTGATAAAATTCAGATTTAAAGTGCGGGGAAAGCGGCCTGATAGTTGATTTGTATCGCCGTGATAGGCTGGAACTAATTTGCCAAAGTAATTGGCAATCATGCTGTCATACGCGGCTGTATGCTCAAATGCCTTAATGGCGAGATCAAAACGAGTGGGTTGTGTCAGTGAGTTTTCGTGGTTGTCCATTTCCTCAATAATCTTGCCGTAATCTTGGCTGTTAACAACAATCGCAACATCTTTATGGTTTTTGGCCGCAGAGCGAACCATCGTCGGGCCACCGATATCAATGTTCTCTACGGCATCTTCCAAAGAGCAATTTGGATTTGCAACGGTTTGTGCAAAGGGATAGAGATTGACGATTACCATATCAATCGGCGCAATCTGGTGTTGTGCCATCACTTCATCATCCTGACCACGTCGGCCCAGAATGCCGCCATGAACTTTGGGATGAAGGGTCTTGACCCGTCCGTCCATCATTTCGGGGAATCCGGTATAGTCCGAAACCTCAGTGACATTTAGCCCTGCTTCAGCCAGCAGGCGAGCGGTGCCACCCGTTGAAAGCAGTTCGACGCCGCGACTTGATAAGGCTTTGGCAAATTCAATAACCCCTGCTTTGTCAGAAACACTTAGCAGGGCACGGCGGATTGGACGAAGCTGTTGCATTGGTGTGATCCCTTGGATTTCATAAAACAAGAATAACTTATTGAGAAAAAACCACTGATTGAACGAAAAAATGGCTTCTGCAATAACATTTCAAAAAAAACCGAAAAAATCATACGGTGATTTTTTCTTCGTAGATTGTAACGAAAACGTTTGCGTGATGCTCGACAAATTTTATCAAAATATCCATTTGTGGATAGTTTTGTGTGTAAGTCGGTATAACTTGGGGTTTTGCTGTGTGATTAATCAAACGATAATTTTTTTCAAAAAAAACTATTGCCAGGCGCCGAAAACTCCCTATAATGCGCCACCACTGACCGACGCTGAGCTGAGACATGCCGCAGACGCCAGTCGGAGACCGGCGAAAAATAAACGCTTGACTCCGGAGGCAAACAGCGTAAGATACGCAGCCTCGCAACACGGAGAACCTCTCCGGTTGCCCCGCTCTTTAACAATTTAATCAGACAATCTGTGTGGGCACTCGCAAGACCCTA
>NZ_NJAI01000001.1:1203900-1207126 GCF_002632725.1 Xenorhabdus hominickii
TGCTCTTTAACAATCTGGAACAAGCTGAAAATTTGAAACAATCAGTACTGTAACCGCGCTAAGGCGGCAGTATTGAGGAGTCTCTCAATCACTCCAGTCCGAAGACACCTTCGGGTTGTGAGGTTAAGCGACTAAGCGTACACGGTGGATGCCTAGGCAGTCAGAGGCGATGAAGGGCGTGCTAATCTGCGATAAGCGCCGGTAAGGTGATATGAACCGCAATAACCGGCGATACCCGAATGGGGAAACCCAGTGCAATCCGTTGCACTATCATTAACTGAATTCATAGGTTAATGAGGCGAACCGGGGGAACTGAAACATCTCAGTACCCCGAGGAAAAGAAATCAACCGAGATTCCCCCAGTAGCGGCGAGCGAACGGGGAGCAGCCCAGAACCAACATCAGCATCCGCGTCAGGAGAACGGTCTGGAAAGGCCGGCAGTAAAGGGTGATAGCCCCGTATCTGAAGACGCAGGTGGTGTGAGTTCGACGAGTAGGGCGGGACACGTGGTATCCTGTCTGAACATGGGGGGACCATCCTCCAAGGCTAAATACTCCTGACTGACCGATAGTGAACCAGTACCGTGAGGGAAAGGCGAAAAGAACCCCGGCGAGGGGAGTGAAACAGAACCTGAAACCGTGTACGTACAAGCAGTGGGAGCCTTGATTTATCAGGGTGACTGCGTACCTTTTGTATAATGGGTCAGCGACTTATATTCTGTAGCAAGGTTAACCGTATAGGGGAGCCGCAGGGAAACCGAGTCTTAACTGGGCGTTAAGTTGCAGGGTATAGACCCGAAACCCGGTGATCTAGCCATGGGCAGGTTGAAGGTTGGGTAACACTAACTGGAGGACCGAACCGACTAATGTTGAAAAATTAGCGGATGACTTGTGGCTGGGGGTGAAAGGCCAATCAAACCGGGAGATAGCTGGTTCTCCCCGAAAGCTATTTAGGTAGCGCCTCGTGAATTCATCTTCGGGGGTAGAGCACTGTTTCGGCTAGGGGGTCATCCCGACTTACCAACCCGATGCAAACTGCGAATACCGAAGAATGTTATCACGGGAGACACACGGCGGGTGCTAACGTCCGTCGTGAAGAGGGAAACAACCCAGACCGCCAGCTAAGGTCCCCAAGTCATGGTTAAGTGGGAAACGAAGTGGGAAGGCTCAGACAGCCAGGATGTTGGCTTAGAAGCAGCCATCATTTAAAGAAAGCGTAATAGCTCACTGGTCGAGTCGGCCTGCGCGGAAGATGTAACGGGGCTAAACCATGCACCGAAGCTGCGGCAGCGACACTCAGGTGTTGTTGGGTAGGGGAGCGTTCTGTAAGCCTGCGAAGGTGTGCTGTGAGGCATGCTGGAGGTATCAGAAGTGCGAATGCTGACATAAGTAACGATAAAGCGGGTGAAAAACCCGCTCGCCGGAAGACCAAGGGTTCCTGTCCAACGTTAATCGGGGCAGGGTGAGTCGACCCCTAAGGCGAGGCCGAAAGGCGTAGTCGATGGGAAACGGGTTAATATTCCCGTACTCGGTGTTACTGCGAAGGGGGGACGGAGAAGGCTAGGCTGGCCGGGCGACGGTTGTCCCGGTTTAAGCGTGTAGGTGGGAAGAATTGGTAAATCCGTTCTTCTGTTAACACTGAGGCGTGATAACGAGGCACTACGGTGCTGAAGTAGCTGATGCCCCGCTTCCAGGAAAAGCCTCTAAGCTCCAGGTAACATTGAATCGTACCCCAAACCGACACAGGTGGTCAGGTAGAGAATACTCAGGCGCTTGAGAGAACTCGGGTGAAGGAACTAGGCAAAATGGTGCCGTAACTTCGGGAGAAGGCACGCTGGCGTTAGGTGAAAAGACACGCTCTTGGAGCCGAGGCCAGTCGCAGATACCAGCTGGCTGCAACTGTTTAATAAAAACACAGCACTGTGCAAACACGAAAGTGGACGTATACGGTGTGACGCCTGCCCGGTGCTGGAAGGTTAATTGATGGGGTTATCCGTAAGGAGAAGCTCTTGATCGAAGCCCCAGTAAACGGCGGCCGTAACTATAACGGTCCTAAGGTAGCGAAATTCCTTGTCGGGTAAGTTCCGACCTGCACGAATGGCGTAATGATGGCCAGGCTGTCTCCACCCGAGACTCAGTGAAATTGAACTCGCTGTGAAGATGCAGTGTACCCGCGGCAAGACGGAAAGACCCCGTGAACCTTTACTATAGCTTGACACTGAACCTTGAGCCTTGATGTGTAGGATAGGTGGGAGGCTGAGAAGTGTGGACGCCAGTCTGCATGGAGCCAACCTTGAAATACCACCCTTGAATGTTTGATGTTCTAACGTAGGCCCGTGAACCGGGTTGCGGACAGTGTCTGGTGGGTAGTTTGACTGGGGCGGTCTCCTCCCAAAGCGTAACGGAGGAGCACGAAGGTTAGCTAATCACGGTCGGACATCGTGAGGTTAGTGCAATGGCATAAGCTAGCTTGACTGCGAGAGTGACAGCTCGAGCAGGTACGAAAGTAGGTCATAGTGATCCGGTGGTTCTGAATGGAAGGGCCATCGCTCAACGGATAAAAGGTACTCCGGGGATAACAGGCTGATACCGCCCAAGAGTTCATATCGACGGCGGTGTTTGGCACCTCGATGTCGGCTCATCACATCCTGGGGCTGAAGTAGGTCCCAAGGGTACGGCTGTTCGCCGTTTAAAGTGGTACGCGAGCTGGGTTTAGAACGTCGTGAGACAGTTCGGTCCCTATCTGCCGTGGGCGTTGGAAGATTGAAAGGGGCTGCTCCTAGTACGAGAGGACCGGAGTGGACGCACCACTGGTGTTCGGGTTGTCATGCCAATGGCACTGCCCGGTAGCTAAGTGCGGAAGAGATAACCGCTGAAAGCATCTAAGCGGGAAACTTGCCTTGAGATGAGTCTTCCCTTGTCCCTAGAGGACACTAAAGGAACGTTCGAGACGAGGACGTAGATAGGCTGGGTGTGTAAGCGTTGCGAGACGTTGAGCTAACCAGTACTAATGAACCGTGCGGCTTAACCTGACAACACCGAAGGTGTTTTGGGGTGAGAGAGCAGTTTCAGAGACTAATCAGCTTGTTCGAGATGAGAAACAGAATTTGTCTGGCGGCAATAGCGCGGTGGTCCCACCTGACCCCATGCCGAACTCAGCAGTGAAACGCCGTAGCGCCGATGGTAGTGTGGGGTCTCCCCATGTGAGAGTAGGGAACTGCCAGACA
>NZ_NJAI01000001.1:1207226-1246818 GCF_002632725.1 Xenorhabdus hominickii
GTGGTCCCACCTGACCCCATGCCGAACTCAGCAGTGAAACGCCGTAGCGCCGATGGTAGTGTGGGGTCTCCCCATGTGAGAGTAGGGAACTGCCAGACAACACTTTTGCCCCAAAGCCATCCGGTTCCGGATGGCTTTTTGGCGTTTGGGGCGGTGATACCCGCGCATTTTATGCCCGCTTATTCCAGCGAATGGAATGAGAATAGATACCGTATTTAGGTTTTTTTATGGTATTTGGTTATTTTTACGCGTATAAGCGGCCAGTATCGCCCTTTCTGATAATTCCAAATAATCCTTCATTTTTTTAGCCGCCAGTTCATTTTCTCCCGAATTAAGCAGTTCCAGGATATGTGCATTTTTATCAATATAAGGTGCATACAAAAGTTCAGGATCATTCAAGATGCCAAAAGCCAGACGGAGTTCTGCGGAGATATTGTGATAGAAAGCGATTAACCTTTCACTATCAGTTAATTCGACGATCGCGGCATGGAAGCGCATATTTGCAGTTCCGGCACCAATCCAATCTTGCTGATCGCGGCATTGCTGGGCGACTTCAACGGCTTGTTTCATTTTGGCAACACTGGGATGCATTGGATAAGCCTGAGCCAAAGCCTGACACTCAATTAGCTGTCGAACCCGATAGATATCAATAATGGATGCAATATCCGGTGTTGCAACAAATACGCCCCGATTAGGTTCATGTTTCAGCAGCCCTTCTTGTGTAAGAAGGCGGAACACTTCACGTAACGTATTTCGTGAAATTTCAAGTTGTTCACTAAGCGCGGCTTCTGATAGTCGTTGTCCAGGTAATAACTCCCCAACAACCAGCTTATTTCTTATAGTTTCAGCAATTCTTTTGCTCAAAATCTGGGGAGAATGGTTTTTTTTCATAGTTATCCGTTAGGTTTAATGGCTGATAACAAACACCCTTCAAAGCGTATAAAAGCGAATCTTCACATATTCCCCGATAACCAGCAAGTTACAGTCCTTGAACCAATATGAGGCAATATTATTGTGCTTATTGCACCTAGATTGTGCATTTTGGCGATTAATTCAATGGAAAATGTTAATAAAGTGATCTTTATTGGATTTTTAGGATCAATAACACAATTCTATTTGCTTATTTCCTCATCAGATCTTATTTATTGTTCAACAATATATTCAGTTTAACCAAACAATTTTCTTTTTTAGTTCCACAATGGTACGGATATTGCTTAGAAAACAATAAATACAATAAAGATGATAGGGGAGAATAGCTTATGGCTATGCAGCAAACCGTAAAACAAGACACAGTAAATTTTGCATCAAATCGGCGTTCTTCTTTGATTGCTGCAGTTTTTTTGATGGCGACATCAGCGATTGGGCCAGGGTTTATCACTCAGACTGCGACATTTACGGCGACAATGGGAGCTGCTTTTGCCTTTGGTATTTTAGCCTCTATTTTGATCGACTTTGTGGTACAGCAAAATATTTGGCGAATTGTCACATTAACCAAAATGCAATCAGCTGATATTGCCAATGCTGCTATTCCAGGAAGTGGATATTTATTGGCTATTTTGGTGATTTTTGGTGGATTAGTCTTTAACGTCGGTAATATTGCGGGAGCTGGATTAGGGCTTAATGCCTTGATGGGGTTGGATCCAAAGTGGGGTGGATTATTCAGTGCACTGATGGCTATTTATATTTTTACCTCTCGTAAAGCGGGTGTCGCGATTGATCGTATTATCGTGATCTTGGGACTAATCATGATAGGAATGACCTTGTTTGTTGCGATAGTCTCCAACCCGCCAGTAGGAGAAGCCTTACGGCAAACCGTGCTACCGGATGAAATCAATTTTGCGACGATAACCACTATCGTGGGCGGAACTGTTGGTGGTTATATCTGTTATGCCGGTGCTCATCGTTTGCTGGATAAAGGTGCTGTAGGTATCGAAAACATCGAAGTCGTTTCTAGTGCAGCAACCAAAGGGATTTTGGTCGTTGGTTTGATGCGATATTTGTTATTTCTTGCCGTTTTGGGTGTGGTTGCCAGTGGCGTTACACTCGATGTTGCCAGTCAAACGGCAAATCCTGCTTCGCAAGCTTTTCAGGCAGCAGCCGGTGAATTTGGATTGCGCATTTTTGGTTTAATCGTTTGGGCTGCAGCAATTACCAGTATTATTGGTGCTGCTTATACCTCCATTTCTTTTGGCAGTGTCTTTCGAAAGCAATTTACAGAACGTCAGCGCAGTATAGCGACTTTATTCTTTATTGCCGCCTCGTTGGCCGTTTATCTCTTAATGGGAACACCGCCAGCCGCTTTATTGGTTTTCGCCGGTGGCTTCAACGGGCTTATTCTTCCTCTTGGTTTGACTATCTTTGTTTATGTTGGCTGGAAACGCGCGGATTTAATGGCGGGATATGTCTACCCACGTTGGTTGTTGTGGTCAGGTGTAGTTACTTGTGTGTTGACATGGTACATGGGTGCCATGTCTATCGATTCTATCTTTGAGTTTTTGAAATCAGCTTAAGGAAACCATCATGATAAAAACAATCGATTTAAATAGTGATCTCGGTGAAAGTTTCGGTCAATGGCGCATGGGAAATGATGAAGAAATACTGGGGATTGTCAGTAGCGCTAACGTTGCCTGCGGTTTTCACGCAGGAGATCCGGCGGGGATTTTACAGACATTGAAATCTGCACAAAAAAATAATGTGGCAATAGGTGCCCATGTTTCCTATCCCGATTTGGTTGGCTTTGGACGACGTAAAATGGATATCGCCAGCCATGAACTGACTGCGGACGTTATTTACCAGATCGGTGCCTTGCAAGGATTGGCTGTAGCCGCTGGCACTACAGTGAGTTATGTAAAACCTCACGGTGCGCTTTATAACACAATCGCAAATGATGAATATCAGGCGATTGCTGTCATTGAAGGTATTTTGGCGATTGATCCCAACCTCGCATTGGTTGGATTGGCGGGATCGAACATTCTCAAATTAGCTCAGGAGAGAGGGCTGCAAACCATTGCAGAAGCTTTTGCTGATCGTGCCTATACCTCACAGGGAGAATTAGTTTCCCGCCGTGAAGCGGGCTCTGTATTGCATGATGCAAATCTCGTTGCTCAACGTATGTTGCAGTTGGTGACAGAAGGAGGCGTTGAATCGATTGATGGCAGATTTACTCCGATTCAGGCGGATTCGATTTGCGTGCATGGCGACAGTCCTGGCGCGGTAGAGATGGCAAAACAGGTCAAAACCGTTTTGCAACAGGCGGGAATTACCATTCGAACATTTATTCATTCATGAGTATGGATCGCATTGATACGGTTAATTATTTAGGGAGATAGCCTTGCATTTTTTACCTGTTAACTGCAATACCATAATGGTTGAATTGAGTGGATTGGCAGAAACACTGGCCCTGCTTGATTCACTGAATATGTCACCTATTTTGGGGATTGAAGAAATTATTCCGGCAGCGAAAACTTTGATGATTCGTTTTCGGCCGACAAAAATATCAACCCGACAATTGGTGGCAGAAATTAGTAGTCGAGATTTGCAAGAGCGTGGTTATGCAATGGGAAAACGGATAGAAATTCCTGTGCATTACAACGGTGATGACCTCGCGCTGGTTGCGGAAATATTGGGATGTACTGTTCAGGAAGTCATTCATCAACATACCGAAAATGAATATACCGTAGCTTTTACTGGGTTTGCCCCTGGGTTTGCCTATATGGCATCGAATGCCTCCCAATGGAATATACCTCGTCGAGAAATACCTAGGACGCGTATTCCGGCGGGTGCTGTTGCACTTGCGGGGGAATTCAGCAGCATTTACCCACAAGCGAGTCCCGGAGGTTGGCAGATTATCGGTATGACAACCGAACGCATGTGGGATCTTTCCCGCTCATCTCCTGCCTTATTGCAACCGGGCTATCGCGTCAACTTTCGTAATGTTGGACAGCGTCCTACGACAGTCAGCTTGCCAGAAACGTCCATCAAGAACACGATTTCAGCACCAGAAACTGCGTGCTATTTGGAAATTCTGTCTGTGGGATTACAAACCTTGTTTCAGGACTTGGGGCGCCTTGGGCAATCAGGATTAGGGATCTCAGAATCCGGTGCGATGGATAAAAGTGCTCTGCGTAGTGCAAACCGTATAGTTGGCAACGCCTCCGATCAAGCCTGTCTGGAGATAGTGCAGGGCGGGTTTAAGGCGATGGTTCATGGACAGACGCTAATTGCGATTACGGGAGCATCATGCCCAATAAAGATAAAAACTACCTCGGGTGAAATATTCCATGTGAGTACTTACCAACCGATTGATCTGAACGATGGTGATGAAATTTCGTTGGGTACTCCTGATGCCGGAATGCGATCTTATTTGGCTGTGCGGGGAGGTTTTGTTGTTCCATCCGTCTTATCCAGTCACTCATTTGATACGCTGTCCAATATCGGGCCTGCGCCGTTGAAAGTACGTGATAAGTTAACCATCGGAGAAACTGCTTACTATACAGCAGTCTCTTTCTCTGAAACGCCCGCTTTTGCTATGCCTGATAAAGATGATGTCGTGGTATTAGATATCATATTTGGCCCCCGTACTGATTGGTTTACTCAAGAAGCGCTCGAATTATTGCTAAAACAGATTTGGCAGGTGACCCCTCAATCTAACCGAATTGGTTTGCGATTAAATGGTGAGTGCTCACTATCGCGTACTAAACAGCAAGAACTACCGAGTGAAGGAACTTGTATCGGGGCGATTCAAATTCCTGCCAGTGGTCAACCTGTCCTCTTTTTAGCTGATCATCCATTAACAGGAGGTTATCCAGTTATTGCCTCAGTAGCAGATTATCACCTTGATCTTGCCGGTCAGATCCCTATCAACGCCAAAATCCGATTTAACCCCATCCGCCCATTTCTTGAAATCCAAGGGAGTAAAGAGTTGCTATGAACACCACTGTGAATCATCTAAATAACAAACCTAAAAAAGTACTGATTGCCAACCGTGGTGAAATTGCCGTCCGTATTATTCGTGCCTGCTGTGATTACGGAATACAGACGGTCGCTGTCTATGCGGATGTTGATATCAACGCACAACATGTTCAATTGGCTGATGAGGCCTATGCTCTGGGTGGAAATAGCCCGACAGAAACTTACCTCAATATCCCTCGTTTACTGGATGTGGCAAAGCGGTCTGGGGCAACGATGGTGCATCCGGGATATGGTTTTTTGTCTGAACGTGCTGAGTTTGCCCGGGCAGTGATTGATGCTGGCTTAATATGGATTGGCCCTAATCCTGAAACTATTGATGAGCTGGGCGATAAGGTTAAGGCGCGTAAAATAGCTCAAAAAGTGGGTGCCCCTTTGGTGGTTGGGACATCAGAGCCAGTCAAAGAGGTACAAGAAGTTGTCGCTTTTGCGGAAAAACACGGTTTGCCGATCGCGATTAAAGCCGCATTTGGTGGTGGTGGGCGTGGATTGAAAGTGGCTTGGCGATTGGATGAAGTGGCCGAGCTTTATCATTCAGCCGTTCGTGAGGCGATAGCCGCATTTGGGCGAGGCGAATGCTTTATCGAGCAGTTTTTGGATAAGCCACGTCATATAGAAGCGCAAGTTATTGCGGATAAGCTGGGCAATGTTGTGGTGTTGGGAACCCGTGATTGTTCTTTACAACGCCGGAATCAGAAACTGGTGGAAGAAGCCCCGGCGCCATTCTTGATGCAAGAACAAAGAGAACAGATTCATCAGTCAGCAAAAGCGATTTGTGCGGAAGCCAATTATGTGGGCGCAGGTACGGTCGAATTTTTACTAAGTGCAGATGGAACCCTTTCTTTTTTGGAAGTAAATACTCGCTTACAAGTAGAGCATCCGGTAACGGAGGAAACCACGGGCATTGATCTGGTTATCGAACAGTTGAGGGTGGCGGAAGGCTACCCATTGAGCATCCAAGAAACGCCATCCCCAAGAGGCCATTCGTTTGAGTTTCGCATTAATGCGGAAGATGCAGGCAAAGGTTTTTTGCCTATTTCTGGAACGATCAGCGAATTTACCCCGCCTTCCGGTCCCGGAATTAGATTGGATTCCGGCGTGATAAGTGGCTCCACTATTCCTGCAACGTTTGATTCTCTGATGGCAAAATTAATTGTCACCGGAGCGACGCGTGAACAGGCCATTTCTCGTGCTCGTCGGGCATTAAAAGAATTCAAAATCCGAGGTGTGGAATCTGTATTACCTTTCCATCAAGCCGTAATGGAACATGCTGATTTTGTTTCCGGTGATGAATTTTGTGTCCATACCCGTTGGATTGAGACTGATTTTATCAATGAACTGGAAAGATTACCGCGCCAGTCTGTAACAGAAAGTCAGGGAGTTACGCGTACTTTTATTGAAATTGATGGTCGTCGGCATGAATTAGGATTGCCATCGGATTTATTGGCAGAATTGGCGCTAGCACCTGTTGGTGAGCAGAAACGCTTTCAGCCAACGATACAAGAGATACAAGAAAAGGTACCGACAGACCCCAGTCAGGTGAAAGCACCTATTTCTGGCATCTTGCATTCTTGGATAGTTCAAGAAGGTGAACAAGTTAATGAAGGTGATGTCATTGCTGTAATGGAAGCGATGAAAATGGAGGTACAGATCCATGCACACCGTTCAGGAAAAATCACATTCTGCGTTCAAGCGGGAGATTATCTAGATGTGGAGTGTGTTTTGGCAAATATCGGATAGGATGCTATAGGTTTATAAACGTTTGTTCTGGGTGTTTAGGTTTGGTACTCAGGCACCATAGCGGTTACTAATAATCTTTCTTGGCATGTTTTATGGTAAAAAAATATCTCAGAAGGCAGCTAATGAGTGTTTAGGAAAGGCGTTAGAACATCAGGATTTCACTGAAGCGCTTATCGCCATCAGATTCTTCGTTTTATCCAATAAACTAAGCCCACATTGAAGTGGGCTTTGCGTCAATGGATATTCTATCGGTGGTCATTACAGGGTAAAAACCCCAATCAAGGCCACAATACTTAAAATAGCCGCCGCACCATAAAAAACCCATTTACTGGCTGGGATATGGATTTTCAGATCGTGCATCCCGTGATGGATACGGTGCAATCCACACCACAGTGGCAAACTGATCATCAGCATCAAAAAGATGCGCCCGATAAAGCTTTGGCAGAATGTCAGGATACGCTCATAAGAAAGCGCTTCAGGTGCCAGACCAAAAGGTACCAAGATGCCCAGCAGTAGAACAATCGCCGGGCCAACAATGGCACTCCACATACCGCCGGCACCAAACAGACCCCAGAAAATCGGTTCATCGGAACGTTTAGGGACTTGATTCATCAGATCCTCCTTGGGGTTAAAAAAGTAGTGCTACGCTGAGAATGACGGCAGTCGCAATAATTGTGGTTGCCCACAGTAGTTTGATTATCGGCCCCGGTGCCATTTTCTCATTTTTGACAATGATATTGAGCGCCTTCGGAGCCAGTTCAAACCACGTTTTCGTATGCAGCAATGTTGCCAGCAGGGTGATGATATTGATCACCAGTACCACCGGGTTTTGCAGAAAAGAGACAAAATCTGCCCAACTCTCCGGGCCATCTTTCAGGGCAAACAAACCGTAAAGCACCAGCAAGCTGAACCAAACGGTAGGAACGGATGTACCTTCACGCAGCATATAGAAGCGATAAAAACCGAGTTTATGCCACCAATTAGCTTCCATGCCGCGCACGTAAGGTTTACGTTTTGTTGTCATTGCTCTCTCCTTCCTTATTGTGGTTTCAGCATAGAGATAAGGAAATCTTTGGCGCTTTCTGCCTTACTTTGCTGAATAGCACCCGCCGGATCGACATGCTTCGGACAAACTTCAGAGCAATAACCGACGAAAGTACAAGACCAGACCCCGTTATCGCTGTTGATTTGGGGCATACGTTCTTTCTTACCGCTATCGCGGCTATCTAGGTTATAGCGATGTGCCAGCGTGACTGCTGCGGGGCCAATGAACTCGGGATTCAGGCCGAATTGAGGGCAGGCAGCGTAACACAGGCCACAATTAATACATCCCGAAAACTGATGATATTTTGCCATCTGAGCCGGTGTCTGCACGTTCGGGCCATCCGCAGGTTTGCGATTGTTGCCGATAATATAGGGCTTGATTGCTTCCAGGCTCTCAATAAAGTGCGTCATGTCTACAACTAAATCCCTCTCAATCGGGAAATTACCCAGTGCTTCGATTTTCATCCCTTGTGCATAGTCACGCAGGAACGTTTTACAGGCCAGCTTGGGAACGCGGTTCACCATCATGCCGCAGGAACCACAGATTGCCATGCGACAAGACCAGCGATAGGAAAGATCAGGTGCCAGATTATCTTTAATGTAACCCAACGCATCCAACAATGAAGTCTGCTCATCGTAAGGTACTTCATAAGTAGCGAAATAAGGTTCGTTGTCGATTTCTGGGTTATAGCGCATGACTTCCATTTTCAGGTTTTTCATCTCAGCCATTCGCCTGCTCCTTCTGTTTTTTCTCTTGTGCCGCTGCTTCTCCACCATATACCCGCTTCGCCGGTTGAGATTTAGTGATCTTCACATCACTGTATTCCAAACGGGGGGCACCTTCCAGATTATAGAAAGCCAGAGTATGTTTCAGGAAATTTGCGTCGTCGCGTTCGGTACAGCTTTCATCAAGACGCTGGTGGGCACCACGTGATTCTTTGCGGTTCATGGCAGAATGCGCCATACACTCAGCGACATCCAAACTAAATCCCAGCTCGATGGTGTAGAGCAAATCAGTATTGAATACACTGGAACGGTCGGTAATTTCGATATGTTTGAAACGTTCTTTCAATTCGGCAATTTTGTCGATGGTTTTCTGCATCAGCTCAGGTGTGCGGTAAATACCACAGCCTTCTTCCATTGACGTTCCCAGTTCATCACGGATTTTCGCCCAATTCTCGCTGCCTTTCTGGTTCAGTAATTTATTGAATTTATCTTCGATGTCACGGGATTGGGCATTCAGTGCACTGTCATTGGCGGGTTGTACTTCCTGAATATGTTTGACGGCTTCTTCACCAGCCAGACGACCAAAGACAACCAATTCAGCCAAAGAGTTAGATCCAAGACGGTTTGCGCCATGCAAGCCAACGGAAGAGCACTCTCCAATGGCGAATAGCCCTTTGATACGGGTTTCACACTGTTGATTGGTTTCGATTCCACCCATGGTGTAATGCGCGGTTGGTCGAACAGGGATCGGTTCTTTGACCGGATCGACGCCAACATAGGCTTTTGCCAGCTCACAGATAAATGGCAAACGTTCGAGCAGTTTTTTCTCACCCAAATGGCGTAGATCAAGATGAACCACATCACCACGAGGAGTAGCGATAGTACGGCCAGCCTGCCATTCATGCCAGAAAGCCTGAGAAACTTTATCCCGTGGCCCCAATTCCATGTATTTATTTTCTGGTTGACCAAGAGGTGTTTCTGGCCCCATTCCATAATCCTGTAGATAGCGGTAGCCATCTTTGTTGACCAGAATACCGCCTTCACCACGGCAGCCCTCGGTCATCAAAATCCCTGATCCTGGCAAACCTGTTGGGTGATATTGCACAAATTCCATATCGCGCAATGGTACACCGTGGCGGAGTGCCATACCCATTCCATCACCGGTAACAATACCGCCATTGGTATTGTAACGATATACGCGTCCGGCCCCGCCGGTTGCCATAATGACTGCATTCGCGCGGATCTGAACTTTTGTGCCTTCCATCATGTTCAGAGCAACCAAACCGCGCGCTTGTCCTTCGTCTACCAGAATATCGAGCACAAAGTGCTCATCGAAACGCTGAATTTGGGGATATTTAAGAGAGGCTTGGAACAGAGTATGCAACATATGGAAGCCGGTTTTATCTGCGGCAAACCATGTACGTTCAATTTTCATGCCACCGAAACGACGTACGTTCACGGAGCCATCTTCCTTACGGCTCCACGGGCAGCCCCACTGTTCCAGTTGGATCATTTCTGTCGGGCAGTGTTTGACGAAATATTCAACCACATCTTGTTCACACAACCAGTCACCACCGGACACCGTATCGTTGAAATGAAAATCATAGGAATCGTGCGACTGAGTGACTGCTGCTGAGCCACCTTCTGCGGCCACAGTGTGGCTACGCATGGGATAAACTTTTGATATCAGCGCAATATTGAGATTGGGGTTAGCTTCAGCAGCCGCGATTGCTGCTCGTAAACCTGCACCACCCGCCCCAATAATTGCCAGATCAGTATTGAAAGTTTTCACTGCATTTCTCCATTGTTCAAGTGAATCATCAAGTGAAATTAATAAATTTACGTCAGAAGACCCAATGCATTATCACTCGTCACTTTCTTTATCCTTGCTATCTATGCAGCGACATTTTTTCTTGTTTGACAGAGTGTTATCGGTAAATCTTTTGTACCTTAATGAATTAGGAACATTATCCTTTACTTTTTATGTGGTTTAATTATAACGGATTGTGGAAAGGGTAAACTTGATATGGATGCGGGTTTTGCAGGGTTTTACTGATAAAATATGATCTTGTGCATGTTTTAACCTATTTGAAAATTACGTGCCAATATGAAGATAACTTCATCATTTTGGTTTATATAAAATGTAGTGTATATAAAAAAATATTAAATTAATTAATTCGTATAACGGTGATGTCTTTTATTATAAAGAAATTCATCTAATTAATATGTGAATTAAATAATATTTATTGATAAGTTAATAGGTTAATAAATATCTGGTGATTACTGTGTTTGCCGATTGATTTTTATAGATAAAAATAAAAATATGGCATGAGTATTAAAAAGGGGTAATTGTTTCCATTATTAATTTAATAGCCTAAAAATAAGATTTAATATCACGAATTATTTTTTGACAAAATAGTGTTTCCTGACTAACTTTTATATGTCTCTAATAGGTTTTCAGTTGTACCATAGTGGTAAGTGAATAACCTAAAATAACATAAATAATTATGTGGATTGGAGAGAGTTACACCAGTAATAAACTGAATTAACTTTTATTTATCTTATTGATTAATAGTAATATTTAATATATTGCTATGGTGCTTGATTTAAATGCTGATATCTATGTGGCAATCCTTTGTCTGTTTGTGTTTTTATATGAAAAATCTTTTTAAGGAGTATTGTTATGAGTAGTGATCAATCTTATTCTTTAAATGAAATTGAATATTATGGAAATGTAGAAATAATAGAATTGGAAACTTATCCCAGATTTGAAGCAACCTCAACTAATAATGTTAAAGTAACATTTAAAGATACTGAAGAAGAAGTATATACTGATTTTTATTTAGTAAGTCCTGACAAGCAAATAGAAGGAGTAGGGTTATACACAACATTATTGTTAGCTCTAATTCACCAGAGAAAGGTGTCACTGAAAACCAATGGATTTGTGGGGAAGCATCAGGAAAGATACATTGCAGGTGTTATCATCATATGATGAATAATTAATTTTTTATCAACGTGCAGCTAAAAAGTGTTGTAAAAGAATTTACTTGAGTATAGATATGGATATCTATATTTCTCAGTATAAATAAAGTGAAGGCAATGATTTGTCTGGTGGGCTTGATGCGGGTAAACTGCGCGTTTTGTTTTATTTTGGAGTCATAGGAATATGAACGAAGTCGCGGATTGGCAGCCAAGTGCCCCTATCGCCAATTTATTGAAAAGGGCGGAGATTCTAGCAGAAATACGGCGCTTTTTCGCAGAACGTGGGGTGCTGGAAGTTGAAACACCCGCGATGAGTCAAGCGACCATCACCGACGTCCATCTGGTTCCCTTCCAGACGCGCTTTGTCGGGCCGGGAGCGGCGGATGGTTTGACTTTGTACCTGATGACGAGCCCTGAATACCACATGAAGCGTCTGTTGGCGGCTGGAAGTGGTTCCATTTATCAGATGGGGAAAAGTTTCCGTAATGAGGAAGCGGGGCGTCATCACAACCCTGAGTTCACCATGCTGGAATGGTATCGGCCACATTACGACATGTACCGCCTGATGAATGAAGTGGATGATTTATTGCAGCAGATCTTGGATTGTGAAAGTGCTGAATCACTTTCTTACCAACAAGCATTTATTCGGTATCTGGAAGCCGATCCCCTTACTGCAAGCAAAGAGAAATTGCGTGAAGTGGCTGCAAAACTGGATCTGAGCAATATCGCTGATCACGAAGAAGATCGGGATACTTTGCTGCAACTGCTCTTTACTATGGGAGTGGAGCCTCATATCGGCATTGAGAAACCGACATTTATCTATCATTTTCCGGCATCCCAAGCGGCTTTGGCAGAAATCAGTAAAGAAGATCATCGTGTTGCCCAGCGCTTTGAAGTGTATTTCAAGGGTATGGAATTGGCGAATGGCTTCCGTGAACTCACGGATAGCTCGGAGCAACGACTGCGTTTCGAACAGGATAATCGTAAACGTGAAACGATGGGACTGCCTGTTCAGCCGATTGATGAATATTTGCTTCAAGCATTGGCATATGGGATGCCTGAATGTGCGGGAGTCGCTTTGGGGGTTGATCGTTTGATTATGCTGGCATTGGGGGCAGAAAGGATCAGTGAAGTGATCGCATTCCCAGTGGGAATTTCCTGATGTGAAGCGATGAATCGCATAGTTTTAATCTGATGTTGAACAATAAAGGGGACAACTTAAATGTCCCCTTTATGATTTGTACTAAACTTATTTATGCTCGTGATGTTCTTCCAAGAACTTCACCGCTAAATCAGGGAAATCGGTGAATGCGCCATCGACATCGGCTTTGTCGAAAACGATATCAAACAATTGCTTGCCGCTGGTGGCATATTTGGGCAGTTGATCGATACGGATAGTGTACGGATGTACCGCCAAATGACTGGCGTGTGCTTCTTTCACCATGCCGGTTAACTTGATGTTGTCCGGTGTAGAATCATTGTCGATAAGCATATGGTAATCAGGGCCAATGCCATCAGCATATTGCGCCACTTCTTTCATAGCACCCGGTTTAAACATCCAGTCATAACTATAATTTTGCCATGTGCCATCGGATTTTTGTTCGTAGGTTTCGTTCCAGTCGGTGTAAGCGATAAGCTGAATCAGTTTCAGATCCATTCCCAGTTTCGGCTCCAGCTCATTTTTGATGCGTTTCAGTTCATTGGCATCAAAACATTGCAGATAGACTTTGTCGCTTTTTTTGGTGTAACCATATTGTTTCAGAACTTCCAATACCTTGGTGGTAATATCCTTACCTTCTTGGCGATGGAACCACGGAGCCTTGATTTCAGGGTAGATACCAATATTTTTGCCAGTGGATTTGTTGAGTCCCTGAATAAACTCCAGCTCTTCCTGGAAGGTATGAATGCGGAAATCCGATTTTCCCATTGGGAAACGGTTTGAATAGCTTTGTTCTTTTTTACCATCCTTGATATCAAAGCCTTCGGTAAATTTCAGCGATTTGATTTCTGGTAAGGTGAAGTCAATGGCATAGTAGCGGCCATCGGCACGTGCACGGTTTGGAAAACGTTCTGCGACATCCGTTACGCGGTCGAGATAATGGTCATGCAATACGACCAATTCATTATCTTTGGTCATGACCAGATCTTGTTCGAGGTAATCAGCGCCCTGTGCATAGGCCATGGCTTTAGCTGGCAGGGTGTGCTCAGGTAGATAACCACTGGCCCCACGATGGGCGATAACAATCTTATCTTCTGCGTGTGCAATACCTGACATCGATGATGCTAACAGAATGCCTGCCATGATTGCTTTTATAGGGGTCTGCATTGGGATTCTCCATTTATGGTAATAAAGAACTGTAATAGAAAATTGTGGTAAAAATATTAAATAAAATTGATGTTATTTATTTTTTAGTTTTTTGGCAGAAGTCAGTTATTGTTTCGTGCCGTTTTATAGAAAAAAATAAATTAACACAATACCCTTCATCAATTTTATTCGTATCTTGTCACATTTTTATGACAGTGAAGCTGATTATCTAAACTTATTACTTATATTTTTTAGGGTTTAATACAATATAGCGTTCGACAGATAACGAAGGATGACATTGATTTTATTGACATGTTTATCATTCTTTTTGCTTCATAAAATAGCCGGGATTTAAATCATTTAAAAATTATCAAGTTAAAATGGATATGATGGAAAATCCATAATTCTTGTTATCTGATAGTAGAATAATATAAACAATAGAGCTTGTTATGAGTTAAATCGGTAGAACTTAGTAAATGGTAAATGATGCTGAAAAAATTGAATATGATTTTTTTACCCATTAACCGCAGCATTAAAAACAATACTGCGGTTAATTATGCATAATTATTACTGTGTTAGAATGGTAATTCACTGATTAGCTATTGCGAGCAATTTCCTGCTTGTGTTTATTTTCACTTAACATGACAAACAGAAGCAAAATGACGGCTAATACGCTACCACCGATCATAATCATAAAGCCACCATCCCAGCCGGTGAAGTCAACGGTGTAACCGACGATGGCACTGGCTGCCACTGAACCGCCTAAATAGCCAAACAAACCAGTAAAGCCTGCTGCTGTTCCGGCTGCTTTTTTCGGTGCCAGTTCAAGGGCGTGCAGACCAATCAGCATCACAGGGCCGTAAATCAGGAAGCCGATAACCAGCATACAAATCATATCGACATTCGGGTTACCTGCCGGGTTCATCCAGAATACGACAGTGGCGATAGTGACCAGTACCATAAAGAATACACCAGTGGCACCACGGTTGCCTTTGAACACTTTGTCAGACATCCAGCCACACAGCAGCGTACCCGGAATACCCGCATACTCATACAGGAAGTAAGCCCAAGATGATTTATCCAGTGCAAAATGCTTCACTTCTCTCAAATAAGTTGGTGACCAGTCGAGGATACCGTAACGCAGCAAATAAACGAATACGTTGGCAATCGCGATCATCCACAGCAATTTGTTAGGCAGGACGTACTGCATGAAAATCTCTTTTGCAGTCAGTTCCTTTTCATCTTGTTCAGTATAATCAGGTGGATAGTCATTTTTGTACTCTTCGATTGGTGGCAAACCACAAGATTGTGGCGTATCACGCATCAAAGCGAAGATGATTAACGCAACCAGTATGGCCGCGAATGCAGGCATATAAAGTGCGGCTTTCCAGTCATTGAACCACGCCATACCCAGCAAGAACAGCAGTGGAGGTAAACCACCACCAACGTTATGGGCACAGTTCCAGATAGAAACTATTCCACCACGCTCTTTTTGTGACCACCAATGAACCATAGTACGGCCACAAGGAGGCCATCCCATGCCTTGGAACCAGCCACACAAGAACAACAGGACAAACATAATAGCAATGCTTGATGTTGCCCATGGTACAAAGCCCATAAACAGCATCACGGCAGCTGCGAGTATCAAGCCAGCAGGCAGGAAAACACGGGGATTTGAACGGTCAGAGATGGAACCCATAATGAATTTTGAGAAACCATATGCGATTGAAATCCCAGATAAGGCAAAACCGAGGTCACCTCTGGAAAAACCTTGTTCTACTAAATAAGGCATTGCCAGAGCGAAGTTTTTCCTTACCAGATAATAGGCGGCATAGCCAAAGAAAATCCCCATAAAAATTTGCCAGCGCATACGACGATAGAAAGGATCTATTTCTTGCTCAGGCAACCGAGCCTTATGAGGCGCCGGCTTAAAAATACTTAACATATTTGTCTCCACGTGGCTTCTGTATGAGCGAATCACCACCGATGAGCAGTGATAGTATTAAACGAAAAAATTCAAACTAATTATTTTCTATATCGAATGTAATATTAGCTAAAACAGTCTAATGCAACTGTGAGGTATCGCTAACATATAGATATAATTTCGCAAAGACGTTAATTTTGAGCGATTTAGCAAATTATTAAAATAAATATTCTTCATATTATCGTGATGTTTGTCACAATAAATTGTTTGTTGTGCTGATTTTGTGTGTTTTAAGTTCGTTTTTGTTCTTTATCACACAAAAACTTATTATCAGGGAAATTTTTTTACCATCGTAACCATTTAAATGTATAAATATAACCCGCATAAATATAACCCTATATAAATGAGGATTAATAAGCTTAGTTTAATAAAGGTAATTTAATACATTGGTAGTGATGTTTTTTTGTTGTGGCTTTAATGGGTAACGTCATTTAAATTCTAGTGAGTATTTAAAAGATGTATTTTGGATTTGTATTACTATTTACATGTGTGGCGTTTTTTATCACTCGATTACAAATAAAATGTTTGAAATTTAAATTCAAAATAATGGATATTACTATAAATGGGTATTTATGATCATGAACGCGGTAACCATGTAGTCTTAGATAACCATTTATGAAGTAAATTATAATAATATCAATATGTTGTATGTAAATGATGACGGTTTGTATAGGCGTAATACACTCTGTTATCAATAAATGCTCTGATTTATATAAGTTGATTATTTAATTAATCAAAGATTACAAACTAATACTAATTAATATATTTATTAAATTCGCATTAAATTTTTGCGATTTATTTTTATGATTCAGTTGATGTCAACATAAAGCATTCGAAAATGCTGAATGTAGGCTAAAGCTGAAATATAACGACTACTAGCATTCATGTCTCCATTCATCACCAAAAGTGATGAAACTAATGGAGCTTAAAATGAGAACATCATTATGAATACTTACACACACAAGGCAATATTACACACAGCATTTACTGGGCAAAAATCTTATCCTGCTGACAATGATACTGAAATAAATAGCAATATCAGTCACATGGAAGAATATCTTGAACCATGGTTCAAAAATGTCCCCTCTCGATTGGCTGAATTGGCAAAAATTGTACCGCATCATATGGCGGTTTCTGATCCACATGAAACACTGACATTTGGTGAATTGAATCAGCGGATTGAAAATGCAGCACATGTTTTAAATCAATATGGCGTCAAAATGGGAAGTTTTGTTGCTATTGCTGCTCAGCGGGGCATTTCATGGTTTGTCACTATGCAGGCAATTTGGCGAATTGGGGCGGTGTATATCCCTCTGAACACCATGATGCCAGAAAAACGTCTGAATGATATTCTCGCTAGTCTACCGGAAAGTATTCTGGTGTCCGATGATACGGTGTCGGCGAGTCTCAAGGCGTCAACATCAATCCCTATAGATGTTATCTTACGTAATGCTCGTGAGATAAATAAAGATGAAATAACTGGAGACATCGATATTCCTGCGTTGGGTGATCACCCCGCTTATGTGATGTTTACCTCTGGCTCTACAGGGTTGCCAAAAGCAGTACAAGTACAGCATGACAATCTGGCGGCTTGCTTATGCGGATTCGGTAAATTACTGTCGGTCAGTCAGCGTGAGCATATGTTGGCATTGACTACGTTTTCTTTTGATATCTCAGTGTTAGAGTTGCTGCTGACGGTCGTTCATGGTGGCAGTATTCACATTACTTCAATTGATACTCAGCGCGATGCGATGGCGTTATCCGAACTGCTGTCAGATCCGCAATTTACTTTTGTCCAAGCGACACCTGTGACTTGGTCAATGGCGTTGAATGCGGGTTGGAAGCCTCGTCCTGATATGGGTATGTTGTGCGGTGGAGAAGCGTTGTCGCAAGATTTGGCTGATCAGTTGACAGCCACCGGTGGCACATTATGGAATGTTTATGGTCCAACGGAAACAACCATTTGGTCAACCGCATTCCGTATGAAAAAAGGAGATAAAGTTCAGTTGGGTGGCCCCATCCCGGGTACCAGTATCACAATTGTGGATAAGCACTTGCGCCCAGTCCCCAAAGGAACCGTGGGAGAAATACTTATCGGAGGGATGGGAGTGACGGCAGGGTACCGCAATAACCCGACTGAAACCGCCAAACGATATGTACCTGATATGGCGCAAAAAGGCAAAAGGGCGTATTTGACTGGTGATATGGCCCGTATGCTTGAAGATGGTACCCTGATTTATATGGGAAGGCAGGATGATCAGGTGAAAGTGCGTGGATATCGAATCGAGTTGGGTGAGATAGAAATCGCATTAAGGAAACAAACTGACGTACAAGATGCCATTATCCGCGTGGCCGGCAGTGGTGATCTTGCCAAGATTCAAGCGTTCTTACTGTTCAATCCGAATATGATTGTGCCAGAAGATTGGGTACGTGAGACGCAAATGTCACTCAGGGAAGTGCTGCATGAAGCTTGGATCCCTACCGAATATTTCCGTATTCCTTATATTCCACTGACAAGCAGTGGCAAAAGAGACAAAAAGCGATTAGAAGAAGTTGCGGAACGACTGAATGCAAGTTATGACGCGATACAGCCTCAAACAGAAACAGAAAAACGCGTGTATGCCATTTGGCGCGATTTACTGGCGACAGACGCCTTTGGGATCACCGATGATTTCTTCCAAATCGGAGGACACTCCATCCTTGTCGCCCGTATGGTCGAGCAGATTGAGAAAGCCTTTTCACTGAGGATACCGATTTCTGGCATCTATATTGAAGCGACGGTTGCCAGAATATCGGCCATTTTGGATGAGATGATGGTCGTGCGTCACATAAATCCAGCCCAGAACAAAGGAGCTTATCATAGTGAAGCATTAATCCGGCAGCATGATGAAACGCTTAGGAATGATGTCTATCTGAAAGAAAAGATTCGTCCTGATGGATTGCTTCATGCTAATTGGTATCAGCCAAACACGGTATTACTCACAGGAGCCACTGGGTATCTTGGGCTGCATTTGCTAGAACAGTTACTGAAACAGACTTCAGCCAACGTTATTTGCTTGAGCCGTGACTCTGATGAAAAACATGCCCGCGCTAGAGTGCAGGCCGGGTTCAACAATTACCAGATTGATGTTGGTAATCGGCTTGAGCGTGTGGATTTTATTATCGGTGATTTGGGGCAGCCTCGTTTTGGGTTGCTGCCGGAGATATGGACGCAGCTTGCAGAAGATGTTGATGTGATTTATCACAACGGGGCATTGGTTAATTTCATCTATCCTTACAGCGCCCTGAAGAGCATCAATGTTGATGGCACCCGAACGGCGTTGGAACTGGCTTGCACAGCCAGACTGAAACATTTCCATTATGTATCTTCTGTGAATGCACTGTTTGCTACAGAATCACCGCGTCCTTATATGGAAGATGATCGCGCAATGAGTGAGTCGATACGTGATCCTTCCGGTTATTCTGGCAGTAAGTGGGTATCAGAAGGGATCATCAATATTGCCCGTCAACGAGGCGTACCTGTGAGTGTTTACCGTCCGGGGCTGATTCTGGGACACACTCGCACAGGGGCTGCACAAGGAAATGATTATCTGGTCGCATCACTGAAAGGTTATTTAGCAATGGGCTTTTATCCGGATCATGCTCTGTTGCTTGATATCGTACCTGTGGATTATGTGGCGGCATCAATGGTGCATCTCTCGAAGCAACCGGAGTCCAATGGGAAATTCTTCAACTTATTCAACCCTGAACAGGTTTCTATCCGTCAATTTTTCGACTGGGTACAGGACTTCGGGTATATCCTCAATCCCGTACCGTTCAATGAAGGTAAAGAGAAAATCCTTGCGTTGGATGACACTCATCCACTGTACCCACTTATCCCGTTGATCAGGGATATGACAGAAAGACCTTATCGGGCGTTGGATCCGGCTTATATTGATGAAATTCATCCTGAATTGGAATTGAAGAATACGCTGGCGGGATTGGCTGGAAGTGATATTCGGTGTCCTACAATTACGGCTGAATATGTCCATCAAGTGTTGCGTTATCTGATTGATACAGGGTTCTTACCGGCAGTCCTGTCAGAAAACTTCATAAAGGAGGCAGTATCATGGGGCAATTAACAGGAAACGATGACATGAACTGGAGAGTTGTCGTGAACGTCAAAAAGCAGTATTCGGTCTGGCCTACTGAGTTTGAGATCCCTATGGGATGGATGGCAACAGGTAAGACAGGATCTAAAGAAGAGTGCTTGAGCCATATTGCTGAGATTTGGCCGGAACCCACAAATTAGAGCATTCGCGGATATCGTTAATCTCATCATGGGCATGTTCCTACGGGGGCATGCCCGTTCTATTCTTATCACGAACTGTATTTTTCATATCTTTCTATGCGCGTTTCTCGCTCGTTTTTGTTCCTTATCAAACAAAAAGGACGGTTCTGTATATATTTTATTGCTCAACTGAAGCAAATTGATGGTACGGTGAATAAGACCCGATTCTGGCGCAGTGTCGATCGTAAGATGCAATCAAATGTACCTATCATTGCACATATACAATGATAGGTATTCAGGCCTTATACTAATTAGTTCTTATGCGAACAACATGCTTTGGCCATCTTGTCGGGGCAGAAATCTTGTACTAATCTCTTTCCCAATCATTTAATACAACCAATCCTGCCCCATCCGATCTGCGGCCAAGATAGCGGCGTAAACCTGATCAGGAGTTACGGCGAATGGCATATTGTGAATGGTTTCTCCCTCAGCGCAGCTTGCTATTGCAACCTGCATGATTTTTTGATTCAGTTTTTCACTGTTGCGCAAGCCCAGTTGTTCTAGTGTTACCGGCAGACCCACCTGTACACAGAAATCGAGTACGGTTTCTAACTCTTCGTTTGGGCTGTTTTCCAATATCAATTGCGTCAGCGTGCCGAATGCCACTTTTTCCCCATGATAGAGATGATGACACTCTTCCAGAACCGTAAAACCGTTGTGGATGGCGTGAGCGGCCGCCAGTCCTGCGCTTTCAAAACCGATACCACTGAGATAGGTATTTGCCTCAACAATATTTTCCACCGCCGCCGTACTGACACCGGCCTCCACTGCCAACTTTGCCTTATAACCTTCTGCCAGCAACGTTTCATAACAGAGTTTAGCGAGTGCCAGACCTGTGTTAGATGTTAAACCGCCGGCCATTGTGGGTTTATGGGCTGTACTATTGGCCCGAGCTTCAAAATAGGTGGCTAGCGCATCACCCATTCCTGCGGCAAATAGGCGAACAGGTGCTTTGGCAATGATATTGGTGTCCATTAGCACGATATTCGGATTTTGCGGGTAGAACAGATAGCTGTCGAACTCGCCAAGTTCGGTATATAAGACGGAAAGAGCACTGGTTGGTGCATCCGTTGAAGCAAGAGTAGGGGAAATAATTACGGGTGTTTTGGATTCGTATGCCACAGCCTTCGCGGTATCAATCGTTTTGCCGCCACCGATTCCAATTACGGCCTGGCATTGATTGCTTGCCAGAATAGCAGACAGGCGTTGAATTTCACTACGGCAGCATTCGCCATTAAAGACTTCGAAGTAGCTGGTGACTTCGTATTCTTCCAGGCTTTTGCTGACGGAATCACCAATAAGACTCATCACGAAATTATCGGCAATCACGAAAACGTGGTCAGCAAGCATTTTGGTATATCGGCCAATGTGAGATAACGCACCAGGCCCTTGGATATATTTGGATGGAGACTGGATCACTTTCAGCATAAGAATTATTCCTTCTTCACTGGAAACTACACATGGAGCATCACAATACTGGCATGTGGTAGATCCACGGGCAGTTTTAAATAAAAGTATGTGGTTACCTGTCCGTCAACACTATCTTTCTTTCCGCCAACACTATACGGCAAAATAGACAGCGAAGTTATGAGTAAAAACAGGAAATGCGTGATTTGAGAGGAAAACAAGCAAAATTATGATTGACACCCTGATCGTTTCAGGGTGCCACTTTATTTTAGTGTGTTTTAATCAGCGTTTTTTCTTCTGATCGGACGAAAAAGAATTTCAGGATTAAATTCAACAGGATGCCATACGCGGGTAGGAAAAAAAGCAGACAGATAAATAGCTTGAACGCATAATCCACCAAGGCAATTTCTACCCAATGTGTTGCCATGAATGCGTCAGTGCTGCGGTAAAAGGCGATAAAGAAAAAGGCCAGAGTATCGAGCATATTACCGAAAAACATGGCGGTAGCCGGCGCTATCCACCAGCGGCGTTTTTGGCGCAGTCGATTGAAAACACTGACATCCAATATCTGGCCGAGCACATAGGCCATAAAGCTGGCGGCAGCAATACGGGCAACAAACAAATTAAAGGTTCCCAATGCTTCGAATCCTTGCCATATCCCTTGGAAAAATAGAGCGGAAATCAGATAAGAGATCAATAGTGCGGGAAGCATGACGGAAATGATGATTCGGCGAGCGAGTGGCGCACCGTAAATACGTACCGTCAGATCGGTTGCCAAAAAAATAAAGGGAAATGTAAATGCGCCCCAAGTGGTGTGCAAACTAAAAATAGTGATAGGTAGTTGCACCAGGTAATTACTTGAGGTAATTATTAAGGTATGGAAGAACGAAAGCCAGAACAATGCTGCGATTCGTTGTTGTGCAGTCAATTGAAACATTTGGAGCATATTGTACCTTTTTGGTGGATGGGGTGAGGGAACCCAGAAAATAAATGTGCCTGAAATATCAGGCGAAAAGGGATCATAACGCGTCGCGTAACAAAAGCAAAGTGCGACAGTCGGCGACAGTTTGTAATATAATCTGCGACTATAGATTGTTTGAACCTACAGAGATTGTTATGTCCGATGTTTTTGCTAATCCTGACAAAACGCTTGATACGTTAGGATTACGCTGCCCAGAGCCAGTAATGATGGTACGTAAAATTGTTCGCCATATGACTGCTGGTCAGACGTTATTGATCCTTGCTGATGATCCTGCGACAACCCGCGATATTCCGGGTTTTTGTCGTTTTATGGACCATGCGTTGATCGCGCAGGAGACGGAACAAACTCCTTATCGGTATTTGCTCAGAAAAAGCGAAACTAGCGTGTAATTGAGAAAATAGAGTGTAATTACGAAATATAATGCGTAGTTGACTGGCAGAAAAAATGATCCGTGCTAGGCTTTAGATTATGGCATTTGGTAATAATTTATCACCTCGCTGAATGCCATATATCCTTTTTCCTTAATAGCAATTTTGTGTAATTGTAATTTTGAAAAGGTGCGAAGTATGCACCTTTTCAATTTGTTGTTTTTCGCGTAGCTACCCCAGTCACATTGTTTGTTATGTTTCTGGGGATTTGTTTCCCTTCCGCCGCGCTGTATCTTGAAATCCATTGGGTATAGATTTACATGAATTTGGCCGAATGCTGATTTATCATTTCAGTGAATTAATTCTCAGCAGCCGTATAGCATTTGCTGTGACCAATGCAGTTGCGCCTGAATCGGCCAAAACCGCCATCCACAGTCCCGTAATACCCAATAAACTCGTCACCAAGAATACCGCCTTTAAACCTAATGCCAGGGTAATATTCTGGCGAATGTTGTAATGTGTTTTACGCGATAGCGCGATAATTTCAGGTAAACCCGTCAGCCGGTTATGTGTCAGCGCGGCGTCGGCTGTCTCAAGCGCAACATCCGTGCCGCTACCCATGGCAACACCGATAGTGGCTGCTTTCATGGCTGGCGCATCGTTGATGCCATCGCCGACCATCATTGTGTTGTGCTTTTTGTTCAGTTCAGTAACAGCTTTCACCTTATCTTCAGGTAATAGGCCGGCACGATAATCAATGCCCAATTTACCCGCAATTGCTGCTGCCACACGAGGGTTGTCCCCTGTCAGCATAACCGCTTCGACCCCTTGTTTTTTCAGGAGACGGATAGTGTCTATAGCATCATGACGTAGGGTATCTTGCATAGCAATTAGCCCGACAAATTGCTCTCCCTGCATGACAGAAACCGCCGTCTTACCGCTGTTTTCTAATTCCGTAACCCTTTGTTTCCATTCTGTAGACAAAGCATTTTCAGGCAACCGTCCGGGAGCGGCGACTAAAATTCTCTGCCCTGACAATTGTCCTTCAACCCCGATCCCCGCCAGTGCTTTGCGGTGTTCAGCTTCAACAATGGTTACCCCTTTATTTTCAGCGGCGTCAAGGATCGCTTTCGCCAATGGATGATGGGAGCCACTTTCTACGGCGCCAGCCAGTGCCAGTAAGGTTTCTGTACTGATGTTTTCCACTGGCTCAATATCAGTGACGTGTGGTTTGCCTTCAGTCAGTGTGCCGGTTTTATCCAGTGCAATTGTGGTCACTGAACCGAGTTGCTCCAATGCCGCTCCACCCTTGATTAAAGCACCACGCCGGGTCGCTGCTGCCAGTGCCGATGTAATCGCAGCAGGCGTCGAGATGACCAGAGCACAAGGGCAACCAATCAATAGCAGAGTAAGGCCACGGTAAATCCAGGTTTCCCACGATCCGGCGAAGAACAGAGGTGGGATCAGGACAACGAGCGCAGATAACAAGATAATCAGCGGGGTATAGATACGGCTGAATCGGTCGATGAAACGTTCAATCGGAGCACGACGTTCTTCTGCTTCTTCAATCAATTGCAGAATACGGTCGATAGCGTTGTGTCCGGGTTCGGAAATCACCTTCATCTGCACCGCACTATCGACAGAAAGACAACCCGCCGAAACTTTCTCTCCCTGATGTCGTTCTATGGGAATAGATTCCCCCGTCAGCGCACTTTCATCAAAGCTGGCGAAGGGGCTGAGAAGTTCGGCATCAGTGGGTAAACGGGCTCCGGGGGCAATTTCAATAATATCATCAGGGCGTAAATCAGCCGCTGAGACGGTTTTTTTCTTTCCATCCTTAATCAGCAAGGCTTGATCAGGTATCAATGCCATCAAAGCACTAACTCCACGACGGGCACGCCCTGCGGCATAGGATTCCAGGACTTCCCCTAATTTGAACAGCAAAATAACCATCGCCGCTTCTGCGGTGGCATCAATGAACAAGGCACCGATCGCGGCAACACTCATCAATGTTTCAATCGCAAAGGGTGTCCCTGAGCGAATCAGTTTGATGGCTTTGGTTGCAACCGGATATAGCCCAATTAAGGCGGTAATGATGAAAGCGATTTGCCCAGCGGGAGCATTGACTTTGGATAACCCTCCGCTCATTAGCATCAAAACGAGGAGAAGAAGGATCGGGGCAAAAGTTTTCCAGTGATTTGTGGGTGAAGGCAGTTTAGATACTGAACCAGTCTCCTTGATTTCAAAACCAGCTTGTTTTACCGCTTGCTCGACGGAAGCCCGAATATCAACATCAGAATCAACCACGAGTTTTTCTGTGGTAAATAGCACTTTTACCTGTTTAGCGTCCGGTAATTTTTTTACAGCATTTTCGATTTTTCCTGCGCAACTTGGGCAATCCATACCATGAATGACCCAATTAAAGCGTTGATTGGCGGTCAATTCAGGGGGAGAGCTATCTTGTATGGTATGTGCATGATCATGTGAACAGTGTGCGCTATCATGCTCATGCTCATGCTCATGCTCATGCTCATGCTCATGTCCATGTTCATGTGTTTTGTCATGAGAATGGGCTTTGTCATGCGGATCGTGAGTGTGATCATGGTTATGATCGTGATGGTCTTTTTTCTGGGAAGACAGAGAATCGAACTTTGATTGATTATGTTTTTTGGACGTGGAAAACATAGTCGACCTCTCAAATAGAGTTAATTCAGGTTAGATAAGATTAACTCTACACTCTGGAGTTAACTCCAGAGTCAAATCCAATAAGAGGAATTTTTTTGATAATTTGTGCTATCTAAGCTGAATCCTCATCATCAACGTCTTTCCTCTTGGGGTGATATTTAATGTCATCAGTCCTTCACTATAGAAACAGAGAACGAATAATCAAAAAGTGCCCTATAAAGCCGAAAGCAGCCACAATGGCTTTTGATAACTTAAAGGGGAAGCGATACCGATCAATGATATTGATGCTATGTGCAAGGAGTAGCAGGATAGCCCCGGTCATGACAGACAAACGGCTCTCATTGCCGAGTGAAAAATATTGTTCACTCGCAACCCAGACCATCAGTAGTGCCATAATGAAAGTGTCGATCACCCGCCAACGCATATTATCAAGACGAGTCCAGACAACGAGCATGATCACAACGCCAACAGCCAGCAAAATCAGTGGGATTGGGAAGAAGAAACTAAAGCCCATATTTAAGGCGAAACTGATGGTGTATAGCAAGTAACTCAGCAATAACGTAATGAATGAGAAAATTAAATACTTACTGGGGAGCATCCGGATTGAATCAGAAAGCAAGGTGGTGAGAAGCCCCGCAATGATGAGATAGCCTGAAGCCTCAAGATTAGGTGCCTGACATGCCCACAATAACAGAAGCAGCATCGTAACAGGGCGGAAAACCCATTGCTGCCAATTGGTACCACGATATGCAGCGTCAATATATAACCACCCAGAGAAAAACACAGCAAGAAATGGCCAACTCATATTTTTCCTTTCCTTAATGTTCAACGCCTGTCTTATCAGGCATTACTATTTATTTATGATGGGGTTGGTGCGGAGTGCTCTGACTTATCGATGTTAATTCGTTATTAACGAATGAATAACGTTTTATTATCAAAAGCAAAGAACGTCAATGAGTAATTATTGGGATTGCGTCAATGACCGCTTAGATGAAACCTGAAATATATTGGAGATATCTCATCATATCTATTGGAAAAGGTTTTAGATAATACCGACAGAATATTGTCGGTATTATGGAATATTACTTCTTCTCTCGTTGCTGTTTTTTCTGCCAAGCTAATAGCTCAAAGACGCCGAAAAAGAAGATCTTGGTTTGAAGAAAAGTAGATAGATTTTGATCTTTTGGCTGAGAATTTTTCAGCAGCAATAATTGAAAAGCATGCATGACCACTGTGAATATCATGGCGACATCCATAAAATATCTCAATGGCTTAGGGAAGGGGTGGATTAAATTGAAGATCATGATCCCCCAAACGAAAATCATGATAACCCTTCCTAATTGAATAAACATCATTGACTCCAAAATCGTATTTAAGCAGGTCTGACATCAGATTGCTGGTGGCGAATATATAATCGATAAGCAACTTGTCCGGCGACTTTTTCCCGATGCAATTGCCAATTTGGGGGCACTTCTGTTGCCGCAGACTCTGATTCTGCTTCAACATAAATCCAGCTTTCTTCCGCCAGCCAGCCATTGGACTCCAATAAATTGATCGTCTCCGTGAGCATGCCTTTGCGGAAGGGGGGATCAAGGAAAATGACATCAAACGGTGTTCCGGCCCCATTTAAGTATTGTAGTGCATTACCTTGCACCACATTGGCATTTTCAGCTTTTAGTAGAGCTAAATTAGCGGATAGTTGTTTTGCTACATTGTGATCATACTCAATGAAAGTAGCGTAGTCTGCATAGCGTGACAACGACTCAAGTCCGAGCGCTCCGCTACCTGAAAAACAATCCAGACAACGTGCTCCCTGAATCGTTGGCATAAGCCAGTTAAAAAGTGTCTCGCGGACACGATCAGTCGTTGGACGTAGCCCGTCACTATCCAGAACTGGCAATTTTCTTCCACGCCATTTGCCGCCAATAATGCGGATTTGTCCCAAAGACGCGCGCTGTGGTTTTTTAATCATAATTTACGTAATTTAATCATTTGTCATCCAATGTCATTAAACAATATCCGAAGGAGACAAAAAGTGAGAATGAAGAAACCTATTGATTAATTTACCACGAAATCCTCGATAGATATGTGTTGTGGTGTGATGAAAATGTTAGACTGGATTTTATCACCGTTAGAACCGATCTCAGTGGGCATACTGATTGATAACGCCATAATTAAGCGCGAGGAGTATAGTGGCCGATGGCAAAAGAAAAAAAAAGAGGTTTCTTCTCTTGGCTTGGACTAGGTCGTCAAGATAAGAAACAGCAAGAAGAACAAATTGAACAAGAAAAACTGGCTGTGGAAGAAGCGGCCCGTCGTGTAGCCGAAGAAGCCGAACAGCAACGTTTGGTGGAAGAAGCCACCCGTCGCGCCGCCGAAGAAGCCGAACAGCAACGTTTGGTGGAAGAAGCCACCCGTCGCGCCGCCGAAGAAGCGGAGCAGCAACGTTTAGCGGAAGAAACCGCCCGCCGTGCAGCCGAAGAAGCGGAACAGCAACGTTTAGCGGAAGAAACCGCCTGTCGTGTAGCCGAAGAAGCGGAGCAGCAACGTTTAGCGGAAGAAGCCACCCGCCGTGTAGCCGAAGAAGTGGAGCAGCAACGTTTAGCGGAAGAAACCGCCCGCCGTGCCGCCGAAGAAGCGGAACAGCAACGTTTGGTGGAAGAAGCCACCCGTCGCGCCGCCGAAGAAGCGGAGCAGCAACGTTTAGCGGAAGAAACCGCCCGTCGTGTAGCCGAAGAAGCGGAGCAGCAACGTTTGGTGGAAGAAGCCACCCGTCGCGCCGCCGAAGAAGCGGAGCAGCAACGTTTAGCGGAAGAAACCGCCCGTCGTGTAGCCGAAGAAGCGGAGCAGCAACGTTTGGTGGAAGAAGCCACCCGTCGCGCCGCCGAAGAAGCGGAGCAGCAACGTTTAGCGGAAGAAACCGCCCGTCGTGTAGCCGAAGAAGCGGAGCAGCAACGTTTGGTGGAAGAAGCCACCCGTCGCGCCGCCGAAGAAGCGGAGCAGCAACGTTTAGCGGAAGAAACCGCCCGTCGTGTAGCCGAAGAAGCGGAGCAGCAGCATTTAGCGGAAGAAACCGCCCGTCGTGTAGCCGAAGAAGCGGAGCAGCAACGTTTAGCGGAAGAACAAGCCGCATTACCTAAAGAACAAGAGCGCCCAACTAAAGAAGGGTTCTTTGCTCGTTTGAAACGCAGTTTGGTCAAAACTCGTCAGAATCTTGGCTCCGGATTTTTGGGCTTATTCCGTGGCAAGAAAATTGATGATGATTTGTTTGAAGAGCTGGAAGAACAGTTATTAATTGCGGATGTGGGGGTAGAAACTACCCGTAAAATTATCACTAGTCTGACTGCCCATGCCAGCCGCAAAGAATTAAAAGATGCTGAAGCACTTTATTCTAAACTGAAAGAAGAAATGTCGGACATTCTGGCAAAAGTTGATAAGCCGCTGGAGATTGAAGGCAAATCGCCTTACGTGATTTTGATGGTCGGTGTGAATGGTGTCGGTAAAACTACCACAATTGGTAAGTTAGCGCGTCAGTACCAGTCTCAGGGAAAATCCGTCATGCTGGCAGCGGGAGATACCTTCCGTGCAGCGGCGGTAGAACAGTTGCAGGTCTGGGGTGATCGCAACAAAATTCCTGTAGTTGCTCAACATACAGGCTCTGATCCTGCCTCAGTCATTTTTGATGCCATCCAATCAGCCAAAGCGAAAGGCGTAGATGTCCTGATTGCGGATACAGCAGGGCGCTTGCAGAACAAATCGCATCTGATGGAAGAACTGAAGAAGATCGTTCGAGTGATGAAAAAACTGGACGAAGAGGCACCACATGAAATTATGCTGACACTGGATGCCAGCACAGGTCAAAACGCAGTAAGTCAGGCTAAACTATTCCATGAAGCTGTGGGATTGACGGGTATTTCACTGACCAAACTCGATGGTACTGCGAAAGGTGGGGTCATTTTCGCGATTGCCGACCAATTTGAGATCCCAATCCGCTACATTGGCGTAGGGGAAGGTATTGAAGATCTCCGTCCATTTAAGGCAGACGATTTTATTGAGGCTCTTTTTGCCCGAGAGGATTAACTATCAATGATTCGCTTTGAACAGGTTAGTAAAGCCTATCTGGGAGGACGGCAGGCATTGCAAGGGGTGGATTTTCATCTGCACCCAGGAGAAATGGCATTTTTAACCGGTCATTCAGGGGCCGGTAAAAGTACGCTTTTAAAACTTATCTGTGGTATCGAACGTCCCAGCACTGGCCATATTTGGTTTGCTGGTCATGACATCAGCCGATTGAAATCCCGTGAGATCCCTTTTCTACGTCGTCAGTTTGGCATGATTTTTCAGGATCATCACTTACTGCTGGATCGCACGGTATACGAGAATGTCGCCATGCCATTGATCATATCAGGGGCAAGTACTGAAGATATCCGTCGTCGGGTATCTGCAGCACTGGATAAGGTCGGCTTGCTGGACAAAGCGAAAAACTTCCCTATTCAGCTCTCAGGAGGAGAACAGCAGCGTGTTGGCATTGCCCGCGCTGTGGTGAACAAACCTACCGTTCTGATGGCAGATGAGCCGACGGGAAATCTGGATGGTGAACTCTCTGAGGGGATCATGCGCTTGTTTGAAGAATTTAACCGCGTCGGAGTAACGGTTCTTATGGCTACCCATGATATTGCCCTCATTGAGCGAAGAAATAACCGTATCCTGACCCTGAATCAGGGACGTATGGAAGGGGAGAATCATGGCTAAACATGTTCGCCCTTCAGCGAAAAAAGCACCACCCTCCAAGTCCAAATCATTGAAAGGGGGCTGGCGTGTGCAGTGGCGTTATGCATGGAAAAATACCTTGTCAGACATGCTACGTCAGCCGCTGGCAACACTGTTGACCATCATGGTTATTGCTATCTCACTGACCTTACCAAGCGTGTTTTATATCGTTTGGAAAAATGTGAATCAGGCCGTAGTACAGTGGTATCCCGTCCCGCAGCTTACGGTTTATTTGGATAAGTCACTGGCTGATCCAAACACCAAGCAGTTGGTTGAGCAGTTGAAAAGCATGGATGGCGTTAAGTCGGTGAATTACCTCTCTCGTGAAGAGGCGGTGAATGAATTTCGTGCCTGGTCGGGATTCAGCAGTGCTTTGGATCTGCTGGAAGAGAATCCTTTGCCAGCAGTCGCAATCATCTCGCCTAAACTGAATTTCCAAGATTCACAGGCATTAACGACATTGCGTGACCAGATTGCACAGATAAAAGGCATTGAAGAAGTCCGAATGGATGATAGCTGGTTTTCCCGTCTGACCGCCCTTACCGTACTTATTGGCCGGATTGCTGCCGTGATAGGCGTCCTGATGATTGTGGCTCTGCTTCTGGTAATCGGCAATAGTGTCCGACTGAGCATCTTTAGCCGCCGTGATACGATTAATGTGATGAAACTGATTGGGGCGACCGATGGCTTCATTCTGCGTCCGTTTCTCAACGGCGGGGCTTTGCTGGGTATTTTGGGCGCGATTTTTTCCCTGATCCTGTCATCTCTGTTGGTATGGAAACTTTCCAATGTAGTCACGGAAGTGTCGAGTGTTTTTGGAACGAGTTTTAAACTGTATGGACTGGGTTGGGATGAATCACTATTGTTGGTATTGATTTCAGGCATGATAGGTTGGATTGCAGCGTGGTTTGCAACAATTCAGCATTTACGTCGATTCAGGCCGGAGTAAAGGTGTTTACTGGTTTTTGGTGAACTTTTGGGCTTAATTGTAGTCGAAATCACAGTTATAACTTTGTATTGATATTCATACAAGTTAGACGATTTGAATATGTTTTCCATGATGGTAAAATAGACATATCTTTGGCTTGAAAATACCTCATTGACGGGGAAATTCAGGCAAACTTCAAAGGCCATCAATTTGGATCTGATTTTGAGAGAATTTGAATGACAAAAGAAATGCAAACTTTGGCATTAGTTCCACAAGGTAGTTTGGAAGGATACATTCGTGCCTCCAATATTTACCCTATGCTGTCCGCAGAGGAAGAGAAGGAACTGGCAGAAAGGCTGTATTACCAGGGAGATCTGGATGCAGCGAAAAAGCTGATCCTTTCTCACCTGCGCTTCGTTGTTCATGTTGCTCGCAGTTATGCCGGTTATGGTCTGCCACAGGCGGATTTAATTCAGGAAGGTAATATCGGCCTGATGAAAGCCGTTCGTCGATTTAATCCAGAAGTAGGCGTCCGTCTGGTTTCTTTTGCTGTTCACTGGATTAAGGCAGAAATCCATGAATATGTATTGCGTAATTGGCGTATTGTGAAAGTTGCAACAACTAAAGCCCAGCGTAAGCTGTTCTTTAATTTGCGCAAGGCTAAACAACGTCTGGGATGGTTCAATCAGGATGAAGTTGAACTGGTTGCCAAAGAGTTGGGCGTGACCAGTAAAGACGTCAGAGAGATGGAATCCCGTATGTCAGCGCAGGATATGGCATTTGATATGTCTTCTGATGATGACAATCATGATAGTCAACCCGTGGCTCCCGTGCTGTATTTGCAAGACAAAGCTTCTGACTTTGCTGATGGCATTGAAGAAGATAACTGGGAAAACCATGCTGCGGATAAACTTTCTGTTGCCATGGAAGGTCTGGATGTGCGTAGCCAAGACATCATTCGTGCCCGTTGGTTGGATGATGACAACAAAACCACTTTGCAAGAGCTGGCTGATAAATATGGTGTATCCGCTGAGCGTGTTCGACAGCTAGAAAAAAATGCAATGAAAAAATTGCGACTGGCTATTGAAGCATAAGCACCCATACTATTAGTTAGTTGAATAAAGTATAAGTTGAGTTAAAACGTTAGTTATTCAAAAACTAACTGATTAAAAAGCGATAATTTACTTATCGCTTTTTTTATGCCTGCGAAATGGCCTGTTGTACGTTTGTAGTCATCAGATTATTGTGGTTTCAGCTAAAATCATGGGACGAATAGAGAGAAAAGACAATGACGACAGTTTCTGCGTTGGGTGCCATTATTGCGTTGGTTGTCGCAATTATTCTTATATTACGTAAAGTTCCCCCTGTTTATGGAATGATGATTGGAGCGCTGATCGGTGGCCTGATTGGTGGTGCCGATTTGGTTCAGACGGTCAGTCTGATGGTCACAGGTGCACAAGGCATGACAAATGCTGTTTTACGTATACTGGCAGCAGGTGTATTGGCTGGCGTCTTGATTGAATCTGGAGCTGCAAACACGATAGCGGAAACAATCGTACGCAAGGCTGGAGAACAGCGTGCGTTACTGGCTTTGGCTATAGCGACCATGTTGCTGACTGCGGTTGGTGTATTCATTGATGTGGCAGTGATTACAGTGGCGCCGATCGCATTGGCAATCGCTCATCGTGCTGATTTATCGAAAATGGCGATTTTACTGGCGATGATTGGTGGTGGTAAAGCAGGAAACGTCATGTCTCCCAATCCAAATACCATTGCTGCATCGGAAGGATTTCACGTTCCTCTGACTTCTCTGATGGTTGCCGGCATAATTCCCGGGATTTTTGGATTAGTCATGGCCTACTATTTCTCAACACGTCTGATAAAACGGGGATATAAAGTCAGCAATGAAGAATTGACGCCGACGGCACAGGCAACACTTCCCTCCTTCATGGCAGCAATTTCTGCACCAGTTATTGCAATCCTACTGCTGGCACTGCGTCCGATTGCTAATATCACCATCGATCCTTTGATTGCATTGCCAATAGGCGGACTTGCTGGCGCAGTTATTATGGGGCATTGGCGCCAATCGAATACATTTATCATCTCAGGTCTCAGCCGCATGTCACCTGTCGCGATTATGTTATTGGGTACAGGAACACTCGCTGGCATTATTGCTAACTCTGATCTGAAAAATGTGCTGATCCAGAGTATTACGGCATCCGGTTTGCCTTCCTATCTATTGGCACCGATTTCGGGTGCGATGATGTCGATGACAACAGCATCTACAACAGCAGGTACAGCAGTGGCATCAGTGATATTTGCACCTACATTGATGGACTTAGGTATCAGTGCGTTGGCAGGTGCTGCGATGGTTCATGCTGGTGCAGTTGTGCTTGACCATTTACCACATGGTAGTTTTTTTCATGCTACGGGTGGTAGTGTACATATGCAGGTACATGAGCGTCTAAAGTTGCTTCCCTACGAAACATTGATCGGTTTCACTATTGCCTTTGTATCAACCTTACTTTTCGGTGTATTGGGTTTTTCTGGTTAGCTGAGTCAGAATACATACTATTGTTAGAAAACATACCGTCAAGGAACTGAGGAGCTGATTATGAAAATTGTGATTGCCCCTGACTCATTTAAGGAAAGTCTGAGTGCTTTGCAAGTAGCTCAGGCAATAGAACAGGGTTTTCAGGAAATTTTCCCGCATGCGGATTACATCAAGTTGCCGATGGCGGATGGAGGAGAAGGAACTGTGGAATCACTGGTCGTTGCGACAGGAGGAAAACGTATCTCGTGTATAGTCACTGATCCCTTAGGACATCCTGTTGAAGCATTTTTTGGTTTACTAGGTGATGGAAAAACGGCAGTGATTGAAATGTCCGCTGCTTCTGGTTTGCATTTGGTACCAATGGAACAGCGCAATCCTCTGATAACAACCAGTTATGGAACGGGTGAGCTCATTTTGGCAGCACTAGAACATGGCGCACAGAAACTGATTTTAGGTATTGGAGGTAGTGCCACCAATGACGGTGGAGCGGGCATGATGCAGGCACTTGGCGCAGAGCTATCGGATGGCGACGGCCGTATCCTGCCATTTGGGGGAGCAGCTTTAACTCGTTTGGAAAACATCAAGTTAGCGGGGCTTGATCCTCGTCTGAGCCAAATTGAACTTACTGTGGCTTGTGATGTGAATAATCCATTATGTGGCACTTTGGGAGCATCAGTAGTGTTCGGCCCACAAAAAGGAGCGACACCGGAGATGGTCAAAGCGTTGGATTCTGCATTGTGCCATTATGGAATGAAACTTGAATCCCTGACGGGAAAAAGCGTGATTAGTGAGTCAGGTGCAGGAGCAGCAGGCGGAATGGGTGCATCTTTATTGGGATGTTTGGGGGCGACATTGCAGTCTGGTATTGAGATTGTTATCAATGCATTGAAACTGGAAGAAATCATTCAGGGGGCTGTTCTCGTCATTACGGGGGAAGGGCGAATGGACAGTCAGACTGTACATGGCAAAACCCCGATTGGTGTTGCTCGTGTGGCCAAGAAATTTGGCATTCCTACCATTGCCTTGGTTGGGGGAATGAGCCGGGATTATCATGTTGTGCATCAACATGGGTTGGATGCAGTCTTTTCCATCGTACCGGAAGCCTGCACACTTGCAGATGCCCTTGCCAATGGCGCTGATAACTTACGGGTAACGGCGCGTAATGTCGCCGCAGTTTGGTCTATGGCCTCTTGAATCACATGCTATGCTATTTATGAACCTCTTTCGGTTTGTCTATCTGTTTATATGAATACCAAACTATATCAAGACTAAACAAATTGGGAATATATGATGAGTACAGCCTATTCAACGTATCCGTTAGAACTTCATTTTTTTCAAATGGTAGTGCTTAAATCCAAGTAAGCGTTATTCTAAAGAGAGTCATTGTTTATCGTGCCGTTGCGTCATGATGATCGTAAAACCAATGGCTAAAGCAAATAACACTGCTCCCACTAAAAATATCCACTCATAATGATTATTGAATAACAAGAAACTACCTGTCATTGGGCCAACAGCCATGCCGATATATCTGATGAAATTATACAGCCCGATGACCGTTGCTCGTTCTTCCACAAATCTTGCTAATAGTAAGGCGGCATGTGTAGGAGTCGACAATCCCAAAGTAAAACCATATAAAGCCGTGACAACAATTAATGTGGAAATGCCAAATTGATACGTCATAGCAAATAACAGAATTAAAACCAAATTTAGCAAGCTACTGACAATTATCCCATTTCGTTGGGAGAATCGCTGGTGGATTAAACGATAACTATAACTACCAGCAATCATTGCGAAGGACATGGGGATATACATCCAACCTATATCGGCAGAGTTGAAATTATATTCACTATTTAAGATGATGGGTAAAAAAGTCAGAAAGCAAAAGTAACAATAAAACAACATAAAACTAATACAGAATACGGATTGCGCTATGCGGTCTGACAAAATCCGACGAAAGTAAAAGTGAGCATTTTGAGAATTTTCTGGCTGTATGGGTTTTGTTTCTGGCAGCCAAAACAAATTACCAATAATTAGTATTCCTCCAATGATGGCGAGGAATTGGAAAATTGCAACATACCCATTCCATTCAGCTAAGTAGCCACCAAGTAATGGCCCATAAGCGGGAGCAAGTGTTAATAACATCTGGTAAGTGCTGATAGCTTTTGCCCGATGTTGATCTTCATACAAGTCGCCAATAATCGTGGCAGCAATGACAGGAACAGCCGCAATTCCGATAGCCTGAATGACACGAAAGAAAATTAACCCATAAATATCGGAAGTCATGGCACAACCGATAGAACCGATAACGGAAATGGCGAGTCCGGGGAGCAAAATAGCCTTGCGCCCTTTGCTGTCAGCAAGTGAGCCGTATACGATTTGCATAACAGCTAAAACAAATGTGAACGCTGACACAGATAGATTGACCAAAGGTAGGGAGGTATTGAATAACTCCTTGATGGTAGGGATAACTGGGATGTAGATATTTTGTGCTAGCGAGCCAAAAAAGGCGCTGAAACACACCAGATAGAAAATCGTCTTTATATTACGTATAGGAACACGCTGACTCATTGTTATTCTCCATTTTGTTTCCAAGGAAACTAAATAAATAATAATTAATTCATCGGATTTGTAAAGATCTTCATTCGCTGTTTTTGCTAGAATGTCTAAAATAGTTTCTTTGGAAATAGTCATAAATGATTAACAATACAGCTTGCCAGCATGAGATCCTTTCTGCCGTTAACCAATTGATACATATAAGAGATAATGTCAGACAAGGACATGATGAAGAGACGCTCCGTGAATATGGCATCAGTGATTACTCGCTGTCTGAATTACATGTAATTCAGTGTATTGGGAACTCTGGGTTATTAAATATCACGGCCATCAGCCAAGCCATGAAAATGACCAAAGGGGCGATCTCGAAAATTTGTACGAAACTTCTACAGCGTTCAATCGTTGAGAAACTGAAAATGGTAGATAATCAGAAAGAAACCTATTTCAGACTATCCGATGAAGGAAAGTGGGCTTTTGCTGCCCATGAAAAATTGCATCAACGAGCAGAAGCAAAATGGTTACAACTATTAGAAAATTACTCAGCGGAAGAACTGATGACTATTGAGCGGTTTCTTATGGATGTGGTTGGGCTCGTGGATCATATCCGATGATAAATGAACATGATAATGAAATGAATAATAAAGGAATATGATTCAATAGGAGTCAGAAGCCTTAAATTTGATGAATGAAACCAGTCTTATAGTCGGCTTCTGACATATTTATCTTGACTCATTCAAAAACCATTTTTTCCTATAATTGTTTCAGCAATAGGAATGTATTGGTCAGTGAGTTTATTGACAGTATTGTCTTCTTTTTCATTTCCACTTTCATAACAATCTTCAAAAAACCAGGAAATAGGGGTACTTAGCAACTTTGTAATAGCAACAAGATGGGCTAGGTTAATCCGGTTTGTCCCTCTTTCGTAGCGTGAAAGTTGCTGTTGGCTGATACCAATTTGTTTTGCCAATGCTGTAGCCGTGATACCCAACTCTTTCCTTTTGGCTTGAATACGTTGTCCGACTAATAGATTCGCTTCTTCCATATCTTATCCCTTTTAAATAAGTAAGTTATGGCGTTATCAAGGATAATTGCCCCGGAGATTGAAAACGGTTGGATTTTTGCTCCGTCACTTACTCATTGGAGCTAGCCTTGACGGGGTTATTACCGTTCACGGTATGCCTGTTGTTACACCTGATTCGCCATTTTGTTTTCCGACTTGCACTTTGTTTTTAATGACATGACTTTTTTATCAACGTGTTGTAAAAAACAGTCCCTTACCGAGGTAAGGTGTGTTCTTCCGTGATATGAGTTAAGTTTTTCTGTTTTTTGTATCCCTGTATCTGTCGGTTGCTTTACCGAAGTCGGTTAAACAGCATGCCTGTTTTCCGGACATGAGGAATAACTAATATTCTCCTAACTATTACCTGATGTTTTTGTTTTTTTTAATTTTTTAATAAATTGATTTTAAAGTATTTATTATTAATTTTTTTGATAAATTAAATCTTTGCACTGATTTTTAAATTAGTTCCGTATTAATTCAGCTATAAAATTTTTTTTTATACCTTTATTACGGTTACAAACTGGACAAAATATACCAAACTGTAAACATAATCCTACATTATATAACCTAAGTCAAATTTCATTACATATTATAAACCATTCCACTTAATTAATTATAATATATGGATTTTTTTTATTATTCACATGTTTTATCGCATTGAAATAGTATTAATGGTTAAAAACTGTCACTTGATGTTAAGCAAATAATATCAGATTAACCAGAATTAAAATCCAATATCATTATATCACCCAAAACTAAATTCCACTTAATGACGGTAATTAGGATTATAAATCTAAACTAGACAGTTTGGTATAAAATGTTTTGTTTTTTAATAAAATTTTATTGATTTGACTTATATAAAAAGATTTTAACATTTTTTTTGCATTACTATTGTTAATTTGTCCAATTTTCCTTAAAAATATCGCTTATCATCATCTATTCCACTGAATAAGCTTTCTGTGCGTCAAAAATTGGAGTTAACTCGCATTTTTGAATATCTAGAAAACAGAACAGGTTCATTACTTAATGAAGAGTATGATTTTGTTTTTTTTCAATAAAATCAATTCAATAATTGTTTGTGTCTGGTAGGTGTGTTTTTTACCCATCCGTATTCTGTTTTATTTGACGATTTATCTGTGGATAATCACCAAATTAAGGGGTTTTTCGACTGTATAGTCAGATAACTAGATGATTTATACCCAATTGGTTCCAAATCGTAGTATATATTGATTGTTATTTTTTACAGTATCTTATGTGGCTTTCTCCTCCTCAGGATTCCAAACAAAACCTCATAAAATGAAAAGAATCCTTAATGATTAAAAGAAGGGGCGGTAGTATTGAGCTCAATAGCTTTGATTGATATAGAGGTATCGGGGGAGATAATACGGGAAGAATATTAAGATTTTTCTGAAGCAATACCTCTAATGTGATTGAGGTGCTGCTTGTCAGCTAACTGGTAACCCTATTTTTAATTTATAAAATTAAAAACGATAGCCGGTTCCCAGAACCCATGTTCCTACTTGAGCTTCATCCAATTTGGAATATTCGAATGAAACATCAATCGCGACATTTGGACTCGGGTTAAATTGCAAGCCTGCACCATAAGCTGCCGCTGTTGTATTCGATTCCAGTGAGTGGGTTCTATTATACTGAGAGTTATAAGACGAGATTTTTCCATAGGCTGCACCAAGCAATCCATATGCGCTGATATACTCATTAAAACGATAGGCAGGTTCTGCCATGAATGAGTTATATTCCTGGCTTACTTCACTTTTAATGGCAGAGTCAGAGTAAGTATCTTTTTGTGAAGTTCGAGTGAATGAACCAATAACCCCAAAATTATTAGTAATCTCGTAACGGTATTTTAGGTTGAATCCTTTCGGTTCTTTAAGATCCTTAAAATCTGTGATTTGTACCTTACTCAGGGCATAACCAGCTGAAACTTTGTTTTCTCCGCTAGCGTTTGCTGTGAATGATGTCATGGATAACCCAGCGACAACCGCTGAGATCAATAGAATTTTTTTCATGGTTGATTATCTTTTTATTGAGTATAACGCGGCGGGAAAATACATAACTATGTTAATTAATTCTCAATTAAAATATTAACTTAACCCGAATTCTGGATAAGAAATTGACGAGAAGCCTGTTCCCGGAGCAAAGTTTTGGTGCACACCGAAAACAACTCCGAGGGGGAACAGGCTATGGA
>NZ_NJAI01000001.1:1246918-1257983 GCF_002632725.1 Xenorhabdus hominickii
GGACTGATTGCTTACTGCCTTAAATTGAAAAAACCATCACTGAAAGTTTTCTACTCAGAAGAAGCTGTTCCAATGATGGCTTAAGCAGAATTCGGGTTAACTTAATGAAATTAATTTTTTTGTTATTTTTCATTCAGAAATAAATGTGTTAGGTGATGAAAGGGATGGTTAATATCTTGTTGGTCATCCGTTATTATTTGGCACTTGCTTAACTGATTTATGGTTCCCCAACAGGCAAGGCAGTTATTGGCGGATTTATGCAGTTATCTGGTTGACTCCAATCAATCGGATGGAATGTTAATCAACAATGCGGAAATTGTGCCGTTTAATCCCCCATAAATATCTCGACTACACTTATTTTGCTGCAATAATCTGAATAAACCTATTTCTGTCAACCGGTTTAGTACGGATATGTCAGGTGTATTGACAGAGTACAGCCTGCACTAATCACAGTCGCAGGAAAGATAGCCGTTGCCCCAAATGGATAAAAAGCCAGAAGAAACTAATTCTATACGGTTCGTTACATTGGTTTTAGTAAAGATATTACGGAGATGGGTTTTCACCGTGAATACAGTAACCGATGGGGACGCTATCGGCTGCAATACCTAAAATCTCATCCCTTATGTGTCTATTGCTTACAGCAGAGTTGTTACACACCTGCAAGCATTGTGGATCACATCATCCCGATACAGGGTGAAGCGGATGTGCTGTTTTGGCCTGCATCGAACCATCAAGCGTTATGCCAGACCTGTCACAACCGTAAGACCGTCCAGACAGATCCCATCACCAAAGCGAAGCGCAAACAAGGAAGCTATCAGGAGCAGGAGGCAGAAGCGGCACGATTGTTGAAATTCGGAATAATAACAATATGAAATAACGGGTGGGGTATCAAAAATGACAAACATCCCTCTGAGCGGAACCGCCCCCTCCTGCAATTTTTTTGAAAATAAATCACAAGGAACAGAGAACATTATGTCAAGAGCACCCAAACCGCCTACTTATTTAAATGATATTGCCGCCAGTCAATGGAAAGCCAAATCAAAAACCTTAAGTGAACGGGAAGATCTCACCGCTGCCGACTGGAGCAATTTAGAACTCTATTGTGTCAACTATGCCATTTATCGAAAAGCGGTGGCAGACCTTGATATCTGGGGCTTTAGCATCGTGAACAGTCAGGGCAGTGAAAGCCGTAACCCATCACTGAGCGCCAAAGCGGACGCCGAAAAAATCATGATAAAAATGTCGACGTTGCTGGGTTTTGACCCCGTATCACGGCGTAAAAATCCGGTAGAAACGGAAGAAGAGGACGAGTTATACCGACTATGAACGTATGGGATCAGTACGCTTTTGATATCGAAAACGGCACAATTCCAGCCTGTAAGCGGGTAAAACAGGAGGTGAAACGCTACTTTAATGACCTGCATAACCCGCTTTATGTATTTGATTCGGAGGTGGTAGCGCGGTTTATTGCCTTTTCCCGTTACTGTCCGCACGTCAAAGGCCACTTGCGGGGCAAACCGATTATGCTGGAGCCGTGGCAGCAGTTCGCCTTTGCCAATCTGTTCGGCTTCAAAGTCAAAGCAACCGGACGCCGGAAATACCATAGTGCTTACATTCAAGTCCCGCACAAAAATGCCAAATCCACCGTTGCCGCGATATTGGCTAACTGGTTTCTGGTGATGGAGAACGGGCAGCAGGATATCTACACTGCCGCAGTGAGCCGTGATCAGGCACGTATTGTATTTGATGATACCCGTCAGATGTGCCTGTTATCAAAGCCACTCAAGAAACGAGTCACTATCCAACAACACAAAGTCACTTAAATTAGTGACCCCACTAACGCTTTTCTTTTTTTCACATCTTTTTTGTCTCTATGTTTTCCAATGAATTTTTATGCTGAGGATTTTTATGTGGGGTATTCGGTGGGGTACTCATAACAAAAAAAGCACTTCCCTTAAAAGAGAAAGTGCTTTTATAACAACATGATCTAAGACTAGGATCAGTTCATGCCGTATTTTTTAAGTTTCTTACGCAGAGTACCACGGTTGATTCCCATCATCAGTGCTGCGCGGGTCTGGTTACCACGGGTGTATTGCATCACCATGTCCAACAGTGGTTGTTCTACTTCAGCCAATACCAGCTCATACAGGTCATTAACGTCTTGACCGTTCAGTTGAGCAAAATAGTTCTTCAGTGCTTGTTTAACCGAATCACGCAGAGGTTTTTGAGTAACCTGATCTTGTGAATTTACAGTAGCAACGGTTAGGACATCAGAATTTACGCGTTGTTCGAACATAGTTCTGTCAGCTCTTTTCTTTATTTACGCAAAAATTTTCGAAGTATGCCTCCAACGCCTCCAGCTGTTCGCTGGCATCCTCAATGGCGTTGAATGTGCGCCGAAACTGGTCACCAGGGGCATGTTCCTTGAGATACCAAGATACATGCTTGCGTGCAATACGAACTCCTTTGCCTTGACCGTAAAAGTCATGCAGCTCTCGTATATGCTCGCTCATTAAACGCTGCACTTCGCCAAGGGGCATCGGTGACAGCAGTTCTCCTGTTTCCAGATAATGCTGGATTTCCCGAAAGATCCAGGGTCTTCCCTGAGCAGCGCGGCCTATCATCAGGGCATCAGCCCCGGTGTATTCAAGCACTGCTCTGGCTTTAAGCGGGTCAGTGATGTCGCCATTAGCAATAATTGGAATGGCAACAGTCTGCTTAACTGTCCGAATGTTGTCGTACTCGGCCTCACCATTAAACAGGCAAGCTCGTGTCCTGCCATGTATCGTAAGAGCCTGAATACCGCAACGCTCAGCCAATTGGGCAATTTCTACACAGTTACGTTCTTCCGGTGACCATCCTGTACGAATCTTAAGAGTAACAGGCACATCAACCGCATTGACTACCGCAGAAAGGATTTTTTCAACCAGTTCTGGATAACGCAGTAATGCAGAGCCTGCCAGCTTACGATTCACCTTTTTGGCCGGACATCCCATATTGATATCGATGATCTGAGCGCCATTGTCGACGTTGATTTTCGCCGCCGCCGCCATTTCATCGGGATCACTACCGGCAATTTGTACAGAACGTACCCCAGGTTCATCGCTATGAACCATACGCAGCCGAGATTTGTCCGTCTTCCAAACCTGAGGATTGGAAGAAAGCATTTCTGAGACTGCCATTCCGGCACCCATGTGATAGCAAAGAGATCGAAACGGGCGATCTGTTATGCCAGCCATGGGGGCTGCAATAAGACAGTTTTTCAACTGGTATTGTCCGATACGCATAGCGAAGAAAGAGTGGTCAACTGTGACTAAGGGCGCGTATATTACGCATTTTTCACAAGATATGAAAGGCCAAACTTTGAGCGAATCGATATTTATAACGGATTTTTTCCAGTTGATTTTTATAAAAATGGCTAATTATTGTTAAATAACAATTAGTTACGTGTTATTGATGAAATTTATTGTTACCTATATTTCTAATCAGAAATAGAACGAATTACCACCAATTGACCTCCTAGATAATCATTTTAGTGGATAATCTCGCTTTTCAATAGGTATTGATTGATTATTTTTTAATCCCTGTGATGCGGCACCACTCTTCTTGTTCCGCAATTGGATCGATAATGAATTCATTGTCATAGGCTTGAGCGACACCTTCAGCCTGACTTGCCAGAATACCAGATAAGCCTAATAATCCACCAGATTTAGGCAGTGAGCCGATAATAGGAGCCAGTTCACGCAATGGGCCTGCCAGGATATTGGCAATCACGACGTCACATTCGAGATCACTAGGCTGATCTTTAGATAGGTAGAGAGTTAGTTGGTCAGATACACCATTGCGTTCTGCATTATCCCGGCTAGCCTGAATCGCTTGTGGATCGATATCAATACCGATCGCTTGTTTTGCACCCAGCTTCAGAGCTGCGATAGCCAAGATACCTGAGCCGCAACCGAAATCGATAACGGTTTTTCCTGCCAAATCCAGGCCATCAAGCCATTGCAGACAGAGGGAAGTGGTTGGATGCGTACCGGTTCCGAACGCCAGACCGGGGTCAAGCATGACATTAACAGCATCTGGCTCTGGAACTTCGCGCCAACTCGGGCAAATCCACAAGCGGTTGCCGAAGCGCATTGGGTGGAAATTATCCATCCATTCACGCTCCCAGTCTTTATCTTCCAGTTGTTCAATTTTGTGGATAAAGCCTTTGCCCAGTTGAGGAAGATGCTCCAATTGGCTTACAACAGCCTTCATATCCATTTCAGCGTCGTACAGACCGATGACATCGGTATCACCCCATAAACGGGTTTCCCCCGGCAGAGGCTCAAAAATTGGGGTATCGTGGCTATCCTGAAAGGTCACTGATACGGCACCACTTTCCATTAGCTCATCGCCCAAGGCTTCAGCTTGCTGTCCCGTGGTGTTTAGTCTTAATTGTATCCAAGGCATAAAAATTCTCTTTTTGTGAATCAACGAGTTTTGTGAATCAATGTGTTTTGTAAATCAACGTGTTTTTGCTCCCCATCCAATTCCCTATCCCGAATGCCAGTAAACTTAATAGCAGTGATGGCACGATGGGATGGAAAACGAGGAGCTGAATATTGAAGGTCGCCAGCAGCGTATAGCTTGCGGCACCTGTCAGCATCGAGCTGATTGCCCCGTGGGCATTGGCTTTTTCCCAGTATAACCCCAATACCAGAGGCCAAAGGAAAACAGCTTGCAGACCCCCAAAAGCCAGCAAATTCAGCCAGATGATCATTTCAGGGGGATGCCATGCGGCCAGCAGCAATAATGCACCTAAAAGCAGGGTGGAGTAGCTGGAGATGCGTGATAGTTTTTTCTCTTGGCTGATCTGGTGCGGGAACAGATTTAAATAGAGATCTTTGACGATTGTAGCCGAAGATTGCAGCAGTTGGGCATTAATAGTGGACATAATGGCCGCCATGGGTGCAGCCAGAAAAATGCCGGCAGCGATAGGGGGGAGTACAGTGATCATCAGGGTTGGGATCACTTGATCGGGAATGGTCAGATCAGGAATGATCGCCCGACCGAGTGCGCCGGCAAGGTGCATGCCGAACATCAGGATCGCCATAACAATGGTACCAAGGATAATACCGCGATGAACTGCCTTGCTGTCCCGATAAGAAATGCAGCGTACCGCCGTATGTGGCAGCCCGATCACGCCGAAGCAGACCAGTACCCAGAAGGATGCCATGAATGGCCCTGTGAGGATATGGTCAGCACCGTAAGGCGAAACTAAATTCGGATCAATGGTGCGTAATGTTGTCACTGCCGCTGATATGCCACCCGCCTTGTAGATAATCGCCACCAGCAATAGCACGGTACCCAGCAGCATCACCAACCCTTGCAAAGCATCATTAAGAACGCTGGCTCTGAAGCCACCAAATGCGGTGTACAGTGCGATTGAAAGACCAAAGATCAGAAGCCCTGTATCGTAAGAGATGCCTGCGGCAGTCTCCAGCAAACGTGCTCCGCCGATAAACTGCACTGTCATCGCACCGACAAAGGCGACCAACAGGCTAAGGCTGGCAAACCAGACCAGAAAGCGGCTCTGGTAGCGTGCATAAAGCATATCATTGAGAGTAACCGCATTGTAACGGCGGGCAAGGATGGCAAATTTTTTTCCCAGCACACTCAGGGAGAGCCAGATCGCGGGTAATTGAATCAGTGATAATAGTACCCAACCAATACCATATTTATAAGCAGCACCAGGGCCACCAATAAATGAACTGGCACTAATATAGGTAGTTGTAATGGTCATCGCCAGTACAAAACCGCCCATTGAGCGATTGCCGAGAAAATACTCATTCAGGAAGTCGCCTGTTTGGCGGCGGCGATAAGCATAGACTGACAGTAGGAAAACCAGCGCTAAATATCCCACTAAAGGCAAAATGACTTCACTTTGCATTATCGTCCTCCAATGGAACGTCTTTGAATATAAAGGTCACCATCAACCAGCAGAGGATGATAAATAAGGCGGGTAGCAGCAGGCACGCCAGTTCAAACCAGTGAGGCAATCCAGTTAAGCCGATGGCATCACTAGGTAAATAGGCACACAGTAACCAACCAATAAGATAAGCCAACGTCAGGAACACTGCCCAACGTGCTTCTTTATGGGATTGAACAAATCTTCTGTCCATCCATTCTCCGGATAACTTACATAAAACAAGATAGGGAATTGTACGGTAACGCGCGGATTTATTCAGGGAAAAATGTGCCTTGGAAATCTGAGTAAAATTACAAATTTTTCTCGATGTGTAACAAAATAGTGTCATTATTGGAATGAGTGTGTATTTTGTCGAATTGTTAACAATAGATGAGTAAATTTATTATTCGATAATTATTGGAGAAAATTTGAGATGTAAGTAAGTGTTTTGAAATTAATTACGGATGTTTTTTAAATGTAATTTTTAAATTTTTTCAGATAATAAAAATAATGAGGTTTACATTTTGTGATTAATTGTTAACTGCCACTTTTAAGGTAATAAGGTGAACAGGAGTTATATTATTAATTATGTTTTCAATTTATTGATATATATGTATAAATTAATTAATTACCATTTTATTGCAATAGTGGTGATGTTTTTTTTCTTCTGATAATTGATTTTTTTTAGTTTTTAATTTAAATGGATTAATATAAGTTAAAGTGTTTTTTATTTTTAAATAATGTTTAATTAACTAATTGAAATTTTTTAGACTATATGTTTTGTAAAGTTTTTATCGTGCTTAGTCAATAGTGTTCTCTTATATAGAATCATGCTTATTTTTCTTAATTTGAAGTCTCTCCTCAATCAATTGCAAACTGCAACTCCAAAGATGAAGAACATAACGGGGAGAAAAAAGAGGAATGAGTGTTATCCATTCAATGAATCTATTGAGATACCGTGTATTCATGGCAAGGGTTAATTCAAATGCTGAAAAAACAAAATAGCCCGTGGACAGATAAACAACATTATTGGATTAAACGAGTGGCCTGGCTCAATATTCTGGCCCAGATTGCATTTCCGGTCGCGGGTGCTTTTACTCCCACGGTGGTGTCTGGCAAAGCCACCCCTGTTACTCAGGAAGAGCCGCCAGTGGAGAACCGACAAACCGCCTCTGTCAGCGATATTTCCGAAAATTACACCGAGCGTTGGCTGGCGAGTGCGGCTTCCCGTGCCGCAGGGATGCTGAAAAACGGTAATGTTGTGGAGAGTGCTAAAAGCCAATTGCATAGCATGGCGGTCAGTGAGGCCAATCAAGCGGTACAGAACTGGCTGCAACGTTATGGCACCGTCAAGTTACAGGCTAATGTGAATAGTCGTGGCCGCTTAGAAGGTAGCCAGTTTGATATGCTGTTGCCGTTGTATGACACGGAAAAACAGCTGGCCTTTACCCAGTTTGGCTTGCGCCGCCTCGACCGCCGCACGACTGTCAACGTTGGCTTGGGGCAGCGCCATTTTCTCGATACCGGCCTGTTTGGCTACAACGCCTTTTTTGACCATGATGTGACCCGTGACCATACCCGCTTGGGGCTGGGTGCTGAATATGCCCGTGATTTTATGAAATTCGCGGCGAACGGTTATTTCCGGGCCAGTAGCTGGAGAGATGGCAAGAAACTGAAAGATTACGCTGAACGTCCGGCTAATGGTTTTGATTTGCGGGCGGAAGGGAATATTCCCGCCTACCCGCAATTGGGCGGTAAATTGATCTATGAGCAGTATTTTGGTCATGAAGTCGGTTTGTTGAGTGAAGAACAACGCCAGAAAAATCCTTCCGTTTTGACTATCGGCGCGAGCTATACGCCCATCCCGTTGGTCACACTGGGCATTGACCGCAAGCAAAGTGCGCAGGGGAGCGGTGAGACGCTGTTTAATCTCGGCCTGAACTATGAGCTTGGCACCCCGTGGTCAAGGCAAATCGATCCGGATGTGGTGACCTTTAAACGCAGTCTGCAAGGCGGGCGTTATGATTTAGTCGAGCGTAATAACCAGATTGTGCTGGAATACCGTAAAAAAGAACTGATACGCCTGAGTATGGGGGAGCGGATCAGCGGGCATGGCGGTGAAGTGGTTCCGTTGACTGTCAGTATCAGCACCAAATATGGGCTGAAAGAAATTGTCTGGGATACGGCGAATTTGGTCGCTGCTGGTGGCAAGCTGGAGAAAAGGGATACGCCGCCAGAAAACATGATTGCCTATTCGGTTGGTGAGGGAACCCGTTATCTGCTGACGCTGCCACCGTATCATGTAAAAGGTAACAATACCTATACTCTGTCCGGCACTGCCTATGATAATCAGGGCAACGCTTCTGAACGGGCAGAAACTCAGGTACAGGTGACTGCTTTGGCTATTGACCTGAAAGGTTCCGGTTTTGAACTCGCCAAACAATCGATGCTGGCGGATGGAAAAACTCAAACCGTGCTCCGGCTAAAACTGATCGATAAGGTTAGTAAGCCCGTCAGCGGTGCCGCAGGCAATATCACGCTCACATCGGATTTCAGTGGCCTGCAAGGTGAAGGTAAATCCCCTGAATGGAATACAGAAATTAAAGAAGTGCCGGAAGGGAGCGGGATTTATGAAATCACCGTCACGGCGGGCACTCAACATGGCGAGTGGAAAATCACGGCCACGGTGGATGGGCACACATTAAACCCAGTCACCCTCACTTTTAGTACTTCATTGGGGGAATTGATTGACGAGACAAAATCCCAGTTTAGGTACGTGGGTAAGAAAAATTTGCCTGTGGATGAATCCGGTTTATTGGTGCTGGATTTACTGGATAAAGAGAATAACCCGATAACCGGTGTAGCAAATAACCTGAGTCTGGATGTCGATACCCGAGGACTATACGGTGATGGTAAGAAACCAGAGATAACTGAGGTACAAGAAGTACCATTGGGTAGTGGTCATTATGAGTGGAAAGTGACTGGTGGAGGGAAACAAGGCCGTGTACCTGTCACCCTGACAGTGAATGCCCAAAAGATAAGACATACTGCAACACTGACTTTTGGGAAGTTGTTGGCAGAGACTATCGATATGGAAAATAGTCGTTTTATATCGGTAGATAAGACACTGGCGGCGGATGGCCAGCAGCAAACCACTCTGATACTGGATCTGAAAGACAAGGAAGGAAAACCCATTAATAGGGCGGCGGTTAGCATTAAGATCACCAGCAATGAGTTGGCAGGAAGTGGTACCAATCCTGCTATGGGCGAGGTAATGGAGAAACCAGTAGGCAGTGGGGTTTATAAAGTTATCATAACTGCCGGAACGAAAATCGGCCTATGGAAAGCTATCGCTACTGTGGATAGCAAGCCACTAAAGCAAGCAGTAGAAATTCAGTTTGATGCTGTCAATACACCAACCCTCAGCGGGCTCTCCGTCACGGGGGTTATGGCACAGGGTGAAAAGCTGAATGCGACTTACCAGTTTCATACCAATGGCGGTAATGAGACTGATCACTCTTTTTTTGCCTGGGGCACCGAAAACACCACCGCTGATGCAGTGAAAACACTCGCCAAGGCCGCAGAGATCAATACCGTGCCCCGTGCCGATATGCATCAGGATGGGCTGATGTTGTCAGGGAGCGTGAAGGATAAGGAGAAGGTACCTGAATACACCATTTCACAGGTTGCAGCAGGTAAAGTACTGGAGCTGTCGGTACTGGCCGCCAGTGCCGAGCAGGTGAGTCAATTACCGCCAGAGACTGTCGTTCTGCGTAAAGGAGAGCAAGGAAACAAAACGACCGGAGGAAATCACGAGGGCGGTGTTATTGATCCCAATGCTAAACCTGACATCCATGCGCTTAAGCTGGAAGGTATCTTGGAGAAGGGAAAAACCTTAACCGCCAAATATATCTTTGAGGCAGGAACGGGAGATGGCATGGATAAATCGGGGTATACATGGTGCCGCAAGCAATTAGATGGAACGCCAGATGGCACAACGTGTAAAACAGGTATCGGCCCGGACAGAGCTGGTCAGATCAGTGAAGTGGATTATTTACTGGAACCTCAGGATGTTAACCGGATCGTAGAGTTTTCAATTCGGGCAGAAAATGCGCTGAGCGTGAAAGCAGACGACACTAAGACGATCAACAGCAGCATGAAATGGGAAGCGGGAAATCACTCCGGCGGAGGAAGCCATCAAGGTGGTGTCATTGATCCCGACCAAGATCCTGTTATTACTCATCTGACATTGGTTGGCCCATTGACGATAGGGAAAAAAATCACGGCGACCTATGTCTTTGACGATAAGGGTGGTCATCCGGATGATAAGTCCCTCTATGCATGGGGAGTGTATGAATCCGGAGAGGATGATCCGACAATACGTGCGATAGAAAACTCCAATAATGTCATCGTCAAGAGCGGTCATATCCCAGAATCTTTCGAACTGACGGATCAAGACGCAGGTAAAATCATTGCCTTAACTGTGCGACCCAATAATGGCAAAGGCAATAACGGGAGTATTGAACGGACTCAGGGGATGGTGCTGGGAATTGCGGATAAGTTTGATGTGACTTGGACCGTCAATACGCAAGGTTTAGATAATGGAAAGAAAGCGCCTAAAGTGAAGAGAGAAGATCCGATTACTCTCACAGTCAAGACATTGAAAGGTGGCAATACCATAAGGGGAGTGCCGATTAAGGTTGAACTGGGGAAAGCGACTGGCCGGACAAAGGCGGCGCTGGTTGATCCTACTGCGCAGTTTGAAATTGCAGGTAAAATTTACAAGAACGGTGATATCTACATCGGCAATTCTGACCTAAATGGTGAACTGGTGATTGTTGTCACTGATGCGGGTAGTGTCGGCCTGAAAACTCCCGTGTTGATAACCGTGAATGAAGGTACAGGCGCTAAGATTGAAAGCCAAATACAGGATGTTATCTTTACGGTTATTACCAGCCCGGATACGGATAAGGCCAATTATTGGGGGCATATGTTTGAGATAGTTTCGACCAGTGTTATTAACCCGGCGGAAAAATACATCGGCTATGCGGCATATTTAATAAACCGTGATTTGAAATAACTTTTTACGCGCTCGGGTCGTCGTTGTAATTGACG
>NZ_NJAI01000001.1:1258083-1275240 GCF_002632725.1 Xenorhabdus hominickii
GCGTCCAGCCGTATCCGGATGGATCTTCAATAATTGACCGATTTCGCGAAAGGTTTTTTTCTCTTGGCGAAATCGAATAGCTTGCTGCCTCAGCAGCTCCAGTTGCTCAATCGTGAGCTTGCGTGCATCTGTTTTCATTGACACAGTATATCAGATATAAATAGCCGCCGAGTTAATAACAAGTTTGCACGGCCGTTACTGTTAGATGAAGCAATAGGCCGCTATCCAGATATGCCAATAGTCGGGCATGAGGAAAGCAATGAATATTGGGCAAGATACGATCATAAAAATTTTGCAGCTCACTGTAGTGGAAACATGAGAATGCCACAAATAGGAGAATTGGTAGAGTTGGGTAATCTCGTAAAGAATACAAATGAATTTACTGGTACATACGGTTGGCCCACCATTAATTACTACTATCGTTCAGATACACGCTATGGTGGAGTTGTGAAAAGAAGTTACAATCTGGCGATGAAAAAGGAAGGCAAAAACGGGCCAAATGATAAGATATATGCTTCTTGTATTATAAATTGAATGATTTTGTGTCTTTAGGCATAAATAAAAATCCCATCTGTAAAAGATGGGATTTGCTTCGCTTAAACTAACAAATTCTGAATGAGAACTCAGGAACTTTATTTTTCCTGCAAGCCCAGTTTCTTTTCCAGATAGTGGATATTGGTTCCGCCTTTCTGGAAGTTTTCGTCATTCATAATGGCCAGTTGCAGGTCGATATTGGTCTTGATGCCATCAATGATCAACTCTGCCAGCGCATTCTTCATACGTGCAATCGCTACTTCACGGGTTTCGCCGTAAGTGATCAACTTACCAATCATGGAATCATAGTAAGGTGGTACGGTATATCCCGCGTAGATATGGGATTCCCAGCGCACGCCAAACCCGCCCGGCGAGTGGAAGTGAGTAATTTTACCCGGACTTGGCAGGAAGGTTTTTGGATCTTCCGCATTGATACGGCATTCGATCGCATGGCCGTTAATTTCGACATCTTCCTGCTTGATGGACAGCGGCAGGCCAGAAGCGATACGGAGCTGTTCTTTAATCAAATCAATACCGGTGATCATTTCTGTCACTGGGTGCTCAACCTGAATACGGGTATTCATCTCGATAAAGTAGAATTCACCGTTTTCGTACAGGAATTCAAACGTACCCGCTCCGCGATAGCCGATTTCGATACAGGCAGTGGAACAACGTTCACCGATGCTGCGGCGCAGTTCTGGTGAAATGCCCGGTGCTGGTGCTTCTTCCACCACTTTCTGGTGACGGCGCTGCATGGAGCAGTCACGTTCAGCCAGATAGAGAGCATGGCCCTGACCATCCGCCAATACCTGAATTTCAACGTGACGTGGATTTTCAAGGAATTTTTCCATGTATACCATGTCGTTGCTGAAAGCCGCTTTGGCTTCTGCACGGGTCATGGCGATGGATTGCTCCAGATCTTTATCGCAGCGTACAACGCGCATACCACGACCGCCACCGCCGCCAGAGGCCTTGATAATCACAGGATAGCCGATGCGGTTTGCAATCGTTCTATTTTTCTCTGCATCGTCACCTAATGGGCCATCAGAGCCAGGCACGCAAGGTACGCCGGCTTTTTTCATCGCCTTGATAGCGGAAACTTTATCGCCCATCAGGCGGATAGTATCTGCTTTCGGACCGATGAAGATAAAACCGGAACGTTCAACTTGTTCAGCAAAGTCGGCGTTTTCAGACAGGAAACCATAACCGGGATGGATTGCCTGTGCACAGGTGATTTCTGCCGCAGAAATAATGGCCGGAATGTTCAGGTAACTTTTTGCTGATGCAGCAGGGCCGATGCAGACGGTTTCATCCGCCAGCAAGACGTGCTTCAGGTCACGGTCTGCCGCAGAGTGAACAGCAACAGTTTTGATCCCAAGTTCCTTACAAGCTCTCAGGATACGCAGTGCAATTTCACCACGGTTAGCAATGACAATTTTTTCAAGCATGGGACGCCTCGTTATTCGATGACAACCAGTGGCTCGTCGAATTCAACAGGTTGACCGTCTTGAACCAGAATGGCTTTAACAACGCCAGTTTTGTCAGCTTCGATCTGGTTCATCATTTTCATCGCTTCAACGATGCACAGGGTTTCGCCCTGATTTACATGTTGGCCGACTTCGATGAAAGCTTTCGCATCAGGGCTTGGTGAACGGTAGAATGTACCGACCATTGGGGAGCGAACAATGTGACCACTAATTTCCGCTGGTTTGTCAGCGGCGATAGACGCTACTGGAGCAGCCGCTTGCACAGGCTGTTGAATTGGTGCAGAAATATATTGCTGAGTCATAGGCATCGCTGGAGCTGCCGCTGTGCGACTAATACGTACTGATTCTTCGCCTTCAGAAATTTCCAGTTCAGAAATGCCAGATTCTTCAACCAGCTCGATCAGTTTTTTTATCTTACGAATATCCATGAGTTTGGTTCCGTACTTTTAAGTCAATTAGTTGGATGTTGACAAGCGGTTGACCGCTGCCTGTAATGCGAAACTATAACCATCGGCGCCCAATCCGCAGATTACGCCCACTGCAATATCAGAAAGATATGAGTGGTGGCGGAATGGTTCGCGGGCATATACATTCGAGAGGTGAATCTCAATAAATGGGATATCTACCGCCAGAAGTGCGTCGCGCAGTGCCACGCTGGTATGCGTGAAGGCCGCAGGGTTGATCAAAATAAAATCAGTGTTTCCCCGCGCCGAATGAATTCTCTCAATCAGTTCAGATTCTGCGTTCGATTGCAGATGAGATAATTTGACTCCCGATTGGTGAGCTTCTTTTGACAGTTTGTTAACGATGTCCTCAAGCGTTAATTTGCCGTAGGTCTCTGGCTCTCGTGTTCCCAACAGATTCAGGTTGGGGCCATTCAAGAGTAAAATGCGAAACTTGTCTGCCATTGTGCGGGTATCTCCGGCAATCTGTCAACAATCGACCAAGATAACTCGATGTCAACGGTTTGTCATCTCTTTCTGATATCTATATTTGTAAATTTGGCGATGAAGCCCGACATTATAAACATATCGTGGCATTTAGCAGCTAAATACTGGTCTTATCAGCTCACCTTAACGACTGTTCTGCCGATAATCTGATTTTTTATCAACTTATTGGCGTGTTCGATAACCTGATCTAACGCAATTTCACTGCCAGCCTGTTGGTAAAAAGAATCTGGCAGTAATTTTTGTAATCTTTGCCAGATAGCCGGGCGTTTTGCTGAAGGAACCGTCACGGATTCTACGCCTTGTAAACGAATATTGCGCAGGATAAAAGGCATCACGGTAGCCGGCAGGTGGATATCACTCGCCATACCACAGGCGGCTACCGTACCGTTGTATTGTACTTGGGCTAATAAGGTCGCGAGTACTGTACCGCCAACAGTATCAATGACTCCCGTCCAACGCTGTTTTTCTAATGGACGTGAGGGTTGGTTAAAGTCACTGACGGGCAGAATGTCTTTTGCACCCAATGAGAGCAGATAATCTCGATTATCGGGTCTGCTGCTGATCGCAACGACGGAATAACCCAACTGTGACAGTAAAGTAATCGCTGTACTACCAACACCACCACTGGCGCCAGTCACGGCAATATCTCCGCTTTCTGGCGTCACGCCTCCTTGTTCCAATGCCATGACACACAGCATGGCAGTAAAACCTGCTGTGCCGATAATCATTGCTTGCCTGCTACTTAATGCTTGTGGCAAGGGTGTTAACCATTCACCAGACACTCTCGCCTGTTCAGCCAAACCACCCCAGTACGTTTCTCCCACTCCCCAGCCTGTTAGCAAAACATGTTGGCCGATATGAAAGCGCGGATCTTCGGAATGATGTACAACACCGGCAAAGTCGATCCCCGGTACCATCGGAAATTGACGAATAATTTTCCCTTTGCCGGTAATGGCAAGAGCATCTTTGTAATTGAGTGTTGACCAATGGATATCAACAATGACATCCCCGTCTGGTAACTGAGAGGTATCTATGTCCCGAATGGATGCAGATAATGTTTCGTGTTGGTCAAGTAATAAGGCTTTCATGATCATTCTCCCTTGAGGGTTATCTATCCGATACCATTACCCGTTTGGCATCAACTTCTGGCGTCAATACAATTTGGAAGCAACACAATTTGGTATTAACACAATATAGATAAAATTTTATGAGCAGAAACGAGTAGTCCACAATATTGTGATAGAGAGTGGCAAAACGCCGGTTACTTATTTTTGTTCAGGATGGAACTATAAAAGATAATAATATACAGGATAACAATAAGGAGCTTGATGTTAGTGCTGTCTCAGAATAATCCTTATTTTTGTTAATGAACGTTGGATGTGACGATATTTTCGTAAATTTCCCCCCGATCCTTACCAAGTTAATCTATTACTTTTATACCCCTTACCTTTCAAGTTACCGCTTTGTTGGCTACGCTCACTCAGCCCGGTCACGTAGTTATAACATCCGGTACATAGCTATAAACATAGCGTTAGCCATACTTCCGGGATTCATTCTCTTGCCGCTGTGTCACAATTTGAAATCTGACATGGAGTTTGTAGGAAGAAGAAAATTTTTGAGAAAATACGAATTTTGGTTGAATTTGCTGAAATAATTATAGGTAAGTAAAGGAGCGTTATAAAGCGGAGTGGTAGCATCATAATATACACTATAATGTTGGTTTTTTGGTGTCTTGGGTTCGTTTAGGATTTTGTGATGGTGTTATTGGTGAAATTAGCCCATTTTTATGCAGTTTTTTTCTGCTCCGTTAGAGAAAAGTAACGTAGAATATCGTATTTCTGATGTGAATAACGTAGCCACTTTTATTGAAGTAGTAAAAGTAGTTAATGATGCGCCTTGTCGCTGCTTCATGTGGTTGGTAGAGTAGACGGACAATCTCCGTCCCCAGCTTGCAGGATTATCCTTTCGTTATGTTAAAGAAATTTCGTGGCATGTTTTCCAATGATTTGTCCATTGACTTGGGTACTGCCAATACCCTTATTTATGTCAAAGGTCAGGGAATTGTCTTAGACCAACCTTCTGTTGTTGCGATTCGACAAGATAGGGCTGGTTCTCCAAAAAGCGTTGCAGCCGTAGGGCTGGAAGCAAAACAAATGCTGGGACGTACTCCAGGGAATATTGCAGCTATCCGCCCAATGAAGGATGGGGTTATTGCTGATTTTTATGTCACGGAAAAAATGTTGCAGCATTTTATCAAGCAGGTTCACAATAACAGTTTCATGCGCCCAAGCCCGCGCGTGCTGGTCTGTGTACCTGTCGGAGCGACTCAGGTTGAGCGTCGCGCTATTCGTGAATCTGCCCAAAGTGCAGGTGCCCGTGAGGTATTTTTGATTGAAGAACCAATGGCGGCTGCTATTGGTGCAGGTTTACCCGTTTCCGAAGCGACGGGTTCAATGGTCGTCGATATCGGCGGGGGAACCACCGAGGTTGCTGTTATCTCCCTCAACGGTGTTGTTTATTCTTCGTCTGTTCGTATCGGTGGTGACCGTTTTGATGAAGCCATCATCAATTATGTTCGCCGCAACTATGGCTCCCTGATTGGGGAAGCGACAGCAGAACGTATCAAGCATGGAATTGGTTCTGCTTATCCAACCGATGAAGTCCATGAAATTGAAGTGCGTGGTCGTAACCTTGCTGAAGGTGTACCTCGTAGCTTTACTCTGAATTCAAATGAAATTCTTGAAGCTCTGCAAGAGCCATTAACCGGCATTGTCAGCGCAGTGATGGTGGCTCTGGAACAGTGCCCACCAGAACTGGCTTCCGATATTTCTGAACGAGGTATGGTTCTGACGGGCGGTGGTGCGTTGCTGCGTAATCTTGATCGTCTGCTGATGGAAGAAACAGGTATTCCTGTCATTGTGGCTGAAGATCCGCTCACTTGTGTTGCCCGTGGTGGTGGCAAGGCGCTGGAAATGATCGACATGCATGGTGGCGATCTGTTCAGCGAAGATTGAAAATAACTCTGCGAGCTGGGAGGCGAACCTGTTTTATTGGAGCCTCCTTGCTGATTGTTCAAGGGAGTTATCACTTATGGAACAACACAGCCCAACAATGCGCAATTTATGAAGCCGATTTTCAGCAGAGGGCCTTCTCTGCAATTACGACTCTTTTTCGCTGTTATTATTGCCATTATTCTGATTGTGGTAGACAGCCGTCTCGGTGTTTTTAATAAAGTCCGTAGCTATATGGATACGGCAGTGAGTCCTTTCTATTTTCTTGCCAATGGGCCGCGTCAATTTTTGGATGGTATCTCTGAATCTCTGGCTAGCCGTAACCATCTTGAGTTGGAGAATCGTACTCTACGTAATGAATTACGGTCACAGAACAGTCAATTATTACTGTTGGGGCAACTGAAACAAGAGAATTCCCGTTTGCGCGAATTACTGGGATCGCCACTGCGTAGCGATGAGCACATGATGGTATCGCAGGTGATTTCAGGAGGCATGGATCCTTACCGTGACCAAGCTGTCATTGATAAGGGGGCTAAAGATGGTGTATATGAAGGACAGCCTGTCATCAGCGATCGGGGGGTTGTGGGGCAAGTCATTTCTGTGAGCCAGTTGAGCAGCCGCATATTGCTGATTTGTGATCCAACTCATGCATTGCCCGTGCAGGTACTGCGCAATGATATTCGTGTTATTGCTGGTGGGGCAGGGTGTACGGATGATCTTCAGTTAGAGTCTCTGCCAAGCGATACTGACATTAATGTTGGTGACGTATTGGTGACATCGGGACTCGGGGGGCGTTTCCCGGAAGGTTATCCTGTAGCAGTGGTTTCTTCTGTCAAAATAGATAACCAACGGGCCCAGGCAGTTATTCATGCCCGTCCATTGGCTGAATTACGACGCTTGCGCTATCTGCTGCTATTGTGGGGTGCTGATAACAATCCATCACAGCCATTGCCACCCTCAGAAGTGTACCGAGCGGCCAATGAGCGCCTGATGCAAATGTTACCGCAAGTGCTGCCAAATCCATCAGATGCAAAACCGCCATTTCCGACGTCAGATTCAGGCGAAGAAAAAGAGGCAAAACAAGCGCGGGCAGCAACAGAAGCAGCCAAAAAGCCAGCAACTAAATCGCCACCAACCAAACCGTCACCAACAGCCACAGGAAATCATTAATGAGTCAGTACCATCGTCGAGGATATTGGGTCATTTGGTTATCTTTCCTGATTGCATTAGTGTTGCAAATTATGCCGTGGCCGGAGCAGTTTTTTATGTTTCGGCCTACCTTATTGGCATTGTGCTTAATTTACTGGTTGCTTGCACTCCCTCACCGTGTCAGCGTTGGCACGGGGTTTGTGTTAGGGATCATCACTGACTTATTGCAAGGCAGTGTTCTTGGGGCACATGCCCTGGCATTTAGCACGATCAGTTTTTTGGTCGCCTTTAAGTTCCAGCTTATTCGCAACATGGCGCTCTGGCAGCAAGCCCTGGTTGTGGTGGCGCTTTCAACACTGATGAATCTCTGCATTTTTTTAGCGCATGCTTTGATACCGAAGATGCTCTTCCATCCAGAAGTGTTCTGGAATGCTTTGGTCAATGGTATTCTTTGGCCTTGGCTATTCTTATTAATGCGGAAAATCCGCCGTCAATTTTCAGTTCGTTAAAGGCGGGGGCGGGTTCCTGTATTTAATGAACTGACATTAAGAGCCTATGACAAAAAATAGCCTAACCAGATAGGCTCTAAGGATGATTCACGATGAAAACCATTTACTTAGCTTCTGGCTCACCAAGACGGCGTGAGTTGGTGGAATTGTTAGATTTTAATTTTGAGATTCTGGCACCTCAGGTCGAAGAAAAATGGCGTGAAGGGGAGTCTCCAGAGCAATATGTTACCCGGCTGTCCAGAGAAAAATCACAGGCTGGTGTGGCCATTGCACCATATGATTATCCCGTTCTGGGGGCTGATACCATTGTTGTGCTAAATCACCGTATTTTGGAAAAACCCCGCAATCAACAACATGCCGCCGAAATGCTGACAGCGTTGTCAGGCCAATGCCATCAAGTCATGACATCTGTTGCTTTATCGAACAGCCAACAAGCCTTAAGCGAGCTAATCATTACAGATGTGACATTCCGCCAGTTATCCCAACCGGAAATACAGGAATATATTGCAACTGGGGAGCCGATGGATAAAGCAGGGGCTTATGGCATTCAAGGTAAGGGCGGTTGTTTTGTCAGAAAAATTAATGGCAGTTACCATGCTGTTGTCGGCTTACCTCTAGTGGAAACGTATGAATTAATCACACGATTTTTAGCGTTAGCTGATGGGAATCATTATTCATGACAGCAGAATTATTAGTCAATGTAACGCCATCCGAAACGCGAGTTGCTTATATTGATGGCGGTATTTTGCAAGAAATTCATATTGAACGGGAAGGTAAAAGAGGTATTGTCGGGAATATTTACAAAGGGCGTGTGAGCCGGGTTTTGCCCGGAATGCAGGCGGCATTTGTGGATATCGGGCTGGAAAAAGCTGCTTTTCTGCACGCGTCGGATATTATGCCTCATACTGAATGTATTGCGGGTGAAGAGCGGAAAAATTTCCAGGTCAGAGATATTGCGGAGCTGGTTCATCAGGGACAAGATCTGATTGTACAGGTGGTGAAAGACCCTCTAGGTACAAAAGGCGCCCGTTTGACAACAGATATCACTTTACCGTCACGCTATCTGGTGTTTATGCCGGGGGCATCGCATGTTGGTGTTTCACAGCGAATAGAGAGTGAAGAAGAACGCGAACGCCTGAAAAACATCGTCATGGATTATTGTGATGAGCATGGCGGGTTTATTATCCGTACTGCTGCGGAAGGCGTGGGAGCAGAAGAAATTGCGCAGGATGCGGCCTTTTTGAAGCGCCTGTGGAGCAAAGTGATTGAACGTAAGAAACGTAACATTACCAAAAATAAAATATACGGTGAATTAGCGCTCGCTCAGCGTATTCTGCGTGATTTTGCTGGTGCTTCCCTTGATCGTATTCGAGTCGATTCCCGTCAGACATTTGCACAATTGCAGGAATTCATTGACGAATATATTCCTGAAATGAATGCCAAACTGGAACATTTTCAGGGAAACCAGCCGATATTCGATTTGTATGATGTGGAAAATGAGATTCAGCGGGCTTTGGAGCGCAAAGTAGAATTAAAGTCGGGGGGGTATCTGATCATTGATCAAACGGAAGCTATGACAACCATTGACATTAATACAGGTGCTTTCGTTGGTCATCGCAATCTGGAAGAAACTATTTTTAATACCAACATTGAAGCAGTACAGGCAATTGCCCGGCAATTAAGGCTGCGTAATCTGGGGGGCATCATTATCATTGATTTTATTGATATGACTAATGAAGAGCACCGTCGTCGCGTATTGGCTTCTTTGGAGCTGGTTTTAAGTAAAGATCGCGTGAAAACAACCATTAACGGTTTTTCCCAATTGGGCTTAGTGGAAATGACGCGCAAACGTACACGGGAAAGTATCGAACATATTCTGTGTGATAACTGTCCAACTTGTCAGGGACGTGGCACGGTAAAATCCGTTGAGACGGTATGTTATGAAATTTTGCGTGAAGTTGTGCGTGTCCATCGTGCAATCGCTGCAAATCGTTTTCTGGTTTATGCCTCTCCAGCGGTGAGTGAAGCCCTAAAGGGTGATGAGTCCCACGCATTGGCAGAGGTGGAAATTTTTGTAGGTAAACAGGTCAAAGTGCAAACAGAACAACTTTACAGTCAGGAGCAATTTGACGTTGTTATGATGTAAAACACCTGTTTGCAGAGACTGTTATTTAAATAAATAGCGCTGACAACCAAGGAGAAATGAGTGAGGCGACTGCCGGGAATATTATTAGCGACAGCCGCAATAGCCATTATCATTGTGGCTTTGCTTGTCAGCGGATTGCGTTTTTTTCTGCCACATATCAATGAATATCGTCAGCAATTGGCTGAGAAAATTGCGGCTGTAACAGATATTCCTGTCAATATTGGTTACATCAATGGTCATTGGGAATCGTTTGGCCCCATTCTGGAACTACGTGATATCAGTGCGAAAGCCGAGAATGTCGATATTCAAGCCAGAAAGATAACACTTTCTTTGGATATCTGGCGTTCACTGCTGCAACGGCGTTGGTATTTCCGTGATCTGTCTTTTTATCAGCTCCAAGTGAATTATAATAAGGCACTGTTTGGGAAAGATGACGAAAATCAGCTGGCTGAGCCAGATAGCCTTTCTTCCCTGTTTCTGGAGCAATTCAATAATTTTGACCTGCATGATAGCCACTTAACTTTTCTGACACCATCTGGTGAAAAGGCTGATCTGCTTATACCGCAACTGACATGGCTAAATAAAGATAACTGCCACCGGGCACAGGGTAGCGTAAATCTCTCTTCGATTAATGAGCAGAACGGTGTTGTACAGGTGAAGCTTGACCTGAAAGATATAAATGGGGTTCTGGATAATGGTGTCATTTATTTACAAGCCGATGATATCGACATGCGGATGTGGTTAAGCCATTGGTTAAAGGATAATACCGGGCTGGAGAGTGCCCATTTCAGTTTGGCGAGTTGGGTTACCTTGAAAGAAGGACGAATTGATAGAGGACTTCTTCAGCTCAAACAAGGGGAAGCTGACTGGCATGTCGGAAATGAAAAACACCAGCTTGCAGTTAATGATTTACTCTTGCAAATGCGCCGTCAAGGAGAAAGTTGGCTGTTTGCGGCACCTAATCTGGCCAGTTTGAAAACGGACGACCGACAATGGCCTGAGGGAAAGGTTACCGCGCTGTATGCTAAACAATCCTCTCACTATCAAAGTAAAGATCATTGGCGTATTCGTGCCGAAAATATTCAGCTTGAGTATTTGAATGGGATCTTACCAATACTCTCCTTTATGACACCGGATATCGTCAAAGATTGGCAGCACAGACAGCCGAAAGGGATGCTCAATAGTTTTGCCCTCGATATCACGCCAGAACGCCCTGAAGACATGGGAATTCGCCTGAAATGGCAGGATGTGAGCTGGCAACGCTGGAAAGAGCTGCCTTCAGCTAACCATTTTAGTGGCTCGTTGGACAGTAATAATCAGAGGGGAAACCTCAAATTTGAATTGAAAAACAGCATCATCGACTATGGTAGCTGGTTTCAGGCTCCACTCGATATTGCCAGCAGTAAAGGGCAGATTACTTGGAAAAACGATCAGCAGGGTATGACGGTATGGAGCAAAGGGCTGGATTTGCAGGCAAAATCGCTATGGTTTAACGGCGATTTTCATTACCGTCAACGGCAAGGTGAACAGCCGGAGTTGGAAATATTAGCAGGAGCTCGCCTTGATAATGCGGGTGAGGCATGGCGCTATTTTCCCAAGCCACTGATGGGCGAATCCCTAACAGACTATCTGACTGCCTCTTTAATCAAGGGAAAGGTCGATAATGCCACTTTGATTTTCAAGGGTAATCCTCATGACTTCCCATTTGAACAAAATCAGGGCCAGTTTCAGGTCTTTGTTCCCTTGCGTCACGCGACTTTTCAATATCAACCTGACTGGCTAGCCCTATTTGATTTGGATATTGACCTGAATTTCCAAAATAACGGGTTATGGATGCAGGCACCAAAAGCGAGGCTGGGAAAAGTGGGTGCCACCCAAGTTTCGGCGATGATCCCGGATTATGGCGAACAGAAGCTGTTTATCGATGCTGAATTATCCGGCGATGGAAAAGGGATCCATGCTTATTTTAAGCACAGCCCATTGGCGGAGTCGATTGGCAGTGCTCTGGATAGTTTACAACTTGATGGCAAAGTGGATGGCAAACTGCATCTGGATATCCCTTTGGCACAGGGCGAAGTCAACGCGAGTGGTGAAGTAACGCTGAAAGATACGCAATTATTCATTGAGACACTTGATAGCAAGATAGAAAATCTCAGTGGCACATTTCGCTTTGATAATGGTAACTTAAACGGCGATTCACTTTCTGCCAATTGGTTCGGGCAGCCCTTGTCCTTACAGTTCTCCACTCAGGATTTACCAAAACATTATCAGGTTGATGTGAACTTAGGAGCACGTTGGGCGGTGAAGAAACTGCCGAGACTTCCCGCAGAAATCCGCCGTCAATTATCAGGAACGCTGAATTGGCAGGGTAAGGTCAATGTTGAGATACCGGCCCATGATTCATCTCCAAACGATCTAACGTCACGAAATGACGTGAAATACAATGTTGCTGTAAATGCAGATTTGTCACATATCAGCAGTAAGTTACCAGTATTGGATACTGAATCTTTGCGGGAATGGGGGAGCATCGATATTCTTGCTCAGGGTGATGAGAACCAATTCCAGATGAAGGGTTCAATGGGGCAACGCTATGCGTTCAATACCCAATGGATGTTGGAAAAACAACATGTCCGTTTGCAGCGGGGGATTCTGCAAACGGATGGCGAGGGTATTCCGGCGTTGCCGAAGCAATCTCTGTTGGCGTTAAATTTGCCGGCAATTGACGGTGACACATTATTGACATTAATTGAGCCGTTGGATAAAAAATCGTCGACAGAAGCCCGTTTATTATGGCCAAATATCTTTGAAATCTCATTGCCCTCATTGGATATAGGGGGACAACACTGGAATCAGCTCACATTCAATATTATTCAACAAACAGAGGGAATGAATGTGAGTGTCACAGGGGACGAGATTAATGGCAATCTGTTGATGCAAAATCATCGGCCGCTACTGGCTTCAATCAATTATCTTTATTACGCGCCCCAATCAGCGACAGCGCCGCCGGTAGATGCGATTCAATTAACTTCAGATAGATCTTCAGCTCCGAATTATTCCTTGGCTAATTGGCCTGCATTGAATGTCGAGTGTGCAGAATGCTGGATTGCCGGATTAAAACTCGGCAAAGTATCCGCCTCGATCAAGCCAGAAGGCGATTCATTGATTTTGACCAAGGGACAAGTGGAAAACAGCACTGGAAAACTAACATTGTTTGGTCGTTGGTATGAAAATAATACGGGTAGCTATACTCAGCTCAAAGGTAAATTATCCGGAGAAAAATTTGATGATATAGCATCTTATCTGGGGGTTATTGTTCCGATTATTGATGCGCCTTTCACATTTGATTTTAACCTGAATTGGCAGGGTGTTCCGTGGCAGCCTAAGATCGAAACACTTAACGGGACGTTGACGGGCAAGATGAAAAAAGGAGCCATTGCCAAGCTTGGCGGTGGCAGAGCAGGGCAATTATTAAGGCTTATCAGTTTCGATGCCTTGCTGCGTAAATTACAATTGGATTTTAGTGACACATTCGGTAATGATTTCAACTTTGATTCCATTAGTGGTGACGCAACGATAAAAAATGGCGTCATGTATACCGATAACTTCTTCATTGATGGACTAGCGGCGGATATTAATGCCAAAGGTCAAACAGACTTAGTTCGTCGTCAGATCAATATGGAATTGGTGATTACACCAGAGATTTCGACAACGGTGGGAGTAGCGACAGCCTTTGCGGTCAATCCTGTGGCTGGCGCGGCAGTTTTTGCGGCAACAAAAGTATTGGGGCCGCTATGGAACAAGATATCAGTGATTCGCTATCGGGTAACGGGTAGTCTAGAACAGCCTAAAATTGATGAAGTCTTACGTCAGCTTAAGGAGAATAAAGGGTCATGAGAAACGTCAATATTGCACTTTTACAATTATGCAGTGGTACGAATGTTAAACATAATTTAGCGCAAATTGAGCAACAGATTAAGCAACTGCCAGATACCGTAAAACTGGTTCTGACCCCGGAAAATGCGTTATTGTTCGCAGATGCTGATACCTATCGTGCATATGCAGAAACACAGGGAAATGGCCCATTGCAACAGGCCGTGAGTGAAATCGCCCAGCGTTACGGCGTCTGGCTGCTGATTGGTTCTATGCCCATGATCAGCCGGGAAGATCCGACTCGTATCACGAGCAGCAGCCTATTGTTTGATGATCAGGGTGAAATCCGCGCCCGTTACGACAAAATCCACATGTTTGATGTCAACATCAACGATGAACATGGCTCTTATAATGAATCCGCGATTTACCAGCGTGGGGAACACATTACTGTTGTTGATACACCCGTTGGGCGTTTGGGCATGACTATCTGTTATGATCTGCGTTTTCCGGGACTCTTTCAGGCATTGCGTGAACAAGGGGCAGAATTCATCTCCGTCCCTGCTGCTTTCACCCGCCTGACAGGTAAGGCACATTGGGAACCTCTGTTGAGAGCCAGAGCTATCGAAAACCAGTGCATTATCTTGGCACCTGCACAGGTTGGTGTGCACGGGACTCGCAGAACGTGGGGGCATTCAATGGCGGTGAGTGGTTGGGGTGAAGTTATCGAGAAAAATCCCCTGACCGTCAGCGCGTTGCAGCTTAATATCCGACGGGATAGTTTGACTCACATGCGTGAGCAGATCAAAGTGGTGAAACATAATCGCTTCCGTCCACAACTGACTTCTTTGATAAAAAAGAATACAAATTAAAGTAAAAGAGTAATTATTATGAGTTTAACTTATGTCAGTGAACATTTACTGGCTGCTAATAACCTGAATCATCAAGATCTATTCTCTGTACTGGGCCAGTTGGCAGAACGTCGTCTGGACTATGCCGATCTCTATTTCCAGTCCAGTTACCATGAAACATGGGTGTTGGAAGATAGTATCATTAAAGACGGCTCCTATAATATTGATCAAGGCGTTGGTGTCCGAGCGATCAGCGGAGAAAAAACAGGGTTTGCCTACGCGGATCAAATCACGTTGAATGCATTACAACAAAGTGCTCAGGCTGCACGCAGTATCGTGCGGGAATCGGGTAATGGTATTGCGCACACGTTAGGTGCAGTGACAAATAAGGCGCTTTATCCGGCGATTGATCCTTTGAGTAGTATGAGCCGGGAAGAAAAAATTGCTTTACTGCACCGGGTTGATCAAATTTCTCGTGCGGAAGATCCTCGTGTACAGGAAGTCAATGCCAGTCTGACTGGTGTATATGAGCAGGTGTTGGTGGCGGCAACAGACGGCACATTAGCTGCAGATATTCGCCCATTGGTACGCCTTTCTGTCAGCGTATTGGTAGAAGAAAATGGTAAGCGAGAGCATGGTTCCAGTGGCGGTGGTGCTCGTTACGGTTACGAATATTTCCTGCAAACTGAAGATGGCCAAACATTGGCAGAACAATTTGCCCGCGAAGCAGTTCGCATGGCACTGATTAACTTGTCGGCTGTTGCGGCACCAGCAGGTACGATGCCGGTCGTATTGGGTGCGGGTTGGCCGGGAGTTTTGCTGCATGAAGCGGTAGGACATGGTTTGGAAGGCGACTTCAACCGTCGTGGTACTTCTGTCTTCTCCGGTCAGGTAGGGCAAAAAGTGGCATCTGAGTTGTGTACTGTAGTGGATGATGGCACGATGGAAGGACGCCGTGGCTCACTGGCCATTGACGACGAAGGTGTTCCGGGACAATACAACGTGCTGATTGAGAAGGGTATCTTGAAAGGTTATATGCAAGATAAACTCAATGCTCGCTTGATGGGGGTTGCGCCGACGGGTAACGGACGTCGCGAATCCTATGCGCATTTGCCGATGCCACGTATGACTAACACGTACATGCTGGCTGGGCACTCCACACCGGAAGAAATTATTGCCAGTGTAGAACGCGGTTTATATGCCCCGAATTTCGGTGGTGGTCAGGTGGATATTACATCCGGTAAATTTGTTTTTTCCACCTCGGAAGCGTATTTGATCGAAAACGGTAAAATTACCAAACCCGTAAAAGGTGCAACCCTGATTGGCTCCGGTATTGAAGCTATGCAGCAAATTTCGATGGTGGGTAACGATCTCGCTCTCGACAAAGGTGTCGGTGTATGTGGTAAAGAAGGCCAGAGTGTGCCGGTCGGTGTTGGTCAACCAACATTGAAATTGGATAATCTGACCGTAGGTGGAACAGCCTGATAATTTATTGAGTCATCCAGCAGAGATCTAACGGATTTCAAGATACAGTGCTTATATCTTGGGAACAAATCCTCAATCACATAGTTAGTTTAACTATGTGATTGAGGTTAAAGAGCGCAGCCAACAAAGCTGCAATTTAAAAGACGAAGGGATAGCTGAGGTCATCATGAAAAAGATCATACTAGCGGGTATATTACTGATTCTGGCTGTGGGGGTTATCGTTTTTACTAAAGGTATTGAGCCGTTTGGTAGTGATAAATCACCACAACATGTCGTGACCTCAGAAAAAGTGTCTACTCAGCCGATTGATGTTCTGACGGAATATACACGTGTTGCAGATTACCTTCGACAACACCACCAGCTTCCTGATTACTACATCACGAAAAAACAGGCGCGTCACCTCGGTTGGGATTCACGTGAAGGTAACTTGTGCGATGTTTTACCGGGCCGGGCGATTGGTGGTGATAGGTTCTCCAACCGTGAAAAAAAGTTACCGACAAAGCAGGAACGTCACTGGTATGAAGCAGATGTGAATTATCGGTGTGGACACAGAGGCAGCGATAGATTGCTGTACTCTAATGATGGTCTGATTTACCTGACGGTCGATCACTACAATAGTTTTACTCAGCTGGAGTAATGACATGAAAAAGGTGAAATTCGATTTTGATGATATCCCTGGTTTTGCCACTTTTTACCGTAAATTCAAAGAGTGTTTCGAGCTAGGCGATGATTTTGGCGCTAACTTGGATGCATTATGGGATGTGGTTACGGGAGGTATTCCGTTGCCGATTGAAATTAATTTCATCCACTTTACCCCGCAGAAACGAGCGCATTTCGCGGCGTTAGTACTGCTGTTTGAAGAAGCTGAAGAAGAGCTGGAAGGGGAATTACGGTTTAATGTGAATTGAGCCTCCCCCTTTTGGGTCGACTCCACGTTTTTTGGTCATGTATTAAATAGTTAGATTGAATATCAAAAATAGTACTCACGCTCAATAAAAGTTCCTATCACCTTATCGTGCATTTCTTCGGATTTTGAATAACTGATAGTTTTTCTATTCAGTCTTTTTATTCGAGTACGCTGAGTTAAATTCGTTCTCTCTATACGCTGAGTAAACGTCTTTCCAGTCAGGTGATCTTCCTCGGGAAGGTTATCATAAACAACATAATC
>NZ_NJAI01000001.1:1275340-1327712 GCF_002632725.1 Xenorhabdus hominickii
GATTTGTGACAATAACGGCAATAGACGTCAGCTTTGGCCATGCTTTACCCTTAAAAGGCGGGAAGCATATCACAACAACTAACTATTTAATACATGACCCGTTTTTTGGGTGAAGAGTTATTTACAAGCAAAAATAATGACATTATTGGGTTTGAAATTAATAATGTCATGTTTTTACTATTGATTAATTATATTTTTCTAATCGATATTTGTAATAATTTTTTCAGTAATCTCCCTTGGATGTAGGGCGGGAGCATAACGTGAATCGTCTTTTTTAAAAAAAACACATCAATAATATAATGTTGGCTATTTTCGATACGCCAAAGTTGATAGTAGTGGCTATTTTCTTGATAGAGATGGTTTTACTTACCTGCTTTCCGTTTATGATACTCTGAGAATCGTGGCATCAAAATAAAAATAAAAATAAAAAGATGGTATTTACGACTTTTCAGTTTATTCTATTTAATTTAGTTGGTTGTATTTAGGTGTATTAAATATAAAAGACTAATGATTTATTTTAAGATGGTGAGGTGGTATAAAATTTGACTCAAATTGAAAATAGGGAGAATGTTAAAATAAAATTTTCATAAGGATTTAATTATGGAACAAAACCACTTACACCCTATTTCAAATGAAAAACATGATAATTTAATTTATGTGAATTTTGAACATAAAGTAGGGAAATATACTGCTGAAGATTTTAAATCTGATTGGAGAATATCGCCTACGTTATCATCAGGGCTTAATCAAGGTCGATTAAATATTGTTATTGATCCACGAAATAATAACAATAAGGTGTTAGAGATAACGTATCTTGCTGATATGGTTGGCTCTAAAGCTGGAACATCATTTAATGTACCAATAAATGGTAAGCATAAAGCGTTATGGTTGCAATATAACGTGTTATTCAGTAAAGATTTTATGTGGATTAAAGGAGGGAAATTGCCTGGTCTGGCAGGTGGTGATCATCCATCAGGATGTGTCGATAATGGTAGTTTTGATGGTTTCAGCAGTCGTTTGATGTGGAAAAAAGGAGGAGGAGTAGTAGGTTATCTTTATTATCCTGAGAAAGAGTCCCGATGTGGCGATAACGTTAAATTAAATTTCTCTTTAAAGAGAGGTGTTTGGTATACATTAACGCAATATGTGAAGTTGAATGATATCGGAAAACGAGATGGCATCTATATACAATATATTGATGATAAAGAAGTCGTTAGGATAAGTGACATTAAATTTAGAAATAAGGATGATGTTTTTATTGATGCAATAAAATGGAGTTCATTTTTCGGTGGTTCGACGCTGGATTGGGCTCCGCCACTAGAGCAACATTCTTATTTTGATAATTTTATTGTTAGTGTTGAAAAACCTGATGGTATTAGGTAATTGATGTATTTATCTTGTAGGGCGTTAGGAATAGGGTGATGACCCCTTTATCTAATGAGATTATAAAGGGGGAATTCAATAATTAACTATTACCGATTAATTACGTGGCTTTTATCACCAGCAAAATATCTCTCAACATTTTTAAACGCGCTTTCGAAATAAATGTCATAGCAGCTTTTGGTAACATAGCCGATGTGTGGGCTGCAAAGTACATTCTCTCGTTTTAATAAAGGGTGGTTGATATCCCAGATTGGTTCAATATCAAAAACATCGAGTGCAGCAAAACCCGGAGTACCTAGGTCTAGGGCTTTTTCAAGTGCTCCGGCTTCTATCAATCCAGATCTTGCGGTATTGACCAATACAGCGGTCGTTTTCATCTGGGTAAGGTCGGAAAATGTAACATTGCCAGCGGTTTCTTTGACTAATCGTTGGTGTAGGGTAATCACATCTGAAGTCTGGAAAAAATCTTCACGGGAATTTGGCACAATCAACCCTTCTTGGCGAGCTTGCTCTTGCGCACGAGTTGATCCCCAAACCTGTACTTGCATGTCAAATGCTTGTGCGTACTTCGCAATCATTTGGCCTATCTTGCCGTAACCGACTATTCCCAGTGTCTTGCCGGCAACGGTATCACCAAACTCAGTTTGCCATAATCCTTTCTTCATAGTTTCTACCGAGGGAACAAATTTGCGTATGGAATTCTGGATTAATAGCCAAGTTAATTCTGCGGCGGCAACGGGTGAACCCGCACCTTCAACGACAGCAATTCCCCGTTGTGCGCATAATTCCAGATCGATATTGTAAGCCACTTTGCCCGTTTGGCTGATCAGCTTTAAATTGGGGGTCTTAGACAAGAATTGCCCATTAATGAGGGTTCTTTCACGGATAAGTATCAGAGCGTCAGCCTTGGCCAACCACGCTTCTGCTTTAGGATCGCGATCAACTGCGCCGAGACTGACAACTTCAAAATCACTGTTCTGATATAAAGCCTGAATGTGTTTTGTAGCGTATTGATAATCATCGGGAATAACAACTAATGGCATTTGAGACATCCTTTGTACAGTTTTAATAATTTCGAGTGAACAAAGTAAAGAGTAAAGGCGATGCAATACGAATTAGGCTAGCTTATTTTTCGTTACAATTCATTAACGTTTAATTTAAAATGTTAACTTCAATCAATTTAGTAAAATGTGAGTAAAGGGGAAATGGCAAGGGCTATATGGGATAAAAATGGGAAGAGCGGGAGAGAGTACCGCCAATTCTTTACGAAATGGCGGTTGAAAATATTAAACAGTTCCAGATAACTCTTTCAGATATTGGTAAATCTGACGGTAGGATTTCGGTGGCTTGTTGGCCGCCTTCTCTTTTTTAGCGTTGCGTACCAGTGTGCGAAGTTGCTGACGATCAGTATGAGGATACAATGTCACCACTTCTTCCAAGGCATCATCATTTTCAAGCAATTTGTCACGTAGTTCTTCCAGCTTATGCAATATAACGATTTGCTGATTGTGACGGTTTTTCAGCTTATCCAACGCAGTGGTAATAGGTTCGGGGTCACGAGCACGCAACAATTTACCGATCAACTGTAACTGGCGGCGACGGCCCTCACGTTTGATTTTTTGTGCCAACTCAATGGCAGCCAGCAAATCTTCATCCAGTGGGATCTTTTCCAGTTGGTTCTTACTGAGTTCAACCAGTTCGGTTCCCAGTTTTTTCAGTATTTCAGCATCTCGCTTGATTTCACTTTTACTGACCCAGATTATCTCTTCTTCTTCCTCTTCAGCAGGATAATTGTCGAGCCAATCTTCAGGCTGCTTTGCCATAATCGTTTTCCTTCCAAAAAGGCCGGATAAGGTATGTTTTGGAGCATGACCTATCGTCCGGTGGGTGTTAACATCCTAATATTGTGTATTGTAACTGGGAAAATTGCCTGATTACCACTCGGCATTCATGTCATGAACCGGATTTAGGCATTTTTTATGACAAATTATCTTTTTAATTCATTGGATTACGGTTAATTAATGATAGTCACGAATCAACAAATCGCAGAGCAGCGTAAGCAACTAGAAGATGCGGTCGCCCATGCTCTGGAATTAGCGAAGTCCGGTTGTGATGCTGCGGAAGTCGCAGTCAATAAAACTACCGGGATCAGCGCGAGCACCCGTTTCAGTGAAGTCGAAAACGTTGAGTTTAACAGCGATGGCGCACTGGGGATCACGGTTTATCATCAACAACGCAAAGGTAGTGCCTCCTCAACAGATCTTAGCCCAGAGGCGATTGCCCGTACTGTTCAGGCCGCTATTGATATTGCTCGCTATACGTCACCTGATCCTTACGCAGGCCCTGCCGATAAAGAGTTACTGGCGTTTGAGGCTCCTGAGTTAGATTTGTTCCATCCGGCTGATCTGGATGCCGATAAGGCCATTGAGCTGGCTGCTCGAGCTGAACAGGCTTCATTGCAGGTGGATAACCGCATTACTAATACCGAAGGCGGCAGTTTTAACAGCCATTATGGTATTCGGGTATTTGGCAATAGTCACGGTATGTTGCAAAGTTACTGTTCAAGTCGTCACTCTATGTCGAGCTGCGTGATTGCTGAGCAAGATGGCAATATGGAGCGTGATTATGCTTACACCATAAGCCGCCATCTTGACGATTTAAAATCACCAGAGTGGGTGGGGCATGAATGTGCCCGCCGTACGCTTTCCCGTTTGGGCGCGCGTAAATTATCCACAATGAAAGCCCCGGTTATTTTTTCTGCGGAAGTGGCAACGGGTTTATTTGGTCATTTGGTGGGAGCAATCAGTGGTAGCAGCATCTATCGTAAGTCTTCTTTCTTGTTGGACAGTCTGGGCAAACAGATTTTACCTTCATGGCTGACCATTTCAGAGCAGCCTCATTTACTGAGGGGGCTGGCTTCGACTCCCTTTGACAGTGAAGGGGTACGCACGGCTCCGCTTGATATTATCAAAGAGGGTGTTTTGCAGACTTGGTTGCTGACTTCTTACTCTGCACGTAAATTGAGCATGGTGAATACCGGCCACGCGGGCGGAATTCATAACTGGCATATCGCAGGTCAAGGGCGGGATTTTGCAGGTTTGTTGCGCGAAATGGGAACAGGTTTGATCGTCACCGAGTTGATGGGGCAAGGTGTGAGTGCGATTACGGGGGATTATTCCCGTGGTGCATCTGGCTTTTGGGTCGAGAATGGTGTGATTCAATATCCCGTCAGTGAGATCACTATTGCTGGCAATTTGAAAGACATGTGGGCGAATATGGTGACAATTGGTGATGATATTGAAACGCGCAGTAATATTCAGTGCGGTTCGGTACTGTTGCCAGAAATGAGTATCGCCGGTCAATAGGGATACTCAATCAACAACAGCCAGTTCGGAAGTCACTGGGCTGGCTGTGAGCTAACGGTGGTATTCACCTGCGGCTTCTGGTTGGTAAAGTATTTCTAATACTTTGATGCGGGTTTTCTCGCCGTTTGGCAGTTCCCAAGCGATCTCATCATTTACCCGCAGACCCAGAAGTGCGGCACCTAAAGGAGCCATAACTGACAGGTGCCTGGTGCTGTCTTGCAGGGAAGCAGGATAGACCAATGTGCGGACACGTTCTTCATTACTGCCTAGGTCAATAAAACGAATTTCACTGTTCATGGTGACTACGTCGGCAGGAATATCTACTGGTGGCACGATTTCCGCTCGATCCAGTTCTTCATTTAAGGCATCCGCAATACTGGTATTGGCAAATGCGGGTTGTTCCAACAACGAATCTAAACGTTCAGCATCCAGTTCATTGATAATAATTTTAGGTTTTGTCATACCACGCTCCAAATTAGGCTCAATACAAAATAACACCCCGCATCGCAAGGAGGGGGTGTTATTTTCAAAGTGATTAAAATGATATTAGGCTGTTCTGCCATGAAAATAAAGAGATCATGATCACGAACTGTTTTGCATTATTAATGAAATAAGCTTCATCCACAAGGGATGGATACACTGCCCACCATCATTTTGAGCCTCAGATTATGCATCGGTGGTAATGACTCGTGGATTGGCTTCTCCCCAGAGGGAAGAAAACTCAACAATGTGCATACCGCTCCATTTCTGAATATCAGATTGGGTGATTTCATCTTTACCTTGTTTACCGAAGATCACAGCTTCATCACCGCTCTTAACTTCTGGCAGATCGGTGACATCGACCATCACGGTATTCATGGAAACGCGACCAACAACTGGCGCACGGTGTCCGTTGATCAGGACGTAGGCTTTGTTTGACAGGCTGGAGCTGAAGCCATCAGAGAAACCGACCGGCAGGTTAGCCAGCTTGGAGTCACGTTTCAGGATAAAGGTATTGTCGTAACCTACACCGTTACCTTTAGGATATGGCTTAACAGAAGCAATGCGGGTTTTCACCTGCATCAGTGGTTTGAATTCTGGGTAATCAGTGCTCAGGCTGCCGTAAAGCGCACTACCAACGCGAACCATGTCGAATTGTGCTTCAGGAACGCTCAAGGAGGCAAAAGAGCTTGATGCGTGTAGGGTAATGTCTTCACGTTTCAGATTAGCCGCTTTCATCAGCCAATCAGTTTGCTCTTTGAAGTTTTTGGCACTTTCACGAATAGCGTTCAGGTCAGTAAGTGCATGGTGGCTCATGATACCCACCATCTTCAGGTTAGACAGTTTAGCAATTTCCAGTGCTTCCTGTTTACCCTGCTCAGTTTTCATCTCCAGTCCGTTACGGCTCATGAGACCAGTGTTCAGAACCAGATGGACACGAATTTCTTTGCCATGTTTTTTGGCAAGGGTATCGATGGTCTTAGCGTGTTCCAGATCGCCAACCATCTCTTCCATGTCATAAGGCAGAGTGCTTTCGATTTCACTTGCCGCAGCCGCACGAACACGCATCAATTGGCCTTTAAAGCCGCTTTCACGCACGATGCGAGCTTCTTCGTTACTGGTGATACCTACACAAGGTACGTTTGTTTTGATTATGGATGGCATCAGTAAGCCGATACCGTGACCATAAGCGTCGCCTTTCAGGATCGCGCACACTTTAGTGTCTTTGTTCAGATGCGTTTTCAGTATATGGATATTGTTTTCAAACGTAGTGGTGTTGACTTCAACCCAAGCGTTATTAGTTGCTGCAACGTGTTCTGCTTTAGTGTTATCCAAAGAGAGTGCAGGCGCTGCTTGAGCAACACTATGGGTCAGGCTCAATCCAAGCATAATTGCCAGTGTAGTTTTAGTAAAACGCATGAAATAAATCTCCAATTTAGGATTTGTGTGTGCAATGCACTATGTGTAAATGCTCCTTAATAATAGGTTTTTTCTAAACTGATTTCATTCAGTTAACTTATTGATATGTAACATTTATTGTGTATTGAATACTATTTATAAATAGTTAGGATAATTAACCAATTTAATTATTTAAGTCGATTGTTTTTATTGTGGTTGAAAGATTTATATGTGGAATATATGAAGGTTTTTTTATCTTTAGTTGGTTTTAACTACTATTTTTGTTTTTTTGAAGATAGAGAGAATGCGAATGTTTTGGATGAAAAAAGGATTTTAGGGCGCGAATATCATTGTGTGGAAGGCGTTGAAAATAAATGTGGTGGGAATGAGAAGGGACAGGTGAGTTTTGTGTTTACGCCCTCTTTCGAGGAATATAATGGACGTTACAGTGACTAGAATCTATTGGAATTGTATATTTTGTTTACTATTCTTCGTCAAAGCCGGAATTAAATAGCTCAACAATGGCCGCCAGCGCTTGTTGTTCATCCGGTCCTGTCGCTTCGACTTCAATATAACTGCCTTGTTCGGAATCCAGCATGAGCATGGCAATCACGCTGCGGGCTTCTGCTTGAATATTGCTGCTGTTGCGCAGAATGACCTGCGATTGAAACTGCTGTACAAGATCATGCAGTTTCATCGCAGGCCGGGCATGCATTCCAAGCCGATTTTTAATTTTAAGCTGTTGTTTGACTGTCATGCTTTTCTTTATTGCTTGATCGATTGATCGCGCTATTTGCGTTTTTCCAATGTACGGTGACGTGACTGCACGTTTTTGCCACGAGAACGAAAATAATCGGCCAATTGCTCCGCAACATAGACCGAGCGGTGTTTACCGCCGGTACAACCAATGGCGACAGTCAGGTAGCTACGGTTATTGGTTTCCAGCATCGGTAGCCAAAGTTCAAGATAGCTGCGGGTCTGATAAATGAAGTTATGGACTTCTGTATGGCGATCCAAAAATGCCGCAACAGGGCGATCCAAACCTGTCATTGGACGCAGTTTAGGATCCCAATGTGGGTTGGGCAGGAAACGCACATCAAAAACATAGTCTGCGTCAATCGGGATGCCATGTTTGAAGCCAAAAGATTCAAATACCATTGTCAGCTCACGTTCACGTTTACCCAGTAAACGCGTCCTGAGCATTTCTGCCAGCTCATGAACGGACATTTCAGATGTGTCGATGATCAAGTCAGCGCGTGAACGCAGAGGCTCCAATAGATCACTTTCTTGGTCAATCGCACTTTCCAGTGACAGGTTCTTGCTTGATAGAGGATGCAGGCGACGTGTATCACTGTAACGACGGATCAACGTGTTGCGGTCGGCATCAAGAAACAGTAGCTGCGGTGAAAAACTGGCAGGCAATTGCGTTAGGGCTTCTTCGAAGATTTCTGGCGACTCCGGCATGTTTCGGACATCGATGCTGACTGCCGCCGAAATATCGCGTTCTGCCAGCGTGTTTGCCAATTCTGGCAGTAACACGACTGGCAGGTTATCTACACAATAGAAACCCATATCTTCCAGCGCACGCAGGGCAACCGATTTACCGGAACCAGAACGACCGCTGACTATCATCAGCACCATGAAGTGACTCCCTAAACGTTTATAATTTTAATTGCCATTTATTCAGTAATGGTTTTGTATAGTTCTTCATCACTCTGTGCTGAGCGCAGGCGACGACAAAGACTCTTATCTGCAAGGCGCTTTGCAATCAATGAGAGTGAATGTAAATGGGTTTGACACTGGTCTGATGGAACCAATAAGGCGAACAATAAATCAACAGGTTGATTATCGATGGCATCAAAAGTAATGGGCTGCTCCAGACGCAAGAACACGCCAACGGCATTATTCGAGCACTCTTTATTTAATTTGCCGTGGGGTATCGCAATTCCATTACCAATGCCAGTTGTTCCCACTTTTTCGCGGGAAAGAATGGCTTCAAATACGGTATGTTCCGGTAATCCAAGCTGCTTTGATGCCAGCTCACTGATAATCTCTAAGGCACGCTTTTTACTCGAACAAGGTACGTTGTTACGCGTACATTCGAGTGAAAGCACTGAGCTTAGTGGTAAATCTGTTTCGTTGTTCATTTTGTTATTCACTTAGAGCCTTGTAATACCAGATGCCTAGTTGGGGCATCTGGTATTGATGCACTGCGTTATAGTCACTCTATAGAAGTCACACCATAGATGTTAAAGACACTATATGTTAAAGACACTATAGGTGCGATAGATAGAACAGTGGTAATTTTATGACGGCCCTATCGCTTGAAAGCTGTTAATGTTGTCTCAATTTGCTTTTGTGTTTGGTTAATTGACGCGCTAGCTTATCTACCAGTACATCAATTGCCGCATACATGTCTTCATGCTCTGAGGTTGCATGCAACTCACCTCCATTAACATGCACCGTGGCTTCGGCGATTTTCTGTACCTTTTCCACTCGGAGGATGACCTGAATGAGATTAATTTTATCGAAATATTGATCCAATTTGCCGCATTTGGTGTTTACAATGTTGCGTAGTGCATCTGTAATTTCAATATTGTGGCCTGTAACATTGAGTTGCATAGTGTTTTCCTTCTCTGTGTTGTTCAAACCAGTTTTTTACGTTGGTTTGAAGGCGGGATGGATAACGACTCTCTATATTTTGCGACAGTCCGACGTGCCACTTGAATACCTTGTTCAGCCAGTATACTGGTCAATTTACTATCACTCAGTGGCTTAGCCGGGTTTTCTGCCGCGACCATTTTTTTCACCAGCGCACGTATTGCGGTAGAAGAGGCTTCACCTCCACTATCTGTATTGACGTGACTGGAGAAAAAATACTTAAGTTCAAAAATCCCTCGTGGACTATACAGGTATTTCTGTGTCGTTACGCGGGAGATGGTGGATTCATGCATGTCAATCTGATAGGCAATATCAGCCAATACCAGCGGTTTCATGTACTCCTCACCATGTTCAAAAAAGTCTTGTTGCCGTTCAACAATGCAGATGGCGACTTTCAATAATGTCTCATTGCGGCTTTCTAAGCTTTTTATCAGCCACTTGGCTTCCTGCAAATTACTGCGGATGAACAGACTGTCATTTTCATTATTGGTCTGTTGCCCCATTGCTGCATATTGCTGGTTGATACGCAGACGGGGAATGCTATCGGCATTTAGCCTGACTTGCCAGCTTTCATTGACTTTCTGCACTAAGACATCGGGAATAACATATTCGGATTCACTGGTATTGACTACCAACCCCGGTTTCGGCTCCAGTGATTGAATAATATCAATCGCTCCTTTCAGAGCGTTCTCTTTTAATTTGCTCTGGCGTAATAAATTACGGAAGTCTCGATTGCCCAGCAGTTCAAGATATTTGCTGACAATGAGTTTGGCTTCGTTCAGATGTGGAGTTTCTGGTAGCAAAATTGAAAGCTGGATAAGCAAGCATTCCCGCAAATCACGGGCAGCCACACCAATCGGATCAAAATGCTGTATGCGCTTGAGAACGGTTTCGACTTCTACCAACGCCAGTTCGTCATTACCGATACTGATAAGGATTTCGTCGACAGAAACAGTCAGATAGCCTGTGTCATCAATAGCATCGATGATTGACGTGGCAATGGCAAAATCGGTTTCGGTAAACGGCGTCAATTCTGCCTGCCACATCAGATAATCTTGCAGCGTCTGATGTGTCTCTCCCTGATAGACGGGAAAGTCCTCAGTTTTGTAATCACTGCTTGTTCCTGAAAGCGTGCCAGCGGAGTAAATTTCATCCCAACTGGTATCCAGTGGGAGTTCTTCAGGCATCTCTTTCTGTTCTAGCGCTTCTCGGGCGTCCATCACTTCAGTATCAGGGGGTTCCTGGCTATCCACTTCTTCATGTGGATCCTCTTGTTCAAGCAGAGGATTGGTGTCCAAAGCAAGCTGAATTTCTTGTTGAAGTTCAAGCGTAGAAAGTTGCAACAAACGGATAGCTTGCTGGAGTTGTGGCGTCATTGCCAATTGCTGACTGAGCTTGAGTTGCAAACTTTGCTTCATAGCGTTACCACTTTCTCCTTAACTCGTCCTTAACCTCGCTGGAACGATCCCTTGAGCTGTGTCTGGCAAAAAATGGGAATTAAAGGCGGAAACCTTCACCCAGATAGACACGTTTGACCTGCTCGTTATTCAGGATATCGTCTGGACTGCCATGAGCAATCAAGTGCCCCTGACTGACGATATAGGCACGTTCACAGACATCCAAGGTTTCACGAACATTGTGGTCAGTAATCAGAACCCCTAATCCGTAATCTCGCAAGTGTTGAATGATCTTTTTAATATCCAGTACAGAAATCGGGTCAACGCCTGCGAAAGGCTCATCCAGCAGGATAAATTTTGGATTGGCCGCTAGCGCGCGGGCTATTTCCACACGGCGGCGTTCACCACCGGAAAGTGATTGCCCAAGGTTGTCACGCAGGTGAGAGATGTGAAATTCTTCCATCAACTCTTCTGCGCGTATTCTCCGCTGCTCCTGATTAATGTCTTTGCGGATCTCAAGGACTGACATTAAATTGTCGTATACACTCAAACGGCGGAAAATTGAGGCTTCTTGTGGTAAGTAGCCGATTCCACGACGGGCACGTTCATGCAGAGGCAGCAGGCTGATGTCCTTGTCATCGATGGTGATTGAGCCAGCATCACGCGGGACAATGCCGACTACCATGTAGAAAGTCGTGGTTTTCCCTGCGCCATTAGGGCCAAGCAGGCCAACAATTTCGCCTGACTTAACGTTTAGGCTGACGTTTTCAACGACCTTACGGCCCTTATATGCTTTTGCCAGATTTTCTGCGTTTAGTATTGCCATAAGTCGTTATTTACTCTTTTTTTGTGCATCAGTGCTGTGAGCACTTGGGCTTTTTTCCTGTAACTGGGCAGGTAACAGGACGGTGGTAACGCGTTTGCCTTTGTCACTAAAGGCTTCCATTTGCTGTGTTGGTACCAGGTAGGTGATTTTATCGCCTTTGATATTGCTGTCCAGTTGTTCAAGATAGGCGTTACCTGTCAGTGTGACCAGCTCTTTACCCATTTCATACTGCATTTTTGACGAATGCCCTTTAATCGGTTTTCCGTCATCTTGCAATTGGTAGAAAGTGGCAGGATTACCGTAGGCTTCAATGACCATTTTCTTCTGGTCCCCTTCAGGGCGGGTGACTACGACTTTATCAGCATGAATGTCGATTGAACCTTGTTTTAAGATAACATTATCCGTAAATGTGGCAATGTTGCCCGTTATATCCAAAGACTGTTTTTCAGAGTCGACGGTAATAGGTTGTTTTGTATCATCTTTTAAAGCCAGTACGGGCAGACTGACTGCAAAAAGTGTACTGGCAATAACGGTATTACGGATTAGGTTGTTCATGTGGAATCTCATAGCGAGTGGTCACCTTTTCAATCAGTTCAGCAGTTTTGTTTCGCAGATTGCCGCGCATTTTCATGCCAACAGATTTCAGCCCGATACCAGTTAGTGTAACTAGGTCATCGGATGCAACATCTTGCGTCGTGAGATTGACGGTTGCATTCTCTGTCGTGATCCTCTGCAATTGTGATGCTTCGGTCAGGCTGTGCAATTGGACATCCCCATAGAGATAGAGCATTTGATCATTGGTTAGCTTGGCTTTATTGGCACCTACTGTCCATGTGGCTACGGGGGTTCCTGCTGTGTTGTTAGGATCAAAAGTTGTTAAAATAGGCTTGCTAAACCAAGTGAGTTTTGTTTCGGCATAGTTTTTGACATCATCGGCCACCAGTTTGTAAACCAACTTTCCCTCAGGATCATAAACAAAAGTAATGGCTTCCTGTGTTTGATAAGTAGGGTAACCATCATCCACGATGGGCGATGATGTGTCGTCATTTATATTGGATAAATTCCAGCCGATCAGCGCCAGTGCGATCAGTGCCAGTGTTGCGATCAGCCAGGATTGAATTCTTCTCATTCTTTTTTCAGTTTTAATTTATATGGATAACCCTTTGGCACCTTCCAGTTTATTCTGAGAGAAGAGTACCAAATCACAAAGTTCCCTGACTGCACCGCGACCACCAGCAATCTGAGTTACATAATCTGCCTTTGGCAACAACAGTGGATGGGCATCTGCAACGGCAGCAGATAGCCCGACTTGTGCCATAACAGGCCAGTCAATAAGGTCATCACCGATATAGGCAACTTGCTCTGGCTGTAGGGCTAGTTTATCCAACAGTTCTTGATACGCCAAAATCTTATCGTTTTGGCCTTGGTAAAGATGTGTAATTCCCAATGTTTCCGCACGATTTTCCAGCAATTTCGCCTTGCGGCCTGTAATAATGGCAACTTCAATACCGGAGGTGATTAAACAACGAATGCCATAACCATCGCGAACATTAAAGGCTTTTAATTCTTCGCCTTGGTTGCCCATATAAATCAGCCCATCAGACATTACACCATCAACATCACAAATCAGCAGGCGGATTTTACTGGCTTTTTCAATAATCGCTTTGTTAACTGGGCCATAACAAGTGTCCAGATACTCTGTTCGGTTCATTCAGGAATTCTCTTTATTTATATCATATATGATTGGCTCAGTTTACTGGCTTTATACGACTCCGGCTTGTAAAAGATCGTGCATATGTAATACACCCAGTAATTTATCACCTTCTGTGACCAACAAGGAGGTAATATGGCGTGATTGCATCAAATTCAAGGCATCAACGGCCAGTGCGTTAGGTTTGATACGGACACCGCCAGCCGTCATGACATCAGCAATTTTTGCATTGTTTAAATCGATTCCCATATCGAAAATACGACGCAAATCGCCATCGGTAAAAATTCCCTTAATCTGCATATCATCATCGCAGATAACCGTCATACCCAGTTTTTTGCGGGTAATTTCCACTAAAGCTTCCCGCAGAGTCGCGGTGCTGGGGACATGAGGAATATCATTACCGATGGTCATTAGATCACTGGTAAGTAATAAAAGCTTGCGCCCCAGTGCGCCACCGGGATGGGAGAGGGCGAAGTCTTCAGTTGTAAAACCACGGGCCTGCAAGAGGGCAATGGCCAAAGCATCTCCCATGACGAGCGTTGCTGTGGTACTGGTGGTGGGTGCTAACCCCAGTGGGCAAGCTTCCTGTGGGATTTTAATACACAAATGGACATCTGCGGCTTTTCCCATGCTGCTGTCGTGATTGTTTGTCATACAAATTAATGAAATTTTCTGGCGCTTGAGAATAGGAACCAAAGTCAGAATTTCATTTGATTCGCCAGAATTGGAGATAGCCAGCACGATGTCTTTTGGTGTCACCATGCCGAGATCGCCGTGACTGGCCTCGCCCGGGTGAACAAAAAAAGAGGGGGTTCCTGTACTGGCAAATGTCGCCGCGATTTTTCGCCCAATATGGCCGGATTTACCCATTCCCATGACAATCACTTTGCCTTCGCATCCAAACATTAATTTACAGGCTTGGCCGAAATCGTCATTAATGTACTGCTCCAGACCTGCCAGTCCGTCAAGTTCGATGTGTAATACTTTCTTACCTGCTTGCTGAAAATCGATATTAGACATTTTTACTTTCCACTCTTTTCCCATTTAACCGGTAATTATTCAGTACCGTAATAATTAGAAACAAAAAGTACGACAAAATAAGCGATAAAACAGCCCAATAACAAGATACCGTTCAATCGGTTCAATCGATGCTTTCTTCCCAGACAGAATACCGTGAATAGTACACTAGCTGCCATCATGACCCAAAAATCCCGTGAAAAGGCATCAGGCGAAATGACGCTGGGGGAAAGTATGGCGGGAACCCCCAAGACGAGGGTAGTATTGAATACATTAGAGCCGACGATATTGCCCATTGCCATGTCATTCTCACCTTTTATGGCGGCTGCAATGACTGTCGCGAGTTCAGGCAGGCTGGTTCCTACAGCAAGAATTGTCAGACCAATGATTAGTTCACTGACACCATAAATGCGTGCAATGACGGTCGCATTATCAATCACCATCCGGGTGGAAATGGGCAGGATAATCAAACCCAGGACAACCCAAAGAAGTGCAATTCCTTTGTTGCCTTCGACAGGTAATTCTGAATTTTGTTCCTGAGTATAGCTATCAACACCATTATGTTGGGATGAAGCCGTCATCTTAAGCATCAATGAGATGAAGAAGAGGGCGGAAAGTAGCAGCATGATGCCATCCAGACGACTCAGGTAGTTGCTGGACAACAAATACCCGGCAAAAGCAGTAATCAGCAACATCAGGGGAACTTCCCGCCGCAAGATGTCTGATTTCACTGTAATTGGCCTAATAAAAGCAGCGGCTCCCGTGATCAGCAGCAGGTTAGTGATATTGGAACCAATTGCATTACCTACGGCCATGTCCGGCAATCCGTCTAAGGTTGCCGTGACTGAAACCATCAGTTCTGGCAGTGAAGTCCCGATGCCCATAATGATTAGCCCGATAACAAAGGGAGGGATTTTTAGGGAACGGGCAAAAACCGCAGCACCATAAACTAATCTATCGGAACCATACACCAGTAAAATAAACCCAGTAATGAGCAGTACAATAGTCAGAAACATGGAGTGTCCCTTAAATAAGAGTTATTCCGAGCATAATGCTAATAATGGTTGATTTTTAAACATAAAATATTTATTCAGCTAGACTTATACATTCTGACGGTCGAGAGATGAAAAGTAAAATTTGTCACAACTTTCCTAACGCAAATCGGGAAATTTTTTTGTAGTATGCAACACTGCTTATTTAAATCTAGTAATAAAAACAGTTCTATTAACGGTTAGGGGCTATCAATAATGAGTCAACAAACAGCAAATCTTATAGAGATCTGCGGCATGTATTTTACCCGAGGTCAACGCTCTATTTTTGCTGATATTAATCTGACCGTCCCGAAAGGAAAAGTTACCGCCATCATGGGGCCTTCCGGCATCGGAAAAACGACCCTGTTACGTTTGATCGGAGGGCAGATCCGTCCAGAACGTGGCGAAATCTGGTTTGATGGCGATAATATTCCGGCATTGTCCCGCCCACGTCTTTATGCTGCCCGTAAGAAAATGAGCATGTTATTTCAGTCAGGTGCCTTATTTACTGATCTGAATGTTTTTAACAATGTGGCTTTTCCCTTGCGCGAGCATACCCAACTACCTGAAGAGTTGATTCATACTACCGTGATGATGAAATTGGAAGCGGTGGGGCTGCGTGGTGCTGCGCAATTAATGCCATCGGAACTGTCTGGAGGCATGGCGAGAAGAGCAGCGCTGGCGAGGGCTATTGCACTCGATCCTGACTTAATCATGTTTGATGAGCCATTCGTCGGTCAAGATCCTATCACGATGGGGGTGTTAGTGAAGCTGATTGATGAGCTTAATCATGCGCTTGGTGTTACGTGTGTCGTGGTATCCCACGATGTGCCAGAAGTGCTGAGTATTGCCGATTATGCTTACATTGTGGCGGAAAAGCAGGTGATTGCAGAAGGTACGCCAGAACAATTGAGAGCAAATCAGGACCATCGGGTACGGCAATTTCTTGATGGTATCGCTGATGGGCCAGTACCTTTCCGTTTCCCTGCAGGGGATTACAAAACTGAGTTATTAGGATAATGGAATGTTGATGTTAACACGGGCGTTGTCAGCATTGGGCAGACGCACAATTGAGGTGATAGCCTCATTTGGTCGCGCGGGATTCATGCTGTTCAGTGCCATTATTGGTAAGCCTGAACCAGCCAAACAATGGATACTGTTACGCCAGCAACTTTATAGCGTAGGTGTGCAATCACTGTTGATTATTGTGGTTTCAGGATTGTTTATCGGTATGGTCCTCTCATTGCAGGGTTATCTGGTTTTGACCACATTTAGTGCAGAGGGCAGTCTCGGCATGATGGTCGCGTTATCACTGTTACGTGAATTGGGACCAGTAGTGACTGCGTTGCTGTTTGCAGGTCGGGCAGGTTCAGCGCTGACCGCAGAAATTGGTTTGATGAAAGCTACGGAACAGATTTCCAGTCTGGAAATGATGGCCGTTGATCCACTGCGACGTGTTATTGCTCCACGTTTTTGGGCTGGTTTAATCAGCATGCCTTTGCTGTCGCTGATCTTTGTCGCCGTTGGGATTATGGGTGGCGCAATGGTTGGTGTGGATTGGAAAGGCATTGATGGTGGTTTTTTCTGGTCATCCATGCAGTCTGCGGTGGACTGGCAAAAAGATTTGCTCAATTGTTTTCTCAAGAGTGTCGCTTTTGCCATCACAGTAACGTGGATTGCACTGTTCAATGGTTATGACGCTATCCCAACGTCGGAAGGGATCAGCAGGGCGACGACGCGCACGGTAGTTCATGCGTCGTTGGCGGTATTGGGTTTAGATTTTGTGCTGACAGCACTGATGTTTGGGAATTGAGTCGATGCAAAGCAAGAAAAATGAAATTTGGATTGGGGCTTTTGTCTTGATTGCGTTGGCTGCAATCATTTTTTTATGTCTGAAAGTTGCGGATATTCGATCCTTCGGCAATCAACCAACTTATCGTGTTTATGCCACATTTGACAATATCGGTACTCTGAAAGTACGTTCACCGGTAAAAATTGGGGGGGTCGTGGTTGGCCGTGTAGAGAGGATTTGGTTGGATCATAAAACCTATACGCCACAAATTGAGCTGGATCTTTTCACGCAATACGACAATATTCCAAGTACCAGTTCGCTTTCTATCCGAACCGCAGGGTTATTGGGGGAGCAGTATGTGGCACTCAATGTCGGGTTTGATGATCCTGATTTGGGAACTTACATGCTGAAAGATGGCGATCGTATTGAAGACACGAAATCTGCAATGGTACTTGAAGATTTGATTGGTCAGTTCTTGTATAAGAGCGGCGGCGGCAGTCAGGAAAAATCCGCACCGACATCTGGACAAGTACACTAACCAGCAATCCACTGCTTAGGAGAGATAATGTTTATGTTTAAGCGATTACTTATGATTGCGTTACTGGTGGTTGCGCCATTGGCCTGCGCCATGGACCAAACCAACCCCTATGCATTGATGAAAGATGCGGCGGAAAAAACATTTACCCATTTGAAGAACAAGCAACCCCAGATTAAGGCAAATCCAGAAGTATTGCGTCAGATTGTGCAGCAAGAATTGTTGCCTTATGTGCAGGTAAAATATGCTGGAGCACTGGTTCTGGGACCTTACTATAAACAAGCGACACCGGAGCAGCGTGACGCTTATTTCAAGGCGTTTGAGTCTTATCTGATACAATCCTATGCTCAGGCTCTGGCGATGTATCACGGCCAAAATTATCAGATTGCCCCAGAACAGCCATTGGGGGATAAGACAATAGTGGCTATCCGCGTCACCATTACTGATTCTAATGGACAACCGCCAGTTCGTCTGGATTTCCAATGGCGTAAAAACAGTAAAACGGGGTATTGGCAGGCGTATGACATGATCGCAGAAGGTGTGAGCATGATTACGACCAAGCAAAATGAATGGGTGGATATCCTGCGCAATAAAGGGATTGACGGTCTGACTGAACAACTGGCTATCAGTGCGAAAACTCCTATCTCTTTGGAAAAGAGCAAGTGACATGGAAAAAGATACGTTGGATAGCAGCTTAGCCAGTAAGAACGTAGCCAGTAAAAAAGCAGTCAGTTGGGAAAAAGTGGGTAATACGCTGTTTCTGCATGGCACGTTGGATCGTGATAGCTTGCTTCCTCTTTGGCAACAAAAAGCCAGTGTGCTTGAAGGCATCGAAAATATTGATGTTGCCCAGCTTAGTCATGTTGATTCTACAGGGTTGGCGCTGTTTGTCCGCTTGAAGGAAGAGTGGCAGCAAAATGGCAGGACTCTGACGCTTTCGAGGGTTGGAGAACGCCTGAAAACGTTGGTTGAACTATATGGTCTGCAAAGTCTTTTTGATGATAATCAGTCCACAACGTAATTCCTTCTTTCAATAATAATCAACGCCCTTGTAAGTCATCGTCTTACAGGGGCGTTTTTCTTGGTTTAAGAGTCGCCTGGATTCCATTACGATAGGCGTCTACTATTATTTTCTAACGACGAGTGTGAGCAATTTATGGATACTAATAAAATTAAAAAAGTGCTGATGGAAAATTTAGCACTTGATGAAGCTATCGTTAGCGGTGATGGCAGCCATTTTCAAGTTATTGTCGTTGGTGCCGTTTTTGATGGCCTGAGCCGTGTCAAACAACAGCAGACGGTTTATGCTCCTCTGATGGAATACATTGCTGATAACCGTATTCACGCGTTGTCAATCAAAGCATATACACCTGAACAGTGGCAGCGTGACCGTAAGCTCCAAGGATTTTGAGGCTGTTTGTCTCTCAGCGAACAGCACATTTTGAATTAAACAAGAGAATCATGACAGATGGATAAATTTCGTGTAAAAGGGCCAACCTGCCTGTCGGGGGAGGTTACTATTTCCGGGGCAAAAAATGCCGCGCTGCCAATTATGTTCGCTGCGTTGCTGGCAGAAGAGCCTGTGGAATTACAAAATGTTCCTGAATTGAAAGATATTGATACCACCATCAAACTGCTCAACCGTTTGGGAACAAAAGTAGAACGTAATGGCTCTGTTTTTGTTGATGCCAGTGGGGTTAACGAGTATTGCGCCCCTTATGAACTGGTCAAGACGATGCGCGCTTCCATCTGGGCATTGGGGCCACTGGTGGCTCGCTTCGGGCAAGGGCAGGTTTCTTTGCCGGGTGGCTGTGCTATCGGTGCCCGTCCTGTTGATCTCCATATTTCTGGGTTGGAGCAGCTTGGTGCGAAAATCGTACTGGATGAAGGTTATGTCAAAGCTTCTGTAGATGGCCGCCTTAAAGGTGCCAACATTGTTATGGATAAAGTCAGTGTTGGAGCAACAGTGACTATCATGACCGCTGCAACATTAGCGGAAGGCACAACCATCATTGAAAATGCGGCGCGTGAACCTGAAATTGAAGATACTGCTAATTTCCTCAATACACTGGGTGCGAAAATCCGTGGGGCTGGCACTGATCGCATCGTGATTGAAGGTGTTGAGCGTCTGGGTGGCGGTGTTTATCGCGTATTACCTGACCGTATCGAAACGGGCACCTTCTTAGTCGCTGCTGTGATTTCCCGTGGTAAGGTGATTTGCCGCCATGCTAAGCCGGATACACTGGATGCTGTATTAGCCAAACTGCGTGAAGCGGGTGCCGATATTGAAGTAGGAGAAGATTGGATTAGCCTTGATATGCATGGTCAGCGCCCTAAAGCGGTGACATTCCGTACGGCCCCGCATCCGGGTTTTCCGACTGATATGCAGGCTCAATTTAGTCTGTTGAACATGGTTGCGGATGGTGCAGGTATGATCACTGAAACTATTTTTGAAAATCGCTTTATGCATATTCCTGAGTTGATTCGTATGGGAGCTCGGGCAGAAATTGAGAGCAATACTGTTCTGTGCCACGGCGTTGAAAAATTATCGGGTGCTCAGGTCATGGCGACTGATTTGCGCGCCTCTGCAAGTTTGGTACTGGCAGGTTGTATTGCTGAAGGAACGACAGTTGTAGATCGTATTTATCATATCGACCGAGGTTACGAGCATATCGAAGATAAATTGCGTGGCCTTGGGGCGAATATTGAGCGTATTAAATCAGCCAGCTAAGCGGAGCTGATATCGACTTCCGTTCGAATAAGAATTATCCCTCGTCCATATTGGTGGGCGAGGGAAATTAATTTAGTGACCATCAAATTCATCAATTGTGACGTTAAGTGTGAGAGGAGAGCCATCACGCAGCACAATAACAGGCACAACGCTCCCCGGATGGATCTCAGCCACTTGATCCATGGTTTCTACAGGGGAAATCGCAGGTTGGTTATTAACACTGGTAATGATGTCGCCCACTTTAATGCCGGCTTTTTCGGCTGGTCCTTCCGGTGCAACTTGAAAAACACGCATGCCTTGAATCTGATTGATATTGCTGTCCGTTGAGCGAATACGGGGTAACTCTCTGGCGGTAATGCCAATGTATCCCCTGATGACTCGCCCGTCACGGATTAACTTCTGCATGATTGTCGTCGCCAGTTTTGTTGGAATGGCAAACCCTAACCCTTCAGGTGTTGTACCAAATTCTGACTTATCAAACGTCAAGGTATTGATACCGACTAATTCCCCCAATGTATTGACCAAAGCCCCACCGGAGTTTCCCTGATTAATCGAAGCATCTGTTTGCAGGAAATTCTGGCGACGTGTCTGGCTGAGGCCCACGCGCCCGGTCGCGCTGATAATCCCTTGCGTGATAGTCTGCCCTAAATTATACGGGTTGCCGATTGCCAACACGACATCCCCTACATGGGCTACTCGTTTGGGATTGATTGGGATCATGGGCAGATTTTTGGCATTAATTGTTAGGACTGCCAGATCTGTTGGATCGTCTGAACCGACCAGCAGAGCCTCATAAAAACGGCCATCTTGCAGCGCGACAATGATAGAGCCTGCTTTATTGATGACATGTTTATTAGTGATAATATAACCACGTTCACTCATAATGACACCGGAGCCTAAGGGTTGTAGTTCTCGGCTTTCGTGGGAAAAACTGCCCATGTTGCTGCTATAGATATTAACAACAGCCGGCGCCGCTCGCCGAACTCCTTGGCTGAAACTGTAAATTTTATTGTTGTCATTATCGCTCAGGAGATTTTTTAAGCCATTGGGACGGAATGAAGGGATGACGACCAATAAAATGGCTGCAATGAATAGACCTATTAGTATAGAGCGCAATAACTTGATCAGCATGGCATTATTCAATAATAAATGATTGAAAGAAGAATAGCATAGAAGTAGACAGACACGGCATTGTACAGTGTCTGTCATGGTTACTAGATTGTGCTTTTATAACCTTCGTCTTTCAAGTTGCCGCTTTGTTGGCTACGCTCACTTACCCCGGTCACATAGTTAGTTATGCTCTCGGGGATTCGTTTTCTTGCCGTCGCGCTGCAACTCGAAATCCATTGGATATATACCCTTGGTTTTTCAGTGGGTATAATGGTTAAATTGATTAATTGCGCAATAACAGATAAACATTAGCGTCGCCACGTATGACGTTCAGCGCGACAACAGAAGATTTTTCCTCAATGACTTTACGTAGTTCATTGATATTTCGAATTCGCACATTATTGGCACCGACAATAAGGTCATTCTTCTGCAAACCCGCCATTGCTGCCGGTGAATTCTGAGCAATGGAATCTACTTTGATACCTTCAGTTTTTTTCTCTGTGCCATTGCTCAGCGTTGCGCCTTTCAGGGCGACACTCAGGTTTTCTGCTTTTGTTGATTCACCATCACTGTTTTCCAGTTTGACGGTTACTTCGATAGGTTTACCCTTGCGCAGCAGGCCAATTTTGACTTCTTTGCCTGGGGCTGTTGTCCCGATTTTTGCCCGCAATTCAGCGAAGCTCATGACTCTCTTACCATCAAAGGAAACGAGCACATCCCCCGGCTTGATACCTGCTTTCTCCGCAGCTGATTTAGGTAAAACTTGGCTGACAAAAGCACCTTTCTGCGCATCAACGTTGAGTGCTTTAGCGATATCTGCCGACATCTCAGTACCCTGGATGCCGAGTATGCCACGTTTGACTTCCCCATTGGCAATAAGTTGACCAGCAAGGTTCTTGGCCATATTACTCGGGATAGCAAAACCGATACCGATGTTACCACCACCCGGTGCGATGATGGCGGTATTAATCCCGACTAATTCTCCTTTCAGATTAATCAATGCCCCACCGGAGTTACCACGGTTAATGGATGCATCAGTCTGGATAAAGTTTTCTAAACCTTCCAAATTCAAACCACTGCGACCAAGGGCAGAAATGATCCCTGAAGTGACAGTTTGCCCCAACCCAAACGGGTTACCAATTGCAACGGCATAATCGCCAACATGTAGTTGATCGGAATCAGCGAATTTAATCTCTGTCAGGTTTTTGGCATCTTTCAACTGTAAAAGCGCTATGTCAGTCTGTGGATCACGCCCGATGAGTTTTGCTGAATATTCACGACCATCGTTTAACTGAACATTCATTTTGCTGGCATTTTCAATAACATGGTTGTTGGTCAGCACATAGCCTTTATCTGCGTTGATAACAACACCAGATCCCAGACCTTTAAATGGGCGGCTTCTTTGCTCAGGTGAAGGGAAAGCAGGTCCAAAGAAGAATTGGAAATCTTCCGGTAACTGAAGTTGCTGATTTTGCACTTCAGTGCCTGAAACATGCACAGTGACAACAGAAGGAAGCACTTTTTCCAGCATTGGTGCGAGACTGGGTAATTCTTGAGAGGCCATTGCAGCAGGTAAGGCTGCATGACTTACCATTGGAACTGAAGCTAAAGACAATCCAATACTGATAGCGAGTGCGCTGAGCAATGTGTTTTTTCTTTTCATTGAATACGTTCTCATACCTAAGCCAGAAAGGGTAATTGTATGCACTTAAGCAACCTATCTTGTCAGGGAGTTTAATGCTCCCCAAAAAGTGATGCTTTATTGTGATAGGTTCTAAGTATCATTGTTTCGATGTTTTTATGACTGTCGATTATTCGGCAAAGTTCACTAATAATGTAGTTACAAGTAATTTCTTTACAGGTATTTACGTGAATCAAAAATAAAAAACAAAACTTTTTCGAGCAGAGAAGAGAAAAACATCGTTGGGTTGCCGTGGCATTGACTGTTACCACGGCAAAATAGTTACTGTTTCTTATCTTGAATAGGGCGAAATAGGCCAGAAGCACCTTCAGAATAATCACGTGGAGGCATATTCGATGCGACTTTACTTTTCTCAGCATCGGATTCGCCCAGGCGATAATTGAAAGGGTTATCCTGTATTGGCGTGTCAGGCATCAGTTCGCTGGAACTTTTAGCCATATGCTGATACAACTGGCGATAATCGCGAGCCATATTATCAAGTAGCTCAGCACTGCGGGCGAAATGACCAACCAGTTCTTTGCGGTATTCTTCCAGCTCAGCCCGATTTTTCTCTAACTCTGCCTGTAGTACACTTTGTTGGCGGAGCTTTGAGCTGCCAAAACGGACAGCTAACGCTCCGGCGATAAAACCAATGATTAATCCGATCAGTGCATATTCCCAAGTCATGGCAACTCCTTTAGTAACATCATTGTTCGTAATGTTTTAGAGCCGATCCCCTTATTTCGAGTAGGCTCTTAATGTCGTTACTACACTATAACCGTTAATTAAGTTGGAGTGGAATATTGATTATTAATTAATTTGCCTACCACCCAATATGTTAATTTTACACAAAATTGCACAAGTATGTAGTGAGCTACTTTCTGAGTTGGCAAAGAGTATAATGAACTGAAATCATAGGAGATTGCTACCACTCTCGCCAATAAAATGCCATATGTGCTGAGAATAAAAAATTTTAAGGATCGTCAATTTCATGTCACCGATTACACCTTCATCTCTCTATCAATCTGCGCTGTCTGACGGCCAGTATCAACCTGACGATGTACAGCGGAATACCGTTACACGTCTGGATATTATTCATCGCAATCTTATCAATGCTCGCTCTTGCCTTTCTCAGCAGCCTAAGGGGCTAAAAGGCATGTTGGGGAAATTATTTGGTCGGCAAGCACCTGAACGGTGTCGTCCGGTGCAGGGGCTTTATATGTGGGGAGGTGTCGGGCGTGGTAAAACGTGGTTGATGGATATGTTTTACCAAAGCCTGCCTAGCGAACGAAAATTGCGTCTCCATTTTCACCGTTTTATGCTGCGGGTACATGAAGAATTAACGATTTTACAAGGGAATGAAAATCCTCTAGAGGTGATAGCTGATGGCTTTAAGGCGCAGACCGATGTGCTCTGTTTTGATGAGTTTTTTGTATCAGATATTACGGATGCCATGATCCTCGGTACGTTGCTTGAAGCCCTATTTGCGCGGGGAATTACATTGGTAGCAACCTCTAATATTCCACCGGATGAGCTTTACCGCAATGGATTACAGCGTGCACGGTTTTTACCTGCCATTGAGCAAATCAAAAAATATTGTGATGTTATGAATGTCGATGCGGGTATTGATTATCGGTTACGCACGCTCACACAAGCGCATCTTTATCTGACACCATTGTCGGACGAAACGCGGCAGGAGATGCATCACATGTTCCTGCGATTGGCGGGGCGAGAAGGTGAACCGAATCCTGTATTGGAGATTAATCACCGCAGTATGCCTGCTATCAATAGTGTGGATGGAGTATTGGCCATTCACTTTAAAACATTGTGTGAAGATCCCCGTAGCCAGTTGGATTACATTGCATTGTCGAAGCTTTATCACTCTGTTTTGCTGCATGAGGCACCGATTATGACCGCGTTGAATGAAAGTGCAGCCCGGCGTTTTATTGCACTGGTTGATGAATTCTACGAGCGTCATGTAAAACTCATCATCAATGCTGAAGTCCCGATGGAGCAGATTTATCAGGGAGAACTGCTGACATTTGAATACCGTCGTTGCCTGTCCCGATTACAGGAAATGCAGAGCGAGGAATATCTGAAACTCCCGCATTTACCTTGATATATTTGCCCGTGAGAGTAAAAGCAAAATCAATCCACGGGATAATTATTGAATTTGGGGTCGATTTTTTACGATGACTTCTCTATAATCTTGCGACCCCACGTTACAGCAGGATTTTTTATTTCCCAAAAAACTTGCATTAGTGCCGGCATAGGCTACTCGAAGGGGTAGGTTTGCTGGACATGAGTCGTGTGAACCTCAAAACAGTTTCTGAACATCGAGTGTTCACCAACGTGTAACTTATAATTGGGTAAGCTTTAATGAAAACTTTTACAGCTAAACCAGAAACCGTAAAACGCGACTGGTATGTTGTTGACGCAGATGGCAAAACTTTAGGCCGTCTTGCAACTGAAATAGCTAGCCGTCTGCGCGGCAAGCACAAAGCGGAATATACTCCGCACGTTGATACTGGTGATTACATCATTATTGTTAACGCAGAAAAAGTTGCTGTAACTGGCAACAAACGTGCTGACAAGATTTATTATCACCACACTGGCCACATCGGTGGTATCAAGCAAGCGACCTTTGAAGAGATGATTGCCCGCCGTCCTGAGCGTGTCATTGAAATCGCGGTTAAAGGCATGCTGCCAAAAGGGCCACTGGGTCGTGCAATGTACCGTAAACTGAAAGTTTATGCGGGCAGCGAGCACAACCACGCGGCACAGCAACCACAAGTTCTGGACATTTAATCGGGATTATAGGCAATGGCTGAAAATCAATACTACGGCACTGGTCGCCGCAAAAGCTCTTCCGCTCGTGTCTTCATTAAGCCAGGTAGCGGTAACATCGTAATCAACCAACGCAGCCTCGAAGTTTACTTCGGTCGTGAAACTGCGCGTATGGTTGTACGTCAACCACTTGAGCTGGTTGAAATGCTGGACAAACTGGATCTGTACATCACTGTTAAAGGTGGTGGTATCTCTGGTCAGGCAGGCGCAATCCGTCACGGTATTACCCGTGCACTGATGGCTTATGACGAGACTCTGCGTTCTGATCTTCGTAAAGCTGGCTTCGTTACTCGCGATGCTCGTGAAGTTGAACGTAAGAAAGTGGGTCTGCGTAAAGCACGTCGTCGTCCACAGTTCTCCAAACGTTAATTTGTTGCCACCGTTGTGGCAGTGGATTAAAGTTAAAAGGCCCGTCATTTTATGGCGGGTTTTTTTATTCTCTTGATTTTTTAGTCTTCGATAATGCGCTTTTTTTTGAAAAAAATAGCACATTAAAGAAACAAAATTTTAGACTCCGATATTTCATCATTAATTCTCAATGTACTTCCCCACAAAATGTGCAAAATCTGGTAGACTAGTAACAATTTTTTGCCTTATCCGTACGTTTGCCTGATTTGGCAGAGGTGGAATATATCTCTTAGACTTCGGACTTCTCGTTGCAACTAACAAAACTGCCACTTGAAAGATGAAAGGGATGATAGCCTCAGATAATAAGTGCGAAACAGGATGAGAATATGAGCGAGAATAGCCGCTGTTCATTGAAGGGCTGTTCGTTCCTTTGTTTAGATAAACTTGGAGGTTTTCATGGCTGTCGCTGCCAACAAACGTTCGGTAATGACTCTGTTTTCCGGCCCGACCGACATTTTTAGCCATCAAGTGCGAATTGTACTGGCGGAAAAAGGGGTCAGTGTTGAGATTGAACACGTTGAAGCAGGTAATTTGCCTCAGGATTTGATTGATCTGAATCCTTACCAATCGGTTCCTACTCTCGTTGATCGTGAGCTGACTCTGTATGATTCTCGCATCATTATGGAATATTTGGATGAGCGTTTCCCTCATCCACCACTCATGCCTGTGTATCCTGTTGCTCGTGGCTCCTGCCGCCTGATGATGCATAGAATTGAAAAAGACTGGTATTCCCTGATGTATAAAATTCAGGAAGGCAATGTTCAGGAAGCTAATGCTGCACGGAAGCGACTTGCTGAAGAATTGATGGCTATCGCGCCTATTTTTAGAGAAATGCCGTTCTTCATGAGTGATGAATTCAGCTTGGTGGATTGCTACTTGTCTCCGTTGCTGTGGCGTTTGCCTATCTTGGGCGTCGAGTTGTCTGGCCCGGGTGCAAAAGATCTTCAAGTCTATATGCAGCGTGTATTTGAGCGTGATGCATTTTTGGCTTCATTGACGGAAGCAGAACGTGAAATGCGTTTACAAACACGGAATTAATTTATGGAGATGACTCAAATGTCTCCACGCCGCCCTTATCTATTGCGGGCACATTATGAGTGGCTGTTGGATAATGACCTGACCCCGCATATTGTTGTGGATGTTAGCTTATACGGAGTAAGCGTCCCGATGGAATATGCGCAGAATGGGCAAATTATCCTGAATATCTCGCCGAGGGCGGTTGGTAATTTGGAATTGACTAACGATGAAGTTAGGTTCAATGCCCGTTTTGGTGGTGTTGCCCGTCAGGTTTATGTTCCGATGGCGGCTGTGATTGCGGTTTATGCTCGTGAGAATGGGGCTGGGATGATGTTTGAGCCAGAGGCTGCTTATGAAACGGATACTGAGTCAGAAGAAATGGCTCCGCCAGTTGCTGACAATCTGGTATTTATCAGAGACAGCAGAGCTTCTCGCGATGATAATTCGCCCGATGACGAACCTCCTCAACCACCAAAAGGTCGCCCGACCTTGCGTGTTATAAAATAATCATATCGAACCTGTTATCCCATAGGATTTCAAATTGCAGCCAACCAAGTCGCAGATTGAAAGATGGGATAATGGTCATGATATAAAATAAAGGAGATTATTATCTCCTTTATTTTTCAAACAAATTTTTATTCAGATGTTAAAAATAGAGACTGTCGGCCGCATCCAACTGCAAGAGACACACTTCTACATTTTCTTTGTTGCTTCCAATATTGGATTTTCTGGCTGCGTTCAAGCTATCTGAGACTTTCTTTATAAATTTTTTGTGTCCATCTGAGCTTGAGATCGTTGCAGGGATATTACAGATTTCACTTGGTGAGAAAGTACGATTTGATTTTGCTAAGGCTAATACTTCTACCGGATTATTAATCAAAGCCAATGACAAGGCGCTACTCACTTGTTGAGAAAATTTGGGATTCATATTGGAGGATAATGCGAAAGCAACTTTCAACCATTGACTATCACCTGTTGTAATATTATGCGTGATTTCATTTTCTTTTCCTTCCTCCCCTAATTGCGCCACCACAGAATTTACTCCTCTTTCATACAGTTGCTGCATGATTTTAGCAGGTGTAGATAACCCCGCAATTGATGGCGAACTTACCAAGAATATAAAAGAGAAGAGCGTTTTTAGGAGTAAGGGCATATATTTCTTCCTGTTATTATAACTTTAATAATATTTTAATTTATTTATATTAAATCAGTTGCACTGAGAAACTTTCTGTTCGAAAAAGACAAACCTTATTGCTGTATTGTGGTATTGCACTATTGTTGTATTGCTGTAACGAATAGGAGATTAAATTTGAATATTTAGCTTTAGGATATAAGAATAGTCGCATAACTCAAAAAAATACAACTGTTGTGGTAGTAAGAAAAAAATAAAAAAGAGAGATTTTTTAATTTATTGAGATATTCTCCGGCCAAAAGGCCGGAGACGTCATCAAAAGGAAGGGGATTGAGTATTACACTGCAAGATAATCGAGAATGCTGGAGGCCGCTGTCCTGCCTTCGGCAATTGCTGTTACCACTAAATCGGAACCACGAACGGCATCCCCGCCCGCGAATATTTTGGGGTTGCTGGTTTGGAAGGGGAATTCGCTGGACTCAGAAGCTATAATGCGCCCTTTTTGATCGAGATTAACTTGATGTTTATCCAGCCAGCTCATGGCATGAGGTTTAAAACCAAACGCCATGATCACTGCATCAGCCTCTATCAAGATTTCAGAGCCTTGAATAACCTCAGCTTGACGACGGCCTTTTTCATCAATGGCTCCCAGTTGGGTTTTTACAACCATGACATTACAAACTTGTTTTGCATTATTAATTTCAATGCTTATTGGCTGGAGATTGAAGAGAAATTCTACCCCTTCTTCTTTGGCATTTTTTACTTCACGGCGGGAGCCGGGTATATTCTCTTCATCTCGCCGATAGGCACAAATAACACGGGTTGCGCCTTGACGAATCGAAGTCCGAACGCAGTCCATTGCTGTATCACCGCCACCCAATACCAAAACACGCTTACCTTTCATATCAATATAAGGCTGTTCCGGTAAAGCCGGATAGCCCATCAACTGACGGGTATTGGCGATTAAAAAAGGCAAGGCATCATATACACCGTCAGCATCTTCGTTTTTCAGCCCACCACGAATGGATTGATATGTGCCAACCCCAAGAAATACAGCATCATATTCTGTGGTGAGTTCGGACAGCGTGATATCTTTACCTATCTCCGTATTTAGGCTGAATTCGATCCCCATCTCAGAGAACATTTCACGGCGGCGCGTCATCACTTCTTTTTCCAGTTTGAAAGCAGGAATACCAAATGTGAGTAAGCCACCAATTTCAGGGTGACGATCGTAAACCATCACTTGTACGCCGTTGCGGGTCAGGACATCAGCACAAGATAGCCCTGCGGGGCCAGCACCAATGACGGCCACGCGTTTGCCTGTCGGGATGACATGCGACATATCCGGCTTCCAGCCCATCGCAATGGCCGTATCGTTAATGTAGCGTTCAATGTTGCCGATGGTGACAGCACCGAAGTCATCATTCAGCGTACAAGCACCTTCACACAGGCGATCTTGTGGACAGACGCGTCCACAGACTTCCGGTAAGCTATTTGTCTGATGTGATAATTCTGCTGCTTCAATAATGCGGCCTTCATTGGCGAGTTTTAGCCAGTTTGGAATGTAATTATGTACCGGACATTTCCATTCACAATATGGATTGCCACATGAAATACAGCGATCCGCCTGTGCTTGGGCCTGAATCTCTGAAAAGGGTTCATAAATTTCCACAAACTCTATTTTGCGGATTTTCAACGATTTTTTCGGCGGATCGACACGCTGTAAGTCGATAAATTGATAAACATTCTGACTCATTTTTGACTCCTCACTGTGCCTGAACCCGCAATTCCGCAGAGGAACGGCAACGGTGTCCTAACAATGCGCTGACATCACTGGATTTGGGTTTCACCAATGCAAATTTATTGACCCATAGTGACCAGCTTTCCAATAGGCTTTCTCCATGTAGAGAACCCGTCAGACGGACATGTTCGGTGATCAATCCACGTAGATGCTCTTTGTGAATGGCAAGGTTATCCATGGAGAGCACTTCCACCAGTTCTGGATTAACGCGCTTGCGAAAATCATCGAATTCATCAAGCACGTAAGCGAACCCGCCAGTCATGCCTGCTCCGAAGTTCACACCAGTGATGCCGAGAACACAGACGATCCCACCTGTCATATATTCACAGCCATTATCACCAATCCCCTCGATAACGGAGATGGCACCTGAATTACGCACTGCAAAGCGTTCACCAGCACGACCGGCGGCAAAGAGTTGCCCGCCCGTGGCCCCATAAAGGCAGGTGTTGCCGATGATCGTTGCCTCGTGGCTTCTGAATGCCGAACCCACCGGAGGACGAATGACTATCCGCCCGCCCGCCATACCTTTGCCAACATAATCATTGGCATCGCCTGTTAAGAACAGTTCGACACCGCCTGCATTCCAGACGCCAAAACTTTGCCCAGCGGTTCCGGTAAAATGCAGCTTGATGGGATCGGCCGCCAACCCTTGATCACCGTGTCGTGCCGCAATTGCACCAGAGAGCGAAGCGCCAACAGAGCGATCGGTGTTTTGGATATCAAAATAGAATGTTTTGCTCCGTGAATTTTCCACATAAGACATGGCCTGAGTGACGATCTCTTTATTTAACTCACCCTGATCAAAAGGTTGATTGCTTTCTGTACAGTGCTGTTCTTTGCCCGCATGAGGTTCAGCCGTTTCCAGCAGTGGCTCAAGATTGAGCTTACTTTGCTTGGCAGAAATACCTTCAAGTATTTCCAGCAAATTTGTTCGACCAATCAAATCAGTCAGTTGTTTCACACCTAATTGCGCCATCAATTCACGTGTTTCTTGTGCAATAAAGTGAAAGTAATTAATCACTCTTTCAGGCAAACCGTGATAGTGAGATTGACGCAGTTTTTCATCTTGGGTTGCGACACCCGTCGCGCAGTTATTTAAGTGGCAGATCCGCAAGTACTTACAGCCGAGGGCAACCATTGGGCCAGTCCCGAAACCGAAACTTTCCGCACCTAAAATTGCCGCCTTGATGATATCCAGACCTGTTTTCAAACCACCATCAACCTGAAGGCGGATTTTATGGCGTAGCCCATTGGCAACTAATGCTTGCTGCGTTTCGACTAATCCCAACTCCCACGGGCAACCAGCATATTTTACTGAAGAGAGGGGGCTGGCTCCGGTTCCACCATCATAACCAGCAATGGTAATCAGGTCGGCATAGGCCTTGGCTACCCCTGTTGCGATGGTTCCCACGCCCGGTTCAGAAACCAGTTTGACTGAAATCAGAGCCTTTGGGTTAACCTGCTTAAGATCGAAAATCAGTTGGGCTAGATCTTCAATGGAATAAATATCGTGATGTGGCGGCGGAGAAATTAATGTGATACCCGGTACGGAGTAGCGCAATTTGGCGATATAAGGTGTGACCTTATCCCCCGGCAACTGACCTCCTTCTCCCGGTTTTGCACCTTGTGCAACTTTTATCTGGATCACGTCGGCACTGACCAAATACGCAGGTGTAACCCCAAATCGACCCGAGGCAACCTGTTTTATGCGGGATACTTTTTTTGTCCCATAACGTGCGGGATCTTCCCCACCTTCGCCGGAGTTGGAAAAGCCTCCCAACGTATTCATCGCTTCTGCCAGTGCTTCATGAGCCTCAGGGCTTAGCGCGCCAATTGACATGGCTGCGGTATCAAAACGCTTGAACAGAGCTTCTGCTGGCTCAACCTCATCAATGGAAATCGGCTCATCTTTAGGAGAAATGGCGAGCAGATCCCGCAGTGTTGTAACGGGGCGTCCATTCACCAATGCGGAATATTTCTGATAATCACGGTAGTTTCCACTGTGAACCGCAGCTTGCAGTGTGTTAACAACATCAGGGTTATAAGCGTGATATTCCCCATTATGGACATATTTCAGCAATCCCCCTTGATCGATGGTGTGGCGATGGAGCCATGCCCGTTTGGAAAGATTAAGCAGGTCTTGTTCAAAATCGCTGAAATCTGCGCCTTCAATACGGCTGATGACACCATTAAAGCAGAGTTCTGTCACTTCAGGGTGCAGACCGACCGCCTCAAATAATTTAGAGCAGCGGTAAGAGGAAATGGTCGAAATGCCCATTTTGGACATAATTTTATACAGCCCTTTATTAATGCCGTTACGATAATTCAGCATAGCCTGAGCGTATGGCATGTTGATTGTGCCATTATCCACCATTTTCCCCAGTGACTCATACGCCAGATACGGGTAAACAGCGGTCGCGCCAAAACCCAACAACACTGCAAAATGATGTGGATCACGTGCACTGGCTGTTTCTACGATCAAGTTGGCGTCACAGCGCAGGTTTTTCTCCACTAAACAGTGTTGTATGGCGCCAACAGCCATTGGAGCAGGGATCGGCAACCTTTCTGGCGAAATATTGCGGTCGGACAGTACCAGTAATACAGCACCATTACGGACAAATTGTTCAGCTCTTTCGCACAAGGTTGAAACTGTATGCTTAAGACTGATTTCTTGTGGATTGAAAGTCAGATCCAGTGTATCAGCGCGATAATGGGACTCATGATGAGTCGTCAGTTGTACAAAATCAGAATAGAGCAAAACAGGGGATTTAAAGCTCAGTCGATGAGCTTGTCCTTCCGCTTCACAAAAAACATTCATTTCCCGGCCAATACGGGTAGTCAGCGACATAACATGAGCTTCACGTAGTGGATCGATAGGCGGATTGGTGACTTGGGCGAATTGCTGACGGAAATAATCGTAGATGATGCGTGGACGGCTGGAGAGGACGGCAAATGGTGTATCATCCCCCATTGAACCCGTTGCTTCTTGTGCATTTTCGCCAAGGGCGCAGATAATCTGCTCCAACTCTTCATTGCTGTAGGCAAATTGCTTGTGATAAGTGGCTAGCAACCGGTCATCCAAACTTCTCTGGCCGACTTGGTCTTCCGACAATTCATCAAATGGCGTCAAGTACTTCACATTTTTCTCCAGCCACTCTTTGTAAGGATGACGGCTTTTCAAATCATTATCCGTCTCCGCGGAATGCAGAATACGGCCTTCATAAGTATCGATCACCATTAACTCACCCGGCCCAACGCGGCCTTTTTCCACAACTTCATCAGGTTGGTAATCCCAGATACCGACTTCAGAAGCACAGGTAATCAGTTTATCTTTGGTAATCACATAACGGGCAGGGCGTAAACCATTGCGATCCAGATTACAGGCTGCATACCGTCCATCGGAAATTACGATACCGGCTGGCCCATCCCACGGTTCCATATGCATGGAATTGAAATCAAAGAATGCGCGCAGGTCGTCATCCATATCAGGATTATTCTGCCATGCAGGGGGAACCAGCAAACGCATTGCGCGAATTAAATCCATACCACCATTGAGGAACAGTTCCAGCATATTGTCCAATGAGCTGGAGTCAGAACCTGTTTCATTGACGAAGGGAGCGGCGGTATACAAATCAGGGATGAGGGGAGTACGGAATTTATAGGCTCTGGCTCTGGCCCACTCACGGTTTCCCGTAATGGTATTGATCTCCCCATTGTGGGCCAGATAGCGAAACGGCTGTGCCAGCGGCCAGCGGGGAACAGTATTGGTTGAAAAGCGCTGGTGGAACAGGCAGATAGATGATTCCATTCGCAAATCGGCTAAATCCGGATAGAAACGAGGTAAATCGGCAGCCATGCACAATCCTTTATAAATCGTGACCAGATTGGACAGGCTACAAATATAAAAATCGTTATCAGTAATTCGTTTTTCTATCCGGCGTCTGGCAATAAACAGGCGTCGTTCGAGATCTTGTTTCCGCCAGCCGACAGGTGCATTGACAAAAATTTGCTCAATACGAGGGAGGCTTGATAAGGCAATATCACCCAAAATATCGCGATTGGTGGGAACTTCCCGCCAACCAGCAATGGATAGAGTTTCGTTTTGTAATTCTTGTTCGATGATATCTCGGCATGACTGAGCGATTTTGGCATCTTGACTCAGAAATAACATACCGACGGCATAGTTTTTGGCAAGCCGCCATGACTGCTCGCTGGCGATCATCTGAAAAAAACGATCGGGTTTTTGCATTAATAGGCCACAACCATCGCCTGTTTTTCCATCCGCTAAAATTGCGCCCCGATGCTGCATCCGGGCCAGCGCATGTATAGCTGTACGCACTACTTTGTGGCTTGGCTCACCTTCAATATGCGCGATTAATCCAAAACCACAGTTATCTTTTTCCTGCACTTGATCATATAACATTGTAACGCTCCCCAAGTTCTGTCCGGCTCTCTCATCACTCGCGAGAGGATATAGATATATTATTTCTACAGGCGTCTGATTTGCGCCCTCAATCAAACACCACTTGTTTGATTGGCAATAACAAGCGGTAAATCAAAATGATGTCATGTCACTGCATAAATATGAGCTGGATGATTATCCAACAGGAGACTGTTCAGTGAATCCCCAACTTAGCGAGAAAAATAGAGCAGGTCAAATAAGGCTAAATGGCATTTTTTATGATGTGTTTTTATTTATCTAATTGAATTTTTTTTAAAAAAATCTTGTTTGAGGTTTTGTGACCCAGATCGTCAACCTGAAATAGTGTGATTTATATCACCAAAACAATAACATTATTTATTTCATATATGCTTTAAAATATGAATTATTCAGTTTTTTTATCTAATTTTATTTAAAATAATGGAATTATAGTTCGTATTATGTGTTCATCAAGTATAAATGACATGATTACTTTTTATTCTTTTAATTTAATGTGATTAATTATGCTTTAATTTTGATTTTTTATTCCATTGGGGTATTGAGAGTGATATCCCTCAACGAAGTTGAGTCTTTTTTACGTTATGATTCAATCTGGTAACTTTACTGGGAGTTGTTATGAAGCTGATTCGAGGGCTTGCTCAATATTATGTTGATTTGATGATGAAGCTAGGGCTGGTGCGTTTTTCGTTACTGCTCGCTTCTGCTCTGGTTATTCTTGCGATGGTTATGCAAATGGCGGTGACGTTTGTATTGCATGGAGAAGTGCATCGCATTGATTTAATACGCTCTATCTTTTTTGGTTTAGTGATCACCCCTTGGGCAGTTTATTTTCTTTCTATTGTGGTGGAGCAACTTGAAGAAGCCCGCCAGCGTGATGCGGCCTTGAATCTGCAACTCAAAGAAAATATTGCCCAATTGAATCAGGAGATCAGAGAAAGAGAGAAAGCGGAAAAAGCGCATCTGATATTGCTGGACAAGCTCAAGTTGGAAATGGAACATCGTGAAAAAACCCAGATTGAACTCGAACAGCAATCGGTCTTATTGCGTTCATTTTTAGATGCTTCTCCGGATCTGGTTTATTACCGTAATGAAGACAACGAATTTTCCGGCTGTAACCGGGCTATGGAACTGCTGACAGGCAAAAGTGAAAAAAACCTCATTGGCCTGACTCCAACCGATGTTTACGATAAAGAAATTGCCAATAAGGTGATGGAAACCGATGAAAAAGTTTTTCGTCACAATGTTTCTCTCACTTATGAACAGTGGCTGGTTTATCCCGATGGCCGCAAAGCCTGTTTTGAACTCAGAAAAGTTCCTTTTTACGATCTCGTTGGGAAGCGACACGGTCTGATGGGGTTTGGACGCGATATAACGGAGCGTAAGCGCTATCAGGATGCGTTGGAGAATGCCAGTAGGGATAAGAGCACTTTTATCTCTACGATTAGCCATGAGCTTCGTACGCCTTTAAATGGCATTGTTGGTTTGAGCCGGATCCTGATGGATACCGATTTAACACCAGAACAGTGTAAATATTTGAAGACGATTCATGTCAGTGCCATTACTCTTGGTAATATTTTTAATGATATCATTGAGTTAGATAAAATAGAGCGGCGTAAAATCCAGATTGATAAGCAACCGGTTGATTTCACCGGCTTTATGGCTGATTTGGAGAACATTTCGGGATTACTGGCCCAGCCGAAAGATATCAAATTTGTGTTGGAACCTGAACTACCCCTCCCCGCCAAGGTGTTGACTGATGGAACTCGCTTGCGACAAATTTTATGGAATTTAATTAGCAATGCCGTGAAATTTACGCCTAAAGGGGAAATTAAGGTTCGTATCTGGCGTGAAGATGGGGAGCGCCTGTTATTTGAGGTTACAGATTCTGGCATTGGCATTCCCGGTGATGAGCTAGAAAAAATCTTCGCCATGTATTACCAAGTGACAGACAGTGCCGGTGGACGCCCGGCGACGGGAACGGGTATCGGTCTTGCTGTCTCAAAGCGGCTTGCTCAAAGTATGGGTGGAGATATTGTTGTAACAAGCACAGTAGGTAAAGGCTCTTGCTTTACTTTGTCTGTCATTGCGCCTGCCATTGATGAACTGCCTGAAGGAGATGAAGAGCTGGATAGCATGCCATTACCTGCACTTAACGTCCTACTGGTGGAAGATATCGAACTGAACGTCATTGTTGCCCGTTCTGTACTGGAGAAATTGGGGAACAGTGTGGATGTCGCCATGAACGGACACGATGCACTGGCGATGTTTGACCCTGATGAATATGACTTAGTGTTATTGGATATCCAATTGCCGGATATGACGGGGCTTGATATTGCCCGTCAGTTACACCAGCGTTATCCCGCTCAATCCTTGCCTCCATTGATTGCACTAACTGCCAATGTTTTAAAAGATAGAAAAGAATATCTTGATGCTGGTATGGACGATGTACTCAACAAGCCACTCTCTGTGAAGGAGCTGATCGCTATGATGGGAAAATATTGGGGCAAGACATCTGAATCTGAAGACACATTACAGGAGACAGGTATTGTGAAGAAGGATGAAGAGTTGCTCGACACGGAGATGCTTAACCAATACATCGAATTGGTGGGACCAAAAATGATCGCTGACAATCTGGTTATTTTTGAGACCATGATGCCAAATTATCTTGCCTTACTGGATTCAAACATGACGGCCAGAGATCAGAAGGGCATTACGGAAGAGGCGCATAAAATCAAGGGGGCGGCTGGCTCTGTCGGGTTGCGTCACTTGCAGCAGTTGGCTCAACAGATTCAATCACCTGATTTACCGGCATGGTGGGATAATGTGCAGGAGTGGGTGGATGAATTAAAGTTGGAATGGAAGACTGATATAGAAATATTGAGAAACTGGTTATCGGACGCTACAAAAAAATAACCCCAACCGAAGTTGGGGTGCGCGAATACTGCGCCAACACCAGGGAAACTTGTTTACCCGCTTATCCTAAGATTTTTTTCAATGCGAGTAATTAAAAAATTCTTCCACATAGAATACAAGTACCAACATAGCAAAGATAAGATTTTTTGTTACAAGATTCATTAAAATCTGTGATGAAGATTGGTGTTTAACCCTCTAAGGGGTTAAGCATTAATCTACTACAATTGGAGAGAAATATGAAATCTGTTGCCGTTATATTGAGTGGATGTGGAGTCTACGATGGAAGTGAAATTCACGAATCAGTTCTGACTATGCTCTCTTTAAGCCGTTTGGGGGCTGATGTGTCTTTTTTTTCGCCTGATGAATCACAACATCATGTAATTAATCACCTTAATGGAGAAGAGAAACAAGAGGTTCGCCACATAATGGAAGAATCTGCTCGTATAACCCGGGGGAATATACAGCCTCTCTCTAAAGTTGATATTAATAAATTGGATGCGTTGATTATTCCGGGAGGGTTTGGGGCAGCTAAGAATTTATGTAATTTCGCATATAAAGGATCAGATTGCGAAATAAATAAAGAATTATTAAGTGTGGTGCGTGAAATGCATCAACAAGGCAAGCCAATGGGGTTTATATGTATTTCGCCCGTTATGGTACCTAAGATATTGGGCACTCCGATAAAAGTAACCATTGGTAATGATCCTGTAACAGCCGCTCAAATAGAGAAAATGGGGGGGATACATGTTGAGTGTCCTGTTGACGACATTGTCGTTGATTTTAAAAATAAAATTGTAACAACACCTGCTTATATGCTTGCTGAGTCATTATCCCAAGCAGAAAAAGGAATTGATAAGTTGGTTCGAAAAATATTGGAAATGATTGAGTAAAAGGATGAAAAGTCCATTTTCAATATTATGGTGCTGGTTGAAAAGAATTGTCGTATCTATCACAGTTCTGTGGTTTGTTGCTGTAATAGCGTTTTCATTTCTGCCGGTACCGTTTTCTATGGTGATGATAGAGCGACAAATGGGCGCTTTAATGTCAATTAATTTATCTTATGTTTTTCGTTCCTCATGGGTAGATCAGAATCAAATTTCACCTTACATGACATTAGCCGTGATTGCGGCTGAGGATCAAAAATTTCCAAAACACTGGGGATTTGATTTTGATGCTATCGAAACCGCGATAGAACATAATAAAAAATATCAGAAACGGATTCGGGGGGCTTCAACCATCACTCAACAGACAGCCAAAAATTTATTTTTATGGGAAGGGCGTAGTTGGGTGAGAAAGGGATTAGAGGCGGGAATGACCGCTGGGCTGGAGATACTGTGGTCAAAGAAACGTATTTTGACTGTCTATCTCAATATTGCTGAGTTTGGCAATGGCATTTTTGGGGTTGAAGAAGCCGCACAACATTACTTCCGTAAGCCAGCCGGACGATTGACGGCTTCTGAAGCTGCATTGCTTGCTGCTGTATTACCAAACCCCCATCGTTATCAAGTGAATGAACCTTCTGCCTATGTGTTGCGGCGTCAGCAATGGATTTTGCGGCAAATGCAGTTGATGGGAGGAGAGAATTACTTAAAACAAAATAAATTGATATAACCGTCATTTTTCAAGCGGTGGGTGGCGGCACCGATTTGTGCCGCCTTGATAGGCTTTAATGGGGCGATTTAGTTAGGAGCGTTTGTTTAAAGGGTTAGCTGAAAGAGTTAGTTGAGATAAGTAAACGCGATTGTTACGCGTTTAACGCCGCTGATTTCGCTGGCAATTTTTGCAGCAGCCGTTCCTTCTTGATGGGTGACAACGCCAAACAAAAATACCTCACCATTCTCTGTCACTACTTTAATGCTGGATGACTTCACTTCATCACTGGTTAAAATTTTGGAACGCACTTTGGTTGTCAGCCAAGTGTCCACGGAAGCTGTACCTAATGTAACAGGATTACCTTGTCGAATTTCGTTATACACCAATTTGGTGCCTTCAACTTTTGAGGCGATTTGTCTTGCACGGTCAGCCAATGCTTCATTGGGGCTTTGTCCGGTTAAAAGAACTTTGCCCTGATACACAGTCACAACCACACGGGTTTGTGCTTTAATTTGTGGATCTTTGTTAATAGCAGTGCTGACACGGGCTTCCAGCGTACTATCGTCAACTTGTTGTCCGATTGTTCGTGGGTCTGTGCCCGCTTTTGTGGCAATCGCAGCAGAGCCGACAACAGCAGCACCAATGCATCCTTGTAATAGCATTGCGCTGAAACAGATCACTAATAGAGAAAATAACCTCATGACTTGGCTCCTTACTCATCCTGATGAGGAAATAGCGTGTTATCGATTAAGTCGCACAAACAGTTAATTGTCAACATATGGACTTCTTGGATCCTGATGCTGTGATGTGAAGGAATACGGATTTCAACATCCTGTGGCCCTAATAATCCTGCTACTTCACCACCATCGTAACCTGTCAGGGCAACAATTGTCATATCCCGCGTGACAGCGGCTTCCACGGCCTTGATGATATCCCGACTGTTGCCATGTGTAGAAATGGCGAGCAGGACGTCTCCAGCGTGTCCCAGGGCCCTGACTTGTTTGGCGTAGATTTCGTCAGGTTGTTTACTGCTGGTGATGGCTGTTATCACCACATTATCGGTATTCAGAGACAGGGCTGGCAGGCTTGGCCGCTCTGTTTCAAAACGGTTGATCATGCTGGCCGCGAAACGCTGTGCGGTTGCCGCAGACCCACCATTACCGCAGCAAAGAATTTTATTGCCGTTCAGCAGTGATTGCACCATCATCATTGCGGCGCGAGAGATTGCGTCGGGTAATGCTTCTGCTGCTGCGATTTGAGTTTGAATACTTTCTGTAAAGCAGACTTTAATTCTATCCAGCACGTTATGACCTATGTGTATTGAAATCTATTTATTAGCGAGCAAATTGAGGAGCTATTGCAATAGCTCCTCACTCAGGAGAAGGCATTTTTCAGCCATTCAAATTTCTGACCCGTAATCGCACAAACATCAAAGCGGCATGAGGCTGTTTCCAGACATTCATTGCGTTGGTACAGCCAAACAGCGGCTGTATGTAATAATTTTCTGCGCTTGCTTTGAGTAATTGTAGCAGTGGCATCACCATACTGTGCGTTCTGGCGGTAACGGACTTCGACAAATATCCATGTGTGTTTATCACGCATGATCAGATCGATTTCCCCACCGCGGATTTTCACATTCTCAGCAACAAAGGCAAGCCCTTGTTTTTGCAAAAACTGTTTGGCCTGATGTTCGTAATGGCGTCCCAGCGCATAGCGATTGATTTTTAGGTTTCTCATCATCTATGAGGTTTATTGTACCGTATTATCGTCAGCAAAATTATTCACATCATCTGAATTCTTCGCACTGTCAGTGTCGTTGGTCTTGTCAGCTGAACCTTCGAGTTCGATGCGCCCTTTATTGAACTGCATCCAAGGCAGTTGGCGCAAGATGATGCAATTATCCGTGACGGAAAGCTCTCCTGTTGCACCATTCAGTCGGAATCCAGCGTATTTTTGTTCTTGAGAAAATTGTTTTTGAGCAAACTGATTGGCCAATGACCATGCATCTATTCCCATTGCGTAGAGACGCATTAGGTTGTAATCATTGGCAAATTTTTTAGCCGCGTGCTGCATCAGTGGCACATTCATACCCGTCAATAATGGGATATCACTAAACTGCATACCATCCATCTCCAGACGGAAATCCGGGCCAGTACCTGATTTATTTCCCCGTGAACTGGCATAGAGAGCCGGTTTTTTGCGGGAATTGATTGCCATATCGATCATTGGCTTGATGGTTGTCAGTTCATCCGCTGTCGCAACAATGTAAACGGCGTCTACTGCGCCTTTGATTGAACTTGTAGAACTTGTGGAAATAACAGGCTCGTTTGTGTTGTTCTGTGTCATGCTGGTATTTGATAAAGATGCACTGACAGAAACCGGTGTACCTGACAAGCGGATACCAACACCACGGTTCATGGATTGTCTCATTTCACCCAGCGTTCCGAACGTTTGCTGTAATACCGACTGTCCACCCAGTTTCTGCCATTCATCAGCAAAGGTTTTTGCTATTCGACGGCCAAATTCTGTGCGAGGTATTAAGACCAGAGGATTGCGTTTCTGCTGCTGCCAGATATGCATGGCGGCACTTTTCACTTCATCTTCTGGAGACAGGGAAAAATAGCAGACATTTGGACGCATTTGTGCCACATCCAACTTATTGAGGGCCAGAACATTCAACGGTGTTTCAATTTGTGCCAATTCTTCTACATTTTGTTTCAATAATGGTCCAACAACTAACGTAACGCCATCTTGTTCCGCTTGTGCCAGCAGGTTGGCGAGTGGCTGGCTGGTGGTGTCATAGATTTTTATATCTTCAACAGTGACGGGAGCATCATTCATTGTGGCGGATGTTGATGCTGGCGCTAATGTTGCCGGCGTTGTTTCTTCTTCGGTCGGTGCGCTATCAGGCATTGCGGCTATTTCTGGATTTGCTTCGCCACTATTTACCGTAGCTGATGCTGCCGTATTTGATGGCCCCACACCGTTTGGATTGGCAATGCTTGATGGATTACCCGTGTTTGGTTCGGCAACATTGACGGGCAATGAAGGCTTGGGTAATCCTTTTTGGGCATCGAGGAAACCTTGTCGAATGGCTTCACCGAATTTTTTTGCCTGACCGTTCAATGGCAGGAATAATCCGAATGTGACACGGTTGTCTTTTGGCTCAAGCTGCACTTGTTGCAGCGCAGAGGGTAAACTATGTGCCGCAGGATTGCTTGAATAGCGGATCCTCCAATCATCTACGGCAGAACGCAGTTTATTGCGATCTTGTTTATTGGTCTGGTAAGTGCTGAGTAAATCAAGCCAGCCCTGCAACGTATATTCGTTGGCATTAATGACTAATTCATTGAGTTGCTGTGGGGAAAGATGGGTCAGTGCTTGCCATGTATCATCGATATTTTTCTGGCGAGCAGCTTCATTTGCTGCATGAGGCTCCAGCGCAATATAAGCACGGATAACATCCAGTGAAGGATGATTATGAGCTGCGTCAATAATGGCTTGATAGCGGTTAATCTCCGCGCTGATATTGTCCTGAGGTTGAGAAGTTGGTTGCCCTTGCTGTTCGGGCATGGTACACCCTGCAATAACCATAGTCGACAGCAGCGCTGTATAGACTAAACCAGTTTTGAAACGCACAAAAATTGAGGGAAGCATACTGTATCCAGTGATGTTTTTTTCAAAGATGCTCAATTTTAAATCGGTCATTCGGATGAAACAATGAATCAAACCAATCGAGCAGTGGTTACGACATCCACGCTATATGTTGTGCCAACCCCTATTGGAAACTTAGGGGATATTACTCAGCGTGCTCTTGAAGTTCTTAAACATGTCGATCTGATTGCAGCCGAAGATACGCGACACACTGGCTTGTTGCTTCAACATTTTGCCATTAATGCGCGCATGTTCGCACTTCATGATCATAATGAACAGCAGAAAGCAGATCAATTGCTGGCGAAACTGGAGCAAGGTATCAGCATCGCATTGGTGTCTGATGCAGGTACACCTTTGATCAACGATCCGGGTTATCACCTTGTTCGTCGTTGCCGTGAAGCGGGAATCAACGTCGTCCCTCTACCCGGCCCCTGCGCAGCAATTACGGCACTGTCTGCTGCGGGGCTGCCTTCTGATCGTTTTTGCTATGAAGGTTTCTTGCCTGCAAAAAGTAAAGGACGTCAGGATACACTGCGTGAATTGGCACAGGAACCGCGAACGCTGATTTTCTACGAATCGACACATCGCCTGCTGGACAGTTTAGAAGATATTGTGGAAGTGTGGGGCCCAGATCGTTATGTCGTGTTGGCAAGGGAATTAACCAAAACGTGGGAATCTATTCAAGGAAAGCCCGCAGGTGAGCTTCTGGCGTGGATTAAGGAAGATGAAACTCGCCGGCGGGGTGAAATGGTTTTGATCGTGGAAGGGTATCGCAAGCCTGCGGATGACAGCTTGCCACCGGATGCTTTGCGGACATTGGCATTATTGCAGAAAGAGTTACCGTTGAAAAAGGCGGCAGCACTGGCAGCAGAGATTCACGGTGTGAAGAAAAATGCCTTGTACCGCTATGCGCTTGATCAGGTTTCTACCCTTGATCAAATTGAAGAAGATGCATGAAAACCCCTATACATTGGGTATTAAACCTCTTATAATCCGCGCCGGAGTTGACCAGACAGTCGCTGCTTTATTCTCTCCCTCGGGGGAAAGTAAAGGGGAGGAAAGTCCGGGCTCCATAGGGCAGGGTGCCAGATAACGTCTGGGAGGTGAAAGCCTACGACCAGTGCAACAGAGAGTAAACCGCCGATGGCTCATTTTTGTAAAAAAGTGAGATCAGGTAAGGGTGAAAGGGTGCGGTAAGAGCGCACCGCGCGACTGGCAACAGTTCGTGGCACGGTAAACTCCACCCGGAGCAAGACCAAATAGGGGTTCAAATGGTACGGCCCGTACCGAACCCGGGTAGGTTGCTTGAGCCAGTGCGCAAGTGCTGGCCTAGATGAATGGCTGTCCAAGACAGAACCCGGCTTATCGGTCAACTTCACAAATTTAGCCCTATAGAGCAGATGCTTTATAGGGCTTATTCATTTTATGACCGGATGAAATTAGCATCAAAGCTAACAACCAACTAGCTATCCACCAGCCAAAGCAATCAATCCGCCAAATCAATTAACAGTCCTCGAAATGGGGTATCTGCCAGTAATGTTATTTCTTGCTCTTCCTGAATAAATATCCCGTCCCCACATTTAATTTCTACGTCTGTATTCTGGTGGCCGTTAACCTTGTTGCTGTTAACCCTTGCATTGCCACTGATGGATTGCAGATAGGCATGATTGCCCCGTAATGGCAAACGTTGGCTATCACGATTTTTGACAACCAAATAGCTTATCCATACCTGTTGGCGCAGAAGCATACTATTATCTTCTGATGTCGGTGAGGCCAGCAATGTTAATGGCTTATTTGTGAGTGTCTTGCGTTGCAAGGGCTGTGGCTCTTGCTGGGAGCAGGCATTGAGCCAAAGTTGTAATCGTGTCAGTGGCACTTTGTCACTGGTATTATGCTCACTGTAACTTACCCCGTGACGGGTAGAAAACAGTAGGCAATCTCCTTGTTTTGCATGAACGTGATTTCCTTCACTATCACGATATTGAGCTTCTCCTTGCAGGATAATATTTAAAATATCAACATGAGGATAAGACTTAGGCTGGAATTCGGCTTTTGGCGCGAGAACTTCTTGATTAAGAACACGCAGTGCCCGGTAATTCAGAAAATTTGGATCAAAATAATGACCAAATGAAAAAGTATAGCGAGCCTGTAACCAGCCATAATCGGCTTTTCCGCATTGATTTGCTGTTCTCATTATTATCATAGCTGTCATCTCTTTAACCAATAAAACAATTAGCTTCGATCTTAATTATCTGGACGTTGAAATGTTAGCCAGTTAATCTGGCGACTATATTCAAAATTACTGATTGAGAAAAATATGGGCAAAGAGCGTGCTCTTACATTGGAATCCTTGCGGGTCATGGATGCAATAGACCGGCGGGGAAGTTTTGCAGCGGCAGCGGATGAATTAGGACGAGTGCCTTCCGCGCTGAGCTATACCATGCAGAAATTGGAAGAAGAGCTGGATGTGGTGTTGTTTGATCGCTCTGGTCATCGCACGAAATTTACCAATGTGGGACGGATGCTGCTGGAACGGGGAAGGTTATTGCTTGAAGCCGCAGATAAACTGACGTCGGATGCAGAAGCACTTGCCCGTGGTTGGGAAACACACCTGACGATTGTGTGTGAAGCCTTGTTCCCGATTGAATCACTTTTTCCTCTGGTAGACAAATTGGCGAATAAATCGAATACCCAGCTTTCGTTAATGACCGAAGTGCTGGCCGGAGCGTGGGAGAGGCTGGAAACGGGATATGCTGATATTGTGATTGCACCAGATCTTCATTTTAGGGCATCTTCGGAAGTTAACTCACGCGTACTTTATTCCATGAACAACGTCTATGTTGCCAGTGTGGATCATCCTATCCATCAAGAACCAGAGCCTTTGTCTGATGCGACGCGGGTGAAGTACCGCGGGATAGCGGTTGCGGATACTGCAAGGGAGCGCCCTGTGCTGACAGTTCAATTATTGGATAAACAGCCACGTCTGACGGTAAGTAAGTTAGAAGACAAACACCGGGCACTGTTGGCTGGGTTGGGAGTGGCAACCATGCCATATCCGATGGTAGAGCGGGATATTGCTGAAGGGCGTTTGCGTGTGGTTGGCTCGGAGTACAGTAATGAAAGCAACATTATCATGGCATGGCGGCGTGATAGCATGGGAGAAGCCAAATCTTGGTGCCTGCGTGAAATTCCCAAACTGTTTTTTAAAAAATAAGCTAGCCGATGATGATAAAAATCCCCTGATTGAGAATGAACAGTCAGGGGATTTTTTGTATTTACTTGAGATATTTCAGGTTAAAACCCATCAATAAGATAAATTACCAAGCTTTCTTCAAGACACGATCAATACTGTATTTTCCGGGCCCCATCATAGCCAGCATCAAATAGCCTGCGCCGATAGCAAAGTTTTTCAGGAACATAGTCTGGTTCATGTCATTTGAAAAATCATTGTGGAACAGAATTGCTGTCAAAATACAGAAAATGAATGTAAATACTGCTGTGGTACGGGTCAGCAGGCCGAACATCACGGCAAGGCCACCACCGAGTTCCAGTAAGATAGTCAGTGGCAATAAAATTCCTGGCACCTTCATGGCTTCCATAAATTCCTGCGTTCCCGCATAAGCGCTACCCAACTTTCCATATCCTGCGATGATGAAAAGAACCGATATTAAAATACGGGCGATCAACAGGCCACTATCTTCAAATTTTTTCATGATTGTCTCCAATAATACCGTGGGTAACGATAAATAAGTTGTCTGTATCGATTAAAATGACCAATAAATGGACAAAAAAGCACAATTTGTTAATCATTAGTTGATGGCGGTATTCTAAGGAGAGGTGTTATTTGTTGATAGTAAGGAATATTAACAATTTCATGCAGTTTTTTTGAAGGAATTACCAAGTAAAGGTAAACTACTACTCATGTAGTGTATTTCGCACGGTTTGCACGATCCCTAATATGCTAATAATACGGCGTGACCAGCGAAAAAATTTGGTTGGATGACGTAGAGCATAAAGCAGGGCAATGCCAGAACCAATGACAGCATAGGGTTTGAAGGTCAGTAAGGTCTGCCAGCCTTTATCATAAGGTTGTGTGATTTCAAGCCAGTGCTGGCTGCAGGCAGAGAGTGATTGGCGTTGTTGTTGGATCTCTTGTAACAGTTGCTGTTTTCGCAATTTGAGTTGCTGACCCCGTGAACTATTCATATCCTGTGAATTAGTCATGATGGTCATCCTTCAGCATTTTGCTATCAACACTCAATTGTTCTCGGGTTGCATGAAGAAAAGTCAGCTTTCGTGCTTTTTTGAGTGTCCATATTGCACCAAAAGCGGCGAGAATCAGTAGTGTTCCGGCAGTAATGGCCATTGCCGTAATTCGGTAGACTGGGTCGACAGCCAAAAATATCAATATCAACAGGCACATCAGGCCAAAGCCTGCGAATAACATGGTGAACCCTACCATCAGCAATAGTTGTACCAGTATGGTTGCACCTTCCTCCAACTCAACAGCAACAAGTTGAAGACGGGTTTCAACCATGCGAACAACAATTGCTGTTACTCGCCGTAAAGTATCAAAGAGCCCTTTGCCAGGGCCTTGTGAGTGAGGTGTTTGGGTCATCTTAGCGCCTTGAAAGCAGCACGCCCAATACTACGCCGACAGCAGCGCCAATACCTACACCAGTCCATGGATTGTCACGGACATAATTATCTGCACGACCTGCAATTTCTTTAGTTTGATCAATCAGTTTATCGTTAACATCACTGAGTGTAGCACGTGCATCTTTTAGTGTGCGTTCTGCTTTACTGCGCAGTTTTTCCAGTTCAGCTTTTGATTTTTCACCGGAGTTATTGAGAACTTCTTCCAGAGTATCCGCAATGGATTGTAACTCAGCACGTAAATCTTCAGAGTTTTGTTTCTGTGGCATTACCTATCTCCTGAAATATACGGTGGATGAATCTCTACCATAGTCGCTTTTGTGAGGAGTTAAAAGGTTGAGTAGATGAAAAATTGTCATACTATGTGCCGAATTAATCTTAAATACTGTTTAATATGGATGGGTAATACAGTAATAGGTAAGGTAAAACAGGTAGGGAGAGTGATGCCCTGTGGTATGTTTTTCAGCAATACCACAGGGAAAAAGCAGAATAACGTAATCGGATGGCTATAGAGAATTATTGGCGCGTTTTTTGCGCCAAATGACCGTCAAGCTGCCTATTAAGCCGATAATTAACAGACCCAGTGGTAACAGCATTAAGAAATTCATCAGATATTCTTCGTACTGGCGGAAAAAAGGACTTTTACCGAGCGCATAGCCCAACGTTGTCAGGATAATCACCCACAAGAATCCACTGAGCCAATTGAATAGTTGAAAACGTCCATTATTCAGCCCGGCCAACCCGGCCAGTGTTGGTAATAATGTTCTGATAAAAGCAAGGAAACGGCCTATCAATAAGGCAGATAAACCATGACGATGGAATAAGTTATGTGCGCGCTGATGATAATGTTCGGGAAGGTGCGATAGCCAGCCCTGAACTAATTTAGTATTACCAAGCCACCGTCCCTGAAGATATCCAACCCAGCACCCAAGGCTGGCCCCAGCGGTAAGAATGGCTAAAGTTATCGGAAAACTCATGGCATCTTTTGCGATCAGGACGCCAACTAATATCAATAGACTATCGCCCGGTAAAAATGCGGCAGGCAATATCCCATTTTCTAAAAACAGGATAGTAAATAGTAGGATGTAAATCGCCCATACTAATGAGGGGTTAGCGAGTGTTTCGTAATCTTGGTGCCAAAGTGCATAAATAAGGTCTGTTACAATTTCCATCAAATGTTCCTAAAACGCGGGTTAAGGATTGCATCTTGCTTTTATGGTGCATTTATGGTGATTTTCTATTCGGTGCTTTGAAATACAAAGCATTAAATACCGATGTCATGAAATGCTCTCGAAATCCCTTCAAGATGGCATAAAGATTGACTGTAACACTTTAACAAAATCAGCAGGTACGAGACAGAAAATTTTGGTGAAGAATTGGACTCTTAGTTTTGAATGAATAGATTTTTTAGTTCGGTATCATTAGAATACAGTCACAGTGTGGGATAAAAAAATAAGACACCAGTGACATAGATAACGATATGACTGGTGTAACAAAATTGCAAATTAGAAAAGGGCATAGGTGGTTATGAGGTTTTCTTATCACTGCTTCATGTTGAAATTGTTATGAATAATGACTTTGTTATATTAATTGTGAAAGCATCAGCCATAAACCAAGCATGGCAAGTACTATACCTATAAACATATTTATAGCTTTTTGTTTATTCAATAAACTTACTCTTAACCTATTGCTGGACAAAAAGTAAGCAACAAAAATAAACCATATTAAATGGGAAAAAGACATAAATAATCCATACAAAATTTGTATATATAATGGAGTGGAAAAACTTACAACTTGTGTGTAAACACTAAGGACAAATAAGGTCGTTTTGGGATTTAATGCATTAGTAAAAAAACCATTCTTGAAAGAAGAAAAATTACCTATAACGTCTAATTTTTCGCTATTGTTAAAAGAAATATTTTTACTTATAAAAGTTTTATAACCTATATATATTAGATAGAATGCACCAATCGTTCTTATTGCAATGAAAAGGCTGGGGGTTTGACTTATTAATATTCCGATGCCAACAAGAGTATAAAAAACATGAACTAAGACTCCTATAGAAATTCCTAATGATGAGTAAACGCCTGATTTACGGCCATAAATCAGACTATTTCTTGTTATCATAGCAAAATCAGCCCCTGGGCTAATGACTGCTAAAAGAGTTATTGTTGCAACAGCCAATAGTTCAATCATTTTATTACTCTTATTTTTTTCTGAAAGTTATAACAAGCATATCTCTTATTGCTTTTTTCTCTCTATCTTTTCTAAATATAGGGCTAACTCCATGAAATAGTTCTTTATCATTTAATATTACCATTTCAAAAGTATTTTTCATGGTGAATGAGATTAATTTATTTTGGTTTTTATCATAAATAGTACTTCCCCCGCCAATGCAATTATTTCTGGTTATGCAAATCATGATAACATAATCTACACCATCTCTATGTATTCCTTCAGGAGTTGGTTTTCCTATTTGATTATCTGTTGATTCAATTCTAAATTGATGAGTTTCTATATGCCAATTTCCTACTGGTGATAACTCTGTGAATAAATCATGTGATAAATAGAATATGCTTTCCATTATTTCACCTTTAATTATTTCATTCGCTATTGGTTCATAATGCCTAGCTATATTACCATTTAGATTATTATAGTATTTTGTCTGGAAGTGAGGCTGATGATCTTCTAGTTCCACTCTTCCTGAAGTGACGTCTGAACTTAACGTTGCATATCTTCGTTTCCTATATTTACCTCCATCTCCCATATACTGGTCAGCTTCTAATTCATTCCAGCTGTTTATAAAATTTTTGATTTCAATCGTTTTTTTATTTGCATTTTTTCTTATTAGCTCTAGTGAATGTTCTGGATTTAAGTAAACAAAGTGTTTGTCTTTTATTTGTTCTATGATAAATTTTTTAATATCGTCACTAGTAGCTTTTTGATAGAAAAGGTGATTGTTAATCATATTGTTAAACATAATGATTCCATTTTTTATATGTGGGATTTTATATTTTGTTCGGTTTTTTTATTTATAAATGATAAATTTTATTTTTGCAAGATAAATGATTTTTTGTGATGGTGATGTTAGATTTGAAATAGTAACTTATAAAATAATTATATTTTATTATGGTGACTGTTGTTTATAATTTTTTTGTAAATAAAAGTTGGGGGTAATAAATCAATAAAGCCAACAAAATTATTCTCAATGTGTAATTATTGGCTTTTAATCCAATTTTTGCTATGATCTCGAAGGGTTGTAATAATGTTTTTCAATATATGCGCCAATCAACTTTTCGTGGATTTCTATCTAACGTGAGTAACAAATTTTTTATTGATAATTACTTAATATGAATGCGCAGATTGAAATTATGCCGCTCGATGCGTTGGGTAAAAATTTTTCCTACTAAATATTTTTCAAGCTCAACTTCTCTGGTGTAGCTCCCCGGTCATCGGTTGTTATGAAACGAATGCTAAAAGGGGTCAGTAAGTCGAGCAATTTGCGGTAGGTTGCACCGGTTAGCGGACCGAATTGTTCTATTATCTGTTTTTTATATCAAACACATATAAAAGAAAATGACGTTGTTTTTTGTTACCAACAAAAGACCATAGTTCATTCAATTCACAGATGAGAGTGACGTTTTCGTAAACAAGCTGTCTCTTTGTTACTTGTTTTGGCAAGAGTTTTTTAGAGCGCGTATTACCGTGTTGATACCGACACTTAAAACATGGCCAGTGTCTCTCACACCAGAGGCACTCATTGCTATACCAACAATTTTCTCTTTCATGTCAGGTTTATGACCACATTGTAACGATAGTTAAGTTAAAAGGTTTTCCGGTAATCCTTGCAATAATAGCGAAAGAGGCTTGCTTTACCTGTCCCATGTTTATGTACAGGTTCGGTTTGACCGCAATATCGGCAAACAACTTCCATCGTGACAGTTATATTAGGGTTCTACTAAAAAAAGCACAAAAATATCAAATTAACGCTTTAGAGTCATGGCCGAGTTTTTCATAAAAAGTATATTTTTGTCATATTGATAATGATAAATAATGCTGCGTAATTTATAAGTTAGGTGAATAAATTTAATTATCTGGGTATAAAAAATACTGAAATTATATTATGAAACTTAATTCGATATGGTGTGTGTTATATGATAATTGTCGTTTTGATCACATAAATGTAAGTGACTTGTTATCTAGAGTTGTATTTTTTGTGTATTGTAGCTAATTATTATTTATAGTTATCCCCATTTTTTGTGCTGGGAAAGTAAACACAAAACACTAGGCTTATAGAGCCAAAAATATTAAATGGACAGACTATGGCAATACAACAAAAAGGCTTCTTGCAATATATTATGCGCGGAAGTTTAGTTGCACAAATATCAATAGGTTTAATTGCAGGAATATTATTGGCATGGTTGGCACCATCTGTTGCGAAGTCGGCTGGTATATTAGGAACACTTTTTATTGGTGCTTTGAAAGCGGCAGCGCCTGTATTAGTATGGGTGTTAGTCATGTCTTCAATTGCTAACCATAAAGCAAGACAAAAAAGCAGTGTTCTCGGTCATGTATTAAATAGTTAGATTGAATATCAAAAATAGTACTCACGCTCAATAAAAGTTCCTATCACCTTATCGTGCATTTCTTCGGATTTTGAATAACTGATAGTTTTTCTATTCAGTCTTTTTATTCGAGTACGCTGAGTTAAATTCGTTCTCTCTATACGCTGAGTAAACGTCTTTCCAGTCAGGTGATCTTCCTCGGGAAGGTTATCATAAACAACATAATC
>NZ_NJAI01000001.1:1327812-1354135 GCF_002632725.1 Xenorhabdus hominickii
GATTTGTGACAATAACGGCAATAGACGTCAGCTTTGGCCATGCTTTACCCTTAAAAGGCGGGAAGCATATCACAACAACTAACTATTTAATACATGACCGTGTTCTCTCGATTTTATTTCTCTATATTATTGGAACATTTCTGGCAGCATGTGTAGCTGTTTTTGGTAGTATGCTGTTCCCGTCAACATTGCGTTTGATGGTTAACGATATACAAATATCACCACCAGAAAACATTATTGAAGTCCTGAAAGGGGTGTTGCTCAATGTAGTGGCTAACCCCATTGATGCATTACTGAATGCCAACTATATCGGTATATTAGTATGGTCAGCAGGTATAGGTATTGCTTTACGTCATGGAAAGGAATCAACCAAATTTATAGTTCAGGATTTGGCAGAAGCGGTGACAAAAATCTTGCGTGTGGTGATTCGTTTTGCACCTATTGGTATTTTTGGATTGGTATCTGCAACGATTGCTACAACAGGATTTGATGTTTTATTAGGTTATGTACAATTATTGTCGGTATTACTGGGTTGCATGATTTTAGTTGCTTTAGTAATTAATCCATTAATTGTTTTTTGGAAAACTCGTCGTAATCCTTACCCTTTGGTTTTTACCTGCTTGCGTGAAAGTGGTATAACTGCGTTCTTTACTCGTAGTTCTGCGGCAAATATCCCGGTTAATATGGCAATGTGCCGTCGTATGAATTTGAATGAAGACACTTATTCTATTTCTATCCCCTTGGGAGCGATTATCAATATGGGAGGTGCCGCAGTTACCATTACCGTATTGACATTGGCTGCTGTGAATACATTGGGTATCAGTGTTGATCTGCCAATGGCAATTTTATTGAGCGTGGTTTCTGCGGTTGCTGCATGTGGAACTTCGGGGATTGTCGGAGGTTCCCTATTGTTGATTCCATTGGCATGTAGCATGTTTGGCATTTCTAACGAAATCGCCATGCAGGTTGTTGCGGTTGGTCTGATTATTGGTGTGTTGCAGGATTCTGCTGAGACAGGTCTGAACTCTTCCACTGATGTATTGTTTACCGCTGCGGCCTGTCAGGCAGAAGATGCCCGCATGACGGCTGATCAATTGGCCCAGCGTTAATCATTTGTGATAATGAAAACGGTGATAATTTGTATTCGAAGGGTTATCACCGTTTTTCTTTCGGCTTTTAGCCAAATCTGACTTGCTACACTTTAAATGCCAATCGGGTTCCCTGATCGATTGCCCTGCGGGCATCCAATTCGGCTGCGACATCTGCTCCGCCAATCACATGTACACTTTTGCCCATGGACTGTAGGGGTTGATAGAGTTCTTTCAGTGGCTCCTGTCCTGCACAAATAATAACGTTATCCACTTCCAGACATTGTTGCCCATCACCACGACGAATATGTAGCCCCTGATCATCTATTTTCAGGTATTGGGTGCTGTTTAGCATCGTCACGCCGCGCATAGCAAGACTGGCCCGATGTACCCAGCCAGTGGTTTTTCCCAAACCATTTCCGACTTTGGAATCTTTGCGTTGTAACAGGTAAATTTTTCGTGGCGAACGTTCTACCTGTGCTCCATCCGGCTGTAATCCACCTCGGTGTGCAACTGTCCGATCAATTCCCCACTCATGACTAAACGCGTGACTGCTCAGGCTAGTGCTTTGCCCACTTTGACTCAGGTACTCGGCAGTATCAAATCCAATGCCTCCTGCGCCGATAATAGCGACACGTTTTCCTACGGGACGTTTGTGTTTCAATACATCAAGATAAGTCAGTACTTTTTCATGAGTAATACCATCAATATCAGGGGTACGTGGTTTGATTCCTGTCGCGATGATGATTTCATCGAATGATGAAAGTTCGTCGACAGTTGCAGTGTGATTAAGATGGATTCTGACGCCGTTCAGCGCCAGTTGGCGCTCAAAATAACGCAAGGTTTCATGGAATTCTTCTTTGCCGGGGATTTGTTTGGCGATATTAAATTGCCCGCCAATTTTGTTTTCCTTTTCAAACAGCGTGACATGATGCCCCCGGTTGGCTGCGGTGACAGCAAAAGATAATCCCGCAGGTCCTGCACCGATGACCGCGATGGTTTTAGGTATTTGTATCGGCGCTGCGATAAATTCGGTTTCATGACAGGCGCGTGGGTTAACCAAACACGATGTCAGCTTGCCAACAAATATTCTGTCCAGACAAGCTTGGTTACAACCGATACAGGTATTGATTTCGTCAGCGCGGTCTTGTTCCGCCTTCAAGACAAACTCGGCATCGGCAAGGAAAGGGCGGGCCATTGACACCATATCGGCACAACCTTCGCTGAGAATTTGTTCCGCAACTTGGGGATCATTAATACGGTTAGTGGTAATTAACGGGATCTTCACTTTTCCCATTAATTTTTGGGTAACCCAACTGAACCCCGCTCTTGGTACCATCGTCGCTATCGTCGGGATACGGGCTTCATGCCAGCCAATACCGGTATTAATAATGGATGCACCAGCCTTTTCAATTTCCTGTGCCAGTTGTTCGATCTCTTGCCAGTTAGAACCATCTTTCACTAAATCCAGCATGGAGAGGCGATAGATGATAATAAAATGTTCTCCTGTAATGGCGCGGACAGCTTTGACAATCTCCAACGCAAAGAGCATACGATTTTCAAAGGTTCCTCCCCATTTATCCTGTCGATGGTTCGTATGAGCAACCAAGAATTGATTGATGAGATAGCCTTCTGAACCCATGATTTCAACGCCATCATAGCCAGCTTGTTGTGCCAGTTGGGCACAGTGGGCGAAATCGTTGATCGTCTGCTGAATATCCTCTTCGGACATTTCACGGGGAACAAAGGGATTAATAGGGGCTTGAATCGCGGAAGGGGCAACCTGATTTTTTTGGTAGCTATAACGCCCGGCATGTAGGATTTGCAGGGCGATCTTCCCTCCAGCCTGATGTACTGCATCGGTAATGAGCTTGTGGTGGGGTAGGGAATCTTCACTATTCAGAACACTTGCACCAGCTGAAACAACACCCTGACGGTTTGGTGCGATACCGCCTGTCACGATCAATGCGACGCCACCAGCCGCTCGTTCTGCATAGAACTGGGCCAATCGTTGAGCTCCATCAGGATGTTCCTCAAGCCCGGTATGCATTGATCCCATCAATACACGGTTTTTTAGTGTGGTAAAGCCCAAATCCAGCGGTGCAAGCAGGTGAGGGTAATTGCTCATTGCATTCTCCATCAAATATTTGGTGGCTTAAAAAGTATTATTATTTTCCGTATGACTTAATTTTTCGTATAACTTAGCTAATGATTAAGTGGTCGGATGAGATATTTGTCAAATTTAGACAGTTCCCGCTTGATTGGAATCATTTTGTTAAGTGATTGTGACAAATATCATGAAATAGAGTATCAATTACCTTGTAATAAGACTCATTCAATCTATTTTGGATTACTGTGCCTTTTTTAACCTTGCATACTGTCTTAACTATGCATACTGCTAATGTATCCTTCAGTAATAGCAAAAAATGAATACGGATAGGAAATGTATATGAAAAAAATAACTGACTGGGCCACGTTGACAGGTAAGAGTGTGACTTTAGTACCTTTGGCACATGACAGACATGATGAATTCGTGTGTGCTATTGAGGAGGGGCAGTTACATAAATTGTGGTATACCAGCGTACCTGAACCTATCAATGTTCATGTGGAAATTGAGCGTCGTTTAGCTTTGCATGTAAAGGGGAGTATGTTGCCGTTTACTGTTATCGATAATGCAACAGGAGCAGTTGTCGGGATGACAACTTATATGAATATTGACGCTAATATTCCCAGACTGGAAATTGGTTCAACATGGTATGCGCGTTCTGTACAAAGGACAGCTATCAACACAGAAGCAAAATTTCTGCTATTGCAGTATGCATTTGAAGAGCTGGGGTGTATTGCGGTGGAATTCCGTACCCATTTTCTGAATCATCAGAGTCGTAGGGCGATTGAGCGGTTGGGTGCAAAACTGGACGGTATCTTGCGCAATCACTTGCGTGCTAAAGATGGCTCAATACGCGACACATGCGTCTATAGCATTCTGGACAATGAATGGCCAGCCATTAAAACTCATATCGCATGGTTAATGGCTAAGCCACGTTGAATTGTAGGTCGGGCATGCTTTTCTGACAATAATTAAGCAGTAAGGGATGCCTTAATGCTGTTTTCCAGCTCATCCAGTAATTGATAACGTCGGCGATATTCAGCGCGTTTTTTGCTGGGGATATCATCCAGCGATTTTCTTTCTATGCTTGATGGCAAATGGAAGTCATTATTTTCCTTTCTGACCCCATTTAAGGATTCCCAGAAGGAGTTATAATCGGCCACCATCTGATCCTTCTTCTTATGCCAATAGCGGATACTGCGGTAAATATGCGTTTCGTTACTGACTGCTAAGATTTGCTCACAATTAACATGATCGGCAAAACGGCAGAGAGCTTCAATTAATAGACGCTTGGGAAATAACCCATAACACTCTTTGGTTGCATTACGGATAATTTCCAGTGAATTATCCCCTTTGGTCGGGCCTTGTAATACCCCAATAAATAATGTTTGTTTACCCTCCAGATTTAGTAAAGTGAATGCACACTTCGCCAGAATGATATTTTCTGCGGTAGTAATATATAAAGAAAGTTCACCTTCTTTATTCAAGTTATCTAGTGAATCAATATATATCTCAAATGATTCATTCTTACCTTGAATAGTTGCTAGCAGATAGGAATCAGCATCAAATATATTACTGATAACGGCAGGTTCTAATTGTTTGAATAATAATTGATAATGCTCTTTGAGCGCACAAACAATCTGTTTACGTTTAAAATTAATACTCAAGTATGGGCGATGTAATTTGCAAGGCAAACTGGGCTGCTTGTTTAAAATATCCAGATAGCGTGGTGTCTTAGCAAGGCTATCCAAGAGTTGTAACGTAGAAATCGGGGTTAGCATGCTGCGTAGAGCAAACTTAGTTCGATTACTGGAAGAGTGCCAATGTTCCCCGGGAGCAACTCGCTTTACGATAAGATCAGCAAAAAGCTTCATCCCTGAAGAAGAAACAGGTTGTTGTAGATAATTCATTAATGATCAAACTCAATAGAAATTAATAGACCTATACTCTTCATCTTTCAAATGACAATTTGATTTGAAGGATAAAAAATACATACCGATGTTATTATAACATCGATTTATTAAGTATTGCTTAAATGTTTGTAAAATAATCTCTTTCTCTAATTTTATTTATTTCTATGTAATAAAATTGATTAGGTATATTCCCTGCCTGACAAGCCTCAGAGTGATTTTTGATACTCTGAGGCTTACAACCCATGATTGAGTGTTGTTTGGGTGAGGTTGAATATTGGGAGAGTATTGTTAAGCTAATTTCATATGCAGTAGAGGAAATGGATTACCTTGCCCATCAAGCTCTGAGCGAGAAAAAACCTGAAATCCCAGATATTGATAGAAACCTACACCTTGTACATTTTGTTCATTGACATCCAATTCATTGATCCGTAATTCATCAATAGCAAATGTCAACAACAGCTTGCCGATACCCTTTCCCCTAGCCTGTGGAGCAATAAACAGCATTTCTACGCGGTGTTGGTCGGTACTGACAAACCCTACGATATTCTGCTGCTCATCTACGGCCTTATAAACAGTGAGATTGGGTAGGTAATCGTTGAGGATCTGTGGGCGCAAAGTTTCAATCATGCCATTAGGCAAAAAATCATGAGTGGCAAGTACAGAGGCTTCCCAAATCTGCATTAATGTCGCGAAATCAGCTTGGGTGGCTTGTTGTATTTGCATTTTATTACCTCCACATTTTTACCGTTTCCGGTTTTCATGTTGAACATTTTCGCGGCTATCTTAAAGTAAAAATGATGAAATGCAATTCGAACAGAATGAATGCCTTGGTTTATCACAATGATAAATTTCACACCCAGTAAGTTAAAATATAAGTTTAAGTAAACAAATAATCCATATACATAGTTGTTTCCAAAAATACCTAGCTGTTCCCAAAAAGGGTTCATTATCTGAGGAAGCTCCTAATTGCGTCGCCAAAATAAAAAGCGCCGCAGATTGCAGCGCTGTCATAATATTGCTGATTATTTTTCTACTACTTGCTGGCTAATACATTTACTGACTAATACATTAGCTGACCAGCACACGGCCTTTGCGGTTCAAACTTGCCAGTAACATGTAAATTGCAGTTACCAACAGAACAAAGAAGAAAAAGCTCATTAATCCATTATCTTGCGATGTAAAATAATGTTGAAACATAATCGATTGTTGCAGCATAAAATGCCCGGCAGCCAGTGGGCCGATCGCGGAACCAATACTGTAACTTAGCAACATCACTTGGCTTGCTGACACAATGTAAGACGAGTCCAGATTGTCACAAGCGAGCGTGATCGCGATGGGGTAAAGTGCGAAAGAGGACATCCCCAATAATACTAATGCGATGATCATTACAGCATAATGTTCAGAAAGATAGGTCATTCCCACGGCGAAAACACCCAATAGTGAGACCACCGCCAGTAGAAATGTTTTGCTTACCATGACAGACAACTTGCTGACAATTGGCTGTATAGCCATCCCACCCAGAATAATTGCTGCCATCAAGACACCGACCTGATCGGTATTGAAATGACTTTGGCTTAGCGATAAAGGCATCAAACCGTAGATGGTGCCCATGACAATTCCGGATGTCATGCAGCCAACGATGGCGGGTTTGCTGAATCGGGTGATTTTTTTCAGCGATAAACTCTGATGACTAAGCGCTGGAGGTTGCCCGTGACGCACGAATAATGGCGGCAAAATCGCTAATAACAGCAGTACTGAAATCACGATAAAGGGGATCATTCCTTGCGTACCGACATACCCAATCATCAACTGACCAAGCGTAGTTCCCCCGTAGAGGGATGTCATGTAAAAACTCAGGCGCTTGGCTCTCTTTTTGGGATTATTGCCAATTAACAGCCAAGACTCCACCACGACAAAGATCCCGGCAACGGCCACACCCGCTATACAGCGTATCAGCAGCCAGATATCTTTATGCGGAAAAAAAGGTAACGCAATGACTGTTGCCATCAAAAGTAACAAAAAAACAATAAATGAAAGACGGTGCCTGATTTTTGCAATAATAGGTTCAATCATCATTGAGCCTATTAACAAACCGACATAATAAGCACTGGCTAACCAACTGGCATAAACAGTATCGATATTAAAACTTGCCATAGACAAAGGAATTAGGCTCATCAGGTAACCAGAAGCAATTGCAAAAACAGTCAAGCCAGTGACAGGTACAAATGCACTGTCATTGTTGCGCAGCAGTTTTTTCACTACTGTCGTCTCCACATAAAAAAATCGGCCAGAAATGCGCTGCTTTTCATCAAGATTTTGCCGAATGGCGGCCAAGATATATGCCAAGGACTGGTATATATCGTGGTGATTTAAGCAGTAGGTCAGTTACTCAATAGCTTTGAGTGACGCGGACTATAGCTGTTTATTTCGAAGAGATACAACGAGAAAAACTGATACTCATGAATGAAAAGATTTATGAAGAGTAGGATATTAATAGAAAGATAATTATTATCATTATTTGAGAGGGTATTTCCATAGTACATAATTGCACTTTGGTGAGTATGATGCAAAAGTTTAACTTATATTAGATCAAGGTTTTCTTTTCAATTCTCTTAATAGTTTAGTGAGAAAAATCAATGAGAAATATAAATGAAAAACATAAATGATCTTAAGTCAGGTGATGAACTTAATAATGCGTTTCTTTGTGAGATTTTCGGTTGCGGGCCACAAGGTGGAATGCGTCGTTCACACAAAACAAATACCTTAGTTATTGTTTCAAATCATTTAAAGTCGATTTATGACGATCGATGGATAGGGAACATTTTACATTATACTGGCATGGGGGCTAGAGGTGATCAAACATTGACATTTCAGCAAAATAAAACTCTTTCTGAGTCAAAAAGTAATGGTGTCAAAGTTCACCTTTTTGAAGTGTTCAAGAGCAAAAAATATACCTATGCTGGTGAGGTTGAGCTGGCTGTTGATCCCTATATTGAACAACAACTAGATAAAGAAGAAAATGAGCGTTTAGTTTATGTATTCCCAGTAAAACTGATTAAAGAGGAGCGAGTTGTTTCAGAGTCTAATATTTGTTCTATTTATGAACAAAAAATGCGTAAGGCAAAAAAACTCAGCGACGATGAACTGAAACAATGGGCTAAACGTAGCAACAAAAAACCAGGGAGTTTTACTCAGTCTTCGATTAGATATGAACGTAATGTTTGGGTAGCAGAGTTTGCTAAACATGTAGCAAAAGGTGTGTGTCAGCTTTGTTTATCACCAGCTCCTTTTTATAATGCAAAAGGTGTGCCCTATTTAGAGACTCATCATATTATATGGCTGTCAAAAGATGGCGACGACACTATAGAGAATACTGTTGCACTTTGCCCTAATTGTCATAAGAAAATGCATATTGTCGATGCGGAAGAAGATAAGCGAAAGCTCCGTCAACGAGTGATTGAGTTATTAGATGAAAATACGCATGTAGCTTGAGATATACGACCACCTCGATAGGACGGGGAGTAGTCACAATGTTAAGTGAACTAGGGGAGTAAGTCTGATTTTAGAGTGTGATGTATTATTAATATGAGTAAAAACAAGTGGTTATATTTTAAATTCAATTCAACCCCTTGTTTTTTTGTTTAAGTCACGACCAGCGTTGAATCACTAACGAAGTATTAATCCCACCGAAAGCAAAATTATTACTTTGAATGAATTCCGTCTGGATTGTACGAGGCTGGTGCATAATGTAATCCAATTCACCACAGGCGGGATCAATTTCATTGAGATTGATAGTCGGTGCAAACCAGCCTTCATTCATCATTTCAAGGCTTAACCATGCTTCAAGTGCACCACAGGCCCCCAAAGTATGGCCAAAATAGCTTTTCAGTGAAGAAATAGGCGTATGGTTGCCAAAAATATTGGCAGTGGCTTGGCTTTCCGCCACATCGCCGCGATCAGTTGCTGTTCCGTGAGCGCTGATATAACCGATATCGGTTGGCTGCAAGCCGGCTGATTTGAGTGCCATTTCAATACATATCTGCATGGTTTCAGATTTTGGCTGAGTAATATGGGCAGCGTCACAGTTAGTGGCAAATCCGATAATTTCACCATAAATCTTGGCGCCACGAGCCTTGGCGTGCTCCAATTCCTCAATGATCAATGTGCCAGCACCTTCGCCAATGACCAGCCCATCACGATTAATATCAAAAGGGGATGGCGTGGTTTTGGGGGCCTCATTTCTTTGGCTGGTGGCAAATAAAGTATCAAATACTGCCGCTTCGGATGGACATAATTCCTCAGCACCCCCTGCCACCATGACGGTTTGATAACCGTGGCGAATCGCTTCCCACGCATAGCCAATCGCCTGACTACCAGAGGTACAGGCACTTGATGTTGGGATCACCCTGCCACGTAGACCAAAGAACAGCCCTGTGTTGACGGCAGTAGTATGTGGCATCATTTGTACATAAGTTGTACCCGTGATGTTATTGGTATGCTTTTCTGTCAGCATGGTCGCGAATTCACTGACAGGTTTGGTACTGCCTGTTGAAGAGCCATAGGCAATACCCGTTTCCCCGTTTGTCAGTATGGGATCACTGAGCAGACCAGCCATCTCTAAAGCCAGTTCTGTGGCCCGTGTTGACATCAGGGAAACACGTCCCATGGAGCGAATGCGTTTGCGGGTATAGTGTTCAGGTAAAATGAAATCCGTGACGGGCGCTCCGAGATGGGTATTCAGCCCGTCATACTCTGCCCACTCAGGCATTTGTTGGATTGTATTGATACCAGCTTTCAGACCAGCAGAGACAGATTGCCAGTCGTGACCCAAAGCGGTGATACCGCCCATTCCAGTGATGACTACCCTGCGAGTCATAGCATCCCTCCATTGATTGAAATCACCTGACGAGTCACATAGCCCGCAATATCAGACATCAAATAGCTGGCAAGACCGGCAACTTCATCCACTTGTCCCATACGTTTCATTGGGATCATATTCATTGCTTCTTTCAGAGCCGCTTCTTCCATTTGGATCATATCCGTACCAATCAGCCCCGGCGCAATGCAATTCACGGTAATTTTTCTTTTCGCCAACTCGATTGCCAGTGCTTTTGTTGCGCCGATAATGCCCGCTTTGGCGGCACTGTAATTGACCTGTCCGCGATTTCCCATCAAACCAGACACCGATGACAGCGTGATGATGCGGCCGCCTTGACGCAAGCCAATCATCGGCATCACGCAAGGATGAATAACATTGTAGAAACCGTCCAGATTCGTGTGAATGACACTGTCCCAGTCACTTCCTTCCAACGCCGGGAATGCGCCATCTCTGGCAATGCCAGCGTTGCAGACAATACCGTAGTAAGCACCCTGGGTTTCGATATCGTTTTCCAGCACCTTACGGCAAGCCTCGCGATCTGAGACATCAAAATTCAGCACCCGGCCATTTCCCCCGTTTGCTTGGATCTGTTCCAGTGTTTTTTCTGCGCCTTTAGCATCGCTATGATAATGAACGACGACGGTAAATCCGTCTGCTGCCAGTTGACAGGCAATTGCCCTGCCGATCCCTTTACTGGCACCGGTCACTAGAACTGAACGCATTATGCTACTCCATCCCGTTGAAATAATTGTTTAAGTTCTGTTGTATCTGGTTGGTAGGTATTTAGGCGGCCTGTTGCCAGAACAGTGTCATTGCGACTAATTACCCCTTCAAAACTGCCAAATTTTTCATCTTGCATTAATAAATTCATTTGGATATCCAAAACGCTGCCTTGAGTGAAAAAGGCGGCTTGGCACCGGACAGCTCGCCCACCCAGCAACATACCCAGTGCGGAATCTTCTTCTTTTCTTTTCTTACGGTGCCAGCCAGACCAGATACCGATAGTCTGTGCCATAATTTCAATGGCAAACCAGCCAGGTAAATGACCTTCTTCGTTGAGATAGGGGGCCAGAACTCCATCTTTACTGACAGTGACTTGGCAACGGACATGGTCGCTGGTAACACCGATAACTTTTTCCAGTAATACCATGGGAGCTTCATGGGGCAGATAGCGATCTACCGATAAATAGTCAGACATTATGCAATTCCCAATATCAGGCTGGTATTGTTTCCACCAAAGGCAAAAGAATTCGACATCACAATCGGTTTTTCCAGAGATTGTGGTTGGGTTAGCAGCCCACAAGCGGTCAGTGAAGTATCGATTCCTGAGCGTGAAAAATCCTGAGCTGGCAGAAGCAGGTTATGCGTTAGCAGCAACCAGCAAAGCCCTGCTTCACATGCGCCCGCTGCTCCCAACGTATGGCCGGTTAAATACTTGGTTGAACTGCATGGGGTGTTTTCACCAAAAATTTGATTGATAACGAGAGACTCCATCTGGTCATTTAATTTTGTCCCTGTCCCATGCAGGTTGATATAACCGATCTCAGAGGGAGAAATTCCGGCACTATCCAATGCCATATTGATGGCTTCAATGGCCCCTTTTCCTTCTGGATGAGGAGCAGACATATGCCATGCGTCACTGGATTCTCCTGCGCCGAGTAGTGCAATGGGATGGGGTTCTCGTGTCAGCAACAGTAATGTTGAAGCTTCCCCGATAGTAATGCCTTGGCGATCTTGGCAAAATGGTTCACACAGGGTGGAAGAGAGTGACTCAAGGCTATCGAAACCGTTGATTGGCATACGACTTAGTGTGTCAGCGCCTCCTACAATGGCGACATCTACCATGCCCATCTCAATCAGGCGCTGACCACTGATAATTGCCCGTGAACTGGACGAGCAGGCCGTGGAGAGGGTAAACGCAGGCCCATCAATACCGAGGTAGCTGGCAATAAACCGGGAAGGATCGCCCAGTTCCTGTTGGTAATAGTGGTAATGTTCATCAGCTTGTTGATGGAGTGCCCGGCTGACATGTTGATCACCTTCTTCGAGACCGGATGTACTGGTTCCCATGATCACCGCAATTCGTTCCCGTCCGTGGCGGGCAATAGCCTTATCCACCTGTGGTTTTATTTGCATCAAGGCAGCCAATAGCAAGCGATTATTGCGGCTATTGTGCTTAAACAAAGGTTCAGGGATAGCTGGAAGTTCACCGTCAACGCCGCCCAAACAACAGGTTTTATCAGGCTGTAACCAGCCAGAGCGCTCATACATGCCAGGTGCCTGACCGAGCATGAGATTCTGGGCGATCTCATCCATATAATTACCCAAGGCATTCAGCATACCCACCGCAGAAATATAAATCATGTTTTACTCTTCCAGATGCTGAATGGCGATGTCATAACCAAAAATGAATTGCTGGACGCGGATCGGGCGACGTTTGCCATTTGGGCTATCATAATGAATTTCTGTGATTAGTTTACCGTTCTTGTCATGTAGCTGACGGAGATTACCGCTGTCTTTGAGTGCCCATCCTGCGGGAAGCTGAGTCTGCCAGGCAGAAACAGGCCAGTAACTGAGCATGATATCAGCCAATACTTGATTAGCGGGAGGAAGCTCCGGCAAAACAATGGATTGTTCGGCATGAATACCGTTTTGATCATAATCCAATTTGAACAACCGGATCCCCAGAGAAGATAAACCGGCCAGTGATAAATGCTGTTCATTGGCGTTGAGCAACACAATCAGTGATTGCTGCTTACCTTTCACCGTCGCTGTCAGTAATTGCTGCTCATTAATGGCAGGGGTAATACCCGGCTCAGGCAATGAAACGCGCACACCCGGTTTAAGCCATGCGCTGGGCGTACCATTTTGCGGAAAACCGCGTTGGGAAAAATGGGCACACGCTGCCAACAGGCAAGTCAGGGAGAGAATGAGTAACCGTCTCATGATTTCTTTTTCCTTTTTTGGCGTTCAGGCATTGCCAATGGTGATAGCAAGAATGCGGTAAAAATCCCGCTGCATAACACGATGCCAAAGCTACTGATGGCTTGGGTACTACTGAAGACCAACATGCCCAGCGTCAGCAAGGAAGTACACATTGCGACACTGATTGCCAATAGAGAAGTCAGCGGCGTGCCACGAGGATTGCTGAAAAACAGGGTATAGTTGATGCCGATGCCAAGTACCAGAACCAGCGCCAATATTGAGAACAGGTTAAGGCTATAACCACTTAAGCCGAGAACCGCCAGCCCGCATCCGAGGGAGAGCAGTGATGGCAATACATTGATGATGCCACGGCGCAGGCCGAGCCGTACGATATAGCTAATTGCGATCAGCATCACTGAACCGACCAACAACCAGCCAAGCATGGTTCGGTAAAATTGAAACATTTCATCGAAAGCCAGCTTGCGATCGACCCAACTGACACCCTCCTGTTCTTCTGCCAATTGGCGCATCAGCACACTGTCTTTAACGCCGTTGACGGGGAGCAAGACACCGCTTTGGCCATTGGGCAATGTTATCCACATCAGGCGCCAGCCTTCACTGACGACACTGTTGAGCCAGTCATTCGGCGTGACAGGTGTAGGATGGATATCAGGTTGCTTGATTTCCAGCCCGGCTTCTGCCAGACGAGCCATGATACTCGGGGTCGCCGCTTTGAGCAGGGCAAAATCCTTGTGTTGTTGCGCAAGAGATGTGAGTGGCAACTGCTGGTAATTTTTGATATTGCTTTGCTGTTTTGCCTCATCCAGTTTAGGAATAAAAGATTCCAACCGTTGCAACGTCTGCTCTGGATTGTCGCCGTAAATAACGAACCACTTTTGATCACTTCGCTGTCCGGTTAATTTTGCGATCTGTTTTTCCTGCTGGTGGATATCCTGTGGCAGAGCCTGTAATTGAGCAATGTCATCATTGATGTGCAAACGAGAGATCCCCAGTAAGGCAAAAATTGCCAGCACAGCGGGCAACCCCAGATAAAATCGCCGATTGCGCCGCCATAACGCCAACCAGCGCATTAACATGATCATGGCCGGAATTGGGCGTACTGGTAGGTTTTTAACCAGCTTGGGATACCAGCAGACGACCGTCAGGCAAGAGGCCGCCAAGCCTGCAGCGGCAAACACGGCCAATTGGCGCAGGCCGGGGAAAGGAGCAAACATCATGATCAGATAGGCAATGACGGTCGTTGCCAATGCCATTAACAGGGCAGGCAGAACTTTCCGCATACTTTGCCACGGTGTGACTTCCTGCCCGTGCACCATGCGCTCTGTCAGATAATAAATGGCATAATCGGCAGAAATACCGATGATGCTGATGCTCATCACCAACGTCATAAAATGCAGTTCGCCAAAGATCCCCAATGTGGCGACAGTTCCTGCCAACGCTCCAATACTGATGGACAGAACACACAACAGCAAAGGCTTCAGAGAGCGGAAAACGCCATAAATGAGCAGTAATACGCCAAGTACCGTTGCGCTACCCAAAGTGGAAATATCGTGTTTGGCTTGCTGAGTGGCGTAATTGCTGTAAAACAGCGTTCCCCGTGACATCACTTCGGCATCGGGAAATTGCACTTTCAGGGATTGCCGCAATTTATCCAGTTCAGTCACAGCATGATGGCCTTGCTGCATATCGAAAGAGGAGCTTGTAAGCTCTCCGTGGATTAGATACCAGCTTCTCCCTGAATCATCTTTGGCGACCAACCAGCCATTCTGGAGTCTCAGTTGGCTGGATGTTTGCTGGAGTGCCAATTGGGAGCCTCTGACCAGCATCAACGGGTCGTTACTCAATTCTTGCCCACTGACACCAGAAAATGCGGAATAAACCTGAGATAGTATCCAGTTTGCCTGCTGATCACCGGCATCTTTCAGCCTATCGCGGGTTGCTGTATCGAGCATCGCATAACGGTGTTCGTAGTAGAAACGTCCCCATGCTTGCTGTTGATCTGCCTCCATTGGCCCTTTGACTTGGGTCAGAAAGGGGGTTTTTTGCAGATGTTTCAGCCAGTATTGAGCTGGGGCGGTATCCTCTTTCTTCCCCGGACTGACCATCCACACCAATTGACGATCAAGGCGTTGCATGAACTGTTCTTGCAGCGCTGGTGGCATATCTCCGGCGCTTTGGGCAGGCAGCAATGCCAAAACACTGGTCGACAGACGAGATTGAGGTAGCATGATTAGCAGTGCAACCAATAGGATGCTGCAAATTAACAGCCAAAATAGTGCCAGCAGACGTGGCTCAGAACTTGAAGTGTTGCTCTTCTTCATTACTCAGCGTCTCTGGCGTCAGTCGGTGTTGGGTAAAAGACAGTTCGGTGCGATCCCCTTGGAGATCGGTGAGTAAAATGCCTTCAAGATTCGTTTGACCATTCAGGGTAATCGCCGTGAAAAGTTTGTCCAAAGGGGAAGTTTTAGGTGTCAGGACTAAACGCCATTTTTCCTGTCCGAGATCACTGAACTTGATGTTGAAATTTTCTTCCAACACGGCGCGATCTGCCTGAAACAACGCTCGCATCAGGTGATTGAATTGAAACAGTTGTGGATTGGATTCAGCGGTGATCACTTGGGGCGTTTGTCCCGGCATGATTTGCACCATATGGCTGTCATCCAGTACCAATGTCAAAGAGAACGGTTTTTGCTGATGCCACCATAGCCCTTTATGCTGTGAAACCAACATTTCACCACTGGAATGCAGAGGATGGGGCATTCCCTGTATTTGGCGTACTTGCGAGAAATCAGCCCGCACGACAGGTTGGTGCGCGAATCGTAGTTGTAGTTCATCCAGCGTAATGGCATACGCGACGTTATTGATTGCCAATCCATTGATTATAAAAAATATTGCTGTCAGAAACAGCGGTATCCATCGCCATTTTTTCACGGCCTGACCCCCATGCGTTCGAAGAGAATATCCGGGTTAACGAAGTTTATTTCCTTGGTTGTTTCGGAAACGGCGACCTGAATGGTGTAACCCGTGGTTGTTTTTTTGCCACTCGCCACATCAAAAATCTGATAAACAATTTTCAGGCGGTTTTCAAATTCCTCAATAGCGGCGCTTACACGTATTTTTTGTTCAAAGAACACAGGGTGACGGTACTTGATCCGGGCATCAACGACGGGCCAAACATAGCCAGATACACGCATTTCGCTATACCCATAATTGAATTGGTTCATCAGTGCTTCACGGGCAATTTCAAAATAGCGGAAGTAATTTCCATGCCAGACGACACCCATTGGATCGGCGTCATGAAATGGCACAGTTAATTCAACCTCAGCAGTAAAGCGAGGGGCAGTCAGCATTTTTTATTCCTTCGGTAATTGCCAAAAATCGAAAAAATTGAACCAATCAAGCGGAGATTGCAGGGCGTAATGTTCCAGACGGGAAGCATAATGATCCACAGCCTGTTGCAATGCCTGTTCTCTTTGTTTACGGGGCAGTTCCAGAGGATTGGCAAAAGGCTCACAATAAATCCTGAATTGGTTATTTTGTCGGAGTGCGAACATCAAAAGCACAGGGCAGCGCAACACCGAAGCAAGGACAAATGGCCCCTGTGGAAAGGGTGCCGCATGGCCGAGGAACTGGCTCCATACGATACGCTGGGGAGCGTGCTGAGAGGCACGTTGTGTATTGGCACGAGAAGATTTAACGGCAATCCGGTCACCGACAATGGCTACCCATTCTCCGGCATCAATTTTTTCTTTCAGCATAATGGCGGTATCAGCCCCGATATCTGTGACCGGTAATAAGTTGATACCCGCTTGTGGTGAAACTTCTTCAATAATCTGTTTGAAACGTTGGGCATGTTCCGTAAACACCAGTGCATTAATGGTTCGCTTGCCATCCAGTTGTGCCAGTGCCCGACAAACCTCGATATCTCCCAGATGTGAAACCAGCAGCAATTTCCCCCCTGAATGCCCATCCTGAAGTGTCTGTTCCGCGCCGTCTGCAAACTGGATATCTTTTCCCCATTTCAGATCACCACGCCAGCTTGCGATTTTATCCAGCATCGCACTGCCGAAGCGCAGGTAGTGACGGTAACTATCAAGACCGAGAGGAATGGCGATACCCTTGTGTTGCAAGGCTTGCTTGAGCCGCTCAAGATATTGGCGTGATGCCTGACGTTGTGCGCCCCCTGTTGCCCAAAAATAGCCAACGACAGGATAGAGCAGCCACTCAAAAGGCTTGCGTCCGAGCCATCGATACACTGACAGCATGAACTTCATGCCCAGCAGACCTTTGCGCTCTTTGATATCAGACCAATGATGGCGCTTATGCCACGGTTGCTTACGCCATAATAGGGACGGAATGCGCGGTAACATGCTGAAAAACAGACGGGTATGCATCCATGAGATGCTGAGATTATCCCGCAGGGCATCGAAATGGGACAGGCCATTTTCAGGATAGGTAACTTTTGTTGGCACGAATTCACTGGTTGTTCCCTGCCAATAGAGCCTGACCATGATTTCGATATCAAAATCCATCCGGCGCCCGACGTCTTTTTTCGCCAACAATTGCAGCGTGGGGGCTAATGGATAAACCCGAAAACCACACATACTGTCTTTGATGGAAAAAGAAAGGGTTTCCACCCAGACCCAAAAATGGGTGACATAACGTCCATAAAGGCGGGATTTTGGCACTGAAACATCATACAGCGGATTGCCGGAAATTAAGCGATTGGGATACTGCTGTGCCTTTGCCAAAAATAAGGGGATATCTTCGAGACAATGCTGCCCATCCGCATCAACCTGCAAAGCATGGCTATAGCCAGCATTCTCGGCAGCCCGCATTCCTGTCATGACAGCGCTTCCCTTGCCCTGATTATATTCAAGGCGGATCAGGGTGACATTCGAAATGGATTTTGCCAGCGCTTCAAGTCTATGTTGCGTATCTTGTTCACTGCCATCATCCACGATAAAGCAGTGGAGCAGGTAAGGGGATAGCCTTTCCAGTACCGCAGGCATGGTTGCACCGTGGTTATAACAAGGAATAACCACGCAGGGCGTAATCGGGTTCACGCTCAGCGCCATAACTTTATCTTTCCTTGGCTTGCTGTCTGGTATTCACCCCCGTTTGATGGTTTTACACCATAATTGAAAATCAGGAGATGCTTTTCCTCTTGCCATGCGATTTTCAATAGCAGTTTGTCTCCCGGTTGCAGGGGAAGCTGAAATTTCACCATTTCAATCGAAGAGAAAGACCAATCGGGTGTCAGCAGTGTTTGGGCATAATGCATAACCCAATCGATTTGGGCAACGCCCGGCAAGAGTGACTGAACGGGAAAATGCCCACGGAACCAAGCTAAATTGGGATCTAAATACAGCTTAATAATGGCTTTATTTTGAGTGGGTTGTTCGCAGTGAATTTCAGTGGGTTTCATTAAATAGCTCCTGTAATGCAGGCCATGAGCGCTTGCTTTGGGCATTTAAGGGAATGGTTTCGACAACTCGCCAGTAACGGGGCAATGCAACGGGTTCCAGCCAAGGTTTTAACTGGCGGTGCCAATCTTGTGAAAATTCGCGTGTTCCTTGTTGCTGATAACGTTTAAAGGTTTCGTGATCTAAAACGACTACCGCACCAATGTGATTGCGTTTTCTTCGACTGACGAGCAGAACAGCGGCATCAGTAATCCCATGAATTTCGCATAGACGACGTTCAATTTCGGACAGAGAGATACGCTTTTCTTCAATTTTTACCAAGCGGTCGCGACGTCCCAATAAAGTGAAATTGCCTTGGTTGTCGAAGGCAAATTGATCATCCAAGACCAAGCCCTCAGGATCTGTAAGCAGTGGAGAATAGACGCGGAGGTTTTTTTCTTTATCCTGTTGGAATGAAACACCTTTAAATCTTGTCCAGATAGTATTGTCCGTTATACGGTTGCGCCAGGCCATGATCCCCGTTTCGGTACAGCCATAAATTTCATGGGGGGCAATGTTGAGCCAGCGTATCACTCGTTCAGCATCTGCAAAATGCAAAAGTCCGCCCGCCGACACCACAAAAGGGCAATCCGGCGCTGGAAGTTTGTCATCAAGCCGCTGCAAAAATGCGGGACTGCTGATCAGCGCACAGCGTGGGCTATTGGCAAGTTGTTCGGGATACTCCACCATCTTGCGATCAAAGGGCAAACCCAGTGACATGGGTAACCATATGCGGAAAGTCAGGCCATATAAATGCTGATGACTGACTGAGGCTCTGACAACGCAGGATTGCAACTTATCTTCCCACAGGGAAGCCAGCCATTGTGTTTCCAGATCCATAGCTGCCACGGATTTGAGCACTTGCTGAGGAACACCCGTTGAACCGGAAGTGAACATCACTAAAGCGGCATCCGCTGGGATTTCAAGTAATGTGAAGTTTAGTGAGGATTTTTCTTGGCGCTCAATCTCTGGATTAGACGGCATAATCTGCCAACAAGGGCAGGATAATGTCAGCGTTAAATCCGTCAATATACCATCAAACAGTGATTGTTGTTCCTGCAACTGAGCTTCGCGACAATGCCCCGGAATAACCGGTGTTTTCCCCGCATACAGGGTTGCCAGCAGCGCGACACAGAAATAGTAACTATCCTCAAAACACAACGCCCAGCGTGAAGCTGAATACTCTGCCTGATGTGGGTCTGTCAGCCGCAAATATAGTGCGGTGACATCCTGCCGGAGTGTATTTAGATTGATGGGATATCCCCCCCAACTGATCAGCTTATGGGGGGAATGATCCTCTGATAGCCATTGGGATATGGATTGTGCTTTCATCTTTTTTTTACCCGTTGGCGTACCAGCCATTCAATGGTGATGAGCAGTCCAATCAATAGATAACTCACCATTCCGTTCCACAATGTCCACAGGGTCATATCGTTATACAGGCAAGTACCAAGCGCCACGGCACCATTGAAAATAAAGAACAGGCACCAGATGTAAGTGACTTTACGTGTGTAAACAATGCCCTCTGGGGGTAAATCAGGTTCTTTGAAACGAGCCATTCTTTCAATGATGGAAGGCCCATAACGTAATGAACTGCCAAACAGAATGAGCAGAATGACATTAACGGCCACAGGGTAGTACATCAGCAGTTGATGACTACGCAGGAACAAACTGGCTAACCCTAAAGCTATCCCTATTATGGACAATATCCACCCGGCATTAAAACCAGAATTCTGCTGACTGCGAGTCTGATGCTTGCTGGACAGGAGTCGTAAAACAAAAAACAGAATAATGACGGCCAGCATGGCATGAAATTGTCCGTAGTTGACCATCGCCCAGACCAAGAAAGGCCAGGCGATTAACATCACTGTATTGGCAATACGAAACAATAAAATCAACGGCTTCAATTAACTACCCAAATGTTTGCTGCGTGTTTCTGCTGCGCTGATTATTGTTCTTGCGACACTCGTTCTTGCAACAACTGTTCTACCGCATCCACAACGTCCTGAACGGTACGGACAGACTTGAATGCTTCCGGCTTGATTTTGCGTCCGGTTTTTTTCTGCAAATGGACAACCATATCTACCGCATCAATACTATCGAGTTCTAGATCTTCATAGAGTCGTGATTCGGGCGTGATATCTTCAGGAGAAAGTTCGAACAGTTGAACCAATAACTGAGACACCTCTTGAAAAATTGCGTGCTTTTCCATGATTCACCCTACAATTATGCTTGCTGCGACTGGATGTAAGCGGCCAGTGCGGCTACAGAAGAAAAGTGTTGGCGCATCTTTTCGCTTTCAGCGGATAACACAATGCCATAGCTGTTTTTGACTGCTAAGCCCAGTTCCAACGCATCAATGGAATCCAACCCCAAGCCATCACCAAATAGAGGCGCATCCGTTTCAATATCCGCAGGCGTGAGATCTTCCAGATTCAGGGTATCTATAATTAACTGTTTTATTTCAATGTGTAATTCTTGCATCATCGTATCCGACATCTATTAATGTGATGGTGTTAGTAGTTGAGTGAGCTGACGATTGAGTTGGCGGGCAGCGATGGCATGCCCATTCTCTGTATCGACAGCAAAATTTTCATTGGCGAGCTGTTCACCAATCGTTATCGTGTAAACAGGTTTTTTCGGAGGAATTTGATACCACTTGCTTTTTTTATCCAGCATCGTCTGGCTGCAAGTAATATGTATAATTCGCAAATTGCACTCACATCGCACGGCGATATTGGCCGCCCCACGTTGAAGTGAAATCGGTTGGCCCGGGGTAGTACGCGTTCCTTCTGGAAAAACCAAAATATTATAACCAGAAGCTAATCTCTCGCGGCAGACAGGAAGTAAAGTCTCTGCGTCGCTGTTGATGAGATAACGTGCAGAACGGATCACACCATTGACAAAAGGATTGCGCAGCAATGCTGATTTTACAATGCAATCCACATCCGGCAAAGTTGATGCCAATATGACGTAATCGAGCAAGGTCGGGTGATTAGCAACAATCAGACAACCTTTATCCGAGCGGAGCTTCTCCAGACCATTAAAATGGTAATCCAGCACGCCCAATTTTCTGGTCAGAAAAAGGAACAGACGAAAACTGAATGAAACACTATGACGCGCAAGACGGCGACGTTTGTTTTCATTACGTTGAAAAACCAGCAACAAATTGAACCAAGTCAGGGAGAGCAGTAACCCACCCAAGCCAAACAGGATAAAACAAAATCCTGTCATGGACAGACGCCAGAACCTGCTAATCAGTTCAGAGAAGCTGATTATAGTCTTTCTCGCCATTTTACCGACTCCAATGCCATTGGCAATGATCGCCTGAAACCGTGAAGCCCTGCTCGTTTCTCAGCCAGCCATAAAGAAATTGAAGTCCTTGGGGAAGGTGAGGTTCGGTTTCCAGTTCGGGCTGTCTTGTACACTGAAGAGACGAGCCTTGTTCCAGAAGCAAGGCCACCGAAAATGGATAAGTTGGGGTATTGGCACCTATGGCATTGTGATAAAAATCGGGGATCATGCCGTCAAAATCAACAAGCAGGACTTTACTGTGACCAGCGTGGAGCAGTGTCGATACTTCAAACAGTCCTTGCTGGAAACTGTCAATGCCTGCTGAAACCGATGAAGAAACCAGAGGTGCTTTAGCCACAATGGTGAGATTACCTACGGAGGAGTTGTGAACTGACATGGCAAAATTGGTTGGAGAAACACTCTCTGCCTGCGCCAGATTCTGCAAGATCTGATAATTGCGCTCCAGCTCACCGTGACGACTGGTATAGACAATAGCATCTACCTGATTACGGCGCAGAATGCTTAAGCCGCAATCCACGGCAAGACGGCTACCAGAGCTTAGACGCCGGGCTGTCATCATGGGCAATTGGGTGCATTTTGCCAACGGAAGTGATTTATCAATAGTGGCGGGTGAGGCCGCAGACCATTTTTCCCACTCTTCAGTTGTGGAAAGTCCCGGTGCGATGGCCTGCCAATCTGTAATATCCAATGTCAATTTCATGAAATACCGTTCGTTACTGCTTTTTGCAGATCAGTAATGTATGCCCCAGCCCTAACTGATCAATTTGGTTTTCTATCACCAACCCAGCTTTATTAAGGAAGCGGGTGAAATCATTAATGCTGTAAAAACGACTATTACCATTCGCCATGCAAGTAAAATAAAGCGAGGTGGCATTGAGGCTATAAGCAGCAGCTTCAAAAGGTTGGCAATCCCAGAACAGCTCCATAATGCAAATTCGGGCATCAGGTTTCATGGCTGCGGAGATCTTGCGTAAAATACCTACAATTTGTGTTTCGGAAAAGCAATCCAAGAACTGGCTCATCCACCAGATATCTGCTTCTGTGGGTAATTCGCTATCCGATAACATATCAACAGGATGACCAAAAATACGATCAGCTATACCGTGGCTGCGTATGTTTTCTTCAGCCAGTTTTATTTGCTGGGGTAAGTCCAAAATAGTGATGCTGACTTTACTGTCATATTGACAACAGCGCAACGCCCATTTGCCTGTATTGCCCCCAACGTCGTAAATCGATTGAGGATTCAGGAAGAAAACAGCTTTTAACGCAGCATTGAAAGCGGAGTCAGAATAGAAATGGTCAAATGAGAACCAACTTGTCTTAGCTGGTTCCGGTAATTGGCTCAGTGCCGGGTAGATGGTTGGCCATTCACCAAATACCTTTAAGCCAGAAGGTTGATTTTTTTGCAAAGACTCTTTTAGATAAAACAGGCCTTGGTAGCATACGTCCTGAGTGAAATCCATATTGACGCGGGTCATTTTATCATGTAGTAAATAGTGACCAACTTTGCTTAGAAAATAACGATCATCGTGCTTCAGAATAATTCTGCCGCTTAATCCCATGTCCAGCAAAATACCCACACCATAGCTGTCTAATTCTGAGTTATTACAGATTTCTTCTTTGGTTGCACCCTGTTTATGATTTTTATCTAAAAAAGATAAGATACCGAAATCGCGTAAATTTACTGCTGTTTGAAACAGCATGGGAGCAAAAGCAATGCGTTGAGCTTCTGTAATCGCTTCAAATGCACTGTATTCATCTTTGTCATAGTTGTGGGGTTTGGTCATATTCCAGATGTCCGATACGTCAGATAAATCCCTAAAGAATGAGAGCATAAGCCTATCTATACCTTCATCTTTCAAGCTGTCTCTTTTTATTGGCTTCGTTCATTCACCCCAGTCACAGAGTAAGCTATGCTTCTGGGAATTCATTCACTCGTCGCCTCAATGCAACTCGAAATTTATTAGGTATATTATTATTCCCTTTCGTATTGCAATATGAAGTTTATTGGGAATATAAGATAGGCTAAAATTTCGTATTTATTGATTGGCCATAGAGGCTAAACGCAGTTGAATATCATTATCCAGTGTTCTAACCCACTTATTGTACTTATGATGAATTTTTCCGTTGCGAGCTTTCAAGTGTTGGCTACCGACATAGTGAATTGTATAGTTTTTGTCAGTATAAGTAATGCGTACTTTAACATCATGGTTACGTTTTTTGAGAAGACCATCGATAATACCCGGAGAAACGTCAGTCATTATCCACTGGCGTTTTTGCCCCGCTTCCAAAATGGATTTTTTCACTGTAGGTAGTGAATTTTTTGTCACAATAGTTGTTTGTGGCGTTAATATTGGAGCAGTGCGTGCACAACCTGCGAGCATAGTGACACAGGCCAAACTGATTAATATTTTGGATGTGGTTTTCATATAGTTTTCTCTTGTTAGATGAGGTGGAAGCACAAGTAATTTATCTATTTTCTGCACATATATTAAATAAATTATTATGATGCTGCCACAATTAATTACCATCTCAATGTCACTTTGAGTTAGGTGATATACAATAAAGTGGTTGTTTATTGCTCATTGCGTTGCACATTATATTGCTCAGTTTTATGTTTATAATTTATCGTTATTTTTTTATAAAAGCTTGTCAAATAAGCTCTATTTTTGGTATTTCTCTACTGGTTTACTATTCGACAGGTAAATATGAGTTTGTGAAATTCGATTATTTATATATTGATAATGTTTTTTTAGGGTTTATCGTTACATTAATGATGACTTTTTAATATTGATGTATGGTCTTTTATTTTCTGCATATATGATTCATTAGTTATTAGAAATGATAACTTCATAATAATCACTATTTTTATTCGAATTATTCATTATTTTTATAGTGGATAATCCAATCTATAGTCAAAAAATTGCAATCCGCAATCCATTGAATGAATTTCCAGAAATATATCCAATAGATTTCGCACGAGTGAATCCAGCAAACAAAGTGGCAACTTAGAATAATGAAAGGTCAATCAGCACAATGACGGTTCATTGTATGTATGGCATATCTGGAAAGTATTGGTCAAATTAGGTGAGGAAGTGGCGGAAGGTCAGCCTTTGATCATTGTAGAAGCCATGAAAATGGAGCTGGCAATCCATGCACCACAATCAGGACGGGATCACACGCATCAACTGCCAGCAAGGACGAGCCGTCAGCCCCGGTGATACGTTGCTGTGGCTGGAAGCTGGGGACGACAAACCGGAAACATCCTGAAATTGCCGATCCTTACTGTGTGTGCTCTGACATTGAGTGTGGTTACCGATTTGTTATGAATTTGACTTTTTCACATACATTAAGCCCCAGTGCCAAAACTGGCGATAAATTGTTGCGGACTATTGTGAATAACCTCAATCTGCAACAACGTTTGGCGGCTTTAGCGTTATTGAAAGCTGACTCTGCTGCTTCATGCCAAACCATTTCTGAACGATAATTTACAGACAACAGCTCCTTTACAGTTCTTTGTTGGACTTTTGCGGGTGGATAATTATTGGTTTTCTTGGAATTCTGTTGGATATGAAAGCATTTCATCCACCTGTGCTTAATGTTCTGAAATAGGTTAATTTCACTAATGTTAATTTCTTGTTGAAAATATCCAGATTTATACTATATTTTTATTATGAAAAAAATATAATTATATTCTTCTCTTGAAAATTTTTGAGTATTGAGCGACTTTTTTTGTTTTTTTATAAAATAAAGTGCAGTCAAAAACAGATTAATAAATTACTCTAATTTATTAATAAACTGGAATCTGGGAGGCGGTGACATTACGTAATAAAAAGTAAAAATGTTTGTTGTTATATTAAATGTGACTTAATTATTATTCTGTTTGACATTTAATAAGAAAGAAAGAAAGAAAGAAAGAAAGAAAGAAAGAAAGAAAGTTTAAGTTTTAAATTGATCTTTCTCGTTTTATAAAAACGGGGTGTTATGAGAAATCTATTATCTACTGAATCAGAATCTTCTTTGCTTGTTGAAAAAGGACTGAAAATTATCGAGTCTTTATCTGAAGCAACAGCAGATAAGTTAAAATATAAAACGACAGATGATTCGATCATAAAGTTATCGGAATAAAATATAAAAATGTATAAGGCTTATTTGGATTTAACAAGTTAATTTTTGTACTTTACACTTACTCTAGAAGTTGATGGTGCAAAAACTTTTCATGGAAAGTCAGGAGGAATCGGATCTCCGGGAGTAGGCGGTTTTTCCGGTAATATTGTTCTTAGTTTGGATGATATTAGTCTAATTTATCAGGAAGCAACAACCTTTCTTGCAATGACAACACCTATATCTGTGTCTATGGCTTTTATAAATTCATCTTTAGATAAAATGGCACAGTTTGACGGGAGCGGATTAGGAACGATTTTTGCCACAATCATAGGTAGTGGTTATTGGGAATAGATTTATAAGAAAAAATTAACGCTTTGATATTAACAAATAACCGCTAATTATTTGGTCATGTATTAAATAGTTAGTTGTTGTGATATGCTTCCCGCCTTTTAAGGGTAAAGCATGGCCAAAGCTGACGTCTATTGCCGTTATTGTCACAAATC
>NZ_NJAI01000001.1:1354235-1489800 GCF_002632725.1 Xenorhabdus hominickii
GATTATGTTGTTTATGATAACCTTCCCGAGGAAGATCACCTGACTGGAAAGACGTTTACTCAGCGTATAGAGAGAACGAATTTAACTCAGCGTACTCGAATAAAAAGACTGAATAGAAAAACTATCAGTTATTCAAAATCCGAAGAAATGCACGATAAGGTGATAGGAACTTTTATTGAGCGTGAGTACTATTTTTGATATTCAATCTAACTATTTAATACATGACCAATTATTTGGGTAAAGCTGTTATCACCATAAGTAAAATATAAGGAATTCATCTTAATTTCAGTCTGATTAACTTATTGGATTGTATTAAAATTAAACCATTCTCAATGCCTTAATAAATTCGTAATAATACATGGGTGTTAAACGGAAGAGTTAAATGCCTCTGTTTAATCCACAATTAGGTATTAAAACGCCTTGGCAAAGGGTTGCCAGCCGTTTATGAATGAAAGCAGTTTTTTACCCTTAATAATGAAAGGATTGAAACTGACAGCGGTATGCTTCATATGGGAAAATTAAAGCAATAAAAAATATTTTTACGGGAAAGTTTGCCTGAGTTTATTGGTAAAACGGAATTAACCAATGATATGGGGAAATTCCGCTTTATTGAGACTCAATGAATTTTAGAACTGGGGAAATACCAGATGTCTATCCAAAAATATAAGGCGATAATTAAGTAGTGGCAGCCCGTACAGGGAATATGAACCTCGATATATCCCGCTGTTAATAGACGCGTGGCTGACAGAGCTTTAAAGCGCTTAATGGGATATAACGCAAAAAGTTATTCAGAGTTAGCATTTTTAGAACTCATGGCTTTTTTGTATTTCAAGTGGCGATTAGGGAAGTAGAAAGCTAGGTGTCGTAATGTTCAGGAAATATGATAAATATCACGGAGAGGGATACGACAACGGTTCATTACCGTAGCGGTGTTAATCGGTTATACCTCATCTGCTACCAGGCGGTATCTTATGGGTATCCTAGAAAAAACTAAGGGTTGCACTTTTGATGCAACCCCTTGATAAATTTGGTGGCCCCTGCTGGACTTGAACCAGCGACCAAGCGATTATGAGTACCTATCAAAGCACCCGAAAATCAATGATTTATATTTAAAAACAGTTGGTTAGATTATCAAATATTATCTACGATTATCATTATTACTCATTTCTACCGCCACTCTATCGCCACTCATCGCCAACGGATTTAACTTAACTGCATCTTCTAAATGGTCAGGGGCAAAGTGTGAATATCGCATCGTCATTTTGATATCTGTGTGACCAAGTACCCGCTGTAATACAAGTATGTTTCCACCGTTCATCATAAAGTGACTGGCAAAGGTATGCCTTAGAACGTGAGTTAATTGGCCTGCGGGTAATTCAATACCTGTTCTTTCTAAGGCAGAACGGAATGCGCCGTAACAATCAGTAAAGAGCCTGCCTTTTTTATCGTTTGGAAGAGAATCATAAAGCTCTTTACTGATGGGTATCGTTCGGTTCTTTCGGCCTTTTGTATTCGTATAAGTCACTTTGTATTTTGCTAGCTGGCTTTTACGTAGTCCTTCAGCCTCTGACCATCTCGCACCAGTAGCAAGGCATATTCTGACCACAGTTTCCAAGTCAGTATGATCATGGCGGTTACATTCAGCAAGAAGCTGTGCAATCTGTTCTTGAGTAAGCCATGCCATTTCCACTTCTTCGGTACGGAAAGGGCGCATATTCTTTAGAGGGTTTTCCCCTTTCCACTCACCAAGTCGATTCAGTTCATTAAATACTGCACGGAAATAAGCCAGATCAAGGTTAAGTGTCCGAGGGGAAACTTCTTTAACACGATTAGAACGGGCGTATTCCCCTTTGAGTCTTTTTTCTCTGTACCGAGAAAACATCTGTGCATCAAAATCTCTGGCTAACGGTTCGCCCATGCAATCGAAAGCATGGTGCATTGCCAGTTGACGCTTAAGGCCATCTTTAAGTGTGATGCCATGAGCACTATACCAAGCATCAATCAGTTCTTTTAAAGTGCGCCTGTCTTCTTTTTCTTCCTGCCACGGGTTTTGTACCGTGTACTGTTCGAAAGCTAATGCTTCCCCTTTGGTGGCGAATTTCTTTCTAATGCGTTTGCCTTTTGCCCCATTTGGGTAAAGTTCACAAATCCAGCCACCCTGAGGGTTTTTACGAACAGTCATTGATTAATCTCACTATAAATACCTACAACACGACCTAACGTTTTTATATCATTAATGCTGCATTCAAAAGGTACATTACCACCTGAGATATGCAATCTTTTACCCGGCAATTTGGTTAACTCTCTAATGCTGACTGTATCTTCAATATCAACCAGCCATAATCCATCAGAAAGCGAGGTATCTTGTTCAACAAAGTGGAGTTTGCTATCAGAATATACTCCTATTGGGTTAATAAGAGATTTACTGAAAAACTTACCTGTGATTCCCAAACTGCTTTCATTTATGAGATTTCCATCACTTAATGTGAATAGATTCACTTTTTGTGTTTCTTCGCTCATTTTTTTTTCAAATTGAGGGCCTTTTCCTGTGAGCAACCAAGAAATATTTGCACCAGTCTCAAGTGCGCAGTGCACAACAAAATCATAAGAAATTGAGCCACGACTATACCGATTAGCAAGTGAACTTGACGCAATTTCAAAATGTCTAGCTAATTGAATTTTCTGATTAAAACCATAAACCTCACAAATTCGATCTAATACTTTTTCGTTGTCTAATCCTAGTTCCTCTATTCTCATTTCGCATTAACCTATTTACAAACTCCATTTATGGAGTTAAATTAAGCCTAAACCTAGATATCTAATGATAATCTCTGATAGTCGAAGATCATCAATGATAATTATTGATAAACAAGGAATGATGCAATATGGCTTCTGAAATTACAATTGTGAAAATTCCAAGTGAGATTGTTTCTCCTTATGAATTTTCAGCTTTAGAACGAGTTTCTATCGCTACAGTTCGCCGCTGGACTACTGGTAACAATCCTTGCGTACCAATCGAACCACGAGTCATTAAACCTGGGAACATCCGTGCAAGTGGTATGGTTCGCATCTATTACGCACGCTGGAAAGAAGAACAGTTGCGTAAGTCGTTGGGGCATTCCCGTTTTCAACTCATTATAGGTGATTGATTCATTTTATGTGAATCATGGGAGTGAAACATGTTTGATTACCAAGTATCCAAACAATCTCACGTCGATAATGAGTGTTGTGCGTTCTTTAATACTCATAATGGAAGTTTAGTTCAAATTGTGGAATCCATCGGGTTAATTCCGCAAGTACTGCAAAATAAATTGAACCATGAGCAGCCTCACATGCTGACTTGTGTTGACTTAATGAAGGGGGCGTGTCGATGGCTGGTCGTGAAAAAATAGAATTTAATACAGAGTCTAATCACTTTGAGAGTGATAGCATTTTTGAAAACGAACCTTGCAACGGACTTCTAAAAAAGCTATTGGAGCAATTAAAGAAAAATAATCACCTTGCAAAATTTTATTTTGAAAATGGCGCGAGAGAATTGAATGTAGAAATGATAGCTAAAGGTCACCATTATGAGGCTATTGCCGAAACGTTATACGCTATTATTCGGGCTTTTCCTGTTTCATCCCGTTATCACGATATAATCGATGGGAGTCTTGAGTTTCTCTGTGAATTGCCAGCGCCACCAAACCTATCTTTAATTCTAAAAGAAAATAATAAGTGGGGATAAAATGAACGCGTTAAAGCAACAGCAGCACCAGTACAAACTATCCAGTAAGTCATTCCACACAAAGCAAGGTAACGGATTTGTTTTCCCCATTGTCTTATGTTCCGTTGCTTATTTTATCTTGTTTCTAATTAGGTGAGGTTTTTATGAACACGGAATACCAATTTGAATCAACAGAACAGCGGGCGGTTAAACTTGCCTTTGATGTTCGTGTTAATGGTTTAAATCAACTGGCAAAAATCAGGCAGCAACATTTGAAAGCAGGTAACGAGCAATTAGCTGGCTTTATTGATGAGATGCGAAATAAACGCAGTTCGAATTATGTCGATAATATTCGCGTACTGGCAGCAATATTCTTTATTGCCAATATTAAAAAAGAACGGCATGGGCTGGAATTAGATCAATTTAACATCGAAGAGAGAAACGAGTTAATTAAAGCAATAAATAAAATTAAGGCAGCAGTTCCATTATTACCAAAAGATTTATTACTGCCTAATTAAATAACAATAATTACCGAATTAATTTTAATGACGTCAGCACGTCAGGGAATCCCTTTATCTAAAAATAGGAAATAAAAAAATGAATATACCCGACCCTATCTTTACCCCTGCTGAAATAAACACCGATGACCACGCTGTCATTATCGAACGCTGCATCAAACAAAATCGTGAAGATGAAAGACGTGTCAGGGCAGACGGTCACGCTTCGCGTCTGCGTCACTTCGCCATGATTGCGAAACGTGATCGTTTAGATTGCGATGCGATTGTTAGCCTGCTGGAAAGCGAAGCCAGTGAAATAGAGCGTCAAGTACAGGAATGGAATTATGTTTGATGTTCGCCTGCCAACACAACGAATAAACACAATGGAGATTAATAAAATGACCAAAGGCACAATGAATACAATACATAATTTAAAAATAAGAAGTGTTGATTTTAACGCTATAAATGGCGGTGATAAAAAAGCTGAATTTAGAATCAATGACCATGAATATAAAAAAGGCGATTTTCTTGGGTTACATGAAATTGATGATAACGACAATTTTACTAGTGATTCTATTTTCGTAAAAGTTACTGACGTCACAGTCATTGATAGTGATTTGTATCCGCAGATTGGCGGGGAATTTGTTTTGCTTTCGTTTGAATTATCTTCTATGAGTTATGTGTTTGCATGAGCTTTGTAGAAAAAGCAAAACAATATAGCAGCAAATTTCAGCCAGAGATGCCACAAAGCGCAGCTCTGGCTGCTGGCGTTTCTACGCCGTGGAATAAGCCTGTTCAGCCGATAGCTAGACCGCTTCCGACCTATGCCGAACAATATCAGAGGGAAGAAAAATACAAAGCGATTGAAAAGGAGATTGAGAAAGAGAGCATGGCATTCGCCCGTGTTCTACAGCGATTAAAACAACAGCCGACTGTTGTTCGTCTTGATGTTCAATACAAAGCAAGTGTTTTAGAAAAGGAGCAAGGGACACCACGCGCCGAGGCTTTTTTATCTAAGACATTCGTTGACCGTATCTTGCCCAGAGTGACGTTAGTGACCAACCGTTACCAGATTCAGGAAATTGAAGCGGATAACGCGCTGTATATGAAGCGCTTTAACCGTATCCCTGATATGTCACGGGAAGATATTGAGCTACTGGCAAATGATATTGCACAGTTTGTTTTTCAGAAACTGGAAACAACTGCAAACGAGATGCCAGAAGCTAGCGACCTGAAACGGGTGCATGTTCTCTATATGCGTGCAGCCGTGATTACTAAAGCCTACCGTCAGGATGTACCTTACTGGGATAAGCTGGCCGGACGCTTTTTTGATGAAAAGCAGGCTATTGCGGCTATTTCTCGCATGACCTCAGATAAATGGTGGTTAGGTCGTCTACGCCGTCTGGCGGCAGCATGGCGTGAGCACTTGCAGATCTCAATCAACCGTGTCAGCAAAAAGGCCAGTATCTACGCCAGCAAAACGACTATTTCTGAATGGAAAGAGCAGAAGCAACGCACAAAAGAATTTATCAAGTCTATGGAACTGGAAGATGAGGAAGGCAACCGCGTCAGCCTGATTGATAAATATTATGGCAGTGTGGCCAACCCTGCGATCCGCCGTACTGAAATGATGGTACGCATCCGGGGCTTTGAAAATATCTGTAATGAACTGGGCTATGTTGTCGAGTTCTACACCCTAACCGCTCCTTCTAAATACCACGCCACAACCCGCCACGGACACCGGAACCGCAAGTGGAACGGATGCAGCCCGGCAGATACGCAGCAGTATTTAAGCGGCCTCTGGGCAAAAATCAGGGCCAAACTGCATCGTAATGATCTGCGTATCTTTGGCATCCGCGTCGCTGAACCTCATCACGATGGCACACCGCATTGGCATATGTTGTTTTTTATGCAGCCAGACCAAGCGGAGCAGGTGCGCGATATTATCCGTGACTATGCCTTGCAGGAAGACCGCTACGAGCTGCGGACTGAAAAAGCCCTGAAAGCCCGGTTCCATGCCGAGAAGATTGATCCAGAGAAAGGGTCAGCTACGGGTTATGTGGCGAAGTACATTTCTAAAAACATTGATGGCTACGCGATGGACGATGAGCTGGATGATGAAAGCAATCGCCCGATGAAAGAAGCGGCGGTGGCTGCTAGTGCATGGGCGGGACGTTGGCGTATCCGTCAATTCCAGTTCGTGGGCGGTGCGCCCGTGACCGTTTACCGAGAATTGCGTCGCATGGCAGACCATGATGTTGCGATGGGTTTAAGTGTTGAATTTGCCGCAGTGCATGATGCGGCGGATAACGGTGACTGGGCGAACTATATCAATGCGCAGGGTGGCCCGTTTGTGCGTCGTGACGATTTGGTTGCACGTCTGTGGTATGAGACGCAGCAGGAAACTAACGCCCACGGTGAAGATGTGATCCGTATTAAAGGGGTTTTCTCGCCGTTAATCGGTATGGATACCCCAATCTTAACCCGTCTGAAAACGTGGCAGATTGTGCCGAAGTTAGCCGAAGCGTCAGCGGAGGCGGGTTTTAGCGATGCGCCCGCATCGCCTAGGAGTTCTGTCAATAACTGTACGGGGTTGTCTGATACAGCCAAAAAACCTAGTGAGGGGTTGATTGAAAAAATTATCGATTATGCCGATTCCATCGGGATGGATTTTAGCCGATTTATGGCGCAGTCATTAATTATCGGCGGAAAAATCAGCGTCAATGAACAGCCATTTAAGTTATGGACGAATGGCAGTTTTATTCCTATGGAGTCGGAACGGCAAAAAGAGATGCGCCGCGATGGGTTGCGGGCACGGATTAATCAACTTGGGGAAATGAGGAAGCTATGACTGTGTATAAATATGATCTGGTTTTAGAAAGTGAAGAATTAGTTCAACCATGTGATGAACTGGATTTATTGGTGTATCTGCATCGTGCACGCAGGCCATTACCTTATGAAAAGCATATTGATACAAGTGCCATGACTGATGTTATCTTGGAAATGAATCGACAAGATGAGAAATGGGGCGCAAATCGCAATTTATCCCCGTTTGTCTGGCAGACGATATTGAGTGAGGAGGTTGGCGAGTTCGCTCAGGCTATTTTGCATGATGAGTATGGTGGCAGTCATGCCGGAACGGCGCGGACTGAAATGGTACAGGTAGCAGCGGTAGCGCTGCAAATTATTGAGATGTACGACCGTTTAGAGCAGGAGAAACAAAAAAATACAAGGTGTGATTGTATTGGCAAAAGAGTGCGCAATTTTTTTAAAGCATGAACGATTTGATTTTGTCTGGTTATCTCACTCACGCTGGTACTTACATAAAACCATCCTGTATAGCGTCAGCACAATGCTGGCGTCATCAAAATAGCCTTATTGCTCTAATAAAAATCTAATATTACACATTGATTTAAAAGTAAATTTTCCAATAAAAAAAAGCGATTTGCGCGGTGTTTTTAGTGAAAAATTCTAGAAATATTAGATAGGTCACACAATTAAATATTGCCTAGTGCAATTAATTCAAAGGGTAATTATATTAATTTGTATCTGTTTATATATACAGTGTTATGAGTGTCGTATTTCAAATAGTAGGAATAAAATGTTAAATTCTTTAAACACCTCCATTCTTTTAGAACGTATTGAATTAATTTGCAAAATGGGAGGTTCGGAATATTTAAATGATAATGACAGGCAGATTGCATTGTTTTGGCTTGGCGAGTTGATTAAGCAAGTAAAAAGTGAGCTGGAAACCCAAATAGAAAAGCCACTCAATAGTGGCTCAACACTGAAATTATGCGGCACTGGTCTGCAATAAATCTAAGGCCATTTGACGCTGTTGCGGATTGAGGTTATTAATCACAGTCTGCAACAGAATATCGCCCGTTTTGGCACTGGGGCTGAGTGTGTGTGAAAATGTCAGATTCATGACAAAAGTGTGCCCACATTCCACATCAGAGCATGAACAATAGATATCAGCAATTTGGCGGTGCATCCGGTTGGTTTTGCGAATAACAGATTTAGCGCCGCACTCAGGGCAGATTATTTTTAATACGCGCATGTTCCTCATTCCTAATGTCTCGATTTTCCTCGATTTTACCATTTTCTTGCTCATTCTGCACCCGAACTTCCGTTATCTTGTTGAAAACGGATATGTAATATTTCGGGGAGTTCACGGCTGTTGATGGCATTCATGAACATATTTTGCACGGGGATCACTTCATCCTTGCGATAGGCGTCACGGGCTTTTTCCGGATCACCCAGACCGCCGACATTGGTCGGAATAATGCCCGCCAGTCCTGCCGGGAATCGGTGCGCGGTCAGCACGTCTTGCGAACTGATACTTTTCACATTGGCAAACTCATCATTAGCGGAAATATCGCCGACCGGAATAAATTTAATGCCGTCCGGATCGCCATTAGGAATACTCACAAACATCGTTTCAAAGTTGCCGATACCCTTGCTTTGTTGCAGTTTCCCAATGATTTCGTCTTCGGTTTCGTCCGAGATATTCGGATCATTGGTATAAATAATACCGCCTGTGTGAGCACCGTTATGGTAGTAGCGGCGGCGAAATATCGTGGCTTCCGAGTTGAGCAAAGCGGCATGAATACCGCCGATATAATCCGGCAGGCCATAAACTTGCTGCTGGGGATCATACTGCTTGATAAAAATCACCTCTTCGGGCGAATAGACCAAGGGTTCCCCCTCTTGCAATACGACAAAATCCCCGTCTTTACGGCGGCGCAGGTAGAGTGAGGGCAAGACTTCCAGTCTGACGATATCGCCCCAGAAGTTACGCACTTTCAGGAGGGCCACATCACCGAAAATCAGGAAGTTCATCATAGCTGACTTGAATTGCTCATGCGTCAGTCCGCCACCGAGATAATCCGAGGCAATCATATTGTGCCGGGCATAGAGAACGCCGCCATGCTGCCCGTTCATGTTGGTCAGTTGGGCCAGTGCCAGACGGTCAATCGGCAGGGTGTAGTGATCATAATCATTGTCATACCAGATTTTCTGGTAATCCGTCATGGACGTGAGTATCGGCTCCGGTTTACCCAGCGTAATCAGGCTCATTTTCCGTTGACGGTTGTTATTTGTCTGTGGCGCTTTGGCGGTCTTCCTTAACGTTTTCTTACTCATTATGCGGCCTTTGCAAATGTGTATTTAGAGGTGCGTTTCTTCTCATAGTTGAGAGGTTCATTCATCAGGGCATGGGCAATGGCCCAGAACACGTCAGCGTGTCCGGTTTCCTGCGAACGGTCAGCGACAAAGGTCATGGTACCGCCTTTGGCCGTGGTGGTGTGCCGGATAGCCAGAAACGAGGCCAGAATTTCTTTTTGTTCCCCGTCCCACTCAAGGCGTTCTTCGCTGACCACATCAATCATCTTCATCACCAACTGGTTTTTGCTTTGTTGGCTGTAGTGAATGGCCTGTGTTTGCCGTGGGGCGAAGTCCTGCACCATTTCATAAACCCCGTGCCCAATCCCCGTGGTATCAATGCCGATATGGGTAAAGCGGTAACGCTTGAACAGCTCTTCAATCAGTTTGGCCTGATGTTTCCAGTTCATGCCCTGCCAGTAGAATGTGGCTAGCACCCGAAAGGCTTCCCCCGCCATCAGCGGTGGAGCCACAATCACAAAAGTGGAGGTATCCCCGGAGCGAGCCGGGTCGAAACCGCCCCAGACTTCCCGCTCACCAAACGGGCGCGAGGCGTCAGGGTTGTGATCTTCCCACAGATTGATATCCACGCCGCATTTATCAACCTGACTGTAGGTAAATACTGATGCACCGCTGTCGACAAACACACACATAAACAACATGTTAAATGAGTCTTTATTGTACTTATTGCGCAGTCGGTCGATACTGGCGAGGTTAAAGCCGCCCTTGATGGCGTCTTCCAAGGTAATAACGTAACGCCACTGACCATCAGGGCAATCGCGCCCGCCATCGCGGTATTCATCAAAAGCAGGAAAAGCCACATTCTTACGTTTAGCATCATTGCCGCGCCATTCGTCTCCTGTCCAGAACGGATAGGCAGGGTGGGTTTTCGCACTGGGGGTTGAAAAATAGGTTGTGCGAAAATGATCTTGTGTTGCCATTGCTGAAGCCACTTCATTGAATCGTTTAAAATCGGGTATCCAGAAGTATTCATCGCAATAGAGATGGCCGTTGTAAGATTGTGCCGTGTTCTTATTAGTCGAAAGAAAACGCAATTCAGCGCCATTACTCAGGCGGATATGTTCACCCGTTAACGTTATTCCGAAAAGCTGTTCGGCAAAGTTCACAATATAAGAGCGGAACACTTGTGCCTGTGGTTTGGAGGCGGATAAGAAAACTTGCCTGTTACCGTTTAACACCGCATCTTCAAAGGCTTCAAACGCAAAATACCATGTTGCCCCGATTTGGCGGGATTTTAAAATATTGCGCACACTCTTGTGCTTGTTAGCGCGTAAATGCTTTTGATAACCAAATAAATTATCATCAACAAAGATCTGGAAATCTTCTTCTGTCAGCGCCGAAATATCATTTTTACGATAGCGTTTCTTTTTCTTCGGCTCACCGTCTCCGGTAGCCACATCATCACCCTCATTGCCTGATTGTGCCCGTGTTTTAATGTCAGCCAGCTTTTCCTTGTGCTTATTCTCCTGCGCCATCAGTTTCACATGATGGGCAATCAGGCGGTCGAGTTCGTCCAGCTCTACCGCAGTTTTATCGTTGCGTTCACTGAGCAAGGCAATACGGCGATTGACTGCATCAACTACACTTTCATGGCTGAGCATATCCGCCCAGTGCCATTTTTCCGCCCAGTAGTACACGATCCGTCGATTGGGCAAATTGAGTTCACTGGCGATTTCAGCCGGAGTACAGCGGCGCAGGTACAGCGACTTCGCTACTTGTATTAATTCATCAGAATATTTCGCCATGCTTCCTTTTCCTTACTATCCTTTATTCCTCAGGCCCTCATTATGCAGGGCGAATTTTCTTCTTACGCCCGGTCAACTTCGGTTGAATTCGGTTATGCGTCATATCCGAATTCAACCGCATTGAACCCCTCGCCGCCGCCGATTGGATCCGCAATACTGTGTTGGAAGCAAAGATAAGGAATGCGATATGTCTCAGTTAATGACGAACTGGATATGTATTGCCATGGAGGGCGACACCGTTGATGGCCGGGTGATGGAGCCGCAATGGATCATGGATGCAGCGGAACTTTATAACCCTCAACTGTATACCGCTCTTATCTGGCCGGAACATGAGCGCTGGACGGGAACGATGGGGGAAGTGCTCGCGGTTAAAGCCGAACCCGGTGAGGATGGGGCTTTGCGTCTCTATGCGCAATTGCGACCCAATCACCGCTTGTTAGAGGCCAACCGGGACGGGCAACTGTTGTTTACCTCCGTGGAGTTTACGCCGAACGGTAATTTTCGCGGCACAGGCAAATCATATCTGGAAGGGCTGGCAGTCACCAGTTCACCAGCCAGTGTGGGCACAACGCGCCTACAGTTTAATAAACGGAAAAAACATCGTCGATTCGGGGCCTATAAGCCACTGGTGATTGATGAAGTGAAATACATTAAGGATAGCGATATGGCTAAAGCAAAAAATAAAACATGGAAAAGTTATTTTGGCATTGAAGAGCCGGAAGAAACCCCGCCAGAAGCAGCAAATGATGATGCGTTACAGGCACTGGCTCAGGCCGTGGCGGATTTAGAAACACGTTTGGCGGCACTGGAAACCGCGCAGGAATCGACCGAGGAAGATCTTGAAACCGTTAAAGAGGTGGTTGATACCGAAGAATTTGCGCGTTTGCGTGACAACTTGCCGAATATCGTAAAAAACTTTAAAAAACTGGATGGCCTTGCAACCCCATTGCCTTCGCGTAATCCGAAAGGCAACAAGAACAAGAACTTTAATTATCTGTGATCCCCTAATGGGAAAAGGCAAAGGGAAGAGCTATGCAATTAAATCAACGGGCACGGGCATTTTTGCAAAAATATACGGCGGGATTGGCTGAAGCCTATGGGGTTGAAGATACGGAGCGTTATTTCTCACTGACTGACCCCAAAGAAACGTCACTGCGCAATGCGCTGCTGGAGTCGGTCGAGTTTCTGAACATGATTACCTGTGCTGATGTGGATCATCTCTCCGGGCAGGTGGTATCGGTCGGTAATCCGGGACTCTTTACCGGACGTAAAAAAGACGGTCGTTTTATCCGTGCCACGGGTGTCGATGGTAATGAATATAAATTGGTAGAAACCGATTCCGGGGCAGCGCTGAGATGGGACTTGCTCTCTATCTGGGCAAACTCCGGCAATGAACAGGAATTCTTCCAGCGAATGCAGGCCTTTACCAATGAATCGTTTGCGCTGGATATGCTGCGTATCGGTTTTAACGGCCAAGGAATAGCGGATACCACCAAGCCGGACGAGAACCCGAACGGAGAAGACGTTAACCGGGGCTGGCATCAGATTGCCAAAGACTGGAATAAGGGCAAGCAGGTAGTCACGACTGCCGTAAAACTGGATGAACACGGCGACTTTAAATCACTGGATGCGATGGCCTCCGACCTGATTAACACCCTAATTCCGCAGCAGTTTCGCCATGACCCGCGTTTAGTGATACTGGTTGGCGCGGATTTGGTTGCCGCCGAACAGTACCGGCTTTATCAGGCAGCCGACAGACCAACGGAAAAAATCGCTGCTCAGATGTTAGGTAGTTCGATTGCAGGGCGTCCGGCAATGGTGCCGCCCTTTATGCCGGGTAGACGCATGGTGGTCACCATGTTACCGAACCTGCAAATTCTGACCCAGCGCAATACCCGTCAGCGTAAAGCGGAGTTTGTCGATGACCGCAAGCAGTTCGAAAACAAATATCTGCGCAACGAAGGTTATGCGCTGGAAACGCCCGAATTGTACGCGGCTTATGATGAAGAGGCTGTGACGATTGGCAAGGTGGTTGAACCTGCTGAAAAACTGGGCACGGTAGCTAAACCTGCTGAAGAACTGGATCACGAGTAATGTTGTCACCTGCTCAACGACACCGGGCTGAAGTGGAACTTCGCCAGAAACTGGAACGGCAGCAGGCTGTCGCCATTGCCGATGGCGCCAGTATGCACCTGCAAGCCCGTGCCATTGAGCAGGATGTTAAGCGGCTACGCCAGCTCACACTGACAGCCGAAAAAGTCGAAATGAAGCGGCAGGAACTGCTGCCCAATTATCTGCCTACAGCACAGCGCTATCTGGATGAAGGCGAGGTGTACTGTAACCCGATTTTCGCCTACTGCGTGATTTGGTTATTTGATGTCGGGGAGTTTGCCCAAGGGTTGGACTGGGCGGATATCGCCATTGAGCAAGGACAGCTCACCCCCGACCATTTTCGCAGTGGTTTTCCGGCGTTCGTGGCCGACACCGTTTTACTCTGGGCACAGGCGGAAGCTGAAGCGGGCAACCCGGTGGAACCCTATTTTTCAAGGACATTTCAGAATGTCACGGAAAAATGGAAGATACACGAGAAAATCAAGGCGAAGTACTACAAATTTGCTGCCTTGATCCTGCTAAAAGGGGATAGCAACGAGATTAAGGCGAGTTCGGTTGACAGACTGGACGTGCTGGCGCAGGCCGATAGTTGGCTGGCGAAGGCTCATCAGTGCAACCCGAAATCCGGGGTAAAAACTTATCGGCAACGGATTGCCGCCCGCCTGCGGGCACTGGCAACCGAAACGCAACGACTACCGCAAGCCGGAGCGGGCGCGGTGGAGGCATAGCACAATGTGCTTATGGCCGTGGAAACCGGACAGCCCGCTTTTTATTCAGGGAGAGAGGCACGATGTTTAATGGCAACACCGTGGATTACCGGGATGCACCGCTGACCAATGACGGTTTTTGGCCGGACTTGAACCTGAAAGAGTTTCAGGTCAATCGCAAGCTGCCCGCCGATTTGGACAATGACATGCTCGCCAATGCACTGCTGGCAACGGTGGCTGAGATCAATCTGGACTTGCAGCGCCTGAAATCGCGCTTGCAGGCCAAAGGCTACCTACGTGCGGCTGAGGTGCCGGGCATTTCTATCAATGGCAACACGGCGTTGGTCAGCCAGTATAAAAAAGCGGTTTATGCCCGGGCCAAGGCCGATTTATTGGGGGAATACACGACATTAGTCAGCCGTGCCCCCCATCCGGGACAGGAAAGCCCCGAAGTGCGCAACCGGCTGCTGGCTGAGGCCGCCGTGGTACTGCGTAATATGAAAGGGCGCGGACGCACAACGGTACGGTTGATATGAGCAAATTACAGCAATTAACCGCCTTCTTGCGGGAAAATCTGCCGGAACGGATTTGCGAGACGGAATTTAGCAGTGAAATGGATGAAATCCAGTTTATTCCGGCCCAACGGGATTTGGGGCTGGGGCAATACCAGATGTTTATTCAGCAATATGAGGTGGTGATTGCGTGGGGGCGCTTCCCCTACCGGGACTGTGATCCGCGCAATATCCCGCTGCTGATAGATAGCTGGCTGACTGAGCAGGGTGAAAGTTTTAATGACGCGAATGTGGAGCAGGAACGGCCCTCACTGACGGTAGAAGTGGATGGGGATACAGCGGTGGTGGTGGTGTCACTGTCACTGGCTGAACCTGTGGTGATACGCGAAGACCCCGAAGGCATGATCCCGTTTGATGGTCAGCGTTGGTCACTGGCGGATACGGAAGTGTGGTTTGCTGAACAAGGCGCGGTGCACAGTGTCGATGAAACAGGCGCTCATATTGGAAAGCGGCCAGCATGATTCATGGGCAGTTAAACAGCAACCAGCTAAAGGTACTGCAAGAGGCGCTGAGCAGCCTTGATCTTCCGGAGAAAAAGCGCCAGCGCCTGTTATGGCGTATTGCAAAATACGGGCTGATCGATGCAGCAAAGCGCAATGTGCGCAATCAGCAATCGCCCGATGGCAGTAGCTGGCCTGCCCGAAAAAGTCCGTGGCGCAAGAAGATGCTGCGTAATTTACCAAAGTTGCTGCATATCCGGGAAATGCCCGAAATTGATGCGGTGCGGGTTTATCTGCAAGGCGGGCATTACCGCAATGGCAATCAGCAAGTCCCTGCGGGGGTTGTGGGGTATGCCCAGCAGCACGGGATGCGCTTTCAGGTCAGTCGGCGACAGGTGAAAAAGTCCGTTGACCCTGAACGGATGGCAACCATCAAACAGGCCAAAAAGCTGCGTGATTTGGGCTATCAGGTCAAAAAGGGGAAACGCTGGCGTAAACCGCCGGTAAAGGAAATGACCGCCCATATGAAGTTTATTCAGGCAGGCACATTGATCCGCGAATTAAGCGGTAAAGCCCCTAAAAGCGCATGGACGATTGATGTTCCTGCCCGTGCATTCTTAGGCATGAATGATGACGAGTTCAGCAAAGCGCTGGCTCGCCAGCTACAAGGGATTGGATACGGCGCAGGGTAAGCGCCTTAATAAGGAATGAAATTATGTGGCCACATGTTCAGGTTAACCAGGTTAACCAACTGCAAGGCGAAACCAAGGAGATTGAACGGGTATTGCTGTTCGTGGGAGCAGGCAAAACCAACGTGGGCAAGACGATTGCCGTCAATACCCAGACCGATTTTGATGCCGTACTGGGCACGGCACACACCGCCCTCAAACGCCACGTACGGGCGGCGATGGCTAACGCCGGGCAAAACTGGTCGGGCTACGTGCATATCCTGCCGGAACTGGCCGACGAACGAACCTTCGTGGAGGCCATCATCGCTGCCCAGACCATTGCCAGTGTTGAGGGCTATGTGCTGACCGTGGGAGCCACCAAAGAGATAATCAAGGCGGCACAAACCCTGCGGGCCAATACCATTGCTAAATTTGGCCGCTGGCAGTGGGCGATTCTGGCGGTGGATGGCCCACAGTCTAAAGAGCCGTGGGCGGATTACGTCACCCGTCTGGCCGAGCTGCAAAAAGGTGAGGCGGTATCTTCGGTGCAGTTGGTGCCGTGTCTGTGGGGCAATGAGGCCGGTGTACTGGCCGGGCGCTTGTGCAATCGCGCCGTGACGGTGGCCGACAGCCCGGCACGGGTGCAGACCGGGCCCTTGCTGGATTTGGGCGCGTCCGATTTTCCGAAAGATGGCACCGGCAAATCCATTGATCTGGCTACCTTGCAGGCACTGGAAAAACTGCGTTTCAGTGTGCCGATGTGGTATCCCGATTATGACGGCCTGTACTGGTCAGATGGTCGCACACTGGATGTGGAAGGCGGCGATTACCAGAGTATCGAAAATCTGCGCGTCGTCGATAAAGTGGCGCGCCGGGTGCGTTTGCAGGCCATCGCTAAAATTGCTGACCGTAGTTTAAACAGTACGCCGGGCAGTACCGCCACGCATCAGGCTTACTTTGCTCGCACCTTACGTGAAATGTCCCGCAGTACCGAGATTAACGGCGTGACATTCCCCGGTGAGGTGAAATCACCGAAAGACGGTGATGTGGTGATCACATGGCGCAATAAAAACACGGTGGAAATTTATATCACTATCCGCACCTATGAATGTCCGAAAGGTATTTCAGTGAGTCTGTTGCTGGATAGCCGTCTGGAGAAAAGCGCATGAGCCAACGTATTTCAGGCCAGTCGATTGATTTTAATATGGACGGGGATCTGGTTCATGCTGAAAAGGTCAATCTGTCCATTACCGATAACACCGCCGCCGCCCAGACGCAGGGCGTACCGGATGGCTATATCGCCGGGGATGTGGCAGCCGAGGGTGAGATTGAACTCAGCACCAAATATCTGGAAATCGTCACTGCTAAAGCGCGTTCGGCGGGGTCATGGCGGGGCATTCAGCCCGTTGACCTGATGTGGTATGCCAAAGCCGGTCACGAAGAAATCAAGGTGGAGGCTTACGGCTGCAAGCTGATTGTCAGCGACATTCTGGATGTTGACCCGAAAGGCGGCAGCGTCATGACCCACAAAGTGAAGTTTGTGGTGACCAGCCCGGACTTTGTGCGCATTAACGGCATTCCCTATCTGGAAGCGGAACTGACACAAAGCCTGATAGGGTAAGGATGGGATTCATGGACGAACATGAGAAAACCTTTGTCACGCTGGTGCTATTGGGGGCACTGATTGCGTTAGGCAAGATGCTGACCGGCAACGAACCGATCACTTTACGGCTGTTTATTGGCCGTATCATTCTGGGTTCAGCGGTGTCAGTCATGGCGGGGGCGTTGCTGATTTGGTGGCCGGGCATCAGCCCGATCGCGGTCACGGGCATCGGCAGTGCATTAGGGATTGCCGGATATCAGCTTATTGAGGTCTGGTTACGCAAGCGCGGCAGCGCATTACTGACAGGGAAGTTAAAGCAATGACACTGAGTGAAAAACAGCAGGTATTTGCCGTACAGGTTGCCCGGTTGATCTTATGGGCCGAAGAGCGCGGTTATCGCGTCACGTTCGGGGAAGCCTACCGCACCCCGGAGCAGGCCAAACGGAATGTGCAGAAAGGGACAGGCATTGCCAACAGTCTGCACACCCAGCGTCTGGCGGTTGATCTTAATCTGTTTATCCGGGGCGAGTATCAGACCCGCAGTGACGCCTATTTGCCACTGGGGGAGTATTGGGAAACGCTGGGTGGCACATGGGGCGGGCGTTTTTCCCGTCCGGATGGCAATCATTTCTCGCTTGCACATAACGGGGTGAAATGATGCCAAACACCCGGACGCTCTATGTCGTTGTGGTGGCGTTGGCGTTCGGTACGGGCTGGCGCGTCAATCACTATTACCGTGACAGCCTAGAACTGAACATCACACGGGCGGCGGCGCAAACTGGGGAGAAAATCCGGCAGGAATTGCAAGCCATTTCCAGCGCGTCCGCCCGGCAACTGGAAGATAAACTGGAGGGGATCGCCCATGCCGCCCCGCGAGAAATTCGTACTGAAGTGGTCAAGCCTGTTTTTACTGCTGTGTGTGTTAGCCCTGAGTTTGTCCGGCTGTACAACGAGAACGCCGACACTATCGAGCGTACCTTATCAGGAAAACTTACTGACAAAATGTCAGGGCACCTTACCGCGACTGACGGGCACGACCGGAAATAACTTAGCCAATATCTTAATGGACTATTCCACGTTATATGGAATGTGTGCCGCACGACATAATCAATTAGTGGATGAAATAAATAAAAGAAAGGAATTAACTCATGAAAGAAAATAAAGTCATTACCTTAATTATTGGTGAAAATGAAATTAATTTTGAGCCGAATATTATTGCCTATAACAGCATGATTAATGATATGACGATGGACAATAAAATTGTGCCGATTGTCACTTATCTGCGCCGCATTGTGTGGCCTGCCTCGAAAGCCGCGCTGGACGAACTCCTGCAAATCCCCGGTGCCGCCATGCAGATGGTGGAACGGGTTAATGCAGAATATGCGCCGAAACTGGATATCGAAATAAAAAACTAAATGCACGGGTTAAGGCCATTGAGCATAGTTTATTTGAACAGGCCTTAATATTACGCCGTCATTATTTACCGAATGAAACAGATAATACGGAAAATTTAGCCCGTGCCATCTGGCTGGATAATCGTTATTGGGAAAATACGCGCATTGCCACGGCCAATGGCATTGCGCTGGCGTTCAGGGGTGAACCATGAGTCAGGAATTAAATTTTACCTTAAGCCTGATTGATAAAATCACACAACCGCTGGCGGGTGCGAAAGCGGCGGTGTCCGGGTTTGCCCAGTCTTCACAGGGCGCATTTGAAAAACTGGCGATCGGCGGGGCAGGGTTGGCTGCGTCGTTCTGGTCAATCAAGAGCTTTCTTGATCCGGCCATTGAAATGGATGAAGCGCTGAAATCCGCTTCGTTGCAGGGCATTGACAGCAGCGTGATGGATAAAGTCGCCAAAGATGCTATGACGTTCAGTTCCCGGTATGGCAAATCGTCGATTGAGTTTGTGCAGTCGGCAGCGGAAATCAGCAAGGCGGTGAACGGGTTGTCACACAGTGACCTGCCCCAGATGACGAATATTGCCAATACCACGGCGGCCGCCCTCAAATCCAGCGCCAATGATGCCGCCAACTACATGGGGAAAATGTTCACGCAGTTTGCCAGCCATGCCAACGCGGTCGGTCACCTCCGGTTTGCCGAAGAACTGGCAGGCAAGGCGGTTTATATGTCGAAGACCTTCGGCACGTCCATGACAGAGATTGCCGATTTGATGGAGGGCGCCCGCGCCGCCGGAACCCACTTTGGTATCGGGATTGATGAACAATTGGCGGTCTTGGGGGAACTTAACCGCTCGCTGGGCGGGGAAGCCAGTGGCGCGTATGAATCGTTTATCACCAATGCCGAAGCCAGCGGGAAGAAACTGGGGGTCAGTTTTACCCATGCCTCCGGTCAGTTGTTATCCATGCCGGCGATGCTGGAAAAGCTACAGGCCAAATACGGCAAAAGCATTGAGGGTAATCTGAAAGCACAGGCGGAGATTGATGAGGCCTTCGGGGATTCCGCTGTGGTCATTAAACAGCTTTACGGCAATGTCGATGTGCTGCGCAAAAACATGACGGCTCTGGGCGCGAATGATGGCATGAAACGCACGAAGGAAATGGCCGAGCTGATGGCAAACCCGTGGGAACGGCTCCAGGCGATTTGGGAAAATATCCGTATTGCCATTGGCGCTACCTTGCTGCCGGTGATTAAACCCTTGATCAACAACATGGCTAATACCAGCCAAATAGTGGTGCGCTGGCTGAAATTGTTTCCCAATATTGCCCGCTGGGTCGGTTATATCACACTGGCGATGCTGAGTTTTGCTGTTGCAGGTGCTGCCGCCAATATCGTGATGGGCATGTCGAAGTTTATCTGGCTGGGCCTTAAGGGGATCTGGGCAGCCTGTACATTGGTAATGAAGCTGTGGACAGCCGCCGTCTGGCTGTGTAACGGGGCCATTATTGTCTGGAATGCCACCTTGCGTGTGTTACGCGGGGTTTTGTTGGCCGTCAGGATTGCTGCTTTCGCAGCGGGTATTTCATTCAGTTTTATGACATGGCCTATTCTGCTGATTATCGCCGCTATTGCGCTGCTGGCGGTGGGTATCTATCTGCTGATTAAACACTGGGATACCATTAAAGCTGCGATCATGAATACTACGGCGTTTAAGGTCGTTTCAGCCGCAGTGCAACGGGTCGGAGAAAGTTTCAGCAAGGTATTTGCGTGGATTGGTCAGGCATGGGATGACCTGTGCAACGGGTTCACTAATTTTTCACTGGCAGAGACCTTTTCCAGCATGGTGGACAGTATCAGCAATATGTTCGGTGCATTATGGGACAGTCTGAAAGGCTCTTTTGCCAGTGTCTATAACAGCATTGTCGGCGGTTTAAACAAGCTACCGGGTGTCAATATTGACATGATGGAAGTGCAAAAGACCGTGGTCGAACCCGCCACTAAAGCCAGCGCACCCAATGTAGGGATGCCAGAGAATACCCAGAAACTGGCAGCGCAGCCTGTGGCAATGTTACCGCAACCCGCGCAAGTCTTTGTCCAGCCGGTGAAAGCGATGAAGCCACCCGAAACGGAGGGAGTATTAACGGGCGGGAAAAAGCAGGGGATCGGCAAGCAGGGCCTGATGAAAGAGGCGACAACGCATTCACAGACCCTCATGGATAACAGCCGTCGCTTTGAAAATGTGACATTCAATGTCGCCAATGGCATGACGCCGGAACAATTAACGGAATGGGAACAGGTGGCACATGGATGAGCCTAAATACATTGATTTATGGATTACGAGCGGTGACTTCACGCTGAACGCCGGGAATGAGCCACGCTTTTGCAATAACCGCTTTTCGGTCGGTCAGGATTGTGTCCACGCCATGATGGAAAGTGGCCTTGCCACCGAGCTGGTCGCTGAACGCAGCCCGACCTTGCGGGCGGATATTCGCACCCAGATTGAAATTCTGGTTGAGGAAGATGATCGGATTATTCCGGGCACGGTCATTATTAATGAAGAGTCACCCACCAAACTATGGATCACGGCGGAAACCTACGATTTTGGCTGCCTGAATGTGAGTGTGGGACATGGACACTAAACCAACCATTGATTATGAGAAGGTGTTGCGTGACAGCGGGATGCCGACCACGGAAGCCGACATCAGCAAAGCCTTTGCCGACGTGGTGGATGAAGCCGGGCTGGTGACCAACACCTCGCGTATGTCCCCCTTTTGGCGGCTGATTAACACCCTTGTGACGCGGCCGGTGTTGTGGCTAAAAGAGGCGTTAATCCATGTCACCTTAAAAAACATGTATCTGGCGACGGCATCAGGTTCATGGCTGGATATGTTCGCTTGGGGCGTTAACCTGAAACGCAAGCCCGCCTCTGCCGCACAGGGTATGCTCCGTTTCTATAAGATAGCGGGCGCATCAGCGGTGACCGTGCCCACCGGAACGGTGATCCAGACTGAACGCATTAATGGCGAAATCTACCGGGTCAGCACCACGGAAAGCGCGGTGATAGCTGACGGGGTGTCCAGTGCTTTGTTGCCCGTCACCGCAGAGGCCGCAGGTGGCGCATTTAACCTTGCACCCGGTTATTTTCGACTTCTGCCTGTGTCGGTGTCTGGCATTGCGCGGGTACAGAATGAAGAAGGCTGGCTGTTAACCCCCGGCGCGGATGCGGAATCCGATGATGATTTGCGTGACCGTTGCCGCAACCAATATAACTTGGTCGGTAACTACCATACTGATGCGGTTTACCGGGGCATGATTGCGGCGGTGGCGGGCTTAAGCATTGATCGCATCTTCTTTCTGCATGACGCGCCTCGTGGGGCAGGCACGGCCAATGCCTATCTGTTGCTGGATTCCGGCGTGATTAGCCAGCCGTTTATGGAGGCGGTCAACGATTACATCACCAATCAGGGGCATCATGGGCACGGGGATGATATGCAGTGCCTGTCGATGCCGGAAACGCAGCATGATTTAGCGGTCACGCTGTTTGTGGTCAGTCTGGCGAACTACAGTCAGGAGCAGATAGCCAGCCTGAAACGGGATGTGGAAAACCTGATCCGCTGCGCATTCCGGGAAAACAGTCAGTATCCGGTGAAGAAAACATGGCCCTACTCGCGCTTTTCCTTTTCCAATCTGGGACGGGAAATCCACCGTGAATTCAGCGAGATTGCCTCCCTGAGCTTTTCACTGGGGGATATTCTCAGTGACTTAAGTGTGCCGCGGCTGAAAGCACTCTCCGTGGAGGTGAAACATGGCTGAGTTTACGGGACGTCTTCAGCGACTGGCCCTGCCCTCATGGATGGATAAAGGCGAACCGGCCAAATTACTGGGGGCGGCGCGGGCATTCTGGACACAAGTTTACGGTTGGCTGACATGGCCGCTGGCCCAACTGGACGCCGAAACCTGCACCGAGGCGCTGTTATCGGTGCTGGCCTATCAGCGGGATATCCAGCGTTTTAACGGCGAGCCGTTGCCGCTGTTTCGCAAGCGGGTGAAGTATGCGTTTATTAACGCGAAAGATGCCGGCAGCATCGCCGGGTTTATTGCCATCTTTGAACGGTTGGGTGTGGGATATGTGGAATTACTGGAGCGCCAGCCGGACATTGACTGGGATGTGATTATCCTGCGCCTCAGTGACGGGCAGATAGCGGCCAATCCGGATTTGCTGATGAATATCATCCGCCAGTATGGGCGTACCTGCCGCCGTTACCGTTTTGAAGTGATCGCCAAAAATCAGTTATTGATGCGGGTGGGCAGTATCGGTGCAGACTATTGCACGTATGCCGCGGCCATCCCGACCCCGCCATTATGGTTAAAAGTGGGGCATATCGCGGGCGTTGCCGTCTGTGACAGTGCCCGCCTCAAGGAAAGCCCCGCACCGAACGTGACCTACGGTGCGTCATTATAAGGAAATAAGAAACATGTCCTCCGTCATTACTTTGGACTTTGAAAAATGGAAGGCGCAGCAGGTGGCTGCAAGCCAGCCGGTTGTCTTGGATGAATTTGTTTTCGCCTATGTGCCGGATTTAGACCCTGCGCAGGCCATCAACCGTGATGAGAAATTGCCTGCGGAAAGTCAAATTGTTCACCGTCAGGCCGTCAACAAAACCGGACTCGCCAGTGAGAACGCAGTGGCTTACAGCGTCACGCTAGGCACTGAGGTTGGTAATTTTGATTTTAACTGGATTGGCCTGATGAATAAGGCTTCCGGTGTGATTGGGATGATCGCCCATGCGCCTGCGCAGAAAAAAATCAAAACCGCCCACGGCTTGCAAGGCAATGTGTTAACCCGTTCTTTCCTGCTGGAGTTTGACGGTGCGGCGACAGAAACCGCGATCACCACCACAGCGGAAACATGGCAGATTGATTTTACCGCCCGTTTGATGGGTATTGACGAAATGCAGCGCCTGATGAATACCGACAGTTACGGCGAAGCGGCCTTTTTCGGTGAGAGCTTTTCTGTGGTACGTCAGGGCGAGCAGTACATTGTGAAAAAAGGGTTGGCCTATGTGGGGGGATTGCGAGGGGTACTGGCGTTTGACCAGACGTTAAACAGCCTGCGCAATACCTGTGTGTATGCCAATTTTAGTTATCAGGGCAATCTGGTGAGTCAGTGGCAAACCGTAGTAAAAATCATAGCGATGAATGAAATGAAAAACTATGTGGATGCGGCAGGGTATCCGCATTATGCCTTTGCTATAGCCCGTATTGATAGTGACGGAAATGTGACTGATTTACGCCCCCAAGGATCATTGAGTGACCGCGAGATTGGCAGAATAAAACAGGATTATGCGACTCAGCAAGCATTAATCAATGGATTGAATGGCGTAAGAGAGCTAGCCCACACCGCTAACGACAACGCCAACCGTCGCCTCGAAAAATCGAAAAACGGGGCAGATATCCAAGACAAAAACGCATTTATTGATCACCTCGGCTTGCGGGATACTGTCAGAAATGCGGAGCGTCTCATTGGCCTGCCTGCTGGTGAGACACGGTTGCTCAGCGGAAACCACAGTACCTATTTGTATGTGACCGATAACAATCAGACCGGTTCATATAATACGCGCAGTGGCCATGTTTGGGCGTTTGACAGCACCGGAACGATGACGACAGGGTTGATACCCATTCAATGTGGCGGTACAGGGGCCCGCACTGCCGAAGCGGCCTTGTTGGCACTGGGCGCGGTTCCCGGCTATCGAGCTATCAATGGTAAGTCACTGACTGCCGATATTCAGTTAACGGCGGCCGATGTCAAGGCGTATCCGGCTGACGACCGCCTGATGAATTTACCCTCCGGTGAAACTCGGCTTCTGAGCGGCAATAAGAGCACTTATTTATACGTCACCGATGATCGTCAGACAGGGTCATATAATACACTTGGCGGATATGTCTGGTCGTTTAATGAAACAGGCACAATGGAGGCTGGATTAATTCCGATAAAGTGCGGCGGGACAGGCGCAAGAACGGCTGAGGAAGCGTTAGCCGCGTTGGGGGGACTGCCCCGTAATCGGGTCGGATACGCGTTACTGGATTTTGGTCGCATACAACGCTCGCAGCGGATTATCAGGCCTAACCCATTTGGCCATGATACGCCTTGCATTGTTATTGCTGAAGTTAACCGCGGCTATGAAAAAAATATATGGCTGGATACAAAGTGGGTGTACCAGAACGGGGGACATGGAGTGGCGGCCTCCTGTTCTGCTGAGGGTATTGTTGTTCAGGCCGGATCAGTTTCATTTTGGGCGACGGGGGCTGATTCTGGCTCTTCTGCGGGTGAGACCAGTGGTAAAGACAGTCGAGATTGGCCTGATGTTGCCTGTCGGGTACACGTTTGGAAGGTGATGTAATGAATATGAAAACAATCTATGTGTTAACACGGGATTACCGATCATACACTATTGGGATACGGCCGATAGAGCCTCACATTGATGTTAATGTTCCGGAGGATTTCTCAGGAGGGGCGAAAACCTATGATCCTGATACAAGGGAGTGGATACCGGATGAACCCTCTTCAAGAAAATAACCCTAACCACGTGGAAAAATACCGGGTACTGCTCAATTGGGTAGACGGTTCCACCGCCCTTATATCCACTGGCCGGAGCAACCCGAATAATGCACTGGCAGCGTAAATCCCTGCAATTTCCCCCGGATTTATCGGGGCTGTCTGCCGCCATTGTGCCCGTTCATCCGTTTCTCTACGGTATCGGGCAGCAGACTGACAGTGGCAGTTATCTCAGTCCGGCCAATGCCATTGAGACGCTGGCGAATAAACTCACGGGCGCGGGGAATATCAACAGTCTGATACTGATGGTCTGTGCCAAAACGCACGATGAATTTATGCAGCATCTGACGCAGTTCTCAGCGGTGCTGCCGCTGCCTGCGTTTGCCCAGGTCAAACGGATGGCAAAAACCGCAGAAAGTCTGGCCACGACGAAAATGCAACTGCCGGGCAAGCTGGGCGGTGGGCTACCACTGCCGCAACTGCTATCCACTGCGACCAGCCGTCTGGCGGTCAATGCGCAATTAATCGCCAACGCCAACGCACAGGCCAGCGCGGGTAGCAGTCTTGCCGGGTTAAAATCCCAGTTAACGGCGTTGACCTCCGCCCGGCAATCCGCGTTGCAGCACGTCACCGATGCCATGAGCGGGTTGGTGGGAAAATCGGCCACAGTCTGGGCGTTCTCTGGGAAAGGGAACGGCGCCCACGTGGCAGAAAAATTACGTCAGCATATCCCCGAACCGGACGCCGTTTACACGTTAGCAGTCCTGTTTGCCGGGGACGATATCCGTCCATTAGAAAGGATGCTCCATGAGCCAGATTATCACCCTCGCCCTTGATGGCGAGGCCATTCCGTTAAAAAGTCTGACCGTCACGCCTTCCATGATGTTTCAGGATCAAGACCAGAGTGGCCAGTCTTCCAGTACCGCCGTGGCTGAACAGGGTATTAAGCCCAAAGAGCTGCGTGTCACGGGCATTATTCCCTTTACCGAACAGAAAACCCTGTCGCGCCTGTTTGCACTGGCGGAAGCCAAAGACAATGGCAACCTGAAACGCTATCGGGTCGCTAACCTGACTGCTCAGGCCATTAACTTTCGTATCGGGACGTTTACGGGCACGATGGATGCCAGCAAGGTGGACGGCAAACAGGCATGGCAGGTGACGTTTACCTTGCGGGAGCATTTATCGGTGGCGGAAAAACGCGATGCCCGTGCCACTGGTTCTGTTCAGGCGAAAAAGCAAACCGGACAGGGGGGCAAGAAAGCCGGGGAAGACCCGGAAAAATTAAGCTGGTTTGAACGCAAGGTATTGAAGCCGATTAACGACGGCATCGGAGGTGCCAGCGAATGAAACCCATCCAGCGACTTTACTTATCCGGTGATGAGGTTCATGTGGTCGATGCCAATCTCATGCTGGAACTGTCCGCCTGTGGTCGGGGCTTTATCACGGCAGAGACGACCACCGATTACACCGGAAAGCTGGTGCGTCTTGATGTGGGCTATACGGATTTGGTGCTGCGCTGGTTTACCGGCTATGTGGAACGCGCACAGCCTGCCCAGAACGGCTATCAACGTTTGTTTGTGCGTGAGCTGGTCGGTGTGTTTGATAAAGCATGGCCGTGCTCGTTTCAGCATCCGACATTACGCCAGATGGTAGCGTGGTTACAGGCGCACAGCGGCCTGACGTTCACGCTACCGGATGCGCCTTATACCGATAAACCCATCCCGCACTATACCCATAACGGTACCGGCTATCAGTTACTGGGCAGTCTGGGGCCGCTTTTTGCCATTGAGGACTATATCTGGCACCAGTTGCCGGATGGTTCGGTCTATCTGGGCAGTTGGGCGCACTCGATGTTTGCCCAAAAACCTGTCGAAATCCCCAATGAATTCAGCCAGAGCCAGTCGGCCGGCAATGCCATGACTATTCCCATGATCCAATCCCTGCGCCCCGGTTTTGTGGTCAATCAGCAGCGGCTGACCAAGGTCAATCTGTTGAATGAAAACATGAGCATCACATGGCAGCCAAAAGGCCAGACGGTGAACAAAACCCCTGCCCAGCGCCAGATTGATGCGGCCTATCCTGAGTTATCCGCCGGGCTGCATCTGCCCAAACTGGCCCGTATTGAAGCCCACACCGAAAACACCGTCAGCGGCGATATGTCTGACCCGTTCCGCCCGCGCTATGCGGTTGATGTGCAATTGTTGGAGGATGACGGCAAAGACGCGGCTGCCCCGGTTTACCGTGCCGTGCCGCTGCCTCTGCCGATGGCGGGCGGTGAATCGGGGATGTTCCAGTATCCGCCCATTGGCACGGTGGTCGAAATTGCTTTCGAAGGTGGACGGCCGGACAAGCCGTTTATCCGTCAAACGTTGAGTCAGGGCAACACCCTGCCCGATATCCAACCCGGCGAACAATTGCAGCAGCAGCGGGCGGAAGTGTCGCAGCGGGTGACGCAAGAGGGCAGTTGGATTAGGCAGACTGACCAGACCATTAATGAATCTTCCATGCACCGTGAAATTAGGGCAGACACGGAAACACGCACCATCGTTGCACGGGAAACCACGGTACAGGCCACGGATAAAGTGACTGTCTTGGGAACGTCTACCCTACTGGCCGGGGCTATCCAGCAGGTTGCAGACGGCGATTACAGTGTGGCAACCTCATCGAATTTCGTCGCCAGTGTGGGGAAAGAGGCCAATATTGAGGTCGGGCAAAAACTGATAGAGAAAATTGGCCTGCTTAAGCAGAGCATCGCGGGAGTCAGGCAAGAGATTATTGCGCCCGTGGTTTGGTTGGGCAGCCAGCAAATTAACGTCATGGCATTGATGTTAGAGACGCTGGATGTGGTTAAGGAGCTGGCCGAACTGACCGCCGCCCATACTCACCACAACACAGGCACACCGGAGAACGCCAGCGCGATAAGAAACACGGCCCATAAATCCGAGGGGCTGAAACAGAAGTATTCGCCTGTGATTGGCTAAATCAATCGACCTCGCGCTAGCGGGGTTTATTTTTACCTCTTCAAAAGTGTAAACAAAAATGTTGACATGGTAAGCATAAATGTTTACTATAATTGCATGTTCAACAGAATGGAGGAGTGGTGAAGCAAAGCGAGTTTAGACGGTGGCTGGAAGCTCAAGGCGTTGAAGTTTCAAATGGGACAAACCATCTGAAACTGAAATATCAGGGGAAACGAAGCATCATGCCGAGGCACCCCAGCCAAGAGCTTAAAGAACCACTGAGGAAAGCAATCATTAAGCAATTAGGATTGTGATAAAAACCAGCCTCATAAGGGGCTGGTACTCGCAATGGATTCACCCTTAAAAATATGCGATATCCAGTCACACTAGAGCCAGTAGAAGAGGGCGGTTATTTTGTCTCGTTCCCGGATATCCCCGAAGCCTTAACGCAAGGGGAGACACGGGAAGAAGCGCTGGAGATGGCCCTTGATGCGCTAATAACGTCCTTTGAATTTTATTTTGAAGACAATGAGAAAATCCCATCACCAAGCCCTGTGGGGCAAGGTGATGATTATGTCGATGTGCCCTTAAGCGTGGCCTCAAAGGTGCTGATGCTTAATGCGTTTGTTGATTCCCGATTAACGCAAACTGAGCTTGCCCAGCGTATGGGGGTGAAAAAGCAGGAAGTCACCCGCCTCTTTGACTTACACCATTCGACCAAGATTGATACGGTAGCTAAGGCAGCAACAGCAATCGGGCATCAATTAACTGTGTCCATCCTATAACGATGATCACCTATCAAAAGGCTGCGTGAACCGTGGCCTTTTTCATGCTCTCATCAAGCGCAATCAGACGCCCTATAAACTATTCATCTATTAATGTATAGGTCATCTGCGTTTAATTTGGATCGCGTCCCTGCGTCGCGCTCATGCTGCGTAATCCCCACGAAATAAACGTAAACCTGACGTAAAACGCACTACACCGCACCCGCCTGCACGTTTTGGATCAAAAATTTTTTTCAGTTTGAAAATCCGACAAACCGAATCGCCAGACCGCGCCAGCGCTGGCGCGGTGGGAAAAATTCCAAACTGAAAAGATTGAAAGGATTTTCAGGCAATTTCAGTTTTTGGATCAAAAGCGGATCGCGGAGAAAATATCAATACAATGATATTAAAAGGAAAATTCTATTTTACGTGGGCAGTTAGATCACAAGGGCAGACTAAAGAAAATTTCAGAACAGAGTAGCCGTGCGGCTTTGAGTCTATTAGGAAATTGAAATGAATTGAACCCGTAAACATATTGTCACTGACTGAAAGAAAATTTTCGGTTGGGGAAAAAATACTCAATTAAAAAATTAAGATAGCGGAGGCTTAAAAATCCCTATCGCCATTTTGTCGCCACTGACTTATAAAAACAAAAAATCCACTTTTTAAAAGTGGCCTAATGTGCTGATTTCACAGCTAAAATTTGGTGGCCCCTGCTGGACTTGAACCAGCGACCAAGCGATTATGAGTCGCCTGCTCTAACCACTGAGCTAAGGGGCCATTAAAGTGGGGAGATTATACGGTAGAGTTTGGTACTAGGTCTAGTCCCCAAAATTCATATGCGTGTTTTATATACAAATATCAGTGTCTTTTGACGTATTTCAACTATTTATAAGTCTTCTAAAATGTTTTTTAGTGATTTGAGTTACCTTTTCAATAAATCTTTCTGATTATTTATTGTGTTTTGACCATACTCGGGTCCACAAAACGTCATCGATCAGGTTTTGTGCTGCTCATTGATTTTCAGAAACTTCTATTATTTTCCCATAAAGCTATTTTTTGTGAGTCAATATGAATAACTATTATTTATCAGAGGCTATTTTGGCACATCGTCAAATAGAAGATTATTTTTTCTCATCTATCAGCCAGATGTATCAACATATTGGCAACGGGGTTCGAGCCTATGTAACAGGTGTTGAGACTCATGCGTTAAATTTTTTGCTGGTGGCTGATGAGTGTGGTCAAACCGCAAAAGATCTGAAAATGGGTATCCGGCTGTTAGATGAAAAAATTAACGTTCCTTTTTCGATTGTTGTTATGGAGCCTGATAGCATGGAGCCAGATAATCAAATTTTGGCTGCTATCCAGCAGGAAGGTTTTGTGTTCGATCCTGATAGCATAACCACAGCCATGGAACTTGATTTGACGAGTTGGCAGGTAAAGGATGGGAATGCTGCGGGATATAAAATCCGGCGAGCAGATCACTGTTTGGCTGATTGGGCGATCCCGATAGAGAGCGCGTTTGAGACCGGAGGTTCAATCTCTGAGCAGTATCTTAAATGCCATCAGGCAGCATTGGATGCAGGAAAATGTTTGTACCATTACGCACTGTATGTGGATGGCCAGCCAGTTTGCTCTTTAACTTTATCAAGACTGGGTAATATCGTTCGTCTTGATGAGATTAGTACCGTGGTGGATAAACAGAGACGGGGATATGCTTCTACCTTGATCAACCATGTATTGAGCGAAGCTAAACAGCATGGTGCGACTGCGTGTTATTTGGATGCATCCCGTGACGGTAATGGATTGTACCAGAGCATTGGATTTAAGCCATTATTTGAATATCAGGGATTTATGCGCGAATAATAAAAAAGCGTCTGCCGGAACAGACGCTTTTCAGGTTTATGAACAAGTTCGTTGATTAGTCATCAAGGAAGCTGCGCAGTACCTCTGAACGGCTAGGGTGACGCAATTTACGCAGGGCTTTGGCTTCGATCTGACGGATACGCTCACGCGTTACGTCAAATTGTTTGCCCACTTCTTCCAGTGTATGATCAGTGTTCATGTCGATACCAAAACGCATACGAAGCACTTTCGCTTCACGTGCAGTCAGGCCAGCCAGTACATCATGAGTTGCAGAGCGCAGGCTTTCTGAAGTTGCAGAATCCAGCGGCAATTCGAGAGTGGTATCCTCGATAAAATCGCCCAGGTGTGAATCTTCATCATCACCGACTGGTGTTTCCATTGAGATCGGCTCTTTGGCAATTTTCAGTACCTTGCGGATTTTGTCTTCAGGCATCAACATACGTTCTGCCAGCTCTTCCGGTGAAGGCTCACGACCCATTTCCTGCAACATCTGGCGGGAGATACGATTGAGTTTGTTGATGGTTTCAATCATATGTACCGGGATACGGATGGTACGCGCCTGGTCAGCGATAGAACGGGTAATTGCCTGACGGATCCACCATGTAGCGTAAGTTGAGAATTTGTAACCACGACGGTATTCAAATTTATCAACCGCTTTCATCAGGCCGATGTTACCTTCCTGAATCAAATCGAGGAATTGCAGGCCACGGTTGGTATATTTCTTCGCAATCGAAATAACCAGACGCAGGTTGGCTTCAACCATCTCTTTCTTCGCACGGCGGGCTTTCGCTTCACCGATTGACATGCGACGGTTGATATCTTTGACCTGTTCAATTGTTAGGCCAGTTTCTTCTTCAATTTGGCGTAACTTTTGCAGGCTACGCATAATTTCTTCTTCAACTTCCAGCAATTTATCAGACCATGGTTTGTTCATTGCTTTTGCTGCAGTGAACCATGTGTCTGTCGTTTCATTGCCAGAAAATAGAGTGATGAAGTTTTTCTTCGGCATTTTGCACTGCTCAACACACATCTTCATGATCAGACGTTCTTGAAGACGGACGCGATCCATCATAGAACGCATGTTGTTGACCAGATAATCAAATTGTTTTGGTACCAGACGGAACTGTTTAAATACTTCGGACAGAGTTAAAATCTCTGCGGCAGTATTCGGATGGCTGCGGCCATGGCTCTTGATTGCCTGACGGGTAATTTCATACTGTTCATGCAGTTCCTGAAATTTCTGGCGAGCCAGTTCTGGATCGATGCTGTTATCATCTTCGCTGTCAGCATCATCTTCTCGATCTTCGTCGTCATCGTCATCGTCGTTAAGCTCTTCCTGAGGTAGTTCTGAGCCAACGTGAGTCGCTGTCGGTGCGAGCTCTTCTTCTGCGTTAGGATCGACGAAACCTGTGATTAGATCGGACAGGCGGCTCTCGCCTGCTTCGACGCGCTCGTACTGCTCCAGCAGATAGGTAATTGCTTCAGGGTATTCGGCAACGGAGCACTGTACTTGGTTGATGCCATCTTCAATGCGTTTTGCAATGTCAATCTCACCTTCACGAGTCAAGAGCTCAACCGTACCCATTTCACGCATGTACATGCGAACCGGATCAGTAGTACGACCGATTTCTGACTCGACACTGGATAACACTTGCGCAGCCGCTTCCGCCGCGTCTTCATCGGTGTCGTTTGTGTTTTCTGCCAACATGAGGTCATCAGCATCAGGTGCTTCTTCCATTACCTGAATGCCCATGTCATTGATCATTTGGATGATATCTTCTATCTGATCAGAATCGACGATATCTTCCGGCAGATGGTCATTGACCTCAGCATAGGTCAGATAGCCTTGCTCCTTACCTCGGGTGACAAGTAGCTTTAGCTGTGACTGCGGGTTTTGCTCCATAAGACGGTATCCACACTTCAGAGTATTGGTTGGTGTTGGTCGGCGAAACAGATATGCCAACAATAACATTTAGGGGCGTTTTCATTGCATTGCCGCTGCCCTCAATACGGCAATTGTAGGGTTATCTCCCCACCTAATGCGGCATTTAAGCCGTGAATTCTGTGTCTATGATCTTACATTTCGGGTTTAAAACCTGTTCCATCAAACTATATTACGACTACGAACTGTATTGCGACTGCGAACTATATTACGGCTACAAACGTATTGAGTGAGTAAGCCTGGTAATCAATAAACTCGGTAATATAGTATTGTTGAGACAGGCTCTTATTTCCTCGCGCCGGATTCCGTAATTAATCGGACTTCTTCGCGTTCTTCAGGTGTCAGACCTTCGGTTCTTTCTTTAGCAATGAGAAAATTAAAACGTTCATCAAGTGCTGACGCGAAAAGATGGTTTAGCGCATCGCTAAATGTTTTTTCAGCAATTTCCTCTACCTGTATATCGTTCCATGTAGCGAGTTTTTCAAGCTGTTTTGCGTACTTATTATCGCGGTACAGCTCTAAAAGTTGCCCTGTTGTTAAACCTGGTTGGGCAAGGCACGTGTCGACAAGCTCTATAAATAACGGCAATCCCGCTATCGGAGCAGAAAACATTCCTTGTAATGAAGGAACTAACGTCGCTAAATGCGGATTTTGCACCAACAATGCGATAAGGATACGCATTGTTGTTGGTTTCAGTTTTAGCGCCTGATATGCATCGGTATCTCTTTTGACAAGTTTTGCCAAGAATCGTTCCAATTGTGTTGTATCAGGTGTACCTAACAGATTTCCAAGTTCTTTAAGCAGGTAAAGTCGTAGTACTTCCCCAGGGATTTGACTGATCAGTGGCATGGCCAGCGAACTGAGTTTGGTCGCTCCTTCTGGGTTACTAAAATCAACCTGTGGTAACAGTGATTCGAACAAAAATGCAGATAAAGTCAGCGCCTTATCCATTCTTTGCTCGAATGCTTCTCGCCCTTCTTTGCGGATCAGTGAATCTGGATCTTCTCCATCAGGCAAGAACATAAAACGTAGTTGCCGCCCATCATTTAGATAGGGTAGGGCTGTTTCGAGCGATCGCCATGCTGCATCGAGACCGGCACGGTCACCATCGTAACAACAAATAACATTATCCGTTGTCCGAAAGAGTAACTGAATGTGTTCGGCTGTCGTGGACGTTCCCAATGAAGCTACGGCATAGTCAATGCCAAATTGGGCCAGCGCGACCACATCCATATAACCTTCAACCACTAATAGCTTTGAGAGTGCATTGTGGTTCTGCTGGGCTTCATAAAGACCATATAACTGGCGGCCTTTATGGAAAATTTCTGTTTCCGGTGAGTTCAGGTACTTGGGAAGAGCTTCTCCCAGTACTCTGCCGCCGAATGCAATCACTCGGCCACGGCGATCGCGAATTGGGAACATCACACGTTCGCGGAAACGATCATAAGTGCGGCCATTATCGTTCGTGACCAGCATTCCCGCATCGTTGAGCTGTTTTCGATCATCTTCGTTATGGGTAAACCGTTTCAGGGCGTTATCCCATCCCGCTGGCGCAAAACCAATGGCGAAGCGCTGGATAATCTCTTCACTGAGCCCACGTTGAGTCAGATATTGTCGGGCTGACTGAGCACTGGGTGTATTCAGTGACTGCTGATAGAAGCTATTGAGTTTATCCATCAACTGATAAAGATTTTGCCTTTGGTGGCGTTCGATATGACCGCCACCAGAGCCGGTTTCATAAGGTACTTCCAGCCCGTGCATCGCTGCCAGTTCTTCGATGGATTCGACAAAATCTAATCTGTCATAATTCATCAAAAAATCGATTGCGTTGCCGTGTGCACCACAACCAAAACAATGGTAAAACTGTTTATCGCCATTAACCGTAAATGAAGGGGTTTTTTCGTTATGAAAAGGACAGCACGCCTGATGATTTTTGCCTTTCTTTTTGAGAGGCACTCTGACATCGATCAAATCAATGATATCGGTTCTTGCTAATAAGTCATTGATGAATGCGCGTGGAATTCGTCCAGCCATAAGCCCTTTTACGCCTGTTGATGAACGAGAATAAGCCGCGCTTCCCTTGAGAAAGCACGGCCTTTAACTGCAGTAGTTTGTTAAAACAAACACTATGCGGATTAACCGCAAGAATTAGTACAAACGAGTGCGGCGTGCGTTTTCGCGAGCCAGCTTTTTAGCATGACGCTTAACAGCAGAAGCTTTAGCGCGTTTACGCTCAGTCGTTGGTTTTTCATAGAATTCACGACGACGAACTTCTGCTAATACGCCTGCTTTTTCGCAAGAACGCTTAAAGCGACGCAATGCTACGTCAAATGGCTCGTTTTCACGTACTTTAATTACTGGCATGTGCCTCTCACCTCAATAGAAATCGGGTTTGTCGCTGGCGGGATAGTGCCAGCCGTCTTTAAAATGGTGCGGAATTTTACTTCAATGAACACGGCTTTGTAAAGAGCCGAGGAAAATTGAAACCTATAACGGCACGGATTACAGCCTATATTTTTGAATATAAAATCAGCAATAGCAATCTGCATCGACGTTATTAACATTAACCACACGGGATATTCAAGTAGGGCACTGATTATAGACTAAACAGAAAAAATATCTAGCACCCAGTACGTAATATATTCAGTATATACCCAATAGATTTCGGGTTGATACCAACAACGCGGCAACTTGAAAGATATAGGGTATAGAGGTACATAATAAACAGATAGTGTTACACTGCTGCCCGTTGAGAAGAAGACGAAGAATATCGTAATACGAAAGCAGAGTAATACGAAAAACAACAAGATAGTAATACGAAGAACATAGTGACGAAACGACGAGACGAATAGCGCAATGCGAGTTTTAGGTATAGAAACGTCCTGCGATGAAACCGGAATCGCAATTTATGATGATAAAGCCGGTCTGCTAGCCAATCAATTGTACAGTCAGGTCAAGCTGCATGCTGATTATGGCGGTGTTGTGCCCGAACTGGCATCCCGTGACCACATTCGTAAAACGGTTCCCTTGATTCAGGCTGCTTTGAAGGAAGCCGGTTTGACGAGCAAGGACATTGATGCCGTTGCTTACACGGCGGGGCCGGGTTTGGTCGGTGCGTTGCTGGTTGGTGCAACTATCGGGCGTTCACTGGCATTTGCGTGGAATGTACCTGCTATTCCCGTGCATCATATGGAAGGCCATCTGCTGGCGCCTATGCTAGAAGAGCGTAGTCCTGAATTTCCTTTTGTTGCCTTGCTGGTTTCTGGTGGTCATACCCAGCTTATCAGTGTGACAGGTATTGGGGAATACAAACTGTTGGGTGAATCAATTGATGATGCAGCAGGTGAAGCTTTCGACAAGACAGCAAAATTGCTCGGGCTGGATTATCCCGGAGGGCCTTTGCTTTCCCGTATGGCACAGCAGGGTGAGGCAGGACGTTTTGTTTTCCCACGTCCGATGACAGATCGTCCGGGGATGGATTTCAGTTTCTCCGGTCTGAAAACGTTCGCCGCCAATACGATCCGCAATAACATTCATGGTCATGATGCTACTGAGGATGAACAAACTAAGGCGGATATTGCCCGTGCATTTGAAGATGCTGTTGTAGACACTTTAGCGATTAAATGTAAGCGAGCACTAGAACAGACTGGGTTCAAGCGTCTGGTAATGGCCGGAGGCGTCAGTGCAAACCGAACATTGCGTGCCAAGATGCAGGAAGTAATGGAAAAATTGGGAGGCGAAGCCTTCTATGCCCGACCTGAATTTTGTACTGATAATGGGGCGATGATTGCATTAGCTGGCATGATCCGTTTACAGGGAAATACTGACAGTGAATTGGGTGTCACGGTAAAACCACGTTGGCCGTTGGCTGATCTCCCTTCATTGCAAAAATGAAAATGTAAAAGTGAAAATTCAAGGTTATTTAACTGTTTGATACAGTGTAGTTTAAAAACTATTACTGCCAACGGCATAATATCAATGATCGCTGATTTCTAGCGATCATTGATTCCTTATTAATAGTTTATTTTTTCATCTCAATGATATACTGGTTACTTCCCGTTTTGGAAAAATCCAGACTGTATGTGTTGGTGATAGAAAATCCAGCCTGTTTTGCTAATGATTCAAATTCGAATAGATACCGTTCTTTACCTGACAGAAGGGCATCCATATATAAATCAAAAGACTCTGCTTCTGTATTGTTTTTTTCTTTAATCATATCAATGATATATATAACTGAATCTTCACTCATGGCTTTATGGCAATTTTTCAGAATATCAATAGCTTGATTATCTGGCCAATTATGCAAAACATTTTTTATGCAATAAGCATCATATCCTGAAGGAATAGTGGAAAAAAAATCGCCATTGATGAAGGTGATCCCTTCTGATTCTTGTTTGGAAAAATCATATTGATCCATGACGTGACATTGGATATGTGGATAGTGCATTTTTATATTTTTGGCTAAAGAGCCTTTACCTCCTCCTATATCGATAATTGAGAAAATATCATTCAGTGGAATATGTTTGATAATATGTTCATTCATTATATCGGTAACTTTTGACATTAAATTATCAAAAGTAGTTTTGAGGGTTTTATTATGTTCATGACTGAAATAATCAAAAAACTTTTCATGATGATTAAGCTCAAAAGCAGATTGACTATTCGCTTTATTTAAAGATGCACTGTATTGTGACCAAGCGCTCCAGCAGGTTGGACTTAATTCAAATTTTATATGCAATGTTTCAAGGCTGTTTGGATCACTTAGTGATGAACACTGTTCAGTAAGATAAAATTTGTCACCTTTTTTCGTTAATACATTGAGTGATTGCATGTAATTCAATAGCCGATGAAATCTCTCTTGAGAGGCATTACATAGTTTCGCAAGTTGCTCCTCAGTCTTACCGTCTTGGGTGCTTAAATATTGTGGAGCATTGCTTTCCACAAAAGCAAACAACGCATTGGATTTACGATAAGCAGTGATCATTTCCGATAGCATTATTCATGTTCCTTATTCAAATTTTATAAATGTTTCTTTTTTGGAAGGTAAATGACTGATGTATTTGATTGATGGATACTGTTTTTTGATTATCACACTTATTGAGTCTGACATCAGGGATGTCATCTTAAATCTGCTTATAAAATCATTTCTTATGATTGCTTATACCCGATGGGCTTCAAAATGCAGAACTTGGTCAACAAAGTACTAATTTGAAAGACGACAGTATATGTCATTAAATAGCTTATCTATTAGTTTCTTTTGTTAATTTTTTAGTTTAATTGAGAGTAAATTGAATTATAGATTTTTATAGTACTTAATTAAATGTTTTAATGTGTTTAAAAATATTACTTTCTTATTAAGAAAGAATGGCTTTTTGTGGGTGGGTTTCATGATACTTAATCGTGTTCTTAATGTGAAAATTTATTTTTTTATTTTTTCTATGAGTTATTTTTATTGGTGTGATTACAAATGTATTTGATGAGGAAATATGCTGAAATTGGTAAAAAATCCCAGTCAAATTGAATTCACTGGGATCTTGTTTTTAATTGAAAGAATTAGTTTTGCTCAGAATTAATATATTACTTGAACCAACCACTGGATTGCTTCTCACGAGCACGGCCTTCACTTTCTAACAGAGCTTTACCACCTGATGATAAATTACGATTAACATCAGCTTCTGACTGGATAACATCTGTTTTTGCCGCTTGGGTTTTCAACTCTTGATCAATGAAATCATTTTCACGTTTCACTCTGGCTACACGTTTTTCCAACTCAAGTTTTTTCATCTCTAATTCGAGTTTGCGCAGCTCATCTTCATAAGTTTGATCTCTTTTTTTATCTGCCGCTGCGTCGGCAAGTCGTCTTTGCTTCTCCACTGATTGCGCAGCCTCGTGCTTTCTTATTTTTTCTGCTCTAGTCGCGGCTTCTTTTTGTTTTTTTGCTTTTTCTGCTCTGGCTTCTTTTTCTAATTTAGCCTGTAGAGCTACTTGTTGTTTCTGCTCTTCAGTTTTGCCTTCATTTTCTGCTTGGGCAATGGCAGAAAGCTGGCTTTGAAGAGATGAAGAAAAAGCTGGCATGGATAGAGTAGCCAGTAAAGATGCAATAAAGATTTCCTTAACCATAATTCACCTGCTTATTATTTTTTATCTGGGCAAGCGGCATTAGGCTGGATGCGCGTTTCGTTTGCTTTGGTTGAAATGATTACAGCTAATCCTGGCGTGAATTGACATATGCGGCCAACCTGAGTTGATGTGTAAATTTTAGTTTTTTCTTTGTATGTCAGGGAAACGCCTTCTACCAGCACTTTATCTTTTATCATCGAACCTGCTGCCGCACCAACGGCACCACCACCTACTGCACCAGCAGCAATACCCGCACCAGAACCAGAGCCGACGTTATAACCGACAACACCGCCTGCTACAGCACCAAGAATGGCACCAAATGTTTGGGCTGCTTCTTTGTTTGATTTGTTTTCTACAACTATTTTTGCAGGAAGTACAGAAATAATATTGACTGTCGTTGTTTCTTGCTTTCCATTTAATTGAGTCGTGTCATAAACATCCGCTGCAAATGAATCGGCATTGGATTGGCATCCGCTCATAACAATAGAAGAAGCAGCCATTACTGAGATGCATAATGATTTAATTTTCACTTTTATTACCTATAAAACCGCAAAAAAGAGATGATACTGCATCCTTTTGTGATAATAAACAAGATAATATATAGGTTATATTGAATTAGGTCGTTATTTAACCTTGAAGCAAGTTGAGGTTACCTATTTATATGTATTTATTTGAAAGATAATTGAGGAATTTTTTTGAGTAAATAAAGAGCAATTTTTTCGAGGCAGAAGATCATAATTGTTGTTATGAAATAGAATATCTAAAAATAATCTTTCTTTTATAGAGGTAAGCAGGGAAGTTAATAATTTTAGCAGGAAGGATTATTTAAATTTATCCTTCCTGCTTTGTTTGTACGCTTATTCTGCTGTCAGGACAATTTTCAGGGCTTTTTCCTTTGCTGCGTTACCAAAAATGTCATAAGCCCTCTCTATTTCACTCAGTGGATAATGATGAGTAGCAAGTTTTTCAGGTGAAATTTTGCCGGATTGGACACTTTTCAGCAGCATTGGTGTACTGCTGGTGTTGACCAATCCTGTCGTAATGGAGATATTCTTGATCCAAAGCTCTTCCAAGTGCAATTCGACGGATTTTCCGTGAACACCAACGTTAGCGATAGAACCTCCAGCGGTAATGATATCCTGACATATCTTGAATGTTGCGGGGATGCCAACGCACTCAATTGCGACATCCACACCAATGCCATCAGTAATTTTGTTAATCTCTTCCACTATGTTTTGATGTGCTGGGTTGATAACGGTATTGGCACCAAACTGTTGTGCGACGCTAAGGCGATTATCATCGGTATCAATCATGATGATATGTGCTGGTGAATAGAATTGTGATGCCAGTAACGCCGAAAGACCAACTGGCCCCGCACCAATCAGGGCGATGGTATGACCTGGTTGCACTCTGCCATTCAAGACGCCGATTTCAAACCCCGTAGGCAAGATGTCACTGAGCATTAATGCTGCTGCTTCATCTACCCCGTCTGGCAGACGATGCAGGCTATTATCTGCATGAGGAATGCGGACTTTCTCTGCCTGAGTACCATCGATTTTATGTCCAAGGATCCAACCACCGTCCTTACAGTGTGCATAAAGCTGGCGTTTGCAATAACGGCAGCTACCGCAGACAGTGATACAGGAGATGATTACCTTATCACCCACTTTGATATTACGGACAGAGCTTCCAACAGATTCAACAATTCCAATACCTTCATGGCCCAAAATTCGTCCTGCGTCTACAGTAGGAACGTCTCCTTTGAGGATATGCAGATCTGTTCCACAAATAGTGGTTTTGACGATGCGGACAATTGCATCGGTTGACTCGATGAGTTGAGGTGGTGCTTTTTCTTCCCAGAACTTTTTTCCCGCTCCGTGATAAACGAGTGCTTTCATAAGATCTCCTCACAGATTATTGGGTTTTTGCAATGTGAATCCGGTCTTTTGGATGGTTCAAATTGGTGGTTAAAAAATGACAAGTAATTTAAAAGGTGTCGTTTGATTTATAAAATAATTGAAATTATGGGGCAATTCACGGTGTAGAAATAGTAAGTATAGTATGTGATTTATCGGTGCTTATGGTTTTTTAAGTGCATTTTTCCATTTTTTACCATTAATTTTTATAATGTTTTTGTGTGGTAAGCTAATTTCTTTGGCACTATTCCATAATCTGATCCACATTATGGCTTACGAGATGGTTTGCGCGATGATTTGCACTGTGTGTCTGGTGCCTGTATTACGCTGATACTTTTTAGGACGCTCGACACGAAATACGCTCGTCACGAAATAGAAGATGGTGGCGTTTTTTTGGAGGGAAGGTCATGGAATAGAGGTTATGGAATAGAGAAGCCCCTTGTGGGGGCTGTCCGCTCTCAATCGTCTTGTTGCTCCTGCTTGGTTGCTTGAAGTTTCTCTTGGTCTGTCATTTCTTGTTTCTTTTTCAATTTCTGCCAGATACGGCTCTCCTGTCCTCGCCAAAGGCGCTGGATATTATCGTGGTGGCGAACCAGCACCAGACATGACAACATTGCGACGGGAAAAGTGAATTCAGGTTTGAACCACCAGACGTAGAAAGGCGCGATTAATGCGCTAACGATAGCACCTAATGAAGAATAACCACTTAGCAATGCGGTCATCAGCCATGTGCCAGCAACTAATCCCATGAGATCCCAGCCGATGGCGGCAATGGCACCAAAGGCTGTTGCTACGCCTTTTCCCCCCTTAAAATGGAAGAAGACGGGGTAAATATGCCCCAGACAGGCAGCAATGGCGACAATACCTAAATAAAATGGGGGAATATTGAGTTTGTATGCCAGCCAAACCGGGATCATTCCTTTTAGGACATCACAGACCAATACTGACAATGCCGCCCATTTACCACCAATGCGTAATACATTCGTTGCCCCTGGGTTACCAGAACCATGTTGACGGGGGTCGGGAAGTCCTGCCAAACGGCAGATCAATATCGCGCTGGATATGGAGCCACATAAATACGCGAAGATGATCATGCCAAGCGCGATAGCACTCATAAGATATCTCCAATGAATAGGGGTCGTTTTCTTAACTCTAACAATGGATAATACGCACATTTCGCCGGAAGTGGTATCCGGTGAACTGAAAAACGGGGGAAGGGCGTGATGGATATCGTATTTATTGAAGAATTAACGGTTATTACTACTATTGGTGTTTATGATTGGGAACAGGCAATTAAGCAAAAATTAGTGTTCGATATCGAAATGGGATGGGACAACCAGCGAGCCGCTTCCAGCGATAATGTGGGACACTGTTTAGATTATGCTAAGGTCAGCGAAGCGGTGATCCACCATGTGGAAAGCCAGCGTTTTGCCTTGGTTGAACGTGTGGCAGAGGAAGTGGCAGATATTTTGCTGAACCAATTTCATTCACCTTGGGTAAGAATCAAAGTCAGTAAACCGGGAGCCGTTGCACATGCCAAAAGTGTAGGGGTAGTGATTGAGCGGAATGCGGGTTAATTGGTGAACTCCTCATACGGGCACATTAAAAAGCGTCTCCAATTAATGAGCTATTCGGGACGCTTTTATACAATGCTAGTTTTAACGTTAAAATTAATTTCTGGATATTAATCTGCCAATGACTGTTTCCAGTCCGCGATAGCCATTTGTCGCTGACGTTCTAATTCGGTACGGATCTGCGCTCCCTGAAATCCTCGGGCAATCACCGCTTGGACGCTGACCTGACTGGCAATGGTAAACACTGTGCGCAGGTAATTACCTTGTGGATAGGGCGCTGTTGCTAACCCTGCGCATCCACGGATGTCTGCTTCGCTACAGATAATCAACTGCTCAATGCGCTGTGGCTTGCGCCAAGCATCCACGGCGTTAAATAAAGTCAGTAAAGCTTCTGGAGATAATTGCTCTGCGCTATGAACCCAATCGTGGTATTGCGTCATGATGACAGCGAGGTCACGCGCTGAGTTGGGAATGCGGAGTCGTTCACACATCTGTTTTACTGGCATGATTCCGACATGGCTGCATAGTGAAGCGAAACGAATATCTGTCTCTCCGCTCAATTGAGTGGATATTTGCAACACTTGTAATGAGTGAAGTCCTGCATCAGGTTCAGAATGTGTTTTTTCCCGTAGAGAAAGGCCGAATAAGCTCTCAATTTCAGGAAAGAGGGCAGCTAATGCTCCACAATCACGTAGAATCTGAAAATAGACCTTTGGTGATTGTGAGGTGAGCGCCTTTTCCGTTTCACGCCAAACTCGTTCGGGAGTCAATGATGACAATTCACCACTCGCGACCATTTCCGCGATGAGTAATTGAGTTTCTGGTGCAATTGTGAAACCCAAATGAGCAAAGCGGGCGGCAAAGCGAGCCAAACGCAGTACGCGTAATGGATCTTCTGAAAATGCCGCGGAAACATGGCGTAAGGTCCGATTTTTGAGATCATTGATACCATGATAGGGGTCGACTAATTCACCTTCTGGCGTTTGGGCGATGGCATTAATCGTTAAATCACGGCGCAGCAGATCTTCTTCCAATGTCACATCGGGAGCGGCATAACAGGTAAAACCCGTATATCCTTGACCTGATTTTCTTTCCGTCCGCGCCAGCGCATATTCTTCATGGGTTTTGGGATGCAGGAAAACGGGAAAGTCTTTCCCAACCTGTTGATATCCTTCTGACAGCAGTTTTTCTGGGTTACCGCCAACGACAACCCAGTCTCTTTCAGTCACGGGCAGATCCAATAATTGATCGCGAACTGCGCCGCCAACTAAATAGATTTTCACTCTAGTGCTTCCTTAAATCAGCTCATCCAACGATCTTTATTTTTGCGACGCGGGATAATGTGTGGCAATAGCAGCCCCAAGATCAGGCCGAACCCCGCAACACCACCGCCATATGCAAACCACTGCAAGATGATTTCTCTTTGTTTATCATCTAATTGCAGATTGGCTGCATCTACTTTTTTCTCAGCCACTGTCAGCTTACTCAAAAGCTGGGCATTCTCTTTTTTGAGGTTATTGATGATCTTATCGCTGGAAGCAACTTTGTTTTGCAATTCAGCGGTACGTGTATTCCACGTATCATCAATGTTTGTCAGCTCATCGGTCAGTGTTTTGATTTTTTGTTCCATGGCGGGAATACGTTCGCGCAGACTTGGAATAGTACTGAGTTCACTGGAAAGCATCCAGCTTGTACGCCCTTTGCTATCCCTCACTTGCAAGAAGCCATTCTCTGACTTTTGGCTGAGCAAAGAAACTTCCTCACCGGAATTTAGTGAACCAATGATGCGGTGTTGATTGCTTGGGCCGCTACGAATATAGGCAGATAATTCGTCAGAAACATAACGTTTTTCTTCAGCATGCACGGATAACGGGAGCGTGAAACCCAGTAACAGGATAAATAATCGATGTAGTTTTTTCATTCTGTGTTCAACTGTTTTTTTGTATATGGATCAATCGTGATTCAAACTACTCAAAGAATAGTAAAGAGTTAAGTTTGCGGGTGCAATCAGTAAACCAGAATGAGCACTCTCTCAACTGACCGAATACAGACCTTGTTAGGGTTTTTTTTAACAAAGTAAGCATGATGTTTGTTGAGGTAATCCCCTATTGTGGTTTATTTTTCTCTTTTACTGCATTTTCTCTGTTATCAAATAATGTATGAACAGGGTTATAAAAAAGAGCTCTGTTGTATGGATTGAGGAATAAAAATATGCGTTCTATAGAAGTAGAGTTGAAACTGTCTGTTAAGTCTGACGCGATACCAGCAGTTCGCCAGCAATTATTTCAATTTCCTCATACTTATATTTCACCACAACACCTGACTAATATTTATTTTGAGACGCCAGATAACCAATTACGACGTTGGGATATGGGGCTGCGTATTCGTGGTTTTGATGGGCATTATGAGATGACCATCAAAACCGCAGGTCAAGTAATTGGTGGCTTGCATCAGCGCCCTGAATTCAATGTTCCTTTGCAGCACCCAAAGTTGGATTTGGCACAATTTCCCAGCCATATCTGGCCTGAAAATACTGATCTTGCACTGCTACAATCTCAATTGACCGAGTTATTCAGCACTGATTTTACCCGTGAAAAGTGGCTTGTGACTTATGGAAAAAGTGAGATTGGCGGACAAAGTAAAATTGAAGTGGTGTTGGATCAGGGATGTGTTAGTGCCGAAAATACGTGTTCTGAAACCCAGACATCACCCATTTGTGAGTTTGAGCTGGAGCTACAAAACGGACATGTCACGGATATTCTGTCACTGGCGGATCAACTGGCATCACTGAATGGTTTACGATTGGCGAATAAAAGTAAGGCTGCACGAGGATATGCACTGGCTTATGGCTCGCCGCGTAATGCGTTGCCCAGTGTCCCTGATAAGTTAGAGTGGCAGCAGCCATTATCTGTTCTTCTGACTCAGATTTTGGCGCAATGGCAGGAACAGGAAGAAGGATGGTTATCGGGTTTGGCTGAAGGTCAAACGGGATTGGTGCAGGTTTTGCATTGGGTAACCCAGTTGACAGAAAAACAGGCGGAACGTTTACCGGAATTTGGCTTACTGTCTGATTTATTACCAACATTAAAGGATGCTTTATCCACTGTTGGCGCAGAGGCCGAAACGTTATGCTACAGCTCTGCTTGGTTGCAATGTAAGCTGGCATTAACTCGATGGTTGATAGCTCAGTCTCGATAAGCTCACGCTCAGGGTAATTAGGGGAACCCAGTTATGTCGCTACTTTTATTGCCATTATCATCTTTAGCTTTAGCACCACTCTCACCGCCTTTAGTTCAACAAGCAGAACATGTCGTTGCGAATTTTCAGTTATTAGGGGAAACGATTGTGTATTTTGCTCCCCATGAGCAGGCTGTACTATCACTGAGTGATTTTGTGGCTGAAAATTTGCTGTCACATCCAACATGGTTAGAAGATATTCGCCAGAATCCGCCTTCACCAGAGGAATGGCAATATTATTCCGATTGGCTGGAGCAAGTGTTATCTATGGCTGATGATGAAAATGGATTAATGCGGGTTTTGCGTCTGTTTCGTCACCGAATGCTGGTCAGGATAGCATGGTTGCAGGCACTGCAAGGTAGCACGACGGAGCAGACGTTGCAGCAGTTAAGTATGTTGGCTGAAACCTTGATTGTGGCTGCCCGTGACTGGCTTTACCTACGTTGCTGTCAGGATTTGGGAACACCGACCAATGGTGATGGAATGGCACAGCCATTGTTGATTCTGGCGATGGGTAAATTGGGTGGTGGGGAGCTCAATTTTTCCTCTGATATCGATCTCATTTTTGCTTATCCAGAGAACGGCGTAACTCAAGGGGGGCGTCGCGAAGTGGACAACTCCCAGTTTTTTACCCGATTGGGACAGAAGTTGATTAAGGTGCTGGACCAACAAACTGTGGACGGATTTGTTTATCGTGTGGACATGAGATTACGTCCATTTGGTGACAGTGGCCCTTTGGTATTCAGCTTTCCGGCATTGGAAGATTATTATCAGGAACAGGGGCGTGATTGGGAACGTTATGCGCTGGTGAAAGCGCGTATTCTGGGCTATGACGAGCAGACTTATTGTCAGGAATTGCGCCAAATGTTGCGCCCATTTGTTTTCCGCCGTTACATCGATTTCAGCGTGATTCAATCTTTGCGCAATATGAAGGGCATGATTGAGCGGGAAGTTCGTCGTCGAGGATTGAAAGACAACATCAAACTGGGTGCGGGAGGGATCCGTGAAATCGAGTTTATCACACAAGTTTTTCAGCTTATTCGCGGTGGAAGGGAGCCCGACCTGCAATTGCGTTCATTACTGCCGACACTGAAAGTCATTGAAGAGCAGGCTTTATTAATACCGGAACAGGTGCGGCAACTGGAAGACAGTTACCTGTTCTTACGTAGGCTTGAAAACCTACTGCAATCGATTCATGACCAGCAAACGCAAACTTTACCGGATAACACTCTGGATCGTGCCCGTCTCTCCTGGGGAATGAACTTTGCCGATTGGGATGCGCTGATAACTGAAACCGAGCATAAAATGAAGGCGGTCCGGGACATTTTCCAGCAATTGATTGGCGATGAATCGGAGGAGAATGGTGATAAAGCCAGTTATGTGCCGTTTAAAAGTTTATGGTTGGAAGCTTTGAACAGGGATGAATTAATCGCATTGGCTCCGCAGCTTGACGAGTCCGAAGCCCAGAAGATGCTTGATGGAATAGCACTTTTTCGCCAAGACATCAGTAAACGTACTATTGGGCCGCGGGGGCGGGATGTGCTTGACCAATTAATGCCGCGTTTGTTGGCAAAAATTGGGGAGCGAAAAAATGCCAATACTGTCTTGGCCCGGCTTATTCCGCTGTTGATGAGCATCGTCAGCCGAACGACTTATCTGGAACTGATGCTGGAATCAGAACAGGCCATGACCCACGTTATCCGCTTGTGTGCTGCTTCTCCGATGATTGCCAATCAATTGACGCTCCATCCAATGTTGCTGGATGAACTCCTCGATCCAAAATCGCTGTATCAGCCGTTGCCGCTGGAAGCCTACCGTGACGAACTTTATCAATATCTACTGCGTATTCCTGAAGATGATGAAGAACAATTGCTGGAAGCATTGCGTCAATTCAAGCAGGCCCAATTATTGAGAATTGCAGCAGAAGATATCACGGGTATCCTGCCTGTCATGAAAGTGAGTGATCACCTGACCCATCTGGCGGAAGCCATTATCGGCGCAGTCGTGCAGCAGGCGTGGAAGCAGGTGGTAAAACGCTATGGTGTTCCCGCTCATCTATCCGAGAGGAAAGGGTTGGGGTTTGCCATTATCGGTTATGGCAAATTAGGGGGCTGGGAACTGGGTTATGGTTCTGATTTAGATCTGGTGTTCTTGTTGGATTGCCCTATGGGGGTGATGACAGATGGAAATCGCTCCATCGATGCCCGCCAGTTCTATGTCCGCCTTGCCCAACGTATCCTTCATTTATTCAGTACTCGAACGGCATCGGGGATATTGTATGAGGTTGATGCCCGCCTGCGTCCATCGGGTGAATCGGGTATGTTGGTCAGTACTTTTGAAGCCTTTGACGATTACCAAAAACATGAAGCGTGGACGTGGGAGCATCAAGCATTAATTCGCGCTCGCATGGTTTTCGGTGATGATAAAATGAGTAATGATTTTGAGCGTATTCGCCGTGAAACGTTATGTCTCCCCCGTGATCCCGATCTTCTTCGTCAGCAGGTGCGTGAAATGCGAGAAAAAATGCACCGGCACTTGGGCAGCCATCGGCATGAGCAATTTGATATCAAGGCTGATCCGGGCGGGATCACCGATATTGAATTTATCGCTCAATATCAGGTGTTGCGTTATGCACCGGAAAATGCCGATTTGACTCGTTGGTCTGATAATGTGCGAATTTTCGAATTAATGGCGAAGCATAATATTATGGATGAACATGAAGCGATGGCGCTGACGCAGGCTTACACTACCATGCGTGATGAACTGCATCATCTTGCCTTGCAGAAGTTATCCAGCAGTGTTTCTGTCGAATATTTTAGCCAGCAGCAGGCTTTGGTGCGTGATAGCTGGCAAAAGTGGCTTGGTTAGTTGATATCGTTGGATGATCGCTTTTCTTACTGGATCTTGCTGGTCTTTAATTTGGTTATGGTAATATCCGCAACAGTTTATTTTTATATTTGGAGTATGGGATGAAAGTAACACTCCCTGATTTTCACCGCGCAGGTGTTTTGGTTGTTGGCGATGTTATGTTAGACCGCTATTGGTACGGTCCGACCAGCCGAATTTCACCGGAAGCTCCGGTTCCTGTGGTTAAGGTGGAAACGATAGAAGAGCGGCCTGGTGGTGCGGCCAATGTTGCCATGAATATTGCATCATTGGGGGCAAGTTCACATTTAGTTGGCTTAACCGGCATTGATGATGCAGCACGTGCATTGAATGAAAAGCTCAGTAGTGTGAAAGTCCAATGTGATTTTGTTTCTGTCCCGACTCATCCCACTATCACGAAACTGCGAGTTTTATCGCGTAACCAGCAATTGCTTCGTCTGGATTTTGAAGAAGGTTTCCAAAATGTAGACGCTCAGCCGATGTTGGAAAAAATCCAGCAATCTCTGCCAAATATTGGTGCGTTGGTACTATCTGATTATGCCAAGGGGGCACTGAATCAGGTTCAGGCAATGATTAAGTTGGCTAATGAAGCGAATATTCCCGTTCTGATTGATCCAAAAGGCAGTGATTTTGAACGCTATCGTGGCGCGACCCTGCTCACACCAAACATGTCAGAATTTGAAGCTGTCGTGGGACAGTGCAAAGATGATGAAGATCTGGTACAGAAAGGTACAAAACTGGTACAGGATCTGGAGCTGAAAGCGCTACTGATCACGCGTTCTGAGCGTGGCATGAGCTTGCTACGCGTCGGGCAACCCCCTTTGCATCTGCCGACTCAGGCGCAGGAAGTCTTTGATGTCACTGGTGCGGGAGATACCGTGATTGGCGTGTTGGCTACGGCACTTGCCGCCGGTAAGCCGCTGAACGAAGCGTGTTACCTTGCCAATGCGGCTGCGGGTGTCGTTGTTGGCAAACTGGGGACATCCACCGTTTCGTCGGTAGAGCTGGAAAACGCAGTGCGCGGCCGTGCAGCAACCGGATTTGGCGTGATGAGTGAAACGCAATTGAAAGACGTCGTTGCACTAGCCCGTCAGCGCGGTGAACGCATCGTCATGACCAATGGCTGTTTTGATATTCTCCATGCCGGGCATGTTTCTTACTTGTCCAATGCGCGTAAGTTAGGAGATCGCCTGATCGTTGCTGTCAACAGTGATGCTTCCACCAAACGGCTGAAAGGAGAAACGCGTCCGGTGAATCCTTTGGAGCAGCGTATGATTGTGTTATCTGCATTGGAATCCGTGGATTGGGTTGTGGCATTTGAAGAAGATACGCCTCAACGTTTAATTGCAGGTATCCTGCCGGATATTTTGGTCAAAGGCGGTGATTACAAGCCCGAAGAGATTGCGGGTAGCGAAGAGGTTTGGGCGGCTGGTGGCGAAGTTAATGTATTGAACTTCGAAGATGGTATCTCAACATCGAATATCATCAAGATCATAAAAAGCCAGTAAACAGGTATCATATACTGGCTTATCGCCGGGCACTAAATCTATGGAGGAGAATGAGGCAACGGTGGCTATTCTCCTCACTTAATTAATACCTTACGCAATTTTACTCACACAATCATTCAGCCTGTTCCGTTTTCTTGTTTGTTCCTTCCAGACGGGCTTCCAGTTCATTCAGACGTTGTTCCATCGCGACTAACTTTTCACGGGTACGCAGCAAGACCTGTGTTTGGATATCAAATTCTTCACGGTTCACGAGATCCAGCTTGCTTAATTGGGATTGCAGAGCGGTACGCAATTTTTTTTCTACGTCATCACCAAACTCTTTGACACCTTTCGGCATGGAATTGTGGATTTGGCGGGCAATTTGTTCAATTTTCTTTGGATCGAGCATGATGATCATCCTTTTACGACATAATTGTGTTGGCTGTATTTTAATACCTGATGATGAAAGCATAAATGATTGAGAGCCAGGTTTCATATTTGATTTTGTTGATTGCCCCTATAAGTTATTAGCGCTATAGTGAAAATGTTTATCTCAGGGCAGGGTGAAAGTCCCTACCGGCGGTAACATGAAGTGGTTGAGTAACCATTTTATGAAGCCCGCGAGCGCTCTGTTTGTATTTATTCTTTTAATTAAGGATAAAGACAGAGGTCAGCAGATCCAGTGTAATTCTGGAGCCGACGGTGATAGTCCGGATGGGAGAGAATAACAGCATCAATCGAGTGCTTGCGCTCGTCTGTTGTTTTTGCTGCCGTATTTTTGTGCAGTGCTAACTCCTCAAAATTGCCCTGATTCTGGTAATCCATACATTTAAAAGAGGTTTCTTTACCATGAATCAGACGCTACTTTCCTCATATGGGACGCCATTTGAACGTGTTGAACGTGCGCTTGCTGCTTTGCGTGCAGGTCAGGGCGTGATGGTATTGGATGACGAAAATCGTGAGAATGAAGGTGACATGATTTTCGCTGCTGAAACAATGACGATAGAACAGATGGCATTGACTATCCGTCATGGCAGTGGAATTGTTTGCCTTTGCCTGACGGAAGAACGCCGCCAGAAACTCGAATTGCCAATGATGGTGGAAAACAATTCCAGTCAATACCAGACGGCTTTTACTGTCACGATTGAAGCTGCACAGGGTGTAACAACGGGTGTTTCTGCGGCTGACCGCATTACCACTATTCAGGCAGCCATTGCTGATGATGCACAGCCACATGATTTGAATCGGCCCGGGCATGTTTTTCCTCTGCGCGCGCAACCGGGAGGGGTTTTGACTCGCCGTGGTCATACCGAAGCCACTATTGATTTGGTTAAGATGGCGGGTTTCAAACCTGCTGGAGTGCTGTGTGAATTGACGAATGAAAATGGTTCAATGGCGCACGCACCTGAAGTGATTGAATTCGCTAAACAACATGATATGCCGGTCGTCACGATTGAAGATTTGGTGAGCTATCGTCGGGAAATGGCAAAGGCAGCGAGTTAGTCGCCTATCCCAGTAGAAAGCAGATCGGAATAGAAAACAGATCGGAATAGTAAACAGATCGGGATAGAATATATCGGTTATACCCAAGAGATTTCGAGTTGCAGTGTCGCCGGCAAAGCAGCACAATAGCTTGAAATATTAGGGATATAATGCATGCACGTTTGAGAGGCTACAGTCCACACCCTGTAGCCTTTTAGTATTTTTGAAGCATACCATCATTTTTGATTGACTGCATTCAGGGAAGAAAAGCCCTAATCTTGTCATAATCTTTTTATCATAACTCACTATTCGAAATGTTTAATCTGCTGTATGAGAGGCGAGAATGAGTCTCCTGAGAATGCCTGCTTTATTCATTGGTCATGGTACTCCAATGAATGCCCTTGAAGATAATTGTTACTCACGAGCGTGGTTTGATCTGGGGGAAATGTTACCCAGACCAAGGGCGATTCTGGTTATTTCTGCGCATTGGTACACAAATGGTACAAAAGTGACAGCAATGGCAAAACCCAGAACTATTCACGATTTTGGTAATTTTCCGCGAGAACTGCATGAAAAACAGTATCCAGCCAGAGGTTTTCCTGAACTGGCGGTGTTAGTACAGGATATTCTTGAGCCGATTGAAGTTGAGACTGACTTTGAACAATGGGGATTGGATCATGGCTCTTGGGGGATATTGGCGAAAATGTATCCCGATGCAGACATTCCGGTTATCCAACTGAGCATGGATCGTAATCAACCCGCTTCTTTCCATTATGAAGTCGGTAAAAAATTATCTTTGCTGCGAGATGAAGGGGTCTTGATTATCGGAAGTGGAAATGTCGTGCATAATTTGCCAGCCGAAATAGTAGGGGCAGAACCTTTTCCGTGGGCTGTGTCTTTTGAGCAGTTTGTACGTGAAAATTTAACCAGTCTTGAAGAACCTCATCCTTTGCTCAATGCGCTGGACAGAGAAGATGGTCAATTATCTAACCCAACGCCAGAGCACTTCCTGCCGTTGTTCTATATACTGGGAACATGGAATAAAAAAGAGCCGGTTTCAACCCCTGTTGAGGGTACTGAAGATGGCTCTTTAAGTATGTTGTCGATTCAGGTTGGCTAATTAATCCAAAATCCAATTAATCTAAAATAATGTGCGGGTAGAAACGTGATAGATCTTGAGTAATTAACTCACGATCTTCACGGACACAGATACCCGCAGATTGATCATCTACCAGCCAGCTACCGATCAAGGTATAGCTATCACCGAATTTTGGCAATGAATGGAATTGCTGAACGATCATGCCTTCTTCCCCATAAGGGCCATCGGCACTGGCAACTTCCCGGCCATTTTCAATAATGCGAATATTGGCTCCTTCACGGGAGAACAAAGGCTTAATGACATAGCTATCCATGTCTGAAGGGCGTTCATCGGCAAAATAAGCAGGCAGCAGGTTAGGATGATTTGGGAACATTTTCCACAACATTGGCAGAAGAGCTTTGTTGGAAATAATGCTTTTCCATGCCGGCTCCAGCCAACGGACACCTGCATCAGCCAGTTTGGTGGAAAACATTTCGCGCAGCATAAATTCCCACGGATACAGTTTGAATAGATTGCTGATCACTTGATCCTGCAAATCTGTAAACTGCCCCTTTTCACCCAGCCCGATATCCTCAATAAACAGGAATTCGGTTGGAATACCGGCTTCTGCAGCACAATCCTGCAAATATTGGATAGTGCTACGATCTTCTTCAGTATCCTGACAGCAGGCCATATGCAGCAGGCCAAATCCATGTTTTTCACGTAACTGTACAAAACGCTCAATCAACTTTTCTTGCAGGCTGTTGAACTGATCAGCATTTGACGGCAGATTGCCCGCATTGATCTGGTCTTCCAACCAGATCCACTGAAAGAAAGCGGATTCGTACAGGGACGTTGGGGTATCGGCGTTGTTTTCCAACAACTTGGGTGGGTTTTTGCCATCGTAGGCGAAATCCAAACGTGAGTAGAGCGAAGGTTGGCTGGTCACCCATGAAGAACGGATAAACTCCCAGCAATGTTTTGGGATCTGGAATTTAGCCAGTAGCTCGTCGCTATCGACCACTTTTTCTACGACCTGCAAACACATTTGGTGCAGTTCTGCCGTCGCATCTTCAATTTCTTCAATCTGACTCAGTGTGAACTGATAATAAGCCTCTTCACTCCAGTAAGGTTGCTCATACATGGTGTGAAAATTGAAACCATATTCTGCTGCTTTTTCGCGCCAATCCGGGCGCTCGGTAATACCAATGCGTTTCATGTTTGATTAACCACCCATCGAGCGGGAAGAACTGGAACTTGAGCTGGCAGACGAACGCTGCATAGTTGATTGTTTCGCCACAGATTCACCGAAGCCGCCACGGGTAATGGTACTTGTTGTCGCGGGTTTGGGTGCCATTGCGGTTTTTGGTACAGTCATGCTGCGACCACCGGCAGTGGCTGGGCCATAACTTTTACCCGTTGCATCAACAAATTTGCCATTGGCTGGGCTGGCGGCTGATTTTGACGAGAACAGTGGCTGTGATGGTGCAGCGCTGCCGCCCATCAAGCGACCCATCATGTAACCTGCCATCAACGGCATCCAGAAACTGCCGCTACTGTTTTGTGCCTGAGCCTGACCGACTCCCGCCTGAGCAGGTGTCTGAGTACATTGCTGTTCACCAAATTCAGCAACACACTCTTCGCGGGAAGCATATTTCGGTGCGGTTTTCTCCGCTTCTTTCAGGGCGTTGTTGTAAGCGATTTTACACTGTTCGCTTTGAGAAGGATTTGCCTGAGAGCACTCATCGGCATTTGTATAGAGTGATACCGTTTCATCATTCTGTTCACAGGCTGATAGCATGAAAACAGCACTGACAGCGAGTGCTATAGGTGCTAAACGATAGCTTCGCCACGTTTTTCGGAAAGAATCGCGGTTTATCTCTTTTGTCCGTTTCCTAGGTGTTAAAGAAATAATTGTCATAGGGGGCATCCATCTTGAAGGTATCTGATTAAGATTAAGAGCGTACCCCATTTATCGTGCCCAATGGGAGTGGCTCTCAGGAAGATTTTTAAAAATAATCTTAAAAAACAGCCCACTCAAGGCGGGCTGCTTTTCTTATTAGTATAACGTTTTTAATCTGGAACGATAGAGCATTAAATCAGCGAACTGATGGTGTTTTCATCTCTTTAATAATATGGCTGGCAGAGGTTGAGATCTGCGCACCCAACATTTTGTTCAATGCTGCCAAATCGTTCTCATTCAAGGTGCCACGAGCTTGTTGGATCTTTAATTGGGAAACCAGATAATCGTAACGAGCTTCGGACAACTTTTGCTTGGCATTATACAGAGTGGTTGTCGCGTCCAGCACATCCACGATGGTACGGGTTCCTACCTGATAACCGGCTTCCATTGAGTCCAATGAACTTTGCGCAGAGAGGACGGCCTGTTTGTTGGCCTCAACACTACTGATGGCAGCAGAAATATCATTGGAAGAGGAATGCACCACTTGTATTACAGTGCGATAGGTATTTTCCAAGTCCTGACTGGTGCTGACAAATTTATATTTTGCCTGTTCCACTTTAGAATAGGTGAGTCCGCCGCTAAACAGAGGCAAGCGCAGGGATAATTCAACGGAATTATTTCCGTTGTACGTATCTTCTCGTGTATTTCCGCGACCATGGTTGTTAATGATACTTGTGTTAGCGGTTAACTCAATGGTTGGCATATAGCCTGTTTGTGATTCTTTGAGCTGTTCGCGACTTAAATCCTGATTTAAACGCGCTGACAGCAGGCTCAGGTTACGGGTTTCTGCTTCTTTCAGCACCACATTAGCTGGCTCAGGTTGTTTGGTTTTGAATTGATCAATGTTTAATGCTGCCAGCTGTGGGTAGTAATTTCCCGTAATCAGGCGCAGTTGTTCCAATGCGTTATCCAGATTGTTGCGATTGGTAACTTCGGTTGCCAAAATGGAGTCATATTTGGAACGGGCATTTTGGACGTCAGTAATGGCTACCAAACCGACATTGAAGCGTTGGGTGGCCTGATCCAACTGACGGTACAGAAAGCCTTTATTCGCTTCAGTATGTGTCAGGGTATCAATTTGCTTCAGGACGCCGAAATAGGCTTGGGCGGTGTCCAGAATTAATTTTTGTTGTGCCGTTTGGTAAGTGATATCTGCGATACTAGCATTTTTTTCAGATTGATTCAGTAGGTTCCATTTTGTCATATCAAAGATGGTCTGAGTCAGTTGCAGACTGGCACTTGTACCGTGGCTTTCTGAATTTCTGTTATCGCGAAAACCCTTGCCATATTTAGCGCCTGCATTCAGCCCCAATTGAGGCAGTAAGTAACTGCGAGTTTCGCGAATTTTTTCAACAACTGAATTACGGGTAGCTTGTGCCTGAAGCAATACGGGATTTGTTTCTTTTGCTTGCTGATAAATTTGTAATAGATCTTCAGCATGGCTTGACGTACTGAAACCCACCAGATTCATAGCGATAAAAAGAGAGAGCAATTTTTTCATTTGCGTTCCTTGTTGTGCAGCTATTTTGCCTAAGTTGCCTCTGCATAAAAACTAATACCACAGATTCTAGCAGAGAATGCCAGCAAGGTAGGGTGGCTGTTTGTGCCATATTGCCTCATTTTTCAACTTGTTTGTATCATGAATATGAATTTATTTAGATCAATGTAGAAAAATACATTTTAATAATAGGAAATTTTAAAATAATCAGGAGATTTTATGAGTGAAGATCTTGCCTCACTGGGTAGTTTTACTAAACACGGTACTTTTACAAAACAAGATGTTGAAGTGATCTCCCAAAAAACGCTCTATCGGGGTTTTTTCAAAATGACGGAGTATCAGTTCAGGCACCGCTTATTCCGGGGTGGCTGGAGTGAAATCATTAGACGTGAAGTGTTTGAACGGGGTCATGCGGGTGTTTTGTTGCCTTACGATCCAGTGCGCGATGAAGTGGTTTTGATTGAACAAATCCGTATTCCGGCACTTGAAACCAGTGAAACACCGTGGTTACTGGAAGTGATTGCCGGCATGATCGAAGAAGGTGAGGAAGTTGAACAGGTGGTTCGCCGCGAGGCAACGGAAGAGGCAGGTATTGAGATTAAACGCTGCCAGCCGGCATTGAGTTACCTTTCCAGTCCGGGCGGAACAACAGAACGCATGAATATTTTTATCGGTGAAGTTGATGCTTCCAGCGCGTCAGGTGTTCATGGCTTGGAAACTGAACATGAAGATATTCGCGTTCTTACGGTTAGCCGCGCACAGGCTTACCAGTGGGTAGAAGAAGGGATCATCGATAATGCGGCTTCAGTGATAGCAATACAGTGGCTGGAGTTGCACCATGAAAAAATAAAGAAAGATTGGCTGTAATATTACGCTGGAAAACGGGAAGTGTGCCCCAGTCAGCAGATCTTTTGTCTCAAGACACGTTAGAATAATTCTCATGATTGACAGTAAAAGGAAACCATTTGGAAAGCCTGCTCGAAATCGCTGTGGCAGAAGGAGCCACAGCCAGAATATTGCAAATTACTGATACGCACCTGTTTGCGAATAAAGGTGACTCACTGCTGGGCATTAATACTTACAGCAGTTATCATGCCGTACTGGATATGATCCTTGAACAGAATCTTGATATTGATTTGATTGTCGCAACGGGTGATTTGGTACAGGATCAGACAATCGTGGCCTATCAGAATTTTGCTGAGGGAATTGCCCGTTTATCTGGGCCTTGTGTTTGGTTGCCCGGCAACCATGATTATCAGCCAGCGATGGTTGACACATTGGCAGCAGCAGGGATTTCACCTTCCAAGCAAATATTCATCGGGCAGCATTGGCAATTGATTATGCTGGATAGTCAGGTGCAGGGCGTTCCTCATGGTGAATTGACAGAATACCAGCTCGAGTGGATGACAAAATGTTTAGATGAGCACAGCGATCGCCATACGATTATCATGCTCCACCATCATCCTTTACCATCGGGTTGTACTTGGCTGGATCAACACAGTTTGCGTAATGCTCCCGAATTGTCAGAAATCCTGAAAGGCAAAACACAGGTAAAAGCGATTCTGTGTGGGCATATTCACCAAGTCATTGATGAAATGTGGAATGGTATCCGTGTTATGGCAACGCCATCAACATGCGTGCAATTTAAACCACATTGTACTAATTTTATGCTTGATGCAGTGGCTCCGGGATGGCGTTATCTCGAACTGTCTGTGGCTGGCAATGAAGAAGCGAGACTGCAAACGCAGGTTCACAGGCTTAAGAGTAGCGAATTTTGCCCGGATTTAGATTCGGACGGGTATTAATGCCAACGTTACTTTATTTACATGGCTTCAATAGTTCACCTCAATCAGCAAAAGCAAATGAGCTGAAAACGTGGTTGCACCAGCAGCATCCTGAAATTGACATGCTGGCGCCCCAGTTACCCTCTTATCCTGAAGATGCGGCAGCTTTACTGGAAGATTTGGTGATGGAACTCGCTGGTGAAGACATCGGATTGGTAGGCTCTTCACTTGGCGGTTATCTGGCCATCTGGCTCTCCCAATGCTTTGGCCTGCCTGCCGTGGTGGTCAATCCGGCAGTTCGTCCATTCGATCTTCTTCAGAATTATCTTGGGGAAAACGTGAATCCCTACACCGAAGAGCGCTATACTCTCGAACAAAGCCACATTCATGATCTCAAAATCATGCACATTGACCCACTGGAATCACCTGATCTTATCTGGTTATTGCAGCAATCGGGTGATGAAGTGCTCGATTATCGTCAAGCCGTTGCTTACCTGATGCAGTGTCGGCAGACGGTCGAATCTGGTGGGAATCATGCCTTTATTGGTTTCGAATACTATTTTCCTCAAATTATTAACTTCTTGGGGCTAACCAGTGGCAATAGTAAAAAAGTTGCCAAAAATAGGTAAGCGACTGGTATTATAAACAGTATATCAGTATTAATTGGCCCTCTAATAACGAAGCAACCGACAGAATTACAACATGACTCAATCTAGTTACAACGCAGAGGCCATTGAAGTCCTCAGTGGCCTGGAGCCGGTTCGTCGTCGTCCAGGAATGTATACCGATACAACCCGCCCGAACCATTTGGCACAGGAAGTGATCGATAATAGTGTGGACGAAGCTCTGGCTGGTCACGCGAAGCATATTGAAGTGATCCTTCACAGCGATCAGTCTCTGGAAGTGATAGATGATGGCCGTGGTATGCCGGTTGATATCCATCCTGAAGAAAAAGTTTCTGCTGTTGAATTGATCCTCACTCGCTTACATGCGGGAGGAAAATTTTCCAATAAAAATTACCAATTTTCTGGTGGCTTACATGGTGTTGGTATCTCCGTGGTAAACGCCCTGTCCAAACGTGTGGAAGTGACGGTTCGTCGTCACAGCCAAGTCCACCAAATTGCCTTTGAAAATGGCGAAAAAGTCCAAGAATTGGACATTATCGGTAGTTGTGGCAAGCGCAACACCGGAACGAGTGTTCATTTTTGGCCAGATGAAAGTTATTTCGATATCCCTCGTTTTGCAGTCACTCGTCTGACTCATTTGCTGAAAGCCAAGGCTGTATTGTGTCCCGGCGTTGAAATTGTCTTTAAAGACAAACTGAGCGATACCGTACAGAAATGGTGTTATGCCGATGGGCTGACAGATTATTTGCTGGAAGCCGTCAATGGGCTGGTAACCTTGCCGCAATCGCCATTTGTCGGCACATTCAGCGGGGATACTGAAGCCGTTGATTGGGCATTGTTCTGGTTGCCTGAAGGCGGCGAATTACTGGCAGAAAGTTATGTTAACCTGATCCCGACCGTACAGGGAGGAACCCATGTTAACGGCCTGCGCCAAGGTCTTTTGGATGCCATGCGTGAATTCTGTGAGTTCCGCAACATTCTGCCGCGTGGCGTCAAACTCTCTGCGGATGATATCTGGGATCGCTGTGCTTATGTGTTATCCCTCAAAATGCAAGATCCGCAATTTGCCGGGCAGACTAAAGAACGCCTCTCTTCACGCCAATCTGCGGCTTTTGTTTCCGGTGTAGTGAAAGACGCCTTTAGCCTATGGTTAAACCAGCACATTCAGGATGCGGAACAACTCGCTGAAATGGCGATTGCCAGCGCACAGCGCAGAATGCGCGCCGCCAAGAAAGTCGTGCGTAAAAAGCTGACCAACGGCCCAGCGTTGCCGGGCAAACTGGCAGACTGTACTTCACAGGATCTTAATTTCACAGAACTGTTTCTGGTGGAAGGGGACTCCGCAGGCGGCTCCGCAAAACAAGCCCGTGACCGCGAATTTCAGGCTATTATGCCGCTGCGAGGAAAAATCCTGAACACTTGGGAAGTCTCATCGGATGAAGTACTGGCTTCGCAGGAAGTGCATGATATCTCTGTTGCGATTGGTATCGATCCGGACAGTGACGATCTCAGCCAGCTCCGTTACGGTAAAGTTTGCATCCTGGCGGACGCCGATTCTGATGGTTTGCACATTGCAACGTTACTGTGCGCCCTGTTTGTCCGTCATTTCCCGACCTTGGTAAAACGTGGGCATGTCTATATGGCAATGCCACCACTGTATCGCATCGACCTCGGCAAAGAGGTGCATTACGCGCTGGATGAAGGCGAAAAGAGCGCGATATTGGATCGCTTGAGCCGCAAACGGGGTAAACCGAACGTGCAGCGCTTTAAAGGATTGGGTGAAATGAACCCGCTCCAGTTGCGCGAAACCACATTAGACCCCAACACTCGCCGTCTGGTGCAATTGACTATCGACGATGAGAATTATCAGGAAACCCTTGCAGTCATGGATATGCTTCTGGCGAAAAAACGCTCGGAAGATCGCCGTAACTGGTTGCAGGAGAAGGGTGATTCCATCGAAATTGAAGTATAGCGCTCAAATTGAAACATAGAACTTGAAACATAGCGCACAGGTAGTCGAGACAGATTCTGAGGAAATTAATACATGAGTGAGATAACTCACGATGGTGTAGAGCGCCAGCCGCTTCACATGTTCACTGAAAACGCCTATTTGAATTACTCCATGTACGTCATCATGGACAGGGCGCTGCCTTTTATCGGTGATGGTTTAAAACCCGTTCAGCGCCGCATTGTCTATGCGATGTCGGAACTGGGTCTGAGCAACAATGCCAAATTTAAAAAATCCGCTCGTACCGTAGGTGACGTGCTCGGTAAATACCATCCGCATGGTGATGGTGCTTGTTATGAAGCGATGGTCTTGATGGCCCAACCTTTCTCATATCGCTATCCGCTGGTGGATGGTCAAGGGAACTGGGGGGCGCCGGATGATCCGAAATCCTTTGCGGCAATGCGTTATACCGAATCTCGCTTGTCTAAGTATGCTGAATTATTGCTGAGTGAGTTGGGGCAAGGTACTGTGGATTGGGTACCAAACTTTGATGGTACTTTGCAGGAGCCCAAAATGCTGCCTGCACGCCTGCCCAATATCTTGCTGAATGGGACGACGGGCATTGCTGTGGGGATGGCGACTGACATACCGCCTCACAATGCTCGTGAAGTGGCGAATGCGCTGATTGCTATGCTGGATAAGCCTGACCTGTCCCTTGATGAGGCAATGGAGTATGTCAAAGGTCCGGATTATCCAACAGAAGCAGAGATCATCACTTCAAAAGAAGATATCCGCAAGATTTACAAAAATGGCCGTGGTTCGGTTCGTATGCGGGCAGTGTGGTCGAAAGAAGAGGGCAACGTCATTATTACGGCTCTGCCACACCAAGTCTCCGGTGCGAAGATCCTGGAACAAATTGCCAGCCAGATGCGAGCCAAAAAGCTGCCAATGGTGGATGATCTGCGTGATGAGTCTGATCACGAAAATCCAACGCGCTTGGTGATTGTTCCACGCAACAACCGCGTGGATGTTGAGCAAGTGATGAATCACTTGTTTGCCACCACCGATCTGGAAAAAAGTTATCGCGTTAACCTTAATATGATCGGGTTGGATAACCGTCCTACGGTTAAAGGTCTGGTTGAGATCCTCAGTGAGTGGTTGGTATTCCGTCGTGAAACGGTGCGTAACCGTTTGAATTACCGTCTGGAGAAAGTGCTTAAGCGTCTGCACATTCTGGAAGGTTTGCTGGTGGCCTATCTTAACATTGACGAGGTGATCCATATCATCCGCAATGAAGATGAGCCGAAGTCAGTTCTGATGCAGCGTTTTGAGTTAACCGAAACACAAGCTGAAGCCATTTTGGAACTGAAATTGCGCCATTTGGCTAAGCTGGAAGAAGTTAAAATCCGTGGTGAGCAGGATGAACTGGCAAAAGAGCGCGACAAACTCCAAGCGATTTTGGGGTCTGAGCGTAAACTGAACACCTTGCTGAAAAAAGAAATTATTGCCGATGCGCAAAGCTATGGTGATGATCGCCGCTCTCCGTTAAAAGAGCGTACAGAAGCTAAGGCCATGAGTGATCATGACATTTTGCCATCTGAACCAATCACCGTTGTTATGTCCGAAATGGGCTGGGTACGCAGTGCGAAAGGGCATGAAATTGATCCATCGGGATTGAATTACAAGTCAGGTGATAGTTTCCGCAGTGCAGTACGTGGCAAGAGCAATCAACCTGTCGTATTTATTGATACAACAGGGCGCAGTTATTCAGTCGATCCATTGGATTTGCCGTCTGCCAGAGGGCAGGGTGAACCGCTGACAGGTAAACTGGCATTACCGGCAGGTGCATCGGTTGAGCATCTTCTTATGGCAAAAGAAGAGCAAAAACTCTTGATGGCTTCAGATGCGGGTTATGGCTTTATCTGTACTTTCAGCGATTTGATCGCCAAGAATCGTGCGGGTAAGGCGTTAATTACGTTGCCTCAAAACGCCAAGGTGATGCCGCCATTGGAGATCAACAATGAACAGGATGATATGCTACTGGCGATTACTAAAGCGGGTCGCATGTTGATGTTTCCAGTGGCTGATCTTCCACAGCTTTCTAAAGGAAAGGGCAACAAAATTGTTTCTATCCCAGCAGCACAGGCCTCATCAGGGGAAGATATGCTGAGTTGGTTACTGGTACTGGCCCCACAATCCTCAATCACGCTCTATTTTGGTAAGCGCAAGTTACTGCTTCGTCCAGAAGAGTTACAGAAATTCAGGGCCGAGAGAGGGCGCAAGGGAACCGCATTGCCTCGTGGCTTACAGCGTGTTGAACGAGTCGAAGTGGATACGCCATAGGCGTAAATCAATCATCACTGTGGGTCAGTGTCACGCTGGCCTACTTAACAAGAGGTAGCTATGCTAGCAATTATTCGCGGAATTATTGTTATCCTGTATACAATTCTGCTCTGTTTTTTCGGTTGTATCTATTGTTTATTCAGCCCGCGTGATCCTCGCCATGTGATGACCTTCGGTCACGCATTTGGCAGATTGCACAAAGTGTTTGGTATTAAGTTTGTTGAACGCATCCCGGCAGAAGCCCGGCAATATGGGCCAAGTATTTATATCGGTAACCATCAAAATAATTACGATATGATTACAATGTCGAATGCAGTGCAGCCACGTACCGTTACCGTGGGCAAAAAAAATCTGGTTTTTATCCCTTTGTTTGGTCAGCTTTATTGGTTGACGGGGAACATTTTGATCGACAGGGAAAATAGGTCAAAAGCACACGGCACAATTTCACAGGTCGTTAGTCAGATCAAAAAGAATTGCATTTCAGTCTGGATGTTTCCAGAAGGGACTCGCAGCCGTGGCCGTGGGTTGTTGCCCTTTAAAACAGGTGCCTTCCATGCAGCCATTGCGGCAGGTGTACCGATTGTGCCAGTTTGTGCTTCTTCAACACATAAAATAAAGCCGAATCGCTGGAATAATGGCACTGTGATTGTTGAAATGTTGCCTCCGATTGATACCTCGAAATACAGCAAAGAGCAGGTTCGTAAATTGGCTGAACATTGTCAGCAAATGATGCAGGCTAAAATTGAAGAACTGAATAAAGAAGTCGAAGAACTCAATAAGCTATCCTAATTGAATTATGGTACGCTTTTAATCTTTCCAGTTGCCGTTTTGTAGGCGGCAACGCTAAATCAATTGGGTATAATCCCGTCGAAATCACCAAATATCATCTTCCTTATTTTGAATAAATTCTAGGCTTGAATTTAAGATAGTTTTAGAATTTATCCTTTATTCGCGATATGATTGCATTTCATAAATTAACGTTTTTATTAAACGCAATCGATAGAATAATATACCCAATATATTTTGAGTTGTTTCGGGGCGGCAGGGAAATATCTCCCAATAATAATGTTGTGCTTTACATTTAGATAAACGAGCATTGGGGATGGCTATTCCTATCGTAGAGACTATTCTGTCCTAGATATTATTCCTGCTGTGGAGAAAGTATGTCACTGAGTCGGCGCCAATTTATTCAGGCATCTGGTTTGGCTATGTGTTTAGGGGCGCTTCCTTTTGCGGTTCGAGCGAATAAAGGTCAACAAACGAAATTGCCACTCCCTCCCTTACTGGAATCTCGAGGTGGACAACCTTTATTTCTATCCATACAAAAAACCAGTTGGTCATTTAATGGTCAGAATAAAACTCAGGTCTGGGGTATCAATGGACATTATTTAGGGCCAACTATTCGGGTTCGCCGGGGTGATGATGTCAAACTGGTATATAGCAATCGCTTGTCTGAATCTGTTTCAATGACCGTGAGTGGATTGCTTGTGCCGGGGACTCTGATGGGAGGCTCGAGACGTTTGCTGGCTCCGGGTGAAACTTGGTCGCCGGTTATTCCGATAGATCAACCCGAAACGACCTGTTGGTATCATGCCAATACACCGCGCAAAATGGCGAGCCATGTTTATGCTGGGCTGGCGGGTATGTGGCTGGTGGAAGATGAAAGTAGTCGCAGCTTACCCTTGCCCAAACATTATGGTGTTGATGATTTTCCGGTTATTTTGCAGGATAAGCGGCTGGATAATTTTGGTGTACCACAATATAACCCTCCCGCTAATCAAGGTTTCCTTGGTAATATTTTGGTCGTTAACGGTGTCGAAAATCCCTTTGTTGAAGTTGCCAGAGGTTGGATCAGACTGCGTTTACTGAATGCCTCTAATGCACGGCGATATCAATTACAGCTCAGTGATGGGCGTCCTTTCTACATGATCGGTACAGATCAAGGATTGCTACCCGCCCCTGTGGCTGTGCAGCAATTGCCACTTGCGCCCGGAGAACGCCGCGAAGTTTTGGTGGATATGTCGAAAGTGGAAAGTGTGGCCATTACTGCGGGAGAATCCGCGGGTATGATGGATCGCCTAAAAGGGTTATTTGAGCCTTCAAACAAATTGCTGTCAACGACGGTATTGACGCTTAAAGCCAGTGGACTACTTCCTTTGATAACAGATCAATTACCCGCTCAGCTCGTGGTTGATAATCCAAATGTTAACTCCCCCATTCCAAGCCGCCATCTTGTTTTAGGTGATCCGACACAAGGGATTAATGGCACATTGATGAATGACCATATTACTAGCCAGCAAGGGGCATGGGAGCGCTGGATAGTCACAACGTCAATTCCCCAACCTTTCCATATTGAAGGGGCAAGGTTCAAAGTCATCAGCCTGAATGGCAATCGCCCAGAGCCGCAGGATTATGGTTGGAAAGATACAGTCTGGATTGATGATCGAGCAGAACTATTGGTGAATATGATGCAGCCATCTTATGACTCTTTTCCTTTCATGTATTACAGTCAGATATTGGAAATGGCGGATCTTGGTGTCTCTGGGCAGTTGATTGTTAATTCTAGTGGTTTCTAATAGATTTCAATTTGTAGCGTATGCCCCGACAGTTCAGATGGGGCTGTTATTTTGTAGCTAACTTGTAACTAACTGACTGTTTAGCAATTAGTATGCAAACAAACTATTTGTTCTGAATATATTGCTAATCTTATCGACTGTGAGTAGCCCTTTCCGTATAGTGTCCGAACTTTTCATACTACTTGCCTGTAAGGTGGCTTAATGAATATCAGCTTGATTGCTGCAATGGCTATGGATCGAGTTATTGGTATGGAAAACGCCATGCCATGGACTCTGCCAGGTGATTTAGCCTGGTTCAAACGTAATACACTAGGAAAGCCGGTTGTGATGGGGCGGGTTACTTATGAATCAATCGGCCGCCCACTGCCGGGACGCCTGAATATTGTAATCAGCAGTCAACCAGCGAGTGATGATCAGGTCACTTGGGTCAATTCCATTGAAGCTGCTTTGGCTGCCGCTGGTGATGTCGAGGAAATCATGGTGATGGGGGGAGGAAAGATTTATGAACAATTTATCCCTTTAGCCAATCGCATGTATCTGACTCACATTGATGCAGAAGTTATAGGGGACACACATTTCCCTGATTATGAGCCTGACGAGTGGAATTCCGTCTTCACCGAATATTATGATGCAGACGAAAATAACTCACACAGCTACTGCTTTGAAATCTTGGAACGCCGAGAGTAATTGAACTTTCGTTCTGAGTGTCGCATGGAGTGTCCTTTGCGGTGGACGGCTGAAAGGCACTCCGGCGTCGCTGATTCAGGCTTTCGATTTTGTGGTCAATGATGCTTGACTGAAATACTGTTTATCTTCCCAACGTAGCATCGTCAATTTACCTCCCCAACAACAGCCCGTATCTAGTGCATAGATGCCCGCAGGCGCTCCTTGACCGTCCAATGCAGCCCAATGACCAAATGCAATTGAATAATCATCAGGGATCTTGCGTGGTAATGCGAACCAGGGTTTAAGTGAGGCAGGGGCATTTTCGGGTTTGGACTTACAGATCATGTCTAACTGCCCATTTGGGAAACAGTAGCGCATTCGCGTCAGCACATTTGTACTGTAACGCAACCGGGCAAGGCCACTTAATTCGGGACTCCAGTTATTCGGCATATCCCCATACATTTCATTGATAAATAAAGGATAACTGTCACTGCGGAGAATGGCTTCTACTTCACGGGCACATATTCTGGCTGTTTCCAAATCCCACTGTGGCGTAAGCCCGGCATGTGCCATAACCAGTTTCAATTCGTCATCGATCAGTAACATTGGCTGTTTTCTCAGCCAATTAACTAATTCATCAATATCCGGTGCTGTGAGCAATTCATCCAACAAGTCTTTGGGTTTATTACGACTGATTTTGGCGTAAATAGCTAACAGATGCAGATCGTGATTACCCAACACCAATTTAACCGCAGAGCCGAGTTGCTTAAGATAACGAAGCACGGCTAACGAATCAGGGCCACGGGCGACCAGATCGCCCGTCAGCCACAATGTATCTTTGCTGTGATGAAAATTGACTTGTTCTAATAAAGTGTGTAACTCACGATAACAGCCATGAATATCGCCGATAAGGTATGTAGCCATAATTAATTTATCAAGGTTGGGATAGCTAACCGAAACACAGGGATAGCGGTACGAAACGGATTACCTTTGTGGTCAACCATTTCATAATGGCCTTCCATGGTTCCCAGGGGGGTATCCAGAACCGTTCCACTACTGTAACGGTATTCTGTTCCCGGCGGGATCAAAGGCTGCTTTCCAACAACCCCTTCACCCTGAACCTCTGTTCGGTGACCGTCACTGTTGGTAATAAGCCAGTAACGATTAATAAGTTGCACCGGGGAATGCCCAAGATTGCGAATTAATATTGTATAAGAAAACACAAAGCGTTGTTGTTCCGGCTGTGATTGACTTTCTACATAAGTACTTTGTACTTGAATATGAATTCTTGGTTCGTTGAGCATAAGTGCCTCCTATTACTGCAATGGCTGTTTATTGGTTTCAGGCAATGTCAGACTGAGACGATAACCAGTTTGCCATCTTACAATATTGTTCGACAGAGATATTTTCAGCCCGCGTGCTTGGATCGATGCCCAGTTCAGTTAACTGTTCAATGGAAAAAATATTTCCGAGGCTGTTGCGGATAGTTTTTCTCCGCTGGTTAAATGCTTGAGTTGTGATCCGGGCTAACATACGGATGTCCTGAACCGGATAAGGCATATTTTTGTGTGGGATCAAACGTACTACCGCTGAATCCACTTTCGGTGCTGGCGTAAATGAGGTAGGCGGTACTTCAAGAACAGGGATGACCTGACAGTAGTATTGTGCCATTACACTTAAACGCCCGTAGGTTTTATTGCCAGGCCCCGCGACAAGACGATTAACGACTTCTTTTTGCAACATAAAACTCATATCAGCGATAGCATCAGTATAGCTGAAAAGATGAAACATCAACGGCGTAGAGATGTTATAAGGTAAATTACCAAATACACGCAGGGATTGCCCACGCTCTTTGGCAATCTGACCAAAATCAACCGTCATTGCATCTTGCTGAATAATGGTTAGCTTATCTTTCAGCTTCGGATGAACGTGCAGACGAGCCGCCAGATCACGGTCAAGTTCGACAACGGTCATTTTATCCATGCGCTCACCAACAGGTTCTGTCAGAGCACCCAGACCCGGGCCAATTTCCACGACAGCCTGACCGACCTGTGGGTTCATCGCATCGACGATGCTATCAATAATAAACTGATCGGTTAAAAAGTTTTGCCCGAAACGTTTACGGGCATGATGCCCTTGGTGGACTTTATTATTCATTACTATTTTGTATCATTTTAATTGCTAGATTTAATGCGGTAATAAAACTACCCACATCTGCTTGACCTGTCCCCGCTAGCTCCAATGCTGTGCCATGATCGACAGACGTTCGAATAAATGGCAGACCTAGCGTGATATTCACTGCCCTGCCAAAACCTTGGTATTTTAGCACGGGTAGCCCCTGATCGTGATACATCGCAAGCACGGCATCGGCATTGTCTAAATACTTGGGCTGGAACAACGTATCAGCAGGCAATGGCCCTTCCAACCATATTCCTTCCGCTCTCAGGCTATCCAGTGCTGGAATGATTACGTCTATTTCTTCGCGCCCCATATGCCCACCTTCACCGGCATGAGGATTCAGGCCACAAACATAAATGTGGGGGCGATGGATACCAAATTGGGTTTTCAGATCATGGTTAAGGATGGTGACAACTTCCCGCAAGGAATCAAACGTAATTGCTTTGGGGACGTCCAGAATAGGCAAGTGCGTTGTTGCTAGCGCGACTCGTAGCTCTTCTGTTGCCAGCATCATAACGACTCTTGAGCATTGGCTGTGGTCTGCAAAAAACTCAGTATGTCCGGTAAAAGGTACTCCGGCATCATTAATGACGCCCTTATTTACAGGGCCTGTCACTAGCGCTGAAAACTCTCCATTTATGCAACCATCGCAGGCTTTCGCCAGTGTGTCCGTGACATAAGTACCGTTTTTTCGGTTCAACTCACCTGCTATGGCAGGAGCTTGGAGATAAACGGGCAGGATACTCAGGGTTCCCGCAGTCTGTGATGGGAGAATATGCTCGGGAGAATAAGTTTGCAGTTGCAGGGGCAAATTCAGTTGCTTGGCTCGTGAAAGCATCAGCTCAGGATCGGCACAGACAACTAATTGGACAGGCCACTCTTTTTGGGCGAGGGCAATGACTAAATCAGGACCAACCCCGGCTGGTTCGCCGGGGGTGATAATGATGGGCTTATTGTTGTGCATCGCTACCATCTAAAATTTTCACATAAGCGGAAGCACGTAATTCCTGCATCCAGCTTTGTGCCTCTTCATTGAACTTACGGTTAAACAGAAGACGGTAGGCTTGATCTTTCTGTGCTACATCAGTTCTATCGACTTTACGGCTATCAAGTAGTTGGATTAAATGCCAGCCGAAAGAGGAATGAACAGGTTGGCTAATTTCGCCTTTTTTCAGCTTCGTTAGCGCATCCCGGAAAGCCGGATCATAAGCACTCGGCAAGTTCCAGCCTAACTCTCCACCACGCATGGCTGAACCAGGATCGTCAGAATGTTCTTTTGCAGCTTCTTCGAATTTGGTTTTGCCATTTAAGATTTCTTCTCTGAGTTTCATCAACGTGCTGCGAGCTTCTTCGTCGCTCATAACAGGTGTTGTTTTCAATAGAATATGGCGGGCATTCACTTCAGTCAACGCAACCGACATATTGCCACCACGGGTATCATTTAATTTCAGAATGTGAAAACCGACACCGGAGCGAATTGGGCCAATAATTTGTCCTTTGTGCGCATCCTGAAGTTGCTCAGCAAACAAGGATGGCAGCTCCTGTAGTTTGCTCCAGCCCATGTTGCCGCCTTTCAGGGCTTGAGTATCCCCAGAATAGGCGATAGCCAGTTTAGCGAATTCTGTACCACTCTTGAGTTCAGACAAAATCTTTTTGGCTGTCATTTCGGCCTTTTCTACCTGACCCTGATTTGGATTTTCTGGCAGAGGGATCAAGATATGGCTGATATTTAACTCCGTACTCTGATTATTCTGGCTGCTGAGCTGATTTGCCAGAGAATCAATTTCCTGTGGCAGTATACTAATACGACGTCGTACTTCATTGTTGCGTACTTCCGCAATGGTCATTTCCTTGCGGATCTGATTACGGTAAGTCTCAAAATTAATACCATCGGCAGTCAGATTTTGTTTCAATTGAACCAAGCTCAAATGGTTTTGAGCTGCGATATTTTCGATAGCTGAATCCAAGGCCTGATCAGGGATAGTAATCTGCATACGCTTTGCCATTTGCAGAATGATGTCATCCATAATCAAGCGCTCAAGGATCTGGTGATGCAATGCTTTTTCATCAGGTATTTGCTGGCCTGCATGTTTTGCATTGAGTTTAACGGATTGTAAGAGGCTGTTGACATCACTTTCCAGTACGACGTCATTATTAACGACAGCAGCCACTCTATTGATTTCCTGCGGTGCCGCCACGGCGACAGTATTTACTGAAAACATCAATCCGAGAACAAGCGATCTCCAGTTCTTCATACGTTTCCCATCATATCAATCCCGCCTTAGCGGGGTTATTGTGTTTACATTGCGTTTATCGGTATCAGAATGCACGCTGGTATGGAAGAATACCTTGCTGCAACATTTTCTGACTACCCAAACTGTGATTGTTACTTAAGCCACGAAGTTCAACATTGAATGACCATTTATTGTCATATTGACTGCTGCCGAACCTCCAGTTGACGATCTTGCGCTCATAACCCACATTGACCGCCCAGCAACAAGTGTTGTATTGAATACCTACCATTTGGTTTGCCGGCTGTTTCTCTTTGGTATCGTAGTAATACGCTCCCACAAAGGCCCAACGATCAGCCAACGGCCAGCTCGCCACCAGACCAACCTGTGAAATGCCTTGCTGATAAGCGGGTAAGCTCCCGAGCGTAGCCTGAATATAATCACGGTCGACAAAACGATAATTCAACTGCAACAGGCGATTAGCATCATGGCGGTATTCCATTACTGCATTGCCCATGGTCAGGCTGCCTACACGGTTATCATATTGCAGCCCGCCTTTGAGGCCCCAAGAATCATTGATTCTCCAATTGGCATCCCCGGCCCATGTCGCAGCACCTGTTCCCTTTTTATTTCTGACGATATCTTTACCGCTAAAATTAGGAATGGAATCATCGGTACGTGGACGTTCAAAGTAGTAGATTTGACCTACGGACAGACTAAAACGTTCAACTAAATCTTCATCATAAATGCGGGTAGTAACACCAGTAGTAAACTGATTGGCTGATGAAACACGGTCTAACCCACTGTAAAAGCGGTCACGGAACAGGCCGGTATAGTCAGCTCGCAATAAGGAAGAATCAAAATTGTTAATGTTACTTTGATCCTTATAAGGCACATAGAGATACTGAACGCGGGGTTCCAAAGTTTGAGTGTAATCCTTATTCAGGTACATGGAGCGTTCAAACACCATCTTAGCATCTGATTTAAATACTGGCAGGACACGATTTACTGACCTTTCCAATGAAGCTGTATCGGAATTGGTTTTGACTGCATCAGAAATATCCTGTTGGTAATGGGTAGCCATTAATTTAAATTCATTATTGATGCTGGCCCAACCATTGGAAAGAGGTAAGCTAACAGTTGGTTCCAGATGCCAGCGTGTTGCATCTGGCCACTGATTACCTACACTGGTGAATTTAGCTGCTTGAATATAGGTATGGAAATCAAATGGCCCTAAATCGTTTTTATAGTAATTCAGATCCAATTGCGGGGCTGCTCGGTAGGCTCTTCTTCTATCATTGATGGTAAAGATCTGGAACTGTTTGGTTGTTAGCGTGGCATTCCAGTTTGATTGGGCATAGCCAATACTGAATTTCTGGGTCGCATAGCTGTCAGTACTCGAACCATACTGAGAAGAGAAATCACTAAAATAGTTCGGGTCACTGATCTTGGTATAATCAACATTAAATCGCCAGGATTGATCCATCACGCCACTGTGGTTCCAGTAGAGTAACCAACGGCTGTTGCTATCCCGCTTAGGCCTGATATTGAGTCTTTTGTCTTCCGCATACAGGCGGTCACTACCAATCCAGTCCAGCGCAACTGTACCGGTACCTGCCTTGGTTAAATAACGAAACTCGTTATCCAGCTTCATGCCGCGCATCGTAATGAGATGCGGAGTAATCGTGGCATCATAATTGGGGGCAATATTCCAATAATACGGCAGCAGGAATTGGAAGCCATCTTTATTGGAAAAACTGGCATTCGGGATCAAGAAACCAGAACGGCGTTTATCACCAATCGGTAACTGCAAGTAAGGGCTGTAAAATACAGGAACATTGGCAATGCGGAAACGGGCATTCCAAATCTCAGCTACTTCTTCTTGACGGTCAAGGATGACTTCGGAGCCGACAACACTCCAGCTATCATTACCCGGCAAACAGGAGGTAAATAACCCGCTATTCATAATGGTATAGCGATTTTCATCACGCAGCATCATCTTAGCTGCGTTGCCGCGCCCCTGGCGACCAACCATTTGGTATTTACCTTGTTCAACGTCTGTATCTTTATTGTTCAGATTTGACCAGACGCGCGGCCCTTTCAAAATAATCTGAGGGTCATCATAGCTGACATTACCTGTTGCAGTGACAGTACGAACGGGCACTTTATCCTGTGTTTGTTCGAGTCGTACTTTATCCGCTGTCAGGGTTTTATTTCCCTGCTGGATATCAACATTGCCAATGAATTCAACCGCATTGGGATATTGGCCGTGAGTATCATCGGATTTAATGTGAATAGGTATTTTATTGGGATCGCCTGTGATGATCGGCTTATCATAGACAGGTACGCCCAGCATACATTGTGCTGCAAGGTCAGCGTGTGCCTGCTGACTATAAAGTGCTGCCCATACCATTGTGGCCAGCAGAGTGGGATAACATTTATTCATAGATATTTATGCGGTTCCGTCATCAGTGGCAACATGCCGGCGAACGCTCAGAGACTGATGCTGTTAATAAATATATCCTTTGTCTCTCAAGTTACTGCTCTGTTGGTCGCGCTATAACTTGGAATTTATTGGATATAAGCGTCAGAGTAAAGTTTAGCTTTGCTAATCTTGCTGTTAGGCACAGAGCTTAATGGATAGTATGATAATGCAAAATTGCGCTCAGGGCATTGGGGAATTGAAGACTATATGCAGTATTGGGGAAAATTATTCGGATTAATATTTGGTATCGCGTCTGGTGCTGGCTTTTGGGGGATAGTGATTGGCTTGTTGCTTGGTCATCTACTTGACAAAGTCAGAGCACGAAATCAGGGAGCTACCACTAAAGCGCCAACCAGACAGGCACTGTTTTTTCGTAGTACTTTTCAAGTCTTGGGACACTTAACCAAGGCGAAAGGTCGGGTAACTGAAACAGATATTCAACTCGCCAGCCAATTGATGGACAGAATGCAATTGCATGGTGGGGCACGGCTTTCCGCACAACAAGCGTTTCGTGAAGGTAAACAGCCCCAATTCCCTCTGCGTGAAACATTACGACAATTACGGCGTGCCTGTTTCGGCCGTTTCGATCTGGTTAGGATGTTTTTGGAAATTCAGTTACAAGCGGCATTTGCTGACGGTGAACTTCATCCCAATGAAAGAAAAGTTCTGTTCGTCATCGCCGAAGAATTAGGAATTTCCCGCGTTCAATTTGAACAATTCCTTGCCATGATGGAAGGGGGACGTCATTTTGGCGGCCAGTATCAGCAGCAAGGGCATTACCACGGTCATGGACAGCCACGTGCGACATTGGCGGATGCTTGTAAGGTGCTGGGTGTCAATGAACATGATGACGCCACAACCATTAAGCGGGCTTATCGAAAACTGATGAGTGAGCATCACCCGGATAAACTGGTGGCAAAAGGTTTACCACCAGAAATGATGGAACTTGCGAAACAAAAAGCGCAGTCCATTCAAGCTGCTTATGATTTGGTTAAAAAAGAAAAAGGTTTCAAATAACCTTTAGCCATTAGCCAAAATAGCATTTGCAAAAATAGCACTCATTAAAAATCAGCTTTGCATTCAAAATGCATGGGAGTGCCATAAGCCGGATGGGTAATGAATAGCTCTTGTGCATGTAATTGCAGGCGAGGTGCCAGTTCCCTTGCCTGCGTATGGGCATAGAATCGATCGCCCAAAATAGGATTACCGAGTGCCAGCATGTGTACACGGAGCTGATGAGAGCGTCCGGTGATGGGAGCTAGTCTGACGCGTGTTGCTTGGGCTTCATATTCCAGCACTTTATATTCAGTTTGTGCGGATTTTCCCGTTTCGAAGCAGACTTTCTGTTTTGGGCGATTAGGCCAATCGCAGATCAACGGTAAATCCACCAATCCTTTTTCCTGCTCCATTTTTCCCCACACTCGCGCGATATAGACTTTTTTCGGCTCGCGTTCACGGAATTGACGTTTCAACTCCCGTTCGGCGGCTTTATTCAGGGCAACGACCATAATACCGCTGGTGGCCATATCTAATCGATGTACTGACTCGGCGGCTGGGAATTCAGCTTGTATCCGCGTCATGATACTGTCCTTGTGATCCTCGGCTTTACCCGGCACAGAAAGTAATTCACTGGGTTTATTGACAACCATAATGTGCTCATCCTGATAAAGCACATGCAGCCAAGGATCAGTCGGGGGATTATAAGACTCCAGCATAGCGGCTCCCATTGCGTTGGAAAAATAATAGCATCGAAAAATAATTGAGTCGGAAAAATGACGGGGCGCATTCTATCAGCATATGGCTGACGGTGTGAGATTAATATGAGGAGCATAAAACTCAGGGGCATCTCGTGGAGATAACCCCTGAATTTACGACTGATTAGCGATAATTAGCTATTTATTGATAGCTATTCACATTAATTGCTATTTATTGGTGAGAAACGACCACCAAACGAATGGCATCCAGTCGCCAGTTAGCCTGATCAAGATTGAGCAGCAGATGCTTATGCTCAGATGCAATCGCTTCCAGTTCATCATCACGGATATTCGGATTAACCGCTCTCAGGGCTTCCAGACGTGACAACTCTGCTGACAGTGCTTCATCAGCCTCTTTCTTCGACTTCTCAATCAATTCACGTGCTTGCTCTTCAACCAAAGGCTCTGATTGTTGCAAAATAGCATGAATTTCTTTCTGCACCGCATTCACCAGCTTACTGGCATTGTGGCGATTGATGGCATTGAGCTGACGGTTGAAACTTTCAAACTCCACCTGAGGAGCCAGATTAGTCCCTTTCAGATCCAACAAGAGACGCAATGGTGTTGGTGGCAAGAAACGGGTCAATTGCAGGTGTTTCGGCGCTTGAGCTTCAACGACATAAATTAACTCGACCAACAGCGTACCGACTGGCAGTGCCTTGTTTTTCAGGATAGAAACTGCACAGCTTCCGGTATCCCCTGACAGGATCAAATCCAGGCCATTGCGAATGATGGGATGTTCCCAGCTCAGGAACTGAGTATCCTCGCGGGAGAGTGCTCTTTCACGGTCAAACGTAATGGAGCAGCCGTCTTTTGGCAATCCGGGGAAATCAGGTACCAGCATATGGTCGGATGGATGCAGGGCAATAATATTGTCACTGTGATCTTCCTGATTAATGCCGATGATATCGAACAGATTCAGGGCAAAACTCACCAAATCGGTATCGTTATCTTGCGCTGCAATCTTTTCAGCCAGTTGTTGACCTTGCTCGCCACCGTTGGAATTCATCTCCAGCAAACGGTCACGGCCTTGCTCCAATTGCTGTTTAAGTTGCTCATGATGTACGCGACATTCGGCAATAAACTCATTGAAGCCAGTTTGCTCATTCGGTTTGGCAAGGAAATTCAGCAGAACTTCATAGTATTTGTCATAGATGGGGCGGCCTGTTGGGCAGGTATGTTCAAAGGCATCCAGACTTTCGTGATACCAACGCAAGAGAATGGATTGCGCAGTATTTTCCAGATAAGGCACGCTGATCTTAATATCGCGGCTTTGACCGATACGGTCCAAACGGCCGATACGCTGTTCCAGCAAATCAGGGTTAAATGGCAAGTCAAACATGACAAGCTGATTAGCGAACTGGAAGTTACGTCCTTCAGAGCCAATTTCAGAACAAAGCAGCACTTGTGCCCCTTCTTCTTCGGAGGCGAAGTAAGCGGCGGCACGGTCGCGGTCCAGCAGGGATAAACCTTCGTGGAATACGGCACTGCGAATACCTTCGCGTTCACGCAGAACTTGTTCCAGTTGCAGAGCGGTTTCTGCTTTGGCGCAGATCACTAGCACTTTCTCGTCACGGTTTGCTGTCAAGAAACCCAGCAGCCATTCTACGCGGGGATCGAAGTTCCACCATGTGGCATTTTCCCCTTCGAACTCCTGATAGATCCGCTCTGGATAGAGCATATCTTTGGCGCGCGCTTCCACGGATTTTTTGGCCCCCATGATTTCAGAAACCTTGATTGCCGTTTGGTATTGAGCTGGCAATGGTAACTTGATTTCATGCAGTTCACGGTGTGGGAAGCCCTTAACACCACCACGGGTATTACGGAACAGCAGTCGGCTGGTACCGTGACGATCCATCAGCATGGCAATCAGTTCACGGCGAGCATTTTCGCTCTCTTCATCCTGATGACTGTTGGCGGCTTTCAGCAGCGGTTCAATATCCTGCTCGCTGATCAGTTCGACAATCAGATTTTGCTGTTCATCACTCAGGGTTTTACCGGACAGCAATAACGTGACGGCATCCGCAACGGGACGATAATTCTGCTGTTCATCAATGAATGCCTGATAATCGTGAAAACGATTTGGGTCTAGCAGGCGCAGACGGGCAAAGTGACTTTCTTGGCCTAACTGCTCAGGTGTCGCTGTCAGTAGCAGAACAGAAGGGATCTGCTCGGCTAATTGTTCGATAACCTGATATTCGCGACTTGGTGCTTTTTCGCTCCATTCCAGATGGTGAGCTTCATCCACCACCATCAAATCCCAACTCGCTTCCAGCAGAAGTTCAAAGCGTTGCTTATTGCGGCGCACAAAATCCAGAGAACAGATAACCAGTTGCTCTGTTTCAAATGGATTATCGCTGTCGTGAAGCGCTTCGGTATATCGGCCATCATCAAACAGCGAAAAGCGCAGATTGAATCGGCGCAGCATTTCTACTAACCATTGGTGTTGCAGACTATCAGGTACGATGATCAGCACACGCTCAGCCCGACCTGCCATCAATTGCTGATGAATAATCATGCCGGCTTCAATGGTTTTACCCAGACCAACTTCATCAGCCAGCAACACACGAGGTGCATGGCGTTTACCCACTTCATTGGCAATATGGAGCTGATGAGGGATTAAACTGGCACGGATGCCCCGCAGCCCACTTTCTGCCAGACCAAATTGTTCGCTCTGGTGTTTACGGGCGCGAAAACGCAGTGCAAAGCGATCCATGCGGTCAATTTGACCGGCAAACAGACGATCCTGCGGCTTATTAAACGTCAGTTTGCTATCCAGAAAAACTTCCCGCAGGCAGGTATTTTCTTCTTCAGTGTCCAGACGAGTACCGACGTAGATCAGCAGGCCATTATCTTGCTGAACGTCATCGATCTTGAGTTTCCAGCCCTCGTGACTGGTCACGGTATCACCCACATTAAACATCACTCGGGTAATGGGGGAGTCATTGCGTGCGTAAAGGCGGTTTTCTCCGCTGGCAGGGAAAAGCAACGTCACCATGCGCGCATCAAGCGCCACGACCGTTCCTAATCCAAGTTCGCTTTCTGTATCGCTTATCCAGCGTTGACCAAGAGTAAATGGCATAAATTTTGGCTCAGTTTTCTGTTAGACAATATTATTTATGGTTGCAGGATGGCTGCTTTTGTTGGATATCGATCATCATTGGTTATCGATAGGAATAGTTTTCAATAGCACTTTACAGCTCCCGTTTTTTAATAACGGGGGTCACAAAAGTACCGTTGCCCATTAGAGGGGCGATATGTTAATTGATGCTGAGCAAGTCGTCACCTGCAAAAATGTCCATTATTCAAAAGAGATGCTCATTTGCCCTGTTAGCAAGGTCATAAAATCGTCTTGAATAAATGGCAGAATCGCATCGGCAATCGGCATCAATTGCTTATTGATATAATGCTCATAATCTGGCGGAGAAGTCTGATTTTCTAACGGTTCGGGTCCGGATTGGGTGATTATGTAGTTGATCCAACCACCATTTTGGTATTGTAGTGGACGATTATGCTGTTGATTATATTCATCCGCTAAACGCGCAGCTTTGACATGGGGAGGAACATTGCGTTGATAATCAGATAACTTGCGACGCAGTCGTTTACGATAAACAAGACGGTCATCAAATTTACCTGCTTGTGTTTGGGCGATATACTCGCGGATGTAATTTTGATAGGGTTGCTGATGAAAAATCAGGCTATACAGCGTCTTCTGAAATATTTGTGCAAGTGGCGTCCAGTCAGTTCTCACCGTTTCCAATCCTTTGAAAATGACCTTATCACCACTTAATCCGGCATAGCGTTTTTTGCTGCCTTGTTCCGTACCTCGCACCGTTGGCATCAAAAAGCGCCGATAGTGCGTTTCAAATTCCAACTCAAGTGTGCTTGCAAGATTAAATTCAGTTTTGAGATGGTTTTTCCACCACTGGTTGACAAATTGTGTCAGAAAATGACCGATTTTACTGGCTTCTTCTTCAGAGTGAGGTTGTTTCAGCCAGACAAATGTTGAATCCGTATCGCCATAAATCACTTGATAGCCCTGTGATTCGATTAACTCACGGGTTTGGTGCATGATTTTGTGCCCACGCATCGTAATTGATGAGGTTAGGCGTGAATCAAAAAAGTGGCAGCCAGAAGCACCGAGCACACCATAAAACGCATTCATAATAATTTTCAGAGCTTGGGAAAGTGGTGCGTTTTGTTGCTTTTTAGCTTTGTCTCTTTCAAGCCAAATTTGAGTGACAATATCCGGCAGACAATGCTGTGTACGGGAGAAAAATGCCTGACGAAAACCGGGTATGGCGTGTTCACTGTCGGGATGCGCGAGTCCCTCGACCATCCCTACGGGGTCAATCAGAAACGTGCGGATAATGGACGGGTAGAGACTCTTATAATCCAGCACCAGCACAGAATCATATAGCCCGGGAAAAGAATCCATCACGAAACCGCCGGGACTACTATCATCAACATAAGTAGGCAAAACGGGCGCGACATAGCCAATACGGTGCATTCTCGGCATATAAAGATGAGTGAATGCTGCTACTGACCCTCCACTGCGATCTACGGCCAATCCGGTGACTGTGGCACGCTCTAATAAGAACGCCATCAAATCCACTTTCTCAAAAATACGGTTGACCAGAATACAGTCCTGCAAATTATAGCGGGCAAGGGCGGGTTTATCCTCCTGAAAACGGCGATTGATTTCATCCATCCGGTCATAAGGATTATCAAGGGCTTTTCCTTCTCCCAATAATTCCTGTGCCACATATTCAAGGCTGAATGAAGGGAAATTCCACGTTGCGGTTTTCAGCGCTTCAATACCGTCAATAATCAAACGGCCTTCAACCGAGGCAAAAAAGTGCCCCGGCTTAAAGCCGTGTTCACGCCATTCGAGCACACCATTATTGCGGCCGAATCTCAATGGCACGTTATAGCGTTCGGCATGGGTCTGTAGCACTCTTAAATCAAACTGAATCAGATTCCAACCAATAATGGCATCAGGGTCGTAGTGTGCCAGCCATTCATTGAGCTTTTCCAACATCAGTGGGCGGCTGGCGACATATTCCAGTTTGAAATTGAGATCCTGTCGGTTACCATTTTCAGGGCCTAACATAAATACGGTTTTCTCGCCGCATCCGGCTAAGCCAATGGAATATAGCTCCCCATTCTGGCTGGTTTCGATATCCAGCGACACCCATTTCAGATTAGGGCGATAAGTAGGATTGGGTTTCATCTGATAACTTCCATCCGGTTTTTGGTTAAACCAAACGGGCGCTGTAATAAAACGTTCCATCATAAATCGATCAGGTGGACGGATATCAGTTTCGTAAAGTGGGATACCTTGTTCTTTGAGCGTTTTTTCCAGGTGTTGTAATTGGCGATACTGCAAGCAATATAAAGCAATCACGGTTTGGCGATTGAAATCTTTCAATGGCAGCGGCTTTAATTCACAATTCCGCTCTTGGTCGATGAGATGCCTTACCTTTTGTAAACTATGCTGAGGGATAAAAGCCACTGCTTTTTGATAGGGAATGGTAATACGACGTGTACCCGTCTCCGCCGCTAACCAATACACTAATTCAATACCAGATGGGGTATCTTTCCAGTGGCGAGTGAGAATAAAACCTTGTTCAGCGTAATTTTCTTGCATGATCTTCTTGAATAGTATTTCTGCAACATTTTTGTTTTAAGGCCAAAAAAACATATGCCCAATGGATTTCAAGATGCAGCACCGTGACAAGGGAACGAATCGCCAGGAGCATAGCAATCTATGTGACTGGGGTGAGTGAGCGTAGCCAACAAAACGGCAACTTGAAAGACGACGGGTATATCAACATAGTGGCGAATAATGACCTTAATCATAGCAGTAATAATGGTTATTTATACAGTTATTTTTTGGAAAAGCCAGAACATGAGGTATCATGATGAAAAATGAATTGACAAAAAAACAATCTGAATTACTCGAGAGTTTTAATAAAGAAGAATTGCTTGAAATTATTCATGCATTAATCAGAAATAACCCTCTGGCTAAGACCACGCTTGTCAGTGGGTATCTGCTGGAACCGAAAGATATTCTGAAACTGATTGATAAAGAATATAAAAAACGTACCAAGAGCAAACGATTTTTTGATTATTACGAAACGGATATCTTTTTCAAAGAGCTGCATAACTATATGTCCGTACTTTTGGACCGGGTTATTTCGCTAGAGCCTGTTGAATCAGAAGCATTACTAGCCCATATGCTACAAGATTTTGAACGCTTGAGTGAAACCAAAGACACATCCAGTGGCGGTTGGCAGGATTATTATTACTACCTTGTCGAATCTTGGATTAAGGCATTATCTCTGCAAAAGGAGAGTGATAATGCCATACTGGCAAACAAGATTTTCAAATTTTTACAGGGCGAGTATTATTTTCCCATCTCTTTATTGGGTGATTATAAATCTGTTTTGGGCCTTGAAATCCTTCGTCAGGTAAGGGATCTCTTCTCTCAGCACGAAAAAGATTATGAAGCATTGGAATTGAGTTACGCCCTCAAAGATACTGATTTCTTTAAAATGTATCTTGAGAAGAAAAAAGAATTTTTATATCCCCAATATTATCTTGGCTATGCCGAATTGTTGATTGAAGATATCAGGTCGGATGAAGCTATTGTATTGCTGGAAAACCTCAAGAAAAAAGAAAAAAAACTGCCAACTGAATTCAGTAATATGATGATGGAGTTATTGATTAAAGCCAATCTTGAAGAAGGCAAAAAAGAAGAGGCTAAACAACATTGTATTGAGGCATTCAAGAATAACTATCACCATAAATTTTATGAGTTATATGCAAGTACTCTTGATAAGAGTGAACAAAATGATGCAATGACTTTGTTTTTGGATATAGCCAAGCAAGATAAGGAAAATGAATTATATTACTTATTATTTTTAATCTCTGTGGAAAGGTTTGATCTAATCAATAATTATGTTTTGAACTTGGGAAAAGATAGCGCCATAAAAATGACTGAGCTTCCGCCTAAAGTGATGAGGGATGCTTCACATTCACTGTATCAAAAAGATTTTCCTCTTGCTGCAACGCTCTTAAGGCGTGAACTTGTTGAAGATGTGCTTAGTCGTGCCGTGAGTAAATATTATAAGTACGCTGTTTCAGATCTTAAGAAAAGTTTGGATTATGGAGAAAAGATACAAAGTGCAGAAGGCATTGCTTCTAATCAAGCTTATTTGACCACCCTCTATGAGAACCATAAAAGAAAAAGCGCATTCTGGTCTTTAGTGGAAGAAAAAATTAAAGGTATTTCCATTGGAAAAGAGGGAATTGATTATGGTAATTAATCTGCTGGATTGTGAATAAATTCAAAATTGCCTTTTTCGATTGATGTGGATTGATAAGCGGGAGAGGCAGTTTTTTACCGAGCATGATATTCAATTCATTTATAACCTGATGAAAATTACCTTTCCACGATAATTTCAGCTAGCATTTCTTCATACTTTTCACAATAACCGGTTTCTATAAAACCAAAGCGTTGATAGAATAATTTGTGACGTTCGCTAGTTTCGTCATAACAAACAGAAATCTTGTAGCAATCAGTTTGTTGCTTCATTTCATCCAGTAATAATGTCATCGCAGTACTTCCAATACCCTGATTTTGGAACGATTTATCAATCATCATCCGATATAGATTATATTCATTGGGTTTTCCTTCACTCACACAACGCTCATACATTGCAAAACCGACTATCTCTTCACCAAAACAGATTACTCTCGGTTTACAATATTCATTAAAATGTGATTCGGCAATCGACTCTGAGTTTGGGGCGACGAAATTCTCTTGTCCAGGCTCAACTTCAAGAGACATTACATCTTTATAATTGTTCTTATCAACATCAATTAAATATACATTCATTATTAGCCTATTTGTTTTTTAAGATGTATTATTTTTAATCTATATAATTAAGGTGCGGAAGATACTTTGATAAAAATCATTTTCGTTCATTAATTCAAAAAGTCTATCTAAAATTAGCCAGTTTTGATACAAGTTTCCACGTAGCAACAAAAGTAAGTTGTGATATCCGGTAAAAATAAAAAAACACTCTGTTGTAGGGTATCTAACGTACAAGAAGGGAAACTCACGAACGGATTGGCAAAAATCATGGACTTGATCTATTATTTTTATCCGTTATTTGTAAATTACAGAAAGAGAGTGGGATTTATTGAGTCAATTATTATTTATAATGTATTTAGTTATACCTTGGTAATGTTAACCGATTTAAATTACTTCAAATAAATTTAAATTATTATGAATTAAGTATTATCCTCATTGTATTTAATTGCCTTTTTCTATAGTTTTTATGGAGTGATATGTTTACTGAAGTTTTTATGGAAAAATGAGTGTTAATTGCAAATGGTAAATCGCGATGAATAATTCCTATAAATTGGCTCAATCAGATATAAAATCTTTAATTTTATTTATATCTTTCATATTACTGTATCTGTTACCTGGTATTTATGGGCATACTCCCTGGAAACAAGATGAAAATTATAGTTTTGGCATTATTCAAACTATGTATGAGACAGGAAATTGGTTGGTAACCATGAATGCGGGGCAACCTTTCATGGAAAAACCCCCCTTGTATTATTGGACAGCCACTTCATTCATACATCTCTTATCCCCTTGGTTGCCGATGCACGATGCCGCCAGAACCGCTTCTCTACTGTTTTCAGTGATCAACTTTTCCTTTTTTATCCTATTGTCCTGCCGTGTCTTTAATGTTAAAAATTTCACAGATAGTCGGATCTGGATTGCTTTCGCCCTGTATGCTAGTGCTCCTGGGTTGGTTCGCCACAGCCATGACATGTTTACTGATACCTCATTGATAGCAGGAACAACTATTGGTCTATATGGTTTATTAGGATTAATTAGAAACGAAAAAAGAGGTTATTCCTGTTTATGGCTGATCATAGGTACAGCCATGACACTGTTATCGAAAGGGGTTTTTATCCCCGGGCTATTATGGCTTTGCCTTCTTTTGGCACCTGTTTTTCTTAAACGTTGTCGGACTAAACAATATTGGCTGAGTACCTTATTGTCAGGCTTTATTGCGCTGGCCTTAATCCTGCCGTGGCCAATCATGTTACTTATTGAACATCCTGATTTATTTAAAGTTTGGTTATGGGATAATAACATAGGCCGTTTTTTGGGTTTTTCTGTAGAAGATCTTGGGGCCAGAGGTAACCTGACGACGATCCCTGAAGCCGTGTTATTTTTCTCTCTGCCATCAGGTATATTGGCTTTTATCTTTATTTTAAAGTATCCGATTAAAACTTTATTGGATGAACATTATTTTCTTTGTGCGGCCTTTGTTGTATTAGGCGTTATTCTATTACAAATATCTGCTTCTGGCCGTGCCTTATATCTCTTGCCTTTTATTGCACCAATGGCAATTTTGGGAACGGAAATTTTCATTAAATTTCCTGAAGTAATCTATAAATATTTAAGCAGATGTTTTTCTATCATTTGGTTTATTCTGATTGTCTTTTTATGGGCTTGTTATTTTTTGGCGTTTTCCAGCGATTATAAACACTGGTTAACACCACTTGGTCGATGGCTGCCAATGAGTTATCAGATGCACTTTTCGTGGTTTATATTTATTGTTGCTGTTTTGATTACGGTTATATGGGCAGCTAAACGTTGGCTAATCTCTAAATCTCCTGCATTGCAAGCCGCTCAGAATTGGGTTCTCGGTATTGCTACTGTTTGGGGACTTGTATTTACATTATTTATTGGCTGGATTGATTACTCTAAAGGTTATCAAGAGGTATTTCTTGACCTAAAGCAGAAGTTGGCAGATGAATATCAAGATAATCACTGTATGGCATCATATAACATTGGAGAGTCCGAAGCCCCAATGCTTTATTACTATGTACATATTTTACATCAACAACAGAATAGGTTTGATGCTCCTCAAAAATGTGATTGGTTGCTTGTTTTATCCGAAGAGATAGAGCCGGCTCCCAAGGGTATGGTGTTATTTTGGCATGGTCACAGGCCAGATGAAGATCGTGAAAATTTGGTTGTTTATAAGAAAGTGGAATTGGGTTATACAAAAAGCAATGAGTAGAGCGTATTGGACGAGTGGCCGTTTAAACGGCCACTTTTAAATAAAATAGTGATTGCACAAAATCGTAGACAGGATCTTTATTGGCTGCTTCTTGATAATACTGATTGGCGCCGATACGGCAATCACCGAGAAAATTTTATCTATTTATTACCTCATCAGCATGATTTCTTTTTGGTATCCACACTATTTTGGGTATCCAAACTAAGTGATTTTTGGCTTTAAATAACGGTTACTCCCAAAATCGCTGCCTCAGGTGCTTCTCCATTTATTAATTTTTCTGTTGCACCATCATAATGAATCTTCCCATCGACAATCAGCAAAGAGCGCGGGGCAATTTTCGCTGCATCATCAAGATTATGGGATACCATCAATAAAGTTAGCTGACGTTCATTACAAACCTGATCTAACAGCCCCAACATTTCATTACGCAAAGCAGGATCAAGTGCCGAAAACGGTTCATCCAACAATAGAATAGGTTGATGGCGGACTAAACAGCGTGCCAATGCTGCCCGTTGGCGCTGTCCGCCTGAAAGTTGGGAAGGGAGTCGAGGCAAATATTCTTCCAGCGAGACCTGCATGACAATTTGCTGGAGTGTGTTTTTTTGCTCGGTATTCAATCGCAGACCGGGGTGTAACCCTAAGCCAATATTTTGTTCGATAGTCAAATGGGAAAACAGATTATTTTCCTGAAACAGCATCGAAACTGGTCGTTTGGAAGGTGGGGTCTTTGTATGATTTTCACCATCTAACCAGATATCGCCTTGTTTTGGAAATTGAAAACCGGCCATTAAACTTAATAATGTGCTTTTACCTGCTCCGCTTGGGCCGAGGATTGCTATACGTTCGCCAACCTTAACGGTCACATCAAACTGCATGGCAAGATGTTCATAAGTATAAGTAACATTTTCAAGTTTAATCATAGCGTCGGCTCGGCAGGTGTTCAATAACAGTGAACAGAATGAAACAGAGAAGGAGTAGCAGAAATGCGGTTACTGCACCGTCCTGACTACGATATGCCCCAATTTGCTGATAAAGATAGAAGGGCAGGGTACGGAAATTTTCGTTGCCAAATAATGCGACAACACCAAAATCCCCGATAGATAAAACACAGGCGAAAGCCAATGCTTGTGCCAGTGGAACTCTCAGTGCCTTGAGCTCAATCCAACGCAGGCGATGAATACCCTGAATATTAAGGGAGCGACACAGTGGATTATAGCGCTCAGCCAGATCACGCATAGGATTATCTAATACTTTCAGGGCGTAGGGGATAGCTATCAGTGCATTGGTTAAGATAACCAATATATAAGGTGATTTAGGTATGCCAATGGTGGTGTTGAGCAGAATGAAAAAGCCAGTGGCAAGGACAATTCCCGGCATGGCAAGGATCAACAATCCACTGATTTCCATTGCTTGTCCCCAGCGAGGCGAATGACGTAAACGCAGTTCGCGGCTGCTCCAGAGTAGCATCATGGTGAGAACAATACACAGAACCCCTGCCCCCAACGCAATAATGATGGATGTGGTAAAGGCTTGCCATAAAGCTGGCTGGTGTAATACGGTAAAAGTACCGCTATTCAGTCCATCTGCAATAACGGCTAACAAAGGAGGGAGCAAAATCAGTAACGCAGTGCTAATAAGTAAGCCATCAATTAATTTTTGCAGCCATGAATCTTGTGGATTATGCCACTGCTGCTGATGACCATATCCTACAGAAAGCACACCTTTAAGCTTTTGACTCATTAGCACCAGACCAAGACAGCAAAGTAGCTGAATAAGTGCAAGCAGGGCAGCATGAGCGGGATCATAGTCGTAACTGAGTGCCTGATAGATAGCCAATTCAATTGTGGTTGCAGCAGGGCCACCTCCCAGAGCAAGCACGGTGGCGAAGCTGGCAAAACACAGCATGAAAATCAACGCCCCTGTCGGCAAAATTTGGCGGCGCAGATAAGGCCACTCCACAAAACGAAAATGTTGCCATTCACTCATGCCTAGTTGCGCTGCGAGTTGCCGCTGCTCGATTGCGATATTTTCCAGAGATTGCAGCAGTAACCGCGTTGCCATCGGCATATTGAAGAAAATATGCGCTAGTAAAATTCCTTGTAGGCCGTAAGGTGTAAAACGGTATTCAATGCCTATCCATTGGGCGATATTGGCCAGCCAGCCAGTTTGACCATAAACGGTAAGGATACCAAACAGAGCGACCAAAACAGGCAGGATCAACGTCATGGCACATAGGCGCAGAAAAAGTGCCTTTCCTGGAAAATGGCGACGGTAAAGTGCCCGTGCCAGAAAAATGGCAGGGGTTACCGAGAAAATAGCAGATAGAAATGCCTGCCAGAAAGTGAATCGAATGACATGCCAAAGATAGCTGTCATTCAAGAACTCCTGCCAATCACTTTCAGGTGCATTGGACCACAGCGCTCCGAATGCTGATAGGGCAACAATAAATAATAGGCCGGAGGCAATGATCCCCGGCAATAACCAACCCGCAATTAACGGCTGACAGCGCTTTGCCATGTACGGATCCATTTTGTACGGTGTTTCGCTACATCATCTGCATTGAATTGCAGGGATTTATGAGGCACTGGAAGTTGCTTAAAAACGTCAGGTAGAGGAATGTCAATCACAGGATACATCCACTGAGTTGTTGGGATCTCTTGCTGAAATGCTGGTGAGATCATGAACTCCATGAATTTTTGTGCTAATTCAGGTTGCTTACTGGTGGCTAACTGAGCAGCCACTTCAATCTGCAAATAGTGCCCTTCTTTGAAGATAGCCGCCGCATAATTATCTTTTTTTTCTGACATAATGTGATAGCCCGGTGATGTGGTATAGCTCAGCACCATATCGCCTTCGCCTTTCAGAAACAGACCATAGGCTTCACTCCATCCCTTAGTGACAGTCAGTGTCTTTTTTGCCATTTTTTGCCATTCCTGTGCTACTTTGTCTCCGTAGAGTTCCTGCATCCAGAGCAGCAGCCCCAAGCCCGGGGTGCTGGTACGTGGATCTTGATAAATAATTTTCCAATTCTGGTGGCTATTAATTAATTCATCCATACTTTTGGGAGGATGAGGTAAAGTATTTTTGTTGTAAATGAAAGCGAAGTAACCGTAATCGTAAGGAATAAACGTCTTGTTATTCCAGGTAACGGGTAATTTCAATTTTGCGACATCGACATGACTTGGTGTGAACAATCCGGTTTGCTGTGCAGCCTGAATCAGATTGTTATCTAATCCTAATACGATATCAGCCGATGTTTTTTTGCCTTCCATCCTCAGACGGTTTAACAGTGATACTCCGTCTTCTAGAGCAACGAGTTTCAGCTCACAGTTACATTCTGCTTCAAAGTTTTTTTTAATGGCAGGCCCTGAACCCCATTCAGATGCAAATGAGTCATAAGTGTAAACTGTTAATGTGGGTTTTTCCTGAGTCGCCTGAGCAAAGACACAGGCAGAAATCAATAGTGTACTGAAGGCAATCAAGCCGGAAAATAATTTCTTAAACACTTTGCTCTCCTGTAGTAATTAATTGTAGTAATTAACATGAGTTATTAGAAGATTGGCAAAGGATCTGAGATGGTGATAAATGAAAATTATTCATTTATATCAATTGGTAGCGACTCAAATCCCTACGCCGGCACTAACCGGTTCAGGTTCGACGGGTTTGTTCTCAGCAGCATTGTTTCACAACATCAGCACCCCGTTGAGATGGCGGTATTGTAGAGACTTCGGTTACGTCTGCAAAGTCCAATCATATAGGTTTACCGCTTGAGGTGAGTGTGAAACAATTAGCTATCTTTTCAAATTTGTTTTATCGAGAGGTAGTCTGGTGATCGATGATGATGGCTACCGCCTGAATGTAGGAATTGTAATTTGTAATCGCCAAGGTCAGGTTTTATGGGCCCGTCGTTATGGTCAGCATTCCTGGCAGTTTCCTCAAGGGGGTATCAATCCAGGGGAATCACCGGAACAAGCGATGTATCGCGAATTGTTTGAAGAAGTTGGTTTAAATCGCAAAGATGTACGGGTTCTCGCATCGACCCGTAATTGGTTGCGTTACAAATTACCCAAGCGTTTGGTGCGTTGGGATACAAAGCCCGTTTGTATTGGGCAAAAGCAACGTTGGTTTTTATTGCAGTTGCTTTGCAATGAAGCAGATATTAATGTGCAGCGCAGTAATACGCCAGAATTTGATGGTTGGCGTTGGGTCAGTTATTGGTATCCAGTCCGGCAAGTGGTTTCTTTTAAACGGGATGTGTATCGCCGTGTGATGAAAGAATTTTCTTCCATTGTAATGCCAGTACAAGAGTCCGTTTCACAGCTACACTCACCTTATTTACATCGTCGTAGAAGAAGCTAGGTAACTTGTTATGCTCATGCGCTTACGGGAAATTGTCGAAAAGGTTGCCATGGCAGCCAGTTTATCTGAAGCGCTTGAACTCTTGGTCAATGAAACTTGCCTGGCAATGGATACAGACGTTTGCTCTATCTATTTGGCGGATCATCAGCGGCAGTGTTATTACTTGATGGCGACCAGAGGTTTGAATAAACCCAAAGGGCGAGCAATCAGTTTGGCCTTTGATGAAGGCGTTGTAGGAGAAGTCGGGCGTTTATCTGAATTGATCAATTTAGCTGATGTCCGTGACCATCCGAGTTTTAAATATATTCCCCAAGTGAAAGAAGAGAGCTTACGGGCTTTTTTAGGAGTACCGATTGTTTATCGTCGCCAGTTGCAGGGAATATTGATCGTTCAACAACGTGAACGACGGCTGTTCAATGAAAGTGAAGAATCTTTCATGGTTACACTGGCGATGCAGCTTGCTGTTATCCTTGCTCAGGCACAAACAAAAGGGATATTTGGTCAATATCGTCAGACCCGTATTAAGGCTCTCCCCATTTCGAATGGCATCGTGATGGCGCAGGGATGGCAAGACCGTTCTCAACCATTGCTGGAGCAGGTGTCTGAGGCATCAACCTTGGATTATCAGGCTGAACGCTCAAGGCTGACTCAAGCTCTCGAACAAGCAACAGCGGAATGCCGTCGTATCAGTAAGCGTTTTACGGCGAGTTCACAAAAAGAAAGTGCTGCCATTTTTGACCTCTATTCTCATTTATTAAATGACCCACAACTTAAGCAGGATCTGTTTTATTCCGTCGATAATGGCTTTGTGGCGGAATGGGCAATCAAAACCGTCATTGAAAAATACGCAGCTCAGTTTGCCAGTTTGCAAGATCCTTATATGCGAGAGAGAGCTTCTGACCTGAGAGCACTTGGGCAGCGGGTATTGTTCCATCTGAGTGATTCGTTCACGGATGCTGCTCAGTGGCCGGAGCGTTTTATTTTAGTTTCCGATGAGCTTAGTGCCAATTTGCTGGCCGAAATCCCTCAGGAACAACTGGTTGGCGTAATTGTGCGGGATGGTGCAACTCACTCCCATTCTGCAATCTTGGTTCGTGCAATGGGAATTCCCGCTATCATGGGAGCGGACATCCAGCCGGAGCTTTTACATAACCGGACATTAATCCTTGATGGTTATCGCGGTGAGATCTTTATTGAACCAGAGCCACTGATTGTTAAGGAATATCAGCAAATTATTGAGGAAGAGCAAGTTCTCAGTAAGTTGGCGGAATGCGAACAACAGCAGAAAGCAGAGCTTAAGAATGGGGAGCGGGTGCGGGTGCAACTCAACGCTGGCTTAAGCTTGAAAGATGAACAGCAGATAGCGGACAGTATTGATGGTGTTGGGCTTTATCGCACAGAGATTCCCTTTATGCTGCATAGCGGCTTCCCATCAGAAGATGAGCAAAAGAACCGTTATCAAGAAATATTGTCCCTTTTTCCTGATAAGCCTGTAGTGCTGCGAACACTGGATATAGGTGCTGACAAACAGCTGCCTTATATGCCCATAAGTGAAGACAATCCTTGTCTTGGCTGGAGGGGGATTCGTATCACGTTGGATCAACCGGAAATATTTCTGATCCAGCTCCGGGCAATGCTAAAAGCCAATGCTCTCACTGGTAACCTTAAAATACTCTTACCGATGGTGACGAGTATTGAAGAAATTGATGAAGCTCTCAAACTGATTGATAGGGCGAAAGCTGAGGTTGAACAAGCCATTGACAGTTCAGTTATCATGCCTAAGATTGGCGTTATGATTGAAGTACCGTCTACCATTTTTTTGCTGCCACAGTTAAAAAAACGGGTTGATTTTGTCTCTATTGGTACCAATGACCTAACCCAGTATTTGCTTGCGGTGGATCGCAATAATACACATGTAGCTTCGCTATATGATAATTTACACCCTGCGGTAATTAGAGCCCTGAAACTGATTTTTGATGAATGCCAACGTCTTGATCTGCCTATTAGCATATGTGGTGAAATGGCGGGTTTACCGCTGGGAGCATTAATATTGTTGGGTTTGGGTTACCGATATTTGAGTATGAGTGGCCGAAGTGTTCCTAGAATCAAATACTTACTGAGAAATTTAGATGTTAATGATCTTGATTATCTTATCGAAGAGGTGCTTCAAGCCGAAACCAGCCAGCAGATAAAAATATTATCATCTGAATTTATGGAAACCAATGGGTTAGGGGGCTTGATTCGAGGAGGTATTTAGTCTTAACCCGATGAATACCCTGCTGAGAAGGCCCTTTATCCGGTTGGTGCTTAATCCATCTAGTTGCCTGTGCTATCATCCGCGATTATTTGTTTTAAGTTATTCAAGCAATATAATTTTAATCGCATAAGATAACTTATACTCAATAGATTTATGCCCATTAGATTTCAAGTTATAGCGCAGCCAACAAAACGACAGCTTGAAAGATGAAGGGTATATTCAGACAATAAATATCATTCATTCACACAACATTATTTTTTTAGTGGGGAACGATGAGCACTAGCTATCTGGCATTTCCTAATATTGACCCTGTCATATTTTCTATCGGACCCGTATCTCTCCATTGGTACGGTTTTATGTATCTGGTTGGCTTTGTTTTTGCTATGTGGTTGGCAAATCGCCGTGCAGCAAAACCAAACAGTGGCTGGAATAAAAATGAAGTAGAGAACCTGCTATATGCAGGATTTGTCGGAGTCTTCGTCGGTGGACGTCTGGGTTATATCCTGTTCTATAACCTTCCAATGTTTCTTGATAATCCGCTGTATTTGTTCAAGGTTTGGGATGGCGGTATGTCCTTCCACGGTGGATTGATCGGTGTTATTTGTGCTATGTGGTGGTTTGCGCGTCGTACTAAGCGTCACTTCTTGCAGGTTGCTGATTTCATCGCTCCATTGGTTCCCTTTGGTTTGGGGATGGGACGTATCGGTAACTTTATCAATGGTGAATTGTGGGGGAGAGTTACGCTTGATACACCGTGGGCGATGTTGTTCCCGGGTTCCCGCAGCGAAGATATTGCACTAGCCACAGCCAATTCTTCTTTATGGCCGATTCTGGAAAAATACGGTGTCTTGCCTCGCCATCCATCACAGCTCTATGAGATGGTACTTGAAGGTATTGTCCTGTTTATTATTCTCAATTTATTTATCCGCAAATCTCGTCCGATGGGGAGCGTTTCAGGGTTATTCCTGATTGGTTACGGTATATTCCGCATCATCGTCGAATTTTTCCGCCAGCCTGATGCACAGCTCGGATTGTTTGAAGGGATCAGTATGGGGCAAATCCTTTCAGTTCCAATGATTTTAGTGGGAATTTTTATGATGATCTGGGCATATAAATGCCCGCGCAACAAGACTCGAAACAACAAGGTACAAGAGGCAAAATGAAACAGTATCTGGATTTAATGAAAAAAGTGCTGGAAGAAGGCACAGCAAAAGATGACCGTACAGGGACGGGAACTCTCTCGATCTTTGGTCATCAGATGCGTTTCAATTTGCAAGAAGGTTTTCCATTGGTAACCACCAAGCGTTGTCATCTCCGCTCGATCATTCACGAACTGCTCTGGTTCTTAAATGGCGATACCAATATCAAATATTTGCATGATAATGGCGTGAGCATCTGGGATGAATGGGCTGACGAAAACGGAGATTTGGGGCCTGTTTATGGTAAACAATGGCGCGCTTGGGGCTCACCTGATGGTCGTCAAATCGATCAATTAACGCAAGTTATTGAACAATTGAAGAGCGACCCGGATTCACGCCGAATTATTGTTTCCGCATGGAACGTTGGAGAGCTGGATAAAATGGCATTAGCGCCATGCCATGCTTTCTTCCAGTTCTATGTGGCAGATGGCAAACTTTCCTGCCAACTTTACCAGCGCTCCTGTGATGTGTTTTTAGGATTGCCATTCAATATTGCAAGCTACGCCCTGTTGGTATACATGATGGCGCAGCAGTGCAATCTGGAAGTAGGTGATTTTGTTTGGACAGGTGGAGATACCCATCTTTATAGCAACCACTTGGAGCAAACCAAACTTCAGTTGAGTCGTGAACCACGTGCGTTGCCTAAATTGGTGATTAAGCGTAAGCCTGCTTCACTGTTCGATTATCAATTCGAAGACTTTGAAGTCGTGGATTATGATCCACATCCTGGTATCAAAGCGCCAGTCGCGATTTAAGAACTTATACCTTTCATCATACAAGTTGCAGCTTTGTTGGCTGCAACTCGAAATCCATAGGGTATGCCAAATTGTTAAAGAGCGGGTTTTGCCTGCTCTTTTTACCTTTATCGTTAGCACTTCTCAATACGAAAAATTAGCCATCAATTAATTTTGCGTGTCGTTTCGCAAATAAAATGAAAAAGTCATTTTGTCATTATTTTTCTCTGAAAGCTCTTCGCATAACTCCTTAAATTAACTTTCTGTATTTCAATAAATAAAAGATATTCCCCACAAGAAAAAATACGCCTGAAATAGAAGAAAGGCGGATTGGTATGACAATGATGTTTTATGAAAATAAAGAAGAGAGTAGCAAAGAAGAAAATAGTAATGAGCAATCAGGATTTACGTTAGTGGAGTTACTGATAGCGATGTTTATCATTTCTATCACTCTTTTTTGGGGGATGTATCATTGGGGGCAATATCAAAATCATCTGCGTTTACAATCGGCAATGCAAAATGTGTTGTCTTTTATGGAAAGGCAGCAAGCTCTGGCAAGTTATCTCAATCAGGATCGTACATTATGGTTAGTCATGGGGCAGTCATGGTGTTTGGTGTCTTCTATGACCAAGATATCGGATTGCAATCAAGGTGATGAAGAGAGGGTCAAATCTCCGCATGATGATGTTCGTTTGATATCATCTACGACTGAACGCATTGATTTTTATGGTATCAGAAATACGGCTATGCCCAACAGTTTTATGCTGTCAAATTCTGCTGGTGAAATTAGCGTAGTGATTTCTGGACGTGGGCGGATCAGAACTTGCAGTAATACTATTAAGCAGCTTCCTAATTGTGAGGGAATAAAAAATCCATGATGTCGACTATTTTCTGTTTTAAACAAAAACAGGCCGGGTTTTCTTTGCTGGAAGTTGTGGTGGCTATGCTGATCAGCAGTGTGATTTTTGTTGCTATGACGAAAACCTATCCGGTTTTATCAGGCCAGATTCTCGATCTTTACCGGAAATATCGGCTTCATTATTTGGTGAGCAGAACGGTTTATTTGATGGAGAAAGATATTCGGCGAGCTGGTTATTGTCAGGATAGAAAACAGTGTAAGGGGGAGTCATTAGTCATTAAAAATAAGAATGCAGAATCAGTTAATTCTTGTTTTATTGTCGCTTTTGATCTCAATTTAAATAATAGGTGGGAAAAACCCGAACATATTGATTCCGAATTTTTTGGTTATCGTTTAAATAACCGATCGCTTGAATGGAAAAGAGGAGTAAATAATTGTCAGGAAAATGGTTGGGAAAGGTTATTTGATCCAAAAGAAATCGTGATTGATACCTTTCATCTTGAAAAATCACGGGTAAAGGGAGGGATAATTTTTATCACTTTATCCATTAAGGCTCATTGGCTGAAATCTCCATCTATTGTACATCGTTATCAAACGACAATTCGGTTGCGTAATATCAGGGAATAAGGATGGAAAGACAGAAGGAAAATAAGCAACAGGGAAATATTCTATTGATATCAATACTGATGTTATTGGCATTGAGCTTAATGATGTTGAAAGCACTTCATTATCAGCGGGAAAATGCGATGCTCATGATGATGGATGAACAAAATTATATGCATGCTTTTCTACGGGCTGAGTCGTCGTCACTGACATGGGGAAAAGTGCAAGCATGGCAGGTTAATCAGCAAGAGATGGAAGGCTGGCTTTGTTTGCAGCAAACTGAATTTCATTTAAAAAGCTGCCTTAAGCACTATTCGGGTAATCATTTTCTATTAAAAGGCGTCGCTCAATTTACAACAGGGGAAAATCTTGAACTTTATCAATGGATGGAACAGATGAAATACCCAAATCAAGATACACTTATTCCTATTAAACTCATTCCCGTTGCAAGTGGTTGGTTGGATTTTTGCCCTGTTCCTCAGGCCGAATTTTGTTTATGAAAATATTCCATCAGGTTGGGCGACAAGAAGGTATGAGCTTGCCGGAGGTTATGGTGGCATCTGTCGTATTCGCGATCTCTGTATTGGGTTTGATGCGTTACCATCAGGCATTGTCAACGAGTTTTCAGCAATATTGGGTACAGCTTAAGGTGGTCAGAGATGTCTATAACCAATTGGAACAATATGAGCAGTTGGACGGACATCCAGAATTTGGAAAGGCAACGGGGAAAATGGCCTCACCGCTGGGATGGAAGGCTGAATTTCAGCGAGAGTTTCACTTTTCGGGATGCTATCAATTAACGGTTAAGTTGACATTACATTACAATAAACCAAGTAAATTAGAGCGCTGGATTTGTGCAAGTGGGGGCAGTGATGTTTAGAGTTTATCATTCAAATCAACTCGATATTCTCAAAGAGTTGATGGCGATATTGATCGGGGAAAACCCACTTTCTGACCCATTTGGCAAAGACGTTATTCTGGTTCAAAGCCCTGGAATGTCTCAGTGGTTGCAGATTCAACTGGCAGAGAAACTCGGCATTGCAGCCAACATGGAATTTCCACTACCGGCGACCTTTATCTGGCAAATGTTTACGCAAATATTGGCTGATGTTCCCAAAGAGGGAGCCTTCAGCAAAGATGCCATGAAATGGAAGTTGATGAGGCTGTTGCCGACTCTGTTAACAGAAACGGAATTTTCGGCGCTCAGCCATTATCTAGACCAAGATATTGATAAACGCAAGATCCATCAACTTGCTGGCCGAATTGCCGATCTATTTGACCAATATCTGGTTTATCGTCCGCAATGGCTGGAAAGTTGGGAAAACGGTCAATTAGTTGATGGGTTGAACAGCAATCAATTGTGGCAAAAAAGATTATGGTCTGAACTGACAGAATATACCCGCGAGTTACAGCAACCCTTGTGGCACCGAGCCAATTTATACCGTCGATTTGTTTCAACGTTGGAAGAAGGCAGCTTTCGATTGGAAAGTTTACCTTCACGTATCTTTATCTGCGGAATATCAGCATTGCCGCCAGCTTATTTGCAGGTTTTTAAAGCATTAGGGCAACATATTGATATTCATCTGATGTTTACTAACCCGTGCCAATATTATTGGGGGGATATCCAAAGCTATGCGTTTCTTTCCAAGTTAAATAGCCGGAAACCAAAACATTATAAAAGTAATCAGCTTCTGGAGAGATTTAAAGAGCCAGAAAATGCAACGTCACTTTTTAATGAAGAGGGCGAGCAAAACCTGAATAACCCACTACTTGCCTCTTGGGGAAAATTGGGGAGAGATAACCTTTACCTGCTGTCACAGTTGGAGCCAGATTCTGATGTACATGCTTTTGTTGAATTGGAACCCGATTGTATCCTGCATCAAATCCAGCGAGATATCCTGAATCTTGAAGATTATGCCCAGATTGGCTCTACGGAAAACACCTTTCAAAATAGTCTGAAAAAGCGGCCATTTGATGATGCAGATCGTTCATTGACTTTTCATTCATGTCATAGTCCACAGCGAGAGGTGGAAGTGTTGCAGGATCAGATCCTTCATTTATTGGATGATGATCCCTCACTGAAACCGAGGGATATCATAGTGATGATGGCTGATATAGACAGTTATGCACCCTATATTCAGGCTGTTTTTGGCAACGCTCCGGATGAGCGTTATATCCCTTTTGCTATTTCTGATCGTAAAGTTCGTCAAGCTCATCCTGTCTTACAGGCTTTCATTACCCTGTTGGATTTACCACAGAGTCGATTTACCGCTGAGCAAGTACTGGCATTATTGGAAGTACCAGCTTTAGCCAATAAATTTGCTATTCAGGAAGAAGGGCTGCGTTTGCTGCGGCGTTGGGTGAAAGAATCCGGGATTTGCTGGGGATTGGATGATGACAATATTGAAGCATTATCTTTGCCTGCAACTGGGCAAAATACTTGGCGTTTTGGTTTGACTCGAATGTTATTGGGTTATGCGATGGACAGCCACGCTGGTCCGTGGAATGGTGTTTTGCCATATGATGAATCCAGCGGTCTTGCTGCCGAGTTAGCGGGTCAACTGGCTGAATTTTTAATGGAACTAAACCTTTGGCGTAAGGTTTTAAGTGAAGAGCAGCGGTTGGTTGATTGGATGGCAGTGTGCCCGCAATTGCTGGAAACTTTTTTCGAATCGGATGATGAAATTGAATTGGTGCTGGCACTCATTACTCAGCAATGGCAAAAAATCATTGATAATGGCCTTAACGCTCATTATGACGAAAGTGTTCCTTTAGTGCTACTGCGTGATGAATTAGCATTGCGTTTTGATGATGAAAAGATAAGCCAGCGTTTTCTGGCGGGGTCACTTAATTTTTGTACCTTGATGCCAATGCGTTCCATTCCTTTTAAGGTCGTTTGCTTGTTGGGAATGAATGACGGGGTTTATCCGCGCACAATACCGCCGCTTGGGTTTGATCTTATGACAGACAAAGCTCAGAGAGGGGATAGAAAACGACGCGATGATGATCGCTATCTTTTTTTAGAAGCATTGGTATCGGCTGAGCAGTCTCTTTATATCAGTTATATCGGTAAATCGATTCGAGATGATACTGAGTGTAACCCATCCGTGTTGGTCAATGAGTTACTGGATTATGTTTGTCAAAGTTTTTGCCAATCCGGTGATGAAATGTTGAATGTTGATGACAGCGCAAAGAGGGTCAAAGAACACCTGATTTCACAGCATACGCGTGTTCCTTTTGCAGCGGAAAATTTCCTGCCTGATCACTATCCACAAAGTTATGCCTCAGAATGGTTGCCAGCGGCGACGCAGCAAGGGATATCAGTTACGGATTTCTGCCAGCCGATTGCGTTTGACCGTAGTGAAATAAAAGAAATTGCACTAGATGAATTGATCCGTTTTTATCGCCATCCTGTCCGGGCGTTTTTCCAGCAACGGCTAAAAGTGCATTTTGTTATTGAAGAGATGGAGCTGCCTGAAGAAGAACCTTTTGTACTGGATAATTTGCAGCGCTATCAGTTTAACCAGCTTCTGTTAAGTATTTTAATAGAAGAGGGGTCACCTGAATCGTTGTTCCATCACCTCCGGGCATCGGGTGGGTTGCCATATGGGGCGTTTGGTGAAGCGTATTGGATGGATCAATTGGAATCCATACAACCATTGGCGAATAAAGTGCGTGAAGAAAGAACTGACTCCTATCCCATCGATTTACACGAGCAAATTGGCGATGTGATATTGACGAGCAAAATCAATCAGGTTCAGCCCGATGGAATTTTACGTTGGCGTCCAGCGAACTTAACGGCCAATGATGGTATCCAACTATGGATTGAACATCTTGCCTATTGCTTTTCAGGTGGTACGAGTGAAAGCCGCATGTATGGAACGATAAAAGGGGGGAAAAAAGAGGGTAACAAGCTGACAGAGTGTCGTTTTTTGCCACTGGAACAGGATGAGGCGGAAAAATACCTAAGTCGGATGATAGAAGGCTATTTTCAAGGAATGTCTGTCCCTCTTCCCCTGTTTTGTCGAAGTGGCTGGGCATGGTTAGTGGAATGCTTTGACAAGGAAAGTCAGGAAATTGATTTCAGTGAGGAGGCTCAACACAAAGCTGAAAGCAAGTTGATGGAGCAATGGCTAGGAGTACATGACAGAACAGGAGAAAGCAGCGATCACTATGCACAGCGAGCTTTCCGGCAAGTTGATCAATCACTTTTGGAGCGTATGAAGCGCGAGGTCCAGAGCTATTTGTTGCCTATGGCTCGCTATTCAAATGGCTCGTTATTCAAATAAATAGGGAGAATATTAGGTTATGCCTAAATATATTATCCGCATCATAACGATGCTCTTTCTGCTACTTTGTGGGGTAACAGCATACGCGCAGTCGCCGTGGCAGCTGTTACCGGATACGATTCATAAAAGTGATCGGGATCCTCGTCAATATAAAGCCATCCAGTTGCAAAATGGCATGACAGTTCTGCTGGTGTCTGATGAGAAAGCGATTAAATCCTTGGCTGCTGTTTCGATTCCTGTTGGCCATATGGAAAATCCAGATAACCAGCTTGGTTTGGCTCATTATCTGGAACACATGGTATTAATGGGGTCCAAACGCTACCCTCAGCCGGGGGGATTTGCTGAATTTTTGCAAAAACATGGAGGCAGCCGTAACGCCAGTACGACGGCCGATCGCACATCATTCTACCTGGAAGTTGAAAATGATTCGTTGACCGGAGCGGTAGATCGTCTTGCTGATGCGCTTACTGAGCCGTTGTTTGATCCACTTAATGCCGATCGTGAACGTAATGCTGTCGATAACGAAATGACCATTGCCCGCGCGGGTGAAGGGCATCGTATATGGCAAATCCGTGCTGAGACTATCAACCCAGCCCATCCTAATGCTCGTTTTACTGGTGGAAATCTGGAAACATTAAAAGATAAGCCCGACAGTAAATTACAGACGGCACTGGTTGATTTTTATCAGCGCTATTACTCCGCTAACTTGATGAAAGGCGTAGTGTACAGTAATAAATCAATAGACAAACTGGCACAGCTTGCGGCAGAAACCTTTGGCCGAATTCCAAACCGACATGCTTCAGTGTCATCCATTATAGTGCCGGCAGTGACGGAGAAAGAAAAAGGGATCATCATTCATTATATTCCTGCACAGCCACATAAGGCATTGCGTCTGGAATTCAGTATCTTGGATAACAGTGCAGAATTTCGCAGCAAAACAGATGAATATATCGGGTATTTGCTTGGTAATCGTAGCCAAAATACGTTGTCTGATTGGTTGCAGAAACAGGGGCTAATAGAAGGGATCAGTGCATCTGCTAGTCCTAAAATTGATGGTAACTCGGGAACTTTTGGTATTTATGTTTCTTTAACGGATAAAGGGCTTGAACAGCGGGATCAAGTTATTGCGGCTATTTTTTCTTACATCAATCTGTTAAAGCAAAAGGGTATTCAAAAGAGTTATTTTGATGAAATGACCAAAGTGCTCAATCTGTCATTCCAATACGCATCAATCGTACGAAATATGAACTACATTGAGGGGCTATCCGACGCTATGCTGGAATTACCTATTTCCCATGTGTTGGATGCTGGTTATATTGCAGATGACTTTAATCCGAAAGCGATAGCCAGCCGCTTGAAGGAGTTAACGCCTGACAATGCACGCATTTGGTTTATCAGTCCAACAGAGCCACATAACAAAGAAGCTTACTTTGTTCAGGCACCCTATCAGGTCAATAAAATTACCCAGAAACAGCTCACTGAATGGAAAAACCTCGAACAAGGCGTTTCGTTCTCCTTACCAGAATTGAACCCGTATATTCCTGATGATTTATCTCTGATTAAAACATCGGGTAGCCAGAAACATCCTGAAATGATTTTGGAAAAACCTAATGTTCGTTTGCTTTATATGCCAAGTCAATATTTTGCGGATGAACCTAAAGGCAGTATTACATTGGAGATGCGCAATCCTAACAGATTGACGGATATTAAAGATCAGCTTGCGGACACATTGTTAGCTTATTTGTCTGAACTTAAACTTGATCAACTGGGTTATCAGGCTTCAGTCGGAGGAATGGGCATCTCCACAGGTTATGCTGATGGTTTGAAAATTGACGTTAGGGGTTATACGCAACATTTACCGGAGTTACTGACTTCAGTTATTAATCAATATATCTCGTTTACACCGACTCAGGCGGAGCTGGAACAGGCGAAATCATGGTATCGGGAACAACTTGAAGTTGCCAACAATGGTAAAGCTTTCCAAATGGCCATACAGCCGGTTTCGCGCCTTTCTAGTGTGCCTTACTTCGAACAGACCGAAAAATTGAAGACGCTGGATATCATCACCATTGACGATATCGTGAAATATCGCCAAAAGATGATCCAATACTCAGCTTTACAGGCGTTTATCTTCGGTAATTTAACTAAGCAGCAAAGTATCGATATTGTTCAATCCGCTCAGAAGCAGCTCGCCAATCAGGGTAACGTGTGGTGGACTGGTACTCGTATTGTAGTCGACCATAATTATGCGGTTGATTTTAAAGGTACTGCCAACAGTACTGATAATGCATTGGCGGAGATCTATATTCCAACAGGGTATGATCGTATTAATGGTTATGTTAATTCCAGTGTGCTGGATAGCATTTTGTCACAGTGGTTCTATGATCAATTGAGGACTGTGGAACAACTGGGTTATGCCGTTTTTACTTTTAATCAAGGTGTGGGGCAGCAGTGGGGACTAGGTTTTCTATTACAGAGCAACAGTAAACAACCTGATTACCTGCATCAACGTTACCAAAACTTCTATCAACAGGCTGAGAAAAAATTGAAAGCGATGCCTGAGGCTGAATTTGAACAGTATAAAAAAGCACTGCTGACGGAGATGCAACTGCCGCCTCAGACTTTCTATTCAGAAGCGTCTCGCTATGATTTGGACTTTGCACGCAATAATTTCAAATTTGATTCACGGGAGAAAGTGATTGCGGCAATGGAGAAAGTGACCAAAGCACAATTGATTGAGTTTTATGAAAAAGCAGTTATCAAACGTCAGGGATTGGCACTGATTTCCCAAATTACAGGGAAAAAAGGTATGGCTCATCAATATGCAGAGCTGAAAGGCTGGAAAACTTACTCTCACTTGTCTGATTTCCAGAAACAATTACCGGTTAAGGTGAATGCTCAGTGAGCAAAGAAATACTGAGCCATAAAGTAATTGGCCATCAGATACAATCGAATAAGCTTAACCCGTTAACACTGCCGCTGTATGGTCAGCGGTTGATTGAAGCCTCAGCAGGCACGGGGAAAACCTACACAATAGGTTTGCTTTACCTTCGTCTGTTACTGGGATTAGGCGGCTTTGCCGCCTTTTCCCGGCCACTGAATGTTGAAGAGATCCTGGTGGTTACTTTCACGAAAGCGGCTACGGCTGAATTACGTGGACGTATCCGTGAGAATATCCATCAACTTCGCTTGGCGTGTATTCGGCAAGGCACAAACGTGGTTGATCCCATCTATCAAAAACTACTGGATGAAATTCCTGATAAGGAGAGTGCGGCTAATTGGTTATTGGCTGCTGAACGCCAAATGGATGAAGCGGCAATCTATACCATCCACGGTTTTTGCCAGCGAATGCTGATAAACAATGCGTTTGAGTCGGGTGTGTTGTTTGACCAAACGATGATTCAGGATGAGAGCCAGCTACGCAAACAAGGGTGTGCCGATTTTTGGCGGCGCCATTGCTATCCTTTGCCATTGTCTATCGCAATGGAAATTAGCCGGACATGGAAAGGGCCGGAAGCATTGCTGAACGATATTTCAGGCTATTTGCAAGGGGATATACCGTATATCGTCAATGCACCTGATAGCGATGAAACGCTGTTTAGCCGCCATCAAAAAATTATTGAACTGATTGATTCGGCAAAACATCAGTGGAATGAAACGGCAGCCGATTTACACGATCTTATCGCGAATTCCGATGTTGATAAGCGCAGTTACTCTAAAAAACATCTTCCCAATTGGCTGAGTAAAGTATCTGAATGGGCGAAATTACCAACCCAAGACTACCTGCTTCCCAAAGAATTGGAGAGATTTTGCCAGTCACATTTAGTGGAGAAGACTAAAAAAGGAGAAGCTCCTAAACATCCGCTGTTTGAGGTTATCGAAGAGTTATATCAGCAACCGCTGACATTAAAAGATATCATCATAGCTAAGGCGATTATTGAAGTTCGCCAGTCTGTTAATCAAGAAAAGCTAATGCGTGGTCATATGGCGTTTGATGATTTGCTGACCCGTCTGGACAGTGCTTTGCAACATGTAGGGGGAGAGTTGCTTGCGGAGGCAATTCGGCAGCGTTATCCCGTCGCTATGATTGATGAATTTCAGGATACTGACCCTCAACAATATCGTATTTTTCAAGCCATATATCGCCATCAGGCAGAAAATGCTCCGTCTGAAAACGAAAGGTCAGATAATGGGTTGTTGTTCATTGGTGACCCTAAGCAAGCGATTTATGCTTTTCGTGGTGCGGATATCTTCACCTATATTCGTGCGCGTTCTCACGTGAATGCTCACTATACGTTAGAGACTAATTGGCGTTCTTCTCCTCCAATGGTGCAGGCGGTTAATAAACTGTTTTCCCGTACAGAAAACCCATTCATGTTTAAACAGATCCCCTTCACTAATGTGAATGCAGCAGAGAAAAATCATGGGCTGAAATTCTCTTTGTATAATGAGGAGCAGTCTGCTTTGCGGTTTTGGGTACAATCTGGTCAGGGTTGCTCTCAACGAGAGTATGAACAGAACATGGCACGTTTGTGTGCTGCCCAAATTCGTGACTGGCTGAAAGCAGGGCAAGAGGGGCAGGCACTTCTGTATCAGGCAGAAAAAAGTCGTTCAGTTATAGCAGCAGATATTACGGTGCTGGTTCGTGATCATCGAGAAGCCACATTAATTCGCCATGAATTAAATGCATTCAAAATACCATCGGTATTTCTTTCCAATCGTGAAAGCGTGTTTGATACACCAGAAGCTAAAGATTTGCTTTGGTTGTTACAGGCAGTTTTAGCGCCGGAAAAGGCGCGAGAGCTAAGGAGTGCGTTAGCCAGTTGTTTATTTGGCATGAATGCGCAGCAAATCGATCAATTGAATAACGATGAAGCGGCGTGGGATCGTCTGGTTGATGAGTTTGATGGTTATGCCCGGCTATGGCGCTCCCGTGGTGTTCTACCGATGTTACGGGCGGTGATGTCGAAATATCAGATAGCAGAAAATCTACTGGCAGGGGATGACGGAGAACGCCGGCTGACTGATGTTATGCACATTGGGGAGTTGTTGCAGGAGGCATCGCTGCAATTGGATAGTGAACATGCCGTTGCTCGCTGGTTGGCCCAACAAATTTCCAACCCTAATCCACAATCTGAAACTCAGCAGATGCGACTGGAGAGTGATCGACATTTGGTACAGATTTGTACCATCCATAAATCAAAAGGGCTGGAATATCCATTGGTTTATTTGCCTTTCATTTGTGGTTACAGGAAGCAGAAGCGGGCGGTTTATCATGATCGCCATAATTTTGAGACTCACCTTAATCTTTCTCATGACGATGAAAAGCTGAAAGAAGCGCTGGAATTGGCTGATGAAGAACGCCTAGCGGAAGATTTACGTTTGCTCTATGTTGCATTAACACGTTCAATTTATCACTGCAGTGTTGGGGTTGCGCCCCTTATCAAAGGGAACAGAAGTAAAGAGGGGGATACTGATTTACACTTGTCTGCCATCGGGTATCTGCTGCAAAAGGGGCAGAAAGGTGACGCTGAACTGCTGGCAAGTAGTTTATATGAGCTAAGCGGTTTACATGAACCTTGTGATAACAGCATAGAGATCAAATCGGTGAAAGACGCCGTCGATTCACAATGGTATTTGCCACGTGAAAACCCCTTACTGTTGGAGGCGAAAAGGTTTCAACGCTCCATTCGTGATGACTGGCGAGTGACGAGCTATTCAGGTTTGCAACATTCTGCTTCGCGCGCCATTTCATTCAGCTTTGCCAGTGCATTGGGAGAGTCAGTGGATGTCATTGTTCAATCCATCTCACCGAAGCTAGATGTTGATGCCCGCGGTGAAAAGCAGGGAAAAATGTCGTTACAGATGTCTCCTCATTCTTTTCCACGTGGGGCATCAGCGGGTACGTTCTTGCACGGCATTTTGGAGGAACTGGATTTTGATAATCTCCCGGAACAGGCGTGGCTGGTGGAGAAACTGACAGCATCAGGATTTGATGAAAGTTGGGCTCCCGTATTGGAACAGTGGATGGCTGATATTGTGAACGCAGATCTGAACGGGCAAGGAATGAAGTTAGCCGATATTCCCCGTCATCTCCAGCAAAGTGAAATGCAGTTTTATCTGCCGGTGGATAACTTATTGCATTCAAAGGTACTGGATGAGTTGACCCGTCGTTATGATCCACTGTCTGCGCAATGTGCTCTGTTGGGCTTTCATCAAGTCAAGGGAATGTTAAAAGGGTTTATCGATTTGGTTTTTTGCTGGCAGGGTAAGTATTACTTGGTGGATTACAAATCAAACTGGTTGGGTGAAAGTAGTCAGTCATATACGCAGGAGGTGATGGCGAAAGCCATGATAGAGCATCGTTATGATTTACAGTATCAACTCTATACCTTAGCTCTGCATCGTTATTTGCGTCATCGGTTAGCCGACTATGATTATCGGCACCATTTTGGTGGAGTGCTCTACTTGTTTCTACGGGGCATTGATAAAGATAATCCCGGGCATGGTCTTTATCATTATTTGCCGCCCTTTGAGTTTATTGACGAACTGGATACGCTTTTCAGCGCTGTTGGTGAGGAGTAAAGTGCATGAATTCCATGATGTCATTATTACAACAAGCGGTGAGTCAAAAGTTATTGCGTCCACTCGATATGCAGTTCGCTTATGCGATGATTGAAGATGAAAATCCCTTGTTATTGCTGATTGCAGCCTTATTGAGTGCTGAATCTGGTGCAGGACATGTCTGCTTACCACTGGAACGGATATCGCCAAAATATTTATTTGAAGGCCGGCAGCCTGAGTTAGCCGCTTCACTTTGGTCTTTGGCCGGTGAACCGAAACAATCGCAAATTATTACTGCCTTGCAGTCATGTCCGGCAGTCAGTATGGGGGAGTTACCCACCCCGATAATCCTTTCTCATCGGAGTGCTTCTGGTTACCGTTTGTATCTACAACGAATGTGGCAAAGTGAACGGCGCGTGGCGGATTTTTTTGCCACAGTGGAATTGACTGACGATCATGAGCAGGCTGAACTTGATGAAACACATCTACGCCACATTTTGGATGAGCTTTTTGGTGTCACAGCCGAAGAGGAAATAGATTGGCAAAAAGTGGCGGCGGCGGTCGCTGTGACGAGCCGTATTTCTGTTATCTCTGGTGGGCCGGGAACTGGGAAAACAACGACGGTCGCCAAGCTGTTGGTCGCTCTAATTAAATTGCATGAAGGTCAGCGTTTAAGTATTCAACTGGCTGCACCAACAGGCAAAGCAGCAGCGAGATTGACGGAATCGCTCCGAGAAGCAGTCAATAAACTCGCTTTGACGCAAGAACAGTGGAAGAGCATTCCGGAACAAGCTAAAACTATTCACCGTTTATTGGGAGCACAGCCAGATAGCCAGAAACTGCGCTACAGCCGCGATAATCCTCTCTCACTGGATATTTTGATCATTGATGAAGCATCAATGGTGGATTTGCCGATGATGGCACACTTGATTGCAGCTTTGCCGTCGCAGGCGAAAGTGATTTTTTTAGGGGATAAAGACCAACTGGCTTCGGTTGAAGCCGGAGCGGTGTTGGGGGATATTTGTCTGTTCGCTGAACAGGGGTATAGCGCCAAACGTGCTGAACAATTGAAGAGATTGACTGGATGTCAGTTAATATTTAATGCCATGCAAAATCCTGGAGAAAATATTTCGGCAGTTCGAGATAGTCTGTGCTTGCTGCGTAAAAGTTATCGTTTCAATTCATCTTCAGGTATCGGGCAATTAGCATCAGCGGTTAATCAGGGAGATCGTGCGGCGGTATCTTCGGTGCTGAGCCAGTCTTTTCCAGATGTTGACTTCAATCCACTTTCAACTGATGAAGATTACCAGCGATTATTGGTTGAAACGGCCTCGGGTTACTATCAATATTTGGCAATGGTGAATGATCAGGCACCAGAAGAAGCGATTTTGGCGGAATTTAACCGTTTTCGATTGTTATGTGCGTTAAGGGAAGGGCCGTTTGGTGTCACTGGCCTGAATCAACGAGTGGAACAATTGTTGTACAGGAAAGGGATCATTACCCTGCCCAGAAATGTGGAGAGCCGAAGCTATGCTGGCCGTCCGATCATGATATTACGTAATGACAGCACCCTTGGGCTGTTCAACGGAGATATCGGAATTATGCTCAGAAATCAGGATAATGAATTGAAAGCCTATTTTCAGTTATCTGATGGGCAGATTAAAGGGTTTCAGCCAAATCGATTGCCTCTGCATGAAACGGCTTACGTGATGACGGTGCATAAATCTCAAGGTTCAGAGTTTGAACATACCGTATTGGTATTACCGACCCAATTTTCGCCAATCGTCAGCCGGGAGCTGGTATATACGGCACTGACTCGGGCCAAGGAGAAATTGACTCTTTATGCCCACAAGCCTGTTTTGGACAAGGCCGTAGCTACAGCAACACAGAGGCGAAGCGGGTTGGCTGAATGGTTCAACCCGCAGTGAAAAAGCGCTGTGTTCAATAAAAAACTATATGCTTAGTAAAAAAACATGTGATTAATGATTCTGTAAATTCATCATCAAAATTTTGGAACGGCGCTGATAGTTATACAGCGCTTGTTTTTCCACTGGCAATGTGTCGATCTCTGCGGGTTTAAAACCCTTCTCCTGAAACCAGTGAATACTGCGGGTTGTAAGCACGAAAAGTTTCTCTAACCCGATCTGTTTGGCTTGATTGGCAATTGAATTCAGCAAAGTTTCACCTCGGGAGGAGCAACGATAATCTGGATGTACAGCAACACAGGCCATTTCCCCGATTTTTTCATCAGGATAAGAATACAGCGCGGCACAGGCAATGGTGAGGTTGTCGTGTTCTATCAGGGTAAACTTATCAATTTCCATTTCTAATTGTTCCCGTGAACGCCGAACTAAAATACCTTCTTGTTCCAATGGGCGAATAAGCTCAAGAATGCCACCGATATCATTGATGTTGGCACGGCGGATCTGTTCGGAGCGTTCCATTACAATTTGGGTGCCGATACCTTCGCGCGAGAATAGTTCCTGAATCAGAGAACCATTCTCCTGATAGCTGATTAAATGACTGCGGCGAACTCCACGGCGGCAGGCTTTGATCGCTCCTCTTAAAAAACGGCTGGATTCTGAATAGTGTTCACCCGCATTTTCCAGTTCATGTAGGCGCATTACGCCTTCATCAGGGAACAGTTCTGATAGAGTATTACCCTCAGTATCAAGTACGCCCTGTGATGAGCAAAATCCGATCAACTTTTCCGCTTTTAATTTAATCGCCAACTTTGTCGCAATTTCTTCAGAGGTTAGATTAAAACTTTCCCCTGTGACGGAAACGGCAACCGGCCCAATCAACACGATGGCGTTATTGTCTAATTGCTGGCTGATTGCGTCTTCATCAATGCGACGGATCCTGCCACTATGGTAATAATCGACGCCATCATCGACTCCCAAGGGTTGGGCGATAATAAAGTTACCGCTGACAACATTAATATGGGCACCCTGTAATGGTGTATTGCTCAGGCTCATGGAAAGACGGGCCGTAATATCCAGTTGCAACAGACCTGCTGATTGTTTAACTAGATCCAGTGTCTTGGCATCTGTAACTCGGGTATGTTTGTGATAAATAGGTTGGCAATTGTGTGCAGCAATATTTTGTTCAATTTGTGGGCGAGCACCATACACGACGATTAAGCGAATTCCCAGGTTATGCAGTAAACCAATGTCGTTAATAATATTTGGAAAATTTTCATGGGCGATAGCTTCACCCCCTAGCATAATGACAAAAGTTTTACCCCGATGCGCATTGACATACGGAACCGAGTGCCGGAAGACTTCAACCAATTCGGTATTGCGTTCTTTCATGAAACCCTCTCTGACTGAATACTTATTCTAATTTTGTGTATTTTTATTCTTTTTGATTGAAAATGGCAAGAGGAAATATGGATAAAAATAATGTTATTATTTATATTGGTATAAACAAACTGGGAGAGGCATAAAATGCTTTTTTTGATGACAGCCATCAGCTAATTAATTAGAGTTTCCTGCTTAATGATTATTTTTGGCAAAGATTACTGAGTTTGGTTGTTTTTAAATGGAATAAACGATGAGTCATTCAGACCATAATTCTTCACGTCGCCGTTTGTTGAAAGGCGCAGCCGCTGTATGGTTGCTAAGTATTAGCCCAATAGGTTATGCAGCAAATTCAAAAGTTATCGCTGTGCGTATTTGGCCTGCATCAAGTTACACCAGAGTGACGCTGGAGTCTAATATTCCGCTTAAGTACCGCCAATTTTCACTTTCCAATCCCAATCGGATTGTGATTGATTTGCAGGGTATCCAACTTAATAGTGTCTTGAGCAGTATGGGAACACAGATTCAGAAACGTGATCCTTACCTGAAATTGGTGCGAGCCGGGCAATTTAATCCGAAAACGGTACGTCTGGTATTTGAAGTCAAACAGCCCGTCTCTCCGCATATTTTTATTTTGCCACCGATAGCAAAATTCAGACATCGTTTGGTGTTAGATCTTTATCCAAATCACTCGGCGAATGTAGATGATGACCCTTTAACGGCTCTGCTTGAAGAGTACAACAGCGGGAGCTTGGAACAAAATTTGCCGACTGAAGCACGTAAACCCGGAAAAGCAGGGCAAAACAGGCCGATTGTCATTATGCTTGATCCCGGTCATGGTGGCGAGGATTCGGGAGCTATTGGGAAATATAAAACTCGTGAAAAAGATATCGTGTTGCAAATTGCCCGTCGTTTACAGGCGCTTATTAGACGTGAGCCTGGCATGAAAGTTTACATGACTCGTAATGAAGATGTGTTCATCCCTTTGAAAGTCAGGGTGGCGAAAGCTCGTAAGATGCAGGCGGATTTGTTTGTTTCTATTCACGCGGATGCTTTTACCAATCGGGCTGCACACGGTTCATCTGTATTTGCGCTGTCAACTAAGGGCGCGACCAGCAATACTGCCCGTTTTCTGGCTCAGACTCAGAACGAGGCTGATATGATCGGGGGAGTCAGTAAAAGCGGTGATAAATATTTGGATCATACTATGCTGGATTTGATTCAGACCGCGACTATCAATGATAGCTTGAAATTTGGTGATGAAGTGCTCAAGCGGATAGGCAAGGTCAATAAATTGCATAAAAATAGCGTTGATCAGGCGGGTTTTGCTGTATTGAAAGCGCCAGATATTCCTTCTATTTTGGTTGAAACTGCATTTATCAGTAATTTGGAAGAAGAACGCAAATTGAAAACAGCGAAGTTCCAGCAACAAGTAGCGGAGTCTATTTTTGCTGGCATTAAGGCTTATTTCAAAAATGGTGCTGAACTAGCGCGGCGGTAATGGGTTTAGAAGTAGCCAATAGTTTTAGAAACGTACACAGGGATAGATGCTTAAACAGGGACGTAATGAAATTTGAAAATGAATTTGAAAATAAAGCGAAGATAGGGAATAAGAGATAAGCTGAAAATTGAAAAGTTGGGTTCAGACAGAAGAAAATTAGTTAGATAATAACTAGAAGTTGGTTGCGGGGGCCGGATTTGAACCGACGACCTTCGGGTTATGAGCCCGACGAGCTACCAGGCTGCTCCACCCCGCGTCCGTCTATTTACAAACTTTGATAATAAACTATCTATTATCAAAAAATAATGCAAATAATGAGCAATGACATCATACAAAATTGGTTGCGGGGGCCGGATTTGAACCGACGACCTTCGGGTTATGAGCCCGACGAGCTACCAAGCTGCTCCACCCCGCGTCCGTCTATCTGCAAATGTTGATTATAAGTAATTGTTCATCAACAATGAACGCAAATACTGAATGATGACATTCTTTACTACTAAATTGTGTTTATGCTGCATCATATCATTAATGATATCAGTATAAAATTGGTTGCGGGGGCCGGATTTGAACCGACGACCTTCGGGTTATGAGCCCGACGAGCTACCAAGCTGCTCCACCCCGCGTCCGATGTGGGCTCACTATACGCTTGAACTGAATCGTTGCAAGTTTTTTTATTGATATTTACCAAATTTGTTTGTTTTTAGGTTAAAAATGCGCCAATTGTTTTGTTTTTGTTCTAATTCCAATTGTCAGCTAATAAGTTATTTTTTTCTAACTACATTTTATTATTTATTGGTGTTTGATATCGTTCACCGTCGGCTCATCATGGTAGGAGATAAGGCATGAATATGAAACTCTGGGGCAAATATCTTTTATGCGGGTTGGTCATTTCGTTGTTATCGGGATGCCATACAAGACCGACAGATCAAGCACAGCAATACAATGATGGTCGAATTAACCAGGATTTCCAGCTGGTTAATTCACCTAATGCCCAAGGTTTTCCGGTTAATATCAAAGATTTTTCCAAGCAGGTAAAGTTTATCAGTGAATCTTCTCCTCGCCTTTATAACAATAATAGCGAGATATTTAATGCGATCGAAAGTTGGGTAACGTCTGGCGGTGATACCCGTAATTTAAATCAGTTTGGTTTACTCGCTTATCAAATGGATGGTGACGATAATTACGGGAACGTAAAATTTACCGGTTATTACACTCCTGTTTTGCAGGCTCGGCATGTCAAACAGGGAGAGTTTAAATATCCACTATATCGCATGCCAACTAAATCGCGTTCTCGATTGCCAAATCGCGCAGCGATATACAATGGTACATTGAACAAAAAATTCATTATTGGATACAGTAATTCGTTAATGGATAATTTTTTGATGGAAGTACAAGGAAGTGGTTATGTTGATTTTGGTGATGGTCGTCCATTGACCTTTTTTGGCTATGGTGGAAAGAATGGACATGTTTATCGCAGTATTGGCAAAGTTCTGATCGACCGTAGCGAAGTGTCCAGTGACAAAATGTCGATGAAAGCGATCCGCCAGTGGGCAGAGCAGCACAGTGAATCTGAAGTAAGAGAATTATTGGAACAGAATCCTTCATTTGTTTTCTTTAAACCTGAACCTTATACTTTTGTTAGAGGAGCCAGTGCCGTTCCTCTTGTCGCCAACGCATCAGTTGCGTCTGATAAATCATTAATCCCGCCCGGAACAGCACTGTTGGCAGAAGTTCCTGTGTTGGATAAAACGGGTAAATTTACTGGGCAGTACCGGGTGCGCCTGATGGTGGCACTGGATGTCGGTGGCGCCATCAAAGGGAATCATTTCGACATTTATCACGGTGTTGGTGAAGAAGCGGGTGAAGCGGCCGGTTTTTATAATCACTATGGGCGGGTTTGGGTATTGAAGAAAGCACCATCTGGTTTTTTGACTGCAAACCAGTAAGATCCCTTTAATTCAAATAATCGATGGCCCATCTCAATAGAGATGGGTGTTATGTAGGATTTATTTTGTGATGCAAGTTTTTCTCTCTGATGCTTATCTCCAGCGTTTTGCTGGTACGGCTCGATTATATGGCCAGAAAGCGCTTTCATTATTTGCAGGTTCACATGTTTGTGTGGTAGGCATCGGTGGTGTTGGTTCATGGGCAGCAGAAGCTCTGGCGCGTACCGGTATTGGTGCGATTACACTGATTGACATGGATGATGTTTGCATCACCAATACTAACCGCCAACTGCATACGTTGGTACAGAATGTGGGATTACCAAAAACTGAGGTCATTGCCGAAAGGATACGGGGGATCAATCCAGAGTGCCAAGTGACTTGCATTGATGATTTTGTCACACCTGATAATGTAGCTGAATTGATGTCCACAGGGTTCAGTTATGTGATTGATGCGATTGACAGTATACGGCCAAAAGCGGCATTACTGGCTTATTGTCGCCGTTATAAAATTCCGGTTGTGACAACGGGGGGAGCAGGTGGACAACTTGATCCGACCCAAATTCAAGTCGTAGATTTGGCGAAAACAGTACAAGATCCGCTGGCTGCTAAATTAAAAGAACGCCTGAAATCAGATTATCGCGTCGTAAAAAACGGTAAGGGTAAATTGGGCATTGACTGCGTATTTTCAACGGAACAGTTAGTGTACCCGCAAGCTGATGGTACGGTTTGCGCAGCGAAAAGCACGGCGGATGGTTCCAAACGGATGGATTGTGCATCTGGTTTTGGTGCCGCAACGATGGTTACGGCGACTTTTGGCTTTGTTGCCGTTTCTCATGCATTGAAGAAAATGGTGGCAAAGGCCGAGCGAGAAAGCGCACTTTAACGTTGATTTTCCGCTAAATGTGTGTGGGCAATTTCCTGAATTGTATTGATTAGGGATTTTATGCCATTGAGCCTTGAACCACTTAATTGCTGTTCAAGGCCAATTTTCTGAAATAACTCAAATAAAGACGCCTGTAAAACTTGCTCTGGCGTTTTTCCTTCCACGGCGGTCAGAATAATCGCCAATAGCCCTTTGACGATGCGGCCTTCGCTATCCCCGTAAAAGTGCAGACTGCCATCGGAACGCAACTGGTGTCCCAACCAGACACGGTTTTCACAGCCGGACATTTCAATCTTTTGTTGTTTCAACTCATCGGCCAATGGCGGCAGTTTTCTGGCCAGCCCGATAAGCTGCCGATAGCGATCTTCCCACAATTGGCATTGCTCAAATTTTTCAATGAGTTGTTGCTCCGTAATTTCTGTGCCAAACGGATGTGGAGCAAGGATGGTGTCTGAAAGTTGTGTCATTGGTTATTTATCTTGCTGTGTTTTTGATCTCTGATTGCCTCTCAAAGAGGTTTCAGGATCATAACATCTATATTCAGAAACCACCTTATACTACTTCTTCTTTTTATACCGATCTACGGCTGACCAATTTGCACTAGCATCAACCTTTTTAAACAACAGACTTCTTTTACTATTAATTTTAAGAGATTCAGGAAGAGGTACGATATCAGATAAACCAAAATACCTTGCATAAACACCAGGCCCAGTCATTTCTAGTGTTTTATTGATGCGGCGCTGCCTAATGTGTAATTGAGAATTTTCTTTTGCAGGTTGGGATGAATCGATACCTGTTCTCCATATCGGATCTAGCAGGTTACATCTCTTATCCAGAGTGATTTTACCAGTTTTATAATATTTTAAGGCTTTATCAATTCTTAAGTTATCCTGATAAAGTTTTATTTTATGCTCTATTGCATTGATTTTATCTGCTTTACTTGTTTTATTTATTTGAAGCAAAAAGTGATTTCTTTTCATTTCTGTTGCCATTTTCAACAGAATATCGAAAATAGTTGTTGAATATTGGCGGGCCGAAATAATGGCATTTCCGAAAAGATTTTTCAGAATAATACTGGAAAAAGAATTTATTTTATGATCTTCAGAAATTTGTTCCTTCTTTATCGTATTCCATTTTTTATCTTGAATACTTGCTTTACCCCATCCTCGACCAGTAACATCACCAAAACCCAGGTTTGGTGGAAAATAGACTTCTTCAAATCTGGCAGTTTTTCTATCAGGGTTCTTTCTTAATGCTTCTCCTTCCTGGTTATAGGTGAATTTGTCAAAAACCTCCGATTTTCTATATTTTATATGAGTATCTGTTAATTCTACATCTGTATCAAGGTAAATACCTCCTTCCGTATATAAAATGATGAGTCTAACAATATCGCTCGATGCTGCATAGTTACGAAAATCGCCATTTAAATGGAGGTGATATACATGGTGTAAGTAATGCATTAATTCAGGATATTCCCCATAACGTTTTGCATTTTCCTTAAAATTCTTAAACTTTATAATATTATTATAATTATTGTTTTTTTTATAATATTCTATTAGTGATTTATAAATTATGCCAGCATCTTGGAATAACGTAGAAAAAGCCTCTTCAACGTCTCTATAAATAAATAAATTTTCAGTTCCGAAAATATCACCAATATCAAAATCCTGTTGTTTGAATTTAAAATTAAGCGTTCTTAATGTATTTAGAATTAGTGATTTATCTCCGCTTCGTCCCCAGATGTTAACTTCAAAACCTGGGTTTTCATATTTCATTGTTATGATATTTTTTAAATCGTTTTCTGATATGTTATTTCCAGTCCAGAAATAATGAATTTTTTTGGGGATGTTCATACATTATCCTTTCTGATTTTTAAGTAATTCATTAATAAAAGTGGATTTTATGATGTTAGGATCTCATTTGTGGTTGTGTTCAGAAATGGCTAGTTTCCCAAATATATTACTTCGGTTCGCCTGAATCAATCGAAATTCTGAATAAGAACTGGCCCCATAATCAACAAATAGCTGGGGCAGTTCAAAAGGTATTTAACTGATGCTGATAGCTTTATCACACGCGGTAGAAAATATCATTCATCCAGTAGCGACAGGGCAAATTTCACAGCGCTGATCAATTTATCTGCATCTTGCTGGTTGTTATAAGGCATGAATGAAGCTCGCAGGCAGCCACTGATCCCGAGGGCATCAAGCAAAGGTTGAGCGCAATGTTGTCCAGAACGCAGAGAGATATCCTGTTCAGCAATCAGGGTAGCTAAATCACTGTGATGTATTCCGGCGATATTGAAAGCCAGCAAGCTGGCACCCACAGTGCGATAACTGATAAAACCCGGTAGGATGCTGAGCTGCCGCTCGGCATAATCGGTTAGGGTAATGGCGTGGGATTCAGCGAGTTGGATATCAACTGTTTTCAGCCATTCCAGTGTTGCGGCAAAGCTGAATACCGCAGCGACATTTGGTGTTCCCGCTTCAAAGCGATAAGGAACGGCTTCCTGTATGAAACCCTCGAATGAAACTTGGGTTAGCATTTTTCCGCCTCCGTGCCATGGTGACATCGCATTCAACAATTCGCTTTTGCCATACAACACACCTAGTCCGTTCGGGCCATACAGTTTATGGGCAGAAAAAACGTAAAAATCGATATCTAATTGTTGAACATCGACAGGTGTGTGAACGATGCCCTGAGCACCATCGGCTAGCACCAGACAATTATATTGGTGAGCGAGTGTAGTGACCTGAGCCAGATCTACTGCGACGCCAGTGACGTTCGACATTTGGCTGATGGCGACCAAGCGGCTTTTTTCATTCAGCAAGTTTGCAAGGGTATTTATTTCTGGTTGGCGCAGATTGCCAATTGGCCATTTAACGATTTTGGCACCTGTTTGCTCTGCTAAAATTAGCCACGGCAGGAGGTTGGAGTGGTGTTCCTGTTCACTGACGATAATTTCATCGCCCGCATTCAGTCGAGGGCGAAAATAGCTTTGTGCAACCAGATTAATGGATTCGGTCGTGCCTTTCGTCCAGACAATATCTTCAGGTAATGACGCATTGATCAGTTCCGCCACCAGCGAACGAGTTTGTTCATAACGGGCGGTCATGGCCTGAGCTGTGGCATGTTGGCTGCGATGCACTGTTGCACTATGGTTTTGGTAATAGTACTGGTTTGCTTCAATCATGCAGGTTGGCTTTAATGCCGTGGCAGCACTGTCCAAAAACGTGATTGATTGTTGTAGGGCTGGAAATTGCTGACGGAATTTTTTGGAGTCAAAGGCTTTCATAGACGCTGTTAATTTAATCATTGTGTGATAAAGAATAAGTTTTTCTTTAACCAAGTGAAGGGGAATTCTACAGGAAAGTCATGAAAAAAAGCACCGCAATTGCGGTGCAATAAAAAATCACTATGGACAGACAGGGTAAATGTACAGGAAGTGAAAAACGGTAGCATACGCTACAAAGTCTGGTATTCCAGACAACTTGCAAACACAACATCACAACCACAAAGCCAAAAATATCAATGTATTGCTACAGAGAGACTTTCCGTTCCGGCTTAGGAAGTGCGCACACTATAGGGATTTACTGGTATATCATCAAGGGACAAATTATAATGATTCAGATTACAAAAACTAATACCTAAACGAAAAGAGTTACCGGTATCGTCACCATCATATAAGAAACGAACATGTCTAAACGTTTACCTCCTCTCAATGCGTTACGAGTTTTTGATGCCGCGGCCCGTCATTTAAGTTTTACTAAAGCGGCAGAAGAATTATTTGTGACGCAGGCGGCTGTAAGTCATCAAATGAAAAGTCTGGAAGATTTTCTGGGATTAAAGCTTTTTCGTCGTCGCAACCGTTCTCTGCTTCTGACGGAAGACGGGCAGAGTTACTATCTCGATATCAAAGAAATTTTTACTGCTATTAATGACGCAACCCGTAAACTTCAGGCACGTAGTGCCAAGGGTGCGTTGACGGTGAGTTTATCTCCCAGCTTTGCCATTCAATGGTTGGTGCCACGGCTTTCTGATTTTAATCAGAGTTTTTCTGGGATCGACGTTAGAATTCAGGCTATAGATCGGGAAGAAGATAAACTGGCTGATGATGTTGATGTCGCGATTTTTTATGGTCGAGGTAACTGGCCGGGGTTAAGGACGGATCGCCTCTATCCTGAATATTTTCTGCCTGTTTGCTCTCCGGCTTTGTTGACGGGCGATCGCCCATTAAAAACGCCGTCCGACCTCGCCAAACATACGCTGTTACACGATTCATCGCGAAGAGACTGGCAAGCCTATATTCGCCAGCTTGATATGCAGCAGCAGATCAATGTCCAGCAGGGGCCAATATTCAGTCATAGCGCAATGGTGATTCAGGCGGCTGTACATGGTCAGGGGGTTGCTCTTGCCAATAATGTCATGGCACAGAATGAAATTGATGCAGGGCGTCTTGTTTGTCCATTCAATGATGTTTTGGTGAGTAAGAACGCATTTTATTTGGTTTGTCACGATAATCAGGCAGAATTGGGCAAGATTGCGGCTTTTCGTAAATGGATACTGACGCAAGCTGCGTCAGAACAAGAAAGGTTAGGATTTATCACTCAATAGGTTTCAACTAGAAAATAGGTTTTAACCAGAAACAGGAGCTGTGTGATGAGCAGTCGAATCATGCTTATTTTTGTCGGATTCAGTGGTTTTTTCTACGTGGCATTGGGGGCTATGGGTGCACATATGCTGGCGCCTGTCCTGACGCTACGCCAGATGGAATGGATTCATACCGGCCTGCAATATCAGGGGCTGCATACACTCGCGATGATGGTACTGGCGGCTGTGTTGATGCGTCAGCCAGTGGCACAATTTGGTTGGAGTGGTATTTTTTTCGCTGCGGGAATAGTGCTGTTTAGTGGCAGTCTTTATTGTCTGGTCTTTTTACCGCTAAAATTTTTGGTCTATTTGACACCAATTGGTGGGTTCAGTTTTCTCATTGGTTGGTTATGTGTATTAATTGGCGCTCTGCGTCTAAGGAAATCGGCGCTTAGCCATGAATAAAGTTGCTTTATATTGCCGCCCGGGTTTTGAAAAAGAGTGTGCGGCAGAAATTACCGATAAAGCGGGTAAGAAAGAAATTTACGGTTTCGCCCGTGTGAAAGAAAACAGCGGTTATGTTCTGTTTGAGTGTTATCAGCCTGATGATGCGGATCGTTTGATCCGAGAGATTCCTTTCAGTGAATTGATTTTTGCTCGTCAGATGTTGGTTGTGGGTGAATTGCTGAAAGATTTGCCGCAAGAAGATCGCATTACACCGATCATTGGCATGCTGATGGGAATCGTTGAACGGGCTGGTGAGCTGCGCGTAGAAGTGCCGGATACCAATGAAAGTAAAGAGTTAATGAAGTTCTGCCGTAAATTTACGGTTCCGCTGCGTAATGCGTTGCGTCAGGAAAAGCTCTTGCTGGCAAAGGAAAATTCAAGTCGCCCTGTGATCCATGTTTTCTTCATTGCTTCGGGATGTTGTTATGTGGGGTATTCCTACAGCAATAATAATTCCCGTTTCTATATGGGGATCCCTCGCCTGAAATTTCCGTCAGATGCACCAAGTCGCTCAACACTGAAATTGGAAGAAGCTTTTCATGTCTTTATTCCTTATGACGAGTGGGAAGAGCGTCTGGACAGCGGCCTTCATGCTGTCGATCTCGGTGCTTGTCCGGGCGGATGGACTTATCAGCTTGTAAAACGCAGTATGCTGGTTCATGCGGTGGATAATGGCCCGATGGCTGAAAGTTTAATGGATACCGGGCAGGTGAAGCATCACTGTGTGGACGGTTTTAAATTTGAGCCGTCGGTGAAAAATATTTACTGGCTGGTTTGTGACATGGTTGAAAAACCTGCCAAGGTTGCACAGCTCATGACGGATTGGCTGGTAAAAAGCTGGTGCCGTGAGGCGATCTTCAATCTTAAGTTGCCGATGAAAAAGCGTTACGAGGAAGTTGCCCACATATTGGAGAAGATAGAACAGCAATTGAAAGAGAATGGGGTGAATGCTCAGATTCAAGCAAAGCATTTGTATCACGATCGTGAAGAGATCACGGTACATGTTCGTCGTATCTGGTCTGTGTATGCAACCCTGCGGGATTATTGAGGATGTATGTTCAATATATTTCAAGTTGTAGTTAAGAACATGCAATTTGAAAAACAAAAGTAAGAATAGATAATTCTTTCTTCATGTAAATTTTCAGTATATAAAAACAGTATTATTAAATAATAAATAATACTGTTTTTTTATTGTGAAAAAATTTCATTAATAAATTAATAATTGAGTGTGAAAATTAAATTTGTTTGATATGTATTCTAAAAAGATATATTAATTATTTTTACACGGATAAAAACTAACGCTATTTTATTCGGGAGTTTTATTTCATTTCTAAAATTTCTTGAGATAAATAAAAAACTCTTACTCCCGTTATTGTTAAATTTCGGGCTTTAGAATACTCATCTTGTTTGTACAGGAGCTTTATATGACCTCAAAGAAAAAATATACCTATGTGGGGTTATCTGATTCCGATTCCGTTCAGGATATCAATGCACTTCTCACAGCTTACGTTCCGAACTACGATCCTGCTATTCGTGTTGAACATAAGGCATTAAGAAACGAAGCGTCTGATGAGCTGTTGCGGGGTAATTACCATTGGTCCAATAAATATGTGGACTCTTCTGGTACATTGGAATTATCGTATCATTTTCTGACATCACAACCTTCGATAATGCCGTTGTTTAAAATTTCTGGCTTCAGTGCTTTTAATGAAGAACAAAAAGGCGCAGCGAAACTTTCTTTACAATCTTGGTCTGATGTTGCCAATATTAAATTTACCGAAGTAGATAGCTCGAAGAAAGCAAATATTACTTTTGGTTTCTTTGATTATAGTGCGAATAAAGATTATGCATTTGCAAATCTGCCTCAGGGGCAGAAAACCGCTTATAGTTGGTATAATTCCGAAAGCAGAACTTTTATAAGAAATGACATTGATGTGAATGGTTATGCTCGTCAGACTTTCACTCATGAAATTGGACACACATTAGGGCTGGAACATCCTGCCGACTATGATGCTTCTGATAAAGTACGTCCGAACTATATCAATACAGCAGAATATTTTGAAGATACCCGTGCCTACACTGTGATGAGTTACTTCAGTGAACAATACACGGGGCAGGATTTTAAAGGTGGGTATTCTTCAGCACCTTTGCTGAATGATATTTCGGCCATTCAAGAGTTGTATGGTGCAAATATGGAAACCCGTAAAGGGGATACCGTATATGGGTTCAACTCTAATACTGATCGTGATTTCATGACGGCAACCGATGCGAATAGCAAATTGATATTCAGTGTCTGGGATGCGGGTGGAGAAGATACATTTGATTTTTCTGGCTTTACCCAAAATCAGCGTATTAACCTGAATGAAGGCGCTTTCTCTGACGTTGGTGGTTTGAAAGGGAACGTTTCTATTGCACGCGGTGTAGTCATTGAAAATGCGATTGGTGGCAGCGGTGATGACATTCTGGTGGGTAACAGCGCTGACAATACCCTGAAAGGCGGTGCAGGCAATGATGTTATTTATGGCGGTCTGGGCGGCGATCATTTATGGGGCGGTGAAGGCAAAGATACTTTTGTCTATTTGAGCGGTAAAGAATCTCTGAAAAATAACCCAGACTGGATCCACGATTTTACTTCTGGCGAAGACAAGATCGACCTGTCAGATTTTAACTTTGGCAATAAAGGCAATATCAAGTTTGTGGATTCATTCACAGGTAAGGCGGGTGAAGTGGTACTCACCTATGACAAAGTGAATGAAGTCACTGATCTGGAAATTAGCCTCGGTGGTGATTTGGCGGGCAATGATTTTCTGGTGAAAGTTATTGGGCAACCGTTGAGTGAAGTGGATTTCATCGTCTGATGAGATTAGTGCGATAGTAGAACACTGCCGTATATCTTCAATGATACGGCAGTATTTGAATAGGAGGTCGCCATGTTATCCCGATATTTAAGGTTAATACCTGTTTTCTTTTATTCCCGGTTTTATCAGTTTGATCTCCCTAAGTTTGGTTTATGGTGGCCGTTTTTATCGAAATCGGCCTTATCGATAATTTTCTCTCTTTTTTTTGCAGGAGGATGTATGGCGAGCAGTTTGAGGCTTCCAGACACTGAAGAGTTAAAAGGGTTATGGCAACTCACCGATGGGGATCAGATATGTCGTATTGAGTTGACTGATACCCGTTTACCCGAAGGCTCTATTTGGGCATTGAAAGGTGATCCCTGCGTGACGTCGTTAATTGGGCAACCGGTTGAAGGGTGGCGTCCTACCCCCGATGGTCTCACCCTAACGGATAATGAGGGAAACAGTCTGGCCTTTTTTGGTCATGAGTCTGAACAATGGGTCGCTTACTTTGTTGATGGCAGGAAACTGATCATGACATTAAGCGATACAGCAAATGCAGTGTCAAAATAAAACATAATGAAGGGATTGCAGTGAAATTACGCGTTCCAAAAGATGAAATCACGGATGTTATCCGTGCTCGCAGCAAGGTATTTTGGACTATTGGCTTATTTACGGCGTTCATCAATGTACTGATGTTGGTTCCCTCCATTTATATGCTTCAAGTCTATGATCGCGTGCTGCCTTCCAGTAATGAAATGACCTTGCTGATGCTCACGCTGATCACACTGGGCATGTTTGCCATCATGGGAGGATTAGAATATATCCGAAGTCAGGTGGTGATCCGCATTGGCAGTCAGTTTGATATGTGCCTGAATCAGCGGGTATATACTGCGTCGTATGAATCCAATCTAAAAAATGGCTCAACCGATGCCGGGCAGATGTTGAATGATTTGGCGACCATTCGTCAGTTTTTGACGGGGAATGCCCTGTTCGCATTTTTCGATGCGCCCTGGTTCCCTGTCTACCTTGGTGTCATTTTCCTGTTTAGCCCGTATTTAGGGTTGTTGGCGCTGGTTGGGGCGCTCATATTAATTATATTGGCGGTATTGAATCAGTGGCTGTCTCAGGCACCTTTGGCAGAAGCTAGCCATCTTTCTTTACGTTCGACTAACCTTGCCAGTACCAATTTGCGTAATGCCGAAGTGATTGAAGCTCTGGGTATGTTGCCCGTACTGCGTCAGCGCTGGTTTGGTTTGCATGAGCGTTTTCTCAATTTTCAGCGTATCGCCAGTGAGCGTGCTGCGGCGATTGCCGCGATCACCAAAACGGTGCGCATTGCGTTGCAATCATTGATCCTCGGCCTAGGTGGTTGGCTGGCGATAGAAGGTCATATTACTCCGGGCATGATGATCGCAGGTTCCATCTTGATGGGGCGGGCACTATCCCCGATTGAGCAGCTTATACAGGCGTGGAAAAGCTGGAGTGCAGCGCGCCTGTCGTGGCAGCGGTTGGATCAGTTACTTAAAACACAACCCGAGCGAAAAAATGGTATGTCATTACCTGTTCCCAACGGAGCTTTGTCGCTGGAAAAGGTGTCTGCCATCCCCCCTGGTAAAGCAAAGACGGCTCAAGCGACAGAAAAAAATAAACAAGTCTTGCAGGATATCAGCTTTGCTTTGGAAGCCGGAGATGTCTTAGGGGTGATTGGTCCCAGCGCATCGGGGAAATCGACTCTGGCCCGTTTGCTGGTCGGCATTTGGCCTGCGCAGGAGGGGGTGGTTCGCCTGGATGGTGCAGATATTTATCAGTGGAACAAAGATGAACTAGGCGCTTCCATCGGTTACTTACCTCAGGATATCGAACTGTTTGGGGGCTCTATTGCAGAAAATATTGCGCGTTTTAATGAGGTGGTACCTGAAAAAGTGATTGAAGCGGCGCAAAAAGCCGGCGTGCATGACTTGATACTGAATCTTGAACAAGGTTATGACACCGTCATTGGGGCGGGAGGCATGGGACTATCTGGGGGGCAGAAACAACGTATTGGGTTGGCTCGGGCATTGTATGGCAACCCCTCGCTGGTGGTGCTGGATGAACCTAACTCAAATCTGGACGATGCTGGAGAAAAAGCGTTGAGCCGTGCGATTGCTCAATGGCGGGAACAGGGTAAAACGGTTGTGGTTATCACCCATCGGCCTTCATTGCTCTCACAAACAAACAAGGTGTTGTTGTTGGTACAGGGAAAAATGAAAATGTTTGGCCCTTCCCAGCAAATTATGGCGGCACTGTCTCAGCCACAATCTCCGTCACAACCACAATCGGCATCACAATCACAATCACAAATGGTCGAACGAGCCTCGTAACATGATCCAGACCTATTTTAATATTTGGGCTACTGCTATCAGGGAGTGAAGATGTCTTATCAAACCAATGCACAGGATGCTCAACATGGAGCATCAGGATTATTGCCGCTGGATGCGGATCGTTACCTGCGAATAGGCTGGCTGGTGATTGGCATTGGCCTGCTGGGATTTTTTATCTGGGCGGCTTTTGCGCCGTTAGATAAAGGGGTCGCAGCTCCCGGCATTGTAGTGGTGGATGGCAACCGGAAAACGGTGCAGTCTCCCGTGAATGGCATTATCAGGCTCATTCAGGTGAAAGAAGGGGAGCACGTCAAAGCTGGTCAGGTGTTGGTTCAGCTCAGTCAGGTGCAGGTGAATGCTCAGATTGATTCTCTGAAACAGCAACTTTACACCACCTTGGCAACCGAAGCCCGACTTCTGGCCGAACAACAAGGTCAGGATGATATTGCTTTTTCGCCTACATTAATGGCTCAGCCATCGGAACCCCGTTTCAGTGAAACGCTGGCGCTGCAAAAGCAGCTTTTTCTGTCACGCCGTGAGATGTTGCGCAGTGATCTGGCAGGTATGCAACAGACCGAAGAGGGGCTGAATTTTCAAATCAGGGGATTGCGGGAAGCCTTGATGAGCAAACAGCAACAGCAGGTTTCACTCAAGGAACAGGTGACGAACTTGCGCCCTCTGACAGAGGAGGGCTATTTTCCCCGTAACCGCTATCTGGAATTACTACGCAGCCAAAGTGAGCTAAGTGGCAGCATGGCGGAAATGACGGGGCGGATTGGTCAGCTTGAAAAGCAGCGTCAGGAAACACGGCAACGGATTATCCAGCGGCAGGCCGATTACCAGCGTGAAGTGCGCAGTCAGTTGGCGGAAGTTCAGGTACAGGCTAATGAACTGCGAAACAGGCTGGAAACGGCGCAGTTTGATCGGTCACATACGTCCATTACGGCTCCGGTGGATGGCTCGGTAGTTGGGTTAACCGTGTTTACCCAAGGTGGCGTGGTGACTTCTGGCGAGAAATTAATGGAGATCCTGCCGGCGCAAAGTGTGCTAGAAGTGGAAAGCCGTTTAATGGTGCATCTGATCGATAAAGTTGCCGTGGGACAGGATGTTGAGTTGATGTTTACGGCGTTCAATCAGAACCGAACGCCGAAAGTCACGGGCAAGGTGATGGTAGTATCTGCCGACCGTTTGGTGGATGGAGTCACAAGAGAACCTTATTACCAGATGCGGGTACGGGTGACGCAGGAAGGTATGGGAAAACTAACGGGGTTGCATATCAAACCGGGCATGCCTGTTGAAGTATTTGTCAAAACCGGGGCACGTTCTCTGCTGAGTTATCTGTTCAAGCCATTGATGGACAGGGCATCTACATCGCTGATTGAGGAATAATAGGAATGCTCAGATATTACCGGATGGCAGGGGCAGATTACGCACGATTAGCCTTGTTTGTGATAGCTGTTCTGACAACTTTTCATTCTGGTTCGGCCAAAGCACTGTCATTGACTGAGGCTTATGCTTTGGCCTTACAGCGTGATCCTACTTTTCAGGCCGCCATCAAAGAGCAGCAAGCCGGGCAGGAGGAGAAAAATCTGGGGTTAGCGGAACTGCTGCCCAAGCTATCACTCAGTTATCAGAATGCGCCGAAAAACTGGCAAACGACAGAATCGGATTTACTCGGTCCGCGAGGGAAGAGAACTAAAGAGCAGCGTGACCGGCAGTATAACAGCTACAGTGGTACGGTAATATTGACGCAACCGTTAGTCGATTTTGAAGCCTGGGCTCGCTATCAGACTCGTAAGGCATATACATTGATGAGTGATGCCCGTTTTCGGGCAGAGAGCCAGCAATTGGTCGTCCGGGTTGTGGACAGTTATGTCGCAGTCGCTTATGCCCAAGACAGATTGAGTCAGGTTGCTCAGCAGCGTCTGGCCCATGAAAAGCAATTGGAGCTTAACCAGAAATTATGGGCTTCCGGTGAAGGTACTCGTACTGATATTGCGGAAACGCAGGCTCGCTACAGTCAGTTACAGGCCGATGAATTGACGGTGCAAGACGAATTGGATGCGGCTATCCGGGATTTACAGGTTTTGGTGGGTATTCCGTTGCCCGCTGATTTACCTGTCAATCGCCTGCCCAATGTTGCCCATTTCACTCCGCTGAAATTATTGTTTGAACCGTATGCGGAGTGGGAGCAGCAAGCACTACAGCATAATCCTCAATTGGCGGCAGCTCGCCAGAATGTTGTTGCCGCGCATCATGACATCGAGCGTAGTCGGGCGGGTTATCTGCCGAAACTGGAGCTTTATGCTTCCCACAGTGAGAATAAATCCAGCAACGATAACAGTATCGATCAAAAATACCGGACAGATTCCATAGGCGTGCGTGTTTCAATGAATCTGTATAATGGCGGTGGTACCTCGGCATCATTGCGTCAGTCGGCGGCGAATTATGAGAAAACCAAGTACGAAATGGATGCTCAGGCAGGCGGGATACTGAATGCGTTGCGACGCCATTATAATGGCTGCGTTAATGGTCGTAAGCGGATACATGCTTATGAAATAGCAGTGGAAGCGGCGGAACTTCAGGTACAAGCCACGCAGAAAAGTGTCTTATTAGGGCAACGGGTGAATGTTGATATTTTGAATGCGGAGCAGCAACTCTATACAGCCCGTCGGGAACTGTCTCAGGCAAAATATGACTATATGAAAGCGTGGATAGGGTTATTGAATGAGTCGGGGCAATTACGCGGGGAACATATTAGGTTAATTTCTGATTATTTCGGCTGAGTGATTTTATATAAGGCATAGCGTTAAATTACACCATGATAATTTTCTATTAAGTCATGGAGAAAGATAAGCAGCATATCTGATGATAAGGTTATGCTGCTTTTTGTTTTTTACAATTGTGTTTTTCAGTGTGCCAAGATTGAGTGAGTCAGATTTTATTGTCTCATTCATTTTATTCACTTTATTTTGCAAATTGCCTCTTTGTTGGTGGTATTCGTTCATCCCAGTGACATCTTTCACTATACTTCCGGGGAGTCATTCAATTACCGCCTTGCTACACTTTGTAATTTATTAGGTATTAGTCAGCCTAAGCTGCTGCAAATTACCCTGTAGTGATAAGTCGGTTTTTAATGAAGCAACTTCACGGCTGATATACGCTATTTCTTTATAAGGCTCCAATTTTTTGCGCCATTTCTCCGGTTGGTTTTCCAAATGCTGGAACAAATTATCCAGCGAACCGGCTTGTTGCAGCAGAGTAGAGGCTGTCTTGGGGCCAATGCCTTGAACGCCGGGGATTTTACTGCTGCTGATACCGGCTAGTCCCCAATAATCGGGAAGTTGATCAGGGGCAACGCCAAACTCCTGTTGAACAAAGGGTAAATCCAGCCAACGTTTTTGGAAGTAATCACGAATTTGGATATTGGGTGAAAGTAACTGGCAGTAGCCTTTATCTGTTGAAACAATCGTGACACGATGCCCGATATTGGCGACCTTTGATGCCAGTGTCGCTGCCAAATCATCGGCTTCATGGCCTTCAGCGTACCAACAAGCTACTCCTTGGGTATTGAATGCTTGTTTAATCAGTGGCATTTCTTGCCGTAAATCCTCAGGCATGGCAGAACGCCCTGCTTTGTAATGAGGCAGTAATTGATGGCGCCAGCTATCACGACGGTCATCTTCGTCAAATACAGCGACGGCATGGCTGGGAGAAGAATGGCTGATTAATTGTTTTAACGCATGTTCGCAGGCGGGAACACAAGGGCTTCCCTGCACGGCATGGATACGTCGAATCAAGTTCAGGGCATCTACAATCAAAAGGTGTATCATAGTCATAATTATACTCCATCCGTGGATTTATTCCTTGGCGCCCGCCATTAGATTTTGATGAGAAAAGATCTCTGTTGTTTATTTGATTATCTCATAGCATGGTTCATAAGCTGAACCTCCCGGAAGTTTCATGCGATCTTGCCCGACAAAATCTTTCAGCAGATTATCCATTCTGTGCATAATTTCTGCATTGCCATGGATTTTGAATGCCCCATACTTTTCGATAGCATGAATTCCGATTTCTTTCACATTACCTGCCACAATACCAGAAAATGCGCATCGCAAGGCTGAGGCTAATTTTTCAGGAGACTGATTTGGATATAAATTCAGATTAGCCATGTTTTCATGACATGGTTCAAATGGATGCTGCAAGTCCGGACTGATTTTCATTGACCAGTTGAAGCTGTAGGCATCTCCTGTTGAGCGGCGATTTTCTTTAACGTGTGGCATGGCTTTTTTCATGACACGAGCCACTTCTGATGGATCATCCACAATGATGCGATAGTGTTGGCGAGCCTGTTCACCCAGTGTATTGACAATAAATTCATCCAGAACATGGAAGTAATCGGCGCTCTCTTTTGGCCCTGTCAGCACTAACGGCAAAATCTGATCTTTGTTTTCCGGGGTCATCAGGATACCCAATAAATACAGGAGTTCTTCTGCTGTTCCTGCTCCACCTGGAAAGATAATAATGCCATGCGCAATACGAACAAAAGCTTCTAGCCGTTTTTCGATGTCAGGCATGATGATCAGTTCATTCACCAGCGGATTGGGCGGTTCTGCCGCGATAATCGAAGGTTCTGTTATGCCGATGAAACGGCTGTTTTTATAACGTTGTTGGGCATGTCCAACGGCTGCGCCTTTCATTGGTGCTTCCATTGCGCCAGGCCCACAGCCAGTACAGATATTCAGTTCACGTAAGCCCAGTTCGTAGCCGACCTGGCGTCCATATAAATATTCATTTTGATTAATGGAGTGCCCGCCCCAACAGACGATCATATTGGGATCTTCTGAAAGGTGCAGCGTTTTGGCATTACGCAGGATAGAGAAAATGGTGTTGGTAATGTGCATACCATTTGCCAGATTCAGATGATGTACTTTCTTTTCATTGGCAATTTGCTCGTGAACGAACAGAATATCGCGTAGCACGGCAAACAGGTTCGCTTGTAGGGAACGGATAATTTTGCCATCAACGAAAGCGTCTTCTGGTGGATTAATCAGCTCCAATTTTACTCCACGTTCCCTACGCAACACGTTGATATCAAAGTCTTCATATTTTGATAGTAATTCTTTACTGTTATCAGTTTGGCTACCAGAATTGAGTACGGCCAGAGAGCAATTGCGAAACAGACGGTATAAATTACTGCCTGCTGTGCGCTTAAGCATATCCACTTCAAGCTGAGAGAGTAAATCCATTGACCCTAACGGGCTGACGTGTGTAATCAAAAGTGACTCCTTTATCCCCCTATGGGGCGATGATGTATACCCTGCAATTTGAAATCCATTGTGTATATAACGAATACTTCTTTGTTTCATTCAACCCGTTTGGCTATCTGGCACTATTTAGGTTAACGCTCTCTGGCTTAGAGTCTATCCAATTAGGCTCTTAATCACTTTTTTGGAGTTAGCCTAATTATTGGCGCGCCAGTCTTCCTGTCGGCGGAATAAATGCTTCGTTACTGCGCCACGGGTTGATATCCAAACCTCCACGACGAGTATAACGGGCATACACTGTCAGATTTTCAGGGGCGCATAACACCATGATATCATTGAAAATACGTTCAACACATTGCTCATGAAACTCATTGTGATGGCGAAAAGAAACCAGATAACGCAGCAATTTTTCCTGATCGATTTTAGGGCCTTTATAGCGAATTTGTACGGTTCCCCAATCAGGTTGATTCGTGATCAGGCAATTTGATTTTAGCAAATGGCTGACTAAAGCTTCTTCAACGATTGGGCCTGTCGCTGCATTATTAAGATAATCGCGATTGAACTGATAATCATCAATTTCAATGTCCTGATTATCAATACATTCACCTTCAAATTTGGCGATTGATTGATAATTGAAATCATGCAGAGGGTATAAAACAACATCAATATCGCCATTGGCACAAGCGGATAAATCCTGTTGCAGGGTTTTTTGTACCGTTTCCCAATCAGCAAAGCGGGTTTGATTGAAGCTATTTAAGTAGAGCTTAAAACTTTTTGACTCAATGAGATTTTCACTGGCTGCGCTCAGGCTGACATGGCCGATAGCCACTTGAGGAACACCGCGTGAATTGAGCCAGGATAGCTCATATAACGTCCAAATGTCTGCGCCGTGAAATGGAAGGTTATCAGGAAATAATCCAAGAGGTTCTCGGTTCATACTGCGAGGAACCGCTTGCAGTAAGGTGGGATCATAGTTATCGCTATAAGGCGTTGGTTTACCCAAAGTGAGTTGAGCAAGTGATTGATCATTTTGATATAACGACATGGGATTCCTTGTAATCCATTGGATATACCACCTGAAAAATAGGTATAACACATTGTTACTGAGATAGGTTGTAGTGTATCAAGGAATCCCAAAGGTTCGTATTTTAATTGTGCATTATTCACCAAGCCAGATCAGGGCTGCCTGAGCGAGGCTGAATCTTTTTTCTTCAATGAATTTACTGTAGGTTCGCGATTTTTCACATTTGATAAATAGTAGATATATTTCATATCTACTATTTATCGGGGTATTAATCTGAAAGTAATTTTTCCAATAACGGGGACCTGAATATGTGATGCGGGTCGTATTTATGTAATGTGGCTATCGCAGTAGACCAGTTATTATCAGTAGGCAGACCATCAGCAAATGAAGATGGGATAATTTTGGTTAAGATCGTCTCATCCTCCCATGCGGCATGTTCACTGTATGCCCAGCCTTTGCTCCACTCGACCCGGGCTGATGCATAATCACCATTAAATTCTGCAAATAACCATTTTTCGAATTGGTGGAGAAATTCAATCGAATGTGGCGTCTTCGGCAAGGTTAATACATCGAGCCAAACAGCGACATCCCATTCTGGTTTATCCGGACGAGGGCGAATGGCTGACAAACTGGGAACTACCGCATTTTTACATATCGCTTCAGAAGGGGTATCTAATCCCGTAACTCTGACTTCGATAGGGCCATTAATCGGGTATTTTTCCTTTTTTTTAAACGCCTGCATCAGTGCTTTCCATTTAGTATAAAATGCGTGTAGTACTCGTTGAATATCAGCTCGGCGTGTTAATATTGCGTAACCATTTGCTGTAACACGCAATGTTGTTGGTTTTATATATAACAGCAGGTTTTTACTCCAACCCCAGATGTCTTTTTCCCTTCCTATAGCATTTGATGCAAGTAAATATTGTATTTTAGAAAGTAGTGGTGTTAAGTTTGGCGCAGTGGATAAAACTAATTTGGTTAATTCTGAAATATCGCTAGGAATATTATCGGAAAATGGATAATTATAGGGAGTTGTCACTTCAATGCTGGAACTGGGTTTTTGGGGTGCAATACTCCAAATTTTCAACCAGGGGTTTTCTGTAAATGGAAATAAAATTACCTCAGCCCGACCACTCTTATCTAGAAAATGGCTAATAGTCCGTTTATTGTTTTTTTTATTTTGTGGCAAAGAAAATAATTCACTAGCAGTAATATCAAAAAAGCTTTCGCACCGAAGGCGTTGATTTTTACCCGCTTGTAATTTAACGTCTAATATCAGAGCACTTCCCAGATGAGTTAATAAAGGAGCACACTCAGCCTCAGTTCGCTGAAAGTTCTTAAGGATATATTGCTGGCTCGTTTCATCCCATACTACAGCGGAAAGAGCCAATATAGCGTTGCTTAGGGAACCATAAATATGGCCAGCCTCACTTTTTTCTTCAAGTGCTTTAATTGCTGTTCCATGTCCACCAATGGCTAAAACTCCTCCTAGTGTTAAATCTCCCGGGGCAGGAGTTGCGATGAAACCAAGGCCATGTTCTTCCATTGTTGTCATCAATGTTTCCATCAGTATGCCTGTTTGTGCTTTAACAATAAAAGATTGATCTGATTTTTCGATAATGACCTGAGTGAAATACTTTTGCAGGTCCATTAGCAAAACATTATTTGATGAATAAGGCTTTAATATTAAGGGTGACCAGTTATGTGATTGTCCGATGGGTCTCAGTTTATATTTTTGCTGCCATGCCCAATTGACGACAGAAAGAACCTCGTCAATAGAGCTAGGTATACAGCATAAAACTTTATCTGCTTTAATTTCTTTTGACCAGTTTTGAAAATTCCGATATTCCAATTTTACTTTTCCGGGGAATCCATTTAATTTTTTTTCTTTTTGAAATGTTATATTTTTATTTGGCGGGGAATTGTGTTTTTTATCTGAATTTATAGTGTACATGATCTAATATCCTTGTGTTTTATTTTTATTTAAGCGGTTAAGGATATTATTTTATAATGTAGTTTTATATTTCATTGTAAGATATCTTGTGTCACGAATTTGATACAATTATTCTATGGGGTATCTTGAAAGATGAAGGGGATGAACCCGCAACAATGGATGATATAATCATATGACCTTGAATGTGACAGAGGCGCTCTCTGATTTTACCCAACGCTATATTGATCAGTGGCAAAGAGAAACGGGATTTCCGCCAGCCAGCAGTGATCTTTATGGTATTCCCTCCCCATGCATTGAACGCACTGGTGACGAGGTTGTTTACTGGTTGCCTCAGCCATTTTCTGTCCAAGGAGGGCTCAACAAGGTAGAAACAGCACTGGATATTCGTTTGCAGAATTCAGTTAATGATTTCTATGTCACCCAATTTGCAGGGGACATGACCGCTAGTCTTGAGGGGCAGAGCTTTAGTTTGATTCAGGCATGGAGTGAAGATGATTTTATCCGGTTGCAGGAAAATCTTATTGGTCATCTTGTCACACAGAAACGTTTAAAACTCCCACCCACCGCATTTATTGGTACTGCTGATTCCGATATGGGATTGATTTCTATCTGTAATATGACAGGGCAGGTGATCCTTGAACAGTTTGGCAGACATGAGAGAACGACGCTATCCGCAGATTTGGTAACTTTCTTGTCGGCTCTCAAACCGGTTACGTGCCGTTAGGTGCAGATATTGGTCTGATTTTTTGTAAGAGATATCTCACATGGGATGTGAGATATCTCTCTTAATCATTGCATGAATACTAATCATGGATATTATTCTTATTTTATATCAGTAAGATATAAATTATTACCGTGATATTTCTTTTGTCGCTTTACTGCCTGTATCTGCCCAGTTACTTGTTCTAACCGCCTGAATTGTAGATCCTATTACTGTTCTGTAAGGAACCACAGCAAAACAACAACCAGGGAATAACTAGGGAATAATTCCGTCAGGAAGATGGGGCAAGGACGGTTAAGGACAGGCAGGATCGCCAGATACTCTAAGTATAATGATAAAGTAAAGGATAACTGACAAGGAAGTATTTTTATCAGGGAATGAACTAGGAAAGACAAATTTAGCGGGATTGCTATAACAACCAATCTGAGAGGAGAGATTTTATCTCTCCTCTTTTTTTGCTTCATATTTCAAGTTGCCTCTTTCGGAAATTTCGTTTTATCTTGCAGCAAATTTTCCGCTGAAAACGTATCAATGGTACTCTTACTCCCTTATGACGTGGTGGCAGTTTCTGTCACCTGATCCACAGCCAAGTATCAGACGAAATATCATGAGTATTGAGAACCAAATTCTGAATAAATTACAGTTAATTGAAGCCACCATGAAAACAATAGACATATGGCAAAGTTACCCTCCTAAACCTGAAGCCTTTGAAAGTACAGAGCCTTTTTCCATTGATACAATGTCGGCAGACGAATGGCTCCAGTGGGTGCTAATCCCGAGAATGCGTGCGTTGATTGAACAAAATGCCTGCTTACCGGCGGCGTTCACGATTGCACCGTATTTTGAGGAAGTCTATAAGGAACAAATAGAGCGTTATTTGCCTTTGCTGGGACACTTAAAAGCATTGGATAATCTATTTATACAGGATAACTGATATGTTGGATGTTATTTATCAGGATGATTATTTAGTTGCAGTCAATAAACCTGCGGGGTGGCTGGTTCATCGTAGTTGGTTGGCTCGTCATGAAACCGTTTTTGTTATGCAGACACTGCGTGATCAAATTGGGCAGCATGTCTTTCCTGTTCATCGATTGGATAAACCGACATCCGGCGTTTTGCTGATGGGATTGTCCAGTGAAGTTGCAAGACTACTTTCCCAACAATTTGAATATCACCATATACAAAAAACATATCACGCAGTTGTGCGTGGTTATGTCGAAGGTGATGATATTATCGACTACGCCTTAATGGAACAATTAGACAAAATTGCGGATAAGTTTGCGGATACTGACCGAGAAGCACAGTCAGCAATTACTCACTATCGTTCATTGGCACAAGTTGAGTGTCCGGTTGAAATAGGACGTTACCCAACATCGCGTTTCAGCTTGTTGGAATTGATGCCAAAAACTGGTCGTAAGCATCAATTGCGGCGACATATGGCGCATCTTCGGCATCCCATTATCGGGGATACAACGCACGGCGATTTGCGCCAAAACCGAGGAGTTGCTAAATATTATCAGACAGGCAGGTTAATGCTGCATGCTAGCCATCTTCAACTCAAACATCCCGTAACAGGGGAAGATCTTCTTTTGACCGCGCGATGGGATTCATCATGGCAACACTTGTTTGAACAGTTTGGCTGGCAGGGTATTGTGCCTGAATTGGAATGTCTAACCACTCATAAATAAATGCACTATCAAACCGATTAAAGAGATCAATATTTATGGCAAAGATTGGTGTTTTCGTTGGTACAGTTTATGGCAATGCGCTGGCGGTAGCAGAAGAGGCGCAGCAAACCCTCCAGCAGCAGGGGCATGAGGTTGAGATCTTTGAAGATGCGACCTTAGAACAATGGCAAGCGTATGTGCAACAGGTTGTTTTAGTCGTCACCTCAACGACAGGACAGGGCGATTTACCTGACAATATCCAGCCACTCTACGCGAAATTAAATGACAATTTGGGCTATCAGCCTGATTTGCATTATGGCGTTATTGCACTGGGCGACAGTAGTTACGACAACTTCTGTGGTGGCGGCCATACCTTTGATGAACTGTTACAAGAGCAGGGAGCCAAACGAATCGGTGATGTGCTGTTGATTGATGCTATAGAAGTGGTTGAACCCGAAGTCTTTGCCCAAAATTGGATTGAGGAGTGGGGGGCTTTACTGTAGGGAAGCGTCTGTCACACCGCTTATTCTTTTATCTTATCGGGTAAATTCGAGAAGAAAGATAAGCGGTGTAATAATACGATTGACCTGATTACTTACGGGTCAGCTTTTCCAAATCGGCTTCGATTTCTGCAATCTTATTAGCGACAACATGTTCGAGATGACGCAGATCGTCAAGAATTTTGTGTTTCAAATCTACTTCTGCTTGATCGTGTTTGCAAATCTGATCCAGTTCTTCGATCACATAACGTAGGTTGGTATTAATCTCTTTGACTTCTTTGTAGCCTTGTTTTGAATGATCGTCAGAGATGGTTTTCAACTGACGTGGATATTTAAACTTAACGCTCTTGGCGAAGAATTCGCCTTTATCCTTGCGGAAATAAATCTTCAGAATGTCGTTATTCGCTTCCTGGCGGAGGCTATAGCGATCAATATCTTCAGGATGTGTGATCCCCAAACTTTTCAAATTATCGTACATAGCGCGTCACCTAGTCACCTAAATGAAATAGAAAAGGCAAAAAATAGTAGATTTATTATCCATTTCGTCGTTGTTAAAAGTCAATTGATTAATAGTTATAGGGGGACTCTAATTTCAAATAGGAAGTTAATGAATTACAGATGTACAAGTATGGGTTTTATTTCGGGTCTGTCTTGCTGTGATGCGCACCACAGTTCATATTGAGATTGCATGCTAGTCCACATTTCAGCGCTAGTATCTAAGGCTGCTTCTAGGCGTAGAGCCATATCAGCAGAAATACCTGTACTGCCGTTTAATATACGAGATAATGCGGTACGAGTTACACCTAGTGATTTTGCCGCATCAGTAACGGATATATCACCGAGATATTTACGTAAGACAAGCCCAGGGTGCGGTCATGTATTAAATAGTTAGTTGTTGTGATATGCTTCCCGCCTTTTAAGGGTAAAGCATGGCCAAAGCTGACGTCTATTGCCGTTATTGTCACAAATC
>NZ_NJAI01000001.1:1489900-1528115 GCF_002632725.1 Xenorhabdus hominickii
GATTATGTTGTTTATGATAACCTTCCCGAGGAAGATCACCTGACTGGAAAGACGTTTACTCAGCGTATAGAGAGAACGAATTTAACTCAGCGTACTCGAATAAAAAGACTGAATAGAAAAACTATCAGTTATTCAAAATCCGAAGAAATGCACGATAAGGTGATAGGAACTTTTATTGAGCGTGAGTACTATTTTTGATATTCAATCTAACTATTTAATACATGACCCAGGGTGCGCAGGATTATGCATTCTACTCATTATTACTACTGATTAGTGATAATTTTGGTAATTAACCAAAATAGCATCCTCACCATCAAATCGAAATGTTAATTGCCAATTGCCATTAACAGATATAACCCAATGGCCTTTTAAATCGGCCCCTTGTAATGGGGGTAACTTCCAGCCTGGAGCATTCATATCATCTGGTTTTTTAGCAGTATTCAGTGCGGTTAATTGAATATTCAATTTTACAGCATGATTAGATTGAATGCCGGATGTAGAGTCTGTCCTGAAAAATTTTTTTAGGCCCTTATGCTTAAAACTCTTAATCATCATCCATGTCCATGAGTACTGTGTGGTTTCACTATATAATCGTAGTGTAGGATGACAATTCATTTACATCATTTGGGAGTGCTACAGTAATCAACTTGCTACACCATTCTACTACAGGTTTATCTGCAGCTTTAAAATAGCGGATTTTTCATCCGCTGTTTCTGCTATTGTAAAAATTTAGTCGATATTTCTCAGAAGTTCATTAATGCCAACTTTGCCACGGGTTTTGGCATCAACCTTTTTCACAATTATGGCGCAATACAGGCTATAACTGCCATCTTTGGAAGGAAGATTTCCTGAAACGACGACCGAACCTGCCGGTACGCGGCCATAATGGATTTCCCCTGTTTCACGATCGTAAATTTTGGTGCTCTGGCCGATGTAAACACCCATTGAGATCACTGAGCCTTCTTCCACGATAACCCCTTCTACGATTTCAGAGCGGGCGCCGATGAAACAGTTGTCTTCAATAATGGTCGGATTAGCCTGCAATGGCTCCAGAACGCCACCAATGCCAACACCGCCAGACAAATGAACGTTTTTGCCGATCTGTGCGCAGGAACCTACGGTTGCCCAAGTGTCTACCATTGAGCCTTCATCAACATAGGCGCCGAGGTTAACGTAAGATGGCATGAGCACTGTGTTGCGCGCGATATATGCACCCTGGCGGACAGCCGCAGGAGGTACGACGCGGAACCCTTCTTTTTCGAAACGCGCCTGATCATAATCTGCAAATTTCATGGGTACTTTGTCGAAATAGCGGCTTTCAGCGCCTTCCATGACTTGATTGTCATTAATACGGAAGGAGAGCAAGACGGCTTTTTTCAGCCATTGATGCGTTACCCATTGCCCATCGATCTTTTCAGCGACGCGAAGTTTGCCGCTATCCAGCATTTGAATAACCTGATTAATGGTATCGCGGGTCACTCCATCAACAGTCGTAGGTGTAATGTTTACGCGGTCTTCAAATGCATTTTCGATAATAGCTTGTAATTGCTGCATAAGTGTGGGGTTCCTAATTTCCGTTAAATCGAGAGTATTGTTATAGTTTATCCCGTGTGTTGAGGGCTTCTGTCAACCTTTCTGATAATTCATCTCTTATTTTTTTATGTAATGCGTTTTGATCTTTATCTGCCAGCACAAAAAAGTCTTCGACGCGTTCTCCAATAGTGGTTATTCGTGCACCGTGCAGGGATACGCCTAATTCAGCGAAAATATTGCCTACCCTTGCCAGTAATCCGGGTTGATCAAGGGCAACTAATTCCATATAAGTACGACGAGCATTTTGTGTCGGTAAAAAGTTGACTTTGGTCGGAACATTAAAGTGGCGCAATTTGGCGGGCAGGTTGCGGGTCTTGGGTGATTTTGGATGAGGATCGTTCACGACTTTCAGCAATGCGGTACGGATAGATCCGTGGCGATCAAGCGCTAATGGATGGCCGTTTGGCTCCGATACCACAAACGTATCCATCGCCATTCCATCACGATTAGTGAAAATTTGAGCATCGTGGACGCTCAAGTTGCGTCTGTCCAACTCGCCAACAACGGCTGCGAATAGTGAGGGACGATCTTGGCACCAAATAAAAATTTCTGTGCCTCCGTGGGAAAACTCAGTGCTGATCAACACTTGCGATTCTGTGGACATATGGTGGATCAAATGACTGGCATGCCATGCTAATTGATCAGGCGTATGACGCAGGAAATAATCCGCATGACAACGGCTCCAGATATTGTGCAATTGTTGTTCATTAATATCTTCTTTTCGCAGCAGGGCCAGAGCCTGTAAGCGATGGCTGCGGATACGTTCTCGTAAGTCCGGAATATTTTGAACGCCTTGACGTAGCTGGGTTTCGGTTGCGAAATAGAGCTCTCGTATCAGACTTTGCTTCCAGCTATTCCACAGCTTAGAGTTAGTAGCGCAAATATCGGCAACAGTCAGGCATAGTAGATAATTCAAACGATTTTGGTTTCTGACTGTGCAGGCAAATTGCTGGATAACGTCTGGATCTTGGATATCTCTCCGCTGAGCTGTAACCGACATCAGTAAATGATCTTTAACTAGCCATTCTACCAACTCTGCTTCCCGGTTAGTCAAACCATGCTGTCGTGAGAATGTGAAGGCATCATTGGCACCAAGCTCAGAATGATCACCGTGACGTCCCTTGGCAATATCATGGAAAAAGGCGGCCAGCCGTAATAATTCTGGCTGAGGAAGACGCAAATATAATTCGATACACAAGGGATGGATCACACGGTTGTTTTCATCGGCAAAAGTTTCGAGTTTTTGCAGTACTCGGATGGTGTGTTCATCAACGGTATAAGCATGGAATAGATCAAATTGCATTTGACCAACAATATTACTCCAGAGCGGCGTATAGGCACTTAAAACGCTATGGCGGTGCATTGGGAGCAAAGCACTTTTAACTGCATGAGGATGGCGCAGGATATCCATGAAAATTTTGCGTGCTTCAGGTAACTCACACAAAGAGTATCTGAGGTTTCTACGAGCGTAACGTAGCTGACGCAATGTTGTGGAATAGATCCCCTTAATTTCCTGATGCTTCGCCATGTGATAAAACATTTTCAGAATCGAAGCCGGGTCGCGGATAAACAGCGTATCATCGATAACATCGATCAGATCTCCCCGTAGCTGAAATGCTTCGTTCAAGGGGCGCGGCTTCTCATCAGCTTGTAACGCCAGAATCGCTTCATCAAAAAGTTGCAGCAGCATTTCATTGAGTTCGCTGACACGACGTGTCACACGATAGAAATCTTTCATCATCCGTTCGACAGGTTGATTGCGTTCCCCTTCATAGCCAAGAAGTTGGGCTACATTAAATTGATGCTCAAACAGTAGTCGGTTGTCATAGCGTATAACGACCAGATGGAGGGCAAAACGGATACGCCAGAGAAAACTCTGACATTCGTTCAATTCGTTGCGTTCTTCTTGGGTCAGGAAGCCAAAATTGACCATTTCATCTAAAGATGTGGCTCCAAAATGACGATGGGCAACCCAAAGTAACGTATGAATATCACGTAATCCACCCGGACTGCTTTTGATATCTGGCTCTAGGTTGTAACTGGTGCCGTGATAACGCTGATGGCGTTCCCGTTGCTCGGTGAGTTTGGCCGCGAAGAATTGGGCTGATGGCCAAAAATTATCGCTGAAAATATGTTTCTGCAATCGTAGGAACAGCGGTAAATCACCTCTGATTAGACGAGATTCAATCAAGTTGGTGGCGATAGTCAGATCGGAAAGCCCTTTATCGAGGCACTCTTGGAACGTTCTGACACTGTGACCCACTTCCAGACGGATATCCCAGAGTAGGGCAATAAATTGCCCTATTTGGGCTGATTGTTTTTCAGTTAGCGGATCCTCGCTGAGGATCATTAAATCAATGTCTGAAAGGGGATGTAATTCGCGGCGACCATAACCACCAACGGCAAGCAGAGAAAGCGAGGCTATCTGATCAAATCCCTGCTCCTGCCATAATCGTGTTAAAAGTTGATCAATATAGTCACTGCGGACGTAGATCAGCGCGTCTGGGGAAATTCCTGCCTTGAATGCCTGCTCAAGCCACAATTGAAACTCATCAATATGCTGTTTCAGTGTGGGACATTGAAGATCGTCAAGGGAAAATTCCACAGGCGAAATAGGAGGCATGGGCGCTCGTGCTAAGGAGATGTCAACTGGCATATGCAGAACCCTATGTATGAGAAAGTTCATGAGGAAACGAGCTATGATGACCAGAGTACTGAGAAAATTGTGAGATGAACAGGTGTTACTAACCGTGAATGAAGCCCCTGAAAATTGGCTGGGGCTTCATTATTGAGAACTAATAATATTTAGAACTCATAAATTGCTTTAGAACTCATAAGTGGAACTAGCCAGCCATTATGCGTTGACTAAGACCGCTGATATATGTGGCTCTTCTTCTTTACGCAATGTCATGATTTCACAACCATTATCAGTGACGACAATCGTGTGCTCATACTGTGCAGACCAACCACGATCTTTGGTTTTGACTGTCCAGCCGTCTTTCATGCTACGGATGCGGAAATCACCGGCATTGACCATCGGTTCAATGGTGAAAGCCATGCCTTTTTGCAAGATAACACCACCATCATCAGCGTCATAGTGCAGAACATGTGGTTCTTCATGGAAAACCCGGCCGATACCGTGCCCGCAGTATTCGCGAACCACAGAGTAATCCTGGCCTTCAACGTATTGTTGAATTGCTTTGCCAAGGGTACGCAGACGGATACCCGGCTTCACCATTTTCAGGGCAAGATACAGGCTTTCCTGAGTCACTCGGCACAGCCGTTCGCCTTGAATCGTTGGTTTACCAACAATGAACATTTTGGAGGTGTCACCATGAAATTCATCTTTAATCACGGTCACATCAATGTTAACGATATCGCCTTCTTTCAATGCCTTATCGTCGCTTGGAATGCCGTGGCAAACTACATCATTGACGGAAATACATACTGATTTAGGGAAACCGTGGTAGCCAAGGCAAGCGGAAATGGCTTGTTGTTTATTAGTGATATGATCGTGGCAAATACGATCCAGTTCACCTGTGGTCACCCCTGCTTTGACATAAGGTTCGATCATTTCCAAAACTTCTGCTGCCAGGCGTCCGGCAACCCGCATTTTTTGGATGTCTTCATCTGTTTTGATAGAAATAGCCATGAAATCGGTCCATTTAAGTCGGGATCTTACCGACTACTTGAGATTAACTAAGGAAAAGTGTTGTTGTTAATGGTATCAGCCCTCCGAATGTCTGCCAATATACCTGTCGTCTTTCAAGTTGCCGCTTTGTTGGCTACGTTCACTTATCCCTGTCACTTCACCCCGATAATTCCGGTCATATAGTGGCCTATGTTCCCGGTAATTCGTTCCCAAGACATAAGTGCTGCATCTTGAAATCCACTGGGTATATAACCCGGCACCTTTCAATTTCTTCAATCAACTGGAACGGCCAGAGAGCTGTAACAAATGTTGGAGTCTGGGGGCCATTTGTGGTATAAAGCGCGCCGGTATTCCGTGTAATTGTTTCCGTTGGAAGCGATTCGCAGAAATGCTCAATGAACTCATTTGTGTAAATAACACACACAGGTCGGCACATACACCGGGGTGCTCTCATGTGGCTATTTCATTGAATAGCCTACAGCTAAAGAGTCGGTGTCATGGGATCTGTGGAGGCATAACCCCAATTAACTTTATAGAGGTCTAAAATGGCAACTGTTTCCATGCGCGATATGCTGCAAGCGGGCGTTCACTTCGGTCACCAGACTCGTTACTGGAACCCAAAAATGAAACCTTTCATCTTTGGTGCTCGTAACAAAGTTCATATCATCAACCTGGAAAAAACTGTTCCAATGTTCAACGATGCATTGGCAGAGCTGAACAAAATTGCTTCCCGTAAAGGCAAAATTCTGTTTGTTGGCACCAAGCGTGCTGCGAGCGAAGCAATAAAAGAATCAGCTCTGGGCTGTGACCAATACTTCGTTAACCACCGTTGGTTAGGTGGTATGCTGACTAACTGGAAAACTGTTCGTCAGTCAATCAAGCGTCTGAAAGATCTGGAAGTTCAGTCTCAGGACGGTACTTTTGACAAGCTGACCAAGAAAGAAGCCCTGATGCGTACTCGTGAGCTGGGTAAACTGGAAAACAGCTTGGGCGGTATCAAAGACATGGGCGGCCTGCCTGATGCTCTGTTTGTTATCGATGCTGAACATGAACACATTGCTATCAAAGAAGCAAATAACCTGGGTATTCCAGTATTCGCTATCGTTGATACTAACTCTGATCCAGACGGTGTTGATTTCATCATCCCTGGTAACGACGACGCAATCCGTGCAGTAAAACTGTACCTGAGCGCTGCTGCTACTGCTGTCCGTGAAGGCCGTTCACAAGATCTGGCTGTTCAGGCTGAAGAAGGTCTTGTAGACGCTGAATAATAAGGAATGCTCATCTCTGAGCCCTTATTGACCAGGTATTGAAATATATTGGTTAGGGGGCCTATTATGGCCCCCTTTACATATCTGATATAGAACTATTATCTGATATAGAACTTTCCACGCGGAATATTATCTTCCCGCGAGACACATCGAGGAATAAAACAAATGGCTGACATTACCGCTGCTCTGGTAAAAGAACTGCGTGAGCGTACTGGCGCAGGCATGATGGAATGTAAAAAAGCACTGGTTGAAGCAAATGGCGATATCGAGCTGGCTATCGATAACATGCGTAAATCAGGTCAGGCAAAAGCTGCTAAAAAAGCAGGCCGTGTTGCGGCTGAAGGCGTTATCCTGACTCAAGTTTCCGCTGATGCTAAATTCGCTGGTATCGTTGAACTGAACTGCGAAACTGACTTTGTTGCTAAAGATACTGGCTTCCTGGCATTCGGTAAAGAAGTTATTGATTCCGTTATGGCTGAGAAAAACGCTGATATCGATGCGCTGAAAGCTAAATTCGAAGAACAGCGTGCTGCTCTGGTTGCTAAAATCGGTGAAAACATCAACATCCGTCGCGTGACTATCCTGGAAGGTGAAGCTGTAGGTACTTACCTGCACGGTGCGCGTATCGGTGTTCTGGTTGCAGCTGAAGGTGCAAACGAAGAACTGATCAAGCACATCGCAATGCACATTGCTGCAAGCAAGCCAGAATACGTGAACCCAACTGACGTTCCAGCTGAAGTTGTTGAGCGTGAGCATCAGATCCAGCTGGATATCGCAATGCAGTCTGGTAAGCCTCGTGAAATCGCAGAGAAAATGGTTGCTGGCCGCATGAACAAATTCACTGGCGAAGTCTCTCTGACTGGTCAGAATTTCGTGATGGATCCAAGCAAAACTGTTGGTGCTCTGCTGAAAGAAAATAACGCTAACGTTATCAATTTCATTCGTTTTGAAGTGGGCGAAGGCATTGAGAAAGTTGAAGCTGACTTTGCCGCAGAAGTTGCTGCAATGAGCAAACAGTCTTAATTTTCTAAACGGAGCCGCCGATTGGCGGTTCTGTTTTATCTCATGATGAATTTTACATCTGGGCTATATCCAATAGATTCCGAGCAACATTTCGGCTTGCATTGTATTGCAGCCTGCAAAGAGGCAACTGGAAACATGAAAGGTATATAGCGTGGATGTGTAGTTATTGAATATACCGTAATAAATCCTCAATACCCTTATCTGCTTAGGACACAACACCATGGCAACCAATGCAAAACCCGTATATCAGAGAATCCTGCTTAAGCTCAGTGGAGAAGCCCTGCAAGGTGCAGAAGGTTTTGGTATCGATGCTAGCGTTTTAGACCGCATGGCTCAGGAAATCAAAGAACTGGTTGAGCTGGGTATTCAAGTCGGTGTCGTTATTGGCGGGGGGAACCTGTTTCGTGGAGCCGGTCTGGCCGAAGCAGGAATGAACCGTGTAGTAGGCGACCATATGGGTATGTTGGCTACCGTAATGAACGGTTTAGCGATGCGTGATGCTTTACACCGCGCCTATGTGAACGCCCGTCTGATGTCTGCCATTCCGTTGAATGGCGTGTGTGATAACTATAGCTGGGCTGAGGCTATCAGTTTACTACGTCACGGTCGTGTTGTTATTTTTTCGGCAGGTACTGGCAACCCATTCTTTACAACAGATTCCGCAGCCTGCTTGCGCGGCATTGAAATTGAAGCGGATGTTGTGTTAAAAGCAACCAAAGTGGATGGGGTCTATTCTGCCGATCCTGCAAAAGATCCTGAAGCTGTTCTTTACAGCAATCTGACTTATCAGGAAGTATTGGAACGTGAATTGAAAGTCATGGATCTGGCGGCATTTACGCTGGCCCGTGACCATAGTCTGCCAATTCGGGTTTTCAATATGAACAAACCAGGCGCTCTTCGTCGTGTTGTGATGGGGGAAAGTGAAGGTACGTTGATTTCTCACGGTTGATTTTTCACAATTCTTGCTCAGAGACATCGGTGAAATTTGACGGTATGATCAGCATCCTGATGCGCCAAATTTAATGATACTGGGCCACTCAATGATTCGCGTATCTGTAATTACGCAGATGTGGCCTAAAAAATAACCATCTCCCAAGGGTTTGTAACGTGATTAATGAAATCAAAAAAGACGCACAAGACCGCATGGAAAAAAGCGTCGAAGCACTGAAAAATCAAATCAGCAAGATTCGTACTGGCCGTGCTTCTCCTAGCCTGCTGGACGGTATCAGCATCGAGTATTATGGTTCTGCAACTCCATTGCGTCAGATCGCAAACGTCGTTGCTGAAGATGCACGTACCTTGGCTATTACCGTGTTTGATCGATCCATGACTCCAGCTGTCGAAAAAGCGATTATGGCTTCTGATCTGGGGTTGAACCCATCTTCAGCGGGAACCATCATCCGTGTTCCTTTGCCACCGTTGACAGAAGAACGTCGTAAAGATTTGATCAAAGTTGTTCGTAACGAAGCGGAGCAGGGTCGTGTAGCTGTCCGTAACATTCGTCGCGACGCTAACGATAAAGTCAAGGCGTTGTTGAAAGACAAAGAAATCAGTGAAGATGAAGAACGTCGTTCACAGGATGACGTTCAGAAATTAACTGATAGCTACATCAAGAAGATTGATGAAGCTTTGGCAAATAAAGAAACCGAATTGATGGATTTCTAATTGCCATTCCATGAATATACCCAATAAATTTCGAGTTGCATCATGGAGGCAAGAGAACGAATTTCTGGGAGTATAGTTAACTATGTGACTGGAGTGAGTGAATGCAGCCAACAACGAGGTAATTTGAAAGGTGAAGGGCATACAACGCCGCAGTCCTTGCGGCGTTGGTTCTTAATTCTTTATATACACTTCGTATCACATTTCTTTTTCAAGCGATGGACATAGCGATCTGTACAGCTCAAACTATTGCGATTTTATATTAGTAAAATACTCAGAGTATTAAAATGAAACGGTTAACTATTCTTGGCTCAACGGGTTCGATTGGGAAAAGTACGCTTTCTGTTGTCCGAAATAACCCAGGAAAATTCAGTGTAATTGCCCTTGCTGCCGGGAAAAATATTGAAGTTATGGCACAGCAGTGTCTGGAATTTCACCCGCAATATGCAGCAATGGCAGATGAGCAGTCAGCAAAAGTTCTGCGTCAGTTATTGCAGGAACAAGGAAGTCAGACTGAAGTTCTATCCGGCAAAGAGGCCATGTGTGATTTAGCTGCACTGGATGAAGTTGATCAAGTCATGTCTGCCATTGTGGGCGTTGCAGGATTATTACCGACATTGGCTGCTATCCGTAAGGGTAAACAAGTCCTGTTGGCCAATAAAGAATCTCTGATTACCAGTGGTCGCCTATTTATGGAGGCGGTTGTTCAATATAAAGCGCAACTGTTGCCAATCGATAGTGAACATAATGCTATCTTTCAAAGTCTGCCAGATGCGGTTCAGCATAATCTTGGCAATACAAACCTAAAAGAACACGGTATCTCCAGCATTATCCTGACAGGATCAGGCGGGCCGTTCCGTAAAACGCCTCTAGATACGCTACCTAATGTTACGCCAGATGAAGCGTGTGCTCATCCTATCTGGTCAATGGGACGTAAAATCTCCGTTGATTCTGCCACCATGATGAACAAAGGGCTGGAGTACATCGAAGCACGTTATCTGTTTAATGCATCCGCTGATGAAGTGGAAGTATTGCTGCATCCGCAATCAGTAATCCACTCCATGGTTCGCTATCAGGATGGCAGTATCATCGCTCAGTTGGGAACGCAGGACATGTGTACCCCAATTGCTTATGCTATGGCTTATCCTAACCGCATTTCATCTGGTGCTAATCCATTGAATTTTGCTGAATTAGGCATGCTTACTTTTGAAGCTTTAGATTATGAGCGCTATCCTTGCCTGAAACTGGCTATTGAAGCTTGTCATGAAGGCCAGGCGGCAACAACAGCCTTGAATGCAGCAAATGAAGAAACCGTGGATGTTTTTTTGAAAGATGGAATCCGTTTCACAGATATCGCGAGAATCAACAGGCTGGTGGTGGAAAATTTGAATTTATCTGAACCTCAAAGCATCCAAGAGGTCTTAGAAATCGATAATATCGCAAGAATTTTAGCGAGAGACACCATAAAAGCCTTTGCGAAATAGTGAGTTTCGTTAATAAGTATATGTTTGTTTGTTTTTTGGCAAATGATATAGTTCGCGGGTGAATAAAGTTTAGCGAAAAATGCCGTAAACCCTAGCTTAATGCGGGCGGGGAGCAGTCGCTTATTATAATAGCCATATTGGTATCCGTATTCCGATAATGCGAGATAGTACGAAATAGTACCGAATATAGTGTCGAAATAGTGCAAACTATAAAGAGGCTTTCATTCAGGCCGTACCAGAAATAGCCGTGGTAGCCGTGGGAATAGTTGACACGTAACACGGCTTTTTCATGTTTGGAAGTGATTAAATTCATTGAAAAGCAAACTTAGTTATTTTAAGGATTATTTTGAGTGACATCTCCCAGTGATAGTAACTCATTGCCAGTGTTGCCCAAGCATGTTGCCATCATTATGGATGGTAATGGTCGTTGGGCGCAAAAACGTGGCAAATTAAGAGTTTTTGGCCACCGTGCAGGAATTAAAGCTGTGCGGAGTGCCGTGAGTTTTTCAGTTAAACATAACATCGAGTCATTGACGCTATACGCTTTCAGTAGTGAAAACTGGAATCGTCCACAGCAGGAAGTCAGTTCATTGATGGAGTTGTTTGTTTTTGCCCTTGATAATGAAGTGAAGAGCCTGCATAAGCACAATGTGAAATTGTCTGTTATTGGTGATATCAGTCGCTTTGGTTCACGTTTGCAAGAGCGTATTCGCCGTTCAGTTGAATTGACAAAGCATAATACCGGATTACAGCTAAATATTGCTGCTAACTATGGTGGGCGTTGGGATTTGCTTCAGGGTGTTAAACAAATCGCTGAAAAGGTCAGAGCGAATGAGTTGGCCCCAGAGGAAATCACCGAAGCTACAATAGGCAACTTCATCAACCTAAGTCAGCAACCTGAAGTCGATCTGGTTATTAGAACCGGGGGGGAGCATCGTATCAGTAATTTCCTGTTATGGCAGATCGCTTATGCAGAATTATATTTTACCGATATACTTTGGCCTGATTTTGATGAAACTGCTTTTGAAGGGGCTATAAATGCCTTTACCAAACGAGAACGCCGATTCGGCGGAACAACACCAGACGATGCCGAAGTGGGATCATAGGAGGAGAACTTGCTGAAGTACCGTCTTTTAACTACGTTGATATTGATTCCACTTGTTGTCATATCACTGTTTTTCCTTCCCCCGGCAGGTTTTGGGTTAGTTGTCATTGCTGTCTCTGCACTTGCAGCATGGGAGTGGGGGCAATTTGCAGGGCTTTTTACTCAAGCTAAGCGTATTACACTGGCCGTGTTATTTGCTGTAGGGTTATTGGTTTTACAATACTCTTTATCTGATTTTTCCCATCTTATTGAAAAACCACAAATTGTATATCTATTGTGGGCTGGCATGCTTTGGTGGGTAGCTGCAATTTTATTGGTGATTACGTATCCGGCTTCTGCCACCATATGGAAAACTTCGGTTGTATTGCGTCTGCTATTTGGTGTTCTGACTATCGTGCCATTTTATTGTGGAATGATGGTACTGCGTACCCAAGGCTATGAAAACAATATTTATAATGGTGCATGGTGGCTACTCTATGTGATGCTGCTGGTATGGGCTGCCGATTCAGGTGCCTATATTTTTGGCCGAACAATGGGTAAGCACAAAATGGCGCCAAAAGTATCCCCGGGTAAGACAATTGAAGGGCTTGTTGGTGGTTTGTTGACTGCTGGGTTGATTTCGTGGCTATTCAGTAAATTTGCACCTGTTCCCGCAAGTCCCGAAAATTTATTGTTAATCTCTGCGATCGTTGTCGTTGCTTCGGTCTTTGGGGATCTGACTGAAAGTATGTTTAAACGAGAATCAGGGGTCAAAGATAGCAGTCAATTGATTCCGGGACATGGCGGTGTCATGGACAGGGTTGATAGTTTAACAGCAGCAGTTCCTGTATTTGCTGGATTGGTACTGCTGGTTTCCTCTGGAACCACTCTCTGAAGGGGATGTAATGGGTATTCTCTGGAATCTGGCTGCATTTATTGTTGCGTTGGGCATTCTCATCACAGTGCATGAATTTGGTCATTTTTGGGTTGCCAGACGTTGTGGTATCTATGTTGAACGTTTTTCCGTCGGTTTTGGGAAAGCGCTTTGGCGTCGCACAGATAAGCAGGGAACAGAATACGTTATCGCCCTTATCCCTCTCGGCGGATATGTAAAAATGCTCGACGAGCGGGTTGAGTCAGTCTCACCTGAACGCCGTCATATGGCATTCAACAACAAAACTATTGGCCAACGTGCGGCGGTGGTTAGTGCTGGGCCAATCGCAAACTTCATTCTGGCGGTTATCGCTTATTGGCTGGTTTTTGTGATTGGCGTGCCATCTGTACGTCCTGTCGTGTTGGATGTTAAGCCTAATTCCATTGCCGCACAGGCAAATATTTTGCCAGGAATGGAACTAAAAGCCGTTGATGGTATCGAAACTCCTGACTGGAATTCGGCACGTCTTGCCTTAATAAGTAAAGTGGGGGAAGCATCTATATCCATGGATGTGACGTCACTGGATGCTATTGACAGCAGCCAAAAGCGATTGGATTTGCGTGAATGGGCGTTTGATCCGTCCAAGCAGGATGTCCTGCTGTCTTTGGGGATTATGCCTGTTGTTCCACGGCTTAGTTCGCAAGTGGAGAAAGTTTATCCTGCTTCAGCTGCTGAAAAAGCAGGTTTACAAAGTGGGGATAGGATCGTTAAAGTCAACGGTCAGGATGTCGATGTCTGGCATACTTTTTCGTCTTTTGTCAGAAAAAATCCGAATATTCCTCTAAAATTGGACGTTGCCAGGGCTGATCGTATAGTTTCCCTGTCTCTGACCCCTGAGGCAAAAAAATTGTCTGATGGCCGTGAGGAAGGGTTTGCGGGCGCTGAACTTAAAGTTATTCCATTGGCAGATGAATACAAAATTATTCAAGAATATGGGCCTTTTGCTGCGATTTATGAGGCGGGCGACAAAACTTGGCAATTGATGAAGCTGACTGTCAATATGATCGGCAAATTGGTTGTGGGTGATATAAAACTCAATAACCTGAGTGGACCGATTTCCATTGCCAAAGGTGCTGGAGTATCAGCTGATTCTGGTTTGGTATATTACTTGATGTTTTTGGCGCTGATTAGCGTCAATCTTGGGATCATTAATTTGTTCCCATTACCCGTACTAGATGGTGGACACTTGCTTTTCCTTGCTATAGAAAAGGTCAAGGGAAGGCCAGTCTCCGAGCGTGTACAAGACTTCAGTTATCGCATTGGTGCTATGTTGCTGGTGTTATTAATGGGGCTTGCACTTTTCAATGATTTCTCCCGCTTCTAAGGTGGGAGACCGGTTAGGAAAACGCATAACAACGATGGTGATGAAAAAGTTGCTCATAGCGTCGCTGCTGTTCGGCAGCGCCACTGCATACGGTTCAGACGGATTCGTGGTTCGAGACATTCATTTCGAGGGTCTTCAACGTGTCACCGTTGGTGCAGCATTACTGAACATGCCTGTTCGCGTAGGTGATACAATCAGCGATGAAGATATCAGTCGTACGATTCACGCCTTGTTCGCGACTGGAAACTTTGAAGATGTTCGTGTCTTACGTGATGGCAATTCACTTATCGTTCAGGTAAAAGAACGACCAACCATCGCTAGCATTACTTTCTCCGGGAACAAATCGGTGAAAGATGACATGCTCAAGCAGAACCTTGAGGCCTCTCGTGTTCGTGTTGGTGAAGCCCTCGACCGCACTATGCTGTCTAATATTGAGAAAGGGCTGGAAGATTTCTATTACAGTGTTGGTAAATACAACGCAACAGTGAAAGCCGTTGTCACACCGCTGCCTCGCAACCGTGTTGACTTGAAACTCGTTTTCTCAGAAGGGGTTTCTGCCCAAATTCAACAAATTAATATTGTTGGCAATAAAACCTATTCTACCAATGAGCTGCTGAGTAATTTCCAGCTCAGGGATGATGTTCCTTGGTGGAATATGACGGCCGACCAAAAATACCAGAAGCAAAAATTGGCAGGTGATCTTGAAAACCTGCGCAGTTTTTATCTTGATCGAGGTTATGCTCGTTTCAACATCGATTCGACTCAAGTCAATCTGACGCCAGACAAGAAAGGTATCTATATTACCGTCAATATTACCGAAGGCGATCAATACAAAATATCGGGTGTTGATTTGAATGGTAATTTGGCGGGATATGAGTCGCAAATAAAAGAGCTGACTCATATTGAGCCGGGGTCACTGTATAACGGTACAGAAGTGACCAAAATGGAAACGGCCATCAAGAATTTACTCGGTCGTCATGGTTATGCCTACCCTCGCGTAATGACACAACCTGAAATCAATGATGCTGATAAAACCGTTAAGCTGCATGTAAATGTTGATGCCGGCAATCGCTTCTATGTGCGTAATATCCGTTTTACAGGCAACGATGTCAGTAAAGATTCAGTATTGCGTCGTGAAATGCGTCAGATGGAAGGAACATGGCTGGGTAGTGACCAGATTGAGCAGGGTAAAGAGCGCTTAAATCGACTCGGTTATTTTGAAACTGTCGATGTGGAAACAGAACGTGTACCGGGTAGCCCAGATCAGGTTGATGTGGTTTATAAAGTTAAAGAGCGTAATACAGGCTCAATGAACTTTGGTGTTGGTTTCGGTACAGAAAGCGGAATGAGTTTCCAAGTCGGTGTGCAGCAGGAAAACTGGCTGGGAACGGGTAACGCAGTTGGTATCAGTGCCAGTAAGAATGATTATTCAACCTCAGCCGATTTATCTGTGACTAACCCTTACTTCACTGTGAATGGGGTGAGCTTGGGTGGCCGTGTATTCTATAATGATTTCCGCGCCGATGATGCCGATCTTTCCAATTATACTAATAAAGCATACGGTACAGAGGGAACGCTTGGTTTCCCATTGAATGAAAATAACGCAGTCATGTTGAAATTGGGTTATATACATAACTCCTTATCTAACATGCGTCCACAGGTTGCGATGTGGCGTTATCTGAATAAAATGGGCCAAAAACCAGATCTTAGTGACAAAGCGAAATTTGATTCCAATGATTTTGCAATGACACTAGGTTGGAGTTACAACAATCTCGACCGTGGTTTCTTCCCAACTTCAGGTTTGAAATCATCTCTGGATGCGAAAGTAACGATTCCTGGCTCAAATAACCAATTCTATAAAGTGACTTGGAATGCAGCAGGTTATTATCCTCTTGATAATGATCGTTCATGGGTGCTAATGGGACGTACGCGTATGGGCTATGGCAGTGGTTTTGGTGGCAAAGAAATGCCATTCTATGAAAACTTCTATGCCGGTGGTTCAAGTAGCGTTCGTGGCTTCCGTTCAAATAATATCGGTCCAAAAGCGATTTATTTGGAAATGAAAGATGGTAAGCCTGTGCCTGTGAAAAGTAGCCCATCCCGCGATGCCGTAGGAGGTAACGCGGTAGCGGTTGCGAGTTTCGAACTGATTACACCAACCCCGTTCTTGGATGCTAAATATTCCAATTCCGTGCGAACGTCTTTGTTTGTGGATGTGGGAACGGTGTGGGATACCAACTGGGATACTAACTGGGCTAAGACTTACGGGATGCCTGACTACAGCAAGCCAAACAATATCCGTGCTTCTGCCGGTATTGCACTGCAATGGGTGTCACCATTAGGGCCATTGGTCTTCTCTTATGCGAAGCCAATCAAGGAATACGAAGGTGATAGATCTGAGCAGTTCCAGTTCAATATTGGTGGAACGTGGTAATTATTAATCGTCTTTGGTAAAAAATCGCCCTATTATTAGATAGGGCGATATTAAGAGCCTATTCAGATAGGCTGTGAGTCTTCCAACCTGTAAAAAAAGCGTGGGTCAAAGGAGTTTATAGTGAAAAAAGTATTGTGTGCAGCAAGCTTGGGTATGGCATTAGTATTTTCTGCGGGTGTTCAAGCGGCAGATAAAATCGCTTTAGTAAACGTTGCTGAAGTTTTCCAACAGTTGCCAGCCCGTGAAGCTGTGGCAAAACAGTTGGACAACGAATTTAAAAGCCGTGCATCCGAATTGCAGCGCATGGAATCTGATTTAAAAACGAATATCCAGAAATTGCAGCGTGATGGCTCAACCATGAAAGCCAGCGAGCGTGAAAAATTAGAAAAAGAAGTTATGGCTAAACGTGATGATTTTGCTCAGAAAGCGCAAGCCTTTGAACAAGATAATAGCCGTCGTCAGATAGAAGAACGTAATAAAATCCTGACTCGTATTCAGGATGCCGTTAAAGTGGTTGCAGGTAAAGAAGGTTACGACCTTGTGCTTGATGCGAATGCCGCTGTGTATTCTGCATCGGGTAAAGACATCACCGCAGAAGTAATGAAACAGGTTAAATAATTAGATGGTTTCAATTCGATTGGCTGACCTCGCTCAGCAGTTGAATGCGCAATTGCATGGTGATGGCGATATCGTCATCACCGGTATTGCGCCAATGTATTCAGCAAATAGCGAACAAATTACATTTTTATCCGACAGCCGTTATACTGACAAACTTACTGAGTGTCAGGCCGCGGCTGTTGTGCTGCGTGAAGCAGATCTTCCTCATTGTAAGGTTGCTGCGTTGGTTGTCGATAATCCTTATCTTGCCTATGCACATATGGCGCAAATTATGGATACGACACCGAAACCTGCGCAGGATATCCATCCATCAGCCGTCATTTCTCCAGAAGCGACTTTAGGCAAACATGTGGCGATTGGTGCAAATGCCGTTATCGAAGCTGGCGTTGTACTTGGTGATAACGTCATTATTGGTGCGGGTTGCTTTATTGGCAAAAATGCGCGGATTGGAGTTGGAAGCCGCCTGTGGGCCAATGTATCGGTATATCATAATGTCGAAATTGGTGAATTGTGTCTGATCCAATCAGGAACTGTTATAGGTTCTGATGGTTTTGGATATGCCAATGACCGTGGAAATTGGATTAAAATCCCACAATTAGGCACTGTAATTATTGGAAACCGTGTTGAAATCGGTGCTTGCACTACGATTGATCGCGGTGCACTGGATAACACTGTCATCGGTAATGGTGTTATCATAGATAACCAGTGCCAGATCGCGCACAACATAACGATTGGGGACAACACCGCAGTGGCTGGTGGCGTTATTATGGCTGGTAGCCTGAAAATTGGTCGTTACTGTATGATTGGTGGTGCGAGTGTCATTAATGGGCATATGGAGATCTGTGATAAAGTAACTGTGACTGGTATGAGCATGGTGATACGTCCAATTACAGAGCCCGGCGTATACTCCTCGGGTATCCCATCACAACCGAACAAAACCTGGCGTAAAACCACAGCCTTAGTCATGAATATCAATGAAATGAGTAAGCGCTTGAAGTCAGTGGAACGTCAATTGGAAGATAAAAACGAGTAATCATACTAGTATTTTTGATTAGACGTTTTTAATTAGCGTTTTTGGTTGTGCTTATTATATTTTTTGCGGCCTGCCTGATAACTCTGAGTTTAGAGTTAACGCAGGCCGTGTCGTTAATACTATGATTCTTATATAGACAGGAAGAGTATTTAGATGAGTGATAATCGTACTCTGCGAATTGAAGAGATTTTAGACTTACTACCTCACCGCTACCCGTTTTTACTGGTAGATCGTGTTCTAGATTTTGAGGAAGGTAAGTTTCTGCGCGCAGTCAAAAATGTATCATTTAATGAACCATTTTTTCAGGGGCATTTTCCTGGCAAACCAATCTTCCCTGGGGTTTTGATCCTTGAAGCAATGGCTCAAGCTACCGGAATTCTGGCATTCAAAAGTGTTGGGTCACTTGGGCCGGGTGAATTGTATTACTTTGCAGCTATTGATGGTGCTCGCTTCAAGCGTCCGGTTCTGCCAGGTGATCAAATGATAATGGAAGTGGAATTTATTAAAGAACGTCGCGGTGTTGCGCGTTTCAGAGGCGTAGCTAAAGTCGATGGAGAAGTGGCTTGTGAAGCTGAAATGATGTGTGCTCGCCGTCGTGAGGCTTAATCCATGATTGATCAGACTGCAGTTATCCATCCTTCTTCTATTATTGAAGAGGGTGCTGTTATTGGTGCCAATGTTCGCATTGGCCCATTTTGCTATATCGGTTCTCAGGTTGAGATTGGTGAAGGGACTGAGCTGAAATCCCATATTGTGGTCAATGGAATAACTAAGATTGGTCGTGATAACCAAATTTATCAGTTTGCCTCGATTGGTGAAGTCAATCAGGATCTTAAATATCAGGGTGAGCCGACCTGTGTTGAAATTGGCGACCGAAACCGTATCCGCGAAAGTGTTTCTATCCATCGAGGTACTGTTCAAGGCGGCGGATTAACCAAAGTTGGCAATGATAATTTGCTGATGATCAACGCCCATATCGCTCATGACTGCATTGTGGGTGATCGTTGTATCATTGCAAATAATGGTACACTGGGTGGGCATGTCATTCTGGGTGATTACGTTATTATCGGTGGAATGACGGCTGTTCATCAATTCTGTCAGATTGGTTCCCATGTCATGGTTGGTGGTTGTTCTGGCGTTGCTCAGGATATTCCGCCTTACGTCATTGCACAGGGAAATCATGCAACACCTTTCGGGTTGAATATCGAAGGTCTGAAACGCCGCGGGTTCGATAAAGAATCTTTGCATGCAATCCGTAGTGCCTATAAAGCGCTTTACCGTAGCGGAAAAACGTTGGAAGAAGCCAGACACGAGATTAGTTGTCAGTCGGAAAACAACCCACATGTGAAATTATTCAGTGATTTTCTGGATAATTCCGCAAAATCCAGCCGTGGCATCATTCGTTAAGTAGATGAAGGATACTCCTTTGACTACCATTTCTTCTGTTAACAATCAGCGCCCGCTGACAATTGGTTTGGTCGCCGGAGAAACATCCGGTGATATTCTTGGTGCCGGGCTGATTCGCGCATTAAAAGTTAAAATTCCTGATGCCCGTTTTGTGGGTATCGCTGGCCCTCTTATGCAGGCGGAAGGTTGTGAAGCTTGGTATGAGATGGAAGAACTGGCGGTAATGGGGATCGTTGAAGTGTTGGGACGTTTGCCTCGTTTGCTGAAGATACGCAAAGATTTAACGGCACGTTTTACTGCGTTGAAGCCTGATGTGTTTATTGGCATTGATGCCCCTGATTTTAATATCACTTTAGAAGGGCGGCTTAAACAGCAGGGGATCAAAACGATCCATTACGTCAGTCCATCGGTATGGGCATGGCGTCAGAAACGGGTATTTAAAATCGGTCGGGCAACAGATATGGTACTGGCATTTTTGCCATTTGAAAAAGCGTTCTACGATCAGTTTAATGTTCCTTGTCGGTTCATTGGTCACACGATGGCAGACGCAATGCCTCTACAAACGGACAAAGCAGCCGCTAGGGAAATTTTGGATATTCCATTGAATGCCCATTGTCTGGCGATGTTACCCGGTAGCCGTCATGCTGAAGTAGAGATGCTAAGTGCCGATTTCTTAAAAACCGTACAGTTATTACGGAAAAAATTGCCTGACTTGCATGTATTGGTTCCTTTGGTGAATGCCAAACGGCGTGAGCAGTTTCAGCGAATTAAAGATGAAATTGTCCCAGACCTGCCAATCCATTTGCTGGATGGTAAAGCCCGTGAAGCGATGATTGCCAGTGATGCGACTTTACTGGCATCGGGGACGGCAGCACTGGAGTGTATGTTAGCCAAATGCCCAATGGTGGTGGGCTATAGAATGAAACCTTTTACATTCTGGTTGGCAAAACGCTTAGTGAAAACGCCTTATGTTTCCTTGCCTAATCTGTTGGCAGGCAAAGAATTAGTTAAAGAGTTATTGCAGGATGAATGTAAACCACAAGCGTTGTCGGAGGCGTTATTGCCTCTTCTGCAAGGTGGTACAGATGTGGACGCATTGAGACAGACGTTTCTGTATCTGCATGAAAGCATTCGCTGTGATGCCGATGAACAGGCTGCACAAGCCGTTCTGGAATTAGCGAGACAATAATGGATTTTGTTTATCCTCAGGCGAATTTGATTGCCGGTGTTGATGAAGTTGGGCGTGGCCCGCTAGTTGGAGCCGTAGTCACGGCAGCGGTCATTCTTGATCCTGCTAAACCCATTACAGGCTTGATGGATTCGAAAAAACTCACGGAAAAACGTCGTGAAGCGCTGTATTTGGAAATTAAAGAAAAAGCATTGTGTTGGAGTCTGGGCCGTGCAGAGCCTGAAGAAATCGATCAACTCAATATTCTCCATGCTACGATGCTTGCTATGCAGCGAGCAGTGGCAGGTTTAGCGATCACCCCTGATTATGTCTTGATTGATGGCAACCGTTGCCCTGCATTAACGATGCTAGCGCAAGCGGTGGTTAAGGGAGATAGTCTGGTTGCTGAAATCAGTGCGGCTTCCATCCTGGCAAAAGTAACCCGTGACAGGGAGATGGTAGAGCTAGATAAACGTTTTCCTGACTACGGTTTTGCGAAACATAAAGGTTATCCAACCGCCCTACATCTGGAAAAATTGGCTTTGCTGGGTGCGACGGAGCATCATCGTAAAAGTTTTGCGCCCGTTAAACGAGCGCTAGGTCTTGGATAATAATCTGGGATAAGTATCTGGGCAAACTATGATAGAACCACGTTTTGTGCACTTACGTGTTCACAGCGACTATTCAATGATTGATGGCTTGGCAAAGACGAGTCCATTGGTGAAAAAAGTTGCCAAATTGGGTATGCCAGCTTTTGCGATTACGGATTTTACCAACCTTTGTGGATTGGTAAAATTCTATGGCAGTGCCCATGGAGCCGGAATTAAGCCAATTATTGGTGCTGATTTTCTTGTGGAAAATGACTTGTTGGGGGATGAGCATTCCCATCTGACAGTCCTTGCCCGCAATAACGAAGGTTATCAAAACCTGACCTTGTTGATCTCTGAAGCCTATCAAAAAGGCTATGGCGCGATAGGCCCGACTATCAGACAGGAATGGCTGACAAAATACAAGACTGGGTTGATCTTGTTGTCGGGTGGACGCATGGGCGATGTGGGTAAATTCCTGTTGCGTGGTAATCGTGCGATGGTGGATCAATGCCTCGACTTTTATCAGGAACATTTTCCAGACAGCTACTACCTTGAATTGATCCGTACTGGGCGTCAGGATGAAGAAAATTATCTTCATGCGGCTGTAGAGTTGGCATCAGAAAAGAATTTACCCGTTGTAGCAACCAATGACGTCTGTTTTCTGGAGAGTGAAGACTTCGACGCACATGAGATCAGAGTTGCCATCCATGATGGATATACGCTGGTTGATCCAAAACGTCCAAAAAATTACAGTCCTCAGCAATATCTGCGCACTGAACAGGAAATGTGTGAGATTTTCTCTGACATTCCTGAAGCGCTGCAAAATAGCGTAGAAATTGCTAAACGCTGTAATGTCACTATCCGTCTTGGTGAATATTTCTTGCCACAGTTTCCTACTGGGGATATGAGTACCGAAGACTTTCTGGTTGAACGGTCGAAACAGGGTCTGGAAGAGCGTTTGGCTTTTCTTTATCCCGACCCGGCGATGAGAGTCGAGAAACGCTCCGAATACGACGAACGTCTGGATATTGAGCTGAAGGTTATTAACCAGATGGGGTTTCCTGGTTACTTCCTGATCGTGATGGAATTTATCCAGTGGTCGAAAGACAACGGCGTCCCTGTTGGGCCTGGTCGTGGTTCCGGTGCAGGTTCTCTGGTGGCTTACGCCTTGAAAATCACCGATCTCGATCCGCTGGAATTTGACTTGCTGTTCGAACGTTTTCTCAACCCTGAACGTATTTCCATGCCCGACTTTGATGTCGATTTTTGTATGGAAAAACGCGATCAGGTAATTGATCACGTTGCCGATATGTATGGGCGAGATGCTGTATCCCAGATCATTACCTTTGGTACGATGGCGGCTAAAGCGGTTATCCGTGATGTGGGGCGAGTTCTTGGCCACCCTTACGGTTTTGTTGATCGAATATCAAAGCTGGTTCCCCCCGATCCGGGCATGACGCTGGAGAAAGCGTTTGCGGCTGAACCCCAATTACCTGAAATTTACGAAGCCGACGAAGAAGTCAAAGCGCTGATTGATATGGCGCGTAAATTGGAAGGTGTCACCCGTAATGCCGGTAAACATGCTGGTGGGGTCGTTATTGCACCAACCAAAATCACTGATTTTGCTCCGATTTACTGTGATCCGGAGGGGCTGAACCCGGTTACCCAGTTTGACAAAAACGATGTCGAATATGCGGGGCTGGTTAAGTTTGACTTCCTTGGTCTGAGAACTCTGACCATTATCAACTGGGTACTCGAAATGGTGAATGCCCGCCGTGCCGAGAAGGGGCTGGAGCCGATTGATATTGCGGCTATACCTCTGGATGATCAGAAAAGTTTCGATATGCTACAGCGCTCCGAAACGACGGCGGTGTTCCAGCTTGAATCCCGTGGCATGAAAGATCTGATTAAACGTCTGCGTCCAGATTGCTTTGAGGACATGATTGCATTGGTGGCATTGTTCCGTCCGGGGCCGTTGCAATCCGGCATGGTAGATAATTTTATCGACCGTAAACATGGAAGGGAAGAGATCTCCTATCCTGACGTCGAATGGCAACACGAATCCTTAAAACCTGTTCTGGAGCCAACATATGGCATCATTCTGTATCAAGAACAGGTTATGCAGATTGCTCAGGTATTGGCGGGTTATACCCTCGGTGGTGCAGATATGCTCCGTCGTGCAATGGGTAAGAAAAAACCGGAAGAAATGGCCAAGCAACGCTCAGTGTTTGAATCGGGGGCGATAAGTCAGGGCGTTGATGGCGAACTTTCCATGAAAATCTTCGATTTGGTGGAAAAATTCGCGGGTTATGGCTTTAACAAATCTCACTCCGCAGCTTACGCATTGGTTTCTTATCAGACTTTATGGCTGAAAGCGCATTATCCGGCAGAATTCATGGCGGCCGTGATGACGGCGGATATGGATAACACTGAAAAAGTGGTTGGGCTGGTGGATGAATGTTGGCGGATGGGGCTGAAGGTATTGCCTCCAGATATCAACAGCGGGTTGTATCATTTCCATGTCAATGATGAAGGTGAAATCGTTTACGGCATTGGCGCAATCAAGGGGGTGGGTGAAGGGCCGATTGAAGCTATTATCGAAGCCCGCCAAACAGGAGGGCACTTCAAGGAACTGTTCGACTTGTGCGCACGTGTTGACATCAAAAAGCTAAGCCGTCGTGTGATGGAAAAGCTGATTATGTCAGGTGCCTTCGATAGATTGGGGCCACACCGTGCCGCGTTGATGTCTTCTTTGGAAGATGCGTTGAAAGCGGCTGATCAACACGCTAAAGCTGAAGCTATTGGTCAAACTGATATGTTTGGTGTGTTAGCCGAAGAACCAGAAGAGGTCGAACGTTCGTATGCCAGTACGCCGAAATGGCCGGAACAGGTGGTTTTGGATGGTGAACGAGAAACCTTGGGGCTATATCTGACAGGCCATCCGATCACAAGTTATTTGAAAGAGATTGAACGATATACGAATGGGTTGCGTCTAAAAGATGTGAACCCGACACCTCGTGGTCAAGTAACGACTGTGGTAGGTTTGGTACTGGTATCCAAGGTATTGACAACCAAGCGGGGTAACCGAATTGGTATCAGTACATTGGATGATCGCTCCGGACGGCTGGAAATCATGCTGTTTTCTGATGCCCTGGAAAGGTATCAACATTTATTGGAGCAGGACAAAATTTTAATTGCTACCGGACAAGTCAGCTTTGATGACTTCAGCGGTGGCCTTAAAATGACAGTTCGTGAATTAATGGACATTAGTGAGGCGCGTGAAAAATTTGCACGTGGGCTTGCTATCTCGTTGTCAGACAGGCAAATTGATGAGCAATTTTTGAACCGTCTTCGTGGCGTACTGGAGCCACACCGTTCAGGTACGATACCGGTTCATCTTTATTACCAGCGGGTAGATGCCCGTGCCCGTTTACGATTCGGTGCAACATGGCGGATAACGCCAACGGATACCCTTTTGACAGATCTGCGAACTCTGCTGGGTAACGAGCAGGTAGAATTAGAATTTGACTAAAATAGGAACGTTATGAGTCTGAATTTCCTGAGTTTTGAACAGCCAATTGCTGAGTTAGAAGCGAAAATTGATTCGCTCACCGCAGTTAGCCGTCAAGATGAAAAGCTAGATATAAATCTGGATGAAGAAGTCCAGCGTCTGCGTGAAAAAAGCCTTGAATTGACCCGCAAGATTTTTTCTGACCTAGGGGCATGGCAAATTTCCCAGCTATCACGTCATCCGCTTCGTCCCTATACGCTGGATTATATTAAGCACATTTTTACCGACTTTGAAGAGTTGGCAGGTGATCGAGCTTATGCTGATGACAAAGCAATCGTGGGTGGACTGGCTCGTATTGAAGGCCGTCCAGTCATGATAATTGGTCACCAGAAAGGCCGTGAAACGAAAGAAAAAATCCGCCGTAATTTTGGTATGCCATCACCAGAAGGTTATCGCAAGGCGCTGAGATTGATGGAAATGGCAGAACGTTTCAAATTGCCAATCATTACTTTCATTGATACTCCTGGTGCGTATCCTGGAGTGGGTGCAGAAGAGCGTGGTCAGTCAGAAGCGATTGCCCGTAACCTGCGTGAAATGTCCCGTCTCTCCGTGCCAGTTATCTGTACGGTTATTGGTGAAGGGGGTTCTGGTGGTGCGTTGGCGCTCAGTGTTGGCGACAAGGTAAACATGCTGGAATACAGCACCTTCTCCACTATTTCTCCAGAAGGCTGTGCTTCTATTTTATGGAAGAGTGCGGAAAAAGCACCGTTGGCGGCGGAAGCAATGGGAAATACAGCTCCACGCCTGAAAGAGCTGAAATTGATTGATACTGTTATCCCTGAGCCATTGGGTGGGGCGCATCGTAACTATGAAAAAATAGCAGAGGCATTGAAAGCCCAATTACTGGCTGATCTTGCTGATTTGGACAATTTGAACAGTGAAGAACTTGTTAATCGCCGTTATGAGCGTTTAATGCAATACGGTTACTGCTAAGATCGGAAAGCTTAAGTTCTGAAGGCTTAAGCGTATAACTAGATCACCCGTTTCAATATTGTTAATAACAGGTGGAAAGTGCTGAGGAGTGATAATTCCTCAGTATTTCCACCTGTTTTACTATATTTATACTCAATAAATTTTGAATCGCATTATCATATTTTGATGATATTGCGATGGATTAGGGAGCCTAATCGGCAGGTTTTTTAAAATAAAAAATTGAGTTTTTCTATGGCTAAATATAAATATATTATTTATGCATTTTCTTGTGTGTTTATCTGGAGTTTTATTCCTTCTATATCGCGTCTTGGTCAGAAAGAAATGGACCATTTCCAATATTTATTCTGGTCAAATGTCCTGTCTGTCCTCGCGGTATTTGCCGTTGCTCTCATGATGGGGAAAAACTGGAAGCAACTTTTATTCATCCCTTTCCCTGCTATGTTCAAGGTACTGATCTTAGGTGCTTTGGACTGTTTCTTCTATATGTTGCTTTATTACGGTTATTCCATTGAAAATGGTGTTGCTGTTTTGGTTATCCAATATAGTTGGCCATTGATGATTATTGGATTATCGTTCTTTTTGTTTAAAGAAAAACTATCGATCAGACAGATGGTTGGCATTGCGATGGGTTTCATTGCTGTTGTAATTACCTTTACAAAAGGCAATATCACGGAGATCGCAGTAGAACATCCTCAGGCATTGTTGTTGGTATTTAGCGGAGCATTTTGCTTTGCGTTAATGTCCGTATTATCGAAGCAATTTGCGGTTGATGCCTATATCAGTACATTTTGGGTATTCACTTTTTCCACATTAGTTTCCGCAGTATTTATGCTGGTTTTCAGCAGCGTCAATCTGCCTGTTGGGGATTCACTGATGTCAACATTACTTAACGGTATCATATTGAACGGTGTCTCTTATATCATTTGGTTCAAAGCTATGAGCAGCTCAGATTCTCATAAAATTGCCTCAATTTTATTTTTAGCTCCCGTCTTGTCGATGATGTGGATTATTCTGTTCTTTGGTGATGCTTTTGTTCCAGCGTATGTGGTTGGATTAGCGTTGGTTATCATCTCTGGATTACTTTGTATTAGTGCTAAGAGCAAGGCCTCTGAGCAGAATAAATTAACGGATGATTTGATTGAAGATTGATCCGGTAAAAATGAAGGAAGGTTTGACCCCATAATGACAAATAATCATGATCCCCTGTTGACGATGTTGGAAGAACAGATTGGGCCATATAAAAAGATGCTGGTTGGATTTAGTGGTGGATTAGACTCCACTGTATTGTTGCATTTACTGGTTCGTCTCCGTACACAATACCAGCAATTAAGTCGTGCCCCGATAGTGTTAAGGGCAATCCATATCCACCACGGTTTAAATTCAAAGGCAGATTTGTGGGTCGAACACTGTCGCCAGATTTGTACTGATTGGGAGGTTGATTTCCGGACAGAAAAAGTCAGTCTGGATATTCGCCAGAATGGTATTGAGGCAGCAGCTAGAGATGCACGTTACCAATCTTTCCGGGATGAGTTACAGCAGGGAGAAATTCTGATAACAGCTCAGCATCTTGATGACCAAGCCGAAACGTTTTTGTTGGCATTGAAACGAGGGAGTGGCCCAGCAGGGCTATCTTCTATGCCTTCCAGCATGTCATTTGCAGGAACCACATTGATTCGCCCATTGCTGAATGTAAGCCGTGCAGAATTGGAAACGTACGCACAGGCTCAGAGGTTGAAGTGGGTTGAGGATGATAGCAATCAAGATGATCGCTATGATCGAAATTTCCTGCGTCTGCATATTATGCCGTTATTTAATCAGCGTTGGCCTCATTTCCCACAAGCAGTTTCCCGCAGTGCCAGCTTATGTGGGGAACAAGAACAATTGTTGGATGAATTGCTGAGTGAATCATTGAATGAGCTGACTACATTGGACGGTGCAATATCCATCTTTCCTTTGGAACGTTATTCTGAAGCCAAACGTAATGCGTTACTGCGGCGATGGTTGAATCAGCGCGGTGTAAAAATGCCCTCGCGAGAGCAGCTCCAACGAATTTGGTCAGAAGTGGCGCTTTCTCGGCAAGATGCAGAGCCTCGCTTTAGATTAGGGCAATATGATATTCGTCGTTATCGGCAGCAACTGTGGTTGGTTCCTCAGTATCAGCATTTGGCGGGAACTGTTCTTGAGTGGAATACAGATCAGGAACTGATATTGCCAGATGAATTAGGGACGTTAATGCGAACTGGAGAAAGCAACATTACATTCAGATCTCCAGATAGAAATGAACAAGTAACAATTCGTTTCGGTGTCCAAGGTAATATCAGTATTGTAGGACGGCAACATTCCCGCCATAGTAAAAAATTGTGGCAGGAATTGGGTGTCGCGCCTTGGCTCAGAGAAAGAACACCATTGATTTACTACAATGATAAACTTATTGCAGCACTGGGTATTTTTGTGACGAAAGAAGGTCAATGCTTAGTTGATGATTCGGGGGTTTCAGTGGATTGGAAGAGGATACTACCTTCCACTTAGCCATGTGGTTAGACACTTTCCAGTAGAAAATCTGGTTTGTGAATTTGTTGATTTAAAGAGATCACATTAGAAATGATGTGATTTTTTTAATGAATAGAACTTGATAGGTGTCTTTTATATGTCTACCAAATTCCTAATTGGTACCTCGATGGTAAATTCATATTAGTTATAAGCTATCATATTGTTAGAATTAAATTTATTTCTTGTTGAAATTATCTGAGCGTGTACTATATTTTAAAATATAAAAATTATCTCGAAGAGGTAATGGTGATTGGCCTATAAAACAGAGTTGTGATTATGCAAGTTATTCTTAATTTATAATGAGTTTATTTATATTATCAAAAATTAGAGTGAATTTTTTTATATGTGTGAATATCTATTCGATTAAAATGGGTTAAGCATGATTTTGTTTTTTATTGGTTTTTTGGACTAAAAGTATAAAAACTCCATTTTCTTATAATAAATGATGGATGCACCATGAAAAATCAAAATAATAAAGACTACTCTGAGCTAAATAACCATATAAAAGATAATTTTAATAACAGGTTTTTTCAAGATATGAAAGGAAGGATAATAGATCCAGTCCTTCTTAAAGATCCCGCAGAGATAATCCTTTTTGCAACTCAGGAAGAGAGAGTCGATGCATCAGCTTCAATTATTAGCGAGATCATTTATTTCCGGCTTAATGTTACAATTATTGATAAAGATAGAACATTTAATGGTCGAGGATGGTGTTTAAGTAGTGTTGGGGCTGGTGGATTCAGCGGTGGTGTTTATTCTGATGACCTGACGATGCTCTATCTTAAAGCCCATAATTTTTGGTTTTATGAAGCTTTTACACTAATAGTCATTAGTTTTTATGATAATAATTCAAACTATTTAGGGAAATTCAAAGGTAACGGAATTTCGACAGTCAATGGTGTTGGTTCTAGCACAGGTATTTTTTATTAACTCCAATTAATTTAATTTATAATTAAATGAAAGTTATTACCCATAAGGTGCATTAATTATTAACCTATGATTATATTTATATAAATTATGATTTTTAAACATGAAAATAATAATGTGGTTATTGTTGTTATTTTATTTTTATAAAGAGGCTTGTTGCTATGAGTTCTAAATTTAATGAAAATGAACTTAAGCTCAAAACCTTAAAAAAATTTTCCACTGACATGCAAGGAAGATTAGAACAAAATAAGATTGATGAGATAATTAAAGAATTTATTTTGAATGAAAAAAATTACCTTTATAAAGGAAAACTTACAATTGTCAGCTATGTATTTTACAGTACAGTGGAGCTTGCTATTAGTACCGAATGGACATTTTACGGAAATGGAGGTGCGGTAGGTCTCTTGGAAGTTGGGAGTTATAGGGGAGCACTTTATACAAGTGATTATGATAAATTGTTAGTTGAAACACATTCTTTTTGGTATTCATCAAGTCTCACATCAATATCCTTAATTTTATTTGATAAGCATAACTCGTATTTGGGAAATTTCGTGGGATCGGGTGTATCGCTTGTTGCCTCTATAGGTAAGGGATTAGGTGCCTGGGATGCAATTGAATAATTGATACCTTTCATCTTTCAAGTTGCCTCTTCGTTGGCTGCGCTCACTTTCTTGCAGCAAAAAAGTCCTCATTTAATAAGAGGACTTTTTTGTTGTTTAGCTAAAAATTCCTACAATCCGCTGACTTTCGCTATGAAGAATGTTCAATAACAATCGTTCCAATCTCTGGGTTACTGAAACTGGTTATGTGATCCAATCTTAATTCACGGGTTTCTTCTTTTGACTCGACGAGAAGATATTCAACTTTTTTTCTCAAAATCAATTCTTTAGCCTTTCCTTCAAATAACGCACCATCCAGTAATTTGACATGCAAATGTAGTTGGCGTTGGCAAGCTAGTTCAAGGTTCTCGTAATCGTCACAGTTAATTGGTTGATATTCAGTATCTATAGACATATTTGCTCACCACTATGTTAGTGGCGGTTATCGTGCCGCCCGTGATTGACCAAACTCAAACGCAAAAAATGCTATCTACGACTATAGCACAGTAAGCTTTCCTTAATGACAGAATAAATCTGTGGGAATTGCGTTGGAATTGGGAGTAGGGTAAACCTGTTTCTTACTATTAAGCAACGAAATTATCTCTCAAGCATTTTGGGATACGATAAAGTAACGTCAATATTGTTACAGAAGGCTCATGTTTGATATGCAGCGGACGTTATAAACAATAGGTGATACCCTTATCTTCCTTTACTGGGTATTTTGCTGAATTTATTGGATTAATGACATAATGAATAAAAAAATATTTTTTGCACTGCTAGCCGCAGGTGTAATCACTACAGCGGGATGCCAGAATAATCCTGTGTTAGAGGATAATGCTGAGTTACAGGCTAGCACAGTATCTCAGAATAAGTTTCAACTAACCGAGAATGTATTTAATGGTGTTGTACCTTGTGCCGATTGTGCTGGTATTGAGACTACTTTGCAGCTTGCAAAAGATAAGACATACATATCGGAACAAATTTATCTGGAGGCCAAAAGTGATGAGAACACTTTTTTTGAAACGGGTCATTGGATAATTAACGGTAAAAAAATTACATTGAATAATCAAGAGGGTAAGACATTTTATTACCAGATGAAAGGTGAAAATCTGGTTATGCTGGATGTTGATGGCAATCCAATCCAATCAAATTTCAATTATGAATTAGCGAAAGTTACCCCGAAAAAGCTCTCCGGTGAGTATAGTTATATTGCAGATAGCGCACTCTTTACTGATTGTCGTACTGGAAGAACGTACGATGCGTCGGAAAATATTGATTTGGAACGTGGTTATAGTGCGACAGGTGTTGAAGGGGGAACTCCTGTTTATGTCGACGTGGAAGGCTATTATACGTTGCGTCCTTCAATGGAAGATGGATTGTTTGATGATGCCTTAGTTCAAACAGGCAAGATCCGTTTTGATAAATCAGTATCTTGTCAGCGTAAAAAATAACATTCACATAAAAAACAGTACATAAAAAAACCTGCGTGGTATGCACGCAGGTTTTTGTCTTTAGGTGGTACTTGATTACAAAATTAAAGTTATTTAATTTGGTCTTTCAGATATTCAACAATGCTGTCTAATTTCAGCATCTGTTTTTCACCATTACGACGATTTTTGTATTCGATCTCACCGTTATCCAGATTGCGATCGCCAATAACCAGAGTATGCGGTACGCCAATCAATTCCATGTCAGCAAACATAACCCCTGGGCGTTCTTTGCGATCATCAAAAATCACATCAATGCCGTTGGAACGTAAGGCTTCATACAGTTTCTCTGCAACTTCTTTGATACGATAAGATTTGTGCATATTCATTGGCAAAATAGCGACTTGGAATGGCGCAATCGCATCTGGCCAAATAATTCCACGATCATCGTGATTTTGTTCAATGGCTGCGGCAACAATGCGGGTTACACCAATGCCATAACAGCCCATCGTAACAACTTGGTTGTGGCCATCTTCGTTCTGTACAGTTGCTTTCAGTGCATCGGAATATTTGGTACCAAGCTGAAAAATATGACCGACTTCAATACCACGTTTGATTTGCAGTGTTCCTTGACCATCAGGGCTGATATCACCTTCAACCACATTACGAATGTCTGCAATAATTTCTGGCAGAGGCAGGTCACGCTCCCAGTTAATGCCAAAATAATGTTTATTATCAATATTGGCACCTGCGCCGAAATCACTCATGACGGATACGCTACGGTCAATAATAACAGGCATAGACAAATTGACTGGGCCTAAAGAGCCTGGGCCAGCTTTGACGATGGCACGAATTTCTTCTTCGGTAGCGAAGTTGAGTGGGCTGGCGACCAATGGCAATTTTTCTGCTTTGATCTCATTGAGTTCATGATCACCTCGAACCAGCAGAGCCACTAATTTATGTCCGCTTTCTTCCGCAGCATGAACGATCAACGTCTTAACGGTTTTTTCAATTGGCAGGTTAAATTGCTCGACCAATTCAGCAATGGTTTTGGCATTTGGTGTATCGGCCATGCGCATTTCTTCAGATGGCGCTGCACGCTCCTGAGATGGCATGACCGCTTCGGCCAATTCGATATTCGCTGCGTAGTTGGATTCTGTAGAGAAGACGATATCATCTTCACCGCTGGCTGCCAGCACTTGGAACTCATGGGAGGCACTACCTCCGATGGAACCAGTATCAGCAAGAACGGGGCGGAAATCCAGACCGATACGGGTAAAGATTTTGCTGTAAGCAGTGTACATCTTGTCGTAAGTCTCTTGCAGAGATTCTTGACTGGTATGGAAAGAGTAAGCGTCTTTCATGATGAATTCGCGTGAACGCATGACACCAAAGCGTGGGCGAACTTCATCGCGGAATTTAGTCTGAATTTGGAACAGATTTAATGGCAGCTGTTTATAAGAAGTCACTTCGTTACGGATCAGATCAGTAATGACTTCTTCATGGGTTGGCCCCAAAACAAAAGGACGAGCACCACGATCTTCGAAACGCAGCAATTCTGGACCATATTGTTCCCAACGGCCACTTTCTAGCCACAAATCTGCTGGCTGAACTACCGGCATGGAAACCTCAATCGCCCCGGCATTATTCATTTCTTCACGAACAATGTTTTCAACTTTTTTCAACACGCGGACACCTGTCGGCATCCAGTTGTACAGACCTGAAGCGAGTTTACGGATCATTCCGGCACGAAGCATCAGTTTATGACTGACTACTTCTGCATCAGCAGGCGTCTCTTTTAAAGTAGAGAGCAGATATTGGCTAGTACGCATAGTAAGTTTCCATTGGACAGCAAAGTGCTTCTGGGCGGCAAATAAAGTGCCACCCAACCCTGAAAATAAAGTAAACCGCTAGTCTACCAGCGAGTCGGCGATGTCAAAAGGGGTTTTAGCGGAGTTCGATAGAAACCACTTCTGTTATGGTGCCATGAACCAACCAGCGAACATTAAAATCGAGGATATGGGCTGCGTATACTCGATTTTCTTGTTCTTTCTTGCGATAGGCAGGACGGGGATCTTGAGCCAAGATTTGGCTAATAAAGCGGCGTAATTGAGGATAACTTGTCTGATGACATGAAAGTTGTTGTTCTGCGATCGGAGAAAAGCAAACTTCCATATCTGCATCTGGTGCTGCTTGGGCAAAACCTGCTTTCGCGTCAGAGCGTGATTCAGCAAAAGGCAGATAAGGTTTTATATCAAGTACGGGCGTACCATCCACTAAGTCCAAGCTCCCAAGTTGCAGTAGTACGCGATTGTTTTGACAATTAATTCCCTTTAGCTCCACCAAAGACATCCCAATGGGATTAGGGCGGAAGGTTGAGCGGGTAGCAAATACGCCCATTTTGGCATTTCCTCCTAGACGAGGAGGGCGAACCAATGGATTCCAGCCTCCATTCATCGTTTGATGAAAAACGAAGACAATCCATAAATGGCTGAATTGTTCCAAACCACGTACGACATCAGCCTGATTATAAGGGGTAAGCAATTCGAGTTGCCCCGTGCCATCTTCCACCAAACCCGGCTGGCGGGGAATGGCAAACTTCTCTTTATAGGGAGAATGGATGGTTCCTATTTGCGTAAAATGAAAATCTGCCATGAGCCTTTTTCAGTACAAAATACTTTGATAAAAACTAAGTAAGTAACAGTTAAGTGGATAATTATGAAGTAGGTAGTGGTTAATTAGTGGTTATTACCGCTGTGCCCTCACAGATGGCAATTTGGTAACAACCATGGCCGTAGAAAATTGCACATTGGTGCAGTAATACGCCATTGGCATTTAAACGAGAGGCTTTTGCCTGCATATTTTGTCGTGCAATTGCAATACTGGCAGGAGGATCTTGTAGCGTATTACGACAGGACTCTCCAGAAACGATACCGAGATCTTTAAATGGTGAGCCTAGCAGTTCGGCAGGTTTCGTATAGAGCCGAACATAAGATGTATTTTTGTTTTTTGTAGTTGAACGATGTACTGACTTTGAGTCAGATTTATTAATCTGAGTTGACAGTGAAGTGCATCCAACCATAAATAGTGCGATGAAACAGATAGGTAACATACGCATTGAGTTGAATCCTTATTCCGATAAAAACAGTGAGTGAGGAATGGAGCATGTATCGGCGAAATAATGATAAAAAGTATTTAATTTCCCAATAAGCAAAGGCGGATACAAGTATCCGCCTCAGAATTTTAATCTTGATTGGTTAAATATGAAAGATTACCAACCTTTTATTGCACCGCCCTTGAAGACTATCTGTGCTTCTTTTTCCACTTCTGGCGATTGATACGCTTTCACAAACTTTTGAATATTTTCAGCATCTTTATTGTCTTCACGACTGACGATGATATTTACGTAAGGTGAATTTTTATCTTCAACAAAAATCCCGTCTTGTTCTGGCGTTAAACCAATCTGCCCTGCATAAGTGTTATTGATGAGCGCTAAAGCAATCTTTTGATCATCCAGTGAGCGTGGTAATTGTGGTGCTTCTAGTTGGACGATATCCAATTGCTTAGGATTGCTGGTAATGTCCAGAATGCTCGGCAGTAGGCCAACACCATCTTTCAATGTGATCAGACTTTGTTTTTGTAATAACAATAATGCACGGCCTTGGTTGGTCGGATCATTTGGAATAGCAATTTGAGAGCCATCCTTCAATTCATCCAGTGATTTGATCTTCTTAGAATAAGCCGCCATTGGGTAGATGAAAGAATTACCAACAATAGCCAGTTTGTAGCTACGCTCTTTGACTTGCTGATCTAAATAAGGTTTGTGTTGGAAGACGTTGACATCAATATCTCCCTTGCTCAGTGATTCGTTTGGCAAAACATAGTCATTGAATGTCGTCAGCTCAACATCAAGGCCATATTTATCTTTAGCCACTTGTTTGGCAACTTCAGCAACTTTTAATTCAGGCCCTGCAATAACACCGACTTTAATGTGATTGGGATTTTTTTGTTCTGGGCCGCAGCCTGCAAGGGCCAATGTGCCTAATAGTGCGCCGATTACTGCAATGGATTTCAATTTCACTGACATATTTTTACCCCTTGTTGAATACTGATTTATAACCTGTCTGACCAAGTTATTGCGTACTACTTTTAAGTTGTATCTGCATTTATTGACTGCTGTACTGCAACTCGAAATTCTATTGGGTATAGGTGCCGTTATCGGGTACCTTGGTTGAAATAGCTTTATTTACGATTAACGGCCTTAACTAAATGGTCACCGCCTAATTGAATCAAGAAAACTAAAACAACCAGTAATGCTAACACGGTGTTCATTACTGTTGCATCGTAGCCAATATAACCATATTGGTATCCAATTTGGCCTAAGCCCCCTGCGCCAACAGCACCACCCATAGCGGAATAACCCACTAAAGTAATTAAGGTTATTGTGGCTGAATTGATCAAACCTGGTAATGCTTCTGGTAATAGAATCTTTCTGACGATCTGAAACGGCGTTGCACCCATTGCTCGTGCTGCTTCGATCAATCCAGATGGAATTTCCAATAAAGCATTTTCTACCATACGGGCAATGAAAGGTGCTGCGCCGACAGTTAATGGAACAATTGCTGCTTGTAAGCCGATTGAAGTTCCAACAATCAGTCGGGTGAATGGGATCATCCATACCAGCAAAATAATAAACGGAACTGAGCGGGTGATATTCACCAGCGCTGACAGGATACGATAAAGCGTTCCGTTTTCGATAATTTGCCCGGGGCGGGTGACATATAAAAGCACGCCAGCAGGCAAACCAATAACAAAGCCAAAAAAACCAGAAACGAAAGTCATCACGAGTGTTTCCCAGACGCCTTTAGCCAGTAATAAAATCATTCCTTCAGACATAACCGAGAACCTCTACTTTCACATGATGCTCTTTTAAAAACGTAATTGTTGATTCAATATCGCTATCTTCGCCATCCAATTCAGCCAGCATAACGCCAAACTTAACACCACCGGCATAATCCATTTGAGAACTCAATATACTGATGTCGATACTAAAGCGACGCACAGCCATGGAAATCAATGGAGCATCAACGGATTTACCTGTGAATTCCAGTTTCAATAATGGACAGCGATCCGGCGCAGATTCTGGCTGCAATTTCTGTAGGTAATCTTCAGGAATATCCAAATGCAGCGTAGATTTGATAAATTCTTGGGCAACTGGTGTCTTGGGATGCGAAAATATTGCGCTAACAACATCTTGCTCAATCAATTGACCACCACTAATTATCGCAACTTGATCACAGATGCGTTTAACGACATCCATTTCATGGGTGATCAGAAGAATCGTTAGGCCCAGGCGACGGTTAATGTCTTTTAACAGCTCTAAGATAGAGCGGGTTGTTGCTGGATCGAGCGCGCTGGTGGCTTCATCACACAGAAGGATTTTCGGAGAGTTTGCCAGTGCGCGAGCAATCGCGACACGTTGTTTCTGACCACCAGATAAATTGGCAGGATAAACGTCATGCTTATCAGAAAGACCAACTAATTCCAGCAACTCGTTAACTTTAGCTTTTATTTCAGCCTTTGGCGTTTGATTCAATTCTAAAGGTAGAGCGATATTGTCAAATACGGTTCTGGATGACAGTAAATTAAAATGCTGGAAAATCATGCCAATATGACGACGAGCACGAGTCAACTCACGCTCAGAAAGAGAAGTGAGATCTTGCCCATCAACCAAAACCTGACCTGAAGTCGGGTGCTCAAGCATATTCACACAGCGAATTAAGGTACTTTTTCCTGCACCTGAAGAACCGATAACGCCATATATTTGCCCCTGAGGGACATGCAAGTTGATATCTGAAAGCGCTTTGATTGAGCGCGTTCCTTGCTGAAATACTTTATTTATCTGAGTCAGTCTTATCATTTTTTTCTTATTAGGTGTCAGGATGAATGACTTGAAAACCTTTAAACAAGTCGTGAATTGAAGTGGATGTTAAGGCGTCTAGACGTCTAAGTCAACCGCGAATAAATTAAATGCTGCATTATCATTCAGTATTGAATCATGCGATACTGTCTGCTTCGTACATTCTTGGAGTAATCAGGTGACTCAAGGTATTCCCGCCGTATTTTTAGATCGTGACGGCACGATTAACATCGATCATGGTTATGTACATGAGATAGATAATTTTCAATTTATTGATGGCGCGATTGATGCCATGCTTGAATTGAAAAAAATGGGCTATGCACTGGTTTTGGTAACTAATCAATCAGGTATTGCCCGCAAAATCTTTACTGAAGATCAGTTTATGCAGTTAACTGAATGGATGGATTGGTCATTGGCAGACCGAGGTGTTGATCTTGATGGCATCTATTATTGCCCACATCACCCAGAAGCGAGTAATGAAGAGTATAAGAAGAACTGTAATTGCCGTAAGCCACAACCCGGCATGTTGCTGGATGCACAGGAAGAATTACATATCGATATGTCTGCTTCTTATATGGTAGGAGATAAAATAGAAGATATGTTGGCAGCAAATGCAGCTAATGTTGGAACCACAGTGCTCGTTCGTACAGGAAAACCTATAACAGAAGCAGCAGAACAAGTTGCAGATCTCGTTATTGATAGCCTGGCTGACCTGCCAAATGTGATAAAAAACAGTCAAAAATAACCTTTTTGGCTGAAATATGAACATTTAAATAAAAAATACAAAAAAAGACTTGCCTAAATAAAAAGGCTCCCTATAATGCGCATCCGTTGTCACGACAAACATACAAACAGGTCGAGATGACAAGAGGTGAAAGGCGCGAAAATAAAGGCTTGACACTCTCTGAGGACGGCGTAAGATACGCAGCCTCGCAACACGGAGAACCTCTCCGGTTGCCCGCTCTTTAACAATTTAATCAGACAATCTGTGTGGGCACTCGCAAGACCCTA
>NZ_NJAI01000001.1:1528215-1531441 GCF_002632725.1 Xenorhabdus hominickii
TGCTCTTTAACAATCTGGAACAAGCTGAAAATTTGAAACAATCAGTACTGTAACCGCGCTAAGGCGGCAGTATTGAGGAGTCTCTCAATCACTCCAGTCCGAAGACACCTTCGGGTTGTGAGGTTAAGCGACTAAGCGTACACGGTGGATGCCTAGGCAGTCAGAGGCGATGAAGGGCGTGCTAATCTGCGATAAGCGCCGGTAAGGTGATATGAACCGCAATAACCGGCGATACCCGAATGGGGAAACCCAGTGCAATCCGTTGCACTATCATTAACTGAATTCATAGGTTAATGAGGCGAACCGGGGGAACTGAAACATCTCAGTACCCCGAGGAAAAGAAATCAACCGAGATTCCCCCAGTAGCGGCGAGCGAACGGGGAGCAGCCCAGAACCAACATCAGCATCCGCGTCAGGAGAACGGTCTGGAAAGGCCGGCAGTAAAGGGTGATAGCCCCGTATCTGAAGACGCAGGTGGTGTGAGTTCGACGAGTAGGGCGGGACACGTGGTATCCTGTCTGAACATGGGGGGACCATCCTCCAAGGCTAAATACTCCTGACTGACCGATAGTGAACCAGTACCGTGAGGGAAAGGCGAAAAGAACCCCGGCGAGGGGAGTGAAACAGAACCTGAAACCGTGTACGTACAAGCAGTGGGAGCCTTGATTTATCAGGGTGACTGCGTACCTTTTGTATAATGGGTCAGCGACTTATATTCTGTAGCAAGGTTAACCGTATAGGGGAGCCGCAGGGAAACCGAGTCTTAACTGGGCGTTAAGTTGCAGGGTATAGACCCGAAACCCGGTGATCTAGCCATGGGCAGGTTGAAGGTTGGGTAACACTAACTGGAGGACCGAACCGACTAATGTTGAAAAATTAGCGGATGACTTGTGGCTGGGGGTGAAAGGCCAATCAAACCGGGAGATAGCTGGTTCTCCCCGAAAGCTATTTAGGTAGCGCCTCGTGAATTCATCTTCGGGGGTAGAGCACTGTTTCGGCTAGGGGGTCATCCCGACTTACCAACCCGATGCAAACTGCGAATACCGAAGAATGTTATCACGGGAGACACACGGCGGGTGCTAACGTCCGTCGTGAAGAGGGAAACAACCCAGACCGCCAGCTAAGGTCCCCAAGTCATGGTTAAGTGGGAAACGAAGTGGGAAGGCTCAGACAGCCAGGATGTTGGCTTAGAAGCAGCCATCATTTAAAGAAAGCGTAATAGCTCACTGGTCGAGTCGGCCTGCGCGGAAGATGTAACGGGGCTAAACCATGCACCGAAGCTGCGGCAGCGACACTCAGGTGTTGTTGGGTAGGGGAGCGTTCTGTAAGCCTGCGAAGGTGTGCTGTGAGGCATGCTGGAGGTATCAGAAGTGCGAATGCTGACATAAGTAACGATAAAGCGGGTGAAAAACCCGCTCGCCGGAAGACCAAGGGTTCCTGTCCAACGTTAATCGGGGCAGGGTGAGTCGACCCCTAAGGCGAGGCCGAAAGGCGTAGTCGATGGGAAACGGGTTAATATTCCCGTACTCGGTGTTACTGCGAAGGGGGGACGGAGAAGGCTAGGCTGGCCGGGCGACGGTTGTCCCGGTTTAAGCGTGTAGGTGGGAAGAATTGGTAAATCCGTTCTTCTGTTAACACTGAGGCGTGATAACGAGGCACTACGGTGCTGAAGTAGCTGATGCCCCGCTTCCAGGAAAAGCCTCTAAGCTCCAGGTAACATTGAATCGTACCCCAAACCGACACAGGTGGTCAGGTAGAGAATACTCAGGCGCTTGAGAGAACTCGGGTGAAGGAACTAGGCAAAATGGTGCCGTAACTTCGGGAGAAGGCACGCTGGCGTTAGGTGAAAAGACACGCTCTTGGAGCCGAGGCCAGTCGCAGATACCAGCTGGCTGCAACTGTTTAATAAAAACACAGCACTGTGCAAACACGAAAGTGGACGTATACGGTGTGACGCCTGCCCGGTGCTGGAAGGTTAATTGATGGGGTTATCCGTAAGGAGAAGCTCTTGATCGAAGCCCCAGTAAACGGCGGCCGTAACTATAACGGTCCTAAGGTAGCGAAATTCCTTGTCGGGTAAGTTCCGACCTGCACGAATGGCGTAATGATGGCCAGGCTGTCTCCACCCGAGACTCAGTGAAATTGAACTCGCTGTGAAGATGCAGTGTACCCGCGGCAAGACGGAAAGACCCCGTGAACCTTTACTATAGCTTGACACTGAACCTTGAGCCTTGATGTGTAGGATAGGTGGGAGGCTGAGAAGTGTGGACGCCAGTCTGCATGGAGCCAACCTTGAAATACCACCCTTGAATGTTTGATGTTCTAACGTAGGCCCGTGAACCGGGTTGCGGACAGTGTCTGGTGGGTAGTTTGACTGGGGCGGTCTCCTCCCAAAGCGTAACGGAGGAGCACGAAGGTTAGCTAATCACGGTCGGACATCGTGAGGTTAGTGCAATGGCATAAGCTAGCTTGACTGCGAGAGTGACAGCTCGAGCAGGTACGAAAGTAGGTCATAGTGATCCGGTGGTTCTGAATGGAAGGGCCATCGCTCAACGGATAAAAGGTACTCCGGGGATAACAGGCTGATACCGCCCAAGAGTTCATATCGACGGCGGTGTTTGGCACCTCGATGTCGGCTCATCACATCCTGGGGCTGAAGTAGGTCCCAAGGGTACGGCTGTTCGCCGTTTAAAGTGGTACGCGAGCTGGGTTTAGAACGTCGTGAGACAGTTCGGTCCCTATCTGCCGTGGGCGTTGGAAGATTGAAAGGGGCTGCTCCTAGTACGAGAGGACCGGAGTGGACGCACCACTGGTGTTCGGGTTGTCATGCCAATGGCACTGCCCGGTAGCTAAGTGCGGAAGAGATAACCGCTGAAAGCATCTAAGCGGGAAACTTGCCTTGAGATGAGTCTTCCCTTGTCCCTAGAGGACACTAAAGGAACGTTCGAGACGAGGACGTAGATAGGCTGGGTGTGTAAGCGTTGCGAGACGTTGAGCTAACCAGTACTAATGAACCGTGCGGCTTAACCTGACAACACCGAAGGTGTTTTGGGGTGAGAGAGCAGTTTCAGAGACTAATCAGCTTGTTCGAGATGAGAAACAGAATTTGTCTGGCGGCAATAGCGCGGTGGTCCCACCTGACCCCATGCCGAACTCAGCAGTGAAACGCCGTAGCGCCGATGGTAGTGTGGGGTCTCCCCATGTGAGAGTAGGGAACTGCCAGACA
>NZ_NJAI01000001.1:1531541-1555913 GCF_002632725.1 Xenorhabdus hominickii
GTGGTCCCACCTGACCCCATGCCGAACTCAGCAGTGAAACGCCGTAGCGCCGATGGTAGTGTGGGGTCTCCCCATGTGAGAGTAGGGAACTGCCAGACAACACTTTTGCCCCAAAGCCATCCGGTTCCGGATGGCTTTTTGGCGTTTGGGGCGGTGATGCCCGCGCATTTTATGCCTGTTCTTGAAACTATTCTGCCTTTTGTTACCTTCATTATTACCCTTACTTATTCCATAGAATAAAATGAAATAATTTCAATTTGAGTGCAAAAACTCGACATAGCTTTTATTTTTTGGTTAAATTTGGCTATCTAGAAGGCTAAATGTATAAATTAGAATAGTTGAGGTTTCTAACAATGCCAATTCGTGTACCAGATGAATTACCTGCGGTAAATATACTCCGTAATGAAAACATCTTTGTCATGACCTCTACTCGGGCTGATATTCAAAATATTCGTCCGTTGAAGGTATTGTTGTTAAACCTGATGCCAAAGAAGATAGAAACAGAAAATCAGTTCATTAGGTTATTATCCAATTCACCGCTACAGGTTGATATTCAATTGGTGCGTATCGACAGCAGGCAGTGTAAAAATACCCCAGCTGAACATTTGGATAACTTTTATTGTGATTTTGACTCAATAAAAGATCAAAATTTTGATGGTATGATTGTCACTGGAGCCCCTTTGGGGCTTGTTGAATTTGAGGATGTGGCCTATTGGGATGAGATTGAAAAAGTCGTTAATTGGGCGAAAAATCATGTCACTTCAACACTATTTGTCTGTTGGGCGGTTCAAGCAGCTTTAAATGTCCTTTATAACCTTCCAAAATATACTCGAAAGTCCAAACTATCGGGTATTTACTCCCATTCTACTTTAGATCCTTTGGCATTATTAACACGTGGATTTGATGAAACTTTTTTTGCACCTCACTCTCGTTTTGCTGATTTTCCTGAATCTGTGATTCGTGATTATACGGATTTAGATATTTTAGCCAGTTCAGAAAAGGCTGGTGCTTATTTGTTTGCCAGTACAGACCGGAGGTTAGTATTTGTAACTGGCCACCCTGAATATGATGTAAACACATTGGCGGCAGAATACAGGCGTGATCTGGATGCTGGTTTGACTCCGGAGCTACCCGTCAATTACTTCCCGAATAATGATCCTGAAGATAAACCTATTGCAGCTTGGCGTAGTCACGGCCACTTACTATTTTCAAATTGGTTGAATTATTATGTCTACCAAATCACGCCATATGATCTCGCTTTTATGAATCCCACCTTAGATTGAATGCTATTTGAAACAAAAAAATGAAAATGAGGGTTGACTGAATCGAGTCATTTCTCATTTTTCTAATTTTCCTTTTTCTATTGCCCATCACCAGTCACTATCTATTTCTTATACATAACAAAAAGTTAACACTTTTTTATTTTCACTTTTGGAATTTGATTCCCTCTTTTCATTAGCTGAAATTTATTGTAATAAATTGATTTTATTAATTTAATTTTAAATATTAAAAATAATGGAAATCGTTTTTGATTTATTTTTTATATTGATTAATCTTAGTCAGGTGGTACTTAAAAGATGAGGAAAGGGGGGATCATGCAGCAGGAATTAACAACAGACTTAACATTTATAAAACCTTTTGATGAGGCTGATAGAAAGGTGTTATCACCTGAGTCTATTGATTTTTTAAAGGATTTAATTGTCAAATTTTCTGATAGACGTAAAAAGTTATTAGAAGAGCGAACTCATTGGCAAAAAAAAATAGATGATGGAGTATTACCAGATTTTATTTCGGAAACCATTTCCATTAGAGGGGGTGATTGGAAAATTCAGGGAATACCTGAAGATCTCAGAGATCGTCGTGTTGAAATAACAGGACCTGTAGAACGTAAAATGGTTATTAATGCCTTAAATGCAAACGTAAAAGTGTTTATGGCTGACTTTGAAGACTCATTGGCTCCGTCATGGGATAAAGTTATTAATGGACAAATTAACTTGCAGGATGCGGTCAATGGTACGATTTCATACACTAGTGAGCAGGGCAAACGTTATGAATTGAAATCTGATCCGGCGGTATTGATTGCTCGGGTTAGGGGCTTTCATTTATCAGAAAAACACGTTCTCTACAAGAACGAACCGATATCTGGTGGATTATTCGATTTTGCCCTTTACTTCCACTTAAATTATAAAAAATTACTGGAACAAGGTAGCGGCCCTTATTTTTACTTGCCTAAAATACAGAGCTACCATGAGGCCCAGTGGTGGAGCGATGTTTTCAGTTTTGCAGAATCTCGTTTCAATTTACCAAAAGGAACCATTAAAGCGACAGTTTTGATTGAAACACTGCCTGCTGTGTTCCAGATGGATGAAATTCTCTACCATTTACGTCACCATATCGTTGGCCTCAATTGTGGTCGTTGGGATTACATTTTCAGCTATATCAAAACACTGAAAAACCACTCTGACCGCGTCTTGCCGGATCGCCAATCTGTGACGATGACACAACCCTTCTTGAGTGCTTATTCTCGCTTACTGATTAAAACCTGTCATAAACGTGGTGCGTTTGCGATGGGGGGAATGTCGGCATTTATTCCGAGTAAAGATCTTGAGCAAAATCAGCAAGTGTCGAACAAAGTCAGAGCTGATAAAGAATTGGAAGCCAATAATGGTCACGATGGTACATGGGTCGCGCATCCGGGCCTTGCAGATATCGCTATGGCGGTCTTTGATAAAAAATTGGGAGAAAGGCAGAACCAACTGACCGTTTCGCGTGAAGAAGATGAAACGATTACGGCTGCACAGCTACTTTCCCCTTGTCCGGGGGAAAGAACGGAAGAGGGAATGCGCGCGAATATTCGTGTTGCGGTGCAATATATTGAGGCGTGGATTTCAGGAAATGGATGCGTGCCTATTTATGGACTGATGGAAGACGCGGCGACGGCGGAAATTTCGCGTACTTCTATTTGGCAGTGGATCCGTCATGAAAAATCACTTTCCAATGGTAAAAAAGTGACAAAGGAACTGTTCAAGGAAATGTTGAAAGAAGAGTTGAACGTTATTAAGCAAGAGGTTGGAGAGCAACACTTTAACCAAGGGCGATTTACGGACGCTTCTGCCTTGATGGAAAGGATTACCACACAAGACGACTTAATTGATTTTCTGACTTTGCCAGGCTATCAGTTACTCGATTAATTGAAAAACAATAATGACGAAAATAACCGATTAATTAAGAATAGGAAGTAGAACATCATGACCATGTCCCGGACACAACAAATCGCTCAATTAGAACAAGAATGGAAACAACCTCGTTGGGAAGGTATCACTCGCCCATATAGCGCTGAGGATGTCATCAAATTGCGTGGTTCTATCAATCCTGAACATACTTTGGCGCAGATGGGAGCGAAAAAGCTATGGGAATTATTACATGGCAAATCGAAAAAAGGCTATGTGAATGCGCTTGGTGCGTTGACTGGTGGTCAGGCACTTCAGCAGGCTAAAGCTGGCATTGAAGCGATTTATCTTTCTGGTTGGCAAGTTGCAGCAGATGCAAATACAGCGTCAAGCATGTATCCCGATCAGTCATTGTATCCCGTTGATTCCGTACCTAACGTGATTAAACGCATCAATAACAGTTTCCGTCGTGCCGATCAAATCCAGTGGTCGAATGGTATCGACCTAAATAGTCTGGAGTACATTGACTATTTTTTACCTATCGTAGCGGATGCAGAAGCGGGATTTGGCGGTGTACTGAATGCATTTGAACTGATGAAAGCGATGATTGAGGTTGGCGCCGCCGCAGTTCATTTCGAAGATCAACTGGCAGCAGTGAAAAAATGCGGGCACATGGGTGGCAAAGTCTTGGTTCCGACTCAAGAAGCCATTCAGAAATTGGTAGCAGCACGATTGGCGGCAGATGTTTCCGGTGTGCCAACCTTATTAATTGCACGTACTGACGCAGATGCCGCGGATTTGTTGACATCTGACTGTGATCCTTATGATAGCGAATTCATTACAGGCGAACGGACTTGTGAAGGTTTCTACTCTACTCGGGCAGGCATTGATCAGGCAATCAGTCGAGGGTTAGCGTATGCGCCTTACGCTGATATCGTCTGGTGTGAAACTTCGACACCGGATATTGAAGCAGCCCGTCGTTTTGCCGAAGCTATCCATGCAGAATATCCGGGCAAATTGCTAGCTTATAATTGTTCACCATCTTTCAACTGGAAAAAGAATTTGGATGATAAAACTATCGCCAGCTTCCAAGAGCAGTTATCTGCCATGGGGTATAAATTCCAGTTCATCACGTTGGCGGGCATACACAGTATGTGGTTTAACATGTTTGATTTGGCTTATGACTACGCGCGTGGCGAGGGTATGAAACATTACGTTGAGAAAGTTCAGGCACAAGAATTTGCTGCGCTTGATCGTGGTTATACGTTCTCATCACATCAGCAAGAAGTTGGGACAGGGTATTTTGATAAAGTGACCACGATTATTCAGGGAGAAACTTCTTCCGTTACCGCACTGACGGGATCAACAGAAGAACAGCAGTTTTAAATTCATCATACCCAATAGATGTCGAGTTGCATTGAGTTCAAAAAGCGGCAATTTGCAAGATGAAGGGTATATACCCATTGATATAATGAGGGATCTCATAAGGGGTTCCCTTTTATATATCGGATAAGGTGGCTGATATGGAAATAGATCTCGCACATTTAATTGCACAAACCATTTTGCAGGGATTTGATGCGCAATATGGTCGATTCCTGGAAGTCACGTCTGGTGCGCAGCAACGTTTTGAACAGTCGGATTGGCACACGGTACAGCAAGCCATGAAAAAGAGAATCAACCTGTATGATCATCATGTTGGGTTGGTGGTAGAACAGTTGAAGTGTATTCATGGCTCATTGCAAAATGATGAAGATTATATTGCCGAAGTCAAAGCAGTTTATATCCGTTTACTGCCTGATTATCCTCGTTTTGAAATAGCGGAAAGTTTTTTTAATTCAGTTTATTGTCGTTTATTTCAGCATCGTAATTTAAAGCCAGAAAACCTATTTATCTTCTCTTCTCAGCCGCTTTGCCGCTTTCGTCATATTTCTCGTCCGCTGTCGCGAAATTTTTTTCCTGATGGCGATCTCATGTCCATGTTGCGCACAATCTTAAATGATTTGCCATTGCGCCTTAAATGGGAAGATTTGGAACGGGATATTGGTTACATCGCGCAATATTTACAAAAAACATTTTCCCAACACGATTTATTACAGGCGTCGTTCCAAATTGCTAATGAGTTATTTTACCGTAATAAAGCAGCGTGGTTGGTGGGAAAAATCAGAATGGGGGTTGTAGTTTACCCATTTTTATTACCCATTCATCACGATGAAACTGGGGGGATCTTCACCGATACTTGCCTGACCAGTCACGACGATGCCAGCATTGTTTTTGGTTTCGCTCGCTCCTATTTTATGGTTTACGCACCTTTACCGGCTGCATTAGTAGAGTGGTTGCGTGAGATTTTGCCAACGAAATCGACGGCAGAGCTATACATGGCGATTGGCTGCCAGAAGCACGGTAAAACGGAGTATTATCGTGAATACCTAACATTCATTCACTCGTCTGAAGAGCAGTTTACGATTGCTCCGGGAGTGAAGGGAATGGTGATGCTAGTTTTTACTTCTCCTTCATTTGATCGGGTATTTAAAGTTATTAAGGATAAATTTGCGCCACAAAAAGAGGTCACTCAAGAGCGGGTTCAAGAATGTTACCGTCTGGTAAAAGAGCATGATCGTGTAGGGAGAATGGCTGATACGCAGGAATTTGAAAATTTTGTCATTGATAAACGCCATATTAGCTCTGAATTAATGGACGAATTACAAAAAGAGATACCGGAAAAAATTGAAGATCTGGGAGACAGTATCCTGATAAAACATCTCTATATGGAACGTAAAATGATTCCGCTGAATATTTACATGGAACAAGTGAACGAAGTGGAGTTGAAGGATGTGATAGAGGAATATGGTAATGCTATTAAACAATTGGCGGCAGCAAACATCTTCCCCGGTGATATGTTGTTTAAAAATTTTGGAGTTACGCGTCACGGTCGAGTGATTTTCTACGATTATGACGAAATTTGTTACATGACCGAAGTGAATTTTCGGGATATTCCTCCCCCCCGCTATCCAGAAGATGAGTTGGCGAGCGAACCTTGGTACAGTGTGGCTGTTAACGATGTTTTTCCAGAAGAATTTCGGCATTTTTTATGTAGCGATAGTAGAGTCCGGCGTTATTTTGAAGAAAGTCATAGTGATTTATTCGAAGCAAATTACTGGCTAGCATTGCAAGAGCGCATCAAAAACGGGCATGTGGAAGATGTCTTTGCTTATCGTCATAGACAGCGATTTAACCAGCGTAATGAATTGAATGATAGAGATAATATATCCAATAAATTTTTACTGAATAATAAAAAATAAGGTTTACATGATCTTATTTTAAAAATGTCTTCCTATCTATTTATTGATTTTCAATGATATGATCTGAGTAAAGATTAAAATATTAGTTTTAGTAAATATTATTTTTATTAAATATAGTTTCGTAATCCAATAATCATACTCAACATCATTAATGGAATATTCTTATCCATTTTTAATAATATTTAGGGAGAAAATAATGGCTAATGTCATTTTATATGGTGATATTTTGCATATCAAAAACCATTATGCCAATGGCAGCTATCTTGATACTTATGGGCATGCAACCTCAATTGGTGAAAAATATAATGTTGTCACTTCTGTTTTACCAAATAGAGATACAGGCTCCGGTTTATGGCAAATTTTATCAGCAGAAGGCAAAAGTTTAGGCACAGAAATTTACAGTGGTGATACCCTATTTTTATTGAACTTTTACCAAAATGATGGAGGATACCTGAGAGTCAGTGGTAATGCCCCGTCTCCGGAGCTTTATAATGTCCACACGGCAGACAGACCCATTAATGCACTTGATACTGCAATATGGCATATCTTTGCAGATACGACTAATGAGTTTGATGGCAAAATTCGTGAAAGTAGTGCAATTCGTCTACTGAATAATTTTAACCATATTCATGGTGGTTTTCTTGATACTTGTTGGGAAGCGAATCAATCAGGGGCAGCATATAAAGTTTATACTTCCTTGCTATCAAATAGGGATAACGGTAGTGGTATATGGACATTATCAAAAACTATGAATTAATAGTCATATAGAAGATTATTTTTACCTTCATTATTAATTTAATTGTGATCCTATTCTCAATTATAAAAAAGAATCTCTTAACATTGCATTAATTAATTCTATTCTGCAATGCGGAAATTCTGAAATAGAGAATCTCCGCGTTGAGAATATTCAGGTAAGAAAATTACGCTTTTGCTCCTGCAATGGCAGATCGTGCCAATTCCGTAATCTGGGTATAATCACCTTTTTTCAGTGCATCGCTCGATACCAGCCATGAGCCACCAATGCACAAAACATTGTTCAATGCCAGATAATCACGATAGTTTTCAGGGGAAATCCCCCCGTTGGACAGAAGCGTACCTGAGGGAATGGGCCTGCAATCGCTTTCAGTGCCTTAACACCACCATTTGCTTCTGCCGGGAAGAATTTGAAGCATTTCAGGCCATAACTCATCCCCAGCATCAATTCAGAAACAGTCGAGATCCCCGGAATAAGGGGAATTGATCCTGCAGTTGCGGCTTCTAACAGCTCGTCAGTCAATCCCGGACTAATGGCAAATTGGGCGCCTGCTTCGGTGACCGCTGCCAATTGTTCAGGATTAATGACCGTGCCTGCACCGATAATCGCTTCGGGAACTTCTTTAGCGATAAGGCGAATAGCTTCTAGTGCACATGCAGTTCTTAACGTCACTTCTAGAACACGGATACCGCCAGCAATCAGTGCTTTTGCTAAAGGGATAGCGTATTCAATCTCATTGACAACAATGACAGGGACGACAGGACCATCGGTCAGAATATGTTCCGCGGTTGTTTTCCAATTATTCATTAGCAGTTTCTCTCGTTGAATCAGAACACAAGGGATTTAAAATCTCTCGTTGATTAAAATGTAATACAGCATGCTCCTTGTTCTGCACCCGAAAGTTGGGTTCGTAGAGCATCAAATAATTCACGGCCGCAGCCGATATATTCTTCGCTTAAATCTGGCTGATAAGGAGTTCTCTGTGCTAGTTCATGTTCATCGACCAGTAGCGTGAGTTCTCCAGTACGGCCATCAACACGGAGCCAATCACCATCCTTTATTTTTGCCAGCAATCCACCTGTTTTGGCTTCTGGCGTTACATGAATGGCTGAAGGGACTTTACCGGAAGCACCCGACAAACGACCATCAGTGACTAAAGCTACTTTGAAACCACGATCCATTAGTACACCCAAAGGTGGCATCAACTTGTGCAATTCTGGCATGCCATTCGCTTGTAGGCCTTGATAGCGAACAACGACAACGCAGTCACGATCCAACTTGCCCGCCTCAAAAGCAGAGACGATATCGTGCTGGCTATTAAAGACCACGGCTGGCGCCTCGATAACCTGATTATCTGATGGAATCGCAGAGGTTTTCATGACCGCACGACCAAGATTGCCGGTCATGACTTTTGTACCGCCTTGTTGTTCGAATGGTTGCTCAATGCTGGCAATTACATTGCTGTCCAATGAAGAAAGCGTACCTTCACGCCACGCCAACTGGCCTTCATTAAGCCATGGCTCCTGCGTATAACGCTCTAGTCCAAGTCCAGCAATAGTATTGACATCACGGTGTAGCAAGCCTTTTTTCAATAACTCGCGAATGACCAATGCAACGCTGCAGGCTGCCTGAAATTGATTGATATCCGCTGGTCCATTCGGATAGATGCGGCATAGCAGAAGGGGGCACTTCTGACAATTCAGAAAAATCATCCCAGTTAATGATGATCTCAGCGGATCTTGCCATTGTAACGAGATGCATGGTTAGGTTGGTTGATCCTCTGGTTCAATGCGAGCCAAATAGTGGCTACGAGTTTCTTTTGAACGTTCAATGATACGCTGGGTGATCCGCGTGACGGTTTCGTTGGTCGCCGTACTGGCCTGGTTTATTGTCATGATAATTGTTCCCGACCCCACAATGGAATGTGTCTATTGCTTTATTGTTACCGGTAATATCGTTAATGCAATAATTAAAGGATGCAATCAACTTTAGCTGCCTACACATTTTATCTGTGATCTACATCAATTTTTAAAGCTGAAACGTAACAGCTTGTCAACAAATCAGTCTATTAGACGAGGTTTTAGTAAAATTACTTAATTCCACCGTATTCTTGGCTGATATTTTTTGCCGCCCGAATAACAAGGGCACCGAATTCAGTCACACGATCATTTGAGATACGTGATATTGGGCCGGAGATGGAAATAGCGGCAAAGGCTTCATGGTGTTCATCATAAATACAGGCGGCGATACAACGTAAGCCTAACGCGTGTTCCTCATCATCGAGTGAAAAACCTTGTTTGCGGATCTGTTCAAGGTTTTCTGTCAGGGCGGCGGCTGTCGTGCAGGTATATTGGGTATAGGTATGCATACCTTTTTTATGCAGCAATTGGAGTCGCTTATGTTCAGACAGTGTGGAGAGCAGAGCCTTTCCTGCGCCAGAGGCGTGCATTGGTAGTTTACCACCAATAGGAGCTGACATACGCATCAGCGCATTGCATTGCACTTGATCGACAATCACAGCTTCGTATTCATCAAGATTAAAAATAGCAAGATTGACAGTTTCACCGGAATCCTCCATTAACTGACGCAGGATTGGGTGGACCAATACCATCAGATTACGACTTTGCAAGAAGCTACTGCCAACGATAAAGGCATGGGAAGCAATCACCCATAATCCCAGATCACCTATTTGGCGCACAAAACCATGTTGTTGCAAAGTAGTCAGAAGCCGGTGGGTGGTGGAATTGGGCAGACCTGCCTGTATCGCCAAATCGGTCAGAGCAACGCCACCTGGTGAATCGGAAATATATTCCAAAAGTGTTAATCCACGGCTTAACGATTGAACTTGACCGCCTGCAGCGGCACTGTTTGTCGTCATTTTGGTTTTTTTTGTGCGTTTGCTGGCAACGGCTATGCTCATAAGATTCCCTTTAAATCATCGTCTACTTGAAGCAGCAGTAGCTGCAATGTACAGAAAATGGAATTTGTTTTCGTTTTCTTATTATGGATGATAAAGGGGGGGAAACACATCCGATGTGTTGGCTGTGAGAGAACTCAATCTGGTGCGTAAATCTAAGTAGAGCATGGGTTGTGCTCGTTGGTGTTGATGGTGGGTATTGCTTTGTCTATATTTGAATATTTGAGTGAGCAGAGACAAATACCTGTAGAGGCAAAAACCGTGGCTGACCATCTTAAAGATGAAGATTGCACTGGTGAGATCTGGGCTTACATTGATATAGATTTGGCTGAATATGAAGGAAATACGACTAAATTAAATATTACCTTGCCACAGTGGATTTTTTGCTGAGTTGGCTCGGCGTGAGTTGTCGAAACATTCCTGAATTCGATTAATATTCTCTTTGTTATATCAAGAAAACCCGTGCCTTGCGGGTTTTCCACCATGTTTAACGTGCTTCGCTATATTTCAAATAAATTCCTATGCAACGTCTGAATTATTGATTCGGCATCTTTCCCAGGAACGAGCAAACAGACATTATGGCTGCTCGCACCATAGCTGATCATGCGGATATTAAAGGATTCCAGTGCTCCAAAGATTTCTTTTCCCAAACCTTTGGCCTGTGAAAGTTTATTCCCGATAATCGCGACTAGCGCCAGATCCTCCTCCACTTCTACACGACATAAAGTCGAAAGCTCGGTCAGCAGAGCATTAGTCAGAAGACTGCCATTGGTGCTGGTGGAGCCGGTAGTATCCAGTGTCAGGGCAATGCTCACTTCTGATGTGGTAATCAGATCCACCGAAATATGATGGCGTGAAAGCAGAGTAAAAACTTCTGCCAGAAAGCCCCTCGCATGGAGCATTTTCAGACTATGCAGTGTCAGCAATGTCTGCTTACGGCGCAATGCCAGTGCCCGAAACCGCGGCGGATTTTCTGTCTTATCACAAACTAGTGTACCGCCAGCTTGTGGATCTTTACTTGATCCAACAAAAACGGGTATGCCACAGCGAACGGCTGGCAACAAAGTAGCTGGATGAAGGACTTTTGCCCCAAATGTGGCCATCTCAGCTGCTTCATCAAAGGCAATTTTCGTAATCCGTTTAGCAGAGGGAGCAACACGAGGGTCTGTTGTGTAGATCCCCGGAACATCTGTCCAAATATCAACACGCTGTAAGCCTAATGCTTCACCAAGCAAGGCTGCGGTATAATCACTGCCACCACGACCCAATGTCGTTGTGCGACCTTTTTCTTCTCTGCCGATAAAACCTTGGGTGATAACAATCGTATTGTGCAAGCGAGGTTGGAGATGTTCTATTGCAGATGTATGGAGATGACGGGTATCAGGCTCTGCCTGCCCGAAGTTATCATTGGTTCGCATAATTCTACGGATATCAAACCACTCTGCATCTGTATTGCGTTGGCGTAACAACTCAACAAACAGCAAGGTAGACATAACTTCACCGTGGCTAACCAATTCATCAGTCAATGCTTCTGAAGTGGTGAGTGATGAAGTTTCTGACAGTGTTGCAATGTTTTCCAGCAAACGATCAATTTCCTCGCGAATGATGTCTGCTTCATTCAATCGTTCAATAATGGCATATTGAATGTTACGGATCTGTTTCAGGTAGCTCTCCCGTTTATTGTCATCACAGCCCGAAGCCAAGGCAACCAGCAAATTGGTTACGCCCGATGAAGCGGACAGAACGACCACGCGAACATCTGTATTTGCCAAAATAATATCGGCACAGTTATTCATGGCATCAAAGTCAGCCACACTAGTACCGCCGAATTTTGCTACAACATACGGTAAGTTGGGAGATGAAACAGCATACATGAATGATAACCTTTTGCTTGAAGAATAGACTTTTAGAAATATCGTTTCAGGTGTACTGAGTCAATATTTGGCAATTAAGCATAAATAACTTTCATGATAGAGCTGAAATTATCGTTTTTGCCTATCTTAACAATTAGGGCTGGAAATCACTGTCTATTTTGACCAATATCAGCAATTACAAGGAAAGGGAGACCAATCACAGAATTAACCCGTTACAATCTGTGAATTCCTATTGTTTATTGACTAATAGTTATCAGCAAATAGCTATCGACAAGTTGTTAGAGAGAATCGTCCATGAAAAATATCAATCCTAGCCAGACCGAAGCTTGGAAAGCATTACAGCAGCACTTTGAACAAATAAAGAATATTCATTTACGGGATCTATTTGAACAGGATAAGACGCGGTTTACGGCATTTTCTGCGACTTTTGATCAACAAATTCTGGTGGATTATTCCAAAAACCGGCTTACTTCTGAAACACTGGAAAAATTACAGGCATTGGCGCAAGAAACTGATTTGGTAAGCGCAATTCGTAGTCTGTTTTCTGGTGAAAAAATCAACCGTACTGAAGATCGTGCTGTGTTACACATTGCCCTGCGTAACCGCAGCAATACCCCGATCATGGTGGATGGGGAAGACGTGATGCCGCAAGTCAATGCGGTACTGGCAAAAATGAAGTCATTCAGTGAACGTATCATCGGGGGAGAGTGGAAAGGCTACACAGGTAAAATCATTACTGATGTTGTAAATATCGGTATTGGCGGCTCAGATCTCGGCCCTTATATGGTGACTGAAGCTCTGAAAGCGTATAAAAACCATCTGAACATGCACTTTGTTTCCAATGTTGATGGTACTCACATTGCGGAAACATTAAAAGAGCTAAATCCAGAAACAACCTTATTCTTAATTGCGTCTAAGACTTTTACGACCCAAGAAACTATGACCAATGCACACTCTGCGCGTAATTGGTTCCTGCAAAGTGCTATTGATGAAGTACATGTAGCTAAACATTTTGCAGCTTTATCGACCAATGAACAAGAAGTCAGCAAATTCGGTATTGATCCACAAAACATGTTTGAATTTTGGGATTGGGTCGGGGGACGCTATTCTCTCTGGTCTGCGATTGGTTTATCTATTGCACTTTCCATTGGCTATGACAATTTCGAATTGTTACTGAGCGGTGCCCATGCGATGGATAAACACTTTGAGCAGACAGCCTTTGAACAAAACATTCCTGTTTTGTTGGCACTGATTGGCATTTGGTATAACAACTTTTTTGGCGCAGAAACTGAAGCGATTCTGCCGTATGATCAATATATGCACCGCTTTGCTGCATATTTCCAGCAAGGCAATATGGAATCCAATGGCAAGTATATCGACCGCAATGGCAACCCCGTAAATTACCAGACCGGGCCGATTATTTGGGGTGAGCCGGGTACCAATGGCCAGCATGCTTTTTACCAGCTTATCCATCAGGGAACTAAACTCATTCCTTGTGATTTTATTGCACCAGCCATTAGCCATAATCCGGTTAGCGATCATCACAGCAAACTGTTATCTAATTTCTTTGCACAAACTGAAGCGTTGGCTTTTGGTAAAACTCAGGCTCAGGTGGAAGCTGAATTTTCCGCAACAGGAAAAAATGCACAAGATGTGGCGGGTGTTGTGCCATTCAAAGTATTTGAAGGGAATCGTCCGACTAACTCCATTTTATTGCGTGAAATTACACCATTCAGTTTGGGGGCATTAATTGCCATGTATGAACATAAAATTTTTGTTCAAGGGGCAATTTTAAATATTTTCTCATTTGATCAATGGGGAGTAGAACTGGGTAAACAATTGGCTAACCGTATTCTGCCTGAATTACATGATGCAGAGGTCGTGAATAGTCATGACAGCTCTACAAACGGTCTGATTAATCGTTTTAAAGAATGGCGTTAATCTGATTTTCTGGCTTACTTAATTTAACCTCACTCCAATAATATGGTTATATTGGGGGAGGTTTTTTATGATTTCCATAATTTGTTATCAACTTTTTATTCTATTGGCCTGCAACATGATATCCTCATTCCCCATTCGTTGTGCTTTCGGGGAAATCGCGATTCCCCGCAATGGAAAATGACATGACAGAAGACACAATATTAACTTCGACACCCATTCACTGGTTTTCGTCTGATGAAACCAGCCTTCCTGAAGATATTTTAGACTGGTTAATGGAAGTGGGCTCAATGACGCGCCGCTTTGAACAACATTGTCAGAAAGTATCAGTTTCTCCTTTTCGGGAGTGTTTCATCACTGCTGAAGAGTTAAGAGATGAAAGTAAGCACTTACCTGTAAGTGAAAAATATTGGTTGCGTGAAATTGTTTTGTATGGAGATAACATTCCATGGCTGCTGGGGCGCACCGTTATTCCAGCGGAAACACTGACTGGCCCGGATAAACAGTTGGTTGATGTGGGAACAGTACCACTTGGGCGTTATCTTTTTAGTGGTAATAATCTGACACGGGATTATATTCAAATAGGTCAGCAGGAAGATCGTTGGGTACGGCGTTCTTTATTGAGATTATCGGGTAAGCCACTGTTGCTCACTGAAGTTTTCCTGCCAGAGTCGCCTGTATATAAAACAAAATAAAAAGGGAGAAATAGATTGGAGGTCAGTATGACGCAAAGTAAATGGCACGCTTATTGCCGTTTAATGCGAATCGATAAACCCATTGGCATACTATTATTATTATGGCCAACATATTGGGCATTGTGGATCGCAGCGAAAGGCATGCCGAGTTTACATATCTTGTTAGTATTTACTATTGGTGTGTTTTTTATGCGTGCTGCGGGATGCTGTATTAATGATTTCGCAGACAGAAAATTTGATGGGAATGTAGAACGGACAAAATCCCGTCCTCTGCCTAGTGGTGACATTACTGAAAAAGAAACAAAAATATTGTTTGCCACACTCGTCGTCATTTCTTTTGCGCTGGTTCTGACACTTAATAAAATGACGATAGCTCTGTCGGTAGTTGCTCTGGTATTGGCATGGGTTTACCCTTTTGTCAAACGCGTGAGTCACCTGCCGCAAGTTGTATTGGGTGCAGCCTATGGCTGGTCAATTCCTATGGCTTTCTCCGCAGTAAGTGAGTCCTTACCTGTTGAGTGCTGGTTGCTATTCTTGGCTAACATCATTTGGTCAGTTATTTATGATACACAGTACGCAATGGTTGATCGTGATGATGACTTGAAAATCGGTGTTAAATCGACTGCGGTGCTTTTTGGGCGCTTCGATAAACTGATCATTGCTATTCTGCAATTCATCATGCTGGGCATTCTGGTATTGGTGGGGAGTATGGTAAATCTGGGGGGAATATATTACTGGACGATATTGTTGGCAGCGGCGTTGTTTATTTATCAGCAGAAACTAATAGCGGGTTGGGAAAGAGAGTACTGTTTTCAGGCATTCTTGAACAACAATTATGTTGGTCTTATTTTATTCCTCGGTATCTTGTTCAGTTATGTTTAGTCGATTTCAAGCTATATCAAGGCAACTTGAAAGATGAATGGTATATAGCGGGCGGAATTACCGCCCGTTAATTTTTTATATCCAGCGTAACTCTTTATTACTGTTCTTTATTGCTGCTCTTTTTCTATCTCTGCCTGCTCAGGTTCATTTTGTTCTGGCGGCATACTGACGCTTTCTATCGTCAGACGAATTTCAGGTGACATCAATTCACTCAAGACATGGTAGAGATCTTGGGCGCTGATCGAAATCATATCGCCGCTGTCCTGAATGTAACCTTCTTCTCGTAGCGTATTAACCGAGCTGGCAAAAACAGCTTTATCAAAGAACTCCGGCGCATTGATGCCATGCAGTACCGATAGACGCTGTGCCAGCATTCGACTCTCTTTTTCCAGCACACCACGGCTGATTGCAGGAGTCGCATTCAATAAAGACAGCGTAATGGCATAGCGTTGCAGCGTTTCTCTGATACCTGCGGCCAGCAATTGCAGTGGGCGAATGCGTGCAGGGTTCAGCACCAGCATATCCTGCTCTTTGTTACAGATAAGGCATTGACGTGTCAGTTCATCAATCAACGTATTGACGACATTTGGAAGCGTTTCCTTGCTGTAACGCATGAAAAGCTCTTGCTTGAGCAGAGGATAAATTAGCGCCACTTGTCTGAGTAATTCACTGCGACTAATGCGACGGTGATGCATTACAATACTGGTAATCAAGGACGGCAGAATCAGTAAGTGCTGGATATTATTTCGATAATAAGTCATCAAGACTGCACTTTCGCGAGGCAGAATAATAATATCCCCCAGACTGTCTTTCTCAACTTCGAACTTATTCATCAATAAGGCGTGATCTAACAACTCTTCCGCTGTTTTGCTCGGCACAGTGATATCACTTGTGTAAGGCACATTGCGCAGTAATTGCAGATAGCAATCCAACTGTTCAATAAGCTGCTCACGAGTCAGTGATCTCTGGCGTGATGACAGTAATGCTGTAGTACATAAATTAATAGCATTAGCGGCTGCGGCATTATTGATATTGACCATAATATTGCCAGCTAGCTTGCTGACCGTTGGAGTCAGCCACGTTGGACGCTGGGATTCTATGGGGTCAATCGAATCTCGCCACTCTGGAACATGATGATTAAGGTATTGTACCAACGGAATGGGTTCCCCAAAGTTCACGTAACCTTGCCCCAAATTACGTAACTTACGCAAGCCACGTACCATTTGGAAGAAACCTTCTTTTTCTTTGGTTGCACCGCGCAGTTCTTTGGCGTAAGTCGCAACTTCCATCACATGCTCATAACCGATATAGATCGGCACAATAGTGATTGGTCGGGATTCTCCACGCAACATTGCCTGTAGGGTCATAGAAAGTGTGCCCGTTTTCGGAGCAAGCAAACGACCAGTACGGGAACGCCCACCTTCGACAAAGTATTCAACTGAATAACCACGGACAAACAACTCACCGAGATATTCCCGGAAGATTGTTGAATAGAGCTTATTGCCTTTAAATGTACGGCGGATAAAGAACGCACCAAGACGACGGAATATCGGGCCGGCAGGCCAAAAATTCAGGTTAATGCCCGCAGCAATATGCGGTGGAACCAAACCTTGGTGATAAATCACATAAGAGAGCAGAAGATAATCCATATGGCTACGGTGGCATGGAACATAAACCAGTTCATGACCATCTTGAGCCAATTGGCGAATTCGTTCAGCATTATGCACATTAATGCCTTGATACAGACGGTTCCATGTCCAACTCAAAACACGGTCGGTCAAGCGTACTGTTTCATAGGAGAAATCCGCCGCGATCTCTTCCAACATACTAATGGCATTTTGTTTCGCCTTTTCGGGAGAGATTTTCTTGCTACGTGCTTCATCAGCAATCGCTTTTTCTATCGCCTGTGATGTCAGTAGCTTGTTGAATAGATCCTGTCTGGCTGGCAAACGAGGCCCAACAGCCGCTAAACGTTGACGGGAATAGTGTATCCGTGCAACTCGAGCGAGTTTATTGGCGATGATATCATCGGCACCATGTTCGTCTGCCATATGGCGTAGTGAAACAGGTGTGGAAAAACGCACAAAGCTATCCCGCCCAAGCCATAGGATCGCGAAAAACTTCTGTACACCATTCAGCAGCCGTAACTGTGGTGCTGTATTCCCTTCTTGGCCTTCGCGTCCAGGAGAGCGTCCAAACATCACAGAGACAGGCACCATTTGGATATTCAAATCAGGATTATTGCGATGCTGATCCAGATAAGAATGAAAGATTTTCACAGATTCATGTTTTGGTGCATAACAGCGGAACACGCGTGGGCCGTCATCAATGAAGACATAACTTGGGAGTTGTGTGTCACCAATTTCTAAAGGATTCAATGGATCCGGCAGATCTTGTGCTAGACATTGTTGACGCAGGGTCAATAAGTCTGTTTTCGAATGGTACGGTAGCACGTACAAAATAGGCCGTGTCGTATCAAGACGCAGTTCTGCAATGGGATCTGTGGGAATGAGTTTACTTTTTACTAATAATTTTAGTGGTAAATTCAATAACTTATAATATATTTTACGCCAACCTGACATAACCGCTTTAAGCCTCTTGTTAGCAATGCGTCGCAAGGATACCAGAAACAGATTTTGAGATCTGTGGAAATAAGACAATAATAAGAGCTAAAAGTTATATAACCATACAATTAATAAGTTCATCAAAGAAAATTATTATGGCAAATCAAGCAACAGGGTTAACCCGGATCATTAAAGCAGCAGGGTATTCAGCGAAAGGACTTAAGGCTGCATGGCAAAGTGAAGCAGCATTTCGGCAGGAATCAATTGCGGCCATATTGGCAATCATCATTGCATTTTCTTTAGATCTTGGCTTATTAGAAAGGCTCCTACTTGTCGGCTCTGTTATGCTGGTGGTTATTGTTGAAATCCTCAATAGTGCGATTGAGGCCGTTGTAGACCGAATCGGCAGTGAGTACCATGAACTCTCGGGGCGGGCAAAAGATATGGGGTCTGCGGCAGTATTACTCACCATCATTCTGGCATTGTTTATCTGGGGAATGATCCTTTGGTCGCATTTTATGCATTGATATGATGTGTTTTTCAGCAAAATACCTTATTTAGCTGCTTTTACGTGCTGACTGGTTCCCAATTCGAATTTACCTGTATATACTCACAGTCAGACTGTATAAACAAACAGGGGGCGAAATGAAAGCATTAACTGCCAGGCAGCAGCAAGTCTATAACTTGGTGCGCGACCATATTTCGCAAACGGGTATGCCACCGACACGTGCTGAAATTGCAGCACGTCTTGGTTTTCGTTCACCTAACGCGGCAGAAGAGCATTTAAAGGCTCTGGCGCGTAAAGGGGTGATAGAGATTATCTCTGGTGCATCCAGGGGTATCCGTTTGCTTCTTGAAGAGGAAGATGAAGGTGCGGGATTACCGCTAATTGGTCGAGTTGCTGCTGGCGAGCCACTACTGGCTCAGGAACATATTGAAAGTCACTATAAGGTTGATCCTAAATTATTTAAACCAAATGCTGACTTTCTGTTGCGTGTCAGTGGGATGTCCATGAAAGATATCGGTATTATGGACGGAGATTTACTTGCTGTGCATAAAACACAGGATGTTCATAACGGGCAAGTCATTGTGGCACGCATTGAAGACGAAGTAACCGTAAAACGCCTCAAACAAACAGGAAACAGAATTGAGCTGATTGCTGAAAATCCAGAATTCGAACCTATTATTGTTGATTTGAGCGAGCAGAATTTCACTATTGAGGGATTGGCAGTCGGCATTATTCGTAACGGAGAGTGGTTCTGATCGTAAAAACGGATAATTGCATTTTGCCATTCTGGGACGGTCATTTTTCTCTTAGTCCCCGTTAAACATGAGTTCAGCGGGAACTTGAAAATATATGAGCACACCAGCGATGACCGTCTCACTGCCTAATCAGATCCAAGCAATTTCGTCTTATCTTTTTTTATTCTCTTCGACAGAATGATTGTGCTGGCATGTATCGCGTGCTGTGCAGGAATCGATCTCATGGCAGGAAGAACACAAGCCGTGGACTTCTATCACGCTATGTCGCAGATTAAACCCTGCGCCTTGTGCTAATTGCTGAATAGTGGATTCAATGTCTTTTGCCTCTTTTTCGGTCACAGAACCACAATCTTCACAGATAAACATGGCCGAAGTATGGCTGGGTTCTTCAAAATGGTGGCAAAGGACATAACTGTTGGTAGATTCTATTTTGTGGATGAAACCTTGTTCCAACAGAAACTCCAAACCTCGATAAACTGTTGGAGGTTTGGCTTGTGGTTCGACTTCACGTAATAAATCCAGCAAATCATACGCACTGATTGCGCTAGGTTGTTCCGTGATTAAACGAAGGATCTCAAGGCGCTGAGGTGTCAAACGAACCCCTCTTGACAGGCAAATTGTCTCAGCCTGTGCCAATAACTTTTTTTGGTTGATAGTTTTCATTAACCTCTCACACCCACACGATACTAATGACTTTAATGTTATCATGTTTTTGGTATGAGAGTGTGGGCACACATGATAATAGGAGCTTTTGCTCTTGGGTTCATTAATTGAATCGGTTGAGGAATATCAAATCACGGGCATTTATCTTTAGCCTCCATACTCAAGGTAGCCTCCACCCATTACCATTCTTCCTCATCTTCAATTAACAAGTTGGTTTCTCTAATTTTTTTAATATCAACATCAATACCTTCTTGATGTAAACGGCTATAGAATTCTGTTCTGTTGAGTAAGGCATATTTTTCTTTTCCGGGAAGATAGCGGATGGGAACAACTTGCATCGCACGGATAGTGTCAAAATGAGCAAAATTAGCAGCTATATCTTCGCCACTATAGTGTTGATTATTAGATTTAAATTTAAAGGTTATAACTATTTCACTAAAAATCTCGGCAGCTTCAACCCAGTTTTTCGGTATCTTTTCTTCCTCATCAGCACATAAGCGGACACCTGTGATTTTGGCATTCAAATTAAGTCCATGTTTGTTAGTTAATTGACGATTATATTCGAAGATGACACTGTTGTAGGTGCCGGGTATGGTTACAATAACTAAAAATATCATAACTAAAAAAAGTATAATGATACCGAATGGTATTGAGTCGATAGGTTGTCTAGAGGTATCTGCAATATTGGATACTATAAAAGTAGATACTCCAATTAGGATTGCTGTTATTGAAAATAGCAGCATTATAGAGAAAGTGTGTTTTTTTATTGCTTTTTTTAAGATCTCTGGATCTGATTTTGTTTTGTTTTTCATATTCTTAATTAAAATGATTAGTAATGACATTAAAGATTTTAAATTAATGCCACTACTAAAAATGAGAGGTGTTTTTGTTTGGTGAATATGTCTTTAAATGGGTTCCAGCCATCTTCGCCTTTTATTTCTTTTAAATAGTAGGCATAATTTACAGTAAAACCCCATATAACATATATTAAACCAGTAGCTCCATATATAAAAACCTCAGATATTGATGAAATAGCCACTATTAACAAGAATGAAAATGCTAATAAACTCAGGCCTTTTTTCCATAATCCTAAAAACAAGAAATAAAAAATACCAAAGAGAAATGCAAGCCAGTTAATGTTTATAAGAATGCGGCTTTTTGCAGGCAGATTCTTAAGAGCGACTTTAAAATCTTGTGATGCAGGGCTACCATTTTGCTCAAAAAATTTAAAACGTTCTTGCCATTTTTCTGGATATTTTGATATGTCCATTGATTTTCCTTATTGACACCTATTATATGTAATAAAACAACTTATGCTTGAAAATTTTTATCAAATTTGAAATCTATTCTTATAGAACTCTACTTTAAAACGTTTTTTATTTTCGGTAACAAATAATATAGCAAGCGCACTAAAAATACTAATGTTAAAACATGTAGTTAACTATTATATACACTGGTTTTATATACAGTTGATGGGTTATTGTTTTCTCTGTTAATAGTTCATTAAGGTTATATTAATCACTTAATTTAAATTCAGTGGTTTCATATTTATGCATATACAGCCATATTCCAAAATTGGCTATGCAAATTGCTGTGCCGGCAATCACAACACCAAACCAACCATTAAGCTGATAAACATAGATAGCAATAATAGAACCTATTGCCGTACCTGAACAACAACTTGTCATATAAGCCGCCGTCAGGCGATTCCGTGCTTCCGGTAATATTTTATAGATAGTACTTTGGTTAATGACATTTAATCCTTGAACAGCCAAGTCCAACAAAATAATTCCAATAACCAACCAATAGATAGAATTTTGTGCAAACATCATTGGCATCCAAGAGAGTAGTAAAATCGCCAAGCCAATTTGTGTCACAGATTTTGCCTGACCCCTATCAACGTAATGGCCGACATTGGTTGCCATTAACGCACCAGCAATTCCAGCCAGCCCAAATAAACCAATGACACCTTCGGAATAGTTAAAGGGCGAAGCCGAAAGCAAAAAAGTAACGGTAGTCCAGAAGAGTCCAAAGTTCGTAAATGTCAGCATTCCTATAAGGGAACGAAGACGAAGTATCGGCTCATATTTCATCAACTGAAAGACTGATTGAATCGTTTTGAAATAAGATAATTTGTTTTTAGGATAGGAGGTGGGCAGTGATTTGCGTAGGGCAATCGTCAGTATTAGTAATAAAATACCCGCCAGCCAAAAAACAGTGCGCCAACCATTCAATTCTGCCAATAATCCCGAAACTGTTCTTGCAGAGAGAATACCTAACAACAATCCGCCAATCATAATCCCAACCGTTTTTCCTTTCTGATGCTCGGGCGCTATCTCCACAGCGAAAGGGATCAGCAATTGAGCCACGATGGAAAACAATCCTGTCAGTAATGTTCCTGCCAATATTTGCCAAAAATTTTGTGCAACTGCAGTGAGGAATAGCCCACTGGCAGTTAAAAGTGTCATGACAGTAATAAGATGGCGACGTTCATACATATCGCCAATAGGGACGAAAAATAACAGTCCGATACCATATCCAATTTGGGCAATAGTCACGATAAAACCCGCACTGGTATGGGACAAAGAAAATGAATTAGCAATGGCGCTTAATAAGGGTTGAGCATAATAATTACTGGCGATAACCATGCCGGTGGCAAAAGCCATTAAAGAGATAATTTTATAATTAATATTTTGTTTTTGGCTCATAGGAGACGTCTTTTTTATTATTATCAATTGGCTAATTTAAAGATTCTTAATGAAAGTATTATGTCTTTGCAGGAAGATAGATCAATAAAAGTTTTCATTCTTTACTTTTGTTATTATTTTTACATAAATAATGTTAAATACTGGCTATTTATATAAAGATTAATGTCCGATTGGTATTGATTTTGTGCCGAAACATTCAGCTATGGTATACTGCGCCTCTTCACATAATCCCTTGTATTCAGAATACCTTCAATCGGGTGTTTTGAAAAAGCAAAAATAGACCCACATGCAAGAATATCAAGACATAAAAAATATCCCTGAAATCAGTGAGAAAGCTCATAAATTCAAGCCTTCCCGCTTCTCCGTTGCCCCCATGCTTGATGGGATTGATTATTTATAAAAATCAATATCTTAAAAGTGTATGGTGTACTATTGGTGTACTGCTAGTTGATTTTTTTGTTTGCTTTTTTTGTTATATACTCCATTTCCTCTTTGGATTCCTTTCTTTTTTTATCTATCAAATCCGCTAAATCATTAATATGCACCATCCGTGGTGATTTTTGGCTATCATTGCAGCGAAAGGTGGGTAATGGCAGTAACCCTAAAGATGCCTTTTGCTCAGCAGTGGATGGTCTCATGCCTAAGTACCTCTCTGCGATATCAGAGAGAGGAATGGCGGCAGTCTCAAACTCAGCCAATAATAGAAAAGCCGTGTTCATTCTCATATCTTTTCTCCTTTCTGATACCGGTTCCACAAAATCATCTTCGCTACCATTGCAGGAGTTACAGCATCACTCCAAGTCGCATCGAAAATAATGCTGTTCAATTCCGTCCTGAGAATATCATCCAAATTTTTTGGTCTCGTAGAGTAGGGCGCCTCATCGGGCACCCCGTTCATGACATCGATAATGAGTTCAGCGATTGCCCAATTTCATTCTGTGCATTATCGATACTGATCATTGCCTTACTCCCTTATTTTATAAATGGAATTTTGAGTTTTTATATATCCATCAATTTTGTAAGTTTCAGTATTTGTTACCAGAGATGTTATTATTTCTACCCCGTCCTCAAATCGTTTTTTACTGTCATTAAATATTTTCCCAAATGCTACCGCTCTATCACCACTCTCTGCGAAATCAGTTAATTCTATTTCTGCGGTGAATTTTAGTGTCTCTTTATTGGTCAATTCATGAAATCGCTCCAAAAATTTGTACCTAGCTTGAATGGGAGTGAGAGGAACGATAACTAACCATTCTACGGGGTGAATGCCATCCAAGCAGGGCCAGTGTTCATCCCCTGCGATTTCTAGTTGTAGACGCTCTGTGGCCAATAATGCCAGATCAGCTTGTTTTACCGCTGCAGAAATTTCACGGGGAATTCTGAATTTATCAGCGATAGCAGCATAGAGTTGTTTTTCTGGTCATGTATTAAATAGTTAGATTGAATATCAAAAATAGTACTCACGCTCAATAAAAGTTCCTATCACCTTATCGTGCATTTCTTCGGATTTTGAATAACTGATAGTTTTTCTATTCAGTCTTTTTATTCGAGTACGCTGAGTTAAATTCGTTCTCTCTATACGCTGAGTAAACGTCTTTCCAGTCAGGTGATCTTCCTCGGGAAGGTTATCATAAACAACATAATC
>NZ_NJAI01000001.1:1556013-1572222 GCF_002632725.1 Xenorhabdus hominickii
GATTTGTGACAATAACGGCAATAGACGTCAGCTTTGGCCATGCTTTACCCTTAAAAGGCGGGAAGCATATCACAACAACTAACTATTTAATACATGACCGTTTTTCTAATTTTTGATATTCAGGCAATATGGCTTTTAATGGCGATGGAAGATCTTTTAAATACGCCTCCGTTGCATCGTGTAATAACGCCTCTAATGCAAACTCAGGCTTTACTAATTTACTCACCAGAACGCTATGTTCTGCAACAGAATAAAATTGCTCTATCTGTCCAGCATATCGACATTCATTAGAAAGTCCCTGAGCAATATCTTCGAGGCAAATAGAAGATTCCGATATATTGGAAAGATATATATGCTTTTTTGTATACGTAGTTAACCAAGACATATATTAATTACTCCACACAGTTTTAAATAAGCGCCGTAATAACGACATAACGACGCTTAATTTTCTATTTATTATTTGGCTGAGAAATTACCGATAAATGTTTCAATATTTGCATCTTGGAATTCAATCGTCAGGAGATCGCGAAATTCTCCAGCGATAGCTTCTTCCTTAGCTTCTAATTGCACAATGCGCAGTACTAACTGAGGAACATTATCACCTGTCAGGATGCTGTAACGTAGTTTAAACCTACGTTCTGACAGACCATCATAAGGAATGCACTTAAATTCAAATACTGCAGGCATAACCTCTTTGCTTTTGGCTTCAACGCTTTCCAGAACAGAGCGCTTTCCACTGAAATCATGTTCTTCATGATCTTGAGATTGTGTGGCTTCAATGGTGATACGACGAATGGCAGCAACGGCTTTTTTGATATCCAACACATTGCCATCAGAATCAAACGCTATTAAATGTTCATGCCAATCTTCCAGCCATTCAGCCAGCTCTTTTTGCCGTTGTTTGCGGGCATTAATATCCAACAGAGCACGGAACGGGGCTGTTTTCTTCAGCGTAATGCTGGCAGTATTGTCTGCATGACCAGGATGAGAAATGGTACCGAGGTTAAAAACAGTTTCAGCCCGCATTTTCTCAGCATCAATAAAGCACCGGACGCCTTCACCAGAATAACTCAGAGAATATTTAACAAAATCGTCAATACTGGTCGTTTTCATTTCGCCACGAAAGCGATATCGAGAGTTATTAAACTCTTCCAGACTTTCGATATTGTAATTTTCAGGAATAAGAGCAGCAGCAAAATCGGTTTTTTTAATTGTATCCAACGATGATGCAGCAATACTCATTTCCTGAATTTGAGAAATAGCTGTGTTATCTAATTGAGACATGAAATCCTCCACTCTTTATTTTGAGTATTAATTAATATTGAAATTAAAATATAAATAGCTGAAATCAGTTTGCTGTTTTTAATTTTCGGTTCGGATCTCCGTTAAGGGAAAATAATTGCCCCTGATCTTCCTGCATAACTGTTAATTTACCGCCTTTACCCACATACATTGGTGTTTCAGTGGTATCCTCTTCTGAGGATTTACCGCGAGGTGTTGGCGAAGTGAATTTCAATTTATGAGATATCATGACGCGCTTTTCTTCGATGGAGTTGTTCAGGCGAGAGATATCCATCTCAATAATAATTTTACCTTTACTGCCATTGTTTATTACGCCCAGCGCAACTGCATTTAATGATGCTGATAGTTTATTTTCGAAAACACCCGCGTCTAACTCGGATAAAAAATCGGGTACCACGGTTTTTCTATTTTCACTCATGTTAACCTCCGTTGGTTATGGTTATTACTCCACACAGTTTTTGGTTACTCCACACTTATAGATAAGGCCACCAGCTACCCGACCTACCTAAAGAAAACAAACCAGTGACCTTATCTATAAGTGCTAAAAAAGTGCGGCTGACCAATCAGAACATTATCTTCGCTCCTCCTGGTGTTGGCTGATGAAGAATCGGTTAGCCGCAAATTACAGCAATCCTTCCTTGGTGTTCATGGTTTTGATTTGGGTCACTTGATGATTTAAATCTAAGTTAACTTAGTTTTAAATGCAAGAGAATAATATAAGAAAATTTATTTTTGTGGGATTTTTTTCGATTAGGAAAGAGGATTTTTGGTTATGTAATTGTTAATAATAATTTTTATGAAGCAGTGAAATTTACATAGAAAGGAGAACGGGGAAGGTAACGCCCGCCAATGACGGGCATTACTGTTATTTAAATCTCATATTGGACGCTGCATGCAACAGCCAAAATTGTGCACTGCTCATCGACAAGGGTACTCTGGTACTGAGTATTTAATGGCATTAAGTATTGCTGTGAACCATCTATAACTAATTTTTTGATGATTAAATGTTTTTTTTCGCCGTCAGTGATTTGAGCTAAAACTACTTTCCCTTCTGTTGGCTTTAATTTGGGGTCGAAAACAACAATAGCACCCGCTGGTATCCCCCCTCCATTAGAGGTATTCATTGAGTCATTTGGCATGCGCAGTGCAAATGAATCTGGGGAGACATTGACAAAAGAGATAATTGTTTGTGTTTTGTTATTCATGATAGGGACTCCTTTCGAATTTACATACCGAAGGGCGTCATCCCAAATCGTAAACAAAGGCACCTCATTTGCCTGCTGCATGGAAATCAATGGGATAGTTGAGTCTTCAATACCATATAGAAGATAATTTTCAGTTGTATTCAGAACCTTGGCTAATTTGCTCAACGCCTTACCTTTGGGTTCGTTCAGATCTTTCTCCCAATAGCCAACAGTTACACCTGAAACCCCTATGGATTTCCCCAAATCCACTTGGGTGAGTTTTCGCTGTTTTCTCAGATGCTTTATTCGAATACCCAAAGATGTGTCATTCATACAATGCCCGATAAAAAAATTAACTAAGTAATTTTAGCTTCTATTGATCTAAATGAAATTAGGATTTAGTATCTAAGTTTGTTTAGATATAGGAGCTCGTATGACTGTCGATGAAATCGTGTGCCACTTCGGCACAATCAAAAAAACTGCCGAATTTTATGGAGTGACTCCAGAGGCAGTTTCTATGTGGAAGAGGCGAGCTGGTGGCCTCATCCCTAAATCCAGAGCGTTAGAAGCAGAACTGCGCACTAGGGGAAAGCTGAAATACAGGACGGATCTGTATGAAAAAGTGCAGATCCAAGTAAACAAAAGAGTAGTCGAAAACTGAAATAAATAAACCACAGAAGAACAAGGGGAGTTGTGGGATGAAAAACTGGCAGATAGAAAAACAACCCGTGTGGTATTCGCGGGTTGTGAAAAAGATGATCACCCAACTCAACGGGGGTTACAAAGAAGCGTCTGAGTGGCTGGGGATTACTGAGAATTCAGTCTACAACCGTCTGCGCCCCGAGGGGGATCAGCTCTTTCCTGTCGGGTTTGCTGAAGTCATTCAAAACGCCTGTGGGGAACCATTGCTGGTGGAAGAAATGGCACGACGGGCTGGTGGTGTGTTTGTTCCGTCGCCGGCGGTGGAGGTGGACAGGGAAGATATTACCACCAAGTTCAATGAATTGGTTGGAAAGATGGGTGAGCTGGCGCAGCGCTGGAATGAATTTACCGCCGATGGCGTGATTGATCAGCAGGAACGGGAAGAGCTGAATTACATCGGCGAACGGTTACAAGTGCTGACATTAGAATATCTGAGTCTGTCATATCGCTATTTCTGCCCGCCTGAAAAAGTTGACGCCCCAGATTCGCGGTCTGAGGCGTCGGCGCGTCAAAAACATTGTGTGGAGTAATTAACGCATGAGCAGTGTAACCAAAAATCAGGGTATTGCGCAAATTCGTTGCCGCTTCACACCGGGTGATGCCACCACACCGTTCTGCTATGAAATCAGGATACTGGGTAAGTGGGCGCCGACCAACCACGGATTTACTCAGTGGGCTGCGGGTGAATACAGGAAACGGGGTCATGGGCAATGAGAACATTAAAAAACTGGATCGCCGTTATCGTGATAAGCGCGGTATCGAAGTTCATGTCATTGGCTGGGATGTTGAACGTCGGTGGGTCGTTTTTATGCGAAAAGGCTATGAGCATCCGTGCGTGGAACCGTTGCGGCACTTCAAAGAAAAATACACCCGTATGGATGAGTGAGGGGATGGTATGAGTTTGTTATTGTTAAAAAATCGTCCACTGGTGGTCATTCCTGAACTGGCGGTGCGCCTCGGGTTGAATGAGGCTATTGTTTTACAGCAGATTCAATACTGGCTGATTGAAACCGCGTCCGGCATTGAGGCAAATGGTCGCCGCTGGATCTATAACACCATTGAGAAATGGCAGGAGCAATTCCCGTTTTTTTCCGAATCCACCATTAAGCGTGCGTTTGCTAATTTAAAAAAAATGGGCGTGCTATGCATTGAACAAATTAATAAATCTAACCACGACCGTACGAATTACTATTCGATAAATTATGAACATGCGTTATTGAACGATGAGGTCAAAATGACCCCTTCGAACAATCCAAAACCAAATAATCGAAAAGGTCAAAATGACCCTATCGATAAGCGCAAATTGAAACAGTCAAACGGGTCAGAATGCGCCACTCTGAACGGGTCAAATTGGCCTGATCTTACAGAGAATACAACAGAGATTACTTCAGAGAATACAACAGAGACTAACTCTTCTTGTCAGGTTCCCGAGGAACCCGACGCCGCTCGACAGGTATTGAATTATTTCAATCAGGTTACTAATTCCAGCTACCGTGACGGTAAAACTACGGTGGGATATATCCGCGCTCGACTGAGTGAAGATTATGCTCCAGAAGATCTAACATTGATCACCGACTACCTGACTGCCAAATGGGCAAATGATGGCAAAATGCGGGATTACCTGCGCCCGAAAACCCTGTTTAGCCCGGAAAATTGTGCGGAATATTTCGATAAGGCCCGCAAATGGTGCCAGGCAGGGCGTCCGCCATATGTTAACGGCCGCTGGCTGAAAGCCGGAGAAACAGACACCGTCATCGATACCGTGGAGCGTGACGCCACATTCAGACAGCTATTTTCAACAGGCTGGACCCCGGCAAACCGTATTCAGGAACGGGCGGCACAATTGGCACGTAAAGCGGGAGTGGGTCGCATGAGTGAGGTGACTGGACTGGCTGCTTGGCGTGGGATTTGGAAGCAGGCCGCAGAACAGATTGCGAGAGAAGATCTGCCATCGGGATTTCGGGTTGTTGGGGGAAGCCCCGATCAGGGGGAGGGAATTATCTAATGGTGGATTCTAGCGTCTACTTACAACTGTTACAGGCACTGAAAGAGCAATCCACCCACAAACTGGCTGATATTGGCGATCAGTGGTGTACGCCTGATGAGATTTTCTGGGGCATTAATGCCATATTCGGCCCATTGGTACTTGATTTGTTCAGCGATGGCCATAATGCCAAATGTTCGAATTTTTACACGGCAGAAGATAACGCACTGACACGGGACTGGTCTGAAAAGCTGAAAGAGCTGGGTTGTGGCGCTGCGTTTGCCAACCCACCTTACAGCCGGGCAAAACAACAGGCGGGACAGCATATCACCGGCATGACACATATCATGAATCACGCACGGGCAATGCGAGCAAAATTTGGCCGTTATGTTTTTCTGATTAAGGCTGCGACCAGTGAAACATGGTGGCCTGAGCAGGCGGATCATGTGGCGTTTATTCGTGGGCGCATAGGATTCGATTTACCAACATGGTTTGTACCGGCGGATGAAAAACAGGTACCAACAGGGGCTTTCTTTGCGGGGGCGGTTGTTGTGCTGGATAAGCAGTGGCAAGGGACATCCATCAGTTATATCGACAGGGATGAGTTAATTGCTAAAGGCAAGGCGTCTCTGTCACAGGTGAAATGGCGGATGGAAAGGGGGACGGCATGTCAAATTTAATGATGCACAGATTAACCATGTCGAGTAGGGAAATTGCGGACCTGGTTGAGTCCCGGCATGATTCAGTTAAACGAGCCGTCGAACGGCTGGCAGAGCGTGCAATTATTCAACGCCCACCAATGGTGGAAGTCAAAAATCACCAAAATCAGACCACTTATGAATACCGGATAGGCAAACGTGACAGTTACGTGGTGGTTGCACAGTTATCCCCTGAATTTACTGCTCGGCTGGTAGATCGCTGGCAGGCACTGGAACAGCACCAAATTTCTCATATCCCCCAAACGCTGCCTGACGCATTGCGGTTAGCGGCAGATTTAGCAGAGCACAATCAGGCGTTGGAATCACAATTAGCAGATGCCGCCCCAAAAGTGGCGTTTGTTGATCGGTATGTGGATGCGCGTGGGTCAATGACATTTCGGCAGGTTTGCAAGCTGATTGAGGCAAAAGAACCGGAGTTTCGCGGGTTCCTGTTGGACAGGCGGATCATGTATCGATTGAATGGCACGATGATGCCCTACCAGAATCACATCGATGCAAAACGGTTTGAAGTGAAGACAGGCGCAAATATCACTAATGCTCATGCGTTCACGCAATCACGGTTTACCACGAAGGGAATTCGCTGGGTGGCGGGGTTGTGGGCGGAATACAAAGTGGGGTGCATGGCATGAATTATTTACTGACCCCACACATTGTCCGTGATCTGGGGCTGGTGGTCTTTAAGCCGGGTCGCCAGCTCCTGAATGGGTTTTATGGCAGGATGTTGCTCACGCCTGAGCCTGCTACGCTCAAGTCTGCGCCTTCAGGGAAAGTAGCGGAGGGGCAATGGCTGGCAGCGGATGAGCGTTTACAGCCATTTTTTCAGCATGAACGTGTCATCAAAGCTGCTGGTGGATTGGAAGCGATGAAGCACTATATCACCCAAACTATCTCATTCTGTCAGGCGGAGGATGAGGAGGGTTATCATCATCATCTACTGACAATAACAGAACACAATAACAGTGTTGTCAGAACATGTTGGCATCATGATAACCAGTGCCGGGACGGCTCAGATCGCATACAGGGCGCCGCAGAACAAAACCTGTCTCAATGGGTGCTGTATAACGTGATCAGTTATTTCCGCTTGCCTGCCCACCATCAGGTAACGTGGCCGGAATTGTTCAGTTGGGCGGTCATTCATCGGGTGACGAATTTGCTCCCGTCACTTATCAGTCATCGCGCCCTGCAGCGGGCAGATGACCATGGAGAAAAAATTGAAAGCACCACCAGCGAGCACGATATCCGATGGGAGACCCTGACTTCACAGGATATTGTTAATGAGCGCGTGGATCAGGTTAAAAATGTACTGGCGGTAGAGGTTGACGCTGAGCCGCCCAGTAGCTTTATGCGTTTGCCAAAATTAAAACGGTGGCGCAATACCCCATGGTTGCAATGGGTTAAATCCCAGCCCTGTGCGGCCTGTCAGCGTCCTGCCGATGATCCCCACCACATTATCGGTCATGGGCAGGGCGGAATGGGCACTAAGGCACATGATTTGTTCTGCCTGCCACTTTGCCGGGAATGTCATGACGAACTACATCGGGACAGGCTGGCATGGGAAGAGAAACACGGCAGCCAAGTGGATTTATTATTTCGTTTTTTGGACAGATCACTGGGGATAGGGGCAATCAAATAATGATAAAATGGTACTCGCATGATTTGCAGTACGTGCGTACTCAGATTATTCCCGCGCTGGCGGATATGGCCGGTGAAACCAAGGGACAATTGGCCGCATTTGAAGACTCTCCACTGACATGCACAGATCACTACAAGCGCAATAAAACCCGAATCAGGGTGGGAAATTACTGGGTGGTACGGGATACTGATCCGGTTTTTTGTCCTGAAACACGAATGAGAAAACAGCCCAAACCGCCTATTAACCCGATAACATACAGTTTGAGTTCGTGGCGGCGGGCAGTACTGGCGATGGATAAACCCAAACTGGCATGGGTGTTGTACTGTTATGCACATTCCCTGGATTATCGCTATCAGGTTGAAATATGCGAATATCTTTGGGGAGGCTTTCTGGCAGGGCAAGCAGCCCGAAGGTTGTCAATCAAAGTGAGCACGAGATTAAAAGGATTGGTATGGTTGGCCGTTCAGCAATGTGTTAAGGCGTATCGTTCAGAGAGTTTCTGCTCTTATACCAGATCAGAATTGGCTGGCTTGGCTGGGGTGAGTTTATACAATTGGAAAAATAATTATGCGGCACATTGGAGCGCCTTGGTAGAGTTATGCGAAACCATGGATAGAGAAGCACTTCAAGATATTACCAGATTAAGAATTGAACAAAAATCAAACCATGATCTATAAAACTTGCAAAAGTGTCCGAAATCAGCCATATTTTAATCAATTCTGATATCTTGCCAGAATTGTAAGTAATAAATTAACCCACTTAATAGGTGGGTTTTTTATTGCCTGAAATTAAGAATAAGACTTGCTGTTGCCATTGGTCAGAGTTACATGTGTGTTCATGCCGATTAACTGACCAAAAGGTTAAAATTATCATGCTAAAACATGAAGATATGACAACAACAGCCGCCTGTGTTTTGGAAACAGCCCCCCTGTATGACTGGGCTTCTGTTTCAGATATTTCTACCCTGACGGGGCTATCAGCGCCACGTTGCCAATTACTGTTAACTCAATTTTGTCTGGCTGGCCTGATGGAAAGCCGGGACAACGACACCTTTTTTAAGCGTTGCCCCTGATGGGGCAGTTTCTTAAGCGGTGAAATGAACGGCTGGTGGATTGAATAACGTCAGCCTTTCATCCTGTGCTTCCAGAGAGCAAGCCAGCGTCGAGAGGAAAAAAGCGGATGGATGTTCGCCCTATCACATTAGTCAACGACGACTCTCTAAAATTTATCAAAACTCTGCCGGATAACTGCATCGACTTAATCGCCACTGACCCGCCGTACTTTCGTGTGAAAGACTGCAGCTGGGATAACCAGTGGGAGGACGTCACGGCCTACCTTGCGTGGCTGGATGAACTACTGTCTGAATTCTGGCGGGTATTGAAACCTAACGGCAGTCTGTATATGTTTTGTGGTTCGCGTCTGGCCTCTGATACTGAGCTGCTGGTGCGGGAACGGTTTAACGTGCTGAACCATATTATCTGGGCGAAACCGTCTGGCCCGTGGCGCAGGCAGAATAAAGAAAGCCTGAGAATGTATTTTCCGGCAACAGAAAGGATCATCTTTGCTGAACATTACCAAGGTCCCTATCACCCAAAAGGCAATGGCTATTTCAAACAATGCCGGGAACTGAAACAGTCGGTGTTTAAACCACTAATCGATTATTTTCGTGATGCACGGAAAACGTTAGGTATCACGGCAAAAGACATTCACGCCGCCACTGGGAAGCAGATGGCCAGTCATTGGTTCAGCGACAGCCAGTGGCAGTTACCCAATGAAGGGGATTATAAAAAGCTGCAGGTATTGTTTGAATGTGTCGCTGAAGAAAAGCACCAACGTGGAGAATTAAACAAACCCTATCGTGAGCTGGTGGAATCGAACCTTACCTTGTCACGCCAGTATGAAGAATTGCGGCAGGAATACGGTTTGTTGCGCCGTTCGTTCTCGGTCACGGTAGAAGTGCCTTATACCGATGTCTGGCATTTTTCACCTGTTCAGTATTATCCGGGCAAACATCCTTGCGAAAAGCCGGCTGACCTCATGACGCATATTATCCAGTCCAGCAGCCGCGAAGGGGATCTGGTGGCCGATTTATTTATGGGGTCTGGGTCGACACTGAAAGCGGCGTTAAAACTCAATCGTCGTGTGCTGGGCGTTGAACTGGAAGAAGAACGGTTTAAGCAGACGGAACAAGAAATCAAATTATTCATAAATAAATGAAATTGATTTCAGTGGATTGTAGAAATGACCACACAAGGCTAATCGATATATTCAATCATAAGGATTTATTAATATATTCATCCTGTTTAACAGCAGGCGAAAATTAAATATTAAATTTAACTTCCCATTATTTATAAATATAAGGAAATAATATGTCTGAATTTATTAAGCCTGAACATGAATGTCCATTTGACCCAAAACACTATCAATGTGACTGCTTTATTGCACCGGTGGGTTCATTCTCTTGGGCGTTGATTCAATTAAAACTACGCAAACGTGTTGCCCGTTCTGTCTGGGGTGGCAAAGGGATGTATCTGGCTATCACTCCACGAGTAAATGATTTAACTGTGGAAGAAGGCAGCGCTTATGCGGTTGATGGTGTCGCGGTTGGGACTCAGTACGATTATCTGACGCATATCGATCTGCGCAATGAGCATGGTAATTTTGTTCCATGGCAACCAACGCAAGAAGATATGATGGCATGTGACTGGAAATTTTTTGAGGATAAGGTAAAGCCAGAACCTGATACGAAACCAGAACCAGAAGTAAAACAAGAGCCGGAACTGAAATCAAAACCTTACACTGTGGTCTTTGATATAACTCCTGTTAGAGATGAAAAAACTCGATGGGGAGCATTACACGTTGATGAAAAACCACCAATTATGATTGAAAATAATCTGGAGCTCGCAAATATAGGGGGAGCTACATGGACTATTAGTGATCATTATAACGACCCTGATGAGAAGAAAGAGCATGGAGATCAGTTCAGTGTAAATCTTATACCTGAGATTCGTGACACACCCCTCTTTCAGGATCTTCGAAAAAGAAAATTAATAATTACAGTTAATGGGGAAACATATAATCTTGGAAATTGTTTAAGATGGTCAAAAATTGATTTTACTAATTGGTTTACTTACCGTGGTGAAGATGCTGAAAAAATCGGTAGTCTTTTAAAACAATCAGATAAAACATTCCGCTTCTACTGTAATTGGTATGAGTAATATCTCAAACGTTCTAGGGTAGTCTTTTTGTAGTCAATTTCCGTTTTTTCTCCCTCATTTGAGGGGCGAAAATAAGAAGTGACTATAGATCATTAACCAATTTTGCCACCGCAATCACTCACAGAACCTCAGTAGCTTCTATTGCGGCTGGCATCCTATAAACTCACTAGTGAGGTGAATGATGAATATTGAAGTCGCCATGCCACAAAAATCTAACCGGATTGACAAAGCTAAGCTCGAACTAGCAAAAGAAGGTAACGGTGATTTTAGGGTAGCTATCATTAATACATTGACAGCTAAAGTTGTTGTTGCCGGTATCAGTGATGTACATGGCTTGAAGGTCTCATTTGAGTATTCAGAAGACTTTGTGACGGATGAAGTTACCTTGAAAGCGTTTAATGACAGAGCCGTGGCTTTTGCTGAGAAAACAATGAAGGATTTAAAAATCCCCATGTTAACCTGATCTTCAGCGAAAAAGAGAACGCCCCGTTTGCTAACCATAGATAACCCATGTTCCGCGTTCTCAGACAATAGTTACTATCTGAGCCTTTTTCATTTCTGGGGGGAATGAATGTCTGCACTAATCACCGAATTTTTAGTTATCCGTCCTGCATCTGAACAACCCACGCCGGATATGAACGGCAAAGAGGTGCTGGTCTTGAATCCTTGCGATGGCTGGCACATTGGTTATGTCAACTTCTGGGATGGAGAATACAGCGGTATCTACCGATGGATAGGTGAGGAGTTTGAGCCTCGGTACTTTTATGTCGCCTGGGCACTTTTGCCGGATGGCTTGAAAATGGGCGATGCTTTCGAAGATCAGAGTGCGACACCGGAAGAACATGATCGTTACTGGGCAGCAAGAAAGATGCCGAACGGGAAATAAGTTTTCTGCCAGCACCAAACTTCAAATATACAACTTACTGAATCAAGCACTCGACTAATAGACAGATTTTATAATACGCCACCCTATTTTAAGGCGTATTAATTCTGCAATTGGTTATTCAATTGAGATAAAAATCCGACCTAAGTAAGATTAACTGGCAATTTAGCAGTAGGATGAAATGACCTTTAACGAATAATAAAGTGAGGGATTTATGTCTGAAGTTAATAAGCCGGATAATAAAAAATGCTCATTTAATCCTGATCAATACAAATATAAGAAAAGTATTGATATTGAAGTTGACGATGTAGCACCTGTGGGTTCTTTCCCGTGGGCGGTGATTCAAGTGTATTTGAATAAACCAGTAAGGCGTAGCGACTGGGATTCTAATATATACCTTATGCCTAAATACGATGATTCAGGTAGCGTTATCTATCTTCAGTGGCTGGATAAAGATGGAAACATCTTACCTTGGACGCCTGAGCAGGAAGATATGGTGGCTTGTGATTGGGTTTCTATGGATTGTATGCTGGCTTTTAGGCTAAAACTGGGAACCAGTAAGTACGGAGGTACTTCTGACACTGGGGCTCCTGGCCAAGATTGGGGGTATATGACCATACATGGAGACAAAATTTCAAATGAATCCACTTTCGGTACGTTAACTAAAATTCAGAATAAAACAGATATTGAGAACATTTTAATGTTCTATTGGGAGGATCGGCAAGGTTACAGAAACTTACGTCTGAAAACATCTTCCAATCAAGAAAATTATCAGAATATGCTGAATTTAACGAAAAAATCCCTTTATATAACTGTCGATGGGGTGTCCTATAATGTTGGCGCTCCGGTGGTGCCACCATCCTACCCAACTAACGATGGCACTAATTATTGGTACACTGCTTTTTATGAAAATGATGATGCACAAAAGGTAGGCACCATACTGAAACAAACTGACGAAATTAAGATTTTTTGCCTTAACTGGAAATAAATCATCCAAATCTACATCCTGAATTCAAGGTCACGCAATGCGTGGCCTTTTTCGTATCTGCACTCCTAACTGATTGATATTCATTCGATATCGGAATTCCGGTAACGGAATCTATTTATTTTCTGGCTGCACCAACAGAGCGGGAGGCGGAGCAGTGAAATACATGGGCAGTAAATCCCGTATCGCAAAATATGTTGCGCCCTTCATCTTGGCGCACTTAACGACAGAGACAGTTTATGTTGAGCCCTTTGCTGGCGGCATGAACATGGTGAGTCACATAAATGATGCTCACACGGGTACCGTTATTGCGGCTGACAGCCACGCCTATCTGATGGAAATGTGGTTGGCGTTGTTATCCGGCTGGGAACCTCCGGGACGAATATCACGAGAGCAGTATTACGCAATAAAAAACAATAAAACTGAAATACCGCATTTAACAGGCTGGGTGGGGTTTAATTGTAGTTATGCGGGGCGATGGTTTAACGGGTACGTGGGGGTAACACAAACTCAATCACGGGTTCGTGACCATCAATTAGAGGCTCGCAACAACATTCAGCGACAGCTGACTAAATTAGATGGCGTAATATTGCAGTGTTGCGATTACCGGGAATTAAATATACCGACGGGGGCGGTCGTTTATTGTGATCCGCCCTACGCCAATACGACAGGATACCAAGACTCATTTGACTCAATTGAATTTTGGGACTGGGTTCGTGAATTATCGCGCCGTTGCACGGTCTTTGTTAGTGAATATACCGCACCCGATGATTTTAATTGCATTTGGTCGCGCGAGGTGGTTAGCGGTATCTCAGGAACAAAAACAACCTCAATTGAATCGCTGTTTATGATGAAATCCAATCCAGTTTAATTTTTAAACTTTTCCGACTAACTCAACTCACAGGGGCGACCATAGCTCACCCCACGGACGCCCATTGTTCTAATGGGGTGGATTATGCGTATGCCAAACAAAGACCCAAGCAGCTTTGAACTGTATCAATGGCTGCTGCTTTTGCTGCTTTCAGCCTGGGGCGGAATAGTCCGCTACCTTATCGATTTAAAAACTAACAATACCCGCTGGAGTTGGTTTGGGGCCTTTGCTCAGGTCGCCATTTCAGGCTTTACCGGATTGATAGGGGGTTTTATCAGCCTTGAGGCGGGACTGAGTTTATTTCTGACCTATGCCAGCGCGGGCATGTCCGGCGCCATGGGAAGCATAGCCCTCACATATTTCTGGAACAGAGTGACAGGTGACCAACGATGAAAATCAGCGAGAACGGTTTGAGATTTATTCAGCAATGGGAAGGCCTGAAACTGAAAGCCTATCCCGATCCTGCGACGGGAGGCATTCCGTGGACGATTGGCTACGGGCATACAAAAGGTGTTAAGAAAGGCGATGTGATTACAGAGCAGCAGGCCGAAGATTTTTTACACGATGACCTCACATTCGCTTACGCCACACTGGAGTGATGGGTTAAGGTGCCACTGACTCAAGGTCAGTTTGATGCCCTATGTTCCTTTATCTTCAATTGCGGCAGCGGCAACTTCTCCGGTTCTACTTTATTGAAGAAACTCAATGCCGGTGACTACAAAGGTGCGGCGGCGGAGTTTCCCCGATGGGATAAAGCGGCAGGTAAGGTGATGAACGGGCTGACTAAGCGCAGGGCATCTGAGCAACAGATGTTTTTGTCATGAAACTCAGCGCAACCCACTACACGATCATGGCTCTGATAGGGATGACAGCGGTGGCCTATTATTACCGTTCTGAGTATGTGAAACAGAAAATCACCAACGACTATCAGTCCGATGAAATCCAGCAACTGACTGACCGTATCAACGACCAGAACACGCACATTGATATCCTGCATGAACAGGATGTTAAACGTCTTAAGGTACTTGCCAATGCTAAATCTAAGATTGATCAGCTCAGTGACAATTTGCGTACTAACACTCAGCGCGTGTTCGTCAAAGCCGAGTGCCCCGTGCATGAAACCTCTGCCCCCTCCGGCGTGGATAGTTCAAGACCCGCCAGACTGGCGAAAGACGCTGAACAAGATTATGTACGTCTCCTCGGAGAGCTTGAAACCCTCGAAAGCCAGTTCCTTGGATTGAGGGATTACGTGAATACTGAATGCAGAGGAAACAATGGAAAACCAACACCGTAAAATCACCGGCTATCGTGAATTAACCCAAGATGAAATTGATTGCATGAACAAGATTAAGGCACTGGGTGAGGAAATAGGTCAGCTTTATGATCACCTTGTAAAACCCAATACTGATGTTGATATGCGTTGGTTGCTCGAAGGTCGTACTGACCTACAAAAAGGGATCATGTGCTGGGTTCGTGCCGTGGCTAAACCAACCACATTCTGACTGATTGCCCCCTCAGAGCCAATGATACTGGGGTGGCAGGAATAGGTTAGGGCGCAGTGTGGGTGAGTCATGAGAGGACGGCAGGAATGAACCGTCCTACTCGGTTTTATAGTATGTTCAATTTGGCTAATTTGCCGGTGGAATATAAGGGGGAATTGGAATTACGGGTTTTGGCAAAGGAAAAAAGGGCATACGAAATGTTTCCCTGTAGATGTTAGAACGCGTACAGGGCCACTCAATGGTGCGCTGGGAGAATCAGCATAAGTTAGCACTGGAGCTAAAATAGCCGAACCCGCCAACAGGCAAAAAAGAATGAATTTTTTCATTTTACTCTCCACTTGTAACGTCATTATCAAAAGTTTGATAAGCCTAATAATCGTAGACTCTACCCAACAATAAACGAATAATGCTTAACAATTAGTTAACGCCTGAAACTAAAGTCAATATTTCTTTGCCCATTCCTTGAGTGGTTGAAGGAATACGGATAACGCATGCTGCCACTTCATTCCTACCGCGTACCCAACGCACACGGACTGGTGGCATTTTTATTTGCGTCGGGTTATCGCCGTCTGACGGTATTAGCTGAGACCTGTTCCCTTTGCATCGAGCGTACCGACAGAATCAAAAATAACCCATGCCACCGTGTAGGACGGATCATTATCAGCAACATCCGCTGTAGGCAGAAAAAATGATGTGACAGCCGGAGAGACGGCCTGCCTTGCCATCATGATTCATTGAGTCGTGATAGCTATGCAGTAGAGACCAAAGTCCGATTATCGGACATTGCCCATATTTAGGGCACTGACAGTAGCCTAAGTATAAAGTAGACTGAAACTTCAATAAGATTAATGAACAAAAGGAGTTTGGGTATGATAATGATTCTGATTATTTATGTTCTTATGGTACCTGCGATTACCGTGCTAACGGTTGCTTTATTGATTGGATTGATAGCTGCATACCGAGAATTAAAGGCACGCAATACACAATTTAATTGGCTGCTCATTATACTATTAGGTACTGGACTTGCTGTCTCGTTCTATTATTTTTGTATTGTTTGGGCTAAGGTTTTCGCCATCATCAAAATGGTATAAAAGGTCACGCTTAGCATCTGACAACCAACCACCTCCGGGTGGTTTTTTGCTTTATGGAGGGCAGCACATGCCACCCCGTATCCCCCGCGCCTGCCGCAAGCAGGGTTGCCCCAAGACCACCACCGACCGAAGCGG
>NZ_NJAI01000001.1:1572322-1576609 GCF_002632725.1 Xenorhabdus hominickii
AGCCCATGGGACAGATTAAGGGCCACCATCAAGGCCAGAGACAAGCACTTGTGTCAGCAATGCCTGCGTCAAGGTCGGGCCGTGACAGGGACAACGGTTGATCATATCAAACCCAAAGCCCACGGGGGCACGGATGCGTTATCGAATCTGGAATGTTTATGCTGGTCTTGCCATCGGGCGAAGACCGCAACGGAGCGACTGCGATAGTCACTCAACGACTGATAATTAATGCCAGTGAGTAAATATATCTGATGTAACCATGACAGTTAAACAATGGTCTGATGACGTAATTTTTACCTGAAATCATTGCTGTTGTCATGGTCACGTATAGGGCGGGCGGGTGAAATCGCTACCCCTCTCGCCCCACAGGACCGCCGCCTTAAGTCTTTTTTTATACCCGCGAAAAATGAACTTTAAACCGGAGGCCTTTTTATCCCTCTTTCACTGTTTTTGAGCACGGGAGGTGCTGCCTATGGCTGGAACGGCGGGCAAGTCAGGTCGTCGTCCCAAGCCGACGGCCCGCAAGGCACTGGCCGGCAATCCGGGCAAGCGCAAGCTGAACCGGGATGAACCGGCATTCACCCCGTTGACGGGCGTTTCCGCGCCGGACTGGTTTGCCGACAGTAACCTGCCGCTGGCCGGGGTGATGTGGGCGCTGACCAGCAAGGAGTTATGCGCACAAGGGTTACTCTGTGTCACCGATCTCGCGGTGCTCGAACGCTGGTGTGTGGCGTACCAGTTCTGGCGCAACGCGGTGGTAAATATCGCTGTGCAGGGGAATACCGTGACTGGTGCCACCGGCGGCCCCATCAAAAACCCGGAGCTGACCGCCAAAAAAGAGCAGCAGTCTGAAATGGACACCACCGGCTCCCTGCTGGGGTTAGATCCGAGCAGCCGCCAGCGCCTGATTGGGGCGGCGGGTCAGGCCAAAACCGACAATCCGTTTATGAGGATGATTTCATCATGAGCCGTAAATCCTATCTGAACGTCAATGCGGCGAGCCAGTACGCCCGTGATGTGGTGCGCGGCAAAATTGAAGCCGGTCGTCATGTCAGGGAGGCCTGTCAGCGGCATCTGGATAACTTAAGTCAGGAAAAAACGAAAGCGTTTAAGTACCGGTTCGATAAAGAGTTGGCCGAGCGGGCGGCGAAGTTTATTCAGTTGCTGCCGCACACCAAAGGCGAATGGGCATTTAAACGGATGCCCATCACGCTGGAGCCGTGGCAGTTATTTATTGTCTGTTCGGCCTTTGGCTGGGTGCATAAGGGCAGTCGGTTGCGCCGCTTTCGGGAAGTCTATACGGAGATCCCCCGTAAAAACGGTAAATCCGCCATTTCAGCCGGAGTCGCCCTCTATTGCTTTACCTGTGATGACGAATTCGGGGCGGAAGTGTATTCCGGGGCCACGACCGAGAAGCAGGCATGGGAAGTGTTCCGACCGGCGCGCTTGATGTGCAAGCGCACCCCGCTGCTGATTGAGGCGTTTGGCATTGAAGTGAACGCGTCAAACCTGAACCGCCCGGCGGACGGGGCGCGCCTTGAACCCTTGATTGGCAACCCCGGTGACGGGCAGTCCCCCAGTTGCGCCATTGTCGATGAATATCATGAACATGATACCGACGACCTGTACACCACCATGCTGACGGGGATGGGGGCACGGCGTCAGCCCCTGATGTGGGCCATCACCACGGCAGGCTACAACATTGAAGGCCCCTGTTATGACAAGCGCCGCGAAGTGATTGAGATGCTGGCCGGTAATGTGCCCAATGACGAACTGTTCGGGCTGATTTACACCGTGGATGAGGGGGATGACTGGACGTCCCCGGCCGTATTGCGCAAGGCCAACCCGAACATGGGCGTGTCGGTGTATGCGGATTTCCTGTTAAGCCAGCAGCAGCGCGCCCTGAATAACCCGCGGCTCGCCAGTGTCTTTAAAACCAAGCACCTGAATATCTGGGTCTCCGCCCGAGAGGCGTACTTCAATATGGTGAGCTGGAAACAGTGCGAAGACACGTCGCTGACACTGGAACAGTTCGAGGGACAACCCTGTTATCTGGCGTTTGACCTGGCCCGTAAGCTGGACATGAACAGCATGGCCCGGCTTTTTACCCGTGAAATTGAGGGCAAACGCCATTTCTACAGTATTGCCCCGCGGTTCTGGGTGCCGTATGACACGGTCTACAGCGTTGAGCAGAACGAAAATCGGCGCAGTGCCGAGCGTTTCCAGAAATGGGTGGCAATGGATCTGCTGACCGTCACGGAAGGCGCTGAAGTCGATTACCGCTACATCCTTGAAGAAGCCAAACTGGCCTGCCACCTGAACCCGGTCAATGAAGCGCCGATTGATCCCTTCGGGGCGACGGGATTGTCCCATGCGTTGGCGGATGAAGGCATTAACCCGATCATCATTACCCAGAACTTTACCCACATGAGCGACCCGATGAAGGAGCTGGAAGCCGCCATTCAGTCCGGCCGCTTCCATCACGATGGCAACCCGATTATGGCCTGGTGTATTGGCAACGTGGTGGGGAAAACGCTGGGCGGGAATGATGACATTGTGCGGCCCATCAAGGAGCAGAAGGACAGCAAAATTGACGGCGCGGTGGCCCTGATAATGGCGATGGGGCGCGCTATCCTGCATGAAGAACCCGACTTTCTTTCCAACCTCGACCCGGATGACCTGTTAATGCTATGAAAAACTTACTGATTGATACCACCGCCCTGACCGGCGTCGGGGCGGTGCTTGCGGGCTGTTACCTGAAATACGGGCTGGCGAATACCCTGATTATCGGCGGTGCGCTGTTTATTGCCTATGCCCTGGTGGTGGCCAGAAGGGGGAAACATGCTGCTTGATGCCCTGTTCCGCCACGACCCCCTGGAGAACCCGAAAACCCCGCTGACAGCGGAGGCGGTTGATCACGATGGCCTGTTCAGTGCTGACGTGTATGTCAGCCCCGAAACGTCAATGAAACTGGCGGCAGTCTATGCCTGCATCTATGTGCTGTCCTCTTCGGTGGCGCAGATGCCGCTGCATGTGATGCGCAAGAACGGCAAGAGCGTGGACATGGCCCGTGATCACCCGGTGTTTTACCTGATACACGATGAGCCGAACGACTGGCAGACCAGCTATAAATGGCGGGAGCTGAAACAGCGCCATATCCTCGGCTGGGGCAATGGTTATTCGTGGGTGAAACGTAACCGGCGCGGGGAAGTCACGGCCCTTGACGCCTGTATGCCGTGGGAAACCACCCTGTTGAACACGGGCGGGCGCTATACCTACGGGGTGTATAACGAAGACGGCAGTTTTGCCATCAGCCCCGACGACATGATCCACCTCCGGGCGCTGGGCAATAACCGGAAATTAGGCCTCAGCCCCATCCTGCAACATGCGGAAACCATCGGCATGGGCATGAGCGGGCAGAGATATACCAGTTCATTTTTTGGCGGGAATGCCCGGCCGGCGGGGATTGTCTCCGTGAAAGGAGAAATCAACGATAAAGGCTGGGAAAGGCTCAAACTGATGTGGCAGAAAGCCGCCGCCGCCCTGCGCCGTGAGGAAAATAAAACCCTGCTGCTGCCCGCAGAACTGGATTATCACGCCCTGACCGTATCACCGGTGGATGCGCAGTTGATTGATATGCTGAAACTCAACCGCTCCATGATAGCCGGGCTGTTCAATGTGCCGGCCCACATGATTAACGATCTGGAGAAAGCGACGTTTTCCAATATCAGCGAACAGGCCATTCAGTTTGTCCGCCATACCGTGATGCCGTGGGTGGTGAACTGGGAGCAGGAACTGAACCGCCGATTGTTTACCCGGCAGGAAAGGGCGGCGGGGTTTTATGTCCGTTTCAATCTGGCGGGACTCTTACGCGGCACCCCGAAAGAGCGGGGCGAGTTTTACCACTTCGCCATTACGGATGGCTGGATGAGCCGCAATGAAGCCCGTGCCTTTGAGGACCTGAATCCGGTGGACGGACTGGATGACATGCTGGTGAGTGTCAACGCCGCCAATCTGCTTAACAACAAGAATCAACCCCATCCCAACCAAGAGGATACACCCGATGAGTGACAGGGAAATGCGCTGTTACCCCGGCGAAGTGCGTGCTGAAACCCCGGAGGATCAGCCGACGCGCATTGTCGGTTACGGCTCGGTGTTTAACAGCCGCTCAGAACCGCTCTGGGGCTTTCGTGAAATCATCAAGCCCGGGGCCTTTGATGAGGTACTCAATGATGATGTGCGCGGGCTGTTTAACCATGACCCCAACTACATTCTGGGGCGCAGTGC
>NZ_NJAI01000001.1:1576709-1579613 GCF_002632725.1 Xenorhabdus hominickii
GAATGGCAGGACGTTGCCACGGTCTGGGCGGAGGTCAAGCACCTCAGTGGGCGGGAATTGCTCTCGGCCGGGGCGGAAATGGCCGAGGTCACGGTGCGCGTCTGGTTGCGTTACCGCCGCGATGTGACGGCGGCTTACCGGATGGTGTTTCGGGATCAGGTTTACGACATTCAGGCCGTCATTCCTGACCCCAAACGTACTCAACTGGAATTACTGGGCAAGCAGGGGGTGAAATCATGATAGTGACCGATCTGGATTTCTCCGGGTTACGGGACATTGCGCGGGATCTGGAACTGCTCAGCAAAGCCGGGAATACTAAGGTGTTGCGGCAGGCGACTTATGCCGGGGCGACGGTGTTGCGTGACGAAGCCCGGCAGAAAGCGCCGAAACGCACAGGCAAACTGGCGCGTAACATCGTGGCGTCTAACCGGAAAAGCCGCAAGGGAGAAGTCTCTGCCGGGGTGTATGTCCGGGGGGCGAACGCCAAAGGCACCAACAGCGATAAATCCATGAAGGCCAATGACCCGCGCAACGCGTATTACTGGCGCTTTCTGGAGGACGGCACCTCAAAGATGGCGCCGCAACCGTTTATTCGTCCCGCGTTTGACCGTAAATCGGATGAGGCGGCCGAATTTGCGATGAAACGGCTGAATCAGGCGATTGATGAGGTGCTGTCGAAATGACCGAAGCGGATATTTTCCCCTTACTGGCTCAGGTGCTGCCCGATCAGGTCTTTCCCTATGTCGCGCCCCAGTCCGAGCCACCGGTGGCCCCGCCGTGGTGTGTGTTCTCGCTCTACAGTATTGAGCAGGATGTGCTGAACGGGCAGGCCGGGCAACTGAACACCCTGCAAATTGATGTCTACGCTCTGACCATTGATGCGGCGCGGATGATACGAGATAAGGCCAGAATAGCCCTTATGCCGCTTAAACCGACCCAACTGAGCGAAATCCACGGTTACGAGTCTGACACGGGGCTGTACCGTGCCACACTGGAATGCCAACTCTGGCAGTAATAACCCCTTTCCCCTGACCGTCTGCGGACGGTTTTTTTATTTCTGGAGAATTCCCGATGAGCAGTAAATACGAAAAAGCCCAAGGCACGAAAGTGAGTATTTCGGCCAAGGCGGCCACCGAAGCAAACCCGGTCACGGCCGTCTGGCAGTCCATTGATTGCACCACCAAGGAACTCAGCTACACCGGGGGGCAGAAGAGTGACATTGAGGTCACCACCCTGTGCTCAACCGAACAGGAGATGACCAACGGTCTGGCGGCTCCGGGGGAAATCACCCTGTCCGGTAACTGGTCAGCGGAGGAGATCGGACAAGATACGCTGCGCCATGCTTACGATACCGATGATCTGCATGCGTTTAAGGTGGAATTCCCGACCGGCAATGGCTACGCCTTTTTGGCCGAAGTGCGCCAGAACTCATGGAGCGTGACCGCCAGTGGGTTGGTGACCGCTTCCTTCACGCTGCGCCTGAAAGGCAAGCCCGTCCCGCTCAAGCAAGCGGCAGCCACTTTAACTAAAGACACCCCACAAGGATAAATCACATGGCAAAGGCAAAGAAAGATTTACGGGCGCTGGCATTGGCACCCGGTGCCGGATTTCGCCGTAAAACCGTGACGGTACCGGAATGGGGCGATGTTGCTGTGATCCTGCGCGAACCCTCTGCGGGGGCTTGGGCTAGTTGGCAGGCCCTCGTTTCCCCCGCTGGGGAGGAGGCAGAAAACGCCCTGTCCGTCGCGGAGAAAACGCACCGCAATATCCGGGGCGACGTGATGCTGTTTATTGACGTCCTGCGGGATGCGCACGGCGATCCGGTCTTTACCCCCGACGATGCGGATACGGTGACCGGCATTTATGGCCCGGTCCACAGTCGTCTGCTGCATCAGGCGCTGGACCTGATGACCTCACCGGCGGACGCGGAAAAAAAGTAAAGGCCCCCGCCACCTTCTTCCTGATGACACTGGCACTGCGGCTCGGCAAAACCTTACAGGAGTTGCAAGCTGGCCTGAGCGCCAGTGAGTTGCAACTCTGGCTGGAGTATGACCGGTTGAGTCCGCTGGGGGATCGGCGTGGTGACATTCAGGCCGCCCAAATCACCGCCGCCGTGTACCAGTCGCAAGGGGGCAAGGTCAGCCTGCAGGACACCCTGCTGCACTGGGGTGAGGCGGAGACTCCCCCCGACAACGCCGCCGATCTGGAAGCTTTTCTGTCTAATTTATCGTGAGTGACCTCAATGGCAAAATTGCGTGAACTGATTATTAAAATTTCAGCCAATTCCAGCTCGTTTCAGTCCGAGATTGCCCGCGCCTCCCGGATGGGGGCGGATTACTACAAAGTCATGGAAAAGGGCGGGCGGCAGGCCTCGGCGGCGAGTCGGGACAGTCAGCAGGCCCTGCGGGATCTGAACAGTCAACTGGTCTCGGTCAAGGACACGGCCAAAGGGCTGGCGGGCGCGTTTGCCGGGCTGTTTGCGACCGGACGCCTGATCAGCATGGCGGACAATTACAACTCCCTGAATGCCCGCATCAAGTTGGCCACAACCTCCACGGAGGATTTCACTCAGGCCCAGCAAGGGTTGCTGCGGATCAGTCAGTATACCGGCTCGACCTTTGAGTCCAATGCCAGCCTGTTCACCCGCGTCGCCAGTGCCTTGCGGGAATACGGTTATTCGACCCAGGATATCCTGTCCCTGACGGATGCTCTGGCAACCGGTTTACAAGTGTCCGGGGCGTCCGCCGAAGAAACCTCCTCATTGATCGTTCAGTTATCGCAGGCGTTGGGGCGCGGCGTGCTCCGGGGGCAGGACTTTAACTCGGTCGCCCAATCCGGTCAGCGGATCATGAAGGCCCTGTCCGACGGACTGGGGGTCGCCCAAAAAGACCTGAAAGGGCTGGC
>NZ_NJAI01000010.1:0-63798 GCF_002632725.1 Xenorhabdus hominickii
GATTTGTGACAATAACGGCAATAGACGTCAGCTTTGGCCATGCTTTACCCTTAAAAGGCGGGAAGCATATCACAACAACTAACTATTTAATACATGACCGCCTGAAGAGGTCTATGAGGCTTGGGTGAGAGAGAAGAAGTAGAGATAACTTGACCCGTTACCTGACCCGTTGTTATGGCGGGCTTTCAATTTTTTATTGTAAGATATTGATTTTGGCCATACAGGATTCGAACCTGTGACCTACGGCTTAGAAGAGAGTAAGCCCATCTTTTAAATCAACGAATTACCGCATTTATCAGTGCTCACACGTCCCACCTTACCGAAAGTTACCCGTAGTTACGTGCGGTTGCCTTTCGATACCTGTCCCAAATCCGTCCCACTTAATTTGATAACGGTGTCTAGCCCTGATATACGTTGACACTGATTAACGCCTGATAATGATCGTAGCTTAAAAAACAACAAAATTACAAAAGCCTATCAGCAAGGCGTGTCAATAAATCCATCTTTTCATGAAAAATTGCCACGATTAATGCCGGAGCACTTTCTCGTGGCAAACAAAACACATAATGATATTCACAACGTGCCATGCGCAATGCCGGGTAAAGTTCGCTCATGTCCTTGAAAGATCCTTTTCCGCAAGCGAGACGCTCAATACCTTGCTTAAGGGTAGTGATGTAGCGGTGCGTCTGTGCATTACCCCATTGTTTACGTGTGTAACGAATAATTGCGCGTAAATCAGCTTCTGCAGCTTCCGTCAGTATATAATCCATTAATCGCGTCCGTTCTCAGCAAGTTCTTCATTAAGGATTTCATCAATGCTTTTCCCAGATAACTTGCCTTCTGTCCCCTCATTGATCCGTGTCTTCAACAAGGCTTTTAACTCTTGCCATGCTTGATCTTCATTAGTCATGTCAGGGAACAAACGTTCAAGCGTATATTGCTTGATTGTCTTGCCTTGCAACGCTGCCAATGCTTTCAAACTCTTGTGTTGCTGATCGGTTATATCAATAGTTAAGCGACTCATAGGTCATTCCTCATTGGTTTCCCACAAACCCACATTAGCACATATGATGTCTTATGGCTATTTATTAGACACTTGATCAATACCGTCTTGTCCGACAGCTTAAGTTTTCAGGTGCCAATATAACGAGCAGGGGCGGGGAATTCCCACAAAGAGATGCCGCTATCCATGCTAAATTAACATCGTGTTAAATGTAGAAAATATTAATCAGTTTATTTTCGTTTAGATATTATTTCACTTTCTGTTTATTTGAATGACTGGTATTTATATATTTAATGTCAATCCTTTTTGATTGCTGCCTTTTAAAAAAACAGCAAATAAAAACTCATTTATCAAGGAGTTTTTTTGATCTATTTCACGAAATAGAAATGATCATGGCCTTGTCAAATATATTATTAATTTTTTTATTTTTATTTCATAATATTAAGAAAATCCTTTCTTTTACGGATAAATAACCAATAGCCTGATGCGCTAACTATATACGTTAATTGAGAATGTTATTCTAAAACGGCAATTATTTTAACTTTTTACACTGTCATTGCTGGATGCCGTTTTTTATTTCACTTGATTTGATTTGGACTTTACCCATTCGTTATTTATTATTGTTCCTATTTTATTTATCACGGTTCAACCGATATATTCGGACAACAACGTCTCTTCAAATTATCGTAAAACCGCATATTGCGTCCTTAATTAACCCATTTGCGGAGACAATCTGAGTTAAATTTAACTCTTGTGCCCGAATGTTATGGCCTGCGTTGTTATCAGGCGGGATAGCCTATTGCATAACATTCCATCATCTCAGGGAGACAGAATAGATGTCAGTGAAAAAACACGCCACAACATTGAAGAAAGGAAAATCGCTGTTAGGACAAGGACAGCAAACTGCACAGATGGCAAAGCAGGCCAAAAACCTGTTGACGGGTGCAGGCGGGAGTCCTGCTGTCGGTGCCGGTAGCCTCATCAGTGGTGGCGGCTTTGCCGGTGGTGCGGGACAAAAAGCCGGAATGACAGCTCAGGCTGCCGCGGGTAACTCATCGGCCGGCAAGCTGTTACAGCAAGCCGGTCAGGTATTGGGATTACTGGGTGGTGCTGACCCCAGCGGATTGCTATTCACCCTGACCGCAGGCGGATTGCCGGCACAGACCTTTGTCGTCACCGACTTTAGCCTGAACGAACATTTCTCGCATCCCTTTGCACTGGAAGTGGGGCTGGCAAGCGCCATTCCCGCCATTAGTTTCCCGCTGGTGCTTGACCGCACTGCAACACTGACTATTCTGCAAAACGGCATCGAACAGCGCAGCATCACCGGCATCGTCACCCGCTTTGAGCAGGGCAATACCGGCCTGCACCAGACCACCTACCGGATGAGCATCCGCCCTGACCTGTGGCGCACCACCTTACGGCAGAACTCGCGCATCTTCCAACAGCTCAACATTGCCAACATCATCACCACTATCCTCAAAGAGCACAGCATCCGCGATGTCGTGTTCAACCTGCGCCACCCGCACCCGGAGCGCGAATTCTGCGTGCAGTATCAGGAAAGTGACTTCGATTTCCTGCAACGGCTGACGGCGGAAGAAGGTATTTTCTACTTCTTCGAATGCAGTAACGGACGCAACACGCTGGTGTTTGCCGACGACTGCGGCTCTGTACCACCGGGCATCCGCCTGCCCTATCAGCCGGGTGAAGTCAGTACACTGGGTGAACCCGCGGTCAGCAGCCTGACCAGCAGCGCTCAGGTCCGCCCAGCTCAGGTACAGCTTAAGGATTACACCTTCAAGAACCCGGCATGGCCAGCGGAATTTCAGCAACAGATGCGGGATGAAAACCTGCAGCAACTGTATTACGAGCACTACGACTATCCGGGTCGCTTCAAAGATGAGGCCCATGGCAAGGATTTCACCCGCTACCGACTGGAAGCTCTGCGCAGCGACGCGGAGACCGGGCAAGGCAGCGGCAATGCCATTGCCCTGCAACCGGGCAAACTATTCATTCTTGATAACCATCCCCGGTTAGACCTGAATCAATCATGGCAGACCGTTTCCGCCAGCCACAACGGCAGCCAGCCGCAGGCACTGGAAAGCGCCAGCTCAGGCTCCGGCACAACACTGAACAGTCACTTCACCTTCATCCGCCAGAACCAGAACTGGCGTCCGGCACCGCGCCCCAAACCGGTGATTGATGGCCCACAAATCGCCAAAGTGGTCGGTCCGGCAGGAGAAGAAATTTTCTGTGACCAGTACGGGCGTGTGCGTCTGCAATTCCCGTGGGACCGTTACGGCAAGAGCGATGACCAAAGCTCTTGCTGGATACGGGTCAGCCAGCCGTGGGCGGGTCAGGGCTGGGGTATGCTGGCTATTCCACGTATCGGACAGGAAGTCGTGGTGGATTTCCTGCACGGCGACCCGGACCAGCCTATCGTCACCGGGCGTACTTACCATGCCAGCAATATCCCGCCGGGCAGCTTACCGGGCAGCAAAACTCAGATGGCATTCCGCTCCAAAACCCACAAAGGGCAAGGCTATAACGAGCTGCTGTTTGAAGATGCCAAGGGCAGTGAACGGCTGGATTTGCACGCACAAAAAGACATGAACACCAAAGTGCTCAATAACCGCGATACCCATGTGCTGGCCAACCACAGCGAAACCGTGGAGAAAAACCAGACCATCAAGGTGAATGAGCACAAAAACGAAATGGTGAAAATGACCAGCACGGAAACCATCGGCATGGTCTACGCATTGACTGTCGGCACCAGCATGAATACCACCGTCGGCGCCAGCCAGACTGAGCAGGTCGGCAGCCATAAATCCATTGCAGTTGGTAATACCCTGTCCATCAATGCCGGTGATGTGATTGAACTGAAATGCGGTGCCAGCGTCCTGCGGATGGACAGCTCAGGCAAAATCACCATACAGGGCAGTGAATTCAAATTTGAGGCCAGTGGCCCGGTACAAATCACCGGTAAAGACATCGACCTGAACTAACAAGGACAGACTGAGATGGAATTTCGTAACCTCACCCCTTTTGCGGTGATGAACTATTCAATGCTCGATGTCGACGATACCGAACATCATGTGGCGGTCATGAAAATTGGCTACCAGCTGATGCCTGCCGGACAGGGGGAATGCGTCGCTGAACTGCTACCCGCGCCGCCTTTGTGTTTACAGGATGAATATCGCGGGCAAATGAATGCCTCGCAGGTATTGCAGGAGAGTGATATTGCTCCCTTCAAGCCGCGCTGCGATGTGATTGTTAATGGCACCGCCTACGCACCGGATAACCGTCCCTGTACCGAATTTCCCGTACGGTTGCAGGTCAACACCCAACAGGGACAGCCCCTGCTCGACAAAACCCTGACCATCACCGGCGAGCGGGAATTTATCCGTGATGCCAGCGGCCACTGGCAACTGACGGAGCCAAAACCCTTTACCACTCTGCCGTTGGATTATCGCTACGCTTTCGGGGGCGAATGCAAAATTCAGGCTGACGATAAAGCAAGCAAACACCTCAAAGAGCGTGACCGCCTGACTCCGGAACAGCGCCAACAACATCCGGACGGGGAAAATGCCCCAGTGGCCCATGCGGTTTGTGAAACCAACCCGCTGGGAACGGGATTTATCACCCCGTGGTACGCCAACGCCAAACAACTCACTCGCTACCCTGCCCCGCGCATCATCCGGTCAGAGGCACCTTTTACTGCCGAGCATTTTACAGCGCAACTGGCGGGAGCGTTGCCACCCGATACGCCCGCCTGCCAGCCACAAGGCATGGGATTTATCGGTCGCCCGTGGTTGCCCCGCCGCCAATTGGCCGGTACTTACGATGCCGACTGGTTAGAGCATCGCCACCCTTACCTGCCGAAAGATTTTGACTTCGGTTACTGGAACGGCGCACCGGCTGACCAGCAGATTGACTGGCCAGACACGGATATCGCCATTACGCTAAGTGGCCTGACACCCCACAGTGACCTGCATGTCAAACTGCCCGGACATCGTCCGTTCATTTTGTTGCGCATGCAAAACGGCATTCTGTTACCTGTGCCGATGCGCCTCGATACGCTCATTGTCGACAGCGAGGCCAGAACACTGCATCTGACCTGCCGCCTGAATTTCAAAGCCGCCCTGCCCGTGCGGGTCGCCGAAGCCCGGTTTGAAATTAACCCAGATGCGCCGTTACTCAAACTAGCACCACTGGAAGAGGAGAAAACGCATGGCTGATAACTACATCGCCCGTACCGCCGGCACATGGATGATTATCGGTATGTTGCCGGACGTGTGCAAAACCCCGATAGGGCCTGCCACACCGCCCATCCCCTATCCGGTGGTCGCGAAACTGGCAGACAGTTCGGCACCGGAAAAAACCGTGCGGGCTAATGGTCAACCCGTGGTGGTGTTTGCCCGCAGTTTTGTACCCACGACACTGGGTGACCAACCGGGTGTGGCAAATGGTGTCAAAAGCGGGACTGTGGGGGGTAAATGCCATCCAAAAGCACATACCCAAACTGTCCGAGCAGGTAACAAGCTGGTACTGCGCCATGGAGATGAATTCTGGATGAATGGAGCATAAGGAAAACGCAATGACAGTCAGAATTGAAATTACAGGATATGGTGCCAAACAATTTTGTGAAAACTTTACCATCCACACGCAAGAAAGAGCCGAAATGGCTCTCAAATATGCGGAAGACCTGTTCCCTCACAGCGAAGTCGGAGGGGAAAATTCAGTATGGACCCCTGATGGATTCAAGCAGGTTGTGCAGGATGCTGTTGATAAATTCAAAAGTGGTGAATTTCCGTTGGAAGAATGGAAGTTACCTCCTCCTGAACCTAACGAATCTTTGCCAACCAAAGTCCGCGATGACAGCCCGAGCGGTACGGGTAACACGGTAGGTAAAATCGTCGGGCAGGCACCACAGGGGGCAAATCCGCCACATGAAGCGAATCCGGCCGTCACACCGGAAACTGAGCAAGAAAAAGGATTTTTTGACAAGGTGGGAGAATGGTGGGATGAGACCAAGGAAGACGTGCAAAAGTGGGGAGAGGAAGCCAAAGAAGAGTTGAATGCCGCCTGGGATAATCCGGGAGCAGCCGCTATCGGGGCAGGAAAAGCGCTCTGGAATACCGTTCCTGAAATTGGCGAATTGTTCGGGAAAGGTGCGATTATAGTCGCAACGACTCCCGCCGTTGCAGTCGAACAAGCATTAGGATATATGGGCGTCGCTCCCGTCGGAATTTCTGACCTTCAGCAAAAGGCCGTTGATATGGTCAATGCTGATGCGATTAAGATGGAAATGAAAAGTGATGCCGAGAAAGGTGGGGCCTTAATCTTCACTGGAGCTTCTTCTGCTACAGGCATTGGTGGACTCCTCAGAGGAGCGGCTAAAATAGGAGCCAAGGTGGGGCCAAAACTCAAAAAAGCACAACAAAAAGGTGCTAGTCCGAAAAAGGAAACTCAGCAACATAATGATGACGCGACCTCATCAACCAACAAAGAGGGAAGTTGTAACGGAACCTGCATAAAAAAAGGAGAACCCGTTGATGTTGCGACTGGTGATTTTCTACAAATCTGGCCGGTTATTGCTATTCCCGGATTATTGCCGATTACCCTGACTCGCACTTATCGCTCCACCGCTAATTTCAACGGCCTGTTTGGCCCTAAATGGGCGGATGACTGGTCACGTCAGTTGGAACTGGTCAATGGTAAGGTAAATTTCACCGATGCCGACGGCGTGATCTACGATTTCAGCACACCGGGTAACACGGTGCTCGCCCGTAACCAGCATATCCCCCATTACCTGCTGACCGGCGAATTGAACAATGAATTGAAGCTGATTGATCGTCAATCCCAGCTTACCTACCACTTCAATCATGCCGTTGGATCTATCCGTAAATTATCCGCGATCACCGATCGACGTCAGAACGCGATTCGGTTTATCTACGATAAACACTCACAATTGATCGAAGTCACTCGCACCGACGGTTTCCGGCTGATCCTGGGTTATCAGGATCAGCAACTCCAAACACTAGATTATCTTGAACAGAAAAAACAGCAGCGATTAGTCACTTGTCACTATGACTCACAAGACTATCTAAGCGAATGCGAAGCGTTCCAGCATAACCACCTGTGGCATGAATATGATGCACAGGGGCAGATGATCCGCTGGCACGATACCGATCAGACCGATGTTACCCTTACTTACGATGATCGTGGACGAGTACTCACAACCTCCACCACCAGTGGCTACTGGTTCGATAGTTTCCACTATGACGATAATGCTCGTATCACCACGTATATTGATGCGGAAGGCGGTGAAACCCAGTATCACTACGATAACAACTGTCTGGTGATCCGCGAAGTTGACCCGCTGGGGCGCATCACCCGCCGCCAGTGGCACCACAGCCAAATTGTCTGGGAAGCTGATGCAGAGGGTGGAATAACCTCATTCGATTACAATCCTGACGGTGCATTGACCGAAGTAAAACTACCGACTGGCGACACCTTTTATTACGGTTATGACGAACACGGGCAACTGATTGAAAGTGTCCTGCCAACGGGCGATCGCTGGCAATTTCACTATGATGAGCAGGGCAACCTGACCGCACTGACTAATCCGTTGGGGCACAAAGAAGAATACCAATACGGTCTCCACGGTGAATTACGCCAACGCCTGCTGCCAGATGGTCGCCAATGGCATTACGCCTACGACGAGCAGCAACGGCTGGCTGCAGTGATGACACCGGACGGTCAGACCACTGGGCTGCAACTGGATGAACTGGGTCGTTTGCGCCAACTCACCGATGCCCTCAAACAACGAACCTACTATCGCTATAGCGATGACCATGCCAGCCTTAACGGCAGCCTGACCGATGTTGAACTACCGGATGGCACTACGCAGCAACTGGCCTATGACAGTGAACGGCGTGTGGTGGCAGTAACTGACGGCGAAGGCCGTACCACACGCTACACTTACGGCGCATTTGACTTGCTAACCCAAGTCACACGACCCGACGGTACTATTTTGTGCTTTGGTTATGACCGTCTGACCCGATTGAATTCGGTTACCGCCTCCACGGGTGAAACCTATCGCTATGAGCGGGATGCCGCCGGGCAAATTATCCGAGAAACTGATTTTACCGGGCGTACCATTACTTATCAGTACGATAAGCTGGGCCGCCGTATTCAGTCACAATATCCGGATGGTCAACAATTACGTTGGCACTACTCTGCTGCCGGTTCACTGATAAAACAGGAAAACTGGCAACCGGAAGAGGGCAAGTTAGAGCTTAAAGCCACCACCTCTTACGAATACAATAAACGGTATCAATTGGTGAAAGCCACTAACGCCGATGCTACCGTCGAGTATGAGTATGATAAAACCACCGGTTTGCCAATCTGCGAGCGCACCAACGGAAGGGAAATTACCCGTGAGTGGGATAGCCTGACCGGGCATCCGGTCAGCGAAAGCGTAGATGGCAATACCCTGCACTTCGGCTATAACCTGTCGGGAAGTCTGAATCACTTTCAGCTTAACCAGCATGCACCACTGACCTTCCAACATGATGCACTGGGGCGGGAAACGGTGCGCGAAAGTGCCAACGGTTTTATCCTTGCCAGCCGCTACACAGCTACCGGTCTGCTGGCACATCAATCGGCGGGACAAGCCACGCAATTTTTCAGGGAAACACTGGCTCAAAACGACCCGCACTTCCCGCCACAAGCCACCGCCGTCAACCGGAACTGGCAATATGACCGTGCCCATAATGTGCGGGTAATTGACGACAGTCGCTGGGGGCAAACCCGCTACCGTTACAATACCAACGACCAGATACTGCATACGCTGTTCGAGGGCGCACGTCCGCATGAAGAGCAGTTCAGTTATGACACCAACGGCAACCTGAGCCAACATCTCCCGACCGATGCGCAGGGAGCGGTGGCACAAATCAACCAACGTCAGCAAGCCGGGCGCGTCGTGCAGCACGGAAATAATCGTTATCGCTATGATGACAATGGGCGTTTGATCGAAAAAACCGAACACCATGATGGCTTCCGCCCGCAAATCTGGCGCTATCGCTGGGATACCCAAAACCAGCTCACCCACTGTGAAACCCCGGATGGCTCGCGTTGGCAGTATAAATATGATCCTTTTGGCAGACGTCTCCAAAAACTCAAAATTCACGATGGAAAACTGGCCGCAACTAATTTACAGTTGTGGTTGGCTGGTAGACCAGATGTAGAGCCGAGAAGCGATGCAATTATGGGGCAGGATTACCTGTGGAGCGGCGATCAACTTATCGAGGAAACGCCAATTTACGCTGACGGCACGCCGGCGGAAGGTCAACGTATCCGTTGGTTATATGAACCCTACTCATTAACGCCGTCAGCCCGTTTTGAGAAATACAAGCTACACTATATCGTGAGCGACCATCAGGGCACACCGCGCGAGATGCTAGACGAACAAGGAGTACTAGTCTGGGCACAGCGGCTAAAAACGTGGGGACAGGCAGATAGTTTTCAGGTGGTTAGCTCCGGTCATGCCGATTATCATGTTAACTGCAATTTCCGATTCTTAGGGCAATTTGAGGACGACGAAAGCGGGCTTTACTACAATCGCTATCGGTATTACTTACCGGAAACCGCGCAGTACATATCGCCTGACCCCATTGGGTTATTGGGTGGGCTGAATCCGTATGGGTATGTCGATAATCCGGTTAATTTTGTTGATCCATTTGGATTAGCAAAATGTAACTTTGCCGAAATGGCTAAAAAGCTCGGATATACAAAAATTAACGAGCGTTCTCATGGACAACCTATTTATATGAATAAGAAAGCATCGAACAAAATGAAATATATTACTCCTGATGTTGATCAACATAATGGAGGTGTATGGAAGGCTGCTGATAGTGTGAAAAATTTAGGTAGCAAGAAAACAAGATCGGGAACATATGATGCTGATCTGAATAGGATAGGTGACTAATGAAATATTCATATAGAATAACAAAATATACTAATATCAATGAAAATGGCGATATTTATTCTGATCCTGATGAATGGACTAGCTTTTTTGATATTGGTCAAAAAGTAAAAAAAGATGAATACGAACGGATTGAAAATCAATATATAGATTATATTATTAATTTATGTAACTGTTTAGGTATCAAGTCTCTTAAAATCCAAGCACTAGAAGTAAGTGTTGATGAAATTTCATATATTGAAGGTGAGTCTATAGATATCAATCAATTAAAAAACGGAATTAAATCAATTTTGAGAGAAGATATGTGGTGTAAACTCATATCAGATACATGCGAATTTCATTTTGGATATGATTTTTATATGTATTTTGTATCAAAAATAGATCCAAAAGAATGTATAGATAAAATAAATACTTTACTTACAGTACAAAAATATAGATCACCATATTTAGATTAATAATATCTAACATAATGAATTAGCCGGAAAGATCACTGTGATCTTCCGGCTTTGTTCTTTTAAGAGTCTATCATGGTGACCAAAATCATTGAACTACATCAATTTGAGCTGGCTAAAAACCTCAAAATCCCGGAAGATCTTAGCCAGCTATTCCATGATTTGAACAGCCCAGTATGGGTACTCAATATAAATTTTCTGGTAAAATTGAACAATTAGTAACAGATGGCGCTCTTAAGAGGTTGTCATGAGCTTAAAAATGAAAAATTTGAAGAAAAAAGAGATGATTTATGATGGGTTCGAAGACGAATTTTATAAACTAAATCATACCATTAAGTCCTCATGCTGTGATGAAAAAATAACTATCAGCGTTTCAAGTCTAAAGAACTTAAATAAATTAGATGAACATTTGCGAGTAGCAATAAAAGATAGAATTAAAGGTATCAAAGAGTTTCCGTTATCAACAATCATGACTCACAACTATGATGATTTATCAGTCATGTATGACATATATGACTGCAAGATGAAAAACGTAAAATTATTAGCCATTCTTGCAGTTGGCGAACGGCAACCAGCAAGATATCAGGTAATTTTATTAGGCATTTTTAAATATTCTGAAATGAATTGAAATTAACACTATAAAACTGGGAAGATTCCATGATATTCCAAGTTGTTCAAATCCATGTACCAGACCACGTAGCAAATTCTGCCTATTCACGTGAAAACCTGTATAATGCAGGTAATGCTCGATATATTGAAGAGTCTGTTCTGAATAAAACCAAAATCAAACCCAAATGGAATAAATTTATATCTCTCTCATCATGTAAAAATTTGAAAATACTTTTATGGAAAGATTAATCATTAATGTCCAAATTAATTGGATTTCTGAAAACCAAGGTGGTAAAAATAATTTACCAATCAATACATTATATTATGTCATTACTGAGCCAATAAAAAGTAAGATTGGTGAAACAACATATTGGAGCTTAGTATTAGACATAAAAAGCAACTCTTATGATGAAGAAAGAAATGAGAGAATAGGTTTAGGAAAAGCTTATTTTCTAGCTGATAATGCTCCTGATTTTTTACTTACTCAAGGATTTAATTTAAATGTATATGAAGGCCCTAAATTTGTTGCCGTAGTTGAAGTTCTTTGAACTTGTTAATAAATAGTAACTGGCTAATTTTTATTTAAACTCAAACTGCACTGGTACTTTTTTTGATAATTGAAGAAAGAGTAACATCTCTAATAGAAGTGGATCTAATAATATTTAGATTGACTCTGGTATGCTTGGGGAGTAAATCTAAAAAGATTAAGTGCAATACCAGTTAGCGCCAGTGATAATATGGGTAACTATAATAGTTTAGATCTGAAAAGGTATGAAAAATGATATGCGTCAATGAAAGAAAAATAAAAATAATAATAAATGGTGAAATGGAAGAAGCTAAATTGCATTTGATTGATTCTCCTGATAGGCATTGTTGCTTAAGAATATTTCATAATAACAATCAGTTGGCAGAATCAAACGGCATTGATTATTTTTCATGCTTTATAGATTTAAGAAACCAATTAAAAGATATCGTTTTTCTTTGCAAAGGAGCAAAAATAAATGTATTCCCATCGGCAATGCAGAGGGATATGGGTTTAGGTATAACAGCTTATGAAACTAAATTAGGTCAGTATGGCTTACCTGAAAATCAGGTTCATATATTTGATTTTGAGGATAAAGATGTTGATGTCACCCCAGAAGAGCAAGCAAAATTTCATTATCAATGGTTTGAATCATTAGGGAAAAGTAACTGATTTATTAGCTTAGATTAAGCCAGAAAAATCCCGTAATTTTCCGGCTTTGTTCATTCTTACCTTGATGAATACTCAATGATTGATAACATGGTTTATATTATAATTAAAAATAGGTAACAGAATGAAAAGTAATGAACAAGTAGTAGATTTATTGATATCACATAGCCAAATTCAGGTTCGCTCAAGACCATTTGATGAAATACTATGTCAATGGGGAAATGAGAATATCAAACAAGGAGCTATTCTTCACAAAGATTATGTTGTATTCGATCCTTTACCAGATGACGCTTTTGGCGCGAATATACACTTAACTTTTGAAGTAAATTTTAATATGGACCCTCTAGTTCAGCGGTGTATGGTTGTTCCTTTTTATGTCACAGATAAAAATAAACTGGAGATAGCGTCAGCGACTGAAAAATTTAAGATTGATTTAGACCTTAAAGAAACGCTTTATAGCTTATACTATGAAATATGTGAAGGTGATGAAGTTTTTTATAAATTAACTTTTGTCCCATCTGAAATTAAGGTTGATGCTAAATATATGTTAGATGACCCGTGGGGAGGAGAAAAAAACAAACCTCTTCAAGAAGGAAAAGTCTAAGTAATATCACGTTAATTTTAAAATTGATAAGCTTATTTAGCATAGGTTACAAGTCGTGTTAAAAGTAGTTTCTGTTTTTTTACTTTATCACGACTTGGTTTATTATTAGACAATTGATTACTCTAAACAATCTTAAACATAACACTCCGTATTTATATATTTAATTTTAACAAATTATATAATGTTACATGGATAATTCACAGTTTTTAGTGTGAAAAAGAGAATTGATTAAGTCCCAGTGAAATGCAGTTTCAAACCCAATGCTTTTGATATTTTATATACGGTATTAAACGACGGGTTGCCTTCACCGGATAACGCCTTATATATCCCCTCTCGGCTTATTCCTGATTCTTTAGAAAGTTGGCTGATATTTTTTATTCTGGCAATGTTGCCTAACGCTTTAAATAAATATTTTGTGTCGTTCTCTTCGATAGCGGCATTTAAGTATGCCTGAATATCTTCTTCGGTTTCTAAAAACTCCACAACATCGAATTTTTTTGGTTCTGTTTTCATTTTAAAATCCCCATTCTTTCGCAAGTTGTTTGGCTTTCTTTATATCTGCCTGCTGGCTGCTTTTATCTCCACCACAGAGCAATAATATGATTTTATTATTTTTATTAGCAAAGTAGACACGATAGCCTTGCCCGTAATGTATTCTGAGTTCCGAAACTCCACCTCCCACAGGTTCAACATCACCAAAATTGCCCTCTTCCATTCTTTCAACTCTGATTAAGATCTTGGCTTTGGCTATCCTGTCTTTTAAGGATTTTAACCATTTTTCAAAATCTTGAGTCCTTTCAATGGTTATCATGCTCACCTCTAAAGCGAATATCATTATTGTATATAAACAATACGATGTGTCAACCATAGTTAACACATCAATACAATCAGCAAATTAAAATGTCTTACACGATTCAGGCAGGTCAGACTCTGTCATCAACATAATTTTGCCGTAACCGAAAGCAACTTGAACAGGTTTATCCAACAAACCGGTTTCCGTTAACCAATCGCCCGCCAGATACAGTTCGCCATTATCACGTACCCAATCGATGCCCTGCTTCGGATCATTTTCCACAGCGCGGAACAGGGCTGCTGGATCATCGTCAGGCTTCGCCAATGTCAACATCAGCCCGTTGTGATATTGTTGGATATGAAACAGGCTATTGGGCGTAAATCCCATCTGCTGCATATCATCACCACGTAATACACATTCCGGTTTTTCAGCGTTTTCAGTAGAAAATCTAAGCTCCATAGATTCCTTCTTTGTTGATTCATAAAATAAAATGCGAGCGGCTTCGCAAAAGAAAAATTTTGCCATTTAAGTGCAAAGCACAGCTTACGCAATCGCGTTCAATATTATGTTTTAATTGATAAAACATAGCATTATGCGTTTATTTCGGCAGCTTTTTATTTAATTTTCCGGGAAATTGCCGCAGCCACTGTGCCACGGCGATATCATCCCATTCACCTTCATTCAGGCTTTTTAAGCAGTGCCACAATTCATGAAAATTTTGGGCTGTGATGATCAGGCAACCGGGCATCACTCTGATTTTTAACGGATCATTGATGGAAAACCCGGCTTCCAGTAGCCATTTTCCACTTAAATTGATGGCAGGAGTCGTGCGGTTCACCCCATTGGGGCGATAAACCACTTTCTGATAACGTTCCGGTTGGGAAATTTTGTAAATGCGAGTGCCTGCAGTAGAATGCGTGTCAGCCATAATAACTAATCCTGTAGTTATTGTGGTTAGCGGTTTTAGCGTGTTTCCAGCACGTTAAAGCCGCGTTTAAATTTTCACCGCCACTCTATCCCCCGCCCAAATAACATGCCACTGACAAAAATGACCTTTGCAAAGCGGCTCGCAAAATAACGACAGCGAATGTATTCCATTTCTATTGACTATCGCTGCCTTATACCGGACACCAAAGAGTGGTAAAACTAACAGCCGTATTACCCGCCGCCATTTGGGAAAATGGCAAAGTGAACAAACTTTGCACTATTATTCATAATGTAGTAATGTACCTATATAGCTAATTTAAGCAGGAGGTACAACCATGACTATCACCACTCTCTCCAGCCGGGAGCTGAACCAGGATGTGACCCGCGCGAAGAAAGCAACCAAAAACGGCCCGGTATTCATCACTGATCGTGGCAAGCCTGCACATGTGCTGTTGAGCATTGAGGAGTACCGGCTGCTGACAAAGCAGCATCGCAACATTGCCGATTCGCTGGCGATGCCGGGCGTTGCAGACATTGAGTTTGAACCCCAGTCCGTGACTATCGACACTCGTCCGGCTGATTTCTCATGATGTATGTACTCGATACCAATGTCGTGTCCGAGCTACGAAAAATTCGCGCTGGGAAGGCTGATCCTAACGTGGCGGCATGGGCTGAAAATGTTGATGCCGCTGCTCTCTTTGTGTCCGCCATCACCATCATGGAATTAGAACTTGGCATTTTATTGATTGAGCGTAAGGACGCCACACAGGGGGCTATACTGCGGGCGTGGCTGGAGCAACATGTCTTACCGGAGTTCTCTGAACGAACATTGCCTGTTGATACAGCCGTAGCACAACGCTGCGCTCGGTTGCACGTACCAGACAGATGCAGCGAGCGTGATGCGCTGATTGCGGCGACAGCGCTCGTGCATGGTATGACGGTAGTCACGCGTAACGTAGCCGATTTTCAGTCCTCAGGGGTGACGATCCTCAACCCGTGGGAATCGAATCTATAATGATGGCCGGAAACTCTTGTTAGCGGATTATCGTGTGCGTTGCTGAAGATCTTTCAGCATGTCATGCAGTTTCTCAATGGCCTGCGCATTTTCCGCAGCGGATTGCTTGTAACGCGCATCGTCTCTGGCCTGTTCAGCAAGTTGTTCCTGCAAGCGCCGCCCGGTTTCGGCATCCAGAAAATGATCCCGACTGGCTTCCACTATCCAGCCGGTATCATTGGATGCGTGGCCACTGACCAGCGACGTCCACGCTGAAGCATGACCTGATTTGTCCACCAGCCGTGCCCGAAAGTAGAGTTTCTCCTTCGCGGCCAATCCCTGCAACGTGTGGGTGCGTTGTGGATAGGCAATATCAGCGAACTTCAGCGTGCCATCATCTTCTCCGCTTTTGTTGTAGCCAATTTCCGTTTTCAGCAGAATATTCGTCGGATTAGCAAAATCCCAGTCCAGTCGGATGCCAAAAAGTAGCGGCGTGGTTTGGAAGGACTGCGGTTCTGATGGCGGCCTTGTGTATCTTTCCAGCAGGGTATCCCGTGTGATCGTCCAAATACTGGAGATTGCCGCGGCATTCATCGCCCTGACTCGCGCCTGATAGCGTCCTTCATCGACGTTCGGTACCTCAAGACGCCGGGCGGTTGTCTGGGGTGCCGTTATCCAGTTGCCATTGTCTTTACGCCATTCAACGTCATAGGCCACGGCACTGCTGGCGGCATCCCATGTGATCTGCAACGTGGTGGTGATAATGCCCTGATTGATTGCCGTATCACTGTCGATACGGACATGCTTCGGTGCCGGCTGAACACTGGGTGGGAGGGTGGCCACGGGGCGTTCATCAATACGAATATCCGTGTCAATAAGGGCATATTTGTCAGGATTGTGTTCAACTGCCGTGATGTCAAACAAGATACCGTCTTCCCCTGCTTTGATACCCATCACCCGGAAAGGGTGTTCCACGCTATAGCTGGATTCAATGGACCAGACGGCCCCCGCCTCCGGGAGATCTGAATAAGCATAGCCACCGCTACTCACGGAAACGTCCTGTCCGTTGATCGCGGTAATGAGATCCTTTCCTGTTTTACCGGAAGGCAGGTTGACGACCAACCAGTCCCCCGATTTTGCTGATGGCACCCGATCCAACGTGAGCATATATCGCCTCGGCACAGCCTGAATACGCCCACTTCTGCCGGCTCCTGACAGCAGATTATCCGATATGCCGATAAGGTAACCCGGCAGAGGAATACGCCCCTCCAGTCCAACAGTGAAGGTGACGGTCCGGTCGTGTTCATTGGTATACAGTACCCATTTTCCACGCCGGATAGCTTCACTCTGGCGGGTACAACCAATAGCGGTAATATCGGCCTGCCGGATACCATAGCGACGTATCAGGCGATGCTCAAACACCGGTTCGATCGCATCCTGATAGCCGTTCTGCGGATCAGACCAACTCACCATCGCCGTAGAATAATGGGTTTTCTCACTGGCACTGGCATAGGTGAATTTACCGTCACGTACATTGGCCCCCGTAAAGAGATAATCCCTGTCACGGGGCATATCCGCCAGCACGTTCATGTTGTTATTGGCCCAGAACGTCATCCCCCGGAAAATCCCCGCAATATCACGCAACACCGCCCAGGCATCTTCCTGTGACTGAATATACACATTGCAGGTAAAACGGGGCTCTTCGCCCCCTTCACCATCCGACACCATCTGATCACAATATTGCGCGATGGTGTACAGATCCCATTTTGCCAGAGTCAGGTTTTCCGTTTTCACCCGGGTACCGATGCTGAACCGGTCATTGATCATCAGGTCATACAGCACCCAAGCCGGATTGTCGCTCCATGCCCATTTGAAGGTGCCTGACCACACCCCCGAATAGGTGCGACTGTCCGGATCATAATTATCGGGCACTCGGATAATGCGCATCTTCGGTTCACAGGTGATTTGCGGGATATTGCGGAACTGTTTGGCATCAAACTGAACAAATAACAGGGCTGTTTCCGGGTAGCTTAATTTGGCATCGATCACCTCAGTAATGGCTTCCACTACCATGGCATCCGCGATCCGGTTGCTGTTTTCTTTTGGCGTCAACCGCCGAAGGCGCACCTGCCAACCCGAATGGGCGGTGGGTAAATCCAGACGATGGGAGCGTTCATATTGGGTGGTGGTTTTGCCATCAACAGCGGTTTTCAGGATTTCCTTGAAAGCGCCGCCATCAGTGGCAAGGTCAATGGCATAGTCAATGCGATAACCCACCGTGTCTCCGTTCTCTTTTTGCTGCTGCAACTGGGGCCACGATAACCGCAGGCGAACCGCTGACAGTTGGGTATTGGTGACCGTCGTGACCCACGAGCTGACCAGTTCAGCACTCACCGTTCGGGCATTTTCAATCGCCGGCATACCGGGGATATACGCCTGATGGGGCGTACCGGGACGAAATTCCCATTTGACGCCTTCAAAATTAGGCGAGCCATCGGCACCGATAAGCGGCGTGTTATCCAGAAAGATACGCCGACCATCCAGCTCGCCGGCAAATTCACCTTCACCGAGGGCAAGGAGGATCTTGGTATAGGCAGTCGATTGCAGCGAGTCCGGCGCTTCCACCGGCGTGCGCGGCTGCTGTCTGCCGCCTTTATTACCCAAAATGGGTTGCTTTTCCATACTTCATCCTCAGCGCGTTATTGTTGGTCTTCCGCATAGATACCCGCTGAAATGATAGCGCCACCAATGCGGCGTCTGCCGTAACCAATGGGCACAGGATTGCCCTGCGCAACGGTGTTCACCGGTCCCCCGAACGCATAGGAGGGCTTGTTATCGGGATCTTCGCACCGGGCCAGACCGCCCGGCATCGGTGAGAGCATCTGTGCCACGCCACCCAACATCATGCCCACCCCGGACATGACCATCGGCGCACCAAACGGGGTTGCCCACAAGAACGCGCCGGCCACCACCATGACCGCGCCCAGAATAGTCTGAAAGACACCGGCATTTTTGCTGCCGATAATCATTGGCGCAATGCGGATATCGTCCTGCCCGGAAAACACCAGCTCTTCCCGGCTGATATTGCGTTTTCCGTTAAACACGGCAAAGGTCAGCCCCTGCTCTTTGGCAGTCAGCAGGAAGCGTTCAAACCCTTTCATCCGCACGGATAATGCCCGGATTGCTTCCTGCGGGGTAGAGACAGCCAGTGTATGCACTCGGCCGAACTGAGTCCCCAGTACACCGTAAAGCCGCACGGTGCGTAATGTGTTCATGATGTCATTCTCCTAAACAAAAAATCCGCCGAAGCGGATGCATGACGCAAGGTGATGGTGGTGCGTTCCTGCCAATAGCCATGATAGGGCTCTCGCTTACTGAGCTGCCCGTACAGGTGGTGCAACATCAGGCCATCACCCAGATAAACACCGGCGTGGTTGGGTTCATTCGCCTGTACCTGCATAATGATCACATCCCCTGCCTGCAATTCACCGCGACAGGCGACAAATCCAGCGGCGGCATACTGTTTCATATACAGATTTTCGCCCCGAGTCCACCAGCCATCAGTACGGTCAAAATCAGGGAGTTCAAGTGTGCGTTCCAGTTTGTACCAATCACGCACGATGGCATAACAATCCCAAATACCGTGCACGAACGGACGCCCTATCAATGGCTTAATGCCGGCCAGAGGCATCAGGGTACGGATATCCCCTTCCGGCCACGAAACAATCACCCATGGCGTTTGTGACAGATCACACTGGGCGATATCCAACGGGCTCGGCTGTGTCGTCGCATCGGGGTGACTGTGAACAATGGCAATAATCTCGCCCTGATCTTCGGCAGCCGCGTAATCCGCCGGGTGAATACAGAACTGTTCAGTGGGTGACGATGCGGTATTGCGACAAGGAAGATAATGCTGTCGGCGGTGCTGTTGAATAATTACCCCGCAGCACTCATCCGGGTAGGCCGTTTGGGCATGTGCCATCATGGCACGGGTGGTCGATTTTCTCAGTATCGTCATGCTTATCGCCTCAGCAATGCCGAGCCGGGAAATCCCCCAAAGGGCAATTGCGCTGTGTCACCAAAACGTTTTTTACAGTCGCGCATTAACCCTCCACAGGCATCCAAGGCCGGATCATTGGTCGGTTTGCCTCTTTCCGTAAAATAACGGGTGCCGGTATAGCCACACGGTGACTGGCGATACAGTCCACGGATGCACCATGTACACAGGCTGTGAATTTGCCGGGTCGGAATTTTAATCCCCTGCAAATCGGCGGGAGAAGAGAGCGAAAACTGGATGCTTTCGTTATCTTCCTGAGTTTTGCTGTCAATGTAGAAAACATCGATTTTTTCCTGCGTCGGATCGGCTTGCGGGTTGCCATCGGGAAAATTACGCGCATCCAGATAATGGGCAAAGGTCATGCGGATCGTGACACGCGCCTGCACCATGTTTTGATACGCCAGACACAACGCACTCAGTGTGCCGTCCAGATTGGTCACATTGAGAGTAGGCGTTACCGCCCTTCCATCACTGGTCACTTCCAGCCCTTCAATGCTGACGGGCCACGGTTTGTATTCTACACCCTGCCACCAGAGCGATTTCACCGGTAAGTTCCCGCTATTTTCCAGCTCAGCCTCGGTATACGGGATAGGATGATTGTGAAAGTACAAGACAGGCCCGCCAAATACCGAGCCATCGACAGCCAATAAGACAATTTTACTTCCCGGCTCAAGCCGCTGAAGTGTTGCATTCATGGTCATGATGAGATCTCTTACGGATGATAGATACGGGTGAAGGTCACGGAGAGCGTGAAATAAACGCCATGGGCCTGAACAGTGAATTTTCCTGCCTGATACAATCCCGGTTCAGAGAGCGGATTACGCCATTTAAATGCGCGCCAGCCCTGATGCTCACGTAGAAAAGCGATAATCGGCTGGATATCAGACAGCGTCCCGACAAAAGACACCGGCCAATTTTCGCGCTGCGCGTTGATCCCACTGCCGGAGGTCTGCTTATAACCATCACCGAACTGGACAGTACGTACCATCGGCTCAAACTCGCCACTCGCGCCTACCCTGACAGGAAAATCAAAGGTTTTTATCATTATCGGCCTCCTTTAATCGCCGCACTGAGTTCACCACCCTGACTCAGACTTTTATGCAGTAAAAATTTGAAGCGCTGATCGACAAATTTCGCGATGTCCTGCCCCGCAGACTCGGCACCCCGGGATGTTTTCGTGTCATGCGTCCCCTCGGCATGGATCACAATATGAACGGAATTAAAGGTCTGGTGGCCCGTACTGCCAGTGGCCTGAACCCCCAGCTTGCCGTCAGCACCGCGTTTTAAGGGTAAGATCGCTTCCGGGCCAGCTTCCCCCATCACCCCGCCCCCTTTGGCAAACGCAAAAAGCGTCGGTTGACTGACCATCTGCCCGCTGTACTGACTTAAATCCGTCGATTGATAAACGCCGCCTTTCGCATTCATGATGGGACTCTTCCAGACATCCGGCGTTATTGTGGTGCCAGAGCCCACCGAAGACAGGCTACCTCCCGCCGAAGACAATGCGCTGGCACCCATGCTACCCATCCCACCCCCAAAGAAACCGGAGAGGGCTTTGGTGATCAATGCCTGCACTGCAATACGGATCAAATCCTGAATAATGGATTGCGCCAGTGAGGCCGACAGCTCCCGCATGGATGCTGAAAAGGATTTTGTGCCCGTCAACATGCCGGTTAACGCACTCCCTGTACGTTGCTCGACCACATCCAGCAGATCCATCTGCATTTTCTGGAAATCACCCTGCGAGGCATATAAATCCTTAGCAGCAGCCAATTGCACGCCGTTGGAACGATGAGCCGCGGCGGTCATTAACTGTTCATGACGTTCCTTGCTGATAAGTCCGTTCCGGTAGTAAGTGTCGTAAAGCGCAGTTTGTTCTGTGAGCTGATTTTGCAATTGCACAACGGGATCGACCTCCCCCTCCCTATCCAGATGCGGGGCGGCAATTTGCTTTGCCTGTTCCGCTAATTTGTCTTTCACCGACGTTTGATACAGCGTTTTACTGGCGGACAGGTATTCCTGTTCGGTTAATAACCGTTCGTTATACAGCGCTTTCAGTTCTTCGCTGGCGTCTTTTTCCTGCCGGATCAATGCGGCTACCGGGGAATATTTTTCTGCCAGTTCGAGGCGTTGTTTTTGGTGATTTTCGGCATTGAGGAGGTTTAAGCGTTGCAGCTCACTGTCCGAAGCGATACCCGATTTGCCAACTTCATGGATTTTACCCCGCATTTCTTTCTCGCTGAATCGGATGCGATCCAGGCTGGTGGCATGGGTCTGCTCAATGTCCTTGCGTAACTGCTGATAAAGGTGAAGTGATTGTCTGCCTTGTTTCTCTGCTTTGATGAGATCCTGACCTGTCCACGGATTACCCGTGCCGTTCTCTTCGGGTTTTGGCGGCTCAGGCAATGGCTGGTCAAAAATCCCCGCGACCGAGGTTGTCTGTAGGTTTTTCTTTCTGGCGGTTTTCTTTTCTATCCCTTTGAGGATATCTTCTCGCCGACTGAGTAAGACCCGGCCTTGCTTTTCAACTGCTTTCGGATCTTCATAAAAAAAACTTAAGACCCCTTTTTGACGATTTTCTAAGTGCTTGATTCGGGTTTGAGAATACCGTTCCAGTTGGCTATCAATCTGCCTGAGTTCTGCTTTCAGATTGTTAAGATCATCGTCAGTCTTATCCAGCTCGACCGCCACCTTAATTTTGGAAAGCCGTTGCAGTTCAGCCACCGTTTCAACGGTTTCCTCCTTTAAGTGCCGCAACCCCTCTTTGGCTTGGACGCTAGAGTTATATAACCCGTACAGAGCAGAACCTGCCAACATTGCGGCACCAAATGGTCCCCCCATCAGGGAAAGTGCGCCACGGGCAGCGCCCCCCGCGACAGATAATGCCCGATAGGCATAAGACAGCCGGCGGTTAGCCGCTTCAAGTTGTCCGGTGGCCTGTGTTTGTAGTTTGAGGGCTTCCGTTTCCTGTCGGATCAGGGTGCTTTTTTCTTTCGCATAATTGACGGAGAGTCTATGCAAACGGTTGGTTCTTTCCAGATACTGAATGTGCCTGCCCTGCGCTTCCGTTGAACGTAGCGTGGCATTGGCCTGTTCAAGAGTACGTTTTGCCGTTTCTGCCTGCTGTTTGGCCATATCACGAGCCGCTTTTTCGGTGGCCCGCCATGCCGTCATATTTTCACGTAATCCCGCGGTCAGCTTTGTTGCTATCACGGGGATTAGCGTATGCAATGCCACGCTGGCCACCAGATTAACATTCTCGGACAGCGCATTAATCGCATGGGTTGCCCCCTGTACTCCGGTACGCAATGGGCCATCGGTACTCTGCCCGATTTTCAACGCCATGCCTTCAAAAGCACTCGTCAGCACCTCCAGATCAGCACTCAGGTTATTCGCACGCGCACTGGCCTGTTCATAGGCGACCTGTGTTCCGGTCAGGGCTTGGGTCAATACTTCCAGTTTTTCCCGCCCGGTGACCAAGTTCGACGCGGCACTGACATTGGCCCGTCCGAATAACTTTACCGCTTGCGCTGTAGAGAGGTTCTTGCCCGTTAAAGATTCCAGTGCCGACGACAAACCCACCACGGAAGGTTTCAGTTTCTTGTCGGTGGAACGCTCCAGCGCCAGTATCACGTTACGAATCGCCGTGCCTGCCTCGCCGCCTTTGATACCCCGCTCTGCCAGTATCTGAATAGCCGCCCCCAGTTCTTCAATACTGATCCCAGCCTGAGCGGCTAGGGTGCCACCCTGTTTAATGGCCTGCGCGGTTTCGTTGATTTCAGAAGAGCCATATTTCGCCCCGGCTGCCAGTACGTTAATAAAACGGTCAGCCTGGGCGGCACTGGCACCAAACTGATTCAGCGATAACGCCAGTGCTCGAGTCGCATCCGGGAGATCAATCCCGGACGCCTGTGCCAGTATCACCGCTTTCTCAGTGGCTAGCGTCAGCGCCCCGGTGCTTTTCAGCAGTTCTGGCTTGGCAGAAGCCATCAGTTTAAACGCCTCAGCAATGCGGGTAGCACCGAATTCCGTGGTACGCCCGATCCGTTGGGCGTTTTCATCCAGTTTCTTTAACTGTTCACCCGTTGTACCGGTAATGGCAGACAAGTCAGACAATGTCTGCCCGTATTGACGAGTATGGGAAATCATCGTGTTCAGTGAAAAGCCCGTACCCGCCAGTAACGCCAGTTGCCCGGACACCGATTTGATGTGCGATGCCAGTGAACGGTAGGTCTTTTTCAGTTTGTGAGCATCCGAACCCGCCTGATCCGTAAAGCGTTCAGACTCCCGCCCGGCATAACGATAGGCATCCCTCATCTGGGATTTGAACGAAGTCGCATTGACCAGCAAGCCCACCGTCAATGTCGATAAATTAGCCATAACTTAACCCAATAATTTCATGACAGCCTCACACTGTGCCCGGACCACAGCGGGCGAACTGTCTGCCGGTTGGCGGTGTTTCAGTCGGTAATAGGCTTGCCATTCGTTGAGCGTGGACGCCGGCAAGGACAGGATACGATAGGGATCGATTTCGCCGAGCTGTTCCGCTAACGTGAAGGCAAAATGCAGCCACGACGAGTCAGTTAGTTTTTTTCGGCCTCCTCCAGCGTGCCGATGGAATGGCGCTTCACGGTCTGGATGGCTTCAATTAGGATGGCGTTATCATGGACGATCATCAATTCCTCTGCGGTGGGCAGATCATCGGCGGGAATGGGTTTACCCTTATCATCCACCAGACAATCCAGTACCATCTGTATATTCAGGCGGGAAGCCCCGCGCCCGTCTCCCGCTTCACTCAGCTTTTCCGCTTTTTCTTCCAGCTCCAGCAGTTCCAGTGCCGTCATCCGACGCAGATTGATTTGCGTACCAAACAATTCCACCGCTTTAATCTGCGGACGCGGAGTCAGTAAAGCCGCTTTCAGTGCTTTCATGGGTTAACTCCTATTTTGCTGTCTGCGATACCCCAAACGAGGTTGTTTTGTTTGCCTTTGACGGTGATCTGGATCACTTCACTCGCCGGCGCGTTAATGTCATTCATTTCCCAGCCGGAAAGCGCCAGTACCATCGTGGCAGTCCGTTTATTCGGCAGGGCGATGTAAAACTGCACGGTTTCGCGCTTTTCAGCCGCGTTTAGGAAAGAGACAAAATCGTCGTTCGCCGGATCATCGATAAAGCCGAGGGATTTTTCCGGGCCTTCCGGTATATCGGAGATAAACTGCTTATTGGTATCCATCAGGGTGGTGCAGTCGACAAAGCTGCCGGTCAGCCCGGTTGCACCCAAGGCTTTACAGTTGATGAGGGGTTTCATCTGTGCCACGCTATCGCCGGGTTTGCCGAACTTAACGACCGTACCTACCGGCAGAACAGCGTATTCGGGGGACGTTGTCATGATGATGACTCCTGTCAGGTTATTTGCTATAAGACGATAAAGCGGCGCTGATTTCCCGCGCCAGCGCGGTTAAAACGGCCTGTTTGTTGTAATCCAGCGCCGGACGGATAAAGGGACTCGGCACCTGTTTGATCGTGCCCATTTCCTGTGCTAAGGCTTTCATCCGGTGAGCTTTGGTGGGGCCGACGGTAATCATCACCCCGCCCGGGTATTTCTTCGATTTCGTGGAGCGGGTTTTGATATTGTCCCGCAGATGTGGCTCTTTACTCTTGGAGTCATACCCCGCATGAGCCTGCATGTCTTCCTGCACGATTTCCATCGCCGTTTTACCGGCTTGACGCAGAACTTTAGTCTGAAGATCAACCTCCAGTTCCTGCAATTTGCGCCCTAATGCCTCGAGGCCGGACACGCTGGCACTAATCATCTGTGACCTCCGTATAGGCAATGATAAAATCACGGGTGATACGGTAACGCTTGCGATTTTCGGTCAGCTCTTCCGCCTCCTGCTGCAAAATCCCGCGTGAAATGGTTTGTACCGGATAACCACCGAGCAAGCCATGCTGGACGGATTCCCATGCTGAACGGATTTTCGCTTCCAGTCGCAGGGCCTGGGTGTAATCGTTCAGCACCATAATACTGATTTGGAAACGTGCTTCGATTAACGGTGAGGCCACCAACCCGAGAGTGAATCGGGGATCGCTGATGCGCTGATAGGTCACGCCTTCTAATACTGTCGAGGGCAACATCAGCGGATAAACCGGCAGGCCCGTTATCCGTTCTAAATCGGCTTTCAGTTCAGGTTCAATCATGGCGCACATCGGCCTCCGTGGTCATTATCGTGCGGTCGGCACGATTACGGTCAATGGTGCGTACCGTGAACCGCCGATCCTGATGTTCAATCAGCCAACCCGGCCCGATATCACGCCGGGATCTGACGGTAAATTGCTGTACCTCGATCACCTGTTGCTGCTCGGCAGTACGGAGCTTTCGGTTGGACACGGCCTCGGCTTTTGCCCAGACAGTGGCGACAGTGCTGTGGCTGAACGTTTCTGCACCCAGTTCGTCCCGATGAATAACCGGACGAAGTAACCGGATACGATGATGCAGTTCTCCTGCTTTCATCGTGATTCTCCTATAATGGAATAAAACGATAGGGTTCCAGTAAGGCCTGAAAGCCCAGCGGCAATGACTGGCCGTCCCGACTGTCATACCAGAATCCCACGGTCAACATAATCGCCAGTGCCACATCATCGGTCACGAGCAAGCCATCGGGATCATCCTCCGGTACCACGCTCTCATACAGGCGACGGTTCAGGTAGCTTTCCGCCCGTTTGATGGCAGCGCGGGAATAGGTGTTTAATAAATCATCTTCGGCGGGATTATCACTGTCGAGTCGGCACTGCTGCCTGAGCAGATCCAAAGAGGGGAATGGCATGTGAACTCCTGATAATTACGCCTTACCTTCTGCCGCTTTCAGCAATTTCACGGCGTTGCTGTCCACCAGCAGCGCACCCACCCGTTTGGTGGTATAGAAGTGAATAAACGGCTTGTGCGTGTAGGGATCGCGCAGCATACGTACCCCAAGACGATCCAAAATGGTATAGCAGCGTTTGAAGCTCCCGAACGCCATCGGCACCGTACCTGCCCCCAAATCGGCGAACTGCTCATTCTCGGCAATACCGTAACCGAGCAAGGCGGAAGGTTGCCCCACTTGCAGGCCCGGCTGCCACAGGTAGTTGCCCTGACTGTCTTTCAGGGTGCGCACCTGAAACAGCATGTTGTTGTTCATCATGAACTTTGCGCCGGTGCGATACGGTTTACGCAGTGTGTAGATCAGCTGCAGTATGTCGTCGGCGGTGATCTCGGTCGGCTTTTTCAGCAACCGATGCTGCAACGTGCCCCATTTGCGATCTTTGTCTTCCTGCGCATCACTGCCGTAGGCCAGCAAACCTTTCGGTTTGTTTTTGCCGTCACCGTGGGTAAACGCACTCTCCTCCTGCTCAGCAAACTCTTGTGTGAGTTCAGACGAAATAAAGGCGTCCACATCGAAAAAGGCATCATCCAGCATGGTCTGGGTCGCGGCTGGATTACCGTAAATCTCGCCCCATGTCGGTTCGATGGGCATCAGCTTCGGTGTTTGCGTTTCCGGTCGTTCATCGGTTTCTCCCACCCAGCCACTGTTAGCACCGCCCTGATTCACCAACCGCTTAAAGTTCGGGCTGCCTACGGACACCACGTGACACTCAGCACGCATCACCACTTCGTCTTTCAGGGCATTGATGATATTGCGATCCAGCTCTTCCGGCACGGCATAGCCACCTTCAGGATCGACCGTGGTTTGCATCGCTTTTTGTTCCAGCGCTGCCAGCCCCTCTTCCTTGCCCTTGCGGAGAAACTGAGCAAACGCCGCTTTGTGTTCACTCACTGCGGGCGTATTGCTGCCGCCTGCCGGACGTTTCAGCCCCGCCAGCTCCTCTTCCAGCGCGGTTTTCAGGGTATCCAGCTCAGACAGTTTGCCATTCAGCGTATCCACCTGCTCGGACAACTTCCCTTTCTGGGCTTCGATGGCCTCAATACGCTGATCGTTCTTCTGCCTGAATTCATCGAAACGCTGCTGAATTTCTTGCGCAACCTGTTGTACATCTTTGACTTCAATCGCCATCAAACACTCCGGTTAGTTAAAATGTAATGATTTCAGGGCCGTTAATGCCGAGGTAGTCTCAGCATCAGGCAAAGACAACGCGCCGTATCCCTCCGCCATAAAGGCCTTAGCCTGAGCGCGGGAGAGTCCAACATCGCGCAGAACCCGTTCAATACAACTGGGATTGGGGATATCACCCCGGGCCAAGGCGGATTTCACATTGCTCACCCGCGCATCCTCGTTAGCGGGAAAAGTCACCAGACTGACTTCCCATAAATCGAGATCTTTCAATAAAAAAGCCTGCTTTGTTCGGTCATACTCTCCGTCTTTCAGGGTGTAACCGATCGACAAACCAGAAAGTGATCCAGCTTTCATATGGGCATGAGCCCGTTTTGCCAGCGGATCAGCTTCGATCAACAATCGCCCTTTGAGATACAGTCCGGTCTCGTCTTCTTTCATGTCGGTATAAATCCCGATGGGTTCATCCATCCGGTGCTGCCAGAGCAACGCAGGCAGACTGCCTTTTTCACCCCATTGTTTCAGCGTATTGGCAAACGCACCGGGTAAGACAATATCATCAACGCTGTCTTTGAGGCCGAACACAGAGCCGTATCCCTCAAATTCGCCGGCATCGTTGACCGATTTGATTTTCAGCGGCATATCAAGTCGTTGTTGGGTGATCATCGGCATGATTTTCTTCCTCTTTTTTCGGCGCTGGTTCAGGTTGCGTGGTCATGTTCATCGGTGTGAGATAAATATCGCCGCCCTCACGGGGATTGAGTTCTTCCAGCTCCCGGCATTCATTCGGCGCGTAAATACCCCAGTTAATACCGGTGGCGTAGGCTTCAAAGCGGGATTTCATATCGCCACGCAGTAAAGCTCCCGTGTTAAACTTGGCATAGAACCGCCCCTGTTTAGCAGTTTTGACCAGCCCAGCATTAATACGTTGTTCAATGCGGGTGAGGTACGGCACCAGCGAGTAATTAATAAACCCGATCCCCAGATTTTCAATGTTGTTAAAGGTCGCGCGATCAGTGTTCTGCACCATATGCAACGGCACCCGGAAAATGCGGCAGATTTCCTCCAACTGAAACTTACGGGTTTCCAGAAACTGTGCATCTTCTGCCGATAAACTGATTTGATGCCATTTCAGCCCCATCTCCAGGATCATCGGCTTATGGGCGTTGACCAGCCCCTGATGACGGGCTTCAAAATCCATTTTCAGACGCTGATAGGCTTCCTCTTTCAAGGCTTGATCCGTTTGCAGGACACCGCTGGTCACGGCCCCGTTGCCAAACAATCGAGAACCGTGTTCTTCGGTGGCCAGCCCCAGCCCTATCGCTTGCCGGGCGTAAGTAATCGGGCTTAACCCGGTCAGACCATCCAGTGTAAAAATGCGCACATGCCAGAGTTCATCCTGTGTCAGCGTCCGGTTTTCACCGCTCGGGAAGGTCACCTGATAGTCCGGCTGCCAATCTTTGTTGAGTTTTGCCGTGACGCTGCCCGGATCGAGGGGCAGTAACTCCACCACTTCCCCGAGCGCCTTCACTTTGTAAGCATAGAAATTACCACGCAGGCACAGGCAGGCAATGAGCAACTCCCAGAACTCCTGCGGTGTCATATAGTGATTGGGTTTGACCGACAACAGTTGATGCAGCCGCTCTTTAATGGCACGTCGGTTGCCGCGTTCTAATTGCTCATACAGCGAACAGGGCAACATACCGACCGATTCCGCCAACACCCGCACACAACTGAACACGGCGGTGAGCTGCATGGCTAACTGCGGGCTGACCCGCCGCCCGCTGTAGGTATCATAGGACAGGCCAATCAGTTCACTTAAGTCACGGACGGTCATGGCGTCGGCGGATTTGCGAAATAAGCCGGGGAAAAACATCAGGTCTCCTTATCGGGTTTCTGACTCAATATACGTGAGACCCCATACGACCAGCCGAGGCACAGGCAGCCTGCCACCATCAATCCCGCAGCCGGCAACAGCCGCCATGCGCCGTAAGACAGCAGAGCGCAGCCTGCCAGCCCAACCAGCGGGGCAGCCATCATTAATAATTTCATAAAAAAATCTCAGAGTGAGCGAACACCGTGGGAGATCAGATGATCGGAAAGACTGGGGGCTGCGTGCAAAATCGCCCGCCCCATCGCCATCATCAGCGCCACTGCGCCATCAATTTTGCTGTCTTTCTGCTCTTTAATCGGGCGCACAATATCATCGTTGCCGCCCATCGTTTTCCCGACCACATTACCGATACACCATGACATAATCGGGTGACCGTCATGATGGAAACGCCCGGATTGAATCGCCGCTTCCAGCGCTTTCATCGGATCACTCATATGCGTGAAATTCTGAGTAATGATGATAGGGTTAATGCCCTCGTCTGCCAGTGCGTGAGATAAGCCGGTGGCCCCGAAGGGATCAATCGGTGCCTCATTAACCGGATTCAGGTGACAAGCGAGCTTGGCTTCTTCAAGAATGTAGCGGTAATCCACTTCGGCGCCTTCTGTGACAGTCAGCAGATCCATTTCCACCCATTTCTGAAAACGCTCAGCACTGCGCCGATTTTCGTTCTGTTCCACACAGTAAACCGTGTCATACGGCACCCAGAACCGTGGCGCAATACTGTAGAAATGCTGTTTGCCGTCAATCTCACGCGAAAAAAGCCGCGCCATGCTGTTCATGTCCAGCTTGCGGGCGAGGTCAAAGGCCAGAAAGCAGGGCTGACCCTCGAATTGCGCCAGTGTCAGTGAGGTGTCTTCGCACTGTTTCCAGCTCACACTATTAAAATAAGCCTCACGGGCCGATACCCAGATATTCAGGTGTTTGGTCTTGAATACGCTGGCTAAACGCGGGTTATTCAGGGCGCGTTGTTGCTGGCTCAGCAGGAAATCAGCATAGACTGAGACCCCCATATTCGGGTTGGCCTTGCGTAATACGTCCGGTGAGGTCCAGTCATCCCCCTCGTCCACGGTATAGATCACCCCGAACAGCTCTTCATTGGGCACATTGCCGGACAGCATCTCGATCACCTCGCGCCGCTTGTCATAACACGGGCCTTCAATGTTGTAACCTGCCGTGGTGATCGCCCACATCAGTGGCTGACGCCGTGCCCCCATGCCCGTCAGCATAGTGGTGTAGAGATCATCGGTATCATGCTCGTGGTACTCATCCACAATCGCACAACTGGGTGACTGCCCATCCCCGGGATTGCCGATCAGCGGCTCAAACCGGGCTCCGTCTGCCGGACGATTCATATTGGAAGCATTTACTTCAATACCAAATGCCTCAATCAGTAATGGCGTGCGATTGCACATCAAGCGGGCTGGCCGGAACACTTCCCACGCCTGTTTCTCCGTGGTCGCACCGGAATAGACTTCCGCGTCAAATTCGTCATCAAAGGTAAAGCAATAGAGTGCCACACCCGCTGAAATGGCGGATTTGCCATTTTTACGCGGAATTTCGGTATACACTTCCCGAAAACGGCGTAACCGGCTGCCTTTATGCACCCAGCCAAAGGCCGAGCAGACAATAAGCAGTTGCCACGGCTCCAGTGTGATCGGCATCCGTTTAAACGCCCATTCCCCTTTGGTGTGCGGCAGGAGCTGGATAAATTTCGCGGCACGTTCGGCCAGCGCTTTATCGAACCGATATTTGAATAGCGTGCTCTTTTCCTGATTCAGATTATCCAGATGCCGCTGACAGGCCTCTCTGACGTAGCGACTAACGTCAATTTTGCCGCGCACCACATCACGGGCATATTGGTTCGCCGCATTGATATTCAGGTAAGATTTACGGCTCACGATGCAATCATCCTCATAAACGGATTATCCGTTTTAGCCTGACCTGCCGCCCCAATCAAACGCTGACGGCTGCTCGGATCGAGTCCCAACATCGAGCCGGTCGTATCCATTTCAGCCTGTTGCTCTTTTTTAGCGGTCAGTTCCGGGTTTTTAATCGGACCGCCGGTTGCACCGGTCACGGTATTACCCTGCCGGGCGATATTCATCACGGCATTGCGCCAGAACTGGTAAGCCACACACCAGCGTTCGAGCACAGCGAGATCGGTGACACACAGTAATCCTTGTGCACATAATTCCTTACTGGTCAGCGCCCACATCACCTCGGCCAGCGACATTTCACTTTCAGCAAACTAATCCGGCGGTGAAACGCTCGTCAACGGGGTAAAAGTCGGTTCATCCCGATTCAGCCTGCGTTTGCCCGGATTGCCTGCCAGTGCCTTACGTGCCGTCGGCTTGGGGCGACGACCTGACTTGCCCGCCGTTCCGGTCATACACAGCATCTCCCGTGCTTAAAAACAGTGAAAAACGCGTGATTTAAATTTCATTTTTCGCGGGGATAAAAAAAGCCCCACGGTGGCGGTCCTTCGGAGCGAGAGGGGCAGCGATTTGAGCCGCCCTCCCCCTATAACGATGACATGAGCAATAGTTACAATCAGAAATTAATCTCTTCGTAATCGCTCGGTCGCGGTTTTCTGCCGATGGCAGGCTTCACATAATAATTGCAGGTTGCTTAACGCCTCAGTGCCACCGTGGGCTTTGGGTTGGATATGGTCAACCGTGGAGCCGGTGACCACTCGCCCCTGCCGCAAGCAGTGCTGGCACAGAGAATTATCTCGTTGTTTGACCCGCGTCTTTAGCTTATCCCATTGACTGCCATAGCCACGTTGGTGTCGGCTCTTGCTTTGCTGATGAGACTGCCAGCCCATGTGCAGGTGGTCAGTGCAGTAGCCGCTGCGGTCGGTGGTGGTCTTGGGGCAACCTGACTTGCGACAGGATCGGGGAATACGAGGTGGCATGTTCTGGTCTCCATATGGCAAAAAACCACCCGAAGGTGGTTATCATAAGGCGGTTGGTTATATAATACGAAGTCGTACCTCAATCATTACATTTGAACGCGTGACCTATAAGTAGGCTTCCCCATTAATTCGATAAATGCTGGAAATTGAGACCAAAGAAAACAAGCCAAACAGAATAATAAGACAACTACCACGCCTAATATCGCAAAACCTTTCCAGTCATTAAGTGAGTAGTTTTTTATTTTGTAATCGCTAATACCTGTTATCAATACATACAACAGCACTATCGTCATAAGAGTAACGATGGGTAAGAAAGACATGCAAAGCATCACGAATATCCCTTTGAGCATAACCCAAACTCCCTTTATTGATTAATATCATTGGATTTTCAGTCTACTTTACGTGCATATTGTTGTCAGCTGCTTTACCTCATTATGTACCGCTACCCTAACTTTAGATGCAGACTACATTAGTCACAACTGTATCCTGGTAGAGGAGGGCTTGAAATAATGCTCTCCTCATGCGTGAAATCACTGGATGTGATTGATCGCTAATACCCACGATGCCTGATTATTCACATCTCACAAACACAGTGTTCTCACATATTCCTGCAAATAGCTTAATTTTGCCCGATCGTTGATAATGCCCTCTCGGATATCAAGAACAGTTGATCCAGCTTCTCCAGTGAGTTCGACGGTGATTGCATCGACCACGCTGCTGGAGGAAGTGATTTCAGACACGGGGCAGGTGGCTTGGATGCGCAGCTTGAGACGACCAGCGGCAACATCAGCCCGAAGAGTGTCGATTTCAGTCTTGGCATTGGCGAGTTCCTGCGTGTGTTTGCTATCCAGTTCATGCAGCATGTCAATATGCATGCTCTGATAGTCGATAGTGTCAGTCAGTTGCTGGATTTCAGTTACCTGGTCGCTATTAATGCCGAGCTGTTTCTTATAGCCAGCGCGGTATAAGAAGGCAGCGGCTGAAGCAATAATCAATGCAATAACAACGCCAGAGGTGAAATTGAGCTTCATGATAAAAACATCTAGCGCTCAGATGTCCTGCGATTATCCAGCCCACGCATAACCTTGCCTGCTGCTTTATTCCATCGGGAAAACTCTGCCGCTGCGCCGGTGTAATCACTTTGATTGAGTTTCTTCAATAAAGTGGAACCCGAAAAGTTCCCGCTGCCACAATTGAAGATAAACGAGCACAAGGCATCGAACTGGCTTTGACTCAAAGGAACTTTAACCAATCTTCTTAAGGTGGTGTATATAGGTTGGAGATCATCATGTAGGAATGCTTCGGCTTGCTGCTCTGTAATCACATCCCCTTTTTTAACTCCTTTTGTATGACCATAACCAATGGTCCACGGCATACCGCCGGTTGCGGGATCAGGGTAGGCTTTTCGTTTCAGACCTTCGTACCGTTTGATACACTCAAGACCTTTATTGCTGATTTCCATCAGAAGAAGCTCCTGCTCTTTTCTTTGCCGCCTTACGCAACAATTGGCCGATAAAATCTGTTCCCAGATAACCAATCACCACACTGCCGACGTAAGCTAAGTCAGGATTCAGACCAAACAGATTTAATACATCACGAATGAACCAAGCAAACATGGCACATATAAAGGCATCGATAGACACTTTTAACCAACCTACACCGTTATAGCGACCTCGGAAAAATGCCATTATTCCTGCGAGTACAGCTCCGATGCCTTGTTCTTTTACTGATATAATCCACTCACCGAGGTATACCCAGATATCAGAGTTTTCTTTCATTTTTATACACCCCCTATTCGAGCAATGAGCATCCGTGGGGTGAAATATATTCGCCCCTGTGAGTTGTAGTAAGTAAGGCACCAGCAACAAAAAGTAGTAACGTAATTGCAGTGGCAAAAACAAAAAAACTGCGTCAAGTGAAGTGACTTCATTAAGCTGGACACTTCATAAAACACAGTCTTAACATAATCTAATCCAGTACTATGAATATATTTTTTATATCAATTATTCCTCAAAAAAATTAAATTCAAGTTCTAGTTTTTTTCCAATTGATGAGATAAATAATTCTTCTAATGCTGCTGAACCTTCTGTTCGAGGATATAATAGAGTCGCAGAATAGTATGTCTTAGCGATTCCTAAATCATATTCTTTATCTAAATATTTAATAATTAATTTTTTTGAACCAAGTTGGTCTTTGATTTTACTAGAGTTATTCATCTCATCAAGAACAAAGTCACGATTAGGTTCTGAATTCGAATGAATTACCCTGAATTGACTAATTTTATTTGGAAGCAATGTATCATTACTAATGACTTCCCATGCTCCTGTACTGTAGTCAGTAGTGGTACCATGTAGATCTCCATAACCAACATAGTGAGTTTTGTTAGAGGAAATATATTCACCAACAGTTAACCGTACTTTCAATTGATGCGCAGGCTTAACAAATGGTTTAGGTTTAATGAGCTCTTCTTTCTGTTCTACAAAATGCCAATCACACGCCATCATATCTTCCTGCGTTGGCTGCCACGGCACAAAATTACCGTGCTCATTGCGCAGATCAATATGAGTCAAATAATCGTATTTAGTCTCAACAGCAACGCCATCAACGGCATAAGCGCTATCTTTCTCTACGGCTAAATTATTTACACGTGGAGTGATAGCCAGATACATCTCATTATTCCCTTGGCAATTCACCCAAACAGAACGGGTAACGCGCTTGCGTAGTTTTAATTGAATCAAAGCCCAAGAAAAAGAGCCCGCTGGTGCAATAAAACAATCACACTGATATTGTTTTGGTTCAAAGGGGCATTCATGTTCAGGCTTAATAAATTCAGACATACTATTTCCTTATATTTATAAATAATGGGAAGTTAAATTTAATATTTAATTTCCGCCTGCTGTTAAACAGGATGAATATATTAATAAATTCTTATGTTTTAATATATCGATTCGCCTTGTGTGGTCATTTTTACAATCCACTGGACCCAATTCATTTATTTGTAAATAATTTGATTTCCTGCTCCGTTTGCTTAAACCGTTCCTCTTCCAGCTCCACACCTAATACACGACGATTGAGTTTCAACGCCGCTTTCAGTGTCGCCCCGGAACCCATAAAGAAATCGGCTACCAAATCCCCTTCCCGGCTGCTGGACTGGATAATATGCGCCATTAAATCAGCCGGTTTTTCACACAGATGTTTGCCCGGATAATACTGCACTGGCGCAAAATGCCAGACATCGGTATAAGGCACGTCTGCCGTCACCGTGAATGAACGGCGCATTAAACCGTATTCCTGCCGCAATTCGTCATACTGACGCGACAGGGTGAAATGAGAGTCCACCAGCTCAGAATACGGGGTGTTCAGTTCACCACGCGGGTGCTTTTCTTTAGCAATACGGTCAAACAGTCCCTGCAACTTTTGATAGCCCGTTTCACTGGGTAACTGCCACTGGCTGTCGCTGAACCAGTGACTGGCCATCTGCTTTCCGGTAGCTTTGTGTATGGCTTTTGCTGTGATGCCTAACGCTTTGCGAGCATCACGAAAATAATCGACCAGCGGTTTAAACACCGACTGTTTCAGTTCCCGGCATTGTTTGAAATAGCCATCGCCTTTCGGGTGATAAGGACCTTGGTAATGTTCGGCAAAAATGATACGTTCAGTGGCCGGAAAATACATGCGCAGGCTTTCTTTATTCTGCCTGCGCCACGGGCCAGACGGTTTCGCCCAGATAATATGGTTCAGCACGTTAAACCGTTCCCGCACCAGCAGTTCCGTATCCGAGGCCAGACGCGAACCACAGAACATATACAGGCTACCGTTCGGTTTCAGTACCCGCCAGAATTCAGCCAACAGTTCATCCAGCCACGCAAGGTAAGCCGTGACGTCCTCCCACTGATTATCCCAGCTACAATCTTTCACGCGAAAGTACGGCGGGTCTGTGGCAATTAAGTCAATGCAGTTATCTGGCAGGGTTTTGATAAATTTTAGGGAGTCATCGTTGACTAAGGTGACAGGGCGTAAATCCATCCGCTTTTTTCCTCTCGACGCTGACTGTTCTCAGGAAAACGACAACACGAAAAACCGGCATTCACCGGCTACACTTTCACGTTCTGGGAAATAACCCCATCAGGGAGAACGTTTGAAAAACGTGTCATCGTCCCGGCTTTCCATTAAACCCGCCAGACGAAATTGTGTTAACAATAGTTGGCAACGGGGTTCAGGCAACCCCATTAATTTAGACACTTCAGAAACAGAAAACCACGTATGCAAAGGCACGGCATCTAAAACACAGGCGGCTGTTATTGTCATATCTTCATGTTTTAGCATGATAAATTTAACCTCATGGTCAGTTTTTATGCTTGAACACACATGTAACTCTGACCCATCACAACAGCAAGTCTTATGTTTTATTTCAGGCGTAAAAAAACCTTGCGCGGGGCAAGGTTTAAGCTGCCGGGTATTAATAAGCCGGGGGACTTTGCTATCACGTTTATCACAATAGCGCCGTTTTTACGATCGTAAAGATTTATTTTTATAGGCAGTCACATCAGGGATATTGTACTAACGGGATATCTTTATCCATGTCCAGTACGATATCCAGCATCATTAACATCCCTTCAATCACGCCTTCAGCCTTTTGTAATCGCTTCCCGATGTGCGTATCCGAACAATGATGATCATGGGCGAGTTGCATAAACGTTTTACCAAAGACGTAATAATCAAAGAGCAGATCGTGCGCATCGTTACACTGCTGATTCAGTTTTGCCATGCAACTGGCGATAATCATGGCATCGTCATCACAACACTGTACGCGGGATTTCACCCGGTTCGGGATTAACCCGTTGAAACCCGCCGCAATGGAAGACCAGTAAACCCCGTCACAATTATCCGCCACCCATGCGCCCCAACGTTCCATGACTAGCTGAATATCACGCATTCACGCACTCCCCTGTGATTAAAGCGCCCTGTTGGCATAATGGCGTTGTTTTTGTTGGGCTTGTTGCGACCTGCGGCAAATTTCGGCTGCCGATATCTGATCGGTCGGCAGGTAATGACCGTGCCTGAATGCCTGATAAACTGTGCCGGTTTGCCCGTGACGATTCTTCTCCAGAATAATTTCCGCGTACTGACTGGCGGAACTGAGTGGGTTATACACCCCATCTCGATACGTAAAAATGATGCGATCCGCATCCTGCTCCAGTGAGCCGGAATCACGCAAGTCAGCCGCTATCGGGCGACGTTGATTCAAAGGGCGCTTATCCACTTCCCTTGAGAGCTGGCTCAAAGCCGTGACCGGGGTATGCAGCCGTTTCGCCAAGCCTTTCAGTGCCTTCGATATTTCTGCCACAGCTAAATCATGGCGGTCAGCCCGGGGTTTTCGAATCAACCCAAGGTAGTCGACGAAAATCCCCTTTAAGTTCGGGTGGCGACGCTGATGAGTTTCACTGATAGCGCAAATTTGTTCGATACTCAGGTCGCTGGCATCCAGCACATGAATATCCCGGTCGATAAGTGAACCCAGTACATTACCAATCCGCCCCCAGTCCTCATCATACAGTTCACAGTTTCGGAGTTTAGACACCGGCATCGCCGCCGAACTCGCCACCATGCGCTCGGCAATTTGTTGCGCTGCCATTTCCATGGAAAACAACAACGCCCCGCCACCATTGCGGGTCATGCCGTCAATCATACACAGGGCCAGTTCCGTTTTTCCCATGCCCGGGCGTCCGCCCAGTAAAATCAGGTCAGTCGGGTTAAATCCGCCGGTCAGTTCGTCCAGCGGCTCAATACCCGTTAGGATCATGCCGGTCTTGCCCTGATTGCGCGCCTCCAGTGTTTCAACGTACCTGTCCAGTAAGGTACCGATGACCACAGGCTGTAAGCTACTCTCGCTCTGGGATATCCCATTAAACCGGGAGGCAAATGCCTCAATCAGTGCTTCCGCTTGGGTGTGATTGCCACAGGCCTGGATCTCTTGCTGGTAGCGGTTAATCAGCTCAGTGACCTGACGTACCCGCCAGTAACGCATGACTTTTTCCGCATAGCCTTTTAAATTGGCCCGCCAGACCGGCGTTTTGGCTAATTCCAGCAAGTTAGCCAGAATACCGCGTTCTTCGCCCATCGCATCCGCAATGAAAAAGGGATCGATAATCGCACTGCTCAGGGCCTGCTTTTTGATTTCGCCGTACACCCGGCGCAGATGAACGGAGCTGAACGCCTCATCCGGTAACACCGCTAATACGTTGTAGGCATCCGGTGTCGCCCCGCCGGATAACAAGCCACTGATGACGGCCATTTCCAAATCATAGACATTCATGCGATTTCCCTCCGGTAGCTTTCCCAGTCAAAGGCCAGTACCGTGCCGCCCTGAAGCACTCGGTCCAGCGTCCGGTCACCCAAAAACTGCGCCAGCTCAGTCACGGGCAAATTACTGATCAGAATGGTGGGCAGCAGATCTTCATAGCGATTATTCAGCACCTCAAACAGAATATGGCGTTCAGACTCCGTGCCGTACTGCACGCCGATTTCGTCAATCACCAGCAAATCCAGCTCGCTGTAAAATTTCAGGGTATCAAATTCACTCATCTCCCCTTCGCTGTTCCATGAGCGACGAAACGCCCGGATGATGCGTGACGCAGTGGTGATAAAAACCGCTTCATCCCCGCCTGCGACAATTTCACGGCAGAGGGCGACGGCAAGGTGAGTTTTGCCTGTGCCCTGACGCCCGCACAGGATCATGCCTTCCCCAGCCCGCTTGCGTTCCGCCCACGTCTGGACGTAGCCCTGACAGGTTTTCAGATTGGTTTCTGCCCTGCGATTCTGTGGCTGGTAGGTGGCAAAGCTGGCCTGCGCAAAGCGGGGGACGATGTTCAATATTCCCGGTTCCGTTGTTTCCATCACGTCTGCTGCTCCTTAAAGATTTTTTGTCCAGCTCGCGCCGTGTGATTCATAACGCTTGTGCTCAAATCCGCTATGGGTGTTGACTTGGGGCTGCCAACCGGATTTCTGCTTGTCAGGAAATAACCCTTGCCAGCTGTTGGCAATGGAGGTGCAAATTACCTCGTCAGGATTGGGACAAGTTGCCAATTGCTTGGCCTGCTGGCGGCAACTGGTTTCGGTCAGGGGTTTCCTGATTTCCTGCCGGAACGTCACCCAATCTGCCCATATTTCGGCACTGACATTCTCGGGTTTGGCCGTCAGGGGATCGAATACTGATTTTTTTGCCTGTTTTTCCTGCCCAGTCCCTTGGGGTTTTATAGGTTCTTTGACTGATTCCTTGACTGATTCAAAAGAGTGACTGATTCTGGTGCCATCTGACGGCATAGGGGGTCTGCCATTGGGCGGCACAGGGGTGTCAGCAGATGGCATAGGGCCGCCAGCCGGTGGCACAGGGGGTATGCTTTTAGGTAACACAGGGCCAGCAGATAAATTCAGGGTGTAGACATTCGAGGCATTCCCTTTCCCGTTGTGATTACCCAGCCGGTTTTCCTTGGTCAGCAAGCCCATCTTAATCAGGGCATCAATGTGACTTCGCACGGCGCTTTTGCTGCATTCACAGTGATCTGCAATATGCTGATACGAGGGCCAGCACTCCCCTTTGTCATTTGCATTATCGGCCAGCTTAATCAGCACCAGTTTTCTCAGGGGATTCCCCACCCGGATAGCCATTGCCTTCGCCATCAGACTCATACTCATGCCATTTCTCCCTGTTACCGTATGTTAAATCTCATTCCTATGTTCAAAACACCCCGCATATTCAGTCCCGGCTAGAATTTATTGAGAAGTTTTAGTTTCAGGCGGCGGTAAAACGGTAGGCAGATCAGGACGCAATTCATGCGCCTGAACCGCTCCGTTTGAAAAAACCACAATATCGGGGACCCGTGATACCGAAACCCGTTTTTTTCCGTACAACCATGCACTGATAAGCGATTGCGCACACCCCAGCACCTGAGCCAATTTGGCCTGACTGCCTGCGATATCTATCACTTTTTTTATCACACTGTTTTTCATTTTTCCCTTCTCCAACACGACCGCAATAACAATATCACTAACAGTCAATATATATCACTATAGGAGTGTTTGTAAAGATATCACTCTAGAGATAGAATAAGCAACCGATAATTCAGGATAGCAATACAAAAATAACCCCCTCATGAGGCACTTATGACTCTTGCTGATAGATTAAAAGAAGCCATGGCAGATAAAGGTCTAACCCAATCCTCTCTAGCCAAAAAAGCCGGCATGGCGCAATCCATGATATGGAAATTACTCTCCGGGAACGCGACCAAAACAGGCCGGCTCGTTGATTTGGCCAAGGCGCTTGACGTTCGCCCGGAGTGGCTGAGTGATGGCAGTGGTCATAAATCGCAGTCCGGTGATACTGATTTTGCTGTCAGGAATGACAACCGTTATGCACCGGTAAAAATTTATGAAGCAGAACAAGAAACCCCGGAGTACTTCATGATGCCGGCCTTTTCTGAACAGCAAACCGCGTTTGAATCCTGTCGGGCTTATCGCATCACCCAAAATACCGGCTGTGCTGAAGCGCCAGAAGGGACGGTGATCGTGGTGGATACACAGGAAGAGATCGCCAATGATGATTTAGTCTATGCCCGCATCGGAGAACATTATTCCGTTTATCGTTATAAACAAGGGGGAACTGTCGGATTTTTATCTGTGGATGACTCACGTATTCCCTTGATAACCCTCACTCCTGACATAGAAATCGTCGGGGTGATTGTGTATTTATTTCGGAATATGAAGCGAAAACGATAACATTCTTCCCTCCCACTCGAACACCACCAAACCCTGCCTGAATTTACGATAAGATACTGTTTTTAATGCAGTATCTTTAACTCCATTGAAATCATCATCCCCTTAAAAACTCCATACCATTCAAATGATATCAAATTAAAATTATTTGATATCAATAAGATAATTAAAAAATTTGATTTATATCACTTTTGGTATGGATCTGATGAAATTTAAGTGATAATGTTAGCGGCATCAAAGTGATAGGAATAATCACTACCCTAATAAACGAGAGGATTTATGCGTACCTTCATTTCTGCCATCATCAAAAAACCGGCAACACAACAAAAAAAAGCTATCAACATTAAAGGGATTGTTGCCAATATCACACAAAAAAACAGCCTGCATGCAGGAACAACACATATCACCTTTTTGGCAGATCAATATCATCAGGACAAAACCCAGCATCACGGCATGGATATAAAGAATAACGATGAATTTAAACATCATATCTTAGCGACGTATCGGGTCAGCCCAAAACATACCGAGCCAGTGCCTTGCTATCATTTAGAACTGATTGTCGATTACGGTTATGCACTCTATCAGCGGCGAGGACGGTATATGAATTTAGTGGATATATTGCCTTTTACTCAATTTTCAGCCCCGGAAATAAAAACTACCATCATTGATAATTAACACATTCATGAATGCAAGGAAAATAACAGCAATGGATTGCCTGAAATAAAAATAAACGACTTAATCATGAAATTAAGCGCTTAATTTGTGCAGGTTTATTGTATGCAAAATGTGTAAATTATTCGGAGAGAAATAAAATGAGGCTCGTTGCTAATCATAAGAATAAGAAAAAAGCCAGTCTTACCAGAAAGCAGGCGGCTGACTTTATCGGCATTAATGTCGATACATTATCCCATTGGTGCGCTATAGGTAAAATAGCCTACAACAAGAAAGATCCCGCCAGACCCCGATCCCCTTATTTATTTACATACGCGGCATGTATTGCAGCCCTTAACAATTCGATCCAAACTGTGCCTGTGAGCACGGTAGATGTGGCAGAAAAAGGAGATAAAAAATGTCAATCTTCCGTAGAGGAAATACATGGTACGGGAACTACACGACACCAAGCGGCAAAAGAATTAAGGAATCGCTTGGAACAACGGACAAGAGGCAAGCTCAGGAATTGCACGATCGAAGAAAGGCCGAATTATGGCGCATAGAACGGCTGGGTGATTTTCCTGATGTGACGTTTGATGAAGCCTGTTTACGTTGGATTGAGGAAAAGGCCGATAAAAAATCACTGGATGATGATAAAGGGCGTATGGCGTTCTGGCTGGAATACTTCAGCGGAGTGAGATTAAAAGATATTACCGAAGCCAGCATTTACACGGCGGTTAGCAAGATGAAAAACCACAAGGCAAAGGAGCGCTGGGAAAGTCAGGTTCAGGCAGCCAAGAAAAAAGGACACGAGATCCCTGCCTATAAAGAAGTCTCAGTATCGGTAGCGACCAAGGCAAAGCACTTAGCTTTGATTAAGGCTCTATTAAGAGCAGCCGAAAGAGATTGGAAATGGTTAGAGAAAGCCCCTGTGATTAAAGTCCCAACCGTCAGGGAAAAACGAGTCAGATGGTTGGAGCCTCATGAAGCGCAGAGATTAGTTGATGAATGTCCCGAACCACTTCAGTCAGTCGTTAAGTTTGCGCTGGCTACAGGGTTGAGACGCTCAAATATTATTAATCTGGAGTGGTCACAAATTGATATGCAAAGACAGGTTGCATGGATACACCCAGATCAAAGCAAATCATCCAGGGCTATAGGGGTAGCCCTAAATGAAACAGCTTGCAGGGTGTTACGGGATCAGATAGGAAGCCATAACAAATGGGTTTTCGTTCATACGAAATCATCAATCAGTCCAAACGGAATGGCTCTGCCTAATGTGAGAAAGATGCGTGTTGATGATAATACAGCATGGAATGCAGCGTTAAGACGAGCAGGAATCGAAGATTTTCGTTTTCATGATTTGAGACACACTTGGGCTAGCTGGTTAGTGCAATCAGGTGTTCCATTATCAATTTTGCAGGAAATGGGCGGCTGGGAGTCAATCGAAATGGTTAGAAGATATGCACACTTAGCACCGAATCATCTGACCGAACATGCGCGACAAATTGACCTGCTTTTTGGCGGAGGTGTCCCAAATTCGTCCCAAGCAGGAAAAATAGCGGTTAAAAAATAGAGGTAACTCATTGATTTTAAATTCCTACAGGGATTCGATAAAATTATTTATAGCATTGTTTTTAAATGATTTTATTTAGTTCAATTTTCTACCATACCCCCTATGATACCCCCATATTATTTTGCTGCTGTTTGCCTAATTTTTGTTTGGCTGGCACTATTGAGAACAAGCCATTTATTGCAAAAATATCATCAATGGAATTAATGATGCAAAAAATGCAATAACAACTCCAAGATAGTCAATATAAAACATAATATTTCATGTATCTATATCAATTATAATTTTCAAGATAGTTTATATATATAAAATATAATAATATCAACTAACAATAGATATAACTATGTTATACCCAAGCCTGTTTTATATTTTTCTTTACTGAGGTTAATATCAGTAGGAAAATGCTTCTGAATTAGGATAGATTTCAATTATTGATGGGAATTTATTCATAATTGAATAATATGGCTATCAAATTTTCAATTGACAGCCATTTTAAAAATATGATTATATTCTATTGGATTCAATATTCCATGAAATCTTAAAGGCTGGATATTTCCGGCTTATCCGAATAAAACCGGCCTTTCGCAATGTTGATCTTGTCTTTTCACTATAAACATTTAACTGATCCAAAGATATAAATACTTGTTTGTCAATGTCTTTTAATGTGCTAATTATTTTTTCAATTGCTGCAACTTCAATGTTTTTGAAAACGATTGAATCTTCAATTACTATAGGCAGTTTGGTTATGTATAAGAAACTTACATCCAATGCCAGCATGTTTGCATAAGATTTACCAGTGCCTGAGTCAGAATGATGTTCAAAGAAATAATTTGTGTCATTAAGAATTAACTGGGGAGGTATTCTATCTGGGCCATAGAATTTTGTGTTAAATAATTTGAGATTATCATTCAAACCCTTAGCAATCTTTGACAGAATCTCTTCTGTTTTTTCTTTCAGTTCTTCTTTTATAGCTTTTGAGATCATCTTGGAGTTCTCTGTAGTTAACAGTATCTTCAACTTCTTTTTTCTTTATAGATAAAGACAAAACTTCATCAATAATCTCATCAGGTTTATCTACTGATGCTGCTATCTCCTTAATTTTAATATCGATTAAACTAATTTCCTTATCAACTTCATTTAACTGGAACATAAGACGTTCCTTTTCCTGTTTTAATTCATCACTCAATATTTTAGATATCGAAGAATGAAAACCTTCTACCTCATTTAGTTTTTCAATATTAACATTTGGAAAGAAATCAACAACTTTTCTAAAATACTTTTTTGGTATTGGTTTAGTATTCGATATATTTTCTTCGATTCTAAATAATTTACTTTCAATAGAATTTTTTTCTTTGAGATATTTGTCTTTATCAAAAGCTAACATTAAACTTTTTTCATCAAGAATAGCTTTTATATTCGTTGCGTAAAGGTCTAAATTTTTTTTATAACATCAATCTTGTTATCAATGTTATTCATATCTTGTTTTGCTTGCTTATATTCTTTTAAATTTACTTTTTTAACGAAGCCTTGCTTGAAAGCCGTATCTATATTTTTTCTTTTCAATTCATTTTCGGATTTTTTTGTTCAATTTCTTCAATTAAACTATAATATCCGAATGATCTTATGAGAAACTCTTTTACAGAAGCATACCCCTCGCTTGGGAAAAGGTGAAGGGGCTTATTTGGATTATAGTTGTCTTTTCCCCAAACTCTTGAAAATCTGGAAATTAAATTTCTTAATGATGGATCGTTTGATGAAAAACCATATTTTTCAGCTAAAAAATTTCTAAATTCTTCAATTTTCCACTCGGAAGTTTCTCCTTTGTTTTTAAATGTTACACTATTATGATTTTCGGTATGTCTTATGAAATTATATGAAATGCCGTTAAATTCGAAAGAGAAGTCAACTTTGAGATGACCAACTTGAGAAATAACATCCTTACATAAAGAGATAAAATCATCACCACCAAAAACAAAATCAATCAACATCAATACCGATGATTTACCTATGGAGTTAGCTCCATTCTTAGGACCTAAGACAGCGTTCAAACCTTCTCTAAAGGAAAGTTCTTTTCTGATTAGTTTTTCACAATATATAGTTTTAGCATTTTATTATTGTCCCATTATCTGGGTTTAATGTGATCTTCTCTAAAATAAACAATAAATCAAGAGAATAAATAAACTCGTCCAGTGAGGAAAATTTGTTTAATATTTTTTTGTGTAAGTCTGTAATCTTTATTTCATCAAATTCAGCTTCCAGAATCGTTGTCATCTTAAATAATATTGAATCCTGAATTGAAATAGATTTACTTGGTGTAATCATGAGTAAACCTCGCAATTTTGAATAAAAAAACACACTAATACTTCAGCAGCTTCACTGTTAGTTTCTTTAGTGTTAGTTTTTATCCAATTAACTAAGTGATCAAATATTTCAGATTGTGATAGATTATCTCTTTTCAAGGTTAGATAATACGTTTTAACTTCATTAAATATAATTTCAGATGTGTTCGGAACTCGTTGATCCAACTGTTGGAATAACTTTTTAATTTCAGTATAAAAATAAGCAACCTGCGACTTTATTTTAATTTTTAAAACTGGACCTGATTCGGGTCGAATTTTCTCATCTACTCTCATCGCATTGTAGGACAATTGTGAATCCTCACTCATTTCAAGAGTTGAAAGTTTTTCAATTATCTCTTTTATGTCTTCCTCAATCTTGAAATTATATTGCCTATTTTTGATTTGAGCTGCCTGTCTCAATTGCTTCTTAATAGAATACATTTCCTGATAGCCTTCAACTGTTCTTGGGTTATCGAACAATTTATGACAATCTCTACACAAGGCAATTAAATTATCTTCACTATCAACATCATCGCTGATAATCTTTTCATTTTTTAAAAGTTCCTTTTCCTCTGGTCGAGGCGAAAAAGGATATATGTGTGCTATTTCATATATCTTGGTTTTTCTTTTGCCATTCTGTGCCATCAAAGGCTTAGAACATTTTGGGCAAAGGCCACTAACCTCATCAAATAAGACAATATGTGTATTATTGTTTATATTCCTACGTTCTTCACCCACTGATGACTCCTTGCGAAGGGGGAGAAAGAAAACTCCATAAAGATTTTATTATTATAACATCAATAGATTTAACTTTAATTGCCTGCAATGTGATGATTATCTCATTTTGATGGTGGTCTCGCATCTTATACCAATGTTGCTATAGAGAACCTGCTTGTGGTTGTATTCATTTCTCTAAAAAATACCCAAGGGTGTGAGCAAGTGCTCATAAGTGGGTCATGGCAACCAATTTAGCCTTCTCTTCGGTTGAATAACGACAACGGCGATGTTCGCCAGTGACAATTTCAATATTTTCCATCGGACATTCCTTAAGACAGGTTTAACCTATCGCTTAATTTAATTATAGAGTGTCCGTTTTAATTAGGGAATATTGCACAACATGATAACTGTTTTGGCACAGTTTATAGAAATAGTAGTTACAAATATTCTCGCTGGAAGAGAAGATATCCATTGCAGTTATCTTCTCATTATCTCAATCAAAATAAACTCTAGCCATTTTTATGATATCTTACGAACCTTACGCTCCATCAATTGACCACGTTGATCAAAATAACGGCTCGGCCAAATTTCAGAAGGATGTATGCCAAGATAATCTGCGATGATCCATTCGCCTTTCGGCCACGGTCTACTAAATGCATTTGCCAGTGTCGATGAACTGAGTCCCGCTTCACGGGAAACCGCCGCTAAGGTTGTACCACGCTTACGTAATGCAGCAATGATATCGGCTTGATGCCAGTCATTTCTAATGTTGTTATTCATTCCTGTTACCCCTTCCATTAATTAATATTGATGGTGGCGATTCAGACAGGGTTCGCGGACCGGGTAACTATGACCGGCAAGGCCGAAGCCTTCCCTGCCTGAACCACCATTGAAAAGGTGATAACAGGCGCACTGGTAGAAACTTCCTACCAGTGTATAGTTACACAAGGCCGCGACGCCTTGACCATTGGATTGTGCCAATGGCAGGAATACTTTAACTGATTGTTTTATCGGACTCAATAACTGAACGACTAAGTTTAACAACTATAAACACGTTCTACATAACGCCCGCGACCATCACCGTGTCCCAAATCCATTGAAACCAGTGCTCTTGCTTCCTGACGGCTAAAACCACTCTGTTGATAAAAACTCAGCGCATCCTGCGCCCACGCATAACGCAAACTATGAGGAGAATGGCGGCCTGTTAAACCAATCCTTGTAGTATGTGTCCGCCAGTAATTCATGGCCTGCCTGAGATCGTGTTTATCAATCAACCTGCCACCTTGTTGTTCTGCAATAGCAATGGCCTGCTCGACAGCCTCTTTTACCGCTGTAACATCCAATACACGGGTTTGTCTTGGTCGGCCGCCTTTTGTACCGAAGACAATATGCAGTTTCGGCTCTGATTGATCCAACTGTTTACTCCAGCTTTTCAATGAAGCACTGCATTGCACTGCTTCCTGAGAGCGTAATCCCAGTAAGCGGGCGAGTTTCAGTGTGGCGGCAAATCCGGCATCGCGTTTAAGTGCTTTCTGATAAACCATCTGAAACGTGGCATCAGGGATCGCTTGTTTTGTTCCAGCACGGCTGGTTCCGCTTAATCCCAATGCTTGATTACTTAAACGGGGCGAAGTTTCCAATTTTTCCCGGCCAGCCATGCGGAAGATATTACGCAATGCGGACATTTCATTTTGCATCGTTCGTTTGGCAATCCTCTGAGATAAGCGCGCATCAACATACTGTTCTACATGTTTGGCTTTCAAATTCTTAAGACTTTTCACCTGAATATTCAAGCTCAATAACAGCGCACCCAAACGCCCGGTGATCCGAATACGGTCGTGGCAGGTCTTATGACTGCCTCCACCTTTCCGGGCAAAAAATTTTAATTCCTTAATCAATCGGCTCATTAGCTTCCCCTTACTAATATCTGACAACCTACGATCTCTGGCGCGCGACAATGCGGCAAAACAAAAAGTATCTGCCTTGCCCTTGACGGATATCTGTGCGCCAGAGTGAACGCAGGTTGAGGTATTGCGGGGTATCGGTTGAGTACGCAGTACTGCCGCCTGTATAAACAGGTCATCCCCACCGGCAAAAAAGCCAGCCTCGATATCGTCAAGTTCTCCTTTTTCAATCTAAAAATGCAGTGTCAGATTCACTGCGGGGTGAAGCAGGCCTATGCCTGTAAGAGTTGTGTGGTTCTTTGGCTGCGGCGTCACTTTCAGCGATAAACCAGCCAAAAGTGACGCCTTAAATTCGGCAAACAGCCAGTAAAAATCGTGCGAGCGTTGAAAAACTCCGCAAGGCTCGATGTCAAACGGTAGCGATGGGTTAATTGTTTGTGTGTAGAAAATTTGTCCGCTGAATCATTCAAGCAGAGACAGTAAAAATATGAACCAAATGCGTGAAATCCACGCGGTGTTTATGACATGAAATAGGATCAAAACATCGCTCATAAGGCCAAAGCCAAACGGAGGCAGAGTCTGATGTTGGTATGAAAAATAAGTGCATGACCCAATGTTCAATACACTTGGGTGACAAGATAAAAACACCTTTCTGAGGTCTTTTTTAGTTTAAGAGACTTTCATCGTCAAACAAGGGGTTTATGTTTGACAATATCTGCTTCCAAAAGTGCGCAGATGTACCGCAATTTTGCTCTCCCTTTCAGGCTACAGGAGTTTTTATAGTCGCTAAAAAGCGCCTTTAACCGATCTAGACTAACTGATTTTTTTAGTTATAGCAATGAAGATTGATTATTTTATCAACTATTATTACTATAGATTTCAGTCACCGAAAGGAAAAATAAAGAAAGGATCACATTTTTTCGAGTTACAACCTAGATAAATAATATCCTTCTTCTTTTCAAGAATGGTTATACCCCACCATTTATATGGAAATTCCATATTTTTCCATTTATGCCAACTCTTCCTTACATATCACATAGTGCATAATCAAATTCACGGTATAGGTTATGCTCATACTTATTACTCATTTTAAACATTTCATTTTTTTACATGCTTCTATAATTTTCATGTCATTGCTTTGGTATAATTTAAACCACAAGTAATTAATTTATTATATTTTTTCGCTTATGGAGTGAAAATGATTAAATATCATAAAGATAAATTTTGTTATATGTATTTTTATTTTTCAATGTATCTTATTATGTTGTTTTTAATATAATGAGCTTGGTGAGAATGTTATTTTAAATATCTCCGTTAAGAAATACATTTACTTAATTATCATTTGGTTAACCAAGTCAAAAAACAACTGGTTAACCCTAAAAATTAATTATCTAGCTATAACAATTTTACCATTTATAATTGACAGGTAAGGACTGTAAGTCGCAGTATTACCGGTAATTTTATTATCAAACAATATAGGTGACCGGCCATGGGCACCAACCTCCAAGCGAAATAGACGACCATTATTATAACTAACTAATTTGAATTTTTTCCATTCAGGCATTGTTCTAACTGTATATTTATCACTATCGATTTTATCTTCAAATCTCATCGAATGGAAAAAAAATTTACCATTATTGTTATCAGCAATAGCCCATTCTTCCCACGCTGGTTTACTTATATTCCAGATTCTATCGAGTTCTTTTTGAGCAAATAAGTTAATTATGTCCTGATAAAAAGATTTTATCATTGGCAAATCTTTTTCTGTGACTGGCCGGGCTTTTGTCCACATCCACTCTGGTAATCCACTAATTGAATAATTTTTTTTAGCAGAAAATAAACCCTCTTCTGCTGGTATTTTAGACATTCCAGTAAAATCAAAGCCAGCTTCTTTATTAGGGATATTTTTGAGTGATTCTTCAGTTACGGGGTTACCATCTTTATCAACCATTAATTTGATACGACTAATAACTTCATCGTTTTTATCATAAGCCGACACTTTTTTTAATGTTACTTCACATCGAGATTCAGGTTTTAGGTCTTCTTCAAACGATCGACTTCCAAATAGTAACTCTATCGAATTGGAGCCATTCTCTAAAAAAGCAGTTGAGTTTATTCCACTGGATTGAGTCCCATTTGGAGAGTCTAAATTATCCATAGCTGTCATGCCGTTAATGCGTACTACACAGAGGCTCTGATGTGTATTTAATGACAGCAAATATTTATATTCCATATTTGATTTTCCTGATGCAGAGTTACTAAGTAACATATAAGAACAAAATAAGAGACTACCCCAAAGAAATCCGATAGGACGATTTATCTTTAGAAAGGGGTTTTTGAAATACCCATTCACGCGCTGTTCCTCCTTTTTTCTCTATATTTGCAGTTGTTTTAATTTTATCATCTTCAATCGACTCTTCTTTTGCTATACCAAAAGCAAAACTCAAATCTACCATTGCTTTAATTCCATCATGATAAAACACCAAATCAAGACTTTTGGGTTTTGACTCCAGTGCAGCTAGTAGTTTTGCCTCTGCTTTAGCGGTCGCATCTACATATCCATAGATAGCATAATAGCTTACACCACCACGAATATTAGTGTCAGCTTTAATAGCAAATCCAGTTTCTAATATATTATCTTTTTTGAATGACCAGTCTCCCTTATCATCAGATTCCCAGCCAAATTTAACATTCAACTCTCCTGTTAAAACGAGATCCAACTGCGCACCGACAAATGCCCCATTTTCACCTTTTTTAACTTTTTCTTCGTAAACTTGTCCTGCTTCACGAAGTGCAGAAAGTGCTCTTTCTGCTTTAAAATAAGCAGCTACTATTTGAAGAACATCAGCGCGTAACTCCAAGCCAATTAAAGGTGCTGCTGCTATATCTGCACCAAATTTGGAATAGAATTGAAAGTCATTATTGTGAGAAAGTTCATATTCACCATGAAGCTTAATTGAAGGATATATAAGATCCACTTTTAAGATCTTGAACTTGTCACTATCATGCCCTACTGATAAAACATTCGTTATTTTACCAATGCCTTGCACACATGCTTCTATTGGTCCTATCTCGTTTTTATTCTTCTTAAATTCTTTTTGCAAGGTATGCGTCCATGTACGACTAGCTGCACCCTTTTGAATTTTTATTGTCCCCTCTACAGATAATGTATTTTTTACTTGATAACGAGTTGTATCTTGAGTCCAGCCACGGTGTCTTCTGTGCTCTAATCCCCGTTCTCTATTAGTTTGAATTTGTTGCCTTCTTCTTTGTTGATCAGTGAATTCTTCAACGTCTTTTTTAGCTTTAAAAACCAGATCGAACTCCTGTTTTTCTTTAGTCACTAAATAAATATTCGAACTGAGGACAGTTTTTTCGCCTAATATCATGAATAGTATTTTTTCTATTCCAGAATATTCTTTTTTTATTAATGGCTTGCCTGAACATTCATCGACTCTGATGGCATAATGCTGTTTTTCGATATTGGTATGAAAATCCTTTTTTAGAAAACGTCCCAAAACAGAAAATGGCTCTTTTTCAATTTCTAAAAAATCTTTACTAGATTTGTGGTAAACCAGTTTTCCTTTATAAGGTTTTTTAGGCGAAAATTGAGCGAAGGGCAGATTTTTTTCATCAAATACGTTACCAATTGGACAATCTTTGTTATGTGAGATACAACCTTTACTGATCGAACTTAACTCAACAGCTACATTTGGTTTTTCTTCCTTAGGTAACTCATTAGCATGCTTGAAGGTTGTCAATGGTGAATCAAGTACATAGAAAAAATGCCTTTGAACCCAAGACTGTTTATAACTAATAGTTTTATCACCCAATTTTATATCAATTTTATGTGTGCAATCGTCGGGGTTATCACAACCACATATTGCTGAACCTGCCTTTGTTGACGTCATTTTTTATCTCCTTAACCAATATTCACACTGCCACCACCAATCACGACACCGCCACAATCCACCGCATCTCCCGTTCTGGCAGCAGGTTTTCCCTCAATAAATACGGAGCAGGAACCTCCGGCTATTGCCCGTGAATGTGACGAATGAGAAGCCAGTGCATCACCTTGCCGTGCGAGATAGACACCATCAACTTTAACGGTACTGGCACCTGCAATAACCGGGGTTGCAGGACAATTACCGTGCTTTGTACCAATATCACCCACTTTAACTGCATTACCCATCTTGTTGTTCCCTGTTTTGGTTAAAGAGGCACCTGACCCATTTCTTGAATTAATACACTTTCCGCTCGCATATGCCCCGGCTGGCTGTATTCGGTTAATTGGGCATATAGAGCTGCGGGCAAATCATCGATGGTGAGATAATGTCGGATGATGAAAAGCTGGAGCAGCCCACGAACATTACGGTCGTCCGTAATACCGTTTTGACCGAACCAGTCAAAAAACTGCCGGGCGCATTCCACCGTGTCGATATGAGGGATAAAATCAAAATCAGCTTTTTCCAGCCATTCAGGAATGAATCCGGCTAATTTTTCAATGTAGCGTTCTATGAAAATGGCTTGTATCTTCTCTAGCTGAATTTCTGTGATAGCGAGCATTTTGCGCTTGCTGGTTGCACCAACAGGAAAAGGCTCTCTGATTTTCACAAAGTTATCCGTGCGCTCTTCTTCGAGGTACAGTGTTGTTATCCATGTGATCGGCCCTAAAAAACAATGCAGCTCCCAGTCACTCAATACACCGAGAAAATCCCAGATATTACGCGGATCATAAAAACGGAAAAAGACCGGTTTTTCCTGTTGTGGAAGCAGAACTTGCAGGTATTTTCGTAAATGCTGGCGCACGGTCTTCATGTCTGCTGCACTGTGGACGAAAATTCCCCACGGGGTTCTGCGACACTCCAGCCAGATTTTAACCTCTTCCGTGACCTGTACCAGATAAGGTGCGATTTCCACCAGTTCTGGCTGGAGAGGCTCACCATAAAGACAGGCGGAAGGCGGGTCATAACGTTCCAGCATCAAAAACAGATCAGATTCCGCCGCACCATCAATAATGGCGTAGAGTTTTTCCTGACTCATTCGGGCTTCTCCTTCTCTTTCATTGGGCAGTGGGCGACAAACATGGAGCCTTCGCTTGCTGCGGCCAGCAGAATGGCGGGGTTAGCTGGTGCCAGTAAATCGCCGGGGCTGCCACCGGAGTTCAGGTTAATCGCCGCGCCTTTAATATCAATCCCGCCCGCGTGAAGCACAACAAAATTTCCACCGACATTTAATGTGATTTTGCTGCCACTTTGCAGGGTAAGATCGCCCTGTGCATCCACACTGACTACCCCCTGGATTTTTTCAGCCAGATCGCCTTTGAGCTGTAATGAGCGGTCACCGTCAATCTGCTCAATATAATTGCCCGTGGTTTTATGATCCTGTTGACCTTCTACGGTCACCTTGCGGTTATTGGCTATCACCAGTTCATCGTCATGACCAATGCTGGTTGTGCGGTCATAGTTAATGCGTTCCCCGCGTGAATTACGTACCTGAATGGCGAGGTTTTTTTGAGCATGAATAAAGACTTCTTCGCGATCTTTTTCATCTTCAAAGCGTAATTCGTTAAATCCTTCACCTTTATGGGTTTTTGAGCGGATCGACATCTGGGTTTTTGCCATTGGCAGGCGGTTTGGCGGGATGTTGTTGGCATGGTAGGCTCGTCCGACAATAATCGGTTGATCGGGGTCGCCGTGGACAAAATCCACCAAAACTTCGTGCCCAATACGTGGAATGGCAATCATACCCATTAATTGCCCTGCCCACGCCTGACTGACCCGTACCCAGCAAGAACTGCGGTCATTAAATTCACCGTACCGATCCCAGTCAAACTGGATACGGACCCGCCCGTGTTCGTCACAGAAAATTTCTTCGCCTTCCGGCCCAACAACCGTGGCAATATGCGGCCCTTCCATTTGGGGTTTCGGATAGGGGGAAGGTCGGTAAGAGTTTTTTCGTGTGGTGAAAGTAAATTGGTTAGACAGCCATGTACCGCTACCGCCTGACTGGGTTTCATCGGCTTGTGGCTGTTGACCCGAATGGGTTATCTGAATTAACTGCCATTGGTCATTAAAAACCTCTCTAGGGTGATCCATCAGGTTAAATAACTGCCCCGGCCACATGGCAAAACAGTCCCCCTGACCGTTACCAAGCTGAGTGTCCCGGCGCAGGTATTCCAGACGATACTGGCTTGCCCGTTGTCCTAACTCATCATCTTTATAGCGGCTGGGAAAATCATAATAATGATAGCTGTTCAGTATTCGCTGATTGTCAAGATTACGCCCTTCATACCAGAATTCCCGGTTCCAGCGTGGGTTTTTAAAAGTCCTGTCTTTGGTCGTGATATTAGCCACACCAACGCGTTCTGACCAGCTAAATTGGCGGACACAGGTTGTTTCTCCCGTCACATCGGTTTCCGGGCGGTAGGGGACGGTAATCACCTGATTAAGAGACAGGCAGGAGTCGTGAAACACAATGCGTTGCTCGTGCTGATCCTGATCGAAAGTGAAATAGTAAAAAATGCCCTCATCAGCCAGTAAGCGCTGGATAAATGCCAGATCGCTTTCATCGTACTGAACACAGAATTCCCGTGGTGGATGTTTGTAACCAAGCGCAAAGAAAAAGTTTCGTACCCCATTTTCTCTGAGCAGGCTTTCCACAATATCCACAACGGACTGATTTTGGAAAATCCGGCTATTGACCCGTAATGATGCACGCCATAAAGGAGGTTGAAGGGTGATATGGTAGTGGCTTTGATGGCGCCCGGTTGATTGCAGTGAAAAATGTGTCACCATGCCCGTGACTTGCCGTTCAATTCGCCCGTTACGGTGTACAGCAAAAGCGGCGCTGCTATCCAAAACATCGGCGAAGTTAATGTCAGCAGTCTGACAAGTCAGTGTCACTTCCAGCCGAAAAGGGGTTGATAGCGCTTCATTCAGTGAAAAATCGACAACAGCGAAAGTTTGTTCTGGTAAATTTTCCGTAATCAGTGTGAATATTAAACCTGAGCGATCAAGTAGTTGATTGATTTTATCTATTACCCTGCTCATTTTGGCTCTCCGTAATCTTTTGGTGTATCAATCCTTATTTACTGCCTGAATGGTAAAAATAATTTCACAATAAAACTATTGTTGCATGCTTTTAGTACAATATGGGCAGAATATAATAGAATTGTTTTTACATACAACCATGAATAAAAGTTCAGCAGGGAAATTGTGATTAACTTCTCCTCTTAAATAAAATCAGTTAATTACATCATTCAAATTTCACGTAACACAATAGATTAAAATTACACTGACGCGCTGCGCTTGTCTTCTCTGGTTTGTCCGGCTAATACATTAACCAGACAAATCAGAGATTTTGAAAAACACTATTCCAGCCAGAAAAAACATTTTCCAAAGCCCCTCCCTGTTAAAGAATTAGAGATAAAACTGTTCACCCTATTCACCGTTGAATATTTTCATTTAAATTCATATTGTTAAATGGTGCTAACTTGAAATCAGACTCATCACCACTCTTCACCCACCGTTCACCTTCAAATCAGGAAAAGGTGAATAGTGGTGAAGACTTGTGAATAGTTTAAAAATAACTATTCACCCTATAATATATTGATATAACTGGTTTAAATTACAAGGTGAACCGTAGTGAACACTTTTTTATATTTCTTAGAAAAATATCTGTAATAAAGAAAAAATTATTCTTCTGGCAGGTCATTCCTTGTCAGTTTTGGCATCCACTCAATGGCAGTGTCAATATTCAGGCTCAGATTACTGCGAATGCCATATTTGCTTTTCTTACGCAGGTAATGCTGCCCATACTCTGCCAGTGCGCCCGGCATATCCATACCAAAACGGGTCACGGAAACGGGTTTATTCAGATTGTTGCCTTTCATATAAGCAAGATAGGCGTGATAAAGGTACTTACGGGGATTGAACGGCACAATCTCCGCATTACCGATTAACAGGCCGTCAGCTTCATTAGACGCAATCAGGTAGCCACAAAAATCGACCAGCGGATCTGTGCCACGTTTGATATCCAGTGCTTCTGCGGACTTTTGTTGCTCTGCCAGTAAACGCCTCGCAGCCTGTGGATCAGCAAACCGATACAACAGATGCCGAATAATTACAGGCAATTCTGCTGCAATCTTCTCCCGTAGAAGTGGATCACGTTCATTTTCCGGCACAACTTCGGAAAAGTTAAAAATCACTCGACGCCGCGATACACCACCACTGCGATCACTGAAACTCATGGCATTATTGTTTACCGCCAAGACCACGGCAGGAATGCGGGTTGAATAAGGTTGTTTATGCTTCGGGTCGATAGCCACTTCATCCCCGCCTGTAATGGCTTTGATGCCGGAGCCATCGCCCACATAGCGAGTCTGATCCGGCAGGATAATCAACGAATATCCCACAATCAGCGCCCGTTCCCGTGGGTTTTCCAGCGCGGCCATACTCGCAGAAACCGTGTTGCCTTTGCCTGCCAGCATTGAACATATTTCAGCAAAGATGCTTTTGCCACTGCCTCCAGCACCGGTGATTTCCAGAAACAACTGCCAGTCGTAACGGTTCGCCAGCACCATAAACAGGGCTGCCAATACGCGCTCAAATTTGTTCTCACTGTTAGCGGTTGCCCGATTGAGCCAGCGCCAGAACTGTGGCGCATGATCTTGCAGGGTTTCCCCCGAAACAGGGGAGTTAAACGCAACATCATTCGCCAGTAGCAACCAGTCACTTTTACGATGAGGCCGGAACTGGCATGTTTTCAGGTCAAACACGCAGTTGCTGAATCCGATTAAATGACGTTCTGGCGGCTGCATCATGGGAAGCTGCAATTTCAGGGCATCCACGGCAGAGCTGATACCATGCGGTGAGTACGGTAACTTTTCTTCCATAAAGGCTGCCACCATTTCCCGCTTTAAATCGCGGTCACTGACCGGAAGCCAGACAATGCCGTCATAGTGATGCACGGTTTCTGAAGCGCCATCCAATGCTAAATCAACGTTATAACGTGCCAGTAACACCTCTCCGCGCTGGCTGGCTCCCATCTGGCATAATGTCAGTTTTGAATACTCGATATCATTGGGCTGAGTGGTTGCTTTTTTCTTTGTTGGTGTGGGCTGATAAAGCCCTTGAGCAAAGGCCAGTTTTGCCTTTTCCACACCGTATTTTTGTCGGTAATCGTCCCAGTCGGCTGTGTACTCTGTCGGTGGTAACGTGACCCAACCCTTAACCGCAAGAGCTGCTTTTTCTGCTGAAATCTTGCCGATATTTACTTTGAGTTTGCCGCACTTATCCAGTTCGTCGGGATGATGCCAGTCATTATCTGCTGCCAAAATAATTTTTGTGTCTGACCAACGTTCCCGAATCGCTTTAGCGACAGAATACAAATTACCTGCATCCAATGCTGCCAGAACAGTACCCTTATAGAGCAAGTTAGCTGTGAGCGCTGTGGCGTAACCTTCGGTAATGAGCACTGTATCGGGATGATCTTCCAGTTCTGAGACAGAAATAAATGCACCTTTTTTCTGGCTGCCAGACAGTAATTTTTTCTCTCCATTGGGTGTGATAATCTGCGCACCTGTTACTTTTTTATCCAGTGTTGTCAGTGCCAACAAAGTCGAATTATTGAGCAATAGCCGCTGATTAGGAAAATCCAGCCCTTTTGCAGCCAGATAGGGCGATTGACCAGCGACAGTTTGCGCCATTAGTGATGCAACTTTTTCGGCAATTGACTGCGTAGTTTGAATGGTTTCTCTGGCGGGCTTGGGTTCTGGCAAAGGCAATGCCAGTACGCCTGCAATGATTTTTGCTGCCTCAGTGATGGAAACTCCTTTGGTTCTTGCCACTAAATCCAGTCCATCACCATAGTTTGGATAATCACACTGGCGGCAATGCCAGTTGCCATGATGGTGATCATCAATAAAGTGAAAGCGGTCAGTACCGCCGCAGACAGGACAAGCACCATGTTTTCCCTTTGCCGGGATATCGATGCCACAAGCAGACAGCAGATTTTCCCAATGGTACATAGCGGATTTTTTCACGGTCTGGATCAGGTCAAGCGGTTTTTGGTTGCCTGTGATATCTGAAGATGTAAATTTAGGGCGAGTTTGAGTATGCTGTATATCAGCCATCATCGTTACTCCGTATAACGGTTGTTGGTCAGACGCCTCAGATGTGTGTCACCACACTGGGGCGTTGTTTTTTTATATTACGTTTCTTATGTCATGTGCTTTTATCTGTTATGCCGCTCGCGATTCCGCGATCCGCTGCGCAATCCAGTTATCAATTTCTGATTCAACAAAGGCGACGGAGCGGGAGCCGAGTTTGACTTGTTTCGGGAATTCTCCGGCACTAATCAGTTTATAAATCCACGCTTTGCTATAACCCGTTCTGCGTTGAACTTCCGGCAAACGAATAAGGTTTTCCTTCGACGCTGTCATTGTCATATTTTTTCTCCTGTTACCGAGTCCTTGAGCGCTCACCGTGGACGTTGTTTGATGACAGGCGGATTATTTAAAAATCAAGACTAAATGAACAGCGTTAATTGTTTTTCCGATTTGTTGAATTTATTTTTTCAGGAAATTTTGGCTTTTAATTGGCATTGTGTATAAAAAACAAGCTCGTGTGCCACGAGCACACTTGCGCAAAAAATCATCATATATTTACGCCCTTTTGCCAAATTTTCCAATCAGCACATTTTCGCCTCGTTCCAGCATCTCCATATGATCCGCATACCATTGCAGCATTTCCCGGCGACCATCCAGATATTGAGCGTGGTTGTAAGTACCACGGATGCTGTTCTTGTCAACATGAGCAAGCTGAGTTTCAATCCAAGCTGTGTTATAGCCTTGTTCATGCAGGATGGTACTCATGGTATGGCGGAAACCGTGACCTGTTGCCCTGCCATCATAGCCAATACGCTTAATAACCTGATTGATAGCAGCCTCACTCATCGGTTTACCCGCATCATTACGGCCGGGGAAAACGTATTTCCCTCGCCCTGTAATAGAATGCAGTTTAATAAGAATGGCTTTAACCTGATTTGATAGTGGGACGATGTGAGGGCGGCGCATTTTCATTCGTTCGGCAGGGATTTACCAGAGATCGTTATCGAAATCGAATTCAGTCCATTCCGATTCTCTCAGCTCAATGGTGCGTACTCCGGTCAGCATCAGCATACGGGTCGCTGATTGCGTCACTTGACTGCCACTATAGCCACTCAAGGCGGTGAGGAAATCATTCATCTGGTCGGCTAAAAGGTGTGGGAAGTGTTTTTGCTTGGGAGCTTTGAGTGCGCTGGCAAGATCAGTAACAGGATTGAATTCTGCCCGTCCGGTAATAACAGCGTAAGTGAAAATTTGCCGACAGGCCTGTCTGGTTTTTTTCAATTTATCCAAAACGCCGCGTTGCTCCATTTTTCGCAGCACAGCCAGCATTTCAGCAGGTTTAATCTCGGTAACAGCACGTTTACCAATATACGGGAAGATGTCTTTTTTCAGATATTCTAGAATGTCTTCGGCATACCCTTGTGACCAATTAGGGCATTTATATTCGTGCCATTCAATAGCGATAGACTCAAAACTATTGCTGACCGCAAATACTTTGGCTGCCTTTTCTGCTCTCTTTTCTTCTATCGGATCATTACCATCCGATAACGTCCGCCGCGCATCATTTCTCTTGGTTCGTGCTTCGGCAAGGGAGATTTCAGGATATACCCCTAATGCGAGCAATTTTTCTTTGCCTGCGATCCGATACTTTAACCGCCAATAGCGAGAGCCATTAGGGTTAACCAATAGATATAGTCCGCCACCATCTGCAAGTTTGTAGGGTTTTTCTTTCGGCTTTGCAGTGTCCACCTGTCGGGCTGTTAGCTTCATGGGGGTATCTCACTTCATTGAACCTGAACGTACCCCTAAATATACCCCTATAAGATCGGAGATTTCAACATACCTTACTAGACTATAGGAGAACGGAAAAAGGCCAATACTGCGTATTTATTGGGATTTTGTAGACTTCGGAAGACGTTACGATATGAATGGATGGTACGCCCTACAGGATTCGAACCTGTGACCTACGGCTTAGAAGGGCAAAAACTATTGTTTTCAGGTGGTTTCCTCTGGTTTCATATAGTTTCATTATTATGATTTAAAATGAATTTTATAGCTTGCGCTGTTTCATATGGTTTCATATCATTTCATCATAACTTGACCCGTTACTTGACCTGTTATGAGGAGCATTTCCAATGGCTAGCACCTTATTGACCGATAGCAAAATCCGCGGCTTGAAACCCAAAAAATCAGCCTATTATACATGGCAAGCATCAGCAACACGAGGAACTGGTAGGTTAGGGGTTAAAACATATCCATCAGGAAGAAAGGTTTTTGTCTATCGCTATTTCAATAACGGAAAAGAGAAGTTTATTAACTTAGGTGACTTTCCCGCCGTTTCCTTGGCAGGGGCATTATCTAAATCACAAGATGCTGCTGCTAACATTTCAGCCCCAGAAAAAGCCATAATAAAACACGCTACAATTGAGCAACTATTTAAAGATTATATCACTGACCAAAAACGCCGAGGAAAGCGGTCATACGACAAAACCGAATACAGGCTAAATCAAGTATTAAATAGTCAGTACATTGATAGAAATACCCCCGCAAAAGATATTACCCCAGACCACATTAAGAGAGTGCTTGCTGAATTCATATCGCGCGGTGCTGTTGCTGGTTCAAATAAGGTGCGCGCAAATCTTCATGCTGTATTCAATTTTGGTCTATTTGCTGACAATGACCCCGCCAAGCTAAACGAGAAAGTTATTTATGGGCTTGATAGGAATCCCGTAACTGTCGTTCCGCGACAAGAAGGTGCTGATAAGGCATTGGATAGATTTCTGTCGTGGGATGAAATGAAGTCGATTTTGGATCTATTCCAAGTTTCTCCGGCTGCGTGTCCAATCAACCCAGATTACGGGCGTTTGTTGTTGCTCTGCATTTTCACAGGCGGTCAGCGCCCTTGGGAAATTATGACCAATACAAAAGACAGCTGGGATAAAAAGAATAATACGTTGACTGTGCCACCTCACATCTCAAAAAACGGTGACTATCACGTAATCCCATTATGTAAATCTGCCACCAAAATATTAAAGCAACAAGCCACTCAATACCCAAACTCGGAATTTTTGTTTCCCGGAGAAACAAAAGAAGGTCACTTGCTAGCGGCTGAATATGCTAAGCAAATACGCAAGTTTTTCATTCGTTATGACTTTGAGAAATTTACACCAAGGGATATTAGACGGACATTTAAAACACTTGCTGGGGAAATGGGGATCAGTTCTGAAATGAGGGATAGGTTGCAGAACCATAAAAAGCCCGGCGTCTCAACTAAACACTATGACCGTTATGACTACCTGAAAGAAAAGCGGGAAATTGTGGAACAGTGGGAGAGGAAGCTACTATCACTATATGGCATAATTCCACCCTGTAACATGTGAGGTACCTACACAAAAAAAGGTATTGCGTACTCAAGGTGGGATATCACACCTTGCGGCAACCATAGGGATTTCCTCTATAGTTGATTAACTCATTGATTTGTCCGAGACCGTCACTTTGACCCAACCATTGCGGAAATTCCAACGGTTAATTTATGTACTGGACAAAATGGTTAAACTTATTGATTTTATTGTTTTTATTTGGCGACACCCCCCCCGTTTCTGGCTCACTCTTTTGTGCGCACCTCTTAAAGAGTTGTGCAAAGTTTGTGAGTGGCGCTCAAATTATAAGCAGACTGCAAATATGCAGCTTGACTATATTTCAATGAGTTATCGTCAAAGTGGGCATTCCCACTTAAATGGGCTTTCAAACCCCAATTGGCGCGATCAGCCAAAAATTTGTCCGATTGGAACTGAGCCAAAGTGAGGACCTCGACTACAGGTTAATACGTTAAACGTACAGAGCTATTTTAACCTACCCTAACGAGGAAGAGCCTCCCATAACAAAATCTGTAATAGCGGCAATTAGCAGCATATTGATAGACTTGGTGGCAGCAATATCCCAAAAGACAGACTTAGCCACAGAAACAGTAACGTGCAAAGATTGCAAACAAATTTCCAGCATATTCCCACCATTTGAAATGAAACTGTTTTGACCTTTACAGATCTCTATTAGTCATTAGTTTTTATTATAATGAAGTGATAAACACCAATCTTTGTATGGCGGAGCATGTGAAATAAAAAACTCTCGACTATATCTATTCTTAATAATTGAAAATAATCTTAACAAAAAGAGCTTACTATGAATAAGAATAGCAAAAATTATATAAAATGGTGGTTGGAGCAGGAAAGATTAAGAATGAATAATGGAATCCCTGTGGAAATAACACTAGCAGGGGTTAAGTTATCTGTTATTCCTCAAGCATTCCTTCCATCCCCATTACAAACGCATTCTACACCATTACTTATAAAAAATATTAAGCATCACAATTTCATGGGAAAAAAAGTTCTTGATATAGGAACTGGCAGTGGTGTTCTTGCCATTTATTCTGCCCTTAATGACGCATCTTTGATAATAGCAACAGATGTCGATGACCATATATTATACCATGCCAAAAATAATGCTTATCTGAATAAGATTACTGACATCCATTTTATGAATAGTAATCTCTTTGAGTCTGTCGAAGGTAAATATGATTATATATTTGCTAATGGGCCAATTTCTCCTGAATCTTGGTCAGAAAAAAGCCTTTCAGGGCATACCATATCAAGTTACGGAGAAACTCTTCTTAGCCAGTATCGTAACTATCTGACAGATGAAGGGGTAATGTTTATGACCTTCGCAGAATTTGGCCCAATGAAGGCATTCTACAAAATACTTCAAAAGTATTCCGTTTTGTACAAAGAAAAAAGAGAGAAAAAATTTGGGATATGGTGGAGTTTTCATGAAATAAAAAAATAAAGGTCATTAACCGCTTCTATAAAAAATGTTGTCTTAACATAATATTATCCCAAAGCGATAAAAACTTGGCTTCCATATTGTCTTTCCTTTCTTAAACAGAGTTCAGGTTGATTAGGATTTTCGGCTCACGGACGACCTTTTTTGGAATTTTCCAAATAAGTCTCGTAGCCGTCATGTTCAGCAAAGAAGAGAAGCCTCCCAAATCGGTGACTCCTTAAGTTGAGGGAATCCCTACAGTTAGTTTCCCCGGAATAAAGTTAAATAAGTACACTGCTGCGATTTCAAATGACGGCAGTGAACCAAGTTGATCGGTATTCAATCGCTCCGTTTGAAACGGAAGGATGCCTGCACCATGCAGGAGTTAAAGGTGAGAAATCCCACCTTTAGGTAACTTGTTAATTTTACTTATTTCCTGC
>NZ_NJAI01000010.1:63898-82403 GCF_002632725.1 Xenorhabdus hominickii
TCCATGCGGATATTCTCAATCCGGCGGTCAACAATGGTAGAATGGAGCCCAAACTGCCCCGCCATCACGGTTTTTGTCGGGATCAGCACAATATTGAACGTGTTCGCCTCCGGAATGTGGCGGGATTGTTGCCATCCAAATTGGCGGTTATCCGCCACGTTCGCAGACACAGTCCGTATCAGGCTCAGCGTCTGCGCCCGGTCTGAATCCAGGTGATAAGGTTTGCCCCCGTCGCCGGGATGCACCCGAATACCTAAAGCCATTTATATTTCTCCCACTTTAATTCGCAACGTACCGCTACCATCAAAGACCGCCAGTCCGGTATGGTCGAGGGCTATTCGGGCCCGGCCTGAAATCCCTTTCATCTCAAAGGCCCCATTCTTCGGCAGGTTCCAGCCGCCGTGAGGCCAGTTATCCGAACGAATGCCGTCCGCAATTTTTGCCATCGTGATAGAGGCATCTTTGATTTTTGCCCCGTCAATCACCGCCGTGCCGAGAAAGGCTTCCCGGATAAAGACCTGCCCGTCCTTAATCATGAACACCGAATCCAGTTTGCCATTGACCGGATTCAATACAGAGAACTGGTTTGCCCTGACCGCGAAGTGGGTTTCTACCTTACCATTCTTCACCTCAGCCCCAATCACCATGCCGGCTTTATAGAGCTGGTTCTTGTACTTCACCCCGGCCCCAACTTCATAAATGCCATAACCATTGCCATCAATATCAAAGACTGCCGTCGCCTTGGTCTCAACCGCCGCCGCATTCTCCCCGACATCGGCTTGAATTTTTTCCATCTTCTCAGCGAAAGCCTTGCTGTCACTTATCTGCGTGGTTTTTACCTCCAGTATCTCCGCCTTGATATCCCCATTCACTTTCATCTGACGCTGGACAACGGACCCGGTCAGGGCGGCATTTTCCAGAATGGCTTCATTGGCGAAATCAATCCCCGACTGCAACCGTTTTCCCGCTTCGGTGGTGAGGAAGGTATTGCCGGCTGCCGCCAGTATCCAGCTGGTGTCCGTTGAAGACTCGCCTCGGATAAACGCGGTCCACGGGGAGGGATTACCGGATTTGTCCACCAGCCGCGCCCGGAAGTAAAAGGCTACCCCTGCCGCCAGTCCCTGTAGGGTGTGCGTTCGTTGAGGGTAGGGAATATCGGCCAACAACATCAGCCCTTCCCCGTCATTCGTCGGGCTGTACTGAATCTCAGTTTTCAGCGTGTCATCGGTCTGAGGTGCAAAACCCCAGTCAAGCTGGATACCGAAGATAATCGGCGTGGCCTTGAAGCCCAACGGTGCCGGCGGGTTACCTTGTTTGCCTGTGATACTCACTTCCTCGGACGAGGCGAATAAGCTCGGTATATCAAATGAGTTGATGGCCTTGATGCGAGCCTGATACCTGCCGGAATACGCATTCGGTATTTCGAATTCCGGTGATGACGATCGGGGGATAGAAACCCAGTTGCCGCTGTCTCTACGCCACTCCCCCACATAGGCGACGGCCCCCTCGGCTTTTTCCCATGAGATCAGTACGGTGGTTGTGGAGATGCCTTGCTGAACGAATGAAAATCCCTTGATGTTGATTGATTTCGGCGGCGGTTGGACACTCGCCGGGATGATAGAGATAGGACGTTCATCAATTCGCGCGCCCGTGTCAATGCGATCATATTTGTCGGGGTCGTGATAAATCCCGTTAATTTCGAACGTGCCATCGTTATTGTCTTTAATACCCACGACGCGATATTGTTGAATGAATAAATCATGGGCATCCACCGCCCAACCTGCCTCGGAGGCAGGTAACTCACTGTAAGCGGTGGTCACGGTAATGACATTGCCATTAACCGCCTGAATTGTCCGGCCTTCTGACTTGCCTGTCGGTAAATTAACCAACAAGCGATCACCTGCCTGCCCATCGGGTTTTCTATCCAGCGTGATGTTGCGACCATTAGCCGACTGAATGCGACCGCCAATAGCGCGCCCGGCTCTGTTTTTGTGCGCCACGCCAATCAGTTGGCTGGGCATAGGAATTTGACCATCCAACCCCACGCGGAATGAAATCATGGTGTCGCGTGAGTTGGTCAGAATCGCCCATTTGCCCCGGCGTTGTGCCTCACTCTGACGGGTGCAACCAATGGCAGCGATGTCAATTTGATTGATACCATAACGCCCTATTAAATTATCATCCGAAACAACTTCCACCTCATCATTGTAATGGTTGTCTGGATTTGACCAGCTCACCATGGCAACAGTACTCCGGTTACGCTCACTGCCACTGCTGTAAACGAAGTCGCCATTGATAACACTGGCCTGAGTAAAAATATATTTAATGTCGTCCGGCATATCCGCCATGGCAACGAACTGATTCGCGCCCCAGTAGACCGAGCCACGGAATATCGCACCAATGTCGGTCAGTACCTTATGCGCTTCTTCGCGTGACTGAATGTAGACATCGCAGGTAAACCGCGGCTCCACGCCACCGCCCCCTTTTCCATCCGGCACCCGCTGATCACAATACTGCGCCACGCGATACAACTCGGTTTCATCGATTTGTGTCTTGTCGATTTTGTCACCGAGGCCGCACAGATCATTCAGTAACAGGTCGTACAAAACCCACGCCGGGTTATTGCTGTGCGCCCATTTAAACGTTCCATTCCAGATACCGCTGTAAGTTCGGTTAACCGGGTCGTAATTAAACGGCACGCGAATGATGCGCCCTCTGGGCTTGCATGAAATCAGCGGGACGTTGCCATTGAATAGCCTTGCATCGAATTCAATGTACAGCAACGCGGTATTCGGGTAACGTAATTTGGCGTCGATAATTTCGGTGAACGCCATGATATTCATTTTGTCGACGATCCGTTCACTGGTGCTGTTCGCTGTTTTCCTGACAACCCTAACAGTCCAGCCTGTTTTTGCATCAGGCAGGTTGATGCGATATGACCGCTCATACAATGTTGTGGTTTTGGCGTCGATGTGGGTATCAAAGAGGGTTTGGTAACTGCCACCATCAGTCGATAATTCAATGGCGTAATCAATGCGATAGCCAATCGTGTCGCCATTGTCTTTTTGCGTCCTCAATGCAGGCCAGCCGAGACGAACGCGAACGGCAGATAATTTCGTGTTGGAAATGTATTTTGTCCAGGGTGTAACGGCTTTTATTTCTGTACCAACACGGATTTCATTTTCAGCCGCAGACATGCCCTTGATATAGCTCTGATGCTGGGTACCGGGACGGAATTCCCATTTAACGCCCTCAAAATTCATTGTCCCGTTGTCGTTCTGCAAGGGCGTGCTGTCCAGATAAATATCTTTTGCATTCAGCTCGTTAACAAATTCACCCTCACCCAGCGCCAGTAAAACTTTAGCCGTTGCAGTCGATTGGATGTTATCGGGCATTTCATAAGGCGTATGTCCGCCACCTCCCCCACCGCCTTTTGCCCCTTCAATAATATGCAGTGTCATTGTTCACCTCTGAAATAAAAAAACCGTATCTGGCGGCTCTGGTTACGCTTTGCGCTGCTTCTCTATTTGCTCAGTCTGATACTGGTCTTCGGTGTAAACACCCGCAGAGATAATCGCGCCACCGATCTCGCGTGAACCATAGAGGATGGGCACCGGGTTGCCTTGGGCGGTCGTATTAACCGGACTCCCGAACGCATAAGAGGGCTTGTTTTCCGGTGATTCGCGCATGCCTAATCCCGGTGGCTGAGGTGCGAGCATTTGCGAGACGCCACCTAGCATCATGCCGACACCGGACATCACCATCGGTGCACCAAAAGGCGTTGCCCACAGGAACGCGCCAGCGACAACCATCGCCGCCCCGAGTATAGTTTGTAGCACTCCGGCTTTTTTGCTGCCGATAATCACCGGCATAATATGGATATCCTCATGGCCTTTGGTCATGTCCAACTCATCCTTGTTGTAGCTCCTGCCGCCTACAATGACCGAAAATGTAAAACCCTGTTTGTGGGCATTCAGCATGAACGCCTCGAAACCCGCAATGAGTTTGCTCATAGCCCGGATAGCATGCGGGGCGTCTCTGGCAGCATAGTCAAATGTCGCGCCGAATTTGGTAGCCAGGACACCATGCAGGCGGATGGTGCGAAGCGGGGGATCGGTATAAGCCATAATGACCTCATAAAAAAACCCTCCGAAGAGGGTTGGCATATAATTGAATAATGTTTATTTGATGTTTTCTCTGTAGACGTTAAGGAAAGATATTTTTTGTCTTTCATTTAACTCACAAGATATTCGTTCTATTTCGGACTCAAATGCCTTTTTTGCAGAAAAAATAGGTAGGTTTTTAGTTTCGATTTCTGCCATAAAGCTATTATAAATTCTGGCAACATTGAGAATTTTAGGATGAGAAACAGAGCCGCCTCTTTCTAGCATATCGGCACTTTGTATTTTTCTTATCTCGTCCAAATAAATTGAATTTATTATCACGCTTCCTATATCACCCGATAATATTGCAGTTTGGATTTTTAGTTCTCGCAATGCTTTCTTCTGAACGTCCAGTAACTCGTTAGCTCTGCTTGCGTATCGTATTATAAAAAAACCAATAACGAGACCAACAAGCGCAATGATGATTAAAATAAATAAAGTTACTTCAAGTGAAGGACCTGAATCATAATGGCTTCTGTACATAAATACCCTCGACTGATTTTATTCGCAAAAAAATGAACTTATCATTCTGAAAACAAAAATGAAATCATTCCCATTTATTATAACGTAATATAACAATCGTCCTGTCCTTCCAGTATCCACCATAAGGAACTTTCTGGCTCAACTGACCATAAAGATGATGTAGCAATAAATTCCCTTCCAGTAAAATTCCGGCATGGTTAACAACATCGGCCTGAACCTGCATCAGCACCACATCGCTCGCCTGTGGATCGCCGGTTATTTCAATAAAACCGGCTTTTTCAAAATGCTCTATGTAGAGGTTTTCGCCTTGCTCCCACCAGGGATAATTGACCCGGTAGTCATTCAGTTCAATGTCGTATTGTTGGCGGTAATAGCTCATAATGAGACCGTAGCAATCATAGATACCCAACACAAACGGACGCCCCACCAAAGGCAATTCACCACGCGGATAGATTGTCCTTAAATCACCTTCCGGGTAACTCACAATATGCCAGGGTAATTCGGTGAAATCACATTGCGCCTCATCCAGATCACTGGGCAGGGTGGTCGCATCCGGGTGGCTGTGAACGATGCCGGTAATCGTTCCCCATATCGAGGCGTCCAGATAATCGCAGGGGTCCAGCTGAAACTGCTCGGTGGGGTTGACGGCTAAATTTTTACAGGGGAGGTATTTTTCTACGCGGCCTTTCTGGACTATCACGCCGCAACATTCATGGGGGTATGCCTGTTTAGCATGCTCAAATATTGCCTCCAATGTCTTGTCACGCATGACTACCTCCTGATAAGGGATGAGGCCGGAAATCCCCCGAAGGGCAGATCATTATCCTCACCGTGACGCAATTTACAGGCAATCACGGTGCCGGGACAGCGGTCTTGACTCGGGTCATCCACCGGGTTATTGTCGATATCAAAATATTTCGTTCCGGCGTAGTCACACCCTTTGCCTGTCCGATACCACCCGCGAGCACGCCATGTGCACACGCCGTGAATTTGCCGGGTGGGAATAATTAAGCCGTCCAGTGACGCCGGGCTGGCCAGCTCAAAAACCACCACCGTATCCGTTTCGGATATTTTCCGGTTTACGTAAAACATGAGCTTGCGTTCTTGCTGCGGATCAGCGGTAGCGTTACCGTCAGGAAAATTTTTGGCGTCCAGATAATGGACAAAGGTATCATGGAGTGTCACTTTTGCTTGCACCATGTCATCAAATTGCAAGCATAGTGCGGTGATGGTTCCCTCAATGTTGGCGACGGAGAAGCGAGGATGAGCGGCCTGTCCATCCGTGGACATTGCCAGCCCCTCAGTCTGGACAGGCCACGGCTTGTACTCCATCCCTTGCCACCAGAGGGATTTGGGTGGCGGCTGACTGCCTTTCTTTTCTGCTTCTTCAATCTCGCCGGATGTCACCGGCATGCCATACGCATGAAAACGGAGTACATCGGCGCCGAATTTTGTTCCGTCAATCTCGTAGAGCCGGACGATATTTCCGGCGTCCAGCTTTTGCACGTCAGCTGTAAACATGATTATCTTCCTCTATGGGGCGTGCGCTTCAATGAACTCGGTGGAAAGGGTATAGGTTTTGTAGTCAATGGCCTGATATTTATAGCTTTCACACCGAAACAGCCCCTTATTTGCCAGCGGAGGCGTCCAGATGAATGATTGATGACCTGCGTGTCGGTCAAGGAATGCGATAATTTCGGCGATGTATTTTTCATTGCCAGCAAAATCAACACTCCATCTCATTGATTTAGGGTTAATCCCCGCACCGGAGACCTGCTCATAACCGTCGCCGAATTTCGCTTTTCGGATGGCAAACTCGACGCTGGAACTGGCATTCACCCGCGGCAGCCATTTAAACATTTCCATTATCGTCCCCTTATCGCTTTATTGATCGCTCCTCCCTGCCGCAAATCCCGGTCACGTTCAGTGTAATAAACCTGAGCTACAGCCTGGGCGAATCGTCGCCCGAAGGCTTCATTGTCACCGTTCTGTGATGAACTTTCTGTTTTTCCGTCCGTGATGTAGACATTGATATGGGTATTATCTCCACCCGCTAACCTCTTTGGTGCGATCGCCCGGACACCCAGCGAACCGTCCGCGCTACGGGTCAGCGGCATAATGGCTTCCGGCCCCGCCTCTCCCATAAGGCCAGCGCCCTTAGCAAAGGCAAACAAGGTAGGTTGATTCACTATTTGACCACTGTAACTACTCAGGCTAGGAGAATTGTAAACGCCGCCTTTGGCGTTCTGGGTGAACATAGAGGTGAAGCCACCTGCGCTGCCACCGAATGAAGATGCCAGCATTTCAAACGCCTTATTAGCCGCAATTTTCATTAAACTCTGAACGACGCTCTGCGCCATTGATGCGAACATTTCGGAAACGCCTTCTTTGAGCGATTTAGTTCCGTTTAACATGCCGGTAATCATGTTGCCCATGCGTTCGCTGACGGTATCAAACAGGTTGATCGCTACTGCGTGATAGGCGCTTTGGGTAGAAAATAGCTGTTTTGCCGCCTCAATACGTCTCGTGTTGTTTTCCGTTTCAGCGGCAGCAATCAGTTCATTCTTACGCTGTTCACTGATAATTTGTGTTTCTGCGTAGGTGTCATACAGGGCTTTTTTGCGGGCCAGTTGGTTATCCAAATCCTGTATCGGGTCAACTTCGCCCCGTAAGTCATCTCTGGCGGAAACGGCATACTGCTGTTTAGCGTTAGTACCGCCCCTGACCTCATCTCTCCAGATATCCTCTTTGCGGCGCCCGTATTCTTCCGGCGTTATCTGTTTGTTCTTAAGCTGGCGTTCCAGTTGCTCACGGGCTTTCTTGGCGCTCTCGGCGGTATTGCGGAAGGGGTCGTTTGAAATGGCGTCTTGTAAGTCCTGGTATTTCTGTTTGGTCTCTTCCAGCGTTTTGTTAAGTCTGCCGATTTCGCTGTTTTGTGCCTGAGTGAAATTTTTGCCGGATGCCATTGAAGCTGCGAACAATTCGGCGGCTGTATTGCCTTCCTTGTAGCGGATCGCTTCGGTGGCCAGTTGCGTGTTCAGTTCAGCCACTTTATGTGCGTAATCTTCCTTGATTTTTGCGGCGTTCCGGGCGGCACTTTCGGCCTCACTCTGAGCTTTTCTGGCCGCTTCATCCTGTTTCCGTATCGCTTCGGTGTTTTGGTGTATCTGAGCGGCATTATTGATGACCTGATCTATGTAGGGCTTTTGTTGCTTGTCATCAGGATTCAGCCCCATATCGACGGCTTTGTAATAAGCCTCACGTTTAACTTTATCCACCCCTTTTCTTTTAGAGAGGTCAATTTCTCTCTCCTGATCTTTCAGGGCCGATTTTATTTTGTCGTTTGGTTCGAATGTAACCACAGGGACGGGAATGTGAATACCCGAGACATCAATACCTGAGTTTTTGATCCGCTCCAGAAGATTGACGGTGAGTTCCAGCTTTTGATTTTGCAACGCCAGTGTCACATTACCGGTTTTGCGCATTTCGTTAATCGCCGTGGTAAACCTTTTTTCTTTCTCGCTGTTTATCGATTGTTGATCGCCCAGACTCGTGAGGGCCGAGGTGATTTCATCGACCGTTTTCAGCGTTGCTTCATACGCCGAACGGCTTTCTGAAAGTTTAGTGCTGAATTCGGTGATTTTAATGTCAACCTTTTTACCTTTGCTTTTATCTTTCATGAAGAGATCGAGGCTGATTTGGTTTTTCGTCATCGCCTTCCTGAATTCTTCCAAATCCTCTTTAGCAACGGCCAGATCTTCTTTTAGTTGTTTTTTGGTGTCCCTGAGCTGAATGGGATCCATTTTACTCAGTTCTTCCTTGATTTTTGCCACTTCTTTCGCGTGCGCCCGCGCCTCTTCCTTGGCTTGTCTCTGATTTTGGTACAACAGATAGGCCGCACCGGCTGCCATTATCAAAGCACCGGGTATTCCACCAACAGCGCCAAGAAGTGCCCCCCCTATCCTTGAGCCGAGCGAAGTGACCGCATTGAGCCGGGCTTGAGCGGCGGCTCTTGCATTGATGCTTTGTGTCACTCTGGCCTGTGCTGCCGCCTCTGCGGTCAGTGCCCTGTTCAGTCTCGCTTCGGCGGCAGCGAAGGTCTGTGCCGTTGTGGTCTGAAGCATGCGTGAGCGGGCGGCGATCACGTTTTGTTGTGCCTGATACGCGCTGGCTCTCGCTGAGGCGACCTGAACCTGAGCATTGCGGTAAGCGTGATCTGCGTTATTAATTTCGGCGCGGGAATTCTGGATCAGGGCAGACGTTGATGCCCCAATCGCGGATATCCGGTTACCTAACGCCCGTGCCCCGAACAAACCAGCCACCACCACGCCCGCCGCAGCAACATCGTTGATATTTTTAGACAGGTCATCCAGTACCCCGGCGAGAACACGGGTTGTGCCCGTCGCTTCATTCGCTCCGCCCACCCACTGCATAAAAGCATTCTGAACGCGGGTTAACGATTTTTCGACCGTCGCCCCCATTGAGAGGCCTTCCGCTTTCAGTTTCTCCATCTGGCTCAGCAAGGCGGGGATGACTTTATCCATCGTCAGCAGCCCGTTATCCGCCATGCCTTTTAATTTGGTTCTGGCCACCCCCATGCCATCCGCCAGCGCCTGAATGATTCTACTGCCGTTCTCCGCCATCGCGTTAAACTCTTCCCCGCGCAGAACGCCGGAGGACATCGCTTGCGAGAACTGAACCAATACCGAGCTGGATTCTGAGGCGCTCGCACCGGATATTCTTAATCCTGTTGACAGGACTTCCGTCATATTGACGATATCCTGCGAGGCGTATTTGAGTGCCCGCATAGGCGCCGCGGCACGGGCAAATACCGTCGCGTTCGCCTCGAATGACGTGCCAGTTTTTTGGCTCATCGCCATCAGTAAACGCTGGCTGTTGGCTAAGTCCACGCTGGACGCCGTCGCCAGCTTTAAACGGGAATTTAGGTTTGTCCATTTGTCGGCGGTTTCGACCAGTTTACTTGTGGCGAATATCCCCGCAAACGCGCCCGCCATGCCCATGGCCGAGGCTTTCACGGAAACCAGTTGGTTATTCAGGTCCCGCAAAGCGGCACTGCTGCCCCGCGCGGCCGCCGCGGCACTTCGGTTACCGTTTTCCATCACGCGGTGATAGTTTTCACTCAATCGCGCCGCTCGCGCAATTTCAGCCTGATAAGAGCTGGAGTTAGCGGATATTTTGATAATCAGTTCGCGGAGTTTTGCCACTGTGCCACCTATGCGAGATTCATAAAGAAGTTTTCGAAGTCGCCCTGCTTATCTTCGTCTGGATTACCCCATTCAAGCAGCGCATCGCTCAAACTGATTTTTGCGCCTTGCGATTGATAGACCGCCGAGGCGATTTGTGCCGCCTGAATATCGCCCCGCCGGTCGCTGAGGGGATTGATACGATCGTAAGCCCTCCACAGCATCAATTCGCTGGCGCTTAACCCGTTTTGCAACTCGGTCAGGGTCTTACCGAGCCGCAAAGCGAGTGTCAGCATGAAGAAGGTTAATGGGGATCTGACTTTTTTTCGGCTTCATCACTGTCAGTCACCAGACTGAGCGCCTGGTGCAGCAGGCGGGAATGGACGGGGGCATAGATTTTTACCACTTCATCCATATCGCCGGGGGTGAATACCGGTTCCCCGTTTTCATCACACAGCACATCAATGAACAACACCGCATCGGCGCGGGTATTGCGAAGCACTTTCTCCGCAATCGATATAGGCACATCATCATCGGCTTCCGGGTGGGTGATGTCATTCCATTCAACCCACGCGGCGGCGGAGGGTTCACGCAAGACGACGGTGGCGTTATCCCACTCTTTCACGGTGACGGTTTTGGTGCGAAACCCCAAATGCGGGGTTAATGCCAGCTGGCGAATATTCATGCCTGATTATCCTTCTGGAGAGGGGTTGGTTTTTTGTTCAACGGGGTTGGGCGGCCTTTCATGCGCAAGGTAAAGGAGGCGTTGACGATGCCGTTCGCGGCGGCGCTCCACGATTCCTGTCTGACCTCAGCCAGGAACGTGTAGCCATTGCCACTGGGGAACTTAACACGGAAGGCGTGAGCCTGGTCTGTATCGTAGGCGAGCCGCAAAATATCCTGCCCTTCCTCTTCGGCAGTCCAGTGCCCGGAAATGGTGATTTCGGCCGGGGCGGCCAGGCCGTTAATCATTTCCTGCTCACGGGATCCGAGCGTCGTGACTTCGATATCCGATTTCTGACCGCCTGTGTAGCTAATCTCTTTCACTGAGGTATCAATAGACACCCACTTGATAGCGGCGTTAATGTCGTCGTTAGTCGCCTCGGCGGACACGGCCAGGGATGTGCCTAACGTTTTTTCGTATTTTGCCATGGGTCGTTCTCCGGCAGGGTTAGGTGTAGATTTTGCATGTCATGGTGGCGCGATAAAGTTCGGTGTCATTCTCGAAACTGTTCTCGTGTTCCACCTCGACGGGTTGCAGGGGTTTGATGGCGTTAAGGGCGCCGTCACAAATCTGGTCGGCGTGCTCGATCGTCTTCGCGTAGGCGTCAATCTGAATTCGGGTCATTTTCACGGATTGACCGCTCAGCACATCGGTGTAAATACTGTACGTGGAGAAGACGCACCACGGGGAACCGGTGTTTCTCTCGGTCAACGGGATCAGGTAAGGAAAAACCCGCCCGGGCAACACCGGATCTAACCGTCTGAACAGGTCGCCGTCTTTCATTTCGCCAGTACCTCGTCAATGGCTTTCAGTGCCACATTAAAGGCCGCCTCGGCGGCTTCGTCAGCTTTAGCCTCAAAGGCCGGATCGATAAAGGGTTTTGCCGCCATCTTGGATGTGCCTTTTTCCAAAAATCGCCAGTAGTAGGCGTTTCGGGGGTCATTTTTTTTCATTTTGGTATCACTGTTCGTGCCGGATTGGTTCGAACCCCGCACATAGACACCGGATGAAACTGTGCCGTTCCGGCCTGTTTTTCGGTTGGCCGCCACAATGTTCTTTTTGAGTCGACCTGTTCTGACCGGGGCGCGGTGGCGGGTTTCGTCGCGCAGGATTTTCGCCCCCGCATGCGTGCCTTTACGCAACACGGTGTGACTTTCAGCCTTGCTGAGCAGCGCCAAATCCCGTGAAAGATCTTTGAGTGCGGAAAAATCCACGGTCGTCATTGTTTAACGCCCTCCTGACAGAGCAGTTCAAGCAGGATTAACCGGTTGTCCGGCATCACGGCCTGAACCGTGTAAGTTTTGCCTTTGAAAACGATTTCCATCGCAGTGTTGATATCACCGCGATACCGTATCCAGAACCGGACGAGACTTTCAGACAGCACCGTCTTAGAGGCCACCAGTTCGCGCCCGCTGATAAATTTCACCTCCGCCCACACCGTCGCCACGGTGTAGCGCTCTTTTATGACGCTGCCCGAGGGCGTCCGGTCAGAGCAGATACCCTGAATGTTGATTCGATGACGCAGTCTGCCGATATCCATTATTGACCTCACAGAGCGTAACGTTTATAGGGTTGCAGCAGAGCCTTCACGGCAAACGGGAGAGTCGCCACTGACTGCCCCACGACAACGGCTGTGCGGTTCTCATACCAGTGACCGATAAGCAGCAAGAGAGCCTGGATGACCGCCTCATCCAGCACCAGCGCAGGCGTATCAGGCGGGGGGGCTTCCGCTTCCGGGGTATTCTTCGGGACATGCAGGGTTTTTCTGTCGGTATAATTCAGGGCGTATTGAATGGCGGCTTTTTCGTATTGCCGGAGTAAATCATCATCAAAGGGTGAATCTATCCGGCAATGAATTTTAATCATTGAGAGGGGTATCATCCGTCACCTGCCATAAAAAAGGCGGCCTGTGACAGCCGCCGAAAATGATTAGCCTTTGGTGGTCGCGGACGCGGTGAAATCACCGTAAATGAAGGCTTCCGGACGCTTGACCACCAGCGCCAAACGCTCTTCGCAGCGAATGGAGATCATGTTTTTGCCAAAATCGTCTTCGTTTTCGCTGGAGATAACGATGTTCATTTGTTCGCGGTCAAAAATCTGGGCAGCGGAATCGAAGGCGCCCACCAGGAACTTGCCCCGGAATGCGGCCACATCCGTGGCAATGACAGGCAGCCCCCACAAAGTCGGCGTGGTATAGCCTTGTGGGTTAGACAGCAAATAGCGTCCCAGGCTGTCTTTGATCAGCTCCACCGTCGCCCAGTCAGCAAAGTGAGTGATAACCCCCGATGGCGGGAGCAGGGCTAATTGCGCCTGCAACATCGCCAGGCGGATATCGTCAATCGCCGTCGCTTTGTCCACTTTAAGCTCGGCTTTGTACTTGCTGGCCTGCGGGACAATGCCTTTGATATTGCCGTTCGCCCCGTCACCGAACAAGATTTGTTGCTCTTCAACAAACTTCAACCCGTAGCGCATTTCACTGTCAATCAGGGATTTCAGTTGCCCAAAATCGTCCAGCACCTGTTTAGACGCCTTGAACATGTGCGCCAGCGTGGCGACGGGGGTAATCTGGGTCGCAAATGAGATATCACTGTAGGGTTTCGCCGTGCCCTCAGGAACAGCGGCGGCGTTATTGGTGAACCCGGTTTGTTGTACCCAGAAAATCGCGTTGGAGGTGGTTGTTCCGCCTGAAATCAAATCGCGAATAAACAGGCGGTGCCGGGGTTTCACGTCAATCTCTGGCAGGCGGTGCGGCTCAATCACCCGGTCAGGAAGCTGCGGTGTTGTCAATGCCGCCTGCACCGGCACGGAGACGCGACGGTTAGCGGAGATATTGCCGCTCATCCCTTTCATCAGCTCAGCGGAAATCACCTGCTGGCCCAGTGTCTGCGCAACGTGTACCGCATTTTGCAGGGGCATTTGTGCAACGTGTTGTTGCAACTCGCCCAGTTCTGCCTTGAGGGATTTTTCCGCTTCACGCAGTGTATTCAGCTCAGACGCCATCTTGTCAACGGACGCCCTGGTCTCGGCAGACAGACCGCCGACCTTTTTCGCTTCGTTCAGGGCTTCTTCGGCTTTAGCGTTGAATTGGCTGTTAGCCGCTTCGATTTTGGCAGACAAATTTTTCAGTAATTCTACCGTGTCAGACATAAACAACCTCCATCAGATTATTTTGGGCGTAAAGGCATTGACCGCCTTTTCCAGTTCGTTTAAAACAGCGGGGTTTACTTCGTCGGCAGCGCCCGGCGTGCCATTATGGTGGGTCGTAGCGCCCGGCGTACTCCCATTTAAAGCGTTAATCAGTCTTCGTCGTTCTGCGCGTGGTACGTGAGATTTCGCCAGCAACGCATCCAGTTTGCGCATGGCGGCTTGTGGACTGTCATTACCGTCATCAATCACGTCAGCGGTTAACAAGCCGTCGGCAAAACCCTGCGTCAGGGCGTCTGTGTGGTTAATGAACGTTTCGTCGTCCATCATGTTGGCGATGGTGGCCTTATCGATACCTGTCCGGGTGGAGTAGATATCGGTCAGTGAATCATCAAACGGTTTTAGCGCTTCGGCGACCGCAATCAGGTCATTTTTATTGCCACAGCAACATGTCCATGCGTTATGGATCATCAGAAAAGCACCGCGACCCATGTTGATCTCATCGCCGGCCATCGCGATAATCGAGGCGGCGGAAGCCGCCAGCCCCAGTACGTTGACCGTGACTTTCCCGCTGTGGTTACGCAGCAGGTTATAAATGGCGATACCTTCAAACACATCACCGCCCGGACTGTTAATATTGACGATGACATCTTGATTGACCATCGTCCGTAATGCCCCCGATAGCCGTTTCGCGGTGACGCCCTCATCCCAAAAACTCTCACCAATCACATCGAGAATAGAGAGAGTGTTATCGGCATTCGCGGCTCGGATCCCGCTGTTCCATTTGTCGAGCGCAAGGGGTCTCACGTCGTTGAATACCGCATTAAACGGCTTTGCTTCAGGAGCGACGGGCATTTTGTTCTTCATCATCATTGTTACTGTCCTCTGAACGGGGTTTTTTCGCTTGCTCTTCCCCTAACAGGTCTATTGGGGTCAGGTTTAATTGCACCGTGAAAACATCGCCGCCTTCAATGGGCGGTAAATTCTCTTTGCGCCTGACTTCATTGCGGCTCATCCAGGCGTTTTGTAACGCGGTGGCATAATAAGCTGCCCTGCCCCGGCTATCTGCACGCAGCAGCCCTTCCACGTTAAATTCGGCGTAATAGTCACTGTCGGAATCCAGCAGGCAACGCGATATTTCCTGCTCGATATTGATCAGCAGCGGCCTGAGTGTGTGGGTCAGGAACTGCATATTCATGCCTTCCAGTGACGACGCCCAACTAGATTGCTTCGTTGAATGCCCGACCATCACGGGCGGCACCCTGAACCAGCGGCAAATCTCTTCAACGCTGTACGAACGGCTTTGTAACAGTTGGGCGGCCTCTGGGTTCATCGTGATGTTCTGATACGTGAGATCCGCGGGCAGCACCATCATTTTTCCGGCGTTTTTCGACCCGGTGAAGGTTTTGATGTGTTGTTGAATGACGTGAGTCTGTTCCTCGGTTAAATCGGTCTTCGCTGAAATGAAGCCCGAGCTTTGCAACCCATTTTCAAAGACTTTGGCGGCGGCTTCATCCGTGGAGAGTGCCGCCCCAATCACATCACGCCCTGTCTTAACCGGGATCAGACCACTCAGTCCGTCGATACCGAACCCACGAATGTGCATCATGTTTTTGACTGGGATAATCCGGCGTTCGCCTTGATTTTTCCCCGCGCTATCGGCGTAGGTGTATTCAATATCCCCGCTCAGTAGCCGCTTGACGTTCATGTTTTGTGGTAACAGCGGGATCAGCGCCACCAGTTTGTTACCAATGAACTTCTTTTCGATGAACGCATTGCCACGCAGACAGATACTGGCGACCACCGTTAACATAAATCGGGATTGCGTCATCTCCAGATTGGGGCGGTTGCATAATATCGTGTAAGCAGGGTGGTTTTTCGCCAATTGGCGCGAGCCATCATCCTTCGACTGGTATATTTTTAGCGGCAGCGTTGAAACTGTTTCACTCAGCAACCGAACACACGCCCACACGGTGGACAATTGCAGCGCGCTGTCCGCGCTTACCGTCCTGCCGCTGCTGCTCATCCCTGTCCATTCCTGCCAGAAAGTCCCGTCCAGCAGCCCTATCGGGACACCCATCCAGTTCAGGAGGGCGCTTTTAATCTTGCCTATTTTTTTCGCCATTTACAGACCCACCATGATGGGGTTCTTGAGGAATGCCTCGAGACCGGATGTGCCTTTCGCCCTGTTCAATGCCCCCGCGGCCATCACCAGCGCGACCATGCCGTCCATACGCCCCGTCGATTTATCTTTCGCGAGCTTCCGGTTGCCGGCGGCATCCTGCTCAACGACCGCATTGGCGGCACACATGGTTAATACGGGATGGTTGGCGTGGTTAACCTGCTCTTCCAGCAATAATTGCTCCGTTTTATCCATGGCCGGAGACATGTCTTTGTAACCCTGCCCGAACGGTTCCATTTTCAGGGACAGGCCGACCCGCTGGGCTTCTTTCTTGAAGATATCAATCCGCCATCGGTCAAAATTGAGCACCTCAATATCGAATTTCTCTGTAATTTCAATGAGCTCTTTGACTATATATTCATAATCCACCGTTGCCCCCGGCGTGGTGCGCAGAAAACCCTGCTTCTTCCACACATCGTAAGGCACGCGATCCGTTTTCGCCCTGTCCAACAGCGTCTTATCCGGTGTCCAGAAAAACGGGTGAACGTTCCATTTGCCCGAGGCGGATTTGCCGATAATGACCAACGCCGTCAGGTCTTTGGCCGCCGACAGATCCAGCCCGGCGTAACATTTGCCAACGATGGGTTCCCATTCTCCGGCGCAGGCCAGCCACGTATTGCGTGAAATGAACGGCGACACCAGTGATACCCGCTGATTTAATACCAGATTACGAAACCTGTTCTCTTCCGACGGCATCCGCGCGGCACGCTTGGCCTGCCCCTCAACCTCTTCCAGTGACAGAAAGATATCCAGCGCAGGATTGGCAGCTTTCCATGCGTCAGGGTCGGTAATTTCCAAGTCCATCGGTGCCGTGTGAACATGTGACACAATTTTCGGATCTTTCGAATTCGCCGCATCGTCGAGCCAGATGCTGAGTAAATCGGCGTCTGTGGGTGCCTGTGTACTGATAGCGACCAGTAACGGGCGTCTATGCGCCCCCTGTGAGGTCGTGATAGCATCAATGAAATCGTTTTGCGGGCCTTTGACCTGCCCGACCTCATCGAGTATCGCCAGCACCGGTGAAAGTCCGTGGGTCGTTTTGCCGTCAGCCGACAGGGCCTTGTATTCGACATTGCAGGGCTTGCCAATCAGCCGTTTGCTACTGGGTATGATGTGGATCAGTTGCTGTAACCGGGGATTCAGGTTGATCATCTTCACCGCCAGATTGAAGACGATGGCAGCCTGGTCACGGCTCATTGCCCCGCTCACAATCTGCGAGTTCTGCACCGCCTCTGTACCGACCAAGTGTGCCAGCAGTATCCCCGCAATGAGGCCGGTTTTGCCGTTTTTACGGGCAATTGATAAATACGCGGTGCGTGTCCCGTGGGGATTATCGTAGACATCCAGAATAAATTGTTTCTGGAACGCCTCCAGCCTCAGGGGTTTACCCAGCAGCACGCCTTCAGGGACAATGCAGTACCGCTCGATAAACGCGATCACTTTTTCACCGCGCGATAATTGACTGGCCATTTGCTCTCCTTAATGCCAGGGCGAGGCCAACAAGTCATCGTCTTCAACCGTGCCTAATAGCGCACGCGCGTCGGTATCATTTTGATTCTTGTTGCGCTGGTCACGGCTTTCGCCATTGGTGGCACGTGAATGGATTTGCAAGCCGGAACGCTGAGCAATAATCACGCGGGTTAATTCCAGTTTGTATTTGCGGTTTTCTTTGATCGCCTTCTCGTCACGCGTCTCGGCATAATCCGCCTCCAGTTTGCGCAGGTAGTGACTGACTGCCATCAGGGCATATTGGTTATTCGCCAGACTGACCACCTCGATCAGGTCGGAAGGCGTCCACAGATTAAGGGCTTTCGTGCGAATGTTATCGTTGTAGAAGTCGATGGCCTCCGGCATTAAACCGGCGTGTGCCGGCGGGACTATCGTGTCCTGAAATGCGTTGACAATCGCCTGCATTTTGCCTTTGAGGCTGTCAGAACGCGTGCGCTTTGTCATTGACAGCCTCCTTTCGGTGTCAAGCTGTTTTGTCTGTTTTGTGTCTTTTTTATTAAAAAACTGCGTTAGCGATATCGTTGAGGGATGGCGGCGGTCCAATACTTTCCGGACGGAACTTTACAATCACCCTAGGTATCATTTTATGAGTAATCATTTTATTTGTATCTGTTTGTTCAGACATAAATTTCATCGCGTTATGTGTTCCAGTGTGAATTGTCATCAATCGGAATACCGTTGACATCACAACCGATCTCTTGCTTGTGCTTCTCGATACGCTGTTTAGTGGAGTTATGATGCGATGCACACAGTGATTGCCAGTTCTTTCGGCCCCAAAATAAACGCTGCGCCACTTTGATTGCTTCACTGTCATTGGCGTTAATGGCATCTTTGAGTTTATGCGGGACAATATGATCAACCACCGTTGCAGGGGTTAATCTGCTCTGCTTACGACACATCACGCACAAAGGGTGTTGTTGCAGGAACGCCAACCGAGCCTTGTTCCACTTGCTGCCATAGATACGGGGCGGCATAGCGTCACCACGTTGAGAACAAGCCGCCACATCGACTTTCGCGATTAACGAACTGGCGTATTTCTTCACGGACTAGCTGCCGGAGGTGATCGCCATGGCTGGCTTTGGTTATTTTGGCTGAA
>NZ_NJAI01000010.1:82503-94885 GCF_002632725.1 Xenorhabdus hominickii
CAGTTTATTTAACTGCTCATCACTAAGATATTCCGACTCTTTTATCGCATCATAAAAATCCCTGTGCTCCCGGCTAAAATTATCCAAATAGATATTATACGCCGGGTCCCAGATAGGTTTCTTTATGGGGGTAAATTCAATATTATTGATACCACTCGGTTTTATCACCATGATATATTCTTTTAACTTTGGAATGGTGCCCCGTTTTTTGACGCTGGTCATTTTCAGGCCACTGGCTTCACTCATTTTAACCGCAATGATTTTAATGGCATCGTAGCCAAATATTTCTTCACACACCTTCACTAAATTAAAGACTTCATTATCATCGATAGAGATAGCGATCATTCCTTCCGGATGCAGTAAGTTTTTAGCCACGAGCAGCCGTGGAAATATCATATTCAGCCAATTTGTATGACGCCGACCCGATGTATCATTGAACCTGTCGTTATAGATAAAATCCTTGCCGGTGTTATAGGGCGGGTCGATATAGATCATCTTTATCTTTTTGTGATAAGACTTTTGCAGCAACTTAAGCACGTCAAGATTGTCGCCTTCAATAAACAGGTTTTCGGTCGTATCCCAATTCACACTCTCTTCCTTGCATGGACGTAGCGTACCGGTTGATGGCGTCTGGGCAATCTGACGGGCACGCGCCTTACCCTGCCAAGTGAAGCTATAGCGCTCGTCTGAATCATCAACGGCCTCACCCAGCACCGCTTTTAAGGCGTCAAAGTCGATTTTTCCTTCCGAGAATACTTCAGGGAAAAGCTGCTTAAGTTGAGCGATATTTTTTTGCGTGATACCCGCGCTCTTAGACTCCGGGGGGTTCAGGGTGATGTTTTCAATGGTCATCAGAGGAGTTCCATTTATTGCCACTGTGCAAAACTGGGATGGTTCCGATATCGGAATTCCGGCATCGAATGAATATCAAATAGTTAGGATTGCAGATACGAAAAAGGCCGCCTCAGCGACCTTCGATAATTTGGTGGAACCTCTCGGAATCGAACCGAGTCCTAATGCTCTTCAGGCATCCGCGCGAACCCTCTACGCCAAAGTTCCAGAAATGAAAAAAGCCACGCCATGCGCAGCCTTGAATTTTAACTAGTCGGTCTGACCGACAGGTTGAGTTATCTAGGGGGATCGAGGTGTTGACCACGCCACCCAAAATCACATATAACATATTGATTTAATAGTGATATAGGTGTTGACCGACCATGATCGAGTTGAACCTCGTTTCGTGAGTCTAAGCGTTCAGCCTGCTTCCAATTAATACCAAATTGTTCCATTGGAGTTTTACCGTCTGCAAAAAGCTCAGAAATAATTTCTTCAGCCATTTCGTCTATTCGCTGCATTGAAATATTCATCTAAATATCCCGCAAGTCTGGGATTTTGAACTACCTAGGATTCTTAGGTGGTTGGATTTACGACGGTGGAATGCTATTTCCCGTTCGGCATCTTTCTTGCTGCCCAGTAACGATCATGTTCTTCCGGTGTCGCGCTCTGGTCTTCGAAGGCATCGCCGATTTTCAAGCCATCTGGCAGTAATGCCCAAGCGACATAAAAGTACCGAGGCTCAAACTCCTCACCTATCCATCGGTAGATACCGCTGTATTCCCCATCCCAGAAATTGACATACCCAATGTGCCAGCCATCGCAAGGATTCAAGACCAGTACCTCTTTGCCATTCATATCCGGCGTGGGTTGTTCAGATGCAGGACGGATAACTAAAGATTCGGTGATTGGTGCAGACATTCATTCCCCCAGAAAGCAAAAAACCCCGCCGAGGCGAGGTCTTAAATATTCGTAGTGAGTATAGTTACAAGTTCCCACTATTTGAAGATGGTACGCCAACTTTATGCAAAATGCAAATATTGTCGATGACATAAACAGTTTATTTTGTCACCTTGCTAAATGCAGCTTCCGCATGGCTTTCTTCGGTGTAGCACTTACCCACAAGCTTTTCATAAAAGGGTTTCCAGTTGCGAGACCATGACGATTGAGTCAACTCAGGAATAAGCGCCTTGATTGCTGTATAAGCCACTGACGAGGGCACTTTGCTGTAACCCCGCCCAGAGCACCGAGGGCAGATTTTATGAACCGGCACACCCTGCAATGCCGTCTTTTCCTCATCAAGTACCAATCCTCGCCCTTTGCAACGACAGCGATTTGACAGAACGCCTTTCCCGTTACATTTCTGGCAAAGCTCACCCACTTGCTCCGTTTTAATCCACGGCTCGATAATCACCACGCCATCGGCACGAGTAATGCCGGGATGCTTCTCAACCTCCTTCATCCCGTAGATCAGCCCCTTTCCTTTGCATTCCGAACACTGACAGATTGACGCGGCTGAACGGGCGTAATCCTCAAAGGCCATCTTGGATAAGATCACCAGACACTGCCCCAATTTATTCCCTGTGGCCTTCGATATCAGTTTAGGGACAGTTCGTCTTGCGTATCGGGTCAACGCCTCTACGGTGCTGAACTTGTCTTCTTCACTGACATCATTCTTGGCGAAAAATGCCGCCATGCCGAACTTGGCCTGTGATTCAGCCATCCCTAAAGCCGCCGCGGTATCCATGCCTTTCATTCTGTCCGGTGCGGTACTGGTTGACGTATCACTAAATGTCGGAGACTTCGGGTGAAAGTGTTTTAATGCTGATTCCAGTTTCATTGTTATGCTGTCTCCTGCTGCTTTTTCACAAATTCCCGTTCTCTGGCTTGACAACCTTGCTGGAGCAGGTCGTTAAAATCCCCGAGGTCGGGCCATCTCACACTGACACGCTCTATGTCATTATTGGCTTTCAGGTTTTTATTGGCACAGGCATAGGCGGCCGCTTCCCCGGTGGCGCTCCAGTCGTTATCTGCAAAAATAATGAGGTGCTTAACACCACGCGGGGCGATAAATTTCGCCATATGCCCGGCGTTCATGGTTGACCACGTATTCACCTTGTAGATCTGCTTACAGGACAAGGCGGTCTCAATCCCCTCGGCAATGCCCAGCGTGGAAGCTACCGGAAACAAACGGATTGCCACGGATTGAGCATGATCAAGATAAGTCTCTTCCTGAAGTGACATCATCTTTCTGGTGACCTCCAGCGGGGCTTTTTTCTCCCCGTCCAGATAGGTTCGGTGCAGGTAACACAACTGGCCGCGTGAGTCTGTCGCCAGTGCCCACATTGCCTGATAATCCCCTTGGTAGGTCGGCTGCTTTTCACAGAAGCGGATTTGTTCAATCGGGTGATGGCTGTAAATTCCCCGGTGCTGGAGGTATCTTTCCGCCGAGGTGCCTTTCAGTTCCGGCATGCGTGAGTAGTGGGCGATCATCTTCTGGCGCTTATCCGCGACGGTACTCACCTTGGGCTTCGGTACCCCGTTTTCACGCTGAATACCCAGTAACTGATCAATCTCATCGGCCAACACTTTGAATTCTTTCCCCTGAGTCAATCTGAGGAGTGCCCAGCCATCACCGGCATTGCAGGTACAGATGAATGTTCCGCGCCCGTCACGGTCATCAATGCGGAATTTGCCCTTTTGCTTACAGATTGGGCACTTCCCTTTAAAGTGTTTCCTGCCTGTCACGGGAGGCAGGCCGTAGTATTCGAAAACTTTAGGCCAGTGCCCAATAACCGCCTCGGCCGTATTGATTGTGTTCATCGTGTGCCTCCCTGAGAGGACTGAATGGATAACGGGTCACGGATATCGCGCACCTTTTGGTGGGCTACTTCAAGGCGCATTTCCTGCTGTTCGTTACTGGACGGTTCCGACTTCTTGCGGGATTTAGCAAAAGCAATTTGCTTGTGCTTGATGAAATTGTTCACTTCGGGGGTCAGTTCCTGTGGGGTATCATGGAACCCGCGAGGCCAGATGCCGAACTTGTCTTTAAATGTATTGGATACCCAACCATCACTGACGGTCTTGCCTTGTGAAGCCCGCTGATTTTGGTAGTACTTCAACTGGGAATAGAAACTCTGCTTTTCGGTCTGGGTGTAGATGCGTTCTTTCTTGCTGAGCTTCTGGATAGTGCGGCTGGTATCGACATCAATGTCTTCCCCTACCAACGGCTTAAAGTCGCATTTCGGGCAGACGTAAACCCCGGCGGGCTTCATGTAATGGCAGGACGGGCATTCTTTGGGTAACTTTTCCCGCTTCTCCTGCTCCCGGTAACTGGAACTGGACTTCATGCCGTCATGCTTGCGGGGCAGCTCGTCATATTCGATATCGTCAGGGTAGCCGAGTCGGTGAACGGTGCCGGAGTGATCGAAGATAAGGCAGGCTTCTTTGCCCGGAGCAGTACGCAGGCCCCTACCTAGCGCCTGAGCCCATCGGATTTCAGACTTTGTGGGTCTCGCGTAGATAATGCAGCGGACATCGCTATCGAACCCAGCCAAAAGACATCCCACGTTCACTAAAACCTTGGTCGCGCCTTGTTCAAAGCGGTGAATCATAATCTGGCGTTCTTCGTGGGAGGTCTGCGCTGTAATGATTTCGGCATTGATCCCTGCGCGATTAAACTCCACGGTCACAAAGTTGGCATGGCTGACGGTGACACAAAAGCAGATGGTCGGCTGGTTATTGCCATTTGCTAACCAGTTACTGACGATATCGCCCACCAAATCTGCGCCGCACATGATTTCGGCAATCTCATCTTCTTTATAATCACTGCCGTATTCAGCACTTTGATTGCTTTTTACGCCGCTTAAGTCGGGTTTGGTGGGCGCATAGAATTCGTACTTGCTCAGATCTCCACGCTGAATCAGCTCTTTCATGGTGGTCGGCTTAATCAGCTTTTCGTAGTAAGCCCCAAGGAACGGGGAAAAAGGTGTGCCCGATAATCCGATCACCGGAATGTCACTGTCACGGATAATTTCCAGCATCCGCTTACGGCGTAAGTGCGCCTCATCAATAATCAGTAAATCGATATTGTCGGGAAACTCACGGCGGATAATGGTGTCGGCTGAGGCAATCTGAATTAACCGGGTTGGGTCATAATTGGGATGGTCGCACCACACGTAACTGATTTCGTGTTCCGGTAAACCATACTCTGCAAACTTTGTTGCCGTCTGGTCTACGAGGATCGTATAAGGCACGCAGAACATCACACGCATTTCACGGGATACATAACCGTCAGTGATGAAAGCCGCCAAGCCTGTCTTGCCTGATCCCGTTGGACTGTACACCATGAAGGTACGGTGCTGTTTCCAGTTCTGACGCAACAGGCTTAAGCCGCGTTCCTGTGCAAAGTTGGGGGTAATTTCTAGCATGACGTCACCCCTGTTTATTTTCCTGAGTTCCCGTGCGATACTTTTGTGCAGGTAACTCTTCGTTAGTGCCTGTTGCAAGATCCGAATCAGTCGCACTCGCCAAAGTTTCGCTGTTCGGTTTCTTGCCTCCTTTGATTTTCAGTTCGTTTTTCCACTCATTGATAATCCGTTTGCTGTCTTCGGCGTGAGCGTCTACAGGCATATCGTTGTATTGGCGCGCATAATCGATTTTATGGAAGTGCGGGTTTGTTATTGCTGGTGCGACAATGCCAACGGCGCGTTTAACGTCTTCATCGGTAGGGACACGATCAAGGTATTTATTGAGCGTCAATGTGCCAGTATCCGCTAAGTGCTCAGTGATTTTTTTCAGTTGCTTAACCGCACGAAAAACGTCTTTTACGCTCTCGTTATTCGCTGATGGCATCGCTTCACCTTCGATCACCTCCCCGTCAATGAACAGTGGAATGCTGTCGATGAATGCGCCCCGGTTGAGGAATTTGTTTACTTCGGCTGTGGTGATGATCGGGTAGGCCTTGACTAATCCGAACAGGGTTACCGCCATTGATTCATCACGCCATGAACTCTTCCCTTTGCCATTTCGGATGGCAGCAATCAGTGCATCCTGATGTTTCAGGCCCAGCAAATCGTAATCACCGACCACAATGTAGTGAGTGCTCAGCGCTTCCAGATTCACGGGCTTTGCGTGGCTATTGTGGGGCTTGTGCGGCTTCCTTTCTGGTGAGTTTTTATTCACAAACTCCTTTGCTTCGCTCTCGCTCATTCCGATTTTCACCAGTGCGGCAACAGCTTTTGCTGGTTTCCATGCAATTAATTTTTTGTGTTTTGCGATGATTTCTTCTGCTTTCTTATTGAGATTCATTCTTATTTATCCAAAAAAATAGGGGGGTACATATTTAGTACTTTTCGTGACTGCCAATTTTTTTGGCTTTTCCCCATTTTGATAATTATTCTCACTTGGCTGTTTTTTCATGTTCAGCCCTAGTGATCCCCTAACCTCCGTTCCACAGCCAGAAGACACAGCCATTTTCGGTGTTACTGGCTGGCTCCTTGCCCTAAAGCGTTTCCTGATTTGGGCTTGTCCTCTGGCTGTGCTTTCGGGGCTAACAACGGCTCTTCGGTATAACCTTTCATAGATCTGTAATTTTTCTTGAAGAACAATCGAAGCCATGTGTTAGCAGCCCTAGCGCCGGTGTTATCCCTGCGATGCGGCACAGGATCTTCATCCCGCCTAAGTTTGTAGACGTAAGCGTATTTATCCCTCGCGTATTCCCTTGTGGTTGAGTTCATGGCGGAAAGCATCTTTTGAATCCATTCCGCATCACCCGGATGATAAATTTCGGGCATTGTTACGTTGTGGGTTGGGTGTATATTCACGATTGGAATTGGCCTTTCTACGTGCCGAACGGACGTGTTCGATACGCAAAATTACTGAGGTCAGATTTTGATTAAGTTTTGTTTAACAAAAATACAGAATTGTCATCTATCCTGAGATAGATGATGTTATTTGGTAGGTGTGCTTTTTCAGCACAGAGATGTTAAAGAGCAGTAATTTAAATTGAGATACTATCCACGACGATGAGCTGGGAATGGTTTTAGCTCTTCCGCTTCAACTCGCCCATCAAGGTGGACAATAACAGTAATTTTTCTCCCGACTGAGAGAGCTTTACTGATGGCGCTTTGATTAATTCCAAACAGGGAGGCGGCTTCCTCCTGCCCTTTTTGGAATACAAAATCTGATAACGGAATTTTTTCCATGTCATCCTCCTATTAAGATCGACACAAGTATCACTTATAGTAATATAATAGTCAACACTAACGGTGATTGGTAATTATGACTTTAAGTTATAGAATCTAGTAATGAAGAAGATCCCATTGAGCGACGAGCAAATATCGGACGCAAACCGCCTCAAAGCAATATATGAGGCAAAGAAAAAAGAGTTAGGACTGTCTCAAGAGGTGCTGGCTGAGAAGCTAGTAATGGGGCAGAGTGCTGTTGCGCAGCTATTAAATGCGAATAATGCTATCAGTGTATCTCATGCAGCTAAATTCGCTGAAATTCTGGAGATTACAGTAGATGATTTTAGCCCATCTTTAGCAGCAGAAATTGTCGAGATGGCTCAATACGTTCATGCATTGAGCGAACGTATTGAAGCAGTGAAGCCAGCCAACAACCAGTTAACGAAACAACAGAAAGAGCTATTAACACTGTTTGATAACTTACCTTCCGAAGAAGCAGAGCGGTTTTTGCGTGAAATGAAAGCAAGATCAAATCATTTTAATGCGATTTTCGCTGAGATGATGGCAAAACGCGGCATTAAAGCAAGTTAGCAAAACATATATCAATAGTAAACAATCACTATTTGAAATGTTAACCACGTCATAAATTTTATATAGGCCGCACCTCGCGGCCTACTATCAGAATCTCACCAGCCCTCCCTGCGAGGGCTTTTTTGTGCTCTTTCCCTACATAACTATCAGTCAAGTCGAACAGTAAAACACCAGTCAGTGATGTAAGTCACAATATCCATCCATTCTAAAAATTTATTTCTTTATTAATCAATAGTATCACTATTGGTGATAAAATAATATTACCAATAGTGTTGACTAGCATATTACTAAAAGTGATAATAAAAGCATTCAAGGCACACAGCCAAAGATGAAGCACCACCGCTCCTTAACAGACAGCGCTGAAAAAGCGCACCATTCTTACCAGTTGGTTACTGACTGAGACGTGAAGACTACTCAATCACAAATCAACTAAGGGGGATGATATGCACAACTTTCATGGCTACAACAATGCAAGAAAAAGAAGGCATGAGCGTAGAAAGGAGCAACAAGAGGCATATAACAAGGATAAAGCCATCAATATGGCGTTAAAGACTGCTCTCAATCCTGAAGAAATGACAATACCAACACGACCAGTATTATCACTGAACAGAAAAGCAATGGATCGTGTTAATAAAGCAATTTCAGTTCAAACTACTCCAAATTACGATAATTTCAATAACTGCTGTCTTCCCAATGCAGCACTCTATTCAACCAAAACCAAATCCCGCCGTCGTCTGGAATCAAGCGGAATTACTGCCAGAGTGTGATGTTTTCTTTATTAAAGATAATCTTGAATTGAAAAAATTACTCCGCATTCAATAAAAGGTAATCATGAAAACCTTTATCTTCGGCGCAATAGAGCGCTCCAACATGAAACAAAGGCGACCTATATGTATTAAAGCTCAGGCAACTAATGAGCAGGAAGCAAAAAGGTTATTAGCTCCTACATATGTAATTTTAGGTTGGATGGGTCAAATAGTTAATCGTAACTGAGATAAATAATATTAATTCTGAGGGGAATTAAACATGAACAATAAACTACAAGCAGCCGTCGAAATTGCAGAAGAAATTGAAGCCTCAATATTTCCCGTAGTGTCTGCAACTCAAAATGAAGCTGAACTGGATGCTTATTTAATGTGTCGTGGCGTACATCGTCAAACTTGTGATTTAGCCCAACGGTTAAGGGATATAAATAAAGAATATATCACGTCAGATAATCAGGCATTCGATGAATTGGAAGGCGTTGCGAGTGAAATAGAAAGTCTAAGAACATATGTTTCTTTATTAATGGATACGGATAAAAGTCTGTCCGGTGCACAATTACTTAGTATTGCATTGGCCGCAGTATTTAATATAGGCAAAGAAATAGCACGAGTCCGAGGAGTTGAATATTCATGAATAATATTTACCGTCATACTAGCGTTAGTAATATTCGAATAAATGAAATGAGTGATAGCGACCTACAGTTTTTGGCATCATCAAGCGATGAGGTCATTTACTCAATAACAAATGGAATGAAGTCTATTGCTAACTTAGCTAATGCAGCGGCTAATAGTGAAGAATACTCTTCTGATGATGCAATGACTGATCTTGATAGATTATCACGACTGTTTTCTATATTGCCTCTTATTATCGAGGCTGAGTATGAAAATAATGTCAATGCAAGGCATGAATTAAGAGAAAGAAAACAAATAAAAAAAGAAGAAAAAATAATTCAATCAATAAGGAATAACCATGAAAATACTTAAACCCATCGAAACCGCAACCAACCAAGATATCCAAATTGAAACGCGTGAAGTCTATGTCGTTCGCGGTTCCGGCAAGACTTATCTGAGTGAGAAAGGCGCACTGAATAAACTGACTTACGTGCGGGCGCAAAAGCAGTTTAATGAAGAAGGCAGACCAAGTAACTTCCCTGCCGAAGAAGTCATTCAGGAAGACGGCACTTCTGCATTGCGCAATGGGAAAATGCGCCCTGAGTTTATAGAACGACATGCTCAGGTACTGGAAGAACTGAAAGCAGATATTAGGCAGGTAAGAAAAATTGCTCGACTTAAAAAGGAACACATAAAGGCGATAGAAAAACACAGAAAAACCCAAGATGAATTAATAGCTATAGGAAATAAACTTTTCCAATTGCAATCAAAATAATAAAACAATAAACACGTTTTAATTACAGCGCCATTGCTGGGGACTCGTTCGCTCTGAAAACGGGAAATATAAAATGACACAATTAACTTTGCTTGAAAGAAAGCGAAAGGCATTTATTCACGCCAAATTGGATTCATTACAAAAGAAACATGGTTGCCATTCTGTAATAGTTAAAGTGAATGGAACTAATTGTAGGCTGGACTTAGATGAGGAAATATTGATTCTCGCTTTAATTAAGTTCTTTGAAGATGGACTAGACGAGCATCAACATAAATTACATGAACTTATAAATACATATGACAGCTTCATTACCAAATTCGGAAATTTAACCGCAGAAGGTAATGAATTTATGCGTGAGATATTAAAAATCATTGCCAAGAAAACGGAGCCAATAAAATGAAAAATGAAACCTATTTAGATATTGCTAATACAGCAATTCAGATGGAAAAAGAAGAGAAGTATGACCTTGCCGCTTCATATTGGGGAAAAGCCAGAAGTGTAGCCACCAGTATTAATGCTCAATTATGGTCTGAATATCGTCAGGAACATAACGAAAAAAGGCATTTATTACATACCGGCTATAGCAAAGCAAAAATAACTCTTCGGGAGGGATTGTGATGGCGAAAATAAAAAGAAGTAAAACTCAGCAAGGATTTATGGGAATGACCATCCCTCAAGGAATGCGTTTAGGAAAAGACGAAGAACGTGATTATTTAAATTCAAAAAAATATATCGCCAATTTCTCAACAGAAGGCGAATTCCTAAGAGTACCACTTAATAGAGCCATGCGACGTCATGCAAAGAAAATGAAGATTGAACTTAAGGAAGCAGAATAATGAGCAAGAAAAACGAATTGATTACTATCGATTCAAACAAGCTGCCAGTGATCGAATGGCAAGGTGTTCGTGTCGTTACCACTGAAACGCTGGCGGCTGGGTATGGTGCTAGTGCAAAAAATATTCAAGACAATCTCTTGAACAACAAGTCACGGTTTATTGATGGCGTCCATTATTTCAAGCTCGAAGGGGATGAATTACGTCAGTTTAAGAAGGTACCCGATAACATCGGGTTGGTTAGTAAACATACAAGTCAGCAGATTCTATGGACTGAAAAAGGCGCTGCTCGTATGTCGAAAATCGTTGATACCGACGAGGCATGGTCTTTCTTTGAAAAAATGGAATCAGCTTACTTTCACCAGAAAAAACCCGCAACCAATCCCCCCGCTTTACCCGGTGATTACATTGCAGCTCTGGAAGCATTGCTGACAACTGAAAAAGAAAAGGTCGTCATTACTCAAGAACGTGATGAAGCTCGCCGCACCAAATCACAGATCAGTCGCAGTCGTGAAGCTCAGGCCCTCGGCAAACTCAGTGCCGCCGCCCGCAAATGCCGAGAACTGGAAGAACGCCTGGGCGAAAGCACAAAACACGCCACGGTTACGGCGGTGCAGAACGCCACAGAAAAAGAATACCAGTACGCCCCACTCCGCAAATGGTGCAAGGAAAACAACATCGAAGCGGTGAAGGTTCCTGACACCCGATATGGACATGTTAAGTCATGGCCTGCCGAAGCATGGCTGGCGGTACACGGTGTGGATCTCAAGAAACTGTTTGGCAAAAAGTGAGGTGATGAAAATGGAACAGACAAAATACATTGTGACCTATTTAGGTGATTACTTGTGCGGACATCGCCACACACTGCGAATTTCTATGGAGGCTCATGATGCATTGGAGGCTATCGCAAAATCACAGGCGGCACTTACCGATGATCGACTGACCTCAACCCATCACTCCCTCTTCTCTGTGATGCCGGAGGCGTTCAGCGAAAAAACAATTACTGCCTTAAACCAATGCTCAGACACATCGGAGGTGAAGTCATGATCATTGCTTCTGATTTGTTACGCGCTGCCTTGGTTTGTATCGCCAAAGGAGAGCAAACAAAGAAACACCCCGGATTAACCGGGGTACATATCACCCGACAGCACCTCGAAGCCACTAACGGACATGTTGCTGTTCGCATGGAACTCACGGAAGAGAACAGTATCTTCTCCGATGACGATGCCACTGATACTGATCTGGTTATCCAGTTCTGGGGAAATATTCCGGAAAAAGCAGTAATGACTGAGATTCAGTTAGGTGAAAAAGCGAGAGCCGTACATTTCAAAGAAGAAGACAAAATTGAAGGGCTTACTCATCTGGAAATTATTCATGGCAGATTCCCTGATTTGAACAGGATTATCCCGACAGAGAAACAAAATGTTGTTCCGCCCCTTCTGGCTAAATATCTGGCCTATCCCGCCAAAATGTTTGATGAAGCGATGGCGGTAAAAATCGAACCTTCCGGCATGGAAAGTGGTTGTCTGTTTCGGTTTGATGCCGATGTTAACAAACTCTATGGCAATCCTGTTTTTGTGGTCATGCCTTGCAGGGAAAACGCTCTTGAGATAGGCGAACAGAAAGTCAGAGAACTGGAGGCAGACCGTGACTGAGGAACATCGCCAGCGGGCAGATATTGACGATGTGCTTGTTAAGGCCACATTCCACATTGACGACGGCAGGGATCACACGCAGCGGATTATCCACCGCATGAGACGTAACCAACATATTCATGAGGGCATCTGC
>NZ_NJAI01000010.1:94985-99930 GCF_002632725.1 Xenorhabdus hominickii
AGCCCCGCACATGATTTCCGCTATTTCGTCTTCCTTGTAATCGCTGCCGTAGTCGTCATTGCGGGCAGACTTCACCTTGCTTAAATCAGGCTTGGTGGGTGCGTAAAACTCATACGCGCTCAGATCACCACGCTGAATTAACTCTTTTATCGTGGTGGGCTTAATCAGCTTCTGATAGTAGTGACCGAGGAACGGCGAGAAAGGCATACCCGACAGCCCTACCACCTTGCAGTCTGTTTCCGAGGTCAGCCGCGTAATTTCTTCCAGTATCTTTTTGCGTTTCAGGTGCGCTTCATCAATCACCAACAGATTAATGTCTTCGGGAAAGTCACGGCGGATCAGCGTGTCAGCCGACGCAATCTGAATCAGCTTTGACGGGTCTTGATTGGGATGGTCATGCCAGATATACGCGATTTCATCCTCCGGTAAGCCGTACTCGATAAAGCGCTGGGCAGTCTGATTTATCAGAACAAGGTATGGGCAGATCATCATGACTTTTTTGTTTTTTGATACAAACCCGTCAATAATGAAGGCTGATAGAGCGGTTTTCCCTGCCCCCGTGGGAGCATAAACAAGAAAGCTGCTGTACTTTTTCCATTCAGCCCTTAAAAGATTCAACCCTCTTTCCTGTGCAAAGTTAGGGGTAATTTCTAGCATGACGTTGCTCTTATTTATTTTTCTAAGTTCCCGTGCGATAATTTGCACGGGTAACTCTTCGTTAGTGCCAACGGCAAGAACCGAATCAGTCTTCACTCGTCAAAGTTTCGCTGCTCGGTTTCTTGCCTCCTTTAATTTTCAGTTCGTTTTTCCACTCATTGATAATCCGTTTACTGTCTTCGGCGTGAGCGTCTACAGGCATATCGTTGTATTGGCGCGCATAATCGATTTTATGGAAGTGCGGGTTTGTTATTGCTGGTGCGACAATGCCAACGGCGCGTTTAACGTCTTCGTCAGTCGGTACGCGATCAAGGTATTTATTGAGCGTCAATGTGCCAGTATCCGCTAAGTGCTCAGTGATTTTTTTCAGTTGCTTAACCGCACGAAAAACGTCTTTCACGCTCTCGTTATTCGCTGACGGCATCGCTTCACCTTCAATCACCTCCCCGTCAATGAACAGTGGAATGCTGTCGATGAATGCGCCACGGTTGAGGAATTTGTTTACTTCGGCTGTGGTGATGATCGGGTAGGCCTTGACTAATCCGAACAGGGTTACCGCCATTGCCCCATCATTCCATGAACTCTTCCCTTTGCCGTTTCGGATGGCAGCAATCAGTGCATCCTGATGTTTCAGGCTCAGCAAATCGTAATCACCGACCACGATGTAGTGAGTGCTCAATGCTTCCAGATTCACCGGCTTTGCGTGGCTGTTGTGTGGCTTATGCGCTTTCCGCTCCGGTGCGTTTGTTTTGACCATTGTCGTTGCTTCGGTTTCTGACATCCCAGCGGCCACTAGTTCAGCCACGGCGCGCGCTGGTTTCCAGTTAGCAAAAGCACGGTGTTTTTGGATGATCTTTTCTGCTTTCTCTTTTTTGATAATCATTCTCATTTAGTCCAAAAAAATAGGGGGGTTCTTATTTAGTACTTTTCGTGACTGCCAGTTTTTTTGGCTTTTCCCCATTTTGATAATTATTCTCACTTGGCTGGTTTTTCATTTTCAGCCCTAGTGATCCCCTAACCACCGATCCCACAGCCAGAAGACACAGCCATTTCGGTGTTACCTGCTTGCCCCTGTCCTAAAGCCACTCCTGAATGGGGCTTGTCCTCTGGCTGTGCTTTCGGAACTAACAGCGGCTCTTCGGTATAACCCTTCATCGATCTGTAATTTTTCTTGAAGAACAATCGAAGCCATGTGTTAGCAGCCCTAGCGCCGGTGTTATCCCTGCGATGCGGCACAGGATCTTCATCCCGCCTAAGTTTGTAGACGTAAGCGTATTTATCCCTCGCGTATTCCCTTGTGGTTGAGTTCATGGCGGAAAGCATCTTTTGAATCCATTCCGCATCACCCGGATGATAAATTTCGGGCATTGCTACGTTGTGGATCGGGTATGTGTTCACGATTGGAATTCGCCTTTCTGCACGCCGAGTAGGCGTGTTCTATGCGCAAAAATTACTGAAGTTAAATTTTGATTAAGTTTTGTTTAACAAAGATACAGAATTGTCGTCTATCCTGAGATAGATGATATTTTTTGGTAGGTGTGCTTTTTCAGCACAGAGATGTTAAAGAGCAGTAACTATTACGCCAATCCTTTATCTGGATTTGCCGCTTGCAGTAGCCATTTTTCGGTAAACTTTCCGCCAGAATGCTCTGCTAGTAATTTTGAATATTGGGTTTTTCCCGTGTACTCAGTGCGAGGCAAGCAACCGTTTTGCACCCATTTCCAGACTGCTACGGTGCTTTTCCCGCAGATTTTTGCAGCGACAACTTGTCCGCCTACTGCATTAACTGCGAATTCAATTGGGTTCATTTGGTTAATATCCGAGCTAAAATTATTAACTAATGGTTAATTCTAAATTCTAACTGACAGTTAAGTCAAGTCTGGATGATAATTAACTTATGGTTAAAAAAAATGACAAAGCTGAGTTCACTGCAAGGCTAAAAGAAGCATGCCTAGAAGCAGGCTTTGCTGGACGTGGACTAGGTAAGAAGATCACTGACGCTCTTGCCGAACAAAAAATAAAAGTCAGCGGCCCTGCGGTTTGGAAGTGGCTGAACGCTGAGTCAATCCCGGACTCCAGTAATATTTTGGCTTTAAGTAAATGGCTTGATGTCAGGCCGGAGTGGTTAGAATATGGTAGAGGCTCTAAAAAGGTAGATGGAATACCGCTATCCAAAATAGAGCTAGAACTAGAAGAAGTCGATCCTTGGGATTCCACCACCCCAATCAATGATGATGAGGTTGTTATCCCATTTTTTAAGAGCATAGAGTTAGCCGCAGGAAGTGGCTGCTGTACTAACGAAGATTACAATGGGTTTAAATTGAGGTTTTCACGCTCAACTCTTCGTCGATACGGGGCGCATCCTTCAAATGTTGTAGCATTCCCTGTTCATGGTGACAGTATGTCACCGGTTATCCCTGATGGTTCAACCGTAACAGTTGATCGTGGCCATCAAAATATTGTTGATGGGGGCATATATGCTATTGAACAAGACGATTTATTTCGTATTAAATTGCTATATAGGCAACCCGGAAAATTGATTGTGCGTAGCTTTAACTCAATTGAATTTCCTGATGAAATAGCAGAAATTCAAAGTGTTAAAATTATTGGACGAGTCATAAACTGGTCAGTAATGGCTTGGTAGATCATATCTTCATCCTTCCCAAAAATAGCCGCTAATCAGCGGCTACCACTTCAAATATCCACCTGAATTATTTGATTCAAATCACACTTTCATAATCAGTTAAAAAATTTATTAACTTAAAATTCAATTAGTTAAAATTTAACTTTTAATTTAATTAACCTTTGGTTATTGACTAAAATTAACCATCAGTTAATAATGGCACCATCCAAGGCACACAGCCAAAGATGAAGCACCACCGCTCCTTAACAGACAGCGCTGAAAAAGCGCACCATTCTTACCAGTTGGTTACTGACTGAGACGTGAAGACTACTCAATCACAAATCAACTAAGGGGGATGATATGCACAACTTTCATGGCTACAACAATGCAAGAAAAAGAAGGCATGAGCGCAGAAAGGAGCAACAAGAGGCATATAACAAGGATAAAGCCATCAATATGGCGTTAAAGACTGCTCTCAATTCTGAAGAAATTACAATACCAACACGACCAGTATTATCACTGAACAGAAAAGCAATGGATCGTGTTAATAAAGCAATTTCAATTCAAACTACTCCAAATTACGATAATTTCAATAACTGCTGCTTACCCAATGCAGCTATCTACTCAACCAAAACTAAAACCCGCCGTCGTCTGGAATCAGGCGGAATTACGGCCAGAGCGTGATATTTTCTTTATTAAAGATAATCTTGAATTGAAAAAATTACTCCGTATTCAATAAAAGGTAATTATGAAAACCTTTATCTTCGGCGCAATAGAGCGAGCTAACACAAAACAACGTCGCCCTATATGCATTAAGGCTCAGGCAATTAATGAGCAGGAAGCGAGAAAGTCACTAGCTCCTACGCATGTAATTTTAGGCTGGATGGGTCAAATAGTTAATCGTAATTGAGATAAACAATATTAATTCTAAGGAAATAAAACATGAATACATTAACAAGCACTTCTGCATTATTAGCGGCTGAATGTAGAAAAGATTATGTTCGTTACCGTCATTTGGCTAACCTATTTTCTCCTCGTTCTCAAGACCGTAATTTTTTCAATAAAAAGGCTTGGTTGCAGCGTAAAAAATTTCGTGATTGGTCTACTGTTTTAGTCAAACAAAGTAAATTTATTTCTGCTTGTAAAAACTATGGTTTTGATGTGATTGAAGTCGGCGATACTAAGTACGATATTTTCAAAGGTAATAAATTTATTGCTACTGCTTTCTATGATATACACACTAATAGAGTGTGGGATAGTTATAATTTTGTTCATCATTTAAATGATTATGTAAGTAAGATTCATTCTGAATATAACTAATTACAGCTCATTTCCGAGTGAACTATGGTGAATTGATAACAATCACGGAAATAAAACATGAACAATAAACTACAAGCAGCCGTCGAAATTGCAGAAGAAATTGAAGCCTCAATATTTCCCGTAGTTACTGCAACTCAAAATGAAGCTGAACCGGATACTTATTTAATGTGTCGTGGCGTACATCGTCAAACTTGTGATTTAGTCCAACGGTTAAGGGATATAAATAAAGATTATATCATGTCAGATAATCAGGCATTCGATGAATTGGAAGGCGTTGCGAGTGAAATAGAAAATCTAAGAACATATGTTTCTTTATTAATTGATACGGATAAAAGTCTGTCCGGT
>NZ_NJAI01000100.1 GCF_002632725.1 Xenorhabdus hominickii
CGGTCCCAGTTACTACTTAGCCGTTCGTATAGCCTCATCCAACGCTTGACTGATAGCAGCAGGCATCAACGATTGAGCCATTTGTTGCGCCCGTTCCTGATAACCAAGCACTGGATCAACTGGCAGAGCATCACCAAACCGAATGAGCAATTTTGGCGGTCGCTGTTTCTGCCTCGGTCTGCGGGTGCCATTCGATGAGCGTTTTAACCGCCTCTTGTTCTTTTTCACTTTCTTGGCTTTCTTACGCCGCCACACACCATTAACATTTTCTCCGTATCGTGTTGAGACTTCGCCAATAAACGTATCCTCTTTGCCTTTTAACTGACTCAGCTTGTTTCGGGGCAGGTTTCCGTGCTTGTTGAGTTTGACGTTCTTGGGGTTGAGCAGTGCGGCTCCATTCAGCTTATGCACACCACCGACTTCAAACGGCTCCAGATAACCGGCAGCGGTTGGCATCACGGACACTTTCGCGGTCAGATTATCTTTGCGAGCACCCTGACTTCTGACTGATTTCACGGTGAATGACGTTGGGTTCTCCAATCGACGTTCTAGTGCGACCTTCTGTGCTTTCTCTATCTTACGCGCAAC
>NZ_NJAI01000101.1 GCF_002632725.1 Xenorhabdus hominickii
TGACGTCTATTGCCGTTATTGTCACAAATCAAAACATGTCAAAGGACATGGAAAAGGGAATGGCGGGCATCCTCGTTATCGTTGCTATACCTGCTGTAAGGGTTTTCAGTTAGAATACACTTATCAAGCCTGCAAACCCGGCGTTAAAGAGCAGATTGTCGACATAGCGATGAACAATGGGGGAATTCGTGACACCGCTCGGATCCTGAGAGTCGCAACAGCTACTGTCATGAAAACGTTAAAAAACTCACGCCCCGAAACGTAACGACGCTGCCCCTTGATGGAAATAACATTCAGCTTATCTGTGAAATAGACGAGCAATGGTCATTTGTGGGGAACAAGAAAAATCAACGCTGGCTTTGGTATGCTTGGGAACCTCGCCTAAAACGAATAGTGGCCCATGTTTTTGGCGATCGCAGTAGAAAAACATTAGACAAGCTACTGGCTCTTTTATCGTCCTTTAATATTCGGTTTTACTGCACAGATGATTATGTTGTTTATGATAACCTTCCCGAGGAAGATCACCTGACTGGAAAGACGTTTACTCAGCGTATAGAGAGAACGAATTTAACTCAGCGTACTCGA
>NZ_NJAI01000102.1 GCF_002632725.1 Xenorhabdus hominickii
CCACCTACTAAAGTAGGTGGGTTAGTGATTAACGGACTGAAAGTCCGGATACGCATCGGCTGAACGATGCGTCAATTATCTACCCTGAAGTTATCATCCGGGTTTGGTTCAAAATGATGATCCAAATAAGCCTTAATCATCTCTTCCGTTAACTGACCCACTGTGGCACAAAAATAGCCTCTGCCCCAAAAATGCTGACCCCAGTAGCGCTTCTTCAGATGAGCAAATTCTTCAAACAACTTGCTCGCTGTCCTTCCCTTCAGTCGCCTCATGATTTCTGAAGGCGCTAATGTCGGGGGACAACTCACCAGTATGTGAACATGATCTTGGCTCACTACACCACTTACTATCCTAATTTCAAACGCGTCACATGTTTGGCGGACTAACTCACGCACCCGTATACCGACTTCACCTGTCAGCACTTTGTACCTGTATTTTGTTACCCACACAAAATGATATTCAATCTGGAATACCGTGTGGCTGCCATATCTGTAATCCATATTGCACCTCTCGTGCAATATAGTATCGCAGCTAAAGCTGACCGACTAAAGTCGGTGGTTTTAACCTTTCATATGGAAAAATAAA
>NZ_NJAI01000103.1 GCF_002632725.1 Xenorhabdus hominickii
GCTACCGGAAGACGTACAGAAGGACTGTTACCCCATTTTTTCACGACTACTTGTGCCATTTTTAATTCCTCAAAGTATCAACAATGAAGATACTCTACCCGTTATAATTTTAAGTGTCAACTTTGTTGATACATTGCTTATTCGTTGTGATAATGCAAATGAAAACTGCTTTTCAAACATAGTCTAGGAGTCGGAAATTTCTGGGATTCCGGCTTACCAATGGCATTCGGTTAAGGAAATAATTATGTTATAAACATAAAGTTTAAATGGGGGAAAGAATCATGAATATCTATCAACGCCTAAACAAAACTTTTTTTAATTCATGTTCAAGAATTGATAAATCTTGGCAAAAAAGAAAGAGAACAATTGATACAAAACTGATTATTCTTTTCCTAATGAAAATTATATCAGGAAAGAATAATCATGGATATTTTTATATTATCAATGAAATATGGGATGACTGCATTCGTGAAAAAACACCACTTCCGCAATATAATCCTATCTCTGCTTCATCGATGTGCGAAGCCAGAATAAAATTACCTGATGATGCTATTAAAACTATAAACAAAGATATCGT
>NZ_NJAI01000104.1 GCF_002632725.1 Xenorhabdus hominickii
GTGATTCATGACTGGGGTGAAGTCGTAACAAGGTAACCGTAGGGGAACCTGCGGTTGGATCACCTCCTTACCGAAAAGATAGTGAATTTTGTGCAGTGCTCACACAGATTGTCTGATGAAAGAAGAGACGGTATCGGCATAGGCTTGTAGCTCAGGTGGTTAGAGCGCACCCCTGATAAGGGTGAGGTCGGTGGTTCAAGTCCACTCAGGCCTACCAAATCTTTCTTATGCAGCCTGATGACGCGGCGCGCTTATGTCCATAAGCCTCGTCCGTTCCGGCGCTTGCCTGAGCGGGATGACGGGGCAGAACGATACCGTACTGAATGGGGCTATAGCTCAGCTGGGAGAGCGCCTGCCTTGCACGCAGGAGGTCAGCGGTTCGATCCCGCTTAGCTCCACCATTGCTCTTCGAAACCCATTATTTCAGAATGCACCGGGGAAACCGGGTGTGTTGTGAAATATTTGCTCTTTAACAATCTGGAACAAGCTGAAAATTTGAAACAATCAGTACTGTAACCGCGCTAAGGCGGCAGTATTGAGGAGTCTCTCAATCACTCCAGTC
>NZ_NJAI01000105.1 GCF_002632725.1 Xenorhabdus hominickii
ACAAAGGCATGGGGTACGGGGCCTTGCAGCAGGCGGGCAAGCTGGCCGGTGATTTACCGGGCATCAGCTTTAACTATCTGGGGCAGTTGGGGGGCGAGGGCGGCCCGCAGGACTGGTCACTGACCAGCGACGATTGCGGTGATGTGACGGATAGTGCAAACCCCAATCCTTTGCTACTGAATATCAATGGGGTAGTGCAGGCAGGTCAGTTGCAATTCAGCGTGGGTTCTTGTTTGTCTGCCAGCCAGACTCAGGTGTTTATCATGGCGTTTGAGCAGGCGCTGGAAACGGTTATCACGGCCGGTCAAACTCAGGCTCAGCAGGGCGGGATCAAAACTCCCAGCGATTATGGCCTGAAAGATGTTTCAATCGAACGTTTAAATCGTTTTCATCAAATGTATCAGGTTGAAGCACTATATCCCGCCACCAGTTTGCAGCAGGGGTTTGTTTATCACTATCTGGCCCAGCCGCAGGACGATGCCTATCGGGTGCAATTACTGCTGGATTATCACGACAATCTGGATCTGGCGGCT
>NZ_NJAI01000106.1 GCF_002632725.1 Xenorhabdus hominickii
TTTTGTCGGCGGTAGTATCGAACTTAATTGCATATACATTCCAACCGAAAAAGCCGAGCTTAAATTTACATTATTTTGAATGTCGTTATCATTGATACTCGATTATTGATTCTTTTCTCTCCCCATTAGCTAACTGTTCGGGTGAAAAACCTGCATTATCGCCTCTATCATATTGACTATTCATATAAGAAAACTGTTCATCTGTAATCTTCTCTTTCACTACTGAAAAGCCAGATGCATTCTCTTTGGCAACGTAGAGACCTTCTTTATGAAACTGATTTAACACGACTTTAGCCTGATCTTTTATTGACGTATTTGCGTTTGCCACGCCAATTTGTCGGCCTGTTCGGTTATTCAGCATATCAATCGTTTCATCAGCAGCTTCGGACGTTTTGAAATGGCGAACACTCAAATCTAACGTGCCATATCGTTCATGTGCATCAGCAACACGAGAGGCTGTTTCCTCACCGAATTTAGCGGTAATTGCAGATTGCCAT
>NZ_NJAI01000107.1 GCF_002632725.1 Xenorhabdus hominickii
TCCCGTGCGTGAAGCCTCTGCCTCCTCCGGCGTGGATAGTTCAAGACCCGCCAGACTGGAGAAAGACGCTGAACAAGATTATGTACGTCTCCTCGGAGAGCTTGAAACCCTCGAAAGCCAGTTCCTTGGATTGAGGGATTACGTGAATACCGAGTGTGGGAGAAAAAATAGTGACTGAAACAAACAAACTCAAGCCATGTCCGTTTTGTAACAGTGAGCACGCAGAAATGAACTCGTATTCAGATGACACGTGGTTTTTTGTGCAATGTACCGACTGTAATGCGAATGGGCCAGAGGAAGATACGGCAGCGAACGCAGAAATTGCGTGGAACTGGAGAGCAGAAAACACATTGCCACCTCAGAGCAAATGATACTGGGGTGGCAGGAGCGATCCTGTCTCCTGCTTGATTGTTATTATAAACAGTATTTAGTCGTTTTATCCGGATTTAACACAAGACAGGTAGCTATACACTCTGTATATGCTAAGGG
>NZ_NJAI01000108.1 GCF_002632725.1 Xenorhabdus hominickii
TGAAATACTGTCAATTTCCCCCATAGCGCACTCATCAGGCAACCCCAATGTTTTTTCCCATTCTGGTAACATAATGGTGGCGGTTGCCGGGAAACTGCCGACTAACAACAAATGCGCATCCTGATCACTGCGGTGATAACTGTGTGCAAGAGCCCTCATGGTGACGCTCATCACTGAATGAGGGTTTCGCGTCCAGGCCATACCCGTTGGCAGTAATCCGTTGAGTGCTGAGGTGTATTCACTGACACTGTATTGTTTCATGTGTATTTGACCTCACCCCGCACAGGCAAATGTCCGACAGACAACGCCATGTTTTTTGTTGGTGACGTGATAACAAAACCGGCCGTGCCCGGCACATCCGCAATCGCATACTGCAAATCGGATATCAATATTTTCCCCGTTCCGTCCGGGTTTCCGCTCTCAAACAACACCGTATCAATCGCGGTGGCGATGCGGTGAGTGATGTCAGTGCCCAC
>NZ_NJAI01000109.1 GCF_002632725.1 Xenorhabdus hominickii
CGACAAAATACCGTCATTTGAAAATGAAAAAGATGCAGCACTAAAACTGGCTGATTGGATGCGTCGTATGAGTGAAGCGATAGAAAACCACTGGCAGGATAAAGCACAGCATTCAGAGGAAATTTCTCTTGCTGAACAATGGGACGCCTTGCCACCTCAGAGCAAATGATACTGGGGTGGCAGGAGTAGGTTAGGGGCAGTGTGGGTGAGTCATGAGAGGACGGCAGGAGCGCTACCGTCCTATTGTGATGTTATTATAAAAATGCACAAATAGCATAAGCTCCTGGACCTTGTTCATAGCTATTTGTTAAACACCAAACCATACAGTCACCCCACGCTTGACCCGTTTGAGTCGAACAAATCGAAGCATAGGTTTGCATCGAAGCTAAAAGAGTCGTGCCTGCTACTAGGCAAAGAAGAAGATATTTTTTCATAATCATTCTCCACATCTTTTACAACGTTATTATCACAAAA
>NZ_NJAI01000011.1:0-64339 GCF_002632725.1 Xenorhabdus hominickii
AAATCCCGGTGAAGTGGTGGTGTATAACCAGTGGGGACTGCATATCCTGCTGACCGAATCGGGGATCACCGTCGAGGCACAGGGGCAACCGGTCACGGTCAATAACGCATCTGAAGCGACCGTTAATGCATCAACAAAGGTGTTGCTGAATACGCCGGTATTAGAGGTCAAGGGCGATGTTATTGATAACTGTAACAGCAACAAAACTACCATGAAACAGCTCCGTGATACCTATAACGAACATACTCATCCGGTGCCGGGCGTGAGGTCAGGGGATTCGACCGTGACCAGCCAAACGACAGGAGCGACGGTACCTCAGCGTGGGATGTCAAAAATATCCATGCCGATTGGCTGGTTGGCCACGGTGATTTAGTCACCGGTAACGACCTGCAAACCGCGATTATTATCAGTTTGTTTACTGACCGGCAGGCGCGGGCGGATGATGACATTGACGGCACTGATCGCCGGGGATGGTGGGGCGATAACGGCGCTGATTATCCGATAGGTTCCCGTTTATGGTTGCTGCATCGACAGAAGCTCACCACTGCCGTCGCACTGGCGGCGGAGGATTACGCGCGTGAGGCGCTGCAATAGATGTTGGATGATGGTGTTGCGGAGTCCATCGATATTCGGACTCAGATTGTCTGGCCAAATCGTCTGAATATGATAATTCGTTACCAGCGTCCCGGCCGTGATGATGAGGGCGTTCGGTTTTTCTGGGTATGGGAGAGGGACAATGCCGTTTAAACGAAAAACGCTGACGGAACTCCGGGAGCAAAACCGCAGTTATTTGCAGTCAGAATTACAGGAAACAGGTCCATTATTACGGTTTTCCAATATGGGGGTATTGGCCGATATGGATGCGGGGATGGCACATCTGCATTATGGCTATTTGAATTATATCGCGAAACAAACCACGCCATTCACTGCAACCGATGAATGGTTGTCAGGTTGGGCCGCATTGAAAAAGATATTCCAAAAACCGGCGACGGCAGCACGTTGTGAGGACTATCAATTTACCGGGGCGGACGGGCTGATTATTCCTGCCGGTACGATACTCAACCGGGGCGATGGTTACCAGTATAAAACGGTCAATGAAACCCGGATTCATCATGGGCAGGGACAGGCTGTTCTCATCGCGCTATTGCCCGATGTTACCGACGATAATTCAGGCGGGGGTGCGGCGGGTAATGCGCCTGCCGGTACGGTCTTAATGCTGGACCAGAGTAGGGCCGGGGTGGATGTTGAGGGCACGGCAATTTCACCGATAGCGGGCGGCGCAAATATCGAGAGTGAGGCCGATTTTCGTTCCAGAATGCTGTTGGCCTATCAGGGATCACCTCAAGGGGGGTCGGATGATGACTATAAACAGTGGGCACTCGCCGTCCCCGGGGTTACCCGTGTCTGGGTCAAACCCCGAGCAGCAGGGGCGGGCACGGTGGGCGTGTATATTATGTGTGACAATAATGGGCGTGACGGTTTCCCCATGGGTACCGACGGTGTCTCATCACATGAACCCTATGCTGTTCATGCCTCCGGGGATCAGTTGCGTGTTGCTGATTATATTTACCCGTTACGGCCGGTGACAGCACTAATCTGGGTATTGTCGCCGATAAAACGACCCGTTGATTTCACGATTAACGGCCTCGCTCAGGTGGGCACTGACATCACCAACCGCATCGCCACCGCGATTGATACGGTGTTGTTTGAGAGCGGAAACCCGGACGGAACGGGGAAAATATTGATATCCGATCTGCAGTATGCGATTGCGGATGTGCCGGGCACGGCCGGTTTTGTTATCACGTCACCGACAAAAAATATGGAGTTGTCTGTCGGGCATTTGCCTGTGCGGGGTGAGGTCAAATACACATGAAACAATACAGCGTCAGTGAATACACCTCAGCACTCAACGGATTACTGCCAACGGGTATGGCCTGGACGCGAAATCTCCATTCAGTGATGAGTGCCACCATGAGGGCTATCGCGCACAGTTATCACCGCAGTGATCAGGATGCGCATTTGTTGCTGGAGGGCAGTTTCCCGGCAACCGCCACCATTATGTTATCAGAATGGGAAAAATCACTGGGATTACCTGATGAGTGTGCCATGGGGGAAATTGACAGTATTTCATTACGGCAAAAATCGGTGGTATCTAAATTATTACGAACAGGGGGCCAGTCAAAGTCCTATTTTATCAGTTTGGCGACTGAACTCGGGTTTAAAATTACCATTACGGAATTCAGGCAGGCCAGAGCGGGTCTGTCTGTGTGTGGTGATGCCCTGAACGGGGAGGACTGGCCCTTTGTCTGGCGGATTAATTCCCCGACAGCCACCATTAATTACGCGGTGGCGGGCGGAAGTTATTGTGGTGACCCGTTGCGGTCATGGGGAAATAAAAAACTGGAATGCCCATTTCAGAAAATCAGTCCGTCTCACACTATTCTGCAATTCGGTTATAACCCGTAATCAGTCATTAATTTTAATTTTATTATCACTTTCATTGAGTGAGGATTATTTATGCAAAAAATCGGTGATATTACAAATACCGCTGATGGCAATGGTGAGTATACAAACGGCAATGTCGCTGCGGGTGTAACACCAACACTATTAGATGCTGCGTGGTTTAATACAATCCAGCGAGAAATGATAAACGTAATATCCAAAGCGGGGATCGAGTTAAATAAAAATAATGATGCTCAATTATCAGAGGCAATATCTCAATTAATAGCCAAGAGTAAAATGACCCTGACAGATAGTTTAGGGAAATCGAGTGAATTAGCTGCCAGTCAAAAATTAACTAATCAGGTTAATGACAACGCCAACGCCCGATTAGCAAAGAACCAGAACGGGGCGGATATCGAGAATAAACAGCGTTTTGTTTACAATCTGGGGCTGACCGATACGGTAGACCTTGCCGTCAGTGCCATACCGAAATCCGCCATTACTCAACACTCCGGGATATCTCAGGATGAGGTGATGAGTCAGTATATTACTTCACAATTAATAAGTGAACGTATCAGGAAAGTGGATGCTGAATTATTAGCTGTGCCTATCGGGGGCATCTTGATGTGGTGCAGTCCGGTGTCCTATCCCGATAATTTCCTGTCAATGGCAGGGGGATGGATTGACCGCGAAAAATACCCTGAATTACTCAAACACTACCCGTCCGGACGATTACCCGACTGGCGGGGTTACGTGCCTCGTGGCTGGGATAATGATCGCGGGGTAGATTCGGGCAGTGGCAGGCAATTAGGCTCGTTTCAGGAAGATGCTATCCGGGATATCACCGGAGTGATTAGGACCGGCAGCCGTAAAACAGATGGGATTTACGACAATACCACCGGGGCGTTTTCAACGAGCGGCACGGGCGGCAAAATTGCGGTTTATGGTGAATCAGACCGTCCCAATGCCTATACCTATGAGGACAGGGAATTTCGGGCATCGCATGTCGTCCCGACCGCAACTGAAAACCGCATGAAAAACGTGGCCGTGATATTTTTAATCAGGGGGAGATAATGAACCAACCCACAATACCCCCCGTACAATTTGATGAAAAGGGTTTTGCCTTGTCTTATGGCTGGGCGCAGGTTTACCGTGCCAACACGGTAACCCGGGAATACGTCGGTGCAAGAGTGGAGCGTACGTCGGAAGGACTCAGTTTGTCTGCGGGGGCATATCTGGATGAACCGACTTTACCTCCGTTACCGGATATGACAATTTTCCGAACCGTTGACGATAAATCCTGGGAATATGTCCCTGATTACTGCGGTAAAATGGCGTATCGCACCCAAACCCGTCAACCGGTAGAAATCACTGAAATTGGTGACATAGCCGTCGGACTCACCTTTTTAGCCCCACAGACCCCGTTCGATAACTGGGACGGTAAACAGTGGGTAACCGATGTTCAGAAAGTACAGCAGTTACGGGTTCAGGATGCCGAACAACAAAAACGGCAATTCCTGTGGACAGCCAGAGAGAAAATTGATATCTGGCAGGACGCGGTTGATTTAGGTATCGCTACCGATGCCGAGAAAGCCGCTTTGCTTGCATGGAAGAAATACCGGGTGCTGCTCAACCGGGTGGATTGCACTACTGCACCGGATATCGCATGGCCGGAACAGCCGAAGTGATAATAGGGGCTGAGTGCCCCTGATTTTATTTCGCTGGGGTTATGTCAGTTAATGCATAAGCATAAACTTTCCCTTTAACCACCCCTTTGGGAGCTTCTGGAAAATTCGCCATATTTGATAGGTTATGGATCGTTGCATAACCTGACGCAAAAGCATTTAAAATGATCCCTTGGGCAAAAGGCCCTATTGATATGTAGATATCATAGTTATCACCGGATGTATTGATAGTTGCCAAATCAGTAGGTGCACTGCTATTGATTGTGTACATCACCGCATTGATTCCGTGAGGATAGTTATTCCCTGTTCTTAAGACTATATTGGCGATAGTGCATTGCTCAAAATGACCAACATTGTATCCAGAACCACCAATTAGATTAATATTAATGGTGCTTGGAGAGGCCATCGTCACCTCAGCAATTTTTACCCAAGCTGCTTTTTGAACCGTTAGGTCATAGATATATTGCTTACCTTGAATGGAATTTTTTGCCAATTCTACGGTTTTCTCTAAACCAAGATTGCTTACAAACGTATCCTTATCAGAAATATCCGCTCCATTTTGATTTTTAGCTAACCTACTTTCGGCGTTAGTATTTGCATTGACAGCATTCTGATTTGCGGTGATTGCCAATGCTTTAACTTCGCTGATATTAGAATCAGTCTCTGTTTTAGTGTAGGCTCCAACATCCCCCGCACTAAGGCTAATATCAGCAGACAGTGCCTTGCCATTAACTTTACGTCCGACTGGAACGCGGGCATTGGCATTATTGTTCGCGGCATTCGCCAAATCATGTGCAGCCTTCACTGCTTTTGGTGTTGCCGCCATAGTTTCGCTATCACTACCGACATCATTACTCAGGACAACAAATCCTTTATCTTGCAATGTTGCATCTGGATGGTTGCGGCTCTGGGCATGTTCTTCTATCGCGCTTTTAACATATTCACGAGTTGGCACAACTACAACGTTGTCTTCTAATGCTTTTGATTCAGGTTTTTTATCTTGCATATTTATTCCCTCAGTTCATCAACAATACAGATTGCTAAGATTGCTAAATAACATGAAGGCGGTGGGATACTGCTCCGCCAGTGAACATCAATAAAATCGGTTCATCAATATTGGAGAGTACGGCTTGATTAACTGTAATGGGTGAGTGGCATATTTTGATGGCAGGATGACATAAAATGACAGGTGGGGAATTAATAAAATCTATTCCTCTACTGATAAAATTTAGCATGATAAAAGCGAGATTTCCTGTATTTAACCTCTTAGTTTTCTTAATTTCTGGCTTTATGTATAAAATTAATAAAATCAATATGTTATATAAATGGAATTTGAAGGCTCGTTAAGGTGGTAATTCATGGAGAAGCGTTAAAAAAATAGAGAGCTAAAAACAGGAGGGAAGTTTCTTTTTCCAGTAATACACTGAAAGTAAGTTAATTTATTATTTTTGCCCAGTACCTTTAATATGACAGCTTAGATTCAAGCCCTCCCTGTAGTGATCCCCACATGTTAAAGGGCAGAAAGCAGCCCTTTGATGATTATCTTTCCTTTTTATTCTCACCTTGAAACCGCTCCCAATTTTTCTTATCTAATAAGTATAAAATCAATTTTTATGTACCACATTATGTACGCTTTTAGCGTGTACATGGTTGCGTACATATATTTTATTTTATATGAAAAATTAAATGTAATTCATTGTTTTTATTTATTTATTATTTTTTGTCATGAGTATTACATTTAATGCCAATTGTCGCACGAAATTATGCTTTGCAAATAAACGATTATTAGTTTTTGGTATATAGAACCAAGAATTTTAATAAATGTAGTGATTTATACAAACTGAAGTATCGTTTACATTGAAAGGTCATTTTGTTTCTCTGACAATATGTTTTCTTACGCAATGATGACAATTCATTAATACTATTTTCATGATGTTACTATTTTTCATTTTATTGATAGGTTTTACTGATGGTAGTAATAAACGCAATCTAATCGTTAAATAGATTTCAACAAGTAATAATCGGCAATATCTCATCTTCAAAGAAGGAAACATTATGCATATTGGTGTACCAAAAGAGCGCCTTCTCAATGAAGCTCGCGTTGCTGCCACTCCATCAACCGTGGAGCAATTGTGTAAATTAGGATTCCACATCACAGTTGAGACAGAAGCAGGGCAACTTGCCAGCTTTGGCGATGTTGCTTATCAAAAAGCAGGAGCTGATATTGTAGAGCATCATCAAGTTTGGCAAGCAGATATCATTCTTAAAGTTAATGCCCCTAAAGACAATGAAATAGCCTTGATGAAAGAAGGTGCTACGCTAGTTAGTTTTATCTGGCCAGCGCAAAACCCAGAATTACTGGCAAAGTTGTCAGAGCGTAAGATAACGGTTATGGCAATGGATTCAGTACCACGAATTTCCCGTGCCCAATCTCTCGATGCGCTCAGTTCTATGGCAAACATTGCAGGCTACCGAGCCATTATTGAAGCAGCCCATGAATTCGGACGTTTTTTCACAGGACAAATTACAGCCGCAGGTAAAGTACCACCAGCTAAGGTCATGATCATCGGAGCAGGGGTTGCAGGGTTAGCAGCGATTGGGGCTGCGGGTAGCCTTGGTGCCATTGTCCGTGCTTTTGATACACGCCCAGAAGTGAAAGAACAAGTGCAAAGTATGGGGGCCGAATTTCTGGAATTAAATTTCAAAGAAGATGCTGGTAGTGGTGATGGTTATGCAAAAGTGATGTCGGAAGCTTTTATCAAAGCAGAGATGGAATTGTTTGCTGCACAAGCAAAAGAAGTCGATATTATCGTCACAACTGCATTGATTCCAGGTAAACCTGCGCCATGCCTTATCACTAAAGAAATGGTTGATACCATGAAGTCGGGTAGCGTAATTGTTGACCTGGCTGCCCAAAATGGGGGTAATTGCGAATACACCGAGGCCGATAAACTTGTTGTGACACCAAATGGAGTCAAAGTTATCGGTTACACCGATTTGCCTAGCCGACTACCTACTCAATCATCGCAACTCTATGGAACAAATCTGGTCAATTTTCTGAAATTACTATGTAAAGAGAAAAATGGTGAAATCACCATTAATTTTGATGATGTCGTTGTACGTGGTGTCACTGTTATTAAAAACGGAGAAATTACATGGCCCGCGCCACCAATCCAGGTTTCTGCTCAACCGATAGCTAAACCTGAATCGGAGAAAAAAGACAATAAGCCAGCAGAAAAATCGCAATCTCCGTGGCTGAAATATGGGTTATTCGCATTAGCAATAATTCTATATGGCTGTCTAGCGCGTGTCGCTCCGAAAGAGTTTTTATCCCATTTTACCGTCTTTGTTCTGTCTTGTGTTGTAGGTTACTACGTTGTTTGGAATGTTACTCATTCATTGCATACACCACTTATGTCTGTCACCAACGCTATTTCCGGGATTATTATCGTTGGCGCAGTATTACAACTTGGTGAAGGAGGATGGGTGAGTTTCTTCTCATTCATTGCAGTATTAATTGCCAGCATCAATATCTTTGGTGGCTTTACTGTCACACATCGAATGCTGAAAATGTTTCGTAAAGGATAAGGGGTAGCTTATGTCGAACGGAATGGTTACAGCTGCATATATTGTTGCCGCTATTTTCTTCATTTTCAGCCTTGCTGGACTTTCCCGCCATGAAAGCTCCAAACGGGGTAATATTTTTGGTATCGTAGGTATGGCAATTGCGTTGATTGCCACAATTCTGGGACCTGATGCCGGTAACGTTGGCTGGATTATTTTGGCAATGGTCATCGGCGCTGTTATTGGTATTCGTCTTGCTAAAAAAGTGGAAATGACGGAGATGCCGGAGCTGGTCGCTATATTGCATAGTTTTGTTGGCTTAGCGGCGGTCTTGGTGGGTTTCAATAGCTTTATCAGCCATGACATTTTCGTCAATATTATTATGCATCATATTTATCTGACAGAAGTTTTCCTCGGGATATTCATTGGTGCTGTGACATTTACAGGTTCTGCTGTGGCATTTGGTAAATTGCGAGGGATACTCTCCTCCAAACCATTGATGTTGCCACATCGCCATAAACTCAATCTGGTTGCTTTAATTGTTTCCTTTGTTCTGATGGTCACCTTTATAAAAGCAGAAAGTACTGGTTTACAAATTTTCACTTTGCTAGCAATGACAATCATTGCACTTGCTTTTGGCTGGCACTTAGTTGCATCTATTGGTGGTGCGGATATGCCAGTGGTTATTTCCATGCTGAACTCATATTCAGGTTGGGCGGCAGCGGCAGCAGGCTTCATGCTGGACAATGACTTACTGATTGTTACTGGTGCTTTAGTGGGCTCTTCAGGTGCAATTCTTTCTTACATCATGTGCAAAGCGATGAACCGTTCTTTCATTAGCGTAATCGCTGGCGGTTTTGGTACAGATGGTTCTTCAGTAACTGATGAACAAGAGATGGGAGAATACCGTGAAACAACAGCAGAAGACGTTGCTGAACTGCTAAAAAACTCAACTTCAGTGATTATTACTCCTGGATATGGCATGGCCGTCGCCCAAGCACAATATCCGGTTCATGACATCACGGCAAAATTACGCGAGAAGGGGATTAATGTTCGTTTTGGTATCCATCCGGTTGCGGGACGTTTGCCTGGTCACATGAACGTTTTACTTGCTGAAGCTAAAGTTCCTTATGACATTGTCTTGGAAATGGATGAGATTAATGATGACTTTGCTGAAACAGACACAGTTTTGGTTATCGGAGCTAATGACACAGTTAACCCTGCAGCTCAGGACGATCCTTCCAGTCCGATTGCAGGAATGCCAGTTTTGGAAGTCTGGAAAGCACAAAATGTCATAGTGTTTAAACGTTCTATGAATACAGGATATGCCGGAGTACAAAATCCAGTCTTCTTTAAAGAGAATACACAGATGTTATTTGGTGATGCTAAAGCGAGTGTTGAAGCAATTCTTCGGGCTTTATAGCAGCCATAAAACAGACTTTATATCAAGAGCTTCGTGTTAAAACATGGAGCTCTTTTTTACTTCCTCTCAAATCTAACAAACTACCAAACATGAATAAGCCGTTGACAAGTTGGCTGAATATTATAATCAGCTATTAAATATCAGCCTATTTAGTCAGAGAAAGAAAATATTTGTCAATTTTATGAGTTAGATCCTAATAGGATAGTCTCTAACTCATTATAAATAATGAATAAGTTAGGCCTCATAGATGAGAGCAATGTTATGAAATATTATTTTTTGTTATTTAAATACGGTGTAAATATTACTAATGTATTCTTAATTAAGAACTTTCAAAACTAACCAATTATCCCATAAGCCATTTCTCAAATATTTATTGCTCCCTCAAGTCTGACATGTTTTATCCGGTTAATGGGGTTCTATTGTCCAGTATTTTATTAAATTAAAGGGAAATAAGTATGCTTGCTGATTCTCTGACAGAAAATCATTCTTCCGATTGTTGTGTGCATGAGTTTTTTGAGAGACAGGTGTTGAAAACACCAGATTCTGTCGCTGTTCGATTTGGGGAGCAATTACTGTCTTATCGGGAGTTAAACCGTAGGGCAAATAGATTAGCACATCACATTCATCGTTATCATCATGATGGCGATAAAATTTCTTCAGTAGGGATCTGCTTAGAACGTAGTATTGATACCGTTGTTGCGGTTATTGGTGTATTGAAAGCAGGGGTCACTTACGTACCGATTGATCTCAGCTATCCTACCGAACGTCAAGCTTATATTCTGAACGATTCCAATGTGTCGGTGGTTATTTCTCGTGATGATATAATTTCCTCACTTCCAGAGACAATTACCTGTATTGATTTAGCTCACCATGATTTTTCCTCTAGGAATGAAAATGACAATAACGATAGTGAGGCAGAAAATCTAAGTGTTAATTGCTCCCCCCAAGATCTCGCTTATCTTATTTATACCTCGGGTTCGACAGGAAAACCCAAAGGCGTACAAATGCCTCATCAGGCTTTAGTAAATTTGCTGGTTTGGCAGCTCCAAAATCAAGGCGATTATTCTGGTAAAAGAACTTTGCAGCTTTCGCCACTCAGTTTTGACATTTCGTTTCAAGAAATCTTTTCCACCTTATCCTGTGGTGGCGAATTGATACTAATCTCCAACCACCTACGGCTGGATCAATTGGCGTTGATATCCTTTATTGCAGAGCAACGGATTGAACGAATATTTCTGCCCTATGTCGCACTGAATGGTTTAGCAATGGCCGCTATTGCACAGAAATGTTACCCGGAAAACCTTATTGATGTGATCACCGCGGGGGAGCAATTAGTGATTACAACCGCTATCAGGCAGTTTTTCAATATATTACCCCATTGCCGATTGCATAACCATTATGGCCCATCAGAAGCACATGTTGTGACAGCTTATACCTTGGAAGGAAAAGCGGAAAATTGGCCTGTGTTGCCTACCATCGGTTCGCCAATCCATAATGTTGAAATCCATTTATTGGATGCCAATAATCGTGCCATTACGGATAACACACCGGGAGAACTTTGCATTGCAGGGCGACAATTGGCGCATGGCTATCATCAACGTCCTGAAGAAACGGCTGCCAAATTTGTCTATCTTGCCGTGAATGGAAATTCCCCCACACGAATGTACCGTACTGGTGATTTAGCAAGATGGCGGGAAGATGGATTGTTGGAACTTTTTGGCCGGATGGATTTTCAGGTCAAAATCCGTGGATACCGCGTTGAACCAGGAGAAGTTGAAGCTTTGTTGATGCAACATCCCGCAGTGCGTGATGCGGTAGTACTGGCGCAAGGTGAGAGTTCTGAAGACAAGCGTTTGGTTAGTTTTGTCATTGCCTCGGAACAAGCTTCCCTGCACCATTCTCAGAGCAGCATCAAAGAGAGCATTCAGCAGTTTATGAAAATTGTGGCTCCCGACTACATGCGGCCCGCAGCCATTGTCATCGTCGATAGCTTCCCTTTATCTGCCAGTGGAAAACTTGACCGCAAAGTCTTTCCGGTTATTTCCATAGGAAAACTCAGACAGCAGGATTTCGCCCCAGCGAAAGAGGGAGCTGAACAGGTGCTAGCTGAAGTGTGGCGTGAATTATTAGGTATTAAAACCATCAGCAGAAATTCCCATTTCTTTAATCTGGGTGGTCATTCATTACTAATCATAAAAATGGCGTTAGCTTTACGTCGTCGTGGATTCACGGCGGATGCACACATTCTGTACCAGAATCCAGTATTGTCTGAATTGGCAATGCAATTGCAAGTTTGTGAGCCAACGGAGAAAGACTCAGACATAGTGGAAAAAGTCCTGTTACGGGATGACAAATCTGTTCCGTCCTCATTTGACTTAAGCAAGCATTGGGGAGAAGGGGCTGTTGCGGAAGTTCGTCGGATATTACCAGAGAATTTGTGTAATCAGATCCGGCAACAATCTAGAATACACGGAGTCACGGCTGCCGCTTTATTTCACTTGTCTTGGGCAAAAGTGATCGCTTGCCTGACAGGATGTAATGACGTTGTATTTAGCACCGTGTTACTGGGGCGTAGGTTGATGTGTGAGGATGTCGAAAAAGCAATGGGGCAGTTTATCAAAATATTGCCACTTCAATTGCACTTGGATAGCCAGTCTGTGCTTACCTGTCTCTGGAATGCGCAAGGCAGCCTGATGAAATTGGTGGAGTACGAGTGGGCATCATTATTGGATCAACAATTAGAATCGGCGCGACAATCAATACAAGCATCGGGAACAACATCATTATTTAACTCATTACTGAATTACTACCATAGTGAACTATACAACACTATTCCGGCACATCCTTTTCAGGCAGAAAATCCTGTCCCTGCGAATGAAATCAATTATGCTGGAATTACGGAGCGGACACACTATCCGATTTACATTAGCATTGATGATCTTGCGGAAGATTTTGTGATTAATGTGCAAATTGCACAGGAGATGCGAGGGATTGAACCTGTATTAATTTGTGACATGTTCTTAATGATATTACAGGAAATGGTAACTGCGCTGGAAATTTCGCCAGAGAAAAAAATAGGGCACATTTATTGTAGTAATTTAGCTCCTATCTGATGTTTTTATTTGGAGTATCCGAAAAAATTAATCACCCTGGGAAAACTCGAATAATTCGGTTTTCCCAGAAGTGTTATTACGACTTATCCCAATAGACTCTTAGTCTTTTTTATCGGAATAAGGGCGTACGTATTTCATAATGCACTCAAGTTTTTCACAGGTTTCCTGCCATTCTCTTTCTGGTTTTGAATCTCTGACCAGCCCCGCACCAGCCTGAAGCCAACTACGTCCTTTATGTTGATAGAAAGAACGTAATACCAGCGCGGCATCCAGTTTGCCTGAGCTATCCAACAACATGACACAACCACTGTAAAGCCGGCGCGGTTCACCTTCATAACGAGAGATGGCTTCCAATGAAAGCTTTTTCGGTATCCCTGAAGCGGTAACTGCCGGAAATAGGGCAATGAAAGCATCCCAACGATTTTTGTCCGTTTGCAGCAATCCTTTTACTCGTGATGCCAAATGTTGTACCGAACCACGTTCACGAATAGCCATAAATTCTGATACGCAAAGCGTGTCTGCCTGACAAATCGGGGCCAGTTCTTCTAATGCGAGTTTGGCAGATACAGCGTGCTCAGCGATTTCTTTCGGATCAGAAAGTAAATCAGCCCGCAACTGTTGATCCTGCTCCTTGTCATGTGTCAATGCTCTGGTGCCTGCCAATGGTTGGCTATTAACCCAACCGAAACCATCTGCCTCAACTACGGTTTCAGGGCTGAAACCGTAAGCAGAAAATTCTTCATCTCGTAAGAAGAAAGAGCGGGCTGGGGTGTTAGCCTGACGGCCTAGCCAGTAACTGTGTGTTATATCAACATTTGAACCAAGTTCAACCTTGCGTGACAGGATCACTTTTTGATAGTGGCCTGCGGTAATATCCTTGACTGCACTTGCAACACTGTTTTGATAATTATTTCTAGCGTTTGTTGTATTGATAATTTCCAGCTCTTTTGTATATGGGAAAGCCGGTGTGCCTGCTTGCTCAGCTAGCCTGACTTTTTCTCTCAATATTGGGATTTGGTCTTCTTCCAGCGTCCGTATCAGAACTTGTCCTTGAGTTATGCGTAATTCATGCTGTGGAACAGTGATTTTTATTAATGCTTCATTTTGCTGTTCTAATGATGGATCTAATGGTATCCCGTATGTCATATGGGAAAACTCAAATAGTGTTCTGCCATAAGCACGCCAGTCTTTAATAGGAATCGTGTTGAGTACCTGCTCAAGTTTCTGGCTTAATGTATTGATATCGTATGGATAATGATTTCCTTTTGAATCAATCAATTGTCCAGATGCATCTGCGCTTATGGTGGCTGCACAGCCTATCCCTAATGACCATTCCCCTTTGATTTCATAGAGTGTACAAGGTTGTACATCATTGTCTGCGAGCAAGTGGGTGACCAGATCTAATGGAGTGCTGGTAATAGCGATAGTGTGTTCATGATATTGTTGCATTGGGCTTCCGTGTTCTGTTTGTGCCATCTGTACTAACTGACGTTTGTCGATTTTTCCTACTGTGGTTAATGGCCAATACGCCACAAACAACCATTGATCAGGGATTTTATGACGCTGAACGCCTTTCTGATGTAAAAATGTCTGTATCTGTGTGGGTTCCGGTTGGTTGCTACTTTTTGATATGCAAGCACAAATTCGTTCACCCAAGAGTTCATCAGGAACAGCGATGACAACTGCATCATCAATATCTGGATGTTGCAGCAGTAATGTTTCAACTTCTTGTGTCGAGATTTTTTCGCCACTGCGGTTGATCTGCTCTTTGATTCGTCCCTCAACGATTAGGTTACCTTCTGGTCTCATACGAACCAGATCGCCTGTACGGTAGAAACCATCAATGGTGAAAGCGACAGTATTATGTTGCTCTGCCCGGTAATACCCTGCGATGGTATAGGGGCCTCGTGTAATCAGTTCGCCTACCTCACCGGATGCAACAGGTTGCAGATTGGCATCAACAATTTTGATCTCATCTTCTTCTGATAATGGGCGCCCCTGGGTGTTAATAATGACCTCATAGGGATCGTCCAGTCGGGTATAGCAAAGCAATCCTTCCGCTGTGCCAAATACCTGTTGCAAAGGCCCAAGGCGTGTCATGACCTGTTTTGCCAGTTCCGGTGTGAGCCTGCCTCCACCGACTTGTAAACAGCGCAGGGATGAAAGGTCGCTCTGTTCCCAATCACGGGCCTGCTCCCAGAGTCGGGCAAGTGCCGGGACTAACGCTACATGTGTCACCTTGTGCTGTTCTATCAATGGCATGGCTTCATCACAACTGGCGGTATCACTTAGGAGTACGCATCCTCCCTGAGAAAGTGTGCCCAGAATTCCGGGGCTGCCTAAGGTGAAATTATGTGCAACAGGCAGTACCGCTAAATAAACACTTTCGGTATTAACTGAGCACAGGCGAGCTGAGAGTACAAAATCATAAGTATAGGCATCGTGAGTGCGTGGAATTAATTTCGGTGTACCTGTCGTTCCACCGGAAAGCAGGAGTACGGCAATATCGCCGTAACATGGGCCAGAGACATCAAGCGGTTCACCATCAATGGAGGATAAAGCAATAAATTCCTCCGCTTCCCCATCAACGATAACATGCTGCATATCAGGGCAAGATGCCGCTACTTCCCGTGCCATTTCCCGATAATCAAAACCGTGAATACAATCAGGGATAATATATGCCACTGGGTGGGCAATCTGGCAAAGTGCATGAACATCATGTGCCCGTTGTGTCGGCATTAGTAACACTGGATGAGCGCCTAGCCTGAATAGGGCAAAACAGGTAACAACAAAAGAGATCCGGTTAGGTAATTGCACCATAACGTTGTCACCACGACGGATCCCCCGCTGGAATAATCCACTTGCCAGCCTTTCCGCAGCTTGATGGAGTTCACGGTAAGTTAATTGTTGCTCTTGATAAATCAGCGCTGTTTTATCACCCCAGATACTCGACCATCCTGCAAGCTGTTGGTCTATTGTTTCGCCATTCCAATGATAGTCTGGCGTCATAGTAAGATTTTTTTCTGGGATTGAATAAGGTGCCATTATGCGAACTCCTGTGGATAAACATATTGCATAAATTGTGTAACGTGACGAATAAAACTTTGCGGCTCTTGCGTGATATAAAAATGACTGCCGGCAATCTCTTGGCAGCAATACGAAAGGTTTTGCTTGTCACCGGCAAGCCAATGGTGCCACTGCTCAACTTCCAGACCGGAAGCCTCTTTGTCTTCGTGACCATAAAGCAACAGGGTTGGTGTTTGCAGTTTTACTGAATCGGATTGAATAACATGGTGATAATGTTCCGTAGCCCAGAAGTCAGCACGCAGCATGGGTAAGAACAGCGCCAGTAATCCGGGATCTTCCCGTAACATCGGGCTGCAACCACCGATATCAATCAGTTGTTCAATGAATTCATGCTCTGGTAATCCACTCAATTGACGGCGGGATTGAAGATGGGGGGCATGACACCCAGAAAGTACCAGTGCTTTAGGAGAACAATCATGTTGTTCAAGGCGTTGGCAAGTTTCAAAAGCGACCTGGGCCCCCATACTGTGACCAACCAGTATCAGGTTCTCTCTCTGTGCTGGCGTGAGTGACACGATCAGATCAGAAAGTGATTGGGCTAATGGCGCAATTCTGGTGACTGCATGTTCATTCATGCGGCTGTCACGTCCGGGATAAATCACCAATGAAACGGCGATATCTGGGTTTTCCAGAGTAGACCATTGGCGAAATGCGCTGCTGCTGCCCCCGGCAAAGGGGCAGATTAATAGGGTATATTTGGGCTCGCCACGGGGTGTCAGACACGGGCGAATCATCGGATGCGCAGGGAGTGCCCATTTCATCAGCATTCTTCCTTAATGAGCATCAATTGAGCCGGATCAATCCAGACCGGGGGCTGTAAATCCTGAGTAACAGGTTCTCCCATCATGCGCAAAATCTGTTGCCATAAGCCTGCTAACCGTAATTGGTAGCCGTCACTGAAAGCAGGGGGGCAAAGTGCGCCATTCAATACAGAACTTAAGGTGTTGAGTAGAAATGCCACGCCTTCAGCACCATCACATTCAAATGCTGTCATCCAGTCTTTGGTTGCCGGACAAAGAACGTGAGATGTTGTTTGGTGTTGATAAGCTCCATCCGGCTGACTGGCAGTCAGATAGAGGCTCTGGTCACTATTCAGATGATTAGGGGCATGAAGAACCGGTGTCCAGATCACCGGCCCATAACTGGCTTCCTGCGTCAGATAACCCGCAGGCCAAATCAGCGTCATCTTGTGCATGACAAGGTTATGCATATCGGGATCTCTGGGGTCCAGATAGGACTGAACATCCAACGTTATGGTTGTTCCCGCCAAACTCAGTTCAAAGCAATGAAATGCATGACCCCGTTGCCCCATATAGGTTATCTCTATTTGTTCCGGGCAATGACAGGCCTGTAACAACAGATCAATGGCGGAAAACAGTAGTTGACGGCTGGTTGTCAGATAGCCATTTATCGGGTGTTGTTGTGATAATTGACTGATCTGGTGCGCCGCATGCAACCAGCTTCTGCCGGTATGGCATTGGCTGTAAAAGCTATTGACCCAAAATATAACACCATGTTTATCAGCGGTTGCCTGATGTCTTTTGATAGCTTCTGCATCAAGGGGATGTTCCTGAATAACAGAAATACCCCGTGCCAATAATGCCTGAGTTAATTGATCACCTTTGCCCCCGATAACTTCTGCACGTATGACCACACAAGCAATATCAATATCATCCGGCAATTCATCCAGTGAGCGGAACAGTGGCACATTGAAATCACGGGCCAATTGCTGTGAGCGAGGGCTTCCCTGTGCCAGAATACCGGCCAGTTCCAGATCTGGCCGAGGTTGCAGGAACGCATTAAGGTACAGTTCGCCAAATTTGGCACCTACAATCAGAACCCGCCGTGGCTTTATCATATGTTCTCCTTAACAGGCTCAATAGTCGGGACTGAACACAGAATGTTTTTCAGACACATAACCAGAGAGCTGACATGTTTGTGTTGGAATAAGCTGTAGTGATTACCATCAAGTTGTGTCACGTTGACTGGCCCGAACGCTTGCCAGCCGAGATCCATTGAGGTGATTGTTGTTGGATCGAGATAATCCATAAAATCAGGTAACGCCTGCATGGCCCGGATAAGGCTGAAAGGTTGTGAACTTTGTGGTGGACAATAGTCAAGTAATGCACGCAGATTATGGTGCCATACGGTATAAAGCTCAGTCAGTGAGCCATCAATCTGTACTGATTGCGGTAAGGCTTCATGCAGCGCTTGCAGGAATGTTTCAGTATCGGCTGCGATCGCGTGGTTATCCAGTGCCAAGTCTGGGAATTGTCCCTGTAAATCGAGCAGGAAATGACGGTGGCAGAATATATCATCCTGCGTCAGATCAGAGCGTGTATTTGGGGAGAAACTATCAATCAGGATGCAATGAGAAACGTGTTCACCCGCAACACGTAATTGATGTGCCATTTCATAGGCCACCAATCCGCCGAAAGACCAGCCAGCCAGTGTATAAGGGCCTTTAGGCTGGAAGGTACGGATTTGATTGATATAGTCAGCCGCCAATGCTGCAACGGAAGGCTTATCGATATTCAGGTTATCTGGTGAAAATGCCAATCCAATCAGGCGTTGATCGCCGAAATTAGCCGCCAGATGACGATACCCCAACAGATGTCCGCCAATAGGATGGACGATGAACAATGCAGGTTGTTCAACATTTCCCTCGTTCAGTATCACACTTTGGAAAGTATTTTCCGGTTGATGCTCAATAAATTCAGCCAATGAATGTACGGTATCGTAAGTTTGTAGCAGGCTGAGCGGGTACTGGCGATTAAATGTCTGGTTGATTTTCACCATTAACCGTACGGCTGCCAAAGAATCTCCCCCAAGGGTAAAGAAACTCTCGTGCACGTTGATACCTTGTTGCTCTAATACTGATTCCCACAGGCTTAATATCGTGTGTCCTATTGTACTGAGAGCCGCTGATGGCGTTGAGTTAACTTCTTGCGCTTTTTCAACCAGAGTAGCCAATGTGCGTCTGTCAATTTTACCGTTGTCGGATACAGGTATCGTATCGAGAATGACAAATCTCTGTGGGCACATCCAAACCGGCAGAGTTTGCTGCAACCAGTGAGGCAGTACTGGTAAAAGCTCGGTAGATATTGGTGCGTTGTTAGTTAAACGTAAGCCAGCAACCAGTTGTAATGCGCCGGTTGGTGTCGTATGTGCAAACACTAACGCTTGTTGTATTGCAGGATGTTCACATAAACGATGCTCAATTTCGCCTAATTCAATCCGGTAGCCCCGAATTTTAATCTGGTGATCATTGCGCCCCAGAAATTCGATGTTACCGTCCGGCCGCCAGCGCCCTAAGTCACCTGTGCGATAAAGCCGCTCACCCGTTTGAGGATGCGTGATAAATGCGAGTTCTGTTTTTTCAGTGTCAGTCCAATAACCCAAAGCCAGTCCTTGCCCACCAATATAAAGCTCACCAGTTACCCAGACAGGACAAGGCGAAAGTGCTGCATTAAGCACATAGAAAGTCTGATTATCCAGAGGCTTACCATATGGAATACTGCGCCAATTCGGATCGACCTGTGTGATAGGATAGGCAATAGACCAGATTGATGCTTCGGTTGCACCGCCCAAACTCAGCAAGTTAAGTGCGGGATGAAGAGCATGTAATTTGGCCGGTAAATGAGTCGGTATCCAATCACCACTCATTAGTATCCAGCGCAGACTGTTCAGGGAATGCGGATAGCTGAGGGCATATTCTTCAAGCAGTTGCACAAATGCCGGAACTGAGTTCCAAACAGTAACCAATTCTTGTTGTAACCATGCCAGTAATTTGTCGGGTTGCTTACTGTCACCGGGAGAAGGCATGACCAATTTTGCCCCACGGCTCAGCGTGCCGAATAGATCATAGACTGAGAGATCGAAGGTTAACTCTGAGATTGCCAGTACGCTATCGTGCTCATTGAGTGCGATACGTTGGTTAATATCAATAATCGTATTGACTGCGCCCTGATGATCTATCATCACGCCTTTCGGTTTTCCGGTAGAACCTGAGGTGAATATGACATAAGCCAGATCTTCAGGTTGTACAGATAAACGCGGCCCGCTGGTGACTGGCAAGTTGTTAAGCAACGTTTCATCCAGAGAGAGGACTTGCACATTGTCAGGCCAGCCCATCTGTTGTGCAAACTTGGGTTGTGTCAATACGGTATCAACTTTCCCTGATGCCAATAGCTGATGAATCCGCTGTTGTGGGTAGCTGGCATCAATAGGCAGATAAGCGCGTCCTGCCAATAGAATTGCAATAACCGCGACAACCTGTTCCCAGCCTTTTTCCATCACTATACCAATCAAAGATGAATCTTGATTTTCCTGTGCTTGCAGATGAGCCGCCAGTGTCAGGCTTTGTGACCACAAAGTGCGATAGTCGATCTGGCGAGAAGCATCTACCACAGCCGTATGTTGTGGATAACGATTCACAGCCTGTTCAATCAGCGAGCAAAGGGTGTGTGGTGGAAAATCACTCTTTGTCGCATTACTGTTCTGGCACAAAGCGCGATCATTTGCCGGGAGCCATTCAGGAAGCGGGGTGCTCCATTGGTAATCCGGTTCGAGCAGTGCAACGATACTGGCTTGATAATGGGCAAACATGTTTTCTGCAACTTGGGGCTGGAACAGTTGCGGCAAGATCGCCCATTGTATGGTGACACTGCCTTCTGCGCCGGAAATGAGCATACAGTCGAGATAAACATGGGGTGTTTGCGCACCAAAGAGATTCAGTGTTCCTAATCCTGATGGCCCTTTACCCGCAGTACCAGTTGTATCGTTGAATACGATCGGCATGCCGGCGTTCAGGTTGTGGCGGTGCTGATTTTTTTCTCTGAGTACCAATTGCCCGTCAAACAGCGCATGTTGAAGATCAGCTAACCATTGTTTTTGTATCTGGTTTATCGCATCGTTGAACCCTGTGATATTACGTAAATCCACTTCCAACAATGAGGTAGTAGACAGATTGCCGACTAACATATCGCAATGTTGTGGCATTAACAGGCGGTTGCCATGCAAAACATTAATAGTGAAATGCTCGCTGTTACTCCATACTGACAAAACATGAGCAAATAGTGTGAGCATCACTTGTGATGGCGATACCCGGTGTTCTGCTGCGCGTTGCTGCAAACACTGCCATTGTTGTGGGCTGATATATCCTGTCAGGCACTGTTGATCCAGTTGCTGTGACTGGTGATCTTTCAGTGGTAATACTGGTGCATCGGGCAGTGAAGGCAAACGATCTAACCAGTATTGTCGGCTTTGTTGCCAGGTTTCTTCGGTTTTTTCATTCTCCAGTGCCTGAATATAGTCACCAATAACCGCTGTCGGTGGCTCTGGCTGCCAATCAGATTGCTGATACCAATGGTGTAAATCACGCAAAATCAACGTCAGGCTCTTCCCGTCCGCTACCAGCAGGTCGATGGTCAGGTGCAATAGATGCGTCCGGTCATCGGTATGGTACAGCGTTAAATCAAACAGCGGCCAGTTGTTGCTGGGAACACCTTGAATACGCAGAGTCTCGCGGGCGTTATTCAGTTGTGTTTCACGTTCATTCGGTATCATGTTACGGCAATCAATAACTGTCGGTGTATAACAGGGAACTTCCGGCAGAATATGATATTGCCCCTCTTTCACATAACCGCGTAATTGCGCATGATGGTTTATCACACGGTTCCAGGCGGCAGTAAAACGAGGCAGATCAAGCTTGTCGATAGCCAGTTCAGCGTAGAAGTGGGCGATACCATTACCAAACTGGAACAGTTGGCTCTCTCCCAACCAATAAGCATATTGCAGGGGGGTGAGTGGCAGCATCTGTTCTGATGCTGGCTCAGTTTGATGCGGTGTTGCCAATGCCACTGAATTTGTCTCAACAACCCGCAGAGTACGGCAAAATTCACTCAATTTAGGATGTTCAAACAACTGTTGAAGATTGGCTTGTTTGTAACCTTGGCGGCGTAGTTGCACTATCATGCGGGTCGCAATCAAACTGTCACCACCACTTTGGAAAAAGTCACTGTGACGCTGTATTAACTGAGGCAACAATGAACTCCAGAGCGCAATTACCTGCTGTTCAATATCATGGAGTGGATCATCTTTTGTTTCCGGTTGCACCGCTTCCGTGGTTAACGGTTGTACTGTGCTCTCTTTGGTGGTCACTATCGATGGCAGTGTTATTGATGGTAATGCAGCCAACGGTAACTGCTCTTGCTGCTGAATATGCAATGAGTAAGGCAAGGTAGAAAATTGTGCCGCAATTTCACTGATATTCAGCCGTGCCTGCTGTTCTGCCCGCGCCAGAATCAGTTGTTGATGCAGTTCTGGTCCGTCTTGTCCCGGCCATTCCAGTGAAACCCGATAACCGGACTTTTCCAGGCACTTACGCCAGTCGGCAAGTTCCAGCAATGCGCTATTATTTTTATCATCACCGCGATCGTCGGCCCAGGCGTTAATGCCCTCAATAAATCCGACACTGGCGAGTTGCATGGCACTTTCGCGCTTGGTGGATTCAATAATCAGCAACCATCCGCCGGATTTCAGTAATCGGGACAGGCGTTTCAGGGTATTTCGCAGATGAATGGCATCATGTAAGACGTTAACCGCCATAATCAGGTCATAACCAGATTCAGGATGTTGGCTAAAATCAATGCGCTGATTAATGTCGAACAAAGCAAATTTTACGGTTTCGCCGTAGTGGTTGAATAATTGGCGTGCATCATCCAAAAATAGTGGTGAAACATCAGTAAAGTGATAACTCTCAATGGATTGAGAATTATGTTGAAGAACTCTTTCTGAAGTGGCTCCTGTTCCGGCACCCACTTCCAGTACCGTGAAATGTTCGGATGTCTGGCTCAATTGCCGGACAATTTCAGCAGCAGTTTGGTTCAGGCAACGTAACGCAGGGTTCTCACTGTAGAGGCTGGTTGTGGTTTGTTTATCGGCAAACAACAATTCCAAAGCATTGGTTCGTCCGGCAAGCAGGGGATCATGTTGTTCAATACATGTTGCTATATAACGGCTGATAGTTTGGCACCACACGGCATCATCCAGTTTTGCCGTAGGGGCAGGAATCTGGCTGAGAGGTTGCAAACAACGGTATCCGTCACCGATTTTTTCAATAAATCCTTGTTTGCTTAATAACGCAAGCCATTGGGCAAGCAGGCGTTGATATTGTGGTGCCAGTTGTAAGCGTTGTTCGATCTCTTCACGAGAGTGACATTCTGTTGAATAAGAGAACAAGTTATGGCGCAGTAAAGTTTGTCCCAGACCCAATAATGCTTGTTGCTCAATATATTGCCAAGAATGTTCAAATGCTTGTTGTTCCGCTAATGTTGGTAGCGGTAAGACTTCGGTGTTTATAACCAGTGGTTCTGGCAATGATAATGACAAATTATCTTCTGCCACCAGCCATAAATTGTAACCATGAGTGTCATCCTGACGTGGCTGAATTTCTGCCAGCCGTATTTCAGGCTGAGAACGCAGATATTGTTCAGTCTGACGAAATTCAGGATGTTGTGGCCAGAAGTCATAACGTGTTTGTCCGGCAGGTGGTGAACAAAGATCATGATGCTCTAAGCGTTCAGGCTGGTGGCAAATTTGTATTATTTGCATTAACAACGCGTTGTAAGCGGCAAACAGTGCTTCAATAACCCCCGGCTCTAACACATCATCCATGCAATACCAGTTGAACAGCAGCTCACCGTCCACTTCCATAACCTGATGATCCAGCCACACTTGTGGGGTTTGGCTCAGAACAAAGACCGGATCACCCAGTAATTGAGTGATGGATTGTTTGATTGCGACACCTTCTTGTGCCATTCCCAACATACTGGTGAAAACGACAGGCGTTAGTGGTTGTCTGTTTTGGGTTTCACCATTTTGCAGGCGACCAAGTTCCCGTAACACTTCAACCCCATTGACATGACTATGACTCAGGCGCTGCCAAAGCAAGGCCTGCGTTTTTTCCATACTGGCACGCAGGGAAGTTGTTTTGCGTAAATCAAAATCCATCAACATGACTGAGGTAAAATCACCAATCAGCTCCTGAACCTCTGGATGGAAAGGCTGTCGGTTAAAAAAAGTCAGATTGAGGGTAAACAGCGGATGACGGCTGTACCATTCAAGCGTATGGGCAAACAGTGTCAACAAACCCGCAGATGGTGTCACACCCCATTTTTTCCAGCTTTGTTTAAGTCGTTGCCAGTCTGATTGTGCCAGCCGACCTTCATAAGTCGTGAATTGTGGCTGACTACGCTGAGGCAGTTGTGGGTTCAACGGCAATCTAGGTGCCGGTGGCAGTAAGAGTAATTGTTCTTGCCAGTATGCCCATGATGCTCGCCATTCTTTACTTTCGCGTTGCGCTTGTTCTGTCATCACATAATCGCGGAAAGTAAATGCTTGTGGAGCCAATGGTTGTTGGTGATAAGCCCGTTGTAGATCGTCCATCATGATCCGGAAACTCTGTACGTCGAACTGCAACAGGTCCAGATTCATATGTAAGCGGCAACACTCATTCGGTAACAGCGAAACAGAAACTTCAAATAGTGGCCACTGTTCCGCAGGTGGCACTTGATAGGATAAAGCATGACGACGCCGAGACAAAGCCTGCTCACAGGTGGTATCGTCTAGTGTTCGCAAATCATCTTGTGATAAAGCATACCAAGGCGTTTCAGGCAGAATTTTTTGTTGCCCATCTTCATCCACAATCATGCGCAACATGCCGTGACGCTGAATTAAAGCATTCCATGCCTTCTCAAAACGTAAGATATCAAAACCATTCAGGGCCAGATCCCATTCAAACAGAACGTGACAAGCCACACCACCAAAATCAATGGCTTGAGTACGGCCAATCCAGTAAGCATGCTGAATTGGCGTCAGAGGAAATGGCTCATGATGTTGAGTACTGTCAATCATGATCGCAGATTGAACAGAGGAGATAGGGTGCTCAGGCAATGCGTCTCCGATGAGTGCATTAATCCCTTCCAGCGTCATATTCTGATAAGCCAATTCTGCGGTTAATCTGAAACCAAATTGCTGGTGGATCACTGTATTCAGTTCGAGGAACAGAAGGGAATCCAAACCGAATTGCAATAAATCCTGTTGTGGCTCCAAACTTTCAGGCTGTTCTAAGCGCAATAATGTCGCGATACTATTACGCAGCCAGTTAAGCCGTTGTTTACTGTCTTGATAAAGTGTATTACCGGCGGAGAGTGAAGATGTTGCAACCGTATGGGCGGTGCCAGTCTGTAAGCGTCGCAAAATATCAGGATGATGTTCATCTAACCGCATTGCCAGATAGCAAGGAGAGGTGGTATGCAGAGATTGATTGAGATGCCAAATACCCTCATTGACGCTGAACGGTAACATGCCATCTTGTGCTAATTTTTCCACTAATCGTCGGTCGCTGGCCATGCCAATGCCACCCCAAACGCCCCAAACTAATGTTTTTACCATCAATGGCTCGGTTGCTGTCAGCGCTAAAGACTCCAGACAAGCGTTGGCGATTGCATAGGCTCCTTGACCCTGAGCACCTAGCATTGAGGCGGCAGAAGAGTGCAGCAGCAGATATTGCGCATTATGTTGCTGAAGTACAGATTGCAATGTTAAGGCACTCTGGGCTTTGACGGCTAACATTTGTGACAGATGCTGATGCTCAAGTTTTGCCAGCGGGGTGTGATCAGCAATACCAGTGGCATGAATCGCACCCGCGATACCATCTTCTTGTGCCAGTGTTTGCACCGCGTTTAACAAGGCTGGTGTGTCAGTGACATCAACATTAATCCAGCGTATTTCGCATTCGGTATTCAGTGATAACTCTTGTACAACAGCATCCCACTCTGCATGTTTGCGGCGGGCAAACACGGCAATTTTACGAGCGCCTTGAGTCAGCAACCAACGAATGGAAATTTGCCCGATCCCCCCCATGCCACCGGTAACAATATGCCAGCCCCGATGAGGAATCGACATCGGCTGTTGCGATAATGGTAAAGGTTGACGCTGTAAAATAGGGGTAGCGACTTGATTTCCGCGTACTCTCAGCCAGCGATGCTGTTTATCCAGATAACCAAATGCTAATGACAAAGCGTCAGTATCGTTGATATCAGCGATATCAATCGCCTGAATACGCCGATGGGGATACTCTTCAACCGCAACACGCAACAATGCCCAGATAGCATATTGAGCGGGATTGATATCCTCTTTTGATAAGGTACTTTCAGATTGAGCGCAGCAAGTTACAACGGTTAAGGATATTTTTTCATCACGTTTTAATTCTCTAATGACCTGATCACACAATTCAACAACATCATGGCCCTGGAGCAGTAATAACGTATTTTCGCTTTCAGGTTGCAAATCAATACCTGCCTGACGCCAATATTGAATAATCGAACCATTCACTGTTGACGAACGAAGGGTATATGCCGTTGAAGATCTTTGCTTATCCGCAGTATTTGGTTTATCTACAGTATTTATTGTGCACCAATTCAGGGCATAGTGAGTATCAGGACATGGTTGTGGTGCAGGAAGCCATGATTTTGTCGTAGCCGGAGATACCACTAATTGGCGGGGCAGATCAGTCCGATCACTCATCAGTGCGAATAAGCGTTCACCAGCATGGATCAATGCAGGAAAATCAGTGAGTAAATTCGCTTCCAATAAGCGGCGTTTGGCATACGGCAAGACACGGTGAGGACGATATATTTTACTTACTGTTGGCCCGGGAACTTTCTGGTAATAGCCTTGCTGAACACAATGGTTCAATAATTGCTCCAGCAAAGGGCGCCAGCAAGGTTGCAATCGGCCGGCGCGAATCGTGTCGATAGCACTGAAACCTTGTTCAGCTTCGTGTCCATGACATTGATATATCAGAGCATCGGTATACAGCGCCCGGAGTATTGCTGCATTGAAGTTTTGCTCAATGGCAGGATCAAGCAGAGAATTGACATCAAGCCCAACATTAGTATTGGCTGAATGTTGTTCAGATTTGGCAGCGGCGAAGCTGTAATGCTGTTTATCAAATGGATAGAGTGGTGCATGGCATTTTATCCCACTAAACGGGAAAAGACGCTGCCAATCAAGTTGTGCACCGGCACAGTAAAATTGCATTAGCGCAGCTTGCTGATCTGTCTCTGGGGAACTTTGACGATGTGCACCTGCAACCCATGTTTCCTGCGGTAAACCGCTACGCCGCCCGATGCCCGTTAGCTGAGCATCAGCGCCGAACTCTACGAATAATGCCACACCTTGCTGGCGAGCAACCTCAATGGCTTGATGGTAACGCACCGTCTGACGCATATGATTACGCCAGTAGTCTGGTGAACCTAATTGCTCAGAAGTTGCAATATTAGCGGTTAGGGTAGAAATCAGCGGAATTTCTCCCGATGCAGGCTGTAACTGGCTATTATGCTGAGAAAGACGCTGAGAAAATTCCTCCAGAATTGGTTCAAGCATGGCTGAATGTGCTGCACAGGCAACGTTAAGACGCTGGTAACGAATCTGCTGCTGTTCCAGACGTTGTGCCAGTGTGTTAATTTCCGTTTCTGTACCAGCCCAAACCCAGTGTTGTGGGCCATTACAAACCGCCAAATCCAATACCAGTGAATGAGTCAAGGGAAGAATATCGTCTTCGTTGGCAAACACTGCCAACATTGCGCCTTCTTGGGCGCATTTTTGCATCAACTTGCCCCGTACTGCGACTAACGGCATCACTTGTTCAGGCGTAAAAATTCCGGCAACAACGGCAGCGGCGAATTCTCCGACAGAGTGCCCCAGTACATAATCAGGCTTTAATCCAAGCGCTCGCCAATGTGCAGCCAACGCAATTTGATGCGCCACAATTGCTGGTTGTGCGTATTCAGTGGTGGCTAATGCGGCATCATATTCTCCGAACATCACTGCTTTTAATGGCAGAGTCAATTCAGAGGCACAAGCGATACAACAACGATCCAGCATAGCGGAGAAAACAGGAGAACTGGCATACAAGACTTTTCCCATGCCAGACCATTGACAGCCCTGACCGCTGAATTGCCACAGTTGTTTACTTCCTCTCCTGGCTTGTCCGCTAAAAATATCTGGTGTTGGGCTATGATTCGCAAAGGCAGACAAGCTTGCTGCACTTTTTTCAGCATCTTGTGGGGTTAATGTCAGCGCTAAACGCCAGGGCAGTGAAAGATCGCGACCCTGCAATGCAGTCCAGGCCAGATAGGCGTGATTTTCTGATGTCAATGCAGTCGCGTAACGTTGGGCCAATTGACACAATGAGGATTCAGAAGCGGCAGAGAGCAACAAAGGCGTGGTTTGTGTCTGATCCTGAGAATGATTGACACAGCGATGATGCAATTCTTCAGGCAATGATTGCACTACGATATGGCAGTTGGTGCCGCCAATACCAAATGAAGAAACGCCAGCGGTACGCAATTCTTGCGGCCATTGTTGCCCTTGTGTTGCCAGCTTGAATGGGCTTTGCTCCAGTCGTAATGCCGGATTTGGTTGCTGTACATTAATCGTTGGTGGAATGTAACCATGCCAGACAGACAAAACTGCTTTGATCAAGCTGGCAATACCTGCGGCAGTATCAAGATGTCCTATGTTGCTTTTTACTGAACCAAGATAACAAGGCGGTACTGCTACACTACGGTCACAGAATATGCTGCGTAAAGCGTCAACTTCTATCGGATCACCAAGTGGTGTACCTGTACCATGTGCCTCAATCATGCCGATATCATCAACGCTGATATCTGCTAGTTGTAATGCTTCAGTAATAACGCTGCGCTGACCATTAACCGAAGGGGCAGTAAAGCCAACTTTTTCGTTGCCATCGTTATTAATGGCACTGCCACGCAATACCGCCATGATAGGATCACCATCGCGTAACGCATCACTCAGACGTTTCAGCGTGACAACACCAACACCATTGCCGCCATAGGTGCCATTTGCTTGGCTATCAAAGGGACGGCAATGTCCATCAGGTGAGAAGATCATCCCCGGTTGATACAAATAGCCGCTTTCTTGTGGGAAAGAAACTGCCACACCACCAGCCAGTGCCATGTCACATTCACCGGAACGCAGATTTTCACAAGCCATATGTACAGCAACCAGTGAACTTGAACACGCTGTTTGTATTGTTAAGGCGGGGCCTTTCAGATTTAATTTATAAGCAGTACGAGTCGCAAGGTAATCTTTGTCATTACTCATCAGCGCCTGTAGCCCTTTCACTTTGCCAACATCGGTCATAGTGAATTGTGACCATGAAGGCCAAGTACTGACCCGGCTACTACCGAAAACACCTGTTTTCAGGTGTATATTACGCGGTGAATAACCGGCATGTTCAAGCGCATGCCAGGCTGTTTGCAGGAACAGACGTTGCTGAGGATCGAGCATTTCTGCTTCCTGACGTGAATAGCCAAACAGTGTAGCGTCAAATTGTTCCGCGTTCTCCAATATCGCTGCCTGGTTGACAAAATTTTCACTATCAATGACTTCAGGAGGAATACCTGCATCCAATAATGTTTGACGGGAGAGTGTGGTAGTACACTCAACCCCATGTTGCAGGTTGTGCCAGAAAATATCGCTATCAGGTGCCTGCGGAAAGCGGCAGGCAAGGCCAATCACTGCGATGGGATCACAATTATCGTAGTGAGGCGTTAAATCAGTCATTGTGCAGCTCCTTTATGACGTTTTTCCCGTTGTTGCAAACGCTTTTGTTGTTGACGCTGACGAAGAGTAATCGACTGGCAATTTTCGTCTTGGGTGTCTTTTCGGCAACGCAAACTGAGCGTCTCTGGTGTTGGATAAGCAAATAAATCAGTAACGGAAAGATGCTGGAAACCCGCATGTTGTAATTGACTATGCAATTGAATTAGTTGTAGTGAGTTGGCTCCAGCCTCGAAAAAGTTCTGTTGTGCATTGATAGGTTGATTTATGACAGATAAAAACAGGCGTTGAATTTCGCTGCATGTTTCACTGCATATTTCATGGCGTACTTGTAGATCGAATCCTTCCAAACGTGGTGATGACGCAATAGCCACAGTAGCGTTATCTTCAACCGTATTATCTTCAATCATCAGGCATTGCTGGCGTGGTATCAGTTGTTCCAACGCAGAATGCCAGCTCTCTGGTTGTGCAGCGAGGGTGCGCAATAGCGCCATATAGCTGTTGAACATGTTTTGTAACTGATGTGGCTCAAATAATTCTTCAACCGCATCCCAGTTCAGGCAAAGCTCGTTATCAGATTCATAAACCTGATGATCCAGCCAGATTTGTGGCGTTTGCGAGATACCCCAAACCGGTTTCATCCATGATGAATGTGAAAGGAATTTCCCTTCATGGGTTCCCAAAGCACTGGTGAAAACGACCGGCATAATGGCAGCATCAGGGCCACGGCTCTGAGCAAGTTCACGCATCACTTTGATCGCTGAAATATGACGGTGATCCAGATCCTGCCATAACTGTTGTTGCAACCGTCGTGTACTTGATAACCAGTTTTTCTCCGGGTGCCAGGCCAGTAGTGACAGTGAAGTGAAATCTCCCAGAATATGTTTAATATCTTCGTGCCAGTGTGGGCGATCGAAAAGAGTAAGGTTAAGGGTTAATTCCGGCTTGGTGCTGAAAGCGGACAGAACAGCCGCATAAGCCGCAATGAGGAGCGCAGAAGGGGTTATCTGATGAGGTGCAGCATGTTGCTTTAACTGATTCCATTCATGTGCAGATAACCGATCGCTATAGCGAACAAAACGCGGTGATTGAACACTTTCTGGTGCAATACGCAATGGTAATTGCGGAGCCAGTGGTAATGTCTTTACTTGCTCCTGCCAATATTGCAGCGAATTCTGATGCGTCGGTGTTTGTTGCTGACGTAACACACAATCCCGGAATGTGACGTTCAGTGGCGGCAATTCGTGTTGCTCGTCAAGGTATAGCTGTTCTAATTCAGCCAGCAATATTTGCATGCTCAATCCATCTAACAGCAAATTATCCAGACTGACAAATAGCCGGGAGACAAGGTTGTTGTCTTGTGCCAGTTGGAAATCGAATACCGGCCAGTGACTGACATCCAATACCTGATGTGACAGACGGTCGCGTAGTGTGTCTGCTTCACTGAGAACAGCAAATTGGTGTTGTTTAACAGAGAAAAGCGGAACATTTTTTAATATCTGCTGCTGTCCATTTATCACAATAGTTCTGAGTACCGGATGGCGCAGGATCAGGCGATTTAATACCCGATTAAGACGTTGCACATCCAGTTGTTCTATCCGGTATTCGATAAAGAAGTGCGCACCAACACCACTCAGGGTAAAGCCAGGATGGCGCCCGACCAGATAGGCTTGCTGAACTTCGGTCAATGGGAAAGGTTGATATTCATCTTTATCCTGCTCTTTAGATGATGAAATTTCAGACAGAGGATCAAGCAGAGGAGAAAGTGTCGCGGTGAATGTCGCTAATTGCGGATGACGGAAAAGGTGGCTGAGTTCACCTTTCAAACCTTGTTGTGCCAGTTCACCTATCAGGCGTGTCGCTAAAAGACTGTCACCACCAAGTTGGAAAAAGTCGCTGTTACGATCTGGCTGCGCAGTATTCAACAATCGTTGCCAAATGACAGCCACCGCTTGTTCCTCTGCATTCAGCAAAAGTACGTCACTCTGGTTTGTCTCAGTTTCGGTTTTCGCACTGAACAGCAAACCTTGAGCCAGTGCCTTACGGTCGATTTTACCGTTAGGTGTCAGAGGCAGACGGGGAATAACATGCAAGCGCTGTGGGATCATATATCCCGGCAAATATTGGGCCAGTACGGACTTAATTTTTTCCCTATCAGGGATAGTGACGCTGTCACTTACTTGCATCAATAACAGACTAAGGCTACCAAAGGTAATGGGTGTATCCGTCTGTAATGGGAGAAGAGATAACCACTGTGATGCAGAACGTAGCTGAATACCGTGAGGTGAGAGCAACTCGGTTGTGATCAGAGAGATAGAGGAAGCATGATGTAACTCTACTGCTAATACCAATGCACCGGGTTGTGCCAAAGGCATCAACGCTTTGATGCAGTTTGCTGGATCTGTTTCTCGGTGTAATACATTGTTTAGCAGGATAATATCTGCCTGATGTTGTAGCGACTCAGGAATTTGCTCAGGCCAGTGTTTTATTGATGCATGAGCGTGGTTACTTAATCGGGTTTGCATCTGGTTAATCATTGCCTGAGAACGTTCAAAGCCGATATAGGATAGATGTTGATCAGTAATATGTTCTGCCAGCCATTGGGCACAGAGACCACTGCGGGCGTCGAACTCCATCACGGTAACTGGGCGCTGTAACCGTTGGGAAAGGGCAATAATGACCTGTTTTAATCCTGCCAGCCATTGTTGAGTTTCTGGCAATACAAAGAGCTGTTGCTCTGGTGCGAATTGCGGATCATCAAGTAATGTGACGGCTGTTTGTTGTCCGGTAAGAATATTACGCAGCGTAGAATGCCAACGCTCAGGAATATATCCTGCTTCATTATTGAGTGCCTGACTTAATATAGAAGATGACAATCCGGCCTGATATATGTGATGTGCAGACTCAACCAATAGACTGCATTCCAATGGATTACACTGGCAAAGGTACGCCAGCATACGGGCAAACCAGTCATGATATTCCGGTTGAGGTTGATAGTGTTTCAGGCAATCGGTGAGCGATTGTGGTGAAGTAAACGTAATACCATAACGAGACAGATGTTCCAGCAAGAATATTGCAACTTGGAATTCGCGGCTATCATCAGGTTGACTCGTCTTATTGGTTATTGCCTGCATTGCAGGAAACAGCTCACGATAGTTTGTTGGTAACTGTGGAGCACGATTTACGCGTTGGCATAAAACATCGCCTTCCAATTCAAGGAACGCCACCAGCGATTTATCTTTTTCGCCACTGGTCAACGCAACTCCTTTACTAATACCGGTTACTTGATTGAGGGCGGCATCTATTTCTCCTAGCTCAATGCGGTAACCACCAATTTTGACCTGACTATCGCGGCGTCCCACAAACTCAAGCCAGCCTTCGGGGTGATAACAGCCCAGATCACCAGTACGATACCAGCGTTCTCCCTGATCAACGACGAATTGCGCCGCAGTGCGTTCTTCGTCATTAAAATAGCCTAATGCGACGCCGACACCACCAATCCAAAGTTCACCAACAACCCAGTCAGGGCAATCACGGCCATCTTCACCCACGATACGGTAACGCTGGTTAGCCAAAGGATAACCATAAGGAATAGAGCGCCACTGTGCGTCAACTTTTTTGACAATATATTCATTCGACCAGATAGCAGCTTCCGTTGCTCCTCCCATGGCACTGAGTACACCATCAGGATTGAATGCCTGGTAACGTTCAGGCAGTGACAAGCCGACCCAATCACCGGACAGCATAACGGTACGAAGCGTTTTCGGCGCATCAACCTCTATCCCTTCACAATAGGTCAGCAACATATCGAACAGTGCTGGTACGCTGTTCCACAACGTAATGTTATGTTGCTCGATCAACATTTCCCATGTTGATGGATCACGACGTTGTGCTTCATTAATTAATACCAGTGCCCCACCGGTACTGAGAATGCCAAAAATGTCATAAACAGAGAGGTCGAAATGCAGGGCAGAGAGTGCCAGCAACCGGTCACTGCTTTGAACCTGATGACGACGATTTATGTCCAGACAAGTATTGAGAGCGCTTTGGTGACTGATCACAACACCTTTTGGTATCCCGGTTGAACCCGAGGTATAGATGATATAGGCCGGATCGGTTACCTCACGTTTAGCCATGCTGGCTAAAGGGGATACTTGTTTATCCTGATGCCATGAAACACAGTGTACATCCTGTGACCACACCGTATTTTGCTGTGCAGGATCAGTGATAACGATATTGATTCCGGCACTTTCACAGATAGCTCGACGGCGGCTTAATGGCTGATCCACAGGGACGGGAACGTAAACACTGCCAGCATAGAGTATGGCTAATACAGCGACAATTTGTCCGATGCCTTTTTCCATACTAATCGCAACCCGGCCTCCCGGCATCACCGACATTTCTTGCAATACAGCGGCTAACTGACGGGCTGCCAGACTGAGTTCGCCATAACTCATTTTTTGATTGTGAGTTACCAACGCAACAGCATTAGGAGTGCGCTCTGCCTGTGCAAACACGTCCTCATGCAATAAGGCATCGGGTAGTGGTTCAACTGTATTATTAATTTGATGACGCAGATGGTATTGCGATTCAGGCATCAGATCCGGTAGCTTTTCGCTCCACTGTGTAGCATTTTCTGTCAGATTCTCAATAAGCCCTTGGTAGGCAGTGAATAAGGTATCCATTAAGCCATCAGGGAAGAGTTCATCGTTGCTATCCCACTGAATATTGAGCGCGTTTTCATGTTCAAAAGCGACGAAATCCAACCATACCTGAGGTGTTTGTGATATTCCCCAACTTGGTTTTCCCAGAACATCACGGGTATTCTCACCATATAAAGGACGGCCTAAATTGCTGGTAAATACAATTGGCGCCCCGTGTGGATGGTTACCTCGTTTCTTGAGTTCACGTAAAACTTCTACACCAGACCAGTGACGATGTTCGTAAGCTTCGGCAAATGTTGCCTGTGCATCTTTAGCCAGTTGGCAAAACGGTAAATTATCACCGGGAATGTCTAACAGCAGAATGTTGGTAAAATCCGCCAAAATGTTGTCAACCGCAGGATGCAGTGAAGCTCTGTCAAATAGCGTTAGGTTAAACAACAAGCGTGTTGAATTGCTCCAGCGACATAATAAAGCGGCAAATGCAGTCGCCAATGCCATGGTTGGCGTAACCCCATTTTGCTGTGCGAGATGTTTAAAACGTTCCCAATGCTCAGGTGCTAAACAGAAACGTCTGCGCTGAATCCGGACATCTTTTATTAGGGCTGGGTCCCGAGCCAGAGGAAGTTGGGGAGCAAGAGGCAAAGTATCTAACCGACTACGCCAAAATACCTCGGCATCCTGTCGGGCTTGCCCGAATTGGCCCTGATATTGCGTTAGATAACTGCAAAAATCATAGTCAGAAGAAATAGCAGGCAGGCTGCGTTTGGCAATTACTGCGGCCAGTTCGGTAAAGAACAGACTGAAACTGGCCGCATCCATGATCAACAGGTCGATATTGGTATGCAGCCGGTGTTGATTGTCACCAAACAGACTAAGTTGAATATCGAAAGTTTCTCCTTCGTCAACCTGTAATACCCGGTGGCTCAGTTGTTCACGTATGTTGCTCAGAGCTCGTTGCTGTTCATTTTCTGTCAAACTGCGTAAATCATGAACGGTTAATTTTTTCCAATAAGCATGGGTCATGCCTTGCTGGCGTCCATCTGGCAAAAAACGTACTCGTAACATAGGATGCCGCTGAATCAGCACATGAATCGCAGTTTCCAATTGTTCTGGTTTCAGCCCGATACCATCAAACTCTTGATACAAATGGCAACCAATTCCTCCCAACGTTTGTTCCGGTGAACGCCCGACAAAATAAGCATGCTGTACTGCCGTCAATGGGAAAGGGCAAGCATCTGCAATTCGTGGTTGTGGCGTTGTATCTTGGGACACTGTTTGAGTGACAGGTGCATGACATTGTGGTGTATTGCACTGTAAGAGCTGGCTCCAGGCATGCAGTGTCGGTTCTTGGTAAAGTTCGCGCAGAGTGACGCGATGCCCCTGGCGTCTAAATTGATTTAACAATGCCATTATTTGCATTGAATCCAATCCATTACGAATTAAATCGTCATCATCACCCACCAAAATATTCTTTTGATTAAACAGGCCAGATATGAGTTGGCGCAGCGAATCAGGGGAGAGAAGGTCCATGTGCATGAAAAAATCCTATAAAAATGGCAGTCACGTAATAAGTTAAAAATGAGTGGATCACACCTTGTTCGGGTGAATGTTTCCGGGTAAATGTTTCGGATGTAAGTGCCAATGCTCTTCTGAACCAAGGTGATTTTTCCAGAGAGATTGATAAAGCGGGCAGCGATTCAGTAATTCGTCATGGGTACCGCTATCACACAGGGTTCCATGATCCATTACCAATATTTGATCAGCGCGGGTTATTGTGCTTAACCGATGAGCGATAACGAAAACGGTTTTATTCTGGGTAAGAGAATCAAACGCTTCTTGTATCAATCGCTCATTTTCCGGATCCAGTGAAGCGGTTGCTTCGTCCAGGAATAAAACAGGAGACTGTTTTAGAATAGCGCGAGCAATGGCAAGACGCTGGCGTTCACCACCGGACAATGTACCGCCATCCACACCTAAAAGGGTGTCGTACCCTTGTGGCAAGGCCATAATCGTATCGTGAATATTGGCAAGGTGGGCGGCTTGTTCCAATTCCAACTGAGTTGCATTCGGATTGCCCAAACGGAGATTATTCGCGACAGTATCCTGAAAGAGTGCTGTTTCCTGGAACACCATTGTGACGGTGTCATACAGGGCTTGGGTCTGATAATGATGGATAGGAGCACCACCCAGCCGGATTTCACCTTTACCCAGTTGATAAAAAGAGAGCAATAAATAGGCCAGCGTGGATTTACCGCTGCCACTTGGCCCCACAATGGCGGTCATACTGCCTTGTGGCGCATAAAATGAAACGTTTTGGATAGCTGGTTGGCTAGTGCCTGGGTAGCTAAATGAAACATTGTTAACTTCAATATCGTATTTGGCTGGTGCTGCTAATGGCCCGGAAACTTGCGTTTCAACCGCTTCTATCTCTGCAATATGCATTTCGCCCACTTGTGTCAATGCGGTCACATTGATCAGGGGAATGATCCCGCGTAAAGGGGTAATCGTGGCAAACAGCAGCAAAATCGTGATGAGCATTTCGGAAAGTGTGAGTGCTTCCGGAGAATGGAAACGTAGTGCTCCGGCTAGAATACCAACCACCACACTGGTATCAATGACAATGTAGAACAGACTCAGTAGCGGTATGCTTTTAAATACTCCACGGCGGAATGCAACACGTAATTGCTCAATTTCTTGGTCAAAACGCTGCTCTACCGTTGTGGTCGCCGCTGCTGCGCGGATAAAGGCCATGCCTTGTGCATACTCTACGATCGATTCAGACACGTCAGCCATCATCGCTGCCCGTCGACGCAATATTTCATTTAGCTTTTGACGGATTGCGCCCAGAATGATTAGACCAACCATCAATACCAATAGGGCACTGCCAGCAACAATCCAATCAAACCAGAATAAAGCCAGATAAATGAGCGCCAGCATCGTAATCTGACAGGTAATTTGTGGTGTGGTATAGGCGGATTGATTTTCCTGCCATTGCACATCTTCGGATAATGTCAGTGCTATTTTTCCGGCACTTAGCCCCCGGATTGTTGCGACAGACATACTGACAAGCCGCTGTAGCAAAGAACGACGGATTTCTATACCCAATCCATAAGCAGCAATGGTGAGTTTACGCAGTGCGCGAGACATAAAAGCGAACCGCAGCACCAGTAACAGAATCAATAACGTCAGAGTGATAAACGGCAGCATATTATTGCCACTCTCTTTCAGATGAGTATCCTCCAGATGGGTGATAGCCCAAGCTGCGATGGCAAGTTGAGCAATAATCGCAATGATATCAAGCTGCTTATATAACAACCCACAGAACCAAACCCGTTGCAGTTTCGGGGGCAAATGTTGCTGGAGACGATTAAATAGCCCCATGATAATTTTCTCCTGTTCCGGTAGTTTCTCCCCGCCAAGCGGCCCACTGTTTGGCATATGCGCCTTGCTGTGAAACCAATTCATCATGGGTACCTTGCTCAATAATTTGTCCTTTATCTAAGACCAGTATTTGATCAAGATGACGGATAGTCGGCAGGCGATGGGCAATAACAATCACTGTTTTGGTGTGACATAGTGCATTGAGTGCTTGTTGCATCTCTTTTTCACATTCAGGATCGGCATAAGCTGTGGCTTCATCCAAGACAAGAATTGGCGCATTTTTCAGGATAGCGGAGGCAACGGCGATACGCTGTTTTTCTCCCACAGACAAGCTGATACCGTTGTTAAGCACAGTATCGTAACCTTGTGGTAGCTGTTGAATAAATTGGTGTGCCTGTGCTGCGGTGGCTGCCGCTTCAACCTCGGCTTGGGATGCATCAGGGCGGGCCAGTCGGATATTATTGGCTATCGTATCGTTGAACAGAAATACACGCTGAAAAACAAAAGAAATGTTATTACGCAGGGTGGGTTCATCCATATTACGGATATCAATACCACCAACGGTAATTTTGCCTTGTTTCGGGTCCCAAAGACGAGCAATCAAACTGGCTACAGTCGATTTACCCGAACCACTGGCTCCTACCAGGGCCAGTGAACTTCCGGCAGGTACGGAAAACGAGATGTTATTTAATGCATTATCCTGCCCATTTTGATAGGAGAAGCTGACATTATGCAAGGTAACGCTATGATCGATAGGGGATTGAGCATTAGTCGTTGGACTCTGAGTACATGGTGTTAATTCAGGTTGATTCATTAACCAGTGATAACGTGTGATTAATGCTTCTTGCTGTTGCAAACGTGTCATCACCGCGAACATGGATGAAGCAATATTGCCGAATGCCATAGCGGCCAGAATAAAGAAGGTGAATTCAAATACAGAGATTTCTTGTCGGTTAAATAACCAGACTGCCAATGGAAGTACAAATAATAAGTTAGCGCTCGATAATACAAAAAAACGGCTGGATTTTACCTGCACTTTCTCAACCCAGACATCGATAATACGTGTCAGGGCAGTGAATGCTTCTTCAGCTCGCTGTAGCGCAATATTGCCGCCTGAATAGGTTTTTACCACAGGGATAGCATTGATAACTTCACCCATGGTCGAAGCAATACGATTTTGGGCTGCGTAAAAGTGCTGAGTTGTGGTTTGAACTTTTATCTGAATATAGATGAATAATAAACAAGCGCCCAAAGTTGGGGCGAATGCCGCTAATGCTAACCGCCAATCGATGACCAACATAACACTCAATGCGATCAGCGGGCCAAACAAGGTTGCGGACATCTCTGGAATGATATGGGCAATACCATCTTCAAGCTGTTCGACGTCATCTAACATCATCTTCTTGATTTCGGTGCTGTCAGTCTGCATGAAGAAGCCTAGGGGAACAGACTTCAACTTACTGCTGATGTTACGACGAACATCAGCCTGAACATCGGCGGCAATCAAATGAGAAACAAATGTTGAGCCACTGAAAGTCAACATAGCAGCAAAGGTAAAACCCAATAACGTGACACCGTAACTCAATAACGTGTCATATTGTCCGTCATAGATAGATTGGGTAATTAACCCAGCAACCGCTGCCGGTAGTATTTGTAGACCAGCAGAAACGATGGCAAGCAAAATTGCAATGTAACTCAGCGTGCGGTATGGGCGCATCATACCCCATAATGTCTTAATGACACCGGCATCAGCAGCGCGTTGCTCTGGCGAGTTCTGCGCAGAAGAGTCATAACTAAGCATAGGTGCTTTCCTTTTGGAAATCTCGGCGCTTGCGTAATATCCAGAACAGGCCAGTGAGGGTGAAGAGTGATGCAAGAGCGAAAAGGGAAGCGTAACTTGCTTTGGTCACAATTAGCCCGCCCAGCATTGAACAGATGATCGCTATACTCATATCTGCGGATTGCATCAATGCAAAATCCACACCAGACTGTGTACCTGCTGCCAGAGACATCATCTGGGTATACAAAGCAACAAATTTAGCCGCGGTGATTAACGTGATGAAAATGTATATGGCTGAAAGTAGGGAGAGAGAAGTTTCTGATTGTTGGGCAAGCCAGAAAATCCCCGCTAAGACCACACATTCAAGCAGCATAAGGCCCAATAATGTTTGAATAGCTCCTAGCTTGCGTACAATGATGCCGCCAGACAGGACACCAAATAATCCGGCCAATGCACCACCACTGGCTGCGATAATGCCAAGCTGAGTTAGATCTACTCCGCGATCGATTAAAAATGGGGAGAGCATTCCGAGTGACAGGCGCGTACCTACCATACATAACAGTATTAAAACCAGTGCTTGTTTAACCGGAGCACGGCGTAATGCACTCTTCAGAGAGGGCTTTGCCATATCTTTTGAAATCATAGCCTTTGAAACATCCGGTTCTTGCTTCTCCTGAGTTTTTCGGATGAACAAAATAGGCAGTGACATCAAGAAAATCACAATGGTTAATACACCTGCACCAATGTGCCAGCCATACAGTGAAGTCAGATATAAAAACAGGCCGCTGCCGATAATGGCCCCCAGATAACCGCCCCCGACCTGCATGACATTGCTCCAGGGACGATGTTGTGGTGATAACCGGTCAATAGCATGACCATCTGTGGTGGTATCTACGACGGTCAGGCAAAGTGTTATCAGAAACAAAGCCGTAATAATCAGCGGCATATGTTCAGCGGGGTTTGCCAATGACATAGCACAGAAAAGCAGGGTAATTAGCAGATTGCCACAGAGCATGAGGCGGCGAGGGTGAGTATCCCCCGAACCTGTTTTACGATAGCGCTCTACAATCGGCGCCCAAAGGAACTTGCATGCCCAGGGTAACATCAACAGATAAAGTAACCCTATCTTATCTGGTGTTACACCGTGGCTGCGCAAAAATGCGGGCATGCTTTGTAACGTTAACATGCCAATGGTACTTTGGATGGTGTAAACACCAGCCAAAGTCAGAAGCAGTAACGAGACGTGACGGGAATTTGAAATATTGTGCGTTTGCGTCATAGTGCAACGCTCACGTCCAGCCCAACATTCAAGCCCTTACTTATCATACTGAGCGTACTGGGGCCTTGCTGGAAACTAGAGACTCGGTACTTTTTGTTGCCCAGATTTTCGCCATAAAGTTTGACGTTAACACCATGAGCCATTTCTAAACTTAATGAGGCGTCATAAAGAGTATATGCTCCTTGTTCAAGGGTATTCGCTTCATTAAAGTAGCTTTTTGAATAGTGGCGGGCGCCCGCATTTACATAAAGGTTGCCTGGCAAGATTGTCTGATTAATCAGATAGTCGACACTTGTATTAAGCATGATATCTGGCGCATATGGCAGACGTTTGCCATTGTAACTTACGCCATTTATGGTATCGGTTGCATGAGTGAAGTTTGATTTACCTACACTGCCGCCAAGAGAAAATCTGAGTCCTTGCATTGGTTTGATCTGGCTACTCAGTTCAATCCCTTTACTTTCTGCTTTTCCGGCATTGCGAATGGATTGCATGGCAATAGGCCCAACATAGATCTGCTTATCTCTTGAACGGATATAATAAACTGCGCTGTTTAACGTCATGGCATTGTTAAAGAAAGATGTATGCCAACCGAATTCATAATTATCTGAGGTTTCGGTATCGTAAGATTTTTTATCATTGGCAGAGGAAACAATATTGTTGAACCCGCCGGGTTTATAACCTCTAGTTGCAGAAACATAGAAACGGGTATCAGGCGTGAATTGCCAGCCCAAAGCCGCTTTAGGTGTAAACTCGTTATTGGAAACTTGATTATTAAACGCATCAACCGCCATCGTGCCAGAACGGCCTGTATAGGCTATCTGCGATTTTTCATGCGACAAACGTCCGCCAAGGGTCAGATCCCATTGGGAAGCAACCGGTAATTTAACTTCACCAAACAGCGCCAGTGATTTTGTTTTAATCGTGTTAAGGGAATCACTGTAGTAACCAGGATAAGCACCAACCAGATGTTTACTATTTTCATCTGAGAACCAACCGCCGAGAATACTGGTTATTCCATTTGAATAGTTGGAATTTAAACGCAACTCTTGGGTTGTGGCGTCGTGTTTCTCTTTCCATTTACCCCCGACGAAATTACGGAAGATATCGCGATCCTGATAAGAAGTGACACTGGTCAATGCATTGTCACCGAAATCATATTCAGCTTTCAGTGCATAACTATTGACTCGTCGTTTTAAATCAGGGGTAGCACCATCAAACTTTTTCCGCCGGAATTGTTCGTCAGTTAAATAAAGTTCTTCGTGAGAATTAAGATCTTCATGAGCAAAGCTAAGTTCAGCGCTGAAAGGGGAATCATCTGGTGCAAATGTCAGTTGTCCTTTACCCAACCAGGTTTTGCTGGAATCAATATTTTTATCACCCCGATTTGGGGCATCAATTTGGCCGGGTTCTTTTACCCAGCGTAGGCTAGTACTGCCATAAAGAACACCCTCAATAAGAGGTGTTGATCCACTGAAGGAACCGCCTTGTTTCAATCTGGAATAATTACCAGATAAGTTAAGCCAAGGACCTTCTTTGGGCGAACGGGTAACAATATTGATAACACCCGCTTGGGCGTTTCCACCATATAAGGTGCCTTGAGGGCCTCGTAATAATTCTACACGTTCTACATTGATTAATTCTTGTGTTAGAAATTGGTGGTCCTGAGGAACGCCATCAACATAAATTCGAATGGAAGGTGAATAGTAATCAGGTGAACTGATGCCACGAATTGTGGTTGCCGAATAGGTTCGATTGCCACGAGAGCGGATTTGTAAACCGGGGAAAGCACGTTCAAGATCCTGCACTTGGGTGATGCCCGCCTGCTCAAGTTCTTCGCCAGTTTTAACCAAAACGCTGCCATCAATTTTATTTAATGCTTCTTCTCGTTTGTTAGCCGTCACGATCAAAACATCTTCTTTAGCTTCAGGTGCATGTTCTGCCCAAGCCATAGGTGAAACCAGGCAACATAAGACAGATGCCTTAGCATATTTTCTTTTCATATGAATACTCGTTATGCCTTGTCAAATTATGTTTTACAAAAAACAAGTGTGGTAAAACAAAAAACATCTCTGGGAGACTAACGATAGTAGAAAATCGGGGCTAACGGGATAGGGACAAAAGTAGCGCAATGCGTACTATTGATAATGATTATCATTAATGATAAATTGCGTGATATTTACATTATGTATATATATAAAATAAAAGCATAATGCTCTTAACACACACAACATGCTGTTTTTTTTATGTAAATAGCATTTGAAATGGAATCTGATGCTAATTTTACAGGGGATCTCATGAAGACGATCTATAGCGAGAAATTGGGAGTTTTCACTGCTGGCCATTGCAGTTATATACATTCACAGGTGGAGGAAAATGACATAACTCCCTCGTTGTTAACAGAGGAACTATCTGACGGAATTCACATAAACCGGATTCGTCTTGAGCTAAATAAAGATTTCACTGAATATTGTGAAGGGCCGCCAACAGTATCAATTGCTTTTGTTCTAAGCGGGAAAGGGAAAATGGCGATTGAGAATGGTGATGATTTAGATATTAATCCAGGAACAATGATTTTTTTCTATTCGCCTAAGATGACGCGTGGCATAAATTTCTTTGGCTGTGGAGCATGGCATATTCTTGATATCCGTTTTTCTCTGAACGAAATTGAAGCTCAGGAGTTGCCATCTTTTACCAAACTAACAACTGGTTTTGAAAAAAATGCGAGTTATAGCGATGTCTTGATGATGGCTCGTCCTATCTATCCACCATTTATGCAGATAGTCAATCAAATAGAAGAATGTCAATTAAATGGTAGTGTCAGAAAGGTTTATTTAAAGGCAAAAGCGTTGGAAATACTTGCTTGTGTGACTGCTCAAATTTATGACTGCCAGTATAATGCGATTAACGGCTTGCAGCGTCGTGCGGTTTACAATGCAATAAAGATAATTAACAGCGACTATCATTACCCTTGGACAATAAAATCATTATCAAGAGCAGTTGGTCTGAATGAACGGAAATTAAAAGAGGGATTCCGTGCAGTTGTTTTTCGTACATTTCATCAATATTTGGAAAACGTTCGTATGACTACAGCGGAAGATTTATTGAAGAAAGGGATGAGTGTCATTGAGGTTTCAGCCGCAGTGGGGTATTCCAGCCCAAGCCATTTTTCTAAACGTTTCCGGCAACACTATTTGATCAACCCTAAAGCATGGCAAGCAAAATATGCCGTTAACCATACATTATTGACCGAGCATATTGTTATGTAAAGTCAGCAAATCGTGCTCTACCGCCCGCTTAACAGCGGGCGGTATTACATATGAATATAAATATTTTTACCTAATCGACCTGGCTACAAAATAACGATATCGTTATTTTTCTTGTATAACAAATGATTAATTTTTTAATGGTTAATTATGGCTTCTTGCATACCATGATATATAGTCATTACTTGATATTGGTGTTTCAATTCCAAATTTATCCACTTCAAAACTGGAAATATAATCATTAATTTTTTCTGCGTACTCACGTATATATTCTGTTCGTCTTTCATCTGTTTTTTTAGATCTCTGCAAATCAATAACTTCATTTTGTAACAGTTTGCTCATGTTGCGGTGAACCCAATCAAGGAGATAACCTTCGATGATCATATCAATATCATCCATGTGATATGTGTCTATGATTGTTGTCACTAAAGATAAAACAGCATATGTTTGACTTAATTCAATAAAATCGGTGTCATGCTTATTGATGAAATCAAAATTTATTTTTTCTCCATTGATTATCAGTTTATTTAATTTATTTAATATAGAATTCATGTAATCATTTAAAATAAAAAACAAATCATGCTGAACATTTTCTTTACGGATGGTTACTCCATTAATAAAAATAATCTCTCCAGCTTTCAGGGAAAGTACGATATTATCACCTTCGGCGGTAATTGCACCAAAATTAGCTATTAAATAATGGGGGATTTTGTTGTTCATAAATAACCCATGAGCGCCACAACGCTCTCGGCAATTAAGTAATATTTCTTGTGTACGCCATGTGCATAAGGATTTTGCAGTAATAATTTCAATAAGTAGCTCATCTGGAAAGTTAAAATTTTTAACTGATCCTGATAGCATTACTGAAACTTTTTTCGTTAACTCTCTTAAATACAACGCATGTGTGACTGTACTCAGGGTATCCCAGGCAAGGCCTTGGCTAAAATGAAAATAATTTATCACTGGCATAGCACCAGAGTAGCCGAAAGTTTGTCGATGATGACCATATGTACTGGTGATATGGAGAGCCGATTTGGCCGCTGTAATCGAACTAACAGCCATACATAATTTCCCAGTATGTATGCGGTTTGTAACTAATGAAAACCGTTCTTTTAATTTTTTAGTATGTAATGATACCTGACCATTTTTGGTCAATGTTATCATATTGCCAGCAAGGAGCCCTTCAAAAGGAATTTCAATATTATCAAATGAAGTTATTGCGTTATCAAGATAAAATCCCGGCTTATCACCAAGCGAAGTAATTTTAACACCAGTAATTAATTGACCATTTACTGACAGAGGGACGACAAATGGAAAAATACCATATTTTTTCCCTGATACATTGAGCTGAGCTAAAATCACAGCTATTTTAGGTAACTCACATGGTATGGTATTAGGCATAAATTTATATGCACCAGAATTGGGAGAGTTAAGGATGAATACACCTTTTTCTGGTAAATAACTAGCCTGTGTTTCTATTGCTATCAGATTATTACCGTAAGCTAATTCTGTCGCCAAATATACGCCAATAGCACGACCTGAACAAAGCTCTTGGTATAAATTTTCTATATATGGAGTTTGATCGCCTAAATTGGCAATCGTCCCTATGGCTAGATTAAAATGAATTGACATCATAGAAACGACTGCGCCATCATGCGGAGCCACTAGCTCATGAAGCGTAACAAGATCATTAAATGATGTCACATTAATATTATTATTATGAATATAATTAAGTAACTCCGTGAATTTTTTTACTGACGATTGGTAATCATTACAGGTCACTTTAAGTATATTGACAATATTATCCGGCAGATTGGAAGTACCTATACTCAAATAGTGTTTTAATTTTAATGCTGAGTCACATAATAATTTCATCTTATTAATGCCTTATTTATTAATAATAAAATATATGTACGGTTCAATTTTGTTTTTGACATAGAACAGTGTTAAGAGCATTGATGATAAGTTATCTTTAGAGTTTCATGAACGCTAATTAATTCCATGTAAAAGACTTTTTATTAATAACAAAATTTTTCGTATATCAGTGCAACTATATTTTATATTGAGAATAAAAATTAAGGCAGGTTAATGAGCGAGGATACACTGCTATCGATTATGGTGTCCCTGTCTGTACTTTCCCGGCAACAAGCTGCGTTCAACTATTTCCAAATACGGACTCTACATTTCCTGAGTCTCTATCACCGTTTTTTGAAAATAGAGACTTCTATTTATTAGGCATTAATTTCCGGGTGGACCCCGTTGTATGGCTGAATATTCATCAACATAGTAAAAGAAGCGCTACTGACTGAATAATAGAAAAGTTACAGTTTTGGGAGCATTCAAAGGTTCGTGAGGTATTGAGTCGTTAACATTAATGTTTCACAATTTTGATTAACAACTCCCACTGAGCGTATGTATCGACTAGTTCATTTTGCAGGTAAATGTATGTTGATAATTGATGGTGAGGACACGTTTACTTCCATGCTGAAAACTTTATTTATTTCTATGGGGGAGAGCGCACAGCTCATCAAAGTGCAGGGCGAAATTAATTTTTATCCTTATGACTTAGTGGTAGCTGGGTAATCCGCTGGATGAAATATGGTCACCTGCGAATGAATGAAAAACTTATTATCGAGCAAGGATTTTGTTGAGATGTCGTTGTGTCATGTTTGGGAAAATCACGGGAGATAGTGGTCATACTGTGAATATTGGGTTGTCAGGAAAAATAGCATTCTTTGCAGACTGCCGTGGATACATATTCGTCAATTAAAAATAATTAATTAAAACAATATCTTAACTAAGTTGCTCCAGTCAAAAACATTCTACTTATTAAAATATACATTTGAAAAAGTAGCTTTTTTTAAATAAAATGGTGTGAGTAAAGTTCCCCAATTTTTACAGCGCGTAACCATTAAGACGCTGTAGAACTGTACTAAAAATAGGCATTCAGGGGATAGTAGATGGAAATGTTGATTCCGTTTATCCCTTATTTTTTGGGATGTGGTTTTGGCGAATTGAAGACATTGATGTCAGGAGGTAACTTTGAACCACCAGAATAAAAATAACCACGAAAATGATGATGATGATAAAAAATCACTTATTGTACTGACTGGCTCTCAACAAGATCAGAGGATGGTGACGTCTTTATCCATTCCGGGAAAACAGATCTATGACAATCCTGCGATTGCTTATCTTGTCAGTCTCGGTTCCAAACGCAGTCGTCAGACTATGAAATCATTTTTAAATATCGTGGCAAAAATGCTTGGATATCAAAATGTGCAGGACTGTACTTGGAGCGCATTGCGTCGTCATCATGTTCAAGCCATTATGGAAATGCTTTCAGATTCGGGTAAAGCCCCTGCAACGATCAATACTTATCTTTCTGCTTTGAAGGGGGTTGCGTTAGAAGCATGGTCAATGAAACAGCTCGATACCGACAATTTTCAACATATAAAACAAGTGCGTTCTGTCCGAGGAAATAGATTGCCAAAAGGAAGGGCACTTGAACGTTATGAAATCAAAAACCTGTTCTTTACCTGTGAAAATGATATCAGTACAAAAGGATTGCGTGATGCAGCCATTATTGGTGTGCTTGTAGGATGTGGGCTGCGTCGATCAGAAATTGTTTCTTTAGATATGAAAAATATTATTCGTCGCGAACAAGCACTGAGAGTTATGGGGAAAGGTAATAAAGAACGTTTATCCTATATGCCGGAAGGTACATGGGAACGTTTAAACCGTTGGGTAGATGAAGTACGCGGTGATCATCCCGGGCCACTTTTTACCCGAATTCGTCGCCATGATGATGTAACTGATAATCGTCTGTCAGATCAAGCGATTTACCATATTCTTGAGATACGCAGAATAGAGAGTGGATTGGAAAAATTTGCCCCTCATGATCTACGCAGAACATTTGCATCTGTCATGTTGGATAATGGTGAAGATATAGTGACCGTCAAAGACGCAATGGGGCATTCAAGTATCACTACAACTCAAAAATATGATAGGCGTGGAGATGAACGCTTACGAAATGCCGCTAGAAATCTGGATTTTTGATGAAGACTAATTCCTATTTTTCAACCACACTTCACATTCTTTTTTTAAAATAGTAAACGTTATTTCGAAAAACGCTATTTGCCTCTGTATGATTATCCAGCAGAGGCATGGTACTATTTTGTACATAAGATTCTTGTTGGCGTTGTTCAATTTGATATTTTTCATGTAGTTAAAATTACAGGTGTGCTTGTTATGACCTCAAAAACACTTTGGAATACTTACGGTTCAACTTCTCTTTTCGTTTTATTATGGAGTAGTGGAGCTGTCTTTTCTCGATGGGGACTGGATCATAGTTCTTCCTTCGCGATTTTAACTGTACGTTTTGCCATTGCTTTTCTATTCTTATTACTTCTCTGCTTATTTAGAAAGCGTTATTTTCCCATGCAAGGAACGACCAAGAAAGTTGCGGGTGTTGGCTTATTGATCATTGCTGGGTATTCTATTTTTTATTTTCTTGCATTGGAGAATGGAATTACTCCCGGCATTTTGGCAACAGTAATGGGAATTCAACCCATTATTACACTTTGGGTGATGGAACGACATTTCTCGTTTCGTCGTTTGATGGGCTTACTATTATCTTTGACTGGTCTGATACTCGTTGTGTTTCAAGGGTTAGTCATGACTCAATTTTCTTTTGCAGGAACTTTTTTTTCTTTAGCTGCACTGGCTTGTATGAGTATTGGTGCTATCTTTCAGAAACAGATCCAACAACCTCCCTCCGATGTTCTACCTTTACAATATGGCGTAAGTTTACTGGTATGTTTGTTATTTGTTCCTTTCAAACCATTTCATATTGAACCTGTTATCGGTTTTATTATTCCCGTACTGTGGCTTGGTTTAGTCATCTCAGTAGTTGCTCAATTATTACTTTATCGTCTTATCAGAACAGGCAATCTTGTTAATGTTACCAGTTTGTTTTATCTTGTTCCGGCTGTAACAGCAATAATGGATTATTTATTTTTAGGTAATGCATTATCTATTTTAAGTATGATTGGAATGGTTGCAATAATACTAGGTTTAGTTCTGATTTTTCGTGAGAAAGGAACAAAAAACCGTTAATAATATTAAGTTAATTCAAATAATTATAATTATTATAATTTATTTTTATATTATGTGTTGTATTTAAAATAATAATGCCATTAAAAATAACTATAGTTGCTAAATTTTAAAATCCGATTAACCTAAACAGGAGGCCATAATCGGATTTTTTATTATACAACGGTAGAACCTATCCCATTAGATCCTTAACTAAATTCATTCTTTATAATATAAGGACATAAATAACGAAAGGAGATAATATGAAAAATTTACCTCATTCGAAATTATTTAAATCACCTGTCAATGCATTTACTGAATGGGACCCGCTTGAAGAAGTGATTGTTGGTATTGTTGATGGTGCCAGATTTCCTTCATGGCACATGGCATTAGAGCCTGTCCTGCCAGAACAACAAATTGTCAATTTTCAACGAAATGCAGGCCGTACTTTTCCCAAAGAACGTATTGAGGCAGCTTCTCGAGAATTGGAAGAATTTGTTCATATTCTTGAAAGTGAAGGAGTTAAAGTCCGTCGTCCTGACGCACAAGATCAATCACTAGTATTTGGGGCCCCAGGATGGACAAGTACAGGATTATATTGTGCCATGCCTAGAGATGTACTTTTGGTTATTGGTGATAACATTATTGAATGTCCATTGGCATGGCGATCTCGTTATTTTGAAACAGCCGCTTATAAGTCTTTATTGAAAGAATATTTCAGAGCAGGTGCTAAATGGAATGCTGCACCGAAACCTCAACTGACTGATGAACAATATAATTTTAATTGGGGAAAAGAGAGTAATGAACAGCAGAAAGTCGCTCTTGCTGTTACAGAATTCGAACCCACTTTTGATGCGGCTGATTTTTATCGTTGTGGCCGAGATATTATTGCTCAAAAAAGTCATGTAACAAATGATTTTGGGATTGAATGGTTAAAACGACATATTGGTGATGAATATCGAATACATGTATTTGAATTTGATGATCCAAACCCCATGCACATTGATGCGACGTTTGTTCCTATTTCACCTGGAAAACTGCTAATTAATCCTAAAAAAGTATCAAAAATTCCTGATTTATTTAAAGGGTGGGATGTATTACATGCGCCAGCACCGATTATTCCGGACAATCACCCTTTATATATGACCAGTAAATGGATCAATATGAATATCCTGATGTTGGATGAAAATAGGGTAATTGTTGAAAAACAAGATGAACCCATGATAGCAGCAATGAAACGTTGGGGATTTACGCCTATTCCATGTAATTTCAGAAATTTCAATAGCTTTGGTGGATCTTTTCATTGTGCAACATTAGATGTGAGACGTTGTGGTAGTTTACAGTCTTATTTCTAATTATTCATCAATAAATTTTAAAATCATCGGTAGTGAGTATCTGAAAAATTCAGGTAATTTTATTTTGTGATGAGATCATTCATTTATTTTATAGAATTATTGAGTTTGATACTCAATAGGTTTCAAATTGCAGCGCGGAAAAAAAAGCGGTAATTAGAAAGATGAAGAGCACAGAGATATTCTCTACCGGAAATATTAGCAGTGAGGTAAATATGAAAATCTGGAGATATTCAACTAAAGATTCCATCATGTTTATACTAAGCTTATTAAATATTATTGTCAGTATAACACTGGCATTATCTTGGAGTAATTTATCTATTTCAGCTTGGTCAGTTAATGTTACCATTCTGTCATTCATGACAACTTATAATATTATCGTTATTTCACATTTTTTACTCATACCCCGTGGTTTATATCACCAACTATGAATAGTTTCGTTTCCATGTTGAACTCCATCAACATAGGACAATCCCTTCAAGCTTATAACTTTACTCATGTCAGGAATCACCATAAATATCATAATGATAATGGAAATCCTATCAACGATAGGTCATCAACTTTTTTAGGTGGTAAAGGCGGTGAACACAACACATTGTGGAATTATGCTGTTCTTGGAGGTTTCAGCACCTTGTACAGTATAATTCCACACATATTATGGGCGTTATTTTTATGGGCAAAACCATTTAGTGGGCGTGACCATCATTTTGAAAAATTGGTTTCAAAAAATGAAATCAATAAAAAGAAAGAATTTGCTCAATTGCGTTTGGATAGGATTACAATGTTTATTGGTCTAGTAATTTTATTCAGTATATCTTGGCAATGGACATTACTTTGTTATTTACCTTCACTCTTATTCGCTTTTATTTTAGTGAATTTACAAAATTATTATGAGCATCATGGGGCTAATCCGGAAAGTAAATTCACCAATTCAGTCAGTCATTATGGGAAACTATATAATTTATTGACTTTTAATGATGGATATCATCAGGAACATCATATTTCAGGTGGTACGCATTGGAGCCTTCTACCTAAATTACGTGAAAGATACATTGACAAATTTAAAGAGTAGGAAAGAATTATCAGCCCAGTGCCAGCAATTTTAGGTTTTTTACACAGAAAAAGAAGCTTGCTGCATAAAAAGCAAGAAACAAAGACACGGTAATCCTCGTAAATAGGTGAAGATAAATAACATATTACTTAAAAAAATAAAGGAATAGCCATGATGCCTAAAAAATTATCACTAACAGGAATAAAACTGACAGCATCAGAATTTGTTATACATGAGACTGAAGGTCATATAGCAATAGATACAGTTGATGCTCTTTTAAATGGTCATCTAGCTGCATGTCGAATCCGTAACTTTTTATCATGGGAACAACGAAAGAAAATCATTGATAACTTTTGGCGATCTTCAGCCAGAAAACCTCGCTATGGTGAAGGAATAGATGGGGTAGAGGGGTATTTTCTTGGTGCTTCTCACATAGAGAAAACGACTTTTGAGTATCTAAAAGAAGCTGAGTATTTTCACTCTGCAATTGATGAATTATTTCAAGGAGCAATTAATCCTCTGGAGCGGTTTGTGGATCAACTAAATGAGTCACGGTCAGAGAACTTATTGCATATTCGGCCAGCTACATATCAAGGAATTCCTGCTGGTAATGCTAAAGCGGTTTACTGGAATAATTCCGGAGAATTTCTTCTCTTACCTCATGATGATTTAGCTCAACTTAGCGACCCATTACAAAGTGGTTTTGAAATTCAATGTGTCCAGCGTGTGATGGCTGTGAATTTTTACGCAGAAGTTCCACAAGGTGGTGGACAATTAAAAGTATGGAATATAGATCCAGATGTTGCTTCTCGTTCAGCTTTTGGGCTAACACATAGTGGTTTTCCTTATCCAGCAGAGTTACTCGAAGAACATGAAAGTATGGTTATCGATATAACTCCAGGGGATTTAATCCTGCTCAATGGCAATTTGGTACATGCTGTTTTAACGGGAAATGCCAACCAGTTGCAGGAAAAACGGTTGCTTATTACGTGCTTTATGGGTATCCACAAAGATGGTGACCTTATTTGGTGGACATAGATTTTGGAACAATATTATTTAGCGTATATTATAAAATTGCCCGAAATAAGCATGATTTTGATTTCGGGCAATCATTTTCTGGCGATAATTGTTCAATTTATGGCTCTTCATCCACACTAATAGGACAAACAAATCCATCTGGTTTAATGGCAAGCAAATCACATTTTAATTTATCAATAACATGCTCAGCAGTATTACCAAGAAACGCAGCGGATAGCCCCGTTCGGCCTAGAATGCCTAAAACAACGACTCCTGCATTTAATTCATCGCATACTTCCGGAATGACTTTTTCCGGTATACCTTCATGAACATGGGTGTACTGCTCACTAATCGAAAATTTTTGCCGCAATTCCTTCATAGAAACAAGATGTTGACCACGCAATGCTTGGTTATACACATTCGGATCAAAATCAGGTAGCTCTGTGGCAATATTTAAAGGTGCAACCGGATAAGCACTAACAAGATGAATCAGTGGTTCTTTTACAATTCGATTGGCAAGATCTTGTGTTTCTCGCACTAATTTAAGATTTAGTTCATTATGATAAGATTCTTCATTGGATAAATTGACTGCAACAACCGCAGAGCCACTTTCTGGCCATACTTGATCTTTTACCATCCAGACAGGACAGGGACTTTTACGTAGCAATTGCCAATCAAGTGGAGTGAAAATGATGGATCCCAGTCGAGAATGCTGATGTGCCATTTTCAATAATAAGTCATGATTTTCAGTGATGATTTCTTGAATAATGGCTTCGTAAGCGCGATTGTGCCAAACAACTTTGATCTCAATATCAATCCCTGACTCAAGATAGTAATAGGCTTGCTGCTTTATCCAAGCGGCTCGTTGCCCAATAACACCTTTGCACATGGCATTTCTTTCTTCGGGAGAAAGAAGGCTGGTCATTTCATATGAAATATCATAGATAGGTAGAAAGGCTTTAATTCGACCACCATTACGCTGCACGATATAAACTGCACGTCTTAATGCGGGCTGATCATCCTGATTGGGGTCAATTGCAACTAAGATATTTTGGTAGTTTGCCATATTGAGTTCCTCGCAGAGGCTGAATGCCCCCTTCATACAGAAGATAAACCAATATAACCAACTATAACAGGGTAAAAAAATGCCAGATCAGGAAAATATAGTGATCTGGCTTAAAATTTAGATGACATCAGGATGCGGTAGCGGGAGCTTTACCAGCCAATTCCGTCAATTTAGCCATATCTTCGACCGCGATATATTTGCCTTTGACCGCCAAAATGCCATTCTTCTGGAAACGGCCAAGTAAGCGACTAATTGTCTCAACAGTCAAACCAAGATAATTGCCAATGTCGCCACGTGTCATGGTCAAACGGAATTCACGAGGTGAGAAGCCTCGTTGCGCAAAGCGGCGGGACAAGTTGTAGACAAAGGCGGCCAGCCTTTCTTCCGCATTCTTTTTGGAGAGCAACAGGATCATCTCTTGGTCACCTTTGATTTCGCCACTCATCAAGCGCATCATTTGCTGACGCAGATTAGGCATTTTTCCAGAGAGATCATCCAGAGTTTCAAACGGAATTTCACATACCATCGATGTTTCGAGAGCTTGGGCAAAACTTGGGTGTTCGGTGTTAATAATGGCATCGAACCCAACTAAATCACCCGCAAGGTGGAATCCTGTAATTTGTTCATCGCCTTCTTCAGTAATTGTATAACTTTTGATTGTCCCAGAACGGATGGCATAGAGTGATTTCAATGCATCACCCGCCTTAAACAACGTTTGCCCTTTCTGGATAGGCTTCTTGCGCTCGATGATATTATCTAGCTGATCAAGTTCGTGTTCATTTAAGGTGAAAGGAATGCAGAGCTGGCTAATGCTACAATCCTGACAGTGGATTGCGCAACCACCAGATTGAATCCGACGAATAATACGTTTTTCCGGGATCATAGGGAATGCTCATTAGAAGTGATTGATATGAGAGCTAATTTAACATATTTAGGTAGCTCTGATAAGAGGTAGATACTCCTATTAATCACGGCATAACTATCGAAAAAAAGTAAATTTTTTTTTGGATTAACATTGAACTTGCGTAAAATTTTGCCCATTCAATATAATATCTCAATCAAACTAAAATTGAATCAATAAGATATGGATGTAATACGCGTCGATGATGTTTTTTGATTACAGAGAAATGGAATAGAATTGACATGAGTGAATGGCTGTTGATTGCATTTACAATGGCAGTACAAGGCTCCATTGGGCTTGTGCTGATGAGTGCACTTTATATTTACTGGTTTAAGCATAAATTAAACACATGGCACAATTCGATGACTATCATTGTGCAAAGAACCTTATTAGTCAGCAATGTGTTGGCAGGGATCAAGTTAGTGGCCTCCCTAAACATTTTAGAGTACCCGTTGAATGTTTATCACTCATTCCGTCATGTTATGCCGGAATGGGTAAACACAGAAACAACTTTTGCTGCCATCTATTTTGGTCTGCTGGTTTTATATACGATTTTTATCGTAATCATAAAACAAGTACATGCTTATATCCTTCTGGGGATAGGTATCATTGGTTTAATCAGCCTTCATTATATGGCGATTATTTACGTTAACAGTGAGATGGTCACTTGGACAAACATTAATACTTATTTTCTGTTCTACAGTGCGGTGTTTACATTGGGGCCTGCGTTGGCACTGTCATTTATTGGTTGTCCGTTAAGAAAACACATTCAAGGACCATTGCCTATCAAATTGGTGATGACAGCACTGTTGGTTGTGTTTATCAGTATAACAGTGCGCTTGATTGAACACCCAGCCTATATGGGGTGGTTAGCGGAAGCCATAACAGTGAATGATAATGCTATTTTTCCACACCAAGTTGAACTTAATATCAAAAGTGCCTTTGGACTGAGGATGGTTTCATGGTGCTTATATATCATTGCAATGACAGTTTGGACGTATGCTTTATGGAAGGAGAAATATAGCTTATCATTGCATAATAATTATTCTATTTTACTTGGTGCAATTTTTATGTTTATCGCTGAGTTAGCTAATCAATATACATTTTTTGCTATGTGCAATATATAACATACTCTTTATTTTTCAATTTACAGCTTTGTTGGTTGTATTCACTTACTCCAATCGCATAACTTATCTATGTTTTGTTCTGCATAACAGAATTTGTGAAAAAATCACGCTTTCTGTTATGTGTGAACGCCATCATTAGAGCCTAATGGTATGGCTTGTATAGTTCATATATAAATCTTTACTCCATAACACCTTAAGACATTCTTCGCATTTCTTTGTAGTAGCGCACAAATTTAAAGTTAATTATTAACTTATTATTAATATTCATAGAATAATGTCTTATATCTACAAAAATAGATTAACCTGGCACAGGTAGTAGAGTGATTTTTGTGCATTACCTAAAAATCAAACAATATACTTTCAAACAGTTATTGTGGGCTTTTTATCAGCATCACAAGGAATCCTTCATTCATATAGAAAATAAAAAAATTTATTAATAAATTTATAAAATTTAACTTTACTATAAAACACAAAAAATCAGTTAAAAGGTTGCGCAAATTATGACCAAGCCATTTCATCCAAATTTAAATATAGATGCGTTGTTTTTGGGCCCAAAATCAGAAAATGCGGTTTTTTTTAGAGAGATGATGGACTATGCAGTTAGCGAACACATACATTGGCGCTCAGGTTTTCATCCCGAAGATTCGGCCTTGGTCACATCTGTTGACCGTTATGAACACAATTACAGAGAAACACTTTACCAGACAGAAGGGATCTTAAATCAGTTATCAGCAAAACTGAAAAACACGTCAATCCCTTTCTTTTCTCCCCGTTATCTTGGCCATATTAGCAGTGATACGTTGATGGTTTCTAACCTTGCTTATGTTATGGCCATGATGTACAACCCAAACAACTGTAGCTATGAATCCTCTCCTACAACAACAGAGCTGGAACTTGAATCCGGGTTAGATCTCTGCCGCATGTTTGGTTATGATCCTCAGCAATCTTGGGGACACATCACTTCTGGCGGTACTGTAGCTAACTATGAAGGATTATGGGTTGCCAGAAATGTAAAAACGTTACCTTTTGCAATTTCCCAACATCCAAAAGCAAAAGATCTGCTCAATCATAAATCTCCTCAGCAATTGAGAAACATGTCAACGGCTGAAACTCTAGATTTAATCAGTGAACTGCAACAGCGTGGAATTTTCGAGGAAGTCCGCGATATGACGTGTCGTGGCATTGGAGTAAAACCAGAAATATTGGGCAAACTACTGGTTCCACAATCCAAGCATTACTCTTGGATGAAAGCAGCAGATATTTTTGGTATCGGTCAGGAAAACATTATTTCATTGCCTGTTAATGAAAACTATCAAACTGACATTGTTCAAATGAGGAAGATAGTTTTTGATTTAATTGAAAAAGGCGAGTCAATTTTGGCAATGATTGCTGTGGTAGGAACAACGGAGGTTGGGGCGATAGATCAAATTGATAAAGTCATCGCATTGAGGCAGGAATGTGAGGAGCTTTATGGTGAATCATTCTATATCCATGTTGATGCAGCTTATGCAGGATACGCTTGTTCTATGCTCCTGAATGAACAAGGAGAGTTTGTAGAATATGATGATCTGGTTAATCATCATCGTACGATAGGAATTATGCCTGAAGGCATTAGCTGGCCGAAACCGGAGGTTTACCAAAGTTTCAAGGCATTGAAAGAAGTTGATTCGATTACAGTTGACCCGCATAAGGTTGGATTTATTCAATACGCGGCTGGTGCCATCTGTATGAAAGACAAACGTATTCTCGACCTGATTTCTTCCCGGGCGGCTTATGTCTTTGAAGAGAAAAACGATAATACGAATCCCTCAGCTATCAATAGAGGAATTCTAGGTTCATCTATCATGGAAGGCTCAAAAGCAGGAGCGACAGCAGCGGCTCTCTGGGCTGCCCATCGATTATTACCTTTGAATATCAATGGATATGGAAAAATCATCGCTGCCGGTATTGTCACCGCTCACCGTCTATTGGATAAGCTCGCGAATTTAGCGCCAATAGAAGTAGGTATGCATCGGTTTGAAGTGCATATTATGCCATTCCCTGATTTTCATATGATTAACTTCACATTCAAAGAAGTTGGCAACGAGAGTTTGACCCGCCACAATGCCCTCAATAAACGCCTTTATGAACTTTGTTCATATTATACAGGGCGTGCTTATGCCAACGATTTTCTTACATCATCCACCATACTGGATTACAAAGAGTATGGTGATACACCGCAGCATTATGCAGAAAAATGTGGTTTTAGCCGCAGTGAATGGGAGAAAACCCGCCGCATTTATGTATTACGAGCTGCGGTAATGACTAGTTGTTTGCGTAATGAAGAACATTTCGAAGAGTTTTGGCAGAAACTTCAAGCTATCTTTGTTAGTAAACTGAATCAGTTGGTTGATGAAGAAGAGAAAAAAGTACGACGGACAACCAGTATAGATAAACCGTTTATTGCTGTCCGGTCATGATAATTTGAATATGACGTCGCTGACATTTTCATTAACCTAAATAACTACCAGCAAAAAGAGCCTGAAAAGCTTTTCAGGCTCTTTTCATTACCTCGAATATTTCAATATTATTTATTTTATACCTACCCAAACAGTCCAAAAATCTTTTTCAACAATAAAATCCGACAGCGTTCCCAGCTTCTGAATCAGATCGTACCATTCTTATTGGGCTTCACGGCCAACATAAGCATATTTGTTTTCTTTGGCATTAAAGTTGATTGGCATAATCAATGTCCTTACGGTTGCTTTCTCAATTGGCGATAGGGATCACGCCCAAAGAAACACCGAATCCCATCAGAATGACACCAATGACTCGATTAAGTATGGTTTGTTTTTCTAACATGGCAGCTCTAAGTTTATAGTGAGAAAAGAAAACAGCAACGCTTATAAACCAGATAAGGTGCATGAGAGACATAAAAATCCCATAACTCATTTGCAAGCCGATACTGGTGGATGGTGAAACAATCTGAGTAAAGGTACTGACAACAAAAAGTGTCGATTTAGGATTCAATACATTTGTCAGAAAACCCGTTCTAAACGCCGTAATTGCAGCCTGTTTTGTTGAGTTAATATCAACATCAATTTCTGTTTTTGATGTGATCGTCTTATAACCTATGTAGATAAGATAAATAGCTCCCGCAACTTTTATGGCGAGTAATATATTGGGTGAATGCGCAATTAAAATACCAATACCAAGGATGGTATAAGCAACATGAACCAATATACCTGATGCTATCCCAATGGCTGCTAATATGCCGGCTCGTCGGCCGTAAAGATAACTGTTGCGGGTGATCATTGCAAAGTCAGCCCCCGGGCTGATAACTGCAAGAATAGTAATAACGGCTACAGCAATTAACTCTGTCATTATGTCCTCTGAATAGCACTTGTCATATTTTGATAACTTATTTTATTGATCTATTTGACTAAAGAATAACGATTAATTTACGCTGAAATGATTGAGAAAAAATCAACAATAAAGGATTGTAATGAAAGAGCTACCCCCACTGAATTCGTTGAGGGCATTTGAAGCGGCAGCCCGTTACCAAAGTTTAGTCAAAGCAGCAGAAGAATTATGTGTGACACAAGGAGCGGTCAGTCGTCAAATCCGGCGATTGGAGGCTATTTTAGGTATTACTTTATTTGAACGCAGAAATAGGGGGATCTTTTTGACTCCTGCTGGTGAAAAACTCAAACAAACCTGCCAACAAGCATTTGAACTGCTAGCATCGACACTCGATGAACTCCAACAAACATCCCAAGGAACACCGTTAATTGTTTCTTGTGAACCCACAATCATGATGAAATGGTTGCTTCCTAATTTAATGAAGTTTAAGGAAAACTATCCTGATATCGAAATTCATTTAGTCTCAGGGGGTGGCAATATCGACTTTTCGCGAAATTCGGTCAACTTAGCCATTCGGCGAAATGATTTTTTTGGGGAATACGTTTAATAAGTCATCCGTAATCATGAGCAGTCACATATAATCACATATTTAAATTCAACCATTTGATTTTTATTTAAATTAAACCATTCCATTGCTTGCTATAGTCATCATTAGTCACAAACATTCATCTTGTATCATGAAAAAAATGTACATATGTGAGTACATAAACTACATTAAAAGCTGTATTATTTTTTGAGGAAAGTGATATGGCAATTACTGATTCATGGCTGCGTTCCACCAGCGGTAAACCCCAAGAGAAAATGATTACTAAGTCTGATAGGGATAGCTTATCTGTTCGCGTTACCCCTAAAGGAAAAATCATATTTCAATTCAGGTATCGATGGAACGGCAAAGGAGATCGAATTGATATTGGTACTTACCCTGCAACCAGCTTAAAAGATGCTCGTGACGCTGTCACTTTTTACCGAGGAGAACTCGAACAACACCGTAACCCTAAAATAGTTAAACGCGTTCGCAAAGAGTCTGCATTAAGCGCAGTGACCGTAGAGGGACTAATGCGAGAATGGTGGAAGACGACAATGCAAGGCTCAAAAATTGAGGCTGATTCTATTTTGCGTTCTTTCGAAATTCATGTGTTCCCTAAAATCGGTAAACTTCCTCATGATGAGGTGACGCTCCATGTTTGGCTTGCCTTAATTGAAGACATTTCCAAGCAAGTACCGTCAATTGGCACTCGCATATTGACATACTCCAAGACTGCGCATAGATGGGCTGTCCGGCGCGGAATGACCAATTTAACTCCATTATCTGATGTGGAAAAAAGTGATTTAGGAGGAAGAGCTGCGGATGCTGATCTCGATTCTGAGATGGGCGAAAGGACATTAAATGAAGAAGAGTTAGTGGTTCTTTTTAAACTCATTAATGCTTCTGACTACAACCCCCGCAACGCATTAATAATAAAATTGTGCCTGCTATTTGGATGTCGCGTTAGTGAGCTGTTGAAAGCCAAGGTTAACGACTTTGACTATGAGAAGAATGTTTGGATTGTTCCGCCCGCCAACCATAAAACAGGGAGAAGATCCAAGAAGCCCATAATCAGACCTATCATTCCAGCAGCTAAAGAATTAATCGAGCACGCAAAGAAATTAAACGGTGGAAGTTCATATTTATTCACAGTATCTAGCGGAAAACCCTTCGCTCGGGGATCATACATTCAAATAATTACAATTCTTAATAAAAGAATGGCTCCTTACCTGCCTACTTGCGCTCACTGGTCAATTCATGATTTGCGTAGGACTATGCGCACTGAAATTTCCGAATTAACATCACCTCATGTAGCTGAAATTATGCTGGGGCATAAATTGCCGGGAATATGGCAGGTGTACGATAAGCACACCTACCTAGACGAGCAGAGAGAGGCCTATGAACGCTGGTGGGATAAGTTGACTAAAATTGTTTCCCGTTCTCCCAGTCAAAAATATCCTGCCGCAGAAAGTTAAGCTGGTCGGATTTAAATCTGGGTTTTGGGAAGCCTTCTCGTTTTTGCTTCCCATTACCGCACCACAATCTTATTGTATGTGGCTTTACGCCATATCGGCCTGCCAGTTCGTCTGTTTTGATATAAGGTGATTGATTCATCATTTACCTCCTTTCTGATACCGGTTCTCCAAAACTGTTTTCGCCACCATTGCCGGTGTTGCCTTATCACTCCATGTCGCTTCAAAAATAATGCTGTTCAATTCCGTTGTGAGAATATCATCCAAATTTTTTGGTCTCGCAGAGTAGGGCACCTCATCGGGCACCCCGTTCATCATGTCGATAGTGAGTTCAGCGATTGCCTTTTCTCCCCGTTCTGGCTTCCGGTAGCCTGCCTGCCAGACTGCCTCGGTGATATCAGCAGGATCACCCCAGACCGAAGCAATGATTTGGGTGAGGTGGAAGGCGTCATTGATCATTGTTATTCTCTCCACTTTCCAACCAGTTAAAGAGTTGCTGTATATTCTGGGCGTCTATTACTCGTTGCCCTGTATCCAGAACTTTGACTGTTATTTGGGTGCCTTCAATATCGACAGCCTCTTCCTCTATAACTGTTGGTAATTTTTCTTCCTGTTGAATCTGCTCATCTGCCTTCTTCAATAACCCGCTCGCCCATTCTTTCCCGTCATCAATATGACCAGCCAACCCAATTTCATTTTGTGCGTTATCGATGCTTATCATTATTCTTTACCTCGCTTATTACGTGCTTTCTTCACCGGTGTTAATTTCACTTCGGCCACTTTGGGCGCGGGTGGCAGAAGAGGGCAGATGCCCTCATGAATATGTTGGTTACGTCTCATGCGGTGGATAATCCGCTGCGTGTGATCCCTGCCGTCGTCAATGTGGAATGTGGCCTTAACAAGTACATCGTCAATGTCTGCCCGCTGGCGGTGTCCCTTAGTCACGGTCTGCCTCCCTGCAAATGGTTTTGTAAGCCCGCATCATGTGATTGGTTTTGCCTGTGATCACCGTTCTTCTGAAAAACACCCCGGAAGAAGCAGCCCGAACAGGTGTGGCTAACAGGGCAGCATCAACACAACGGTTGTGTAAGCGGCGTTCTGTAATAAAGCTGGCAAGGATGATTTGTGCTGTGTTGCCCTTGTCCTGATATTCGATTTTCATTGAAACGCCCCCTTACACCCGCGTTGGCATGACAACAAACTGAGGGTTGCCATAACGCTGATTGATGTTGTCGCCAAACTTCATTAAGCAAGCGCCTGTCATGCCGGAGGGGTGCATGGAAACGGTGATGAGTCTTGAATCAATCCCAAATATTTTGTAGGGGTAGGCCAAGTACTCAGCCTGAAAGTGGGGAATAACATTTTCCACTTTCTTTGGGATCACGCGGTCTAAATCAGGGAAGCGACCATCCAGCATGGTTAAAACGGTGAATCCAACCCGAATCCCGGCAATATCCCGGTGAACGGCATAAGGTTCTTTGGTGAAATGCAGTTCCGTTGTGTCTGCTTTCTTGGGGATCTTCCCGTGAAACTGCACGATAGCTTTACGGCGCGTATTCACGCCATGCTCTAACCGAAAAGCGACATAGCCGTTTGTTGATTCCAGATATTTTGGAGTGATATTCACCCCACACAGGTAATAACGCGGGTCATTTTTAGCCACACAGACCAGTGCGGCACGTAATAAATTGGAGTTAATGATCATGACTTTACCTCCGCCTTTGAGCATGCATCCAGACTGCTAATCGTGTTTTTGTTGAATCCTTCCGGCATGACAGAGAAGAGCGTGTGATTAGTTGACGTCAGCTGCTCGTCAGTGAATACTGCCTGTGATTTTGCGATAGCCTCCATTGCATCATGGGCCTCCATAGCAATACGCAGCGTGTGTCGATGCCCGCAAGGGTAATTAGCCAAATAGGTCACAATGTACTTTTCCATTTCCATCACCTCACTTTTTGCCAAACAGTTTTTTGAGATCAACACCGTGTACCGCCAGCCATGCTTCGGCAGGCCATGACTTAACATGTCCATATCGGGTGTCAGGAACCTTCACCGCTTCGATGTTGTTTTCCTTGCACCATTTGCGGAGTGGGGCGTACTGGTATTCTTTTTCTGTGGCGTTCTGCACCGCCGTAACCGTTGCGTGTTTTGTGCTTTCACCCAGGCGTTCTTCCAGCTCTCTACATTTGCGGGTAACAGCACCGAGTTTGCCGAGTGCCTGAGCTTCACGACTGCGACTGATCTGTGATTTGGTGCGGCGAGCTTCATCACGTTCTTGAGTAATGACGACCTTTTCTTTTTCAGTTGTCAGCAATGCTTCCAGAGCTGCAATGTAATCACCGGGCAAGGCAAGGGGATTGGTTGCGGTTTTTTTCTGATGAAAGTAAGCTGACTCCATTTTTTCAAAGAAAGACCATGCCTCATCGGTATCAAGAATTTTCGACATGCGAGCCGCACCTTTCTCTGTGAAGAGGGTGATTTGATTTGCGTGTTTATTAACCAAGTCAATATTATTGCCTTGGTTCTTAAATGATTGAAAGTTATCACCTTTAAGAGTGAATACATGAATACCCTCAAGAAAGCGGCTGCGGTGATTAGCGATATTGGAACGGATGTTTGTTGGTTCTGTACCATACCCAGTCGCCAGCGTTTCAGTGGTAACGACACGAACGCCTTGCCACTCGATCACTGGCAGCTTGTTTGAATCGACAGTAATTAATTCGTTTTTCTTGCTCATTATTCTGCTTCCTTAAGTTCAATCTTCATTTTCTTTGCATGACGTCGCATGGCTCTATTAAGTGGTACTCTTAGGAATTCGCCTTCTGTTGAGAAATTGGCGATATATTTTTTTGAATTTAAATAATCACGTTCTTCGTCTTTTCCTAAGCGCATTCCTTGAGGGATGGTCATTCCCATAAATCCTTGTTGCGTTTTACTTCTTTTTATTTTTGCCATCACAATCCCTCCCTAAGAGTTATTTTTGCTTTTCGAACACAGCGCAGATTATTCTTGGTACATTCCTGTTCTTGTTTTTTATCCTGAGATAATAAGAGCGCATTTCCCCATGCTTTGGCGGCGCGGCGAAATAAGCCTTTCAGTTCTAAATTCCGTGCTAATTGCTTTGCTTGTTCATATTCAGTCATGATTAGCCTCCGCCTGTTGAAACTTTTGTTTCCACTTATTTGTTTCAGGATGATTTTCGAGGTGACTTTCCAATACCTCCGCCGTTCGTTTGTTTACTGCTGCTATTTTTCTGTTTTCTTTCTGAGTTCTTATTGCTGCGCTATAGCTGGTATGTAATAAATGCCTTTTTTCGTTATGCTCCTGACGGTATTCAGACCATAATTGAGCATTAATACTGGTGGCTACACTTCTGGCTTTTCCCCAATATGAAGCGGCAAGGTCATACTTCTCTTCTTTCTCTTTCTGGATGGCTGTATTAGCAAAATCTAAATAGGTTTCATTTTTCATTTTATTGGCTCCGTTTTTTGTGCGACATATTCCAGAAGGTGAGTCATGAAATCCTCACCTTTGGAGGTTAAGTTTCCGTTCTTGGTAATAAAGCAGTTGTAGGTATTAATAAGCGCATGTGGCTTATGTGGATTGTTATCTAACTCATCCTCAAAGAATTTAATCAAAGCCTGTGTTAATATTTCCTCGCCTAAATCCAGTCGATAATTAATCTTTCCTACTTTGATTATCTCAGTGTGGGTTCCGAATTTAATTTGTAATGAATCCAATTTGGCGTGTACTAATGCCTTTCGCTTTCTTTCAAGCAAAGTTAATTGTGTCATTTTCTATTTCCCGTTTTTAGGGTGATCAAATCCCCAGCGATGGCGCTGTAATTAAAACGTGTTTATTGTTTTATTATTTTGATTGCAATCGGGAAAGTTTATTCCCTATAGCTATTAATTCATCTTGGGTTTTTCTGTGTTTTTCTATCGCCTTTATGTGTTCCTTCTTAAGTCGAATAATTTCTCTTTCCTGCTTAAGTTTG
>NZ_NJAI01000011.1:64439-73645 GCF_002632725.1 Xenorhabdus hominickii
ACCGGACAGACTTTTATCCGTATCAATTAATAAAGAAACATATGTTCTTAGATTTTCTATTTCACTCGCAACGCCTTCCAATTCATCGAATGCCTGATTTTCCCTCCATAATATATTCTTTATTTATTTCCCTTAACCGTTGAGCTAAATTACATGTTTGACGATGAACACTACGACACATTAAATAAGAACCCAGTTCAGCTTCATTTTGAGTTGCAGTAACTACGGGAAATATTGAGGCTTCAATTTCTTCTGCAATTTCGACGGCTGCTTGTAGTTTATTGTTCATGTTTAATTCCTATCAGAATTAATATTATTTATCTCAGTTACGATTAACTATTTGACCCATCCAACCTAAAATTACATATGTAGGAGCTAATAACCTTTTTGCTTCCTGCTCATTAGTTGCCTGAGCCTTAATACATATAGGGCGACGTTGTTTCATATTGGAGCGCTTTATTGCGCCGAAGATAAAGGTTTTCATGGTTTACCTTTAATTATCTAGTGATGCTAAATGTTTTTCTGTTTGCTGTATGCGCTTGGTATAAGGAGTCTTTGATGTTATCGGAAGTGCGAGTATTAACTTGGGAGTCTCTTGTATTGCTGGAGTCAGTGAGAGGCTCACCAATGAAGCAATCAATTGTATTAATGGTATTGTTAGTTTCATCGGTATCAAGGCTTTTTTGTATTGCTTCTTTTGCCTTATCCAAACAGTCAATAATGGAAAATTTTAAGCTCGCCAGAATGTGGGGGTCTGTGGTGTTTTGTGATTCATAAACCCCAAGAGCAACAGTGATTGCATGGGCTTTTGAGGTTTCCGATATTGCTTTAGATGTAAGGTGTTTCATTGTTTTCGCCTAAAAGTAAGTTTGCTAACTTCAATCAATGTTAAATAACTTACTTTTCACTGTCAAGCTAAAAAGTTAGCTTACTTACTTTATTGGCAAAAAAAAGACAACTTGTTGAAATTAAAAGTTAATTGTAATCTGCTTAACTACACCAATCAGCCTACAGTCCTCGTTGACTTCAATTGTTTTAAATGCTGGGTTTAGTGGCATCAGGTAATAAATTGATCCATCAGCTACTAATTTTTTTATTGTGGCTTCCCCAGTTCTTCCAAGTTGAGCCACTACTATCCTCCCAACCACATCATGTATATCACCATATTCAGGATCAACTATTACGATTGATCCATCAGGGATGGAAAGCGGGCCACTAGTGGATGTCATTGATTCGCCTTTAATCTTAAGAGCAAACGCACAATCTGAAACTTTCACTGTGGCAAATACAGTGTTATCAGCACTCTTGATTGTGGGAAATTCGGAAATACCAAAAGGACATGAATCTGTCCATTGCCCTGCCTGAACCCATGAAATTATAGGAACTTCTTTTACATTGAACTGATTGGCTGAAAGATACCCCGGTTCTTTGGCTGGTGGTATATCTTTTCCTGTCATTATCCATTCCGGTGGGCAGTCAAGTACTTTTGATAACGAAAGAAGGCTCTCCCCACTTGGAATAGTCGCATCTTGCTCCCACTGAGTTACTGCTGAGGGGGACACGCCAACAACTTGCGCCACATCTCTTTGCGTTAGCTTGAAACTTCTTCTTCGCTCCCGAATTCTACTTCCTATGGATGATAGTGCCATAACAAAACCTCATTAGATTATTAGTTATCTTACATTCTACATCAACTTGATGTAAGTATACTAACCATGTAGTATAGTAAGCATTCTTACTTTTTAGGAGTGAAAGATGAAAAAAAATGAAGTATTGAAACATTTCAATACCGTGAATTCTGTAGCTAAAGCAATAGGAATTACAAGTAGTGCAGTATCTCAATGGCGAGAAATCATACCTGAAAGAGCAGCTTTACGTATTGAAAAAATCACCAATGGGACACTTAAGTACAGCGCTGAAATGTACAAGAAAAACCATGTATCAACTCCATAACATAGTGATGCCCGAAATTTATCATTCGGGTGACGCGGAATGGATTCAAAAGATTCTGTCCGCGATGAACTCAACCGCAAGGGAATACGCGAGGGATAAATACGCTTACGTCTACAAACTTCGGCGGGATGAAGATCCTGTGCCGCATCGCAGGGATAACACCGGCGCTAGGGCTGCTAACACATGGCTCCGGTTGTTCTTCAAGAAAAATTACAGATCGATGAAGGGTTACACAGAACAGCCGATGGAGGTATCGACAAAGTGACCAGTTCAGTTTTGAGGTTGTACCCGCTAGAGAGTACATCCATGTATCAGTTTAATAGTACATGGGGAAGAGGGGAAAACTTTCTAGGGGGTTTGGGGGTGATCTTTGAAAGGGGTGTTAGGGAAGGCACAGCCAAGAGGAAGAACTCAGATCTTAATATAGATCACTGTAGGGGTTACAAAATGGGACAGGTGGCTAGATGGCTAAATGGAAAAAAGAAAAGGGCTTGTCCTCTGGCGGTGGAAATTATTCAAGTGAGGGTATCAATGTTAACTAAGAATGGAAATGTAAGAGGGTGCAAGAAACCGAACAGCGACACTTTGGTAGGGGTAGCTAATTCGGCTCTTGCAACAGGCACCAACAGAGGATTACCTGTGAAAAATTATCGCACGGTAACGCAGGAAAATAAACAGGGGGCGAAAGGATGCTAACTATTACCCCTAACTTTGCACAGGAACGCGCCTTAAACATGCTGCGTCAGGAGTGGAAGAACTTTAATTCGTTCATGGTCTACGCCCCCACAGGTGCGGGCAAAACTGGGTTATCTGCCTTCATCACGAGGGGCTTTGTATCCAAGGGGATGAAGGTCATGATGATCTGCCCATACCTTGTTCTGATAAATCAGACTGCCCAGCGTTTTATTGAATATGGCTTACCGGAGGATGAAATCGCGTATATCTGGCGTGACCATCCCCATCAAGACCCATCAAAGCTGATTCAGATTGCGTCGGCTGACACGCTGATCCGCCGTGACTTCCCCAAAGACATTAATCTGTTGGTGATTGATGAAGCGCACCTGAAACGCAAAAAGATACTGGAAGAAATTACGCGGCTGACCTCGGAAACAGATTGCAAGGTGGTAGGACTGTCGGGTACGCCTTTCTCGCCGTTCCTCGGTCACTACTACCAGAAGCTGATTAAGCCCACCACGATAAAGGAGTTAATCCAGCGTGGTGATCTGAGCGCGTATGAGTTTTACGCCCCCACCAAGCCTGATTTAAGCAAGGTGAAGTCTGCCCGCAATGACGACTACGGCAGCGATTACAAGGAAGACGAAATAGCGGAAATCATGTGCGGGGCTGATTTGGTCGGGGATGTGGTCAGTAGCTGGCTTAAGCTGGGCGAAAATCAGCCCACTATCTGCTTCTGTGTCAATGTCAGCCACGCCAACTTTATCACCGTCGAATTCAATCGCGCTGGGGTAAATGCTGAGGTGATGACCGCCAATACCCCTCAAGATGAACGGGATTTGATTATCCATCGGTTTGAGCAGGGTGCGACAAAAATCATTGTGAACATTGGAGTTCTCGTGGCGGGTTTTGACAGTGATGTCCGTTGCATCATTTATGCCCGTCCCACCAAGTCAGAGATCCGTTGGTTACAGTCAATCGGTAGGGGCCTGCGTACCGCCAAGGGTAAAGACCGATGCATCATTCTAGATCACTCCGGCACGGTTCACCGACTCGGCTATCCTGACGATATCGAATATGACGAATTGCCCCGCAAGAATGATGGAATGAAGTCCAGTTCCAGCTACCGGGAGCAGAAGAAGCGGGAAAAGTTACCGAAAGAATGCCCGTCCTGCCATTACATGAAGCCAGCCGGGGTTTACGTCTGCCCGAAATGCGACTTTAAGCCGTTGGTAGGGGAAGACATTGATGTCGATACCAGCCGCACTATCCAGAAGCTCAGCAAGAAAGAACGTATCTACACCCAGACCGAAAAGCAGAGTTTCTATTCCCAGTTGAAGTACTACCAAAATCAGCGGGCTTCACAGGGCAAGGCGATCAGTAACGGCTGGGTATTCTATACGTTTAAAGAGAAGTTCGGCGTTGAGCCTCGCGGCTTTCATGATACCCCGCAGGAACTGACCCCCGAAGTAAACAATTTCATCAAGCACAAACAAATTGCCTGGGCGAAATCCCGTAAGAAAACGGAACAAGTGCAACCGTCCAGCCACGAACAGCAGGAAATGCGCCTTGAGGTGGCTCACCAAAAGGTGCGCGATATCCGTGACCAGTTATCAACTCAGTCATGTCAGGGAGGCACACGATGAACACAATCAATACGGCCGAGGCGGTTATCGGGCACTGGCCTAAAGTTTTCGAATACTACGGCCTGCCTCCCGTGACAGGCAGGAAACACTTCAAGGGTCACTGTCCAATCTGTAAGCAAAAGGGCAAATTCCGCATTGATGACCGTGACGGGCGCGGAACATTCATCTGCACCTGCAATGCCGGGGATGGCTGGGCACTGCTCAGATTGACGCAGGGGAAAGAATTCAAAGTGCTGGCCGATGAGATTGATCAGTTACTGGGTATTCAGCGCGAAAAAGTTATCCCGAAGCCCAAGGTCAGCACCGTTGCGGATAAGCGCCAGAAGATGATCGCCCACTACTCACGTATGCCGGAACTGAAAGGCACCTCGGCGGAAAAATACCTCCAGCGCCGGGGAATTTACAGCCATCACCCGATTGAGCAAATCCGCTTCTGTGAAAAGCAGCCGACCTACCAAGGGGATTATCAGGCGATGTGGGCACTGGCAACAGACTCACGCGGTCAATTATGTTACCTGCACCGAACCTATCTGGACGGGGAGAAAAAAGCCCCGCTGGAGGTCACCAGAAAGATGATGTCACTCCAGGAAGAGACTTATCTTGATCATGCTCAATCCGTGGCAATCCGTTTGTTTCCGGTGAATTCCACACTGGGGATTGCCGAGGGGATTGAGACCGCCTTGTCCTGTAAGCAGATCTACAAGGTGAATACGTGGTCAACCATGAACGCCGGGCATATGGCGAAATTTATCGCCCCGCGGGGCGTTAAGCACCTCATTATTTTTGCAGATAACGACTGGAGCGCCACCGGGGAAGCGGCCGCCTATGCCTGTGCCAATAAAAATTTACTGGCGAACAACGATATTGAAAAGGTGAGCGTCAGATACCCCGATCTAGGGGATTTTAACGACCTATTGCAGCAGGGTTGTCAAGCCAGAGAACGGGAATACGTGAAAAAGCAGCAGGAGACAGCATAATGCGTGATATTCAGATGGTATTGGAGCGCTGGGGTGGATGGGCAGCAAGCGGAAATAGCAGCATTAATTATTCACCTATCGCGGCAGGCTTCAAAGGCTTATTGCCTTATACATCAAAATCAAGGCCCTCTTGCTGTGATAATGACGGCATTGCTGTAGATGGCGCTGTAGGTCAATTAATAAAATCAGGTCGTACAGATGAATTTGAGTTAATTGAATTGCACTACATTCACGATATTTCGAAATCAGAAATAGCCAGAAAAAAGAAGTGTTCTGAGGGAAAAATACGGCAAAATCTTATGGTCGCAGAAACCTTTATAGAAGCTTGTTTAATCATGGCTGGGGTTATTCTGGAAATGGACGCTTGGACACATAAAGTAACACCAACAGAAAAAGTAGCATAAAAGCTTTTCGTAACGAAATTTACGGGTTATTGTGATAAGAGTGATAGCAATGTCACACAGCTTATTAACTTCAGACCTCGCCTCGGCGGGGTTTTTTGCTTTCTGCAACGGTAAGGTTGCTTTTGAATGAGTTACCTTACCGTTGTGGAGAATGCTAAGGCTGATTGGCAGTGTATGGACTATCGGATGTACCGCACACCATCTAGAGGCGGCCTCTGCGGATTAGGCTAAGCCCCTGAGAGTATCTAGAAACCGATGCAGGAGATCAGCACCTGCCTCCACAACTCGATCATGGTCGGACAGTACCTAACATCACTGCTAAATCAATAGGTTAAATGTGATTTTAGGTGGTATGAGCAGCACCTCGATCCCCCTAGATAACTCAACCTGTTGGTCTGACCAACTAGTTCAAATTCAAGGCTGCACTTCATTCGGTGCGGCCTTTTCACTTATTAGATTAGTTTCAACTGGTTGTATGAATTATTACACAAGGCTAATCAATTCACCCAACCATAAGCATTCGTTAATATATTCGGGCTATTTAGCAGCGGACGGAAAGCTAACTCTATGGTTTAGCTTCCCATTATTTATAAATATAAGGAAATAGTATGTCTGACGTTATTAATCCCGAACATGAATGTCCATTTGACCCGAAACACTATCAATGTGACTGCTTTATTGCACCGGTGGGTTCATTCTCTTGGGCTTTGATTCAATTAAAACTACGCAAGCGTGTTGCCCGTTCTGTCTGGGGTGACAAAGGGATGTATCTGGCTATCACTCCGCGTGTGAGTGATTTAACTGTTGAGAAAGATAGTGCTTATGCGGTTGATGGTGTTGCGGTAGGGACTAAGTACGATTATCTGACTCATATTGATCTGCGTAATGAACACGGTAATTTTGTGCCGTGGCAGCCAACACAGGAAGATATGATGGCCTGTGATTGGAAGTTTTTTGAAGATAAGGTAAAGCCGGAACCAACACCAGAGCCAACACCAGAACCAACACCAGATACAATACTTCGATTGAAAGGAAAGATGACCATTGGTTCAGGTTCTGGAAAACCATTGAATAATAATCTCACATATAATTGCCTTGGTTATTTACAAAGTGGTGATGAATTCAATTTTGGTGGTTGGGAGGAAATTAGTAATAACACACCAATAAAAAATCTTGTAGGTTTTTACTCTACACAGTCATCTCCAAAGTTTAATTTTCAAGAAGAAGTTATAGACTTTTGGTTAAAGGCAGATCCAGTGAATTACGCAGAGGTTCAGAAAAAACTTGGGAGAAAAAAATTGACAGTTCGGTTCTTAGATAAGGAAATTAACAAGGAAGTTAGCTTTTCTTCTGCGAATACACCATCTGATGGTCACTTGGTATATCCTGAAGCTAGTAATTATTCTTATGCTAGCCGTCCTCTGAGGAATATATTTAGAGAGCACGTTGGGAAAACATTAGAAATTGAATTCGTTTGGGCATGATTTTAGCTTTTTAAATATCATTATTTTATAGGGCTGCGCATGGCGTGGCTTTTTTCATTTCTGGAACTTTGGCGTAGAGGGTTCGCGCGGACGCCTGAAGAGCATTAGGACTCGGTTCGATTCCGAGAGGTTCCACCAAATTATATCAAGGTCGCTGAGGCGGCTTTTTTGTTTTTAATAGGTGGTCATGATTTATTGTTAGTAACATATTGAATATAAAACAGTGATAAAGCTCTTGTATGACACTCTTCACATTTGCAAGTCTGGCTTTTATTTAATATCCTAGCAACATAGATTTGATAGTTTTGGGAATGAAGAGGCGGCTCCCAAAAGTTTAACCGCCAAGTTGGTCACTTCGACTTAGGTCTGGGACTCCAACCATGTCGGCTGAGAGGTCGGCATCTACTTTTTTCTTTTTCTTGCGGGAAGTGGTACGGATAATTGTACGTTTCTTGTTTCTATGTCTCTTGATCCAAGCGTTTTATCATAAAAAAACCAGATATTAAATTTTCTCTCTTTTGGCCATGTGTCGTGGCAGAGCGTTTTCCATCCAAGGTGACCCGCGATTTTTTCCACTAACTGTATCTTTGTATCTGACGATATCTTTTTTTGATATGAACTCATTATTGCTCCAAGGAAAAAATCAGATATCTGGATATTTTCTGAGACTTTTGAATCCTTTGTCACTACAGAGCTAATAATATTTTTTCTACCAAATTGTTTTAAGAGGGTGTTATTTGCGATTACATGAAAAGCTTCATCTGCTTTTTTATACCTAGATGCTATTGGATCGACTTCTATACGGAAAAAACAATCACGTTCAGGATGTGCTGCAATAACATTGCCTATTTTCGTGGAAATTAATTTCGTGAAGTGTTTTCTCATTGCCAAGTCGTAATCACCATCATGAAATGCTTTATTGACCATAGATTTTTCTATAACAATGCAATGAAAAGCCAACCAAGGATTCTGGAAGAAAACATCAACTAGCTCTTTGTAAAAATCGGCGTATTTCTTGGAATTAGCTTTTTTCCATTTGATTTCTTCATAGTACCTATGTTTGTCTCTTAGTTCTCTAATGAAGCGGGAGAAATCTCCTCTGCGTTGATATTTCATCCATAGGCTACCGAAGCCATAAAAGCGCTGTCCATCTATACCTGATTCATCACAAGCCACATGCCAGATTAGTTTTCCGGGGTCTCTCATGAAAGATCCTTTTGTATAAAAGATTCATAGTGATTAATTTGCCTATTAAATCACATGCATAACTAATTGATAAGGATCGTTTTAGTCAAAAATATCAAAGAGTGGTGCTTTGTTCTTGGATATTTAGCTCGATCATAAAATTAACAACACATTCGCTGCCGTAACGTCTCAACACTCCAAATTGCTGCGGTCGGCATCTTACTCACTACAAGGTCGCTGAGGCGGCTTTTTTCGTATCTGCACTCCTAACTATTTGAAATTCATTCGATATCGGAATTCCGGTAACGGAACCCATCCCAATTTTGCTCAGTGGGCAATAAATGGAATTCCTCTGATGACCCTTGAAAAAATCACTCTGGACTACCCGGAGTCTAAGAGCACGGGTATCACGCAAAAAAATATCGCTCAACTTAAGCAGCTTTTCCCTGAGGTCTTTTCGGAAGGCAAAATCGACTTTGACGCCTTAAAAGCGGTGCTGGGTGAGGCCGTTGATGATTCAGACGAGCGCTATAGCTTCACTTGGCAGGGTAAGGCGCGTGCCCGTCAGATTGCCCAGACGCCATCAACCGGTACACTACGTCCATGCAAGGAAGAGAGTGTGAATTGGGATACCACCGAGAACCTGTTTATTGAAGGCGATAACCTTGAAGTGCTTAAAATATTACAGAAGTCTTATCACAAAAAGATAAAGATGATTTATATCGACCCGCCCTATAACACCGGCAAGGATTTTATTTATAAAGACAGGTTCGATACATCGGATCGGCGTCATACAAATTGGCTGAATATGATATTTCCACGGCTGCTCGTGGCTAAAAACTTACTGCATCCGGAAGGAATGATCGCTATCTCTATCGATGA
>NZ_NJAI01000011.1:73745-78032 GCF_002632725.1 Xenorhabdus hominickii
AGCCCATGGGACAGATTAAGGGCCACCATCAAGGCCAGAGACAAGCACTTGTGTCAGCAATGCCTGCGTCAAGGTCGGGCCGTGACAGGGACAACGGTTGATCATATCAAACCCAAAGCCCACGGGGGCACGGATGCGTTATCGAATCTGGAATGTTTATGCTGGTCTTGCCATCGGGCGAAGACCGCAACGGAGCGACTGCGATAGTCACTCAACGACTGATAATTAATGCCAGTGAGTAAATATATCTGATGTAACCATGACAGTTAAACAATGGTCTGATGACGTAATTTTTACCTGAAATCATTGCTGTTGTCATGGTCACGTATAGGGCGGGCGGGTGAAATCGCTACCCCTCTCGCCCCACAGGACCGCCGCCTTAAGTCTTTTTTTATACCCGCGAAAAATGAACTTTAAACCGGAGGCCTTTTTATCCCTCTTTCACTGTTTTTGAGCACGGGAGGTGCTGCCTATGGCTGGAACGGCGGGCAAGTCAGGTCGTCGTCCCAAGCCGACGGCCCGCAAGGCACTGGCCGGCAATCCGGGCAAGCGCAAGCTGAACCGGGATGAACCGGCATTCACCCCGTTGACGGGCGTTTCCGCGCCGGACTGGTTTGCCGACAGTAACCTGCCGCTGGCCGGGGTGATGTGGGCGCTGACCAGCAAGGAGTTATGCGCACAAGGGTTACTCTGTGTCACCGATCTCGCGGTGCTCGAACGCTGGTGTGTGGCGTACCAGTTCTGGCGCAACGCGGTGGTAAATATCGCTGTGCAGGGGAATACCGTGACTGGTGCCACCGGCGGCCCCATCAAAAACCCGGAGCTGACCGCCAAAAAAGAGCAGCAGTCTGAAATGGACACCACCGGCTCCCTGCTGGGGTTAGATCCGAGCAGCCGCCAGCGCCTGATTGGGGCGGCGGGTCAGGCCAAAACCGACAATCCGTTTATGAGGATGATTTCATCATGAGCCGTAAATCCTATCTGAACGTCAATGCGGCGAGCCAGTACGCCCGTGATGTGGTGCGCGGCAAAATTGAAGCCGGTCGTCATGTCAGGGAGGCCTGTCAGCGGCATCTGGATAACTTAAGTCAGGAAAAAACGAAAGCGTTTAAGTACCGGTTCGATAAAGAGTTGGCCGAGCGGGCGGCGAAGTTTATTCAGTTGCTGCCGCACACCAAAGGCGAATGGGCATTTAAACGGATGCCCATCACGCTGGAGCCGTGGCAGTTATTTATTGTCTGTTCGGCCTTTGGCTGGGTGCATAAGGGCAGTCGGTTGCGCCGCTTTCGGGAAGTCTATACGGAGATCCCCCGTAAAAACGGTAAATCCGCCATTTCAGCCGGAGTCGCCCTCTATTGCTTTACCTGTGATGACGAATTCGGGGCGGAAGTGTATTCCGGGGCCACGACCGAGAAGCAGGCATGGGAAGTGTTCCGACCGGCGCGCTTGATGTGCAAGCGCACCCCGCTGCTGATTGAGGCGTTTGGCATTGAAGTGAACGCGTCAAACCTGAACCGCCCGGCGGACGGGGCGCGCCTTGAACCCTTGATTGGCAACCCCGGTGACGGGCAGTCCCCCAGTTGCGCCATTGTCGATGAATATCATGAACATGATACCGACGACCTGTACACCACCATGCTGACGGGGATGGGGGCACGGCGTCAGCCCCTGATGTGGGCCATCACCACGGCAGGCTACAACATTGAAGGCCCCTGTTATGACAAGCGCCGCGAAGTGATTGAGATGCTGGCCGGTAATGTGCCCAATGACGAACTGTTCGGGCTGATTTACACCGTGGATGAGGGGGATGACTGGACGTCCCCGGCCGTATTGCGCAAGGCCAACCCGAACATGGGCGTGTCGGTGTATGCGGATTTCCTGTTAAGCCAGCAGCAGCGCGCCCTGAATAACCCGCGGCTCGCCAGTGTCTTTAAAACCAAGCACCTGAATATCTGGGTCTCCGCCCGAGAGGCGTACTTCAATATGGTGAGCTGGAAACAGTGCGAAGACACGTCGCTGACACTGGAACAGTTCGAGGGACAACCCTGTTATCTGGCGTTTGACCTGGCCCGTAAGCTGGACATGAACAGCATGGCCCGGCTTTTTACCCGTGAAATTGAGGGCAAACGCCATTTCTACAGTATTGCCCCGCGGTTCTGGGTGCCGTATGACACGGTCTACAGCGTTGAGCAGAACGAAAATCGGCGCAGTGCCGAGCGTTTCCAGAAATGGGTGGCAATGGATCTGCTGACCGTCACGGAAGGCGCTGAAGTCGATTACCGCTACATCCTTGAAGAAGCCAAACTGGCCTGCCACCTGAACCCGGTCAATGAAGCGCCGATTGATCCCTTCGGGGCGACGGGATTGTCCCATGCGTTGGCGGATGAAGGCATTAACCCGATCATCATTACCCAGAACTTTACCCACATGAGCGACCCGATGAAGGAGCTGGAAGCCGCCATTCAGTCCGGCCGCTTCCATCACGATGGCAACCCGATTATGGCCTGGTGTATTGGCAACGTGGTGGGGAAAACGCTGGGCGGGAATGATGACATTGTGCGGCCCATCAAGGAGCAGAAGGACAGCAAAATTGACGGCGCGGTGGCCCTGATAATGGCGATGGGGCGCGCTATCCTGCATGAAGAACCCGACTTTCTTTCCAACCTCGACCCGGATGACCTGTTAATGCTATGAAAAACTTACTGATTGATACCACCGCCCTGACCGGCGTCGGGGCGGTGCTTGCGGGCTGTTACCTGAAATACGGGCTGGCGAATACCCTGATTATCGGCGGTGCGCTGTTTATTGCCTATGCCCTGGTGGTGGCCAGAAGGGGGAAACATGCTGCTTGATGCCCTGTTCCGCCACGACCCCCTGGAGAACCCGAAAACCCCGCTGACAGCGGAGGCGGTTGATCACGATGGCCTGTTCAGTGCTGACGTGTATGTCAGCCCCGAAACGTCAATGAAACTGGCGGCAGTCTATGCCTGCATCTATGTGCTGTCCTCTTCGGTGGCGCAGATGCCGCTGCATGTGATGCGCAAGAACGGCAAGAGCGTGGACATGGCCCGTGATCACCCGGTGTTTTACCTGATACACGATGAGCCGAACGACTGGCAGACCAGCTATAAATGGCGGGAGCTGAAACAGCGCCATATCCTCGGCTGGGGCAATGGTTATTCGTGGGTGAAACGTAACCGGCGCGGGGAAGTCACGGCCCTTGACGCCTGTATGCCGTGGGAAACCACCCTGTTGAACACGGGCGGGCGCTATACCTACGGGGTGTATAACGAAGACGGCAGTTTTGCCATCAGCCCCGACGACATGATCCACCTCCGGGCGCTGGGCAATAACCGGAAATTAGGCCTCAGCCCCATCCTGCAACATGCGGAAACCATCGGCATGGGCATGAGCGGGCAGAGATATACCAGTTCATTTTTTGGCGGGAATGCCCGGCCGGCGGGGATTGTCTCCGTGAAAGGAGAAATCAACGATAAAGGCTGGGAAAGGCTCAAACTGATGTGGCAGAAAGCCGCCGCCGCCCTGCGCCGTGAGGAAAATAAAACCCTGCTGCTGCCCGCAGAACTGGATTATCACGCCCTGACCGTATCACCGGTGGATGCGCAGTTGATTGATATGCTGAAACTCAACCGCTCCATGATAGCCGGGCTGTTCAATGTGCCGGCCCACATGATTAACGATCTGGAGAAAGCGACGTTTTCCAATATCAGCGAACAGGCCATTCAGTTTGTCCGCCATACCGTGATGCCGTGGGTGGTGAACTGGGAGCAGGAACTGAACCGCCGATTGTTTACCCGGCAGGAAAGGGCGGCGGGGTTTTATGTCCGTTTCAATCTGGCGGGACTCTTACGCGGCACCCCGAAAGAGCGGGGCGAGTTTTACCACTTCGCCATTACGGATGGCTGGATGAGCCGCAATGAAGCCCGTGCCTTTGAGGACCTGAATCCGGTGGACGGACTGGATGACATGCTGGTGAGTGTCAACGCCGCCAATCTGCTTAACAACAAGAATCAACCCCATCCCAACCAAGAGGATACACCCGATGAGTGACAGGGAAATGCGCTGTTACCCCGGCGAAGTGCGTGCTGAAACCCCGGAGGATCAGCCGACGCGCATTGTCGGTTACGGCTCGGTGTTTAACAGCCGCTCAGAACCGCTCTGGGGCTTTCGTGAAATCATCAAGCCCGGGGCCTTTGATGAGGTACTCAATGATGATGTGCGCGGGCTGTTTAACCATGACCCCAACTACATTCTGGGGCGCAGTGC
>NZ_NJAI01000011.1:78132-81036 GCF_002632725.1 Xenorhabdus hominickii
GAATGGCAGGACGTTGCCACGGTCTGGGCGGAGGTCAAGCACCTCAGTGGGCGGGAATTGCTCTCGGCCGGGGCGGAAATGGCCGAGGTCACGGTGCGCGTCTGGTTGCGTTACCGCCGCGATGTGACGGCGGCTTACCGGATGGTGTTTCGGGATCAGGTTTACGACATTCAGGCCGTCATTCCTGACCCCAAACGTACTCAACTGGAATTACTGGGCAAGCAGGGGGTGAAATCATGATAGTGACCGATCTGGATTTCTCCGGGTTACGGGACATTGCGCGGGATCTGGAACTGCTCAGCAAAGCCGGGAATACTAAGGTGTTGCGGCAGGCGACTTATGCCGGGGCGACGGTGTTGCGTGACGAAGCCCGGCAGAAAGCGCCGAAACGCACAGGCAAACTGGCGCGTAACATCGTGGCGTCTAACCGGAAAAGCCGCAAGGGAGAAGTCTCTGCCGGGGTGTATGTCCGGGGGGCGAACGCCAAAGGCACCAACAGCGATAAATCCATGAAGGCCAATGACCCGCGCAACGCGTATTACTGGCGCTTTCTGGAGGACGGCACCTCAAAGATGGCGCCGCAACCGTTTATTCGTCCCGCGTTTGACCGTAAATCGGATGAGGCGGCCGAATTTGCGATGAAACGGCTGAATCAGGCGATTGATGAGGTGCTGTCGAAATGACCGAAGCGGATATTTTCCCCTTACTGGCTCAGGTGCTGCCCGATCAGGTCTTTCCCTATGTCGCGCCCCAGTCCGAGCCACCGGTGGCCCCGCCGTGGTGTGTGTTCTCGCTCTACAGTATTGAGCAGGATGTGCTGAACGGGCAGGCCGGGCAACTGAACACCCTGCAAATTGATGTCTACGCTCTGACCATTGATGCGGCGCGGATGATACGAGATAAGGCCAGAATAGCCCTTATGCCGCTTAAACCGACCCAACTGAGCGAAATCCACGGTTACGAGTCTGACACGGGGCTGTACCGTGCCACACTGGAATGCCAACTCTGGCAGTAATAACCCCTTTCCCCTGACCGTCTGCGGACGGTTTTTTTATTTCTGGAGAATTCCCGATGAGCAGTAAATACGAAAAAGCCCAAGGCACGAAAGTGAGTATTTCGGCCAAGGCGGCCACCGAAGCAAACCCGGTCACGGCCGTCTGGCAGTCCATTGATTGCACCACCAAGGAACTCAGCTACACCGGGGGGCAGAAGAGTGACATTGAGGTCACCACCCTGTGCTCAACCGAACAGGAGATGACCAACGGTCTGGCGGCTCCGGGGGAAATCACCCTGTCCGGTAACTGGTCAGCGGAGGAGATCGGACAAGATACGCTGCGCCATGCTTACGATACCGATGATCTGCATGCGTTTAAGGTGGAATTCCCGACCGGCAATGGCTACGCCTTTTTGGCCGAAGTGCGCCAGAACTCATGGAGCGTGACCGCCAGTGGGTTGGTGACCGCTTCCTTCACGCTGCGCCTGAAAGGCAAGCCCGTCCCGCTCAAGCAAGCGGCAGCCACTTTAACTAAAGACACCCCACAAGGATAAATCACATGGCAAAGGCAAAGAAAGATTTACGGGCGCTGGCATTGGCACCCGGTGCCGGATTTCGCCGTAAAACCGTGACGGTACCGGAATGGGGCGATGTTGCTGTGATCCTGCGCGAACCCTCTGCGGGGGCTTGGGCTAGTTGGCAGGCCCTCGTTTCCCCCGCTGGGGAGGAGGCAGAAAACGCCCTGTCCGTCGCGGAGAAAACGCACCGCAATATCCGGGGCGACGTGATGCTGTTTATTGACGTCCTGCGGGATGCGCACGGCGATCCGGTCTTTACCCCCGACGATGCGGATACGGTGACCGGCATTTATGGCCCGGTCCACAGTCGTCTGCTGCATCAGGCGCTGGACCTGATGACCTCACCGGCGGACGCGGAAAAAAAGTAAAGGCCCCCGCCACCTTCTTCCTGATGACACTGGCACTGCGGCTCGGCAAAACCTTACAGGAGTTGCAAGCTGGCCTGAGCGCCAGTGAGTTGCAACTCTGGCTGGAGTATGACCGGTTGAGTCCGCTGGGGGATCGGCGTGGTGACATTCAGGCCGCCCAAATCACCGCCGCCGTGTACCAGTCGCAAGGGGGCAAGGTCAGCCTGCAGGACACCCTGCTGCACTGGGGTGAGGCGGAGACTCCCCCCGACAACGCCGCCGATCTGGAAGCTTTTCTGTCTAATTTATCGTGAGTGACCTCAATGGCAAAATTGCGTGAACTGATTATTAAAATTTCAGCCAATTCCAGCTCGTTTCAGTCCGAGATTGCCCGCGCCTCCCGGATGGGGGCGGATTACTACAAAGTCATGGAAAAGGGCGGGCGGCAGGCCTCGGCGGCGAGTCGGGACAGTCAGCAGGCCCTGCGGGATCTGAACAGTCAACTGGTCTCGGTCAAGGACACGGCCAAAGGGCTGGCGGGCGCGTTTGCCGGGCTGTTTGCGACCGGACGCCTGATCAGCATGGCGGACAATTACAACTCCCTGAATGCCCGCATCAAGTTGGCCACAACCTCCACGGAGGATTTCACTCAGGCCCAGCAAGGGTTGCTGCGGATCAGTCAGTATACCGGCTCGACCTTTGAGTCCAATGCCAGCCTGTTCACCCGCGTCGCCAGTGCCTTGCGGGAATACGGTTATTCGACCCAGGATATCCTGTCCCTGACGGATGCTCTGGCAACCGGTTTACAAGTGTCCGGGGCGTCCGCCGAAGAAACCTCCTCATTGATCGTTCAGTTATCGCAGGCGTTGGGGCGCGGCGTGCTCCGGGGGCAGGACTTTAACTCGGTCGCCCAATCCGGTCAGCGGATCATGAAGGCCCTGTCCGACGGACTGGGGGTCGCCCAAAAAGACCTGAAAGGGCTGGC
>NZ_NJAI01000110.1 GCF_002632725.1 Xenorhabdus hominickii
TCAGAATTGACTGCTCCCTAAACTTTACTCCTTCATCTTTTGCACATGAGATACAACTACTAACAAAGGATGTCTTCTCAAAATAATTATCAACTGGGAACGGGGGCGCTCCATCTAGGCTTATTACCCGACCAGGATACTGTTGTTGTGAGTTTTCTATTTTCTGAGAATGAAATGACAGTAATGATTTCAGGTCATGTTCCGCAACAATGTCAGCCTCAACTGCGCCTTTCAATAATCGAACATGTTCAATATAGCGCAATGACTCTTCAGCCTGTGTTTTTAGTAATTTCAATCTTACTATGTTGTTATGTGTCATGATGTTTATCACCAGATAGGATTATTTGATACGAAGTCATAAGATGGGACCACGGTCCCAGTTACTACTTAGCCGTTCGTATAGCCTCATCCAACGCTTGACTGATAGCAGCAGGCATCAACGATTGAGCCATTTGTTGCGCCCGTTCCTG
>NZ_NJAI01000111.1 GCF_002632725.1 Xenorhabdus hominickii
GCCACCGCTGTCATCCCTATCAGAGCCATGATCGTGTAGTGGGTTGCGCTGAGTTTCATGACAAAAACATCTGTTGCTCAGATGCCCTGCGCTTAGTCAACCCGTTCATCACCTTACCTGCCGCTTTATCCCATCGGGGAAACTCATCCGCCGCACCTTTGTAGTCACCGGCATTGAGTTTCTTAAACAAGGTAGAGCGAACAAAGTTGCCCGCACCGCAATTGAAAATAAACGAGCACAGGGCATCAAACTGACCTTGGGTTAATGGCACCTTAACCGCGGTTTCCAGCGTGATGTAAATAGGTTCAAGGTCATCATGTAAAAAGGCTTCGGCCTGCTGCTCAGTAATCACATCGCCTTTCTTAACACCTTTTGTATGCCCGTAGCCAATCGTCCACGGAATGCCTCCCGTCGCAGGATCGGGATAGGCTTTCAGTTTCAGG
>NZ_NJAI01000112.1 GCF_002632725.1 Xenorhabdus hominickii
TTGGTCAGCCTGGCGACGACGGCATCAATACCGGGCGCAACAATGTCACTGTCGCCGCCGGGAAAATCATCGGCTTACAGAGCAATTACGGCTGTAGTATTAGAATGCGCCTTAGCCATCATTCAACTCCATATCAGTTGGTTGTGGTTAGCAGATTGCCCGTGTTGACGCACTGACAATCTGCGATCATTTTATGGACTACTCTTTCTTCTTCGCTGCCTGCCTTGCTGAATCCCAGCGCCGTGATTGATATTTGATAATCAGGCTTTCCAATATTTCCCGCACAATACCTTGCTCATCTTCAGGAAGCTGGCAGGTTTGACCGGTGTCACTCACAGTGACGAACAGGGGCTGATCAGCCGTTGGTCGGACGGTGATCAGACCGCCGTGGAGTACCGCTATGATGCGCAGGGGCGTTGTATTTATACCGTAGGCAGCGGC
>NZ_NJAI01000113.1 GCF_002632725.1 Xenorhabdus hominickii
GGTTTGAGATTTATTCAGCAATGGGAAGGCCTGAAACTGAAAGCCTATCCCGATCCTGCGACGGGAGGCATTCCGTGGACGATTGGCTACGGGCATACACAAGGCGTTAAGAAAGGCGATGTGATTACAGAGCAGCAGGCCGAAGATTTTTTACACGATGACCTCACATTCGCTTACGCCACACTGGAGCGATGGGTTAAGGTGCCACTGACTCAAGGTCAGTTTGATGCCCTATGTTCCTTTATCTTCAATTGCGGTGCGGGCAACTTTGTTCGCTCTACCTTGTTTAAGAAACTCAATGCCAGTGACTACAAAGGTGCGGCGGATGAGTTTCCCCGATGGGATAAAGCGGCAGGTAAGGTGATGAACGGGCTGACTAAGCGCAGGGCATCTGAGCAACAGATGTTTTTGTCATGAAACTCAGCG
>NZ_NJAI01000114.1 GCF_002632725.1 Xenorhabdus hominickii
GTGATTCATGACTGGGGTGAAGTCGTAACAAGGTAACCGTAGGGGAACCTGCGGTTGGATCACCTCCTTACCGAAAAGATAGTGAATTTTGTGCAGTGCCCACACAGATTGTCTGATGAAATGAAAAAGAAGCAGCGCGTCTGCGAAGAAGACTGATTGTCCCCTTCGTCTAGAGGCCTAGGACACCGCCCTTTCACGGCGGTAACAGGGGTTCGAATCCCCTAGGGGACGCCACGCTGCAGGAAACGGGTGAAAGGCGTGACCGACGTTTATTTTTAAGTGGGCTGCAGGCAGCCGATTTACAAATAATGCTCTTTAACAATCTGGAACAAGCTGAAAATTTGAAACAATCAGTACTGTAACCGCGCTAAGGCGGCAGTATTGAGGAGTCTCTCAATCACTCCAGTC
>NZ_NJAI01000115.1 GCF_002632725.1 Xenorhabdus hominickii
CCGGTTGCCGGGCACCGCCCCCAGTGTCGCCAGCGCTTCATTGGCGGTTCTTGCGCCTGTCCCGCCACACTGGATCGGTATCAATCCGGTCTCCAGAGTTCCGGTGTCATCAAAGGCCCAGACATGGCCGCCTTGCGTATTGTATGACCCCGTACGGTTATTATCTGTCACGTACAAATAGGTACTGTTATTGCCGCTGAGCAACCGGGTTTCCCCGGTAGGCAGGCCAATGAGACGCCCGGCATTTCTGACGGTTTCCCGTAAGCCCAGGTTGTCCACAAACGCCGGTTTATCCGGAATGTCCGCCCCGTTCTTCGCTTTTTCGAGAGCGCCCTGTGAAATTAATTTTCTGATTGCCTCCGCTAATTGAGCCTCGTTAGTTTTATTTGGCTGTATTCCAGCGGCA
>NZ_NJAI01000116.1 GCF_002632725.1 Xenorhabdus hominickii
ATTACGAACAGGGGGCCAGTCAAAGTCCTATTTTATCAGTTTGGCGACTGAACTCGGGTTTAAAATTACCATTACGGAATTCAGGCAGGCCAGAGCGGGCATGTCTGCGTGTGGTGATGCCCTGAACGGGGAGGACTGGCCCTTTGTCTGGCGTATTAATGCGCCGACAACCACCATTAATTACGCCGTAGCGGGCGGGAGTTATTGCGGTGATCCGTTACGGTCATGGGGAAATAAAAAACTGGAATGCCCATTTCAGAAAATCAGTCCGTCTCACACTATTCTGCAATTCGGTTATAACCCGTAATCAGCCATTAATTAAATTTAAACATTAATCACCTTCACTGAGTGAGGATTAGCTATGCAAAAAATCGGTGAT
>NZ_NJAI01000117.1 GCF_002632725.1 Xenorhabdus hominickii
GTGAAATCCTGCACAGGCGATTTAGACGGTTTTAATGCACCACCCAGCAGAAAAGAACACCTTGCCACCTCAGAACAAATGATACTGGGGTGGCAGGAGCCATCCTGTCTCCTGCTTGATTGTTATTATAAACAGAATGCCTCCCCTCGCCCTGCCGAATAACAGCTAGCTACACACTCTTCATATACTGGGGGTACTAGAATCACAGGTGCGCAGAAAAAAGCATAAGTCTGCATTGAAGATAAAAATGTAGAACCTGCCACTAGGGCAAGAAGAAGATATTTTTTCATAATCATTCTCCACATCTTTTACAACGTTATTATCACAAAAACTGGTAAATCTAATAAACCCATCTTCACCCAATAACA
>NZ_NJAI01000118.1 GCF_002632725.1 Xenorhabdus hominickii
TCTCCCCTATTGGCTATCTGGCGCTATGCTCCTGCTGAGGATCAGACGTTACTACCTGTTTCTGGTTCCAGATAGAATCCTCCGGCATCTGGACACGGACGTCTAAGCGCGTTCCGGCGGGTAAGTCACACGGTTCATCCTCGGTGTAATAGGTATGTCCCTCCCCGGACTTAATGCGCCGGTTCTGTAAGCGGGCAGGCATGTGGGTGTTCTGTCGGTGCGTCACTTTGATGTCGATGGCCCCATCCGGCAGCACCTTATCCTCGACATACACCAGTTCATTGCCGTTGATGTCACGGGGCACACTGATACCGCCATGCACCCCCCATGCGCCATCGGCGTTATAGCCC
>NZ_NJAI01000119.1 GCF_002632725.1 Xenorhabdus hominickii
TGACTAAGCGCAGGGCATCTGAGCAACAGATGTTTTTGTCATGAAACTCAGCGCAACCCACTACACGATCATGGCTCTGATAGGGATGACAGCGGTGGCCTATTATTACCGTTCTGAGTATGTGAAACAGAAAATCACCAACGACTCTCAGTCCGATGAAATCCAGCAACTGACTGACCGTATCAACGACCAGAACACGCACATTGATATCCTGCATGAACAGGATGCTAAACGTCTTAAGGTACTTGCCAATGCTAAATCTAAGATTGATCAGCTCAGTGACGATTTGCGCACTAACACTCAGCGCGTGTTCGTCAAAGCCGAGTGCCCCGTGCGTGAA
>NZ_NJAI01000012.1 GCF_002632725.1 Xenorhabdus hominickii
GCCTTAGCCGACCAGATAACATGCGTTGATTGGCGAGCCAGAAAGGTGACAAAGAAAGGTAAGATTAACTCTTCAGAACTGGAAGATATAAGAGCTAAGACAAAAGCGCTTATCGGATAATGGGGTTTTCACATAATTGTGACTCGAACCCCCTAGTCTTACCTCATGAAATCGACTTTTTGCCTAGATTTTTGACAGAATAGGGCACTGTATAAGTGCTAGTTGCTGAAGTTGTGGTGGGACTGAATTTAGGGTGACGGAAATTTCTGGGATTCCAGCTTACAACCCCTAGAAGAGAATCCCAAAAATCCAAGTGACTTTGCTACCTCAAGCCGCTATTCAATGTGGTGTTTCCCGCTCAATGCAATAGTAATTATTCATCGGTGCGCCCCTCCACCAAGTCAATCATGACGCTCTTTTTCGCCTCCAAGTTACGGATATAGCCCAACACGGTTTCCGGCTTTTTCCAGGTTCCCTCGTGCATGATCTGGGCGAGGCTGTAGCCCGATTCTGTCATGTCCTGCGCCGCCCCCACCCGCGCACTGTGGCCCGTCCATGTCGCATACCGGCCTTTGTTTTTCGCGCCCCTGTCCGCCCCGTGTACCACCGTCCAGGCGGCGGAAAATACCCGTGACAGATTAAAGGTATTTAACGGCTTATCGACCGTGACGACCGCCTTATACACGTTCTGCGACTTATTCACTTTACAGAAAACGTATGCGTCGGGATGCTCCGCCAAGCCGGACACGTCCAGCCATTGCAGCAAACGGACGGAGGCGCGGGGACTCAGCGCCTTGATGAATCCCTGTCCGTCCAGCACTGTCTTGGTGTAGCCGATGTTCAGCAGCACACTGCCGTCCGGACTGAGCGTCACATCCCGGACCCGAAGGCGCGCCAGATTGGACACCCGCAACAGGGTATTGTAGGCCACAAACAGGAAGGCCAGATCACGGACGGTTTTCAGCTGGCCGGACGCGTTCCATGCCGCATCGACCTGATTCAGATCGGCAATGCGAAAGGGGATCGCCTGTCCCTCCGTGTCGCCGTTAATGATGGCGACACGGTTGATTTTTTTTAACACCCGTTTCACCTTCTGGCTGTCACCGGCGGGGATTAACCCCGCCTGCCGGTGTAACAGGTTCAGCATGGCGGTATAATTGCTGATGGTGGTGGAGGCCAACCCGTTTTCATGCAGCTCCAGCAGGTAATCCCGCAGGGCGTCGGCCTCCACGGGCAGATAAGAATGCCCCTTGGCAATGCACCAGCGGCACCATTTGCGCACGACAATCAGGAACTGCCGCCATGTGGTGTCCGCAAAGGCGTCCTTGTCTTTCAGGAACGCATTGAGGTTGCGGATCACTTCCTCATTCAGATCCGCGTTATCCGGTATCAGGGTTACGTCACTCCCCAGCAACGCCAGTCCACCCGCCATAAAATTCCCCTTCTTTGGTGGCGCTACGTAAAATCTAACGGAATACACGGAGCAAATGCCCCAGATTTTACGCAGCGCCATATTAGTTATTAACGAAAACCGACCGTCTCAGAATCGTTCGGCCAGAGCAGGCCAAACCGATCTAATTGTTATTATCACGCCTGAAACTGTTCACGTGCGGGACGTATCCGCCCGCACCCCCCTACCCGATCTATTATAGCCATTAGAAAATAGAATAAGTACCATTATTCTATTTTCATCGGATTTCAGTTTTTAGCATAAAAAGCACGTTGATGAGAACAAGGCGTAATAAGAGAAATAAGAGGAATAAGAGGAATAAGCAATTTAATTACTCACAGATATAATCACGAAGATTTTTTATTTGGCTTGGGATTACTGCCTGGCCGTTTTTTTGACCCCACGGAAATATATACCCAATGGACATTACACGTTACACAACCGAACACATAATGAATATAGCAAATGAATTGAACCTCGATCCGCACGACAGTACGCTGCCTCACATTCTTTCCCGTCATATCTATACCCTGAGATATGCCACCCATGACGACGGTTCCCCCTGTGACTACCCAACCATCCTGATCCACTTGCTGAAAAGTTTGAAATAAGCCGGCCACCGGCCACTTTTAATGAGAAATGTCTAACTAATTTTTTATTACTTTTGTCAAACCTGATAAAGTTATAAATATGATGTGTGTAAAAGACGACCATTAGGAGTGAATTTCATGGATGCTTTCAGTGACCGCATTTTTGAAGAAAGGTATAAAGACTTTCTGAAAATCCGGAGTGAGTGGATGAAGATCGTCTTCAACCATGCAGTCTATGTTGATATCAATGCGCAGGGCAAGGCTTCCCGCCCTGTGGCGATACTGACCGATAAATCCTCCCTGAATCGGTCGGAAGAGTTACGGCTGGCATGGCAACAATTTGCGGAGTGGGCAGAACACAAGCGAATTGCCGGTCTGTCCTCTGTCCCCGTGCAAATATATTCCCCTGTGCCTGATATCCTCAAGGCAGTGAAAACGTTCACAATTGGCGGATTCGAGGCCACCAGCACCCAAAATTTTCTTCGTGAAGAAATTCTCAGAAAAATAGATAAAAAACTCAAACTGTTACACAAGACAAAAGACAAAAATTATTTTTACATCATTGACTTGGAACAGGATAAGAACATGATGGCCCAGTACCCAGAAGGAACACGGTTTCGCCGCCGCATAAGCGGTTACACCGATGTTGTGCTGGATATTGGCACTGACAAAAAATCAACCCAAAAATTAACGCGAAGGAAAAGCATTAAAAATCCTAAAGATGAGCGTTATCGGGTGGGGGCTCATGGCATTATTATTGACGGGAACAGCCTGAATGCCCCCGATGCCTACGATATCTACTGCGGCGAAAAACCGATTTCCCGCTACTTTGACCTGATCTCCCCAGTGCGGTGCTCTCTGTTTACCGGTGGCTCGTTATATCTCATCGCTGATATTGAACGCGCCAAAGCCGCCCGCCAAATCACGGCGGCCAGTCTCGCCAAAACAAATCCGATCCCCCGTAAAAAAAGTGATCCAACACAAAAAGAACAACAACGCCTGCACCGGATCGCGCAAGAAAAACAGAAAGCGCAACAGTATGTGCAACAAAAAACGACGGACTGGCTTTCGTCAGTTCAGGCAACTGACGAGCAATCATCATAATCATCAAGGTACTTCATCGCGTCAGAACGGGTAGCGGCCTCTTCAAAACCGACGTCTTCATAAGCCGGAACAAAATCACACAACATCCCAAAACAAAATGTATCCCATCTATCCGGAGAGCGAAGATTGAGCTTCGCTCTCATCGTTTCTTTTTTCATGATAACCCAGCGCCCGTTCTCATCAATCTTGACCGGAATTTTAGAAGCCTGCTCTGCGGTCTTGGGGCTTTTATCCGGTCGCATTCTGCCGCTGCGGATGGCCCGTTGTGCGGCAATATTGGCGTAAGCGCGCTGATTGATGTACCGGTTACGATCATATTTGCTGAACATCGGCTTACCCCAGCGGATACGCTGAACATCGCGGCCACGACGCTCCAAGATACTCGCCGTATCAGAACCCACCCCATCACTGTCCACCACGAGGCTGATATTGGAATACACGGCCGGATCACACTCCAGATGGATGAATTCACCAAACTCCACCGGATCACAGGTACCGTCCATTTCAATTATTTTGTAATTTACCAACCGGCGTTTATCGCCACGGGAACCCGATACTTTACAGATATTCAGAATGGACTTATCGCGCCCATTACCAACGTCACACAAGGCTACCCAGCCCCAGCCCTGCTCAAGGTACACTTTGCGCCTTGCCGCCCTGTCGTATTCATCCCGCCCCAATAAATACCCTGTGACCGATGTCGGAAACTCGCCTAATACCTTGATTTGGTATTCTACGCTGTCGCGGCCACCGTATTCCGCCAGCTTCATTTTAATAAATTCCGGTTCAACCAGCGGCGATTCCTCTGAATTGAGCGTGATCGCCACATACAGGCCATTGGGGTTATCAGGATGCCTGGCGAGGCTGTGATGGGTATCGTAGAAATACCCGCTGGGGCGCGTCGGCTGGGACAGTAACAGGATACGGTTATCTTTCTGTGTTAACGCACCGGTGATGATACCAAAGGCTTTATCTGACACCCCTGATGCCTCATCGATAATGTAAAACAGGTATTCGGCATGTTCACCGGCCAGTGCTTCTTCGTTACCCAAACGGAAGCCCTTGGGGATGACCGTCCAGACGCCTTTCCCCCCCACTGCGTAAAATGCGGTATCAGTCAGAACAAAGTAATTTTGCAGCCACGGGAAGCGTCGGACACATTCATGCCAGTTCACCTTCAGGTACTTAAATATTCCCGTCATCACCTGCTGGATTTTGTTCGCAATGATGATCACACGGGCGTTAGGGTGGAACAGGATAAAACACAGGATCATGATACTGGTCATGTCCGATTTGCCCGTTCCGTGGCCGGAAGTGACACTGGTTTTACTGCCGCATTCCTGTACGGATTCAAGGATCAGGTCTTGTTGCCAAGTGGGGGGTTTACCGAAAAGATGGACAGCAGCCAGTCCCCAGTCGTAACGGTATTGAATGACCATATCCCGCCAACGGGGATCACTGACAACACTGCGTTGTTTTTTACGTCCGGATGCCATGAGCCTCAGTCCTCATCATCGTAGATATCGTGAGTGGCCTCATAGTCATAATCCGGCTCGTCTTCTAACGTTTCCAGCAATTCGCCTTCGCGCCCCTCGCCCAGATTATCGATATCCCCATAGCCGCCTTTATCGACAATCTCATCAACCAGCTGGCGCTTTCCGGCAATATAGGCATCTCGTCCGGCCTGCGTCTCCCGATACGCTCTGGCCTGTCTGTCCAGTTCATCCTGATCAATCCCCCCATTATCAACCTCATCGCCCTGATCCTGTTTGAGGTCATGGCGCAATTTATCCAAGAGGGCGGGGGGCACTTTACCGCCATTGGACTCGATATAAACCGCCGTTTGCATGGCGTCCCAGTCCTGTTCCTGCTGAAGGTGATAGGCGTTGGCGATGACAACCGTTTCCCCCATTTTGACCGCGTGTTTTTCCTCTTCACGGCGATTCCTCAGTAATCCCTGTTTCATTGATGTCATGGTGCGCATGAAATCGGTCATGGCATACGAACAGTCGTTCAGCATCTTGAGCTGCTTAAACACCGGATGCAGGGCACCGTCATCGCCAGTGTCAAAGTCCGATTCCTGTTTCTGAAGCTCTTCGATGGATCGATCCCGTATGCGTTCCACGAGTTCAAAATGCGCCAATGCCCGCCGCATCAAATCCACTTCCAACACGTCCAGATAGCCTGTGTCCATCAAGGTATCGGCCTTGTTTAAATCGATGCTTCTGGGGGTTGCATACCGGCCATGTTTCATGGACGTTTCATTGCCCGCGGTCAACCGGCGACCTTCCCCCCGTGGCAATTTTTGATGCGCCATGATCGCCATCGGCGAAATGATCATTTTCGCGTTTTGGTGTTTGGCGCGATTGGCCTGCTGAGGGTGATCATCGGTGTCTGTGTGTCCCTGTCGCTTACCTTGCTTGACACCAGTGTTGGCGGGGATTTTCTGCTTTTTCCCCTGTGCTTTTTTGGGGGCACTTTTGGCAAGACAATGATCATCTTTCGAAATGTGATCATGCTTTTGATCATCTGACGGTAGGAAACTGGCAGCACGTAAATAGCGCCGTGCGGTATTCGGGTTCAGGTGGTAATGTTCGGCATATTCACGGATGCTGATCCCTTTCTCAGCGCGTAGTCTATTGAAATTAGATACGTGTTCCTGCCAGTTCATCCCTATCAACCAAAGTAAATACTCAATGCCGCCGATGATACACAAGCCTTAACATGTTTGATTAAGGTAATTTAATCCCGAATCCTCACAAAGAATGGTGGATATTTATTTCCTGTTTGTTTCCTATTTGGGAAACAATTATTACGCAGACTCAACCTGTAGGCCAAATTTTGAATTTTCATTTACTGTTATCTAAATTATCACCATGTACCTAAAATTCTGCTATAGTTCAAAAAAACGATAACATAAGGTGAATCCATGTCCGATAATTTTGACAAATTGCTCGAAACCGGAAATCGTGCAAACGTTATGCTTAAATGGCTAACAGAACAGATCCAGTCAAAGCGTGAAGAGTTTGAACAAACCGAGTTTTATAAGACCTATTCAAAGTCTGCTGTTTCTAAACTTCCACATCTAAGCAAACGTGCTGTTGATACCGCAGTCGAAGAAATGGAGGCTGCGGGATATGTGTTTAATAAACGTCATGGGGGAACTTCTACGCAGTTCGCTATGACCCTACAGAACATTATTGATATCTACGCTCACCGTGGCATTAAAACGTACCGTGAGAAACGTGGAAAGGCCTTCGTTATTTTCGTCGTGAATTTAAAAGGCGGCGTGTCCAAGACGGTATCGACTGTCACAATGGCACACGGTATGCGTGCGCATCCCTCCTTACTACATGAAGATCTGCGGATTTTGGTTATCGACCTTGACCCGCAGGCATCTTCAACGATGTTCCTTAACCATTCCCACAGCATCGGTCTTGTCAATAACTCCAGCGCACAGGCTATGTTAAGCAAAGACCTTACCCGTGAAGAAATTCTTGAAGAGTTTGTTCAACCTTCTATTGTGCCGGGCGTGGATGTTATCCCTGCCTCCCTTGAAGATGGTTTTATCGCTTCACGCTGGACTCAATTGTGTAATGATCACCTGCCGGATATGAACGAAAATAATGTTCTCCGCGAAAATATCATCGACAAAATCAGTGGCGACTACGATTTTATTTTTATCGATACCGGCCCGCACCTCGACCCATTCCTGATCAACTCACTAGCAGCCAGTGATATGCTGATGACTCCGGTTCCACCGCCACAAGTAGATTTTCACTCGACGTTAAAATACCTAACCCGTTTGCCGGAGTTGGTGCAGCTTATTGAAGATTCCGGCCTTCAAAGCAACATCATTGCTAACGTTGGGTTCATGTCAAAAGTCATTAATAAACCCGACCACAAACAAACACACAGCTATGCCAAAGACGTGTTTGGTGGCGATATGCTTGATGCTGTTCTTCCCCGACTAGAAGGTTACGAGCGCTGCGGAGAGTCCTTTGATACGGTCATAAGTGCAAATCCACAATCTTACGCAGGTAGCCCTGATGCACTACGTAGTGCAAAAACCTCAGCAGAAGATTTTTCCCGCGCAATTTTCGACCGCATTGAGCTTCTGAGGAGTGCTGTATGACACAAAAAACCGAAAGGCCGATCATTGGTCGCACCTTTAGTGAATCACCATTAGCTGGTAAATCATTCGTTTCATCTGTGGAAACCAGTCAGCGCTTCACACTTGCATCCGGCCACAAGGTTATGTTTCACATAGAGACTATTCCGGCTGAACAGATTGCTACTCGCACTTACGTAGATCAAACCATTAACGGACGTGATCAAAATGCTCTCAGCCCGGAATCTTTGGAAGATATAACACGTACTCTACCTTTACAGCAGTTTTTCCCCCTTATTGGTCGCGAGGTTAATGGACGCATCGAAATTCTGGATGGATCACGCCGTCGCGCCGCAGCGCTTATCTGCAATGTCGGCCTTCGAGTTATGTTCACCCGCAGTGAAATATCCCCGGAAGATGCCCGCCAGCTTGCAGCCGATATTCAGACTGCCAAAGAGCATAATATCCGCGAGGTCGGTATCCGCTTGCTTGCTCTGCGTGAGAGTGGTATGAGTCAGAAGGAGATCGCTGAGTCCACGCGTATTTCCCCGACGAAAGTTACGCGAGCAATTCAGGCTGCTTCTGTCCCTGATGAATTACTGTCTGTTTTTCCTATCCAATCAGAGCTGACTTATCCTGACTATAAGAAACTGTTCACTGTAGCAGAGATTGCCGGTAAAAAAGACTCATCGCTTAAAGAACTAGTAGCCGATGTTGCGAAAGAGGTGGAAGCCTTACACTCAGAACAGAAGCTGATCCCGGAAGATTTCAAAAACGAGGTCATTAAACTTTTTGATAAATCGATTTCGAAACTGACAGCAAAACCTATGACTAATAAGCCAGTAACAGAAGCCCTCAGAACGTTCGATGATCGCCGCGTTTATGCACGAAAAAAAACCAACGCGAAAGAAAGAAAAGTTTCTTACGAGTTTAGCCGGATCAGCAAAGACGTACAGGACAAAATTGATGAGGCTATTCGAACTATCATTGAGCAGTACGAGTAAGTCCTTGTAAGGCCCAGCCAGTCTGGGCTTTTTTATGCCTGTATTTCGTGAATTACACCCCCTCAATGACCCACGCCAATTTAACCAATAACTATATGATTATAATATATTATTTATGATAATTTCGGGGCGAAATCCCGCTATTTTTATCTTCATAGTTCTGGCTGGTGGTACTATCACATATTATCGTCGTAAAAACAGTTAATACTGGCTGCAAAAGCGTGGTCCCGCGCAAGTTCGCATAGCCAGATCATTTACGACTGGCATTAGACAACAATATTCTACCATTAGCGCTGAACGTTCAGAGGGAATACAATAAACCCATTCCTTTTTTCCTTTAGCATCGTTCCACAACAGCTATATATTCCGCTAGCATTAAATCAAAAATCAGTGATTGGGATACGATCGCCACCTCTGTATGGAGCTAAAAAGTAGTATCTATCCTCCTTTTTCGGATTAGGTCATCCCACATATGACATAACAAGGCCGCATTCTTTGCAGCTTTTTTTTCATCCTCCCTCACACCACCAGCGGGAATAACCGTTTTTGAGAAATCAATGGTCATGCCATGACGCGGCTTAAAATGCGCCTGTGTGATGTGTTTCATTTCAAACGTTCTTGGCCGGACGCTGGTGTCCATGAGGCAAATGATATTTTTGGAGGCGCAAAACACATTCAGGCGGGCATAAACAAAATCTTTGTCTATCTCAACGCTGGGATGATAACGGCGAATGGCATTCATCACCTCTTTGGCAGTCAGAGGGCGGTTTTCTCTCAGTAGCACATCAGCCAGATGAATATTGGAGATTTTTTCCTTCACGCTCTTTTCCAAGAAAATGCTAAATGGTTTTTTATCTTACCTAAAAAGCCAGAAATATAAATAAATATCCATAAATTACAATAAGTTAATAATAAAATATGCAGTAATTATATGAAGATAAAAAAGGAATAATTATTAAAGATCGGTAACAATAGTTGACACAATAGATATTAATGGTTACTATAATTACCAGTTGGTTGATGGGATTAGTCAACCGTGTTCTTTAACAAAGTGAGACTTAAAAGGAGTATTTTGTATCTCGTACCATAAAAACAAAGAGATTAATGCGGCGGTTTCATATGCCGTGTCTCAAGGCTGGATCTATATCAAACGTACTGGAAAAGGCCATGCTGTAGGGATTTTACGCTGTGGCAGCGAAGATAAATGCCACCAAAGATCAGTTTGGGGGACACCTGATAGCCCCCAAAACCACGCAAAAGACATTATCTCATTGGTAGATAAGTGCAAATAATATCAAGGCCGTCAATCGGCGGCCTTTTTATGAGTCTCACCTCTCAATGATAGGAAAATAGAATGAGAGAATACGATTTTAGTATCGTGGTAGGCGGAAAGAAAATCACTACCGATGATGATTTATTTGATATATCAGACGCACTGTATGAGGCGGGATGCAGTGATTCGCACCCTGCTGCATATAATGGCACTTTGTACATTAACTTCACACGAAAAAGTGACAGTTATGCTCAAGCTGTGGCATCTGCTATAGCGAATATTGAATCAATCTCTGGTTTAAGGTGTTTATCGGTAGATATGGGTGATGTTGTCAGTTTAAGTGATGCCGCTGAACTGTCAGGAACAACAAAGGCTACTTTATCTCGCTATAGCAAAGGAAGCCGTGGAGCAGGGGATTTCCCGACACCTATCCTCCGTATAGACAGTAATCGCCCGTTATGGTCTTGGAGTGATATTGCTGAATGGCTGGCAAAAAACAACCTTATTGACAATGAGCTGGTGGAACAGGCGCGCATTACCGGTGCCATTAACACAGCGCTATCAATTCGCAACAATAATTCAATGGATGCCGTTTTTCAATTCCTGTACGCTCTGAAAGGCAGTAATAACCACACTATGCTCTCTATGTAGTTAACAATCTTTCTTAAAAATATCAGTCTCACTCACTTTTCGGCCATCTCAATGATGGCCTTTTTTTGACTGCATTATCAAAAGAATCAAAAAAGGCCGCATCAAGCGGCTCCGGTACTACAAAGCGGGTGTCACGGCCTGTCATGTCCTCTGATATGAGGCTGTAAATGTGGGGTTATACTCTTGCATTATTCTGAATACACCAAGATATTTTCCATCAGCAAACACCACGATATCAAGCGGCCAGTAGGCTTCCCATCCATCATGATTATCGTGATAATCCTTCGCGCACATCTCCGCCAAATGCTTAGGGGATGAAATAGCCCGTTTGTCATCTTTCAGAGCATAGCGATCTGTCAGGCCATCAAAATTATTTTCGCTGATTATTGCATATTCTATTGTCATTCGACTTTCCACAGAAAAAGGACGGCCACCAGATCAATTACAAAGGTCTGGTGCCGCCAGGGGTGTAGAAATGGGGGCGCCCAACTAATTCGCTGAACGAACAGAAAAGAGATCAGTATTTATACATCCGGTCATCACAATTAAAAGTATCCGTTCATCACTACCGGAGTGAATGCCACAGACGACGCAAAATGCCTTTATCGTGATGCCGATGTGCGGTTCGGTGCTTCGCCAGGCGTTTTACTGTATCGCGGGAGCCTTTCACATTGCAGAGTAATTGTTTCTGGCGTTGGTAACTGCTATGAATTTGCTTGATTTGTTGCTGAATATTCAGTTGGTGTCATCTTTCTTCATTCCATTGTTTTTCTGTCATTTTTCCCAAAAAACTCACCCCTATCACCGCTGAATTGGCGCAGACGCCAAGACTTGTTTGCGCTTCTAACAGTCTAAGATGGGTCATCCTTGGTGTCGGATGTTTCACAATTACAGATTGTGTCTCCAGCCCTGATTGGCCGAATGAGACATTGAAAAAGTAGAATTTCTTTGCCATTTTTTATAATAAAGTTCTAAATGATAATTTATTTAAACCGTAGAGGAAATTATCACAATAACAACTGGCGCTTATCAACCGTGATTTTTTTTCCCAGTGCATAGGCGTAGTGGTATTCGGCCACACACACCGGATCTCGTTCGAAATCTTTCGGGAACCACACTTCATTAGCCAATACCAGCATACATACCCGCGTCACTAGCGATTCTAAGCAGGCACCAACACCGTAAAAAGAGCCTGGATTACTGACCGAATATCCGGCGTTTTGATAGCTCTCTTCAATAAACACTAAGGTTATTTCATAAACGGGCATATTCAGCGGGACGGAAAGATAAACTTTGCTATGCACGGTATATTGCCCAGTTTTCTGCCAGCTGATCCTGAACAGACGGATTCCACGTAATAGAGATACCTTCAGGGGCTACAAATAAGAACGTACGTTCACTTCCTTTTTGCTTATCACAGTGCAGCATCACACGCCCACCAGCCCAATTGCTGCGATAGACGCTAAAATCACGCCTAATCATGAGGTTCAATGCTGACGGGTAATTCATTAATCTGACATCAGGGGCGCTTACCTGCGTTTCCGCTGGTGTATCTTGGTGTGCATCAGCGAAAATATGACTGATAATGGATTTCTGTTTTTTTGATAGGCGATGTTCATAATCAGAAGTTGCCCTGCGGATCATCTCCCATAAATTTTTCACTCCACCTACAGCGTAATGAAGCGCGGCTTTATTAGTATTTGCGTATTTATATAATTGGATTGCTTTTACCTTTCGGCCTTTGCTTTTAATATGTAACTCAATCAGGCAGACCATACAGTACGCAATTTTTTGCTTAGTGGCATCACGCTTAATGGCCGATTTCTCCAGTAACCATTCATAGAAAAGGTCTTCATTGAATTTCATAACGCCCCCCCTTCCAAAGATGATCATTTTTATGGACAGGGAGCGATTCCCCAGATTCTAAACACCAATATTGTGTAACGGTCTCGATTGCCTCGTGTTCACCGTAGACAACCGCACAGTAAAATCCATCCTCAGATAACATATTCAGCCATTGCTTTTGATCTTCAGACGGTTTATTGGCCCCATGTTTAAACTCCAAGCGCATACCGTGGTAACACCCTTTTGCTAAATCTAACGAAACATCGGGATAGCCTTTGCGTTGCCCTTCCGCCCTAAGATGCTCGCCTGTCTTTTTGTGCCGCAATCCCCCGTTAGGCGTCGAATGCAAACGTTTGTAGAGGTCGGGAGCATTAACCTCACAATGATGGAAAAAACGCACCTGCGAGTAATGTTCGTGGTTGCCTTTCAGTAATTCAGGTTTTTTTGACAACCGTTCTAAGGCGACTGCATGAGGGGAACGTGCCTTGTTGTTGGGCTTACCCCAACTGATAGCGACATCATATATGACGGACTTTTTACCCTTAGTGAGTTGCCCTTTTTTCTTCGTCCTTTCGCAGTAATCGCTATACCATTTTTCAGAAGCCCTAAGCATTCTCACTCCAACAACATTATCTCAATGCTAATCAGTTTATTATTTGTTAGCGGTGAAGCGATCTATCCGCTGAACAGGATAGAGATCATAGATTTTTGAGAGGATCAAATTCCCTTTTCTGCGTGATAAATCGTCAAATCAAAAAAATTGCGGGCTATGTGGTGTGTTTTATATGACAGCAACCTTAATTATTCATATTTTGAGTAGCGACGTGCCAATAGATGAATAACTCACTGATAAAATAGGTTATTTTAATGCCATTAAAAATCATAATCTTAAAAAAGTCTAAATTATTTTTTATTTTAAAATTAGATTTTAACTCTTTTTTTTCAAACTTCAATGATAATCTCTAACTTTTTCAACTAACTTGGAGTAAATTTAGTGCTTTTTTCCAGACGAGCGATATTGAAAGCAAGCAGCGTATCCCACTCGCTCATTTCACATTCCCTTACTCGTTCAATCTTGTTCCCATTAGAAGGACGGACAATCCAGCACCATCGACTATCGTGCTGCTTATCTTTCAGCTCGAAGACCTTAAGAAGGCGGTTGAAATTCAGAAGATATCCGCGTTTCCCAGCCAGATCTTCCAGCTCACTTTTCGTGTAATACCTTTTCTCACTGGTGCTCTGATTATGGATCACAGTCTCCCCCTCCGTTGAATCAGCATTTCCATATCCTCATCGTTGCTGAACCACAGATAGGGGTCAGTATCATCGGACTCATCGTTAACAGCGAGGATATGATCAGCGGAATAAACAACGCCATTCTCAAAGCGTTCACTCAAATAAAGGGGGGCGATCACCACGCCCCAAAAGAGCGATACAATTTGGATTCTGCCTTTAATCGGGCAATAAAATTCGTGAGGTAGAATGTGACATACTTTTGTACCGGTAGCCTCTGTCAGTAGGGTTTCCAGATAGGATTCTGGGGGCTGAATAGTGTCAATTAATGTCGTCATTGATTTACATGCGCCCCAAGCAGAACGCAGCTCCAAAAGTAATTATTCATGTCGTTGAATGACCGATAAAATATCATCAAGTGCGTACTCTTTCGATATGATCCACCAGCTACCAGCTAACTCGTCACTCGGATTACAGCCATTATATATTTCGCGGGGAAATCCGCTTTCAAATCGTCTTTTGCCTCAAATAACGCACCGTCTTTGCCCCTGATATAGTTAAAGCAGTAACATTCATCGGGGGAATAGTCATAACGGTTAGCGCCTTTACCCCCGCGAAGATGACTGCTGTTGGTTTTCACAATGATATTGTTTCCCAACTGGGCGATACACATTTTTTGGGCTTCTTGTTCTATTCAGGATTTTTCTGCGGTGGTTTTATCCACACCCTCCTGAGAGATAAGGCCAGCTTTCACCTTTATTTTATACCAGAATCCGTTCTCATAAAGTGACAGCCTGCAATGCTGATTAATCAATGCAACCACATCATTACGCCGCTGAAAATCCAAGAAAAGCGATTCAGTAATCTCATGTTCTTCAGCAAAGCCCAAAGCGATAGCATCCGCAAACGGGTAGCAAAATCCTTACTGTAAACTCCCCTTCTTTTTGAGCAAATCAAGAACGATGTCCCTGATCCGAAACGCGTTTAAACGCCTCCATTATCCCATCGATATCATTGCCCTATGTGTTCGCTGGTATCTTGCTTATGCGCTGAGTCTGCGTAATTTGGAAGAAATAATGACAGAACGGAGGATCTTCGTCGACCACGCAAAAAGCCCGTTGGTTCCCGGTGGCGGATGGATGAAACCGATATCAAAGTGAAAGGTCAGTGGAAATACCTTTACCGGGTGGTTGATACTGATGGTCAGACGATTGACTTTTTGCTGACAGCTCGCCGCGATGCAACGGCAGCCCTGCGTTTTTTCCGTAAAGCGATACGCCAGCACTGCAGACCCGCCATCGTGACCCTTGATAAAAGTGGGGCCAATACCGCCACGCTCACCCTCCTCAATGCGGAAAATCGCCTCAGCAGGTGATTGAAATCCGGCAAAACAAATACCTGAATAACCTCATTGAGCAAGACCATCGCCATGTCAAACGTCGGATAAGCCCGATGCTGGGATTGAAATCGTTCCGACGGGCACAAACGTTGCTGATGGGGATAGAGTTAGTCATCATGCTGTGTAAAAGACTATGTCTTCAAAATGAAGGCGAGAATTTATCGCCCACAGAGCCGTCTTTTTGCAATAGCGGAAAATTGCTCAAACGTGAGGCTTAACATCCTTTCCGGCGTCGATAGGCGATCTGATAATTCGTCATACATTGTGACGCCGTAACGGTCTGGGTTCAGTTTCGTGGTCTTTGCACCAGAATCGTAAACCAAGCGGCCTGATTCCATCTGATACCAGCTACCATTGATAAACCGCTCTCCCTCCACCATTAGTGAGAAAGCCAGTTACATAAGGTTCAATGCATCTCAGTCTATCTGCAATTCAAACTAAAGCGTTTGTTATGATGCCCACATTGTCTCATCTGGAAGAACCCCATCTTTCCAGTGCTTAAATATCTTATATGAAGCCCTTTGGTAAAAGTATTTTTTTTCATCATAATCAGCAGATTTGATTAATGTGATTTCACCGTTTTCCTTATTTATTTCAAAAATGCCGTGTTCTTTTTCGGTGTCCATAAATTCACTAGCCGTAAAACTATAACGAGCGAAATTTTCATTTTCTTCTTTTTTGAAGATCAATATACAAAATGCCATATTAAGGTTTCCAATCTCTTCCTGATTTTACTGCTGCAATATGAGACGTTATGTAGTCTGTTGAAAATATTCTTTCGAATCTAGATTCAAAATATTCATGTCTTAACAACTCAATATCAGATTTTACAAAATCGCCTTTCTTCAAACGTTCCCAAGCGTTGACCATCTCAGGATCAGCATCAAATCGGCCTTTTCCATAACCTAATTCATGTTCTCTGAAAAATACATGGTCTTTTATCCGAGCAATTATGAATTCTTTCCATCCTGTATTTTTCACAATGGTAGAGATATCCGTGTAATCAGCCCTAATTTTATCGTAGAACTTTTCAGCTTTTTCCCATCCAATTGCGCTATCTGGATTTAGAACTTGTCTAGCTCCAGTTTGTTTGATGGAAAAATTCTCTTTAGTGACGTTCCCCCCAGCAGCCCAATCGGGTCTGGGGTCTAACGTCAGATACTGCCTTGTACCCCGAACATAGTGCCGAAAACGGTTGTAGTATAAACCAATTTCATCATCTTCGGCTTGTTTCCTCCTGACCCCTTCTGTTTTTGTAATGCCAAATACTACCGGAGATCTTGTCAATGAGGCAGAACGGATAACCATAATCAGTTCAGCCATACTGGTCACGCCTAAAAACAACGATGTATCACTCTGTGTGGAGGTTAATTTATCGACCAAGGTTCACGTCCCGAAATAAAGGTTCATTAGAATTGGCGATTCTAGTAAACCTTTAATTTATGACTGGCGGGTAATAACAGTGAAATCCAAAACGTCGTGGTCGCCAATAGACATTCTACGCAAGTTACTTCCCGCGCATTCTGAGCGTGATGACTTGCATGGCGTCCCTATCGCAGGCAGTAATGGCGCTATCGTTTCTCGTTCTGGGATGGCGCTCTATCAAAATAAAAATGACGATACCGATGTTTTCACCTCCACCGGTGACGAAATCAAGGCCAGCGCTCAACTTCCTGAAGAACGGTTGTCCAAATATGCTCTTCTCAGCATGATGGCAAAATCGCCTACCGTGGCGGCAGCGCTGAACATCCATATTTCCAATGCACTGAGCATGGATAAAAAATCCCGCGCCATCATCACGATTGAACCCAAAGACACCGCTGATAAAGCACTCAGTGCCCGTTGTAAAGAACTGCAAGGCGATCTGGGGACGTTAATCAATGCCAACCTGCCGAATTGGGCGCGCATCATGACGGTGTTTGGCACGTCTTATATCCGCCCCTATGCGGAAAAAGGGAAAGGCATCATTACCCTGGAAAGTGATTACCATACCCTGCCCCATTTTGTTCAGGAATTTGTGCGCGGCGGTCAGCTGGCCGGATTCACCGGCGAGTTTTTACTCCATCCGGAGACGTATCAGCGCGTGATGGCGCAACCGTGGGATCTCATCGCCATGAAACTCCCGACGTGGGTACCCAGTTATGACCATCGACCGATTATTTATGGTAGCAAAGGGTTCAGCCTGCTGGCTTCCATCGATGAATCCCCGTTAAGAGAAACCCAAAATTACGGGGCCAGCTTTCTCGAACATGCCTATGAAGCCTTTGTGAATCTGTGTGATGCCCTGAAAGCACTGAAAGCCACCCGAAATAACGCGGCCAAAATTGACCGCCTGGTTGCCCTGACCACCAATACCCTGGATCCGGTACAGGCTGCCAGTTACACCCGCGCCGTGACACAGGGATTAAAACGCAACGCGGTCGAAATCCAGCGCCGCATGATGAACGGAAACGCCCTGCCTACCGTCATGAACCATGTGATCCCCGTGATGAGTGACGGAAAAGGCGGCATTGTGATTGATACCCAAACCATACCGGCCGATATCAACGGCATAGAAGATGTCATGTTTCACTTGCGCCAGCTGGCCGCCTCACTGGGTATCGATGCCACCATGCTGGGCTGGGCGGATCAGATGAGTGGCGGACTGGGGGAAGGGGGCTGGCAACAAACCTCAAGCAGTGCGGCAGAGCGCAGTGACTGGATACGACACGGGTGTACCGAGGCCATCTATCGCATCATTGATATTCACTGTGCCTACAAATACGGCAAGGTTTTTCCGCCCAATGACCGCCCCTACCAGATCACCTTTAATTCCCTGAATACGGCCATTCAGGAACAGCGCAACCGCGAACTGGATAGCCGAGCCAACTACTCCGCGCAGGTGGTGACGGTAATCGATGCCCTGCTCAACAATCCGAAAATGAGTGGTTCGGACACCTTCATGCAGTACACCCTGGCCGACACAATGGAGATTGATCCCGATACCGCGCAGGCCATGATTAAAGAATTCAAAGCCACTCCGGAGGCTAAAGAGGACAACGACATGATGGAGTCAGCCCCACTCACCGGAGCCGGACTCGATATCGAGTCCATGAGCCATGAAGAACTGAAAACGCTTTTCAAATTTATAACCCACTAAATCCCCTTCATGCCGATTTTTAAGGAAAAAATATGAGTAAGTTATTGACCGTCACTGATCGTTTTTCGGTGATTGACAACATTCGAAAACATACCCCGCAAAATGCCCGAAACTATGTGCTCAGTTCCGTGAAAGCGTCACTGGAAAGTGACGAAGTAAAAGAACGGATGGCATTAGGGGAACTGTTCGGCTTTTATGGCCACAGTCGTCGTGAGGAACATTATAAACGCACGGGAGAGCTACGCTTGCCTGAAACCAGTATTATTATGATTGATGGTAAACCCGTCGTTATCGACAATGTACCGTCCAACCGCACGGTCGCCGTCAGTATCGATGATGCCGGTATTGTGAGCCATACTCAGGAAATTTTAGATAACGATAGTGGGCGCATTGTTCAAGGGATGGAACGCTCACGCGCGGGGGGCTGGAGTTGGGTAACAGGCGGGTCAGACAGTCCCTGGAAATCGGTTGTACGCCGTTTTTATGGCTTCGATTATGTTACGACACCCAACTACATCAGCCTTGACCGTGAAATTATGATGTCGGAATCCGTTTCAGACAGACAAAGCCATATTGTCCGGACGTTCGTTAACGCCGGATTCACCGAAAGCGCCGCCATTGACCTCTCCGCGCATTTTGAAAAAATGCGTGAGCACGACATGATGATCGAGTCAGTCAATCGCGCCCAGACCGCTGAGGGCGAGTTATTAGTGTTATCCGGCCATTTAATGGAACTCAACCAAAAAATCGAGTCGCAAGATGCGATGCTTGAGGCGGTACAGCGTCAAGAGACGCTGCGCAGACGTTACCTCCAATCAGCCATCGATAAGCTGCCGGTGTTCCTTTCTGAGGAACAAAAAAAGGCGATGTTACGCATGGAAACGGAAGATGATTTACAGCGGGTTGAAGCTATTTTCGAATCAGTCGGCAAAGTTGATTTCGGGCGGCTGCCATTAGGTCGAATGAGCGACTATCAGCCTGCTCCACATAAACGATCTTCAACACCACTCAACCAAGCGCCTATTTTCTCATTGAAAACACACAAGCCGCCAAAATTCAGCTAAAAGATCGCATAAACCTCGCCTAATCTAGGCGGAGCGAGGGGTATAGACTTTCATCTCTGTCTGGCAAAACTTGATATTATCGATTTTAGTAATAAACTGTTGGGTGTATTTCTATCCGTTTTGAAAAACCAAGTCCAAAAACCAACCTTACCAATTGGTTTTGGGCTTTCTTTTAATCCAAATCAGATAAGTGACTGGCGTTCAGTTGTCAACTTTAGAGCATCATGCCAGAGAGGGACATGACCAGCGTATGTGGCAATATAATATGGTGCAATAATACGTCGAGCTTCATCCCATGACTGAGCATTTATGGTTACACGCTCTGGGGAGAATTCATCAACAGTACGCGATTGCGCATAACAGAAATTTATAGAATTTTGGGCGCTGGGATGCGCAAGATTATCAACCATGATGGCAGTGTCTCTATGATAGTAAAATAATCACCACCATCGAGGTTCCAATCCCGACAGTAGGATTTACTACTGCCCCTCTAAGAGCCTGTTCAGAGTATTCTCAATAAAATCACCAAAAAAGCTACATTGACTATTTGTAGGCTGGTATTCAATTTTCGTTCACCGTTTTTCCAAAGCCGTCGGGATTTTTCCAGCCAACCGAATGAACGCTCAACCACCCAACGCTTAGGGATCACTTCAAACGTATGCAACTCAGAACGTTTGCCAATTTCTACCGTGGCTCCACACAGCAATTTTACCGCCAGAGCAAACGCATCTCCGCTATATCCACCATCGACCACAAGACACTGTACTTTCGCCAGCTCAGTATGATGAACAGCCAACGCATCCAATGCCCCTTCTCGGTCAGTGACATTGGCTGTTGTCACAGCAATCTCATGGGGGAGCCCTTGGCTATCAACTACAAGGTGGCGTTTTATCCCAGATATCTTTTTCCCGGCATCATAACCTTTGCATTTGGCGGTATCGGTGTTCTTCACACTTTGCGCATCGACAATTAAAAATGTGCTCAAGGGATGAAGGCGGGCTTTTTGTCTTGCCTTTTGAACCTGATTGTTTTAAAGCCGGTGTCAACAGGCTGCCGGATTCACGGGGTTCACTCCAAATCTGATAGTAATAATGGACGGTGCGCCACAGGAAGAAATCGGACGGCAGCATACGCCATTGACATCCACTTTTCAGCAAATAAAGGAGGGTGCAAAAAACCTCGTGAAGGTCGATTTGACGGGGCGCAGTTCGTTTACGAGATTGCTTAAACAAGGGGCGTACCTGTTCAAATTGCTCGCGGGTAATATCACTTGGGTATCCTTTTCTCATGTGCAAATGATCAAGGATAAATGCATTTTAGTAAAGACTCTGAACAGGCTCTAAGAACTAACGTTTCTGTTCAAAATATGCTGGTGCGTTCAAGCATCTATTTCCCCACGCTATCGCAGATATTGAGCTTATCCCTAACTTAATGCTCTTTCCACTCATATTCCACTTAGCCATCTTATCACGTAGTCTTATTGGATAGTCAGTGTAAAGACACACTATATTTGCCCATGGATCGCAAACAATCACATCAGGACGGGAATTGTCAGAAGACATCTCTTCTAGGCATGTAATGTTATTTGGAGCCTGATGTAAGTTAAAAACACAAAATATATGATTTATTCCTCCAGGTTCACTACAGCCGAAAGTCCAAACAGTACTGACCTGATCCATAGCAAGAGCAAGATTCACAGCATGTTCAGTATATTCCCCGCAATTACCAGCACGTTCGTAGGGAAGCATATTCATTTTATCAGCAAAGGTAAAACCTGCCGTTCGCTGTATCCAAATGGATTTATTAGCTTCTCGAGCTTGCTCATTGCGGTACGTTTTTTGGACATTACTAGCAGTGCCATAGTCCGACAAATAAACCTTGTTGTCCGATTTGTGTCCCCAAAAAAAATGTCCCCTTATAATACCGTTTATAGCATTAGCTTGAGCTATTGTGATCATAAGCTTTCCTTCTTGGTTGTTTAAGGGAATAATCTGGTTTGTTTTTTTCTTTAATATCGCGTCACTTTGCTTTTTTACTAGGTGCTGATTGTGCAAAAGAAGCTCCTACAGCTTGCATGTTTAAACGTGATTCCTCACTCATAGCGCGATAATGTTCAATCAATTTTTGTTCTTCATGTGATATTTCTGATTGTGGTGTTCTATTTCCTGTCAGTATGTAAAGGACATCACACCCAGCTACTGCAATCTTTTCTAAATATTCAGCATCAGGAGTTCTAGTTCCTTTTTCATAGTTTACCTGTGTTGTAGGTTGAACTCCTCCAACACTTGCAAATTGCACTTGAGTTAGCCTCAATTTTTTTCTTTCTTCTTTTATTCTGTTTCCAAAACTCATTAATTGAATAAACTCATATTGACAACCCCATCAATTGATTAGATTTTAGTTACACATTAAAACTTAGTGGATCACAATATAACATTATGTCACACGATAAACATGTTCGATTGTCACGATTGCCGAGGGGCGTAGCCTCTGGAAAACAAGTTGTAATACAGTTGTCCTAAGAGCCTGTTCAATAAAATCACCAAAAAAGCTAAAGACTCTGAACAGGCTCTAAAACACTTATTTTCAAGGGAACGTGTCAAAAAAGTTATTAATTTTTATTGATATCAATAAACCTCAATTAAAAATTGTCTAAATAAAAAAATTAAATAAAAACAATTAAAAACAATAAGTTGATACGAAAATAAAATAAATATCTAAATAATAATTTTCTTATCATATTGATCTGACAATCTAAACGCGTGTAGGATCATTCCCGCAATGCAGGCTTGATTATCACAACACTGTATTAAAATCCAGTTTAAAATGTATAGGCAAAAAAAAGCGCCAGCTCATTAGACTGACGCTCTTCTTTTCACCCATAGGGTGACGTTTTCTTGTTTGCAGCAAGAAAACAATGAATATTTTATTGGAAACAAAATATGCAAATTACAAGGGACATTATAAACCCACGCAATCCATACATCAAGAGAAACGGGCAAATTTCAGGCTATGGCCTGAGTTTTATTATCAGTTACTTACCGATTGACATTCTTTCCCGTCCAGCCAAGCAAATCTTATCCGTTGTCTCAGGAGTGGCCTCATCTACATCCGAATACAAGATCTACAAAACAAAACGTAATCTCAGCATGGAGTGCGGGACTTCCATTGCGACAGTACGTCGTAACTTGAATAAGGCAGTATCCGCAAGGATATTGACTAAAACCTATGTATTTGATCCCGATGCCGGTCAACAAGCCACAGAATACAAATTTACAGATTCATTTCTGAGTGTTGCACTGGATTGCATACAAGCGATAAAAGGGTTTGTGCGTAAGGATATTCGCAAAATTATCAGCTGTATTACTGAGGTATTTCAGAACAAATTTAAATCGCAGGTACAACCCTCCCCCCCCGATCAAAATGTACCGAGCTCCCCCGATCAAAATGAGCGACAAAGAGAAGTAAAAGTCTTAGACCAAGAAGAAAAGATAAAGAGTATTCCGGTTAAACCGGAACCATCTTCTGTCAATGTAAAAACAAGCACAACAGCCCTTGCAGAACGGGCAAAAACTAAAGCGCTTGATCATGCAGAAAGTGAGAACATCAAACAGGCTGAGCGTAGTGCATTGAGGGAAAAACTCAATAACCTAGTTAAACGCCAGACGTTCTTATCATCGCGTTCTCAGTCACGATCCACCAGCAAGAATACTGGGGTAAGTGCTTATTACCGTAATCGTGTTGATCAAGAAGCGGAACAAGCAAGGCAGGAAACAGAATCGCGCCTTACCACTGCCAAAGAAAGAGGGTTTGATCCATTGAGTACCGTGCGTAATATTATGAATACTTATTTTATTCATCACAAAGAGACTTGTTAACAGGTCTTAAATGACCTACAATAAGACTTGTTAACAGGTCTTATTGTGGAGGTTTTATGGCAAACATCATTTTGAGTGATACCAGTGCAAGTATTAGTGAGTTAAAGAAAAATCCAATGGCTACAGTGAATGCTGGTGCAGGACATCCTGTAGCTATTCTGAATAGAAACCAACCCGCATTTTATTGCATCCCAGCTGAACTTTACGAAAAGATGCTTGATAAACTCGATGATCAAGAACTTGTGAAATTAGTTAAAGAACGCGAAAAACAGCCATTAATCGATATTGATTTGGACAATTATCTGTGAGTTATAAGATAAAATTCAGGGAAGATGCGTTCAAAGAGTGGAATAAACTGGATAAAACCATTCAGCAACAGTTTACTAAGAAACTGAAAAAATGCTGCGAAAATCCACGTATTCCATCCGCTAAGCTACGCGGTATACCAGACTGTTATAAGATCAAACTCCGAACGTCTGGCTTCCGCTTGGTTTATCAAGTCATAGACGGACAATTGATAATTGCCGTAGTTGCAGTAGGGAAACGTGAACGTAGTGATGTTTATAACTTGGCAAGTGAACGTTTACGATAGATTTAACTTTTAAGACAAAAAACAAAATCGCGCTTTGCAGCCACCAAAGAAAAGGGTTTTATCGCATTAACAGAGATCTCTCGATCGAAAGTATCTTGATTTATTTTTATGCAGTTAGCTGATAGAAATAGGCCGCCGGTAAAATTGGATATTCTGGTTCTTACGGGTATTGTCCTCTGCGCAACATACAGACCAGTTCAATCCCAGTATAGGACGTGTCCGCCGTTTGACGTTGCGGTGATCCTGTTCAATCAGATTATTAAGATACTTATTTTGCTGGATATTGATCTGCTTATCCTTCGGTTTTCCCTGATTTAACTCGTCTAGCGCGGCTTTTTTGGCGCCACTCTTATCCAGGGTCACCACCTAAGGTTGTCCGTGCTGACGCATCGCCTTTTTGAAGAAACGCAACGCGGCCGGCTTATCCCGATAGGTCGTCAACAGAAAGTCGACAGTATTCCCATCCGAGTCGACCGCACGGTAAAGGTAACGCCATTGCCCTTTGATTTTGATATCGGTTTCATCCATTCGCTACCGACGCCCAACAGCGGGTTTGCTACGCCGGTAGCCTTTAACAATCAGAGGGATCAGACGATGAGCCCAGCAAGAGAACGTGGAATGATCAACGGCAATCCCCCGCTCCGTCAGGGTGTAGGCCAGATACCAACGAACACACTGAGCGATGATATCAACAGGGTAATGCAGACGTTTGAACGCTTTTCGGACAAGGGACATCGTCAGATCACTCAATAAAAAAACGATATGTTACCCGACCACAGATTAATGCGACAGAACCAATAAAATGGGTTCAATCCATTGGGTACGGTACGTAATATCTTGAACATTCATTTTGGACATTAAAAATAGGTATAACACCCACAAAAGTATTGAACACGTCATTTATTGTAGGTATTACACCTGTAATTTCACGAAATGGAGAACTGATGAGTAGTACAGAGCTAATCAAACACCAGATGAATGATGGATGGGTAAAGGCAAGGCAAAACGGCAGTCATGTCACGCTGACTAAATCGGGGGGCGAAAAGATAATTACCGTTCCACACCCCAGAAAGAACGCATCCAAAGGCATTATCCGACAGGCACAAGTAATTTCAGGATTGAAATTGTTGTAACAAAAGGAGCGGTTAAACCACTCCTCTCTGTGCTACTCATCATAAATAACGAGGTAATATTATGATTTATCCGCTCTTTATCTTTAAAAAAGAAGATGGATTTGACGGTTATTTTCCCGATGTTGACGGCTGTTTTTTCGCTGGAAATACTTTAGAAGAAAGCATCCGTGATGCGGAAAACGCTTTCGGACAATACATGGAGGTTTTGACTGAGCAAGGCGGTCATGTCCCTGCCCCTAAAAGTCCATCAGATTACATCAATGATCCGCGCTTATCTGAAAATGGCGGAGTGATTGCACTTATTGAGTTAGATCCTACTAAATATGAATCAAAGGCAGTCAAGTTCAACTTGACCATGCCAGGCAATTTGTTAACTGCCATAGACCGTTATATTGAGAAAAATGGTCGTTATAAGAATCGCTCTGCTTTTCTGGCAGAACTGGCAAGAAAAGAAATCACTCATCCTTAATCGCATACCAGGGCGGAATGCGCCCTGATTATTCCTACATATCCACTTACCCCGCGATATATGATACTAGAGGAAGTGTAGCATTACTTACTCACAACCCAATTAGGATACACTTTCACTATTTTGCCTAGTAAAATTAGCAAAAGGTGTATTCTAATTGGGTTGTAGCATTCGAGATTGTGTCAGATGGTGTATCCTAATTGGGTTTCATCATAAGACACTGGTCACATAGTGCACTCTAATTGAATAGAGAAAGCCATATGAGCTTAAAAAGCAATCGAAAAACAATACAGTAACCCAATTAGGATACACCTCAAGATACCATCAAGCAATTCTACCCTTTTTGAATACACCATCATCATTGCTCTGTTTTTACGGCGATCAGCTTTTTGTTTCTTGTATCTACGATATAATAGGTTTCACCATCTTTTCTAACAAAATTACCTGACAAAAAACCAATTGATTCAAGTTTTTGAATTCCGGTCTTAATTTTTCGGTTAGCTTCTTTTACAGAGGTATTTAATTGCAAGCGCTCTCTGAGCCTCTCAAAAGATATAGGAATTGGTCGCTCAGGTAGAGCAACAAAATACAGATAAAGACATTGAGCCACTTCAGCTCTGGGTAACTTATCCAACACCTTAAGGCTAACCAGAACCTGATAATCTAGACGATAAAGATCCCACAGATTTTCATCCGCCATTAAAGCCACTATGTCCTCAAATTCGTCATATTCAGCTCTTAAAAGCAGCCCTGTATGAACCCCTTTAGTAGCACCTTTGCGAAGAAATGAGAGGCTTTGAGACTGTATGCGACCTAATGACTCACCAATCTGTCTCCTAAGATTTTTATCAAATCTGCGGCTTGGATATGCGCAGAACTTAGCAAATTCACTAAACTTTAGAGTAATTTTATTCGATTTAGCTCCATAAGTGCTGAATGCTAAAACAATTCCACACCATACTTTAAAGTCAGTTTCTACGTTTAACTTATCACCACGAACACTTACGCGATCATAGCCTTCTTTCTGACAAAGCTCCAAGCTCCTAAGATCTTCAGAAAGATCCATTTCTACATATTTTGTCGAGCTTCTTCTTCCAATAGGAGTAAAAACTCCCGTTCTTAGCAATACATTTGGTTGCACACTTGTTGTTGTATTACATGACAAAATTGGCATTTCAGCATTCAAAAACTCAGTTGACGGTAAGAATTGATTATCTTCGTTATTGTTATTCACAATTTAGTCCACATTTTGTTATTTAAAACCCAATTAGAATACACCATAGCACCCAATTAGAATACACCAAAAACCCAATTAGAATACACCAAAAACCCAATTAGAATACACCTAAACCCAATTAGAATACACCCAACTTGTTTGAAAGCCCGATAAAAAAAGGGCTACAGTTACACGGGATCTCTTTAAGGTACTTTAGGTACTCAAGGATCTTATCATTGGATCTATCGTGTGGATTAGTGGATAACTGAAATCAGTTACCCACTAACTCCACACTACTTTCACAATTAATAAATTTTTATTGTTAACTAAAAACCATATCTTGTGAGTGTAGTTAAAATATGATTTCGAGGATTTGATATTCGCTTGGACAACAACTCATTGTGAAATGAATATTATTATTTACACCTCACTCTCTGACCGACAAGCGACCATCAAAGAAAGTAAACCACGGCTTATCGGTTCCCCGATAGGCCAACGATAACCTGACACTCTGGATCGTGGAAAGGATCGGATACTTACTTCATCGGACTGATTGCCGCCTAAAACCATCAAATCTCCATTCTCAGCCACACCAACAACAAAACCTACGTGTCCCCCTCCTGTACGGGTGAAAACCGCCACACAACCATAATAAGGCTCTTTTAACTGCATTCCCCACTCAAGATACGATTTTGCGGATTCAAATCGGCTTGATCGGATACCGACATGCTCGAACATAGCACCTACATAGGCTGCACACCACGGCGTTTCATCATCACGAATGCCTCCTCGCTTGATATCTTTCCACCATTGCAAAATATAGGGATGATGCTGATCACCTGTAATTTCATGCATTCCAATGTATTTGTATCCCTCTTCGATCCATTTTGGGTTATCTTCTTTTCTTGCACTTTCCACAACCATATCTTCCACCCTAAGTAACAATGCGATAAAATACTGAACATCAGTTACCTATTCGGTGGCTACTCTCATGTGTAGTAAAAAAGGGCTTTAATCGCCCTTTTTATTTTAAAATCTAAAAATATGTCCAGAAATTCTCAGCCTGTTCTTCTTCCCCTGCTATCTCCACTAGGTGTTCTTCCCATGCAGAAGATACCCGCAGCTCAGTGAAATTAAGCTGCGAATGCGCGAACTGATAGGCGACTACAAAAGCGGCTAAGGGCAGGGAGTGAGCCGCTCTTAAAAAAGATAAAACCGGAAGATCATGGGGATCTTTCCGGCTTTCTTAATTTGAATCAAATTTCAGTTATTATTAATTTAAAAACAACCGAATGGAAACAAACCAGATAAAACCTTACTATAATATTTTATTAAATCTTGATTTTTAAGTTTAAGGCTAGCTTTTTGAAAATAAAGATTTAGCCAATAGACACGAATATAAGATAAATATTCATGTCTATTCTTTTCTGAAAAATCAATAATTGAATCTAAAGTGTTTATTATTTCATCATTATTTTGATCTTTATTTAAAGTCTCTTTTGTAAATTCCTTGAGAGCCATATAAGTATCTTTAAATTTTTGGACATCCAAAATATCCACCGTTTCATCAAAGTTAACAAATAAAGCAGATTCAATATCACGAATGAGAATATCATCAATTAAATCAGGCTTTTCATACCTGATACTTATAATATAATCAATCAACTTTTTACTCTGAAGAGATTCAATCACAGCAACAATCACTGGCTCATGACACAAAATCTCAAGGTGCTTATCTTCAATAGAACTATAGATATTTATAAGAAAATCCTCATCAATATCCATTAGTTCAATGATTGGCCAAAAAGCACTCTCACTAAGATTAAACCACATACTAAAAGAGAGTATTTCATCACACTTTCTTTTAATCTCATGAATGTTGTTCTCTATAATCATATAATCCATCACATATTAAGGTTGAATTGCATTATCTGGGAAAATAGAACCACCACCTTTAGAATCGCGGACAACCCTAATAAAGACCCCATTGTACGTTCCTGAAACCATAACTCCACCTGAACCCAAATCTTGTTTCGGATTATTTGGAGAATCCCAAACTGTTTTCCCCGCATGTTTGATATCTGCATCACTCCAATGCTCTGGGAACCATGATTGACCTGTTCCTGTGCGCTTTCCTTTAGAAGGATGGCTAGGTATATTTCCTACCCGTACACCGTTAGGATAAGTATGCTCTATATTGTAAGCAATACCTCTAGCGTCTAACTCATTAATAGCTGATTGACCATGCCCGCCACTCTTTAGCCTTCCGTTAGGAAAATCTTTTCTATCCTTAGATTTCATAGAACTCGCTTCTGTCCAATCACCTTTACTCGCATGACGAACAACATCAGCATTTATGAATGCCGATGGACACGTTTCCAGCCCGTAAGGATCAACAAAATTTGCAGGATTATGCACATAGCTATACGGGTTAAACCCGCCCAGCAGCCCGATGGGGTCTGGCGAGATATACTGCCCAGTCTCCGGTAAATAATACTGAAAGCGGTTGTAGTATAACCCGCTTTCTTCATCCAGCCATTGGCCGGCGAATTTTCCCAGCGTACCGCTGTGATGTTCTGTGATGCTACGGATGTTTCGGATTAATTCATCAATCGATTTGGCCTGACTGAAAACGCCGGTATTGGGGGCTGGCGCACTCTCAAATAACCCTGTCACCCTGTTGTCGATCGTATTCTGAGTATCCGGCCAGTTACTGTCTCTGGCGAATTGAGCACGATCCACCTCATCAAGGCGCACACGAATAAGCACGGGACGGGCCATGTCTGCAATCAGGGCGCTGTTTAACCCGTATTCAGGGGCGTTTTGGATCAGATAGTCTTTGTAAGCGTCTGCGCTTCCGTTGGCGTAAGCCTTCACGATCCCCATACTGCGGCCATTCCCTGATTCAACGATATGGTCACGACCAGTGATGGGGGCCCCCTCGCCGGATAACGCCGAATCAGCCAGCTGCGCGGGCTGCAAACTTTTTGCAATGGCGTTCACCTGTAATTGACTGGATAAACGAGTGCGATCCCGTGGTTGTAGTGCCTGTGGGTACGCTGCGTTGATCCGGCCATCCGGATGGTTCGAGATAATCAGGTCTGAGGTTTCCACGATATTAAAGGCGGTTTTGACCTTCTCCCCGTTGACGGTGCTCACGTAGGATACGCGGCCATATCCTGAGTTGCTGACGGCAGGTGTGACCGGTGCGCTAGGTTGCTGAACCGTGGCCGTCGTTTGTGTAATAGACATTCCTTCCTCAAATGGTCTGGTGTGGGTGGCTCTCTCTCATGTTGTGTTCAGGCGGCTAACTGCTTGCCGGTGTTTTCCCACCAGCTATTGGCGCCGTCGCATACTTGAGGCATGGTGATGAAGGTCGTCACGTAAGGTTCAAGATGTTCAAGGGTAGTAATAAACGCCTCGGTATTTTGCTTCACGAACTTTCCGGCCAGATAGTCCGTCACAATCTGGGGGATCTCTGGGGTGGTCTGTTCCGGATCGGGGGACGTATCATCTGCTGGCGTCGTAAGCACGGGTGATACGCCATAGCCTAACTTCTCCATGATGGCAGTGATCTCATCCTGGATATCCAGCTGGGTTAACGGGTCAGCCGTCACCAGCTGGCCTAACAAATCCGATAACTGATCCTGAAGGTCTAGAATCTCAAGCGGGGATAAATTCATGTTACTGCCCCCCTGCCATTGCTGATTTGGCTATGGCCGCGAGAAGTCCTGACAGATGGTTCACCGCCTCAGTGACCAGTCCTGAATTTTCTTCGTAAACCGTGGCTGCATTGAGTGCGGCAATGGCGGCGCGGGTTTGCGTCCGGATTTCTGCCAGCTCTTGAATATTGTGACTTTCAAGGCGCAATATGGATTTCAGGAACGTGATCGCCTCTGACGCGGCTTTGTCTGCTTCATTGGTTTCATCCTCAGTATTGCCGGTATCTGCTGGTATCTGTTTCTGTTCCGCTTGGCTTTTCAATTGTGCCAGCTGACGGCGTAATTTTTCGTTTATCTCAATCTGTCTGTTTAAACGAGTTTGCAGTTTAGACAGTTCATCTTTCTGTTCATCTGCCCTCTGCTGTAATTGATCACCCGTTTCAATTAATGCCACTTTTTGCTGTTCCAGTGCATCAGAACGTGCTAATTCTGCATCAATATCCGCTTTTATCTTGGCAGCATTGGCGATCTGTCGCTGAAACTTACCGGAGTTGCGTTCGATCAGGTTTGACAGGGACTGGCACACTTGGGGCAGTGAAATATCACGTCCGTTCATCGGCGCGACGACGTGAGAAACCTCCCGTTTGTTCAGCAAAAAACGAAACGCGGTGAGCACATCCTCATTCTGGAGGCGTCCGTTGCCGCTGGTGGGGCTGTGGAAAATGACAGAAACGCTTTGGCCGTCGGACAGGGGGATTTTCGCCGCCATCACCGGAATCATCCCGACGCGACGGACACGGCCAATTTCAGCCCCGCCAATCGAGGGCATTCCGCCCTCGGTATCGCCGTTATCGTTTGTACCGGCGACAATACCGGTGCCTGACAAGCCCTGATTCAGTTTGCGGATAAACGCGCGCATGGTTTGGGATAAACGCATTCGGGTGGTCGTAATGCTCTCAAACATGGCGGTATCACTGGATACGCATTCCTGACCTAAGTAACTGTACTCGATTTCATCCAGTGACACGTTTTCCAGCATTAAGTCCGCCCCGGTGCCTTGGAAAAGCGCATTAAACTGGTCTTCTGTCGGTGTACTGAGCATAAAATCAATTTTATCGATAACACGAATGGCATTTTTGACCGAATAGTCAGCGATCATAGTGCTTCCTCCAAGTGGGCGATTTCTTCTTTGAGTTGTCGGGTCGTGGCTTGTTCTGAATTCAGCGCAGTACGGGTGTTTTCTAATGCGGACTCCGCTTTTGACAGGGTGTCTTGGCGCTGGGACAGTGCGTTATTTAACGTGGCAATGTCAGCTTCAACGCTGCTGGCCTTGTCTTTTGCCTCCTGCCAGCGTTGGGCATTGGATTTCACCGCCGGTGTTCGGCTTTTCCTGGCGTCGTCCCGGTTCGCATTTGCCAGCTTTTTGGCTAATGAACTGGCGAAGGCCGGTGCTGCGGCTTTGAAAGCGGTCGCTATCTGACGAGCCAGATCGATGATATTTCTGGGGGAGGTGAACGGAATCACTTTCCCGTTTAATTTCACTGCGGAAATGTCGCCGGTATTGTTGACCTGAATCGCCATTGCCTGGCCGTCTTCGGTGTGAAGGGAAAACGTTTTCGTCGGAATGCCGTCTTTCTTTCTGGCGGTTTCTGCGCCCGCCAGTTTCACGATTTGACAATCCGCGCTGGCAAGGGTGGTCGTCAGCTTTTTTAGCCCTTTTTCATTCAGCTGGTCGTAGTCAAGGACGGTATATTTTTTCCCATTCTGGGACATCAAACTTAAGGCCATTACTGCTCTCCTAATGGGATTGAACAAGATTTTTGTCGCTGGCTTTGGACAGGGAAAAGACGATACAAAGGATTCCAGCGGCAGTTACCATGAGTGACACGAACGTGGAGTTCCCAGGTGCCAGACGTGAGGTATTTTTTATCAATCAACAGGTATTCTTCGTTCACGCCTTTCCTGGAAATGTCTAAGGTACGGGCTTTGCCATTTATCACGGTGGTCGGGTTATTCGTGTCGCGCAGCCAATATTCGATTAACGCGCCTTTTAACAGGTTCACTTTGTTCTTAAACATCACGGGGAACGCAATGGCCCGTCCCCGATCAATGGCATCGCCAATATTGAGGATAATGATTTGTTTGCGCTGGAAAACGATCCGGTCAATCACGGCCACAGCCAGTGAAGCTGTTGTAATGACAGACGGTGATAACATCATTTTTTACTCCCGAACGAGTGATCAAATAGTTGAACTAATTTATTTTTAATGCCAGTCAGCAACTCTTGTCCGTTGTTGCTGGCCCCGATGACGGCAATGAACATCAGTGGTTCATCCCATTGTTGATGCTGCGCGAGAAAATACGCGACGAGTCCAGCACTGACTGACATAATCAGCTCAGTCAGCAAATCCATAACATCACCCGAAATGCGTTTTTCACGAATTCCTTGCAGATATACGCCAATGCCACTGAACACAGAAAAGGCAATCGCAAGTGCTAACACCTCTGTTTCTGGTTGCACTTAGCACTCTCCCCTATTGGAAATATTGTTTCGGCAGAATAACAAAACTTTTCTTTGGGATTTAAATTGAAAATTGCTAGTTTTTTAGCGGGTTGCGGGGATTGAAAAATAATTATATTTAAATTTAAGGTGCGGTGTTTTTTATTAAAAAATAAGTCGCTGGATTTATTAGGCTATTTTCTTTACTCATCATTTTAATGATCTGATGATAAAATATCATTTACAGGTTTTTTGTTGATTAAATAAATTATTAATTTATATTTCCTGGTTTTAATTGATAATATTTAATTGATTTTCTTAAAAAGAAAAGATAATCTTGGGTGGTTTATTTCTGTTAACTTTTGCTTGGTTTGCTGTTAGCTGAAAAAATGTAGCGGTCACGTTAAAATATCCTTGTTAGCGTTAAGTGAGTCCTTTTTTTAAAAGGGCAATAGCACGAAAGCCAATCTCATCATTGGCTTTTTTGTTTTTATCTACTCCCCCTCTTTTCCTGTTATTCAATTCACACATTTATCATACAAAACAGGTCAAATTATGTTCGTGCTGTCGTTTATTTTGATAAGATGGCAAGTTGATTATTTGTTATCCATAATGACCCGTGTCATCAGCAAAAAATAATCGGTCTTTTCTTGTCTATTTTGAAATAGGCGAGTGAATTAACGACGAAAATTAAGACGAATCTGTTTCTTTATAACCTTGTTAATCTCCAATGACGAGGAAAATTCTCGTCTGAGGACTGAAAGAGCATATTAATAATAACCTCACCATTTCTTCTACCATTATAAGCTAAATAGTTATGATCCCCTCTGCTGACATTTCCGCTGCTTGTATTCCAACTAAGGCCAAAATGAGCTTCTTTATACTCAGTTTTTCTAAAGAGATAGCTAGTTCGATTTGAACCAAAACTGTAATTTCGAAAGGCGGATAATCTCATTCCGCTCACCGTATTGCTGGCGGCATTCTTAGCTTCATTGACACGGCCATCGACCTCGCCCCGACTGTAGGTTTCCCCTTTACTGTAGGTTTCGCCCTTGCTGTAGGCGCCGACATCCCCCGCGCTCAGCCAGACATCCCCCCCCAGCATCTGGCCGTTGACTCTGCGCCCGTAAGGGACGGCATTTTGGGCCTGCTGGCGGGTTTCCGCTAAACCAACCTTTGCTACAATACAATACTTGATAAACGGTAACTGGGTTAATGTAGCAGATAACATCTAAATTAAGTTATAAAACAAACTTACTTAGTTTAAAAGCTAAAGATGGGGCCTTCAGCCCCACTGGTATTACTCTGGTTGTTCCGGCCATTGGATATCAGGCGCTGTTGATGTGTCCACAGCCTCAACAGTGTCCACATAGTCCAGCCAGTGATTTAATTTCTGACGCTCAGTTTCAGAGATTCTCCCCATTAGTAATTTGGTGTGTAACATCTGCATCTGTTTCTGGGCATCAGAAATCAATATCAGTTTGATTCGATTTGCTTCTAACTGCGCCTCTTGCGCTAATATTTTGGCATCTTTTTTAATTAATTTTCCATTTACAACATGGCATTGAGTTATATCTAATTCTTCATCAAATTCTGTTTCCAGCACACTGGCGTTGTAAGGACATAGCCGGGATACATCTTTTGATGTCCTGATTATGCTTCCGTCCGCATAGTATTCCACTTTCAGCGTGTCTTCTCGATATTTTTTCTGGCATTCATACCAGTCCTGACCGTCATCCGAAATCAGATAAATCACATTTTCACCGAATTTAAGATTATCCGGTTTATATTCCTTGAAGTTTTTTATATTAATCATCCATTATTTCTCAATATATTCTTGTATACCATACGTATGAGGGATTACGCGTAGCCTGTAATTATCATTTATATTTACCCAAATACCATTTTTAAAATATTGTATTGTGGTAAAATGCTTAGTATCCCAATCCTTACCAATACCTTCTCCGGCAAAGTCAATATCAATTAGAAATTCCCCTCCTTGTCGTGTTGTCGTGTTTCCTTTGTTCCAACCACCACTACGATAGGAAACTCTGGGTTTTGAGAATCTCATATCTCCTACAACATTATGAACTAAATTTTTAGCCTCATTGATTCGGCTTTCCACCTCGCCCTTGCTGTAGGCGCCGACATCCCCCGCGCTCAGCCAGACATCCCCCCCCAGCATCTGGCCGTTGACTCTGCGCCCGTAAGGGACGGCATTTTGGGCCTGCTGGCGGGTTTCCGCTAAACCAAGGTTATAAAGAAAAGCCTCTTTGTCGGGAATGTCTGCACCATTCTTTGATTTTTCGAGACGACTGTTGGCGTTATGGTTGGCATTGTTCGCTGCTGTTTGTGCATTGTTGGCGACGTTTCTGACATCATTGACTCGGCCATCGATTTCGCTGCGGCTGTACGTCTCGCCTTTACTGTAGGCGCCGACTTCACCGGCAGTCAGCGCAATATCGCCGGCCAGTGGTTTGCCGTTCACTTTGCGGTCAGCAGGGACACGGCCATTGGCGTTGTTGCTGGCATTGTTGGCGACGTTTCTGACGTCATTGACTCGGCCATCGATTTCGCCGCGGCTGTACGTCTCGCCTTTACTGTAGGCGCCGACCTCACCGGCAGTCAGCGCAATATCGCCAGACAACGGCTTACCGTTCACTTTGCGGTCAGCGGGGACACGACCATTGGCGTTGTTGTTGGCATTGTTGGCGACGTTTCTGACGTCATTGACTCGGCCATCGATTTCGCCTCGGCTGTACGTCTCGCCTTTACTGTAGGCGCCGACCTCACCGGCAGTCAGCGCAATATCGCCAGACAACGGCTTACCGTTCACTTTGCGGTCAGCGGGAACACGACCATTGGCGTTGTTGTTGGCATTGTTGGCGGCAGTCTGGGCCGCGTTTGCCTGTGCCCTGGTATCATTGATGTGCTGGTCAGTTTCGGCTCGGCTGTACGCGCCGACCTCGGCGGCAGTAGGTTTCGTTGTGGATGAATAGACGGCATTCCAACCGATCCATTCCGTACCATTATCCCACGATTGCCGTACCGCGACCTGGCCGTTATGGGCGGTGTAACGTTGGGCAATTACGCCATTGCTATTATGCACTTCCAAAATACCGTAACCGTAAAACCCTGCGGGGGCATCGGCTACAGCGGCAATATTTTTAATCTCGACCTTATAAAAACCGCTCGATAAACAATGTTGAAATTTTCCCGTCTCATCAAGAGATGCGATTTCCTGTTTTGACATTTTTCCCGATAACGCATGGTTCATCGTTTCGGCAAAGTTTTTGTTACCGTCAAGCGACGTTGCCAGCTGACCGATAGTGTTTAAACCCTGCGGGGCGTTATCAAGTAAGGTTTTCCTGAGACGATTGACGGCCTTGGGATTGGCAGCAATCCCTTCTTCATCACTGTCGATCTTTTCACTTAAGGTGATCCCCACGGTTTGAGCCAGGCGATGTGAGGTGTCAATCATCGCCTCTGTAATCGCTTTAGCGTCCATAGGAACGTTAACACGGCACAATTCTAACTGATTGCCTGATATGCCCTGAGAAACGTCCACAACGACGATATGGGCCGCTTTAATCGTGGAGGCTGAATCCACCTGGTTAGTGACTTTGCCAAATTCAAAATTGGCTTCAAGCGCAATGATGCTGGTTTTGCTGGCCGGAACCGGCACCATGACCTCTTTCACCTGTTGAATGGAAATCTGGTTTTTTCCGACGTTGATAGAGGCTGCGCCCTGCCCGTCTTGCTCTGAGGATGAGGTGATCAGCACTGACAGGCCGGTGCCTGCTTTCGGCTGAAAACCGGTATAAATGCCCGCTCTTAAGATCCCCTTCAATTTCCGGTTTAAGGCGCTTGAAGTGTAGGGTTCCAAATATTGAATATCGGCTAACAGCGGTAGGGCATCCCTGTTACTGGATAGCACGGCTGCTTCGTTGATCACCTGAGACATTAGGCCACCTTTTGCTCAATAGTCATGAGTGCGGTAAATAATTTGCCCTTATGCAGCGTGTCTTGTTGACAACACAACACGCCGAAAATATTGCCTTTATTATCCACCAGCGCCAGTGTGTTAAAGTCAAACGCCGTATCTTCAGGCAGATCGGATTCCGGGAGCGTGGCATTGATTGAAATGGTGCTGCCGTTGACGGTACAAATCAGTGAGCATTCCGCGAATTTCTTTAACAGATCGGTATTGGCGAAATCCAGCGGAATATCGGCAATGTCCCAGCCGCCGGTCGGGTTGGCGGTGACAAGGGATGACATGCCAAACCAGCCTTTGGTAATCAGAAACTGGCCGTTAACCCCGATGGCGGATTCCGCACGGCGACTGTAGTAATAGTTCAGTAATTGACCTTTGTAGAGTTTTCCGTTTGATACGGACGCGAGAGCATCTGCCATAAAACAACCTCATTCTGTGTATTTTATGGCAGTGTATTCGAACTACAATTTCTCTATGAACTCCTGTGTAGGCTAGATAAAGACGATCTTCAGGATGTCGTGAAATGAATGCAGACCGTCATGCGGCAGATGTACTTCCGTTGCCCCCAACGGGAATTCATAGCGATTCATTTTTCCGTCTGAATAACTCACCAGACAGCCCCGCTGTCCGGTGGTTTCAAGCATGATCCGCCCGGCTTCTTCCCGGAGACGGGGATCACCCCTCAAGACCGGTGATGCAAGCACATTCACATCCAGCGCCCACATATCCAGTGGCACTTCATCCATGTTCAGATACGTGGTGTGGGGTTTGAATTCGACGGGAGCCATATGGGATGAGAGTTCTGCGCCGACCTGCATGTTATTCACTGTATCGCGTTTTTCCGACAGGGCACTGACACGGACTTTTTCCGTGGTCGATTCAAAACGCAGGCGGTGGCGGCGCTCATGCAGTTGAGCGGTATAGAACAGGCGGATTTCCGCCCTACTCAGGCGGGTCAACGCTTTAAACTCGACGGGCGCTATGGGGGATGAAAACCCTGAGCTGAAACGGATGCGTTCGACGGCTTCCCGTTTTTCCGGTAGGGCACTGACTCGGACGTGTTCCGTTGTCCGTTCAAGGTGAACCGACGCCCGTTTATCCTGTAGCTGGGCGGTGTAGAAAATGCGGATTTCCGTCATATTCAGGCGGGTAACGGCGTTAAATTTGACGGGCGCAAGATGCGCGGCCAGCCCCGTGCTCAAACGGATGCGTTCAACGGCTGTCTGTTTTTCCAATATTGCGCTGATACGTACCTGCTCAGCCAGCTGATCCAGTCGTGTGGCATCACTGTTATCTTCCAGCTGAATATGAGCGTCGAGCCGGATGTCAGCGCGTTGCCTGTTCAGCGTGTCGGTTTTTTCCGGTATAGCGCGGATACTGACCTGCTCGGTTGTCTGTTTCAGCTGAAGGGTGTCGGGGTGTTCCGCCAGTGGCACGTCATACAGAATGAATTCCGGTATCACACAATAGGTAATTTTTTCTATCAGGGGAATTTTTTCAACCGGAATAGGTAAAAAGGCTTTTTTCGCCCATGAAGGGAATGAATAGCGTTTGATGTCCTCCCCTTTCAGTGACACTAAACACCCGTAATGGCCTTCCGTCGAGATCCAGATTTGATTCTCGACAAGCGTCAATCGCGGATCATTTTGTGTGCCCAAAGGCACCGGAATAATGGGCGGGGTATGGTGTAAGTCCAGCGCCCACGCATCAAGGGGCATGTCGTCAAAACGATAAGTGTGCTGTTTCAGTGGCCGGATAATGGCCCGGATGACCTGATTGGGCAGTGTTAACTGACGGGTTGCCCCTGACAAGGTATTTTCGACATCCTGAAGTTTAAATTGAGCATCGATGAAGAGACGGGTTTGTTTCAGTATCAGTAATTCGGCTTCTTCCGTGATGGTGAAGTAGAAAAAGAAGTGAAAGCCGTTATACACGATTTCCAACGGGATCAGCGGGGCAATGACCTGATCAAACTGTTTTGTTAGCCTGCTGAACAGCTTGGCCTGTTCTTTGTAGCCGTATTTTTCATACAGCGTGTTCAGCGATAACTGGATGACGCCGCGTGAGGTCAGAAAAAACTCGCCGTAGCGTGATTTAGCCGTTTCCACCAGCTCATGAGGCAAGAAGACGGTGCCGTAGGGAAAATGCGCCTGATCCACGGGTGCCCATAACGGCGACCATTTGGCGGGCAGGTTGTTAAATTCCCGCCAGAAGGTGGCGGAAATCGGCCGTTCCGTCCCTTTAAAATGGATCTCATCCAGACGCTGAGAAAGTAACACGGGTTTACTTTTCTCGCGTTCTGTCCGGATAATAAAAAATTTCCCCAGTTCCGCGATGCGCTTATCCAGATCTTCAGGGTGCATGGTAAAGATCGATTTCCGATGGGAAATGCGTTCCAACAAGGGTTCCACCGTTTCTTCCAAAACGGCTTGCAAGCTGTCCGTAAACTCACACCACAGGGTTGATTTCTGTTTTTCGGGGGTCAGCCTGTGTTTCAACCAATCTTTAATCATGTCCGGCCTTAATAAGATATTTCGAACACTGAACGCTCAGTATCGAGATAGATAAAATCATTCAGCTGTTTTGCTTCTGTCATGCCGATCACCTCAATCTTGAATTCCGCCAGTATCCCCAGCGATTCAACGCAGGCCCACAGGTTATTGACGCGGATCTGTTCAAAATCACCGGTGCTGTTCGAGTCAAAACTCGTTGCATCACGCCCGAACTGGTGATTGAGCCGATCACGGATTTGGGTTTTTGCCTCGGAGATAATGACGTTTTTGACCGCAATTCCCGTCAGTTTGATGGTGAAGGGCAATTCGTGCGAATCGACATAAACAAATTTTTTATTCAGCGCATTCGGAATCGATTCTACGGCACCTAAAATTTCTTTTTTCAGGGCTGCTTGTGGGGATTGGGGTTTGTGACCACAAATGAAAATCGCATTAATGTTATTCAGATCTTTAATGCCGGTGGATTTCTCCTGCTGCTGTTCGCCCCAGACGTTAATCCATGACGTCCCGACAATTTTGGACTTCAGATAAAACTTATAGTCACCGCCCCACACCACTTGATCGTCATAGGCGATATAGTATTGCGCCCGGTTTCGGATTTCTTCCGTTGTCTCGCTACCGGCTCCCCCTGTGATGGGCGTGGTGGTGATAATCTCCAGACTGTTGGTGTAAGGGGAAAACGTATTAGACGGGATCAGTTTTTGCCCTTCTACCAGCGTGATATCGCCCGCGCTGCACCAGACGTGAATAGTAATAATGCTGCCTTCCGGCGGTTTTTTGCCGATAGAGCCATCCCCGAAACGGATACCTAACTGTTCAGTCGGTTTGTAAAACAGGACGTAGTTTTGGCTGATTTCGGTGGCAAGACGAAATTGCGGGTTTTCCTCCCAGCGTTCTTCTACACCCTCCACCGTGATGTAAACATCGACCTTGACGCATTCGGCGGTCAGATCCTTGGGCAGCGTCACGGACAGAAAGTCCTCTTCCAGCTGCACTATCTTGGTGACTTTGACAATCTCCATCTGCCTGATATTGACGTCTTTCACCGTTTCCCCGGCCGGAATATCCAGCACGTCCATAATCATATAGGGATACTGCTGATCGGAGAGGTAAGTTGAGAATGCCGGTAACTGAATGCGCTGGTTTGTCTTATTATGTACGGCGGCTAACCCGTGGCTGGGGATAATCAATCGACCGACATAGCCTTTGTCTTCTGCGGCGGCCAGAATGGATGAGCGTTTAGTGGCGGTGGAAATAAACCCTTCCGCTAAAGCACGTTCAGCGAACGTTTGCGCGTAGTAAATGACCTGAGTCCCAAAAATCGCCATCATTTTGACAAATTGGCTGTTAGTAAAACGCGCCCACCAGCTATTCTTCTGCAATGTTTCATTAAATTTGTCGAGTAAATCCTGCGTCCTCATGAATCCCCCTTTTGAAGTCCGATGGTGACTGTACCTGTTTGTATTTGGAAGGTGATGACATACATATCGATGGCATCGTTGGCGGGTGTACAACGTATCCCTGACAGACTGATCTCAGGGATGTCGGTCCGTAATTTCGAGATCAACCGGTTCTCAATGAAAACGGCCACCAGCTGGTTGGTGGGTTCATGTTTGAATTCCACTAAGGGATTACCCCACTCCGGTAAGCCGTAAATACTGCCAAGGGGGGTACGAAGCCATTCCTCCAATCGTGCGGGCAAGGCTTCGCTTTCCCCTGACTTGAGGGTTAAGCCCCCGGCATTGATACGGAGTAAGCAGTCGATTTCATTCATCTTTAGTTCGTCCTGTCTCTGAGCATTTCTGCGAGTGCATGGCTTGCGGCACCCAGCGGAATATCATTTCTTGGTGCGGGTTGTGCGGAATTGGCGGTCGTATTGGGATCTTGCCCGTTGCTATTAGCTTCTTTCTGAACGCCGATCAGTTTTTCGAGAGACGCCGCTATTTTTTGCAGCTGGGTAAGCATGGCTTTGTCGGCATTGCTGGATGATTTATCGCGTGTGACCGGTGTTTTTACCCCACTGGCCGCCAAATCAGTGACGGTAGGCAGACGACTGGGCAGGGTGATCCCAGCGGGTTGGCGAACCGTGTTAGCCAGCGTGTCTGTCATGCTGTGTACACCGCCAGATACAAAACCGGTGAGGGGATTCAGTGCGCTGGCCGTCTCCTTATTCAGTCCGGTCTGGCCTAACAGGTCATCTAACAGGCCCCCACTGGAAAAGTCGGGTGTCAGGCTCTTAACGGTATCGGCTGCCATCTCAGACACGGTGTGTAAAAAGCCGCCAGAAGGCTGTTCTGCCGGGGCTTGATTCGCATTCTTTGCCAGAGCCACCGGCAAACTGCCTTTGTTGTGTGTCGGATCGGAGGATTCTGTCAAGGTTGGCAACAGATTAGCCATGTTGACAGGCTGGCGTAAGGTTTCAGTCACGCTGTCTGTCATGCCGTGTACGCCGCCATCAATGTGTTGGGACACAAAGCCGGTGAGGGGGGACAGGGCCCTGATCTTATCGTTGTCTAAACCGATTTTGCCCAGCATCCCGTCCAATATGCCGTTACTGGAAAACCCCTGTGTCAGGCTGTTAGCCGTATCAGCCACACTCGGCAATACAATGTCAGCCAGTGTTTGCAGCGTTTGTGAAAATCCCCCGGCAGGCGGCTCTGGGGGTGTTTGATGGGCGTTCTTGTCCGCCATAGCGGGCGGGTTATCCCGGCTTGCCGAGTCTGGCGATGTTGTCATTGCTGACACACGCCCAACAATGCCGACAGGCTGGCGTAGGGTATCCGCCACGCTGTCTGTCATGCCGTGTACACCGCCATCAATGTGTTGGGCCACAAAACCGGTGAGGGGGGACAGGGCCCTGATCTTATCGTTGTCTAAACCGATTTTGCCCCGCATCCCGTCCAACATGCCGTTACTGGAAAACCCCTGTGTCAGGCTGTCAGCGGTGTCGGCCACACTCGGTAATACAATGTCAGCCACGGTTTGCCATGTTGGTGAAAATCCCCCCTCTGCGGGTTTTTTATCCGCCATACTTGCAGGCGGAGAGCGGGCGGGTAAGGCTTTATTCACTTCATTGACAGAAACGACAGGTATCGCGTCTTTGTTGATGGGAACAGCGTCTTTCTCATGATTGCCATTTCCAGTATCCGTGGGTTTTATTGCCGATACCGACGGATCTTGTGGGGGGTTTTGTCTTTGTGCCAGCGGATCATGAACGCGATTTTCGACAAATTTGGCGTGATTCGCTTGGACGATCTGGTCTGCGGGAAGCATGGCCGTTCGTAATCCGGCCGGCAGATTTTCCGCACTCATCTTCGCGGGGAGTGTCAGCCCGGCATCGGGTTTATTCAGGCGAATACCGGCAACGTTATTGCCGGCTAATACCTCGCTGAACTTTTCATCTGCGCGATGACGGGCGTTTTTGAGACTGCCCCAAAAACCCGAATTTTTATCATCTGGCGTTGTCGGTGCGGCGGAGGGAACCGGTGCCACCGGTGTCAGGTTTTTTTGCGCTTTTGCCGTGGTACTGGCGAGTTCGGGCGCGCTGAATTGATCCGCTGAACTCACGGCTTTCAGCCCTTTTTCTGCCCGTGCTTTGTTCACCTGTTCCAGTGTTTCTGGGCTAAATTTACCGATCCATGAATTGGCGGATTCGTCACGGGTGCCGATGGCATTTTTGATAAATTCGTCGGTGACTTGGGGATTGCCCCCTTCAATGGTTGAAATGGCCCTGATCATCTTTGTCATGGCGGCAGGGTTTGAGAGATCTAATTGCTGATCGGCGTTCACTCCCAGCGATTTTGCTAAATTAGCAATATAGCCTTCGGTGTGGTTTTCATTTTTCGGGGCGTATTTTGTGATGATCGATTCAACGGTATTCAGCTTTTGATAACCGGCCGCTTTTGAGGTGCCGTTCGCGTATGACGTGATTTGGTTGGCAAGCGCCCTCATTCCTTCTTCAGGGGTCTCGAACTTCGCAAATCGTTGCTCGCCTTTGGCGTTGGCATCCTCAAGACGGGCGCCCTTTTGTCCGACATAAACCAAATTACCAAAGTTGTTATTGCGGAAATTACGGTTTTGGGCGTTTTTCCCGCCAATATTCAGGCCATCCGTAAAATGATTTTGCGCCGGTGTCGTCGGGGAAAACCCATTAACGGGCACCGTTTTGCCATCGTGCCCCATTTCCGTACCAAACGGGGGGATTTGATTGGTTAATTTGTTCACCGCCTGCGTGGTCTGGTCTGCGCCTTCCGTGACGGCCTGCACCAATTCCGCATTTTCTGCCTGACTTTGCCTGATTTGCTGTGTATCGTCTTCTTTCTTCGGGTCGTCCTTGTCGTCGCCAAACGAGAAAAAATCAAGAACGGCCGTCGCTTTTTTATCGATGGCCGTCACGCCGTTATCGATTGTCTTGGCGATGTCACCGGCATCAAAGGTCAGAGCCTCAGAAACACTGTCCATCCCCAGCCATTTAGCCCCGTCCGCCAGCAATCCCGCTGAACCGGAGACTAATCCGCCCAGATCAGCCACATTTGCGAGGGCATATTCTGTCTGCTGGCGGGTGGTGACATCCTGCCCGTCTTGTAAACCGAATGTTTCGCGCTGAGCGTCTGTATCGGTAAAACCATCATAGGCATCCCAGCCGACCCCGATCGCCGTCCCCACAAGAGGAACGGCTTTGAGTGCGGTTTTCCCCGCAATTTTGCCGGCGGCTTTTTCAGCACTTTTTTCTGTGCCTGCTTTAGCCGCCTTTGTTGCACTGCTCTCCGTGGTTTTTTCCGCGCCTTTTGTTGCCGCTTTTTGCGTGGCCTGTTCACCGGCTTTCTCTTCAGCACTGTCGAGGATCGCGTTACCCGCCATGATAACGCCCGCTGAACCTGCGACGGCGGCAGTGGTTTTCACTGCCCCTTTTCCGATGTTTTTTAGCCCTTTTTTGTTTTTTGCCTTGGTTTTTTGGGGGTTCTTTTTATCGTGTCCGTTAACGTCAATCTCAATGCCGTTGCCCCCGGTGCCTCCGGCGCTGAATTTGGATACCCGTGATTTGATTTTACCCAGTGCCAGCGCAGACAGGATTGCCGCACCCAGTTTCCCGCCGATTTTCTTACCGATAGCTTTGACAGCCAGCGCACTGAAGAGCGCCCCCAGAATACCCTCCCCCTTCTTCGCTTTACTCTTATCAACGAGGTCTTCAAGCAGACTAATGACTTTTTCATCATTAGCCTGGGTTAATTGGGTCTGTGCCTTAATCGCTTTCGTCTGGTCGTTTTGATTTTGGATGGCGAAGGCTTTGGCTGATTTTGTTTGTTTCTCACCCCCCCAGGTCGGGACCGGCAGTGTGGGACGGGGGATGGTCGTTTGTTGGGTTGCAGGCTGCGTTTTTTTGCGTTGACCTTTCACCCAGTCATGCAGCGAAACAACGTTGTTGACCGCATTTGAGGTGACGTTTGCGGCTTCTTTTCCTGCCTGCCAGAACGAACCGCCCGCAGCACCCACAACATCTAATGCGCTCTGATTTTTCGTGTCAGCCAATGCCTTACCTGACTGTCCAATCACGCCACTGAGCTTACGCAGAAAACCGGCCTGCATTTTCGTATTGTCTTTTCTTTCCTGCTGGCGGGCTTTGTGGGTTTTGAGCGATTCGTTTTTATCTTTTGATGCGAAACGCCCCGAAGCGGTGCGAGATTGTTCGGCTCTATTTTCTGTTCTGATATTTTTTGCGGCTATCGACGCGTGTGCTTTTTGGTTTCCATTTAACGCCTTTTTGTTTGCTAAATAGGATTGAAAGGAAATGGCATTAGGGATCTCTCCTGTACCATTGTTTTTTATCCGTTGGTCATTGGCATGGCGGATGTCGTTTATTGGATTAACGTTCGGTATTCGTTTTAATTCATTAACTGTTTGTTGTTCATTTGAAACAGAAACGTTTTGTGTTTCTGATTTATTTTCGTTCTGAATTGCATCTGTTTGTTTACTGTTTTGTGCTCGTTTGTATTTGCTCGTTGTTTGTTGTTCATTTGAAACAGAAACGTTTTGTGTTTCTGATTTATTTTCGTTCTGAATTGCATCTGTTTGTTTACTGTTTTGTGCTCGTTTGTATTTGCTCGTTGTTTGTTGTTCATTTGAAACAGAAACGTTTTGTGTTTCTGATTTATTTTCGTTCTGAATTGCATCTGTTTGTTTACTGTTTTGTGCTCGTTTGTATTTGCTCGTTGTTTGTTGTTCATTTGAAACAGAAACGTTTTGTGTTTCTGATTTATTTTCGTTCTGAATTGCATCTGTTTGTTTACTGTTTTGTGCTCGTTTGTATTTGCTCGTTGTTTGCTGTTCATTTAGAACGGAAACGTTTTGTGTTTTTGATTTATTTTCGTTCTGAATTGTATCTGTTTGTTTACTGTTTTGTGCTCGTTTGGATTTGCTCGTTGTTTGTTGTTCATTTAGAACGGAAATGTTTTGTATTTGTGTTCTATTTTTGTTCTGAATTGCATTCGTTTGGTTATTGATTGAATTTTGAATGTCGTTAACTGAATGTGTATCTCCCGAAGGTGTTTTTTCCGCCTCTATGAGTTTTACACCAAGGGTATTAGGCTGGGTGTTTTTTGATACCCGGCGTGGGGGGCGGCTGATAATTAATCCATTGCCATCCGCCTTGGTTTTGTCGTTTTTGCTGAACAGGGTGCGGATATCTGTCCGGATAGCCGCGAGTGCGGATAATTCGGCGTCACTGGCTTTTTCAATCGCATTGATGATGCGCTCCTGTTCGGGTAACGCTAAGGCTGTGTTGACCATTTCTCTCTCTCACCATCACGTATTTTTTTTGAATTTTTCTTCTAACGCTTCATTCATTTTGAAGGCTCGCCACTCCGGTAGCCGGTCTATATCGCCCGTGGGTTGATTGCCGTAGAGCGCCAGATTAGTGGTTAATACCAGCCAGCCATTGAGATCTAAAGTCTGGAAAGAAGTGGTGATTCCGAAAGGGCGTGTACAGCTGAGTATATTTGGCCGCACCCTCCTTACCTGAATCAGGGCAACGGTGTTTGGGTAACAGCAGGTGAGCCGTGCCTTTTTCTATTTTCATCGCCAGCCCGTGCGCAAGACGGCGGTTCATCAGTTCAATACTGGCAACTAACGGGGAGAATTCAGTATCCAGCGCCATTCGCTTGATCAGTTCGTAACGGCTTTGGGCGGCCGCCATAAAATCTGCCGGCTGCGCATTTAAATGAGCCTGGTGTGTTAATTCCATGATCCTGAGATTAATCAGTTCATCGTTATAAGCCGGCTCAGTCGGGGCGGGCAGACTATTACGGGCGGTTTCGAGATGTTCCATTGCACGGCCATCCAATGGCTTTAATACCCAATCATGGGATTGGCCGCTGACGGGGATCGCGACGGTTTCAACGGGTTCAATGGTCAGTACCCCTGCCGTTATATCCAGCGCCCTTGCATCGTAATCGTAATAGTGCTCTTTTTTGCAATGAGCGCACTCATAGGAAACGGTTAATGTCGTGTCGATTCTGGAATTACAGAAGATCCACCATAAGGCCGTGCGGCGGTCTTGCGCTGTCCAAAGGGCCGCATCATGCTGGTTTTCTTTGTACTGGATTTCGTTCAGATAGCGGGTGGTCAGTGCTTCTTCTTGCTCCGGATCAGCACCGCTGTAGGCCATCGCCTCGGATACGGTCGGCATCCGGAAGCGAATTTCGATACCGGGATTAGAGGGGAGGGGGAAATCAGGAATTTGCATACATAATCCGTTTAAAATTTAATAATGTTACTGTTAGAACTTCCCGCCCCTGCCGCCGCATCGCGTAGAGCGCCACCCACCATTGAGACAACACCGGGTTCAATCGATGACGTTTTAATAAAGGTCAGCGGGTAGGCGAGAAATTCGGTCACCTGGTCACGCGACCGCGTTGTTTCTCCGCGAGAGACCGGGAAAACGTCAAATTCACTCTCCAGATCAAGGCCCCCGTTTTGCATCACGCGATAGAGACGTATTCCCATCGCATACTGAGCAGGAAGATTGACAGTACCGTCACTGTTGGTGACGCGATTTGCTCTTTCATCAAACCAACGTGCAATGGCGCCTTCTTCAGAATCACGCACGGTAATGGTGATGGTGCCGGCTTCCCGATGGGTGGGTTTGTTGAAAACGACCGCCCCTATCTGTTTGGCCTCTGTTTCTATCGTGATGGAATCGTAAGTGATGTCTTTGGCAAACATATCTAAGCCATTGAGTCCGTCGGCTTCGATAGCCCATTGCCAGCCCTGTGCATAACGAATACGCAGGGCTGAGTGGACAATGGATTTTGCCTTGCTCAGTTCCGCATTCAGGCTTCCCGCGCCGCCAACGCTACCGGCGATCATTGACGTGGAACGCTCTAACACCTTGCTGATAAAATGGTTGCCAGCGGCTTTGCCAACGCTGGACAGGCTGTTGTAACCTAGCGACTTGCCTACGCCGCTGAAGATCCCCATTGATGCCTCCTTATTTACGGCATTAAACTGGCGCCGGTGATAATGGCGCGGTTCGCCGCCATTTTGTCTTCCAGATCGATTTTACGTTGGTACAGGGTGGTTTCATCAGGCAGGTGACTGATATCCAGTTTGCCCGCCGCCGACACCCGCCGCTTACGTTCCGTGTTTTGAATATCGATCAGGCATTCAAGGTAGTTTTCCAGTACACCGCAAATGCCGGGGGGAATAACCCACTTGTCTAAGTCGCAATCGCGCATATTGACGAGATACACCAGCGTAAAGGGGTAGCGCTCATCGCCCATCAAATCAAGCTGGAGGGCGTCCTCATAAGGTTCAGCAAAGACGAGGGCGCTACGGTGATCCATGACATGGACTAACTCAAGATAATCATCCGGATAGGGCAGGGATACCCCCGCCGCTTTCGCTAAATGCATCCGTTTAATGAGTCCTGCGCGATCTTGGTATTCTGTCAGTGCCTTAACCAGCATCCCTTTTAACGTATCGTCTTCAACAACAAGGAGCGGCCTGAATCGCGTTTTAACAGAATCTAAGAGTTGCCTCGGTGTCATGGATTATTCCTGCCAGTTGTACACAGCCCGCATAGAAGGACGAACGACCGCCGTGACATCTTCAGACGCCAAATCCACGGCATCGCAGTACAATTTCACCATTTCATAGGCCCGGATCGGCTGACCCCATTCGCCCGCTTTCGATTCACTGGCAAGGTAAATATCGATATCGATATAAGCCTTTTCCAATACCCACTCTTTGACGGCGGCCAACACCACGCCGTCGATGGTTTCTGCGCACTGAAACTGGAATTCACCCTGATTTCTAAAGACACCGTGCTGGTTTATTTTCACACCGGAAGGCGCATAATCCTCGACATCTTCACGGGTAAATTCGCCCAGCTGCGTTGTGCGGATCAGAATGGATAAATGCTCATACCCTTTGATGACCATCCAATAATCCGCGCCGATGAGTCGTTCTCCCGCCGCTTTTGATTGGTTAAACCGTTTTTTCAGAAACGCCTTATTCGCTTTACTATTACTGAAACCAGCCATTCATTAACTCCATTAAATAAACATGTAAGGGATTTCGGACTTGTTTTGCACCTGCATACCTGACAGTGAAAGCGTCACCGTGTTATGGGTGTAGTAACCTTCCGCTGTTCTGGGGGCGTCCAGTTCGAAACTCACTTCCTGAATCACAACATCAGTGAGTTTTAACCGACGTCCGATATCGATCACCACCGGCTCCGGGCGTCTTCCGCCCGGCATGACCATCCCTAATTCAGGCGAGGCCATTTGTAATAACGTCATAATGGCTGACTGAACTTCGATCTGAGCGTCCTGTTTCGCCATAAAATGCAACGGCAGGGTGATTTGCGGGGGTTTTTGACCCTGCCAAACCATCAGCGAGTTAATACGGGTAACGGACGTGCTGTCTGTCATGACCTGTGCGCCATTGGCGAGCGTGGATATCCCGGCCATTGACCCAATTGAATCATTTTCGAAAGGCGATTCCCAAAGGGACTGAAGCGTCGCCATTGCACCATCACCGATATAGCCCACCACCATCGATTCCGTGTTAGTGATATAAGCTTTTAGAAATGGGCTGATCCCATCTGGCATAATGGCACCACAAACCATGAAATTCCCCTTATCCCCCCGCCGTTCAGCGGGGGGGTGTGATTACAATCCGCGTTTTTTACGTATGAGGTTGGACTTTTTGCGGGCTTTCCTGGCCGACGCGGTTTGCGCTTTCATGCGGGCTTTTTTCAGCGCACTTTTCTGTGCCGCACTTAAACGGCGCGGACGGGGGCGCTTGCGGATCAGCTTAACGACACCCTCGCGTACCACTTTGATGCTGGCTTCCATCATGGCGCCGTCATCCCCCCCCGTGACCGAAAATTCCGCAATAATGTCGTCTTCATCATCGGGTGAAATGTCAATAGCAGAAAGAACGGCATCCGCCGCCTCATCATCGGCATTGTCGATCATGGCCGTCACATCACCTTGATCGGCCCCCATTGAAACTGTCGCGTCCGCCATGAACCCTAACCACATGTTGTAGTCGTCGATTTGCTCATCAGTGAGGTCATCATCGTTATCCTGAAGCAGATCAGCCAGTCCCAGTGCGAATTCATCAAAGGAATCGAACGTGCCTTCACCATTCTGAACCCAGTCAATCACTGCGGCAGCGGCAATCCCACGGGCGTCTTGTTCGGCCTTTTTATACACGGCTTCCAGCAGCATCTCATCCCCAGCGGAAGGCCGCGATTGATGATTACCCACGGGGTGAGCCTGATTGGATTCCATCATCGCCACCTGACCGGCTGGCGTTGCGAATGCCCTTAAACGGGAATGAAGCAGCACACCGCGTGTGAACATGCCTTTACTCATTTTGATTACCTCCTTCATTACGGGATTAGCACCGGTTCAGCGATGATTCGGCGTGATACACCGGTTGGACAGGCGGCATACCGGATATGCCACATATCAAACTCATCCTGTGTCACCGTTACTTCATAGGGCGCTGTACCCTCTGCCGCATTACGGGGAGAGACTAATGCGCCGGAGGCCACAAAACGGTCGAGTAACCTCGGAATTTCTCTCTCCAGACCCCGGCGGGTAATGCCATCAGGCTCATGTTTCAGTGCATTGCCAATGTCATAGACAAGGCGGGCAATCGCATTGAACGTACTATTAACATGCTGGAACCTGAAATAGTTTCTCTTGGCATACGTGGTGAGTGCGTCATCGATCATGACGGAACCGTCTGAAGCAAAGCCCACGGTATTGATCCCTTTAGTGGCGTAATTTTCGCGGTCAATCTCAGCGGCGGCCGGCAGCGGTTTGATGTTTTGTCGCAGCAACACGCCGCGGGATTGTCCTGCGGGGGATAAGTGATAGCCTCCCACGTCTGCAACCATCGCAACGCCTTTGGCCTTAGCGGTGAACGCATCACCTGACAGCCCATACACCACCTGACCACCGGAGAACGGATCACGGGACTGATACGGGAAATAATAACGGCAAATATGGGCGTACTCCCCAAACCCTTGGTTATCAGCGACATTAATCGCCGGATTAGGCAGAAGGGCAGGGGGTAAATCACAGAACATATCTACACGGACATTATTCGCTAATTCTGCGAGTTTGGCTAAAACGTAAGACGAATAACACCCTAATGATAAAATCGCGGTATAATTCACCATTGAAGCCGTCAGTGCTTGAAGCGCCTCCCCATAATGAGCATCTTTAATGTCGTTAATATTACCGTCTGATCCGCCCTCAAATTTCTGGTTTTTAAATCCGGCATAATCAGGTGGAAATTGCGCCATTTTGTCTCTGTCACCGACGACCGCTCGTAAACGATGCGTATTATTTTCCAGTGCGATAGGCAAGAACGCAGGTTGTCCCATGTCATTAAGCGCTTCAGGATTAAACGACACCTGAATGGTATCCAGTGTCGTTTCGCGTTTCAAATCATCGACTTCTTTGAGGATCAGGGTGTAAAGCCCTTTTTTGTCTGAGTTTCTAATCAGTGACAAGGTGCGATTATCAGAGGCATCACCATCATCAACATAGATGGAAAAGAACGTTGTATTGTTCGTCGGTATTTCTGAACCGAAAGTAAAATTACCCGTATAAAGCACGGGAGTCATCCAAGTGTTGTTATTGGGGTCGATCACTTTTAGGTACGGAATTTTCATGTCGGATGGAGCAACGCGGACGACATAGCCATTGCCCCCATTTAACGCCTGATAGACATGACGATACGGCTCAAAATGCTTGCTTGAGTGGGGATGGATGGGGGCACCCAAGACTTTGTGTAAGGTATCCGGTGTGACGTGCAGTACGGTGTTGGGTTTTCCCCGCTTTGCCACCACCACACCGGCAAAAACGGAGGAACCCCCTGTCGCATTCGTAAAGGTGGCGTCCGCGTTTGGCGGCATAATGGCCACACCGGGAGCCTGACCCAGAGCGAAAGGAATTTTATTCATTTGTTCTTCCTTATGGCGCCCTGGCGGGCGCCGTAATCAATGAAATTTAATCAAGGTTTTTTTTATTGCGGTTTTTTTCGATATCGACCTTTGAGTCTGAGGGGGGCGCCGTCACGCGATGGCCGTCAGCAATGAGTTTGCCGGTGAGCATGTCGATGGCGCCGATCTTGGTGTTGGTCAGCGTGAGTTTTGTGAAATATTTTTCGCCATTTCGGGGATGAATTTCATTGATCGCTGAACCCCATAAGGTGGTGCGATTGATGAGAGCGGTTGTCGTTGGATGAACGAACGGAATGGCAGGCACGGCATCACCGGCCACTAAACCGGCATCGCCGATATTGTCCCCACGGCCATAGAAAAAAATGTCGTTGGCAGAGAACTGACACCCCTCGTCAGACAGTTGCTCACAAACCGTTTCCGGCACTTCAAAAATACGGTACACACCAAACAACGTGCCGATGAACTGAATGCGGGGGGACTGGACATACCCGTCCGCAGGTTTGAAGTAAGTTTCCGGCATGGATTTAATGAAGTTCGCCGCCGCCCCACCCGCAAACCCCCCGCGAATCCCTGTTTTTTTGGTGCGATTGGTCATTTGGGTGGATTCGTGCGTGATGGCCGATTTCAGCAACGCAACGTAGGAATCCCATTGTTGGGTGGTTGGCAGGGCAATATCAAATTCGCTGCCGTGGATAGTATGAAAGACAATTTTGCGCAGGCGCATCATGTCAATTTCATGGGATAACCAGCTGCGCACGGTGGAGAATTGCAGGGAGGCTAAATCCAGCCCAAATTCGCGGCGGGCGTCCATCAGCGATTGTATGGTGTGTTCCGCTGCCAATACGTATTGGGACGGCACCACTTCCCATTTACGCATTCCGTGATTCACCAGTGGGATCAGGTCGGCTTTTTTCTCAATATCAATTTCGAGCGCAACGGCTAACTCCGTGCCTTTTGCCGGAATGGTGTCACCGTTAAAATCGACCGTGATGTCGCCTTTGGCATAATCAATGGTGCCGGTGATTGAATATGTGATGCCGGAATGATCCTGTCCGTCAAAATAGACTTTGCCTGACTTGTTATCACGATCAGAGCGTTTACGGTTGACCATCAGTACCGTGCGACCCGCACGGATAGGCATTTCTTGGCCTTCCTGCGTTTGTGCTACCTTGAATTTGAATGTTTTTTTAGTGCCGTCGGGTTGCTGGTCATCAGGGAAAATATAGGTGCGACTCATTTGTGAGTAAACACCGGCAGATTGCATATTCAGCTCATCCCCGATGTCATAGGAACCAAATTTAGACCCTGCTACGTTGAAGACTTCATAAACGTTTGATTCATCGCGTTCACAGGGGACGAATGTACAGGCATCCCCCGTCGCGGCGCCTAACGCCGTCGGCAGGATCAGGGCGGCAAAAAGCGCCTGCCGCATCACACCGTCGCTGGTGGACATATCCGATTTGACACTTTCGAACATGGCCGCGCCAACACCCTCATGTTTTTCTGCCGCAGCTTCCAGAATCAGGCGCTCACACGCATGGTGACAGTTGGCCAGAATTTCAGATGAGGGGTAATGACCATTGCGATCACTGTATTCAGCCAGACTATCCGCCCACGCACTGGCGACCTGGCCGACATATTCCGGATTCACGCCCTCAAACATCGGGACGGTTTTTGCCGATGCTAAGATACTGGCGTAACGTTCCTGGGGATCGTCAATGAAAGCCCCGTCCCTGAATTGTGCATGGGCTGCAAACGAAAGGACTTGTGCCGCGCGCTCATTCACGTCTTTCTGACGCTCTTTAAATGCTTTAATATTATTACTCACCGTAATGCCCCTTTTCAGAGTGCGAAGACACGGGAGTTAGCTTTTCGACGGGCTTAGCATAGGTTAACTACAATATCCCTCCCTAACCCTAACGCTGCGCTTTTTGTATTTTTTCCAAAAAAAATCATTTAGAATTTTCCGTCATTACCCCGTTGAGTTATGAGTAAATAAGGAAATTATGAGCTATCGCGCTTACCTGACGTATGAGAATGGTCGCCAGAGTCATTTATGTTTTACCCGTGACAGAAAAATTATCCGCCAGCATATTGAATCCTTGCTGACGGATGCGGATTTGCGCGAAACCGCGAAAGATATTGTGCTGGAATACAAGAAAGCGCCGCTGTTTATTTTCAGCATGGGTCAGGTGAACGAGAAAACGTTGGCACTGATCCCGTGGCCTAAACTGGGGAAAAAACGCAGCCTGAAAACGCCGAAAATCGCGTCATTATCAATGCCAACCCAGATGTATGCGTTTTTGCAGGCACTGGGGAAGGGCAGTGCGAGCAGGGCCATTCAGGAAATATGCCTAGAGAAAATGGGGGATAATGCCCCGATGGATGAGATGTTTTACGATTGGCGCGGAAATTAATAATGGCTATGTAAAAGGCCATGTATACGTGGCCTTTTACATACCCAAACATGCACTATTTTAATTCAGTTCGTTGTATTAGCGTTATTTTCGTTTTGTTGAACAACAAAATTTCTTGGATCTGATTAACTGCATACAATGACGCAACACCATCCAACCCATCATATTCCTTAATTAGTTTCCATGACTCTATATCGCTATGCTCTAAGTAATCATGGTCGTCATCAAGTGCTGCTAATGTTAGCGGTGCTGTAACCTTATACTTAGATAATACACGCGATGAACCCGGATTATAACGAGACTTAGTATAACCAGTAGGTGCCTTTTCATCTTGTTCAGGTGCCAACCAAATTGCGTCTCCAGTGTGCCCGGTTTGCCCAACACCCTCAACTGTAGCACCACCGATCCTGTGTAAAGTACTTCCATGATTAAATATTGTTCCGTAAGGAATATACACTCTTTTTTTGTTTACCCAACCAACATCTTTATACATCTTGTCTTTTTCTGAGGGCGTTAACATACCGCCTCCAACCAGCCAATAACCATAACGAATAGTATTATCTCAGATGGGGGGATTGTTCAAATATTAAAAAATGATTGTGTGGTTTTCGCTTACGTTTTTCTCAAACTTTGTTTTTTGACGTCATTAATTGATGTCACTGTTAGCGTGACGTAGTTTTATTCACTCCATTTCCCAGGGTTTCTGATATTTGTCTTATAATCTCTGTATTCATATTCATATTCATATTCATATTCATGAACTCATCCTTTATATCAAGGAGGTCTCGTGATTTTTCCATATTTTCGATATATTTCCCACAAAGAGCTGGCTGCATTTCGACGTAAAAAACAGCAAGAGCGTCGAGATCGACGAGCCTCGTGGGAACGCGAATGGATTACCCTCTCAGAGCTGAAAAGTCGTCAAGGGTGGACGGGGGCAGCCATCCAGCATTTTTTAGGTGATCCCGTTCCGGCTGCTGAGTCAGGCTCGTTGGTGAATCGCTTTGCGTATCAACGTCACCGTGTCGAACAAATAGAGAAAACCGCTAAATTTAAAACGTGGCATGAAGAGAAAAGGAGTTCTATTAAGGGTGATGAATAATGAGGGGCGTTATTCTTGCAGACTACCTGTAAACAGAATAAACAGTGTTATGTTTATTATTATAGAAGTTTTCACTGAGCGGAATTTGGCGAATACAAATAAAATTCATTTTGTGACCTCTATCCCCCTGTTTTTCGAAAATAGGGCTACACTGTAAAAGGCATTACACGCTATTTAATATCATTTAATATCATTTAATATCGCTAAAGTAATAATATACCTCAATGTTTTCACTGGCACTAAAAAACCTGATAGCCCCTGCTATCAGGTTTTCCCGATCTTATTACGCTTCATCCTTCATATCTATTATCTATTCAGGAAATGGGCGGGGGAAAATGCCCCTATCGGCACAGATAATTTTCCGGCCTGAAACAATCGCAATAGAATATCACCCGACATAAAAAATCTTTTAATGGTACTTTTAAAAGCGCTTTAAAAGGTGCTATTATGGTGTTTTTAAAAATTCTATTAATGTACTTAACAGCGGGGGAAAATATGGCTTATCAAGTCTTAACAACCACAGCGGCCAGCATCACTGATCTAAAACGTAACCCAATGGGAACCCTTGAAGAAGGGGAGGGGGGTGCGGTTGCAATCCTGAATCGCAATGAACCCGCATTCTATTGTGTTCCTCCTGAACTATACGCGTATTATCTGGAATTAGCGGAAGATGCTGAACTAAACCTCATCGCAGATAAACGACTGGAAGATCCTGAATTTGTGAGTGTTAGTTTCGATGACCTATAAACTCGAATTTGAGAAAAGAGCGCTCAAGGAGTGGAAAAATTTGGGGCACACAATACGGGAGCAACTGAAAAAGAAGTTGGCTGAACGTTTAGAAAACCCTCACGTCCCAGCTTCTCGATTAAGTGGGCGAACTAACCGATTTAAGATTAAACTGAAATCGTCAGGATACCGTTTGGTCTATGAGGTGATTGATAACAAGGTCTTGCTGCTTGTGATCGCTGTTGGCAAACGTGCTGATGATGAAGTTTATGGACAGGCAGATAAGCGATAAGCGAGTCTAAACAATAAGGGGGATGAAAATGGAAGACAGACTCAAATTTAAAGCGTTTATTCAGCGAAATCATCCAGAATTTATTGATTTTTGGGATTGGAAGGAAAGTCATCTTTTTGAAGGTGAAGTCGAAAATAGAATGGGCTTATTAAGCACGGGGGAGCAACATATGCTCAGGTTCTATCTTGGCATTTGGAATAATGATAACCGATATAATTTTGATTTTATTCAAGCTATGAACTGCTTAGATGAGAGAAATTTGTCTATTATTCGTGAATGGGTGAATAATCCGATCTGGTCTTAATCAGTTAGCGGAAAAAATCGGTAAATTACCCGATTAGCCAAGGTCGATACGGTTATCGGGCATAAACCGTTGTTGTTTTTTGATTTTTTTTGTTTTCCGTATCATGTTCCCCGTATCAACGGGGATGAGTAGTATAATTTCTGGTGTGACATCATCTTCTGAAAATGACCGCTGAGTTCATGCAAGTTGAGTTGTTATAGTCTTGCATTCATCTCATTTGCCCTCTGATTTTTATCGTTGCACTCCGCTAACGATTGTCTGACTTTTTCCTTATAGACTACGTTAATTCAATTAACCGGTTATCCCGTTCAGCGATGTCATGGTGCAAAAGGCGTATATTCTCGCTCTGAACATTGACCGCTGTTTTCAGGTTGGTATTTTCGCCGGATAATGCCGAATTAACCGTATTGAGCGCTGTAACGCGCTCTGAATAGTGTTATCTCAGATGGGGGATTGTTCAAATATTAACAAATGATTGTGTGGTTTTCGTTTACGTTTTTCTCAAACTTTGTTTTTTGACGTCATTAATTGACGTCGCTGTTAGTGTGTTGTATTATGACGTCATTGTTTGACATCACAAAGGAAAACAGTGATAATGATTAAGGTTAAGGAATTGAGTACAAAGCACCGCAAAACACTGGATGACGTCCTAACCAAACCGCCAAAATCCGGTATTAAATGGGGTCATGTATTAAATAGTTAGTTGTTGTGATATGCTTCCCGCCTTTTAAGGGTAAAGCATGGCCAAAGTTGACGTCTATTGCCGTTATTGTCACAAATCAGAACATGTCAAAGGACATGGAAAAGGGAATGGCGGACATCCTCGTTATCGTTGCTATACCTGCTGTAA
>NZ_NJAI01000120.1 GCF_002632725.1 Xenorhabdus hominickii
CATGGATTATCCAGCTAGGTGCAAAAGACGCCTGGTTCAGTCGTGTAACAAACGGGCGCATAGATGAAGATTATGCCCCCGTTAACAGGCAAAAGGCTAATGTCTATGCGTCAGCTATTCTGAATGATCTTGAACCACCCAGACATCTTCAGTTGTCCGATAAACCGACTAACTCAATCTGAATAACGCCACACCTTAGTAAAAACACCTTTTAATTCAGATAAACCCCTTATTCATATCTGGTCATGTATTAAATAGTTAGATTGAATATCAAAAATAGTACTCACGCTCAATAAAAGTTCCTATCACCTTATCGTGCATTTCTTCGGATTTTGAA
>NZ_NJAI01000121.1 GCF_002632725.1 Xenorhabdus hominickii
GCGCACCGTGACCTCGGCCATTTCCGCCCCGGCCGAGAGCAATTCCCGCCCACTGAGGTGCTTGACCTCCGCCCAGACCGTGGCAACGTCCTGCCATTCCTGTGTTCGCTGACCGGAAGGCAGGGTGATCTGAACGAAGTTTTGTAACGTGATGCGATGACGAAGCCGTCCTGCCTGCATGGTGACCGCCTTATAAGTTGATGTGCCGATAGGGTTCCAATAAGGCTTTAAACCCCGCCGGGAGTGACTGGGCTTCGCGGTTCTCATTCCAGAACCCAATAGCCAATAACAACGCCAGCTCAATATCCGCCGATATCAGC
>NZ_NJAI01000122.1 GCF_002632725.1 Xenorhabdus hominickii
GATAATAATGGCAAATTACAGCATGTCGAATTTATTGGGATTAGGCCGCTTCAAACGTAAAGCCGCTCACAAAGACACAACAGCTACAGGCTTTAGTCATCTGTCAGCACGGGCTGATGATTCTGGACACTACACGACTGAACCTGCACAGGAACTCGCTACAGATCTCATCGTTGAGCAAGACGAACAGCCAGCCGCCCCGAAGAAACACAGCCGCGGTCACAATGTTGCGGTATCGAAAGAGGCAGAAAACAGTCCGGTACTGGCCGTCAAATTATTACGTGAGACTGATCTGTCTTCGAAGAAGATTAAGGCG
>NZ_NJAI01000123.1 GCF_002632725.1 Xenorhabdus hominickii
GCTACTTCGCAGCTAAAGCGATTGGCATCGCAGCCTTCGGGGAACACGACCCGCCAGACAGCCAGCCCGGCCAGTTGCAGCTCGGCGGCCAGCGCCGCCGCCGCGTCATTGCCCGCTTTATCATTGTCATAGGCAATATGCACCTGCCGGATGTCATGCTGCCGGAAGGCGGCGCGGTGCGCCTCGGTAAACCCGTGTACCCCATAGGAACAGGTCACATGCCGATACCCCGCACACCAGAACGACATCGCATCAATCAGCGATTCACACAGGATCACCGAGGCCGAACCGGCCAGCCCGGCTTCATTCCAGA
>NZ_NJAI01000124.1 GCF_002632725.1 Xenorhabdus hominickii
CCTCGCCTTCTTTGCTGATTTGGGTATTCAGGCCCTGGACAAGCTGAAAGCCACGCTGGATTCGTTTGTACAGCTGGGCGTTCAGGCGCTGGACCGGTTGCTGGCACCGCTGGATGTTTTTACCCAGTTGGGGTTGAAAGCGTTTGAAGAATTAAAAGCCAGCCTCGCCTTCTTTGCTGATTTGGGTGTTCAGGCGCTGGACAAGCTGAAAGCGACACTGGATTCGTTTGTACAGTTGGGCGTTCAGGCGCTGGACCGGTTACTGGCACCGCTGGATGTTTTTACCCAGTTGGGGCTGAAGGCGTTTGAAGAA
>NZ_NJAI01000125.1 GCF_002632725.1 Xenorhabdus hominickii
TTGCTGCCTCAGCAGCTCTAGTTGCTCAATCGTGAGCTTGCGTGCATCTGTTTTCATTGACACAGTATATCAGATATAAATAGCCGCCGAGTTAATAATTTCGAAATCTGACAATTCGCTATAGTCCATCTCGCCTCCTATCCCGCTCATAATCCTCCCCGCACTCCTGACTACAGAATGCCCTGTGTGTTGCTGGCTCCGTCTCACACCATCGGCACATGCCGTTGATACTGGTTAACGGTGGTTGCCGGTTCTGGAGTGCATGAGATAGATTCAGCTCATTTAAATCATTCGCT
>NZ_NJAI01000126.1 GCF_002632725.1 Xenorhabdus hominickii
GACTATTCCGCCCCAGGCTGAAAGCAGCAAAAGCAGCAGCCATTGATACAGTTCAAAGCTGCTTGGGTCTTTGTTTGGCATACGCATAATCCACCCCATCAGAACAATGGGCGTCCGTGGGGTGAGTTATGTCAGCCCCGGTGAGTTGAGTTAATAGGAGGTCGATATGGGAATAGGAATAGGTGATAGTTAAGTTAAGCTGTCAGCTTAAATACTTTAAATCCCGATGACTGAGATTCAGTTTTGTATTTTTCAATACTCAATCTCATTCTTTGTTTTCCCAGTT
>NZ_NJAI01000127.1 GCF_002632725.1 Xenorhabdus hominickii
GGCGATAACCCGGCGCAAATAAAAATGCCACCAGTCCGTGTGCGTTAGGTACGCGGTGGGAACGAAGTGACAGCGTGCGTTATCAATATTCCTTTAACCTCTCAGGGGAATGGTAAGGGAATAAAAAAACCACCACGGGAGGTGATGGCTTGGGTATTCCTTTAACCACTCAGGGAGCAGGCAAAGAAATATTGACTTTAGTTTCAGAGAGTAACTAATTGTTAAGCATTATTCGCTTGTTATTGGGTGAAGATGGGTTTATTAGATTTACCAGTTTT
>NZ_NJAI01000128.1 GCF_002632725.1 Xenorhabdus hominickii
ACTGAAAGGCACCTCGGCGGAAAAATACCTCCAGCGCCGGGGAATTTACAGCCATCACCCGATTGAGCAAATCCGCTTCTGTGAAAAGCAGCCGACCTATAAGGGGGATTATCAGGCAATGTGGGCACTGGCGACAGATGCACGCGGCCAATTGTGTTACCTGCACCGAACCTATCTGGACGGGGAGAAAAAAGCCCCGCTGGAGGTCACCAGAAAGATGATGTCACTTCAGGAAGAGACTTATCTTGAT
>NZ_NJAI01000129.1 GCF_002632725.1 Xenorhabdus hominickii
CTCTACCCAACAATAAACGAATAATGCTTAACAATTAGTTAACGCCTGAAACTAAAGTCAATATTTCTTTGCCCATTCCTTGAGTGGTTGAAGGAATACCCCAAGCCATCACCTCCGTGGTGGCTTTTTTGTATCTGCATTTCACCGCGCACCGCAGCGCCAATCTAAACATCGAGCCTTTATTTAGGAATGAGCCTTTGAGGAGTCAGCTAAAACTGATGCTACTCGATGGGCTGATCTCCTAT
>NZ_NJAI01000013.1 GCF_002632725.1 Xenorhabdus hominickii
GTCGATAACAAGGAGAGCCTGGATAAAAAACAGAAGCTGAATTCAAAAAACTGTTTGTTTTTTGTCGTCAAACATCTCCCTCTACTAATACAAGGTAAGATAAAAAAGCATTTAAAATCATTTTATTACACTCTTCATGCACTTATGGCAAGAATGATACAACGGGTGAGACCAGAGAGGCACTACCCACGGAAATCGATGAAACCCAGAACACGATGGAATTCTTTTGATGCGCCGATAAGGATTTAACCGAATGCCATTGCTAAGCCGGAACCGCCGAAAATTTCGTCAGCCGAAATTCAGCCCTGCGATAAGCGCATCAAGGTCAATAATTTTACCTTCGTTTTGGAAGGTATAATGCCCATTCAGCAAAATATGCTGCCAGGCGACAGGGGACATTTGAGTTATCAATGCCCGTGTCTTGATGCTGTCTGATACCTCTGGTTTATTCAGTAACCGGGATAAAATCGCGGAGTTATAGTAGATGATTACGTTAGCAACCAATCGCCCACACTGATTACTGATTTCCGTTTCAATGTCGGTTCGTCCGGTGAGTTCCTTTTTGCCGCCGACCTGTGCGATGGCTGAACGGAGTTGATGATAAGATTCAAGCCGGTTCTGTGAGCGGTGTACGTTCCGTTCTAACTGCAGATCACGCAGGTAACGCAATGTGTAGAGGCTGCGTACCAACCGATCATACTCAAAGATAGCGCGTCGCGTTGGATTGGGTGCCGTATAAGTACACAGCTTACGAATAAGCAGACCTTGGGTCATTTCTTTCAACCCTAACGTGGCAACAATCTGGTCAATATTGGCTTTTTCGCGGATAATGAGTTGTCGGTCAATTTGGCCAATGGGTTGAATCAGGCATTTTTTGTACATTCCCGGATCGTCAGCACAATACAACATCTGGAGTTGCGCATTCAGACTGGTGAAACGAGGTTCAAAACGCAGGCCGAACCAGTGCAGGATCGCGAAATCGCGAAGTTAGCCTTATTAACACTGTGCATATCACCGGTGATAGCGGTTGGCACGATATTCGAGGTGTTGCGATACCAGATATCAAAGACATGGTAAGCCTCATATTCGTTTGTGCCTATCATTGAGAGGGATATGGTTACACAACAGGGTGTAAGCGACCACACCTTTGCCTCGTCCAAAATATTTACGTGAGTGGCGAGCTTTCACAGTCGGATGATCAACCCCGAATTTCTGTCCATCGACCGCACCGTACAAGACGTCAAGATCAAACGAATAATGCGGAAAGATCGGCAGTGTGGCAATCGCATTACTGATACAATCATTGGCGGCCTGTAATGTCGCCTGACGCAGATACTGCTGATAAGTATTTTCCAGAATGTGGTAGGGAATATCACTGGTTCGTGCCATCACCTGATTACCGTGGTTCATGGCCTGAGCAATGATGACCGCCATCAAACTGTCAGTTTCGGCCTGTTTTTTCGCATAACGTGGCTGTAAAGGTTTCATCACCGACAGAAAATGACACTGTTCATTCACGAAGCTGAGGACATCGGCAATATCGCAGAACGGCAGCCGGGCATAAAATATTTGCTCCTGGGGTTTTCGATTATCCGCCTTGGGTTTGCGCCAATGTAATTTCTGTGTGTCCTTGTCGTATTCCAGATGTTTAAGCTGGCCTTGTTTCAGTTCGCGATTGAAAACCTGCCATTGCTGATGTAATTCAGATGACAGGGTATCCAGCAAAACATCAACAGGTTGCTGTAGGAAAGGGATCTCCATTTGCGCCAGAACATCGCGCTTTTCTTCATTTGCAACCAGCTCGTCGGAAAGATGGCGGTGTTGCAGGCTGTCATCAAGGTAAAATTCGCCTGACTGAAACCGTTTTCTTATCTGACGGTATAGCCAGAATTCATAGCGGTCGGCGTGCAAATGAGCCGGATTGCCGTCCTCGTCAAATATCAGCAGATACGGGCGTAGTCGCTTTGGTAATGTTGCCAGCGGCCGCTGTGAAAAACGCTGTTTTTTGCTGAAGATATCTTTAGCCCAGATGAGCGCTTTAAGCCATGGACTGGCAGGATCACTACCGGCAAAATCCAGACCGATATAGGAGAGCGTAAAAAAGTGTGGGGCACTTTTTTAGCTCAATATAATTAAGCAATTAAGCGTATTTATCAGATAGCGGTGAGAATCACTCAATCGCCACAATTCCCCGTAACCTGAGTTGTTAAACTATTTTATCCAGCTCTCACCAAATCCATGCCCCACACTTTTTTACGCTCTTCATTTCCTCTTCATTTGTTGAATGGACGATCAATAAAGTCATGCCAAACAGATGGTGAAAAGGCAGCAGATGCAATGGAGCCAGCAAGGTACGCATTATTTAATTCAAACCCGCATGGCGGTACTCAATGATGATTTGAAAACCCAATTTGAGCATTGGTATCCGGGCATAAAATTAGGTGACGAAGCTGAGCATTCTTGGGCAGAAAAGATGGCTGCATAAGTGCCCCACACTAATGAGATGGCCGCCCTCACCCTGTACCAATACACAAAAGTATCATAGCAACCAAAATAAGTAACTTGCATAAGTATCCGATATTAACACCTGTATGGTTCTTATTTAGATTAAATAAAACAGCTAAAAGCACGAGTCCGATAAAAATACCATTTCAACCAAACAAAAAATAATATTGACATGAATTAATATCAAGTTTATTTAGAGGGTAAATCATTCCTAATGTAATTAATCCGAGCACTGATTAATGCGACAGAACCATCAGAATTATCAATCAAAACACGATATATTACCCGAGCACTACTTAATGCGACAGATAGGGCGAGAGCGCGAGTGCTTAAATTAAAAACAACACGAACAATATCCAAGCTATTTTGGTGACAGGGTGTGTTAGTTTGCTCTAAATTCAATCTAATTGAGGGTTGTTTTTGCGCCAATTGTGTTCATAAAACGTTCACACTCTCACCCTGATGCGGCAGAACCAAGAACATGAAACCTTTGAACGCAAAGGTCAGTAAAGCGCTATTGCGGCAATGTTTAATTAGTAAAAATTTAAAAATTTAAATATTTGAGCCTCATAGCATCAAAAAGATGATTTAAGGTTTCCTCAAGGAAGATGCGTTTCACTTAATCGCAACCTCCATGGTGAACATAAAAAAATTAGGCTATTCAATGAATAAAGATAATTTTTTACATTCTAGTATAGTGGATGCTTTTGAGCAAAGTATCAAGAATAACCCAGGAAAAGTTGCAATATTGGGTGATAAAATAGAAATTACATATTCCCAGCTTCAAACTGAATCTGATTTGGTTGCACAAAATTTGTATAATCGAGGTTTCATTGGTTGCACAATATGTATTGATATAACTCCTTCTCCTGAGTTAATAATATGTATTCTTGGGGTTTTAAAAGTTAATTGCTCGTATATTTGCTTTGATAATAAAACCCCATTATCTAGAAAGCGGAATATAATTAAACAATCCGAATCAAAATTAATAATATCAAGTAAAAATGATGTTTGTGATTCAATCCGATTTGATGAATTATCTGCTAAAGTCGAAGTAACTGGTTTCAAAACAGCCAAAAATAAACTTACTACGATTATTTATACATCTGGAAGTACTGGAGAACCAAAGGGAGTTATGGTGAGCCATGAGAATATACTCAGTTTTATCGAGGCAACAAAAAATATAGATGGTACAGCTCGTATTGCACAGTTTTCTTCTGTGGCATTCGATGCTTTTCAGTTTGAATTATGGAGTGCTCTATTAAACGGAGGAACACTGTGTTTAATGCCACCTGAAGTGTGGTCAAATCCACACAAAGCTCAAGAATCACTCAAGGATCTAGAGGTAACCACAGCGTTTATCACAACCGCGTTGATCAATGCAGGGGTTCTCCCTTATTTTCAACATATCGATAGCTTCAATCGCCTTTTTTTTGGTGGGGAGCCATTAAAAAACAACATCATATCAGATATCTTTAGCAAGCTCGATTTTGAACTAATTCATTGCTATGGGCCAACTGAAGCATGTATTTGGAATGTTACCTATCCTGTAACTCATGACTCATTCCCTTTGCCTTTGGGCAAACCTTTGAGTAACGCCACGATTAAGCTCGTAGATGAACACCTAAATGACATTACTTTACCCAATGTACATGGCGAAATTTTGATTGGTGGTCAATGCGTTACTCTAGGTTACTTTAAGGATGCGGTACAAACTCAGGAAAAATTTATTGAGATAGATCAGCAAAGGTATTACAAAACCTCTGACATTGCTTATTTTAATGAGGAATGCTTACTGGTTTACTCGCACAGAACTGATAACACCATTAAGTTCAATGGCTTTCGTGTCAATCTGACTGAAATAGATAATATGGTGATGCAAATAGATAAACAAATCTGTTCAGCCACTGTTTTGTACAAGAATAACCTACAAGATCAGATCATTACGTTCTATTGTGCAAGCGAGTTAACTGAGTCTGATATTCAAAGCTGGCTATCGCAGCACCTTCCACGCTACATGCAACCCAACCGTTTAATCAGAGTTAAGCAATTTCCGCATACCGTTAGCGGCAAGGTTGATAGAAAAGCCTTATTGGCACAAATCACAGATGCGTGCGAAGCGAGCGATACCCACGACGCGTCTGATATAGACGGGCAAATCTGCCAAATTTGGAGCAAGTTACTAGGCACCAATGACATCGACCATGATGACAGATTTTTTGATGTTGGCGGAAGTTCGGTGTTGATCTTAAAGCTTCAAAGAGAAGTGAATAAAGCCTTTAAGATAAAGGTTAGAGTCACAGAGTTGTTCAAAAAACCTTCCATCAAGGAACAGGCAGAGTTAGTCAAATCTCTTGTTTGCCAATAATTAATATGTTAACGGAGTAAACATGGCTGATGTGGCAATAATCGGTATCTCTTGCGCGTTTCCCGGCGCAGATTCAAAAGATGAATTCTGGCAGATGATTAAAGATCACAAGGTTGTGACGTCTTTGGATCCTGTCACAGTGCTTAATCACAAAATAGCTGCTGAGGGAGTATTAAAAGATGCTTATAGTTTCGATGCGCCTTATTTTAATCTCTCCCCACGTGATGCAAAACTAACGGATCCACAGTTAAGAAAGTTACTTGAACACAGTGTATTGGCGCTTTATGACGGCAATATCACAGCACACCTTGATAGAAATCACATCGGTACTTTTTTGAGTGTGGGAACAAATCAGTATTTTAATAAATCCCTTGCGAATTCAAAGTATAATGCGGATGAAAATTTACAGTACTCATTGACCATAGGGAATAGTCATCACTGTGTAGCAACTCAGGTTGCTTATCGATTAAATTTGCAGGGGCCTGCATATACGCTATCTACTGCCTGCTCCTCCTCATTGGTCGCTATATATCAAGCGTGCCGTAGCTTAACAAATGGCGAAAGCCATGTCGCGTTGGCTGGGGGTGCATGTATTAATACACCGCACGGTGAAGGATATGAGTACATGCCAGGTGGCGTGCTGTCTGAGTCGGGGAGGTGTCAGCCATTCTCGAGCGAAAGTGACGGTACAATTCCTTCAAGTGGGGTTGGTGTGTTAGTGCTTAAACGATTAGAAGACGCACTTGCCGATGATGACAAAATTTATGCGGTGATCAAAGGTGGCGCTATCAATAATGATGGTGCCAGAAAAGTAGGTTACACTGCACCGAGTATAGAAGGTCAAAGCGAGGTTATCGCTCAAGCCCTAGTGAATAGCGGCGTTGATGCATCAGCAGTGGAATTTATAGAATGCCATGGTACGGCCACAGCGATTGGTGATTCGATTGAAATAGAAGCACTGAGTGAAGTGTATGACAAGCCAAGTGCCGGCCATTATGCACTGGGTGGGGTGAAATGGAACATAGGCCATACCGATGCTGCGGCGGGAGTTGCCAGTGTTATCAAAGTAGCGATGTCTTTGAAAAACAATATGGTTGTTGGTTCACCTTATCTGACTGACTACAACCCTGAGTTGGCGATGGAGTGCCGTCCATTCACTGTTCCTAGCGCGAATCAGCCGTTTAGCCAGCCTCAACCGTACGCCGCAGTGAGCGCATTTGGTATGGGTGGTACCAACTGTCACCTGATCATGCAGGCGTATCAAGGCACGCAGCCGCAATCACTTGTATCGGCTCAGGTGGGTGAATATGTTATGCCTATTTCGGCCAGAAGTGAAAGTGCACTTAATGCCTTGGAACAAACTCTCGCTCACTGGTTAGACGTACACCCAGAGGTGCGATTTGAAGATGTTCTTGGTACACAAACCTTGTGCCGGGCACAGGAAAAAGTCCGCCGCTTTCATATAGTAAACGATATCAAGACTCTGAAAAATAGCCTGCGCAGTGCAGAGCACAAAATTGTCTCAACCGTGGCAACTCCAGACGTTGTTGTGGTAGTTGAAGGACAAGGCAGTGATATCAAAGGGGCTGCTGGTTTTTACTATGAGCATGTGACAGGTTTTGCCCAGTACTTTGACAGGTGTATGCAAGCTTTCGCAAACTGCTCGGGAATGCCAGATGATTTATCAAAAGTGGCACTGGATGAAGTCTACGATAAAGATATTAGCTCATATCAGACGCTCTACGCGCAGCCCATTTTGTTTTCTATTCAATATGCATTGGCACAGCTGTTAAAATCGCAAGGCGTTCAATTTAACGCATATATTGGTCACAGTTTAGGTGAGTGGATAGCTGCTGCTATTGCAGACTTGTGGAGCTTTGATGATGCGGTCAAATTAATTGCTTGTCGTGCGGTGGCATTGCAAGCATGTCAAGATGGCGCAATGTTAGCGGTCTTTCAGGAAGCTAATAAGCTTGAATCATCTTTATTTGGTACTTTGACCATCGCCGCGATTAATAGCCAAAGCATGACTGTGGTATCTGGCTCACAAAATGATATTGCAAGTTTGAACCGTACTTTGAACAGTGTGGGAATTAAATGTAATCAATTGAAAACCAATAAAGCGTTTCATAGCCCTATGATTGCAAGCGCACTGCCAGCCTTACAGGCCGCTTTAGACTCAGTGCAATTTAATAAGGTCGGTGGCAGCGTTTACTCTAATTTAACGGGTAAAAAACTGCCATTTAGAAAAACATGCAATGCACAATACTGGCTAGATCAGGTTATGGCTCCGGTGTTGGCTGGGCAAAGTATTCAGGCTATCAATGCAAAAAGCGCGGTATATGTTGACTTAGGGGTCAGCAGTACTATGCAGAATATAGTTTTTAACAATACCACTAATGTGAGCGATAAATATGTCAAAGTAAAAGGCACATTAAACAATGGCGGGATAACCCAATTGCTGGGGCAGTGCTGGTCATACGGTATTAAGGTTAACCCACATATCGACTTCCAGTGGCAAAAATTGAATATGCCTGGATATGTTTTTGATAAAGTGGAATACTTTCAAAAGCCTAGTGAAGTATTCTACAAGCAGGGAAAACAAGATGTTGCTCAGTGGTTATATCAAGATTCATGGGCTATCAACCCAGCGAATTTGACGGTTGTCGATATAGCGACTCCAATTGCGGGTTATGCAAACTGGCTGCAACAGCGCGATAGCTTTATTTATACCGGCTTTGAATTAGCTAATGACATTACACCTGATAGCTTAACGACATTCATTGATGAACTTAAAACCCTGCGTCCGGAAGGGACTATGCAGGGTTATGTACTGTACAAAAGTAGCTCAGTGCCCTGTGCTGAGTCATTGTCACAATGTTATGGTTATGCGCTGAGCGCTTTGTGTAATGTCATCGCACAAGAATCACCGAGCATTAGTTTTAAGCTGCTGAGCTATGGCACTGATAGACAACAGTTACTGACATCAGAATTAAGCAAAGTGAATATGCAATCTAATGCACTGCACTTCGATGGCAGACATCTTTGGCACAAGGTGTACGCACCTCTGCGCGCAGTGGATGAACCTTATACCTTGCCACAACAAGGCTTTGTGATGATCACAGGTGGATTGGGCAAAGTGGGTTTAGCGCTGGCGCAATATCTGATTGAGCAGACCCAATTAGATGTAGTGCTGCTTGGTCGAAAATCGACAAACCTCCCTCATGTTAAATTGGCCGCGCTGGATGACTCGCTTATTGATAACATCGAAAACAAGCATGCGTTTGCCATGTTAAAGGACTGTGAACGTGTTTCATATGCCTGTGCATGTGTAACCAATGAACCACTTTGGCATGATCTCATCGACAACATCAGTGCGCAGTCAGGTCCGTTAAAAGGCATTATTCACAGTGCCGCATACACAGATTCAAAAGGGTTGTTACCTGTGCTATCAACAGATGCTGAGAATATGCAAAAGCACTTCTCTGCGAAGATCTATGGCTTAACGACATTAGATAACCTGTGCCAAAAATATCAGCCAGAGTTTTGTTTATTAATGTCTTCCATCTCCACGGTACTTGGTGGTGTTGGTCTTGGCACGTATGCATTTGTGAACCAGTATATGAATGAATTTGCAACGTTCAAAGCAAGTACCACGGGTACGCGTTGGCTGAGTGTGTCGTGGGATGGCTGGGACTTACATGATGATCCTGAACTGTCTAAAGAAATCAAAGCATTGTCTATTAATAATCTGGATTGTGCCGACATTTTTAATCATGTTTTCCAACTGATGAATGAGCGCCATGTGATTGTATCGACACATGACTTACAAACACGTATTGAGCAATGGGTGACGACGGGAATATCGACGCGTGCAAGTGCACAAAATCATGAACTACATCATATAGAAGAAGTTGCAAAACAGGCGTTTATTACCTGCCTTGAGATTGAAAAAGTTGACTTGAACAGCAACTTTTTTGACCTAGGCGGTGAGTCTGTCATGTTTACTTCGCTCATAGCGAAAATCAGAGATAGGCTAGGTTTGTCGCTGCCGCTTCATGAATTCATCAATAACCCAACACTGCATAATGTGATAGAGATACTTAAGGCTGAGGCGGGCCTAACAGGGTTATCCACAAAACAAGTAAGTGAGCAACTAACCGAGATTTTCCAAGAATTACTTGATTTACCTGTGGTTAATCAGAACGATAATTTCTTTGATGTAGGTGGTGACTCGTTGATCTTTACACAACTATCCAAGCGTATTCGTGATCAGCTAGGTTTTCAGCTGCCTCTACACAAGTTTATTGATAATCCGACGATTTCACACTTGGTAGAACTAATTTGCAAAGATGCTTCACATTCTACGACGGATGATGTGTATGACGATTTAGTACTGCCGGCATCGTTACAGCCACTTGCTTTGGCAGGCAACCCCCAGAAAGTCTTCTTAGTTACAGGTGCCTCGGGTTTACTTGGCACCAATTTAGTCTCTACCTTGTTGGCGCGTGATGAAGTGGCCAAGGTGATTGCACTGGTTAGAGGTACAGATCATAAGCATGCGTACAAGCGAGTCACATCTCAGTTGCAGCGCTATGCGCCAGGACAGTCACAAGATAAGTTAAGTGTATTGTGTGGCGATGTGGCAGAACCTTTACTGGGCCTTGATAGCAATAAATATCAAGCACTATGCGAGAGCGTTACGGATATCCTACATAATGCGGCACAGGTTAATCATATTCTGGATTATCGTAGTCTAAAGCCAACAAACACGCTTAGTGTAATAACGCTATTGGAAATGGCGTCTACTCATCAGCACAAGCATTTACACTTTGTGTCGACGCTCGCGTGTGCGTTTGAGCTGAATGATACCCATCGTTATACCGAGCATTTGCCAACCTTGGCTATCAAGCCTGCATCAGGTGCAAATGGTTATGCCCGTTCTAAGTGGGCGGCAGAGGTGTTGTTAGAGCAAGCAGTGCACAGAAAATACAGTGTCAACGTGATTCGACCCTCAAGTATTATGGGCGACTCAGCCAAGGGCACATTCAATCCATACAGTGACCACTTATGGTTGTTTGTAAAAGGCTGTTTGCAGTTAGGAAGTTATCCCGATGTTGAAAATGAAATCAATCTCACACCGGTAGACTTTATGGCGACGCTGATAGTGACTATTTGTCTGTGTAATGAAAACACAGTGTACAACGTGCCCACCCCTCATGTAGCACAAATGACAGACATCTTTTCGCTGCTCAAAACGCGTGGCCACCAGCTTGAGGGTGTACCTTATCAGCATTGGATTGAGCATGAGCTAAGCAAAGTTGACCAAAGCAATGCACTGTACCCAATTTTACCTTACTACGCGCAGCAGACGCATAGAGATGACTTGGCTCATGACTATCGTAATGTTGTGGTAGATAACACAGCGGCTTTGACACGTTCATTGAACTTGGCTTTTCCTGAGCCAAAAGATTTTATGAGTAATTTGGTGGAGTTTTTGGAAAATGACCAATTTTTCGCGTCTTGATATATCAGTAATTAAGGATAAAAGTTTAACTGAACGTAGCGGTGTTGACATTGGCTCATTATTTAATGCCTCTGCACAGACCCACTCAGACAAAATTGCCCTGTTTGATAAGCATCAGCGCTTAACCTATCGGGAACTAGATTTGGCTGCTAACAAGGTGGCCAATACTTTGCTTGCAGATAAGGTCAATACGCCCGTTGTTGTGTACATTCAGCGATCTATTGAAGCAGTGATAGCGATAGTGGGTATTGCGAAAGCGGGTCTGACGTATGTGCCCGTTGATAAAACTTATTCAACCCAGCAATTGGCCTTTATTTGTCAAGACTGTGGCGCTAAACAAGTGATGAGCGATGAAGCGTTAGCGCAAGATATTCACTGTTATCTGGTGGATAATATTTTAGCACACGGACGAACCACTTCGATCGCCGAAAATATGATGAGTCATTCGGCGTATATTATGTATACGTCAGGCTCGACTGGTGCGCCAAAAGGCGTACTAATACCACATTCAGGCATAACACGGTTAGTGATCAATAATAATTTTTTGACACCCAGTGAAGGTGAATGTGTTGCACATTGTTCATCGATTGGATTCGACGCATCGACCCTTGAACTTTGGTATCCATTGCTCAATGGCGGCAGTGTATATGTTATCGATAAACATGATGTTTTAGACTTTGCGTGTTTTGAACAGCAACTTAAGAAGGTGGATACACTTTGGCTCACGGTGGCATTGTTCAATACGATAGTCACGCGTCACCCTCAGGCATTATCGCATATCCGTAAGCTTCTGATCGGTGGCGATGTGCTGAATATTGAAATAGTTAGGCAGTTTTTAAACAGTGAGCATTGTCATTTAGAGGTGTTTTTAAATGGCTACGGGCCAACAGAAAATACTACCTTTACAACAATTTATGATATTTTTAAGTTAGCGCAGCAGCATACCAGTGTACCAATTGGAAAGGCGATTTCAGGTACTTCACTGAGCATTGTGGATAGCGATTTAAATCCGGTAAAAGAAGGGGAAGCTGGGGAGTTAATCGCCTCAGGCGAGGGCGTGGCGCTGGGGTATACCTGTGCAGAAGAAACTAAAAAGAAATTCTACTGGGTTGAAGGACAACGCTTTTATAAAACTGGAGACATAGTACGACAATTGTCGTGTGGAAATTTAGAGTTTATTAGCCGTAAAGATAACGAAGTAAAAATTAGGGGCTTTAGAGTCAATCTGTCACAGGTTGAGCAAATCATTAATACCGTCCCAGCAGTGCGTATTTGCTACGTCAGACCTGATACGCGTTACAATCATGAGGCTCTGGTTGCCTACATTGAAACTAGTCAAGACTTCTTATCTACATGTGAGCAAACCGTTCGTCGTCATCTACAGAAAAAATTACCACAATACATGATCCCGAATCGTTTTGTGGTGGTAGATGATATACCCATGACACGAAATGGTAAAGCTGATTTAAAAGCACTGGAGTTACGAATTGAACAAACAGCTCCATCACAGCATGTTGTTTATGGCTGTGCAGTGAGCGAGGCTGTTGCGCGCGCATTTGAGACAACATTGGTACATGCTAATGTACACACTGATATCCACCGCGGCTTTTTTGAGCTAGGTGGTAACTCTCTACAGATATATGCATTGTTGGGTCAAATTGCCGACAAACTCGGTATACAAATTTCGATTAGTGAGTTTTTATTAAATGACAATATTGCGGCACTGGCGAAGTGTATTACTGCCAAACAAGCGCAACATGTTGCGCAGCCTAATGAACAGATAAGTAGTGAGTTGCTAAGTCAGTTACCTATTTCACCCGCCCAGAAAAGGTTGTGGTATGTAGAGCAGATCTCTACCAAACAACATGAGAATTTGCTGACATTTGGCTATCGAATTCACGGCCCATTAAACGTGGAGCATTTGCGTGAAGCGTGTGCTGCGTTACTTGCCAAACACAATGTCCTACAAACCAGTCTAAAAGAAGACAAAGGTCAGCTAATGCAACATGTTGCGACCAGCAATGTATTAGACTTCGAGCACCTGACAGGGCGACGTTGGAAAGAGATCTATCAAGACGAAGTTCAGCATACTATAGAGCTTGATGGCGGCTCATTGATCCGTTTTCGACTGATTGAACAACAAAAGCATCAATTCGTGTTGCTGGTGTTTTCGACTCACCTTGTTTTGGATGGCTGGTCAGTTAGCTTGCTCATAGAACAGCTTGGTTTTAACTATCAGTTGCTCAACAGTGGGCAATTTCTTGATTACACGCCGAATTTTGCTTACTCAAAAGCCACGTATAATATGCTTAATTATCGTGATTCTGAGCAGTTTGTGAGTGATTTAGCTTACTGGCAGACTTACTTACAAGACAGTCCAGACCCTGTGATCATTCCAAGAACGGATGTAACGCTCAATCAAACCAGCCAGATAACTACGCACAAAAATCAGTTTAGCGTAACGCTTGGACGTCGGTTAACAGCCTTAATCTCGCAACGGGCAAAAGAGCATAACATCAGCCTATTTGGCTACTTAGTGTATTATTACGGCGTAGCACTTTGTCGCTTCAGTGCATTAGATGAAGTGTTACTGGCCGTTCCTAGTGCAAACAGAGATGACGCTGCTGATATCGTGGGAATGTTTGTCAATACCATTCCTGTGCGTCTGAATTACAAACAACAACCTACTTTAAAACAGGTGCATCAAAATATTTGTGAATGTTTGTGCCATGCCAAGGCCTATTTAGATGAAATCAAGCAACACTGCGCTGCACAGCGAATATATGTAAACCTAAATTGCTTACAGGTAGGCATCGCAATGCAAAATACGGGACATGATAAAGCTCTGACTCTTGTGGGTTGTGAGTCTCAGTTTATGCAGTTGCCGATTGAAAAAGCACGCTTTGACCTATTTGCTCATTGTCGCTTAATTGATGATCAATTAGAGGTGTCATTTGAGTTTGACAGTGAACACATCTATCTAGCGTATGTTGAAGTTATCGCAGATATTTTCAAACAGCAAATTCGCAATTCTGTGGAATGGGATGACGAGTCTCAGACGAGCCAAAAGCTGAACCTCATAGCACAGAATAGTCATCATGTACTTAAGCCAACACCACTGATGAATTGTCTTACATTAGCCTGTCAGACCGCGGCCAATGAAATTGCCGTTATTGAGCAAGATAACAGTTACACGTTTTCACAACTGGCTAGTGATGTTGTTCGTATGCAGCAGTTTTTGCAACAACGTAACATGCCATCTAGTAGCCGTATCGGGGTGCAGATTGAACCATCATATGCATACATTGTCTCTATTATGGCGATTTTGTCTTCCGAGTGTTCATTTGTGCCACTCGATGCAAATTACCCACAACAAAGATTAGAGTTTATCGCCGAGGATGCAGAACTTGTTGCCACTATTGTGACTCAACCTGCCGAGCAGTCTATTTATGTTGGCCAACTTGAACTGAGCATAATGACTAATGAAAACCTTGTAACGACTGACATACATAGTAACGAAGCTTGTTTACTTTATACCTCAGGCTCTACTGGGGTTCCTAAGGGCGTGTCGATTTGTCGAGATTCAATTTTACGTTTGGCACAACAGCCTAATTTTCTTAAGCTGAATAAAAATGATCGCTTCTTGGTTGCATCGTCCCCTGCGTTTGATGCGTCTTTGCTGGAGATTTTTGTGCCGTTACTCAACGGTATCAGTTGCAGTATCTTAACCAAGCAAGAATTACTAAATTATCAGACTCTCGAAGCGCAGCTGATCAGTAAAAAGATTAACACCGCGTGGCTTACCGTGTCGCTTTTTAACGATATTTATGCGAACTACCCACAAGCCTTGGCTCCGTTCCAAAACCTGTTAATTGGTGGAGATGCACTACAGATCACCACCGTTCGTGCATTTTTAAGCAGCTCACATTGCCGACTAAATCAGTTTGTTAATGGCTACGGGCCGACAGAGTGCACAACCTTTGCTACCTGGTTTAATATTTTCGAGTTGCAGGATAAACATACCTGTGTGCCGATTGGTAAGCCTATCAATGACACCTTTGTGTATATTCTTAACACTGAAAAGCAGAGTTGTCGAGTCGGTGAAGTCGGCGAAATAGCTATAGGTGCGCCATGGCTGAGACCGAACTACAACAAACGAGCAGCGCTGAACGACGAGAAATTTATTATCAATCCAAACTATGATTTGGATGATTGCTATTACCTGTACCTGACAGGAGATCTTGCTCGTTACAATCCAGACCTGGACATTGAGTACATTGGGCGCTTAGATAAACTGGTGAAGATCCGTGGTAATCGCGTTGAGCTTGGTGGTATCAACAAAGTGCTCTCTGCTCATGAGTACGTGGCAAACTCTCATGTCTGCGTGGTAGACAATAATGGTAAGAGCATTTATGCCTATGTTGTTAAGGGTAAACACGATATTACTGATAACGATTTACACAGTGATGTGCTGACCTATTTGCGTCATAAGTTAGAGCCTTTCCAGATCCCTTCGGCAATTATTGTGGTTGATGAAATTCCATTAACGATTAATGGCAAAGTTGATCAATCGAAGCTACCTTTACAGGTAGGTAGTGTAGGGTGTGACTACATCGCTGCGACGACAGACACCCAAAAGCAACTCCTTACATGTTGGCTGCAATTATTAAATTCCAACCAGTTTTGTATTACTGATAGCTTTTTTGATATTGGTGGACACTCTTTACTAGTACCTAAAGTTATTAACTTTGTGCAAAGCACGCTGTCAAAACGTCTCTCTTTTGTAGACTTTTTACAGCACCCTACAATCAAAGGGTTGGCTGAACATATTGATTCGCTGACATCAGACGATGTGCCGAGTTGTATAATGATACCGACTGAGTACCCTAGTTACCCGATGACCTCTCAGCAGTTAAATCTCTATTTTTCTCATGAGTTGTCATGTCATCAAGCGCTGTACAACATTCCGGTTGGTAAGCGCTTTACACAACATTTTAACGAGTCTCAGTTGCAAATTGCGTTACAACAGTTGTTGCTCAGGCATCGCGTGTTAGGCGCAACCTTTGAATATGATGACAACGATGAGCTGGTGATGATGTGTAAGCAGCACACCACATTGGCTCTCAAGGTGTATCCTGTTGCGAACGAAGCAGAAGCTATCACAATCTGTAAAGAGCTGGCGATGAAGTCGTTTGAGTTGGATTCAGATCAGCTGTTTGAATGTTATTATCTGCCGTTGGCAGACAAAGTAGAATCACTGATTTTCATCAACATACATCACATCATTGCAGATGAAGCGAGTATCGTTTCTATATATAAAGCGCTTATTGCACTATATAATGGCGACGATTTACCTGCGTCAGAATGTGATTTTATGGATTTCTGCTGGTATCAGAATTCGATGATTGCACAGCAAAATCCACAGGATAATTTATTGTTTTGGCAGGACGTGTTTGCTGGGTACAATGGATTACTTAAGTTCACGACTCAACAGCGACTGCAAGAAACTAATAATGAGGCTTTTAAAACACGCTTTGAACTGAGTTCGGCTCATACGGCGAAGCTAACGCAGCTTAGCCAATTAACTCAGGCATCACTATTTGAGCTGTCTTTGGCTGTATACCAATTAGCAGTTATTCAGCTTACACAAAAAGATGACATCGTGATTGGTTTCCCTTATTCTGAACGAGCCGAACACAATCTGCTTGATGCGGTTGGGTATTTTGTTGACATCATCCCTAGCAGAGTGCAATTGGTGTCCCCGCAGCATAGCGTGCCTGAACTCAAAGAAGTGATAGCACAAAACCGACGTTTCATACAGATGCGTCCTACATCTCAAACCATTCCGTTTGTGCCTGATGTCGTTAGGCATGAGCATTACGCGTTACTCGTACAGAATGCGTTTTCATTCCACACTGGTGAGACAACCGAAGTGTTGGGTTTCGATGTAGAACTAAACAACAAATACAGCCGCTTTGATAGTGTGTTTAATCTGACACTGAATGAACAAGGTGGCATGGCTGAAGTCGAATGTGTCAAAGATCTCTATACACAAGGTACTCCAAGTGAGCTCTTTGCTGCATTTACGGCAGTCATTGAAAAAATTAATTTAGGCAATTAAACATTAGGCAAATAAATGACAGTTAGAAAAATAATAGAGATTCCAGATGAAAGATTACGTGTAACTTATCAAAAAGTTGAGTGTGTGAGCACGGTGCAAACACTGATTGACGATATGTTAGACACTGTTTACAGCACCGATCATGGTATTGGCTTAGCCGCGCCACAAATCGGGCGAACAGAAGCCGTAGCAATTATAGATATCTCTACAACTAGGGATAATCCATTAATTTTGATTAATCCGGAACTTGTTGAAACCGATGGTGAATATATTGGTGAAGAAGGATGCCTTTCAGTACCCGGTTTTTATGCCAATGTTAAGCGTTTTAAGAAAATCAAAGTTAAGGCGCTAAACCGTGAAGGTGAAGAGTTTTTTGTTGAGGATGACGGTTACTTAGCAATCGTTATGCAGCATGAAATAGATCATTTGCATGGCAAAATATTCATTGATTACCTATCTCCACTAAAGCGTCAAATGGCGATGAAAAAGATTAAAAAGCAAAAAATGATAAATAACAAATGAAGTGTTAGGAATTCAAACAATGAATACAGAAATATTAAAGGACTTTCTTCCTGCGATACGTAGCAGTGATTACATCATGGATTTTGGTGATAGGGCATTTAGTCAAAGAATGCTCAAAGAACACTTGAATCAAGGCAGTGAATTTGCCAGTCGAACTATTTCGGAAATAGACCGCCAAGTGAGCTTTCTGTTTGATAAATATCTGACTCAAGGAGATAAGTTACTTGATCTGGGTTGTGGCCCAGGTCTATACACCACGCGTTTTGCAGAAAAAGGTGTAACCACATTAGGGGTGGATGTGTCGCCTGCTGCAATAGAGTATGCAAAAGAGCACGCAACATCAGCAGAAACATATCAACAAATTGACTTAGATAAATTTGACTCTAACGAACAGTTTGATTTAGTGCTGTTACTTTTCGGTATCGCAAACAATCTGGAACGACTTGATACATTATTAAGAAAACTAAAACGCAACTTAAAGTCCGGTGCAAAGCTGGTCTTTGAATTGATGGATCTGGAATTCATGAAGTCACTGGAACAGGGTAATGGTACTTGGGTGTTCCATCCAGAAGGTGGTCTGCTAAGTGAACAACCGCATTATCAGCTATGTAGACGAGTCTGGTTTGAAGATCAAAAAACCCTGATTGATAGAAATATGGTGATTACCGATTCGGCACAAACCAGCATGTATGAAGGGGTTTTCTTTGGTTTTGAACTGTATGATTTCAATCAGTTATTACAAAAAGCTGGCTATAAAGAAGCACATATCATTTGCCGTCAGTTAGAAAAAGGTGAGTTGACTAAACATTTCTTTATGGTTGAAACAGAGCTCGCATAGAACCTACTAGTTAAGAAGTTATTCAGAATCTTTTTGAATATCATTGTGTTTCATATATTGGAGACCATAAATAATTGACCTTGTTTAAGATTTTGTGTAATCGCCACTTAATCTTATTAAATGTGACCGTTTAGGCAGTCACCGAATTCAATCATAAATCGGCTATATGAACGCATCCCGTTTGCAAGACAAAAATCACGCTGACATCGACGGTAGGTTGCAGCTCTCCGGCCTTATTGCAGTCGATGCTGCGAGCCTCGATGTAATCCGTTGACCGGTTCGGGGTATTGGGTGAGTAGAGCTGTCCAGTCACCCAGACAGCCCCCTTGTATCTTGAAATTCGACTATCATAAAAATGATTTGGCACAGTGTATGCAACTCGCCAGCCCCTGAGGGTTTTAAGCCCGTTGAGGAGCTATTGACGCATACACTGAGCCACTCATCTGAAACCCGAACAGTTGTCCGTCATCCATAACGTATTTGCAAGGCAGGGTAATATGAGTCAGCCAAATCCACTTTGCGTGGGCATTGACGTTTCTAAAGCTTCTTTAACCCGAATTCCGTTTAAGCCGTTTCTGAAAAATTTTCTTCTGAGTAGAAAACTTTCAGTGACGGCTTCTTCCATTTAAGGCAGTAAGCAATCAGTCCACCTAAAACGGTCAACAAAAATCCTTTTAGACTTCGGTGGCGAGAATGCTCTATTTGAGAAATTGTTTTTAATTGCCCATTAATTGTTTCGATGATAAAACGCCTTGATAACATCATCTTATCCCACCGGCCAGCGCATGCGCTTTCATGTTACGGCGTTTTTTCGTGATGAAAGTGATATCGGTTTGCGCTAAATCCTCTGCCAGTTCCTGGCTAAGATAACCCTTATCACCATAAAGAGAACCCGTTAATTCTTTTACTAATTCGTGAACAGGTTCCCGATCATCCACATTACCCGCGGTGACTTTAAGTGCCAGAATTTCGCCCTGATGGTTAACAATCAAGTGTAATTTGAAACCGTAAAACCATATATGGACGCCCCCGGTTGTGCAAGCATTGAGTCGATACGGTTTGCTACCATATATCCGGCGTCATAAAGGACTTATTTGCCCGCGCCATGAGGTTCTGTCGCATTAAGGCATCGTCGGGTAACATGCTGTTTTTTTATGGTGTTACCTGACCATGTCATTGATCCGAAAAGCCTTCCGGCGCCTGCATTATCCCACCGATGTTATCCTCAGTGTGTTCGGTGGTACCTGGCCTATGCCCTGAGTCTGCGCAATCTCGAGGAGATGATGGCTGAGCGTGGTGTTATCGTTGATCATTCCACGCTTCACCGTTGGCTCATCCGTCTGGTGCCATTGCTGGATAAGGCCTTTCGCCGGCATAACCGGTCGGTAGGCCGCCGCTGGCGAATGGACGAAACCGACATCAAAGTCAAAGGCCAGTGGAAATACCTGTACCGGGCCGTTGACAGCACGGGGCAGACCATCGACTTTCTGCTAACCGCCAAACGGGATGCCGCCGCCGCGTTGCGTTTCTTTCGCAAGGCCATCCGTCACCACGGCGAACCTGAAATGGTGACGATCGATAAAAGCGGCACCAATACTGCGGCTCTGGCCACGCTCAATGCCGACAAACCTGAAGAGGAAAACATCACCATCAGGCAAAGCAAGTATCTGAATAACCTGGTTGAGCAAGATCACCGTAATATCAAACGTCGGATACGCAGATGCTGGGGTTCAAATCGTTTCGCCGGGCACAGACGCTCCTGGTCGGCACCGAACTGATTCACATGATACGCAAAGGGCAATATCAACATCCACAAAGTGATGGATTATCACCCGCGGAACAATTCTATTTGCTGGCTGCCTAAATAACCGGCAACACCACTTTTGCTAACTTGCCGCTGTTAACGCGACACTGCCAAACCAACTCCGGGAGATCAAAACGGCGGGATTTAATATCGGGGATTTGGATGAGTAGACCCACTCAGGTGATTGAATGTGATCATGGTAAATTGAAGCGTATTATCAATCCCACATTAGGGTTTAAATCGATAAAAACCGCGCATGCGACGATAAAAGGAATTGAAGTGATGCGCGCTCTGCGCAAAGGTCAGGCAGAAAGCTTTTATTATGGGCAACCTTTAGGCGAAGTGCGTCTAGTGAATCGAGTATTTGGTCTATAACCTGCTTCGAGCCGGAACAGATCAAATTGACAACTTTATTTGCAACAGTGCCCTGTAAATATACATGGATTTTCTTCTGCAATTGCCACAAAATTATTCCATCTCATAATGGAATGGAAAATGTCAAAATGAAAAATCCTTATTGCGTCGTTGATGAGTTAGGATTTCCCCGATTTGATGCTACTGATTACGCGAGAGCCAAGTGGCTTCCCGATAATCCTTACCTTGTGACAGGAGAAAGTTACTTATGGGCTTATAAGGCAGCGTACTTACACTATAACAAGGAGAGAATAAAAAAATATGCCCATGAAGCAAATATTCCTGTTCTTTTGTTGGCTGGCGTGGCAGTAGCAGAAGCAGGAGGAACCCCAGATAGATTCAAGGCTTATGGCGTTCTTCAAATAAGGCAAATGCTGAATGATACATGGAATGGGAATAATAAAAAATCAAATGCCACCTCTGTGGGGGTATTAGCCATTCAGTTAAGGGCAGCGGCTGAAACATTAGGCATAGACCCATCTACATTGACAAACACTCAGCAACTACAATTAGCAAATTGCTTATTAATGGATGAATTCAACATAAGGGTTGTCGCTTTTCATCTCCGAGATTTAATTCTTCATGATAATCCCAATATTACTGACACCGGAAAGCTAAATGATGAACAGATATTGTTAGCCGCTGTCAGATATAATCGAGGAATAGAAAGGGATAAAAAAAGCATATTAGACTCATTGAAAGCCCCTATAGGCGCACCTGAAAGAGAATATAGTTCATATGGTAGAAGACTATTGGAAAAGAAAAAATCAACATACATGATTCTTGGTATCAATTATGAGGAGTAAAATACTATCTCTCACATACTTCGCGTTTTGTTTATTGATTATAAATATCAGCTCTTTTTTTGAAGAGGAATTCTATATTGATGGTATTGACATCAAAAACGCATGTGAAGCTCACAGGGCGCTGGTGGTTGATGATATCAGGGATGTGACCGCACCTATCGCGGCGTTATTCATCATTCCATTGCTTATTATCGCGGTGAAATTGAAATGTAAATCATGGCTGGTCAATATCATGACATTATCATTAATCGCCTATTGGGTATGGCGATTCTTCATCAGAATAATGTGGTGTTAACCCCTCCATAGGCGTTAAGAGGGGGTTTTCACATCAATAAACTCTATCTTCCCAGAAACTTCCCAGAAACTATAACCCGATGTTCCAGCGGTGTGATGTTGCCATGTGATACTTTTGTAGTTGATAGAAATCATTTCTTCTGGCTGATGATTATTGTGATTTATCGAATGAGGGTAATTAACGTTCACCCTCTCGATAGATGCGCCTTTTAATTTCACGGAGTAATATAATTCATTTCCGCCAGACATCGAGGTTCTATAAAAGAAAAATTCTATTTCCAGTTCTTCATTATTATCTATCGCCACCCCCAACAAGGGAGAAGATTTATCGATAGGCTTAATGAATGAGACTGGCCGATAATTCACATTACTCATTCTTGTTATTTCATGTTCAAAAGAAAGTATCAGCACTTCATCTTCATGACCCGTCTGATATTTATTGCCGATAGAATCAACGGTAGAACACCCCGCAGATATTAAACCTTGTTTCTTTCCTTTTATCGTTGCGTATATTAAATTAGCCACACAAACTCCTTTCGATTAATAGAGTATTCCTGCCATTAACAGCGCCAATAATACAAAAACATCCCACTATAACGGGGTTTCAGGAGCAAAGGAACCATAATGACGGTTAAGAGGTTAAATAGAGCAGACAATATCATTAAAAACAAATTGTTATAAGTTTTATGACGACCTCACTGTAACCTTGACCAAAATGAGTGAGGGTGGCCATCCCATTAAGTCTGGGGCCCTTATGCGGCAAAACAGTTAAAGAAGTTTCACCTGGCAACATTTTGAAAAAGTCAGGTGGATTGAGTAAGATGATGTGGATAAATAATCGTAATTTTTGCAGAGCGAAATCATTACAGTGCCGCTGAATCGCCCAAAAAACACACCTTCATGCCGGTTCCGTTCAACCATGAAGATAATGAAAACGACAAGGTAATGTGACATGACAGCACAGTCTTACGGTGAAAGCCTCAAGTTTTTCTCCGATGGGCAGAAAGACCCCACAAAGCGTACCGGGTTGAACGTCCAGCATACGCTGACCAGGGGGGATTATCCGACGGTGAGCATAGAGGTCGCCCCCATCAGGGAGTCCGTAACCAGCCCCGACTGGAAGAGCAAGATCACGGTGCAGCTCACTCGTGGGGAGCTGACCGCGTTTTGCAGTGTACTGTTTGGTCTCCGGAGCGAGGCTAAGGGTTCCTATCATGGCGAGGCCAAGAATAAGAGCTTTGCGGTCTACAACAACGGCAAGGCCGGTGTCGCCATCGTCCTGAGCGAGCGCGGTAACCCGCTCCAGAACTTCATCAATGACGATGACCGCATGGAGCTCGCGGTGTTCACGGTCCGTCAGCTCTCCGCCGCGTGGAAAGTCACCCCATCGGATGCCATCGCCCTCTTACGCCAGTCTGCCTGGATGGACCGCAATCTGTCCTAAAACCCCCAACCCTGGCCAACCAAAATTGGACAACCCCACAATATTAGACCATCATGCAATAAAGGAAAAAAACCGATATCCGTCTCCGCGGAGCGTCGTCAGGCGTCCTGATTGACCCTTTTTGAGATAAAATTGAGAAAAAGGGAGAAAGAAGAAAAGGCAGGGCAAGGTAGGGAGGTAGCTGGGGTCTTTTGTATTCTAATTTGCATGATGGTCTACTGTTGTCTATTATGCAACTCATGACCGGTTGAAACACATTCACACGTAGGCAGCAACATGGCTAAAAACGTCATTTCTGAACAATACTCGGTCATGTGCCGCGACCTGACGCAACTGTCCTCCCTGATAAAACGGCTCTCTCCCCGGTACGCACGAGTGGCGGCCATAACCCCCACGTCTAAAGGAATGGAAAGCGAGCCCGTCAGAAAGATTGTCGTATCGGAACAGACCGGACGCGAAGCGCTGGCTCTCGCTGCAACCTGCTATCAGGATCTCCATATCAACCCGGATTTTTCTCAGAAGTTCGCCCGGCGCACGGTGGGGACTCTCTGGTTCTCCCCTGCCCGGAGCGGCGCAGCAGACGACATACAGGCTGTGGTCGACCGCATCAACGCGGCCAAAGCAGGCATAGAAGAGTTCATTATCGCGACATACCCAACCAGGCAAGAACGGTTTGAGGCGCTTCGGGCCGAATGTCCCGGGGTCATGACACTGCACCTGTACAGGCAGATCCGCTGCTACTCGCAAGGTGACGTGGACTCCATCGGTTTTACCTGGCAACGGAAGGACGCATTGAAAAAACCGGTGAAGGATGAGCTCCTGCAACGGATCAGGGATGAGCTGGAACGGTCAGGGCCTGATTACCAACTCCCTCTTGAACAACTCATTCGGAAGATTGCTACAACGCCTGAACCCTTTCTCAGAGAGAGAAGGGAAGTAAAGGTTCAGCCGGTAGCGAACATCATGGCCGCGGGCGTATTGAAGACGGTAACCGCCCCAATGCCCTTGATTCTGCTCCAGGACCACGACATCCGGATCAAGATGCTTCGGAGCTTCGATGCCTCAGAGCAACGTAAGACACGCTCGGACCGAGTGGCATCGGAAGTCCTTGGCACTTTCGCTGGCGTCACCATCGAATCTTTCCCGGAATAGCGGTGAATGAACTTTGCGCGGGAATGAGCACAAATCCCCAATAATACATAAGGTGTTTCGTTAGCAAAGGGAAAATCATGTCTGAATTACCAGAGAAAGAACCTAAATATGTTCCTTCTAATATTTACACAGTTGCTTATCATGCTCGTTTCACTTTACTAGTATTTCACTAAGTCAGTAGTTTTTGATGAATATAAAATAGCAATATCAACATGTTGCACATCAGTAGTCATCCCTTGTGTACAAACTATATTGTCCCTACACAACAACAAATTCCTATTCCTAAGACAGACCTGCAACATTACTGTTTTAAATAGCTGTTTAAAGCAGTAAGAAAAAATCCATGCTATAGTCCAATGAAATCCATTTGAATTTTAAAAAATGAACCCTGTTCAGATTGAGTGTTCCTGTGAGGTAAATAATGAATGATTTGATAATTAGTGACAACGTAACAAAATCGTATGACCTCACAGTCAATACACATAATGCTATCAACCCGGCGGTCAGTTATCTGCTGAGATTACGATCGACCAAAAGCCAAATAACCATGCGCTCATGTCTGAATAAAATAGCGAACATGTTCGAAGCCTTTGACCTAACGACATTTGACTGGTCAACATTAGATAAAACGAAGGTCCAGATAGTGATCAAACGGTTAATTAACCAAAACAAAGCCCCCAATACCATCAATCTCATGTTATGTGCGATCAAAGGTGTCGCTGAAGAAGCGAGATCCAGCCGTCACATCGACAGCCATACGTATCAGGACATTAAATCGGTAAAACGGCTCAAAGGTGTCCGTGTCAGTAAAGGCAGGATGCTGGAGAAGAGTGAAATTCAAAAAATATTCCAGTACTTTGACAGTCTTAACAGTGCCATTGCTGTCCGTGATGCAGCCATGTTTGCCGTCATGGTAGGGTGCGGGTTAAGGCGTTCTGAAGTTGTAGATTTGAAATATGAGGATATTGATTTTGAAAGCTCACTTATCATTATTCACGGTAAAGGGAATAAAGAGCGTGAGAATTATATGCCTGACGAAATTAAAGAACGGTTATTGTTATGGGTGAATGAGGTACGAGGACCCCACGCAGGCTATCTGTTTAACCGTATATTAAAAAATGATGATGTGACAGGTAACAAGCTGGGCACATCATCAATTCGTTTTATTTTTGAACGATTATTGAAAAATTTAAATAGTAATATGAAGGAATTTACACCACATGATTTAAGAAGAACCTATGCTTCATCATTACTTGAAAATGGTGAAGATATTTTCACCGTGAAAGATGCCCTGGGTCATGCCAGTGTAACGACAACCCAGCAATACGATAAACGGGGTAAAAAACGTCTTCAAGAGGCGGCTCAGCGATTAACATTCAAATAAGAAAAAGATGAAAAAGTGATAATGAGGGTTAAATTGTAACAATATGAAGTTATTATTGGTTTTTACTATACAGGATCTTTAGCAATAAAGGGCTGAAAAAATCTGACCTGATAACGGCTTAAAACGATTAGCTAACTTGGAGTTCTTAGAGAGCATAAAAATGATTACAGGTTTAATCGTTACATTTTGAATGGAACGGTACGGGTTCCCGGTGAGTACAATCCTTTTTGCACAGTCGTTAGTAATTCTTTTAGGATCGTTGTGAGATAGTGTAAAAAAGGATCCTGCCCGATAGTTCTGTTGTAAACGGGCGCGGGAATAAATCGTTTCATTTCAGTCTGGAAGTTACCGGAAGCAATAAGGTTGTCGATAGAGTCCAGTCGTGCCTGAACGAGTTTGTAAAAATCAGTAATACGATAATCTGATAATTTGCTCTTGATTAGGTCTAAATCGGGCTCAACATCTTGCTGTTTCAGCCACACCAAATCCCACATATCGCGATGGCGAATGTGAGATGTTGTCACCGGGAACGAAATCAACTTATCCGCCATGATTTCAGCCAGTGTCTCGACCGATACGATGGTTTCGGAGTAGCCATCAGGCAGCACGGAGTAATTCCGCTTTAATGGACGTGCATCTCTTGTATACGCCGGGACGTTGGCGATCTCAATTTTGATGCGTTGCTTTGGTAAATCTTTCCTTTCCGGGGCTGTTGTGACGGAGATTTGCCATTTATCGATTTTCACATCGGCATACTCCGGCTCCTTTCGAAGCTCATTGGGTTCCTTCACCGTGACTTCAATCCCATAACGCGCCCCCAGGTAACTTTCCACGCTCACCTTAATCCTGCTCATGTCCGCTGAACAAAAGTCACGGCCGCCAGCAAAATCTAGATCTTCGCTGAATCGGTTGGAACTGTAGCAGAGTCTTAACGATGTGCCGCCCTGAAAGGTCATTTCCCTGAGCAAACCGTCTTTAGCGAGGCAAAACAGAATGTCATAGTGCAGCAGCTCTTTCTCCACGACAGGCCTGATATTGGCAAGCCCATCTTGGGTAATGACCTCATCGACAAGGGCGTTAAAATTGACGTATTCAGGCATGCGCAAATTCCTCCATTTGAACCAGGTGCATGTTTCTCCCCACTCTTTTCAAGTCACGAAGAGCGGTTTCTTTTCTTGCGATGCGCAGTGGTCCCCGGTTTTCCAATGTTTCTTTCAGAATTTCGCTTGGCTCCCTGCTGGTGTGGGTGATCTCAATAACGCCCCACGGCGTTTCAAATTCTCCCGATCTGCCAGTAGACATAATCGTCAGTCGGTCGATGGGAATTTGTGAAATCAGGCCATACTGAGACAACGCCGATTCCAGGCTGACGTAATTGTATTCGCCACGACGGATATTTGTTGAAATTGTCTCCAGCGGATAAGACCCCAGACCATCCCGCGCATACGCATAAACACCTTTGGTGATACGGACTAACAATCCGGCATTGATGAGGCGATCAATAGATTTTTGCAGTGTCCGAGGGGAGTCATCAGCAAAGATAACTTCCAAATCCCGCAAAAGGAAAATACGTTTTCCCATTTTGCTGAACTTGTCTAATGTGTTAATTGCTGTAATCCTATCCATTCCATTATCTCCACAGCTATACCCTTGATATGTTTTTTTGTGTATAGATAGTTATCATACCAATTATATATCCACATATAAACCCCCTTTATGGGTGTTTTGTGTAAAGATATAATAATAAGGGGAACGCGGCAGGATTAGGGGTCTGAAGCCCAACCGTACGAAAACGTACGCTAAGTATGTTTTTTAACCAAACCAGTACTTTCGCTGCCATGACAAAAGATAATTATAAAGGCCATTCATCGCTCTCTTCCGCTTGCTTAAGTGGCCTTAGCTGTCCTTTTGTTACCTGTTCTGCCAGCGTGAATGTATAGTGACCCAGCATATTGATATGCGCATGGCGCAGTGGTGACAGCCGGGACTCATCATCTTCATTAATGGCTTCGCCCTCATCCCGCAAATGTTCCAGTGCTGCCTGCATATACATGGTATTCCAGAGCACGACGGCATTGGTCACCAGCCCCAGAGCGCCCAGTTGCTCCTCTTGCCCATCCTGATAGCGCTTTCTGATCTCGCCTTTCTGCCCGTGACAAATGGCTCTGGCGACAGCATGCCTGCTTTCTCCCCGGTTAAGCTGGGTCAGGATGCGACGTCGATAATCTTCATCATCAATATAATTCAGCAGGTATAGTGTCTTATTTATTTTCCCGGCTTCGATAATGGCCTGTGTTAATCCTGAAGGGCGATCGCTGCTCAGCAACGAACGAATCAAAACTGACACACGAATTGTCCCCAACGTCAGGGAACCGGCCATGCGCATCATGTCATCCCAGTGCTGCTCTATCTTCCGGGCATTCGCAGCATTACGGGCGATATCATTCAGCACGCCATAATCTGCATCTTTATCCACACGCCAGAATACAGAGGCTCCCGCATCAGCCAGACGGGGAGAAAACTGATAGCCCAGCAACCAGAAAAGACCGAAGATCAGATCACTGAAACCGGCCGTATCTGTCATTATCTCAGTCGGATTTAGTCCGGTTTGCTGCTCCAGTAGCCCTTCCAGTACAAATATGGAATCCCTTAGCGTGCCTGGAACGACAACGCCATGAAATCCGGAGTACTGATCTGAAATGAAGTTGTACCAGGTGATCCCACGGCTGGAACCAAAATATTTTCGATTGGGGCCTGCATGTAGCGTTCGTACCGGGGCAATAAATCGCATGCCGTCAGCAGAGGCAACCTCACCACCGCCCCATTTCTGAGCCAGAGGCAGGGTAGACTGATAATCAACCAGCCTGGCGTTTGCCTTTACCAGCGTTTCTGCCCTGAGATAATTTTGTTTGGTCCAACTCAGGCGATAACGGGTCAGCGCCGGAATATTGGGTCGAATAAAGGGCTCCATACCAATATTACAGGCTTCAGCCAGCAATACCGCACAGATACTGACGGTCAGGTCATCCATACGCGCACCCACTTCGCTTGCATGGGTAAATTCATCTGCAAACCCTGTATGCGCGTTAATTTCAAGAAGGAGTTCAGTCAGATCGACAACTGGCAGCAGGTCAGATATACGCTTCGAGAGTAACTTCAGCGTTGGTGGCTCATCCAGTCCGTTCAGATGAGCAATGGTCAGCTTCGTGCGTTTACCAGTGAAATCCAGCGAAACAGCCTGATTATCGGCAAAATTTTTAGCGACCTGCCGATACACAGCGTCAAGCTGCCGGGTCAGCGCATTGACGGCCTCTCCGGCGTTGAGGGGATGCCCAAGGGAGCGATATACCTGCACTCTGTTGGTATGCCAGTCCTGACCCTGGAGAAGTTTAGCCCTCGGATCTCCCCAGCGCTCGCTCCGTGCGACATAAATATCCCGACGTCGAAGACTATCCTGTAACTTATTCATCACACAAAGGGTATAGCCTTGTCGGGATAAATGACCGTCTTTACCATAGCAAAGTCGTTTCCAGGGGCCGGTAATTATCGCCATTGGCGCATCATCAATATGTTGCCCACGGGTTGACCGGATCGCCGCAAGGTAGCGTATAGCCTCCAGCGTTGTTTCACCTGCCGGAGCGGCGCTGAATTCAATATTTTCCAGCAAACAGGGAAGAAAGCGGCGGACTCTCCCATACTGTTCCACCATTTCATCGTGAAAGCTGGTGTCAGAAGGTCGGGCGATGGCGTTTATAAATGCGATGGTATCGGCCAGCCTGGCTGGAGGAAATTTCCTGAATATCGTCGAACGGAGCAATTCACTATCAACATTTTCATCCAGGAGCACCGAGCAGATCTGTGCCAGCTCTAATGCCGACTTATCAAGGTCTTTCAGTGTCCGCAGTCGTTTTTTCTGCCCAATTTTTTTCGCCTCCCGGCCGATATCAGCGATAACCCCATCCAGAACATCCAGCGCGTCATCCAGTGCCGATATTTCGCAGGAGCGGACAAAGGCAACCAGCATCGCTGTTCGTCTTGCGGCGGCATCCGGGCTATTTTGTACACTGAAATCATATCAGCATACCGGGCAAGTGCATTGAAACGCACTGGAGGAATACCGCTGAAGTCGAGATCCTGCATGCCAAATGCTTTCAGTTTCAGGTAGCGCGAAACGGCCTGATTAAATGCTGGGCCGCTGATGGAAACCGGACCTTTTCTTAACTGATCAAAACGTGAGGTGCGTACTCCTTCAGGCACCTGTAACAGTTCTTCAAGTAATGAGCACTGTTCGCCTGATGCCAGCCCGGACAGCCGTGACCAGAGCCTGTCTGCTGATTTTTCACGTATTTCGGATATCAGACGGGTCAGCGTGGTGACGCCCGGTAACAGTATTTTATTTTGCAGAAGCCAGCTGGTAGCCAGATCGAAAAGCAGACCCGGTCGTTCGTTGCTGAGCCAGCTGCGGGTGAACAGTAATCGGCTCAATCTGAAAGTCCACGGCCAAGAAAAATCACGATAGCCATACTGACGGTGGATCAGAGCCTGATGTTCACGCAGCGTGGTTTCTCTTCTGGAGTAGTCGGACAGAACATTCGTATCGGATATACCCAGCTGTCGGGCAACAAACCACAATACGTTGGTTGGGATCGCTGACAAGTCATGAGGCCATGAGCCAAGAAATCGAACGCTGCCAATCAGCAATGCCACCGCCAGACGGTTTGCCCTTCCGCGCCGATGGTTAATGAAATCCATATCCACTTCGTCCAGCAGAAAGAAACGAGCAAGCTGAATGCCATTAGGCTCACCAGAGAACTGACCATAACTTGCACGTTGTTCCGTGTTTAAAAAATCTGCTGGCAAATGTGCCTCCCTAGCTACGGATCACATACGAATACATAAAAATAAGATGTTAATCAGGCTGTTTCAGATATTGATACAGCGTTTCACGACTAATACCAAACTCGCGAGCAAGCTGAGCTTTTTTCTCACCATCCATTGCTCGCCGTCGAACTTCAATTTGTTGTTCTGAGGACAGTGATTTTTTCCGTCCACGATAAGCTCCACGCAGCCTGGCTAAAGCGATCCCTTCACGCTGACGTTCATGGATTAAAGAACGTTCGAACTCGGCAAAAGCCCCCATCACTGAGAGCATCAGGTTTGCCATGGGTGAATCTTCGCCAGTGAATGTCAGGCATTCTTTAACAAACTCGATACGCACTCCCTTATGGGTAAGCTTTTGTACCAAACGGCGCAAATCATCCAGGTTACGAGCCAGCCTGTCCATACTATGAACTACCACGATGTCTCCATCACGCACGAATGACAATAGTGAATCCAGCTCTGGCCGCTGAGTATCTTTACCCGATGCTTTATCGACGAAGACTTTGTCCACCTGAGTCTGATCCAGTTGTCGTTCTGGGTTCTGGTCAAAGCTACTTACCCGTATATAGCCAATACGTTGACCTTTCATACTCCTCCAATACTGAATGTGTCAGAAAAGAATCTATGACCTTTAATTGCCTGTGTCAATAAATGTGCATAGAGACTTTACTCTGACACTTTTTCATTATCAGGCCTGACGTCAGGTTAGGGTATACCTTTATGGATACCGATCATCGCTATCCACTACAGCCCGATCACGATGGATTCCAGTTCCGGTGAATCAAGGTTGAGTCTGCTTAATTGGCGGTTCACCTTTGGACGGTTGAATCTGACGGCATCAAGTGCCTCAATCAAGGGACGGATCTCTCCGACCGTGGTCGTTTCATCAGCATGAATAATCGCGTTGAGCAATGCTAGTGTTTTAGTCGTTTCATCGGCTAATGTCGCCCCGGGCATTCGGTTTCCGGCCAAACAAAAAGGTGACTTCAGGTTAGCGTTTTCGAAAACAGTTTCAATACGGATATCGTGAAACCAGTGCTCGAAAAAGTTGTACTCGTAGGTAAAACGGTCACCAGCATCAAATCCAAAGTCATCCAGCGCGATTTTGTAAGGATTATCAGAAAATGCAATCCCGCCGGAGTAGGAAATGCCGTAATCTTTAGCATAAATACGGAATTGGTGAAGGTGATCATCCTGCCATCCCTGCGCGATCTGAATAATATAATGAAAAGCGGCTAAAGATGTCTCGCCTGATAGTCTGAATCGGCGCCAGACCATTGGGCTAATACCCCGAAGGGCGATTTTAACGACATAAATTTTCATGGTGAAATATCGGACTAATAAGTGCACTTAACTGTTCATTCTATCGCCGGTTTAACACCGTGCCCCACAGTTTTTTATGGTCTCCTCTTAATTTATGAGATTAGTTTATTTAAAGGTTTGTTTTATTATTGAAGATAGGTTTTATAATTTTAGATGATTATTTTTACTCTTAATTTAACTCATACTAATAACATCGGATAATAAAGATTTAAAATTGAAACCATTAATTAGCTAAAATTGAAAGCTAGCTATGCGTCACATAAATATCTTCTTTAACTGATGAAAAAAGTTTGAAATCGCATTAATGTTATTAATTGTGTAGCTTAAATGTCACATTCAATTGATTTTTGTAAAGTAGATAAATCTTTTTCTACTTAGTTTCAGGTATTTATCATTTAAAAAATAAGTTTATAGGAGGATGTATTCATTCTCATGGGGATTATTTTTTCGGGATTTTCCGCCGAATTATTTATACGGTTATTGAGTATTTATTGTGATAACGAAAATAGTTATTTAGAGAGATAAAATCCAAATGAAAACGCATATTCTACATTTTGACCTAGCTCAAAGCCATTTACGTACCCAATCCAGTCAATTAAACCTTTGGGTTGGTGAATATAATATACCGTTGCAAGAACATGATGAGTCAAGTTTAGCCAGAGCAGCTGGAGAAAATCCTGCAATAGATATGGTTCTGCGTTACGGTTCACACAATATTAGCCATTTCGCGGAGGTACCTGAACACTATTTTTTACCTCATCACGTTACGCTAATTAAAGTGGTTGGTGATAAATCCGGGCCTTATCGTTCTTCATTACCGGTTCTTTATCATCTTTCTTATCATATTCCTAATGCTCATTTACGTCGTTATGCTAAACGTAATATAGAAAAACTCGCAGTAAATAATGTGGGTATAGCTTTACCTGGCAAACTCAGTGCTTTTGGTGTTAATAGTCAACATTTGGCGCTAAATTCTATTCATTGCAGTGATCTGTTGATTGCAGCTAATGAAGTAAAAACGCCGTGGGATGTTGCCTGTTCTATTGTGTTTTCCCATCCGGAATTGGCTAACAGTCAGGCCTATTCGGCATCAATTGTCATGAATGCACATATTGCCCCACCGGAGGCAATAGACCCGTTGCAATATAACCGAGTTTATGAACTGGCTATATCGATATCGAGTCAAGGGCCAGCAACGGAAACTGGGGGGTTTGCCACTTATGGGCAATTGGTTGCCCCTGATGGCAGCGAAATGTTCTACGAGTTTGATTGGGTCGGTCAAGATGGGCAGGTGATTTTTCCCGCTGGTGATCCGGTGATGCAATATAATTTATCAGATGAAACAGAGGGAGGATCAGGTTCACCTGCGTCCAATGCGTTGAGAACTTCGCGTGATGATGGTCGCCTGCAAAATCATAATTGGAGTGTCAGCCAAAGTGCGTCTCTGGACGTTGCCGAATTCAAAGATCAGGCAGCAGCATTGGCTCTTAAGCGGGACACCAGCCAAATCTGGACTGCCACCAACCGTACTCCTAATCACGGTATGGATGTGTATGCCAACAGCATCCGTTACGATAGCAGCCAAAACCATTTTTCCATTGACTTTAAGAACAAATATTTACGTCAGCTAGGTGTCTATATTCAATTTTTTAAAGACACGAAGATGGAACAGCCGATCGATAATCCAAAGGTTGACGGTAATTGGCCATTTTATTTCCCTCAAGAGTTGGCCGCGTTATTCGAAACGCCATCACAAAAGGCCCTGGGCGTATTGGCTAATGTCAATACGATCATGGGGATCCCGATGCCCACTGATCCCACTAAATTTGGCTTGCCCTGGCCGGCTGAAGCCCAGGCAGCTAAATTCTTGTTTGGTGGCCTGGGAACCTCCCGTTGGGAGAACCCGATTGTTTGGCCGGGTGTGATTTTGACCGGTATGTTCCAATACGGTATTCCGGCTCTGATGATGTTAGCTGGAGCCATGGTAACTAACAGCCAGTGGTATAAAGATTTTATTTCTAATAAGGACAACGTTGCCATACTGGCCGGTATTGCTTTCCCATTGATTGGTGGTGGTGCCGCTGTCGGTTCAGCGTTATTCAATACTAAAAAGGTGCTAACCAGTTTAGCCAGCATTGCCATTGGTATTCTGGCTAAAAAAGGGATGGAAGCGTTAGCGACTTATGTTACAGCCCAAGTAGCAGCCAGTGCGGCTGCGCAGGCGGTTCCGGTGGTTGGTTGGGCGTTCCGGCTAGCTGCAATTGCGCTGGATGTGGCACAGATCGCTGTAACTACAGGTGAATTACTTTCCTCGCCCGCCACATTGGAAGTGGATATCAAGCGTCAGATGACACTGGCTTTTACTCTGCATCCTGATCCTGCTCATGGTGAAGCGGGCCGTCCGGAAACCGCAATCTGGCCGCCGGTGGCAGTACAGTGCCAGGTGACCGTTGAATATACCAACGGCACCTACTATACCCAGACTATTCCATTACCCACGACAGGTTCCAATACACCACTATCTTTTAATTTCAATTCGGTTGGCTGGGGTGGAACACTCAAAATCAAGGCTAATGTCTATTCAGCCACTGGCTGGTTAGCGGGGAGCTACACCAGTGATCTGCTGAATGCGCAGCCAGACGACCCTAATGAAGGCATCATGCGCGTCAGCGGTAATATAAAAGAGATGTTGGTGCCGCTGACTCAGGTGACTCAATACGAATATTGGGAACAGTTGTCTTACGATAGAGATAAAAAAGAGTACCAGTGGATTGAAGGCAGCGTGCCGTTGGAAACCCAGTCTTCACTCAATTGCAGCAATGTGGGCAAGAACATCTGTAAACTGGTCAATATGACAATATTGGATTCGGATTATCAGGTTGGTTATTGCTATCAAGCTTCCGGTCAGGATATCCCACTAGAAGATCCATTAAGTCCGCCAAATAGCGGCCAGATGTATGTGTTGCAAAACATTTCCACTCTGAGCAACGACACGTTGAATGAACGTCTGAAATTATCCGAGGTGGGTTTCAAAGTACAACCGCTGATCAGTTATAACAGTTTCGGCGCTGGACCGGACGAAAAAACCATCACGCCTTATAACTTTATTATTGATTCACGGTTTGGTGAATATCACTTACGTCGGGTGGACCTGCGTGATGGCAGCCATAATTTTGGTTTGACGGATAATCCGCTTTCGTGGGGGACTTTTACCATTCCATATCTTGATGCGATGGTGGTTCACCCGAGCGGCTATGTCATTGCTGTCAGTTGGCAATATAGCAAGATGCAGATCCTGGCGTTGGGTGATCAGGGCTATCCGGATGATCAGGCTCCAGCGGCACAGATTGTCTCTGGAGAAGGGATTCGGCAAGGGCTAACCCATGGGCCAATTGCCCTGACCGTAACGCCAGATGGCCGCATACTATTATTGGAGACAATCAATACCCGTATTCAGGCGTTTGATACTAAAGGGAACTCATTCCCGAGTTTTGCGGGTGCAACACTGTTTCAACTTGCTACCGCTGATTATCAGGCAACACTGAATGCTCAGGAGTTTTCCCCGGCATTACAACAAGCATTTCGTGAGCAGGGGTTGACATTCCTGTTCAGTAACAGTGATCCAAACTTTATACGTTCGCTGAATGCTGGAGTACTGGACGAGCAGATTATTGCCACCTTTGCGCAAGATGGGATCTATCTAAGTTATAACCAGACCGCAGACGGTAATATTGACCCAGTTGGCAGCACAACGGTTGACGTGATACAGCAAGGGCAGAGCTGGTTGGTATATGATCCGCAGAAACCCGTGACTTACACGCTGACCGCTCAGGGACAAACGGTATCTGTATATAACGATTTGAGTAATGTACGGGTTATCGCTATCGGTCAAGGTGTCAAATGGCAAATTGATGATCTTAGCAGCGCTCGATCCTGGCTGTTAACCCTTAATGCAACGAATCCTGCTCAGATTACGGTAGCGGATTATCTGTCCTATATGCCACTGAATAAGCCAGCCGGGATTACGTATCTGGATGTTGCGGTTGAGGCGAAGGGATATATTTATGTCTTGTCATACCGTAACGAAGGGCGGGATCCAACGGATTATATCCTTGATATCTATAATCCTGACGGTACTTTCCTGGTAACTGTCCCTGATTCGACATTAGTGCCTGATCCAGCTAAACGCCAGCATATTGTTGCTGGACATCTGGCGATAGATTCGTTCCGTACTCTGGTGGCGATGAATTACGGCAAATTCTTGGGTGAAAATCAACGTACCCAACCACAGATCAGCCAGTGGATGCCAACTACACCAATATTCGATCTGGGTATCGATCAATTACCGATATTCCAGCAACACGATATGGATAAAATCCGCTCAGTTTTTGCTGACAACAAACACCCTCTTAGTAACAAGGCAACGATCGAAACTATCAATGAAAATGGTTATTTCATCATTACTGATGTTAGTACCCGTTACCCAGTTATTTGCACCGTGGATGGCGATAATCAGCAGATTATTTCTGTTTACAGTTTCTCGGAGACAACTATGCCATTAAAAAATTATAGCTCAGGATTTAAAGAGGTTTTGCAATTATTAGGTATCCCAGAGAGCGATGTAACGGAGAAAGTCGTTGTTGCATCTTCGTCGCAAGGCTCTTTACGGCCTGACGACCCACAGTCACTGGCTCCTTCTTATACGGCAGAAGTGTCGTCAGCATCGGAGCTATTGACCCTTTCTGGTATCCCCCCTGTTGAAGCGCCGATATCCTTTCCGGCAACCGTTGATGTTTTTGCGATTGCTGAACTGGAGATTGCTGATGACGGGGTTCTGAACATTAGCAATCCGACTTCAAGACCGATAGTGGTGGTGGTTGACACTTTGGCGCTTAAGCAAGGTGGGCAACTGATATGTGACGCCTCTGTGATTCTAAACGTACAAACTTATACCAAAACTCAGGAGAATTCCCATGAATAAAATGAAAACGGTTAACGAAACTTTGGCTGAATTGCGTGAGCATTATCATTTGACCGGTACCGAGCGGCAGCCAAAGCAATTGAACACTTCGGACTTTGACGGGCCGGTGATATTTTCTAACGACCCGAAAATAGCCACTGTGCCACCCGCGTTTTTTACCGTACAAACCATACAAGAATTGAAGGAACTTGGGGGTGTGCCTGACAGTGAGTATGGACCAGGCGGAATGGAACCCCATCATCCGCTACCTGAACCCTATTCTGCTGAACGGTTGGCAAATGTCACCGGTAATCATGCTGATATATGTAAAGCTTTCCGCGCTTATATCTATGGTTATTCTCCTTTGGTCAAAGATTATGAAGATATTCTGAACGCTAAACGTTTCCCGATGAAAGTCGCGTTATACAGTGGTGAAGATATCGTTGTTACTGCCAGTAATCCATTGATTGTTGGAAGTAAAGAGAGTCACGGAGAACCTGTTAACTTAAATTTTAATAAGATAACGATTCAACCTGGCGGTAAAATTATTTATCTCACCAATGGCACGGTTCAGGCGAACGAAGTGATCATAGTTAATACCTTAGGTACAGATAATGATGGCACGAACATTGAAAATATTGGAGGGGACGGAGGCAATGGCGGGAGCGGAAACAGTGGCTCCAATGGGAAAGACGGCAGTAATGGTAACCCCGGTAAAGATAATAAAAACTCCTGTGCAACGCAGGCTACGTCAGGTACTGCGGGTGGCGGTGGTACTGATGGCGCCAGAGGAAGTGACGGCGAGAAAGGAGGGAATGCAGAGGATGTCAATTTTAAAACCGGTACCATCACAGGCTTTGTGAATATGCTGACACAAGGCGGTAATGGTGGTAATGGCGGTAATGGTGGTAACGGTGGTAATGGCGGGAAAGGAGGGAATGGCGGTGGCTCTACCAGCGAATGTAGGGCTGGAAACGGCGGTAATGGCGGTAGTGGTGGCAATGGTGGTGCCAGCGGTAATGGTGGTAACGCGGGTAACGGCGGTAACATCTATTTTACTTACGACGAAGGGGGGAGCGCATCCTTTAAGGCCAGGGCAATTGCCGGCAATGGTGGTAATGGTGGCAATGGTGGTTCTGGTGGTGTCGGCGGCGGCGGCGGTAGTGGTTATTCCAGTGGTAGCTCAGGTAAAAATGGTACATCAGGGAGCACAGGAACTGCCGGAAAAGCAGGTACCGTAGGCTCAGTTTATGTCAACGGCAAAAAACAATAACGGCAAGGAGGAGTCATGGTCGCAGATATTCAAATTTTGGGTACTAATGGCGTGAATGGTGCCGATGGAGCCAATGGCGCTGATGGTCAACGGGGGGTTGATGGTCAGAATGGCTCTCGACGCAAGCCACCCACTGCCGGTGGCCCTGGTGGTGATGGTCAACCCGGTCAGAATGGCCTGGATGGTCAATCAGGTTCTGGCTGGTGGTTTGCCCTGCGTTGTAATCGTTTTGACGTACAGAGCGTGGTGCGTATTAGCAATAGTGGCGGTAATGGCGGTAATGGTGGTACAGCGGGTTATGGCGGCAATGGTGGTGATGGCGGTAATGGTGGCCGTGGTAGTTCATTATCGTCAGGGAAGCCGGGTGGTATCGGCGGTAACGGTGGCAATGGTGGAAATGGAGGCAATGGCGGGGCTGGCAGCGATGGCGGTAATGTTTGGGTCAGATACATCCAGACTAGCTTACCGAAACCAATATCTGCCACCTCTGATGGCGGGGATGGCGGCGTCGGACAGCCAGGTGGCGCTGGGGGGATTGCTGGGCGCGGGGGTGTAAATGGTGATGGTTCACATGCACCCGATGGGGGATATGGCATTGGCGGTATTAGCGCCAGTGGTGGTCAGGCCGGGAGAGCCGGAAAGGTTTCTGTAGTTCAATCAAGAGGATAATGACATGAGTGAATCCAGATCTTTTGCCGGTAAATGGCAATTTGCAGCAACTTCCGGCCAACTGATTACTGTTCAGACGGATGGTACGCTCAGCCTGTCAGCCAAGCAATCAGGGGCGATAAATCAAATGATTAATGCTTATGGCATTAGTAGCTTTTGGTTACAGGCGGGCAATGGTCAATACTTGGCCGCGAGCGGTAATACTCCTCAAGCTAATCAATCGCGCAATGGCGCGGTTGCCGAGATCCGGTTGGAAGAGGTAGAAGGATCTGGATTTCGCCTGCGTCGTATCAGTAGCAGTGGTGACAGCTATTTGGTGGCGCAACAATCTGGGCTGGTTTGGCAGGTAGTCACTAGCAGTCCGCCTCTGTCAGCCCAATTTACTCGTACTATCGTGACAAAGGACTTGGAATTCCTTAAAGAATGGGGGGCAATGGGAGCAGATCTGCGTTTTGCTTATCTCGCCGAAGAGAATTTGAATGAAATGGTGATGATGGCCGTCGATTTGTCCAATGCCGACCTGCATGGTTCGACATTGATTGATGCTGATTTAACTAATGTCAAAGTTGATGATTGTAATTTTAGTGGTTGTGACTTAAGCAAGACTGATCTAACGCATATTCATGGTAAAAATGCGCTTTTTGAAAAGTGTATCGTCGGTAGTGAGACCAATATGCCTGACGCTGAGCTACCGAACGCCATTTTCCGTGGCTGTAAGAGCAGTGGTGGTCAGCCGATATTGAATCGTCTAAAAGCGCCCGGTGCGGATTTCTCTGGAGCATTGTTACCTTCGGTGATAATGGAGAATGCTGATTTATCTCAGGCGAATCTGATTAATGTTGATCTAAGCGGCGCCAGTCTGGCTTCCTGCAATTTTACCGCGGCGATCATGACGTTGGTGAATTTGCAGAATACCACTTTGCAGACCTCGAATTTTAGTCAAGCCACGTTAGTGGGGACTGATTTTACCGGGGCGAATATCAATCATGTTAATTTCAGTGGCGCAAATCTGACCAACGCACGGTTATCGTTAACTACCGGTTATAGTCAACTTAACCTCAGCGACAGTACCTTATTAGCGACGGTGCTGACAGAGATGAACTTGGTTGATGCCACGATTACCGCTAAAACGGATTTTACTCAGGCACAGATGGATGGCGTTAATCTGAGCAGCCAGAAGCTGGATCAAGTCATATTCCTGATGGCGTCGATGAAAAAGGCAAATCTGGATTCTACGTCACTGAATGGCGCAGTTCTGGTCGGTGCTAATCTGGCCGGTGCCACTGTTCTGGGAAATGTCTCTTTAGTTGGCGCGAATTTATCTAATGCGAGTCTGGAGAATGTTAATTTAACTGGCGCTCAATTTGGTGCTTTATCCACAGTGACACATTTGGATGAAGCCGATGCTCAGACGCTGGATAATCAGCAACTGCCTGAACGGTTACGTCAAATTTTGTATCAGGGAAAGATATTGGTTAATGGTCAGGCAGAGGTGTTGGTTCGTCAGCCGGGCCAGAACTGGCTGGTGGAACATGATGGTAAACCGTTATTTATTCACTATCAGGATGGGCAATTAAACGTTGCGCAAGATAATGGCGGTAATGCGGCAATTCTTGCCAACACATTTATGCCTAATGCTATCCTGACTGGCGCTAATCTGTACGCGGTTGATATGTCTGGCGCTCATTGGTACGGCAGTAACGCCAGAGCCGATAACGCCAATTTGGAACAGGTCAATTTGTCGAATGCTAACTTAGCGACAATGAATTTCACTCAGGCTCGATTGTTTGGTGCGAATTTGTCCTATGCTAGTCTGGTGAATACTGATTTCAGCAAGGCAATGTTAGAACCCACCGAAGGTCTTAAGCCGGCATCTCTGGCCTTTGCTTCAATTCAAGGCACTATCTTTACGGAAGCTAAATTGACCGGCGCTAATCTGACCAATGGCGCGGTGGCTTTACCGTTTGAGGAAACAGGCAATAAGTTAACAGGTGTGCCTTTATTCAGTGCGGCGCTTGAGCTGATGAGTTCATTAAATAGTGGCACAGTCTCAAAAGAGTTGCGTCAGGTATTCACTGATAACGGCTACAGCCTGTTATCTAATGCCAAAATCATTGAAAAGCAAAGTGATCAATATTGGATTATTTCCAACCAGCCGCCAGACACCGATCTGAATTATCGAGGATATTGTAACTTTATGGTGATTCGGGTGAGTGAGGTCGGTAATAACCATCTGCAAGTTTGTGGTGGATCGCCATTACGTATCATCCGTACTGCGGCTGACAATACATTGCAACCGGTTAATGTCGCTTTTGGGGTGACAATTGATATCACTCAGGCAATGGATGGAGCCACCACCTGCCCAAGTGGTTTGCGTTATCAGTTACTCAATACGGGTATCAGCTATCAGTCATTGATGACGCCGGGATTACCACCTCATCCGCCAAAATGTATTCCCAGTCCGACGACTTGGTGTTGATAAGTAAGCACGATGATCTGGCAAACAACTAATCGGAGTAAAGAATACCACTATGGATATTAATATGATGAGAAGCGATAATATGCCGATTGCCATTATCGGTATGAGTTGCCGTTTCCCGGGGGATGTTAGCTCTCCAGAGGAATTCTGGCAGCTGTTGTGTGGTTCAAGTGACGCAATTACCCCAGTCCCCCCTGAACGCTGGTCAACTCAGGCTTATAGTTCCCGAGATCGTAATTTGCCGGGGAAAATGGTGGCGCGAGAAGGCGGATTTATCGCTGATGTTACCGGCTTCGATGCGGCGGTGTTTGATATCAGTAATACAGAAGCGCCTTTTATCGATCCACAGCATCGTTTGATGTTGCAGGTGACATGGGAAACGCTGGAACGGGCGAGAATAGCGCCAAAATCGTTGGCGGGTCAGGCGGTTGGTGTCTATATCGGTGCTTTCACTCATGATTATATGCACCTGCAATTTACTGATTTGCGTCAGACTACCGGTTATACCTCAACCGGTGCAATGGGAACCATGTTGTCAAACCGGATATCCCATGCGTTTGATTTTCAAGGACCATCCTTGACTATTGATAGCGCCTGTTCATCGTCCCTGTTAGCGGTCCATTTGGCTTGTGAAAGTTTACGGCGCGGAGAATCACAACTGGCGCTAGCGGGTGGCAGCCAGTTAATGTTGATGCCTGATTTTTCGGTAGTAGAAAGCCGTACTGGTTTTCTATCATTGACCAACCGCTGTCATAGCTTTTCAGCTAACGCTGATGGTTATGTGCGTAGTGAAGGAGTCGGTGCTGTTTTGCTGAAACCTTTGAATGCGGCTTTACAGGATGGCGATCCCGTTTTGGCGGTGATCCACGGTTCAGCTGCCAATCAAGATGGCCGCACTCCCACGATTACTCAGCCAAGTAGCACCGCACAACAACGAGTGATTCGGATGGCCTGTGCTCAGGCGGGGATTTCCCCGGAAGAGATTGATTATATTGAGGCCCATGGTACTGGGACTGGGGTAGGTGATCCGATAGAAGCAGAAGCACTGGGGCTGGTCTGTCGGCCCGAACCGACAGACCGCCCATTGTTGATTGGTGCGTGTAAATCCGTAATTGGTCATACGGAAGCTGCGGCGGGCATTGCTGGATTAATTAAAGCGGTATTGTGTTTACAACGAGGACAGGTACCGGGCAATTTACATGCCGAGCCGCCTAACCGCTACATTCGTTTTACTGAGTTGGGATTGCAAGTTCCACAGCAGTTAACTCCATTGTCTGAAGGAAAAGTGATAGCTGGGGTGAATTCCTTTGGTTTTGGCGGAACGAATGTCCATGTGGTGTTAAGTAATAATGCAGAATCTTCCGTACAACTTCGGACGACGCAAGGGCAAGCTTTCATGCTGCCATTGTCTGCGCAGTCTGAGTTTTCTCTGAAGCAACAAGCGCAGAGCATTGCTGATTTGCTGCAACAGCAGCCAGATATTGCCCTTGATGATTTGTGCTATAGCTTGGCGACGACTCGTCACTGCTTTCCGTTACGTAAGGGGATCGCATTCAGTAACCGAGAACAGTTGCGACAGCGGTTGACTAATCTGAATGTGTCGTCGGAGCATAATAATAAAAAAGTTGATCGTCTGGCTTGGATATTTGCGGGTATTGGCAGTGAAGATTGGCAAGACTCTATCGCTTGGTTTCAGCAATTTCCCGAATTTACTGAACAATTCGAGCGTTGTGAGGCAATTTGGACGGGATTTTCTGCACCTTCCTTATATGCGGCATTGATCTCTGCCGATGAACTGATAGAGCCGCCAATGCAGTTTGCTGTACAAATATCAATGGCTGCGCAGTTGCAGAAGTGGGGGTTCAAACCAGCTGCGTTACTTGGTCATAGTTCCGGTGAAACGGCGGCTTGTTATCTGGCGGGAATTTATGATCTGACGCAGGCACTGACACTGTTACATCAGCGTTATCATTATCTGGAACGTGTGTTGAATAAAGGCGGCGGATTATTAATCGTGGCGGCGACAGTTGAGCAGATATTGCCTCATTTGTCTGCCCCCGGTGCCGAGCCTGCCGTGGTGATAGCGGGGCGTAATAGTATCAATCGTTGCTTACTGTCTGGGCCTATAAGTGAATTAACCGCTGTTGCTGAGCGCTTAAAGCAGCAGCGTATCGCCAGTAGTTGGCTCAATTATAGAATTGCTTCTCATTCCCATTATATAGAGTCAATCAGGGCTGGGTTGACTGCGGATGCGGCAACCGTTCCCGCGGCAGAACCTTTGTTGCCAGTGTTTTCATCAGTCACCGGGGAGTTGATTAATGGAAAGTTGAGTCCCGAGCATTGGGCTGACAATGTCGTTTCGTCATTCCGTTTTGACGACGCGGTAGAAAACATGCTCAAAGCGGGTTTCCACCATTTTCTGGAAGTTTCACCTAAATCCCTACTGAGTGCAGGATTAAAGGATTGGAGCCAGCCTTATCGAGGACAGGTGTTTGCTTGTCGCTCAGGGCAGAACTGGCCACAACTGTTAGGACAGCTGTTTGAAGCTGGGGTTGAACCGGACTGGCGGACTCTGATGCCTACCGCTTGCCCAATTGATCTACCCACTTACTCCTGGCATCAGCAATCTTATTGGTATGAACCAGAGATTAGCCGTCGCCGCCGATTACGTATATTGAGCGGTGTATTATTGGGCGAAGCTCAGCCGGGCAGCGAGAGTTGGCAAGCTGAGTTGGCTGTAGAACAAGTGCCTTGGTTACTCGATCATGTTGTCATGGGAAATGCAATGTTTCCGGCTGCGGGCTATATTGAAATCATGTTGGCGGCGGCTCGTATCTGTTTTCCTGACGTTGGATTAGCGCTTGATAATATTGTGTTGCAATCGGCTTTACTGCTAGAGCCAGGCATAGAATTCAGGTTAAAGACACAGCTAGATCGCCAGCGAATGGAAGTGCAAGTACACATTACCCGTAATCTGGATGAGAGTGTACATTACCAACTTGCAGCCAGTGCACAGGTGAACATCGTTGTACCGGGTGCTACTGCTTGTGCTATTCCTCCATTAGCGGTAAATGATCGCTATCCTTGCATGTGGAACCAAGAGATGTTGTATCAGGCATTTCAACATCTACATTTCAGTTATAGTGGTGTTTTTTGTACTCTGCGCCATGCGTTTGTTGGTAAAGAAGAAACAATCTGTGAGATTGAATTACCACCTGCACCGGAGGGAATGAATTTTCACCCAGCGGCTTTGGATGGCATCTTCCAATCATTGTTGGCGATTCAGTCTGCTGATGTTCACGCGCCAATTCCTGCCAACGAGTTCCGTATCCCGGTCAGTATTCAGCATTTGCGTATCAATGGTAAATTGTCAGGTCGGGTTCATGCCCATGCCCGAAATACTAAGCAGACGCAACAACAATGGATTGGTGATATTGACGTCTATACTGATAGCGGTATGTTGCTTTGTCAGATCAGCGGGTTTTGCGTTCAGCTTGTTGGTAATAGAAAAAATAGCTTGTCTGCCAAACTGCACAATCTGGTTGTCGGCCAACCACAGTGGCGTAAACTGCCCGCTCAGCCATCAACAGAGTCTGTGACGCAATGGGCTATCCTTGGGGGTGAAAACGCTCTGGCAGAAGAGTTAGTTGATGAGTTGCAACGCCGTGGTGGGTGTGCCTCGTTGTATTCTGGTCTGCCTGACAGTTATCAGAAAATTCAAGAATTAGTTGATACTCTTCCTGTTGAAACCGAAAGGATCCTGATCCTCTGGCCGTTGCAGGCTCCGCGGATGGCTTATCATTCGTTGATCCATTTGTGTGCGGCGCTAGCCGAACGGTCGATAAAACCACGTTTGTGGATAGTGACTCAATGTGCTCATCAAATTACTGAGCAGGATCAGCCCGATCCATTTGCCGCCGCATTATGGGGAATGATGCGCGTTATTGGTCAACAAGAAGCAACTGCATTATGGGGTGGATTACTGGATATTGACAGTATCACGGCTCCAACCAAATGGTGGGACGCGCTATTGATAGGTGATGGCGAGGATCAATTAGCTCTGCGCCATGATCAGCGTTATGTGCTACGCCTTGTGCCATTACCTGAAATACCCGCGCTACCACCAGTGCGTTTTCGTCCAGATGGCTGCTATCTGCTGACTGGTGCTTTTGGTGATATGGGGCGTCAATTGATCCCCTGGATGGTACAGCATGGTGCTCAACATTTGTTATTGATCGGGCGTCGTCTTGCCCTTGATACGGCTGATCAAAAGTTATTGGAAATGCTACATCAACAAGGGATCGAGGCTAATTATCTGCCGGTTGATCTCGGTGATGTGGAAAGGACCCACATTTGTTTGGCTGAGTATCGACAACAAGCCAGCCAGCCGCTGCGTGGGGTGATTCATTGCGCTGCGCATGTTGAAGATCAGGGATATCGTGAACTCAGCCCCGAGGCGTTTGATAGAGTATTTGCCACTAAAGCATTAGCTGCCTGGACATTGCATCAAGCGTTGGCTGATGCACCTTTAGAGCATTTTGTTATGTTTTCCTCGTTGGGGGCATTATTGGCTTTACCGGGTATGGCATCTTACGCAGCGGCTAACGCTATGTTGGATAGTCTGGCCTGTTTACGGCGTCAGCAAGGTTTACCTGCGTTAAGCCTTAATTGGGGGCCATGGGAAGCGGGGATCGCTTTGCGGGATAGTCGAACGCTGCCAATATTGGAAAATAGTGGCTTACAGCCATTTGGTTCAGAGGAGGGATTAGCTGTTTTAGAGCGCTTGTTTGCTCGGATTGAGCCGCAACTGGTGCCATTCTTGACGAATTGGTCAAATTTGCTGTCCAGCCAGATGCGTCACCTACCGCTATTGCGTGATATTCAGCAAGAAAATGTGGTTCAGACTTTACCCATAGAAGCGGCGCTTGCAGTGAGTGATCTGGACGATGTCGTTAGCTTGCTACAAACCTTTTGTGGTGAGATTGTTGGGACGTCAACAGAAGTATTCCATCCCGATCTACCTTTGACTAACAACGGTATTGATTCATTGAATGGTTTAATGTTGGTACAAAAAATCAACAAACAATTACGTTTGGATATTCCGCTGGAATTGTTGTTAAGTGATAAGCCGCTGGCTGAACTTGCATCATTGATTACATATCGATTGCAAGTTAAGGCAATTACGAAATAGGAACAACCTTCGAATTGTTTAAGAATAGCTAATTCAGAGACACGTAGTTGCGATTTGGTTTCAATAGGAAACTTATCGGACTACGGTGTCTCTAATGTTCTATTTGGGAAGAGTTTTTTAACTAATTGAATATAAATGCCATTTCTGTCAGAAACATTCTCCAGCATTATAAATAAGTTTTCATAATTATGCTCCACTTCCAACCAGCCCAATTCGTTTTTGCCCAAAAAAAGCCAGACATTCATCAAAAATATATTTTGGATACGTGCAGATTGTTGCTACGTCTTTTAAACGATCCATTAATGTTTGTCTATCGCGCTTTAATAGCCTTGCAAATCCCAATATCTCATACATCTTCACAATCAATGTTGCTCGAGTACTTTTAGCGACAAATGGATATTTGGGAGCTCTGTTTGGGAAATAAGTGGCGTAGATGTAGACTACATCTTGCTTGACCTCTCGTAGTTTAAACTTAGGTACGACTGATTTAGCGCGGAAATAACCGATCAGGGGAATTAAATATATTCTCGTTTCTATCTTTCCCATTTTTGATAGAAATTTTTTGATGCTAGGATCTAACTAAAAGAATTCTTCGCGCTCTGCTTGATTAAAAGTGGGGAGAGAATACAGCTCATGAATTTCCTGCTCTGTCAAAATTTGAATACGACTTGATTTGATTTCTTTCATTGTTCTCATGCTATATCAGCTAAAAATAGGCGACATAATATAATGAGAAGATGACTCAATCGATACGAGTAGTACAATTTAAGTGTAAAAAAAGCCAAGCAGGAAGGTAAGTATAAAGGCCGCCCGATAGACAAGAAACTGCACCAAAAAATCGAAGGTCTTCTCAGGGAACACAAAAGCTATAGCTATATTGTTGACTTGCTCGGTTGCTCTAGACACACAATATCTAAAGTATCAAAAGAGATTAAATTAATAGAATGAATTTAATCATAATGAATTGAATTTAATAAATTTATTTTCATTCGTGGAACTTTTCGCTGAATTGGGCACAATACCCCTAAGCGCTCGGTTTTTTATTGGAGGTTGTGTCAGGATTAATTGCTTACACTTTTCAACCCAAAAACCGAGCTTAAATTTACGGGGCTCTGACTTGGCTCTTCTTAAGCAGAGCTGAGGTTAATTAACCTGAACTCGGGATAAAAAGAAGGGAACTAAAAGCGAGTTCCGTGATCAGATCTTTCGACCAAGAATGATTTCTCACAAAGGAACCCGCTATGCGTAATTTAGTCAACTTATATTGTCATGTCGACGATTTTTGTCAGATTTTTATGCCTCAATGGCAAAAGTACCTGATTGAGAGCGGTGAACGTCAACGTTTACGCCAAGGACGAATGAGTACGAGTGAAATTATGACCATTATTATTGCTTTTCATATGTCACACCAGCGTGATTTCAAGAATTTTTATCTTGGATTCATTTACTTATATCATAGAAAAGCGTTTCCTACATTGCTCAGCTACACCCGTTTTCTTGAGGTCATGCCAATGGTACTTATCCCATTGAGTTCGTTTTTTACGCATCTTAAAGGCAAGCCGACAGGCATTGAATTTATTGATTCAACTAGTATTAAAGTGTGTCACAACCTCAGAATACCAAGACATAAAGTGTTTAAAGAGACGGCGGCGAGAGGAAAAGGAACGATGGGAGGGTTCTAGGGTTTTAAACTTCACCTCGTTATTAATCATCTTGGTGAAATTGTTGCGGCAAAACTCACCCCCGCGAATGTTGATGATAGGACACCGGTTCGAGAATTATCAAAAGGACTTTTAGATAAACTTTATGCGGATAAAGGCTATATCAGCAAGGCATTAACGGAAGACTTAAAAACAGAAGGAATAACCTTAATTACAGGGCAACGAAAAAACATGAAACCCGGGTTATTGGCGGCTTGGGATAGAGCCATGTTGGCTAAACGGTTCATCATCGAAACCATCAATGATCAGCTTAAGAACGTCACACAAATTGAGCATTCCCGCCATCGTAGTTTGCATGGCTTCATGCTGAATTTATTAGGTGGATTAATCGCTTACTGCTTAAAACCCAAAAAGCCATCACTCAATATCACAAGCGCTGAAAAAACAGGACTTCGGGTGATGGCTTAAACCGATCTCAGGTTAATTAATTAAATTATGTTTCCTAATTCCCATAATTTTTTTATCTTCCAATCCGCTAAATCCCAATATGAGTAATCATATTCAATATTATTTGGTATAACTACACATTTCATTGAGGCTGCTTTAACTGCAATCATGCCAGTTTTGGAATCTTCTATCCCTATACACTCGTTAGGTAACACATTCATTTTTTCGGCTGCATTAAGATAAACCAATGGGTGTGGTTTATTATATGATTATATCATCTGCTGAAGATATATATTCAAAATAATTATCGATACCACATTGCTCAATTATTTTTAATATTAATAATCGTGGTGAAGCAGAGGCAATACC
>NZ_NJAI01000130.1 GCF_002632725.1 Xenorhabdus hominickii
TGTGCTCGCGGCCGAATTGGGCACCGAGGACACCATAAAGCCGCACTGTTCGTACTGTATTCATGAGGTTACTCCAATAAAAAACCCGCCGGAGCGGGTGGATTTGTATATCGCAAAGCGACGATTGTCCTGTCCTGCCAGTACCCATCATAAGGCACCTGATTGCTGAGCTGCCCGTACAGATGGTGTAGCATCAACCCGTCACCGATATACACCCCGGCATGATTGGGTTCATTGGCT
>NZ_NJAI01000131.1 GCF_002632725.1 Xenorhabdus hominickii
ACACTGGATTCGTTTGTACAGTTGGGCGTTCAGGCGCTGGACCGGTTACTGGCACCGCTGAATGTTTTTACCCAGTTGGGGTTGAAGGCGTTTGAAGAATTAAAAGCCAGCCTCGCCTTCTTTGCTGATTTGGGTATTCAGGCCCTGGACAAGCTGAAAGCGACACTGGATTCGTTTGTACAGCTGGGCGTTCAGGCGCTGGACCGGTT
>NZ_NJAI01000132.1 GCF_002632725.1 Xenorhabdus hominickii
GCGCACCGTGACCTCGGCCATTTCCGCCCCGGCCGAGAGCAATTCCCGCCCACTGAGGTGCTTGACCTCCGCCCAGACCGTGGCAACGTCCTGCCATTCAACAAGGCTTTAAACCCCGCCGGGAGTGACTGGGCTTCGCGGTTCTCATTCCAGAACCCAATAGCCAATAACAACGCCAGCTCAATATCCGCCGATATCAGC
>NZ_NJAI01000133.1 GCF_002632725.1 Xenorhabdus hominickii
GCCATATGTCCGGCGTTCATGGTTGACCACGTATTCACCTTGTAGATCTGCTTACAGGACAAGGCGGTCTCAATCCCTTCGGCAATGCCCAGCGTGGAATTCACCGGAAACAAACGGATTGCCACGGATTGAGCATGATCAAGATAAGTCTCTTCCTGAAGTGACATCATCTTTCTGGTGACCTCCAGCGGGGCTTTTTTC
>NZ_NJAI01000014.1:0-37657 GCF_002632725.1 Xenorhabdus hominickii
GATTATGTTGTTTATGATAACCTTCCCGAGGAAGATCACCTGACTGGAAAGACGTTTACTCAGCGTATAGAGAGAACGAATTTAACTCAGCGTACTCGAATAAAAAGACTGAATAGAAAAACTATCAGTTATTCAAAATCCGAAGAAATGCACGATAAGGTGATAGGAACTTTTATTGAGCGTGAGTACTATTTTTGATATTCAATCTAACTATTTAATACATGACCCTCATTTTCCAGGCACTTCCTATGGGAATATCAAACAAACAGAAAATCATAAATATGAGTGGCTAATGACTGGTAAAAACTAAAACTCAACTATTTGATTATTATATATCCTCTTTGTTAAATGCACTTCAGCAGAAAAAAGATATCCCAGTTGTCGCTGTATTAGAGGGCCAGTGGAAAACTTTCACCACAATGATATAAAAGTTCTAGCATACCCTGTTGGAGTTATTTGCTTTGAAAAATATAGGTGCATTGATACTGGCAAGGATAAAATAGATCATGCGCGTAAACATGGTCTGCCGAATTTATAGATGTATCACAGCCTTGATTAAAAATATTTTTCTAGCTGTATCTGTATTTCGTTTTTATCATAACTGTACAACCAGTTCACATTGCTGCGATTGTGTCGATGGCGGAAAATTAAAGAGGGAGTCATTCCCAATATCTTAGTGGTAGGGAATTCAATGGAAGCAGTATAGATTTGTTCGTTATCTTTACGTCTGGCACCCAAGAATGGGCTGTAGGCTTTTTTCAGTGTGAAAAACAGTGATCCATTAATGTGGGAATAGAGTTGCCCAGCTATTCCCACATTCACTTTCCATTGCTGATAGCGAGCTGCTGGTTGTTGATTGTTTTGGTAGATCCAACCACCGCCGCCAAACAGAACTAATTTTTCACTGAGGGCATGAGATAGGTTGAAATAGGATGAGGAATATTCACCGTCTTTCTTGCGGAAACGCGGCTGATAACTCAATTTTTTATGTCCAATTTCAATATTGAGTGTGGTTTTATGGGCGATAAACCACTGCCATTCCATTTTGGCACCGATGGCATGGTATTCGGTATTCCCTGCACGCTGTTGATATTCAAACAGGGGGCTAAAGGTGAAATCATGGGTTCTGCTTTTATAGTTGTAGCCACCGACCAGCAAAAACGTATTTTTGTTTTCGTTGTGGTAATGGCGATAATTTTCACCATAAATCAGGCTGCGGCCAAAAATGCCGTGATGACCGATAAGTGGGTAATGTCGGCTTAATATAGCGTTATAAGTTATCCCCCAATCTTTGATAGGTTTTGGCGATTTCCGTTCAATCACGCACTTTCCCTCTTTGGAAAGCAGGCAGACCGATTTCTGATTTGGAGACATATTTATATTATCGTCATAGGTATAACCGAGTGAGAACGCGCTATGCCAGCCATTTCTTCGGGTTATTGCTTTCAGATAACTGTCGGTATTCTTTAGGACCATTATTGGTAACTGATGTTGTTTACTGACTTCTTCAAATAACTGCCCGGATTCTCGATTTTTGTGATCTTCAAAATAAGTACGGGCCAGTTCCAGTTTGATGCGCGTAAGATTTGGTTTTTGACGTAGAATTTTTTGATAATAAGAAGCCGCAAGCGCCAAATTTCCTTCAAAATGGGCCAGACCACCTCGAGCAAAATCGATGAGTAACGGATCGTGCGCAGGTAGTTTTTGATAAGCGATCAGGAAGCGTCTTACGTCTTGCCACTGTCGATAGTTAATGGCAAGGTACAGGACTTGACCGATATCTTTAATATTGTTTTCTACCTTGAATTTTTGCCCATGAATTATGATCGATGAATGGCCACTCTTTGTAGAAATGGTATTTGATATTATTAAGCTGGCCTCATTTTTTTGTTGATTGTGCTGTTGATTATATCGCGCATCTTGCCAAATATTGTGGCTAATATCTTCATTGGACTGAGCCGCTGGAAAGATGAATGAGATCAGCAGTGAGGTCAGTAATATAGGTGCTTTTCTCTTGCCAGTTACTTTTCTTTTGTCAGACATAGAAAACACTCGCTTACAGAGCCCATATTATTGGGAATAAACAGGGATACAAGACTGTCAAGATGAAAGGAAAAAGTGGAGATAACAGTACCCCAAATGGCACTGTTATCCGAAAAATTACTGTTTATTGCCGCCGAAAGCCGTATCTTTGTTTCTATCACTATCAAATTTGGCAATCCCGGCCAGAGAGGAGGCGGCATCACCATAGAATTTCCCATCGGTGGTTCCATTGACACTGCCATTGGCTGTGGCTTTGCCTGAAAATCCGGCATCATTATTTATATTGGCATCAATACCTATATTTAGTGAACTATTACTCAGTGAACCATTCAGTTTTTGGGAATCAAAGTCTGCGACTAATTCACCGGAGAGAAGATTGCTACCGTTATATTGGCTAAGGCCTTTCACCGTGTAAGTCGCAGTGCCGTTTTTTGGCATATTGGTTGTAACATCTTTGCCTAGATAAAAAACAGTATGGGTGATGTCCGATTTATCGGGTTTTTTTTGTGCCCATTCACCGAAGTAAACTTCTGCATTTGGAACCTGCCCGATATCGATATATTGATTCTCGATACCCAAAATTCTTGATCCTTTTTGTTTGACGTCATAGATATTGTTCTTGTCGAGAGTGGCGAGTTTTTTCAGCTCAGAGGCAGTGAAGAGCTTACCCCCAAACCCCAGGTATAGAAGAAATACCTAGGGCAGGATCACCCTTTTTCTCTCCGAGTAGAATATGTGGTTTGGTTTCTTGTTGGCTTATACCATAGCCAACTTTTGCTTGAGTCTGTGTTATCACTCCCAAAACGCCTAACACAGTGATTAATATATTGACCTTTTTCATCATTAGCCCCACTGAGTATGAAGTATCTTGTTATCCTGTCATAAGAGCGTCCTAAATTTTTTTGTACAGCAAACGTATGAATTAAAAATGTACACTGAGCAAAATATGATTAATAAATAGTCAGGTAAACCAGTAATAACATTACGTTTTTAATTTGTTGATTTTCATTACTTGCGATGTGGTTAACATATTGAAATTAAATATGTTTGTGTATTAAAAAAGTAGGTGAGCGAATTTGTGGATATTTCACCGCCTCAATTAATCCAAAATTCACGGCGGATGGGACTAGCGCGGCTGGAAACTAATACAACACATTATTGCCAACCCCGTCTGGGCCCGCATTCCCAGTAATTTATCCAACACAACATGGCGGCCGAAATTTTCAAAACCACCAAGCAAGTAACAACGGACACACATTCATCGGGCTGAGACACCTGATGGAAGTAGTAGAAAACGAAGGCAGCAGATTTTCGGTGTTCCTTGCCGGTCTGCCGGTCATACGAAACTGCGTAATGACCTGCACAGACTAGCCATCAGAAGCCAAAAGGACGGCTTTAAGTGGCCTCTTTTACCTCACATTAAGGTGCTTTACTCTGCTTGTATTCCGATAAAGCAGTCGCCCTTCCCGATGAAGAATAACCATCCATCATCCATAGCGCGAATATTTGGTGTTTCTTTAGTAGTCCAATGAATAGATACACAGGGTTGACTCTGTACTGAACCGTAGAGGTTAATATTCTGTTCCTGTCCATTGAAAGGAAAGATAATTATTGAGCTGATACCTGTTCTGACTTTCAGGTTATAACATTCTTCATCCGTAATATTGTCGGGTAGCATGATTCGTTTAAAGACTCTACCATTATGATAAAAATGTATTTCACCAGAAGATATTCTGTAGATTGCCCCCGTTTGTGAATCAATGTTAAGTAACTCCCAATGTATTCAAAATAATACCTCCCCCCATCGTTTGAGATACACGCCGAACAACCGCACTTTTTGCTGTACTGGGAGGACCGATAACCAATAAATGCTCTCTTGCTACTGCGGCAAGGATCATCAATTCGGCCAGTTGTTCACGACCGATGAGTCCATCGGTAGCTACATGAATTGCATTTCTAATATTTGTAATAATTTCTTTTAAAACAACCATTGTGATGTCCTATCTATCTCGATTGGTAACACGAGCATTCCAGTTATGTATCAGAGTGTTGTTCATATGATGCACATTTTCAAATGGGCGCTGGCATAGGTTTATAACACTGGAATGACAAAAATGGGTATCTGATGTGAAATAAAGCATAAATATCTTCTTGTTAGAATAGAGAATATAACTTCTACGTTACTTGGTTTCCTTGATAATCGCACTTAGATCGATATCGGCATAAAGTACCTCTTCTTCGTTAGGATTTTGCAACGGTCGCTTGGTGGCCTATTTAACGACGGTTACTCGATATATTGTAGTTATTGACATGATGGATTGCCTCCTTGGCACTAAAAAACCGATATTAAACGGATACTATAACCTATCATGAGCGTTTTCTAACGATACTGAATGGATAATATTTACAATGAATAAAAAAATAAAATTAAGAAATAATTTTTAAAAGAAATTAATTAAGTTAGTTCAACTAGAAACTATTAATATGGTTAATACCTATGGTCAGAAACTTACATCTCAGCTTCTTGTATTGATTTTTTGTTAGATTTCAATCGCTTTTTTCCTTAAGCTGTTTAGAATGACCCCGGAAATTCTTGATAGAAATCAGATATTGATTAGTGCCAATGTAAAGATCACCACTCCTGTTGAAATAAATACCCCCATACTTATGACAGTAGTTTACTCCTATGCCATCAACAAGTTAGAATCATCATCCGGATTTCAAACGCGATCCGCTACACTTATCTGAATCCGAAAATATAAACTATAAAAATGATATATAAGGAGCCACTTTATGAAAAATGAAAGAAGACTTTTTCTGAAAAAGGCGAGCGTTACGGGGGCCGTATTTTCATTATTACCTCTGATGCCAGCAGGAGTTCTTGCCTCTTCACAGAGTCAACCAAAGAAAGGGGATGGTATTGATATAGGCGTTTGTGAAATGACTCCAGAGGAAATGTCAGGTCCATATTTTATAAATAACAAATTACTGAGAAGGAATATAACAGAGGATGAACCAGGAATACCTCTTTTATTGACAATGAAAGTCATTGATTCTGTAACCTGTAAACCTTTAGATGATATCCTTATTGATATATGGCATTGTAATGCAATGGGAAAATATTCAGGTTGGAAATACATAAACCCAGATCTCGAAGCTCCATCTGATAATATAGGAACGATTTCAAGAACTGATGAAAGCACGTTTCTTCGTGGGGCACAAAGGACAGACAAAGAAGGCATAGTCAGATTCACCACAATTTTCCCTGGATTTTATGCTGGAAGAGCTATACATATCCATTTATCAGCAAGGAATGCCAATGTACAAAAAAGACAGGAAGATAAATTCTATTTTGTAGGCCAACTTTATTTCCCTGAGGATATATCTAAAGAAGTAATGATTAATGATATGTATTCTCCAAGGGATATTAATAGGCTTGAAAATGAAGATGACTCCATCTTTTCTGGAGTTAAAAATAGAGCTGCAATTTTGACAGTAAAAAAAATAGGTGATAATCCATTGGATGGATTACATGGAAAGATAGTTTTATCGATTAATAAAAACAATGTGTCCAAGAAAATAACCCCTAAAGACTTGGCTAAATACACTGTGTAGGTGAATCTAATTCAGAAAAATTCTCCATAATCACGGTTTGAGATCCAACAGGATGAAAATATACGCTAAGCGGTATCGAAAAAGAGACTTTGTGCTCTCAAAATAGTAGAAATTCGATATTTGGAACCGCTTTTGAGGCCGAAAAACAGAGTTTCATATGTATTAGCTCAGACCTGATCTGACAGTTACCGGTTATTTATATAGGTATCTGTCAGATTACATCTGGCCTAAATTCTTCTCAGCTCAGATGTGTTTTTCATCCCTCAAGGCTATCTCAACTCTATTTAAAACGGTAATTATTTATGACGAACATTTCATATGCTCCCATAACCATTACGGCGGCTATCAATAATAGTCAGGTATTGGCAAATAATTTGGGGCGAACCTTATTGTTAAAATCTGCAAATTATTCATAACTAATTCAGTAAGATATCGGCAATTTTATAACTTAGCGTTTGTGTATCAATAGTCTCCTGATTGCTCAGGACTGCAATAGTTAAACATGAGTTCGGCAAACGTATAAAATAAGTTCTGTAACCTGCCCAACCGCCGGAATGCTCTAAACTCGGTTCTGCTAAGTGGTTGTGATGTTCTAAACCAAAAGCATAAGGCTCATGATTTTTAACTGTATCTCCAATCAATGTTTTTTCTGGTAATACTTGAGTCATACGCTGGACTAATGCTTTTCCACCAGCCCTACCATGAGTTAAGTTTTCGCCCCATAACATGAGATCTTCAACTGTTGAGTGTACCGCTCCATCGCCTGTGTGTGTCCATAACGATTCAAGAAGCTGACTTTCTTGGCTATATGCGTGTGCAAATTCAACAGCTATTGGGTATTCATCAACAATGAATGTGTTTTTCATTCCTAGAGGTTTAAAAATACGTTCTTGGCTGAGTTCACTAAGTTTCATTCCACTCGCTTTTTCAGCCACTTGTGCCAGTAAAAAGTATCCTGTATTGCTATACTCGAAAGCAGTTCCTGGTGCAAATACAACTTGAGATTGAGCGTACAAGTGATGTAATGACTGTTCAATTGTCAACGGATCTTGTTCACTAATTCCAATTGAATCGGCCAACTCCATATAATCAACCAATCCACCAGTATGATAGATTAAGTGACGCAAAGTTACGGGTTCTGCATAACAACCTAAATCAGGCAGATATTTTATAATTGAATCATCTAACGATAAACGACCATCGTTTTCTAACAATAGAATAGTAAATGCAGTGAATTGCTTTGAAACTGAAGCAATATTAAATACGCTGTTTATTGAAAGTGGTTTATGTGATTCTAAACAAGCTAAACCTATAGAGCCTTGATAGGTTAGGCCGCTGTCGTATTTAGCCATGTACACAACACCAGGAGCATTTTTATCGAATGGTGTTAAGAGTTTATTTAGTGCTTTGATAATTTTGGTGTTTTTACGCATAATAAATGAATATATAAAGTTATTTCACATCACACTATTGAAATTAATTGAATGATAATACTATAAATTTACATCAAAGGACCAGCCTACTTCCCTGTATCTGACACAATTCCTAATACTTTCATCTGGATAGTTATTTTAACCTTCCAAAAGTACATTATGTTTTTTTAGTATTTCTTTAACCCTATCTTTAGGGATGGAAAACGAAGTGTTACCATTTCTCCCAACCATTTTTTTTGCTGCGATCATAGCATTAATTATTGCTTCTTCTGTTGCTTCTATTGTTGCCTCATACAAAGGATCCAGTTTGTCATTTGGCAGTATTTTTATTGTTTTCATCTCTTCCCTAGAGAATGCATCGCTATTTGCAGTTGAAAAGGCAATAAATATCTCACCGCTAGTATTCCTGGCAACACCGCCTACTCTTGCAAGTCCAAGAGAGACTCTTTTAGCTATTTTATCTAATTGGTGAGGAGCCAATGGAGCATCAGTGGCGACCACGACTATTATAGAACCCGCATCTTTTATTTTTTTCTTGTCTCCATGATATATCGGTTTAAGATCTTTTATTTCTTTACCAACTGGAATTCCCACAATAATCAAGTCATCCCTATCACCAAAGTTGCCTTGAACAAGAACGCCAACAGTATATCCGCCATCTTTTTTATCTAGAATTCGTGATGAAGTACCTGTTCCTCCCTTAAAATTAAAAAGGTTCATCCCAGTTCCACCGCCAACATTACCTTCTTCTATCGCCCCTGATTTAGCACTATTCAGAGCATTATAGACATGCTCTTTTTTTACATGCATACCATTTATATCATTTAATATTCCATCCCACGTTTCTGAAACTACAGGTAAAAACCAGAATAAATCATCTTTTAGTGGCGATGTTAGATTATTATCAATCATCCAGCTAATTGTTGAATCTCTGACAATACCAACACTATGAGTATTGGTTATTAATATTGGTGTTTCCAAGAAACCACTTTCTTTAACCCATTGGCTACCTGTCATATCTCCATTTCCATTTAAAGAGAATATACTAGAAAATACAGGGTTAAATCGCTTTCCTTTTGGTAGTATGGCTGTCACGCCTGTTCTTATAGGGCCTTTCCCAACTTCTAGCTTTCCATCACCTTCTATTATGGTTGAATAACCAACTTTTACCCCACTAACATCTGTAATTGCATTATATTTCCCTGTTACTCCTGAAAAAGGAATGCCTAAATCTCTTGCTCTAATCTCATTGGCTAAAGAATTAGAAGCTATCATTGTCGATATAGATAAGATCATAATATTTAATATCTTCATATTTCTCATAAATCCTCCTTGTGATAGCAAATTAATTTGAAGGATCAAGGCTTGGAACATGAAGATTCAACATGAAAATAATTCGCTTTCGGCCAGTCGATATAACCTTTTTCCCCATTTCCGTAATGGGTTTCATTAGGCGCATTAACGAGTTCAATGCCGCAGCGTAGGCGTTCGACCAAATCAGGGTTGGAAATAAACGGGCGTCCGAATGCAACTGCATCAACTTTGCCTTCCTCCCGGCGGGAAATTGCAATATCAAGATTATAGTTGTTATTGCCGATATAAGCCCCGTCGAATAGAGACCTCAGTGCATCCAAATCAACACTTTCAGGAACTTCACGGCTTTTTCCTGTCGTTCCTTCAACAAAGTGGAGATAAGCCAGCTTGAACTTATTGAGTTGCTGAATCAGGTAACTATAAGTTGCCATCACATTGCTATCAAGTGGAGTGTTCCCGACTTCTGTTGTTACTGGCGATAATCTAATGCCAACTCGCCCGTCCCCCCAAACATGGGTTACAGCTTCAACAACCTCCAGAATTAGTCTGGCTCGGTTTTCAATTGAGCCACCGTATTGATCAGTGCGATGGTTAGTGGAATCACGCAGGAACTGTTCCAGCAAATAACTATTAGCTGAATGAATTTCGACACCATCGAACCCTGCACGTTTAGCGCACTCCGCTGCATGTTTGTATTGTTCAACAATACCAGAGATCTCGTCGGTTCTTAGTGCTCGTGGCATAGAGACTGCTTCAAAGCCATTATTGGTGAAAACCTTACCGTCTGCTTTAATAGCGGATGGTGCTACAGGTGCTTCTCTATTTGGTTGGAGATCAACATGTGAGCAACGACCGACATGCCACAATTGCATTACAATTTTACCGCCGGCAACGTGAATAGCCTCTGTGATTTTTTTCCATCCAGCTACCTGCTCTTCCGTCCAGATACCGGGGGTTAAGGCATAACCACGCCCTTGTGCTGAAATATTGGTTGCTTCTGAAATAATTAAACCAGCACTCGCTCGCTGAACATAATAGGTGACATTAAGTTCGTTCGGGACGCCCTCCTCATTCGTGCGGCCGCGTGTTAAAGGAGCCATAACAATACGGTTGTCCAGTTCAATTTTTCCTAATGTGGTAGGTGAGAAAAGATCGGTGTGAATACTATTATCAGCCATGAAGATTTCCTTTTTTGATAATCTATTTTTGTGAAGGTAATTCAAACAAAAATCCTTTAGTCAACGGTATTGATTAAACATTGCAACCTATTATTATCGTTACCTGCGATACTGAGCGGGATAATATTTAAAACGGAGAAAAATAACACCAATCAACAATTTTAAATTGAAATAAACTAATGTTTAACATAAACATCTTGGTTATAGCTTCACTGTGTATTTATTTATAATAATCTATCATTTTTCGATTCAGCTTTTTACTCGGGTATGATGGAGTTGAAATAAAAACAATAAAAATATAAATCATTAAATTACAATGAGATATGTCATTGTATATTTATGGGCTAAATTCTTATTCAAGATAAGTTAAATTGATCTCAACAAATTATGTCCTTTTTACGCCCGTTTTTCTGGTATCGTTTTATCATGGATTATTTAAAATAAATCGTCTTCGTCATCATCTTCGTCATCACCTATCATATCCAGAAACATGTCGAGTAATTCATCACCATCTTCATCATCGAACCAGCCGCTTATAGACATTTCTTTCTCAAACAGTTTACATATTTCAGTTGATGCTGCTTTAGGATCATCACTGCCATTAATTATTTTTTCGATTTTCGCCCGTAGTTTCATTTTTGCCTCTGTTTTTGACTAAATTAAATTTTTTATGTTTTATTACAAACATAAATACATTTCAACAATATACTTCACTTTCTCTAACCCTGCTCGCAGAGATGAAAAATTAATCATAAAGGTATGTGATTTTAGCAAAAGCAGAGACAGCGTTAGAGGTACAAGAGGGCATCATCCTGAACTTAGTGAATTAAGATTAAAAGTATGAATGTAGTTCAATAACATACTTCACTTTTTTTAGTACCATCAGCAAAGATTTTAATTCTACTGACCCTATGGCTAAGCGGATTGCATGTGGTACATGCAACGATGTCGCAAACGGTTCAGCGGTTGATACAGAAATATTTTCTTGTATTAGGGCCATTGCAACTTGATCGGCTCTAGTCTCCTCTGCCAATGGGAGCCAGACAAAATAAGATGATGGATGGCTGATATATCGTATCCCAGCAAATATTTCTTTTACAATCAATTGGCGTGCTTGAGCATCTTTGCGTTTTTCTTCTTCCAATTCAGCGACCGTACCGTCATGTATCCATTCACAAATGATGGATGTCATTAAAGCCGGTGTATTCCACGTGGTTACTCTAATGGCACGTGTAAGAGCGGGCAAATGTTGATCAGGCGCAACAATAAATCCAACACGTAATCCAGTAGCAATACTTTTGGAAAACCCTGAAACATAGATGGTCAATTCTGGGGCAAGCTCAACAAGTGGCGGTGGCGCATTCTCTATCAGAAAAGCGTAAACTGCATCCTCAATAATGAGCAGCCCATATCGACGAGCCAGTTCAACTAAGCGCTTACGTTGGTTTTCGCTCATCACCCATCCCAATGGATTATGTAATGTTGGCATCGTATATAAGGCACGGACACGACGATGTTTGCACAACTTTTCAAGTGCCTCTAGGTCAAGGCCATCTTCTGCAGCAGGAACAGAGAGCAGCTCGAGATGATATGTTTCGGCCAGAATTTTGAAACCCGGATAGGTCAAAATATCTACTGCGACAACATCTCCAGGTTTTAATAGTGCCATGACTGTGCTGGCTAAACCATGTTGAGCGCCACTGACGATTAATAAATTATCCATAGGAATATTAATTTCCCGGCTTTTTAGATACTTTGACATTGCTGCACGTTCATGTTGTCTTCCCCCATGTGGCTGATAGCGTAACAATGCTTCTATTTCACCAGAAATGGATAATTTTCGCAGGGCGCTTCTCAGTAGCTCTGTCTGAGAAGGTAGTGAGGGATAATTAAAATTAAGATCGACCATATCAGTAATGACATGTTGCTCTATTCCTAAATTTGCCGGCAGAGCAATTTCACGTACAAACGTCCCTCGACCAATCTCCCCACTCACTAATCCCATTGCTTCAAGTTCAGCATAGACCCGAGTGGCTGTAACTAAGGACATTCTTTCATCTGCCGCCAGTTGTCTATGGGTTGGTAGCCGCGTACCAGGGGAAATTCGACCAGAACGTATATCCTCAGCAAATTTATCAACCAGCGATTTGTAACGGGAATGGGCCATAAGAAAATGTATCCATGACAATAATTTGATTGTCATGATGTTGAGCCATACGATGCTTACTCGCAACAATTAAAACTAATTGGGGAATAATGGTCATGCTGAATGAGCTTAAAAGTAAGACAGCAAGTGGATGGATTAATGGTTGCCTCGGTGTGCTTATCTTCAGCGGATCATTACCTGCAACAAAAATCGCTGTCATGGATTTTGATCCTATTTTTCTGACGGTCGCCCGTGCTTCTATTGCAGGTTTATTCGCGCTTATTGTTTTATTCATCTTTAAAGAAAAACACCCAATATATAGTCAAATCGTACCCTTAATCATCGTCGCCTTAGGCGTTGTTGTCGGATTTCCTCTTTTAACGGCATTAGCTCTTCAACATATCACTTCAGCACACTCAATTGTATTCCTTGGGTTATTACCTCTTTCTACGGCTATTTTTGGTGTATGGCGCGGTGGAGAACACCCTCATCCCGCTTTCTGGATATTTTCTATTGTGGGTAGTTTATTAGTAATGGGATTTGCATTCATACAAGGTGTATCTGCTTCTCTGGCCGGAGATACATTAATGCTTGCCGCCGTTTTAGTTTGTGGGCTTGGTTATGCGGAGGGAGCAAAACTTTCTCGTGTTTTAGGTGGATGGCAAGTTATCTGCTGGGCGCTGATTATTTCACTACCTGCAATGCTTATCATGACGTTTATGTTTATGCCAAATTCATTTGCAAATGTCAGTACACCGGTGTGGATTAGCCTTGTCTACGTGTCCCTTTTCAGCATGTTGATTGGTTTTATTTTCTGGTATCGGGGATTGGCGCAGGGAGGCATCGCTGCTGTTGGCCAACTTCAGCTACTGCAACCTTTTTTTGGACTCGCGTTGAGCGCAACTGTACTTGGTGAACCTGTAAACCTATTAATGATAGCTGTAACTATTGGTGTTATTCTTTGTGTTGTTGGCTCACGGCTATTTGCAAAGTAAAAACCAATCCTTTTTATTAATATATTTCTGATATAGATACCATTATGCGTAGAACTGATCATCTTGGTGGGATAACAGCGTTTGTCACAACAGCACAACTAGGAAGTTTTACTGCGGCAGCGGAACGCCTCGGAGTGACAAAATCGGCTGTAGGGAAAAGCGTTGGACGACTTGAATATCGCTTAGGGCTTAAACTTTTTCAACGTTCCACCCGCAGCTTAAGTCTGACTCCTGATGGAGAAGTCTTCCTGATAAGTTGCCAAAGCGCTATTGAGATCCTTGAACAAGCTGAAGCGGCACTCACTTCACATATTGCTTACCCTGCGGGACGACTCCGTATCGATCTACCGGCTGCATTCGGCCGTCAGCGTATCCTCCCTAACCTTTTGAAAATTACGCGTGATTATCCAGAACTGACGCTTACTGTTTCGTTCTGCGAGCGCTATGTCGATTTAATTGAGGAAGGCATTGATCTTGCAATACGAATTGGTGAACTTGCTGACAGTAGTGGGCTCGTAGCCCGCAGATTGACAACTCAAAAACTTGTTATTTGTGCATCACCAGATTATTTGCATTATAGCGGTGAACCTAATACTCCTGACGAATTAAGCCAACATCGGTGTGTCGTGGGGTTTCGCAGGGATCAGCCAGTATCTTGGTTATTGAAAGAAAAGAATGGTGAAATGAAACGTTACACTCCACCAGAAACTTATGAATTCGCTGATGGGGATGCAATGTTGGCGGCAGTTCTGGCTGGGTGTGGATTTTCTCAATTGCCATTATGGATGGTGGGTAAATATCTTGAGAGTGGAGAACTCAAAGAAGTATTGCAAGGCCATTCAGGTGGAGAAGTCCTTATTAGCGCGTTATGGCCTAAAAACCGTCAACTGCTCCCCAAAATACGTCATGTTGTAGATACATTAGTGGAGATGGAAGAAAATGGTTTGCTGGATTAATCGTAAGAATCAATACGTGAATTTAGATTGTTTTTTCGGCCATTTTTCGGTAGTCGCTATTAACCTTGCTTTTAAAATAAATACTCAAAAAGGCCATTAATGCAAAGAGGATACTACTCAATATAATCGTGTGTACGCCAAATTGAGCAAGAAACCATCATCCGGTAATAGAGCCAATTGTGATGCCTAAATTAGAAAAAGAGATATAAAGGCTGTTAGCAAATTCTGGCGCTTCGTTAGCTTCTTTCATAATCCATGTTTGGCTGACAACCAGCCCAGCAGAATGTAGACCACCCCAGAAAATGGTCAACACACACATCGCTATCGGTGAAAATCCCCAAAACCAAACTTGGATATAGAGGATAATTAACAAAATAGGATAGGCATGAGTTGTATTTACAACATTTTTTGCAGAAAGCTGCTGAATACAAAATTACCCAGAAATCCACAAGCACCAAATAAGATTAAAATCATACTGGTGGAATTATTATCAAAGTGAGTAATTTTCGAAAGGTAATCTGCTATATAGCTAAAACTTGAGAACATAGCGGAAAACACTAATGTGGCCGTAGCGAGCGTAAACCATAATTTTCCTTTACGCAGGATAGTGACTTGATCGGAGAAAGAGCTGCTTTTTGTGATAGGAATTGAAGGCACAAAAAACAGGATACCAATGAAAGCCAGCGCACAAGTCGCTGTACCAAAATAAAATGCAGCACTGAGTGACAGATGTTCAGCTATGAATGAACTTATAGGCATTCCTAAGACCATTCCTACCGCGCCCCCAGCGAAAACTTTTGCTGTGGCGCCAGCACTTTTTTCCTTTGGAACTGAATTCACTGCAACGACAAGAGCAACTGCAAAGAAAACAGCATGTACCAGCCCCGGTAGGATCCTGAAAGTCAGCATCAAATTAAAGATGTCTGTTGTGGCATAGATGAGATTAGAAATAACAAATAAAAGCAGAATAGTGAGAAGAACATGTTTCCTGTTATATCGAGATAACATTAATGTGATGAATGGGCCAGTCACGGCGACCACAATGGTATAAACACTGACAAGAAAGCCGACTTGAGTCGGTGTCACATTCAATTGTTCTTCAAGTTGAGGTAATAGCCCAATAACAGCTATTTCAGTCGTAATAACACCAAAAACTGCAATGGATAACGTCAGCAACAACATAGAACTCTTATTTTTCATCATGATAACCTTACTTCATCTTAGTTTCTAAATGTAAGCAGGATGATGGCAAAAAACGTGTAAAAACAGAAGGATGCTTTCGTCTATTGTCTGTAGACATAACTTCTTCAATGATTTTTAATTAATAGATGTGAAGCCGCAACATGGCGGCATTAGAATGAATATCTGGTGGCTATTCTGAAGGGCAGATAGAGTTATAAGGGGAAGCTCTCAACTACGCTAAATTCAATAACAACAATCTCCATATCCGGTGAAAAAACGCCTTCGCTGGTAAAGAAACGTTGATGCTCCAATTGCCAGTGAAGCAAACTCCTATCGCCCTCGCCTTCTTTCCATGCCAGTTCCGCTGGCATTTCTGAGAATTGCATTAAGTGCATATCAGTCACTCTGACAGCGCAAATGGGGCTTTCTTGACTATTGAAGACAATATAATGATTGCCAACGGTGATCTTACCGTCATCGGCTCCATAAGAAGCATAAGAATGATACGAACAACTCGTCGCTGTTTTTATCCTTTTAACAACTAATTCAGACAATTCATCCTGCATAGCGGGAGAATCACCAAATGCCCAATGCCCTGCTTTTGGATATTTATTCTCAATCAGTTCTATGACTTTATCTGTTTTCATATTATCTTTCTGATATCTATCTAAGTTTATGCGGAACCTTATTTACTAACATAATGACACCGTTTTTAACCATAACTTTATGTCAAAGTTATGACATGAATCCCTATTATAGATTTAATGAATGAGAAATCTTACAAGTATGAGCGGTAAAGTTACCGCTCTTTGAATAAGTTAATGATATTAATTGGTTACTTGGAAAGGCAAATTTAGCCGCTTCATTATTTTCGTGTTTAATCCAATGCTGAGTAATAGTTTTACGTCGAGTGTAAAAACGTACGCCATCCGGGCCATAATCTGCCCCCATCAAGGCGCTGGCGGCATTATTTAAATCAGCATCTGGCATTAAGACAGCATGATTTTTCGCTCTCCCCAGTGCCTAAACGCGTTTACCACGTCGTGTTCCTTCACTGTGAATATATTCTGCTATTGGCGTAGAACCGACAAAACTCAGCGCCTTCACATCAGGAGATTCAATTAAACCATCAACCGCTTCTTTATTACGCCAGGCAGGAAGTGCGGTTTTCGCCGCAGCAATGGCTTGCTTTACTGTCTCTCTACTTGCCATCTCAACTTGGCGTATTACGTCACCAGAAGAAGGATTAAATACCGCTGAAGTTCTGCCGCATGCTATTTCCTTTATTTAATCTGATGCAAAACATCACCCACAGCGTTAAACAAGCGATCAAGGTCACCCGTTTTCGCATTGAACATAGGGCCAAACTGCAACGTATCACCACTAAAACGCACATAAAATCCGGTTTTCCATAATGCGATACCAGCATCAAAAGGGCGAATCGCTGCGTCTCCATCCCGTGGGGCAAGCTGGATTGCCCCCACTAGACCGCAGTTACGAATATCTATCACATTTGGGCAGTGTTTCAGACCATGTAATGCTTGTTCGAAATGTGGGGCAAGCTCAGAGGATTGTTGCAGTAAATTCTCTTTTTCCAACAATGCTAAGGAGGCCAGTCCTGCTGCACAGGCAACGGGGTGAGCTGAATAGGTATAACCATGGTTGAACTCGATCATGTGTTCAGGTAAAGATTGAGACATAAAGGCATCGTAGATCTTACTGGACGCAACGACACCTCCCAGAGGGATGGCACCGTTGGTCACTTGCTTAGCGAACGTGAGCATGTCAGGTGTAACATCGAAATATTCAGATCCACTCCAACGTCCTAACCGCCCGAAACCGGTAATCACTTCATCAAAAATCAGTAGAATATCGTGTTGGGTACAGATTTCCCGTAAGCGTTGTAAATATCCTTGTGGCGGGATAATGGCACCTGCGGATCCGCAAACAGGCTCCACAATAACAGCGGCAATATTACTGGCATCATGCAATTCAATAAGCTTCAATAATTCATCAGCCAGCTCACGGCCACCAGTCAGTGGTATTCCTTTCGTAAAGGCCATATTGGGCTGTAATGTATGTGACAGGTGATCAACATCCATAAGTTGACCAAACATTTTACGGTTTCCACCAATACCACCAAGACTCGTACCCGCGATGTTTACGCCATGATAGCCTCTCGCCCTTCCAATCAATTTCGTTTTGGATGCTTGTCCTTTGACACGCCAATAAGCACGCGCCATTTTCACTGCGGTATCAACAGATTCTGAACCTGAACTGGTAAAAAACACGTGATTTAAATCACCTGGCATCCGGCTGGCGATCTTATCTGCCAACTTAAATGACAAAGGATGGCCATATTGGAAACCGGGGGAATAATCTAACGTTCCCAATTGTTCAGAAACCGCTTGACGAATCTCATGGCGGGAATGTCCTGCTCCACACGTCCATAAACCGGATAAGCTGTCATAAATGCGCCGACCTTGATCATCTACCAACCAGCTTCCCTCTGCGGAGACAATCAAACGTGGATCTTGTTGAAAATGACGATTAGCACTAAACGGCATCCAATGCGCTTTAAGGTTCAATGTTTGAAAAGAACTTGTTTTAAACGAATAGTTATCTGACATTTTTTAACTCCTCGCATAAGGTTGTAACAAAGAGTTTGCAATGAAACTACATTCAAATTAAATCTCAATTATCGAATCATTAGTTATGAGTTTACTTACGCAAATGAAATCAACAAACTTTAGGCAAGTAACTGATTTTGGTTTGAAACTATTACGGATCTTTAAGACCCTCGCAGAATGTGGCAGCTTTTCCGCAGCAGAAAGTTCGCTTGGTGTTACACGTTCAGCGATTAGTCTCCATATGAACGATTTAGAAAAACGGTTAGGGATGCGGTTGTGTCAAAGAGGCCGTGCTGGATTCTCGTTAACGGATGAAGGCAGGGAAATTCTGTGTGCTAGTGAAACCATTATGGCGTCAATTGAAGAGTTCCGACAACATGTGAACCAAATGCACAAACAATATTCTTTTTTAATAAAAGTATTTGCTTTATTTGTTTTAATGGGAAGCATTCAATTATCTCATGCTGAAAATAACAACAACAACAAATTAATGTGCAAAAATGTGAGTTGGCAGCCAATTTGATTTATTGAAGTCACTATCTACTGGTGAGATTCAACCACCAGTAGATATAATTATTATTGATAGCTTTATTGAGTAAAACAACCAAATCATATACATAGGTTGCCAAAAAATTTTTTAACAAATCCATAAGAAATGCAGTAAGATTGGCACCCAATCGTGTAAATTGATTTGGATCATTAGCTTGTTATCGCTTTTTCGCCTGTCACAACGTCGAACACCTGCCTCGATCGCCTTACTGGCGATTTTGATGCTGTTCATTGCGCCAGTGGTGTCAAAAACACTGGAGCACCATCGTGATGGTATCAAAAGTGAGATAAACCACAGCATGTCTGTTTCTGACATGCAAAATAGCGACAGCAATAGCCATCATAAAGCGTCATCGTCATCACACTCTATGAACCATCATGGGGCTGATCATATTCATATGGGATTGATGGACGATATCGCTTGTGGTTACTGTCAGCTTCTGATTAACCTGCCATTATTGGCTGGCGGGTCTGTTCCTTTCATTTTATTGGTGCTAACGATCTCGCGCGCACCACCAGTACCACGATTTTCTGGCCCAATAATTCAACTGTTCTACGGCGAGTCACAACCCCGTGCCCCACCCCTTAATTAATCTGCTGACGCTAAAGTAAATCATTTTATTTACCTTGCCTTATCAAATTCGTATGGCAAGTCAGTCTTGCTTCAAACAAATTCTAAAAACAGGATTTGTTGTTAATTAAGGGATATTTTTATTTTATGTCTACTACACAATTATTCCACGTATCGCCACTGACAACCGCTTTGGTTATTGCCCTTTCTATACCTACCAGTAGCTTGGCTGCTAACGAGGTTAACACCAAAGAGACAAAAAATACGCTTGCGGTTAATGATAATGAGTCTGTAATAACCGTAACCGCTCCAGCAGTTTCACCTCTTGATGTTGCTACTTCACTCAAAACCCCTCGACAACCAATACCTGCCAGTGATGGTTCTGATTACCTGAAAACTATCCCCGGATTTTCACAAATCCGTAATGGTGGTACGAACGGCGATCCCGTATTCCGTGGCATGTTTGGCTCTCGCTTAAGAATGTTGATTGATGATGGTGAAATATTGGGGGCTTGTGGCGGACGTATGGATGCACCCAGTTCTTATATTTCACCAGAAAGTTATGATGTTCTGAGTTTGGTTAAAGGGCCGCAAACCGTACTCTGGGGGCCCGGTAATTCAGCAGGAACTGTCCGTTTTGAACGCACCCGTCCCCAGTTTGAAAAACCGGGAGCTAAAGGGAATGTCAGCACTGTCGTCGGTTCTAATAAACGCTGGGATGGTAATGCTGATCTGATTTTTGGGAATGAATTGGGTTATATCCGTTTGATCGGCAATAAATCCCGTTCCAATGATTATAGAGACGGCGATGGTAACCGTATTCCTTCTAAATGGGATAAATGGAATACCGATATCGCACTGGGCTGGACACCTGATGCCGATACCCTGCTGGAGTTAAGCGCTGGACAAGGTGATGGTGAAGCACGTTACGCTACTCGTGGCATGGACGGTTCCCAATTCAAGCGTAAAAATTTTGGTGTACGTTTTGAAAAATCCAATATCGGTGAGGTATTTGACAAATTTGAAACTAATTTTTATTACAACTACGCCGACCATGTGATGGATAACTACTCCCTGCGTACCGCTCCTCTGCATATGGAAATGGTCTCAGAGCCAGATCGTCTTACCATGGGTGGCCGTATGGTGGGCACTTGGATTTGGGAGGATTTCAAATTGCAAAGTGGTATAGATATGCAAACGAATACTCACCGATCCAACACCGATCGTTATATGGATAAAACCAAAAGAGTGGGATGGGTGAAGAATGCGCGTTTCCGTGATTATGGTATTTTTGGTGAATTAACGTGGGATGCTGCTGAGCAAAGTAAAGTCATCGGTGGTGTACGTCTGGATCGCGTGCAGGTATATAAATATTCGACTCAACAAGAGCGTAAGGATACCATTCCTGCTGGTTTTGTCCGGTTTGAACATAATATGAAAGGTGTCCCAGTTATGTTTTATGCCGGCGTGGGTTATACCGAGCGCTCGCCCGATTATTGGGAGTTGTTTTCAAGTAGAGCAGGCAAAAATGCATTCACTGACATAAAGAACGAAAAAACGACTCAGTTGGATATTGGTGCGCAATATCAAGATCAAGACCTGAAAGGTTGGGTATCGGCTTATGTTGGTAAGGTGAGTGATTTTATTCTATTCCGCTATAGCGAAAATAATAACCAAGCGCATAACGTGGATGCCACTATTATGGGTGGTGAAATGGGGATTGCTTATCAGTTGAATGATAACTGGAAAACTGATGCAAGTTTGGCATATTCCTGGGCACAGAATGCAACTAATCATCGTCCACTACCACAAACTCCGCCTTTGGAAGCACGTTTCGGCCTGATTTGGGATTATGGTGATTGGACAAGCAGCGGATTGCTGCGTTTGGTTAACAGTCAGCATCGAGTCGCAATCAATGAAGGTAACGTTGTCGGTAAAGACTTTAACAACAGTAAAGGCTTCGCCATTCTGTCAGCAAATACAGCCTACAAAGTGACTAAAAATATGCAAATTAGTGCAGGTATTGACAACATTTTTGATAAAAACTACAGCGAACACCTTAACTTAGCGGGAAATGGTGGTTTTGGTTATTCTGCCAATACACAAGTGAACGATCCAGGTCGCACTTACTGGGCTAGAGTTAACGTTAAATTCTAATATCACTTCTTTTTTAGACTTGGCTCGCCCTGATTTCGTCAGGGCGAGTTTTTACCAAAATAACTTTCATTAAAGTTATATCAAATTAACAAGTTAAATATACCTTTCAGAAAAGATATTTTCATATCTCGCTAAAAACTCTCAGTTTGTAGACTCATTCGTTAATAACCAGTGTCGTAACAATGTTGCAAGTTGTTCTTGTTGAACTTCCGTCAGCGGTTCAAGAATAGATTTTTGATTCTCCAAATGACTTTCAACTGCCTTGTCTATCAGAGCCTTTCCTGCCGGAGTAAGAAAAACTTTGCAGCTACGGCGATCCTCTTCATTAGCGATACGTTCAATCAACCCTCTTTGTACCATATGTTCAATGCGAGTACTCATTGCTCCTGACGTTAGCATTACAGATTGATACATTTCAGTCGGTGTAATTGGGGTGTTATTACGACGTAATGTCGCAAGAATATCAAATTCAATAGTACTCAAATCGTATTCTTTGAAAGCATGTTGTAGGCGTAGCTCAATAATTTTGCTTGCGCGAGCTAATCGCCCAATTACTCCCATTGATGACGGATCAAGGTCTGGACGTTGCTGTTCCCACTGTATCAGTAACCGGTCAACGTGATCGTACTGCATGCTTTTTTATCCTATTCATTTTATTTTGACAAAAAGATACTTGATAAAAATCGATTAGGCTATTATTTTAATTTATCTTTATATAAAGATACTTTTTATTATGTTATTTTTGCGTTAAAAAACACCGAGAAATTGATGTTCAGGATGAAAAATAAACAAATAAAAAAGAGGCCGCTATGTCAGAAACTAGGGTAGTTAATAATATTTTACTCACTGCATTGGCTCCGATTGTCTGGGGAAGCACTTATATCATCACAACGGAAGTATTACCGCCCGATACTCCTTTGTTGGCTTCTACCATCAGGGCATTACCTGCCGGTCTGTTATTGCTGTTGATTTGTCGTACTGTACCCAAAGGGATCTGGTGGTTGCGTATCAGCATATTGGGCTTACTCAATATTGGGGCTTTTTTCTATTTTCTCTTTGTGACCGCAGGCTATCTCCCTGGAGGAACAGCAGCATTAATTATGTCTTGCCAACCCATTATTGTGATATTACTGAGTGCTTGTTTGTTGAAAACCGTCCTCACAATAAAACACATCACCTCCACAATATTAGGAATTATTGGGATTGGCTTATTAGTATTGAATTCAGCCACCAGCCTAAATTGGCAGGGAGTTATTGCAGGTCTTGCAGGATGTAGCTGTATGGCATTAGGTGTTGTACTAACCAAATATTGGAACCGCCCCACTCACTTATCATTACTCAGTTTTACGGGCTGGCAATTAACACTCGGAGGATTAATGTTATTGCCGGTTGCGATCTTAATAGAAGGTTTACCGCAACAGATCAGCATGATTAATATACTTGGTTACGGTTATTTATGTATGATTGGTGCTGTTTTTTCTTATATCATCTGGTTTCGGGGCATTGAAAAGTTGTCGGTAATCACGATTTCTTTCTTGGGATTTTTAAGTCCGGTATCAGCCTGTGTTTTAGGGTATTTTTTTCTAGAACAAACTTTTTCTTTGCTTCAATTCGTTGGGGCTTGCAGCATTATTATTTCTGTTTGGATCTCGATCCCCAGAGGTCAGATAGAAAAATCCGATAACTCTATAAATTAGACAAAATAACAGGAAAACACATGAAACTTGTTTTAATTTCAGGTAGTCAACGCCCAAATTCTCATAGCCAACGCATTGCTCATTATTTGCAGAAGTTGAGTCAAGAACATGGATTTACTACCCAGCTCCTTGAGCTTTCCAATGTAGAATTACCCTTACACGATGGTTATGCAACTGATATATCGGCTGAAACACATCCGTGGCAGGCGGTTGCGCAACATTTAAGAGAGAGTGAAGCATTTATTTTCATTACTCCTGAATGGCATGGAATGGCAACACCAGCACTAAAAAACTTATTATTATATTGTTCAGTCACAGAGCTAGGCCATAAACCCGCACTTTTGGCGAGTGTATCTGCTGGCATGAATGGTGTTTATCCCCTTACTGAATTACGAATGACAGGATTTAAAAACAATCATGTTTGCTTCCTGCCTGATCATTTAATTTTCCGTCAGAGTGACAACTTAATTTCAGCAGACCTGATTTGTAGCAATTCTGAATTTGAAGGGCGTACTAATTACACGCTGAAACTACTGAAATCTTATGCTCAGGCATTAAAGCAAGTTCGTGAAGATATTGGCGAAGAAAGTAAAAATTATCCATATGGTATGTAAAATCTCAATAACCTACTCTCGCCATTAAGCTCTAGATCTCGGCTCAGATTTTTGAGCCGAGAAAATATCAATTAGCTATCTTGTATCGATCCCAATCAAATTCCTTGGCATGAGACAATACTGTATAAAAACACAGTATCCCGTATTTTTGGCACTTTTGTTTAACAATCAAACTTACTTTGTTTTTAATTTAATCAATAGTACTAAAAAATCCGCATCAATCAAGATACTGACTTATTAATACAGTGTATCCTTAAGCCATTGGGGTAATTTCTCATCATAGTCAGCACCATCAAAATTGCCTTTACTGATTTCTTTTAGAATATTGCCGGCACTGGGTAAAGTATTGCGCTCAAGTTGAGTAGAAATATCCCATAAACCAGAGCGCAAAGGCACATTGGAAAAAAACTGCATCTACCGTGATACGCAATACAGAACGAGGCGGTATATTACGATGAACAAAACGCACTAGCATGTGGGGATCAATAACAATTTCTGCCCGGCCATTGACACGTAACGTTTCTCCTATCCCCGGAATAAGAAACAATAACGCCACATGATTATCGTGCAGAATATTGCGCAAACTATCGATCCGGTTATTACCTCTTCTATCTGGTAACAGCAGGGTTTTTTCATCTTCAATATGTATAAACCCTGCTTGATCCCCTCGGGGCGAAACATCCATCCCTTCTGAGCCAATTGTTGCCAATACCGCAAAAGGAGATGACTCGATGAAAGGACGATATACAGGATGGATATAATTTACTTCTTTAAAAACAGAGGCCGATGCCGGTTTTTCGTATATTTTTTCAAGTGTAGCGATATCAGTCACAATCTTAGTCATCACTGTCATCCTTCTCCTTTGCAATCGGTTGGCAATTATCAATAGGCCAAACACATAAAATATTCTTCACAACCCGTATTTTCATCTACTTCCTCGCTGGCAACATAAAAGCCCTGCGATAAGTAGAATGCGTAGCTAGCTTGGTTTTGCTTATAAACGGATAACGTGAGTTCAGTTCTTCGGTTTTTGGCATCATTAACTAACGCTTTGCCAATTCCCTGTCCTTGTTGCTCCGGCGATACAAACACGGCAGCCAAGTTATTTTCGTGAAGTGCATAAAAACCGATTACATTTTCTTCCTGAACATAGACATATACTTCTGATGCCGGGATGTAAATATTTCGCATATTTACCACTTGTGATTGCCAAAAATCAGCCGGCACAAAATCGTGTGCTTTAATGGAAGCTTCTAACCAAATAGACAGAACTACTTCCATATCTGCTTCAGTAAATAATCTGATCACTTTTTTTGATTCCTTTATGATGAGATTTGCTTTTGATGTAACTTTTTCAATAAGAAAAATACAATAAAAGCGGCGATTACATTGTAGAGCATACTGTGTACAAAAACATTTTGATAAGTAATAAAAGGGAGAGTATTCATATTGTTCGAATTCCACTGGGCTAACACGTTAACCACAGCAACACCAAAAGCAGCCCCGATTTGTTGTAACGTCGCAATTACGCCTGATGCCATACCTGCAAATCTTACGTTAATAAAAGCCAGGACTACATTAAGCAATGGTGTCATGACAAAGCCTTGGCCATATCCGAGAAGGAATAAGATCGGCACAATAAACAATAATGGAATCGTCATTGATGAGACTACATCAGATGATAACACCGCAATAGCAATAACAAGGGCAATAAAGGTAACGGCATAAAGTAACGCTCCTGCAACGATAACTTTGCTACCAAAACGTTTAATCCAATAAGGCGCATTTAGTGAGGATAAAATAAATCCTATACTTGCCGGAACAAAGAGAAATCCACCCTCAAGTGGCTTAAGGCCTAATCCATTTTGTGAAAACAATGCAAAAATGAGAAAAAATGAGCTGGAAGTGGAATAAACGAATAAAACCAATAAACAACCCAAGCGGAATTGCTTATTTTTCAGCAAATCAAAATCTAATATAGGTGTCTTCCCTCGAAGGACATAACGTTTTTCATGACGAAAAAATTGTAACAGGATCAAACAAGCAAGAAGAAGTAATCCCCAGCACCACATCGGCCAGCCTAATATTGGCCCAACTAAAATTGGCAGTAATAGCGCAAAAATACCTATACTGGAAAGTGCCACCCCAACCAAATCTAACTCCGATTTTTCCTGTGCAGCACTTTCTTTGATATAGCCTGAAAAAATTAAGGCCAATAACCCAATGGGAACATTGACTAAAAAGATAGAACGCCATTGCAAATCCCATAAGTTGATAGAAACCAGCCAGCCGCCTAAAGTTTGTCCAGAAACAGCGGCAAAACCTAATATCATGCCTAATAAACCAAAAGCCCGGCGGCTATTGTCCCCATCAAAATTGACACGAATACTGGCATAAACTTGTGGGAATAACAGAGCTGCTGATAACCCTTGTAAGAATCGAGCGAAGATTAAAAGAGTTATTGTTGGCGCAAGGCCGCACAGCAAAGACGTCAGAGTGAAAGTTAATATGCCTAACTTAAATAGGCGTCGCCGCCCGAATAGATCACCTAAACGACCACCTGTAATCAATAGCAACCCAAACCCAATTTCATAGACCACAATAACAAGCGTAATTTGGAATAAACTCGCCTGTAAATGTGATTGAATATTGGGAATAGCAATATTGACAACGAAAAGATCAAAAACGGTCACAAAACCAGCTGATAGTAAAACTGACAGAGCTAAATAATCCCTTTTAGTCATGACATGGCTCCTCACCATATTTAAGATAAGCAGATGTTAACTGCTTCATTGGTCTGTTACAATTTAACTATTTATACTGTTACTAAAAGTAATGGATTGAAATAAATGAAAAATTTGAAGAGATCACGTACCGAATTAGCCAGTTTTTTACGTAACAAAAGAGAAAGTCTTAGCCCTGAATCTGTTGGATTACCCCATATTAGGTGTCGTCGTACCCCCGGTTTAAGACGTGAAGAAATTGCAGCTTTGGCGGGAGTGGGTGTAACTTGGTATACATGGCTGGAACAAGGTCGCGAAATTGGTGTGTCTGCCACGTTTTTAGATAGTCTTTCCAAAGTGTTAAAATTAAATGTGGCTGAACGCAGGCATTTATATTTGCTAGTGCATATGCGTGAACCCTTCGAAACGGGGCAAACATGGTGTCTTGTTTCACCACTCATCAAACGGATTATGAATGATTTATCCCCCCATCTAACTTACGTACTGAATTTACATTGGGATGTCTTGGCCTTTAATCAGCCAGCAGATGAGATCTTTCATTTCAGCCAATTTCAAGGCGAACAACGCAATTTCTTGTGGTTATTGTTTACCTGTGAACATTATCATAAACTATTTTGTCATTGGGAACGGGATGCTTATCGTTTATTGGCCAGTTTTAGGCGTGATTATGTCCTGCGGCTAAAGATAGTTATATCCATGATATTGTGAATCAATTACTTGAAACCTCCCCTGAATTTAATGAAATGTGGCACAGGCATGAAATTTATGAACCCTGTAATGGTATACGGGAGCTAACGGTGAATGCACAAGTCGTTTCTTTCGATTACACATCAATGATTATTGATCAAGAAAGACATTTACGAATGATTGTTTATGCGAAAAATTGAACTGCGTTATGTTACGCTCCGGGTTCCCCGTCCCAATAATCAACCTCGTTACTGACCCGCCCAACAAAATGAAACACGTTTCCGTCTTGTCGCTTCAATACCGACTGAAACTTACCCGAGTCTGGATATTCAATCAAATCTGCTGAAACATTCGCTGACATAGAAAGATAGCGCAATGAACCTGACCCTGTGTTGATTATTTGATGGGCAGTCTCTTGCCCTCCCGCCGGAGCACCTACAACGTCACCCTTCTCGATCAAAAATTCATCGGAGCCAAAGCGGTAGGTACCGTTACCTTCAAGAATAAAGAAAAGCTCGTCCACACTATGATGGTTGTGATACGGGCAACTACTTTTACCTTGCGGTACTTCGTTATAGGTGATACCTAAATGCTTGAGACCAAGCTGCTGTCCAAAGGAACTATCTGATCCCTCATAGCCTTCGCCCTGTTTCCAAGTATTGAGAGTAAGATTTTTAAGATTGATAATGGGATTCATGACTTATCCGAGTGCCGTTAGATTATCTTGTTATAATTCCGCATATTTCATGACTTATGGAATATGATTTTATATCTGTTTCAAAGATTGTGAACTACGTCTCAACTAATGTGCATGTAGAGCACGTTTCTGTCTCAGTTAACTGGCGTCGAAAGTGTCCTTCCATTCTCGGATTGATCCAGAAAGGCATTTACAAATGGTTATTTATGCGAAAAATTGAACTGAGTTATTCGATTAAAAAATTCTATTTTTTTAAGAACAATTTTTATTAATTAAATATTAAATTAAAATACCGCCCTGATGTTTCAGATGGAATTATTTATACAAATAGTACATTAAAATAATTAACTGAAAATCAAAATATGAAAAATAAAAAAGTAGTTGGTTATGCTCGGATTTTTTATTATTTTTACCAAGGTAAATTTATCATCCTAATCATAGTTATTTTTCATAATCAAGGATATTGATAGAAACCGCCATTCAATAAACTATCACTATCGTTAGCACTGACGGCAATGCCAATAAACCAAAATTTAACATGCGAGTAACAATAATATTTATATAAACACCCATTATGTAGCTATCTAAACCATTCTTGTAAATTAAAAGTTATTTTTAAGTTAATTTTCCTCTTGCCTTTTTGAGCTAATTATTATGCTATAGCATCCCGTGAATGAAGAATAATATGAACAAAATTGTCTCGCGGGATATTAATGCATGCGGGGTAAAATCGTCTTCGTTCACTTTTTATTAATAAAGACTTTCCGAGGAGCAGATGTATTAAATAGCGAATTGAAAGTCACCACTTTTTGAAGGATGGGCCTATTTCTATGAAAAAAAATAATTCGGTAAGACCTATATTTTTGTGGATGACATTATTTTTTGGATTACTCCCTGTCAATGCTTCAATGGCAGATGAGTATCAAGAACAAGGTAAAAATAATTCACCTAATAGTTGGCTATCAGATGAATTTAATCGTCAATGGGGATTAGCCGCTATTGGTGCTCAATACGCTTATGCCCGAGGTTATACAGGAAAAGGTATTAATGTTGGTGTATTAGATGAGGCTGTTAGTCAACACAATGAATTTTCAGGTAAATTAAAAATACTTAGCCCTGAAGATACTTGGAACTATGATAGAGATCGCTACACTGGCATTATCAGTTTCGGTGCACATGGTAATCATGTTTCAGGAATTATTGCAGCAAATAGAGATGGGAAAGCAATGCACGGTGTGGCATTTGATGCGGGTTTGATTACTGCGAAATATTTGCAAAATGAAAATAATCGCACAGAAGCCATGATCCAAAGTAATGTTCGTGTCATCAATAACAGTTGGGGGGTACGCCCTAACTACCGCAAGGATGCCTACGGTAATCCTATTCGCCGTAAGGATGGAACAATTGATTACTATGAAGTCACACTGCAAGATGTGATTAATTATGCCACCCCGATTAAAGATGAATTAGATAAGTTAAGTCGTTCTCCTATTCCAGTTATGGATGACTATACAACCAGAACGGCTGGTCTATTACGTGCTGCACGTCACGGAAAATTAGTTGTTTTTGCTGCGGGAAATGCAAATAACTACAACGTCACTTGGATACATGCGGGTATGCCGTACTTCTTCCCGGATGTATTGAAAAACTATCTCAGCGTTTCCAACCTAACCAGAGAAAGTGCGATTATTCCTTCCTCGACCAGCTGTGGGTATACCGCCAGTTACTGTTTAGCTGCTCCAGGAACCAAAATTTACAGTAGCACGGGCGATTTTGTTTCTAAAAATAATGGAAAAATTGATGAGGATGCTCTCAATAATGGTGAGCTGACAATTGATCCTACCTATGATTCTTATACAGGCACATCAATGGCATCGCCGCATGTAGTCGGTGCTGCGGCTGTCCTGATGCAACGTTTTCCGTACATGACGGCTGGGCAAATCTCTGATGTTCTAAAAACCACCGCAACCGACTTGGGTGCCCCCGGATTGGATGAATTGTATGGCTGGGGGATGTTGAACCTGAAAGACGCTATTGATGGCCCCAAAATGTTCATCACTGAGAAGGACATTCCCAAAAAGTACTATATTCCCGGTTCATATACAGAGACACAATTCACTGCCAATATTCCGGGTATAGGTGGCCTGATTGAGAAAGGAACAACTGTAGAACGCGTGTGCGACAGTATTGAATGCGCTTATGACAGTTGGGGTAATAGTATTTCTGGTCATGGTGGATTGACAAAAATCGGTAAAGGCATACTCGACCTTGCCGGTAAGAATAGTACTTATAAAGGCCCAACCTTGATAGAACAAGGTTTGTTGCAGGTTAGTGGCTCAATAACCTCTGATGTCACTGTAAAAGATAATGCAACTCTGGGAGGAAGTGGTACTGTCGGTTCGATCATCGCACATAGCGGAGCCACAATTGCACCCGGTAGTTTAAATTCAATTGGTACACTGAACGCTGATCGTGATGTTACCTTCCAGGATGGTTCACGTTATCTGGTAGAAGTCGCACCAAATAGGCAAAGTTACAGTGATCGCATTTACAGTAATGGTCTGGCAATGTTGAACGGTGGTGAAGTTCAGGTTTCGTTGGAAAACAACAGTAACCTGCTCTCAAAACAAGAAGTTCGCAGCCTGCTTGGTCAGCAGTACAATATCCTACAGGCAAATAGCGGTATTAACGGTCAATTTGCTACTATAGTACCGAACTATTTATTCGTTGGTACTCAACTTAGTTACCAGACTGATCGAGTCATGCTGGGTATAAAACGTAATTCCACTACATTCGCCAGTTTGGGTAAAACCGCTAATGAACGCGCGGTGGCTAATGCTGCTGATAAACTGAGCTTAGGCCATCCGGTTTATGAGAGTATCTTAATGTCCGATACGCCTGCACAGGCTCGTAAGGCATTCCAACAACTCTCCTCTGGACAGATCCATGCAGATATGGCCGCTGCACAAATCAATAGTAGCCGTTATTTGCGCGATACATTGAATACCCGCTTGCGTCAAGCAGATGGCGGAATAACAGGCCAGGATATCAAAGCAGATCAAAACGGTGCTTGGGTACAAACAATAGGCAACTGGCAGCGTGCTAACGGTAACAATGAAGTTAATGGTTATCGTGTATCCAATTATGGTGTGTTACTGGGTGCAGACAAAGAGTTGAATAATGATTGGCGGTTTGGTGTTGCTACTGGTTATACCCGCTCTTCTCTGAGTGGTGCTGATAGCACTTCTGCCCGCAGTAACAATTTCCATCTGGCTCTGTATGGCAGCAAACAGATTGATGCTCTGGCATTACGCGCTGGCGCCGCTTACAGCTGGCATCGTCTTGATACAGAGCGCTCGGTTGCTTTCGGTAGTCAGTCCGACAATCTGAAAGCCAAATATGGTGCACAAACTGGGCAGTTGTTTACTGAAGCTGCTTATGGAATTAATACTTCCTGGCTGAATCTGGAGCCGTTCGCCAATGTGTCTTATGTTAATTTCCATAACGATCGCATTAATGAACATGGTGGAGCTGCTGCACTGAACGGTAATAAACAATCGAAAAATGCAACCTTCTCCACATTAGGAGTACGTGCTGATCACAAATGGCAGACTCAAAATGAACTGACAGTCGGCATATATGGTGAATTAGGTTGGCAACATCAGTTCGGCAAAGTAGATAACGGAAGCCAATTAAGTTTTAACAATAGCAATGCAACGTTTACTGTCAACAGTGTGTCAGCATCGCGTGATGCCGCCGTAATCAAAGCGGGTACGGAATTCGGTATTAACGAAAATACTAAGCTGTCTCTGGGATATAACGGTGTATTGTCAAGCAGCCATAAAGATAATGGCGTGTTCTTGAAGGCTAACTTGCGTTTCTAACTAGTAAAAAAATATACCCAAAAGAGTTAAATTTGTGGTCAACAAAGCTGCAATTCAACTGAATGAAATGAAAGGTATAAATAGACAAAACTCACTGCTGGCAAGAGCTGGCAGTGAGTTTTTTTTAGGACTATTGTCCTCACGCTGATACAAACCACTTCGGTAGCACTGATTAATGATTAAATATCATAATGAATTTGGGTCATTAAAACATCCAAGGGAGGAAAATCATGACTTATCGTAAAATTCTATTAATTAGTTCGCTTTTTATTTCAACATCATCTTTAGCAATAGCAAGTGATAACGGTGCTCCGTTAATGAAATCAACCGATCTCGGTGCTGAGAAATACAGAACTGTCGGTAAATTCAATGGATTTTCACATTGTACTGCAACGTTGATTGCTGGTGAAAATACACCAAGCGAAGATACGCCAGCGTTGATACTTACCGCAGGGCACTGTGTTGATAGCAATGTGGATACAAATGATGTAACCGTTGATCAACCTGCCCCTGAATATTGGGAATATACGCCAGATTATTTTATTGATAAAAAGGATAATTTTTTACCAATCAAGGTCAGCCGTATTTTGTATTCAACCATGAAATACCAAGATGTCGCAGTCTTACAATTGAATACAACTTATGGTGAGTTAGCTAAAAAAGGCTATCATCCTTTGAAGTTAAAGAAAAATATTGAGATGAAACATCAACCTATCGTGTTGACTCATATCCCTGTCGACAATGTTGATTATAATTATGCTTATCTCAGAAAATCTGAATGTAATATTACCGGAAAATCACCTGTATTGTATGAAGGTGGCTCTCCGTGGGTTTGGTCTCCTGTTTTCTCGGTTAACTGTGCAGGTGTCGTCGGCGGAACGTCTGGCTCTCCTGTTTTTGAGAAAGGCGAAACAAACGTTATCGGAGTACTCAACACAACAACGACACCAGGAATGACTGGTTGTGGATTTGGTAGACCTTGTACAGTTGAGAACAATAAGGGTATTGCAACAGAAGGTGCCAGTTATTTTATCCCTGTCGATACTATCGCCAATGCGATAACAAAGGATAATAAGCTAGACCTGTCTAAGCTCGAAAATAATAGTGGCAACATTTTGGAGAGAAGCACGCCTTGGACATCTTGGATATCTCAAAGTGTTGACCCTTCTGACGGTAAGAAAGCAACATGGGATGTTATTATCAAGGAAGATGCCGACGTCAAGAATATTCGATATAAAACAGGGTTAATCAGTGACATAGACTGTACGGATGAGGCTGGATACGGTGCTTCTACTCCTGCCAACTCAAAAATGCTGGAAAATCTGCTTGTTCCTGAAAAAGATGGGATCTACAAACTCTGTGTTATTCATAAGAACAATGATGGTCAATGGAAAAAGACAAAAGACGCCTCTGTTATGTTACGGGAAATTGATAATACTCCACCATCAATGAAACCCATTTTAAATAAAAATGATTATGGAAGTGATACTTGGTATGTAACTACTAATGCCCGTCCACATGACATCGTAAGTGTACATGTGAAATATGGCCCTAAAGCGGTAACTCATTGTGACGATAAATCAGATTACAGACCTTTCTGGATGCCAATAAAGATGGCGAAGTCTGAAGCTCCATGGCGTGTATGTGCATATGGTGAAGATGTTGCAAAAAATGCCAGCCAGATTACTGTGCTTGATATTGAAACAACGTCAGCCAAATAAATATTAAAGTAACTATAGTGAATTAATTATAAAGACGCGGGACAATGATTTGACATTATCCCGTTTTTTTATCTTTTCATTTGGTTTTTTTTGACAATAAAAATCATTTCTTCTGCCTGATCATGATAGGTATCTCCTTGCCAACTCCCTAACACATCTGTCGCTATTAGGTTTGCTTCAGCGAGTGCTTGCTGAATATCAGCAAAGCTGGCAAATGTAATAGTTGAGAATGCCTGATATTCCTGTTTATCATTTAAAATTCGGTAATACGTGCCGTAAGTGACGGTATCATCGTGAGCTTGAAAATCATTCCATGCCAAAACAGGGCCGAATGTTGGATGGAAAAACTCGCGTTTAGAATCTTCTTCAGCCCAGGTCAGCCACTCTTTTGCTAAAGGGTTACGACTGTCAAAGATACATAGCCCCTCTTCTTCCAAATGTTCATGAATACATTTCAGTACTGCCACCCGATCTTGATAAGTCAAAAACACTTGAAAAACATGACCAGATAAAATAATTAAGTCGAATTTCTGACGCAATACCAACTGCTTGGCATCAGATTGTATCCACGTAATTCGTGATCCTGCTGGCTTGGATTTAGCAATGTTCAGCATAGCATCAGCAATATCAATGCCAAATATCACTTTATCGGGATAAGTCAGAGCAATTTGATTGGCCAGCATTCCCGTACCACAACCCAGATCTAAAATAGTATGGGCATTTTTGGCAAATTCGACATAGTAATCATCATTAGCTTTCCATTCGTTATCGAAATCGTAAAACTGGGCTAATGTGCTATCCTGATAGAGTCGGTCAATTGTCATGTCTGATAAACCTTAGTATCATTTTAAGTCCCCCCAATATCTTGTTTTTCTTTTATACCACCATCTTATCAACATTAAACATCCCCGATGAAACTTTAAACAATTAACTCTATTTCTATCAATTTTTCTCTCTCAATCCTATTTTTATTTAAGGAGGCCTGCTCATGCCGCCACGTACGATTCAATCTACAACTCAGCCTATAACGACGCCTAAAATTTCACCGATAATGTTACCCCTGTTTTCACTTGCTGTATTTTTCATCGGTGCGACGGAATTTATGCTATCTCCTATGCTCAAGCCCTTGGCTGAAGCATTCAAAACAACAACAAGCAAAGCGGTTTGGCTGATATCTGTTTATGCCCTGGCCTATGCAATAGCTGCCCCGATTTTCGGCTGGTTATCTGCTCGGATAAATCGGCGAAAATTGGTGCTGATATCTTTGCTATTTCTTTCATTTGATGGATTGGCATTGACTATCGCCCCCAATTTAGAGATCGCAATCGGATTGCGCATCTTCGGCGGCATGGCCTCGGCCGCTTTGATTCCGACAATTTTTGCTCTGGTTGCAGAAGTTTTTCCACCCCATAAACAAGCCTCTTCGATGGGGATCGTTATGTTTGGAATGACAGCCGGCATTGCAGGTGGTCCTGTTTTTGCTGGTGTTTTAACGGAATTATTTCATTGGCGGATCCCATTTCTGGTGAGTGCAATGGGGGCTTTTCTGCTTTTTGTGTTAGGTCAAAAAAGTATGCCACCCCAGCAAATGAATGTGCGAAAAATAGAACACCCGACACTAACATTTCGACGGATGTTCCAGGGGAACTTAATTCGCCCTCTCATCGCAAAGGCACTTTGGAATGGTACTGCCGTTTCTACTTTTATAATGGCTGGAGAAGTGATGAGCCAACATTATGGCTTGGGTACAGGTACAGTTGGTCTCTCAGTTTCTGTATTTGGGATTGGACTTGGGCTTGGTAATTTATCTGTAAATTTTGTAAAACGCTTGTGTATCAAAGACGAATGCGTTCTTTTGCTGTCAATAGTATTACTTTTCTCTACTATTTCTGCATTTATGTTAATGCCCCTATTCTTACTTTTTAGTCTGGCTTGTTTGATGTTATGGGGATGCGTGCTTGGTATTGCGGCGCCGATAAGTACTTCTATTCTGGCAAATCGAGCGAAACAAGATAAAGGCCAGATATTGGCAGTGTCGGAAAGTCTGAATAATCTGACCATCTTGTTTTTACTTCCTACTGCCACCCTGCTACTGACACAACAAGGTGCGGCGATCACAATGGTAATACTGGGAATCTGCTTAATAGCCGGAATTTGGCTGACATCAAAAGATCTATAAGTAACAATGTCACTTAATCAAAGCCGGTAAAATGGGGTGACAAAAATAAGCGAGTTTTGCATGGGTTTCATGGAACGTTTTTTTTAACCAATCAAGAAAAATAGCCTGCGGTGTATTGGCGTCAAAAGTATTGGGGGATATAAGGTAATAAGCAGAACCATCGGGGATAAAACCATAAGGTGCACTTATTCGTTTAGCATTCAATTCTTGTTCAATCATGTATATGGAACTGATCCCAACACCATGCCCTGCCATCACGGCTTCCAGTAAAATATAAAAGTGTTCAAACCAATGTTCATTCTGCTTTGGGATGATTTGCTTAACATCTGACATCCAATCGTTCCATGCTCCGGGGCGAGTATGCGTATGGAGTAACGTGACTGGTTTATGTGTAATAACACCGTTTTCTGCCTCTGGTAAACAAATCGGGCCTATCCACTCTCTTCCCAAGCGTTCAGCAACGTACCGTTTATCCCAAAAGAATAATCTAAATAAAAAAAATATAAAATATAAACAATAAGTTACTTTAAATTCACCATCTAAATTTATTTGAAATGTACACGCATATGTACAAACAGAAAGAACACTCTATATGGCACATAGTGATTGATTTTACACTCGTTAGATGGGAGAAAAGCTACTATCACTATATGGCATAATTCCACCCTGTAACATGTGAGGTACCTACACAAAAAAAGGTATTGCGTACTCAAGGTGGGATATCACACCTTGCGGCAACCATTGGGATTTCCTCTATAATTGATTAACTCGTTGATTTATCCGAGGTCCTTACTTTGGAGGAAGCCGGATAACCCACTACCGACGAAATTCGTCGTCAGCCATTCAGTTACATACGGGAAAATACCGCATGTATCGAAGTAAAAGGTATTGAGGAAATCTCTATACCCCCCCATGAGTATAAAACCAAAGTGGGCATTCCCACTTAAATGGGCTTTCAAATCCCAATTAACAATATTGATCAGGGTTCTCGGCTCACGAACGACCTTTTTTGGAATTTTCCAAATAAGTCTCGTAGCCGTCATGTTCAGCAAAGAAGAAAAGCCTCCCAAATCGGTGACTCCTTAAGTTGAGGGAATCCCTACAGTTAATTTCCCCAGAATAAAGTTAAATAAGTACACTGCTGCGATTTCAAATGACGGCAGTGAACCAAGTTGATCGGTATTCAATCGCTCCGTTTGAAACGGAAGGATGCCGAAGTTAAAGGTGAGCAATCCCACCTTTAGATAACCTGTTGATTTTACTAATTTCCGGCACAGAGACAGAATTCAATTAAATCAAGGGATTAAAAGAGGAAGATTATCCCATTTAGATAAGTGATTGATTTTAGTTGGCCCCTAAAAACCCATGGCCTGCGACTTAGAAGATGGAAAAATTACCTTGCAAATCACAACAATTAACGTATTTTTCGGCGCCTGTCCCAGATCCGTCTCACCTTTTTTTAGCCTCTTGGGATTTCACATTGCCATTTATTAATCAACAATTATTATAACAACGATTAATATTAACAGAGGGTATTAAAATGAAAAAATTGATTATTTTATTAGCTGGAGCTACCTTGTTATCTGGGTGCGCGCTTTCTGAGAGAACTATCGCTTTAATTAACGAGAAGAAAAACGCAGTGACTGATGCTCAAAAATATAGTTATTTAATGCATGTAACGGATGGAGAATATTATAACTCTCGCCAGGACGGTTATCAGTCCGTTCAGTCAATTAAAGATAAATACCTTGAAGAAGCCTCTATCACCGAAGTATCCGAATATTTCAAAGAAAAATTAGTCAGTTCTTGTTTCAGAGAAGAATATTATAGATCTGATGAAATTGGCTGTGTGTATAATTTTTATTCAGCGGAAAAATATTATGCAAGAGGTGCTAATAACACAGCAGCAAGGGCATTAAAAGTAAAAAATGCTGTGTTAAAAGAACATGAACGTCAAGTTGAATTCGCTAAAAAGATAGCACAAGAAATAAAAGAAAAAAGATTAGAACCAACAGAATCATATTTAAATAGGTTCTGCAGAGAGTCTGCAAAAATAGTTGCAATTTCTTATGCTACTGAAGCAGATGTATACCCAAATTATGATGCTGAACCCGCTGCGATAATGCTTAGTATCTCTGACAAACAGTTTGATCGCTTTCAAAAAAAGGCTCGTTCAGATAGAAAAGGGGTTGCTATGGTTCGTAATAATCGGAAAAGTCAAGAAGTAATTTATGATTCATACAGAATGACTTGTGAGTTAGAGCCAGAGTCATATATATTCAACTATAAGAAAATATTTCGTTGATTATAATTTTTAACCCGCAACTTTCTGCGGGTTTACTGGCTTCATTCCACTACCGCTTTCTGCCTCACATTCCACACCGAATCCGCCGGCATCTGGACACGGACGTCTAAGCGGGTGCCGGCGGGTAAGTCACACGGCTCATCCTCGGTATAATACGTCTGTGCCTCCATGGACTTGATACGCCGGTTCTGTAGGCGGGCAGGCATGTGGGTGTTCTGTCGGTGGGTCACTTTGATATCAATGGTCCCGTCCGGCAGGACTTTATCCTCGACATACACCAGTTCATTGCCGTTGATATCACGGGGCACACTGATACCGCCATGCACCCCCCATGCGCCATCGGCGTTATAGCCCAGCACA
>NZ_NJAI01000014.1:37757-40590 GCF_002632725.1 Xenorhabdus hominickii
GCCCCCGTCGCCGGGATGCACCCGAATACCTAAAGCCATTTATATTTCTCCCACTTTAATTCGCAACGTACCGCTACCATCAAAGACCGCCAGTCCGGTGTGGTCGAGGGCTATTCGTGCCCGGCCTGAAATCCCTTTCATCTCAAACGCGCCATTCTTCGGCAGGTTCCAGCCGCTGTGAGGCCAGTTATCCGAACGAATGCCGTCCGCAATTTTTGCCATCGTGATGGAGGCATCTTTGATTTTTGCCCCGTCAATCACCGCCGTGCCGAGAAAGGCTTCCCGGATAAAGACCTGCCCGTCCTTAATCATGAATACCGAGTCCAGTTTGCCATTGACCGGATTCAATACAGAGAACTGGTTTGCTCTGACCGCGAAGTGGGTTTCCACCCGGCCATTTTTCACCTCGGCCCCAATGGCCATACCCGCACCATAATATTGTCCCTGATAATTCACCCCAGCCCCGATATCCTTGAGGGCATAGCCGTTTCCGTCGATGTCAAAGACGGCGGTGGCCTTAGTGCGAATGACCGCCGATTGATCCCTGAATTGCACCTGTACACGCTGCTCGCTCTCGGCAAAAGAGGAATCCAGTTTGATCAGGGCTTGTTGGTTCGCCAGAATAGAAGCGCGATTTTCCCCGACGTTGGCGTTCACTTCCTGAATGGATTGCGCCCACGAGGTTTGAGCATCCACAAAAACCCGGTCAATACGCGAAATTTCCGCCTTGTTCTCGCCGTCTTTGACCATCAACTGAACGGCCGTTTGCTGAATCGCCGCCCCGTTAATCAGGTCAGCTTCGGCCTGATAATCCAGTTGCTCTTGTATCCGCTTGCCCGCTGCGGTGGTGAGGAAGGTATTGCCGGTTGCCGCCAGTATCCAACTGGTATCTGTTGAAGACTCGCCCCGGATAAACGCGGTCCACGGGGAGGGATTGCCGGATTTGTCCACCAGCCGCGCCCGGAAGTAGAAGGCCCTCCCCGCGGCCAGCCCCGGCATCGTGTGCGTTCGTTGGGGGTAGGGAATATCGGCCAGCAACATCAGCCCTTCCCCGTCATTCGTCGGGCTGTACTGGAGTTCGGTTTTCAGCGTGTCGTCAGTATTGGGGGCAAAGCCCCAGTCCAGCTGGATACCAAAGATAATCGGCGTGGCTGTAAAGCCCAGCGGAACCGGCGGGTTACCGGCTTTCCCTTTCAGGTCGGTTTCCGGCGCATTGGCCCAGAGGCTGGATATCTCAGCGGCATTAATGGCCCTCACCCGCGCCTGATAGCGGCCAGCATAGATGTTGGGCACTTCAACCCCTTGCGTGGAAGTCCTCGGGGCGGCTATCCAGTTGCCGTTATCCCGTCGCCATTCGGCTTCATACGCAATCGCACTTTCTGCCGCCTCCCATGTCACGCGCAAGGTCGTGACCGCAATCCCCTGATTGACGACCGAGTAATTGCTGAGTGTGACGTTCTTCGGTGGCGGCTGCACACCCGGCGGGATCACGGAAATGGGCCGCTCATCAAGGCGCGTGCCGGTGTCAATGTGGGTGTATTTATCCGGGTTGTGCTCAACGGCAGTGATTTCAAAAGATACCCCGTCTTCCCCCTCTTTGATGCCGGTCACCCGGAATAGCTGGAGAGCGAGGTCAGCCGCATCAATCGCCCAGATGTTTTCAGGGGCAGGAATTTCTGAATAACCGGTGGTGACCGTGATCACCGTTCCCTTCACCGCCTGAATAGTGCGCCCCTCGGCTTTGCCCGACGGCAGGTTCAGGATTAACCGCTCGCCCACTTGTGCCGAAGACACTCTGTCCAGCGTGATATTACGTCCATCAGCCGCGCTGATACGCCCACCCAGTACGCGACCGGAGAAGGTTTCATCCGCCACCCCGATAATATAACCGGGCAACGGAATTCGGCCCTCCAGCCCCACGGTAAAGGTGACCATCCGGTCATACTGGTTGGTATACAGTACCCACTTGCCGCGCCGCTGGGCCTCACTCTGCCGGGTGCAGCCGATTGCGGTGATATCCGCCTGTTTCACCTGATACCGGCGCATTAACTGAGGGTCGAAGACCGCTTCCACGGCATCCTGATAACCGTTCTGCGGATCTGACCAGCTCACCATGGCGGTGGAATAATGGGTTTTCTCGCTGGCACTGGAATAGGTAAATTTACCGTCCCGCACGTTGGCACGGGTGAAGTTTAAATCCACCGTGCGCGGCATATCCGCCAGCACATTCATGTTATTGTTCGCCCAGAAGGTCATGCCGTTGAAGATGCCGACAATATCCCGCAGGACAGTCCAGGCGTCCTCCTGCGACTGGATATAGACATTGCAGGTGTGCCTCGGCTCCATCCCCCCTTTGCCATCCGGCACCGGCTGGTCACAGTGCCGGGCAATGCGGTACAGGTCCCATTTTGCCAGCGCCAGATTCTCGGCTTTCACCCGGGTACCAATACTGAACCGGTCATTGATCATCAGGTCATACAGTATCCACGCCGGATTGTCTGTCCACGCCCATTTAAAGGCGCCTGACCACACCCCCGAATAGGTGCGACTGTCCGGATCATAATTATCCGGCACCCGGATAATCCGCATCTTAGGTTCACAGGAGACCTGCGGGATATTGCGAAACTGTTTGGCATCAAACTGAACGAATAACAGGGCCGTTTCCGGGTAGCTTAATTTGGCGTCGATCACCTCGGTGATGGCTTCAACGACCATGGCATCGGCAATCCGGTTGCTGGTCTGTTTGGGGGTCAGGCGGCGAACCCGCACCTGCCAGCCAGAATGGGCTTTGGGTAAATCGACGCGGTGTGACCGTTCATATTTGGTCGTGGTC
>NZ_NJAI01000015.1 GCF_002632725.1 Xenorhabdus hominickii
GCGTCCAGCCGTATCCGGATGGATCTTCAATAATTGACCGATTTCGCGAAAGGTTTTTTTCTCTTGGCGAAATCGAATAGCTTGCTGCCTCAGCAGCTCTAGTTGCTCAATCGTGAGCTTGCGTGCATCTGTTTTCATTGACACAGTATATCAGATATAAATAGCCGCCGAGTTAATATATGAGCCAGCAAATCCGCATTACCCTGTCTGCACTGAAAGTAGCTGAATTTGCCAGCGAAGAAACTACATGCTTTGAAGCAAAAGTGATTGCTATTGCTGATAATGACGGCAGTACCAATATACGTGCTACTGTACTGAGAAGTATGAAAAATCACTTCTTGCACTTGAAATAGAATTTTCAAATACAAAAAGTGGTAAATTATCGTTTGCAATGAACCTTGAGTTATTGGTCGATCAGCTGGTTATCGAGTTACATAACGAAAAGAAACTTTGAACTAAATTTAGACGTGACTTCTCAAAAAAGATTCTTTTTGTCCGTGATGGATGCTTTACAGTGTGAATAGTATTGATCTGCGAAATGTTACTAATAAAAGAATTATCTTTAACTTAGTTCGTAAGCGTAACGGAGATGACATTGTTATCCTGTCAGAACTTCCCGAAGATAAGGCCTTCGAACTATATGTTAAAGCTGTGGTGTAGAAGAGAAGAATAGTTTCAAAAATAAGGATTCCCACTGTCCACTGTTGTAGTGATCTATGTAAGTGGTCAACAGATCACAGTGGGTGATGATGCTCTTAGGATGTTGATTGATCAGGTTACGGAAGTGGGGGGAACGCACAAGTGAATATCTGCATGGTTTACTATTATTCATCTATAAGTTTTCTACCAGTCTCTGAATTAGAACCGTGTTAACTAAGATCTGACTCTTTAAATGGAAACCGGTAGCAGGGAACGAATGGGGTTATTTTTCGTTTCCTGATGCCGGTTGGACAAGCGTAGCGCGTCAGTGAAGTTGAATTGTTAATTATCAAAATGTTTTGTGTATTAATTTATAATTAGTATCCATTTGTTTTGTGTGGGACATGTTTTTAGATACTTATGTTTTACCTTTCCTAAGTTATCTACATATCCACTCGATAGATCCAATAAATAGATCCTAAATAGATCTACAAATGATCCAATAGATCCCTCTATTCGCTAAGCTTACTCTCACAAGGTTTTCTAAGAATTAGGGTGGGTGTTAGAGGGAAAAGGGTGGGCGCTGAGGGGAGAAGGGTGGGTGTTAGGGGGAAAAGGGTGGGCGCTGAGGGGAAAAAAAGTGGGCGATAGAGGGAAAATGTGCTATTTTTTCCACATAACACAAATCCTTTTGGGGGACCAAGGGAATACAATGAAGGATCAACTATATATTTCGGATGTGCTATACGTAGATACAGAGTCAAAAGAAAAACCATTAACAGTTAATACACAGAACACGGTACAGCCGGTTGCCTTCATGCGTTTAGGGATATTCGTACCCAAGCCTGCTAGAAGCGCGCAACACAGCTCGGTTATTGATGCTAGTGAGCTGTGTTCTCAGTTTGAATATGCAAGAAGTGAAGGATTTACCGAAATCTCTATTGTCGGCCCAAGGCTGGATATGGATACGGACTTTAAAGTCTGGATCGGTATCATCCGAGCGTTTAGCAAGTACGGAATCTTTTCTAACAGGATAAAGCTAAAGTTTTCAGAGTTCGCCAAAGACTGTGGTTTTCCCAGCAAAAAACTGGATAGCAAGTTACGTGCGTCTATTCATGAATCATTACTTAAAATCCGTGGTAAATCCATCTCTTTTAAGCGTGGTAAGGATACCCGGGCAGGTTACAACACAGGTTTGATTAAGGTAGGTTTCTTTGATGCTGATAAAGACATTGTAGAACTTGAGGCTGACGAACGTCTCTGGGAGCTTTATTATTACGACTTCCGCGTTGTACTCCAGCAGCACGCTATAAAGGCGCTTCCTCGGCAGGAAGTTGCACAGGCGATATACACTTTTATTGCCAGTTTACCCCCTAACCCTGCACCTATCAGCTTTGATCGCCTGCGTGACAGGTTGTCTTTAGTCAGTGAAATCAAAGAGCAAAATAGGGTTATCAAGAAAGCCATAGCGAAACTGATTGATATCGGCTATCTCGATGCGTCAATTGTCCGAAAAGATAACAAGAACGTGCTGATTGTACACAAGCGAACGCCTAAGTTAACCCCAGTCATTGGCTGACGAGGTTGCAACAAAATGAGGTGGGCGTCAGGGGGAATCTGGCTATGAACTGCTGCGAAAAAAAGCAGTGTATTTAAAATAAATCAAAAAAATATTTAATAATCAATATATATAAAAATATTTTGGTGGTTTGTGAGGGGAGGGGGTGTGTAATAGAGGGAAAATTTGATTTGGTTGCTTGAAAATCTATCATCTAAAGGTCTTAAGGTGGGTGTTGGGGGGAAAGGTGGTTCAATAAATAAGCAATCAGTATAAATGAGCCGGAAACTGTCCTCTTTTTTCCTTTTTTTCCCCTTAACGCCCACCTTTATTAGCGCCATTTTGGCACTATCCCCCTGAGAACCACCTCTACCTCTGACGGACTTCTCGCGGAATCGATATCCCCCTAACGCCCCCTCTGTCCTTCGCAATAATTATAATAACTATTATTATTCATATAGATAAAGATGTAAAAGTGGTATACTTATAGAGTTATTAGATTCAATATTTCTCCACAGAACTCCTTGTGAGACACAGTGAAGACGTGAGTTTGGAAGATAAATTATGACCGAAAAAAATTTTGAGGAAGTAGTGAAGTTCTATGCTGATCGCCAAAGGGACGAGAAAAATCAAAAGAGTTAACCGTTAATATTGAAATGGCGAAAATACCTCAATCATCCAATGTGCCGGGATGGGATAATAAAATTTCTCTGCAATTATCCAAAAACGAACTGACGGATTTTTGTGAGCTGTTATTTGGGCTGAAAAAAAGTGCAGAATTCAACTATCACGGGCCTAACAAAAACAAAGGTCTGACAGGGCATAACAATGATGCAAAAGGTGTCATGCTTGTTATTTCAGAAGCCGGTAACACCATGCAACATCTTCTCAGTCATCATCAGCGTATTGAACTGGGTGTTTTCATCATTCGCCGTCAGGCAATGGTTTGGAAGATGTCCGTCAGTGACGTTCTTGCTATACTCCGTCAGTCCGTCGTTATCAGCAGAACCGTGAGGAATCCCGGCAAATAAGGAGATAATGTGCAAAAAATAAAAAAAAGAAATAATCAAAGTAATCAATACGTTTAATGGCAGCTTTTGGAATAGGCATACTTATTTTCTAGTAAAATAAAAGAAATAGATAAAAATAGATTATCGAAATCAATCTCATGAAGCGTGCTTGGGCAAATACTGCTGCTCACACATGTGCCCAACAATACTTGTCTGTTGTCGATAGTAACGGACGGGTACGTAAAAAAGTCCATAAATTAATTCGTTTTGCTCAACAATATGATGTTGTGTTGTCATCAGGTCATGTATCGTGTTACGAAGTTATGCAACTTATTGATACGATGGTTCTGTCAGGTTTCGTCACCTCTGATTTGAGCGTCCATTTTTTGTGATACGCGTCAGGGGGCGGAGCTTATGGAAAAACAAAACTCTTTTGATTGTCCGTCAACACTTATGCCTTTCTTTCTTTTTGTAACTTACAAAGTTCGAGGTGGTATTGATAAATATTGGTTCATGAGGCCAGAAACCCGGCCGTATGGAAATGCAGGATCTGTGCATTTTTTTGATCATCCTGCCAAGCCATTTTCCCCTTGATCTTCAAGCTCATTCCCTTGCCTCTTGCCCTGACAGGGTCATTTTCTCTTTCCCATTCGTATTCGTCTGAAATGCTAAAAACTGTGCATCTTATTAAAGAAATTAACGGTTAAATCCGTAAAATAGCGTGTTCGCACCGGTTACCCTGTAATCATTCATAAACATTATCGATGGAATGCCGATTAACTGTTAATCGAAACATCGAAGTGAGAGACAGATGAAGAACACCAAAGAATCTCTGTATCTGACAGAACTGGCTTACATGCGTGAGCGGGCAAAGTTGATGGCGGCAGACTTTCCCCATCTGGCAGATTTTCTGAATACGTCTCATGATCCTGATGTCGAACGGCTTCTGGAAGGCTTTGCCTTATTGTCCTCAAACCTGCGTAGCACCATTGAGGACAGCTACCCGGAAATTACCCATGAAATGCTGGGACGTATCTGGCCTCATGCCCTGCGTCCCGTGCCGCCGACGACGATCATCCAATTCACTCCCCACAAGGATATTCATCAAGGTGGCGTCGATATTCCACGAGAAACACCCGTCACTGCCGCTGAAGGGGAACAGGTTTTACGGTTTTGCACCTGTCGTCCCTTACATATTGAACCTGTCATTGTCTTGGACAGGCAGATCCAAAAAACACGCGAACACAGCGAGATAATCCTGACATTGCGCCAAACGGGAGAGGTTTCATCCGGTTGGAAAGTAGGATTACTTCAATTTTTTCTCGGTACAGATCGTGAGCGGACTGCTCAGCTCAGCTTGTGGCTGGAACGCCATCTCGGTGATATTTTCCTGCGCACACAGACCACAGACCGAAGAAAAAAGACTCGGATACAGCCGGTTGTATGGATGTGATGCTCATTTCAATCAGAGTGTCCTGCCCACCGACAACACTCATTTTGCCCGTCTGCAACTGATAACAGAATATTACTGTCTGCCTTATGCTTTCGATTTTGTGACCTTTGATGCGCAGGAATACCGCGAACTGCCTTTAAACCCGGACGGTTCATTTGAACTGGTCTTCAGACTGGAAGGCGAGCTGCCACTGGATACATTGGGCGATGCTTTCCGGTTGGGGTGTGTCCCGGCCGTCCATCTGGACCCCATGATCAGCGCTCCCCTTCAGCTTGATGAAAATCAAGCACATTATCCCTTGCCTTTACCGGATACCGTACGGCTTTTTCAGTTACAGGGTCTTCAAACGGTCAAACAACCCGGCGGGAAACAATTGCGCGGTAAAGCGCATCATTTTCAATCCGTTGCCCGGTTTTGTGAGAAAAGTGACTGGCTGCTTGATGAAGGGCAACCTGAAAATATCTATTTCCAGTCCCTTCTTTCCACCGATTTGCTGGGACGTATCCGAAATAGAATCCGGTTTCTGGCTGTAGATGGAGAAGAGGCCAACAATCTGCCGTCACAAACGGTTTGTGCGCATCTGACCGGCTACCATGTACAGGCAATGAGATTGGAGACAGGGGATATCACCGTGTCGGAGGAATCGGTGCCTGCCCATCTGCGTGCCCGCAATATCACCCCCGTCTCTCCGGATTTTCCGCCGATGGTGATGGGAAAACCGGACTGGTCTTTGATTGGTGTCCTTAACAATACTCCGTTCCTGATTTTCAATACGGACACGCTAAAGACCTTTCTGGGGTTGTTTGATTGTTATGCCGGCCACAACCGTCCGTTAAGCCAGCAAATGCAGCACGATATCAGCGGGATCGTTCACCTCGAAGCCACCGCCGGCGATCGGATACAAAACGGCACAGGCCGTCCCATACGTGGCTATTATCTTCATCTGACCCTTCATTCCGATTGCTACGGTAGCGAAGGGGACATGTACCGGTTCGCTCAGGTTATCGGCCACGTTTTGTCCTGTTTTGTCACCGAAAACAATTTTATCCGGTTAAACGTTTATCACCGGAACGCCACAACGCCGCTGTGGCAATTCCGACAAATTGAAGGCTTGCGGCGTGAAATGTAGCCGATGAGATAAAAAACAAAAATGGAAAATCGGGGGGAGATAACATCATGAAAAGCGGATTACGGTTCCTGTGCCAGATAGGGAACTTACCGGAGAACGCGTTTGCGGTCTCTGAATTTACCTTAAGTGAAGGACTGTCCGATCTGTTCACGCTGAATCTGACGTTGGTCAGTTCGCACAGTCCGTTCCGCCGGCAGCAGGAAATTGATCTTCCTTCCCTTTTGATGCAGGATGCCGTGTTTCAGGTGATGTGGGATGAATCCCTGCAACGCCAAATCACGGGGATTATTTCTCAGGCGGACTGGTGCGGCACCGATGGTCATCAGACGCTCTATACGTTTACCGTGCGCCCTTTCCTCTGGCGGCTGACGCTTAATCAGGACAGCCATATCCATCACCGCCGGAATGTACCGGATATTATGAAACGGTTACTGAAAAAGCATCAGATCCGGGCCGATTCACAACTGGAAGATCCGCATCAGGACCGAGAGTACGTGACCCAGAAACGGGAGTCTGACTATGCCTTTTTCTGTCGGCTGGCGGCCGAAGAAGGGATCGGTTTCTGGTTCGAGGATGACCGGCTGTTTTTCAGTGACAGTCACTTGGGCATGACGGCTGACTTAACGCTCGGTTACAATCCGCAACCGGAAACGGCGCACGGGGTCGATACGGTTTATCAGGTTCGTCTGGGTGTGGGCATGGCCCCGCAGCGCACGATCAATAAGGACTTCAATTTCGAACGCCCGCTTTATCCCCTTTCCCATCTGGAAAGCAGCCCGCAATATCAGGCCTTGGGTTCACTCACGCCGTACACGGTTTACGAAAGTTACGGCCGTTTTCAGAACGATGCCGAGGCCAAACCGTTCGTTAAATACCGTCATGAAGCCCTGAAAAACCGGATGCAAAGCGGCACCGGACACAGTAACTGCATCAAACTGAGGCCGGGCAAAATCTTTGAAATCGTAAACCACTCCCATGCCCCGCACAATACGCGCTGGCAGGTTGTCGGCATCAGCCATTATGGCCACTGTCCGCAGGCACGGGGACAGGATACAGGTGAAGGCACGACCCTGAGCAACGATTTTAGTTTTATCGATGGCTATGTTGACTGGCGGCCGCCGTTTCATTACAAGCCGCTGGCCGACGGGGATGAAAGTGCGACCGTGGTTGGCCCGGAAGGCGAAGAAATTTTCGTTAATAAAGACGGTGCCATCAAAATTCACTTCCACTGGAACCGCTACGACAAGGCCGATGATAACGCCTCCTGCTGGGTTCGGGTGGCACAAGGCTGGAACGGCAACGGTTTCGGTTTCATGGCCATCCCCCGTATCGGACAGGAAGTGATTGTCTCCTATCTCAACGGGGATATTGACCGCCCTATCGTGACGGGCTGCGTCTATAACGGTTTGAACCGTCCGCCGCTGGACTTGCCGGCCGAGAAAACCCGCACCACGTTTAAAACCCGCACCCACAAAGGCGAAGGCTTTAACGAACTGCGCTTTGACGATGCCAAGGGCAGTGAAGAAATCTTTTTCCATGCCCAGAAGGATATGAAATCCGACATCCTGAATGATGAAACCACAAACATTGGCCATAACCGGACGCATCACATTAAACACGATGCACATCTGCGCATCGATAATGAATACCGGATGTTGGCCGGCAACGATATCTCTCTGTCTACCGGACAAAAACTCCATATCAAGGCGAACGATGCCGTGCTGACGCAAAGCGGCAATGAAATCCATCTCCGTTCAGGTGCCAAAGTCGTGATTGATGCCGGTGCTGAACTCACCCTTCAGGCGGCGGGGCATTTCCTTAAAATCGACGCAGGCGGAATTACCAGCAGTGCCGGCATTAATTTTGGCAGTGGCGCACCGGGCAATGGCTCAGGCTGGGGCGGTCAGTTGCCGGATATGTTGGATAAACTGAAACAGGCCAGCGTGGCACAGGCTGAAAAAATGCTGACTGCCCCGCTGAAAGAAATCTGTCTGACCTGTCTGATGAAAGCGGAATTGCAGGGCACTGCAATGGTTGTCAGGGGGCAGTCATGACTCCGGTATTACAGGAAAAATGGGCGGAATACAGAAAAATTCACCCTGAAATCAAACTGTTTGCCTTGGTCAATGGCTTACAGTATGAACGCCACTTTGGTAATGAAATCACGTATATCGCCGGGGTGAATAACCCGCTGTTCCGGCAGCATCCCGATGCCAAAATCGCGTTTGCTGGGCCATGGCTGTTTGATATGGCTCAGGCTCCCTCATGGGCGGAAAAATTATCCGAACTCGAACGGGCGGCACCGTCCGTCTCTTGGTTACACACCGCGCTGTCACTGGATAACCTCACCCGTCACCTTGAACCTTATCTCAATGTCCGGTTGGAAACGGGAGAAACGGCCTTGCTGCGTTTTTATGATCCCCGCATTCTGCATAAAATCCGGGATGTTTTTAGCCTGGAGCAATTGGCTGCTTTTACCGATGGGATTGATGAGTGGATGTATTCGTTTGACAGCCATGATCATTTCGTAAGAGGAGGACAGTAATGCTCAAACTCAGCCAAGAACAGGTCGCCAAATTTATTGATGCAGAAGACGAGGCTTATGTCACTCAAGTTCGCAAACGCCTTCAATCGGAACACGCTGCACTTATCGGGAACGAGAGTGACCATAGCCTGCACAGGCGACTGAAAGAAGCGTATCTGGCTTTGATCGGTATGGGATTTAAAGATGAAGCGTTAATTCGCTCTTATCTCTATTTTGTTGCGTTTAACCGCAATTATCACGATTCACCCGAAATTCAAAACATGCTGAAAGCAGGTGATAATCCTGAACAACAATATCGTGATTATCTGCGAATAGTGGATAATTTAATGAAAAGGAAACATTAATATGCCCGTTCCCTTAGTTCTTGGCGCACCCGCTGCTGGCTCTGCTCTTTTAGCTGCCGCTCAATGGACGCTTGCCGCCTGCGTAGCAGGATTTGTTGCTGTTGGCATTATGGAAGGAACGAAAGATAAAGCAGAAACGAACCAAAAAGATAAAGCAGAAGCTAAGACCGATGCCATTAGCACGACAAGAGAACAGTGTGAAAAATGTCCCGCGATCGGACAGGTCACCCCTTATTGGGAAAGTGTCAGCATTTCTGCTGACTCAACAATTTATCAAATCCAAATCTGTAATTCAGTATACATGCCGGAAACGGAAAAGATTCAAGTGTGGCTGTGTTTGAGCGTTCGTTTTGATGGCTGGAAACCCCAACAATGTCTGTTTCTTGAGGCGAAAGCCAAATATGACCAGTTTTTTGAAAATGCCGAGCCGAAATTTTGGTGGAAAATAAGTAAAAGTGGGCACATATCTATGATGTCTCAAGCAGGAAGACAACAAACAGTATGCTCTACATTAAAAGGTATCCCCAATTCACATTGGCACTTTTTACAGCCTATGAGCTTTGCTTATTATGCAAGGGCATTCTCTATTTACGCCAATATTAAAGTGCTTCACACTCCATTGTAAACTCATAGGAAATGATAGATGACCATTTTATCATTAAATATAGAAGTATATTCCGATTGGAAAGAACCATTAACTCCAAAAATAGCGGTTAATGATACTTATGAAATAGCAAAACAAATAGATGGGCTCTTTGGATACCCTAAAACTTGGTATTTATCCGGTGACACCTTAGAAGAGGCATTAATCAGGGTTGCTTTTGATCAACAAGGCATAACTGAAGACGCGATAAATGAATTTGAAGAAGGTTATACAGAAGATTACCCTATGGTTATATCAGGGGTCTGGGACGGTAAAAACAATACCGAGGGATGTGCGATTTTTTATCACAATTATCGGATGAACCAGTTAGGTCAAACAAAAATAGAGATTAATATATCCATTAAAGAAAAAGAGTTTCAGTTTCCTAAACTGATCGATTTTATTAAATTTCTGGTTTCCGGTCATAATACGGTTCTGTCGCATTAACAGAGAGAGCATGAGCGAAAATGTGTTGAGTGTTTTTTATGCAGTGAGTTGATAGAAAAAGGCCACGGGTGAAATTGGACAAGCTGGTTTCTGAGGATATTGTCCTTTACGCAACATACTGCACAATTCAATTCCAGACAACAGGGTCTGTGCCCGCCTGAAATTGTTGAATCCCAGCAGAGGACGTGTTCGCCGTTTGATATTGCGATGATCTTGTTTAATCCGATTATTGAGGTATTTATTCTGTCGGATAACAATGATTTCTTCCTTGGGTTTTCCCTGATTTAACTCGTCCACGGCAGCTTTGTTAGCGCCACTTTTATCTATCGTGATGACTTCGGGCTGCCCATGTTGCCGCATCGCTTTTTTGAAGAAACGCAGTGCAGCCGCCTTATCCCGCCAGGCCGTCAATAGAAAATCAACCGTATTGCCATCGGTGTCCACCGCCCGATAAAGGTAACGCCATTGTCCTTTGATTTTAATATAGGTTTCATCCATTCGCCATCGGTGTCCAACCGCCGGTTTACTGCGTCGATAACGTTTGATAATCAGGGGAACCAACCGATGAACCCAGCGGGAGAGCGTGGAGTGGTCGACGGCAATTCCACGCTCAGCCATCATCTCTTCCAGGTTTCGTAAACTCAGGGCATAAGCTAAGTACCAACGGATGCACTGAGCGATAATATCAGTAGGATAATGTAGACGTTTGAACGTTTTTCGGATAAGGGACATCAGGGAGCTCTCAACAAAAAATGACATGTTACCTGAATATTTCCGCTTAATGCGACAGAACCATTTTTCGCTGATTGAAGAGAGACTTCATGTTCGGAAGATTTTCCTCCAAAAAAGAGCCCTACATGGGTTTTTGGCATCTGAATATCTCCATGCGAATTTGAGAGAAGATAAAATCAACAGCAACAATAACACACTAGAAATGTTGCTTTCTGATCAATTTAGCAGGCTTTAGAGGTGTCCGAGATCCTTATACCACAACAGTGCCTATAATGACGCCGGATAGATTTAAGCAAGCCCATTATATGTCAAAAATCAGTGTTGCAAAAATGGAAGTGACCATAGATTTCTATTTCTATATACAAAAAACGCCAGCAATCAGCAGCTGGCGTTTATCTGGTGATGATGAAGATGAAAAAGTAACTACGTGGCTGGAATTCTTTACATCACAACAGATTCCAACAGGGTTTTACGCTCGCTATCCGTGATCTTCGGAATCCCATAAAAAGGAACAACATTGACAGGATCAATACCGACTAACCCGAGCGTTCCGAGCGTCATACTGCCCATAAACTGATCCACTTCCATCCCGTTTTGCTCTAATACATGTTTTTCAGTTCCCAACGTGACGTACACAGTGGCTGATTTTCCGGTCAGATAAGGAGTAAAAGTGCGTTCATCTTCGTAATAAGCAAAACCATTAGAAAATACCCGGTCAATCCATCCTTTAAGAATAGCGGGCTGACCAAACCACCAGATAGGATAAATAAAAATAAGGTGATCGGCTTCTTTCACCATCGTCTGACTTTTTGCAACATCAGCTAATATTTCTCCCCGATGCAGAGCTTCAAAATCCGGGCTGTCAAGTATAGGGTTAAACTTCTCGTCATAAAGAGAAATAAAGGAATATTCATCACCTTTTTTAACAATTTTACTAATTATTTTTTCTTTAATAGAAGAATTAAAACTTTTAGGATTCGGGTGAGCATAAATAATCATGTGCTTCATTTTTACTACTCCTTTACGAAATAAAAAACTAACAAATTTCTGGTGAGCTAATATGTTACATTCCTCTCCTTTCTCCCCCATCAATGATTATTCCCTGGGCAGTGATCATAGCAGCATCAGGAGAAATGAAAAACATCACTGTACCGGCAACATCCTGTGGTGTAATTAAACGCCGTAATGGAATACGCTTAGCCGTTTGTTTTAATAAAACGGATGTTGAACACCCTAATAATTGTGCATGAGGTTCCAGGCCTTTTACTAACATGGGTGTATTAACCCAGGCCGGTAATACCGCATTGACGGTAATTTTCCTTCCTGCCAGATCCAGTGCCAAGCCTTTTGTTAAACCCATTAAAGCATGTTTTGATGCACAGTAAGCCGTATTCCGCGTTGTTCCCATTTTGCCAAGAATAGATGAAATAATGACAATTCGCCCACCCGAAATAATATTAGGCACAATATGTGAAAATAAACGCTGGGTTGAGTGCAAATTTGTTGTCAGAACTAAATCCCAGATATCATTTTGTTCGATATGATTATCATCGGCTCTGCCGTGACTCACCACAATGCCCTGTATTTCACGCTCTTTGACTAAAGGTATTAATTTGTTGATTATTGCATTCTCTTCAACTAAATCAATTTGTAATGGATAAATATATTCTGGTGATTGTTTTACTAATTCATTTAATCCGTCTGAATTAATATCAAGTGCAATGACATAATATCCCGCCGCAACCAATCTTTGGCAAATGGCAAAACCAATTCCACTGGCAGCGCCAGTAACAATAAATGTTAGCATTATTTTCCTTACTTAACTAAGCACAATTCCGCCATTAATATTAAGAACTTCACCCGTGATATAATCATTTTCCATAAGAAAATGTCTTGCACTGGTAATTTCATTAACATGTCCGACGCGTTTAAGCAGCACTTTATGATTGATGAATTCCTTATGAGTACTTAATAAATTTTCCGTCATGTCAGTTTGAATAACACCGGGAGCAACTGCATTAACCCGGATATTTTTAGGTGCGACCTCAACAGCCAATGCCCGTGTTAATGACTCAATGCCACCTTTGGTTGCCGCATAAATGGATTGACCTTTATTTGGCTTGGTGGCGGATATGGATGAAATATTAATAATATGACCGCTACGCTGCGGTATCATGACTTTTAATACTTCACGGCTACACAAAATATAACTCAATAAATTATTATTTATCAGCAGATTGATATCTTTAATATCCATTGTCGCCAATAATCCATCCCGGGTGATTCCCACATTGTTGACCAGAAGATCAACCCGACCAAACGTATCAACGACGCTATCAATAAACATGTTGACATCTTCAACACAGGCTAAGTCAGCCTTAATCGGTAAGATATCCGGATAATTCCGCTTCACTTCGGCGATAAAATTTAAGAGTTGGGGTGTTTCATGGCGATAACAAAACGCGACCCGATACCCCTTATCTAACAGACTCAATACGATGGATTTACCGATCCCTTTGCTGCCTCCCGTGACAATCGCATTTTTTATCTGGGTATCTGATGTGAATTGTTCATGATTGTTCATAGGCTTGAACTCTCTTTAATATCAGATAAGCTGAAATGGTGTTTTTCAGCAATAGTTATAATATCAATCACTTGATTCGCAGAAATATTCCCGTATGAGAAATTTCCCTGATGCTCTTCCAGCCCCAATAAAAGAGTTTCAGCCATACACGCATAAATCTGACCTTCTTTCAGGTAGGCGCGTACACGGGGATCTAAGCTGTCATGATGAGGCGTCTGAACAATGCCGCCACGTAATATCTTAAGATCAGGGCGTTTAAGCACATCCTCATCGGAAAGATTATGTGGCACGGAAATATCACAGATAATGGCTTCGTTCTTGATTTTCTCAACGGACAAAAATGCCTCTGACGCATTCGATGCACACACAATCACATCACAGTTTTCAATATCAGAAATATTTTGCGAGGTGTGGATAAAGGTCTGAGTCGGGTAATTCTGATTCAGATAGTTATCTATCGCCATTCCCACATTGGTCTGATTCGTCAGGTAATCAGCAGGTATTGCGGCAAGACTGTCTACGATTCTTTGCACCAATTCACCTGTTACTGGCTTCCTGTTAACCGCTCTGTTAACGATGAATTGCTCATAAATATTTTGATAAATGCGGTATTTTACGCCGTCCAGCTTTTTCAGCGAGCCGTGGTTACTGCTTCCTATCAATACTATTTCCCGGAATCTTGGGCCTAATATCTCTGCGTAAACACTGCCGATATTCCCGGCGCCCCCTACAACGGCAATCCGCATATCAGCCATGTTGCGCCCGGCGATACTTTTCTGTAATGCTTCTACGCCTATACCGACTGTCAGAGCATTGCCTGTCGTCACGCTGATTGGCGGATTTTTTAACGACTTGCCATTATTGGTAATGATGGAGGTAAACATACCCAGTCCGACAGCGATATTTCCCTCTGAGGCCGCCTGCGTCACACGGGTATCAATTTCATATCGCAACCTCTCTAGATCATTTTCATCCAGTGCTTTTTTAATCATTTTTGACGTGATTATCAGTGGATATAATGTAAATTCCACCGATTTACCATTAATGGAGCGGATACGTGCAGCTTTGAATGGTTTTGTGGAGAGCTTAAAAGTAGAACTTTCGACAAATAATTCTAATTCTCTGTCACTGAATATACTGAATGAAGGATCGACTTCTCTCAGCCCGCTGGCCGATATCAGATGATTAATGAAGGCAACTTTATAGTCAGCTTCGCTATTCTCATACTGAGGGCTTGCTACGCGCCGATAATCTGTCGATAGAGTCAGGTCCTTTTTCCCAAGCAGAGGAGCGATAATAAACCCTGTGTCAGCATGACGAATCGCCAGACAAACACCAGAAAGTGCAGTAATAAGCGACTGAATCTGCTTAACGTTCAAAAATACCGAAGGTTCTATCCGAACTACATTGGCTGCACTAGCGGTAGGGGCGACCCGAATATGGCTGCCACACAATAAATGTCCGCTGATGATATAGCCCAAAATGCCCTGTACCGCAATATTCTGCATAATGTAGGAATCAGAATTCATCACATCATAAAATTCTATTCCCCAAATCAATCCCTTGCCGCGAACATCCCGAATAACATCAGGATATAGTTCTTTCAGTGCATTAAGTTCTGTTCGGAACACCTCACCCAAGTGCGTTACCTGCTTCAGTAAGCGGCGCTGGTCAGCATGGATCAAATTGAGGTAATCAAGTGCGACCCGGCAAGAAAAATCGTCTTCGCCGAAGGTGGAACTCTGAATAACATCAAATCCCGGCGTGAAACTTTCCTGACTAATCGCTACCACGCCAATTTTGACATACCCGGCTCCCATCGCTTTCGAAAGCACGTAATAGTCGGCATCAAGCCCTGTATCACTGGAGGCGACTAAGAAACCACATCGTCCTGATCCCGATTGCACTTCATCAGCTATCACCGGGCAACCCAATGTCTGTTTTAAGCGATTAATCCCGCTGACTTGTTCTGCACTCAGCGGATGAACGCCCCCTTCCCCCTGCACCGGTTCAACCAGAAATGCAGTCACGACTCTGAATGGTTTTTTCGTGAAAATAATCTGGTTATTCTCTTCCTGTGGCAGCCACAACCAGCTATTAAAGAAATCGTTTGCTTTTTCGCCCATATCGGCAAATTCGCTCAGCTCTTTAGCAGACAGAAAATGGGTATCGATTTTGATTCTTTTCAGATAATCACGGTACATCGCCCCATTAGTGCAACTCGCCGTCATGATGGTTTTGCCATGAAACGAATGTTCCAGTGCCAGAAAAACCGCTTTCTTGCCCAATTGATGCCGAGTAAATGTTATCAGTGCTGATTTTATTTCATCGATTGATGCCTCTTTCTCCAGTTGCAGAAGCTGGCGTTGTTCTTCTGTCAGGCTGATTTTGTGATCATCGCTGATTCTGGCGATGGCGGTTAAAACTTCTTGCTCTAACGCCTCAAGCTGGGTGTGACGGGTAAATTCAGCATTCTTCAGCGCAATTTCTATCGATTCTGCGCCTGTACTCGCAAAGAAGAATATAAAATTACTTTTCGCACCGGTTTCTTCTTTTAATAATTCATTCAGACGTTCAGCCAGTAATGCTGAGGATTTTTTGATAGAAAATTGGTTATGAATCGGGATTTCTTCATCAAGATACTGCTTTATTTTTTCTCTTATTACGGGCGAATTATGGCCGAATAACGTTGCGCCATATCCACCCAACAGATCCAATACCGGAGTTTCTTTATCGTTTTCATCGTAATAATAGAGAAAATTACCTGCTGCCCGATGATAAGTTCGGTTTAAACCCATTGAAATCAAGGCACGAGTCAACTGAGGCCTACAAAAAGTCGCATACTTTTCCATTGTTATTCCTATAATTAATTAACCGATTCAATATGTTTGTGAGTCTCTATACGCTCAGCGAGCTCCTTGATGAAAAGAAGTGTTTCAGCCGCATAGTTTTTGTCACGGTAATGTTGATTGAGATGTGTAATATCAATGAGATGAGTGGGATATTGTGGCGTCGGATTTTCAACTCTGGTGAGAATGAACGTTACACCGAATTCAACATATTCCCCGGACAATTCAGGATGATATTCCTGAGGAACATGACCTATTCCTGATGCAACAACCAGCGCATAATCAATTAAGTGATTATTCAGGTATAATTCAGCCTCACTCAATGCTGCCAGTAACCCAATATTTCCACGCAAAAAAGAAGCACAGTCACATTGCACCTGTAACTCCTGAGAAAGCACGCCCAGCAGGTTATTACTGAGTGACAGCGTGATTAAGAAAGGGTTTATCTGCTCGCTTTGCCAGATAGTCTTAAAAATACTGTTTGCGCTGTTTTCCTGCTTTTTCGTTTGAGCTTGCGTCTTTTCCAGCAATAATTCCTCAGGTAACGGATGCAAATAACTATACTGTGTAGCGTACAGGCCGAATTTTATTTTCGGATCATGGATATCTAATCCTGCTGAAATTAATGCTTTCCTGGCAGAAATAAGTCCTTTTCGTGTTCCTATTGAATAAAACCGCCTGAGTTTTTCATTTTTAATCAGATTATGTTCTTCTGTTTCATCACTGAGATCATGAAACAGCGGGCTGAGAGTGGTGATATTATGAGCCACTAATTTGATTGATTTATTGTTTACTGATTTATTATTCATTGTAATCTCCTATGACTAAGCAGGAGTTAATTCCACCAAAACCAAATGAATTGGATATTGCATTTTTCACAGAAAAAGGCCGCCCTTTATTGGGAACATAGTCCAAATCACAAAGCGGATCAGGTGTTGTAAAATTAATGGTGGGTGGAATGAAGTGATGCTTTACCGTCAGAACCGTAGCGACAGCTTCAATAGCGCCTGCGGCAGCGATCCAATGACCTAACATTGATTTGGTTGATGAAACCAGCGGCGGCTGGGAACTAAAAATACGCTTTATCACAGCGGATTCCTGAGCATCATTTAGTGGCGTTGACGTACCGTGAGCATTGATATAATCGATCTGACCCAGTGATAAACCACTGTCTCCGAGTGCCCGTCTGATGGCATTTTCTGCGCCGATACCATCGGGATGCGGAGCCGTTAATTTATAAGCGTCCAGTGAAGCGCCATAGCCTTTAATTTCAGCATAGATCTTAGCGCCTCGGCGCTGGGCATTCTCTTCGCTTTCAAGCACTAAAAATGCCCCACCTTCACCCGCCACTAATCCACTACGATCTTTATCAAAAGGACGACAAAGTGTATTTCCCCACTTTTCTGTTGTCGCGGCAGCACCCAATAATTTCAGGCTGATTAGGGTATGCAGATTGATGACTGAATCAGCACCTCCCGCCAGCATAATGGCTGCTTCACCTCTTTTGATCGACTGGTAGGCCAGCCCGATAGCATGGGTCGCTCCGGCACAAGCGGCATTTAGGTTTATTGCAGGCCCTGATAACGAAAATTGGCTCGCAATGGCATTAACCATCCCATCGTTACTGCACCTGATACCGGAACAAAAACTCAGGTTATGGCGCTGCCTGAATAACGCCTCAATATCTTGTGATTCGGTATCTTCTGCCCAGCGAATTTCACGCCAAAACTGTCTGTCATTCTCCGAAATTTCACTAACACCACTACATCCATAAATACCAATATGTTGTTCATTGATGTGTGGCTGTGCCAATAATCCCGCATCTTCCAATGCCTTAAATGCTGAAATAAATCCCATGACTCCCCGCCGATCGGTAAGACCGGATGCGGGCAGGTAAGCTGAATTTTCAGCCAGCAGGGTATTGAAATCGATTCGGGCAGCATATTTGATTGGCAGGGTTCCGTTATCCTCAAATGTCAGAGGATTGATAGCGGATTCACCTGCACAGAGTTTTTTCCAGACAGTATTAAGCTGAGTTCCGAAAGCACTCACAACGCCCATACCGGTCACAACAACACGACGATTGGATATCATGATAATTCTCTCCCGGACATTCCCATATCGAGCAAAACAGCAATGCACTGTTTTTCCAGACCATGTACCAGTATCAACACCTTTGGCGACGGTTGCTGACAGGTCAGTCGGGTTTGGATGTGAGTGTGGATGTTATCAAGTGCCAATGATTTTTGGTGCAATTCGATGGCGAGATTGCTCGCAATAAAAACAGCAGCTGGCCCGGTGTATCCGATGGCTTTATCAAGATGAAACTGAACAGCCTCAGGAAAAATATCGAGTGTCAGCGGAATAGCTTCATGCTCTGGCCTGCCGACATGAATAATTTGATGTGGTGACCCAGCATTCAGTGCTTGCGACAGAAAATGCCGATAGTGATGGCTGCTATGAATTATCGTGCGGTTAACATAGACCAACTTGCTATCCGCATTCCGGTAATCATTATGTAACGCAGTAAACGAAGCGGCTTCCGCAGGTAACCACGGAGTATTCCCGATCAGCCGCTCATAAGCAAGATAGTACCACGCTGAGATTTTCTGGGCGTTGCCACCACAAAGCACAAACTGGCTGCGTTTTTCTTTGATGCTGTAATAACCTTCCAGCAGAGCATGGCCTCCCGCATCAACTTGCGGGGAAAAGAAGGCATTATCACCAATTATGTTCAGATGTTGTGACAAATGGCTGGCTGTTGACGTATTCAATAGCATCAACCCCATCAATGGCGGTTTTTCTGCTAACGATCTGGATACATAATCCTCATCATTTTTTGCATCAGAAGCAATAAAGTAAGCATTGTTATCTGCATCAGTGGTGCCTAAGCCAAGAAATAACCCGCGTTGTTCAGGAGGAAAATGCTCTCCGATACCCTTTTCCCAGGTTTTAATGCCCGTATAGAGCACCCACTGGCTTTGCGGATGGCTGGATCGCCGGATCATCTTATCGACAGAAGGCATAACAAAATCCCCTTCCCTGATGAATCTTTCCCCTATAATCTGAGGCAAATGTGGTTCACTGCCGGATAAAACAGCATCTTTGATATTTCCATCAATAATATTGCCCATGCTCAGATTATCAGGCAATAAGGTGCAACCGCTGGTGATATAAATCGCCATGTGTTACCCCTCTGCACGTTTTAAGATTAGGCTGCTATTTTCTCCGCCAAAACCAAAAGAATTACTGAGGATATGGCTGGCGTGTATGACTCTTGTCGTTTTATTGACATTGATGAGGCCATCCGTTTTTCCCGACTCAGAAAAATTAAGGCTGGGAAGCAGTTGATGATTATTCAGCGTTTCGATGGTGAGTATAGCTTCCAATAATCCACTGGTTGCCAGCGAATGGCCAGTTGCTGATTTTGTGGAAATAACGGGAGGTTTATGTGGAAACAGGTCGTGAATCGCTTTACTTTCCGCCAGATCATTACTGACCGTTGAAGTACCATGCGCATTGATATGGTCGATATCTTCAGAACGTAATTCAGCATCTTCCAGCGCTGCAGACATAGAGTTGAGATAATATTGCCCCGATAAATCCGTTGATGTCATTTTGTAGCCTTCAGACTGACGGGACATTCCGGCAATCTCAGCTAATATCGCGGCGTTGCGGGCAAGGGCATGAGAATAATTTTCAACCACAAGAAATGCGGAAGCATCCGCTAAAACACAGCCAGCCCGGTCTTTATCAAACGCCCGTGATGATTGATTTAATTCAGTAAACTTACCGTTATAAAGAGCTTTGACTTTTTTAAATAATGTCTGCATGACAGGATGGGTGGCTTCTTCAGAAGCTCCAACCAGAGCGACCTGACTTCGACCGCTTTTAATTGTCCGATATGCAGAATAGAGTGCGGTCATACCTGCGGTACAGGCATCACCGTATACTCTTGGCTGCCCCGACAAATGGAAATGCTTAATCAATTCTTCAGCAATTTCATACGGACGGATCAGTGAGGCTATATTTTCAATATCAACGGACTCTGACAAAGGCCGCTCTTTATTGATATATTGGCTTAGAGTATTACCATCAATAAACATTTTATTATTGGCAAAAAATAATTCACATTGATATTGTATCAGTTCTTCACGGTTTAAATCTGCCATTTTCAAACTGTTTTCGCTGGCACAATATGCCATTAGAAAAACAAGATTATTGGCAAACTTATCTGTTGAACTGAATTTATTATGCAATTGGTTTATGTCTTCGGAAGTTAATTTTGCACTTGGAATATGACTTATTCCGTACTCTTTTAACAACTCATCTTCACAGATAAGTGATTTTCCTTCCATTAATGAATGGAATAAAGTATGTGGGCAATTATGATTACGAACAATTAAACCATAACCGGTTATAACCACTCTTTCTGTCGTGATACTAGCCATTTTTACTACCACCTTAGTAAAAACATCAGATTTGACTTAAATTCAAAAAAATGAAGAACCCGCCGCAAGCAACGGGGTATCTTAAAACATTGCTAGTTGGTGATCTGAATGCAATTTATTGTATTGTTTCCCTTTATTTTTAACGTATTTACCAATCATTTGTTCATCCCATGTTTACCAACAGTGCTTACAAAATACCCATCAGTCCAAAACTCTCCACCCCATAGTGTCCTTTTCTCCTAAGGGCAACGTTTGAATATTTCTCTTGCTGTCAGGCTTTTTATCAATGTGACAACCTTTGTCACGCTGTATGTTGGTACCGACTGGATTAGGAAATATACATGATCTTTGTCTGTCCCTCTTTCCAAGAATTTAAACTGATATCTTTGCTCTATTTCGAGGCAAATATCTTTCAGAACTTTATCAAAATATGAGTCAAAAATGTCCCTACGATACTTAGCAGGTAACACTATGTGATACATCAAGACGGTAACATTATGGCTTTTGTGAATGTATTCACTCATTCCGTTAGTTTACGCCGCAAGCGGCGGGAAATTCGACCCTAAGAGATTAAAGCACCAATGCAGAGTTAATAAAAAGTCAATATAATGTTAAAATAAATGTCATCAATTTATGATTGGGTTTTCATGTTATGACAATATTGTTCAATTTCATCTAAAATGATCTTATCTGCATTTTTACTCTCTGATTCAAAAACGTTTTTACATAACGAAGCCCAGTTATAAATGTTCGTCTCACCAAATAAATCCCCTAGTGTATGGATAGCATCCAATTGTTTTTGTGTGTATTTATAACAACCAAAAGCAAGTAACCCTTTACCCTCTTCAGTCAGTACATCGCCAATAACCAGCTTATTGATTATATCTTCAGGCGCAGTTTCCATCACATGAGAAAATACACTCTTGGTAGGCATAGTAATTTTAAATTTTTTACCCAGATTAAAAGTAAGATCAATAATATCTAAAGAATCCGCACCTAATTCATTAATTAATGATGAATCTTCATTAATCAGTTCTTTGTCAGTAAGAGTAATAGAAGAAACTTCATCACATACCGAAGATATATATTTTTCCATAAGTAAATCCTCAATAATTTAACATGAGATATAGTTTACATAGATGGAAAAGGTTGAAAATCTCTTTATTTTCCATCAGTGAATACGTATAAAAACCAGTGCAATATAATCATGATAATTAACAGAACAAATCATACAAAATAAAAAAAATCCGTAAATAAAATATAGAAGTTAAATAGAAAATAATTATATTATTCCAATTATTAGAATATTTCATCGGATATGATGCGTTATTTAGCCTTAAAACTGATATGTGAGAGCATAAAAATGTGTGGGGCACTTTGTTCAGTCGGCAATAGAATGAGGTCTCGTATTCAATCCGTTGAACGGTCTTAAATATAATATTATCTTTCGATAAAAGTACCGATAACTTTGTCGTGCATTTCAGGGGATTTTGAGTGGTTCTGTCGCATTAACGTGCATTTTGGTTTATCGTTGGGAAAACTCAGGATGGAATCCGATATGCCCCTTATCCGAAAAGCGTTCAAACGCCTGCATTATCCCACTGATATTATTGCCCA
>NZ_NJAI01000016.1 GCF_002632725.1 Xenorhabdus hominickii
AGAGAGAACGAATTTAACTCAGCGTACTCGAGTAAAAAGACTGAATAGAAAAACTATCAGTTATTCAAAATCCGAAGAAATGCACGATAAGGTGATAGGGACTTTTATTGAGCGTGAGTACTATTTTTGATATTCAATCTAACTATTTAATACATGACCTTAAATGGGATGATGTAGTCAGTTTAATCAAAAAACTCGACGGAAAAATCAAAAATGGCAACGGATCACGGAGAAAGTTTGTTTTGATGGGATCTGTTTACCAAACTCACCAGCCACATCCCAGTAATGTTATGGATAAAGGGGCGGTAAATGGTTTACGTGAGTGGTTCGAAAATGTAATAGGGGTAGATTATGACTAAGGGCAATAACATCATGATGATCGACGATCATCCTGCTTTGGTTACTTACGAATCCGAAATTAAAGCGTTCCGTGGTAAATTTCTGGATGTTACCGGATATTGTGATTTTGTCGCTGATGGCATTGAAGGACTTGAAAAAGAAGGCCGGATCTCGCTGAATGAATACGTTGAAACTTGCACAGAGGAAGGGATTAATCCCTTCAAAAATGATGAGAAATTGAAGTCATTCACGTTACGTTATCCTGGTTGGCTGGAAGCGCGTTTAACTGCGGTAACGATGGCAAATTCCGTGTCAAAAAATCAGTTTATTGTTCAGTTATTAGAAAAAGAGCTGGTTTCACGTTAAAGAATTTATCTCTGTGCCGGAATAGCATGGCTTATACGGGGTTCTGTTGTGGTTGTCTGTTGAACCCCATGTAGGTTGCACACATTATAACGTTGCATTCATCCCATTTGCCCTCTGATTCTTATCGTTGCACTCCGCTAACGATTGTCTGACTTTTTCCTTATAAAGCACGTTATCCCCCCAGCGCGTTGTATTGTCGTCGGGAAGAAGACACATCACCGCTTTGATGGCGGGTGGGCGTTTCGTTTCCACCGGTTTCTCAACCACCATAACGCCGGTTGAACTCATCGGTGCGTTGGTGTTGCAACCGGATAATGTCATCAGGCATACGCTGGTGAGCGCACTGAGCATGAGCCAACAGGTCTTTAAATTGTCCGATAGCATTGTCACTTTCCTCTCGTTGCTGCTTTATCTCTTTTTCTAATTTGTTCTGCGATTCGGCTAATTCAATTAACCGGTTATCCCGTTCAGCGATGTCATGGTGCAAAAGGCGTATATTCTCGCGCTGAACATTGACCGCTGTTTTCAGGTTGGTATTTTCGCCGGATAATGCCGAATTAACCGTATTGAGCGCTGTAACGCGCTCTGTGAGGTTTTTGTATTGGTTATGCACAAAGATGGCACCAAAACAGATAACGCCCAGCACAGCGCCAATGGCGACGAATTTGAATGATTTTCCGATAGGAAATGAAGCCATTCCGCCCAGTAGCATGATATCTCCTATGACAATGCAGAAATGACAGAGGCCGGCGTGATCGCTTTTAATGCGTCGGTCATAACCGTACTTTCAAGCAAACCTGATATTATTGAAATGCTGACCGCATCACTAAATGATTTTTGCGCGTTATTGGCGGAATCATTCGCCTGAGTTGCTAAACGATTAACGGCCTCAGTCGCTTTATCAAGATCGCGTAGCGAACGGTCTAATGCTTCAGCGGCGTTGTTAAGCCTTACTGTTTGTTTGTCCGTCAGTTTTGAAGCCATCCCCCCCGCACCAACGCTATTGGCTAAAATCGAATTAATATCCTCCATTGCCACCTTGATATCATCGGCTTTGATGTCTGTAACACACTGGTTCTGGGCGGTCGTTATTTTTGTATCTGCAATCGCCTCAATCAAATGAAACGGTGTACCATCCGGTAAAATGCGGCCCTTTAAATAACATGTCCAGCCAATCCGCAGTTGGATCAATTGGGACGGGCTTTGATAGTCATTTATGGCGTTATGGAACGTATTGGCCGTGTTTGCAGCAATGGTTAACTTCCCGATTGCATCGGTGATTTTGCTCAGGGCGTTAGCCACCGAAGCGGGGTAAGTTGTTTCTTTCTTCACCAGTTCACGAAGATAAGCGGCTTTTTCGCTGGCTGTATCAGCGGTCAGTTTGGATATGGTCAGTGCCGCTGGTGGGTGTAATCCTTCAGTGCCCAACGCCCTGAATGCGGCGATTTGTTTTTCGTTGTCTAACATATTAACTCACCTTAAAAGAAGCGTCCCCAGACACGACAACAGAGCCACATGAAACCGGATCATCAACGCAACAAATGGCTTTCCCGTTCACGGTAAACCACGGTCTTGTGCTTATGGCCGTTCCGTTATGGGTACTATTACTGTCAGAGTGATCAGGAAACACATTCCCGTCGACAAGCACAGGGATGCCATTCACGTTTACCAGCCCTTCACCTTCTGAGGCAGGGCGGGGCGGAAATCCGCCATGACCAGAACAGATTGAATTCTTAGTACCAACAGCTGACATTGTTTCACCTCAGAGAGATCGCGGTTAATTTCCACCCGCCCACGTCAGAAATGGCCGGTGATCTTCATTCACCACCGGCTTATTCACATTTAGCGCCGGAATTCAGTAGGCCACCCATCGCATTAAAAACGATGTCATAGGCAGTGCGTAGTTCCTCTACCATCAAGATAAAGTCAGCGTATTCACGGGCTAATTCGTCGTCTCCTTCATGATGAAGAGTTGAAAATTCAACACCAAACCGGAGTTTTTTAAGTTTGCAGGAATCGGTGAGTTCCAAATCAAGCCCGTATCGCGTATCAATATAGACACCGAGTGCGCAAACCTGACGGCCTTGATCTAACAGGAGGGATACGACCTCATCATTGGTCAGCGTGTCTTCTTGGTTAAAACGAACCTCTCCATCATCATAAATGAGAGTGGCTTTTTGGATTTTATCACTCAGACGTAATTTGGCCGGAAAGGTGCGGGTGTCTTTTAGCCAGCCGGTCATTGCCAATTCAAACGGATTGACTGTTGCAATAGGTATCACGGGCAATGAGCCAATAGTGCGGCGTAAGAGCGCCAAGACCTGCTCCGCTGTCCGCGGGGAGGTTGTATCAATAGAGATTAAACCGCTATCAGTATCAATCCAGATTTGAATGGTGCTTCGTTTTGGGAAGGCGCGCGGTAACAACTCTTGAATTACGTCATCTTTGAGCTGAGATATTTCGGAACGACGGAGCTTGCGACAGTGTACTGACTCTAATTTATCGCACTTTGTATCAAGATGTTCTTTGATAATGGCTGTCGGGATGTCTTTATTTTCCCTCACGGCGACAAGAAGCAGGTTATTGCCATGAACAAACATCGCGGGCTGGTCATCGTTCATCAGCCAGCCGGTACGGGAAGCGTCATGTAAGCCACAAGGGGAAAAAGCGAAATTAGGGACGAGGCTAAGTAACACCTCTTCCGTGAGATTGGGCACCTCTCGTGATAACTGGTAAATCAGTGCGTTTTTAAAAACCCTGAACATCAAAGCAATACCTATATTTGAAATGTAGGTGTTAATTGTATCAAAAATAAAAAATCATTTAGAATTTTATAATTACATAATATTAAGTTAATAATTTTACAGTGAAGACGAAAATTAGCTCTTTAAGCTGTTATAACTTTTGTTTCTTATCTGCATTAAAATGCGTTTTCCAATCCATGACATGACAGGCACAGCCATTGAATTCCCGATTGCCTGATAGCGATGACCATCGGGACAATTTTCAATCGCTTTACCATTCCAGGTAATCCAGGTGTGATTATCTGGAAATCCCTGTAATCGTTCGCACTCCACAGGAGTCAAACGGCGCACTGCATAGCCATAATTCACACAATGAACATCGGATGCTGTCAGCGTGTAGGAAATGTCAGGTTGATACCCATTACCTCTACCGCCTTTTCCAAGGGATCGGTTAATTGTGTTGCCTGCCAATGAGATTGCCACCAAATCAGTGGCATCTTTATAATCTCTGGATTTGAGTGTTGATGAAATATCATCGGTTCGATATTCCCCAAACGAAAGCATCCGGTAAGTTGATACCAGTCTGCTGCCTCTCTGCGAAAATATTTCCTGATTGCTCATGCCAATACCGCCCGTGTTCCGGTTTAATGTCGGGTTCGGGTTTAGCTCCGAGTCCCAGTGACTATCACCGATAACAGCGCGGCGGCCAGCATTGCCGGCAACGGCTTTCCCCGCCGTTTTGCGCGGTTCAGAATGCCGGCACACGCCGTCTGGCTCAAAAAGTATTTTTGCGGGACAGATGTCTGTTCGAGCACTTGCGATAGCGAGGGGAGGGGGAGGCTATGATTAAGTATTCAACAAAGTATGTTGCAAGGCATACAGCAAGGTGAAAAACAGACATCCATTAATATTGCCCGTACGCTCTTAAAAAATAGTGTCAGGATTGAACTGGTTATGGAAAGTACCGATCTTAATTTGTTTATTTTGGGAGATGAGACACAAAGAGAGGGCAGAGCTGTTTATATTTCGTTTAAAAAAAAGGAATAATATAATTACGTGATTAAATATGTCATGAACTATATGACTTGAAATCATTGAACTTTAATCATTCAAATAAAACTAAACCCTGTTATTAAAGTGATAAAAAGGATTTATTATGAAATTAACATGTTTTAACTCTGGAACAATAATCGCAATTTCGGCAATTTCGGTATTAACATTAACTCCAACAATATCGTCCGCAAAAACAATTGAAGCGTCGTATAAATACACGAACAATATTAGTGTTGAAAATCAAAATAGAAACACAAAATTACCTTATTTACTTATCGGGGGCAGTGATTCCAATGGCGGGCCGGGTGGAAACGGGGGCCCCGGCGGAAGCGGCAATAACTCGCCGGGTGGTGATGGTGCCCGTGGCGGAGATGGTGGTAATAATGGAAATGGGAGCGATAACGGAAGCGGAAGCGGAAATGGAAGTGGGAATGGAAATGGGACAGGAAATGGAAATGGAAGTGGAAATAGTAAAGGCTAAATAAAAAAATAACGCATCTCATTATTAATAGTTTAATAAGGTGCGTTATTTCATCACTGTAAAATATCGTGGAGATAAATAAAAATGAAATTAAATAAGCTATTGATAGCTGCCTCTATACTGAGCTTCCCTTTTTTATCTTTACAGGCTGAAGCTGAAAGTGACCCCACTGTAAAAACAAAAATCGTAAAAGTTACAAAACTCACTGATTGCGATGATTTAAATGGTAAACAGGGGAAAAATGGTAAGAACGGAGTACCGGGAAGTGATTGTACCAATGGCGGAAATGGGGGGGATGGCGTGTATCCAGGACAATCAGGCGGTAACGGCGGGAATGGCGCAGAAGAGGGAAATGGCGGTAATGGCGGTAATGGCGCGAAAGGCGGTGCTAATGGTGGTAAGGGCGGAGATGGTGGCCCTAATGGTGGCAATGGCGGTAAAGGCGGGGATGGTGGTAGCGGTGATCATCATTGAACCAAAGGAAAATATTATGAATTATATCAAAGTATTATCTGTTCTTCTTTGCTCATTAATGATCTCAGCGGTATCAGCTTCAACCGTTTCAATCGTAAAGCATACGTCCCATAATAATGACTATCTCCTCATTGCAAATGGCAGTGATGGCGGGAGAGGCGGAGATGGCGGTGCCGGTGATAACTCTAAGGGGGGTGACGGGGGGAACGGTGGAAATGGGAATGGGCCAAACGCTTCTGGGGGAGATGGTGGAAACGGGGGCCCCGGAGGAAGTGGCAATGACTCGCCGGGTGGCTCTGGTGCCAATGGCGGTAATAGTGGCAACCACAGCAATGTAAGGAGCTAATTATGATGAAGAAAAAATCACTCCTATTAAGCCTGTTACCGTTGTCTCTTCTTATCAGTTCGTCACTGATTTATACCTCTTCCATCCTCTTTTCCTCAACAGTTCACGCAGCAGGGCACGGAAATGGGGGGAAAGGGGGAGATGGAAAGGGTTCCGGAAACGGCGGAGATGGCGGTAATGCAAAAGGAAACAACGGAAACGGGGGGGATGGCGGTAAGGGGGGCTCAAATGGAGGACGTGGTGGTAATGGGGGAAACGGAAGTGGCTCTGGCAATGGTGGCAATGGCGGTAGCGGCGGTAAAGGAGGTCAAGGCGGAGATGGCGGTAAAGGAGGCTCAGGCGGTGGACATGATGGGCAACAGGGTAAAGATGGCTAATTTAAATAGAAAATCCCGTATTAATTACGGGATTTTCTAGAACCTAGCCGAAAATAGCCAGAAACAGCGACTATTTATATTCATAAAAAGGCTAAGCATTGAATGATCCTCACTGCGAAAAACTGAACTCCGGTGCCTTCGCTTTTAATCCCACGGCGCTCTCGAAGGTGATTTCCCCCTGAGACGTTATTGTTGTTTTTCCACTGACATTTAAAAAGAAATCCCCTGTTGCATGGTGGAAGATATCACCGGCTTCATTCATGCCTATACACGATCCGCTCGCCATATTGGTAATCGATATACCGCCCCCCGCGGTATGGATAACGAGTAAGTGATTGCGCTTATACACGAAATCTTTCGTCGGTGATAACGCGGGCAGGGGAGGTGCCCCCCCAACATCGGGTGGTTCATAGGCTCCCCCTTGTCCGGAGGCTTCCGGCGCCACGTTCGGGATGCCATTCGGGGCGTCTTGTGCCGCGCCGGTGATCATGGGATAACGGCTGTCCCCGCCATAAGGAAACTCCACCCACACCAGATCCCCTTTGACGGCGGGCGTAAATGCCCCCCCGATTGACAGGCGATATTCGGCCCACGGCAGGACTTCATCCGGTATCCCGTCCCAGAGCGACAAAAGCCGCACCTGGGCTTTCATCAGCCCCTCCGGATCTTCTGTCGCCACAATTATAGCCCTGTGGCTGCCATAGATAGCGTTATTCACTCGGCACCCCCAGAATCATGCGGGTGCTGTAGGCGACACGTTCTTCAAACTGCGTCACCCGCTCGACAATCATATTTTTTGGCACCGATTCATCAATCCGATTTTCCGGATCATAACGATGAATAATGATTTGTATGACAGAACCGGCCTGAATCGCCGGATTTCCCGCACACTCTATGTCTAATTTCGGGATCAGGACGCGCCCCATATTCTGTAATGTGCCTAATTCTGCATCCGATACCAATTTAACCGGCAGTGAGGCATCACCGACTGTGCGATAGCCGTCTGTCATGGAGTAACCGACATAACGATGCTGCTTTGGTGCTGTCACGGCAAAATCAGCATTGAGGTTTCTCAGCTTTGTTATACGGTATTCGGCTTGTGGATTGTTGTACTCGTAAGTGAAAGCGGGCTTTGTCCTGAGAAGGTCAGCCATCGATTTCAAATGGAATGTCCCTCTGGCCGTCCATGCCAACGCACCGTGATCGTTGGCAACCTGTCGAAGCAGTGTGGCCGGTTTCTGCCCCATGTTTAAGTGATAGGTGCCCAGACGATTAAACGGATCAGTCACCCGCTTTAATCCTTTGATGACGGTGCGAATAATCTTCTCTGGTTCAGCATCGACAAAAAAACGCGGTGCGCCGGTGGGGATCAGGAGAGTCCGCATTGCCGTAGATATACTGGTGATTGTCACGGTATCCATATTGAGCGGGGCAGAAACGACATAAAAATCCTCTTTAAATAACGCATGTTCCCCTTCTGGATCGCCAAGAGTGGCCGTCATCACCGCGCCTTCTTTTACCCCCATGTTATCCAGTAAGTACCCCGTCATATCACGGACATTCAGGAGTAAAAGAGGGGCTTCTAATCTGGCGATTTCTATATATGCCACGGAGGTCACAGATTCGCGGGGCAATACCTCGCCGTTAATCTCAATCGCCTGTAAAAAATATTGATGACATTGCTGTACCATGACGACCTCAACGCGTTGCCTGTGGTGCTGTGACTACGGTTTTCTCAATCTGTGGGATAACCGCATGGGCCATAATGATATCTGCCTGTACTTTGATGCTGGCTTTGGCCCCAAAAATACGATCTTCCATAACCGGCAATGACACATCAGAAAAAGCAATCTCTCTGGCCTCATTGAACGCGCACTCAATGCTCACGTCGGTATTGGCAATCTGTATCAGCGCCTGAAAGCTGGTGGAAATCATACTGACAAAATGGACGGCAATCGCATTGCACAGAAGGGACAACGGTTCTTTATCCGCTGACAAAACAAATATATCGTAAACAAGGTGGACAGGGTGTGCCTCCAACACCGCAATGATCGTCTCCCCCTCAAAAACCTCGCCGTACCTGTCCCGTTTTATCTGCCTGTCGTTCGGCATCACATCATAGTCCATCGTTCTGGAGAGGTTGATAACCGGCAGGGCTTCCGGATTCGCATCAGGGTTATCTGACTGGCTTTTTCTACCGGCTTTCGCTTGGCGCAGGGTTCTCATGAAATCTTTGATATCGTCGAAACGGCCCAGCAAAACCTGATCACTCGATGGCCGCTGGAGAAATTCAACAAACCCCTGATTGTGCAGATCCGGATGATTGACCTTAAGCCCCTTCAGACTTGAGGCAATATGATTACCGACTGCAATATCAATGCCCCGAAAACCGCTGACTTCTCTTTCCCCCAGGGGTTTCAGTTTCAGCGACTTAATCCGCATTAGCACGTCGTTGTCTTCATGGTTGCTCATGGTCTGTCCTTAATGCGGATTGGCTAAAATTTCGGGCCGGTATGCAGTAATAGAGTGATCCCACGGACGCGGTGCCATAGGTAAAAATGCGTAAGACATACCAGAACCGGCGGGCTAATCGCCCGTCTGATAACGCTTCATTCCATTCAAATATCGAGCCTACCGGTACGCCGGTTGTGGCCGCCCTGATCACTAAAAAATCATCAAGGCCGCCATCCTGATCCCCGTCCGCATCGAGAGCCGTAAAAGATTCCCGTTCATCCGGACAGTCCAACACAATGACTTTTTGCGGATCGGTGTAGGCCAGCTCCCGTTGATGATTATTGAACTCTGTAAACGCAGCCAGCTCAAATCCGTCCTCATTCGCTTTCGCCGGTATCGGCTCGACAGGGCGATATAACAACGCATCATAATTGTCGAGGTCTTCTTCAATCACTTTCACCCAATCCTGACGGACGAGATCATTGAGCGGGGAGTGGCCCTGGTATCGGGGCTTCAGGTTAATATCCTGCTCCCTGCCGGACAGGTGTAAGGGCAGGGCGGCTTTTGCCGGTTCAGCCTCATGCGCTGTCAATGTCACGCTGGCGGGGGACGGTTTAACCTCGTCCAAATCCACCAGCTGGCCGGATAAAGGCGCGTCTGACGGGTGTTCGGCGGGGCCGATCCCGGTTATTTTACTGTCTGGCATCTCGTCCAGCCATTCATCGTAGCGGCTCATGCGTTCCCCCTGGTTTGTTTCTTCATGTACTCACTGAAGGCGGCTTCAGCTTGCTGCCTGTCTTGTCCGGCCATCATCAACGCATCAATGAAGGATTGCTTTTTCATCGTGAAAGCATCTTTTAATTGCTGTTTCAGCCCGTGTTCCTGGGCTTTCATCTGATTAATTTGTTCCTGTTTCTTTCTCAGCTTGAGTCGCTGAGCATCGGTCAGCTTTTTGGCTTTGTTTAACTGCGAGCGTAACGCGTCCAGTTTCTGTGGATCTTGCTTCAGCTTCTTTTCCAGTGCGGCCATACGTTGCTGATACCGTTGGTATTCACTTTTTATCGCGTTGTGGTTGGTTCGGTTTTTCCGGTTCCGGTTCAGTAGCTTTAACTGCTCTTCGCCAAAAAACTCGGTGGTCTTTCGCTTATCATCCCCAAAGCTGGTGGCACGGGCATTTTTCTGTAACAACCGGCCGACCTGCATTTGCCACGTACCCGCCTGCATCCTGGTCATCGCATGAATGACATGCTTACAGGCCACACCTTTTAAGTTCGGGTTTCTGATTTTGGGGTAGATGTATTCTTTCGGGGGGCTAATCGCAAAATTGCCTGCCGTGGCAATATAGCGATACCAGTATTTGTGTCGGCCACAATCGCAATTCAATGACAGGCGTCCGGCACACAGCTGGCGAACGACACGAGACGTGTTTTTTTCTTTCTCTGACAGGTCGTCCAGCGCCGTATCCCATTCCTCAAAACGGATTTTAACGCGGTGGTGCTTATCGTCCGATTTGTCGGACGCCGTGACACGGATAATGGCGGTATTGTGCTCCATGCCGATAAACGACGCGGTTTTGATGCCGGAGCCGTCATCCACCGTGTTGTTTGCGCGTTTAACATCAATACGGGTGCAATTCGCTATCAACTGCGTGTAGGTGATCCCAGCGGTAGGGGTATTGAATCCGGCGCGGACTTTTTGCCGGTTTTTTTCAAATGCCCGGAGATCTTCTTGGGTGAATAACGTGCCGTCACGCTTATTACCCAGCGCGATGACATCATCAAATTTTTTATTTTTTAACAGAGCAGGGGTCAGCAACCGGCCTTTTTTACGGCGACGGCGTTTGGCTTGCTGGTCTTTGGCAATCTGGTTGAACAGCCGGTTAAATTCTTTGGGGATTAATCCCGCTGTTTCATACCGGCCGGTCTCTGTGCGCGGAAGACCAATCATCCTGTGACCTCTGGGGTGTCAGCATAGTGTCTGACTCTATCGCGTATCCATGCAGCAGACGGTAAAGACAGGTTATCCCCTATCGGCAGGGATTCCAGTTCACTTTCATGACCGGCCACCAGCCTGACCACCCAACGTAACACCGAATTTTTATACACCCGATAGGCCACCAGATCGGCCCTGAATTCCTCATCGGGTTTAATGGTGTAGGCAATATTGCTCACGTGGTCGTATAACAGCGACTGAGCGATGATTTCGCGGTGCAGGTAAGCGCGGATAATCGGATCGGTAATGCAGCGATCATCCAGTCGTGAATAGTCACTCATAAAATCACCGTATTTTTATCCCGGCGTGTGCCGGTTAATGGGGATGTCACCGTTTCCTGTTCCACTTTTTTGTCATACGCACTGACCATGTTCAGGAATGACGTTAAAAGGGAAGGGGGGGCGTTTGTTGCAGCGGATTGCATGGCGTTGATGTACGCATCAGAGGCCACATTGTTGAACATCGTGCTGTACACCCCCAACAGAATGAGAATATGCTCTGACGTGAGGGATTCCCAGTCAATTCGATAGACCGGCTCACCGGCCGGATTGAATTCAACATCAATGAGGGAGGCGGAGATTTCATAGAGGTTTTTCCCTTTCGGGGGGTAAATGATACTGCCTTGCCGTTTCAGTTCCTCATAGCGACTGACGGCCACCACAATCACGGGACGGCCATCATAATGCTTGTCACTCAGCCTGACACTTAACGCCCCCGTCTGCTGCGCGATGTCGCCGCTGACCTCATCCACCAGCACCTTAAAACCTGCCCTGACCATTTTAGGGATGTCTTTTGACAATTCCGCCAGCATCGCTTTGCGTTTTGGCGGGAGCAGTTTCCTGTCCGCCAAAATCAAATCCCCGTCCTTAAACACCGCACGGACCATGACCGGTTTTTTCATTGTGCTGATGACTGCGATTCTCTGGATCATACCCCTCCTAAAAGTAAAAAGACCGCACTGGGCGGCCTTTTAGCTTTCAGGTATCTGGTTTCGCGCTGATATCAAAGTTAAGCAATCGTCGAAAAAGCTAACCTCACCTTCCAGAACCGCCCTTAAGCGGGGAAATCGTAGCTTAACGCCATGACAGTTAGCAACAAAAAAATGAGATTTAACTTAAAAATAGAGCATATCATTCAATAAGTTAGTGTAATTCACATTATTAAAAATACATTCACGCATTCAACGCTGAATAATGAAGTAAAAAAAGGTCACGTTGTGGTCGCTTTACGCTTTATATTTAAGGGAGACAAACAAATTAAATTAACTACTAAGTTTTTATTTTAAATTCCGCTGTAGTAGGATGTTTTTGTATTATTGGCTCTACTTATTGCAGGAATAACCTATTAATAGAAAGGAGTTTGTGTGGCTAATTTAATATACGCAACGATAAAAGGAAAGAAACAAGGTTTGCTATCTGCGGGGTGTTCTACCGCTGATTCTATCGGCAATAAATATCAGTCTGGTCATGAAGATGAAGTGCTTATCCTTTCTTTTGAGCATGAAATAACAAGAATGAATAACGTGAATCATCGGCCAGTCTCATTCATCAAACCCATAGACAAATCTTCTCCCTTGCTGGGGGTGGCAATATCAAATAATGAAGAGCTGGAAATTGAATTTTTCTTTTACAGAACATCCATGTCTGGTGGGAATGAATTATATTACTCCGTGAAATTAAAAAGCGCATTTATCGAACGGGTGAATGTTAATTACCCGCATTCGATAAATCACAATAACCATCAGCCAGAAGAAATGATTTCTATCAACTATAAAAGTATCACATGGCAACATCACGCTGCGGGAACGTCGGGTTATAGTTTCTGGGAAGATAGAGTCTATTGATGCGAAAACCCCTCTTAACGCTTAGAGAGGGGTTAACATAACATTATCCTGATAAAAAACCGCCATAGCCAATAAATAATCAATGACAGTAACATTATATTTATTTTCAAAGAGTTAAATTTAATCCTTGTCGCCTTAAATAGCAAAGGAAGTATGAACAACGCAGCTACAGGTGCCGAGACATCTCTTGTGTCATCAGCTACGAACGTGCGGTGAGCTACACACGCATTTTTTATCTCTACTCCATCAATATATATTTCTTCTTCAAAAAAAGAAAAAGAGAATATAATTAATAAACAAAAAAAATAATAGATAATATATTTTAATAAATTTATTTTATCACTCACTTTCAATTCCTAATATCATATATATTGATTTTTTCTTTTCTAATATTTTTCTTCCATATGAACTATAATCTCTCTCTGTAAAATTGCTTGGTGAATATATGGATTTTATAAAATATTTTTTATCTCTGGCTATTCCTCTGTTGTATCTAGAACCTGCCAATATAATTTGTTCATCAGTTAGCACACTTGTATCTTTTATATCTGGATAGTCATAAATTATTAAATCTCTTAAATGCAAGGCAGATACTCTTATATTGAAATCATCTGTTAGCAGGCAATTAGAAAGTTGAAGTTGCTGTGTTGTTGTTAGTGTTGATGGATCTATTCCTAACGTTTCGGCGGCTGCTCTTAGTTGAATGGCTAACACACCAACTGATGTTGCATTTGATTTTTTATTATCACCATTAAATGTATCGTTAAAAATTTGCCTTACTTGCAGAACACCATAGGCTTTAATTCTATCTGGCTTCCCTCCTGCTTCAGCAACGGCAACACCTGCCAGCAAAAGCACGGGTATTTTAGCTTCATGAGCATATTTTTTTATTAACTCTTTATTATATTGTAAGTAAGCTGCTTTATATGCCCATAAATAACTTTCTCCTGTTACAAACCTGGGGTTATCAGGTAAAAATTTATATCGCATAAAGTCAAATGCATCAAATTTTGGAAATCCTAATTCATCAACTGTACAGTAAGGGTTCTTCATTTTCACATCATCCGTGCAATTTAAATTATTAACATAATATTGCAGCAATCTATAAAAAACGCCACATTTAATTTTATGGGCTAATTTTTATATATAATCAGTCGTTAATATCAATAAATAAAACACCTAAGAAAGATTTGGACTTAGCTAAAAGCCGTATGAAAGAGGTGAAAAAATGAGTCAATTGCAAGCCCTGAAAGCGAAAGCATTGCAAAATCCAGAAGTGAAGCAGGCTTATGATGAGTTGGGCGATGAATTTGAGCTAATCAACACGTTGCTGAGTATGCGGGTGGAAGCGAAGTTAACTCAACAGCAAGTGGCTGATCGGATGGGAACCAGAAAAAGCAATATTTCCCGACTGGAGAAAGGGAAAAGCAATCCTACTTTGAGTACCCTGTTGAATTATGCAAAAGCCTGTGGTTGTCAACTCAACTTCAGCTATCAAACGAAGAAGATAGGGCTTGATTGTCTCCATTAATGCACGGCCATATTAATATGTTGGGTCACTATTCTTTTACGTTGTCAGGGTAAGTCTTGACTGGTCAATTAAGACCTTTAAATTAGATTGCTAGCGATAAAACCACGCTACTGTCCCTACAGGCAAATTCCATTGACGGGTGTATGTATACAGTATTATAGTCCTTTTGATATGTTACATATAAATTAAATATGTTACATATAAATTAAATATTAGGGGTTATTATGTCAGATGTTCGTAATATTATTAATGTTGATAACAAATTTGGTTGTGAATACGACGTAACTTTATTTAATCAGGAAGCCGCAAATCAAATGTTTCCCATCATTCCTGACCATGTGACTGTTTCACCCGGAAACGATAAATCTACTGGTGATATGTGGATTCCGTGGTGTGATAGTCAGAAAGATCTTGATGCTGGTCATTATATCAAAGTCACTTTCAGTAAAAAAGCAGCCCCCGACATTGTGAATTACATGTTTCAACATGGCCCTTCCGTCTATTTTACAGACAGTAGTAAACAGTTTGCAAATAAACTGGTTATGTCTGGTGATTCAGCTGAAGGTAAGGGGGAGTATAAGCTTGAAATTAAGACAACTGGGGATCTCCCACTAATGGCATTGAGTGAATATTAATCTATCGTTATTTATAACTATTTATATTTAAGCAACTATTTGCAATTGAGTTCAAAAGAATGAATGCGATAGTTTTTTAAGTTTTCATACTAATTGCGGTGGGGTGTGCGTCGCTGCACCCTGCTTCATACAAAGCGTCTGAGATATCAAATAAATCATTGTCAGTAGTGATTTTCTTTCCGTCTACCACAATATCGAAACTGTATTTTTTCATAATTACTTTCCTATAAGAAATGTGTGAGACTTAGAGAAAAAGGCCGCCGATTGATGGCCTTGGTATTATTTGCATTTGCCCACTAATCAGTTGAAACACGATTGTCAACAATAGTTACCGGTTTTTGGTGTCGAACAACAACCGTGGTATGGGGACTTAACTTGGCTATATTTCAACCCATACCGATTGATAGTATTCAATTTATTGTTTTATCATATATTGGTTACTCTATTTAGCCTCTTAAGCATCATTTGTGTTCCGTTGCTACCCAACCCCCTTTAAACCCCATTGCGATCAAATCCAGATACGCGGCTTTGAGTCGCTTATGCAAACTGTGCTCGCTTTCGTGTCTGACTAATTCAGCGTGTTCTGCCTGGATCTGTTGCCGGATTTTAGTGATATAGGCTTCATCTTCCGCATCAATGAATTTGCCTACCTGTTCCTGACTGAATGTGATCATCATTGCGCTCCTTTCACAGAATAAGACTGACCATCCAGCCAGTAATGCCATTCATCAATCGGTTGTGTGAATGCGGTTAACTGCGCCTGGCTGAAAATAGCCGGGATTTGATGCAGAACGCGCGGATCGTAAAAACGCAACAACGCGGTTTTCCTATCCTCCTGATAGTTAAGTAGTCAGAGTTATAATCACACAAAAATAAACATATATGTTTTGTTTTTTATCTTTTTTGTTTACTTATTTAATCTTTTTGTTACTATATGGGTATTGAGTCGCACAGACAAATACGGAGGGAAAATGACGTATCGCAATGGGATGAAGGTAGCCAGATGAAATACAGTGAGTTTAAACGGTGGTTATTACAACAAGGCGCTGAATTCCAAAAAGCAACGGGAGGCGGTAGTCATAAAAAAGTTAATTTGAATGGTCGGAAATCCGTTTTTCCTGATCATGGTTCTAAAGAAATGCCAGAACCTCTACGAAAGAAAATCATGAAGGATTTGGGGCTATAGGCCCCAACATAAAAATTAAGCATTAATTATTTTATAAAAGGCAAATTATGTTTACATTCCAATACCCAGTTAAGTTAGAGCATGATGAACTGACACAATCCTACGTCGTATCATGCCGTGATTTACCCTTGATGAACTCAGTAGGTGAGAGTATTGATGAGGCTCTGCTGGAGGCTGTCGATGGGATAGTAACAGCAATAGCGATAGAAATTGATGAACGCCGTCCAATTCCTTTTGGTAGTGAAGCTCGCGACGGTGAATATATCGTAAATGTACCTGTCTTGGTGGCGATGAAAGCGGCTCTGCATAACTCGATGATAGAGACGGGGACTCGAAAATCTGAATTAGCGCGTAAAATGGGACAAAAACCGGCGCAGATAGATCGGTTGCTTGACGTTTCTCACTCTTCAAAAGTTGAAACAGTCGAATTAGCCTTACACCAACTCAATCGTAATGTAGGGATCTCTATAATGACCACTGCGCCATAACTGTGTGACTGATTTCAAGACTCAGACGTTATGTTACAGGGGACGTGATGGATACAATGTTAAGAGAGCCGACAACTGTTGGTGAAATGCTGTCAGAAGAATATTTAAAACCACTGAATGTCACTCAGGCAAAATTAGGCGAAGCGCTGAGTCTTTCCCGTATGCGCATTGCTGAAATCATCAGTGGAAAGCGTCGTATCAGCATCGAAGAAGCGGTTATGTTAGCGGCATTGTTTGAGACTGACGCTGATTTCTGGATCAACGTACAGGCTAACCATGATCGCTGGGAAGCACGACAGCTGATGGCACAGAAAACCAGCGTCAAACCTTTTACCGCATTATTGGCGCGGTAATTTCCGCCGGTAATGAATGGGGCGCGTGAGTGCCCCCTCATTAGTTACTTTTCAACACTGTCTTGCGACAAAACCTCACTATCTGACTCTGACGCACTGTCACGCTTATATTCGGCCACCTGAGCCACCAGCATTAAACGGCTAATAACTTTTCTTCGTCAGGAACGCCAATCACCGCATATTGATCCAGTTCAGCAACGCGGACGCAGTACGCCCAGAAAGCCGGCTCCTGTTTAATAACTTCCGCTGTTTGTGTCGAGATAAAAACCACGTCATAGATTGCCATGTCGTGTTGAAAATACAGGTAAGCAGTGCGGCCAATTCCGGCCTGCATTAAGCCATTATGCACGATGGCTTCTGACATATTTTCAGACTGGGTGACGCAGAATTCAGGTAATTTGTGCTGGAAAGCAGTTGTGACAGGAATACCGGTGGATGCGCCATTAGAGGAAACACGCCATTGCCCCACCAGCGCACCGTTTGCCGTTACAATGGGGTCAATTGTCATCGGATACTGACGCATGATAACGTGGGTAAATAGTTCGTTAGTCATGAGATTGTAACAAGGAGAGTTATACTGTTTCTCTAAAGGCTGAATCGAAAAACGATAACGGAATTATTGGCGGAATGATTTCTGCTTTTTTAGTAAAACATACGAAACCAATAAATCAGCCAATTGAATATAGAAAAATATTGTAAATCTTTCTAACTGGCAATCAGTTAACGCAATTGCGTTCCTGATGCTTTATAGTGACCATTGCATGATGTGTAACATTGCAGTATGATGTTACACATCATGTAATACGGATCGAACAATGATTAAATCATTCAAGCACAAAGGGTTGAAGCAACTTTTTGAAAAAGGAATTACTTCTGGTGTACCGGCGCAAGATGCCGATAGGATTAATGACCGTTTACAAGCCATCGATGCAGCAAATGAAATAGGCGAGTTAAATCGTCAAATTTATAAACTTCACCCGTTGAAAGGCGATCGCGAAGGTTATTGGTCTATTACAGTCCGAGCTAATTGGCGCATTACTTTTCAGTTCATTAACGGTGATGCTTACATTTTGAATTATGAGGATTATCACTAATGAGACAGTTTAAAATTTCCCACCCTGGCGAGATTATCGCCAGAGATTTGGCGGATATGGGTGTTAGTGGTCGTCGTTTTGCACTTAACATTGGAGTAACACCCGCCACTGTATCGCGTTTTCTTGCCGGTAAAACGGCCTTAACACCATCGTTGGCAATTCGTATTGCCGCCGCATTAGGAAGTACCCCTGAGTTTTGGTTACGTCTCCAGAGTGCTTATGACTTGCGTCAATTGGAAAATCAAATAGACACATCGGAGATCGTGTTATACGGCGCTCAGGACGAAACATTTAATGTCACCTCAGAACATTAAACAATAGTCAATTGCGGGTGTACAAGCCAACCATGATCGCTGGGAAGCGCGACAGCTGATGGCTCAGAAAACCGATACGGCATTATTGACACGGTAATTTCCGCTAGTAATGAATGGGGCGCGTGAGTGCCCCCTCTAGCTCAGTTACTTTTCACACCTTCTTGCGACAAAATCCCACCATCTGACTCTGACGTACTGTCACGCTTGTATTCCGCCACCTGAGCCACCAGCACGAGCTTCGCATTTTCGACGGCCAATAATTCTGCTTCTTGAGGTACGCCAATCACCGCATATTGATCCAGTTCAGCAACGCGGACGCAATACGCCCAGAAAGCCGGCTCTTGTTTAATGACTTCCGCTATTTGGGGGGAGATGAAAACCACATCATAGCTATCCATGTCATGTTGAAAGTACAGGTAGGCCATACGACCAATTCCGGCCTGCATTAAGCCATTATGCACAATGGCTTCTGTCATGCTTTCGGATTGGGTAACACAGAATTCAGGTAACTTGTGTTGGAACGCGGTAGTGACATTGATACCAGCTGATGCGCCGTTTGATGCAACGCGCCACTGCCCAACCAGAGTGCCATTTACCGCAACGATAGGGTCAATCGTCACAGGATACTCCCGCATGATAAAACGCGTAAATAGTTCGTTAGTCATGGGACTGTAACAAGGAGAGTTATACTGTTTCTCTAAGTCTTCGATACGTTCTAATGTGATAATCCAGCCAAGGCCATTGGGCGCCTTCATTATAGCATCACCTTCAGTGGTCACGCTTTCCAGCTGAGAGCCTGCCAGTAATGCGGGCAATAAACTGTTTTATTAGCGAATTCGGTGACCGCCTGAGCGGTCACCTCTGAGGAAAGGTATTTACAAAACTTATGTACAAGGTCTACAGGCTCCATTAGCTATGTCAACCACGTCGCTTATTTTTACCACTCATTTTTGTTACACCCAGTACAATAGAATTACAACCTCCCACATTTATCTTACGTCTTATCACCACTATAAATCAGGCTATATATTTTGGTAATGAGTTCCAACACTTTGAATCTCCATTATTTTGTCAGTATTATTTATGGTGAATGTTACCCTGTGTTCTTGGCTTAGCCTTATACTATATAAATCCCTACCTTGCAGTTTTTCGAAGTTACTGCCACTTTTTGTACCAATATTTGTTGCTGCTGTACGTGGATCATGACCCTTTTGCACTTCTCTTATAAGTGAACTATATTTTTGTTTTGAAGCATCATCCATTTTATCAAATGCATTCTTGGATTTGTTATCTCTGAGTTTTTGCAAACTAACTCTCCATTTAGATGGCGCTGCTGTAGACGTTGTTGCTGTAGAAGGCATTGTTGGGAATTTAGGCGGTTTTGTTGGACCGGCCAGATAACCTGTTCTGCCATCAGGTAACTTCTGCGGCGGTCGAAAGAAAGGTTTAGAAAGTTTTTTCCTCTCAATATAATTCTCTAATGATTTAGTTTCTAGACCATTGTAAAAATTTCTTGAAAAAATCCTTTTTCCCAGTGATGTGACAGCAGAGAAGATAAGTAAAAAATCAATTAATTTAAAAAATCTTGCGGCATTTGATTGTTGATTTTCCTCCAGTGGAATTTCCTGTGAAGCAAAAAAATATAGTGCTAACCATTTATCTTCATCTAAATAATCTCTTAATGGTTTATTTTCAAGATCAGGAATATCCCAGATGTTTTCAGGATATTGACCTTCAAAATCCAGTTCGTTCTGGATAAATCCATTTGCCATATCTTTAGAAATTTGATCACCATTCTCACCCAATAGTGCAGATGAAAGATTAGACATGCATTCTTGAAAAATTTTATCTGCGGTATCCTTATTATTATAATAGTCATGTGGAAGTTGAGATACATTATGAATACCACTTACTGCTAAAGCGTATGCTAATATTAATTTATTAGCTCGATACTCAATTCCATATGCTGCTGTATGACCTTCATCTGTTTGCCTAAAGTTTAGTATACGTATTATATCTCCCGCTATTTGCTTTTCAACGGGTTGATATCCACTCTTATCATCAGGAGTTAATTGTATTACACTCGGAGTTGTTACGGACTTTATAACCATTGTATTTTCCCATTATGTTAGGCGTTTACTTAAATAACCGCGTTAATTTCCGCTGTTGAAGTTTCTTTGACTGTTTTAATTAAATTATCAAGTTTGTTTTCTCTCGACAATATCCTTATAAACACCTAGAAAAATTGATGTGCTAATATCTTAATAATAAATAACTTTATAATCATTTTATATGATTATAACTAAATATAAAAAATTTGTTCCTGTAACTGTTAGATATATAAATAACATTGGAGGAAACACGCCATTACCCAACCTGAGAGCCATTGACACATGGGGTACTGGCGCATGATACATAATTCGGGTTATTTATCTAATCTATCCTAACCACTTGATTTTCATTCGCATATGAAAACCAATAAAAAGATCTTTTATCAGATCTATTATCGGTATCTT
>NZ_NJAI01000017.1 GCF_002632725.1 Xenorhabdus hominickii
CAGTACGCGCTTTCGAAAATCTAAGCTGTAGCCCATCTCATTTTATGCCTTGTCATCTTAGATTTAGATATTATGTCATATTAATATGATTTAGCTATAGTCAGCCTGTCCACTTAAATGGAAAGTCAGTTCGTCAGCCACCTCACCCAGCTTTTTCGTGCTTCCCTGATACTGAACCCGATGACCCTCTTTGCCGCGGATAAGCCAGTAAAAGCCCTGTTCACTCAGTGTTCTCATATGCCCGATGGAATCGCCTTCCCGGTCTATGATGTGAATCAACATCTTTTCAAGACTCAGGGCTTCTAACCGGATAATATCGGCTGTCAGCGCATTCAGATGGGTAAGCGACTCAGTCAATCCCTCATTGAGGATCGGGGCCACTCAGGCTATCAGTGAGTGTTTGCCCCAACGGAGCGACAGGAAGCCCTGAAGACACACCAATCATTAGATAAACGATCAGGTTTTGTAAAATACCGATGGGTTGAATACTATTCGCCAATTCGATAATTTTGGTTTCATCAATAGAGCTCTTACGAACATTCAACTCGCGGGAAACTAACTGAGAAAGCGGAATAGAAGTAATTCTACGGCTTCCTCTACCTGATATATCTAATTTTTCGGTATTGATACGGTGTTTTTTAGCAGTCTTTGTCACTTTACTACCTTTCTTTGAGGTAACAATCTTTACTTGAGATATAACAGACTCTTTTGGCTTGTTAATTGTCTCAGCAGAGGGAGGAACAACCCTCTCAGTATTCTCAAATATTACTTTCTGAACATCCATCAGCCGGATATTTTCTTTTCCCTTTCTTTCGTTGAGTTCCTTCACTGCATATAGCGTAAAGAGGACGAAATGAGTCAGGAGGCAAAGGCGGGTGCAAAATTTTTGGGGTATTCTTTTGCCCAAAAATTTTGCACCCGTGTCATTTATCCTTGCTGGATAACAAATCTAGGCTACGTTTTTAGCACAAGCGAAGGCTCTGAGTGAAAGAACAGCCACACAATAGAATAAAAAATGGGTTAACCGCGACTCGCGGCAAGAGAAGCGAAACGCGAGGCGATCTTAAAGCTCAATATTATCGGGCGGTTTTATAGGAGAATTCTGCCTTTGCAGACGAGCAATAAACAAAGAATGTTGCGGGTGGTTTTCAGACGGGATTATTCCCGTTTTCACACAAATGTTCTCTTTTAAGGTGATAGAACCCGAGCTTCTCTTACATAGAATACGACTTGAAATATGGGGGAATTTCAGGCTGAAATTTTTACTAAAAACACAATTAAAACAAAGTAATGAGTTATTTATCCAATGCGGGGAATTTTATCTATTCTGCAAAAAATTGACATCTTTCTCACCCTAAAGCAGAGGACGTTAAATATCTTAGTTGTGCATTAATAACTATTCCTTGCAGGTAAGTTTCATTACATCCACACATCTAGTTAATTACTTTCATTGGGTGTTGAATGATGGAGTAAAACATGACGTATATGATAGTCATTTTATTTTGTACATAATTTTATGTAAAAAACAAAAAAATTGAGTACACTCTATAAAGTATGTAATTTTCAAAAAAAGGTTGTACGCATGAAGAAGAATTACGGTGGAGTCCTTGAAACAGCAAAGCGAGCAGAAAGAATGCTCCAAGGGATGAGTAACCATATAGAACAACAGCGCATTGAATTTAATCAAACAGAATATTATCAAACCTTCACAAAGAATACAGTGGCCAAAATGCCTATGCTAAATCGGCGTTCCGTTGATTTGGCTGTCACTGAAATGGAAAAACAGGGATATGTGTTCGGGAAGCGCCAAACAGGTTCAACAATGCAATACGCATTAACGCTTCAAAATGTCATCGATATATATAAACACCGTCAAATTCCTACCTATCGGGATAAATGGAAAGAAGCCTTTACCATATTCGTAGTGAATCTAAAAGGTGGTGTATCCAAAACCGTGTCAACAGTGACTCTTGCTCATGGGTTACCGGGCCGTGGACTCAGACGGTAATACAGTGGACTTTCTGCTGACCGCTCATTGGGCTAAGAAGGCCGCCTTGCGTTTCTTCAAAAAAGCACAAGGGCAGCATGGCCAGCCCGCGGTGGTGACGATGGATTAAAGTGGTGCCAATAAAGCCGCCGTGGACGAGTTAAACAAGGGAAAATCCAAAGAAGAACTTATTATTATCCGGCAGAATAAGTATCTCAATAACCTGATTGAACAGGATCATCGCAACGTCAAACCGCTCCCATGCTGGGATTCAAAAATGTCAAGCGGGCACAAACCCTGCTAGCGGGAATTGAGTTGGTCAGCATGTTGCGCAAAGGACAATATGCTCAAGAGCCGGAATACCCGATTTCACCCGCCGCATTTTTCTATCAACTGATTGCATAAAAAACAACTAATGCACTTTCACTCGGACATTTCCTGTTAATGCGACAGAATCTTTCGGCCTTGTACTGGCGAACCCATTTTCCCAGCGTGCTGGTATCGATTGCCAATGAACGGGCAACATCGACAACCCGTTGTTGATGGAGAACAACCTGTTGAACCTCTTCCAGCTTAAATTCCGTGGAATAGTGGCGTTTAGTGGATTTCAATTTCATCGTCATACCTCATTATCTTGTTAATCAGATTAGCAGGCTTTTGAAGTGTCCGGAATTATCATACCACTACATTTCTGAACTGGCTGACCTGCTGGAACAGCACTTAAGACAGGTATTCTGGAAGTTATAAACTCGGAATCGTCACTTTTGGGGATTCTTCGGAAGAACCCGTTAAAGCGGGCCGAAGTGACAGTGACTTTGACGGTCTTAGGAAAACAGAAATGTTACTTATATGTTAATATAAACAAGAAGAAAGTGAAAAGGCAAAATAGAAAAACCTTGAGAACCAATAAAAGTAAAGTTTTATTTATAATAATATAATAAGAAAATCTCTCTACTTACTAGCACCCACAGAACAATTTAAATTGCTACTGAAAAGTTAGATCAATGTAACATTTATGTTAAAAACATCTTGTCGAAGTATGTGCCGGATATTAGGATGTTCGCACCCAATAAATATATTGGGGATTATAAATCCATTACATAAAGGTAGATTAATCATGAATATTCAAGAATTGATCAATTCCGTTAAAGAAACTGAAATTAATGCGACTGAAACCCAAGTTTCTAAAATGGAAAGCGAAGAAGTCTCTCTTCTCGGCCCAATGAACATGCTCGCATTTGATGCTTAAACTCCTTGCACCCATTTATTGGGTGCTATTTATTCTTTAGGAAAATTATATGATCAGTATTCTAGGAAAAGATGAAATAATAAAAAATGTGTACCTTCTTTCAAGGAGTCGCCTTGGCTCTGAGAATATTAAAAAAGTAGAAGATCTAAAGCCATTTTACTTGGATTTTTTGAAAAATCATCAGCCTTACCATCCCATTAATTTTTCCAATGAAATAATTGTCTCTAATGAAGAAAAGATAAACGCGTTAATATTAGCTTATCAGCCGAGTGCACTTGACGACCTGAATCAGGTTAAAATGATTGGTGAAAAACATAGCGCTGATAAATATCAAGAGTTGTTGACGTTAGTGAAAAACGGCTATACCCATTTAGCGGACAGCGATAAAGATGTTAAGTTGATTTTTGATTTAGTGATCCATACTATTTTTTTCAGAAAGTCTACAGCAAGCAGCTCAAATGTATCATCCTTTGGTGGTTCATCTTCGACGGCTATTGGCAGTATTTGGATTAGCGGTCATGGAGCGTTAACACCGCATGACGTAGCGGAATTTTTGCTTCATGAGTTGACACACCATCTGTTATTTATAGATGAGCGTTGTCATGAACAATTTCATTATGCAGAAATAATAAAACCGGAAAACTATTCCACTTCTGCACTGCTGGGCAAAAAGAGACCTTTGGATAAAGTTGTACATAGTATATTAGTTTCACATGAAATTTTAAATGCGCGACAGAAATTCTTAAACGCTGGAAACGTCACCATACATCCCAAAACGAGTATCCTTAAAGAAAACACCAATCACTCCATAGCAGAAATACTCGGTATGAAAAACTTAAACAATCTCATCACGAACAGAACAAAAGAATTTATTATGACAGCACGTGAAAACCTTAACTAAAGGATAAAACATGTTAAAAACAATCGAAAATCTTGCGGGTAAAATAGAGACTAGATGGCGTATAGATGACTATAGCTACTACTCGTTTGCAGATATAGCCAAGTCTGAAATGCAAAAGGTAGATTTAATCTCTCTCTTTTCCTTCAAGGAAATAAATTCACTGATCAATCTTAATTCTTTGAAAAAAATTCAGATAGCTTCCGAATTTTCAGAATTGCATATGAAGCTTTTTGATAATGGTAAGTTTTACATTGAGCTTCTGAACTGGTGGGATAAAGATACATCTATTCATGATCACGGTTTCTCTGGCGTCTTATTGCAACTCGAAGGTAGCGCCCTGAATACCATTTATTCTTTTGATGAAGAGAATGAAGTCAGTCACAACCTGAGCATGGGAAAGATAAAGTTAACCAAGGCTTACATCAGTAAAAAAGGGGATTGCCGAATTATTCCATTTGGTAGAACAGAGAAACATGCTGTTTTGCATTTAGAGAAGCCGACGATCAGCCTAATAGTAAGAACGCATCCGATCACCGAACTATCCCCACAACTAAATTACTTCCCTCCATATATGCGGGTTAATCATTCTGCAACAAATATTGCTTTTAATAAAAAAATAAAATATTTCAATCTGTTATCGATGATTGACGCTAAAGAGTGCAAAAGTCAGTTTTTACAGGAGCTGAAGGATTCTTCTGCAACCGAACAATTTTGGCTTATGATGAAAATGTCAGAATTCTTATATCACCCTAACAACATTGACCTGCTTCAAGGTTATATTGACGCATCTAAAAGTGAGGATGAAAAAAGCTTAAAATTAAAGCTTGTTTCTTCGGTTACCTTGAGAAGGTCATCACAATTTATTATCGATAAAGTCAAACCCCTTTTCACTAAATTTGATGACCGCCTATTCTTATCCTGTCTGGCCTCATCGTATAGCCAGGAAGATAGGGCGATGATCTTCCCTGAAATGGGCATTGAAGACTTTGAAGATAAACTTACCACACTGATTGAAAATTTACCTATTACAGTTAAGCCAAAGATGATACATGTGTTAAAAACACTTGGATTAAATGTTGAGTCAAAATGAAAAATATTTTTTCAAATAAGTTTTTCTTAATATGTCTTGCATTGATATGTCTGCAGCAAGTTTTAGTGGGGCTGTCCACTTATTTCATCGGGTTGGCTGGTGAGAAAGTGGCCACACTCCCCATGGAAGCATTTTACTATACGGCCATGTTTTTTCTATCTATCTTTATTGCCTACCTTTTTGGCTCAGCTTCATTGTTTTATCGGGTTAAACTTTCTAACAATTTGTGGGAGAGATATTATTCAAATACTTTAACTGAAATTTCAAAAAATCATTCAATCTCAACCGAGGAAAATAAAAGAACAACGCAGTTATGGCTAAGTGGTGAGGCGTTGAGCACGCTTGATGAAGCTGGATTCGCCTTCATAGAAATACTAGCTATATATTTTAATGTCCTTTTTACCACTATTGCTCTGTTTGCCATCCTTGGCGCTGTATTGACTAGCGTGATCGTATTTTGTATGTTTTCATCTGTGATGTTTTTGTATTTATCAAAAAGTAAAATAGGAATTATTGCAAGTAGTATGCAAAATGAAAAGATAGCCGCGTTACATTCTATAAGTAAAATATGGGATAATATGTTTTATGGTGATAAGAAATCATCGGCCTCTGCACTAGCATCATCAAAACAAAAAGTTGATATTTACTTTAAAAAGACGGAGTCTTATAAAACTTTAGAACAGATCATTTCTTGTGCTCCAATACTCATTTCTATCCCTCTTTTAGTCTTATTTTCATATTACCAAATTTTAAATAATACAGTGGCTATTGGCGCCTTGGTGGCTGTTTTACCTAGAACGTTGCAACTATTTCAAAACATCCATGCAGCAAGCATGAGCACAAGTCAGATCATGTTACTGAAAAATAAAATCCAGAAGCTATATTTATTTTCAGCAAGCCTAAAAGGCTATGACTATTTGGCAAGCATAGACAATGGGAAAATTTCAGTCATGGATCTAATTAACGATCAGATACTGAATGTACATACTTTCATCGAGCTTGATTTAGAAAAAGCACCGGTTAATGGCAGGTACTTGATTTCTGGCAGTAACGGAGCGGGTAAATCCTCACTCCTAAAATATACGAAAAGTAAGTACCCTGATGCGCTATTTTTTGGCCCTAATATACAGGTAGGTGAAGATACCGTTCCGGGCTCAACTGGACAAAAGCAACTATATCAAATGGCATTACTGTCTAATATTAAACATCGCATTATTTTCTTAGATGAATGGGATGCGAATCTGGATGAGTCAAACACTCAAATTATCGATAAATTTCTGACCTCCTTGGCTGAATATAATTTAATCATCGAAATACGACACTAAGACGTAATACTGCTCGCTTAAGAGAAATGAGAGAGCCAATGAGATTCTGTCGCATTAACAGGAAATGTCCGAGTGAAAGTGCATTAGTTGTTTTTATGCCATTAGTTGATAGAAAAATGCGAAGGGTGAAATCGGGTATTCCGGCTCTTGAGCATATTGTCCTTTGCGCAATATGCTGACCAACTCAATTCCCGCTAGCAGGGTTTGTGCCGCCTGAAATTTTTGAATCCCAGCATGGGAGTGGTTCGCCGTTTGACGTTGCGATGATCCTGTTAAATCAGGTTATTGAGATACTTATTCTGCCGGATAATAATGAGTTCTTCTTTGGATTTTCCCTTGTTTAACTCGTCCACGGCGGCTTTATTGGCACCACTTTTATCCATCGTCACCACCGTGGGCTGGCCATGCTGCCCTTGCGCTTTTTTGAAAAAACGCAAGGCGGCCTTCTTAGCCCGATGAGCGGTCAGCAGAAAGTCCACTGTATTACCGTCTGAGTCCACGGCCCGGTAGAGGTAACGCATTGCCCTTTGATTTTGATATAAGTTTCATCCATTCGCCACCGAGGCCCAACTTTGGACTTGCTCCGCCGATAATGTTTAACGATCAACGGAACCAGGCGATGAACCCAACGAGAGAGCGTAGAATGATCAACAGCTATCCCCCGCTCAGCCATCATTTCTTCCAAATTACGCAGGCTCAGCGCATAGGCCAGATACCATCGAACACACTGAGCGATGATATCAACAGAATAGTGCAGGCGTTTGAACACATTTCGGATCAGGGACATCGTTCTGAACTCGCTAAAAAACCGAGGAGTTTACCTGATATTCCGTTAATGCGACAGAACCCTATTGCGACAGGGCCAACGCCTTTTACTGTAGACAATAAATCGAGTTTGGAACGATGATAAGTTTTGATGTGTTTAGATAAGGCAGATTCAATGACCTTAAGCTGTTCCCTTGATAATTAGTTACTTTTTACCAAAAATCTTAGCCGAGTTTTTAATGCTTTCCTCATTCGAGGCGTTTTTATTCAATAGGGCTGTTTATTCTTTCATATGAAAGGATAAACTCGCTTTCACACAAATCTTCTCTGTTAATGCGACAAAACCTGAGCAATTCTTATATAGGACTCGATTTGAAATACGGGGGAATTTCAGGCTGAAATTTTTACTAAAAACACAATTAAAACAATGTAATGAGTTATTTCTCCAATGCGGGGAATTTTATCTATTCTGCAAAAAAATTGACATCTTTCCCACCCTAAAGCAGAGGATGTTAAATATCTTAGTTGTGCATTAATAACTATTCCTTGCAGGTAAGTTTCATTACATCCACACATCTAGTTAATTACTTTCATTGGGTGTTGAATGATGGAGTAAAACATGACGTATATGATAGTCATTTTATTTTGTACATAATTTTATGTAAAAAACAAAAAAATTGAGTACACTCTATAAAGTATGTAATTTTCAAAAAAAGGTTGTACGCATGAAGAAGAATTACGGTGGAGTCCTTGAAACAGCAAAGCGAGCAGAAAAAATGCTCCAAGGGATGAGTAACCATATAGAACAACAGCGCATTGAATTTAATCAAACAGAATATTATCAAACCTTCACAAAGAATACAGTGGCCAAAATGCCTATGCTAAATCGGCGTTCCGTTGATTTGGCTATCACTGAAATGGAAAAACAGGGATATGTGTTCGGGAAGCGCCAAACAGGTTCAACAATGCAATACGCATTAACGCTTCAAAATGTCATCGATATATATAAACACCGTCAAATTCCTACCTATCGGGATAAATGGAAAGAAGCCTTTACTATATTCGTAGTGAATCTAAAAGGTGGTGTATCCAAAACCGTGTCAACAGTGACTCTTGCTCATGGGTTACGTGCGCATCCGACTTTAATTCATAACGATCTGCGTATTCTTGTGATAGATATGGATCCGCAGGCTTCCAGCACAATGTTCCTTAGCCACCACAATAGCATTGGCTCTATTTTGGAAACAGCCGCACAGGCAATGCTGAACAACGTTAGCCGAGAACAATTAATTAAACAATTTATCAGACCAACAATGATGCCTGGTGTGAATGTGATTCCTGCATCAATTGATGATGCATTTGTCGCAAGCGAATGGATCCAGCTGGTACAGGAGTACCTGCCCGGAATGGCACCTTCTGAAGTCCTCCGCAAGACAGTGATTGACCGTTTATCGCATGATTATGATTTTATTCTTATCGACACGGGGCCTCACCTAGATGCGTTCATGCTAAATGCAATTGCGGCCAGTAATATATTACTGACTCCTACGCCGCCGGCACAGGTCGACTTTCATTCCACAATGAAGTATTTGACTCGTCTGCCAGAAATGATTGAGCGTATTGAAAATGAAGGTATTGAATTACATTTGCGCGGCAATATTGGGTTTATGTCAAAAATGGGGAATAAATACGACCACCTGACGTCACAGAGTTATGCACGAGAAGTATTTACCTCTTCAATGTTGGATGCAGCTCTACCAAGACTGGATGGCTTTGAACGCTGTGGGGAATCTTTCGATACAGTTATCAGTGCTAATCCTGCATCTTATCCTGGCAGCTCAGAAGCGCTGCGCAACGCAAAAAATCAGGCCGACATTTTCGTCCGAGCAGTTTTCGACAGAATTGAATATATCAGGAATCAACCGTGAATAAATCTATCCAACGAATTGGCAGGACAATGGGCAACTCTCCGTTAAGCAATATGATTTCAAGTCAGGAAATTGAGAGTCGCACATTTACTTTGAGTTCAGGAAGAAAGGTGGCTTTTACTCGCCAGCACATTCAGGCTGAACATATCAAAAACAAAACATTTGTTGATCCGACAATTAACGGCCGTGACCAAAGTATACTAACGAAAGAATCACTTCAGGATATTCTCAGAACAATTCATTTACAGCAATTTTTCCCAGCGATTGGTCGGAAAATCGGAGAAAAAATTGAAATCCTTGACGGTTCCCGTCGTCGAGCGGCCTGTTTGCTAAAAAACATCGGTCTTGATGTATTGGTAACCGCTGAAGAAATTAGTATTAAAGATGCGAGACAACTCGCCGCTGACCTCCAAACAGCCAAAGAACATAATCTGCGCGAGCTTGGGAAGCGCTACCAGCTAATGGAAAAAAGTGGAATGAACCGCAAAGAAATAGCCAAAGCAGAAGGCATTTCAGCGGCAAAAGTAACCCGCGCTTTTCAAGCTGCGGCCGTACCGGATGAAATGATCGCTTTTTTCCCTGTTGTCTCAGATTTGACGCTGCCAGATTACAAATTCCTGCTTGAAATGGCGGAAGACATTGATCGCCGTAAAATCCAGCTCAATGAGATATTAGAAGAAATTCGAATCAACATTATAGAGACACCGATAGAAGAGGGTACTTCAGACGCAGTGAAAGACGCGGTAATGAGTGTATTCAAGAGCGTCAAGCTTTCCCGTAAGGCACAGCCTGTAGCAAAAGCTGAAGTGATAACACCTTTAAGCGTCTTTGAAGATAAACGCATTTATGCTCGTCGTAAGGAGAATACCAAAAACAGAACGCTCATTTATGAGTTCGCTCGCCTTGATAAAAAATTGCAAGTGCGTATTGAGCAATCCATGCAAGAAATTTTTGCTGAATATAATAACGAAAAAAAATAACTCTTCGTTGTTACTCGCTTTGCAGATTCCATGGCATGACTGGCAGCACATGAAATGGATATGAACAATACGTTCTTTGTATTAATTTAAAAAAGAAGCCAATCATGACATTCGAACTACAGATTTACACTTCACTACTTACCGATATAAAAGAGCGGATTCGTAGAGGTCAGATTAAAGCTGCTCAATCCGTTAATACTGAACTGATTCAGATGTATTGGGATATCGGACGTATTCTCCATGAACGCCAAAAGCAGCAGGGGTGGGGAGCAGGGATCATCCCGAAGCTGGCACGAGATATTGTTAATGAATTACCGGAAATCAAAGGCTTTTCGGAGAGAAATCTGAAGCGTATGTTACGTTTTTACCGAGAATATTCCTTGTCATCAGAAATAGAAACGGCTGCTAATGGAGTAATTGTGCCACAACCTGTGGCACAATTGCCTTGGGGACACAACATCTTACTGATTGAGAAGATAAAAGATCAAACCGAGCGATTCTGGTACGCTGGACAAGTGTTGATACAAGGTTGGAGCCGTGAATCTTTACTTCAGATGATCAAAAATAATGCTTATGCACGGCAGGGAGCTATTGTTAGTAACTTCAATCATCGATTACCTGTATCTCAATCTGAATTAGTCCAACAAACCCTGAAAGACCCCTATATCTTCGATTTTCTCACCCTGTCAGAACCGTTCAAAGAACGTGAACTGGAAACAGAATTACTCAAACACCTTGAAAAATTCTTGCTTGAACTCGGTGAGGGATTTGCTTTTGTGGGGCGGCAATATCCTATTACTGTAAGTGGACAAGATTACTATATTGACCTGCTTTTTTATCATCTGACTTTGAGAGCCTTCGTTGTAATTGAGTTAAAGCGAGGAGAATTCAAACCTGAGCATGCTGGTAAGATGAATTTTTACTGTTCTGTGGTCGATGAAAAACTGAGGCATCCTACTGATCAACCCACTATTGGCTTGATTTTGTGCCAAACCAAAGATCGAATATTGGCCGAATATTCCTTACGCGGCATTCAAAAACCCATTGGCGTTTCAGATTACGAACTAACCCGTACGCTGCCGGAAGACTTGAAATCTAGTTTACCAAGCATTGAAGAATTAGAAGCAGAACTTAGTCATAACGATGAAAATTCGTAATGTATGCGACAGAACCAATAAAGCCGCCGTGGACGAGTTAAACCAGGGAAAGCCAAAAGAAGAACTCATTGTTATCCGGCAGAATAAGTATCTCAATAACCTGATTGAACCGGATCATCGCAACGTCAAACGGCGAATAAGTCTCATGTTGGGATTCAAAAATTTCAGGCGGACACAGACCGTGTTAGCCGGGATTGAATTAGTCAGTATGTTGCGTAAAGGACAATATCCGCAAGAACCCGGATACCCCCTTTCACCCGCCGCCTTTTTCTATCAACTGGCTGCATAAAAATCAATCAAGACACTTTTGCTCGAGATCTCTCGGTTAATGAGACAGAACCATTCCGACCTGCCCGGCCAGATCATCGCACAGGTGCGCGAAGAGGTTTATGACTCGGCAACGGGCAGACATCTTCTTGTCCCGCCGGAGGCGCGTCTGATCAGCACATATGACAGTACGGTCACGTTAGGCCAATACCACACTGTCCGGGTACCGACAATTGAATTTTAAGTTGGCTCAGCTGTACGTAACAGTCCGGCATAGATGCCATCTTTTTCGACCAACTGTCGATGGGTTCCCCATTCTTTTAACTGACCATCCTTGAGCACCAATATTTGATCCGCATGACGAATAGTAGAGAGACGGTGCGCAATAGAGATGACTGTGCGTTCGGATGCCATTTGTGCCAAAGCTAGAGAAATTGCCCTCTCTGTTGTGTTGTCAAGCGCACTGGTTGCTTCATCAAGCAGTAGAATTGGCGGGTTACGCAGGATCGTTCGAGCCAGCGCGAGGCGTTGCTTTTCTCCGCCTGAAAAGCGATAGCCACGTTCACCAACCTTGGTTTGATAGCCTTCAGGCAGCGAGACGATTAAATCATGGATTTGTGCAGTACGCGCAGATGCAACAAGATCCTCATCACTGGCCTCTGGGCAGGCAAAGCGTAAGTTTTCTGCGATGCTAGTATTCATGAGAAATGGCTCTTGCGTGACTACGCCGAGTACGCTTGCAAGTTGTTCAAAGCTCATCTCTCGAAGGTCAATGCCATCAATTGTAATCCGACCTTGACTCGGATCAACGAGTCGGGCCAGAAGATAACCGAAGGTACTTTTACCTGCACCTGTAGGTCCGACTATAGCCACATGGCTCCCTGCTGGAATATCTATTGACACGTTGCATAAGTTTGACATGTCAGTACTATCGTAGCTAAAACTGACGTTTTCAAATCGTACATGGCCCCGCGGACCTTCATTACTGAAGTCTCGAATCTGAACAGGTTCTACAATATCGGGAGGGGTGTCTAAATATTTAAAAATACGTGTAAAGAGTGCCCGTGTAGTGCGCAGTTTTACCGCATTTTCCAATAAATTTTCTAAGGGCCACAACAATTGTTCCTGTAGTGCGATCAAGGCCACAAGCGTACCGATGGTAACTGGCACGCCTTGTCCAATCAGCAAGCCGCCCAATAGTAATGTCAGCGCTGGCATCGCACCGAGTAGTAGTTCAATCACTGACCATGACCATTCACCTGCAGTATGTGCACGCACTTCTAAATGCAAGGTTTTGAACGATGCTTTTTCAAAACGCTGGGTCAGAAAAAGACCGCGTGCCAAAGTACGCGACAGGATAATGCCCGGAGCTGATAGGGTCTCTTGTACGATCGCAGACATATCTGCATGACCGTCTTGTTGTTGATGCGTCAGGCGTTCACGTATGAGTCCGACTCTGTGACTGAGCCAGAGTGATGGCGGCAAGACGACAAAAGAGAACAGTGCGAGTCGCCAGTCCAGCAACAGCATCGCGATGGCGGTGGTTACGGTAATGCTGGCATTGCGAATGATTTCGGTCACCGTATTGCTGACGACAGATTGAAGTCCGCCAATGTCACTGGCGATACTTGATTGAATTTCGCCAGTCCGAGTTCGTGTGAAAAAGCCAAGAGAAAGTGTTTGCAGGTGCCCATAGAGCCGTACCCGTAGCTCGTGCATAATGGCTTGACCTATCTTGGTAGATAATATCATTTGTGTCACGTTAATCGCTGCGTTTAAAGCGGTAATCACAATCAAACCTAATGCTAACCAGCCAAGGAGCTGTATATCTTGTTGAGGTAGTGCAGTATCAATAATTTCGCGTAATAAAAAGGGCGCGAGAACGCCGATACCAGCCCCAATGACAATGAGTAAGCCAATAAAAATAATGCGTCCTCGCCAAGGTTTAAATAGGGTCAGAATGCGTTGCAAAGAGACATGGCGTGCAGAAAGTATTTCATAATCGTCAAAATTATCCATATATTTCGTTATCCAAGTTTGAACTCAATTAATAGTGCTTTTTCCAAAATACCTGATGCTTTCTGAGGAGTAGGGTAACCCCAACGATTAATATTTTCATATTGAAGAACATCAGATAGTGTTCCAATGTCAAAATCTATTTTGGTTACAGATGAATAATTTATAGTGATTTTATCACGAATATCACAAAATATGGTTGTGTTGCATTAAGGGTTGAAAGTTATCAGAAAGTCGGTTTGCTGATTTTTTAGGCTGCTAGCAGATAGAATTGTTGTGCCGATGACAATCCTTGCCCTTGTGGAGGTTGAAACTGCCCTTTGCGTATCATGTGCAC
>NZ_NJAI01000018.1 GCF_002632725.1 Xenorhabdus hominickii
AAGAAAATCCGGTACTGCTGAACACCCTTGAGGAAACGGATAATCCGGTAAGAGCCGTGTTTGCGGTGGCGAAAGTCAATGAAGGCTGGGACGTACTTAACCTCTACGATATTGTCCGTATCAGTGAACAAGCCAGTAACAGCAAAACCGGTACTGACAGTGAGGCGCAGCTTATCGGGCGCGGGGCACGGTATTACCCGTTCAGTTATGACGGTAAGCGAAGCTTTACCCGCCGGTTTGATACTAGTGCACGGGATTTGAGCGTACTGGAGCAACTGCATTACCACACCATCAATGAGCCGGCGTACATCAAAACACTGCACAAATCCCTTGAGCAGGCAGATATCGACGCCCAGCATGACGGCAGCGGGAAAGTCGAACACGCCAGATTAAAAGACGACTTCAAAAAATCCGCGGTATATCAGACGGGTAAGCTGTACTTCAATGAAGTGGAAGAAATCGAGAGCCGCAGCCGGTGCTGGGAAACATACTCACTGGAAACCCGCTTTGAGGTGCCGTACCTGACAGCCAGCGAGGAATCACTGGATAATCTGTCGCAGTCCGAACACAGGAAAACGAAGCCGGAACCTCTGGCACTGGATGAGCGATTTTACCGTAAAGCGATGCAGAAAATCCGCTTCTATGAACTGGATAACCTGAAACGGTATTTCCCCAATCTGACCGGTATCAGGGAGTTTATCCGCAGTGAAGCGTATCTGGGGAAACTGAAAATCAGCCTCACTGTTCCGCAGTCTCTCGATTTTTCCGCCGTACCGGCAAAAGAGAAATTGTCCCTGCTGGAAACCGTGCTGATTCGTATCTCAGAGAACGTGCGGCGCAATGACCAGAAAGTCAGAGGCACGTACCGCTTTACCAGCCAGCCGGTGAAAGACGTTATCAAAGATTACAGTCTACATATTGACCCGTCGGTGATAGTGAACCAAAAAATCACCGCAGAGCCAACCACCGGTAAAAAATGGTATGTGTTTGATAACGCGATACTGAACCAGCTTGAGCATAAACTGGTGAAGGTGCTTGGCGCATTTATGGAAAAACTGAAAACCCGTTACGATGAGATTTATCTTATCCGTAATGATGAGCAGTCAACCCGCTTTAAGCTGACGGAGTTTGGTGGGGTAAGGGGCTTTATGCCGGACTTCATTATGATTCTGACTCGCCATGCTGACAATGCCTACTGGCAGGTTTTTATTGAGCCGAAAGGCGATGATAGGCTGCTTGAAGATGCATGGAAAGAGCGGATGCTGGAAACACTGAATGATGAAAGCCGTATCATCATTGATGAAAATAACGATGTGCGGCTGATAGGCATTAAATTCTTTGCCAACAGTCAGATGGATACGTTTATCAGCGACATCCAGAATAAACTCAATGGCGGAGAACCATTAGAAACGTCATCACTGCTGCTGTAACAAGGGAAAGTAGACAAACGGAGCCGCATGGCTCCGTTTTTTATTTAACCGGTTTTATCTGATCAGGGCTTGTCATCACAGGTGCTGATGTTGGCGAGCGGCGCTTTCTTTTCCCATTGCGCTTCCATCGCCTGCATCGCGCCAAGGGGATTACATGAATAATCTTGATAGCAATCTTCCATGCCCTAACGGACATCTAAAACTCATTCCTTCCGGTGTCTTTCCCTTTTAATCTCGTCAGAAAAATAGTCTCGCGGGGTGTCGGGGCTTTGCCCTGACCAAGAGCTTTGTAATAACGACTGCGTGCAGGCGGTGCTACAAAGGACATCTTGTCCGCTATTTGACTATGATTTTTCACCCAATTTCATTGTCACTTTTTTTGCAACTTTTTCTCAACGTTAAAACAATTTTCAGTAAATTTAAAATCAGAATCAGAGACAACATGACGATGAACATGTTCCGGTTTTGGTTCAAGCTCTCCATTCTCAATCGCAACCATTTCTTTCACACTGCTCAGCAACTTTTGAAACAGATCTTCTCTCATAATTTTTTCACTCACTAACAACTTAAATTCAAAAGTTGCGTTTTCAGTTCTTCAGTGGATACTCTCAAATTCTCCGTCATTAGCCTTACAAGCCGTTCTGTTGAATCACACTCGAATGTGAGGCAAAACAGCTCCACGGCGTTCTCATGGCGTTTAATAAGCTCAGAAAGGCGGCTCACCAGAAGTGATTAGAATAACCGTTTTTTATCCGCCGATACAAAAGGGGGAATTCAATCAAGGAGGCGCGTTGAAAGATGTCCTGAAGCTGAATCAGGAAACGAATGAGGATCTGATTATGGCGGATGAGATGTCGGATGGCTCGGATGATGGTTCACGGTTGGCGTTTGGATGGGAAATAAATGAGCGTCGTTATCGTCGTTTGCCGGAGAAAGATGGTAAACGACGTGATTAAGCATGATAGGCAGACTTATGAAAATGCTAGCGCTTTATCATAGTCTGGTATTGGCTAGTAGTTGTTTATTAAAAATAAGTTTCTTAAATTTTAAATAGGGCGGTGAGTCTTATTTAAGATTTACTGTAGGAAGTCATGTTTGTAATTAAATTTATTTATTCTTGTTATTTTTTGAATGGAGATAAGTAAATTTCACAAGGTTATTATTATTCTATGGTAGTATTTTTATTTTAAAATTTAAATTTTATCTTATTGATATTGTTGTTTTTTTATATAATATATTGATTGAATATCTTGAAATGGAAATGTAAAAATGGATGAAAAAGATAAGTTACAGAATGAATTTGGTGAAATTCTTAATAAAAGTCGTGTTGTTCCAGAAGAAAAATTAGCAGTGATGATGATGTTTGGTTTTCAATTTATGTCACTGGTTCAAGCGGATATAATTAATATGCGTGCTTTTGATGGTCGAGTTTTAACATTGAAATTAGAATCAAAAGAATTAAAACATTAAATCATCTATTTTGCATGGAGGTATTTAAATGAGTATTGAAGACTGGCGTTCTATAATAAATAATGATGGAGATGTTAATAAATTATGTTTTTCGGAAGATTATATAAAAAGGAGACGTACTGAAGAAATTGAAAGAAAATATTTCAATAAGCCGTCTATAATTTCAAATAAAATGTCAGAAAATGAAGAATATTATCTCTTGTTAACGCATGGTCAAATGATTGAAGCCGTAAAATATTGTTGTGGAAATAACCCAAACGCGTCATGGAAATCTTTATTTTCAGTTGGTGATTTTTTATCAACGTTTTCAGGGAATATATTGGATGGTTGGGCTTTTCTGAACTTAGCAAATGAATTAAGCATGTATTTTGGTGTAAAGGTAACTCAATATGTTAATGGATATGGACATAAAATGGTAAAGCTGACTGGACGTGCTGGAATCAGAAAGTTTTTAAATGCAACAAAATATAAAATAGGTAATTTTAAGTTAATAAAGATGGGTATAGGAACAACGGCGTTGCTAGATGGAATAGGTGTAGTAGCTAAAAGAGTTATTTTTGTTTCCGTGGCATATAGAACACTCGAGCTGTTATTTAGAGATAAGTATGATATTTATGATTTTTTCGGAAATATTACGATGGATATAGCTAAAACTGTTGTTGGAGCTTTGGTCGGCCTTGCGTTTGTTGCTGGTGCTACTATTGCTATGGAAGCAGGAGCTTATGTTTTAGTGATTGCTGTTATAGGATTAGCTATTGGAATTGCTACGACATTGGCGTTATCTGCGTTTGATGAAAGTAATGATATCAGTAAAAAGCTGATAAAATACATGCGTGAAAAGGAATTGGCTGAGGCTGATAAATTAGATTACCGTAAACAGACATTTGGTTATCCTTATCCACGAATAAAATAAAAATGGAGTTAAAGTTAATAATGAAGAGGATTATATGAATAATAAAAATAAATTGGCTGTAGCAATCTGGATGCTTTTTTTATTTTTAATAGCTAATGTAGCTCTCTTTTTTTCTATTGGTGATGTTCTTTTGGTTTATCATCTTTCTGATGTTGTTTTTTTCTCATGGAGGGTATTTTCAACATTGTTTTTTTATCCTTTGATATGTTATTTTTGCATTTCAACACTATATTATTTATCCTTCTCAAGGATGCCAAAAAGAAATAATTCAATTTATAAAATCCTTACATTTATTGGTATCTTAGGTTTTTTTATTAGTTTCCCTGTATCTTGGTACACTGATTTAAAATTAAAAGAAAATGGATATATTATTTGCTATAAAAAATCGTTAACTTCTCAAAATAAATATGTGATAAATGAAAAATTATGTGATTAAGGATGTGTATTATATATTTGGTTTTACTTTAATGTTTTTGTTAAATATAAAACCACCCGTATATCGGGTGGTTATGAATTAAAGGGTTCTATCTTCCCAAATGCTATAGGCAGATGTTCCAGCAGTCACATGATTCCACGATATAGATTTATAGTTTAGTGTGACTTTTTCGTATGGCATCATATCATGATCATTTATGGAATGTGGATATACACAAGAAATATCTGCGATAGTGGCTTCTGTAATTTTTACTTCGTAGAATAATTCTAATTGCCCTGTTTGGCTTGTTCTATAAAAAATAAAACCACCGTTTAATGATTCGTTGGAGTCTATTGCCATTGCCAGTAGTGGCGATGATTTGTCGATTGGTTTGATGAATTGTATTGGTTGGTGACTCACATTCTGTTGGCGTGAAATTGCATGATTTAGGCTGAGTATTTGTATTTGGTCTTCATGCCCTTTTTGGTATCTGTTACCTATAGAATCTAGGGTTGAGCATCCCGCTGATATTAAGCCTTGTTTTTTGCCATTTAATGTTAGATAAATCATATATGACATAAATATTACCTTCCTAGTTTTTATTCAGATGTTCTTAACTCAATAGATATTTATGATAGAAAAAATAACTTAACATAAAAAAGTTATTTTTGATTGATACATCAAGATAAAAAAGATCTTCTTCAAATTTTTTTTGTTCTCATATGGATATTTCGTTCAATTAGGTGGTCTTGTTTATCAAAATAGCGACTGGGCCAAATGCCTGAGGGATGAATACCGAGATATTTTCGTAGTCAGCGTTGAAGTGCACGCAGTCATAGTAAAGAACCGGATGTCATGGCTGCGCCCCGACACCCTGCCAACCCCTCACACCACTAGATTGAAATCTGCCTGCGTTCGTGGTTTTCTGATTTGTTTTGGCGGCAAACGCCAGCAGGTAGCGAATCCTGTCTTAGCACTAAGATTCTCATTTTTTTTCGTTTGCACGAAGCTGAATCGTCAAGGAGTAAATCGGGGGCACATTGTGTTTCTGAAGTCTTTTTTGGAATAGGGTATGTTTTGTTGAATTGGTGGACGCTGTTGCTTCAATAAAAGGGAGTTCGCTGACGTAAGAACAAGCTCTGATATCGGATTACTGTTGTTGCAAAATTTTTTGTCTGTTGTCTTCTTCCAACGCTGTTCTGAACTTTGGATCGCCCATCTATTTTTTGACCCATTCTTGATGTGTTTTTAGTTCCATTTTTTGGGGGCATTTCCTTGTATTTGTACTTAAGGGATAAATGGCGGATTTTAATTTGCGTTGAAGTCTTGTCGCATAAGGCCTGATAGCGTATTTGCTCGTATTATTTGAACTGGTGATTGTGCTTTGAAGTGAAAGTTTTGCTCCTGCAATTGCGTCAACAATTTAGGAGCTGATCACCTTAGAAATCGATTCGTTTAAGCAAAACTAGAGAGCAACAATAAGGTGATAAGAGGATGATAACATATCTTTTCAGCGCCTGCCCAGTTTGGAGCAGGCATGATGAAAGAATCTAAAAGACCTTTCTTGAGTGATTACAGTCCTAATGATAAGCCTTGGGACACCCATAAAGGCCAGTCGGATGATGTGGGGGGGATATTTCACTGAAAATAAAGGGGTGGGATATGTTTTGTTGAACCACTGTGATGTTTCGGGGGGAAACAAGACCGGAATTTAAACCCTTTTTTCGGGGCTGGTAGACAGCAAGACGGGTAAACCGGTTGATGACAGTGCAGCATTGTTGGGCGCATTAGCCAGCCTGAATGAATTATCCCGTGACAATCCAAAATGGACAGAATGGAAACACAAAGGCAATGACATGCTGAGTCAGAAGAATACTGTTGCTGATGAATGACCTGGCAGGTGCCCTTAAAACTTCCTGAGAAGCCCGTGGCTGAGTTTTATGATGTTATGGGTTAAAGAGTGTGGGTAAGGTCAGAAAAGTCGCGCAGAGTGGTACTCACTGTCATTCTGACTGAGCCATGAGCGAAGCGAACCAGAATGTCACGAAAAATACAGCGACTGAGTCGTCTGATGGTCGGAGACAAAAGTATGGTTCAGCGATTTGCCCGAGCATTGCTCGGGAGCTACTACTGTTTTTTCTGGCGTGTTTTGAAAAGGAGCAAACGTGGTTTGCGACATCCTTTTAACTGTCATCAATCAAGGGGGATGATGCTCAGTTATCCACAAGTTAGGGATCTATTCTTTTTATCTTTATTATTCTTTCTTTATTCTTGTTTTTTTATTTAATTGATTTTAAAGAAAAAAAAAAACAAAAGGTATACAGAAAATTAGGATTGGTATACAGAAAATTAGGATGCCGCATGCAAAGGTATACAGAAAATTAGGATACTAACAGGTAAGCTCTAATGGTATACGTAAAAAAATTCGTTTACCTTTGTGGTTGGTTGATGTATTTTTATTTTGTATACCAATTGTCATTAAGGTGTTTAACCATGTCTGAATTAGTCGTGTTTAAAGCTAATGAGCTAGTCGTAAGCCGCTACGATCTCACCGAGCATGAAACTAAACTGATTTTATTTTGTGTTGCAAAGCTTAATCCAACGATAGAAACACCAAATGAAGAACAACGAACAGTTACCTTTTCATGTTCTGAATATGCTCAAGTGATGGATCTGAGTTATGAAAATGCATGGGGAAGATTAAATGCTGCAACAAGCGACTTATTTAAGCGTTCTGTAGAGCTAATTTACCCAAGCGGGGATGTAGCTAAAAGAATATTTAACTGGGCAGATTATGCGGAGTTTAATCGTAAGCATCAGACAGTAACCCTAATATTTAGCAAGTATATAGTCCCACTGTTATTCCACTTAAAAAAATTCATCAAGTACAATTTAGTACATGTGAAAGCCTTTGAAAATAAATACTCAATGCGCGTTTATGAATGGCTTCTAAAAGAGATGAGCCAACGAAAAACAAATAAAGCCAACATTGAAATTAGCCTTAAAGAATTTAAATTCATGTTAATGCTTGAAAATAATTATCCTGAATTTAAATTTTTAAACACAAGAGTATTAAAGCCGATAATAAAAGACCTAAACACCTATAGCAATATGAAGTTGAATATTGAAAAACGCGGTCGCCCTGCTGATACACTGATATTCCAATGTGAGTTAGATAAACAAATTGATCTTGTGACAGAACTTGCTAAAGACCCTACTCAAACACCGAAAAAAACAGACAGCAAGACAATTAAATCAATCAGCACCATGCCTGAAAACCGTCTATATGATGGACTTAAAAAAACACTGCATGATGCGTTGACGGCAAAAATACAGCTCACCAGTTTTGAAGCAAAATTTCTGAGTGATATGCAAAGCAAGTATGATCTCAATGGTTCATTCTCATGGCTTACGGAAAAACAACGAACCACACTGGAGAAAATTCTGGCTAAGTACGGACGGATCTGAGGTATTTATGGCAATAGTCTCTATCAGTGAAGCAGCTCGGCTAATAGGTAAAAGCAGAACAACAGTACACCGTTACATATCAAGCGGGAAACTGTCCACATGTACAGATGAACATGGCGTAAAAAAACTAGATACATCAGAGCTATTACGTGTTTTTGGTGCATTCAGCCATGTTCAACCTGAACATAGTGACACTGTAATATCTGAACAGCGTGTAACACAAAGTGGAACAGATAAAACGAAGCAACTGGAACACGAAGTTGAACACCTGAGACAACTGGTCATAGCCCAGCAATCGCATATAGACAGTCTGAAACAGGCAATGCTTTTAATCGAATCCAAGCTGCCTGCAACATCCGAACCTGTCGCGCAGCAGGCGGCGAAAAAACCGTGGCAATTCTGGAAAAAATAACCGGTTCAGTCCGGAAACCGGCTCAAACCGAAACTGCCGCTTTGATAACAAACTGGCAACATAAAAAAGGGCGGTTTCAGAGGCAGAAAACCCCGCCTTTTGACCGTTCCTGCGGGGTTTCGCGGTGAGTGCTAGTACGGTGGTGCGCTTAAGCACCTTTATGTTAAATAAGGGCAATATTTAACATAAAGACCCCCTTATAACAGCAATGAATCAATGAGGGATTCAAAAAATGAATCCTTCATTGATTCATTGCTGTTTCTCATGTAGGTTAAGAGAAAATTAATCTTGGAGTCTTACTATGAGCCTACTTAGCAGCCTAAATAAAAAATTCAATTCCGATATTAAAAACACTGTGACTTTAAGCGTTAGAGTTACCAATGAGGAAAATGCCGTACTTCAAGAAATCGCAGATGTTGTTGGGTGCACTCGACAGGATGTTATCTATCAGCTGATATCTGACTATGCCATCCCTGAATGGCAAAAAATGAAAACCGTAGATGACAATGATGCGAGTGAAGCACTTGAAGAACATGCTGGAGCATCTTATTTTTTACTAAACACAAACAAAACAAATAGCTTAATTGACCACAATATCATTTTAGAAAAAGGGATAGCGGCAACATTTGAAGATGATTACATCGGAAAAATGAACAGAATAAAAAAAGGAGATGTAGTTTTCTTGTATGAGTCAGGATCAGGTATAGTCGCGTATGGAATAGGTAGTGGTCAGAATATTGACGAACAAAATCCTGAAAAAATAAACCATAAATCTATGCGCTATCAGATTTTATCTGACTTCAGATTACTAAAAAAACCATTAGCCGCAAGAGATGTAAAACGCATACTCGACAATGAAATTCCTTTTGCTCAAACCTTATCTCAAGTGAGTGACGGTGAAAAACTATATGCACATTTAAAATCAGTGAAATAATCTCAATAAATATTAAGGCATGCAATATGCAAACTGAATTAATCAGAGAGCTGAACAACGTATTAAAAACATTCCCGCAATTCTGGAATGGTGAAGAATTACACCGTTCCATGGTGATTGACGCTATCAGCCGTAAACAACCGGATATCATTAAAGCATTAGTGAGCAATGAAAAAATAAAATCTGTTTACGGCACGGATATTGACAGTATTTTCATTTTTGACTTTGATAAGCTGTGCAGCCTGCTGAAATATAAAGAATACTGGGCAAACAGCTTCACAAAATACCGCAACAAAGTTGGATTGACCAGCGAAGGAAAATATCTTGATTACAGCTCTGACGTTGTACTCGATTTTCCGTTTAAGGATTGTGTACTGGAAGGAGGGATGACAAAAGAAGATAAGGGTAAATACGAAGTATATTACAATGAAATTATTGCCCGTGATGAGATAGACCGTCTTTTTTCGCCAAAGGTGTTAAGCAATGCAAAGCGTTATGCAAAATATGACGTGAATGAAAAAATTACTAATTTTAATGAAAAAGACAATCTGATCATCAAAGGAAATAATCTAATAGCCTTACACTCATTAAAAGAAAAATACGAAGGAAAAATAAAACTCATTTATATTGATCCTCCTTACAATACTGGCACCGATAGTTTTAAATACAATGACAGGTTTAATAGATCATCATGGCTATCATTCATGAAAAACCGCCTTGAAGTAGCAAGGGATTTATTGATGAATGATGGGGTTATTTTTGTTCAATGTGATGATAATGAGCAGGCTTATTTGAAGGTTTTAATGGATGGTATTTGGGGTGAGGAAAATTTCATAGGAACAATCCCGAGAAAAACACGTAATGGAAAATCAGATGTTTCATACAAATTCTCCCAAGATTATGACTGGATTGTAACCTTTACTAAAGGAGCTAACAAAAACACCTCATTATTTCAAAGGGAAGTGGAGAGAAAATATTATAAATCAGATGATTTTGAAGAAAGATGGCGGCTGGCAGATTTAACAAAACAGACAACACCAGAAGAGCGTCCAAACTCAAACTTCACTATGAAAAACCCTAAAAATGGTGATGAGTATCCTGTTAACCCCAAAAGGAGTTGGGCTGTAACAAAAGAGACTTTTCTTGATTATTATAATCAAGGAAGAATTGTTTTCCCTAATGACTATGACTTCCTAAATATAACAAAACCTGCTATGCGCGTTTTTGAAAGTTCTGATGCAGGTAAAAAAAGTTATGTGTCCAGTGATTTTCTTCTTAATTTAGAAAATGGATTTGAAAACACCAAGGGAAATAAGCAGATTGATGAAATGTTTGGTAACCGAGCTTTTTCTTATGCTAAACCGGAAGAACTTTTAGAGAGAATAATAAATGCAACAACAACAAAGGGGGACTTAATTTTAGATTTTCACTTAGGTAGTGGCACCACTGCCTCGGTAGCCCATAAAATGGGACGTCGTTATATTGGTATAGAGCAGATGGATTACATCAATGATATCACTGTCCCACGCCTGCAAAAAGTCATTGAGGGTGAGCAGGGAGGCATATCCAAAGACGTTAATTGGCAGGGAGGCGGTAGCTTTGTTTACGCCGAACTGATGGAACTGAATGCCTATTTCGTGCATGAAATCCAGAAATCTCAATCTTACGCTGAACTCGAAAAACTCTTTGAAGTCATGAAAACCGAGGCGCATCTCAATTATCAGGTGGCACTGGAAAACGTCTTGTCCGCCGAGTATGAGATAGACGGCATACCGCGTAAAGTCGCATTCAGTGAGCTGGAACTGAATGAGCAGAAGCAACTGCTGATTGAAATTCTCGATAAAAATCAGCTCTACGTGAACGCGTCCGAGATGGATGACAGCGACCTGAACATCTCAGAAAGCGATAAAGCGTTTACCCGCAGCTTCTACAGCAAGGACTGATGCCATGGCGAGAAAACCGACTTCCGGCGGTAGTCAGGCACTGCTGTTTAATCAGTTTCAGCAGTTTGACGGACTGGGGCTGTTCAGTGACAACTATGAGACACCGGACTACATTCAGGCGAACCTGAAAGACGCGTTACGACCGTATCAGCATGAGGCGTTGCGTTACCTGCATTACGCGCAGCGCAATCCGGCAGAAGCGGCTGTCCGTTACCGGCACCTGCTGTTTCACATGGCAACGGGTGCGGGAAAAACCATGGTGATGGCGGGGGCGATACTGTATCTGTTTAAAGAATACGGCTATCAGAACTTCATCTTTTTCGTGCATACGGACGCGATTATTCAGAAAACCCGTGAGAACCTGCTCAATCCGCAGTCGCCGAAGTACCTGTTCAGCCAGACGCTGGAAATCGACGGGGAAAAAATCACGATAGCGCCGGTCGAGACGTTCCCCTCCGTGCCGGAACGCAACACCATTTACCTGAAACTCTCGACCATCCATAAGATTCACGATGAGCTGAACAGCTACCGTGAAAACAGTATCACCTATGAGGATTTGAGGGAAATCCCGATCGTGCTGCTCGGGGATGAGGCGCATCACTTCAATGCCGAAACCAAAGCCAAAAGTAAAGCGAAAAACTCAGAGGAATACGAGGAACTGACGTGGGAGCGCACGATTGAAAACATGCTGGCGCAGCGTCCTGAGAACCGGCTGTTGGAGTTTACCGCCACCATTGATTTGAGCAAAAAAGAAATCTGGCAGAAATACCACAATAAGATTATTTATCAGTATGATTTAAAACAATTTATGTCAGACGGCTATTCCAAAAAAGTGATGCTGCTGGAAGCCAATCAGCACGACTGTGACAAGATGCTGGACGCGGTGCTGCTGAGTCAGTACCGCAAACTGGTGGCGGCGGATAACGGCATCACCGGTTTTAAGCCAGTTATTCTGTTCAAATCGAATAAAATCGCCATTTCCAAAGCCAAACAGGATGAATTTTCGCAGCTTATCGATTCACTCACACCGGATACCGTCAGACGTCATCTGGCGAATAAGAAGGTACAGCTTAGTTCAGACACCAGTATCTGGCACAAAGTGATACAGCGTTACGCTGACAGCGATTTAATCACGGTTATCGGACAGATACAGGAAGATTTTAATGACTTCAACCTGCTGAACGTTAACAAATCCGACCTGCTGGAAGAAAATCCGGTACTGCTGAACACCCTTGAGGAAACGGATAATCCGGTAAGAGCCGTGTTTGCGGTGGCGAAAGTCAATGAAGGCTGGGACGTACTTA
>NZ_NJAI01000019.1 GCF_002632725.1 Xenorhabdus hominickii
TAAAAAGACTGAATAGAAAAACTATCAGTTATTCAAAATCCGAAGAAATGCACGATAAGGTGATAGGAACTTTTATTGAGCGTGAGTACTATTTTTGATATTCAATCTAACTATTTAATACATGACCCAGAACGGGTAGTGTTATTTTTTTTCAGGTAGTTTCAGGTGGTAAATTAATTGATTCATCTAATTTTTCAACGACATAGCGTAGTTTTTCCTGATGGGAGTTAAAGTAGTCTAATGCACATTTACGCTCATATTTAATTTTTAGATCTTCATACTCATTATTAAGATTGTTGTAATCATCTACTGCCTTCTTAAGGCTTACCCTCAAAATGTCTATGAGAATTTCTTCACGATCATCAGAATTAAGTAATTTTTCGTTGCCAAACAATTCATCGTTCATACGTACCCTTTTCATGAAAAAATTCATAAAAGCCCCTAGAAATCGGGGGTAAATTCATGTAATTGTATGCATATATAGTTATTATAAGTGCTATTTGTTATTATTATCCATATTGATAATTTGGTGTTGTTATAAATATAGTTAACTAAAGTAATTATTGTATGTATTGTTAAATTACCTGTTGAAAACAGAAGGTTAAGGTAGTTATGTGAAAATCACACGGTCGTTCAATCATTCTATATAGGCCAACTAAGCCTATACAAATAAAAATCATAGGCAAGTTACGACCATAACAATCATTCTCAAACAATGATAAATAATAGTCAATATAAACTATTTCGGCTTGAAAAGGATTTCGTCACTAAACTACAAGAAAGATTACAAGAGCATGAGAATGCGCTAGAAGAAATGCAGAAGGTTATCCATTCTCTAAAAAAACGTTAATTTGGCATTATCAAAATATTACGTATTATATCCTAATATCAGGTTGTTTCTCTGCGAGTAACTCAATGGAGGACGCCTTTATATGAGGCTTACCGGAAAAGCCGAAGCAACTTGAAAGACGACAGATGTGAGGATACCCGTTCAATTAAGAATGGGTATCCTGATTTTTTTATTCATATATCCATTTTATTTTTCAAATAAAAAAATTTTGATTGTGTTACACCATGTAACTAGTGGAATTTTCAGTTTATAAAATATAGCTTATACATAAGATTGATAAGCAATGTCCCAAGGGATTTTGCCACAGATATGGCCACTACAAAGAGATGCACTAGCGTTAGCGGTGACGGCTGTTCCAATAACAAATGCAAGTATACAAGCAGCTAATTTTCTGTTCATGATTTAATACCTTATATTGAATGTGTTGATAATTATGCAACAGGATTTATACCCTTCATCTTTCGAGTTGTAGCTTTGTTGGCTACGCTCACTCACCCCAGTGACATTGTGGACTATGCTCGTGGAGATTCACTCTCTTGCCACTGTGCTGCAACTCGAAATCTATTAGGTATATACTAACTTTACAGCAACTGCGTTTACATTATTTTCTGTGAAGGATGTTGTTGTTTAATCATATCTCATGATAATAGTAAGATAGTTTATATTCTCTTTTTCTTTGAGAGTGAATTCTTGATTAATGTATTGTAATAAGTGATTTTTCTATTATTACATTATGTTTAACTCATGCTGATTACTAAATTATTCAATTCTGTTTAACCTGTTTATATAATTTTAAATACATATTATTTAATATACATACAATAATCATAAAAACTAATTTTGTTTATGCTAATTCTTATTGAACCTATGGTAATAAATACATTAAGTATAATCACAGTGGCATTATTGCAAATATTTTATTTTTTTACGATTGTTTTTTCAGTTTAGTTGATGATCTATTTAAAATAATAAAAATTATGTTTATTGGATTTTTATTTTTAAAATGGCAGGGTAATATTTAAATAATGTTTTCAAGAAGGTAATGTAATTCAATGCGTTTGTTTTATTAGTGTAATTATAAAATAAATTATTTTCTATACATTAATTAGTGGTAGTTTTTTTATTCTTTAATTTATATTTCCGTTAGTTAAATCTATTCACTCAGACAGGTTATTAACTATATGATCTGTGGTGGTATTGATATAGTCTATTTCAGGCGGCGTATTTTACGCTGGAGGAATTTACCCTTCATAAACCTAACCAGACTATTCGAATATCATCGATAATATGAATAGCCTTTTGTACCACGTTAGGCAATATGCAGAGCACATCAAAACAGATACCATAAACGGCATCGCAAATAGCAGAGTCGGCCATAAAGAAAATCACATAGGATTTAAAGTCGTCTTAAAGTTGCTAATAGCCATTATTATTAAAAAGACTGAATAGATCAATATTATATTCGGTGGCGATCTAATTTCGCACTAAATCACCACTGATTAACTCACTATACGTCGTTAAATTAGTACAATCACACGTCAGTGCGCCCCTCCACCAAGTCAATCATGACGCTCTTTTTCGCCTCCAAGTTACGGATATAGCCCAACACGGTTTCCGGCTTTTTCCAGGTTCCCTCGTGCATGATCTGGGCGAGGCATGACGCAACGCCTCATTACTGTTATCCTTACGCCATAATTCAGCAAAACGCCCTGTTTTGGTTGGATTTGTGCGATTAGGAGGCCGATGTTTACACATCGGCAACTCAATGCGTAGCCAGAGCCTTATAGAAATTAGGGTTGTCTTGGATGATAGCTAACACCTTTGCCGCTAGTCCTGTCGGATTTCGACGTTTCTGCTCCCAGCTTTTTATGGTATCAATGCTAGTGCCTAAAGCCTCTGCCATCTCTGCCTGTGAAATATTCAGTTGAGCACGGATAGCTTTAACGTCGGCAATTTCGTATCGAGTCACACGCGCTGCGGCTTTATTACCTTGTTTAATTTCAACTGCTTCTTCGAGGGATGCTTTCAACTCGTCAAAAAAACTCATGTTACACCTCATCTTTTAGTAATGTTGTTAGTTTTTTCAGTTCTGCTTTTTCGGCATCCGTTAAGCTATCTTTCTTACTTTTCGGATAAACCATTACTAGATAGATAATATCTTCAGTCGCTAGAAGATAGATAACTCTGGCACTACCGCTTTTTCCCTGTGAGCCTATAGCCATTCTGATTTTACGTAACCCCCCAGTACCACGTATTAGATCACCTTTTTCTGGTGACTCGATAAGTTCTCGTTGCAGTTCTTTGAGCTCATCATCAGTAGCAATTTCTTGTATCTGTCGGGTAAACATACTTGTTTCGATAAACTCTATCGCATGACTCACTGGCAAATCTCCTTTACACTGGAGTACATGGTACTCCTTGGGTTCTAAAATTACCAGCATAACTTACAAATTTATTCCATCCTTTAAGAGCGCTTGCACATGCGATGGATGTCTTTCCCCGTCAACTATTGGGCGTGTGGTTGAAGGTAGCCCAACGTGCTCGGCAGTACGCCGGAAATGTGGTTGAGACTTCAGGAAGCGTATAGCCTAGCGGAATCTAAAGGAACCGTTCCAAAACAATTCATGCAACACGGTACAACTGAATAATAATATTTTCATTTTTTCGGGGTTATCAGGGTTATCTTAACTTGACTCATGGAGTTATTGGGGTTATCATGACTGCGAGTTAAACGGATAGGAGTTAGTTTGAGAAGTGCAGATTTAATCAAAGAGGTTGAGAAGAAAGGGTGGGTGTTGGTGAGGATCAACGGAAGCCATCACCACTTTAAACATCCTGAGCGTAACGACCTGCTGACAATTCCACACCCTAAACAGGAAATTAAAACGGGATTGCTCAGGAAAATACAAAAACAAGCGGGGCTGTAAGCCCCCTTATCTGCATCTGCGCGACTCAAATTTTTAAAAAAAATTGGAGGCATATTACGTGTTATATCCTATTGCGATTGAAATCGGTGATGAGCATCATGCTTACGGTGTGGTGGTTCCCGATATATCAGGTTGTTTCTCTGCGGGTGACTCAATGGATGACGCCGTAAAGAACGCTAAGGAAGCCATTACAGGACATTTAGAGTTATTGGCTGAAATGAACCAATTACCCCCTGAAGCCAAGTCATTGGATTGCTGGATCAAAGATGAAGAATATGCAGGATGGGCGTGGGCTGTAGTTGAAATTGATGTTGAGCCGTATTTAGGTAAATCGACAAAATTCAATGTCACGCTACCTGATTTATTATCGAAGAAAATTGATGATAAGGTTAAAGCGAGTCCAAATCTGTACAAGAATCGTAGTCACTTTTTACAGGTGGCGGCTTTGCATGAGTTGCAAAACGGCGTTCAGCAATAAGTATCATCAATCAGCCTCATATCCTTCTATATGGGATCTTTATGCAGGAATGATTGAGAGTATTAGACATAGCCCAAATAACGCAATTTAAATATACGGCAATTTGCCGTATATTTTGTACATGAGGTAATCTATATGTCTACTGCAAGAGTTAAGACTGCTCTATTGGGAAATGCACGACAACGAGCTGGCGCATATGCACTTGTTGTTGATTCCAAGGATAAGAAGGCCGCTTCATTTTACTCTCACCATGGATTAATTCAGTTACCAGATGAACCTTTAATGCTATTTTTTCCATTAGCAAATGTTCAAAAATAAAATTCAGTGGTTGGATTTGTACGATAAGAAAAGCCGATGCATAAGCATCGGCTTTTCTTTTTGCGGGCGAAGCTGGTGGAGTGGCATTACCCAGAACGTCGAAAAACCCGCTTTTCGGGCTTCATCATCAAGCGTGATGCGGGTACTGTACTGGCGTAAACAGTGGCGTCAGGCGCGTTAAATCTACTTCTTGTTTAGCCTGCGCCAAGCTGTACGCTTCCTGAAGTCTCAGCCACATTTCTGGCGTACTGCCAAGCACGCGGGCTAAACGCACCGCCATTGCTGGCGTTACCGCTGCGCGACCTTCTACCACCCGCCCAATCGTTGACGGTGAGACATCCAGCGCCCGTGCCAACGTTCTAAGACTAATATTTAAATGCGTCATCTCGTCAGAGATGTAGCGCCCCGGATGGGTCGGCATACGTTTAGTCATCAATGGTAGTCCTCATAATTCAATATATAAACATCACCGTCGTTAAATTCGAAAGTTAACCGCCAGTTTCCCGATATGCTTACCGACCAAATACCTTTTCGATCTCCCGTAAGGGGGTGAAGTTGAAAACTCGGTAAACTTAAATCGCTGGCTAAATCTAATGCGTTGAGCAGTAGATCTAACCTGTTAGCGTGATGCGAATTATAATAAAATAAATAAAATTTATTTATCACACAACTTAGTCTCTGTAGAAGAGGTTGTAAGCCGGAATCCCAGAAATTTCCGACTCCTAAACTATGTTTGAAAAGCAATTTTCATTTGCATTATCACAACGAATAAGCAATGTATCAACAAAGTTGACACTTAAAATTATAACTGGTAGAGTATCTTCATTGTTGATACTTTGAGGAATTAAAAATGGCACAAGTAGTCGTGAAAAAATGGGGTAACAGTCCTTCTGTACGTCTTCCGGTAGC
>NZ_NJAI01000002.1:0-13614 GCF_002632725.1 Xenorhabdus hominickii
CAACCCATCCGCAGGTGAAACAGGCGGTGGTGATTGACCGGGTGCATGAAGGGCAGAAAGCGCTGGCCGCGTATCTGGTCACCGACGACACCTTACCAGATCAAAACCTGCCGGATGAAATGCTGATTGCCCATTTGTCTGCCCGTTTGCCGGACTACATGGTGCCGGCCAGTTTTACCCGCCTTGATGCTATTCCGCTGACCCTGAACGGCAAGCTTGACCGTCAGGCCCTGCCGGCACCAGTATGGGTGAAGCTGGAAGGATATGTGGCGCCGCGCAATGTACAAGAAACCCAGCTCTGTGCAATTTGGCAAGAAGTATTAGGTATTGAGCAGGTGGGGATCGAGGATAACTTCTTCCGTATCGGTGGTAATTCTTTGATAGCCATCAAGCTGACTGCGGCCATTCGTCGTACATTGGCGGTGGAAATTTCGTTAGAACAGGTATTTGAACTGAAAACCGTTGCTGGTCTGGTGGCGGCGATGGGGCAACAAGCCTGCACGGTGATCCCTCACGTTGAACTGACATATTATCCCCTGTCATTTGCGCAGGAGCGAATGCTGTTTATCGAACAATTTGAGCAGGGAACACATGCTTACCATGTCCCTTATCTGGTGAAGTTGGATGACAATGCCAGCCTGCCCTTGTTGGAAAGGGCGATACATCAGGTTGTCGAACGTCATCCGGTGATGAAGACGATATACCGCAGTGATGATGAGGGATATGCCTATCAACAGGTGCTTGAGGACAATTTGATCTTCCGGTCACAGTCTTGCACAGATATTGATACCCTCCTGCAAGCGGCACGTGCAGAGATGGCAACCCCATTCAGTCTGACGGAAGAGCCGGGATTGCGTTTATGTCATTATCAATTGGCTGAACATCATTACTTATTGATCATGTGGCATCACGTTGCCATTGATGGTTGGTCGATTGATATTTTCCTGAATGAACTGGCGGAGATCTACCACGCTCTGCGAGAAGGCCGGGCTAGTCAACTTCCTGTACTGGATATTACCTATGGCGATTATGCCAAGTGGCAGCGTGACTATTTGCAGGGAGAGGTGCGTGAACGTCAACTGGCTTACTGGCAGCAAGCGTTGGCCGGATATGAATCGCTCGCTTTGCCAACGGATCGGAACCGACCCGCACAGGTGGATTATCAGGGACGGGATTTCCATTTTACGTTAGAGAGTGAGCTTTCCGATCAATTGACGGCGCTGGCGAAAACACAGGAAACTACTCTGTATGCTGTTTTGCTCAGTGCGTTTTATGTCACATTGGCGAAACTGTCCGGACAGGATGATATCGTATTGGGCACGCCCACGGACAACCGGCATCATGCCCAAACTCAGGCGCTGATTGGGATGTTTGTCAACACGCTGGTATTACGGGTACAGGTTGAGCAAACCGGCAGCGTGAAGAGTCTGATTAGACAGACTCATACAACGATCGCACAGGCCAAGGCGCATCAGGATATGCCGTTTGAGCAATTGGTTGACGCGCTGGAAATTGTGCGTGATGCCTCCCGTCACCCTATTTTTCAGGTGATGTTCGGGTTGCAGAATTTTGGTGATGGTCAGACAACAGGCGCAGAACTGCCCTTTAATCCAGTAAAACTGGATGGTGCATTGCACAGCCCTGCCAAATTTGATCTGAGCTTGTTTATGTCAGAAAGTCAGACTGGTATTGCTGGCGGTATAAATTACGCGGTGAGTTTGTTTGACGAAGCGACGATAGCGCGGATGGCCGATATCTATCAGCGGGTGCTGACAGCGTTTGCGGCCGATCAGCAGCAATCTCTGGCGGGCATTAACGTCTTGTCCGAACAGGAGCGCAACACCTTGCTGCATAGCTGGAACCAGACCGATGTACCGCATCCGCAGGATCGGACATTACATCAGCAGTTTGAAGCTCAGGCAGCATCCACGCCGGATAACATCGCGCTGGAATTTGAGGGAGAAACCCTGACCTACCGGCAGTTAAACGAACGGGCAAACCAGTTGGCTGGCGTGATCCGCGAATGCTATCGGCAGCAACATCATGAATCGATGCCGGCAGACACGCCTGTGGCGCTGTATCTGGATCGCAGTCTGGAAATGATCATCAGTATCTTGGCTGTACTGAAAGCTGGTGGGGCTTACGTGCCGATGTCACCGGAATATCCATCGGAGCGGGTTAAATTTATTCTGGTCGATACCCATTGCTCATGTGTCGTGACCCAGAAGCGGCATTTGGCCGTTTTGGAGGAATGTACACTGGGATTACCGGTTCAGCCATCACTACTGGCCGCAGATGCTCAGCCTGTCATTGACGGAGAGCCGGCGGAGAACCCAGTACCCGTGAGTAGTGCCACTGATCTGGCCTACATCATCTACACCTCAGGCACGACCGGTCAGCCCAAAGGTGTTGCGCTGACGCATCAAAGCGTTATGAATCGGCTGTGTTGGATGCAGTCTCTATATCCTTTAAGTCTGGCGGATAAAGTGCTGCAAAAAACGCCTTATACCTTTGATGTTTCGGTGTGGGAGCTATTGGCGGCGAACTGGGTCGGGGCCTGTATCGTGATTGCACCGCCTGATAGCCATAAGCAACCGGAAGCCCTGCATACATTGATGCAGAAATCGGGGATAACCGTAGTTCACTTTATCCCATCAATGTTGGGTGCTTTCTGCTTATCGTTACAAGCATTAAAACAGCGGTTAGCCGACACCGTCCGCTATGTATTTTGCAGTGGGGAAGCGCTGACGGAATCGCAAGTCAACGCATTGAAGGCAATTAATCAACATTCCAGCGTGTTAATTAATCTCTATGGGCCAACGGAAGCGGCGATTGAGGTTTCATACTTTGATACGGCGAGTGACTTCAATGGCAACGTACCCATCGGACGTGCGATCGATAATATCCGCCTGTATGTTATTGATAGTTACGGAAACTTGTCTCCGATTGGTGCGCCGGGGGAACTGTATATCGGCGGCATTGGGTTGGCTCGAGGGTACTGGAACCAGCCGGAACAGACGGCAAAATGTTTTGTGGCGAACCCATTTGCGAGCGAGGAGGATCGGGCTCGGGGTTATACCCGCCTGTATAAAACCGGCGATTTGGTGCGTTGGCGAGCAGACGGCAATCTGGAATATCTGGGGCGCAATGATTTTCAGGTGAAAATCCGTGGTTACCGTATTGAGCTGGGAGAAATCGAAAACGCGCTGGTTTCTCACCCGCAGGTCAAACAGGCGGTGGTGATTGACCGGGAGCATGAAGGGCATAAAGCGCTGGCGGCATATGTCATTACGGAAGCCGTATTATCTGATGAAACCCTGATTGGGCATTTGTCTGCCCGACTGCCGGAATACATGGTGCCAGCCAGTTTTACCCGGATTGAAGCGGTGCCCCTGACCTTGAATGGCAAACTGGATCGTCGAGCATTACCCGCCCCGATATGGGCCAATCGGGACAATTATGTTGCACCACGCAATACACGGGAAAGGCAGCTTTGTACAGTTTGGCAGGATGTCTTGGGACTGGAACGGGTTGGTATTGAGGATCACTTCTTCCGTATTGGTGGCAACTCCCTGATGGCTATCAAACTGACAGCGGCCATTCGCTATGACATGGAAATCGATATACCGTTAAGTATCCTATTTAGCCACAAATGTATCTCTCTGTTATCAGAATGGCTGGACATTAATAGCTTAAAGGCCAACTTGCTGAATGTATTAACACCCGAATCAACAGCAACGGATAAATTATTCATGGTACATGCGGCCAGTTGTGGCAGTGAAGTTTATGCGCCTTTAGCCAACGCTTTGTCTGAGGTATATAACTGTATCGGTATCGATAATTATAATCTTTGTACGGATAATCATATCGCGTCATTACAAGAGATGGCTAAAACTTATCTGGAATTAATTTTGACTGAAACATCTCTTGATAAACCGATTAAAATTTTAGGTTGGTCATTAGGCGGTCAAATCGCTATGGAGATTGCATTCCAATTAGAACAAATTGGTGCAAAAGACATTCAATTATTCTTGTTAGATACAGTTATCTATACTGAACAGTTAAAAGACATCAGAAAGCAATTGGATATGGAATATGTCCTGAAAGAAATGACTGTGAAATTGCAGGAGATGGGTTCAGATGATATTTATATCAATAAAGTATTGGATGCACTGCCTTTTGAACATCAAGTGATTAATTGTAATTTGAGTGGGAAATTAGTTCGTACAAAAGTGACTTTATTTAAAGCGGGTAAAATGAATTCAGACTATAAAGGAGATATTGGATTAACGATAAACCAATTAATAGCAAAAATGCCAGAAAATAATATTTCGGCATGGGCAGTGAATGCACCTGTGATAAAATTGATTCATGATCGCTCTCATGGCGATATTATTGAATCTATTACCACGATTAGCACTGAAATTTCTGATGGTTTATCTATTGGTGAAGATATAACAATATAAGCTAATCTGATTGCTGTTTTTTTGATTGAGTAGGCCTGTTCTAGGCCTACTCATCTTGTGTTCAAAGCACCGTAGCCGACTCAGTTTTTTATTGGAAGTGTCGAAAGTTTAATCACTTATACATTACAACCTAAACACTCGCACTTGAATTTACGGTCACGGCTCCAATAGTTAGATCCCTTAACAAAGGTAGTGTTCCTGTTCGATGAAGTACCTATTGCTTTGTCATGCATCTTTTCCGATTTGGAATAACCCAGCATTTGTCGATTCAGTCTTTTTAAACATGTACGGAGTATCAGGTTGGTTCTTTCTATACGTTGGGTGTAATATTTTTCAACAATATGCTTTTCTTTAGGAAGTATGCTGTACGATGAAAAATTACCGTACAGTAAAACCGAATATTAAAAGGAGATAATAATTCAAGCAATTGACTTAATGCGTTTACATTTCTTGGTGTGAGTTTTTTTAATGTGCGAATGATTGTGTTAATGCCAACCTTTAGGACTCGGCTATATCCCGAACGCCGGAATTATTAATCGCCATATCAACGATCTGCTCTTTCACCCCAGGATTGCAGGCTTGATAGGTATACTCATTAATGGTAATTAAATTAATTAATATTAATTGCATTATAAAAAATATCCATCAATTTTATGATGCCTAAATCAAATAAAACGACAAATGACTTGTAATGAACGGTTTGTTAAGTGTTAATTAATGACTTTTAAATTTTTGCCCCGATATTTAATTATGACGAATTATTTGGTAATTTATTCAGGATTTAAAACTGCGAATAAACCTCTCTTAATGTTTTCAATAAATGTTAATCACTTATTATCTATTGTAACGACTAAAATACATCGCCGCATTTCTTTTATAAACATAATGAAAATAATTTCATACCTATTTATTAGGTTCTTATGGTTAATTGGCGAGAAATTATATCCTGAAAAATAGATAAAATAAAAACTATCAATTCAATAAATCAACATGGAAATGTTTTTTCGTTAAAAACATTTCCATGTTGAAAAATAAAAAATATATAATTATTGGAAGGTAATATATGAAAGATGCTGTGCAAATTGTAAATGAGGCTCTAAATCAAGGTATTACCCTGTTTGTTGCTGATAACCGCTTACAATATGAAACCAGCCAAGACCGTATTCCACCCGAACTGCTTAGTGAATGGAAAAACCATAAACAAGCACTAATTGATTTCCTGAGTCACATTGATTCAGAAGCAGATACTTATCAGCTACAAGATATCCAGCGTTATGACAGTGCTGAACATTATCCGCTCTCATTCGCCCAGCAGCGCTTGTGGTTTATTGACCAAATTAATGAAGGCAGCCCCCAGTACAACTGTAAGGGGGATTTCAGGTTGCGGGAGAAATTAAATCTCAACGCTTTCACTGAAACGATCAAAATGTTGCTTGAACGCCATGAATCATTACGCACCTGTTTTAAAATTATTGATAACGAACCGCGGCAAGTGGTGATGACAGATTATGACTTACCCATTACGGAGTATGACCTATCCAATCTGAGTGAAATAGCGAAAAAACAACACGTTAAGAAATTTGGTAAAGAGGAAGAGAGCCAGATATTTAATCTCAGAGCCGACTTGATGCTACGTGTCCGATTGATAAAGTTGGCGGAAAATGACTATGTCATTCTCTATACCATCCATCATATTGCCTGTGATAGTTGGTCGATGGCGATATTTCTTAATTAATTCATTTTGTTATATCGAGCTTACTGTCAAGGCGTGGGGAACCCACTACCACCGTTGAAAGTCCAGTATACCGATTATGCCCAATGGCAACGGAACTGGCTGCAAGGCGCGATGCTGGAAAAGCAGCAAACTTATTGGCAGCAACAGTTATCAGGTATTTCGCCACTGCATTGTTTTCCATTGGATAATCCACGCCCTGAAAAACAGCGTTTCGAAGGGCGTATGCATGGGCAGCGTATTTCAAAGGGTCTGACACAAGAAATAAGAGCTTTGTGTACGAAATATGAAGTTACGTTATTTATGTTTCTGGAAACGGCTTTTGCCGTCCTGTTGGGCCGTTACAGTAATGAAAAAGACATTCTGGTTGGAACGCCACTGGCCGGAAGAGTACATCATGATATAGAACCGCTGATTGGTTTTTTTGTCAATTCACTGGTGATCAGAACAGATTTATCCGGCCAGCCTACCTTTAGTGAGTTATTAAAACAAAACAGCCACACCATCTTGGATGCCTATGCGCATCAGGATCTGCCCTTTGAGATGCTGGTAGAAAAAATCAGCCCGGAGCGAAACTTAAACTATAACCCTATTTTCCAAATTATCTTTACGTTAGAAAATACTCAGCAAAATACAACACTGGAACAGAATTATGGTGTTGAGTTTGATGAACGCCCGCTTCTGGAATCCCGATTTGATTTGGAAATCCATGTTTATGAAGAAGAACAGGGTGAGTTAGCGGTTTTATGGACTTATGACACCAGCCTGTTCAAAAGCATCACTATTGACCGATTAATGGCCAATTACGAAACACTGCTGTCCGGCATTGTTGATGCGATGAACCTGCGTATTGGCACGGAAGAGCCTTCCGTCTATGACATTCCACTTTTGTCAGTCGCTGAACAGCACAGACTTCTGCATGAATGGAATGGGCCGCAGGATCACAGCCAGCGCGAAGGCTGTTTCCATGAACTGTTTGAGGAACAGGTCGCACGAAATCCCGAAAAGACGGCGCTGGTGTTTGGCGATACAACCCTGAGCTATCAGGCATTGAATGAACAGGCCAACCAGCTCACGCATTATTTGATCGAACTGGGCATTCAACCCGATACGCTGGTCGCGCTCTGTATTCCCCGTTCATTACGGGCGGTGGTGGCGTTGCTCGCTATTCTGAAAGCCGGAGGGGCTTATGTGCCGTTAGACTCGAGTTACCCGCAAGCGCGCCTTCAGTATATGCTGGAGCACAGTGGGGCGGAATTAATCCTGACCGAAACGCATTTGATAGAAAAATTACCCATTAGTCAGCAAACGGTGATCTGTCTGGAGACTGAATCTATCCAGTCACATCTGCACAGTTTACCGAGCGAGAATATTACTGAACGCCCATTCCCTCTGACCGAAAACCATCTGGCTTATGTGATTTATACCTCCGGTTCGACGGGCAAACCGAAAGGCGTGATGCTGGAACACAAAGGTTGGGTCAATTTGGCACTCTCGCAGGCGGCTTTATTTGGTGTCGATGCACACAGCCGGGGATTGCAGTTTGCCTCCTGGAGTTTTGATGCTGCGGTTTTAGAAATATCGATGACACTGGCGTATGGTGCCACGCTGTATTTGATTTCAGAAACCCAGCAACGGACTTCTGAATTGCTGGATGATGTAGTGGAAAAACACCAGATTACCCATGCGGTGTTACCTCCGGCGCTATTACCTCATTTGGGTTTCAACAAGTGGCGTTCTGTCACCACCTTGCTTTTAGCCGGCGAAGCGGTGACACCGCAAATTGCAACCCGCTGGGAGCAGGGCAGAAAGCTGTTCAATGTCTATGGCCCGACAGAGTGTACCTCCATTGTAACTACCGGGTTATTAACGGGAGGCCGGATTGTGATCGGCAAACCGCTGCCTAACACGGTAGCCCGCATTCTTGATGCAGACGGTCGGTTAGCTCCGATTGGTGCGGTTGGGGAGCTGTATATTGGTGGTATCCAACTGGCACGGGGTTACCGGAATGCGCCGGAAATGACAGCCAAGCAGTTTATCCGCGATCCATTCAGCACAAATTCCAGCAATGAAACTGAAAACAGACTGTATCGCACTGGCGATTTGGTGCGCTGGACAGCCGAAGGGCAGTTGGAATTTATTGGCCGAATCGACTCTCAAGTCAAGGTGAGAGGATACCGGATCGAGCTGGGTGAAATCGAAATCGCTTTGGCCGGGAATGACATTTTAAGCAATGCCGCTGTTATGATGCATGGTGACAGTTATGGCAACGATAAAGAGAAAAAACTGATTGCCTACGTTTGCCCGACCACAGATTGGCTGGGGGAAAAAGCGTTGGAATTTAATGCAAATTACCCTGAATACGAGGCGGCGGTAACTGACGCCCAATATCGTCAGCTCATGATTGGCAGTACTGAACATGGCGGTGTTGCCGATGAAAACGGACAGGTTATCAATTTGGGAACCCTGACTGACGGCGAGTTTGATACGGTCGTGATTAATGCTGTTGCCCAATTTGTCCCCAACCGTCAATACTTGGAAGCGCTGTTCGATCAGTTAATCCCTGCTATTGATGCCGGTGGCAAAATTCTGCTGGGGGATATCCGCAACTTAGATCTGCTGACCGCCCATATCACCGCCATCGAGCAGAGCCGCCTGAACGGGCAGCATATTGACGTGGGCACATTGGCAAATCGTATTCAGCGGCGCTTACAGCAAGAGCAGGAGTTTTTGCTCAGTCCGGCCTATTTTGCCCAATTGCCGCAGCGTTACCCGGCGATCAGCCGGGTTGACATTCTGGTGAAACGCGGGGTGGGTGACAATGAAATACTGCGCTACCGCTATGATGTTGTATTGCATATACGAGGAAAAAATACGGAGTCTTGTGGTGAGCAGCCTCTGGCTTGGTACGATTTCGATTCGCTGGAAAAATTGCACCATCAGCTCCAATATCGGCTTCAAGCAGGAGCCGATGAAGCATTCGGGGTTTCCGGTATCCCTAATGCCCGCGTCAAAGATAACCTGGCCTTAGCCGAAGGTCTGCGCCATTGGCCGGCGAATCAGATGCTACCTCCGCCAGAGTATACCGGCAGTCTTTCCCCAGAGGCGACAGCTCAAATTGAAGCTTTTGAATCCCTGCTTCAATATGCTGAGCAGTGCGGCTACCAGTGTGGCGTAACCTGGTCACAGCATCAGCCTGATTTGCTGGATGTGATTTTCAGCCGGTGCGAACTGCCGTCGGTGCTGGCGCGTACAGGCTACAGCCAAACCCATTTGACCAACTATCCCCATATCTCTGCCATCGGGAATGAGCTTTCTGAGCTGCTTGAATCAGCCCTGAAAAAACAACTGCCGGAGTATATGGTGCCGAGCCTCTATATCCCGCTCGAGCGTATGCCGCTCACACTGAACAACAAAGTGGATAAGAAAGCGCTGCCCATCCCGAATGAAGAGGATTTGCGCCGGCAGATTTATGTTGCACCGAGAAATAGTGTTGAGAGAAAACTCTGTCAGTTATGGCAAGAGCATTTGAAAGTGAAGCAAGTGGGTATTCACGACAATTTCTTTGCGCTCGGCGGTTATTCCCTCTTAGCAGTTAAGATCACAGCATCGATCAGACATGCTTTGACCGATAATTTCAGTATGCATCAACTGTTTACAAACCCGACCGTTGCACAAATCGCAAATGTGATTCATGACGCTAAGCAGCATGAAATATCCGTGGTTGAACCATTACAAAATACTCCTGATGGCAAAATACCGATTTCTCATTGTCAGAAGATGTTTTGGTCTTTGGTTCAAGAAGGCTTTTTGGAAGACAGCTTTCATGTGCCTATTACGTTGCTGATAAATGGAGAACTTGATCGCAATGCATTGGAAAAAAGCTTGAATGTCATTCTAGAGCGACATGAAAGTTTACGTTTTAAATTTTATCAAGAAAATGAACAGATTTTCGTACAACCTGATAATGATATGAAAATCAATTTACAAATCGTTGACTTGATGCAAAGAGGAATAGAAACAGAAGTAGAGCAAGAACAACTTATTTTTGAGCTAAAAACACTTTGGGAAGAAAAACTGAGGACACCGTTTGATATTTACAATGGTTCATTAATCAGGGCATTCTTACTACCCATTTCAGAAACAAACTTTGTATTACTGATTGATGTTAACCATATTATTTTCGATGGTTGGTCGTTCGGTATCTTTATCAATGAGTTTAAAGATCTCTATACGGCTTATTCACAAGGCGAAGAGCCTATTCTTCCGCCAATAGCCATGCAATATTCAGATTACACCTATGACTTGCAAAAACGTCATAAAACAGAGGAATATCAAAAACAGATCAAATTCTGGCAACAGCAATTTGCTGATGTCAATATGAGTTATGATTTTCCCATTGCTTTCAGCAAACATTTGGCTTCAAAGGGTCACTTTAATGTCCGTTGTATTAATACACCGAATTCATTGGCTAATGCAGTTTCACATTATTGTGAAACTAACACGATTACGCCTTATATGTTATTTATGTCTCTGTTCCATACTTGTCTTTTTATGCATTCCGGTATATCTCAGCATATCACTTCTTCTCCACTGGCTGACCGTCACCATATAGAAAGTCAGCAAACGATAGGGTTGTTTTTGAGTGATTTACTCGTCAAATCAACGATCAGTAAGGAAATGAGCCTGAATGATATTATCAACCAGATCAGTCAGTTTATTTATAAGGCTCTGGAAAACTCAGATATCCACATGTCTGCTGTTATTGACGCTGTGGGTAAAAAGGTAAGGGATTCTATATTTAACGTTCTCTTTAATTATGTGGATGCACCCAATGATGAGAATTGGTCATTGCCAAATCTTGACGTAGAGTTTATCAATATCGAGCCGGTTCCCTTCCAATCGCTCGGAATAAATCTTATCAAAACACCACAAAATATCATTTGTGAACTGAGTTATAACCCAGAACTGTATACTGAGGACGTTGTCGATAATCTGGTGAAATATTATGAACGATTATTGAATGTCATTGTATCTGGTCAGGAAAAAGAGAGTATCAGTCAATTTTATGACTAAATTCCTTTAGGGAAATAGAGATTGAGCCTCATGGATGAGGCTTATTGAACGACTACTCTTTAACAAATAAAGTGCCTCCAATTCTCAATATCCAGTTAAACGCTTCTTTCGACTATTGCAACAATTATTGCGAATAGTTCGTTTTCCGCACGAGTAGCAGTAATTTCACTGATAGCTGCTGCATATGACAATGTTTCTTCAGTCCCCAGCATTGCTCACAGACTTACTGTTGTGAGGGCCTAGCCCCTAGAGTTCACATTAAGTGATAATGAGCTTGCATTTATCGCATTTTTCGATCCACATTAGCGGTCGCTGTTTGATAGACCAGACTCACATTAACTGCATGAAATTAAAAATACAGGGCTAGAGGCGGCCTTATGTCAGTACAGATAAATTTTTTTCCTGTTAATAGGCTGTAATAATAAATGGGGACGACAATGAGGTAATAGTTAGACTGAAATTATCGCCTTTTGTTGTTGCCAAAGATTCTAGTTTTCATCACCAGAGGGATGCGGATATGCGGATTATGATGGTATGTTTTATTCTTTTATTTTGTGTGGGGAAAGTGCTGGCAACCACTCCTCAAAATTATCTTTACACATCTTCCGGCCAGCTTGAAGAATTACGCTCGTTACTTGTGAGACCTGATATTAGTGGTGTACAGATTGTTTATACTTGGAAACAACTGGAAAAATCAAAAGGAGAATATGACTTTTCAGTCATAGAAAAAGATCTGTCAATACTCAACAAAATGAATAAAAAGCTCTTCATTCAGATCCAAGATCGATTTTTCGGACCAAACGACAGAAATATTCCACTCTATTTACTGCAAGAATCTCAATATGATGGCGGTTTAATTGCGCAGTCAGACAATCCAGGTGAAGGTCAGGTGTCTGTTCAGGGCTGGGTCTCCATACAGTGGAATACAGCCTTAAGGGAACGATATCAATATCTTCTTGCGGCATTGGCAACATCATTCGATGGAAGAATCATCGGTATTAACCTCCCCGAAACAGCCATTGATATTGACATGAAAAAAGCAAATGCTGATTTTACTTGCGATAAGTATTTCTCAGTAACTATAGACAACATAATATTTGCCAGAAAAGTTTTCAAAAAATCGTATGTTGTACAGTATGTTAATTTCTGGCCCTGTGAATGGAATAACGAACGTAGCTATATGTCTCGTCTGTTTGATATTGCACAAAAAAACAACATTGGGCTTGGAGGGCCTGATATCGTTCCTTATAAGAAGGCACAAATGAAAAACTCATATCCATTTTTCCATAGATATAAAAACAAACTAAACCTCGTTGCTATGGCAGTTCAGGAGCCCACACTAACCTATACGAATCCACAAACAAAAAAGAAATTCACTCAGCAAGAGTTTATTAAATTTGCAGAAGAATATTTGGGGGTTAATATTATTTTTTGGAGTACCAGCTCCCCTTGGTTGAGTAAATAAATTGGATGAAGTTCTTGTTACCAAGATAAGGTTTAGTGTTTACTTTAGTCCAGTAAACGAACGTTTTTGGCGCACGTTGGCAGGATACTAATTTCCCTGTGAAAACGGCCTCTTTATTGTGGCGATAAAGTCTAATTTTTAGTCAATGTTGGCAGAGCTAACATTGACTAAAAAATTACCTTTCTCGATATATAATAAAAAAGATAATTTTCCTCTTTTTTCATAACTGATTATCCATTGAGTTGCAGATGCCTTTGCCCTGATATTCCAACAGATCTATTATGGCTGAATAGAAATCTCTATTGATGTCTTATTCTGATGAAAAACAAGCATCTCATTCACATTTTGGTCACGTATTCAAAGTATTGTCGTTTGAGTATACTCCCTATTTTCAATGACAGAGAAGACTACAGTAGATGTGATATGTCAAACTAAGGATGTGAAAAAACATATGGCACAGGTAAAAGAGGGTATCAGCGTTACCATTGTTTCTCGTGTGGTCGCATTTTCCAGCTTGACTACTCTTATCGTATTGTCAGACCGGAATAAAAGAGCAGGTCGTTAATTTAGTCCTGAATAATTCAGGTATTCGCGATACAGTCCTGGCACTGCATATCAGTATTAATGTTGTCGTCCAAACTTTAAAAAGTTGTCGCTACGATGTGTAACCACGTTACCTTTAGAGAATTTAGAAATCCAACTTGTCTGTGAATTTGATGAAATGTGGTCGTTTGTCGGTAATAAAAAACAACAACGTTGGTTATGGTAGGTTTTGGGGTCATGTATTAAATAGTTAGTTGTTGTGATATGCTTCCCGCCTTTTAAGGGTAAAGCATGGCCAAAGCTGACGTCTATTGCCGTTATTGTCACAAATC
>NZ_NJAI01000002.1:13714-35728 GCF_002632725.1 Xenorhabdus hominickii
AGAGAGAACGAATTTAACTCAGCGTACTCGAGTAAAAAGACTGAATAGAAAAACTATCAGTTATTCAAAATCCGAAGAAATGCACGATAAGGTGATAGGAACTTTTATTGAGCGTGAGTACTATTTTTGATATTCAATCTAACTATTTAATACATGACCGAAAATCTGGCAGAAGACAACACACCAGCCAGCACACCGTACCACGCTGATACGGATGATGGTGGCTAGCCTCCTGTTTATCCTGCTGGGTGAGTATGCCCTGTCAGGCAATATTGAGGGGACACGATGACGGCCAACAGCTATCTGGAATATTTTCTGACATTACTCGGCTGGGTCATCAACAATGGCCTGTGGCACATATTGATTGCCACTGGGCTGTTTACACTGCCGTTAGTGATAAAAATCATTTCGGTCTGGCTGAAAGTACGGGAGTGTGGCGAAGAAGACGGCAATGCCGGATTACAGTCGCTGGCCCGGATTGAAAACACCCTGTACTGCGCGTTCTTCGTGATGGTGGTGTGTTGTGTGCCGCTGGTCAATGTCAGCCTGACCACCCTCCAGTATGACCAGTCCCGTGCCAAAAGTTGTGGCACCTGGACACCGACAGCGCCGGACAACAGCGGTTATGCGCCGGTGATGTCCAACCTGAACAACCAGACAGCGGCCGTGCCGCTCTGGTGGGCGGTGGTGCATCGGTTATCCAAGGGGTGACACAGGCCGCGGTGGCGTCCATTCCCTGCCGGCCGGATCTGCGGCAACTGCGTTTTGACGTGCAGCACACCCGCATCAATAATCCGGCACTGGCGGCGGAGTTGCAGGATTTTACCCACGATTGCTATGCCCTGGCACTGTATCAGTGGAAACAACGTGATCAGGAGCACACCACCGATCCGATTATTTTGAATGATATCGGCTGGCTGGGCAGCCGCACATTTTTAGCCGGGGATTACCAGACGCTGCAATCCCGCACACCCCGGACTGACTTTCCTTGGCAGGAGAGCCGGGACAACGGGCGGCCTTATACCGGGCCGGACGGTTACCCGACCTGTAAAGCCTGGTGGTCAGCCGCCCAAACCGGTCTGAAAGACCGGGTACTGGCGCAGGCCGATCCGGGGTTGTGGCTGCGCCTGTCAGCGACACTGAAAATATTGGGTAAAAACACATAGGCTTATCAGGAAGCGGTGATCCGCCGTCTGATCAGCCCGGTTAATCTGAGTGTTTCACAGGACAGGTATGTTTATGCCGGGTATGGCGGCAACGCGGATCCCACTTTGTTGAACGGTGCTAACCGAATCGGTGCCTCGGCAGGGACGTTATTGGGCGGATTACTCAGTATGCCCATGTTCGATACGGTGCGACAGGCGCTGCCGATGATGTAGGCGGTGATCCTGATGGTGTTGTATATCCTGATACCCCTGATTTTGCTGTTTGCGGCGTATGAGTTTAAGACCGTTTTCACGCTGACGTTCGTCATCTTTGCATTGAATTTTTTGACTTTCTGGTGGGAGCTGGCGCGCTGGCTGGACAGCCATTTGCTGGAAGCGCTGTACGGCTCGGAAACCCACAGCCTGTTTAATCTGGCGGGCATTCAGAACACTTCAGACGATTTAATCATGGGGCTGGTGATGGGTACGCTGTTTATTGTCCTGCCGATGGTCTGGCTGGGCGCATTAGCGTGGGCCGGTGTGCGGATGGGCGATGTGGCCGGTGTGATGAGCCAGGGCGTGGGGCAGGTCAGGCAATCCGCAGGCATTTTCGGGCAGATGGTGATGCAGAAGTTTATGCCTAAGGGAAAGTAGCGTGTAGTAAAAATGAACAGCTGAAGTCAGATCTCTCTCACTATCTAATACAGGGGGGAGATTCTGTTTTGTTTGAAAAACAACCGTTTTTCGGTTAACCTGATTAGTTTTATTGAATGAGGGAAGAAAAGCATATTTTTCACGTAGGAACGTCTTTTTTGAATAAAAAATAAACCACTATAAAGTATAGTCCCGTTTTTCTCTTTAATACTACAACTATAGGTCTCCGCAAATTATTAACTAACCTGAGATCGGTTTAAGCCATCACCCGAAGTCCTGTTTTTTCAGCGCTTGTGATATTGAGTGATGGCTTTTTGGGTTTTAAGCAATAAGCGATTAATCCACCTAATAAATTCAGCATGAAGCCATGCAAACTACGATGGCGGGAATGCTCAATTTGTGTGACATTCTTAAGCTGATCATTGATGGTTTCGATGATGAACCGTTTAGCCAACATGGCTCTATCCCAAGCCGCTAATAACCTGGGTTTCATGTTTTTCCGTTGCCCTGTAATTAAGGTTATTCCTTCTGCTTTTAAGTCTTCCGTTAATGCCTTGCTGATATAGCCTTTATCCGCATAAAGTTTATCTAAAAGTCCTTTTGATAATTCTCGAACCGGTGTTCTATCATCAACATTCGCGGGGGTGAGTTTTGCCGCAACAATTTCACCAAGATGATTAATAACGAGGTGAAGTTTAAAACCCTAGAACCCTCCCATCGTTCCTTTTCCTCTCGCCGCCGTCTCTTTAAACACTTTATGTCTTGGTATTCTGAGGTTGTGACACACTTTAATACGGGTTGAATCAATAAATTCAATGCCTGTCGGCTTGCCTTTAAGATGCGTAAAAAACGAACTCAATGGGATAAGTACCGTTGGCATGACCTCAAGAAAACGGGTGTAGCTGAGCAATGTAGGAAACGCTTTTCTATGATATAAATAAATGAATCCAAGATAAAAATTCTTGAAATCACGCTGATGTGACATATGAAAAGCAATAATAATGGTCATAATTTCACTCGTACTCATTCGTCCTTGGCGTAAGCGTTGACGTTCACCACTCTCAATCAGGTACTTTTGCCATTGAGGCATAAAAATCTGACAAAAATCGTCGACATGACAATATAAGTTGACTAAATTACGCATAGCGGGTTCCTTTGTGAGAAGTCATTCTTGGTCGAAAGATCTGATCACAGAACTCGCTTTTAGTTCCCTTCTTTTTATCCCGAGTTCAGGTTAACTATTGATTTTTTATATTTGGTTGAAAATACGCAAAAGCTACATAATTTCTAGATTTGCAGCGATATAGGTCGCAGCTAATTTAATAACGTGCTATTAAATAATTGCTAAATTAAAAAACTATGCAATTTCAATTGGTTTTATAAAGTATTTATCATCAAAAATATATTATTTACAATAGTATCACCAAGAAAACAGGTGAATAATTTCTAAATGGAAATCATTTACCTGTAGTGTTATAGTCTTCAGAACATATTTATTATATGAGATGAATGACAGTGAAAAAAACAGAAAATATACTAGATGAAAATTGCTTAGATTTGAATGTATCACTTTACTCAAAAGGCGAACTGGGATTCAAACTTGTTTTGATTTTGGGGATGTTGAGTGCTATTGGGGCTCTTTCGACTGACATGTACCTTCCTTTATTTCCCGCTATGTCTCATGCACTAATCACAACTCAAGCAGGTGTTCAATTAAGCTTAACGTCATTTATGGTTGGCCTCGCGATTGGACAATTAATTATTGGCCCTTGGTCGGATGTGATTGGTAGAAGAAACCTTCTATTAGGTGGTATGGTTTTGCTAACAGTAGCATCAATTGCTTGTTCATTTTCTTCAAATATTGAGATGTTAATCATTAGTCGTTTTTTCCAAGGGGCTGGTGGTGCGTCAGGTATTGTTTTGACACGAGCCATTGTTTCTGATCTGAGCTTTGGTAACAAAGCCGCATACTATTTCAATCTGATGCTAGCGATACAAGGTGTAGCTCCGATCGTTGCTCCTTTGATGGGGGGCATTGCTGCACATTTTCCGTGGCCAGTTGTATTCGTCTTTTTAGCGGTTATTTCACTGATACTTACCGTCTTAGCATTTGCTTACGTGCCAGAAAGTTTACCAAATAGAGCAGCATATAGCGGGATTAGGAACAGTGTACTTAAACAGTTTTTCAAACTGTTTAGAAATAAAATCTATATGGGATATACGTTAGTATTCTCAGCCACCTTTGGTGCATTGTTTGCCTACATTTCAGTATCGCCTTTTATATACCAGTCCATGTTTAATTTCACCCCAGGATTTTTTTCTATTGTGTTCGCAATTAATGCTGGGATTATGATGTTCAGTAGCATACTTAGTGCTAGGTGGGTTGAACGGATCGGCGCTAAAACGCTTGTCATAGTTGGTGTTGTAACAACTTTTGTCTTATCTTGTTTGTTACTGATTGTACATTATCTCAGTGTTTATCAACTTGAGTTAACTACAGCCATTTTCATGATGCTTATGTTCACAATGGCGTTAATTTTCGGTAATGCAGCCAGTTTGGCATTAACAGCAGTTCCTGATTTAAGAGGAGCCGGCTCTGCTGTCCTTGGTGCTCTTCAGTTTGGAACGGCTTCTTTGACAGCATTTTTAACCGGTCTTGGCAAGTCAGTATCTCTGTTTCCTGTGTCTATTGTGTTAATCGGGTGTGGGATTATCACTCTATTTTCCTTAATATTAGTACGTGTAAGGAGATAAATGAAGTGAGAGGTCATAAACAAAATACAATTGAAATTATTGGTGCTAGGCAAAATAATCTTAAAGGCATTAATTTGCGTATCCCTAAAAATGTCATTACGGTATTTACCGGTGTTTCTGGCTCAGGTAAAAGTTCTTTGGTATATGATACAATTGCAGCTGAATCTCAAAGACAACTTAATGACACTTTTCCACCTTATATACAACATCGGTTACCATACTATGGTCAACCGGATGTGGATGAAATAAATAACCTCACTACTACAATTATCATCAACCAAAAGCGTATCGGTGAAAATGCCCGCTCAACGGTTGGTACAGCCTCAGATATTTATACCTTACTACGTCTCTTATTTTCCAGAATAGGTACACCATTTATCGGGTATTCCAACATTTTTTCTTTCAACCACCCGTTAGGAATGTGCCCACATTGCGAAGGATTGGGTATTGCCAGCACAATAGATGTTAATAAGCTGGTGAATGAAAACAAATCGTTGAATGAAGGTGCAATTGAATACGCCACATTTGCACCAGGTACCTGGCGATGGCGTAGGTATACTCACTCTGGTTTGTTTGATAATAATAAGAAAATTGCCGATTACTCTACTGAAGAGCGTCAGATTCTATTGTATGAGGATAATATCACTCCAGAAAACCCATCTTCAGATTGGCCTAAATCAGCTCGATTTGAAGGGATTATTCCCAGATTTACGCGCAGTTATCTTATGAAAAACAACAAGGAGTACAAAAGTGAAGAGTTTCAGGGCATTGTTTCAATGAAACAGTGCCCTGCCTGCCATGGTCAACGGCTTAATAAACATATACTATCGTGTTTAATTCAGGGAAATAGTATCGGCGATTGTATTAATATGCCGATTATTGAGTTAAATCAGTTTATAGCAACACTAAATATCCCTTCTGTTAATACGCTGATTAATGCTTTAAAAGAACGTTTAGTATCAATGTGCTCTGTTGGTTTGGGGTATCTGAATCTTAACCGCCCAACGGCAACATTATCAGGTGGAGAGTCCCAACGGCTAAAAATGGTTAGACACTTAGGCAGCAGCCTTACTGGAATGACTTATATTATTGATGAACCTAGCACCGGATTACATCCAGCTGATATTACAAAACTGAATACATTGATCCAGCAACTGCGTGATAAAGGCAACACTATTTTAGTGGTCGAACATGATCCCGATGTTATTAAGATAGCAGATCATGTGATTGATTTAGGTCCTGGCGCAGGTGATAACGGTGGAACGATCACTTATCAGGGGGATCTAAACGGATTACTCACTTCTGAAACATTAACAGGAAAATATCTTTCTCAGACAAACCATCTCAATCGAAATCCAAGAAAACCGATTAGTTATATCTCTGTTAAAAATGCAACGCTACATAATCTTAGAGGAATCTCTATTGACATTCCATTGGGAATCATGCTCGTGATTAGTGGTGTGGCAGGCTCAGGAAAAAGTTCCCTGATTCTGGGGGAAGTTGTCTCGAAATGTGCCAGTGCTGTCGTTATTGACCAAAAACCTATTCATACTTCGAAACGTTCTCATATTGCATCGTGGAGTGGTATTTTTGAATATATTAGAGAACGTTTTGCCTTGGCCAATAAGGTGGATAAATCGTGGTTTTCGCCAAATGCCAAAGGAGCGTGTTCTGAATGTAAGGGATTGGGTATCATTGAAACTGATTTGGCTTTTATGGATTCGATAACCTTACCTTGTGAGGCTTGTCAGGGACAAAAATTCAATCAACAGTCCCTGAATTATAAATACAGAGATAAAACGATTGTTGAGCTTATGGATATGAGTATTACTCAGGCATCAAATTTTTTTTCGGGAGACAACCAGATCCAGCCAACATTAGAGAATATTCGGGATGTAGGGTTAGGTTATATGCGCCTTGGTGAATCGCTTGACCATCTGTCTGGCGGAGAATGCCAAAGACTAAAACTGGCATCTTACCTTAATAATGAAAGTGACGTATATATTTTTGATGAACCAACAACCGGACTTCATCCTTCGGATGTAGCGGTACTTATGACGTTGTTTCGTCGCATTGTCGAACAAGGAAACTCTGTTTTGATCATTGAACATAACATAAAAGTTATTGCAGAAGCGGATTGGGTGATTGATTTAGGAGAAGGTGCAGGAACTGCGGGTGGAAAGGTGATGTTCAGTGGCACACCACAAACGATGTTTGAAAAGGGTAATTCATTGACTGCTAATTACTTACGTCAGTATTGCAAATAAATAAAGTGTCAATTGGTTCGGAGTGTGGGACAATCAAGAGTATCATTGCTATGATATACCAATTGTCCCAACAACATATTATAAATAATATGTTGTTTATAATTTATTGATTTTCAGTCCTTTATCTGCGTAACCTATCGCGTTATTAATCATCCAGTTATAAATAGGAAATGCATCAGTAGTTAAAAAAGACTCATTATGAAATTGTATTGATGCCACATTATTAGATTTCAATGCAATAATTTCATTTTTACCTAATCGTTCAAGATAAACCAATCGATTGTATTTTGGTGTAAACCAGTGTGGTAATTTGTGCATAGCGGCAAAACTATTATAAAATCCGACATGATGAGCCATACTTTCAATGGCTATTTTATACTGTATTCCTTGCCGTGTTTTGGAAAGCCGTCTGATAGGTAAACCAAATTCAGCACAAATAAGTTGATGTCCTAGACAGGTTCCAATTAGTGGTAAATTTTGTTTTAAACGATTTGTAATCAGTGTTCGTCCCGTTACCATTTTGTCGTGATTAACTGAGTTTGGATCTCCTGGCCCTGGACCAATAAAAAGGATATCAGTTTTACCTGTATTCATTAATTGAGGTAAATGTATACCAGATTTAAACCATGAAACTATCGTTACATCATGTCCTATATAACGTAGTTGGTGAGCAATCATCTCAGTAAACGAGTCTTCCATATCAATGAGTGTAATGGAGGGAAGAGAATTAGCCGTCAATGCAATTTTTTTAGAATTACCTAACCAAAAGGAAGATGCTTTATGATTTCTTTGTCGTAACTTCGTAGCGATATTACTCAGCACATGTTCAGATAAATGGAGATTGTTGGTTGTATTAACATTTTTTTTCTCATCAAAAAAAGAGCTCATTAAACCACTCAATTTTGCTTTGGTTTCTTCAGCTTCATTTTCTGAAACTGAATCACGAACAATTGTTGCCCCTGATGTCAATCGGAAATGTCCATTTTTCATAATATCAGCAGCTCGGATTAAGATAGCAGAATCCAGATAACGTTGGTTATTCTTAACGCCAATCATTCCGATAACACCACTGTAGTATCCACGACCACGATTTTCCCAGCGTTTAATAACTTGAGAGGCATTTTCCACAGGGCTCCCGGTCACTGTTGGTGCGAACAATGACTCTTTCAGGATAGTTTGAATTGTCTGTGATGTTGAACCACGGATAAAATATTCCGTATGTGCAACTTGAGACATCATTTTTAATTGAGGGCCAGTTACCGTAATATCACTGTCACATATACGGCTCATCATTTTTAGTTCCTCATCAACGACCATGAAGAGTTCATTCTGTTCTTTTTTGTTGTTGATAAAATGGTATAAAGCCTGTTCTATTCTTTTTTCTGGATATTTTAATGTGCCACTTATTGGATTCATGGTAACATCTTCACCATCCACTAGAATATGTTGCTCTGGACTACTGCCGATAAGATAACGGTCACCAGTATAAACAATCCACGTCCAATAAGAACCGCATTCATTGATTAATAATCGATTAAAGAGGGAAAGGGCATTTTCCAATGAAAAGTCTTCAATATCACCTTCTAAACTTCTCGATATAACAAAGTTACTGCCTTCTCCAGCATTAATCTCATCGTTGATCACATGTTCCACCATCTGACGATAGTCTTGATCTGTGATATCGAAATGTATATTAGTTGACTTTATTGGTTTACTATTTTCAATGAATCCCCAATTTTTTATTTGATAACGAGTTTGTTTTTCGACACTCATGATAATGACAGGTTCGTTATCGTTATGGCATGCAAACCCTTTTTCAGAGATTTGATTGAATGGAATTATAATTAATTGAGAAGCATCCAGTTCTCCGGAGATTGTTATATCTATTGTGTCGAAATCGTCTGGTTTCGATGAAAGAGTTGGTTCCAGTGAAATTGGTTCTAGTTCTGAGATTGAATGGGTGTATTTTATTTTTCCTTCAAATAATAAAAAAGAGTCTTTAGCATCAGATAACGGGCGATAAATACATGCAAAAGGCTCATTCGTCTTAACTAAGCGGTTAAATAGATTTTTTTCATCATTTGATTTAAGTTCTTTTTGTGGTAATTCTGTCAGTGACATCATTCCCCCTTATAATCTGTTTTATCAGGCTTTTTAGTCTCCCGATGTATCATTTTAGGTTTGCAATGATTTGCTCTGTTGATGCCACTACAGAGCATATTTCTGCAGCTATATTCAACGCGATATGGTGTTTTTCCTCCGAAAAATCTGCCACAGCATCTGATACAAAGAAAGTTTCGATATCATATGAATAAGCATCAATAGCGGTTGTCAGACACCCTATATGTGCATACACTCCACAAATGATCAGTTGATTGCGGTTCAAATTTCTTAAATTGTGTAGCAGATTAGATTTGAAAAATGCACTGTAACGCCACTTAGTTAGTATAGTTTCACCTTTAATAGGAGCCAGTAGTGGAATAATTTCCCGATGTTCATCTTTTGCTTTCATGCCTTCACCCCATATTATTTTTAATAATCCTCGTTGTTCTGGGGTCATACTGCCGGGTTGAGCAGTATAAAATACAGGGATATTAAAATTTCTAGCGATGCTCAATAGTTCATGGATGTTGTTGATGACACTATTTATCGGACTGGCTTCAGTTTCAAAAAAATCTACAAAGTATTTTTGCATGTCATGAATCAATAAAGCGGCGCGATGCTGATTAGGAAGCCAATTTGCTGCTGATTTGGGTAAATCTGTATATTTAGGCAGCGGGTATGATAATATTTTTTCCATTTTATATCTCTTTGTTTGCTATGGACTAACAGCAACCTAATGCTGCACCACCATCCACCAATAAAGTTGATAACGTAGTTTGACTGGATTCTTCACTTAGATAGAAACAAACAGCTGCGGCAATTTCATCTGATGTGGCAATTTTGCGTAGAGGGATACCTATACGAAATTGCTCTGGATTACCGTTCAATGTGTGGTTTTCATCATTCTCGTTTTCCCACATACTGCGTAGCATTGGTGTATCTGTTGAACCGGGAGCAACAACATTACATCGGATTCCAAATGAAGCTACCTCTAACCCAAGCGCATATGTAAAGGCTTGGGCCGCCGCTTTTGAAGCACAATATGCAGCCATCGTTGCCCTAGGTACTCGTGCAGCATTTGAAGCAACAGTCACGATGCTACCTTTTTTTTGCTCCATCATATAACTGGCTGCGGTTTTGCTGACGTTGAATACTCCTGTCGCATTGACAGCTATGATATGATTCCATGCATGAATATCTGTATTTTCAACAGAACCGTGATGTAATACACCAGCACTATTCACCAAATAGCCAATTGGCCCAAGTTGCTTTCTGATTGCAAGAAATGTGCTCACAACTTGTTGAGGTTCAGTAATGTCCAAAGGAAAACCGATAATTGGTTGAGAATATTCATGGTTGAGTTTGTTCACTAGAGATTGTAAGACATCAGCCTGTTTATCAATAAGTGCTAAGATTACTCCTTCCATCGCCAATCGTTTGGCGATGGCTTCTCCGATACCACCACATGCACCGGTAATAACAGCAATATACTTTTTGTCAAATGTCATAATGTTTCCTGATTAATTGTCCATTGTTTAATTAGCTCAATTGCTTGTATTTTATTTAATCGTGGGTCGCATATAATGTTTGATAATTCGGATTCATTAGGACTGAAGCCGCAACCAAAACATTCAGCGATATCTTCAGCCGTCGTTTCTAAATGAATTCCTGCACAACAAGCATGGCGTTTAGCTAATTGAGTTTGAAAACTTGTGACTTCATTAACCATCTCTTCAAAAACTCGTTGTTTGTTTCCATTCTTTGTTTTTGTTGTATTTCCATGCATGGGGTCACACATCCAAAGCACGGGAATACCTGTCTCTAATACAGAGTCAATGAGAGGGCTGAGTTTATGAATATGTTTATAACCAAAACGAGTGATAAATGTCAGCCTTCCAGGGATTTTGTGCGGATTGAGTTTTTGACATAGTCCAGTGATTAAATTAGGAGATACTTTATCGCTAATTTTACAGGCTATGGGGTTATCTATATTTGATAGCATCTCAACGTGAGGACTATTTAAATCTAGGGTACGCATTCCTATCCAAGGCCAATGGGTGCTGGCAAGATATTTCTGTCCATTAGATGTAGTTCTCAACTGAGAATATTCGTAGTCCAATAATAAGGCTTCATGGCTTGTCCAGACTTGTAAATTCATATCTGGTCTACTTTGAATATAGTCATCAATCGTAGACAGGGTTTGTGAGGCAGCGTGATAACTGCTCAACATCCGTTTGGGATCATTTATTCTGGCATCCAAAACAGGTTCTGGACTATTTATACAGTCACCGCGCCATACAGGTAATGTTATATTCTGATATTTTTCAAATCCATTAGAGCGTGGTTTTGCATATTGTCCCGCAATACGACCAACTGTTATTACCGTTTTATTCAATAAAGTAGAAAAGATTTCAGATAAATCATGCAAAAAATCTATTTTAGGGGCAACTGATTGTTTGTCACATTCAATAATTCGTTCAGCACAATCACCCATTTGAATTATCACTGCTTTGTTTAACCAAACTTTTTCCAATTGTCCATAAAGATGCGTCAAATTTTGATGATTAATCAATGGAGGAAAATTTAATAGTTCTTTTTTTATGGCATGTAATACTTCCAAGTTTTCCCAAGTTGGCTGCTGCCATGGTGAATTTATGGTTTCTATTTTTTTCATTTGTATGATACTCCATGTCCCTAATAATCAAGTGTGAATTAATAACTCACATTTAAGATTGTGTTATCTATTATTAACCTGATGGTGGTTTCGAACTCTATCTATTAGTTTCAAACCGTATAAAATCAGGGCTTGTGACGATAGAGATCGACGAAGGTTAATAACATTAAGATAAATCGAATAAATATCGATAAAATACATAAGAGTGAGAAAAATATATTTTAAGGTTCATTGATTTCAAAACTACAAACTATGACATCAAGATAGCTTTTGAAATAATCATGGAGAATACATAAACAAACAATCATAGATAGAATTAATGAGATGAATCATCCATAACTTAACCATGACTTGTCAACTATTAAATAAAATTTATTATATTTAATTTTAGTATTCAATTGATTTTAAATGATTTAAATTTTTACTCGTGGTGTGTTATTTGGTTTATTGTTTTGTTTTGGAAATCATTTGACTGGTTTTACAATTACATTGTAGACTTTGATTCACTAACATCTCAGACAGTAGATAGAAATAAATTCAAATGGGCATACATTGTTTAAATATAACTTTAAGAAACTAAATTAGTTTTTAGGGGCTAATTCACCGAAACTTATGGTGTAACTTTATGGTTTTAATATTATTTTATTTACATCGAGTATTCATTATATCTTAGTTATTTTAATTCATATTGAGTATGAGAAGGATTCCTGCATGATCAAAAAACAGGTTAATCAGTTGTACACTATACCAAATATTTTGAGTGAAATAGTAAATAAACACTCTAATAAAACAGCGGTAATATTTAATTTAAAAGCATTATCCTATTGTGAGCTTTGGGAACAATCAACTCAAGTAGCATTTGTTTTACAAAGGATGGGAGTGAAAAAGGGGGATAAAGTAGCAATTAATATAGCACGTAGCCTTGAATTGTATATAGTATTGATAGCAATAATAAGATTAGGTGCTGTTATTGTCCCATTAAGTAATTCATTTAATAATGTTTCAAAGCAGTATATGGCAGATTGTATCAAGGCTGCTGATGCTAGTTTATTGATTGCAGATACTGATCGTCTCGAACTATCTGATTTTGAAAAAAACAATTCAAAATTAAATTCTTTAAAAGAAAATTGTTTTTTTACTCCTACAGAAAAACTTTTTTATCAAGCCAGAGATATAAATCACATACCAATAGAATTTGAATTCATATCCGAAGTGTTAGTTGAAACAGACCCAGCAATAATATTGTTGACATCAGGCTCAACAGGTAAACCTAAAAGTGTTATTATTCGTCATTGTGGTCTAACTCGTCTTGCAATCCCTATCAGCCAGTTAGGTAATACAGAAAATGACCGTTATTTACAACTTGCAGATCCATCATTTGCTGCGAGCGCTAATGAAATTTGGATAAGTCTTCTGACCGGTGCCACACTAGTTATTTATCCAAAAGACGTTCCAGATTTAGAAGAAATAGATAATATTATTAGCCATCATCATATTTCTATTCTTTTTTTATCTGGAGGATTATTCCGGTTATTTGTAGAGGTTTCTCCTGATACTATACATAAATCTGATTGTGTTATTGTTTCAGGTGATTTTATTAACCCTCGACTATTTTCCACTGCAGCTAAAGCAGGTAAAGGACGAATATTCAATGGAATGGGATGTACAGAAAATTCGGCTATTACTTCTGTTTATCAGGTATGTCCCGATGAAATATTTGATGCTAATTCGCCAGTTCCTATTGGTTGTCCATTGCCTCTCGTCAATATGGTCGTGCTGGATGAAAATTTAGAAATTTGTACTTCGGATATGCCTGGAGAACTCTACATCAGCGGCTCAGGGCTTGCGGAAGGATATTCAGATCCTGAATTAACCAATGAGAGTTTTGTCTGGTTAGATATTAATGGCAATTACGAGCGCTATTATCGTACTAATGACCAAGCTAAAAGAGATAAATTCGGTAATTTTACATTGCTAGGACGTAATAACCACATGTGCAAAATTCGTGGTTTCAGGGTCGAAATCACCGGAGTGGAACATACACTACGTTCACATCCTAAAATTGAAGATGTGATTGTTATTATAGAACAGACAAATAATGAATCTCTGTTAAATGCCTGTTATTTGAGTAAATCAGATTCTCTATCCAGTACCAATCTCCGTGAATTTATGAATTCAAGGTTACCATCATACATGGTTCCAGAACGGTATACACAGGTTAGTTCTTTGCCAATGAATAAAAATGGTAAACGTGACCGAAATAAAATGGCACAAATTATTGCTGATGGAATGAACTCACAACAAGATGATAACTTAGAATCAAAAATTCTCTCAATATGGAAAGAGATCACAGGTTATAAGAATCTTGATCCAGCAACTTCGTTTTGGGAACAGGAAATAAATTCTCTTCATCTCATAAAGTTAGCCTCTCTTGCCAGTAAAACTCTTGGTATGAATATTTCATCTGCCGATGTATTTTCCGTAGATAGTGTAAAAAAATTAGCAGATAAGCTTGAAAAAAACGATTTGGAGAGAAAGAATGGGCAATGAATCATTGAAGAAATCAGTAAAGAATACATGGAATAACAGAATATATATACCCAGTACACAAGGGCAAAAAGGGTTATGGTTACTTGACCAGGTACTGAGTCAGTCCGAAAGTTACAATATCCCATTACTTATAGAAGTGGGAACTCAACTAGATCATAGCTTATTGGAAAAAGCTGTCACTCAATTTGCTGAAGTCACTCCTGTTTTACGTACACACTTTGCATTTCATCAAGCTCAGCTCTATCAAGTTATAGAACAACCCTATCATATTCACATTACGAACAAAACTATCACTGAAGCGAATAATCCAGAAAAAATTATTCAAAAAATGGCTTCAAAACAATATGACTTGGCAAAAGGACCGTTATTCGATATCTGTTTGATAACAGGGGAGTTAAATCAGTGTTGGTTGGCGTGTTGTTTTCATCATATTATCTTTGATGCGCCATCAGTAACTATTTTTATAAAAAATATACTAGAATGTTATTCTCATTTAGTTGAGAGTAAAGAATTTAATTATCTAAAAACCAGTGCTGATTATTTAGAGTTTACTCAATGGCAAAAAGAACAATTAAATAAACCTGAAATTTCTACCATGAAAGACTATTGGAAAGGGGTACTGACTCCGTACCCCTCTATGATAGATCTCCCAACTGATTACCCTAGGAAGGAGTGCAAAGGAACCAAAGCAGGTTATCATAATTTGCAACTTAGCAATGATGACGCAGTGAAAATATCTCAGCAGGCAAAAAGTCTTGCAATGACCCCTTTCATGTATATGACCATGTGCTGGCAGTTTTTACTGTATCGTTTATCTGGCCAAAAAGATATCACAATTGGTATTCCTTTTGCGCTGAGAGATAACAGTGAATTTGAAAAAACTGTGGGGTATTTGGTTAACACCTTACCATTTCGATCTCATTTAAGCTTGAGTAGTACAGTGAATCAGTACGCAGAATCAGTCCGTAACCGCTTTATTCAGGCACACCTTAATAAGCAATTGCCGTTTACTGAGATTGTTGCGAATACAGGCCAGAATTTTGGCTTAGATAACCCTGTGTTTCAAACATTACTTGTCAACCTCGATAATATCAATAGTTCATTACAGGATTTCCCTTACTCAATAAAGGTAACCGAGCAGTATATTCAATCTGCTAAATATGATTTAACGCTATTTGTTGAAACGGGTAAATCTTATCAGTTAATTATGGAATTTAATTCCGAACTATTTAGAGATAGTACCATCCAATATTGGCTGAAGTTATATAGACAAACGGCTTTATGTATGGGAGAGTGGGCTGAAAAGACTTTGGGTGAAATTGAAATACTCACTCAAGATGAACAGCTATCCATCGTAAATCGTTCAAGTACTCCATTAACTGATATGGACAATCCATGTTTTATTGGTGAAATAGAGAAATATGCAAAAATTCATTCGAACAATATTGCATTAATAACACGTCATGGTCATTGGACTTATGGGTGGTTAAATCATCGCTCTAACCAACTAGCCGAATTAATGTATAAAAATCACACAGTCGGCGTAGGTTCACGCGTAGGTTTATTTCTAAACCGAAATGAAGATTCTATTGCCGCTTTGTTAGCCATTTTAAAAACTGGTGCATCTTATGTTCCCATTGATCCCGATTATCCCCAAGAACGTATTGAGTATATGCTCCGAGATGCGGCAGTAGATTGTGTCATAACCACTAGTGAATTTGTCACAACATTATCTACAACCATCCATAAGGTTGTGTTATTAGATGAAACGGTATTTATACGGAATGTTAACTGGCAATCGGTACAACGGAATCCTGAAGATGAGTTATATGTTATCTACACTTCAGGTTCTACAGGGCAACCTAAAGGGGTTCGTTTACTGAATAAGACACTATTCAATCTTCTTACATGGCAAAAAGAGATCACTATTTGTACTGAAGGTGATTGTACACTTCATTATATGTCTTTATCTTTCGATGTTTCTGTACAGGAGATATTCAGCACTTTATGTACTGGCGGAAAATTATATATTGCAGATGAAGAGGAACGTAAGGATTTACATCACTTACAAAGAATCATTGAGTTAAATAAGATCCGTCGAGCATACTTTCCCTATGTGGTACTTCAACATTTGGCTCAATTAACAGCCTCGAATAAAGCTCAGTTATCCATGCTTGATGAAGTTTACTCAACAGGTGAACAATTGGTTCTTACTTCAGATATTAAACATATGTTTAATACCAGCCGAAGATTGATTAATCTTTATGGTCCTTCTGAAAGCCATGTTTGTTCTGCTTATGTCATGCCGGCAGATATATCTTCGTGGGGAGACTGTGCATCAATAGGCTATCCACTACCCGGATTTACAATGCTTGTATTAGATGAACACAAACGTATGGTTCCAGCCGGTGCCGCAGGCGAGCTTTGGATCATCAGTGATTTTCTTTCTCCTGGATACCACAACAAAGATCATGAAACTCAAGCACGATTTTTAACCGAAAATTGGCTAGGTACACTGAGCCAACATGCTTATAAATCTGGTGATTTAATAACACTCAAATCCGATAATTCATTTAAATATCTTGGTCGTTTGGATAATCAATTAAAAATCCGAGGATTCCGCATTGAGCCATCAGAAATAGAAGCAGTTATCAATTCATTGAATGGAGTGAAAGTATCTGCTGTCCTTGGAAAGGAAATATCAGTAGGTAACAAAATTTTGGTAGCTTTCATAATTACAACCGAACCATTAGAACGTGTTGAATTGTTAGCTAATCTACGCAGTCATCTACCAGATTATATGGTTCCCAATGAGTTTATATTTCTGTCTGATCTTCCAACTACTCCTAGTGGTAAAATTGATCGAAAAGCACTGCATCACATTGACATTACGAAAATAACGAATGGTGTTGAAAAAGAAAATATTGATGAGGTTCTGACTTTAACCGAGCAAACAGTAAAATTACTTTGGCAAGACGTTTTTCCTAATCGAGATATTAACCTAGGAGATAATTTCTTCAATATCGGAGGGCATTCGTTGTTAGCAACACAGTTAGTATATTTACTGCGTAAGAAATTTAATGTCGATTTTCCGCTTAAGTTACTATTTAACTCTGCTACTTTACGTAATATGGCAGCGGCTGTTGATATGTATCTAAATAACGATAAAAAATCAGATTATGACATAAAGAACACATTTATTAACGATGCTTTCATCCAACATGATTGGACATATACGCAACAATTAAATCCGTCAATGAGTAGTGATGTGTTACTCACAGGCGCTACTGGTTTTTTAGGTATCTATCTGCTTAGGGCTTTACAGCAACAAATTACGGGTAGAGTCATTTGTTTAATCAGGGCCAAAGATAATAGTGCTGGATTGAAACGTATAATAGAAAATGCTCACCGCTATGGCATAGATCAACACATTGATTTTTCACGTGTTGAAATTGTAGTGGGGGATATTTCCAAAGCGAAATTTGATCTAACAGAGGTTGAGTATCAATCATTATCGGAAAAAGTATCTAAAATATATCATGCAGCTGCTCATATTAACTTTGTTCTTCCATACAGTTCTGTTAAGGGAACAAACGTCGATGGTATCGTGGAAATCATTAATTTTTGTTGCCACCATGAGCGCAAGAAGTTGGAGTATATTTCTACTATTGCCGTCTTTGCTCCGGATTATCTCAAGCAGCCAATAACAGAGGATAGTCCCCCTGACTATCCGAATTCACTATCTATCGGTTATACACAAAGTAAATGGGTGGCTGAACAGTATATACAGCAGGCTAGATCTCAAGGAATTGACATCAATATTTATCGGATAGGCCGTATATCAGGTGACAGTGTGACCGGTGCATGCCAAGAAGATGATTTTCTATGGTTACAAATTAAAAGCTTTATTCAAATGGGAATGGCACCACACCCTGAATTGCTAGCTACTGATTTATTGCCGGTTGATTTCGTCAGTCAGGCCATTGTAGGGTTATCATCCTCTAATAAGATACATGAGCATCAAAACTTCCATTTATTTCATCCGAAAGGCACGGATTTTACCCCAGTATATCTGGCTATTACACGAGCAGAGTATGATATCATAACGGTTTCTGAGTCAGCATGGCTAGAAAAACTCGAACAGATGGTTGTCAATGGTGATGACGTAGCTCTGGGATCACTGATCCATCTTTTTAAAGAAAATGCTTTAAATACTGGTAATAGTATCTATAACAACCGAAGTACACGCGAAGCTATCAAAGTCTTAGGCCTCGATTTTCCAGATATTAATGTAGAGACTTTCTCAAAATTAATTTCTTATTTTATGAATAAAGAAATCATACAGTCATATCAAACTGAAAGTAAACAACATATAAGACACTAAGGAGAAATGATGTTTAAAGTTGTATTCGATAACTACATAGAAGCAGTTTTGGAAAAGTCACCAACAAAACTTGCTGCTCTATTTTGTGTAGATGGCATTCTGAGGTTACCATTTCGTACCAGTCGCGATACAATTGAGAGCCAGTCACAGATACTTGAGCATTATTCAGCAAGTTTTGGTCAGGCACCTCTGATTTTTACTTCCGTTCAGGATGTAGAACTGTACTCTACAGATAATCCTAATACTTTTGTTGTTGAATATCGACTGAATGGTAAGACTTTGCCAGATAAAAAAGATTTTTATTGTTTGTATGTTAATGTTTTTAAATTGAAAAATGATAAGATTAAAAAATTACATGACTATGAGGATGTCCTTAACCGAGCAGCTATTTTCTCTTAATTTTAGTTGTTCTTAACCGTAAAATTAAGTAGATAGTTATAAGCCTGTTCCATAAAAATTGCTTTCCTTTATAATTTTTATTTATGGGACAGGTAGTTAATTCGATTTATTATCCAATACTCAGGTTGTAAAAGAACTCATATGACAACAGATAATCAAGATACTTGTGATACTACTGTAACACCATTTGAAGATGCACTAGGCCGGCTTCAGTGTGTCCTTGTTGCGAGAAGAACCATTACAAACCCAGAGGGTATTTCATGGGCAGAATATGATACTTTATATTTACTTCGGCAGTATCAACCGATGAACCCTACTGAAATTGGCGAGAAACTTGGCTTTGCTCGCTCTAAAATGTCTAAAATTCTGAGATTGCTAAAAGATAACGAATTTATTAAACAAGAAACAGGGAAAAATGATAAACGCGAGATGGTCACTAAATTGAGTCCAAAGGGGCTAATGTTTTTGCAGCGTGTTGAATCAAATAGGCACAATATGGCTGATATTGTGGAGTCTAATATGTCCCAAGGTGAAATAGCTATATTTACAGAACTTTGTCATCGCGCTGCAGACCTTTTATATGCACAAACATTAATTAATGATTGAGGGTTAAATCTTATGAAAATGAAATCACATTTCATAGAAACTAAAGATGAATTGCTGAGTGAACATATTAAGAATAGGTATGATAGGAGTTCGAATTGGTTGGATATACTTAGTGAAAAATAAAGGGACACATAAGACAAAATTTGACCGTTTCTGATGTAATTGCTAGTATCTTTCTTGTTATCTTGATGATCTTATCGCCTGTAAGGATTGCCTTCGGGTGGCGAACAAAGACTCCTATAGCCTGAAAGGGAGTGCATGCCATGCGGTACATCTGCGCACTTTTGGAAGCAGATATCCCCGGACACCTAACCCATCGTCTGGAGATGAAAGTTTCCCGGTATTCAACCGGCTACCTACATAACCGGGCAGAACATTCACTGTCTGATGCGGAACGAGACCGTTTTCATTGGTCCCCCCTTCACTGACCGTTTCAATACATCACGGTAAACGTCCCGAATATTGCCGCGGCGTCACTTGTGTTTAAGCGAAGCGATTACCAAGTGACGCCGCCGGGCGGCCAACATCCATAGCCCATCCAGTCTGGATTTACGACCGATTTGAACCCCGCATTACTCAGTGAAACCACTCAAAACAGACCATTAACCGTCATTTTGTTTGATTGATAAACGATCGTCATATCGGATTTTCAACTTACTGCCTGATAGCAGGCTGATGCAGTAAAGATTAAGGAGAAATGAATCACGTCAAGATAATGAGGTGTTCACCCTGAGTAACATCAGGCACTGAACGGGGAGCATGTCATCGCTGTGCTGAGCACGTCGCGAGCTCCTGCAATAACTCAACACAATCCCGCCCTGCTACACATTATCTGACGCACCACGGAACGGTGCACCTGAACCGACACGCAGGGAATTGTTTTAAAAAACGACTAAAAATGAATAAAACAAACACAAAGTAGCAGGAGAGGCGAGAATGGCGCAGGGATCGACACGTTCAAAGGTTGAGCAGTTCAGAAAAGCCTTTATTACTCATGCCCGACAGGCGGTCGGGAGTTTTGTCACGGTGGCGGATCGTGAGCGGATTGCCCGGCACTTCCTTGATTATTTAAAAAACAATGGCATCAAACTCCGGCAAATGGATAGCCTGAAGGTGAAATATATTGAGCGCTATATGGCTGAGCGTAAGGCCAACAATATCAGTCACCGGACACTGCAAAATGAGATATCGGTGCTGCGAGCCATTTTAACGCAGGCGGGAAAGCACAAGCTGGCTGATCCCGAGAATGCCCGCCTGAGTAACCGGGCATTGGGTATCGCTGATATGAGCCGCAAGGGAACAAAGATGGCCCTGACACCGGCTGCGTTCCGGGACATTTTTCAGCAAGTGGAGCCAAAAGACCGGCGTGTCGCGGCTGTGATGCAACTGGCGTATGTGCTGGGACTGCGTACTAAAGAAGCGGTGGAAGCCTATAAATCGTTAACGACCTGGAAGAAAGCACTGGAAAACGGGCATCCCTCCGTGCGGGTGGTGTTCGGCACTAAAGGCGGACGTCTACGGCAGACGGTCATATTGGATCGGGAAGCCTTGCAACACTCGATTGCCTATGCGGAACGTGAGCAGGCAGGGCGCAGTGGCAAATTGATTGATAAACCCAGGATCACGCAGGCCATCGACCGTTACCGCTATATTGTCAGACATGCAGGACTGTACGGCAATAAAGCGCCACACAGTATGCGTTATCATTTTGCTCAACAATCCGGGGAGCATTATATAGCGCAAGGGTTTAGCGAGCGGGAAGCGCTGGCGCTGGTCTCGATGGATTTGGGGCATGGCGGCGGGCGTGGGCGCTATATCCGGCAGGTGTATTACCAGAATATTGAGGGCGAATAAGCTGTATTGGGTCATACACGGTTTACTGCTTTGGTCATTGGAATACGAGCAAACCAACTTTGACACTTAGCCGATTATTCACATGTTAGCCCTAACCCGTTTCTGGACAGAACTGCTTTAGAAGCATTGCCTTAACTCAAGTAGTCTGGATTAAAAAAGATGGAAAATTTGAATTAATAAAAACAAGGTTCTCTCCGTCAGCATGTTTTTTGTCTTGCAAGTAGGATGCGTTCATATAGCCAACTATACCCTATGGATTTCGAGTTGCATCGCGGCGGCAAGTGAATGACAAATTCGTCGGGAACGAATTTGCCCAGCCAAAGGCTGGCCTCCGGTGAAAGGCAGGAGCCTTTCATTAATCCTCGGGAACATAGATAATCGTATGTTTATAAAAACGGTGACCGGGGTGAGTGAGCGCAGCCAACAAAGAAGCAACTTGAAAGACGACGGGTATATATTAACAATTACCGCTTCTACACCGGTGAACATCAATAAATGGATTTCAAGATACAAGAGTACGGCTTGGGTCATGTATTAAATAGTTAGTTGTTGTGATATGCTTCCCGCCTTTTAAGGGTAAAGCATGGCCAAAGCTGACGTCTATTGCCGTTATTGTCACAAATC
>NZ_NJAI01000002.1:35828-45450 GCF_002632725.1 Xenorhabdus hominickii
AGAGAGAACGAATTTAACTCAGCGTACTCGAGTAAAAAGACTGAATAGAAAAACTATCAGTTATTCAAAATCCGAAGAAATGCACGATAAGGTGATAGGAACTTTTATTGAGCGTGAGTACTATTTTTGATATTCAATCTAACTATTTAATACATGACCAATATGGTGGTTGTTGATTCATAAACTATCGAAAGGGGTTACTCAAGCTGCTGTAGCGTCAATTCCATGCCGTCCAGATTTACGACAGGTGCGTTTCGAAGTGCAGCATAGTTATATAAAAAACAGCGCATTGGTTGCTGCTTTGCAAGATTTTACCAATGATTGCTATTCACTTGCATTGTATGACTGGAAAAGTAAAGACCAGGGAAAGGAAGCGAATGAAGATATTTTACGAGATATTGAATGGTTAGGCTCTCAGACCTTCTTAAATGGGGCTTATCAAACACTCCAATCGCGTACACCTAGAACTGGATTCTCTTGGGTTTCTAAACGTGATGATGGATATCCAGATACAGGTACAGGAGGTTATCCAACATGTGCTCAATGGTGGTCAGATGGAAAGGTTGGTTTAAAAAAGTTAGTGATGGAACAAGCTGATCCTGGTATGTGGCTGAGGGCAAAATCGGCAATTAAGATTCTGAATAGGAACTCTAGAGAATTTGAAGAAGCGGTTATTCGCCGTTTGGTCAGTCCAGAAAGTCTGAAGGTGTCTCAAGGAGGCTCTGTATATATGGGGTATGGAGGTAATGCTGATTTCGGTTTAATAAATACAGGAACCAGGCTAGGTTCAATGGCTGGTCAAGTGATTGGATCATTTGCAGCATTTCCAGCGTTAGATGCTATGCGGCAATCATTACCTATGGTTCAGGCATTGTTGTTAATGGCGGTATATGTGATGTTGCCCTTGATTTTGATGTTCTCAGCCTACGAATTCAAGACCGCCATCACTTTAACACTTGTGATTTTTGCTCTAAATTTCTTAACGTTTTGGTGGGAACTTGCTCGTTGGTTGGATAGCTGGATGATAAGTGCGTTGTACGATTCAGATACGCATAGCAGGTGGAATATAATGGGAGTCCAAAATGTTTCGGATGATATTATCATAAATTTTGTTATGGGAACGATGTTTCTTGTGCTACCTGCTGTTTGGATGGGGGCACTTTCATGGGCTGGAATTAAAATTGGTGGCACATTAGAAAATGGTATGCAAAAAGGAACAACTGAATCCAAACAAGCAGGTGGTAAAGCTGGAGAAGCCGCTGCTGATAAATTGAAGAAATAATGGTAGGTGATTGAGTTTATAAAACTCAATCACCTATTAAGATAATGTTGAAAAGAAATTTTTATTTGGTAATAAAATAAATAGAATCGATAATTTGACGGAGGGGTTCTGATAATTAGGAATTATCTGAATATTTCATTAATTATTAGTGTTTTTTTATCTTTTTTTATAAAAACTCACTAATGCAACAGCACCATAAATCGACGTATCGGTAAAACTCTTCTAGCATTAAACTACATATGTAAATTATTCGGTGTTCCGATTCATGAAAATATATGAATGTTCGGTATTATCATTGGCAGTTAGAATAGCTTTATTTTTTTCTGGCGTAAGCGTTAATGCGGTAGCTTCACAGTGTGGCACTCCGAATGGAACGACCAAAATTGATTATCCAGCAACAGAACCCTGTAATCTTGCAAGCCGCGAAACGGTGGAAATCGAGGACAAGAAATCGATTATTGTGCCCGTAGGTTCGGGCCTATCAGGTAATTATCATTTTGCATACAATGCTGTCAATATTGGTAATGATGATAATTATGCTCAAACCATCTCTGCCGATGGGGTAAAAAATTCTGGCACGTTGTATGGATATATTGGAGTCAATGTAACTTATACTGGTTCTCTTGGACAATTAGTTAATAATGGGATCATAAATGGCACCTATGGTGCAGTGTGGGTTTCGGGCAAGTTAAAGACGTTGGATAATAATGGATTAATGAAATTCGACAGCGAGGATAGTTCTTATTCAATATATATCGATGCGGCACAGGGAACAGGAAAAATGGATGGTATGTATGGATATGTAGAAGAAATTATTAATCGTAATAAGGGAAAGATAGAAGGAATTTCTATTTTTGATTTGACAACGCTTAAAACACTTTATAATGATGGCATCGTCACTGGCCTCGAAGATGGTATTCGTGTTGATGGTGGAGGAACTATCGAAAACCTACAGAATAATTTAGGAAGCAAAGGGATTATTGCTGAACAGAACGCTATTAGCGTAATTGGAGAAGGCCCATCAGCACAGTCAAAGAAAGCTTCCAATATTAAAAAAATTACCAATGCATCAAAGATACATGGCAAACAAAATGGCATTTTTATAGATGACAAAGGGGTTATTGCTACCATCACGAATCAGGATAGCGGCGAAATAAAAGGGGATAAATTTGCTATAGATAATGCTGGCACCATTTCCGATGGTATTTACAATTCAGGTAAAATCACTCATGGTATCCATAATTCTGGCACCATTACTCATGGTATTCACAATTCCGGTTCGATCACTGGCAAGGTAGCGCTTGGAAGCGCCAAACTTTTTATGTCTGGCCCAAAAGCTATTCTGGATGGCGATGTGACTGGAATAAAAGATTCCGTTGTTACCATCGATGGCAGTGGGACGAAAACAAAAAATTATACCCATCATATGAGCGTTGAGGCTGTAACGCTGTTATCGGGAAGCGAATTTTATCTTGGCGATGGCGGACGTATTTTCAGTGATATTACAAATAATGATGGAACTCTTTATTTCAACCAAAGTGGTAAAACAGCTTATAACCATATCATTAGCGGAACAGGGAATGTTCACCAGGCCGGTATTGGCACAACTATTTTAACAGGAAAGAATGCCTATACCGGTGAAACAAATATTGAATCAGGCACTTTACAGCTTGGCAATAATGGGACGACGGGAAGCATTGATAATAAGTCTAAAGTCACTATTGGCAATAACGGAATACTGGCTTTTTCCCGCACTGTTCCAACAATTTTCGACAACGAGATTGATGGAAATGGTTCTGTTTACCATCGGGGAACTGGCGATTTGATTCTGACCGATAATGTAAAAACCGGTAAACCCATCACCGTGACAACAGGCAAACTGCAATTTGGTGATGGGGCTAAAATTGGCAAACTCTCTCTCGCTGGTATCGACAATAATGGGGCAGTCATTGTTGCCGGTAAAAAAGACAGTGTGGTGACGCTGGACGGTGAAATAAGCGGAACCGGATCGCTGGAAGTTAAGGGAGGAACAGCAACCTTAACCAGTAATAACACTTACTCGGGTAAAACCACAATAGATAAGGATGCCACATTACAACTCGGTAACGGCGGTAAAAGCGGAAATCTTGCCAAAGGCGGTGTTTTAAACAATGGCATACTGGCCTTTAATCTCAGTGACCTAAATACTTTTGAGAGTGCTATTTCCGGTAATGGCCTGATTGAGAAGACAGAAACGGGCACAACAACGCTAAGCGCAGATTCCTCCGCGTTTACAGGAACAACGAATGTTGAAGGCGGCATGTTTTCCATTAATGGGAAACTGGGCGACAAAACGTCGAAGCTCACTGTAAAAAAAGGGGGCGCGGTGAGTGGCACCGGCACTATCGGGGGTACAACAACGATTAAAGCTGGCGGTCATCTTGCGGGTACAGGTCAACAAGGCGATATCCTGACATTTGACAATGACTTGACCCTTGAGCCGGATGCTAACGTAAATATTTCCCTTGGATCGGAGGAAGCATCCGGGTTATTTACGGTTCATGGCGATCTGACGCTGGCAGGTACACTGAATGTTAAGGAGCTGGGCGGTTTCGCCGCAGGTGAATACGATATCTTCAATTATGACCGCAAGTTAAATAATAATGGGATGACGATAACGGGTGACAATTCCGGTTCACTCTCTCTCGATACACATAACCCGAATCAAGTCCACCTCACTAACACGGGTGGACTAACCCTGAACTGGTGGGCCGGAGGTGATGGTATCTGGCAGGTGGATGGTGATCAGAACTGGACATCGAAATCAGGGGACATGAAATCCAGTTGGCGAAATACTGACCAATTCCCTATCTTCGCTAAAAAATCCGGTACGGTACGGGTCAATAACAGCGGCGGTGTTGTCACGGTCAACGGGATGCAGTTCAGAACCGATGGGTATGTGATTACCGGTGAACCGCTGACACTAGCCACTGACAGTACGAGAAGCGCCAAAATCCGTGTGGGTGCAGGTAATAAATCCTCAGCGGGTATGGTTGCCACCATTGCATCCCCCCTGATAGGGACAGCGATGCTTGAAAAATGGGATGAGGGTACGTTGATTTTATCCGCTAAGAATGGATATACCGGCGGTACAAAAGTGACACGCGGTACGCTCCAGATTGGGAATAGTGGCACTGAAGGCGATATTATCGGCGGTGTTGAAATTGGTCGTAACGGTTCCCTCGCCTTTTACCGTTCAAATGACATGGCATTTGCTGACAAGATCACCGGTGAGGGCAATCTGGTTAAAAAGGGTAAAAACAAACTCACCCTCACTGGCGTAAATATTTATACAGGAACAACAGCCGTACAGCAGGGGACGCTTTACCAAGGTACAGCAGGTGCTTTCAGTGCGGCGTCTTCTTTCATCAACGAGAAAGGAAGTACGCTGGATTTAGGTGGGTTTAATACCACGTTTTCCGCGTTAAATAACAGCGGCACGGTGATATTTGGCAGAGATGATAACGCGGTCGGGCGGACATTGACTGTCACGGATGACTATACCGGCAATCACGGTATGATCAGTTTATCGACGGTATTTGCAGGGGATAATTCCACAACTGACAAACTGGTAGTGAAAGGCAACGCATCCGGCACAACACAGCTTGCGATTAAAAATACCGGTGGAAAAGGGGCGCTCACGAAAGAAGGTATCAAGGTTGTGGAAGTAAAAGGCACATCGAATGCCTCGTTCAATTTGGCCGGTGACTATCACCATCAGGGCGATCCTGTTATTGTCACGGGTGCCTATGCTTACCGTCTTGATAAAAATGGCAAGGATTGGTATCTGATTTCGTCGCTGAAAAATTCAAAACCGACTCAACCACATCATCCTCCGGCGCAGCTCTACCATGCTGGTGTGAGTCTTTACGAGGCTTATGGCAGTATTTTGCAGACATTAAATAAGCCTGCCTCTTTACGTGACCGAATTGCCGGACATGAGAGCCGCTTGAGTGACGTGGCGGACTTAAACACGACCATTGCCAACAAGCACGAAGCAAATCGCCCAAGCCCGTTACCTACTGGGGGATGGGGACAAATAACCGGCTCTTATGGCAAGCTGTCGCCCCGTGTAACTACCTCTGGTGCGGACAATATTACCTATAAGATGAGACGCGCCCAAGTCGGTATCGATAGCCGTCTTTATGAAAATACTCAGGGCGCAGTCGTTGGCGGTGTTTTCCTGCAATATTCGAATATTGATGCGGATGTCGGCTCTGAGCATGGTAAGGGGAATATTCGTGCCAATGGTTACGCGGCGGGGGGAACCGGTACGTGGTATGGCAACAATGGATTTTATCTGGATGGCCTAGCCCAGCTCAGCTATTTTGATAATGACCTGAATTCAAAGACTGCCGGCCAGTCTTTGGGAAATAGTAAATCCGCACTGGGGTATGCATTGAGTCTGGAAGCAGGACAAGGGCTTGACTTGAATCAGGAATGGTCATTGACCCCACAAACACAACTCATATTCTCTTCCATAGATATGAATGGGTTTCATGATCCATTTGGCGCCAAAATCCATTTTGACCGAAGCGAAAGTATGAAATTTCGGGTAGGCACGACGATAGACTATCGTCAAAAAGCCACACATTTATATGGTTTTTTCAATATTAATCAGGAGGTTTTGGGGCGTGATGATTTGACTAACGTCGCCGATGTTGCCTTTATCAGTGGCCATGACCGCACCTGGGGGGACGGGGGAGCGGGAGGTTCCTACAGTTGGGATAACCGAAAATCTTTCGTCTATGGTCAAGCTTCAGTCAACACCAGCCTGAATAACTTTGCAGACAGCTACGAGTTGAAGGCCAAAATCGGTATAAAAACGACATGGTGATTAAAAGAGTATCATTGGAATTAACAGAAAACCGTGGGGGATGCCCCACGGTGGAGAATTTTCAGAGAGTTACTCTGATGAAAAAATGGTGCGAAGCAATTTATTAGTGGCTAACGTCCCACGGTTCGTCGTTATATTTCCATCCTACCAGACAGACAAAAAGGTTATTGTATTCGAGTTTGCCACCGTGATCTTCAAAGGCTGCGCAATAGGTTCTTCCCAGAGTTGGCTCTCCCGAACTTGGTACTATAAGACTTTCAGCCCAGGTATTATCAAGCTGGCTACTCGATGGACAATCAACAATACATATAAGATTTCCATTTTCTCCTGTGTATAGAAATGAATTAGAGTCTTTAGAATTCCACTCACTACCTGATTTGTACCAAGTAGCGTAATTTTCCCCAGTGGCGCTATCTTGTATTTTCACTGTATAATCATACCCAGCGAATTTCTGAAAAAAATACGATATATACCAACCATTTTTAATATCTGGAAAATGAAGTGTTGTCGTTGCCATTGATAATATCTCCTTAAAATTGTCCCATGGTATATTTTATGCTGCCAACATATTTATCAGTCGTCACTCTTATAGTGCAATATCTTCCCTTCTGACCTTGCAGGTTTATTTTAAATTGCCCGTATTCATCTGTAGTCATTGATTGTATCGTATCGGGGTTTGAACCAATTTCTAACACGTTACTTATGTTTACGGCCCGCTCGATTTTATAAAAGACGGCTGTGTTTTTAATTTGTTCAGATGTCTGTTTATCGTGAATCTGGATTGTCAGTATTTCGTATTCGTCACCGATTGGCTGATATCCGGTTATTGTTAAACTCGCTTCACAGGGTGAAAAATATGAATGTTTAATTGTGACGTGTTCAGTCGCAGATAACGTTGTATTCTTATTCCTGTCAGTAACCGCATAATAAACATCATAACTACCAAGAGGAATATGAGAGAAAGGGATTATTATTTCATAGTGAGGAAAGTGAATATTTTCTTCTATTATATAAAATGGTTCTGACGATACATTTACATCTCCTTTCAGATTAACAATGATATAATCATCAATATTGACGGGTTCATATCGTTTTATTTTTACCACTAATATGGGTTGACTTAATTCTGATTCATCAATAATACCCTCTTTACTTTGTGGTAAAGAGGGGGCTGCCAGAGTATTTGTTTTTATCGACATATAATCACCCATAGAAAAACATTTTTTTATAAAAGGTGGCAGCCAATAATATCTATTGACTGGCACACATGCTAGTTATGTTAAGATGAGACTGTACCGAAGCTCCTGATAAAAAGTTCTGATTTCTGGTTCCGAACTACACAAATGTAGTCTAACGGGATAGTTCCATCATCATTACCACTTGATGCATCATTATTCATCAGTTTTTCTGGCTGTACCGAAGCTCCTGACAAACATTTTCGATTTTTGGTTCTGGGCAACTCGGAGGTAGTCTATCGAGAGAGTTCCATCATTATCGCTACTTGCCGGGCTAAAACCCATCAGTTGGTTGGCAGGAATGTTAATTTTATAATAATTATCTGATATCTCACTCTGCTTCACGGGGTGACTTTCAATAACATTAAACTGTAATGGACGTGCTTGTGATTGTGTATCAACGCAATATGAGATATAAGCTGTAATAGTGATCGTGTCACCTGCGACAATTGTTGTCTCCGATTTAGACAAATCGGATAACAGTCGTACCTCAAGTCCTTTTGTACCAACACTGTTGATGTTGATTGCCTGATACATACCGAGATATACACCGAACTGGTCATACACTTCTGGAGCAACCAAAGTTCTGGATATATCATTGGGATTTGGACTGTTATTGCCCCCGCTGTCATAGGTGATGATATTAGGCTTAGAGCCTGTTACTTCCCCTTGCTCGTCAAGCGCAACATAGCTGATGATATTATCACCATCGTATAGGTTGCCGTAATCAGCTACCAATTTATAATATCCGCTCTGTTCACGCTCTAACTGCCCAAAGCATAATTGTTTCTTATACAGATTGCTTTCATCGTCGCTCACAAACCCAATGATGAAATCACCAGATTTAGCTCCCGAGTAATGTGGGATCATGAAATGAAAATGATCTATTTCATCCGGTCTTGTTAAATCAGAAGTCGTGTATGTTTCCTCAATGATTGGGGGATCAAAGCTGCTGGATGAATCAATTGCAATTGTATTAATAAATAAGGTTTGTTTTTGATTAAATTCTAACTGGTTGAATATCGTTTCAATACCAACGAACCTACTGATACCCAGAGTCGCATATATTTTTAGGTTAACAGCCTCGATTGATGGTTTATTGACTAGATAGTAATAATATTGTTTTTCCAGATCAATATCATAAGGTAGAATTTCAACCGAAGTTCCCCCCTCTACTGTAAATATTCGTAGCGGAGCGGTTGTACGAATCGGAATCTCGTACTTTGAAAGTGCTCCCACTTTTTTTATCATCGGGTTGATTGACGCTGAAATATATGGGTTGGTAGTCGGTGAATCACCCGTTAATTCAACGGGAGTTGGATCATACAAATACGTCGATGCTCCTCTCACTACGCAGGTGTCTCGTATCAGGGCAGGGTTATCACCAATTTTATATTTCTCTTCCGCTGTTGGCTTATTTACGGTGTTAGTGGAAAACTTGATGTCACAGTCTTGAGCGCTTTCGTCAGCAAGAAATATCAATTGTTGGTAACAAATTCCTTGAGAGATTTTACTGGGGAATATTTTTAATAATTTCGCCCCCGTTGAATTTATAACTGTAACCGTTGTAGTGCCAGAAACCATACCTGTTTCCCCGGATATTTTGGCAGATACGCTAAACGGTTGACCTTTGATGACCTGTGTCCCACTATCGGCAAGATTTATTAAAAGTTTTGCAGCCATTATATTACCTCTCAGAAGTGTCAGATTAATTTCAATTAAAAATATCCTTATAAATATAATTATTAGTTTCAAACAGGAATTAATATTGTAAGGTTAGATTACATTTAAATTAATCAGTAATCAATGTATGAACAGCAAAAAAATAACATAATAAAATCAATGTATAACTTTTAAAACAAAATTTTATTCCAATAAAACTTAATAAAATAAAATATACACAATGATAAAGTTATTAGTCATTAGTTTTTAGTTCTGTCACATTAACGGCGAGTTTATTGATTGTGATTCCAATAATTAGATATTGGAATCACAATCAATAAAGCCTATGTGAAGATTGCACACTAAATAAGTTTTCATAATAGTGATACACTCATTTTTCTCATTCCCGATTGTTTACCTTGAAAATAAAACCCCTTCTGTTTCGCTCAATATCAATGGTAAAGAAGTTATTAACCCGGCGGAAAAATACATCGGCTATGCGGCATATTTAATAAACCGTGATTTGAAATAACTTTTTACGCGCTCGGGTCGTCGTTGTAATTGACG
>NZ_NJAI01000002.1:45550-58673 GCF_002632725.1 Xenorhabdus hominickii
GCGTCCAGCCGTATCCGGATGGATCTTCAATAATTGACCGATTTCGCGAAAGGTTTTTTTCTCTTGGCGAAATCGAATAGCTTGCTGCCTCAGCAGCTCTAGTTGCTCAATCGTGAGCTTGCGTGCATCTGTTTTCATTGACACAGTATATCAGATATAAATAGCCGCCGAGTTAATAACAGGCTTGCAATTGATACTGGGGTATCCGGTGCCTTTTATCTCCCTCAATCCGTCTTTGATTCGATTTTTTCAGTATAGATGGAGTGTTAGGGTTAGGTGTTACCAAAAACAAAACACTTATTATCGACTACGCTTCAAAGATGATGACGATAACCGACCATCTTAAAGAACTTCCTGATGGCTACCGCTGGCAATCTATCCCGTTTACCCTCACAAGGAATGGAATAGAAATTAGCGTATTATCTGGCAATAAGAAGATAAACCGTATGGTTATTGATACTGGCGCAAGTCACACAATACTTTTCACACGCTCAACGGAAGGGTGTGCTGAGTTATCGCAGCGCTGCCCGAAGAAAACCATTGTGGCACCTGACGGCGTTAAGCTCTCTGCATTTATTTATCAGTCTCCAAATGAACAGATAGATTTTGATGGTTTGTTAGGCGATGATTTTCTTTCAAACAGAGTTCTCATTATATCTAAAGACCGTTTGTTAATTAGCTTACCTAATAACAGTTAGTATTTTTGGTGGTGTGGGTATGGACATGCTAGTCTTGGCAACGTTCCTTAGTCGTTACCACTTACCACTTACCACTTACCACTTACCACTTACCACTTATCACTTTCATCAATATTCCCATCTGGGTAATGATAACCATCTAGATCGTAATGCCCGTGTTTCAAAGGCTCTATATTAGGTGTTTTAGATAAGACCAAAGTTATAATAAATAAAATTGCTACTATGCTTATCGTAATGATAGCGCTTAAAGTGAGTGCTATAATGACTGAAGCACCTACCATAAATACTGGAATATGACCAACCCATGTAGGGATATTTTTATCTTTTGCTTTATTAACACATACCTTATCCCAATCTTTCAGTTTTCTTAAAAACTGTTTACAGATATGTCCTGCTTTTGTTCCCCAAAGTTCTCCTCGAGATCTCGTTTTGATGTTTTTTTGCATCTAATCCCCCTTAGTTTATAACGAGATATTAGGTTAATAATTGTTCGTTGTCTATGATATAGACTTAAGAAACGGCGGGGTTGTTTATCGCGAGTGACGGAAAAATCAATCCGGTTAGCGTATCCACCGATATTTGCCTCATTGTGTTTTGCTGGAAAGCGTCCCTTGCTGAGAGTTTTTATTATTTTTTATGTAATCAATATTGATTTATTAATTGGTGTTGCTGTATAATGTTTCTATCAAGAACGGAAGGCCGTTCTTGAACATCAGGCAAAAGCTATTCTCATAGGAGAAATTTATGTCCCGCAAATCTATTGTAGTTACTCTGTCTGTACAAAATAATATACCTTCAATTCATTTCTGTGACTATTCTGTTTTAAGCGGTACTGATAGTGATTTATGGATTCCTATAGGTAGTTACAGTGCTAACCCTATGGATTTGTTTAGGGCGATTGGTCACAGCGATCTTGTTAGAGCCATTGAAGATATTATGATGGTAAACTATTGCTATCAGAATGTTGTGCTTGTTCAGCAGGTTTCTGAATTAACACCAAACTGCATAGATTTCAAAGTTCTTTATAATGAACGGTCATAAAAATTTTAAGTGATTTTGGTAACGCTGTTGCAGTGGTAGGCCACTGCAACCTATTTCGTATAAACAATTCTCACAGGAGAGATATATCATGTTTGAAAATAAAAAATATACTTGGAATATTCCTGCAATTCGTTCATTTCAGGCTAACGAAATACAATATTCATTAGTTGTTCCTATGAGACAATTAAAACGTTTGCTTGCTTTTGATAATAATCAAAAAGTCATGTCACGTTCTCAGAGAGAGTTAAATAAAAGCCGAGCTAAGAAAATAACTCAGTATTTGATTAAATCTTTTGATAATAAAAGCTCTTATATTATCCCACCTCTTGTTGGCAACATTGACATTGCTAGTGATATTGAATTTGAAGAAATCGGTAACGATACGCGCATTGGAATTTTAAAAATTCCAATGGATGCTGATATCCATCTATTTGATGGACAACATAGAGCGCATGGTATTATTGAGTTTTGCAAACAAAGAGATGTTAGTGATTGTATTTCAATAACACTCACTGAAAACTTAGATATTGAAACACGGCAACAATTTTTTTCAGATATTAATAGTAATGCTTCAAAACCTTCGGCAGCAATTAACCTTGCGTATAATAACCGTGAGGATTATAGCCATTTAACCCGACACTGGATAAGTGAAATTAAAATAATTTCTGAATGTGTTGATTATGAACACAATGTTATTCCTAGTAAAAGTGATATGTTAATAAGCTTTAAAGCGTTATATGATGCGACTAAACGTATATTTAATGTATCCACTGAAAATGTTTTATCAGAAACTGTTAAAAATAAATCTATTGCAATATGGAGTTCCTGGGCCTATCTGATTGGCTTAACAGAAGAAAATATCAGTTACTATGATTCAGATTATCGAAAAAAATACATTAAATTTCATGGTGTACTGATTAATGCGTTTTCTTTTGCTATCTGTGAATTTCTAAAAGAAAATAAAAATATTGATGATGTCGTTGCGAAAATTAATAGTGCTGCATGTGTAATGGATGATACTAAACGTGAAGCATTTTTTTTGATTGAAAACTGGAAAGGTATTTGTGTTGATTCTGAACGAGGAACAATACAGGCTGATTTAAAATCTCAACGAGCGGCGGGAAGTCATTTATTTAATTTTATCAATGGTAAATAATATAATGACTATTAACTAAATTAAGGCTGGTAGGTTTATAAAAACTACCAGCCTTAATTTGTGAAAAAGAAGTTATAGTAAAAATAAGGTTGGAGTATGATAAGCCAAACACCATTAGTTTTAATGTCTAGCTCTTTCAGGGCTAAAGTGGTCAAAATTTGGATCATGAGAACCAATTTATCAGCGGCTCAAGGAGCGGAGTTATTAACCTCGGTTGCCGTCAATAATGGTTTTATCAGGCGTGATAAACCTGTATTTGGTGCGACTTTGACATCATGGACTATGGGAAAAGTTGAAACGCCACTATGGGCGGCGAAAGCAGCACTGTTAATGCTACTTGAATCCGAATGGATGCCTTCAAATGATGAAGAATGGTCAGGTTTTGCGACTATATTTTTAACAATGAGCAAATCAACGCAATTAACTGATTTGCTCATACAATTACCTCAACATATTGCTGATCATATTGCAGTTACAGGTTGGTTATGTGCGGCAATAGAAGAGATGGAGCGTTTTAACATTGTTAAATGGTATGAAAAGAAACTAGGTAAGCTTGCATGAAATTTTCAGATATTAGTGATGCTTTTTCCAAAACTAATCGAAAAGGAACTGCTATGGCAGTGCTCTTCTATATGCTTGATAGGCATGATGAGGGAGTGAATTTGGTTAGCATTGATGAGTTAGTTAGTATGACTAACGTTGCAAAGGAAAATCTTTCTAGCTTATGTATTCGATTAAGCAAATCAGGACTTTTAAAGATCAAGTATATCACACCGGATGGAGCTGTATACGATGAGAGAAAAAGCCGTTTAAACACAAAATCAAATTATCAACTCTCGGAAAATGTTCTCCATTTGTTCAAAAGAAACAGGTAGGTCAGCATTCAATTACGCACTTGTGCTCTATTGCACTGACTTCTGAGGCACCCCCAATATAAGGGGCGAAAGGATGCAGAGAAATCATCAGGAGAGGAATCGCCCCGAAGCGGAGCATAGAGAGACACTTTCTCATGAAAGTGTCTCTCTATGCGACTGTAAGAGCTATAAGAGGCATCGAACCCCCTCTCCCCCTATAGAGCCTATGATGCTGAATGTACTAAGAAAGACTATTTGCGCTTTCGAAGAACGCAGTGAGCCGACAGAATAGCTCCGCTATGAATGTCGGATGTACTGCGCGTGTGAGCGTTAGCGAACTACGGGCGCAACTGTAGGTCAGGGAATCGGATCACATGAGTATTTAGGTCAAGATTTCGCTAAAATATTATCGCTCCAGCATAGAAGAATGATAATGCTGGTTTTAGCGTAATTTGGTTTCAAATACAAAACAAAAAATAAATGAATTTTTTTATAAAACGCCCTATTTAAAAAGGGCGTTTTTTCTTTATTTAGGCAATCTGTCGTTATATTTGAGTTATTGACGATAAGGGATTATAAGTGTAATATTTTTACCGTTGTAACGTTACCGTATGGTAGCCAATTAATTAATGCTTTGGCAATCTGAGAGAAGCGCTTTCGAGTGATTGCATGATTAATGTTCCAAAAGTCTGAGAGGAACGCCTTCGGGTGACTACAGTATCTGCCAGACCTGAAAAGGCAGACAGCAAACGCTGGGTAAACCTGTTTATTCTTTGAAAACGGGGATCGCACAGGCGATTAAGAAGCCTTCCACTAAATTCATTTAATAGATTGATATTAATGAACTTTTCTAACTTTTAGTTTGATGGAATAACATCAAACGTCTTTATCAGTGCGTTTTTGGTTAATACGTCGAGAGCTTTGTGTGACCTTTGCCAGCTTCGATATGACGGTATGCCAATTGGAACATTTGGCATTTTCGGCATCTTCGGATAGCGGCATTGAGAACAGAAAGATGAGCGGCGTCACTTGCGTAAAAGCGTAGCGATTACCAAGTGACGCCGCTAGGCGTAAAACTTCCAGATCGTATTACAACTGACGTTAGAACACTTTTTTAAATGGTTTTACCAAATGAAGACAACGTTTTGATGTATTTCGGAATGTTGTTAAAGAATGTTTTAACGATTTACAAAGCGTCCTACGCGCCCGTTTACGGACGGACGCTTAACGGAAAATTTAAACTTCTAGTTTCATTTAATGAATCTAACTTTTTGATAAAAGAGGAAAAATAGTCAAGATATTGAGGCGTTCATCCTACCTGTAGGCTCTGAACGGGGAGCATTAAATCGCAGTGCTGAGCACAAAGCGCGCTCCTGCAATAACTCAACATGATAGCGCCCTGCTACACAATATCTGACTGTCAGGATGACAAACTTAACCGACACGCAGGGAACGTCTGTAATGACGTAAAACTAACAATTTGGATGTAGTAACATTATGAATAATTATTGTTATTCATAATGTTAACTCTATTGGTATTTTTTATGAGCCAAAAAACTTCAAGATCCAAAGTGGAATTATTTAAAAAAGATTTTATTACGTGTGCACGTAAAGCAGGAGGTAGTTTTGCCACGGTTGCAGATCGCACACGGATTGCTAAGCAGTTCCTGAATTATTTGAATTCTTCAGGAGTTAAATTACGTCAATTGGATAGCTTAAAAGTTAAATATTTTGAGGGATATATTGATCAGCGGAGGGCTGAAAATATTAGTAATAGAACTCTTCAGAATGAGATGTCTGCTTTACGTGGGATTCTTTCTCAAGCAGGAAAACACAAATTAGCTGATCCAAATAATGATCGTTTAAATAACCGTTCTCTTGGAATATCAGGAGCAAGTCGTATCGGAACAAAAGAAGCACTAACGCCTGATGAGTTTAAGCAAGCATTTAGAGAAATAGAAAAAATAGATAGTGGTGTAGCTGCAACATTACAATTGGCATATGTTTTAGGATTGAGAACAAAAGAGGCTGTTCAAGCATGTAAATCTATACAGACTTGGAAAAACTCTTTAAATAATGGACATCATTCTGTCAGAGTTGTTTTCGGTACAAAAGGAGGGCGTCCAAGAGATACAACAATTTTAGATCGCGAACAATTCAAATATGCGCTTCAATATGCTGAAAATGTAATGAAAGAGAAAGAAGGTAGATTAATTGATAAACCAAGTATTCACCAAGCAGTAGATCGCTATAGAAATATAGTTCGTTCAGTCGGATTAACTGGAAAAAAAGCACCTCATAGTGTTCGTTATCATGTTGCTAAAGAATTGAGTAAACATTATGAAGAGGCAGGTTTTAATAAAAAAGAAGTATTGGCTCAAGTTTCTATGGATTTAGGTCATGGTGATGGAAGAGGGCGATACATTAATCATGTGTATTATCAAAATATGAATGGAGTTGATGAATGAAATGGTTTCATTCAATAAAGTTGGTTTTTTTTTACTTTTCTCCGCAGATGTATTTTGTAAAACGTTATTGTTAGGGGATTCTCTAACGTATGTTTATGGAGAAGCATATAAATCTTTCATTAATAAAGATGCAGATGTCTTTTATCAAGTTGGCTCAGGTCTTTTAAATAGAAATAAGTACGATTGGTTTTCTGCTGTTGAAAGCATCAACTTTGATGAATACGATTTAGTAATTATAAGTATTGGGACAAATGATTTTAATAGAGATGTAAATTCAGTTGATTACTCTCGTTCTATTTTTGAACTGATTGGTAGAATTAGGAACAAAAACTTAGATACAAAAATTATTTGGATTTCTCCTCCATTTTTAAAGAATGAAGAACATGAAATTTTGTTGAGGAACACACGACATATTGTTAAAGGTACTTTATATCAATTAGGTGTTATGTATTCGGATATAACAAGAGATGCTGTATTGGGTGAAAAATATTCAGATGTTTTAAATGGTAAAAAAATTAGAACGAATGATGGTATTCATATAACTAAATATGGTGCTAGTTTGGTTGTAGAGCATTTGAAATTATTCTTATAGTTTATTTTTTTATAGTTGACAGATCATAAACTTGGGTAGAAAATAAGATTGTTTTTATTGTTGCTTTATGCAACCAATTAATGCTTTGGCAATCTGAGAGAAGCGCTTTCGAGTGATTGCATGATTAATGTTCCAAAAGTCTGAGAGGAACGCCTTCGGGTGACTACAGTATCTGCCAGACCTGAAAAGGCAGACAGCAAACGCTGGGTAAACCTGTTTATTCTTTGAAAACGGGGATCGCACAGGCGATTAAGAAGCCTTCCACTACACTACGTTATTTTATCTCGCCCAATGGGGAAATTTTCCCCGAGGGAAGATTTCTCCTTTTTTAATGGAGAAATCTTATGAATAATCAACATTTTTTATCTACACCTTATGAATCAGGCGTTTCATTACGTTGGGATATTTTTCATAGCCAATTTACAGTCTTAGTAACTGGAATGTCTGAATATCCTGAAGATGATCCGATGTATGGTACATATCAGGTTGAAAAGATGCTGACAGTTTGCAAAGGATCTACGCTCACTAAAGTAATTCGTAAACTTAATGCTATGTTACGAAAGAATAACTGGCCTTTTCGGGGTGAAGATGTGGACTATTACGATCCTGATTTTGGGCGTGACATGGGACCACTTAGTTTCAAGCCTCAGTCAGTTATGATTTATGACCGATACAACAGGAAAGTTTTAGGAGGCCGGATAGCGGACAGGGTTATTTGGGCGCGTCCAGTTACTCAAAAAACAGATCTTGATGCACTACACAAGGAATATATACGTTTAAAACGTGAAGGTTCCTATGAAAATGGCTGGGACAACCACAGCACGGCTAGGTCGTTATGGCACTCTGCTGCATTATTGATGCTACATGTGGTTGATTCTAAATGTTCAGTTGCCCATGAAATAAATACGTTCTTGCAGCATGGCGCTTCAGTATCATGGAATGAAACTAGTTATTAACAAATTTTATGTGAATACTATTAACTAAAAATAGTTAACTTTATTAATTTAACCCGCAGGGTACTTTCCCTGTAGGAGAGTCCCTGCTTTTATCTTTTATACATGAGGATTAAAAAAATGGGACTTGATATTTACTTTTTTGCTGATGACAAAGAAAACACTCAGAAATTTGATGTGAAGAACACAAAATCTGAGGTTGGATATTTTCGTAAGGTTAATTCTCTTTTTGCTTGGATTGAGTCTCACGTTGAGTCTATTGGGAATTGTAAACCAATATTGATATCTCAAGATGTTTTACAGAAATTAGCATCTGACTTGGATAAATTGATACCAGCTAATTGTGATGAGTTATTTCCTTCACGCCGTGGCTTTTTCTTTGGTTCAGATGAATACGATGAATGTTATTGGCTTGATGTTGAGGATGTAAAAAATTGGGTTAAAGGAATGCTCAATGATTTTGATTTTGAAAGTCAAAATTTATATTTCTGGGCTTGGTGGTAACTTAATTATGTTGAATTCAGAACAACAAAAGCTAGCAGAAATACTTACATTGGTTGATCAGCGCTATGGTATGAATAATGGCAGCCAAGAAAAAGTAAATTTTACTCTCAGTCAGTCAGAAAGTGCAGGTATTAATGTCCACTACTATGTAGTGGTGGATATTGGTTTAGCTGAAGGATGGGATCAAATTCTTTTTGGATTTGAAAGCCTACGCGAACGAGCTGACTTAAGAGCCTAATTTTACTTGTTTTTCACCAGACGGTGTACTTTCACCGTCTGGGGGGAGTACACCTTTTTATTTGGAGTATTCTCTATGAAAAAACAGCCCGAAATGCAGAAGAAGTCTGAATTAAAAAATGATATTTATCAAAGTGTTACTGATCGTATTGTCAGTGCATTAGAAAAGGGCACGGTTCCTTGGAAAAAGCCTTGGCGTTCTGCGGTCAAACAATATGGAGGAATGTTACCCAAGAACGCATTGACAGGAAATCATTACAATGGTGTAAATATATTATTGTTATGGATGGCTGCGGAGGAAATGGGAGTTAATGTTAACCGATGGTTAACATACCACCAGGCCCAACAGTTAGGTGGTCAGGTTCGTAAAGGAGAAAAGTGTACTTTAGCTGTGATATTTAAACCCTTCGAAGTTCAGGCAAGAGACAAGGAAGAGCATTTATTGTTTGACAATCAAGGGAATCCTTTGATGGAACAGCGAGTGATGTTGAAAGCTAACCCTCTATTTAATGTTATTCAATGTGATGGGTTGCCTGAGCATCTATTACAAGAAGGCGAACGAATACCTGAAGACACGTTGTCATCTAAAATTAGCCATGAAGTGCATACAATGTTAGAGGCAACTGGCGTGAAATTAACTTCAGTTGCACAGGATAAGGCTTTTTATTCACCAGCTCGTGATCGTATTGTCATGCCGTTGTCTGGTCAATTTTTTACGGAATCTGATTACTGGTCCACATTGCTACATGAAATGGTACATAGCACTGGGCATGTAAACAGATTGAACCGTGAAGGTATTACGCTCAAGAACCGGAAATTCGGAGATCCTATATATAGTTTCGAAGAGTTGGTAGCTGAAATGGGGAGCGCTTTTCTTTGTGCTCAACTTGAGGTGTTCGGTGAAGTTAATCATGAAAGTTATATTGATAGTTGGCTGTCAATTTTAAAAGCGGATAAAAAAGCCTTATTTCGGGCTTGTAAGCAAGCTAGAGAGGCAAGTGAATTTTTGTTAAGTTCTCGTGTAGCCCACAACGTCTCAAAAGCAGCGTAGGGGGTTATATGAGATATGACATTGTTCGATTTAAGTTATTTTCACATATGCTATTAATGCAGCATTCAGGTATAACATTGAGTGATACAATTTTGCATGATGATGAGACGATAAAACATTACATTAAGGAAGGATTATCACCTGTAGACGCTATTAACCAAATAGGAATACCGATAAAAGCATCAGAAGTTTCAATTTCCTATTAAAAATAAAAATCGCCTCTTCGGAGGCGTTTTTTATTTTATTTGGGAAAAGAGTTTTCTCTGTACAAAAGTCCTCGTGCTTTTCATTATTAAATCACATTAGATTTATTGCTGGCACTATAAAAGAGAACAGCAATTAATCTATTGAAAGATTATTTCTTCGTTGTCTCAGTAGATAACTAAAAAATTAGAGAATAATTGAGGGTATATTTATGAAAAATCACTTTTTTATTATTGGTTTTTTATTTGTCTCAGGTTGTGATGGTCTTTATAAAAATAAAGAAATTAATGAAGCGAAAAAATTATATGACGTATATAAAGTTGAGGTTAAAACTCATTGTGATTTATCTCTATTGAATATAGAACCTGAGTTTAAATGGAGCGATAATCTGTATGTTTTAAATGGTTACAATTGCCCTGATGGGAAAATTTATTTTTTAAAAGAAGAATTTACCAAAGATACCATACCTGTTTTTTCTAAGTAGGTACTATTATGTTTATACCAACTGATGAACAACAAGCTGTTATAAAATGGAATGGCTCTCAATTGGTAGTAAATGCTTTTGCAGGGACAGGGAAAACATCAACATTAGTAAATTATGCGTTAGCTAATCCCCAAACATCAATGCTCTATTTAGCTTTTAATCGTGCTGTTAGAGAGGAAGCAGAGCGTAAGTTTCCATTTAATGTTGAATGTAAAACGTCTCATCAATTAGCCTGGTCTACACAAGGTCGCCATTACCGACATCGTTTAGTTAATCAATTACGTATTACTGATATTGCCAGAGCGCTAAATACTCGGCACTGGTCGTTTGTTCAGAGAGTTCAAAGCACATTGAATCGTTTTTTATCTAGTTCTGATTCACAAGTGAAAATCCTTCATTGTCCAGATGAGGAAATAATCCAAGGAATTGATCCAGTGAAAGTGATTCAAGGAACGATGTATATTTGGAACTTAATGAAAGATATCAATAATTCATTTTCAATTACACACGACACGTATTTAAAAATTTATCAATTATCTAAACCCGATTTATCTCATCATTATCAAACAATTTTGTTTGATGAGGCACAAGATGCAAATCCCGTAACACATGCAATAGTTTTGAATCAAAACACTAATGTTATTTTAGTTGGTGATCGGCATCAACAAATTTACCGTTTTCGTGGTGCTGATAATGCGTTGGATGCGCCACAACTATCTAAAGCTGATTGTCTATGGTTGACACATAGCTTTCGTTTTGGTCCTCATATTGCTGAAATTGCAAATGCGCTACTCAAATTAGATGGAGAAACTCACCAAGTAATTGGATTAGGGAGAGATGATGAGGTTTTATCACCGCAAAAATTGAATGTACCTCATAAGACAGTATTAAGCCGCACTGTAGCAGGTGTAATTGATACAGCATTGTCAGCAGCGCAGAACAAGCAAACAGTATATTGGGTGGGTGGTATAGAAAGTTATCGTACTGAAGAATTAGAAGACTTGTATTGGTTCTCTGTTGATATGCCTCAGAATATACAGCAGCCTCGTTTTTTACATGACTATAATGATTATGATGAATATTGCAGGATAGCTAGAGCAACTTCAGATGTTGAGATGATGCAATCTATCAATTTATTAGAAAGATATTTTCCATTTCCTCAAAATTTAGAAAAAATGCGTGAATTTGCTGTAACCGATGAAAGTAAAGCGAATTTAACCGTATCAACGGCACATAGAGCAAAGGGATTAGAGTGGTTAACTGTAGTATTAAATAATGATTTTCCTGATTTATTTGATCCTAAATTAACGGAGTTATCTAGGCGAGATGAAATTAATTTACTCTATGTTGCAGCTACTCGCGCACGTAAGAAGTTGGTTATTAATGAAAGTATTGAATATGTGTTGCTTAATCAAAAAAAAATAATAAAAGATAAAGAAAAGGACATGAATTTGAAAGAAGGTTTGTATGAAGATGTTTAAAAGTTGGTTTAATAGGTATGTTTCGGGGGGAAACAAGAAAACTGCCCAAGTACAAGTAGCACCTGATGGTTATTTCTTGCCTCAATTATCAAGTAATTTACTAGACACGCCCGACCGTAGAGTTTACCTACAACAACTATGGGAAAATGTTTCATTACCTAAATTTCAATATGAGGAGCTTTTTTTATCCCCTCTTCGTAATTGTGCTGAACGGATGCAAAATTTACCAGCCTTCCCTCAAGGAGGCTTCTCTTATTCAGGTGGTTTACTGGATCTGACTCTACTTACTATGGTGTATTCAGTTAGGTTGGCGAAAAAAAGGATGTTGCCAATAGGAGGATTACCAGAAGATCAAGTCAGCCAAAATAGTGCTTGGAATGCTGTTGTATTTTATTCTTCTATGCTTCATTGGGTCCCTTTAATGGGACAGTTTGACGGAGAGTACATTGATCAACGTTGTTGGATTCCTGGGGTGACAAAACCTGAGAACGCTTACCGTTTCCGTTTTAAGGGCGATGCGAATTTACGTTGTGTTTTAGGAAGTCTTATGAGTTATACCCTACTACCGGAAAAAACGATTTATTGGTTGAGTGAGACACCTAATGCATTACAGGCGTTGGTTAATTGTACTCTAGGACAACAAAACGATATTAGTTTATTGATTGATGAAGCAATAGCTAAGTTACCAGAAATGAATATATCTTCAGTCAATATGAGTACTGAAAATGTAAAATCTGTTATATCGCTAGAAAAAATAACTGAAAAAAATGAGCCTAATACAACCACTAATACTCAAGAAGAGAATATAGCTCCCATTATTTTAGAGCCAATAGAGAATGTTTTTTCATCAGAAATATCGACTCTAGAATTATCAGAACAAGAAATATTGTCAGAGTTTACGGAATCTACGAAAGAAATTATTGACGATGATCTACAAGCTGTTATGTCCCTTTTAGGGATAGAAACAGATACGATTCATCAAGATAAAGCGGTTGAACATTGTTCATTAAATGATATATCCGACCAACAATATGAAGATGAAGTAACCTATAGTGATAATAAATTGATAGATAATTCACCTTATGAAAATAAAGTAGTTGAAATTGTAAAGAAAAGTGTGTTTCTTAGTGTCCCTGAGAAAAACCTGAATCAGAAACAAAGTGAAGAGCAGCCATTAAAAACGAAATTTTGGGAATGGCTTAAAAAAGGATTGAAAGCCAATGAGATTAAATTTAATACAGCAGACGCAAAAATACACAGTGTTGCTGGGTTTTTATTTTTACAGACGCCAGCAGTTTTTTGGTCATGTATTAAATAGTTAGTTGTTGTGATATGCTTCCCGCCTTTTAAGGGTAAAGCATGGCCAAAGCTGACGTCTATTGCCGTTATTGTCACAAATC
>NZ_NJAI01000002.1:58773-153213 GCF_002632725.1 Xenorhabdus hominickii
AGAGAGAACGAATTTAACTCAGCGTACTCGAGTAAAAAGACTGAATAGAAAAACTATCAGTTATTCAAAATCCGAAGAAATGCACGATAAGGTGATAGGAACTTTTATTGAGCGTGAGTACTATTTTTGATATTCAATCTAACTATTTAATACATGACCGTAATCTTGGTTACCAATGCGGTAACTGTTTTAATTGCTCAGGTTTATCTAGTACCCTTACTAACCAATACACCTCTTGATAAACGCATCACTTTTGGTGCAATTATCTTTACCGTTTCGCAGATTTTGTTCTGGTGTAATGATACTACCAGTGGTCTATGGTGGGGACTGGTTACAATAGTGTTCAGTATTGCAGAAGCCATCTTGTTACCTAATCTAAGTATCCTACTCGATCGCTTGGCACCAGAGCGCTATCGTGGTGCGTATTTGGGTGCTTCAACACTAGCAGTACTCGGTTTGTCATTAGGACCGTTTGTCGGTGGAGCGTTGTTAGAATGGAGGGGGAAAGGGGTTTTTATTGTGATGGCACTGCTTTGCTTGGGTATTGCCGTTTTGATGTTGATAAATAAATTTAAAATAAATTTACGACTGGATAAATAACATATGAAAAATAAAATCACCCTTATCACCGGTGGTGATCGCGGCATTGGTCGAGCTACAGCACTATATTTGGCAGACAAAGGTCATAAGCTCTGCATTGGTTATCATACACGCGAAACCTGTGCTCAAGAGGTTATTGATAGAATCCATCATATCGGTGGGAAAGCCATCGCTGTGCAGGTTGATATTGCGCAGGAAGAACAGGTCGTAGATTTATTCCAGCAAATAGATAAAAAGCTTGGCCCTGTTTCTGGATTAGTGAATAACGCAGGGATACTAATGCCTCAGGCTTCAATAGAGCAATTGAATGCCCAGCGCTTGGCTACTATATTCACTACGAACGTCAGCGGAAGCTTTATTTGCGCACGTGAAGCTGTTAAACGTATGGCGCTGCGTCATGGTGGTCAAGGTGGAGCCATTGTTAATGTCTCGTCCGCAGCATCTCGACTCGGTTCACCTCATGAATATATTGATTATGCTGCTTCAAAAGGCGCTATTGACACTTTCACTATTGGTTTATCGCTGGAAGTTGCCGCTCAAGGTATTCGTGTTAATGCCGTTCGGCCTGGCTTTATTTATACCGAAATGCATGCTGACGGTGGTGAGGCAACACGAGTTGACCGAGTAAAAGATAGTTTACCTATGAAACGTGGCGGCCAACCTGAAGAAGTAGCTCAAGCTATAGCATGGTTATTGTCTGATGAAGCTTCATATGTTACTGGAAACTTTATAGATCTAGCAGGAGGAAAATAGGCACGTACCGGAAAAGTGTACTCCGAGTCCATATATGATCAAGAAAAATTGACTAGTGGCATATCCCGCATTTGATGTCCTTTTACGTCCACTTGAATAACATAAAGTTTTATGGTTCATTAGCACACCATTTAAATGACCATCGAGCTTATCTTTTATGTGGACAGCTCCGGCAGTAAACTTAAACGCTCAGCAAAAACGTGCGCTGGAACATATCGTCAAGTCTCGCACCAGTCGCAGTGATCACCGTCAACGCGCACAGTTGATTCTGCTCTTTGCATCAGGTCTCTCTAGTACTACAGCCGTAGATATTGTGTAATAATGCGCCAGGTTCTCACATCAACATAGCGAAAGATTCGATGCAAACAACACCGTTGACCCTGTGGACACAAGAGCTGCATACATTACACGCCCGTTTAGCTCCCCTGTTCAAGCGCTCCGAACCCCGACAGCGCAGTCTGGCTTACGGGACTCCTCAGCAACGTCGAACGCAAGAACGGCTGGCAACGGGCTGAGTGGATGGGGGAAGCCACGCCTGACGAAAACGTTGGCTGGACAATCAAGACCGACTGAACGCCATCGAATCTGCGAAAGGAATGAAGCCAAGTGACCTGTTAAAAGCCCTTGAGGAGCTGTTCAGCGATTTGTACCGTAGCGGATGCAAACCCAAATTCAGTGCTGAGCAAATTGCCCAAATATTGACGGTGGCATGTGAAGACCCGCAGACCAGTCAGCAGCCGCGGAGTCACTGGACCATCTCGTCCTTACGGCAGGAGGTGATTAATCGGGGTATTATTGATGAGATATCAAGAAGCTGATTGCCCATTTTTTTAAAATCAAAGGGCATTGAAACCGTATAAAGTTGAAGCGTGGCTTCACACACGTAAAGACCAGCCCGATTATGAGCAACAAGTCGGGAAAATTTGTGAGCTTTACCGACAAGCGCCAGCACTGCATGTTCAACGTATTCATGTGAATCGGGTATCAGCTAAACCTTTCAAATGGCTCTATCGTGGAAATGGAAAATAGGGCCTTTAATTGAAGGATGATCCACTAGTTGTTAGAGTCTTCTTAGAGCCACACTGCATTCTAGAACTATTTTATCTACTCACAAATATAACGCGATGCTCGACTTTCGAGGTGAGTTGAAATGACATAGCCGCTCCTTTATAACTTTAAGTCGCCAAACTGAGAGAAATAAAGGAACAAGGGCTATGTCACAGCAAGATTTTATCATTTGGGTGTTTTGTTGGGTAGACGATAATTTAACAACGTTACAGCAAGGCATACGATTGAGGAGCCGGGGGATCCCACCTAAGTTGAGTGATGCGGAAGTCATCGCGATGGAAGTGATTGGTGAATTCTTAGGATTTTCAACAGATAAAGGCATTTGGACGTATTTTTGTGACCACTGGCGCGCATGGTTTCCGGGGTTAGGTTCACGCGCTAACTTTGCCAAACAAGCCTCTAATCTTTGGGTTGTCAAACAAAAACTGCAAGAAAAGCTGGCGAGATTATTGGGCGCGTTCGACAAGCCGGTCCATATTATCGACGGATTTCCGCTGTCCGTCTGTGGATTCAAAAGAGCAAAAGGCAGTGCCAACTTTAAAGGACAAGCCGATTATGGGTACTGCGCCGCCAAAAACGACACTGACTACGGCTTTAAAGGGCATCTGATGATAGATGAAACCGGCGTGGTAACGGGGTTTACGCTGACACCCGCCAATGTCAGTGAGCGTGAAGCAACCTGGGATGTAATCGGCCCGCTAAAAGGCTATTTGCTTGGCGATAAAGGGTATTTAGGTACTGAATTTAAACAAGAAATGAAAAAAGAAGGCATTGAAATGATCACCCCGGTGCGTGCCAATATGGATGACCCTGTCCCCAGAGAGACGAGAAAGCGCATTAATGCCAAACGGCGTTTAATTGAAACCGTCATTGGCCAACTCGCCGGACAATTTGCTATTGAGAAGTGCTGGGCGCGGGATTTGTGGCATTTGAGTAATCGAATAGCCAGAAAACTGCTTTCTCATACGTTGGGTATTTTGGCCAATTTTAAACAAGGTAAAAGTCAACGCGACTGGCTTCAACAAGCTAAAGTCATAGGATGTTAAAGTTGAGCATCGCGTAAATATAGATAATAAATACCTCGTAACTACTCCCACCCTGTCTTTCCTAAATAATTAAACGCCGGAGGGACTGATAGCACTCAGTGTTTTAGAACTGTGTAGTGCCATAGGTCAGTTAACGGAAGAGATGATAAAGGCCTATCTGGCGCATCATTTTGAACTCAACCCGAATGATAACTTCAGGCTGGATAATTGACGCATCGTTCAGCCGATGCGTATCCGGACTTTCAGTCCGTTAATCACTAACCCACCGACTTTAGTCGGTGGTTGTTGAGTAAACGACACCACCGATCACAGTGGAAAAGTGTTTACTCTGTGGGCGGCTATACTTACAAAGGTATTCCCGCTGCCGGAGAATCGGATTTAGTCGAATGTTCTAAATGCGAAGGTGTTTTTCCTGTTGTTGAGGGCAGTGAGAATTTAAAAAATAATGGAAAATCTATCGCCGTGGAAGGTATGCACACAGCATGTGGTGCAAAACTGATTGCCAGCCAGAAAGAATTTCTAGCTTAATTAAGATGATACTCATTTTGGGTATGTAGAATAACACGACACTGACGCGCTGCGCTTGTCTTCTCCTCACTTTTTATTTTCCTCACTGCAAAAACAGGTGAGGAATTAAGATTTTTTTATCCTTAAAAATCAATATGTTTTATGCTCCTCACTTTTTCCATATATATGCGAAAAAAGTGAGGAATTTGGTGAAGCACAAATTTCCTTTCCTCACCGCTCCTCACTTTTTAATCTTCATTTCTCTGGTTAATGATGGTAAGTTCCTGCCCGTTGCGGGTAATCATTCCGTCATGCTCTAATTTGGTTAACCAGCGGCTGAAATTCTTCACATTCACACCCATCGCTTTTAAATCATCACGGACAAGGGCAATGCTGCAATGCTCTTTTAAGGCGGTACGAGACCGGATGCACTGCCACAATACTGTATGATTATCGGTCTTATTGGAAACATGATCGATTTCTTCCTCTTCAACCGGATCACGCGGACTGTCAACCAGAACCAGTGATGTAATATCCTCACCGTCTTTATCGGTAAAAAGTTCAACTACGCGCATGTCATAAGCTTTGGTTTCCGGTTCTTCGGCATCTTTCATTTTGGTGCAGGTGATAACCAGCGCACCGCCCTTTTTCCCTTCCCGGTTGATCCGATATTCAACATCTAGCGCCGCACGAAAGGCACTGGAACCTCTTGCGCCTTTGCTTTCATCTTTGCCGGAATGGTGAACCACGAGAATGCTTGCGCCTGTTTTAGCTTTCAGCTCGTCACAACCCCGGATAAACGCGCCCATATCTTTTGAATCATTTTCATCAGCGCCGCCAAAACAGCGGGCGAGAGTATCCAGAATAATAAGGCGTACCGATTCGCCTGTTTCAGACTCAACTTGTTGGGCGGCAATCACCAGTTCATGCACTTCGGCAGACGAGGCCGGAAAGACTGGCGTATTGATCAGATACATATTTTTAACCGTCTGACCATTAACGATTTCCCATGCTTTGATGCGCCGGGGCACACCAATTCCGCCTTCGCCGACAACGTACAGCACAGAACCCTGAGCAACTTTTTTTCCTGCCCATGGCTTACCCGTGGCAATATGACAACCCCATGCGCCTGCCAGAAAACTTTTATATGACCCGCTAGCTCCGTAAATGCTGCATAAGGAGTGTGCTGGGATGATGCCTTTAACAACATAGTCCAACTGAACGTCAAATCCCTCTGAGCCAACGGATAGGGGTAATTTTGTCTTACGTTTTGGATAAAGCATTTCTACATTGTGATAATTGTGGTTTTCTGTTGCGTGACTGTTCATTGATTTCCCCACTTGATACAAACATTTACTGAATGTCTGCTTTGCTGCCTCAATACCATGATACTGACGATAATCGTCCCAATCGGCTTTAACAGCATCCGGTGGTAACGTGACCCAACCATTCACCGCAAGTGCAGCTTTTTCTGCTGAGATCTTGCCGACATTCACTTTGGGTTTACCGTTCTTATCCAGCTCGTCGGGGCGATGCCAGTCATTATCTGCGGCAATAATGATTTTGGTGTCCGGCCAGCGTTCCCGAATGGCTTTGGCAACAGAAGATAAATTGCCTGCATCCAGCGCCGCCAGAACGTTGCCTTTATAGAGTTGGTTAACCGTCAGAGCTGTGGCGTAACCTTCGGTAATAATTACCGTCTCCAGATGCTCTTCCAGCGCTGTCAAGGGAATAAACGCCCCTTTTTTCTGGCTACCGGGGAAGAATTTTTTCTCGCCATTGGGTTTAATGATCTGCGCACCGGTGACTTTTTTATCCAGTGCTGTCAGTACCAGCACTGTCGAATTATCAAACAGTAGCCGCTGATCAAGATGTTGCAGACCCTTTGCAGTTAGATAGGGCGATTGCCCGGCGACAGTTTGCGCCATCAGTGCCGCCACTCTTTCAGCAATCGGTAGTGTTGGATAATGGGTTTCTTTGGCTGGCTTGGGGGCTGGCAAAGGTAGCGCCAGTACATTAGCGACAACTTTTGCCGCCTCAGTAACAGAGATCCCTTTGATTCTTGCCACTAAATCCAGTCCATCACCATAGTTTGGGGCGTCACACTGACGGCAATGCCAGTTGCCATGATGGTGATCATCGATAAAGTGAAAACGGTCAGTACCACCGCAGATGGGACAAGCGCCATGTTTACCTTTTGCGGGAATATCAATACCACAGGCAGGTAGCAGATTTTGCCAGGAATACATAGCCGAGGTTTTGACGGTTTGGATCAGATCAAGCGGTTTTTGGCTGCCTGATGTTTTTTGAACTGTAAATTTGGGACGAGTTTGGGTATGCTGTGTATCAGCCATAATTTTTTACCTTACGAATGGTTATTGGTGAAACGCCTCGCAGTGTTGGTAGCACTTCGGGGCGTTGTATTTTTATGTTACGTGTCTTATGTCATCTTCTTTTCTGTATTATGCCGTTCGCGATTCAGCGATACGCTGGGCGATCCAGTCATCAATTTCTGCTTCAATAAAGGCCACTGAACGCGGACCAATCTTGACCTGTTTCGGGAATTCTCCATCGCTAATCAGCTTGTAGATCCACGCTTTGCTGTAACCCGTCCTGCGTTGTACTTCCGGCAAACGAATCAGGCTTGTTTTCAATGCAGCCACTGTCATGTCACTTCTCCTGTTACCCAGTCCCTGAAATATCATCGTGGACGTTGTTTGATGACAGGCGGATTATTTAAAAAGCAAGACTTAATGAACAGCGTTAATTGTTTTTCTCCCGATGAAAATTAACGGGTTGCAAATTGTACTAGCGGTTTTTCCTGTCACGCAGTGGTTTGGCGAAGTCATACGGTGTTATGGGTTTTTCCCGGTTCGCATCCAGATAATCCGCCCACCACTGCACCATCAGCCGCCGTTCGTCCAGATGTTTGGATGTATGAATATATGCCGCCCGGACGTTGTTTCGTTCGATATGGCTGAGCTGGCGTTCAATGGCGTCATCGCTCCACAGACCGGATTCACCCATTGCACCGCGTGCCATTGTACGGAAACCGTGCCCGCAGACATCGGTTTGGGTGTCGTAACCCATCGCCCGTAATGCCTTGTTAACCGTGTTTTCGCTCATGACTTTCGCGGAATTATGATCGCAGGGGAACATCACATCGCAATTGCCGCTTAGTTCGCGTAGCGTGTTGATAAGCCGGACAGCCTGACGGCTCAGTGGTACAAGGTGATCGGTTTTCATTTTCATGCCACGCTCAGAAAAGCGAACGCCTTTGATGGGTTGCCTTGTGGCGGGAATTTTCCATACCGCGTTTTCAAGGTCGATTTCCTGCCAGCGGGCGAATCTCAACTCACTGGAACGGACAAACGTCAGCAGCGCCAGCTCGACCGCGATCTTGGTCAGTAAGCGCCCGCGATAAGCAGACAATCGGTTCAGAAAATCAGGTAAACATTCATGAGGCAGGGCGGGATGGTGACGGGATTTTACGGTGGAAAGCGCCCCCGCCATATCACTGGCAGGACTGGATTCGAGGATATCATTCTGGACAGCATAACGCATGATAGCTGTAACACGTTGTTGCAATCGTTGGGCGATGTTGTGTTTACCCGCATCATCAATGGCTTTGATGGGAGCTAAAAGCTGGCTGGTTCTTAATGTGGTGATATCGAGCCTGCCAATCTGTGGGAAAATAGACTGCTCAAGGCTGCGCAGCACTGTTTGGCTATGTCTGTCACTCCAGCGTTTGTTGCTGGCATGCCATGCGCGGGCGATGTGTTCAAATGTATGTGTGATTTTCGATGGCGAGGCAGTGCCTTTTTTCTCGGCTTTGGGATCGATGCCCTGTGCCATCAGCTTTTTGGCTTCATCCCGTTTAGCGCGGGCATCGGCTAACGACACCGCCGGATAAACACCGAACGCCAGACGGTCTTCTTTCTTATCGGTCGGGCGGTAATACTTCATGCGCCAGTATTTCGAACCACGTGACGAGACTTCTAAATAGAGACCACCGCCATCGGCGAGTTTGTAGGTTTTTTCTTTGGGCTTTGCAGTTTCGATTTGCCGGGCGTTTAGTTTCATTATTAAGGGCATCCTTGTAATCGAACGGTAAGTGCCCCGAATTATGCCCTTCGCTGTATCTTGATTGCAACAGACGAAACTAGACATAGAAATAGGAAATAGTATTGATTTTGCAGGACTTGCTAAGAATTGTTTTACTGGGCTGGATTTCACTGGAAGTTGAAGTGGTGCCCGGACTCGGAATCGAACCAAGGACACGGGGATTTTCAATCCCCTGCTCTACCGACTGAGCTATCCGGGCTAACGGGGCGCATTAAACCGTATTAATATAAATCCGTCAACGAATTTCTGCATAATTTCATCTGTGTGCTTTCAAATTATCCAACAAGCTATAAATCCAAACAAAATGGAGAGACAATAGCCTCTCCATCCATGATTATTTGATATCAACTATCTGCGATAATTTTTTTGGGTATTGTTCACTTTCATCAAATAACGGCGTGATTCGGCTGATGGGTGTTTATTTGTCAGTGTTTCATAAACATTGCCAGGTTCCATTGTATTGATGATTTGAGCCGCTTTTTTCTTATCGCTGGAGAATACACGTAATACACTACCTGCACCGCCATTATAGGCAGTAATAACGGCGTATCGGCGTGAAGTGGCATTTTTGATTTCGCCTAAATAGATATTCTGCAATATTGATAGATAGGCTGTGCCGGCATCAATGTTGTTTTCAGGATCGAAAAGGTAATTGCGGCTGGGTTGACCAGACTTCCCTTGCATCTTGAAGACATCGCGTCCGGCCGTGTGTTGCATGACTTGCATAAGCCCCAATGCATCAGAACGACTGACGGCATAAGGGTTAAAGCTGGATTCATTTTGCATGATGGCAAGGATCAGGGATTCATCAACACCATATTTGATAGAGGCTTTACGAATGATAGGCAGATATTTATGCGCTCGTTTATCTAAATGGTTAGGCACTAATTTAATAGTGATTGACCAAATGACATGCAGGCCTGATTGACGCTTTTGTAATTTGTTCTCAATCAGATAATTGGCAAAATGGCGTGCGCGCCATTCCCAACGAATGGGCTCACCATTGTTATCCAGAACTTGTCCATAAAGGAATGGCTCTTTGCTGATCTGAATATTATTAGCGTCAGAATAAAGATCGACTGACCCCGGATCATCACCCATAAGTAAGGTCGTAATGATTGCTTTGCGTAAATGTTCGGTAGGTTCAATCGGAGAGATGGTTTCAATCGTGATGTTTCCCGCCTCAAAATTGATATGGCTGCGGGTTTTGTATTGATCTGTATATTTCACGTAATCTTTTGGACCCGCGATTAAAACTTCTTGCAAACCCCAAATATTTTCAATGTTGTGGGCGAATTGCCCCATCAAGATATCAAAGCCATTTGTATCTTTTATGTAAGCTTCATTGAATTCAACGTCTTTTTTGCTAGAACAGGAAATCAGGAGTGGAGTGAGAAGAATCAGAGCTAGCAGTCTTTTCATTTTACAATGCCGTTGAGTATGTCATCTGTATTTAAAGCTGAATAAGAAGGTACTTATCCCCCGTTTTTTAAGCCGCGGCTGTGTTTATTTACTCTAGGTACATAATTTTCTATGTACCTAGGACGCCGCACTGCAATTTAAAACTGGTCGGGATAAGCGTTATAAAATTATTTTTCCGGCGGAGTATAACCGTCAATTTGAATATCATGTCCTTCAAACAGGAACTTCTTCATCTCCTGTTCAAGTAGTTTACGGTCATCAGGATTCATGGTATTTAATTTTTTTTCATTAATCAGCATGGTTTGTTTGCTCATCCATTGTTGCCATGCTTCTTTAGATATTTCATTGAAAATACGCTTGCCCAGTTCTCCCGGATAGAACTGAAAATCTTGGCCTTCGGCTTCTTGTTGCAAAAAAGTACAAAAAATAGTTCTGCTCATAATCAATCCTCAAAATGATGGGAAAATTACCCCAATTGTTGCAAAAGATACTCAACGGGAGCTGCCAATCCTACAGTCGCTGGCTGGCGTAAGTTATACCAAAGTCCCTTGTTTTCATCCATGCAGGAATCAAAAGATAAAATATCTATTCTAATGGGGACGATATCTAAATGAAAATGACTGAATGTGTGGCGAAATGCTGTCAGTTGCTCAAGTGTGCTGTGAGAGATACCGGAGTCTTGCAGCCATTGCTCCAGAGACACTTGATCAGCAAATTGTGGAAAGGCAAACAGGCCACCCCAAATACCAGAAAGAGGTCTTTGTTCTAGCCAAACTTTATTACCATGTTGCATTAATAAGAAATAAGCTGTTTTTTCAGGGATGCTCTGTTTCGGTTTTTTCCCTGGATAGTTTGCCCAGCTATGATTGGCGTAAGCGATGCAGCCGGTATTGAGTGGGCAAATCTCACATTTCGGTTTACTGCGGGTGCAAACTATGGCACCCAAGTCCATCATCGCTTGATTAAAATATTCGACTCCATGCTTAGGTGTGACACGTGTGCTGATATCCCATAACTGGTTCTCAACCTCTTTTTTCCCCGGCCAACCATCAACGGCATAGCCGCGGGCTAAGACACGTTTCACATTACCATCAAGAATGGGAAAATGTTTGCCTTGAGACAGAGAGAGAATAGCACCCGCCGTTGAGCGTCCCACTCCGGGCAGGGCAACAACTTCATCGAATGTCGTTGGGAATCTGCCATGGTGTAACGTCACAATCTGTTGGGCGGCTTTATGTAAGTTACGGGCGCGTGCGTAATACCCCAGACCAGTCCATAAGTGGAGAACTTCATCTAATGGTGCTGCGGCCAAAGAGGCAACGTCGGGAAAACGTGAAATAAATTTTTGGAAATAGGGAATGACGGTCGCGACCTGTGTTTGTTGCAGCATCACCTCTGATAGCCAGACGTGATAGGACGTTTTTTCCAACTGCCACGGCAGAGTCTTGCGACCATAGCGGTGATACCATTCAAGTACCACCTGTGAAAATTGCTCAGCTTCCATCATTAGAATAATTGTCTTTATATCGGATTATTGTTTTGTGAATAGGATTGCAACATAGTGTACTCTCAGTGTAAACCCGAACTTTGTTTCGAAGAGCTACGCAAATTAGCATTAAAGTTGTGCTTATGGGCATTGATCTTGATAAACTCAGCCATCTTTGCATAATTGCGCTCTTTAGGTAACCCTGCGGTACATAAAGCCCCAGACGCCTGAGCCAATGCCTTTAAAATTGACAGAAAGTAGCATGATAAATAACGTAATTTCACCGGAATATGATGAAAATGGCAGGGCTTTGCGCCGTGTCCGCAGTTTTGTGCGTCGGCAAGGACGGTTAACGACTCGTCAGCAGCAAGCGCTTGATAATGTATGGCCGAAGATGGGCATCGACTACCAGTCAGAAATGTCCAATATGAGAGAATTATTTGGCCGTGAAGCCCCTGTTGTACTTGAGATTGGTTTTGGTATGGGGATGTCATTGGTGACGATGGCAAGCCAGAATCCAGAGAAAAACTTTTTTGGTATCGAAGTTCATGCGCCGGGGGTGGGGGCATGTCTGGCTTCTGCTGAAGACGAAAACCTGAGTAATTTGCGGGTGATGTGCCATGATGCCATTGAAGTGCTGAATAATATGATCCCAGAACAGAGTCTGGAGATGGTTCAGCTTTTCTTCCCTGACCCATGGCATAAAGCCCGTCATAACAAGCGCCGAATTGTGCAACCTGAATTTGCTCAATTGATTAGAAGCAAGCTGAAAACCGGCGGTGTTTTCCATATGGCTACCGACTGGCAACCATATGCTGAACATATGCTAAAGGTGATGAGCGGAGCTGAAGGGTATTGCAATGTATCGGAAAACGGCGATTATGTTCCGCGTCCTGATTCACGTCCGGTCACAAAATTCGAGATGCGCGGTCAGCGGTTAGGGCATGGCGTATGGGATCTAATGTTTGAGAGGGTAAAATAATGGCTAAAAACCGTAGTCGTCGTCTGCGTAAAAAAATGCATATTGATGAATTCCAGGAATTAGGGTTTTCAGTGAAGTGGAGTTTCCCGGCCAATACATCCGTTGATGTTGTTGACAGCACGGTTGATACCTTCATTGAAGAGTTGGTTGAGCCAAATGGCTTGGCTTTGGATGCCAGCGGTTATTTGCAGTGGGAAGGTTTGATCTGCCTGCAAAAAATTGGCAAATGCACCGAAGAACATCGTCAGTTAGTTGATAAGTGGCTGAAAGATAAAGGAATGGAAGATGTTGTCACATCAGAGTTGTTTGATGTGTGGTGGGATTGATTTGCTGTTGCATAAAAAATAGCGTGTTATACCAAAATAACGCTGTATGCAGGGGCTCCTTGAGAGCCCTTTTTTGTCTGGAGAAAAGTGGTGAAAGTAAGGTTCTCTAATTCATTATTGGCAGATATCTTAGAAGAAGTACGCCCTTTGATTGGCCAAGGGAAAGTGGCAGATTACATACCTGCTCTGGCAGAAGTTTCGGTAAATAATCTAGCAATGGCCATTTGTACGGTTGATGGACAAATTTTTCAAGCGGGAAATGCGGAGACTCGTTTCTCTATACAATCCATTTCCAAGGTGTTGAGTCTGACATTGGCGATGACTCGTTATCAAGAGAATGACATCTGGCAGCGAGTTGGCACGGAGCCTTCGGGGCAACCGTTTAATTCCTTGGTTCAGTTAGAGCTGGAAAAGGGAATACCGCGCAATCCTTTTATTAATGCGGGCGCGCTGATTATTTGCGATATGCTGCAATCACGCTTGAGTGCACCTAAGCATAGAATGCTGGAGTTTGTTCGTAGTCTCACTGGGAAAAAAGACATTTGTTATGATGAAATTGTTACCCGTTCAGAGATGGATCATTCAAGTCGTAATGCCGCAATTGCCTATCTGATGAAATCATTTGGCAATTTTGAGAATGATGTACTTACGGTTTTGCAAACTTATTTCCATTATTGCGCCTTGAAAATGAATTGTGTTGAATTAGCTAAGTGCTTTATTTATTTGGCAAATAAAGGACGAATGCCTGACTCTGATCAGAAAATATTAAGTCTTCGACAAACAAGGCAGATTAATGCGCTAATGCTCACTTGTGGGATGTATGATGGTTCTGGGGAGTTTGCGTTCAGGATCGGAATGCCAGGAAAGTCGGGTGTTGGTGGCGGCATTGTTTGTGTTGTTCCGGGGGAGTTTACCGTTGTGGTATGGTCTCCTGAATTGGATAAATCTGGTAACTCATTGGCGGGTTGTGCGGCATTGGAAAAATTAGCAAGGCGTATTGGGCGCTCTATTTTTTAATCTCAGCTTTTGCTGGTGGAAAGCCATCAAGCAAAGAAAATCAGGAGAACATATGTTACGCAGGATCATGATTCTTGCATCAATATTATTTTTAGCTCAAGGAGTTGTTGCTCAGGCACAAGCAGGGGCTGAATGTCAGATGATACTTAAAGATAATATTACGGTCACGTCAAAGTCTGTTCAAATCGTTGGAGCCAGTGGAAATCTAAAAATATTGCCTGATGGCTCTGTCACTCGTGATGGCAAGGTATTGTCATTGAACACAAAACAACGTGACAAAGCTCAGCAGTATCAAAAAACGATCCGTCAGGATTTGCCATGGGTTAAGAAAGAGGCGCTGAGCCAGTTGGCAATTGCACGCCAATCGCTGGATAAAGTCGTTGTTGATACGATGGGTAAGGAAAGTAATATACGTAACCGCTTATTTCACTTGGAATCTAGCCTTAATAAACAAATCGATAAAGTCATTGAAACCCGTACTAATGGTTTTACATTTAACTTTCAAGCAATCAAACAAGTGGAAGATGAAGGTCAAAAACTTGTTGAACAGAGCCTTGGTGGTATTTTGCAGGATAGCATTAACGAAATGAGCCGTAAAAATAGTGATCAAAATGGTGGCGGCAAACAGATGTTGATGTCTCTCCTCGGCGGATTGGGCGGAATGCAAAATGGTTTTGATGCAGAATTGAAAAAACAGGAAAAAGAGTTGAAGCACTTAAAAGAAGTTGTTTGTAGTAAAGTGAATAATTTGGAACAGCAGCGCATCAGTTTTATAAATTCCATTAAGTGAATCACAATATACCCGAGATTTATTAGGTCGATATTTATCAAAATAAGAATCAATATGAAATTGATTCTTATTTGATTGACATCTTCATGTTGTTACCTAGAATGCGAGTTACTTTTTACCAACATGCTTAATTCAGGTGTAACAATGAAAAAGATCTTGCCAATTGTTATTGCTTCACTGTTTTCTGTCGCCAGCCATTCTGCATTCAGCCAGCCAACCACAGTATTCACGCCAAATTTAATAACGTCTCAGACAGGTGATCACGTCACAATAAAACATCTGTCTGGCGAAACTCGAGTGAAAAAAGATCCGAATAAAGTCGTCTTATTCGATTTTGGTACTTATGATTCGATGGCTAAATTGGGGTTATCTGATCGTGTTATCGCATTACCAGTGGAAAATTTACCTGAATATGTGCGTAGCGGCCTACCCACAAATATGCATGATGCAGGTGGAATGAAATCACCTAATTTGGAAAAATTGGCTGAAATAAAACCGGATTTGATTGTGATAACCGGACGTCAAGGATCTTTTTATGATCGTTTATCACAGATTGCACCAACAATTGATTTAAGTACAGAGAATAAAAACTATCTATCGTCTGTTGATAGTAACTTAAAGTTACTGGGCGAGTTATTTAATAAGCAGGATGCCATTAAAGCGCAGATTACTGATTTGGAGAAAACTATTGCGGTAGCGCAGGAAAAAGCTAAATCTTCAAATAGTAAGGTAGTGGTTTTATTACACAACTCAGGTGAGTTATATTCAAATAATCAAGCCGTTGTTTATGATGTGATTAAAGCTCAACGTGCTGAATTACCTACGTCTGTAAATAAAGAAAAATCACGTGTTGTGACATCTGAAATGATTGCACAGGCAAATCCTGATGCAATTTTTATTATTGATCGCAGTAAAGCCATTGGTGCAGGTGAATTGACAAAAGCTCAGTTTGAAAATGAGCAAGTGCAATCAACCAATGCTTATAAAAATGGCAAAATTACCTATCTGCAACCAGATCTGTGGTATTTGTCTGGTGGTGGCTTGGATAGCCTGACACGCCAAATCAATGCAATTGTAGATGGATTGTAATCATATAGATTGATATTTAATCTTTACTGAATCTTCCCCCGGAAACTGAATATTAAAATCTATTTTCGGGGGAAGTCTATTTCTAATTAAAATATGCCTTGTTGATTACAAAAATAGTTCCAGTAATGAATTCAGGAATAGCTTCCCATGCTTGGTGATTTGCCAATGCGTATCGCTTTCAGTGATATAGCTTTTAGCCAGTGCTTCATTAATTTGTGGGCGAATAAAACTTTCTGGTAATCCGGTAAAATCACTGAAATCTTGCCTCGGCATGGATTCCAGCAACCGAAAGCGGTTCATAAAAAATTCAAATGGACGATCTTCATCATCCACCAGATTTTTCTTATCCAAATAGCGTCCCTGCATGTAGCCACGAGGATGTTTGGTTTTTACCGTGCGAAGGATACGGCCATCTTCAAATGAGATTTTCCCATGCGCTCCGCAGCCAATTCCTAAGTAATCACCAAAACGCCAGTAGTTAAGGTTATGCTGACACTGATAATCCGGTTTGGCATACGCAGAAGTTTCATATTGCTGGTAGCCCGCTTCCGTCAGTAATTGATGACCTTGGGAAAATATATCCCAGAGTGCGTCATCATCAGGTAAAACAGGCGGACGGGAGCCGAAACTGGTATTAGGTTCAATCGTCAATTGATACCAAGACAGATGTGGTGGCGATAATTCAATAGCCTGACGTAAATCATTCAATGCTTCATTGAGTGTCTGGTTGGGTAACCCATGCATTAAATCCAGATTAAAGCTACGTAATCCAAGCTCATCCGCCAATTTTGCCGCTCGCTTGGCTTCGTCCGGACCGTGGATGCGCCCCAAACGGATTAGTTTATCTGAACCAAAACTTTGTACTCCGATAGAAATCCTATTAATGCCGGCTTTTTGATACCCACTGAAACGGTCCGCCTCAACTGTTCCGGGGTTAGCTTCCATCGTAATTTCTGCTTGTGGCGAAAGCGGTAGTAAAGCACGAACCCCATCAAGTAAGCGTTGCATACCCTCAGCGCTTAACAGGCTGGGAGTTCCTCCACCGATAAAAATTGTAGATATTTCACGATCACCAATCATCGGCAAATCAGTGCGCAGATCCGTCAATAGGTGATCGACATACTCTTGGTGTGGCACATCGCCCTTTAATGCATGTGAATTGAAATCACAGTAAGGGCATTTTTGCACACACCAAGGAATATGAATATAGAGACTCAGAGGCGGCAACTTAAGCATTACGCATGGCTTCCAACAACATTTCCAGCGCTTTCCCTCTATGTGAAACTGAACGTTTTTGTTCGCGGCTCAGTTGTGCTGCTGTACAGCCAAATTCGGGTGAATAAAAGATGGGATCATAGCCAAAACCGCTTTCTCCAGCAGGTTCATGGGTGATAATACCTGACCAATGACCGTGAAAGACCAAAGGAGTGGGATCTTCAGCATGGCGCAAATAAACCAACACACAGTTGAATTGTGCCTGACGTTGCTCGTCAGGAATACCCTTCATGGCTTCCAGCAGCTTTTCCAGATTTTCCAGATCAGAGGCGCCATTGCCAGCATAACGGGCGGAATAAATACCCGGTGCACCACCCAGAGCATTAACGGATAATCCAGAATCATCGGCGATCGCAGGCAGCCCGGTTACTGCGGCTGCATGACGAGCTTTGATGATCGCATTTTCAATAAAGGTGAGGCCTGTTTCATCGGCAGAATCAACATCCAATTCGGTTTGGGCTACGATATCTAAACCAAAGTCGGCCAATAAATCCGCCAGTTCACGTACTTTGCCGGCATTTCCCGTGGCGAGAACAACTTTTTGCATTACTGTTTATCCAATTCTGTTTTCTAAATAATCGATGTATCTCATGAACCTGTGAACATTGAAAATAACCATCCTATCACGTCATTACGCAGCGCATTCAGGGCGTAGAGGACTATCATCACAATCATGGCAGAAAAATCAAGACCACCCATAGAAGGGATGATACGGCGGATAGGTGCCATTAACGGTTCAGTTAGTTGAATTAGAACATAATCCACCGGATTGCGTCCTTGACTTATCCAACTGAGTAACGCTCGTGCGATTACGAGCCAGAAAACCAATTTTCCAGCAGCCGTCAGAAGTTCGACCAATCCAAGTAGAAATATAAACGCAGAAGGCATCAGAACTTGGTCGGTGGCTAACCACAATGGCAGCATTATTTTGATGAAAACGAGTAAGTAGGCAAATACGACAGATGCTGTATCAATGGGACCAATGGCAGGGATAACCCGGCGTAATGGACGCACTATGGGTTGGGTAATTTTAACGATAAATTGTGCAAATGGATTATAAAAATCGCAACGTGTCCACTGCATCCAGACGCGAAGCAGTAAAATAGCAATATATAAATCCAGAACTGTAAAAAAAACGAAGTTTAAGAATTGCATGTAGCAGCCCTGAGTAAATTAAACCAATTGAGTTAAAATAATTTTTCCATTTCCTGCGCTCGTCGGATTGCTCCTTGCATAGCACGGGATACAATTTCAGGCAGATGGCCTTCATAAAAAATTCGCAGTGCTTCAGCCGTTGTACCGCCTTTAGATGTTACCTGCTCACGCAGAATAGCAAAAGGAAGATCTTTTTGGGTTTCAGCAAGCTTAGCTGACCCCATGGCTGTTTGCAGAACAAGTTCTCTGGCAGTTTCGCTATCAAATCCCAGACGTTCTGCTTCTTGTTGCATGGACTCCATGAAAAGGAAGAAGTAGGCAGGAGCACTACCTGCTACGGCAATAATATCGTTGATACCGTTTTCATTTTTCACCCAACAGACTTTGCCAACACTGCTCATCAGGGATGCAGCAAACTCGCGATCAGATTGTTCAACTTGTTCTGGTGCAAACAGGCCACTAATTCCTTGACCGATAAGTGAGGGTGTATTTGGCATGATGCGGATAAGATTGAGATTATCCTGCAAAAGAGTGTAAAAACGGGCGACGGGAATACCTGCAGCAATGGAAAGGACAAGTTTCTGATTGAAACCAACCTGTGAGCGAAGTGGATCACAAACTTCAGCCATCATTTGCGGTTTAACAGCCAGTACGATGACATCTGCTTCTTGTGCATAACGAATGTTATTACTTTGGCTGTTAATGCCATATTCTTTTGCCAGCACATCACGGCGAGTTGTACTTGGGGAGCAGACGGTGATGAGTTCGGCTGGATAGCCTTGCCTGATCAATCCGGCGATAATGGCATGAGCCATATTTCCTGCGCCAATAAAGGTAATTTTACGATTTTCCATTAAACAGTCTCGCATATTAATGAGTTAATTTTGGGGTTTCGAATTAGGTATCATACTTACGGGCACCGAATATTGCTGTTCCAATCCGTACTAATGTGGAGCCACATGTAATGGCAGCTTCCATATCATTCGTCATGCCCATTGATAATGTATCGACTTGCGAGTATTGGGTTTTCAGTTCGATAAGAGCCTGTTCCATCTGGCGAAAAACCGCTATTTGGCGTTCAAAATCGCTTTCTGGTGCAGGTATTGCCATCAACCCACGTAATACCAGATTAGGCATTGCATTAATCGTTGTTGCGAATTCTGTTAATTCTTCCAACAAAATACCTGATTTGCTCTCTTCACCACTGATATTAATTTGAATTAATACATTCAGTGGTGCGATTTGTTCAGGACGTTGTTCATTTAAACGTTGTGCGATTTTCAACCTATCTATGGTATGGCACCAATCAAAGTTTTCTGCGACCAGACGACTTTTATTGGACTGCAATGGACCAATAAAGTGCCACACTAAATCATCATGATTGATAAAGTGTTGAATTTTATCGACCCCTTCCTGAACGTAATTTTCACCAAATTCCCGCTGACCAGAGGCTATGGCTTTTGCGATGTCCTCCGCAGGTCTGGTTTTACTGACTGCAAGTAACGTAATTTCTTCTGAAGTACGTCCGCATTTTTGAGCAGCAACTGTAATGCGGTTCCTGACATCGTGAAGATTTTGTTCAATATTGTTCATAAGAGACTCAGGAGATTAAAAAATGAATATGGAAAAATTGGTGTCCCTTAGTGTAAAGCATAATGCTTCCGATCTGCATCTTTGTGTCGGTCAAGTTCCTGTTTTGCGCATTAATGGTGTGTTGTATGCGCAGATACAATTAGACGAAATTCAATCGGATACCATCTTAGCATGGAGCGAAGAAGTCTTATCTGATGCCCAGAAATATCAGTTACAGGAGTACGGTCATGTCGATTTTGTGGTGGAAATGGCAGATAAGCAGCGGCTAAGGGGAAATATGTTTTATCAGCAATCCCATTTATCATTGGTATTGCGACTGATTACGGATAAATGTCCGACTCTGGAACAGCTGCATGCGCCTGATATCATCCAGCAACTTATCTTGCAGGAAGTGAGTGGATTGATCTTAGTGACAGGTGCAACGGGAAGCGGTAAATCCACTACGCTGTCAGCCATGATAAATGCTTTTAATAGCCACGGTAGTAAACATATCATCACACTGGAAGACCCGATAGAATTCGTTCATCAAAGCCGTAATTGCCTGATACAACAAAGGCAAATTGGTGAGGATGTACCGAATTATCAAACGGCATTAAAAGGAGTATTGCGGCAAGATCCTGATGTGATTTTGTTAGGTGAGTTGCGCGACAAAGAGACGATTCGGCTGGCATTGACGGCGGCTGAAACGGGGCATCTTGTATTGTCAACGTTACATACCCGTGGTGCGATCCAAGCAATCGATCGCTTGGTTGATGTTTTCTCCGCAGAAGAAAAAGGCTGGATTTGCAGTCAATTGGCTGGAAGCTTAAAGGCTGTTATTTCTCAGCAACTGCTTCCAGCAAAAGAGGGTGGTAGGGTGGCTATTCATGAAGTTTTGATTGTTAATCAAGCAGTCAGCCATTTGATTAGAGAAGGCAAAAACCATCAAATAGTCACACTAATGCAAACAGGCGCCGCTTGCGGTATGCAAACTTACGAGCAAAGCCGACAACAGCGTAAGTCGTTGGGACTGCTGGCTGAATAGAGGAGCTGATTATGGCTGTTCAGTAACAATCGCTCCTTATGGTTATTAAGAAAGCATGTTATTGCGAATACTGCTGCTCAAACCAGCTTTCTAAAATGATGACAGCGGAAGCAGCATCGACTTTGCCTTTATTCAATGCCTTATAACCACCGTTATCAAATAAATGAGAGCGAGCTTCCACGGTGGTTAATCGTTCATCATGCAGTTCAACCTGAATACCAAACCGCCCATGTATTCGATTGGCAAATTTGCGGGCCTGTGCGGTGACAGGCTGCTCTGTGCCATCCATATTGAGTGGTAAACCCACAATAACTAAATCGGGTTGCCACTCTTTGAGTAGTTTCCCGATAAGTTCCCAATTGGGTGAGCCTTCATTGGCTTTAAAGGCAGATAGTGCTCTGGCTGTACCTGTAACTTCTTGCCCGATAGCTGCGCCGATACTACGGGTACCAAAGTCGAAGGCAATGATGGTGCGATTCTTCATCAGGCATGCCCCGCTTGTAATGCGAGATTGTAAATATTGATCCCTAGCAGGGAAGCGGCTTCATGCCAGCGATCCGCAACAGGGGTATTGAAAATAATGGAAGGTTCTGCACTGACGGTAAGCCAGCTATTTTCCATAATCTCTTTTTCCAGCTGACCTGTTTCCCAGCTTGAATATCCGAGTGTCATTAAAACATTTTTTGGTTGGCGCGGCGTACCTAGTGCTTCCAGCATATCTTTAGATGTTGTGATCATGGTCTGCTCAGAAATCTGAATGCTGGAGCTGAAACCTGATTGTGGTGTATGCAAAATGAATCCATGCTCTTCAGACAGGGGGCCTCCTGCCATCACAGGTTCGTTGAGATTAATAGTATGGTCTCTATCTTCAGGATCAATATCTAACTTTTGTAAAATACTTTGGATAGAAACTTGAGCTATCGGTTTATTAATAACTAATCCCATTGCCCCGTTTTGATCATGTTCGCAGATGTAAACTACAGAACGGTTGAAATAAGGATCAGAGAGCAAAGGCATGGCAATAAGAAAATGGTGCTGTAAGTTCATGTGTTTTCTGATAATTATTTTGGCAATCTAAGGGTGGATTGGCCCACGGTACGTGGGGTGAGCGTAGCCCTTTATACAAGGACTACACTTGATTTTCAATGAATTAAAGATTTTCAGGTTTTCTTTCTCTATATAGTGTTGTGCGTATAAAAATTAACCGCATAGAAAAATGGGGAAATAAAAAACCTCTCTAACAGCGAGAGGCTTTCGCAAAGCTTAAGTCCCATGGGGATATGGGTACTTATTATAAATGGTAAATCTTGTCAGGAAACGAAAGTTATTTGGCTATTGGGCTATCTGTTTGTCCAATCGTTTTTCGATCGCATCCATCAGCATGCCGGTAACGGAGACTTCCGGGAAAGCCGCTTCTATTTCACGTGCACAGGTTGGGCTGGTAACGTTAATTTCAGTTAAACGGTCACCAATGATATCGAGTCCAACAAAGATTAACCCTTTCTCTTTCAAGACGGGGGCTACTGCCCGGGCGATCGTCCAATCACTTTCTGACAAGGGGCGGGCTTCCCCGCGTCCACCCGCTGCAAGGTTGCCACGGGTTTCACCCTGAGCTGGGATGCGGGCAAGGCAATATGGTACAGGTTCACCATCGACTACCAGTACACGTTTATCCCCATCCTTAATCGCGGGCAGGAAATTTTGCGCCATACAATAACGGTGGCCGTGTTCAGTCAAGGTCTCGATAATGACGCCTACATTTGCGTCATCTTGCTTCAGGCGGAATATAGAAGCTCCTCCCATGCCATCCAGCGGCTTAAAGATAACATCGCCATGCTTTTGATGGAATTCGCGTAAATTTTTGGCATTACGGGTTACCAGTGTATCTGGTGTTAGTTCAGGGAACCAAGCTGTGAACAGTTTTTCGTTGCAGTCACGTAGGCTCTGGGGCTTGTTAACGATTAGCGTACCCTTGACTTCAGCCCTTTCCAGAATGTAGGTAGCATAAATGTACTCAGTATCGAAAGGCGGATCTTTGCGCATCAGAATGATTTGCAAGGTATCGAGTACTATCTCTTGTTCACTGCCAAATTGGTACCATTGCTGCGGATTTTCTTCTACCGTGAGCAAACGGGTACGAGCACGGGCTTCCCCCTGATGGAGATAGAGATCATCCATTTCCATGTAATGGATTTCCCACCCGCGTTTTTGTGCTTCGAGCAGCATGGCGAAACTAGTGTCTTTCTTGATTTTGATGGATGAAATTGGATCCATCACTATACCGAGCTTGATCATTTTTTCTCCTTAACCCAGATCACCGAAACGTACTTGCAGTGCGGTAATTGCGGTGAGTGCCGTCGTTTCTGTCCTCAGGATGCGAGGCCCCAATAGGATATCAGTAAATTGGTAGTTTGCTGTCATTTCTATTTCTTCAGCAGATAACCCTCCTTCAGGACCAATCAATAGGCGTACTTTTTCCACAGGAAGCGGTAGGGTATTGATACTTTGGCTAGCACGGGGATGCAGATTTAATTTTAGGCTATCATCATTTTCTGCGCACCATGCTTCAAGTGTCATGACTGGGCGGATTTCTGGAATACGGTTACGCCCGCATTGTTCACAGGCAGCAATGACGATTTTTTTCCATTGATATAATTTCTTCTCTAACCTTTCCGCATCTAGTTTTACACCACAGCGTTCGGAGAGTAATGGGGTGATAGTGCTGGCACCCAGTTCAACCGATTTTTGGATTGTGAATTCCATTTTTTCACCACGAGACATGACCTGTCCCAAATGCAGGTTCAGTGGTGATTCATGATCAGACAACTTGCCATCAAGGATACGTACTTTGACTGTTTTTTTATTGGCTTCAGTGATTTCTGCATCAAAAACCTGATTGCTGCCATCAAAGAGTTGTAATGATTGCCCATGATTCATTCTGAGTACGCGACCAACATGATTGGCAGCATCATCACTCAAGTAGATTTCAGTTTCTACTGAGAGCGGTTCGGGGTGATAGATGCGTGGAATTCGCATATTTCTTCTTTCCTTCTTTTTTCCGGATATCTCCGGTATGGCGCAAACAGCCATATGACAAAGTTGATTCGTTGCCATGATAAATGAGTGCTGTTTGCGTAATCAAGCTATCTCTCTGTTTAGGGCATACGAGATATGTCTCTGCGAGCTGCCTCGCATATTTATTTTGTAATTGTTATTTTTCCTGATTTTTTATTGCTAATGGAGGAAAGAAAAATTTAATATTACCCCTGTCCTGATTTAGGTTGGGAAATAGGGATAAAATACAATGACAAGGATGTCATTTAAAAATGAGAGTTGAATTTATTATGTGAATGCAAGAAGGATGGTTTATTATTCCAATTGATATAGACTATATAATAATTATGTTTTTCTGTAGTGGTTTGCTTTTATTATCTATTATCGATATTAAAACATATTGCTTGCCAGATATTATCACACTGCCTTTATTATGGATTGGAATTTTATTTAATCTTGATGGCAATTTAGTTTCGATAAAAAGTGCGATATACGGCGCCATATCAGGGTATCTATTTTTATGGTTTTTATATTGGTTATGTCTATTTACCTTAAAGAAGGAGGGAATAGGGTATGGTGATCTTAAATTAACTGCAGCTATCGGCGCATGGTTAGGTGTGGAGATGGTACCCATATTGATGTTGATAGCTTCATTATCTGGGTTATTTGGATTTATGATAATTGGGCTGAAAAGAAAATCTTACCCAGATTTTATCGCATTTGGGCCTTATCTATGTTTATCTGCGATAGTATTAGTAGGGTTTTGCCTGACTGCTCGTTAATCTATGATTGACTATTAGAAAAGACCCGGTCGAAACCAGGTCTTCAAAACTAGTCCTTCAAAATCAGTCCTTCAAAACCAGAAACTCAAGCTGAATACTGCCCGACGACGTTATAAATTCCAGGATTGGGCTTGGTAAGCTCTGCGGTACGTTTTGCAAATTCTGCTGACGCAGGGTCAGCCTGTGTTGCCTGAATGTCAGCGATACTCTTCCATTTCGCGATATTTACGACACGGCTACCATCTTTGCTCGCCAATAAGGTAACGGAAATGAAACCGGGTCTCTTACTAATAACTGACTCGGTTCCTTCTTGTAGCAATTTGATAATTTCAGCCTGTTTCTCTGGATTCACTTCAATTATATTGATAAATGTAACTTCAGACTTAGACATTATGCACCTTCCTTAATGGGAGTAGGCTCTGCTAGTTTTTGCAGACAGAGATTCGATAGCTTGTTCCAAACTCAGCTGAGTTTAATGTCATAGACGATTGGCCTATGCAATATGTCAGGATATTGTGAGGAAAATTTTTCGTTTTTGAACCTGATACCTGACATTTTTGCCTTGTCTCTCGTCATTAGAGTTTAGTTTCGCTTCTAAGAGAAACATGCGTTTGTTTAACACTCTAATGTTAGGAGAGAGGTAGAAAGAGCACTGAATCTAGTCTATTTCCCCGAAACCGAGTTGAGGAAAAAGAATGAGAAAGAAAAAGCAGATGAGAAATGGGCCTGATGATGATTCTACTCATGTAGATTCCGCGCGTTCTAAGCTTGAATCGTTGGCGTACAGGTTTTTAGGGATCATGCCTGATGCCGAGGATGCTGTGCAAGAAACCTATTTGCGATGGTACAAACTCCCTCAAACTGAACGTGAACAGATTGTATCTCCTATAGCTTGGCAACGAACGGCACTGACACGAATTTGTTTCGATAAACTTAAATCAGCTAAATCAAAACGTGAAATCTATATCGGCGAGTGGCTGCCTGAACCTATCTCGCAAAACGAAAATTGGATATCTGCGACTGAATCACCTGAATTTACTGATCCAGCTGATCATCTTATCCTTGCTCATTCGGTCTCTATGGCACTGATGATAGTTCTCGATAAGATGACTCCCGCTGAACGAGTCAGCTTTATTCTCCATGACGTTTTTCAATATTCGTTCGAGGAAATCAGTGAAATTGTAGGAAGGACGCCGCAAGCGTGCCGTCAATTAGCCTCATCCGGGCGAAAGCGGATTGATCGAGAAGAACACTTTATGTCCTCTTCAGAAGAACATGCACGTGTGAATACTGACTTCCGGGATGCATGGATTACTGGCAACATCAAGGAGCTGGTTGCTGTCTTGGATGAACGAGCATGTGCAATTACCGATGGCGGTGGTTTTGTGAATGCAGCAACTGAGCCGTTATTGGGCAAAGATGCAATTATCAACTTTTTTCTTGCTGTTTTCGAACGTCAAAGCGATCTTTGCATTGAGGCGGCACTCGTTAATGGTGAACCAGGACTTGTCGGTAAAGTGGCTGACCGTACTGTTGCAGTGATCTCCACTTCTGTTAGGGAAGGGCATATCAGCGATATTTGGGTCATGCGCAATCCAGAAAAACTAACTGTCTGGCATTAACAAATCGGCTTACATGAGGTCATTTTTCATACTTAAAATAAATTATTATTCAAGAAAGACAGTAATTATTGATGTTGGAATAAGGGAAGCCACTTTTACTAAAAAATCTTGATGCAAGGGCTAAAGGAGTTTGGCCCTTTAATATTTTGATAGCTATGTGAGTAGGATAACTTGGAATAAAGTTTAGATTAAAAATACAATGAAATTACAATCTGATTGGGTATTTTTTATTATTGTAGTGAAATAGACTCCATGAGATTCAAAATCTTTTGAATATAATAATATTCAGAAAATGGACGCTGCCATCTACAACGTCCGTTATAAGCTTTAACTTATTGAGGCCACTTCATTTCGCCTTTTAGTACTTTAGCACTCAACTCAAGGCTGGATTCATCAGCAAGATCTGGATAGTGTTTTTTCATAGCTGAAATTAACTCATCGGAATCTTTTGCTTTCGGTAACTCTTTTTCTAGTGTGGTCAGATAATTTTGTGTGAAAGTAACTGAATCCAATGTCATTGATGAATTACCCAGATAATGGCCTGGTACAACAGTCGCAGGTTTCAAGTTTTTAATGCGATCCAGAGTTTGTCCCCAGTGTTGGCGCGATTCTTTGGTTTGGGTATCTGCAATCCACACATGAATATTGTCAGAAACCGCGACACCACCAACAACGGCTTTCAGTTTAGGAACCCAGACAAAAGTGCGATCTGCGGCTGGGCCATTCAATCCTTCAACAATCAGTTTTTCACCATCAACAGTGAAGGAGTTTCCTTTCAATGGTTCAGGTACGATAATCTTTTTGGGAGCTTGATCGGCAAGCATTCCACCCCAATAGGCCAGTTTGCCATCTTTGGTTTCATTGATTGCTTTGATGGTTTCCGGTGATGCGATAACTTTGGCTTCTGGGAAAGCTTCGGTGATCGCATCCAGGCCAAAGTAAAAATCAGGATCGGAATGGCTGATGTAGATCGTTGTCAGTTTTTTTCCTGTCTGTTGGATCATTTTTATCAGTTCTTGTGCATCGCTTTTCTTAAACTGAGCGTCGATCAATACAACTTCATGCTCGCCACTAATGATTTCAGAAGAAACAGGGAATATGCCTTTTTCACCCGGATTGTAGATATCCAGCTTGAGGTCGGCTGCTTGTGCCAGTGATGCCATTCCTAAAGAAAGAGTTGCCGCCAGAGCGATATTTAATGTTTTTTTGCGGGCCATTATCGAATTCCTATATCAATATGCTTATTTGCTTGAATTGAACATATAATAAGTTGCATATTTCGATTTAAAAACCGCATTATTAGCAACTATTTGTTGCATGTATCGAGCTAATTAGCGCAGAGAGTAGGTCAGCCGAAATGGATAGAGTCACAGCAGCACAGGTGTTTGTTACGATTATTGAGCAGGGAAGTTTGATCGCAGCGGCAGAACGTTTAGATATGTCGAGGGCGATGGTATCGCGCTATTTGGCCGAGATGGAAAGGTGGGCGGGGGTTCGATTATTGCATCGTACAACACGTAAGATTAGCTTGACCTCAGCAGGGGAAAGCGCGTATCAACGTAGTCTTAAGTTGATGGAGTTAGCGGAAGAAATGCCTGTACAACAATCGTTGGAGGCGCAATCCTTAAGGGGATTGCTACGTGTAAGTTGTTCCCAATCATTGGGTATTAGTGCACTTTCAGTTGCTATTCCCGAATTTATGCGTATGTATCCACAGATTGCTGTCAATCTGCAAATGAATAATAAAGCCATCAATTTGATTGAGGAGCGGATTGATTTAGCGATTCGTATTACCAATAATCTGGAACCGAACCTGATTGCCCGGCCATTATCAACTTGTCATTCTGTTGTATGTGCTGCTCCTGCTTATTTAACCGGAAAATCTATCCCTCAAGATCCTGCGGAGTTGGCTTCACATAATTGTTTAACGTATAACTTTTTTGGCAAAAGTTTATGGTTGTTTGAAAAACAGCATGAGCAATATTCAGTGCCGGTCAGTGGGACGCTAAGTGCCAATGAATCTACAGTGCTAATGGAAGCAGCTTTACAAGGAGCCGGAATAGCAATGCAGCCTTATTACTCTGTGTCTTCCTATTTAGTCTCTGGGCAGTTAGTTGAGTTATTGCCCGATTATCAACCTAAGACAATGGGGATTTATGGTATTTATGCTAGCCGACAAAATATGCCTACGACGCTACGAGCGTTGTTGGATTTTTTGGTGGATTGGTTTGCTACATCCCCTCACTGGCAGAAGTTAATGTCGAAAAGCTGAGGCTAATTTCGAGGGAAACAGGGTCACTTGTTGTTTTAGGTGAGTAATGAAGACCTTAACCGGATCTGACGATGGTCGATGGATAGGTTTGATTAAACTAACAGTAAAGGGGATATTGATACTGAATGGTCTAATACAGACCCTTGAGTTTTTATCCAAATAATCCAGTGCCGTGAGTGGATTTACAATTGAAATACCAATACCTTCACTCACCATCGCACAAATAGAGGCTGCACTGTGAGTTTCTATCACCATGTTTCGGGTGATTTGATGTTCAGTAAATATCATATCAATGAGTTGCCTGTAACTGTCTGTTATTGAAAGGCTGATAAATCTTTGTCCATGAAAATCAGCTGGCGTCAGTTGTGGTTTTTGGCATAGAGGGTGATTGGTGGGTAAAACACAGACTTCATTTAATGTCATCAACGTTTCTCGTTCAGTGCCGGCGGGGGTCTTCAAGTGTTCAGTCAGGCCAATATCGTGGTGCTGTGCTGAGAGCCATTCTTCTAATAGAGGCGATTCCTGCGGAATGATAGAAAGCTTTGCCTCAGGATAGCATTGAGTGAAACTGTAACAAGCTTTTGGTAGTAAAGATTGTGAGAACATGGGCAGGCAGGCGATGGATAATTGTGCATGTTCAAATTGGCGGATATTGTCAGCCGCGTCAATTATTCTTTCCAATCCATAATAAGAGCGCTTTACTTCTTCAAATAACCGCAATCCTTGTGCTGTAGGAAACAAGCGCCCTTTAATTCGATCAAACAACTTAAATTTCAGCAATTGTTCAAGGCGTGCAAGTTCACGGCTGACCGTGGGTTGAGACGTTTTCAATAACATCGCTGCATCAGTCAGGTTTTTTGTGGTCATTACTGCATGAAAAATTTCAATATGTCGCCATGAATAGGGATGCATTTGTTCGTCTCTTTATAATATGTTTTTTATACGGATTTTTTTCACGATAGCTTTCACATTAGCTTTCACGATAGATAAACGCGATATCGTCAGGTTATTCAAATAATATGGTTAATAAAAGCACAAAACGATATCGTAAATGAATAAACTATAGCTAAATAGATATTTTTCTTCCTGCCTTATTGTTATCAATAATGAAGTATCTGCTGATTCTGTGAGGCTATTCAATGGCAACTTCAACTTTTACTGGCGATTTAGGGGCAAATTTTATCCTCGAAAATCTATTTCGTTTACCGACTCAGTATGGAACTCCGTTATGGATCTATGACGGTGATAACATCATCAAACAAATCAAAAAATTAAAACAATTTGATGTCATTCGGTTTGCCCAAAAAGCGTGTTCCAATACCCATATTCTGCGTTTGATGAAAGAACAGGGTGTGAAAGTAGATGCTGTGTCGTTGGGGGAGGTTGAGCGAGCACTTTATGCGGGTTTTAAATCTGGGCGTGATAAGTCAGAAATCGTATTTACTGCTGATGTGATTGATGAAGCAACACTGAGTCGAGTTATTGAATTGGATATTCCAGTCAATGCTGGCTCTATTGATATGCTGGAACAGATTGGTAAACGTCAGTTTGGTCATCCTGTCTGGTTGCGTATTAATCCCGGATTTGGGCACGGACATAGCCAAAAAACCAATACCGGTGGTGAAAATAGTAAACACGGGATTTGGTTTCAGGATCTTCCCTTGGCTATTGAGAAAATCCATCAACACGGACTGAAATTGGTGGGGCTGCATATGCACATTGGTTCAGGTGTGGATTATCAGCATTTAGCCAATGTATGTGATGCGATGGTAGAGCAAGTTGTATTGTGCGAAGTGGATATTCAGGCTATTTCAGCAGGCGGCGGGTTATCAGTCCCCTATAAAATGGGTGAGGAAGCCGTGGATACAGAGCATTATTACAACTTATGGCATCAGGCACGTCAGCGAATTGAGCAACATTTGGGGCACCATGTTGCATTGGAAATTGAGCCGGGTCGCTTTCTGGTTGCGGAGTCAGGTATTTTGATGGCGGAAGTGAGAGCCGTTAAGACAATGGGAAGCCGCCGTTATGTGCTGGTAGATGCTGGTTTTAATGATTTGATGCGTCCAGCGATGTATGGTAGTTATCACCATATTTCAGTATTGCCTGTGAATGAAAATATTAATGATGTGAATTTGCAAGAAACAATAGTCGCAGGGCCATTATGTGAATCGGGTGATGTGTTTACCCAGTTGGAAGGAGGGGAAGTTATCCCGCGAATGTTGCCTCCGGTTTGTGTCGGAGATTATCTGATTTTCCACGATACGGGGGCTTATGGTGCATCCATGTCTTCAAATTATAATAGCCGCCCTTTGATCCCCGAAATTTTGTTTACTGAGGGTGAGGCTCGTTTGATCCGGCGTCGCCAGACAATAGAAGAGTTGTTATCTCTGGAATCTATTTAAAAAAATACGGGGAATTTTATTCCCCGTATTTTGGCCTCTTCATATCGTTAGATCAGCATCAGGCAGCTTTAGTTTGACGCTGATTTTCAGACTTTTTTACTGACTTGGGTACAGAAAGTGCATCCGGCTCAAATTCATCGACATTGATGGAACGCAGTCTGCTGCTTTCCGCACGTTTCAGAATGTCAGCTTCTTCCTGAGTAATCTTGTTCTCGGTCAAGGCTTTTTCAGCTAATTTATCCAGACGAGTAAAGCTCAGGTGTTTGCCTGCTTCGCGGCTCAAGCGTGCATGGATTGGCTCTGCCGCGATGATATCGTGCAGGGCTTCTTCCAATAACCCGTGAGGGTTGTATTCACTAGGTGTCAGATACTGTCCACGTCCGATCCGGCTGCGGGTCGCTGAAGGTGTCTGTAGTATCTGAGCCAGTTTGTGATCCAACTTATCGGATGGGGCTGTATGTGAACGACCCAATGGGAAGACGATGACTCGCATTAAGCCCGAAACCAGACGGTTAGGGAAATTACGCAGTAAATCGTTCATAGCCTGTTCTGCCTGATTTAGGCTATCTTCCACTGCCCATTGAACCAATGGCAAATCTTCTTTCTGACGACCTTCATCTTCATAGCGTTTCAATGCTGCGGAAGCCAAGAAGATTTGACTCAGAATATCCCCCAGACGAGCTGAAATGCGTTCACGGCGTTTCAGGCTACCACCCAATACTCCCATTGAAACATCAGAGAGCAGAGCAAGGTTGGCACTTAATCGGTTGATCTGCTGATAGTAGCGGCGAGTTGCATCGTTCACTGGTGAGCTACTGGTTCTGCCTTTGGTGATACCAAGCCACAGGCTGCGCAGGGTGTTGCTGGCAACGTGGCCCAAGTGACCAAACAGCGCTTTATCAAAGGCTTTTACATCGTTGCTTTCTGCAGCTGCTATTTCAGCCAATACATAAGGGTGGCAGCGGATTGCACCTTGACCGAAGATGATCATGCTACGGGTTAGAATATTCGCACCTTCCACGGTAATGGCGATTGGGGCACCCTGATAGCCACGGGCAAGGAAGTTAGATGGCCCAAGACAGATACCTTTACCGCCAGCGATGTCCATTGCATCAATGATGGAACGTTGGCCTCTATGTGTACAGTGGTACTTCACGATGGCGGACAGGACAGCGGGTTTTTCGCCTTGCATGATGCCGCTGGTAATTATGGTCGCAGCCGCATCCATCAGATAAGAGTTCCCTGCGATACGTGCCAGTGGCTCTTCGATGCCTTCCATTTTTCCAATAGGCAGTTTGAATTGGCGGCGAATATAAGAATAAGCACCAATCGCCATCGCTGCACTTTTTAATCCCCCGGTCGCATTGGATGGCAGGGTAATGCCACGGCCGACAGACAGACATTCAACTAGCATACGCCAGCCTTGGCCTGCCATTTTCGGTCCACCGATGATGTAATCAATAGGAACGAAAATATCTTCTCCACGAGTTGGCCCATTCTGGAATGGGATATTCAGTGGGAAATGACGATGGCCAATTTCAACTCCCGGGGTATTGGTTGGAATCAGGGCACAGGTAATACCCAATGATTCTTTATCACCCAGCAGATGATCAGGATCGTACAATTTGAATGCTAATCCCAGAACGGTGGCAATAGGAGCAAGAGTAATGTAACGCTTATTCCAGTTCAGGCGCATACCGAGAACTTGTTTGCCTTGCCATTCGCCCATACAGACAACGCCAGTATCAGGGATAGCGCCAGCATCAGAACCCGCTTCTGGGCTAGTCAAAGCAAAGCAAGGAATTTCTTCACCACGGGCAAGGCCGGGAAGATAATGTTTTTTCTGTTCATCAGTACCATAGTGTTGCAATAATTCGCCCGGTCCCAAGGAGTTAGGTACACCGACAGTAATCGCCAGAATACCTGACACACCTGCTAGTTTTTGCAGTACCTGAGATTGCGCATAAGCGGAAAATTCCAGTCCACCGTATTCTTTCTTGATAATCATGGCAAAGAAGCGATGTTCTTTCAGGTAAGCCCAAAGTTCTGGCGGTAAGTCGGCCAATTCATGGCTGATTTGGAAATCATTTGCCATGCGGCAGGCTTCTTCTACTGGGCCATCAATAAATGCTTGTTCTTCAGCGGATAACTGTGGTTTTGGGTAGTTGTGCAATTTTTGCCAGTCAGGTTTACCACGGAACAAATCGCCTTCCCACCAAGTGGTTCCTGCATCAATGGCTTCTTTTTCTGTTGTGGACATGCTTGGCATGACCTTACGGAACGCTTTTAAGCCGGGAGCAGAGAATAAAGAAATACGGGTTGGTGTAAAGACAAGGGGGAATAGGACAATAGCAAGTGGTAACAGCAACCAGTAGCTCCATAGGCCAATGATGCCCATGACTAATGTATAGGCAACAAGCAGTAAGCTACTGATAGTCAGGCTGACTTTGCGGTAACAAAGCCCGCCAATCAAGACTAAAAACAAAATAATGCTGAGAGCGGTCATAGTAAAACTCCTGTTAATCTCAGGTGAGTTGTCAGAGGTCTGACCTGTTGTAGTGTTCTTCATTTTTAGATGAGGAAAATGTATTTATCAATATATTTACATCCTAATTACAATCTAGCTCACAAACTCGTCGTAGTTTTTCATTCGATAATTTCATTCAGAGACACTGATATCTTCTTTCAAGGGGGGGAATCCGTTACACTGAACAGCAGATATTGTTAATCCCGAAGACCTTTCAGGAGTATGAGTCCCATGTATCAAAATTTGATCCGCAATGAATTATCCGAAGCTGCAGATACGCTGGCTAAATTTCTCAATGATGATGCAAATATTGAGGCCATTCAAAAATCCGCTGTTTTGCTGGCGGATTCATTCAAGTCAGGAGGCAAAGTGCTTTCCTGTGGCAATGGTGGTTCGCATTGTGATGCTATGCACTTTGCAGAAGAATTGACCGGACGCTATCGTGAAAATCGTCCGGGGTATCCGGGCATTGCGATTTCCGATCCCAGCCATCTATCCTGCGTGAGCAATGATTTTGGGTACGATTATGTATTTTCCCGTTACGTTGATGCTGTTGGTCAGAAAGGCGATGTGCTATTGGGTATTTCGACTTCGGGTAATTCTGGCAACATCATCAAGGCGATTGAAGCTGCTCGTGCTAAAGGGATGAAAGTCATTACGCTAACTGGCAAAGATGGTGGCAAAATGGCGGGAACAGCAGATGTTGAAATTCGAGTACCACACTTTGGTTATGCGGATCGCATTCAGGAAATTCACATCAAAGTCATTCATATCTTGATTCAATTGATTGAAAAAGAAATGGTAAAAGCCTGATTGTAGTTTGTTAGGAGTAGGTATTAGAGGTAGGCAATGTGTGAACTACTTGGCATGAGTGCCAATGTGCCAACAGATATTGTTTTTAGTCTGAATGGCTTATTTCAGCGTGGGGGACATACTGGCCCCCACAAGGATGGTTGGGGAATTACTTTTTATGAAGGATTGGGATACAGAACGTTTAAAGATCACCAATCCAGTTGTCACTCACCTGTGGCTCAATTTCTACAAGGCCTTCCGATCAAATCAGAAGTGATCATTGCCCATATTCGTCAGGCAAACCGAGGTAATGTTTCTCTGGTAAATACCCATCCATTTACCCGCGAGTTATGGGGAAAATATTGGACTTATGCTCATAATGGACAGTTGAAAGGGTATAGTAACCTGAAAACCGGTTATTACCGTCCGGTGGGGGAAACTGACAGTGAATGGGCATTTTGCTGGATACTACATCAATTATCCCTAAAGTATCCTAAACGTCCTTCCAATTGGTCTGCAGTGTTCAAATTCATTGCATCTCTGGCTGATGAGTTGAGAAAAATGGGTGTTTTCAATATGCTGTTGTCAGATGGGAAATTTGTAATGGCCTATTGTTCGACTCAATTGAATTGGATCACTCGTCGGGCACCTTTCGGCAGAGCTAAATTACTTGATCAAGATATTGAAATCGATTTTCAGCAACACACCCACCCAGGTGATGTAGTGTCAGTAATTGCCACACAGCCTTTAACCGGTAATGAAACTTGGCATCGCATTGAACCGGGCAATTATGTGTTATTTGATCTTGGTGAGAAAATAGTTTGATTTAGTGCTCGGATAGTATGCCAAAAGGATGAAGGGTTTTCAGATTTTGTATTAATTACATATTGCCCGCCTATTACGCTGACAGTCGCAGGAATACCATGCTCGGTGAAATACTCATAGGCGGGCTGTAATTGTTTCCAAAACAGATAATTATCGTTATTTTTATGCCGCTTCATATTTTGTGGTGTCATCCTAAAGGGATAAATATTGATCTTGATTTCATGCTGCCCATGATAAAGCGCACTTTCAGCGTATCGGTATATTTCATCCATATAGTGATTGGTCATGGCATAACAGCCAATGGATTTACATTCACCATGAATCATTAAATTCTTGCCAGAATAACCGTTGGATTTATCAAATTCATTGGGAAAGCCGAGATTAATGGCTCGATAATAGTGGCTATTAGGTTTTAACTGATTGAGTTTAACGTGATAAAACCCTTCGGGGCTTTTGAAATCACCCGCCAATGTTTTGGGGCCAAGTCCACCAGAGTAATTACAGATAGGGTAACTTTGGGTTAATTGATAACGACCCGCGTTATCTTTTGTATAAAGTTCGAGAAGTTTTTCTTCTTTGAATATTTGAATGAAAATCTCGGTGCCAACTTGCTGCAATGGTGAAGTCTTGATTGGTGATTTAAGCCATGATAAAGCGTCTTTTGTCATGAAAGGTTGTGCTATGACGGAAAGCGGCACATGGAATAGCAGTAGGCTGAATGAAAGATAAAAAACTATTTTTTTCATAACATAACCGCGTTAAAGGATAAATATTGGTGAAAGATAGGATCTTGGTTTGCAATGTCTTGATGAAATATTGCGTATAAAGATAGCAGTGATGTCAGACCTCTGAGAAGTGATTTTGGTTAAAAATTACTCTGTTGTAGAGAAAGATGAGGATTAAGTTCGTCTTTCCCGAATAGTGAACGGTTCAGCAGAGAAATTATTTTTATTTGCTTGAGCTAAGTCACTTGATTAATCAGACAGTCTGTAGGGGAGATGTTAGAATTACCGCCGGCGAAACTTAAGAGAAAATTGTAACGATTATCGGAGTGAATAACTTGAGACATATGTCGCTCAAGGTGTTTTTTATTACTGAAGTCGCTATATTACCCAAGGGAATACCACAGGGTAATCTGTAGCATATGATTTAACTGATAAACTTGTGCAAATCTTATGATTAAAATTAAAAAAGGACTCAACCTCCCGATAGCAGGAGCGCCTGCCCAAGTTATAGAAGATGGTCCGACGATTCGCCATGTCGCTTTACTGGGCGAAGAATATGTTGGAATGCGTCCTTCTATGCTGGTTAAGGAAAGTGAGCATGTTAAAAAAGGGCAAATTCTTTTTGAAGATAAGAAGAATCCAGGGGTTGTTTTCACTAGTCCCGCAAGCGGGAAAGTTGTAACAATAGGGCGTGGTGAGCGCCGTGTTCTGCAATCTGTTGTGATTGAAATAAGTGGTGACGAGCAAGTGATGTTTGATCGCTATGATCGTACAGAACTTGCCGAGCTGACCCGTGAACAGGTAGAAAAAAATCTGCTCGCATCAGGGTTATGGACGTCATTGCGTACACGCCCTTTCAGTCGTTCTCCTGTCCCGGGTTCCACACCAAAGGCAATCTTTGTTACAGCAATGGATACCCAGCCACTGGCTGCAGATCCATTAGTTGTTATTGCGACACAAGAAGAGGCTTTTGTTGATGGCCTGAATATTCTGTCAAAACTGACAGACGGGAAAATTCACGTCTGCCATGGCGCTGGAAAGATTCCAATGGCAGGCAGTAACTCGCAAATTACTTACAATCAGTTTGTTGGTCCACACCCGGCTGGTCTGGTTGGCACCCACATCCATTTTATTGAGCCTGTCAGTGCCAAAAAAATCGCATGGCATTTAGGGTACCAAGATGTGATTGCTATCGGTAAATTATTCACTACTGGTGAACTTTATACTGATCGTGTTGTGTCTTTAGCGGGGCCGCAGGTTAAATCTCCACGTTTGGTTCGCACCCAAGTGGGCGCTGATTTGCTGGAATTGACACAAAATCAGCTAAAAGAGGGTGAAAACCGCATTGTTTCTGGTTCTGTGCTGTGTGGTACAAAATCAGATGGCGTTCGCCATTATCTTGGCCGTTTCCATATGTTGGTTTCAGTTCTTGCTGAAGGCCGTGAAAAAGAGCTGTTCGGTTGGATTGCGCCAGGGACAAATAAATTTTCCATTACCCGCACCACGATTGGTCACTTCCTGAAAAAGAAACGTTTTGCCTTCTCAACTACGACGAATGGCGGAGAGCGCTCTATGGTGCCAATTGGCAACTACGAGCGTGTGATGCCATTGGATATTATGGCAACGCACCTGCTGCGTGATTTGCTTGCAGGCGATACTGACAGTTCTCAGGCACTCGGTTGTCTGGAGCTGGATGAGGAAGATTTGGCACTGTGTACCTATGTTTGCCCCGGCAAATATGAGTACGGTCCGGTACTGCGTGACGTGCTGACTAAGATTGAGCTGGAAGGGTAATTCATGGGCCTGAAAAATTTATTTGAGAAAGTAGAGCACCACTTTGAGGCCGGTGGCAAACTGGAAAAGTATTATCCTCTCTATGAGGCAGTTTCCACCGTATTCTACACTCCGGGGACCGTAACACAGGGGCGTGCTCACGTCCGTGATGCCATCGATCTCAAGCGTATGATGATTCTGGTATGGATGTCTGTATTTCCTACCATGTTCTGGGGAATGTATAACGTCGGTAATCAGGCGATCCCTGCACTGACTCACTTATACAGCGGAGATGCATTACAGCAGGTTCTGGCATCTGATTGGCATTATGTGCTTGCCCAATACCTTGGCGCCTCATTGACACCAGATGCAGGGTGGGTCAGTAAAATGTTGTTGGGTGCAACTTACTTCCTGCCAATTTATGTGGTTGTTTTTGTTGTGGGTGGCTTCTGGGAAGTTCTCTTTGCCATTATCCGTAAGCATGAAATTAACGAAGGTTTCTTTGTCAGTTCCATTCTATTTGCCCTGATTGTTCCGCCAACACTGCCATTGTGGCAGGCCGCTTTGGGGATAACATTCGGGGTTGTGGTTGCGAAGGAAATCTTCGGTGGTACTGGTCGTAACTTCCTGAACCCTGCATTGGCTGGCCGTGCTTTCTTGTTCTTCGCTTATCCTGCTCAGATTTCAGGTGATTTAGTTTGGACTGCTGCGGATGGTTTCTCCGGTGCAACTCCATTGTCTCAGTGGGCAACTTCGGGTGAACACGGTTTAATCAATACCATTACCAACCAACCGGTTACATGGATGGATGCGTTCCTCGGTAACATTCCTGGTTCAATTGGTGAAGTTTCTACCCTGATGATTTTCATCGGTGGTGCCATCATTCTGTTTGCTCGTATTGCTTCATGGCGCATTGTTGCGGGTGTGATGCTTGGTATGATCGCAACTTCTTGCCTGTTCAACGCCATTGGTTCAAGCACTAACCCAATGTTCGCTATGCCGTGGGAATGGCATATGGTTCTGGGTGGCTTCGCTTTCGGCATGATCTTTATGGCTACTGACCCTGTGTCCGCTGCATTTACGGATAAAGGGAAATGGGCATACGGCATCTTGATTGGTGTCATGTGTGTCCTGATCCGAGTCGTAAACCCAGCATACCCGGAAGGGATGATGTTGGCGATCTTGTTCGCTAACCTGTTCGCACCACTGTTTGATTATCTGGTTGTGCAGGCCAATATTAAGCGGAGAAAAGCCCGTGGCTAATGAGAAACCAAAAAATAATGATAGCATCGGCAGAACGTTTCTTGTTGTTTTTGTGTTGTGCCTTGTATGTTCGATTGTGGTTGCAGGGGCAGCCGTAGGTTTGAAAGCGCGGCAGCAGGAACAGAAACTGCTGGATAAACAGCGTAATATTCTGGATGTAGCAGGTTTACTGAAACCAAACATGACTACAGCAGAAATGAAAGAAGCCTACACTAGCCGCATTCAGCCTGAATTGCTTGATTTAAAAACGGCAACGCTTGAAATAAGTGCGGGTAAATTTGATCTGAATAATGCTCTGCGTAGCGACGAAACCAGCATGGCTTTGCCGGCAGAACAAGATCTGGCGAAAATCCGTCGCCGGGCCAATATGGCAGAAATTTATCTGGTTAAGGATGAACAAGGTAAAACGACCGAACTGGTTCTGCCAGTATACGGCTCTGGTCTGTGGTCAATGATGTATGCTTTCGTTGCCATTGATGTTGATGGCGTAACCTCTCGTGGCATTACTTACTATTCTCAAGGCGAAACGCCGGGTTTGGGTGGTGAAGTTGATAACCCACAATGGCGCAAACAGTGGGTAGGTAAAAAACTCTATAACCCGCAAGGTGAGCCAGCCATTAAGGTTGTTCGTGGTGGTGCTGGTGATAACCCTTACGGTGTAGATGGTCTATCCGGTGCAACCCTGACTTCCAATGGTGTTCAGCATATGTTTGATTTCTGGCTGGGTGATAACGGTTTTGGCCCGTTCCTGAAAAAAGTACGCGAGGGAGCCTTGAAAGATGGCTGATAGCAAAGAGATAAAACGCGTCCTGCTTGGGCCGCTGTTTGATAATAACCCAATTGCATTGCAAGTTCTGGGAGTGTGTTCGGCACTGGCCGTCACGACTAAACTGGAAACTGCGCTGGTTATGACGGTTGCTGTGACATTGGTAACAGCGTTTTCTAGCTTTTTCATTTCATTGATTCGTAACTACATTCCTGGCAGTGTACGAATCATTGTGCAAATGGCGATCATTGCATCGCTGGTTATTGTGGTCGATCAGATTTTGCAGGCCTTTGCCTACGAAATTTCTAAACAGTTATCCGTATTTGTCGGCCTTATCATCACCAACTGTATAGTGATGGGGCGTGCGGAAGCCTACGCCATGAAATCTCCACCGGTTGAGAGCTTTATGGATGGTATCGGTAACGGCTTGGGCTATGGTGTCATTCTGTTGCTGGTTGGTTTCTTGCGTGAGCTGTTTGGCTCAGGAAAATTGTTCGGTATTACTGTACTGGAATCTGTCAAAAATGGTGGCTGGTATCAGCCAAATGGCTTGTTCCTGCTTGCACCGAGCGCATTCTTCATCATTGGTATGCTGATTTGGGGTCTGCGGATTCTGAAACCTGCGCAGGTAGAGAAGGAGTAACAAACAAAATGGAACATTATATTAGTTTGTTTGTCCGCGCAGTCTTTATCGAGAATATGGCGTTATCTTTCTTTCTCGGTATGTGTACGTTTCTGGCGGTATCAAAAAATGTGAAGACGGCGTTTGGTTTGGGGGTTGCCGTAACAGTTGTATTGGGCATATCTGTTCCTGCTAATAACCTTGTCTACAATCTGGTACTGCGTGATGGTGCTTTGATGGATGGGGTTGATCTGAGCTTCCTGAACTTCATTACCTTTATCGGTGTGATTGCTGCACTGGTGCAGATTTTGGAAATGATCCTCGACCGTTATGTGCCTGCACTTTACAACGCTCTGGGAATTTTCCTGCCGTTGATTACGGTGAACTGTGCGATTTTCGGCGGTGTTTCTTTCATGGCGCAACGTGACTATAACTTCAGCGAATCCATCGTATACGGTTTCGGTTCAGGTATGGGCTGGATGCTGGCGATTGTCCTGATGGCAGCGATCCGTGAAAAGATGAAATATGCAGATGTTCCGGCAGGTCTGAAAGGATTGGGGATCACCTTTGTCACCACTGGGTTGATGGCATTGGGCTTTATGTCCTTCTCCGGTGTGCAGCTCTAAAGGCGAGAAGAATTCATGGATATAATCATTCTAGGCGTAGTAATGTTTACCCTGATTGTGTTGGTACTGACGGCAATGATTTTGTTCGCAAAATCCAAGTTGGTGAACACCGGGGATATTAAAATTGAAGTTAATGGCGATGAGGATAAAAGCTTTAACGCTCCTGCTGGTGACAAATTGTTGAACATGCTTTCCAATCAGGGGATTTTTGTTTCCTCTGCTTGTGGTGGTGGTGGTTCATGTGGTCAGTGCCGTGTGAAAATCAGTGAAGGCGGTGGTGATATCCTGCCAACTGAGCTTTCCCACATCAATAAGCGTGAAGCTAAAGAAGGCTGCCGTCTGGCATGTCAGGTTAACGTTAAGCAAGACCTGAAAATTGAGTTGCCGGAAGAGATCTTCGGCGTTAAAAAATGGGAATGCGAAGTTATTTCCAATGATAACAAAGCAACTTTCATCAAAGAATTGAAATTGAAAATTCCTGACGGGGAAGTGGTGCCATTTCGTGCAGGTGGTTACATTCAGATTGAATGTCCTCCACACGTTGCCCGTTATTCGGATTATGATGTGCCAGATGAATACCGTGAAGATTGGGATAAATTCAATCTGTTCCGTTATGTCTCTGAGGTCAAAGAGCCGACTGTTCGTGCATACTCAATGGCGAACTATCCTGAAGAGCACGGTATCATCATGCTGAATGTGCGTATTGCTACGCCGCCGCCAAGAAACCCAGATGTTACTCCGGGTATCATGTCCTCTTATATCTGGTCATTGAAGTCAGGAGATAAAGTGACTATCTCTGGCCCATTCGGTGAATTCTTCGCGAAAAAAACCGAAGCGGAAATGGTCTTCATCGGTGGTGGTGCAGGTATGGCGCCAATGCGTTCTCATATCTTTGATCAGCTCAATCGCCTGAACTCCAAGCGTAAGATCAGCTTCTGGTATGGTGCTCGTTCCAAACGTGAAATGTTCTATACCGAAGATTTCGACCAATTAGCCGCAGAAAATGAAAATTTCAATTGGAATGTCGCTTTGTCCGACGCTCTGCCGGAAGATAATTGGGATGGTTATACAGGCTTTATTCATAATGTCCTGTATGAAAACTACCTGAAAGATCATCCAGCACCAGAAGATTGTGAATTCTACATGTGTGGGCCTCCGGTCATGAATGCTGCGGTCATTAAGATGTTGAAAGACCTTGGCGTGGAAGATGAAAACATCATGCTGGATGACTTCGGTGGCTGATGATATACCCAATAAATTTCGAGCTGCGACTTGAAATATGAGGGAATCGTAACACATTGATTTAACGACAAGCGCCCACAAATCGTGGGCGCTTACAATTCAGAAAGAGTAAGTTATGCTGAGTAAAAAAATTATCAACTGGAGCACATTGTTGTTTTCGGTTGTGCTGCTGGCTGCGTGTGGTGGCCCTGAACAGCAAAATCTGAATGGGCAGACGATGGGGACTTATTACTCCGTTAAATATGTTGCTGACTCGTCTGCATCTTCTCCAGAAAATCTGCAAAAAGAAATTGATCGACGGCTGGAAGAAGTGAACGACCAGATGTCTACTTATCGACCAAATTCTGAATTGAGTCGTTTTAATCAAAGTCGTGAAGTGAATAAACCTTTTCCGGTATCCGCTGCTACGGCGAAAGTTGTAAAAGAAGCTATTCGAATCAATCAGCTGACAGAAGGTGCACTGGATGTCACTGTTGGCCCTTTGGTGAATTTATGGGGATTTGGGCCTGAAGGGCGTGTGACTAAGGCACCGACAGATGAAGAGCTGGCGATACGTCGGGCATGGACAGGGATTGGCAACTTATCTGTTGCAGGCAATAATCTGGTTAAATCTATCCCTGAACTTTATGTTGACCTTTCTTCTATAGCCAAAGGTTATGGCGTGGATGTTGTGACTGAGTACCTGGAATCTCAGAATATTAAAAACTACATGGTTGATATTGGCGGTGAAGTCCGCACATTAGGTCAAAATGGCAAAGGAAGTCCGTGGCGAATAGCAATTGAAAAACCATCAGATAGTGGTATGACACAGAGTGCTCAGGAGATCATTGAACCGGGTAATATGTCCATAGCAACATCAGGTGATTACCGTAATTATTTTGAACAAAATGGTGTGCGTTATTCCCATACCATTGATCCTAAAACAAGCAGACCGATCATGCATAATTTAGTTTCAATTACTGTGATTGCTTCAACCTGCATGAGTGCTGATGGTTTTTCTACAGGTTTGGATGTATTGGGGCCGGAGAAGGGAATGGAATTGGCTGAAAAGCTGAATATTCCAGTCTTTATGATTGTCAAAACCAAAGAAGGTTTTGAAGAACGCTCCAGTACTGCTTTTAAGGCATACTTACAGAAAAAATGAGAGAGGGGAAAGGTTATGGAAATCTTTATCGCCGCTTTTATCTTTTTCCTGCTGGCTTTTGCGGGAATGGCACTAGGGTATATCTTTAAGCGCAAGAGTATTCAGGGAAGCTGTGGTGGTTTAGGAAGCATAGGCGTAGAGAAAGTTTGTGATTGCCCGGAGCCTTGCGATGCCCGCAAAAAACGGATAGCGAGAGAAGCAATCCGACAAGCACAGTTAGAAAAGAACCGTATTCTTTGATGCGTTTTTGTCGTTCAAGCTTGTACGGCTAAAAAAGTGACCCGCTGCCAGATAAACAGCGGGTTTTTGTTGTCTGTGGCGAAGAGATCAGATCCGGTTGCTCAAAGTATATTGAAAGGGTGACACTTTCTGTGAGCCTGATGTAAGTAATTTTTCACCGAACTGGTTGAAATATCCAAATCTTTCGCGATCTCTTTGTAACGCTTGCCTTGAATTTGTGTGAGCAAAAATGTCTGTCGGACTTTTACGGGAAGCTCATCAAGTGTTTTATCTATCCTTTCTAACTGTTCTAGCAACACCAGCCGATATTCTGAAGAGTTTGATGAAATTTGCGGTATTGCACTGACATAGTCTAGATAGCTGTCTTCTATTTTTTTTCTGCGCCAGTAATTAGCGAGAGTTCTACGGGCTATCGTGATTAAAAAGGCTCTTGGCTGGCGGATACTTTCAATATCTGAAGACTGCATCAATTTGATAAAAATATCATGAGTGAGATCTTCGGCGTAGTTTGGGAAAGCACTATTTTGTCTGATCCAATTGCATAGCCAATGATGGTGATTGGAATAGAGTTTCTGGGTGATTTCACTGTGCCCGAATGTGCTTTTTTGCACCGCCATAACGATATTACTCAATGGGATAGGAAAATATGATAATAATTATTATTTGTATTTAATCGAGGAAGTCAACGTGGCATTGTAGATTTAACCCCCTTAACTTTTAAGGGGGTTAAGCAGTGAGTGGTTAAATATCAGTTAGAACTGCTGAGAAATACTGAACTTGTAATTACGGCCGATTCCTGAAACCGCTTCTCCTAAGTACGGATAATAATCGCGGTTGAATAGGTTATCGATGGTGATCCGTGCTTCAAAGCCTTTCATATAAGGAGGACGCCAGCTTGCAAATAAGCTGTGCAAGGCGTAACCGCTACTTTTAGGGAATGACCAGGAAATAGCCATTGGATCATCATCCCTTGGTGAACGGTCTTGTTTACGGACAAAATCGCCTTTCCAGCCCATTGCCATCTGCCATTGTGGAATCTTGAATCCCAACATGGCATGTGCAGACGTTGGTGGTATTTCTGCTATCCAGGTTTTACGACCCAGCCACGGATCGCGCATGGAAGCATCACGCTGGCCGCGCATTGTGGAGAAAGAGAATTTCCCGAATAGCGTTCTGCTATCATAAAAAGTCTCAATTTCCAGCCCTTCAATGGTATAACCGGACAGATTGCGATAATTTGCCAGAGGTTTTTCACATGAGCTGCTCGAACCACTTTCAATCTGATCTTTACAATAAATTCCACGTCTTTTAAAGATTTCATCTGTACCGCGGTTACGGAATAGGGTGGTACGGATTTGCAAGCTATCATCTTCAAGCATCAGATTATCGAAATTGAGAATGGTGCCAAGACGAATTCCTGTCATCCTTTCAACATCAAGATTACGACTGGAACCAGGAAGATTACCTATTGACTGTACTTCATATTGCTCATCTACTACTGGAGCACGCCATGTACGGCTGATATCTGCAAATAGTGACAGATTTTTGTTGGCTTGCCATATCATACCCAGATGAGGTGTCCATCCAGTGTACGTTACCCTGTTATAGTCATGATTTATTTCAGGCGATTTGTTGTTATATATCGAGGCATTATTTTCTTTGCCCACATTTTTTATATGGTCATAACGGACGCCAGGTGTGATGGTAATACTACCTAATTTTAGTGAATCCTGAATATAGAAACTGTAAGTTTGTTGATCTCCAGCTGGCATATAACCAGGTTGATAATAGCCGTAATTAAATGCTGGGTCGTCCTTTTTATTCTTATCTAACATCAAAATATGACGTTGGTTTTTATGCCAACGGGCACCCATCAATAATTCGTGTTCTACTGTGCCAATTAAAAACACACTTTTATTATTTATATCAGCTAGTTGATCAACATATTTAATCCAACTTCTTTGCCCCATAATTCCTGCAGATGCGAAGTTAACACCTTCTATTTCAGGGCGACGATCATTTTGTTTAGTATTTGAATAGGCATAAGTCATCGTCAGATTTAGCCATGGATTATCTTCTGGAGCTATATTCCATTTGGCAGAATAGTTTTGATCGATTTGATCACGAAAAACTAATTTTGTTTTCCATGCCTTGTCCAGACCATATTTTTTTATTTCACTGGCGGAAGGGGTATTCATTTGATCCCGTTTAGCCGCCCAAGGCTGCCAGCCACCTGATTCAGAGCGCATGGCAGATAAACTGATAGTATGTGTGTCACTGGGATAGATATTGGTTTTCAATAAATAGGATGTTTGGTTGTTTTGAGAGTACTCAAAACGGGTGCCATCAGGGCGTTTGATATTATGTCCGTCACGTTTGCTCACATAGAGTAATCCATCAACCAAACCGTTGGGATCTCTGCCATATATTGCGCCACTATTGATCCACTGTCTGTCATTGGTGTGGTAGCTTTGCTTGACTAATCCTCCCCAATTCTCATCAGGTCGTAGCAAATCATTGGCATCTTTTGTCACAATTTTGACGGAGCCACCAAACCCACCATTACCATTCAGCAAATTGTGTGGCCCTTTATCAACGGTTACACGTTTGATTAATTCCGGTTCAATAAAGATAGAACCCTGACGATATTTATCGAACCCTTTTGGCGAATCGTCCAGTGTGATTTTGATATCTTCTGAGTCTCCCATGCCCCAGATATTCAATGTTTGTCCGCCGGGACGCGGGGAACCAGACATCGAAACACCAGGAAGTTGATCAAGCAATTGAGCTACGTTATCTGCCTGAGTCCGATCGATATCTGCTTTTTTGAGTACAGAAGCGCCTGCACCGGTGCTTTTGTGTAAACTCTCCACTACGGAAAGTGTAGGGAGTTTTATTACTTCATTTTTCTTTTCAGATTGTTGTTCAGTTGGCTTTTCGATAGCGTAAACAGAGCTTGAAAACGCAGTACCTACCACTAATGTCCCTGAAAATGCACCCCTTAAAATTTTTTGAACCAGAGTTACGATTGGGCGTTTTTCTAATTTTTGACTATTATTTGCCATAAATTCCCTAAAATATGATCAAGTGAAATATTTTCATTGTTATAAGTCACTTGAGAAAGTAAAACGGGCAAATAAAAATGAGAATTATTTTTGTTTTTAGGTCGTGGTTTGTCGAATAGTATAAGTTTTATTCGTTGCTATTGATTGAAATAGATATGTCTATTTCGTTACGCCTTCTCAGCTGCTGACGATGTCGGTAATGAGGGCGAAGTGCTTATGGGATGTTGTGGCACAGAGTGGCCAGAACACTCATTGGCGAGTTTGTTTCCATAAGTGCAATTTCCTTAAGTGCAAAGGGGTTAGTCAATGAAGAAACAGATCCTTAGTTCTTTGATATTGGCAGGTATCGTGGCACTGATTGCTGGTTGTGATGATGCTTCTAAAAAAGCGGAAGAGACTACTCAGCAAATGGAGAATAGTGCGGCACAGATGAAAACTGATGCTGAACAAAAATCCGCAGATATATTGGATAATGCAAAAGATAGTGCAAAAGAAAAATCACAGGAGATAAAGGAAAACGCCCAACGTGAAAGCCATAGTGTGATTGATAAGTCCAAGGAAGAACAAAAACAAATCAGCCATTCTGCCAATGATATAACCGATCAATTGAAGTCCAAAGTAGCAGATATACAGAATGAAGCTACTAGGACAGCGAATGATATGGCAGATAAGGTGAAATCGAAAGTGGAAGAAATACAATCTGAAGCCAGTAAAAAAACAGATGATTTAATAAATAGTCTTAAAAGTGACAGCGACAAAGGTAATAATGAAAAAAATGAGGAAAAGTAATCAGTGCCTCAATAGCCTGTTAGCGTGAAAATAAATTAATATCAGAGGGGTGATCTGAAAATGATCCCCCCTTTTTTTAATTTTATGGGACAAGCTTGACTCACTTATCTATTTAAAAGTAGGTTAAAGGTGACTCTATAAATCACACGCAGGACATAATAATGAAAATAAAACACAGCATAGGAAGACAGAACCCCGAATTAATTCAGCAAGCATTTGCTATCCGTAAACAGGTATTTACGGATGAACAAGGTTTTGCTGAGGAAATTGATATTGATGAATATGATGATATTGCCTTGCATGTTGTGTTATTTGATGACGAAAGGCCAATTGGCGTATTACGGGCAATCCTGAAAGACAATGGTATGCTTAAAGTTGGGCGTGTTGCAGTATTGAAAAGTCATCGAGGTCGGGGAATTGGCCGTCAAGTCATGGGGTTTATTGCAGATTATGGACGTCAAAATAGCATTGCGACGATTGGGCTATCTTCGCAATGCCATGCCCGGCCATTTTATGAAAGTCTTGGTTATCAAGCGTATGGTGAAATTTATTTGGAAGATGGTGAGGAACATATCTTTATGACATTAGATTTATCGTGATCATTTTGCCTGATGAAATAGATATACCTTTGAAAGATATACCTAATAGGTTTCAAGATGCAGCGAAATGGCAAGGGAAAAAATTCCCAGCAACATAGATAATTATGTGACTGGGATAAGAGTATAAGCCGATGAAGCTATAACATGAAATCTATTAAGAGCCTACTGAGATAGGCTCTCAGTCTATTTTGTTTTTTAAAGTGTCTATTTATTGATTATTTTGTGCCAATTGGCGAGCCTACGCATCATTGGCAACATAATATTTCGCCTGACTGCGTGGCAATGGTGTGATCCCTCGAATTTTATCAGCAATTTTTTCGGCCATCATAATCGTTGTGGCATTTAAATTACCGGTAATGATTTCAGGCATAATGGAGGCATCAATAACTCGTAAATTTTCAACGCCATGTACCCGTCCTTGACCATCCACAACTGCCATTTCATCTGTTCCCATTTTGCAACTGCATGATGGATGAAATGCAGTTTCGGCATGTTCACGAATAAAGGTATCTAGCTGCCCGTCAGTTTGGATTTCAGCGCCGGGGCTGATTTCATATCCACAATACGGAGCCAGAGCTGGTTGAGCCATAATCTCCCGTGTTATGCGAATAGCATCGCGAAACTCCTGCCAATCTTGTGCCGCTGACATATAGTTGAAGAGAATACTGGGATGCTGACGCGGATCACGGGATTTGATTTTTACCCGGCCCCGGCTTGGGGAACGCATGGAACCAACGTGGGCCTGAAAACCATGTTGATTGACAGCATTGCTGCCGTTATAATTAATGGCAACGGGCAGAAAATGAAATTGAATATTTGGCCAAGCAAATTTTTCACTGGTTCGAATAAACCCACCCGCTTCAAATTGATTACTGGCACCAATACCTGTGCCTTTTAATAACCATTCAGCACCAATTGTTGGTTGGTTATACCATTTTAAAGCCGGATAGAGAGAGATAGGCTTGAGGCATTCATATTGCAAATACATTTCAAGGTGATCTTGTAGATTTTGCCCGACTCCCGGCAATACGTGTACCACAGGGATCGCAAGCTCATTTAGTATTTCTTCAGGGCCAATGCCGGAACGCTGCAAAATTTGTGGGGACGCAATCGCTCCGGCACAGAGTAAAATTTCTTTGCGTGCTTTTGCTTGCGTTAACGTTGAGCTATTACCTTGATAAAAACTAACACCAACGGCTTTCTTTCCTGCAAATTTGAGGGTATCGGTTAAGGCATGGGTCATAATGGTCAGATTGGCGCGTGATCGCGCTTGATCCAGATAACCGCGAGCTGTGCTGGCCCGACGCCCTTTTGGGGTTACGGTGCGATCCATAGGGCCAAAACCTTCTTGCTGATAGCCATTCAGATCAGCGGTACGTGGATAACCTGCCTGTATACCTGCTTCGACCATTGCGTGAAAGAGTTCATTATTCCCAGACTTTGGCGTTGTGACACTGACTGGCCCATTACCGCCATGATAGTCATTTTCCCCAATATCCCGTGATTCTGCTTTGCGAAAGTAGGGAAGGCAATCAAGATAAGACCAATCTTCTAGGCCTGGCTGTGCTGCCCAATTATTGAAATCCATTGCATTGCCACGGATATAGCACATCCCGTTAATCAATGAAGATCCACCGAGTCCTTTGCCGCGACCACATTCCATGCGTCGGTTATTCATATGGGGTTCTGGATCGGTTTCATATGCCCAATTATAACGGGTACCCTGCAAGGGATATGCCAGCGCTGCTGGCATTTGGGTACGAAAGTCGAATCGGTAATCTGGCCCACCCGCTTCCAGTAGCAGGACAGTAACATCGGGGTCTTCCGTCAAACGGGTTGCAAGTACGTTACCCGCTGAACCAGCACCGATAATAATGTAATCAAATAGCATTGTTATCTCTTCTGTTTCAGTCATGGATTAAAATTAAAATAGAGATTCAAAATTGCCAAGTTCAACCTGTATTGATTTGGTTTGTGTGTAATTTTGCAGTGTAACCAGCCCGTTTTCACGACCGACACCAGAATGTTTGTAACCACCGACAGGCATGACGGATGGAGATTCTCCCCATGTGTTGATCCAGCAGATCCCCGCTTCCAGTTGGTGGATCACTCGATGGGCGCGGGAAAGATCTTTTGTTACCAATCCTGCACCTAAACCGTAATCCGTATTATTGGCTCGGGCGATGACTTCATCTTCTGTTTCATAGGTCAGGATAGACATCACAGGGCCAAAGATTTCTTCCCGTGCAATCAGCATATCATCGGTACAATCACTGAATACCGTCGGTGCGACAAATGCGCCTTTTGCCAGTTCGCCTTCTCGCAGACGTTCACCACCACAAAGCAAACGGGCATGGGTGTTTTTGCCGCTTTCGATATAGTGCAAAACAGACTCCATATGTGGGAAACTCACCAAAGGGCCAAAGTTAGTATTGGGATCGAAAGGTGAACCAATGCGGATACGTTTAACACGTTCAAGGATTTTGGCTTCAAATTGTGCAAGCAGTGCCTTGGGAACAAAAACGCGGGTACCGTTAGTACAAACCTGACCTGAGCTGAAAAAGTTTGCCATCATGGCAATATCGGCTGCTCGATCCAGATCAGCATCATCAAAGATGATCAGCGGGGATTTGCCACCCAATTCCATCGTCACTTCTTTTAGCGTTGATCCAGAAGCATTTGCCATGACTTTCTTACCTGTGACAACGCCACCGGTGAAAGACATTTTGGCAATTTTCGGATGGATTGCCAGATAATGCCCTACTGTATGACCTGCACCTGTCAGAACATTAAATACACCATCCGGTACGCCTGCTTCGGTATAGATTTCGGCTAATTTCAGTGCAGTGAGGGAAGTGACTTCACTGGGTTTGAAAATCATGGCATTACCGGCAGCCAGTGCTGGTGCTGATTTCCACAGCGCAATTTGGATGGGGTAATTCCATGCCCCGATCCCTGCTACGACGCCCAGTGGCTCACGGCGTGTATACACGAAAGAAGATTCACGTAGTGGAATTTGCTGGCCTTCAAGGGCTGGGATCAAACCTGCATAATATTCCAGCACATCGGCCCCCGTGACAATATCAACCTGCTGGGTTTCAGAAAGGGGTTTGCCGGTATCCAGTGTTTCTAACTCGGCCAATTCATCATTGCGTTCACGCAAAATATTCACTGCTTTGTGTAAGACCCGTGAACGTTCCACCGCAGTCATTGCCGCCCAGATTTTCTGCCCCTTGTGAGCACTTTCGACTGCCAGATCAACATCTTGTTCTGTTGCGGATTGAAATTGGGCGATAACCTCACCATTGGCTGGATTGATTGCATCAAAAATGGCGTTATCGGAATCAGTGCTATCTGGATTGGTGCTATCAACATATGCACCGTGGATATAAAGTTTTTGTAGTCCAAAATGGGTCATAGATTCTCCTTAAGAAACTATCCTATTGAGTATATTCCAATGGTCTGAGTTTCTGTTCAATGTAATCGATGGTGATCTTGAACGCCCCATCTATGTCAAAAGGCTTGCTGGAGAGTGCACTTCTCAGCCAAATGCCGTCAATTAATGCTGCAAGGCCTTGGGCAGCCAGTCTTGCTTCTGTTTTGGGCAAGACGCGTTTAAATTCGACACAGATATTGGAATACAGACGGCGTTCATTGACTTGTTGTAGCCGATACAGATTGGGTTGGTGAATACTGCTGGCCCAAAATGCCAACCACGTTTTCATTGCCGCACTGCTGATTTGGCTGGGATCAAAATTTCCTTCAACAATGGCTTTCAATCTTTGAGCGGGGGGCGCGTTGTCAAGCAGACGTAATCGACGTGCTACTGCCATCCCCAGTTGATGCAATAAATGACGCATGGTAGCTTCAAGTAGCCCATTTTTATCTTTGAAGTAGTGGCTGATAATTCCGTTGGAAACACCCGCTTTTCGGGCAATTTGCGCAATAGTTGCTTCCTGCATCCCAACTTCATTGACGACAGTTAACGTAGCATCAATGAGCTGCTGTTTTCTTATCGACTGTATTCCTATTTTTGGCATGATTTTATGCTCAGAAAATTACATCATTCGGTGGTTATTAAACTTTTTTTTGATTGAATGTTCAATCAAAATTAAATATATTTTATTACAATATTTTCACAATTCGCAATCGGAATTATTTAATAAAATTTAAATTTCACTTTTAATTCAAATAATTAAATATATTTTTCTTTTTGTTTCCTCTTTTCATTAATTTCAGGAACTGCCTATATGAATACACCAGACAGTCCAAAAAACACTCAAAAGGATACGTTAAACACAGTTGTTTTTTTCACCTCTGCTGGGATGATTATTGTGTTTTCGTTATTCACTATTTTTTTCACTGATGCAACAAGTAATTGGATAAAAAACACTCTAAACTGGGTGTCTAAAACTTTTGGCTGGTACTATTTACTTGCCGCTACACTTTACATTGTATTTGTCATTTTTGTTGCCGCGTCCCGGTTTGGTTCCATTAAGTTAGGCCCGGAGCAATCCAAGCCGGAATTTAGCCTGCTTAGTTGGGCTGCAATGTTGTTCGCGGCTGGAATCGGTATTGATTTGATGTTTTTCTCGGTAGTTGAACCTGTGACGCAATATATGCGGCCACCTATAGGTCAAGGAGAAACAATTGAAGCAGCTCGTCAGGCGATGGTGTGGACACTGTTCCACTATGGCCTGACGGGCTGGTCTATGTATGCCTTGATGGGGATTGCTCTGGGATATTTTAGTTATCGTTATAATTTACCTTTGACTATTCGTTCAGCCCTTTATCCTATTTTTGGTAACCGAATAAACGGCCCAATAGGCCACTCTGTGGATATTGCGGCTGTTATAGGAACGATTTTTGGGATTGCCACCACGCTGGGAATCGGAGTGGTACAGTTGAATTATGGACTAAAAGTGCTGTTTGGTTTGCCACAAGGATTGGGTGTTCAGGGGGGCTTGATATTGTTGTCAGTGGTGATAGCAATTATCTCTGTGACTTCTGGTGTGAACAAAGGTATCCGGTTTTTATCCGAATTGAATGTGTTGCTGGCCCTTGGTCTGGTTTTGTTTATTTTGTTTGTGGGAGATACGGAATTCCTGCTTAATGGATTAGTGCAGAATGTCGGGGATTATATCAGTCGTTTTATGGGGATGACGCTCAATAGTTTTGCATTTGAACGACCGACTGAATGGATGAATAATTGGACACTCTTTTTCTGGGCATGGTGGGTTGCTTGGTCGCCATTTGTTGGCTTGTTCTTAGCGCGTATTTCTCGTGGCAGGACTATTCGCCAGTTTGTTATGGGGACTTTGATTATTCCATTTGTTTTTACCCTGTTGTGGTTATCTATTTTTGGTAACAGTGTGTTGTATGAAATCCTTCACGGCAATCGTCAATTGGCTGAAACCGTGCTCCAACATCCAGAGCAAGGTTTTTATAGGTTATTGGCACTTTATCCTGCATTTAAGTTCAGTGCTTCTGTCGCCACGATTACAGGATTACTGTTTTATGTAACGTCGGCAGATTCTGGCTCGCTGGTTTTAGGAAATTTCACTTCCAACCTCAGTGATATCAATAATGACGCACCTAACTGGCTGCGTGTCTTTTGGTCTGTGGTGATAGGGGTATTAACATTAGGCATATTAATGACCGATGGGATTTCTGCTTTGCAAAATACTACGGTTATCATGGGGCTACCTTTTAGCTTTGTAATGTTTTTTGTGATGGCGGGGCTGTATAAGTCTTTGAGGGTGGAAGATTTCCGCAAAGCCAGTTCGTTGCAAAATACTTCTCCCACCCTTGTCTATGACAACGGTTCGTTGAATTGGAAACAGCGCTTGAGTCGTATGATGCACTTCCCCGGCACGAAAAATACTCAACGGATGCTGGATATGGTATGCCGCCCCGCTATGCTGGAAGTCGCTAAGGAACTGGTAGTACGTGGTGCGAAAGTCCAGTTTAACGTTTTGCCACCGAAAGAAGATCGACGCCTGAATCCACTTGAGCTGATTGTTGATTTAGGAGATGAACAAAATTTTATCTATCAGATTTGGCCACAACGTTATTCCGTGCCCGGATTTACCTATCGTGCGAGATCGGGCAAGTCTCATTATTATCGACTGGAAACGTTTTTGATGGAGGGAACACAGGGGAATGATTTGATGGACTACACCAAAGAGCAAATCATCAGCGATATCCTTGACCACTATGAAAAACATCTCAACTTTATTCATTTGAACCGCGAAGCGCCGGGGCAGACATTGATTTTTCCAAGCGGAGGATAAAAGTAAAATATAATAACTAACCCATTTTATAATTAGGGTGTGTTGACGTTTTTTAGGGGATACTTTTCAAGTTGCAGATTGGTTAGCTGCAACTTGAAAGATGAAAAGAATATCATTTAAAATTAAGTTATAATCTTATTAACCATTATTTAGAATAATAAGCATCCGGGTAAATTTTACCGTAATAACCATTCAGTTCAGATTCTGACATTTTTGATATTTCAACATATCTGGGCGAAAATAGAACAAAGAAAGATATGAGTCCCATTAAGGCGGAAAATATCAATAATAAAACTCTTATGTCATAATTTTCTACAATATATGTTGTAGATAGCATACCTAGCGGTATTGATATGATGCAGATAGCAAGAAATTTTGATTCCATTGTATTACGATGATTTTCTGGTGTTGCAAGGCATCTAATTGAAGTTGTGTTTATATTATAAATAACCAAACCTATTCCACTAATTAGCATATAACTACATAATCCAATTAGTGAAGTTGCCGTGGATATACCCGTTATGCATACAGCAATTGTGAAGGCTGCAATAAAGGCACTGTGAGCTTTGCAGAAAATTTTATTCATATGTTTAATGATAATAGTGCTGCCAATCATCATACCTACACCAAATGTTGCTTCGGCAATTCCTACTTGTAAGGCACTTAGCTTAAACTCATTGATAATAATCAACGGGGTGATATAGGTTACTAATGGAACTACAGTGAAGTTAAAAAAGGAAGAAACAATAACTAAGCTTGTTTCTGTAGGGTTTTTAGTAATGATCTTAATACTTCCTATATTACTTTTATGTTGTTGTAATGGTATTTCTTTTTGTTGATTTTTTATAAAGTAAAAACCAATGATGGATGAAATAGACATTAAAGAAATAAAGATTAAAGCTCCGTCGATGTTTAAATAATGGATAACAATACCGGATATGGCAGGGCCAAGTATGATATTAATTGAATTCACCATTCCTCTATATTTAAATGCTGACTCCAATTTATTTTTGTCACTTATTTCAGGAAGAATGCTTGTGCCAATTGGCTGAATAAGTATGGATGAAATAGAAGCAAATATATATATAATCCCTAATGGAATGTATAAGTTATTATCGATGAAGTTAGAGATAACAAAAAGTAAGGCGGAAGGAGTTATACAAAGTAATATTATATTTTTTTTATTGAATCTATCTCCAGCGTTACTCATGAAGACTAAAAATAAGACTTGTAAAGCCCACGATGAAAAAATAAACCATCCAAGCTGAAAATCGAGATTAAGCACTTCAATCATCCACCATGAAAACAGCATGCCAAATGCTCTGGTAGATGAGGTGAATAAAATATCAGATACTTGATATAGGTAAAATGAAATATTATTTTTCATTACTATCCTTATTTTTATTAATAACTTTTTTTATTAAAAAACTTGGCTAATGGTACATACGAAATATATTTGTGTCACATATATATTCAAAGTAAATGATAAATGAATTAAGTTATTATGAATTAGATGAAATATTTAAAATAAAAATAATAACTTATAGGTATTTTGTATCGATAGATTTAAGTGTCGTGCATACTGACAACTGCAGCTTATATGACGACGTGCTGATTGACGTCAGCAAATTAACTATTATTGGTGGGCGTACATAGAGCGATATCCATTCAAGGAAATCAACTCATTGAAATTCCGCTTAAAAGATTAGCTAGAGTTTCATAGTCTATTAATGTATATTTATACAGTATTTCGTCGTGGGGAGATTAGATGCGCAAGATTATTCATATTGATATGGACTGCTTTTTTGCCGCCATTGAAATGCGGGATAATCCATCACTCCGCGATGTTCCTATTGCGGTGGGAGGAAGTGTAGACCGACGAGGCGTAATTAGTACGGCAAATTATTCTGCACGTCGTTTTGGAGTACATAGCGCGATGTCTACTGCAATGGCATTAAAACTTTGTCCCCAATTAAAAGTGATCCCTGGTCGAATGGCTCTTTATAAAGAAGTGTCTCAACATATACGTCAGATTTTTTCTCGTTACACCGATCTTATTGAACCTCTTTCGCTGGATGAGGCTTATTTGGATGTGACGAATTGTCATTATTGTCACGGCTCAGCCACACTGATTGCCCAAGAAATCCGTCAGGTGATTTTTGATGAATTACAATTGACGGCTTCTGCAGGTATTGCTTCGGTTAGATTTTTGTCCAAGATTGCATCTGATATCAATAAACCTAATGGTCAATATGTTATCTCCCCTGAGTATGTCGAAACCTTTGTGAAGTCGCTGCCATTGCACAAAATTCCCGGAGTTGGGAAAGTCACTGCAAAACGTTTATCGGACATGGGGCTGGAAACCTGCTCTGATGTTCAACGTTACGATAAACTGGCGTTAATAAAAAATTTAGGCAAATTTGGCCTGTCGCTTTGGGAACGTTGCCACGGCATTGATGAACGGCAAATTACGCCAGATCGTCTGCGTAAATCTGTTGGTGTGGAAAAAACCTTGGCGCAGGATATTCATGAATGGTGTGAGTGTGTTGAACTTATTGAAAACCTTTATCCTGAACTGGAAAAGCGTTTAAAAAAGGTAAAACCTGATCTTCGTATTGCCCGCCAAGGTATCAAACTAAAATTTGATGATTTTCAATTGACGACACAAGAACACGTACACCCGTTGTTAGATAAATCTGATCTGATTCAGGTTGCAAAACAGGCGTGGGAAACTCGTAGGGAAGGGCGAGGAGTGAGATTAGTTGGATTGCATGTCACCTTACAAAGCCCCCAATTGGAACGGCAATTATTGCTGGAATGGTAGTGCTGATAATGCCAGATGATCGTACGGGAAGGGAACCCCCTGCGAATTTGGGCAGGGGGAGAAGCATTATTCTTTTTCCGGAATGGATTTCAGAATAGCCGTTAACAATTGCCAATATTGACCAACACTCTTAATGTGAACTTTTTCGTCAGGAGAATGAGCGCCACGAATGGTCGGGCCGATGGAAACCATGTCCATGTCAGGATAGGGTTTTTTGAACAATCCACATTCCAGACCTGCGTGGATTACCATAATGTTTGGTATTTTATCAAAGAGTTGCTGATAAGTTTCACGAACTAAATGCATGACTGGAGAGTCGGCATCAGGCTGCCAGCCCGGATAATTGCCACTTGCTACTGTTTCTGCACCAGACAGTTTTGCTAAAGAATTCAGTATATCCACAACATAAGCTTTACCACTTTCGATCAGTGAACGGATCAGGCAAATAACTTCGACTTTATCCTCGTCCATTGTCACAACGCCTACGTTTAGCGAAGTTTCTACCACACCTTTAGCGACGTCACTCATACGGATAACACCATTAGGCATGGTATTAAGCATGGACAAGAAACGAGTTTGGCTATCCGTTGTTAGCGTTTGTGATGATGTTTCGGTTTCATCCAATAAGAGAGTAAGGTTGGTTTCAACGACAGCGTATTCGGTTTTCAATGTTTCCAGATAGCTATCTTTCAACTGATGCAATTTCTCAAGTTTATCAGCAGGGATCGCTATCACGGTGGAGCCTTCACGAGGAATGGCATTGCGTAGCGTTCCACCTTGAAGATGAATCAATTTTAGGTTCAGTTCATTTGCATATGCTGAGAGGAAACGAGCCAGTAATTTGTTGGCATTGCCCAGCCCCAAGTGGATATCACCGCCAGAATGCCCTCCCTTTAAGCCTTTAATTGTCAGTTGCAGGGTTTTGTAGCCAGCAGGAAGAGTTTCACGGGATAATGGCAGGGTTGTAGTAAAATCAATGCCGCCAGCACAGCCCATGTAAATTTCACCTTCTTCTTCTGAATCGGTATTGATCAGAATATCAGCTTGCAACCAGCCAGATTTCAGGCCAAATGCGCCATCCATACCGGCTTCTTCAGTCATGGTCAGTAAAACTTCCAATGGGCCGTGTTTGACAGATTCGTCGGCCAATACCGCCAAAGCGGAAGCCATGCCGATACCGTTATCAGAACCCAGAGTGGTACCATCAGCTGTGACCCAATCGCCATCGATATAAGGACGGATAGGATCTTTTTTGAAATCGTGTTGGGTATCGTTATTTTTTTGTGGAACCATATCAAGGTGTGCTTGAAGTACGACAACTTTACGATTTTCCATACCTTTTGAAGCGAGTTTTCTGATCAGAATATTGCCGACTTCATCCCGCTCTACATAGAAATCTTTGCTTTTCGCCCACTCAATAATATGGGATGCAAGTGCTTCTTCATGATAAGAAGGATGAGGAATAGAACAAATTTGGGCGAAAATATCCCATAATGGTTGAGGGGATAATGTTGATAGTTCGGACACGGCGAATCTCCTGTAACTACATCTTGATAAGAAGAAAAAGGTAATGTTTGACGCATTGAGGAACGTTTGTCATGTTGCGTTGACTCAATGTCCATGCCATGCTTGAGAATACCATTTTATTGCCTACAATGTGCAGTCAGAATGAGGCGTTACCTTGTTTTTGCTGGTTTTTGTCTGTTCAAATCACTATAATCTCGCGCAACCTTTTTTCCGCAAAAAAACGCTTTTCTGAAATATTCTTTTTGTCTCCAGGATCAAATTTTATGAGTGAAAAATATGTTGTAACGTGGGATATGTTGCAAATACATGCCCGTCAATTGGCGCAACGTTTACTTCCAGTCGAACAGTGGAAAGGCATTATTGCTGTTAGCCGTGGTGGTCTTGTGCCTGGTGCATTGCTGGCTCGTGAGTTGGGAATTCGTCATGTAGATACGGTTTGTATTTCCAGCTATGATCATGATAATCGGCGCGAATTAAATGTATTGAAAAAAGCGGAAGGTGACGGTGAAGGTTTCATCGTTGTTGACGATCTCGTCGACACCGGAGGTACTGCGCAGGCAATCCGTGAAATGTACCCGAAAGCCCATTTTGTAACGATTTTTGCAAAACCAGCCGGTCGACCTCTTGTGGATGATTATATCGTTGATATTCCACAAAATACATGGATTGAACAGCCATGGGATATGGGCGTAATGTTTGTTCCACCTATTTGTAATTAATCCGTAAGATTTTTCTTTTGTCATGACTAAACAAAACCTTTCAGAATCGTTGTTTAAGCCTCGGTTTAAACATCGGGAAACCTCCACACTGGTTAAATACACTTGCCCACAGTCTGTAACTGCCAGTGATAGTGTGCTTGGTGGGGAGCCTCGTGAGCGTTGGTATCGGATGATTAATTGGCTCGCTTGGATCTGGAGGGGGATCAATCCGCTGGAAATTCAAGATGTTCTCAGCAGGATTTCCGTGACAGATGCCGAGCGCAGTGTTGACCATTTATTAGATACTGTGATTGGCTATCGTAAAGGAAACTGGGCATTTGAGTGGTCGCAGCAGGCAATGCACTGGCAACAGGAAGCATTGCGTGCTGAAAAGACGGAAAAAGCCGGCGAATACTGGTTAAAGGCGGCCACATTATACAGTATTGCCGCTTATCCTCATTTGCGCGGTGATGAACTGGCTGATCAGGCGAGTGTGTTGGCCAATAAAGCCTATGAAAATGCAGCGCATTTTTCTGACTATCAGTTGAAAAAACTGGAATTTCAATTGGAAGGAGGCAAAAGTGTAACGGGCTTATTGCATATCCCTGCTCAGGCTCAGGGGCCTTGTCCAACGATATTAGTCTGTGCCAGCCTTGATAATGTACAAAGTGATTGTTGGCGGTTATTTCGCGAACATTTTTCGACTCTCGGCTTTGCTATGTTAACGGTGGATATACCTTCAGTGGGTTATTCCGCCAAGTTTACATTGACGCAGGATACTTGCGCACTTCATCAACAAGTTTTGCAACAATTGGATAGTGTACCGTGGATTGACCATACCTCTGTCGGTGTGTTTGGTTTTCGCTTTGGTGCCAATATCGCTGTCCGGCTAGCCTACTTAGAGCCAAAACTCATCAAGGGGGTGGCAGTGATTGGGCCGATTGTTCATGAATTACTGCATGATGAAAAACTACAGCAGAAAATCCCGTCAATGTATCTCGATGTACTTGCCAGCCGTTTAGGTATTTACCACGTTGATGAAGAGAGACTACGCTCAGAATTGATTTGTTACTCGCTGAAAAATCAAGGTTTGCTAGGGCGCCGCTGCACTGTTCCTATGTTTTCTGCGTATTGGGAAGACGATATTTTCAGTCCCAGAAAAGATTCGAGGTTGATTGCCATGTCATCAATGGATGGTTCGTTACGGGCAATTCCTTCTAAGTCAATTTATGGTGGATTCAATAAGGCTTTACATGAAATAAGTGTATGGCTGAAAGATAAAGTTGTATAAAGTAAAATTTATCACTTGATATTTTTTAATCATTTGATACAAAGGTGTTTCTGTATATAAGGAGACCTTTGTATGACTTTATCTGCAAGTTATTCTAAAAATAGGTTGTTAAAGAATTTTTCTGCACTAGGGCCGTATGTACGTGAATTAAAATGCCAACATGGTTATTTTTTCTTTGACTGCTTAGCGGTTTGTGTCAGTGCAAAAGTGGAACCAGAAAAACGAGAGTTTTGGGGATGGTGGCTGGAATTAGAGGCACAGGAACAGGGTTTTGTTTATAACTATCAGATAGGTTTATTTGATAAGAATGGTGAATGGCGTGCTATGAGTATCAAAAAAATGGCTGATCTCGAGCATCTTGAATCAACTTTGCAGACATTTCACAAACGTCTGGCCGATTCTTTTGATACCCTCAAGCTTACGTTAACTCCATCTGAACACACTATCACCCTTAAGACTCAGACTATGGCATGAATTTGTTCTAAGCCTCTTTTTTAAATTTTGCGTTATGTCAGTTGGCATAACGCTTCTCACCTGTTAAAACTGACTACGGTTTTCTTAAACTTATTGCTTTTTTAAACCTATTGGTTTTTTAAACGTATTGCAATTTTTTAAATTGCATATTGTGTTTCACATTAATTGTAATGGCAGAAATATGATGAATGGCAGCCAAACGTTGGTTGTGAAACTGGGGACGAGTGTATTGACTGGTGGCTCTCGTCGTTTGAATCGTGCTCATATTGTGGAACTGGTTCGCCAGTGTGCTCAACAGCATGAAAAAGGCCACCGCGTTATTATTGTGACTTCTGGCGCTATTGCGGCAGGGCGTGAGCATCTGGGCTATCCTGAGCTCCCAGATACAATTGCTTCAAAACAGTTGCTGGCAGCGGTTGGGCAAAGTCGTTTGATTCAACTGTGGGAACAACTTTTTTCGATTTACGGTATCCATGTCGGACAAATGTTGCTGAGCCGTGCAGACTTGGAAGATCGTGAACGTTTTTTGAATGCAAGGGATACGCTTCAAGCATTACTGGATAATCATATTATTCCTGTCATTAATGAAAACGATGCAGTTGCGACAGCAGAGATTAAAGTTGGTGATAATGATAACCTTTCTGCGTTAGCGGCTATTTTAGGCAGTGCAGATAAATTATTGCTCTTGACAGATATCGAAGGACTTTATACCGCGGATCCTCGTAGTAACTCTGATGCAAAATTGATCGCTGAAGTACATGACATCAGCGATGAACTTAAAATGATGGCTGGGGAAAGTGTTTCAGGTCTGGGCACGGGAGGAATGGCAACAAAACTCCAGGCTGCGGGAATCGCTGGGCGTGCAGGAATCGATGTCATCATCGCCGCTGGCAATAAACAGAACGTTATTGCCGATGTGATTGAAGGAAAATCGGTGGGGACACGTTTTCATGGGTTGATTAGCCCGATGGAAAACCGTAAACGCTGGATCTTTGGTGCTCCTCTTGCCGGGGAAATTGTTGTCGATCATGGTGCAGAAGCTGCCATTCTTGAGAAAGGAAGTTCTTTACTACCAAAAGGGATCAAAAGCGTTAAAGGTGATTTTTCCCGTGGTGAAGTAATCCGCATTAGCAGCCTGTCTGGTAAGGATTTGGCTCATGGCGTATGTCGTTACAATAGCGATGCTTTACGTCTGATTGCTGGTCAGCATTCACAGCACATTAACCAGATACTGGGTTATGAACATGGGGCTGTTGCGGTTCACCGTGACGACCTGATCGTAAATTAATTGATCGTGAATTAAGGATTCCACCATGCTAGAGCAGATGGGAAAAGCAGCCAAATCAGCATCATGGCAGTTGGCGCAATTAAGTACTAGCCAGAAAAATCAGGCATTGAATCATATTGCTGATTTACTGGAGACAGAAACAGACGTGATCCTTGCTGCCAATCAGCAAGACATGAATCAGGCCCGTGAACAGGGAATGAGTGAAGCATTGCTTGATCGGTTATTGCTAACTCCTGAGCGACTGAATGCCATCGCCAATGACGTGCGTCAGGTCTGTCGGTTGGCAGATCCTGTTGGGCAGGTCATGGATGGACAAGTATTGGATAGTGGATTGCAATTAAGTCGCCGCCGTGTTCCTTTGGGAGTCATTGGCGTGATTTATGAAGCTCGTCCTAATGTCACCATTGATGTTGCATCATTGTGCTTGAAAACAGGTAACGCGGTGATACTGCGCGGTGGTAAAGAAACTCACCATACCAATCAGGCTATGGTTAAAGTTATTCAGCAGGCACTGCAACAAAGCGGTTTACCCTCATCTGCCGTTCAGGCTATCAATAAGCCAGATCGCGAGTTGGTGGCTGAGTTGCTGAAAATGGATCGCTATGTTGATATGTTGATCCCTCGAGGTGGTGCTGGCTTACATAAACTTTGTCGTGAACAATCGACCATACCCGTGATTACTGGTGGCATTGGTGTTTGTCATACGTTTGTAGATGAAAACATCAATGTTGAAAAAGCATTGGAAGTTATCACTAATGCGAAGGTTCAGCGACCGAGCGCGTGTAATTCTCTGGAAACTTTGTTGGTACATGAAAAAATTGCGGGTGATTTTCTGCCAGTGTTGAGTATCAGAATGAAAGAGCAGGGAGTGACATTGCATGCGAGCGCATTAGCGATGGAGTTGCTGAAAGGTGGCCCTGCAACCGTCGTCGAAGTTGCAGAAGAAGATTACTGTGATGAATGGTTGTCTTTAGATATGAATGTCGAGATTGTCAGCGATATCGATCAGGCTATTGAGCATATCCGCACTTATGGTACTGCCCATTCTGACGCTATTTTGACTGAATCTTTACAGCAGGCTGATTACTTTGTACGTCATGTGGATTCAGCTGCCGTATATGTTAATGCAAGTACTCGCTTTACTGATGGTGGCCAATTTGCTTTGGGAGCTGAAGTGGCGGTCAGCACTCAAAAATTACACTCAAGAGGCCCGATGGGGTTAGATGCGTTGACAACGTATAAATGGATTGGTTATGGCGATTATTTACCCCGCCGTTAATCATCCTATCTTAATTAGAATGTATTGAGCTATGTTGAGTCACTCTTGAAATTAAGAGTGGCTTTTTGTTTAATAAAAATGACTTTTACACTAATGTAAATATTTAGTTACTATACTTCATGTTTACACTTTATTTTATATCCCCCTTCAGGAAGACAACGAAATGAAACAAACTCTATTCATCGTAGGCGCACGAGGTGCAGGGAAGACGACAATAGGTAAGTTGTTGGCTGAAGCATTGTCGTATAAATTTGTTGACACTGATGAGCGTATCCAGACTTCCAGTGAAATGACCATTGCAAATCTTGTGGAACAGCATGGCTGGGAATATTTCAGAAAATATGAAAGCCAAACGTTGAAAGCGGTGAATCAGAATGAATGCGTTATTGCGACAGGCGGAGGAATGGTATTGTTGCCGGAAAATCGCCAGCATATGCAACAAAATGGCATTGTGATTTATTTGCAAGTACCCGCAGACATTTTAGTCAAGCGATTATCCCTTAATCCAGAAAATTCGCAACGCCCTAGTCTGACAGGAAAATCCATTACAGAAGAAATTGAAGGGATACTGGCTGAAAGAGAACCATTATACCGTGAATGCGCAGATTTCATTGTCGATGCCAGTTTTGTGACAGAAGATATTGTATCTAGTATTAAATCTTACATTTTAAACTGGAAAAATAAAATAATTTAATATATTCAGGTATTTTGAATTTATTTTTTATATCGCGGGAAAATCTTATATATCAGGCTGCTTATACAACTTATAGTATCATTCTACTCACTCACTTTAATTTTATTTAATTATATTTGAGATATGGATATGCTCTTAAACTTTATACGGTTACTTGTTCGTCTACTCTTCAGGGTCACAGTAGAAGGTGATGATAAGCAGCTCAATCACCCCAGATGTATTATTACACCCAATCATATTTCCTTTTTGGATGGTTTGCTGATTGGTTTGTTCCTGCCAGTAAAGCCAGTATTCGCTATTTATTCTAATATTGCGACCAGTAGCTTTCTCAAATTTATTAAGTCTTATGCTGATGTTGTTCCGCTGGATCCAACCAATCCTATGGCGGTCAGAACGTTGGTTAAAGAAGTGGAGACAGGGCGCCCTATTGTGATCTTCCCGGAAGGACGGATCACTGTGACGGGTTCTCTTATGAAAATCTATGATGGTGCCGCATTTATTGCTGCAAAATCGGGCGCAAAAGTGGTTCCAATTCGAATTGAGGGTGCGGAACAAACCATTTTTGGTCGATTGAAAGGGATAATGAAACTGCATTGGTTCCCGAAAATTACCATCAAGATTTTACCCTCGGTCGATTTGCCAATGCCGGATGTCCCTAACTCAACAACGCGACGCCGTTTAGCGGGAGAGCATCTCCATGCCATTATGATGGATGCGAGAATGCAGACACGTCCAAAAGAAACATTATTTAGTTCCTACCTTACGGCACAAAAGCGTTTTGGTCGTTTCAAACCCTGTATTGAAGATGTGAACTTCAAGGAAGATAGTTATCATTCATTACTGAAAAAAATATTGGGTATCAGCCGGATATTAGAGCGCTTTACTAAAGAGGGTGAACGGGTTGGTTTACTGTTGCCGAATGCGACTGTTATGGCAGCAGCCGTATATGGTGCTTCGTTGAAAGGACGAATCCCTGCTCTACTGAACTATACGGCTGGAAGCAATGGTATTAAAAATGCTATGCAAGCGGCAACAATCAAAACTATCGTGACATCCCGTCAGTTTTTGGAGAAAGGGCAGCTGACTCATCTGCCAGAACAGGTGACAGAAGCCCGTTGGGTATATCTTGAGGATTTGAAAGACACAATTACACGAGACGATAAGCTTTGGATACTGTGGCATTTAATTTTTCCTTCCAAAGCAATCATGGCTTCGCAAAAACCAGATGATGATGCCTTAATCTTGTTTACATCAGGTTCAGAAGGTGCACCAAAAGGGGTTGTTCATAGCCATGCCGGTTTACTGGCAAATGTTGAGCAGATAAAAACGGTTGCTGATTTTACTCCACAAGATCGTTTCATGTCTTCTTTACCGCTGTTTCATGCTTTTGGTCTGACCGTTGGTTTATTTACCCCGTTAATGACAGGTAGCAGGGTATTCCTTTATCCAAGCCCACTGCACTATCGTGTTGTGCCTGAACTGGTCTATGATCGTAACTGTACGGTATTGTTCGGAACTTCCACTTTCTTGGGAAATTATGCCCGCTTTGCACACCCCTATGACTTTGCTCGCCTACGCTATGTCGTCGCTGGCGCAGAAAAGTTATCAGAAAACACTAAACGTGTTTGGCTGGATAAATTCGGTATCCGTATTCTGGAAGGTTATGGGGTAACAGAATGTGCTCCGGTTGTGGCAATCAATGTGCCGATGGCCGCAAAAACGGAAACTGTTGGGCGGATTTTACCGGGTATGGAAGCTCGTCTGTTACCAGTACAGGGCATTGAAGAAGGGGGACGCTTACAATTACGTGGGCCGAATATCATGAAAGGTTACCTGCGTGTTGAAGCACCTGATTGTCTGGAGCCTCCATTAGCAGAAGATGCTGACGGGAATAATCAAATCGGTTGGTATGATACCGGAGATATTGTTTCCATTGACGAAGACGGTTTCTGCAAAATTAAGGGGCGTGTGAAACGTTTTGCCAAACTGGCGGGGGAAATGGTTTCTCTCGAAGCCGTAGAGCAAATTGCATCACGTATTTCTACTGACGCTTTGCACGCTGCAACTGCCAAAAGCGATAAAAATAAAGGTGAAGTACTGGTACTGTTTACAACCGATGCAAATCTGAATAGAAATTCAATGCTGGGAGTGGCACGTGAAATAGGAATGCCTGAGTTGGCAGTTCCACGCGACATTCGCTATGTGAAACAATTACCGTTGCTTGGTAGTGGTAAGCCGGATTTTGTCACATTAAGAAAAATGGCCGAACAGGAGTGAGAAAATGAATGGCACTGTGGAGGCTAAGTCGCTGTTAAATAAGGGAATGAAGGCTGTGCTGCTATCGCAATTTCTCTCTGCTTTTGCTGACAATGCGTTGTTTTTTGCCATTTTGGCTCAATTAAAAGCGGAATCTTACCCAGGATGGAGTTTGCCAGCCCTGCAAATCGTCTTCGTATTAACCTATATAGTACTTGCCCCCTTTGTGGGGCAAATTGCGGATAGGTTTTCAAAAGGGCGGGTTATGCTCTTTTCCAACGGCATCAAATTGCTTGGTGCCATCAGTATCTGCATCGATATGGATCCATTTTTGGGATATACCTTGGTGGGAATTGGTGCTGCTGCTTATTCTCCGGCTAAATATGGCATTTTGGGGGAACTGACAGATGGAGGGCATTTAGTTAAAGCCAATGGCATGATGGAAGCGTCAACTATTGCCGCTATCCTGATTGGCTCTGTGGTAGGTGGTTTCCTTTCTGACATGAAGCTGATATTGGCATTGGGGCTTTGTGCCTTGCTATATGCTTCGGCAGTAGTAGCTAATTTCTATATTCCCCGTCTGGATGCTGCTCGCCATGAAAAAGGCTGGGCACCTAAAAAAATGCTGGTGGATTTCGTCGCTACCTGTACCTCACTTTGGCGTCATCAGGAAACAAGATTTTCACTGGTGGGCACCAGTCTATTCTGGGGGGCTGGTGTCACACTGCGCTTCCTGCTGGTCGCATGGGTGCCCGTCGTGCTGGGAATTCAGGGAAATACAATACCGACATTGATGAATGCGGTAGTTGCGATTGGTATCATTGTCGGAGCGGGTCTGGCTGCGAGATTTATTACAATGAAGACTGTTCGTCGTTGTATGCCCGCAGGTATCTTGATTGGGGTCATGGTGATCCTTTTTGCCACCCAGCAATCGATATGGTCTTCCTATTTAATTCTGATTGTCCTTGGTATATTTGGTGGACTCTTTGTTGTGCCATTAAATTCACTATTGCAGGAATATGGTAAACACACGATGGGTGCAGGCAAAGCCGTCGCAGTGCAGAACCTTGGTGAAAACAGTGCAATGTTAGTGATGTTGGGGCTGTATTTGATTTCCATGAAGCTGGAAGTATCGGCCGTTGTTATTGGTATCGGCTTTGGTATCTTGCTCTCTCTGGCAATTGGAGGGCTTTGGATTTGGGATCTGCTTCGGAAAAATTAATTTATTCTAGTATTGAAGGCTTGTTATGGATGAAAAAATCCTGAGTCAGCTTAGTATTGAACTGGGAAATAGATTAAAGCCGCAGAAATTATCCATAACCTGTGCAGAATCCTGTACAGGAGGCTGGATTGCAAAAGTGATCACAGATATTGCGGGAAGTTCGGCTTACTTTAATCGCGGTTTTGTGACATACAGCAATGATGCCAAACATGAAATGCTGGACGTTTCATTGGCATCATTGGAACAGTTTGGTGCAGTAAGCGAACAGGTTGTAAAAGAGATGGCGGCAGGGGCACTAAAGGTCGCTAAAGCGGACTTTGCTGTCTCAGTCAGTGGCATTGCAGGCCCTGATGGCGGTAGTGGGGAGAAACCCATTGGTACAGTGTGTTTTGGATTTGCTTTTTATATCGGTGAAGACATTCAAACTGTAACATGCCGTCAGCATTTTGTGGGTGATCGCAACAATGTGCGTCTGCAAGCTGCCATTTTTTCTTTAAAAACGTTGTTGGAAGAGATCATAAAAAATTAACTTGATGCTGTATGATTATACAGTATAATTGATTCCAGCACTTTGGTATGAGAAACAGTTTATCAGCAGTGGGGCAGCCCCTTCATTGCTTGCGAAGGAGTAAAAATGGCTAACGATGAAAACAAACAAAAAGCACTAGCGGCAGCGTTGGGCCAAATTGAGAAACAATTTGGTAAAGGTTCTATCATGCGTTTGGGTGAAAACCGCTCAATGGATGTTGAAACCATTTCTACCGGCTCTCTGTCACTAGATATTGCATTGGGTGCAGGTGGTTTGCCGATGGGGCGTATAGTTGAAATATACGGGCCTGAATCTTCCGGTAAGACAACATTGACACTGCAAGTGATTGCAGCAGCTCAGCGTGAAGGTAGAACTTGTGCTTTTATTGATGCCGAACATGCCCTTGATCCGGTTTATGCCAAAAAACTGGGTGTAGATATTGATAACCTGCTGTGTTCTCAGCCCGATACAGGTGAGCAAGCGCTGGAAATCTGTGATGCGTTATCACGCTCTGGTGCTGTTGACGTTATTATCGTTGACTCTGTTGCTGCATTGACACCAAAAGCGGAAATCGAAGGTGAAATCGGTGATTCTCATATGGGGCTGGCAGCACGTATGATGAGTCAGGCCATGCGTAAGCTGGCGGGTAACTTGAAAAACTCAAATACTCTGCTGATTTTCATCAACCAAATCCGTATGAAAATTGGTGTGATGTTCGGTAACCCTGAAACCACGACTGGTGGTAACGCACTGAAATTCTATGCATCGGTTCGCTTGGACATCCGCCGTACTGGCTCTGTAAAAAATGGCGACGAAGTGGTTGGTAGCGAAACACGTGTGAAAGTGGTTAAGAACAAAGTTGCCGCGCCGTTTAAACAGGCTGAATTTCAAATCCTTTATGGTGAAGGTATTAACACGCTTGGCGAATTGATCGACTTGGGTGTTAAACACAAAATGGTGGAAAAAGCGGGTGCATGGTATAGCTACAATGGCGATAAGATCGGCCAAGGTAAAGCGAATGCTACTATTTATCTAAAAGAGCACCCAGAAACTGCTGCTGAATTAGATAAGAAACTGCGTGATTTGCTGTTGCACAATACCGAAGGTTTTAGTAATGCAGCTGCTGACTATGAGACAGACTATGAAGAAAATAGTGAAGAAGTGAATAACGAAGAGTTTTAATTACTTTTCTGTATTATTTCAGATCTAATTTATCTGCAAAAAACCACATTCAATTGAATGTGGTTTTTTGCTTTTATGGAAGAATAAACATCTTTGAAATAGGTGTATTGAAACTGGCTTGATGAACAGACTTTCAGAAAATGTCTAGACGAATTACAATGCTGAAAAGCGAATGGATTTATATGGGATTTTACTTCTTATGGAAGACATTCTATCTTAACCCTACTTTAATTTATTCGTGAGTTGAAATGGTGATGCAATGTACCATTTCAACCATTCATAAATCTGTTTTTTCGGCTTGATTTCGGGACAATTATGAGCAAAAGCACCGCTGAGATCCGTCAAGCGTTTCTTGACTTTTTTCATACTAAAGGGCACCAGATAGTACCAAGTAGTTCGTTGGTGCCAACTAATGATCCAACATTGTTGTTCACCAACGCAGGGATGAACCAGTTCAAAGATGTTTTTCTCGGATTGGATAAAAGGCCTTATTCTAGAGCAACAACGGCTCAGCGCTGCGTTCGTGCAGGCGGTAAGCATAACGATTTAGAAAATGTTGGTTATACAGCCCGTCACCACACTTTCTTCGAAATGTTGGGTAACTTCAGTTTTGGCGATTATTTTAAACAAGATGCAATCAAATACGCATGGGAGTTGTTGACCAGCGAAGAATGGTTCAATCTGCCAAAAGAAAAACTGTGGGTTACTGTCTATGAGACAGACGATGAAGCCTATGATATTTGGCATAAAGAAGTCGGTGTTCCGACAGAAAGAATTATTCGTATTGGTGATAATAAAGGTGCTCCTTATGCTTCAGATAACTTCTGGCAAATGGGAGATACCGGCCCTTGTGGCCCTTGTACGGAGATTTTCTACGATCACGGTGACCATATTTGGGGAGGACCTCCGGGTAGTCCAGAAGAAGACGGTGACAGGTATATTGAAATTTGGAACATCGTTTTCATGCAATTCAACCGGCATGCAGATGGCACAATGGAGCCGCTACCAAAACCTTCTGTTGATACGGGGATGGGACTGGAGCGTATTGCCGCAGTATTGCAGCACGTCAACTCTAACTACGAAATTGATTTATTCAAAAATCTGATTGATTCGGTTGCAGAAGTGACAGGAGCAACAGATCTCTCCAATAAATCTCTGCGTGTTGTTGCAGATCACATCCGTGCATGTGCGTTCTTGATTTGCGATGGCGTCATTCCGTCGAATGAGAACCGAGGTTACGTGTTGCGTCGTATCATTCGCCGCGCCGTTCGTCATGGCAATATGCTGGGTGCGAAAGATTCCTTCTTCTATAAGTTAGTTACTCCATTGATTAAAATTATGGGGGCGGCTGGAGAAGAGCTAAAACAGCAGCAGTCTTTGGTTGAACAGGTATTGAAAACTGAAGAAGAACAATTTGCCCGTACTTTAGAGCGTGGCTTACAGTTGCTGGATGAAGAGCTGGTCAAATTATCTGGTGATACCCTCGACGGTGAAACAGCCTTCCGTTTGTATGATACCTATGGTTTCCCAGTTGATCTTACTGCGGATGTTTGCCGTGAGCGTAATATTAAAGTCGATGAAGCAGGTTTTGATGTGGCGATGGAAAACCAACGTCGCCGAGCCCGTGAATCGAGTGGTTTTGGTACAGATTACAATGAACTGATCAAAGTTGACGGGCGTAGTGATTTTTGTGGTTATGAGAATAATTCACAGCAAGCTGTTGTCACGGCTATTTTCCGTAATGGTGAATCTGTTGAGAAAATTCATGCGGGTGAAGAAGCAGTTGTTATACTAGATAAAACCGCTTTCTATGCTGAATCTGGCGGACAAGTTGGTGATACGGGTAAATTGTCGAATAGGGATAGTGTATTCGAAATCATTGATACACAAAAATATGCTCAGGCTATTGGTCACATTGGTAAATTGAAAAGTGGAAGTTTGAGTGTTAGTCATACAGTTGACGCTGAAATTGATGTCGTACGTAGAGATGCGATCCGTTTGAATCATTCTGCGACTCATTTACTACATGCGGCATTACGTCAAATTCTGGGAGATCATGTTGCCCAGAAAGGTTCTTTAGTAAATGATAAGTATCTGCGCTTTGACTTCTCTCACTTTGAGGCGATGAAGCCAGAACAGGTCCGTCTGGTAGAAAACTTGGTGAATGAAGAAATTCGTAAAAATTCATCAGTTGTTACAGAAGTAATGGAGCTGGAGGAAGCAAAAACTAAAGGTGCCATGGCACTATTTGGTGAGAAATATGATGAAAAAGTGCGTGTACTTAGCATGGGAGGTTTTTCCACTGAGTTGTGTGGTGGTACTCATGCGAGTCGCACTGGTGATATTGGGTTGTTCCGTATTTCCAGTGAATCAGGTACAGCTGCAGGAATTCGCCGTATAGAAGCTATTACGGGGCAAATTGCGCTGAACTCTGTTTATCAGCAGACTGATTCACTTCAAGACATTGCTCATTTGGTGAAAGGTGATATCAGTAGCCTGAATGAGAAAGTGAAAACGGTGCTGGATAGAACGAAGCAGTTGGAAAAAGAGTTGCAACAGTTGAAATCTCAGCAGGCAGCTCAGGAAAGCTCTTCTTTGGCGAATCAGGCTAAAGAAATCCAAGGTGTTCGTCTATTGGTGACTCAGTTAGGTGATATTGAACCGAAAATGCTCAGAACGATGGTTGATGATCTGAAAAACCAATTGGGGTCAGCAATTATTGTGCTTTCTACTGTGACTGGTGATAAAGTCAGCCTAATTGTTGGTATAACGAAGGATTTGACTGCTAGAATAAAAGCAGGCGACTTAATCTCTTTTGTTGCCCAACAAGTTGGAGGTAAAGGAGGAGGTCGCCCTGATCTGGCTCAGGCTGGTGGGACTGATGTAGCAGCTCTTCCTTCCGCATTGGCTAGTGTAGAAGAGTGGGTAACATTGCGGTTGTAGTCGGTATTGCCGTGATAGCAACGGCACCATGAAAGTATTTTTTATGGTGCCGAATGTTTTTTGTTGTGAAATTGTTGAAATGTTGGGCACATACTTATATTTTAGCTATCCTATAGATATATGATATGTGTTCAAAACTGCTTATACTTTAAGTAGATATCATTGCTTTACGTTTTCACGGTGTTTGATGGATAATAGCGGGGAAACCTAGAGACCCGACTCTTTTAAATTTTCAAGGAGCAAAGAATGCTTATTCTGACTCGTCGAGTTGGTGAAACACTCATGATAGGCGATGAGGTAACAGTCACAGTACTGGGAGTAAAAGGCAACCAAGTTCGCATTGGTGTAAATGCGCCCAAGGAAGTTTCTGTTCACCGTGAAGAAATTTATCAACGGATTCAGGCAGAGAAATCTCAGCCTACAACTTTTTAATTCAAGAATGGCGTCCACGCTTTTTTTAAAACTTGGGCGCTACTCTACTTTCCCATCTGATAAATCTGGCCCATTTTCTCTTTTACTACTTTAATCTTATTCTCTCACGTCTTTTAATTTTCTATCTGTTGAAAAAGCATTGTTCATGACTCTATAGAGATGAATAATTCTTTTCATAAATTTTAACAGTCCTTAGATCATTTTGCTGTTGGTAAAATAGTCTTTTAGATGTCAAACCAATCAGTTTGAGCGTGAAGTGTTCAAACGGAAAAAAGTTTGGAAAAATTGTTTGACTTATCAGGTAGGGAAAGTAATATGTGCGCCATCGCAGCGACGAAGAGCTTAAAGAAAAGCTTCTGAGTAAGAGTCAGAAGTAAAACTTCAGAAAGATATGAAGTTTTACTTCTAAGCAACAAGTTGTAAAGCGTATGGTGAGGTGGCCGAGAGGCTGAAGGCGCTCCCCTGCTAAGGGAGTATGTGGTTAAGAGCTGCATCGAGGGTTCGAATCCCTCCCTCACCGCCATTTAAAATGCATCCATAGCTCAGCTGGATAGAGTACTCGGCTACGAACCGAGCGGTCGGAGGTTCGAATCCTCCTGGATGCACCATATTCAACGCTTTGATTTAATCATGGTGTTCAAATTCTGGAAATAGAGTAATTACTGAAGTTCAACCAGAAATAGAAAATCGACAACGCATCCATAGCTCAGCTGGATAGAGTACTCGGCTACGAACCGAGCGGTCGGAGGTTCGAATCCTCCTGGATGCACCATATTCAACGCTTTGATTTAATCATGGTGTTCAAATTCTGGAAATAGAGTAATTACTGAAGCTCAACCAGAAATAGAAAATCGACAACGCATCCATAGCTCAGCTGGATAGAGTACTCGGCTACGAACCGAGCGGTCGGAGGTTCGAATCCTCCTGGATGCACCATATTAAACCCCAGCCTTAATCAGGCTGGGGTTTTTTACTTTACACCCTTTCAAATATTATTTTTCCTTTATTATTTTCCTGTATACTATCTAGTCAGTGACATCTTATGACCCCTATGTAATCAGCGACAACTTGGCTTGTTTCATATAAAGTAAACTCTTAGTAATAATTTTTTAAAACTCCACGGGAGGTCAAATTGATCCCGGACGTATCAAAAGCATTGTTATGGTTAGAGGCAAATCCAGCTGTGTTAGACGGTATTTGTCGCGGCATTGAACGTGAAACATTGCGTGTTACTCCAGACGGTCATTTAGCTAAGACGGGGCATCCAGAATCACTTGGTGCTTCTTTAACGCATAAATGGATTACAACTGATTTTGCTGAATCTCTATTGGAATTTATTACCCCTGTTGACAATAATATAGATAGAACTATTGCTTTTCTTAAAGATTTGCACCGTTATACAGCTCGGAACCTGGGCAGTGAAAAGATGTGGCCTTTGAGTATGCCATGTTTTATTGACCAGGAGGAGGGCATCACTCTGGCGCAATATGGTACGTCCAATGTGGGACGTTTTAAGACCTTGTATCGTGAGGGATTAAAAAACCGTTATGGCGCATTGATGCAGACTATTTCTGGCGTACATTATAACTTTTCTCTGCCACTCAGTTTCTGGCAGGCATGGTTAGGTATTAAAGACGCAGAAACAGGAAAAGAACAGATTTCGGATGGTTATTTTCGGCTGATCCGAAATTATTACCGTTTTGGATGGGTGATTCCTTATTTATTTGGTGCATCACCGGCGATTTGCTCTTCATTTTTGCGTGGACGAAATACGGCATTATCCTTTGAGGAAACGGAAAAAGGGACTTGTTACTTGCCTTATGCGACTTCGCTGAGGATGAGTGATTTAGGGTATACCAATAAATCACAGCGTGACCTGGATATTACTTTTAATAACCTCAATACGTATGTAGAGGGACTTAAGAAAGCTATTTATAAGCCATCTGTAGATTTTGCAAAAATTGGTATCAAAAAAGAAGATAAGTACCTACAACTCAATACCAATGTTCTTCAAATCGAAAATGAATTGTATGCGCCAATACGCCCTAAACGTGTCACTAAAGAAGGTGAATCACCTTCGGATGCTTTGTTACGGGGTGGTGTAGAGTACATTGAAGTACGTTCTTTGGATATTAATCCTTTTACGGCGGTTGGCGTTGATGAGACTCAAATTCGTTTTCTGGATCTATTCTTGATATGGTGTGCTTTGGCTGATGCGCCGGGAATGGGTATTGAGGAGCTTGACTGTTGCCGTCAGAACTGGAATAAAGTCATTTTAGAAGGGCGTAAACCTGGTCTGGATATTGGCATTGGTTATGGTATTGAACAACAGCCCCTTAAAGTTGTGGGTCAAGAATTATTCAGGGACTTAGAACGGGTTGCTGAAGTTTTGGATGCTTGTTCAGGAACACAGTATCAGTCAGTTTGCAAAGAGCTTGTTACTATGTTTGAAGATCCCTCATTAACGTTTTCTGCCCGTGTATTGGGTAAGATGAAAGCGCAAGGAATAGTTGGTTTTGGCTTGGAACTAGCAAACAAATATCATGAGGAATTGATTGAAGAACCTTATTCCATTTTAAGTGATGAGAAATTTTCTGTTGAGCGTGATGTTTCTGTATCTCTACAACATCGTCTTGAGCAGCAAGACAGCATGAGTTTTGAGGATTATCTAAAATTACATGCTGGGCGTTAAAAAAGAAAATGGCCACCAGTTGGTGGCCGAATAAAATCTCTTAGAGAATAGGGATGATAACAATTTTGCGCGTCTTCATATCTTATGACCGGCCGCAAATGAAAAGGTTTCATCTAACTGAAAAAATTTTCACAAAAATCTGATGCCTAGGAGGTAAGATCATGCCTTTATTGGATAGTTTTACAGTTGACCATACTCGTATGGCTGCACCTGCTGTTAGAGTTGCCAAGACAATGGATACGCCTCATGGCGATACTATCACTGTGTTTGACTTACGTTTCTGTGTACCTAACAAAGATGTTATGCCAGAAAGAGGTATTCACACGCTTGAGCACCTGTTCGCTGGTTTTATGCGTAATCACTTGAACGGTGAGGGCGTTGAAATTATTGATATCTCTCCAATGGGGTGTCGTACTGGTTTTTACATGAGTTTAATTGGTGCACCAGCTGAACAGAGAGTGGCTGAAGCTTGGAAAGCTGCTATGGCTGATGTGCTAAAAGTTCAAGATCAGAGCCAGATCCCAGAATTGAATATTTATCAATGTGGTACATATGAGATGCACTCATTGAAAGAAGCTCAAGACATTGCTCAGCGAATTCTTGATGCTGACGTTCGTGTCAATCAGAACGATGAGTTGGCATTGCCAGAAGAAAAACTCGTGGAGCTGCAGGTATAGGCGACCTGTAAGGCGAGGAACCGGATCACGTATTAATGATACGCCTGATGCTCGCCATTTATTCTGTTCTGGTTTCAAGTTTTTTGTTAATTGACCAGAATTCGCTTATATTTTCGGGGCTGGCTTTTTTTGCTGGCCCCCTATTAATTGACTTCATGTTTTAGGCGTCTCCATAAAGAACGGGTTGAGATCATTCATTATAGTTTCCTGAAATAAACGAAATTTATTCATGAATAGAGATATTTAAAACTCTCTGATATTTGATGGTTTTTTCCTATTGTTGTTAGGGGGAATTATGAGTGATTTTGATAAAAATACTATTTTTGTTTTTGGCATGAATTCAGAGAGAGTAGATTATTTTAAGCATTTTCAGTTATCTCTACTCAATACAAATAACAAAGATAATAATATATATGTTATTCTTGACTCTTTAAATAACACTTTGAAATTAGCACCGTTAGAAGATTATGGAGATAAACCATTTCAAAATGTCAGAAATATTCACTCATTTGTTCAGAAAAAAATATCAACAAATATTTCTCAGAATCAAATTGATATGTTTAAGGTTTTATCTAACGAATATTCTAATGACAAAAATATGATATGCAAGATGAGGTGGCCAGATACTATATTAAATAGCTGGTTATCTTTTTCATATGACAATTTTGAAAAAAATCATTTCACAATGGTTTTATAATAAAAAAGAGTAATGAAGGAGTGAAAGGAAATTATAAGTTAAGGTTTTTGAATAAGAATAATAAGAATAGTGATGAAAATAAACCAGACACTATTGAATTTGATGAAAATGATAATAAGAAAATTAATGGAGTTTTCGACGCTTTTGATGAAGGAGATGTAAATTATTTTGAGTTTTTAGCTAGTATAGAATGTAATATTGAGTTTGAAATATGTCAACAAAATAATACAGATATATTAATTTCATCTTCTTTTATGAATGCTTTTCTGCGAAAAATATGTAAATTAGGTGTTGAATGGGTAATTAAAGAAACCAAAGATGTAAATTCTCCAATTAAGCATCTTGAGTTTATCACGGATTTTTTGATATCAAACCTGAGCGTCCTATTCGCACCCAATTAGATCATCGTATAGCTAGTCGAGATTGGTATAATCAAAAAAAATTTAATAATGGACGTAATAGTTACCCAATTACTTTCTCGGAATTTGATCATATGAAAAAAATTAGAGAAGTAAAAACACATTATCATACAACGAATAAAAAGATGGATAATGGACAAAGAGCAATAGGAAAATGGCGCATTTTATGTAAGGGAACATGTCATAAAGGGATTCGTGAGTTTTTCTGTTTTTAAACTACCCCAAAACATGCAGGTAGTTAAACTTTGAATATTGTTATTGAATAATTATTGAGTTATTTATTGGGGGTTATGTTTTTTTCTGTACTTTTATTTATTCGTGTCACACGAACTTGTTTGATGACATTATCGTGTACCGAAAGAATCTCAAAATGATACTCATTAATTTTCACTTGAGTGTTCAATTCAGGTATTTCCCCTAGCTCCTCTAAAATCATACCATTCATTGTTCTTGGGCCATCTTCGGGTAGTGCCCAATCGAAAGCTTTATTTAACTCACGGATATTGGTAGTACCTTCAACCAGAACGGAGCCATCACTTTGAGGAACAACTTCTTCTGCCAAAGAAGGAGACATTGATGTAGTAAAATCACCGACAATTTCTTCTAAAATATCCTCTACAGTCATTAACCCTTGAATGTCTCCATATTCGTCGACAATCAAGCCCGCTTTTTGCTTGTTACGTTGGAAGTTAACAAGTTGGGTATTCAGTGGAGTACTGACGGGGATAAAGTAGATTTTATCTGCTGCTTTTATTAGATTTCTTTTAGTAAATTCTTTTTTCTCCATCATCAACCGATAAGCTTCACGTACTCGTAGCATACCAATTGCATCATCAAGGGAATCCCGATACAGAACAATTCGTCCATGTGGAGAATGCGTCAATTGCCTAATAATCGATTTCCAGTCATTGTTGATATCAATTCCGACAATTTCATTACGAGGGATCATAATGTCGCCCACGGTAACTTTCTCAAGGTCCAATATCGATATCAACATGTCTTGGTTACGGCGAGACAGATTAGTATTTGACTCATTTACTATCGTGCGCAACTCGTCTTTACTGACTGAATCATTGCGAATACCTGAGGTTTTGAGGCCGAGGCAGTGCATGAACAGTAAACTGATCTTATTAAATGTCCAAACAAGCGGCAGCATGATTTTTTCTAGTGGGCGTAATAGGAGGCTACTTGGAAATGCCACTTTTTCTGGATAAAGTGCTGCAATAGTCTTTGGCATCACTTCAGAAAAAACTAGAATCACGAAAGTCAGTATGCCCGTGGCTATGGCAACGCCAGCATCACCATACAGGCGCATGCCGACGATAGTCGCCAGAGCAGAGGCTAAAATATTGACAAGATTGTTGCCGATAAGAATAAGGCTAATTAGTCTATCTGGGTGATGCAGCAGAGACTCAACCCTTCGAGCTGGGCGGCTTCCTTGTTTAGCCAAATGACGTAAGCGGTAACGATTAATTGTCATCATGCTAGTTTCTGAGGCAGAAAAGTAAGCCGAAACGATAACCATGATGACAAGGATTATAATGAGTGTGCCTGTTGAGACGTGCTCCAAAACAGAATTCCTTCCTAATATTTATATAAACTGGCTATGATCCTTTGAACTTTCAATAAATCATAATTCCCTATAATAGTCTGCTGCCAAAAAACGCAATTGTCAGAATAAACGCACCAATCAGATTAAACCAAATAACACGTTTACCACGCCACCCTTCATGATAGTGTCCCCAGAGTAAAATAATGTAGATAAACCAGGCAATGATAGATAAAGCAGATTTATGAATATTTTCTTTACTAAAAATATTCTCCATATACATGATGCCTGTACATAGTGTTAATGTTAGTAAAATTACCCCGACTTGGGTAATGTGGAACATTTTTCGTTCAATTGTCATCAATGGCGGTATGCCTGAGGTAAAGGTGAGCTTTTTCTTTTTCAGGCGATGATCCAGCCAGCCAAGTTGTAGTGCATAAAGTGCTGCGATGAGTAAAGTGGCATATCCAAGCAATGCGAGTCCAATATGAATGAATAATTCTATACTGCCTTCTAAGTGCGTAATAAACTCTCCTGGCATCATACTGGCCAGTATCAAATTTATCATAGCGAAACAGTAAACAATCGGTAGTAAAAACCATGCTCGCCCTTGTAAAGCCACGATCGTCATAATGATGCACATAAGCAAACTAACGATTGAACCCAAATTCAATAGGGTAAGATTTTGCCCGCTGCTGACATGAAATACTTGATATTTCAATGCAATCGCATGATTAATTAACGCTACAATTGCGAAAAAAAGGGCCAGTTTTTGATAGCTATTTTGTTGACGCAATAAACCTGGCACGATGAGTGTCAGGCTAATGAGGTAAGCGAGTAAAGCAACAATTGAAAGTACCAGCATAACGTTTATTGTTTTCGCAATAGTGTTATACCCTTCATCTTTCAAGTTGCATTTTTGTTGGCTGAACGCATTCATCCCTGTCACATAGTTAGCTATGCTTCCGAGGGCTAAATTGCAGCCTCAACGCAACCCGAAATCTATTGGATATAGATTGAAATTAAAATTTAAGTATACCCTTAGCAGAGGTAGCCTCCAACCGTTGTTAATTATACTTGGGAATCTCTTTGCAGAGATTAAATGATCATCGTGTTATAATTCGTAAAATTTACCTTACAGGTAGACCCACTTGTAGATATCTGAGCTGAAACAATGTTTGATAATTTAACTGACAGACTATCGCGCACACTGCGCAATATCAGCGGCCGCGGGCGGTTGACTGAAGATAATATTAAAGACACGCTGCGTGAAGTTCGTATGGCTTTACTAGAAGCGGATGTTGCATTGCCTGTCGTGCGTGATTTTATTTCACGAGTCAAAGAGAGCGCAGTGGGGCATGAGGTTAACAAAAGTCTGACTCCCGGTCAGGAATTCGTCAAAATAGTTCAGAATGAACTAGTTAAGTCGATGGGGGAGGTTAACAGTGAACTGAATCTTGCTACTCAACCTCCCGCTGTTGTTCTGATGGCAGGTCTGCAAGGTGCAGGTAAAACAACCAGTGTTGCCAAATTAGGTAAGCTGCTGAAAGAAAAAAATAAGAAAAAAGTATTGGTTGTTTCTGCCGATGTTTACCGTCCAGCGGCGATAAAACAGCTTGAAACTCTGTCTGAAACGGTTGGAGTTGACTTTTTTCCTTCGGAACCACAGGAAAAGCCAGTTGATATCGTCAATAAGGCTATTCAGCATGCCAAGCTGAAATTCTATGATGTGTTGCTAGTTGATACTGCTGGTCGTCTGCATGTCGATGAAGCCATGATGGATGAAATTAAAGCGGTTCATGCAGCTATCAAGCCTGTGGAAACTCTGTTTGTCGTTGATGCGATGACAGGTCAAGATGCTGCCAATACGGCAAAAGCATTTAATGAAGCTTTGCCATTGACTGGGGTTATTCTGACTAAAGTCGATGGTGATGCTCGTGGTGGTGCGGCGCTTTCCATTCGTCATATTACTGGCAAGCCAATCAAATTCCTTGGGGTTGGTGAAAAAACGGATGCATTGGAACCTTTCCATCCTGACCGCATTGCATCCCGTATCCTCGGTATGGGGGATATGCTTTCACTGATTGAAGAAATTGAGAGTAAGGTTGATCGTACTCAAGCAGAAAAATTGGCGTCAAAACTGAAAAAAGGTGATGGTTTTGATTTAACCGATTTTCTCGATCAGCTTAAACAAATGCGAAATATGGGCGGAATGACCAGCATGTTAAGCAAAATGCCGGGAATGTCGCAGATCCCTGATGCAGTCAAATCCCAAATGGATGATAAAGTTCTGGTCAAAATGGAAGCCATTATTAATTCAATGACTCGCAAAGAACGTGAAAAACCAGAAATCATCAAAGGTTCCCGTAAACGCCGTATTGCTATGGGATCGGGTACGCAAGTGCAGGATGTTAACCGTTTGCTGAAACAATTTGACGAAATGCAGCGTATGATGAAAAAAATGAAGAAAGGTGGCCTGGCGAAAATGATGCGAGGCATGAAAGGCATGCTGCCACCAGGATTTATGGGGCGATAATAGACAAAGTAGTGAAAGAAAATGTTCTTTGGATTGCTTTTTACGCCAAAGTGAGTAAAATTTTCACGCTTTTAAATGGACAGCTGGACTCCGTTCCTCGATGGAGTCTGGTTGTTTTGCTAACTAATGAGGATGTTATGGTAACAATTCGTTTAGCTCGTGGCGGCGCAAAAAAGCGTCCGTTTTATCAAGTAGTCGTGACCGATAGCCGCAATGCGCGTGATGGTCGTTTTATTGAGCGTGTTGGTTTCTTCAACCCAATCGCTTCAGGAAATGCAGAAGCTCTGCGTTTAGATCTAGACCGTATCGAACATTGGGTTGGTCTGGGTGCAACTGTGTCTGATCGTGTTGCTGCACTGATCAAAGACGTTAAAAAAGCAGCTTAATCTGTCACGGTGGTAACAATGAGCAAACAATCTGGCCTGGAGCCCCCTGTTGAGCCAATTGTATTGGGAAAATTGGGGTCAGCGTATGGCATTCGTGGTTGGCTCAGAGTTTTTTCTTCCACCGAACAAGCCGAAGACATTTTTGAGTATCATCCGTGGTTTATTCAACGCTCTGGTCAGTGGCAACACGTTGAGCTGGAAGCTTGGAAATACCACAATCAAGATATTATCGTCAAAATCAAAGATATTGATGATCGGGATGCTGCGAATCTGTTCACCAACTGTGAAATTGTGGTGGATTCAAATCAATTACCAGAACTGGAAACGGGTGATTATTACTGGAAAGACCTTATTGGTTGCCAAGTCATAAACACAATAGGTTATAACCTTGGAACCATCCATGACATGATGGAAACAGGTTCTAACGATGTGATGGTAATAAAAGCCAACCTGAAAGATGCATTCGGTATCAAGGAGCGGTTAGTTCCGTTTCTTGATGGGCAGGTTATCAAGAAAGTCGATCTCGCTACCAAAACTATTGAAGTAGATTGGGATCCTAGTTTTTAATCTCCGGTAAAACGGTTTAAATGAGTGGGACGCAGTATGTGGATTGGGGTTATAAGCCTGTTTCCTGAAATGTTCCGCGCAATAACCGATTACGGGGTAACTGGTCGGGCAGTGAAGAATGGCCTGTTAAGTATCGAATGCTGGAGTCCACGGGATTTTACCTATGACCGGCATCGTACTGTTGATGATCGCCCTTATGGCGGTGGTCCAGGTATGCTGATGATGGTGCAACCTTTACGGGAAGCTATTTATGCAGCTAAAGCTTCGGCGGGTGATGGTGCAAAGGTGATTTACCTTTCACCTCAGGGACGCAAACTCGATCAACAAGGGGTTTGTGAACTGGCAGTAAATGAGAAATTAATTCTGGTTTGCGGTCGTTATGAAGGTATTGATGAGCGTGTCATTCAAACCGAAATTGACGAAGAATGGTCTATCGGTGATTACGTCCTTAGCGGGGGAGAACTTCCTGCTATGACGATGATTGACTCAATATCTCGGTTTATTCCGGGAGTTTTGGGGCGTCAAGCGTCGGCAGAAGAAGACTCATTCGCTGATGGATTTTTGGATTGTCCTCACTATACTCGCCCTGAAGTGTTAGATGGTATGGAAGTTCCACCAGTTTTACTGTCGGGACATCACGCTGAAATTAATCGCTGGCGTATGAAACAATCGCTTGGCCGGACTTGGTTAAGACGGCCCGAACTTCTAGAAAGCCTAGCTCTGACTGACGAGCAAAGGATGTTGCTGTCTGAATTCCAACAGGAATATCAAGATCAGGCAACGAATTAATCCAGACATATCCTGTGATGGAGTGTCTTTGATATATCAGTTTACCTAGGGTAAGAGAGTTATTATGAGCAACATTATTAAACAAATTGAACAAGAGCAGATGAAGCAAGACGTACCATCATTCCGTCCGGGTGACACCGTGGAAGTTAAGGTATGGGTCGTTGAAGGTTCTAAAAAGCGTCTGCAGACATTCGAGGGCGTGGTTATTGCAATTCGTAACCGCGGTCTGCACTCTGCATTCACTGTTCGTAAGATTTCTAACGGCGAAGGCGTTGAGCGTGTATTTCAGACTCACTCCCCAGTCGTAGACAGCATCAACGTTAAACGTCGTGGTGCTGTTCGCAGAGCTAAACTGTACTACCTGCGTGAGCGTTCTGGTAAGGCTGCTCGTATTAAAGAGCGTCTGAACGCGAAGTAATACGCTTTTGCTACATCCGAAAGTTATCGTTAAAGGCCAGCAAATAGCTGGCCATTTTTAATGGATTAATGTATTCATTTTAAACTAAACTCAATTTCTCACGTATGGTCGTCAGTGACCTTAAGTGCTGCCCATTTTATCAGTACAGTCTAATTTTCATTTCAAAAACAGGGTGCAAATCTGTAAAGGCGTCAAATACTACCACGATCGCAATCGCAGCAAAGAAAATCTAAGTTGCCCAATAAGCCTGTTTAGGAAGTACCTGATCTAATAATGTTTCTAAGCCACCATAAATAAACTCACGTTGCTTTGGATCTTTAAGCTTCTCTTGAAATTCTTCATCTTTATCGAGATCTTTCCCACGTCGTAAACTCCATAGTGCAGCAATCACTATTCCTGCCAGAGAAGCTGGTATTGAAACAGCCAAAATTTCCAAAATACCGTAAGCTTGGACAATACCATGGCTGGCAGCAATAATTGACACCAAAGAAACAACTGCCACTGAAATGGGAGATGCTGTGATTGCCATTTGTGAGGCAACAGAGGCTACCGCCATCGGACGTTCTGAGCGAATGCCTTTTTTCAGACCAATATTATCAATGATTGGGAACATGGTATAAACCACATGACCTTGTACCTACACAGGAAAGTTAGAGTCCAAGTTGTCAATGGTGCCAAAATAGTAAATTGCAACGTTATCATATCTGTCATTAATAAATGATTAAAAAACAAATAAAAGCTGGTAATACAGGCTTTAAATTTGTAGCACTCTAATAAATTGCATAAATTTAATTTTATATTTTTCAACAACATTAAAATAATATATCAATATTATTGAAATATTAATATAGGATGGATTGATATTTTGTTTTTATTGTATGATTTTAAAGGTAATTTTATATGTAATAAAGAATAATTTGATAATTAATGAAATATTTCCATTGTGAATATTTATTTACAAAAAGTTAATATTTAAATTTATTTAAATATTGTAATAAGGAGTTAAAAACTTAAAAACTTAATAACTTATTGATATGTTTATAGTATCGGTAGCACTTACATTTTGTGTAATATTATGTTTCCATTTTTTTGGAAAAATTTACATAATTGGATTGTATTATTTACGATGCGTGGTATTTTATCTACCAGACACTCAAAAAAACTAAACAGACAAAACAAGGCAGGTAGAGAAATGATCATGCAAAAAGATGCACTTAATAATGTTCATATTCTTGATGAACAGGTTCTTATTACCCCTGAAGAACTAAAACAAAAATATCCATTAAGTAGCAACGATCTGCATGCCATCACAAACGCACGTAATACGATTGCTGATATCATTCAACATCGTGATCCTCGTTTATTAGTGGTATGTGGTCCATGTTCAATTCATGATGTGGAGGCTGCCCTCGACTATGCCCACCGTTTGAAGGCGCTCTCTGCTGAATTGAGTGATTGTCTGTATATTGTCATGCGTGTCTATTTTGAAAAACCCCGTACAACGGTTGGCTGGAAAGGCTTAATTAGTGATCCCTACATGGATGGTTCATTTGATATGGATGCTGGATTGCATATTGCCCGTCGTTTATTATTGAATTTAGTTGAAATGGAATTACCCTTGGCGAATGAAGCGCTTGATCCCAACAATCCACAATATTTAGGGGATTTATTCAGTTGGTCAGCGATTGGAGCAAGAACGACTGAATCTCAAACGCATCGGGAAATGGCATCTGGTTTATCTGTATCAGTTGGGTTTAAAAATGGCACTGATGGTAATTTGAACACCGCCATTAATGCTATGAAAGCAGCAGCAATGCCTCATCGTTTTATGGGTATAAATCAGTCAGGTCAAGTCTGTTTGCTGCAAACCCAAGGTAATCCTAATGGGCATGTGATCCTGCGTGGCGGTGCTGCACCTAATTACAGTGCTGAGCATGTTGCTGATTGTGAACGCCAAATGCTTAAGGCTGGGTTAACACCATCATTGATGATTGATTGTAGTCATGGTAATTCCAATAAAGATTTTCGTCGTCAGAGTGTTGTAGTAGATTCTGTTGCTGAACAGATTATGGCTGGCAACCAATCTATCATTGGTATTATGCTGGAAAGCCATATTAATGAAGGTAACCAATCCTCAGAGCAACCTCGAAATGAGATGAAATATGGCATTTCAGTAACAGACGCTTGCATTAACTGGCAGACTACAGAGCAGGTATTAAGAAAACTACACCAGCAAATTGCTCCACATTTGGCAAATCGAAACATGATGATGGAAAAAGCAGGGTAATCAATATGGTCGCAGAATTGTCACAATTGAGGGAACAAATTGATGAAGTAGATAAAGCTTTGTTAGCTTTGTTGGCGAAGAGGATGAATTTAGTGGCACAAGTTGGAGAAGTGAAGAGTCAGCTTGGTTTGCCAATTTACGCACCTGACAGAGAAGCAACAATGCTGGCTTCTCGTCGTCAAGAAGCGGAAAATATGGGAATTCCGCCTGATTTAATTGAAGATATCTTGCGGCGCATCATGCGAGAGTCCTATGTGAGTGAAAACAATAAAGGCTTCAAAAAATTCCGTTCTCACTTGGGGCCAGTGGTTATTGTCGGCGGCTCAGGAAAAATGGGGAAATTGTTTAGCCGCTTGTTGACCTTGTCTGGCTATGAAGTCAGGATTCTTGAATCTGGTGATTGGAATAAGGCTGAGCATATATTGGCAGGTGCAGGAATGGTGATCGTCAGTGTTCCCATTCATTTGACGGAAGAGATTATTCATCGTTTACCTCCTTTGCCAGAACAATGTATTTTGGTTGATTTGGCCTCCATCAAGCAAAGGCCGCTAAATGCGATGCTTGAGGTGCATAAAGGGCCTGTTTTAGGTCTGCATCCTATGTTTGGACCAGATGTAGGCAGTTTTGCTAAGCAGGTGGTTGTATATTGCGATGGGCGTCACCCAGAAGCGTATCAGTGGTTTTTGGAACAAATGTCAGTATGGGGAGCGCGGTTACACCAAATCAGTGCAGAAAAGCACGATAAAAATATGAGCTTCATTCAGGCTCTGCGCCATTTCACCACCTTTTCTTATGGGTGGCACCTTGCAAAAGAAGATATTGACTTACAGCAGTTGCTCTCATTATCTTCACCGATCTACCGATTGGAACTGGCTATGGTGGGAAGATTATTTGCACAAGATTCCCAATTATATGCTGATATCATTATGTCCAATCCTAAGAATATTGAGCTAATCCGGCGTTATCACCAAAGTTTTGGGCAAGCTCTGAAGCTATTGGAAAATCAGGATAAATCGGCTTTCATTGCAAGTTTTAATCAAGTCAGAGAATGGTTTGGAGATGAAGCAACCCGATTTATGAAAGAGAGCCGGGTACTTTTGCAACAGGCTAGTGATAGCAGGATCTAGAACAACTTGAAAAGTGAAGTATTCTTGAAAAATGCAACTGTATAAAAACCGGATGTTTTCATCCGGTTTTTATACTTTAGGCTGGGTTCATGGGCGTTACATTTTCTGATGGATAACATCCCAATACTTTCAAGAAACGCGTAATTTCTGACAGCTCTTTAAATGCTTGCTGCATTTTCATGGAACGTAGATTGGCTTGCACATCGATATAAAACATTTCTTCCCACGGTTTGCCATTTATTGGGCGAGATTCCAACTTGCTCATGATGATATTGTGTTTCTTCAAAATGATGAGTGTATCAACCAAAGCGCCTGCTTGCTGTCCTGTTGACATGATGAAAGTAGTTTTAGCTGGAACTTGATCCGATACTTCGATAGGTTTACGAGCAACAACGATAAAGCGGGTACTATTATCTTGCTGATTTGCCAGATTGTTTTCTAAAACACGTAACCCATAGAGAGTACCACCAACTTCACTGCCAAGTGCTGCGACCTCTGGCGAATTGAGTTCAGCGACTTTTTGCATAGCAGCAGCAGTACTTTCACAATAGACAATCTTCCAATGAGGGTATTTATTGAGGTACTGGCTGCATTGTTGGAAAGGTTGAGAGTGACTATAAACATTTTTTATTCTTGAAATATCAGTTTGTTCAGTAACTAATAAACAGTGATTGATCGGTAGGGTTATCTCTCCAACAAGAGATAAAGGTGTATTTTGCAATAAATCATAAACCTCATTAATTGCCCCAGAACTCGTATTTTCCAGTGGTAGAATGCCATAATCTGCCTGACCAATTTCAACCAATGAAAAAATATCGGGGAATTTGTGGCAACTGCACTCAACTAATTGATTAAAGTGGCGAGCAGCAAATTGGCGAGCGGCTATATGGGAATAGGAACCTTTTGGCCCTAAAAAAGTAATGCGTGCTGTGTCGTAAGGTGTCTGATTCAAATGTTGTTGCAATAAAGATTGTTGAGTAAGAACAGAATCCTCAATGATCATTTGAAATAACCGCGTAATATAAAAACCATCCAATCCTCTGTTTTTTCCTTTATTAATCAATGTATTAAGTAATTCTCTTTCGCGATCTTTATCTCGAATAGGCCGATGGTCGAGAAGCTTCGTCTGGGCGATATTACAGGCTAATTGCCGACGTTTAGCCAGCAAGTCCAGTAAATCTGCATCAATATTACTAATCTCTTCTCGTAAATTAACTAAATTTCGTTCCATAGCATGTTCCTGACATTTTTATTATGGATATAATTTATGACCCGTAAAACAAAAAAACCTCCCATCTGCAGGGAGGTTTTTGTTCGTCTTCTTTATGTTTCTTTATAAAACGAAGCCCCCTTGCTCAGAAGGTGAAAAAGAAAAATAAGAAAGACAGATTGATAGCCATTTGTTTGTGAGTACATCACTTTATACATTTAATAATGTACTTTAATTAACCTATTTGATATGGAGTGTCAACAGAAGGTTGAAAAATGAAGGGTATACATATGCAAAAACGCGCTCAATGAGCGCGTTAAGCAGGAATAAGATTAGATTACACTTCTAAGTTAAGATTTGACTCTTTAACACTATTATCAGCGCGACGAGCTTCTGCTTTATGTTGCACTTTATTGAGCTGACGCTCCAGTTTTGTCAGCAGTTCGTTGATAGCAGCATACATATCTTCATGCTTAGCACTGGCAACCAATGAGCCATTAGGTGTGCCAATGGTGGCATCAACTAAGAATCCTTGAGGTTCTTTTGATAGTACAATATGTGGATTAATGAGATTGGTTTGCCACTTGTTCAACTTATTTAGACGGTCTTCAACATGGCTACGAATTGCGGGGGTAATTTCCAATTGTTTGCTGGTAATGTTTACTAACATATAGTTACCTCTTTGTGTTACTCCGTCTTTGATAGATTCAGCATACCGCTCTTTTGAGTAAAAGGAATGATCTAAATCACCTTTGAGAGGCGATTTTGGAAGTAAGTGTAAGAATTGTGATACTCAAGGAAGATATGGGGAATATTTGTTGCGCAGTGAAGTGTTATGCGTCATTATTAGTCAGTTATGGTACTATAAACCTTATTGATAATACTAATTGTTAAAATATTTTTCAGTGTAAAATATTCAAATTGTGGCCTGAATAACGTCAGATTTTTAAACTGAAAAAGAACCAACAATAAAAATGAAAGGCCATAAAAAGAACAGCAGCCATACGGCTGCTGTTCTTTTATCGTCTAAGCTTTATGCTGGATTGGCGGCAATAAGTTGTGCCACCTTATCAGCTTCAGTCGTCAACCCTAGTTGCTTATAGGCTGACTCCATATAAGGAAGGGCTTTCCGCGTTGCGTTAGTATCAGAATAATCACGTAACATCTGTTCAACGCGGTTGATAACCGCCACATAAGCGCTGCGTTTAGTGTAATATTCTACAACCGCAAGTTCATATTTGGCCAAACGCTCTTTGAGAAATGATAAACGCTTGGAGGCATCAGTTGAATACTGGCTGTTTGGATAGTAACGGACTAACTGATTGAAATCACGGAATGCAGCGCGGGCATGTTCAGGGTCTCGATCTGAACGATCGATGCCGAAAAAGCCCTGTAATGCACTGTCATCCAGAGCTTGTGACACCAAACCACGCATATATAGCACATAATCAATATTAGGGTGGGTTGGGTTCAGGCGCATGAAACGGTCAATAGATGCGAGAGCCAGTGGGAATTCTGCTGATTTATAGTAGGCATAAATTAAATCAAGCTGAACCTGTTGGGAATATGGCCCGAAAGGATAACGGTTATCAAGAGATTCCAATTGCTTGATAGCCGCTTTATAGTTACCTTCTTGCAGCTTTTCCTGCCCAATTGAATAAATTTGAGATGGCGGGATATCAGGAACAGCATCTTTATTGCTGGAGCATCCAGATAAAACCAGGCTCAATGTGGTCGCTGCCACCAGATATTTCATGCGAATCATCACGTGTTGATTATCCTCTGAGTATTTTCTGGGAGACTGTCCGTGAAGCTCCCAGCAAAGATAGAGTTACAATAGCACACTATTTTAAATGAAACGGCTTCGCCGTCAAAACTCAACGTAAAATATAGAAGTTATATATGGCACAACAAATCCGACTTAATGCAATAGTCGCCGAATCTCAGCTCGGTCAACGTTTAGATCAAGCTTTGGCTGAATTGTTCCCTGATTACTCCAGGTCACGTATAAAAGAGTGGATCTTGGACAATAAAGTTCAAGTTAATAGTAAATTAATTAATAAGCCAAAAGAAAAAGTCTTGGGCGGTGAAGAAATTTTCATTGATGCCATCATTGAAGAAGAGGCACGTTGGGAACCGCAGGATATTGAACTGAATGTTGTCTATGAAGATGACGATATTCTGGTGATCAATAAACCAAGAGACTTAGTTGTTCATCCTGGGGCGGGTAATCCTGACGGAACAGTATTGAATGCCTTGTTATACCGCTATCCTGAAATTGCTGATGTACCTCGAGCTGGCATTGTTCATCGTCTCGATAAAGATACGACAGGATTGATGGTTGTCGCAAAAACCGTGCCCGCGCAAACCCGTTTGGTGGAATCCTTGCAATTGCGTGAAATCACCCGTGAATATGAAGCTATTGCTTTGGGATGTATGACGGCAGGAGGAATGGTAGAGGAGCCTATCTCTCGCCACCCAACCAAGCGGACTCATATGGCAGTGCATCCGATGGGCAAACCGGCTATCACTCATTATCGGGTCATGGAACATTTTCGGGCACATACCCGTTTGCGTTTGCGTTTGGAAACGGGTAGGACACACCAAATTCGTGTACACATGGCACATGTTAAACATCCTTTGGTTGGCGATCCTCTGTACGGTGGACGTCCTCGCCCTTTAAAAGGGGCTTCAGACGAATTTAGCGAAGTAATGCGCAACTTTGATCGTCAGGCATTGCATGCCACCATGTTACGCCTTTACCATCCGATCACGGGGATAGAGATGGAATGGCATGCCCCATTACCGGATGACATGGTTAAATTGGTTGAAGTAATGAAAGCGGATGCCGAAACCTTCAAAGATGATATGGACTGGTAGTTAAATGACACCACTGATTTTTCCTGATTGGCCACAGCCTGAAAATGTTGGCGCTTGCAGCACAACCCGAATAGGAGGCGTAAGCCTGCCTCCTTATGACAGTTTAAATCTGGGTAAGCATGTTGGAGATGATCCAGAATGTGTGGAACGGAATAGAAAACTGTTAGTCGAATATGCTCGGTTGCCACAGCTTCCCATTTGGTTGGAACAAGTACACGGGACACGTGTTATTACACTTGATGGTCAGTCACTGGAAAATCAGCAGGCAGATGCCGTTTATACAAATGTTCCTGGGCAGGTTTGTGCTGTTATGACAGCAGATTGTTTGCCAGTTCTCTTTTGCAGTATTTCCGGCGATGAAGTGGCAGCAGCCCATGCAGGGTGGCGTGGGCTATGCGCAGGTGTGTTGGAAAATACGGTGTCTCAATTTAGTACAAAACCTGAAATGATCCGCGTATGGTTGGGGCCAGCTATTGGCCCTGAAAAATTTGAAGTGGGCGGCGAAGTGAGGGAGGCTTTCACCGCAACCCATTCTGAATTCGCACAAGCTTTTACACCTTATGGTGATAAATTTCTGGCAAATATTTATTTATTGGCTAAATTAAAATTGCAATCTTTGGGGATAACAGAGATTTTTGGTGGAACCGCATGTACTGCCACGGAGGAAAGCAATTTTTTCTCTTATCGTCGGGATGGTAATACCGGGCGAATGGCGACTTTAATCTGGTTACGATGACTTCTTTTACAGGACGATTTTGGCACATAGCGGTAAGTTTCCAATTAAATTTTCAGAAAACCTTGAATATTTAAGGAATGGCCTTATCTAGTTTCCAGTAGCAAATTCTGACCAGTATCGGAGGTGTTATGCGTCTGGATCGTCTTACCAATAAATTCCAGCTTGCTCTCGCTGACGCCCAATCCCTCGCATTAGGGCGTGACAATCAATTCATCGAACCAATCCACTTGATGAGTGCATTACTCAATCAAGAGGGTGGTTCCGTTCGCCCATTATTGACGTCGGCTGGGGTGGATACGGGTAGCTTCAAGGATCAACTTAATCAGGCTCTTGACCGATTGCCGAAAGTAGAAGGTAATGGTGGAGATGTACAGTTATCCAATGAATTGGGGCGCTATTTAAACCTGTGTGACAAACTGGCACAAAAAGCAGGTGATAACTTTATTTCTTCTGAACTCTTTGTTCTGGCAGCAATTGAAGAACGTGGAACATTAAGTGACCTACTGAAAGCTGTTGGAGCAACTAAAGATAGAATCACTAAGGCAATAGAACAAATGCGTGGTGGTGAAAAAGTAAATGACCAGAGCGCAGAAGATCAGCGCCAAGCGTTAAAAAAATACACAATTGATCTGACTGAACGTGCTGAACAAGGAAAATTAGATCCCGTCATTGGGCGTGATGAAGAAATTCGTCGCACAATTCAAGTATTGCAGCGTCGAACCAAAAATAATCCAGTTCTTATTGGCGAACCGGGGGTTGGGAAAACTGCAATCGTTGAAGGTTTGGCACAGCGTATTATTAATGGTGAAGTTCCAGAGGGACTAAAAAACAAACGTGTTTTGTCTCTTGATATGGGAGCGTTACTGGCCGGAGCGAAATACCGTGGCGAGTTTGAAGAACGCTTGAAAGGTGTTTTAAACGATCTCTCCAAACAGGAAGGTTCAGTCATCCTGTTTATTGATGAATTGCATACCATGGTAGGAGCAGGTAAAGCTGAAGGGGCGATGGATGCCGGTAACATGCTGAAACCCGCTTTGGCTCGTGGCGAATTGCACTGCGTTGGGGCGACGACACTGGATGAATATCGTCAGTATATTGAAAAAGACGCAGCTTTGGAGCGTCGTTTCCAGAAGGTCTACGTTGCAGAACCCACCGTTGAGGATACCATTGCGATCTTGCGTGGCCTCAAAGAGCGTTATGAATTACATCATCATGTACAGATTACCGATCCAGCAATCGTTGCGGCTGCAACATTGTCTCATCGCTATATTTCCGATCGTATGTTGCCTGACAAGGCAATCGATTTGATAGACGAAGCAGGGGCAAGTCTGCGTATGCAGATGGACTCTAAACCAGAAGCATTGGATCGACTAGAACGACGTGTTATTCAACTAAAACTTGAACAACAGGCACTGAAAAAAGAGTCGGATGATGCCAGTAAAAAACGTTTAGAAATGCTGAGCGAAGAACTGGCAGAGAAAGAACGTGAATACTCTGAATTGGAAGAAGAGTGGAAAGCTGAAAAAGCAGAGCTTACAGGCACTCAGAATATCAAAGCAGAGTTAGAAAATACCCGTATTGAATTAGAAAAAGCGCGTCGTAGTGGTGACTTAGCCAGAATGTCTGAAATTCAATACGGAAAAATTCCTGATTTGGAGAAACGCCTGGCAACGGCAACAGCAGCAGAAAATCATCATATGAAACTGCTGCGTAATAAAGTCACTGATGCTGAAATTGCTGAAATTCTTGCTCGCTGGACAGGAATTCCGGTATCTAGAATGCTGGAAAGTGAAAAAGATAAACTGTTGCGCATGGAGCAAGAATTACATAAACGCGTTATTGGGCAAAATGAAGCTGTTGATGCGGTATCAAATGCGATTCGCCGTAGCAGAGCCGGATTATCTGATCCTAATCGCCCGATAGGTTCTTTCATGTTCTTGGGGCCGACAGGGGTAGGTAAAACAGAGTTGTGTAAAGCGCTGGCTAATTTCTTGTTCGACAGTGATGATGCTATGGTTCGCATCGATATGTCTGAATTTATGGAAAAGCACGCTGTTTCAAGATTAGTTGGTGCTCCTCCCGGATACGTTGGATACGAAGAAGGAGGGTATCTGACAGAGGCGGTGCGACGCCGCCCCTATTCTGTCATCTTGCTGGATGAAGTAGAGAAAGCACACCCTGATGTTTTCAATATCTTGTTGCAGGTACTGGATGACGGCCGTCTGACTGATGGTCAGGGAAGAACGGTTGATTTTCGTAATACAGTTGTGATTATGACCTCTAACTTAGGTTCCGATATGATTCAGGAACGTTTTGGATCACTGGATTATATAGGAATGAAAGATATGGTGATGGAAGTGGTTGGTCATCATTTCAGGCCAGAGTTTATCAACCGTGTTGATGAGATTGTTGTTTTCCATCCTTTAGGAAAAGAACATCTGACGTCTATTGCGAATATCCAATTGCAGCGTTTATACCAGCGTCTGGAAGAACGCGGTTATCAGGTTACTATGACACAACCAGCATTGGAAAAATTGAGCGAAGCGGGTTTTGATCCTGTATACGGAGCTCGTCCATTGAAACGGGCTATTCAGCAAGAGATTGAGAATCCTCTGGCTCAGCAGATCCTTTCCGGTAAATTGATTCCAGGTAAAATGGTAACGTTGGAGCTTGAAAACAATCAAATTGTTCCAAAGCAATGACATTTTTGACGAGAGAATTTCATTGATAGCCTTCTTTCTTTATATAGACAGGATAGATTAGAGGCCATCTTCATGAAAACTTGTCATGGAAAATCTAAAAAATAGATAGTAGTGAAAAAAAAGAGGTGAAAAAACACCTCTTTTTCCTTTCTGTAGTCTGATAAAACAGCAAATCTAGCCATTTTGGGTGATAAGTAATCGGTTGAATCTTTTTTCAAAAAAAACTATTGCCAGGTGCCGAAAACTCCCTATAATGCGCCACCACTGACCGACGCTGAGCTGAGACATGCCGCAGACGCCAGTCGGAGACCGGCGAAAAATAAACGCTTGACTCCGGAGGCAAACAGCGTAAGATACGCAGCCTCGCAACACGGAGAACCTCTCCGGTTGCCCCGCTCTTTAACAATTTAATCAGACAATCTGTGTGGGCACTCGCAAGACCCTA
>NZ_NJAI01000002.1:153313-156539 GCF_002632725.1 Xenorhabdus hominickii
TGCTCTTTAACAATCTGGAACAAGCTGAAAATTTGAAACAATCAGTACTGTAACCGCGCTAAGGCGGCAGTATTGAGGAGTCTCTCAATCACTCCAGTCCGAAGACACCTTCGGGTTGTGAGGTTAAGCGACTAAGCGTACACGGTGGATGCCTAGGCAGTCAGAGGCGATGAAGGGCGTGCTAATCTGCGATAAGCGCCGGTAAGGTGATATGAACCGCAATAACCGGCGATACCCGAATGGGGAAACCCAGTGCAATCCGTTGCACTATCATTAACTGAATTCATAGGTTAATGAGGCGAACCGGGGGAACTGAAACATCTCAGTACCCCGAGGAAAAGAAATCAACCGAGATTCCCCCAGTAGCGGCGAGCGAACGGGGAGCAGCCCAGAACCAACATCAGCATCCGCGTCAGGAGAACGGTCTGGAAAGGCCGGCAGTAAAGGGTGATAGCCCCGTATCTGAAGACGCAGGTGGTGTGAGTTCGACGAGTAGGGCGGGACACGTGGTATCCTGTCTGAACATGGGGGGACCATCCTCCAAGGCTAAATACTCCTGACTGACCGATAGTGAACCAGTACCGTGAGGGAAAGGCGAAAAGAACCCCGGCGAGGGGAGTGAAACAGAACCTGAAACCGTGTACGTACAAGCAGTGGGAGCCTTGATTTATCAGGGTGACTGCGTACCTTTTGTATAATGGGTCAGCGACTTATATTCTGTAGCAAGGTTAACCGTATAGGGGAGCCGCAGGGAAACCGAGTCTTAACTGGGCGTTAAGTTGCAGGGTATAGACCCGAAACCCGGTGATCTAGCCATGGGCAGGTTGAAGGTTGGGTAACACTAACTGGAGGACCGAACCGACTAATGTTGAAAAATTAGCGGATGACTTGTGGCTGGGGGTGAAAGGCCAATCAAACCGGGAGATAGCTGGTTCTCCCCGAAAGCTATTTAGGTAGCGCCTCGTGAATTCATCTTCGGGGGTAGAGCACTGTTTCGGCTAGGGGGTCATCCCGACTTACCAACCCGATGCAAACTGCGAATACCGAAGAATGTTATCACGGGAGACACACGGCGGGTGCTAACGTCCGTCGTGAAGAGGGAAACAACCCAGACCGCCAGCTAAGGTCCCCAAGTCATGGTTAAGTGGGAAACGAAGTGGGAAGGCTCAGACAGCCAGGATGTTGGCTTAGAAGCAGCCATCATTTAAAGAAAGCGTAATAGCTCACTGGTCGAGTCGGCCTGCGCGGAAGATGTAACGGGGCTAAACCATGCACCGAAGCTGCGGCAGCGACACTCAGGTGTTGTTGGGTAGGGGAGCGTTCTGTAAGCCTGCGAAGGTGTGCTGTGAGGCATGCTGGAGGTATCAGAAGTGCGAATGCTGACATAAGTAACGATAAAGCGGGTGAAAAACCCGCTCGCCGGAAGACCAAGGGTTCCTGTCCAACGTTAATCGGGGCAGGGTGAGTCGACCCCTAAGGCGAGGCCGAAAGGCGTAGTCGATGGGAAACGGGTTAATATTCCCGTACTCGGTGTTACTGCGAAGGGGGGACGGAGAAGGCTAGGCTGGCCGGGCGACGGTTGTCCCGGTTTAAGCGTGTAGGTGGGAAGAATTGGTAAATCCGTTCTTCTGTTAACACTGAGGCGTGATAACGAGGCACTACGGTGCTGAAGTAGCTGATGCCCCGCTTCCAGGAAAAGCCTCTAAGCTCCAGGTAACATTGAATCGTACCCCAAACCGACACAGGTGGTCAGGTAGAGAATACTCAGGCGCTTGAGAGAACTCGGGTGAAGGAACTAGGCAAAATGGTGCCGTAACTTCGGGAGAAGGCACGCTGGCGTTAGGTGAAAAGACACGCTCTTGGAGCCGAGGCCAGTCGCAGATACCAGCTGGCTGCAACTGTTTAATAAAAACACAGCACTGTGCAAACACGAAAGTGGACGTATACGGTGTGACGCCTGCCCGGTGCTGGAAGGTTAATTGATGGGGTTATCCGTAAGGAGAAGCTCTTGATCGAAGCCCCAGTAAACGGCGGCCGTAACTATAACGGTCCTAAGGTAGCGAAATTCCTTGTCGGGTAAGTTCCGACCTGCACGAATGGCGTAATGATGGCCAGGCTGTCTCCACCCGAGACTCAGTGAAATTGAACTCGCTGTGAAGATGCAGTGTACCCGCGGCAAGACGGAAAGACCCCGTGAACCTTTACTATAGCTTGACACTGAACCTTGAGCCTTGATGTGTAGGATAGGTGGGAGGCTGAGAAGTGTGGACGCCAGTCTGCATGGAGCCAACCTTGAAATACCACCCTTGAATGTTTGATGTTCTAACGTAGGCCCGTGAACCGGGTTGCGGACAGTGTCTGGTGGGTAGTTTGACTGGGGCGGTCTCCTCCCAAAGCGTAACGGAGGAGCACGAAGGTTAGCTAATCACGGTCGGACATCGTGAGGTTAGTGCAATGGCATAAGCTAGCTTGACTGCGAGAGTGACAGCTCGAGCAGGTACGAAAGTAGGTCATAGTGATCCGGTGGTTCTGAATGGAAGGGCCATCGCTCAACGGATAAAAGGTACTCCGGGGATAACAGGCTGATACCGCCCAAGAGTTCATATCGACGGCGGTGTTTGGCACCTCGATGTCGGCTCATCACATCCTGGGGCTGAAGTAGGTCCCAAGGGTACGGCTGTTCGCCGTTTAAAGTGGTACGCGAGCTGGGTTTAGAACGTCGTGAGACAGTTCGGTCCCTATCTGCCGTGGGCGTTGGAAGATTGAAAGGGGCTGCTCCTAGTACGAGAGGACCGGAGTGGACGCACCACTGGTGTTCGGGTTGTCATGCCAATGGCACTGCCCGGTAGCTAAGTGCGGAAGAGATAACCGCTGAAAGCATCTAAGCGGGAAACTTGCCTTGAGATGAGTCTTCCCTTGTCCCTAGAGGACACTAAAGGAACGTTCGAGACGAGGACGTAGATAGGCTGGGTGTGTAAGCGTTGCGAGACGTTGAGCTAACCAGTACTAATGAACCGTGCGGCTTAACCTGACAACACCGAAGGTGTTTTGGGGTGAGAGAGCAGTTTCAGAGACTAATCAGCTTGTTCGAGATGAGAAACAGAATTTGTCTGGCGGCAATAGCGCGGTGGTCCCACCTGACCCCATGCCGAACTCAGCAGTGAAACGCCGTAGCGCCGATGGTAGTGTGGGGTCTCCCCATGTGAGAGTAGGGAACTGCCAGACA
>NZ_NJAI01000002.1:156639-304038 GCF_002632725.1 Xenorhabdus hominickii
GTGGTCCCACCTGACCCCATGCCGAACTCAGCAGTGAAACGCCGTAGCGCCGATGGTAGTGTGGGGTCTCCCCATGTGAGAGTAGGGAACTGCCAGACAACACTTTTGCCCCAAAGCCATCCGGTTCCGGATGGCTTTTTGGCGTTTGGGGTTTGGCATCAAAGACTATTGAATCCAAAAGTTACTTCATGGACTGATACAAACTATAACCTGTTATAGCTCCAGCGATATCGTAAGCAAAATCGTGCCAACTCCAGCCTGTTCCAGATGGTTGACTATCATAAAATTCTTTTGCTGCTCCAAGACCGATAGACAGTAATACACCAAATTGTGCACTTTCACGGTGTCCCCAATTTTGACGATCTCCATGAGTATTCCCAGCAGCAGACACAAGTGCGGAAAATAGGAAATGCTGTACTTTATCCTTACCAGCCCAGTTATCACTGGCTTGACGCATATTAGAACAAGCGGTACTTAATAGGAGAGAAGAGATTATTAATATATTTTTTATGGTATTTTTGGTGCTCTTTTTCATTGTAATTTATGCCATGATTTTTATTTTCATTAATCATAGCTTTTTGATAAATAACATACAAAAATCCCCTCTGGAGCAATCGCGAGAGGGGATTAATATTTTGATAATTATTTATCTATTTTACAATATTCTGCTGATTAGCCTATCAACTCGAATACGGCGTAAGCGGCGTATCAGTTTGCGAACCTTCACCGGATAAAACTGGATACTTTCCAACTCTTGATAATTGTTGATGATCTTTGTATGAGTACGAATGCAATCCAACTCCATAGAGCGTTGTTCCTGCATTTCCTGATGCGGATCGTGAATAAGAATGGCATTCTCCAGATCTAACCCCCAAGCTCGGGGATTGAGGTTATTACCAGTAATCAGCTGCCATTTATTATCAATCCAGACCCCTTTTAAGTGATATGTATTATCCTGATCTTTCCATAACCTAATGGTTAACTGCTGGTTATCGATAAATCGTTGCAGCCGACTGGTAAAACGGCGCAAATTAATTTCATACAAATACGGCAATGCACCAATAATCTTAAATGGCTCTTCAGGTGGAATATAAAAATCATTGGCTGTTTTGTCTCCAATGATGATCTCAACCTGTTTGCCCTGACGGAGCAACCGTGATATTGAACGTACAAGCACTGCGGGTAAATTGAAATAAGGTGTACAGATAACCAACTTATTTTCAGTGCAGGACATCAGATGACAAATAGTTTTATTTAGCTGGTTCTTTTTACCTAATCCAGCCAAAGGCGTTACTGCCAATTCCTCATTGGAAGCTTGGTTTTCAAAGTGATATTCAGTACTACGCAATGAAGCCCGAAATTGCCGGATTAAATTCTTAATTTCAAGATTGCGCGGACGATAGTGGCTGGCTAAATTTTTTACAGCTTCAGCAGTAAGAATACTGTCGTCAATAAATTGCTTCATCACTGCAGCAAGTTTTGCATTACGCAGTAAATGATAACGATCATAACGATATTTTTCATGGCGGTGCAGATAGACATCATTAATGCTAGCCCCGCTATAAATTACCGTATCATCAAAGATAAAGCCTTTTAGATGTAAAACACCCAATGCTTCACGTGTGTTCACAGGTACACCCAGAATAGGAATATTGACACCTGAGTATCTTTCGGCCATAGAACAGTACCAATCTGCATTTGTTGCCGCTGCTGCTATGCCAATTCGACCACGTTGAGCACGATGCCAGTCAACTAGGATTTTGACATCCAGTTCGGGACGATTTTGTTTGGCAATATATAATGCAGTCAGAATATCCCGCCCTGCATCATCATTTTCTAGATATAATGCCGCGATATAAATATGTTTTTGGGCGTTTGCAATATGCTCTAGTAAGGTGCTGCGAAACACTTTTGATTGATAAAGTGTCTCTATATCAGCAACTGACTGCGGTAATTTAGGCAGTTGTGCAAGGTGTTGTTGGTGTTTTGCTTGTTTAAATTTGGACAACATCACAGTGCGTTTTTTCTCTTAGTTTAGATGGAGTTCATTCCATCATAAGGTGTATGAATCAAAATGATCCGGCGATAATACCATTAGTTTGGCTCATTGGGAGTATGAATTAACTTTTCAGAGCTGATCGCTTTAAGTCTGTGCGTTCCATCACGAAGTAAGGATTTTTTACCATACTCATAGGATGAACCGAATTCGAACTTTATTAAAGCGTTAAAATAAGATTAACAACTCCATCTTCTAACTGAATATCAATAGAAAATCCCAATTTTTTAGCAAGTTGGATCATATTACGGTTTTCAGGCATGGTGATGGCTGTCAGCGTTTGAATACCGTGCTCTTTCGCATAATGAATCAGCTTAGTCATGAGCTGATAGCCTAACGTGATCCCCTTTAGATCTGATCTGACTAATATAGCAAATTCAGCTTCGATATTATCGGGATCAGCCATCGCTCGGGCGACACCAATAATTTCTGGGGTAGTTTTGGGATAACGTATCGCGACAAAAGCCATTTCTCGGTCATAATCAATCTGGGTCATATTAGCAAGATCATCATGGGTAAATTCATTGATCTCGCTAAAATAACGATAATAAAGATCTTCTTTGGTTACCTGATTGATAAAGGCTTTCAACAGCGGTTCATCTTCCGGCAAAATTGGGCGTAGCAGACATTCAAGATCGTCTTTTATATAGATAGTTTCTTCTAGTTCATGGGGATAAGGCCGAATAGCAAGTCTATTGTGAGGATCACCTGTCACTGGCGTTAATTCCATTGCCACATCTAAGAGAGTGAACTCATTACCCGAAGCAAGTAATGGATGGATGTTCATACGAACAATCTGAGGACAATCTATCAGAAGGTTAGAAACTCTAACCAATAATTGACTAAGAGTAGGAATATCGAGTGGCAGCAATGAGCCCCCGGATTTTATTTTACCACTCTTAATAGCCTGAATAACCAGATAACGGGCTAATGCCATATTAAGAGGAGGAAGTGCGACAGCGGCTTGTGTTTCATTAAACCAGTCAATTCCTCCCTCTCCAAGCATGATTAAAGGACCAAATATCTCATCTTGTTCAATGGATATCCTTAATTCTTGCGCCCCGGCTCGGTTAGCCATGCTCTGTACCAACAAGCCATGGATTCTGGCTTGTGGGAAGTTTTGTTTGACACGTTCAATAATCGCTTGTGTCGCTGCCCTGACATCTTCTGCATTCCGCAAATAAAGCATGACCCCCTGAACTTCTGATTTATGTGGAATATCAGGAGAACGGAGTTTCAGCGCAACGGGATAGCCAATTTTTTCTGCAATATTTACCGCATCATCACTGGTATGGGCAATCCACGTAGGTAAGGTGTTTAAACCGTAGGCTTCAAGAATCGGCTGTATTTCATGGGTATCGAGCTGCGTATTCCCGTTATTAAGAGCTTGTTGTATACATTCATGTGCATGAGCAGTATTTGATGTAATACCAACTGGTAGCGATGGTGTTTCTTTTAGTTGTTTTTGGTTACGTTGATATTCCACCATATGCATAAATGCGGTAATTGCACCTTCCGGCGTACGGTAAGTAGGAATACCGGCTTCACTGAATAAACGCCTTGCTTCCATTGAAGAATATTCTCCGCACCAATTGGTGAAAATGGTGATCCATTTTCCGCGTGGGTGTTCTTTAATTGTTTGGATAGCGCGAAGGGCCGTAGCTTGACTGTGAGATATAGCGCAAGGTGAATGAATCAATAGCAAAGCATCATAATCATGGCTATCCAACAGTAGTTTGAGAATAGTAATATACCGCTCGGTTGAGGCATCATCACCAATATCTAAAGGGTTACGTAGGAGAAGAGTTTCAGGCAGCAGACCAGACAATTGATCGAGTATTTCCTCTCCCAATACGGCGAGCTTTCCAGCTCTCCTGAGTAGCTCATCCAGCGCCATTGCTGCGGGGGCTGCGCCATTACTTACAATTAATAAACGCTCCCCGCGTAGTGGTCGCATAAAACTTAATGTTTCCACCGCAGAAAACATTTCATGTGTATCTTGTACACGAAGTAATCCTGCTCGTTGAATTGCAGCATCATAGGCCGCATCGAAATTTTGTTGTTCCCCGAGTAATTGCTGAGCTTTTCGGGTACGGCTGCTTTTCACTACCAGAATAGGTTTATTGCGTGAAGCACTTCGAGAGGCAGAAAGAAAACGTCGTGCATCGCTGATATGTTCGAGATGTAACAGAATGGCGCTGGTCTTACTATCTCTTGCCAGAAAATCAAGCAGATCATCGATATCAATATCAACACTGTCTCCCAAAGCAATGAAATATGAAAAACCAATATTGCGATGATTTGCCCAGTCTAAGATGGTGTTTGATATCGCTGCTGACTGTGAAATAAACGCCAGCTTGCCTTTAAGGATGGGAATAGGGGAGAAGCTGGCATTAAGTCCGATCCACGGGGCCAGAATACCGAGGCTGTTAGGCCCCAGAATTCGGATATGATATTTTTGGCCACATTGTCTTAGTTCAGTAAATTGTGATGGTGGTGAAGATAAAATAATAACGGTTTTGCATCCGTGTTGAGCCAGTTGTTCCAGCAAAGATAGATTGCGGCGGGAATGCGTACAGATCACTGCGAGATCAGGTGTTAACGGCAATTTATCGATAGAGGGATAGGCCAATACTCCCAAAACGGCTCGTTTGTTTGGTGTGACGGGAAGAATGGGTCCCGTAAAACCTCCCATCAACAAATTTCGCATTAGCATTGAGCTGGCTTTTTCTGATTTTTCTGAAGCACCGATAACGGCAATAGATTTAGGACGTAACAGCGCTTCAAGTCCGCTCTGGCTCATTTCTGGGGTTCCTTATCAGTTATCACATCAATAAACAAAAACAATTACCATGAATAACCTTAGCCACCATCAGTCACTTTAGCTCGGATTGTCAAGCATTACTGTGATTGATTCCTCTGAACGATTCGATTTTCCAGCCAGATATTGTTCACGAAAATGATTGAAATGATCGAGTAGTGATTGTGATGCGCCAAAATCTCCCGCTAATTCTAGTGCCGCTGCTGCGACTTCAGCAGTACAATGCTGTTCCATTCTGGATGGTATCCGCAGTAAATAGTCGACTTTGGCTATATTATTAATAGACAATAGGGGAATATCATTCAAATATGGACTTTTACGAAACATTTTTCTTGCTTCAGGCCAAGTACCGTCCAATATAATGAACAGTGGTGGTTTCTGGTTATCAGGAAGCTGCTGATACACAGTACGGGGAGGTGTGGCGTAACTGTCAGGGAAGATTAAATAGGGTTGTCGGGTCGGATCGCGCAACACGTCAAGCATTTGCTGATCTGGCTCAGTTCTGGACCAGAGAAAAGCGTGTGTATTGGGCAGAACATCTGCAATCAATTTTCCGGTATTACTCGGCTTCATCGGCTCAGTATCAAACATGATCAGACAGAAGCGGCTAGCTGCGTTTGCTGGTGAAATCATTTCACACAGGCAATTTTTTTGGGGTAATAAACAATGAAAGCAACGCTGTACTCGACAACCCCTTGCCTTAAAAGGGCGGGTAGAGCGGGCAAGACGATGTTGGCGAAGCTGATAAACGGCGTTGTTATTTCTCATTTAAGAACTCAGACATGTTCGTGGATAGAATCAGTAAAAAAATTAGCGGATATTTTAATGGATTGTCGTTGCCAGAGGTAGCATCAGGCGCGTACATCGGGTAATCTTCGCGCCATAATGCAGTTGGAGAAATAAATGAACGATTCCTATAGTGGTAAGAATGGCAAAGTCAAAGTAATGTATGTCCGTAGTGAGGACAACAATGATGGCCGTAAAGATAGTGGTCGCCATCAAGACAATGACCGCCGCAAGAACAATAGACGTCCCTTTGGTAAAGGGAATGAGCAGGGTGACCGCCGCCGTAACAGTGAGCGCCCAGCGCGTTCTGGTGATCGTTCACCTTGGAAAACTATTTCCCGCCCAGAAGGCGAGCCTCCTAAACTAGAACATAGTGGTATCAGCGGAAAAAGCCACATTGACCCTGAACAACTCCGTCGCCAGCGTTTGGAAGAAACCCGTATTTATGGAGAGAATGCATGTCAGGCCATGTTCCAGAACCGTCCTGATGCGATTGTTCGAGCTTGGTTTGTCCAATCAGTGACTCCACGTTTTCGCGATGCCCTGAAATGGATGGCGGCAAATCGCAAAGCTTACCATGTGGTTGACGATGAAGAGCTGGCTAAAGCGTCAGGTACTGAACACCACGGTGGTGTTTGCTTCTTAATCAAAAAGCGCAATGGTCTGAATGCGGAAACTTACTTACAGCAGGCACCGGCAAAAGATTGTGTGCTGGCATTGGAAAACGTAGGTAATCCACATAATCTTGGCGCAATTATGCGTAGCTGTGCACATTTTGGTGTACAAGGCGTCATTTTGCAGGATACAGCGATGTTGGAATCTGGTGCAGCTGTTCGTACTGCTGAGGGTGGCGCTGAGCACATCAAAGGTATTGATGCTGATGGTTTCACGACTACGCTGAATCAATTCCGTGATGAAGGTTATACCATTGTGACAACATCAAGCCATAAGGGCAGTACTACGTTGGCACAAGCAACCTTGCCAGAAAAAATGGTCTTGGTATTGGGTCAGGAAAGTGATGGATTAAGCGACAGCACTTGGGAAGATGGGGATATTCGTCTTTCTATTGGTGGTACTGGACGTGTCGAAAGCCTGAACGTTTCTGTCGCAACAGGAATTGTATTGGCGGAATGGTGGCGTCAAAATAAAGTGTAATTTAGGTGCCTAATCGATTTCAAGTTGATGTATATCTGAAAGATTAATGACTTGAGAATAGATGGCATAGTTTAACTTCCTTTATTAATAAGGCTCTGGCTGTTTAGTCAGAGCCTTTATTTTATCCTCTAATTTATTGAAACCATTTTATCACTGTAATGAAATTGTTTAGCCAAGACAAATTAAAACATTTATTATTATTTTGATGTAAAATTATTTAATTTTCCTTTTGTTATTACCTTCGGTGTTAAATAATCCGAATTAAATCCGCCTTTTTATGGATTATCGATTGTCGGGTTTCTTCTATCTAAACGTACCAGCCAATTTACTAAAGGCTTTATTTTTTTATGGTTGTTAATAATAATGATTTTAATTATCATTTGTGAAAATAAAAAATAAAGACCATAATTTTAGTGAGCCAAGATTAATATTCCCACTAATTGAATAGAGATATTCAGTAATTTATATAGAGATGTATCACCCTGTTAGTCATGCATTAACGTATGAAAGCAGGTGGGTGCAGGATATGAATAAGGGCTTTATTGAATGCGTTCGTTAAATACTCATTTGGGTTGTCAAACTTCCCATCTCACGATAGAAAATTGGTCATATGCAAATCGACATCTTGTAGCAAAAATATTGCGTGAGCTTTGCCACGAGAAACTCATCAAACCACTACATCATGGAGAGGGACAATCTTACTCCGTTGAAATCGATAAATTTCAATATCATTTTCAGGCACAAGCCTACCTGCTCGATCATTTGGACATTGACGCTGCATCGATCACCAAACTTAGTCATAATCAAGAGCAATCTTTGGATGCCATTGAGTTGATTATTGAATTGCGACCATTACTGGGTATTTCTGATAAGTTATTGCCAATTTATCTCGATGAAATATCCAGTACACTTTATAGTCATGCTTTTAAGTATCAAAATAATCGACTGACTGCACAGGATTTGGCTCAAGCTGATTATCAAACGGTGGAAACATCAATGAGCGAGGGGCATCCTGTCTTTATTGCCAATAATGGTCGTATCGGTTTTGATTCTGATGATTATTTGGATTATGCGCCAGAAAGTGCCCATCCAATAACATTAATTTGGATCGCTGTACATCGAAATAAAACGGTTTTCTCCTCACTCTCTTCGCTCTCTTATTCACAATTAGTGGCAGAGGAATTGGAGAAATATTTGCCTGCCCAGTTTGAACGGCAAATGCATTTATTGGGATTGAACCTGTCAGATTATTACCTGATGCCTCTACATCCTTGGCAATGGAAACACCGTATCGCCATTAGTTTTGCAGCAGATATTGCCAAACAGGATATTGTTTATCTTGGTGAAGGTCATGATCATTATTTAGCTCAACAATCTATCCGCACATTTTTCAATATTAGCCAGCCTAAGAAAAATTATGTGAAAACGGCTCTATCAATTCTCAATATGGGATTTATGCGTGGATTGGATCCACATAGTATGGTGACGACTCCACAAGTTAATGAATGGCTCAATAACTTGGTTGAAGCTGATCCATTCTTTCAGGATAAAGGGTTCACCATATTGCGGGAGCGGGCTGCATTAGGTTATTTCAACCACTACTTTGAATCTGCCATTAAGAAAGATAATCCGCATAAAAAAATGCTATCCGCATTGTGGCGTGAAAGCCCAATGACGATTTTGAAAAATAATCAACGCTTGATGACTATGGCTTCATTGTTACATGTTGATCGAGAGGGCAATGCAGTGGTAGCCGCTTTAGTCCAGGATTCAGGTCTATCAGCTCAAGATTGGATATCACGCTATCTGGATGCTTATTTTTCTCCATTATTACGTGCTTTCTTTACCTACGATCTGGTCTTTATGCCACATGGTGAAAACTTGATGCTGGTACTGGAAAATAATGTGCCAGTAAAAATGTTGATGAAAGATATTGGTGAAGAAATTGCCATTTTAAATGGCGAATTTAAATTGCCAGAAGAGATTAGTTTCCTGCATGTCAGTATCAAGGATGAGATGAAAATCAACTATATCTTCCTCGATATCTTTGACTGCTTCTTCCGCTATTTGGTCCCGCTGTTGCAAAAACATCTTGCATTATCAGAGTCACATTTTTGGGAATTGGTTGCTTATTGTGTTCATAGTTATCAATCACAGCATCTGCATCAAATAGAAAAATTCCGCAAATTTGATCTATTTAAGTTCGATTTCGTGCGTACCTGCCTGAATCGTCTGCAAATGGCGAATAACCAACAGATGATAGATCTTGATGATCGTGAGAAGAATCTGAAATTTGCTGGAACATTAGTGAATCCGCTTCACGCTTTGCGAGAAAAGTATTCTGTTGTTAATACAATTAATTGATAGAAATACCAAAACACACATAACAACAAATTATTTTAGTGACGGGATAAATAGAGTGACAAATCTAATTTTGCAACCGAATCATTTAACCAAAAGAACCGTGCTTTCTCTGATGATTCCGCTGATTTTGGCGGGAAACAGTGCGGCTATGGCAGGAGAAGCACAGGGAAAGGAAGATAAGATTGTCGTAACGGCAACATCGCTGGATCATGAAAGAGTAACGGAAGATTCTGGCATGTATAACACCACCTCAATGGTGACATCGACAGGTTTGAATTTGTCGGCACGTGAAACACCGCAAAGCGTTAGTGTGATGACTAAGCAGCGTATGGTGGATGAAAATCTGGATAGTGTTAAGAGTGCCATCGACAGTATGACTGGTATGACCGTTCGTCAGGCTGACAGCGATCGCTTCACCTTTTCTTCCAGAGGGATGACGGTCAGAAATATGTTGCGTGATGGTGTACCGACTTTTTATGACATCCGTTTTAACTACGGTGATAACCTGCTGGATACCGCCATCATTGATCGTCTTGAAGTAGTTCGTGGCGCTGCGGGTTTGATGGTGGGACCAGGCACTCCATCAGCGGCGGTTAACGTGATCCGAAAGCGTCCAACTAGTGATTTTCGGGGTGAAGCAACTCTGGGTGGTAGCTCTTGGGATAAATGGCGGACTGGCCTCGACCTTTCTGGTCCACTCGATGAAAACGGCACAGTCAGAGGGCGTTTTGTCACTGCTTATGAACGTTCCAATTCGTTTATTGATCGTGACAAACATGAAAAATACCCTTTCTACGGTATTCTTGAAGTGGATCTGACAGAGAACACTTTGTTGAGTATCGGTACTGATTATCAAATCAACCATACCCGTGGCGGGATGTTTGGTGGGTTGCCGATTTATTTCAAAGATGGCAGCAAAACGGATTACAAACGCAGTGATAGTTATGCACCTGATTGGGCATTCTCTAAAGTACGTTCATTCTCGACTTTTACCAGCCTGCAACACAAATTTGACAATGGCTGGAGCGTGAAAGGTACCTTTACCTATGACAGTAACGCCCTTGATCAAAAAGTATTATGGGCGACAGGCTTCCCTGAGCGTGCAACAAATGAGGGAATGTATCCGGGCAATATGACGTTGATTGATGGTTCTCGTCGTCAGCGGAACATTGATTTACAGGCCAATGGTGTTTATGAGCTACTTGGTCGTAAGCATCACGCCAGCTTTGGTTTGAATTACCAAAAGCAGAATTTCCAGAACGATTACTATAATGCCACTTGTATGCTTGAGACAAACCCGGATGAAAAAGATCAAGCTAAGACAGGGAAAAGAAACAACTGCCGTAACTTAGGTGACTTTACTCGATCATCATGGGGTTATAGCGAACCAACATGGAGTAAAACAAGAAATACAGGATCTAATGGCTATATTGAGCAAACCGCAGGTTATGCTGTTACACAACTCTCTCTTGCTGATCCTGTGATATTGATCCTTGGTGGACGTGTCACCAGTTGGAAAACCCGTGGCGATAATTTTGGTACACCGCAAAATGCCAGCTATAGCGATCAATTCGTGCCATACGGTGGCTTGGTCTACAACATCACACCGGATTTCTCCGTTTATGGCAGCTATACCAAAATCTTTGATCCTGAAAGCCGTGTTGCTCGTAATAACCAACTCCTTAAACCTGTATCGGGTGAAAACTATGAGCTGGGTCTGAAAGGTGTTGCTTTGGATAACGGCCTTGATTACTCCTTGGCGCTTTTTGAGATCCACCAAAATAATTACACAACTGAAGATAACTCTGGAAAGCCAAAAGCGTCTGGAATTCCTAAAAATGCCAGAGTTTATTATGCGATCAATGGCGTAAAAACCCGGGGCTTTGAAGCGGAAGTGAGTGGTCAGATTACCGATGACTGGCGTATTTATGCGGGTTACACTCAATTCCGTACCACCATGCCAGGTGGTAAACGTATTAATACGGATGATCCGAATCGCTTATTCAAATTGTTCACGACTTACACTCTGCCAGGCGTAATGAACGATTTAACATTGGGTGGCGGTGTTATCTGGCAGGATAAAACGTGGAAAGAGCTTACTGGGCCTGATGGAAAAGTACGTCAAGATGGTCAAGGCAGTTTTGCGACAGTTAACTTGATGGGACGTTATCAATTTACCCCCGATCTATCCTTAACCGTGAACCTGAATAACCTGTTCGACAAGAAATATTACACCTCATTTGGTAGTTATACTCAGTACTACTACGGTGCACCACGTAATGTTGAAGCAACACTACGTTATAAGTTCTGACTAAGATAAATCACGGACGGCGGCGATGTATTTTCATTCAATTAAATTGCACGCAGTAAAAGGTAGTGAGTTATGGTACTGACAAGAATGGTACTGAAACGTTGTAAAGTATTGGTCGCCGTACCGTTGATCCTATTGGTCAGTTTGTCGGCAGGTTGTGATAAACCAACGGCCGCAAAACATTTACTGGCTGATACAGCCGGCTATCCCGAAGCAGTTTACCCAAAAACAATCACCACCGCGCTGGGTACGGCGGTGATTAACCAACCACCACAACGGATTGTAGCGTTGGGAACGGGTACGGAAGATATCCTGTTGGATCTGGGTATTATCCCCGTTGGCATTGAATCACATCGCTGGGGCGGTGATGCAGAGGGATATTTGCCGTGGTTCAGGGAGGAGATAGAACAGCGTGGAGCAATGCTACCTGCCATAATCGAAATGTACCCTGAATTGGATATTGAAAAGATTATCAAGTTGAAACCGGATTTAATTCTGGCGACACAATCAGGAATTACACGGGAAAATTATGAGCACCTATCCCATTTTGTACCGGTAATTGCTTACCCAGAAAAACCGTGGCAGACAACACCACGACAACAAATTGCGCTGGTGGCGCGAGCGTTGGGCAAAATAGAACCGGGTGAAAAACTCATTGCTGAACTGGATACTCTTCTGACACAGACGGGCAGTACCATTCCTAATATTGCGCATTATCGCTTCGCCTATATAAAAGCAGGGACGACCAGTAACACCTTATCGATTTACGTCAAAGACGATCCGCGTGTTGATACATTGGTGCATCTTGGTTTGTCTTTATTACCACTGGCTGACACGCTGACAGCACCTTTTGGCAGCTTTGCTTCCAATATTGGTCTGGAAAATGCTGATTTGCTTAATGGAGCAGATATTCTGGTTACTTGGTATACCAGCGAAAAAGAGCGTCAACAGACTGAAACCCAACCTTTATTCCGATCAATACGCGCAGTACATCAAGGAGGATATATTCCGTTGACCGATCAGTCAATCGTGATGTCCATGTCCTATGGCTCGCCACTCAGCTTACGTTGGGGATTGCCAAGGTTTATGCCCTTATTGAAACAGGAATTGTTGAGACAGGAATTGCTGAAGCAGGAGATAGCAAAACATTATGAACCCTAAACGGCGGATTGCCCTTATTTTGGGGTTGATGTTTATGGTTGTGCTGACCGGTGTTTGTATTGCTGCCAGCTTAAGTTTGGGATCAAAATCATTGCCGTTGTTAGCAATCTGGCAACATTACTGGTTGGAAGATAGTGGAAGTTATTACGATTTAGTCATCAATACCCGTGAGCCGCGCACACTGATTGGTTTAATGGCAGGGGCGGCATTGGCATTGGCAGGCGCTGTAACACAAGGATTATTGCGCAATCCCTTGGGTGATCCTGGTTTACTGGGGGTTAATGCGGGAGCGGCGGCTACGGTAGTCTGTTTTTCCTTTATTCCTGTTTTGGACGGAATGCCGCGATTCTGGACTGCGTTTATTGGTGCAAGCTTGTCTACGCTTTTGTTCTACCTACTTAGTGGTGGATCACGCAATACCAATCCGACTCGTTTAGTATTGACGGGTGCCGCCATCAATACCTGTCTGTTCGCGCTGGTACAAGGTGTCATTCTGCTGAACCCACAGGTGATGGATAGTTATCGTTTTTGGACGATAGGTTCATTGAGCACTATGTCATTAAGTGAAGCCAGTTCATTGATCCCTTATTTGCTGGTGGCTGTGATACTGACGCTTTCTTTGAGCATCTCTCTGAATGTGATGTTTTTTGGTGAAGGAATAGCCGGTTCACTCGGTGCTAATGTTGCCCGTACCCGAGTATTGTCTCTGCTGAGTGCCACAATGCTGGCAGCTTGCGCGACGGCAATGGCTGGCCCTATTGCATTTGTTGGTCTGGCTGCGCCACATCTTATGCGAGCATTAGTTGGCAGCGATTTTCGCTGGTTGTTGCCTTACTGCCTGTTTGCCGGAGCTTGTTTGTTGCTGATATCAGATATCGTTGCCCGGTTGCTGATAGCACCAGAAGAAATCATGGTTGGCATTATTACGGCGAGTATTGGCGCTCCTTTGCTTTATTGGGTCGCAAAAAGTCGTTCACAAAGAATAATGGCGGAGTAAACCATGACATTGATTCATCCGTCTGGGCAGTCAAAAACCAAAACATTCAAGCTGGGAAATACTGTTTTGATCGCACCTTCGTGGCAGGTGGGCAGGATAATCTTGTCTATGTTACTACTGCTGACGTTGCTTTTTTACCTATCTTTATCACTGGGTAGAGAGGGAATGGATAACCCTTTTTTACAGATAGAAACGCCTTATCAGGAATTCATCCTAATGAATATCCGTTTACCGAGAGCGTTAGTGGCAATTGGTACAGGCATGACATTGGCACTTTCTGGTTGTTTGTTCCAGCTCACGACCCGCAATGCACTTGGTAGCCCAGATATTATCGGCGTTAACGGTGGGGCGGCAGTGGGGATTGTGGTCGCAATGGTTGTTTGGCCGGAGGTATTGCCTGTTCCATTGGGAGCACTGTTGGGAGCCATTTTTGCTGTATTGTTGGTATATCTCGGAAATGGCGCGGGCATTGGCAAAATGCAAGCTAGCAAGATCATTATTTCGGGCATTGCAATTGCGGCGCTGTGTATGGCATTTGTTGATTTTGCTATTTCAAATGTTCGCCTTGAGCAGGCGTTGCAGTTGAGGTCATTACTAAGAGGTAGCCTGGCTAGTCAAAGTTGGCAAAATGTGGCGTTGATCAGCGGAATGGCGATTTTCATTCCTGTTTTGTTCTGGCTGGGCAGGCAATTGAACTACACACATTTTGGGGAAGATATAGCTAGTACGCTTGGTGTACCTGTGCGGTTTATTCAGATTGCCAGTGTATCATTGGCGGTGACTTTTGCCTCTATGTCAGTGTTGGTTGTGGGGCCGGTAGCGTTCATTGCTTTGTCTGCCCCGCAAATCGCACGTCGGTTGGTCAGAAACAGGGGGAGTGCCTTATTTTGTACGGCGTTGGTAGGCGCTCTGCTGATGTTGGCTTCTGACTTAATAACTTTGATATTACCCACCTCAGCCCGTTTGCCGGTAGGTGTGATTACAGCTGTGGTTGGTGGAATTTATTTGATGTATTTACTGTATGCCGAATTAAGGAGAACACGATAATGCCATCGGATGCTGATACCCCAATGGTCACTTCACGACTGAAAGCTCATAATCTTTCACTGGCATACGGTAAAAGAATAATTATTGACGGTGTAAACCTCGCTATCCACGATGGTGAACTTACTGTCATTATTGGCCCTAACGGATGTGGAAAATCAACACTGTTGCGTGCTATCAGTCGCAGTATGCAGCCCAAAGGTGGAGAGGTTTTGCTGGATGAAACCAATATTCATCGTTATAAGCCTAAAGTGGTTGCCCGCGAACTATCCTTGTTGACACAAGGCGCAGCAGTTACTGAGGCACTGACAATCTATGATTTGGTTTCCCGCGGGCGTTACCCTTATCAATCTTTTTTACGCCAATGGTCGGAGGAAGATGAAAATGTGGTTAATGACGCGTTGAAGGCGGTGGATTTATGGGATTTATCCCAGAAGTTGGTGAGTGAATTGTCGGGAGGTCAACGTCAGAGAGCATGGTTCGCCATGACATTGGCACAACAGACTCCGATTATTCTGTTGGATGAACCGACCACCTATTTAGATATTTCCCACCAGATTGAAGTGCTTGACCTCTGCCAGCAGTTACATCGGCAAGGTAAAACTCTGGTGTTGGTTTTACATGATATCAATTTAGCTCTGCGTTATGCCTCGCGCTTAATCATGATGAAAAATGGGCAGGTGTATTCTGAAGGCATCCCGGAAGAAATTGTAACAGTACAGAATATTGCTGATGTATTTGGCTTGGCATGCCGAATTATTCGTGATCCCGAGTCTAACAAGCCATTGATTATTCCTAAATATAAAACAAATGAATAATGGGTCTATCTGTGATTTAGAATCGATACTAGGAGAGTGCATAATGACAAATAAAAATAATCATGACTCCATGAAATTAACAACTGAAATATCTGTTGATGATATCATGCACTTATTTGATGGCGCATTTAGCCATTTTAGTTCATCAGTAAAAATAAACTCAAAAAATGTTCCGTTAGAGAGTATGACATTTTACCAATGGTCTAATGAGAAAGAATTTTCATTATTAATGCAGCGTTATCAAGATTCATATTATAGCCATAAAGAACTGAAGCCAAATCAGAAAGGACTTTATTCTTTATGGGCACAATGGTATTTTGGTTTAATTGTTCCACCGATGATGTTAATGTTATTGGAATATCCTCAGGCGGTTAATACCGATTATAATCTTTTTCAAGTAGAGTTTCATGAAACTGGCAGACCAAATGTTGTTTATTATCAGTTAACGTGGTTGGACGAATCAATATCTTTATTGGAACGCTATCATTCTATGCTGGATCGACACATTATTCCCGTATGTGAGAAAATCGAATCTTATCGTGGAATAAATGGGCGTTTGCTATGGAATAACATTGGTTATGTTATGCATTGGTATTTAAATAATTTCAAGGAAAGAATGGATGCTGCGCAATATGACGAATTAATCCAAAATCTTTTCTTTGAGCAGACATTACCTGATGGTAGGGATAATCCGCTTTATCGTACAGTGATTCTTAAAAACAATACCATACAGCGCCGTTGTTGCTGTCAAAGAAATAAGCTCCCAGAAGTAGGTAATTGTCACGATTGCCCTCTTGAATCTACTGCATAATTAGCACAAATTAAATTTATCTATTTACTACAAAAATAAAAAATCATCATGGATTGATTATATTACATTTCGTCATCTTTAGTAGTTGATGGAGATGTTTAATATTATTTAAAAATAATGCAGAGCAATTAACTAAGATAATTTATATAAAGGTTAAGGATATATAATGCCTGAAGAAGTTCAAACTATTGCTGAACCATTGGCGAAAAATACACCTTTAATGGGAAATGGTCATTTAGAAAGCAGTCATTTTTATCAGTATTTATTTAATGGAGATAATGCTGATCGTTATTTAGAAAATGCGAGCGAGGTTATTGTCAAGATAAAAGGAATATTACAGAAAACAGATAAACCGTTTAGTGGTGTATTACCCAATGAACTATCGCCATTATTTTCAAGTATAAATCTAGATAATCCATTAGACTCTTGGGATCTTGCATTGGATGAATTACAGCACCTTTATATTAAGGATGCTGTTTATTTTCATCATCCCAAATATGTAGCTCACCTTAATTGTCCGCTTGTGCTACCAGCCGTGATCGCGGAAACCATCATTGGGGCTATCAATTCATCAGTAGATACATGGGATCAGAGTGCTGGCGGGACATTGATAGAACAGAAAATTCTTGATTGGACGTTGGATAAGATAGGGTTAGGTAAAGAAGCAGATGGAATATTTACCAGCGGTGGAACCCAATCAAATCTCATGGCCATGCTATTGGCACGGGATTGGTTTTGCCATCAACGCAACCCGGAGCATAAAAATCAATTGCAGGGTTTGCCGGCTGATTTTTATAAATTACGCGTATTCACTTCATCTGTCAGCCATTTCAGTACTCAGAAAGCGGCTGCGATACTGGGATTGGGTTATGACTCTGTTATTACGATTCCCTATGATCATAAATTCTGCATGTCAGCTCAGGCGTTGGAAGCCAGTATCAAACAGTGCATTGAGGAAGGGAACATTCCTTTCGCTATCGTAGCAACGGCGGGCACAACGGATTTTGGCAGTATCGATCCATTATGTCATTTTCAGAAGGCGACTGCACCAATTGATAGGGCTTAGAGCCCTGTGTGCATATGACTTCCGATAAAATAATGTCAGAAGTCGGTTGCACTAAACGTAATTATGCTCAGTACTCGTATGCACTGAAATATGTAATTTGAAGTAGTCAACTGCACGAAATATTTCATAACAAAACTATATAGTATAGAATTAGGTATTGATTAAAAATGTGGATCAACTAATTAAAAAGAGGTGAAGTTAAATGGATATTAAACTGTCTGGAAGACTGCTGCTTTTGGCTGGATTATTTTTTTCTGCAACCGCTATGGCGATGCCAACACAAAACGACGAGGTGGCTTCATTGATTAATCAGCGTTTGTCTTACATGAAGGATGTAGCAGGATACAAAGCGAACAATCATCTTGCCATTGAAGATTTACGTCAGGAAGCCAAAGTATTATCCAGCTCAGTGCTCGAGGCAGAAAAGTTGGGGTTAGATGGTGAGTCGGTAAAACCCTTCATACAAGCGCAGATGGATGCTGCCAAGGCGATTCAATATCGCTACCGTGCTGACTGGCTATCTGTACCGGAAAAAGGTTGGCAACCTGAGCCACTGGAACAGGTAAGATCAAAACTTAGCGTCTTAAACACCGACATTCTTACTGATGTCAGTACGAGATTAACAAAGGGTGATCTATTTACCGACAAAACGGCCTTTACTAAAGTACTTGACCAAACTCACTTAAAAGATGGCGATAAAGAACGCCTATGGTCTTCAATGAAACAAATCACTTTGAAAAAGTAGTTCGCATAAACCATAGACATATCCCACTAACCAACAGGCCTGCTTATTTAATCCCCGGTTTTTCTTTGATAATCCCGGATACCTTATCATCCCGGAGCTGACTTCTGCCTGTAGATTTTCATTTATTGTGGGTTTGTGAAAATGGAATGCGGGTCGGCATGGATAAATGCAGGGTCATTTGCAGGTATTGTGGGTTTGAGGCAGTGGCTGGTTGCAGTTAATCTGGGTTGAAAATCAGGGGTAAATGCAGGTTTGTGAATTTATAAACGCGGGTTAAGTTACCTTGTTGTCATTTTCAGAAGGCGACTGCACCAATTGATAAGGTTTAGGGCCTAGTGTGCATATGACTTTTGATAAAGTAATGTCAGAAATCATATGCACTAAGCGCAATTATGCTCAGTATTCATGTGCACCAAAGCGCAGAACTACATGGAATGATTGCTAACATAGCTCTAGCAATCGAGTGCAGACGACTTTTGACATTTCGTGCAATCGTCTTCTGAAAATGACAATTGCTCCCGTTAAGATAGATATATTCAGTAGTGTTAATGTCCTTCTCCATGATCTTTACCACCGACAGAAAATGGTGGTTTTGCCATCCAAACCAGTAATGTCAAAATTAGGAAAACACCTGCTGATAGCCAAAAGATCTCATTGGCAGAGATGATTAATCCTTGGTGGGTGATCTGTTTTGCCAGATAGGCTGAGATTTGCATATCATTCATGCCTAACTGACTCAGTTGGTGATGAATTTGTTGGTAATTAGGATCGTATGGGTTGATGTACTCTGAAAAATTAGCATGATGCATCGCTTCACGCTGTGTCCACAGCGTGGTTGTCATGGAGGTTCCGATTGAACCTGACAGTATACGGATAAAGTTTGATAGGCTGGAAGCCGAAGCCATTTTGTCTGGTGATAGACCTGATAATGTGATGGTTGTCAGTGGCATAAAAAAACATGCCATGGCAAAACCCTGAACGAATTGAGGCCAGGCTACGTCAGCGAAAGTCATGCCTGACTCAAATGTATATGCCCGCCAATAGAAGCAGGCAGTATAAGTGATGAAACTGACTGTCACGATATAGCGCATATCTATTTTATGCCCAAACTTACCAATAACCGGGGACAAAAGTAATGGCAACAATCCTATAGGTGCGGCTGCAAAGCCAGCCCACGTCGCGGTATAGCCGAACACTTCCTGTAATAACTGCGGCAATAAGACAATCGTACCGAAATACAGCATAAAGGAGAGGCTAATACTTAGTGTACCGATGCAAAAATTACGTTCTTTAAAGAGAGATAGATCGATAATAGGGTGATCATCCATCAGCTCCCATATAATAAGAAAAATCAACGCAATAAAGGCAATTATTGCAAGGATAATGACTTCCGTGGAGTTAAACCAATCAAGCTCTTTACCTTGGTCAAGCATAATTTGCAGACAACCAATGCCAACAACCAATAGAAATAAACCGATAGTATCAATGGGAGAGATGGTTATTTGGGTTTCTCGACCACGTAACAGCCGCATGATGACAAAAATAATGGCGATACCCAGAGGAATGTTAATGAAGAAAATCCATCCCCAATGGTAGTTGTCGCTAATATACCCTCCCAAGATAGGCCCGCAAATAGGCGCAACAACAATCATTACCGACCAAAGTGCCAATGCCATGTTTCGTTTAGCCGGCGGATAATTATTTAGTAGCAGACTTTGGCACAGTGGCAGTACGGGACCTGCGGCCAGTCCTTGGATAACACGGAATAAAATTAGCATACCAAGGCTATTGGAAATACCACATAGCCAAGATGCAAGTGTAAAAATTGCGGTCGACCAAAGGAATAGTTTTACCTCTCCTATACGCTTTGCCAGCCATCCCGTAATTGGAATGGAAATTGCGTTTGCAACACCAAAGGAGGTGATAACCCACGTCCCTTGTGTGTTTGATGCACCGAGATTACCTGCGATCGTTGGTATGACAACATTGGCAATAGTTGAATCGAGAACCAGCATGAAAGTTGCCATTGAAAGTGTAATGGTCAGTATTGCCAGCTTTGTGCCTGTAAGTGGCTTCTTTGTTATCATGAGTTCTCCTTAAAATTAATTTCCTGAGTTACTGTTAATGATATCAGTAACTACTTTATTAGCAGGAGCCATATCTATCGTCAGGGCATCAGTATGATAGATAGGAAGAGAACGCTCAGTGGTGGCCAGTGACGCTCCATCAGTGTTAGCGGTATTCACAATAACTTTTGTTGATAACCCAATTCGCAGGGGATGCTGTTTTAATTGTTCAGGATCAAGTTCAATACGGACAGGGAGACGCTGCACAACCTTAATCCAGTTACCACTGGCGTTTTGTGCTGGCAATAGAGAAAAGGCGCTACCGGTTCCCATATTAATACCTGCGACCTTGCCACGATAGATAACATCATTACCATAGAAATCACTAATGATTGTGACAGGTTGTCCGATACGCATGTTTGCAAGCTGAGTTTCTTTGAAATTGGCCTCAATCCACATATTGTTGGTAGGCACGATAGCCATCAACGGTGTTCCTGAGTTGATGCGGGAGCCTACTTGAACAGCTCGGCGTGCTACATAGCCATCAACAGGGCTGACTATTTGAGTTCTTTGTAACGCGAGCCAAGTATCACGGACGCCAGCGGCTGCTTTTTCGACGGCAGGTTGTTTTTCCAGTGGAGTATCTAAAATAGCAGCTTTATTGCTTTTGTATTGAGCGATAGCGAAATTAAGCTCCGCTTGAGCCATAGAAGTGGCTTCTCGCATATGCTGTAACTCTTCTTTACCGATCAGGTTCTTAGATCCGAGAATTTCCCTTCTTTTGAGATCGTTTTGTGCTTTTCTGAGAGCAATTTCTTTTAACTCAATAGTAGCTTGATACTGTGTACTGTTGATCATGCTCTCATGAGTAGATCGAACCGTATGGGCTAATTCGTTTTCGGCTTTTTTCAAAGCTAATTCGGCATCACGAGGATCGAGTTGCACCAGTACGCTAGCGCTTTTTACAAAATCAGTATCATCAAAATTGACAGTAATGGCACTTCCCGTAACTTGAGACATGATCTGTACCTGATTACCAGTGACATAGGCGTTGTCGGTTTCTTGTTGGTGATGCAACACGAGAAACCAGTAAACAGCATAAATTGCACCAATGATCAGGAAGAATAGCGTCAACAATATGATGATATTGCGGCGGTGTCGTTTCTTATTACCACTATTTTTAACTGTGGCTGGTTGCGTATCCTCACGAGTGTTCATAGTGAATCTCCATGTTTATTCTAGTTTATTACTGTGTGGTCAATCTATTGTAGATATCCCTTTCATTTTTCAAGCAGTTGTTTTGGACTTTTCTTACACACTCCAATACCTCCAATCATCAATAAATTCAATCAAGTCGTTATGGAATTAGCGATAGACTCCCTAGGGCTTTCCCTTTGTTGCCGTGCTGCAAATTGAAATCTAGGGGGTATAAACACCTTTCCAGTAGCGTATGTACACTACTGGAAAGGTGAACGATATGGATTTAAATATTATCTGGGGATAATAGTTAGCCATATGAAGTATCAAATGATACTGGCTAGCAGAAAAGTTTTTTAGGTCATGTTGCCATAACGTGTTTTCTTGATGAAAAATTATTCGGGAACGTGAAAATTACTTATTCAAACAATCCCCAATATTATCTAACTGATTTAATATTTTTCTCATCAATTTCTCTAACTGTTTTTGTTCCTCCATATCAAGTGCAGACCAAAGTTTAACCAGGCATTCATGCTGTGGTGGAAGTAAACTATTCAGGAAGTTTGAACCTTTATCTGTTAGATGAAGATGGAGACAGCGACGATCGTTGTGGCTCTCCTTCCTTTCTATCCAACCTTGCTTTTCTAATTCATCCGCAATTCGAGTTGCGTTTGTACGAGAAGAGCCCAATGCAGCGCTAAGTTCTGATGGCTGAATGCTATGACTTTCTTTGGTATCCAGAATCATCAGTGCCATAAACAAGGTCTCATTGATTCCTTGCGCTTTCAGCATGTTATTGCGATTTTCCAGAATTTTACTCTGAACATGCATTGATAAGCGAGTGAGTAATATCTCTTGATAGGGCAGACTTTTTTGCTGTGCTACACGGCAATTAAGTAACTCTTCTGTGGGAGTGAATGAACTTTCCATTGTTTAGATACCTTATTAGTTTCAACCGGTAAAGTAACTTCTGTTAAAAACCATACAAATACTATATTAAAAGTTAAATTTAGCAATTGTAGTTATTTATTATCATCATATTTCTTTTGATATTGATACCTAATTCATAAATACCTTGAATATTATTCCAAAAACAGTGGCACCAGATAGTGTGGAAATGCTGATGCTTCTTGTTTTATAGAAGAATAAACAGATAGTCAGGCAGCCGATCAGGGTTGGAAAAAGTTTCTTGTGTTCTTGCATCACGTCAGGAATGCCAGAGACGATTAGCAGAGAGCAGATCGATGCGATACCAATGCTGTCCAGTATGACTCCCGTATTTCCTGCTTTGCCGGCAGGAGAGCGATTAGCGCCCAAACGCAAGGGAAGATAGCGGAATAAAAAATTGGCGGCTCCGACAACAAGGCCAATAATGAGTATTTTATTATCAATCATTTGATGTCACTTTATTCAGCTGAGTGATCTTAGTTTGCAGAAGTGCTGCCAAACAGCCGCTCATAATTCCTGAAAGAATGGCGATAGGTATTGAAAAAAATGTGATGCCTATCAATGCCCCCAGTAAGGAAGCGGTGACACAGTAGCTATTTTGTTTTTTGAAAGACGATAATAAGAAACTTAAAAAGAGAGCTGGAAGCATAAATGTCATTGCGGCTTCAACGGCTGGATATGAATCCAGATAACCGTTACCCAATATAGTGCCCGCCACCGTACCTAATACCCAAGAGAGCCAAGAGCACATAGCAATGGCGACCATCCAGTTTTCACTCCAGCTACGTTGGTCTTTAATAAGTTTGGTTGTCGCTGCGGCAAAAACTTCATCGGTCAGGCCAAAAGCCCAAATCACAGTTTTCTTTTCAGATAATTTTTGTTTGATGCGGTAGCGCAAAGCTGGGCCATATAGGATATGGCGGATATCCATAGCGAGCACGGTTAGGGCTGAAACCCACAATGACATGCCTGCGCTAAGCAGGGCGGTAATGACAAATTGACTTGCTCCTGCATAGATAACGCATGAGAAAAATATTGCTTCTAAAGGAGTAAATCCGAGTTTGACTGCGCTTAGTCCGAATGCAAAAGAGATAGGAAGATAGCCAATAATGATAGGGAGACTATCAACGATACCGTCTTTAAATGAAGAGGTTTTGTTTGGTGAAGGGGATTCGGACATTGATGCATCGGATATGGGTATGTCAGATGCAGATTTGTCAGGTAGTGGCATGAGATGTTTTATTTTTTATTAATAGGTGAAATAACATTAACAAAATATGAAGAAAGTGAAAATATGAAAAGTCTAAATTATTTAATTAAAGTTATCTAGAACAAGGAGATTAGCCGATTTTAGGGAAGATGAGTGATAAGCCATGAAATTTATTTAATGCTTTTACGGCTGTAAGTAGGGGGTAAGAACCTATTTCATTAGGTATTAGATCGAGGGGGTGTTGGGTCTTGTGGAACAGCTTTTCTGGCAGCATTGAGCCTGCTATTTACGGTTTTTGGATATGTGTTGATCCAACCTTCAGCATAGCGTGAATTTTCGATATATGTTCCCTTGCGATAGAATCTTGTATCATCTCCTGTTGCTTTGTATTGGGTACTATCGATTTTTGTTCAGCCAGAGCTTGTTACAGGGAATTGACAAATACAACACCAATAAACGTTTGACCTTTTTCGATTAGGTACTCGTGGTTTCTGCCCTCATTATTCAGCACTTTCAGCGCAGAAAACGAATCAAAACCGATTGCAACATGGAGCAGAGCTCCTGGACGACGACGAGCAACACCTTTTGCTGAGACCAGCATCTAATAATTAAAATACGAGTTCAGGATGAACGCCAAATATTTTATAAAGATTTTTAACTTCAAGTTTTATTGCCACGCAATAAATATTTACCTTTTATTGATTGATATATTGTCTTTGATGACTCCAATGCTGTTATTTCCAATACTATTTCTCCAAAATAGCCCCTAATACATAGAAGTAAGTGAACAACCTATGTTCAAAGTGATTAATAAAAAAGTGATATTTTATAGTATGGTTTTTTGAGTGAAAATGGCGGTATTGATATTGATTTAAAGAAGATTAATTTAATTAGTAGTTTGATGTAATCATTTGATTTTAATGATTATTATTATAATTTAATGCTTTTTTATTATTTGCGAGATAGATTTTTCTATGATCATTAATTAATGAAAGTGATTGCTTGTTGAACTATTCGTTAAATATAAGAAAATAGATAATAATCAATTTTTCTAATTTATAGTGTGGATTTACTTAAAGTGAGAGAAAACTATTTTGAGTGAGAGAGGTGTTTTTTATTCTATAATTGCTATAATAATAACGAGATATATAGCGTGATTTATTATTACTTATATTAATTGGATTCATCTATTTTAGCATTTAATTTAATCTATTTTACCCACTGGATAGTAAATATTAACATTCTTGAGTATCTGCATTATTTGAACGTACTTTCTATGAAGCTACTTTGCTATGGCTCTGTGTTTAAAAATGGTTAATTTGATGGGGATTAACAATAATCATAGGTATCCGATTGATGAATAATTCTCACCACTATTTGCTATTAACGCTTGTGATTACTGGATATATCAACGCTATTCACCTTATTGATTAACTGGCCATCGTGTAATGTATACCTCATAGTTATCTATAAATAATAACACTTCTGGTAAAATTTCTTAGTGGTATAGCTAGTTAAAGATAATAAAAAATTAACATATGTGTATTGTATCGAGATAATATTAAATGAAATAAAATCTATATATAGTTATATTTTTAATGAATCGGCATATATGTAGTGTTTTAAGCATTTTTAAATAGATATTATTAAAAATAAGACATTATATCTTATTGGTAGAGCTATAATTTTAATTGTCAGAAGAAGTGATGGTTTCTTTGTTAAATTGTCAGATGTGTAACCGAATTCATCATTGCAAATTGATGAAAGAGAGATTTAGGCTAGTACAGAAATTTTTAATAATAAATTAAATGGAGGTAGTTTATGTATCATCATTACCTGAATGCCCCAGAAGGATTTCCTAAGCCTTATGTACATATCACAGCGGATGATGAAGGCGTGACCAGCATCTATTTCGTTAATGAAAAGAAAGCATTAGAAGCTAAAAGCGCAATTACTCGGCAGTGTGTAAAGGAATTACAAGAATATTTCAAAGGGAAACGACTAACGTTTACTGTTCCCTTAAGTATGCCGGGAACTGAATTCCAGAAGCGCGTCTGGCAGCAGCTTTGCAATATTCCCTACGGTGAAATGTGGAGCTATAAACAACTGGCATTGACGTTAGGGTCGGTAAATTATTGTCGTGCGGTTGGTATGGCAAATTCACGCAATCCCATTTCATTGATTGTGCCTTGTCATCGGGTCATTGGTCATGATGGCAAGTTAGTGGGCTATACTGGTGGACTGGATATCAAAGCATGGTTGCTGGAGCATGAAAAGAACAAGAAGATGAAAAGTAAACAAAACTAAAATGGGGTGCTGTTTTATTTGTGAAATCATCATTGGCGTATAAAATAAATCAATGAAATTAAACAAAACGTGCATTTTTTACATTTTGTTATATATTTCGTGATCTATGTTGCAGACAATGGACTATATTATTTGGTGTACTGTATGCGACGCTAAGTTTGTGTCTTTTTTATTAAAGGTAAGTTTGATGTCAAAAATTAAAGGTAACGTTAAGTGGTTTAATGAATCCAAAGGATTCGGTTTTATCACTCCAGAAGATGGTAGCAAAGATGTTTTTGTGCACTTTTCCGCCATTCAGTCTAACGGATTCAAGACTTTAGCCGAAGGCCAAAAAGTCGAGTTTGAAATTACTGAGGGCGCTAAAGGTCCATCTGCTGCGAACGTTGTCGCAATCTAATTTCGAATCCCATATTTTGAAAACCCGTTCTTAGTAACGGGTTTTTTTCATTTTATCAGTTTGTAATCTGGAGGCGTATTAGAGTTTGTGCATAACAGCAAAAGCAATGACTATCATCAGTAACGAACCTATCACATTGGCCAGAATGCCGATCAGTGCCCAAGCTATCTTTCCCGCCTGTAATAGATAAACCACTTCGGCAGAAAAGGTAGAGAAAGTCGTTAATCCTCCGCAGAAACCCGTGGTAATCAGCAGCCTCCAAACTGGATCAAGATGGGACGCTTTATTGAAATAAGCCAGACCTAACCCAATAATAAATGCACCAATACAATTAGCCGTCAGAGTACCAACAGCAATCGGGGAAGGCGGGTGATTTAGGCGGAGGCTGATAAACCAGCGTAACACGCTACCTAAGCCACCACCGATAAATACAGCAAGAATGGTATTCATTATAATGGTGGCAATAGGTTATTTGACTTCCATACCTTTGGCTTGCAAATCAGCATGGTAAGAAGAACGAACAAACGGACCGCAAGCGGCATGGGTAAAGCCCATTTCTAACGCAGCTTCTTTCATCTCTTCAAATTCGGCTGGGCTGACATAACGCTGAACGGGTAGGTGGTGGCGGCTTGGTTGTAAATATTGACCAAGGGTCAGCATGGTAACACCATGTCTACGCAGATCCCGCATGACTTCTAAAATTTCTTCGTTGGTTTCACCCAACCCTACCATCAAACCTGATTTGGTTGGAATATCAGGGTGAGCTTCCTTGAATTTTTCCAGGAGTTTCAGTGACCATTCGTAGTTAGCACCCGGACGAACCTGACGATATACCCGAGGTACGTTCTCCAGATTGTGGTTGAATACATCTGGCGGAGTTGCAGTCAGAATCTCCAACGCACGATCCATACGACCACGGAAATCTGGAACCAAAGTCTCGATCTTAATTGATGGACTTTTTTCACGAATAGCGGTGATACAATCGGCAAAATGTTGTGCACCACCATCACGCAGGTCATCACGGTCAACAGACGTAATAACGACGTAACGTAGCGCCATATCTTGAATAGTTTGCGCGAGTTTGACGGGCTCATTTGCATCAGGCGCATTCGGGCGGCCATGTGCTACATCACAGAATGGGCAGCGACGGGTACAGATGGCGCCAAGGATCATAAAGGTGGCGGTTCCGTGGTTAAAACACTCGGCAAGATTAGGGCAGGAGGCTTCTTCACAGACGGAATGCAGCCCATTTTTGCGCATTGCAGCTTTGATACCCTGAATGCGGCTGGAATCAGCCGGAAGTTTGATTTTCATCCACTCAGGTTTGCGCAAGAGTGCTTCACGTTCTGTGGCGACTGTCTTCACAGGGATTAAAGCCATCTTGTCTGCGTCGCGGTATTTGACACCACGTTCCATCTGAATTGGTTTACTCATAATCGTGCCGGTTCCAGTTATATGCTTCAGATTTTGACTTACTACCCGATGATTGTGACCGTGACATCGGGGCAATAAATCCATTCAAATTTTTTTGAAAAATGTTAAAAAATTATATCATCTTTCAGCGATTAGTTTAAATCCCAAGATCTGACAGAATTTTTCCACCAGAACGGGTTGTACATCATCAATAGTTACCCCAGTAACAAAATCACTGAGTTGGATCATTTGCATGCCCGCATAACCACATGGATTAATGCGTAAAAATGGTTGTAAGTCCATTGCAATATTTAGTGCCAGACCGTGGAAAGAACATCCTTTGCGGATACGCAGACCAAGGGAACATATTTTGTTGCCTGAAACATAAACTCCGGGAGCATCGGGACGAGCATATGCTTCCACACCAAAATGAGCCAAAGTTTCGACCACGGTATTTTCGATTGAAGTTACCAACTGACGAACCCCAATTTTTGACCGTTTCAAGTCAACTAAGACATACATGACCTGTTGTCCAGGGCCATGATAAGTGACTTGACCACCTCGATCCGATTGGATCACGGGGATATCACCAGCAGCAAGTACATGTTCGGCTTTACCCGCCTGACCTTGCGTAAATACTTTTTCATGTTGGACGAGCCAGATTTCATCAGGTGTTTCTGCTGTACGTTGCTCAGTGAACTGGTGCATGGCATCAGAAACTGGCTCGTAAGGCTGAATCCCTAACTGGCGTAAAATAACGGTGTTATGTTGCAATGGGAACTTCATCATTCGTTAACAAAAAGTGCCCGTCAGTATAACGCTCTAAAATGATTCCCACCAGTTTGAGAATGCCTTAAGGCGATAATATTGTTTATTAGACAAATATATTTCCATTTTGTATTAAGATAGTTATATATTTTGATGATTACTCCTTTAATCTCTGTTTGAGCTAATAGATGGTCAGAAAAAATCAACTCCTGATTGTTGGGCATCTTTGCAGTTTTTTGGTGCTTCTTTACAGTTTTTCAATGCTGCTACCCATTTTTGTGGCATTGTTTTATAAGGAAAAAAGCATTTTTGCTTTTTTTGATACCTTCATCATTGGGTTAGTTTCCGGAGGAATTGGTTGGTATTTTACTCGCAAAACTAAAGCGCAACCCAATACGCAAGATGGATTTCTTATCATTGTGCTTTTCTGGCTGCTGTTTTCGTTGCTCAGTGCCTTGCCTTTTGTGCTCGACAAGAGTCTGAATATTAATTTGGTGGATGCGATGTTTGAAGGCGTATCGGGCATCACGACGACTGGGGCAACGGTGTTGAATGATGTCTCTGTATTGCCTAAATCTGTCCTCTATTATCGTGCCCAGCTCAATTTCATTGGTGGATTGGGCGTCATCGTCCTTGCTGTAGCCATCCTGCCATTATTGGGCATTGGTGGTGCCAAACTTTATCAATCAGAAATGCCCGGCCCCTTTAAAGAAGAGCGACTGACTCCGCGCCTTGCCGATAGCGCCAAAAGTTTATGGGTCGTTTATTTGCTACTGGGTGGATTATGTTCAGCCAGTTTTTGGGGGGCCGGGATGTCGTGGTTTGATGCTATTTGTCATGGTATTTCAACGGTCTCATTGGGGGGATTTTCGACTCGTAATGAAAGTTTGGGTTATTATGACAGCTCCGCCATTGAGATGGTGGGCGGCATTTTTTCGATATTGTCGGCTGTCAACTTTACACTCTACTTCATTGTCCTGACGCGCAGGAGCCTGAAACCGCTGTTAAAAAACGCTGAGCTTCAATTCTTCTTGTTGGTACTAACAGCGGTAATTTGCATTATCTGGCTGGAATTATACCGTTCAGGGATGTATGGCGTGAAGGATGCTTTTGTTCATGGCTTTTTCATGACCAGCTCTATGATGACGGACAACGGACTCGCGACTTCTGATTATGCCCAATGGCCACCTCACACGATCTTAATGCTGCTGGCTGTCAGTTTTTTTGGGGGCTGTGTGGGATCGACGTGTGGCGGCATTAAGGCACTTCGCTTCATGATCTTGGCAAAACAGAGCTTCAGTGAAATTAACCAGCTTGTTCACCCTAATGCGATTTCAACCATTAAAATTGGTAAATCAGTGGTTCAGGAAAGAGTATTGCACTCTGTCTGGGGCTTCTTTTTCCTCTATGTTTTTGCCAGTTGTTTCTTTATCTGGGCGTTGAATTTGCTTGGTTATGATTTGGTCACGTCATTTGCCACCGTTGCCGCGTGTATCAATAACATGGGGATCGGATATGGCGCTACGGCACAAGGTTTCGGTAATCTTGATGCTACGGCAAAATGGATGATGTGTGCCGCGATGTTATTGGGACGGTTGGAAATTTACCCAATACTGATTTTGTGCTCGAAAGCATTCTGGCGTTTTTGACTGGGATTTGTTCCTAAGACATAAGCGCTGCATCTTGAAATCCATTCGGTATATATAGTTGGGGGGAGGGAAGTCATTTGTAGCGGAACAGATTATCCAATCTTGCATTTCTCGAATTAAGATATTAACAGAACACTATGCTGCAATATCAGTTTTTAAATGATTAATATTTGAATAACCAAGTTGTTCAGGTACTGTATTAGTATATTAATCTTATTGAGAATAATTATAGAAATGATAATCATTTAATTTATCATTTGTGGTGTTTTGTGTATTATGCCTATAACTAATTAATCATGTCCTTGTTTTTTGGTAACACAAAATCAACATGAGTCTGAAACGATATTACCTTTTTGCCTTGAGCCAATTTGTCCCAAACCAATCGGATAAAAATTGTTCGTTATCAGGTTTCGCGGTTGGACTACTGACATTGGGTTCTATGTTATTTCTGATAGGGACTCTACTTTGGGGCATCTTCATTGGTTGGCTGCCCGCTTCTGTTGGTTTGTTACAATTTTGTCTGACTCCTCATCTACCTCTTTTCTTTGATAAACAGACTGTGATTATCAGCCATCATGTGGCAATCCTATTAAGTGTCTCGGCAATAGCGACCCCCGGCTATCAACTTTTACTGAATGAGCCGCTTTTTACAGATAAAAGTGCGGGATTAATTTCTACCAACTATACGCTGGGATATGGATTAAGTGCATTGGCCGTACCTGCCATCGCTGGCTTTTGCCGCTTTGCTTTTCGTCATCGCTGTGGGGTTATGGAATTTTCAGCGAAAGTTAATCGTCAATGATAAATAACTTCTTGGGAGAAGTTTCTATGTCTTCAGTTTACGGCGTTTTTGATTTGTCTCTAAAAGAACGGATTATGATATCACCCTCGATATTACGTTGCGTCTTCAACGGGCCAGAAGTACATCAAATGCAGAGATATGCCCCGGATCAACGTATCAAATTACTCTTACCGCTCGCGAATAGTATCGAACTAAAGTTAAATAGCGAAGGGGATTGGTATCGTGATTATATGGCTATCCCTAAAGAACAGCGCCCGCTGATGAGAACTTATACGATCAGAGCCTTGCGTGTTGAACAGCAGGAAATGGACGTGGAATTTGTTCTGCATGGTAAAAATAGCCCTGTATCAAATTGGTTATCGCAGGCTAAAGTGGGAGATCCATTGCAAGTGATTGCGCCAAAAGGGGAGCATCAAGATTGCTTTGATGGATGTGAATGGAAGCCTTCTCCACAAGTATGTCACTCTCTTTTGATTGCCGATGAAGCTGCCTTACCGGCAGCGTTAGGCATTCTCGAACAGTTGGCGCAATATGATGATCCGCCTTATGTACAGGCTTTCTTCGAAGTGCCGATAGTGGAGGATTGTATCAATGTGGAACATTTCACTTTTGCTGATATTTTCTGGCTCCCTAGAGATGAGGGAGATAAACATGCATATGGTGAACGATTGGTAGAGGCTGTACGTCAGTATGCTACGATCCCTGATTCAGCGACGACTCAGATGCAATCTCTGGTTGAAGAGGTTTCTCCTGAAGAAAGATTATGGGAGAGGGCAAATAACGAAAATAGCGCACAGAGTTTTTACGCATGGGTAGCGGCAGAATCATCTACGGTAAAAAAACTACGCCATTATCTGACCCTTGAACGGTATTTGGATCGCACTACAGTTAATTTCATGGCGTATTGGTCTAAATCGTCATCCAGAGGTAATCAAGCTTGATTGAGAGCATTTCATCACCTGTTTCCACTTTCAGCTTGCAACAAATTAGCTTTGCTGTGCTAGGTAAGCGATTACTCAATAATTTTTCATTGACGTTTACCTCAAGCCTAGTCGTTGGGTTAATTGGTCACATGGTTCTGGAAAATTGGCATTGTTGAAAATGCTGGGACGCCATCAATTACCCAACCAAGGAACCATCCGATTCTGAACTAATGGCAAATCGGTTGGTTGGTAGTTTATCTGGTGGTGAACGTCAACGCACATGATTGGTTGTACCTTATTTTAGTGCTGCTACGACGACAGGTAAGATAGAACGGAGAATCCCCTGTAACTGTAGGATCTTGAGGCTCTTATATTATCAATAATTCCCATACCGATCAGTATTTATATAGTTACATAGCAAATAGTTATATAGCAAAGGCGCTTAAAATGGCACAGATGGGGCGTCCCCGTACTTTTGATCGTGACGAAACTATTCGGTAGGCGATATACCTGTTTTGGGATCTCGGTTACGAATCTACATCATTGGCATTACTTAAGGCGGGTATTGGTGGTGGCATCAATGCCCCCAGTTTCCATGCGGCATTTGGTTCTAAGGAAAATTTGTTTAAGGAAGTGATTGAACATTATGTTGTGACATATGGTCAGGTTATAGCTTGTTTATGGGATGAAAGTTTATCATCGCGAGAGGCAGTTGAGCTCGCTTTACGCCGTTCGGCTAATGGGTATCCAAAGGAATGTATACTGGTATTATCAGCAAGCACTTGTGCTCCCGAACATAAACATGTGCAAAAAATGTTGGCGGAACAACGTGCAAGAACACTTGAGGGGTTCATAGCATCTATTCAACGGGCTGTAGAATGTGCCGAATTTCCTGCTGATGCAAATGTATGGGCCTTTGCAGTAAGTTTTCACAGCTTTCTGCTTGGGTTATCAAATTTAGAGAGGGATGGAATACTTGGGAATGAACTGGATATCGCGGTTACTGAAATGATGGGTAACTGGGATATACGTGGTGCTTTGGTGTAGTGTTTTTGTGTAGTGCTTTGGTTAAGTCGTAGATATCCAACTAACCTTCATCCAAAAGAAAACGCTGACTAAAAAATCAGCGTCTTGTCATATTACAGCACTGCATTACAGAACAACGCGTACCAGTTCCAAAGCACCTAATTCTTCATACAGTGTTTCAACTTGCTCAATATGAGTAGCGTTGATGGTAATGGAAACAGAGTGGTAATTGCCTTTGCTGCTTGGTTTTACGACTGGGGAGTAATCGCCCGGAGCATGGCGCTGAACCACTTCAATCACGTGGTCCACCAGCTCAGGTTGAGCTAAACCCATCACTTTGTAGGTGAATGAGCAGGGGAACTCAAGCAGTTCATTTAATTTTGTTTTCATGGGCACTCCTAAATATATTTGCCACGGCAGAATAGTGAATTTCTGCCGTGGCGTGAAAATTTTCTAACAATTATTGAATTAATATAAGGCTAAATATCTAGCTTTCAAGAGATCAACCAAACCAGTGGTGGAACATCAGTCGGATATAATCGATCATGCGGCTGAAGAAGCCTCCTTCTTTCACTTCTTGCATCACAACTAATGGGCGTTGTTCAATAGTTTTACCATCAAGCTGGAAATTAATGGTTCCAACAACTTGATTCTTGGCGAGCGGCGCATGCAGTTCGGTATTGTCTAATACATAGCTAGCTTTCAGATCTTTCAGACGGCCACGAGGGATTGTTAGGTACACATCTTTATCAACGCCTAATTGGACTTTATCTGTGTCACCAAACCAAACGGGTTCTGAAGCAAATTCTTTGCCGACTTGCATTGGTGAAACCGTTTCGAAGAAGCGGAAGCCCCAAGTCAGTAATTTTTTGCTATCAGTTTCACGTCCTTTGAAAGTTGGGCTACCCATCACAGCAGAAATCAGGCGCATATTGCCTTCGGTCGCAGATGCAACAAGGTTATAACCGGCACCACTGGTATGGCCTGTTTTAATACCATCGACGTTCAGACTTTTATCCCACAACAAACCATTGCGGTTAGGTTGACGTATATTGTTGTAAGTAAAATCCTTCTCTTGATAAATTGCGTACTCATCGGGTACATCGCGGATGAGAGCCTGGCCAATCAGGGCCATATCATGGGCAGAGCTGTATTGGTCGTTAGCATCCAGACCGTGGACGGTTTGAAAATGTGTATTTTGCAGTCCCAAACTTTGCACGTATTTATTCATCAAGTTGACGAAGGCATCTTGGCTGCCTGCAACGTAATCGGCCATTGCAACACAGGCATCATTGCCGGATTGCAGGTTGATACCACGGGATAGCATAGCAACAGAAACTTGGTCACCGGGTTTTAAAAACATTAAAGAGGAACCTTTAAATACCGGATTACCTGTTGCCCAAGCATCTTTACCTACGGTAACAGTGTCATTAGGGCCGATTTTTCCTGATTTGATGGCCTGACCAATCACGTAGCTGGTCATCATTTTGGTCAAACTGGCCGGATCGCGGCGAACATCCGCATTTTTTTCAGCCAATATCTTTCCTGAGTTGTAATCAATCAGAATATAGGCTTCTGAATCTAGTTCAGGAACACTGGGGATCATGCTCTTAAAATTATCATCCGCATTGGCGAACGTAGAAACGCCGGCAGCCAGAGCGATGCCCAAGGTGGCACTTTTAATAAAATGGGAGGTAACTATATATTTCATGATTGATTAGGTAACATCCGTGAGAGAAGAATTAATAATAAACCACATAATAACAAATGAAAAAAAAGCTGACATTAAACAAAATTGAGCGATTGGCAGGTTTACACTTTTTTACCCGATTTTTTTCCTAAGGTTTTTATTTTCCTGCTGATAGGAATGTGATAATCCAACATCATCACCTGCGTTGATATTGGATTATCTCTATTGGATATATACCCGTTGTTTTGAGATCCATTGGGTATAGCAGATCAGGGCGCAACAATAAAAGAAGATTGATGCATCTGGTCAGTTAATTTATTTTGTAGTTCTACGGCTTCTTGACGACTGCTGAATGGGCCTAATTGGACACGATAGATATTGCCAAATTGTATGATACGGCCTTGTACGTTAAAACGTTGGCTTAACGATTGTTGCCATTCTTTGGCTTTTTGTTCAATGCTGACAGCACCTACCTGTACTATGTAGCTACCTACTGCTCCTGTTGATATTGGTGCTGATCCATTAGAGGAAACGGTTGAAGTCGTTACTGATTCAGATTGTGGCTGTGCTGGGGCTGTTGGCATTTCCACAGTAGGTGGAATAGCTGATGGATTTTCTATATCCTCCGCATTGGCAGACAAATTTTGTTCGGCAGAGTGTCCTGTCATAGTCGACGGTGTATTTAATGATTGCGATACGATATTAGGCCTGTCAGGTAATGCAAAGCTTTGTTTGACGAACGTAGCCCCTTCTGTTCCCACCCCGGAAAGTGAGCCATCAGGTGCAACCTGAATACCCTCCAGTTTCACTTTACTTTGTGGCATTAAATTCAGACGCTCAGCAGCCGAACGTGATAATTCAATGATCTTTTCAGGCTTATTGTAAGGGCCTCTATCATTGATCCTGACAATCATCATGCGTCCATTGCTTAAATTGGTTACACGCAGATAACTTGGAATAGGCAAGGTCGGGTGAGCAGCCGTTAAAGTATAAGGGCTAGCTCGTTCACCAATTGCTGTTACTTTTCCATTGGCTTCTTCACCGAACCAGCTAGCATAGCCTGTTTGAGTGAAATTGGCCGGATCTTGCACGATGTGATACGTTTGCCCATTCTGCTGATAATCCTGATTAGCACTTGGATGATAAGGCTCATACAGAGGTTCTGCCCCTAAAACTTCACGAGTTGGTACAGGGGGAACAGAAGATCCCCGATCATTGCCTGTTGGTGTACAGCCTGCTATCAGAGCCGCTACGATGCCAAATATAAGCCATTGTTGACGCATGAAACTTTTTCCTCATAAACTTTTGGACAATAACTTACGATGCGTATGTATCGACATGATGATGCCGAACCCCGCCATTAAGACAATCAATGCTGAACCCCCATAGCTAACCATTGGCAGGGGAACACCAACTACCGGCAAGATACCGCTTACCATGCCGATATTGACGAAAACGTAGACAAATAAAATCAGTATCAGCCCCCCGGTCATGACTCGGCCAAAGGTATTCTGTGCTTTGGCAGCAATAACTAAACCGCGCAGAATAATCAGCAAATAAAGCCCCAGCAAAACGAGAACGCCTATCAGACCAAGCTCTTCCGATAGCACGGCAAAAATGAAGTCAGTATGCCGTTCGGGCAGGAATTCTAACTGCGATTGTGTGCCTTGTAGCCAACCTTTTCCGAATAACCCACCGGAGCCAATTGCAATTTTGGACTGGATAATATGGTAGCCTTTACCCAGTGGATCACTTTCTGGATCCAGCAGCATCATAACGCGGGCTTGCTGATAGTCATGCATCAGGAAAAACCACAATATCGGGAGGAAGCAGGCAACCAATAAAACAGCAACGCCGATTAACTTCCAATTCATTCCCGTCAAAAACAAAATGAATAACCCAGAAGCAGCAATCAGAATGGATGTTCCCAAATCAGGCTGTGCCGCTACAAGCAAGGTAGGAACAAAAATCAAAACGAGTGCTATGCCAGTGTTTTTCAGTGAAGGAGGACAGAGATCACGGTTCATAAAACGGGCCACCATCAAAGGAACAGCGATTTTGGCAATTTCTGAAGGCTGAAAACGTACAATGCCGAGGTCTAGCCAGCGCTGTGCCCCCTTACTGATTTGACCAAAAACATCAACCAGAACCAGTAATATAACACACCCAATATAGAGGTAGGGGGCCCAATTCTCGTATAGACGTGGTGGTATTTGGGCTAAAACAATCATGACTACCAACCCGATAATGACCTGTCCGACTTTACGTTCCATCATATCGATGTCTTGTCCGCTGGCACTCCACATAATAAAAAGACTGTAGACCAGTAATACCAAGATGCACAGCAGCAATGGAATATCTATATGTACTCGGGTCCAGAAAGGAACCTTGTTTTGAGAATCAGTCATGGCGTTACTCAATTAGCTTGTGTTCTACTCGTCCCTGCTCCTGTTGTGGGCGGTGCGACAGCAGAAGAGGTGGTATGGTTATCCCTGAGTAAAATGTGATCCAAAATTTGGCGGACGATAGCACCTACAGGTGTCCCAGCTCCCTCATTTTCCAGAATAATGGAGACAGCAACTGTTGGATTATCATAGGGAGCAAAGGCAATCATCAATTTATGGTCACGCAGGTGTTCAGCAAGTTTGCTCGCATTATAGGTTTCATAACTGAAAACTTGAGCAGTACCTGATTTGACTGCGGCTTTGTACGGTGTACCAGCAAAGAAACGGCGGGCAGAGCCATTCGGAGCATTAGCAACGCCATACATGCCATCTTTGGCAATTTCCCAGTATCCAGAATGAATATCGTCAATCGGCTCACTGACTGGAGATTGGTAAGGTTGCATTTCGCCATTAACCCGCATATTCATTAAGAAATGTGGTGTTCTTACCTCACCATCATTAATTAGCGTCATCAGGGCTTTTACCATTTGCATGGGCGTGGCAGTCCAGTATCCCTGACCGATGCCAACGGAAATGGTATCGCCCTGATACCACGGTTTTTTATAGCGTTTGAGCTTCCATTCACGGGTTGGCATGTTACCCGGACTTTCTTCTTTTAAATCAATGCCAGTGAATTGACCGTAGCCAAATTTAGACATCCATTCGGACAGCCTGTCAATGCCCATATCATAGGCAACCTGGTAGAAAAAAGTATCCGCTGATTCAACAATCGACTTATGCACGTTAAGTTTTCCATGCCCCCAGCGTTTCCAGTCACGGTAACGTTTATCTGAACTTGGTAACTGCCACCAGCCGGGATCATTGATCGTGGTATTCTTTGTTATGACATCACTGCTGAGGGCGGCAACGGCAACAAAAGGTTTCACCGTTGATGCTGGAGGATAAGCCCCTTGTGTCGCTCGGTTAATTAATGGGCGGTTAGGATCGTTCAGTAAGGATTTATAATCTTTACTGGATATGCCATCGACAAAGAGATTCGAATCGTAGCTTGGATTGGACACCATGGCCAAAACTTCCCCATTTCTGGGGTCGGTGACAACAACTCCTGCACGACTGGTTGTCAGTATCTGTTCGATATAGGTTTGCAGTTCTAAGTCGATCGACAGATAAATATCTTTACCTGCCTGTGGCGGTTGTTCATGTAACTGGCGGATCACTCTGCCGCGGTTATTGACTTCAACTTCCTCATAACCCGGCTTACCATGCAGAACCGATTCGTAATAACGTTCAATCCCCAGCTTTCCGATATCATGGGTCGCAGCATAACTGGGCAAAATCCCTTCTTTATCGAGCCGCTCGACATCTTTGTCGTTGATTTTGGCAACGTAGCCGATCACGTGAGTCAGAGCAGAACCATAAGGATAATAACGGCGTTGATAGCCCTTGATTTCCAACCCGGGAAAGCGATATTGGTTGACAGAAAACCGAGCTACTTGAACTTGGTCAAGTGGCGTTTTCAGCGGAACCGAAGTAAAACGCCGTGCCCGCAGACGCTCTTTTTTGAAGTTTTCGATATCTTCATCTGTGAGTCCAACAACGGAGCGCAGTTCATTTAATGTCTTATCAAGGTCAGCGACTTTTTGTGGCACGATTTCTAACTGATAAATCGTTCGGTTAGCTGCCAGAGGTGTGCCAGTGCGGTCATAAATGATGCCCCGACTAGGGGCTATGGGAACAAGCTTAATGCGGTTCCCATTTGATCGGGTTTGGTAATCTTCATGACGTGTGATCTGGAGATTATAGAGATTGGCTATCAGAATGCCCGTTAAAATAATAATACCAATAAACGCCACGAGCGCGCGGCGTATAAATAGGGCTGATTCAGCCGAATGATCGCGAAAAGGGGTTCGTTTATTCTTCATCCCATTACCAGAATTCACGGTGATAGATTACCCAATTTATTCCCGATGATAAGGGTGGTTAGTTGTGATGCTCCACGCTCGATAAAGGCTCTCCGCAACCAGTACCCGCACAAGAAGATGTGGTAGGGTCAAGGGAGAAAGAGACCAGCTTTGTTCTGCTGCTGCTTTACAGGCAGGAGCTAAACCTTCAGGGCCGCCAATAAGCAGGCTGACATTCCTACCATCTAGTTTCCAACGTTCAAGCTGTTGTGCTAATTGTGGGGTATCCCAGCGAGAACCGGGTATATCCAGAGTCACAATGCGATTGCCTTTAGCGATAGCGGCTAGCATCTGTTCGCCTTCTTTTTCCAGAATGCGTTTGATATCAGCGTTTTTGCTTCGTTTTCCTGCCGGAACTTCAATCAGCTCAAAAGGCATGTCTTTGGGAAAACGATTCAAATAATCTATAAAGCCGGTCTGAACCCAGTCCGGCATTTTTGTTCCTACAGCGACTAATTGTAACTTCAAACTCAGCTCCAGAGTCTTTCCAGTTCGTACATGCGACGGCTGTCTTCCTGCATGACATGAACCATTATTTCGCCGAGATCGACGACTACCCAGTCTGAAATGCCTTGCCCTTCAACACCCAGGAGCATAATGCCGGCTTGGCGGCAATCATCAACGAGATTATCTGCTACAGACATCAGATGGCGGCTTGATGTTCCGGTGCAGATAACCATGCAGTCAGTAATACTGGATTTTCCGCGAACGTCTATAGAAACAATATCCTGAGCTTTGGAATCTTCAAGTTTATCAATAACGAATTGTTGTAGTTCTGTGCCTTGCAAAAGGATCACCTTTATTTCATAAAATTGTTTGAGTGGCGCAGAATAATAGCATGCCAATCTCTCTAAAAGTAAGCAACTTAGCGGCAAATAACCGTATGATTTCGTTAAGACCTGTATAGCCCCTGCGAATCGATATAATTTTGTATCGATGGAGGAAGCAGATCATCACAGCTTAGACCTTGCTGGTGACGTTGGCGAATATCGGTTGCCGAAATGTTTAATAGCGGAGTGGCAGCTAAATAAATGTAACCTTGCGGTTTTTGACTCAATGGAAGTGGTGTGTCAACTTGATGCTTTTTGAGCCATTGTTGCACTTCTGGCGTCGAAAGTGAGTTTTGATAACCGGGACGGGAACAGACCAGCAGATGGCAGATGTCGAGTAACTCTTCCCACTTATGCCATGTATGGATAGTTTGCAATGAATCCTGACCAATGATGAACGCTAATGGATGTTTGCCGACTTCCTGACGAAAGGACTTCAATGTTTCTATCGTATAAGAGGGCGTCTGGCGATCCAGTTCGCGAGTATCTACGGTAAACAGTGGGTTTCCTTGCACGGCCAGCCGAACCATCTCCAGTCGTTGCTGAGCTGTTGCTTCTGGTTGAGGGCGATGTGGCGGCACGTGATTAGGCAACAAAATAACCTGCTTAAGCCCCACGAGTTGCGCCAATGCTTCCGCAGAACGCAAATGACCATAATGGATGGGATCGAATGTGCCACCAAATAGTGCTTGTATCACCGGAGAACCCATATTGGTTGTCGAGTCAATAGCCGGTATTGGATTAATAGAATTTATCGGATCAATAATATCAAGCATTCAAGAAGCTCTCTGGTAATGGTTTTCCACATAACAGCATGGAAAGCGTTTCCAGGTCAGCCCAAATGGAGTGGCTATAATCCTGTTTGACTCGCAGTTCCATCTGGGTCAACAATTGTATGGCAGATTGCAGATCATTCAATGATAGCCGTTGTAATGCCGTTGTCAGCAATACTCGACGATTCTGCCAAACTTTGTGCTGATCAAACAATGTCTTCAGGGGGACAGTTTTCTCCTGACGCTTAAGCACCAGCAGTAGCATCAGCTCTCGTTGTATGGTGCGAAGCAAAATAATAGTCTCAGTATCTTCTTGCTGAAGTTGCTTCAGTATATGCCATGCCCGTTTTATTTTGCCTGCCAGCAAGGCATCAACCCAATGATAGGGAGAAAAGTGGGCTGCATCGTTGACGGCTTCTTCAACACGAGGAAGCGTCAGCCGATTATCGGGGTAGAGCAAGGAAAGGCGTTCCAGTGCCTGAGCCAATGCTAATAAATTTCCTTCATAGCAATAGCACAGTAACTGGTTGGCTTCATCTTCCAATGATAGCCCCATGTTTTTGGCACGCTGTGCAACCCACTGTGGCAGACGGTGTTGTTCAGGTGCGAGGCAACTGACGTACACGCCATTTTGTCCAATCGCTTTGAACCACGGGCTATTTTCCTGTGCCTTGGTGAGTTTGTGTCCACGCAGTATCAGCAGGATATCGGGATGCAGCAACTCCGCCAGTTTGGTCAGTCGTTCCGCCATTGCTGCATTCGGGCCACTTTCCGGCAACAGAAGGGTGAGTGACTGACGGCTAGCAAACAGGCTGAGTGACTGACACAGGCTGAAGATTTCGTCCCAATCGGTATGGTTATCCAACGAGAAGGTGAAATGTTCCATAAAGCCATGTTGTTCAGCCGCTTTACGTATGCTGTCCTGACTTTCCTGTAGTAGCAACGGCTCGTTGCCCCATAGCAGGTAGTTGTTCTGTAGTTGATTATTTTGAAAGTGATTACTTTGAGAGTGATTGTTTCGCAGCCCTTCATTGAGCTGCGAAATAAGTTGTTCAGGATAAAGTCGGATCATTGCTGTTGTGCAGCCGCAGCTTTCTGTTTTTCTTCGGCTTTCAGACGTTCGGCACTATGAATAGTCAACAGTTGGCGCATAAGCTGGCGAGTCGCCTGTTCGCGCATTTCCTGCTGAACCAGTTCATTTTCTGCATCTTTTGCCAAAGCTTCCAATGAGTTATCGAAGAAAGAACGATCAACTCTTGCACTCAATGGATAGATACTGCCATTCGGCATCAGCACTTGAGCGTCAACAGATAGCACGAGCTGACGTTCAGCCGATTTACCATCCTGAAAAACAGAGACAGTTTCTTTGTTTTCAGTAGAACCCAGAAGTTTCAGGATAGGTACTGAAGCATCACCACGCTCAACGATTTTGACATCGTTCAGACGAAGTTGCTGGCGTACTGCCCGTGCCAATGGGCCGTAAGGATCACCTGAACTCAATTGCAATGTTTGCAGCTCTTTTGGTACCTTTGTTGTGCCTTGAAGGTGAAAGCCGCAGCCAGCGGTGACTAGTACCGCCAAGCCCAGCAACAACGTGCAAATACGATGCCGCAGATTATTTCCTATCACATTTCCGTCCACAAAAGTGGCCTCCTGTTATCAGCCAACGACCAGATTCAGTAACTTACCTGGAACATAGATGACTTTTCGAATACTGACGCCTTCAAGATATTTCGTCACGCTATATTCTTGGGTCGCCATTTCTTGAACATACTCTTTTGTTGCATCTGCCGGTACAGTAATGCGACCACGAACTTTGCCGTTAATCTGGATGATGACAAGTTTAGTATCGTCGATCATTGCTTGTTCATCTGCCTGTGGCCATGCTGCTGTGTCAATATCATTTTCGTTGCCGAGTGCTTTCCACATAACAAAGCAAGAGTGTGGTGTAATAGGAGAGAGTATACGTACAATTGCAGTCAGTGATTCCTGCATCAAGGCACGATCTTGCTCGGTTTCCTGTGGCGCCCGCGTCAGTTTGTTCATCAGTTCCATGATGGCAGCAACTGCTGTATTGAATGCTTGACGGCGACCAACATCATCGGTGACTTTGGCAATGGTTTTGTGCAGATCGCGGCGCAGATCTTTCTGTTCAGAAGTCAGATTGCTGTTATCCAGCGGCTGGGTTGCCCCTTTGTTGCTGTGTTCATAAACCAGACGCCAAACGCGTTTCAGGAAGCGGTTAGCACCTTCTACGCCTGATTCCTGCCATTCCAGAGTCAGCTCTGGTGGTGCTGCAAACATCATGAACAGACGGACGGTGTCAGCACCATATTTATCGACCATAACTTGTGGATCGATGCCGTTATTCTTGGATTTCGACATCTTGCTCATGCCGGTATAAACCAGTTCATGACCTTCTTTATCCGTCGCTTTTACAATGCGGCCTTTGTCATCCCGTTCAACAATAGCGTCAGCTGGGGATACCCAGATTTTCTCGCCGCTGTTGCCGGTATAATAGAAGGCATCAGCCAGCACCATGCCTTGGCACAGCAGCTTTTTGGCTGGTTCATCGGAGTTGACCATGCCCGAATCGCGCATCAGTTTATGGAAGAAACGGAAGTACATCAAATGCATGATTGCATGTTCAATACCGCCGATATACTGATCCACGGGGAGCCAGTAGTTAGCCGCAGCCGGATCCAGCATACCGTTATCATAATCTGGACAGGTATAACGCGCGTAATACCATGAAGATTCCATAAAGGTATCAAAGGTATCTGTTTCAAGCAGGGCAGGTTGGCCATTAATGGTCGTTTTTGCCCATTCAGGGTCAGCTTTTATTGGGCTGGTGATGCCATTCATCTCGACATCTTCTGGCAGGATAACGGGCAATTGATCTTCTGGAACAGGAACAACAGTACCGTCTTCCAGTGTTGCCATTGGGATTGGTGCACCCCAGTAACGTTGACGGGAAACGCCCCAGTCGCGCAAGCGGTAATTGACCTTACGTTGGGCAACACCCATTTCAACCAGCTTATCCGCGATAGCATTGAAACCGTCTTCATGGCTCAGGCCGCTGAATTCACCGGAATTGACCAGTGCATTCTTATCGGTAACTGCTGCCTCCTGAACATTGGGTACGTTGCCATCGTTGTCCAGAATAACGGCTTTCATTGGCAGGTTATACTTGGTAGCAAATTCCCAATCGCGTTGGTCGTGACCAGGAACTGCCATGACAGCACCTGTGCCATATTCCATTAAGACAAAATTAGCAACCCAGATAGCGACTTTTTCGTTGGTCAATGGATGAATAACGAACATGCCGGTCGCCATGCCTTTTTTCTCCATAGTTGCCATATCTGCTTCGGCAACTTTGGTATTACGGCATTCGTTGATGAATTCTGCCAGTTCCGGGCTATTTTCCTCAGCCTGTTTTGCTAAAGGGTGACCTGCCGCTACAGCGACATAGGTTGCTCCCAGAAATGTATCTGGGCGAGTGGTATAAACCGTGAGTTTTTCTTGACTGTCAGCGACATCAAAAGTGATTTCAACACCTTCAGAACGGCCAATCCAATTACGCTGCATCGTTTTGACCTGTTCAGGCCAATCTTCCAGTTTATCCAGATCGTTCAGCAGTTCCTCTGCATAAGCGGTGATCTTGATGAACCACTGAGGAATTTCTTTGCGTTCAACTTGGCTATCACAACGCCAGCAGCAGCCGTCAATAACTTGTTCATTCGCCAGAACGGTCAGGTCATGTGGACACCAGTTAACGGCGGAGGTTTTTTTATACACCAAACCTTTTTCGTACAATTTAGTGAAGAACCATTGTTCCCAGCGATAGTATTCTGGTGTACAGGTAGTGACTTCACGATCCCAATCATAACCAAAACCCAGTGTTTTCAACTGGATTTTCATGTAATCAATGTTGGAATAAGTCCATGGGGCGGGTGCGGTATTATTTTTGACCGCAGCGCCTTCTGCCGGCAGGCCGAAGGCATCCCAACCAATAGGTTGCAACACATTTTTGCCTAGCATGCGTTGATAACGGGAAATCACATCACCAATGGTGTAATTACGGACGTGGCCCATATGTAGTCGGCCAGAAGGGTAAGGTAGCATTGACAAGCAATAGTATTTTTCTTTGCTGTTGTCTTCTGTCACTTTGAAAGTTTGCTTCTCTTGCCAATGAAGCTGGACTTGTTGCTCTATATCTTCTGGACGATATTGTTCTTGCATGGCACCGATAATCCTATGGTGAATAATAAAGCACGCCCTTAGCGTACATAGTTTGTGTTTATGAATTCGAAGAGCACATAGCATAGCTGATAAGAGATGGAGGCAACAACTCTTGTTAAAGGAGTAATGTTTAAAATTATTCTTTTTATAGGAAAATTAAGGTCGGCGGTGGCCTTATCATCCGCCGACAGGGAAGAATCAATGCAGAATTTTCGCTAGAAAATCGCGGGCACGCTCTGATTTAGGGTTGGCAAAGAAATCTTCTTTTTTACTGTCTTCGACAATTTTGCCTTCATCCATGAAAATAACACGGTGTGCCACTTTTCTGGCAAATCCCATCTCATGCGTCACAACCATCATGGTCATACCTTCCTTCGCCAGCTCAACCATCACATCCAGCACCTCATTGATCATCTCAGGATCGAGTGCGGAAGTAGGTTCATCAAATAGCATGGCGATTGGGTCCATGCAAAGGGCGCGGGCGATGGCGACACGCTGTTGCTGGCCACCGGAAAGTTGGGCTGGAAATTTATTAGCGTGACTGGTTAATCCAACCCGCTCCAACAGTTTCAAACTTTTTTCGGTCGCAGCTTTTTTATCGCGCTTTAATACCTTCACTTGAGCGAGTGTCAGGTTCTCAATAATGGACAGGTGAGGAAACAGTTCAAAATGTTGGAACACCATGCCTACTTGAGAGCGCAATTGTGCCAGATTGGTATTCTTGTCATTGACTTTTGTTTCATTTACGAGAATTTCACCCTGCTGGACAGGTTCAAGGCCATTGACCGTTTTTATCAGAGTGGATTTACCGGAACCAGAAGGCCCACAGACCACGACTACTTCGCCTTTTTTGACTTCAGTCGAGCAGTCAGTAAGAACCTGAAATTGGCCATACCACTTGGATACATTTTTCAGGGAAATCATCAAACAGTCCTTTTCTTCAAATAGTTAACCAGCATAGATGCGGCAAAACTAATCACAAAATAAACAACACCGGCAAACAGGATCATTTCAATCTGAGTACCGTCGCGTTCACCAATATTCGTTGCTGTACGGAAAAAGTCCGCCAGACTCAGTACATACACCAGAGATGTATCTTGGAATAATACAATGCCTTGCGTTAACAGCAATGGAGTCATTGCTCGAAATGCCTGTGGCAGAATGACCAAGCGCATACTTTGCATATGGGTCATACCCAACGCCAGTGCAGCGGAGGATTGCCCACGGGAAATGCTTAGAATACCCGCTCGAATGATTTCAGAATAGTAAGCTGCTTCAAAGAGTGAGAAAGCTACCATTGCAGAAATTAAACGGATATCGGTTTTTGGTGATATACCTAGAACATTTTGTAATAAGTTAGGCACAATCAAATAAAACCATAGCAATACCATCACCAGTGGCACTGAGCGAAAGAGATTAACATATAGGGTGGCGAACCAGCTCAGTGCCTTAATGGGAGAGAGACGCATCATCGCCAGAAGGGTTCCCCAAATAATGCCAATGATAACAGCTATTACAGTGATTTTGGCTGTTATCAGCAATCCACTCAGGAGGAAGGGCAAACTAGGAATAATCGAACTCCAGTCAAACTGATACATTTCTCTATCGCCCTCCCATATTGCCTGGCAGACGTACTTTTTTCTCAAGGATGGTCATGGCAAGCATGATCACCAGATTGATAGCAACGTAAGCCAGCGTAATTGCTGTGAATGTTTCATAAGCGTGTGCCGAGTAATCCAATAATTTCCCTGCCTGCGCGGCCATATCAACCAGCCCGATCGTTGAGGCGATGGCAGAGTTTTTCACCAAATTGAGCATTTCTGAGGTCATCGGAGGAATGATCACCCGATAGGCGTTTGGCAGCAAAATATAGCGATAAGTTTGCGGCAGAGTTAAACCCATTGCCAGACCAGCCGCTTTTTGTCCCCGTGGAAGTGACTGAATTGCAGCCCGAACCTGCTCGCATACGCGGGCGGCAGTGAATAATCCCAGACAAATGGCTGCGGAAATAAAAAATTGAATATCAGGATCCAGCTCCATTTTGAACCAATCACTCAGGTTCTTGGGCAGGAATTCTGGTACCACCAGATACCATGTAAAAAATTGGACAATAAGGGGAACATTGCGAAATAACTCAACATAACAAGTTCCCAACCCAGAAAGAAATTTATTCGGGACGGTGCGGAGAATGCCGAACAGTGATCCGACAACAAATGCAATGATCCAAGCGCAGATAGAAAGGGCTATCGTCACTTGAAAACCAGAAATAAGCCACCCCAAATAGGTGGTATTACCAAAAGGGGCAGCTTGTAAGAAGATGCCCCAATTCCAATCAACAGACATAACCGTTCTCCCTGAAGTGGGGTTGGCTGTAGTACTTAAAATGCTCTGACTCTAAAAACGATCTAAAAAAAATGAGGTAGGGAACGACTACCTCATACCCGGAGTGCCAACAAAATCGGGATTTTTCAGTCTATTTATTTAGTCCAGTGCCTTATCATTCGGGGATTTAAATAAAGCTTTCATATCATCTGACAGAGTAAAATTCAGGTTCAGTTGTTTAGGCGGAATAGGCTCTTTAAACCAGCGATTAAACATTTTTTCTGCTTCACCGGAGGTTTGTACTTTCACAATAACGTCATCGACCAATTTCTTGAATTGTCGGTCGTCTTTGCGCATCAAGCAGCCATAACCCTCTTTGGATTGTGGCTCACCGACGATAATCCACTGATCAGGTTTTTTCGCTTTTGCCCGTTCACCTGCCAGCAATGCATCATCAACCATGAAGGCAACTGCGCGGCCTGATTCCAGAGTGCGGAATGAGTCTCCATGATCTTTTGCGCTGATAATGCGCATTTTCATGTTCTTTTCATCGTTGAGTTTGTTCAGCAGCATCTCTGAGGTTGTACCTGAACTGACGACAACATTTTTTCCTGCCAAATCATCGAATCCTTTGATACCTGAATTTTTGTTAGTCAGTAGACGTGTACTAACGATAAAGATGGTATTGGAGAAAGTGGCCTGTTTTTGGCGTTCAAGGTTATTGGTGGTGGAACCGCACTCAAAGTCATAAGTGCCATTTTGCAATAGCGGAATACGGTTTTGAGAGGTAATCGGGATCAGTTTGACTTGCAGATTGGGCATGTTGAGTTTTTTCTTTACAGCATCAACAATCAGGTTGGAATAATCTTGAGCATAACCAACAACGTTTTGACTACTGTCATAGTAAGCAAATGGAACAGAAGATTCCCTGTGCCCAACCGTGATCATTCCAGCATCTTTGACTTTTTTCAGTGTACCAGTCAACTCCTCAGCATGGGCAGCACCTACCGCGCTAAGCAACATCATGGTTAACATCAACTTACGCATATACAGCTCCTTTATCGATTATTTTTGCGAATTTAGGTCTGCTTATAGATATTCGCGTTTCTACGTTGTTAGAGAAAATAGTTAGAAAAAATAGTTAGAGAAAACGATTCATAGAAACGATTTTCTGAATAATTTTGCTTATAAGATGTAAAAAAGTAATTCATAATGTTGCTTTTTTGAAACAACAATGTTTCTGTTTCGCGACCCGCGTCGCACTATAAATAAACAATTTCACTTATACGCGATAAAAAAGAGAATAATATTGAAGGCTGTTCACAGTTTGAATTTTTTAGTTATATATTCTGATTTATTATAAATTTTCGTGAGTATGTGAAATATTTTATGGCTAATTTAATATTATAAATAATGAGTGGGAGGGTTTTTCTGAAATTTTCTGTGGAGGGCATAGGCGATGTATATAAGCGATATAAAATCAGGGAATGAATAATATTCCCTGATTTTGGTTACTTCATCTTTTAAGCCGAAACATGAAATTAAGCTCTGCGGCGATTTTTCATAAAAGCGAAAATGATAAATAGTGCTGTTGCTCCCCATATCGGCCAATTACCAAAGCGGAAATAAGGTGTTATCCCTGTGGCAGGGGTTACTTGGGTTTCTAAAACTTGGCGGATAAATTGTGGGAGCTCTGCCTGAATTGAGCCATCCGGATTGACTACTGCGGTAACGCCGTTATTGGTTCCTCTTAATAGAGGGCGGCCCAGCTCGAGGGAGCGCATTCGAGCCATTTGGAAATGTTGCCATGGGCCAATGGAGCGGCCAAACCAGGCATCATTAGAAACGGTCAGCAAAAATTCAGTATCCGGTTTGAAATTATCACGAACTTGTTCACCCAAAATAATCTCATAGCAAATAGCGGCAGTAATATCATGCCCTGCAACAGAAAGTTGAGGCTGGATGTAATCACCACGACTGAAAGAAGACATGGGCAAATTGAAGAGAGGTGCCAATGGGCGCAGTATCGATTCCAGCGGAACAAACTCACCAAACGGTACGAGATGATGTTTGTCGTAACGAGTGGGAGCTGGGTATTGGTAAGGTGTTTTATCCCCCAATACGATAATGCTGTTATAGAATTTATATTCTTCTTGTGTCGGGCGAGCATCCACAATACCCGTAATTAGGCTAGTATTATGCTGCCTTAGCTGGGTATCCAATGTAGACAGGAATTTACTCTGGTTGTATTCGTTATCAGGAATGGCTGATTCCGGCCAGATGATGATGGGCGCTTTGCCAATGAAAGGAAGGCTGCTATCCCAATAAATATCCAGTGTATTCTTAAGAACGGCAGGATCCCATTTCATGGACTGGGGAATATTGCCTTGAACCAGTGCGATATTCGTCGTTTTTTCCGGCTGTAAGGTGTACCACGCATAGTGTCTCATGGGCCACGGCAACAGCAGAAGAAGAATGGCAATAATGACTGCTGATAGCTTTTTCTGAACCGTAGCCATTACCAACAATCCGCTAATCATCATTAACAGGAAAGTGAGGCCTTCCACCCCGAGAATAGGGGCTACCGCTTTCATCGGGCCGTCAATCTGGCTATAGCCGAATTGTAACCAAGGAAAACCTGTTAATACCCAACCTCGCAAGAATTCGGTGACTTGCCATAGTGCCGGGCTGACAATAACCAGTCTGATACTATTGGCAGTCGGGAAAAAGCGGTTTAGTAAGCCAGAAAATAGTGCGGGATAAAGGGCAAGGTAGGCAGATAACAGAATCACCAAGAAGACATTAATGGCGGTTGGCATTCCACCAAAGTCAGCAATACTGACATAAACCCAGTTCGTACCACTGCCAAATAAGCCAAGCCCCCAGCATAAGCCAATAAAGAATGCTTGGCGGGAGGTTCTGTTTAGGGTGAGGATTTGCAGGCCAAAAAGTGAAAGAAGGGCGGCAGGCCAGAAATCAAAAGGTGAAAAAGCCAGCGTTCCACTGGCTCCGAAAAAAAATGCCAGCACGGCACGTAGCCGCTGGCAATTCATTAATGAGGCTTTGTTCATCCAGATCCTATTATTGTTTATCAAGGCTAGGAACTTCAGCATCATCCGGTATTTTTACATGAACCTGAATGATCTTACGGCTATCAGACATTGCCACTTTGAAAAGATAGCCATCGATGGTGATAGATTCTCCACGGGAAGGCAGATGACCGAATGCTTGCATGACCAGCCCACCAATGGTATCAACCTCTTCATCGCTGAAATTGGTATCGAAAACGTCGTTGAAATCCTCAATTTGAGTCAATGCCCGCACTGAATAGGAGTGGCGACTTAAAGCACGAATATCGTTATCATCATCATCATCGTATTCGTCTTCTATTTCACCGACAATCAGTTCAAGAATATCCTCAATGGTGGCTAATCCGGAAACACCACCAAATTCATCGATCACAATCGCCATATGATAGCGTTGGGAACGAAATTCTTTCAGTAGGCGGTCAACCCGTTTACTTTCCGGCACCACAACAGCCTGACGAAGCACTTTATCAATGCTGAAAGGTTCTGCACCTGTACGCATAAATGGCAACAAGTCTTTTGCCATTAAAATACCTTCAATGTGGTCTTTATCTTCGCTGATCACAGGAAAGCGTGAGTGGGCTGACTCAATAATAACATCCAGACATTCGTCTAGAGATTGATTGCGTTTTAAGGTAACGATCTGTGAGCGTGGGATCATAATGTCACGCACGCGCTGATCAGCAATATCCATTACCCCCTCAAGCATTTCTCGGGTATCGGGATCGATCAGGTCGTTCTGCTCAGAATCACGGATCAGTTCAACCAAATCATCACGGTTTTTGGGTTCACCGTGAAAAAGCTGATTAAGAAGCTCAAAGAAGCCTTTCTTAGGGCCAGGGCTATCGTTATTAGAAGGATGGTCGTCGCTCATGGCGTTTTAATGAAAATTCCCCATTAATTAAATCGTAGACTGTAATGTTTAACATAAAAATGTTGGCAAGGGTTATACTTTTTCCGCCAGATAGGGGTCAGGATAACCCATTTTTTCCAGAATTTCTGTTTCCAAAGATTCCATTTTTTCTGCCTCATCATCTTCGATATGGTCATATCCGAGAAGATGCAGACTGCCGTGAACAACCATGTGTGCCCAGTGTTCTTCAACGGTTTTTTGTTGCTCTGCTGCTTCTTGTTCAACAACTTGACGGCAGATGATTAAATCACCCAGCAAGGGTAATTCAACTTCAGGTGGTGCTTCAAATGGGAAGGATAGCACATTAGTGGGTTTATCTTTCCCTCGATAAGTGAGATTTAAATCATGGCTTTCTGCCTCATCGACCAAACGAATTGTCACTTCACTTTCTGCTTGAAACTGTGGCAAAACATTTTCAAGCCATTGCTGGAAAAGGGCCTCTTCAGGAAGCCCCTCTGGGTTTTTACATGCAATTTGTAAATCTAAGATAACTGAACTCATTGTGCTTCCTGTCTGCGCTTTTCATTGAGTGCTTGTTTACGCGTCTGCTCTGCTGCTTCCCATGCTTCATAAGCAATAACAACTTTTGCAACCACCGGATGACGAACAACGTCTTCGCTATGGAAGAAGTTAAAGCTCAGTTCATCAACATCAGACAACACTTCTACTGCATGACTCAAACCCGATTTTTGTCCTCTTGGCAAGTCAATCTGGGTAACGTCACCTGTAATGACCGCTTTGGAATTGAAACCAATACGAGTTAGGAACATTTTCATTTGTTCGATGGTGGTATTCTGGCTTTCGTCGAGAATAATAAATGCATCATTGAGGGTACGTCCACGCATATAAGCCAATGGAGCGACTTCAATAACATTTCTTTCGATCAGCTTCTCAACTTTTTCAAATCCCAGCATCTCAAACAAGGCATCGTAAAGAGGGCGCAGATAAGGATCGACTTTCTGACTCAGATCACCTGGCAGGAAACCCAATTTTTCACCAGCTTCTACTGCAGGGCGGGTCAGCAGGATACGGCGGATTTCTTGACGCTCGAGAGCGTCAACAGCAGCAGCAACAGCCAAATATGTTTTCCCTGTCCCCGCAGGCCCAATACCGAATGTGATATCGTGAGCAAAGATATTTGCTATATATTGAGACTGATTTGGGGTACGGGGTTTTACAACACCCCGCTTGGTTTTGATATTCACAGCTTTGCCGTATTCCGGCACGCTTTCTGCCGATTGTTCCAATACGCGGCTTTCAGTAATAGCCAGATGAACCTGCTCAGGCTCAAGATCGGGTATTACACCGCGTATAGGCGCAGTTTCGACATAAAGGTGGCGCAGAATTCCTACTGCCGCACTAACACACAGTGTTTTACCTATCAGTTTGAAACGATTATCGCGGCGGTTGATTTCGATCCCCAAACGACGCTCAAGTTGTTTCAGATTGTCATCAAGTGGTCCACACAGGCTCATCAGACGTTGATTGTCTGTGGGTTCCAGAAAGATTTCTTGTGTTGCTACTTGTGGGTTTATTTGTGTCACTGATTATCTCTATGTTAGGGCCTGTTAAGGCTGATAAACGCCAACGCCGATTTCATCTTCCTTGCGAGTACGGGCAATGACTGATTCAGGTGATTCATGGACACGCAGATCCATTTCATCTTCAGTACGGATGACTTTACCACGCAGGGAGTTAGCGTATGCGTCAACAATTTCGACATCAACGAATTTGCCAATCATGTCAGGCGCTCCCTCAAAGTTAACCACGCGGTTATTCTCAGTACGACCGGAAAGCTCCATGATATTTTTGCGAGATGGGCCTTCAACCAAGATACGCTGTGTACTACCAAGCATAGCTCGGCTGAAGCTCATAGCTTGTTGGTTAATGCGTTGCTGGAGCAGGTACAGGCGCTGTTTTTTCTCTTCTTCACTGACGTCATCAGGTAAATCGGCCGCTGGTGTTCCTGGACGTGCAGAATAGATGAAGCTGAAACTCATATCGAAATTAACATCAGCAATCAGTTTCATCGTTTTTTCGAAATCATCCTGTGTTTCACCCGGGAAACCTATGATGAAGTCAGAACTGATTAGAATATCAGGACGAGCCTTGCGTAAACGGCGGATAATGCCTTTGTATTCCAGCGCAGTGTGGGCGCGTTTCATCAGGGTCAGAATTCGGTCAGAGCCACTCTGGACAGGTAAGTGCAGGAAGCTGACTAACTCCGGTGTATCTTCGTAAACTTCGATAATATCGTCTGTAAATTCAATTGGATGGCTGGTAGTGAAGCGGATGCGGTCGATACTGTCAATGGCTGCAACCAGACGCAGCAATTCTGCAAATGTACAGATATCTCCATCAAACGTTGCACCACGATAAGCGTTGACGTTCTGGCCGAGAAGATTCACTTCACGTACGCCTTGAGCCGCAAGCTGGGCAATTTCAAACAGAATATCATCGCAAGGTCGGCTGATTTCTTCTCCACGAGTGTAAGGAACAACGCAGAATGTGCAGTATTTATTACAGCCTTCCATGATGGAAACGAATGCCGTCGGGCCGTCAGCTCGGGGCTCTGGCAGACGGTCGAATTTCTCGATTTCAGGGAAACTGATATCAACGATTGGGCTACGGGTGCCTTTTACATGATTAATCATTTCAGGCAGACGATGCAGGGTTTGTGGCCCGAAGATAATATCTACGCTAGGGGCGCGTTGGCGAATGAAATCCCCTTCTTGAGAGGCTACGCAGCCACCAACACCAATAATGACCTCAGGATTTTTATCTTTCAGGCCTTTCCAGCGACCGAGTTGGTGAAAGACTTTTTCCTGAGCCTTTTCACGGATTGAACAAGTATTCAAGAGTAAGATATCTGCTTCTTCGGCGACATCAGTTAACTGATAACCGTGAGTGGTTTCCAGCAGGTCGGCCATCTTGGATGAATCGTATTCATTCATCTGACAGCCCCAAGTTTTGATGTACAGTTTTTTTATCGTCGACATTTTGTGTATCCGGTGTTTCCAGTGGAAATGGTGCATCAACACTGAAAAGCGCAGTGTATTGCGCATAGTGTATTTAGCATAATAATGTTAGCTATTGTAGTCATTTGAGGCACGAGTGACCAGACTGTAACACTGGATATTCACAGCCGGAAAGGGAAAATTCCGGTACACTATTTTAATCAAGAAGTTAATAACGTGATGAATATGAATAATCCACAACAAAAATTCGATATCGTTGTCGTGGGAGCGGGCATGATTGGTGCCGCGACGGCATTGGGATTGGCGCAGGAAGGTTGGCGTGTAGCGCTGTTGGAGCATCAATCCCCGGAACCTTACAACGCAGAGAGTGAACCCGATGTACGCGTATCGGCGATTAGTTGTGCTTCCGTGGCATTATTGAAACAATTGGGGGCATGGGAAAATGTGCTGCAAATGCGCAGCGCTCCTTATCGTAAATTGGAAACTTGGGAACAGAGTGGCTCTAATGTCGTTTTCGAGGCCCAAAATTTGGGATTGCCAGAGTTGGGCTATATGGCCGAAAATCGCATCTTGCAGCTGGCATTGTGGCAGGAGTTTGAACGTTACCCTAATCTGACTTTGCTTTGTCCCGCAGTCCTCAAATCGATGGAGCGTCAGCATGATCATAAAGCGTGGCAAATAATATTAGCCGATGGCGCGGAGCTTAACGCGCGTCTGATTATTGGCGCAGATGGCGCTTGTTCGCAGGTCCGTCAATTGGCAGGGATTGGCAGTAATGGGTGGCAATATCGGCAGTCATGTATGTTAATCACAGTCAAGACTGAGCAGCTGCAACAAGATACAACGTGGCAACAATTTTTTCCTTCTGGCCCCAGAGCTTTCTTGCCACTGTTTGATCAGTGGGCCTCTTTGGTTTGGTACGATTCTCCCGCCCGAATTCGCCAATTGCAATCGATGCCAATGATGCAATTGGAACGAGAAATTTTTCAGGCATTTTCCTCCCGTTTGGGTAAAGTGATGCCGATTGCTGCAGGCTCGTTTCCTCTTGTTCGTCATCATGCCAGCCATTATGTGCAAGAAGGGCTGGTTTTACTGGGGGATGCGGCGCATACCATTAACCCGTTGGCAGGGCAGGGGGTGAATCTGGGATATCGAGATGTTGATACTCTGCTTAAAGTGCTAACTAATGCCAAAGAATTGCTGGAAGAGTGGGATTCTTTGACGGTCTTGATGCGTTATCAGCGCCGTAGGATGCCGGATAATTTAGTTATGCAAGCGGGAATGGATCTTTTCCACACCGCATTTAGCAATGATTTGCCGGGATTGAAGACCATGAGAAATCTGGCATTAATGGTGGCACAACGCTCAGGTGCAATGAAAAATCTCGCTCTGAAATATGCTTTGGGATTGTGAGTGATATATTTTCCTATTAAGTAAGAGCAATGCTTTGTTATCTGTTTAATTTTATTGACTATGTAGAATCGACCAAGTTGAAAATAAACAGCCCCTTATGGGGCTAGTTTGGTCGGTTTTATAAGAATATCTACGGGAACTCCGAACATCCCGTGTAGGTTCCTGATCATAGGTAGTGTCAGGCTATGCTTACGATTTAGAATTTCATAAACACGGTTGGGTTTGCTAATGGCTGGTTCCAAGTTTTTAACAGTTAACCCTGATTGTTCCATTTTGTATTTAATGGCTTCAATTGGATCTGGTGGATTTATTGGGTAGTGTTTTGCTTCATAGACTTCAATTCTTAGTCCTAATTTGGGACTGACGCAAGTGAGGGTATTATTTTCATTTAACTAATGTGGCTTAACTGGGGGCGTAATTAACTAAATACTTGTTTGTTTGGTAATTGTTGAAGTGGTGTCTAATTAGGGGGTTTTTATAACAGGAAAACAAAAAAACCACCTATTGGTGGCTATAAATATGGCTGGGGTACCAGGATTCGAACCTGGGAATGCCGGAATCAGAATCCGGTGCCTTACCGCTTGGCGATACCCCAATTATATTTTTAGATGGTGGCTACGACGGGATTCGAACCTGTGACCCCAGCATTATGAGTGCTGTGCTCTAACCAGCTGAGCTACGTAGCCATTTACGAATAAAATCGTAAATTTTGTGAAAACCTTTAGTGATATGGCTGGGGTACCTGGATTCGAACCAGGGTATGCCAGGATCAAAACCTGGTGCCTTACCGCTTGGCGATACCCCACCTGAAAGTTATCACTGCAACCTTTTTTTTCTTAAATTGTGAATTTAATATCAGTGTCGTTTTAGTATTGTTATTTCAGAAATATGGCTGGGGTACCTGGATTCGAACCAGGGTATGCCAGGATCAAAACCTGGTGCCTTACCGCTTGGCGATACCCCATCTAAAAAAATACTAAAACTTAAAACCGTTATCGAAACACATTTTAAGTACAACCCGATAAAGAAATGGTGCGGGAGGCGAGACTTGAACTCGCACACCTTGCGGCGCCAGAACCTAAATCTGGTGCGTCTACCAATTTCGCCACTCCCGCAAAGATGGTGGCTACGACGGGAATCGAACCTGTGACCCCAGCATTATGAGTGCTGTGCTCTAACCAGCTGAGCTACGTAGCCATCTTTTTTCGCTTTGCCTTCATCGGCGGTGCGGGGCGCATTATGCGTATATCAGACAGATGCGTCAACTGCTTTTTTAAAGAAATATGCATAAAATCGTTTGTTTGTTTGTCTTGTAATCATTTTGTCGGCAAAGTCGGCAAAATGATTGAAATTATCCCCCAAGAAGATGTTGCAGCAGGACACCATTAAGCATTGCGCGTTTTGTCAGTGCGAATGCGCCAATCGCTGAACAATGATTTAGCTCAGAAACGACCACTGGGAGTTCTTCACGGAATGCTGCTAATACTTGCGTATTGATACAGCTCTGGATGGCAGGGAGCAAAACATGCTCTGCTTCAGTGAGTTCACCCGCAATGACCACTTTCTGGGGATTAAATAAGTTAATCGCTATTGATATGGCCTTACCAAGATAGTGCCCTACCTGCCTAATGACTTCTGTTGCCAGAGGATCACCCGCATTTGCTGCGAGGCAAATTGCATGAATATTGCAATTATTCAAAGTAAGCTGGCTGGGAAAACCTTGCCGCAACTGACGCTGTACTTTGGTTTCTATTGCTGAATTGGAGACGATGGTTTCTAGACAGCCGAAATTACCACAATGGCAGCGTTCACCCAGAGGTTCAATTTGGATATGCCCTATCTCGCCCAGATTGCCGCGTTTATTGAGCAGGATATTGTTGTCAATGATGACACCTGCACCTGTACCACGGTGAATACGTACCAGAATTGAATCTTCACAATCGCGTGTTGCCCCGAAATAATTTTCGGCCAATGCAAGGCTGCGGATGTCATGCCCAATAAAGCAGAAGGTATTGAAACGCTCTTTGAGATTCTTAACCAAAGGCCAGTTATCCACCTTAATGTGTGGCATATAGCGGATAACACCTTCATCGGGATCGACCAAACCGGGCAGGATGACAGAAATGGCGATTAACTCACGGAGCCGACGCTGGTTTTTGTCGATGAAATTCTCAATGGCGGAAATAATGCGCTTCTCAACTTTCTGCTGAGTGTTCTCCGGTACAGGGTAATGTTCTTCCACCAGCGTCCTGCCACTCATGTCAAACAGCGCCAAAGTCGCATCATGGCGCCCAAGCCGAATCCCGATAGTATGGAAATTACGAGTTTCGGTAATGATGGAGATAGCGCGTCTTCCTCCGGTGGAGGCCTGATGTTCAACTTCTTTTATCAGGCCACGCTCTAATAATTGACGAGTAATTTTAGTTACGCTGGCGGGAGCTAGCTGGCTTTCTTCTGCAATTTGGATGCGTGATATAGGTCCATGTTGATCAATCAACCGATAGACCACAGCACCATTTAGCTGTTTGACTAGATCAATATTACCGATTTGCTTTTGTGTATTCTCATTACTCATCGGCCGTTATACTCACAATAGTTTGACCTCATTTCCGTTAACGATGGTTTTGCAAATTTTGAAATCGTGAGTAAATGCAGTCAGATTTGCTACCTTGCCGGATTCAATCGTGCCAAGATGTTTATCAACACCGATTGCCCGAGCAGGGTAAAGCGTTACCATCCGCAATGTTTCATCCAAAGCAATACCAACATGTTCAACACTATTCTTGACGCTATCAATCATTGTGACTGATGAACCGCTCAGTGTTCCATTTTCATCAACACATAAGCCATTTCGATAATATATTGTTTTATTGGCAAAGGTAAATTGTTCCATGGCATCGGAATCAAGTCCGGCTGGTACGATCGCATCTGTTACCAAAATAAGTTTTTCATTTTTCAACCGCTTGGAATTACGGATATTTGGCCATGAAACATGCATTCCATCACAGATAATACCGGCATAGACTTCTGATGAATCATAAATGGCACTGATTAGCCCCGGTTGCCGGCCAGAAATGGCTGGCATGGCATTATATAAGTGAGTAGAGAAGGTAATGCCATTTTGGAATCCTTGGCGTGCTTCCTCATAAGTTGCATTGGAATGACCAGCAGAAACGACGATGCCAGCCTCAGTCAGTTGATGAATATATTTACTTGCTACCATTTCAGGTGCGAGAGTAATTTTAGTGATGACATCAGCATTGGCACGCAGATAGCTGACCATTTCTGGTGTTGGCTTACGTATATAAGCTGAATTATGAGTTCCTTTTTTAACCGGATTGATATAAGGCCCTTCCAGATGCAGTCCGAGTGCCTGATTAGGGTTTTTTTTCAGGTAGGAGCGCATCACTTCGATGGCTTTGATAATCAATTCGTCGGGGCTGGTGATGAGAGTGGGCAGGAAACTGGTACAACCGAAGAGCTGATTTGTTTTCTGCATGATATGCAGTGTTTCTTCTGTGATATCTTCTAACCTTTCATTGAACTGGACACCACCACAGCCATTGACTTGCAGATCAATAAACCCCGGGGCGAGGTTAGCGCCTTTTAAATCGTGTTTTTCGATCCCTTCTGGCAACTCATTTACGGGGCAAATCTGCTTAATCAAACCATCCGCAATGATAACAGCATGGTTATCAAGTCTGTCATATCCGGTATAAATAATGCCGTTGATTAATGCGTACATATTGGTTTCCTACACTTCTACTAAATAAGTTTATACTTTTCATCTTTCAATTTGCTGTTTTGTTAGCTACGCTCATTCACCCCAGCCCTATAGTTGGCTATGTGGCCGGAGATTGCTTCAACGCAACTTGAAACTATTGTGTATCGCTGGCGAATTCATTGATAATGTCGGTTTCTAACTGGCGGAAATATTTCACTGTCTTCACCTTCAGTTCCATTGTTGCGGGTTCATCACAGACGATCAGTGATTTTGGGTGCATTTGAAGGCAACTTACTGTCCACATATGATTGATATTCCCTTCGATGGCGGCTTGCAGGGCTTGTGCTTTATTCATTCCGGTTGCCAGAATCATGATTTCTTCCGCGTCCATTAAGGTTCCGACACCGACCGTTAATGCATATTTGGGAACTTGTTTCACATCATTATTGAAAAAACGAGAATTTGCGGTTCGTGTTTCAATGGTAAGCGTTTTAATGCGAGTACGTGAAGATAGGGAAGATGCAGGTTCATTAAAAGCAATGTGTCCATCATTACCAACCCCTCCCATAAACAAATGAATCTTGCCATAAGATTTGATCTTATTTTCGTAACGCTGGCACTCCGCGTCAACATCCGGCGCATTTCCATTTAACAGATTGATATTTTCTTTTGGGATATCAATTTGGTTAAAGAAATTTTGATACATAAAGGAGTGGTAGCTTTGAGGATGATTTTCAGGCAGACCAACATATTCATCCATATTAAAGGTTGCAACATGCTTAAAGCTGACCTGGCCAGCTTGATACATAGCGATAAGCTCTTTGTAAGTCGCCAGTGGTGTACTGCCTGTGGGAAGTCCAAGCACGAAAGGACGTTCAGCAGTTGGGGCAAATTTATTGATTTTGCTAACAATGTAGTGAGCAGACCATCGACCGACGTCACTTGCCGTTGTTAGGGGGATTAGCCTCATGATTACCTCTTAAAAATCATTCAATAATTTAATTATGTAAGGTTATGCACGTATCTGAGGTATCTGATATATCAGATACGTAATAGCAGTAGAGTAAAGTTGCACATCATACCTAGTCTGTATGGGATTTTGTCTCATTTGATACAGAAAGATATTTTTAATCTTAAAATAAGATTGGCGATATAGCTAGTTTTTTAGCTTTTTTAACGCTAATAACGATCTTTAAATAGGGTTTTTAAAGATGTTTTTTTCTTATATTAAATAAGATTTTTGTAGTTTAATTATTTAAAAACAAATGGATGAAGTATTTTTTTGTCATAAAAAGGAACGTAATCACGTTCCTTTTTATCCTGATAAATATAAATTATTCGGTTTTATCTGCGTGACTTAATTTCAGCCGGGCTTTTACTTGTTCAGCAATATTTTCAGCTTGTGGACCGAGGATGACTTGAATATTCTGTTTACCTATTTTTAAGATTCCTTTAGCGCCTAATTTTTTCAATTGAGTCTCATTTAATTGAGTATTATCGGCTACAGTTAAACGGAGTCGAGTGATACAAGCATCAACTGTAAGAATATTGTTAGGTCCACCGAGGGCACTGATATAATGTGTAATAGCTTCTTTGTCTTGAGATGCGGAAGTCGCTTTGTCAGAATTTGTCTCTTCTCTGCCTATGGTATTCAGGTTAAAAATACGGATCATTAAGGTAAAGGAAACAAAATAGATAACAAAGAATAGGATGATTAGTGGGATTAGTATCCATGGTTTTGTTGCTAAGCCCCAGCTTAACCCAAAATCAATAAGACCAGCGGAGAAACCAAAACCGTGCAAGACACCCAAAGAATTGGTAATTACCATGCTGACGCCCGCAAGAATCGCATGTAAAACATACAATGCAGGAGCTAAAAACAAGAATGAAAACTCTATTGGTTCAGTGATACCCGTCAGGAATGATGTTAAAGCGACGGAAAATAACATTCCACCAATTTGAGGGCGACGTGATTTAGGGGCAGCTAAATACATGGCTAAAGCCGCTCCAGGCAAACCACCCATAAATATTGGATAGGCCCATGCCATATAGACTCCTGCATTGGGGTCACCAGCAAAGAAGCGATTTAGATCACCACGAGCGAGATCACTTACTATTTGAGTAATGTTTGAACCTTCTATTCCGGGTATAGCTGCTCCAATAGTGAGAGAGCGTGCTACATCTGGAGCCAAACAGATATTATGTATTGATCCTGCTAGGTCATAAGTGATTTTTATACAATCACCTAAACTGAACCAGAAAACAGAATGCAGGATATAGTGTAGCCCGAACGGAATCAGTGCACGATTAAGAACGCCATAAGTAAACCATCCGGCCATGCCACTTTTTGATACTAAAAGACTGAAATTATCAATTCCATGTTGTACATAGGGCCAGATATGCCCACAAACCCATGCAAGGAAAAGACAAATAATTCCGGCTATGATGGGTACTAAACGCTTACCAGCGAAAAAGGCTAAAAACTCGGGTAATTGGGTTTCAGAAAATCGGTTATAGCAGTGGCCGGCAACAATCCCCGAAATAATACCTGCGAAAAATGACATATTGATTTTAGGATCAATGACAGCAGTTGCTTTTGTCAGAATAAAAAAGCCAACGACACCAGCGAGTGCCGCAGCTCCACTATTATCTTTCGCTAGACCGACAGAAATTCCCAGTGCAAATAATAAAGGCAAATTTTCAAAAATTCCGCCTCCAGCACTGGCAATAAAAGCAATATTGAATACGTCTGGTTGACCGAGCCGCAGTAATAGCGCGGCGACTGGAAGTGATGCGATCGGGAGCATGAGTGCTTTCCCCAAACGCTGTAAATAACTGAATATACCCATGGCGCTCACCTATTTGTAGTAAATATTATTGGAGACTTTTCATTGTTAATATTACTTATTTTTAATTGAAAAATAAGAAAAAGCCACAGATAAATAAGTAATTGTGATCGTTGTAACGATATTGATAAAAACCAAAGTGAGCACATTACTGTGCTCATTTACTTGAAATTATTTATATACGTTATTATAATTAGTGTTTAGATAGTAGATGAAAGTGAATAATTACAACTTTTTGAAATATCAAAATAAATTTTATTCATGCTTTCTTCGAAGGTGTTTTTTGACAGCAAGGATGTGAGATTTTGCTGTTGAGTGTCAGATATGAATAAATTTTTATCATATATGGAAATTATTTTTTTCGTCAGTGATGTTATGTCGTATTTAAACTTATCCTCCGAAGATAAATAAGTTGCAGCTTCTACGGTGCTTAAATCTGGAACAATTGTATAGATCCCATTTAGTGCTGCTTCTAAAGGAGTAATACCAAGTGTTTCATAACGTGACGTACATACAAAAATAGCTTTTTTCTTAATTTTATTGAAAATACTAAATAATTCTATATGTGGTAGTTTATATGAAATTAAAAAATATTTTCTATATTTAATGGGGATCATGGAATATAGTATATCTCTCCTAGTATCATTTTTTTCATCGTCACCTAAAATTAATGTTTTTATTGAAACCCCTTTTTTCAATAAACTAATTGATGCATTAATTAATAATTCGATGTTTTTAAAATAATCTAGCCTAGCAACAGCAGTGAACAATAATATTTCATCTTTATTTATTTTTAGAAAATGATTCATAGTGATATTTAATGAACTGTATAGATTGTTTTCGTAAGAAAACATGGGGGGGATAACTTGTTTTATTTTTTCTCTTTGAACATCTTTACTTATTAGATAGTCACCTTGTAGTTTGGAATGTTGTATAACAAAATATCCTTTTTCAATTAAGGTATCAATTCCTATGGATTGTTGCTTATAAAGATGAAGTGCTTTATCTTTATTTTCAAATGCTTGATAAGCTCCTTCTTGTGAATAATTTTTCTGAAAGTCCTCAACAAAAGGTCCATGGTGTGTTACACCACACGGGATGTTTGATGGATGATAGGAAAGAAGTGTATCTGTTTGATAATAGGCAAAAATATTGGATTTATTATCATTTTTCATAGAAAGGAATGATAAACTTTTGGCTAAAGCTTCTTTTATATTTTCTGAATCCATCGAGAAATTAAAGAGAATTTTTATATATCTTATTCCGTTTTCCTCTAATTGTTCAATTTTGGGAGTCAGTAATGATTCATCTCTTTTATATAGGATAAAACCAGCAAAAATTTGCTGTCTGATAAAATAGTCTGCCATTTTTAATGTGAATGATGTTGCTCCTACCTTAAATCCAACTGTATAGTGATTTGATATATATTTTTCATTAATGACTATAGCAATAGTCATCTTTTCTTTACCTGGTGATATATTGTTCATTTTTATTCTCTGTTGATATAAATGGTGTTTTTTAATATTGAAGTGTTAATGATAGCAAGAATGAAGTTTAAAATTATGCGGATATGCTGGAAGGTATAATAATCAAGTAACAGTTTATTTATTTTCTGAAAGAAATTTAATAAGATAATGATCTTTTATCTGCAGTCAACTCTCTGTATTATTAATTGCTTATCTGGTGAGTAGATGATTTTTATATATAATAACATTTAATCTTACTGATTAAATGTTATTATATATAAAGCATATATCTTTTTTTATAAATTAATTATTTTTTGGAATTATGATGTTGATGTTGATGTTGATGTTGATGTTGATGTTGATGTTGATGTTGATATGAAAATGAAGTCGAAGTTTGATCTTCTCGATTTGTATGAGGTTTTATGGCATCGGCATACATGTGAGCCATATACCAATTTTTACGATTAGAAATCTCTGATGTAGGTTGATTTATAACCTGTCATTTAATATTGAGCCTGAACCTACTTTGGGCGTGGTTTGTTAGGGATAGTTCCGGCCTTCTGGATTTGCTTTTCCGCACTAACTTTACCCATCTGAACCTTTATCACTAACTTTTCCAGCGAATCCCACTAACAAAGTATTGTTTCTCGGTTCAGCTTCATAGATTATAGAAGGTTATGTTAAGACGCTTTTTGCATTGAGGAAAAAACGATGAGTGAGGCAGATGCCCGCCCGACAAACTTTATTCGTCAGATTATTGACGAAGATCTGGCAACCGGTAAACATACATCAGTACATACCCGTTTCCCGCCTGAACCTAACGGCTATCTGCATATCGGCCATGCCAAGTCGATTTGCCTGAATTTCGGCATCGCTCAAGACTATCAGGGACAATGCAACCTACGTTTTGACGATACAAACCCGGTTAAGGAAGATATTGAGTACGTTGAGTCGATTAAAGCTGACGTTGAGTGGTTGGGTTTTCAGTGGAGCGGCAATATTCGCTACTCTTCTGACTATTTCAATACCCTGTATCAATATGCCATTGAATTAATCAATAAAGGCTTGGCGTATGTAGATGAACTGAGTCCTGAAGAGATTCGTGAATATCGCGGCACTTTAAAAGAACCAGGCAAAAACAGCCCTTACCGTGAGCGTAGTGTGGAAGAAAACCTTGCTCTGTTTGAAAAAATGCGGGCTGGGGAGTTTGCTGAAGGTAAAGTGTGTTTGCGCGCCAAAATTGATATGGCCTCTCCATTCATCGTGATGCGCGATCCGGTTATTTACCGCATTAAATTTGCAGAGCATCATCAGGCGGGTAATAAGTGGTGCATCTATCCGATGTATGATTTTACCCACTGCATTTCCGATGCGCTGGAAGGGATCACCCATTCCATCTGTACGCTGGAGTTTCAGGATAACCGTCGGTTATATGACTGGGTATTGGATAACATTACGATTGACTGCCATCCACGCCAGTACGAATTTTCTCGTCTGAATCTGGAATATGCGGTGATGTCAAAGCGTAAGCTTAATCAGCTTGTGGCAGAAAACATCGTTGATGGCTGGGATGATCCACGTATGCCAACGATTTCAGGCTTGCGTCGTCGTGGCTATACTTCTGCTTCCATCCGCGAATTTTGCCGCCGCATTGGTGTGACAAAACAGGATAACAACGTAGAAATGGCTGCATTGGAATCCTGTATCCGTGATGATCTGAATGAAAACGCCCCGCGTGCGATGGCTGTTCTCGATCCGGTTAAACTGGTAATTGAGAATATGCCGGAAGGTGAAGTTATCCTGACGATGCCTAACCATCCGAACAAACCAGAAATGGGCAGCCGCGAAGTGCCGTTCAGCCGTGAATTGTACATTGACCGAGCGGATTTCCGTGAAGAAGCAAACCGTCAATATAAGCGTCTGGTATTGGGTAAAGAAGTCCGTTTGCGTAATGCGTATGTGATTAAGGCAGAGCATGTTGAGAAAGATGCGGAAGGCAATATCACGACAATTTACTGCCAGTACGATGAGCAGACTCTGAACAAAGATCCGGCTGACGGACGTAAAGTTAAGGGTGTTATTCATTGGGTTAGTGCCGCACATGGCGTACCAGCGGAATTCTACCTGTATGATCGCCTGTTCAGCGTGGCAAACCCAGGTGCGGAAGATGACTTCTTGTCTACCATCAACCCGGATTCTCTGATGATCCGTAAAGGGTTTGTAGAGCCGGGTCTGGTAAATGCACAGCCAGAAAAAACCTATCAATTTGAGCGTGAAGGTTATTTCTGCGCAGATAGCCGCCTCTCAAGTGATGAACATCTGGTCTTTAACCGCACAGTTGGCCTGCGTGATACTTGGGCGAAAATCTCACAGGAATAATCTGCGGTTAATGATTTAACTTATTGAAAAGCGTGATTATTATCACGCTTTTTTTACGTTTAAAAGTATTGTAATGAAAATTAACTCCTTCGAATAAGATTACAAATTGCCTTATAATCCTATATTGTGTAGGGTTATTACTCAGCCAAATTTGTACATTATTTGCCCGGCAAAAGAATAATAAATTCGGACGAGGTAATTTATGAAAATCATTAAATTGCGTACCTTGGCAGTACTAATTACGACAATTGGGTTTATGAGCAGTACCCATGCAGAAATGACATCACAACAGATCGTAGATTCACTGAGTCAGTTAAACGTCAATTTCAAAGTAATTGATAATCAGGCAGGTTCTCACGGAGTCGATTGTGCTATTTTAGGCGCGGACTCGGCTGTCTGTAATCGAATCAATGTCATCTTGAACAATGGAGACCAAGCGATTGATTCTTCTGATTGGGCACTCTATTTTCACAGTATTCGTCAAATCCTGAAACTCGACCATGATCAATACAAAATCACTCATATCACGGGTGATTTGCATAAGCTTGAACCGACGGAAAAATTCACGGGTATTAAGGCTAATGAAAAGATTGTACTGCCCATTATTGGAGAATATTGGCAGATTTACAGTACGGATTTTATGCCACGTTGGTATGCGACTTCTGGTGACGCGATCCCCAAAGTGTTGGTGAAAACCGATACTGAAAATATCAGTGAATATTTATCTGATCTGGTAGGAGAACAGTGGAAACGCACCACGGAAGATAATAATGTCCTGATGACACCTGAAAACCGTTTTGTAAAAAATCAGCAAATAGAAAAAATCAGTGAAGATAAACTGCGTGGACAGATTATTCCTACACCCAAAAAACTCGCTATTCATTCACAGGATGTAAACTTATCTGGTGGAGTGAAATTGGAGCTGGGAGGGTTGAGTAACGCATCCATTGAGGTAATCAGAGAACGTTTTAACCGCCAGAACATCAACTTAACAGATAAAGGTTATCCAATTGCGACTCAAATTAATGAGAATGAGTTTGAGGGTAATTGGCGAGTAAAAGGTGCTTATTCGCTGGAGGTCACCACTAAGGGGACGCAAATTGTTGCGTTTGATCAGTCAGGTGTATTTTATGGCCTGCAATCGTTGTTTTCCTTGCTTACTGCCAATGGTATTCCAAAAATTGCGACATTAAAGGCACAGGACGCACCCAGATTTGAATATCGGGGGGTGTTTCTTGATGTTGGGCGTAACTTCCATAGTAAAGCAGCTGTTTTACGTTTGCTTGATCAAATGTCCAGCTATAAGCTGAACAAGCTCCATTTCCACTTGAGTGACGATGAAGGTTGGCGTCTGGAGATTCCCGGTCTACCAGAACTGACTGATATTGGCAGCCAACGTTGCCATGACTTGAATGAAACACAGTGTTTACTGCCACAATTAGGATCAGGGCCGGATAGTAACAATATGGGAAGTGGTTACTTTAGCCGTCAGGATTACATTGATATCCTGAATTACGCCAAGGCTCGCCAGATAGATGTGATCCCTGAAATTGATATTCCCGCCCATGCCCGCGCCGCAGTTGTGTCGATGGAGGCGCGTTATAAGAAATTAATGGCACAGGGCAAGACGCGGGAAGCCAATGAATATCGTTTACTTGATCCGACTGATACTTCGAATACAACCTCTGTGCAGTTCTATGATCACCGAAGTTACCTCAATCCGTGCATGGACTCTTCTAAGCGATTCATTGATAAAGTGATCAGCGAATTGGTTGCTATGCACAAAGAAGCCGGATTGCCGTTGAACACATGGCATTTTGGTGGTGATGAGGCAAAAAATATCCGTTTGGGCGCAGGATATCAAGATAAAGACGGGCCTATTGAACCGGGCAAAGGGATCATCAACAAAAAAATTGAGGATAAACCGTGGGCTAAATCTCAGGTTTGTCAGAAGATGATAGCGCAGGGTGTCATTAAAGATGTTGATGAGCTGGACAGCTACTTTGCTATTGAAGTCAGTAAAATAGTCAATGCTCATGGAATAGACACAATGCAGGCATGGCAGGATGGTCTGAAACATGTCAAATCAGCAAAAGACTTTGCCACTAAAAATGTGGCGGTAAATTTCTGGGATACGCTCTATTGGGGCGGTTATGACTCCGTGAACGACTGGGCAAATAAAGGGTATCGAGTTGTTGTCTCCAGCCCGGATTATGTTTACCTCGATATGCCTTATGAAGTTAATCCGAAAGAGCGGGGTTACTACTGGGCAACCCGGTTTAATGATGAGGCGAAAATTTTCAGTTTTGCCCCAAACAACCTGCCCCAAAATGCCGAGACTTCGGTCGATCGTGATGGCAGACGTTTCAATACTCACAGCAATAAACATTGGCCGGGGGCTTACGGCATATCAGGCCAACTATGGAGTGAAACGGTACGAACCGATGAACAGATGGAATATATGATTTACCCACGTTTATTGCCTCTGGCTGAACGTGCGTGGTATCAGACAGGATGGGAGCAAAATTACCAGCAGGGCAGGGAATATAAAGGTGGAATAACACATTATGTCGATACCGATGCACTTAAGCAGGATTGGGAACGTTTTGCCAACCTGATAGGGCAACGTGAATTGGCTAAACTGGATAAAGCGGAAATCTTGTATCGTTTGCCAGTACCGGGAGGAAGGATTGTTTCTGGGACATTTGAAGCCAATATAGCCTTACCAGGTGTGGTTATTCAATATTCGCTGGATGATGGAAAAACTTGGCAGGTTTACGATGATAGACAGCGGCCTCATGTTAACGGTAATGTGAAAATTCGTTCAGTCAATACCGATGGGAACCGTTTTAGCCGTACAGAAGAAGTTAAATTTTAACGCCTAAAGCAGACTGCCGATTAGCCCAAACTAATCGGCAGTAGCTTATGATTAAATCAGATGTCAGAAGCGGGCTATTTTAATCACTTTTTATCGACTTTATCTCTCATGAATTTTCATCATGGAGTGAACTATCTTTGCGACAATCACCAGTAGTACAGTGGCCATATAAATAGAGACTATGATTTGACAGCTTGATTCCATAACGTTCAGCGATAGTTTTCTGGCGTTCTTCAATCGACTCGTCACTGAATTCAATGACTTTACCACAGTCGAGACAAATCAAATGGTCATGGTGATGCTGCTGAGTGAGTTCAAAAACCGATTTACCACCTTCAAAATTGTGGCGAGTGACAATGCCGGCATCATCGAACTGGTTCAGTACGCGATAGACAGTGGCGAGGCCAATCTCTTCACCGATATCAATCAGTTTTTTGTAGAGATCCTCCGCACTGACATGATGGCATTCTGGGTCCTGTAACACTTCCAGAATTTTCAGGCGTGGAAGTGTTACTTTAAGTCCAGCATTTTTCAATGCTTTATTGTTGTCGGTCATGCGGATTCAGTCCTGTAACTTGAGTTTAGTGAACTTATGATACTTGGGGGTATCGTGAGGGAATCTTGATTCTTTTTCACGTTTGTTGATTATAGGCATGGATATTCAAAATGAAAACCATACCTACCCGGTATCATGACACATTCTGCAAGAATAATCCTGCTTGAAAGGCGCTTGTTTCCTTATGCGCCCAGAATCTCTGATAGGCTCATCTCAACCTTGAGCTGTTGTACCCAGGTTTCAACGCGCTCATCCGTCAACTCTGGCTGACGATCTTCATCGATGGCAAGGCCAATAAAGTGATTTTCGTCGGCCATGCCTTTGGAAACTTCAAAGTGATACCCTTCGGTTGGCCAGTGGCCTACGATAATAGCGCCATTAGGCTCAATAATGTCGCGGATGGTGCCCATAGCATCACAGAAGTATTCTGCATAATCTTCCTGATCACCACAGCCAAACAGAGCAACCAATTTCCCTTCGAAATTGATCTCTCCCAGAGTAGGGAAGAAATCATCCCAATCACATTGAGCTTCACCGTAATACCAAGTTGGAATGCCAAGCAACAAAATATCGAAGGCTTCAATGTCTTCCTTGCTGCTTTTGGCAATATCGTGGACTTCAGCAACATCAGCACCGCCCAATTTTTCTTGGAGCATTTTGGCGATGTTTTCTGTGTTGCCTGTATCGCTACCGAAGAATATACCTATTATTGCCATAAAATGGGTTAACCTCTTGTTTTATTGTGTATTAAATCCATACACATCACGCTGAAATCAGCAGGAAAAATGTTAGTTTTAATAAAATGAGAAGCATTATTTTGACCAAACATCAATGACAAATCTGTCAAATTTGTGTGGTGATGCCGCTTCATGCTGTTGAATAAAAGCCGTTAATCGGCAAGATGATTTTGTTCTGCCAGTTGAGTTAACAACATTTGTTCAATCAGCTCACTGCGACTGATATTGCGTTGTTTTGCCAGATGATTCAGTGCATCGACAGCGTCTTCATTGAGCTTTAATTCCACTCGACGCAGCCCCTTGACTTTATCACGTCGCAACTGGTTGCGTTTATTAATCCTAAGCTGTTCATCTCTGGACAGCGGACTTGTTTTAGGTCGCCCTGGCCTACGTTCATCTGCGAACAAATCCAGTGTGGTGCGATCAGTTTGTTCTTTTGCCATAAATTCAATTGATAATGGGCGTGTACCAAAATATAGCGGGCAATAATACCTTAGCTGGGCGCGTGTCGCTACTGGTTGATGGGAGAGATTGTCATAATCGACATCTACGGAGTAAATGCTTTCCGCAGTATGTAGGTAAGAAAATCAAAATCCTCAGCCCAATTAAAATCCGAATCCATTCCTTTTCTTCCTATTGTGCCATCGATGGAAATCATCAACCATGATGCCGCCTGCTTTGCATTAATGTGTTTATCAATTTCGCCCTTTTCAATACCTTTTTGAATCAATAGCGTCAGATGTTTCCTGACTTTGTTTTCATTTTCGATAAATATCTTATTAATGGCAGGGTTACGGCTGGCTTCAGCGATAATTTCGATACTAAGACGCGCGTAACCGGGTTCATCATAGAGATTGAGCAAACTCGTCATCATCTTTTCTATTAATGCAATGACTGAGCTTTCATCGTTTCTGTCAGAAACATCGCCATCAGAAACATCGCCATCAGAAAAATGGCAGTCAGATAAAATTTTGTCATAGTCATGGCTATCTTCTTCTGCGATAGCTTCAATAATGGCATTTTTGGTTGGATAATAGTGAAACAGATTGCCGGGGCTCATACCCGCTGTCTTGCAAATTTCTGCTGTTGACGTTGCATGGAACCCCTTTTCTACAAAACAGAAGATCGCCGCATCAAGAATATGTTTACGTTTGGCGCGCTGTTTTTCTGTCTGTTTTCTCACCTAACTATTCCTCCAGTCATCTGAGTATTAAATTAATATATTGTCAGTGATAATTGAGATCGTCTTTCGTTACCGATGTCAATTTCTTAAGATATGGAGTAATAAAGTTTTTAAAATCATCCATATAACTATAAATGACGGGTACAAACAGCAAACTGAGTAGAGTAGAACTGAGTAACCCACCGATAACCGCAATTGCCATAGGGGCGCGGAAACTGGCATCCGCTCCGCTGGTGATAACCAGCGGAATCATACCCGCAATCATAGCGATTGTTGTCATGATAATTGGTCTGACACGCTCCCGGCCTGACTGAATAATTGCTTCATTTCGCGACATACCAGAGCGGGATCTTTCGAGGATAAATTCAACCAGCAAAATCGAGTTTTTTGTGACGATCCCCATCAGCATTAATATGCCGATAATCACGGGCATATCAATCGTGGCATTATAGAGAAGCAAAGCGATGATAGCACCACCAATAGCAAAGGGCAGGGCAATCAAAATCGTCAGCGGCTGCAAAAAGTCTTTGAACAGAATGATAAGAATTGCCAGTACCATCAAAATACTGAGCATCATGGTGGTGGAGAAACGTTCAAACATTTCATTCATGTATTCAACATCACCATACTCGACTCTTTTGACTTCGGGGGGCAATTTTTTCAATGATGGCAATTCATTGACTTGCTCCAATGCTGTGCCAATCGCGATGCCGTTAAGATCGGCTTCAATGGCGGCTCTGCGTTGTCTGGAAATACGATCTATTTTGTCAGGTCCTGAGCCAAAAGAGATATCAGCAACAGATTTTATCGGTACATTGGTGCCAGATGTACTGTTGACATAAAGATCGTTGAGTACCGTTAAATTATCCCTGTCTTCTTTGGATAATAAGACCCGGACCGGAATCTGCCGATCTGGTAAATTAAATTTAGAAACATTGGCATCAATATCACCAATTGTTGCTGTTTTGATCACCGCACCGATTGCATCAGTGGTTACTCCAGCTCTGGCAGCTTCAGCCACATTCGGCCTGATAATAACTTCCCGTCTTGGTAATGGCTGCGAGATTTGGATGTTTTTTAATCCATTCAACTGCATCATCTCTTGACGTAACTGCGTTACTGTCTGAGCCAAAATTTCAGGATGATCACTCGCCAGAACAATAGAAACATCACGATTGCCTTCACTGCTGCCAAAGTTATATCGAATATCCGGGATTGCATTTAATATAGGAGTCAATGACTGCTCAAACTCTTTTTGTGACAATTTACGTTCATCAATGGGAACCAAATTAATAATAATACTGCTTCTATTCTGACCGGTTGTACCCGATGAACCTTCAACACCGGCAATAGAAAAAATATCGACAATTTCTGGACGGCCTTGCAGCTCCTTAATGATCTTCTGCGCAATCTCATCGCTTTGTGTGGCCCGTGTTCCTGGTGGCGCTTCAATTTCTATTTTGGCAATACTGACATCTGATTTAGGCAAAAAACCAGACGGTAAGAGTTCTGTCAGGCTCAATGAACCAAAAAGAAAGACGACAGCCAGTGCCAAGGCTGTTTTGCGAAATTTTAATGTTTTATCCAGAATAGAAACATATTTCTTGATCCATTTGGGTGTCTCATGTTTTTCCGCCTTGGCATTTTTCTGTGGTAACAAAAGATAGGCGGACATCAGCGGGGTGACCATTCGGGCAACCAACAATGATGACAATACTGCGGCGGATACGGTAATACCAAATGGGACAAAATATTTACCGACGAAACCGCCAACAAAACTAACGGGGAGAAAAACAGCAACAATAGTAATAGTAATCGCAATGATTGCGAACCCGATGGCATTTGAGGCCTTGATGGCGGCAATATAAGGCCTTTCACCTCTTTCAATATATTTTTCTATATTTTCTATTTCGACTATCGCATCATCAACTAAAATACCGATCACTAATGTTAATGCCAATAAAGTGATGCTATTTAACGTGTAATCAAATAAATACAGAATAATAAAAGTCGGCAATATCGATAAGGGTAAAGCAACTGCTGCAATCAGCGTCGCCCGCCAGCTTTTCAAGAAGAAAAACACCACAATAACGGTTAAAATTGCACCTTCAATTAAGGTCTGCATGGTCAGGTTATAACCTGATACCGTGTATTTCACATTTGAGGTCACCAATTTAATATTGATATTAGGGTTCTCGTTCTCAATATTTTGTAATGCTTGGGTAACCCCTTTTTCTACCACCGTATCACTTGAACCTTTGGCACGATATACAGCAAAACCAATAACTTCCTCACCATTTAAACGCGCAACAGTAATGGCTTCTTTATGTGAATCCCTGACAGTGGCAATATTGCCTAAAGTTACCCATTTGTTGTTTTCTAGAGGGATTTTTAATTTGCGCAGATAATCTATTTCATTTTTTGCACCTAAAATACGGATAGAATGATCTTGACCGGCAATAACCATTCTCCCTCCAGGAATATTGACATTATTCTGGAGTAATAACCGGTTAATATCCGCAATGCTGATTTTCAAAGAAGCTAGTTTTATGGGGTCAGGCTCGATCAGAACTTCCTTACTGGTTCCCCCTAATCGCGTTATTTTCTGCACTCCCGGTACCATCAATAACTTTTTACTCAGCGTGTCATCAACAAACCAGGATAGTTCAGTTAAATTCTGATCTTTTGACTGAACGGTGTAATTCAGAATAGCTCCACCTTCGACATCAATACGGTTTATCATGGGTTCATCGATGGTTTGAGGTAATTCTGCCCGGATCTGTGTAATCTGTTCCCGGATATCATTGATGGCAACGTTCGGGTCAACGTTTAAATTAAACTCAATTAACGTAATAGAGACACCATCACTTATTGTCGAGTTAATATGCCGAATGCCGGGCAATCCGGAAACTGCGCGTTCGATAGGTTGCGTAATCGCATTTTCCAATTCAGAAGGGGATGCGCCGCTTTGTGTCACTGTCACCGTCACAACGGGAAAATTAATCACTGGATTGGCATTGATAGGCAATTTAAAAAAGGAAAATAACCCTGCTACAGTGAGTGCCAGAAAAATAACAATAATAGGAATCGGCTTTCTGATAGCCCATTCTGATAACTGAAACTTCATCTTATTTTTCCTGTGATATCATGGAAACAGTATCCATTTCTTGTAGGAATGGAGATGCAGAAGCAACAACTTTATCGTTTGATGTTAAACCTGATTTGACTTCAATCCAGTTATCAAAAACACGCCCTATAATAATTTGCTTTTTTTCGACAGCATTATTTTTATTGACAACATAAATGCTCGCTTTATTTTTATCGCTTATAGTGACTGCACTATAAGGAATAGCATTGACTTTTTCTGGTTTTAATTGAAAAAAGGCATAGCCAAAATCGCCCAGCTTGATATCCTTGGGACTCTTTTCAATAGTCACTCTTATTTTTCCTATTTGGGTAATAGGATCAATTTTCGGTGATATATATCTGACCTTGCCGGTTATTTTATCCCCCTGAATGAGGGAAATATCTGTGGGTAAGCCTGTTTGTATCTGTTTTAAGTCAGAAACATAGGCCTCGGCTGAGAATTCATATTGATTATTCTCAATCAGCTTAAACAGATAATTATCACTGGTAATCATACCTGTCATGGCGACACGTTCACTGATAGTCCCTTCTTTTGGCGCAAGAATAGTCGTTTTTGCCCGCTGGGTTTTTTCCTCTTGCAATTGCGCCTGTAACTGTCGGTATTCTGCTTTTGCCGCATTTAAGGCCGATAATGATGAATCTGCTTCCATTTTGAATTTTTCAAATTCACTGGCAGAAATCACCCCTGTATTGCTCAGCGGTTTTGCGCGTTTAATTTCAGACTGGGCCCGATTATTCATGGCTTCATTTTGCTTAACCAATGCCAGTGCTTTCTCCAGCTCCGCCTTAGCGCTTTTGACTTTTTCATCTTGAATTGGCGTTTCCAGCGTAGCCAGGACATCACCTTGCTTTACATAGTCGCCTTCTTCGACCAGAACATCAGTGATGACAAGTTGGGTCAGCGCGGGGCTTATCACAATCTCATTCCTTGCCACGACAGACCCCAATATATTTATCGAAGGCGTGTAGGGGACTGCTTGCATCGTTGTGGTTGAGACACGCATCTGTTCTTGGGATGACTGCGCATTTGTATTAAAAATGAACATGGAAAAACAAAAGCCAAGAAGAGGGAGGAAGTTTCTTGCCATTTATTGCCCTTACTGATGATTACTTAACCTGATAGCATTGTTTTAGACAGATTAGTCTATCTATAAATTAAGTGCAACTGTGTTTTGTGGGTATATCTCAAGCATAGAGAGTCTATTTTGATTAAAATTTGTACTCTTCGCGAACAAGTTCAAATTGGCACTGATGATTCTGATGCCGGAAATTTAATCTTAGCGGAAGAAGTTAAAGCTAACGCAGTGGCATGGCGTACTAAAATCCGAGAGAAACTGGCTAAAAAATGAAATTTATATGGACGTTATCAATCAGCCTGCGCTGACAGGAAAAAATTCGTGAATATATTGTATTAGGTAATCCGACAATAGCGTTGGTTATTCATCGTTATTATGTTTTAGCTTATGACGTAACAGGTGGAACAGTTAGGATTCTCTGCGTTTTCCATACTGCCAGCCAATGGGCCACGCCAGTCTTGAATTATTTGCCACAATTCCAATGAGGTGATTATTTATCCCATTCTTAATCGAGCTCAATACAATTAAGTGACTTAAAGTCGCTTGATTGCGTTTCATTTGTAGGCACTAATGATTGAATCGATATAGTTATTAGGTAAGCCATAGATTTTTCTATGGATCTTGGATTCGCCCAATAAGTGCACTATAGAAAAATCTAAGTAGTAGCATATTGTTAAGAGGGAAAATAAAGCCCTTACTCGTTGAATATACAGTTTTCAGGGCTTGCTTTACTGTTTATTAATTAGTAGCTTTTAAAATATGAATGAAAGCCCTAATTTTTAATGTGACAAATAACGAAGTAACTACCGCCACCGCTGTCGCTGTGGCTACGTGAAGTCCCCTCTAAACCAGTTTCCATATCTACAATTGCTATACTATTATCTTTACCTTGACCTAGACTCCACCAACTAGATGACCATGTCCAAAATTTTTGAGAATCAATAGGCCATCCATAGTTGTTGTAAAGAGCCCCATTTGGATAGGTATTAGGTATATCCATTAGTTGATCTCTAGTGGGTAATTCCCCTAATTTATTACAGTAATTTTTCACTGTAATCCATTGTGCTCTTCCCCAAAATTCGTTGTATAAATTTGAATTTTCTTCACTATTTACTTCAGCCTCTAATTGAGGTCGTGAGTATTTTATTCCATGAATAGAAATAAAATCCTCCATATGCCCCCAATAATTCGCCAGTGGTGTATCAGGACTGGTTATCACCGTAAAAATAACATCCTTTGTTTGAGTCGGAAGTTTGGCATCGTCATTCACTGTTATCGACAATGTTGTCCGTGTCCCAATCCCATTAGGGTCAGTGACATTAATAACCAGATTACCTTTTTCGTTCGTGTAACCGCTGTAACTATCCGCGTTACCCGTCAATACTCCTTCTTTTGGCTCCAATTTCACTGTGACTGTGTCAGATTTTTTCTGACGATTGATTGCAGTCATTTTAATGATTACAGGTACACCACCAACAGATTTGCCACCCGTATCTGTGGTATTGATGGTGAACTTAATGGGATCAGGAGCAGTCTTTTTAACTATAATAGCCGGTGTACCATCGGCATCTTTTTCTGGTATATCTGAGGTTATCGTGAAGTCATCTGCAATGCCTTTCACAGTGCCATCCGGATTACCTCCTGTTATATTACCTTTTTGAGTTTCCTGCTTGGTATCCGTCGCCACTGACTCACCAATCATCATTTTATTATTCGATTTAAGCGGACTGCGGGGAACCATAGCCAACTGGATAACCTGGCCACTGTCTTCGGGCTTCAGAGTATAAGGTGGCACCGTTCCACTCGCACCCGTTTTGATTTGATGATTAGGGTCGTCAAGCAAATCGGAGATCCTTTTTTCTGGTGATGTCGGAGCTGTGGGATCACCGGAGTCCGGATATTTAATACCCCAGAGAAACACGGAATTATCCACATCGTCCTTATCATTTTTCTTAAAGATGTACGAACCTGTCAGCGATTTCCCCATGTTCAGCGTACCGTTAATTGCCAACCCTTCAATGGTAGGCCCCTTGTTTGGGTCAATGACGGCTCCCTCAGGGGTTCCTCCGATAAGTGTATGGTCTTGGCTCGTATTTATCACGACATCGGTTCCGACTTTCCCCAGACTATTTTTCGGTGTGATGGTGATTTCCAGCAGTCTGCCGTTATCATCCTTATCCAGAGTGTAAGATGGGATAGCACCACTCGGGATTTTTCTGCCATCAACCGTGCCATTGGCTTCAGGATCCTGCACGTTTTCTCTTGGTCCTCCGTCTTTAGCCTCCGGCCTTAAACGTTTCCAGACATAGGTGGAATTATCTGTGGCATCTCCGTTATTGGGATTAAATTCATACTTGGATGTCAGGATTTCATTGCGGTACAGTTTGCCTTCCAGTAGCAGGTTATCAATAGAGGGTTTTGCCTCAGGATCAAGAATGGTGCCCGGTTTTGCCCCTTTGGATGCGGTTTGGTTGATATTGGGATCCGTCATGCTGATATCGACCGTTTTGGGATCACCCGCTTCGTTGTTTCCGTTAATGGGTTTAACGGTGATTGCCAGGGTTTTTCCTGAATCTGCCTGCGTCAGTTGTTTGACTAGGGTGCCGGTTTTGTCCGGTACGGCCTGATAATCAGCCTCTGCTACTGGAGTACCTTTTTCATACCAGACAAACTGAGAATTGTCCGTGGCATCCCCGCCGTTACCATTAAAGGTGTAGATAGCCTTAAGGGGCTTATTGATTTCCAAATCCCCGCTCAGGACAATTTTGTCGATGCTGGGTTTGGCATCTGGATCGGCCACGCCGCCTTTGTCGTTCCCGCCGCTCAGGCCGGCATTGGCTTTCGGGTCATTGATATCGACCGTGGCCGGATTGGTGGCCCGCAGGTTCGCGTCGTTAGTGGCCAGTACTGACACTTCCAGTACCTTACCGGAGTCGCTGCGTTCAATGGTATACGTCACTTTGTCCTGATCAGCTACGCCGACGGCCACCCGGCCTTCACCGTTTTTCTGTACCAGTTCTATCGGTTCTTTTACTCCAGCAGCATCTGCCAGCGCAACAACCCGTTTCGCCGTGGTGCCTTTTTCGCCCCAGACATAGAATGAGCGGTCAGTGGTATTGCCGTCTTTGGCTTCAAACGTGTAAAGGGCACGCAAAGTACTGTTGACATGCAAAACCCCATTCAGTTGCAAACCGGTAACCCGCGGAGCTTTGTTTTCATCAAACTCAATCACGGTGTCCTGTTTCATGTCTGTGCCATCCACGGTGGTGGTCAGCGTCCAGTTACCTGTTTTTAGGCCTGCGGTGACGATAACTTCATATACTCCGTCCGCCACTTCTTTTACTTCCCCTATCTGCGGATCTTTGCCCTGTCCCTGCAACTGACCTGATCCTGTGACCTTGATGCTGTCTTTGGCACCAGTCAGCGGTTTGCCCTGTTTATCTTTCAGCGTCACGCGTAAAGTCTTGGTGGAGACACCATCAGCAGCCAGCGCGTTACTGCCATCGGCCGGTTCAACGGTGGAGCCGGTAGGATCTAACACCTCTGCCAGCGTTTGCCCAAAGTTAATCGTAGCTGAACGTTTCATCTGCTTACCGAACACTTCCGGCGTCAGCGTCCATTTACCTTTTTTTGCCCCGGCGGTAACAGGAACCTCATAAATCCCGTTACCAGGCGGCACTTCTTTGGCTTTGCCATAGGAGGGCAGTTCGCCCTGACCGTACAACTCATGGTTATCCGGGATCAGGTTGATGCTGTTCTCGGCTCCAGTGATGGGATGCCCGTTGATGTCTTTCAGGTTCAGTTTAATGACCGTGGTATCGCCGCTATGGGGCAGTTCGCCTTTTTCGGGAATAAATTCAGATTTATCGGGATCAAACAAGTCGGCCTTTGAGGTGCCGAAGGTGATTTCTGTCGGGGTGTCCAGCGGCGTGCCGTCAATCTTGGTGGTGATTTTCCAGGCTCCGGTTTTGTCGCCAGCTTTCACTTTCACCTTGTAAATCCCGCTGTTGGCCGGCTCTTCCCACACCTTATCGATGGTCGGTTTGTTTTTGCCGGTGCCGGTCAGTTGATCGCTGTTGTCTTCAAACGTGATACTGTCTTTGGCATTCGGGATCGGCTTGCCGGCTTTATCCTTAAGCTGAAGCGTCATGATGGTGCTGTCTTCGTTGTCTGCGGCGAGAACGTTGGTGGCTGGTGTGAACGCCGAGCTGCGGGTATCGATAATGTCCGTCAGAGACTGACCAAAGGTGACCGTGGTGGGTTTCAGCTCTTTGCCGTCCACGGTCGGGGTGATTTTCCATGTCCCTTTTTTCTGGCCGGCGGTCACTTTGGCTTTATAAATCCCGCTGCCCGCCGGATCTTCCCGTACTGCACTGAGTGTCGGGTTGGGGTTCTGGCCGTACAGCTCATTTTTGTCATCAACCAGTGTGATTTTATCTGCCGCGCCGGTGATGGGCTTGCCATCCTTGTCTTTCAGGTTGAGGACGATTTCGGTACTGTCACCTTCCTTATTCAGGTTGCCATTTTCCGGTTTAAATTCGGTCTTGTCGGTATCGATCATGTTTGCCAGTGAATCACCAAAATCGATGACTGTTGGTGTCAATTCATGACCGTCCACCGTGGGCGTGATTTTCCATTTACCGTGCTTAGTACCCGCAGTGGCGGTGATCTCATAAATCCCGCTGCCTGCTGGTACTTCCTTGACATCGGTACCCAATACCGGATCGTTGCCGCCACCGGTCAGTTGGGTTCTATCTTCGGCCAGCTTGATATTGCCCGCCGCTCCGGTTACCGGCTTGCCGTCTTTGTCTGTCAGTTTCAGGCGGATAACGGTCTGGGTTTTACCGTCGGCCAACATGGATTTTTCGGCGGGTTCAAAGCCGGAGCCGGCCGGGTTGACAGCGGAGGAGAGCACCTGTATCTGGGTGTCTATCCGCTCAGAGGCATTACCTTGTGTGTCATAGGCAGTACCGGACAGGGTGTAGGTGTTGTTGCCGGTGTCATGGAACGGTGGCAGAGTCAGTAAATAGCGGGTGTCACCCCGCACCGGTTCCGCCGTGCTTTTGTACAGATCACCGGCTTCGCCGTGCAACGGCTGGGTTCCCAGTTTTTCCAGCTTGCCGCCACCTGCCACCAGATTCGCGGTATCCCAGACGATTTCTTTCAGGCCGTACTTGGTCTTGACGTGCAAATTAAGGGGAATGGCAGCACCCCCGCGTCCGCTGATCCGGTTTTCCATTATCAGACGGATCAACTCTTTCTTGCGGTATTCCAGCACGATTTGGTTATTGCGATCGACCAAATCATAACGGCCGCCTTGCAGGCTGCGCTTAAAGGCCACCACATCGGGGTTAATCTGCCGTGACCACGGGGTACCAATTTCATAGTTGAGGCCGAGGTTAAACAGGGTTTCGCCGCCACCGGCTGCACTCTGCTTGCGATCAAGCCCCAGTGTCACCAGCGGGATCGGGGTATAATTGGCTCCGAGAGTAAAGGCGGATGGGTTTTTCTGCCGGCGCTCTTCGCTCAGCAAACCGACTTCATTCCCGAAGTACTGTTCATAGATCAGTTTGCCGCCCAGTTGCGGGTAGGACGGCAGATAACCTTCGGCACGCAGGTCAAAACCGTTGGCCGGCCGTTCATCATAATCTTTCAGTTTCTTGCCGTCTTTCCAGCCGCTGGCGCGGAAGTAGCCGTTGGCACCGAAGCGCATAAAATCACGGGCATATTCAGCACCCAGCCCAAATCGGGTGTGGTCACGGGTGATATCATGGTCAAGGAAGGCGTTATAGCCGAACATGGCGGCATCAAGAAAATGGCGCTGGCCGATCCCCACGTTGGCGGTGGTGCGGCTGTCAATATGGCGCAGGCCAAACTGGGTAAAAGCCAGATGTTTTTCGGTGTCATACAGCGGCAGCAGCATATCAAACTGGCTGCCGTCCAAACGTCCGCGGTCATCCACATTGGCCTGTAACTTGACCGTGCCGTAACGTTGCAGCCAGTTTTGCAGTGTTTGGTTGGCTTCACTCAGGGCCATTCCGCGCAGTTGATTTTTTGTGCTGTTCACAATATCGCCGCTTTTCAGCATCCCGGCGGCGCGGGAAGCGGTACTGGCCAGCCAGCGTTCGGTGCTGCTTTGTGAGGTATTGCTTTCAGGTGTGCTGGAGAGAGCGGCTCTTAGGCTGTCCGCCAGCGGAGCTACGGCTTTAGGGATATCAATTTCATCGCCCGCTCCGAGGTTGGCAAAGGGTTTACTGAACGTGCGCAACTGATTGAGTTTTTTCAGCGCGGTAACGGTCAGTCCATGGCGCTTGGCGACGGATTTAATACTTTCTCCGGCGGTCAGACGGTAGGGTTCGGTTTGCATATGTGGCCGGGATTCCTGTGCCACGGCCGGCGTTTGGGCGCTGACCACAGGGATGAAAGCCCCTGCGACGGGAAAGGCAATCTGGGCAAAAATATTGATCCACGCCACCTGTTTCAGCCGATAGCGCTGTTTATCCGTCCACTGCTTGTCTTGTTTTTTAAGCATATTTTATCAACCTTCAGAATCAACCACATTCTTGCCAGCGTCACCAAACGCTGGTTCCATTGACTCATCCCGGAGCGGTGTTTCTATCCACAGGCTTAGTTGACAATTAGTACCAAACTGTCAACTAGCAACGATTTATCTAAAGAAACGAAAATGATAGACAAAATAACCATCATAGATTGATTTATGCAGCGGATTACTCTTTCGAAATGGAATATCAAGTAGATTTGGAAAAATTGATAGAAAAAACAACAGGAAATAAAATGGAAGGTATCGTTAGGAGTAATAAAAAGTAAGGAAAATTTTATGTTTGTTAATCAATAAACTAGAATGATTTTTGTAAAGGTGGGAGAAAATAAACTAGGTTTAAATATAGCTGTTTTAGGTGACTTGACAGTTTGGTACTAATTGTCAACTGTTTTCGTTTTCCTTTCGCATCCCAGATTGTCTCAAACCGACCCGCATTACTCGCTGTGTAGCGCACTGTGTGACGAATATTTCGATGGCCTAAATAGTCTTGAATCAAGCGTGTATCTACCCCATTGTCTGCAAGAGCATAACCACAGGCATGTCTCAACATGTGCGGATTCGCGCAAATCGACAATTTAGCTTTTTGGCTGGTTTTTCGGATGATTTGATATACCTGTTGGCGCGACATACGCTGACCCCCACGGGATAAAAAGAGCCAATTAGGTTCTCCAGCAATTTGTGTTTTCTGATCCAACGGGTTTTTAGGCAAATAATTTTTTCTTTTAGCCAACCAATAACGTATTAGCTGGACTTCACGAGCAACTAAGGGGTGAATGGTGGAAAAACCGTTTTTTAACCGTTGAACTTGTAAGCTTCGGCTGTCCAAATCCACATCAGAGATCTTGAGGCTAAGCAGCTCAGATACCCTGAATCCGTGTATAAATCCCATAAACATCATGCAGATATTTCGTTCAGCATGTGCATGATTCTCTAGCTCATTAAGTAACGTTTCAATCTCAGGTTGGGTCAGATATTTTCGTTTTAGCATGGAATTCACCTCCAGAAACCAGTTAATAATATGATAGTTAAATGTACCATTTATTAGTTTTGCTGATTATTTGCAGAGTGCAATGTTGGATTACAAAAAAACATCTATCTCGAAATTGATTGGATATACTTTAATGATATTTCTGACGATATTCTTTTGGTGTCAATCCGTTACAGCGTTTAAATAATTCTCTGAAATAGCGGGTGTCTTCATAACCGACTTCATGGCTGATTTCTTCGATAGTTTTATGGGATTTTTCCAGCCAGTATTTTGCCTGTGACAAGCGGAGCTGCTGGATATATTGGATGGGGGTTTTTCCTGTCGCAATTTTAAAACGGCGTTTCATTTGGCGTTCACAAAGATGAATTTTACTGGCTAAATCAGCAACAGATAAAATTTCAGAGGGGGAAGCGTGCATCCAATCCTGCAACTTGTGGATCAGTGAATCAGTATGTTGGCGATAAGGCGCAAAATTGATGGAATCAGACGAAATGTTGCTGTCATCTTCGCCAAAAAGGAATTTTGCACACTGTTCTCTGGCATATTGTCCATAAATCAACTCAACAATATTCAACATACAACTTCCGCACTCATAGGCGCTGGAAATGCAAAAACGATGATTGTCGCAGATGATTTTTTTGTCAGTATAAAGTGGAATATGAGGAAATTGGTTTTTGAAGTCATTGGCAAAGTGAGGATGAATTGTTGCGCTTGTTTTCAGTAATCCCGCTTCGGCAAGCATGAATGTGCCTGAGCATATTGACACAATAGGAACATGCTTTTCATCCATCTCCTTGAGCCACTTAATGATTTTCTGTGAGCAGTGGCGGGGTTCCCATTCAGGAAAGCCCAGAGATCCCACCAGAATGATATCGGGTTGCTGACCGGAATGGAGAGAATTATTGTAGCAAGGCGATTTGGAGCCGATAAACAGGCCTGTTGCGCTGTTCATCCCTTTATTGGCGGGGTAAATAAGGCTGACATGGGGAACCGGGCCGCCAATAGCATTGGCGGCAATGGTGAGAATTTCAATCGGCATAGCGACCGATGTGACAGACGTATGAGAAAAAATTAAGGCGGTGATAGTGACTTGTTTCATGATTATATTCTCTTCCTTAAGAACATTTTAATGTCGTGTTAATTTCTTTGTGAAATTAATTTTAAGGTTAAACAAGCCATATGTCTTCAATGAATTTATTTTTTTCTAATTTTCTGAATACTCAATCAAAGTTGTTCGGGCTCAAAAACAGTCCATACAGAAGGCACTGGCATCATCCCCTTGGTATTGCATACCGGAGCAACTGACTTGAAGAAGGAAAATGACACCTCTACTTCTGATCGCAAAAAACATCGGAGTTTCTGAGTATGAATAAAGTTCTGAGTGCGTGCGCAGTGCTGTGTCTTACGGTCATTCCCGCTGAAGCAGTAAAGGCCGATATTACCGCACCGATTGTTTATCTTGAGCATGTAACCCCTTCGGTGTCGCTCAATATCAATGGTAAAGAGGTGAACAGGCTCTCAATTGATACCGGGGCATCCGGTGCCTTTTATCTCCCTCAATCCGTCTTTGATTCGATTTTTACTGCGAGTAATCATCACACAGAAACCGCAAATTCCGTTGATGCTTTTGGCGTTCAGAAGTCTACTGTAGTGGCAAGAGCTGCTAATATCACTGTTAATGGTGAACGCCTTTCGGATGTTGACGTTGAAGTCTTCAAACCGTGGGGAAACGGCATGTTCGACAACAATGGGAAACTTATCATCGGTGGAGTGTTAGGGTTGGGCGTCGCTAAAAACAAAACGCTTATTATTGATTACGCTTCAAAGATGCTGACGATAACCGACCATCTTAAAGCACTTCCTGATGGTTACCGCTGGCAATCTATCCCGTTTACCCGCACAAGGAACGGAATAGAAATTAGCGTATTATCTGGCAATAAGAAGATAAACCGTATGATTATTGATACGGGTGCAAGTCATACAATGTTGTTCACGCGCTCAAAAAAAGGGTGTGCTGCTTTATCTTCATCCTGCACAGACTGTGTAAAAACCCTTGAGCACCTTTTGGTCTCAGTACGATGTACTTATGATCAATTGGTCTTAGCTACCGATCCAATTTCAAAGCCAAGTCCAGTATCATCAGATTGGTAAGCATAATCATGGAGATTCTGGCATGTCTCACCATATTACTGGTCAATCAAGGCATCAATCCACGCTCTTTCCAGAACTCATGGACGACTTTGTTAGCGAAGATAACCCAGTGCGAGTTATTGATGTCTTTGTTGAACATCTAGATTTACTCGACTTAGGTTTTGAAAGCGTGAATCCCAAGTCAACTGGCCGTCCTGGATATCACCCTGCCCTGATGCTCAAGCTCTACATTTACGGTTATTTAAATCGAATTCAATCATCGCGACGGCTGGAGAAGGAATGCAACCGCAATGTCGAGTTAATGTGGCTGCTTGAACGTTTATCTCCCGACTTCAAAACGATTGCAAACTTCAGAAAGGATAATGGTAAGGGAATTAAAAACGTTTGCCGTAAATTCGTCGAGTTATGCCGACAACTCAACATGTTTGAAGATGCCGTGTTCGCTATTGATGGTAGTAAATTCAAAGCCGTCAATAATAAATCCAAAAACTACACCCCCAGTAAAGTGCAGTTTCATATCGAGCGAGTTGAAAAAAGTATCGAGAAATATTTAATCCAGATGGATGTCAAAGATGAGAACGAAAAAGAGTCTGATCCGACCGTCGCAGCATCGAAATTAGCATGGCTAAAGCAGCGCTTAGTTGAGCTAAAAGCACTCGAAAAACAAGTTAATGAGCATCCGGACAAACAGATATCACAGACGGATCCTGATGCCCGCTTGATGAAAACACACCACATGGAAAGACAAGTCTGCTACAACGTGCAAACGGCGGTCGATACAAAGCACCATCTCATCGTTTGCCACGACATCGTCATGACAACAGACCGAGGTCAACTGACATTAGTTGCCGAGCAAGTCCAAAAGGTTTTGGGGAAGAAATCTATTACAGTGTTAGCCGACAAAGGCTACTTCAGTCGAAATGATATCAAAGACGCGCATGATCAAGGCATCACGGCGAATGTGCCACAAATTGACATTTCAGGTTCGGAGAGCAAAGGCATTTTTAACAAGTCTCTCTTCAAGTACGACAACGGCAGTGATGTATACATTTGTCCGGCGGGTAAAAGGTTACAAAAGCGAATGAGGGTCATGGAGAAAGGTGTAGAACTGGATGTTTACTTCAACAATTTAGCGTGCAATAAATGTCCAATCCGATCTCAATGCACAACATCAAAGAAAGGTCCCCGTCGCATAAGACGATGGATACATGAATCGATTATTGATGACATGCAAAAACGGTTGGATGAGAATCCGGAATTCCCGGTGATAAGGAAACAGAGTGTTGAGCATCCGTTTGGCACGATAAAAATGTGGATGGGAGCGACTCACTTTTTGACTAAACGCCTCAAAAATGTGAGCACTGAAATCAGCCTCAGTGTTCTTTCTTACAACCTGAAACGTATGATGACCCTACTGGGAACTGTCGGTTTGATGGCGGCCATCAGTCTGAGCTAAGTGATAAAGTAAGCTTAGTTTCACCAAAAATCTGCCCCAAACGCTCAAGGCACGCTGCTTTTAAATGACTTCATATTACAAGCCACCAATCTGCATCAAAACATTGTGAATGTGATGAGCGCTAATCGGGTTGCTTAAATGCAACCCAAATCGATGTTTGTTGGATGAAATCACGGTTTTTACACAGTCTGTGCCAGAAGCAAACCATTGTAACACCTGACGGTGTTAAGCTCTCTGCATTTATCTTTTCTCTTTCTGATGACAAGATAGATCCTGATAAGCGGATAGATTTTGATGACTTATTAGGTGATGATTTTCTTTCAAACAGGGTTCTTATCATATCGAATGACCGATTATTAATTAGCTTACCTAATAACAGTTAAGGATTGGCGGGTATATACGTATATACCCGCCGTCTTTCAAGTTGCAGCTTTGTTGGTTATGCTCATTCACCCCAGTTACATAGTTAGCTATGCTTCTGGGGATTCATTCGCTTGCCATCGTACTGCATCTTGAAATCCATTGGGCATAGAGATAATTTCTTATAAAACGTCAACAGATCTTAATACTTGATCATATTTTTTACGACTTATGACTCATCAGCCCTAACTTGTGATCTAATGGTTTCATGCACTTCATTAAAATCAACTTCAGCATCAGGATTTTGTTCGGTTAACACTTCGGTCAGTGCTTGAGCAAATGAATGGGTTTCGATTGGCGGTAAATCGCTATTCCAATCGATAGAAATTGTTGGGCTATCTTGGTCATTCAGTAGTGCACGGATAATATCGATGTATTCAGACTGGCACTCAGCCCAATCTTCATCAGTTGATGCCCAAAACCAGCGCGTGAGCGTGAAGTTGTACCATAGATCATCCCATCCGCTATAAACCATTCGTAACAACGGGGCGAGCATGAGTGTCCAGTTTTTTGCTTCCTGCTCCGTGATATATTGTAGTTTGCATCCATTCAGGCACAACATACTGAAACGAACATAGTCCCAGGATAAATATTGGATATTCTGAATATCGTTTTCATTGTTATACATCATGGTATAACGCCAAATGGTTTCTTGCTTATCGGATGAACTTATATCACTTTGCTGAATACCTGCCAGAATTTCATCGAATTCCGGTTTTGATAATTCACTCAGCTTATCCCGCATGTTGTAATAATCGGCAGCATGTCCGTTTACGAGCAGACTAAATAACTGGAAAACTAAATCATGACGATTTTCAATACCCCAAGCTGATGATAAACCAGCATCATCCTTTTCTGGAGAATAATCATTGCAGCTCCATCCATTGAAGCAGGAATAGGGAGCACCTAATATCATGCCCCAATCAGAGATGGAAAAAGGCTGAGGGTTATTAGGTAGATATGTTTCGTTTTTTCCCTCTGATATGCCATTTACATTTTGTGCCGAATTTTTCAGATGTGTCAGTGTGTTTTGATCAAAGATAATGTAATTATAACCGTTGTGAATAACAAGATCGCATTGAAATTCGCTAACAAGATAATACAAATGTTCAGCACGGAACTGATGAAGGTTTTCAGGATTATTGTCGATAGATTCTGCGTTAAGCCATGAAGCAGGATTTTCTTCAGAAAGATAAGCGATTATATAAGGTCTGAAATGAAATTCAGGATCTTCCTTTATCGAAAATGAGTAGCCATCACTGTCTTCTGCAAGGGAACTCACAAGCCAAAAATCTGATGAATGAAATATATTGAAAAATTCAATAAAAAGTTGTTCTTTTTGATCTTCGGATGTTGCATTATGAAATTCAATCCATGTATCTATTAGCTTATCTGACATGAGAGTAATATCCTGAATGAGTAATCGAAACCTATTGATATTATAAAAATTATAATTCTTTGTGATGATTTTAATTAGATAAAAAATTACCGATATAAGAGGAGCCGAAATTGGAGTTGCCATTATCTTAATTTAAGTTGATCATTCTAATGACAAATTACATTTTTACCAGTACAAAAAAACTTTTTATTGTATGAACAGCATCCATTAATTAGTTTTTATTCGCCAATAGTTTGGATCATATATTAGATAGTTGTATTACTCATTAAAAACAGTGTTCACGCTCAATGAAATTCCTTCTCACTTTATCGTGCATTTCCTCAGATTTGGAATAACCTATTGTTTTTCGATTCAGTCTTTTAATTCGGGTGCGGCTAGTCAAATTGTTTCTTTCTATGTGTTGGGTAAATGTCTTTCCAACACTATGTTCTTTTTCAGGAAGATAGCCATAAACAGAATAATTATCCGCAAAATAAAATTGGATATTAAAAGGAGCTAAGAGTGTGAGAAGTTTATTGAACGTTTTTAGACGGACTCCCAGACATACCAGAGCCTTACAAAAGACCACAGTACATCCATTTCACAAAGGAGCTGAATGTCACTTTCATCAAGGGGAGCGTTGTCACGGCATAGCAGCGATAACGGGGATGACCTCCGTTCCCTTTACCATGTCTTTTAACCTCTTCTGATTTGTGACAATAACGATAATAAACGTCAACTTTGCCCTGAAGACAGAACTCAGTTATATGCTGCGTGCCCTGAACATTAATTGGTTCAAGTTTACTGTATTCAGCCATCAAATTTGTCCACGCAGCACAATGGTTCACTCTGTCTATTTTGGTTGTCAGTTTTTAGTAACAATCACTTTGTTTGCTGATGCCAAAGCTGTGCATACAGTCCATCTCGCTGCACAAGGGCATCATGAGAATCTGATTCAATAATATTTCCCTGATCTAACACGAAAATTTTATCGGCATGACGAATGGTATTCAGTCGATGAGCAATGCTGATCACTGTCCGGTTTCGGCGTATTTCATGCATATTGCTCATAATGGCAGCCTCTGACTCGTAATCCAGTGCAGAAGTGGCCTCATCCAGTATCAGGATCTTTGGATCGTTCAGCAACGCTCTTGCTAATGCGATCCGTTGCCGTTGTCCGCCAGAAAGGTTGCTCCCTTTTTCGCCAACCGGATGGTCGAATTTATGTGGAAAGGCATTGATGAAATCAATTGCGCCCGCTAAGGTTGCGGCTTGATAGACTTCTTCATCGCTGGCGTTGGGTTTACACAGGCGGATATTGTCCGCAATGCTGCCGGAAAACAGAATACTTTCCTGTAAGACGACACTCATATTGCGTCGCAGTGATACAGGGTCAGTAATCGCTAGATCCATCCCATCCACTAAAACCTGACCGTGTTGTGGCACATACAATCGCTGTAATAATCGGGTCAGTGTACTTTTGCCTGAGCCTGATGGGCCTGTAATGCCGATAAATTCACCTGCTTTAACGTCTAATGACAAATTTGCCAAGACTTCGGGGGTATCTGCGTGATAGCGGAAACGAATATTTTTGAATTCAATCTTACCCGCCAGTTCAGGTGCCGATGCCAGCCCCTGTTTACTGTTTTCCATGGGTTCATCCAGAATATCGCCAACCCGTCGCAGGGCAATTAGGGTATGTTGAAAATCTTGCCAGACCTGTGCCAATCGCAAGATGGGTTGGGTAACGTGGCCTGCCAGCATATTGAAAGCAATCAATTCCCCGGGGGATAAATCTCCATTAAGAACGCCCCTGACTCCCCACCACAGTAAAAGGGCGGCAATGATTTTCTGGATCAGGGCGATCCCTTGTCCCGCCGTTAGTCCACTTTTCTGGGCAGAAAAACGTTGGATTAACTGTTGGCTCAATACCTTTTGCCATTGGTACAGAAAGCGTTTTTCCGTTGCGGTGGTTTTGATGGTTTCGATGCCTGTGATGGCTTCGGTCAGAAAACTCGTGGCATTGGCATCGGCTTCATATTCTTTTTCTACTTTGCGTCGGATTACTGGCCCGATGCTGATCCAAAGCAAGAAATAGAGCACCAGCGAGATGACCACGATCCATGTCAGCAAGGTGGAATAATGGAACATCACGCCAAGAAACAGAATGATGAAAATCAGGTCGAGCAACAGCATCAGCGTAGAGCCGGTCAAGAATTGGCGGATATGGGCCATCTCCCTGACTCTGGCGATGATTTGTCCTGTCTGGCGTTGTTTAAAATAGGGCAGGGGCAAGCCGACCAAATGACGGTAAAGCCTGCCGGAGAGTTCAGAGTTGATTTGGCTGGCCATATGTCCGAACACCGTATTGCGCAGGAACCCGTACAGAGGTTCAGCTAATGCTAGTGCCAGCATTGCGAGGCCAAGTACATGCAGGCTGGAGAGGCTACGCCCGACCAGTACTTTGTCGATGACATTTTCAAACAATAAGGGAGCCGCCAGAGCGAAAAGTTGCAGTACAATGGCGAACAGGAAAATATCCCGTAACTGATTTTTTTGTCTGAAAATAGACGGGTAAAACCAGTTTAAACCAAATTTAACTTGTTGTTTAGTTAGTGATTTATCCGCCACCAGCAGCACTTTATATTCATTGGATTCAGCAGATTTGCCGGGAGGTATTGTCCCACCGGACAATGTTGTGCCATCTGATAATGGATGTGCTTTTTGTTTGTCTGTGATGGGATCAAACACGGTAAAAGAATCAGGGGTAATTTCTGTCAGCACCCACCAACGTTGATCTAATTCCACCAAGGCCGGCAGAGGTAACTTAGTGGAAGTTTCAGGTGTCAGCCAATCAAATTTACTATGGAGTTCAATGGTATCAGCGGCTTCACGTAATTGCGGATCTGTCAGTATCAGGGAATCCAGCCCCAGCGCATGGTGTAGTTGTGCGACAGAAGCCACCTTGTGAAATTGTTTTCCCAAATACGCAATACATTCCAGTGCATAGTTATTTGTATTTGTGTCGGTACCGTCTTGTGTACCTGCGTCACCGGTAAAGGAAAATAGGTCGGTCATGATTATTTTTCCCTCAATGCTTCAGATTGATATTCCTGAATCGGGCTGAGCAGGTAATCAATGACTTTCCGTTGATCTGTTTTGATTTCCGCAACGATGGACATGCCTGCCGTGACATTGACCGGCTCTCCATCCAATATGATATTGTTCTGCTTGAGGCTGATTTGTGCAGGGAAAACCAGACCCAATCGTTCATCGGTGGTGGAATCCCGTGAAATGCTGAGTAATTCGCCTTCAATCGTGCCATAGCGGGTATAAGGGAAGGCATCAACTTTGACCGTGACATGTTGACCGGAGCGAACAAAACCGACATCTTTGTTCAGGATCTGAATTTCAGCGAGTTGTACATTCTCATCCGGTACAATCACCATCAAATTTTGGGCCGGTTGTAAAACGGCACCGAGGGTATGAACACTCAATTGCTGGACTGTGCCGGTTACAGGAGAACGCACAACTTCAAGCTCTTCCCGTTCCTGCATTTTGGAGATTTCCTGTTTTAACACAGCCAATTGCATTTCAGCCTGTTTTCTTTTTTCAAACCATTCCAGCTCTTTTTGTACTTTGATGCCTTTTAAACGTTCTTCCAGGCTCTTAAATTGAGTCAGCAAAATACCCAGCTCTGATTTTTGTTGAGCGATCATTCTTTCTGTTTCCAGAAATTCTTTTTCTTGTTCCAGAAATTCCACCTTACTGATGACCTGCTTCTGGCTCAGTGTTTTCCGTGCCTGTAAACGTTGGTTAATATTCTGGCGCAGATTGATCAATGACCGGATGTCACTACCCCGGGCTTTTTGGGATGAAAGATTGACCTCCATTTCCGCGTAGATATTGGTGATGATGGCGTCGGATTCTTGTTTTTCGTGATGATAATGTTTCAGGATTTTTTCCTGTTTTTCTGCCGGTTGCTGCTGGAAAAGTGGCAGGGATTCAGGATGATGCTGTCCAAGCAGGGCTTGATAGCGAATTTCCTCTTCAGTCAGATAGTCACGCTGTTCAATGAGACGGACGATATCCTGATTGACGCCGAGTGTATGCAGTGTCAGTAGTGGAGCATCTTTTTCTACATGCTGTCCATTGGCAATATGAATAGCAACCAGACGACTCTGTTCATAAGCCTGAATAAATTGGGAACGACCGGAGGCAATCAGGCGTCCGGTTGCAGTCGCCTGTACATCAAGTTTTCCCAGACAAGCCCACAGTAGGGCGATTAAGACGCCAATACTTAACGTTATCGCCGTATAACGTGCGAACTGGGATGGTGGGCGTTGCGACAATGCCAAATGTGTCGGTAAAAAATCATAATGGGGTGAGGGAGTACGAGTACGTAACCGTTTTAGCCCCTTGAGCAAGATAGCTTTAAACATGTGAAGGCTCCTCTTGTTTTAGTTCTTGTTGTAACTGCCAAAGTTTCCGATAGTGCTTACCTTGTTGCAGAAGCTGATCATGGCTACCTTGTTCGATGATTTGCCCTTGATGTAACACAATAATCCGGTCGCATTGGCGTACTGTGGAAAGCCGATGTGCGATGGTGATGACTGTTCGGCCTTGGGCGATGTTTGCCATGTTGGTTTGGATAATGGCTTGTGATTCGTCATCCAGTGCACTGGTGGCTTCATCAAGGATCAGGATTTTGGGATCTGACAACAGCGTTCTGGCAATCGCCAAACGTTGTCGTTGACCACCTGATAAGGATTGACCACCTTCTGCGATCACCGTGTCATATCCCATCGGCAGTTTAAGAATAAAATCGTGTGCGCCTGCCAGCTTGGCAGCCTCAATGATTGTGGACAACGGAGCATCCGGGCATGATTGGGATAAATTCTCATGCACAGTCTTATTGAAAAGAAAATTTTCTTGCAGCACGATACCAATTTGTTGCCTGATTGATTCAATATTGAGATTTTGCAAAGGGATGCTATCCAGCGTGATTGCCCCGGATTCAGGGGTATAAAGCCGTAACAACAAGCGTGCAAGGGTGCTTTTTCCAGAGCCGGATGTGCCGACGACCCCTAAGGTTTCACCCGCCCGAATATCCAGCGTGAGCTGATTGATGGTTGCGGGTAAGTCGGGTTGATAGCGGAAAACGATATCGGAGAATGAAATCGCACCTTGCAGTGTAATGTGTTCGTTGCCTGATTGTTGTTCGGTTGGCAGGTTCAGCATATCACCCAGTTTCTCGGTGGCTATGCGGGAACGGATAAACTGCCCCCAGAGTTGAACCAGCTTGGATAGCGGTTGTTGGGTATGGCTCACCATCATATTAAAGGCGATCAATTGACCAATCGTCATGTGCAGCGAAAGCACTTCTGAAGCGCCGAGCCAAATGATGATGGCACTGGTGACTTTCTGTAACAGCATCACTAAATGACCGGAACGGTTATCCCATTGCTGGACATCATAACCGGTACTGACCATCTTTTCGGTCTGATTGTCCCAACGGCGAATAAAGCGAGGTTCAGCCGCGAGGCTTTTCAGCGTTTCAGCACCAGCGACGGTTTCGGTCAGGAAAGAGGTATTGACGGCGGCGTGGGTGAACTGTTTTTCCACTGCCTTAGCGATTTTTGGTGTAACCCACCAAGCAAGTAAGGCGTAAAAGGGGATGGTAAGCAGGAAGATCAGCGTCAGTATGCTGGATAGCAGGCTCATGACGTAAACAAATACAAACATGAACAAAACATCGATACACAGAGTGAACATGGAACCGGTCAAAAATTCCCGGATAGTTTCCAGCTCTCGTACCCGTGTCACAATTGCCCCTACTTGTCGGGATTTGAAAAACAACAAGGGCAGCCCGAACAGGTGTTGAACTAACTTCAATCCCAGTTTTATGTCAATCCGGTTGGCTGTGTGAGCGTATTGATATTCGCGTAGCCCCCGCAGGAGCACTTCAATCAACCCGGCAATGACTAGCCCGAAAATCAGGACATCCAATGTGGAAAGTGCCTGATGGACGAGCACTTTATCCATAACAACTTGCACAACTAAGGGAGAAATAAGCGCCAGAATCTGTAAAACAAAAGAAAACAGCAATATCTCGGTCAGGTTTTTTTTCTGACGGATAAATTCAGGAATAAACCAACGTATATTAAATTGGCTGTTTTTTTGTTTGATTTTTATCCATCGACCACTCCATAGATTAATAAATTTTTCTTTATCAATTATCTCTGGTGTTTCTTGGTTAGGTTTTTGGATCAATACCCGGTGTTCATCACATTTTGCCAAAATGAAAGGTTGACCATCACTACCGAATAAAATAGCGGGTAGAGAAATGGCATTTAATTTCTTATTTATCGTGGACTTATTTTTAATTTGAATGTTATATTCTTTCTTTAATTTATTTAAAGTAAGAAGATAATTATCATTATTGCTTAAGTTTTTATTGAATGTAGCCGTGTTTTTTCTATTAGATATCATAATTATTAACATAATTAATGATATTGTTTTTTTTTCTATTTCATTCATCAACGTAAATCTATTTTAATAAAAGTGACTTCTTAATTAAGAAAGTAACCTGAAAGAAAGTATGGTATTTATAAAGTACGTCCAATAAATCCAATAAAAGACATTATCTGCTATTAAAGAGTATATTAGTGTTGGTAATTGGGACAAAATGTGACGGTTAAACAGACATTTTACTGTTTATATGTTGATTTTAGTAAGCGAATGGATATATTTTAGCTCAAGGTAGCCGATAAATCATTTGATTTATACCTTTCTTCTTTCAAATTGCAGACAATTACGCTATTGGTTGTAGGCTGTAGCTTGAAAGTTTCTCTCTTACCTAATGTGTATAAATATTTTGGTTTACTCTGTTCAGACAGTTGTAGTGATGAGATTTAGTTATAAATGAAACCATAATAAAAATGGAATTCATTTATGATTTAATAATTTAGATTTAATACAATTGTAACATTAAATTAATATTTATTTAATTGGTAATGATATGACTGAAAAATTCGTTCAAACCATCTCTAGCGTTAATTATAACAAAGGCGTGTTCTCTCTTTATTTTGTTGGTGAAGATCCTAACAAAATGGCAAATGGTGAGCTGGCTGTAAATGATCAGGATCTCCAGTTGAAACAAGTTATTCACATGCCTGCAACGGGTTTTATGTATATGGTTTCCATGGTGAAAAGTATGCTTGAAGATCCACGGATGGAAGCTGAACTGAATAACCTGATTGCCGCTGGTTTTTTACCTGAGCCTGAAGCGCCAGTATCTGCAACAAATAGAAGATGAAACTGCGGTTGAAGCAGTAACTACTGCTTCAAAAAATGAAAAACGTGCGTCGCGTAAATCTGAATCATCAAAATAATATCTACCCAATAGATTTCAAGTTGCATCGCGGCAGCGAAGGAATGAAGCCTCAGGCACATATATCGCTATGTGACTGGGGTGAATGAACTAAGCCAACAGGGAGGCGGCTTGAAAGATGATGGGGATAGGCAAAATCCTACTATCAAGTGGTTGCTAGTCTATGATGATCCAACATCAATCAGCAACACTGAGTACAACTGAAATACAGGCTATGATTGGAGGGGTGATGTTGCTTTGTCAACATTCACCTTTGCACCGACGTTATTTGGTTGCCGAGTGGCAACAGCGTATCTTGCCGTCATTCCAGCTCAATCAGTTTTGCTATTACCAGGATGAACACCAACGCCCAGTTGCTTTTTGCAATTGGGCTTTTTTATCTGACAGTAGTCGGGATGCAATTCTTTCTGGTGAACGGGAAATATTGTGGGAAGACTGGCGTTCTGGTCAGCATATCTTTTTTCCAGAGATGATCGCGCCGTTCGGACATGCGCGTGATATTGCCCACGATCTTCGTCGGCGGGTTTTCTCTGCATGGAAAGGGCAAAAAGCCTGTACCGTCAGGGGAACTCTGGATGTTCAAAATGAACGCTGTATCCGTCGGATACAGTGGTTTACTGTTTAATTTTTAGTCACAACACCAGGATTATTTATATTTATGGGAAAATCATCTAACCGAAGTACAGAATACTTCTTTACTGGTAGATATGAAGATGATAACGACGGAAATACGATACATGCTATAGGCGTTGGTGGTGTCATTAACGCTTATGGTGGCAATGATTACATTGTCGTCGCTTCTGTTGCTGCAACCGTTAATACAACGTGGGGACACGATACGGTTGTCGGTGGTGCGGGTTACCTCAATATTAATGATACAAGCGGATCTCTGACTGTAAAAGGCGGTTCGGGATACACTTCTATCAATAAAACCCAAAGTGGCACGATAGAATTTGCTGGCGCGGCGGGTGGGTTGAAAATCAATCATGCCGGTGACAATGGCGCTATCAATTACTCTGGTGTGTCTGGCTACAATAGCATTACTCGCAAAGGTGTACAGGGTAATATCCGTTTTGAAGGTGCAGGCGCCTATAACAGCCTGTACTCAGATGTTAAACACGGTGATATCTATTTTGCCGGTGCGGGTGGTTATAACAAGATTATCCGTAAAGGATCAGCCAGTGATTTTAGCGGCGAAGGGATGGAATACGCCAAAGCCGAGGATATTGTACTAAGCAATGCGACCATGAATGGTTCATGGATTGGCAGCGATCATCAGGTAACCGGCGTTAAATCAACTCGGGAACCGAATACCTACCTCTTTGCTTTTGCGGACGATGATTATACCAAAATAAATAAAGTCCAGCTCTGCAATGATCCTGAAACCGGGAAACTCATATATCATTCAACGTCCTGGTATAAAGAAGGTAATCACCTTAAAGGTCTTGAAAAACAAGAGATTTCGGCTGACAGGGGGTTTGTGGATGTCAATACTGATGGTGCATATACTCTGTCAAACCTGACCGTTGAAAATCAGCAAGCTTTCACCATTCAAGCAGTTAAAGAAAAATTGACTGAAAACGAATGGGTAGCCTATGGCGATGGTATCCAGATTAATGCAGCAGATATCATTTTGTCTGATGCCAAATTGGGGGGATATGCGGTTTACGGTGATGGAACTACTGTCGATGTCACAGCAGTGAAATCCAATCGTACGCCAAACACCTATGTGTATGCCAAAAAACTGGGCATATACACAAAAATTGTCGTGGTTGAGCTGAAGAACGATCCGGCAACCGGAATACTGCAATACATCGCACGTCCTTGGTATAAAGAGGGCGATTATACGACCAATCTGGCAAATGAGATAATTTCTGCCGCCAACGGTTATAATGCGATGGAAACTGGCGGTTACTCTTTGAGCAATCTTCATTACCAAGCTCCGACGGTTAACATCACTTCCGAGCGTGTTGCCAAAATAAGCGAATATAGCGAGCAGGCATTATTTAAATCAGAGAATGATGGCGGTGAAAGTTCTGGCGATGTTCGTTTTGAAGGTGCTGGTGGTGGTAACGTTATTAAATCCAACGTAACACGGGGCAATGTTTACTTTAATGGTGCCGGTATTGCCAATGTTATTGAACATAGCTCTGAGTTTGGTAACACCGAGTTTAACGGTGCTGGTGGTGCAAATGTCATCGTTAAAAAAGGTCAGGAAGGGAATCTGATCTTCAATGGTGCTGGTATTGCTAACGTACTGCTTCATCAGGGGAAACGGGGTGATATGGAAGTCAATGCCGGCGGAGCAGCAAATGTGCTGGTTCGCGTTGGAGATGGGCGTTATCTTGCTCATCTTCTGGCAGTTGGCAATATCTCCATTCATAAAGGCAACGGTGATAGCCGTATCTCAATGGGCGGCGGTTTTAATACTCACACCCAAATTGGTCACGGTAATGCATTCTGGTCTGGTGTGGGCGGCGTTAATGTCCTGACTCAAGTGGGTAAAGGTAATGTCTCCTCAATTCTTTTGGGCGGCGCAAACGTTCTGACCAAAAACGGTGAAGGTAATTTGGAATCAGCCATGTTTGGCGGTGCCAATGTTATTACTCATATCAGCAATAATGACGCTTCTTATTCCGGTTCTTCAAATACAGCGGCAATTACACTGGGTGGTGCCAACATCCTGACTAAAAAAGGCAAGGGTGATGTGCAGGCTGTCATGGGCGGCGGTGCCAATGTTCTGACCCATATTGGTAATGGGAAAACCACCGGCATTATGTTGGGTGGGGCAAATATCCTGACCAAAGTGGGCAATGGCGATACCACGGGCATTATGTTGGGTCTTGGCAACGTTTTGACGCATGTCGGTGATGGGCAAACGCTGGGTGTGATGGCGGCGGCAGGTAACATCTTCACTAAAGTGGGGGATGGTACAACTATTGCGGCCATGATCGGTGCAGGTAATATTTTCACTCATGTTGGTGATGGGAATGCGCTGGCATTGATGGTTGGGGCAGGAAATATCTTCACCAAAGTCGGTAATGGGGATGCGCTGGCGCTGATGTTGTCATTGGGTAACGTATTTACTCACATTGGTGATGGGACGAGCGTTGCTTTAATGATCGCCAAAGGCAATATTGCCACCAAAGCCGGTAATGGGAACGCACTCTCCGCCATGATCGGCAAAGGCAATATATTTACTCAAATTGGTCATGGTTCCACTTTTGCGGCCATGATTGGCGGGGCAAACGTCCTGACTAAAGTGGGTAATGGCCTGACGGCAGCGTTGATGGTGGGTAAAGCCAATATTTATACCCACGTTGGTGACGGAACCAGCATTGGTTTATTTGCTGGCACAGCTAACGTCATGACGAAAGTGGGGAATGGCACAACATTGTCCGCCATGTTTGGCGAAGCCAATATCATGACCCATATCGGCAATGGCTTAACCGGTGTACTTGCTTTGGGCAAAGCCAACATCGTGACGAAAGTCGGTAATAATTTCATGGGTGTTGTTGCCGCATCTGAAGCCAACGTTATCACTCATGTCGGGGATGGCACAACGGCAGCCTTGTTGTCTGGAAAAGGCAATATACTCACCAAAGTGGGTAACGGAACCACCGTAGGTTTATTGATTTCCAAAATCGGCAACATCATGACTCATGTTGGCGATGGCACTACAGTTGGATTCGCCAAAGGTGAAGCCAATATCATCACTAAAGTGGGTGGTGGTCTGGGCATTAATGCCGTCTGGGGCAAAGCCAATATCGTGACGCATTACGGGGATGGTGATCGCTATAACTTTGCCAAAGGTGAAGCGAATATTGTCACTAAAATCGGAGATGGTCAGGAGATTACTATTGTCCAAGGACAAGCCAATATTGTCACCCATGTAGGTAACGGTGATGATTATACCGGCGCTTGGGGCAACGCGAACGTTATCACCAAAGTCGGTGATGGGCGCAATGTGGTACTTGCCAAAGGTGATGCCAATATTGTGACCCAAATCGGTAATGGGGATAGCCTCAATGCGTTACTGAGCCAAGGCAATGTGGTCACCAAAGTGGGCGATGGCATACAAGTCACCGCAGCCAAAGGTAAGGGCAACATCACGACGACGGTAGGCAATGGTTTAAGTGTGACAGCCGTTCATGGTGACCTGAACATCAATACCAAAGTGGGCGATGGTGTTTCTGTCAACGTGGCTTGGGGCAAATTCAACGTCAATACCCGCGTCGGTAACGGCCTGAATGTATCCGTCATGAAAGGTCAGGGCAACGCCAATATCCGTGTGGGTGATGGTTTGAACATCAATGCCTCCTATGCGCGGAATAACGTCGCCATCCAAGTCGGCAACGGTGATTTTTACAGCCTTGCTGTAGCAGAAAGCAACACCGAGAGCAACAAACTGGGAGCGCTGTTTGATAATGTCAAACAGACATTGCTGGGTTCAGCAGGTAGTCAGGGCATCAGCTATCTGGTTAATGGCGATGAAGCTAATACCTCGGGAAGTCATAAAGGACACGGCGCGATTGATCTGCCGGAAGTTTCCTCACTGAATGGCCTTAAGCTAACAGAAATCGATGAAGTGACTTCTGATTTGAAAAATAGCCTGCAAGGTTCGGTGACCGGCGTAGAGACACCAGATATTGATGCTATTCAAAATTCATTGGGCAATGAAAAACGGCTTAGTTCAACCCATGCCCGCAATTTGATCGTCAATGGTGATTTTGAGCGAGGTGCTGAGGGATGGAAGTTCAGCAACGGTATCGAAGCTGATTTCTCTGCTGAATCGTATGGTCTCAGTAAGAAAGGTCATGGCGAGCGTGTCAGTGAACTTGATACCGACAAGAATACCGGTATTTATCAATACATCAATGACCTCTCGGCAGGAGAGTCCATCACCGTTAATTTTGATTTTGCAAGACGCGCTAACATTTCTGCTGACAATGGCATGGAAGTATTGTGGAACGGTAAAGTCGTGTTTTCAGCTTCAGCCGGTAATGTTGAATGGAAAAATGAGACATTGACTTTAACCGCACAAGCGGGCAGAAATCAGTTGGAATTTAAAGGCACAGGCGAAAGTGATGGCTTGGGCTACATCTTGGACAACGTAGTTGCAAAATCGATGCTATCAGGCAGTGAGATTACGAACTATGCGAAACAAGATAAAACAGCGCAGAATGCGTTGCAGGATAAAGAAAAAGCCGAAGCCGATCGTCAGCGTTTAGAACAGGAAAGGGATAAACAACAGGCTGCTATTTCTGGTACACAAGCGCAGTTGGAAAATACCGATCTGGATGCACTGAACGCTAGCGGGCAATCACAGCGTGATGCAATCAATGATGAATCCAAGGCGGTGACCGAAGAGCTGATGGCGAAAGTCAAAGGTTTGGAAGCGTTGGATCGCCATGCAACCCATGATGGGCCATCGGGTGAACAGTGGCGCGATCAGTTTGCTGGCGGGTTTTTAGGGTCACTCCAAACAAAATTGGATAGTGCCAAAGAGACTGCACAGCAGCAATTGGCGCGTTCACAGCAAGCCTCTTCAGGACGTTTGGAAGAGATTAAAAACGCGGTTGCCAAATCTGATGCGGGTGTCCTCAAAGGCGAACAAGACCGTCAGCAGTCTCAACAAAATATTGCAGAAGCTCGCGCTAGCATTGAATCCAGAGAACAAGAAGCTATCGCCCGCATGAAACAGGCTGAGCAAGCTGAACGTGCCGGAAAATCCGCAGCACAGAAGGCTGAACAGCGTGGTCAGGATGAAGTTTCTGCGGCAGAGATGAAAACTGCGCAGGTACAATCCAATGCCCAAAGCGCGAAACTGGATGATAAATATAAGCCGAACCGCATCAACGCAACGAACCACGTACCATCACATAATGTACATGATTCCATTGGTGCCGGAGCACATTCAGGCAATGGTTTTGGTGAGTTTGGTCGTGATCGTGCTGGTAATAGTGATATTGACCTTGAATCTACCACTGAAACTGACAGTGAATTCAATGTGGAATTGCAATATCTGAATGAAGATCTGAACGAACTCACGAATGCAAAAGAAGCATTAGGGCGTTTACAGATCAATGCCGGAGTGCGCACCAAAAAGTCAAATACGCAAAACCAACATGCCGAAACATCTTTGATCCCCGTTTCTGGTGAGACCTTTGCCAATAAATTTGTCAATAACGCGGCAGGGGAACCTACCGAGTTAATCAGAAATATACCGAAAATTTCGGGTCTGGATCTCAGCGGATTGAAGGCATTGGGAGACGCAGAGACTCAATCGGTCAATATTAATACTACTGATATTAATACCGTTGACAGTAATACCACGGAAAGCTCTGCTGCTGTGAACCGAGCACAGAAAGTTGCCGATGTTTACCGCTGGTTGGATAGCGACAACGATCTTGCAACAGAAAATTATATTCCGGTGCCGGGCTTTGAGCGTGTAGACGCAGATATTCCCGATAATCTCAGACAAAAAATGGTGACCTTTGTTGAAGGCTACCTGAATGGAGCAGAAAACAGCGTACCGAAAGATCAGATATCTTCGCTGGCGAAATTGTTTGTTGATGCCACGATTGATTATGACTGGGATAAGCGTGTCGAATTTGTCTCAAGGTTAGAGCATTATGGCTACAGTTTTGAACCGGTGCATGGTGATAAAAGCATTGTGTCATTCTGGTCTGGCAGAAACTTCAAGCAATACCGCAGTATCCTTGATGCAGCGCAGACTGACGGCAAGAAAGTCGTTTATGACATTGATGTAAAAGGTAACTTTTTTGCCATCGAGCTTAACAAGACATTGATGCGTTGGGGCGGTATATACCTTGATTCTGACATTGCGGAACAACATGCCTTGCAATCCGTCATCAATGCGTCTGCCCGGAGCAATACCGGTTTCTGGAGTTCTCTGTATGCTACCGGATCACGTGATGATGTGTATGTGATCGCTGAAGGCGGTTTGCGGCTCGGCAACTACTTCTGGAATGTTGAATTGCCGGTGTTGCGTCAATTGCAGCGTGAAGGATTGGTGGGCGAAATCCGTCTGTTGGATAAAGCCGCCAAAGAATATCAGGGTGTTCCGTCTGAACTTATTGGTCGCAGACTGACAGAAGCGGGTGTTGCCGTAAAAGCCCGTTTTGATTCACTCAGCTTTGAAAAACAGGAAAAACTGCTGGCGTCAAATCCTGACGGATATAAGCCGGATACACTGATTGATCTGGATATCAAAACAAGCGCCATTGATAATCTGCTCAACCAAGCATTGCCATTCTACGGGCTGCGGACAGAACGCAATTTGCTGGTACGCGAAGCTGACGGTGAAGGCTTTGAGGTGCGCCCGTGGCCGGGCAACCGAGACAATGGTTTCAAAACGATTATCGTGGAAGATCCGGACGATAAGGCTCAAATCAAGGCGATTGAGCGTTTTATTCTTGCCAACTATGACGATTACGGGCAATTGCCTGACGCGTTATATCTGGTGGAAGAGCGTATTATTTCTCATGAGCACGGGCGCACTCGTATTTTGGCTGAGAAAGTGGATGGTCATTGGAATTATCAACCTAAAACTGATCTGATGTCTGCGGGTGAATTGCAAGACGCAGCCTATGTTAAGGGCAAAATTCTGGGAGACAGTTACCAGAATGTACTGGATGCGCTCAAGAGTTATGAAAACAGCCTGCAAAACAGCCAAGACTATGATTTGGAAGCCGTGGAAAAACTGACTCACTTGCGCCATCAGGTCAACGGCTATTTATTGGGGCATCCAAACTCAGAACGTGTACCCGTATTGGAAAATCTGTTGTCACAAATCAATGTGCGTATGGATGAATCGCTGGCATTGGCAGAGTCTACTGTGGCGAGTGCAGGAAAAGGCAGTTTTAGTGACTTGTATAACACATTGGGCAATGCCAACCTGAAAGATTCGAAGCATCTTTATATTGATGAGCAGGGAAATTTTGTTACCCGTGGTAAATCCAATATTGAGATTGCGGCAAAAGCAGAAAGTGCAGAAAAAGCCGTTGAACAAATCAAGGCAGCCGTAACTAAAGAATACGGTCAATCAGTGTCTGATGCGGTTTTTTCAGACTTGACCTCCCATAAATTGTCGAAAGATGGCAAGGGCATTGATGTCTCTGGTTTGAGAAAATTACACCAAGCCATTGAACAGCAATTGTCTCCGGTCAGTGCCACTCTGTTTGTCTGGAAACCAAGCGATCACAGTCGATTGGGACATGCTGCCCTGCAAATCGGACAAGGACGTGTTGAGATTAATGTTGAAAACGCGGGTGATTTCAATGAGAAAAACTACGTCAGTTGGTGGCCGAAAGGTAGTAAATCGACCAACATTAGCCGTATTTTTGATGTTTCTACTCCAGATAATCCAAATGTAAAAATACGTTGGAGAGATCTCAGCCAGCCAGCGGGACAAAGTGAATCACTGGAGCTGGATGTTGCTTCTGAAGAAAAAGATAACTTTGGCTTGCAAGATGGTACGCGCAAGCTGAAGAAATTCATTGAAAAATTACAGGCCGCAAAAGGTGTAGACGCGAAATTTGAAGATATCAGTGAAGGTTTTGCTATGGCGGCGCTGGCGAATCCTAGTCTGCTGCAATCTGCGGGTATCCCGGAGCATATTTCTCGCCCGTTCCTACAGCAATGGGAAGACAGTAGCGTTGACATGCTTGAAGTGGGCAAAAATTTTGCTGAAGCACTGCGTATTGCAGCCAAGCAGCAAACGCCTGAATTAACCGAAAAACGCATCACCAATGTTATTCGGCAATTTGCCGAACACGAACTGAGCAATATTCAGGACTTCAAGGCCAGCGAGGGTGACTCGGGCCGTGTATTCCGCATCAATCTGGCCGGATTGGATGTCGCGGCGATGCATGCGGAATGGAATAAAATCAGCCAAAACCCAGATACCCGTTACCAACTTCTGACAGATAACTGTTCCAGTATTGTCGCCAGAGTCCTCAAGGCGGGTGGTTCTGATAAGGTGATCGGCCATACATGGCGGCCACACTTTGGCGTTTGGACACCGACTGAGTTATTCAACTATGGGCAGGCGTTGCAGGAAGCACAGGTTGAAATTACCACCAAGAAGCACAATCGTATTGTTGGTAACGATTTGACAACGCCGGGACACGCCGAAAATAAAGACAAATTGCTGGAAAAAGTTGCCATTGACAATGACGGTACACCACCACGTGACAGAGAGCCATTCAATCCAGTAACACGCTTCTTAAATAATGAACTTTATGGTGCCAAAGACGTTCGCCGCAAAGTAAATGAAGATACTCAGATATTACTGGATTATGCGGTCAGCAACGGCACTGCGGATAAAGTGACATTACGCGGTGAGGCCGGTCGTCTGACAGGTTATTACCATTCTGCCAAGCAGGAAACAGAAGCTGCTACCGCGCAGGAATCCACGAAAAAAATTGTGTTGTTCATTCATGGCTCCGGTTCATCTGTGGAAGAACAAGCCGGCGCTATCCAGAGTCATTATCAAAAACAGGGTGTTGATCTGCTGGCAGTAAACCTGCGTGGCTATGGTTCCAGCGATGGCTTTCCGAGCGAACAAGGCGTATATCATGATGCCCGCACGATGTTCCATTATTTGGTTAACGATCGTGGCATCAAGCCGGAAAATATCATCATTCATGGTTACTCAATGGGTGGGGCGATTGCGGCAGATCTGGCTCGTTACGCAGAACGCAATGGACAGGCTGTTTCTGGTTTATTGCTTGACCGTCCAATACCAAGCATGACCAAAGCTATTACGGCTCATGAAGTCCCCAACCCTGCTGGGATCACTGGCGTATTGGCGAAGTCAATCAATGGGCAGTTCTCGGTAGAAAAAAATCTGCAAGGTATCTCAAAGCAGACGCCAATCATGCTGTTGACCGACAATGAAGGGTTGGGCAACGAAGGTGAAAAACTGCGTGCCAAACTTGTCGTAGCGGGTTATCAGGTATCAGGTGAGCAAACTTTCTATGGTCATGAAGCTAGTAGTCGGTTGATGAGCCAATATGCCAATCAGATTGTTTCAACACTTTCCGAGCCTCAGACTAATGAATCAGAGATACTTAAGGGTATAAAAAGTGATCTGAAACGTTACGGTGAAGCGCTGCAACCGCAGGCAGACAGCCTAGGCAAGAAACCGAAGGATATCCGTACAACGAAGGATTTCCTGGCGGGCTATAAGCAGGGCAATGCAGAGCGGACAGTAGATGGTTTCCGTTCAGACATGAATATCAAGCAATTGGTGGATCTGCTGGTTAAAAATAACTGGAGTGCGGAACAAAAAGGTGCTTTAGCTTGGGAAATTGAAAGCAGAGCCTTGAAAATCACCTTCCAGCCGAAATCTGAGAAATTCAATCGCTTGTTCCGTGATATCGCTTCAACAGGTGTTTCTGATATCAAAGCGAGTGAACAACTGGCACCACAATTGCTATTGTTGAACCTGTCAAACGATGGCTTTGGTGGGCGTTGTGATCCATTGTCGAAATTGGTTCTGGTGGCGAAGCAACTTGAAAACGATGGTCAGAATGGGGTTGCCCGTCAATTGCTGGAAAAAATGTATTCGGCAGCAGCCGTACTCAGCAATCCGGATTTGTATTCTGAAACTGAGCGTGCCAACGCGAATAAACTATTGGGATCTTTGGCGGCACTCCATGCCATGAATCCGATGACAGACACATCCATCAAAGTGTGGAAAGAGAAACTGGAAGGTGAAAAATCCCTGACTGTTGATGGTGTCATTCAGAAAATTACTGCCAGAAGTTCGGAAGGTAAACCTATACTGCTTGAACTGGATGCGCCAGGCCATGCGATGGCAGCATGGGCGAAAGGCACTGGTGAGAATCGCGTTTATGGTTTCTATGATCCGAATGCGGGGATTGTCGAATTCTCGTCAGCGGAGAAATTTGGCGCTTATGTGACTCGTTTCTTCGGTGGACCCGACCTGAATATGGCACAAAGCTACAAATTGCCAAAGAACGCGGCAGGGGAAATTGTCTTCGCGCGCGTGGTGGTGATAGATGGTGATGTCTTGGCAACCTATCGTCCAAGACATGCTGATAAAATCACTATGCGAGACATGCTGGAGCTGCCGGTATTTGATGATACCCCAATCAAGAAACCTGTAGAGATTAATGCGGCTGATGGAGTGAAAAAACCATTAAGTGACAACGCATTGGAAAATCATGTTCGTGTGAATAACCAGAACGTTGACTCTTGGGTAAATGTTGAGGTCAAACCGCAGTCTGAAAATAGCGACAGTCGCTTTAGCGGTCAGATTATTATCCAGACAGAAAATGACCCTGTGGTTGCACAGTCATCGGCAAATCTGGCAGGCAAACATCCTGATTCCAGTGTGATTGTCCAGCTTGATGCTAGTGGTAAATATCGTGTGGTGTATGGCGATCCGGCTGCTTTGTCTGAAAAATTAAAATCTGAAAAATTACAGCCCGGCAAATTGCGTTGGCAGGTTGTAGGGCATGGTCGTGAGGATACTGCATACAACCATACTCGCATGAGTGGCTACAGTGCCGTAGAATTGGCCTTGATGCTGCGACAATTCAATACTGACTTTAAGCAAGTTGGGGCGCCTGAACATATCAGCCTTGTCGGTTGCTCGTTGATCCGTGATGACAGTCGTGATGGTTTTGCTCGTCACTTTATTTCGGAATTGGATAGCCGAGGTATCCGTACCGCAGTATCAGCGCGTAGCAGTGAAGTTGCGGTGGACAGTGTAGGTCGGAAATACACGCGGGATGCGCAGGAACAGTGGGTTAATAAACTCACAGATAATAAGATTGTGCTGGGTTGGAATGATAAAGGTGAAGTGGAAAGCCACTTTGAGCGCATCCGTCGGGGGATCTCTGAAAATGATATTACCCTGTCTCGCGTGGGGCAAACCGATATTGATGCCAAAGTCAAAGGCGCGATCGCGGATAATACAGAGATATTCCATGCGCCGAAACGCTCTGAAAATGTGGATGATCATTCATCAGCCACATCATCCTCGGTGGCATCATCTTCTAAAAAGCACCTGAGCTATTCTGGCAATATTCAGGTACAGGTCGGTGATGGTGAGTTTAACGCCATTAACTGGGGAACCACCAATGTGGGTATCAAGGTTGGTGCGGGCGGCTTTAAGTCTCTGGCTTTTGGTGATAACAACGTGATGGTTCACGTTGGGAATGGTGACAGCAAACACAGCGTTAACATCGCCGGTTATCAGGCATTAGAAGGTGCTCAGCTATTTGTGGGTAACCGAAACGTCAGCTTCAACTTAGGGCGCAGCAATGATCTGATTGTGATGCTGGAGAAATCCATTCCAACACCACCATTGATCAACCCATTTGATGGTGCGGCCCGTATTTCTGGTGCATTGCAAAATATTGCCGGTTCATGGAGTTCACCTGATTGGCTGACTGCCCAAAATCAGCAATGGACGCTGGAAGGGGCGAAGAAATTTGTCAGTGACTTGTCAGGTCTTGATCTGACCAGCAGTGTCAAATATGAAACCCTGACGGCCCTCAATTCAGAAAACGATCGTAGTAGCCGAGGGCTGAAAAGTGATCTCGACAGTACACTGAACAAGAAATACAACCAGTGGCTGAGTGGCGAGGGTAATACCCCTGAAATGGGGCAAATCAGCCGGGCAGAAAAGTTCCGTCAAATGAATGAAAAATTGGCCTTCAACTTTGCGGTTGGCGGACAGGGGGCTGATATTCAGGTCACAAGCGGTAACTGGAACTTTATGTTTGGTGACAATATCCAATCGATTTTGGATACCAATCTGGGTTCACTGTTTGGCCTGATGACGCAAGAATATACCGCCACCGGCATGGCAAAAACCACCTTTACGTTTAGTCCGACAGATTTGCCTCGTCAGATTAAAAACAAGTTGTTAGGGAAGCTGGCGGGTGTCAGCGCTGATACGACTTTGGCAGATATCTTTGGTGTTGATTACACGGCGAATGGCACTATTGTTTCCCGCTCAAATCAGCCTGTTGATGGGGTTGCTATCCTGCGTGACATGATGGAAATCATAGGGGAATTCAGTGGCGATCAATTGCAGGCATTCACTGATCCGGCGAAATTGCTTGATAGCTTGAAAGCAGGGCTGAATACTGGTGTTGACGGAGTTAAATCCTTTGCAGAAAGCCACGGGTTGAAAGCCAAAGCGCCTGACGATAGCCAAGAAGGAAAGGTATCACTCAATGGAAAGCGTGACGCTATTAAGGAGCAGGAGATCGAAAATGCACAGTCAGAACGTGCTTTTGGGTTTAACTCACTGAATCTGCCAAACCTGTTTGCTACCCTGTTAAATCAGGACAAACAAGCTGAGATGAAGTCTCTGGTCACGAACCTGAAAGATAATTTGACCGCTGATTTGCTGAACATACAGGATAAAACGTTCGATTTCCTGCGTAGCAGCGGGCATTTGCAAGGTGATGGTGACATTCACGTCTCCTTCGGTAATTACAACTTTAACTGGGGTGGTGACGGTAAAGATCTGGGTGCGTATCTGGGAGATAACAACAACTTCTGGGGCGGTCGTGGTAATGATGTCTTTTACTCCGTGGGAACCTCAAATATCTTCAGCGGTGGTAAAGGTGATGATGTGGGTGTTCTGATGGGGCGTGAAAATATGATGTTTGGTGGCGCAGGCAATGACGTTGCTGTGTTGGCTGGACGCATTAACTATGCCTACATGGGAGATGGCGACGATCAGATTTTTGCCTTTGGTGAAAACGGAGTGATCGACGGCGGAAAAGGGCGTGACTATATCGTGGCCTCCGGTAACTTTAATAGCATTGATGCTGGCGAAGATCAGGATTACGTTGTCACCATTGGTAACAACAATCAGGTGGATTTGGGAGCTGGCGACGACTTTGCCACGGTATTCGGCAACTATAACCGGATCGATGGCAATGCGGGCAACAATTCTATCAAGTTGGTGGGTTATCACGCGGTTATCAATGGGGGAACAGGCAACGATCACATGATTGCCGATGTCATTTCCAAATTTAGCCAGTTTAATGGCGGTAGCGGTGACAACCTGCTGGTCCTGGGCGGTTATCAGAACCGTTTTAAAGGTGGCATGGGAGTTAATAGCTATGTCGTTAGCGGCAATGTTATTGATAACGTGGTTGAAAATATCAAGCAAGGTGACAAGATTATTTTCAACGAGATCAACTGGCAAAACTTGTGGTTCCAGCGCAGTGGTTACGATTTGGTTCTGCTGACTCATCGCGATATCAAAGATACTTCGGTACAGGGGCAGTTTGAAGCCATGGGTTCCGTTACCTTCAATGATTACTTCAATGGCAATCGTGCGGATATTGTCACCCAAATGGGAGGTAAAGACGCACAGGGTGAGCGTGAATACACGGCACTTTCTGCTAATGCGGTAGACTCTTTAGTGCAGGCCATGAGTGGTTTTGCCCCGAATATGGGTGGTAGTGGTTTTATTGATTCTCTCGATAGTCAGACTAAAGCAACTATCATAACGGCTTGGTCGGATACAACAAACGGAAAATCTAAATTGGCCTAATAGCCTCACGGATTTTTTAGATATTTTTACTAACAACAATGGCTCACAATAGTGGGCCATTTTATAATCATACGATTCCTATTCATCCATTTCTCCGCACTTCAGTGTCGGAAAAGCTAGCTTCAGTTACGTGTTTGGAGGCGAGTTTTTTAAGGTCGAAGCACGGTATTAAATCCGATCCCCATAACACTAGCTGTTGCCCGATATCTTGTCTCATTCATCTATATCTGAATGTTCTCCAAGTAAGCGTACTATCCATGATTCAATAAGCAATTATTTTTGAAAAAAATAAAAAAATTATGAATAAAAATCACAATGTGATTTATTGGATTATTTTAGTCCAATTAAGTAAATATATTAACAAAATTTTTAATAAAATGTATTTTTTATTTGTTTATGTTTTGTTTAAAATAATTTAAAAAAATATGAGAAATTGTATTTTAGGAATGGAGTTAATCTTCGATTTACGATATTCCTAAATTACTTTTTAATAAAATAAAATTATTAACCTTAAATTATCAAAAAGAAAGGTTATGAAATTAAAAAATCTAATGTTTTAAGTGATTATACCAATCTTGGAATTTACGTTAATTCCAACAATATCAGTAGAAAAAACATTTGAATCATCATATAAATAACTTATAAAAACATTAGAAATACAACAGAAAAACACAGCATTACTATACATTTTTATTAGCAGTAATGAAGGCGGAGGCATTGCTAATGGAGGTGATGGAAGCGACAATGGAAATGAAATAGCATAAATAAAAAAAACAACGTAACTTATAATTGGTAATTATATGTTACGTTGTTTTACCTGAAAAAATTTCATATTTTCTGGAGAAATAAAAATGAAATTAAGAACAATAATTATAGCTGCATTTATATTAAATTTTCCTTTTGTATCATCACCTGCTCAATCTAAAATCGAACATGATGTAAAAATGACTGATTGTAATAAATTAAATGGGAATTCCGGTCAAGATGGTAAAGACGGAATACCTAATAGCAAATGTACAAATGGAGGAAATGGGGGCGATGGGAAATCTCCCGGACAATCAGGAGGTAATGGTGGTAATGGTGCATCTGGTGGTAATGGGGGTAATGGAGGTGATGGGGGCAACGGTGGTGGTAATGGTGGTAATGGGGGGGATGGCGGTAGTGATGGTAATGGTGATGCTAATGGCGGCAGTGGTGGCAATGGTGGCAAAGGAGCTGATGGATGATGAGTAATTTAAAATTATTACCTTTCATTTTAATATCATTAGTTACCTCAGAAACATCATATGCCTCAAATGCTTCATCAATAAAACAAGCTTTCGACATCAATGATTATCTCCTTGTTTCAAATGGAAACGATGGATAAGTTTAATTATTCATAAAGAAATCCAGTCATGACTTCAAAGCGTTAATTTGATATTCTTATGCTTTTTAATGGAACATCATCATGACTGTCACGATAGAAGTGGCCTGCCGATATTGCAGCCAAACTGACCCCGTACGTAAACACGGAACAGGTAAAGCGGGCTTTCCTCGCTACTATTGCAAAGATTGCCAAAGAACCTTTCAACTCAACTACCGTTACAACGGGCATAAACCGGGTATGAAAGAAAAAATTGTGGATATGGCAATGAATGGCTCTGGCGTGAGACACACCGGCCGTGTGCTAAGTATTGGCATCAATACGGTGATGCGTACATTAAAAAGCTCTCGCCAAAACAAATAACATCGCGACAGGTCGCTTATGACGATGGGGTAATGAGTTTTCCCGCGCTTTCAACCGTTGTTTATGCATCAAAAGGTCAAGGATGTTGGATGAGTGTGGAAGGTAAGCCATTGCGCCAACTCAAGGTAGCAGAAAATTCACCGAAAATGGTGGAGCAGGCTGTGATCACAGCCTCAGGAATACACAGTACAAGTTATAACTTTACCGAGGGAACGGTCCCTTATAACTTGGATACAGTAATACTTGCACCGTCATTGTGAAAATTGTTTACCCCCGATTTAGTGTTATCACGAGTCCAGGAAAGCGTGAAACGAGTTCCCAGAGGAGTGAGTAGTGTGGCATTAGGTTGAAGGTTAGTTTTCCTAAAATTGGCATCCTGATTTTTACCAGCAATGTAACTCCCACTTAGCTGTAGCTTTGGTGTAAATCGATCTTCTGCCACCCGCAAATCAAATTTCTGGGCGATACGATCCAGATAAACACTGCGGATCGCGTAGTTATTTCTTAAACCAAGCCATATATCATCGCTCAACGACAGGCCTATAGCCTCTTCTGAGGCTTCTCGATGTAGGTTCTGATAAAACTAATGATTTCTGTTCAGATGCAGAAAATCCTGTTCGAGGAAAAAGGAAAAACAAGATCAGAGAGCCATAAAGGAAATATTTTTTAATCATCACGTAATGCCTGTACGGGTTCCATCTGTGAGGCTTTATGCGCGGGATAAAAGCCGGAAATAAGCCCTGCTGCAATTGAACTACCGATTCCTAAAGGAATAGATAAAGGGGCTAGAGAAAATGACCATCCAGAATAAAGTACAAAAAGAAAGGAGACGATGACACCTGCTAGTGTACCAAGGATTGCACCGGCAAATGTCAATGCAGCCGCTTCATACAAAAAAAGGTGGCGGATATCATGGGATCTTGCACCTAAAGCCATACGTAACCCGATCTCTTTACGTCGGGTTGAAACATTCATAAGCATGACATTTGAAATTGCAATGCCTCCGGTGAGTAGCGAAATGCCCGCCAACCCGATCAACATGAAAGAAAAGGTTTTGCTTTGATCTGCCTGCCCTTTTAGTAGTTGTTGAGCAACCCGAACATCAATTTCAACCGCTGGAAACTTACGCTTGAGCAACGCCAATAAATCTTTTGCATCGGTTTCTGTGGTTGCGGTCGTTATGGTGCGAGATCCGTATTGGGTGATATTTTACGCATGGCATTTATTGGAACAATCACCACTGAATCCAGAGAAAAAGGAAGATGGGGTTTTGCCCTTTTATATCGAAAACACCAATCACTGTGTATAAATAATTGCCAAGCTGAATCTGCTTGCCAATTATCTGGGATACGTTCCCTTGACTAAGAGTAACGGCCACTTCATTACCCATGACCAGATAAGAAGAGTGCTGATCATAATCAGAGATGAATCGGCCATGACGAAGTTGCAATTGCATGACTTTCTCAAGTTCCGCGGAGGAGCCTATCATGGTCAATGTTTCTGTTTTCCCGTTATAGCGCCCAGGAGAAGGAAAATAGATCCACGGTGCTGCTGAAGATAAACCAGGAATAGCTGTTGTTAGGTCGGTCATTTTAATTGATGTACTATCAACCCCATGATTATAGGAGTTCAGACTTGCTGTAATGACGTTGATGTCAAGCCCGCTGAACATCTTCAACGCAGCAAGTGAGGTGTTATGCCCGGTATTAACAAATGCCACAATAGATGCGCAACCAATAGCAATACCAGATAAAGCAAGGAGGGTACTTTTCCCCGTTGCCATTAAGTTACGCCAGGCTTCTCTCCATATCATTAATGCCGACATACCATAGTTGCCGGACTGACGGTTATTATGCATGAATTGTCATCCCTCTGGTTTCATGCAACTGACCATCAATTATACGTAATTCACGCTGCATATGGTTCGCAACCATAGGGTCATGCGTTATTACGACCAGCGTCATAGCGTTGTCTGTGTGAAGAGAAGAAAGTAGCAATAAAATTTCTTCTGCTGTCTGTTGATCCAGGTTGCCAGTAGGTTCATCAGCCAATAGTAATGAGGGCTCTCCGACCAATGCTCTGGCGAGTGCTACTCGCTGTCTCTGCCCACCGGATAAATCTGCCGGAAAGCTTCTTATTATAGGCTTTTCAGAACACTGACAGACCTCGTTGAAAATAGCGGGGTTTTTGCTTTTATAATGAATAATAATATTTTCTGCATTAAAAATATTGATTGCAGTACATTGTAATTATAAATAAATCACTTTTTTATATACCTAATAACAGTATCGTGATTTATCATAAATTATGATAATAGAAATTAGGTTCCCAATCCAGAACAAAAAATATAAGCAATTTTAAAATTGTAATATTATTTAGATTTAACATGAATTACAGTTAAGGAGTAACCATTCAAAAAATATTTCTATGCAAAGCCGTGTAATTACACGGCTTCAGTATATTGTTAAAATTGACAAACCAGCGCAACATCGCTGCAGTTTTGTTGAAAATTATCCCAGAAACCAGGAGGGTAGCTATCAATATCGCTCTGTAACAGCATGGGTTTATGCCATTCAATTTGTTTTAAACCTGATTTATTCATTGCTTCTTTGTACTGTTCACGGCTCCAACGATGCATCGTAAAAGGAGTGGGTGGTGTAGTAAGAAATTCAGCTTTCAGGAGAGTTCCGTCTTGAATAGGTTCTTCACTAAGAATATTCAAGAGATAGTTTTCACAGTTCCCTTTTTCTAATCGATAATCAGGTTCAAGTGTATAAGCGATTAGCTTACCGGAAGGAGTAAGATTATCTGCAATTGCACGGAACATCATTTCAAGTTCTTCAATTGATTCCGCATGGCAGAATAACCAGGCCGCAACTATTAGGTCAAATTTCCCGAATGACTCCATCTTGCAGACATCTCTTATATGAAATTCTATTCCGTCATCATATTCTTGCGATTTTCTTTTGGCAATTTCTATCATTTTATCTGATATATCAACACCAATAATTTTTGATGCACCGTGCTTCTTGAATTCCCGACTGAAAAGACCATATCCACATGCTAAATCTAACACTGATTTTCCTTGAATATCGCCTGATAGATTGAGGATAGTTCGGACTTCTACGTTGATTTGGGCTGCGGAATCTGAAAAACTTTCGTAGAGATCTGCAATAGGATTATATATCGCTTTATCTTTCATTGTTATTTGTCCTTAATTAATTTTAGGGTATTTTATTTATTCGGCGTGTATTATTATTGAATAAGAGTGAGTATATTATAAAGTATTATCTTGGTGCTTATTTGTTTACTGCATGTTAAGGCATTGGTAATAAATTCTATATAATTATTTTTATATTGGGTTCTATTATTTCGGCTGATTTAAAAAAGTAAATAAAATACACTTGTTAGCAGTAAAGTAATTTATTGATGGTAATATTGAGCATGTATTGGATTTTATTATCAACCCACGTTGAGTGGGCTGATAACATAATTATTTTGTTCCCAAAAAACGATGGATTGCTCTAAGTACTGCTTCAGGTTTTTCAGCGTGAACCCAATGCCCACAACCTGCTACAACCCATGCTGTCGCTTGTGGAAATTGACTGATGATATCTTCCCTGTATTCTTCAGTGATGTAATCCGAATTTCCACCGCGAATAAACAGGGCGGGCTGTAACCACGCGGGGATGCGCTCCCAACCGGTAATCTTTTCATACTGTTGTTGCAGTACAGGAAGATTGAATTTCCATTCTCCCTGACGGAATGATTTCAGCAAAAACTGAATGACACCATCTTCCTGAATATCTTGGCGCATAATCTCTGTCGCTGCTTGTCTGCTTTGTGCTCCTGCTGATGTGACGTTATTCAGTGCCGCGAAAATACTGTCATGGCGGCGAATAGGATAAGCGACGGGAGCTATATCAATCACTACGATTTTTTCAATGCGTTCTGGTGCAACAGACGTCATGGTCATGGCGATTTTTCCACCCATGGAATGCCCAATAATAGTGGCTTTGGGCATATTAAGCTTATCAAGGAGAGCCAGAACATCTTGCGCCATATCGTTGTAATCCATGTTTTCCATTTGTGGTGAAATACCGTGATTACGCACATCGATTTGAATGACAGGATAATATTGTTGTAAATCGCGCCCTAATACTCCTAGATTGTTTAAATCGCCAAAAAGTCCATGAATCAGAACAATAGGCGTGGAGGATTGTGGATTTTCCGGTGTGTGGAAATGATAATTTAATTGACTATTTGATTTCATGATTTGCCTGAATTTAATACCATTCATACAATGTTTAATATTGTGTTGTTTAATATCATGACATGCAGACAGTGACAAACTCAATAGGATGAAATAGTTGTAACTGATTGATTTATTTTAGAGGAGAGTCGTTTTTATGAAGGTTGCCAATTTTAAAAAGAATCACTTTAAGTTATTGAAAGTTTAATTGTTTTGTTTTGTAGCATTATATCTTATAATCTCAGAATAATTTTTTCATTAAGAACAGTACTGGATAGAAATGAAAACGATAGAAGTTGATGAAGACCTTTACCGCTTTATTGCAAGCCAAACCCTGCATATCGGTGAAAGTGCATCTGATATTTTACGGCGCATATTGAAATTGGACGCCGGGCAGCCAGTACAAATTACACAGTCTGCCAACGATCCTACATCCGCTGTTAAAGCCCCAGTTGCCCGTTCCCGTGATGCAGTTCGTGTTGTTCGCGAATTACTGCTTTCTGATGAGTACGCCGAAAAGAAAAAATCTGTTGAACGTTTTATGCTCATTCTGTCTACGCTGTATAGTCTGAACAGTGAGAGTTTTTCCAGCACAACGGAAGCGATGCATGGTCGTACCCGCACCTATTTTGCTGGCGATGAGCATACTTTGCTGGCTAGCGGCAAGCAAACCAAGCCTCGTCATATCCCCGGTACACCTTTTTGGGTGATCACAAATACCAACACTGACCGTAAACGTAGCATGATCGAACATGTTATGCAGGATATGAAGTTCCCGGCAAATTTGATTGAAAAAGTGTGTGGCACGATCTAATTTAGTTGACTCTAATTTAGTTAGCTGTTTTAAACCGCTTCATTTTATTTATACTGCACTGTCGGATAAGCCAGTGCGGTCTCTCTTAGGAGAAAAAAGTGGCAATCCATCCAAGAGCAGGGCAGCTTGCCCAGCAGTATGATTTAATTAATGTCGCACAGCTCACCTCACAGTATTACACTCTGCAACCACAATCTGAAAATCCGGCACATAAAGTCAAATTTGGTACTTCCGGTCATCGTGGGAGCGCTGGGCGCAACAGTTTTAATGAAGCACATATTCTGGCTATCTCTCAGGCAATTGTGGAAGTGCGTTTGCAGCAGGGAATTACCGGGCCATGTTATGTGGGGAAAGATACTCATGCGCTTTCTGAAGCGGCATTTATCTCTGTATTGGAAGTGTTGACTGCGAATGGCGTGGATGTGATTGTGCAGGAGAATAACGGTTTTACGCCGACACCTGCTATTTCCCATGCCATCTTATGTTACAACCGTCAGGGAAAAAATTTGGCTGATGGCATTGTGATCACGCCATCCCATAATCCGCCAGAAGACGGTGGCATTAAATATAATCCGCCTAATGGCGGGCCCGCCGATACGGATCTTACCGCTATCATCGAACAGCGAGCCAATGAATTACTGGCGAATGATCTCAACGGGGTTAAGCGACTGCCTTATGAGCAGGTATTGAAAAGCGAATATCTGCACCCACAGGATTTGATCGATCCTTATGTCACTGCGCTGGGTGAAGTGGTGGATATGGAAGCTATCCAGAAAGCAGGTCTAAAAATTGGCATTGACCCACTGGGTGGCTCGGGCATCGCCTACTGGCAACGAATCGGGGAATATTACAATCTTGATTTGACGTTGGTAAATGATAAGGTTGACCAAACATTTCGTTTTATGACGCTGGATCATGATGGTGTCATTCGTATGGATTGCTCATCCCGTTGGGCAATGGCCGGGTTATTGGAGCTGCGCGGTAAATTTGATTTGGCTTTTGCCAATGATCCTGATTACGACCGTCACGGGATTATTACACCGGCTGGTTTGATGAACCCTAACCATTATTTGGCGACGGCGGTAGATTATTTATTCCGTCACCGCCCACAGTGGCCTAAAAACGTTGCTGTAGGCAAAACGTTGGTTTCCAGTGCCATGATCGATCGCGTTGTGGCAGATTTGGGGCGTGAGTTAGTGGAAGTTCCCGTCGGCTTTAAATGGTTTGTGGATGGGTTATATCAAGGCCAATTGGGCTTCGGTGGTGAAGAGAGCGCAGGGGCATCTTTCCTCCGTTTTGATGGTACACCGTGGTCAACCGATAAAGATGGTATCATCCTGTGCTTGCTGGCGGCTGAAATGACTGCAACGACCGGAGAGAATCCACAACAGCGTTATGACAAGCTGGCCGCCCGTTTTGGTACGCCAAGCTATAGCCGCATTCAGGCAGCAGCGACTCATCAGCAAAAAGCGTTGTTGTCTAAATTATCGCCAGAAATGGTGAAGGCAGATATGCTGGCAGGTGATCCGATCACAGCTCGCCTGACAACGGCGTCGGGTAATGGCGCTTCCATCGGCGGCTTGAAAGTGATGAGTGATAATGGCTGGTTTGCAGCCCGTCCTTCAGGTACCGAAGAAGCCTATAAAATCTATTGTGAAAGTTTCCTCGGTGCCGAGCATCGTGAAAAAATTGAGCAAGAGGCGCAGGAAATCGTCAATCAGGTATTTGCTGCTGGTTAATTGATTTCTATTGTTGATTTGAAAAGCGAAAGCCGTAGCAGTTGCTGCGGCTTTTCCTTTTTATAGCAATTGATGGTTGCAATGTGAAGTATTGGCTTATCCCAAAGCGACCATCAAAGCACCTAGGGTAATCAGTGCAACCCCTGCGGCAGCTATCAAAGAAATTTTTTCACTGAACAGAATGACTGCCAGAATTACCGCAAATACCACGCTCAGTTTATCGATAGGAGCCACTTGAGAAACATTGCCATGTTTGATCGCCAGAAAATAGAATAACCAAGAAAGTGCCCCGGCAATTCCACTGAGCAGGATAAACAGCAGAGCCTTGCGATTAGCGAGAATGTCACTGATGAGATTTAATTTTCCCTGCACAACGACTACGCCTACCAGAAACAATGCCATGATGACAGCACGGATGGCAGTTGCTGTATTTGGATCCAAATTTTGTAGCCCAATTTTTCCAAATATAGCTACCAGCGCCGCCATAAGCGCGGAGAGTAAGGCATAAATTAACCATGTACTCATATTCAATTAATCCTATGTGTTACATCAAAAAAATAATTCATCCTTTATCCTCCTCCCCATCTTTATGAATAAAAGGATGAGGAAAAAATGCTTAATACAATATTTAATCATTATTTTAATTTCTATTAAAAGTGAAATGATAGACGTTATTTTTTTATTAAAAAAGGTTTAACCATGAAATCTGATTTTTGGAGAAAGGTTTACCTTATTTTATTCAGTTGCTTATTTATTTTATTACTCACAAATTGCGCTCAAAACAACAATCATTTGTTCAATATTCAGGAGAAACCGATGGCACATAGTGTGAATCAAATAAATAGTGTGAATCAAATATCAAGTGGTGAGCAAATTTATCATTGTTGCGCAGAAATCTCTAATTCCAAGGTAGAAATCACTCAGGCTTCCGCCCATTGGGTAGATAGGCGGACGCTATTATGGCCTGATGGCGCAAGTAAACCCATTATTCGCCTGTATCACAATCAAAACAAGAAAGTTGAAACCAATGAACAAGGTTATTTTACCGATGAATATCTGTCACTTACACCAACGGTTTTGAGTCCCGAAACAGCAAAGAAATTTCCCCATTTAGCGACATGGCCGGCATTCAGTCTGCCCGAAGATACGGATATTGATTTATTACTAACAGGTGATTTGGTGGCATTGGCGGCTAATGAACAAGGCGCGTTATTATCAGCAACCCAAGTGCAAACTGCCGGTGTGTTGGATGACCGTTTCGCTGATATTGCTGAGACACTGGAATATGGCGCACAGGTCAATGATATGGGTGTGATTTTCCGTCTTTGGGCACCCTCTGCGCAAGAGGTTAGTCTGGTTATCTATAATCAGAATAAACAGATGATAGCCAATCATACAATGCGACGTGATGCAGTGAGTGGCTCTTGGTTATGGCAAGGTGATAAAGGATTAATCGGTACTTATTACCGTTACGCTTTGACGATATATCATCCGTATTCCCGTAAGGTGGAACGATATGAAGTGACTGACCCCTACTCTCATAGCCTTTCCACGAATTCGGAATATAGTCAGGTCATTAATTTGGATGATGAAGCATTGAAGCCACAAAATTGGGATAACCTAACTACGCCTCATCTGCAAAATACACCAGCGGATATTGCACGTATGGCCATCTATGAAGCGCATATCCGTGATCTCTCTGCGGCAGATAGCACTGTGCCAGAAACTTGGCGTGGTAAGTATTTGGCTCTTACGGCCAATAACAGTGATATGTTCAAACATCTCAAAGCGTTGAGTCAGTTTGGAGTGACTCATATAGAGTTGTTGCCCGTGTTTGATATTGCCTCCATCAATGAATTTAGCCACAAAATCGCCGATCTTGATCACTCTTTTAGCCGTTTATGCAGAATAAACCCAACGGTGAAAAATAGCCGTTTTGCTGATTATTGTCATAGTTCATTGACTGTGAGAGACGTTTTGCAGCAATTACAACACGATGACAATATTAATAATCCGCAAGTACAAGAACTCAATTCCATGGTGGCAAAAACGGATTCTTATAATTGGGGTTACGATCCGTTTCACTATTCAGTACCGGAAGGCTCTTATGCGACGGATGCAGAGGGTTCAGGGCGAATAAAAGAGTTTCGTTCTATGGTGCAGGCTATCAAACAGCAATTGGGTATGAACGTGATTATGGACGTCGTTTATAACCATACTAATGCAGCAGGCCCTGCATCCCGAACTTCGGTGTTGGATAAGATAGTGCCTTGGTATTATCAGCGCTTGGATGAAATAACGGGTCATGTTGAAAATGGCACCTGTTGTTATGACACCGCACCAGAACATCGCATGTTTGCCAAGCTCATCGAAGACTCACTGATCACTTGGGTTAAGGATTATAAGATAGATGCTTTCCGTTTCGATTTAATGGGCTATCACCCTAAGGCTCAAATTTTATCGGCACTGGCAAAAGTACGTACTATTAATCCCTCGATCTATTTTTTCGGTGAGGGCTGGAACGCTGGGCAGGATGACCGATTCGAAACGGCGTCGCAGACTAATCTTATCGGCACTGGTGTTGGTACGTTCTCTGATAGATTAAGAGATGCTGTACGTGGTGGGGGGCCATTTGATTTTGCGGATGATATTCGCATTAATCAGGGAATAGGTAACGGTGCTGGGACATTACCGAATGAAATTGCCAGATTAGATGTGCATGAAGCACGTCATTTGTTGGATCTGATACGTCTGGGCATGGCGGGTAATTTGGCTGATTTTGTCATGATTGATAAAGATGGGGCAGTGAAAACGGGGCAGGAAATTGATTATAAAGGGGTAGCTGCGGGTTATGCTTCAGATCCCATTGAAGTGTTGAATTATGTCTCTAAACACGATAACCAGACATTGTGGGATATCATTAATTATAAGGCTGCGCATAAAGCGGATCTGATGACAAGGGTTCGTATGCAGGCAATTTCTCTGGCGACAGTATTTCTTGGACAAGGGCTGGCTTTCGACCAGCAAGGGTCAGAGTTATTACGCTCAAAATCGTTTACCCGTGATTCATATGATGCGGGTGATTGGTTTAATCGTGTTAGCTACAACTACAAAGATAATAATTATGATGTGGGTATGCCGGAATATAGTCATGATGGCAAGAATTACCCGTTGATTAATCATGTGAAAAATAGAGTAAAAAAACCAAAGCAAAGTGAATTATTACAGATGATGGCTTTTTATCAGGAACTGTTGCGTTTGCGTCAATTTTCACCATTGATGACACTTGGCGATGGTGCGTCGGTCAAACAGCGCGTTGATTTTGTTAATGTTGGGCCACATCAGCAAATGGGATTGCTGGTAATGACTATTGATGATGGTTATACAACTGATCACGATCATGATGGGCGATTTGATGGTTTGGTGGTGATCATTAATGCTGCACCGAGGTCTGTTACTGTGAAAGATCTTAAAATCAAGGGATTGATATTAAATGATATTCAACGTGAATTGGGTAAGGCTTCTCTAGCTGCTGGGGTGCGAGTCATGGAAACTGGTGAAGTGGCTATGCCAGCTTGGTCAGCCGTAGTGTTGGTTTTACCGCAGGAAGGGAGCCGCGGCACTGGACTACCCGTTCGTAAGAAGTAACGGATAGCTATTTTTGATTTCATGCCTCAAGCTATAGTTTGAGGCATGGTTTTAAGGTATTTACTTTTAAGGGCGATACTCTTAAGGCATAAATCGATAACCGACCGCTGTTTCTGTTAATAAATGCTTGGGACGGGCAGGTTCGTCTTCCAACTTTTGCCGCAGATGCCCCATGTAAATTCTCAGATAATGATTGTGCTCGACGTAATTTGGCCCCCAGACGTGGCTGAGTAAATAGCGTTGAGTCAGTACTTTGCCACTGTTGGTGAGAAATTCGGTCAGTAGCCGGTACTCAATTGGTGTCAGATGAATTTCATCGTTGCCCTTCAAAACTCGACGATTCACCAAATCAACTTGAATATTTGAAAAGTGAATGACAGATTCGGAGTGAGTGGTTTTCGATGAGCGACGGAGGGCAACACGCACTCTGGCGATCAATTCGTTGATGCCAAATGGTTTGCTCAGATAGTCATCCGCGCCACAATCCAGAGCCATGACTTTATCTTGTTCGCTGTCACGAGCGGAAAGAACGATGATCGGAATATTGCTCCACTGACGAATATCGTGGATGAGATCAATGCCATTGCCGTCAGGTAATCCCAAATCAAGGATTAATAGATCAGGTTTACGGGTGGCGGCTTCAATTAAACCTCGTTTTAATGTGTCACACTCAAAAACACGAGAATTTTCACCTTCTAGCGCCAATCGAACAAAACGTCGGATCTCCTTTTCATCTTCAATGATGAGTACTGTATTGTTTTTAATTGTATGCACATTGGCTGTATTCAAATTAATTTTACTCACATTTCCTCAGGAGCATCTTCAATTGTTGGTGGCTCCTGCAACGGTAGAATAAAGTGGAAACTAGCTCCACCTTTTTTATTGTTAGCCGCCCATATTTTTCCACCATGAATTTCAACAATTGCTCGACAGATCGCCAAACCCAGTCCGACACCGGGTATAGCGGATTCTTTGCTGGCACGTGAAAACTTATCGAAAATGAGTTGTTCCTGCCCTTGTGGAATTCCTGTTCCTGCGTCCCAGACTTCGATATGCACCTGTGTATGAGAAAATTTTTTCTCAATGGTAGCTTGTATGCCCAGAGGGGTCTGTTCATGGGTATATTTTATGGCATTTTCGAGTAGGTTGATAAATACACGCTCTAGCAGGGCTGCATCACAATGCAGCAGTAAATCGGACGGAAGGGAAAGTTCTACGGTGTAACGGTTGAGGGTATATTCCAGTGAGCGCAAAGCACTGCCAACAATCTCTTCCAGAGGATACCATTCAAGATTGAGTTGAATGCTGCCTGACTGGATGCGTGCCATATCCAGTAGATTATTGACCAACCTGGAGGTACTGAGGATTTGTTGGCGAATTTGGTTAACTTGTTGGGTATGAGGAGAGTTTTCAGCGGATAAATCTAACATCAGTATTTCTGTTTGCCCAAATAGCACGGTTAATGGCGTGCGTAAATCATGGGATAGCGCCGCCAGTAGCGAGTTGCGCAGTTGCTCCCGTTCGGTTTCCAGCTTGGCAGATTCAGCAGTGTGGGCGAGGTGTAAACGTTCTAGTGCGTTGGCAATCAATCCGGTGAAGGTTTGCAATAACCGTTGTTGTTCTGGTACCAGTAATTGGCGCAGGTTAGGGGATTCAATGGCAAGGATGGCAAATACTTGTGAAGGCGTAGCGATAGGTAGTAATTGATAAGGAACTCCCGATAATGTATCTGTACCTGCTCCAGCGGGTTGCTTTTTATCGAAACACCATTTGGCAATGGCCTCCTCGATTTGCATCTGACCACCGTTATTGGTTTTCACCTGATATAAACGATTGTGGCTATCAGGCAGCAGTAGGCCTGTTTTTGCTTGAAAGCTGTTGGACAGGAAGTGATAGCTGATACGGGCTATATCTTCTTTGTTCAATGCCCGGCTTAGCTCTCGGGTAATTTCGTATAAATGCCGCGTTCGCTGCTCACGATAGCGAGCAACTTTGGCTTGATAGCGTATTCCTGCGGTCAGATTTCCTACCACTACACCGACAATCAGCATAACGGTAAATGTGAGCAGGTATTGCATGTCCGTGACTGCAAGCGACCAGTGCGGTTGGACAAAAAAGATGTCAAAAATGGCGATGTTGATAAAGGCAGCAAAAACCGAAGGCCCACGGCCATAAAACAGAGCGATAATGACAACACCGAGTAAGTAGATTGTCACTAGATTCGCTTTATCTAAGTCGAATAAAAATACGCGGGAAAAAAAAGTGGTAATGGCGCAGAGCACAACGGCCATCACAAAACCCTGAAGCGGGATTCTCCATTTTTCATTTAATTTTCGGGTGTCTCGTTGCTCTTTATCCCAATGTTTTTTGTCTTCAAGTGCAACAATAATGAGATCGATATCAGGGCCGAGTTTTCCCAGTCGTTCTGAGAAGTCGGAACGCCATTTAAAGCCAAAGAGTTTTGAGTTTGCGCCGTAATAGCGACCAATCAGGATCTTGCCAAGGTTGTGTTCTCTTGCATAGCGCAGAATTGCTTTTTCTTCATGGGAATCGGAAAGTGTTGCGGTTTCTGCGCCTAGATCTTGTGCTAATTTCAATGCGTTCAAAATGGTTCGGCGTTGGCTCTCTGGCAGTCGGTGTAGCTTGGGGGTTTCAACGTAAACAGCATACCAGACACAATCGAGCTTTGCCGCCAAGCGAGCCGCTGTTCGGATCAGCTTTTCATTGCCGGCGTTATAACCAATGCACAATAGTAAACTGTCTCGCGTATGCCATACGGGTTCTTTTCCCCGGGTATCACGAAAAGCCCGCATTTGGTCATCTACGCGATCGGCGGTACGACGCAGTGCCAGTTCACGCAGGGCAATCAGGTTTCCTTTACGGAAGAAGTGTTCAATAGCCCGTTCGACCTGACCTGGAATATAAACCTTGCCGTCGTTGAGCCGTTGACGCAGATCATCAGGAGGAAGATCAACCAGAACAACCTCATCGGCATGATCAAACATGTGATCAGGAATGGTTTCGCGGACACGAATACCGGTAATACCGCCGACAACATCGTTCAGGCTTTCTAAATGTTGTACGTTAATGGTGGTCAGGACATCAATTCCGGCTTCCAGTAGTTCATCCACATCTTGCCAACGTTTAGGGTGGCGACAATCTTGAGGGTTACTGAATGCCAGTTCATCTATCAGAATGATGGCCGGATGACGGGCAAGGGTAGCATCAATATCAAATGCCGCAATTCTTCGTTCGTTATAGCGGAAATACTTTGGTGGTAATTGGGGTAAACCTTCCAATAAGGCTGCGGTTTCTTGCCGATCATGGGTTTCAACGACACCAACAATGACATCAAGTCCTTGAGCCAGCAGGCGTTGAGCCTCTTGTAGCATGGCGTAGGTTTTACCGACGCCAGCGCAGGCGCCGAAAAAGATTTTGAGTTTGCCACGTGGCTTTTTGTTTGCCAGCGTTAATAGCTTATCTGGATCGGGGCGCTGAGGTTCATTTTGATCCATATTTTATCTGCCTTTCGGATTCAGATTATCCAGTGCCAGATTAAGTTCCAGCACATTGACTACAGGTTGACCCATGTATTCCAACAGTGGAGATTCAGTGTGTGTCTGAATTAATTTATTGATAACTTTAAGTGGCAATTGGCGAGCGTCAGCTATGCGCTGTGCCTGAAATTCAGCCGCTTCAGGGGATATATGGGGATCGAGTCCGCTACCGGATGCTGTCACGAGATCGACAGGAATAGGACGATTTTCAGAGTGATTAATTAAACGTATTTTCAGAATGTTTTGATGAAATTGGTGGTTCAAAATGGGGTTAGTTTCAGCGAGATTACTGCCTCCAGAGGATAGCGTGTTATAAGGTATTTCTGCTGTCATGGAAGGACGTCCGTGAAAATAGTTGGCTTTGGTAAAATCCTGACCAATTAATTCAGAACCAATCAATTTGCCATTTTTCTCAATCAAAGAGCCTTGAGCTTGGTGAGGAAATAAAACTTCTGCTAATCCCGTTACCAGCAGCGGGTAGGCAATACCGGTGATGAGAGTAAGAAATGTCAGCAGGACAATGGAAGTACGTAACCAGATCATTTTCATCACCTTATTGAAAAAATAAAACAGTAAGTAAAATATCAATGAGCTTGATACCTGCGAAGGGCACGAGTAGCCCTCCAAGGCCATATATCCACAGATTTCGGCGTAAGAGTGACAATGCGTCCATTGGGCGGTAACTGACGCCTTTTAGTGCCAACGGAAGCAGAAAGACAATGATGATTGCATTGAAGATAACAGCAGACAATACCGCAGATTCTGGCGAATGAAGGTGCATAATGTTCAAGGCGTTGAGTTGCGGATAAGTGACCGCAAAGGCAGCGGGAATGATGGCAAAATATTTGGCGATATCATTGGCAATGCTGAATGTGGTCAATGAGCCGCGAGTCATCAACATTTGTTTGCCAATATGTACAATTTCAATCAGCTTGGTGGGATTGGAATCTAAGTCCACCATATTGCCCGCTTCCTTGGCTGCCTGTGTGCCGGAATTCATGGCAACGGCGACATCAGCTTGTGCCAGCGCGGGCGCATCATTTGTTCCGTCACCCGTCATGGCGACCAGACGGCCTTCAGACTGGTATTGACGGATCAGGGCAAGTTTAGCTTCAGGGGTGGCTTCAGCCAGAAAATCATCAACACCCGCTTCGGCTGCAATTGCCGCGGCGGTCAAGTGATTATCCCCAGTGATCATCACTGTTTTGATCCCCATTTTGCGCATTTCACTGAAACGTTCTTTGATTCCACCTTTTACAATATCTTTCAAGGCTACGACACCTAAAACACGCTGGTTCTCGGCAACAACCAAAGGCGTTTCCCCTTTGTTGGCAACCTCTTGTACCAATAAATCAATGGCATCTGGAAATTGGCTTTGATTAGCTTCAATGTAACGGCGAATTGCATCAACTGCACCTTTACGGATCATGCGATTGCTAATGTTGACACCGCTCATTCGTGTCATGGCAGAAAAAGGAACAAATGTGGCGTTTAATGCCCGAAGATCACGTTCACGCAGATTAAAACGTTGTTTGGCTAAGATAACGATGCTTCGGCCTTCTGGTGTTTCATCAGCAAGAGAAGAAAGTTGGGCTGCATCAGCCAATTGTTGTTCCGTGATACCGGGGGCAGGTAAAAATTGAGATGCCTGACGATTGCCTAGCGTGATTGTGCCGGTTTTATCCAGGAGCAGAACATCTACATCGCCAGCAGCCTCAATGGCACGTCCGCTTGTGGCTATGACATTGGCGACTAACATGCGGCTCATGCCTGCAACACCAATGGCTGAAAGTAATCCGCCTATAGTGGTAGGGATAAGGCAAACCAAAAGAGCGACCAGTACGGTGAGCGTAATGGGAGATCCGAATTGATTGGCTTGAACACTGAATAGGGTAAAAGGTAACAGGCTGACACAAACCAGCAGGAAAATAATCGTTAGTGCAGTGAGTAAAATTGTGAGAGCAATTTCATTGGGCGTTTTGCATCGCTTGGCACCTTCGACCATTGAAATCATTCGGTCTAGAAACGTTTCCCCCGGATTGACAACACATTTAATGATTAACCGATCTGATAAAACCAGAGTGCCGCCCGTAACAGAAGAAAAATCGCCTCCAGATTCGCGGATAACCGGTGCAGATTCCCCCGTAATGGCGCTTTCATCAACGGAAGCGCCTCCCTCAAGAACTTCACCATCACAAGGAATGATTTCTCCAGCCTCCACCAGCACAATATCGCCTTTGCGCAAAGTATCAGAGGTCACTTTTTCCTTGGAGGCATCATGACTGGGGGATGCCAGTTTAATCGCCCAGCTGCTTTTTTTTACCCCTTTCAGGCTGGATGCCTGAGCTTTGCTACGTCCTTCCGCCAATGCTTCTGCAAAATTGGCAAACAGAACGGTAAACCATAACCAGAGTGTAATGGCGCCAGTAAACAGGGCGTCACCTGCTAATTGTCCTGCCAAGATGCTAATCCACAAGAAGGTGGTCAAGCAGCTTCCCAGATAGACAACAAACATGACGGGATTACGCCATTGAATAGCGGGATGACATTTTTTTAATGAATCGATAAGTGCATGGCGAATTAAAGTGGGTTTAAATAACGCTTGTGATTTGTTTTTCATGAATTACCTCACATCCTCACTGCCAAAGTTGTAAATGTTCTGCGATAGGACCAAGAGCCAGTGCAGGAATAAAAGTGAGTGCACCAATCAGTAAAATGACCAAAACTAATAATCCGATGAAGAGAAAACCGTGGGTAGGTAAGGTTCCACGGCTGATCGGTTGGCGTTTTTTGCCAATCATGGAGCCAGCGATAGCTAGAACGGGGAGAATGACGCCAAAGCGTCCAAGAAACATGACTGTTCCCAACAACAGATTATAGAAAACGTTGTTAGCATTCAGACCGGCAAAGGCACTACCATTATTGTTGGCTGCGGATGAGAGAGCATAGAGCACCTCTGTGAAACCGTGAGCACCGGGGTTTGCAATCGCGCTACGTCCAGCATCGGTTGAAATAGCCAGGTCGGTTCCCAATAAGACAAGCGAAGGGGTAACTAAAATAGCCAATGCGATCATTTTCATATCATGAACATCGATTTTTTTGCCTAAATATTCTGGTGCGCGACCAATCATCAAACCAGCGATAAATACGGTAAGCAGAACAAACAGCAATATGCCATAGAGACCTGAACCCACACCACCAAATATCACTTCACCAATTTGCATTAACCAAAGTGGCATTATACCGCCCAATGCGGTGAAGGAATCGTGCATTGAATTGACTGCGCCACAGGAGGCTGATGTAGTGACTACGCTATAGAAGGAAGAAGCAAGGATGCCAAAACGGGACTCCTTTCCTTCCATATTCATGTGACTGCTGATATCAGGTTGAATGAGGTGAGGATTACCAGCGATTTCGGCATACATTACAAATATCGTAGTGGCAACAAAAATAATGCTCATCGCCCAGAGTAAGGCATATCCTTGACGGTTATCACCAACAACCCGGCCGAATGTGAAACACAGTGCACAGGGGATCAAGAAAATAGCCAGCATTTGTATAAAGTTGCTGAGTGAGCTGGGGTTTTCAAAGGGATGAGCAGAGTTTGCCCCAAAAAATCCACCCCCATTTGTTCCTAAGAGTTTAATGGCTTCCTGAGAAGCAACTGGCCCCATAGGAAGCAATTGCTGTTGACCTTCAATCGTGTGGACAAGGATATAAGAAGAGAAGTTTTGGATAACTCCCTGACTGACGAAGAACAGAGCAACGATGATTGAGAGCGGAAGCAAGAGATATAAGGTAATACGAGTAATATCGACCCATGCATTTCCCAGTGTTTGGATACCTTGACGAGAAAATGCCCGCATTAAGGTAAAAGCCACAGCAATTCCTGTTGCCGCTGATAGGAAGTTCTGGACAGTTAACCCCATCATTTGGCTCAGATAACTGAGGGTATTTTCTCCACTGTAAGCCTGCCAATTAGTATTGGTGATAAAACTGATAGCAGTATTCAGTGCCAAATCCCATTTCATGCCAGCAAAATGCTGAGGGTTAAGTGGTAGATGTCCCTGACTTATCAGTAAGATAAACAACAATAATAATCCTGCTATATTGAATATAAGGATGGCGAGTGAATACTGCCACCAGTTCATTTCTCTAACGCTGCTGCCGGGTTTTTGTAATCCACAACAACGCCACAAGCTTGTTTCTGTTCTTGTCAGCCAGTGGGGTAATTCACCTTCAACCAGAGTAGCAATCAGGTTACCCAGAGGTTTGCCCAATAGGAACAGAATGAGCAGAAAGCTGGTAATCAGTAGAAAAGAGGATATCACCATTTAGAAATCCTCCGCATTTAATAATGCATAAATCAGATAGATCAGTAACAGCATGACAAGAAAGATGCCAATGATGAGGAATATATTCATAGTGTATCCCTTTGTTTATTTCTTTAATAACTAACCAGTTACAGCATAAGAATGACCATACAAAGAAATTATTAAAAGAGAGCCTGAAAGTGTAAAAAAAGTATAAAAATAATGGGGCTTAATTGATAAGACGTTATTAGGGCAAGTGTAGCAAACTCTGGTGGGTTAAATTTTTGTTTTCAAATTGTTGGTTTTGTTTTTGTTTAGGTGTTAATTTTGTAATTAAATTACGATGACAGAAAAAAAGAGTGATTTAAACCACTAAAAAAGTGGTCTGATGAGTAGTAAAATTTCACTTTATCGGATAAAATTTTATACATCTTACAAATTCAGCTCATTAGGAGAGTTCTAATGTCTATATATCGTGATTACTCTTGGCATCAGATTCTCTTGCGGCGTACTGGCGCTATAACACTGGGTGCCATTGCGCTTCCTGTTATGCTATTTCATCGTGATCGTGCCCGTTTTTATAGCTATCTGCATAAAGTATGGCTAAAAACCAGCGATAAGCCTGTATGGCTGGAATGTTCAGAAATTGCAGCAGGTATTAGAAATCGATAATATTGTGTTATTACTGTGGGTTATGGATCCTTACCATCCTTCAGGTTGCTATTCTGAGCGTTTTTCTTGATCACGCATTTTGAATATCGTTTTTAATATAGTTTTGAGAATAATTTTGAATATAGTATTTTGACACCTCGCCCGTTTATTCTGGCGGGGTGTTTTGTTTTATACGCTATTAAGATGCTATACCCAATGGATTTTAAGATGAAAAAGCGAGATAACAGGGGGAATGTGATGAACAATGTTGAATTAGAGCATGTGCTCAATACGGAATTGAATATCCGTGAATTTCAAGACTATGCCCCTAATGGCTTGCAAGTGGAAGGCCGTCCTCATGTTCAGAGGGTAGTTACAGGTGTGACGGCTTGTCAGGCATTGTTGGACGAAGCGGTTCGTCTCGAAGCCGATGCTGTTATCGTTCATCATGGATACTTTTGGAAGAATGAATCACCCGTTATTCGTGGTATGAAACGTCGTCGTTTACAAACACTGCTCTGCAATGATATCAACCTGTATGGCTATCATCTTCCGCTGGATGCCCACCCTACATTAGGTAACAATGTTCAATTAGCACGTCAGATGGGGGTGAAGATTATAGGTAATATCGATTCTTTGCTTCCTCATGGTGCTTTTGATCAGCCTATTACACCCGCAGAATTGACTGAGCGCCTTGAAAAAAGATTGGAGCGCAACGTATTGCATTGTGGAGATAATGCCCCCGCAGAAATTCGTACCTTGGCATGGTGTACAGGTGGCGGTCAGAGTTTTATTGAACAGGCTGCTGAGTTTGGTGTTGATGCTTTTGTGACGGGTGAAGTGTCAGAAAAAACAATTCATGTTGCTCGTGAAATAGGGCTGCATTTTTTTGCTGCCGGACATCATGCAACCGAGCGCTATGGTATTAAAGCACTCGGCGAATGGTTGGCGAATCATCATGGGTTAGATGTGACTTTTATCGATATTCCTAATCCAGCTTGATATTTAAGTAAAATCTGTTTACCCCTGATTTCATTTTTATCCAAAAAATTAGGGGCTTTTTAGATTTTGTTATTTTTGTTGGATGAGTACTGAGAACGCCTAAAAATAAGAAACAAACATTTTCCTCTTGTTGAAATAAGCACTAAAAGAACCGTTGCGACTCCACAACAGATCAGTACATTACCTAATGCCTGACTCCAACCAGCCAATGCCAATCCGAGGCCCAGCAACAAATAGTAAAACAGCCCCAGCAAAGCGCCAGCCGTACCCAACCGATCTGCATAGTTGCTCAATGTAGAGGCCAATATATTAGGAATGGCAAGCCCATAAGCGATAACGATTCCCAGCATGGGTAAAATAAAGAACCAGCTATTTTCAAGCAAATATACACCGATCCCACTTAATAAAATCATCTGTGAGGCAAGGGTGACTAATTGGGTTGATGTCCACTGTTTCTTTAATAGGTATTTGTTTAATAACGAACCAAACCCGACGCCGAAAGTTAATAACAGGCCAGTATAGCCAAATATTTCCTGTGATAATCCGAATTGTTCAAAACGAAAGGGGGCTAACTGATAATAGCTGAACAGGCAAATATTGAAAAATGCGATCAGAAACCCATTTCGCCAAATTGAGATATCTTTGGACATCATGATTGCAGTACGGAATAAAGCTACTTTTGTCACGTTAGCCGGACGCGTTTCTGGCAAGAGAATAATAGACCAACAGATTAGGATAACCGCCAAAGCAAGCAGTCCAGCAAACACGGCTTTATAACCTGCAAAATAGTTCAATGTGGAGCCGCAGAGCATACCAATAGCAGGACTGGCGGCTAAAGCAATCCCCATGATAGAAAAAATACGGGTTAATTCTTCACCACGGTAAGTATCACGCATGATAGTTTGTGTGCCGACAGAGCCGACTGCGGCACCGAAAGCTGACAACATTCTGGCAACTAGCAATAACCAGAATTGTTGGGCCAGTAATGCCAGCAGAGAGGCTAATCCATAGAGTAATAGTCCGGTAATGATGGTCGGGCGCCTGCCGATCACATCACACATGCGTCCCCATACGACAACTCCGAGGGCAAAGGCAAAGAAATAGATTGATAGAGTTTGGGCTGCTTGCTCTGAGCTGACAGAAAATCTATTGGCAATGTTAGTTAATGCAGGGCTATAGATAGTTTCTACGATCTGCGGGAATATCAGTAAGGCGATGGAAAGCCAAAGAGAGGGTTTGGTTTTCATGATGTTTCTTCTGATTATAATTGAGTGATAATCCGCAAGATTAGCATTCCTATAGATGTCCTTTTATGATAATAAGGACAAATTATTTATCGAATCGGACTTTTGGTCAGCAGGGTTTAGTATGGCGTGGCTACGGCAAAGTGATCATTTTGATCCCGACAGTTTGAATGTTCCTGTGGTTGGGATTGCAGCAGAAATGGGACAGCATGATTCGGGATCCCACCAGCATGATATGGGGCAATTACTTTTTACTCAACGAGGCTGTATCAAGATCACCTTAGAAAATTATATCTCTATTCTGCCGCCAACTAGAGTGGCATGGATCCCGCCCAAAACATGGCATCGGGCAGAAATGCGTGGTTCGGTAGGATATCGATCTATTTACCTTGATGTTGTTGAAACGGAATTAATTTCAGCGCAAAGCGAAGTCATGGAAGCCTCGTCATTATTACAAGCACTTTTAGAGCGCATTGCGGTATCTTCTTTCGATTCTGATTGGTATCAGGGAAGAGGAGCAAATTTGCTGGCCGTCTTTTTTGATGAGATCCGTGAAGCGCGTAGAGAGCCAACTTTGTTGCCATTGCCTTCTGATCGGCGTTTATCGTGTTTATCACTTGAACAATTGCCAGCATCATTACACATGCTTGCGACTTATATTGGCGCTAGTGAGAAAACCATTACTCGGATATTTCAGCGTGAAACAGGCATGAATTATCAACAGTGGCGGCAGCAATGGCGATTGGTTAAGGCGATAGAGTTATTGGCACAGCATAAAACGTTGTCCTATGTTGCGCAGGAACTGGGTTTTGCCAATGATAGTGCATTTGTGACGTTTTTCCGTAAAGCAATGGGAAGACCGCCAAGGGAGTATATGGCGGGATCAGAGAGATGAAGATAGGATAGGGATAATTAATTTGAACACCATGGTTCTGGTAGAAAAACAGACTCTGAGTCAAAATCAATAACAACATTAACACCCAGCGGCATTGTGAACATCGGATGTGTATGGCAACAATCAAAGTCTGCCAGAATAGGAACTTCTTTACCGTTCATAACTTCTTTAAGAACATCTAGAGAGCTTCGTCCTGTTCCCTGATCATTAAATTGTTCGTGTTTTCCAAGAATAATCGCGGAAACTTTATCAAAGATTCCACATAAATGCAGATGGGCCAAAGCACGTTCAACTTCCTCTATCCCTTGATGGCAGTCTTCAATCAGTAGAATATCGCCTTGTTTTATTTCAGGCATAAATTCACTGCCCCAGATTCCATTAAGGGTATTTAGATTACCGCCAATTAGTCTGCCGCGATATTTTCCTTTTCCATCAAAAGTCCATTGGTTAGGGACTGTATTTTTCGGATTAATTTGATCTTCCCATTCAATATATTCATCCGTCCAATATTTAGGTTGTTGATAAATCAATGGGGATTGGGGATTACTGACTATCCGGGAAAAACTGGCAAAGGTTTCATCAACCAGAGGAGGATATTCTCCAAATGAAGCGACTAAAGCGGGGCCATAAAAAGTCACAACATCTGTTTTATTATAAATTCCAAGTAATAGAGCTGTTATGTCAGAATAGCCAATAATAATTTTCGGATCTTTTTTAATGGCCTCATAGTCAATATAAGGCAACATTGAGTTAGAGTTATACCCGCCTATCGTGGACATAATACAGCGAACTTCTGGATCTCGAAGCAAAGCGTTAAATTCTTCCACTCTTTGCATAATAGTTCCAGAGCGATAAAAATCACTTTTTCCGGTCAATATTCCTGCTTTTGTTTTATAACCTTGACGTTCTAAGTAGTTAACACTTCTGGCGAAACGAGTAGGGGCATAGGCTGTGGCGGGTGATGAAGAAGAAAAAAATCCAATCGTTTCACCGATAGACAGTTTTGGTGGAAGGATCATAACGGTTTTATATCCTTTTTTGTTGTTAAAACAATTAGTTATATCGAACCATGAAAACTACACCCCTGATGTTTCTTGATAAGAATTAACATGAGAGGTGTAGGAATAGGCTATTCAGAATGCAAATAGTGTGTGCTCAGAGTCTAAATTACTTTTTTTTCAACTGGCTTTCAAAATCGCGTTTGTCGTGACCTGTATAAAGCTGGCGCGGACGCGCGATTTTCAGGCCTTCATCATGCATTTCATTCCAGTGTGCAATCCACCCTATAGTACGGGCAATAGCGAAAATCACGGTGAACATGGAAGATGGGATTCCCATCGCTTTCAGGATAATGCCGGAATAGAAATCGACGTTCGGATACAATTTCTTCTCAATGAAGTACGGATCATTCAGAGCGATCCTCTCCAGCTCCATCGCCACTTCCAGCAGGCTGTCATTCAGGCCAAGCTCATTCAGTACTTCATGGCAGGTTTCACGCATCACGGTAGCGCGAGGATCGTGGTTTTTGTAAACACGGTGACCAAAGCCCATCAGGCGGAAAGAGTCATTTTTATCTTTAGCGCGTGCGATGAATTCAGGAATGTGTTCGACGGTTTGGATCTCTTCCAGCATACGCAGACAGGCTTCATTCGCCCCACCATGTGCTGGCCCCCAAAGGGATGCAATACCTGCAGCGATACAAGCAAATGGGTTGGCACCGGAAGAACCTGCGGTACGTACTGTTGAAGTCGAAGCATTTTGCTCATGGTCTGCATGCAGAATGAAAATGCGATCCATAGCGCGTTCCAACACTGGATTCACCTTATATTCTTCACAAGGTGTTGAAAACATCATGTGCAGGAAGTTGGCCGCATAAGAAAGATCGTTGCGTGGATAAACAAAAGGCTGCCCAAGAGAATATTTATAACACATCGCTGCTACTGTTGGCATTTTTGACAGTAGACGGTAAGCGGTAATTTCACGGTGGCGAGGATTATTGACATCCAGCGCATCGTGATAGAAGGCAGCTAGGGCGCCTGTAACACCACAAAGTACAGCCATCGGATGGGAATCACGTCGGAAACCGTGGAACAGACGGGTAATCTGTTCGTGGATCATCGTATGGCGAGTCACTGTAGTTTTGAATTTTTCGTATTCTTCGGGTGTCGGCGGTTCGCCGTTCAGCAAAATGTAACAAACTTCTAAGTAGTTTGCTTCCGTTGCGAGCTGATCGATGGGAAAACCACGGTGCAGCAAAATGCCTTCATTGCCATCAATATAGGTGATTTTCGACTCACAGGAGGCGGTGGAGGTAAAACCAGGATCGTAGGTATAGAAGCCTTTTGAGCCGAGGGTACGAACGTCAATTACTTCAGAACCTAGGGTTGGCGTTAGTACGTCTAGTTCGATAGCAGCTGAACCATTTATGTTCAACGTAGCTTTTTTATCAGCCATTTAAATCTCCTTAGCGCTTATTTTTATAACCCCTAACAACCAGAATAGGCGCAATTTATACTGTGCCGATGGCATTGTGCTACCGGAGAGAGTTTAAAATCAGGCTGGTATCACATTTAATGCTGAAATCTCATTACGGATGACAATAGTTTTCAGGTTGTTAAAAAGTTTCTAGGTATTATGTTTAAAGCATTATAGACATAAAATGTTATCATTTTGTGCTCATATAATACTTTTACATAACGTCTTACATATCTTCTGTTTTTCGTAAAGTTTATTTTTTCATCGGAAAACGACGCAAATAATAAATAGCGACATATATGTAAGATAAATGTTTAATCTTTGTCAAACAAGATAATGGTTTTTATGAAAAATGTTTGAAGCGTGATCTTTCTCACTGTTCAAGCTAAATGTTAACAATCATATTGTGTGGGAATTGTAATAACAATGTGAAGTACTTATACTTCCGTAAGGTCTCCGGATTACCCTGATGTAGGAGCGTCCAGCGTAATCAAATCACAACTTTTGATGAACACGTAAGGATTGTTAATTTAATTATGTTGTGTCTTTGTATCCTCTTAGCGCTGTCTGATTCCCGCCCAGGACCGGAGGATGGAAAATAAAAAAAAGCTTTGTGGGCAAAATTGTGAAAAAACAAAGACCTGTCAACCTTGATCTGCGGACGATTAACCAACCCGTCTCCGCAGTAGCATCGATCTTGCACCGTATCTCAGGTGTCATCACCTTTATCTCAGTTGGCATTCTGCTGTGGTTATTAGGTATGTCATTGTCTTCGCAGGAGGGTTTCCTACAAGCATCTGAAATCATGACTGGCTTTTTCGTCAAATTTATCCTGTGGGGGATATTGACGGCTCTGGCTTACCACATCTGTGGAGGCATTCGCCATGTGTTAATGGATTTTGGTTTCTTGGAAGAAAATCTTGCTACCGGTAGTGCTTCTGCCAAAGTAGCAATAGTCATTGCGGTTATTCTGTCTATTCTGGCGGGAGTATTATTATGGTAAGCAACGCATCCGCATTGGGTCGTACAGGCATTCAGGATTGGCTGCTGTTACGTGCATCTGCGATTGTTATTGTTTTGTATGTCCTCTATCTCGTTGGTTTTATCGCAACAACGTCAGATATTACCTATGAAGTCTGGCGTGGTTTCTTCTCTTCATCCCTCACTAAAGTGTTTACAGTTTTGGCGCTGCTTTCCATTCTGGTTCATGCATGGATTGGTATGTGGCAGGTGCTGACAGATTATGTCAAACCACTTGTACTGCGCTTGGTGCTGCAATTGGTGATCATTGTGGCGCTGTTGACTTATTTGATTTACGGAACAATCGTTGTGTGGGGTGCATAAATGAAACTGCCAGTAAGAGAGTTTGACGCTGTTGTTATTGGTGCTGGTGGCGCAGGTATGCGTGCTGCACTGCAAATTTCACAAATGGGTTTATCTTGTGCCTTGATTTCCAAGGTATTCCCAACCCGCTCCCATACCGTTTCAGCACAGGGTGGAATTACTGTTGCTCTGGGCAATACCCATGAAGATAACTGGGAGTGGCACATGTATGATACGGTAAAAGGCTCCGATTATATCGGTGACCAAGATGCCATCGAATACATGTGTAAGACAGGCCCTGAAGCTATTTTAGAATTGGAACACATGGGGTTGCCATTCTCACGTCTGGATGATGGCAGTATTTATCAGCGTCCATTTGGCGGACAATCCAGGAATTTTGGTGGCGAACAAGCTGCCCGAACTGCTGCTGCTGCTGACCGTACCGGTCACGCCTTATTGCATACCCTATATCAACATAATTTGAAGAATCACACGACTATTTTCTCTGAATGGTATTCACTGGATCTGGTAAAAAATCAGGATGGCGCGACTGTTGGTTGTACTGCTATCTGTATTGAAACTGGTGAAGTAGTTTATTTCAAAGCTAAGGCGACCATTCTGGCAACAGGTGGTGCGGGTCGTATATTCCAATCGACAACCAATGCGCATATCAATACTGGTGACGGTGTTGGTATGGCCTTGCGTGCAGGTGTTCCTGTACAAGACATGGAAATGTGGCAATTCCACCCAACGGGTATTGCTGGTGCAGGCGTTCTGGTAACAGAAGGTTGCCGTGGTGAGGGTGGCTATCTGTTGAATAAAGATGGTGAGCGCTTCATGGAGCGTTACGCACCAAATGCTAAAGATCTTGCTGGCCGTGATGTTGTCGCTCGTTCTATGATGATCGAAATCCGCGAAGGTCGTGGCTGTGAAGGCCCATGGGGTCCTCACGTTAAACTTAAATTGGATCATTTGGGCAAAGACGTTCTGGAATCTCGTTTGCCGGGTATCCTTGAATTATCCCGTACTTTTGCTCACGTAGATCCAGTGAAAGAGCCGATTCCAGTTATTCCAACCTGTCACTATATGATGGGCGGAATTCCAACCAAGATCACAGGTCAAGCTCTGACAGTGAACGAAAAAGGCGAAGATGTGGTGATTCCAGGTCTGTTTGCTGTGGGTGAAATTGCGTGTGTTTCTGTTCACGGAGCTAACCGTCTGGGTGGTAACTCACTGCTTGATTTGGTTGTGTTTGGTCGTTCCGCAGGTCTGCATTTGAAAGAGTGTCTGATGGAACAAGGAACCAGCCGTGATGCGAGTGAATCTGATGTTGACCTTGCACTGAATCGTCTGAATCGTTGGGAGAATACTCGTTCAGGTGAAGATCCGGTTGAAATCCGTAAGGCACTGCAAGCTTGCATGCAGCACAATTTCTCGGTATTCCGTGAAGGTGATGCAATGGCGAGAGGGCTGAAAGAGCTGAAAGAAATCCGTGAACGTTTGAAAAACGCTCGTCTGGATGATACTTCATCAGAATTCAATACACAGCGCATTGAATGTCTGGAATTGGACAACCTGATGGAAACAGCTTATTCAACGGCTGTTGCTGCGAATTTCCGTACTGAAAGCCGTGGAGCTCATAGCCGTTTTGACTATCCAGAACGTGATGATGCTAACTGGCTGTGCCATAGCCTGTATTTACCGCAAACTGAGAGCATGACTCGTCGCGAAGTGAATATGCAGCCGACACTGCGTGAAGCTTTCCCGCCGAAAGTGCGTTCTTACTAATTGCGTTACTGATGTTCCAGTTGCGGAGAAATAGATTATGAAACTTGAATTCTCAATTTATCGTTATAATCCAGATGTAGACGATGTACCTCGCATGCAGGATTACACGCTGGAAGCACAGGAAGGGCGTGACATGATGTTGCTGGATGCGCTCATCCAGCTAAAAGAACAAGATCCAACTTTGTCATTCCGTCGTTCTTGCCGTGAAGGGGTTTGTGGTTCTGATGGCGTGAATATGAACGGCAAAAACGGTTTGGCTTGTGTTACACCTGTTTCTGCACTGCGTCGTGGCAATAAGAAAATTGTTATTCGTCCCTTGCCTGGTTTACCAGTGGTTCGTGACTTGGTTGTTGATATGGGCCAATTCTACGCACAGTATGAAAAAATCCGTCCTTATCTGATTAACGATGGTAAAAACCCCCCTGCGCGTGAACACCTGCAATCACCGGAACAACGCGAAAAACTCGATGGTCTATATGAATGTATCTTGTGTGCCTGCTGCTCGACGTCTTGTCCGTCGTTCTGGTGGAATCCTGATAAGTTTATTGGCCCTGCGGGTCTTTTAGCGGCATATCGCTTCTTGATTGATAGTCGTGATACAGAAACAACTTCACGATTGGATAATCTGAATGACGCTTTCAGTGTTTTCCGTTGCCACGGCATCATGAACTGCGTCAATGTATGCCCTAAAGGGCTGAATCCGACAAAAGCGATTGGTCATATTAAATCTATGCTGCTGAAACACAGCGCATAAATGAAATGTTGCACATATACCCAATATGTTAAAGGGTATAAATAATACATAAATAGTGTGTAAATAGCGCATATAATGTTGCCCTCCACAATTTTGAAAGAAAAATCAAACTGATGGAGGGCATTAAGAATGAAAAATGGTAAATTGCCTACTGCTAATGACGGCGCATGTTTTTGAATAAAAGGAACCTTTAAAAACTGATATTCAGTTTTTAAAGGTTCCTTGAAGGGGAGGAAATCCCAAATTAAAGAACATGCATTAAGCACGTCCAAATGAACCTTTTATCAACACCGCTAATTAAGCGGTATTTGTTAACCACGGCGAAAACTAAAGCTTTTAAAGCTTAAGGGATCACAATGCAGAACGGCGCAATGAAGGACTGGCTGGACTCGAGCTTTCTGGCTGGTGCAAACCAGTCTTATATAGAGCAAATCTATGAAGACTATATAACCGATCCTAACTCTGTTGATGCAAGTTGGAGAGAAATCTTCCAGCAATTACCGGATGTAGGACTTAACGGGGAACAACTTCACTCTCAGACACGTGATTACTTCCGTCGTCTGGCAAAGGATGCCACACGTTACCACACTTCCGTTAGCGATCCGGCAATGGATGCAAAACAAGTTAAGGTTTTGCAGCTTATCAACGCATTCCGCTTCCGCGGACATCAAAATGCAAATCTCGATCCATTGGGATTATGGAAACAGGAACCAGTGTCTGATCTCGATCCTGCTTTCCATAATTTAACAAAAGCGGATTTCGAAGAAACATTTAATGTGGGTTCTTTTGCCATTGGTAAAGAAACCATGAAATTGACTGATCTATATGACGCGCTGAAACGCATTTATTGCGGCTCGATTGGTGCGGAATATATGCATATCACCAATACGGAAGAAAAGCGTTGGATTCAACAACGTCTGGAATCTGTGGCAGTAGGTTCGCAGTTCAATGAAGAAGAAAAACGTCGGTTCCTGAGGGAGTTAACGTCAGCGGAAGGCTTAGAGCGCTATTTAGGTGCTAAATTCCCAGGGGCGAAACGTTTCTCTTTGGAAGGTGGTGATGCACTTATCCCTATGCTGAAAGAGCTGATTCGCCACGCTGGTAAACAGGATACCCGTGAAGTTGTTATGGGCATGGCCCACCGTGGTCGCCTCAACGTTCTGGTCAACTTATTGGGTAAAAAACCCTCTGATTTGTTTGATGAGTTTTCAGGCAAACATAAAGAACACCTCGGTACGGGTGACGTAAAATACCACCAAGGTTTTTCTTCTGATTTTGAAACTGAAGGTGGTCTGGTGCATCTGGCATTGGCCTTTAACCCGTCTCACCTTGAAATTGTCAGCCCTGTTGTTATCGGTTCAGTTCGTGCTCGCCGTGATCGCCTTGATGAAGGTCGTAGCAACATGGTTCTGCCAGTCACCATTCATGGTGATGCGGCTGTAACAGGGCAGGGGATTGTTCAAGAAACACTGAACATGTCTCAGGCTCGTGGTTATGAAGTTGGTGGTACTGTCCGCATTGTGGTCAATAACCAAATTGGTTTTACTACTTCTAATCCGAAAGATGCGCGTTCAACACAATACTGTACTGATATTGTGAAAATGGTTCAGGCACCGATTTTCCACGTTAACGCGGATGATCCGGAAGCCGTTGCCTTTGTTACTCGTTTGGCGCTTGATTTCCGTAATACCTTCAAACGTGACGTCATGATTGATCTGGTTTGCTACCGTCGTCATGGTCACAACGAAGCTGATGAGCCAAGTGCAACTCAGCCACTGATGTACCAGAAAATCAAAAAACAGCCAACAGCACGCAAAATCTATGCTGATAAGCTTGTCGCAGAAGGCTTGCTGATTGCCAACGATGTCACTGAGATGGTTAATCTGTATCGTGACGCACTGGATCACGGTGAATGTGTGGTTGATGAATGGCGTCCAATGGGATTGCATTCATTCACTTGGGAACCGTACCTGAATCACGAATGGGATGAAGAGTATCCACATAAAGTAGATATGAAACGTCTGCAAGACCTCGGTAAGCGCCTTAGCACTATCCCTAACGAAGTAGAAATGCATTCACGTGTTGCAAAAATTTATGGCGACCGTGCAGAAATGGCTAACGGCAATAAATTGTTTGACTGGGGTGGTGCGGAAACACTGGCTTACGCGACGCTGGTTGATGAAGGTATTCCTGTACGTCTTTCAGGTGAAGATGCAGGGCGCGGTACGTTTTTCCACCGTCATGCTGTTATTCATAATCAGACCAATGCTTCTGTTTATGTGCCTTTGGCAAATGTTCACAATAGCCAGGGTGTGTTTAACGTATGGGACTCAGTACTTTCCGAGGAGGCAGTGCTGGCGTTTGAATACGGTTATGCAACAACAGAACCTCGTACTTTGACCATCTGGGAAGCTCAGTTCGGTGACTTTGCTAACGTAGCTCAGATTGTGATCGACCAGTTCATTAGCTCTGGCGAGCAAAAATGGGGCCGTATGTGTGGTCTGGTTATGCTGTTACCACATGGTTATGAAGGACAAGGGCCAGAGCACTCATCAGCACGTCTGGAGCGTTATCTGCAACTGTGTGCCGAGCAGAATATGCAAGTTTGTGTACCATCGACCCCAGCTCAGGTTTATCACATGCTGCGCCGTCAGGCTCTGCGTGGTATGCGTCGTCCGCTTATCGTGATGTCACCTAAGTCACTGTTGCGTCATCCATTGGCAGTATCCAGTCTGGATGAACTGGCTAACGGTAAATTTGAGCCAGTGATTGGTGAAATTGACACCTTAGATCCAAAAGATGTTAAACGCGTTGTACTTTGCTCCGGTAAAGTTTATTACGATTTGTTGGAGCAGCGTCGTAAGAATGAACAGACCAATGTTGCCATCGTGCGTATTGAGCAACTGTATCCATTCCCACGTCAGCATTTGCAAACCCAGCTTGAGCAGTATGCTCATGTCCATGATTTCGTCTGGTGTCAGGAAGAGCCACTGAACCAAGGGGCTTGGTATTGCAGTCAACATAATTTCCGTGAAGCGATCCCATTTGGGGCTTCTTTACGTTATGCAGGTCGTCCAGCGTCTGCTTCCCCTGCTGTGGGATATACATCTGTTCACCAGAAGCAACAGCAAGCACTGGTTGATGACGCATTGAACGTTGAATAAATAAGGATAGAAAATGAGTAGCGTAGAAATTCTGGTTCCAGACCTTCCTGAATCCGTTGCAGATGCCACTGTTGCAACATGGCATAAAAAACCAGGTGATACCATTAAGCGTGATGAAGTACTGGTTGAAATTGAAACAGATAAAGTTGTTTTGGAAGTTCCTGCAAGTGAAGCAGGTGTTCTGGAAGCTATTTTGGAAGAAGAAGGTGCCACTGTACTGTCTAAGCAGCTGATCGGTCGTATCCGTTTGGGTGACAGCACTGGCCTTCCTGCTGATATCAAAGAAAAAACAGAAGCAACACCAGCCCAGCGCCAGACCGCTTCTTTGGAAGAAGAAAATAATGATGCTCTTAGCCCAGCCGTTCGTCGTCTGATTGCAGAGCATGACTTAGATCCTGCTGTAATTAAAGGTAGTGGTGTTGGTGGTCGCATTGTTCGCGAAGACGTAGAAAAATATGTTGCTGCGAATAAAAAAGAGAACAATAAGCCTGCTGCATCTGAACCTGCTGCACAGCCATCTTTGCTGCCTCATCGTAGTGAAAAACGCGTTCCAATGACTCGTCTGCGTAAGCGTGTAGCAGAACGTCTGCTTGAAGCGAAAAATAATACGGCAATGTTGACGACTTTCAATGAAGTCAACATGAAGCCAATTCAGGAATTGCGTAAGCAATACGGCGATGCATTTGAAAAACGCCATGGTATGCGTCTGGGCTTTATGTCTTTCTATGTGAAGGCTGTGGTTGAAGCATTGAAACGCTACCCAGAAGTTAACGCTTCTATCGATGGCACCGACGTGGTTTACCATAACTATTTTGATATCAGCATTGCGGTATCTACTCCACGTGGTCTGGTTACACCAGTATTGCGTGATGCAGATGCATTAGGCATGGCTGAGATTGAGAAAAGCATCAAAGAGCTGGCTATCAAAGGCCGCGACGGTAAATTGACCGTTGAAGAACTCACTGGTGGTAATTTCACCATTACTAATGGCGGTGTTTTCGGTTCGCTGATGTCCACTCCGATCATTAACCCACCACAGAGCGCGATTCTTGGCATGCATGCCATTAAAGATCGTCCAATGGCAGTAAATGGTCAGGTTGAGATCCTCCCAATGATGTATCTGGCACTGTCCTATGACCACCGTCTGATTGACGGCCGTGAGTCTGTGGGCTTCTTGGTGACCATCAAAGAAATGCTGGAAGATCCAACACGTTTGTTGCTGGATGTATAGCATCACTACCGGCGGAGAGTGTTGAATTCCGCCAAGTCTGAAGTAGTACGATGTTGATGTAAAAATGTATATACAGGCCAGCCTTCGGGCTGGTCATATCCAGAGCAACAAAATAGAAGGTAATTTACCTTTCTTATATTAAATTATGGATAGAACATCATGAATTTACACGAGTATCAGGCAAAACAACTTTTCGCACGGTATGGTTTACCTGCGCCTTCTGGCTATGCTTGTACCACACCACGTGAAGCAGAAGAAGCAGCATCCAAGATTGGTTCAGGCCCTTGGGTCGTTAAATGTCAGGTTCATGCAGGTGGCCGTGGTAAGGCTGGTGGCGTGAAAGTCGTCAACAGCAAGGAAGATATCCGTGCTTTTGCTGAACAGTGGCTGGGTAAACGACTGGTAACTTACCAGACAGATGCACAGGGTCAGCCTGTTCATCAGATCTTGGTGGAAGGAGCAACCGATATTGCCAAGGAGCTGTATCTAGGTGCTGTTGTTGACCGTGGTACGCGTCGTGTAGTCTTCATGGCCTCTACTGAAGGTGGTGTCGAAATAGAAAAAGTGGCGGAAGAAACGCCCGAGCTGATCCATAAAGCAATTATCGACCCACTGACTGGCCCTATGCCGTATCAAGGCCGTGAATTGGCGTTCAAACTCGGTTTAACAGGTAAGCAAATTGGTCAATTCACCAAGATTTTCTTGGGATTGGCAAATCTGTTCCTGGAGCGTGATCTGGCTCTGGTTGAAATCAACCCTCTGGTTATCACTACTCAAGGTGATCTTATCTGTCTGGATGGGAAACTGGGTGCTGATGGCAACGCCATGTTCCGTCAGGCTGAACTGCGTGAAATGCACGATCCTTCACAGGAAGATCCACGTGAAGCTCAGGCTGCACAATGGGAACTGAACTATGTTGCGCTGGATGGCAACATTGGTTGTATGGTGAACGGCGCAGGTTTGGCAATGGGAACTATGGACATTGTTAAACTGCACGGCGGTGCACCGGCAAACTTCCTTGATGTAGGTGGTGGTGCGACGAAAGAGCGTGTTACCGAAGCGTTTAAAATCATCTTGTCAGATGAAAATGTCAAAGCTGTTTTTGTAAATATCTTTGGTGGTATCGTCCGCTGTGACTTGATTGCTGACGGTATTATTGGTGCGGTGGAAGAAGTGGGTGTTCACGTACCAGTAGTTGTTCGTCTGGAAGGAAACAATGCTGAGCTGGGTGCTAAGAAACTGGCAGACAGTGGTTTAAATATCATTGCCGCGACCAGTTTGACAGACGCAGCCAAACAGGCAGTAGCAGCAGCGGAGAATAAATAATGTCTATTTTAATCGATAAAAACACCAAAGTGATTTGTCAGGGTTTTACTGGTAGTCAAGGTACTTTCCACTCTGAACAAGCTATTGCTTACGGCACCCAAATGGTTGGTGGTGTGACTCCGGGCAAAGGTGGTACTGAGCATTTAGGGTTGCCTGTGTTCAATACAGTGCGTGAAGCTGTCGATGCAACTGGTGCGACCGCGTCTGTCATTTATGTTCCAGCCCCATTTTGTAAAGATTCCATTCTGGAAGCGATTGAGGCGGGTATTAAGCTGATCATTACTATCACAGAAGGTATTCCAACGTTGGATATGCTGACAGTGAAGGTAAAACTGGATCAAGCGGGTGTTCGCATGATTGGGCCTAACTGCCCAGGCGTGATTACGCCTGATGAATGTAAGATTGGTATCATGCCTGGTCATATTCACAAAGCGGGCAAAGTAGGTATCGTATCTCGTTCTGGTACACTGACTTATGAAGCCGTTAAACAGACTACAGACGCTGGATTAGGGCAATCTACCTGTGTTGGTATTGGTGGCGATCCAATTCCAGGTTCAAACTTTATCGATATTCTAAAGCTGTTCCAAGAAGATCCTCAGACAGAAGCCATCGTTATGATTGGTGAAATCGGTGGTACAGCAGAAGAAGAAGCTGCTGCTTATATCAAAGAGCATGTGACTAAGCCAGTTGTTGCTTATATCGCGGGTGTAACTGCGCCTAAAGGTAAGCGTATGGGGCATGCAGGTGCGATTATTGCGGGTGGTAAAGGTACAGCAGATGAGAAGTTTGCTGCACTGGAAGCCGCAGGCGTGAAAACGGTTCGTAGCCTTGCAGACATTGGCGATGCAGTAAAAGAGTTATTAGCATAATTGGTTTTAAAATAAGCTATTTTTATACAAAAAGGCTACCCTGAGGTAGCCTTTTTATTTTTATTGATAAGATTAACAGTAGGTTAGTTATTATATCGGTCATGTATTAAATAGTTAGATTGAATATCAAAAATAGTACTCACGCTCAATAAAAGTTCCTATCACCTTATCGTGCATTTCTTCGGATTTTGAATAACTGATAGTTTTTCTATTCAGTCTTTTTACTCGAGTACGCTGAGTTAAATTCGTTCTCTCT
>NZ_NJAI01000002.1:304138-334685 GCF_002632725.1 Xenorhabdus hominickii
GATTTGTGACAATAACGGCAATAGACGTCAGCTTTGGCCATGCTTTACCCTTAAAAGGCGGGAAGCATATCACAACAACTAACTATTTAATACATGACCATTATATCCAGTACGTTATTTTTCAATTAAATTTAACTGGTTTTAGAGGCATATATTTATTTGGTAATTTAATTCAATATATTGAAAAATATATTTTTTGAATAATGAAAATAAAAAGTTAAATTTATAATGTTTTTTATACCAAAAAACAAAATAAATCACACCTAAAATAACATATTATTAACACTCGGTAACCAGAATGAAATAATAGCTGTAAAGCTTAACAAAACAAGGAAATAATAGTTGGAAAATTTAACAAATTCATAATAAATTTGATTAAAATCAATTTATTAACATGAAATGCATTCACTGAAATTGATTAAATTGATCTAAGATAGATAGATATTATTCTGAAAATAGAGGATGATTTTGATTTATATTCAGAATTTCAGACCAAATCACGTAAAACGTATTTATTATGTGTAAATATAGGCGTACCATTATTGTGGTATATACTGATTTTGGTTTCATTAATAATTCATTATTGTGTATGAGGCATTTATTGCTGGTAGTTATGAGACTTTCGTTTTACGAAGTCGGGTTGCCGCAAGTCGGTGTCTTCCTGCTAGGAGCAAGGAGTCAAGATGTTTGATATTGTCGAACTGTCACGATTACAGTTTGCTTTAACTGCCATGTACCACTTTCTGTTCGTGCCATTGACGCTCGGTATGGCGTTTTTGCTTGCGATTATGGAAACGGTATATGTCCTGTCAGGCAAACAGATCTATAAAGATATGACAAAATTCTGGGGTAAGTTATTTGGTATTAACTTTGCTCTGGGTGTAGCAACGGGCTTGACCATGGAATTCCAATTCGGAACCAACTGGTCATATTTCTCACATTACGTTGGTGATATTTTCGGTGCTCCGCTAGCCATCGAAGGTCTGATGGCATTCTTCCTTGAATCTACATTCGTTGGTCTGTTTTTCTTCGGATGGGATCGCCTGAGTAAGAAACAACACTTGGCAGTGACCTGGCTGGTTGCATTAGGCTCTAATTTCTCAGCACTGTGGATTTTGATTGCGAATGGTTGGATGCAAAACCCGATTGCATCTGATTTCAATTTCGAAACCATGCGAATGGAAATGATAAGCTTCAGTGAACTGGTACTTAATCCAGTTGCTCAGGTGAAATTCGTTCATACTGTTGCAGCAGGTTATGTGACTGGCGCCATTTTCGTGTTGGGCATCAGTTCCTACTATCTGCTGAAAGGTCGCGATTTCGCATTTGCCAAACGGTCTTTTGCCATTGCTGCGAGTTTTGGTATGGCTGCAATACTGTCTGTTATCGTTTTGGGTGATGAATCCGGATATGAAATGGGGGACGTGCAGAAAACCAAACTGGCTGCGATTGAAGCAGAATGGGAAACTCAGCCACCTCCAGCTTCGTTCACACTGATTGGTATTCCTGACCAAGATAAAATGGAAAACAAATACTCCATCCAGATCCCTTATGTTTTGGGTTTAATTGCCACTCGCTCTACAGATACGCCGGTTGTTGGTCTGCGTGATTTGATGAGCCAGCATGAGCAACGTATCCGTAACGGTATCAAAGCATATGAATTACTGGAAGAGTTGCGTTCAGGAAATACTGACCCAAATGTGCGCAGCGCATTCAATGAAAGTAAAAAAGATCTTGGCTATGGAATGCTCTTGAAGCGTTACACCAAAAACGTAACCGATGCGACAGAAGAACAGATTAAAGCTGCAGCGAAAGATTCTATTCCTCGTGTAGCGCCACTCTATTTCGCATTCCGTATCATGGTCGCCGCAGGTTTTATCATGTTACTGGTCATCGGGCTGTCTTTCATTAGCGTTATTCGTAACCGTATCGGCCAGTATAAATGGTTGTTGCGTGCCGCATTGTTCAGCATTCCATTACCGTGGATTGCCATTGAAGCGGGATGGTTTGTTGCGGAATATGGCCGTCAGCCATGGGCAATTGGTGAAGTTTTACCAACCGCTGTTGCTGCTTCAACACGTAGTGTTGGCGATTTGATTTTCTCAATGGTACTGATTTGTGGTCTGTATACCTTGTTCTTGATTGCAGAGATGTTCTTGATGTTCAAGTTCGCTCGTCTTGGGCCAAGCAGCCTTAAAACCGGGCGTTACCACTTTGAACAAAAAACAACTTCTTCAGCGAACAATATTGAGTAAGCAGGAGTCCACTTATGCTTGATTATGATGTATTACGATTTATATGGTGGCTGCTGATTGGTGTGTTGCTGATCGGTTTCGCAGTAACTGATGGTTTCGATATGGGGGTAGGTATCCTACTGCGAATCATCGGTAAAAATGATACCGAACGCCGCATCATGATTAACTCAGTTGCCCCACACTGGGATGGTAACCAAGTTTGGCTAATTACCGCTGGTGGTGCTTTATTTGCTGCGTGGCCAATGGTATATGCTGCCGCTTTTTCTGGTTTCTATGTAGCAATGATTTTAGTGTTGTCTGCACTATTTTTCCGCCCGGTCGGGTTTGATTACCGTTCAAAATTGGAAAATAGTAAATGGCGCAATATGTGGGACTGGGGAATATTTATCGGTAGCTTCGTACCTGCGCTGGTTATTGGTGTTGCTTTTGGTAACTTGTTACAAGGTGTGCCGCTGTCTATAGATACTTATCTGCGAGTTTCCTATGAAGGCTCATTCTTCGGTTTGCTGAATCCTTATGGCTTGTTGGCTGGTGTGATTAGCTTGATGATGATCGTGACTCAGGGCGCAACTTATCTGCAAATGCGTACCATGGGTGAATTGCATCTGCGTTCCCGTACAGCAACTCATGTGTGTGCGGCGATTACGGCTGTTGCATTCCTACTGGCAGGAATATGGCTGATTTATGGCATCGACGGCTATGTTGTAACGGGTGGCTTGGATGTTACTGCTCAATCTAACCCATTACATAAAGAAGTTGCTAAACAGGCGGGAGCATGGCTGACTAACTTCAATAACTATCCGATGCTGTGGGCAATACCTGCGTTGGGTGTTTTTCTCCCACTGCTAACTATGCTGGCAACATGGAGAGATAAAGGTGGTTGGGCATTTTTGTTCTCATCGTTGACGGTAGCTTGTATTATCCTGACGTCGGGTATCACCATGTTTCCATTCGTGATGCCATCAAGCTTTGATCCTAATATCAGCTTGACTATGTGGGATGCGACATCCAGTCAGAGGACGTTGCAAGTCATGTTTGTTGTTGCGCTTATCTTTGTTCCTATTGTGTTGTCTTACACCTGTTGGTGTTATTACAAAACCTTTGGGCGTTTGGATAAGAACTACATTGAAAACAACAAACACTCACTGTACTAAGGAGCGTAGGCATGTGGTATTTTGCGTGGATTCTGGGAACACTCTTGGCTTGTAGTTTCGCTGTCATCGCAGCTTTGGCACTTGAGCAAAGCGAAACAAACAAAGAGAAGACAGAGAGTAGCAAAAATAATGTTGGCTGATAAATATTACCAACTAATGGATAAAGGCCTGGTGAGGGCCTTTATCCTCATCATGGCCTTAACGCTTGCTTCATGTGTGTTCTGGGATCCGACACGTTTTGCGGCCAACACCAGTTCACTGCGAATATGGCAAGGAATTTTATTAATCTGGGCGATTTGTTCTGGCGTCACTTTTGGTATTGGATTTCATCCTAAACGTGTTATCTGGCGTCTGGTTTTTCATCCATTACCTGCCTTTTTCATTCTTCTTTTTGGCTTATATCATTTCTTTAAGTAAACTAATTATAATCTTATAGGTATCTAGTCTATAAAATTTTTTGACGTCTTTTACTGACAAGTCATTCCAAAGCGCTATTGTCTTAAGTATAGTGACAGCGTCAATTCGCCTGATTAGGATTATAGAGTAATATGTTTTTCCGTTGGCCTATCCGTGTTTACTACGAAGACACAGATGCTAGTGGTGTGGTCTATCACGCTCGATATCTGGCCTTTTACGAAAGAGCCCGTACAGAGGTATTGCGTGAAAAAGGCTTCCACCAACAGTATATGCTTGATGAGCAAGTTGGCTTTGTTGTCAGCCGCATGACTATTGACTATCGGAAACCGGCGAAACTGGATGACCAGCTGGTTGTTGAAAGCGAAATTACGAATATCCGTGGCGCTTCTCTGACATTTATTCAACGAATTGTTGATTGCAATGGCGTAGTTGTCAGTAGCGCAGAATGTTTGGTTGTCTGCGTTAATTCATCTCAAATGAAGCCTATTGCTCTTCCAAAGTCTATTGTCGCGGAGTTTAAGCAGTGACTGAAATGAATATCCTTGATTTATTTCTTAAGGCAGGATTTTTAGTGCAGCTGATCATGTTAATTTTGATCGGTTTTTCTATTGTTTCTTGGGCAATCATTATTCAACGAACAAAACTCCTTAATGCTGCAAGCCGTGAGGCAGAAGCATTTGAGGATAAATTTTGGTCAGGAGTTGAACTATCTCGTCTTTATAAAGAAAGTCAGTCACGTCGTGATTCGTTAAGTGGCACCGAACAAATTTTCCATTCTGGTTTTAAAGAGTTTTCTCGTTTGCATCAAGCCAATAGCCATGCGCCAGAAGCTGTTATCACAGGAGCTTCTCGTGCCATGCGCATTTCATTGAATCGTGAATTGGAAGCATTGGAAAACCATATTCCGTTTCTGGGAACAGTAGGTTCTATTAGCCCTTATATTGGTCTGTTCGGCACGGTTTGGGGGATCATGCATGCCTTTATTGCTTTGGGTGCTGTCAAACAGGCGACTTTGCAAATGGTTGCACCAGGTATTGCAGAAGCTCTGATTGCAACAGCGATCGGCCTGTTTGCTGCAATTCCTGCGGTGATGGCCTATAACCGCCTGAATCAACGCGTCAACAAATTAGACCAAATCTACGATAACTTTATGGAAGAATTTCTGGCTATCTTGCATCGTCAGGCGTTTGCTTCTAACACCGATAAGTCGTAATAAATCGTAAGGGGAAATCAGCGAATGGCGCGCACTCGTAGTCGCAAACGTGAGCTAAAGTCCGAGATCAATATCGTCCCCTTGCTGGACGTATTGCTGGTGCTTTTGCTTATTTTCATGGCGACAGCACCTATTATCACGCAAAGTGTAGAAGTCGATTTACCTGATGCGGTGGATTCTAAAACAGTTTCCAGCTCTGATAATCCACCTGTTATCGTGGAAGTTTCTGGGATAGGGCAATACAACATGGTTGTTAGCCAGAAACGTTTGGAGTTGTTACCTGAACAACAAATCATTGCTGAAGCGCAAACTTTGATGAAGACCGATCCGAAAACGATTTTTTTGATCGGTGGTTCTAAGGAAGTTCCTTATGATGAAATTATCAAGGCGCTGAATATGCTTCGTCAGGCTGGGGTCAAATCGGTAGGTTTAATGACCCAGCCGATTGGAGCTTAATAGCGGATATCACTTAAAGTTTCTGGATGTCGAGCGTGGGAAAGACAAACGAGCAAAATAATAGGCTGAATCGCGCTATTATCATTTCGGTAATATTGCACATTATCCTAATCGGGTTTCTGATTTGGGGTTCTCTGGTGCAAAAAACAGAAATGGGTGGTGGTGGAAAAGACGGCTCTGTCATTGATGCTGTAATGGTTGATCCGAATGCTATGGTTCAACAATATAATCAGCAGCAACAGCAACAGGCTAATGCAAAATTAGCGGAACAACAGCGCAATAAAAAGGCTGAACAGCAGGCGGCTGAATTACGGGCAAAGCAGGCAGAAGAACAAGAACGCCTAAAAGCGGCTGAAGAAGAACGAATTAAAGCCCAACAGGCGTCTGAAGCTCAAAGAAAAGAGGCTGATGCTGCTGCAGCTAAAGCGCTTGAAGAGCAGAAACAGGCTGCCGTCGCTGCAGCTAAAGCGCTTGAAGAACAGAAACAGGCTGATGTCGCTGCCGCTAAAGCCCGTGATGAGCAAAAACAGGCGGAAGAAGCAGCTGCCAAAGCGCAAGCAGAAAAAGAAATGATCCTAAAAGAGCAGGCTGAGGCCAGACAGAAGGCGGAAGCGCAGGCGAAGAAAGAAGCAGAGGAAGTTGCGAAACGTAAAGCAGCGGCTGAAGCGAAAGCCGAAGCTGAAGCTAAGGCAGCAGCAGAAGCTAAGGCAGCAGCAGAAGCTAAAGCAGCAGCGAAAGCCGAAGCTGAAGCCAAAGCGAAGACTGAAGCCAAAGCAAAGGCAGAGGCTAAAGCAAAAGTAGAATCAGATGTGAAGGCAGAGGCTAAAGCAAAAGTAGAATCAGATGTGAAGGCAAAGGCTAAAGCCAAAGCAGAAGCAACGAAGCAGGCTCAGGAGGTTAATGATCTATTAGGTGGGTTGACATCTAACACGCCTAAGCAGGGTGGGGCAACTGCGGCAGGTAAAGGTGGCGGTAAGAAAAGTGGGCCTTCCGAATCGGAGATCAGGAATTATAAAGGGCTGATTCAGACTGCAATCCAGAATAATTTTCGTGATCCAAGCCTATATGTCGGGCGTAGCTGTGAATTGGCGATAAAGCTGGCTCCAGATGGATTGTTGATTGATATTAAAACTGGAGTAGGCGATCCGGCGTTATGTCGAGCAGCGGTGACAGCGGCTAATTTAGCAAAGAAAATGCCACCTCCACCTAGTAAAGAGATTTATGAACATTTTAAGAGTTTCAACCTAGACTTTAAGCCGCAATAAGATAAATATTTGGCAGGTAAGTGTTATTTACTAGGCAAATCTTAGAATAAGTTATATGTACAAACAAAATTATTAGATTTTATTTAGGTATCTAGTTTTGTTTGTTGGTGTTTGTTAGAATCCGGCGGATTATTGCGGGCATATGAGCGATCGCGATAAGGGAGAGATGATGAAGCAAACTTTTAGACAGTCGTTTAAAATGGTGTTGGGCTTTCTGATGATGTGGGCAGCACTGGCTCATGCAGAGGTTCGCATTGAAATTACACAAGGTGTTGATTCTGCACGTCCTATCGGTGTTGTTCCGTTTAAATGGACTGGAGAAGGTAATCTACCGGAAGATATTGGCTCAATCGTTGCTGCTGATGTGAGAAACAGTGGGAAATTCAATCCCATCGATCCAACTCGTATGCCGCAACAGCCTACTACTGCATCAGAAGTCACACCTGCTGCGTGGTCAGCTCTTGGGATCGATTCAGTGGTTGTAGGGCAAATTCAACCAGCTGCCGATGGTAAATTTCTTGTTTCCTATCAACTTGTTGATACCGCTAGCGCGCCAGGAACGGTATTGGAACAAAACCAATTTGCAATCGAAAGAAAATGGTTACGTTTTGCAGCACATACAGTCAGTGATCAGGTATTTGAAAAGCTGACAGGCATCAAAGGTGCATTCCGTACTCGTATAGCTTATGTTGTTAAAAAAGCAGGCTCAGATAAATACCCTTACGAGCTGCGTGTTTCTGATTATGACGGTTATAACCAAACCTTGGTACATCGTTCACCTGAACCACTGATGTCACCTGCATGGTCACCAGATGCTTCTAAAATTGCCTATGTGACGTTTGAAAGCGGTCGTTCTGCATTGGTTATTCAAACGCTGGCTTCAGGTGCTGTGCGTCAGGTAGCCTCGTTCCCGCGTCATAACGGAGCACCTGCATTTTCCCCTGATGGAACTAAGATTGCTTTTGCCTTATCTAAAACAGGCAGCTTGAATCTTTATGTGATGGATTTGGCCTCTGGTCAGATTCGTCAAGTAACTGATGGCCGCAGTAATAATACTGAGCCAAATTGGATGCCGGATAGCCAGACATTGGTCTACACCTCGGATCAGGGTGGCCGTCCGCAGTTATACAAAATCGATATTAATGGCGGTGCTCCACAACGCTTGACTTGGGAAGGATCACAGAACCAAGATGCAGATGTTAGCTCTGACGGTAGTTTTATCGTGATGGTTAGCTCGGCAAATGGCAGTCAGCATATCGCTAAACAAGATCTGGCAACGGGATCTGTCCAAATTTTGACAGATACGTTTCTAGATGAAACGCCGAGTATCGCACCTAATGGCACTATGGTGATTTATAGCTCCACTCAAGGGTGGGGTACTATATTGCAGCTAGTTTCGACCGATGGGCGTTTCAAAGCGCGTCTTCCGGCTACTGATGGACAGGTAAAATTCCCTGCCTGGTCGCCGTATCTGTGATGCATAATAAAATAATATGTATGGCAAACTATAAAAGGATCAAAGAGATGCAACTGAACAAAGTGCTAAAAGGGCTGATGTTAGCTTTACCAATCATGGCCGTAGCAGCGTGTAATAATACCAAAAATGCCAACAATGATCAGTCTGGTGTAGGCACTGTTGATAATTCTTCTTCTAAAGCAGGTCTGTCTGCAGAAGAATTAGCACGTCAGCAGATGCAAGAGCTGCAAAACAACAATATCGTATACTTTGGTTTCGATAAGTACGATATCAACAGCGAATTTGCTCAAATGTTGGATGCACACGCGGCATTTTTGCGCAGCAACCCATCAGTTAAAGTAACCATTGAAGGCCATGCTGACGAACGTGGTACTCCAGAGTACAATATTGCTCTGGGTGAGCGTCGTGCGAACGCAGTGAAAATGTATATGCAAGGTAAAGGTGTTTCTGCCGATCAGCTTGCTATCGTTTCTTACGGTAAAGAAAAACCAGCAGTACTTGGCCACGACGAAGCAGCGTACGCTAAAAACCGTCGCGCTGTAATCGTATACTAAGAGTAATGCATGAACAGTAACTTCAGACATTTTGTGTTGGGTCTGTCGTTATTGGTTGGCGTAGCGGCTCCTTGGGCCGCTACCGCCCGAGCGCCAATCAGTAATGTCGGCTCAGGCTCCACCGATGAGCGCCTCTCCCAATTAGAGCGTATTTCTGACGCTCATAGTCAATTGTTAACCCAGCTCCAGCAACAGCTTTCTGACTCTCAACGTGATATCGATACGCTTCGTGGTCAAGTTCAGGAAAACCAGTATCAGCTAAATCAGATCATTGAACGCCAGAAAGATCTTTATCTGCAGTTGGATAAAATCACTAATCCATCAAGTACAGAAAGTACAGAAAATTCAGCAAGCGATAATGCCACTGTTTCTGCTCAGGCCGATAATAAGCAATCTGCTGCGCCGACGAGTACTGGAAGTGAAAAGGGAGATTATGATGCTGCCGTTTCTTTGGCAATCAATACTAAAGAATATGATAAGGCGATAGCCGCATTTCAAAATTTTCTTAAGACTTACCCTAAGTCTAAATACTTGTCGAATGCCAATTATTGGTTAGGGCAGTTAAATTACAATAAAGGTAAGAAAGACGATGCGGCTTATTATTTTGCTACTGTCGTGAAAGATTATTCCAAGTCACCAAAAAGTAGTGATTCCTTGTATAAAGTTGGTTTGATTATGCAGGAAAAGGGACAAAAGGCTAAAGCCAAAGCAGTTTATCAGCAGGTAGTTAAACAATATCCTGGTACTAATGCGGCGAAAATGGCTGAGAAAAAGATTTCAGGGATGTAATAATTATCCCCAACAAGGTCATATATCGGTCTTTTTGGGGCTAATTGGTTCATTAATAGTCGCTTAAACGAGTTTTATAAAATAAACGTTGCGCTAGGCTGAGAAATCAGTAATATATGCCGCCGTTGGCAGGGATAACTGCCAAGCAGATTTAGATGGGTCGTTAGCTCAGTCGGTAGAGCAGTTGACTTTTAATCAATTGGTCGCAGGTTCGAATCCTGCACGACCCACCATCTAAATTCTCAATTCAAATACGCTTCAGATGGGTCGTTAGCTCAGTCGGTAGAGCAGTTGACTTTTAATCAATTGGTCGCAGGTTCGAATCCTGCACGACCCACCATCTAAACTCTTAATTCAAATACGCTTCAGATAAATTGGTAGAGCAGTTTATCCTACATGACCCACCATCTCAATTCACATTAACTCCCCAAATTGTAATTTCTTCATTAAATATGGCTTTTCACGTCGCTTATCTAGAAAATAAACATATATACTCGTCGTCTTTCAAGTTGTCTCTTGGTTGTCTTTATTCATCACCCAGTCACATAGTGTTCTGTGCTCTTAGGAATTCATTCAGTCGTCACTTAAATGCAACTCGAAATCTATTGGGTATAAATGTGATTATCATCAATAAGTTGATATAAAAGTGTAGTATATGAAAGGTGTTTTCGGATATTCAGTGTTTATTGAATTTTACTGCTAAGTTCGCTATCTTGTTTAATATGTAAAACATAATGGAATAAAAAAGCCAATATATCTCGTAATTTAACGTTTTTTGTATGGATATACTAAACATTTACTTATGGTAAGGATAAGAAAGCATGGACTTTTTCAATATTAACAACATATTAGTACATATCCCATTAGGAACAGGTGGTTATGACCTTTCATATATTGAAGCAACTGGTACGATAGCGGGCTTATTATGTATCTGGCTAGCGAGCCAGGAAAAAATAATTAATTACCTATTTGGATTAATTAATGTCTCATTATTTGCCGTAATCTTCTTTCAAATTCAACTCTACGCTAGCTTCATTCTGCAAATCTTTTTCTTCGCCGCTAATATCTATGGCTGGTATGCCTGGAGCCGAGTGAATGATCAAAAACAAATCGAGCTTAAAATCCGCTGGCTTAATCCCAAACAAATGATAATAGTTGCTGCGATTTCCATATTTGCCATTTTGGTAATGTCGTTCAATATCGATCAACTATTTGGTTACATGGCAAAAGTTGTGGTTGTTGCCTTACAGGGCGTTGGCTTTAATATCACTATGCCTGATTTGTTACCAGATGCTTTCCCATTCTGGGATTCTGTGATGACGGTATTATCCATAGTGGCTATGATACTGATGACTCGTAAGCATGTAGAAAACTGGCTAATTTGGATCATTATCAATGTTATCAGCGTGGTGATTTATTATCACCAGGGCGTTCTGGCGATGTCGCTACAATATATTATTTTGACAGGTATCGCACTAAATGGGGCTCGCCTATGGATCAAGGCAGCTGAGCATACGGATAACGAACAAAATGTAAATTAAGGCTGATCATCGGCCATAGGTAATTAAGCTATCTATGGCCTGTTATTTGATATTTTTACTACAAAATCCTCTCTTCTTATCAGTCCATTTATTTGAATTAACATCATTTTTACGTTTAATGACTTTTTATATAAAAAAGTCCCCCCTTTTTACCCACAAAGATTATTTACAGCACAGCGTCTAACAGTTAGATTGAGATCACAAAATTATCTTAAATAACTGTAAACACATTAGGTGAAAGGACAATGAACTACCAAAATGACGATATAAGAATAAGAAAAATAAAAGAATTACTACCACCAGTTGCATTACTTGAGAAATTTCCTGCGACAGAAGATAGTGCTGATACTGTTCGTAAGGCACGTGAATCTATTCATAATATTTTAATTGGTGAAGATGATCGTCTATTGGTAGTGATTGGCCCATGTTCAATTCATGATCCACAAGCGGCACTGGAATATGCAGAACGCTTAAATCAATTACGTGAAGAATTGAAGGCTGATTTGGAAATTGTCATGCGGGTTTATTTTGAAAAACCCCGCACAACTATAGGCTGGAAAGGTTTGATTAACGATCCGAATATGGATTGTACTTTCGATATTAACGATGGATTACGTACTGCCCGCAAGCTATTGCTCGATATTAATAATATGGGGTTGCCTGCGGCAGGTGAATTCCTTGATATGATTTCCCCTCAGTACTTAGCTGATCTGATGAGCTGGGGCGCGATAGGTGCACGTACAACGGAATCTCAGGTTCATCGTGAATTGGCTTCTGGACTTTCCTGCCCGGTTGGTTTCAAAAATGGTACAGATGGTACGATTAAAGTTGCCATTGATGCTATCAATTCAGCCAGCTCATCGCATTGTTTTCTGTCTGTCACGAAATGGGGTCACTCTGCCATTGTTAATACAACAGGTAATCACGATTGCCATATTATTTTGCGCGGCGGTAAAGAGCCAAATTACAGTGCTAAACACGTCAGCATAGTTAAGGAAGGGCTGGAGAAAGCAGGATTGGCGCCACGAGTGATGATTGATTTCAGTCACGCAAATAGTGCTAAACAGTTTAAAAAACAAATGGACGTAGGTATTGATGTTTGTGGCCAGATTGCCAACGGCGAAAATGCGATTATTGGTGTCATGGTTGAAAGCCATTTGGTTGAAGGAAACCAAAATTTGGAGAGTGACAATCCTTTGGTTTACGGCCAAAGTGTGACCGATGCTTGTATTGGCTGGGAGGATACAGAAACGTTATTGCGTCAGCTATCTCAAGCTATCAGGGATCGCAGAAATTAATCTCTCGTAAAATCTTTATAAAAAAAGCCGGAAATCATTCCGGCTTTTTAGTATGACTTTTTGCTGGATCCTTTAGTAAGGATTACTTCGCTTTACCTTGGTTTGCTACTGCAGCGGCTTTTGCTGCGATTTCATCAGCATTGCCCAGATAATAACGTTTAGTTGGTTTCATGTTTTCATCAAACTCATAAACCAGTGGTACCGCAGTTGGAATATTCAGCTCAAGAATTTCTTCTTCATTCATATTATCCAGATATTTCACCAGTGCGCGTAGGGAGTTACCGTGGGCGGCGATGATAACCTTTTCACCTTGTTCTACACGAGGCTTGATAATTTCTTCCCAATAAGGAACAACCCGCTCAATGGTAGTTGCAAGGCTTTCTGTTGCAGGAAGCTCTTCTGGTTTCAGGTTTGCGTAGCGAGGATCGTGGCCAGGGTAACGCTCATCATCTCTGGTTAAATCGGGAGGAGTAATAGCAAAGCCACGGCGCCACAATTTAACTTGATCATCACCATACTTGGCCGCGGTTTCTGCCTTGTCCAAACCTTGCAATGCGCCGTAATGGCGTTCATTCAGTTTCCAGCTTTTTTCGACAGGCAGCCATTGCTGATCGACTTGGTCTAGAATATTCCACAAAGTGTGAATGGCACGTTTTAAAACGGAAGTGTAAGCGAAATCAAAAGTGAAACCTTCTTGTTTCAGTAATTGACCCGCTTGTTGTGCTTCTGAGCGGCCTTTGTCAGACAGTTCAACGTCAGTCCAGCCAGTAAAACGGTTCTCTTTGTTCCACTCGCTCTCTCCGTGCCTTACAAGAACCAGTTTAGTTACAGCCATAGCTTAAACTCCTATCAGTACTTTTTAATACGAAATGAAATGAAATGAAATGATCGCTGCGGGCATTATATGGCGCGATAGACCGAAACGGCAAACAATAGTCTCGTAGCTCCTGTTTTAAATCATATTTGGTGACAGTTACGGCAGGCCTATTTGATTGGGAGAAGATAAGATAACTTTTGACCTGAACTGCGTCTTGATAATGAGAGGAGACGGTTCAGGCCAAAAAGAACTCAGTTTAGTGCATGATCACTGCTTTAAAGGGATAGGTGAAAAACAGCAGGTGCATCAGATTGAGTGAAAAATGGAAAGCTACAGCTACCCAGAGGCGGCCACTCCACATCCATGCCAGACCATAAATCAATCCTGATAAGGTAGCAAAAATCATTAGCAACACCCCTCCCGCAAAATGGGCTGCGCCAAACAGTAGGGAAGTAATGATAAGGGAGAAAAACGGATTCATCCACTGACTCAGTTTTTGCTGAATATAGCCACGAAACAGCGCTTCCTCAGCTAAAGAGACAAAGAAAATATTGGCGACAACAAAGGCAGGAAACCAATTGGGCAAATGTAGCTCAACAGATAATCCCCCTAATTCTGTTGCAAGGCCCAATAATGCCGGAATAGTTGCTATTAATAATGCCCATCCATGTGGAGGAGCATCAATTACAGGTTTTCGGGTAAACAAAGTCGGCATGCAGCACAATAAGATAAATGGAAGCAGCGCTTTATCAAAGTTGAAATACATTGAAAAAGGAGCGCTGAGTGGGCCAACCTGTACTTTATCCAGATATTTGAGATTATCGAAACCGGGCAGGTAATGGATAAATAGCAGAATACCAGAGATGAGTAACAACAATTCTGTCACTGTTTTGAGGACAAAATATTTTTTGTGGTAAATGTATTTTTTGCTGTAAACGTGTGCCATACCCAAGAGGGTAATCACTACCAGCGTGATTATTGCTGGATAAGTAATCACGTTTGTGCTGATTCCAGCAATGATAGCTAAGAAAACGATGAAAAAAGCGATTTTTTGGCGACTATTCAAAAGCCCCAATGAAACGGCAAGTAGTGCCCAAGCCATATAATTCCCTGTTATCTCTGAAAAAACAATAAAATGGTCTAAAACTAGGCGAGGGATTTTATATTAATGGGTAAAAAATTCAAAAATTTTAATAAAAAATTTCAAAACAATAGTATTTGAGATGAGGTGAAAAAACACAGGAGCCCTCTCTATTAAGAGAGGGATGTCTCACAGCGAGGAATTAAGTGCCATAAAGCGATTACAGGGGCTTTTGGGTAACGCTATCAGTACTGTCAATCTCATAGCGATAAATATCACCATCGGGAATAAATTTTAGACGATGAGTAATGCACTCTGGTGCATCTTCCTGATGATGGGAAACAAACAAAAGCTGAGTATCACCGTTGGAGATCATAATATCAATAAAGCGCAGGACAAGCTGACGGTTGAGAGGGTCGAGTCCTTGCAAAGGCTCATCCAGAATCAACAAAGCAGGGTGCTTTACTAAAGCACGGGCAATCAAAACGAGTCGTTGCTGCCCCCATGATAGGCTATGAAATGGGCTAAGGGCTGTTGCTTCGGAAAATCCCAATAAATTCAGCCACTCATCAGCCAACTGTTGCTGTCTATCTGAAACTGGCTGATAAAGCCCTATTGAATCGAAGAAACCTGAAAGAATGACATTACGAATGTTGGTATTGATACGGTATTCAAGATGAACCCTATTACTGACATAACCAATATAGCGTTTAATATCCCAAATGGTTTCACCACTGCCTCGTTGCCGACCAAATAATACTAATTCATTGCTGTAGCCTTGGGGATGATCGCCGGTAATCAGGCTAAGAAGTGTCGACTTACCCGAACCATTTTCGCCGATGATCTGCCAGTTTTCGTTCGGATTCACTTGCCAATTCAAGCCGTGCAGAATCGGATTATCATTATACTGAACGATAACATTTCGCATTGATATCAATGGATGATCTGGTATGAGTTGCTCATCGGCACGGTATTCATCTGTTTCGGGTAGATGAATGTTTTGCAGCTCTTCACTGTGTACCAGTTGTGCCACGAGAGACTCTGCTAAAATACCGTATTTCTCTCCCGATAAAGTCAGGTTGCAATCAGCCAGTACACCGATTTGTTCAACAAAATCGGGAATTTCATGGAATCGGGTTAAAATCAAAACCAATGTGACGCCTTTTGTTGCCAGCGATCCCAATAGCTGAGAAAGTTGATTGCGTGCGTATGCATCCAACCCGTCAAAAGGCTCATCAAGGATCAGTAGATCAGGATCTGCCATTAATGCCTGGCAAAGCAGAACCTTGCGGACTTCTCCCGTTGATAGGTATTTGAATCGCCGTGAGAGCAAATCTTTAATACCGAAATATGCAGCGAGTTCAAGGCACAGCTCACTGTCTTTATGGTGAAGCTGAATGATGTCTGCAGCGCTGCGTCCTGTATCTTCCTCGCCTTCACTAAGTAAATCTGTATTGTTTCGTTGCCATTCTTCATCTATCAGTTTCTGTAATTGTTCGAAAGAAAGGCGTACAAGTGTATGAAATGAGCAATGACGTTCGCCAGCCAGTTGAATTAATTCATTTGACAGAGCACGAGCCAAAGAAGATTTTCCACTGCCATTTGCGCCAACAAACGCCCAATTTTCCCCAGAAATAATTTTCAGTGACGGTAGCCGCAGAATACGGGTGTCACTTAAGCGGAAATTACCTTGCGTGATTTGCAACTCAGCCATTTTTATTCCTTTTTAAGCAACATCTACTTAGATAATCACCAGAAATAAGCTGAATAATGCTCAATGTCAATGCGCAGTTATTTTGTTATTCACATAATATTATTCAGCACAGGGTGGCAATAATTACTTTATCAGCATTGAAGAGCGCGGTGACATTATCATTAGGCTGAAGTTTCAAACGATCCACTTCTTGATTGGATAGCGTAACACAGAGAGATTCACCGCCAGCAAGCGTCAGCATAATTTCACTGTATTCTGTTCCCATTTCAATTTTGTCGATTTGGCTGGGCAGGGCATTATCGGCTGAAGTGGAGGGCACATATTCTTGGGTTAAGGTTATCCACGGAGCTTTAATCAATACGAGAACTTCTTTCTCTTCCACCAAATTCAACCTATTGGCACTTTGTTCCGTTAGAGCGGCGCAGATCGACGTTTTACCATCCGCCAGCAGAACACGAACCTGTTGCTGAATATTTTTATGATTACGCTCAATGATCGTACCAAAAAATTGATTTCGGGCACTGGTTTGTAAAGAAAAACGAGAGATAGCAGCAAGTAGGCTATCCAATGGCAGCGAATCGTCTTTCAAAACATCAAACGCTTTTTGCTGAATTCTTGCCAGCAGATCATAAAGCTGCAATAGACGTTCGCCATAATGTGTAATTTGGGCGCCACCGCCACCTTTTCCACCTGTGGCGCGTTCTACCAATACGTCATCTGCGAGTTGATTCATTTCACTGATGGCATCCCAAGCGCTTTTATAGCTAATCCCTGCCTGCTTTGCTCCCTGACTGATAGAACCCGTGATCTTAATCTGTTTGAGCAGTTCAATTCGCCGAGGATCAGCGAAAAGACGTTGTTGTAATTTAAGTGTTAACAATATTTCGGCTTGCATAGTGATGCATTTCAGGCAAATATTTGAAAGTCTTTATAAGATAATTGTAAGAATCGCACGTTTCGTCGGTTACTGTTACTTTTTTATTGTCTAAAATAACTGAATTTCGGTCATGTATTATATGAGGTTTGTATGTTTGAATTGATTAGCAGTATGGCCCTCGCACTGGTCATGGTTCCTATTGTGATGGCAATGATTTTGGGATTGATTTATGGGCTTGGGGAAGTATTTAACATAATTTCCAAAAGTGAAACGAAAAAGTCTTGAACCGTAGTTTTGCTCTGATTGCCCGCGTTTCTATTGCCTGATTCTTTCCATAAGCTTGTATACCCTAGGTTCAGACTACTGACAAACCCCGTTTAAAATAACAGGGTTTGTTTTTTCTGTTTTCTCTCCCATCCAGAGATAAAACCACCAAAACATCGTAATCGCCTTTTTTGACGTTATGGCATGAGTTCCACTTGGCTTGTCTCTTTCCCCAGAAAGAGCACCGCCACTACCGCCACCAGAATTGAAAAGCAGAACAGGGCGAAAATCAGAGAAATTGAGGCATTCATTGCTACTAAATAGCCTACCATCAATGGGCCGAGAATACCGCCGATTCGTCCGAATGCAGCAGCCATACCAGCACCCGTCGCCCGGATAGCTGTTGGGTACTGTTCCGGTGTATAAGCATAGATCGCTCCCCAGGCCCCAAGATTGAAAAACGATAGCAGAATGCCAAAAATCAGAAGCTGAGTAATACTGTCAGCCGAGCCGAAGAAATAGGCGCTGACAGCGGTGCCTATCAGATAACTTGCCAGAACGAACTTACGCCCACAGCGTTCAATCAGCCAAGCGGCTGTAAAGTAGCCGGGAAGTTGAGCCAGAGTCATGATCAGTACATATTGAAAACTTTTTACCAAGCTAAATCCTTTAAGTATCATCACGCTTGGTAGCCACAGGAACATGCCATAGTAGGAAAACACCACGCAAAACCACAGGATCCACAGCATTATCGTCGCACGACGGTAGTCTATCGACCACACTTCTCGCACGTTACTCATTATTGAATTGCTTGTTTTCTGGGCGGACATTTCCGTGTAGCGTGGAGAATCAGGCAAGTGTAGACGCAAATAGATAGCATAAAACGCGGGTAGCGCACTCAATAGCATGGCAACACGCCATCCGTAACTGGGAATAATAAAATAAGCAATCAGCGCGGCAGCCAACCAACCAAAGGCCCAAAAGCTCTCTAACACTACAATTATGCGCCCGCGCTCATGGGATTCCACGCTTTCAGACACCAGCGTTGACGCTACTGGTAGTTCACCACCCAGTCCCATACCTATAATAAAACGCAGTACTAGTAGTGCCGCCAGTGTGGAAACGAGCGCTGTTAACCCGCTACCGACACTAAACAGCAGCAAAGTGACGATAAAAGCTGATTTGCGTCCTGTTTTGTCAGCCATTACACCAAAGACGAAAGCACCCACTGCCATACCGATTGAATTAATGCTGCCTATCCAGCCCAACTGTTGTGCGCTCAGTCCCCAATCCTGTTTTAGTGCTGCCAGTAAAAACGATAGAAGGCCAATATCCAGAGCATCAAACATCCATCCTAGGCCGGCAATAGTTAACAGTCGATGTTTAGTGATGCCTTTTTGTGGCTGTGCCTTTTGTGAGGGAGCAGTATGTGACAATTGTTAATCCTCTGTGTGCAAGACTCTGTATGCAAAAAAGTACCTTACTCAGTAAATGCATGCTGTTGCGGCATGCATTACTTAATATGATATAACGGCATATAGCACGGTATACAGCACCTTTTTGTCTTGATGTTACATTGATAAGTTCCATCTATTTGTTGATAGTCTTTATGTCTTGTTCTACATATTTTGTACTACAGCCTTGGAATTGAATACAAAAGCTAAAACTGGTTCACAACTTGCCGATTAATCTCAGAATGGTATTCTCATTTTACGTTATATCTTGTTATATACAACGAATCATGTTGGTCATCATAGGTGGAATATAAAATGAAAAACAAAGCTTATCAGTTGCTGGCGGGAGCTGTGGTTTCTTTTGCACTGGTTGGGAACGCCTGGGCGGTAGATAAAGTGACAGTTTTTGCGGCTGCTTCACTGACTAACGCACTTGATGATATTGCTGCGCAGTACAAGCAAGAAAAGCAGGGAAATATTGTTGCCTCCTACGCTTCATCTTCGACATTGGCACGCCAGATAGATCAAGGAGCACCCGCAGATATATTTATTTCTGCCGATCAACAATGGATGAATTATGTCGCTGATCAACAATTAATTGTTGCAGATACTCGTCATACTTTATTAGGTAATCAACTGGTTTTGATCGCGCCCAAAGAGAGTAAGTTGGATAAAGTTGATATCAATCGAGAAACAAAATGGAAATCCCTGCTGGCAGGAGAGCGCTTAGCAGTGGGTGATCCTGGTCATGTGCCTGTTGGTATTTATGCTAAGGAATCTCTGCAATATCTGCATGCATGGGATGTACTCAATCCGCTAATGGCACGTACTAACAACGTCCGTAGTGGGATGGCGCTGGTGGAGCGGTCGGAAACCCCGCTGGGCATTATCTATGGTTCTGATGCCGTCGCCAGCAATAAAGTGAAAGTTGTGGGAGTGTTTCCGCCAGAGAGTCATAAACCGGTGGAATACCCGATTGCAATCATTAAAGGTCATGAAAAACAGGCCGTTCGTGATTTTTATGATTATCTTAAAACCCCAGAGGCCGCTGCGATTTTTAAACGTTACGGTTTTAATCCACAGTAGGAAGTGATCTTTTGGAAATGTTAAGTGAATATGAATGGCAGGCTATTTTACTGAGCTTAAAAATCTCAGGAATTGCCGTGTTATTCAGTTTGCCATTCGGGATCTTAATGGCATGGACGCTGGCTCGTTGCCAGTTTTTTGGTAAGTCCCTGATTGACAGTATTATCCATCTACCGTTGGTATTACCGCCAGTGGTGGTGGGGTATTTACTGCTTATCAGTATGGGGCGTCGCGGAGTAATTGGTGAATTCCTTTATGATTGGTTTGGTATCAGCTTCGTATTTAATTGGACGGGTGCAGCATTAGCCTCAGCGGTAGTGGCGTTTCCGCTGATGGTCAGGGCCATCCGGTTATCACTGGAGAGCATAGATCAACGTTTGGAACAGGCAGCACGTACACTGGGTGCTGGTTCACTTAAAGTCTTTTTTACCATCACCTTACCGTTATCATTACCCGGCATTATTGTTGGTGTAGTGTTGGCTTTCGCCCGATCGCTGGGAGAATTTGGTGCCACTATTACTTTTGTTTCGAATATTCCGGGAGAGACTCGAACTATTCCCCTTGCTATGTACACATTGATAGAAATGCCTGGCGCTGAAACAGCCGCAGCACGTTTGTGTGTGATTGCCATTGTATTAGCACTGGCATCACTGATGCTTTCAGAATGGTTGACCCGCTGGGGAAGAAAGCGTCTGGGGGCAGCATGTTAGAACTGGATTTTGAACAGTGTTTGGGCGACATGCACATGCGGGTTAATACTACTTTGCCAACAGAAAGTATCACTGCCATATTTGGGCTTTCTGGTGCAGGGAAAACGTCACTGATTAACGTAATAGCGGGATTAAGCCGCCCACAAAAAGGCCGGATTAGTTTAAATGGCCGTATTCTGGTGGATATGGAACATAAAATTTTTCTACCGCCAGAAAAACGTCGGATTGGTTATGTTTTTCAGGATGCGCGCCTTTTCCCGCATTATCGCGTGAAGGGCAACTTACAATACGGCATGGCACCAGAGATGAAACCTCTGTTTGAAAACATCATTGGTCTATTGGGTATTGAACACTTGCTGTCACGTTTTCCTATCACACTTTCGGGGGGGGAAAAGCAGCGGGTAGCGATTGGTCGAGCTTTATTGACTTCACCTGAAATTCTGTTGATGGATGAACCGTTGGCATCACTAGATTTACTACGTAAGCGCGAATTATTGCCTTATCTCGAAAAACTGTCTGAAGATGTCAAAATCCCGATCTTGTATATCAGCCACAGTTTGGATGAAGTTTTGCGTTTGGCGGATAACGTTATTGTTATGGACAAAGGAAAAATCAGAGCGACAGGCCTGCTGGAAGATGTTTGGTCGAGCAGTGCGTTGCGTCCGTGGCTACAAAAAGAGAGTCTTAGCAGCATACTGAAAGTGTCTGTCGTGGAACACAACCAGCGTTATCACATGACCGCAGTAGCTGCGGCTGATAAAGTCCTTTGGTTACCTAAAATTGACGTAAATCCGGGAGCTGATGTGCGTATTCGTATTGATGCATCTGATGTTTCTCTCGTTTTGGAACCGCCAAGAGTCAGCAGTATTCGTAACACCTTGCAAGTAAAAGTCATCGAGTTTTTTGAAGATAATGGTCAGGTAGATGTCAAATTGGCACTAAGTGAACATTATTTGTGGGCAAGAATTACGTCTTGGGCGCGGGAAGAACTTAACTTGCGGGTAGGGCAATGGCTGTATGCACAAATTAAAAGCGTCTCTCTGAATCGTCACTTGTAACGTATTTAGCGAAAAACGCCGTAAAGCCTAGCCCAATGCGAGGATACCACCTGCCTGTCATAACAATGCTCGAAAGGTTTCCCACATTACCCGCCTGAAGGACGATGTTTTACGGTACACCGGATAATAAGAGGAAAATAAAAGAAACCATTTGTCTATTTTTTTAATCTAGAAAAATGGTAGAATTTTTTTCTATAAAAACAGTTATAAAACAGATGGATAAGTTTAGTGTTCCCCGTAAGTACGGGGATAAACTGGGGTGAGCATCATGGACAAAAGCGACAAGTTTAACAGGGTGGGGAATAGTTATAGTACGTATTTTCGAATCACTTCCGCTATACCGGGCTGGGTATTATCCAAAGTGACAATATCCGACCGCTCTTTAACCGCATCGACAGCATTACCCATGGCCACACTTAATCCTGATGTTTCCAACATGCTAAGGTCGTTATAATTATCACCAAAAGCAATCACATCTTTCATGTTCATGCCTTGCGACTCCACCCATTGTTGTAACCTCATGCCTTTACTATTGCCTTTTTTCGCTATATCTACCTGATCAAACCATGACCATTCACATTCAAGGCCAATATTTTCCCCAATTTGTTCACTAATCTCACGCAGTTTTACTAAATTGGATGAGCTGGTGGCGAATTTCCAAATAGAATCCACAGTGTGGATTGCATCTTGAAAATTCTCCATTTGCTGAATATTTGGGCGCTGGTGTTCAGGCAGAGAATCCGACCATGCAAGGGTTCGGGCTACAGTGTGGGGAAATTGATATAAAATGGCGTTATCAACATACATCAGATGCTGAATTTCCGTGTCTTGCAGATAGGAAAGTACTTGAGAGGCTTCTTGAATAGAAAGTGGATTAGAGGCCAGGACTTTCTTTTCATGATAATCATATGAATAAGTTCCATTGCAACAAATGGCTGGAGTATCAAGTTGCAGTGCTTGATAGAAAGGATGAATAGAAACATGATGGCGGCCGGTAACAATCAAAACCTTGATACCAGATTGACGGGCTTCATTCAGGATGGACAGTGATTCTGGCAGAATACGTTTCTGTGGATCGAGCAATGTTCCATCTAGATCCAGTGCGATAACGCGGTATGACATGAGTTGGCCCCTAGATTGTCTATGATGTAAGCAAATACTATACGGTAGTTAAAATTATACGGTAGTGAAAACCATAAGATAGTTAAAACTGATTAAACTGTTCTGTGAGCAGTTTAGCAGATAAAAATTTCCAAGAATCGTTATAGATCAACGAAATGGTGATGAAGCACTAAGGAGAGAAAATGAAACAGGTGATTTATACAGCCAGCCCAAATAGTCGTCAGATTCACGTCTGGTCACTCAGTATTACCGGAGAACTCTCGCTTCTCCAAACGATAAGCGCACCAGGCGAAGTTCAGCCCATGGTAATTAATCCTGATGGCAAACACCTATATGTTGGAATTCGCCCCCAATTCAGCATCGTGACCTATGCAATTGGGAAAGATGGGCGTCTCGAACAGCAGGAGCTTGCACCATTACCGGGTAGTCCTACCCATATATCCACTGACAGAGCAGGGCATTTTTTGTTTTCTGCTTCTTACAGTTTTAATAACTTAAGCGTTCATCCTATTGATGAAAATGGCATCGTCAAAGCTCCAATTCAAATTGTGGAAGGTTTGCAAGCACCACATTCTGCTAATATTGACAGGGATAATCGCCAATTATTGGTGCCATGCCTGAAAGAAGACCACATCCGTATTTTCAATTTGTCTGAGCAAGGTTACCTGACAGAAAGCCGGGCTGATGAAATGACTACGAAAGCTGGGGCTGGCCCACGCCATATGGTATTCCATCCGGAGAAACCGGAAATTTATTGTATTAATGAATTGGACTCAACCGTTGATGTTCTGCGTAAATGGGAAAAATACCGTATTGTGCAGTCAGTTGATTCACTACCAGAAAATTTTTCCAGTATCCGTTGGTCAGCAGATATTCATATCACGCCGGATGGTCGTCATCTCTACACCAGCGAACGTTCAGAGAGCCTGATCAGCCATTTCCGTGTGTCAGACGATGGCTATCACCTGACATTAGCCGGGCATTATCCGACAGAAACCCAGTCTCGTGGCTTTGCCATTGATCACAGTGGTAACTTCCTGATTGCATCAGGGCAGAAGTCGGATCACATTTCCGTATCGCGCATAGATAAATATTCTGGCGAATTAACTCAACTGGCACGTTATCCGGTTGGAAAAGGCCCGATGTGGGTGACAGTATTAGCGCTATAAACTTGAGCCGCGCTATTTTGGGCGCGGCTAATTTATATCTCAGTTCATTTTACTCATAAGTAAAAGAACCTGTCCCGGAAAATTCGATAGGTATAGGTGCTTGGAAATTATGTTGCAATATGGAAGTCATATCACCTAAATAAATATTTCCTTCATAAAAACGCAGGATAATATTTTCAGGATTGATAAATAGCTGGAGGTTCAGTGGAATATTAATAATTGTTTGGATATTTTGTAAAACGCCAGCAAGCAAAAGATTTTCAAAATGAACCTCGGGCATATCAAGTCCACCTTGGATATACCCGTTAAACATAATATTGGGACCAGCGTATGGTTCACTTGCAATTGTAATACTAGGGGAAATTATTTGAATAAAAGGATAACTTCCATATTGGCGGTATGTATTAATATTAAAAACACCGTTAAGACCTACTTCCTCTCCATAGCCATAACCACATAATGAAACCATTTTGGGGTGCATGGTAAATAGATGGGCTAGTTCTGGCTTTTCTTTTGAAACAATTTCATAGTGCGATTTTTGATTTTGATACATTTCCTTAGATATTTTAAATGCAGTTTGGATTTCTTCTTTGTTTGGGGATGCTAGTTCTTTTTTGTTCATGATTGATTCCTCTTTCTTTTTATATTATGCATCTATTTAAAATTTATTGAACTGATAAAATTATTTTTTGAATGTATCATGAAAATCTTATTGAAGTGATATAAAATACTTATCGCATGATGCTTAATATTTATCGCCATTAGATACTTTCGTGGTGCTAACGCATCAATGATTGCTTAGTTACGTATTTAAAGCGTTAATGGTTATATATTGATATTTAAAAATACTTATGCTAACTCTATTTAAATTATGGAAATTTTAAATTATTTCATTCATTTTCAATAAAAATATTAATGAGTTTTAATTCTACATATTATTTTTTTATTTAATCATTCTATATGGTGGGATAATAAATTTAATTAATGTTCTTTGTTTTCACCTGTTGGCCATTTTTACTTGTTTTTGTTAAGTTACCATAATATTTACGTTTATGATGCTCCTTATCATAACTTATTATTTTGGAATAAATAACATAGGAAATAGAAATTTTTTGATAAGATTGAAACTAATTGTAGTCGATAAATATCTTGGATTCGCCTAATAAGTGCAATTTCTAAGAAAGGCGGTCGTGACTCCAATAGTTAGATAGCCCTATAAAGAATAGTATTCACGTTCGATGAAAGTCCCTATCACCTTATCGTGCATCTCCTCTGATTTGGAATAACCTATCGTCCTTCGATTCAGTCTTTTTAAACGTGTACGTAATGTCAGATTGGTTCTTTCTATACGTTGGGTATAATGTTTTCCAACAATATGTTTTTATTCAGGAAGTAGGTTGTAAGGTGCATAATCATCCGTACAGTAAAACCTGACATTAAATGGGAATAATAACTCAAGAAGTTTGCGTAAAGTCGCCGTACTGCGATCACCAAAAACATGTGCCACGACTCGCTTGAGGCGAGGCTCCCAAGCATACCAGAGCCAACGTTGATTCTTTTTACTTCTCACAAATGACCATTGCTCATCAACTTCACAGATAAGCTGGACTTCATTTCCCTTAAGAGGAAGGTTGGTCACATTTTTCGGGGAGAGTTTTTTAACGTGCGAATGACGGTGTTAATCCCTATCTTCAGTACACGAGCGGTATCACGAACACCGGAGTTATTCACTGCCATATCAATAATTTGCTCTTTCACGCCGGGATAACAGGCTTGATAGGCATAGTTCAGTTGAAAGGTTTTACGGCAATAGCGGGGATGACCAGTACGTCCTTTTCCATGCCCTTTAACCTCTTCTGTTTTATGGCAGTAACGACAAACCACATCAACTTTAGCCATCTCTCACTCCATAATAAAAAGCAGGGAGTTTATCACAATATCTAATCATTGAGAGCATGACCGCTATATCTACTACGGGGATATTATTAACTTGATTAGCCTGAGTCTTATTATTGTCTGGAATTATAAGGTCTGCAATAGCTAGATTAGTAGAAATGAACAACCCCGCAGCAAGCAGCGGGGTATCAAAACCAATAGTCAACTACAGGGTAGTTCGCCCCAAGGGGCGGGGAATATAACCCTCAGAGATTTAATATTCTTGTTTTTAATAGTCATAAAATTCTCTTTTTAAGTGACATAATTTTTGGTGAAATTATTGTTTAGGATGCCAAACACCATTAATAAGTTCCATTTCTCTACCATCGTGAAAATATCTATTTGCTGCAACAATTATATTTTGTTCTTGGTTAGAAGAATATACGTCTCCAGAGTCTTTCATTAATTGTACAGTAATATTTTCTAATTGACCCTTTGAAGTTGATAAATCTCTTATGTTTACTCCGGCACCTTTTTCGTTACTAAGAAGTATTATGCTTTTATTAGCATACATACCTCCAAGATTACCTGTATCTATAGAAAATCCTGGTTGAGGAGTTTCATTTTCAAATCTGATAGGCATCCCTGGAACCTTCATACTCATGGAATTAGGTCCTATCATCGCTGTAATAGTATCAGCATTAATTTTTCCATTTACTTGAAGAGATCTACTGAAAACAACAAGGTTATCAGAATCTAAGCCTTTTTCTCCAATAGTAACTTTACCTTTAGTTACTTCTAAACTAAGTAAATCTTTTTTATTGAAAACAGGTTTACCAGTACTAATAAAAGACTCTCTTATATTTATGAATTTAGCTCCATCAATAAAGACACCGTTTGGATTAGTTATTACTAATTTAGCATCTTCCCCAACTATTTCTATAGCTCCTTTAAGTTGAGATTGATTACCGCCAACTACTTCATTAATGATTAAGCCAGCAGTCCTATCCTTAAGATTATGATTTTTCTCTAATTGACCTGCTAATTGAGAATTAACAGAATCTATAGAATTATTGAAAATCACGCCCTTTTCACTAACATTGAACTCTTTATAGGTATTTCTGGACATACCGTTAAGAGTTGGAGTAGCTATGTTGATAACTGGTATATTATTAACTTGGTTAACTTGAGTGTTAAAATCATTAGGAATGATATCATTAGCAAAAGCTAGGTTAGTAGAAACTAACAAAGTTAATGTAGAAATCTTTGTAAAAGTTTTAAAGTTTTTCATAAAAGCCTCTTTTAGGTGCATCTGTTTTGGATAAATCAAAAAATTGTAGGGTAAATAACCAAATAACAAAATGAAAATAGTTTCTACATTCCAAGCAAAGTTCCTTTTAGATCAAAAGGAGCTTTATATTGATAGGCTCTATAAGAATCCACAGTACTTCTTAAATACTCATTGAAGGTTAATCCAGTAAGTGCTACTTCATTATAGTTATTATCTACATAATAAACTAAATTAGGAGTATCTGACTCAGTTAATAAGAAATAGTCGTAAATTCCCTCGTTTTCAAATGAAATGATGAAAGGTTTTTGTTTTATCAGATCAAGCCGTTGAATATCTCTAAAAGTGTATTCAAGACTCTCTTGAATTGACATTTTATATTCAAGTTCTGAAAATTTTATTTTATTTTCGCTATTCCTTATCCAATAAAACAATAAAGGTTGACTTTCAAATAATCCTCCACTACAAAGACCCATATGAATTAAAAACTCAAGTAACTGACCTTGAATTTTGATATCATATAAATATTCTAATTTTGATATATCTTCTTCGGAATAACCTTTAATATATGTAGTATCTATAGTTAATTCTGGGTAAGCAGAATGTAGATATTCTATTAATTCAGTTTTGGTCATTTTATAATTTTGATTAGTTTCTTTTACTCCAAAATACTGTAGTTTTTCAAAATAGTTAGTTAATTCTTCCACATTATTGCACAGAGGTTTTAAATTACTGGATGAGGGTGTTTTATAGATAGTATATTTTAATTCTTTGATATATTGTACTAGTAAATCATGTTCTCCAGATGTTAGTTTGAGAGTAAAAAATACTTCTCTATCTATATGTTCTTTTGCGATCCTAGTTGTTTTTAACTGTTCAATATTAGACTCTAAACAATTTGATATTTCTGAAAAAATAGCTTTTAACCAGGCTAATTTATCATAATTATTTTCTTCAATTTCATTAAATTTAAGTAAAATATCGTGTAAACAGTTTTTAAGAAAAATTAATTCAGGTTGTGACATTCCAACGTAATAAGTAATTACACCTTTATACATTTTTCTATTTAAAAGTTTCATAAACTATCTCTTTAAAGTTTTCTGACAGTTGTGCTGATTGTCCCTTCAACCACATTAGTTATTTATGCTTGGTTCTGATTTAAGTTAATTAAATCAGAACCTATACATTTCATCCACAGTCTTATACTAGTGAATGTTATTTTTAACTAAAGTAAACTCCCCTCTTGATCAAAAGGAGGCTTAATTGCATAATTTCTAACGGTAGTATCAACAAGTTTTCTTAAATACTCATTAAGTGATAATCCGGTATTTACTATCGCATTATAATTAGTATCAAGATAATAAACTAAATCGGGGACATATGACTCAGTTACTAAAAAATATTTGTAAATTCCTTCATTTTCCATTGAAATAAAGAAAGGTTTTTGTTTTACCATCCTTTCACCTTGGATTTCAACCAAATCTTTTAGATTTTTTCGACATTCACTTTGAAATATAAGTCTGTCTTTAGAGCTATCAATTTTTGAATAAAATTCTAAAGGATAGTCTCCAAATAATCCCCCACTGCAACGTCCCATGTGAGTTAAAAAATCATATAGTTGTCTTTGAATTTTAATATTATATAATCGCTCTAATTTTAATATATCTTCTTCTGAATATCCTCGTATATAAGTAGTATTGATTGTTAATTCTGGATAAGCAGAATGTAGATATTCTATTAATTCTGTTTTGGTCATTTGAGGTTTCCAACTAGAGGGTTCTACCCCAAAATAAAATAATTTTTGAAAATAATCACTTAAGTTTTCAACATCATTACACAGTGATTTTTTATAAAATAACAATTTACTGTAAAGAGGTCTATTACGAACTTCGCTTTTTAACTCACTGATACAATGCACTAATAAATCATGTTCTCCAGATGTTAGTTTAATAACAAAGACTATTTCATTATCCAAGTACTCTTTTGCGATTTTAGTTGTTGTTAACCTCTCGATATTTAAATTCTTAGACTCCAGACAATTCGATATTTCTGAAAAAATAGCTTTGTACCAAATTAACTTATTGGGATTGTCTTCTTTGATTTGTTTAGATTTAAGTAAAATATCATGTAAACAGTTTTTAAGAAAATTTAATTCTTCATGTGTCATTCTGATATAGAAAAATGCAACTCCCGATATAGTCTCTCTATTTAAAAGTTTCATATGGATTACTCTTAAGGTCTTGTTCCAGTTGTTCCATGGAATACATTGATAATAAAATCTTTATTCTGTTTTGCAAATATTTCACTGTTAGTTTCACAACCAGTACACATTCCTGGAGATGTAGCACTAGTATTCTGAATAGACATATTTATATCTACTTTGTTACCTTTATAAGTATCTTGAAAATGATTGAATAATTTCTGTTCAGCATGATTAAAATTAGTTTGGCCATTTTTAGGATTAGTAACTTTTGGTATAGAGTTAATATCGTCTCTAATCACTGTATAATTAACCCCCCTTAATATTTACGATATCGGGGGAATTACCTGACCAAGCTGCACCATTTACAGATAAGTAATATTCTTTTTTACCGTCAACTGTTACTGAGGCTGCAGATATACTATAAGCTTTCGAATTTTGTTTACTCGCCTTATAGGGCGCCCCTAAATACTGATCAATTTCTTTTCGTAACATATTTGGATCTAAGTTTACATCTTTAAGCTTACTTAAATCATTAACTCTATGATTCCCTTTAAAGAATTTACCCATACTTCTAAGAGAATCATTGTAAATCCTAGTAGCTTCAGCAAACTTACCATTTTTAGCAAGAGTTTTTATAGCTTCAACGCTTTTATCAGCTGCTTTTCCTAATTTTTCCCAAGGGGCTGCTGATGCCGCTGCAATTATATAATCTGTTCCTGTTTCTGCATCTTTAACATCTTTAAGTACTGAAAGAGGACTAAATTCTACTATAAAATTACATAAAGTTGCATCAACTAAACAAGCATCTACAGCATCTTGGAGAGATCCTTCGGGGAATATGCTTCCAGGTTTACCTTTATTGACGAACAGTCCCATAGTATGTTCATCATGGTTATATATTATAGTCAATTCGCCAGCATTAGCTCCAGCATAAACACCTTCAGGAGTTCCTGTAATAGCTGCACCAGCTAAAGCTCCTACAATCTTACCTTCTATTTGAGTGGCTCTAGAATCATCAAACGTATTTCTAAGACTATCAGCTGCTAAAGAAGCAGCTAATGCTCCCGCTGCGGCAGCTTTACCATCATTTCCTCCAACTTCTGCAATTATAGCAGATAGTGCAGCATGGCTAAGCGCTCTTCCAACTTCAGTTAACTGATTCGCATATTCACCTATTTGGAAAGCTCCTTCAGCATGAAGTTGACTAGTTGAATTAGATAATAGAGCGGAAACAAAATTATCTTTAAAACTTCCACCATTAATAGTAGTGTTTATTCCAGAGCTAATCAAAGACTGTCCGGCAACTCTCTGGGTCATGTATTAAATAGTTAGTTGTTGTGATATGCTTCCCGCCTTTTAAGGGTAAAGCATGGCCAAAGCTGACGTCTATTGCCGTTATTGTCACAAATC
>NZ_NJAI01000002.1:334785-370019 GCF_002632725.1 Xenorhabdus hominickii
ATTCCAAATCAGAGGAGATGCACGATAAGGTGATAGGGACTTTCATCGAACGTGAATACTATTCTTTATAGGGCTATCTAACTATTGGAGTCACGACCGTTTTTTTCTAAGGAGATGACGACATTCCAAAATAAAACGGACTTAATTCTCACTGAATCCCAAAAAACGCCTAAGACAAAATCACCGGGGATGAAAAAATATACCAAAAATGCATTAAAAGACTTTGCTGCCCATGCAGGCTACTTGCATAACGGCTCCTATCAAGATGAGTTTGTTAACTTTAAGGATAAAAACCAAAACTTGGCCCCTGGAAAATTGTTTCCCGGTGTGGAACTGCTGCCTCAGAAAACCATTGAGATAAACAGGCCTGCGGGATGCTGGCAAAGTAAACGCAGCTATGACATAGAAGATGAATTTAGAAATAACATGGCAAATGAATATCAGGTACAGGATACCAGTAAATTTATCTTGGGGTTAAAAAGCATGTATGAAAAAAGTGGGCAAACGCTGCACCCGATGACTCAACGTCTGGTTGAAGAGCATATTGCACATAACGGAAATATTTTGCCGACGATGGCGGGTATTGCTGGGTTGCATGCTGAAGTACAGGCGTTGAATAAGGTATTTATTGAATCGGACGAGACATCCGGTCAGTCCTCTGCTCCCTTAAACCCAGCTCGTTATGCCAGGGCAATACTTCAGTCATCAATCTTTACCAAACGACTTACCACGGCTAATGCAGGAAAAGACTTCCCAGCTTGCCATAACTGTTCTGGGATTATTCGATCTCCCGCTAATGTCATCACAGGAATGGTAGGTAGCGCAAGTAGCAATTTTTCTGCTCAGCGCTCGAAACGTCATCGTTCCCAGTCGTTGAGTGAATAAACTACAATCTTCAAATGATTTTGATATCTGTTTAAAATCAGGGGAAGGGTTAAAAGACGTTATTTTTTCATTATCAACCAGTTGTTTGATTATTAAATATCAATTGTCAGCTAATTTCAAAGTTAAATAGTTTGTAATGGCCTGATATGGTTAACAGTATTAGCGTTATAAATCTGAGTCGTGCTATTTTTAACGTAGCAAATTTGATTGGTTTTAAAGGGATGTTTAAGGCTAATTTTTTCTTGGTGATAAATCCAACTCTAGCTTCATTGTTTTCAAGCGTATTCCCATAATACTCAGGAATATCTGGTTCACTGACTCCAGCCACATAGCTGGCTATGTGGCTGGAAACAACTTTATTGTCATTATTGATTTTGGATTAAGTTAAAAGTTCCAATACCAGATAGAACAATAGGGTATGTAATTAATATGTAATTTTGATAGGCGGAAAATAAATCGCCCAAATAAATATTTCCTCTGAAAAGACGCAAGACTATATTTCTTGGGTTAATGTAAAGCTGAAAATTTAGTGGTGTATTTATAATGGATTGAGCATTTTTTACTACTCCTCCAAGATGAATGTTATTGAAATTCAATATTGGCATGTTATATCCGCCATAAACATAACCATTAAAATTGGTTGTTTTTCCCATATTGGGTGCGTGTCCAATGATAGCGGGATAAGATGATATTTGGATAAAGGGATAACTTCCATATTGGTGATATGTGTTAATGTTAAAATGCCCACTAATAAACTCTGTTAGGTTTAAAGTTGGGCTGGTTGATGAATCCGGTTTGATGTTTTCTGCAAATAGATGAGCGAGTTCAGGCTTTTCTTTTACAAGAGCTTCATAATGTGAGATTTCTTGTTCATATCTATTTTTAGATAACTCAAATACATCTTGCGATTCTTCATTAGTAGGTGTGGTTAAATTTTCTGTGTTCATAATATTTCCCTCATTGTTTAAATAAATGTGATTGCATTATGAATATATCAGAGAATTTATTTTAAGATGATGTAATAGCCTCTATTTTGGCTGTTAATATTTGTCAAAGAGTGTTTTTTGAGTATGATTTTATATTCTTTTATTTTTTATTAGAAATATGATAACCAAATGTTGATGGATATTGGTTTATAGCATCTCAATACGATTAATGCTATTTTTAAAATTGTTTTTCACTGTGTTTTGTTTATTTAGCCACATAAATAAATATGTGGCTGGGTTCATTTTATTGCTCTTTTTCTGTGTTTTAATCTTTGTGGATAGATTATTGCTTAATTATTACATCAGCAATAGCATTTGTCAGTCTCGATAGCTGTTTTGGTTGAATAATATAAGGTGGCATCAAATAAATTAATCGACCAAATGGCCTGATCCACACACCATGTTGAACGAAATGACATTGTAATGAAGCGACATCAACGGGTTGTTTCATTTCAACAACACCAATAGCGCCCAATGCCCGAACATCTGCAACTGCATTGTGTGACTTAAGCGGAAATAATTCTGTTTTTAGCTGAGCTTCAATAGACTGAATATGTTGCTGCCACGGGCTGTCAACGAGTAATTTCAGGCTGGCGCTGGCTACAGCACAAGCCAGAGGATTTCCCATAAAAGTTGGGCCATGCATAAAACAGTCGGCCTCACCTTGACTGATAGTTTCAGCGACTTGGCGGGTAGTCAGCGTTGCTGATAACGTCATATATCCCCCCGTCAATGCTTTGCCTAAACATAAAATATCCGGTTCGATTTTCGCATGTTCACAGGCGAATAGTTTTCCTGTTCGCCCGAATCCGGTAGCGATTTCGTCTGCAATCAGCAAGGTCTGATACTCATCACAGAGTTGACGAACTTGGCGCAGATATTCGGGATGATAAATCCGCATTCCGCCTGCTCCCTGAACGATGGGTTCCAGAATCACAGCGGCAATTTCATCATGATATTGCAATAATAATTGCTTGAAAGGAGTGATATCTTCAGGTTGCCATTCGTCACTAAACTGACACTGTGGCGCATCGGCAAACAGATGATTTGGCAGATAACCTTTATACAGATTATGCATTGAATTTTCGGGATCACAGACAGACATCGCACCAAAAGTGTCACCATGATAACCATGGCGCAGCGTCAGTAATCGTTGGCGTTTTTCCCCTTTAGCTTGCCAGTATTGCAAGGCCATTTTTAGAGCGACTTCCACGGCGACAGAGCCTGAATCTGCCAAGAAAACACACTCTAATGAATCAGGTGTAATTGCTACTAATTGCTTACACAATTCAATCGCAGGAGGATGGGTTATGCCACCAAACATAACATGGGACATCTGGTCGATTTGCGATTTTGCTGCTTCATTGAGTACTGGATGACTGTAACCGTGGATGGCTGCCCACCATGAGGACATACCATCGATAAGCCTGCGACCATCGGATAAAACCAGCTCTACACCTGTGGCTGATACAACCGGATAGGTAGGAAGCGGATGGGTCATTGATGTGTAAGGATGCCAAATATGGCGCTGGTCAAATTCAATATCTGAAGGGTTCATAGTAAATTACTTGTAAACCTTTGTTGGTTCATTTTGGTTGACATGATAGCGGCGTTATTTAAACTGACAACATTTTTCCACTTCGGAGATGTTATTGTGAGCGAGCGTCAACAATGGACTATCAAGCAGGCACAGGCTTTGTTTGATAAACCTTTTTTTGAATTATTATTTCAAGCACAACAGATACACCGTGAACATTTTGACCCACAGCAAGTACAGGTGAGTACACTGCTTTCGATAAAAACGGGTGCTTGTCCAGAAGACTGCAAATATTGTCCACAAAGTTCCCGCTATAAAACCGGCTTAGAAAAAGAGCGGCTGATGGAAGTGGAAAAAGTCATCGAATCAGCGCACAAGGCTAAAAAAGCGGGGTCAACCCGTTTTTGTATGGGAGCCGCTTGGAAGAACCCGCATGAACGTGATATGCCGTATTTGGAAAAGATGGTGAAGGAAGTGAAAGCACTGGGGATGGAAACCTGTATGACGTTGGGAATGTTGGATCATTCTCAGGCACAGCGCTTATCCGAGGCAGGTCTGGACTATTACAATCATAACTTAGACACCTCACCAGAATTTTACGGCAATATCATTACTACCCGTAGTTATCAAGACAGGTTGGATACTTTGGATAACGTTCGGGATGCAGGCATTAAAGTTTGTTCCGGTGGTATCGTTGGTCTGGGAGAGCAAATCCGTGATAGGGCCGCATTGTTGGTACAACTGGCTAATTTACCAAAACCCCCCGAAAGTGTGCCGATCAATATGCTGGTCAAAGTAAAGGGAACGCCAATGGAAAATAATGAAGATGTCGATCCTTTTGACTTTATCCGTACCATTGCCGTGGCGCGGATCATGATGCCGAAATCCCATGTTCGTTTATCCGCAGGGCGTGAGCAGATGAATGAGCAGACTCAGGCCATGTGTTTTATGGCGGGTGCTAATTCGATTTTCTATGGTTGTAAATTACTGACTACACCAAACCCGGATGAGGATAAAGATCTGCAACTTTTCCGTCGATTGGGTATTAATCCGCAACAGACAAAGACAGCATTTGGTGACAACCAACAGCAGCAGCACTTGAGTGAAGCTATTATTCATAACGCTGATAACGAACAATTCTATAACGCGGCAATATAATGAGCTGGTCAGACTCTCTCTCCCGACGTTTGGCCGAACGTCGGGGAACTTCGCTATGGCGCAACAGACAAGCCCATCAGGGTTCTGACGGGCGTTTATTGTTCACTTCGGATGGTCAATATTTAAATTTTTCCAGCAACGATTACCTTGGATTGAGTCAACATCCTCAGATCATTGCCGCCTGGCAACAAGGGGCTGAACAATATGGTGTGGGGAGTGGCGGCTCAGGGCATGTCACGGGTTACACAACAGCGCACCACGTTCTGGAGCAGCAATTGGCAGAATGGTTGGGATATTCCCACGCTTTGCTGTTTATCTCGGGTTATGCCGCCAATCAAGGTGTGATTGCAGCCTTGATGGAAAAAGAGGATCGGATTATTGCCGATCGTCTCAGTCATGCCTCACTGATGGAAGCAGCCATGCATTCTCCTTCACAGCTTCGGCGTTTTCTGCATAACGATTTGGATTCACTTAAGCATCATTTGGCAAAAACGTGTGTCGGCAAAACGTTGGTCGTCACAGAAGGTATTTTCAGTATGGATGGGGATTGTGCTCCGTTAGAAGCTATCGCACAGCAAACGAGATCTTCAAAAAGCTGGCTGATGGTGGATGATGCCCATGGTATCGGCATTCATGGTCATGAAGGGCGCGGCAGTTGTTGGTCGCAGAATGTTAAACCAGAGATTCTGATTGTCACCTTTGGTAAAGCATTTGGATTGAGTGGAGCCGCAGTTTTGTGTGATGAACAAACTGCTGAATATTTACTCCAGTACTCCCGACATCTGATTTACAGCACTTCAATGCCACCTGCTCAGGCAGTGGCTCTTTCCGAGGCGGTGAGGCAAATTCGGGCAGGAGAGAGTCTGCGTCAGTCATTACAAAACAACATCCGTTATTTTCGTCGTGAAGCGCAGCATTTGTCTTTTGCTTTGATGGATTCGGAAACAGCCATTCAGCCATTAATCATTGGAAACAATGAACGTTGCCTCGCACTATCTCACCAGCTCAGGCAGAGAAAAGTATGGGTCAAGGCAATACTCCCGCCGACGGTTCCTCCCGACAGTGCCCGCCTGCGCATTACTCTGACAGCAAGCCATACACGACAGGATATTGATGTATTACTGGGGGCATTGCATGGATCAGACTGTTAAATGTACTCAAGCTGTTAAGTATGTAGACAAGCAAGCAATTGCGGGTGCTTTTGGACGCGTGGCGGCTAAGTATGACACTGTGGCTAAATTACAACAGCAAACAGGCGAATACTTGATGGCGTTGGTTCAGACGGAAAAGACAGGTATTCGGGTATTGGATGCAGGATGCGGAACGGGTTTTTTCAGTGCTCGCTGGAAGCAAAAAGGTAAACAAGTCATCGCATTGGATTTGGCTTCCGGGATGTTAAGCCATGCACAAAATCAGCAAGTTGCTGATTATTATTTGCAAGGGGATATTGAGCATCTGGGGTTGGCGGATAACAGCGTAGACATCTGTTTCAGCAATCTGGCAGTACAATGGTGTAATGATTTACCCAACGCATTGCAGGAATTTTATCGCGTTACGCGTCCAGGTGGGATTATTGTATTTTCCACACTTGCGCAAGGTTCATTATATGAATTGGAAACTGCATGGAAACGGGTGGATGATTATCGGCACATTAATCAATTTCTGTCGTTGCAGACAATCACACAAGCATGTCGATCCTATCGACACCAAATCATTAGCCGACAATATGACCAGCATTATCCGCAACTCTTACCCTTATTGAATTCTCTGAAAGGGATAGGGGCGACACACCTTCATCACGGCCGTCAGCAGGGATTAATGACTCGAAAACGCCTGAACGCTCTTGCTGAGGTATATCCAACAAATAATGGGCATTACCCATTAAGCTATCAAATCGCTTTTGGAGTCATATATTGTGATAAATAAATCCACGATGACAAATAAATATTTTCTTACTGGAACCGATACTGAAGTCGGTAAAACAGTCGTTAGTTGTGCTCTGCTGCAAGCCGCAAATAAAAAAGGATATCAAACCGCAGGTTATAAACCAGTGGCATCAGGAAGCGAAATAACGGCGGAAGGAATACGCAATGGCGATGCGCTGGCTTTACAACGTAACAGTTCGGTGTCGCTAACGTATCAGGAAGTGAACCCGTTGGTATTTATTGAGCCGACATCACCCCATATCGTGAGCGCTGAACTAAACCAGCCCATTGATTTTTCAGTGCTATCAAGGGGATTGGATGCCTTAGCAGCAAAGTCTGACTGGGTTTTAGTTGAGGGCGCGGGGGGGTGGTATACGCCACTATCGGAGAATACAACCTTTGCTGATTGGGTCATTCAGGAAGATTTACCTGTGATTTTAACTGTCGGTATTAAATTAGGCTGTATCAACCATGCTGTATTAACAGCCAAAGCGATCCAACATGCTGGATTGAAACTGGTCGGTTGGGTTGCTAATGAAATTGAGCCAGCCGGCAAACGTCAGGCGGCGTATTTGGATACATTGGAGCGCATGATCCCAGCTCCTTTATTGGGTATTATTCCTCACTTGAGCAAATCATACGATAACAATCACATAGGGGAATATATAGATATCAATTCATTGGTTAACTAATTGTTTACTTTGCGTTAGGTAAAATAGCCACTCTAATTGAGATATAAGTCACATTTTTTATACATAAGGTACTTTATTTAAATAATAATTGCACCATTTTTGAACAATAAATAGAGTAAATTAATTCTAAAACAGGATAAAAATATTCCTCTATTGAGGATATTTGTAAAAGAGGATAACTCCGCAATCATGCATGCCTAATAGGGTTGGCTGAGTTATCCACTGTTATTGTGGATAACCCTGTGAATTAGTTTTAGAAAAGTATCCTCACGCAAGATAACACGCGGCTTGCGTAGGATTTGCTGTTATTCTCTCCTTGTGTTTTTTCATCCAAAAAATCAACTGGTTGAATAAAATCAATCCCTTTCTACATCCCTTTGCTATTCGATGCTTTATCATTTCAGTAGTTAATACAAGAATAAGAAAAAGCAAGCTTATTATCTGGGGATAAAAATAGACGCCATTTATGTTAACTAAATGTTAATATCACCATGAGTTAATTTAAGGTTTCTTGCCACTGAACCTCTTCGGTCTTTCTTTGAAATAAAAACAACATTATTTTGCTAACTGACTTGAAGCTGGTTTTTTATCCAGTATTATAAAAGCATTGTGTTGGAATATTGTGTTGGTATACAGATAGCATGGGGGCGAGGGGTGTCCATGACGGTGGGGGAAAATGAGCAAAGAAACGAGCAAAGAAACGGGCAAGGTCTTCAAGCTACATTCTGATTTTGAACCGGGAGGCGATCAGCCATCGGCTATCAGTCAGTTACAGGAAGGGTTGGAAGATGGCTTGGCTCATCAGACTCTTTTGGGGGTCACAGGGTCAGGTAAAACTTTCACGATAGCCAATGTGATTGCAAACTTGAATCGGCCAGCCATGATCTTAGCCCCCAATAAAACATTGGCGGCACAGCTTTATAGCGAAATGAAAGAATTCTTCCCAGAAAACGCGGTGGAATATTTTGTCTCCTACTATGATTACTATCAACCAGAAGCTTATGTCCCCAGTTCTGATACTTTTATTGAAAAAGATGCTTCAGTGAATGAGCATATTGAGCAGATGCGTCTGTCAGCCACAAAAGCTTTACTGGAGCGCCGGGATGTTGTTGTTGTGGCTTCTGTTTCCGCAATTTATGGTCTGGGAGATCCCGATAGCTATCTGAAAATGATGCTTCACTTAACCGAGGGCATGTTAATTGACCAGCGTGCTATTTTGCGTCGTTTGGCGGAACTGCAATACACTCGCAACGATCAGGCATTCCAGCGCGGAACATTCCGGGTTCGTGGTGAAGTGATTGATATTTTTCCCGCAGAATCGAATGAGCACGCGTTGCGCGTTGAATTGTTCGACGATGAAGTGGAGCGGCTGTCTCTATTTGATCCACTGACAGGCCAAGTGCAATACAATGTACCGCGTTATACTATTTACCCCAAGACCCACTATGTAACACCGCGTGAACGTATCCTTCAGGCGATGGAAGAAATCAAAGTTGAACTCGAACAACGGCGCAAAGTGCTGCTGGCATCAGATAAGTTATTAGAAGAGCAACGTATTACTCAGAGAACACAATTCGATCTCGAAATGATGAATGAACTGGGCTACTGCTCAGGTATTGAAAACTACTCCCGTTACCTGTCTGGCCGTTCTGCGGGTGAGCCACCTCCTACACTGTTTGATTATCTGCCTGCGGATGGTTTGTTGGTGGTAGATGAATCTCATGTCACCATTCCTCAAATTGGCGGCATGTACCGCGGAGATCGCTCCCGTAAGGAAACGTTGGTGGAATATGGTTTTCGTTTGCCATCTGCGTTGGATAACCGTCCATTGCGATTCGAGGAATTTGAATCACTGGCACCACAGAGTATTTACGTTTCAGCCACTCCCGGTCACTACGAATTGGAAAAATCCGGTAATGAAGTGGTTGAACAGGTTGTGCGTCCGACGGGGCTGATTGACCCTGAAGTTGAAGTTCGACCAGTGGCAACTCAAGTGGATGACCTGCTGTCTGAAATTCGTATCCGTGCCGTGAAAAATGAGCGAGTATTGGTCACGACCCTGACTAAACGAATGGCAGAAGATTTAACCGAATATTTGGAAGAGCATGGCGAACGAGTGCGTTACCTCCATTCAGATATTGATACTGTTGAACGTGTGGAAATTATCCGTGATCTTCGTTTGGGGGAATTTGATGTCTTGGTTGGTATTAACTTGCTTCGTGAAGGCTTGGATATGCCGGAAGTCTCTCTTGTAGCGATTTTAGATGCTGACAAAGAGGGGTTCCTCCGTTCTGAGCGCTCTTTAATCCAGACTATCGGCCGCGCAGCGCGTAACCTGCATGGTAAGGCTATCTTGTATGGTGACAGAATTACTAACTCTATGGCGAAAGCTATTGAAGAAACAGAGCGCCGCCGTGCCAAACAGCAGGCATTTAACGAAGAGCACGGTATTGTACCGAAAGGACTAAACAAGAAAATTGGCGACATTCTGCGAATTGGTCAGCCCGTCAATGGCAAAGGGAAAAATAAAGGAAAAAACAAAGTTGCTGTGGGTACGGATGACTACCGTACATTGTCAGCGAAAGAGTTGGAGAGCAAAATCCGTGAGTTGGAAGATAAAATGTACCAGCATGCAAGGGATCTTGAATTCGAACAGGCTGCCAACATTCGCGATCAAGTACAGGCATTGCGGACACAATTTATCACCAATTCCTGAGTGAGATATTGACGAAATAGAATTTGAATAGCGGTGGAATAAGCATCAGATAGAGAGCAAAATAATTGACTCTCTATCTCTGCCTGCGGAGTTGGGGTTAGGGTTATCTAAAATGATTATCTACAGTTAACTCAACTCCAGTTAACCCAACTTTTGCAACGTGTGTTCGATCGCCTGTCGTAATAATTCACGATCATGACGATAGGGAATATCCTGCGCTTCCAAAACCTGTTGTGTTACCACCCGATCGTTGAAAGAGCTGATATCGGTACACGGGCCGACAATAAGTGCATTAATCATTTTGCGTCCAATCTTATGTTCCATGATCTTCAGTTTATCTTGCAACGATAACCCGGCAGCAGCATGACTAAGTTCTTTCCCCAAGTTACCGATATAAATCATGTTCGCATTACTGCGGCGCAGAGATTGTGTTAAATCGTCCAATAACAACAACGGCATTAAGCTGGTGAAAAAACTGCCGGGGCCGATCAAAATTAAATCTGCTTGCTCAATGGACTCCATTGCTTCTTTCGTCGCGCTGACTTGGGGATAGAGCAATAACTCTTGTGGTACACAATTAAGTTGGTCGACATTTACTTCGCCATACACCGTGTTTCCCTGATCATCCACAGCCATTAAATCAACTGATTGTTCTGACATAGGAATTAGATGCGCATTGACTTTCAGCAAATTGCGGATCAGATTGATCGCTTCAAGAGGTCGGACACTTAAATGATCTAGCGCTTTCAACATCAAATTGCCCAGATTATGACCAGCCAATTCACCATTTCCACTGAAACGATATTCAAACATAGCGGAAGCAATGGTAGGTTCTGTGATTAATTGATTAAGGCAATTGCGCATGTCTCCCCATGCAATTCCGCCTTCTGAGCGTCGTATTCTGCCGGTTGAGCCGCCATTGTCGGTTGTGGTAACGATACCAGTCAGACGGGCTCCAAGAGAAGAAAGGGAGGACATAACACGTCCAAGTCCGTGACCTCCACCGAGGGCGACGACGCGATCCAAATCAGCTAATGTGCGGTTGCGCATAGGATTCCTGTTACTGGGTAAACGTAGATGGCTTTAATAATTTTCATGTAATTTATCATAAAATAGTATCCTTGCAGAAATTATGGTGATTTTGTGCGATAGCACCACATAATTTGTACGATAACAACGCGAGATTTATTGAGTACAACGCCATCTTAACTCGTTGTATAATAAGATACATACCGGAACTTCATTAGATTTTTGTCATCTTAAGCGCTAGAATCTTCGACGAGCACATCGTTACTTATGTAATTATTCACACAGACTTTAATTGATATTAACTCCTAGCCTCTGTGTCTAAGTCTCTGTTCTATCAACCTGATACCACATTGATATGATGCCTTGGCCGTGGCCCCTGAGTCACCAGGATACAAGGTAGAAATGCCTGTATCTCCCGAATTTGGAAGGTGTTATTGTGGAACAACTCACAGACGCGTTTTCGCGTAAGTTCTATTACTTGAGGTTATCTATTACAGATGTGTGTAACTTTCGTTGCACATACTGTCTACCCGATGGATATCGACCTCATGGTCATAAATCGTTTCTTTCCCTGTCGGAAATTCGTCGTGTTAGCCGTGCATTTGCTGAGCTTGGCACAGAGAAAATCCGCCTGACCGGAGGGGAACCGACCATGCGTCGTGATTTTTGCGATATTATCACCGCTGTCCACGAAAACCCGCAGCTCAAGAAAATTGCCGTTACAACCAATGGCTACCGAATGGAACGGGACGTAGCCCAATGGAAAGAGGCCGGGCTGACTGCGATCAATGTCAGTATTGATAGCCTTGATCCTCGACAATTTCACTCTATCACCGGACAGGATAAATTTTTTCAGGTGATGCGTGGTATTGATGCGGCTTTTGAAGCGGGATTCAATACTGTGAAAGTCAACGCAGTATTGATGAAGAATGTGAATGATACCAATTTGCCTGCTTTCCTTGATTGGATTAAACACCGTGCGATCCAGTTGCGTTTTATTGAATTGATGGAAACGGGGGAGGGTAGCGACATTTTCCATCGCCATCACCTTTCTGGCGACGTGATCCGTAATCAACTGTTGCAACAAGGTTGGCAGAAACAGCAACGCGCACGTAGTGACGGTCCGGCTCAGGTTTTCCGCCACCCTGATTATCAGGGTGAAATCGGTCTTATCATGCCGTATGAAAAAGATTTTTGCCAAAGTTGTAACCGCCTGCGGGTGTCTGCAATTGGCAATCTTCACTTATGTTTGTTCGGTGAACAAGGCATTCCATTGCGTGATTTGTTGGCTGATGATGAATCACTTGATTCGCTGAAATTACGGATTCAGGGTGGTCTGCATCATAAGCGAGAAACTCACTTTCTACATCAGGGAGATAGCGGCATTACTCCTAACCTTTCTTTTATTGGTGGTTAATTTAACTGCAAACTCATTTTTCAGGAGTAAAAAATGTCTCAACTAACCCATATCAATACTGCGGGTGAAGCTCATATGGTAGATATTTCTGCCAAATCGGAAACTGTGCGTGAGGCACGGGCTGAAGCATTTGTTGAAATGCAGTCTGAAACATTGGCCATGATTGTTGCAGGTGATCATCACAAAGGAGATGTTTTTGCGACTGCTCGCATAGCGGGTATTCAGGCCGCAAAACGGACGTGGGAATTAATCCCGCTTTGTCACCCATTACTGCTTAGTAAAGTGGAAGTTCAACTGGAAGCACAAACCGAGCACAATCGCGTCAGAATCGAATCCTGTTGTCGCTTAACGGGGAAAACAGGGGTGGAGATGGAAGCATTAACTGCGGCATCGGTGGCTGCCTTGACAATTTACGATATGTGCAAAGCAGTGCAAAAAGATATGGTTATCGGCCCTGTGCGTTTGTTGGAGAAAAGTGGTGGTAAGTCAGGAAACTTTAAGGTGGAAGTATGATAAAAGTTCTATTTTTTGCTCAAGTCCGTGAACTGGTGGGACAAGATTCCCTTGAACTTCCGAATGACTATCCAACGGTAGCACATCTTCATCATGCTCTAATAAAAAAAGGCGACCGATGGGCGTTGGCATTGGAAGAGGGAAAACTACTGACCGCTGTGAATCAATCCTTTGTTCATGCTGAACATCCTCTGAATGATGGTGACGAAGTGGCTTTTTTTCCACCGGTTACGGGAGGATAAAAATGAAAAATACACACATTTGTGTCCAACAGAAGACATTCAATGTGGGTGATGAATATCAGTGGCTCTCGCAGTGTGATGAAGATGGTGCTGTCGTCACTTTTACGGGTAAGGTACGTAACCATAACTTGGGGGATAGTATTAATGCGTTAACGTTGGAGCATTATCCGGGCATGACAGAAAAAATGTTGCAGGATATTGCTGATGAAGCGCGTCGGCGCTGGCCTCTGCAACGTATCAGCATTATTCATCGTGTTGGTAAACTTTATCCGGGAGATGAAATTGTGTTTGTTGGCGTCACTGGTTCTCACCGTAGCATGGCGTTTACCGCGGCTGAATTCATCATGGATTATTTGAAAACCAAAGCACCATTCTGGAAAAAAGAATGTCTGGCGGAAGGGGAGCGTTGGGTTGAAACAAAGCAAAGTGATCAGGATGCAGCAAATCGTTGGTAAAAGACTGTTGATACAGCGAGTTGGTGAATAATTCTGTGGCCTATCTCGAAAACCGGACAGATAAATAAGATGTCACTGAAATAGTCATTAATTGGCGGATGGCTTTGTTAATGTTCTATGCTAATGTATAACTTTTGAATAGATTGTTTATTTTTGAACAATCTCAATCTCTCAACATTGTTATAAAAAGGTAATCGTCATGGACCGATATCAACGTTCTAATGGTTCGATTGTCCAGAAAACTGGTTCTGGTATACAAACTTATATGGCACAAGTCTACGGCTGGATGACTTGTGGTTTGTTGTTGACAGCATTTGTTGCATGGTATGTAGCAAATACCCCTGAAATTTTAAACGCCATTTTCAGTAGTTCCATTGTTTTCTATGGCCTGATTATTGCGCAGCTTGGACTGGTGTTTGTGCTGTCTGGTTTAGTTCATAAAATGAGTGGGGCGTTAGCGACAGGTCTGTTCATGCTGTATTCGATGCTGACAGGCTTGACGTTGTCTAGTATTTTTGTGGTTTATACCAGCGGTTCTATTGCCAGCACATTCGTGGTTTCAGCGGGAATGTTTGGTGCATTAAGCGTTTATGGTTATACCACCAAACGTAGCCTGAGTGGTCTGGGCAGCTTCCTGTTTATGGGGCTGATCGGTATCGTTCTGGCTTCTTTGCTAAACCTCTGGCTGAAAAGCCCGGCTCTGATGTGGGCAATCACTTATATTGGCGTTTTGGTTTTTGCTGGTCTGACTGCTTACGATACCCAGAAATTGAAAGAAATGGGTGAACAACTGGATGTCAATGATAAAGAGAACCTGCGCAGATACTCTATTACTGGTGCACTGACTCTGTATCTGGACTTCATTAACTTGTTCTTGATGTTGCTTCGTATTCTGGGTGATCGTCGATAATAACCGTAGAATAAATAGGTTGGTTATAGTCTGAAAATGGAGAGATTTTAGTCTATCTCTCCATTTAACGATGTGCTTTTATTTGGATAATATTTTTAGTGTGATGCAGAAGATGTGAAATCGAAATGTTTCTGATATATAGCACAAAAAAATGGCATCGTTCCATTAAGTGATAAACGTGTTCCTCTTTTGGGGAAATATTTTTTTCGTTATATGTAGACAATACTTTTCCTCTTATGTGCCAGTTTGACATAGTGATCTTCCATTCAACTGGGTACCTGTATGCATGGCAAACTATCTTAGCCCAAGAGTCACATACCCATACATTACCCACATATTCATTAGGACGTTGTGTCTTTAAAAGAATCGAGTGTCTACTATGAGGGTCATTAGACCAAGAGTCAGCAACATATTTTTCTGTTAGTCCTAATGACTGTTCTTTCTTCTGTATATTCTCAGATGAGTAAAATTGACGTTTGTCTTTATGTAATATTTGCAGATTACTATATGATTTAGTGGTGGATTTTAAATTAAAGAACTGGAGTGAATTTTGTAATGCATTTCGCAGAATATTTTCTACACACATCTCATTACCTCAATTGATTCTGAGTGATATACCCAAGATGAAGGGTATACATGCAGTGAAATATGTTCTTTCATTAAGCAATCTTACTACGGAACAGTCGATAAGCGATTCCACCCGTGGTTGCAGTAATGACTAATAAAGGCCACAAATTTGGCCAAATAACTGATAAATCTGCCCCTTTCAAATAAATTTGTTTCGTAATATCAGTAAAATGCCGGATGGGGTTAATCCACGTAATATCTTGCAACCAGACGGGCATATTTTCAACCGGAGAGATATATCCGGAAAGCAGAATGGCAGGCATCATAAATACAAACACACCGATAAACGCCTGCTGTTGAGTCGAACAGACAGCAGAAATCAGCAAACCGAAACCCACCAGAGATAATCCATAAATTAACATACAGCCATAAAACAGCAGCAATGAACCTGCGAAGGGGATCTGATAGCACAATATCCCAATCAGCAAAACAATAGTTGCTTGCATGATCGCGACGATCAATGCCGGGATGGCTTTACCAAGGAAAATTTGCCATGTCTCCAGCGGGGACACCAGTAATTGATCCAACGTTCCTTGTTCCCGCTCGCGTGCGACTGACAGCGCTGTAACGATTAGGACGCCAATGGTGGTAATCATGGCAACCAGTGACGGTACGACAAACCATTTATAATCCAAATTGGCGTTATACCAGTTGCGAATGACCAATTCACTGTTATTGAAGTTGGGTGTATTTCCCAATAACTGTTTTTGGTAATCCATTACAATTTGCTGAATATAGTTGGCCGCAATTTGAGCACTGTTTGAATTGCGTCCATCCAGCAAAACTTGAATTGAAGTCGGTGTTTGGCTCGCAATATTGGCACTGAAATTTTGTGGGAAACGGACTAAAAGCAAAGCCTCACGATTATCCAGCGTTGGGCGTATTTCCTGTGAACTGGTCAGCAAAATAACATCAGTAAATGCTTTCGATTTTGCCAGTCGTTGGGTTAATTCAATCGAAGCCTGTCCTTTATCCTCATTATAAATAGCAATAGTGGCGTTTTTGACTTCCAGCGTAGCTGCCCATGGAAACAGGATCATTTGAAGGATCACGGGCAAGATCAAAATACTCCGTGTTTGCGGTTCTCTCAGAAGAGACTGTAACTCTTTCATGATTAATGTATACAGGCGATGAAACATGCTCTTTCCTTTTTAATCCAGATGCCGACGGGTTTTCCACGCAGTCAGGCCAATAAAGACGATGGAGCTGGCAATCAGCAGAAGCACATTCGTGATCAATACCGTGCCGATATTACCGGCTAGAAAGAGCGTCTGTAGGCTACTGACAAAATAACGTGCAGGTACGACATAAGTCGAAGCCTGAATAAAGAGTGGCATGCTGTCTATTTCAAAAACAAAACCAGACAACATAATGGCAGGCAAAAAAGCCGCATTTAGGGAAATCATGGCTGCATTAAATTGATTCCGCGTCAAGGTGGATATCAGTAAGCCCATACCCAAGGCGGTAGCGAGATAGAGGCTGGATACGGACGCCAGTATCCAGAGCGAGCCACGATAGGGAACACCCAGCACAAAAACCGTAAATATCATACAAAGTACCATGACAAACGAGCCCAGCACTTGATAGGGCAATAATTTGGCGAGTAATAATTCGGTTCGGGTGACTTGGGTTGAAAGCAGAGCTTCCATCGTCCCACGCTCCCATTCACGGGCAACCACGAGTGAAGTAAGGATTGCGCCCACAACGGTCATAATGATTGAGACGGCACCGGGAATGAGAAAATGTTGACTAATGGCTGCGGGATTAAACCAATAGCGAACCTGTGTATCAATCAGCGGATCAGTCGAGACACCACGATTTTGCCCTCGTTGTTGTAGCCAGATTTGCCAGATGCCTTTGGTATAGCCCTGAACAAAATTGGCGGTATTGGGTTCACTGCCATCAGTAATAACCTGAATCGGGGCATGACTACCGACACGGGCAAGCTGGGCATCAAAATTCACAGGTATGACGATGATGCCTCGTATTTGGTTCTCCTGCATTTTTTTGATTAAAAATTGTCGGTTATCGCTGATAGTGGCATCAATATAAGGGGAACCAGTAAATGCGTGAACTAACTCACGGGCATCTTCGCTCTGTTGTTCCATCAAAATACCGAGGCGAAGTTTACTGGAATCAAGATTAATGCCATAGCCAAAAATAAATAACAGCATCAATGGGATAACTACCGCAATCAAAGCACTACTGGGATCACGGATAATCTGTTTGGTTTCTTTAATGCAAAGTGCTTTCAATCGACGCCATGAGAAACTGACGGCTTTCTGGGATGCTGCATGTTCAGGGTGACTCATTGCGGCTCCTTGTCGTAATTCACGACGAGATCGATAAATGCATCTTCCATGGAGGGATTAGGCCGTTCATCAGTGGCGACCAATTGCTTCAGGTCATCGGGTGTTCCGGCTGCGATTAATTTTCCTCGAAATACCAACCCGATACGGTCACAGTATTCTGCCTCATCCATAAAATGGGTTGTTACCATCACAGTAACGCCTTTATCCACCATGCCGTTGATATGTAACCAAAATTCACGGCGAGTCAGCGGGTCAACACCGGAAGTAGGTTCATCCAAAAACAGAAGGTCAGGTTCGTGCATCAATGCACATGAAAGGGCAAGGCGTTGTTTAAAACCGAGTGGGAGACTATCCGTTTTTTGGTATAGGATGGGTTTGAGATTAAATGCCTTGATCATATCCGACATTTTTTCTTGTTGATGCCGACCTTTTAGTCCGTAAACCCCAGAGAAGAACTTGAGATTTTGCTCAACGGTCAGGTTGCCATAAAGCGAGAATTTTTGAGCCATGTAGCCAAGACGCTGGCGAGCTTTGCCGGAACTGGTTTTTAAGTCCATCTCCAGAACCAGCGCATTGCCTGAGGTCGGGATCATCAACCCGCACATCATTTTAAAGGTAGTGGATTTCCCTGCACCATTTGGCCCCAGTAGACCGAAAATTTCACCACGTTTTACCTGAAAATCCACATTGTCAGTCGCGGCAAAATCACCAAATTTTTTGGTCAGGTTACAGGCTTCTATCACGGTTTCGGTTGGATTTGGCGGGATTTGAGGCATGATCTCAGCTAATTCGGAACGATGGGACGGGCCACCGCCTAATAAATCGATAAAAGCGTCTTCGAAACGAGGTTCGGCTTCGAAGATATTTGTTTCAGTTAGTCCTATTTGTTGGAGTAACGCATTTCTATCCGCCCCTGTTTTTAAGATCAGGCGGACATATTTTCCCTGAATCACGCCATCAGTCACCTGTGGCAACGTGAGGGCATGTTGCAGGATTTTACGGCGAGAGTCTTGCTGGACATCAAGTAAAAAAGAGCGGCCAGCGATATTTTTGGTTAAATCTTGTGGTTGCCCCCGGTAAAGCAATTTACCATGATTTACTAGCAAAACATCACGGCATAATTCGGCTTCATCTAAATAAGAAGTACTCCACAAAATCAGCATCCCGTCAGAAGCGAGTTCGTGCACCATTTGCCATAATTCACGGCGGGCAATGGGATCGACACCCACTCCCGGTTCATCAAGTAGTAAAACCTTTGGGCTACCCAATAAGGTACAGGCAAGCCCCAATTTTTGCTTCATACCGCCAGATAATTTTCCTGCTAACCGTTCAGTAAAACGGGTTAAATCTGTGAACGTGAGCAATTTTTGAAACGTTGCTTTGCGTTCTTCACCAAGTACACCACGCAGATCGGCATATAAAGTAAGATTTTCCATTACGGTTAAATCTTCGTACAGGCCAAATTTTTGTGGCATGTAACCCAGCTCAGAACGGACTTGAACGCTGTCTTTGATGGGATCAAGCCCCATGATTTCAATAGTGCCGCTATCTGGCCGCAATAATCCGGCCAGCATTCGCATCAACGTGGTTTTTCCTGCGCCATCCGGGCCGACAAGACCCGTGACTGATCCACCCTGAATTTCTGCCTGAAGGTGTGATACAGCAGGGGCGTCTAATCCTGGAAAAGTTTTCTCCACGCCGTTCAGTTTTATCGTATAAGCTGAACTGGTCATGTTCCCCCCTTACTTATTTACGTCAGTAAGATTAGGATCAGTAAAACGCAAAGTGACTGGCATGCCTTGTTTCAATCCTTCATCGGGGTCAAGGACGATGACGCGTAGGCGATACACCAGATCCGTTCTTAAATCGGGAGTTTCAACATTTTTTGGGGTAAATTCGGCTGTCGGAGAAACAAAGCCGATTTTGCCATGATAGGGCTGATTTTTCCGGCCATCAGTATAAATCAGGATCTCCCGCCCGGCTGTAGCCTGATTCAGATTAGGCTCATCAATATATGCCCTGATCCAGACCGGGTTGGTGAGTGATAAGGTAAAAACGGTATTTCCAGCCGCCAGCATTGTGCCTGGTTCAATAGCTCTGGTCAGGATAACGCCTGCGGAGGGAGAGGTCAGTTGGGTATCTTTTAGATTCAAATCAGCCTGGTCAACAGTTGCTGCTGCTTGGGCAAGTTGAGCTTTGGCTGCCGCGATTTCTTCGGTGCGATAACCGCTTTCAAACTGGCGCAACTTATCTTTTGCCGCCTGATAAGCTGCCATTGCTTGGTTTCGTCCGGTTTTGGCATTTTCCAGATCATTGGCTGAGATGGTTTTACTCTGCCACAATCCTTGTTGGCGTTTTAAGAAACTATCGGCAAAGTGAAAAGCGGATTCTTTTTGAGCCACTTCAGCCCGCACTTGAGCAATTTCTTCAGTACGATAACCTGCTTCAGCTTTGGCAAGGTTTGCCTTGGCAACATCACGGGCAGCTTTGGCTTGATTCAGGGCATTGATAAAGGGAGTATCATCAAGCTGGCCGAGGGTTTGACCAGCCGTAATGGCATCGCCTTCATCCACTTGTAGAGCCGCCAGTTTACCTGCAACCCGAAAACCAAGATTGACTGTTCTGACATCCACGTTGCCATATAGGGTCAATTCTTTGCCATTTCGTTCCTGATAATAATAAACACCAACAACTGCACTGATAACAACAATGAGTGCCAAGAGGGCAAGAGCAAACTTTTTACTGTTCATACTATCCCTTATGCCTTGTTCAATTTATACCTGCCAGCATTCAATGGGTCGAGCTGTGACTTGAAGGCTATTGGGTATATCTATTTTGGGTATAAATACTATTTTTCGGGTTACTTTTTGTCAGGTGACTTCTGTCGGGTTACTTTTGGCGTAATCCGTTCAGCAATAAATTAATGTGCTGAGATAAAACTTGATTGATTAATTCGTATTCTTTAGCGCCAATATTGTCCCAGCCTGTTTGACGCAATAAAGCTTCCCGAGCCAGACGGAAAGAGAGGATCTCACCTAATAAGGCGTGCGTGTGGATCTGGGTTGAAGTCTGACGTTCATCAGCGCCGATATAATTGGCAATGAGTTTATTGATACGGGAATAAATCGGAGCCAGTCCCTGTTCATGCATGACGCTGTAAGCCTCTGTTGGCGTTAATTGTTCATGTGACATGATACGGCTGATATTGATGCTGCTTTTTTCGAAAATCAGTCGATTATAGCTAACTATCCCTTGATGAATAAATGCTAGTATCTGTTCTTGCGGATAAGGCTTTGGTGTTTCAGCGAAAAAATGGTCAACATCTTCAATTAATGGGGAAAATTCTGCTTTCAGCCTGTCGGCAATATGTTGTATAACAGCGAGGTATAATCCTTCTTTGGAGCCAAAATAGTAAGCGATGGCAGCGATATTTTGCTGTGCATGCTGGGCAATATTACGGGTAGTCGCGCCTTCCAAACCGAATTTGCCAAAAATCTCTATTGCTGCTTCAAGAAGTTGCTGTTTGGCTTGTTCGCCTCGGGATGTCTGAGCCGTCTTCGCTGCCATGTTAAGGGGTTCCCTGTTACCAAATTTTTCGGTAATGTCGTAAATATATCAATCGTATGATTAACTTTAAAACTAAAGCAAATCAATGTAAAGCAAACGCAAATTGTCTTTTTAATCGGCACACATAAAAATAATTTTCCTGTTTTGGGGCAATTTTCATAGATAATTGTCTTCAATTCGTGCCTTTTGCGTTAATTATTCGCTTCTTTTGGTCTGTTTAGGAAAATATATCTGTTATAATGCCACGCTTATGGTGCATTGCAGTTTGTGTAATTTCTTTGCGTTTATCGCGTCTGTGTTTTCTTCCCATAAAACTGCCCCTGAATTGATATCAGGAATGGTGAAGTCTGGAGCATTTCTTATTTATGAATTTTGAGTCACTCGGCTTGATGGCTGATATCTTGCGTGCTGTTGAAGAACAAGGCTACGCAGAACCTACCCCTATTCAGCAGCAGGCCATCCCTGTTGTGTTATCCGGTAAAGATCTTCTGGCTAGTGCCCAGACAGGAACAGGGAAAACAGCAGGATTTACTTTACCAATTCTGCAACTTTTGAGTGAAACCCCAACTCAGGTAAAAGGCCGCCGTCCGATCAGGGCATTGATTTTGACCCCGACCCGCGAACTGGCTGCGCAAGTAGGAGAAAATGTCCGCGATTACAGTAAATACCTAAAATTGCGTTCATTTGTTGTGTTTGGTGGTGTCAGCATTAATCCACAAATGATGAAATTGCGAGGTGGTGTGGATATTCTGGTGGCAACACCAGGGCGTTTGCTGGATTTGGAACACCAAAACGCAGTGGATCTCTCCCATGTTGAAATTCTGATTTTGGATGAAGCCGATCGCATGCTTGATATGGGCTTTATTCATGATATCCGTCGAGTATTGAGCAAGTTGCCGGCAAAACGGCAGAATTTGCTGTTTTCCGCTACTTTCTCAGATGAAATTAAGGGCCTTGCTAATAAACTTCTGCATAATCCGATAAGTGTAGAAGTGGCTCGTCGCAATTCTGCATCTGAACAGATTGATCAATCAATTCATTTGGTAGACAAAAAGCGCAAGGGTGAATTGCTCTCTCATATGATAGGCAGCCAGAATTGGCAACAGGTGTTGGTCTTCACCCGTACCAAACATGGTGCAAATCGACTGGCGGAACAACTGAATAAGGATGGTGTTACTGCCGCTGCGATCCACGGTAACAAGAGTCAGGGCGCGAGAACCCGTGCATTGGCTGATTTTAAGACAGGGAAAATCCGTGCGTTGGTCGCGACAGATATCGCCGCTCGTGGCTTGGATATCGATCAATTGCCTTACGTGGTTAACTATGAACTGCCGAATGTTGCAGAAGATTATGTTCATCGAATTGGTCGTACGGGTCGTGCTGATGCGACTGGACAAGCGTTATCGCTGGTCTGTGTTGATGAGCACAAGCTTCTGAAAGATATAGAGCGATTATTGAAGCGAGAAATTCCACGCATTGCCGTTCCGGGTTATGAGCCAGATCCTTCCATCAAGGCTGAACCAATCCAGAATGGACGCAATGCACGGGATAATAATTCACGCGGTAACGAGCAGCGTGGAAACTCTCGTGCAAGCAATTCCCGTGAAAGCAATTCGCGCGAAAATAATGCCAGAGGTAATGGCGCTCGCCATAATAACTCTCGCAGTAGTCATTCGCACAGTGAACAGCATCGCGATCAACATGGTAACCAAACTGGCGAGCGTTCACGCAGTCAGGGTAAACCATTGCGCCAACGTCAGCAAAGAACCGCAAATAAAGCACCTCGTGCAGCGGTATCGGGAAAATAATCCATGCGCGTTTTGTTGGCTCCGATGGAAGGGGTTTTGGATTCTTTGGTCAGGGAATTGTTGAGTGAAGTCAACGAGTACGACCTTTGCATTACAGAATTTCTACGTGTGGTTGACAGCTTACTGCCGGTAAAATCTTTTTACCGGTTGTGTCCTGAACTCCATCATCAGAGCCGCACACCCGCGGGAACACCTGTCAGGATCCAGCTTCTGGGACAATATCCGGAATGGCTGGCAGAAAACGCAGCTAGGGCGGCTGAATTGGGATCATGGGGTGTTGACTTAAACTGCGGCTGTCCTTCTAAGACAGTTAATGGCAGTGGTGGTGGAGCAACGCTATTAAAAGATCCTGAACTTATTTACCGTGGTGCTAAAGCTATGCGTGAAGCCGTACCCACGCATCTTCCAGTAACGGTAAAGATACGTCTGGGATGGGATTCTGGTGCACGTCAGTTTGAGATTGCGGATGCTGTCCAGCAGGCTGGAGCCACTGAATTGGTTGTGCATGGCCGAACCAAAGAAGATGGTTATAAAGCAGAACGCATCAATTGGAGGGCGATTGGCGAGATCCGGTGTCGCCTTTCCATTCCTGTCATTGCCAACGGTGAAATCTGGGATTGGCAGAGCGTTCAGGATTGCATCAGACTGACAGGATGTGATGCTGTGATGATTGGCCGTGGCGCGCTTCAGGTACCCAATTTAAGTCGTGTGATTAAGTACAACGAACCGAAAATGCCGTGGCATGGCGTTCTTCTTCTACTGCAAAAATACACCTATCTGGAAAAACAGGGCGATACAGGGTTGTATCATGTTGCCCGTATTAAACAATGGTTAGGATATTTGCGTAAAGAATATAATGAAGCAGATGAGTTATTTATGCAAATCAGGGCATTAAAAACGTCTGCTGAAATCTCCAGTGTTATCTCTTTTGCGGCAGATGAATATTTGTCTTTATATTCAATAAATTACGAATCTCAGATTTGTTAGTTGAGTTTACTCTTCCTGTTACGTAGTGACATAACATATTGTTATCTATGTTTCTGGGGAGTTATTCACGTGCTAATGTATCTAAATTTGAAATCTATTTGGTAGGCCGTATTCTCAAGATATCCTGTGAAATATATGAGGATGTAAATTATTTTTTATCTAAAAAATATATAATAATAGTTATGTATTATTGGTAATGGATGTTAAGTGAATTTTTTATTATGTTATTTTTATTATGTATTAATTATAATTGAATATGATTATTATTTTTTTTATTTTTAATAACAATAATATAAACTAAATGGTTAGTGATAAATGTGTATTTTAAATTTAAATAAATTAATATTTTTTTGTTTTAATCAGAGGGTGATAAATAAATATATTCATAATATTGCTAACTCATAGTTGAATTATTTCTGTGTAAGTAAAATGGTACGAAAAATATTCTTTTCTATGACGGGCTCATCTGGTAAATTTAACTAAGATTTCATTATGGGCCATTTAATAAATTTTTATATTATTAATTTAGTACATTAAATTATTAAATTATTAAATTTTCTATTTTAACATTCTATTATTTATATGGAATTATTTTCTTTAGTAATCAATTAATATATTTAAAGGGGAAGTTTATGAATAATATTAAAAAGTACGAATCTTTGTCTTGGACTGGTTTAAGTAAATTAAAGATAAAATTACGTCAGGCAGGTAACAATGCTGAAATATTTGCTAACGGAAGAAATAGAATAATTGTAGATATCCGTATTCAACCAACTGATATTAATGGGAAATCGGTGTCAGTTCCAAGAGATATTCTTTTACAAAATACTTGGCTTATTGACTATAACTCTGGAGATAAATTAACCAAAAAGGCAAATGAAAATCAAAATTTTGAATGGGCATATACTGAGGAACCTAATGAATTTATTACAACGCCTGGGATTTCATCTTCTGTACAAACTCAGGCAGAGGTTGCAGGGGGAAGTACAGAAGAAATAGTGACCTTTTATGTATATTGTTCACCTTCAGAGGTAACTCAAGTCAAACAAATAGCTGTATTGGTACAGACTCCAGATAAGGAGTACTCTACAATGTATGGCGAGCCATTTGATTCATATGTTCAGTTAAAGGCGATCGGTGAAATAGCTTATAAATATCCTCATATAAAAAAGGAACAAGGGCATATAATGAACCAAAATTCAATTACCTACCATAATAATAGTAGTTGGGAACAGGCTAATATATATTTATCGCTCGATATAAATGATTTATATGGAAAAAGAGTTATTAAAAAATTAGAAACTGAAGGTGGGGTGGTCGATAATGTTCACCAACTTTATCATGATGACAACGGGTATAGGTATTATTTTGCCCATTTCCTTTGGTCTTTAGGAAAAGAAACGGCGATTTCTATCGGAAATACTGAGTGGTTTGGCCTTCCTATTACGTTTCCTATTGATATCAAAATTAGACAAAAAGTTGGTTCTCTTTGCTTTAGCATATTAACGGTGGGTGACCCATCCTTTCCTCATTTACAGGATACTTGGTACAGGGCTTTTTACTTTACTCTCTATGATCAATATGGAAATAAAGGAAGATTTGGGTTAATACCTAATAATGATAATAATACTAAAAAAACAGATGTTGATTTTGCAGAAGCATAATCTGATTAAATTAACAAGGATGTTTGCCCTTTTTTATTTTGCTTGTTTTCTGATCGCATAGTTAATTTCTCTTGATCATTTCTTAGTTATAGAACTGTTGTCTTTCGAATTGCAGCTTTATTGGTTACAAATTCTCACTCCAGCCACATGATTATAAACATAGAGTTATCTACGCTCTTGGGAATTTGTTCCTAAGACATAAGTGCTGCATCTTGAAATCCAATGGGTATAGAGCCAGAAAAATAAAACTAGACAAACAGGTTTTTTCCATAAAAAAAGGTGACGAAATGAATAATTCTTTTTTTTCAAATGCCCATAACTTTCAAAGTGCTGCCATGGGTAGCGTTGATCCCCGCACTGGTCTGTTTAGTTATACCATGTTAGTTGCCCAACTCACTGGTAATAATCATCTCGGGCCAACCCAAACTATTGCACTCTCTTACAGCCCTCTGAATACCAAGGATATTGGTTTTGGCATTGGTTTTGCGTTCAGCCTAACCCAGTATGATAAGCAAAATCGTCTATTAGTGCTCTCGACCGGTGAACGCTATAAGGTGGCTGAAACCGATAATGCCGTTTTTTTGGAGCAATACAAGCAAGATGTTGTGCGGTTTGAAAAAGATGTGGCCCAGGATGTTTACCGGGTGATCCATAAATCCGGTATGGTTGAAGTACTGAATGGGCCCCAAAATGCTTATGATCTCAAAGTCCCCATACAAATATTCACGCCTCTTGGTCATACTTTAACCTTGAACTGGGCGTATGGTCTTGGTCCTATCCCCTATTTGAAGTCGATTTCGGATGAAGAAAATGAATTATTGCAGGTTCACTATGAGTTAGGCTCCTATACACGGATTACTGTCAGGCCAAATACCACTGAATCCTATAATATTCAATTACTCTTCAATAATGGCTATGTGTCTGAGGTCAATAATGATGCTGTCGAACCTCTTCTAAAATGGACGATGAGATATGATGCGGATTGCCGGTTTTTAACGCAGGTTTTGTCCCCGACAGGATTGACCGAACATGTGGTTTATACACTTGACGGCCATCAGTTTCCTGGGAAGTCTGGATTGCCTCCGCTGCCCTATGTTGTCCAGTACACACAATATCCCGGTCATGGCCCGAATATTGAGCGAACCTATCAATATACTACCAGTACTAACTTTCTCGGTTATGGAGAAAAGGAAGATTGGGATCGGGATGAAGATTATCTTTATGGTATTCTGGCTGATTATCAGTATGGTTCGACTGAAAGTTGGGACGATGGCACCACTCAACACCTTATTACTCGCCGCTATAACAACTATCACCTGCTGGTTTCTGAAATGGTCCAGCAAAATGGGAAAAATGAATGTAATCGGTTGCACCAAACCGAATATTATGCCCAGGTTGGTGTTGAATTTCAGCAGCAACCGCCACAGTTCCAGATGCCGAAACTGGCGACGGTTTGCTTTAATGGTAAATCTGATGGGGAAGTTACCCAGACGGAGTTTGATGCGGCGGGGAACCCTACAATGCAGATTTCCTCGGATGGCGTCCGCACCGACTGGATCTATTATCCGGCAGAAGGAGATGGGGATGATTGTCCTGCCTCTCCGTATGGTTTCGTACGTTTTGTCAAATCTAAGACTGTGACACCGGGCCGGTCATCTCCTGAAGGGGCTTATGAGGATGCCCCTGTTTACCAGACGGTCTATCGCTATAGCCAGTTACCCACCTGCAATGGTGCGCCTGCCTCTTATGCTGTAGTACGCACCTGTAAGAGCCTGTATAGTGCCGGCCAACTGTTGCATGAAAGCAGGATTCAGTATGTCAATGCGGTGAACTCCCCAGAGCATGGCCGTATTCAGCGTATTGAAGAGACGCTGCATGCCACATCAGAGGCGGCTTCGTTTTCTTCGGCATCGACATGGACGAGTCAGCAGACTTTCAGCTATACCATTCAGGGAGATACTCTGGTGCAAGACATTGAGTATATTGGATATGACCAGCTCAGTCTTAACAGCCAATATATCCAATCGCGTTTCAGCGGCAAATTATGGCGTGAAGTAAACTCACAACAATGTATCTCCCAGTATCATTATGATGAGCTTGGGCGTCTCCTGAAGTATGTTAGTAATGCAGAAACTGACTATGCCCAGGAGGTACATTATTCCTATACCATTGAGGGGATTGGTGAGATCATGACCACCAAAACAGATATGTTGGGCAACCAGCTACGTACCCGTTTTGATGGACTGGGGCGGTCTTATCAGCAAGAGATACTTGAGAAAGGACAGGAAGCGCAGGGCTGGCGGGTAGTGTCTGAAATAGAACGCGACAACTGGGGGCGGGTGGTGAAGCAAACCCGTTATGACTGGTTACCCATGGACAATGACGAGGGCAATTCGGTTCCCGTTTCATCCAGCCAGTACTTTGAATATGATGACTGGGGACAGCAATATCGTATTATTAAGGATACTGGTGAGAGTACCCAGCAAGATTATGATCCGGTAACCCGCACTCTGCAGATAACCCTGCAGGCACCGGGGTTGAAATTTAGCAAACGTACTGTGGTGTATGATAAATGTCATCGGCCTGTCACTACCACGTTTTATGATAGCCAAGGTAATCAGCATAGCCAACAGATCAATCATTATGATGGTTTGGGTCGTTTACGGGCAACCGTTGACGAGTTGAAGCAAAAGACTGAGTATACTTACGATCTGTTTGGCCGGATTAACAGCACTACACACAGCGATGGTACTGTAGTCCGAAAATCTTTTGCGCCATTCAGCTTGAAAAGCCTCGTGACTCAGGTTAAAGCTAACGATCATGTATTGGGCGTCCGCAACTTCGATAGCCTGCACCGTATTATTTCAACAACTAGCGGGGAGCGCACTTACCAGTATACCTATCAGGGTAAGAACTCTCGTCCCAGCCAGATCACCGATCCCTTAGGCAATACCATCACGTATAGCTACGATCCTTTGCAAGGGAATGTTCTGACACAGGTTGACGCGGGAGGAATACAGCAGCGTTTTGCTTACGATCCAAAAACCGGGGTCATAACCCAAGCCAGTGCCGCGCAGCAAGCTACTCATAGCCTGAGTTATACTTCTTCAGGTCGTTTGCAGCAAGGCACCTTCCGCTTTGACGATGCGGGAGCTGGTGCTGCACGGCAGGAAAAATACACTTATTCCCCGGCAGGTCAACTGACGGCGTATCAGGATGTGACAGGGAAAATACGCCGTGTGAACTTTGATAAATTTGGCCGTCCGGTTGCTGCTCTTGATCCCGATATTGATGTGCATTTGACTTATGATACAGCCAGTCGAGTCAATAGCTGGCGTGTTCATGACAAACAGCATGACAAACTATTAACCGTCACATTGGGTTTTGATGATTTTGGTCGTGAGATTAACCGCGAGATCCAGACGGAAAAGGATACGCTGACCCTTGAACAGATTTATACGACCACAGGGCAAATAGCAACGCGTGCCACCCGTTCACAGCATACCGGTCTGTTACGTCAGGAAAGCTACACGTATGATCCTGCGCGTCACTGGTTGACGGAGTATGATTGTGCTGGTTCGGAGCAGCCTTTGGATGCGTACGGTTTTGGCATTGCCCACCAACACTTTACCTACGATTGTCTGGGTAATATTCTGACTTGTATCACTACTCTCGCTGACGGGAGCAGTGACACCGCTACATTTGCCTACAGTTCGTCAGACCCCTGCCAATTGCGCACAATAACCCATACCCACTTGGGTTATCCAGCCACTATCATACTGGAGTATGACAAGGCTGGGCGTTTGATTCAGGATGAGGGTGGCCGTCACTTAACCTATGATGCATTAGGACGACTGGCCGATGTGCGTTTCAATGATACCACCAGTGATTATACCTATGACGCGTTTGATCGTTTGGTGTTGCAACAGATCGATGCAGACAACACTCGTGAGTTTTATTATCAAGGTGAGGCGCGAGTGACCGAAATCCTGCGTGAAAGTGGTGCAGAGACCCGCCTGTTACATGCTCAGGGAACAACGGTCGCTACCGTTACGGGTAGCGAAGCACATTTGTTGGGTACAGATCACAATAGCAGTGTACTGATGAGCTACAAGAGCGACGGCATCCAAACTCACTACCGCTATTCGCCTTATGGGCAGCAAGCAGAAAAGGAACGTAACCCAGCCATTCCGGCCTATAATGGTGAACAGCTTGACCCGATAGGTGGTACTTATCATTTAGGTAATGGATATCGGGCTTATAATCCCGTACTGATGCGTTTTAATGCTCCCGATAGCTGGAGTCCGTTCGGTGCCGGTGGCCTCAATGCGTATGCTTATTGCCTTGGCGATCCAATCAATCGTATTGACCCTACAGGGCATATGAGTTTGAGCAGTGTTTTTGGGATTGCTTTTTGTGCCATTGGGTTGGTGGCAGGGTTGACTATGGCTATCCCCACAGGTGGAGCATCGTTGAGCATGAGTGGTGCGATTTTCGCTGGGATTGGATTACTGTCAGATGTCACGGGGATCGCCAGTGCGGCCACTGAAGATAATGACCCTCATGCCTCCACGATCCTTGGCTGGATTTCATTGGGGCTTGGTGTGATTGATCTAGGGGCAGGTTCCGGCGGTATTATCAAGGGGATCCTGCAGATGAAAAAAACGCCAGCTGCGTTTGGCGAAGTGTTTGCGAGCGAAGTAGTTAGCTACGAATTCACGCCAAGGGGAATGAACATGGCTCCTCCAAGGGGATATATGGGCAATGATTATGTAATAGCGTTGCAGAGTGCTATACGTGATGAGAGGATTGTATCAGTCGAAAACCCCGCAGGTAGTGGTATTCATACTGTAGGATTTGAGACGACAGGACTCTATCCTGCTAGTAGGGATCGCGATCTTGATTTATTGAGGAGAGCGATATTCAGACCAAGTGGAAGCAACTCATCGATAGATATCGTTAATAATATTCATGTGGCAGAGAGTGGAGTTCCACATAATTTGAATATCACATCAGAGGATTTTGAAAGATTATATCTTGATTTTATCAGCATTGACATATTAAGCCCTATTAATAAGACTGAGTCTATTGTTAGCACTATCAATGAAATTCGATCTATTACAATCTCTCACCTGCTAAACACAACTGAATTGAGTGATAATACTATTAATATGATGCGAACTGCGTGGAGAAATGGCGCGTTTTCACAATATAGCTTAGAGGATTGGATATGCAATATGTTATTAACTGAATCTCCTAGAACTGAATTGTTATTGAGGCAAAATTTACGGGATAATAATGAATCAATTCATTTTTTTAATAATATTATTATTCCGGATAGGAGAGGGTAGAGGTGATAGTTAATATAATAGTTGGATTAGATTAATAAGTATATTTCTTGCTAATTCGAATAGCTTGTTGTTTTTCGGTTTAAGCTTTTTATTCGGATTAGCTAAAACTCATTTCCGTTTAACGGAAGAATTGCTATATTTCGGAGATTGGGTTTTAGTTGTTCCCATAACGGTAAAAAGAGCATCGCAATTTCTGCGATTTGCAATTTTTTCCATCAGTGTCTTAAATTAGGGCATAGACGTGTTGTTGGAATCGTAAGAAAATAATCTAATCAATTCTGGAGGTTCTATATGGGTATCTTGTCATGGATTATCTTTGGCCTAATTGCTGGGATACTTGCAAAGTGGGTTATGCCGGGAAGTAATAGCAGCGGTATCATCATGACGATCATTTTAGGGATTGTGGGTGCAGTCGTTGGCGGATATATCAGTACATTCTTTGGAATGGGAAAAGTTGACGGTTTTAATTTGGGAAGTTTTGCCATTGCTGTAGTTGGCGCTATGCTTGTCCTCTTTGTATACCATAAAATTTCTACTCAATAGCTTTAAAAATTTCAGAATTCATATGAACAATCAAAATAAAGGGCATGTTATATTAATGCCCTTTGCTATGACTTATTTTTCTAATGGAAGTGAATCATTGGCACCCCACTCAGCCCAGGAACCATCATATAGCCCCACTTCTTTATGGCCGAGCATATCAAGCCCTAATGCTAAAACTGCGGCTGTCATTCCTGATCCACAACTGGTCACAATGGGTTTTGTTAAATCAATATCTTTTTCTTGGAATATCGCAGTGATTTCTTCTACTGATTTATATCGCCCATTATCAATCAATGCTGTCCATGGAATATTTTTAGAACCGGGTAGATGCCCCATTCTCAAGCCCGGTCGGGGTTCAGGTACCTTTGCCTGAAAACGATCTTCTGCTCTGGCATCAATAAATTGCACAGGTAAATTGCTATCAAGGATTTCAAGGATCTTATCCTGAGAACAGACTTTTTCGGGGGCGAATTGAATATTAAAAACGTTGGATGAACGGCTCACTTCTCCCGATTCCGTTGGATAACCAGCTTGTTCCCAGCCTTGTAAACCGCCCTCAAGGATACGGACACGAGCAGAGCCAAAGATTTTGAATGTCCACCATGCCCGAGGAGCAGAGAACATATTTCCTTGGTCGTAAATGATGACCAGATGATTTTCACTGATACCCATGTTGCTGACAGCCTGACGAAAAGTTTCCGGTTTTGGCAGCATGTGCGGAAGGTTGATTTGTAGATTGGCAATTTTATCAAGGTCAAAGAACTGAGCCCCCGGAATATGCTTATTCAACCAAAGTTGGTGATAATTGATAGCTTGGGTAGGCATTGGGGCACTAGCATCAACGATAACGACATTCTCATCATGGAGATGCTCGTTTAACCATTGTGGACTGACAAAATATTCATTTTTCATGAGCTTTCTCACTTGATGTCGTCATACCGGATCATACGCTGTAAGCAGTAGGTATTGTAATATCTGTGATTGCGATAAAACTGATGTATTTATTGCTGCCCTGTCGGGGCATTTTCCTGTTGAGTTTGTTGTGGTTGTTCTACTGGTGTTGTTGAGCGTGTGTACATATTCAATCCCGCGAGGAAGACACCACCAATAGAGCCAACAGAAAATAATATGATGATAATGAGCAGGATTTTTTTCATTTTTGTTTCCAATAATTTTTTAATAAATAACTTGAGTTAATAGGCCAACAGTAGAAAGGCAAAAGTATATCGGCTTCTACATTCCAGACAAGTAATAACCGAATTTTGCGTATTGATTATGAAGAAGCTGGAAACTGCTTCCCAGTAATGGCATATAAAGCTGATTTGATGTCAACTCTATGGGAGAATGGTGCTCCAATTTTTACGCAGCAAAACTCATGGCACTTTCCAGTTCAATAAAAAATCAGATTAGCCAATGGCATAAGGCATTATCCATCCATATTAATGGTTTCATTCCTCGCGCTCCACAGCGTCAAATGATTGCAGAGGTTGCCAAAACGTTGGCAGATGAAGATGGGCGACATTTAGTGATAGAAGCGCCGACGGGCGTCGGAAAAACTTTGTCGTACCTGATCCCGGGGATTGCTGTCAGCCGGGCGGAACAGAAAACACTGGTGGTCAGTACGGCGAATGTTGCTCTGCAAGATCAAATTTACAGTAAGGATTTGCCATTATTACGGAAGATCATCCCTGATCTGAAATTCACGGGAGCTTTTGGTCGTGCGCGTTATGTTTGCCCGCGTAACCTGGAGGCCATTTGTGCCGCAGAGGGAGAGCAGATAGATTTGATGTTTCTGTTTGAAGATCAAACGGAAATTGCCAACAGTGAAGAGCGGGAGCTGTGTCGTCGGCTACGCAGTGATTACACGACCTTTGCATGGGATGGTTTACGCGATCACCATAAACTGGCGCTATCAGATTTACTGTGGGCAAAGGTCAGTACGGATAAAATGAACTGTTTGGCGCGGAATTGTCAATTTTACCATCGTTGTCCATTCTTCCTTGCCCGTCGGGAAATTGAAGACGTAGATGTTGTTGTTGCGAACCATGCTTTGGTCATGGCAGCGCTGGAAAGTGAATCTGTCTTACCGGAAGCAAAAAATTTGCTGCTAGTTTTGGACGAAGGGCACCATATACCTAATGTTGCAAGAGATTCACTGGAAGTTGAAGGAGAAATCACGTTATTCCAGCTTAATGGACAACTTGATACATTTGTTCGTCACGTAGAGCAATACCTCGTTCAATTTCGTCCCGCGAAGCCGCCCGCGTTGGCAAATATTTCCCGATTGCAGACTCATTGTGAAGCAACGCGTGAATATTTCAAGGAATTGGCGATGATGACACAGGCGATATTACCTGAACGTAGCGGATCAGAGGAATATTTATTTGCACTGGGAAAATTACCGGATAGCTTGATACTGTGTTGCCAACAATTATTTAAACTCACCGATGGGTTACGTGGTTTAGCTGAAGCAATTTTAAATGATTTAACCGAACAGACAGCTAAAAAGGATATAGTCCAGTTGCATCGGGCTATTTTGCAAACCAGCCGTACATTAGGCTATTTTGAAAATATGGCGAAATTATGGAGTTTGGCTTCAAAAGAGGAGTCATCTCACGCACCGATATCAAAATGGTTAACACGCCGCTATGAGAAAAACCAATCACACTTGTATTTTCATTGCGCCGGAATTCGAGTCAGTGAACAATTAACCCAGCTTTTATGGCGCAATATTCCTCATGTGATAGTGACATCAGCTACATTACGTTCACTGAATAGCTTCTCCCGAATTCAGGAATTGACGGGTTTGCATGAAAATCATGATGACCGCTTTGTGACTCTATCATCACCTTTCGAACATGTACGACAAGGGCGTTTGATCATACCTCAAATGACACAAGAGCCGACCATTCAGAATGAAATGCAGCATCTTGAGGAGATGGCACGTTATTTCCGTTCACAGGTGATGGAAGAGAAACATCAGGGAATGTTGATATTATTTAGCAGCCAACGAGCTATGGAAGGGTTTCTCACGTTCGTCACAGACTTGCGGCTGATGCTATTGGTACAAGGTGATCAACCTCGCTACCGATTGGTAGAAACACATTGCAGACGCATTGATGAAGGGCAAGCCAGCGTTCTGGTTGGATTGCAATCATTTGCAGAAGGATTGGATTTAAAAGGTGATTATCTTTCACAAGTTCATATTCACAAAATCGCTTTTCCACCTGTGACCAACCCAGTCATTATCACAGAAAGTGAATGGATGAAATCGTTAAAACGCTACCCGTTTGAAGTCCAAAGCCTGCCAATTGCTTCTTTCAATTTGATTCAACAAGTAGGAAGGTTAATCCGCAGCCATGAGTGTTATGGAGATGTGGTAATTTATGATAATAGATTATTGACCAAACGTTATGGGCCGCGTTTATTAAATTCTTTACCTGTGTTTCCAATTGAGCGGCCGATTGTGCCGTCAGAAAATACTTTGACGAGAATGAAAAAAGAGAAATAATAGGAAAAATTATATTATAATCTTTCAGGTTGTCGCGTTATCAGAAATAACTTGAAATCTATTGAATATATATTCCTAAGAGTCAAAATATTAGTTTTCAATCTTAATTATATTTTTTTCATTTATTTGATAACTATTAATATTCAACCCATGTAAAAAATTTTCATCGTGAGAACTGAAAATAATAATTTTATTCTTAGCAAGAGAATTGATTATGGTTTTAAAAAATTTCACTGAAGCAACATCAAGGCCATTGGTAGGCTCATCAAAAATATAAACATCCACATCAGTCATTAATGCGGTCATGTATTAAATAGTTAGTTGTTGTGATATGCTTCCCGCCTTTTAAGGGTAAAGCATGGCCAAAGCTGACGTCTATTGCCGTTATTGTCACAAATC
>NZ_NJAI01000002.1:370119-396503 GCF_002632725.1 Xenorhabdus hominickii
CGTCAATTACAACGACGACCCGAGCGCGTAAAAAGTTATTTCAAATCACGGTTTATTAAATATGCCGCATAGCCGATGTATTTTTCCGCCGGGTTAATAGCATAGACAGATCAATAAATTGGATCACCATATGATTTAGGACAGAAATTGACCGTTTTTTAACACTTTCATTAATATTATTGCGGGTATAAATCAGCTCTGAAGATTGGTTTCTGACTAATTTTGCAGTTTTCATAATAAGACTCCGTTAATTCTGAACAATAAATTAGCTCATTTGATTTAATAAATTTAGCTGATAAATCGTCAGGAGTCATATTGTTAATTTCTATTGCATTGATAGTCGATAAAATAAAAAACCGGAAAGTATCGAATTTTCTCCGGTTTAAAATGAGCAATACAGGTCTTATTTTTGAGAAAATAAATTATTCTATTTTTTCTATTTTAGTTTTCCGCTTAATAGTCGAGGTTGAACCTATGGAAGCACAAATAATACAGAAAAGAGCAGCCCATTGAATCGTCGTTAATTTTTCGTTAAGGAAAATAATACCTGATAGTGCTCCTAATGCGGGTTCAAGGCTCATTAATGTCCCGAATGTTTTGGCAGGCAGGCGGGTAAGAGCAATCATTTCTAAAGTGTAAGGAAATGCAGTAGATAAAATAGCGATCCCCAGCGCTATAGGCAGCAATGAAACATCAAATAGTATTTCAGGGCCTGTCTGTATTAACCCAATCGGGAAGAAAATAAAGGCGGCAATGAGTGAACCAATGGAAACGGTTGCAGCACCATAGCCAGCTCCGGCACGTTGGCCAAATATAATATACAGGGCCCAGAAAACCCCCGCTCCCAGCGCATACAAAATTCCGATCGGATCAAGTGTGTTGACACTATCTCCAATAGGCAGCAGAAAACCCAATCCGGCGATCACCAAGGCAATCCAGAGAAAATCCACTGGACGTCGGGAAGAGAACATTGCTACCGCTAAAGGGCCTGTAAACTCAAGTGCAACAGCAATACCGAGGGGAATACGGGATAGCGCCATATAAAACAGGTAATTCATTGCCCCTAGTGAAATGCCATAGGCAAAAAGTGGGATCAGTGAAGCTCGCTGAAATTTCAGGCGCCACGGTTTAAAAATCAGAAATAGAATAATCGTACCTAATGCAAGTCTCAGGGCTGTGACACCTGGTGCGCCAATGACATGGAAGACTGTTTTGGCTAACGAAGCCCCAGCCTGAATTGATGTCATCGACAATAACAATAGGATCACAGGGAGCAGTGAAAAGGAAGCAGCCCGATGTTTGGAAAGAGACATTTGCAGAAAACCTCAATTACAACGTGTTATTTAGGGGGCCATCTTCGCAGTGAAGCAGCTACAACTCAACTGTATTATCAGTTGTACGCGCGTTAGGCTAACGTATATACCCAATAGATTTCGAGTCGCAATGCAGCCAATAAAGCTGTAATTTGAAAGATGAACGGTATAATAAGAAATTAAAAAATATAATGGAGTTTAGCAATGAATGAGATTACGGTAAAAAATCCCTCAGAGAAAAACAGCCCAATAAAGAGTATTGCAGTTTATTGTGGTTCAAGCCTCGGTGTATCTGAAATTTATAAAGAAAGTGCAATATCTTTTGCGAAAGAGTTGGTCAAACGTAGCATTACTTTAGTGTATGGTGGTGCTAGTGTGGGAATTATGGGAACTGTTGCCGATACTGTTTTGAAAGAAGGCGGTAAAGTGGTTGGTGTGATCCCGACGCTGCTGGAAGAGCGTGAAATTTCCCATAAAAACTTGTCTGAACTTCATGTTGTGAAAACCATGCATCAACGTAAAAGTAAGATGATTGAGCTGGCAGACGGCTTTGTTGCTTTGCCTGGTGGTTTTGGCACTCTGGAAGAATTCAGTGAAGTTTTTACTTGGAGCATGATTGGCCTGAATAATAAACCTTGTGGTATATTAAATACCAATCAGTTTTATAATCCTCTGATTTCAATGATCAATAAAATGGCTGATGAGCAATTTTTGCAGGAAAAATATCGTCATATGGCAATTATTGAACAAGATCCCGTGTTATTACTTAATCGTTTTGAGCATTACACTGTTCCTTCGATAAAAACGTATACCCGATAAATTTTGAGTTGCCTTTTATGAAAGGGAAGGCTATCAAGACGTGAGTAGAACGATGGCGATTACCTTATGATCAAAATCAAACAGTATTTCTCACTCCAAATCAGCATAATTTGAAGATAAACTTTGAGTTTTTATCCATCGTTAATAAAATGAGAATATCAGAGATAAATAAATTTTTTTGTTTGGGGTGAGGAAACTCAATTTTGACAGAAAAATAAGATGGTGATGAAATGAAGCTATCAAACAATGAAATGAATAATGGTTACATCTTAAAGTTATCATTGTTTATCATAATAGCAGGATTAGGATTACGCATACCGATATCTTATATCCCCCCTATGTCATTGGAAATCATGGATGATTTGAAAATAAACCATTCTACATTGGGGTTGATAACTTCATTGTCACCTCTTTGTTTTTTTATTTTTTCACCGTTAACACCCTACTTTGAAAGGAAAATAGGGTTGTATAAGACCCTGATAATGACATTTATTGTTGCGATTTTTGCTTATTTTTTAAGGTTAAATGGTTCTGTCATATTATTGCTCGTTTCTACCATCATGTTTGGTTTTTCCATCGCATTGGGAAATGTTGCATTACCTTCATTTTTTAAGCGGTTAGGTAGTAGCAGAATAGCGATATTATCTTCAGCTTATACTGCTTCTTTGTATCTGGGGCCTGCAATAGCAACCGCTTTAACTTTGCCTATCAAGCATTTATTTAGTATATCCTGGAACGAAATGTCATTGGCTTGGATATTTATCCCGGTACTTTCTATTCTTTTGATTGTATTTTTTGCCAGTAATAAATCAGTATCAATTGAAAATAAAACAGTTGTCAGTAATGAGGGGGATGAGCGTCTTGAACGTACAATCAACCCGTGGATAAGTATACCTTGTTGGATTATGGCAATCTATTTTGCGTTTTTGTCATTTAATTTTTTCATCATTACAGCTTGGTTTCCTGAATTGATCAGCTCTTATGGGTTAAGTGAAACTAAATCTGCATTCTACGCATCATTATTTCCATTAATTGCTATTCCTTTTGCTACATTATCTTCATTCTATATCTATAAAATCAAACAACAAAAAATTCTATTTTTTATTAATCCAATCATTGTTACAACCGGAATATTGATTCTCGTCTATGGTGATAATAGCCTGATTCCTATTGCAATTTCGATTATGGGCGTGGGAGCAGGTATTTGTACCGGGATTGCATTTTTGTTGCCTTTGCTAAGGTTTAATAATACAGCCAACGTGACAAAAGCAAACGCGATGATGCAGTCAATGGGTTATTTAATCGCGTTTTGTGGCCCTTTAGTTTCTGGTTATGCCCATGATTTTACTGGGTCATGGACAATTGTGTTATGGATATGTGCACTGACTCTTTTTATACAGTCTGTTTTAGGAATAGCCATTGGCAAGAATGAAAAATTTGATCAGGATGAATTAGAGAGCTAATGCTGGCTATACTACAAAAGTTATATCTTAATAACGACTCTATTTTTTTGCTATAAATACTGCGTATATAACCCTTAACTATTTGTTCACCTGAGCAAGTTTCTTGCTCAGGAAAGAATTTTGTGTAGCTGGCAATTGACTCGTTTAATAATCTGAGAGTGACAGCGTTGATTCGTATGTTATTCATTTCGGATACCTATATCTAAGCTGATTGATTGCTACACGTTCAAGTTATAACTAGAAATACCTTGGATATACATGGAATAAGGTAGCTTAAAAATTAGAATTGGTATTTGAAACAGTACGATATTCTTTTAATACTTCGTCAATAACCCAACTGGTGCGGGCGGCAGATTCTCCGCTGGATGGGCATGATCCTTTGCCTTGTATTTCATCAATAACGGTCTGAATAAATGGCATTTGAATATGTTTGGGATTTTCAAAATGATATTGATGCAGCTGATTATTTTCGTCATAGAATGAAATAGGAGAATCACCAAATGTTGCAAACGTTATCCTGCCTTTCGTACCGATAATTTCAACTTTATCTTCGCGAGAGCTGGCGACAAAATTCCAAATACCAACTCCCTGAATATGGTTTTCGAACATAAATGACATGGAAACGCAATCTTCGGCAGGATAGGCTTTTGCCTGTGAGTTGGCATGTCCTTTGACAGAGATAATTTTACCCAGCAGAAAATCCAATATATCGAGTGTGTGGCAAGCCAAATCAACAAATAAACCACCACCGGAGATTTCTGGTTTTACAAACCATGGCAGATTATCTGGATCTTGATAGATAGAATCTATTTTCCTGAATAGCATGCAATTTACAATTCTGGGAGTGCCGATTGCTCCTGACTCAATTAACTCTTTTATTTTTGTAAACCTAGGTAGAGCACGACGGTAATAAGCGACAAATAGAGAGACTTTTTGGAATCGGCAGATGGCAATCATTTCGTTACATTCTTCGAACGTCAATGCCATCGGTTTTTCGACATAAACACTTTTTCCGGCTTGTGCTGCCAAGATAGTATAATCTTTGTGGGTCGAGGGTGGGGTGGCAATGTATACGGCATCGATTTCCGGGTCATTAATCAACGCTTCGGCATCAGAATACCATTTTCTGATATTGTGTCGTTCGGCAAAATCTTTAGCTAAATCTGCATTGCGGCGCATGACTGCAACCAATTCAGCGTTCCCCAGTTTATAAAAAGCAGGGCCGCTTTTGACTTCGGTGACATTACCACAACCGATAATACCCCATTTTACTTTTTGCATTGTATTTTTTCCGATATATCAAATTGTTGAGTAGTGAAAATTAGAGTAAGTCTATAATAGTATCGCTTTTTGTTCTATATCACTTGTTTGAAAATTAAGGCTATTTTATTGGGGTAATGCCTTTTTTATCAATTAATTAGCTGATTTTTATTTTTCTCTTTCAGGTATGGCTGAGTGCAATTTGGCGATACTTTTTTATTGTTGTGGCATAATGCGCGGCTATCAGTTTTCCAAATTCCTTTTTATTCACTTTAAGAGCAAAAGTTGTGCTAAGTACAAACAACATCACCATGCAGTTTGGCAGTAAGCCACTATTTGAAAACATTTCTGTCAAATTCGGCAACGGTAACCGCTACGGTCTGATTGGTGCGAATGGGGCAGGTAAATCTACTTTCATGAAGATTTTGGGCGGTGATTTAACCCCTAGCTCCGGTAACGTGAGCCTTGATCCTAATGAACGTCTGGGTAAGTTGCGTCAGGATCAGTTTGCGTTTGAAGAATATACTGTTCTGGACACGGTCATTATGGGGCATACGGAGTTGTGGAAAGTTAAGCAGGAACGTGACCGTATTTATTCCATGGCAGAAATGAGCGAAGAAGATGGCTATCGTGTCGCTGATCTGGAAGTCGCTTATGGTGAAATGGATGGTTATAGTGCCGAAGCCCGTGCTGGCGAGTTGTTGCTGGGTGTCGGTATTCCAGTAGAGCAGCATTATGGCTTGATGAGTTCAGTGGCGCCAGGCTGGAAATTACGCGTTTTGCTGGCACAGGCACTGTTTTCTAATCCTGATGTCTTGCTGCTTGATGAGCCAACCAACAACTTGGATATTGATACTATCCGTTGGTTGGAACAAGTGCTCAATGATCGTGACAGTACCATGATCATTATTTCCCATGACCGCCACTTTTTGAATACAGTATGTACTCATATGGCTGATTTGGATTACGGCGATCTTCGTCTATTCCCCGGTAATTATGATGAATATATGATTGCTGCGACTCAGGCTCGTGAGCGCTTGGTGGCTGATAATGCCAAGAAGAAAGCACAGATTGCTGAATTGCAGGCATTCGTTAGCCGTTTTAGTGCCAATGCTTCTAAGTCCAAACAGGCAACTTCTCGTGCCCGTCAGATTGACAAGATCCAATTATCTGAAGTGAAGGCTTCCAGCCGTCAGAACCCATATATCCGTTTTGATCAGGATAAGAAACTGTTCCGTAATGCACTGGAATTAGAAGGTTTGACCAAGGGTTATGATAATGGGCCACTGTTCAAGAACTTAAATCTGCTGATGGAAGTTGGCGAGAAGATGGCGGTGATTGGTGAAAACGGGATCGGTAAAACGACATTCCTGAAAACCTTGATTGGTGAAGAAACACCAAACAGCGGTACGATTAAATGGTCTGAAAACAGCACCATCGGCTATTATGCTCAGGATCACGCCAGTGATTTTGACTATGATATGACTGTCTTTGAATGGATGAGTCAGTGGAAAAGCGAAGGTGATGATGAACAGGCAGTACGCAGTATTCTCGGGCGTCTGCTGTTCGGTCAGGATGATATCAGGAAGAAAGTTAAAGTGCTTTCCGGTGGAGAGCAAGGCCGGATGTTGTTTGGCAAACTGATGATGCACAAGCCAAATATTTTGGTAATGGATGAGCCAACCAACCATTTGGATATGGAATCCATTGAATCCTTGAACCTTGCGTTGGAGCTTTTCCAAGGAACATTGGTTTTCGTTTCTCATGACCGCTCATTTGTCAGCTCATTGGCCAGCCGTATTCTGGAAATCAAATCAGATAAATTAATTGATTTTAAAGGTACTTATGATGAGTATCTGAGAAGTCAGGGTATTGCTGAGTAAGCCTGCCTAACGGTAATAGCCCCGTTAATCTTACGGGGTTATATTTGCCATCTTTTAAGCTCTAACTTGAAACTCATTGAGTATCTGGTTGTTATGCTCGGCAAACTTCACACCGAGGATCTTTAAGTAATTTGATCTCACGAAACTGCATCGTCATGGCATCGAACAGTAATACTTTACCGCGACAAGTTTTCCCATATTGAGTCAGTAACTTAATGACTTCCATTGCCTGTAAGGAACCGATGGTTCCCACCAGAGGCGCCATCACACCAGCCTCAACGCAAGTCAGACTGTTTTCACCAAATAACCGGCTCAGGCAGCGATAGCAAGGTTCTTCAGACTGGTAAGTAAAGACGGAAAGTTGACCTTCCATGCGAATTGCTGCACCAGAAACCAACGGTATTTTATGTCTGTGACACAGGCGATTGAGTTTTTCACGAATGGCAACATTGTCTGTACAGTCGAGTATCACCTCGTGTTGGCTGATTAATTTATCCAACTCAAGGTCATCTAATAGTCCCTCGATAGGATTTATAGTGATATTGGGGTTGATTTCCCTCAGTGTCAGTGCGGCTGAATGCGCTTTTGGCATCCCAATACGTTCATCGCGATGGAGAGTTTGCCTTTGTAGATTGGACAGGGAAACGGTATCAAAATCCAGCAGGGTGATTGTTCCAACACCTGCCGCAGCAAGATATTGGGAAGCCGCGCAACCGAGGCCCCCCGCACCAACTATCAATACTCTGGCAGATTTTAATTTCTCTTGTCCGTCGAAATCGAAACCACGTAAGACAATTTGTCGGTTATAACGTAAGGTTTCCTCATCGGTCAGTTCGATAGCCATTTTTTATTATCTTATTGATTTTTTAATAAATGATTGAAAAATTCGATTTGTACTGTTTCGCCTGCTTCAACATGCCCACGTTCTCGTTCCAAAACAATAAAGCAGTTACCGAGGCTGTAAGAGCTGAAAATATGGGAACCTTGATGTCCGGTAGTTCGTACTTCTAATTCACCATCTTGATTGATTGCAGCAATACCGCGTTGGAAATCCAGCCGTCCGGGTGATTTTTTCAGTGGCGTCGTGGATTTAGCATTTAGGCGCATTGGTGGCTTCCACTCGGTGAAACCGGATAGATGGGCAATCAGCGGTTGTACCAATTGATAAAACGTCAACACGGCGGAAACAGGGTTGCCCGGCAAGCCACAGAACCATGCATTTTCTAGTTTTCCAAAGGCGAAAGGTTTACCGGGTTTAATCGCTAGTTTCCAAAAACTGATTTTTCCCACTTCATCCAAAATCTGTTTGGTGTAATCCGCTTCACCTACGGAAACGCCACCGCTGCTAATAACTAAATCGGCCAGTTTATCGGCCTCTGCAAAGGCATTATGCAAAGTTTTTGGGGAATCGGGCAGGGCACCCAAGTCGATAACTTCACAGCCCAGTTTTTCCAGCATTAAGCGGACAGCAAATCGGTTGGTATCGTAAATCTGACCTGTTTGTAGTGGTTCACCGATGGCTTGCAATTCGTCGCCGGTAGAAAAAATGGCAACTTTCAGCTTGCGGATAACATCTACCTTTGTGATGCCTAGTGCAGCAACCAGTGGCAGTTGTGTGGTAGAGAGTTTGGTTCCTTTTGGCAGCACTATCGAGTTTTGGGGAATATCTTCTCCAATGGTACGAATATTTTGCCCCTGTTTAACCGGAGATGTGAATCGAGCACCGATTTCAGTGATTTCCACTTGCTCCTGCATCACCACGGCGTCAGCACCAGAAGGAATCGGGGCACCTGTCATAATACGAATACAACTGTCTGTCGGCCATTCTCCCTGAAATGCTGTACCCGCCAGTGCTTTGCCTGCCACGGGTAAGGTCTCATTTTCATTCAGGTCTGCAAGGCGAATGGCATAACCATCCATTGCTGAATTATCAAAAGGGGGGACATTAATAGGAGAAATGATATCGGTGGCGGTGATGCGACCAGCAGATTCGGTCAGATTAATGGTTTCTGTAACTATCAGGGGGGCGGTTTGTGCCAGTAATTTTTCTAGCGCCTGCTCAAGTGAGATTAAACCTGAAGTATGACAATGATCCATGAGAAACTCCCTATATGCCGCAAATTGCAGATACCAACGATTGCGGACAAGCGTTTATTCTTGTATTGGACGCATTATGGCAAAGATTGCGTTTATGGGGAATGATAGGACGTGACGATTATTTACTATTACATATATTGCAGAGAAAAAGGTGGTTAAGAAAAGATATATAATATATTCATGATTTGTTATAACTGAATAATCTCAATTAAAACAATAAATTCCTCTGGTTTTTAATCACTATGAATAATCAACTTGTTAAACCTAGCAGTCGCAACTATCAAGCTTTCCAGATTGCATTAAGCGGTTTTCTCGCTTTGGTTGTTGCAATGGGAATAGGACGTTTCACTTTTACCCCACAAGTTCCGTTGATGATTGCTGAATCTCAACTTACGTTGACCAGCGCAGGAATTGTCGCGGCATTCAATTACCTTGGTTATCTGGCTGGCTCTTATGACGCGATGCGCGCTCAGCGTTTCGTGGAATATCGTTTGTGGAGTGGGTTATGGGGAGCCGTAATCATCACTCTGATTTCTGCATTACTTGATGGGGCAATATTGCACAGTATCGCCCGTTTTGTTATCGGTTGGGCCAGTGGCTGGACGTTGGTTCTGGTAGCTGCATGGGCAAATGATGAGCTGGGAAAATTGAATCGTCCGGGATTAAGTGCGGCAGTTTTCTCTGGGCCTGGAATGGGGATCTTTATCAGTGGTGTGCTGGCAATGGGCATTCAATCTTGGCAGATGAGTGCGGCCAGTGCATGGATGGTATACGGAATATTGGCTCTGCTATTCAGTATTTATGTCAGCCGTCATTTACCTCGCCGTGGCGAACTACATCGTCCGCAAACTGAGATCCTAAAACTCACGTTATCACCGGAAATAAAAAGATTAGTCTGGAGTTACAGTCTGGCAGGATTTGGCTATATTTTACCCGCGACATTCCTTTCCCAAATGGCGGCAGCGCGTTTTCCTGATAGTTTGTTTGCCCAGTTTGTCTGGCCGATATTTGGCGGTGCTTCTGTAATTGGCATTGTTCTGGGAATTTTGATGCGTAATGTCGCAACGACTCAAGTTCGTTTGGCAATCACATTATGGATTCAAGGGCTGGGGATTCTGATTGCGGAAATGGTGCCGGGCATTTCTGGCCTGATGATTGGGGCTTTTTTGGTTGGTGGTGGCTTTATGTGCGTGGTGCAACTGTCTTTACAGTATGGACGTGAATTAGCACCCAATTACTCCCGTTATATGGCGGGATTGCTGACGACAGGTTATGCCTTGGGGCAATTAATTGGGCCGGTGTTATCAGCTATTTCTACATGGCTGACAGGTAAACTGGAACCTGCCTTGTATATCGCATTTATTGGTTTGTTCATTGCCGGCGCGCTGGTATTTAATCACAAAAATATTCATCGTAAATTAACCTGATTTGGCACGTTGGTGACGTATAGGTATAGTTATGCGAAGATGCAATTTATATATGGATGCAACGTGAATGGATATCGTATGGTGTCACATTCGTTGATATCTGCGTAAAATAAGTGTCTCGATTACCCGTCAAGTAACGGACAGTATTATTCTTGGAGAAACTGATGTCACCCCTAAGTACAGAAGCCGCGTTAGTGCATTCGGCATTGGTCGCCCGTGGTCTTGAAACCCCATTGCGTGAACAAACTCTGGAACCAGAAGTGCGTAAAGTGCGCATTGAGGAACACATGACAGAAATTATGAAGCTGTTAAATCTCGATTTGAGTGATGACAGCTTGGCGGATACACCGGGTCGTATCGCGAAAATGTATGTGGATGAGATATTTTCAGGATTGAATTATCACAATTTCCCGAAAATTACTTTGATAGAAAACAAAATGAAAGTAGATGAAATGGTAACGGTACGTGATATTACGATGACCAGCACGTGTGAACACCATTTTGTCATTATTGATGGAAAAGCCACTGTTTCTTATATTCCTAAGGATAAAGTCATCGGCTTATCTAAAATTAATCGTATAGTCCAATTTTTTGCGCAACGTCCACAAGTGCAGGAGCGTTTGACGCAGCAAATCCTGATAGCGCTGCAAACACTACTTGGCACAAATAATGTGGCTGTCTCCATTGATGCCGTCCATTACTGCGTGAAAGCCCGTGGTATACGTGATGCGACCAGCACCACGACGACGACTTCTCTGGGGGGGTTATTTAAATCCAGCCAGAATACACGACAGGAATTCCTGCGTGCTGTGCGTCATCTGGAATTATAATAATGAATTTTTACTATCATGGAACATAATTGTAGTGAGGTAATGCGTCAGAGAATTGAGACACTTGATAGCGTGCGTGGTCTTGCCATTTTAGGAATATTGTTGCTGAATATTTCCAGCTTTGCCTTACCATACGCTGCCTTTATGAATCTGTTTTATAAAGATGCTGTCTCATTTTCTGATGTGGTGACATGGTCGGTCTTAAATACTTTTACTCAGGGAAAATTTTTATTCACCTTGACGTTGTTGTTTGGGGCATCACTCGAATTGCTTCGTCAGCAAGGGTGTAATTGGAATATTCCCAGATTAATGATTCTGGCTGTAATTGGTTTACTACACGGTATTTTGCTATGGGATGGCGATATATTGTTGTCATATGGTCTTGTCGGGTTATTGGCATGGCATTTTATCAATACTCATCAAAAGTTGTTTGGTAAAGGGGTTACTTTTTACTTATTTGGTGTGATGATGTTTTATCTTCTGGGACTGTTTCCTGTAGGAGATAACAATGCATTCTGGCAGCCAACACCGGAAGATATCTTTCATGAAAGTCACTGGAAAACTTATGGCGGATTGTTGGCTATAGAGCATCGTCTTCGTCAAGTAAGTGGTGCCATGATTGTGGTGATTGTGCAATATGGCTGGCAAATGGTCGGGGTCATGCTGTGTGGTGCAATGTTAATGCGCAATGGCTGGTTGAAAGGTGCATTTAGTCTCAAACATTATCGTCGGGTGGCGTTATTCCTGTTTCCAGTTGGTATGATACTTCAATGTATCGCCTTGTTAATCCAGTGTTTATATCCTTACAGTTATTTTGCGGCATGGACTGTCCGCTATACCATTACTGAATTAGCAACACCGTTGTTGGCCTTATCCTACGTCGCGCTGATTTATGGTTTTTGGTCTGTTATATCGCGTTGGACGGTCACATTTTGGCTCCGTCAGGTGGGGAAAATGGCCTTGAGCAGTTATCTGCTGCAAACTCTGATTTGTACTACGATTTTTTATCGCTTTGGGTTATTTGGCCTGCTTACCCGTTTGGAATTGATGGTATTTATTCCCTTTATTTGGGCATTTAATATCTGGTTCGCTTGCTGGTGGTTAAAGCGTTATTCACAAGGGCCGATGGAGAAACTCTGGCGGGGTTTGACGGTTAAGTTAGCAGGTAAGGTCTATACCCAATAGCTATATCAATGTTATATCAATAGCTTTACCAATAGATCGCAAATTGCAGCTTTGTTGGCTGCAATTTGAAAGAAGAAGAGCCTACTCAATCTACTTAATAGGCTCTTCTTCTGTTTTGAATTGTTCTCCACTCTTATTTTTACCACGCGATTTTTTTTCTAATTCTTGTAACTCTTCTGGCGATACGGCGGGATAACCTTGAAGCTCTGTTGGTATGGTATGCAGAGTAGGTATTGGCATTAACGGGCCGAGAAAGCGAGGTTCACGTTTTAAAATATACAAGTCAGTCAAGGCACCAAGACGTGCAAGAATCTCTCTGAAACGGATCGTCATCATATTCTTAGGTGAAGACACGGCATAACATTGTGCTTCTATTCCCAAATGCATGGCAATAAATAGGGCGCGTTCACAGTGAAAACGCTGGGTGATGATCGTAAAATCGTTAGTATCAAATACCTTGCGGGTTCTGACGATTGAATCCAGTGTTCTGAAACCAGCAAAGTCCATGACGATATTACTGGCTGGAACCCCGTATTTGATCAAATCCTTCCGCATGGTGACTGGTTCATTATAATTGTGCTGAGCGTTATCCCCACTTAATAGCAGATATTTAACTTTTCCGCTGTTGTAAGCATTAACAGCCCCTTGGATACGATAGAGATAATATTGGTTATAGGTTCCGGTTTTATAATACTTGGATGTACCGAGTACCATACCTACTTCTCGCTCAGGGAGTTGTCTGAGGTCATCAAAAATGTAAGGAGCTGTTTTCCAACTGATCCAACGGTCAAGCATAATGGCTGTCAGCGTGAGGAGAGCTATGACGAAAATTAGACCAATAATCAAGCGCTTCCACATGATTTTTGTTTGCCTTATCTGTACTTTGGGTTAATGCCCTAAAGGCTACTTTACTTGAAATACCGAAGCAAGTTTTCTCTGAAATCCGCTCAGAACTCGCCTGATTCAATGTGGGTATGTGAGTTTTTGTGCTTATAGTAGCCTTCATTTATATTGATAGTTTACTCAAGGAGGATATTTTGACTTTTGAGAATAAAAAATATAAGGCAATAGTGTTAATGACAAAAAAGGTCTTTGGAAAAGTAATTATCTGTTTTATCTCACTATTTTATTATGGAAATTTGGAGTGAAAGTACTACCACCAACATTTGCAAGATTTTGGTGTGTTGTATGCATTACTTCATTGTATATAGAAGAAAAATGAATTAATTACCTGATTGGAAAAATTTATGATTGTTTTTTTAGTGAAAAACATGGTTTTTTTGGAATTAAAGCCTGCCAATATTGCTGGCAGGCTTGCTAAAGATATTATCAGAATGATGTACGTTTATAGACGCGATATTCTGGTTTCCAGAAATTGCGCTCAATAGCTTCATCCAACGCATCGTCTGATGTGACGATTGCCATGCCTTGTATCTGGGCTTTTTTCGCCACTTCTTTGGCTATTTTGCGGGAAACATCCTGAATAGCATCAATGGGTGGCAATAATGGGCCAGAGCCGGTCTGTGCCAGCGGCGAACAATCCGCCAATGCGCGGCTGGATGCCATCAACATATCATCCGTAACGCGTTTAGCACCGGAAGCGATAACGCCCAAGCCGATCCCAGGGAAGATATAGGAGTTGTTGCATTGCGCGATTGGGTATTCCTGACCTGCATATTTTACTGGAGCAAATGGGCTGCCTGTGGCGACCAGTGCTTTGCCATCTGTCCAGTTAATGATGTCTTCAGGACGAGCTTCCACGCGTGATGTTGGGTTGGACAGTGGCATCACAATTGGACGTTCACAATGTTTGTGCATTTCACGGATAATCTCTTCCGTGAACAATCCAGACTGACCGGATACCCCAATTAAGACGGTAGGTTTCGCGTTACGAACGACATCCATCAGTGAGAGGGAATCATTGTTGACATCCCATGACTGCAAGACAGAGCTTTTCTGTACCAACACACTCTGGAAGTCCAGCAGATTTGGTTGCTTGTCTGTCAGCAGCCCAAAGCGGTCAACCATGAACACACGAGCACGGGCTTGCTCATCACTCAATCCTTCAGACTTCATCTGGGCAACAATCTGTTCTGCAATACCACAACCCGCGGAGCCGGCACCGAGAAATGCTACCGTTTGATCTTTCAATTGACGACCAGCGGCACGGCTGGCCGCAATCAAGCTACCAAGAGCAACCGCTGCGGTGCCTTGGATATCATCATTGAAGCAGCAAAGGTCATCACGATAGCGGGTCAACAACGGCATAGCATTGTTCTGGGCAAAATCTTCAAATTGCAGCAGTACGTTAGGCCAGCGACGTTTTACCGCCTGAATGAATTCGTCCACAAATTCATCATACTCTTTGCCAGTAATACGTGGATGGCGCCAGCCCATGTAGAGTGGGTCATTCAGACGTTGTGGGTTATTGGTGCCCACATCCAGTACAACTGGTAGGGTATAAGCCGGACTGATCCCGCCACAAGACGTATACAGTGACAGTTTCCCGATAGGGATACCCATGCCGCCGATGCCCTGATCGCCCAGACCTAAAATACGTTCACCATCGGTAACGACGATAACTTTAACATTCTGCTTGGTAGCATTTTGCAACATGTCATCAATGTACCCTTTGTTTGGGTAGGAGATGAACAGGCCACGAGCGCGACGATAAATATCGGAAAAGTGTTCACACGCTTCACCAACGGTAGGCGTGTAAATGATAGGCATCATTTCGCTGAGATGGGCGTCAAGGAGTCTGTAGAACAGTGTTTCGTTGGTGTCCTGAATATTCCTTAAATAAATGTGTTTATCAGCGTCATTCTTGAAATCGCGATATTGACGGTAGGCGCGTTCGGCTTGTTCTTCTATTGTTTCAACAGCTTGAGGCAGTAAACCATGCAAGTTGAAATGGCTGCGTTCTTCTTCCGTAAAGGCACTGCCTTTATTCAGTAGAGGAAATTCCAACAAGATGGGGCCAGCGTAGGGAATATAAAGAGGACGTTTACTTTCGTGTTCCAGTTCCATGATGCTTACTCTTTGGACTAATAAATAACAAAATCGACTAGAGATCCTAAGAAGATAAAAAAAATAAGTACAGTAAATGTTACTTAAATATGCTTATCATGAGTAAAAATGAGAGATAACATACAGAATTAGCTAATTAAATGTTATGAAATTTTTCATTTTTCCCCTTTTGAGTGAGATAGGGGAGTGATATCCTTATTTTGTTAAGTTACCTTTATTCCATTTACTCTTATTTTATTTATCTTCATTTCATTTACTTTTATTTCATTTCAAAAGGTATGCCGTTCCAGTTCTGTACACCCCAGAACACTTAATGTGGATTTTGTTGCGTTCCATTGTGATAACTGACTGTTTGCACCTTCCACCAGCACAGCCCGTTTGATGGACTGACAATTGCCGTTCACCATATTCATGAATATCAGAGCAGACTGCAACGGTGGCAAACTTGGATTAAACGCGGCATTTTCCGCATAACGGCCAGTATAGATTTTTCCTTGAGCATCCTGTAGGGCGATGCCGGAATGGGACTGGCTATAAGGTGCGTGACTACTGTTTGTGGCATCCAGAGCCGCTTGTACCAAGCTGTCATTTGTTGCCAATTGATAGCCGTGGTTCACGGTATCCAGTAGCAGTGGTGTGTCTGTTAAGTCACGAGGACCAAAGGCTTCTGGCAGGTAATCAGCCAAAGTCAGTCGTGGACGGTCGGGCAGATAAACTTCCAATTGTGTTCCACTGTTTAACTCATTCATAAATTGGCGGCAATGACCACAAGGCGAATAATTGACAGTGATGGAAATCAGCTTTTTTTCACCACGCAGCCAAGCGTGAGTGATTGCTGATTGTTCAGCATGGACTGTTTGCTGTAAGGGAACGCCTGTAAATTCCATATTAGCGCCGAAATAGAGATTACCACTTTCTCCCCGTGCGATTGCACCGACATAAAAATGTGAAATAGGTGCAATGGAACAGGCTGCTGCAAGTGGTAATAAGGCGAGTGCCAGCGCATGATCATCAAATCCGCTGATCTGCTTGATTGATTCGATTTGCTCTGTTGTCAGCATAGCTGAAAAATCGTCGTTACCAATATAAGGCAACAGGGCCTCTTGCAGTTTAGGCGTTATTTCTGACCAAATAGCGTGAAAACGAGCTTGCATAGAATGATCTCCAAATTAATTGAAGGTCATTCTAGGATGTCTGCTCAAGTTTGTAATGTGATGAAAGCTATATAATTAATGAAATTTTTGTAATCGAGATACTATTTTAGTAACTTGCATCAAATTTTTACTATTTTTATTATTTTTTTACTTTCTTTTTACAGTATTACAACGAGATAGATAGTAATTCATAAACAAAGAACAGAACTAACCGAATAGGTGAAGTAATACCGGAAATAGAAAAGGTGCAATCAGTGAAGTAATAATTCCGCAAGTCATTAAGGCCAGCGAACTATATGCGCCTTCAATATGATTTATTTCAGCACAGCGAGCCGTTCCCACAGCATGAGATGCTGTGCCCATTGCCAATCCACGGGATGCCTGCGTTTTTATCTTCAATAAATTAAACAGGTTATGACCAAAAACTGCGCCCAAAATACCCACTGCAATAACACAAGCTGCACTGATGGCTGGAATGCCGCCAATGGAATTAGCCACGGCCATAGCGATTGGTGTTGTGACGGATTTAGGCAGCACAGAAGCCGCAATTTCAGGTGTAGCACCTGCCCATAATGCAATAGCTGTACCTGTTACCATAGCGATAATACAGCCGATAAAACAGATGGTAATAATCGATTTCCACTGAGCACGAATTTGGTGGAGTTGTTCATAGAGAGGGAAGGCCAAGGCGACAACGGCAGGTTGCAGCAAATCATTTAATATCCGACTACCCGCAAAATAGTGTTTATAGGGGGTATGTGTCATGAGTAGTAAGGGAATAATAATCATCATTGAAATCAACAAAGGATTAAATATCGGTAGCCTGAGTCGCACAGACAGTTTTCTGGCAAAATAAAATACGATCAATGTTAATGGTAGTGACCACCAAATATGGCTTAACATTTTTCTTTCCTTTCCTGCGATTGTGATGATGATGACTGTTGTGAAGAGGTTTGTGCAGTGTTTGTTGGTGTGGCGGTCGTTTCTTGTATTTTAGCACCAATAGTGATGCGTTCACGATGAACATAGTGAGAGCTGTAAGCAACCGTAATCATGACAATGATGGTGCTGACGATACAAGAGAGAACGATTGGAAATATTTGCTGGCTAAGTTGCGGGTAGTAATCCATCACTCCCACTCCGATGGGCAAAAAAAGCAACGTCATATTTTTCATCAACAAGCTACAACCCGGCTTTACCCAATGTGCGGGAATAATTTGGAATGCGAGTAAACCGAACAAGAGAAGTAACCCAATAATACTGCCGGGGAGAGAGAAAGGAAGCTGTGCTGAAATGAAATTCCCTACGATTAGGCATAAATAGAGCAGTACGAATGCGCGCAGATATTGCCAACCTGTCATCAGCACGTTTTGGAAGGACATAATGCATAATTCCTCAGTATAAAGAGGATCTTATCATACGATTAATGTCGTAAATGTGCTATATATCACATTAAAAAGCGGACTTTTTTTGAGTCCGCTTTATTATCTCACTGAAATATAAACATATTATTTCAGTGTGTCAGATATTATTTAACCTGCATACCTGGTTGTGCACCATTGTCTGGGCTTAATAAGAAAATTTCTTTTCCGCCAGGGCCAGCAGCCATCACCATACCTTCAGAAATACCAAAGCGCATTTTACGTGGTGCAAGGTTAGCAACCATCACGGTTAACCGATTTTCCAGTGTTTTTGGATCGGGGTACGCAGAGCGGATACCAGAGAAGACCTGACGCGTTTCACTACCAATATCGAGAGTCAATTTCAGCAACTTATCTGAGCCTTCGACAAAATCAGCCGCTTTGATCAATGCAATACGCAGATCGACTTTAGCAAAATCATCAAATGCAATTGTGTCTTGAATCGGATCGTCAGCCAGAGGGCCTGTCAGGGTTTTTTGTGGCTCGATGCTCTCTTTGGAGTCAGCCACCATAGCTTCAATTTTACTCATTTCAATGCGGTTAAATAGGGCTTTAAAAGGTGAAACGTCATGGTTCAACAGCGGTTGTTGGATGCTATCCCAAGTCAGTTCGGTATTCAGGAATGCTTCAGCGCGGGCTGTCAAACCTGGAATAATCGGTTTCAGGTAAGTCATCAGCACGCGGAACATGTTAATGCCCATTGAGCAGATAGCCTGTAGGTCGGCATCACGGCCTTCTTGTTTCGCTACGACCCAAGGTGCTTGTTCATCGACATAACGGTTAGCGAGATCAGCCAATGCCATGATATCACGGACAGCTTTACCGAATTCACGATTGGTGAAATCTTCATCAATTCCTTTAGCAGCATCAACAAATTGTTGGTATAGCGCAGGATCTGCAAGCTGATCAGCCAGTTTTCCGCCAAAGCGTTTATTGATGAAACCAGCATTACGTGAAGCCAGATTAACCACTTTGTTAACGATGTCGCTGTTTACGCGCTGAACAAAATCTTCCAGATTCAGGTCGATATCATCAATGCGGGAAGAAAGTTTTGCTGCGTAGTAATAGCGCAGGCAGTCTGCATCAAGGTGCTTCAGATATGTGTCAGCCTTGATGAAAGTGCCGCGAGACTTGGACATTTTGGTGCCGTTAACGGTGATATAACCGTGAACAAACAGGTTAGTTGGTTTGCGGTAGTTACAGCCTTCCAACATCGCTGGCCAGAACAGACTGTGGAAATAAACGATATCTTTACCGATGAAGTGGTAGAGATCCGCTTTGGAATCTTTTTCCCAGAATTCATCAAAATTCAGATCGTCACGCTTATCACACAGATTCTGGAATGATCCCATATAGCCAATGGGCGCATCCAGCCAGACATAGAAATATTTACCCGGCTCATCAGGAATTTCAAAGCCAAAATAAGGTGCGTCACGGGTGATATCCCATTGTTGCAGACCAGAATCGAACCATTCCTGCATTTTGTTTGCCACTTGCTCTTGCAAGGTACCGGAACGAGTCCATTTTTGTAGCATATCGCTGAATGCAGGCAGGTCGAAGAAGAAATGCTCAGTACTACGCATTTCTGGTGTTGCGCCGGATACCACTGAACGAGGGTTGATCAATTCAGTTGGGGAATAGGTTGTTCCACAGACTTCACAGTTATCGCCGTACTGATCTTCTGCCTTACATTTTGGGCATGAACCTTTGACAAAACGGTCTGGCAGGAACATCCCTTTTTCTGGATCGTACAGCTGAGAAATCGTCCGATTTTTAATGTAACCGTTCTTTTTCAGATCCAGATAAATTTTGGATGCCAGTGCTTTGTTCTCTTCGCTGTGAGTAGAGTGATAGTTATCATAGCTGATATCAAAGCCAGCAAAATCCTGTTGATGCTCTAGGCTCACCTTGGCAATCATCTCTTCTGGTGAGATCCCACTCTGCTGAGCTTTCAGCATGATTGGAGTACCGTGGGCATCATCGGCACAGACAAAGTGAACCTCTTTGCCGCGCATTCGATGATAACGAACCCAAATATCAGCCTGAATGTGTTCCAGCATATGACCGAGATGGATTGGACCGTTAGCATAAGGTAACGCACAGGTCACCAGTAATTTTTTCGCGACTTGAGACATAGTTAGGATCTAATTTCCGTAAAATTAAAAATTAAAAGGGCTTTTGATGTTACCTGATCAGGAGCGTTGTCGCTAGGGTAACGAGAGATCTTCATTCTCTTCTGTTAAGATGGCAAAACAGTTTTAGGTTGAAAGCAAAAAAATCACAAGGAGCCGGGATGAACTCACAATCCCCCGAGCAGACCAATCCTGACCTGCTGAAAGAACATGTTGCTAAGATACTGGCAACATTCGAACATCCGACATTAGAGCAAGATTTGATTACCCTGAAAGCATTGCATCACTGCACCATGTTGGATGGAATACTGCATCTTGAATTAATCATGCCGTTCGTCTGGAAACGTGCTTTTGAAATACTGAAGAAGGAAACGACTCAACTCCTACAAGCTGCGACGGGAGCAACATCCGTTGATTGGCGACTAAATCATGATATCAGTACATTGCGCCGTGCTAATGATTTGCAGGGTGTAAATGGTGTACGCAATATTGTGGCGGTCAGTTCAGGAAAGGGAGGAGTAGGGAAATCCAGTACTGCGGTGAATTTGGCGCTGGCATTAGCGCAAGAAGGGGCAAAAGTGGGTATTCTGGATGCGGATATCTATGGTCCATCGATTCCCAATATGCTCGGAACAGCGAAAGAGCGGCCAACTTCTCCTGATGGCCAGCATATGGCGCCGATTATGGTACATAGCATGGCGACCAACTCTATCGGCTATCTTGTCACCGACGATAACGCGATGGTATGGCGTGGCCCGATGGCGAGCAAGGCTTTGATGCAGATGCTGCAAGATACTTTGTGGCCTGATCTGGATTATCTGGTGATTGATATGCCACCGGGAACAGGGGATATTCAGCTAACATTATCCCAGAATATTCCAGTGACAGGGGCGTTGGTGATCACTACTCCACAAGATATTGCCCTGATTGATGCAATGAAAGGCATCGTCATGTTCCAGAAAGTTAATGTGCCAGTCTTGGGTATTGTTGAAAACATGAGCACGCATATTTGCAGTAATTGCGGTCATCATGAGCCAATTTTTGGTACGGGTGGCGCGGAAAAACTGGCAGAAAAATACCATTGCCAATTATTGGGGCAAATCCCTCTGCACATCTCGTTGCGTGAAGATCTCGATCGTGGCGAACCGACAGTAATCAGCCAGCCTGACAGTGAATTTGCGGATATTTATCGTGAAATAGCGGACCATATCTCCGCACAGATGTACTGGAAAGGAGAAAAAATTCCGACTGAAATCTCTTTCCGTGCAGTTTAATTTAAGTCATTGTCCTATTAATATGCGATAAGACGCCGTTTTAGCTAATAATTTTTGATAGAACGGCGTTTTTGAAAGCAATAAAGCAATTATTAAATCTAATTAATTTCCTAGCATTACTCATTCCATTATTTTTTCCCTTTAAGTGATTTTTTTGGGAACGATTTTAGGGATAACTTTTTTCCTAGTATTTGAAAATTCTCTTAGAGCATTTTTCGTTTAAGACATAAAATTGCGGAATTTTTATGCGAAGCGTATAGAAAAAAATGAGACTTATCTTGTTTACTCTGGAATAGAAGCCATTAACTCCCTATAATCCGCCAAACATGGTGTTATCAAAAACCATGTTCCCACTTTATTTTTTCTTTTTTTAACCAGGTTATTTCTATATGGCTGATGAAGCACATAAGTGTACAATCGTAGGTATTTCAGGTGCATCTGCCTCAGGCAAAAGCCTTATTGCCAGCACACTTTATAGAGAATTGCGGGCTCAGGTTGGTGATCACAATATCGGCGTTATTACAGAAGATTGTTATTATAAAGATCAAACAAACACCCCTCTGGAAGAACGTTATAAAGTTAATTACGATCACCCAAGCTCAATGGATCACAGTTTACTGTTTGAACACCTTCAGGCTCTCAAGGCCGGAAAATCCATTGAACTACCGCAATATGACTACGTCGAACACACCCGCAAATCCAAATCCATTCATTTTGAACCTAAAAGAGTCATTATCCTTGAAGGTATCCTACTATTAACAGATAAACGCTTACGTCAAGAATTGGATTTTTCCATTTTTGTCGATACGCCATTGGATATCTGCCTGATGCGCCGCATCAAGCGTGATGTGAATGAGCGAGGGCGTTCGTTGGATTCTGTCATGGAACAATATAAGAAAACTGTACGCCCAATGTTTCTGCAATTTATCGAGCCATCGAAACAATATGCCGATATTATTGTCCCTCGTGGTGGAAAGAACCGCGTGGCCATTGATATTTTAAAAGCTAAGATTGGCCAATTTTACGAATAACATGCCGTTCAGGCATTCATAAGTATCATCGTATTTGAGAGGAAAAAATGCGACTCTGTGACCGTGACATTATTAAATGGCTAGATGACGGTAAGCTGGTAATTATCCCACGTCCCCCTGTCGAACGTATTAATGGGGCAACTGCTGACGTACGCCTTGGGAATCAGTTTCGCGTTTTCCGTGGTCATACTGCTGCCTATATTGATTTGAGCGGCCCTAAGGCAGAAGTCAATGCGGCACTTGATCGAGTCATGAGCGATGAAATAATTTTGCCGGATGGAGAAGCATTTTTCCTCCATCCCGGTGAATTGGCTCTGGCGGTGACACTGGAATCTGTCACACTGCCTGATGATTTAGTGGGGTGGTTGGATGGGCGCTCGTCTTTGGCTCGTCTTGGCCTGATGGTGCATGTTACTGCACACCGCATTGATCCGGGTTGGCAGGGGCAAATTGTTCTGGAATTCTACAATTCAGGCAAATTACCTTTAGCTTTGCGTCCGGGGATGGTCATAGGCGCTTTGAGCTTTGAACCGCTTTCTGGGCCAGCCGAGCGTCCTTATAACCGACGTCAGGATGCTAAATATAAAAATCAGCAGGGAGCTGTCAGTAGCCGAATCAGTGAGGATTAATCTTTCCTGATGAAGCTTTTTAGTGAAGCTCTGGTGAAATAGCGTCATCTTGTGGATATGGGACTGGGGAAGTCATGAAAAGATTATTGACGACATTCTTTATTTTGTTAGTAGTCATTGTTGCTGGCTTAGCTGCGCTGGTCTTGCTGATTAATCCAAATGACTTTCGTGACTATATAGTCAATCAAGTACAAAAGAAGAGTGGTTACCAGCTCGTGTTGCAGGATGATTTGCGCTGGCATGTCTGGCCCAAATTGAGTATTTTGACCGGGCAAGTATCACTGACTGCGCAGAATGCCAAAAAACCTGCGGTTGTGGCAGAAAATATGCGTTTGGACGTAGAACTGCTACCGCTGCTGTCCCATCAGCTTTCAGTTAAGGAAGTGATGCTGAAAGGGGCTGTTCTGCGACTGACGCCGGATAGCCAACCACAAAAACGGTTAGAAGCCCCGATAGCTCCGGAAAGTAATATTCGCTATCCAGTAATTGGGGATCCCTTGATTGGAGGGAGTCAGGTTTGGAAACTGGATATTGCCAGGATTAAAGTAGCTGATAGCTTACTCATCTGGCAATCCGCTGATCATACCCAGCTAAATGTTCGTGATATTAACTTACTGCTGGAACGCAGTGATAAAAACAATATCAACCTCGAACTGAGCAGTAAAATCAATAAAAACCAGCAAGAGCTGGCATTTGATCTCAGCGCATCTGTAGATACTTCTGACTATCCGCAACGGATATCGGCTGGCATTGATTCTCTTGAATATCAGTTACAGGGCGTCGGATTACCCTCTAGTGGTATTAAAGGAACAGGAAAGGCTACAGTACAATATCAGGCTTCAACTGAATCAATTTCACTGCAAAAAATAGCGTTGACGGTAAATGATGATAGCGAACTGAAAGGTAATATCGCGGTCATCTTGCAAGATAAACCCCAATATTCCATCAATCTGACTTCGCCAAAGATGAATTTGGATAATTTGTTGGGATGGGATGCTTTACCGAAAGATAATCCACAAGCAAAACGTGATTATCGAATTGAAAATAGCACTTCAAAACCCGTGATTGCGACTTCAGTATCACCGCTATCTAGTTATGACCTTACATTTTTGCAAGGGTTCTATGCTGATATCTCGTTCACAGCAGATAAATTCATTTACCAAGATATGAATATTGATAATTTTGTTCTGAACGCTGTGAATGATGATGGAATGACAAAAATAGGACAATTAAGCGGCAATGTATTTGGTGGGCATTTTGCACTTCCAACAACGATTGACGCCACGGTGAACCCTGCAACATTACATACCAAGCCGCTCTTGCAGAACATAGCATTAAAGCCTTTGTTAAAGGTATTGGCATTACCATCGGTATTCAGTGGTCAGCTTAATGTGGATGGAGATCTTTTGGGGGAAGGTTATGATGAATATGCCATTACCCATTACTGGCAAGGTGATTTGAACATCGGCCTGAAAAATACACGTTTGGAAGGATTGAATATTCCTCAGCTTATCCAGCAATCTTTCTCACGGGTAACCGATCAAGTTAGTCAACCGATAAATACAGATAATTTTACTGAAGCACAGCAGATGTCAGTGAAAGCCTACTTGGATCGCGGAGATATTAAGATTAATGAACTTGCAGCCACTTCTGGCATGTTAAAGATTAAAGGTCAGGGTAAGGCGAATTTACTCAAACAAAACACAGATGTTTCATTGTGGGTGCAATTGACCAAGGGTTGGGGCAAACAGAACGAATTTGTACACCGACTAAAGCAATTAGAAATCCCACTGCGGGTATATGGTGATTGGGATAACTTACAATATACGCTGAATGTAGAATCGTTATTGCGTGATGAATTACAGCAGAAGGCTAAGAAATCGATCAAAGAGTGGCTGGAAAATCACATTAATGATGAAAATCGCAATAAAATAGAAGAATTGCTGGATAAAAAATCAAATTAGTAACCCCCACTGGGGTAGGGCGCTACATAATTAAAGGTGATCGCCGAAGCGATCACCTGATTTACGCCTATTCCTGCTAATACCCTACAACCTGATAATAAAAATGCGGAACCCAACCTAATTGAGGAGTCGTGACTGATATTGTCAGTGTATCTTTCGATAAACCTACTCCGTTTGAATTATCGCGTCGTGTTTTAACATCCGCGAGATGACCTGGACTTTGATTATCAAAATTATCTCCGACTATGCTTGCATGGCATGAAATAATACCGTGTTGCAAAGCAACGGGCAGTTTGATTTTGTAGAAATGGGTATAGTAAGTCACCCCGCCAATCACGGATACATTAAATTCACCAATAGGTTCACTGCCGACCGCAAACCCGTTGATCATAGATATATCACCCAGCTTGATGATGGTATGATTGTCTCCGATTCGACGTGATTCAATACTTAATCCAGCCAGATCAGCCAAACCTAAATTTTTCACAAAGGCCTGTTTATCTGGAATATCCGCACCGTTCTGGCTTTTTTCCAGTCTGCCATCGGCGTTATTCTTGGCGGTTATTGCATTAGTATTTGCCTGATTTGCTAATGTTTCAACTTTACTGATGCGAGTATCTACGTCTGTTTTGGTATAAGCGCCCACATCAGATGCAGTCAATTTAATATCTGATGATAAGGATTTACCATTCACGGTACGTATTTGAGGAACTCGGCCATCTGCATTGTTATTAGCAGAATTTGCTAAATCCTTAACGTCTTCAATGCGGCTATCTACCTCTCCTTTGGTATAGGCATTTATATCAGATGCAGTCAGTTTAATATCTGATAAGAGAGCCTTGCCATTTACGGTACGGGTCATGGGGACTCTGGTTTCCGCATTGTTATTCGCATGATTTGCCAGATCTTTAACTTCATCAATAAGGATGTTGGTCTCTGCCTTGTTATAGGCATCTACATCAGTGGCAGTCAGTTCTATATCCGTTGATAGTTCCTTGCCATTCACATTACGAGTTAATGGAACTTTTTTGTCAGCATGTTGAATAGCAGATATTGCGTTGCTATTGGCGGTCTTAGCCAACTCGTTGACTTTGCCAACCTGGTCATTGATTTCTGATTTGTCATAGGTACCAATATCACCTGCCGTCAGGTGAATGTCGGTCACCAGCTCCTTGTTATTGACCTTACGGATTGATGGAACGCTCTTCTCAGCTTGCTGGATCGCGGTGGTGGCATTTTTATTCGCTGTCTCAGCCGATAGCTGCACGGTGCTGATGCGGTCTTCTATGTCCTTCTTGTCATAGGTACCGATATCACCCGCCGTCAGGTGAATGTCGGTCACCAGCTCCTTGTTATTGACCTTACGGGTTAACGGGACGCTCTTCTCAGCTTGCTGGATCGCGGTGGTGGCATTTTTATTCGCTGTCTCAGCCGATAGCTGCACGGTGCCGATGCGGGCTTCTATGTCCTTCTTG
>NZ_NJAI01000002.1:396603-457914 GCF_002632725.1 Xenorhabdus hominickii
AGCTTGCTGGATCGCGGTGGTGGCATTTTTATTCGCTGTCTCAGCCGATAGCTGCACGGTGCCGATGCGGGCTTCTATGTCCTTCTTGTCATAGGTGCCGATATCACCCGCCGTCAGGTGAATGTCGGTCACCAGTTCCTTGTTATTGACCTTACGGGTTAACGGGACGCTCTTCTCAGCTTGCTGGATCGCGGTGGTGGCATTTTTATTCGCTGTCTCAGCCGATAGCTGCACGGTGCCGATGCGGTCTTCTATTTCCTTCTTGTCATAGGTACCAATATCACCTGCCGTCAGGTGAATGTCGGTCACCAGCTCCTTGTTATTGACCTTACGGATTGATGGAACGCTCTTCTCAGCTTGCTGGATCGCGGTGGTGGCATTTTTATTCGCTGTCTCAGCCGATAGCTGCACGGTGCTGATGCGGTCTTCTATGTCCTTCTTGTCATAGGTACCAATATCACCTGCCGTCAGGTGAATGTCGGTCACCAGCTCCTTGTTATTGACCTTGCGGGTTAACGGAACGCTCTTCTCAGCTTGCTGGATCGCGGTGGTGGCATTTTTATTCGCTGTCTCAGCCGATAGCTGCACGGTGCTGATGCGGTCTTCTATGTCCTTCTTGTCATAGGTACCGATATCACCCGCCGTCAGGTGAATGTCGGTCACCAGCTCCTTGTTATTGACCTTGCGGGTTAACGGAACGCTTTTCTCAGCTTGCTGGATCGCGGTGGTGGCATTTTTATTGGCCGTCTCAGCCGATAGCTGCACGGTGCTGATGCGGTCTTCTATTTCTTTCTTGTTATAGGTACCGATATCATCCACAGTCAGTTGGATGTCAGTGGTTAACTCTTTATTATTAACCTTACGAGTTTGTGGGACATTCTGTTCTGCCTGTTTAAGGGCATGGATGGCATTCTGGTTAGCGGTGTTAGCCAACTTGTTAACTGTTTCGATAAGCCCATCAGTATCCTGCCTGCTGTAGGCATTCACATCAAGCGCGGACAGTTCAACATCGTTTACCAGCTCTTTGCCATTGACCTTACGAGACAATGGCACTTTGGTATTCGCAATATCAATCGCTGTATTTGCTACGTGTTTCGCTCCATCGACAAGGGAATTTGTTTGGATTTTGTCATAGGCGTCGACATCCTGTGCTGTCAGCCCAATATCTCTGGACAGTTCTTTGCCATTGATTTTGCGTGTTACTGGTACATATTTATCTGTAGAAGATATCGTAGTCGCCAGCTCATAGGCTTTATTGGCTAATTCATATGCCGTTTTTATCGCTTTGGGCGTGGCTGCATGTGTTTCAGCGTCACTGTTTACTGCACTATTCAATGCAACAAATCCTTTCTGTGTTAATGTTGCATCAGGGTGGTTACGGCTTTCTGTGTGTTCTTTAATTTTGTCTCTTACATATTGGCGAGTTGCCAGGCCGGAAATCAGCCCTTTTATCCAATCTGTCAGGCCATTGCCACTGACTGTCAAATTCATGTGGATGGTTTGTTCCTGCGATTCAGGTTTGTAGAGATCAGCGCAGTTTCCGACGGCAATGAGTGTGCCATCTTTATCAAATAGCCCCATTTCCCGAATCCACCAATTACCTTTGCCTTCAGGAATTATCTGTTCGGCGATAATTTGGTTGGAGTTTTGAGGATTGATAGTAAAGGTATTAATTTCAGCACGATGTATTTCATTAATCAGTTTGGATTGGCTGGCATGTGGAGTTACTAAACTGCCTCCCCCGTCGCCTACAGCCATATGAGTAATTTCAAGTTTATGGCCTGATGAGGCGGCTTTTTCCAGTTTGCCTGTGCCGGCATGTGTCAGTAATGCAAAATATTTTGTATTCATATAAAACCCTCATTTTATCAACAATAAATAGGTGTATTGCTAACTCAGCCACAGAAGGTGCTTTACAAAGTTTCTGGGCCGTGATGAAGGCGGTGGCGACATCCCCGCTAACTGCCATTGAATGGCACCAATTGTACTTAGGACAATGAAAAGCAAATACCCTAAAAATTAAATGAAGCTGATAAAACTTATAGGAATAAAAAAAACCGGACTTATGCCGGTTTTTTATTAGCTGACGTAACCTCAAAAATAGTGGATTATACTTCTGTCTTTTCTTCCACTTTCAGTGAGGTAATTTTCACTTTGTTGATGCGGTGGCTAGTGACTTCCAGTGGTTCAAACAGATAATCACCAATCTGTAACTGTTCACCTTGTTGTGGAATATGTTGTAGATGTTCCATTAACAAGCCTGCTAGAGTCTGATATTCGCGTTTTTCATCCAATGGCAGTGGCACGTAAAGGACTAAATCCTCCAGTGGCATAAACCCATTGGCAACCCAATACCCTTCTTCCATGACTTGAATATCATGACGTGCATCAAGCTCTCCACCCCCTACAGGCAGGTTGCCGGTAATGGTTTCCATCACATCAGTGACGGTGACCACACCTTCAACGGAACCGAATTCATCAACCACAAAGGCAAAATGTGTTTGTGCCTGACGAAACTGTTCCAGTGCTTGCAATAAAGAAAGGGATTCCGGGAAAATCAGCGGTTGCTGCACTAATTTCCGTAAATCGCAAGTTTTGTGAGTCAGTTGCTGATTCAGGATATCAATAACATGCACTACACCGAGAGGTTCATCACTGATTTGTTCATCTGTGACGACAATTCGAGTATGTGGCTTTTGCTCCAGCAGTTTGGCCAGTTTTTTCGTTGGGGCATGTACATCAAGATAAACCACGTCATGACGTGAGGTCATGATGCTGCTGACAGTGCGCTGTGCCATACTGAGAACACGGGCAATCATCTGGCGTTCTTGAGGCTCGAAGATTTCTTTGTTGTCTGTATGATCCGCAATTAGATTGGACGTGTGATTATCCAGTGCTGCATTTTCCCGTTTGCCATTTAGAATATGGAGAACGGCCTCTGCGGTTCTTTCGCGCAGCGAGCGGGAAGCGCTCAAGAATTTGCGGCGATTGAATTGAGCTAACTGGTTTAATGTCTCAATCATGATGGAGAAGCCGATGGCGGCATAGAGATAGCCTTTCGGAATTTGATAGCCAAAGCCTTCCGCAACCAAGCTGAAACCGATCATCAGCAGGAAGCTGAGACACAGGATAACAATCGTCGGATGAGCATTGACAAATTTTGTCAGAGGCTTGCTGGCCCATATCATCAGGATCATGGCGATAATAACAGCGGCAATCATGATACCAATTTGACTGACCATACCTACGGCTGTGACGACGGAATCCAGTGAGAATACGGCATCCAAAACAATAATTTGCACGACAACCGCCCAGAAGCTAGCTTCTTTGCGTTGTTGATTGGTGTGTAAGTTTTTTCCTTCTAACCTTTCATTTAATTCCATTGTGGATTTAAATAACAGAAAAATCCCCCCTATCAGCATAATTAAATCACGGGCGCTGAAAGGATGCTCCCATAAGGTAACCAGCGGTTTGGTCATAGTTATGAGCCAAGATAGGCTTAAGAGTAGCAATATCCTCATGATCAGGGCAAAGGAAAGCCCTGTCACGCGAGCTTTATCTCTCTGTTTTTCAGGAAGCTTGTCTGCCAGAATGGCAATAAATATTAAGTTGTCAATTCCGAGAACAATTTCTAAAACGATAAGTGTGGCCAGACCAGCCCATATCGTCGGATCAGCGATCCATTCCATACAGTTTATTTTACCTTGTAGTATGACGGCTTCTGCCGACTACTGAATAATGCGTACTGAAATCCGAAATATCAATAGATGATTTATCTCAGTTGGAAATTTTTTCAGCAAAAAAATGTCATAACGGTATCGATTGCATCAATAACTACCCTCTATGACCATTCCTGAGTTAACATGTGATCTCATTAACAAATTGTCCACTCTGTTTTGTTGCATACGGCATATAGCAGCGTTATGTACTGCATCTTGGGTGGGCAGCAGTCATTATTAGACGGGAGTTATTCATGTCCAAACAACAGATCGGTGTTGTCGGTATGGCGGTAATGGGTCGCAATCTGGCGTTGAATATTGAAAGCCGTGGTTACTCTGTATCTATTTTCAACCGCTCCAGCGATAAAACTGATGAAGTTATTGCTGAAAATCCAGGGAAAAAATTAGTTCCAAGTTATTCCATTGAAGAGTTTGTCGATTCGCTGGAAAAGCCACGTCGTATTCTGTTGATGGTTAAGGCTGGTGAAGCTACGGATAAAACGATTGCTTCACTGACGCCACATTTGGATAAGGGTGACATTCTGATCGATGGTGGCAACACCTATTTTCAGGATACGATCCGCCGTAATCGTGAGCTGTCTGCTCAGGGTTTCAACTTTATCGGCACAGGGGTTTCTGGCGGGGAAGAAGGTGCATTGAAAGGCCCTTCCATCATGCCGGGCGGCCAGAAAGAAGCCTATGAGCTGGTTGCACCAATTCTGAAAGAGATCGCGGCGCAAGTTGAGGGTGAACCTTGTGTCACTTATATTGGTGCAGATGGTGCTGGTCATTATGTTAAGATGGTTCACAATGGCATTGAATATGGCGATATGCAGTTGATTGCAGAAGCTTATTCATTGCTGAAAAACGCCTTGAGTCTGAGCAATCAGGAACTGGCTGATGTGTTCAATGACTGGAATCAAGGTGAATTGAGCAGCTACTTAATTGAAATCACGGCTGATATTTTCCGTAAGCAAGATGAAGAGGGGAAATATCTGGTTGACGTGATTCTGGATGAAGCCGCCAACAAAGGTACAGGGAAATGGACTAGCCAAAGTTCATTGGATCTGGGTGTGCCAGTGACATTGATTACGGAATCCGTATTCGCACGTTACATCTCTTCTTTGAAAGATCAGCGCGTAGCGGCATCTAAAGTGTTGTCAGGCCCAGAAGCTCAGTCATTTAACGGTGACAAGGCCGAATTTATCGAAAAAGTTCGCCGTGCTCTGTATTTGGGTAAAATCGTCTCTTATGCACAGGGCTTCCAGCAGCTTAAAGCGGCATCGGATGAATATGATTGGGATCTGAATTACGGTGAAATTGCTAAGATCTTTCGTGCAGGTTGTATCATTCGCGCACAATTCTTGCAAAAAATTACAGATGCGTATAACGAAAATCCGGCGATTGCTAACTTGCTGTTAGCTCCTTACTTCAAACAAATCGCAGATGAATATCAGCAAGCTCTGCGTGACGTTGTTTCATATGGCGTTCAGAATGGCATCCCAACACCAACATTCTCTGCCGCTATTTCTTATTACGACAGTTATCGTTCAGCGGTATTGCCAGCTAATTTGATTCAGGCACAGCGCGATTACTTTGGTGCACACACTTACAAGCGTACTGATAAAGAAGGTATTTTCCATACTGAATGGTTGGAATAATTGTCAGATATTACTTGTTAGTGAATCAATAAAATAGCTAAAAAAGGTGCTGAAAATTCAGCACCTTTTTGTTGGATAAACGTATTAAATCGGCAGTTACTGCTGGAGTAAATGTTGTGCAAATTTTTCCAGCCACCGCGCTATTTCTGCATCATGATGGTAGAGAAATAGTGCAGCAATAATGATAGTAAGCACAACCATTACCAGAACAAAAACATTACTCATATAATAATCACCTATTTTTGTCTGGTTAAATTATAGCAAAAGGTATACCCAATGGATTTCAAGATGTTAGTCACTTTTAATAAATAGTGTATTTTCTTGAGGTTAGCTAATCAGGCATTTTACGAAACGCCACCAATTCTGGTTTGGCGATGCGGCAGTAATCGCCCGTATTTAAAATAATGGAACGTTCTAAACTACCGGCATTAAATGCCAGTTCATTATAACGTTCGAATAAAAGAGGGTCGGCAACGAGCTTCAAATGAGGGTGAAAGCTAAACGGTGGTATAGCACCAAAAACACAGCGTGTTAATTCAGAGACTTCTTTTGGGCTTGCCAGTGATGCCCGGGTTCCGCCGACTTGCTTGGCGAGAGTCACAAGATCGGCTTGTTGGTCAGCAGGTAAAACGGCGAGTATATATTGCCGATAGGCATTCCCTTTAATATGGCAAACCAAGCCCTTGGCACCTTGTCCTAAGTGAGTTCCCCGTATTTTTGCAACCTCTTCTGAACGGCCGCCAGTGGTATGTTCCATAACACGATAGCAGGCATGATGAGTATCCAATAAGGTTGTAAGACGTTCGAAAATGTCATTTTTTAGCAAAATCTTTTCCTATATAAACTCAAAGTGAAAGTTGATACCTGTTTTTACGTTGATATGAGTAATTATTGATTCTGGTCAAAATTACTGAAAGAGATAAATGTCACATTGTAATTAAATTCTCTGACATTGAGATTTGAAATACTTCAGTAAAATCTAAGGAGTTCCACATGGCAGTATCAACTTTCTTTATCCCGCCTGTGAATAAAATCGGTATGGGGTGCATGACTGAAGCCGTTGATTTAATAAAAAACTATGGCTACAGACAAGCTCTAATTGTTACTGACCGCGTGTTAAACGAGATTGGTGTTGTTACAAAAGTTCAGACTTTGCTGGCGGATGTAGGGATAAAAAGTGCGATTTATGATGGTACAAATCCAAACCCAACCACCATTAATGTGGAGGAGGGATTGGAGATCTTACGCCGGCATGACTGCGATTGTGTGATCTCTTTAGGTGGGGGGTCTCCACATGATTGTGCCAAAGGTATTGCGATGGTGGCAACTAACGGTGGGGATATTCGTGATTATGAAGGGGTTGATCGTTCAGCTAAACCTCAGTTACCTCTGATTGCTATCAATACGACAGCCGGTACGGCTTCTGAAATGACTCGCTTTTGTATTATCACGGATGTAGAACGTCATATCAAAATGGCGATTGTGGATAAAAATGTAACGCCTATTTTGTCAGTCAATGATTCTGCTTTAATGGCGGCGATGCCGAAAGGGTTGACGGCTGCGACGGGCATGGACGCACTGACTCATGCTATTGAAGCTTATGTCTCTACGGCAGCGAACCCGATCACTGATGCTTGTGCGTTAAAAGCCGTGACAATGATTAGCAATAATTTACGCCGCGCAGTTGAAAATGGCAGTGATATGGAAGCACGTGAAAATATGGCTTATGCCCAGTTTCTGGCAGGAATGGCGTTTAATAATGCTTCTTTGGGGTATGTCCATGCCATGGCGCACCAGTTAGGTGGATTTTATGATTTACCTCATGGGGTCTGTAATGCGGTTTTATTGCCACATGTACAGAGATTCAATGCAAAAGTTTCTGCTGTTCGTCTGAAAGAGATTGCTGTTGCTATGGGTGTTGATGTGACAAATCTGAATGATGAACAAGGCGCTGAAGCCTGTATTCACGCGATTAGTACATTGGCAACAGATGTCAATATTCCGGCCGGTTTATCTGCACTGAATGTGAAAGAGGAAGATTTGCCAATATTGGCGACTAATGCGTTGAAAGATGCTTGCGGTTTCACTAATCCGATTCAAGCTTCACATGAAGAAATTGTGGCTATCTTTAAAGCAGCAATGTAACAAATAGCAAATTAATCTCACTAAACCTTGCCATTTTTATGGCAAGGTTTAGTGAACTTCAATGCCAAGCGTCCAAGATTATTCTTTGATTAAAACTATGACTTAGTTAAAACCATTCTTCAGTTAAAACTATGCGTTGATTGAGTGCCGCTCCCGTAATTGACGGATAATACAGCTTAAATCTAGATTTTGATCTTGCAGTAAGACTAGTAGGTGATAAATCAAATCAGCAGCTTCATTGGTTAATTCTTCTCTATCGTTAACCGTGGCTGCCAATGCCGTTTCTACGCCTTCTTCACCTACTTTCTGGGCGATACGTTTTGTCCCGCTGGCGTATAAGCGGGCGGTATAAGAACTGTCCGGCGAGGCATTTTTTCGGCTTGCCAGTAACTGCTCCAGTTGATAGAGGAAACCCCAATCGGTTTGCGCGGGGGCAAAACAGCTCTCAGTGCCTTGATGGCAGGTTGGACCAATCGGGTTAACAAGGGCGAGTAGGGTATCGTTGTCACAATCAGGGTAGATATCCACCAAATTCAAAAAATGGCCGGAGCTTTCGCCTTTTGTCCATAACCGCTGTTTGGTACGGGAAAAAAAGGTGACTTTGCCTGAATCGAGTGTGACTTTCAACGCTTCCTGATCCATGTAACCCATCATCAACACGGCACCGGAGATGGCATGTTGGACGATAACGGGCATCAGATTATTCACCTTTTCCCAATCCAGCTTCTCGATTTTTTGTGTTGTTAATTGCCGCGTTGTTAGTTGTCGCATTGTTAGCATATTCTGACCTCGACATTCTGTGTGGCAAGATATTGTTTGAGTTCACTTATTTTAATGATCTGTTTGTGAAAAACGGATGCAGCCAAAGCACCATCAACATTTGCGATTTTAAATGCATCCAGAAAATGCTCGGGTGTACCCGCTCCGCCAGAAGCAACCAGCGGTACAAAACAAATATCGCGAACCAATTTTAATTGAGTGAGATCATAGCCATTACGGACGCCATCCTGATTCATCATATTCAGGACAATCTCACCAGCCCCGCGTCGTTGTACTTCTTTGACCCAATCCAGCGTCTGCCATTGTGTTACGGTTGTTCGCTTTTCGTCCCCCGTAAATTGGTAAACCTGATAACTGTGATTTTTCTCATCAAACCACGTATCAATACCGACAACGACACATTGAACACCATAGCGATCAGCCAGACGGTTAATCAGATCCGGATCTGCGAGAGCAGGTGAGTTGATGGAAATTTTGTCTGCACCAAACGATAAAATTTGGCCTGCTTCTTCGACAGTTTTAATACCTCCTGCTACACAGAAAGGAATGTCGATAACTTCAGCCACCTTTGCCACCCAGCTTTTATCTACCATCCGACCATCAGAAGAGGCGGTAATATCGTAAAAGACCAATTCATCAGCCCCTTCTTGGGCATAGCGTTGTGCGAGGGGGACGATATCACCAATGATTTCATGATTGCGGAATTGGACGCCTTTGACGACTTGCCCATCGCGAACATCAAGGCATGGAATTATGCGTTTTGCCAACATTGGGTTGCCTCCGTCAGTGTAAATTTTCCTTCAAGCAGAGCACGTCCGACAATCACACCTGCCACACCAGCCGTTGGCAGAGGGGAGATATCCGTGAGACTTCCGATGCCGCCAGAGGCTTGAAACTGGATTTGTGGATATTGCTGGCTGATTTCCTGATAGAGAGCGATATTGGAGCCGCTTAAAGTGCCGTCACGGGAAATATCAGTACATAAAACATGTTTGAGGTCAACAGGAAGATATTGCTCAATGATTTCTTCAAGAGTGGCATGGCTATTTTTCTGCCAGCCACTGATGGCGATTTGTTTAACACCGTCATGGCTTATGCGGATATCCAGCGCCAATACAATCGATTCCGCACCATATAGTTGAAACCATTGTTTAACTAATTCAGGTTGTGTAACGGCAGTAGAGCCAATCACAACTCGGTTTGCACCTGCTTCGAGAAGTGCTATGACATCATTTTCTGAACGAATGCCTCCCCCGACTTGAACAGGAACAGAAACACCTGCTAATAGCGTTTTCAGAAGTGCGATCTGGCGCTTGGTTGGATCTTTTGCACCAGTAAGATCCACCAAATGCAATAACTTGGCGCCTGCTTGTTCGTACTGTAGCAGGTGCGAAAGTGGGGAATTTCCATAATCCCGACGCTGTTCGTAATCTCCCTGATGCAAACGCACCACATTACCGTCGATTAAGTCTAATGCAGGTATAATCATGCGCTTACATCTCCAAAAAATTTTTTAGTAATTGTGCGCCTGCTGCACCTGAGCGTTCAGGGTGAAACTGCACACCCAAAAAATTGTCTTGTGCAATGGCACTGCTAAATGAATTACCATATTCCGTTTGGGCAATCGTATATTCACCGACAGGCAGCGCATAACTATGGACAAAATAGAAGCGTTCGTTATCAGTAATATGACGAAACAGGGGATGACCTTCCTGTGTTTTTACTTGGTTCCAGCCCATGTGAGGTAATGGCAGGCCCGCAGTTGCCATCTTTTTGACTGGTGCTTCAATTAACTGTAATAAGGGGACGTTATCGCCTTCCGCACTGACGGCAGCCAATAATTGCATACCGAGGCAAATACCCAATACGGGCTGAGAGAGTGAACGAATCAAAGGTATTAGTTGCCGTTGTTCGAGCTGTTCCATTGCGGCCGTAGCCGTCCCGACTCCCGGCAGGAATAGTTTATCGGCTGAACGCACGATATTTGCATCTAAACTGACTATCGGATCATAACCTAATCGGCAGATGGCATAGGCAACAGAAGCAAGGTTGGCGCAGCCTGTATCCAGAATAACAACGTTCATCATGGCTTCCTTTATAACATTTCCTTATAAAACACCCTTTGAGCTGGGCAAAGTATCGCCTTCTACACGAATGGCTTGTCTTAATGTCCGACCAAAGACTTTGAACAGGCTTTCTGCCCGATGGTGGTCATTTTTTCCTTTGGTTTTCAGGTGCAAAGTGCATCCCATCGTATAAGAGAGAGAACGGAAAAAGTGTTCGATCATCTCTGTGCTTAAATCCCCGACCCGCTGATGTTTAAATTCGGCTTTATATTCAAGGTGAGGGCGGCCGGATATATCCAAGGCACAACGAGCAAGGCATTCATCCATTGGCAGCATAAAGCCAAACCGGGCAATGCCGCGTTTATCACCCAGAGCCTGTTTCAAGGCTTCACCCAGAGCCAACCCTGTATCTTCAACCGTGTGATGATCATCGATATAGAGGTCACCCTTGACTTGTATATTCATGCGGAACCCGCCATGAGTTGCGATTTGATCCAACATATGATCAAAGAAACCTACGCCCGTATTGATACGGCTTCCACCTTCGTGATCCAGCCAGATTTCAATATCAATGACTGTTTCTTTGGTTTTCCGTTCAACGTGAGCATGGCGATCTTTTTTAGTCATTTTTTCACAAATCAGTCTTTCACAAATTGTTGACCAGCCATATGAGCCGGGCTGATAGCGAATGCCTTGAATGCCCATATTTTGAGCGAGTTGCAGATCTGTTTCTCGATCACCGATGACATAACTATTTGCTGTATCGATGTTTTCTGTATTGATCGTATGGCCTGCCAGATATTTTTTCACTAAACCAAGTTTTGGCTTACGACATTGACAGTTATCTTCGGGGGTGTGAGGACAAATCAGGACGTCTTCAAAGCGAATGCCTTGCGAAGTGAAAACCTGCATCATCAGATCGTGTGGTGGAGTAAAATCAGCTTGTGGAAAATTGTCCGTACCTAATCCATCCTGATTAGTAACCATAACCAGCTTATAACCTGCTTTTTGCAGGGATAACAGGGCAGGGATCACATCCGATTCAAAGGCTAATTTATCAAGACGATCGACTTGATAATCGCTAGGTGGTTCGGTAATCAGCGTCCCATCACGGTCGATAAAAAGCAGTTTCTGGCTCATGGATTTTCAGTTTCCTTGATTGGTTGAGTTTGGTTGGAAAGCGTACTAATGGCATTAACCAATTTCTCACATTCATTTCGATTCCCAATGGTGATGCGTAGGCAATTCTCTAATCCCGGTTGTTTTCGCTGATCACGCAAGATAATCCCCTGATCCCATAGGGATTTGAATACAAGTTCTGCATCGGTAAACCTCACCAAAATATAGTTGGTTTCGCTCGGAAACACGGTTTCAACCAACGTCAAATTATTCAATGATTGCTGGAGATAAGTCCGATTACTGACGATTTCTGCCGCGCGATTTTGCATGGTACGAATGCCTGTTTCTGTTAGTGCTTGTGCAGCAATATCCGCGACAGGTGTAGCAAGTGGATAAGGTGCAATCACTTTTAGCATCAATGTGATGATATCGGGAGAAGCCAGCGTAAATCCACAGCGCAATCCAGCCAAAGCGAAAGCTTTCGAGAGGGTTCGCAAAATGACCAAATGAGGGTAGTCTTGCAGCCAGCGGGTGGTAGTCTGGGTGGAAGCATGTTGCGGACAAAATTCGATATAGGCCTCATCAATGGCAACAATGGCACGGTTACGGGCAAGTTCAAGGATCTGGCGTAATGCAGCCGGATCAATCAGGTTGCCAGTGGGATTGTTGGGGCTACAGATGTAGATTAGCTTGACTCGATCCAGATTATTTTTGATGGCGGTAATATCTGGTTGCCAGTCCGTGCTGACCGGGATCTTTTTTTGTTCAATGCCGAAGGTTTCTGCACTAACGCCATACATGCCGTAAGTTGGCGGGCAAAACAGTACAGCATCACTCCCCGGCTCGCAAAAAGCGCGGATCAACAGTTCGATGGATTCATCGGCCCCACGACTGACAAGGACTTGTTCCGGTTGTAGGCCCGCGTACTTGGCATAACGTTGAATAACCGTTGCTGGCTGGCATTCGGGGTAGCGATTAAGTGTGTGTTCGGTAAGCTGGAAATTCGGTGCCGTGGGGTATTCATTCGCATTTAGCCAAACGTCACCATTGCCACCCAAACGGCGGGCAGACATGTAAGGAACTAAGTTGCGAACAGTTTCTCTTGCTAGTGAATTGATATCAAAAACCTTATTCATGATTGCTCCTTAGCTTTGTGATCCCAAATCTGCGTTATTCAGGGCGGTTATGCGTAATGTAACGGCATTTTTATGAGCGATGAGTTGTTCTGCCTGTGCCAGTATTTCGATCGTTGGAGCTAAGGTTTTCAATCCTTGTGGTGTGAGCCGCTGGATGGTCATTCTTTTCAGGAAATCCGCCAGACCGAGGCTGGAATAGGTTGAAGTATAGCCGTAGGTTGGCAGGACATGATTTGTGCCCGATGCATAATCTCCTGCTGACTCTGGCGACCAGTCACCGAGGAAAACGGAACCAGCGCTGGTAATCTGTTCGACAAGTTGCTCCGGTTGACGTGTCTGAATGATCAAATGTTCCGGGCCATATTGATTGCTGATCACCACGCACTGCGCCAGATCTTCAGTAATAATGATCCGACTGGCTTGCAGGGCTTGGGTTGCAATCTGCTGGCGGGGTAATACTGCAAGCTGATTCTCTATTTCACGGATAACCTGCTGAGCAAAATCTTCGTCAGGCGTCACGAGTATGACTTGGGAATCAGGGCCGTGTTCTGCTTGAGAAAGTAGATCCGCTGCTGTAAATATCGGATTGGCTTCGCGATCAGCGATAACCAGTACCTCTGATGGGCCTGCGGGCATATCGATTGCTGCACCATCTATACGCTGGCTCACTTGACGTTTAGCTTCAGTGACCCATGCATTGCCGGGGCCAAAAATTTTATCTACTTGGGGTATGGATTCAGTTCCGAATGCCATTGCCGCAATGGCTTGCGCTCCGCCAATTTGGAAGATTTCGGTGATCCCGCATAATTGTGCGGCATAAAGAATTTCATCGGCAATGGGAGGCGGAGAGCATAGGGTGATTTGACGACATTGCGCGATATTAGCGGGGGTACCCAGCATTAATACTGTGGAAGGCAGGGGGGCTGAACCGCCGGGAATGTAGAGCCCGACTGAATCTATCGGGCGTGTGACTTGCTGGCATCGAACACCCGGTAGTGTTTCAATGTCAATTTCAGACGGCTTTTGAGCTTCGTGGAACTGACGGATATTGCTCATAGCCTGTTGCATGGCTTGCTTAATTTCGGGTGTCAGGCGGTTAACGGCGGCATTCACTTCACTGGCCGAAATCTGGATAGAGTCAACAATCGTTTTATCGAAGCGTTGGCTAAATTCTTTTATTGCCTGATCACCCCGTGTTTTTACCATTTCCAGAATTTGTTTAACTGTGCTGGAAATATCCTCTGCTGCGGCAATAGCCGGACGGGTCAACAATGCCTTTTGCTGAGTTGGCGTACATTCTTGCCAGCGAATGATGGTTTTAAAATTGGTGTTCATCAAGGTTACTCCATCATTTTTTCAATTGGCAGAACCAGAATCGAACTGGCACCCAGTGCTTTGAGTTTTTCCATGGTTTCCCAGAACAGAGTTTCACTACTGACCATGTGCATAGCCACACGATTTTGTGCTCCAGCCAGTGGCAAAATAGTAGGGCGTTCGGCTCCCGGTAGCAGGGAAATAATCTCCTCCAGTTTGTCACTGGGGGCGTGCAGCATAATGTACTTGGATTCTCGTGCCTGAATGACACCCTGAATACGGAGCATCAACTTATCGATGAGTTGTTGTTTTGCTTCTGGCATTTCTCCGTCACGTTGGATAAGGCAGGCTTTTGAGCGATAAATAACTTCGACTTCTCGTAAACCATTAGCTTCCAGTGTGGCGCCTGTTGAGACTAAATCACAGATGGCATCAGCCAGCCCTGCACGGGGGGCAACTTCTACTGAGCCATTGAGGAGACAGGATTTGAAGCGGATGCCTTTTTGATCCAGATAGCGTTTCAATAAGTGTGGATAAGACGTAGCGATGCGGGAGTCTTGTAGGCATTCTGCACCCGTATAAGCGCAATCAAAAGGGGTTGCAAGGGAAAGGCGACACTCACCAAAATCGAGACGGCGCAGTGTTAAATAGCGAGGATTGTCCCCTTGTGCCCGACGTGTCAGTAACTCTTCTTCCAGAACGTTTTCACCAATAATGCCTAAATCAACAACTCCATCCATGACAAGGCCAGGAATATCATCATCGCGAACACGTAGGATATCAATGGGCATATTTTCTGCAAAAGCAATCAAGCGTTGCTGTTGTAAATTGATTTTGATACCACAGCGTGCCAGCAATGTTCTGGAATCATCACTGAGTCGGCCTGATTTTTGAATAGCTACTCGTAAGCGTGTCTTATCTAGCATTTTGTGTTTACCCCATCTCAATATTCAAAATTTACAAACAAAAAACCCCCGGAAAATCTTCCGAGGGTTTTTCATCGTACTCATGCCACCGGAAGACGCGTTAAATGTCTTCCAGCACACAGCAGCCTGAAAGACTAGTCAGGATGATGGTGATGATGATGGCTAAATTGAATACGATTCATAAGATACGATCTCTTTATCTGAGTTTGATGTTATGTTCGGGCTATTTTGTTAAGGGTATTTTATAACGAGCATTCTGTACTTAATATCCCAATGCCCTGATTTAAAATCATAGTGCCTTGTCATTAAGCACGCTAACAAGCTGTTTTGTTAGGTAGTTAGCGCCATGTTTGTGACTAAGGATTGGTTGCTTGTCTTTTAACCTATACGATTTTATGTATGAAAGGCAAACTTTTTTTTAAAAAAGATGTTTGTATTGCGTTAACTATTTGTTTCTTATCGTTTCTTATGATAAATGCCGGGGTTGTCATTAAGGAGGTATACAGATCATGTGAGCTATGATTACATAATATAATGATCAACGTCATGTCAGTCTTGAGGAGTATCATAGTGAGAAAAGTTTCCATTATTGGATTGGGCTGGCTGGGAATGCCATTGGCGCAAGCACTACAACGTAGTGGGGTGCAGGCAATTGGCAGTAAAACAACCCCGGATGGTGTTGAAGCTGCATGTATGTGTGGTATAGGGTGTTATCTGCTGAATTTAAACCCTCAGATTATTTGTGATGCAGATGATCTCGAGCAACTGATGTTTGTTGATGTATTGGTTCTGTCATTGCCCGTTAGCGGTGTCTCTGGTGGTGGGGAAGAATATGTTAAAGCAGTACAGCTAATTGTTGATACTGCACTTTCGTATTCGATTCCGCGCATTATTTTCACTAGTTCAACTTCTGTGTATGGCACGTCTGTTGGTTATCTCAATGAAGATGAGCCATTGTGTCCTGAAACACAATCAGCAAAGGCATTGGTTGAGTTGGAAAACTGGCTGCATCAATTACCCAATACATCGGTAGATATATTACGTTTGGCTGGTTTGGTCGGCGGCGGACGTCATGCAGGGCGTTTCCTTGCCGGAAGAAAGGCAGTTCAAGGGGGAGATAATGTAGTCAATTTGGTTCATCAAGATGATGTTATCTCGGCCATTAAGCTTCTGATCCAGCAGCCGGAAGGTGGGCATATCTATAATCTGTGTGCGCCAAACCATCCGAAAAGGTCAGAGTTTTATTCGTCAGCTTGCCGCCAGCTCGGTTTGACACCACCAGAATTTTTACCGTCAGAAAATTTTTTGCCATCAGAAAACAAAGAACTCCAAGGTAAGGTGATCGATGGTAGCCGTATTTGTCGAGAGCTGGGATTTGAGTACCAATTCCCAGATCCCGATAGAATGCCAATGAGCTAAGAATCAATTTATTTCGATCATAACAATTTTTTGAAAAGCGGGTCTTTTGGTCAGTAATTGATACCAGCGTTCTAGATTTGGCAGTGATGGACGCTCTATCTCTACGTTTAACCACAAATAAACCAGTGGAGCTAGGGCGATATCAACCATACCAAATTTTTCACCGGAAAGGTATTGTTGATGGTTGAGTGTGTCATCGACAATTTTCAGCAATTTTTCAATCTCCCCTAAAATTTGGGTGAGGATTTTTGGATCACGCTGATCTTCAGGTGTTCTGACAAAATTGATCATGAATTGTTTGATGGGGGGAAATAAATTACAGCCTACCCAATCCATCCATTTTTCAATGCTGGCTCTTTCTCGGAGATCGGCAGGATAAAGGCTGTCCTTGCCAAATTTTGCGGCAAGATAACGTACAATCGCGTTTGATTCCCATAAGATAAAATCGTCTTCCTGCAAACAAGGAATAACTGCATTGGGATTCATATGCAGGTATTCAGGCTCGTTGAGCTTGCCAAATTTACCACCAACATCAATTTGTTGATATGGAATGTTGAGCTCTTCCAGACACCAAAGGACTTTTTTCACGTTTGATGAGTTTTTACGACCCCAGACAGTCAGCATTATTTTCTCCTTATGTCAGGTCACTTTGAATTATCGATAATATGACAATAAAATCAGTTGAATGACAGGAAAATCTTTACGCTATTGGATTGGAGTCTTCTCTCATAACATCCTATATTAATAGAGTTTTATATTTGCTTTGTTGATACAAATTTGAGTCGTAGATACAAAGTTGGGCAGTAGAGAAAAAGGGCTAGCGATGATGAAAAAAAGACAGAGGATATCGGTAATCAAATCTTTTACTGTTGGCTTGAGTGTTTTTTGGCTGGTAAGTGTCAATGTATATGCAATAGATGAACCCGCAGCACTTGAAATTGACGCGAAAGCCTTTGTATTAATGGATTATGCCAGCGGAAAAATTCTAGCCGCAAATAACGCTGATGAGCGGTTAGATCCAGCGAGCTTAACAAAGGTAATGACGAGCTATGTGATTGGGCAGGCAATCAAATCAGGTAAAATTTCCACAGAAGATATGGTGACGGTTGGCAAGGATGCTTGGGCGACGGGTAATCCGGTGCTTAAGGGGTCATCACTGATGTTTTTGAAACCGGGTGATCGGGTTAAGGTCATCGATCTGAACCGTGGTATTGTGATCCAATCTGGTAATGACGCGAGCATTGCCTTAGCCGATTATGTGGCAGGAAGTCAGGATTCGTTCGTTGATTTGATGAATAAGTATTCAAAAACATTGGGTTTAAATAATACTCATTTCAAGACGGTGCATGGCCTCGATGCAGAAGGGCAGTTCAGTACAGCCCGTGATATGGCACTTTTGAGCCAGGCGACGATCCGTGATGTACCGGAAGAATATGCTCTTAATAAAGAGAAAGAATTTACTTTTAATAATATCCGTCAGCCTAACCGCAATCGTTTATTGTGGAACCAAAACATGAATGTGGATGGTGTGAAAACCGGACATACCAGTGGTGCGGGCTATAACCTTGTTGCATCGGCAACGGAAGGGCCAATGCGTCTGATCTCGGTGGTATTGGGTGCACCTAGTGATCGGATGCGCTTTTCAGATAGCGAGAAACTTTTGTCATGGGGATTTCGTTTTTATGAATCGGCAACTCCCTTGAAGGCCAGCGATGCGCTGGTGACGGAAAAAATATGGTACGGAACCCAATCGGAAGTCACTTTGGGATTGGAGAAAGACGCTTCAGTGATAGTCCCCCGTGGACAGATGAGTAATTTGAAAGTCAGTTTTACCTTGGAGAAAACTGTTCTCGAAGCGCCATTGGCGAAGAATCAGGTCGTGGGAACTGTGAATTTTACATTGAATGATAAAGTTATTGATCAGCGCCCGTTAGTAGTTAAAGAGGATGTGGAAGAGAGTGGGTTTTTTGGGCGTATATGGGATTTCGTTGTGAAAACAATTAGCGGTTGGTTTAACTCGATATTCGCTTAGTGAGACGTTTAAAAAGAAGTTTAAAAAAATGCCAGTCGCTTTTTGATGACTGGCATTTTTTCGAGCTGCTGTTACAGAAGGCAGCTACTGGGTATTGATTACATGACTGAGTAAATTGCCGCAGAGATAGCAATTGAACCGGTTACAACGACAAAGATATTGCTTGGTTTACCTGCATATTTGCGCATAACAGGAACTTTACGGATCGCGTACATTGGCATGATGAACAGGATCATGGCAATGATTGGGCCACCCAGTGATTCGATGATATTCAGGATACTTGGATTCAGAGTAGCTACAAGCCAAGCACTTACCAACATAAAGAAGCTAGTGATACGATTCAGCGTCTTGTGCTGAAGAGTTTTACCTTGAGTGCTCAGGGCTTTGTTAATGATACCGTTGAAGCCTTCACGGGCACCCAGATAGTGACCAAGGAAAGATTTGGTAATTGCAATGAAAGCGATGCATGGTGCAATGTATTCAATAGCAGGCACTCGGAAATGGTTAGCCAAATAAGACAAGATAGTAATGTTTTGTGCTTTTGCTTCTGCCAGGTTTGCAGGTGATAGGCTCAATACACAACTGAAGACAAAGAACATCACGGTTATCACCATCATGATGTGTGCATAGGCCAGAATGCGTGAGCATTTTTTCTCTGCATATTCACCGTATTCTTCACGTTTCGCCACAGCAAATGCAGAGATGATTGGAGAATGGTTGAAAGAGAAAACCATAACAGGGATCGCTAACCACAACGTGAATAGCAGGCCACTATTGCTTGTACTTGTTGTAGACAAGGCGCTGTCCAATGACAAGGTATCAAAGATAGTCATGTTCCAGTGTGGAATCAAATATAGCGCCAGGATCATCAAAACGGTGACAAATGGGAATACCAGTACACTCATTGCCTTGACAATAGCTTTCTCACCGAAACGGATAATGCTCATCACACCCAGAAGCAATATCAATGCCAGCAGCGCACGTGGTGGCGCATTTATGTGTAACTGGTTAGTGATAAAGCTTTCTACCGTATTGGTCAGTGCAACACTATAGACTAGCAGGATAGGGTAAATTGCAAAGAAGTAGAGAATGGTGATCAGGAACCCTGCAACTTTACCAAAGTGCTCTTCTACCACACCTGTAATATCTTCACCGCTGTTTTTGCCCGATAGGACAAAACGACACATCCCTCGGTGAGCAAAAAATGTCATAGGAAGAGCAAGTATCGCCATGATAATGAGTGGTATTAAACCACCAATACCAGCATTGATGGGAAGAAACAAAACGCCAGCACCAATGGCTGTACCGTATAACCCCAACATCCATACTGTGTCAGATTTACGCCAGGTAGCCTGATCGCTTGTGCCAGAAGCTGTAGACGCGATTGAACCTGTTTGAGATGTATCCATAAATATCTCCGAAATAACGCGGTAAAGTAAAATTTAAAAACTGCTAAACTCGCACATTAATTAAATGCGCGAGCCTGATTCTATTTATATGAATAATAAGTTGTCAGATATTGAGTTGATGTTTATCTAAACGTTTTTATTACTACATTAATGATATGCTCAAAATATGCTCATTTAAAACAAAAGAATTGAATTCTTCTGCAATGTGTTTTTTGATATTTTAATCAAAAAACTTATCCCTGACTTTTGATAGGGAAAATATAGTTATTTTCAGTGAAATGTACCGTGATCGCTCTCGCAATTGCAAGATTTATATGGAAAAGACAGTTTGTTACGAACCTTTATAGATATGTTGATTAAATATTAAATAAGGTAAGATAAACAAAATGGCACAAGATATATGATTATTTTTTTTAAATAATCTTGTTTATTTATGTCACCTACAAAATTATTCATATATTAATATAGTATTTGGTTTAAGAATGAAAAAATTTTAAGTAGTATGATAAATATCATTTTTTTATCTTTACTATACTATTATCGCATATAAATGATATGGTTTAACATTATGATAAAAAAGGAAATATTTTTATCTGTTATGTTCATCTAGAGTATATTTAATTCAAATATATTGTTGATTTTTATTGATTACGCATTAATGAATTTTTTAATCATGAAATTAAAGTGTGGATACTTTATCCGCAGTTGCTTTATTTGTAAAGAAATCATAATCATTTCTTGGTTGTATATTGTTAAATATAACGAAGGGTTTTATTCCGTCATGTTAATTGACATGTAAAAGTTAAATAAATGTTAGTGGTTGATCTGGATAAAATAAAACCATATATTTTATATGGGCACCTTAACTTAAGGTAAATTAACTCACCCTTGTCCAATGCAAGAGTGTTGCAAAATCTCGGCGCTTTTTTTCTACGGATGGAAAAGTAAACTTACATCGCATTTTTATTGCCTGTTATTTACATCAATAACTGACTAAAAATCACCTATAATATCGAGACAACTACCCTTGATAAGTTATACGTCATGGCATGCAAGGTAAATTCCACTCTTACCCAGATATAAACCCGATGTGAATGGGCCTTCTCAGACGGTTTTACGGTATTCTTATAAGATAAAATGTAGTTAACTGGACAGATACCGAGCTCTTGTTCTGTATCATTAGTAATAGTCCCCCCTTCATAGAAGGGGGGACTATTACTAATTTTTTATCCATCCTTTTCTGATGAAAAATGCTCCACAGAATTGGTAAAGGCGAGTTAGTTTACTTTGGATAGGATCACCACACAGGCTCCAGAATACTTGGGAAAAGGCACATCCCATCAGGCTGACTAAAAATGCTCCAACCATATCAATCGGCCAGTGCACACCGACATAGACCCGAGACCAAGCAATTGCACAGGCGATAATCATTAGGCAAGCACCCAGCCAAGTACGGTGCCAGAAGATAACTGCTAATGCAAAGGTAAATACTGCTGTACCGTGGTTACTGGGAAAAGATTCCGTAGGGGCGTGTTCAAGGAAGTTATGACCAAAACCTTCAACGAACGGCCGGGCATGAGGAGCAAATATTCCAATGATATACGATGCAGTGATACCAAAGGCAAAGGCAATACAGGATTTACTGACAACAATACGTTGATTTGTGATGGCTTCTTCTTTTCCCCAAAGCCATAAAGTAGCTAATGTGATGGGGTAAATAAATACGAAATATTTCGCGATAAGGATTGCAAGCGAGATCATTACTGGTGATGAATCAGGTGTTGCGTTGATAAAAGTAAACAAGTTGTGGTTAAGTTGTTCTAGCAAAGTAAGCCTCACAAGCGCAATATTTACGTAATTATGATGATGATATTTTACAATGTATTGTTACGAATAATAGTTTTATAACGCAGGATCTTAAACATAAATTTCATTAATTCATTATGTGATTTAACGTTTGTTGATGTTGCATGAGTAAATTATATTTATGCTTCATCTTTTAAAATTGCCTTTTTGTTGGTCCCGCTTACTCAACCCAGTCTCATAGCCTAATCACATTGTTAACTATTGGCTATGTGGTTGGGGATGTATTGTCTCGACGGAACACGGAATTTAGTGGGTATGATGATGATAGTAAAGAAAAATAATTTTCACTCTGCATATGAGCAGGTAGATATGCGTAGGTAGTAGGTAGATAGTACTGTGAGCAATAAAAAACCCGATAGTCTTTAACCAAAGTGGATGACTATCGGGCTCCTCAATATGGGGACATCAAAGAAAAGCAGTGGCAATAATTAAGACTACGCTATAGCGCGAAAGTTCTCATCATCAAGAAAAAAATTGAAAAATTTTTTAACTTATTTGTATAGTTCCAGATTTTCTTTCGCGTAAGCTTCAAAATCAGTGCAGCCACCAATATGTTTTTCATCAATGAAGATTTGAGGAACAGTTTCAACAGGTTTACCCACTGTTTTCGATAAGTCGTCTTTGGTGATGCCTTCGTCCCAGATATCAATGTAGCGATAATCAAAGTCGTCACGATCTGTTTTTAATTTTTCAGCCAATTCTTTGGCACGAACGCAGTATGGGCAACCTGGGCGACCAAAAATAACAGTGTACATACTAACTCCTTACTGATCTTATAAATTGTCATCTGGGGTTACTATGCCTGTAAGTGTTAATAAAAAAAAGTGGGAATTACCTTTTATTGTAATTAGTCCTGCCAATGGAAGAGATTCAGGTATGATAGCTTGCCGGTAAGTGAGCTTAAGGAAAAGAAATCGGATATTTATTTGTAGAGCTGAATGGTTGGTAGAAAATGAAAATAGATTCATCAAAAGAGATGCGCTCATTGGCAGATATGCCTAAGTTAGTCATTTTATTGGAATTATTTGGAGTTATCCTATTGGTTTTGGCGTATTTGTCGATAACTGATAGCATAATTCTATCGCCTTTATTAATGACGACAGAAGCACACATTGCTATGATCTTATTGGGCATCGGGTGTTTGATCCCCGCAGCTATCCATATTATCTGGCGTGCAGTCTATAATCTTTCCTTCTTGGGAATTGATCATAAGAAAGCGGATAAAAATCATCAGGCTGCCTCTGATGATGAAAAAACAAAATAGGTTAATTATTGTCACTCTTCTACTTAACAGGGTCTTCCCCTAAGGTAGTATGTGTAACTTCTTGGTCATATGAGGTTAATTCGATGGATTCTATGGTTATTCCCAATTTGTCAATATTGCGTACGTGGCTTGAACGGCTAAAAATTTCTTATTTTGAGAATGATTCAAATTCAGTCTTGCATTTGCCTCATATGCAGAATATTGATGGTTTGTTTGATGCCAAGCTTGATTTGTTGGGCGATGTTGTGTTGTTTTCTGCTCTGGCAGAAGTCAGACCAACTGCAATAATTCCATTGGTTGCCAATTTGAGCCAGATTAATGCCAGTTCTCTCACCATTAAGGCATTCCTCGATGTTCAGGATGAAAACTTACCTAAGTTGATTGTTTGTCAGGCATTTCCTATTGCTGCTGGCATGACTTTCTCTCAGTTTTCCAATTTTATGAAACAGGGTGAAGAGCAAATTGCTAACGTGATTTTTGAAATTCACAGTAATAATCTTCTCTATGTGAATCATGATATGGAAAGTGAGATGGAAGTTGAGGAAGAAGAATCTTTGGCTTCGACGAACACATCAACTTTTACCTTGCACTAATATTTTTTGATACGGTTTTTTTATAATGCAATGTGTGCAGTATGCTGCGGGGCATTGTCACTCCTGCCAGTGGCTCGATAAGTCCTATTTACAACAATTATCTGATAAGCAACAACATTTAAAGCAACTTTTACAGGAAATGTCCGTAATACATTGGCTATTGCCAGTGACTGGCAAGACAAGCGAATTTCGTAATAAAGCCAAGATGGTGGTGAGTGGTAGTGTTGAACGCCCTTTACTTGGCATGTTGCATCGTGATGGTAGAACGGTGGATCTTTGTGATTGTCCATTGTATCCACAATATTTTCAGCCAGTATTTGAAGTAATAAAAACATTTATCGCTAAAGCTGGTTTGGTCCCGTACAACGTGGAACGAAAGAAAGGAGAATTGAAATATATTCTTCTGACAGAAAGCCGTGCTAATGGCGAAATGATGCTGCGATTTGTTTTGCGTTCGGAAATTAAACTGATTCAGTTAGAGCGGGCTTTGCCATGGTTGCAGGAACAATTGCCTCAATTGGCAGTGATTTCCGCCAATATTCAGCCGACTCATATGGCGATTCTGGAAGGTGAAAAAGAGATCATTTTTACTGAACGCAAAATGCTAAAGGAAACTTTTAACGGTATCCCGTTGTATATTCGCCCGCGTAGTTTTTTCCAGACTAACCCAGAGATTGCTTCAGAATTGTATGCAACAGCAGGGCTCTGGGTCAGGGAGTTGAATATTAGCAGTATGTGGGATCTGTTTTGTGGTGCTGGTGGCTTTGGTCTGCATTGTGCAGATAAAGCGACTAAGTTAACGGGTATTGAGATCAGTGCTGAGGCTATTGATTGCGCCAAACGTTCAGCTAAAAGTCTTGGATTGGAACAAGTGGAGTTTCAGGCTTTAGATTCTACCCATTTTGCCCTTGATAAATCACAAATACCTGAGTTGGTGTTAGTCAATCCTCCCCGTAGAGGTATAGGCAAAGAACTCTGTGAATATCTTGGCCGGATGGCTCCTGATTATATTCTTTATTCAAGTTGTAATGCTCAAACCATGGCGAAAGATGTTGCTATGCTTAAACGATATCGCATAGAAAAAGTACAACTATTCGACATATTTCCTCATACCGAACATTATGAAACGTTGGCGTTACTGGTTCTTGAAAATAACCAGGCTTCTGAACCTGACAACATATAAGTTGCAAGATTAAATATGTATCTACCACGCGATAACCAATGGTTATTGCGTGGTAGATGGTCTGAAAATCAAATGGTTGAATATGAAGTATGATTAATTGCGGTGTTCAAATGATAAGGCTCGTTGTTCGATCATACGCATTAGCAGAGTTAAAAGGCCATTTATGCAAAGGTAAATGATACCTGCGGCAACAAATACGGTTACATCATAACTGCGTCCGAATTGAAGTTGGCTATATCCCATAAGATCCAATAGGGTGATCGTACTGGCAAGTGAAGTACTCTTGAAAATCAGGACAACTTCATTGGAATAGGAAGAGAGCGCCCGCTTGAAAGCATAAGGTAGCAGAATGCGCATAGAATGTATTTTGGACATACCAAGAGCCTGACAAGATTGCCATTGTCCCGTTGGAATCGCTTTAAATGCCCCATAAAAGAGCTGGGTTGAGTAAGCGGCACTATTCAATGCCAGAGTAACCATTGCACATAGCCAGGGTTCTGACATGAGTTTCCATAACCACGGGTACTCTTTTATCGATGGAAATTGCCCCGGCCCGTAGTAAATCAAAAAAAACTGAACGAGTAGAGGGGTTCCGGTAAATAACGTGATATAACCTTTGACCAATTGGGAGAGCACAGGCAACTTCATTGCCAGAATCAGGGTTAAAACCACAGAGAGCATAAATGCAACTAGCAGAGCTGTAACGGTCAGGCTCAGGCTGGTTTGCAGACCAGGCAAAATATCCTTTATATACTCAAACATCAGAAGCGCTCCGTTCAAAGTGAGTCGTGCGCATTTCAATCCGTCTGAGGATAAATTGGCTCACCAGTGTGATGACCAGATAGATTGCAGCGGCAATCATATACCATGTAAATGGCTCTTGTGTACGAGTCGCAATACTTTTTGTCTGTAACATCAAATCATTAACACTGATCAAGGAAACCAAAGCTGTATCTTTGAGTAGAACCAACCACTGATTACCAAGCCCTGGCAGGGCATGACGCCACATCTGCGGCATGATTAAGCGAAAAAAGATGCGACTTTGGCTTAACCCCAGTGCTTGTCCTGCTTCTCGTTGCCCCATCGGGATCGCTTTCAATGCTCCCCTTAATGTTTGCGATGCGTACGCGGAATAAAGGAATGAAAGTGCGATAACACCACAGAGGAACGGGCTGACATCAAAGTTGTTAATTTCCATCTGTATCTTGAACTGCCAGACAATCAGGTTGACTTCAAAGCCTTCTGACAGCGTGATGAGAAGTTGTGAACTTCCAAAGTAGATGAAGAGAACAACTAAAATTTCAGGCAACCCTCGGATCAATGTTACCCAGCAGGAGCCTAAGAAAGCGATAGGTTTCCAGCGAATGGATTCCCATGTAGCAAAAAGCATTGCCAGAACCAAACCAACCACAAGTGAGGAAATGGCAAGGCCGACGGTAATACCGGCAGCGCTGATTAAAGATTGAAGTTCACTCATTGGGATTCTGTTTATTTAAACCATTTTTTATAGATAGTGTCATAAGAACCGTCTTGTTTAACTTCAACCAGTGCTTTGTTGAGTTTGTTCAGCAATGCTGTATTGCCTTTGCGAACGGCAATTCCTAAGCCGGTGCCAAAGTAATCTTTGTCTGTCACTTTGTCACCAACGGTGCTTAATTCTTTATTCTTTTTCAGCCATTCATTGACAACTGCGGTATCACCAAACACGGCATCAATACGGCCATTTTTCAGATCAAGGATCGCATTCTGATAGCTATCGTAAGGTACTGTCTTGATCTCTTTATGCTCTTCCATCAAATACTTTTGGTGAGTGGTACCGTTTTGAATGCCTACCTGTTTGCCCTTCAGCTCGGCAATGTGAGCAAATTTTCCTTTAATGGAAATGAAAATGGCAGAGTTATCATAATAGGTTTGGGTGAAATCAACTTGTTTCCGGCGCTCTGGCGTAATATCGATACCTGCCATCAGAGCATCAAAACGACGGAATTTCAGACTGGGGATCAGGCTATCAAAAGATTGATTGGTAAATGTACATTCTGCGTTGAGCTTAGCGCAGATGGCATCAGCCAAATCGACATCAAATCCTTGGATTTTATTGTTTTCACCAATAAATTCAAACGGAGGATAAGTTGCTTCTGTGGCAAAACGGAGAGTTTCTTTCTCTGCGGCAGTTGCTGATAAAGTCACGGCACTCAACAAGGCTGCAAACAATAATTTTTTCATAGCCATATCCTGTCGTTCATGAATATTGTGGTTGATAAATGTTGTTTATGTTTGTTTTATAACTGATTATCGATATAACGGATTCAGTATGGCATATCAGTGTGATAAATAATGAGCAAAAGCTTCCGTTTGTGGGCGTGCAAAATGCGTTGCGTCACCTTTTTCGATAATATGTCCTTGTTCCATATATACAACCTGACTTGCTGTTTTTCGGGCTACTTCCACTTCATGAGTCACGATAATTTGGGTGATACCGGTTCCTGCCAACTCTTTGATAATGTCAATTACTTGAGAAGTGATTTCAGGATCAAGTGCAGCAGTGGGTTCATCAAATAATAGAATTTGAGGTTCCATCATTAATGCTCGTGCAATGGCAACACGTTGTTGCTGACCACCAGAAAGATGCAGTGGAAAACGATTAGAAAATTCATTCAAACGAAGACGGGAAAGTAGCTTTGACGCTTTTTCCCGCGCTTGTTGTTTAGACAGTTTCAATACTCGGCATGGTGCTTCAATCAGATTATCCATCACAGTTAAGTGTGGCCACAAATTGTATTGTTGAAAGACCATACCTACTTTTTGGCGCAATGTCTGGATTTCTTTGTGATTAGGCTGTTGTTTGAAATCAAACCGATGGTTTGCCACACTAAGCAGCCCTGAACGAGGCATCTCCAACAGATTTAAAACACGGAGCAAAGAACTCTTGCCGGCACCACTAGGCCCCAGTAATACCACAGTTTCCCCTGCTACGCATTCAAAATTGATATCGAACAGGGCTTGGTGTGTGCCATAGAAACAATTTATGTTTTTTAATTGAATGCTCATGCGAAAAATGTGAATAGTTAGCAGATTGATGGGATATTAATCCCATCAGAATAACTATGCAATAATTTCTGCATAAAATTGTTGTTTTTATCAAGTTAGTGACTTAACTAATCAAATTATAGACATTTTTTTAGATTGTTTTTAGATCTCAATTTAATCAACTGGTTTATTTTTTATTCCGAAAAGGTTTCTTTTAGTCATTTTTCGCGCCTGACGAATATTACATCCTATTGGATAAAAGCTATTGAGTAAAAAATGCAATGAATAAAGGAGTCATTAAGCTCAATATAAAACCATGAACGATGGCGGCTGGCACGATCCCAACACCACCACAACGTTGTAAGATTGGTAAGGTAAAATCGATTGAAGTAGCCCCAGTGAGACCCAGTGCAGTTGAGCGATAGCGATTAATGAGTATAGGAATGAGCATAATTGATGCCAGTTCACGAGCGAGATCATTGAAAAATGCGGTACTTCCCAGTACTGGTCCCAGTACTGGCCCATAAGCGTCAGAAAGTAAAATACCAGAAAGGGAATACCAGCCATATCCGGATGCAATGGCAAGACCGGTTTTAGTCGGTAATCCCAATAAGAATGCAGCCACTACACCGCCCAGCAGGGAGCTAATGGCAACCACCAAAGCGATAATCATGCCACGCCGATTCAACAGGGTTTGTTTTAAGCTCATACCGTTATTGCGCAGTTGAATACCAACCAGAAAGAGTAAAAATATTAAGGCAATTTTACTGGCATTAGTGGCAAAATGAAACCATGACCATTCGGTTAACCCAATAATAAATCCCAAGATTAATGCGCCACATAATTTCAAAGAATCGAATGCCATATGTAATCGAGATGGGGGCTTTTCCTGTTTATGTGAATTAACAACCCACGGATCTCGTTTATCCAAGAGAAAAAGCGCTAATATATTAGTTATAAATATGCATAGGAAAAATGTTGTCGCATATAGCAGGATAGAAAGTAGATTACTGCCTAAATTTTCCAGCATAGCAAGGCTAACGCCCATCAGAATGAGAATGACATAAACCATGGCATGGAGTAGCTGGTGTACTAGAGTTAATACTGATTTATTATTCAAATGAATAAGGTAGCCTAGACTTAAAGGCAGGAGAATAATTAATAACCCTGAATACATGATTCACATCCTTATACAATAAGAAAAAATTTTATTATCTAGTTTTAATGATAGAAACCAGTACAAAGACCAATAAATATAATTAAACAAAAAATTTACACTGAATCAACAAATAGAATAAAGGTAAGCATACTGAAATTCAACGTATTTTTTATCCATCAAGAAAATGGACGCAACAAATAAAACTAAGTAAATCAGATATAAAAAGGGGCGCGTATGTTTCTGGAACGTGTGGAAATTTCCGGCTTTAGAGGTATAAATAGATTATCACTGGTACTTGATGACAATACGATTCTGATTGGTGAAAATGCGTGGGGTAAATCCAGCCTTTTAGATGCATTAACGGTTTTATTGTCACCTAAGCCGGAACTTTATCACTTTAATGAACGGGATTTTTATCACTCTTGGGATGAACACTCTGCTAGAAAACGTGATTTACAAATTATCCTAACATTCTGTGAAAAACAGATCGGGCATCATCGTGCAACACATTTACGCAATCTGCGCCCCTTATGGGTTGATTCGGAACAAGCGCTTAAGTGTATTTATTTACGTGTTAGTGGAGAATTACAGGAAGACGGTACTGTATATACCCACCGCTGTTTTTTGAATAAACAGGGTGATTCTTTGCGGTTACATGATGATGAACTTTTATTGCGCGAAATTATTCGGTTATACCCTGTGTTGCGTTTACGGGATGCCCGTTTTATCAATGAGCCATTAAAAGAAGCAATTGAGACTGACGATAGCTATGATCGTAAAGATCTCAGGGAAAAAATGGAACAATTGGCTTCAGCGCTGATGAATAACCCTCAGAAATTAACCAATGGGGAATTATGGCAAGGCTTGGAGGCTATGAAACAGTTGATTGGGTATTATTTTGCAGAACAAAGGACTTACTTGTTTGATCAGAAAAATATCAGACACCGGAGTAACAGCAATAAAGATCGTCATGACCCTAGACAGCGTGGTTGGCAGGTGCTAGACAGTATTCATCGGATCAGTTCAAAGCCCAATCAGCGCAATGTTCGTTTGATTATCTTGAGTATCTTTTCCTCGTTACTTCAATCAAACGGTGCCATCTTCCTCGATTCCCATGCTCATCCACTGATCATTGTTGAAAATCCAGAAACACGTTTACATCCGATTATGCTTTCAATTTCATGGGGATTGATGAATTTATTTTCTCTGCAACGGATCACAACCACCAATTCCGGCGAGCTGTTATCCCAAGCTCCTCTCCGTGGAGTCTGCCGTTTGGTCAGGCATCCCAATCGCGTTGTAGCTCACCGTTTGGGAGAAAATTATTTATCTGCGGAAGAGGTACGTCGTGTCTCTTTCCATATACATTTTAATCGTCCATCCGCGTTATTTGCCCGTTGCTGGTTGTTGGTTGAAGGAGAAACTGAAGTCTGGCTGATCAACGATCTGGCTCGACAATGTGGTTACTATTTTAAGCCAGAGGGGATTAAAGTGATTGAATTTTCCCAAAGTGGTTTAAAACCATTACTAAAATTTGCCAATCGAATGGGAATTGAGTGGCATACACTAGTCGATGGGGATGATGCCGGTAAAAAATATGCAGCTACTGCGAAATTATTTGCAGAACACACCTATGATACCAACAACAACAGATTAACTTCTTTACCTGCGTTAGATATGGAGCATTTTTTATATCGGGTCGGTTTTAGTGATGTCTATCATGAAGTTGCTAATACTCCGAAGGATACCAAACTCTCAACAAGGAAAGTGATTACAAAGGCAATACAGCGTTCTTCCAAACCTGATTTAGCGATCTCTGTTGCAAGTTATGCTGCAGAACGTGGCGTTGCAGCTATTCCATTACTCTTGAAAGAGATGTTTTCCAGAGTTGTGTGGTTGGCTAGAAGAAAAGTTAATTGAGTGCTGACACGTTTTTATCGCGTGTTTTTAAGCGGAAAGGTGAGGTTTAGCAATTTTTCTTATAAAAAATAAGTTGTTGATAGAGTTTGTTGACGTTGCCTACAGTAAATTGAGGCAATTAGATCTAATTTTCTAATAATGGATATTTATTGATGAATTTTCTCCGCGTCAAGCATTTCTGGATTTATGTTGGTTTTGTTCTCGTCGTCGCAGGGGGGGGGATATCTTATTTTCACCAACCAAAAATAGTTATATATCAGACTAGTACGGTTATAAAAGGCAACTTTGAAAGAAGTGTTCTGGCGACAGGTAAGTTGGATGCTGTCCGTAAAGTTGATGTAGGTGCTCAGGTTAGTGGTCAGCTACAAGAGCTATATGTGAGTTTGGGGGATAAGGTTAAACAGGACCAATTACTGGCAAGACTTGATCCGCAAACAGCAGAAAATATGGTAGCAGAAGCGCAGGAAACAGCGAAGTCTCTGGAAGCTAATCTCCGTGGAGCGCAGGCGGAACTGAAACTTGCTCAAATCAAAGTAAAGCGCCTGAGGCATTTGTTTAAATTACAGGTAGAGTCCCATCAGGAATTAGATATCAGCATAACGAGTATGCAATCTAAAGCCGCCAAAGTGGATGATCTCATGGCTCAAATTAAACAAAATCAGGCCAAACTGGATACCGCCAAAACAAATTTGCAGTATACCCGTATCACAGCACCCATAGAGGGTATTGTGGTAGATATCAAAACATTTCAGGGACAGACTGTTATTGCGGCACAACAGGCGCCGACTATTCTGGTATTGGCAAATCTTGATACCATGATTGTCAATGCAGAAATATCAGAAGCAGATGTCATTAAATTGAATCCGGGACAAAAAGCGTCGTTTACCACTTTGGGGGCGCCTGAAAAACACTTTTATGGGGTCTTAAAAGATATTCTGCCAACCCCCCTGGTTGTGAACAATGCCATCTTCTATTATGCCCGCTTTGAAGTACCTAATCCTAATAATATCCTGCGATTGCAAATGACTGCCCAAGTGAAGATAAATCTTCAGACAATAGATAATGTATTGATGATTCCCATATTGGCTCTGGGAAAGCAGATATCGGCTACTGAATATGAAGTCAGCGTATTGCATGATGGAAAAGAAAAAAAACGCAAAATTACAGTCGGTGCTTTTAATAACATCAACGTTCAGGTTATCTCGGGGTTGAAGGAAAATGAACGCGTGATCACCAGTAGTGACAGTGACACAGAGGCGTCGTGATGAAAATGTTACTGGAACTGCAAAATATTAGCCGTAGTTATCTAGCAGGAGAAGAGCACGTTAACGTCTTGGATAATATTTCATTATCCATTCAGGCCGGAGAAATGGTGGCGATTGTTGGGGCTTCTGGTTCAGGTAAATCTACGTTAATGAATATACTGGGTTGTCTGGATAAACCCAGCAGCGGGGAATATTGGATTGCCGGAAAAAATATTGCTGATTTGAGTAACAATCAATTGGCAGAATTGCGTAGGGAATACTTTGGGTTTATTTTTCAGCGTTATCATTTATTGGCGCATCTAACTGCTGAGCAAAATGTTGAGATACCGGCGATTTATGCTGGTGTTGCTAAAATTCAACGTAGTGAGCGGGCCATTGAGTTGCTGAATAGTCTTGGATTAGGGAATCGCATTAATTATCAGCCAAGTCAGCTTTCAGGAGGGCAGCAACAGCGAGTCAGTATTGCCAGAGCACTGATGAATGGTGGGCAAGTGATCTTGGCTGATGAACCGACGGGAGCATTGGACAGTGCTTCAGGCCAGGAAATGATGGATATCTTGAAGCAGCTTTGTCGACAAGGACATACGGTTATTATTGTTACTCATGACCCGAAGATTGCAGCACAGGCTCAAAGGATAATTGAGATTAAAGATGGTCGAATCATGAGTGATTCACGCCTTGTTGAATATCAAATGGATAGTCACTATTCACCAGTAGATACAAATACCTCTTCCATTCAACAAATCTGGGGGCGTTTCAATGAAGCACTATTGATGGCATGGCGCGCCATGATCGTCAATAAAATGCGAACTTTGCTGACTATGCTTGGCATCATTATTGGCATTGCTTCTGTCGTCACGATCATAGTGATTGGTAATGCGGCAAAATCGATGGTGTTATCAAATATTAAATCGATTGGAACTAACTCTATCAATATTTACCCCGGAAAAGACTTTGGCAGTAATAATAACTTTGATATGCAGTCACTGAAGCTTGCCGATATCACTGCAATAAAAGCTCAGCCTTATGTTCTGGCTGTTTCCCCTGAATTCATGAAAAGTGGACGTTTACGTCGAGGTAACATTGATGCCAGTACACAGATGTATGGTGTAGGAAATGATTTTTTTCATGTATATGGCATGAAATTTACGCAAGGCATGCCTTTTACATTAGAAATGTTACATCATCAGGCTCAGGTAGTTATTATTGATGAGAATACACGTAAAAAATTATTTCCTTATCAGGAGAAAGTCATTGGCGAAGAGCTACTGTTGGAAAATATACCTTTAGCTGTCATTGGAGTGATTGCCAATGGGCAAAATTTTTACAACGGTAATATATTACAAGTCTGGTTGCCCTACAGTACGATGAATAGTCGTATGGTCAATCAAAATTACTTTGATTCGGTTGTTGTCAGAGTGAAAGATGGTTACTCCTCCGAAGATGTGGAAACAAAGCTGAAGCAATTGTTGACATTCCGTCATGGTAAAAAAGATATTCATACTGTAAATATGGATAAAATAATCCAAGCGATTGAAAAAACAGCACAAACTCTGCAAATATTTTTAACGCTGGTGGCGGTAATATCTTTGATCGTTGGTGGGATTGGTGTGATGAATATCATGCTGGTATCAGTTACAGAACGAACCCGCGAGATAGGTATCCGAATGGCTGTGGGTGCCAGAGCTGGTGACGTTATGCAGCAATTTCTTATTGAAGCTATCTTGGTCTGTCTGATGGGCGGTGTATTGGGCGTTAGCTTATCCTACAGTGTATCTTGGATTGTACACAAGCTATTGCCTACATGGGATTTCGTTTATAACCCTATTGTATTTATCGCTGCCTTTGGTTGCTCAACAGCAATTGGAGTAATTTTTGGTTTCCTGCCTGCCCGAAACGCCGCTCGTCTTGATCCTATAGAAGCATTGGCAAGAGAATAGAAGATGACGCTGCATCAAATTTGACTGGTAAAAAAAGCGCGCATAGAGCGAAATGAACTCTGTTGATAGCACGCCACAAATAAGCCTATCGTTTACTTGTGGCGTGAGAATTACGAATTTATTACATCATTCTTTTTTGATTTTTGGTCATCGTCTAAAGGCAGAATAAGGCTGGCGTGATTACCTTTGGGGCCTTGATGAACACTAAAATTCACTTTTTGCCCAGCTTTTAACGTCCTATAACCATCCATCTGAATAGTTGAATAGTGAGCGAAAATGTCATCGCCGCCGCTAGCTGGGCAAATAAATCCAAAGCCCTTTGCATTATTGAACCATTTAACAGTACCTGTTTCCATACTTCTCTATCCCTCGTATCACTATTTCGGGTTTAGGAGTCATTAAAAATTTCAAACTATGAACAAACACCCAGACAGGGCGCGGTGTTCATAAAATATACTGTAGTGAAATTCATTACGCCGTCAAGCACAGAAGTAACGTCAAGCTGTCTCAAATGGCTAAAGTTTGATATAGATAACGGTATCTGGTTTTTAGATAAAATCTCTATTTAGAAATCAAAGGGAGGTGAGCAGAGTACTTAACGAAGTGATAAAATATATAGTTGTAGAATGAATTAGTTCATACTAAAACCCAGCGGAAAGTGAATACTCCAGCGGAAGAATAATGACTGAGTTTTATAACGATTTGAAAGTAGAAGAATTTATTAAGGATGAAGCAAAGCAAAAATTACAGCCTCCATCCATGTATAAGGTCGTTCTCAACAATGATGACTATACCCCTATGGAGTTTGTGGTTGACGTATTGCAAAAGTTCTTTTCTTATGATGTTGAAAGAGCAACGCAACTAATGCTGAATGTCCACCATGAAGGGAAAGCAGTTTGCGGAATTTATACGGCAGAGGTCGCAGAAACTAAAGCTGCGCAAGTGAACATGTATGCTAAGGAGCACGAGCATCCGTTACTTTGCACGCTGGAAAAGGTCTGATCTGGCTTACTGATTTTAGGAGGAGGTGCTTATGCTCAATCAAGAACTGGAGCTTAGTCTCAACATTGCTTTTGCCAAAGCAAGGGATAACAGACATGAATTTATGACTGTAGAGCACCTGCTACTGGCGTTGTTAAGTAATACATCAGCGCGAGAAGCACTGGAGGCTTGTAAAGTCGACCTGGCGATGTTACGCCAGGAATTAGAAAATTTTATTGTACAAACCACTCCTCTGTTATCTGAAAATGATGACAGGGATACACAACCCACCTTGAGTTTTCAGCGTGTTTTACAGCGCGCAGTGTTTCATGTTCAGTCTTCGGGGCGTTCAGAAGTTTCCGGAGCGAATGTATTGGTTGCCATTTTTAGTGAACAAGAATCTCAGGCTGCTTATTTATTGCGTAAGCACGACGTCAGTCGATTAGATGTCGTCAATTTCATTTCGCATGGAACACGTAAGGATGAACCTGATCTCGATTCTCACCAAAGTCTCAATCCAGTTCAGGAAGAACAGGTCATCAGTGAAGATCGATTGGAAAATTTCACGTCTAACCTGAATCAATTGGCACAGAAAGGTCAAATTGACCCTCTGGTCGGGCGTCAGCTTGAATTGGAGAGAACTGTTCAGGTACTGTGTCGCCGCCGTAAGAATAACCCCCTGTTTGTTGGGGAGTCTGGTGTTGGTAAGACTGCTATTGCTGAAGGACTCGCATGGCGTATTGTCCAAAGAGACGTTCCTGAGGTTATACAGGACTGTACCATCTACTCTCTGGATATCGGCTCATTATTGGCGGGTACGAAATACCGAGGTGATTTTGAGAAGCGCTTCAAGGCTTTGTTAAAAACTTTGGAGCAAGACGACAAAAGCATTCTCTTTATTGACGAAATTCATACTATTATTGGCGCAGGTGCCGCTTCTGGCGGTCAGGTGGACGCAGCTAACCTTATCAAGCCATTACTGTCCAGCGGGCGTATCAGAGTTATTGGCTCGACGACTTATCATGAATTCAGCAATATCTTTGAAAAAGATCGGGCATTAGCTCGTCGGTTTCAGAAAATTGACATTCTTGAGCCTTCGTCTGAGGAAACGGTACAAATTATCAATGGACTACGTGCCAAATATGAATCACATCATGACGTTCGTTATACGGCGAAAGCCATCCGTGCTGCGGTTGAGCTATCGGTGAAGTACATTACCGATCGCCACTTACCGGATAAAGCCATTGATGTTATTGATGAAGCGGGTGCAAGGACAAGATTAGTTCCGGTGAATCGTCGTAAGAAAACGATCAACGTTGCTGATATTGAATCTGTTGTTGCTCGCATTGCTCGTATCCCAGAAAAAACTGTGTCGGCCAGTGATAAAGATGTTCTGAGAACACTGGATGATCGTTTGAAAATGTTGGTTTTTGGTCAGGATCGAGCCATCGGTGCATTGACGGAAGCCATTAAGATGAGCCGAGCTGGGTTAGGGCAGGATCATAAACCCGTAGGTTCTTTCCTGTTTGCAGGGCCTACGGGTGTTGGGAAAACGGAAGTTACTGTTCAGCTTGCCAAGGTATTGAATATCAAATTATTGCGATTTGATATGTCAGAATATATGGAACGTCATACGGTCAGTCGTTTAATCGGCGCGCCTCCGGGTTATGTGGGATATGATCAGGGCGGGTTATTGACCGATGCTATTATAAAACATCCTCATTCTGTGCTATTGCTGGATGAGATTGAAAAAGCCCATCCGGATGTGTTCAATTTATTGTTACAGGTGATGGATAATGGCACATTGACTGACAACAATGGTCGCAAGGCGGATTTTCGCAATGTTATTGTAGTGATGACAACTAATGCGGGAGTACGTGAGATACAGCGTAAATCTATCGGTTTCTCTGAGCAGGATAACAGCACTGATGGAATGGAAGAGATAAAAAGGATCTTCACACCTGAATTTCGTAATCGTCTTGATGGCATTATTTGGTTTGATGCACTTTCGTCTGAAGTTATTCAGCAAGTTGTTGATAAATTTATCGTTGAACTGCAAGCTCAACTGGACGAAAAAGGCGTTTCTCTGGAAATCAGTGCAAATGCCCGTCAATGGTTATGCAATAAAGGCTATGATAAAGCAATGGGTGCCCGCCCTATGGCTCGGGCGATTCAGGATAACCTTAAGAAACCTCTCGCTAATGAATTGCTGTTTGGTTCATTAGTGCATGGTGGATCGGTCAGGATCAATTTAGATAAAGGTAAACAGACACTGACGTACGATTTCAAAAGCGCACAAAAATCAAACAGCAAAAAGAAACCGGAAGATGCTGTTTTGTAAAGCTGGAAAAACAGAGCAACACCACAGGTGAGCGTTGAAAGATAATTATCGCCTGTGGTGTAAAAAGGTCTGTCTATCAGCGGCTACGGAAGACGATACGGCCTTTGCTCAAGTCATATGGAGTCATTTCAACTGTAACCTTGTCTCCAGTCAGGATGCGAATATAGTTTTTACGCATTTTACCTGAAATATGAGCTGTAACGATGTGTCCGTTCTCTAATTCGACACGAAACATGGTGTTTGGCAGTGTGTCTGACACAGTACCTTGCATTTCAATATTTTCTTCTTTGGCCATCTAATCCTCTAAATGTAACAACCATAGTTTTAACCGGCAAGATAATGCCGAAAAACCCTCATTATGTAAAGGAATGTCGTATTTTAAACCATTATTTTACACATATGGTATATAGTGACATTCCCACCGCGAACAAGATCAGTCCCTAAGGGCGACTATAAATCCAGCATTTGAGCAGGCCAGCAGCCTGACTGTAATGATTGTCCTCTTAATTGATAAAGAGACTGGAGGAATTCTTCCCTTGGGATATTTTTAGCACCCAACGATTCTGTATGGTGATTTAATACCTGGCAATCAAATAATTGACCGCCATGATGTAAAAAGTGGTGATAGAATGCCACAAAAGCACACTTGGATGCATTCTCCATTTTGCTAAACATGGATTCACCGCAAAATAGAGTACCCACACAAACACCATACAAGCCGCCCACAAGTTGGCGGTCATACCAAACTTCAATAGAATGAGCCTGCCCTTCCTGATGCAGGATTTGATAACCTTGCTGCACATTCGGCCCGATCCAAGTACCTTCTTGTCGTTGTGCACAATTATATATCACTTCATCGAAAGCATAGTTTACAGTAATTTGGTAAGGATGTTTGCGAATAAAACGACGTAATGTACGGCCAGTATGTAATTCTCCAGAAATTAATACCGCCCGAGGGTCGGGAGACCACCATAAAGGAGGCTCATCAGGTGAATACCATGGAAAAATACCTTCATGATAAGCTACTCTTAAACGTTCTGCACTGAGATCACCACCAAACGCCAGTAAACCATTAGGCTCTGCCAGCGCATTGGTTGGGTGGGGAAACTCATATGAGTTATCTAGTTGAGCTATAGACATAAGATGAATACTCCAGCTCAGGATAGCTCTGTCGCTGATAAAATTGATAATAACGCCCTTGCTGAGCGAGTAACATATCATGTTGGCCTTGCTCAATAATACGCCCCCCATCCATAACACAAATCCGATCCATATGTTGTAAACCCGTTAGTCGATGGGTAACGACAATCAGTGTTTTGTGCCGGCAATGATGGTGTAACAACGCCAGAATCTGTTGTTCAGTGTCGGCATCAAGCCCTTCGGTTGGTTCGTCCAGCAGCATTAAAGGAGCGTTGTGTAATAATGCTCTGGCTATGCCCAAACGGCGTTGTTCACCACCGGAAAGTTGACGCCCACCTTCCCCCATCCAACAGTTTAGCTTTTCATTAGTGTCTAGCAAGCCCTCTAAACCCACTTGTTTCAGTATAATGGCTAACTCATCATCGCTGGCATCGGGTTTTGCCAACAAAAGATTTTCGCGTAAGGTATGGCTGAATACATGGATACGCTGAGGAACGATAGACATCATTAATCGCAGCGTTGTTTCATCATAATTGGAAATAGGGTGTTGATTGAGTTGAATCTCACCGCTATTAACTTCCCATGCACGGGTCAATAACTGCAACAGCGTCGATTTGCCACATCCTGTTTTGCCCAGTAAAGCAATATGCTCACCTGATGTCAGGGATAGTGAAATATTTTTCAAGACTGGCAGCGGTTGGTCAGGGTAGGTGAAATTAATATTTTTTATCTCAAGGCTGAGGTTGTTATTTGCTTGTGGCCCGTGAGCAGGGAAGGTGACTTCCGGCTTCTGATACATTAATTGGGAAACACGTGTCGCAGATGAAATAACTTGCCCCATGTGTTGAAATGCAACGGTGATTGGTCCAAGGGCCTCAAAGGCAGCAAGAGCACAAAATGTAAATAAAGCTATCAATGCACCTGGTTGACTATTTCCACCAACACCCGCCGCAGACAGCCAAAGCATTAGCGTCACGGTCATGCCGGTAAAGAAAATCATGATGGCTTGTGAGAACCCTGTCAAATTGGCTTGTTTTTGCTGATTTTTTAACCAATTGTATTCAATTTCTGTCATGGATTGACGGAAACGTTTAAGTGCGCCGAATACAGTTAATTCAGCCTGTCCCTGCAAGGCACTGGTGAGCAATGTGCGATATTGGCCACGTTGCAGGGTGATGCTTCTGCCGTAGGGTTTTCCCGCATAGTAAAATACAAAAGGCAATATCAGCAGTAACCCTAACATAATACCACCTAGGGTATAGGCGAGGGTGGTATCAAGGAACCCCAAGCCAAAAGTCAGAACGACTATGACAACAAATGCAGTAAGAACAGGAGAAATAACTCGCAGATAGAGGTGATCCAACGTTTCGACATCAGCCACAAGCCTGTTTAGCAATTCACCCTGACGAAAACGAGCAATACCTCCCGGAGAAAGTGGCAGGATTTTTTGAAAAGCAAAAACCCGTAAATGTGCTAATACCCGGAATGTGGCATCGTGACTGACAAGTCGTTCACCATAACGACCCGCAGTACGGAAAATAGCTGCTCCACGAACGCCGGCAGCAGGTAGCATATAGTTAAATGTATATAACCCCGCGAATCCTGCTAAGGCAGTCCCGGCAAGGAACCAACCTGAAAGTGTCAATAGGCCGATACTGGCTAACATAGTCACAATCGCCAGCACTATACCTAAGCTGATAAGAAACCAGTGACGACGATAAAGGGCGAGAAATGGGAGTAATACACGCATGATTAAAGCTCCACACTGCGGTGAGACAACAGACGGGAAAATGCACCTAGAGACTGACTTAGGCTCTGATAATCACCTTTTTCAATCAGCAAACCGTTTTCCATTACCCAAATCTGATCATAGGTTAGCGTTTCTTCCAGCAAGTGAGTGATCAGCAATGTGGTTTGCTGATGAGAAGCCTGATTCAGAGCTGTCATTACACGCTGTTCGCTATGGGCATCAAGACTGGCGGCTGGTTCATCTAATAACATCAATTGGCAAGGATTTAATAAGGCTCGTGCTACGGCAATACGTTGAGCTTGTCCGACAGACAAACGAGCAGCATTGTCCCCGACGAGCGTATCAACGCCATCGGGGAGTTCGCGAACAAATTCACTGACGTAAGCTCGTTCCATCACATCATTAATTTGCTCTTGCGTTGCATCATATTGACCAAGACGAATATTATCGAGCAGTGTTTGTTCTGGTAGATGTGGGTTTTGCCCAACCCAACTCAAATGTTCCCGCCATTTGGTGAGATTGAGTTCACGTAGTTCAAGGCCGTTGATTTTCAGAGAGCCGTCATAAGGAAGAAATCCTAGCAATACATTGATCAATGAACTTTTGCCAGCGCCACTTTTCCCAACCAGAGCGATTCGTTGATGTTTATCAATCGTAAAATTTAATGGGCCAGCAAGACGATGTCCATCGTGTGAGCGAATCTCCAGTTCACGCGCTTCAATAGTGACGGCTCCATTATCTGATAATGTTTTCTCGCCGCTGGTTATTGCTTGTTCACCATCACTGCTGAGCAGCGTGAAAAGTGATTCTGCCGCTCCGATTGCCTGAGCTTTGGCATGGTAAAACGTACCTAAATCGCGCAGTGGCTGGAAAAATTCGGGGGCAAGGATCAAAGCAAGAAAGCCTGCAAACAACGTAACGCCTATTCCGTAGCTGCCAAAGTATAATTCTCCCAGATAGGAAAAACCAAAATAGACGGCAACAACGGCAATGGAAATTGCGGCAAAAAACTCCAAAACGGCGGAAGATAAGAATGCCATGCGTAGTACTTCCATTGTTCTACGACGAAATTTCTCTGTTGATTCAGTGATCTGCTCAACTTCCACTGTTCCTCGATGGAATAGACGCAGAGTTTCCAGACCTCGTAAACGATCAAGGAAATTACCGCTTAATCGGCTAAGAGCAACAAAATTGCGTCGATTGGCATCTGCGGCTCCTAGCCCAACCAGAGCCATAAATAAAGGAATTAATGGGGCGGTTACAAGTAAAATTAACCCTGCGGCCCAGTTAATCGGAAACACAGTAACCAGGATTAAGATAGGAATGATGGTTGCTAGGGTCATTTGGGGCAGATAGCGGGAATAAAAATCCTGCATATCTTCGATTTGTTCTAGGATGATAGTCGCCCAGCTTCCGGCAGGTTTTCCCTTAACCCATACTGGCCCTAACTGTTCCAGTTTATCTAACACCATATTGCGGATTTGCTGTCGCACAACCTTGCCACAGATAAAACCGACACGCTCTCGGATGGCATTGCTGATTGCTCTTAATGCAAAAGTTGTTGCCAGCATCAGAAACTGATTGGTAAGGTTTTCGCGGGGGACATTATCCATAATCAGGGCTTGAAGGATTGACGCTAAGAGCCAAGCTTGAGAGATGATCAATAATCCGCTGATAAGGCCGAGCATCATGGATAGACGAAGCCACCGACGAGCAGGGGCGCTTTGTTGCCTCAGCCATCGAACAAGTTCAGATTGTCTTGATTTGTCCATAAGAAAAAATTCTGATCCACAGGTGGTGATACTGAATATCAAAAAGGCCAGTAAGATGAAGCTCAAACTACTAGATTTTATGCTACCTGTAAAAAAGCGCTATCGAAATAGCGCTTTCAAGGAAGGTAGATTATTTGGTTGCCAATCCGTCAAGGAAACGTTCAGCATCCAGTGCAGCCATACAACCTGTTCCAGCTGAAGTGATAGCTTGGCGATACACATGATCCATGACATCTCCAGCGGCAAAGATTCCCGGAATGGAAGTCTGAGTGGCATTGCCGTGCAATCCAGATTGAACTTTGATATATCCGTTTTCCAATTCAAGCTGACCAGCAAAAATACCCGTATTCGGGCTATGACCGATAGCGATGAAAACACCAGTGACATCCAGTTCTTCAGCATTGTCACTTTTCGTATCGCGGATGCGGATCCCAGTAACACCCATATCATCACCCAGCACTTCATCCAGTGTTCGATCTGTATGCAGGATGATATTGCCGTTTTTAACTTTATCCATCATGCGGTCAATCAGAATTTTCTCTGAACGGAAAGTGTCACGACGGTGAATTAAATGCACTTCCGAGGCAATATTCGCTAAATACAGCGCTTCTTCAACAGCAGTATTACCTCCGCCGACTACAGCAACTTTCTGTTTACGATAGAAAAAGCCATCGCATGTTGCACAGGCAGAGACCCCCCGACCTTTGAATGCGTCTTCGGAAGGCAAACCGAGATAACGAGCTGAAGCACCCGTCGCGATGATCAATGCGTCACAGGTATATTCCTGATCATCTCCATATAAACGGAATGGCCTGTTTGAGAAATCAACTTTCTGAATATGATCAGAAATAATTTCAGTCTGAAATTTTTCAGCATGTTGGAACATACGTTCCATCAAGCCTGGGCCAGTCAGCCCTTCAGGATCACCGGGCCAGTTTTCAACTTCAGTTGTGGTGGTCAATTGGCCGCCTTTTTCAACTCCAGTGATGAGAACAGGGTTTAAATTAGCGCGGGCTGCATAAACAGCAGCGGTATAACCAGCAGGACCTGAGCCAAGAATGATGAGTTTACTGTGTTTGGCTGTGCTCATGAATACCTCATTTCCATTATCGCATATTGCAGATTTAGGGATTGTAGGAGAAATAATAAGTTAAAAAAAGCGATTATCAGATAAAATATTTATGTTATTAACGATTTTACCGATAGATAGTAACTATGATGTAATCGAAATGTAAGGATAGGTGACTTAAATTTCTGAATCGAACATCATTTATTCATTTAAGTCATGAAACGAGCTATTTAAACGTTTTACTGAAAATTTGTTTGGTAGGTTGTTCTGATTTTTATTCATTTACTTTGACAATCGGCTGTGCATTTGCGAAAACATCTGGGTAAGGGATAATTATCTATCCCGCTAATCAATTGTTTCTATAAAATAGACAAATTAGCGTGGGTGATTTTCTCATAGAATATTAAAAATTGCTGTTAAGCTGCTTTCTGAAAACGTAGTGTTTTGGGAGCTAATGTTTTGGAAAATGGTGTTCTGGTAAGTCGTGTTTTAATCAATCGAATTCTGGAACATCGTATTCTGGGAGATTGAAGTAGGCTTCAAAACTCTGTTACAGATTGAGCTTTGGCCTTTGAAGACATCTTTTCCAGCTCAACTGCTTGACAGAGATAGGGAAAATGTTTGGGTGTAGGAATATAAAGAGAGAGCAATAAGATGATTGATAATAAGAAGCGTCCAGGAAAAGATCTTGATCGCATAGACCGAAATATCCTTAATGAGTTGCAAAAAGACGGCCGTATTTCTAATGTGGAATTATCCAAGCGTGTTGGTTTGTCACCAACGCCTTGTCTGGAGCGTGTACGTCGCTTAGAGCGTCAGGGTTTCATTTCTGGCTATACAGCTTTGCTGAATCCTCATTATTTGGACGCATCATTGCTGGTGTTTGTTGAAATTACGCTGAATCGTGGTGCAGCGGACGTATTTGAACAATTCAATACAGCAGTCCAGAAACTGGAAGAAATCCAAGAATGCCATTTAGTTTCTGGTGATTTTGACTATTTGCTGAAAACGCGTGTGCCAGATATGTCTGCATACCGTAAACTACTGGGTGAAACGTTGCTGCGTCTCCCGGGTGTTAACGATACTCGTACTTATGTTGTTATGGAAGAAGTGAAACAGAGTAATCGTTTGGTGATTAAGACTCGTTAAGCTTTTACCTAACTAAAATGTACAGATGCAAAACAGGAAAAATTTAGTTACACTCCTGTTTATGCATACAGTTTCAACGCTGAGCCTATCCTCAGCGTTGTTCCGTTTAATCAGCAGGAAAACCTGGAGAGCCTTTCTTGAACCAGGAATATACAGAAGACAAACGTGTTAAGTTAAAGAAAATAAGCAGTGGCCGTCGGCTTCTGGAAGCCGTTCTGTTGGTTATTGCCATTTGTGCTGTGTACTTTATGCTGGCACTTGTCAGCTTTAATCCATCCGACCCGAGTTGGTCACAAACATCATGGCATGAACCTGTTCATAATTGGGGTGGCAGTGTTGGAGCCTGGTTATCAGACACCCTGTTCTCAGCATTTGGTATTCTTGCCTATGCAGTCCCGCCGTTAATGCTTTTAGGCTGCTGGAATGCTTTCCGTCAGAAAGATAGGCAAGAGTACGTTGATTTCTTCACATTTGCGTTACGCGTCATTGGTGCCCTGACTTTGGTGCTGACTTCGTGTGGCTTGGCTGCAATTAATATTGATGATTTAGATGATTTTGCTGCCGGTGGTGTCATTGGTAACCTATTCAGTAATGCGATTCTGCCTTGGTTCCATATCCTTGGTTCAACGTTGGCTTTGATTGGTCTCTGGGCTATTGGGTTCACTCTGTTTACAGGCTGGTCATGGCTAACGATTGCGGAAAAAATTGGCGCAGCCATTCTGAACTCACTGAGTTTTGTGATCAATCGTGGTCGCAACGAAACTGAATATGACGATGCTGAGCCAGAAAGTGAGGACGAATCAGAACGTCAGAAACAGGCTGAATATGCCGATAAAAATGAAATGGGTGGCGTAGATGAAAACGATGTATTGCTGGCTGTGCCAACAGTAGTTGAGTTAGTCAGTACAGACTCAGAATTGCCGATTGACTCACCGTCTCTGGTGATGGAAAACCCGAAAGAATTTCATCAAGATAATTCGTCTGAACATATTATTGCAGAGACGGAATTATCTGAAATAGCGCTTCCTGAAACAGCCTTGTTGGAGGTTGTAACGCCAGAAACGGTTGCATATTCCCTAGACGAAGAAAGCCTTGACGAAGAAAACATAGCGAAACCCGTTATGCAGGTAGCAGAGTCCTCGCCAAAATCTGTTTCTCCTTCTTCAGCAGAGTTTTCTCAGACTGAGTTATCTACAGGCAGCATGGCTGAAATAAATATACAGTCTCAGAGTGATGCGACAGACTCATTCACTTTCCCTTCAAGCGAAAATGCTAATCTGAAAAATACAGCGGCGGGTATTGCTAGTGCTGCCATTGTGACGAAAAATCCACAGGTTAAGCAGGGTATTGGCCCTGAAATGCCTCGCCCTAATCCAGTCAGAATACCTACTCGTCGTGAATTGTACGGTATTAAAGTGCCTACTTATCGTTTAGCCGAACATTTGCAACGGGAAGAAAAAGAGAAGCAGAATGAATTAAATGCAGAAGCTGATGAGCAATGCATGGATGAGCAGCAACAAAACATGTTGCGTCAGCAATTCCTTGATCAACAGCGCGAACGTTATGGTTCTGATTTTGAACCGGAAGGCAAAGAATTACCTAAGAAAGCAGAAACTACGTCGATATATGGGCAATCACCATTAGCTGAATTTACTGAAAATCGCGAAAGTGAAGAACAAGTGCAGGAAGAAGCGTTGCGAATAGCATTTGAGCAGCAGCAACGTGAACGTTATCAAATGAACCAGCCTATGGTTTCAGAATTCGTTTCAGCGCAAGATGAAACACCGGAATATAATTATTTCCCTCATGTTGCTGATCTTGGAAAACCTGAATCTGCATTTATATCGCCAGAGCCATCGATTCAACAAGTTCAGGAGAAAAAAATAGTATCTGAACTTGTTTCCCATAAATTGAAAACGCAACATACTTTTGCGCAGCAACCGCAGCAACCGCAGCAACCGCAGCAACCGCAGCAACCGCAGCAACCGCAGCAACCGCAGCAACCGCAGCAACCGCAGCAACCGCAGCAACCGCAGCAAGATAGTTTGTTCCATCCATTCTTGATGCGCAATGATCAGCCATTGCCAAAATCAACAACACCAATGCCTTCTCTGGATCTTCTGGAAAAACCGCCAGCAGAAGAAGAGCCGATTGATATGTTTGCCCTTGAACAAACGTCTCGTTTGATTGAGGTACGTTTGAATGATTATCGCGTTAAAGCCGATGTTGTTGGATTTTCGCCTGGTCCTGTCATCACAAGATTTGAATTGGATCTGGCTCCGGGTGTTAAAGCTTCCCGTATTTCTAACTTATCACGTGACCTTGCTCGTTCACTTTCCGCAGTGGCTGTCCGTATCGTGGAAGTGATCCCGGGGAAACCTTACGTTGGTCTGGAATTACCCAATAAGAAACGTCAAACCGTTTATCTGCGAGAAGTTCTGGATTGTGAGAAATTCCGGGATAATCCCTCCCCTCTGACTATCGTATTAGGGAAAGATATTGCAGGGCAGCCAGTTGTTGCTGATTTAGGAAAAATGCCTCATTTGTTGGTTGCGGGAACAACCGGTTCGGGTAAATCAGTGGGGGTCAACGCGATGATCCTCAGTATCTTATATAAAGCGAAGCCAGAGGATGTTCGTTTTATTATGATCGATCCGAAAATGCTCGAATTATCGGTTTATGAAGGCATTCCACATTTGCTGACTGAAGTTGTTACCGACATGAAAGATGCCGCCAATGCATTGCGTTGGTGCGTGAATGAAATGGAACGGCGCTATAAACTGATGTCTGCTTTGGGGGTGCGTAATCTTGCGGGGTATAACGACAAAATCAAGCAGGCAGAAAACATGGGGCGTCCAATTCCTGATCCGTTCTGGAAGCCAGGTGATAGTATGGATATAACGCATCCTGTGCTGAAGAAAGAACCTTATATCGTTGTTATGGTTGATGAATTTGCCGACCTGATGATGACTGTAGGGAAGAAAGTAGAGGAATTGATTGCACGTTTGGCTCAGAAAGCTCGTGCAGCAGGTATTCACTTGGTGTTGGCGACTCAGCGTCCTTCTGTTGATATTATTACAGGATTAATTAAGGCGAATATTCCAACGCGTATCGCATTTACCGTTTCCAGTAAAATTGATTCCCGTACAATTCTGGATCAAGGAGGAGCTGAATCATTGCTTGGCATGGGTGATATGCTCTATTTGGCACCAAATTCTTCTATTCCTGTACGTGTTCATGGTGCATTCGTACGTGATCAGGAAGTTCATGAAGTGGTTAATGACTGGAAAGCCCGTGGTCGTCCTCAATATATTGATAGTATTATCAAGGGGGGAGAAGATGGTGAAGGCGGTTTAGGACTTGATAGCGATGAAGAGCTCGATCCTCTGTTTGATCAAGCGGTTGAATTTGTCATTGAAAAACGTCGAGTTTCCATTTCTGGTGTGCAGCGCCAATTCCGTATCGGATATAACCGAGCCGCTCGGATTGTAGAACAGATGGAAGCCCAGCAGATTGTCAGTACACCTGGTCATAATGGCAATCGTGAAGTTTTGGCACCACCTCCGCATGAACATTAATCGCCATGGCTAATTGCAATGTAATAATCAGCTATTGGTGCTGATAATAATACGAATTGAAGGTATCTTACACATGAAAAGAGTGTTGTTGATTGGTTGTCTGGTGATGGGGGTTAGTGTAGGTTCAGCTTGGGCGAATGCTACACAGAATTTGCAAGGTCGTTTGGGTAAGGTAAATAGTTTTCATGCCAGTTTTACCCAAACCGTTACCAGTAATGACGGTTCGGCTATCCAAAAAGGAGAAGGAGAACTTTGGATCAAACGCCCTAATTTGTTTAATTGGCATATGACATCGCCTGATGAGAGTGTTTTGGTTTCTGATGGTAAAACCTTGTGGTTTTATAACCCTTTTGTCGAACAGGTCACTGCGAACTGGCTAAAAGATGCAACAGGAAATACGCCATTTATGTTAATTGCGCGTAATGATCCTGCGGATTGGAAACAGTATAAGGTGACACAAAATGGCAATAATTTCGAATTAATACCGACTAATGCCAAGGGTAATTTAAAACATTTTTCAATTACCGTGACACCTGCAGGAACGATTCAGAAATTTACGGCGGTTGAACAGGATGGACAAAAAAGCGCCTATCAATTGAAAGGGCAGCAAAACACGAATGTGGATGCGGCTAAATTCAGATTTACCGTACCAGAAGGTGTCACGCTGGATGATCAGCGCCAGTGAGGTTTAAGTGAACAGTCTTTCACTCGATTTTTCACAAAATGAATTTCAGCCATTGGCCGCAAGGATGCGGCCAACCACATTAGATCATTATATTGGTCAGCAGCATTTACTGGCAGAAGGAAAGCCTTTAGCAAGAGCAATCCGGGCTGGTCATCTCCATTCCATGATTTTATGGGGACCACCAGGAACAGGGAAAACCACACTGGCTGAAATTATTGGTCACTATGCACAAGCTGATATTGAGCGGATCTCAGCAGTGACATCAGGCATTAAAGAAATTCGTGAATCCATAGAAAAAGCCCGTCAAAATCGTAATGCTGGACGTAGAACTATTTTATTCGTTGATGAAGTCCATCGGTTTAATAAAAGTCAGCAAGACGCATTCTTACCGCATATTGAAGATGGCACGATCACATTTATCGGAGCAACAACCGAAAACCCTTCTTTCGAATTAAATTCGGCATTACTGTCACGCGCCCGCGTTTACTTACTCAAATCACTCTCGGCATCAGAAATTGAGCAGATACTCATTCAGGCAATGAACGATAAAGAGTGTGGTGTTGGTGGGCAAAATATCGAGTTACCGGACGATACCCGCCAGATACTTGCAGAACTTGTTGCGGGAGATGCCCGGCGTTCCCTGAATTTGCTCGAAATGATGTCAGACATGGCTGAAACGAATGTACAGGGACAGCGGGTTTTGACACCAGAATTGTTGAAAGAAGTGAGTGGAGAAAGAAGTGCGCGGTTTGATAATAAAGGTGATCGATATTACGATTTAATCTCTGCCTTGCATAAATCAATTCGTGGCTCAGCCCCTGATGCTGCACTTTATTGGTATGCCCGAATCATTACCGCAGGTGGCGATCCACTTTTTGTTGCTCGTCGATTACTGGCGATTGCTTCTGAGGATGTGGGTAATGCTGATCCCCGAGGAATGCAGGTCGCTATTGCTGCATGGGACTGTTTTACGCGTGTAGGAGCTGCGGAAGGAGAGCGGGCTATTGCACAGGCGATTTTATATCTTGCGTGTGCTCCGAAAAGTAATGCGGTATATATGGCATTTAAGGCAGCGATGGCAGATGCGCAAGACAAACCCGATTATGATGTTCCTGCTCACTTACGTAATGCGCCAACTAAGCTGATGAAGGAAATGGGATATGGTGAAGCATACCGTTATGCTCATGATGAACCGAATGCCTACGCAGCAGGTGAAGTTTATTTTCCACCAGAAATGCAAAAAACACGCTATTATCATCCATCAGCCAGAGGGCTGGAAGGCAAAATTGGTGAGAAATTAAACTGGCTAATGGAACAGAATCAAAATAGCCCAATAAAACGCTACCGTTAATCTGATTGATACGGTAAGGTCTATATCTAATAGATTTCATCATTTTTTCTCAATAATCATTTTCTCAATAACAACAAGCACAGGACTAGCATGCTCGATCCAAATATACTGCGTAATGAGCTAGACGCAGTCGCCGAAAAACTGGCTCGCAGGGGTTATACCCTTGATGTGGAAATGCTGCGCAAATTTGAAGAGCGTCGCAAAGTTTTACAAGTTGAAACTGAAACCCTGCAGGCAGAACGTAACTCCCGATCGAAATCTATTGGTGCAGCGAAAGCCCGTGGTGAAGATATTGAACCACTGCGCCAAGAAGTCAATCAGTTGGGAGAAAAACTGGATTCAGCAAAATCTGAACTGGAAGCGTTGCAGGTAGAGATCCGTAATCTGGCATTAAGCATGCCGAATATTCCTGATGATTCTTCTCCAGATGGAAAAGATGACAGTGATAACTTAGAAATTAGCCGTTGGGGTGAACCACGCCAGTATGATTTTGAAGTCAAAGATCACGTATCACTGGGGGAATTGACTAGCGGCCTTGATTTTGCAGCTGCGGTAAAATTGACTGGCTCACGTTTCGTGGTTATGAAAGGTCAGATTGCTCGTCTGAACCGCGCTATCGCGCAATTTATGTTGGATCTGCATACTGAACAGCACGGTTATCTGGAAACTTACGTTCCTTATCTGGTTAACCATGACTCCCTGTATGGTACAGGGCAATTGCCTAAGTTTGGTGAAGACTTATTCCACACCAGACCGTTGGAAGAAGAGTCAGGCAGCCATTATGCCTTGATCCCAACCGCGGAAGTCCCTGTTACTAACTTGGTTCGCGATGAAATTCTGGATGAAAGCGAATTACCACTGAAAATGACGGCGCACACACCTTGCTTCCGTTCTGAAGCGGGTTCTTATGGCCGTGATACTCGTGGTCTGATCCGTATGCACCAGTTTGATAAAGTTGAGCTGGTTCAAATTGTTCATCCTGAGAAATCTATGGATGCGCTGGAAGAATTGACAGGGCATGCAGAGAAAGTATTGCAGTTGCTGAATCTACCATACCGTAAAATGCTGCTGTGTACGGGCGATATGGGCGCGAGTGCAAGAAAAACTTACGATCTGGAAGTTTGGCTGCCAGCGCAAAATACTTACCGTGAAATTTCATCATGTTCTAACATGTGGGATTTTCAGGCTCGTCGTATGCAAGCGCGTTTCCGCAATAAAGACGACAAGAAACCTCAGTTGGTGCATACATTAAATGGTTCTGGTCTGGCGGTAGGCCGTACTCTGGTTGCCGTGATGGAAAACTATCAGCAGGCAGATGGCCGTATCGAAATTCCTGAGGTATTGCGTTCTTATATGAATGGATTGGAATATATCGGTTAATACATTGTATTATTAATAAAAAGCGCCTTTATTCGGCGCTTTTTTATGGGCTAAATTATAACCTAATCTGTCATTGCCATTTTATCTTTTTTGAGTATAGGAAAGCATGGCCATGACTCCAATGGTATATTTCCCTATAAATAATAGTACTCAAAAGAATAATACTTACATTCTTATTACGGATATCTGCAAGGAAATATTTAGCTGATTAAGCTAGATTTTATTTCTTTTTCTTCCGGGGCATAAAAGATACTACGATAGGTTGTGTAATAAGCAACCATCATCATAGGCACAGTAACAATCAGCCCAAGGAATAATGGGATCATGGAAATGGCCATTAGTATACCCATCAGTAAGAAAAAGAGAAAACCACCGAGCTGGTTTTTCTTCACAGCATTTAGGCTCATTGATATTGCTTCACCGAATTTTAGATCATTAATGATAATTAGGGCCGGTGCAAACCAGGCAAATGCAAGAGCAATTATATTGAAAGTGAGGAAAACAAGACCTGCTAATATGAAAGAAGAGGAACTATTTATTAACAGTTCTGGAGCGGATGAAAGTGACTCAATGGCACCAACGCCTACGATAAGAACTGCAGCAACGGCTCCAAGTATATATATTCCTAAATAAAGTGCACTCACGGCAATCAATGAGCCTAATTTATTCTTAAAGCCATGAAACAGTAAATCTATTTCAAAATCACCTGTGGCTCTTTGTTTTTCCGCTGCGGTGATGAAGCCAGCAATAAATGCTGAACCAAATAGGCCAGAGATAAAGTTGACCAGAGGAATAAGACTCAAAACTACGAGGATAGCTACATAGACTAAAGTTATTAGCACCCATTTCATTGGATTTGCCTTAAACATCTCCCACGCGTTACCAATCCATTCCGTTGCTGCACCAGCTCCTACTGCTCTGCCACCTGGAATGAATGTGCTCTTCTCTTTACTCAGGGAAACGTTGTTTTCTCCTGAATTGAAATTAATATCTTGATTATCCATTTTTTTCCGATTTATCTTATTGAGTGGTGATTGTTGAATTAGCTTTTCTCTATATCCATCCCAGTAACACAAATTGCTAGAGAAAACGGCAGAATTATCATATAAAAATTATGAATCAACAAGGAATAATTGTGATTCTTATTGGAGGATTAATAGATAATTTTTGCTTATATCATGGGATGAGTATGACTATTTTTTAGTCTCCTTTTTGCTTTAACTAGAATTAAATGTTTTTTTAAAGGAATAAATGGAAAAAATTAGGTTTTAGAATGGGATATTGCGTATTTTTAGAGGGAAATTTTATCCCCATACCCCAGAGTGCGATCATTTTTTCAATCATATAATTTATATATTCATTATACGAATGTAATTATATGTTCAGAGTGGTGGTGCAAAAACATAAATTTATCATTTTATTTTTACAATATCAGTTAGTTGCCAGACTGATATTATCATCGGTTAGGAGTCATTTTATTCATTAAACTCGTTATGCTGGATAGACCACTCAGTCAATAAACATCCTGCCAAGTATTTGTTAAATGTAAATTAAACCTTTTTATGGTCAGATGGTTTATACCTTCAGGTTTATTGAACTTATCATTAAAGAGTTTTTCAACGAGCTTGCTTTTGACTAGGTATATAGATAATTATAGGAAATTATTCAAAACAAGACTGGCTACAATTATTCGTTGAGCCAGATTATATTTGCTATTGGTAAGGAGGGTATGGAAGACTAATAAATCACATGGTGCCCATAACCACTCAAAATTTCTTTTATTTTCTCCATTGTCTCTTTTGATGGGGGATTTACACCTTCTAATTGATATTCTTCACCCATCACAATCCATTTGTGTTTACCTAGCTCGTGGTAAGGTAATAATTCAATTTTCTCAATATTGTCCATATCTTTAGTGAATTCACCAAGTAGATGAACGGATTGTTCGTCATCCGACCATCCGGGAACAACGACATAGCGGATCCAGGTTTTTTGGTTACGTTTTGCCAGGTAATGGGCAAACTCAAGAGTTCGGTGATTAGAAACACCAACCAGTTTTTGGTGGATATCATCATTAAGTTGTTTTAAATCCAGCATCACAAGATCGGTTTCATCCAGAAGTTCATCGATCACCGGATCATAACGACGCACAAATCCATTGGTATCTAAGCAAGTATGAATACCTTCTGCATGGCAAGCTCTGAACCAATCACGGACGAATTCGGCCTGAAGGATTGCTTCACCACCAGAAGCGGTGACTCCACCCCCTGAAGCGTTCATAAAATGACGATAGGTTGTTGCTTCCTTGATTAGTTCTTCAACAGTAACGGTTTTTCCGCCGTGGGTATCCCAAGTATCGCGGTTATGACAATAGAGGCAACGCATCAGGCAACCTTGGAAAAACGCGATAAAACGGATACCTGGGCCATCAACGGTTCCGCAAGATTCAAAAGAGTGGATACGACCAAGTACGGACATGAAAGGATTTCTCCAAAACTGACGACAAACTAATAAAGGCTCCAGCATTAAGGGGCCTTTATACCCTTTGTCTTTCAAGTTGCAGCTTTGTTGGCTATGCTCACTCACCCCAGTCACGTAGTTATAAACATAGAGTTAACTATGCTCTTGGGGATTCGTTTTCTTGCCGTCGTGCTGCAACTCAAAATCCATTGTGTATAGCGTATTTTATTTAATTTTAACAAAAAATAATGATATTTTTAGGTAACACGGTATTTATTAATTTAACTCTTAATAATGATTACACGGTTTTAGTAAAGGTACGGGTAATCACATCTCGTTGCTGTTCTTTGGTCAAGGAGTTGAACCGCACTGCGTAACCCGATACACGGATAGTTAATTGAGGATATTTCTCTGGGTTCTCCATTGCATCCAACAGCATTTCACGGTTCATGACATTGATGTTCAGATGTTGTCCGCCTTCGATATTTTCCTCGTGATGGAAATAACCATCCATCAGCCCTGCCAAGTTTGCTTTGCGTACTTCATCGTCCTTACCCAGTGCATTAGGTACGATTGAGAAGGTATATGAAATACCATCTTTTGCGTAAGCAAATGGCAGTTTGGCAACGGAAGTCAGTGAAGCAACCGCACCTTTCTGATCACGTCCGTGCATTGGGTTAGCACCCGGCCCAAATGGGGCACCAGCGCGACGGCCATCAGGAGTATTACCTGTTTTTTTGCCATAAACCACATTAGAGGTAATGGTCAGTACAGATTGTGTTGGAACTGCATTGCGGTATGTTTGTAGCTTCTGGATTTTCTTCATGAAGCGTTCAACCAGATCACACGCGATATCATCGACACGTGGGTCATTATTACCGAATTGTGGATATTCGCCCTCAATGTTGAAATCAACAGCTAAACCATCTTCATCACGGATTGGAGAAACTTTTGCATACTTAATTGCTGACAGAGAATCGGCTGCCACGGACAGACCCGCGATACCACATGCCATAGTACGGTATACATCACGATCATGCAGTGCCATTAATGAAGCCTCATAGCTGTATTTATCGTGCATATAGTGGATAATGTTCAGGGCTGTGACATACTGTTTCGCTAACCAATCCATGAAATGATCCATGCGTTCCATGACCTTGTCATAATCCAGTACTGCGTCTTTCATTGGTTCTTCTTTTGGGCCAACTTGCATTTTCATTTTCTCATCCACGCCGCCGTTGATGGCATACAACATGGTTTTTGCAAGGTTTGCACGTGCACCGAAGAACTGCATTTGTTTACCGACAATCATTGGGCTGACACAACATGCAATAGCATAGTCATCGCTGCTGAAGTCGGGACGCATCAGGTCATCATTTTCATATTGCAGGGATGAGGTATCAATTGATACTTTCGCTGCAAATTTTTTGAAGTTAGTTGGCAGTTTTTCAGACCACAGAATGGTCATGTTTGGCTCTGGGGATGGCCCCATGGTGTACAGCGTATTCAGGAAACGGAAGCTATTTTTAGTCACAAGAGTACGACCGTCCAAACTCATTCCTGCCAGTGATTCAGTAGCCCAGATTGGGTCGCCAGAGAACAATTCGTCGTATTCCGGAGTGCGGAGGAAACGTACCATACGTAGCTTCATGACCAGATGGTCGATCAGTTCTTGAGCTTGTTGTTCAGTCAGTTTTCCTGCCTGAATATCGCGTTCGATGTAGATATCCAAGAAGGTGGAAACCCGACCGAAGGACATCGCTGCACCATTTTGGGATTTAACTGCTGCCAGATAGGCGAAATAAGTCCATTGTACCGCTTCCTGAGCATTGGTAGCCGGGTTGGAAATATCGTAGCCATATTTAGCTGCCATCTCTTTGATTTGGCTAAGAGCATGGTGTTGTTCAGAAATTTCTTCGCGCAGACGGATAGTGGCTTCTAGATCTTCACCGTTCTCCAGTTTTTCCTGAAGGGAAGTGAATTGAGTATATTTTTCATTACGTAGAAAGTCGATACCGTACAGTGCAACACGACGGTAATCACCGATAATGCGGCCACGGCCGTAGGCATCAGGCAGACCAGTCAAAACACCGGATTTACGACATTTCAGAATATCTGGTGTATAAACATCGAATACACCCTGATTATGAGTCTTGCGATATTCAGTGAAGATGTGTTTCAGTTTTGGGTCGAGATCGCGATCGTAAGCTTTGCAAGAGCTTTCAACCATTTTAATGCCACCAAATGGAATAATGGCACGTTTTAGCGGAGCTTCGGTTTGCAGACCGACGATTTGTTCCAGATTTTTTTCAATATATCCAGCATCATGAGAAGTAATTGTAGATGCAACGTCAGTATCAAAATCAACTGGTGCATGAGTGCGGTTTTCGATTTTGATACCCTCCATGACTTTTTCCCACAAAATATCAGTCGCTTTTGTGGCGCCCGCAAGGAATGATTCATCGCCTTCGTACGGGGTATAGTTTTTCTGGATGAAGTTACGAACGTTGACTTCGTTTTGCCAGTTACCCTCGTTAAAGCCTTGCCATGCTACAGAATATTTTTCATTTAACTCGGACATGATACTTCTACCTTTTAATAGTGGAACTTTTAAGAAAGCTGGCGCGGAGGCGAATTAACTTTTTTTGCCGCCACGTAGATAAATGAACCAATAAATCAACCCAACCAATACAGCACCACCGACAATGTTACCTATTGTCACAGGGATCAGGTTATCAGTAATAAAGTTAGACACGGTTAGTTGAGAAAATTGTTCTGGGGTTGCTCCCACTTTCAACCAAAATTCATCCGGTGCGAAATTTTTGATGATGATCCCGAATGGAATTAAAAACATGTTAGCGATACTATGCTCAAATCCGCTGGCGACAAACATGCCAATTGGTAATATCAATGCAAACAATTTATCGATCAGACTGCGTCCGGCATAGCTCATCCAGACCGCAAGGCATACCATCAGATTGGCTAAGATGCCTAAACATACCGCTTCAATAAAGGTATGGTGCATTTTATGATCGGCTGTCTGTAGTACATTCAGCCCCCAAGCACCATTGGCAACGGTATATTGGCCTGAGTACCATATTAAGGCCATGAAAAACAGCGCGCCAATCAGGTTACCGATATAAACGTTCACCCAGTTTTTGAGCATTTGCGACCAGGTAATACGGCCTGTCGCTTTTGAAATGATTGTTAATACAGTGGATGTGAATAGGTCGACACCGCATATAACCACCAGCATTAAACCAAGAGAAAAACAGATCCCACCAATTAATTTTGCCAACCCATAAGGAATAGTAGAGGTTCCTGTTGTTGCCGTAATATAAAAAACAAAAGCAATAGAAATAAACACACCTGCCATGATTGCCGATAAATACGTCACTGCGGGGTGTTTGTTGATTTTATATACACCACTATCATCAGCGATTTGTGCCATTACAGCAGGTGGAAATAAATTAAAAAGGTTGTCAGTTTTCATCCTAACACTCTCTTATCCTTAATTAATTATAGCACGCAATGATAGTAACAAACGGGCATTAACCTGAATTTGATATGGATCATGTTAGGCAACAAATCTAGTAAACTATAATAGTCTAAATACAGATTTCTGTTTCAAGATTATGATTTATATATAAAAAATACTTTTTAAAATTTATAAAAATATTTTATATAAAGTATTTTTGGGGCAGACATGAAAAGTAAAATAACAGGTTAAATTGTCATTAATTTATTATTTAAATTAAATGATATTTAACCTGGATTTTACTTTCTTAATAAATAAGCTTTAACTTAGCTATTTATTGAGTATATTAATTCGTCCAAAACTCACGTTTGGCTTTTTGCAGCTTTTCATAGGCATTTAATAATGCTTGATGTGCTGGCAGAGCTTTTAACTCTGAATCTACAGACCAAAGACCATGGAAGCAGTTCTCACCGGCAATAGCAGCAGAAGCCACATCGACAGTATTTTGACCGTACATTTTAACGAATGCCTGATAATATTGTGCGGGTTCGCGCTCTTCTTCTTGGGTTAACAGTAACAGTGTTTGCAGGCAGCGATAATAATTAGCCCGATCAGCGGTGAAGACAGAGGCATTGAAATCCTGAGTCCATTCAACCCAGATCAATGCTTGTTCCAGATCGTTACCGGCCAGTGCCAGCATGGATTTTAATTCACCGATACGAAGGTTGCTCCAGCCATTGTCTTTACCCGCTGCGATCCCTAATAATTCACGAACACGAGTAAAATCATCCAACCCTTCGTCATCCAATTGTTCAAGGAAAGCGAGATATTCTTCTGGTTGCCATTGGCTTTCTGGCAAAGACAAAATGGTATCACGCAGATGGATTCCCATGGTGTTATTGGCAATGTGCAAATCTTCAACTGGATAAATATCTGACATGCCCGGAACCAAAATACGGCAGGCATAAACACCAAGATGTTCATAATCAGCAATATAAACTTCGGCATCCAGTGTGTTGAAGATACTCATCAGAGTGGCAAACTCTTCTTCGGTTGTTCCGCTGAAACTCCAGTCAGCAAATTCATAATCGGCATTTTGCTTGAACAGATCCCAGCTGATTGCGCCACTTGAGTCAATAAAGTGAGTTTCTAGGTTAGTGTGCTCAGAGACTTCTTCATCATCGAAACTTGGCGGAGTAAAGACATCAAGATCTTTCAGACTACGGCCTTGCAGTAGCTCTGTGACGGTACGTTCCAGTGCAACGCCAAAATCAGGATGGGCGCCAAAAGAAGCGAAACAAGTGCCATTATTCGGATTGAATAATACGACACAAATTACCGGGAATTGACCACCGAGTGATGCATCGTAGCAATAGAGTGGGAAGCCTTCTTCCTGCAATTTATTGACAGCTTCAACCACACCGGGATAACGATTCATGACATCTTGTGGAATTTCAGGCAAGCTAATGCATTCTGCGATAATGCGGTTCTTCACGTAGCGTTCGAACACTTCAGATAATCCCTGAACACGCGCTTCGTTCATGGTATTGCCCGCTGACATGCCGTTTGAAACATATAGGTTGCCGACAATATTCATTGGAATATAAATAACTTGATTATCTGATTGACGAGAGAATGGCAGAGCGCAGATCCCACGTTCTTCATTGCCCGATTGCATGTCGATCAATTGGCTGGCACAGAGCGCATTATCTGGGTTGTAAAAACGATGTAGGCGTTCGTCTAAGATACCTTCTGGCAGAGAATCATCTTCAGGCAGAGGAAACCACTTCTCATTTGGATAGTGAACAAACTCGCCGTTGGCAATGGCATCGCCGAGGTAAAAATCCGCAAAGAAATAGTTGGTTGATAGACGCTCAAAATATTCCCCCAGTGCAGAAGCTAGCGCCGCTTTTTTGCTAGCGCCCTTGCCATTGGTAAAGCACAGAGGGCAGTCACGATCGCGGATATGCACTGACCAAACATGAGGTACAGGATTTAACCATGAAGCTTCTTCAATATTAAAACCGAGGGATTCTAGCTTGTGCTGGAAACGGTTAATGGAATCTTCCAGTGCGGCATCTTTGCCTGGAATATAGGTATGCGTCATTGTGATTCACTTTAATTTCTATTAGAGGCCGTATATCATACGGTGTTTTTTTTGTCCGCTCTATCAATTCCCCAAAATTATTATTAAAGATAGTTTATTTATTTCCGATTTACATACTAAAATAACTTTTTTTACAAGGAGTTAAATAATGAAAAAGACTAAAAAAACAGCAATAGCCAGCTTTTTGGCTTTAATCAGTGGTTCTGCATTTGCTTTGCCAAACATTACCGTTTTGGCAACAGGTGGCACAATCGCTGGGGGTGGTGAATCGGCAACACAATCTAGTTATACGGCGGGCAAAGTGGGTGTTGATGCATTGCTGAATGCTGTTCCAGCAATCAAAAACATCGCTGACTTGAAAGGTGAGCAGGTTGTTAGTATCGGTTCTCAGGACATGAACGATCAGGTTTGGTTGACTCTGGCAAAGAAAATCAATGCTGATTGTGATAAAACCGATGGTTTCGTTATTACTCATGGTACTGATACTATGGAGGAAACTGCTTATTTTCTCGATTTGACAACTCAGTGCAAGAAACCTGTTGTGATGGTTGGCGCTATGCGTCCATCTACTGCATTGGGTGCTGATGGCCCATTGAATCTGTACAATGCAGTTGTTGTTGCCGTTGATAAAAATTCCGCAAACCGTGGTGTTCTGCTGGCGATGAACGATACCGTTATTCATGGTCGTGACATTGGTAAATTAAGCACAACTGAAGTTCAGGCGTTTCAGGCTGTCAATGCTGGTGCACAAGGCTTCGTTCATAACGGTAAAGTAAATTACTATTCTGCTGCACAAGTACAAGCAAATAAAGTAGCTTTTGATGTTAGCAACCTGGACAAACTGCCAAAAGTGGGCATTGTTTATAACTACTCCAACGCATCTGATCTGCCAGCAAAAGCTTTCGTTGAAAATGGCTATCAGGGCATTGTCAGTGCTGGTGTAGGTAACGGCAACATTTACAAGTCTGTTTTTGATGCCTTGGCTAAAGCTGCTAAAGATGACGTTGTTGTTGTTCGTTCCAGCCGTATTCCTTTCGGTTATACAACGCCAAATGCTGAAGTTGATGATAGCAAATATGGCTTTGTGGCATCAGAACGTTTGAACCCACAGAAAGCGCGTGTTCTGCTGCAATTGGCGCTGACTCAGACTACTGACGTAGCAAAAATTCAGGATATGTTTAGTAAGTATTAATTTTTTATTTAAAACATAAAGAAAGACGCTTTTGCGTCTTTTTTTTGTCATTCTAAGAAAGGAGATTGGCAAAGAGGGGGGCAATGTATCGTTGCTTCTTTTGCCGAAGGCATATGCGATGATAGGCTTTAGTTGAAGTTCCCAAACATACCACAATTTTTTATTCCCGCTTGACAGGCACTATAACTATAGTCGAATTAGAAAGTGCTATTACAGGAGAGACAGCATTAACGGTGGTGGCCTTCGTTAACTATACCGCGCTTTTTCACGTTCTTTGTCTGATGAAAAACCGACATTCAATCCCTACTCCCTCCATTTCAATCCTCTCTCGTAAAAAATGAAGATTATCTTATAAAGAACAACGTATTGGATATACGACCAAACACCATTACAATGTCTTTGTTTCATTTGTGAATAATTTATTTTGTATATATTTCCATTATGAACTATATTTAAAAAACACGTATTTTATTTTAAATAACATTTGTCTTTAGTTATGTTCCTGATTTGTTAATTTTTAACAATTCCACCCTCGTCAGACATTAAATTATTGATGGCTCCGGAGCGCATTCCGTTTTTTGTTAAAATTGCAAATTGGAATTTATGGGGCATGTTCATTAATTATAAGAAGGCGTTTAAAAATGAAAAATGTAATATGCATATATCGTAACCTAAAATTTGATGGAAATATTTATGTCAAAATTAATGACCGATTAACTATTAGCAACTCCAAGATAACACTATTTAAAAATGGAAAAATTATTGGCAAAAAAAATGGTCATGTATTAAATAGTTAGATTGAATATCAAAAATAGTACTCACGCTCAATAAAAGTTCCTATCACCTTATCGTGCATTTCTTCGGATTTTGAATAACTGATAGTTTTTCTATTCAGTCTTTTTACTCGAGTACGCTGAGTTAAATTCGTTCTCTCT
>NZ_NJAI01000002.1:458014-521391 GCF_002632725.1 Xenorhabdus hominickii
GATTTGTGACAATAACGGCAATAGACGTCAGCTTTGGCCATGCTTTACCCTTAAAAGGCGGGAAGCATATCACAACAACTAACTATTTAATACATGACCTTTTTTATCCCCTATATGAATAGCAACTAATATCACTCTGACTCTCTTATTATTTTTTATGTTCAGATTTTCAGTGGTGAGAGTTGTCATTCACACCTTCGTTTACAACAATCTTTTAATAACCATTGCAGCGGTAGAGCGGGAGTGATAAAACCAATGCATCCGGTTTTATTGTATCCATTGATAGGGTGAAATTAATGAATCAGGTATATAATTTTAGCGCTGGTCCAGCTATGTTGCCAGCAGAAGTATTACGTCGTGCAGAACAGGAACTTTGCAACTGGCAGGGGCTGGGAACATCGGTGATGGAAATCAGTCATCGTAGCAAAGAGTTCATAGCGGTTGCGACTGAAGCAGAAAAAGACCTTCGAGATTTATTAGCGATACCTGAGAATTATAAAGTGCTGTTTTGTCATGGTGGTGCTCGTGGGCAATTCTCTGCATTGCCACAGAACTTACTGGGTGATAAATCGACAGCAGATTATATCGTAAGTGGTTATTGGTCTGAATGTGCAGCGAAAGAAGCAAAAAAATATTGTACCCCAAACATTATTGATATCAGGACAGAAACAAATGGTATCAAAAGTGTGAAACCAATAAGTGAATGGGGTTTGAGCAGTGATGCTGCCTATGTTCATTATTGCCCTAATGAAACCATTGAAGGCACGGCTATTTTTGAGGAACCTGATTTTGGCGATGATAAAATCGTGATTGCCGATTATTCCTCAGCGATTCTTTCCACACCTATTGATGTTAGCCGTTATGGCGTTATTTACGCCGGAGCACAAAAAAACATTGGGCCTGCGGGAATTACAGTTGTCATTATCCGTGAGGATTTACTGGGTAAAGCGCACCCGCATACACCATCGATTTTAGATTATACCGTGGAAGCTCAACACGACTCTATGTATAACACACCGCCGACTTTTGCATGGTATTTGTCAGGCATGGTATTTAAGTGGCTGAAAGAGCAGGGTGGATTACAGGAAATCAGCAAGCGGAACCATGCGAAAGCAGAATACCTCTACCGTGCCATTGATAACAGCAAGCTGTATATCAACCTTGTTGCTCCTCAAAACCGTTCTCTCATGAACATTCCATTCCAACTAGCGAATCCGAAGCTGGATAGTCAATTTCTGGAAGAAGCCTATACTCATGGACTGCATGCGTTGAAAGGGCATAAAGTTGCGGGTGGTGCCCGTGCTTCAATTTATAACGCCATGCCTTATGAGGGTGTAAAAGTATTGGTTGAGTTTATGGCGGATTTTGAGCGTCGCAACGCATAAAATAATTTTATTATTATCGGGAGGCTGAACCCTTCCGATGTCAAAATGTTCGATTTATTCTAAAAATTCAAATCAGAAACCTACCCGATCTATTCCGAGTTACAGTGTGGACAATCGTGCTGAAATTTGAGATATGAAGGGCATAAATTTGTTAAAGACCGGAGACTTCTCTGTTTATGCAATCCCTGACGTTACAACCTATTTCCCGTGTTAATGGAACAATTAATCTGCCCGGCTCCAAGAGTGTTTCCAATCGTGCTTTGCTGCTCGCTGCTTTTGCTAAAGGAACAACTCGCCTGACCAATTTGTTAGACAGTGACGATATTCGCTATATGCTGAATGCCCTGACTGCGTTAGATATTCCTTATCGCCTTTCCGCTGATCGTACCATCTGTGAAGTCGATGGCAGAGGTGGGTGTATCACGGGCAAAAGTGGACTCGAACTGTTTCTGGGGAATGCAGGCACGGCAATGCGACCATTGGCGGCAGCATTATGTTTAGGAGACAACAATCTGGTGCTGACCGGAGAGCCTCGAATGAAAGAGCGCCCAATTGGTCACTTGGTGGATGCACTGCGTCAAGGGGGAGCTAAAATTGACTATCTTGAACAGGAAAATTACCCACCACTGCATATCAACGGGGGATTTTCAGGAGGAACAATTACCGTTGATGGTAGTGTTTCCAGCCAATTTCTGACCGCCTTGCTGATGGCTGCACCATTGGCAGTCAACGATACGGAAATTCATATTCAGGGTGATTTGGTTTCTAAACCGTATATTGATATTACATTGGCACTGCTGAAGAGTTTTGGCGTAACGGTAAGTCATCAGCAATATCAGGTTTTTTACATTAAAGGTCAGCAACAATATGTGTCTCCGGGGCAATATTTAGTAGAGGGCGATGCTTCATCGGCATCTTATTTTCTGGCTGCAGCAGCGATTAAAGGCGGAACGGTTCGTGTTACGGGTATTGGCAGAAATAGCCTGCAAGGGGATACCAAATTCGCCAATGTCTTGGAACAGATGGGAGCAACAATTCGTTGGGGTGATAATTTTGTCGAGTGCGAGCGGGGAACATTAACGGGCATTGATATGGACATGAATGCTATTCCTGATGCGGCAATGACTATTGCGACAACCGCGTTGTTTGCTCAGGGAGAAACCGTTATTCGCAATATTTACAATTGGCGGGTCAAGGAAACAGATCGGCTCCATGCAATGGCGACTGAATTACGCAAAATAGGTGCTGAGGTAGAAGAAGGGGATGATTATATTCGTGTGATTCCGCACGAAAAACTTAATCATGCTGAAATAGAAACTTATAATGATCATCGAATTGCGATGTGTTTTTCGCTGGTGGCATTGTCCAATATACCTGTAACGATTCTTGATCCAGGTTGTACAGCAAAAACATTTCCAGATTACTTCAACCAACTTGAAACGCTCAGTCAATATATAAAGTAAAACGGGAATAAAATGAGGTTTTTAAGAATCATTCATGGTAGAAACTATTCCGGCATGAAAATTTAGGATATTTATTCCAAGCCTGTTTCACTCATCCGCTAAGCGCGTATAATAAGGCAAACTTTTATTGCTTGTTAATTGAGCGGTTTTTGCATTCGGTCGATGACCCGTCTGTTATGCGAATATGCGAAAAGGAGGAAAACAATGGTGGTGATAGCCCCGGTAATAACCGTTGATGGACCAAGTGGTGCTGGCAAGGGAACATTATGTCAGGCATTGGCTGAAGCGTTAGATTGGCAATTACTTGATTCAGGTGCCATTTATCGTGTATTGGCACTGGCTGCCATCCACCATCAAGTGGGTATCCAGTCTGAAGATGCACTGGTTCCTCTAGCTGCAAATCTGGATGTTCGTTTTGTGCCTGCAAATGGTAAACTTCGGGTCATTCTGGAAGGCGAAGATGTCAGTAATCAAATTCGTACTGAAACCGTAGGGAATACGGCTTCACAGGCAGCGACATTCCCGCGTGTCAGGGAAGCACTTCTGCGTCGGCAACGGGCTTTTCGCATAGCACCTGGATTGATTGCTGATGGCCGTGACATGGGTACTGTGGTGTTTCCTGACGCACCAGTGAAAATATTTCTTGATGCGAGTGCAGAAGAACGCGCCCACAGACGTATGTTACAGTTGCAGGAGAAGGGTTTTAGTGTTAACTTTGACGCCCTTTTGTCCGAAATACAAGAGCGGGATTTCCGTGACCGTAATCGGACTGTTGCGCCATTAGTGCCCGCACAAGATGCATTGATCTTAGATTCGACCAGCATGTCTATTGAAGAAGTGGTTGATAAAGCACTAATTTACGCAAAAAACGCGCTGGAAATACCTGCATAATTGTTAATTTTATCAAATATGCTATTGCAGTAGCGTATCAAGAAGATGTACATAGAATTCGGTTTTGTTAGCAGTGAAATATGCTGGCATACCAAAACACCTTGTAACAGGGAAAGTTGCGAGGTATGTAAAACAACCCCATTCGGCTGGAAGCTAGATGGACGTTAATTTAAAACCTTGAAGATCATTAAAATGACAGAATCTTTTGCTCAACTCTTTGAAGAATCCCTACAGGTTATCGAAACTCGTCCAGGTGCAATCGTACGTGGTGTTGTAGTTGCTATCGATAAAGACGTTGTATTGGTAGATGCGGGTCTGAAATCAGAATCTGCAATTCCTGTAGAACAATTCAAAAATGCTCAAGGCGAGCTGGAAATCCAAGTTGGCGATGAAATCGACGTAGCTCTGGATGCGGTAGAAGATGGTTTCGGTGAAACTATCCTGTCCCGTGAAAAAGCAAAACGTCACGAAGCATGGCTGATGCTGGAAAAAGCATACGAAGAAGCTGAAACTGTCACTGGTATTATCAATGGCAAAGTAAAAGGCGGCTTCACTGTAGAACTGAACGGTATCCGTGCGTTCCTGCCTGGTTCACTGGTTGACGTTCGTCCAGTTCGTGACACAGCTCACCTTGAAGGCAAAGAGCTTGAGTTCAAAGTCATCAAGCTGGATCAGAAACGTAACAACGTAGTTGTTTCCCGTCGTGCTGTTATCGAATCTGAAAACAGTGCAGAGCGTGATCAGCTGCTGGAAAACCTGCAAGAAGGCATGGAAGTTAAAGGTATCGTTAAGAACCTGACTGACTACGGTGCATTCGTTGATCTGGGCGGCGTCGATGGCCTGCTGCACATTACTGATATGGCTTGGAAACGTGTTAAACACCCAAGCGAAATCGTCAATGTGGGCGATGAAATCACAGTTAAAGTACTGAAATTCGACCGTGAGCGTACTCGCGTATCTCTGGGTCTGAAACAATTGGGTGAAGATCCATGGGTAGCAATCGCTAAACGTTATCCAGAAAGTACTAAACTGACTGGTCGCGTGACTAACCTGACTGACTACGGCTGTTTCGTTGAAATCGAAGAAGGCGTTGAAGGTCTGGTACACGTTTCAGAAATGGATTGGACCAACAAAAACATCCACCCATCCAAAGTTGTTAACGTTGGTGATGTTGTGGAAGTTATGGTTCTGGATATCGACGAAGAACGTCGTCGTATCTCCCTGGGTCTGAAGCAGTGTAAAGCTAACCCTTGGCAGCAATTTGCTGAGACTCACAACAAAAACGACCGCGTTGAAGGTAAGATCAAGTCTATCACTGACTTTGGTATCTTCATCGGTCTGGACGGCGGCATCGATGGTCTGGTTCATCTGTCTGACATCTCCTGGAACGTTACAGGCGAAGAAGCAGTTCGTGAATACAAGAAAGGCGACGAAATTGCTGCTGTAGTTCTGCAAGTTGATGCAGAACGTGAGCGTATCTCTCTGGGCATCAAACAACTGGCAGAAGATCCATTTAACAACTACCTGTCTGTAAACAAGAAAGGTGTAATTGTTACTGGTAAAGTCACTGCAGTTGACACAAAAGGTGCTACAGTTGAATTAGCTGACGGCGTTGAAGGTTACCTGCGTGCATCAGAAGCTTCTCGTGACCGCGTTGAAGATGCAACTCAAGTTCTGAACGTTGGCGATGAAGTTGAAGCTAAATATGTTGGCGTTGACCGCAAAAACCGCGTAATCAACCTGTCTGTTCGCGCGAAAGACGAAGCTGATGAAAAAGACGCTATCGCTTCTGTGAACAAACAAGAAGACGTGAACTTCGCTAACAACGCAATGGCTGAAGCTTTCAAAGCAGCTAAAGGCGAATAATCTAAGTCAATAACGGCGGGTAATATTCTCAGAACATGAAAATATTACCCGAAAACGGTAGTTTAGGGAGGTACCATGACCAAGTCTGAATTAATCGAAAGGCTTGCAGAGCAACAATCTCACATGCCGGCTAAAGCCGTTGAAGATGCAGTGAAAGAAATGCTTGATCATATGGCAGAAACATTAGCCGCAGGTGAACGCATTGAAGTTCGCGGATTCGGCAGTTTTTCTCTTCACTACCGCGCTCCGCGTGTGGGCCGTAACCCTAAAACGGGTGATAAAGTGGAATTGGACGGTAAATACGTACCTCACTTTAAACCAGGTAAAGAGTTACGTGACCGCGTGAATATCTATGGCGAGAGCTAACAGATATAAGTTATTACTTAATTAAACTAACGGCACCTCAGGGTGCCGTTTTTTGTATTTGTTTAAGTAATGTTTGAGTACTCGTTTTTGTGATAATTACCGAAAGATCTTGTGAATCGTTTCTTCTACTTGAAGATTAATTTGTGAGGTTATTCCACAATAGTATTTATTTGACTGGTAGCGATGTTGATGATGTAATAGGCTCCTCTATGTGAATGGAATATCAGCATAGAGGCATAAATGGATGCAGCTTATAATCTTCTCCCCCTTTATTTACTTATTTACTCTGTGGCAAAGGCCACCACCTCTTATTAGTTTAAATTTGGCTGCATTAGCTATTGTGTTGGGAGTTTTTCCTTTATTGTTCCTTGCAGAATTGCCACAACAAAAAGTAATTAATTCACTGATTTTAATTTCATTTTCATTATTATATTTTCCGTTTAAATTCATTCGGATAATATCATTGGGATTGTGGGCATTTATTTTCGGGTGCTGGCATGGCCATCAAATATTGGAGCAAATAACTTATTTCAGTGAATTCTCTCGTTCTGCAATTGTCGTGATTGATAGCGCATTATTAGAAGATAAAACGAAAGAAAATGAGCAAAAACCACGCTATCGTATTCAATTGATTGAAAGTGAGGGGAAATACATTTTTCCCCGTTTATACGCATCGGTGTTATGGAATTCTAAAGCATTGTTGTGTGCGGGGCAGAAATGGCACGTCACAATGAAATTAAGACCCGTTCATGCACAATTAAATCAGGGTAGCTATGACAACCAGCGATATTCACTTTCTATTCGTCAGCCGTTGAGTGGAAAAATCCTTCAGGCAAAATTACTCAATGAAACTTGCAGTGTCAGGCAAGATTTCATTAGTAAATTGGCACCAGAAATTCAGACACTAAAACATGCTGGTGTTGCGTTGGCACTCACGTTTGGTGAAAGAAAATGGCTGGATAAACAGACTCGTTTGCTCTTGCAGCAGACAGGTATCGCGCATTTGATGGCAATCTCAGGGCTGCATATCGCAATGGCCAGCTTATTTGGCTGGAGTCTTGCGAGAATAGCGCAATTCTTTTTTCCTACAAGATGGATTGGATTTCGTTTCCCATTAATCATGGGCTGGCTAACTGCAATGCTTTATGGATGGTTATCGGGTTGGGGAATTCCTGCCGTTCGGGCAATATTGGGATTGACATTGTGGATATATCTGCGATGTAAAAGCCGGTTTTGTTTTTCATGGCACTGGGCGTTATGGAGTGCTGCGCTGATTTTACTTTTTGACCCTTTAGCGATACTTTCTGACAGTTTTTGGCTTTCATTTACTGCGGTAATGGCACTGTTATTCTGGTTTCACTGGATGCCTTTACCAGAGAAAATTCGTCATGGCTGGCAGTGGGTTTTATTGCGTGGATTACATATGCAATTGGGAATGATGTTAATGTTATTGCCGTTGCAAATTTTGTTATTTCAGGGAATTAATATTGCATCATTGGTTGCGAACCTCTGGGCTGTGCCGATAGTTTCTTTTTTATCTGTGCCATTAGTAATGTTGGGATTGGTTTGTCTCTTATTTCCTTCTATTCAGTTCTTTCTCACTATTCAATCATGGTTATGGCAACTCGTTGATTATAGCGTTTCGCTTGCTTTAGCGCCTTTATCTGTCTTAACGCATTCATGGATTGAAATCGGATATTATCCTATTGTTATTACACTTGCTGGCTGGTTTGGGGTTGTAGTTTGGCGTTTAGGTTGGTGGAAATCGCATAAGTGGCTGTTGAGTGTCTCAATTGCCATTATCGCTTGTTATTCGAAATGCTCTAATGAGCACCAATGGCGCTTTTCAATGCTGGATGTTGGTCATGGGTTGGCTGTGGTGATTGATAAGGGCGGGCAGGCGATCATTTTTGATACGGGAAATCGTTGGGAAACGGGCAGTATGGCAGAAAAAGTCATTGTGCCTTATTTGCGTTGGCATCGATTAACGCCAGAACAGATAATCCTTAGCCATGATCATTTAGATCATACAGGAGGAGTTGCATATCTTAATGACAAATATCCTGATATCCAAATTAGAAGCTCTTTCATTAATCAGGCTCATTTACCTTGTATTCGTGGTGAAAAATGGATATGGCAAGGGTTGAATTTTGAAATTTTATGGCCGCCAGAGAAAACAGCTATTGTTGGCAATAATCAATCTTGTGTGGTTCGCATTGATGATGGAAAACACAGTCTATTATTAACGGGTGATTTGGAAAAACAGGGTGAATACCGCTTATTGGAACTCGAAAAGAAACATTTGAATACAACAATATTGCAAGTTCCTCATCATGGTAGTAATACTTCGTCTACGGCGCTACTGATACGTAACATCATGCCTAAATATGCTTTGACTTCGGTGGCACGCTATAGCCCGTGGAGGCTGCCTTCAGTAAAAGTAAAACAGCGTTATAAAAATGCCGGGATTCAATGGAGTAGCACGGCAGTTTCTGGACAGATCACGGGTTATTTTTATCGGGACAACATTAAATTAAAGGGCTATAGGCAACAAATAATGTCACGTTGGTATCATCAGTGGTTTGGTATTCGTGGCGATCATGAGTAGAATAAGCCGCTATTTCTTTTGGTTTTGGTAACTCAATAATGAATGATAAAGACCTTTCTACCTGGCAGACCTTTCGCCGCTTGTGGCCGACCATCACACCATTTAGGGTTGGGCTGTTAGTTGCGGCGGTTGCACTAATTATTAACGCTGCCGGTGATACATTGATGCTTTCCTTGTTGAAGCCTTTGCTGGATGAGGGTTTTGGCAAGGCAGACATTAGTGTATTGAAGTGGATGCCATTGGTTGTTATTGGATTGATGTTGTTGCGTGGCATATCTGGTTTTATATCAAGTTATTGTATTTCTTGGGTATCAGGCAAAGTGGTCATGCAGATGCGCCGTCGTCTGTTCAACCATATGATGGGTATGCCAGTTTCCTTTTTCGACCAGCAATCCACGGGAACATTACTTTCCCGCATCACATACGATTCTGAACAGGTTGCTTCCTCCTCTTCCGGCGCACTCGTGACGGTTGTCAGGGAAGGAGCCTCGATTATTGGCCTGTTTATACTGATGTTCTATTACAGTTGGGAACTTTCTTTGATCCTGATTGTAATTGCACCGATTGTTGCCGGCGTCATCCGCCTTGTTTCTGTACGTTTTCGCAATATCAGCAAGAGCATGCAAAACAGTATGGGAATGGTGACAACCAGTGCAGAACAGATGTTGAAAGGGCATAAAGAAGTTTTAATTTTTGGGGGACAACAGGTTGAAACCAAACGTTTCAACAAAGTCAGCAACCATATGCGTCAGCAAGGGATGAAAATGGTTTCTGCTGATTCTATTTCAGACCCCATTATCCAGCTTATTGCTTCATTTGCGTTGGCGTTTATCCTGTATGCTGCCAGTTTTCCCGAGATTATGGGTGCTCTGACGGCAGGGAAAATTACCGTTGTGTTCTCATCCATGATTGCGTTGATGCGTCCATTAAAGTCACTGACGAACGTCAATGCCCAATTTCAGCGTGGTATGGCTGCTTGTCAGACTTTATTTTCTATTCTGGATATGGAGCAGGAAAAAGATGACGGTAAACTGGAAGTCAAAAAAGCGAAAGGGAATATCGAATTCCGCGATGTGACTTTCTGCTATCCGACTAAAGATCACCCTGCATTGAAGAAGATTTCAATGACGATCCCCGCTGGAAAAACAGTGGCATTGGTTGGGCGTTCAGGTTCCGGTAAATCGACGATAGCCAATCTTCTCACTCGTTTTTACGATGTCAGTGAAGGAGGCATTTTACTGGACGGTCATGATCTGCGTGAATATACGTTGGCTTCCTTACGTAATCAAATTGCACTGGTATCGCAAAATGTGCATCTGTTCAATGATACAGTTGCCAATAATATTGCCTACGCCAGCGAAGGAAAGTTCAGTCGTGAAGAAATAGAACGAGCGGCGGAAATGGCTTACGCTATGGATTTTATCAAGAGGATGGATAACGGCCTAGATACGATGATTGGTGAAAATGGTGTTTTACTTTCCGGTGGGCAGCGTCAACGTATTGCCATTGCCCGTGCTTTATTGCGTGATTCACCGATTTTGATTCTGGATGAGGCAACCTCTGCATTGGATACCGAATCTGAGCGCGCTATTCAGGCTGCATTGGATGAATTGCAGAAAAACAGAACTTCACTGGTGATTGCTCATCGTCTGTCTACTATTGAGAAAGCTGATGAGATTATTGTTATTGAAGACGGCAATATTATCGAAAGAGGCGACCATGAAATTTTGTTGGAAAAAAACGGCGCATACTCACAATTACATCGGATGCAGTTTGGCCAATGATTGAACGCATATGGTCAGGCCGTTCATGGCTCTACGTTTTGTTATTACCTTTATCAGCTCTTTATGGGCTGATAAGCGGCCTACGCAAGTTGAGCTATAAACTCGGCTTACAGCGCTCTTGGAAAGCACCTGTGCCTGTTGTCGTAGTCGGTAACTTAACTGCGGGGGGGAATGGCAAAACGCCGGTGGTTATTTGGCTGGTTGAACAATTACAGCAAAAAGGTTATCGAGTTGGAGTTGTTTCGCGTGGTTATGGTGGAAAGTCGGAATATTATCCACTATTGGTGGCAGACGAAGTGACAACGGCACAAGCGGGAGATGAACCAGTATTAATTCGTCGCCGCACTGGTGTCCCCGTTGCAGTCGCTCCAAAACGTGCGGACGCTATCAAAGCATTATTGGCGCATACTCCTATTGACATCGTGATTACGGATGATGGTCTTCAGCATTATGCCTTACAGCGTGATTATGAGATTGTAGTGATTGATGGTACCCGTCGTTTTGGTAATGGCTGCTGGCTACCAGCAGGGCCAATGCGGGAGCTGGCTGGGCGCTTGAATACCGTCAATGCCATTATCGTTAATGGAGGAACACCGGAAGCCAGTGAATTGCCTATGACCTTGAAAGGGGAGTTGGCCGTTAATTTACTGACAGGTGAAACGCGAACAGTCAGTGATATTCCTAATGGCGTTGCGATGGCGGGAATAGGCCATCCGCCGCGTTTTTTTGCGACATTGCAGCAATTGGGCGCAACCCTACAGGAAACCCATGCTTTTGCTGATCACCAATCTTATGAAAAATCTCAACTATTGGCTTTAGCAAATAGTCAGCAAAATTTACTGATGACAGAAAAAGATGCGGTCAAATGTTTCCAGTTCGCACAGCCTAACTGGTGGTATTTACCTGTATCTGCTCAGTTACCAGAGGGAAAAGGGCAAAAAATGCTGAGTGATATTCGGGCATTGCTCCCTTCGCAGAGTACTCTTTAATAACACTGAGAGAGCATCACAATATTAAACAAAACAACAGAGTTAACGGTGGAACTTTGCTTGTGGTATTCTGAGCCGCATTAAATTTATGGCCGTCATTTGGGGGATATATGGATCACCGTTTACTCGAAATCATTGCTTGCCCGGTATGTCATGGCAAGCTCAGTTACGATAAAGAAAATTTTGAACTGATTTGCAAATTTGACCGCCTCGCTTTTCCTGTCCGTGATGGCATTCCTGTGTTGTTAGAAAATGAAGCACGTGCCTTGCCTACAGAGGAAAACAAATAACCCATGTTTACCGTTATCATTCCAGCCCGTTTTGCTTCCACTCGCCTGCCGGGAAAACCATTGGCCGATATTCACGGAAAGCCAATGATTGTACGTGTTATGGAACGAGCGGTTCGTTCTGGCGCCAAACGGGTTATTGTCGCGACAGACAATCAAGATGTTTTTAATGCCGTGATTGCCTCAGGTGGTGAAGCTTGCATGACAAGCGAAAACCATCATTCAGGTACAGAACGCTTGGCTGAAGTTATCGATAAATATCAATTTGCTGATGATGAAATCATCGTGAATGTTCAGGGTGATGAACCCCTTATTCCAGAGAAAATCATTAAGCAAGTGGCTGATAACCTGGCTGGCAGTGATGCAGGAATGGCAACACTTGCTGTGCAAATCAAAGATGCTGAAGAAGCATTTAATCCTAACGCCGTAAAAGTCGTGATGGATGCGAAAGGCTATGCGCTCTATTTTTCTCGCGCTACGATCCCATGGGAGCGTGATCGCTTTATACAGTCACAAGGAACGATCGGAGATAATTTCCTACGCCATATCGGGATTTATGCATATCGGGCTGGTTTTATCCGGCGCTATGTCCAGTGGGCGCCAAGCCCATTGGAAAATATAGAGATGCTCGAACAATTAAGAGTGCTTTGGTATGGTGAAAAAATCCATGTGGCAAAAGCACTGCAAGCTCCCGGTGCTGGCGTTGATACACCGGAAGATTTGGAAGCTGTCAGAAACGTCTTTGTAGAATTCTAAGCTTCATGACTGGTTTAATGATCAATTAAGTATGAGTTAAAAGAGAATGCTGCCTTGTAGCATTCTCTTTTTTTCAACGCTATTGCTTCAATCCTATGACCTTAATATTAGGTTGTTTTTTTAACTGCTTTTTTGCTGGGATTCTTCTGGTTTTTCACCTTTGATATCCGTGCTTGTAGGCTTAATTGCTTGCCAGATAAGCCCTAATGTTTCATACCAGGCACGTTCCGTGTGTGAAAAATAATAGGAAGAGGGAATATATTTTTCCCAAGGATATAATGGTGTTGTGATGGCCAATTGGTTGGCAGGGGCTGCGATGGGGTGCATGCCACGTTGCTCAAAAAACTTTACTGACCTTGCCATATGGTTGGCAGAAGTAACAAGGATAAAAGGTTGTTGACCGACCACTTTTTCAACTGCAGAAGCTTCCTCTTCTGTATCCAAAGGTTTTTTTAATGCTATCGTGTCTTCTACAGGAATTCCCATAGATTGTGCTACCATAGCAGCAACTTCGGCACTGCTAATTGAATTAACGCCTTTACCGCCGGTGAAAATCATTTTAGCGCCAGGATTAAGGTGATATAACCGAATTCCTTCAGTCACTCTGGGTAAGCTATTGCTGATAAGATTGGCACTGGGAGCCCATTGAGGGTTATAGGTGAAGCCGCCACCGAGAACCACAATGTATTTTACGGGATCATATTTTATGGTATCGCTATGTGCGGTGTCAGGCTCATAACGTTGAACATATTTTCCCTCAACAGGGAGTAAGAGCTTGTCCGCAACAGGCTGTAAGCTCAATAAAAGCAATATAAGCCAACTTAGAGATAAAATGGCTTTACCTGTTTTTTGCCAGCGGGTGAACCACAGTAATAGCAGTGCGGCGAAAGAGACAAGAATAATCAATGGTAAAGGCATTAATAGCGAGCCGATAGATTTTTTTAGCAGGAATAGCATTGACAGGCCTTGATTTGGTTGAATTGTAATCGCATAGGGGCAAGTTTAAGGCTAAAAGTAGTTAATTAAATGATTACTGTGCCAAAATAACAATAGTAAAAACAGCAGTAGATAATATAACTACTCAATAGATAAATTAAACGTATAAACGTAGCTAGCTTATAAGTGAGGCAGTTTTTCATGCGGGATCGCAATTTCGATGATATTGCAGACAAATTTTCGCGTAATATTTATGGCACAACTAAAGGTAAAATCAGGCAGGCCGTTGTCTGGCAGGATATTAACGAATTGCTGAATCATTTGCCTCAACGTCCTTTACGCATTTTGGATGCAGGGGGTGGTGAAGGGAATATGGCTTGCCAATTGGCTGAATTAGGTCATCAGGTCATACTTTGTGATCTCTCCGAAGAGATGATCCAGCGGGCGAAATATAATGCAGAAGAGCGCTGTGTTCTCCATCAGATGCAATTTATTCAAAGCTCAGTACAAGAAATTCACCAACATATTAATCAACCCGTAGATCTGATTCTGTTTCATGCCGTATTGGAGTGGATCACAGACCAAAAAGATGCGATAGAAACACTGGGAAATATCATTGTACCCGGTGGAGCACTCTCATTAATGTTTTATAATGCTAATGGCTTGGTCATGCGTAACGCCATCTTGGGTAATTTCCATTTGGCAACACCTAATATTCAGCGTCGCCGAAAACGTTCTTTATCGCCACAGAATCCACTAGTACCGGAACAGGTATACCAATGGCTGAACGAACTCAAGATGGAAATAACAGGTAAAACAGGTGTGAGGGTTTTTCACGACTACTTGCAAAGCCGCCAGTTACAAAATGCAGATTTTCCGGCGTTGCTTGAACTTGAACAACGTTATTGCAGACAGGAGCCCTATATCAGCCTGGGGCGTTATATTCATGTGATGGCGCGCAAACTATCTTAAAGAGTGAATTATGAGTGAATATTCCCAGACTGTTCCTGAACTTGTGTCCTGGGCCAGAAAAAATGACTTTTCAATCTCATTACCACCAGAGCGGTTGGCTTTCTTGCTGGCAATTTCTGTCCTGAACAGTGAACGGCTTGATGGTGAAATGAGTGAAGGGGAGCTGGTGGATGCTTTCCGTGAAGTGTGTAAGGGTTTTGAACAGACTTCTGAAACGGTATCTGTCAGGGCGAATAACGCCATTAACGATATGGTTCGTCAGAAACTACTTAACCGTTTTACCAGCGAATTGGCGGATGGCAACGCTATCTACCGTTTGACGCCATTGGGAATTGGCATTAGCGATTATTATATTCGTCAGCGTGAGTTTTCCACGTTGCGTCTCTCCATGCAGTTATCCATTGTCGCTAACGAACTGCATCGAGCGGCAGAAGCTGCTGAAGAAGGTGGTGATGAATTTCATTGGCATCGCAATGTTTTTGCACCACTTAAATATTCTGTCGCTGAAATTTTTGACAGTATCGATATGTCTCAGCGCTTGATGGATGAACAGCAAGACAGTGTAAAAACCGATATCGCTGCGCTGCTCAATCAGGATTGGAAAGCCGCTATTGCCAATTGTGAACAGTTATTGTCTGAAACGTCAGGCACTCTGCGGGAACTTCAGGATACCCTGGAAGCGGCAGGTGACAAATTGCAGGCCAATCTCTTGCGCATTCAGGCTGCCAATATGGATAGCGGTGGTTCTGAACAGGTCGATAAATTGGTCTTTGATCTACAAGGCAAATTGGATCGGATTATCAATTGGGGCCAACAAGCCATTGACCTCTGGATAGGTTATGACCGTCACGTTCACAAATTTATCCGAACCGCCATCGATATGGATAAAAACCGTATTTTTGCCCAGCGTCTTCGTCAATCCATCCAACATTATTTGGACAACCCTTGGGCATTGACAATAGCCAACGCAGAGCGTTTGCTGGATGTGCGTGATGAAGAGCTGACTCTGCGTAATGAAGAGGTAATGGGAGAATTACCGCCAGAAATGGAATACGAAGAGTTCAGTGAAATCAACGAACAATTGGCTGACATGGTGGAGCAGGCGCTGGCGGTTTACCAACAAGCAAAACTTCCTCTGGATTTGGGAGCTGTACTGCGCGACTACCTTGCTCAGCATCCACGTAAGCGTCATTTTGATGTGGCGCGTATCCTGGTGGATCAGGCAGTACGATTGGGCGTTGCGGAAGCGGATTTCTCTGGGTTGCCAGCGGAATGGTTAGCGATTAATGATTACGGAGCCAAGGTGCAGGCACATGTCATCGATACATATTGAACAATTTATGCCAGTTAAACTGGCTCAGGCATTATCCAACACACTTTTCCCTGAATTAGACAGCCAGCTTCGTTCCGGGCGTCATATCAGCATGGATGATCTGGATAACCATGCTTTTCTGATGGATTTTCAGGAAGAGTTGGAAATGTTTTATGCGCGTTATAACGTCGAGTTAATCCGTGCACCCGAAGGTTTTTTCTACCTGCGTCCCCGTTCCACGGCGTTGATCCCGCGTTCTGTCCTGTCCGAATTGGATATGATGGTAGGTAAAATTTTGTGCTACCTCTACCTCAGCCCTGAGCGTCTGTCCAATCACGGGATATTTACCTCTCAGGAACTGTATGAAGAACTGCTGTCATTGGCGGATGAAAATAAGCTGATGAAATTAGTGAACCAACGTTCTACCGGTTCCGATCTGGACAAACAGAAATTACAGGAAAAAGTACGAACGTCACTAAACCGCTTGCGCCGTTTGGGCATGGTTTATTTCCTGCAAAACGATAGCAGCAAATTTACGATCACCGAATCTGTATTCCGTTTCGGTGCAGATGTACGCAGCGGTGACGACCCACGCGAGGCACAATTGCGGATGATCCGTTATGGAGAGGCTATGGCGATAGAAGGGGACGCATCGCAGAAAGATAATGAATATGAAGAAGTATCAGAACATTCAGCAGAAGGTGCGGAGGATGAGCAGTCATGATTGAACGCGGTAAATTTCGCTCACTGACGTTAGTTAACTGGAATGGCTTTTTTGCCAGAACCTTTGATCTTGACGAGCTTGTAACGACCTTATCAGGCGGTAACGGCGCAGGTAAATCTACTACGATGGCCGCATTTGTGACCGCGTTAATTCCTGATTTAACATTGCTTCATTTCCGCAATACGACAGAGGCGGGTGCAACCAGTGGTTCCCGCGATAAAGGTTTGCACGGTAAATTACGTTCAGGCGTCTGTTATTCCACGCTGGATGTGGTCAATTCCCGTCATCAACGCATCATTGCGGGTGTGCGTTTGCAACAGATTGCCGGGCGTGACCGCAAGGTGGATATCAAACCATTTATGATTCAGGGTGTCCCTGCATCAATCCAGCCGACGCAGTTACTGACTGAAAACATTAACGAACGTCAGGCGCGGGTTCTGCCATTAAATGAATTGAAAGAACGCCTTGATGAGATGGAAGGCGTTCAGTTTAAACAATTCAACTCGATTACGGATTATCATGCCCTGATGTTTGATTTGGGAGTGATTCCGAAACGTTTGCGTTCATCAAGTGATCGCAGTAAGTTTTATCGTCTGATAGAAGCATCGTTATATGGCGGGATTTCCAGCGCCATTACCCGCTCACTGCGTGATTACTTACTGCCGGAAAACAGCGGTGTCAGGAAAGCATTTCAGGATATGGAAGCCGCATTGCGTGAAAACCGTATCACACTGGAAGCGATCCGTGTAACCCAATCTGACCGTGATCTTTTCAAACATCTTATCACTGAAGCGACGGCCTATGTTTCTGCTGACTATATGCGTCATGCCAACGAACGTCGAGTCCATCTGGACGAAGCCTTGGGCTTACGCAGTGAACTATTTGGCAGTCGCCGCCAATTGGTGTCTGAACAGTATCGCCATGTTGAAATGGCGAGGGAGCTGGCCGAACAAAGTGGTGTATCTTCTGATTTAGAAATGGATTATCAGGCGGCCAGTGACCACCTGAATCTGGTTCAGACTGCGATGCGCCAGCAGGAAAAAATTGATCGTTATCAATCCGATGTTGAAGAACTGACTTATCGACTGGAAGAACAGACCGAGGTCGTTGAAGAGGCGAAAGAGCTACAGGCGGAATATGAAGCCATATCTGAAGCGGCTGAACAGGAAGTGGATGAATTAAAAAGCCAACTCGCTGATTATCAGCAGGCCTTGGATGTTCAGCAAACTCGCGCTATTCAATATCAGCAGGCTCTGCAAGCATTAGAGCGTGCCCGTGAACTTTGTCAGCTTCCTGATCTGTCGATAGATAATGCAGATGAATGGCAGGAAACCTATCAAGCCAAAGCACAGCAAGCGACTGAAACTTTGTTGGCGTTAGAGCAAAAATTAAGTGTCGCTGATGCTGCTCATAGTCAGTTCGAACAGGCTTATCAACTGGTGAAAAACATCGTTGGTGAAGTAAGCCGCAGTGAAGCGTGGCAAGCTGCTCGTGAAGTCTTGCGTAATTGGCCTTCCCAACGTCATTTAGCGGATCGGGTTCAACCTCTGCGTATTCAATTGGCTGAATTGGAACAACGTTTGAACAGCCAAAAAAATGCAGAGCGTCTTCTGGGGGAATTTTGTAAACGCCATAACCAGCAATATCAGGCGGAAGATTTAGAGGCGTTACAGAGCGAATTGGAAGCCCAGTTGGAAGAACTAAGCCTGAGTGCCAATGAAAGCGGCGAACGCCGTATGCTGATGCGTCAGGAGCTTGAACAACTTAAGCAGAAAATTCAGAGGCTGACAGCGAGAGCGCCAGAGTGGTTGGCGGCACAGGAAACGTTGAACCAGCTTTGTGAACAAAGTAATGAGGTGTTCGAAAGCGGTCATGGTGTCACTGAATACATGCAGCAATTGCTGGAGCAAGAGCGTGAAATTACGGTTGAACGTGATGATGTTGCAGCGCAGAAACGCGAACTGGAAAAGCAGATTGAGCGTTTAAGTCAGCCAAGTGGTGCCGAAGATGCCCGATTACTGGCACTGGCGGAACGTTTCGGTGGCGTCTTGCTCTCAGAGATTTATGATGACATCACTCTTGATGATGCCCCTTACTTCTCTGCGCTTTATGGTCCGGCACGCCATGGTATCGTTGTGCCTGATCTCTCGTTGGTACGTCCGCACCTTGAAGCATTAGAAGATTGCCCGGAAGATCTCTATCTGATAGAGGGAGATCCGCAATCGTTCGATGACAGCGTATTCCATTCCGAAGAGCAGAAAAATGCGGTTCTGGTGAAATCATCTGATCGTCAGTGGCGTTATTCCCGTTATCCTGACGTTCCGCTGTTTGGACGCGCAGCGAGGGAAAATCGCCTGGAAGCTCTCAGCCTTGAGCGTGATACTTTAGCTGAACGTTACGCAACACTTTCGTTTGATGTTCAGAAAATCCAGCGAGCACATCAGGCTTTCAGTCGTTTTGTCGGTAAACACTTGTCTGTTGCATTTGATGACGATCCAGAAGCAGAAATCCGCAACCTTAATCAGCGTCGAACTGAACTGGAGCGAGAATTATCTCAATTTGAAGCCCAGGCTCAACAGCATCAGCAAAAACTCGCTCACATAAAAGAGAGTTTGTCAGCATTGAACCGCTTGATCCCTCAAATCACAATTTTGTTGGATGAAACGCTGATTGACCGGGTAGAAACCGTTCGTGAAGAAATGGGTGAAGCTCAGGATGCGGCGAAATTCCTGCAACAACACAGTCATGTACTGATTAAACTTGAACCGCTGGTTGCTGTTTTACAAAGCGATCCACAGCAACATGAGCAGTTGCAAAAAGATTATGAAACAGCGAAACATAGCCAGAATAAATCTAAGCAACAAGCTTTCTTCCTGACGGAAGTTGTACAGCGTCGTGCTCATTTCAGTTACAGTGATTCTGCGGGTATGCTCAATGAAAATGCTGATTTGAACGATAAACTACGTCAGCGTCTGGAGCATGCGGAATCTGATCGCAGCCGTGCACGCGAACAATTGCGCCAACAGCAGTCACAATATGCGCAGTTCAATCAAGTATTGGCATCACTGAAAAGTTCTTATGACACCAAACAGGATATGTTGAAAGAACTTGAACAAGAGTTGAAAGACATTGGTGTTCAGGCCGATGCTAATGCTGAAAGCTGTGCTCGTGAACGTCGTGACCAGCTACATGCGGCTGTAAGTACTAACCGATCCCGTATTAACCAGCTTGAGAAACAGATCGCATTCTGTGAAGCTGAAATGGAAAACCTCCAGAAGAAACTACGTAAATCTGAGCGTGATTATTACCAGAAGCGTGAGCAGGTTGTTTCTTCGAAAGCGGGTTGGTGCAGTGTGATGCGTATGGTGAAAGACAATGGCGTTGAGCGCCGCTTGCATCGCCGTGAACTGGCCTATATGGAAGGCGATGATTTACGTTCAATGTCGGATAAAGCGTTGGGGGCATTGCGTCTGGCGGTAGCCGACAATGAACATCTGCGTGATGCTTTGCGTTTGTCTGAAGATCCAAAACGCCCTGAACGTAAAATTCAATTCTTCGTGGCAGTGTACCAACACCTGCGTGAACGTATTCGTCAGGATATTATCCGTACAGATGATCCGGTTGATGCCATTGAGCAGATGGAAATTGAACTGGCTCGCCTGACAGAAGAATTGACGGCACGAGAGCAGAAATTGGCGATCAGTTCCAAAAGCGTCGCGAATATCATTCGCAAAACTATTCAGCGTGAACAGAACCGCATCCGTATGCTTAATCAGGGATTGCAGGCTGTTTCTTTCGGACAGGTGGGTGGTGTACGTCTGAATGTCAATGTACGTGAAAGTCACTCTATATTGCTGGATGTACTTTCTGAACAGCAGGAACAACACCAAGACTTGTTTAATAGCCAGCGTTTGACCTTCTCAGAAGCAATGGCGAAACTTTACCAGCGCCTGAACCCACAAATGGATATGGGACAGCGTTTACCTCAGACCATTGGTGAGGAATTGTTGGATTACCGTAATTACCTAGAACTGGAAGTTGAAGTCAACCGTGGTTCAGATGGTTGGCTCAAAGCGGAAAGTGGAGCACTTTCTACAGGGGAAGCCATTGGTACGGGGATGTCAATTCTGGTTATGGTTGTACAGAGCTGGGAAGAGGAATCATGCCGTCTACGCGGTAAAGATATCTCGCCATGTCGTTTGTTGTTCCTTGATGAAGCTGCGCGTTTGGATGCGAAATCAATTGCAACACTGTTTGAATTGTGTGAACGTTTACATATGCAGTTAATTATCGCGGCACCAGAGAATATCAGCCCAGAGAAAGGAACAACTTATAAACTGGTGCGTAAGATCTTTAATAATCAAGAACATGTGCATGTTGTTGGATTGCGTGGTTTTGGGCAAGACATTCCGTCCACAGAACAACCTCAAACACAGGCTCAACCAATATTGGAAGAATAACTCCATCGTTGGATGATGTCTCTATTGTTACAAAGGAGGCCATATATACTATGACCTCCTTAATTTATTGACCTCTTTAATTTATGGCCTCCTCAATTGAGGTAAATTTTTCTGGGTAGTTGTTTAATATGTCCTTATCCATCCTGATTTAATGTACGAAATACAAGTAGAAAAATAAGGAATGAGTTAATGATAAATCCTAAAGACATTATCTTTTTTCCTGAATCAGATCCTAATGAAAACCCTTGGGTGCATGGGAAACCTACTGATGAGGTGATAGACGTTGTGGAATATAACTCTGAATGGGTGACCACATGGCTGCAACTCTCTCCTTCCTTGAAAAAAGCCCTTGGAAACATTGCCCTAAATATTGAGCACGTTGGTTCAACGGCAGTTCCTGGGCTTGCTGCTAAGCCAATTATCGATATTGATTTGATTGTGGAAGATCCAACTCAGGAAGAAAAGTATGTCCCTGCATTGGAACGGCTTGGTTATGATTTAACGGTGCGTGAACCGAGTTTTTATCAGCATCGGTGCTTTCGTTTGATAAAACCACGCGTCAACCTTCATGTTTTTGGCCCTGATTGCCCTGAACACATTCGCCATATTTTGTTTCGTGATTGGCTCCGAGAACATCCTGAAGATTGTCTGCGATATATGGATGCAAAGGTCAATGCCAAAGATAATGTCAATCAGGTAATGCAATATAATCAGCGGAAAGAGCAGGTGATACGTGATATTTATCAGCGTATATTCGAAAACAAGGGATTATTGTCGTAATTCTGATTGCGTTCGGATACTGTCGTAAATTTTACTATTTTCGGGTAATTATTTATGGATGAAAATCAAAAACATTGGTCGAAAGTTGAATATTTACATTCAACAGTAACTAACCCCAACATAAAAATTAAAGGTACACACAGTTATTACAGTCATTGTTGGAGTGATAGTTTTGAAAAAAGCGTTGTTCGTTATCTTCATGGTGATGAAATCAGTCTTGGGTGGGAACCTTTAGGCGTAGTTGATCAGCTTTATATAGGAAATTACGTCTGTATCGCATCAGAAGCTGTCATTCTTATGGGAGGCAATCATACTCATCGAATGGATTGGTTTTCTTTCTATCCTTTTTTGGAAGGAATAAAAGAGTCCTATCAGCATTCTGGTGATACGATTTTATCTGATGGATGTTGGATTGGTATGCGTTCAATGATTATGCCTGGTGTCACCATTGGTGAAGGCGCGGTTGTTGCTGCGGGTAGTATTGTGACGAAAGATGTGGCTCCCTATACTGTAGTGGGTGGAAACCCTGCGCGATTCATCAAACATCGTTTTGAACTATCGATTATATCAAAGTTATTGGCACTAAGAATTTATGATTTGGATGAGGATAGGGTGAAGAAATTACTCCCTTATTTGAAAAGCAATGACATAGACTCTCTTGAGTCAGCGTATCATTCTCTTAATCAGTAATGAAAAAAATCTGTTACTCATCATGTTATAATCAATATGACGAATAAAATAATTTGGATAGTATAATTTACCACAAGCAATTTGGATGATTTTTATTAGATTGTTTATAAGATAAGCTTATGCTTTATATGTAAATATTATGAATATATTGATGTGAAAATAATAACATCAAGTTATTGTGCGATATATCCCATTTTAATATGATGAGAACGTTTACTATTCCACGCTTTTGTGATCAACTTGAATCAAGGAATAACAATGCGGAAAATGACGTCAACATCAAGTGCAATTGTACTGGTTTTTGGCTTAACTTTTGGCTTAACTTTTGGCTTAAATAGTATGGCTCAGGCAAAAATGACTATGCCTGAGCAAGTGAGTTCTGGTGTAACGGCTGTAGATTTAGCTCAGCGTCAGGCAATACATTGGGTCTCGGTAGAACAGATTGAAAAAAGTTTACAAAGCCAGCCACCAATGGCCGTCGGATTTGATATCGATGATACTGTATTGTTTTCCAGCCCGGGTTTTTATCGTGGGAAATTAGAATATTCACCAGATGACAATAGCTACCTGAAAAACCCAGAATTTTGGGAAAAAATGAATAATGAATGGGACAAATTCAGTATGCCAAAACAGATCGGCATTGAACTGGTTCAGATGCATCTGAAACGTGGAGATGATGTCTATTTCATTACGGGACGAACAAAAACTAAAACAGAAACAGTAACTAAATATTTGCAGGAAGATTTAAATATTCCCGAGAATAAAATGAACCCTGTTATTTTTGCAGGTGATGAGCCTGGGAAAAATAATAAAATTAGTTGGATGAATGATCATAAATTGAAGATCTACTATGGTGACGCAGATGCCGATATTGCTGCAGCCCGCGAGTTGAATATCCGTGGTATTCGTATATTGAGAGCATCAAATTCTTCTTATCAGCCACTGCCAAAAGCAGGTCGATTTGGGGAAGAAGTTGTCATTAAATCCGAGTATTAATCTGAAAATTTAATAAAATTCATTCTGTTAAAAGGCACTAAGAGTGCCTTTTTCTTTTTTAAACCATTATAAGCTAATTTATTATAGTGAACATTTTTTTTATAGTTAGTATGATTGGATAAGCAACCTATCCTAAGGGATAATTATGTATATAATTATTACTATTCTTTGCTGATAAAAAAGGTCTGCTAATAATTAAAATAGGACACTGGATAGCTGCATAAATAATAAAGTGAGGTGAACTCTTATGTCGAAGAACACGGTCAGGTTACTGAAAGTTTCTTTTATCTGTAGTACATTGGCAGTATCAGAGGGCACCTTTGCAAGTCAACAAAATGAGTTGATAGCAAATGATGGGCAACAATTGTCAGGGGAACAAAAAAAGGAAGATATAGTTGTTTCATCTGATAAGACTATTCTTATATCTCCGGCGATTTCTATTAATGAAAATCGAAAACAGTTACAAAATTGGTTGCCTCAACAAGTAAAACCGATATTTCTTGAACGCTTGGTAACATTGTATTCTGACAATCATATGAAGCCGTTATGGCCGGATAAAAAAACAATTCAACTGTTTGAAAATCAATTAATTGAGATATCGTTGGCTGGTTTTCAGCCTCAATTTGAAAAATGGGTGGTACAACTTCATTCTCCTGAATTAAGTGATATGGGGCGTGATATAATCTTATCTGATGCCATGTTGGGTTATCTTCATTTTATAAGCGGAGTTAATAAAAAAGGGGATTCTTGGTTATATAGCCAAGCCGCTTATAAGGTTGATTTGCCACCTACTCATTTAATTGATGAATGGCGAAAACATATCAATAATGGTAATGCATTTAGCTATATTACAGATTTATTACCCCGTCATCCTATGTATGAAAATATGCGTAGAGAAATGCTGGAGCAATTGGCTGATAAGCAGCCCTGGGCTGAATTTTCATTGAAAGGTACGTTAAGGCCTGGACAAAGCAGTGAGAGTGTGGTTGCATTGAGGGAAATATTAGTTCGTTCCGGTTCGTTAGATTCATCTGAAGCTAAATTAGGTGATAAAGTTTACAGCAAAGAATTAGTAGCTGCTGTAAAACGTTTTCAAGCTTTGCATGGATTGATGTCTGATGGCGTTATTGGTCAATCTACGAAGGCTTGGTTAAATACGACACCAGAAACTCGTGCTCGTATTATGGCTTTAAATATACAGAGGCTACGGATTATTCCTAATGATATTTCTACAAGTATTTTGGTTAATATTCCTAATTATTCATTATTTTATTATGTGGATGGCCAAGAAGTATTGAATTCTAAAGTTGTTGTAGGTCGGCCGAGTCGTAAAACGCCTATTATGAGTAGTGAACTGAATAATGTCGTGATTAATCCACCGTGGAATGTACCAACGAGTATGACTCGGAAGGATATTGCACCAAGAGCAATGCGTGATCCAAGCTATTTTCGCACTCGTGGTTATACTGTTTTTTCCAGTTGGGCTAATGATGCTAAGGTTATTGAACCTTCGGAAATTAATTGGAACGCAGTAACACCAAGTAATTTCCCTTACCGTATACGGCAGGCTCCGGGGCCTACAAACTCATTGGGGCGTTTTAAATTTAATATGCCAAATTCGGAAGCGATTTATTTACATGATACACCGAATAAGGCTTCTTTCGGTCGTGAAATGAGGGCGGTCAGTTCGGGTTGTGTACGTGTAAATAAAGCACCTGAACTAGCTGATATGTTGTTGGGTAATGCGGGTTGGAATAAAAATAAGGTCGGCGATTCGTTGAAAACGTGGACAACAAAATATGTAAATATTCCCAAAAAAATCCCAGTTTTTCTTTATTATCAAACAGCTTGGGTTGATGAAAAAGGTGTGCCTCAATATCGTGCTGATATCTATGGTTATGATATCGCAGCCAGACAACAGTCAGATCTTTTAACCAAGGTCTTGGCAGTTAGGAATGATTTATAATTTTCACAGTTAGTAGTTAGTTAGGAAGGAATAAGTTTGACTTCAGTATCTATATCATAAACGGTGAAGAAAATAATTTTATCTTCACCGTTATTTTTTCAGTGTTTTTTACCACTGTAATGTTTTATTTATAATCGATTCCTTTCTGATACTGAGGAGTTTTTTAGGATTCAGATAAAAAATATTTATCATCAATATGCCGTCAATAAAATTGTGTCTATATTTAATATTTTTTTCATTATGCTAAGTTGGTCACAATAATAATTGGAAGTATTTACAGTAATATACAAAAATAGTTGAAACTACTTTTTGTTTATTGATGTCTTATTGATTTGATAAGCTACATGATTAACATACTATAAAATAGCAGGGCATATTATCCATGAATGATATTGACCATAACCGCCGAAAGTGGCTTGGCGTAAGTGTGGCTACGTTGGGATTAAGTTTATTACCTCAACACGCTTTGGCTGCATTGGCAACACCACGTCCCCGAATTTTGCGCTTTGATAATTTGCACACGGGAGAAACACTCAAAGCTGAATTCTTTGATGGTCGCCGTTATAACAAATCAGAATTAGCTCGTCTGAATTATTTATTTCGCGATTATCGTCAAAATAAAATCAAAACGATTGATCTGAAATTGTTTGATCAACTTTATTTATTGCAAATGATGATGGGAATAAATAAATCTGTTCAATTAATCTCAGGTTATCGATCCTTGATGACAAACAATATGCTGCGTCAAGCCAGTAATGGAGTGGCAAAACACAGTTATCATACGCGTGGGCAAGCGATGGATTTTCATATTGATGGTATTCAGCTTTCACATATTCGCAAGGCTGCGCTTAAAATGCGGGCGGGTGGCGTAGGGTTTTATCCAAAAAGTAATTTTGTTCATATAGATACAGGCCCAGTCAGGACGTGGTAATCTTATTACCAACAATTAGTCTTGATTGTGGAGTTAAATAATATAATGAAATATCACATTATCCCCGTCACGATGGCGATGCAGAATTGTACATTGATTTGGTGTGAAGAAACTCAGGAAGCGGCGATTGTTGATCCCGGAGGTAATGCCGAACAACTTATTGCCGAAATAGAACGCCGTGAGCTGAAACTAACGCAAATTTTGCTGACCCACGGTCATTACGATCATGTTGGTGCTACCGTTGAAATTTCTAAGCATTTTGGCGTGCCTGTCTATGGGCCACATAAGGCAGATGCTTTTTGGATAGAAGGGTTGGAGATTCAATGTCAAATGTTCGGTGTTGAGCCATGCCCCTCTTTCACACCCGATCGTTGGTTAGATGACGGAGATACGTTGCAAATTGGTCATGTTGAATTATCTGTTCTGCATTGCCCAGGTCACACTCCGGGGCATATTGTCTTGGCTAATCATATTGATAAATTAATCTCAATGGGGGATGTACTGTTTAAAGGCAGTATTGGCCGTACTGATTTCCCTGGTGGGAATTATGATGAACTGATCCAATCCATTAAGAAAAAAGTACTGCAGTTGGGTGATGATTATCAATTCATTCCTGGTCATGGACCGATGTCAACGTTAGGTTATGAACGAAAAACCAATCCTTTTCTGCAAGAGTAATCAGGGTATTTTTTCTTGTGTCCGGATAATAAAAGCCGCTAAAAAAGCGGCTTTTTGGAAAGAAATATCAGGTACCCAGATATATCCAATCAGTTTCAAATTACATCGTGGTTAATCAAGATGTAACTTGTAAGATGAAGAGGATAAAACTAAAGCACTGCAACGATGGCTTCACACAGAGGAACCATGTTCTCCAGTGTTAAACCTGCTACGTTGATACGGCCAGAGCTGACTGCATAAATACCATATTCTTCACGCAGACGTTCTACTTGCTCTTTAGTCAAGCCACTGAATGAGAACATGCCATTTTGAGCGATAATAAAGCTGAAGTCTTGCTTCGCGCCTTTTTCTTGTAGTGTGTTGACAAACAATTGACGCATACGCTGAATGCGTTCACGCATTGTTGCCAATTCCTGAACCCATTCTGCTTTCAGATCGTCATTGGACAGAATTGTTGTAACAACGGAAGCACCGTGTGCCGGTGGGTTAGAGTAGTTAGTACGAACAATGGATTTTGCCTGACTGAATGCTTTTTCAGCGGTATCGCTATCTGTCGCAACAATGGTACAAGCACCAACACGCTCATTGTAAAGACCAAAGTTTTTGGAGTAAGAGCTGGCAACAATCAGTTCATTGTGGTTTTTAGCAAAAATGCGCAGACCTTCGGCATCTTCGTCCAAACCTTTGGCAAAGCCTTGGTAGGCAAAGTCAAATACAGGCAACCAACCTTTTTCTGCAGATAAATCTGCCAGCTTCTGCCACTGTTCAGTCGTTGGGTCAATACCCGTTGGGTTATGGCAGCAACCGTGCAGCAGAACGATATCCCCCGCTTGTGTTTCAGATAAGCTTGCCAACATACCATCAAAATCCAAGGCATGTTTTTCTGCGTTGTAATAGTTGTATTCGCAGATTTCTAAACCAGCACTGGAGAAAACTCCTTTATGGTTTGGCCATGTTGGGTTGCTGATCCAAACACGTTTTGCATTAGTCTGTTTAGCTATAAAGTCAGCGGCAGTGCGCAGTGCGCCGGTTCCGCCTGGGCTTTGCACAGTACGGGCGCGTTTGTCAGTCACGATAGGGCTGGTTTTGCCGAAAAGCAGTTCCTGAGTGACATGACCAAATTCAGGTAATCCACTGATCGCCAGATAGTTTTTAGTCGTTTCGTTTTCCAGCAGGAATTTTTCTGCTTTTTTAACGGTGGTCAGGACAGGGGTTTTACCGGTTTCATCTTTGTAAACTCCGATACCCAAGTTGATTTTATTTTCACGTGGATCAGCCTTAAAGCTATCCGCTAAACCAAGAATGGGGTCGGCAGGCGCTGCTGTGATTTTTTCAAACATTTTTTTGATTCCAAGACTCGGAGAGTTAAGCCCAAAATAAGTTATACGTCGCTCAGGGTAACCTTAAGGAACTCATTTGCCAACCACTTGTAGCAAAAAGAATAAAATCTTGTGAAGTAGTTTACGGAGTGAAGAAAAAAGATAATGAAAACAGGAGAATAAAACGTAAAAAGCAGCGCCTAAGCGCTGCTTTTTCTGCGATAAATATGTTTAACGTTGGGCTAAACAGTTTATCAACAGTGATTAGAACTGATAAGTCAGACCAACACCGAATACGTTGCGAGCGTTTGCATCGCCGCCTTCGTTTTTGTCCAGCAGGTTGATTTTGTAATCAACATAGGTAGACAGGTTTTTGTTAAAGTAGTAGTAAGAACCTACAGAAACATATTTAACCAGATCTGCGCTATATTGGCTTCTTGGCTCGCCTAAGTTTTTACCTTTAGATTGAACGTAAGCCAAAGATGGTTTCAGACCGTAGTCAGCGAACAGGTATTGTGCAACCAATTCGAAATTCTGAGTTTTGTTAACAATCCCAGTATATTTTGCGCTATCAACTTTTGTTGAACCCGGAGTCATATTACGGGTTTCGCCGTACATAGCTGCCAAGTAGACATTGTTAGCATCGTATTTAGCACCGATGTTCCATGCTTCAGCACGTTTACCGTAAGCAGTAGAAGTCCACTGATCACCTGCACGAGTAGAGCTAGCGTAAGAGCCACCAACAGTGATACCGTAGCCTATGTCATAAGTGGTAGATAAACCGTAGCCATCACCATTTGCTGTAGCGCCAGTACGACCATTCTTAGTGCGCTCGCTGTTTTGGCCTTGGTATTGCAGGGCAATGTTCAGGCCATCAACCAGACCGAAGAAGTCAGTGTTGCGGTAAGTCAACAGACCGGTAGCACGACCAGTCATATAGTTGTCTTTCTTAGACATAGAATCACCACCAAAGATTGGCAGTACATCAGTCCATGCGTTGACATCATAGTTTACGCCGTAGTTACGGCCGTAATCCAGTGAACCGTAGTTAGCGAATTTCAAACCCGCGAAAGCCAGACGAGTATCCGCTTTTTGATCACCCTCTGCTTTATTAGCTTTCAGGTTGTATTCCCAACGACCGAAACCAGTCAGTTGGTCAGAGATTTGAGTTTCACCTTTGATGCCGATACGTGCGTAAGAGTTATCACCATCTTCACCGCTTCTTTGGTCTGCGATTTGATGACGAACGTCTACTTTACCGTACAGATCCAGTTTGTTGCCGTCTTTGTTAAAAATTTCAGCCGCGTTTGCTGTACCAGCAACCAGCAGAGCTGGGATTACCACTGCAAGAATATTGCGTTTCATTATTATTACCCTCATTGTTGTTATTCAAACACTTGCCACTGCCAAAAATAGAACACTAAAAAATTTTGGAACTATCTTGGGGTATCCAGTGTCTTATTAATTGGCGACCAGTTTTCCATTGGTAATGAATTTTATCTACTCTCAAAATGCTACAAAAGTGCATAATCAGTAATAAAGTGAAAATATGTGTTTCAAAATGTAAATAACGGGGAACTTTTTTCGTCCCGTTTTGGCTATAAAATAAAAAAAGCCAGTTTTCACCGGCTTTTTTATGGATTGATTTTAGCTCGTTTGTTGAGCTGATTCATTAGAAACTTGCGTTTCTTGGAGTCCGTGGGAATGGGATAACATCACGAACGTTCGATACACCGGTAACATAAGCCACCAGACGTTCGAAACCTAAACCGAAACCAGCATGGGGAACGGTGCCATAACGACGCAGATCACGATACCACCAATAATCTTCTTTATTTAGCCCCATTTCTTCCATACGCTGATCCAGTACATCCAGACGTTCTTCACGCTGAGAACCACCGATGATTTCACCAATGCCCGGCGCCAAAACATCCATTGCCGCGACGGTTTTACCGTCTTCATTCATACGCATATAGAATGCTTTGATGTCTTTTGGATAGTTTTTCATGATCACTGGCGCTTCGAAATGTTTTTCTGCCAGATAACGCTCATGCTCGGATGACAAATCTACACCCCAGAACACAGGGTTCTCAAATTGTTGACCACAGTTTTCCAGAATTTCTATTGCATCTGTGTAGTCCAACTGGATGAAATCAGAATTAACAAATTTTTCCAGACGGGTAATGACGTCATGATCAACGCGTTCTGCGAAGAATGCAAGATCGTCAGCACGTTCTTCCAATGCCGCTTTGAAGACATATTTCAGCATATCTTCAGAAAGTTTGGCGATATCGTTCAGATCAGCAAAAGCTACTTCTGGCTCGACCATCCAGAACTCCGCCAAATGGCGGCTGGTATTGGAGTTTTCTGCACGGAAAGTTGGGCCGAAAGTATAGACTTTGCTCAATGCACAGGCATAGGCTTCGCCATTCAACTGACCTGATACGGTCAGGAAAGCTTCGCGTCCGAAGAAATCTTTACTGAAATCGACATCGCCTTTGTCTGTCAGCGGCAGGTTTTGCATATCCAAAGTAGAAACGCGGAACATCTCGCCCGCACCTTCGGTATCTGATGCCGTGATCAGCGGGGAAGATACCCAGAAGTAACCGTTCTCGTGAAAGAAGCGATGCAGGGCTTGTGACAAAGTATGACGAACACGGGCTACAGCACCGATCAGGTTGGTACGTGGACGCAAATGTGCGACTTCCCGCAGATATTCGATGCTGTGACGTTTGGCTGCCATTGGGTAAGTATCAGGATCGTCTACCATACCAACAACAACAACTTTGCAGGCCTGCAGTTCGAAGCTTTGGCCTTTGCCTTGTGATTCCACCACTGTACCAGTCACTTCTACGGAGCAGCCAGTGGTTAAATTCAGAATTTCATCCTGATAATTCGGTAAATCATTATTAACGACAGCCTGTAATGGATTAAAGCAGGAACCGTCATAAACGGCGAGGAACGAGATACCAGCTTTAGAATCTCTCCTTGTACGTACCCAACCGCGAACGGTGACTTCACTGTCAACCGGAACACGGCCTTGCAGCACATCGACTACAGGCGCTACGCTCATAAATTTCTCTCTTCTATATAGTGAGTTAGGATAATTAGATAGATTTACCGTAAACCCCCTTCATTAGGGGTAGATCCTCTATCTTACTTGTCATCTCTCAGGAAACAAGAAGAAATTGCGTGTCTTAGCGGGGAAATAAAGGGAAAAGTTGTTTTTTACTGGCGTAACCAGCATAAAGCGAGTTACGCCAGAGGTGATCAACGGTGTTATACCGCTTTTTCTATATAGGGAATGTCAAACGCCCGACGTAACCTATCGACAAACTCATCATCTTCACAGATGGTCTTTCCGGGACTGTCCGAAAGTTTGGCCACTGGCTTGCCGTTACATTCGACGAGCTTGATCACAATATTCAGAGGCTTGACTCCCGGAATATTACAGGTCAGCCGTGTACCAATACCGAAAATCACATTGACTCTCTGATGGAAATGTTTATACAGCACTAACGCTTTCTGAAAATCCAGACTGTCGGAGAACACTAATGTTTTTGTCATTGGATCGATATTCAGTGACTGGTAGTGTGCGATGGCTTTTTCACCCCATTCGATAGGATCACCGGAGTCATGACGCAGACCTTGGTAAGCGGTAGCAAATGATTTGTCAAAATCTCGCAGGAAAGCATCCATAGTAATGCAGTCTGTCAGCGCAATTCCCAGTTGATCCGGATATTCATCCAGCCATGTTTGCAATGCTGCCCGTTGGCTATTTGCAAGTTCCGGGCTAATTTGCTGATGAGCCTGGAACCATTCATGAGCTTGTGTTCCGAGTGGAGGAAGGCCAAGCTGCTCTGCCAATTGGTAGTTACTGGTTCCAATCAGATAAGGGAAGTTATTTTTCAGCTCATTGACAATGGCGTACTGTACTTCGTGTGAAAAACGACGTCGGGTACCAAAGTCCATGAGTTTGAAACCGGAGAGATCGATATTTTCTTCCGCTGCATCTTTATGAAACAATTCGATGAGCTTTCTAAGCTGGATAACAGCATTTTCCGGCGTTATTTTAGGTGAGCGATGGCGATGAACCAATTCGCTGATCAGGGCAAGTAAAGGGACTTCCCACAGGATAACTTCGTGCCATAAACCGGAAATGCGGATGGCTAATTGCCCTTCAGGGGTCACAGAGACATCTACTTGCTCAGGGTTAAAACGGAATGTTTTGCACCAGTTCAGGTAATCCTCTTTAAAGAATGGAAGGCGAGAGAAATAATCGGCTTCACGTTCTGTCAGTGCTAAATCAGCCATCATGTTAATTTGATGACGTAAAGCCTCGGCATATTCACCGAGCAGCTCATCACCACGGCAACGGAATTCCGCAACGACAGGGATATTGTTGTAGTGGTGGTACACTGCTTGCTGCATGTGAAACTTATAGGCATCAGTATCAAGCAGTGATGTGATAATCGGGGTAGCGTCTAAAATCATGGCGCGTCAGGCATCCTCGCGGAGCGTATTCGTATCTGCTAAATCGATAAAGTCGGAAGAGTATACCGTGATTATTGGGTTATTGAAGCCACATAGTGGTATATATTTTTCCGAATCTAAAGATTAAGGTTAATCCATTTACAGATAATATCATGTTAAATGAGATATGAGATGATAATTAGCACGAAAGCACTAATATTCTATTCACATTGCTTATACCTTTATTTAATAAATGATTTACATCTTAAAAAAGAGATATCCTGATTGAAAGGATGGGCGCTCTATGGCAGCGTTGGCGATTGGAAAGTTTCAATGGAAACGAAGTATGCTAGGTGCCTTGTAGTTAAAAATACAGTAGTTAAGGTAATACAGTAGTTAAAGTTATACAGATGTTATCAACTATACCTGTTAAAACATGTCTGTCAAAAGTAATGGAAAAGGTTCCCTATGACACAACAGCGACTCGTTAAACACCGTCTGGATTATAAAGCACCAGATTACACAATTACCGATATTGATCTCGATTTTGATTTGTATGCGGAAAAAACGACGGTGACAGCAATCAGTCAGGTAAAACGTCTGGCTAATGACATTACCCCACTCATTCTGGATGGGCAAAATCTCACACTCAAAAGTATCTATATAGATGATAAACCGTGGGAACATTATCAGGAGCAAGATGACAAGCTACTGATTGAGCAATTGCCTACCCAGTTTACGTTAAAAATTGTGAATGAAATTCATCCATCAGCCAATACAGCGCTTGAGGGGCTGTATGTATCTGGAGATGCTCTGTGCTCTCAGTGTGAAGCTGAAGGGTTCCGTCACATTACTTATTATTTGGATCGTCCAGACGTTCTGGCTTGCTTTACGACCCGCATTACAGCGGATAAATCCAAATACCCATTCTTATTATCCAATGGTAACCGTATTGAACAAGGGGAATTGAGTGATGGTCGCCATTGGGTGAAATGGCAAGATCCGTTCCCAAAGCCTGCTTATTTGTTCGCGTTAGTTGCGGGTGATTTTGATGTTCTTTGTGACACGTTTGTGACTCGTAGCGGACGTGAGGTTGCACTGGAGCTGTTTGTTGACCGTGGCAACTTAGATCGTGCTGATTGGGCTATGACATCTCTGAAAAATTCGATGAAATGGGATGAAACACGCTTTGGTCTGGAGTATGACCTTGATATTTTCATGATTGTTGCTGTTGATTTCTTCAATATGGGCGCGATGGAAAACAAAGGACTGAATATCTTTAATTCCAAATATGTATTGGCAAAAACTGAAACGGCAACAGATAAAGACTATCTTGCTATTGAAGCCGTGATTGGCCATGAATATTTCCATAACTGGACAGGAAACCGTATCACATGTCGTGATTGGTTCCAGTTAAGCCTGAAAGAAGGGCTGACCGTATTCCGTGATCAAGAATTTAGCTCTGATTTAGGTTCACGTTCCGTTAATCGTATCAATAGTGTGCGTATCATGCGTTCAGCCCAGTTTGCTGAAGATGCCAGTCCGATGGCTCATCCTATCCGACCTGATCAGGTGATGGAGATGAATAACTTCTATACAATGACTGTTTATGAGAAAGGTTCAGAAGTTATTCGTATGATCCACACTTTATTGGGTGAAGAGCAATTTCAGGCGGGTATGCAGCTTTACATTCATCGTCATGATGGAACTGCGGCAACATGTGATGATTTTGTTCAGGCGATGGAAGATGCATCAAACGTTGATTTGACACTATTCCGCCGCTGGTATAGCCAATCAGGAACACCTGTGCTGACTGTTCGTGACGAATATGATGCAGAAAAACAGCAATATACTTTGCACATCAGCCAAATGACACCGCCAACGGCAGATCAGAAAGAGAAACAGCCGCTGCATATTCCTCTGGATATTGAACTTTATGATGAGAATGGGCGTATCATTCCGCTGCGTCGTAATGGTCAGCCTGTGCATCATGTCTTGAATGTTATCAATGCAGAACAAACATTTGTGTTTGATGATGTGCCATCACAGCCAGTACCTTCTTTACTGCGTGAATTTTCCGCGCCAATAAAACTGGATTATCCATTCAGAGATGAGCAGCTTTCATTCTTGATGAAACATGCGCGTAATGAATTCTCTCGTTGGGATGCGGCGCAAACATTGTTGGTCAACTATGTGAAACTGAATGTTGCCCGCCAGCCAAAATCCCTGCCATTTGAATTGCCAATGCATGTCGTTGATGCCTTCCGTGCTGTTTTGTTGGATAAAGACATCGATCCGGCACTGACTGCATTGATTCTGACCCTGCCGTCTGAAAATGAATTGGCAGAATTGTTTGAGGTTGTTGATCCTCGGGCCATTCAAGATGTCGTTCACGCCGTGACGCAGACACTGGCCAACGAAATGGTTGATGAATTTGCTGCGGTTTATCACAGTATTCATACAGGTGCATACCGCGTAGAACATCAGGATATAGCGAAACGTGCCTTGCGCAATATTTGTCTCAGCTATCTGGCTTTTATTGATGATAAGGAACTGGCTGATAAATTAGTGGCAGCACAATATTATCAGGCTGATAACATGACGGATACTATCGCTGCGCTATCTGCGGCAGTATTTGCTGAGTTGCCTTGCTGTTATCAATTAATGGATGAATTTGATCAGCGTTGGCATCAGAATGGGTTGGTCATGGATAAATGGTTTATTCTTCAGGCAATCAGCCCAGCTTTCGATGTACTTGATAAAGTCCGCACTTTAATAAGCCATCGTTCTTTCAGCTTGAATAACCCAAACCGAGTTTATTCGTTACTGAGAACGTTTTTTGCTAATAATCCAGTGGCCTTCCATGCTGAAGATGGCAGTGGTTATCAATTCTTGGTAGAAATTCTGACTGATTTGAACACTCGAAACCCACAGGTTGCATCACGTTTAATCGATCCATTAATTCGCCTGAAACGTTATGATGAAAAGCGTCAGTTCTTGATGCGTTCTACATTGGAGCAATTGAAAGGGTTGGAAAACTTGTCTGGTGATCTGTTCGAAAAAATTACCAAAGCGCTCGAAAGCTAATAGGTAATATTTCCTCCGGTTACTGCCGGAGGAAATTCAATAATATTTATTTAAGATTTGCTGTGCCTCTCTATTCTCAGATAAAAAAGCCAGATAAAAAATATTGAATGATAGGCTCTCGGCCCATAAAGAGGGCTTTTTTGTTGATTCATATAATGATAAATTAGCCATCTTTTCCAGCCACAATAAAGCAGCAATTTTATATGTACAGGATTATATGTACGGGATTGTGCATAACTCAAAATGTATAACAGACAACTCTTACATAAAAACAATTCTCGCATAAAAACAATAGGTTAATCTAAATGTATTATTCTCTAGTACGGAAGGCATTGTTCCAGCTTGATCCAGAACAGGCACACGAACTTACTTTCCGCCAGCTCAAGCGCATTACTGATACACCTTTCGAGTTTCTCATCCGTCAGTCAGTTGCTACAAAACCTGTTACTTGCATGGGATTATCCTTTAAGAATCCGCTTGGATTAGCTGCTGGCCTTGATAAAAACGGCGATTGCATTGATGCATTTGGTGCGATGGGATTTGGTTTTGTTGAAATTGGTACAGTAACACCACGCCCACAAGAGGGAAATGATAAGCCAAGATTATTCCGTGTCGTTGAAGCAGAAGGAATTATCAATCGGATGGGGTTTAATAATCTTGGGGTGGATAATCTGGTTGAGAATGTCAAACGAGCTAAATACGATGGGATTATCGGGATCAATATTGGCAAAAATAAAGATACTCCAGTCGAGAATGGAAAAGACGATTATTTAATTTGCATGGATAAGGTTTATCCACATGCAGGTTATATCACCATTAATATTTCTTCTCCGAATACCCCAGGTTTGAGAACATTGCAATACGGTGATGCATTGGATGATCTCTTATCTGCGATTAAAAATAAGCAAAGTGAACTGCAACAGAAGTTCCAAAAATATATTCCTGTTGCTGTAAAAATTTCTCCTGACCTTTCAGAGGAAGAATTAATAAAAATTGCTGATAGTTTAATGCGCCATCATATTGATGGCGTTATTGCAACCAATACGACATTGGATAGAAAGATCATCGAGGGGTTGAACCATTGCCAACAGTCAGGGGGACTAAGTGGTCGTCCTGTTCAGTTACGTAGTACTGAAATCATTCGTCGTCTTTCCCAAGAGTTAAAGGGTGAAGTACCGATTATTGGTGTTGGTGGAATTGATTCACTTGTTGCTGCCAGAGAAAAAATGGAAGCAGGTGCTTCGTTGATTCAGATATATTCTGGTTTTATCTATAAAGGCCCAAAATTAATCAAAGATATTATTAATCATCTTTGATTATTTGTCGCGATTTAAGGTTGGGGGTTTATTTCTGCCCTCAACTCGTCTATATTTTATCTGATAGACTAAATTTTATCATTTCTTTTGGTTTTCCATTTCTGTAGTGATGTTTATTTTTAGTCAAAAAGCTATTTTGACCATAAAAGGATAATCAATGAAAATTAAACCTGATGATCAGTGGCGCTGGTATTTTGATCCCGAGCATAATCGTGTCATGCTCGATCTTGCTAATGGTATGGTTTTTCGTTCCCGTTTTCCTGCCAAGATGTTGACCGACTATGCAATTACAATGCAAGGAATGTCTTTTTCTGTCGATGATGCTGCTCTTTATTATGCTTTTGAAGAACATTCCCGCCATGTTAATATGGCACCGGCACTCAGTGCAGAGTTAGCACTGAATGGGGTGGTCGCATTTCGTTTTATGAAACCACAAATGCCAAAAAGCTGGTATTTCTCCAATTTTGCTTTAGTGCAAAAACCAGAACAGGGAGAAATAGTGCAGCTGCGTTTACAGGATAATAGTACTGGGGCGCTATTTATGGTGACTGAAGTCGGTGACAATGCCAGCCAATGTCTATTGGCTCAACAAAAATTAGAGCTAAGTGATCGAGTGATGACTTTCTGTGACCCGATTAAGGTGATGAATGATCGCATAGCGCCTTATATCCAGCGCACTCAAACATCGATATTTGACAGGGCAATGTAATATTATTAACTCACTGAATTTATGATGTCAGTTATCACACTTCGTTAAAAAATATTTAGTACCTCAAATATTTGATGACCTTTCTTTTATAATATTTACTCCTCTAAAAATTTACGAAAATCAACAATAGGTATGGATATAGAAAATCAGACAGATGATTTTATCTATACTGCCTGATATAAATTCAAATATTATTGTTATGTATTATTAAGTATTAATTTAATTCAAGGACTAAATCATTTTGAGGAATACAACTACAGGCCAGAATTTTTCCATTGTCTTTGATAGATGTCGATTTTAGTGGTAATACGCTGCCTTCAATCAGGGATATCTTACAGGAGCCACAGATACCAGCACGGCATGAATAGGGGATTTTAATGCCTTGATTTTCTAGCTGTTCTAAAATAATGTGCTGATTATTCCCGATAAAACGTTGACCATTAAATTCAATAGAAACAGACTGTTCAGCGGCTTCTTTTATATTTAAATCTTTTGCTTGTTCACCGCTACCATATTTGCGCGGTGTTTTCTTTTCTAAAATGGTGATGCAATCCCCAACACGAATAATACCACTATTACGGGCAATGGCATTTTGCCCAAAGTCGACATCACCATTCTCCTTGGCTGTTCTGAACGACTGCAATGTTGCCAGTGGTTCGCTTTTCGGATTTTTACGGCCTTTTTCTGGACTGACGGTTGTCAAAATACAGCGGCTGCATGGTTTGGGCAGATCGAAAACAATATCGCCGATCTGGATAACTTGCCAGCTATCTTCCTCAAAAGGCACTGCACCAGTGACAATTATATTGGCACGAAATTGCTCTATTTTAAGACTGGCCGGACAACGTTGCTGTAGTGCATGAAAAGAGGCTTCATTAATAATTAAATAGGGAAAGCCATCCGCAAATGATAAAGAAATATCGGGAAATTTCTTGACCCGTCGGGTTAATTCTTCACTGAGCCAGCGAAGTTGTACAGGCATATCAAAAAAGCCACTTAGCCAAGTATTCACCAGATCAGGGGCAACGAGGGCGGTAAAATGATTACCCCAAACTTCGGTAGGGAAACGTTCTTCTTTAAAATCAGCATAAAGTATGGTTGCACTTTCTCTATTTGGCGCTTGTAGATACAGGCCGTTATTGAGCATTGTGGGAGTGAATAGCAACATTTGTGGGTATTGGCGGGCCGTAATAAATGTACCATCTAATGTCGTTATCATAAAATTGCGATCGAACGTCAGGCCACTTTCATTAACGAGGGAATGCGAGAGTTGCAATCCGCGCATAGATTTGACGGGGTAGGTATAGAGGCGGGATAAAGCCAACATTCATTATCTCCAAAATATTTTTATTTTTTTATTCATGCCAGCAACTTTATGACATGTTGCTCGGATTGGCTATAATGTGCCACAATTTTTTTGGTGGTGAACTTTCTGTGATGATTAATAAAATGAACTCTTTCTTTGCCAGCACGGCACGTGGACTGGAAGAACTGTTAAAGAACGAACTGGAAATGCTGGGAGCGCAGTCCTGCAAGATTGCCCAAGGTGGGGTTCATTTTCGTGGTGATGAGCGGGTTATGTATAAAAGTCTGCTGTGGAGCAGGCTGGCATCCCGTATTATGATGCCTCTTAATGAATTCAATGTTTATAGCGACTTAGATCTGTATCTGGGTGTCCAGTCCATTGACTGGAGCGAAATTTTCTCAGTTGATAGCACGTTTTCAGTGCATTTCAGCGGCATGAATGAAGAGATCAGAAACACACAGTATGGCGCATTGAAAGTCAAAGACGCCATCGTTGATAGCTTTGTACGTGAAATAAAGCAACGTCCTGATGTTGCGAAACAGCAACCCGATATCCGTATCAATGTCTTCCTTAATAAAGAAAAAGCCACTGTTTCACTCGATTTGAGTGGAGATAGTCTGCATATCCGTGGTTACCGCGATTTAGCAGGTCAGGCTCCACTGAAAGAAAGCCTTGCAGCAGCGATTATTTTGCGCTCTGGTTGGAGTGCAGGAACACCAATGGTTGATCCAATGTGTGGTTCAGGAACGTTGTTAATAGAAGCAGCCATGATGGCAGCAGATTGTGCACCTGGCTTGCACCGCACATATTGGGGATTTATGTCATGGTTGCAATTCAATGAAACTCTCTGGCGTGAAGTTACCACAGAAGCTCAGGTACGCTTTCGTAAAGGCTTGCAGGAAACAACGTCTCGTTTTTTTGGTATAGATATTGACCGCCGTGTCATGGATATGGCACGTTCAAATGCCCGCAGAGCGGGAGTAGCTCAACTGATCCAATTCCAGCAGGGCGATGCCAGTAAGCTGGAAAATCCACTGCCAGAAGGTACGTTAGGAACGGTATTAAGCAATCCGCCTTATGGTGAGCGCCTTGAAAGTGAACCGGCTTTGATTGCTCTACACAGTATTTTTGGGCGTGTGATGAAAAGCCGTTTTCCCGGCTGGCGTTTATCACTGTTCAGTGCATCACCAGAACTCTTGAGCTGTCTGCAATTGCGTGCGGAACGCGAGTTTAAGGCAAAAAATGGCCCATTGGACTGTATCCAGAAAAACTACCAATTATCGGATAAACCTCAATCCTTGGATATTGGTATTGCTGAGGATTATGCGAACCGCCTGCGTAAGAATGAGAAGAAACTCAGTAAATGGGCTAAAGAGCAAGGTGTAGATTGCTATCGTTTATATGATGCGGATTTACCAGAATACAATGTTGCCGTTGACCGTTATGCGGATAAAGTCATTGTTCAAGAATACGCACCACCAAAATCCGTGGATGCTAATAAAGCCCGCCAACGCTTGTTTGATGTCATCAGTGCAACAATGAATGTGCTCGGTTTATCATCCAGCCAATTGGTTTTGAAAACTCGTCAACGCCAGAAAGGTAAAAGCCAATATGAAAAAATGGCCGAAAAGAAAGAATTCTTTTTGGTAAACGAATATGGGGCGAAATTTTGGGTTAACCTGACCGACTATTTGGATACAGGGCTATTCCTTGATCACCGTATTGCCCGCAGAAAATTAGGTGAAATGAGCCAAGGGAAGGATTTCCTCAACTTATTTGCTTATACAGGCTCGGCGACAGTTCATGCTGGATTGGGCGGTGCACGCTCGACAACTACGGTGGATATGTCCCATACTTATCTTGAATGGGCAGAGAAAAACCTACAGGTGAATGGGTTAACGGGACGTCAGCACCGTTTAATTCAGGCGGATTGTTTGGGATGGTTGTCTCAGAGCCGTGAACAATTCGATGTGATCTTTATTGATCCTCCAACATTTTCCAATTCCAAGCGCATGGAAGACACTTTCGATGTTCAGCGTGACCATATTGAATTAATGAAACAGCTGAAACGTTTGTTACGTCGAGGCGGAACGCTGATGTTTTCCAACAATAAGCGCGGATTCAAAATGGATTTAGCCGAATTGGAAAAAGTAGGCTTGGTTGCCGAAGAAATAACAGAAAAAACCTTATCTCAGGATTTTGCCCGTAACCGTCAGATCCATAACTGCTGGTTGCTGCGTCACGCTGGCGAGGAAAAATAATATTATGTCATTGATTAATTTATCCGGTGCTTATTTATCGTTCAGCGATGCGCCGTTATTGGATAACACTGAACTACATATCGAAGAAAATGAAAGGGTGTGTTTGGTAGGACGCAATGGTGCAGGGAAATCAACATTATTGCGTGTGCTGGCAAAAGAACAACCTTTGGATGATGGGGTGATTATTTATGAGCAGGATCTGATTGTTGCGCGTTTACAACAAGATCCTCCCCGTGATGTAGAAGGCACGGTATTTGATTTTGTTGCGGAAGGGGTAAAAGAGCAGGCTGAATACCTCAAAGCATACCACCATGCTTCACATTTGGTGGAAACAGATCCCAGCGAAAAGAATCTGAACCGTCTTGCAGAGTTGCAGGAAATACTGGATATCCGTGGCCTGTGGTCATTGGATAGTCGGATTAGTGATGTATTGAAACAATTGTCCTTGCCAGCAGAAGCGAAATTATCTTCGCTGTCTGGTGGCTGGTTGCGTAAAGCAGCATTGGGCAGAGCACTGGTTTGTGCACCAAAAGTTCTATTTCTGGATGAGCCGACCAACCATCTTGATATCGATACTATTGAATGGCTGGAACATTTCCTGAAAGATTTCAACGGAAGCCTTGTTTTTATCTCCCATGACCGCTCATTCATTCGTACTATGGCGACCCGTATCATCGATCTGGATCGTGGCAAGCTGACCTCATGGCCGGGAAATTACGATAAATATCTTGAAGGTAAAGAAGAGGCATTGCGGGTTGAAGAACTGCAAAATGCCGAATTTGACAAAAAGCTGGCTCAGGAAGAAGTCTGGATCCGTCAGGGCATTAAAGCTCGACGTACTCGTAACGAAGGTCGGGTAAGAGCATTGAAAGCGTTGCGCGTAGAACATTCTGAACGCCGTAATGTCATGGGTACAGCGCGAATGCAGGTTGAAGAAGCAACGCGTTCCGGTAAGATCGTATTTGAAATGGAAAATGTGAATTACCAGATTGGTGATAAAACATTGGTCAAAAATTTCTCAGCTCAGGTTCAACGTGGTGACAAGATTGCTTTAGTCGGACCAAATGGCTGTGGAAAAACCACATTATTGAAGCTGATGTTGGGCGATCTGTCGGCAGATAGTGGCCGTATTCATTGCGGCACAAAACTTGAAGTTGCTTACTTTGATCAGCATCGTGCGGCATTAGATCCTGACAAAACTGTTATAGATAACCTTGCAGAAGGTAAACAGGAAATCATGGTCAACGGGCGTTCCCGTCATGTATTGGGTTATTTGCAGGATTTCCTTTTTCATCCCAAACGTGCGATGACTCCTGTGCGGGCACTTTCTGGTGGTGAGCGTAATCGTCTGTTACTGGCGCGTCTTTTCCTGAAGCCAAGCAATTTGCTTATTCTCGATGAACCTACCAATGACCTTGATGTTGAAACTTTAGAATTACTCGAAGAATTGGTTGACGGTTATACTGGAACAGTGATTTTAGTGAGTCATGATCGTCAATTTGTTGATAATTCAGTCACTGAATGCTGGATTTTTGAAGGCAATGGTGAAATCAACAATTATGTAGGAGGCTATTACGATGCTCAACAGCAACGGGCTCAAACCATTTCCCTGCGCCATACCTCAGAAAAACACCATGCCTCAGAAAAAAAGGTAAGTGTTGAAAGTAATACAGTAAAACAGAAAGAAGCTCCTAAACGGACAAATAATAAGATAAGTTACCGTTTACTGCGCGAGTTAGAGCAACTACCATCATTATTGGAAACGTTAGAAGAAAAGATAGAAGAATTACAATCTCAGGTTAGTGACTCTGAATTCTTTAACCAACCACATGAAATTACACAAAATATTCTGAGTGAATTAGCAAATAAAGAGCAAGAACTGGAAACAGCTTTTGATCGTTGGCAAGAGCTAGAAATGATGAAAAATGGATGATAGCGCCCGCATAAAAGAAATTTGTGGATTTTGCTAAAGGAGAAACACTTTGTGTTCCAATAACCATCAGCATGACAAGTTGGTTCTATGTCCCCAGTGTGACATGCTGGTGGCTGTGCCTGACTTGGAACAAGGGAAAAAGGCGGTTTGCCCTCGGTGCGACACTTTGCTGACCGCAAAGTGGAAAGCCCCCCGCAATCAACCAGCAGGCTATGCAGCAAGTGCATTAGTGATGTTATTTCTCGCTTGCCTGTTTCCTTTTGTCAGCATGAGTGTCGCGGGGATTATCAGTGAAATTAAGCTGACTCAAATTCCCAAAGTGATGTTCAGTGAAGACTATTCCAGTATGGCCGTGTTTTTCCTGATCTTTGTTCAGCTTGTGCCCACATTTTGCATGATTGCCATTATTCTATTATGTCAGAACGTCAAGATAGCACGTCGCTTGAAAATAGAGTTGGCGCGCATCCTGTTCCAGATGAAAACGTGGTGCATGGCAGAGATCTTTCTGGCTGGAGTGTTAGTCAGCTTTGTTAAGCTTATGGCGTATGGTGAAATTAGCATCGGCTTGAGCTTCTTGCCTTATTGTCTGTTCTGTTTGTTTCAGATCAGGGCGTTCCAATGCCTTGACAGACATTGGTTTTGGAATGAAGTAGAACCCGCCCCTGAAGTTTGCCACACGCTACAGGCAGGAAAGCCGGGTTTGGTGCAAGGTGTCAGGCTGTGTCAGTGTTGTACAGCCATTTTGCCTGCCCGGCAACTCTACTGCTCCCGTTGCCATACAAAGGGGTATGCCCGCCGCCATCATAGTCTCCAGTACACAATGGCACTACTGATAACATCAGTCATACTTTATATTCCGGCGAATATTTTACCAATAATGGTGACTCAAGCATTAGGGAGCCACATTAATTCCACCATTCTGGAAGGCGTTATTTTGCTTTGGAGCTCTGGCTCTTATCCTGTTGCAATGGTCATTTTTATCGCCAGTATCATGGTGCCTTTACTGAAAATGCTGGCCATTAGTTGGCTGTGCTGGGATGCAAAAAGTCAAGGTAAGCATGATTCTGAAACGATGCATTTTATTTATGAAATAGTGGAATTTGTTGGTCGTTGGTCAATGATTGATGTATTTGTTATTGCTGTACTATCGTCTCTGGTTCGTATGGGGCAATTCATGAGTATCTATCCTGCTGTCGGAGCCATATTGTTTGCTCTGGTTGTTATTTTGACGATGTTTGCGTCAATGACATTTGATCCGCGTTTAACTTGGGATAAATCCAATAATAAATTTGCGTTACATAAAAGTGAGGAATCGTAAGGTGACGGATAAAGAAGAAGATCTGACTCAAGCCAGAATCAGTAAACTGAAGAGTTGGTCACCTGTGTGGATTGTGCCAATTATCACTGTGCTTATTGGGGCTTGGATACTGTTCTATCACTTCAGTCATCAGGGGCCTGAAGTCACTCTGATAACGTCTGGCGCAGAAGGTATTGAGGCAGGAAAAACGAAAATAAAAAGCCGCAGTGTTGGCGTCGGTGTCGTCGAAAAAGTATCACTGAGCGATAATTTGGGCCAAGTTATCATTAAAGCTCGTCTGAATGATGGTATGGAGAGGCTGTTACACAAAGATACCGCATTTTGGGTTGTAAAACCTCAGATTGGGCGTGAAGGCGTTTCTGGTTTGAGTACATTGCTATCAGGCGTATTTATCGAATTACAGCCTGGTACACAAGGTGGAGAAGAAAGATCATTTTCATTACTTGATTCACCGCCACTGGCTTCTCCTGATGCAAAAGGGGTTCGGATAGTCCTGACCAGTGAAAAAGCAGGGCGATTAACACCCGGTGATCCAGTGTTATTTCGAGGCTATCGAGTGGGATCGGTTGAAACGAGTCTCTTTGATCCAAAATCTCGTCATGTTCGCTACCAAATTTTCATCAATGCTCCTTACGACGCTTTATTGACGACAAATGTCAGATTTTGGAAAGACAGTGGTGTATCTTTTGATATGTCTTCGCAAGGTTTACGGGTTGAAATTGCTTCATTATCAACTTTGTTTGGTGGTGGCGTTAGTTTTGATGTACCAAAAGGTTGGGTTTTGGGTAATCCCATCAAAGAAAAAGAAACTTTTAAACTTTATGATAGTGAGAAAAGTATCCAAAACTCACTTTATACTGAACATAAAGACTTTTTATTATTTTTCTCTGATTCAGTACGTGGTTTGCAGCCGGGAGCACCCGTTGAATTCCGCGGTATCCGGTTGGGCACTGTAGCAGAAGTACCTTTTTATGCTAAAGGGGTTAGGCAGCGTCTCGACAATGAATTTCGTATTCCAGTCATGATCCATATAGAGCCTGAACGCTTTGAAAAAGAGTTGGGAAGTAAATTCGATACAGATAAGGAACTGAAAGACATTATTACCCGGGGTCTTAGGGCTACTCTGAAATCGGGTAATTTACTAACAGGGGCATTATTTATTGATTTGGATTTTTACCCAAATGAAAAAGAATGGAAAGGTCCATCTGAAATTGCTGATTATGGCATTTTGCCAACAGTGAGTGGTGGCTTGGCGCAAATTCAACAAAAAATTATAACAGCGTTGGATAAAATCAATAACATGCCGATTGAGCCGCTATTTGTTCAGGTAAGGCAGACGCTCGAAGAAAGTGAGAAAACGATCAAGTCAGCACATAAAACAATGAATGAACTAAATCGTATTCTTGCGAGCAAAGAGGCACAGGAATTGCCTAAAGATATACAAAATACATTGCAGGAGTTAAACCGCAGTATGCAAGGTATCCAGCCAGGATCACCGGCTTATAACAAGTTGGTTGACAATATGCAGCGGTTAGATCAGGTATTGCGTGAATTGCAGCCTGTCCTGAAAACTCTTAACAACAAGAGCAATGCGTTGGTATTCGAAGCGGAAGCGACAAACGATCCTGAACCCAAAAAGGCGCCTAAATAATGAAAAAGTTGATTGCGAGGTTGGCATTTTTTATTTCTGCTAGTGTATTTGTTGTTGGGAGTGTGTCTACTGCGGGATGTAGTAGTAGTCAGTCACAAAAAACGTATTACCAACTACCCGTTTTAGCGAATGTGCCAGCAGAAAATTTAGCATCACAAGAGAGTAAACTGGGAGCCAGACATGAAAGGCAGTTGTGGATAAAGGGGGTTAACCTTTCTGACTATCTTGCTGCATCCGGAATTGTTTATCAAACAGGAAATGTCAGCTATATCAGTGCCTCGAATCATTTGTGGGCCAGTCCATTGCAGCAGCAGTTACAGCAAATTTTGATTTCCGAACTAAGTGCTGCATTTCCACATCGTTTGGTTTCTGGTCAAGAACTAGAAAAAGACGCAGATGCTTTAGATATCACAATAACTGCTTTTCACGGCCGGTATGATGGGCGGGTATTGATTGCGGGATACTGGATATTATCTAATCCGGATAATGTGATTAAGCAGCCATTCCAGATTGAATTGAAGCAGAAAAAAGATGGCTATGCTGAATTAGTACATACTTTGGCACAAGGCTACAATCAGTTAGCTCAATCCATTGCTAAACAAATATCCTTTCAACGTTAATACATGGTTGGTGCTCGCTATTTGAGCATCTATGGGCATGTTTTCAAATGCCCATCATAAATTAATTTATTATAACTTTTTGTTTTCTTATGTCAAGTATATGACAATTTTATGAATTTCTTTGCTTGATCTTCATTTCATATAAGGGTATCACTAGAACAAACTGAATAAAAAACGATCGCCGTTTCATCTTCATGGTAATAAATGAGGAAGTAAAGCATGAAAAGACAGAAAAGAGACCGCTTAGCAAGAGCACTTTCCAGAGGCTATCAAGCAGGTATTTTGGGTCGACCTCGGGAGAATTGTCCTTATCATTCATTGGATGCTCGTTCATATTGGTTGGGAGGATGGCGTCAGGCGATGGAAGATCGTGTTTGATGTCAGTTGACTGATTAAGCGGAAAGAACACCTCCGCTTTGCGGAGGTGTTCAATATCGGAGGTCTGAGTTGATAAGCTTGTTAATCACTAATGTCAGATCATCAAAATTTAAGCAAATTAAAGCAATATATTAAAATAAGACATTAAAAATTGCTGGTATCTTTGAATAATCCTACCTTTAAATCAGTCGCAGTATAAATCAGTTTACCATCTACCAAGACTTCGCCATCCGCCAGTCCCATAATCAGTTTACGGTTAATAACACGTTTAAAATTAATGCGATAGGTCACTTTTTTTGCTGAGGGTAATATTTGCCCGGTGAACTTAACTCCTCCAACACCGAGTGCTCGGCCTTTACCTTCTCCACCAACCCAGCCGAGAAAGAAGCCAACAAGCTGCCACATTGCGTCAAGGCCGAGGCAGCCGGGCATTACAGGGTCATTGACAAAATGACAATCGAAAAACCATAACTCTGGGTTAATATCGAATTCCGCTTCGACATACCCTTTATCGTAGGTACCGCCAGCTTCTGTCATTTTAATGATGCGATCCATCATCAACATATTGCCAGAAGGGAGAGGTGGGCCGTTCTCACCAAACAATTTGCCTTGTCCAGAGGCTTGAAGTTCTTCTTTCGTGTAGGATTCTTGTTTTTTAAACATGTTCTCAGATTGCCTTATCATCGTGTAAGGCTAGAGAATAGCGTACACTTGTACGCCGAACAACTCCGATCAGATAGTGATTAAATTAGCCTAACCAGCGGAGAAACCAAGGAAGCCTAGGTCTTTCATGATTATTAGCCTGAGTAATACGTTCATATATCATAGCTAACAAGTGTTCTTTTTGTGGATCGTAATAAGGAATACCAGTTAGTAGTGAGGCGGCTTCAGAGACATGCTCGACAGACCAGATATGAAATTGTCCACTTTTTACTGCATCAACAACATCTTGATTCAGGCACAAGTGTTGAACATTGGATGCAGGAATAATGACACCTTGATGTCCGGTCAAACTCCGGTAATTACATATGCGGAAGAATCCCTCAATTTTTTCATTAACGCCCCCAATTGGTTGCACATAACCAAATTGGTCTACAGCACCTGTGACAGCAATTTGTTGATCAATAGGTTGTTGTGATAAGGCACTGATGAGGACACACAATTCAGCCAGTGAAGCACTGTCACCATCTACTTCACCATAGGATTGCTCAAATACAATGGAAGCAGAGAAGGGTTGTGGCTGATCCAACTTTAATTCAGAAATCAAGTAAGCCTGCATGATCATCATGCCTTTTGCATGGATATTGCCGCCTAGCTCAACCTTGCGTTCGACATCAATAAATTCACCATCCCCTAAATGTGCAACACAGCTAATGCGGGAAGGTTCTCCCATTGGGTCAGGATGTCCGGGATATTCAAGTACGGATAATCCATTGATTTGACCAATAACTGAACCTTGTGTACGGATCAGTACCTGACCTTGCAAAATTTCATCTATGCTGCGTTCGGCCAAATAACCGTGCCGCCACATACGACTATCTTCTGCTTGTTGGAGGGAATCCTCGGTGATTTGCTTGTTTTGTTGATAATTAGCCGCCATCTCCAACTTCTGTTGTAACCATTGGATATCCAGAGGAAGACGGAATTGATCATCTGTATAGCGAACTGCTTGTTTGAGCAGCTCAGGCCAAGCATCAGAATTTAAAGGTGGCAGGTTCTGTTGCTGAGTGATGTTTTTAACATAACGGCACCATACTGTCAGATCATCTTCTTCATGGAAGGGCATATCCAATTCAAACTCACCGTACAATGCACTGTTTGCCAGTTCAGGTTCAATAGCCTGGAATTCTTCAAGACTTAGTCGATCTCCGACTAAAACCAGACGCAGGTTCAATTCCATTGACGGTACAGGCAGGGGGAGCGGGCGATTTTCATCGTGTGATAGCCAGTCAAAACGGCGCTGGATAATCATCTGCTTGAGGCGAACCCACATTAATGGTTGAGAGAGCAGAGTGCGTAGGGATAAAACCAGAATACCACCATTAGCTTGATGGATAAGCCCTGGTTGTAGTTGCAGTACGTTTTGGTGCGAGTAGATGTTGCCGAATAATTGTTCTGGTTCAATCCAATCACGATAAGCAACACGTTCAGTTGGAGCAAAAAGTCCTTCTCCTGAAGGATGCCAAGTAATGGTTTGGTGCTCTATCTGGTAGTAGCCACCAATATTTGGATGATTCTCCGGTAATAAAGGGGCGATTGCTTCAGATAAAAGAGACAGATAAGTATCACTCTCTTCTGCCTTTAGCAGCATAAAAGATTGACGCAGTTCGGCCTGACAAAAAAGGGATAATCCACCGTATAGCCTAGGTTGAACCTCATCCATTGTGATGTGGGATAATTCTGCAACAGAATTAAAGAGTGCTTGATAAGGCGTATTGTTTGGCTGTAATGCCTGCCAGTCTAGTTTTATATTCGTCAAAGTGATAGCTACATATAGTAAAAAGGAAAACATTTATTATACAAGATTAAACAATGAACCAACATGGCAGAATCTTGAAAGTCACGACATTTGAGCCAATGCGTCCATTGCCTGTAAAATATTCCAATATTCTGTGTTGTTATGGGCAATTTAAAAAAATAATTGCTATGCTTAATTTAAGGTTACGGTGTCACTGAGAGATGAAATGAAATATCAACAATTGGAAAATCTGGAATGTGGCTGGAAATGGACATATTTGGCTAAAAAACACCGTGAGGGTGAGCCGATTACTAAATACATTGAAAAAAGTACTGCTCAGGATGCGGTCAATGAATTGATGAAGCTAGAATGTGAGCCGATCAAGGTACTGAAATGGATTTCAATGCATATGAACCCAGATTTATCCAACCGAATGAAGCAAACAATTCGGGCACGGCGTAAACGCCATTTTAATGCAGAGCACCAACACTCGCGCAAGAAATCCATCGATTTAGATTTCCATGTTTGGCAACGGCTTTCAGCGCTGTCTCGGCGTCGAGATAATACTTTATCAGAAACAATAGTGCAATTATTAGAAGATGCTGAATATAAAGAAAAATATACTCATCAGATGTCGAGTTTAAAACAGGATTTAGAATCCATTTTGGGAAAATAAATTCCAGCTATAAATAAAAAAATGAGTTGAAAAAATAAAACCCCATTTTGAAAATGGGGTTTTATAATCAATCTGTTAGACCGATATTAGTGTGCTACTTTTGGCTGAGTAACAACTTCTTTAGTGCCTTCGATATTGATGTCTACACGGCGATCTGGTGCTAAACATTCAATAAGTTTAGTGCGAATTTTAATGTTGTCACAGGTAGAGCCAGTGACAGGATTTTCTCTACCGCGACCTTCCGCCTGAATACTATTTGCTGGAATACCTTTAGCAACCAGATAGTTTACAACGGTTTGAGCGCGCTTTTGAGACAATGGCAGATTATATTTCTGGCTACCAATGCGGTCGGTATGACCGATTACCAGAACTTTACCTTGATTTGGATCGATTTTGGCCAGCTGGTTGTAAAGGCCATCCAGTGCTTGTTGACCTTCTGCTTTCAGCGTTGATTGGTTGAAATTAAACAGGACATCAGAACGCAGAGTGAAGCTCTTTTTCTCAATAACTGGAGCCAGAGCCGGAGCCGGAATAACTGGAGCTGGTGGAGCGACAACTGGAGCTGGTTCATCTTGACCAAAACGATAAGAAACACCAACACTCAGCAAGCCGTTATCTGGTCGAGCACCAACACTGGTTGCATCACCGATGTTGTTAACCCATTGGTAGTCGAGGCGGGTTGCCAGATTTTTGGTCAGTGCGTATTCAACACCGACTGCAGCCAGAGGAGAAACACCAGTGTCGTTGTTTTTCTTTCTGATTTGGCCAGTTGTTTCGTTAGCACCATAAGTTGCGGAGGAATCCGCACGCCATACCATACCACCTAGACGAGTATAGACATCAAGATCATTCAATACCGGATAGCTCAGTTTAGTTGTCAGTTGGATGCCTTGGGCACGGAAAGCACCATTGTCGACACTGCCTTTATAAGCCATGCGACCCAACCAGTCATAACCCAGTTCAAAGCCTAAATATGGGTTTGCCTGATAACCGACATATGCACCTGCACCTAATTGGTTTTTGCGAGTAGGGCCATTACCAATTCGGTTATCATAACCATTACCGTAGAAGTTTACGTCATGGTATTGAGACCAACCTAGTTTAGCACCAGTATACCAAGTGTTATCCTTTGGAGCTGCTTGAGCAGTAGTTGCGAAAGCTGCCACTGCCACGGCTACTGCGATAGCTGTTTTTTTCATTTTACGCCTCGTTATCATCCAAATAGGCAATTGGCCTTGAAAGCCTTATTATTAGCCATTGGTTAAAATTTCTAGTCAGGTAATTGCACTTTGAATGGAACATTCGGCCTAAAATATTAAGGCCGACGAGCACAAATCCAAACTGAGTAAAGTCTACAACGAACTTAAAAAGTTACAAGTACACTGTGACTCGATGCACAAATTTTTTAATTATCGCTCTACAAATTTTGTGTTTTTTTGACAAAAATTTACATTATTTACCGTATCAATAGATTGATTTTCATTGGAAACAAGCACTTTAATCAATTGCTAGTTTATTTTTTATAAAAAATATTGGGATAAGTCCTAATTTTAGTCAATGATAGTAAACAGAGTAGATCTGTAATCTATTTAATTGTGACATAAATTGATGTGTTAAATTTTGTGGGCGCATAATAAAACCCAAAGCAGTACCTTTTTGTGCGGCCAATTGTAGTTTGTTTGCTTCATATTCAGACAATTCAGGCAACCAACCTAACACCACACTGTAGTTACCACTTGCTAACGCTTTTTCCATGGCCTCAATTGATGCCATGGGGAGAATTTGATTCAGTTGGACAACTTTATTTAAGGGAAGCCCAGAGTTTATCAACCAGTTCCGGCTTAACTTTTTATTGGGAGTTACCCAGAGCAACCATCGTTTTTCATTTCCTGACTGACGCAATAAAGGAAGCAGGATGTGATTAATAACAGATTGATGTTCATTGTAAATCAACTCACTGACCAACCCTTTTGCTGTTTGTGAAATCGTGCTTTGGGGGGGCTCAATAAAAGACCGTTTTTTAACAGTTATTCCGACCATTTCTTTGTCTTTTTTAAATTCATTCATTGTTGTGTCAGAAGTTGCCGTCTTCATTTCAGTGAGATATTCCCATGATGATTGAGTGCTCATAATGTTCCTCGTCACGATAGCTGTATATTTATACAGTATAACGATATTTGATTAAAAGCAAGTCCCTTTTTTTCAAAGCGCTTCGCAAAAATTTACAGAAATTCGGATTTTTCTGACTTAACGATTGGCAGTTGGAAATAGATTGCGTATGGTTTTAATTAATTGTTCTTGTTATCTATTTTATTAATAACAGGCATGATTAAAGATGATTTTGGAATGTGATTCATGGAGTGATAAAAATGTTTTTATCCGGGTCTCGCTTTACCCAATTGCAACACGGTGTATCTTCACTGGGAAAACTGAAGAAAAAGTCTCAATTTGGTGGCATTGGGTTGTTAATTGATGGTGTTTTATTTGCTATCAGTTCTGATGGAGAACTTTATTTACGAGGAAGTAGTCACGCTTAGGTATTATTTAAGGCTAGAGGAATGGGGAAGCTTATTTATTCAAAAAGGGGAATACCTGTTACCCTACGGTATTATCATGTTGGTGAGTCACTTTGGCGGGATCAAAAACAATTACTTGAATATGTGCATTTAGCTTATCAATATACTATGGAAGAAATTACCAATAGGCAAAATATGCCTCTCAGACTTAAAGATCTTCCTAATTTAGGGGTCGCTTTAGAAAGGCAATTATGGAAAGTTGGTGTTTCCAAAGTAGAAGAGTTGCGAATGTTAGGGGCGAAAGCAACTTATTTGAAATTACAACAGCATAGGAAAAAAGAGAATGTCAACTTGCTGCTTGCATTGGCAGGTGCGATAGAAGGTTGCCATGTCGCCGTGTTACCAGAACAATTACGAAATGAATTAATTATCTGGCACAGCGAATTGGTTCACCAGGACTCGGATTATCATTCATAATGAGTAAAATCTGTTAAATAGGGGCATTGGCCCCTATTGTCAGTATTCATATGTTTTGTAACCTAGAGCCTAATAGAATAGGCTCTTATCATAAGGTATAACCTTATTATTCTTTTATTCACTGATTTTCTTCGTTAAGCCAATAATTTCAGGCAATAGTTCAATGAGTAATCCTATTTGCTGTAATACAAGCTGGATTTTATCATTACTCTCCGAAGACACTAGGTTAATTCTTTCTAGCAAATGGTTTGTAATGATTTGCGGTGTATCACCATTAAACCAACCTTGCTTTAATACAAATTCAACGTAGCAAATTGCATCATTGAGAAGAACCAATATTGCAGGGTCATTGAGCTTATCCCGATGGGCACCCAATGCAGAAATATAACTCAGCATCGTATGGTTAAGGCATAGTAATCGAAAGGCTGTCTCATGAGATATACGGTAATTTTTAGGCTCTGATGCCATATTTGAGGTCACTGAAGCTAGCTCAGCATCACAATTATGAGCATCACGGCGAGCGATACGATAATCTAAACTGTTGCTCTTGCCTTGGTGATATTGTACTAAAATCGCATTAAGATAGCGGCAATTAGCTCCCATTGTTCGGTTAATGACCTGAGACAATTGACGGAATTTCCAGTCTGGCCAGATAAAACTGACGGCCAGAAAAGCAATGCCACAGCCTATCAATGTATCGATAATTCTTGGTAAAGCGACTTCAAACCCTTCACCTAATAAATTGAAACTCAGCAATATCAGTAGAGTAATAAATAGCGTTGCATGTGCATATTGGCTATTACGAAAGGCGAAGAACAGTACTCCTGAAATGACAATGAGCACGAGTTCTCCTTCAGTCGAAGGTACAAAATAGAGGATTGGCAGACCAATTAAAATACCTGCCAATGTGCCAATGACACGGAGTGCCAGACGGCGTCGAGTAGCACTATAGTTAGGTTGGCAGACAAATAGGCTCGTTAGTAAGATCCAATAACCGCGTTGTAAATCAAATAACTGAATAATGGCATAACCAGTACATAACAGAGCGGACATCCGAATAGCATGGCGAAATAAGGCAGATTTTGGGGTTAAATTACTGCTGATCCTAAACCAGACATCACGCCAACCCGTTAAGGCTTCATCGGATAACCGTGTTTCTTCTTGTTTGTCGTTTTCGGACATACTTTGAAAAAGTACGTATTGATCAGAACTAAGTCCTGCTAACTGAGCATCAATCGCCCGTAAATTTTTTAGCAGATTATCAAATGCCATAATCGTAGCATCAGCACCTTGCTGATTTTTAAGGCGCTCAAGGGAATTTTCAACGTAGTTAAATGCGTTTTCAAAACGTGGATTATGCTGATATTGCTTATGCAGAATAATAGATTGTGAAATTTGCTCACACGCCCGTGCTTGCATGGAAAGCAACCGTTGGACACGAAACAGAATGTCGCTGTGACGAAAAGTTTCCCTTATTTTTTGATACTGAATATGGGATGAACTGGCACGTTCATGAATATCTTGTGCAACGAAATAATAGTGTAACATATGGCGAGTCCCCCGTTGTCCTCGATCTCCTTTTAGACGGCTTAATAAAGAGATCTTAGCTTGATTGAGCGTTGTGACAAGTGAACTGTTCGCCATAGCAATATCAAACACCGACTGCTTATATTCTTCGGCTTCTGAGTCGGGATCAAACAGACTGGTTTTGGCATAGAGATAAGCAGAAAGTTGTTGGTAACAGCGCGCCAGATTTTCTTGCAGGGGGCGGATAGGGAAGAATAAATGGCCGGTTAATGTCAGCAAGTTATACCAAATCGCACCAATGAGCAGTAATACAGGTTGTTGATACCACTCAGGAAATATTGATGATCCGAGCATGGTATAAATGGCTATCAGCAAAGCACCAAAGGCGATGGTGGCGTAGCGTTGCCCCAAGGCACCAAGCAGAATAAAGCTGCAGGTAGATACTGCCAACCCAAGCATGAAAAGCCACGGGTAAGGAAACAACAGCGTGATAGAAGCGGAAGCTATAAAAAAAGAGATCAAGGTAATGACAAGGTTGCGAAGACGGCCAACTAAACGATCATCCAAGTCTGTTAATGCCGCAGCAACGACGCCTAGCAGTAATGGAATTGTTATTTTGAGTTCTGCCTCTAATAACCAGGGAACAAGGGTAGTCCCTGTCAGTGCAATGAATATACGGATATAATAGAGAACGTGACTGTTATATAGAAAATGGCGGGAGCTGGATAAAACCGTTAGCACAAAATACCTCTAACAATATTTACGTGATGAAGTAGTCCAATAATTTTCAGGTACGGTGCCACGACAATGGAACTAAAATCAACGCAAATCGGTCAATGTCTCGCTCAGCATCCTTATAATCGGGTGCGTCTACTCAATGCTGGCATTGAAGTCAGCGGTGATAAACACCAATACCTTATTCCATTTAATCAATTACTAGGTATTCAGTGTAAGCGAGGGATTGTCTGGGGGGAACTGGAATTTGAATTACTTGAAGGAAAAGTGGTTCGTCTGCATGGAACTGAATGGCAGCAAACACAGCATTTTTACCATCATCTGTTAAAAGAATGGCAAAAATGGAGCCTTGATATGAGTGATGTCAGTGCTGATGCGCTGGCAGCACAAATGAATGAAATTGATAAAGTTAAACAACAAAAACGTTGGATTAACGCTGCCGATTTAGCATCTTTACAGCAACAAATTCAAGAAACGTTTCAGTCATTACCCTTGCCCTTACAGCGAATTACACAATTTGAGAACTGTCGTGACGATTACCAAATTTGTCTAAATTGGTTAGATGAGGGTGAGAAAACAGTTCAAACTACGAACCAGCAATGGATTGATCATATGTTGGTACAGTATGAGGAGTTTTTCCGAACCGTAGAAATCTCGCCACTGAATCGTACTCAGTGTCGGGCTGTCATTAATGGCGAAAAGAATATTCTGGTTTTGGCTGGAGCAGGTAGCGGAAAAACCTCTGTTTTAGTTGCACGTGCAGGATGGCTATTATTACGTCAGCAAGCACTTCCTGAACAGGTTTTGTTGCTGGCTTTTGGTCGTCAGGCTGCTGATGAAATGAATGAACGTATTCAGGCACGTCTGGGAACAAAAGCAATAAAGGCAAAAACATTCCATGCATTGGCACTGCATATCATTCAGCAAGGGAGTAATAAAGAACCTAAAATCAGCGAGCTGGAAACTGATGTACAAAAGCGTAGGGATTTTCTCATTCAGGAATGGCAAAAACAGTGTGGTGAAAAAAAAGCACAAGCGAAAGGTTGGCGAGAATGGTTGACCGAAGAATTAGATTGGCAATTATCAGAAGGTGAATATTGGCACGATAAACAACTCGCGCTTCGCTTATCAGTCCGTCTAGAACGCTGGTTAGAATTAATGCGCATGAATGGTAGTAGTCAAAAAGAGATGATTGAACAGGCACCTTCTGCTTATACCTCTGTATTTCAGAAGCGTGTTCGGCTTATGGCTCCTTTGCTGAAAGCTTGGAGAGCGGCGTTGAAAGCGGAGGGCGCAGTCGATTTTTCTGGTTTAATCCATCAAGCGGTGAATATCTTAGAAAAAGGACGATTTATCAGTCCCTGGAAACATATTCTGGTGGATGAATTTCAGGATATTTCACCATTGAGAGCCAAATTATTGACGGCGCTGAAAATGCAAAACAAGCAAAGCCATCTATTTGCTGCAGGGGATGATTGGCAGGCGATTTACCGCTTTAGTGGTGCTGAATTAACTTTAACGACAGCATTCTCCGACTATTTTGGGAAAGGGGCAGAATGTACACTGGATACGACTTATCGTTTCAGTGAACGTATTGCTGAAATCGCTAACCTATTTATTCAACAAAATCCGAGTCAATTGAGTAAGCCACTTAATAGCTTAGTAAAAGGGAATAAAAAATCGGTTGTGATTTTACCGGAAGAACAATTGGAAACATTACTTAATAAAATGAGTGGCTATGTTACCAAACAGGAAACTATCTTATTATTGGCACGTTACCACTATCTTAAGCCAAAATTATTAAAAAAAGCCTCGACACGTTGGCCTAATTTAAATATTGAATTTATGACAATTCATGCGTCTAAAGGACAGCAAGCGGATTATGTCATTATTTTGGGATTGCATCATGGGCAAGATGGTTTCCCAGCACCAATTCGGGAATCTGTGATAGAACAGGCTTTATTGCCAAAACCTGAGGATTTCCCCGACGCAGAAGAACGTCGTCTTTTATATGTTGCATTGACTCGGGCGAAAAAACAGCTCTGGTTGATGCAGGAACCAAAAAATCCGTCAATATTCATTCATCAATTGGGGAAATTGGGAGTACCGACTCAACGTAAGCCCTAGAGAGTAATATCAATTCCAGCAAAATCTAAAAATGAAAAATAGGAAGAGTTTTACTCTTCTACTTGATGCTGAAACTACATTAATCTCTCATTAAAATAGTGTTGATAATCTGGTACGAAGATATCGACTTTTTCTGAAAAAAAAGCGCAGAATTGATAATGAAATCGGCAGATTAACGGTTAGTTGCAACGGGAATATTCCAAACTGTAGCAAAGCTTTGACATCGGGGTTATGAAGAAAGGCATTCAGAGAATCCCAGAAAAAATTAAAACATCGATTTTACCTTCAGAAATCAGGACACCGATTTGCTGATCACCTCCCATTGGCCCACTCAACATACTGGTAACTGATAATCCTGCTTTTTGTTGAATTAAATTTCCCGTCGTTCCAGTCTCATATAACGTATGTGTTTCTAACAATGTCTTATGGATAATAACCTAGGTTAATAAAGATTTTTTACAGTGATCATGAGCGACAAGCGCGATATTTTTTGATTCTGTCAAGGTGCAAGCCGTTAATTCCATGGTGATACCTTTATTCAAATAAATCTTTTACCATTTTTTAAATGGCAAGATAAAAAAAATAGCCGTGATTATCATAAATACTGTAGTAGATAAACCAAATGAAAATCGTTGCTGTGTCATGAAGTAACGGTTTGGTGATATGGAGGACACATGAGCGATCAATATATAGCGGATATTTTGGGAAAGGTTAAAACCATCGCATTAGTTGGAGCGAGTAAGAAAACAGATCGCCCAAGTTATAAGGTAATGGAATACTTATTGAGCCAAGGATATGAAGTCATACCTGTTAGACTTCAGTTGGCGGGACAATCTCTATTGGGCCAGACTGTTGTGAGCCAATTGGCGGATATTGAACGCTCCATTGATATGGTTGACGTCTTTCGCAATGCGGTAGCTGCCTATGGTGTTGCGGAGGAAGCAATAGCTATTGGAGCAAAAGTGCTCTGGTTACAAAAGGATATTATTAACAAAGAGGCAAAATCATTGGCAGAAAAAGAAGGATTGACTGTTGTGATGGATCGTTGCCCAAAAATTGAAATTCCACGTTTGGGCCTGGAAAAATGAATAAGGCAGTGATCGTTTATTCTTCACCACCTTATAGAAATAGTTCGAGTAAGGGTAATAAAAGCGTTTAATTTCGTAGTCGTGGAGCTTGCAATTGACTACGGATGGATTCGGCCAACTCATCCATGGAAGGTTGCTCAGGGTGATCATCTGAAGTTTCATAAGTCAATTGAGCTTCGGCCAAATAAGTATGGACGGGTTGCCCATCATCATCTTCCATCACGACGTGGTACCACGGAGCTGAACGCAAGGTAGCATTAGATGCAATATCATTTTCCTGCGGTTGTTCTAAAGAATATTCAGCATCAATATCTACAACAACACCCAAGTAACCCAGCAACCTATGTCGTACTTGCTGGCCGATACCGAATTTGCTGGCGATCATCATAGTCACCTCCAAAGAAACCTTGCAATAACTCTTATATAAGGGCAGTAAGGTAAATGTCAAGAGCACACCCGGTAACCGGAATTGCAATTATTTTTGAAACCAAGATGGCATGTGATCGCCATCTCATAATTTCAGGTTAGCTGTTGCGTATATAAAATACAATACCAAAAGTAGGTTTAACGTTCCACAGTTCTTACTATCTTATCTCAGGGGAACACGATGATGACTAGACACAGCATTACTATTTACGTTTACGGGCGGGTACAGGGAGTTGGTTTCCGTTATCAAGCCTATCATTGGGCGAAGAAAAACAAGCTGGTGGGATATGTCCGCAATATGAATGATGGCAGCGTTAAAATAGTCGCTTGTGGTAATGATGAACAAATAAAAATGTTAACGCATTGGTTGGAGCAGGGTGGGCCACCGAGCGCCAAGATTGACTATTTTCAATCTCAATTTTGTGAAGTAGAAGAAATGACTGATTTTAGCATCCGCCATGAGTGACGGATGAATAAATCAAATACACTTAACTGGTTTTGGGAGGCCTGCAATTTTTGTTGCCTGTTTTGCTGGCCCTTTGGGAAATAGGCGATAGAGGTATCGGCTATTTCCTTTCTCTTCACCATATTTTTGCGAGATCGCCTTGACTAACATACGAATAGCGGGAGAAGTATTAAATTCTTCGTAGAACTCGCGCACAAAACGTATAACTTCCCAATGTTGTTCAGTTAGCGTGATCTCTTCTTGTTCTGCCAGCAGAGGAGCAATGGCTTCTTGCCAGTCACTACTATTTTTTAGATAACCTTGTACATCAGTTTCGATCTCGCGACCTTCAAATACCAACATAACCTTTTAACCATTCAATAAGAATGTCAGCAATTTAGCAAAAATCATCCTTACTCCCAAGAAAGATTACCAAACATGCTGAATAAATAGACCAATAGATAGAGGTTTGAGTGATTTATCGGCAGTTGAGCAGATAAATGCTTTACATTGGAAACCCTCATGTTTATAGTGCTCGGCATTGCGGAGGGGTGGCCGAGCGGCTGAAGGCAGCGGTCTTGAAAACCGCCGATGGGAAACCATCCGAGAGTTCGAATCTCTCCTCCTCCGCCACTTCTACTTATCGCAACGTCTCTTAAAGTCTATTTTCCTCAGTAAAATCAAAGAAAACTTCAATATCTAACTCTCCCAAGGTCTAGCGTCGTCTTCCTAAATCTATGCAATTTGTTGTATAGTTTTTTGTATAGAAATTCCCTCTACAATTTTCCTATACAATATTGGTGATTTATGAAGCTGACAGACATGGCAATCAAGCGTGCCAAGCCAAAAGAAAAATCATATACGCTGGCGGACGGTAACGGGCTATCTTTGTTAGTTTAAACCAATGGATCTAAAGGTTGGCGCTATCGTTATCAGTTCACAGGTAAAACTAAAATGATATCGTTAGGTATCTACCCAGTTGTAACTCTCACTGAGGCAAGAGCTAAAAGAGATGAGGCTAGAAAACAGGTAGCTAACGGCATCAATCCGAGTGAAGCCAGAAAAGCGGAGAAAGTCGCATCAATTAGCCAGTCTGAGAATACATTTAAAAATATCGCTCTCGAATGGTACGAAGGTAGAAAAGATAGATGGTCTGTCGGTTATCGTGACGACATGATGGACGCATTCGAAAAAGATGTGTTTCCTTATATAGGTGATCGCCCGATTGCTGACATTAAACCAATGGAACTACTCGAAGTGCTTTCTGTTATGGAAAAGCGCGGCACAACTGAGAAATTGAAGAAAGTCCGCCAGCGTTGCGGTGAAGTTTGGAAGTACGCCATTATTACGGGCAGGGCGGAGTATAATCCAGCGCCAGATTTAGCTAGTGCCTTTGTTCCTCATAAGCGTGAACACTACGCACATCTTTCAGTAAGTGAGTTACCAGAATTCCTTTCTTCTATAGATAAATATATGGGAAGCCAGATTGTTAGAGTGGCTTTACGGACTCTTATATTAACCGGAGTTCGGCCAGGCGAATTAAGAAAGGCTGAGTGGTCAGAAATTAATTTTGATACTGGTATATGGGAAATTCCGGCCGAAAAAATGAAAATGCGCCGCCCTCATATAGTGCCATTGTCTGAACAGGTTATTGAGTTACTGAAACAGATACACCCAATCAGCGGTAGTTATCAATATATTTTTCCTAGCCGTACTGATTATAGAAAGCATATATCTGATATGGCATTAAATACGATGATTAGGCGTATGGGTTATAGCGGTAGAGCCACAGGTCACGGCTTTAGGCACACGATGAGCACAATACTTCATGAACAGGGTTACAACTCTGCTTGGATTGAAACACAGCTTGCTCATGTTGATAAAAACAGTATCCGAGGAACCTACAATCACGCCCAGTATCTGGATGGTCGCAGGGAAATGCTGCAATGGTATGCCGACTACATGGATGCACTAGAGCAAGGCGGAAATGTGGTGCATGGCAAGTTTAAACGTGCTTGATAGTCATGGGATCTGACTGACTATTTCAATGTGAATGGAAATAATAAGTCAAGCCCTTTAATTCTGCGAATAATGAAAAATATACTCACTAGTTATCCACAAAACTACCCGATTTTGTACACTTGCACCTGCATGATTAAGTTGTAGAATTTACCCCAGTAGACACCAAAATAACGACATGGAAACCATGGAGGCGAGCAGTTGGATATACTGGGGAAAAGAAAATGGTTAAATCTGAATGAATGTGCAAAATATTTACGAAAAACACTTAATGATGATATCAGTGTTTCTGACGTAGCTCGCCTGATTGCTGACGGTGAGTTAAAACCATCAATCTTTTTTCACTCTTGCTGCTTTGTACGTGAAGTGCAAATCACGAGCAAGCCATTATCCCATGTGCTTAGCGAACCAGAGACAGCTATCACATCAAATATTCATCTTCTTAGCCAAGAAGCTCTATTGCCTGATACGCCTATAATTCACGCAACCCCAATCGGTGACAAAATAATCTTTACCGAGGGTATCTGGTCTGCTCTGCACATTGGAATCATTAAATACGAAGCAGAAAAAAAATACAGTGAAGAGCAAGGGCTACCAAAACCCAAAAGATCTTTATATGAGGCGAAAGGAATAATATTGGCAGATGGTGAAAAAAGATTTCAGATTGTTCAAAAAATAGACTTTGAACATGAATTAATCGCATTAGTGAAATTATCTCAGTCTCAAAGAGAGGAAGAGAATGGGTTTTTTAAGGCACATATAGAGCGATTTAAGCAAATAAAGAACGCTGAAATTACAGGTGATATCTATGACAGTTTTGTGCCATGTGTTGGATTGCCGGAAAATTCATACTTTGCAATTAAAAAAGAAGACATAGACGTATTTGTATCTATGTGTATGCCAGCTAGCAAAAAAACATCATCCAAGACGGCTAATAAGCAAGCAGAGTTTATATATGCACTAATAGCAGCTCATTATGGGCAAGATATAGCCAATAATCCACGCTCTCATATTGATAATGGTGATATAAGGATTGATCTTGAAAGTAAAGGTTTTGATGTGCCATCAGGAAACACAGTATCAGGCTGGTTAAAAAACATCAGCGTGTAATATTACATTTGAGTTTGTAATATTACAAAAAGCGCCAAATAAGTTTTGTATATTCCCCTTGTCATCAACAAACGTCCACTAAAGAAAATCAAGGACTCGATAACAGGAGGGCTACATGCCAGCAATCACAATACCTAAAGAAAACCTCATTCGCTTACCCGAAGTCCAACGCAGAACCGGTTACGGTAAAGCGTGGATCTACAAACTCATTGCAGATAACCGATTCCCCAAGCAAGTCAAAATCGGTACTCGCTCAGTTGCTTTTGTTGAATCAGAAATAGATGACTGGATATCACAGCGTATTGCTGAGTCTCGCAGCGAGGTGATGTAATGAAAAGCTTTATATTCCCGCCAACAATAGAGAATGTAAATAACCCCTACAGCCGAAAATCAAATTAATTAAGACAGGGTAAAAATATGACATCTAAATATGTGGCCTTAAATGGTCAGGGACTCGCTCACTCTGAAAACAACCAAGAGCCTATTTTGGTTCAGCACAAAGAGAGCCGAAAAAAGAATTATGCCGAAATGATCCCGTTAACTATGGGAACTATTAACGGGA
>NZ_NJAI01000002.1:521491-528612 GCF_002632725.1 Xenorhabdus hominickii
TTGGTTAGCGCAGCGCATGGAATCGAAGCAATGATACACGGAAGCCATTCTATCGGTTTAAGCGAGAGTATTATTTCTGGTGACTCCTTGAGATTAAGGGGTCCTACTGTCGAAGTCCTCACTTTGGCTGGTCACTCAGCGAAACTTTTCGCTCAGTCATCGGCTGAAAATTTAGCCGATGGGGATACGAATATTTTCGTACACCTCAATAACCCATTGATAAACATTCAGACGCCATATTTGGCGTTTGGTCCTACTTTAGGATACCCAATAGTTTTGGGTCAGTTACCTAACCCATTGAAATGTAGTCAAGCTGCATATTTGCAGTCTGGTCATAATTTGAGCATTAGTAATACTGACTCACAAACTTTGCGACCGTCATTTAGTCAAGCACAAAAAGAAAAGGATAGCACGGCGAATGCTACCCTTTGGGATCACGCGTCTTTGCGTCATGAGATAAATCAATTGGTTAACTACAACTCTTTAAGAAGTGTAGTTAGTTATTACTCAACCAACTTACCATCTTTAAGAGGGGGAGTGAACCGAGTCAATAATTTTGCCTTGGTTAATCACCGGGCTAATTTGATTGGTTATTGTTCAATGCCGCGAGATTGTAACTCTTTACGGATAATTCTCTTTATCCATGCAGATATAGATTCATCACCATCAATTTTCATCGCTTCCCTCATAGCTTGTTCCAATTGTGGCTCGACTCTGAACGCAATTTGTTTATTGCCCCTCGGCAAATTTGTGTTTGACATATGTAATACTCAGGGTGTATGTTGTTTGTGTCTGACAGTGTACAACACATTTATATCAGATGTAAAACAACAACGCCCCGAAGTGCTACCAACACTATCGAGGCGTCTAACCAAAAACGTAAAGGAGTCTTACGCTATGGATACACCACAGCATAACCAAACTCGCCTTAAATTTACATTCCTAATTGCATCGGGCAATCAACGGCTGGTGGATATTCATCCGGTGCGCCTTATCACTGTGCTGGCGGACTGTGAAGGTGAAGCCCGTCTATTGGCTGGCATGTCCTCTCTGATATTCGTTTCTCGTCAGGAGGTGGCCGCATGAGCCAGCCTATCACTATTCATCAAGCCGTTGAAAAGGCGCAGCAACTCGAATTTATTAATCAGCTTATTGAGTCATACCCTCATCAAATACAGGGCAGTGAAATATCTGTTATTGCTTCTCTGATGGCGAAGCTATCCGGCGATATTGCTGTATTTCTGATTGAAGTAATCGCGGGTGAGGAAGCTATTGATAACACTTCCCACTATGGCGATATGTCTACCGTCCAGGGGGTGAACCATGCGTAACCCTGCACCTCATGACTATTACACTCATAAGAACGGGGAAACCGTTCAGGTGTTGTCGGTCGCCTTTAACCGCGTAACGTTTGTCCGTGAAGGTTATACCTACCCGTGCATCATGCCATTAAGCCGCTTCACTCAAGAATACACCTATGCAGGGAGAGCCTGATTATGTCTGATATCTATAACCATTTGGTAAAAAATAACTTTAGCGCCATGAGCACGGAAGAACTGAAAGACTTACGCAAGCATTCAGGCGGTGCACACAGTGCAGTAATGGCGGCAATGTCGGCAATGGGCGAACTGGCTTTCTGGTCAACTGATAACGAAAATTATGACAATCGTCAGGCAAGGGAAGATTTACGCCGTATCGGTGAAGCATTGATGTACTTGCCAAAAATAGCAAAGGCACTCAACGACACGGAACAAAACGCTCAGTTTGAACTCCATCACCGCGAGGGATTCCCGAAATGGTAAGTCATATTGATATTCGTTCGGTGAAAACAGCGGCGCAAGGGCATTGGCAAGGTTTATTAACTGCCTGTGGGGTGGAGGTTCCGGCGAAGGGTAAGCATGGCGCTTGCCCCATCTGCGGCGGCACTGACCGTTTTCACTTCATAGACGATCACGGTCACGGTGACTGGCATTGTCGCCAGTGTGATAACCCGAATCACGGTGATGGGCTGGATTTGTTGGTGAGGGTGAAGGGGATCACGATTATTGAGGCGGCTAAAGTCGTTGCTGATGCACTGGCGTTACCTTTGCCAGAACCCAAGCCTGCCAGAAAGAAGGCTTCCAAATCAGAGGTTCCTTCGATAACCGAAAAAGTTAACAAGCTGGTGGCTCAGACTACCATCGGGCAATCCGATTATCTGATGAAAAAGGGGCTGCAATGCCCCGATCAGACGCTACTGAAAGACGGTTCTTTGTTGCTGGTCACTCAGACGCTGGACGGCACAATCACCGGTGCTCAGATTATCAAGCCGAATGGTGAAAAGCGCCTTGTCTCTGGTACGCAGAAAAAGGGGAGTTTTATCCCCTTATCGGCAATCACCGGAATGCCGGACACGATCATCATTACTGAGGGTTATGCAACTGCGTTAACGGTGAGCCAGTTACATGATGGCGTGGTGTTGGCTGCAATTGATGAGGGTAATTTATTCGCTGTTGCTGAACAGGTCAGGGAACGGTGGCCAGACGTGAAAATTATCCTTGCTGGTGACAATGACTGGCACGAGAAAGGCGAGCTGGACAGCAACGGCAAGCCGAAGAAGAACGTCGGCAAGATGGCGGCAGAGAAGACCGCCAAAGCTATCAACGGGTGGATCGCATTACCGCCGACAGAACATAAAGCCGACTGGGACGATTATCGCCAGCATCACGGCACCGAGGCAGCAAAGCAGGCATTCAGTGAAGGGTTGTATCAGGTGGGGGAAAAGAAAGTGGGAACAGCTAACGTTATTTCGATTAATCCGGGAAAGCAGAAGAAAAAACGCACGGGTAACAACATTGCGCAACTGGCGGATAATGAAAAGGCTTTATTGCTAACAGAGCGTTATGAAGGGATTGCTATTCATTCAGAAAGCGAAGGGTTCTATACCTATCAATCAGGGGTTTGGAAGAAAACATCATGCTTGGATTTAAGCCGGGAAATGGGAAAGGTCTATACCTTACACGGAACTAACTTTAGTAAGCGTGCACTCAATAATGTGGTTGAAGCATTAAAGATTGTTGCGCCTGTCATGGGTGAACCATGTCAAAGCATGATCTCCTTTGCGAATGGTGTCTTTGATATTGAAACGAAAGTATTTTCACCTCACCAGCCTGAAAATTGGTTATTAAATCACAATGGTATTGAGTATACCCCAGCAAAACCGGATGAGAACTTGCGAGACGGTGCGCCTAATTTCCATAAATGGATAAGCCACGCTGCTGACCGAGATCCGTACAAGATGAAGCGGATATTTGCAGCATTATATATGGTGCTGGCTAACCGTTATGACTGGCAGTTATTTTTAGAAATTACGGGTGAAGGGGGTAGCGGTAAAAGCGTCTTCACCCAAGTAGCAACGTTATTAGCAGGTCAGCACAATACAGCCAGCGGAAATATGGTGGCTTTGGACACGGCACGAGGACGAGCGCAATTTGTGGGTAAGAGCATGATAACTCTACCCGATCAACCCAAATACACAGGGGAAGGTACGGGAATAAAAGCGATTACGGGCGGTGACGCCATAGAGATTGATCCCAAGCATGAACAGCAATACACAACAATCATACGGGCAGTTGTTATTGCAACAAATAATACCCCGATGATATTTACCGAACGCGCTGGGGGTGTGGCTCGTCGGCGTGTTATCTATCAATTTAACAATAAAGTGAAAGAAGAAGATAAAGACCCGCATTTGTCAGACAAGATCGCTCATGAAATTCCGGTTATTGTCAGACGGTTACTGACGACATTTGATGACCCCGAACAGGCCAAAGTGCTATTACTTGAACAGCGTGATAGTGATGAAGCATTGGAGGTTAAACGGGCATCTAACCCTGTTTTAGATTTGTGCGCGGCACTGGCTTTTATGGGAGAACCGAGAGGATTAGAAATGGGTGGCGGGCGTAAAACGGAAGAAGAACGCCAGCCAAAAAGATACCTCTATCACCTTTACCTTTCATTCATGGAATATCAAGGATTGGGGCGTCCTCTGAGTGTAACCGAGTTCGGGAAAGCGGTTAAAGAAGCCGCAAAGGAGTACAAGGCTGAATATCTGACTCGAACTATAAAGGGCAGACGACAGACCAATGTACAACTCACCGATAAAGCGGACGAGTTTATCTAAAAATAGCGTTTGGTTATCTACCTTGTCTACCTAATAAACATTTATTTATATTAATCATATGGTTAACTGGGTAGATAACTATTTAAAGATTATCTACCTATTATCTACCTTGTCTACCTAAAGGAAAGAAAAAATAGGTAGATAAGGTTGAGATAGGTAGACAATGGGTAGAGAGCAAAAAATCAGTCATCTACCCACTTAAAGCCTTGTGCCATATGGGATAGAGTGAGTGGGTAGATAAGGTAGATAACCCCAGCACATTTTTTATAAACGTTAAAACGTCTACGAAGAATAAATTTTCTATACGCGTAAAACTAACCGACAACGATTTAACACTATATCTCATTGATATTAAATTATATTTAAGCTCATTGTCGGCGTTGTCGGTAACTTTTCACTATATATACAAAATAGAACCGAATAAAGAGCCGCTGATGATTGATATTGATCGGCTGATGATAGCTGATGTTATAGCGCTGGGGCTGGACGTGGCAGAAACCCATATCAAGCAGGGCATACATTCTTACGTTAACCGCAGAGCGTACCTGAAAGCCCTTATCATGGGTGGTGTTCGTGTTGATATAAACGGACAGCCTAACGGTGAGATTACAACAGAACAACAAGCAGTCGCGGAACATAAGCTAAATGAATAGCAGAAATTACAATGAGGTAAATCATGAAAATCGTTTATAGAAGTGAGGGAGATCTCGACGTTATTGAACTGACATACTCAATCTTTGAGCTAGATAAAATTAAGTTCGCAATGCAAGCGGTTAGGCGCGTTGCAGATATTAAGATTGAAACTTATGGTTTTATTTTTAAACGCATGGTTATTACTGGCACACCAGAACAAATAAAAATCGCGGGTAAAGCCCTCGCCAGACGTTATACCCATTAATCCAATACCGCCAACGCAGAAGCCGAGGCGGAAAAACATGATGATTTAGCGGCCAGTACGCACGAGGAGGATATATGCACCAGAACACCAAAAAACAGACGAGCCGTTATTTCAACGGAGCACCGACAACACGCCTGATAGTACCGTGTGAACAATCAATCATTGATACGGTAGACAGTCATATCAAAGGCAGCAGAGTGACACGGGGCAATCGTGCGGAGTTCGTCAGACAGGCGATCATAGAGAAGCTATAACGTGAACGTTGATGATTAACGGGCACGTTAGGGGTGATGATTTATGTACATAAAAAGGCGTGTTGCGACAGCCATTTAATCTTAATATTTCTTAACTCTTTGATGATTTTAGAGTCCATAAAAAGAGCATGGATTGAGTTTTTCAGCCCATAAAAAAGAGCAGAATCCTAACATTTCCTAACATTTTTCTGGTGGCTGAATCCTAAGTTTTCTTAAGGGAATGATAACAATTGATAACGTTCAAGTGATAAGTTTTGATAAGTGAATTCCTTAACTTCCAGTTACACAATTACCTCTAAATACCCGCGTTTTCCGTCGATTCTTACTGCGCAGTTTTAGCCGTTTCATTCTGCGCAATGGCTGAATACCCCGGCTTTTCTTGGGTATCATTTTGCGCAGTTTGTTGCTTTGCGCACCTTGCTTGCGCAGATGTAGCCTGAGTTTGCGCAGTATTGCGCACTATTTTGCGCAGCAGGTTACAGGGACGGAACGGGGTTGTGATGCTTCGTAGAACGGTTTTAATGTTAGGAATTGTTAGGATTTAGCGATTAGTGATCTGCCTGATTGGTCTGCCAAAAGAGGCTTTCACCTTAAGATTTCTTAAGATTTCACTTATGCTATTTCTTTGGCGTATAGCGTAGAAAAAGGCATCAACCTTATCAAAACTTATCATTTGGCTTACCTGAGTTTTGGTTTTGTAGCCTTGAATGCGAAGAGTATTTGCTCTGAGATGGCAATGTCTTACCCGATTTCAAATCGGGAAAATCAGCACGTCCTATTCAACCATAACGGAGATCATTACAGTTGCCGCAGGTGGTTCAGGCTTGAGTTATACAATATTGGTCGGATTTTAACCCGCAGCTTTCGGCGGGTTCATCGGACGAAAATTTGGCTGATTGACAAGCCAAAGTGAGGACTACGGCAGCAGGTAGGTATATTAAACACACTGATCTATTTTTAACCAATCCTCTTAAAGAGGGTAGCCTCTGAGTTTATTTTCATGCCTCCGTTTCAAACGGAACGATGACATAGTGCTAACCCGCACCATGCAGGAGATAAGGAATATCAAGGGGTTAAAGGTGGTTTTACGTGAAAAAGGCCACGTAATCGCAGCCTTGAGTTCAGTGTGTGGAGTTATTTCCAGTTGATTTGTAAGCGTTTAGTCACACCTGTCTGTTTCAGTATGTAACCTAACTTTTGAGCTTCGGCATTATTTTTATACCAGTTGATGACTTTATAGTCTCCCAGGGCATTACCAAAATCGGGTGATTTTTTGCCAAGAGCATAAGTTACACCATCTACAGTTATATAAAGGTCTTTTTCAAATAGAGCCTGCAATCTATTATAACTTTTATCATTCTTGTAAGAGTGTGCATTCCATATAAATATAGGCATAGAATCATCTAGAGAGTCAATCCAATAAAATACTACAGTCCGAGAAATGTCTGTTGTATTTTTTATAACAGCTAAAGCACCACTAGCAGGCATCAAATTACTTTCCTCAGCTTCAAATACAGCGCCTTCTTCACTAAAGTATCCCCAATAAGTATTAGTAAATGCACCATCATTTAAAATGTCATGTCCAATCCCTAAAGTGACATCAACAACTAACATACTACTGGGAAAAGCATTTACTGGCTTATTAAAATTAGACATAAATCCCCTCACTTTGTTATTCGTTAAAGGTCATTTCATCCTACTGTTAACGCACCAGAAACCTTACTGAGGTCAAATCTTCATCTCAATCGGATTACTACTATAGCAAGGCTTATAATTTGAAAGGTGATAGGTGATAGGTGATTTAGTG
>NZ_NJAI01000002.1:528712-533425 GCF_002632725.1 Xenorhabdus hominickii
TTACAAGAGATTATCTATGAGGCCATGTATGAACTGAGTGTTGATAGTCAGTCCTCTCTGGCGTGATAAGGGCGATATGCCTGCCAGTAAGAAGCAGTCTATACACACCACACAGCCAATGGGAGGGCTTGAAATTAAGCTGTCCCATAACCCTCTATACGGTTTAGCCTTTATGGTGTAACCAGTTGATTTTAACTAATTCTGTCAGAAAACCAGAATACCGGTCCTGAGCAGGAATTGAGTAATATCAATAAGTTAAAAGTGAGAAATGTCACCTTTATGTAACCTATTGATTTAACTCATATCCTGCATGGTGTGGTATTTGTTGTTAATCAATGAGTTACGTATAATTAGTTTGTAACCTATTGTTTTTACTTATTTCCGGCAGAGAAACGGAGATTAAGGAAGTCAAGGTGTTAACCAACTGTTGGGGAAATCCCTATAGTTGCCGTAGATGGTCAAAATCGTGACCATCTCAAAGTGTGATATCCCATTTAGGGTATGGTGGAAATCACCACACCTTTTAACAAAGCAAAGCCCTAATTCGGGCTTTGGTGATAACCCATTGATATTTAATCAGACCCCAAATTCGGGGTCTGCTTGTATTTTAACCACCAGACTTATTGTCGGTTGGTTACCTCGTTGCATGGAGTAAGAACTGCCCCTCTTTAAGAGGTTCAGTTTGAGCACCGAAAATATCGGTATGCAAAATCCAATGTCCGATAATCGGACTTTGGGCGTAACTGATAGTTACTCGCAAACTTTGCACAACTCTTTAAGAGGTGCGCACAAAAGAGTGAGCCAGAAACGGGGGGGGTGTCGCCAAATAAAAACAATAAAATCAATAAGTTTAACCATTTTGTCCAGTACATAAATTAACCGTTGGGATTTCCGCAATGGTTGGGTCAAAGTGACGGTCTCGGACAAATCAATGAGTTAATCAACTATAGAGGAAATCCCTATGGTTGCCACTTATCCTCAAATTGAGGATGAATGAAGTATCAATAAGTTACAAATGACACAAGAAGGCTTGAGTTTAAGCAGCCCAGTAAAAGCCCTTTAAAATCCAAATTTGGGTTGTCTTTAAGGTGGGTATTGAGATTTCCTCAACACCTTTTGCTGAATGTGACTGAGTAACTGAGTACGTATTACGTTCGCAGTGATTTAACTTACTGATTTTTATCATGGTTGAAAAACCAGTTCATCTATAGGTGGTGGTAAATGGCACGTAGAAAGCAAAAGAACGCATCATTGATAGTCGCCACGGTCACAGGCAAGATTACCGTTGCCCCCAAGCGTATAAAGTGCCAGACAGGTAAGGTGATGGCAGTCGCTACCATGCAGGCACAGAGCGATAAGCGCAGTGATTACCCGCTGCGTGTTGTGGGCTTTGATGAAATGGCGTTGTCGGTGATGTTGTTGCAGAAAGGTCAGGTGATCACCGTGACGGGAAAGGCTTCTTACTGGCAGGGCTATCAGTTGGCTGTCAATTCTATCGCTTAATAGGTTCCGACGAATGGCGTCGCAACCCTCTATAGCTCGGAACGTTAAACGTACCAACCTATTCACTTCCGACGAAATTCGTTGTCAGTCACTAGCTCAGGATGTTTAGTGTACTGACTTCATTGATTGTGGGGATACCAGATAACGACAAAGGAAATGATTAATACAGTGAAAGTAACAAAATAATGCGGAGGTTCAACTACCGAGGATTTTCCGGTAGTTCGATAGCCACGGTGAGATTACGGAGAGGGTTATTCTTGGATGGCGTTTCATTATTTGCAATAAACTTAACTAGTGATGATATTTGTGCAATATTGATATTTCGTAAATGAGTGACAAGGGGATATGTCAAAAATGCCCTAGCAACTATCTTAGTTGTATAGAAATTTGTATAGAATGAAAGTTAGAATTTAATTAGTTATTATTTATCATTATAATAGATATTGTGTATTGTTCCCTCCTCCAACTGAACGGATCTAGAGGTTGGCGATTCCGTTATCGCTTTGAAGGTAAGCAAAAGATGTTATCTTTAGGCACTTATCCTGAAGTACCTTTAGCAGAAGCAAGGAAAAGGACAGCAGGGTGCCGTTCTATGATTGCTGATGGCATTAATCCTTCTGAAAATAGAAAGCAGAAAAAGAGAGAAAGCGTCATCATGTCTGAAAATACTTTTGAAAAAATTACTCGTGAATGGTACGAAAAACGTAAGGATAGGTGGCCGGTAGGGTATCGCGCTGACATGATGAGTGCTTTTGAAAATGATGTATTTCCTTATATTGGTAATAGGGCCAATAGCAGATATAAAACCCCTCGAACTACTGGATGTCCTTTCAAGGATGGAGAAACGAGGAGCGACTTCAATGAAAGTGCCAATCACTTTATCGTGCATTTCCTCCGATTTAGGGTCGTGACGTCAAAGCATTAATTTGATATTATTATGCTTTTTCAGGAGAGGATGATCATGACTGTCACGATAGCCGTTGTTTGCCGATACTGAGGCCAAACAGAACCGGTACGTAAACACGGAACAGGTAAAGCGGGTTTTCCGCGCTATTACTGCAAAGACTGCCAGAAAACCTATCGTTACAATGGTCATAAGCCCGGCATGAAAGAAAAAGTGATTGATATGGCGATGAATGGTTCTGGTGTCAGGGATACCGGCCGTGTTTTAGGCATCGGCATCAACACGGTTATACGGACTTTAAAAAACTCTCACCAAAGCAGGTAACATCAAGGCAGGAGGCTTACAATGATGTCACGCTCATTTGCGAATTGGATGAACAAGGGTCTTTCGTCGGTAACAAAAAACAACGTTATTGGCTTTGGTATGCTTTTGATATAAAAAGAAAACAAGTCATCGCCCATGTATTTGGGCCTCGAAACGATGAAACCTGCCGAAAACTCCTTGATTTATTGGCACCTTTTAATATTCGTTTTATGACGGCCAATAACTGGGGAAGTTATGCCCGGGAAATTGAACCAGAAAAACATTTGGTGGGCAAAATTTTTACCCAGCGTATAGAGCGACATAATCTTACGCTACGCATTCGTATCAAACGACTGGCAAGAAGAACCCTTTGTTATTCACGCTCGATAGAAATTCTATGAAAAACTTATTGGTGCCTATATTGAAAAACATCACTAAAACGCTTTGGCGTCATGACCCAATTTTTTAAGAATTTACTCTGGAAATAAATTAAAAATTCACTATTCTTCATGTAAGAAGAAAAAGTCTCAAAATAATTTTGAAAATAACTATCTTCGAATAAAAATATGTAATGCCATCTGGATTTAATCCCACAGTTTTAATAGCATTAAAATTATTTTAATAATGCAATCAATCAATATACCTTATAATATGCTTTAAGGTAAGCTTACATGTGTACTATATCCGATACTGATTTAATTGATGGCTCTTGAGTTTTATAAAGTCTGATAGACATCAAATTGGTTGTGAAGTGAGGTGTTTTATCTTGTATTCCTTTTATTAAAGGAGGCTCTTTTGGTTGATACTGACTGTAGATAAGATATACAATGAGCTTTCAATGAGTAAACGTTAATTAAAATATTTAAATGTGTGCGCTTATATATGGTTATTTCACTATAATTTTAATTTAAACGAGAGAAAATAAAATGGCGAAAGGACATTTTTTAACAATTGGCGATAAAACAACTTGTGGCGGTGCTATCCTGACAGGAACCAATAACATTAAATTTTATGGGAAACAAGCAGCTATTGAAGGTTCTAAAGTGACTTGTGGAAGATACTCAGGAAATTATGCCATTGTAGGAGGTGTCGGTTCTTTTTTGGATCAGGGAACAAAATTGGCAGGGACTCTGAATAGTCGGACTAACTGTCCTTGTAGTGCTGGGCTCATCGACTCCATCCCCGATAGTTATCAAAAATAGAATGATATTGTATATTGTTGAGCAATAATTTTTTTAAAATCAAAGGGAAATAGTATGGAATGCTATAAAAAATACACTATGGATAGAGCTGATTTGATATTGCACCCTATTATTGGCGGTGAGTTGATCTTGCTGAATCAGATAGGGTTTTCACAAGAGGGTAGGTTTGAATTTTTAAAAAAGATAGATGGTTGGGGAAAAGTGGAAGACTCCGAAATATTAAATTTAATTGATTTTAAGAAGTATATTTCCAGCGATATTTTTATCATTAATGAAGATTCCTATACAAAAGATAAAGTCTACTTAATGAATGTGAATGATCTTGATGCTTTCGTTGGTGGTTATTTAAAGTCAAATTCTAGCTGTTTTTTCGATGGTGATACTTTTCTTGTATCCCCGTTAAATAAAGCTCTGCTTGAATTTCAACATGATGGTTACGTATTTTTACATAAGTTACCAATAATATTGAACGAATATGCTAAATCGATAATGTCAAAAAAAGCCGTATGTTATATTTGATTTTTTACTATTATCATGTGTTTTTGAAAGCTTTTTTAAAGCAATGGATTTAATTTCATTGCCTCTATATTTTGTGCTAAAAAATAATTTAACTCTTACTTTTAAGCATTAATTATAGCTATGGTTTGGAGGGGGTAAAATAATGTCGGCTCTGTTACAGAGAGGTATTGAAGGCGAAAAATAGGTCATGTATTAAATAGTTAGTTGTTGTGATATGCTTCCCGCCTTTTAAGGGTAAAGCATGGCCAAAGCTGACGTCTATTGCCGTTATTGTCACAAATC
>NZ_NJAI01000002.1:533525-537689 GCF_002632725.1 Xenorhabdus hominickii
AGAGAGAACGAATTTAACTCAGCGTACTCGAGTAAAAAGACTGAATAGAAAAACTATCAGTTATTCAAAATCCGAAGAAATGCACGATAAGGTGATAGGAACTTTTATTGAGCGTGAGTACTATTTTTGATATTCAATCTAACTATTTAATACATGACCGAAAAATAACTATCTGATGATAGGGCAAGATATGAAAATAAACTTTTCACTGTGTGTATGAATCAAAAAGATATTGTTGCCGTCCGTGGCGAAAAGGTTAATTATTATATTAAGTTATACCAATACTTCATTGGATTGCTTGTAACAAATAGTATGTATTAAATATATTTAATCTGTTTTATGGTGCTGTTATTACAATGGCAACTCGGCGATTTTCTGCCCGGCCTTTTGAACTTTTGTTATCAGTGATAGGTTGGTTTGGTCCCAATCCACGAGTTGTCAGGTTAGAACGCTGAATTCCTCCGTGTGTCAGGGCATCTGCAACTGTGTTGGCTCTTTTCAAGGATAACTGATTATTGTAACTCAGTTCGCCGTAGTTGTCAGTATGACCATCAAGCCGTGCGTGATGAATGCCAACTTTAGACAAAACGTTAGCCAATTTCTTTAGTTGTGCTTCACCTTCTGGGTGCAAATGAAATTGATTATTACCGAATAGCACTTTTTCTGACATACCAAATAGCCAGCCTTCATCAGTTTGCTGAAATCCTTGTTGTTTGAGTATGGCGATTTGTGCTGCTGTCAGGGCGCCTTTGTTCTGGCAGGCACTGAGGAAAAGAGTGCCAATAAAAGCGCAAATGAATATAAAAGAACGATTTTTGCTCATAATGAGTTCCTTGAACTACTGTTTAGTTTTGTTGTATTAGCGGAATGCCAACCTCCGCCTCGTTGTTTAATGTGGTACATAGCCGCATCGGCTTCAGACAATAGTTGTTCTGTTGTTAAATCCCCGTTGGATAAAGCAACGCCAATACTGAGAGTGATCCGCAGGTGTTGGCCGTTGGGAAGGATAATGGGGGAGTCCATAGCATGAATGATATTTTTTGCGACACGCTCTGCATCTTCCAGATTGGCGGACGGTAATAAGATGGCAAATTCATCCCCATCAAGTCGGGCAACGGTATCAGTTTTTCTGACCCTCTTTTTTAAGCAGTCGGCAATAGTAACAAGAACGTGGTCACCTGTAGAATGCCCATATATGTCGTTAACATACTTCAGCCGGTTACCATCAATGAACAATATAGCGGCTCTTTCACGCATGAATTTATCACTCATAACGGTTGAAAGAATGCGTTCAAAGGTGATTCGGTTTGGTAATCCGGTTAAGGAGTCATGTTGTGCCTGCCAGGTTAAGACGGCCTTTTCCGTTTGCAAGTGATGCTGCCATTCTTCCAATTCTTCCAAAAGATGATTGAAAACCTGACTCAGTTCATGCAATTCAGCAATATGAGCTGAGGGTACATGTCGTGAAAACGCACGGCGTTGGCGGACATCATGAGCAACAATCGCAATGTTCTGCAATGCTCGGACAATACCATCATGCATACGCAGGGAGAGGGTAAGGGAAATTACAGCACTAAACAGTAAGCAGGCAAATAGGACCAGTAGAGTCTGATAAATAAATTTGATGATGTATTCGTTGTTGCCAATTAACCAGACTGAGCCCACTTTTTGTTGATGGTGGTAAATTGGCTGGGTAACGGGATCAGGAAAAAGTAAATATTCGACTAATTTTTTGAAGTTGCCGGTACGGGTTTCTTGATCAGCTTGCCAGCTTGCTAACACTTGTTTTTTGGCATCAAAAATCTTGGCTTCGGTAAAACCGTTATGAACCGCTATCATTTCCAGTATTTCAGTTGCAGCGGTTTTATCTTGGAAGACTACTGCTGCCTGTGCTGTATGGGCAATAGTTGTTGAGATAAGTTTCAGATTATTTTCGGCATATTTTTGCATGGCAAATAGTGCCAATAAAGAAAGAAATAAGCCCACAACGGATAATATGATAAGTGTAATAATCAAGTGAATCCGGTGAAAAGTCTGACGTAGTGTAGGGCGTGATGGCATCAGTGAATAACGTTTTTTCATACAGATTATTCCACCTTACGTGCCAATTGCAGGACATTCGGATTTACGCGTACACCACTGCGTGTCAGAATATCGAAGTTTAAGTTGAATGTTACTTGTGTGTTGTCAATGTTTAGGCAAAAGGCGCTGCCTGTTTCACAGTGAGGGTTATTTTCAGCAATGGTAAGTAGTGATTTGTCGTTTTTCCGGCTAATCACTTGATGTTGGAGTCGCGGATCGACTTGACCGTAGTAAATAACATCACACCTTTCTATTAATTGTTCTACATTGAAATTCAGTGTTTCTATTTGCAATTCTGTGTGGCCCGAAATCATATTGATGTGGGCTAATACGTTAATGTAGCTAGAGGGAGGAACCAGACATAAACGCAAGGTAGTGCGTGTGGCGGGCCAGTGTGTGTAGCTGATGATTCCGGAAACGACACGTACAACATTCTCATTGAGTTTGAGTTTTTCATCATGGTCAGGCATGGCAATGACTGCTGAATTACATGTCACGGTGATTAAGCATAAAGTCGTCAATACCCGTAGAAATAATCTGGAAACACAACGTTTAAAAACGGTACATTCAAAAACAGTACGTTTACAAACATGTTGAGTCCATTCAATCACTTGCATAATGAGTTCCAGTATTTCCTTTCATATAATATAAATAATTAGTGTTGAGATTATTGATAAAGAGCATGTCAGCTAGAAACTATCCCATCATGGTTTTTTTGCAATCGTTTTTTGTAACTATGCAAAAATGATATTGATTGAGATAGGTTTAAAATCAAATAGTAACTAAAAGGTATAATTCTGCTAGGGGTAAATTGATTCTGTATCTATATAGATAAGTTTTCATCTATACCTATTATATGTCCATGATGGTCATAAGTGATACTGGAAACTTTGTCTTGTCTTTTTGCTCCAGTGATGAAGTGAATTCGATTCTCGTCATTTCCCGATCAGGGCTTGCCCAATGAAAACGCACTTTACGTACTTTGAGCTCCCTTTAGGAAAGATATACATTTTGTAAATGGATTCAGCATCCAATATATCATCGGATATGTCTAGTAGTAATACCCCTTTGTCAGCAGTAGCTTGCGATAAAAAAACCATATAAAAGATAAGTATTTTCATAATCTTTGGTGGCTCGTATAATTTTGTTTTTTATTATGCTGTTAATGGGGAAAGGTGTGAATAATATTGCCAATATCATCGCTGATGTATGCGAATCTCTCAAAATTGGGAATGTTAGCGAAATTGGCATCCAGTCGTTTTCCTTCGAGTTATCGGCTAGTGGTGCTGCCCATTGGCTGGAATGGCAGTCTGCCCAACCTCATTACCCACAATTTTACTGGCATCATAGAGATGGCCACGAAGAAGTTGTTGCATGTAGGCAAATTCGTTTGTTTGGCAATACTGCCTATGCAGAGAGATTTCTACAGCAACATCGTCAATTCCCCAAAATGCGTCTTTGGGGCTTGAATGCATGGGATAAGGTGAGTTTTTACCATTTTTATAATGAAAATACCTTGCAGTATAAGTACGAAGGCATGGATTGTGGGGAAAGCTATTTCTTTTTACCGAGATTGGAATTACACCGTTATCGTTGCTGGTTCTGATCCAGAATAAGAGTGGATTAAAATAGAAAATAAGGTGGCGGGACTTAGTACTTTACTGGCTAGTATGATTGACGAATAAATTATATATACCCTTCATCTTTTAGGTTACAGCTTGGTTGGTTGTGCTCATTCATCCCGGCCACATAATTATAGAAGTAATAGAGCTAGCTATGTTTCTGGGACATTCTCTCTTCGTTTTGTTGTTATTTGAAATTTTTTGGATAAAAAACGGGGGAAATGATATTAAATATATTTATTATAATCATACGTTATAATATTTATTTGTAATAAATAATTGCATGCTTAATCACCAAATAAAATCCACCTGATAAGTTTTGAGCAATATTTGGTTTGATTTTTATTCTCTATATTCTCATTTTTTATTTTTCCATATGAAAGGTTAAAACCACCGACTTTAGTCGGTCAGCTTTAGCTGCGATACTATATTGCACGAGAGGTGCAATATGGATTACAGA
>NZ_NJAI01000002.1:537789-572985 GCF_002632725.1 Xenorhabdus hominickii
CTTCAGGGTAGATAATTGACGCATCGTTCAGCCGATGCGTATCCGGACTTTCAGTCCGTTAATCACTAACCCACCTACTTTAGTAGGTGGTTGTTGAGTTATATCTTTTTGAATTGTCAAATAATAGTTTATATATAGAGATTAATAACATTGAGTAAAGTAACTAAAATGAACTATTTTTATTGGTGAAAGAAAACCATAGTTAAAATCTATAGAATGATAGTAATTGTTAGTTTGCTAATTATATATTGTTTTTAAATTAGTGAATTTTTAGCATTATATTCATTAATTTCATCTATGTAAAATATCATTTGGTAAGCATTTAGGGAAAATATAGAATAATATTCTAATTATATATTTTACTTAGATCATTATATTGATATATCTGAGATTTTTACTATTATGATCCCGTCTTGTCGAGAGTATGCGAGCGACCCCACAAAAGGCCACGTAGGGGGCGTAAGCCTGCTTTTTTGATGAAAAGACAATTGCTGTAGATGCGTGATATTTAGTATTAAAGCTGTCTATCAAGTAAATTAACTTATTTCCTTATCGTCTGTAATCAGTCGAGAGGATATTTTTTATATATTGACTAATGGGGTTTAATTTAATGAAATCTAAGCTGCTTCTTTCTTCTCTTTTTGTATATTCGTTATTTGCTGCTACTGCAAATGCAGCAGATGGAACAATTAAATTTGAAGGAGAAGTAATACAGAATGCTTGCAAGGTTCATAGTGATTCTGATAACCAAATTGTTAACATGGGCGTAGTTAGTGCGGATGCATTTAAAAATGTGAATGACACTGCTGCGCCAACAAGATTCCAAATAAAATTAACTGATTGTCCAACAGACATGAAAGAGAAAAATGTCACTATTAAGTTTGATGGTCCTAGTGATAACGACAATAGAGAGCTTTTATCTTTGACTAAATTGAATAATGCTGCAACTGGTGTTGCCATTGGCATTTATGAAGAAAATACTCAAACTCGTGTTCCTGTAGCGGGAACTTCTAATTCAAATTTACTTCATCATGGCTCTGAACAAGAATTAAGATTTATCGCGAAATATGTTGCTACAAAGGATAAAGTGGGTCCTGGATCTGCTAACGCCGTGACTAATTTCACCATTGTTTATAATTAATAGAGAGAGCTTTGTATATACCTAATAAATTTTGAGTTACATTGATGTGGCAAGTGAGTGAATCTGAGAATCGTAGGTAGCTACGTGATTGGAGTTAATTATCGCAGCCAACAAATATGTTACTTGAGATATTAAAGGTATATTAAAACCTAGCAGGGACGCTTGGGTTATTCAACTGAATAAATACCCAATTAATTTCAAATTGCACTTTAGCTAATAAATGAAAAATTGAAAAATGAGGGTGTACAAATTATAATTGGGCGGAGAAATGGCTGTGTCATGTTATCGTTTACTATGTATTATTCTTTTATATTTTTTGAGCTGCAGCTTTGTCGTAGCCGGTGTTGTTGTTGGTGGAACTCGTGTTGTTTATTTAAGTGATAAAAAAGAAGTATCCATATCTGTCAATAACCCGGAAGAAGAGGTTTCTTATCTTATTCAAAGTTGGATTCAAGATGAAAATGATAAGATAAAAACGCCTTTTATTGTAACGCCACCTTTATTTAAATTACCGGCGAACAATGAAAATATTGTGCGTATTGTTAACGTTGATAATCAATTACCTATGGATAGGGAATCTATGTTTTGGTTTAATGTTAAATCGATTCCTGAGACGTCAAATGCTGAATCAAATGTAAATCAGTTGCAAATTGTGGTGAATTCGCGCTTAAAACTGTTCTATCGACCTGTACAATTGAAGGAAAAGGCGGCTACTGCGTATAAGAAATTAAAGTTTAAGCAAGAAAATGGTTTTTTGATAGCCCAAAATACTACACCTTATTTTATTTCTTTTTCATCTCTATCTGTTGATAATCATGATATTAAACAAGCCGGTATGATTAAGCCTTTTGATCAATTAAGTTGGCCTTTGCCACTAAAAAATAGCCGAAAAGTGAGTTGGAGAGTTATCAACGATTATGGTGGAGTAACACAAACTGAGTTTGCTGAGATCTAGTTAGAAACCTATATTTCTATTGCTTAAAATAATAACAGAAGACGGTTGGATGGATATTTATCAATTAATTTTATCAGATTATTATAAGTTTAAATATGTCAAAGTATATCAAGCATAATCTTGCTGGCGATTTATATCGTGGTAGGAATTATAGTTTTTTACTGTCCATGTTGATTATGGCAGGGAATTTATTTTTTCATTTAAATGCATGTGCGGAAAATAAATTTAATATCCATGCCCTGAAAATTGGAAATGATTTACCCGAAGATATCGATCTTTCTATTTTTCAGAATGGTTTTCAGCCACCCGGTACTTACTGGGTGGATATTTATTTAAATAAAAAGGAGGTGAGGGAAGCGAATGTTGAGTTTGTTTTAAAAGACGGTAAATTACAGCCAAAAATCACGGTTAGGCAATGGCGAGATATGGGGGTGAAAATTGACTCATTTCCTGAATTGACTAATTTCCTTCCAGAAACAGTGATCACAGATATTGGTAAGTATATCCCATCTGCCAATGTAGAATTTAATTTTAATCAGCAGAGATTGAATATTAGTATTCCTCAAGCAGCGTTGGACTATCGTGTGAGAGACTATGTTTCTCCTGAATTATGGGATCAGGGATTAACTGCATTATTGGTGAATTATAATTATAGTGGAGCCACAAATTGGCAAGAGAACCGTAGTTCGACACAGAATAATTACCTGAATCTCAGATCAGGAATGAACTGGTATGCTTGGCGCTTGCGTAATAACTCTGCTTATTCGGGGGGAAATCACCGCTGGAAAAATATTAGTACGTATTTACAGCGTGATATCCATTCCTTAAAGGGGCAATTGACTGTTGGTGATGGTTTCACATCCAGTGATCTGTTTGATGGTATTGAATTTCGAGGAGTTCAGTTTGCATCTGATGAGAATATGTTACCGGATAGCCAGAAAGGTTTTGCGCCTATTGTGCGTGGTATTGCTCAAAGTAATGCACAAGTCACAATCAAACAGAATGGTTATGTCATTTACCAGATTTATGTTGCCCCTGGTGCCTTTGAAATCAGCGATCTCTATCCAACGGCATCCAGTGGTGATTTGGAAATCATTATCAGAGAAGCTGATGGACGTGAGCGTAGGTTTACTCAAGCGTCTGCTACCATGCCCACTATGTTACGAGAAGGCAGTATCCGGTATTCACTGGCGATGGGACGTTATCGCTCCGTCAGTAATAATAGCCGCAAACCTTATTTTTCCCAAGTAACATTGACTTATGGTCTTCATAATCGGCTTACAGCTTATGGTGGCGCAATTTTATCCCGTGATTATCAATCTTTGTTGTTAGGTTCAGGTGTTGATTTTGGCAGTTTCGGATCATTCTCTTTAGATACAACTCATGCCAATACCCGATTACCATCACACCAAAAACATGCAGGACAAGCTTATCGTCTGAGATACGTGAAAGATTTTTCATTGACCGGAACGTATTTGACGTTGGCGAGTTACCGTTATTCAACGGCAGGGTTTTATGATTTCAACGAAGGTAATCGTATTGGGGATAACAGTAGGTTGTTTGAGCATTTTAATAAGAAAAGCAAATTGCAATTGCAAGTCAACCAAACATTGGGCGACTTTGGTGGTATCTATGTTACAGCATTGCAGCAAGATTATTGGCAGAAGAGCGGTTATGAACGTACATTCAACGCGGGTTATAACATTAGCCACCAAGGGATCAGCTATGGGTTGAATTATTCTTATAACTTTCGCCCAAATTCTGGCGGTCGCGAACAATTATTCGCTCTTAGTATCCATGTTCCTCTTGACCGTTGGTTGAAGCACAGTTGGGCAAATTATAGTGTCAGTCTCGATAAGAACGACAGAACTTCACAGCAAATAAGTTTAAATGGAACTGCGCTTGAAGATAATAATCTGTTCTACAGTTTGCAGCAGAGCCATGTGAATAAAGGAGAAGGCGGCAGTGGAAATATTCACGGGTATTATAAGGGAGCCTATGGACGAATTAATGCAGGGTATAATTACCAACATAATGGCCAGCAATTAAATTATGGCCTTAGTGGAGGAGTGGCACTCCATCCTTATGGACTGACTTTATCGCAAGAATTAGGTGAAACAGCGGTTTTGGTCAGAGCGGAAGGTGCAAAAGACATCAAAGTTGCCAACAATACTGCTGTTGCCACGGATTGGAACGGTTATGCGATTGTGCCGCAAGTCAGTAGTTACCGTAAAAATCGGGTAGCTCTGGAACCACATTCATTTTCAGATGATGTCGATATTGATGTGAATACACAAGCTGTTGTGCCAACAAAAGGCGCCCTCGTTTTAGCTAACTTCCGAACACGAATGGGAAATAGGGTGTTAGTGCATCTGCACTACCGTGGTAAACCTGTACCTTTTGGCGCCAAAGTCACTTTGGAGAATTCAATGGCATTGGGTGAAACCAACGGCGCAATTGTCAGCAGTGAAGGGCAAGTTTATCTCACGGCGCTGCCGGATAGTGGTCAATTGCAGGTGAAATGGGGATCGTCAGAGACCAAAGCCTGTTTGGTTAATTATGTTTTGCCGGAAAAAAGACCGCAATCTGGCGTATACACGTTGGATAGCAATTGCGAATAGGGTTTGGTTTATATGTTTATTCTCCATAAAAAATACCGATTATTATTGGCAGCCAGCATTATGCTGCTTGGGTTGTTCGTCAGTACCTACAGTCGCGCAGGTCCTTGTCTTTTTGATCCTAAATTTGCTGAGCAGAAAATATCTGTTTCAGCCGGAATATTTCTTGTGCGCAGAGAACTGAATGTGGGTGAAATCATTGGTTCTTATCCAATCAATACCATTGGGATCAAAAATTACACATGCGATGATTCGGAAAAGGTGGAATGGGAATTCACGGGCTATCCGCTGATTGCGATAAATAGTGAGGAGGGGCTTCATGATTCTGGCATATCCGGTATAGGGATACGGATGAATACTCAAGGTAATGAGACTAAGGTTGAGTTTGTGAAGACAAAACCTAAAACAGGTTCTGGTGTTATAACTTCAGGGTTGATCACTGCTCGTTTGGACGGAACTGCCATTTATTCTTTTTATCTTAATGAAATACACTTTATTACACCTAGCTGTTCTTTAAAGGAGAATAATATTCTGGTACCAATGGGTAAGATCGGGAAGACACAATTTGCTGGTATCAATAGTACGGCGGAAGCTCGTTACTTCAAGGTCGATTTGGCATGTAATATCAGCGCACCAATTGAATTAGTCATGGGGTCAATTAGGCCAAGCAATGCTAACGATGTACTGGGGCTTGACCAAGACAGCAATTCGGCTGGTGGAGTTGGACTTCAGGTTTTATATCAGGATCAACCTGTCATATTCAATTCGCCGGTTAAAATCGGCATGAGTACAGATGGGGTTTATTCTATTCCTTTCAAAGCGCGTTATATTCAGACAAAAAGCCGGATTATGGCTGGCAAAGCTAATGCAACCGCCACATTGAATATCATTTACCCTTAAACAGGGTGAGCAGTTACCTTCTCCATCTTTCTGATTGACACTTTCATCCACTTGAATCACATAGTTAGCCAGTTATCATATGGCTAACTATGTGATTGGGGGTCTATTTATTTTCTATTTCAATAATTAAATGGCAATTCTTTGAACTAAGATAAGGAAATTGCTTTTATAAGCATTAATACAATGAATGCGTTATATAATACATCTTATTTTTTGAGCTTTACTTTGTGAAAAGAAATCCTCGAACATCCTATGTCAAACAGTGCACTGAACCGCCGTTGGGCGGAACTTTTATTAGAAGCTTTAACCCGCCACGGATTACGTCATGTTTGTATTGCCCCTGGTTCTCGTTCAACACCCTTAACATTAGCGGCTGCAGCGAGTCCTAAACTGATTTGCCATACTCATTTTGACGAGCGGGGATTAGGTCATTTGGCACTCGGATTGGCAAAAGCGAGTAAAGAACCTGTTGCAGTGATTGTGACGTCAGGAACGGCGGTTGCCAATTTGTATCCCTCCTTGATTGAATCTGGCTTGACGGGGGAAAGGTTGGTTTTTCTCACTGCCGATAGGCCACCAGAATTAATCGATTGTGGCGCAAATCAGGCGATCCGCCAGGCAGGTATTTTTGCCTCTCACCCTAGCCAAACACTTTCACTGCCACGCCCGACCACCGAAATTCACGCCAATTGGTTGGTTTCTTCTATCGATAATGGAATGTCAAACTTGAAACAAGGTGCATTGCATATCAATTGTCCATTTGCTGAACCTTTATATGATAATGATGGAACGGCGTATCGAGATTGGCAGCAAACATTAGGGGAATGGTGGCAGGGAAATGAACCGTGGCTGTTCCAACCGGAAATTCATACTACGGCAAAGGCAGCCGATTGGGATCACTGGCGGCAAGAACGGGGCATTGTGCTGGCTGGCAGAATGAGTGCTGACGAAGGTAAGCTCGTTGCTCGATGGGCAGAAGAAATGGGTTGGCCGCTGATCGGTGATGTGCTATCTCAAACAGGGCAACCTTTGCCTTGTGCTGATTTGTGGCTGAATCATCCCCGTACTCAGGCAATTTTGGCTCAGGGGAGATTGGTGATTCAATTTGGTGCCAGCTTGACCGGAAAACGATTGTTAAAATGGCAAGCTCAATGCCAACCTGAGCAATATTGGATCATTGATCCTATTGCTGGCAGGCTTGATCCGGCTAATCACCGGGGACGCAAATTTACTTGCCGCATAGCGGATTGGTTACAGGTTCATCCTGCTCATGATATGAATTCCTCGTCTTCTCAATTATCTTGGGCTGATGAGTTGAACGTATGGTCAAAAAAAGCGTTCGAATGTGTTGAAACAAGGCTGGCAGGGAGATTCAGTGAAGCGGCAGTGGCGCATCAATTGCATCAATTATTGCCAGAGCAGGGGCAATTGTTTGTTGGCAATAGCCTGATTGTGCGCTTGGTTGATGCTTTGGGACAGCTTCCTGCGGGTTATCCGGTTTACAGCAATCGCGGTGCCAGTGGTATTGATGGATTGATCGCAACTGCAGCAGGCGTACAACGAGCTACCCATAAACCGACACTGGCGATTATTGGCGATATCTCAGCGCTTTATGACCTGAATAGTTTGTCTTTATTACGCTACCTTTCCGCGCCTATGCAATTGATTATAGTCAACAACAATGGCGGTCAAATTTTTTCGTTGCTGCCAACACCACCAAAGGAGCGTCAACGTTTTTACTGTATGCCGCAAGATGTCAATTTTGATCACGCTGCTGCGATGTTCGGTCTGAATTATGTTGCACCGCAAAATTGGTCGGAGCTAAAACAATATTCTGAACAAGCATGGGAGCGTAAAGAGACAACATTGATTGAATTAAACGTTGCAGATAGCGAAGGGGCGATATGTCTGCAAGAATTACTGAAACAAGTGGTTGTGCTGTGACATTGCATTGTCAGACGTTTCATTCACATAATCAGGGAGCATGGCTGGTCTGGTTGCATGGTTTATTGGGAAGAGGTAATGATTGGCTGCCATTGGTGAATGCTTGCGATCAATACGCTTCATTGATTGTTGATCTACCTAGTCACGGTAATTCTGCTGAGATGATTGTACCAGACGGTTTTGCCGAGATGAGCGAGTTGCTGAATGCAACTTTATCTGAATATCGGATCAATGATTATTGGTTGATTGGTTATTCTCTGGGGGGACGAATAGCTATGTACCATGCGATCCACGGTAAGCATGAGGGCTTGCGGGGATTGCTGGTGGAAGGAGGAAACCCCGGATTGTTTTCTCAGCAGGAGCGTAATGTGAGATTGCAGGACGATCAACATTGGGCGCAGCGTTTTCGGCAAGAATCCATTGCGTCAGTTTTGGCTGATTGGTATCGTCAGCCTGTATTCGCTTATTTAACATCGGTACAGCGTGAGCAATTGATTCATCTTCGCAGCCAAAATAGAGGTGATTGCATTGCTGACATGCTGGAACAGACTTCTTTGGGGCATCAACCTTGGTTAGTTTCTGATTTACAGAAAATGACGACACCTTTTACCTACTTATGTGGGGAAAATGATCTTAAATTCCAGAACATAGCGAAGCAGTATACACTGCCATTAAAAACCATCCCTCGGGTTGGACATAATGCTCATTATGGCAATCCTGCGGCTTTTTCTGCCGCAGTGAACCATTTTTTATCACTTTTTGGTTAAGGATGCATCAGTAATGCGTTACCCAAGTGAAGAAAAACTATACGCTCCCATTGAATGGCAAGATTGTTCTCAAGGGTTTGAAGATATTCTTTATCATAAATCCGCAGATGGTATTGCGAAGATTACGATTAATCGCCCACAGGTACGCAATGCGTTCCGTCCTCTGACTGTTAAAGAGATGATGCAGGCGCTGGCTGATGCCCGCTATGATGATACGATTGGCACTATTATCCTTACGGGGATGGGTGATAAGGCTTTTTGTGCCGGAGGAGATCAAAAAATCCGGGGCGATTACGGTGGTTATAAAGATGACAGCGGAGTGCATCACCTGAACGTATTGGATTTTCAACGCCAGATTCGTACTTGTCCTAAACCTGTTGTTGCTATGGTCGCCGGATACGCCATCGGTGGTGGACACGTGTTGCATTTGATGTGTGACCTGACCATCGCGGCGGATAACGCTATTTTCGGTCAGACTGGCCCTAAAGTCGGTTCTTTTGACGGTGGTTGGGGCGCATCGTATATGGCGCGTATTGTAGGACAGAAAAAAGCGCGTGAAATCTGGTTCCTGTGCCGTCAATACAATGCTGAAGAAGCTCTGAATATGGGGCTGATCAACACTGTTGTGCCTTATGTTGATCTGGAAAAAGAAACAGTACGCTGGTGTCGTGAAATGCTGGAGAACAGCCCGATGGCGTTGCGTTGCTTGAAAGCAGCGTTAAATGCTGATTGCGATGGTCAGGCCGGTTTGCAGGAGTTGGCGGGGAATGCCACCATGCTGTTTTACATGACGGAAGAAGGACAGGAAGGACGTAATGCATTCAATGAAAAACGTAACCCTGATTTCAGCAAATTCAAACGTAACCCATGATGCGTAAAGCAACATTATACCAATTCAGCCTGCCTATGGAGGCAGGTGTTATTTTGCGTTATCAACGGCTTAAAACCCGTGATGGGTTTTTGGTTCATTTACAGGATGATGGGCAGGAAGGCTGGGGAGAAATTTCCCCATTGCCAGAGTTTAGTCATGAAACTCTCGAACAAGCTAAAATAGCCACCGAAGAATGGCTGCAACAGTGGTGTCTGAACGCTCAACCGAAAGAAAGTTATCCTCCTTCTGTTGCTTTTGGCCTCAGTTGTGCGCTGGCTGAATTGCGGAGAGAGTTGCCCGCAGATGCGGATTATCGCAAAGCCCCATTATGTACTGGTGATCCCGATGAGGTGATCCTGCGTCTGGGAAATATGGCCGGGCAGAAAATTGCAAAAGTGAAAGTTGGGTTATATGAAGCTGTACGTGATGGCATGGTCGTAAGTGTAATGTTGGAAGCCGTTCCTGACCTCCAACTACGATTGGATGCCAATCGTAGTTGGACACGTACAAAAGCGGACGGTTTCGCTAAATATGTCAATCCAGATTATCGGCCAAGAATCGCTTTCCTCGAAGAGCCTTGTAAAACCCGTGAAGAATCTCTGGCATTTGCCCGTGAAACGGGGATTGCCATTGCATGGGATGAAAGTGTGCGTGAAGCTGATTTTACGATAGAAGCACAAGAGGGGGTGTCAGCTATTATTATTAAACCGACATTAGTTGGCAGCATTGCCCGTTGCCATCAATTGATCGCGGAAGCGCATCAGTTAGGATTGGAAGCGGTGATTAGTTCCAGCATTGAAACCAGTTTTGGTCTGACACAACTTGCTCGTCTTGCCCATTGGCTGACACCTGATTCACTCCCCGGACTGGATACTCTGGATCTTATTCAGTCACAGTTGATCCGTTGTTGGCCTGACAGCAAAATTCCTTGTGTCACATTGGATAAGCTGGAAACCGTGTGGAGTCATGAATGTCAGTAACAGAATGGACTTGCTGGCCTTGGCTGTATTGGGCTGAGGTTCACCCCCAAAAGCAGGCCATTCAATTACATGATGAGCCATTAGATTGGCAGCAATTGGCAGAAAAAATCAATTCCCTTGCTGTTCATTTTCAACAACAAGGGGTTTCTGAAGGTAGTGGTATTCTGCTCAGAGGCAAGAATAGTAGCGAATTGCTTCTGTGTTATCTTGCTGCTTTGCAGTGTGGAGCAAGGGTGTTACCTCTTAATCCTCAATTACCTGATTCATTGTTGGCGGAGTTGTTGCCTCATCTCAATATGATTTATGGGGTGGATTTTACCGATTCGCCTTCATCGGCTATTCAGGTCAGAGAGCTTGATTGGAAACCTAAACTGCCATTGATGTCCGAAAAAAAATTGGTGTCCGAACAAAAGCTATCGTGGCAAAGCCATCGTCCTGCTAGCATGATTTTAACCTCAGGTTCATCTGGGCTGCCCAAGGCTGCCGTACATTCTATTGGCGCTCATCTTGCCAGTGCTCAAGGTATTCTTTCCTGCCTGGATTTTCAGCTAAATGACAGTTGGTTACTTTCATTGCCGCTGTATCATGTTTCCGGTCAAGGTATTCTTTGGCGTTGGTTACAAACAGGGGCAAAATTGGTATTGCGGGATTTATATCCATTGGATCGTGCGTTATCCGGTTGTACCCATGCATCACTGGTTCCGACTCAGCTTTGGCGTTTATTGGATCAACCACGTGAGCATCAATTGACGTTAAAAGAAGTGTTATTAGGGGGAGCAATGATACCCACAGGATTGACTCAGCAGGCCGAACAGTTGGGGATCCGTTGTTGGTGTAGTTATGGCTTGACAGAAATGGCATCCACTGTTTGTGTAAAACGGGCCGATGGTTTGTCTGGTGTAGGGATGCCGCTTCCCGGAAAATTTATTCGTTTGGTGGATGAAGAAATCCAAATCCGGGCTGATAGTATCGCCAGTGGTTATTGGTTTGATGGAAAACTGAAGCCATTGACAAATAAAGAGGGGTGGTTTTCGACGCGTGATCGCGGTGTATTTGAACAGGGCGAATTATGTATTCTGGGGCGCCTCGACAATCAATTCTTTAGCGGCGGCGAAGGTGTTCAGCCAGAGGATATAGAACAGGTTATTAACCTACATTCCCAAATCGAACAAAATTTCATTGTCCCCATTCCGGATATTGAATTTGGCTATCGCCCCGTGGCCGTGATTCAAACACAATGCCCTGAATTGACAGAAACATTGGCTGATTGGCTCTCAGGTAAGCTAGCAGCTTTTCAGATCCCTATAGCCTGCTATTTGTTACCTCCACAGATGAGCAATGGTGGGATAAAAATTTCACGCCAACAAGTTAAGCAATGGGTAGCGGAACAATTTTTCAAACATGTTGAATAATAATGGTGTTTACATATCTTGAGAAATATACATGTTTAATTGCTTTCGTTCCCTATGTCATCACATGAATTTCAGTACAATCGACTAGGCCATGTTGGCATTTACGGACTGAAAAGGGACCAAAGTATGAAAGGTTTGATTGCTATCAGTGCAGCCAGTTTACTCTTTGTAACTGGTGCAGCAAATGCGATTTCTGTAGATTTTCAATCAGGAAAGCATAATACAAGTACATCTGTAAGGCTTGGTGATAAAAATGCCGGTCTATCTCTGACAGGAAATTGGACCCGCAGTGATCACAATGGAAAAATTTCGAGTTTAGCTCTCGGTTTTGGTCTACCTATTGGGTCATTAGCAGTCAATGCTGGCGGTAAGGCACTTTATTTATCCCCAAAAGATGGAAAAGATGGAGCTGCATTAGCTGTTGGCGGTGGTTTGAATTGGGCAGTGTCACCTTCACTATCCCTATATGGTGAAGCTTATGGTTCACCATCAGGTTTAACTTCAGGTATGAATTCTTATACTGAAGCTTCTGGAGGCGCGCGTTATACTTTGTTTAAATTCATTTCCCTAGATGCAGGTTATCGCATCATTGATATAAAAGGAAAGGATGGTAACCGTAATAATAAAGTCTCAGATGGTTTTTTCGCTGGCGCAGGTATTAGTTTTTGATCAATTTATTAAAACATCCGCATACATATTGATGCGGATGTTTTTGAACAAGGTAAAATTATCCTACGGAGGGCAGTAAGCCTGTAACGATAGCCATCTGAATTGCAATAACCGCAATACCACATAAAAAGACAAAGACTAAGGCTGGTTTCCCTCCTTTGACCCGATATCCTCCCTGATTCTCTGCACGGCTCTGCCAAACTAATAGGCAAGGTAATAACAGTGCCAGAATAGAAAGAGCAACAGCAGCAAATGTCAGTGCCATCACAAAGTTAGGGTAATACAATGCGCAGAGCAATGGAGGGACAAACGTCACTAATCCGGTCTGTAAACGCCCTTTGGCATGGTTACGACGTTTTAGCAAGTCAGCAAGATAATCAAACAGACCCAGAGAAACCCCTAGGAATGAGGTAGCCAGAGCGAGATCAGCAAACAGATGGACAGCCAGTTCTACTTTTGGTGAAGCAACAACTTCTCTAACTGCTTGCAAGAAGCCATTTAGCCCGGACTGCTGTGCAAGAATACCCACAAAGGTATTTGAAGAAATGGCACCAAGAGTGACCAATTGCCACAAGATATAGGCGCACAGAGGAATAGCACTGCCGATGATAAAGATCTTTCTGAGTTTATTGGTATCTCCCCCCATATAGGAAACAATACTCGGTATACTGCCGTGAAATCCGAATGAAGTAAAAATCACCGGAATGGCTGACAGTACTAAGCCTTGTTCTATAGGCATTGAAATCAAGTTGATTTTATCAACATGAAGCATCATCACACCGAGCACAAGTACCAAAAAAATAATTTTAGCGGTAAACAGCAGGCGATTAATCAGGTCGACGGATTGGGTTCCGATACAGACTACCCCTCCAGCAATGATAGTAAAAGCGATGATTCCCGCAGAGACAGAAATTGGTTTATCTAACCAAGAAGAAAGGCTGGCTGCCAACAATTCTCCTGCACCACTAATATAAGCTGTTGTTAGGGCATACATCAGGAAAAGCATACTGAAACCCGTCAACACCTGCCCACCAACGCCAAGATAGCGCTTTGCAATCGTACCCAGCCCAGTATTAAATTTATTATGTTGATAAACTTCCACGAGCAGGAGTGCGGTATAACTCATTAATGCCCACAGGGCGACCAGCATGACGAATGTGGTTCCAAATCCTACGCCTGCCGCTGCCAATGGCATTGCCAGCATTCCTGCTCCAATCGTTGTTCCTGCAACGATAAAAATACTGCCAACAGTGCGATTTTTCACGCTATCCTCGTTTCTGATTATGTTGAAAAAATAGTTATAAGATTGGCAGGTTAAATGATTGATTTATAGCTGTCAAATCTATGGTACATCATATGTAAAATTATATTTACACTATAAGTGACGTTTTGATGATGTCATATGTTATATAAAGATAAGAAAATGATTTTATATCGAAGTCTTATTTATCTAATGGCACAACGGTACTGGATAGATTTTAATTTGTAGTACGGCGCTAATTGACCTAACTGCATAGCACATGGATGACTCTAATCTTGTGAATGGAGATCGCTATTTGATGTTGTTAAATTTTATATTAAGTTAAAAAACAATCAAAATCTCCTTTGTTGAATAACAAAATTTATTAGTATGTCCAAATAATAATGAGTTTGAAAAATGGGAAAAATTTTGTGATAGAGCAAGAGAAAGTGAGTAAGAGGGAAAGAAAAAGTACGCGAATAGGGTGGGGATGTTCAGAAACAGAATGTCCGAAAAGTAAAAACCCGCTATTTCACCGAATGATTACGGGAAATAACGGGTTTTTGTATGGTGCCGGCTACCGGAGTCGAACTGGTGACCTACTGATTACAAGTCAGTTGCTCTACCAACTGAGCTAAGCCGGCGAAATTTGGCGGAAGGATAGAGATTCGAACTCTAGGATGGTTTCCCATCGGCGGTTTTCAAGACCGCTGCCTTCGACCGCTCGGCCATCCTTCCATGGCGCGAGATTATGCCTATATCAGTTTGATGTGTCTAGCCCCCCAAAGAAAAAAAATCGTATTTTTTTACTGTTTGCTCAATCTTCGATCTGCAATGGCCTTTTTATTCATTAACCTGCTAGTATTAAGCCCAATATTCTGGCTTATTTATCTACAGATTGATGTTACGCTGACCAAAATATATTCATATTAAAGGTAATTATCCAAAGAATGTATAAACAACCACCAATCAAGCCATCTGCTATTCCTCGTTTCTACGCGTTATTTATTACTTTGCTTTTTACGTCTCTCTTTTTATTCGGGTATAACTATTTTGATATTTGGTTGATGGAGAAAAAATATGCTATCAGTAGCGTAACAGCGAAGATGAGATTGCAGATCGAAGATTATCGTTATCACGCAAATCATATCTTCGAGCAATCAAATATGCTGCCGACCTCCTCTCAGGAGACAACACCCTTGATAAGACTGAGTCCCAGTGTTTATTGGTTGGAAAATCGTCATCAGGCTGTTGATGCAATTATTTTCGGTCAATATAACGATTCAAGTATTCAACTTGTCCAGCGACTTTCGAGTTATCTGGAGATTCTTTGGGGACCTAGTAATGAATACCTGTCAATGTATTATCTCAATGGGCAGGATAATAATTTGCTATTGGTGACGACGCATTCGATTTTAAAACCAGAAATCAGGTTTAAGAAGAGTTATCTAACTTTAAATCCTGAAGCTAGACGTACTGATATGTTAGAGCAGTCTATTACTCTGGAGGAAAAAGAAAGCATTTCTACTATCCACGTATTACGTGAAGAGAATATTTATTTCTATACCTATAAAGCTGCATTTAATGCTACAGGGCAGTTAACCACCATTATCGCTTTTGATCTACCGATTAATAATCTTTTGCCGATTGATATGTCACCAGCAAACTTTCGTCTGAATGCAATAAATTTATATGATAGCGAAGCTTCTAATAAAGTTGAAGTTTCATTGAACGGTTTTTGGTTGGAGTTTTCTCAATCGATTAATATCATGCCTTATAAGCTGATTTATCAAGTTCCACTGAAAACTCTGATTGTGGATTTATTGTTCAGAAATGTCTGGCTTCTGTTATCAATATTGCTTTTCTTTCTGTTTTCTCTGAGTGGATTATTTTATATCCGTCGGCGATATATTGCACCAAATGCATTCATGGATCACGAGCTGAGAATTAAAGATTCTCTAAATAATGATATTATCTCCAATATCCCTGTCGGATTGTTGATCTACGATTTTGAAGAAAATCAGATAATAATTAGTAATAAAATTGCAGAACAGTTGATACCTCACCTAGATTTGAATAAAGTTAGAATCATGGCACAACAACATCATGGTGTAATTCAAACATCCATTGATGAGATGATTTATGAAGTGAAAATGTATAACAATAACTTATTGCCAGAAACTTACCTATTTTTACTACAAGACAAAGATCAGGAAGTCATGGTAAATAAACGATTACAACTTGCTCATCGTGAATATGATAAAAGTATTCAGGCCCGGCGTTTAATGCTTTCAAATATTAACAATGAAATAAATCATCCAATTAAGGAACTGAATGAGATCGTTGCTCAATTGAAGCAAGTATCACAAGGTGAAAGTGAGCTATCGTTGCTGGATAAGTTATTAGCTAAATCGGAAGACATCACTGGTTGGGTGAAAAATATTTCATTACTCAATGAGTTGGAGTTAGGTGACTGGAAGCCAACTAATCAAGTGTTTTCTTTATCTTCACAATTGGAGCATATCCTGAAGGCTTCTTTACCGATATTAAATGCCAAGGGGTTGAGAGTTTATTATCATTTTAATATTCCTCATGAATATTTATTCTTTGGGGATGGTGAAGCACTACATAAAATCATCACGTTGTTATTTAATTATGCTATAACAACGACCAGCTATGGCAAAATATCGTTGACTGTTAATAGTTCTGGTAAATATGACAACCATATTCAGATTGAACTCATGGATAGTGGTTTTGGTTTGAGTGAAAGAGATTTGACCAGTTTGAATTATCCTTTCTTGAACAAACCAACAGAAGACAAGTATTCTACCAATTCTGGTATGACTTTTTATTTATGTAATCAGTTATGCAAAAGAATGGGGGGAAGTTTTGAGATTAAAAGTAAGTTGGGGTTGGGGACTCATTATGTCATCAATTTGCCTTTGTTGCAGCATGATGATGATAGTGAAACTCCCCAGATTTTAGAAGGGATTACGGCTTTAATTGATATCAATAATCCTGAGATTAGAAAAATTATTCATACCTATCTTAATAGTTATGGTGCGGCATACTTAGAAAAAAGCAAAGAGAAGGTTGTTGAAGAATACGATATTATTCTCACGGATAAGCAGTATAAAGAAGAAAAACCAACTATATTATTAGTAAGCAGCTTAGCAGGGTTCAAACAAGTGAAGCTTGGTATGGTTCAATGCAATTACAATTTTGTTGATGCTGTTATCAATGCAATATCGTTTTTGATCGAAGAAAGTTTCAGTTTAGAGGAATCTGGAGAAACGACTGAAAATGCTAAACCAACATACGATTTTGCTGAGAGTGGTAATTTTAGTGAGGGCACTGAGAGCAATATTTGCAATATTATTAAAAGTTATCAAACTCAGTTGGAAAATAGTAATTACAGGAAATTATTTATAGAGACAGTACCTATGGATATCACAGCACTGTATGCTAATATGGAAAGACATGATTTGATATCACTTTCGCAAACGGTACACCGCCTTAAGGGTGCGTTTGCTATGTTAGATTTAGAATTTCTCAGGTCATCATGTGAGGCATTGGAAGAACACATAGCAGACAATAATGAAGTAAAAATCAAAAATAGCATCAGCTTCATTGATTCTTTTGTCATAAAGCTGTTGCAGCAAGGTAACGAATAATATGAATAACCTTAACGTCATTATTGCCGATGACCATCCCATCGTTTTATTTGGCATCCGCAAGTCACTTGAACAAATTGAGTGGATTAATGTGGTCGGTGAATATGAAGATTCAACCACGCTCATTAATAACTTGCAAAAGAAAGAAGCAGACGTTCTCATAACGGATTTGTCAATGCCGGGGGATAAATACGGCGATGGCATCACCTTGATAAAGTATATTAAACGCCATTACCCTGCATTGGCTGTCATTGTTCTCACAATGAACAATAATCCGGCTATTTTAAGCGCTGTACTTGAACTGGATATTGAGGGAATAATATTAAAGCAAGGAGCTCCAACTGATTTACCTAAAGCACTTGCCGCTTTGCAGAAGGGGAAAAAATTTACACCTGAAAGCGTGTCTAAGCTATTAGAAAAGGTGAATGCTAATGGTTATGGGGATAAACGCCTGTCGCCGAAAGAGAGTGAAGTGTTGCGTTTATTTGCCGAAGGTCTTCTTGTTACTGATATTGCCAAAAAACTTAATCGTAGTATTAAGACGATCAGTAGTCAGAAAAAATCTGCCATGTTAAAACTGGGAGTCGATAACGATATTGCGTTACTTAACTATCTATCTTCTGTCACCATTGATCAAAATCTTGGTAAATAAACAAGGATTATTCTTAATAGCAAATCGGTAGTAATAGTTACTGATTTGCTATTATTACATAATTATCTACGCATCTGGGGATTCGTTTTCTTGCCGTAGTGCTGTAACTTGAAGTCTATCTGGTAAATATTCTATTAATACTTCTTTTAAGACTGCCAATGACACCGGTTTTGATAAACAGTCATCCATTCCTACATTAGCACAGCGTTGTTTTTCTTCCGCTAATGCATTGGCAGTAATACCAATAATGGGTTTGGTATAGCCTTTGCTCCTCAAGTATTGTGTTAGTTCATACCCATCCATCTTTGGCATATTAACGTCTGTCAGAATAATATCAGTTGGATTATTTTTCAGAATCTCGATGGCATCAAGACCATCACTTGCTGTTGATGAACTGAATCCTATTGAATTCAGTTGTTCGGCCAATAAATGACGATTGATAGGGTGATCATCAACAACTAGTACTTTAACTGAGTGTAGGTGCTTATCGGATTGAATAATTTGAGTTGAAGAAGAAATAGTTGAGATAGGGATAGAGGGAACAAGACTGGATGCTGCATGCAGATTATCCAGCATACTATCCAGCTCACTCAATTCATAAGTGTTATACACCCAATAATTTTCCCGAATTTGTTCTGGTGGGCCGATATGTCTTTCTGATAGTTCTAAACAGGAATGTACAGAAATGTTCGACTCATTAGGTTGGTCACAAATGAGTAGTTCAGTACCCTCTACTTTGTCCTCGTTATATAGGGCGACTTGAAAATGATTCTGTGTAAGAAAACGCTGTAAGTACTTTTCCAGAAAATCATTGCACATTGCCAGTAAAACCTTTTGTTGAGCACGCTGTTTCGAAACTGATTTTTTATCAAATTTAACACCGTACAGAGGAAGGCGGATGGAAAAGATACTGCCTATATATTTTTGTGAAACGAATTCAATATCGCCATCCATTAAATTGATCAACTTTTCACAAATAGCCAGCCCCAATCCTGTTCCTTGTGAAGAACTTTCTTTATTGGTACTAATTTGAAAAAACGGTTCAAACAATTGGAATTGTAATTTATCTTCAATTCCAATCCCGGAGTCTTTGATGCTGGTATATAGGTAGCCATGCCTTGTTGTCACGTCAATGACAACGCAGCCAGAGGTTGTGAATTTGATAGCATTGTTCAGCAAATTAGAGATAATTTGCTGTAATCTTACTGGATCATTGCGAATGATATCGGGAACATCTGGTTCAATATAGCAATATAGACCTAACCCTTTTTTGGCTACGAGGGGAAGGTAGTTTGAAATCACGTGAGATATTATTTCTCGACAACTGAAATCTTTGGGTTCAATTTTTAATTGCTTAGATTCTATTTTAGAAAAGTCGAGAATATCGCTGATAATTTTCAGCAACAATGATGATGAGTTATTCATTGTTGCCAGTAATCGTGCAGATTCGGTTGGCAATGAATGAGATTGAATGAGTTCCAGATTGCCAATAATTCCATATAGTGGTGTTCTTAGTTCATGGCTGACGGTTGCAAGAAACATGGATTTTGCCTGATTGGCTTGTTCTGCGGCAGAAGCCATTTCCTGCAACGATTTTTCCATTTTCACTCGGGTGCTGACATCTATTAACACACAGATTGCAACTTCTTCATTACGATAGCGTGAGTGTACAAAACTAATTTGCAGGTGGTTATGGTTGCTGGTGACGACATCAATATAGCTGCTGGTTTTATCGCAAATGATATCGACAATACGTTTTTGGTCTTCATATGTCAGCATTCGAGTGTAGTTATGCGCTAGCTCATTACTTAAGATGTTAACGCCATCACTGATCCTTAAAATACTGATCCCCACGGGAGCTGAAGCGACAATCTTATGGTTAAATTGTTCATTCTCTTCAAGGCGTATTGCGTTATCTTCGGCTGGAGAAAATATTTTGCGTTCGAATAGCCAGACAAAAAAGATAATTAAGATAGCAGAAATAATATTCAGTACGATGCTATTAATAACTTTGCTTTTGAGTTCACCGTAAATATGTTTTAGTGGCAGTGAATAAACCACATACATTGAAGAAGGTAATAAACGTCGTACTAATAACAAAGAGGTAAAGTTTTCATCGTAACCAAAAGACGATACTTGAATGTTGAGATTTATGAGGGATTGTTTACTATTATTTTTTATAGGGTATTGTAGTTCAAGTTGATTTAATTCGTTCAACAGCATGATTGTGATGGGAATATTTTTTTTTTGGGCAAAACTTTCTAGCGTGATAGGTTTCTCGAGACCGACGATCCCTACCATTTTCCCATTAATATAAACTGGTGTAATAGCATAAAGGTAACCACCGTCCGTTCTAGCATTGGGTAAAATCCAAAAGAGAGTCCGTTCTTTCCCTGGCTCTTTCATGTTGGCGAGTTTATGAACGTTTTCATAGACCCCTTTTTTTAGTGTGTCAGGTTCTATTATCTTGTTATAAGAGGATAAGTTGGTCATGCACATGCTTGGTGTTTCAACGAAAAAAATCTGAGTTATTCCATTTACTGTCGCAATATTATTTTTCCAAAATGAAATTAATTGACTCAATGAATCTATATAATTATGTGTACCCTTGCGTAGAAGGTTACAATCGAAATTGGCATTAAGGGGAATGTAGGAGAAAACAGAGTTATTATATGGCAGAGTAACAGTGAGATCATTTGCATTGTTTGGTGATAAACTTTTCTCCGACATATATTGAATATCACGTAGGATACTAGTGATATTCCGCATATAAGAAAATGCTGCATCGTAGTTAGAATTAAATTCCTGGCGAACATCCGATTTGGCTTCATTAAAAAAATTAGCCAAATAAAAACTGGTTAATAAGGCTCCGAGTGCCCATAGCATAAATCCAAGCACCCGAAAAAGGTTACGGGATATCTTTAATGACGTTCGGAAAGAGGATAGATATCTCAAGAGATCGCCTGATGAAAAACAATGATTAATAATAACTGCTCACAGCATATACTAGTGTAGCAGGGAATACAAAGTCACATTTAGTTATTACTCATCCTTCGTCAAAAATTTGCACAAAAAAAGCAGGCATTTGGATGCCTGCTTTATTATTTTGATGGCTATACAGCAGAATCATAATAAGGTAAGTAAATTATACTTGACCTTCTGCTTCGTCATCTCCTTCATCAGAAGGAAGTGCTGTATTGTCATCTTCGTCATCAGGTTCAGCTACACGCTGTAAGCCAACAACTTTTTCGTCTTCTGCTGTACGGATCAGGGTGACACCCTGCGTATTACGACCAACAACACTAACCTCAGAAACACGGGTTCTCACCAATGTACCTGCATCAGTAATCATCATGATTTGGTCAGTCGGTTCTACTTGAATTGAGCCAATTACGTTACCGTTACGTTCGCTGACTTTGATGGAGATTACACCTTGAGTCGCACGGGATTTTGTCGGGTATTCGCTCTCAGCTGTACGTTTGCCATAACCATTTTCGGTGACAGTCAGGATTTCTCCTTCTCCGCGAGGAATGATCAGAGAAACAACTTTATCGCCTACCGCGAGCTTGATACCACGAACCCCAGTTGCAGTACGTCCCATCGCGCGAACACCTTTCACACGAACAGTACCATCTTCCAGCGTTTCTTCCTCTTCTTCAAGGAAACGAACGACTTTGCCCTGAGCGGAGAATAGCATGACTTCATTGCTACCATCTGTCAGGTCAACACCGATTAACTCATCCCCTTCATTCAGGTTCACTGCGATGATACCTGCACTGCGTGGACGGCTGAATTCACTGAGTTTGGTCTTCTTAACGATACCGCTTGCAGTTGCCATAAAGATGTTCAGCCCATCTTCATATTCACGTACAGGCAAGATGGCGGTAATGCGTTCGTTTTGATCCAACGGCAGTAGGTTGACGATTGGACGACCACGGGCACCACGGCTTGCTTCCGGCAATTGATATACCTTCATCCAGTACATCTTGCCCTTATTTGAGAAGCAGAGAATAGTGTCGTGGGTATTGGCCACCAGCAGCCGTTCAATGAAGTCCTCTTCCTTGGTACGTGCGGCTGATTTTCCCTTGCCGCCACGACGTTGGGCTTCATAGTCAGATAATGGCTGATATTTAACGTACCCCTGATGGGATAGGGTTACCACAACATCTTCCTGAGTGATCAGGTCTTCGATATTGATATCTGCTGAATTTTCAGTCAATTCAGTACGGCGGGCATCGTTATATTGTTCTTTGATGGCTAGCAGTTCTTCACGAATGACTTCCATCAAACGTTCTGGGCTTTCCAGAATGAACAGCAGTTCAGCGATGATTTCCAGTAGTTCACGATATTCATCAAGCAGTTTTTCATGCTCAAGACCAGTCAATTTTTGTAGGCGCAGATCCAAAATAGCCTGTGCCTGCTGTTCGGTCAGATAGTATTTACCGTCGTGAATACCATACTGTGGCTCCAACCATTCAGGGCGGGCTGCATCGTCACCAGCTTGTTCCAGCATCGCAGCAACATTACCCAGCTCCCACGGTTGAGCAATCAAACTGGCTTTAGCTTCAGCCGGGGTGGATGTACGGCGGATCAATTCGATGACAGGATCGATATTTGCCAGAGCAATGGCCAGTGCTTCAAGGATATGGGCGCGGTCGCGGGCTTTGCGTAGTTCAAAAATTGTCCGGCGGGTGACAACTTCACGGCGGTGGCAAACGAACGCAGAAAGAATATCTTTCAGGTTAAGTAACTTAGGCTGTCCTTGATGCAGGGCAACCATGTTGATACCAAACGAAACCTGCAATTGGGTGAGTGAATACAGGTTATTCAGGACAACTTCACCGACAGCATCGCGTTTTATTTCGATAACAATGCGCATCCCATCTTTATCAGACTCATCACGCAGTGCACTGATCCCTTCAATGCGCTTTTCTTTCACCAGTTCAGCGATTTTTTCGATCAGTCGGGCTTTATTGACCTGATAGGGGATCTCATTGACGATAATGGTTTCACGGCCATTTTTTTCGTCAGTTTCAATTTCTGCACGAGCACGGATATAAATTTTACCGCGACCAGTACGATAGGCTTCCTGAATACCGCGACGTCCATTGATAATGGCTGCCGTAGGGAAGTCAGGGCCAGGGATATATTCCATCAGGCCTTCGATACTGATGTTTTCATCATCAATATAAGCCAGACAGCCGTCAATCACCTCAGATAAGTTATGAGGTGGAATGTTGGTTGCCATACCCACAGCAATCCCTGATGAGCCATTGACAAGCAGATTGGGGATACGGGTTGGCATTACCGCAGGGATTTGCTCTGTGCCATCGTAGTTAGGCACAAAGTCGACAGTTTCTTTTTCCAAATCTGCCAGCAGTTCATGGGCAATTTTTGCCATGCGTACTTCGGTATAACGCATTGCTGCTGCAGAATCGCCATCTACCGACCCAAAGTTCCCCTGACCGTCAACCAGCATGTAACGCAGGGAGAATGGTTGTGCCAGACGAACAATCGTATCATAAACAGCACTGTCACCATGCGGATGATATTTACCGATAACATCCCCGACAACGCGGGCAGATTTTTTATAAGGTTTATTCCAATCGTTTCCCAATACATTCATCGCGAAAAGTACGCGGCGGTGTACTGGCTTCAGTCCATCACGAACATCTGGCAGTGCACGTCCAACAATAACGGACATCGCATAATCCAGATACGAGCTTTTCAGCTCTTCTTCGATATTGACCGGTGTGATTTCTCTGGCAATGTCGCTCATGGAGCCACTGTCCCTCATACTCCGAATTCAAAGGCTTAGAATTATACCACAAATTGACAGTTTTATAAAAACCTGATGCGGGTATTTCAAGATTAAGGCATGTATAATAGCTTTCTATCACACATCCCCATAATACTGTTACATTTTCTGTGAAGCAGTTTTCTGTGAGGTAATTCCTAGGAGCGATATTGTTGATGAACGTCAAAACCCCCGATTCACACATTCCGTCCCATGTTAATGTGGATCAACAAGAGATCGAAAAATTTGAAGCCGTTGCCTCCCGTTGGTGGGATCTTGAAGGTGAATTCAAACCATTGCATCGGATCAACCCGTTGCGCTTGAACTATATCCTGCAACATTCCGATGGCTTGTTTGGTAAAAAAGTACTGGATGTTGGGTGTGGCGGCGGCATTTTGTCAGAAAGCATGGCGCGTGAAGGTGCGGAAGTGACCGGGCTGGATATGGGGTTTGAACCCTTGCAAGTTGCCCGCCTGCATGCACTGGAAACCGGTATTACCGTCACTTATGTACAAGAAACGGTAGAAAATCATGCTGAACAGCATCAACACGCCTATGATGTCGTGACATGTATGGAAATGCTTGAGCATGTTCCGGATCCTGAATCCGTAGTCCGCGCCTGTGCCAAACTAGTAAAACCTGGCGGCCATGTGTTCTTTTCAACAATTAATCGCAACCGGAAAGCATGGTTGATGGCAGTTGTCGGTGCAGAGTATATTTTGAAAATGGTACCTAAAGGAACTCATGATGCGAAGAAATTTATCCGTCCTTCCGAGCTGATTGAATGGGTTGATAAAACACCACTGAAAGATCAACATATCATTGGGTTATATTACAACCCGTTGACAGATAAATTCCGGCTTGGACACAATGTAGACGTAAACTATATGTTACATACTCAATCGGTCTGAAAGTCGTAACTAAAGGATTAATAAAGCGGCAACTAGATATTATTTTTAATATTTTATTTTCCCTGTTTCGCCGATAGCCTTATGAAACTAACATCAAGTAACTACGCAGGTTATCGGCTTTTTGACAAAATTAATCCTCAAGTTATCCACAAAACTTCCCAATTTTGTACACTTGATAAAACGCGAGTTTAACATTATCTTGTTATTACCGTTTAAATTACCCCCTATATATTGTGTTTCTTGCCATCCCACAGTAGCGAAATTCCCAACTGGCCTTAGCTATTCTGGGTGTATCATGCTGTCAATAGGTAACGAAAGATAATATAGGTGAGATACGAAAAGAAAGAAGGTGTATTTCCCCATGAACCAGAGTCTGCTAGTTACCAAACGTGATGGACATAAAGAACAAATTGATCTTGATAAAATTCACCGGGTTGTCGCCTGGGCTGCCGAAGGTCTGAAAAATGTCTCAGTATCACAAGTAGAACTGCGTTCCCAGATTCAATTTTATGATGGTATCAAAACATCCGATATCCATGAAACCATGATCAAAGCCGCGTCTGATTTGATCTCTGCTGATGCTCCTGATTATCAATATTTAGCCGCGCGTCTGGCTATCTTTCATCTGCGTAAAAAGGCTTACGGTCAGTTTGAGCCGCCCGCGCTGTATGACCATGTTGTACGTATGGTCGATTTGGGTAAATACGACAAACATTTGCTGGAAGACTATTCTCAAGAAGAATTCGAGCAAATGGACAGTTTTATTGACCATCTGCGTGATATGAATTTCTCCTATGCTGCTGTTAAGCAGTTGGAAGGGAAATATCTGGTACAGAATCGTATTACCGGTGAAATCTATGAAAGTGCTCAGTTCCTTTACATTTTGGTTGCTGCGTGTTTATTCTCCACTTATCCGAAAGAGACGCGCCTAGATTATGTCCGTCGTTTCTACGATGCGGTTTCCACCTTCAAAATTTCGCTGCCAACGCCAATCATGGCAGGGGTTCGTACACCAACTCGTCAGTTTAGCTCTTGTGTTCTGATTGAGTGTGGCGATAGTCTGGATTCTATCAATGCGACATCCAGTGCGATTGTAAAATATGTTTCTCAGCGTGCCGGTATTGGTGTGAATGCGGGGCGTATCCGTGCATTAGGTAGCCCAATCCGTGGTGGGGAAGCTTTCCACACTGGTTGTATTCCATTCTACAAACACTTCCAGACAGCGGTGAAATCTTGTTCTCAGGGTGGTGTTCGAGGTGGTGCGGCAACACTGTTCTATCCTTTGTGGCATCTGGAAGTAGAAAGTCTGCTGGTACTGAAAAACAACCGTGGTGTTGAAGGCAACCGAGTTCGTCATATGGACTACGGCGTGCAAATTAACAAACTGATGTATGAGCGTTTGATCAAAGGTGAAGAGATTTCTTTGTTCAGTCCATCTGATGTTCCGGGATTGTATGATTCCTTCTTTGCAGATCAGGATGAATTTGAGCGCCTGTACACTAAGTATGAAAATGACAGCAATATCCGTAAAGAACGTATTAAAGCGGTTGAATTGTTCTCACTGATGATGCAGGAACGTGCTTCAACAGGGCGTATCTATATCCAGAACGTTGACCACTGCAATACTCACAGCCCGTTTGATCCGGCTATCGCACCAGTTCGCCAATCAAACTTGTGTTTGGAAATTGCACTGCCAACTAAGCCAATGAATGACATTAACGATGAAAATGGCGAAATTGCACTGTGTACGCTGTCTGCTTTCAACCTTGGAGCCATCAAAAATCTGGATGAAGTGGAAGAATTGGCGGAATTAGCCGTTCGTGCTCTGGATTCCCTGTTGGATTATCAAAATTACCCAATTCTGGCCGCAAAACAAGGCTCAATGGGACGTCGCACACTGGGTATTGGTGTGATTAACTTCGCTTATTATTTGGCGAAAAACGGTGTGCGTTATTCTGATGGCAGCGCCAATAACTTGACTCATAAAACGTTTGAAGCCATTCAGTATTATCTGCTGAAAGCCTCAAATGAATTGGCGAAAGAGAAAGGTGCTTGTCCGTGGTTTGGGGAAACCACTTATTCACAAGGTATCCTGCCGATTGATACTTACAAAAAAGCATTGGACACACTGACCAGTGAACCTTTGCACATGGATTGGGAAGCTCTGCGCCGTGAAATTCAACAGTATGGCCTGCGTAACTCAACATTGTCTGCATTGATGCCATCAGAAACTTCTTCGCAAATTTCTAACGCGACCAATGGCATTGAGCCACCACGTGGTTATATCAGTGTGAAGGCATCAAAAGACGGTATTCTGCGTCAAGTTGTACCGGATTACGATCTTTTGAAAGGGGCTTATGAACTGTTGTGGCAAATGCCAAGCAATGATGGCTACCTACAGTTGGTAGGAATAATGCAGAAATTTATCGATCAGTCGATTTCTTCCAATACCAATTATGATCCGGCTCGTTTCCCTAATGGCAAGGTTCCGATGAACCAATTGCTGAAAGATTTACTGCTCGCTTACAAATATGGTGTGAAAACATTGTATTACCACAACACCCGCGATGGGGCAGAAGATGTTCAGGGTGATCTGGAAGAAGTGGTTGAGTCTGCTGATTCCGATTGTGAAGGCGGCGCGTGTAAGATTTAATTTGAGGAAGCTATGTCCTATACTACTTTTTCACAAGTAAAAAATGATCAGTTACAAGAACCGATGTTTTTCGGCCAGTCTGTTAACGTGGCGCGTTTTGATCAGCAGAAATATCCGATTTTTGAGAAACTGATTGAAAAACAACTTTCCTTCTTCTGGCGCCCAGAAGAAGTGGACGTCTCCCGTGATCGTATCGACTATAATGCGCTGCCGGATCATGAGAAGCATATTTTCATTAGCAATCTGAAATACCAGACGTTGCTGGATTCCATTCAGGGCCGCAGCCCGAATGTGGCTTTCCTGCCGCTGATTTCTATCCCAGAACTGGAAACATGGGTTGAAACGTGGTCGTTCTCCGAGACGATTCACTCGCGTTCCTATACACATATTATCCGCAATATCGTCAACAATCCTTCCATTGTGTTCGATGATATTGTGGAAAACGAACAGATTTTAAAACGCGCCAAAGATATTTCCGCGTATTACGACGATCTGATCGAAATGACCAACTACTATCACCTGTTGGGTGAAGGAACACACGATGTCGTAGGTAAAAAAATCACTGTTAACCTGCGGGCATTGAAAAAACAGCTTTACTTGTGCCTGATGAGTGTCAACGCTTTGGAAGCTATTCGTTTCTACGTCAGCTTTGCGTGCTCATTTGCCTTTGCTGAACGTGAACTGATGGAAGGTAACGCTAAAATCATCAAACTTATTGCCCGTGATGAAGCGCTGCATTTAACGGGAACTCAGCACATGTTGAACCTGTTGCGTTCTGGTCAGGATGATCCTGAAATGGCGGAAATTGCTAAAGAGTGTGAACAGGCGTGTTACGATCTGTTCGTACAGGCTGCTGAACAGGAAAAAGAGTGGGCTGATTATCTGTTTAAAGACGGCTCCATGATTGGCTTGAATAAAGATATTCTGTGCCAGTATGTCGAATATATCACTAATATTCGCATGCAGGCGGTTGGCTTGAAGTTGCCATTCGAAACTCGCTCCAATCCGATCCCATGGATCAATGCATGGCTGGTTTCTGATAATGTTCAAGTGGCTCCACAGGAAGTCGAAGTCAGTTCTTACTTGGTCGGTCAGATTGATTCGGAAGTCAATACTGAGGATCTCAGCGGTTTCGAACTCTGATATGGCTGATTACAAAGTTACCCTGCCGTTACGGCAGGGTTTATTCATCCGTTACTCTTCAGGTTTCCACGGTAATCTGCTGGAAGCTTTAGAGCACAACAAAGTTCAGATTGAATATCAATGCCGTGAGGGATATTGCGGTTCTTGTCGTGTTCGTCTGGTGAAAGGAAAGGTGGGATATCCTCGTAGGCCGTTGGCATTTGTCAATGAAGGGGAGATCTTACCTTGTAGCTGCTATCCACTCACGGATATTGAAATTGAAGTGTAAATTTCCTTGAACACACTTTGGTTAAATTTGAAACTCATATACTCTGCCTTGATTTATCAAAAATAATATACCATCCATGTTTCAAGCTACACAGCGGTTACATTACTAATTAACTATTGTGATTGTGTGAGTGTTCGAATAGACACAGCTAAAAAATTTTATACCTTAAACATCAAGGCAATGAACGTAGCTTTCTTTACGGGGCTTTTATACCTAATAATGTTCTGATTGAGAAATTAAAGACCTAAGTGAGTTTATATCGTGCTCAAACATAACTATTGCTTTATTATTACAGCGATATGGAATGTATTTTTGCAGTGATTTAATATTGACTACGTTATACCCAATGAATTTCTAGTTTCTGCACTTATGTTTTGAAAACGAATGTTTTGAGAACGAATCCCTGGGAGCATAGCTAACTCTATGTTTATGTGATCGAGATGAGTGAGCGTAGCCAACAACGCTGTAACTTGAAAGATGAAGGGTATACTATACATCGCAGCTCAACTCAACTAAGGAGAACAACGATGTATAAAATTGATTATAGCTCCTATCGTTCAACAAAAAGTTTTAATAGGCGTTCTCGCTTTTTAGTTATGCACTACACAGCCTTAAACTTTGAAAAATCCATTCAAGCATTGACCGGAGATCTCGTCAGTGCTCATTACTTAGTCCCAAACCCTAATGATCCAACTTATAAAGAAGCTGGATTTGATAAAATTCATATTTTTAATCTGGTGGAGGAATTAGAAAGAGCTTGGCATGCCGGAGTCAGTAGCTGGGCAGGGCGCGAAAATTTAAATGATACATCGATTGGTATTGAGATTGTGAATGAAGCAAGTGATGATTGTGGTGTTTTAACTTTTCCGCCTTATCATCCTGACCAAATTGAAGCGATTAAAGAATTAACTATTAATATCTTACAACGTTATCCAGATATTACTCCGATTCATGTTTTGGGGCATTCAGATATTGCTTGGAAAAGAAAAACAGATCCAGGCCCACAATTTCCGTGGAAAGAATTATATGATACAGGAGTTGGGGCATGGTATGACGAAGAGACTAAGCAAAAATATATTGAACAATTTGATCATCATTTGCCTGATATTTGCGAAATTTTGGCAAAATTCAAACGCTATGGCTATGATATTTCAGAAACAGAAGAAGAAGAGAATTATCGGTCTTTAATCAAGGCATTCCAAATGCACTTTCGCCCATTATATTACGATGGGATCGCAGATATAGAAACTATTGCTATTTTATATGCTTTAGTTGAAAAGTACTTTGATAAGAAATCCTAATCGCTTATAAAGTATCTCCAATCGATTCGGGTTGTGGTTTTCCTGGCTATGCCGTAACTTGAAAGATGAAATGAGTATATTAAAGACAGTTTAATTTTTCACTATTAAAGGGGAATAATCTAGTGATAACTGTTTGGGGGAGAAAAACCTCATCTAATGTTCAGGCGTTGATGTGGTGTATTGGCGAGTTGGGGCTTCCTTTTGCTCGTTATGATATTGGGCATAAATATGGTGGTAATGACACTCCAGAATTCTTGTCAATGAACCCTAATGGAACCGTGCTGGTTATAAAAGATGGTGATAGTGCTTCCATTTGGGAGACAGGAGCTATATTACGTTATCTTGCTAATCGATATGCTACCTTGCCTTTTTGGCCGGAAGAGCTTGAAGCCCGGACAAATATAGATAAATGGGCTGAATGGTCGAAAATAAATATTGCACTTAATTTTACTGCACCTATATTTTGGCAAGTGGTTCGCACTGCGCAACAACATCAAAATCAGGCTGAAATAGCCAAAGCAATCGACAAGTTAAGTCACATGCTAGATATTGCAGAATCACAGCTTCAGGAGCATGATTTTATTGCCAGTGATCATTTTACACTTGCGGATATACAATTTGGTCATACACTTTATCGATACTTTGATATCAAAATCAATCGTCCACGACATCCAGCGCTTATACGTTATTTTATCTTATTTTAATTATTTGAAAAAATTAAAAAATAGAATCCTTTTTTTGGAGAGCATATTCCAATAAAGATAAAAATTCCTAATGTCAAGGGTGCTTATATCTTGTCTCTTGAAAATTGAGTCAAACAACCAAACCAAGAAGTACCATAGGAAGGCATAGTCTTATTGATATGATTGAAAGGGAAAAAATATAATTTAGTAGCATGCCTAAATGTAGTATAACTGAATGATAAATTTTAAACATCTATTTGACTCCTGATTAATGTAATGCTCTATTTTAAATGTAAATAAATCAAGCATGACAAATGCTAACTTGATTTATTATTCCAGGTGATTCAGGTTTGTCATTGATACAAATAAGTTATTAATATCAGTGGGTTTGTAATGTTAAATTAAAATTTTCATTATTGTTTAACTGATATTTATCTTAAAATATAAAGCTGTGGTTTGTTTTTTTAATTATTTGATAGATATGTATTTTTTTAGTTTTAATAAATGTGAATTTAATTATTAATTAATGGATGGGGAGTTATTTAATTTATTGAATTTAAAAGTAATTTTTTTGACAGGTATAAAATTATTATTTTTATATTAGGTTGGATTATTAATGCGTTCCTTGTGTATTTCCCGGGGTTTTTCTTCAGGGTAAATACATAAGGTATAAATAATAGAGATATTAATATATGAAAAATATTATTGAGTGCCGCTATTTCTGCGGTATTATCTATAACTACGTTTAATGCTATCGCCAGCAATAGTGGTAAAAGTACTATTTCTTTAGGATATGTGGAGGGTGATGTATCAGTAGATAAAAATGATAAAAAATATGTTGATAACGCTTATGTTGGTGAGGCTGTAGGCACTAATTTTCCTGGGGGAGTTTAAAATTTCGCCAGGAAATTGATGAGGATTTTAGAATTATTGTCTTATTAACCTATAATTATTCTAGATATACACATAAACATAGTTATTATGACTGGGTATCAGAAATGAAATGGAAAAATATATCCCTGATGGCTGGTCCGGTCTATCGATTGAATGACTACATCAGTGTATATGGGCTGATTGGTGCAACAAAGAATAAGCTGGATAGATATTATAATACGAAAAAATACGTAACTTTAAATGATGCTTCACTATCTTATGGCAGGATTACAATTTAATTTAACGCCAAGTATTACTATTGATACTTCATATGAATATACAAAATTAAAATATAAAAATATTTATAATAATGTTAAGGCTGATATTGGAACTTGGGTACTGGTTATCGTTTCTAAGTTGTTTTTTATCATTTAAGTTATTTACCTTTATTTAACTCCTCGTTTTTTAGTTAACTTAATTATTAACGATTATTTTTTGAAATTATTATTTTTGCCTGAACTTTTTCTTAATATGATGGAGTTCGGGCTTTTTATTGTTGATAAAGGTAAAAAATCATTTATATTAAATTTTATGTAGGCGATAAAAAAGCCAGCCCTTTTTTTGAGCTGACTCATCGCTATTCAGTCATAACGCTTACATAAAGCGAGTTGCTGATAATCGAATAACAACGCAATGTACATTTGAGAGGAAAGATTTTACAGATTTCATGATGATTCCTTTGAGGGTTATAAATTGTGATTTACTTCACGAAAATCTAAATTATGCAGAGCATTTTATGCTCTAATAAAAAAGAGTCAAGATATTTATTAAATAATTTTTTAAAATTTAAAAAAAAATTGAAAATAATTTTATTATATTGAAATTTAAGTAAATTTTATGGAATCGTGTCTTAGTGGTGTTCTAACAATTCATGCTCTAAAAAGACTTCATTGGTTTTTTATTTGACTATAATTCAAATTACAGGCTGTTTTTTGAACATTTTTGGCAAATGCTTAGTTCAGTTAACGGAGATGAATGGATGGAAATCAGTGAAACAGGTATTAATAAGCTCAAAAGCTATGAAAGTTTGAGATTGAAAGCATATCCTGATCCTGCCACTGGAGCTGAGCCGTGGACAATAGGATACGGTCATATAAGGGGGGTGAAGCCTGGTCAAGTGATTACTGTACAGCAGGCAGAAACATTCCTGCTTCAAGATCTCATCCCGATTTATGATGCCATTCAACAATTAGTTAAAGTACCTCTAAAACAAAGGCAGTTTGATGCCTTGTGTTCGTTTATTTTCAATCTAGGAATAAATAATTTTGCCCATTCAACCTTATTGCAGAAGTTGAATGCAGGTGATTATCAAGGTGCGGCAGGAGAGTTTTTGAAATGGGATCGTGCAGATGGATTAGAGTTATCGGGCTTGCGTATGCGAAGAGAATCAGAGCAGAAAATGTTTTTATCATAAGTAGACTTGAACATGATGCATGTAATGCAACCCAATGAATTCACTAGTAAATGGAGTATATATTCTTCAATTTGCAGCACTGCCAACAAAGCTGCAAATTGAAAGTAACTCACTAAATTATTGATGCGTTATTTTGCAGCACAACACGATAACCATCAATATCTTCGAATGTTTTCCCATTTTTATCCCAATAAGGATTGTAAGAAGAAACGAGAATAAAACCGGCTTCTTGCATTTTTTTTATCTGTTCCTGCCATTCAAATTTATCTTCGATATAAAATACTAATAAATTATCTTGTGTCGGAGCTTTTCCAACATGTGTATTGTGATGATGAGTAAACTCTAGATGCCAAGAATGATTGGGATGCCCCAGCATAATGCCATCAAAATTCTCGTGATTTTTGAACTCTCCTAGTATCGTGAAATTTAGGCCTTTACAATACATATTTGTGATAATAGTAAGATTATCTGTGGGTCTGGCAATTCTAAGACTAGTTGAGCTTATCATATTGTTTTTTCAATTGTAGGGTTTAATCAGAAAAGAAATTTTATCTGAAAATATTTTGATTTTATTGGGAAGAAGTGCTAGAGAATAACCCACACTTCTTCACTGTTACTATTTTCTTTTAAAAGATCACTCTAATCGAAAAAATTATTTAATATCAGCATCTACTACTTGATAGAAGGCATTATTTGTATCTGCAATTGTCCACACTCCGAGAATAACATGATATCCGGAGCGTTCTGGGACATCACAGGTCAGAGTAACATTTTTAGTTGGTATCTTGCCATTATCCAAACGTTCACAGAAGGGGGTTAAATCAAACTGTGCACGAGTGAGTGGTTTATTCGGGTCCCAGTCCGGTTTAGTGATAAAGAATTGCCATGAAGTGGTACTATGTTGGGCTGTTAATGTCCATTTAAAATCATTAGAGCCTTTATTGATGCTGATATGATGCCAGCGGTCGGCACTTTGCTCATTTAATTGATTGAACTGATCAACACCTCCACTCGCAATTTTACCGTCGGGAGGCCCTCCTTCTGGGAAGCCTTTAGGCCCTTCGATGGATTGTGGTTCGTACATGATAAGCCCGCAGTTTTTGTTGATTTTTTTAGTACATAAAAGCGCTCTGCTGGGAGGGGACTCGATATACCCATGGCGAGAGTTTGGTTCAGCAGTACTAGATAGTGGAATCGTACCAAAAGCTGTCAATCCCACCAAAAGTAATGACTTTTTAATGTTCATGATGAATTTCCTATTTTTTCCGTGCTTGACTGTAAAATAAGTGGCATTAATTTTTTTTATAATATTAATTAAGCTTGTGGTATTTAATTGATTTTTTGTAAAAATACACAGGGATATTTATAACAAAATTAGTTCATTATAAATGCTTAATTTATGATATAGGTATGTCAGAACGATATTATCAAAGAAGGAGGTGGACTCTGTTTTTATAAATAATGAACGTGGTAGGGTAATTCCTGTTTTTTAGAGGGTATATTGGTTTTTTGATAACACAAAAATACCCTCCCGATATATTGGGAGGGGAAGAGCGAAATAAGAAGCAAATGAGGGTGTACTAAACAAGTAGGACATCTCAGTACACTTAAATAAGGTAGACCTTAATGGCATAATATGCAATAAACAAATCTTAAACAAAAACTGAGGGAAGGACGTTTTTAGATTAGTAGGTTGGACGAATGATCTATTTGATAAAGTAATAACTTATTAATTTAACTAAAGTTATGACAAGAATTAACGTTATCTTATCGAGTGAATTGTGTGATCAGCATTTACTCGCAGAACATAGAGAATTGACTAGAATCCCCAATGATATAAGCTCATGTTACCCGTTCTCAGACAATAGTTACCCTCTGATTAATGGCTGGCATGGCATGTATCAGCACCAAACTTTAAATATACAACTCGCTGAATTGCGCACTCGACAAACAGACATATTTTATAATACGTAACCATATTTTAATGCGTATTAATTCTGTTAATGGTTATTCAATTGAGATAAACATCCGACCTAAGTAAGATTAACTGGAAATTTAGCGGTAGTATGAGATTACTTTTATTAATTAGTAAGTTATGTCTGAAGTTAATAAGCCAAAGAATTGTATGTTGTCTTTTGATCTTAAAGTGGGGGGGTGGGGGTAATAATATTGGTCATGTATTAAATAGTTAGTTGTTGTGATATGCTTCCCGCCTTTTAAGGGTAAAGCATGGCCAAAGCTGACGTCTATTGCCGTTATTGTCACAAATC
>NZ_NJAI01000002.1:573085-583634 GCF_002632725.1 Xenorhabdus hominickii
AGAGAGAACGAATTTAACTCAGCGTACTCGAGTAAAAAGACTGAATAGAAAAACTATCAGTTATTCAAAATCCGAAGAAATGCACGATAAGGTGATAGGAACTTTTATTGAGCGTGAGTACTATTTTTGATATTCAATCTAACTATTTAATACATGACCAAAGTACTGGGCTTTATATTATCGCCCATTTCCCAAGTGATAAAGATGGTGTTCTCAGCGGGTAAAGCCTTTATTTGGCTGGGTCGCGCATTATTGATGAACCCTATCGGATTGGTGATCGCATTAATTGCGGGGCTGGCTTATGTCCTGTATGACCTGTACCAATGGATAACCACAGGCGAATCGGCATTCGGCGGCTTCTGGAAACTGGTTGCCAAAACGTGGCAGGAAATTAAACGGATATTCAGGGACGGGTTCAAATACATCCTGAAACTGTTCGGCATGAATGAACAGGATGCTAATCGGTTCGTTGATAAGATAGGCGAAGGATTCAGCTTTATCTGGTACTGGATTACCTACCCATTCGTAGCGGCATTCAAGTTCGTCAAAGGGCTATACGAAATCTTCTCCGATGACTCGACCACATGGACTGAGAAGCTGGGCAAAGTGTTTGACCTTATTTGGGACTTGTTGACCACCCCATTCAAGGAAGCATTCAAATTTGTACTGGGTCTATTCGGACTGAACGAAAAGGACGTGAGCAAGTTTGTTGATGATATCGGTAAGCGGTTTGCTGAGGTGAAAGAACTGATTAAGAAGCCGTTTAAGGAAGCGCTTGATTGGGTGATGAATTATTACAACAAAGTTGTTGCTAAGATTAATGCAGTAAGGGACTTTTTTAAGTTCAATTCTGATGCTGAGATTGCTCAATTAGAGCAAATTGCCGCCACCGTTAATGCTGGCGATGGCTCCATGATCGGTCAATCTACTGCTTACTCAATAGCTAACAGTAGTAATCAGACAACAATTAGGCAAGGGGATATAAAAGTTGAACAACATATCACTGCGCCTTCACCAGAGAAGGCAGGTCAATATGCGGCTGATGGTATCGGAAGAGAGCTTAAACGCACGAATTATGCGTTAGTAAGTACCTTATCCCGTTAGTGATTAATTGTGTGTGTTTTGACAAGAATAAAATAAGGAAATATTATTCTTATTGGTATCAGAACCGCGACCACAAATAAATCGCTTAAATAAAGCGAATGCAAGTAAAACTTAAATTTAACAATGTCGAGATGGTGGTGAATATAATACCCTCACGGGGAATTAACCCAGCCTTTCATGTGGTAGGCTTTTGAACATCTTGGCGCCTTAATTAGGGATGTTTAAGAATGAAAGCATTAGCTATTATTGCTCTTATATTTTCTGCTCTGTCTGTTTTTATTCCTGTTGGTGGTGTATTCATCGCTATGTTCTGTAGTGTTCTTGCTCTTATCACATTTTATAAGAGTCCAACATTATCCGGCGTGACATTTGGTATTAACGTCATTGCTACAGCCTTTTTATCGCCAAGTATTATGGCTACCGCTGCCACAATGCACAGTAATGGCGAAGATGGTGTAGGGCTTTATTGGTTCTATGTTGGCTTCCATGTTGTTTTTTTTGTATTGGCAGTTCTTATCTCAATAATTTTAAAGAAAAGAGCAAGCAAAAAACAAACTGCAACAGCGGGTTAATTGCAAGCCAAGCCCCTTATGGGGCTTTATAATCGCACCATAACTGGATGAAAAAACACTAACAAAACTTGAGATTAGATGCTTAAATATACAATTAAAGTAGTTAGCTAACTTAATGTATGCGGATATCTAAATGAAAAAAGTATTGAAATGGGTTGGGATAGTACTTGTCGTCATATTCGGCATTGGGATTCTTGTTGGTAAGGATGAAAGTAAACCAGTGGAAGATACTTCTGTTTCTTCTGCACCTTCCAGCTCTTCTAATAGTAATAGCAAGAAAACAATTTCTTTGACAGCAAAAGAGGCTGAATTCATCAACTTTGTTATTGAAGATGATGCTGATGTGGCTTTCAGTGGTGGAGATGCTTTGATTAAGCCTGATGTTATTTTTGTAACAGCCAAAGAATTACAGAAAAATTATGCTGCAAATGAAGCAAGAGGCGACAAGACATACAAAGATAAGGATATGGTTATTACTGGTGTTGTGTCATCTATTGACTCAAGCATTGGTGATATTCCTGTTGTTACATTAAAAACAAATGACATGTTTAATACCGTCCATGTTAGATTCAAGAAACAGTATAGGGATATTGCTATTGATCTAGACAAAAATAAAAAAATTACTTTCTTCTGTAAGGGAGATGGTGTGATCATTGGTTCCCCTACAGTGAGTAGCTGTATGCCTGTTGATGTAGCCAAAAAAGACTTCACTAATAAGCAAAAACAATATGTAAATAATTCCCTCGAAGGCGATAAAAGCATACCTGATGAAATAAAGGGAATTATACTTTTGACAAAAATAGTTGGAGAGGAAACCAATGATTTTGCGAAATGTGAAAAATTTGGTAAGAAATGCTTAGAATCTACCGTGCAAAAAATGAAAGCATCGGGAAAGGATCCAAAAAGCTATCTAGAATCATCACCGGCTGCACAAGAACTTAAAGAAGTATTAGGTGAGAAAAAGTAAAACAGCCCCTTACGGGGCTTTTTTGTTGGTAGATGCTACGTCACTGTATGACACCGGAGGCTCTTATGATAAGTGAATATGTTTTACCGACCATCGCTCTGATTGCATCATTAGCCTGTGTCGGATTTAACATTTATATCTATATCAAATCAAAAAAAACTGGTTACTAATCAGTTCGTTTTATCTTCATACATCCGTTTTACTGTTTCCATAAACAATTCTTTGAACTTATCGGATTCTAACTGAGCAAGTTCATCTATGTTTCTGGGATGTAATTCCTCGTCTACAGCAGATTGTAGGATCATGACCATCTCCGAGTTGAGAGAGCGCCCGTTTCTCTTGGCTCTTTCGGTCAACGCCTCCTTTAACTCGTCAGGCATTCTTATGCTGTATGGACTTATATCTCTAACTTTTTTCATTGAACTCAGCCATTAATCACATTGATATCAAATTGTATTCACTTTCTTCTTGACAGGATATATTCATAGTTATATCTTTGTGATATCAAAAAGAATCACAAAAGAAGAGAGAGCCATGAAAGAGGATAAAGCAGCATACACATTAAGGATGCCGATAGATTTAAAAAATCTGCTCCAAAAAATAGCTAAGCAAGAAGGACGTTCATTCAATTCAGAGATTGTCCAGCGAGTAATAAAGACTTTGAAAGATGATGGATTTTCTATCAATTAAAAATAGTGAAGCCTCACCTGCTGAGAACAAGTAAGGCTTCTAATGTCAGTTAATCGATGAGGATCAAGCGACATGACAAGTATAGCAATTAGCAAAACGAATAACACCAATCAGTTAACTTTCCGTAGCACTGTGTTTAATCCAGTGTCTCATGCCAATAAAATTTGGCTCACTGCGGTTGAGTTAGCAAAAGCTCTGGAATACAAAAAATCAGATGCTGTTACTCAGATTTATGAGCGCAATTCTGACGAGTTTACCTCAGCCATGACCGAGACCCTCAATTTGAGTGTCTCGAATAAATCAAAGGGTTACAGTAAAAACTTACAGAAAACGGTGCGAGTTTTCTCCCTCAGAGGCGCTCACTTAGTCGCTATGTTTTCTAAGACAGATGTTGCTAAAGAGTTCCGAAAATGGGTTCTGGATATTCTTGATCGAGAAGTTGAGAAAGGTATCTCAGGAACCACTAAAACCACAGTCCAACAACGGAACCCATTAAAGAACGCTGTTAATCTTCTGGTGAGCAAGAAAGGCATTATGTATCCAGAAGCCTATTCACTGGTTCACCAACGGTTCAACGTAGAGCATATAGACGAATTGACAGCCGATCAGTTACCACAGGCCATCGAATATGTTCACAAAATGGCGCTAGAGGGTGAATACTTGGGGAAAGAGGAACTATCTGTTTCAGAAGTTAAACAGATATCCGACGACGATTTGCAAATCCTATGCTGGCTATGGAAATACTCAATTGATATGGCTCACTATATGATTGATGTAGAACCATTACTCAGCATTGCAGGGCATAGGCTTGCTGGTGCATATGCTGAACACCCGCGCAGAGCCATTAGAAAATCCAACGAAGCACGTCGCATTCTTGAGAAGGCAACGGAACATATTCAAATTAAGACTGTTCAGATGGATAACTGGCGGATACTACATAGTCTGAGAATTCCTAGCTGTCCACTTTAACCCCAAGCCACGGATGGCTTTAAATGAAATTTATGACAGGCGATTAATTAATCAAATAGTAAAAAGAAAATACCCGCTGTAGTGTGTGCTAGACAAAATAAAGAGGAGGATCAATCCATGAATCAATATATTGTTACCTATAGCGGCCTTGGTAGTGACAACTCAGTTCTGGTTAACTCGCAGATTGCTTTAGATTTTGATTGGAGTACGGGTGGGGTTAGTGATTTTTTAATTGCGGTGGAGAATGAGGCGCTCACTCAAGCCACGGGATTTAATAGCTCTGTAGCAAGAATCTCTATTGTTAGAATATATACTCTGCAATAAATAACATATTAAATAACCCCCATGAATTCAAGGCTGCGCATGGCGTGGCTTTTTTTATTGGATCTGACTATGGACTTACTAAGCGGCTTTAACACCATGCGAGCTTCGGTGATAACTCGCTCTATTGGTGAGTTTCAATTTGACTGTGTGGTTATCGAGAATCACAGTTCAAATCTACGCATTACTGAAAACCCTATCGAGTCTGGAGCAGCAATTGCTGACCATGCCGTTCTGGAGCCGAAAGAGATTACGATTGCGGGGATTATGGTTGGTTATCAGCCCCCACAGCATTTCAGGCGGCTGATTGGGGGGGATATTTCGGTAATGGATAAATACCCGATCCCCATCGAAATCAAAGCCATGCTACGGCAATCCGAGTCTCTGGTGAATCGCTATTTATCGACGGGTGGAGCCCTATTGGAACAGGCCGGATATAACCGACCCGTAGCGCCGTGGTTGCCTGACTATCAGGGACGTGCCAATGACAGCTCTCAGACGCTGGACAGAGTCGGCAAGGCATATAATGACCTGCTTAATTTGCAGAAGAAAGGCGAGCCAATGGCGGTTCTGACGGGGTTTAAACAGTACAACAATATGATGATCGTTAGTGTCAGCGTTACCCAGATGAATGATAATTCCGCTGAATTCAATCTGACATTGCGTGAAATATTTATTGTTGAAACGCAGACGGCTAAGGGACTGCATCCCAACATTAAAAAGTCGGCCCCTAAAAAGAAGAGCATGGGGAAGACGCAGCCTAAATCAGTCAAGAATGACGATAATAAATCATTTATTAAATGGTTAAAAAATACCCTCTCAGGTGGCTAATGATATACGAAATACCCGTATCAACCGAAGAAATCCAAGAGCAGAGTTTTAGCCTGTTCGATATGAACTTGAGATTTACACTCTATTTCAACCCCATTTCTAACGGCTGGCAGTTTGATTTACTGGATACCAACACCGATGAATTCATTGCTCAACTGTACGGACTGACGGTCAACAGCCCGGCATTGTTCACTAAAAACCTCCCGTTCATCATATTAATGAGTGATGGCTCTAGATTGGGGATCAATTCAGTTCAGCGGGGTGAATTAGGGCGGCGGCTGAAAATATATTTTGTCGATAAGGAAACATGGCATGAGGCAATTCGGACGACAGATTAAATTAAACATCGGCAATACTAGAGAGTCGATAGAAATCACCAACCTCAGAATCGCATTTGATATCGCCAAAACCATTACCAGCGAACCCAATCCGGCCACAATTCAAATCTACAACCTCAACCAATCCCACAGGAACCTGATCACCAGCAGAACGTATAACCGACTCAGTCTGGCCGTTGGTTATGAAGAGCTGCGGGTGATTTATATGGGCGACATCATTGAGGCGATAACACTACGTGACGGGCTGGACTTCGTTATCCAGTTGACGTGCGGTGATGGCTACGAGGCATACACAGGCGCACTGGTGAATAAGACATTGGCTGCGGGGGCGACTGACACCAGTATTCTGTCTGAGGCCACCAAATCGATGAAGGTTGGCGGTGGTGTGGTGGATTTACCGAAAGACCGGGCATTACCGCGTGGCAAGGTTCTGACCGGGAACGCTCGCGACATTATGCACAAAATAGCCAGAAATAATGGTGCTGACTGGTCAGTGCAGGACGGTAATATGACCGTGTTACCTAAAAACAAGGTCTTGGCTGATAACGAGGGATTTGTACTGTCTCAGGAAACCGGAATGATCGGTAGCCCGGAGAAAACCGATGACGGGCTATCAGTAAGCTGCTTGCTCAATCCGGTCATGCGGATAGGCGGACTGGTGCGGGTTCAGTCAATCATGCCTGAATATAACGGTGATTACAAAATCACGGAACTGGAGCATTCAGGGGATTTTATGAGTGACAACTGGACAACCAAAATAACCTGTATTGGTGGGAAATATCAGAAGGTGGAGAAGAAAAGTGAAAAATCCGACGCTACTTGATGTCCTGAACAGTAAAGCAGAAAACGAGCGGTTAGACATTCACACCGCCTTGCCCGCCAGAGTTGTTTCGTTCAATGGTCACACCGCCACAATCGAATTAATGATCACCCAGCCATTGAGTGATGGCTCGGTCATTGAATTGCCGCCGCTGGTGGATGTGCCAGTCCAGTTTCCACGCGCGGGGGGATTCTGTTTCACGGTTCCTGTCTCGGCGGGTGATGAGGGGTTAGCGATATTCTCCGAACGCTGCATTGATGGCTGGTATGCAACCGGAAACAAATCTGTACCACTGGATGCGCGATTGCATGACTATTCTGATGCGTTATTTATTCCCGGCATTTGTAGCCAGCCTAAAAAAATCCCCGACTTCTTCAATGGCGGCGCTTCCATGCAAACTGATGACGGTTCAACGTTCATTCGCCTGACACGCGGGAAAATCGCCATTCAGGGGGATATTGAGCATCTGGGTAACAGCCAGCAGACCGGCAATCATCAACAGGCCGGAAACTGGAACCAGACCAGCGGTAACAGCGAATCAAACGGTACCATCACAGCCGCTCGGGTTATTGGTGGTGGCGTGGATGTTGAAAATCATACTCACCCTGACTCACACGGCGGCAACATAGGGAGGCCCAACAAATGAGAGTACGGCGACTAGACGACAATCACGACTGGACATTTGGCTGTGGTCGCAGTGATTACGCAACCCAATCAGAGGCAATAGCGCAGTCTGTGAAAACGCGACTCCTGTCTCTGTTCAATGACTGGTTCCTCGACCCCGATCATGGTGTGAGATGGTTCGATTACCTGCGCAAAAATCCTAATCTGATGGCGATGGAGTCAGAACTAAAAACGACCGTCCTGAATACGGCTGGCGTGACAGAAATTACCCGCTTCGATATCCAGCTCAATGAGCACCGGAAATCAGTTGTGATTGTTGAATACATCGACAGTTACGGCAAAAAAAACGAGGTCAATACAGATGCTCCAGATTACTGATACCGGAATTGTTGTTGAGCAACTTTCTGTTATTCACCAACGACTGGAGGCCGGATTCCGGCGTATCTATGGCGAAGATATCAATCTCGATGCTGACTCACCAGACGGTCAGATAGTGGGCCTGTTCTCGCAGGAACTCGCCAATATCAATCAGGTCATTGCAGTGATTGTACAGATGCTCGATCCCTACAATGCCACGGGCGCATGGCTGGAACAACGGGCCATGTATGCGGGGCTGGTTCGCCGGGGTGCAAAATTCAGCTATCTGGATGAGGTGATAATCACAGGGAATGCGGGGGTGACAGTGCCAGCCGGAACAGTGCTGACAGATGATAATCGCGTCAAATGGGTAACACTGATTGACGCAACGCTCAATAACAACGGCTCCGCTCAGGTCAAATTGCGCAGTCAGGAACTCGGCTCATTTACATTGCAGCCCAACAAGGAGCTGAAAATGGAAACGGTGATCGTTGGCGTTGAGAAGGTGATAACCACAAAAGAAGCCAAGGCTGGAAGTGAGGAAGAAACGGACGGTAACTTCTTGCTACGGTTTATGCGCTCCCATTCCATCAACAATCATGATGACAGGCAGGGTATCGAGGCCGCGCTACTGGATTTGCCTGATGTTAAGCAGGCACGAGTGTATGAGAATGACACCAACCAGACTGATATTAGAGGTGTTCCGCCTCATTCCATGAATGCAGTGGTCATGGGTGGCCGAAATGAAGATATTGCGCTCGCCATTCTGAAGAAGAAAGCGGGCGGCTGCGGATTGATGGGGGCCATCTCTTATTGGTGTGAATATTCAGGCGCAGAACGAACAGTGAAGTTTGACCGTGCTGAAATGGTGGATATCAGGGTAAAAATCATCATTGATCGTATCAACGGTTTTCAGGATATCGACACAGACGGCATTAAATCCTCACTGGCTGCGACTGAATTTGCTATTGGCGAATCTGTATATGCCATGCGGTTAACCTGTCGCGTTAACACAATCTCAGGATTCTACATCAAATCAATCACCGTCAACGGGGTTGATTCAGCCCCAATTGGCGTTCGTCAGTGTGCTCAAATCAAACCGGAAAGTGTGGAGGTGCTGATTGAGTAAACGAGAGGATTTTTTAATCTGGCAATACAGAGGAAAACCCAAGGCCCGGCAAACCGTCGGGCTTTTGCTTTCTGAGACCAAAACAATATTTGAGACAGTATTGCAGCTTCCCGAAATACTCGATATCGATAAATCCGTTGGCTATGGGCTGGATTTAATCGGCCGACATGTTGGTATTGGACGGACACTGAAATCATATGTTCCAAAAGATTACTTTGGCTGGCTGGGAATAGAGGGTGCATTAGGGTTCAACGACGGCCTGTTCTATCGATACGGCGACTCCCTGCAAAAATCCGTCAAACTGGATGACGCCGACTTTCGCTTTTTTATCAGAGCGAAAATCATCAAAAATTTTCAGCGTCCGACTATCGAGGGGATCACGCATTCACTACAGCACCTGCTAGGTGAGTATTCATTTGTCATTGATAACTATGACATGACCATGAATGTCATCGTTCCTGCTGATTATCTGACGCCATTTCGATTACACGCCATTCTGAAACTCGACATCCTGAGCAGACCTGTTGGCGTGAAATACCAATTCGTTGTTGTTAACAGTGACCGTCCGTTTGGCTGGGCCAGTGATTCTCATGCCTTTGGATTTGGTGACGGAAAATTTACGAGGATTATCAATGTCAATCATCAATAAACCTGACTATAAAATATTTGCCAATGATGCAAAAGCAGGTGAGCTGGAAACATTTCCCGATCTCCTGCGCGGATGGGGAATGACCATAGACCGCACAGCCGGAAAGCCGCCGATGGAGTGGTTTAACGCATTAGGAAAACGTACTGATGAATGGATGATGTATTTGTCTCAGCGTGGATTACCTGAATGGGACGTAGCTGTCGATTATCCACAGTACGCCGTTGTGCAACATGAGGGAAAATTCTACACCGCTAAAAAACAAACGCGCGGGCAGCGCCCCGATCAGTCACAAAATGAGTGGATGTTGCTGGCTGATGCTATCGGTATCGCGAAATCCGTTACTGACGCTCTGAATGCCGTCACCGACAACGCCAACTCCCGACTGGCAAAGGGCCAGAACGGGGCGGATATACTGGATAAACCGGCGTTTGTGAACAACCTGGGCTTACAGGAAACCGTCAGAAATGCGGAGCGTCTCATTGGCCTGCCTACCGGTGAGACCCGGTTACTCAGCGGCAATAGCAGTACCTATTTGTACGTGACAGATAATAACCGTACAGGGTCATACAATACGCAAGGCGGCCATGTCTGGTCATTTGATGACACCGGGACTCTGGAGACCGGATTGATACCGATCCAGTGTGGCGGGACAGGCGCAAGAACCGCCAATGAAGCGCTGGCGACACTGGGGGCGGTGCCCGGCAACCGGACTATCAATGGCCAATCCCTGACCGCTGACATTCAGTTAACGGCGGCAGATGTCCGGGCGTATCCGGCTGACGGTCGCCTGATAAATTTACCCTCCGGGGAAACCCGGCTCGCGAGCGGAAATGGCAGCACCTACCTCTACGTCACCGACGATCACCATGCAGGGTCATACAATACCCGTGGCGGGCATGTCTGGGCCTTTGACGGTGCCGGAAAGATGACCACCGGATTAATACCGGTTCAGTGCGGCGGCACAGGCGCAAGAACGGCTGAGGAAGGGTTAGCCGCGTTGGGGGGGCTGCCCAGTAATCGGTCATGTATTAAATAGTTAGATTGAATATCAAAAATAGTACTCACGCTCAATAAAAGTTCCTATCACCTTATCGTGCATTTCTTCGGATTTTGAATAACTGATAGTTTTTCTATTCAGTCTTTTTACTCGAGTACGCTGAGTTAAATTCGTTCTCTCT
>NZ_NJAI01000002.1:583734-588808 GCF_002632725.1 Xenorhabdus hominickii
GATTTGTGACAATAACGGCAATAGACGTCAGCTTTGGCCATGCTTTACCCTTAAAAGGCGGGAAGCATATCACAACAACTAACTATTTAATACATGACCCAGTAATCAGGTCGGCTACGCGTTACTGGATTTTGGCCGCATACAACGCTCGCAACGGATCGTTAAATCCAACCCCTTCGGCAACGGTACACCGTGTATTGTGCTGGCTGAGGTCAATCGCGGCTATGAACGCAATGAATGGTTCGATACGAAATGGATTTTCCAGCAGAACGGTAGTCACGGCGTTGCCGCCTCCTGTGTTGCTGAGGGGATTGTGGTTCAGGCGGGTACGGCGTCATTCTGGGCGCGGGGTATGGATACCGGGTCTGCCGCAGGTCATGCTGACGGTACCGATTGGACTAACGTTGCGTGCCGGGTGCATGTCTGGAAGGTGATGTGATGAAAATGAAAATGAAAACAATCTATGTGCTAACCCGTGACTACCGGTCGTATACCATCGGCATTCGTCCGGTAGAACCCCACATTGACGTGGATGTCCCTGATAATTTTTCCGGCGGGCCGGAAACCTATCATCCTGACACGCAGGAGTGGATACCGGATGAATTGAAAAAACCAAAATAATAGTCAGGGGATTGTTCTACTGCACCTGATATCCAGTGGCCGGAGCAGCCGAAGTGATGACAGGGGCCTAGTGCCCCTTACTCACTCGCTTGGATATCCGTGTCCAGATGCCGGAGGATTCGGTGTGGAATGTGAGGCAGGGGAAATTAACTGAGATTGGATGAGGGATTTACCATTTCAATATATCATTGATGAAATTTATGAATTAGTGAGTTTTTGTGTTTGAAGTTTAGACTAAAACGATAGGGTAAGAATGGGGATATTAGGACAGGGTTTTACACCAGTTTTACACCAGTTTTACACCAGTTTTACACCAGTTTTACACCAAGCAAATTTCAGGCATAAAAAAACCAACCGTAATAGGTTGGTTTTTCTAGGGAAATTTGGTCGGCATGATAGGATTTGAACCTACGACCCCCGACACCCCATGACGGTGCGCTACCAAGCTGCGCTACATGCCGATGACTTTTCTTATATTACCGTTTTTTATTTTCAAAGCAACCCTTAATTTAGTGAGTGATTGATTTTTAAACGATTAGTTGGCTAAAAATCGTTTCACTTCTGTTAGTACTTGTAATAATTGGGCGAGATTTGGTTTGGCTCCGTAAATCTCGTTGCCATCTAAATCATACAGATGATATTCCCCATTTTTGTCGATATAGACAGTGTTTTCAATGGTCGTGACAATCAATGAACCATTATCACCAGTAATAAGCCATGGATTTTCTCTCTGAGCGTTAAAGAGATCTTCACCTTGTGAATAATCTTCTGGTGAATTACTGACGTGTAGTAAACGTTGCATAAGTGTTGTCATGACATCTTGATGACTGGTTAGTTTGTCGATAATTTGTGCGGGTGTGCCCGGCCAGTGAATTATCAAGGGTACATGAAGTTCGTCACGGTTGAATTTATCATCAGTAACCCATTTTGCTGAGTGGTTTATTTTCTGTTTGTTTTGTTTGGCCGTAATCACAATGATTGTTTTATCCAGAATGCCTTTGGTCTTTAAGGCTTGTAAAACGTTATTGATCTCAGTATCCAGTACTTGTTTGTTAAATTTATCTGGTGAACCCGTGAGGCCATTAATATTCAGGAATGAAAACCATGGAGCTGAGCCACCGTGTAAATCCAGCCACTGATGCCATTGTGTTACCGTTAAGTTATCGCTTCTTTTGTTGGTATCAGTATTTGGCAGGGAGTAATCTGTCAATGCTGCTTGACGGTAAAGTGGAGTTTGGAACCCATCCGATGAGAAAAGACCAAATTGATATCCTTGATGCGTTAGTGCATCAATAAGTGCGGATGATTTTCTTGTGCTAAGAATACCGTCTAGATAACCCGATGATATGCCATAGAATAAACCAAACATTGCGGTATCGTTGTGAATACCTGTGCTGAAATGTTGTGTGAACTGGATATTATCTTTCGCAAATTGTTCCAGAGTTGGCATGCCATTAGTAATAGTTCGATTATCTAATCCGTCCACGACAAGTAGCAGTAGGTTGTAGCCGCGCCCAGTGTCCCGATAAGATAAATTATTTAGCGGGTAATCGACAGTCAACGCAGCAGGATTTCCTTGCTGGTTAATACGATGCTGATATTCTTTTTGATCCAATAATCCGTGTTTTTCAAGGAATTTACGAGCCGTCATCGGATAAGAAACCGGCAAATTTGAGCGTTGCATAGTAATAGGACGGTAGAAGTTGGCGTCCGCCCAGATGTATATCACGTGGGAGGTGACAAATGCGGTGATAAATACTGCTGCCAGTGGCTTGCCGAATCGTTGACGATTCAGGCTGCGTAATTTTTGCCAGCTCCATGTGCCGAATAGCATCTGTATTAAAAAAATAACGGGGATACAGATGAACATGAGCTGCCATTCCCTTGCCAATTCACCTTGCTCTGGGTTGGTGACTAAATCCCAGACCAACGGAGTCAGATGCAGGTGGAAACGAACATAGATGGAAGAATCGAATACCAGCAGTGTTAAACCTGCGGTCGCCAGTGCCGCTGAAAGAAACCTAAGTAACCGCTGAGATATGACGATAAATGTTAGCGGAAATAAAATAAGTAAGTAGATAGCAAAGACGATGAAACTGAAATGACCGAGCCAGCTGACCAGTGCGTAGATACGCCCAAACAGTGAACCCGGCCAGTCAGATGCAAATAAATAGCGACTGCCCAGCACAAGACTGACCATGATGTTGAACAGTGCGAACCAGTGTCCCCAACTGATCATCTGAGAAACTTTTTCGCGGTAATGCGGGCGGTTAGTCACCATATTTTCTTTACATTAAGGTTTTAATAAAAATTAATGCGCTTTATCTTCATTAATTGAAGACTGTAACGCGCGTGCAAACGAGTCTGCAATATGTCTGCGCTGCGCAGGAGCAATGCTCGTATTGATTAAATTCGTTACCATATTGCCCAAAACCATCAGGGTAAGATCAGTAGGTGTATGGCTTTTCTCGAAAACATTTACTAATTCAGCTAATAAATGTTCAACTTTTTCATCGCTATAGCGAGACGACTGTGGCATAAATCAAATATCCTGAATGTACAAAGCCCCATATATTACCGTATAGGAAGGCGATTTTCTGCTTTTTTATAACAAATTAATTTCCCTGTAGTGGGAATTGCTGCCATTCTTGAACTTGTTGCATCATTTTAGTTTTTGAAATGTTTAGCATTGGAAATTAAATTGTGAATGCTTTTCCATCATTCGGGTTTTTAGTTGCAGCAGAAAGGCAACGGTGTTTGAATACGCCGCTAACCGCAAAGCCCCATACGGTCAAAGCTGCAAAAGGAGTATAAATAATGAGTCTGGAAATTACCCAGATAGCTTTACATCGGTTGATTAAACGTGATGAGCAAACGCTGGAAGTGATTTTGCGTGATTCTCTGTTGGAAACCAATCAAGTGGTTGACGAGATGATGGCTGAATTACATCGTGTGTATAGTGCAAAAAGCAAAGCCTATGGTTTGTTCAATGAAGGGAGTGAACTGGCAGAATCTCTCCGTCATCTGCGTAAGGGGGATGAGGATTTTCTTGGTTTTAGCCGGGCTGCAACTGTTCGTTTGAAAGATGAATTGGCAAAGTATCCGTTTGCGGTAGGAGGAACGGTGCTGTTTTGTCAATATCGATATCTTGCCGTGGAATATTTACTGGTTTCAGTTCTCAATAGTTGTAATAGCATGTCTGTTAATGATGAGCTTGATGTAAATTCGACGCAGTATCTTGATATCCCTCATGCCGATATCGTGGCGAGAATTGATTTAACTGAATGGGAAACCAATCCTGAATCCAGTCGTTACCTGACTTTCCTGAAAGGGCGGGTAGGGCGCAAGGTCTCTGACTTTTTTATGGATTTTCTGGCTGCCAGTGAAGGCATGAATGCAAAGGTGCAGAATAAGGGATTATTGAAAGCTGTGGATGATTATTGTGAATCAGCACAGTTGGATAAAAATGAACGTCAGGCCTATCGCCAGCAAGTTTATGGTTACTGTAATGAGCAGTTACAGGCAGGTGAGGAGATTAAGTTACAGGAACTGTCTCAAGAGTTGCCACCGTTAGGCGAGCAAAATTTTCAGCAGTTTTCGCAGAAGCAGGGATATGAACTGGAAGAAAGTTTTCCGGCCGATCGCGGAACGTTGCGTCAATTGACAAAATTCGCGGGTAGTGGTGGAGGATTAACTATCAACTTTGATGTCATGTTAATGGGAGAAAGGATTTTTTGGGATCCTGTAACGGATACATTAACGATTAAAGGTACACCACCAAATTTACGTGACCAATTACAGCGCCGTGGTAGTGGTAATCGCTGATATTGGTTATCCGTAAAATATGACACCGTAGAAATAAATAACGCCGCAAATGCGGCGTTATTTACTCGGCGTCCCGATAAAAGCTCGACTGTGGCTAATTAAGCACGCAGGAAATCAATGTGCGTCAGTTTAGGTTTAAATGGGTGACGCTGTACTGCCTGCACTTTAACTTTAGTTTCTTTACCATCAACAACCAGAGTCAGAACTTCGTAAAATTCTGCTTTGCTTTCATGGTTGATAACTGCATCGTGATCCAGTTCGATAGAAACTGGCTCTTGGTTACCACCGTAGATGATTGCCGGAAACTTGTTAGCTCTGCGCAGGCGGCGGCTCGCACCCTTACCCTGCTCTTTACGTACTTCTGCATTAATAGTTAACATTATTTTTTCTCTTTAAAAGAAGAAAATAAATCCTGCTACAGGCGACCCAGCAGCAGGTTCGATACTGGCTTAACGTTATGTATTACATCAAGCGGACGGCATTCTAACGAAAAACTGATATGACAGCAAATAGAAATGCATTTTCTGGCTTTTTATTTTTCCATATGAAAGGTTAAAACCACCGACTTTAGTCGGTCAGCTTTAGCTGCGATACTATATTGCACGAGAGGTGCAATATGGATTACAGA
>NZ_NJAI01000002.1:588908-618611 GCF_002632725.1 Xenorhabdus hominickii
GGATGATAACTTCAGGGTAGATAATTGACGCATCGTTCAGCCGATGCGTATCCGGACTTTCAGTCCGTTAATCACTAACCCACCTACTTTAGTAGGTGGGTTAGTGATTAACGGGTTTAATACAGATCATTAGCCAGTCTAAATCGTCCTTGATAATCAAAAATCTTTTCCCGAATCTGCCAAAATTGATTTTTTTTGCGGGCGACGACAAAATCAGGATGTCGTAATAAAGGAAGTTGATGAATAATATCTGCCGCTGTTTTCCATTGAAAAGGTATGCCCGGTGCACGTTGGTGCTGGCGAAGGAATTGTAGTTCAAATACTTTTTTTTGAGCCGGAGTGGATAAACGGAACAATTCTGATACATCTGCGCCATCTTCATCGTAATAAGTGATTTTCAGCCATTCCCCTTTGTTATCATGACCTGGTGTTAATTGCATTCCACCGCAACGTAGTACCAAAGCATCTTTCAGTTTCAGGGCGGCTTTCAGCATATCATCGGGATCGACCAACACTTCTTCACAGCGATGGCAGCGTCGGGCAGCGATATCGTTTTCTGCAGCACAATGTGGGCATGATTTGAAACGAAAGCGGAAATCGCATTGCTGCCTTTTCCCGTTTTCGTCCTCTTCCCAGCCTTGGCAACGTCGTCCAAAGTGCTCAATGAGCTCTCCTTCTGCGGTGCATTTTCCCCAAAAAGTATTGGCAAATTGGCAGAGGGGACAAAATATCTGTACAGGCTGGCTTTGTGAGTTGGGTTTGCTGATACCTACTTCGGGCGAGTAAAGATCGTAGGGATTGCCTGCATAATCCAGAATCAGGCACTCTTTTTTATCAGGAAATAAACGCAACCCACGCCCAACGATCTGCTGGTAGAGACTGACAGATTCTGTTGGTCGCAATATGGCGATTAAATCGACATGAGGTGCATCGAAACCTGTTGTGAGCACGGCTACGTTGACCATATAGAGGAGCTGCTGTTCTTTGAATGCGGTGATCACGAGATCGCGTTCAGATGCGGGAGTATCAGCACTGACTAACGCTGCTTGACCAGAAGGAAGCAATTGAAAAACTTCTTTGGCGTGTTCGACTGTAGCGGCAAAAATCATTACACCTTTTCGAGCTTGGGCATATTCGATAATTTGCCTGATGATATGGGGTGTAATGCGTTTTTGGCGTTTGATCTCCCGATTCAGCTCAGTCTCGTTGAATATCCCTTGTTGACTGGTGCGTACCTGACTGAAATCATATTGCAGGACGGGCATGTCCAGCCTTTCTGGAGAAACCAGAAAGTGGTGCTTGACCATATAGCGCAATGGGAGCTCATAAATACAATCGCGAAAAAAACTGCTTTCATCACCACGGATCATACCATGGTAATGGTATTGATATATCCAACCGGCACCTAAACGATAAGGTGTTGCGGTTAAACCCAAGATACGTATTTGAGGGTTATTTTTTCGCAGCTGCTGGATGATTTGTTGGTATTGGCTGTTTTTATCATCATTGATGCGATGACATTCATCAATAATGAGCAATGAGAAATGATGATCAAAGCGATCCAGATTGCGAGAGATGGACTGGATGCTACCAAAAACAACTTTTCCTTCACTTTGCTTTTGATTTAGTCCCGCTGAAAAAATATCCGCATTCAGTCCATAAGCACAATATTTACTGTAATTCTGTGCAACAAGTTCTTTGACATGTGCAAGTGCTAGAACGCGGCCATGAGCCCGCTTTGCCAATTCAGCGATGACAAGGCTTTTACCTGCACCTGTTGGTAAAACAATGACTGCAGGATCTTGATGTTGACGAAAATAGTGAATAGTCGCATCTACTGCTTCTTGTTGATAAGGGCGTAAAGTAAAAGCCATTTTTATGTTACTGTCACAAGTATCAGGTAAAAGACAATTGATATAGAGAATAACATTTTTCATTTAGCCTTGCTGCCGATAAAAAATTTATCATTTTTTTAGGTTAGACGGGCTATAACGCTTACTTTATTATAATTATTGATGTGACGATTACTCTGAAAATTATTTGGTTAATCTAGTATCTCAATAGTGGCCTTGGCGTTGTTTGCAACCTCAAGGGCGTATTCATATGTGTTTATTTTTTGTCAGGTGTATCTATTAATGCGATTGGATAAGTTTTTATCACAACAGTTAGGCATTAGCCGTAATGAAGTAGGACGTGAACTGCGGACAGGGCTGGTTACCGTCGACGATGAAATCATCAAAACCGGGGCCTACAAATTAAAGCCTGATCAGCAAATCGCTTATGATGGAACGATCTTGCAACAATTGAATGGCCCGCGCTATTTCATGTTGAATAAGCCCCAAGGGTATGTTTGTTCAACAGATGATCCGGCAAATCCGACAATCTTATATTTTATAAATGAACCTGTGGCCCATAAATTACATTCTGCCGGGCGATTGGATATTGATACGACAGGATTGGTTTTACTGACGGATGATGGACAATGGTCGCATCGTATTACGTCTCCCAAACATCATTGTGAAAAAACTTACCTTGTCACATTGGAATATCCAATATCGGAGGATGCCTCAAGTAAATTTCTAGAAGGTGTTTTGTTGAATGGTGAAAAAACTCTGACGAAACCAGCGCAATTAGAAATTATCGAACCTCAAATTGTGCGTTTGACTATCAGTGAAGGGCGTTACCACCAAGTAAAACGGATGTTTGCAGCAGTGGGCAATCATGTTGTTGGGCTCCATCGCGAGCGAATTGGGGAAATTTATCTCGATTCTGAATTAGAGCCAGGTGAATACCGGGCACTGACTGAGAGTGAAATCAACAGTATTCATATCCTAATACTTTAATTCTCAACTTAAACCCACGTCTTGCGGGCGTGGTCATCAATTTTTTTTTATCCTTCAACAGATTCAGGAGTAACTGAGTGCAACAACAGCGATTATCCTACTGGGGATTAGTTTTGATCCTTGGTTTACTTTCTATGTTAATGCCATTGGCAATTGATATGTATTTGCCAAGTATGCCAACTATTGCCGACAATTTTGGTGTTAGTGATGGTTTGGTACAAATGACGCTGAATAGTTATATCCTTGGTTTTGCTATTGGGCAAATATTTTATGGGCCAATGTCAGACAGTCTGGGGCGCAAGCCTATTATTTTAGGTGGAGTTATTGTTTTTGCTATATCTTCTGCTGCATGTGCTTTAGCACAAGATATTGATACTTTTATCTCTATGCGTTTCTTGCATGGTTTTTCTGCTGCTGCTGCAAGTGTGGTAATTAACGCGTTGATGCGTGATATATTCTCGAAAGATGAATTTTCTCGCAGTATATCTTTTGTGACATTAGTAATGATCATTGCACCGTTATTAGCTCCCATGTTAGGTGGGTTAATCATGGTGTGGTTTAACTGGCATGTTATTTTCTGGTCGATTGCTATTTCTGCGGTAATCGCTGGATCTTTGGTTGCATTTTTCATCAGTGAAACGTTACCAAAGGAGAAAAGGCAGCGATTCAATTTACAAAACACTTTGGCGCAGTTTGTTATGCTGTTCCGGCAACGTCAGGTGTTGTGTTATATCTTAGCCAGCGGCTTTTCTTTTGCTGGAATGTTTTCTTTTTTGAGTGCAGGGGCGTTCGTTTACATTAAATTAAACGGTGTTCCTGCAGAACATTTTGGCTACTATTTTGGCCTTAACATTATTTTTATGTTTGTCATGACAACCATAAATAGCCAATGTGTTCGCAAATATGGCGCATTGAAAATGTTACATACTGGGCTTTTCGTCCAGTTTGTCATGGGGCTGTGGTTGTTGTTTAGTACCCTATTTGATTTGGGATTTATTTCCTTAGTAATGGGGGTTGCCATTTATATCAGCGGAATTTCCATGGTTTCGTCTAACACAATGGCTGTTGTGTTAGATGATTATCCTCATATGGCTGGAACTGTTTCTTCATTGGCGGGAACTATCCGTTTCAGTATTGCTGCATTAGTGGGGTCGCTTTTATCTTTATTACCTGAGGAAAGTGCCTGGCCGATGGTAAGTTCAATGGCATTATGTGTGATATTGGCTATGTCGCTTATTGTCTACGCACGCAAGATTCAAAAATAATACTCTTTAAAAGGCTGCTTCATTATTGGTGGCCTTTTATTTTTCTTAGTACTTATGTTACCTGTTTATGCTTACCTATTGTTTATCATCGTTATCGGTTTTTTACCCATTACCAGTTGTTTTTTCACACATAAAAAATGTGTGGTTGCTTGATGATTTTTCAATGAAACCGATAGGGGATAAATTTGTATCTCTTTTCTAAGAGGGCTCGAGTTCATTAAAGAAATCATTGAGTGCCTGGATGGACAGAAAATACCGAGTGATTATCAAACAAATGTATAGATTTGTTAATCATATTAAGTCATATGGTGGTGGCATGTTGGTTTTTTGTTAACTTTCTATGTTTGGATTCATGTATATAGTATGTATATGGATGGCAGAGTCCTTAACATTAATTAACTCATTGTAATAAAACAATATTTAACTTTTATTATCATGTAATAAAATTTTAAAAAAGCAAATATGTAAATAATTTTTGAATAAAAAGTTGACTTTTTGCATGAAAATAAGTTGAATTATTTACCTAAACAGTATAAATATATACAAAATGAGAGTTATGTCTCACTTTTTTAAAGATTGAATATGAAAGAAGTGTGATAATGTGGTTTTTGTTTTAACTTTTTATTTACTTTTTTGTTGGGTGGTTATTCGGTTTTGACGAATCGATAACCTACAGCTGGTGGTTAGATATATTAATGTTGTTTCTGATAGGAATGATACGTGAATAATATTCAACTTTCGGTGGTACATAGGCTGCCGCAAAGTTATCGGTGGTCATCTGGCTTCGTTGGTACAAAAGTTGAAATTTTGTCAACAGAAGAAGCCGATATAGTAAATAGCCTGATGGGGCTGAAATTGTTGAGCCACGAAGGCGAAAAAGCACGGGATATTTTGCAAACTATAAATCAGTCTATTGCTGATATGCAGATACTGAGTGCAGTGATTGAGTGGGAAGGGGAGCCATGTTTGTTTTTTGCCAAGGAAGACGAAAGTGCCGTGATATGTCGTCTAAAGACGTTAGGTGCGGCAATTGCAGAAAACATAACCGCGTTGTACCCACTATAATTTTTAACCATTGATAAAAAAACGCTTCCAATTAGGAAGCGTTTTTTTAATGTCTGCAAGGGAATTTTGCCTAATGGGCCGCTATTCGGATAATTTAGGCTTGCGTATTATCTGATAGCACTCGTCTTGCACTATAGTAACGTTTACTCCAGTAGATATCGGTCAGTTTGGAGACGATAACTCCGCTACTGGTTGAAGCATGCACAAATTGATTATTACCAATGTAAATACCGACATGGCGCATACGAATGCCTGTTTTGAACAACACCAAGTCGCCTGCGCGTAATTTAGAACGGTTAACATTTTGGCCTATATTTTGCTGCCCTGAAGTTGAACGCGGTAGTTCCATACCAAATTGTTCATAAAAAGTACGTTGCACAAAAGCAGAGCAATCAATACCTCGTTTTGTGTTACCACCCAATCGATAGGAAACACCTTTCCAATCCGCGTATTGGTTAAGAATTTTAGATTTAATATCCAAGTTGTTAACCAGAGTTTCAAATTCATCCTGAGACGCTTGCAGTAAGAAATGATTCTGACTGTTTACTGCATGCGTCTCAGTTTGCTTATTACGGAGTTTGGAGTCTGGTGAACTACACGCGGTTAGTGTCACTGCTACGATAATTGCGGGTACCAATCGCAATATATATCTCAGTATTGGTTGAGATTTGACCATTGTATTCATTTTCCCTTGCAGTCTTTTAACGTGATTTATCACCATCATAAAAATACTAAACGTTTTAAAGCCTAGTCAGGATATGGTGAATTAACAAATTTTCTGTCCTTAAAGTGTGCTAGTCGGCACATTATATTAATATCTTTACAAAACACATGACTTGAATAAAAGGACCTAAGGAGAGTACCGAAATCATTAGTAAAAAGCGAGAGACAAGAAGAGTTCTTTACAAAAAATTAGATTAGGAACTAAGGGGTTAGGAGGGGTGTTGTTATTTTATTTTGGTTTAGCAAGAATTATGTAATATTGAGGAGATATTAGGGTATCTCCTCAATATTATTATATTAATTGGTTCGTCTGATATGTGGTAATTTTTTGTCCAGCCATGTTGCCATAATGTCACTCAACGGTGTCAGCAATAACCAACTCATACTGATCAGTGTCAGCGATAATGAACCGATAGCAATATCTGTAAACCAGTGAGCGCCAGCCATAATGCGTGGAAGGGCAAAAGTGGCCATAATCAACAGTGCAATAAAGAATACGCCGCGCGAGATATAACGGAGAATAAAGCTACTGAAGATTAAGAGCATCAGCCCATGATCGCCGGGGAAGCTATTTTTGGAAGCATCTTTTGTATGCCAACTTGTCATTTCGCCTACGCGATTAACATTTTCAAACGTCAGTGTCGGGCTTGGGCGACTAACAGGTATTTGGTGGCCTATTTGATTAACGGTAACTGCTGAAATGAGCATCACCAGACCGATCATGAAAAGCCGACGTTTACCCGCATAATCTTGTTTACGGAATGCACTGTAATAAAGCAGGCCCATGAACAGCAGTGATATGATATCAAATGCTCTGATGTTCACGATAGCAACAAATAGGGGGAATTTTGAATCAGGTAGTAGTTTCTCATTGAAGAAATAAAAAATAGCGGAATCAATGTGAAACCAAAAGCCGTGGTTCTCAGGTAAGTACCATGAAAGAAACAGGGCGATACCAAGGATATTGAGTATAAGTATAGCGAGTGGGTGACTGCGAGTCATGTGGTACCTATTTAAAACAAAAATCAACACAAAATTAACATTAAAGTGGATTTTGGTAGACAAATTAGCTGAACAGGAACTATATCAAAATTTACTGGAAAGCGTAATCACTATGGGAAGGGGGGGTAGAGTAAGGTTGGATGATATCGGAAAAATAGCTCAATCCCTACTTCAGTACCGATAATATATATTTGGTGCAATGTTGGTAGCTGACTATTATTAAATAACCACAAATTGATTTCCTCATATCCGAATTTATTAGAATATTCTGTCGAATTTAGGTTTGTATACTTAAAAAGTATAAATAAGTTATTTCATTTGACGTTATATCGTTATATATATAGCAAAGCGTTACACCATTATCTGGTTTTCAATTTTAGTGAGGCGAAAACTGGAAAAAGATAATGAAACCGTGATGGAGGACGAATGCTTATGTTGCAAAAAATGATGATTTTTTGGTTTAGGTCTATATCCCATCTTACCATAGTGTATTCTCCATTAATTCCAAATTCAGGTATCATCCATTTACATAGTACTATCATTAAGCCTCCATATTGGCTTAGGCCGGATAGAGAACATACGAAAATGGGCTATTGGTATAACGGTAAAGAATTAAATCAATCTAAAATAACGCAAGATAAAACAATGGAATACAAAAAAGATAAATATTCTCCATTATTTCTTTAGAGATATCTGGGAATAGAAAAAATTGCACTGAAAAAATAATAAATTGGGAGTTATCACTATAACCTATCACTAAATGTTATATAAATAATTATGTAATTATTTTGTTTTTTTATTTAAAGGATATAAGTGTAAATTGTGAATTTTATTTATATTTTAGTTAACATAATGATAATTGATAACTGTTTTGTAAATTACATGCCATAAGTAGTATCTTTTTTAACTAAAAATGCACTTTAGATATTTATCAAAAAAAGGTGTTAATGTCGTATTTTTTTCACATGAATTAGTTATTATGAAGATGAAGGAATAAAAGGTAACTGAGTTTTAGTTAATGGAAAAACGAAAGTGAGGTGACCATGCAAAATTATCTTAAAGTATTAATTAGCTGTTTTTTGATTTCATGGCTTTCTTATGGCTTTGCACAATCTACAGGAGGGTTAATCAGGTTTTCAGGTGCGATTGTTGATCCAGGATGTCAAATAATTGTGTCTAATGCTCAGGCCAATATATCTTGCTATCGGTTGGGAAAAAATCTTACTGTAAAGCAAATCATTTCAACTCACAAAACAACAGGTAATGTCATGCTTCCTGGTAATATAGGTGTTTCCAGTGTGAAGTGGACTGATGACCAGAAACGAGTGGCAATCGTCAATGTGGATTATTTCTAACTTCATCGATGATGAGTTGCTCTTTTCATAGAACATTATTTTTTGTCGAAAGAGCAACTCATATTTAAGAATATAGTATTAATCACAACGTCCCATATAGCGACGTTCTGCAATATGAATACGAATTTTTTCACCTGAACTTAAATATTCAGGAACTTGAATAGTCAGGCCTGTACTCATTTTAGCGGGTTTGGTACGAGCACTTGCCGATGCACCTTTAATTCCTGGTGATGTTTCTGTAATGACCATATCAACAGTTTGTGGTAACTCAAGAGCCAGTAATTGCCCATCCATTGTCAGGACTTGCATTCCTGGTAAACCTTCTTCTGGAATAAACAGTAATTCTTCTTTGATTTGATCTTTTTTAAAGTGATAAGGAGTAAAATCCTCATCATCCATGAAGATATACTCATCACCATCAATATAGGAAAAACTCACTCCACGGCGAGTTAATGTGATAGTTTCAAGAATGTCATCACCTTTGAAGCGCTCTTCCACTTTTTGGCCTGTACGAATATCAGTAAAGCGCATTTTATATAGCGTGCTTGCACCACGTGCGCTGGGCGACTGAATATCAATGTCTTTAACTAATAATAACTTTCCATTGTGGCTGAGCGCAGCACCACGTTTAATTTCATTGGCTTTAGCCATAGATACCTTCCATAAGAACGAGGAAATAGTGGAATGAATATTCGAGAGGCGACAAAATTACTCGTAGTTGACCTATTAGGCAAGAAATGAATAAAAACCCCAGTAAAAATACTGGGACATAGTGGAAGCAAAAGTTAACGGTAAGCAGGTAGCAAATCAAATAGAGAGAGAATATGGGCTATCGCATTGATCAGACCGAACAGAATAATAAATATTATCATTGCCTTACCCCCAGGGACCCGATAGCTGGCCTGTGGATAACGGCGACGGCTGGCACGAGCCATCAGAGCCGGAACAATAACAGCCCATACAGTGGCTGCCAATCCTGCAAAACCAATTGCATGTAGGAAACCGTTTGGCAATAACAATGCCAGTATAGTAGGTGGAATAAATGTTATCAGGGCAGTTTTTAAACGTCCGGATTCACTGTCATCAAATCCAAAAAAATCAGCCAAGTAATCAAATAAGCCGAGGGATACACCCAAAAATGAGCTGGATAATGCCATATATGAAAAAGCATTTAAAAGCTGATTGACAGTAGTATTGTTGGATACATTATCCATTTGATTCAGTAAGTCACTAACATTGCCACCATTAGCGATGATTTGTTTGAATGCTTCACGGGGAATATTTCCCTGAATGGCATACTGCCACAAAATGTAGATAGTTAGAGCAATCAAAGAGCCGTATAACAGGCTGCGTGTGACGGCCTTTGTGTCTTTATTATAATATTTCACTAATCCCGGAACATTACCGTGAAAGCCAAATGAAGTCAGCAAATACGGTAGTGCCATTAGGGCGTAAGGTAAATAACTGGTCTCAGAGCTCATATGATCAAATAAGATGGCCGGCTTGGCTTCAGTAAACATGCCTCCAACAGACATGATAAAGGTGATTACCATACTACCGATTAAGATAGTACTTAGCCTGTCAACTGCTTTAGTTGAGAGCCAAACAATAAAGGCAACAATAAATGAAAAAACAAGGCCTGCACCAGATTGTGGCAATGGAATAATATCCTCGAGATTGCGAACAATAATCGAGCTGCCGGCTGAGATGTAGGCATAAGTCAGAATATACAAAACAAAAGTAATGGATAAGCCAGTGAGTGAGCTCCAGCCTTTGCCCAGTAGGTCTTTTGTCATGGTGTGGAAACTAACGCCAGTGGGATAATTGATGTTAGCTTCCAAAATCATCAGGCCAGAAAAATAGATACAGACCCAAGTGTATATCAGCAAAATGATTGAGCCTGTAAACCATACGCCAGAGGTGACAATGGGAATGGAAAACATGCCTGCACCGACAGCAGTACCGGCAATGATCATAGCGCCTCCGAGTATGGATGGGCGTTTCAAATTTTGCGTTACCTCAATGGTCATATAAACTCCCTGATAAATGATGATACCTTGTACTAGCTCGACGATACATTAACATATCATATGTGTAAACAAATATTTATGAGAGGTAACCTAATTGCGTTTGTTGCGTTTGTTGCGTTTGTTGCGTTTTGTACACAAATTTCGAAGCAGGTTATCTTAATAAACCTGCCTGTAAATTGAAATTATTAGGGCAACAATAAAGTTATTTATATTAAATCGTAATAGAATTGCTTCTGTTGCCATAGCTTGATGGCATTGCGGCTGGCCTCAAAGTGAGGTTCGGGGAGATTATTAGGATTACACCAGATTAACTGTCCACACTTCTCAGGTTCCATTAACTTGGGTTCGCCTCCAGGATACTGTGCCAGCAAGAAAACTGATACTGTATGCTTCCCTTCTTCACGATAAGTTTCGAGATTATTACCAATACCATAGACTTTAGGATGTTGAATTGTTATCCCAATTTCTTCCTGAATTTCACGAATAGCGCATTCTTCAAAGGTCTCACCAGGATCAACATGTCCACCAAAGATTGACCAATACGGTGCATGTTGGCTGGTTCGTTTTCCCAGTAGAATTTCCCCTTTTTCATTTACGATGATGACACCAACACCGACAACAACTGACACGAATGTATTCCTCCGGATAGAACCTATCAACGATTAGTGAAGACAGGTTTTAGATTTTCTATTGGATATAGGGTGGTTTATTCTCATCTTCTGATAAGAAATCCATTCGTAGCGTATTTTTACTTTTGGTGTGAGATAACACAATGGTTAATCTAGAGGTAATTTTAACTGAAACGATTCAATTTTGGTGTTATAAATAATAGATAAATTTCAATGTTACTTATGACTGTTTATTCAGGAGATAGCGGGCAAGATGAGCCGTCGAGTCGCCACAATTACCTTAAACCCAGCTTATGATTTAGTTGGTTTATGCCCAGATATTGTTAAAGGAACCATTAATCGAGTGCAGACAGCAGGGCTTCATGCTGCTGGCAAGGGAAATAATGTTGCGAAGGTACTACGCGACTTAAATATTGATGTTACCGTCGGTGGTTTTCTGGGACGGGATAATCAGGAAGGGTTTCAGCAGTTTTTCAACGAAAATAATATGGTAAATCGTTTCCATTTGGTCTCGGGGCGAACACGTATTAATGTGAAACTGACGGAGAAACAAGGTGACGTGACGGATTTTAACTTTTCCGGATTCCGTGTAACAGAAAATGAATGGAATCAATTTGTTAATGATTCACTCCAATGGCTGGGGCAGTTTGATATGGTTGTGGTGAGCGGTAGTTTGCCAGATGGAATTGAACCAGAATTATTTGCAGATTGGATGAAACAATTACGGCAGCTTTGCCCTTGCATTATTTTCGATAGTAGCCGTGAAGCTCTTGTTGCAGGTCTCAAGGCATCACCGTGGTTGGTTAAACCCAATCGTCATGAGTTAGAAATTTGGGCCGGTAAACCTCTGCCGGATTTGGAAAGTGTGATTAATGTTGCTCATGAATTGCGTAACAGTGGGATCGCTCATGTTGTCATTTCATTAGGTGAGCAGGGAGCGTTATGGGTCAACGCTTCCGGCGCATGGTTGGCAAAACCGCCACATTGTGAGGTTGTTAGTACCGTTGGTGCAGGTGACTCCATGGTAGGTGGTTTGGTGTACGGCTTATTGATGCGTGAATCCAGTGAACATACATTGCGTCTGGCAACCGCAGTTTCTGCACTTACGGTCAGCCAGCCGAATGTTGGGATCAGAAGTCGTACTGAACTTGCATCAATGATGTCAAAGATCGAGTTGACTTCGGTCGGATAATCAATACTTATTGTTGAGCTTTCAGCCAGGCAATTTCTTGATCCCAAATATCTGGATTGATCGTTTCAAGAATTAAGGGAATGCTATTGAAACGGTCATCTTTCATGATATAGCTGAAAGGCGTCTTGCCGATATTACCTTCTCCAAGACTGTGATGTCGGTCTACACGGCTGGAAAATTCGCTCTTGGCATCGTTTAAGTGCATAGCTTTCAAATAATTGAATCCAATAATTTCATCGAATGCTTTGAAGGTTTCATGGCAGTCTTGCTCAGTGCGCAAGTCATAACCTGCGGCGAAAGCGTGGCAGGTATCGATGCAAACACCAACACGGGTTTTGTCTTCGACACCGTCAATAATCGCGGCTAATTGCTCAAACTTAAAACCGAGATTGGTTCCTTGCCCAGCGGTATTTTCGATGACAGCTGTAACGCTTTGTGTTTTATCCAAAGTAATATTGATAGATTCTGCGATACGGGCGAGGCATTTATCTATGTCAATTTTATTAAGATGGCTTCCGGGGTGGAAGTTTAGTAAATCAATGCCAAGCTGTTCACAGCGTTGCATCTCATCAAGGAAAGCGTTCCGAGATTTTTCCAGGGCTTCTGTTTCAGGATGACCCAGATTAATGAGATAGCTATCATGGGGCAGAATTTGTTGGCTGCCATAGCCGTAACGTTCACAATTAGCCTTGAATTTATCAATAATATCCGTCGATAGCGGATGGGCATTCCACTGTCGTTGATTTTTCGTGAACAGGGCAAATGCTGTTGCATTTAATTCATGTGCACGAATGACTGCCTGATCAACACCACCAGCAGCGCTCACATGGGCTCCAACAAATTTCATCGTCTTCTCTCCTATTTTTCTATTATTATGGCATTGTTCTCCCTAGCGATAAAATGCCTGTTAAGAAGCAGGCTATTTTATTGAGAGTCGAATTGATATCTAGTCAAAGTCAGCCTAATAAATGTTGAATGCTTTGATTGATTATTAATCCTCCAGCTATTAGCCAGATAAACAAGCACAGAGCCAGTAGAATAGGTTTAATTCCAGCTTGGCGAATGGCGCTGATATGGGTGGTTAAACCTAATGCAGCCATTGCCATTGCTAGCATGATGGTATCAGCAACAATGATATGTTTAACAAGGTGCTCTGGTAATAAATGAAAAGAGTTGAAACCTGCCATAACAATAAAAAATACAGCAAACCACGGAATAGTGAGTGGAGATTTTTCTTGTTCTTTACGGTGATTTTTGGCTCCTATGCGACTGACATAGTTGGAAAGCAGCACCAAAAATGGTGCCAACATCATAACGCGGATCATCTTGCTGATGACGGCAGTATTTTCAGCATCACTTCCTAACGTATGTCCAACAGCAACAACTTGGGCTACTTCATGAATGGTTGAACCAGAGAAAATGCCAAAAGTTGCCTGAGAGAAATTAAACCATTGGTAATGAGCATTGAGTTGATAAAACCAAGGATAGATGAAGATTGCCAGAGTGCCAAAAATCACCACAGTTGAAATAGCCACAGTGACTTTGCTGGCAGGTGCTTCAATAATGGGGCCTGTCGCCATGACAGCCGCTGCGCCACAAATACTACTTCCCGCGCCAATTAGTATCACGGTTTGTCTATCCAGCCGAAAAAATCTACGTCCTATCCACAATGCGATAAAAAAAGTTGAAGAAAGCATGAGAGCATCAATCAATATTCCCGTTGCACCAACATCCATAATTTGTTGAAACGTCAGTCTAAACCCATAAAGAATGATGCCAGCCCGCAGTAGATAATGTTTAGATAAATGGATGCCATGATCACAGGTGGATTTCAAAAAAGGGTACAATGTATTGCCGACAATGATCCCCAAAAGAATGGCAATTGTCAGGATGCCTAATCCTATATTGATAAACCAAGGAATATTACTTATATAGATTGCGAGTGCAGTCAGAATAGCGGCTAATATCACTCCAGGGATTAAGTTTAATGCTGTACGGTGTTGGGGTTTTGTGGACTCCTTCGATTGATTTTTAGACATTATGGTTATCCTATATCTTATGTTATTTGGGAATAAGCATATGACAAAATTTAAAATCAATAAAATTGATAATTTTTATACATATAACCATTTAAAGTAATTAATTAAGGGCGATTTTTGTTAAGTTGAATAATACTGTCTAGAATCAAAACTACCTTTCCCTTTTTATTTTTGCTTCTTGTGAGGCCATATGCGTATCACTCTGAGACAACTGGAGATTTTTGCAGAAGTTCTGAAAAGTGGTTCAACGACACAGGCTTCTCAGCAATTAGCCTTATCGCAATCTGCAGTAAGTGCATCACTGACAGATCTCGAAGGGCAGTTGGGAGTCCAGCTTTTTGACCGGGTAGGAAAACGTCTCGTTACCAATGAACATGGGCGTTTACTCTATCCCAAGGCATTGGCATTACTTGAACAGGCTGGTGAAATAGAACAACTTTTTAAATTGGAGTTAGGGGCGCTCAGGTTAGCGGCCAGTAGTACCATTGGCAATTATATGTTGCCTAAAATGCTGGCGAAATATCGTCAGGATTACCCTGATACGCCCTTGGAATTGCATATCAGTAATACTGAAGAAGTTATAAAAGCGGTTGTGGAGTTTCGTGTTGATTTGGGATTGATTGAAGGTTTGTGTCATGATCCGGAATTAATCACGCAATCATGGATGAAAGATGAATTAATCATCTTTTCTTCACCGGAAAACCCATTGTTGCAACGCGAGCTTACTATAGAAGATTTGATTACAGCACCTTGGATATTGAGGGAGAAAGGTTCAGGAACAAGAGAAGTACTGGATCATCTTTTATTCTCGCAAATGCCCCGATTTAATATTGCGATGGAATTGGGAAATTCTGAAGCTATCAAACATGCCGTCCAATATGGGATGGGGATTAGCTGTCTTTCTCGACGGGTTGTCCAAGAGCAGTTGAATAATGGGACTCTTTCTGAGATTGTGATCCCTAAACTTAGCCTTTCTCGCACTTTATATCTGATTTACCATCGTCAGAAACACATGTCCAATGCTTTGCAGAAGTTACTGAGTTACTGTAAATGAGACTAACGTATTTTGAAAGCAATACGATAAAAATCGTAAAGAATATAATTGTGTAGCTAATAATTGGTTATGGATTATGAAGGTATCTTATAACCACGAATCGCCGCTATTCTGGAGACGAAGATTTGTTACAATTCCGCATTAATCTTATCTTCAATAATATAGGAATAGAATGTCTCAAGAACAAAGTACGCCACGGGATCAGGCTCCAAAAAACCTACGCCGTGAATTGAAAGCACGGCATATGGCAATGATTGCCATCGGTGGATCAATTGGTACGGGGTTATTTGTTGCTTCTGGGGCAACGATTGCTCAGGCTGGTCCTGGTGGAGCCTTACTTTCCTATGCGTTAATTGGCCTCATGGTCTATTTCTTGATGACCAGTTTAGGCGAATTAGCTGCGTACATGCCGGTATCAGGGTCATTTTCAACCTATGGTTCCAAATATGTTGATGAAGGTTTTGGTTTCGCACTCGGATGGAACTACTGGTATAACTGGGCTGTGACAATAGCCGTTGACCTTGTGGCTGCACAATTGGTTATGGGGTATTGGTTCAATGATGTACCCGGCTGGATATGGAGTGCGTTATTCCTTGGACTGATTTTCCTGCTGAATTACATCTCAGTTAAAGGTTTTGGTGAAGCAGAATATTGGTTCTCTCTGATTAAAGTTTCTACAATTATTGTCTTCATTATTATTGGTGTTCTCATGATCTTTGGCATCATGAAAGGCGCTGAAGGAGCAGGTTGGCATAATTGGGAAATTGATGATGCCCCATTTGCGGGCGGTTTTGCTGCGATGATCGGGGTAGCAATGATTGTTGGCTTCTCTTTCCAGGGGACAGAGCTGATCGGTATTACTGCGGGGGAGTCTAAAGATCCGGCAAAAAACATCCCTCGTGCAGTGCGTAAAGTATTCTGGCGTATTCTGTTGTTCTATGTGCTTGCTATTTTAATCATTAGCCTGATTATTCCTTATACTGATCCTAGCTTACTGCGTAATGGCGTAAAAGATATCAGTGTCAGTCCATTCACTTTGGTATTTGAAAATGCAGGATTATTGTCAGCCGCGGCGATAATGAATGCGGTGATATTGACTGCTGTGCTTTCAGCGGGTAATTCAGGAATGTATGCTTCTACCCGTATGCTATTTACGCTGGCAAGAGAAGGTAAGGCACCGAAGATATTTGGTCATTTGTCGAAAGGCGGTGTTCCGCGTAATGCACTTTATGCTACAACCGTGGTAGCGGGATTATGTTTCTTCAGCTCCATGTTTGGTAACCAAACAGTATATATGTGGTTATTAAATACCTCAGGGATGACAGGGTTCATCGCGTGGTTAGGAATTGCAATCAGCCATTATCGATTCCGCAAAGGTTATGTTGCAAAGGGCCTGAATATTAATGATCTTCCATATCGTTCAGGGTTTTTCCCTATTGGGCCGATTTTTGCCTTTATTTTATGCCTGATGATCACATTAGGGCAAAACTATCAGGCATTTCTACAAGATAAAATTGATTGGTACGGAGTGATAGCGACTTATATTGGAATCCCATTATTCCTGATCATTTGGTTTGGTTATAAATTGAAAAAGAAAACTCGCTTTGTGAAATATAGTGAGATGCAATTTCCGGTATTCAAATATACAGACAAACAATAGTGTGTTAATAAAAGTTAATAAATTCATTATTTATTAACTTTTATTACTTTAATTTTACAAAAAACTGACGATTCTGTGATGGAATTGGCAGTTTTTATTTTTCATTGGCTTAAGGGAGAAATATAGACAGTAAATTTAGGATATGTCGACTTAATCGCATTGATAAGTATTCTTATTTGCTTTATTGTTAACAGCACAATTGTTGCATTAAGAGGCTAACTAAAGTGAAGTTTGTATTTCGAACAGTTATGAAGAGTATGAGTGTCAGTCTAATGGCAGGTTCCGCCATGATGGCGAGTTTTGCATCTTGGGCTGAAACAGTCACTGATGTCGCTGGACGTACTGTTGAAGTGCCTGAGAAAGTTAACCGTATCTTGTTAGGTGAAGGCCGTCTGTTCCATTCTCTTGCATTATTAGAAGGGGATAAACCTTTAGCTCGCATTGCTGGTTGGCAAGGTGATTTCCGTAAACTGGACCCACAAACTTACGCCATTTATAAAGCTAAATTCCCTGAAATCGATAATATCCCTCTGATTGGCAATACTAGTGCTGATAGTATCAGCTCTGAAAAAGTGCTTACACTCAATCCTGATGTCGCTATTTTTGGTTTATCTGGACATGGCCCGGGTAAAAACAGTGAACTGGTAAAACAGCTGGAAAAAGCGGGTATTCCTGTTGTTTTTGTCGATTTCCGCAACGATCCTTTAAAAAATACATTACCGAGTATTCGTATGCTAGGTAAGGTGCTGCATCGTGAAGAGCAGGCTAATGCGTACGCTGATTTTTATGAAAAGAATCTGAAACTCGTGACAGATATTACTGACCGCATACCAGATGCTCAAAAACCATCAGTCTTTATTGAATTACTAGCAGGTTTCAGCGAAGACTGTTGTGGTACAGCGGGTAACGGCAATATGGGGAATTTCATTGATTTGGCTGGTGGTAAAAACATCGCAAAAGATGTACTGCCATCTCCGTTGGGAACAATGAATCTGGAAAAAGTTATTGCTGTAGATCCTTATATTTATATTGCCAGTGGTGCACAAGATCCGGGTGAGAAGGGTGAAGGTGTTCAAATAGGAGCCCAAACATCTGCTGATATTGCTCGTGCAAGCCTGAAAACTGTCACTGAACGCAAAGGTATCAATACCTTGACTGCCGTGAAGGAAGGGCGTAGCCATGCTATTTGGCACCACTACTACAACTCTCCTCATAACGTTGTTGTGACGCAAGTTTTTGCTAAATGGTTCTATCCTGAAAAATTTGCTGATTTAGATCCGCAACAAACATTGAAAGAGCTTCATAGTAAATTCTTAGCTGTTGAACCAACAGGTACATATTGGGTTAGTGAGAAATAAGCAGTAGCAGGTAATAAAAAATGAGTATCACTACCGAGCCTATGCCAATGGTGAAACAGCAATTAAGTGATTGCGATGTAAAAGCACATTATCATCATATCCTACGCCGACGTATTGCATGGATTTTGTTTATTATTTTGGCTATTGGTACCTCTGTTGTACTGGATTTTACGATGGGGCCATCAGGGTTATCACTGCAAACCCTCTGGCAAACATTAGTTTCGCCGGAAAGTGTTGAAGTAGGAACCCAGGTGATCGTTTGGGACATTCGATTGCCCTACACCTTGATGGCGGTAGTGATCGGCTTGTCACTTGGACTGGCCGGTGCTGAAATGCAGACAGTTCTGAATAATCCGCTAGCCAGCCCATTTACCTTAGGTGTTTCCGATGCTGCTTCTTTTGGCGCGGCCTTGGCGATTGTGCTTGGAATCGGTATTGCTGGAATACCGGATCAATGGTTTATCTCCGTAAACGCCTTTATTTTCGCATTATTGGCTGCTTTGATGCTTGATGCCATTACTCGTTGGACGAAAGTGACAACCTCAGGAGTTGTATTGTTTGGTATCGCAATGGTGTTTACCTTCAATGCACTGGTTTCCATGATGCAGTTTATCGCGACGGAAGACACGTTACAGGGGCTGGTTTTTTGGACTATGGGTAGTCTTGGCAGAGCATCCTGGGAAAAATTGGGTATTATGTTATTAGCCTTTTCCGTCATTTTTCCTATCTCAATGATGAACTCTTGGAAATTGACCGCACTGCGCTTAGGGGAAGATCGGGCGACCAGTTTTGGTATTAATATCAGCCGCCTTCGTTTAGGGGCATTACTGCGTATCAGTATATTGACTGCATTAGCAGTGGCATTTGTTGGTCCGATAGCTTTTATTGGTTTAATAGCCCCTCATATTTCCAGAATGGTGTTTGGTGAAGATCACCGTTTCTATTTACCTGCAAGTGCACTGATTGGTTCATTGGTTTTGTCATTGGCTTCTATTGCTTCCAAGAACCTGATTCCTGGCGTCATCATACCCGTGGGGATCGTGACTTCGCTGGTCGGTGTGCCTTTCTTCCTTAGTATCATTTTACGTCATAGGGGGAATGTATGAATCAGGGACTAAAAATCAACCGATTGACAGCAGGATATCCCAAACACCCTGTGATTGGTAATTTGGATGTTAAGCCATTGCCACGTGCTCAAATTACGGTATTGTTGGGGCCAAACGGCAGTGGAAAATCCACACTTCTGCGCTCTCTGGCGGGTTTAAATAAAGCCAGTGGTGAATTATTGTTGGATGGGCGGGATTTGATGCAGATGAATTTTGCTCAACGTGCTCAGAACGTCGTTTATTTGCCACAAACATTACCTGCGGGTGTTCATCTTCATGTATTGGAATCTGTGATTGTTGCTCAACGAGCATCGGGTGGTGTAAGTAATAGCCAGTGTGAGCAAGAAGTCATGGAGTTATTGCGTCAACTCGGTATTGAACATTTAGCACTCAGTTATCTGGATCAATTATCGGGTGGACAGAAACAGTTGGTTGGATTGGCACAATCATTAATCCGGCGCCCAAGCCTATTATTATTGGATGAACCATTAAGTGCATTGGACTTAAATTACCAATATCACGTTATGGATTTAGTCGCACGTGAAACGCGTCGCCGTAATATTATTACGGTTGTCGTTGTTCACGATATTAATATTGCATTACGTCATGGCGATCATGTTTTAATGTTAAAAAAAGGTGAATTAATTTCAGAAGGTTCGCCTGAACAGGTCATTACGCCGGACAGTTTAGCAAAAGTCTATGGTGTTAAAGGCCGAATTGAGCGCTGTTCTCATGGTGTACCGCAAGTATTAATTGATGGCTTGGTGACGGAACTAACAAGTTAGCATAATAAAAAATAGATAGTCTAAAGACTTCAAATTGCAGTACAGAAAATAAGGCTGCGCTGCAATTTTGATGATATAGGACATAAATGGATTTATTAAAATTAAAGTGTAGTAAATATAGCACTGACAGGAATAAATAATTATTCCTGTGATATGAGCAGATGTCGATTGTCCATATTAATTTAAATAATTCTATTCTACCTTTTGGAGAATCGGGAATGGTTGTTTTTGCAAAGAAAAAAATCGTATTAGGTATTATTGCTGCTATTTCATCCAGCACAATGTTGACTGCTAACGCAGCCAATAATGGTGAAGACAAAATTATTGTAACTACTGCATCAGGTTTCCAGCAAAAGATTGAAGATGCCCCAGCTTCTATTTCGGTAGTTAGCCGTGAACAATTGGAAACTAAAGCCTATCGTGATGTAACGGATGCATTGAAAGATGTACCGGGGGTAGTTGTTACTGGTGGTGGTAGTAGCAGTGATATCAGCATTCGTGGTATGTCTTCAAAATATACTATGATCCTGATTGATAGTAAGCGTATTGATACTCGTAGCACTCGCCCAAATAGTGATGGTTCTGGAATCGAACAAGGTTGGTTACCGCCGTTGACTGCAATTGAACGTGTTGAAGTCGTGCGGGGGCCAATGTCTTCTCTATATGGTTCTGATGCTATGGGTGGCGTTATTAATATTATTACTCGTAAGGCTCAGAAAGAATGGCATTTAAGCTTGCATGCAGATACTACACTAACTGAAAGTAAACATTCTGGTAACAGTTACCAGAATAGCATTTATGCAGCAGGGCCAGTAATTGAGGGATTACTGGGGTTAAGAGTAAATGGGTCATATTCTCATCGTAATGAAGATAAATTTTTGGGAGGATTTAGAGAGCAGGAAATGCGCAACGGTGCGGTGGCTCTTTCTTTTACTCCAGATGAGAAAAATGCTTTTACTTTTGAAGCCGGTCGTTATGAACAAGATCGCGATTCAAATATTGGTAAAACGCGTGATTGCCAACCAAAATCTTGTGAAAATGACATTAGTCGTTATAAGCTTAATAATTATTCCATTACTCATAATGGAATTTATGATTTTGGTACGATAACTTCTTATGTACAACGTAATGAAGCACGTAATCCTGAACGTAATATGACAAACAATGATACGGTATTTAACAACCATACGACGTTTGTATTTGACGATCATACAGTAAGTGTTGGTGGTCAATATCATTATGAAGATTTGCGAGACAATAACAATCAGTTACTTTCAGCTAAAGATGTTAATAAATTAACTCGCTGGAGTTGGGCATTAGTCTTGGAAGATGAGTGGCAAATGATCAATGATTTTGCTCTGACTGGTGGAGTTCGGTTAGATAAAGATCAAAACTTCGGAGCGCATTGGACTCCTCGTTTATATGGAGTATGGCATGCTGATGAGCAATGGACGATTAAAGGCGGTGTTGCTACAGGTTATCGTTCTCCAGATCTGAGACAAGTTGCTTCTAATTGGGGACAGGCAACAGGTGGTAGATTTAGTAACGGCATGATTTTGGGTAATCCAGATCTTAAGCCAGAGAAAAGCATCAGTGAAGAAATTAGTGTTATCTGGAATAACCAAGAAAACTTTAATATTGGCGTGACTGTTTTTAATACTGCCTTTAAAGACAAAATCACTGAAATCAAAGATTGTGATAAGGATGTTGATCAATCTTGTAAACTGGGTGGTGAGACTTATGACTTTATAAACAAACGTATAAATGTTGATAAAGCAAATATTCGAGGTATCGAAACCACCATAAATTGGGATATTGTTGAAAGTTTGTCATTAGCAGCAAACTATACTTATACTGATTCTGAACAAAAAAGTGGTAAGTTCAAAGGCCAACCGTTAAATAAAATGCCAACACATATGGCGAATGCAACCCTGAACTGGCAGCCATTATCCGAGTTGGAAACATGGACACGTATTAATTTCCGTAGTAAAACAAAAAATTATCAGTATCGCTCTAGTATGAGAGATGGAACGCCTTCTTATACGTTTGTCGATTTAGGAGTGACTTATAATTTGGCTAAAAATCTACGCTTGTTAGGTGGAGTTTATAACGTTTTTGACAAGCGAGTAGCAGAAGAAAGTCATGATGCCGTACTCGATGGCCGTCGTTACAATATCGGTATTAATTATGACTTCTAATTAATATTTCTCTTTTGTATTAATATTAATCATTATACTTAACGTTTAGACGTAATATAAAATCATCCTGTTATCATAAGATTGATGGCAGGATGATTTTTTTTGTCCTCATCCTCTCATAATTAAATGGCAAATCGCTTTTCTCTGTGCTAAAAATTGAGCATAAGCCAAGCAACATATATGATGGCTTTGAGTTTTATAACTTACTCAGTAAATGCCTATTTTATAAGGTGTTGTCGTGTCGTAAAAAATAATAAATTTTTAGTGTGATAGCACTTGCTATTTCTGGACTTGAAGTGCAAAATGCGCCACTAAAAATAACTGGTGTGTAATTATGCACCAGTTATTTTTTTTGCCTTGAGTTATTTTTTACAACACTAAGAGGCCGGATTTATTCCGGATCGATACTGACCATAAGCAGCTGTCAATGAAAATAAGCTGCTGTACTGAGGATGCAATTATGGAGCAATTATTCGCTTTTGCACTTGTGCCAATTGGCGCTCGCTGCTGCAATGATGACTATGGGGCGTTGCCCTCTACAAATTCACCATCTTCTAACTCTTCTTTCTTTTCTGTCTATAGACAGATGCGAAGTCTACCCAGTAACTATCGATTAAGTAGTTCTATTAGTACCCAGATCGAAGTTATGGGAGGTTTCGCTCATGTCGCATAATACTACCACCCCAACTACAACTTCATTTGGTGCTAATCCAACTAACACCAGCAACCGCGTTCAGCTGAGAAGAACACTGACTCTGTTTCAGGTAGTCATGATGGGGCTTGCTTATATGCAGCCTATGACTATTTTTGATACCTTCGGTATTGTTTCTGGTTTGACTGACGGGCATGTTGCGACATCATATGCTATCGCTCTGATCGCAATTTTATTTACAGCTTTAAGTTATGGAAAATTGGTAAAACGTTTCCCATCAGCAGGTTCTGCCTACACATACGTACAAAAATCAATGAATCCCCATCTTGGGTTTATGGTAGGCTGGTCATCTTTGCTGGATTATTTGCTCATGCCGATGATCAATATCCTGCTGGCAAAAATTTATCTCCAGGCCATTTTTCCGGGCGTTGACCCGTGGATCTTTGTCGTTGCCTTGGCGGTATTGATGACAATTTTCAACCTGAGTGGCATTAATGTTGTGGCAAACCTCAACAGCCTGATCGTGGTTGTTCAAATTGCTGTTATGGTGGCATTTGTCGGTTTATTAATGTACGGCGTACATAATGGAGAAGGTGCTGGAACACTGTTCAGTATGCGACCATTTACGTCGGAAGAAGCGAAATTGATTCCAATGATAACCGGAGCGACGATACTTTGTTTCTCTTTCCTCGGGTTTGATGGCATTAGTTCTTTGTCTGAAGAAACTCCTAATGCAGAGAAAGTCATTCCAAAAGCGATTTTCCTGACTGCATTGATTGGTGGTGTTATCTTCATTTCTGTATCTTATTTCTTACAGCTCTATTTCCCTGATATCTCCAGGTTTAAAAATCCAGATGAATCTCAGCCAGAAATTATGCTGTTTGTTGCAGGCGCATTATTCCAAGCAATCATTTTGGTGTTCTCTTGTGTGACTGTAATGGCTTCAGGTATGGCTGCACATGCAGGGGTATCCCGTCTGCTTTATGTAATGGGACGTGATGGCGTATTGCCTGAGAAAGTATTTGCCTATGTCCATCCAAAATGGCGTACTCCGGCGATTAACGTTCTATTGGTTGGTATTGTTGCCTTATCTGCTGGCTGGTTGAATCTCGTGACTGCAACGGCTTTGATTAATTTCGGGGCATTGGTTGCATTTACTTTCGTTAACTTATCGGTAATCTCTCAATTTTATATTCGTGAACGTCGCAATAATACACTGAAAGATACCTTACACTTCTTGATCCTGCCACTTCTTGGTGCGGCGACAGTCGGTGTGTTGTGGGTGAATCTGGAAGCAAAATCGATGGAATTGGGCTTGATTTGGGGTGGAGTTGGTCTCCTTTATATGTTCTTTGTGACCCGTAGCTTCCGTCAACCGATGCCACAGTTCACTGAATCATAGTCAAAGATAGATTGCAGACTTCAGCAAATAAAGTGGTTGTCTGAAAAAGAAGAGTACATTGATACTTATTTTGAAACAGCACCTTCGGGTGCTGTTTTAGTTACTGACAAAGTATTTTTTGATTAAATTGAATAAAAAAACAGTAGAAGATACATAAAAAATCATCACAAGGCATCATATAATAAATAGCAATTTGCTATACCTGATTTCATTAAGGGCCTATTTTGGGTTCTAGTTACTAAGGTAAGAGAACTACTATGAATGATGTCAAAAGTCCTCAGAATCAGCAACTCATTGCCATTCTTACGAATATCGTTGGTGCTTCCCATATTTTCACTGACCCGAGAAAAACTGAACGTTATCGCAAAGGATTTCGCTCCGGACAAGGAGATGCTCTTGCGGTTATATCGCCGGGATCATTATTGGAGCTATGGAAGGTTTTCAAGGTTTGTGTCGATAGTGACAAAATTATTTTGATGCAGGCTGCCAACACAGGGTTAACGGAAGGCTCTACGCCAAATGGCGATGATTATGACCGAGATATCGTTATCATCAGCACATTACGGATGGATAAAATCCAAGTTCTCCAATCAGTTAATCAGGTTGTTGCATTTCCCGGCAGCACATTGTGGCATTTGGAAAAAGTATTGAAACCATTGGGACGTGAGCCTCACTCAGTGATTGGCTCGTCCTGTATTGGTGCATCCGTTATTGGTGGGATTTGCAATAATTCGGGAGGCTCTTTGGTTCAGCGTGGTCCTGCTTATACCGAAATGGCACTCTATGGTCGTGTCAATGAAAAGGGCGAAGCTGAACTTATCAACCACTTAGGGATCTCGTTGGGTGATACCCCTGAAGATATTCTGACTTGTTTGGAAGAACAGCGCTATCGTACCGAAAATATTCAACATGATGCCAGAGTGGCTTCTGATCATGAATATTCACAACGCATCCGAGATGTTGATGCAGATACACCATCCCGGTTTAATGCTGATGGACGTCGATTGTTTGAAGCTTCTGGTTGTGCAGGTAAATTGGTTGTTTTCGCTGTTCGTCTTGATACTTTTCCGGCAGAAACTTCTTCGCAGGTTTTCTATATCGGAACCAATAAACCTGAAGTTTTGACGGAGCTTCGCCGCCATATTCTTTCCAGTTTCCGGCAGTTACCTGTTGCCGGAGAATACATGCATCGAGATATTTTTGATGTCGCTGAAATATATGGGAAAGATACTTTTCTTATGATTGATAAATTAGGTACAGATAAAATGCCCATGTTTTTCAATCTAAAAGGGCGAATGGATGCGATATTGGGTAAAGTGCCATTTTTGCCAGTACATTTTACAGACCGCGTTATGCAAAATCTGAGTCGCTTATTACCTTTCCATTTGCCTATTCGCCTGAAGGAGTATCGAAATCGCTTCGAACATCACCTAATGTTAAAAATGTCTGGTGAAGGGATAAAAGAGGCGAGTGAATGGTTGGAAAGCTACTTTAAACAAGCCGATGGAGAATATTTTGTTTGTACGCCAGAAGAGGGGAAAAAGGCGTTTTTACATCGTTTTGCGGCGGCTGGTGCCGCGATCCGTTACCAAGCTGTTCACAGTGATGAAGTAGAAGATATTCTGGCATTAGATATTGCTTTGCGGCGAAATGATCATGAATGGTTCGAATCATTGCCCGTAGAAATCAGTGAAACGTTAGTACACCGTCTATATTACGGGCATTTTATGTGCCATGTATTCCATCAGGACTATATCGTTAAAAAAGGTACAGATATCTATACACTGAAAGCAAAAATGCTGGAGATCCTGAATCAGAGAGGGGCTGAATATCCCGCTGAACATAACGTTGGTCATTTATATCAAGCTAAACCGCAGCTTAAGCAGTTTTATCAACAAACTGATCCTACCAATACTTTAAATCCGGGAATTGGCAAAACTTCCAAATTGAAACATTGGGGGAAAGACTGCGGTTGTCAGCACTTTGATCATCGCCATACTAATAACGAATAACATGTTGAAAAAAGTAGAAAAAGACAAAGCAGGGTTGTTTGTCTTTTTCTTATTAAAAGCAAGTGGAGTAATATGCTGAAATCTTATCCAGCTATTTGGAGTGCATAATCCACGAGAGCTTTCAACTGGCGGCACTTTTCTTCATCAGATTGATATTCAATAAAAAGTTTTTCAATAGCAGCAAGATATTGACTGATACTTTCCTGAGTTAAGATATTCTGACGGTGGCGCAACCAACGTTGTTGCTCATCATAATCCAATGTTGCCGGATAGTTTCTGGCACGATAACGGAACAATAGTGCTTTAATTCGTGCATCTTGGAATGTTAAGTCTAATGCAGGTAAGTTCTGGGGCGTCGTTTCTCGGATAATTTCCATTGCGGTTTTATCGGCATCACTGAAAAAGCCGCTATACAGCTTAGTATCGACATTATCAGACTCTGGAAATTCTTCTGGATGAGAAAATAATTCGACGACCTTTTCCCTGATTTGTGGGTTATCGCGCAAGATAGCAAGATTTTTCTCGCATTGGCTGCAATCCAATCCCACTCGTTCAGCATCTTTTGGCCGTAATGTATTTTCTGGCGCGATGATTGGGCATTTATTGATATGTACTAATTTAATAGGTACCGGACTTTGATCTGGTTGTAATGCATCACGTCGGGTATATAGCCGTTCACGTAATTCATTCGCATTGAGTTCCAACAGCGGAGAAATATCTCCTGCCAAATCACACATAATAACAGCATTACGGTTGGTTGGATGCCATGCCAAGGGCGCGATAAGACTGATGTTACTGCGTAGAGTGCCAAACATGCCCGATACATGAACCAGAGGTTTCATCTGTGGGATGTCAATCTGATTGCTGATTTTTTGCTTGTTCCTGAGTTGGAAAAAGTAATCAAATAAGCGGGGTTGGGCTTTTTTGACTAATTTTGCCATTGCGATAGTTGCATGCACATCGGACATAGCATCATGCGCCTGACTATGCTCAATACCATTGGCTTTTGTTAAGTGCTCCAGTTTGAAACTAGGTAATCCATCATCATTTTCAGGCCAGATAATGCCTTCTGGGCGCAGAGCGTAGCAAGCACGCAAAACATCAAGCAGATCCCAACGGGAACTGCCTTTTTGCCAACTATAGGCATAAGGATCGTAAAAATTGCGATAAAAGATGTTACGGCTGACTTCGTCATCGAAACGAATATTATTGTATCCAAGAATACATGTATTGGGTTTGCTGAATGCCTCATGAATTTGGTGGGCGAATTCAGCCTCATTAACCCCTTTTTTTAATGCTAATTGTGGTGTAATCCCCGTGATCATGACGGCTTCAGGCTCGGGAAGGTAATCGTCAGCAGGAGCACAATACACCACTAAAGGCTCTTCAATGATATTGAAATCGCTGTCGGTACGAACTCCCGCAAATTGAGCTGGGCGATCTAGGGCTGGGTGCTTGCCGAAAGTCTCATAATCGTGGAAGTAAAATGATGATTGTTTATTGGTGGTAGACAAAGTTTTTTTCCGTAAGTTATTGGTGCTTATCTTTATGATTTTAGTGATTTTATAAGCGGTTCTTGATTGTTTTTTGCTTTGAGTGTTTATTTGTGTCCTTTACTGTCCCATTTCGTCCATGCAATATTAAGTACAGAATGAGTACAAATTATTGTTTATGGTGAGTACAAAATATTATGACTCTTAGTGACACAAAATTGCGCTCCATACATGGTAAACCATATCAGGGTAAACCTGAAATAACAGATATTGATGGACTTAGTGCCCGAGTATCCCCAAAAGGGGTGATCACGTTTCAATGTCGATATAGATTGAGCGGAAAACAACACCGGATTGGTATAGGTCGATACCCAGCTATTTCATTGCGAGATGCCAGAGCAAAAGCTGTAGAAATAAAAATTCTTGTTGAACAAGGGTCAGAGCCTCGAACGTTGAATGAATATACAGAGCGAAAAATAACAACATTGGATGATTGCATTAGGTACTGGGCTGATACATATGTATATAAGCAACTAAGGCCAAAAACTCAGGCTCTCTATGATGCCATGGTGATAAAAAATATATCTGGGAAGTTCTCTAACACAGACATTGAGAAAATAACATCCAGAGACTGGATTGATTTATTTGCAGAATTCGAAAAAGAAAACTCCAAAAAAGCACACAGGCTGTTTATTCAATTAAAATCAGCCATTAATTGGTGTATTAGACGGCAACTAATAGACTCATGCCAGATAATGAGAATTAATCCAAGAGATATTGGCGAAAAGTCTAGTGTAGGTGATCGGGTTTTGTCATATCAGGAGCTTGCCAAAATTTGGTTAGCCATAGAAAGAAGTCGGGCATCTACATCTAATAAATTATTGCACCAAATGGTTATGCTATGGGGCTGTCGGTTATCAGAACTCAGATTGGCAACCATTCAAGAATTCGACTTAGAAAATAAAATATGGGCAGTTCCTTCCGAACACAGCAAAACTAATACAATAATCAGAAGACCAATATTTGATGGAATTCGCCCACTGCTTGATAAGGCTCTTATCACTTACAAGGATATTCTTTTTCCGGGGCAGGATATTCGTGCGCCGATCTCTATATCGGCAGCAAACAGATATGTAAGAAGAATTAGGGATGGCCTAAATATGGAGGAATGGAGAGCGCATGACTTCAGAAGGTCGCTTGCCACTCGTCTGTCTGAAGAGGGAATTGCCCCGCATGTAATAGAAAAAATGCTGGGGCATGAGCTTAGCGGGGTAATGACTATTTATAACAAACACAATTGGATTGATGATCAGCGTGAAGCTTATGACACTTATTTTGATAAATTGATGTGGTATATCAGTAAGATAGCTGATTAACCCCTCCATCGTCTATCCATTTATAAAAATCCTTGCGCAGGTAGGCCTTAGGGCGAAGTTTTACCGGTCTTGGGAAATTCCTGCGCTTCTCATAATCCCATAGTGTTTGGCGTGAAGAAATTCCTAGTTTTTCCATAACTTCATCTTTAGATATCAGTTTGTTATCCATCCTTCATCTCCTTCCGAATAACTCTCACATAATAAGCCAGCACTGATTTAGCACTGAACCTCATGTGATTGAGTGGTTTAAATTTAGGCGTGTACTTATCGAGAATTTCGGTCACTGCTTTGTCGTCATATTTGGGTAGGTTGGTTAACTCTTTCAGGCACTCCCTTGCCACCTGTCGTCGTCCGTTCTCGAATGTGTTAGTCATTGGTGATGAAGTTGACTCCGTTAATAAATTCGATATTGTTTACGGGTGATTCATTACCGTATAAATCCCAGCCGTCCATTGACTCACGGG
>NZ_NJAI01000002.1:618711-631880 GCF_002632725.1 Xenorhabdus hominickii
GGACGGAATTTTCAGCGGCTATTTGTTCTATGGGTAATCGGGTGAGGGAATAAAAATCGGTGGTAGTGTAGTGATTGTTGGCTGCTCCGTTGCTGGCTGCATTATTATATTGCCACGGGGGATCAGCTAATATCAGGCTGTATTTCATCTTCTAAACTCTCAATGGCATTATATATATCAGCGCTCCTTAAATCCTCGAATGCCTGAACAACCATCTCAAAAACTAATTGTTCTTGCGGGTGAGGCGATTTCCAATATTCAAAACCATCCCGATGTAGATAACCCATCATTTGATAAAACTTACCTGCCAATTTAATTGCAGCATCGACTAATTCACGGTCGGTCATTACATCATCATTCTCGTTTGTCATTCTTTCGCCTATCCCGCTCATAATCCTCCCCGCACTCCCGACTACAGAATGCCCCGTGTATTGCTGGCTCCGTCTCACACCATCGGCACATCCCGTTGATGCTGGTTAATGCTGGTGGCCGGTTCTGGAGGGCATGAGATAGATTCAGCTCATTTAAATCATTCGCTGCGTCGATAATATCCATGATGGTTCTCGCTATTTACTATGGGGCGGGTGGTAATATAGAACAGCTAGACAATGAGTTTTATTTGATTGCGGAAACTCATTGTAAATTTCCCCGGTCACCATATTTTTCCACGCCACAGGCTCCATATTTTCATATTTAGCGAGTTTTTCAGTGGACTCTATCCATGATTTTCTAATTATTTCAATATCAGGCATTTCAGCGCGAATAATTTCTAGTGCTTTAGTTATGCTTACTTCATTTTCCATTCGCTTATTAACCCAGCCATTTAAATCACTGGCGTTATTTTCTGCCTCAGATAATAGGTCTTCCTCTGCCCAATCAAGAAGCCCCTCCATCCAATTCATCGCCTGTTCTTTATCTCCTTTCTCTAGCAAATAAAGGGCAACTGAATTTACTAGTAAAAATCTTTCCATCACCCATGAATTAGATAACTCCATTGCCGCTTTAAATTGTAGTTTTTCTATTTCATTCGCTATATCAATCACATCTTTGCTCATTATGGCTCCTATTATTTAATTTTCTTAACTGGATAATTGCACCCAATCATTTGATGAAATACCCACGGAGCAAAACGGCCTAAACCTATTCCGCACCATTCTGATAAATTCCAGACCTGCAACCAAATCCATTGCCACAAATTAAAACGACGTTTGTTACCCATTATTTAAACTCCCTGCATATATGCTCTGCTTTCTCACACATATCAGTATCAAACCAGCCGAAGTGGCAACGATTGAAACTGATGCCTAATTGCCAAGCTAACCATCTGTAAGCATCCGTGCGTTCCCAGTTCCTGAATGCCCGCATCCGATCAAAAACCTGCTTGCCTTTCCGTCTCGCCTCCCGTGTCGGTTTATCTGCCAGATAGCCCAGCGGAATATTCGTTTCCGGGTGCATTCCTACGCGGGCATCGCATGACCAGCAGACATAGAGCCACGGCCAGCGACTGCGAATTTCCCCAAACACCTCCGTGTGATGGGCGATGGTTACGTGGTTACGACAGCATTGGCATTGGGTGGGAATGGGGAGTGGGTCATTGACCCGTTGTACTGCTTTAGGATTGGGGTTCCATGGGGTGAACTGCATGATGAGCCTCCCGAATTTATCAGTAGGTATAAAATCCCTCGCAATTACGGAAAAAATCGATAATTCGTTTTTTTAATTTTTCCTGAAATGCTGGATTACCATTCCCCCATTTATTTGATGGTGTCCATGCTTCAATTAAATCAGCCATTTTCCTCGCTGTTTCTGAGTTTCCTTCTGCTGAATCATTGAAATGATCGGTATCGATAAGATTCTCCATCCCGGTAATATCCACAATTTCAAACCAATTTCCATTGGTTAGTTCTATTACTGATTCATCTGTTGCTATGTTTACTAGTGATACAGTCACAATACTCCTCCCGCCACTGAGGTAGCGTTAGTTAATGGGTGGGGTTAGATGTTGGTTATTTGGCGTGGATTGCGTACTGGATGTTTTCCGTGATGACAGCAGACATAGCGTCTGTCTGTTCACCCCATGACATTTGATTCCAGTCATCCGCCGTGTAACCGAGGGGTAGCTCTACGTCAGATCCGACACGGTTAGTTCGTATGGTGATGTACATGTCCATTAGATGTTCCTGTGGGGTTAGAGGGTTCTGTTTGGATGGCTGAGAATGAATACTGGGTGTTGAAAATCCGTGGGGTGCGTTCTTTCTTTTTGCGCGGGTTTATTCCGAACATATTTGCCTTGATTCTCATTGGCCCATATCCGCCTACATACAGCGCACCTACGATTTTTCGTGTATCTCAACGTGTGTCCATGCGGACACGGTTTACCCTGAAAATATTTACTCGGTTCCTCGGTCATTAGTATCTCCCCCTAATAGGGCTATATTTCTTATTGCATCCTTGAGTTCGTCAACAAAAAATAAAACCTCTTTTTCAATTTCCTTAGCTAATTCCTCATTAAACAATATCCGTGTTTTGAAATAGGAAAGATTAGGAGGTAAGCGATCATCGTAACTAATGAAATCACACCATTTGCGACCAGTGCACATCATTTGGGCGTGCATCTGTAGTAAATATTCGCGTTTTGGCAGGCCTGTTTTGATGGTATCGAGATGCGTCCATGTATTGGGGCATTTGATTTCAAGTAGTCCATCGCCATTAACTAAGCCGTCAGGACTTGCACCAAATAGCTCAATAGTAGGATGATCAACAAACCCTACTTCCTGAACCGTTGCGTCAAACTCATTGAGACAGTACATCTCCCTTGCCACAGGCTCCAATTCATTACCGCGTTCCATCGCAGTGGATTTAAATCCTTCTTCATACTTTCCTGTAAAATGCTCACATATCAGTTTTGTCATGTAGTTGTGGCGGGAAGCGGCAGCACCACTTTTAGTTTTAGCCATTACGTTAGCCAATCCGCTGGCGGTTACTTTCCCTAATCTGGCCTGATACCATTCATCCGTTCTCTGCTCCATTTGTCACCTCGCTATATTCAGCCTCTATCGCTATAGTCTCTTTAATATGTTCTTTTTCGGTATTACCGATGATTCTTTTCTCTTCCAATGAGAGTGATACCCAGAGTTTTTCAAAGGCTTCCATACCCATTTTTGCCGCCTCTTCACAGCGGGAGATCAAGGCTTGGCGGTCAGCATGACTTTCCTGTCCGTTGACTACCTCAGCCGTAGTTCCGGCTGCGATACGTTCCGCCTCATCTTGGTCATAGATACCCGCAAATCCAAATGCTAGGCGGGCACACTGGATCATGGCTTTGTGCCGCAACATTCTTTTTGGGTGACTTTGCCAGGGTTGCGTAGTTCTTTTACATTCACTCATGTATTCCGTTACTGTTGTTGGGTGAGTGCGATCTTTTCGATAGATTTTGCATGTGCATGACTCGGCGTCCTGACTGAATTCCACACCGTCAAACTGTTTGTTTTCGTTGATGATACGTGCCCATCCATCGACGCCTACAACGGGAACAATCCCTGTTTTATCTGGAAAGGCATAAACCTCTTTTGTCCATGGGTTGAGGTTGTACTGATTAGCAACAATGAGCAGGGCGACAAATTGCTGTTCCGTAGCGTTACCCCTAAACGCTGTTGCTTTCAGTGTTTCAATGAGTTCATCCTCTTGAACTCTCATTCCTAGCTTGTCTGCTAGCGTGCCTGCCAGTGATACTAAAGCTGTACTCATGCTGCTTCCCTCCTCTTAGCTTCCAATAAACTCAGTTCATACAGTAGGTTATTGACTCGCTCAACGGCATCGTCGTCTGTTTCGAATAGATCACCGAATGTACGGTTGACCTCGGGTGAAAAAATAGCAGTAACCCCCTCTGGCAGTTTGTTATAAATATCCGTAGCATCCTCTCCCTGTTGCTCCTCTATAGCCTCCTGATAGGCCGCCGCTTCCATTTCGCGCTCGTATTGCGCCTCCTGAGCGCCATAGGGGATATAGTCGTTAAGAAAGTTCATGCGGCCTCCTTTCTTGTTTTGGACTGGAGATAATTGATAATCCGTTTTGCCTGCCCTAATTCAATAGCCTCATCCAATAGGCTCTCTAACTGGTCTGCCTCAATAAGTTGTTCCATTTGCTCTTTGGCTGAGTAACACATTTTTCCGAGGATATCGGCATAGGTTCCATCTATCCTTTTGATGGCGTTGCCCGTAAATGTGAGCATCGTTCCTGTTGATGTGTTGTCACTTCCATATGACGAGCATAAAACCTGAATACACATGATTACCTCCCGTCGTCAGACTGGAATAAATACAACGATTGAAACAATGAGTAATGCCAGACAGCGCTTCCATGCGCGCCTGTTCCTGACTGCCTGTGGTTGTGTTGGAATGACTGCACATCCATCGCGCATGTTATTTCGCATGTAAAAATCCCTCGTTAGTGAAAACGATTAATGATTTTCTGGGTTGGATTATTTAGCGCCGAGACTCTTTGCGAAATTAATCGCTGATTCTAAAGAGCCAAGTTTGACGATTTTTTTATGTTGGTACTTATTGACAGAGGGATAAAAAAGTACTTTTCCTTTTGGGGTATTAAAATGAACGGTTCCGTTATTATCTATAGAATATGGAATATCAATCTGCTTTAATTTCTCTCTATTGATTGAATGACGTTCCTCCTTACGTCTTTTTAATTCTTCTCTCCACATCCTGTAATCATCACCTACGTCACCCATAACTATTCTCCTTTTTCTGAGTCAGAGAAATAAGCGCTTTTGCGTGGAGTACGGCGGATTCTAAGTCTAGATGGACAAACCCCCTAGCTAAACTACTCAGGTCATAGATGGTGCCTTCCCACATAATTGGGCCGCTAGCTATCATGAGTCCAGTCACATGAACAGCATAATATTCAGCACCATACTCTAATGGCTCCTTCACTGGCTCCGGCACATCTATCTCACCGATTTTGATAGTGCGGGGTTTTAGTCTGTATTTTCTGTATATATCAAAATTAACTTGGTGGCTTATGATATCATCCCATTCATCATTAACCTTTACTTGAAAGTAAAGTCCGGGCTTATCGGTAATCAGAGCTAATTCAGCTTGCTTCATCATTAAATCGGCGTGAATGTGTTTAGGCATTTTAATCTCCTCTTACTTCCATAAATTCCACATCTTCTAATGAGTCCATATCTTCATAGTCGTCCATATCAAAACCATTTTTTTCTAATATTTCGTACATTCCATTATCTTTTAACCATGAAGACATGTTTTCATCATCCTCGATATCGAGAAGTTTCTGGTAATCCTCATCAGATACCTCTAAATAAGTACTATAAGTAACTCTAGCGCTGGCTTCTACAAGAATATTTTTCATTGTTATTCTCCTGTCGGTGGTTCGGGTAATGGCATCCAGTGGGTGACGTGGATGTGAAATAACTTCCAATGATCGCCACTTCCGTTATGAAAGAAATAATCATCAGCTACTCTATTATTAAAAGTTTCGTACACTAAATAATACCCATCGTCATTTGGCAACCTGTCACTAGTTTTAATCCACTCCATAATCTTTCCTATATTCAGGTAATAAAAAGCCCCGCATTGGCGAGGCTGGTGTTTGGTGATTTGATTTTTTACTATATATAACTATACGAGAATAAATATCCCAATGTTGATAGGAATATCATTAATACAGCAGATATTGATAATAATATTTTTCCGGTTTTTACTTTGAATAGCATAAATATAGAAAGCAATCCCAGAAAAGCGAAAACATACCAACAACAAGAAATTATAATAATACAAATCCAGAGCATACAAAATAATACACTCGTTAATGATTCCATACATATTCCCTCATGAATCCCATTGTCTAATCCATGAATATATCAGAGTCACTCACCACAGCCCACTCGGAAATGAGCTGGAGTTAGTTAACCTCTTTTATACATCCAGATAGAAATAGAAACTGGTCTATCACTGGGTTTAAACTGATTAAAAAAGCTAGAGCATAAATCAAAGAATGCAGCTTTATTGTCACTTCTAACTGCTGCACGTGCTGCTTTACGAAATTCACTAAAACCCTTTTTAAATTGTTGCTTATTCATTTTTATTTCCTTTCAGAATTAATATTGCTTATTTGGAATTAGCTGGAGTTAGTTGCCTGATTTGATAACCCACTCAGGCGGCGTGGGCTTCCTCGCATTCCCCAACGCGAAGGAATCGGTTAGAATAAATTCCCTACTATAATGAGAATAAAATTTAATCTATGGATAGAAGTCGGAGTAAAAAGATTGTCGGCTGGTTGGCTAAGAAAGCTAACAAATCGAACTTTGCTTTTTTGGGTTACATCCTGTTAATAGTGTTTCGTCCTGAGCCACTCGAATTATGGCTACGCGAACACTATCCTAGTGTTTCGCCAGAAACCTTTGCTTATTTCGTTACGATGTACCTTATCAGCGCGGCTATAGTTTATATTCCATCAATGCTGATTAAATATCTGAGAAAGAAAATCTCACCTCGCCGTCACGCCGCCTGACTCCAGTATCCGATTGCTAGCTCTTTGCTTGGTTGAGTAAAGAGCTACTTCGCTCATGCAGCAATTATTGAAGCTGGGTGTTGGTTCTTGCTGTTCGTCATTCTCTTTAACTTGAACAATCAGATTGGCTATTACATTAGCGCCATCATTTTGTGGTTTGCGCTTGAGTACCAGTACTTTGCGCGGTTCGGTTTCTACTCCGAAAGCCTCATCAATGATATTTTCAAGCGCTTTTATTTCAGACTGGCGGATGTGTTCTTCTAAACGGTGATGAGTCACTAGGTCGCCACGTTCCAGATAGCGGCACATTTTGGAACTCAACCGACCGCCTTTAGGTAAAATAGTGATACTTTCCATTTGGTTATCCCCATGAGTAAGTTTTGGGGCGCAGTTAATGAAATGGAAAGCCGTTCGAAAATTAACCGCGTATCTTTTAGCGACGCGCAAAATTTCCTGCGACTCTCTGCGTCTATCCTTAGACTCTGCTAACCACGCCCCAAAAATCACTTTGGGTAGGGACTCTCCACACGGGCGGAGCATTCATTGTAGGTACTGCTTAGATTTAACTTGGTATCGAATCATCTACATTTTCATACGCCTGTAGCGGCTACTTCGTGGGCGTCCTGCCTGTTCGATGGTTAAAGTATACATAACGTATACCTCAATGCAACCACAAATCGTACACCTTGTCGGTGATTAGAATTTACTTATTGATTTATAAGAAAATAAATTTTTGAGATTATTTGAATTTGTGATTGCGGTCGCTAATAGACCAAGGAAAGGGAATAGATAGGGCATAAAAAAGCCCTCGCTAAAGAGGGCTAATATTAAAATTTACGACGCAGTTAACATTTCGTTTGGTTACAGTTTATTTATGCAACATATTTTGCTAACTTGCTTTAATGCCACGCTTCGCCAGCATCTCGGCAAAAAGCGCATTAAAATGCGCCGATCGCGCCTTCATTTCACGCAGAAATCTATCAGCCTCTTCGGAGGGTAGGCTATCAAATAGCTCCAATAATTCTTCTTGTTGTTTTGTCAGCTTTGATTCAGATTCGACATTCACTGAATTTGGAGATAAATCCGTGATGTCAGAAACTGTACCATCTGAATTCAAAACAACGTGTTTAATCCCTATAAAACCTAATATTGCCGCGATCTCTTTCAGCGACGGCTCCCTTCTTCCGTTCAGCCAATGACCTACCGCACCTCTTGTTACTCCGAGATGTTCAGCTAATTTATCGTATGTAATGCCAACGACCTTCATTTGGTCTTTAGCTATGTCAAACCAAGTCATGTTCATATCTGGATTATACGATCCGTATACAATATTTTGGACTCACAGGTAGTACACTCTTGTTGATGTTTTGAATACAATGTGTATACTTTGAGTCTGAAAAGGAGGTTCGCATGAACAAACTACGTTTATACCGTGAACAGTTTGGATTAACTCAATCAGAGTTAGCTGCTCACGTGGGATGCACAAGAGGTGCAATATGCCATTATGAAACTGGCCGCAGAAAAATAGATCTCACATTATGTCGCAAATTTGTCGAGATTTTTAATAGCAACGGCGCGAATGTTTCTCTCGATGACATATTTCCACCCAAGGCAGCCTAACCCCCCGCTCTTTACAATGAATGCTCCGCCCGTGTGGAGAGTCCCTATCAAACGCCCTCGTTGGTAGGCTAAATCATAACCAATCCGAAATTATCGGGTAGCCTCTTATCAATTTGCACAACTCATTAAGAGGTTCGCAAACTGTACCAATCTTTTAGTGCTCAAACTACAACCATCATCTATCTAGCATAGTTGATATTTTCGTTCATTTATTAAACAAAACTTAACATTAGGAATTTTACGCATGGAGTACGCAAGTTACAGCAAATTATTCAGAAATAAGGAAAGTGAGCTACTTAACAAACTAGTACTCACCGGCTCACGGAATGTAGCCAGAATAATTGGCGTTCATGAATCACAAATCACACGTTGGCAGCGTCCACAAAAAATCGCTGAACTCAGCTTCATTGAGAAAATGGCGCGCTTTCTGGTGGCTATTGAGTATGACTCGCCAGACACGAACGTAGTGATAAATCGGGAGGATGCGAAGGCGTTGATAGAGGCATTGGAGTATATCCGATACCCAAAAAGAAAAACCTCGAAGGCTGGCACCAACGAGGCTTCTGAAATGCAACTTGAGATGTCGATTTAACGACGGAGAGGAAGTATGCAAGTCCCTCTCAAAACAACATTTCGTAGAGGTAATTATACATGAAAAATCAATTTAGTGATAGCGGCGTACATAAAAACAACCGGCGTGATCAGGTCGCTCGTCAGGTAACTGAGCAGGGTGTTAAAAAACTGCGTGATGCTCTGGAGGATGCGAAGTTACGCAACGAGCATCGCGAAGAACTGACCGGAGGGAAACGCCATGAGTAATGTTGCATACGCTGATTTTGGAGCTAAAAACAGGCAAGAGAGGCCGACGGTGGCGAATCTTGAAGATGGATATACCAAGATAGCAAACGAGCTACTGGAGTCACTGACTCACTCTGATTTAACAGTACGGCAATTAAGATTGATGCTGGCGCTAATTCGAAAGACGTACGGATTTAGCAAAAAGTCAGACAGGATCTCTGATTCACAATTAGCTGATGCTTCTGGCTTATCCAGACAGAATGTTAATAAAGCAAAAAAAGAATTAATTTCAATGAATTATATTTTACTGAATGAAAGTAAAATTGGAGTTAACAAAGAAATATCCGCATGGAAAAAACAACCTAGAGACGGTGTCTCTAACTTGAAGACAAAAAATGTCTCTAACCTAGAGACAAATCCAGTCTCTAACTTGGAGACACACAAAAGAAATACTTTAAAGAAAAAAGAAAAGATCCCCCTTACCCCCACGGGGGAAGAAAATCTCACTCTCGAAATACTGGATTATTTTAACCAGCTCACTCGCTCCCGATTTCAATCAACGGCTCCCTTCCTGAAAGCATTGTCTACCGTGAAGAGCAAAGGGCAATGCTACACAGCCGATGAAATCAAGTTAGTTATCGAATGGGCGGTCACCCAATGGAAGTATGGCGAGAAGTTGAAACCTGAAAACTTATGCCGCATGAGTCGCTTCGACGGTTATTTGTCTGACGCTATCAAGTGGAAAGAGAAAATAGACCGAAACCCTGTTGACTGTCCCCATTCGGAACTGATTAGCCTGTGGAATAGCAAAATTCCTGCTCGTGTTGTTGAGGTTCAGGAGTGGACGCAGCGCAGACCAGCCTATCGGAATCTGGAATCGGTATGGAACGGTAAAACCAACAAAGGAAAATGGCGAGAGGTTCAGCATATGGAAACTTGTTTCGACTTGATCAGCCAATCTTCCCTGTTCAGTCAGGTGGAAGAAAAACCGTGGTTAACACTGGACTGGATACTCAAACCGGAAAACTGGTCGCAGGTCTACGAGCAGGCAAAACGGGAACATATCACTCGGCGCAACGGAGCTTAACATGGAAAAATTTTCTGATATTCATACAGAGCGGGCGGTCATTGGCAGTATTTTGATTGCAGGTGATGATTATTCTGATATCGCTATCAGCGCGGTTGAGTCCCTGACGGAAAATGATTTCAGCTCTGTTGCTCACAGGCTGATCCTGAGAGGACTAAAAAAGCTTAATGTGGCAGGTAGCAAGTTCGATCTGGTGTTGCTAAACAGTGAACTTGAGCAAAGTGGTGACTCTGGTCATTGCGGCGGGTTTGCCTACATCGCTGAATGCGCAAAGAACGTCCCCAGCATTAGCCTGCTACCTAGCTATGTCGATAAGCTTAAGCAATTATCAATGACCCGCCAAATGTTGTCGGTCTTGCATTCGGGGATCGCCAGAATTACCCAAGGTGGGATCAGTGCAGTTCAGGACATTGCAGGCGATATTGAGAATCAGATATCAAATCTGGGGAGTGCCAATGATGGCGGAACAGCTCACATCATGGCAGGCGTTGAGGAGTCGATAGAAATTATTGAATCGATGATAAATGGCGATATCTGGAAGTACAAAACGGTGTTGGGTATGCCTGACATTGACAAAGCATTCGGGGGATTTAACAACACGGATTTTATTGTGGTTGGCGGTCGTCCCGGTACGGGCAAAACCCTACTCAGTACCGCAATAACAAAATCAGTGGCACTTAAAAACCGCAAGCCCGTGATGTTTTTCAGTATGGAAATGCCGACATGGCAAATATCGGAGCGAATTACATTCCATCATGCGCATATTCGAAAAGAAGATCTATTGGGTGAGAACAGCACGAAAGAAATGATGAACGCAGCATGGGGAAAGCTAGGTCATGCGCTCAATGATGTCCAAACATCGCCGATATACATCAATGACAAAACATCTGTAAGTATTAATGAAATCCGCGCAGAAGCCCGCCGAATGCATAAGCAAACGGGGGGGCTTGGTGTAATCATCGTGGATTATTTGCAAATCATGAAAATGTCGAACCCTGACAACATGAACCAATCAGTCGGTGAAATAGCGACAGGTTTAAAGAATCTGGCTAAAGAGCTGAAATGTCCGGTTATTGCGTTAGCCCAGTTGAACCGTAATCTGGAGCAGCGAGCTAACAAACGCCCCATGAATTCCGATCTCCGTGAGTCTGGCGTGATAGAGCAAGTGGCTGATGTGATTTTCATGGTCTATCGTGATGAAAAATACAATTCCAATACCGAAATGAAAGGGATTACGGAAATTATTTGCACGAAGTCACGACATGCGCCGGGTGCTGAAAAAACGTATTATTTTACACACACTCGTGGCGGGTTAGATCCTGCTGACTTCACCAGAGTTAAATCTGATAAGTATCAAGAAGACATTGAATTTTAACCCCACAAGAAGGACTTTTGAGATGAAAGTATGGATTGTATGTATTCCAGGATTTGAAGGTGATTTCGAGCCTATAGCAGCATTTAGTGACATGGATAAGGCAAGAGATTACATTGAGAGTAAAGGTTTTCGTTCATGGTCTCTTGATGATTTAACGGTTGATAATCCGGAGGCAGAATGAAAATCAAAACGAGTGAACTGACAGGTAGGGCGTTGGATTATGCGGTGGCGTTGGCGATTGGCGGAACCGTTAACGAGGATAATACGGAAGTTCAAGCGCCAAATCGCGATTATTTTGTATCCAATGTTGGTAAATACACGCTTAAACCTTCAACCGACTGGGAACAGTGCGGGCAGTTAATGGATAAATACTGCAAATCGTTCGGCATGGTTCAGCGTAGAGCCAATAAAACATGGAATGCATTTGCCTATGGTAAGCCGTGGCACGGGCAGGACACAATGAGACTGGCATCTGGGGACACTCTGCAAATTGCGTTTTGTCGCGCTGTAGTGGCTGCTCAGTTAGGTGACGAGGTTGACATTCCTGATGAGCTGATGGAGGGGGTATGACAGATGAACTCAAGCCGTGTCCTGAATGCGGTAGCGACGATAATCTGGAATTATAGGTTTTAAAAGGCAGCAGTTTGTTGAGTGCTGGAAATGTTTCCAGTCAGTTGCTGCTGGAACCGATGAACACGCAGCAATTCAGGCATGGAACCAGAGGGCAAATGACGATGAGTGAATATCACATCGGCTATCCTGTGGAAGCAAGCGTATATTACGTCGATTTCAACACTGATTACCGATTTTGGATTCTGAAAATATCAGTCGATTGGGATGAGGATCATTATATTTTCCCAGCCAAGCCAACCAAACGCCAGATCCGTAAATGCAAAAAGGAATTTGTACGATGGTCAAGAGAATACTTGCGGGATTTTGAGAACCAATACAGACAAACAATGACTGATTTAACAGGTAGACCACATTAACCAGAGGGCAAATAACGGAGGTTAGATGGAATGGCTAATCCGAAATTATGCAGTAATTGTGGAACGAATGAACTTGTATTTATAGAGTCAAAATATTTTAAAAGAGAAAAAAAGTTTAAAAGTTTTGTCTTATGTAAATCGTGCAATAAAAGAACTACTCCCGTTCAGTGGTTAAGATGTGAAAGCGACGTTAGAGATCAAGTATTAAATAACTGGAATAATGAAAATTAAGGACTTTTATGGAATGTAATTTTCTATTCCATGAATCAACCAAACAAGCTGCGTGGCAACAACTCAAAGAAGTTCTAGCAACAAACCAACCTCACCGCATCATCATCAAACCGTGGAAAAACACCCGCTCATCATCTCAGAACGCTACTGCTCATATGTGGTTCGATGAGATTAGTCGTTTTCTGAAATCTAACGGCGCTAAATTTTCCCCAGATGAGGTCAAGGACATGCTCAAGCACACGTTTCTAGGCTATGAGGTTATTGATCGGATAGATGTCACAACCCAAGAGGTTGAGCACGTTAGGACGTTGAAACAGACATCCAAACTGGACACCGGCGAGATGTTTCGATTCATGGAACAGGTTGAACAATGGGCTGCTGGATTGGGTTGTTTCGTGACAGTGCCAAACGACAGCGAATACATGAAACTCAAGAAGGAGCAGGAACGGTGAACGAAATCAGAAGCGGAAATTACCTGAAAATCGATGGCGATCAGTATCAGCGTATTTTTGTGGTTGGCGAC
>NZ_NJAI01000020.1 GCF_002632725.1 Xenorhabdus hominickii
ATCTAACACAAAAAAGTTTTTCATTGTAGGAAGCATATTGTTATATAATTCTTTAATGGCTGAATTAATATCTCTTTTACCAAATTGGGAACTCCTTCCGGAGCCTTCCACACTACCCATATGGTGGTAAAAGTTATTATATTTTGGTTCTCTGGATTCCTTTCCATAAGCAAATATTTGTAATGTGGTTTGATAATTAGATGATAAACTCTTAAATGAGCCTATTCTAGTATCTAGTAAACATCGATCTTCAAAAAGCCCTTTTAGATTATCCGTAGTTGAATAAAATCTATTATCTTCAAGCATAGATAAATGACCCATAATAACAGGTGCCGTAGAGTTAAACATATTTTTAATATTTAACAACGGTTGCCTAAAATGGTAATCACACTTCATTAGTGCTTTGGTTTCACTATTACTATGTTTATCCAGCTCTCTTAATGCCCTCTCTATTTCCTTCTCTATAAAAGGACACTGTTTCCTTGAACAAACTGGACATATTTCATCTTTTCCATTTTTTTTCCAAGCATTAATCATATCACGAGCGCTAATTCCTCCGCCTGGTGTATAGATGGCACCATCCGTTAGATTGTCACTCGGCTTAGCATATGAACCATACCCAACACCAGGTAGAATGTTAGGAGTGGATGGCATAAAACTAGATTTCAATCTGTTTAATATTTCTCTCCCGCTGACTATCGTCGGGATAATTTTAATAATCCTATTTCCATTCGCATCATATGGAATACCATTTTCATAATATGCAACTAAAGTATATGACATATCTATATCCTTAACTTATTTATTATCAAGATTAAATTAATCTCTTGATGAAAGGGGAGTAAAATTTATATCAACTCTAATTTTAAAATCAATAAATAAAAATTATAAAATCAAGTATTGGAATTATTTTTTGATAAATTTATTGTTAATTTAAAAATAGAAGCATTTATGGTGTAATATCTAGGGAAAATACGCCTTTTCCCAGAAAAGGATATGAATAATAAACATATTATCAATGGTGAAATTAGGCTGTATTCGACTCTTTTACAGACGATTAAATAATTAAGAAACGTAGCCTGGTATGACCGTGGGGTATAATGATCACAGATAAATTGAGTTTATAAATACCTAATTACTACCTATATCAGGGGCTTTTATAAAACCCCTGGGATAAATTACTGTTCAGAATCTTTGTCGTCATCCAGCTTTGACGTGCTTTCACGCTTGTATTCCGCCACCTGAGCCACCAGCACGAGCTTCGCATTTTCGACGGCCAATAATTCTGCTTCTTGAGGTACGCCAATCACCGCATATTGATCAAGTTCAGCAACGCGGACGCAGTACGCCCAGAAAGCCGGCTCCTGTTTAATAACTTCCGCTGTTTGTGGCGAGATAAAAACCACGTCATAGCTTGCCATGTCGTGTTGAAAATACAGGTAAGCAGTGCGGCCAATTCCGGCTTGCATTAAACCATTATGCACGATGGCTTCTGACATATTTTCAGACTGGGTGACGCAGAATTCAGGTAACTTGTGTTGGAACGCGGTAGTGACATTGATACCAGCTGATGCGCCGTTTGATGCAACGCGCCACTGCCCAACCAGAGTGCCGTTTACCGCAACGATAGGGTCAATCGTTACAGGATACTCCCGCATGATAAAACGCGTAAATAGTTCGTTAGTCATGGGACTGTAACAAGGAGAGTTATACTGTTTCTCTAAGTCTTCGATACGTTCTAAGCCCGGTTCTTTTGCGATAATCCAGCCAAGGCCATTGGGCGCCTTCATTATAGCATCACCCTCAGAGGTCATGCTTTCCAGCTGAGAGCCGGCCAGTAATGCGGTGGCGATGTTAAGATCGAATGCTGAGTAGGTTCCTTCTTCACTGCGATTAAGCGTAAAGTTATCCGCCAGAATATAACCGGTCATAACAATTTACCCTTATTTCTCAACCTTTGACTTTGACGCTTTACCTTTCTCTGCTGAATCAGTTTCAGTGTCTACGGGGTTATCCAGATGGCCGGACTGATTTTCACTCTGTGCTGTTTTTTGCAGTTCAGCGAATTTTTCCTCGGTGACATCCTCAAATGATGCCTTGGTCACTTCTTCAATTAAGCCCTGAGCAATGCACATGCCTTCCCTGAAGGTCAGAGGGTACGCACCCGATTCAACAAGCAGCTTAATGACAATCTCATCACGATAATCAGAATCGATAATACCGACACATTCCGCAGGACGTGCATGATGCTCTTGTCCTAGGTCTTTACGGGCATAAATCTTCATGCAATACCCGTCCGGTATAGCGACTTTTATCCCCGTTCTGATGTAGTAAGCAAGGTGTGACCTGCCATCTTCGACATTGGTATATAATTGGTAATCTACGGCGTTCAGGTCGAACCCTGCTGTGCCTTCAGTGTGATAGGTAGGAATAACCGCTTTGGGGTGTGTACGGCAGATAACGACAGGCACTTGTTTAGCCATGATGAAACTCCTATATGAAACTATTTGAGTTCATATTAGAATTGAGCTTCAATTTGAAAGTAAATTACTTATCCGTGCGCCGGGAAACCCCGGATAAGGCGTGGTGTTGATTATGTATTCATCGGTCATCGGTGTTTTTGGGGGGAGCTATATCTCCAAAATAAAGAAAGCAATCCGTAAAAAACCAATCAAGTGGAGTGTCTAATACCATCGCAATCAGAAAAAGATGCGACGCAGATATTTGACGATCACCTTTTTCACACCTTAAGAGCTGTGGTTGAGATATGCCGATACTTTGAGATAAGGCTACCATGGTCATGTATTAAATAGTTAGTTGTTGTGATATGCTTCCCGCCTTTTAAGGGTAAAGCATGGCCAAAGCTGACGTCTATTGCCGTTATTGTCACAAATC
>NZ_NJAI01000021.1 GCF_002632725.1 Xenorhabdus hominickii
TGGGCAATAATATCAGTGGGATAATGCAGGCGTTTGAACGCTTTTCGGATAAGGGGCATATCGGATTCCATCCTGAGTTTTCCCAACGATAAACCAAAATGCACGTTAATGCGACAGAACCATTGGCATTCTATCCCATTCAATGGGAAACAAATTTATGGTTCAGATACAGAAATACACGCTGGATTGAATCACCCTATAAGGATGATTCAATCCAGCGCTGATTATGATGGTAAGCCCATTTTAATATTAACCGGCTCTCATGGTGATGAAATGGGATTTAATTGGGACGCCAATATCAATGGAGTGAGAAGTAGGGACTTGCGTGAGAAATTCTTTTTTCATGAAGACACAGGGGGTAGAAAAGGGGGGGGGGATTAGAAGAGGGGTTCATTTTAGTCAACCAATACACATTAAAGATATCAACCATTCGACGTATCATGAGATTCGCGGCATTATTCACTCCCCCCGATTATCATGTCATTTTTGGTTATTGTTTTGGTCGCAATGATCAAGCTTTGCGTTTTTATACACATACAGGCCCTGTAACAAGTTATATAGGTATACCGGAGAAGTAATTTACATTGTGTATTTGCCTGTTTTTAATCGGTTCATTCCAACAACAAAGCAGGCAAATTATAAACGAAAAGAAACTTAAGGCACGGGTTACCGAATGTATTTGCTAACAGATCTGGAGTTTATGGGGCTTGCAGCCCCATAAACTCCGGGCTAAATCACCATCAGGTTAATAAATACATCAGCAAAATATGAAGAGATGTTCATTTGATTATGACCCGAACCAGAACCCAATGAGAGTCACTTTCCTTAATATCATTGACGGCCGTTCTTTGCCCAGGACTTTATTGAGAGAAGAAAAACATGGTATTGATACCGCCGATATGATTCATCTGATCAAGGAATTCGATGAGATGGGGGTAGCCATACACTTTCTGGATGATGGGATCAACACAGAAGGGACAATGGGTAAGATGGTGGTCACCATTTTGTCAGCAGTGGCCCAGGCTGAACGTCAAAGAATATTGGAACGGACTAACGAGGGACGTTTGGAGGCCAAAGCGAAGGGGATTAAATTTGGCCGCAAACCCACAATAGACAAAGCTCAAGTTCGCAGCCTTCATCAGCAAGGTATCGGCGCAACAAATATATCGAGACAATTAAAAATAGCGCGTTCTACGGTCTATAAAATCCTCGTTACAACGTGACGTATCAGATTTTGGGGTTCTTCGGCGGAACCCGTAGAGCATGATTTTCGGGGCTTTGTTTTTTGGGCTTTTCAACCCTTCCTTCATCACCTTTTGGCGTGGTCTACCTGAAATTCTTTGCGTCTTGCAAACTTAGCGATGAAATCTATCACTACCAGTGCCTTTCTACAAGGCTGAGGCTCGGTAAACAGGACGGGCTAATCATAACTAAATTATTTACATTGATCCAGAATGAAGATCCAAAAAAAGGCGTTAGCTCTCAGTTCATTCAAATAACGCGAGCTGGGCGGCTTTAAAGCGCTCTATTTTCCCTTTGTACTCATCGCGTTCTTTCTCGGCCTTGTACAAAGCCGCTTTCAATCGGGCGATCTCTTTACAGTGTGGTTCGTAAGCCATCAGTGATTTGAGCAACGTCTGTGAGGCGCGTTTTTCCTGCAAAAACGTACCTACAGCCTCCAATGCTTCTTCATGTTCCTGTTGTGGCCTGACCGTTAATATCCCCATACATATACCTCAAATGGCTAAAAGTTTGAGGCTAGTTTTGCTTTCACGCCGGAATGCTATCATTTTTTGTCCAGCCGGTCGCTCCGGGGCGTAAAAAGTGATAGCAAACCTGGAAGGTACAGACCTTCCTGTTAGGTAACACTGCTAACTATTCTTGAAACAATTCCATCGGGAGCCTTCTTTTTAGATCTCGTAATGGGACAAAGGATGATGCCTGAATTTGTTTTTGCTCTTGAGCAGCAAAATGAGCTGGATTTTTCATGATTTTGCTATGCCATATGGTGTCCTGAAGAACAATTCCATTGAAATCTACTGGACTTCCCATAATCAAAGAACCTAGGGTGGATTCAGCTTCACCAATAGTGATAAATTCGCGTCCCTTTATAAGTCGATGAGGTAAATATTGGCTGAAGCCAGTAATCCAATCGTCAATTGTTCCATAAAATGGCCTCCATACTGAAAACTGACCCGCAGTGGGATCTATGATGATGGCTTGCCCCTTGATGCTTGCAACTACAGCATAATGATTTGCTGGCGTTAAATTAGAAAGCCCAGACCAGGTAAGTAAACCGATCACACGATAGGGTATGTTGCGTTGTGTCAGAAGCTCAACCACCCGTTTTGCACAAACGAGACATTTTCCATATGGATTACGGGAGTAATCCGCGATTTTGTAATCACTTACAATATAATCGATAACCACGATGTTTATTCTTTTATTAATGCTTTATATAAGCATTGGCATGAGATTTCACGCTATTTTTTGTACTGTTGGAGCCGTAATGAATCAACAGGTTATCAGTACACTGCTGTAGTGTGAGAAAAGGGCTTGGTAATATTTGTTAATCAACTGATTTATTACTAAATGACCATTTAAAGTAACCACTTAACGACGTTCACTGTTCCGTTGCTCCCCAAACCCCGATTTCTAAAGTGTCGAAGGCGATGAAATGGCCACTAAACCCCGTTAGCTAAATAACTACGCGATTAAAACTTCCGAAGGTAAGTTGATTATAACACTA
>NZ_NJAI01000022.1 GCF_002632725.1 Xenorhabdus hominickii
GATTATGTTGTTTATGATAACCTTCCCGAGGAAGATCACCTGACTGGAAAGACGTTTACTCAGCGTATAGAGAGAACGAATTTAACTCAGCGTACTCGAATAAAAAGACTGAATAGAAAAACTATCAGTTATTCAAAATCCGAAGAAATGCACGATAAGGTGATAGGAACTTTTATTGAGCGTGAGTACTATTTTTGATATTCAATCTAACTATTTAATACATGACCATTGCCTGCAATGGCAGTCATAATATCATTTCTGACAAGTGTTAACTGTTTCTGCGTTGCCATTTTTTGTAATCCTTTTTATCTAAGACATCAAAATAGTAGGAGTTCTCATCAATCACTTGTTTTTCTTTATTGCTTAATTTCACCTTTATTTCATAAATGCCAGGTTCAGGGATCTTTATCTGGTCAAATACAGCATTAAAGCTAGCAGTAACTTGATTCTCCGGTAATCTGATGTTTACAACAGTGAATTCTTCTCCTTCACCACCATAAGGATTTTCATGAAATTTTACGCAACTTTCTCCATTATGGAGAATATCTATAAATAGCCGATAGGATTGCTTTTTACTTAATCCTATTAGACTCACTATCACATCTAAGCGTTGAGTGTCTGGAAAACTGCTTACTACTTTTGTGATTATTGGTACCAATAAATCAGGGTTGACGTTCTTATTTAATTCAAGAGTGCAAAATGCTGTCGCTATTTTCTCTTTAATTTCCATAACACCACCCGATATTAAACATTTCTCACATTTAATCACTGAGATAATTTTAAGCGTTATTGATTATTTTATCAGCAATATCAAAAAATGTGAGAAGAATTACAAAAGCCTCGTTAGGGGTGTTTATAACTTACTCCATTGGATGAAGTTAAGAATAATCACTTCTAGCACTATGCATAGAGCATTCGCTCTTTATCCATATCTCTAGTTTTCTCACGCTCTCCGCTCTCGTCACGACCTAGCCAGTGGCCAACAAAATATTCGTGTGTTTCCTCGTCAGTGATGGGCTTTGATAGCACCACCACCTCACCAACACCATTTTTGATATCAATAACAACGCCACGCGCACGCAGCCAACTTATGAATCGCTTTGCCTCTTGGGTACTGTTTTTGCCTGTAAAAACAAACCTCAGCTAAAACAGAATCTGTATTCCCACAAAGGTTTCTCGCATTATTGTTGATATATTTCAATGCCAGAGAGCTTCCTTGAGCGTCGTAGGCAGACATCAATACTGGAAATGTCGTTCCTTTCATCTCAAAAGTCCTTCTTGTGGGGTTACCAATGCCCGTAACTTCTCGGTCGGATAGTCAATCGGCTTGCATTTACTCGCTTTGTATTACAAACGCTCCAGTTTGCTATACGCGCGCCCTCTGGGATAACACCGACTGAGTTTGCGGCCTAGATGGCGATCATCGACAAAACAAAATTGCCTGTTTTTGCTCGCCATTATCTGGCAGATAAACCGACACGGGAAGCGAGAAAGAAAAGCAAACAGGTTTTTGATCGGATGCGGAAATTCAGGAACTGGGAGCGCACGGATGCCTACCGATGGCTGGCATGGCGGCTGGGAGTCAGTTCCAGTAAATGTCATTTCGGTTGGTTTGATACTGATATGTGTGAGAAAGCAGCGAATATATGCAGGGAGTTTAAATGAAACGTTGGGAAATGCGCACGCTGATTGATGGAATATTAACAGGAAAAATAAAATATATAGGTGATGATAATGACTAATTCAGATTCACGCAGAGAGGCGTTTGAGAAATTCATAACTATTGAATTTCATTACTATAAAAATGGGCTGGATAAATACGATGATGGAACGTATATCAATATGTCAATTCAGAATTATTGGGAAGTGTTTCAAGCGGGATGTAAAGAAAACAGAAAAAATAAAGAGGAGTTAACAGAAACTGAACAAATATGGTTAAAAAAATCACAATACCATTTACTGAAATGTCCATCTAAACGATTAGGGTTTTATTGCATTGGCGGCAGGGAAATTGTTCTATTTGATGCCAACAAATACCCAGAGATTCATAATTTAATAAATTAAAACTCTGAGATTTAATTTTTCGATGCCATGGTTAAATTGGGTGCTGAATTTAGAACGACATTAATATCTCCTCGTAATATTGAATGTTAAACCGGAGGGATTTAAATGAATAATAATGTGATTGACATAGCGAATGAAATAGAAAAATTACAATTTAAACTGGCAATGTAATTATCTAATTCATGGACAATGGAAAAACTAAATTTAACTATTGCAATAGTTCATCACCTGTTGGAAAAAGGAGATAAAAAACAGGCGATGGATTGGATGGAAGGACTTCTTGATTGGACAGGGGAAGACCTATTATCTGAGGCAGAAAATAACGCCTGTGATTTAAACGGCTGGGTTAATAAGCGAATGGAAAATGAAGTAAGCATAACTAAAGCACTAGAAATTTTTCGCGCTGAAATGCCTGATATTGAAATAATTAGAAAATCA
>NZ_NJAI01000023.1 GCF_002632725.1 Xenorhabdus hominickii
TGCCACATATGCCTGCCAACTGGTGGACATCCCCATAGCGCCCGTATTGGCCGCTGTTCCTGCCACTGCACCCGCCCCTGCCATCGCGCCTCCGGCAACGCCACCTGCAACACCCATGATTGATTTCAATATGACATTGGTCACAATAGCTTGTGCCGCCATATCGACCAGATTCTGAATGATGCTCTGGGTCAGAGAAGAGAACAGGCCAATCATGCCCTCTTTGAATGTTTGCGTGCCTGTTAACATCCCTGTCAATACGTTTGACATCCTCTCTTGTGTAACAACGAACATATTTAACGTCATTTTCTGTAGCCGTCCCTGACTGGCGTAGAGTTGCATGGCCGCATCATAACGGCGCTGATTTGTCTCATTATCAGAAGCGATCAGTAATTCATTTTTGCGCTGTTCGGTGATCAGGGTCTCGGTCGCATAGGTCTGAATCAATACCTTCCGTTTCTCCAGTTGGTTCTGGAGGTCCTGCAACGGATCGACATTGCCGGCCAATTCCGCACCGGGAGAGACCGCACTGCGCTGATTGGCCTCCGCTACCGCACTGAGATAGCTGAACTGAATTTCCCGCTTGCGACGCACAACTTCTTCGGTGCTTTGGATATCGCTGGCGGCAATCTGGCGCTGGAGTTGCTCTTCGGCTTCCCGGCGGGCATGAGTGGCTTGGCGGTAAGGGTCAGCGGCGAGGGCATCCTGAAAATCTTTCGTGCGTTGCTTGGCCTGGATACTGGCCGTGCTGAGCCTGATCAGCTCCTCACGCTGTTTCCCGGTGTATTTGGCACTGATGTCCATTGACGAGGCGAAGAGCGCCGCCGCCGTCTCGCCGTCTTTCATCCGTACCTGTTCGACCTGAATTTCCCGGTTCAGGTCAGCCACTTTATTTCGGTAGTTTTCCTGTGCGCTGGCGGCTTCCCGGGCAGCTTTTGCCGCTTCGCTGGTGGCTTTTGAAGCGGCAACCTGCGCCTCTTTGGCTTTTTCCCCGTTTTGATATACCGCGACCGAATCATTGATGTATTTTTGATAATGGTCCTGATATTGCGGGGTATTTAGCCCTTGATCCTCTGCGGCAAACTCCGCCTGTCTTTTAACCTTCGCAACCCCCTGCAACGAAGAAAGCTCAAGATCACGCTCCGACTTCTTCAGAAAGTCCTGTTGCTTGTCGTTCAGGGGGATCTGGGGAAGCGCAAACGGAACCGGTGTTAACGTCATCCGCTCTTGCAGCAAGCGGTTACCCGCGGACAACACCCGGTTAAAATCGGAGCCCGCCAGTGTCAACATCGGCAGGATATCGCGGGTATTGAGCATCTCGACATAATTATCACGAAGCAGGCCGGATTGTCTGGACTGCAACAGGTTTAATTCTTTTTGCTTATTGCTTAACCCCTCCTGCATCAGCGCCAGGTTGTTCACTTCATTGTTATAAACCCTGGTCGCTTCGGTCAGTTGCTCAACCGGACTTGAGGAGTAAAGCGTCTTGACGCCTTTTTCGGCCACAATCCGGGTGCGCTCCATATCCATTTTTCGCGCTTCCACTAACTTTTTTTGCTTCTCTATGGCTTCGTTTTGGGCCGATATGTCATCCTGTGTATCAAAGACCCGCTTCTTGACCTCCAGTGAATTCATGGCCTCCAAGGCTTCGGTCAGCAGTTCCGTGCTGTTCCTGAGTTCCAATGCCGATTGTTTGGCCTGCTCCTGCTTTTGATGCATAAAATAGAGCGCCGAACCCGCCAGTATTGCCAAGCCGGGAATACCGCCAATCAACCCCAGCGCGCCGCCCATCAATCGGGAGCCGAGCGAAGTGACCGCATTGAGCTGGGCTTGGGCGGCAGCTCTTGCATTGATGCTTTGTGTCACTCTGGCCTGTGCTGCCGCTTCTGCGGCCAGTGTCCTGTTCAGTCTCGCTTCTGCTGCGGCGAATGTCTGTGCCGTTGTGGTTTGAAGCATACGTGAACGCGCGGCGATAACGTTTTGTTGTGCCTGATAAGCGCTGGCTCTCGCTGAGGCAACCTGAACCTGAGAATTACGGTAGGCTTGATCCGCGTTATTAATTTCGGCGCGGGAATTCTGGATCAGCGCAGACGTTGATGCACCAATTGCGGATATCCTGTCACCCAGCGCTCTTGCCCCGAATAGACCTGCGGCCACTACGCCAGCCGCGGCGACGGTATCCATGTTTTTCGCCACTCCATCCAGCACGCCGGACAGGATGGTGGTCGCACTGACGGTCTGGTTAGCGCCCCCGACCCACTGCTGAAAAGCATTCGTCACTCGGGTTGAGGCCGCACTCACGCTGTTCGGCATCGAATCGAACTCTTCACGCATTTTCTGCAACTGGCTGACTAATGCAGGGACAATTTTGGGCGTGGTCAGCTCACCGGCATCGGCCAGCCCTTTCAGGTCTTTTTGGGCGACCCCCAGTCCGTCGGACAGGGCCTTCATGATCCGCTGACCGGATTGGGCGACCGAGTTAAAGTCCTGCCCC
>NZ_NJAI01000024.1 GCF_002632725.1 Xenorhabdus hominickii
AGAGAGAACGAATTTAACTCAGCGTACTCGAGTAAAAAGACTGAATAGAAAAACTATCAGTTATTCAAAATCCGAAGAAATGCACGATAAGGTGATAGGAACTTTTATTGAGCGTGAGTACTATTTTTGATATTCAATCTAACTATTTAATACATGACCAAAAATTTTGCCCACCAAATGTTTTTCTGGTTCAATTTCCCGGGCATAACTTCCCCAGTTATCGGTCGTCATAAAACGAATATTAAAAGGTGCTAATAAATCAAGGAGTTTTCGGCAGGTTTCATCGTTTCGGGGCTCAAATACATGGGCGATGACTTGTTTTCTTTTTGTATCAAAAGCATACCAAAGCCAATAACGTTGTTTTTTGTTACCGACGAAAGACCCTTGTTCATCCAACTCGCAAATGAGCGTAACATCATTGTAAGCCTCCTACCTTGATGTTACCTGCTTTGGTGAGAGTTTTTTAAAGTCCGTATAACCGTGTTGATGCCGATGCCTAAAACACGGCCGGTATCCCTGACACCAGAACCATTCATCGCCATATTAATCACTTTTTCTTTCATATCGGGCTTATGACCATTGTAACGAGAGTTAAGTTGAAAGGTTTTCTGGCAGTCTTTGCAGTAATAGCGTGGAAAACCCGCTTTACCTGTTCCGTGTTTACGTCCCGGTTCTGTTTGGCCGCAGTATCGGCAAAAAACGGCTATCGTGACAGTCATGATGATCCCCCTCTGAAAAAGCATAATAATATCAAATTAACGCTTTGGAGTCATTGCCATAAATTATTCTAATATCTTTGAATCTATATTAGAGATATTGGTTAATTTTTTAAAAATATTTATGAAACAGAGAGCTAAAACACAGGAGTATGCTCGGCTTTTATAGCAGGATTAATTTATTATATGTTCCAAGTTAAAAAGCCGAGCTTGAACTTATGGCCTTCTGAAATCACATTTATTAAACCATTATTAAACGAACTTGAGGTTATGCCATAGCTTAATCTATTGGCGAATACATGTGTTATATATCTCTTTAAGGCAATATTGATATTTTTTATGGTGTTTAATATGTATTGCACATATTGTACGTGCGAGTGATTCACATTGTTCAGGCGTATTAAACAATGTTGTTTTTGCTGCAAATGTATTCCATGGTGCAAATGCTAAAATGGCAGTACAGAGTGCTATTGAAGTTTTCATCTTGTAACCTTTATGTAATTTAAAATATCTCTTTAAAAGAGCAGTTATAATAGAATGGTTTTTGTTGAAATCCAACATGCTTAATATTTTTTTGGTTTTTTTTTATGAGCTCTGTATTTTAATGACCTGCTTTTTATAAAAAATTTGTATTTACCGGAAAAATTAAATGGCGACGGTAGGTGTTAGTAGACTTGACTCGATGTAATCTAATGTTATTCAATTTTTGACCCAGTTAATAAAAAAGGATAAATAATGCAATAGTTAACATTATTTACCCTTTACTCAAAAATGGGTTTGTAACTGCTATTTAACTCACTTTTTTCAAGAAGCAGGTTTTCAGTACTAATCCTTTGATTTTATCGGCATTACACTCAATCTCATCCTCACGATGAGTCAGGCGGATATTTTTGATCAATGTGCCGCGTTTTAGTGTCTTGGAAGTACCTTTGACTTTTAAATCCTTGATCACCTGAACTGAATCACCATCGTTCAGTAGCGCACCGTTGGAGTCTTTAACTTCGATATCCATTGTATGGAATCCTCATTTTTATTTTCAAATCAAATGAGGATTATAGATAGAAAAATGATTTTTTTAAAGGTTAGTGTGATTTTTTACATTATAGCTTCTATTTTTAATATTTTTCTGGTTGATAACATGGAGTGATGTAAAAAAGGTCACATTTGTGACCTTAACGCAATGAAAAATAATGATTTTATTTTATTGTTCAATATTTGCTTCGATAAACCACAAAAATTTATCGAGATCACGAGAGGCCGCAGTGAACATATCTGCTGTATCTTCATCTTCTGCGTCAACAATGGCCTGACGGATATCATTGGCGACGATGGCATAGCGATCTGCCAGTGCTTTTAGGTGGTCTTGAACGTCATGAATATCGGTTGGGTAACTTTCCAGTGTTGTTCTTTTATGGACTTCCTGCACGGTGCCCGTGGCTGTACCACCTAGTTGGACTGCACGTTCTGCGAATGTATCAAGATGATCTGTGATAGCACTACGAAAACCATCCAGCATTTCATGAACAGCAATGAAATTTCGACCACGTAAGTTCCAGTGTGCTTGTTTAGTTATTAACTCGGCGGCTATTTATATCTGATATACTGTGTCAATGAAAACAGATGCACGCAAGCTCACGATTGAGCAACTAGAGCTGCTGAGGCAGCAAGCTATTCGATTTCGCCAAGAGAAAAAAACCTTTCGCGAAATCGGTCAATTATTGAAGATCCATCCGGATACGGCTGGACGC
>NZ_NJAI01000025.1 GCF_002632725.1 Xenorhabdus hominickii
GAGACCTGTTCCCTTTGCATCGAGCGTACCGACAGAATCAAAAATAACCCATGCCACCGTGTAGGACGGTCATTATCAGCAACATCCGCTGTAGGCAGAAGAAGTGATGTGACAGCCGGAGAGACGGCAAATTCTGAACAGACTATTCACTGAGTGGTTTGTACAGAGTTTTATATCAGTCTTGAATCACACTCAGTTTATGGTGAATCACTTGACTGGGCCGGGGAACGAATCGACGCATTTGATAGTAAAGTCTGGGAATGAATTGACGAACTGAATCTTGTAGTCAGGGAATGAATTTACCATTTTCCATTTACCCGGCGCCCTAGCGGAACTGGTCACAACTTTGACTCTCAGGTCGGGTGATGATCTCACAACCTTCACCTTATAGTCTGCACCAGAACTAACCACTTTGATGTTCCCATGAATTTTAGACACATCGACTCGGGTTTTAGCGTTAGCCCCAAACGAAAGTAATGCGGCTAACAGGATGACTAATTTTTTCATATGAACTCCTGTGATTGGCCAATTCATTATAGGTGATTCGAATAATGACAGCCCAATAATGCCGGATTATTTGTCTGGGGAATGAATATGGCCACATTGAATGATCTTTCCAACCAACTGGCAAAGATACGAAAGCAAATCCCCTTTGCCACCGCTCAGGCGCTAACCAGCGTTGCGCGTAAGATAGAGAAAGCACAAAAGGTCGCACTAGAACGTCGATTGGAGAACCCAACGTCATTCACCGTGAAATCAGTCAGAAGCCAGGGTGCTCGCAAAGATAATCTGACCGCGAAAGTGTCCGTGATGCCAACCGCTGCCGGTTATCTGGAGCCGTTTGAAGTCGGTGGTGTGCATAAGCTGAATGGAGCCGCACTGCTCAACCCCAAGAACATCAAACTCAACAAGCACGGAAACCTGCCCCGAAACAAGCTGAGTCAGTTAAAAGGCAAATCGGATACGTTTATTGGCGAAGTCTCAACACGATACGGAGAAAATGTTAATGGTGTGTGGCAGCGTAAGAAAGCCAAGAAAGTGAAAAAGAACAAGAGGCGGTTAAAACGCTCACCGAATGGCACCCGCAGACCGAGGCAGAAACAGCGACCGCCAAAACTGCTTATTCGGTTTGGTGACGCCTTACCCGTTGAACCGATACTCGGTTATCAGGAACGGGCGCAACAAATGGCTCAATCGTTAATGCCTGCTGCTATCAGTCAGGCGTTGGATGAGGCGATACGGACAGCTAAATAGAAACTGGGACCGCGGTCCCACCTTATGACTTATTATCAAACAATCCTATCTGGTGACAAACATGACGGCACATAACTACATAAAACGATTGGAATTATTGAAGACGCAGATTGAAGCGTCATTGAGCTATATTGAGCATGTTCGATTATTGAAAGGCGAGGCTGATGCTGACGCTGTTGCGGAAAATGACCTGAAATCATTGCTGTCATATCATTCTCGGAAAGTAGAAGAATCACAACGACAACAACATGGTCGGGTAATAAGCCTAGATGGAGCGCCCCCGCTCCCAGTTGATAATTATTTTGAGAAGACATCCTTTGTTAGTAGTTGTATCTCATGTGCAAAAGATGAAGGAGTAAAGTTTAGGGAGCAGTCAATTCTGAAACGAACCCAATGCTCTGAAAAATACCCAGTGACTTGGATTATCCAGCTAGGTGCAAAAGAGCCTGGTTCAGTCGTGTAACAAACGGGCGCATAGATGAAGATTATGCCCCCGTTAACAGGCAAAAGGCTAACGTTTATGCGTCAGCTATTTTGAATGATCTTGAACCACCAAGACATCTTCAGAAGTCCGATAAACCGACTGTGCAAACTCAATCTGAATAATATTTTCACCTGTTTGCTTTACGCGGAGAAAGTCCAATCCACTGAACGAGACGCGGGTATCAGCAGGGTATTTGTTCAGTTGTTGTAGCAGTGTGTCTAAATCGATGGTGTGGCTGTAAATAATTTTTTTACTAGGCATGACTTAACTCCTGTTTGTTTTAATGGATTGGTTAGTATGTAGTTATTTACGGGATAAAAAATCGATAGATTTTATACGTGGGATCGCGGTCCCACTTACCTTGTTACGGTAACGAAAGGTAACAGGGAAAGTAACACTATTAGTGAGAAATTATTATGAAGTTAAAAGCGAGTGAATTAACAGGAATAGCGTTGGATTGGGCTGTAGCTAAGGCGATTGGTCTTGATGTTTCGTTGGAGGATTATAGTGAAAGTAACGCGAGGTAACAGCGATGGTAACGCTGCATAATTTTTGGGTCCTTCCTAAGCCTTTGATATATCACGGGCATTGCGCGTCGCGATATTTCACTAGCTACAAAATTTTGAAATTTGGGTAACAGGTAACACGAGGGTAACAGATGAACCAGTCCGAATTTGCCAAATTACACGGTGTCA
>NZ_NJAI01000026.1 GCF_002632725.1 Xenorhabdus hominickii
ACCCCGCAAGGGCTGCCCCGATGCCTTGCTCTCGTATCGAAATGAGCCAGTCACCCAGATGCACCCAGAAATCAGGATTCTCTTTCATCTTCATAATCCCCCCCATCAGAACAATGGGCGTCCGTGGGGTGAGCTATGGTCGCCCCTGTTAGTGAGTATTTGTTGGGTCTAATTTGAAAAACTTAACACCCTGTGTTTCGTCTTCTTGCAGGATGGCATGTTTTATTCTTTTCAGGGCAATGCGGGAAATCAATTCGGGTATTGACTCTCTAGCGCAATACGCTGTTGCCCCCGCATTCTTTGAAATAGGCTCAGGCAATTGAACCAAGATAAACTTTCTTCTGCCGCCATCTTTCTTGTTTTGCTTTAACACCGCATGACCGGTAGAACCACTTCCAGCGAAAAAGTCCAGAATGATATCTTCGCTACCCGTGACCTTCATTAAGTGCTCAATCAGTCCTGTCGGCTTGGGGTAATCAAAAACAGGTGAACCGAGAAGGGCTTCAACCTCTTTACTTCCTTGCTTCGTGGTAAAACCGGTTATGATTGTTTTTGGGTGTTCAGTGCCCCGCTTTTTAACATACTGAAGAACACCGTTAGGCTTGAAGAAGAACTCAACAACCTGCTGCCCTTTAGAGTCAACAGTGTCATTTCCTGACAGCCAGTTTTCGATTTGGCGCTTCATTGTCCAGCCCGCTTTTAGCGTGACTTCGCGAGCTAAGACACCATTCTTACATTCAAATACACCTGAAGTAACTTCAACGACTTCTTTATCTCCAAATACTGATGAAAACGTTTTATTTTCACCTAAAAACCTAACTCCAGCAGGGAATGTTATTTCTGACGCCGGGTTTTTAACGCTGACCTTTTTTATTGCCCGGTCAGAAATCAGGCTATCATCGCCCTTATAAATAAGATGAGTTAATTGCGTTCTGTCTTTTGCATAGGCCAGAATATATTCATGCTCCCGGGTAAAAATAGATGCTGAGGTTCTTCCACTCTGCCAGATAAATCTTTCAATAAGATTATCTTCACCGAATATTTCATTGCACACATTGGACAGATTAACCACCTCATGGTCATCTATCGATATAAATATAATTCCATAATCAGATAATAAATTTCGGGCTAATTTTAATCTGGGATAAATCATATTTAGCCAATTATCACGATAATTATCTTTATAAATAAAATCCTTGCCGGTGTTATAGGGCGGGTCGATATAAATCATCTTTATCTTTTTATGGTAAGACTTTTGTAATATTTTAAGCACTTCAAGATTATCGCCTTCAATAAAAAGGTTACCTGTGGTATCCCAGTTCACGCTTTCTTCTTTACAAGGGCGTAGCGTGCCTGTTGATGGAGTTTGAGCAATTTGACGTGCGCGAGTCTTACCCTGCCATGTAAAGTTGTAGCGTTCGTCACTATCGTCAATCGCCTCACCAAGCACCGCTTTCAAAGCATCAAAGTCAATTTTTCCTTCCGAAAATACCTCCGGGAAAAGTTGTTTAAGTTGCTCGACATTTTCTTGGGCGATACGGGATTTACTTCCCATGTATTTCACTGTTCCGCCTCCCGCTCTGTTGGTGCGGCCAGAAAATAAATAGATTCCGTTACCGGAATTCCGGCATCGAATGAATATCAAATAGTTAGGATTGCAGATACGAAAAAGGCCGCCTCAGCGACCTTCGATAATTTGGTGGAACCTCTCGGAATCGAACCGAGTCCTAATGCTCTTCAGGCATCCGCGCGAACCCTCTACGCCAAAGTTCCAGAAATGAAAAAGGCCACGCCATGCGCAGCCTTGAATTTGAACTAGTCGGTCAGACCGACAGGTTGAGTTATCTAGGGGGATCGAGGTGTTGACCATACCACCCAAAATCACATATAACATATTGATTTAACAGTGATATAGGTGTTGACCGACCATGATCGTTATCCGGTTTAACCGAACTACCCAATATCCTTTGGTAGTTGGATTTACGACGGGTAGATAGCAAGAAGCCCCGCGAGTGCGAGGCTGGGAAATCAATTTAACTTGACATAGTTAAGTTATGTTTCCACTGGCAGTAGCCTAATATATTTTCTCCGCGGTATAACATAAAATTTCCCACATAAGAAAGACGAATTACTTGAGGAGCAGGAGGAATGACTTTCTTAACTACGTTCAACCAGTAATGTTCTGTAACATCCTTAATTTCTATCCCTCCATATCCATCAGCAAATGGCATTTTGTTGATTTGTATTTTATTAACAGTCCTATCAAGGTACTGGGTGTACATATCAGGTCATGTATTAAATAGTTAGATTGAATATCAAAAATAGTACTCACGCTCAATAAAAGTTCCTATCACCTTATCGTGCATTTCTTCGGATTTTGAATAACTGATAGTTTTTCTATTCAGTCTTTTTA
>NZ_NJAI01000027.1 GCF_002632725.1 Xenorhabdus hominickii
GCTTGGCAATCACAGTTAGAGAAGATAAAACAAAGGTTCAAATCAACTATAACGGAAATCGTTATAGTTGCCGCAGACGGTAAAAAGAGGGAAATGACTCGCCTCGCTCTTCGTAAGTTGGCTGGCTGGTTAGCCACTATCAGCCCTAACAAGGTTAAGCCTGAAATTAGGGGCAAGGTGATCCGTTATCAGGATGAGTGCGATGATGTCCTCTATGAATACTGGACAAAGGGCATAGCGGTTAATCCCCGCAAGCGCAGTGTTATGGAAGAACTGAATCAGGCCTGTGCTGACTTTAAAAGAGACAAGCAGATCGCCAGTGTGTTTGGTACTGGCCTCAACGAATGGAAGAAGGTCAGACCTGAACATGAAAGCAAAATAAAAGGATTGGTCGGACAGGCTACTGATTTAGTTCTGGATCTTGCTTTAGCCGAAATAGGTAAGGGTAAAATAACACGCACCGAATCAAGGTGAGTAATATGAAACTCAACAGCCAGTATTTCACTCTCGGTGCTCTGGTGATTGTCTCTGGCCTGCTGTGGTTCTACTACAGCAAGTATCATCAAAAGGCCAAGGATTATAGCGAGCTGGACACGAAGTATCAGCATCAACAGGTCATGACCGCCAACACCTTTCAGACTGTCAGGATATTCAATGATATCTCACGCATTAATAGCGAAAACCGGCATCGGTCAGCCGTGGATTCTGAGCAGACTAAAACAGCCATCAAAGATGCGGTGGTTAATCATGATTGCGCCCATCGCCTTGTGCCTGATGGGGCTGTTATCCGGTTGCAGCAACACACGAACCGAATACGTTCCGGTGCCACCGGTACCCATTCCGGCACTTCTGCTCGCTGATTGTTTGCCTCCTGCGATACCCGACAAAATGACATGGAGTGACAGTCTCATTCTGAATGAGCAGTTACTGACGGTCATTGAGCAGTGCAATCTGGATAAGCAGGCGATACGGGAAATAGAAGAGAACACATTACCACCGCAGAGCAAATGATACTGGGGTGGCAGGAGCCATCCTGTCTCCTGCTTGATTGTTATTATAAACAGAATGCCTCCCCTAGCCATCCCGGATGTTCCGAATGACAGTTAACTGCACACTCTTCATATAGTGGGGGTATTAGAATCACAGGTGCGCAGGCAATAGCGTAAGTCTGCATTGAAGCTAAAAGAGTCGTGCCTGCCACTAGAGCAAGAAGAAGATATTTTTTCATAATCATTCTCCACATCTTTTACAACGTTATTATCACAAAAACTGGTAAATCTAATAAACCCATCTTCCCCTAATAACAAGCGAATAATACTTAACAATTAGTTACTCTCTGAAACTAAAGTCAATATTTCTTTGCCCACTCCCTTGAGTGGTTAAAGGAATACCCAAGCCATCACCTCCCGTGGTGGCATTTTTATTTGCGCCGGGTTATCGCCGTCTGCCGGTATTAGCTGAGACCTGTTTCCTTAGCATCAAGCGTACCGACAGAATCAAAATAACCCATGCCACCGTGTAGGACGGTCATTATCAGCAACATCCGCTGTAGGCAGACGAAGTGATGTGACAGCCGGAGAGACGGCCTACATTGCCATCATGATTCATTGAGTCGTGATAGCTATGCAGTAGAGACCAAAGTCCGATTATCGGACATTGCCCATGTTTAGGGCGCTTGCGAGGACTTTTATATAAATCAAACCAGTTATTTATTCTGAATGAGGGTAAAACACGATGATGATGATACTTATCAAAGAAGATGGCAGCGCATCTATAACGGCTGATGGATACTCAGCATGGTATGACAAGGAAGGGAAGCAAAAGATGGCCATAGGTGAAAAAGCTCCGCCAAAGCTCTGCATTTATGATGAATCCAAACAAAAGGTGGAAAAGGAACAGGCGAGTAAAACCTATGACGCAGGTATGACACTGGCAGTAGATGCAGGAGCTAAAGTTGAAATTACTGCCGATAGCTTCAAGATCCGTGATTCAGAAGGGAAGGTGAGAGCAGTCATTAAGCCTCTTGACCTAAAATCGGCTGGCATTGATTCAGCCAAAATAACCAAAGCCAGCCATGGCGATCACCTCCGCCAGCTAGTCCGTGAAGAAATACGCCAGTTCGTCAATCGTGAGAGTCGATGTGGCGGACTGTTCTCAACGTGGTGACGCTATGCCGCCCCGTATCCCCCGCGCCTGTCGCAAGTCAGGCTGTCCCAAGACCACCACCGACCGAAGCGGCTACTGTCCTGACCACCTGCACACCGGCTGGCAGAATCACCAACAAGGCAAGAGCCGACATGAACGCGGTTATGGTAGCCCATGGGACAGATTAAGGGCCACCATCAAGGCCAGAGACAAGCACTTGTGTCAGCAATGCCTGCGTCAAGGTCGGGCCGTGACAGGGACAACGGTT
>NZ_NJAI01000028.1 GCF_002632725.1 Xenorhabdus hominickii
CAACCCATCCGCAGGTGAAACAGGCGGTGGTGATTGACCGGGTGCATGAAGGGCAGAAAGCGCTGGCCGCGTATCTGGTCACCGACGACACCTTACCAGCTCAAAACCTGCCGGATGAAATGCTGATTGCCCATTTGTCTGCCCGTTTGCCGGATTACATGGTGCCGGCCAGCTTTACCCGCCTTGATGCTATTCCGCTGACCCTGAACGGCAAGCTTGACCGTCAGGCCCTGCCGGTGCCGGGACGGGGGAAACGGGCCGGCTATGTGGCGCCGCGTAATGCGCTGGAAGCCCAGTTGTGCGCTCTGTGGCAGGACGTTCTGGGGCTGGCGCAGGTCGGCATTGACGATAACTTTTTCCGTATTGGCGGGGATTCCATCGTCAGTATCCGGCTGGTGTCCAGACTGCGGCAGGCCGGCTTTGCCTTGCAGGTTAAGGCGATTTTTGATGCCCCCACCGTGGCCCGGCTGGCCCGGTGGCTGACCCAGACGGCCGCGTCAGCCGGGATTATTGCCGAGCAGGGAGCCTTAAGCGGGGAATTTGCATTATTGCCTATCCAGCAGGGGTTCTTTGAGCGGGATTTGCCGAAGCCGCATCACTGGAATCAGGCCTTTATGGTGCAATTACCCGGTGACATCCCGTCCGCCGCGATTGCGCAAGCCTTGGTAACACTGGCCGCCCGTCATGATATGTTGCGGGCCCGGTTTATCCGGACAGGCAGGGGCTATCATCAGCATTATCAGGCGGATATCCCCGCGTGGGGGCCGGTATTACAGGCGTGTGATGTCAGTGCCTTGGAGGCGCCGGCTTTACACCGGCAGCTGACCCAGTGGCAGAGCGGACTGGATTATGACGCAGGGCCATTATGGCAGGTGGCTCACCTGACCGGATACGCCGACGGCCGCGCCCGGCTCTTCTTTGCCTTCCACCACCTGATTATTGATGCCGTTTCCTGGCGCATCATAGCCGAAGATATGCGGTTATTGCTGCAAGGGGCGGCTTTGCCGGCGAAAACCAGCAGTTACCGGCAGTGGGTCAGCGCGGTGCATCACTATGCCAGACACCATCAACAAGAAGTGCCTTACTGGCAGCGGGTGATGGCGGACAAAGCCCCGTCCCCGCCGCGGGAGGCGGCCGGTCAGCACCGGCTGGCCCTTTCTGCGGCGCTGACGGAAACCCTGCTGCGCGAGGCCAATGCGGGTTACCACACGGAAATTAATGACTTGCTCCTGAGTGCGCTGACACTGGCCTTGCCGGCCTGCTTCTCGCGGCCGGTGAATCACATCATTCTGGAAGGGCATGGACGTGAGTCCATCGACAGCACGCTGGATGTGTCCGAAACGGTCGGTTGGTTTACCACGGTGTACCCCGTCCGGCTGGAAATGCAGCAAGGGGTGGCGGCAACCATTATTCACACCAAAGAAATGCTCAGGGCCGTGCCCCACAAAGGCATGGGGTACGGGGCCTTGCAGCAGGCGGGCAAGCTGGCCGGTGATTTACCGGGCATCAGCTTTAACTATCTGGGGCAGTTGGGGGGCGAGGCCGGCCCGCAGGACTGGTCACTGACCAGCGACGATTGCGGAGTGATGATAGCCCGCGAAAACGTCAGTCCTTTGCTATTGGACATCAATGGTGCGGTGCAGGCAGGTCAGTTGCAATTCAGCGTGGGTTCTTGTTTGTCCGCCAGCCAGACACAGGTGTTTATCATGGCGTTTGAGCAGGCACTGGAGAAGGTCATTACGACGGGCCAGACCCAAGCCCAACAGGGCGGGATCAAAACCCCCAGTGATTATGGCATGAAGGGTGTTTCAATCGAGCAGTTAAAGCAACTGACTCATCGCTTTGGGCATGTGAATAACGAAAATTCGCACCTCCATTCAGAAAAGAAAACTATTTTGGATGTGTAACAATATGTTGATATTACTTACAGAGCTACATAAAAACCGCGTGTCAGTATGGGTCAGTGAAAATAAGCTAAAACTCGCGTTCGCCGGAGAAACGCCGCCTGTTCAATTAATTGATAAAGTGAAAGCGAAAAGAGAAAACATCATCAATTTCTTAAATGAAAGAAGGATCTTTTCTGAGGAGGATTTTCAAACTCTGATCCTGAATCAACAGGATGCTAATTCTGATATCACTCGTGAAGAACCCAGTGAATACACCGGAAACAAAATTGAAGGGATATTCCCGGCCACCAGTTTACAGCAGGGGTTTGTTTATCACTATCTGGCCCAGCCGCAGGACGATGCCTATCGGGTGCAATTACTGCTGGATTATCACGACAATCTGGATCTGGCGGCT
>NZ_NJAI01000029.1 GCF_002632725.1 Xenorhabdus hominickii
CACCAGAAACCTTACTGAGGTCAAATCTTCATCTCAATCGGATTACTACTATAGCAAGGCTTATAATTTGAAAGGTGATAGGTGATAGGTGATTTAGTGAGTTGTAAATTCGAAGTTTGGTTCCGAATACCTGTTATTGAACATAGGGTATTAATTGTTCCGTTATGCAAATTCCCATATCGAATGAATCTCAAATAGTTAGGATTTAGTTGTTCGGAATAACCAAATATGTGAAACTCGCATCAAATAACCATCCCTAAATATTATAAGGATTTAATATGTCACAATTAGAAAAATTACCACTCGGAGAAAAAACACCTCTAGTACTCATCTTTGGCGGAATATTTTTATTCGCAGTATCAATTTTAAAGTGGATGACATCTGAAATTGAAGTGGACTGGCTATATAACTCATTTGAAAGTTTACTAGCCATTTATTTTGTCACTCTTGGGTTCAGATTACGTAAAAAGTACCGAAGTAATAACGAGTAAGTTTGAACTAAACGGAATTACCGGATATTTGAGCTTGTAGCGATGGTTTGCCGGTTGAAATTAAAATCCATCGAAATCATCGCACGATTCGAATTCATCTTTCATGGGGTGTTCTCTTTCCTACTAAGAATCATATTAACCACCTGATTTATATAGCATGAAGGGATGTTCTCTAATCCCAAACAGTATGTTGACCGAAACATATCAAATCACACCTAATATATTGATTTAACTATGATGTAGTAGTTGAACGGCCCGTTCTAACCACTTGATTTTGTTCCGTTATGGGAGCTTCTTTATTGATGATTTAATAATCTAAGTAGGCTCTCTGAAGTATTAATTTTCATCAGTCTTCTGACAAACTCTATTAATTCTCTACCTGTCATTTTATGTCATCCTGCCAACAAAACATGCTCCCTATCAAATATTAGTCAAGCCGTATTTTCCCGTATTGATGAACCAATTTTATTGATGTTCACCGGCGGAGAAGTCTCCCACCGCCTTCATGTTATTTAGCAATGTGTATTGTTGATTAGATGAGGGATTAAGTATGAGTATTCAAAATAATAAGCCTGATACACCATGCCCTTGTGACTGTGATCTTTTCGTGGTACCCAGTCGTAATTATGTAAAAGAATCTATTGAAGAACACGCCCAAAGCCGTAATCATCCCAATGCAACACTGCAAGATAAGGGATTTGTTGTCCTGAGCAATGATGTCGGTAGTGATAGTGAAACTATGGCGGCAACACCAAAAGCAGTGAAAGTGACGTATAATTTGGCTAATACAGCTAATCAGAATGCCAGTAATGCAAATGACAATGCCAATACTCGTTTAGCAAAAGATCGGAATGGAGCTGATATACCTGATAAAAAAGAGTTTGTTAAGAACCTTGGAATAGAGCCATTAATGGAAGGATTGTCTTTACCTGTCGGCGTTCCTGTTCCTTGGCCTACAGAAACACCGCCAGAAGGCTGGCTGCTATGTAACGGTAACTCGTTTGATACAGTCAGATATCCGAAACTTGCTCTTGCTTATCCCTCTGGTGTACTACCCGATTTGCGAGGGGAGTTTATTCGCGGCTGGGATAATGGGCGAGGAGCGGACGCTGGGCGACATCTGCTTTCTAATCAAGCGGCAGATATCGCGCCACATAGCCACAGAATTCAACGCATGTGGTCCAGCTCAACTGCTGGAGCCGAGAATTTAGGTACAGGGAACCGCATTTTCAATAGTGTCCACGAAAACACTAACTACGGAGCAGATCCCCGAGGATTGGGTATTGCTATAGGAATGGGTTCGGGTGGTTATGGTTACATGGATAATGCGGTTGCTAATTCAACAGGAACAGAAACCCGTCCTCGTAACATCGCATTCAATTACATTGTCAGAGCGGCTTAATTCTAACTAATACCTTTTAACTCGCTTCTATCCTTACTTTTACTACTCAAATTGGATAATTTTTTAGATCTCCAGACACGGACGTCTAAATGATACATTCCGTGAATACCACATACCCACAACCGCACATGCATGACATCAAAATACAAAGATTTGTCAGTATCCTGTCTTCATATTTCCAGCTCCATCATGAATGGCTTTACTCCGTGAACAGTCAGCCCCATATTAATCATCCACTCCTCAGCTTCCTTTCATTAAGCCTCACCAAACGGCAGGTTATATAGCTCTGCCGTTCCTTGTCTGCCTATAATTTGTGTAATTTTTATTGTTTCATTATTTGCATCATTAGTTT
>NZ_NJAI01000003.1:0-340932 GCF_002632725.1 Xenorhabdus hominickii
GATTTGTGACAATAACGGCAATAGACGTCAGCTTTGGCCATGCTTTACCCTTAAAAGGCGGGAAGCATATCACAACAACTAACTATTTAATACATGACCGGCATTGTTTGTTTTGGACGTTTAATTTTTCCCATAGCCTCTCTGAGCCATCTATATAGCGTACTCCTAGAGATTCCCATCGTAACGCTATGAGGTGGTAGGATTTTATCCTGGATAGCGCGTTTAAATTCGGTTGGATAATGGACTGGCTGAACGTGTTCCCCGTACCTACGGGGATACGTCGTGTGGAAAGAATATCTGGAATGCAGAAAATATATAGTCAAAATAAACTTTCTCATCAATCAAATGTCTTTATTGCGTAAAAAAGCCGATAGAAAGAAAAAATACCCACGATAATACGATAGCTAAAACCGTATTGATTTTTGTTAATTTGAGTATTTTTAAGGTGAAATATGATGAAGGAAATGCAACAATCATCAGAAAAAAATTTACAAAACTTGTATTTCTAGTACCGTAAAACAATGGGAACAAAACTGTGACGAATGATATACATAATGCAGGTAGCCATATGGAGTAGTTCTCATATTTATTTCTTTCACCAAAAAATATATACAGCACTAAAAAGAGATTAGTGATAGATAGAATGGGAATGGCAGCTAATATAATGAATAACATACTTGTCCGTAGAAAATTTAACCATTTTTTTAGAGATATAATAATAGCAACATTGTTTTTATGGTACTTTTTTTTCTCATCTGACTCCATCAAAATGGAACCAAAAATAGTTAGTGAGGTTAATGATAACGGTGTGGTATATAAGGTCTCTGTTTACAAGTATGTACCTATTTCTCCTTACTGGATAATTCGCTATATGAATGGATACCAATATTATCTAACTTTAGATAAAAATGGCGAAAAAATATGGCAATCAGGTTTTAATAAAAAAATACAACATGAAACAATTATGTATCATGAGTTCTACTTTGAAAAAAATGATAAAGATTTAATTAGTCTTTTATACGCCAGAAATAATGGTTATAACGGTTTTGAGATAAAAAATGGAGCAGTTATTAACGATATCTGAGTCCGTTTTAATCCCTTTAGAAATAGTTCTAATTTATATTAAATTACCAAGTTTATAGATAGTAAAAAATAGCCAGTTTATACTACTGAAAACACTTATAAGAAATTATTAGACATTTTCTATCTCCTAGGATTTCTATGTTTAAATTTATCAATGTGTTTGATGTGATTAAACTGTTTTTCACAGGATGGTATTTCAAAAAAATTCCTTTCAAAATAATCAGAATTGACAAATTTTGTGGCTATAAAATTAAGTACACTTTTGATTGATATCTAACCCAGTTATTTCAGAACTTATGGGGAACTAAGCTACAAGTGATGGGGAAGCAGTTCCTCAAATAACTGTGATTTATTGATATGGTGTGACCGAGTTAATAACTGCTAAATTCACCAACGAACCACAATACCTCTGGAAATAGTGGGATGTGGCTTTAACTTACTGTAATCAAGTAAATGGTTAAATAAATAGAGAGGGCTAAAAATGGCTACTTACATGGTTCGTGTTGAAATTTTTGGTGCAGGCTTAAGAGAATATGATGCACTTCATGAAGCAATGAAGTTAATTGACTTCAGTAGAACAGTCAGATACCCCAATGGTGAGGTGATGGCTTTACCTACCGGAACTTATGTTGGGGTTTCATTAAATTCTGCTGCACAGATCAGGGAGAAGGTTAGGAAATTAGCGGATCCATTATCATCAAAAACTGCTGCGGTGTTTGTTTGTCAGTATGGTGAATGGGCTGCTCACTTATATCCGGCATCTGCATCCACATCGGCATTCGCATCTGAATCCGAATAGATAACGTTTAGCAGGCTGGTTGCCAACAAGTAGTTTGGCGACTAGCTTTTTGTGGTTTATTCCTACGTCATTCACATGGTGGGCGACAGCGGTTTATCTCCGTAAGTACGGGAAATACTGAGCTAAACCGCAAGGGATAAAATGACACCCTAAGCACATGATGACCTGGACTAAATTAGTTTTTTTCGATAACAAATGACACGTTCTGTTTCGTCAAATCCCCAATTCTCATGGGCCTGATGTGACTGCTTATTTCTGATTTCTGCATCTGAACAGAGTTCATAAAACCCTTTATTGATGAGTTCGCTGCTTATTTTATTTACGAGTGCTTGACCAATACCCTTCCGGCGATGTGTTGAGTTAACCCAGATCCCCTCCAGAAATGGAACGGGTTGTCCGGTGCAACCATTTGCATATTCACGCATACTAACCTCAGCGAAACCAACAGGTAGGTTTTCATCCATAAAAGCAATATAACTGACATTATTGTTGCTAATTAGTAGCTTGTCTATCTCACTGAGATGTTCATCTTGAGAATGGCTGTCCCAAAGTCTGAGACGCATATCCGCCCAAATTATTCTGTCCGATTTATCCATCTTTCTAATAATTATCGACATGTATATTCCTTTCTTTCTGACTGTTACGAACGACAATATCTGCCACTGTGTTTTTGTTTATACCGAGATCTCTGGCAGTCCAGCGATAACTTCTCCCTTCTGCAATTAAAGTCATAACTCTGGGTGTGAGTCGATCTGACTTCAGCCGTTCCTAACAGGAGAATATCTGTGGTCATGTGGAAGAAAAGCTTAGAGTGCCATTTCGCCCCCTGCCCTTGTTCCCCGTAAGTACGGGGAGCACATAATAAATCCATTGACAAAAACATTTCAAGGCGGTGGTTTATCCCCGTAAGCACGGGGAACACCCTAAACTTATCCATCTGTTTTATAATCATTTTTTATGAACGGGAAAATTCTACCATTTTTATAGCTTATAAAATAGACAAATAGTCTCTTTTATTTTCTTCTGATTATTCTCTGTAATATCGATCTCATTTCATCCATTTCCTTACTTTTCTCTTATCAAATTATGCGAACCCCATCGCAGCAATGGAAAAATAACCTGTTAGCCTTAACCAAAATGAGAGCGCTTTCATTTTAACTTAAGCGAAATAATCATGAGACAACTACAAAGAGAACAAAACTATGAAAACGATTCTATTGTGTTGTGCGGCTGGGATGTCCACCAGCCTGTTGGTACAGAGGATGCAGGCGGAGGCGGAAAAACGGCAGTTGGATGTAGCGATCAAGGCTGTGCCAGCGGTGGAGCTGGAAACGTGTATCCACGAGGCGGATGTGATTTTACTCGGGCCGCAAATTCGCTATGAGCTTGCCCGCTTTACCGAGCTTGCTGAGCCATTGGATAAGCCCATCAGTTTGATTGATATGTTGGACTACGGTGCGCTTCGGGGAGATAAGGTGTTGGATCATGCCTTAAGCCTGCTGGAATAATTTTTCACTAAATGGAGTGGATTATGAGTATTTATGCTTCTTTGACCCGCATAGTAGAAAACCATCTTGCTCCCATTGCCGGTAAAATCGGTAGTCAGCGACATATTATTGCGATACGTGATGGCTTTATTTCAGCCATGCCCTTTCTGATTATCGGCAGTATTATGCTGATTGTGGCAAATCCGCCATTTGATACTCAAACTTCATCTTCTTTCGGTCAGGCATGGCTGACGTTTGCTAAAACCCATTGGACAACCATTACGATGCCTTTTTTTATGACAATGGGGGTGATGAGCATTTTTGTCTCCATCGGGACGGCTTATAGTTTGGCAAAGTCTTATGGGTTGGATGGATTGACGTCTGCTTTGTTGTCTTTGATGGCATTTTTGCTGGCTTCGGCACCGCAGGTTGAAAATAAAATGCCGCTGGATTTTCTGGGAGGTGCGGGAGTATTTACCGCATTGATTTGCGCGATTTGGTCGGTTGAGTTAATCCGGTTACTGAAAAAATATAATATCGCCATACGTATGCCCTCTCAGGTTCCACCCGCCATTGCCCGTTCTTTTGAATTATTGTACCCCGTTATAGGTATTCTTCTGACGGTCTATCCCATTAGTTTATGGCTGCAAAGTGAATTTAATCTGCTGCTGCCTGCTGCGATTATGCAGGTATTTCAGCCGCTGATTACTGTCGGGGATACGTTACCCGCTGTCATGTTGTTGGTATTGTTGGCCAATTTGTTGTGGTTCGCCGGTATTCATGGCGACAATATTGTCACTGGGCTGCTGAACCCCATTTTTATGGCCAACATTGCTGCAAACGCCGCGTTAATAACGCAGGGAATGGCAACCACTCAAATTCTGACTGCTCCTTATTGGGCGTTTTACGTCTGTATCGGAGGGTCTGGTTCGACATTGGTACTGGCTTTCCTCTATCTGCGTAGCCGTTCAATTCACTTGAAAACCATTGGCAAGCTGAGTGTTGTCCCGGCCATGTTTAATATCAATGAGCCACTGTTGTTTGGCTCTCCCGTCGTGATGAACCCCACTTTATTGGTCCCATTGCTGCTCGTGCCGTTGGTGAATGCCGTGTTGGCCTACGGTGCCCTGCATCTGGATTTGGTGCAGAAGATGATTGCCATCGCCCCGTGGACGACTCCGGCGCCGATTGGGGCGTTGATTTCTGCCGCTTGGGATTATCGTGCTTTTGTGCTGGTCGGGGTGTTGATGGTGATTGATTTGCTGATTTGGTATCCCTTCTTCAAGGTGTATGAAAAACAGCTTTTGGCCGAAGAGCAGCAACCAGAGGTTTTGGCGAAATAATCAGGGGGATTGAAGCGTGTCTATTGATGTTGAATCACAGGATTTTGAACAGCAGATTATCGAATTGCTGGTACATGCCGGCAGCGCACGCAGCAGCGTATTAATGGCTTTGCAACAGGCGAAAGAGGGTAATTTTCAGCAAGCAGAAGGGCTGATGGAGGAGTCCCGACAGGAAACGCGTATCGCTCATGTTATCCAAACGAAACTGATTGGGCTGGATGAAGGCTGTGGAAAATTACCCATCAATTTGATCACAGTTCATGCGCAGGATCATTTGATGAATGCGATGGTGATCCAGGATCTCGCCAGTCACATTATCGATCTTTATCAACGATTGCCAGACAGTATAAGCAGAGGATCATATGAAACCGATTAAAATTGCCGTGATGGGAGGGGGTAGTAGTTATACACCGGAATTGGTGGAAGGCATTATTCAGCGTAGTCAAACGATCCCACTTTCTGAATTGGCACTGGTGGATGTGGAAGCCGGGCGGCAAAAATTGGAGGTTATTGCGGGACTGACGCGCCGTATGCTGGATCGTCATGGTTTGCAGCATGTGGTTGTCAGTGTGCATTATTCCCCAGATGAGGCGATCATCGGGGCTAGTTTTGTTCTTACTCAACTGCGTGTTGGTCAGCTTCCGGCTCGTGCTGCTGATGAGCGTCTGGGGTTGAAATATGGTCTGCTTGGGCAAGAGACGACAGGCGTTGGTGGGTTTGCCAAGGCGTTGCGCACCATTCCGGTTTTGCTGGAGATTGCCCGTAAAGTTGAGCGCCTCGCTCCGGAGGCGTGGATCATCAATTTCAGCAATCCAGCAGGTATTGTGACGGAAGCGGTTTCCCGCTATAGCAAAGCCAAAATCATCGGGCTGTGCAATGTGCCTATTTCGATGCACCATATGATCGCCAATATGCTGCAACGTCCTTATCAAGATGTCCAATTGCGCTTTGCGGGGCTTAATCATATGGTTTGGGCGCATCAGGTGCTGGTGGAGGGGAAGGATGAAACGGATCGGGTGCTGGAATTGCTGTGTAATGGGGCTGAATTGACGATGAACAATATCAAGGAAGCACCGTGGCCGCCGGAGTTTTTGCGGGCATTGGGAGCGATTCCCTGTCCTTATCATCGTTATTTCTATCAGATCGGTAAAATGTTGCGGGAAGAACAAGAGGGTGCAGCAAGCAAGGGCACTCGGGCAGAGCAGGTAATGCGGGTAGAGCAGGAGTTATTTGAATTGTACGCTGATCCAACGCTTGATCACAAACCAGAGCAATTAAGTTTTCGTGGAGGATCGTTCTATTCTGAAGTTGCATTGGAATTGATCGCCACTATCCACAATAATCTCGGCACACAATTGGTTGTGAATACGATGAATCGGGGAGCCATTCAGGGGCTGCCCGATGATGCAGTTATTGAAACTAACTGTATTGTTGATGCGCAAGGGGCACACCCTCTGGCATTTGGTCATCTGCCGGACAGTATGTTTGCCCTGACGCAGCAAGTGAAAGCCTTTGAGCGGTTGACGATTGAAGCGGCAGTCCATGGGGATCGCAAGGCGGCGCTACTGGCGTTGGTGACTCATCCTTTGGTTGCTGATGCCGCTTTGGATTCGGCATTATTAAATGAGCTGTTGGATATCAATCGAAAGTATTTGCCACAATTCCAATAAAACAAAAATGGGCTCATTGGAATGATAAGGAAAGTATATGGTAACTCTGGAAGATGTGGCGAAGTATTCTGGTGTTTCCCGCGCCACGGTATCACGGGTGGTCAATGGCAATAAAAATGTGAAAGCGACAACTCGCGCCAAAATAGAGAATGCCATTGTGAAATTGGGGTACAGCCCCAATCTGGCAGCGCGTGAATTGGCATCCAGTCAGAGCAATACGCTGGGCTTGGTGACAACCTCTTACCGTGGGGGTTTTTTCGGGGCCTTGATGGACAGCATCCAGACAGAAGTGGAATTGCACGGCAGGCAGCTTCTGGTTACTCAGGGCAGAAATAGTGCTGAAAATGAATGGCAGGCCATCCTTCATTTAAATAGCTTGCGCTGCAATAGAATGATTTTGCACGTACGTGCCATCAGCGATAATAAATTGCGACAGCTTGCGCAGGGCGCGCATTCTTTCGTGTTATTGGATCGGTGGGTGACAGGCTTGGAGCAGCGCTGTGTTGTCTTTGATCATCATAAGGCCAGCTATCTTGCAACGCAGGCATTGATTGAGCATGGTCATACTCGCATTGCCTGCGTTAGTGGCCCTGTTTCCCGCAATCCAAGCCAACAGCGCCGTCAGGGGTTTTTGGATGCCATGCAGAAAGCGGGATTACACCCCGTTGCTTGCCTGGAAGGGGAGTACGATCTGCAAAGTGGCTATCGGCAGACCTGTACAATTTTGACGTTATCGCGGCCCGATGCCCTGTTTTTCTGTAGTGAAGAGATGGCACTTGGTGCGTTGCTGGCGATTACTGAACAGGGGTTGAGTGTCCCGGAGGATATTTCCATTATCTGTTATGACAGCGGTGAACGTGCAGCCTTTATTCACCCTGCATTAACCAGTGTTCATTTTCCTATCACAGATATGGCCCGTTTCGCGGCTCGTTTATTGCTTGAACCCGATATGCAACATCCCGTATTTGCTCCTAAGATTATTTACCGGGATTCACTCAGGCATGCGTAAGTCGTCACAGTTTCAGAAATTGTTGCAGCATGAAGTGAAAGTATGTCGCATTTTCTGCTAAAAAATATGTTGTGATGGTATATAAATGTGTTAAAACCGCCAGCTATTTATTCGTCGCTACCGATAACTGATTGCATTACATTGAAAATGAAGAAGAAACGCCCTGTTTTACAAGATGTTGCAGACCTCGTTGGGGTCACAAAAATGACGGTCAGCCGTTTTCTGCGTAATCCTGATCAGGTTTCTGAAGCGTTGGGAAAACGGATCGCTGAGGCACTGGATAAATTGGGTTACATTCCGAATCGCGTACCGGATATTCTTTCTAATTCTACCAGTCGTGCGATAGGTGTTTTGCTTCCTTCATTGACTAATCAGGTCTTTGCTGAGGTTATCCGTGGGATCGAACATGTCACTGATCGCAACGGCTATCAGACCATGCTTGCTCACTATGGTTATTCTCCCCAGAAAGAAGAAGAGCGTTTACTTTCCCTGCTTTCTTACAATATTGATGGCCTGATTCTGGCAGAACGAACACATACGCCAAAAACGTTGAAGTTATTGCAGACCGCCGGTATTCCTGTGGTGGAACTGATGGACAGTGTATCACCTTGCCTTGATATCGCGGTCGGGATCGATAATTTTGAAGCAGCTCGCCAGATGACGGTGGCGATGATCGAACGCGGCTGCCATAACGTGATTTATCTCGGTGCGCGGCAGGATGAGCGAACATTGATCCGTTTGCAAGGGTTTGAAATGGCGATGCGCAGCGCTGGGCTTCAGCCGAGAAAAGTCATGACGCCAGCCAGTTCATCCTATTCTCTCGGTGCTCAGCTTTTGCAGGAAACCCGCCAGAAATATCCCGAGGTTGATGGCCTGTTTTGCACGAATGATGATATCGCCATTGGTGCAGTTTTTGAGTGTCAGCGTCAGGGGATCAAAGTACCGGAAGAGATTGCGGTAGCGGGTTTTCATGGCCATGATATTGGTCAGGTAATGACACCAAAACTTGCCAGTGTACTGACCCCTCGTGATCAGATGGGGCGCAAGGCAGCAGAAGCTTTGCTTAGCCGTTTGAAAGATGAAAAATTGGAACAAACTCTGATTGATGTTGGATTTACCCTTTCATTGGGTGAAAGTGTTTAATTTTTGTAGCCCAAAATGCTGCTTCCCCATCTTCAATTGCGATAAGCCTCACATTTTCCTTTTTTGGCAATCTTGATTGATTGCTCATCATCCTGCGCGACTGTTAATGTTACCGGTAATAAGTTACCGGTAACATTTTTTGTGGGTAATACTTCGAATGTAATGCTTAGAAGTTAATGCTCAGAAGGTAATACTTCATCGTTAAAATTTTGCAGGTAAGTCACAGACATAGCAGCAAGCTCTGCGCAAAGGAGTTTTATATGAGCGATACCCAGCAGCTTAACCATGTTTTTGTATTGATGGGGGTATCAGGCAGCGGTAAGTCTGCGGTTGCCAATGGTGTGGCCCGAAAACTTGGTGCCGCATTTCTGGATGGGGATTTTCTTCACCCTCGTACCAATATTACGAAAATGGCACAAGGCCATGCCTTAAATGATGATGACCGTCAGCCTTGGCTGAAAGCGCTCAACGATGCCATTTTCGCTATGCAGCGTACTAATCATGTCTCCCTTCTTGTGTGCTCCGCATTGAAAAAAAACTATCGGGATATGCTGCGCGATGGCAATAAAAATCTGTCATTTCTCTATATGAAAGGTGACTTTGATTTAATTGAAAGCCGTCTGAAAGCGCGTAAGGGGCACTTTTTCAAACCACAAATGTTGATCTCGCAATTTGAGACGCTGGAAGAGCCGACCAGCGATGAAAAAGATGTCCATCGTATTGATATCGGGCCTGCTCTTGATGACGTGATTAAAAACACAATAAAAACGATTGATCGTATCCAATCCATTGACCGTATTAGCGAGGGGCATCAATGAGTACATTCACTCTGGTTCTGACGGCTGTCGGCTCTGTTCTCTTATTATTATTTTTGGTGATGAAAGTCCGGATGCACGCTTTTATTGCCTTAATGTTGGTTTCAATTGGTGCAGGAGTTTTTTCTGGTATGCCACTGGAAAAAATCACTCAGACCATGCAAAACGGTATGGCTGGCACCTTGGGATTTCTCGCAGTTGTTGTGGCGTTGGGGGCAATGTTTGGCAAAATTTTGCATGAAACAGGAGCGCTCGACCAGATTGCTGTGAAGCTGCTGGGCAGTTTTGGGGAAAAACGGGCGAACTACGCATTGGGCGTCGCAGGGCTGATCTGCGCATTACCACTATTTTTTGATGTTGCAGTTGTATTGTTGATTGGTGTGGTATTTGCCGTTGCACGTCGTACCAGTGGTAATGTTGTGAAATTGGCGCTCCCACTGTTTGCAGGGGTTGCAGCAGCGGCCGCGTTTCTGGTTCCGGGGCCGACTCCCATGATGCTGGCATCTCAAATGGGGGCTGATTTTGGTTGGATGATCCTGATTGGACTGAGCGCAGCGATCCCCAGCATGTTACTGGCTGGCCCGATCTACGGTAACTTTATCAGCAAATATGTGACGCTGGATTTACCTAAAGATTTAAGTATGCCGAGCCTTGGCAAAAGCCAGATGCCTTCTTTTGGATTCAGCTTGGCGCTGGTGCTGTTCCCGCTGGTGTTGGTGGGGTTGAAAACCATTGGGGCGCGTTTTGTTGATCAACAATCGACGCTATACCATTGGCTGGAATTCATCGGTCATCCTTTCAGCGCGATTTTGATTGCGTGTCTGGTAGCGATTTATGGTCTGGCCATTCGTCGTGGCATGAGCAAAGAGAAAGTGATGGATGTCTGCTCTTCGGCGATCCAACCTGCGGGGATTATCCTATTGGTAACCGGCGCTGGTGGTGTCTTCAAACAAGTGTTGATTGACTCCGGTGTTGGGCCTGCATTGGGTAATGCGTTGGTTGGTGCCGGCCTGCCCATTGCAGTGGCCTGTTTTATTCTGTCGGGTGCGGTTCGCGTGATCCAAGGTTCGGCGACGGTGGCTTGCCTGACCACGGTGGGACTGGTTCTGCCGGTGATTGGTGAACTGGGTTATTCCGGTGCGCAAATGGCTGCATTATCAGTGTGTATTGCTGGTGGCTCTTTGGTACTGAGCCATGTAAATGACTCGGGTTTCTGGTTGTTCGGTAAATTTACCGGCGCGACAGAAGCACAGACGCTGAAAACCTGGACGATGATGGAAACCATTCTGGGTACAACCGGCGCAATTGTGGGCATGATCTACTTCGCAATGCTGTGATGTGCTAAGTCTTTTTGAGCGATTGCTAACGGCACCTTATGATTGATTAAGGTGCCGTTTTTTTATTAATTCTTCTCAGTTCTCGGCATCATTGTTGTTGTTCCTATAATCAGATTATCAGTCATTGATTTATAGTTAGGAAAACGCGATGGCGTGAGAGTCATTTATTACTACAAATTAGTACAAAGAAGCATGTAGAAAATGTCCAACATGCTTCTTGTCGTTTTAATTTATTGCCCAACCAAACCCATAAACTGCTGATAAAGCGCTTCCGCACTGCGTTCATAACCGGCGGCAGAAAGGTGAACGTAGTCAGAGCGTGCTAGGTTTTGCTGTTCCCAGCCTCTGACTGAACATGGCCCACCCATGTATTCCCGCCAATCCCAGAACAAGGTGCGCTGTTTTCTGGCAACGTCTTGCTGAATTTGAATCACATTATTGAGCAAGGCTGGTTGCTGTTCGCTACAGTTTGCTGCCGTTTTATTTTTCAGTGAGTCATTCGGCCCAATCAGCAAGATAACGGCTTGCGGTATTGTTCTGCGAATATCTTGCACTTTGGATGTCAGATCGTTCTGATAAGCAGCTAAATCGAGAGAATCATTAAAGGCTTCATTAGTGCCATAAGCGAAGATCACCAAATCCGGCTTCATCTGAGCCAGCGTATCGATCCACTGCGACTGCCATTTATCCAGCATATTAATGGTGGCCCCATTAATTCCCAGTGCAGATAGCATGATGCCGGGGCTTTGACGTTTTATCAGCCATCCACCGATTTTTAATTGAGTATCCTGCGGGTAGAGATTGATTGGGAATGTGACACTTTTTTCTGGCGAGAAACGCCATTCACTTTGCGTGGCAGGTAGATTCCATAATCGCATTGACGTAGTTTGGGCCTTGATTTGTGTTGCCTCATGGGATTGATAGAGCGCACTGACCCAGTATTTATCAAGGCTGGAGGGCGATAAATCCATCCGTAATGTACTGTTGGTATTCTCTGGAACGGCAATAAATCCACCCAGCGGATAATCTGCGCGATTGTCTTTCCGGCTGCTTGAAAGCCACCAGCCAGTTTTATCGCCACTAAATTGCACGGTGGCGTTACGCTGGCCGGGAATATTCATGGGGCTGATAAAACCCGGCCCTGCATCACCGTAACGATTCTGCAATAAACTGCGTAGCTTGCCGGTAAAGAAATCGGCAGCAGTGTGTGAATCACCCAGCTGCGCAAAATGAAGCTGTCGAGAGTCGCTATGACGCAATTTGTCTGCCAGCAATATGAGATTAGGATCGCCAAAATCCGTCAGTTGTTGCTGACGGTGCATTTGCGTGATTTGGCGATCTGATGAGAGAGTCGATTTATTCCCTTGGCATGATAACAGGCTTATAGAGAGCGCGATAACGAGACCAGCACCCACTACCCGATAAAACCCGCGGAACAATTTAAATGGTTTCATCTTCTTTCGCTGGCTCCTGAATAAATGTGATTAATGAAAATAAATAGTTAGCGATGGTCTGTTGTCCAGTCAAACTGAAATGAATACCGTCACCGCTTCGGAGTTTGATCGTACTGCTGCCATCACCGATATAATCTGAATAATTATCTGATTTATATTTGAACATATCATTAGCAGCAACATAGATCTCGCCTATTTTGGTTACCTCTGACTGATATAATTTATTTAGGTAAATCATGTTGTTAGATAGTTTCTTTTGGCGCATATTCGGAGGGCCAACCCAAATGACATTCACTTGATACTGTTGCGCGTTATTTAAAATGGTTTCGACTCTTTGGCGATACAGATTTTCCCAGTCTTCACTTGCGAATTTCAAATAAGCGCTTCCACGTTTTGATGGTATATCCCACGGATCATTCGGGCCTAAAAATACCACGACCAATTTAACATCAGGATTGTCTCTTAACGCATTACTGATCGTTTTCGGCCAATCAAAGAATCCGGGATAAGACAACCCTGTACTTTGCTTACTTAAATTAATACTGGAAATCCCATATTCCTGGTAAAGACGACGTTTTAAGTGTGGGGCAACGCCCTGCATCATTGAATCACCGACAAATAACGCTTTATCTTTTACTCCCAAGCTGACGTGAGTTTTCTGGACAATTTTAATGACGGGATTGTGTTCTGATCCATTTTGGCGCAAGGGAGACTGAACGAGTCTAATATCCTTTTTCAGTAATTCAGGAAATGTAAAAGAGATATTTTCAATGGGATGCACATAACCTTCCAGAAAGCGCAACCCAACCTGAAATTCAGGAGGAAATATCTCTCGGGTTTGATGACTGTTCATCGGTTGCTGAGATTGATTATTCTGATATTTACCTCTTGCATATGCAATAAACGTCTCACTGGCAGAAATGGTACCTTGTTGCATATTACTGCCTAAATCCCACCAAGGCTCCCCTTTGAGGGATGTCCAAGGGCTATTGCGGTGATATTTCTGTTGCCAGAAATTATCCAACGAACTTTGATTCAACCAGATCAGCAGCAAACAAGTCAAAGTAATAACAAAAATCACTTGTCCGACTTTCTTAAGATTAGATGTAGATTCAGAAATTGGCATAGATAAATCCCGGCATTCCAGAAGGTGACAGCATAAATACCAAAGTAAGGATCAGGACTAGAGGAATTGGATAATAAACCCAAGCGATCATATTGTGATTCTTTTCCATTTTGCTTCTGAGACTCACCAGCCACGGGTAGACAATAAAGAACCCCCAGAAAGCCATTAACAGTGATCCACTGGAGAGCAGCGCCATGAAAATATCCCCAGAGAACAATTGATTTAATACGGCAAGAGCGTCATTAAAGGTTGGACTACGGAAAAACACCCATGCAAAACAGACAAAATGGAATGTCACCACACGGGATAAAAATAACGATATGGAAGCCATTACCTGTGACTTATTTTGTGTTTTGGAGGCAGATAACAGGGCATTTTTAATATTTTGGAGAATTAATCCTAAGCCATGAATAGCTCCCCAAATGATAAAGGTGAGACCTGCCCCGTGCCACAGACCTGAAATTACCATGGCTGCGAACATATTCAGGTTCTTGCGAAATACGCCTTTTTTGTTGCCGCCGAGTGGAATGTAAACATAGTCACGGATAAACGTTGACAGGCTGATATGCCAGCGTCGCCAAAATACCTGTAAATTTTCGGCAAGATAAGGAGCATCGAAATTACGTGGTACACGGAAGCCTAATAGCAGGGCAATACCGGTGACGAGATCGGTATAGCCAGAAAAGTTAAAGTAGATATTCCAAGCGTAAGCATAAATTGCTACGAGGACTTGTCCGGCATGGTGGCTGGTTGGGTCTTCAAAAACGGGATTAACAAAATTTTCAGAGAGTGTCGAGCTGAGTAAAAAAAGTTTTGTAATAGCAAATGCGATCAATAACAGGGCTTTGAATGGCTCAAACAATATTCTGGATGGAGCCTGAATCTGTGGCAGAAAATCTTTAGCCCGATTGATTGGCCCCGCGACGATGCTGGGGAAAAAACAAAGATACAAAATAACATCGGGTAGTGGAGCGGGTGTGAGTTCTTTCTTGCAGACTGATACGACATAGCTGACCGAATGGAAGGCATAGAATGACAGCCCTAACGGCATCAACAATTCAAGTACAGGTAATTCCACAGTGAAGCCAATATTAGCAAGTGATTGTTGGATAGCTTCTTGGAAGAAAGAGTAATATTTGAAGGCGGTGAAACAGCCGAGAATACCGAATGTCAGTAGAGTGAATATGATTTTATTGGATAAATAACGGCTGAAAATATTCGCCAAAAAGTAAATAAATAGGGTATAGGCGAATAAAATGTAGGCGAAATTTGCTGAAAAAGAGAATATAAATAAATAACTAACTAAAATTAATAAGCCATTCTGTATCTTTGGGGCTTTTTGTAAAAGCCAATAGACAACAAGCAGAATAACAAACGTTCCAAGAAACTCAAAAGAAAAGAAATTCATATTAGGCTCTGGTTAACCATTTATCGTTGGGACAAGTCGTGTAATTATGGGGGATATTATAGTATGGAAATTACATGTATCTACAACAGGTAATAGAGAGGAATAGTTATAAAAATAATCCACCTTGTAATTAATACAAAGTGGATTTTTGGGCGAGTATACAGGTGATCTGATGTCTTTATTGTTTAATAATGGGCTATATCTTTCATCTTTCAAGTTGTCTCTGGGGTGGTTGCGCTTATTTTCCAGTCATAAATCAACTATGTGACCCGATAGATGTGACTCGTGATTCATGCTGCGCTTAAACTTGAAATTCATTGGGTATAATATTAAACAAAACATAATTTTTAGCATGTTATCCTTAACATAATCTCTTTTAAAGATTATTTCTGGTACATTACCCGAATTTATTCGAGAGTAAATTCCTGTACCTGTGAAATCAGACTCTTGTTACCATTAAATACCTGATGCAAATAGCGATTATAAGCCGTACCCAGTTCGGAATAACCGTTGAGGTTATCGATCAGTTTACTGGTATTCAGTGGTTTCTGGGCCGTCCTCTGTTTTGCACGTGACGAACGCAGTGACTCATAGGCACGGTGCGTATTCATATTTTTCATATAAGCAACGACAGAATCATTGATGTTGCTGTAAACAGAATAACCTTTGATTTTTCCTTTCGCTTTGCCACAAGAAGCGCAACGCATACCAAACAGGTTATTATTTTTCTGGGCCAGCGTTGAGGTTCCCCAGCCGGATTCTGCGGCTGCCTGAGTGGCAACAAAGTGGGTTGGTATAATGTCAACCCGGCTTAGCACTTTGTTCCAATTGACCTGTTTTGGTGAATGGCAGGTCATTTTGTAATCCATGCAGATCTTTTTCAATTGATTGATATCCTGTGCAGACCAGTTATGTTTTTTCTGGTGTGACAGGAGCCATTTGCGGTCTTGCATAATCTTTTGATTATGCTGATCAATTACAGGGACAATAATATTTAAAAACGCTTTCTTCCGAGGTGTACCTGAAGGGTATTTTCGCAAGTCAGGCAAATTTATTTGAATGCCATTGTGATAGTACTCTTTCATTTGTGAGGTACTGGTCGAAGCATAGCTCAGACCGGTAAAAATTAATGAGATAAAGAAAGCGAAGACCGCAGTTGTCCTCATCATTCGAGAGGGCATTTGCTTCTCCTCGTTTTATTAATCTGGATAAAAAACACACGAATATTAGCAGAACAAAACCTATGTGGCTACTATTATCCGTCATTGATAAGATTCATTTCTGTGATGAAGCATAGCACCCTACTGATAAATACCTATAGTTTTTATTTTGTATGGTAAATTAATGTAATGATTATTAGGATTTTATTTTGTGCATTGCGTTATTAATAAAATATTTATTCTTGATATTGTTATCAATTCATAGTTTGTGTTAATGGCTGATGGTTTAACGTAATGTTATTAAAGATTAATTTCTTATCTTGTTTTATTGTTATTATTTTTTATTTGAGTGTTATTTTCTTTAATATCATTATTTGTGATTTATTTTTATATTTTATACTAAAAATAGTGGTAATGGAATTTTTAAATCTATAAATTTGGACGATATTTCATTTTTTATCTAATTCCGTGCCTTTGCTTTTAATATGAAAGTAAAGTAATTTTATGCTTGTCGTCAGTTTACAGCCCATAAAGTGTGATAACGAAAATATGCAAACTAATGTCATAATAGATATCATAATAAAGAAGAGAATAAGTATATAATTCCATGCGTCAGGTTGTTTTATTAAGATAAAAATGAACATAGTAAAAATAATGATCAATACAACTTTGATTGAGGAAAAAGAAGCATCAGCTTCTTTTTTAAGCCATCCCCAAAAATCACCATTAGTCTCTTTCCTTTGTATAGAAAAAAGGCGTAATAACGTTAACTGTTCTTTAAATGTAAATGTCTTTGTAATGAGCTTTCTTTTTTTGGCATCATTGTCAATATAAACCTTAATGCTCTGTGTATTTAGTGGGGGATATGCTTTATTTTCTGATTTTGGTTCAAAAAATATTCTGTTACTTATGCAAAATAAAAATAGTTTTAAACCAATGACATATCCACATCCAATAATTCTGGCTTTATTTAAAATTGCTAAAAGAGAAAAAGCAAGATAGATTAAAACAGCATAATTGGCGATGTAGTTATAGATTTGTGATTTCGGTGGATCGAAAAAATAAAATGTAGCCATAATAATAGGAAGTATTGTTACATTTTTTACCGAGTCTATAAATTCATAGGCTATCCCCTTTAACCAGTTGGTGAAATTATCTCTGGTTTCATTCTGAATTAATGTAAAACTCTTGAGCAGGATAATTTGCTCAGTGTAGGTGAATAACCTGATTATCGATTTTCTTATTTTTTTATCGTCAGTAAATCGCATTATTATTCCAATTTTTTTGGTTGTTTGGTAATTTATTCTTTATTCATCCTATTGCAACTGAATCACTCGATGAATGCAGGCTGATGCTAATGAAAGTATACTATTAAATTAGATAAAAAAATGTGACTATTATCAGAAAAGAATTAGAGAGCCGAAGCTCCCTAATTATGTATGATGAAAAATCACCGGAAAATTATAGCCATTTAGCAACGCCACCGTGGCGAGAACAGGCCCCTTTATGGGATTTGCTCTTACTATAAGTACCATCTTTACATTGAGCGGTGTTTGCCCCTTTTTTCTTGATAGCTTTTTTTCCAGATGATTTTTGTTTTTTGGCTCCTTTGGTGACTTTTTTCTCTAATGAGCCTGCTTTATTTTTTACCTTTTGGACATTGTGTTCTACTGCTGTTGCTGTTTTTGACGCGGTTTCGGTTGATACCGCAGGTGCTGCAAGTGCTGTACTTGAAAACAACACCAGTAATGCTGCAACTGATAACTTCAAGCTTTTCATCATATATGTCCTCTGATTAGAGTACTTAAACCCGAAATCTACTCTTGCAGTTTGGAGTATAGTTTTGAATGTTCTGATTGCAAATTTAACATAGGTAATATTTATGTTTTGATATTTGGTTATTTTATATTTTCTTTTCAGAACAAATAATTGCATTTTGGGTGACATTAAGGATATATGTTAAAATATGTTTATTTTTAATGAGTTTTGCTATGTAGATATTAAATCTCAGTGCAACCAATAAAGTGGCAACTTAAAAGATGAACTGCCAAGAGTATTAGAGAAACTTTTTAAAAAATACAAAGAAAATCAAACGAATATTATGGCTTTTCGCAGCATGGGATCACGCTTATCTTGAGATGAATAGGTTTTAAATAAATACTGAAAATCGTATAATATTTGTTATTTTCCATTCTGTTATGCCCAATAAATTTCAAATTGCATTGCAGTTAACAAAAAGGCAACTTGAAAGATAAAGGGTGTATTTTAATTTAACAATGGGACTACTTAATGAATACGGAATCTATGCCTATACCATCATTTGAACGTCAGGTTGGCACCACCCAATTAGCTGAACGCGTTGAGCAAGAAAAAGTCAATGCACTGGTAGATAAAATTGATATTTTTCAGCCTGCCGCAGTGATTAGTTATGGCGCGAAGCCGATGGGCGAAATTGCTCGTTTTGCTGATTCTCTGTTAGAGAATGTTCGTTCAAAAGAAGCGGGAGAGGTGGGTAAGAAACTGTCCGATCTGGTTATGTTCGTGCGTGAAAATGGCGTGCTGACTGACGAAGAGAAAACCAGTGGTTTTTTGCGTAACCTGCCTTTGATCGGTGGCTTGTTTAAGAAAGCTGAGCGGGCTGTCGTTGACAGAAAAACATTGACGCAGCAGGTGGATACTATCGGCTCTCACCTTGATCGGGCGATGACCAATTTGGTTCGTGATATTAATATTTTAGATCAGCTCTATACACGCAACCTTAGTTTTTATAAAGATATCACGCTGTATGTTGAGGCGGGCAAGCAAAAACTTGAGCAAGTAAAAAACGAGCTTCTGCCTGAACTGAGCATGAAAGCTGAAATGTCTAAGGACATGATGGATGCCCAGAGTGTGAAGGATCTGGTGGAAAATATCACTCGTTTTGAACGCCGTATCCATGATCTGGAATTATCAAAAGCCGTAGCCATTCAAACGGCGCCGCAAATTCGTATCGTGCAGAGCAATAACCAGCAGCTTGTGGAAAAGATCCAAAGCAGCATTATGACAACTTTGCCTATCTGGAAGAGTCAGCTGGTACTGCAATCGTCGTTAGAAGCACAAGGCAAGGCGGCTAAATTACAGAAAGAAGTTAGTGATACCACAAATGAATTGTTGCGCAGAAATGCGGAAATGTTGCAGCAAAATAGCATCGCAACAGCAACAGAAGTTGAACGTTCCATTATTGACGTGGAAACATTGCGTGATGTGCAGAACCGTCTGGTCAGCACGATTGAAGACACCATGCGCATTGCTTCTGACGCGAAAACGAAACGTGCTCAGGTTGAAGTTGAATTGGCTAATATGGAAGAAAACCTGCGTCAGCGCTTGAGTGCCGCAGTGACGAAATATCAGTAATCTGCTGTTTCATCTGTTGTGTATAGACACATCCTATTCCGTGGGATGTGTCTATGATTTGCTGATTATACTGCTTATAAGGAATGAGCTTTATTGTGGATATGATAAAAGCATTTTTTTGGCGCCTGTTATTTCATGGTATAGGGATTTTTACGGGGTTTATTGTCTGTGCCCTGACCATTAACCTTCAATGGAAACCTTGGGGAAGCGATCACTCCCCTATAGCTGAATCACTGATATTCTTTTCTAACTATGTTGGTATGGTGGCACTTTGGGCTCCCCAGAGAGAGAAATGCACAAGAGCTATGCAATATTTTGTCGTCGTATTGATGCTGATATTGTGCTGGTTTGCAGACTTGTTGCCTGTATTTGTTCTACTGGCAGGGTTTGCAATGTTGCTTATCAAGGTGATTGGGCAACGGAAGGTGACTGGTGGGCGATTCCTTCTGCTGGTGATAGTCTGTATTCATGTTGTCTCCCTACTGGCATATGACCTCAAGCCATTTCCCACGTGGTTCTGTATCACTTATGTCGTGTTAGTCATCTTGTTGGGCTGTGCTGAACGTACAGAATCCAGTGAAGATAAACAGAAAGAGGAAAAGCTGGCAGGTAAAACACCTGATAAAAGTGGAGCAGGATTCAAGGACGCAAGTAGAAATAAAAATGCATCGGAGACAGTTAAAATGCCGAGCGAAGAGGAAGTGACATCGGGTGCTTTCAGCGAATATTATCAGCAACTAACCACGATTATGGCATATCAGTCTGCTGTTCCACGGGATATTTGGCCTCATCTGAACAAAATTGAAGAAAAAACCCGTGCTATTATCGCTTGTATGAAAGAGGATGAAAGAGACGTTCCGCATGGGACTGCGTTCTTGAGCCGTTATTTGCCGATGATTAAAAGTGCGCTGGAATCTTTGGCATTACTGAAACAGCATCAAGCCAGCAGTTCGCAATTTCAGGAAGCCAAATTGTTAACCGTTCAGAGTTTGCAGGATATGGGCTTGGCATTCAGTGAAATGCACCAGAAGTTGTTGGATAACAATTTTGATGATTTGGTGGCTGATTTGAAATCGATGACTCAGTTAGTGCGTGCTCAGGGTTTTGATGTGAAACAATGATTCGGAGAATGCGGTTGTGCAAAAAGTGACGATCATTACAGGCGGTTCCCGTGGCATAGGTAAAGCCACGGCGCTTTGCTTGGCAAAATAAGGGCATCATATCTGCATTGGCTATCGTAGCCGTAAAGATAAAGTTGATGAAGTTGTGAATATAATCCGATCTTTTGGGCGGTCTGCCATTGCGATTCAGGTGGATATCGCGGATGAAAACAGGTAGTGGCTTTGTTCCAGCGGACGGAACAAGAATTGGGGTATGTTTCTGGATTAGTGAACAATGCCGGAATATTAAAACCCCAAGCCACTATCGAGCAGTTGACGGCAGAACGGCTAAACGAAATTTTCGCAACGAATGTCACGGGATATTTTCTCTGTGCGCGTGAAGCTGTCAAAAGAATGGCTTTTCGTCATGGCGGGCAAGGCGGAGGGATCGTCAATGTTTCGTCAGCCGCAGCCAGATTGGGCTCTCCCCATGAATATGTTGACTATGCGGCATCGAAAGGTGCCATTGATACGATGACAATCGGGCTGGCACAAGAAGTGGCTGCACAAGGAATTCGGGTAAATGCTGTGCGCCCTGGATTTATTTATACTGAAATGCACGCTGCTGGTGGAGAGCCTGAACGGGTTGACCGAATCAAAGATTCTCTGCCAATGAAACGGGGTGGCCAGCCGGAAGAAGTGGCTCAGGCTATTGCGTGGCTGCTGTCTGATGAATCGTCTTATGTTACGGGTAATTTTATTGACTTGGCAGGAGGAAAGTAAATGCGATGATGAGTTTTAATCGGCTACGTTTAATGAAATGATCCGAAATCTTTGGAAACACTAAAAGCCGGAATTCCTTTCAAGATTTTGCCGGCTCATTAATGAACACGAATTTTTGGTCAATGTGTTTTTTTTAAACAATATATGATTTTGGGCAAAGTATTAGATTATCGGTTCAGGCCAGTAATTCCATTAATTTGGGTTTAAGGATAATCTTGCCTGGCTCCATTTCAATGTTAATAGGCTGTTCCACCAAATTACTGCTCGTTAGCCAATCCCCTGCAATATAAAGTTCGCCATTTTCGCGAATGTTGTCGATCCCTTCGTATGGATTATTTTCGATTTCATTGATCAAGCTGACCAGATCTGTGTTGGGATCAATGAGAGATATAATGACGCCATTGGAAAATTGTGAGATATGAAATAACTCATTCGCGGTAAATCCAGCATCGCTGAGTGTGCTGCCATTTAGTATTAATTCTGGGATATCAATGTCAGTATGGCGAAATGAAACATGAAGGCTCATTTGTACGTTCCTTGTGTTATTGGGGGATACGGCGATACTTTATCAGCACTTTGCCCGTACTGCACCGCGAATTTATACGTGTTTTCATTTGTACCGCATTCATTGCTTAATAATCGGCATCCACCCTAGCGTTTAGTTGACTAACATGCTATCGACAATGTTGCTCTTTGCGAAGCGACGCGCAAAAAATTACTGGATATTTCCATTTTGAAATAGCTTGTTAAAATTCGATCACATAATAGTTTTGTAAATAGCGATGATAAATGTAAATGGCTACCCTAAGATTGATGGTTATTTTTATTTAGTATTCGTTATAGTAGTTTATTACAAGTTTAATTAAATAAGCATTATATTTAATTGTACCTTTATCTTATTATTTTATAGATATTGTTTTTTATGGTTTACTATTATTTAAAAATTACATAGACAGAAATATTTTATTATTGTATAAGTATTCCTTTAGGTATTAATATCGTATGGGTTTAATGTATGAGTCTTGAGTTAATGTTGTACAAATGCTTTTTTCAAGTGCATTCTAATCTTATCAATCGAATATTGAAGCCTGCTCCTATCTAATCACAGATTTCCATTTTGAAAAAAACTATTTTTTAAAGTCTGGCATTTAAGCGTTTTTTCTTAATGCTGTGTGGATCATTTTATTTTTTATCTCTAAATAGGAATATTAAGATGAAGCGTATTCCAGAACCCTTCCGCATTAAAATGGTAGAAAATATTCGTATGACAAACCGTGCTGAACGTGAAACAGCATTGGAAACTGCGGGGTATAATCCATTTTTGCTCTCTTCTGATATGGTTTATATTGACCTGCTAACTGACTCTGGCACTGGGGCTATGAGTAATCAACAGTGGGCAGGTATGATGATGGGAGATGAAGCTTATGCGGGATCTCGCAATTATTATAATTTGGTGGATAAAGTTAAGGAGTTGATCGGATACGAATACACGATCCCTACTCATCAAGGCCGTGGTGCAGAGCAGATTTTATTTCCTACCCTGATTGCCAGAAAAAAACTAAAAGGCGGAGCTAAAAACCCCGTATTCATTTCTAATTTTCACTTTGATACAACAATGGCACATGTGGAATTAAACGGTGCCAAGGCTATCAATGTCGTCACAAATAAAGCCTTTGATACGGGCCATTATTACGATTGGAAAGGTAACTTTGATATTGAAGTCCTTAACAAGACGATTAAAGAAAATGGTGCGGATAATGTTGTTGCCATTATAACGACAGTCACTTGCAATAGTACGGGAGGGCAGCCGGTTTCGCTTGCTAATATGAAAGCGGTATATGAAATAGCGAAGCAACATGATATTCCCGTCGTGATTGATTCAGCACGTTTTTGTGAAAATGCCTGGTTTATTAAGCAGAGAGAAAAGGGTTACGCAGATAAATCTATCAAAGAGATCGTCAAAGAAATGTACCAATATGGCGATATGCTGACGATGTCTGCAAAAAAAGATCCAATGGTGAATATCGGTGGTCTTTGCTGTTTTCGTGATGATGAGGAGTTGTTTAATGAAACACGGATCCGCTGCATTCCTCTCGAAGGGTTCGTGACTTATGGCGGGCTTGCTGGGCGTGATATGGAGGCACTGGCGATTGGTCTCGAAGAAGGGATGGATGAAGACTTTTTATCTTACCGCATTAATCAGGTGACCTATTTAGGGGAACAACTTAAGCAAGCGGGAATACCTATTCAGTACCCGATCGGGGGACATGCTGTCTTTGTTGATGCTAAATTGTTCCTGCCCCATATTCCCAGTGATCAATTTCCAGCGCATGCGTTGAATAATGAATTATACTTGGAAGCGGGTATCAGAAGTGTGGAAATTGGCTCTTTATTATTGGGGCGTGATCCACTGACAGGCCAACAAAAAGAATCACCGATGGAGCTATTGAGACTGGCGATCCCTCGTCGTGTGTATACCAATGATCATATGGATTATATCGTCGATGCTTTTATTGCCTTAAAGCAGCGCGTGGCTGATATCAAGGGCTTAACTTTTACTTATGAACCACCGATATTACGCCATTTTATGGCTAAACTAAAACCCATCACAGAGAAGTGATAATCAGAGAGTGAGTTTTTTGATTCTATTCCCACTTTCACTAAGTCAGAAGTGAAGATTATCAGCATCTTATAAAATGGAATGCCACTAATAAAGCTATATCTAACAGATAGATATGGCTTCTTCGATAGAAAGAGATCGCACCACTTCTTTCACCCCAGTCATAATAGTTAGCTATATGACTGGGGAATTCGTTCTCAAGACATAAGCGCTGCAACTCGAAATCTATTGGGTATGTATCAAATAGATTGTCATATTTATGACATAAATCTGTCATGCAATTATTATTCGCCATTTATCTAATATTACATTTTATTCATTATCAATGTGTCGTGCGATATAAAAATTAAATTTTTTACTTCTTAGTATATTGGTAACTAAAAATAGTATCTTGGTAACCAAAAACAATTGATTGCTTATATTATTTATCGCATTATCTCATGAGGTGGAATGTGTTTTCACAGTGTTTGGACTTGTTGTCTGACAATAAAAAAGATAGTTTTTCTGTATAGCGCATTCTATTTATATAAGGTTTTTGTATTTTTTTGTTATTGGAAAATTAAGATGATTTTTAGTTTGTGTAAAAATAATTTTATAATTTGTTATTTGTATCAATTGGTTATATTAAGAAAAATGTTATTGGTGATCCGGTTGGAAATATTTTCATTTTTTACGGGAATGATTTATTCAAAAAGTTTCCTATCCATGAATGATTTTAATTATAAGAGACAATAACCAACTACCACAGAGAGTAATTCATTATGCTAAAACGTAAATATTTAACTAATTCTGAGATTGAGCAACTATTGGCTGAATTAGAAAATGGTGCCAATGCAGAACGTAATATCTGTATGCTTTTTATGGGCTTTATTCACGGTTTTCGTGTTTCTGAGCTATTGAGGTTACGGATGTCTGATGTGGATCTGCGTGACCGGAGTTTGAGTGTTAATCGTTTGAAAAATGGTTTTTCGACTATTCACCCTATGGTTTTACGTGAAATTCAATTATTGCGTAAGTGGATGACTATACGTAAAAAATTTGAAAAATTTGGTAAAAGTGAATGGCTGTTTATCTCCCGATCCGGGGAACCTTTGTCACGGCAGCAATTTTATAAAATTATCAGGAGCACCAGCATCAAGGCAGAAATTGCGATTTGCGCGAATCCGCACATGTTGCGTCATTCGTGTGGTTATGCGTTAGCGGATAATGGTGTCGATACTCGATTGATTCAAGACTATTTAGGCCATCGCAATATTCGTCATACCGTCAGGTACACCGCGAGTAATGCTGGTCGCTTTGATGGAATTTGGCGAGCAAGAGGGAAGCGAAAAAGGGTTACATTTAGTACCAAACTGTTAACTGATGATGTTTCTCCGTTTGCAAGCTAATCGTTTTTTTATATTTTACAAAGTGTTTTTTCAACGCCTTGATGAATAAAACTAAATAAGTTGGCTTAAATTTTTTAACATTAAGAAAAGTCAATATATCTGACCATTCTCCCTCCACCTAAATTCTCCTGTTATAGTGCTTATTTCGCCATCGAAAGAATAAAAATCCAGAATGTATGAATTTTAAAATAAAACATAAAATAAAAATGAATTTATGTAGATTAATCTATCGAGGTTGACAGTTTGGTACTAAATGTTAACTAATTAGAGGCTGATTATTGGCTTTAAATATGAAACATCAGCAGTCAGTCGATTGTAATGTCGATAAAATAAAAGCCCTGCTTATAGGGTCGAGCAGGGCTTTTCATCACTGTATAGTTATACCCTTTATCTTTCAAATTGCAGCTTTGTTGGCTACGATCACTTACCCCGTCACATCGTTATTTATGTTCTTAAGGGTTCGTTTCTTTGCTGCCTTTTGATGCAATAAGAAATCTATTCGGTATCAATTAAGCAGCGTTAATTCCATATTGCGCACAAACAGAAGCCAGGCCACCCGCATAACCCTGACCTACTGCGCGGAATTTCCACTCACCATTGTGGCGGTATAGTTCACCGAACAGCATGGCAGTTTCAGTAGATGCATCTTCTGTCAGGTCATAGCGAGCCACTTCAACTTGAGAGTCATCGTTAACCAGACGAATGAATGCACCGGAAACTTGGCCGAAGCTCTGGTGACGAGCCTGTGCGTCATGGATAGTGACAACAAACACGACTTTTTCTACGTCAGCAGGGATCTGATCCAGTTTGATTTTAAGTGATTCGTCATCGCCATCGCCTTCACCGGTACGGTTGTCGCCTGTGTGCATGATGGAACCGTCAGCAGATTTCAGATTGTTGTAGAAAATGAAATCTGCATCACCACGTACTTTGCCGTTAGCTGCCAGCAAGAAGGCAGATGCATCAAGGTCAAAGTCCTGTCCGTCAGTTGCGCGGGCATCCCAGCCAAGACCGACCAGAACGTTTTTCATGGTTGGCGCTTCTTTGCTCAGAGAAACGTTACCGCCTTTAGAAAGAGATACACCCATTTTTATTTCCTCATTTGTTACGTTATTTTACTTAGCTAGATTTAACTTACCGGATTTAACTTGCATTTTCTTTTTGTGGGAACAGCAGGCTGGCAATAATACCGACAACCAATACCCCGATGACCACAAATAGGCTGCTTGTCGCCGAAATGGAATAACCATGGTGGAATATGTGTTCTGAAGCGTTCAAACCTAATTTAATGGCAATAAAGAACAGCAGAACAATTACCGCTTTTTCCAAATGCACCAGATACTTTTTCAGTGCTTCAAGCACGAAGTAGAGTGTACGCAGGCCCAAGATAGCAAACATCATGGCGCTGTACACAATCAAAGGCTCTCGGCTGACAGCAATAACCGCAGGTACAGAGTCAAAGGCAAACATCACGTCAGACAGTTCAACCACAGCCAGACACAGCATCAGTGGTGTAGCATAAAGCGCTGCTTTGCCTGCTCGACCCGCTTTCACATCTGCATTTTCTGGTTTAGCCAGCTCTGCATCTACTTCCTTTTGGTTCAGCATAAAATCATGACCGCGCAGTTTCGGCCAAATCGGGAAGAAACGCTTCACCAGACGGTAGGCAAGGTGCTGCGAATAATCTTCGATTTCATCGTCATCATCACCGCTTTTCAGCATCATCACCGCTGTCCAGCCGACAATAACCGCAAACACCACTTCAACCCATGGTCCCAAAGCTAACAGGCTTGTCCCGATGGCGACGAAAATCCCACGGAAGACGATCGCGCCGATAATTCCCCAATACAGAACACGGTGGCGATAGCGGTCAGGCACGGCGAACCAAGAGAAAATCGCCATGATGACGAACAGATTATCGACGGAAAGGACTTTTTCCAGTGCATAGCCCGTTATAAACAGGCTGGCGGTTTCTTCGCCATGACGAGCATACAGGAAACCTGCGAAAACAAATGCAATTGCGATCCAGAAAACAGACCAAAGGGCAGCGCTGCGCAGCGAAATCGGCTTATCATGACGATGCATAAAGAGATCGATAAGGAGCGCACCCACCGACAGAATAATGAATACAGCAACGGTTTCTATCGGAAAACCAATGTGCGTGGATACCATGAAGTAAGCCTCTTAAATTATCTGCGATTACAGTTCGAAATCAGCCGGAGCAAAGCCCAGGGCTATGCATATTTCGCGGGCAGCATTTTTTTCGTTGTTATCAAAGTCACCATCACTTTTGGCGACCGCAATACCGACACGCAAAGCAAGCTGCGCCGCTTCCGGCTGTTGTTTCAGTGCCATAATGAATTTCATGGCTTCACCTTTGCCAATGTCAGCATCAAATTCATAGCTGCTGACCAGCTTGTTGAAGAATTCGATAATTTCAGTGGTATCGAAAACTTTCAGCTCAGGAGAACTTTTGATAAACCCTATCATTTTCTGCTTTTCTTCTGAGCTGACACCGTTGCTCGCCATTGCAACGTGTGCACATACGGCTACTGTGCCTTCCATGAATTTTTTGTTCTTGAAGCGGCCAACTTGGTTGGTTAACTCTTCGCGGCCTGCATTGAATGCAGACTTGATTTTATTTAAAAAGGACATAAGTCCCTCCGTTGGTGTAAGAACTCGTTGTGTAAGAATCCCTTGTATAAGAACTCTCTGTATAAGACATCATTGTGTAAGACATAGTTGTGTAAAAACAGGCTGCTATTTTTTGCCGGCTGACCAGCTGAAGCCCCATCCAAATGCTCTGTCCATTTCTTTGTGCCCACTGAAGTATTGATTGATGCGTTCTACTTTGATGGCACCGTTTTCATTGACAAGGCGGGCAATAGCACACATGTTTTTGTGGTTATAACCTTCCGTCATACGAGTTTCTATGGGGGGTTGATCAGGGACATAGATCGTGACGACGCCATCAGTCTTGTCCCAGCTGGGTGCCCCTTCGTAGATAAAGGCGTAGATCAAAACCTCATTGATGTTTTTCCATTCACGACCATTGATGTGAAGCCATTCACCGTCACTCACACTTCCGGTGCGATCATCTCCCTGTAACTGTACATAGGGTTCATGATGGTAATCACCAAAGCCATTTCCTAATGCTTGGATAACGTCGCGCTCTCCATCCCGCAGCCGGACGAAGGCCCCGAGATCCAGATCCACGCCTTTGTTTGAACCAAACATGCCCTGAAATAGACCTTTTGAGGAGGAAGAGGAGGGCGTTTGGTTCCAGTTCAGATTCACGCGAATTTCGCCGAAGTTATCGCGTTTACTCAGACTGATAGCCGGTTTTTCTTTTGTCAGCGAAACCTTGCTGAGACTAATGCTGCTTGGTGCAGTTGATGCTGGAGCTGGAGCGGGTGTTGATTTTGGTGCATCATCAATGATATCCACGCCAAAATGCTCTGCCAGAGGTTTAAGACCGCCATTAAAGCCTTGAGCAATAAAGCGGAATTTCCACTCTCCATTGCGGCGATACAGTTCACCAAGGATCAAGGCGGCTTCCGAGCGCCCTTGCACTTCAACATTCCCCTGCAAAATCACGCTGCTGTTCAGCTCGACCTGAATGGTAAGGCTATGCAGGTTAGAGATGGTTTGATTGCCGTCGCAGGTTGCGGTGAACGCCACTTTCTGGACATCCCGCCCTAAGGCGGGCAAGTTGACGCTGAATGAGGTATTGATATTGTCGCCAGCCAGACGAATGGTGTTGTCATCACTAACGGGCTGACCATAAAATACCATATCTGGATCGCCTTTAACTTTGCCATCGGCATACAGACGGAAAGCTGAGACATCAATGGCTGCACCTGACAGAACCCGTACGGTGACGGTCTGGTTGGAAACGGGGGCATTTCCCCCGGGCATCAGATTCATTAGCGTACCACCGTCTCAACGATCTGAGGATACATAGTGTCAATAGTCTGACCATGGCAAGGAACGCCATGTGCTGTGAAATCCCATTGACCCCCGTTACGGCGCAGAGAAGAGATGATAATGCCAGTATGAGCACCTTGCTCATTCAACTGATAGCGAGCCAGTTCTTTACCACTTTGGTCAACCACACGACAGAAGGCGTTTTCAACGTCATTGAAGGTTTGGCCACGGAAACTGTTAACGGTAAAAGCGAGGTATTCGACCTTGGCGGGCAGTTTGATCAGGTCGACACGGATAACTTCATCATCGCCGTCACCTTCACCTGTCAGACTATCGCCGGTGTGTAGTATGGAACCGCATTTTGATTTCAGTTGCCCGAACCACACTGTATCGATGGTATTGCCAGCTCCATCAAGCAGTATGCAGCTTGCATCTAGATCAATTTCATCGCTGCTACCACTGAATAAACTTGCTAAAAAGCCTTTCTTTTTAGCGACGGGATCCCATCCCAGACCAAAATCAACTTTAGCCAGTGAAGCGCTCTGTTTGGCGAGCGAAACTGACTGATTTTTGTTTAACGAAACCATTAATGACACCTCATATGCTGTTTGTCGGTGAATCACGTTAATTTCACGTATTAAAAAATCATAATATGACAAATAGGTAGCCAAAAATCTGTCATATTATGATTCCCATAAACAGTATGTTTGGTTGTTAACTGCGTGATAGAGAACAATCTGGCTTCATTTTTTATGATTTCTTTTTCGTGCAAAAAAGTCAAATAAATTTTAAACTAAAAAATCATAATATGATTGACATGTGCTTGTTCTCAACCCTAGACTGCGACGTATCTTTCACCGAATTAGGAAAGATTGCTGAGTGTTACCATGTTGACTCTTGGCAATTTAACAATAGTTTTTGCCTGAATAGCGGAATTTAGTTTATGAGAGGATTCTTGCCGTTTCCATCTGCGATCCAAAACGGACTGAAATTTTTTTAAAAAGGCACCATCATGACAGCATTAAATGATACTCAGGTTTATCAGAAAAAATTAAACAGTGGAACGTTGACGGTAACGGCATCTCGCGGCACCACATCTTTGGAAGCGCTATTTGATGTTGCTGAACGACGTAACCCCAAAAGGGCATTCTTATTTGTCAGTAAAGTATTGGGACGGCATATTCCTGTCTGCCCATCAACCATGCGTTCGGTCTATCGGAAATTATCTGAGCAGTTTCCCGCTAATATTCCCGGCCCGGTCCTGTATATTGGCATGGCGGAAACGGCTGTCGGGCTGGCGGCTGGGGTATTTCAGGAAACACGGGATAAGGTTGATGCTCCTGTCTTTCTGACCTCGACACGCCATCCCGTTGATGGCGATCTATTGTGTGAGTTTAAGGAGAATCACAGTCACGCAACCGATCATCTGATTTACTGGCCAGCCGAAAACCGGTTGCGTCAGCGGGTGATGAGTGCGCGTACTCTGGTTTTGATTGATGATGAGGCGACTACCGGTAATACATTCCTTAATCTGTTGGATGCACTACGCAACAGTGGGCTTAAGCATATTGAGCGTATCGTCACTGTCACGTTGACGGATTGGAGTGGTGAATCGGTGATGAAGCGCAGCCCACTACCGGTTTCTGCGGTTTCCCTGATTGAAGGCAATTGGCAATGGGAAGCGGATCCCTCTGCACCTGTTCCGGTTATGCCTCAAGTCAATGTCACGGCACGGGGAAAAATCAACATCATTGGCAACCAGAATTGGGGACGTTTGGGTCTGGATCAAATTCAATGTGATCTCGGCACAGATATTCATGCCAAAGTGAGTGAGAAAATGCTGGTGTTGGGGTCGAGTGAATTTGTCTGGCAACCATTTCTCCTTGCTGAGCGGCTTGAGCAAGAAGGTGCATCAGTGATGTTTGGTTCGACAACGCGCTCTCCAATCTCCTGTGGTCATGCTATTCAGTCAGTGATGGCTTTTACCGATAATTACGGACTTGGCATATCCAATTTTCTCTACAATGTCGCGCACCAGAAATTCGACCGTGTACTGTTGTGCCTTGAAACGCCGAAAACAGCCGTTGATCCGGCGTTAATCGCACAGCTTACCCGTGTGTCTCCCATTGTAGAGCTTGTTGCCTATGATTAAGCCCGTTTTTTTGACCGATATTGATGACACGCTATTTCAATCGTACCGCAAGATGGACAACACATCAGATATGTCACTTTTTCGTGTGGGAGCCTTGGATCGAAAAGGCTCTCCTCAGAGTTATCTGATCGAAAAGCAGTCCATGTTGGTTGACTGGTTGCTGGCTCATGCGGAGGTTATCCCTGTAACGGCCAGAAACACAGAGCAGTTTCATCGCGTGCAGCTCCCTTTCCATTCTTGGTGTATTGTCACGCATGGCGCGGTGATCCTGACACCGGAAGGTTCAATTGATGAGCACTGGCGATCACATATGCTGTCAGCATTGATGCCGTATCGGGATAAATTGCGGGAGTTGGAACGCCTGGCTCATTGTTTGATCGCATCACACGGTATGGATGCATGGGTACGTATCGATTATGAGTATGGTGATATGCCTGTTTTCCTGATTATTAAGCACCGGAATTGCGATAATCTGGACGATCTTGATGTGCTGGCTGAAGCACTGACTCAGGCAATAGCAGAGTGGTCTGACTCTGGTGACTTTCATTTTTATTTTCACCAAAACAATAACAATCTGACTTTGTTACCAAAGTGTGTTGACAAGGGATTGGCAACTCGTCACCTTTTGCAAAAGCTTCGTGCTGAGAGGGGTGTTTTTCCTGTTATTGGTCTGGGGGATAGTCTGAGTGACTATCGTTTCATGCAACTTTGTGATTGGTTTGGTATGCCCCAGCAAAGCCAATTTGCTGACAAATTAATGAATTCTTTATTTGGAGCTGTAAATAATGAATAGCTTTCCCCCTTTCTCTGGGAGTTATGCTTCTGATGATGTTCAATTTCTGTTAAAGCCAGTTCAGATTGAGATGACGCCTGTCGATGTTAAGGAACAGTTGATCCAATCGGGCACGCGCCACTACTCGGATATGTTGAGTCAGGAACCCGCACCAACGCTTTATCATCTCGATTTATTTGATAAGGCGCTGGAACAAGGGGCTGTCCGGTTGGCAACGGAAGTCGTGATGCTTGCCAAGGCATTGATATCCCGCTTTGGTGATACGCCGGATGACACACCAATTGTGCTGGTCAGTTTGGTCAGAGCTGGCGTGCCTTTGGGGGTTATGTTGCATCAGACACTCAGAAAGATGGGTAAGTGTTCTTATCATTATGGCATCAGTATTATTCGGGATCGCGGAATAGACAATGCAGCACTATCGTACATTGAGCAGCAACATGGCACAGAGGGGATCGTGTTTGTCGATGGTTGGACGGGGAAAGGGGCCATTACTGCGGAACTGTCACACTCTCTGGAAGGGCGGGTTGGCTATTCGGGTATTCCGCGTTTAGTGGTATTGGCCGATCCCTGTGGCTGTTCGTGGCTGGCAGCCAGTGACGACGATTGGTTGATTCCTTTTGGTATTATGGGAGCGCCGGTATCTGGCTTGATATCACGTTCTGTCTGGTGTGAAGAGGGGCTGCATGGTTGCGTACAGTGTGATCATCTGGTTGAATTTGAGTGCAGCAGATTGCTGGTGGATACCGTTGCTGATTGCCGTGATCGACTGGATTTGGATACTGTACCAGAAGCCATTTGGCAGCCACAGGAAAAGCGAGCTTTGCTACAATTGAGCAAAACGGTGATTTCCAACTTGGCTGAACAATACCAGATTGACAGCATTAATCGCATTAAACCCGGCATTGCTGAGGCAACCCGGGCTGTATTGCGTCGCGTACCGGAACACGTGCTTGTGCGTTCTCAAAATGACCCTGATGTTGCTTTACTGGTTCATCTGGCACGCCAAAAACAGGTCACTATTACGGAAGTGGGTGACTTAATCGGTCAATATCGTGCTGTGACAATCATTAAGAAGGTTGCGTGATGACAGCTATCCCTTCTCCATATCAACTTGGTGCAACACTGTATATGCCAGCGACTCGCCAAGATATTGCAGAAATCGTGTTACACAATAAAATTTCTGGTCTGCGCTCTCTGGTGATTTGTCTGGAAGATGCGGTCAACGAACAAGATATTCCTGTTGCTATCGAAAATCTCAAGCATGCCCTGCAAGTACTGGCTGAATCCGATACCGCTTCTGCTGAAATGTTTTTTTCTGATAGCAAGCATCCACGTCCGCTGATTTTTATCCGTCCGCGTGACGTGATGATGGGGAGATATCTGGTTGCTAATGTTAACCTCAGTGCCGTTGATGGGCTGGTTCTGCCTAAATTTACCCACGCTTCGGTATCCGATTGGTGGGACATTATTAGCTCAACACATCTTTGCATTATGCCTACACTGGAAACGGGAGAAGTGTTTGATGTTCAACAAATGAATCAACTTGCTGATACCCTTAAAAATCATCCTTGCAAGGAACGTATTATTGCCCTGCGTATCGGCGGTAATGATTTGATGAATGTGATATCTCTGCGTCGCTCACGTACTTTTACGCTTTATGATGGGCCTATGGGATATGTCATCAAAATGCTGATTGCTGTTTTTGCGGCCCGTGGGTTCTCTCTGACCGCGCCCGTTTGCGAGCATATCGATGATTTGAAACTACTTGAGAAAGAGCTGGAATTAGATATTACCCACGGTTTGGTGGGAAAAACCGCGATACATCCGAGGCAGATTAAATGCATCCAGCGAGCGTTTATGGTCAGCGCCCATGATTATGCTGATGCGTTAAATATCCTCAACGCCAGTCAGGCTGTTTTCAAATCTCAAGGGGCGATGTGTGAACCAGCGACTCATCAACACTGGGCGATGAATATCCTGCAACGAGCAGAGTATTATGGCATAGAAGCAGAAGTCGCATAGAACGAGGCAGCCTAGAAATAAAGACTAATGAAGGAGCTAGCAAGGCTTTAATCTGTTTTAATATTGATTTACCTGCTGTAGAAGCTATGCTGATAGGCCATCCCCGCAGTTAACCGTAGGGATTTTTTGTTTTTGTTATCCCTGATTTGGTAATCAAAAAATGCTGCTTAGTCCCAAACAATTTAGAAATTTCAAATTAACTTTATTGCTCTCACATGGCAAACCCGTTAGTAAGGTTAAAATCATTAGGGAACTCCATTGTTCGGAGCCGACATTAACACGTGCATTGCGGGAGTTGAGAGATCTCTACTGCGCAGATATTCGATTTAGCAAAATAGGAAACACCTATCAGTTAATTGATAAAGGGATGCTGACCAAAAAAGATGTGAGAAGGATCGAAGAACTGCTTGCCCAGCATCTCAGTCTCCATGCTGAAGAAGTCACCAGCCATGTTTTCCTTGATAAAGAGAAGAAAAAATCGATTTCTCTCTCTCTGAGAATGTCTGTTATCAGGAAAATAGACGGTTTGGCCAATCGGTTGGAAACAACCAGAAGTGAAGTGGTTGAAATGGTTGTGGACGGTTTTATTGAGACGTTATTGAAAGAAACCCTGAACAGTGAACCCACTAAGCAGCGGAGCCCGTAATGCCAGCCGGTTGGAATCAACTGGCATCAAGGGAATGTGTTTGCGTGAGGTTAAGTTATTGCTTAGTGGTCGTGGCGAGTAAGTTTATCAAGATATCCCATCACAAATGCGGATAAAACAAAGGTGAGATGGATAATGACATACCACATCAGTTTATTGTCCGGTACATTTTTGGCATCCATAAAAATGCGCAGCAAATGGATGGAGGAAATAGCGACAATCGAGGCTGCGACTTTATTTTTGAGAGATGTCGCATCCATTTTTCCTAGCCAACTCAATTTTTCCTTATCTTCGTCGATATCCAAGCTTGAGACAAAGTTTTCATAGCCGGAAAACATCACCATTACCAGCAACCCACCAACCAGTGTCATATCAATCAAAGAAAGTAACGTCAGGATCAGATCGGATTCTGCAACTGAAAAGATATACGGCAGGATATGCAGGATTTCCTGAAAGAATTTAACCGCGAGAGCAAATAGCGCCAATGATAAACCAAAGTAAACTGGCGCAAGTAGCCAGCGAGAGGCGTACATAGTGTTTTCTAGAAATCGTTCCATGGTATTTTTAATATATAAAAAAGGGGACAATAGTATAGATCAAGAATGTGAAAGCGATGAAATACATATCGCTATCAGGTACTCACTTGTTACATAGAGGGTGCACACTCAGGCTGTTTTTATTTGGTAATTTCATGCTCTTGGAATATTGACAGATTTATTAATAGTGCAGGCCATCATCTTGGATGGTCTGCACTTTATATTGACGTGTCTGATGGCGCCTGTCACTGTCTGAGCTTTTTAGATTGCACAGATGGATTTTTCACTCAGCTACCCAAGGTTGCTCCACCATCAACGACAATATCCTGCATGGTGATATGACTGGCGAGATCTGAAGCAAGGAAAAGAACGGTATCCGCAATTTCTTCCGGCAAGGCAATTTTTTTCAAAGGGATACCTAACTTAAATTTGTCAGGAAAACCATCAATGGTGTTTTGTCTGGATGCAGCATTTTGCCACATACCTCGTAGCATGGGAGTATCCGTTGAACCGGGGGAAACCAGATTGCAACGCACACCATAGGGAGCCAATTCAAGCCCGACACTTTGACACAAGCTACGCAAGGCGGCTTTGGAAGCGCCATAAGCTGACATTTCGACCCGTGGAACGTGAGCAGCATTAGAGCAGATAGAAACGATGTTTCCACTGCGTTGCCGTTGAAATTGTGGGATCACAGCCTGAAAAAAATTAAAAGCTCCACCGGCATTGACGTTGAAACATTGTTGCCAATCTTCCCAGCTCAGGGTTTCTGTTCGTCCTGTTCGCAGGATACCCGCACCATTGACCAATACATCCAAGCGGGATTCTTCTGTGAGTAATTCACGACAGCGCTGGCTCACGGCTACATGGTCACTGATATCTAACTCATAAGCAGTAAAAGGGAGGTTAGTATCGGGAAACGCCAGATCCAACCCGATGACTTTCGCACCAGCCTGACTGAATCGACTAGCAATGTGATAGCCAATACCACGCCCTGCTCCTGTCACCCAAACATGTTTATTATTGAAATCGAAAGTTGCGTTCATTATTTGGACTCTTGTCTATCATTAAGCAGAGTGAGCCAGTTTGCCAACGTTGGTTTTTTCACTAGCGAGATAAAATTAATGTCATGGTTTTCATGGTTCCAACGTGTCACCAGAGACATTGTTTTTACAGAGTCAAGGCCGTAATCCAGTAGGTTTTCGTGATCATCAATATCACCGCAGTCATCATCGAGCAGAGGTAAAATTTCAGCACGGAGACGTTCGCGTGTCCATTTTGGGGACGGGGATATTTCGTTGAGCAGAGTTTCTGTCGTCAGTACGCGACCACAACGGCCGGCAATATAACGTAATGCCATGATATGCTCGTTGCGGCTGAAATCTGCCAGTGCATCAGCGACAAAAAAAGGTTTGATGTCGCGCATAAAGGCATCCGTGGCTGTTGTCATGCAACCAATATGAGCATAAACACCGCAGATGATTAATTGATCACGCTCCATGACTTTCAATTGTTGTTCTAAATCTGAGCGCTGAAAGGCACTGTAACGCCATTTTATCAATATGGTGTCATCGCTTTCAGGCGCCAATGCGTCAGTGATACTTTGTTGCTCAGGATGCTGATTTAGTCCTGCTCCCCACATATCATTCAATAACCCACGGTCTGCATCACTTTGGTGGTTGGGTTGGGCGGTGTAAAAAACCGGAATCCCCAGTTGTTTGCACTGTTTTCTGAGACGAACGATATTGTCGATCATTTGCTTTACTAGCTGGCTATCGGTTTCCCAGAAATTGAGGAAATAATTCTGCATGTCATGGATCAGTAAAGCGGCCCGCTGACTATCAAATGGCCAATCCACTTTATTGATCGGTAATTCTTGAGTTACGGGCAGAATATAATCGTTAATTTTGGGAATGCTCATTTTGTTTCTCCGACATGGACTAACATGTTCTGTGCAATTTGGCGTAATTTTTGTTTATCGATTTTGCCGACAGGCGTCATGGGTAGGGATGGAACGTTTTCAAAGCGGTCGGGAAGTTTGTAATCAGCGATACCTTGCTCGCGTAAAAAGCGACGCAATATGACTGATTTTATCTCTTCGCGGGTAACAACATAGGCGCAGCTTTTTTCTCCCATCAGCGAGTCAGGAATGGCGATCAATGCTGCATAGATCACCTGCGGATGGCGTAACAGCAGATTTTCAATTTCTTCTGCTGCAATCTTTTCGCCACCACGATTAATTTGGTCTTTTTCCCTGCCCACAACTTTTAGATAGCCTTTCTCTGTTTGAATAACTAAATCACCCGAACAGTAAAAACCATTTTTATCAAATACGAGTTTGTTGTATTGATGGCTTTGGTAGTACCCACGAAAAGTATAAGGCCCGCGCGTCATCAACCTACCGGGAACACCATATGGTAGCTGATTGCCCAGATTGTCGGCGACCCATACTTCATCATCATCACTGATCGGACGGCCTTGAGTGGTGAAAATTGTTTGCTCGTCATCATCTAGCCGTGTGTAGTTCACCAATCCCTCTGCCATGCCAAATATCTGTTGTAACTGGCAACCCAGCTCCGAAGGGATTCTCCGTGCCAGAGATTCACTCAGGTGTGCACCGCCTACCTGTAATAAGGTCAGACTATCAAGCGGTGACTTATCCGCTGTCAGAGTAATGGCTTCCAGCCACAGGCTTACCGCAGGAGGAACTAAAGCAGCCACATTGATCCGATGCTGTTTAATCAAAGGAAAACAACTGGATGCACTGGGATCGTTGGCCATAATCACTTGACCTCCTGCATAAAAAACGCCCAATGCGCCTGGCGAACTCATCGGGTAATTATGGGCGGCAGGAAGGGCGCATAAGTAGCGTGTTTGCGCATTGAAATGGCAGATATCAACGCTAGTGCGAATACTGTAGTAGTAATCATTGTGAGTACGCGGGATCAATTTCGGGATGCCAGTACTGCCACCTGATAGCTGAAAAAAAGCGACTTCATCCGCTGGTGTTGGTGTCGCGGTAAAGTCATTCACTTTTTCATCAGTCAGTATCGTTAAATCTATCGGGCTATAGTTATCTCCCCGCAGGAATACGTTTGTCAGTGAAGGATGGCGTGTATGCAGTTCGTGAATAAAAGTATTGTCTGAAAATAGAGAATGGCTACGATCTGCGATCAGTAATGATGGTTTAATCTGCTCGGCGTAAGCCAATAGCTCACTACGCTGGTGGCTGAACAAGGCATTGACGGGAACTACACCTAAACGCAGTAGGGCAAAAAAGGTGATATAAAATTCCGCAATATTGCCTAATTGCACCAAGGCGGTTTTCCTATGCTGAACACCACGACGTTTGAGGGAGGCAGCCAGATTGTCCGCGAGTTGATTGAGTTGGCGATAGCTATATTGTCGCTCCGAGCAAATCAGCGCGGTATTTTCATTGGTAGCCTGACGACTGAGTATGTCGTCAAGGGTAAGGTCAAGCCAGTAGCCGCGTTGACGATAGCGCTGTGACAATTCTTCGGGCCAGCGATTGAACTCAATACTCATAACACATGTTCCTTATTAGCGGATAATCCCAGCGCCTGTAACATGGTGCCCAGTTTTACTCCCGTTTCCTGCCATTCGGCATTGGGTTGGGAGTCAGCAACGATGCCAGCTCCTGCGAAGAGTCGAACATGGTTTGCAAATAATTCACCACAGCGAATAGCAATGACCCATTCGCCATTGCCTCTGGCATCACACCAACCGACAATGCCGCCAAAATAGTTACGTTCGAAGGGTTCGAGTTGAGCGATGAGTTCGTATGCCCGTTCTCTTGGCGCACCACAAAGTGCTGGAGTCGGATGGAGCAGACAGGCCACTGAAAGTGCATCGGCGTGTTTATTGCGTAATTCGCTGCGTATTTCTGTGGCGAGGTGCCAAAGTAAAGGGGTACTGAATATTGAAGGAGAATCAGGGATCATCAGTTCAGTACAATGTTCAGTAAGTGCGCTTCTTATTGCGTTAATCACTAATTGATGTTCATGGTGATCTTTAGCCGAATGCAGCAGCGATTGTCGTAAGGCGTTATCTTCTGCGATATTGCGGCTTCTGCGCGATGAACCTGCCAGAGGTTGAGACGTAATGGCATTGCCCTGTTTGCGAAGTATAAGTTCTGGACTGGCTCCAATTAACGTGCTGTTGCCCAATGGAAGGTGGAAGTTATAGCTATAGGGATTTTGGGCGTTAAGCTGCATAAAAAGTTGGATAGTGTCAGGCTCTTGCTCAAATTCAATGTCTAACAGGCGTGAAAGGACGACTTTATCAATCTGACCCTGATGTATGGCATCAACGGCCTGAGAGACCATCTGGCAAAACTCTGCTTTTTCGGGCCATGAATGACACTTGTGTAATGGCAACATTGGTGAAGAAGACGGAGCGGAAAAACGCAAGGTTTCTCTTTCTAGCCAATGGTACTCATAAGGAATGTAAAGGGCAGAAGGTTGGCGTTTATCAAAAGGGATTGCTCCCACTGCGATGGGATTTTTAATTCCGGCCTGTTCAGCCTGATGGAATAATTGAGATAAATGATCACGCAATGGATTGTCAATATCACCATGATGACTGGCAGGAGTTGTTATTTTGGTAAAACACCCTTGTGCATGCAGGCTTTTATTTGAGGACAGGAACACAAAATCATCACAACTAAAATCCAGTAGTTGGGATGTGTGATATTCAGTAGTTAACTTAAGCACGATGTTTCCCTATTATTTTTAAATAATAGATTCAATAAATTGGCTTAGACGTAAAAAGTGGCTCAACACGTATAAGCTTGCGCTGATGAAAATAAGCTCACAGTGGCAAAAAGATTTTGTCATACATAGCATTACTTTTTGTCACTGAGATAAGTAAGTTTTGCTTTACCAGCTATACGACACAGTGGCAAAGATACTGCGTCCTCCACCATAGAAGCAGGCTTCTTTATTCGAGCATGAGGCGACATAACGTTTGTTGCTCAGGTTATTCACGTTTAGCTGTACGCTGGCACCTTTTAACTGAGGTGATGCTTCGCCAAGATCGTATTTCGCCATCAGGTCGTAGAGGGAGTAGGGCTGTACATGGAATGTTTCTTCATAATCGCCGGATGTGGTGCCGATATAGCGTACGCCTGCTCCCAGAGTAAAGCCCTTCAGAGCCGTCTGTGTGAAGCTATAGCTACCCCAGGCAGAAGCCGTATGTTCAGGAATCGATGGTACTCTTTTGCCGATACGTGAGGCATTGCTATCACCTTTGGTTTTAGTATCTGTATAGGTATAGGTGGCTATCAGATTGATTTCAGGTGTGATTTGTGAATGGATTTCGGCTTCCGCCCCTTTTGAGCCAATTTTGCCAATTTGTTCGCTAACGCGAGTGACTGGATTACGGCTGGTCACATTTTTTTGGGTGATATCGAATAAGGAAAGCGTTAACAAGGTATTGTGATCTTTGGGCTGGAATTTGATGCCTATCTCAGTCTGCGCACCTGTTGTGGGTTTGAATGCCGGTGTACCCGGTGCACCTTGAGACAGATTGGGCTCAAAGGAAGTGCTGTAACTGATATAAGGCGAAATGCCGTTATCAAAGGCATACAATAACCCCGCACGTCCGGTAAAAGCACGGTCTTTCTGTGTTGTTGATTTATCTTTGATGAGATCATGTTGCTTTGTTTCGGTCCAGTCATAACGCCCTGACAGAACTAAATTCCAGTTTTCCCAACCGAGTTGATCCTGTACGTAAGCACCTAACTGATGGAGTTTCTTTTTATCATTTAAGGCAAGGGATAGAGAATTTTCACTAACGGGAATACTCCGGGTTGGATGTGCCCAATCAAAATTGTATTGGTCACCTTTTTTATTCCATCTTTTGTTGTGATTATCCACCCATTTGTAATCCACACCACTGATGACGTTATGCTCAATGTTACCTGTTGAGAATTGTGCTTTCAGTTGATTATCCACGCTAAATGTTTGTGCTTCACCGTATTCCTTCTGTGGAATGCGTTGGATAGTCGTCGGTTTTTTTGTATCTGATGAATAAACGAAAAGCTTAAAACGCTCATCTAACTTTGAATAACGCAGATTTTGCTGGAAAGAGAAAATATCATCAATGTCATGTTCAAGCATGTAGCCGATAGAGGTCTGTTCGCGTCTGGCCTGATTAAAAGAAGGATCACTGAGGTTCATATCGTAGGGAATATAGCCCACATTGGGAACGGGTGTTACGGTGCCGGTTTTAGGATAGAAGTTGCGGTATCCCGCTTTAGGATCGTACTGATAACTTGTCAGTAACGTAAAGGTCGTATTATTGTTGGGTATCCATGTCAGTGCCGGGGCGATGGCAATACGCTCTTTTTTATAGTCTTTGACGAACTGCTTTTGGGTGCTGAGAATACCATTTAAACGATAGAGAACGGAAATATCGTCATTCAGTGCTCCTCCGAAATCAAAGGCCAATTCACCAAGGCTATGACTACCTGCTTTTAGCTGTACCTCATGAATAGGTTGTGCTGTTGGCTTTTTGCTGGTCATGTTAATCAACCCGCCAGGGCTGATCTGACCATATAGCACGGATGCAGGCCCATGTACCAGCTCCACACGTTCCAATAACCAAGGATCAACTTGGCCTCCTGTTGCATAGCTTAAGCCATCAAGGAATTTAGACGCATAACGGAAACCACGTATGATTACTTCATCGTTACGGTTGGAAGAGCCACGGTAATTAGTCACTACACCACTTGAATAATTCAGGGCGTCAGCAACAGTCGTTACACCTTGTGCTTCCATTTGTGTGCGATTGATGACGCTGATTGATTGGGGTGTTTTGATGAGGGGAGTGGTGCTTTTGGTGCCAGCAGCACTGTCTGATTCTACGAAGTGTTCTACTGAGTTACCTTTATTTGTGCTTGTGACGGTTATGATGTCTTCGTTGTTATTGGCCGTGTTATTGCTTGCTGAAGCATATGGAGATAACAGTAAGGCAGAAGTAATCGTTAAAAATAGTTTATTATAGTTATTGTTTCTATTTGTTTTATTTGCGGCTTTCAACGTTTTATTCTTGATAGGCAGTACCATGGATTTCATCTCTCAAAATAGACTTTTTTTTAAATAGTTTTTAAAAATCAATTAAATAATAAATTAATTATTTCATTGATGTTGAGCTGAATAGCAAGGGCCTCCTGCCACGTTACCCCAATAGTGTCCATTAACTCTATTAACCAGTAGTTATGATTAATAAAATAAGTTGAATAATATTGCAAACGAAAATCGTTATCAATATCATTTGATGATGATAATGATTTTCGTTTATTTGGGTTATTGTTCACTCTGTGTATCAGATATGTATGTTATTTATGAGCGAACTTTTTTGAGGGGATAACGGAATGCGGTTAGTATTTCAGCCATCAGGTGTGGTAGATAATTTGTTATCCGCTCCTAATGTTGGTAGTAAATTATGGTGGGAAAATATTGCTATTTTGGGAACGCCCATCATAGAAGTTGCGATAAATCACCAAGTTCAAACGACATTCTTTTGGCGAGATCCTCGTGGGGATGAACAAAATTCAGATATTCGCCAAGTCTATATCGATATCAATGGGGTCACTGATCATCACTGCCCGCAGCCACAGAGCTTGCAACGAGTGCCTGAAACGGATATCTGGTATTGGTCAGTGAGCCTCGAAGATGATTGGAGAGGGAGTTATCGATTTATACCTGTCACTGATGCACATTTGCCCCCCGAATTTTCCGATAAAATAAAACTAAGTAACCAACAGCAACGTGAGTGGTGGATCTCACTCTTTCCGTTATCCATTCCTGATCCTTTGAATCGGCAAGATTCTCACCGTAATGGGGTTGGTGTGCCTTTATCAGCGATTCACATGCCCCATGCCCTTGAACAGACTGCATGGGCATTAACCGAAGTAAATTCAAATCATGTCATGCGGTCGGACAAACGAGAGCCTCTGCTTTTGCATTGGCAGAGTGATCGGCTCAACAATCAAAGGCGCATTTGGCTTTATTCCAGCGGGGAAGAAACCGCGCTGCCACGGCCTCTTATCATTCTCTTGGATGGGCTGAATTGGGTAGAGAAAGTGCCGATTTTTCCTGTGATTGACGTGGCGACTGAAAAACAGCAGATACCGGGTGCAATCTGGCTTCTGATTGATGTTATTGATATGTCTCACCGAGAGCAAGAACTCCCCTGTAATCAAGATTTTTGGCAAGCGATTCAGGATGAACTATTACCACTTATCGCACAGCATGCTGTTTTCAGTGATGATCCTGAACAGACTATTATCGCAGGGCAGAGCTATGGTGGTCTGTCGGCATTGTATGCCGCTCTCCATTGGCCGCAACGCTTTGGTTGTGTTCTCACGCAATCGGGGTCTTTCTGGTGGCCAGATAGCAAAATTGTCCGGCAGTTTATGCCATCTTCTGAACAGAAACCTGGCTGGCTGACACAGCAGGTTTCTGATCAAAAAGTTGTTCCGTCATCATTGAAAATCTTTCAAGAAGCGGGTTCCCACGAAGCCGATATTCATTTTGTGAATGATCAAATGTATGCCGCGTTAAAAGAGGCCGGGCATCGCGTGAATTATCGCGTGTTTAATGGTGGTCATGATGTGCTGTGTTGGCGCGGTGGATTAATTGATGGACTGAGCTGGTTACTGGCTGAAAAGTGATATGGCAAATGATGATTGAAATCCCGAATATGATGAGAGTAAACGATGAATCTGGAACAAAAAAATCCTTTTGATGATGATGAAATCTCTTTTTATGTACTGATAAATAATCAACAGCAATATAGCCTTTGGCCAGCCTTTGCTGCACAACCAGCCGGTTGGGAGAGAGCTATTGGTCCAGATTCACGGACAGCATGTATTGCATACATAGAAGAGCACTGGGTGGATATGCGCCCGGCCATTCTGCGCAAACCATAGGTGAATCAAAATAATAATGCCGACGGTTTAATCTGTATACCCAATGGATTTCAAGATACAGCGCTTATGTCTTGGAAACGAGTTCCTGGGATGAGTGAGTGTAGCCAACAAAGCTGCACCTTGAAAGACGACAGGTATAGATAAGAAAGGAAATAAAACGTGCTTAATGTATTACCGCTGCCTGAAGTTAAACAGGTAAATCTGACATTACCGCTAGTGGCTGCTCAGCCCGGGATTTGGATGGCCGATCAAATCGCCAGCCAGCGCAATGTATTTACCATTGCGCATTATATTGAAATTAATGGAGAACTGGATCGTTCCTTATTTGATGCGGCTATCCGCCAAGGTTTGTCTGAAGCTGATACCATTCATGCACGATATTTTGTCAATGAAGAGGGGATACCTGTACAGCAAATTCCCACCTTCCGTGATGCACAACAGGTTATTGCCCCTGAATGGTTCGATTTCTCTCATGAACAGGGGGAAAACGCGTCACAGGAATTAATGCAGACGGATCTGGCCGCTGAATTACCCGCAGACGGGGAACGCCCGCTTTACCGGCAGGTAATCATGAAAGTCGGTGCTCAGCCTGAACGATGGTTCTGGTATCAGCGCTTTCATCATCTCATGCTGGATGGCTTTAGTTTTGAAGCACTGACCCGCCGCATTATTGATATTTATAATGCGTTAAGCACAGATCGCCAGTCTGCTGAAAATCCTTTCTGCTCATTCGAGCAGGTAGTCAAAGAGTATCAGGATTGGGATCAGTCACCCGCAAAAGCAGAGACAGCAGCATTCTGGCAACAACATACCCGTGAACGAGGTGTTTCCGTTTCACTTTCCACTGAAGATATAGTGAATACGGGCAGCGCTTTACCTCTACATTACGATTGCCATTTTCCGGTTACTCAGTTTGCTTCATTAGGTGAAGATGATTTACTGCGGAAATTTCAACCGGCTGAAATTGCGATGGCTGCACTTTGTATCTATTTCTATCGTATGAGTGGAGAAAAACATCTATCGATTGGATTTCCTTTTATGCGGCGCCTGGGGTCTCAAGCGCTTTGTGCGATGGGGCCTGTGGTCAATCTTTTACCTCTGCAAATAAAACTGCAAAGCAGTATGACTCTTGCCGAAGTAGCGAGAGCGTTTGTAGATGAAATAAAGCAAGTGCGTCGTTACCAGCGATATGAAGCCGAACAGCTACGTTGTGATTTGGGATTATCAGGCAGCAATAACGCGCTTTATGGCCCGGTTTTCAACTATAAAATCTATAACGAGACGTTGAAATTAGGCGGTAAGCCCATCAAGACACACACACTCGCGATGGGGCCTGTGGATGATTTAGAATTTGAATTGTGTAGCTATGATGACCAGCTTCATCTGACACTTATCGCCAATCGAAAAAAATATAGTGAACAAACCTTACAGTGGCATGGTGAGCGGATTAGCTATCTGTTGAATCAATTGTTGATACAGCCGCAACAGCCTATTGCGTTCGTACCCATTATTCCGCCGCAGGAACAGCAACGGCTTGATGAATGGTCATGTGGGCCGAAAATCCAAATGCCTGTAACGAGTGTTTCTGTGCTGGATCTCTTTTTGCAGCAGGTCGAACGGCAGCCTGATGTCGTCGCTATACGTTGTGGTAATGAACAGCTTAGTTACCACCAATTGATGGCAAAAGTGATGCAGTTTGCACGTTTCTTGCTGTCTCAGGGTATCGGGGCTGAAGATGTAGTTGCTATTGGCATTCCTCGTTCGGTGGATTCAGTGGTTGCTATTTTAGGTGTGTTAGCCAGTGGTGCAGCTTACATTCCGCTTGATCTCGATTACCCGCAGGAACGTTTACAGTTAATGTGTGACGATGTTCAGCCAGTCTTGCTGATCACGCACCTGAATACGCGGGCACAAATGCCTGAAATATCCAAGACCATCTGTCTTGATGATCATCAGATAGCGGTGCAGTGTGCCAGCTTGTCTTCGTTATTTGTCACAGACGAAGAACGGCGCGAAAAACTGCGTAGTGAACACTTGGCTTATATGATCTACACCTCTGGTTCCACAGGTAAGCCAAAAGGCGTCATGAGTACACATGGCGGGTTGCTGAATTTATTGACTTCCCATGCAGTACATTTGTTTGGGCCTGCCATTGAGAATTTTCATCGGCAGCATGGTCGGCGGGCACGTGCAGGGCATACCGCCTCTTTCTCATTTGATTCCTCTTGGGAGCCACTGTTTTGTATGATTTTGGGCAGTGAGCTTTATATCTTTGATGAGGAGCTAAGGCGGGATGCGTGGGGCGTGATACAGCAAATGAACCTGTTGCCGGTTGATATCATGGATATCACCCCTTCCTTTTTGACCCAGCTCATCGATAGTGGGCTGTTGGAGAAAGGTAACCACCAGCCTGCGTTTATTATGATAGGTGGTGAGGCCGCCACGCCACGGTTGTGGGAATTGCTTAAACAGCAGCCACAAATTGATATCCACAATTATTATGGCCCTTCCGAATACACTATCGATACGCTGGGCGCCAGTATTCAGGTGTCCGAGCAGCCTGTGATTGGGCGCCCGGTTGCCAATACGGATATCTGGCTTTTGGATAGCTGTTTACAACCTGTGCCAACAGGTGCCGTGGGAGAACTGTATCTCTCTGGAGCGGGTATCGCGCGCGGTTATTTGCACCGTCCAGGGCTGACGGCTACACGCTTTATCGCCAATCCATTCCGTCATGGCGAAGTTATGTATCGCAGTGGTGATCTCATGCGTTGGCAGTCTGACGGACAGCTTGCATTTATTGGCCGTGTGGATCATCAGATCAAAGTACGTGGTTTTCGCGTTGAACTGGGTGAAGTGGAAAATGCTCTGGCTGATTTGCCGGAGGTCAGTTCTGCTGTCGTGATTGCCGAGCCTATCGGCGCAACGTACCGACTGCTGGGTTATTGTGCTGTACCCGATGGGCAACGACGCGCCCTGCCTGATCTCTCTGCTCAACTATTGGCTGAACTGGCCAAGAAACTGCCTGATTATATGGTTCCTTCCCGATTAATGGTGTTGGAAACCTTACCTCTCACAGTCAATGGCAAAATTGATCGCGGTGCGTTGCCTAAATCGCAGAAACTCCAATTACCTGTGGGGAGAAAAGCGAAAAGTGAGCAGGAAAAATCTATCTGTGAAGCATTCGTCAGTCTATTAGGTGTGCAAGAAGCCTGTGCAGATGATGATTTTTTTGTACTGGGAGGTGACAGTATTTCCGCAATGGCGCTGGGAACACAATTACGTCGCCTTGGCTGGCAGTTACGTCCACGGGATATTTTTAGTGAACGTACACCCGCGCGCATGGCATTGAAAATGATGCCTGTCGCTATCGTGAAGCAGACTCCTGCGCGCATTCAGAAAGGGGCAATCGATAGCCTGCCTATTTTGCATTGGTTTGCTGAATCTCATGGAATCAATACCCGTTTCGCTCATGGTGTATTTATACGCGTGCCCGCAGAATTACAGCCGCAACACTTATCACAGGCATTGACTGCCTTAGTGCAGGCACATCCTGTACTGCGTGCATCTACCCGCGATAATCAACTTATTGTGGGGGAATCGATAGCTGTGCCTGAAGGAACTTATTGCAGTACATGGCAAAATTGTGAAGATATTGAAACTTGTGCAGAGCAAGCCTTCCATGATGCAGTAATGCGTCTGGATCCCGCGCGGGGTCAGTTATTCTATCTCTGTTTATTACAAAATAGTGGTGTGTCAAAGGGACTAGTGTTCGTTATTCACCATCTGGCTACAGATGGGGTTTCATGGCGAATACTCTTGGATGAGTTACGTCAGGGAGTGGAAGCGGCAATTACCGGTAAGTCCATGACTTTACCCGCAGAAGAGTACACCCTATACGATTGGAATGATTACCTGCGCCAAAATCTGCCACAACGTGCAGCAGAATTGCCTTTTTGGCAAAGTATGCTGGATGAAAGAACACCTCTTTTAGGGCTGCGTCCGTTGAATGTACAGCGGGATCGCCGAATAAACGCCCGCGAGGAACGAACATTATTGAGCTGTGAACAAACGGCAGCATTATTAGGAATATTGCCAAATCAGTACCACGCTAATGTTGAAGAGATTTTATTAACGATATTGGCAATGGCTTGTTATCGTCACTTTCATGCCAGTAAATTACGCTTTCAGTTAGAGTCTCATGGCCGTATTGAATTAGATCAAACAGGCGATTTGGCTCGGACGGTTGGCTGGATGACGGCTGAATATCCGATAGTGGTCGATTTACTACAGAAAGGGGAATGTCAGCCGGTTGAGGTGGTGCGGGCGGTGAAAAGCGTTCTACGTGCTGTACCCGATCGTGGTATAGGCTATGGCTTGCTGCGTTACCTCGATCAGACAGGGCGGGAAATATTTGCACCGCAAGAAACGCCGGAAATCTTATTTAATTATCTGGGACGTTTTATCGAGACAGATAACTTATGGGCGCCACAACGGACTAGAAATCTTTTCCGGGATGCTTTTGCTGTTTATCAAGATCCCGAAATGTTCCTGAACCACAGTTTGGAAATCAATTTGTTCGTTGATGAACAGGGGAACACTCCGCAATTGGTGATTAACTGGCAATGGGTCGATGGTATTTTCAGCCACCGGGATATTGCCGAATTACATCGTGGTATGGCATGGGCGGCCGACAGCTTAATACAATTCGCCAGGCAACAGCCTGAGCAGGCTGTTGCAACTTTAGTCGCCGCAGAAGTGGGGTTGTCAGGTGTGGAGGAGAGCGATCTCACCCAACTAAGCGAGCGTTATGGGTCATTATCTGCGGTATTGCCGCTGCTTCCTCTGCAACAAGGATTATTATTCCATGCTCAGACAGCCACCGAGCATGGCAGCTATAACTCATTGACACGCCTTTCCCTGTCTGGGCCATTGACGGTTACTGAGTTACGCCGGGCGCTGTTGGCTTTAATTCGGCATCATCCTCAGCTTGCTGCGCAATTTGACACAGAACAAAATGCCGCTCCACTGCAACTGATACCGATCATATCCGATGATAAAGATTATTGGGCATTTGATTTCCATCAACTACCTGAACTGACGCTGGAAGAGGAAGATATAGCATTACGAGAACTGGAAAAAGCAGAGCTTATGCGAGATCTTTTCCAACAGCCAGTAGCGATGTTGCACGCATTGCTCGTGCGCCATGGTAAAAGTCTACGCTACACGCTATTGCTGAATGCTCATCATCTGGTCGTCGATGGCTGGTCAACCCCTATTCTGGTGCAAGATCTTTTGACGTTGCTGAATCAAGGCGCTCAAGCCTTGCATAGACCTGAAATTCGTTATCAAGAAGTCGTCCATCAATTATTGGCACGTGAGGCGGAGCCTACTCGCCAGTGCTGGAAACAGCTCTTGAAAGGGGTTCAACCAACCTGTTTGTTCGGTGAACATCCTCATACTGGCGAGGTTAAGGCGCTTGAGATATTACTTGAACCTGCGATGGAACAGGCGTTAATCGGGTTATGTCAGCAACGTGGTTTGACAATCAATACATTGATGCAAGGCGTTTGGTCTCTGTTGCTGAGTATACACAGTGGCTCATCTGATGTCGTTTTCGGTTCCCCCGTGTCGGGGCGGTTTGGGCAGACTGAAGGGTTAGATCAGCATATTGGGCTATTTAGTAACACTTTACCGGTTAGAGTTATTCTGGATATGGCGCAGCCACTATTGCCTCAATTAGAGCAGTTACAAGCGCAGCAGATCCAATTGATTGAACATGACAATATTGGTCTTGGTGAGATCCAGCAAATTGCAGGCACCAGCACGCTTTTTGATACCTTGCTGGTGGTTGAAAACTACCCTGTAGTGGAGCAAAATCAAGGGAATGACGAAGGCATCGTCTGTCAGGGCATCAATAACTGCGGTTATACCCACTACCCTTTGACGTTATTGGTGTTACCAGGTAAGCGTCTGCGTTTATTGATGGAATATAGACCAAGTGTTAAACAGCCTGAACGCTTGGCACAACGCATACTTCTTTTGATCCAGCAATTAATTGAACAACCGGAGATCGCCCTGCGGGATTGGGTTTTGCAAACGGTTGATGAAGCGGCGTTGATTGAGGAAGTCAATAACACCTATCGTGATATCCCTTCAAAAACACTTCATCAGACCGTGATCGAGCAGGCAAGAAAAAGGCCTGACGATTTGGCGTTATTGGATTGTCATCATCGCCTGACTTACCAGCAAATGCGTCTTCAAACTCGCTTGTTAGTCGATCGTTTAATTGAAGCGGGGGTGCAGCCGGGAGATATTGTCGGGGTTGCATTAGCACGTTCAGTACGGCTGAGTTTGGCGTTACAAGCGATTCTGGAAGCAGGGGCGGCATGGTTGCCTCTTGATACCGCTTATCCTGATGAGCGCTTGACCATCATACTGAAAGATGCCCAACCTCGATTAGTGATAACAGAAAGTGAGTTTCAGGCACGTTTTGCCAATCAGGCACTTTTGTTGTTACTGGATAAACTGGCAGATGAAACACAGCAGCCCATCCATCTTGCCGCCAATGTGACTCCTGAACATACGGCGTACATTATCTATACCTCGGGTTCCACAGGACAGCCTAAAGGGGTAATGGTGAGTCACCAAGCCATTGTTAACCGCCTGTTGTGGATGCAGGATACTTACCAACTGACTGCGGATGATGTGGTATTGCAGAAAACTCCATGTAGCTTTGATGTTTCTGTATGGGAATTTTTCTGGCCGCTGATGACGGGAGCTCAGTTAATGATGGCGCCACCAGAAGCACATCGCGATCCCGCAACGCTTCTTCAGCTTATTGATGATTACCGTGTGACTACGTTGCATTTTGTTCCATCAATGCTGGCAACCTTAATGGATTCATTAGTGTTACGAGAGCAAGACGCTCCTTTCTGCCACAGTCTGAGACGGGTTTTCTGTAGTGGCGAAGCTTTGTCATGTGAATTGGCGCGTCGCTATCAAACGCTGGTAGCAGCACCTTTACATAATCTTTATGGGCCAACGGAAGCGGCGGTGGATGTGACATGGCAACCAGCATCTGGTGATGCATTGGAACGTTGTACCAGTGCTGGTGTTCCTATTGGCCGACCGGTATGGAATACCCAATTACGTATTTTAGACACTTGGTTGCGTCCTGTTCCTATTGGTGTGGCTGGTGATCTCTATCTCAGTGGTATTCAGTTAGCCACAAACTACCTGAACCGAGCCGATCTGACCGCTAGCCGTTTTGTGGCCGATCCGTTCGTATCAGGTAAACGGATGTACCGAACGGGTGACATTGCCTGTTGGTCAGCAGACGGTGAAGTTGAATACCTTGGACGCAGTGATGATCAGCTAAAAATACGGGGTCAGCGTATTGAGTTGGGTGAAATTGAACAGGTTTTACTGGAACAGCCAGGAGTGGCTCAGGCTGCGGTTGCAGCGCGTGAACTAGGGAAAGCAGGCCAAGCAATTATCGGTCAGGCAATTACTGGCCCAGCAATTAATAGTGCTGATGCCCGTCAGTTAATTGCTTGGTTAATTCCTCAATCTGGTGTGGTTCTGGATATAGAAGCACTACACCAAACGATGACTAAACGATTGCCGGTTTATATGTTGCCGGTCAGCTATGTAATACAGGAAAGTTTCCCGTTGAGCGCCAATGGGAAATTGAACCGCAAGGCACTCCCGATACCAGAAAAATTGACCACGGGCAGGTTGCCGAGAGCGGGTTTGGAAAGCCAAATGGCTGGGTTGTTCGCCGAAATTTTAGCGTGTGACACCGTTTGGGCTGATGATGACTTCTTTGCTTTGGGGGGACATTCTCTGCTGGCAATGCGGTTGGCAGCCGAAATACGCCGCCGTTTTAATCACTCTGTTTCAGTCGGTCATATCATGGTCACCCGAAGTGTAGAAAAATTGAGTGCGTTATTGGTTGATGATCAAAGGCAGAATTCGGCAGAAAACCGTGGTGCGGGGGAAGTCCTGCCGCTGAGAGAAGGCATTGGGCCAGCACTGTTTTGTGTACACCCTGCATCGGGTTTTGCTTGGCAATACAGCGGACTGTTGCGTTATTTAGAGGGGAATTGGCCGATTATCGGATTACAGTCTCCTCGTCCTAGAGGGGTGATTGCTGACTGTGACAGCCTCGACGCAATGTGTACACGCCATTTGGCAACTTTGCGGAGTATCCAGCCTCATGGGCCTTATTATTTGTTGGGTTATTCTCTGGGGGGAATGCTGGCACAGGGAATGGCAATTCGTTTGCAGCAAGAAGGAGAGGAAGTGGCTTTCTTGGGATTACTGGATGCTTATCCTCCAGAAGGACAAGATTGGGGAGGGCTAAGTGAGGAAGAAGCCAAACAGGAAATTGCCCGTGAACAGGCAGAGTTTATGGCGACGACAGAAGATGAACGTGATCCGCAGTTACGCATGGAAAAACAGGCGATGTTTGAAGATATCGTGGCTAACTATCGAGATGCTGTCCGTAGTTTATTATCTGCCGTTAACCAGAAATATGATGGCGAAGCCACACTGTTTGTGGCAACACGGACTTTGCCTTCTGAGCTGGATGTCGAGGGAACGTGGGCGCCTTGGATTCGCCAGTTGAAGGTTTATCGGCAAGATTGCGAACATGCAGATATCCTTTCTCCTGTTTCACTGGAACAGTGGGGGCCATTGCTCAACAATTTGTTGAAACAATGCCGTCATTAACTTTATGCGTTTAACGTTATCGGATCGTATGGAACATCATGGCTAAGTCATCAATCTTCTTGGATTTTAGTTTGCTCAGAAATAACTCACATTTCCGAGCTATCTTCATTGCCCGCATGTTATCTGTCTTTGCATTGGGGATGTTGACCGTTGGTGTCCCTGTCCAAATGCAATTTCTGACGGGTTCTACTTTACAGGTGGGAATTGTGGTTGCACTGGATGGGGTCGGTATGTTTATCGGGTTACTTCTGGGAGGGGTACTGGCTGACCGCTATGATAGACGCAAACTCATTTTGTTTGCCCGTGGTACCTGCGGTATTGGTTTTGTGGCACTGAGCTTTAACGCCTTTTTAGACTCGCCATCACTGTATATGCTCTATTTTCTTTCTATTTGGGATGGCTTTTTTGGTGCGTTGGGTATGACGGCGTTAATGGCGGCAATCCCAAACTTAGTAGGACGGGAAAACTTGGCGTCAGCAGGTGCCTTGAGCATGGTCACTGTTCGTATAGGAGCCATTATTTCTCCTGCACTGGCGGGTATTATTATTGTTGTTGGTGGGCCGGGCTGGAATTTTGCCGTTGCAGCAATCGGTACATTAGCAACACTGTTACCTCTGATGAGACTTCCTAAAATGAAACCTCAGCCAAGCAAACAAGAGCATCCGATCAGTGCGCTGATAAGTGGTGTGAAATTTGTTTTGCAGCATAACATTGTGGGCAGTGTCATATTGGTGGGGATGATGATAAGTATTGCAGGGGCGGTTCGTATTCTGTTTCCTGCGTTATCTCAGGAAGTTTACCATCAAGGGCCATCAGCGACTGGGTTGATGTACTCCGCTGTTCCGCTGGGAGCTATGCTCGGTGCTTTCACCAGTGGTTGGATAGGGCGAAGTGCCCGGCCAGGAATTTTACTGGTTATATGCGCCCTGTGTTCCTTCATCACGTTATCCATGCTGGGAGTAGTAACAAACATCGTTCTGGCATTACTTGTATTGGTTTGTTATGGATATTTGAATGCATTTGCATCCTTACTGCAATTTACCCTTATTCAGAGTCATACACCGGATCATTTATTGGGACGTGTGAACAGTTTTGTTACTGCTCAAGATGTTACTGGTGACTCTTTGGGAGCGTTGGGATTAGGTTTTATGGGACGCTTATTATCCCCGGTAATGACTGTCTTTTCATTTGGAACTTTTGCCGCACTTGCCTGTTTGTTGCTGGCGGCAATAATAAAACCCCTGCGTCATGCCACACTGCGTGGCAACGCTCAATTATCAGAAACAAAACCTCAAGAAACAAAGCATTAATAAATAACGTCTTCATAAACAAAGCATTAAAAAATAAACTTCAGAAAATGATAGTTGGTGGAAGTGAGGCCGACTATCACCATTGGCAAAAATACTTTGCATTTAAATAAATCACAGCGTGGTATCGATATCACGCTGAACACAAAAACACCCCACTCAGATGTTTCAAAATAATATTATTTGTTTGTTTTGTTTAAAATATATGTAAATAAAAGTTAATTAATTATGGCATTTTATGAGTTGTTTAGGTGGGTTCAGAGGATGGCGTTGATTAAACACGTTTTTTTGGGAGGGGAAATCTAAAAATCAGCACTCCTTTTTAGTTTATTTCTGCTCTCAGGAAACGATTACCTTGATGGTTTCAACCCACCAATACGATACCCACCAACACAAAAAAACATAAGAACGGGTATTTTTGCAAACCAACAATGGATGATTATTGAGATGAAGAAGCTTCACAGAATACCTCAGAGCACTCTGACTGCTGAGCGCTTGTCAGTCAAAACCCAGCCACGTGTACTTTACCATGCAATAGCCTGCTGTTTGATGGCTGTCAGCGCAGGGGCTTATGCAGAAAATTATGTTGAAAAGGGGAAGTGGGGCGATAGCACAAGCTGGCGTACTAATGAGTTTAAAAAGGAGTGGGGGCTTGGTGCTATTCATGCTGATGAAGCTTATTCCAGAGGCTATACCGGTAAAGGAATTAAACTGGGCATCTTCGATCAGTCAGTGTATGCCAAACACCCTGAATTTGTAGGAAAGGATAAGGTCATCAATCTGATCACGTCAGGGATACGTGAATATACCGATCCCTATATTAATGATGCGAAAAAAGGTAGTTCATTCCGCTACGATGGAACACCGTCCGTTGATTACAGAAAAGTATTAGGGAATCACGGTGTCCATGTTGCAGGTATTGCGGCAGGTAGCCGGGATGGTGGAGAAATGCATGGAGTGGCTTATAACGCTCAAATCATCAGTGCTGACAACGGCGATCCCGGCCCTGAAGATGGCATCATATTAGGTAATGACGGCGGGGTTTACCAAGCTGGCTGGCATGCACTGATAGATAGTGGTGCCCGTATTATCAATAACAGTTGGGCTATTGGGATTGATAAGGAGTTTGAAAATGGAAAAATGGATCCAAATGCTGCACACTTTACCTTGGCAGAGGCTCAAAAACAGTTTGATGAAATCAGGTCGATTTTAGGGACACCACCCGGTGGTGCGTATCAAGGTGCGATTGACGCTGCACGCAGCGGTATTGTGACGATTTTTGCTGCGGGTAATAGCTACAACTATAATCATCCAGATGCCATTGGCAGTCTGGCTTGGTTTGTCCCCGATATTGCACCAAATTGGCTGACGGTGGCTAGTGTGGCGAAAGATGAAAATAGTACGAATGCGGTCCCCTATTCCATCAGCAATTTTTCTTCCCGCTGTGGCTATACAGCCAGCCTCTGTGTCAGTGCACCCGGCAGTGCGATCTATAGCTCGATCATTGCGGGAACAGTAGATAACATTACCACCGGGTATAAGAATTCCAGCGGTACTTCTATGGCTGCTCCGCATGTTGCCGGCAGCGCTGCTATATTGATGGAACGTTTTCCGTACATGACGGGTGATCAAGTCGCTTCTGTACTTCGCACCACCGCGACAGATATGGGAGAAAAGGGGATTGATGAACTTTACGGTTGGGGGATGATTAACCTTGGTAAAGCCATTAATGGCCCTGGTATGTTCTATACCGTAGAAGATATTCCAGAAAAATTCCGCATTCCTGATTCCCATGGAGTAGCTTACGGTAACGGTCAGTTTATTGCGGATATTCCGGGGGGCGGTACTGTGCTTGATAAAGGCAAACCCACAGAACGAGTCTGCAATGATGGTCTGTGTACTCAGGATAAATGGAGCAACGATATCAGCGGTCATGGTGGGCTTACCAAACAGGGCAATGGTACGCTGATCCTCAGTGGGCTGAATACTTATTCTGGTCCAACGCTAATCAAACAAGGATTACTAAGCGTTGAAAAGAGTATCGTCTCCCCTGTTTCGGTAATGGAAAGTGGTACTCTTGGAGGCAGTGGTACGGTTGGAGTGCTCAATGTACAGCGTGGGGGGAGTGTTTCACCGGGTAATATTTCTCCTAGTAGCGCGATCGGTACTCTTCATGTTTCTGACGAACTTTCTTTTGAATCTGGTTCTCGTTATGTTGTTGAAATCGCTTCCGACGGACGTAGTGATCATATTCAGGCTGAAAAAAGTGTACAGCTCAATGGCGGAGAGGTTGCTATTTCCCTTGAAAATACGCGTAATTTGCTTTCCCTTAAAGAAGTGCGAAGCTTGATGGGGCAGCAGTACAATATTCTGAATGCGAAGCAGAATATCAATGGTCGCTTTGAGCGCGCCGTCACTAATTATCTCTTTCTTGGTACTCGTTTATCTTATCAGCCGGACAGCGTCACTCTTCAGGTCGGACGTAATACTACCGCTTTCGCTGATATTGCTAAGACACAGAATGAGCGTACAGTGGCTGTTGCTGCTGATACCCTCAGTGCCGGTCATCCGGTTTACGAAAGCATCCTCAGCAGCGCTTCTGCGGAACAAGCCCGATACGCATTCCGCCAGCTTGATGGGCAGATCCATGCAGATATCGCCTCTTTGTTAGTCAATGACAGCCGCTACCTGCGTGATACGCTGAATATGCGTTTGAGTCAGGCCGAAGGCCGTTCATCATCACCTGATATCCGCGGGGATGATAATGGTGCATGGGTACGACTGCTGGGGGCATGGAGCCATGCCTCCGGTACACAGAATGCGACAGGCTATCAGGCTTCCAACTACGGCGTATTCCTTGGTGCAGATGCTCTTATTGATGAATACAGCCGTCTTGGTATCGCTACCGGCTACACCCGTACTTCCCTTGATGGCGGTAACAGTGCCACTGCGGACAGCAATAACTATCACCTTGCGCTTTATGGTGACCGTCAGTTTGGTGATTTGACTCTGCGTACCAACGGTGGATTTACGTGGCACCGAATTGATACTCATCGCTTTGTTAACTACAACAGCCAGTTTGATCGTGAAAACGCGAAATATGGTGGCCGTACTGCGCAGTTGTCTGCTGAAGCGGCTTACCATCTGCCCGTCGGGTCAGTCAATTTAGAACCATTCGTGAACTTCGCTTATGTCGATTTTCGTAATGACGGCATTAACGAGAATGGTGCTGCCGCCGCACTCCACGGCGATAGCCAGCACACTGAAGCTAAACTTTCCACACTGGGATTACGTGCCAATCATCGCTGGCAGACCTCATGGGGCTCTGAGGTTTCCTTGAATGGAGAATTGGGTTGGCAGCACCAATATGGTGAGCGTGATCGTGCTGTAGGTTTGGCGTTCCGCGGCAGCGATACAACTTTTGTGACCCGCAGTGTTCCTGTTTCCCGTGATGGTATGGTATTGAAGGCTAACGCAGAAATGATCGCAAGTGATAATGTGTCATTAACACTCGGTTATAGTGGGGTGCTATCCAGTAGTCATCAAGACAATAGTGTGAACGCGGGTTTTAGATGGCAATTCTGATGGTAACACTCTGGTGGTAAAGATAGGGTGTAGTACTTGATAAAAGTCGTACCTGATAAAACATGTGGAGTTGGCAATGCTGGCTCCGCAATACAATTTTGCCATGACAGCTAAACGCCAGTTGTATGGATATTTATAATGCCTTATTTTGGTCATGACTCTAATTTATTGATAATGCTGAATGTTCAGATAATATCCAATGACTCTGTCATGCATTTCTACGGATTTTGAAAAAGCCAGTGTTTTGCGAGTCAGTCTTGCCAAATGCTGACGAAGATTCAGGTTATGTCTCTCTATGCGTTGTGTATAACGCTTGCTGACCACATACCGTTTCCCTGCCCGCGTTTTTTCATACCCTCTCCAGTCATCGGTCATATAGACCACAATGTTGAAAGGAGACAATAACGCCCTCAAACGCATCAAGGTCTTCTTTGTTCTTGGGCCAAAAACGTGGGCGATGACTTTTCGCCTAATCCTGTCGTAAGCATAAAAGAGCCAATGAGGTTTGTTCTTTGACTTCACGTATGACCACGGCTCATCCATTTTGTAACAAACAATCACTTCGGTGCTGGGAGCAATGGCTTCAGTGACGTGTTTGGGCCTGAGCTTTTTAAGTGACGAAGGACCGTATTAAGACCAATATCCATAACACGCGCAGTCGCCCGACATCCCATTCCATTCAGGGTCATATCAACGATTTGCTCATGTGTACCGGGACGACATGCGGTATAAGTGAATTCAAGTGGCCAGGAATGACGACAGGATTGGCAAAGGTAACGTTGATGACCGGAACGAGAGCGCCCATTACGATGGATCCCTTTGACTGCACAACAAGATGGGCAGGTCACATCAATCTTTGTCATCTGAATGTTCTCCAAATAGACAGACTATACATGATTCAATAAATTGATGTCATGACCCACGATTTTGTTTTCTTTAGCAAAAACTTTGATCGTGCCTCAGGCACTTGAATTCCCTTCTTAAACAAATCTCAAGTTATCTAATATTCCAATATCTTCCTTCAAAAGAGGATCGAAAATAGTTGACATTCGTGCTAATTTAATTTCATTATTTTTATCCATACAAAACAATTCCATATAAAAAATTAATATAAATGATAATAAAGTAACGATTTAAAATATAATTTTTTAAACTTTAAAATTAGCACCGAGATAATTATAATATTTTTCGGTGCTATTTTTTCTGGCATAAAAATATAACTTACTGTATTAATATTTTTTCCAGCTATTATTTAGGATCAGTCGCCCCTTTCGGTGGCCCAAGCCTATCCAATTCAGCTAAGATTGCCGTAATCTGAGTTTCCCAATCAGTTGGTTTTGAGTTTTTATGTAAAGGAAATATTGATGATTGGCGTTTAAAATCCACTGAGCTGACGGATTCTTTTCCTTGTATCAGATATTTTGCGACAAAAGCCAATAAATACTTTTTGCTTATTATGTCGTCTATTAGGTTAGGGATACGGGGTTCAAAAGCATAAATCATCAGTTTGTTGTTTTTGTCAAATCCATAAACTCTTAAATATAGAACATCATATAGATTAACAACATCGACTTGAGAATAACGCGCAACATACATTCTTCCCCTACACCAGGTATAAAACAGTTGTTTTTTCCGATCAATAACAAGAGGGGATATTTTACGAAGTAAAGATAATACCCATAAATGAATTAAAATTATGGTAATAGAAAATAGAAAAAAACCACCATCTAGTAATAAATTTTTTCGCACTCTAGATTTTTCATAAAAATCATTATCCATATAACGAATATGAAAATATTGAGAAAAAGAAATGCTCTTTGCATCAGCAATATATTTATATTTTTCAACATAATCAGGAATGTTAGGATTTAAATAAAATTCCTCCCCATAATCCCTCTTAGCATAAGTAACGGCTCTTAAATAAAATCCCTCATTGACTTTCCATGTATTAACAAAATCATTAATAAAAAAACAAAAACCTAATAAAAAACCGGCTAAAGAAGAAAGTAAAATATTTTCACGATAATTACTCCTGCCATATCGTATTTTACACTTTTTATCATCAATTAACTCAATAAACCCCTCTGTTTTTATTTTCTCTTTATCCAGCATGCCAATATCTTCATCCAAGAAAGGATCGCACTCTGTTGAGAGTCGGTTAATTCTGGTATCATGATTTACTTTACCCTCATTTTTTTTGGCTAGCCATTTTATTATTGAGTTTATCATTTAACGTACCTTCTCATCAAAATATCCATAAATCGCATTTTCGGGTCATGATTCCAATTTATAACGTATAGGAAAAATAGAGTCCTCAGTTGGTGTATAGCACCGAGATAATTATAATATTCTTCAGTGCTATTTTTTATAGAGTAAAGACATAACTCACTAAATTGATATTTTTTCCAACTCTTATTTAGAGGAAGTAGTCTATTTCGGTGGACCAAGTCTATCCAATTCAGCTAAAGTTGCTGAAATCTGTTGTTCCCAATCCGTTGGTTTTATTTGCTTACGAAACCACGGTAATCGCTCTTGACGTTTAAAATCAACTGAACTGACAGCCTCTTTTCCTTGTAATAAATATTTTGACATAAATGCCAAAATATAAACTTTATCCTCGTCTGAGTTGAAAAGACTAAGATAAGGGATAAAAAACTGATATGTCAGTTCATTCTTTTCGTTCAGCCCATAACATTTGAAATGCAAAATATTATTAGCAAATGCTACGCCTAATTCTTTATAGCGAGATACATACACCTTCCCTTTTTTCCAAGTATAAAAAAGTTGTCTTTCATGATCAATGATGAAATTTGCAGGCTTACGTAATCTTAAAAAAATGCTGATAATAAGAATATTGGCACTAAGGAAAAACAACCCGAAACTTGCATCTATAATTAGATATCGCCTAGCCCTTTCTTCACCATAATAGCCATCTTTAGAATAACGCATATATAGATATTTAGGTAATGATACTTCTTTTTCATCAGATATTATTTTTAATGATTCAAGATCTTCCGACAACTCATAACTTAAAAAAATTTGTTCTCCATAAAGTATCTTGGCATCACTAACATATCTAAGAAGGGCTCTTTCGTTAGCTCTCCACCCCTGAACAAAATCATTAATAAAAAATCCAAAACCTAACATAAATCCAATCATCACAGGTACTATAACTTCTTTTCTTGCTCTAATAAGATTATGACGGAAATGACACTCCTTGCTATTTATTGCATCCAAAAATCCTGCACGTTTTACGGTTTTATTATCCAACAGAATTAGCTTTTCCTCCAGAACAGGATCACCAAATGTAGATAATGGCTCTGTTGGAGGTGCCTTCACTCTAAAAATTTTCTTGAATATTTTTTTAATTAATATACTCATTTAACGTAATACCTCATCTTCATATCCATAAACCGCATTTTCCAACGTTGGCTCTTTTCTCCATTTATAGTGAAGAGGAGAAATAATATCTTCTGTTGGCTTATAATACCAAAAAATTTTCATATACTCAGAATATTGCTTATCTACCTCTACGGTTAGTGTAGTTAAACCACTTTCCTCATCAAAAATTAGATTTTCACGATTTTCACGAGCAGTATTTATTGCTTTATCAAACTTATCTTTTGCCACAGAATAATGATGTCTGCTATAACTACGTTCAATTATTGAAGCATCAGGATCACTGTAGCCATCTGACAAACCAGATGGCATGACTTCATGATATATATCTGATTCTCCCCATTTGAAACTAGGCAGTATAAATTTATAAATCATCTTCCCTTTTTTATTGCTTTCAATTTTCAAAGTTGGTTTAATAAAAATATTTAAAAATTCTTGAAACTCAACCCGATATGCATCTCTAGTATTTTTCTCATTACGCATTATTGTCTTAAATTGAGAACTTAATCTCGGGCGATCTTCACTCGTACTCCAAAAAGCATACTTACTCCCATTCCCCCAAAAGCAGTTACTTAACAACGTTTCCAAATCTACCCAATTGAAGTATATAGCTGCGAATGTTCCACCAAGCATTAGTGAAGCGCCTAGCGCAATCAGAAGACTGACGCCAAAAGTCACTTCCGACGCGGCTACCGCCATAGACCATCCTACAGCCATTATTATTGATCCTGTACCTATTGAAATATGAGAATAAGCTTCTTTATCATTACCAAAACCAAAAGAGTTGTAGGCATCGTAATAAGAAAGTGCCCCACTCACAAACCCTGTAGTAATTAATCCACCGTTTACCCATTTTGTTATTAAAGCACTTTCTAACAGAAGCCTGCGTGATGCAGAATCCAATAACGCTTTTGCTGTGGGGCTATTCAATTTACCCGCCAGGCTAGCTGCAACTTTAATAGCATCTCCACCAATAGCGGAAACACCTTTAGCAGCAATTAATCCGCCTAATATAGTATTCGCATAACTTGAAACATAATAATAAGGAAGTTTGTTTGCATTAAATGGCGCATTCTTTTCGAAACGAGACATTGATGTCAATTTATATAACATATAACTCTTCATAAATAAATCCAAACCACTTAATCCTGAGCTCAATAAGTAGCCAGCAGACTTATTTGCATTATAAAAAAACTTAAACTTAGGATTTAACTCAGGCCTTTTAAATTTAATCAGCGGTATTTTTATCTTTATATTATTATTGTAATTATCCAACCTGTTAGACCAGTCAAACACTTTTTTTCCTACAAACCTTTTCAAGCCAGACTCAGCATGAGCCATGCCTTTCTTAATTTTACCTGATACTCCTTGATTTTCATATTCTTCAATTTTTTTTAGAAACTTATAATATTCTTTCTCGGTTAATTCGAGATATTGTCCTTGCTTTATTTCAAGCCCCAAATAATCTAAGATTTTAGGCACAAGTTTATGCGTTACCTGTTTAACACTCAACACATGTAAATGTAATATCCCTTTATATGATAACTCTGTTGTAAATACATACAGTCTAGCCAATAAATTGCCAACGACACTGAGTATTATATCTATTCCCCGATTGAGGAACCTTGCAATGGAACCTTTATCAACGCCATCATGGCCCAGTGAATTCACTATTCCATTGAGGGCAACTTCCCACGCATTATTTCCGTCTATGGCCAATGGACCCGCAATAATACTTTCCATCGCCAACAGCCCCTCTTCTGAATGCTTTAGCGGCTCCATTAATTCAGCGTGTAAAATACAGAATCGTTCAAATTCTTTTGCATCATCTTCGGTATAAATGTCCTTTTTATCAGATACGGAGAAAAAATTCTTAAAATAGTGTGTAAGCCCACCTAATTTACCTGCAATCATTTCACTTTCAAAAAAACATTTATAAAATTCAAGAATTTCTTTCTTTCTATCTTTTACACTCTTAATCGGCGTAGTTAATTTAGGCCACCAAGTTTTCCAATTTTCTTGGTGAATACACTCCTCAACACATTTTTTAATTTCTTTATTTTTTGATGCCGCTAATATCTCAACAAAATTCCCTATCGTAAGAGGATACATATTAGTTGCACTATAGCTTAGCTCCCAAAGATTAAGTAACATATACGCCATTAAAATATCACGCTGATATCCCACCGGATCATGCAAGACCACAATCTTCGCTTTATCTTTGTAATAAGGGCAGATAAGACTGTCGATATAACGCATTTCCATCTCGGCATCCATGAAAAAACTGCCTTCCGTCGTGATATCCCCCAAATCAGCAGCGTGTAAAAGCGGATCGGATAATTGATTTTTGTATGCCTGAAATTGTTTTTCAGGATCTTTGAAATCTTCCACTAATCTGTCGAAATGTTCTTGTCTGGCATCAATAGCATAATCTGATGCCTCACTGTCTAAATCCACAAATTGCATCGCACTCTTGCGGAAGGTTTTATCGTTATCCATCTTATTCAGGACAGATTTAGCCAGCTCGACTTCACTGTAAACGATACTGATTTGGGTCACATCTTTATCCATCGCCAAAAAAGGATAGCCTAATCCGGCTGTACCGCTGGCAGGGTGGATTTCTTCCCACGATGAGCTTCCGGCTGTTTGCTCATATTTGGTGTATTTTGTGACCATCCCCCTTTTGCCCTCTAAGGTGACAATTTCAGGGCTGAATTTGAAAATCAGTAATTTGCCATTCTGTTGGGAGCCACGGGTTTTAATCGCCTCTTCTTCTTTGACATAGATCCAACCCGGTCTTGGCATTCGAATGCTATAGCCCCCCAGAACGCTGGCACTTAATGAATCATCATCAGGATCAATAAACGTACTTATTGGCGGCGGTAATTGAGCATCTATCCATGTGTCACCAAAAAAATTCATATAGGCATATCTGACAGGATAAACCGGCCGGATATTGGCGTCACAGGGCCTGACAACGGTATCCATATCCAACTCATGAGGTATGCGTGCCTTCGCCTCATCGACCATTTTTTCAAACGTTTTTGCCGCTTTTTTCGCGGCGGTCTCAAGAGCGTCACCCGCGCTCGTTAATATCGATTTTTCCATTTCTCTTCTCTCCTTGTGTTAACTTAATGCCCGGTTTTTAAAACAATACTCATAACAAGCCAGCGCCCGCACCTCTTGCGCCTGTGCTTCGGCACAGGCATGCTGCCATGCCCGCTGCCAGAGCGCTTCGTTATCCCGCGCCAGACTTCTGCCCGCCACCAGATACAGAATCGAACGCTGATGGGCGAATCCCGCCAGACAGGCAAGATTGGCCTGTTGCACCACAAAGGCGGGCAGGTGTTCTTGCTGTTCGGGCGACAGTTCAGGCTGGGTCTCTGCAATAAATTTCACTATCTGCGCCACCGCCCGCGCTTGGGTCTGCCCCGCCAATATGCCCACCAGAGAGCGGTTGATGGCCACGGGAGCCGTTTTTTCCTGATCCAGGCTGTTTTCAGCCACAGAAAGGGCGTAGTACTGCCCCGTCTGGCTGTCGAAGTAACCGATCCGCATTATCGGGCGCATAAAGTGCATCAGTTGTTCATCCGGCAGGCTTTTCAGTAGCGGGAGCAAGCCTTGTGGCACATAGAAGCGGTAAAACACCCAGGATTGGTGTTGTTCATTTCTCAGATAGGTGAATTTACGCAGGTGATTACGGATCACAGGAAATGGCTGGTCACTGTCGATAAAAATGCCTGATTCTGGAGTGGTCGGCTGAGTAATCTTTTGCTGAAAAGCAGAGTACACCGTAGTGTCATCCGTTAATTCCACCAGATAAGGGGCGCTGTCTTCGAGCGTGATTTGGGTTTCCCCCTGAAACAAGCTTTCCCATCGCAGGTTGGAGACCATCAGGTCAGGCACGATAAAACTGCCCATGACCCGACGGTAAACCGTGGCATCAATCACCATATAGCGGTACTGCCCGCATGCTCTGGAGGGCATGGTTTCCGTTACAGTGAACTGCAATATGCCCCGCTCGGCAGGCAAGGGGGCGTTGATATTGTGTTCGTTCAGCGGGATCACCTGTGCATTCCTCTCCACCCCCTGCCGGAACTGCCGCAATAGCGGCAATTCGACATAAGGGCTGGCGGCAAGGTATTCAGGCAACGGCTGAATACTTTGATATTGCCCCGGTGAATGTCCCGCCTGCAGGACATATTCCGCCAGTGCCGACAGAGCCTGCGGCTTGCTCGTTGCACGGACAATCGACTGGGCAGAGTAGTGCTCGCCTTGTGGCGTGGTATAGGCATAATCCACCACCCAATGTTCGGCATAATCGGGTATCCAGGACATTATTCCGATGACTCCTGCGGCTTACGGGCTTTTTCCCGGCAATCCTCTGCCATGACCAACCCTTCATTGGCTGAGCCGCTGAGTGACGGCACGGTGCCCGGGCTGCCCCCCGTTACCGACACATCCCCTTGCAGGGTGATTTTGCCGGTGATCGTTACTCCTGAACCATCCAGCTTAATCGATCCTGCCTTGCCTTTGATCAGTACGGTTTCGCTGGCCTGTAGGGTATGGACTTTCGTCAGGCTCTGGATGTTGTTGACCACATTCAGGGTATAGTTGTTGTTGATTCTGGCGGTTTTGTCCCGCCCCACTTCTTGCAAGTGATCGGCAAAGATATTTTCTTGCCAGTTGTTATTGATGCGGGTTTTGCGATCTTTGGTGATAGTTTCAAACTGGTTCAGGTCAATCTGGATGTGCTGTTCATGCATAATCCTGATGAATTCATCGTTGCCGATTTCATGTTTACGGTTGTTCAGGACATGGTGGCTTTCATCGTGACCAACCCGTTGGGTTTTATCGTGGTTTATCTGGATAAGCTGATCTTTCTGGGCGTGGATATAGATCTCTTCACTGCCTTTCGCATCTTCAAAGCGCAATTCGTTAAATCCCTCACCTTTGTGGGTGTGGGTCTTGAAGGTGGTGCGCGTTTTTTCCGCCGGCAGATCCAACGGTGGGCGGTTGCGCCCGTTGTAGGTACAGCCCGTCACTATCGGGCGATCAATATCGCCATTCAGGTAGGAAATAATCACTTCCTGACCAATGCGCGGAATGGCCATAAAACCGTAGCCATCACCATTCCATCCCTGTGCTACACGTATCCAGCAGGAAGCACGGTCATCCGCTTCATCATAACGGTTCCAATGGAAATGAACTTTGATAGCACCATGTTTATCAACGTAGATCTCCTCACCTTCCGGCCCTACGACGGTTGCAACTTCATCTCCATCCGCCAGCGGCTTATATCGGAAAGGCGGACGCCAATCCTGCCTGCCCGGAATAAAGGTAACGTGATTAGTTAACGTTGTCCCTTCTCCCGCATCTCTGGAAGCTTGTGGTTGATGTCCATGATGCGTGACAGTAATAACCTGCCAGCGATCATTCATTGTCACAATCGGATGGGATTGTAGAACGAAGATCCGACCCGGTCTTAATTTGATACAGTTGGTACTCGCTTTACCGATTTTGCTCTGGTTCTGCAACTGCTCCAAACGCAATTGGGTGAAAGGGCGGCCTTCTGCATCCATCTGAAAACGGCCATAACTTTCAAATACAGAATGGTTCCCGCCATTATCTGATGCAGCCAGATGTTGCAGAGGATAGGAAGGCCGAAGGAAATTATTATCTTTATGGATCGTTTCATCCGGGCACAGATATTCGCCGTAATTCCACTGCCATGCCGTCAAATCACTGTTATCCGTGTTTGCCTGTACGTTGTAGGTCAACGTTAATGCCGCCAACATGCCGAGGTGGGAATTGCTGTAAAACAGTTTGTCCTCTTCGAACCAGAATATAATGCCTTCTTCCGCCGCCAGCCGGCACCAGAATTCATAGGAAGATTCGCGTTTCTGGGTGGTATATTCCCGTATCGAATGCTGCTGATGATCTTTGTAAAACTTGTTATCAGCCTTGATGCGATGCTCTTTAAGCAACTGCCCAAGAATATCGGGTACAGATTGATGATGGAAAATCCGGCTATCCTGATTGAGCGTCATTAACCACATTTCCGGGCGAATAATAAAAGTGTAATAGGTTTGTCGCCCATTGGTATTTCCCTGCTCTGCCCCTGCCACAACGCCATTAACGGTTCGCTCGATGATGCCATCCCTGATAACCGTCAGAGAAGCGCTGGAACCCAATTGTTCATTGAGTGCCACGTTGTTAAAAGCGCTGACGGCTGTGATAGAAAGGTGAAACAGTTGTGACAGCCCTTCCTGTAAGCTGAAATTCACTACCTGAAACGTTGTCTGCGGCAATGCACCTATCTGGCAAGTGAAAACTAATCCATCCATTGTAGAAACTCCTTACATAATTGAGCGATAACCTTGAATCATTGAAGGTGCCAGATACCATTCCGTCCCTGAAGGTTGGCTGAGCACGCACATTCGCAGCCATGTCCCCTGGGCAAGGCAGAACGGGAAGAATTGGTATAGTGAATTGGCGAATCGATATATTTCGCCGGCATCGATATAAGCGGTTTCATCCAGCATCAGGGTAACCAGCAGACAGCGAACGGGTCTGTCCCGGATTATTCTGTCACCCCATTTTGCCTCTATATTGGTGATCCCCCCGATCATGCGCCGGATATTTCGGCTGGTTAAGCGATCGATATCTGCATACAGATCAAAATCCTGTAGTAGCTGTTTGACTGACGTGCTCATCTCCAATAAATGGCTGCCGACAGAATAATGCGATAACAAATCCCAATGACGATGGCTATCAACAATCGGAGGATAAGTTTGTGAAGTTGGAGTGATATTTTTTAATTGAAAAATGTCGGGAACATTTTCTCCCGCCTGACAGATCTCGCCCAGTACAAGAGGTGCTTGATATTGTTCAAAGCCATAAAAATGGCAAGTGAATTCACGCTCAGGTGGTTTACGCATCAACTCCGCTTTGCTGTCATAGAAAATCAGCTCGTACTGTATTCTGCCCAGTGCATCTTTACTGACTTCAAGCGCATAGAACCAAGCTTTGTCATACTCTGGGTGATAACGTTCCATACCTGTCAGGAGGCTGACCGGATAAAACAGGTATTCATCCCCGCGTCTTTCCTCTTCTGTGTTTGGCTCATTTTTCAGTTCAATACCTGAAATATGCAAAACACCCTGAGTCGGCATGAGAGGTAAGCGATAGCGCGCTGTTTCTGGTGTAAAAGGAAGTGTCACTTGGCTGTTACGCGCCATATTAACCACAGGTGCGCAATTAAGCTGGAATGCAGACTTTATTTGAGCTGCTGACAACGGCAATACTGTATTCAAAGTCAGAACGATACTGAATTCACGCTGTTTTGTCAGTTTCAATCGCTTTGCCATTGTCGGCAGAGGTAAATTCAGAAATTGGTTAACATGTGGCAGATAAAGAGACTCAACTAACAATTGTGGTGCCCAGTTATCCCCTACCGCAGATGACAGAACCAATCGGGAAGCGCCTGAGCGCGGTTCAAACCGATCTCCGTGTGCTTTATAAACTTGCCCGTCATGATACAGTTCAGCACCATCATAATATTGAGTCAGTCCCAGCATCAGAGCATTAGCAACTTGCTCATCACTGCTCAGGAACAAATTAATCGGCTGAGTTAGCCACTCTTCTTCCTTACCAGTATAGTGAAATTTTAAGGTGACTTTAGTTGTCTGTACTTGATGAGTTATGTCACGTGACACTAATATCAAAGGCTCAATAGGACATTCTCGGCAAGTGACAAATGGCTGTTGATGATGAGTATGAACTTCTGTTCCTGCCGGTATGGAAAAAGCAAAATCCCCCTGCATGATACTATCAAACTGAATAATGCTGGTCGCAGGAATACCTTTGATCGTCTGTGCCCGTAATTTTTGCAGTAACGGCTGAGTCAACTCAGGGAAGGCATCATCCACCTTCTGATTCAAACGAGCCATTAAAGCAGCAAAGCCCTCATTAACCTTTTCAGCATCAGGATCCCTGCCACTAAGTACATCTTCAAGATGTGACTTCTCTTTACACGCAGATTTTGCAAGTTGCCTTAGGTAATCAATTTCCCACTGATAATAATATTCAAACGATTTCACAACTGACTCCTTTTCCTTAAAGTGGTATGTTGTGAGAGTGACCACTTTGCATTTATACCCGTCCTTCAAGTTACAGCGTTGTTGGCATCCTGAAATACATAGGGTATATGTTTAGTTTATTAATTTCAGGTAAGTGCAGAATCTTTATTAATTCTTATTAATTAAAAATAACTGCTTAATATATACGCTGTCGGGTGTATGTCAAAACAAAAAATAGCGAACATATTGTTCCTTTATTCCCATTTATTCATCTAAAAAATATTAGAATCTCTAAATATTATTATTCAAAATTAATAAATCAATTTGATGAACTGATGCATTCGCCATTAAAAGCTTAAAATACACGATAGGGGAATCTAACTATTGGAGGCATTACCATTATATCAAGTAACCTTTCACCAGCCCTCTATTGACTAGACAGGAATAAAGCTGAACACATCTGGGTAAGGGAGTCCCGTCTGAGTTTTCGTCATACATTGGCAACGGAACTGATAAAAGCGCCGGGGCGTAACCTGCAACTGGTTAAAGGGTTACTGGGGCATAGCCGTGTGTCTGCAACGATGGAATATATTGATATGGAGATAGCGAGCAAAACGCTGGAGAGTGAGCTGTCGTTGTCTATGGATCTATCCGTGTAGTTATTTATAAAGAAGTATAAAAAACAGGGAGGGACACCATGTTGGATGGCGTGGAGAAAAGAGGTGGTTCTGCCCTGTATCACATGGAGGGGGTGAAAAAAGGAAAATATGTCATCGTCCTATCTTCCATTCAAGTGAAGTTTTTACCTTACTTGATATCAGAATCAAGTACTGGAATCATTACCTTGAACGAAAAAAAGAGTGCTTGCTTATGCAGGCACTCTGTATTTTTTATTTACGGCTTTTTAAACATTATTACGCAAATCAGAATTACAAATTGATTAACATTGTTCTTAACAGCCGTAAATTTTAACTCACTTGTTAATTATCTGATAACCTTCAACAAATGAGCTCTTAAAATTTGGTGCCGGAGGCGGAAAGCATTATAACTCGTTGAATATATAAAGTCTATTCTCTTTCATTCCGTTTATGCCCCTTTTAATGCCCCCAGATTTTTTTGCTTACTTTTTCTTTTGTATCTAACTGATTTTAATTATTTATATCACTTATTGCGTGTTTTTTTAATTAGCTTAAAGCAAAAAAGCCGTGAGGGTTAAAAATGGTCAAATTGGGCTGCCATTTTACGCTCAGGGCTTAAGATAAAAAATGTTCATTTTTACGACATCGATCACAAATTGAAGCGGATTATTCCTGTGGCTTAGAGCGGGCTTTCCTCTCTAATAATTCACCAGTATAAGAATCGAAATAACGGCTGGGCCAGATCTCTGAGGGATGGATGCCAAGATAATCTGCAATGATCCATTCACCTTTCGGCCACGGTCTGCTGAATGCATTTGCCAATGTCGATGAACTGAGTCCTGCCTCACGAGAAACCGCTGCTAAGGTTGTCCCGCGTTTGCGCAATGCGGCGATGATATCGGCCTGATGCCAATCATTCCTAACGTTGTTATTCATTCCTGCTACCCCTTCCATTAATTAATATTGATGGTGGCGATTCAAGCAGGGTTCGCAATACCGGAGATCAACCAATCCGGCGAGGCCGAAGCCTCCCCCACCTGAACCGCCATAGAAAAGGCGAACGCAGGCGCACTGGCAGAAACATCCTACCAGTGGGTTGATCATTACAGGGTTGCGAATCCCCGACCATCGGATTTTGCCAATGGCGGGAATACTTTAACTGATTGTTTTACCTAACACAATAATCGAACGGCTAAGTTTAACGGTTATTCCTCCTCTCAGAGCGCATAAACTCAGGGGATAATACGGACGCCTAATCAATCTTTGTTGTTTGTTCTCGTTCGTGATTGCTTCGCTATCCGTATTTCCCCTGTGATTTTTAGACTACTTTTATGCATTTCGAAACATTTTCCCTGCGTGTCGGTTAGGTTCACCGTTCCGTGGTACGTCAGATAATGTGTAGCAGAGAGGCATTGTGTTGAGTTTTTGCAGGAGTTCGCTACGTGCATGCCAAGCACGGCGATGGTTTACTCCCCGTTCAGCGCCTGATTAGATCAGGATGAACGCCTCATTATTCGTGACGTGTGATATCTCCTTTCTTTACTGCATCGGCCTATTACAAGGCGGTGAGTGAAAAACAAACGAAATAAGTGAATTAAGGCAGAAAAATGCCAATGAAAAGTGGTGACACTGAGTAATACGGGGTTCAAATCGGTCGTAAAGCCAGACCGAACGTGCTCTGGACGTTGGCCGCCCAGCGGCGTCACTTGGTAATCGCTTTGCTTCAACGCAAGTGACGCCGCGCAGTTTTCGGGACGTTTATTGTGCGTAAATCAAAACATAGGTAAAAATCGTACAGAACACATTGTGATTGTGGACGTGGCAGGGATTATTGCTCTGCCTGAATGATAAGCCGGTGCATAACAAGACCGGGAAACTTTGACCGCCAGACGATGGGTTAGGTGTCTGGCGATATCTGCTTCCAAAAGTGTGCAGATGTACCGCAATTTAGCTCTCCCTTGCAGGCTACGGGAGTTTTTTCGCCACCCGAAGGCGATCCTGACAGGCAATGGATCATTTTTGTAAGAAAAGATATTAACGGTTAGCCAGAAGGGAGTCAAACGACCGTTTTTCCTGTCATCCTGATTTTTGCCTGATTTTTGCCTGAATTCCCGTACAAATTCCGCAAATCTCCCCATATTCGGCCAACATCAGACAAAAATTGGATTTAATTGGTTAATTAATTTTATTGGTGAATGTGTAAAATAAACCACCTTTACAGACTGGATACCTATTTTTAATTCAGCACAGAACCGTTCCCTGACAGATAAAACATAAGTGAAATTCAATGAAAAACAACAAGGAATCACTGTACTTGCGAGAACGTGCCTATCTACGGGAACTGGCGCAACGTGTGGCGAAAGACTCGCCGCATCTGGCGGATTTTCTGATTTCCTCCCATGATCCCGATATTACGCGCCTTTTTGAAGCCTTTGCGCTGTTAATTGCCAATGTCCGGTCTAAACTGGAGGACGAACTCCCCGAAATCACCCACGGTATTCTGTCTCGCATCTGGCCGCTGGCCTTGTGTCCCCTTCCACCCACCACGATACTGCAATTTTCTCCCGCCGATGATGAATATCAGGGCTGCACGGATATTCCGGTGAATACCGCTGTTTCCACTCATCACAACGGGCAGTTAATGACGTTTAAAACCCGCCGTCCGCTGCATATTGAACCTCTGGTCGTGCAACAACGCGTGGTGAAAAAGACCGGCACCCACAGTGAAATTATTCTGACCCTGTGTCAGACCGGCACGGCATCTTCGGTCTGGCAAAGTGGAGAACTAATTTTTTTCCTCGGCACTGACACCGAAAAGGCCGCCCAGCTCAGTCTGTGGCTGGATCAACATATCTGTGATGTCAGCCTGAACACGCAGGGCAAGCAGCGAAAGCTGCGCGGTTTCCCTTATGGCTGGCATGATCTGCTTGATAGTCCGGTGCTGCCTGTGCCCAAAAATACGTATTCTGGCCTGCAACCGTTGGTGGAGTATTATGCCCTGTCCCCACTGTATAACTTTGTCATGCTGGATATCCGCAACAGTTGTACAACAGTCCCCCTGAATGCGGACGGCACGTTTGAGCTGATTTTTCGTTTCGAGGGCGAATTGCCGTTGGCGGATGTCGATGAGGCATTTTTGCTGGGCTGTGTACCGGCCATTCATCTGGAAAATCGGGTAAGCCTGCCCATTGAGCTGGAAGCCGGTAATCACCGTTATCCTCTGCCGTTGGGAGAATCGGTGCGGTTGTTCCGGCTGGGTGATATTGAGGTTGTGGAACAGCCCGGTGACAGTGAGCAACGCGGGACACCGTATCACTGGCTGCCGATTGAACAGTTTACTCCCGCCGGGCGTTTTCGGGATGACGACCCGCAACCCGACACGTTTTATTACCAGCTCCAGACCGAACAGGATTTTCTCGGCAGAACCCAGCACCGACTACACTTTTTTGATTTGACGGGCAAACCGGCCAACGACTTACCTGCCATTGCGATTTTGTGTTATTTCATCGGCTACCATGAACAGGCACCGGCATTGATGCAAGGCACGATTAGCGTGACACAGGAAGGCGCACCGTCTCATCTCAGCGTCCACAATATTACGCCGGTCATGACCGATTACCCGCCCCTGTTGCAGGAAAAGAGCGGCTGGCCGCTGCTGTCCTGCCTCTCCAGCCCACCAATGATGCTGTTTGCCACCGACAGCCTGAAACAGTTTCTCCGGTTGTTTGACCCGTATGCCGACACGCATCGTCCCCTGAGCCGCCAGTTCCGCCAACACATTGACGGTATTGTGCAGGTCGAAGAGCGCCTGACCGACCGGATGCGACTGGGGCGTTCTATCCGCGGACATTTACTCTCGCTGACGCTGGATCCCGACTGCTACCGTAATCCGGGGGAGATGTATCGGTTTTGTCGGTTAATTAATCAGGCGCTGGCGTGTTTTATTACCCAGTCTGCGTTTGTCATGCTGGAGATTTTTACGCCGGACAGTCACAAGGCGCTGTGGCAGTTCTGGCATGTCGATGGACTACGTCCGGAAATGTAATGGATTAAGGAACACATGACAGAAACCATAAGGAAAAAATCAATATGAAAAGTGGGTTACGCTTTGTCTGTCACATTGCCGGTGTGCCGACAGAAACCTTTGCCGTAGGCGAATTTTCCCTGCAAGAGGGATTATCAGAACTTTTTACCCTGAACCTGACGCTGGTCAGAGCCGGTAACGCAAACCCATTCAGGCCACAGGCTGACATTGATTTGGCCTCACTGTTGATGCAGGAAGCGGTGTTACAGGTGTTTAACGGGGACATGCTGCAACGTAAAATCACCGGCATTGTTTCCCATGCTGACTGGGCCGGTACAGATGGCAATAAGACACTCTATACTCTGACGGTGCGCCCTGCCTGCTGGCGGCTAACGCTCAATCAGGACAGCCGGATTTACCATCGGCAGAATGTCCCCGCGATTTTAACCAGTCTGCTGAAAAAACACCGGGTACAGGCCGATTCGAAGCTCTACGATGCGCATCAGGACCGGGAATATGTGACCCAGAAACGCGAATCCGATTATGCGTTTTTCAGCCGTCTGGCAGCGGAAGAAGGCATCAGCTTTTGGTTTGAGGATGAAACCCTGTTTTTCAGCGACAGTCACCTCGGTATGACCGCCGGGCTGCCGTTGCAATACCAGCCGCAGCCAGAAACAGCCTACGGAACCGATACGATTTATCAGGTTAGGCTGGGTGTCGGTATGAGTCCGCAGCGCAGCCTGCACAAGGATTTCAACCCGGCAGAGCCGCGTTATCACCTCTCCCATATGCACAGCAGCGAAGGCTTCCGTGATTTCGGTAGCCAGACTCCCTATACCGTATTTGAAAGTTACGGGCGTTTTCAGAAAGATGCGGCTGCTATCCCGTTTTTAAAATACCGGCAGGAAGCACTGGACAACCAGAAACAGACGGGCAGTGGCAGCAGCAACTGCATCAAACTGATGCCGGGTAAAATCTTTGAGATAAAAAATCATCCCCATAAACCACTGAATGTGCGCTGGCAGGTGGTCGGCATCAGCCACCACGGACGCTGCCCGCAGGCACTGGGCGACAGTGGCGGTGAAGGCACCACGCTCAGTAATCATTTCAGTTTTATCGACGGCCTTGCCGACTGGCGTCCGCCTTTCCACTATAAACCGCTGGCAGACGGGGATGAAACTGCCCTCGTGGTCGGCCCGAAAGGGGAAGAAATCTTCGTCAATAAAGACGGGGCGATTAAAGTCCATTTTCACTGGAACCGCTACGACCAGCCGGATGATGGGGCATCGTGCTGGGTTCGCGTTGCGCAGGGCTGGAACGGTAACGGCTTTGGTTTTATGGCGATACCCCGTATCGGGCAGGAAGTGATTATCTCCTATCTCAATGGTGATATTGACCGACCGATTGTCACCGGCTGTGTTTATAATGGCCTGAACCGCCCGCCACTGGATTTACCGGCTCAAAAAACCCGCACCACCTTTAAAACCAAGACCCACAAAGGCAAAGGCTTTAACGAACTGCGCTTTGAGGATGCGAAAGACAGTGAGGAAATTTATCTCCACGGTCAGAAAGACCTGACTGCACATATCGAAAACGATGCTTACTGGTATATCAAACATGATCAGAAGAGCCGCATCGATAACAACCGTTACCACGATATCCGCGCCGATGATCATCATCAGGTTGCCGGTTCGCGCAAAATCACCACCGAAGGCGATGTGTCCCACCGGATTGCCGGTAGCCAGCATATTCAGACTGGGGATGCGACTGTGATTGACAGCGGACAGGAAATCCACCTGAAAAGCGGCGGCAAGGTAGTGTTGGAAGCGGCAGCCGAAATCACGCTGAAAGTGGGTGGTAGTTTTCTGAAAGTTACACCGGGCGGCATTCTCTGTTCACCGATTAATGTCGGGCAAGGTTCAGGCGGCAGCGGACGCGGGGTTTCACTGCAATTACCGGAAGGCGTGGCACCGTTGCCGGAGGTGGAATTTCCGGTCAAAAAATATTGTGCATTGCAAGCACAGGAAAATGCTGCGTGGGTGATTAAAGCCCCGCAGGGAGGACAGTCATGAAAACAAACTGGACAATCTGGCTGGGCGGATCTGACAAATCACCGGCTTACCTGATTATCAACCCGCTTGCAGCGCCCAATCCTGTCAACACGCTCTATGTGAACAACTGGGTTGAACAGGCTTTTCCCCTTTATAGCGGTACACCACTCGCTCACCTGATGGAGCAGGGGCCGTGGCTTATTCAGCCGAAAGTGGATTGCCTGCCTACCCTTGCTCGTCTGCTTGACTGCCGCGCGTTCAGTGACGGCAGTTGGGGCTGGGCATACCGTAGCGATACGAACTGGCAGGCACAATTGGATCACTGGCAACGTCACCAGCTCGTGACCCTGCGGGATGAACAGGTCGTCTTCCGGCTCATGGATACGCGCATTCTGCGGGTATTGATGCCCGCGATGCAACCTACGGATTGGACATCCTTGCTTAATCCGGTCACTGAATTGATGGTGGATATGCCTGAGCTGACGGTTTTTCTTCGTCCGGCACAATGCCCGTTCAGCCAGATTGAACGCCCCTTTGTACTGGAGCCGCATCTGATTGCAGCATGGGAGCAATCAGATTTCGCACTGGAAGGTCTTGCCAAGACGTTAATGTATGAACTGTGGGAAGCACAAGGTGAACTGGCACTGAAACGGGATACTCCCGAAGGTACTTTGATCCGTGACCTTGAAAAATGGCTGCGCCAGCACCGCCAACAGGGTTCACGTTTACAGGCGCTGACCATCCATGATTTTCTGGCCGATAGCGGTATTTATGTACAACGTACTTAATCACAAAAGGATTTAATCAAATGAGTGACACAGGAAGATTAGATTGTGTGCCCTGCAATACATTCAAACACTGGCTGGAATTTCAGTTACTGGATAATCAGGGTAAGCCATTAATCGGTATTCCCTATACCCTGAAAAGCCGGGATGGAGTGATCAAGGCTAATGGCGTAACGGATGGTCAGGGACTACTGCGGGAAGAAAATTTATCGCCGCTGCCCGTGACCCTGCATGTGGATGCGCAGAAACTGGCAGACCAATTGGTTGAAAGACCCTCTGTTTCAGCGGTGAAAACTGAAAAAGCATCGGGTTCCTCACCCGCGATTATGCCGGGTGAACTCAGTGATGGGTTGCCGAAGATCAAAGGCTGGACAGAAGAAGCCCTGCAAACAAAGTATTATGCTGACCGCGAATATGCGGGCATCACGGTGATACCCGAACATAACCGCCGGCATGTAATAGTAGTCGAACGTATTGCGAAGCCGGTATTTGCAAAATCCTGCCTGCAACCTGCGGGTTGCACAGAGGCAGGGACTGGAATGGAACCACATACGCACTTTGGTGAGATGCAGATTTATCGGGCCGAACCGACACACCAACGCCCCCCAAACAGACAGGAAACCTCTGAGCCATTTATTCTCAAGGCCATTGCCTGGGTAGGGAATCAGATATTTCCGAAGGCAGAAGCCAATCCATTTATCTTTCCTGAACTAATGCGGCAGCAGATGATGCGGCAGATGGCAGCCAATGCGGCGGCAGTTCAGACAAATTATGGCGATACCGATAAAGAGAGTCCGCTGCTCTCTCAAAGTGAGCAACAAAAGCTGAAGGATGCCCAGTTTGAGTTATCCCGTGATGCTTATCTCGCCGCGACATCCGTGGCAATATTAGGCGTGATGATGCGAAGTTGGTGGAATGGCAGCGACAGTGATTTAGAGAGCCATAAAAATCTGATAAAAATTGCCGATGAAAAGGGCACTGCGCCAACACGTGTCCGTTACCGGTTTGTCGAAGATGTAAAAACCGGGCAATCAATCCCCGTGGGATACCATACCAATGAAGAAAGCGGGTTAGAACAGGTCAAAGTTCGCCATGTACAATACAATAGTTCACTCAACCAATATGAGTTTTGGGAAGATGATGCAGATTCGCCGGCATTGGTCTGGTATGCGGATCCACAAAAAGGCGGAATATCGCAAAATGAAATTAGTGGTCAGTATGGGCAGCATGATACTTCAATAAATGTCAAAGTCATCCCGCTTGATCCAACGATCACCAGCCAAACGCCCGGCTTACCGATCCCGGAACAGCGAACATGGCGGGACGGAATTCTGGTCAACCCACAGCAAGATCCGAATGAAATCGCAGGGAACAAAACGGAAACGCCAATAACAGATGGAACAGACCACGGGCCGACGAAGACGACCACACCCATACAGGAGCGTAATTTCCGGGATTATATTCTGATTTTCCCAATCTCAAATATACCGGCGATTTATGTTTATTTGAGCGATCCTTATGGTGGAACGGAAAAAGGTAAATACAGTGGTCGTACCTATGATCCAGATAAAGCGGGTGGACCTATTCAGGATTTAGACTGGAGAAATGTTGAAATTACACAAGAAGGATTAGATAAAGTTAAACTACATACCAGCAGATTTGAAGAAAGTATTGATAATACAATGATGATTGAACGTTTAGAGAAAATTCTGTCAGGAGAGATACCTACGACCGATTATGATAGGCGATACTACACACATGAAATAAGGGAATTAGAACGTTATCGTGTTGTAGGTGTTCCCGATGGTGTTCATGATGAGGATATTTGGAATCATGCCCACGCTGCAACTCTAGAGGATTACAAAATTCATGAAAGAACGTATCCTCTATATACACCTGAAGCTATTCATGCTGCTGATCTTGCAGAAGAAGCTAAATATAAATAGAGAGATAATAATATGCGTCCATTAGAGCAAATGATAAAAAATGAATCTGTCGAAGATATACTTTTAGTGTTTTCTCTTAAAAGCTCCTATCCATCTATAGATCGTATGTATGTAAGATTTAACTTTGAAGTCATTGAAAAAAACGAACTATGGACAACATACAAAAGACTACTAGACGAGGGGAAATTAACTAAAGATAATAAAGGGAAGACAATTAAAGGTCCTAATTGGAAAGAGCCTGAGTTTTCTAGAACAAAGAAATATAGTAATTTAATTGAATGATATTAAAAAATAGTTTTTAAAAAATGATTGTTAAAAGCTATTTGTTTAAACAGATAGCTTTTATTTTAAAAGGTTAATACCAAAATATTAGAGTAGCCAATGAATGATAAATATCATTGTCCATGTTGTGACCACATTTCCCTTGATGAACTTGGCGAATACCTTATTTGTGACATTTGTGGATGGGAAGATGACTCTATACAGTCTAAAAATGCCGACTTTCAAGGAGGGGCTAATGAGATGAGTTTAAATGAAGCCAGAAAAGCATTTTCAGAAGGTAAGAAAGTAATCTAACTTTACCTACACTAAAAAGTGTCCGTAAATTATTTATCTCATATTAAGTTATGTTACATCCTTGACTGACGCGCTGCGCTTGTCATCTCCGTGCTACCGGGCTAATACATTAACCCGGTAGCACGGAGAGCTGAAAAACACCTGCCAGAAAAAATATTTCCTCACCTGCTCCTCATTTTTCTCCTCACTTTTTATTTTCCTCACTGTGAAAACAGGTGAGGAATCGATAATTTTTTATCCTTAAAAATCAACGTGTTTTGTGCTCCTCACTTTTTCCATATATATGCGAAAAAAGTGAGGAAAACGGTGAGCAGTAAAATTCCTCTCCTCACCGTTCCTCACTTTCTGACTCACTTTTTAATCTTTATTGTTCTGGTTAATAATCGTGAGTTCCTGCCCGTGGCGGGTAATCATCCCGTCCTGTTCTAACTTGGTTAACCAACGGCTGAAATTCTTCACATTCACGCCCATCGATTTTAAATCATCACGCACAAGGGCAATGCTGCAAGGTTCTTTCAGGGCCGTACGCGAGCGGATACACTGCCACAAGGCTGTGTGGTTATCAGTTTTATTGGCGATATGATCGATGTCTTCCTCTTCAACCGGATCACGCGGCCTGTCAATCAGCGCCAGTGACGTAATCTCTTCACCGTCTTTATCGGTAAAAAGCTCCACCACGCGCATATCATAGGCTTTGGTTTCCGGTTCTTCGGCATCTTTCATTTTGGTACAGGTGATAACCAGTGAGCCGCCTTTTTTCCCTTCCCGGCTGATCTTGTATTCAACATCCAACGCGGCGCGAAGGGCACTGGAGCCTCTCGCGCCTTTGCTTTCGTCTTTGCCGGAGTGGTGAACCACGAGAATGCTTGCCCCTGTTTTAGCTTTCAGTTCATCACAGCCCCGGACAAACGCGCCCATATCTTTTGAATCATTTTCATCCGCACCACCAAAACAGCGGGCGAGGGTATCCAGAATAATCAGGCGCACCGGCTGGCCTGTTTCAGCTTCAACTTGCCGGGCGGCAATCACCAGCTCATGCACTTCGGCAGGCGAGGCCGGAAATACCGGCGTATTGATCAGGTACATATTTTCAACCGTTTGACCGTTGACGATTTCCCATGCTTTGATGCGCCGGGGCACACCAATCCCACCTTCACCAACCACGTACAGTACAGCACCCAGAGCAACCTGTTTTCCTGCCCATGCCTTACCTGTGGCAATATGACAACCCCACGCTCCCGCCAGAAAACTTTTGTATGAACCGCTTGCCCCGTAAATGCTGCACAGGGAATGCGCCGGAATAATGCCCTTAACCACGTAGTCTAACTGTGCGTCAAAGCCTTCAGAGCCGACTGACAGTGGTAATTTTGTTTGGCGATTTGGGTAGATACTTTCAACATTGTCATAACGACGGGTTTCTATTGCATCACTGGTCATCGGTTCCCTCACCTGATATAACGCCTTACTGAATGCCTGCTGTGCTGCCTCAGTGCCATGTTGTTGGCGATAATCATCCCAATCAGCTTTATGTTTTGTCGGTGGTAACGTAACCCAACCGTTAACCGCCAGCGCTGCTTTCTCTGCTGAGATCCTGCCGGTATTCACTTTCGGTTTGCCGTTTTTATCCAGCTCGTCGGGGCTATGCCAGTCATTATCTGCGGCAATAATGATTTTTACGTCCGGCCAGCGTTCCCGAACGACTTTGGCAAAGGAAGATAAATTGCCTGCATCCAGTGCTGCCAGAACGCTTCCTTGATGTAACTGGTTAACGGTCAGTGCTGTGGCGTAACCCTCTGTAATGATTACCGTGTCGGGGGATTCTTCCAGCTTTGATACGGCAATAAACGCGCCTTTCTTCTGGCTGCCTGACAGTAATTTTTTCTCGCCATTGGGTTTGATGATTTGTGCACCGGTGATTTTTTTATCCAGTGTTGTCAGCGGCAATAAAACCGAATTATCGAACAGTAACCGCTGATTTGGGCAGTGCAGCCCTTTTGCAATCAAATAGGGCGATTGTCCGGCGATAGTCTGCTTCATCAGTGCCGCGACGCTTTCGGCAATGGGCTGTGTGGGATAAGTGGTTTTTTTGGCGGGCTTAGGTTCGGGCAAAGGCAATGCCAGTGCATCCGCGACAACTTTGGCTGCTTCAATAATCGTGATCCGATTGGTTTTTGCCACTAAATCCAGTCCATCGCCATAGTTCGGGGTATCACACTGGCGGCAGTGCCAGTTGCCGTGATGATGGTCGTCGATAAAGTGAAAGCGGTCAGTGCCGCCACAAACCGGACAGGCACCATGTTTACCTTTTGCCGGAACAGTGATACCACAAGCTGGTAGCAGGTTTTGCCATGAGTACATAGCTGAAGTTTTGACGGTTTGGATAAGATCAAGCGGTTTGTGGTTGCTTGTTGTTTTTTGAGCTGTAAATTTAGGGCGAGTTTGGGTATGCTGTGTATCAGCCATCATTTTTACCTTTCTTAATGATTGTTGGTGAAACGCCTCGCAGTGTTAGCGCACTTCGGGGCGTTGTGTTTTATAGTCTGTTTATTATGTCATCATATTTTCTGTGTTATGCCGCTCGTGATTCTGCAATACGCTGCGCAATCCAGTCATCAATCTCTGCCTCAATAAAAGCCACTGAGCGAGGTCCGATTTTGACCTGTTGCGGAAATGCGCCATCGCTAATCAGTTTGTAGATCCACGCTTTGCTGTAACCCGTCCTGCGCTGCACTTCCGGCAAACGAATCAAGTGTATTTTCATTGCTGTCATTGTCATATTCATTCTCCTGTTACCGAGTCCTTGAGCGCTCACCGTGGACGTTATCTGATGACAGGCGGATTATTTAAAAAACAAGACTTAATGAACAGCGTTAACTCTTTTTCTCCCGATAAGAATTAATTTTTATGTTGCATTAACGGTTTTTTCTGTCGCGCAGCGGTTTGGCGAAGTCATACGGTGTAATGGATTTTTCCCGGTTCGCATCCAGATAATCCGCCCACCACTGCACCATCAGTCGCCGTTCGTCCAGATGTTTGGAGGTGTGAATATAGGCTGCTCTAACGTTGTTGCGTTCGATATGGCTGAGCTGGCGTTCAATGGCGTCATCACTCCACAGGCCGGATTCGCCCATCGCACCACGCGCCATTGTGCGGAATCCGTGCCCGCAGACGTCGGTTTGAGTGTCGTAGCCCATCGTCCGTAATGCCTTGTTAACCGTGTTTTCGCTCATGACTTTCGCGGAGTCGTGATCGCTGGGGAACATCACGTCGCAATTGCCGCTCAGTGCGTGCAATGCTTTGAATAGCGAAACTGCCTGACGGCTCAACGGGACAAGGTGATCCGTTTTCATTTTCATGCCACGCTCAGAAAAGCGAACGCCTTTGATGGGTTGCCTTGTGGCCGGAATTTTCCACACCGCGTTTTCAAGGTCGATTTCCTGCCAGCGGGCAAATCTCAGTTCACTGGAACGGACAAACGTCAGCAGCGCCAGCTCGACGGCGATCTTGGTCAGTAAGCGCCCGCGATAAGTAGACAAGCGGTTCAGGAAATCCGGTAAACATTCGTGGGGCAGGGCGGGATGGTGACGGGATTTGGCGGTGGTGAGTGCGCCGGTCATATCATTGGCCGGGTTGGTTTCCAGAATATCATTCTGGACGGCATAACGCATGATGGCGGTAACACGTTGGCGCAGACGCTGGGCGATATCGTGTTTGCCCTGTTCATCAATGGCCTTGACGGGGGCTAAAAGCTGGCTGGTGCGTAATGTGGTAATATTGCGTACGCCGATATGCGGGAAAATAGACTGCTCAAGGCTGCGCAGCACTTTTTGACGGTGGCTGTCGCTCCAGCGTTTGTTACTGGCGTGCCATGCACGGGCGACTTCTTCAAACGAGTTCACTTTGGCGGGTGAGGGGGTGCTTTTCTTTTCGGCTTTGGGATCGATGCCCTGTGCCATCAGCTTTTTGGCTTCATCCCGTCTGGCGCGGGCATCGGCTAACGATACTGCCGGATAAACACCAAATGCCAGACGATCTTCTTTCTTATCGGTCGGGCGGTAATACTTCATGCGCCAGTATTTTGAACCGCGTGACGAGACTTCTAAATAAAGGCCCCCGCCATCGGCGAGTTTGTAGGTTTTTTCTTTGGGCTTTGCAGTTTCGATTTGCCGGGCGTTTAGTTTCATTATTAAGGGCATTCCTTTAATCGAACGGTAAGTGCCCCGAATTATGCCCTTCGCTGCATCTTGATTGCAACAGACGAAACTGGACGTAGAAATAGGAAATGGTATTGATTTTGCAGGACTTGCTAAGAATTGTTTGACTGGGCTGGACTTCACTGGAAGTTGAAGTGGTGCCGGACTCGGAATCGAACCAAGGACACGGGGATTTTCAATCCCCTCCTAAGTTAAGAAAATGTAACCAGTTGATTTTTGCATTGGTTTGTACGCTCAAACTACTGAGTGTACAACATGAAAATACTTCCGATAATTTCCCCCAAAGGTGGCGAAGGTAAATCCACCCATGCCGCGAATCTGGCCGGCTTTTTTGCCGATGCTGGTTTAAATACTCTCCTGATTGACGCCGATTACTCACAGCCCACGGCCAGCAGTATTTTTCCCCTGCACTATGAAGCCCCGACGGGTTTGTATGAATTACTGATGCAGACGGTGGATCTGAACCAGCCTGAGCAGATCATTTCCCGCTCGATAATCAAAAATCTGGATGTTCTGATCTCCAACGATCCCGATGAACTCCTGCCAACCGCGATGCTGCATGCCCCCGACGGGCGTTTACGTTTGCGCAACATTCTGCAACATCCGCTCTTCAGTCAGTACGATATCATTTTCATTGATTCCAAAGGTGCGACAGGTGTGATGAGCGAGCTGGTTGTACTGGCGGCCACACAGGGCGTTCTGGGGATAATCAAACCGATTCTGCCCGATGTCCGCGAGTTCCTGCGTGGAACCCTGCGGATGCTGACCCGGCTCCGACCCTTTGAAAACTACGGTATTCGGTTGCCTGCTATCCAGATACTGGTCAATGGGATTGAAGGGACGAATATTGACCGGGATACACTGAGTGAACTGACTGACATTATCAATAACAGACGGTATGACGCGTCGGCACTGGGTGGTAGGCAGATTTATCAGCTGCTGAAAACCCGGATAGACCTGTTGGATATCTACAAACTGGGACATGTCCGTGCCCAGCCCGTGCATCGCCTTGAATATAAAACCACCCGGAAAAGTCCGGCGGCCACACACACCATACACAGTCTCGCCTGTGAGTTAGTGCCCCTATGGGCGGAAAAATTCGATGCGGTACTGACTGAACAACCGGCGGGAGATACACAATGAATGTTATCTGGCGAGTCGTCTGCTTTCGTTATGAGCATGTTGAATTACTGTTCAGTGATGATGAGTGGTTTGTTTTTGTGGATGCGCCGGATCGCGAAACCGCGCAGGCAAAACTCCAGGTTTTGTTGCCGGCTATTCTCGACGTTTCTCCGAATGAGGTTGAACACTATTATCCCCGCAATGAAGAGGAGCTGCGCAGGCAGGCCATGCATCCCGATGCGTCTCCGGATTTAGCGCTGCTGGAATGTGGCTGGGAAAATAACCAGCCGCAATATCTGACCAATAAAGAGGTGCTGTTCTGGGTTTCTGCGCCCTGTCTGCAACAGCGTTTAATCGCTGCCCTGAATGCGGTTAGTAGGGAGGCAGACGATGGATATGGTGCATGATCATTTAAAGCTCATCAGTGAAGAAGCGCCCTGTTATGCGTATGCCGAAGTGGGGGTACTGGGCGGCCTGATACTGGAGAATGATCGCTGGGATGGGGTGGTGCTGTTACTGGTTGCCGACGATTTTTTCTTTCCGGCACACCGGATACTGTTTCAGGCCATTGCTGAACTGAGCGAAAAAAACTGCCCATTCGACCTGATCACCCTGACCGATATGCTGACCCAGCGTGGACAAATCGACCGGGCAGGCGGTTTTGCCTATGTGGCGGAAGTGTGTAAGAACACACCGAGTGCCGCCAATATTGAGGAGTACGCCCGTATTGTGGCGGAAAAAAGCCGGTTACGTCAGTTACTGGCACTGGGAAAATCCCTCAGCGCTGATGTTTTTCAATCGAATGTTCAGTCAGGTACCCTGATTGCGCAGGCGGAAAGTCAGTTGTTCAGTCTGGCCGAAAAAGGCGCTGCCCGGCAGCAGCAGGAAGTCACCCTGTTGCAGGGAGCCGAGGCATTGATTTCTCATCTGGAGCGCATTCAGGGCAGTAACGGGATCACCGGCACGCCGACCGGGTTTCAGGTGCTGGATGAAATGACCTGTGGCTTACAGGCTGGCGACCTTATTCTGCTGGCCGCGCGTCCTTCGATGGGCAAAACCGCACTGGGGCTGGCCTGTTGCCTTGGTGCCCTGAGACAGCGGGATGAGGCGGTGGTGCAGATTTTCAGTCTGGAAATGCCGACGGCCCAACTGATGCTGCGCCTCTCTTCAATGGAAGGCGGCGTGGCTTTAAGTGCCCTGCGCAACGGGATATTGGATGACGAGCAGTGGGGGCGTATCAGCCAGAGTCTGGAACAGTTCAGCCAGTGGGATCAGCGCCTGATTATCGATGATTGCAGCCACCAGACGCCTGCGTTACTGCGTGCCCGCGCCCGCCGTTATACCCGTAAATACGGTAAACCGGCCCTGATTATGGTGGATTACCTCCAGCTGATGTGTGCGCCGGGACAGGAAAACCGCACACAGGAAATTGCCGATATCTCCCGCAGCCTGAAAGCGTTAGGCAAAGAGCTGGATTGCCCGGTGCTGGCGCTGTCTCAGCTTAACCGACAAGTTGAAGCCCGCCCCGAGAAACGGCCCAATAATGGTGACCTGCGTGATTCAGGCTCACTGGAGCAGGATGCCGATTTGATATTGCACCTTTACCGCGATGAGGTCTATCACGAGAACACGCCGGATGCGGGTATTGCCGAAATCATTATTGGCAAGCAGCGACAGGGACCGACAGGCACGGTGCGTGTGCGGTTTGAGGCGCAATATACCCGTTTTTCGGATTTCGATGACAGCGGGAGGTAACGGATGGGACGTAATACGCAGAATTTAGGCCATGCCTTGTTACAGCAGGGGCGGCAGGCCGTGGCCACGCTCAATGACAGCCCGCCGATGGCAGAAATACCGATGGTCCTGACATTAGATCAGCTACGCCCCAATCCGGATAACCCCCGGACCAGCCGCAATCCGCGCTATGACGATATCAAAGCGTCAATCAAAGCCCGTGGACTGGATGCGGTGCCGAAAGTCACCCGCGATCCGAAGGGCGATGAGGTTTATATCTTCAGTGATGGCGGGAATACGCGCTATCAAATACTGTCCGAGCTGTGGCAGGAAACCGGGGATGAGCGCTTCTATCGGGTGCATTGTTTGTTTAAGCCGTGGCCGGGACGGTTGCAGTGTGTCATCGGGCATCTGGCGGAAAACGAATTGCGGGGCGATCTCAGCTTTATTGAAAAAGCGCTGGGTATCTGCAAAGCCAGAACGATTTATGAAACGCAGAAACAGAAAAAAATCAGTTTGCGTGAATTTTCAGCGTTGCTCAGTGAAGCAGGTTTTCCTGTTAGCGATGGTCACATCAGTCGAATGGAACATACCGTGAAGTACCTCTACCCGTGGATGCCTAATCTGCTGGCGTCCGGGCTGGGAACACCACAAATACGTCCTTTATTGGTGTTGCGTCAGAATGCAGATAACATCTGGCAACAACATGTTTTCAGTATAAACCAGGAACCTACCGTAACCTTTGATGAGGTTTTTGGTCTCTGTTGCCGTAAGTTTGATGCATTGGAAGACTGGTCACCGGAGATGTTCCGCGATGAACTGATCGGTGATTTATTACAAGCATTGCCACATCCATTATTGAATTATGACCGCTGGATATTGGAGCTAGATCCGAAAGAAAGTAACCGTCGACAACTTTTTGGCGAACAGGCTACAGCGTTTGGCTCTATGCCGGAAGAACCTGAGACGAATAAAGCGGATCGGATTCGGGTACAAAACAAGGAACCGAATCCGAGAATAATTTCTCAACCCGACTCTGGGACAATACACGCCCCGGCCGATAAGGCACGAACGCCTGCTCCCTCTCCCCGAAAAAATAACCCTGTGCTCCCACCTTATCAGTCGGAGAGCGAGGAGAATTCACCTGAACCTGCCCTGCCAGCTCCTGAGGTTGAATGCCTGCATTTTGCTCAGACTGGTCTGGAGCCGGTCAGTTCCGTCTGGGACATTTCCCCGATGCAGGACGATATCGAACATCTGCAAAGCATGGCGTTCCGGCTGGCATTTGAACTGGCGGAAGTGATGGGCTGTGACAGCGACTTGCTGCCCGTGTCGGATGAAGGGTCGGCAGGCTTTTGTCTGGGGAATGCGCAGGAAGCACGGGCTTTTTCACGTTTATTACTGTCGCTGATCGGCGAAGAAGTGGCTGCGCCCACGGAATTGATGCTGACAGCCGTTCTGCTCGGCACTGCGGGACGGGGAAACGCGCCGTTACTGGATGATGCCCAGACGGTGAAGTTCCTGCGTCTTATCCGAGTACTCCGGCGTTTGCGTGAACTTCAACGCCAGATAACGCGGGAGAATATAACGATGTCGTGATACCCGTATAAGGTGCCTGCTTTCCGTGTGTTGTTCATTCATTGTGTTTTGACTGGCCTGATAGTGGAGGAAGTAGATGAATCATTTATCGCAAGCAACCAACAGCCTGCTGATGCAGTTGGTGATGGATTTGAAGAACGGCTATATCCGCCGGTGTGAGGCACTGGGGCTGGCACCCGCTGAAATGCTGATGTTGCAGCGCCTGACGATTGAGGATTTGCATTATCTGGGCAACAGCCCGGTGTCGGTGCTGAGCGTTCATATTCATCACGCCAATCTGGCCCGCATCTTACATCAGGCGCGGATTGAACAGCAGCGGATGCAACGTATTGACCGGGCACTGGAATTAGGCGGCTCGATTGAACTGATGCACTATTTTTTCGGCCTGTCGAGTCTGGAAGTTGCTGCCCGACGCCGCATTGCCGGCATGACCGTGCGGCCGGGGCGGGGCTCGCCCCTGACGGAAGACGAAAACCATGACCTGTGGCAGCGCTGGCAATCGGCAAAGATTGCCGATGCGGACAGCGCCGAAGGGCTGGATATGATGCTGGAGATGGCCACGGATCACCAGATTTCACTAACGGCCGTCTGGCACGCGGTGAAGGAGTGGCAGCAGGGCGATGCACCGGAACCGGTCAAAAAACAGGCCTGAAAGCCCTCCGTTAACTCTCAACAGAACAGGAAACGATGTCAGCAAAATTAACAGAAATCATGCCCGGCCTGAATGTGCCTCTGACGACGCCATTGTCACTGCGCCGCAAGGCGCAACATCAGGTGAGCAGCTACCAGCGGGGCGAGCGCAATTACGTCCGGCTGAAAGAAAAAGGCACCGGGTATCTGAAAATCAATGTGGGGTTGTTCTGGCGGTTGTTAAGCCGGGATGACGGACAATCGTGGGAGCTGATGCTCCATGAACGTTACAACAATGAAATTCGTAAATAGTCCGTATTGAAGTCGTGTCATTCTGCATCCTGTTCAACGTCACAGGGTGCAGCCCTGACATTATTTTTACCGACTCAATTTAAAAGCCAAGGCCGGAGATCAAGGATCATGATAAACCTGTCAGCAGACAGCATAATTGCTCACACAATTGCTAAGATGAAAATGCGTCTGGAACATCGCGCAGACGATGACATTTCACAACTTCGTAGTGGTCTGCTGTTTATGGGTAATATTCAGGATGCCTATCCCCGCCGCCTGTTACTGGATGATCGCTTGTCGCCGCTGGATAAAACGGGCTGGATGATGATCCGGCTGTATGCGTTGAATAATGAAGGTGCGGTGTTTCCCAGTTATGACGAATTGCAGGTGCTGTTGGCCTCGCCTTATAAAGGTAAGGCCTCGCGTGAAACCGTCAGCCGGGTGTTACTGATGCTGCGAATAACCGGCTGGCTGAGTTTATGCAAACGTATCCGGGATGAGCACGGGCGGGTACGGGGCAACATCTATGCGCAACACGATGAGCCGCTGACCTGCCGTGATGCCGAAATACTCGATCCCCACTGGCTGGATACCATCGCCGAAGCCTGTCGCAGCAAAAACCGCACTATCAGCCAGACGGCTTGGGACGTCATGACCGACATCAAAGAAGACCCGCTGATGCGACATGGCCATAGTCATATTCGCTTGCTGGAAGAGAGGTTAAGTGCCGTTCAGACGCCTCAGCAAAGGGTGATTCGCCAGTCTCTTCAACAAGAGGACAATCAAACCGAACTCAGGGAAATCAGGCCGGGTTCGGAAACCGGACTGAGTCAACAAGAGGCGCAGGTTGAACTGAATTCGGGAACCGAACTCAGCCTAAAATCAACGTCTTATAGGGTTTCAGCTAAACCGAACTGTTATGTACGTTCTTTCACACAAAGTGTGAATAAAAAAACATACGTAGAACCCCAAACTGCTGTTTGTCTGCCGGAAGGATTGTGCCGGCAACTGGAACCGGAAGATGTGACGATGCTGACCAGCCAGTTGCAGGCGCTGCCCGCTGAACAGGCGCAGACCGTGCTGAGTTGTCTGGACAAGGCGCTACGGGCAGGGAAAATCGGTAATCCGGTCGGCTGGCTGCTGACGATGATGAAACGGGCACGGGACGGGCAACTGTATGCACAGGCTGAAACCACCGTCGCTATTTCTGTCCCTGAAAAAATGCCGGTGAGATGCGTACAAGAAACTGAACGCCCTACGTCACCCTCCTCACAAACCCATGTCCGCAGTATGGTGAAAGAGATTCGCCAGCGACTGACACAGGCAAAATATCATTATAATGTAATTGATTGAAAAATGAGCACCGCTGGCACTGCCAGCAATGCTTAAAAGATCGCCTGTTTATGATCAGCTGATTTTCCGTGGAATACATCATATTGAGCCATTGGATTTTTAACGTTCTCCTTAAAAACATATTCACTTAAGCAAATGTATTATTGACGAGCCGTTACCCCTGAGTATGATATTCAATTCAGCAATAGGAGTGTTTATGACTCAGCTTATCCCGCTTCATTTTTTCAAATATCTTTCAGATGAGACGCGCCTTCGCATCATGCTGTTGCTACGTGAGACTGGCGAGCTGTGTGTTTGCGACATCTCAACGGCACTTCAGGAACAGCAGTCTAAAACTTCGCGCCATCTGGCCATGCTTCGCGAAGCTGGGTTGCTTTTAGATCGACGTGAAGGCAAGTGGATTTACTATCGTTTGTCTCCACATATACCGGTCTGGGCAGCCAATGTGCTTGAACAGGCTTTTCAATGTCAGCAGGTTGAGATAGCTCAGTTGAGTACGCGACTTCAGAAGATTAACTCGACAACAAGTGGTAAATCCGTCTGTCAGTAACAAGAAAAAATTTATTCAAACACATTCGATTTTTCACATATGTATATTTAGGAGAAAACCATGTGGCTTGCAGGAGCAATTTTTATTCTGACTCTGATTCTGGTGATATGGCAACCAAAGGGGCTTGGTATTGGCTGGAGTGCCGTCATTGGTGCCACACTTGCCTTGATTACAGGTGTTGTCCATATCAGTGATATTCAAGTGGTGTGGCAAATTGTCTGGAACGCAACGGCAGCCTTTATCGCTGTTATTATCATTAGTCTGTTGCTTGATGAATCGGGCTTTTTTGAATGGGCAGCTCTGCATGTTGCACGCTGGGGAGGTGGCAAAGGCCGTTGGCTGTTCACCTATATTATCTTGCTCGGAGCCAGTGTTTCCGCGCTGTTCGCAAACGATGGTGCGGCGTTGATTCTGACTCCGATAGTGATTGCTATGCTTCTGGCGCTCGGTTTCAGCAGGGGAGCCACGCTGGCGTTCGTCATGGCAGCAGGATTTATTGCCGATACGGCCAGTTTACCGTTAATCGTTTCCAATCTGGTGAATATCGTCTCTGCTGACTTCTTCAAACTGGGATTTCATAATTATGCCTCAGTAATGGTACCGGTTGATATCGCTGCTATTACCGCTACGCTTGCCATGTTACATTGGTTTTTCCGCAAAGATATTCCGAAGAGCTATGACGTTGCGAAATTGAAATTACCGCATGAGGCTATTCGTGATGTGCACACATTTAAAACCGGTTGGATTGTGCTTGTCTTGTTGTTGACAGGTTTCTTTGCTCTTGAGCCTTTAGGCGTCCCTGTAAGTTTGGTTGCTGCTGTCGCCGCTCTTGTCCTCTGGCTGGTTGCTCGCCGAAGTCATGTGATTAATACGGGTAACGTACTGAAAAAGGCACCCTGGCAAATCGTTATTTTCTCACTTGGGATGTATCTGGTGGTGTACGGCCTGCGTAATGTTGGTCTCACCGATGCCCTGTCTGGCATACTGAATATCCTAACTGATTATGGTCTCTGGGCAGCTACGTTGGGCACGGGTTTCCTGACAGCAATTCTGTCATCGGTGATGAACAACATGCCTACCGTTCTGGTTGGTGCACTTTCTGTTGAATCCAGTACGGCAACGGGCGTTATCAAAGAAGCCATGATTTACGCCAATATTATTGGCAGTGATCTGGGACCTAAAATCACTCCTATTGGCAGCCTGGCGACGTTACTTTGGCTGCATGTTCTCGCGCAGAAAAATATCATCATCTCATGGGGCTATTATTTCCGTGTCGGGATAGTAATGACCATTCCGGTTCTTTTCGTGACGTTGTCTGCACTGGCACTGCGCCTATCGTTTTAATAAACCTTTAATTATGGACTGGATCACCGGATAAACAGAAAGAGAATGAATAATGACAGATATCACTATTTATCATAATCCGACCTGTGACACTTCGCGCAATACACTGGGACTGATCCGTAACAGTGGCGTTGAACCTGAAGTCATTTTGTACCTAGAAACCCCGCCTTCCCGTGAGATTCTGATCAGACTGATGGCAGATATGAGCATGACTCCTCGTGCACTGTTACGCAAAAATGTCGAACCGTATGAAGAACAGAGTCTGATCGAAGATAAATTCAGCGATGATCAGTTGATTGATACTATGCTAACGAATCCTATCCTGATTAACCGGTCGATCGTTATCACACCAACACATACCCGACTGTACCGTCCGTTTGAAGTTGTATTGGATATTTTACCGAAACCACAGAAAGGCACATTCATTAAAGAAGACGGTGAAAAAATTATTGATGAGCAGGGTTGTCGAATAGCAGAATGCCCGTGAGGAACAATGAAAATATTTAAAAATGAGCTAGACAATATTAAACCAGAAATATTTGATACGGAAATTTCAGAGCAATGGTTTAATGCGAATCAACTTAATCATCCACCAAAAATTCTGATGCTCTATGGCTCAGTACGAGAGCGTTCATATAGCCGACTGGCAACAGAAGAAGCGGCTCGTTTGCTGGAGGCGATGGGGGCAGAGATACATATATTCGATCCCTCAGGATTGCCGTTGCCTGACGATGCACCAGACACCCATCCTAAAGTGCAGGAACTTAGAGAATGGGTACGCTGGGCAGAGGGGATGGTATGGTGTTCTCCCGAACGCCACGGTGCTATGACGGGGATTATGAAAGCGCAGATAGACTGGATACCCCTCTCTGAAGGGGCGATACGGCCTTCACAGGGGAAAACACTCGCAATTATGCAGGTCAGTGGCGGCTTACAATCCTTCAATGCACTCAACCAAATGCGTATTCTGGGGCGTTGGATGCGTATGTTTACCATTCCGAATCAATCATCCATCGCCAAAGCATGGCAGCAATTTGATGATACAGGACGAATGAAACCTTCTTCCTATTACGACCGTATTGTGGATGTTATGGAGGAAATGATGAAGTTCACTTTGCTTATCCGGGGTAACAGTGATTATCTTGCTGATCGTTACAGTGAACGCAAAGAAAGTGCAGCACAGCTTTCAGCCAGAGTGAATCAGCAGGAGATTTAGGGCAGCCGTTATTGGTACGCTCAAGAATGCGTTCACGCTCAGCCTCAGCGACAACTACGATGCTCTGAATCGCCATTTTTCCTTCGGTGTTTAGGCTATTTTCCGGAGACTGAATAGCTATCTCCTTTTGATGGCAAACAGCAACAATCCGGTACATTCAGAGATTCAATCTTTGTTCTGGGACTTTTGCCTTTCTGTTGTATAAATATCATACACTGCTGGCACTGCCAGCAGTGATTTAAAAATGATCAATTTTTAACGTCAGGTTAATTCTGCCGACTTTTCTTCTTGTCCCATAACTGGTTATCCATTGAGTCACAACCTCCTTTGCCCTGATAGTTTGACTGACTTATCAAGGCTAAACAGGAGTTTTTGTGTATGTCTGATGCAGAAGAAAAAACCGCATCCCGGCCGCCGCAGCGTGCTGGTGTCTTAACCTCTTCATTAACGATTGAACTGCATACCCACTATGCCATCCGGCTGTGGGCAGGGCGTCGACGGGAAGAGATCAGTAAGACACATCCGGTGACGGAGATCCTGGGGATGCCGCAGGTGATCAAACGGGCTGGTCATATCAGTGTGGATGCCGCTGCCGATAATCCGTATGCCGATACCTGGCTGGTGAAGCTGGAGCAGAAACTGGAAGCCGCGTCCGCCAGTCTCCAACAGAGCCTTGTGATTTTGCAGGATATCCTGAATGCGGTGCCAAAGCAGATTACCCTATCCGCCGTTTCCTCTGTCGAACCTCTGAATATCGGCGTCTACAGTCACTCGCCATTAGGCTATCGCTGTGTCTGGCTGCTGGTTGGTTACGACCAGATCGCGATGAAAACGTTTCAGGCTTTTCATTATGGGCTGATTTCACGCGCGGAGCGGGATGCCTTTCTGCACAACGGCAGCCGAGCCATCCGCCAGATTTACGGCCTGGTGCGCTCTTACCGTTCACTGGCGGTCACCCGGCAGGATATTGCAGAGAAAACCCCGGCCGGGCTGGATGCCATTAAAGTGCTGGGCGAACCGCATCCCGATATTCTGTCAGGCAAGCAGCGTTCCGCGTTCGCCTCCCCGTTACGTTCCACCGCACACGATTAACGGAGGGGAAAAAGATGCAGCTTTATTTATGTGAAAAGCCCTCTCAGGCGAAAGATATTGCCCGCGTTCTGGGAGTTAAACAGCGCGGACAGGGATTTCTCTTCAGTGCCCGTATCATTGTCACCTGGGCCATCGGGCATTTGCTGGAGGTGGCGGCACCTGAACAGTATGGTGAACAATTCGGCCCGCCGTGGCGGATGGAGGTATTGCCGGTGCTGCCCGTGCAATGGCAATGGTCGGTGAAGGAAGCCACGGCGGGGCAGTTTGCTGTCATCGAACACCTGTTAAAACAGGCTGATGAGGTGATTATTGCCACCGATGCCGATCGGGAAGGGGAAATGATTGCCCGTGAGTTATTGGAATATTGCCATTTCACGGGTGCAGTCCGGCGGTTGTGGCTGTCGGCACTGGATGAAACCAGCATCCGGCAGGCACTGTCGGCCATTTTGCCGGGGGAACAGACGGAAGCACTTTATCAGGCCGGGCTGGGGCGGGCGAGAGCCGACTGGTTAACGGGCATCAACCTGACCCGTTTGTATACCCTGAAAGCGCAGGCCCTGGGGTTCGGGGAGGTCTTATCCATCGGACGGGTTCAGACCCCGACACTGGCACTGGTGGTGAGCCGGGATAAGGACATTGCGAATTTTGTGCCGAAATCCTACTGGCAGGTGGTGGCGACACTGGAAAAAGACACTATCCGCTTTCAGGCGAAATGGCTGCCTGCCGCCGAGGATGGCGATGAAGAAAACCGCTGTATCCGGGAGACCGTGGCACAGGCCGTGCAACAGAGTTGTCAGCAGGCCACACAGGCTACAGTGATGACCGTCAGCAAAAAACGGGAGAAAACTCCGCCACCTCTCTGCTTTGATTTGGGCACGTTGCAGCAGACGGCATCCCGTCTCTGGGGGATGGGCGCCAGTCAGGTGCTGACGATTGCTCAGTCCCTGTATGAAACCCATAAAGCCACGACCTATCCACGTACGGATTGCGGGTATCTGCCTGTGTCCATGCAGGTAGATATTCCGGTGGTATTGACCGCACTGGCACGAACCGATCCGGCGATAGCTGATATTATCAACCAACTGGACAAACAACAGGTTTCCCGGGTCTGGAATGACAAAAAATCACGGCCCACCATGCCATTATCCCCACCCGTCACGCTTTTGATCTCACCCGGTTAACGACCGACGAGTTACAGGTTTATCAGCTTATTCGTCAGCATTATCTGGCTCAGTTTCTGCCCCCGCAGGAAACGGATGTGACTGAAGTGACACTGGATATCGGCGGGCAACGCTTCCGGGCGAAAGGGCGGGTCAATGTGACCACGGGCTGGAAAGCACTGTTTACTGAAAATCAGGAAAAGTCAGACGTTGATCCCCGGCTCCCGTGCTTTCATCAGGGCGAGCTCTGCCAGATTATTGAAGCCAGCATTTAGCCGCTGCACACCAAACCGCCGGCCCCATTTACTGAAGGTACTCTGATTGCCGCGATGAAAAATGCGGCCAGTCTGGTCAGTGATCCGCAATTAAAGCAGGTCTTGCGTGAGAATGCCGGACTAGGCACGGAGGCGACCCGTGCCGGCATTCTGGACACCTTGTTTAAACGCCGGCTGATTGAGCGGAAAAAGAAAGCGATTCAGTCAACACCACTGGCACGCGAACTGATTGCCGGGTTGCCGGAGGTCCTGACCAGTCCGGGCATGACGGCGTTATGGGAGCAGTCGCTGGAGGATATTGCGCAGGGTAAAACGTCGTTGGCTGTTTTTATGCAGAAACAGGCGCAGTGGCTGTTGCATTTAGTCGAACGCGGCAAGGCCCAGTCGCTACATCTGACGTTACCGAAAACCCCGGACTGCCCGAACTGTGGCAGCCGGATGCGGCAGCGGCAGGGAAAAACCTCGCCGTTCTGGGGCTGCGTGAACTACCTGGGCTGTAAAGGAATGCTGAATGACAAAGCGGTTACCCAATCGCGCAAGGTCAGGCGGGCAAATCAAAAAGTCTGACGATTTGGTTGTTGATTGACGTGTGGACGGGATGCTTTAAGAATCACCCTGTTTCTTAAATGATCGGTGAGCCTGCAACGATCGCCTTTGGGTGGCTGTAAAATTCCCGTAGCCTGAAAGGGAGTGCCTCAACGCGGTACATCTGCCCCCCTTTGGAAGCAGATATTGTCGGTTCAACGGCAATGAAGGTTCATATTCTTTATCAGCACGTCAGCAACGTCTATGCCTGACGCCCGGCGGGGAAAACCATTCCCGTCAGGGAGTCGGGTTTTCTCCGTCACATTGTATTTTTACTTCCATGGAGAACATCGTATGTCTGAGAACACCACAACCTTAACCAAAAACGACTATTTCAACCTGAATATTAAAGGACTGGGTTATCTGAATAATATCCGCCATGTCAGCACCGCCAGCGGCACGTTCCTGAGCTGTGTGATCAATGCATTAAATGGCCCGGGTGATAACCCGGTCTATGTCCGTTTTGATATCACCGTGGTTGGTAAGGAAGCGACCAGTCTGATCGGTCGTTGCCAGAAATCGGTGGATGAGGATAAGAAAGTGTTGCTGGGCTTCACATTAAGTAACCCGTCCACTGATATTTTCACCCTGAAACGCGGTGATCATGCCGGCGAACAGCGTGTCAGCCTGAAAGCCCGCCTGATTAAAGTGGACTGGATCAAAATCGGTCAGGACAAAGTCTATCAGGCTGAACAGTCTGATTCGGCTCCTCCCCAGAACGGCGTTGCGCAAACTGAATATGCAGAAAATTCATTCTGATATTCCTTTTACCCCACTGACTTGCCCTGATATTTCAGGGCAGTTCTTTTATTCTCAAAGACAACAGGAAGCAGAGATGAATATTGCCCCGATTGGTGTTCTGGCACTGCAATACTGCCATAAACAGTTACCGTTAGCTGTGTTACAAAGCCGTGCGGGATTTTATATCGGCACCATGGAGGCGGGCGTTCCGTGCTCCCGTGAATCAACCGAATATTTTGCCAGCCGTGAGCAGGCAGAGCTGGCGCTGCAACAAGGGCGCTGGACACAACGCCAGTCAGCATAACCGAGAGGAAATCAGCATGTCTTCGCGCGGCATTAACAAAGTGATTTTAGTGGGTCATCTGGGACAAGAACCGGAAATCCGTTACCTGCCAACGGGCGGCACGGTGACAACGCTGTCACTGGCGACTTCAGACAGTTGGCGGGATAAACAAACCGGCGACATCCGGGAGAAAACCGAATGGCACCGGGTAGTGATCTTCGGAAAATTAGCCGAAATTGCGGCGGAGTATCTGCAAAAAGGGGCTCAGGTCTACATTGAAGGCCAGTTGCAGACTCGCAAGTGGAAGGACCAACAAGGGCAGGATCGCTATTCAACCGAAGTGGTAGTCAATGTGAACGGCACCATGCAGATGCTGGGCAGCCGTGGTGAGGCAAAGCCAGTGGCTAAGCAGCAGAGTGCACCGAAACCCGTTCAGAAGCCCCAGCCCTCTCAGCCAACTAAAAAGGACAGTGCGCCAACACAAATGGCACAGCTTTCAACGTTGCCGGAAAAAACGGAGGAAATGGAGTGGGATGAGATCCCGTTCTGAGTGGTTTAACCTATTGCCCTGTTATCACAGGGCCTATTCTTATTTTTGAGTAACACTATGTGGTTTATTTACATACGAGCGATCAGTGTGGTCAGCTTATTTAGCCACTGACTGAAATGTGGGCATTGGGAACGAATGGTATCTAAGCCAATATCACCGACAATCAATGGGCCATGTAAGGTTTTATGATAATTGGGAATGATGGCCAAAATGCGTTTAGATGGCGCTGTTTGTGGGCTGTTGTTGATATCTTCAGGCGTATCAAATTTATCTTTGATGGCCTGTAGTGCGGCAATCGGCGCATTGTCATCAAGCCAGTCAGCAAATTTTTCGGGTTGGCAGAACAGTAAGGCTTCAAATTCATGTAATAACAGATTGGGAATAAAATTAGCCTGTCCGATATCATGAGCAAAAGCCTGCTCCAACTGTACGACCCGTTCGTTGCCTGCATTATCCCGTTGGGCATTATAGTCAGGGAAATCGGTAGGCAAACCGTAGTAATCGATAAGTGTCGTGACGAATGCCCCGGGATCTTGTCGGCATAAGCGGGTAATTTGGTGTTTTACTTTGCCATAACTCGTGATCCCACCTTTCTGGCTGGAACTTGTCTGAGCTAATATGGGAGTCAGATAGATCTGTTGTGCGAAGAAATAAGGCGCCAGTACATCCCGAACGAACGTTTCTTCCGTCTGTCCTTCTACAAAAACATGAATACGGATCATCGCTGTGGTCTCCCGCCGAGTAAGTTTTTCTTCCATAATTCACCCAGGCTATAGTCTTCAAGCCATTCGGACAGCGTTTCATTATCCAGTCGCTTAAAAGTGGAAGCGCCTTGTTGTTTGTCGACCACAATCAGGTCATCAGCATTAAACTGATTAACCAACTCAACCGACTGAGTAGAAATAATCAGTTGGTGTTGATTACTGGCATTTTTAATCAGACCAGCCAGTACATTGATTGCATAAGGATGGAGTCCGAGCTCAGGTTCATCAATAATAATCGAGTAGGGCATGTAGTCTTCGGGTTGTAACAGCACCGTTGTTAATAAAATAAAACGCAGTGTACCATCAGATAATTCACTGGCTTTAAAAGGAATATCCTGCTCTTTTTCTGTCCATTCAAGTTGAATATAGTCGGCATTATCCGGCGTAGGCCGCAGGTAAAAATCACCAAAAAAAGGGGCAACCATCTGGATGGTTTTGATAATGCGGGTGTAATGCTGCTGATGGTGTTTTTGCAGGCGATACAAAAACGCCGCTAAATTAGCCCCATCTTCCCGCAGATAATCATTGTCATTAATACGGTGGGTTTGTTTGACTTTGGCACTGTCACTCGTGTCATGAAAATGGTATACCCGCCAACAAGGTGTGATCGGCAAGGTGTCATTTTCGAGATTCGCATGATGCTGATTGACCTGAGATTCAAAATGTCCGGCTCCAATATCATACTCTCTCTTGCTGTCGCCAAAGAGTGATTCATGGCGGAACATCATACGGTTATCATTAGTGGGTTCCAGCTCAAATTTATAACCATTATGACCAAAAGAAAGCGCGGCACTCATACACTCGGTTTTTTTACGACCAAAGTGCAATAACGTGTCGGGTCCCCCCATTTTGCCAACAAGGGATTGTAAGCGCTGATCGAGTAGTACGGAGGATAAACGAAAGAAACTGATGAAATTGGATTTTCCGGCGCCATTGGCCCCAATAAGGACATTCAGGCTTCCCATTGGTAAATCACATTCTGCGATAGATTTGTAGCCTGTTATCTTAATTCTGCTTAAGTGGTCATTATTCGTTATTGGTTTCATAATTTTGCCTTTTCAGCATCATGTGACTCAATTGTGCCTTATTATACACTTTTCTGACGGTGGTCTGATGGATATTAGCTTGGGCAAGTACACCTGCCACGCTGAGTCTCTTATTTTAGATAATGCGCAAATAGGCAGTTTTTTGTTCTTTAAATCTGAGCAGAAGGTATAACCCTGTCATTTTATTTACTTGTTAAACTTACACGTTCGATTATTGAATTAGATAACGTAATTCGTTAAAGTAGAAACGCTATCGGCAAAATCCGATAGTCAGGGATTTCCAACCCTGAAAGGTCAATCCACTGGTAGGTAGTTTCTACCAGTGTGCCTGTTATCGCCCTTTCAATGGCGGTTCAGGCAGGGGAGACTCACGTCTCGCCGGATCGATTGACCTCCGGTATTGGAAACCCTGTCTGAACCACCACCAATAATCAACAGAAGGGGAAGCAGGTATGATTAACACTCAACAAGACTGGCACCCAGCCGAAGTTATTTGTGCATTACGCAAACGTGGTACCACACTCGCTGCTTTATCCCGTGAATCGGGACTCAGTTCTTCCACTCTGGCAAATACCTTATCCCGCTCGTGGCCGAAAGGAGAACTTATCATCGCGACCCGTTTGGGAATGGAACCCGCTGAAATCTGGCCCAGCCGTTATTTCGATGACTACGGCAATTTTATTGAACGAAAAATCCGTCAGTCGGTTGATGAAAATCAGGCAGCGGCTGAATAACGCACGGATAAAAAAACTAACATTGACACACAATAACGTTTTTTCGGCATATTAATTTTCAGCAAACACAGTTGAGTTGTTCATTGAATACATTACCGGGTTCCTTGCATAGTCAGGATTATTTTACGACTGAGCAGGAACCTATTTGGCATGAAAATAACGGTGTTAATCGGCTTAATCGCGGTCATACTGACGGGATGCACGACTCCCGTGAAACAACCGCTCCCTCAGCCTTCCCAAAATAGCTTTTCTTCCGTGACGCTGACACAAAATGTGCAGTCGGTTTCACCGGATATTTATCAGCAAACACCCGAAGTCGTCCGCTACGGGCGCTATGTGCTGGTCAGTACCGACCCGACAGCAGTGCAGCGTGATCCACTTTCCCAGTTGATTGATATTCAGCTTCCCACATCCCAGAGCCCCACTGTGGCTGATGCCATGCGTTATGCATTGCGCCAATCCGGCTACGCCCTCTGTGTGCCTGACAAGACGAATGATATTTTATATCGCCAACCGCTGCCATCCGTACACGCGCAGTTGGGTCCGATTCGGTTACGCACAGCATTGCAGATGATGGCAGGCCCGGCCTGGCAACTGGAGGTGGATGAGGTGCAGCGCAAAGTTTGCCATCATTTACGCCAGGGCTATCAGTTACCGGTTCCGGCTAAACAACCGCAGCAGGGAGGCGGACGTTGATGAAATTACACCAGCTCGGTGTGTTGGTATGGCTGCTGAGCAGTTCGGTCTGGGCAGTAACACCGACACCGTTAGCTTCACAGCAGACACGAACGACAGAAAGCCAGCCACAATCCCTGAAAAGTCAGGCTGAGCAGTGGCAGCTAAGTACCGGTGAATATCAGCGTTATCAGCACCTGATGAACGGGCCGCGGGGTATCCAATCGCAGGGACTTGATCCGTTGACCGCATTAGGTATTGAAGCCGAAAGCGAGGCCGAACGCCGTCGTTATGCTGAACAGTGGGTGAAGGCCGAGTTTGCCCGCACTGAAAAAGAGCTGCGTTTCCAGCGGGAAGTGAATGCGGCCTGGCAGCGGTTGTTTCCAGATGTCTTGCCGGTCAATATGGAAAAATCTCGTGAAGCAAACGGTCGCCTGGTATTGTTTGTCAGAGCCAAAGATTGCCCACAATGTGACATCCGTTTGGCTGAAGTCCTGGCGGCAAAGCAGCCGGTTGATATCTATCTGGTCGACAGCCAACGTAATGATGACACCTTACGGCAGTGGGCTAAAATGCATCATATTCCTGTTGAACAGGTTCGTAACCGGCAAATCACCCTGAATCATGATGCGGGATACTGGTTCCGGTTTGGTAAAGGACTGATGCCGGTATTATTACGACAGGGGGAGCAGGGATGGCAGGTCACGTCATTACAATGAAACGGTTGAGCGTATTCCCCATTATCGGCCTGTTATGGATGACTCCCTGCCAGGCCGAACTGAATGTGATTGCCGATTTGGGCGGCAAAGATGCTTCGCCTTTTTATGAAGGTATTCATGCTCAACCGGATGCTGTTTCTGCATTACCACCTTCTTCTTTACCCGAAAAATTGGGTGAAGCAGCCATGTTACCGGTTAACACACCGGAATTGACTCCGGGAACAGTCATAAGCCGCCCATTGCAATTACCCGGCATTGGGGCGTTATTTCTGATTGGGGATGATCCTGAATCACGCCAGTGGTTAAGCCAGCATGCTACTACATTGGCAAAATTGCATGCGGTGGGGTTGGTCGTCAATGTCAGGGAAATGGCGGACTTACAGACGCTGCGTGCGTTGGCTCCGAGTTTACACTTGTCAGCGGCTTCCGGCACAGAGCTGGCGCGTCGTTTGCAGTTACAGCATTATCCGGTGTTGATCACTGAAAATGCACTTACGCAGCAGCCCTCACTATGAGCCGTCGTTATGTGGTTGAAGCCTTGCTGCGTCCGGCTGTCGAGCTGAATACCGCTGTGGTTTCAGCGGTGGCCGCATTTATCTGCATTCGGGCACCCTGGGCGATTGCACTGGCACCCTCCGTCAGCTATGTGATGGCAGGGAGTTTTACTGTATTAGCGATAATACGCACATGGCAGGGCATTCAGGTTATCCGCTATCGCCGAAATCTGAGCCGTTTACCGCGTTACCAGATGAGCACAAAACACATTCCCGTCAGTCATCAGCGCTTGTTTCTGGGCCGGGGTTTTCGCTGGCAGCAGAAGCATACCCAGCGTTTGCAGGATACGCGACGACCGGAAGTCGAACGATTTGTGCAACCCTCTCAGGTTTATCAGCTTACCCGTTTACTGGAGCATCGAACCGAATACCGCTGGCCTCAGTTATCTGCGTTGTTACGCCGGGATTCGCCCTTTAATCCGGTGCGACCATTGCCTCCGGTTGGGGGCAATTCCATGATCCACGGTATTGAACCCCAGGAAGCGGAAGTGTTTATGGATCTGCGTGAACGGGTCGGACATACCTTAGTTATGGGCACGACTCGCGTGGGAAAAACCCGGCTGGCTGAACTGCTGATAACGCAGGATATCCGGCGGGGAGAGGTGGTGATTGTCTTCGATCCCAAAGGGGATGCTGATTTATTAAGGCGCATCTGGGCAGAAGCGCACAGGGCCGGGCGTGGCAGTGAACTGTCTCTCTTTCATCTGGGCTGGCCGGAGATTTCAGCCCGTTATAATGCGGTCGGGCGGTTTGGCCGGGTCTCCGAAGTCGCTTCCCGTCTGGCGGGGCAATTGAATGGCGAAGGCAACAGTGCCGCGTTCCGGGAGTTTGCCTGGCGGTTTGTCAATATTGTCGCCCGTGCGTTGGTGGCACTGGGGCATCGGCCGGATTACACGCTTATCACGCGTTACGTCAATAATATCAGCGAACTGTATCAGCTCTATGCCACTAAAGTGATGGTAGACAGGCAGCCTGTGCTGCTGGAACAAATCAATCAAACCCTCGGCAAGCTGAAAGAAAAAGATATTCCGCGCAATATGCAGGGTCAGCCGGATGGGCTCCGGCTCTGGGCAATGGAAATGACGCTCAGTTCTGAGGCCGGTAAACAGCTCTATGACCCTATTCTGGATGGGTTACGCTCTGCCGTGCGTTATGACCGTACCTATTTTGATAAAATTGTTGCGTCCCTGCTGCCTCTACTGGAAAAACTGACCACGGGAAAAATCGCAGAACTGTTATCACCGGATTATCTCAATATGGCCGATTTACGCCCCATTTTCGACTGGGAGCAGGTGATCCGCAAGAATGGCATTGTCTATATCGGGCTGGATGCACTGTCTGACAGCGATGTGGCTTCGGCAGTGGGCAACAGCATGTTTGCGGATTTGGTCAGTGTGGCCGGGCAAATCTATAAATATGGCATGAATGCGGGGTTGCCGGTTAGGCAGGACGGGAAGCTGGCAATTAACCTGCATTGTGACGAATTCAATGAACTGATGGGGGATGAGTTTATTCCGCTGATTAATAAGGGCGGTGGTGCCGGTATGCAGGTTACCGCCTATACCCAGACCTCCTCGGATATTGAAGCCCGTATCGGCAGCCCGGCCAAAACCGCGCAGGTGATTGGTAACTTCAACACCCTGATTATGCTGCGGGTACGGGATAACCGGACAGCCGAGTTACTCACCAGCCAGCTGCCGGAAGTGGAAATCTACAGCAAGACATTGGTCTCAGGGCATTCGGATATTGCCGATGTTGAACAGGGACAGGATTTTACCTCGTCTACACAGGACAGGGTCGGCACGGTCAAAACACCGCTGGTGACGCCGGCTGAGATGATTAACCTGCCGAAAGGACAGGCATTCGCCTTATTGGAGGGCGGGCAGTTGTGGAAAATTCGCATGCCTTTGCCCACCGGTGATGACGATGATGCCCTGATGCCGGCGAGTTTGCAGAACATCGCCGAGCAGATGCGACGGCACTACCGCACCAGTGAAAACTGGTGGGAAGAGAAGGGGTAATTTCACGTCATGGCACCGTCAGAAAACCCATCCCGTCAGCCTTCCCAACCATCCCGTAAGCATGGGTTGCTGTATCGTGTGTTATGGGAATGGCCGTGGCAACTTATCGGGTTTGTTGTGATGTCTTGGCTATTCAGTCTGTTACTGGAATATCTTGGGATGATTTTTTTCTGGCCGGACGAGGGCGCGGCTCACAGCCAGACGATGATGAAAACCGAGCTGCAATTTTTATCCTCGGAATTTACCCGGAGTCTGTTGTTGTCAGAACCTTCACAGACGGTCTCTGAGTGGTTGATGCAGGCGTATCAATGGCTGTTTGTTGACAGTGGTTTTCTGCACTGGATACAGGAGAAATCGCACTCTCAGCTTAATAGCCGCAATGACTTTCTGCGTGAATTCAATACAGTATTACATAGCATATCGGGTTATTTGCGGGAATATGCGCTGGCGACGGTATTTATCACGATGGTCACGTTAATCAGGTTGGCTATTCTGGCGCTGTCTGTTCCGCTGTTTGTGATGGTGGTGTTGGTCGCGTTGGTTGACGGACTGGGACGGCGGGATTTACGCCGGTACGGCGCAGGCTATGAATCGAGTTTTGTGTATCATCATGCCAAACGGGGGATTAAACCCGCCTGCACCATTCCCTGTGTACTGTATTTATCCTGGCCGGATGTGGTGTATCCCACGGTGATATTGTTGCCTGCGGCACTCTTGCTGGGAATGGCGGTGGTGATCACGACATCGATGTTTAAGAAATACCTTTAAATTGCTGGACGATGGCCTACAAAACGGTTGTTTGTTTTATAGGCCATCGTCAGCAGACAAGCCGCACGGCGGCGCGTCAGTGATTGCTCTCCGTCTTTGAGGCTGTTTTTTGCCAGTTTAGATGCTGAACACAATATGGCGTCTGTGATAGTTATTCCAGACTCAGGCGAGCTCTCATTTCCTTAATCAACGAAGTATCATCAAGTTCAGCACTTATCTCATGACGAATGGCATGACTGAACTTCTCACTGCGCTGGCAGCTATAGTGGTAACCATGAGATAGCCAATTCCAGCTACCTAAAACGATATAACGACCATCAATCATGACCACTTTTTCATGGGTACCTTCTATCAGGCGTATCACATTCTCTTTTCCAAGCTTGTCACGGTACTCGGCAACCAAAGACGCATCATTATCATCAGCTTGCTCAAAACGTTGATGATAATAACCATAATAAACTTTTACTTTAACACCCCGTTGCTGTGTTGCTACAAGCTGTGCCAATTCAGGTCTCTGATATTCTTTACCGCTTCGTCTTATCCACGGTGCGATCACAATCATTTCCTTTTCACTCCGTGCAGCCAGCGCACTGAATGCGGTAATATGTTCACAGTCACGATAATAACGCTGTAAGCATGGTGTTTTGCTCAGGGTTGTAAATTGAGGAGGCTGACTTCCTTGCTCAAGAAGAAAATCTTCCGCAACGCTATCGGCAAGCACCTTGAGATATCCACCCGCTTGTCGCAGACGGCGATAATTGCCGACAACGATAAATTGCTGTTTGGCACGTGAGACCGCGACGTTGAGCATATTAGGTGCATCATTTTGAAAACCCGAGGTGTCAAGAGGATGAAAAATCACCGGACTGTAAATAATAACCTCAAATCCGACACCCTGGAACTGATGCACGGTACCGATACAGTTCTTCTGTTCGTGATTCATACGTTGAGCGAGGCGCTTAATCAGCAATGACTTTTGATTTGTATAAGGCGTGACAATACCGATATCTGCGGTCAGATCATAACCCGACTCTTCCAGCTTATCCAATAACTCTTCAATAGCGTTAACCTCATCAATGTTAGTATTAACGAGATTGCCTTTCTGACCTTCTATGCTATAGAACATTAAATGGTGACCGCCTGATTTTTCAAAGGCGCTATTGATACGTTCAGAGGGCGGTGTAGTTTCCACCGTGACACCACGGTAACCTGCCAGCCGGATAAAGAGGTCAGCAATCGGTTTCTGACATCGACGGTGTTCATCAAGAATAATACCGCGGCCGATATCATTTACCCGGCCTGAAAGAGAGCCAGCGGCTCGATGCCAGCCTGTGACGGTTGCCGGCGAAACCCGCTCATACAGCGTGTTGTTATCTGTAAAGTGACGTTCACGCAGTTGTGTCTTCAGATTTTCAGAGAGATTACGGATCGGTTCAATCTGCAACGGATCGCCGACAATCATAGCTTTCTCACTGCGGCTTAATAGTGGGACCAGCGACTCAACTGAAACCATGCCTGCCTCATCGCAAAGTGCCAGATGCCAAGGTTTATGGCCCTTTAGGTCACTAAGCTTACAATATCCGGCCATCTTCCTGGCGGATACCAGTGTCGTCGCCATTACCGGATATACCAGCGACAATGCACAGTAGAATTCATCCAACTTATCCAACCAGCGAAGAAAGCCTGGGGGATAGCGTTTACTGAACATAGTCTGCCAGAGTGTTAGCACCTCTTCCAGTTCGGTTTTCCGTTTTAATTGTTCCTGCCAAAGATAGCCAATAGCCGCTTCAAACATTTCCCGATGCTGACGCACAAAGCGTTTGCGCAGTATGTCATTCCAGTTACCTTCAGGATAACGCTGCTGATACTGAGTCACCATTTGTTGCGCATATACGACTTTATTCCATTGAGTCTGCAAATCTGCCACTTCGACACTCAGGCTGAGCAAATTATCTTCTTGCTGCACATCAGGCTCAGGTTGTAGGAGCAGTTTCAGAAGCCGGAGATTTTCTATCTGTTGCGACAGAGATTCGCTCGCATCTGCCAATGCGGCTAACTGTTGATGGGAAAGTTCAGTCAGATTGAAATATTGAAAATCCTCTGAAGCGGCAGTATACATTTGCTGTAATCGTGCCCGGTATTTTCCTTCAAACAGACGAGTGAGATGCCGCCAGATACCTGTGCGTGGATAGTCACGGTAATGTAGCTCAAGCGCTGGACGCAGTGGTGAATCCATCCAGCGGAGAATTTGTTTTACGTTATAGGGTTGAGGCCAAGTCGCTTGCAGGATTTGATAAACTTTTCCTGCCTGCTGATATAATGCCTTTTTCTGGCGTAATACCTGAAGACGTTGGACTAGCTGACAGGAAAAATCATTAAGATCGTCAGGATGACTAAACGAAGCATCAATACCCTGATGTTGTGCATGAGCAGCAAATGCAGTGAGTTTTTCCGCGAAACGTCGGGGAAGCTCCTGTACGCTTGTTGTATCCAGCTTGCAGTCGGTAACAGATTGTAGAGCGGCGGCTTTATCATTCAAGTATGTCTGATAGCAAATATTCAGCTCATTGTAATGCCGATGCAAAATCGCTAAATAGTCACGCTGAATGTGTTCCTCATAACGTTCTTGTCGCCAGCGGCTAATGAGTTTCTCTAGCCGTACAAGCTCATTTTGTATCTTCTTCTTAGAGCCACCGTGAAACCAGAGCCAGTCAAGCTGTTGAGTCAGCGGGTCATTACGAAGATCATCAATAATATTTTCCACCGCTTTTATTGCGGTAGATGTCACCAGCATACCTAAATTGCGGTCATTGCCGTCAGCAATGAGTAATGCCCGGGCGACCAGTTGCTGGGCAATCAGCGATTTAAACAGTGTAGTTTTGCCTGTTCCCGGGGCACCCTGTACGGCAATCAGGGGCTCATCCTGATTAATCGCTTGTATTGCTTCCATCTGCCCATGCCCAAGCGGATAGTGTGTTTCAAACAATCCTCCGGTTACTCGCTCATATTGCTCTGGAGGTTCTTCCTCACTGTGAGCATGATTGAGGTATTGTTCCAGCAGAGGAAACGCATCGTTGGTATTGCCACATAACCAACTGAAATCTTCGATATCACGTTTCAGGTTGTAATCTTCATTATGTAGCGGAGCCACGAGGGCGTTGAATGCGGTTTCCAGTTCTCTATTTTTACCGTCAGGCTGCGTGGTGACCCAGCATTGAAGTGCCTCAAACGCTTCAAGGAAGGTGTCATATTTACAACCAGTCAGAGCGCTGACCAGACTCATCATATGGCGATTTTCACCCAACTCAGCCAGTTGAATGCCAAACATGTCACGGAAGGCAGAGGGTAACGCGCTGACCTGCTGTCCGTCTTTAACCGGTAGCAATAGAGAATGGCTATTTTGTTCAAAAAACGATTTTGGCAGAGGGAAAGAAAATAATGGCAGGTACTTAACGTTAGCTTTATCACGGTCATACTCGATACAGCGCAACAGTGGAAATAGCAGGTTGACCGGCTCAATATGGGTAATCTCACCCTTGTTGCCATATTTAACAAAATGCCTGCGCCAGTTTTCATACATTTCAGGCGATATGTGGAGGAGCACGCCGTTTGGCGTCTCCTTACAATTGTCTTTATTGAGTACGAGCTGGTGATCTTCATGCACTAAACTGGCCGATATTTTACTCTTCTCTGCGCCACTGCATTTTAGATAATCTTGCCATGCTGTAAGGATAACTTTCGAAGAATTTTTCATTATACTGGATATGCCTTGTCAATCCATTTTCCTTTAAATTTATGTAAATAGAATAACATAGAAGGGATAAGGCGGGTCTGTGATTCTTGTCAACTTAACCAAAGTGTATAGATGAAACGTTCAAATTAATCCGCAGCATGTCTATTCCTACATAATGAAACCATTAACCCAATAAATTAGTCAGGCCACTTACCTAATTCTCACCCAAGAATAAAGAGTTTATTGCTGATCTGATTTAGAAAACACCGCATCCTCGCACTCGGAGTCTATGATGAGGTGAGTCTTTATGCGTTGTTGCTTTTCGATATCCGGTTCTGTCTGTTTGCTGGGATTGACTGTATTGTGTATGCCACTGGCTTATGCGGCTGAGAAAGATGAGCTGGCCAGTGCCAAACGTCTGATTGATCAGGTTCAGATGGCACTGGAACGCGCAAACATCGCCGAAAAGCAGTCTGACATGTCAGAACATCCTCGTTATAACTTTGATTATTCACGCATCAGGGCCGACCTCCATACCCTCAAAGCCGGTATCGACCGCTACCTGAGTCCTTCCCGCGATCAGCCCCGTGTTCCCGTCCCCCTCTCCGGCGATTACCGCCAGGAACATCCGCAATGACCCCTGCCCAGCGCCATGCCTTTGAAGCGGCTTCAGGACACTTTGATATTTATTTTCTGTCTCTGGTGTGTGTCGGCTTTTTTCTGGCCACGTTGTTTTTGTGGGCGGCCTGGGCGGCGGTGGAGGTCTGGAACGGCTGGGCGAATGAAAAAGTGCGTAATCAGACCCTCAGTCAGTTTGCTCTTCGAACCGCAGTATTGCTGGTCGTGGCGGTCTGGATGTTTGCCAGTTGAGTCAATGAACATAACAAAAAGGAACTGAATCACTATGAAACGAATTTTTACCACTTGCCGTCAGTTCAGCACAAACCTGATGACCCGGGTCAGCACTTTTCTGTTGCTGCTGGGTTTTTCCTGTGAATCGGCCTGGGCCGATTTGCCTTCGATTGAACCGCCCACAAGTGGGGGCCGTGGCGGATTAATGGGGCAGGTAAAAGGGTATGCGCAGGATGGCATTGTGATTGGCGGGCTTATCCTCTCCGCAGTGGCGTTCTTTAAAGTGGCCTCGGCTGCGGTGGAAACCTTCTCCGAAGTGCGCGATGGCAAAGCCACGTGGACCCAGTTTGGCTCGATTATTGTGGTTGGTATTGTGTTGCTGGTTGCGGTGATCTGGTTGCTGGCAAAATCGGCCAACATTATTTTTTAAGGTGCCGCGGATGCAGACGATCCCCTTTTTACCCGATCGCTTAAACGCCGAACCCGTCGTATTTCGCGGCTTCACCACGCCGGAGATGGGGCTGGCAGCCATCGCAGGGCTGGCCCTCGGTCTGGTGGTCAGCCTTCCCTTTATTCCGTTTGCCGGTTGGGTGATGCTGCCGACCGGCATGCTGATGATGCCGTTGTTACTGATGAGCGTTGGCGGGCGCTGGCTCGCTCAGCTGAAGCGGGGCAAGCCGGAAAACTATCTCTGGCAGAAACTGGAAGAGAAAAAACGCCGATTAGGGCTGGGTGACCCAACGTTGATTATTGCGGCGCAGGGCTGGTCATTACGCCGCAGCAGGCAGGCGCACTGCAACGGGAGAGGCGTGTTATGAGTCGCTTTCGTCATGCGGTCAGAAACCGGGACCAGCATATTCTGACCCTGCGGGTGGCGTGCGGCATTCTGGTGGGGGTGCTGCTGCTGAGCCTGCTGGGCTGGATGGCTTCCCCGCGCAATCTCACCATTCATAACCCGCCGGATTTACGCAGTGGCAGCACCCGGGCGTGGTGGGAAGTGCCGGCACCGAGTGTCTACAGCTTTGCCTTTTATATTTTCCAGCAACTGCATGCCTGGCCGAAGAACGGGGCACAGGATTATCCGGCCAAAATTGAAGCCTTATCGCCGTATCTGACCCCCGCGTGTCAGGATTTTCTGCGTGCGGATGCCCGAATCCGGGCTGACAGCGGTGAACTGCTCGATCGGGTGCGGGTGGTGTATGAAGTGCCCGGCCGGGGCTATGAGACCCGCAGTGTGAGGGTGCTTGATCGCGATAACTGGGTGGTACGGCTGGATTTGGTGGCGGATGAATATTATCACGCCGAACCGGTCAAACGGGCATTGGTGCGCTATCCGCTGAAAGTGGTGCGCTGGGAAGGCGATGCGGAGCGTAATCCTTTTGGTCTGGCACTGGATTGCTACGACGGGATGCCACAGCGGCTGGAAGCTCTGCCACCGTCAGCGGAAGAGAAAAAAGGCGTATTTCAATGAGAAGAGATGTATTTGACTGGTGCAGTGTCTGGCTGGTGCTGCTCAGCCTCCTGCTGTTCAGCGTTGGCACAAAGGCCGATGAGCTGCTGACATGGGAGCGGATCCCGTTACCGGTTACGCTTAAGGTCGGGCAGGAGCGGATTATTTTTGCGGACCGCAATGTCCGTGTCGGTCTGCCCCCGGCACTGGGTGAGAAATTGCGGGTGCAGAGCACGGGCGGTGCGGTTTATCTGAAAGCCAACAGTGCATTCCCGTCAACCCGACTACAATTGCAGGACAGTGAGAATGGCGAAATTATCTTACTGGATGTGACCGCCGGCAAAACCGAGGTCAGCGAACCCGTGCGTATTATTTACCCGGCTGAAAAATCAATAGATTCAAAAGATAAATCGCACTCACAGAGCAAACCATCATTGTCTGCGCCTACTCCCGTGCTGTTAACCCGCTATGCGGCCCAGCAACTGTATGCGCCCCTGCGTACGGTGGAGCCGGTCAGTGGCATTCAGCTGGTGAACCTGCATCTGGCTGCCTCCATCACCACCCTCTACCCGTCAGAGCCGGTTGAAGTGACCCCGCTGGCCGGCTGGCGACTGCATCATCACACCGTGATGGCCCTGAAACTACGCAATACCGCCAAACGGATTATCTCGCTTGACCCACGCGCCTTACAGGGACAGTTCGTCACTGCCACCTTCCAGCATCGCTGGCTGGGAAAAGCCGGAACGGCGGAAGATACCACGGTACTCTATCTTGTTACCCAAGGGGCGCCGGGTAACGCCCTCATTCCTGAACCGGTATTGGTAAAACCGGGAGGCCGCGATGCAGATTAAATCCAACAGTCTGGTAAAAATACTGGTGCCGACCGTATTGGTGATTGGTGGGTTTATTGGTATCAGGAGTTGCAGCTCAACAGAGAATAGCGCGCCGGATAAACCACAGAATAACGCTCTGGCGACCCTCTCTCCGGAAGAGTTACAGGCGCTGGGGGTGGGTGGAGATACACCGGAAGATACCCTGCACACGCTGGTCGGGACGCTCAATGCCGTGCGGGCAGAGCAGAAACGCTTAGACCAGCAGAATGCCGCGATGAGAAAAGAAAATGACCAGTTAAAAAATCAGCAACAGGATGTTGCCGGTCAGATAGAGGCTGCGGTTGCGACTATCCGGCAGGACGATGAACAGCGTCAGCGCACGTTACAGGACGAACAGCAGGGATTGCTGGCCCAGATTGATTTGCTCACTGAACGGTTAAATTCAACGCCGTTGTCGGCACCGGATAATCAGATACCCCTGGGTAGCGGGCTGGCAGGGAGTTCATATTCTGCCAGCACTATCAGAGGACAGGATGACCTTATCTGGGTTACCCCGGCCGATGAAAAAATCCCCGATAGGCAAACGATGGGCAATGGAAAAACGGCGGCTCAGTTTCCCACCTCTTTTTTAAGCGAACAACCGACCACCGTAAAAAATAATCCACAAGTTCCATCGGCTAAGGCCGACAACGAAAAACCGGTCTACACCCTGCCGGAAAATGCCACTCTGGTGGGCAGTCAGGCTATGACCGCATTATTAGGTCGCGTTCCTGTTAATGGCACAGTCACTGACCCCTATCCGTTTAAAATTCTTATCGGTAAAGATAACCTGACCGCTAACGGTATCGAACTGCCGGAGGTGGAAGGGGCGGTGGTGTCCGGTTCCACCAGTGGCGACTGGACGTTGTCCTGCGTGCGTGGTCAGGTCAATTCCATCACCTTTGTGTTTCAGGATGGTACCGTGCGTACTTTGCCGGGCAGCGGACAGAATCAACAGGGTATCGGCTGGTTGTCTGATGAAAACGGCATTCCCTGCATCAGTGGTGAGCGTAAATCCAATGCCAGTACTTATTTACCAACATTGTTTGCGTTGTCAGCCATGAATTCAGCCGGCAATGCCCTGAACGAGAGCCAGCAAACCGCCCAAACCAACGGTACCGGCGGCATCACATCCGCATTAACCGGCAATGCCGGTCAGGCGACACTCGGCAAAGCAGTGGCCGGGGGCATGAATGAGATGAGCGAATGGTTCAAACAACGCTACAGCCAGACCTTCGATGCCATTTACGTCCCACCCGGTGCCCATGTTGTCGTGCATATCACACAAAGTCTGGCGATTGATTATGAAACAACAGGCCGTAAGGTGCGTTACGGTTTTAGTGAATCAGTTCAACGTCATCATCAGGAAGCCTTAGATTAATGGAAACGACGTCTTCTCCATGGCTGTTTAGTGCCAGCCAGCCTTATTGTCTGCAAACCCATATAACTCCACAGGCTGAACCCACACCAGTTCAGCTTGACTGGCGACCCGGGCGTACCCAGGGCAGTCAATTATATCTCTTTAGCGGCAATGAGAGCCGATTGCTGAATGACGGGGATTTTACCGTTTTTCGGCTGACCGAATTTCAGTGGCAATCAATGCTTGCAGGCAACAGCGAGGCTGAACACTGGGAGCGCTTGCCGTTTACTTTATCGGAACTGGCGGTACACCCGGAATTTGCCACGTTTACCCTTATTAGTAGCCCGGAGGCTCAGGGATGCGAAAAATAACCTATGCTATCGTGTTAGGTCTGACGGGGCTGCTGGCAGGCTGTTCAGCCTCGAAAGAGATGTTGCTTCCGGCCGGCGAACAGACGGTGCTGGCCATGTGGCAGGGAAATCAGGCGGGGCAGAGCGTAGCACAGGCAAGGCAAATTTTGCGCCGGGCGTTAAACCCGGCCGAACGGAGTCGGGCATTGAGTGAGCCTGACAATTACAGCCGCTCGGCTGAGCATGAAATCAGCCAGCAGTTTCCCCGCCTGCCCAATCCCGATATGGTGATGTATGTCTACCCGCATCTGGTGGCAGGCAAGACGCCGGTACCGGGCTACAGCACGGTGTTCCCGTTTTATCAGCAGGTGCAGTATGCCCTGCCGGGTGAACGCACGGAGGCACCGTAATGGAAAACCCCAATGCATTGCACCGTCCCGGCAAACTGCGCGAAACGGATGAAGCCGCGATTTACCGGGCGAATCCGTCGATTATTGACTACCTGCCCTGGGTGGAATATCTGGAAGACGGGCAGTGTTTATTGCTGGATGATGGTGTGTCCGTGGGGGCCGTCTATCAGATTGAACCCATCGCCACCGAAGGACGCCCTGCCGAGCGGTTGCTTGAAATCCGTGACCAACTGGAAGATGCGATTCAGGACAGTCTGGATGAGGACGATATGTCCCCGTGGGTGGTGCAGTTTTTTTGTCAGGATGACGATGACCCGTCGGGTTACCTCAATACGTTACGGGGCTATGTGAAACCGTGGGCGCAGGGTACCGCCTTTACTGACGCTTTTCTGGCAGAATCAGCACGTCACCTGAACAACATTGCGCAGCCTGACGGGATATTTCAGGATAGCTTAATCACCGGGCAACCGTGGCGGGGGCAGCAACGCCAGACGCGCATGGTGGTTTACCGCTGGTTGCCTGCGCATAAATCGAAGGCTCACCCTCAAACGGTATCGTCGGTGGCAGCACTCAATCAGGTCTGTGAACGACTGGTCTCCTCACTGGCATCTGCCGGTATTGTGGCGACCCGACAAAATGGTAGTCAAATTCACCACTGGCTGCTGCGCCATTTTAATCCGGCCCCGGACTGGGGCATGACCAAAGCCGATTTTTATCGTGCGGTGCGTTATGAGTCATCCGCACAGTCCGATCTCCCGGTGAATAATGACTTTGCCGAAAGTCTATGGTTTACCCCGCCGGTGTCTGATCCCGATAACGGTGTCTGGTGGTTTGACGGCCTGCCGCATAAAGCAGTGCCGGTTGAGCGCCTGCGGCGTCCGCCCGAGCCGGGCACCCTGACAGGGGAAGTGAAACGGGGAGACAATATCAATGCGCTGATGGATATGATGCCGGAAGGCACTGTGGTCACGCTGACCATTGTGGCGCAGGCACAGGATACACTGGAAGAAAGCTTCACCCGACTGGCAAAAAATGCCGTAGGGGAAAATACCGAATCACTGCGCGTCCGGCAGGATGTACAGGCCGTGAAGGAATTACTGGGGCGACGCCATAAACTGTACCGCAGTGCACTGACCTTTCTGGTGCGCGGTCAGGATTTAGATAATCTGAACCAGCGGGTGCATCAGTTATCTTCCACATTACTGAGCGCCGGATTACAGCCCGTGCGACCTGAATTCAGTGTGTCCCCGCTGAATGCTTATTTACGGGCGTTGCCGATGGGCTTTAACCCGCAGAAAGATAAAAAACACTGGTACAGCCGTCTGACGTGGGTCCAGCATCTGGGAGGACTTATGCCTGTCACCGGACGCTCAACCGGCACCGGGCATCCGGGCTTCAGTTTCTTTAACCGGGGTGGAGCACCGCTGACCTTTGATCCAATGAACAAACAGGATCGCACCCAAAACGCGCACTTATTGCTGTTTGGCCCGACTGGGGCAGGGAAATCCGCCACGTTGTGTGCTTCGCTGGTACAACTGATGGCGATCCACCGTCCGCGTCTGTTTATTGTCGAAGCGGGGAACAGTTTTGGATTGTTGGCAGACTATTACGCCAGTCTAGGGCTGACGGTGAATAAAATCGGTATTAAACCGGGTTGTGGTGTCAGTCTGGCGTTGTTTGCCGATGCGCATCAGTTGCTGCAACTCAGTCCAAAACAATTACGGATTAATGAAGCCGATATTCCGGACACGGAGGAAGGACAGGAAGAGGGCGATGAACAGCGCGATATTCTGGGTGAGATGGAAATTGCGGCCCGGCTGATGATCACCGGCGGTGAGAAAAAAGAAGAAGAACGCCTGACCCGTTCGGATCGCGGTTTGATCCGTGAAGCGATTATGCTGGCCGCACACACCAGCTATGAGGCAGGGCGTCAAATGGTGGCCTCAGACTTACAGGATGCACTTTATGCCATCGCCCGTAATCATCGGCAGGATGAACACGGTCAGCCCTTAATCACGGCACACCGTCGGGCACGGGCCGATGAAATGGCCGGAGCCATGTCGATGTTTACGCAGGGATTTGAAGGCGAGCTGTTTAACCAATCCGGTAGCCCGTGGCCGGAAGTGGATGTGACGTTAATTGATTTGGGTACACTGGCACGGGAAAACTACTCGGCACAGATGGCACTGGCGATGGTGTCACTGATTAACACCGTCAATAACCTCGCCGAACGCGATCAGTATCAGGACAGGGAACTGCAACTGGTGATAGACGAAGGCCATATCACCACCACCAACCCGCTGTTGTCCCCCTATATGACTAAGGTCGTGAAAATGTGGCGTAAGCTGGGTGCCTGGTTGTGGCTGGCCACGCAAAACCTCGCTGACTATCCCGACACGGCTGAAAAAATGCTGAACATGGCGGAATGGTGGTTATGTCTCACCATGCCCCCGGATGAAGTGGAGCAAATCGCCCGCTTCAAAAAACTCAATGAAGAACAAAAAGCCGTACTGCTTTCTGCCAGTAAACTCCCGCGTTGTTATACCGAAGGCGTGGTGCTGGCGAAAAAAATAGAAGCGTTATTCCGGGTTGTGCCACCGAGCCTGTATCTGGCACTGGGCATGACGGAAAAAGAAGAAAAGTCTGAGCGAAGAGCGTTAATGCAGACATATCAATGTAGTGAACTGGAAGCGGCAGTTTTAGTCGCAAGAAAGATGGATGTAGCTCGGGGGTTACAGGTTGATCCCGACCATCCTGTATAAACGTGGGTAACATAGTCTGCTCTTTCTATGGATACAGGCCACACTGGAAGGTAAATGCTTTATCACATGATTTTTTCATCCTAAAGATGGCTCATGTTCATAAACACATCACATAAACTCACATTTTTAGGCACAATGATACTGATATCATATTTTTTTGAGCTGAAAAGAAAGGAAAAAAGATCCCGGCCATTTTCCAGTTTTCTTGTCTTATCGAGTGAGTCAAAATAGCGGTGGATCTCTGAGATGACTTTTTTATGTATTTCACTTTTAACTAAATCATCTCTCTGATAGAGGCTTTCATCGTCTCCATCGTACAGTTCACGAAGATAACGAATATCGTCCTCTTCGTCTTTATCCATGGGAGACCTGATTAAGGCCATGATTTCATCCGTGCGATCTTTCTTGACACCAGTAAAAAAATCATGAATACATTGCTGTAACTGAGGTGTGCATTTTCCCTGTGGTTTCGGCCGTTTGACTTCTTCAAACGTAGATTGTTCCGCCGACATTTTTAGCATATCCGTCATGATATTTTTAAATTCGTCCGGACATTGGGTTTGCTTGACTTCTGCATAAACACAGCGGCCATAATAACCGGCATTGTAGGTGTAATTGTATTTTCTGATGGTCAGAACATAGGTTCCCGGCGGAGGTTCATACCCGCTGATTTCAGAGGATTCATAGGCAAATTTGAAGTAGATCCCGTTTTTTTTGTTATAACCGATTAGGTTTCCTGCCTCCGAAAAATCGGTGACAGTGCATCCATGATCGCAATAGAAGGGGATCTCACCATTAATGAAAAGAAACCATCCTTCCGGAAAAGTTATTGCGTTTTGCATTGGGTTTATCATGTATTGTCGTCCTTTTCATAATGTATGATTGTGGTTATAAAAATAGGTCATGAACTTATTATATGACAGCGGCCACCATAGAGCTAACATAATTTGAACATTTTCCGAGTAAGAAAAATGGAATATTGCAAGGATTTTTTGTCTTTTTCTTTTACATATTTTCTATATCAACTACTTTTTAATATTATAGGATTAAAAACAGCCATTTTTTTATCTTTAGACATTCCACATGGATAAAGACCTTCTTTATATATTTCGAATATCTTTTCTAAGATTGATTCCTTTTGTTCCCCCAGTATATATCTTTGGATAGACAGCATTTTTAGTTGGTAATAGATCTCATCTAAGACCTCAAAATAAAAGTCATCATAATCTGAATTCTCTTTCTTTACTTTTTTCTTTCTATAATAAATTGATATTTTGCTTTGGTGAGTAGAAAAAACTTCCTCTATATCATTTAAATATTCATCAGCATCATCATACTCATTACTTAATCTGAATTTTCCAATTGAATTATCAATAATATCTGACCATACAACATATCCATTAGGTAATATTTGCTCAAAAGCTAGAGTTAATGCTAATTCAAGATCACTAATTTCTAAATAAGATTCAAGCTGAGCACAGGGAGTTCCAAAAAGTAATTTTTCAGATAAAAGAAAATTCATTGGTTCAATCACAAATTCTTTTTTTACATCAATCATATGTCACCTATTTATCGCCTTTATATGTATTTCCAGAACTCTCCCTATATTATCCGTTATGCAGTATAGCAACCATTTTTTGCAATAATTTACTGAATAATTTTATTTTTCAACACCTTTTACCTTTGGTAATGGAGGTATTCTGCTGAATAGGAACTGATGGGGATTATAAATTAGGATGATGATTAAAAACCGGAAGAACAGCGGATCTTGCCGGTTTTTTTATGAAGTTATTATACGGAATTGAATTTATTATCCATAAAAATAGTCAAAGAAATTTACAAAATTGTCTGAACCTATTAATGGTTCAATTTCCTTGGTAATCATTTCAATAAACTCTGTTTTCAGTTCATCATCTTCATCACAAATTTCAAAAATGTCAAATTCACCATACACTATTTCAATTAGTTTTGATAGAGATAAGAAAAAATCGGCCAACGAATCAGATATTTTAAATGGTCTTCCAGAATCATAGTTAGCGTAAACAGGAGTATCTTGAGTATCTAATAAGGCAATGATTGGTTTTCCCCCACCAATATCATCCATGAATACCAAATTATTATCTGGCCAATTAGGATTTTTTGTTATCTTATCTGAGTTTTTTATCCAGCAATATCCATATTGAGCTTCCTCAATCTCATCAAAATTAAAAAGCTTGATTGGAGCAAATCCAGTTTCGATTTCTATATCTATAGGAAAAAAATTTTCAAATAAGAATGAAATTTCTTTAGATATTTTAATATAATCAGGCCATGTTTGATTGGTATCATAACTTTCTTCGAATTTACCCTGAAGAGTAAAATTTTTGTGAATATTAACTAGTTCACTTAACGCTTTTTCTAATTTTTTCATGTTAATCTCTTGGAGTAATTAAATTTATTTAGCTTTACATTTTTTCAGCTGTAATTGCCTTATTGTTTCTTCCCTGTCAATTAGGCGACCTTTTCCTGGATATATTCATATCATTCTTGCATTCACATAATAAGTGCAACACCGTTATAAACGAAGTAAATGAGTTGATATTCCTTTAAATAATTCATTCGGTGTTTTGTAATTCCTCGTTTTACGAGGACGATTATTTAATCGGTTTGCCACAAGATTCACCTCTCGCTCTGATACCTGATTAAAATCAGTTCCCTTTGGGAAGTAATCTCTGATTAATCCATTTGTGTTCTCATTTATTCCTCTTTCCCAAGGGGAATACGGGTGAGCAAAATAAATTTTTGCCTCTAAATTTTTACTGATAAGAGCATGTTCAGCAAACTCCAGTCCGTTATCAAAGGTAATTGTTTTAACTTTGTTTTTTATCCCAGATAAGTGTCTTGTTGCCGCTTTTGCAACGCCTTTTGCTGTTTTATCTTCCAGTTTAATGATGAGAGTAAATAGCGATTTTCGTTCAACTAAGGTCAATAATGCACTTTTATGATCTTTGCCAACAATAGTATCGCCTTCCCAATCACCAATACGCTGCTTTTTATCAACACATTTTGGACGTTTTTCAATACTGACTCGGTTTTTGATTTTTCCTCGGTGTTCATCACTTCCGTAGCGTTTACGATATGGTTTTTTAGCTATCCTGAGATTCTGGCATAAGTCACCACCATTCACTTTATCTTTATAAATCAATCTATAAACTGTTTCATGATGCAAAGAGATGATATTTTCCCTTTTGAGATAACCAACGGTTTGTTTAGGACTCAAATCTTGCCAAGTTAACTGTTTAATCAATTTGACGATCTCAGGTGTCACTTTTACGGCTTTTATCGCGGCATGACGGCGCTCTGAGGCTTTAAGTTGAGCCTGTTTAGGGCAGTATTTCTCGTCTTCCTGGTTTCGTCTCAATTCCCGGCTAATTGTTGATGGATTTCTATTAAGAGACGTTGCGATAAAGCGTTGTGTAAAACCGGCTTCTTTTAAACTAAAAATCTGGTATCTTTCTATTTCGGTCAGTTGTGTATAGGCCATAGTGCATTTTCCTTTGGCGAGAAAGATGCCTACTATAGCAACTGACCGCCTTTCTTAAAAATTGCACTTATTAGGCGAATCCAAGATTGATTAATAAATAAATAAATAAATAAATAAATTATTGTCTACGTCATCAGGGTTTTTACCATTTAGTGGGAATACAATATTTCTAGGGTCTCCTTTCCAAGCCCCTCCTAAGGCTCCATTGCCATTTCGGAAAGGTTATTTCATTTTAGATTGGATTATCATGTATTGTTGTCTTTTTCAAAACTTATGATCGTGGTTAGGACTCATAATATAATTCACTTGTTATATGAATACAGCCTTGAGGGTTACAAAGTAATATGATGATGAAAAAGCCGGAAAATAATGTGGTTCTTTCCGGCTTTTTTCAAAATCTATGACTATATTTGATATGTGACTTAGCCTAAGTAGAGTTTTTCTAGCTATATCATGCTCACATATCTAGCTACTTTCATTACCGTTTATTTATAGAGTATATATATACTTTTTCACCTTTGTTTTTAAAATATATGCCTTCTAAGTTTTTAGTATCATCATATTCTAAATAAATAGAGTTGCATGCGTTTATATTATAATGTGTCATGGATATTATTTCAGAAATAACATCATCATTATAAATATAATGATAACCAAAAAAATCGCCATCATCATCTACTCGATAGCATTCTTGATTCTTTCCCTGATCATCCAAAATTAATTTTGTCAGAGACCTAAAATCTCCTCGAAAATCTTTCAGTATACTGAACACTTCATTATTGGTTCTGATAATATATTCAATATCTTCAATCTCTGAACGCGTATTATATCTGATAATTTTATCTATATTACCATTACCAATGTAACAGTAAGCATTTTTTTTGTTTTTAGGCTCTCTTTTTAGCATGCTATCAGAACTATAGCCTGTCAGCTCACTATAAAAGGGAATGACACCATAAGCTCTGGATTTAGACCAAGATAAAACTGTATCACCAAAGCTACCATTGTTTATTTTTTCATCTAACTCTGCCGTTGAAAGTAACTCTTCCTTTAACTTAGTAAGATGGTTATTCATTGTCTTGATCAATGTTTCCATATTCTGTCCTGTATATTAAGGCGTTGGCCATTTTCCACTAGCCAACTGAAAAACTTTACCGTTAGCCAATTCATCTTTTAGAACTTTAAGAGCAGCAAAAAATTCTTTATCTGTTTTACTGTTTATTAGGCTATCATAAACATGTTGTTTATAAGAATTGCCATGCACCCCATTACCTTTATGTGCTGTTGTTTTTGCACTAGGAACCCTGTCCTTACCCGTATTTGGTAACCAAATACCATTTCTTTTATCATTAATATTAATATCTAAAGAGTCCATCAGGTCCCGAAGTTCTTGCATTCTCTTATCTTTAGCATTAGACATAACAATATGATGTGCATCATGTTGACCTCCCAAGTTAGGTTTAGCACCTAAATTTTCTGCTAATATTTTGGCGTCTGAACATGTGGAAAGACCAAGCGGATCAATCCATCCTGTGGGATTATGAACATAACTATAGGGGTTCTCACCTCCTGTCAGCCCAATCGGATCCGGCGTCAGATACTGCCCCGCAACAGGCGAATAATACCTGAACCGATTGTAGACCAGCCCGCTCTCTTCATCCAGCCACTGGCCGGCGAACTGTTGACCCGGATTGTACTGTGCATTTTCACCTGCGACTTTCAGTCGTATCCCGTATAGGCTTTGAGGTGGCTGACGCCAGACACGGTGACCTTGCGGATTAAACAGTGCCAGCGGTTCTCTTGTTGGAGCACACACGGCATATTGCGTTTGCACTTCCTCCGCCAGCAATTCACTGCGGTTGTCTGGGTCGGGGGTGAAGAACTGGATTTGTTGCGCCAGCAGCTGCCAACCGTCAAATACCAGATGCCGGATACTGTACAACCGGTGGTGCCGGTATTCACGGATTTCCACCGGTACATCCCCGTCCCACAGATAGGTGGTGCGCATGCCGGTCGGTTCACAGACTTTCTCCGTGCGCCGTCCAAAGGCATCATAGCGGTAGTTCCACTGCTGGCCGCCCGGGGTCTGTACCCCGATAAGCTGATTTTGACTGTTCCAGCGGAACTTGGTGAGCTGAGCGCGGTGACCTGCCTGCCAGAGCTGCATAGCGGTCATGCGACCAGCATCATCATACTCAAATAAATGCTGACCGAGCTGGCGTAACCGGTGGCCTTTCTGGTAAAGACGTTCCCCGTCAATGTCGTGCAAACCGTCAAAACGACGTGCTGGGTAACCGGAGGCATCATATTGATAATGTTCCTGCAAGCGGTTCCAGTCGCTGACCGAAGTCACTTGACCGTTGCCGTTGACTACATAACGCAGCCACTGCCGTTCATCGTTTGCGGCCACCAGATTGAGTGCCGCATCGTAGCGATATTCCCGATCCAGTCCAGCCAGTGTCGGTTGGGGAATATCCGCCACTTCATGGGCTTCAAAAAACTCGGTATTGCGTCCGGCACGCTGAGCGGTCAGTTGCCCCATCAATGAGTGTTCCTGCCGCAGAATAAAACCTTTATCTGATTGGCGATGCCATTCATGGCCGTCGTCGTCTCGTTCAAGTCTGAGTGTATGTTCACCGCTGAAACTGATTTTCCGCAGTTCGCCGACTTTATTGGCTTCGGTTTTTGCCTGCCAGACCTGATTATTTGTTGTGATAAGTGTTCTTTCGACGGTGATGCTGTCCGGGTAATTACGCTGGATGTCGCCATGTGCCTGTGTTTCTTTCACGATGCGATCTTTATCATCGTATTCGAACGTCAGTGGTGTATTATCGGGAGTAATGACTTCCAGTAAACGTCCCAGAATATCGTAACTGTAGGTGGTCATGCCTTCGGGAGTGTGCATCGCGGTCATCTGCCCGCTGGCATCATAGTCATAGCGGGTGATGTTATTCAGCGCATCCCGTTTTTCCGTGCAGTTGCCATTGCCGTCATAGGCATAATGCCACTGCGTACCGGCGTAATCAGTCTCCGTGGTCACCTGCCCGTCGGCATCCAGCTGATAACAATAGCTTTCTCCTTGCGGGTTAATCACTTCCCGTAATTGCAGGCTGTCTAAATCGTAACGATACTGCCAGCGATGACCTTCTCCATCGAGCCGACTAACCGGCAGGTCAAACGGCCCGTATTCAATCTGCCATTCCACGCCCCGGGCATCTGTCCACCGGGTCAGGTTGCCGTGGCGGTCATGTCGGAAGCGCTCAAGACTGTTGTTAGGGCGGTCACTTAAAGCAACACGGTGATGGCGGTCATATTGCCACAACCATAAGGCTCCGCCGCCTGATGATAGTCGCTGTAACCGGTCATGGCTGTCGTATCCCAACCGTAGGCTGCGGTTTTCTTCGTCAAACAGCCGGGTCAGCCGCTGATGGTCATCGTATTCCCAGCTTCGTTGATTACCTTCTTCATCTTCGGCCTTCGTCACCAGCCCGAACGCATTGCGGGTCAGGGTGGTTTTGCTGCCGTCCGGGGCAATAAAACATTCAGCCTGGCCCTTATCATCGTATTGCTGCCACCAGACTCTCCTAAGCGGGTCAGTCATGCTGGTCAACCGGTCAGCCTCATCGTAGTGATACTGCCACACCGCACCGCCGGTATCGGTAAATGCGGTAACCAGTCCGGTATCCGCCAGATAGTCCAGTTGCAGAACCTGTCCTTCCGGCAGGATCTGCCGTTGCAGATTGCCCCAGTCATCATACTCATACCGGGTAACGTGACCGCACGGGGTTTCGACCTGCGTGACCTGCTGTCCGGCGTTATAATGCCAGGTAGTGGTATGCCCTTGTGGCGTGGTGGAACGGGTAATACCGGCTTCATAGTCCAGCCGGACGGGGTAATAGCCTCCGCTACCGACACTTTCAATGCAGCGTCCCTGGGCATCATACACATAATCCACGGCTGTCTGGTCGCCATCCGACCAGCGGCTAATCAGCCCCTGTGCATTGTATTCATAGAACAGGTGAAATTGCTGGGTACTGTCCGCTTCCGCCAGCCAGCCATTGTCGTGGTAGTCATAGCGCACCAACACGTCACTGAGACCATTGTCTATGCGGCGAATGTCGGCCAGCAGACCATCATCACGGTAGAGTAATATCAGCTCCGGACCGTCGCTGTGAGTGACTTTTTCCAGTTGATGGGGATCGTTATAGTGAAAACGCACGGTATTGCCATTGCGATCACGGTGTTCAGTGAGTAACCAGCGTTGTACCGTATTTTCTTCTGTGAGTGCTAACCGGGTGAAGTATCTGCGAACCGGATGATTGCGCTCGCTCAGAACGAAACCCTGTTTTTGCCGGCTCAGGGTAAACTCCGGGTGCTCCGGGTTGATACTGTGGTCAACGCTGTGGGGCAGGGCGAAATGCAGGGAGGCCCCTTCCAGTGTCAGGATTTCCACCCGGTCGCCGGTCACGATAATGGCCTCGGAGAAGTTGTCCAGCCAGTTTTCGCCAAGCAGGCCCCGCCTTCCCGGTGACCAACTGCGGGTAAAGGTCAGGGGTATTGTCTGGCCCAGTTCAAATTCGGTGCGCTGGTCAAACAGGCTGCCGGTGGTCACGTCTATCGGGTCACCTGTGAAGAATTTTTTGGTGGCCTGAGTGAAACGTTTCATCCCTTTATTGGCTTTAAACGCGGCCTTGGCACAAATCAGCCTGCCCTTCAGGGCACGACCGGCTTTTTTGGCCCCCAGCTTTGCGCCAGCCAGCACTGCTTGCCGACCGGTTTTGGTCAGCAGCTTACCCACGCCTTTGAGCAGCCCGCGGGTCGGCGGCACCAGAAATTCCACCGCCACCAGTAATGCCCGCTGCCAGCCGGAGAACTCTTCTTCAACCTTGAGGTAAGTCCCCTGACCGGAGCCGATAAAGACTTTGCCCGCGCCCCCTTTGATGGCAGCCCCACAGACCAGCTTGTCGCCGACTCGCGCCGCAGGCTGACCATTGATAAACACGGATTCACTGCCCTGCGCTATCAGGGGCGGCGGTGCCGGGTGTTTGCTACATTTAGCCATATCTACTGTAGCCCGTGCCGCGGGTTTGCCTTCAATGAGGACGTTACCGGAGCCGCTGTCCAGCACGCCGTCCGGTGAGCCGAAGCTGTCGATAAAGTCCGTGACGGCCGAGCTGGCTGCCGCAATGGCATCGCTGGCCAGATAGGTTAATCCGCTGCCGGCGGCCGCCACAATCAGCGTCGCCCCTAGCCCGCCGGTGCCGGCAACCAGTAATCCCACGGCCCCGAAAATCGCGGCACCAATCAGGGCACCGGCCACCGCCCCCATCAGAGCACCAAAGAAACTCTTATGCTGGATGGGGTCGCCCTGGCGTGCGGCTGCCGGCCCTCTGGCCCCACCACCAGGTGGCAGGGGCGGCCGGGCATGGGTAGCCCCGACCCGGGCAATCCGGGTAATAATTTCATCACCTAATCCCATATCAGCCTCTCCTTATGCCGCCTGAAAACTGCTCACCACGGCCAGTAAGGCTGCCCGCTGCCCGGTATTAAAGGGTTGTGGTGAGGTCAGGTTAAATGCCAGTAACTGGCTGCCCCGGATTTGAAGCACCACTGTCTGGTGCATTTCCCCCTCCGGGCTTTGCCATTGGTAATCCAGCCGCCACGCCGTGTCACCGCTGAGTTCCATTTGCAGTCGCTGATGCTCCTGATACCCCGGCAGGTGGGTGACAAACTGGGCCAGTGTCTGTTCATAATACGCATCGCTGTCCGTGCCTGCCGGCACCGGGGTGCGGTTAATCACCAGATTGACACCGCTGTCATCCGGCAGCACAAACACGTGCATCGATTCATCACGCCAGCCGGTAGGCAGGGTCAGGATACCTTCGTTCATCTGGTAGGGTTGTTTGCTCATGATTTTCCTTTTCACTCTTTTTACGTCATTGATATTCAGCGATATTCAGCCCGCCGTAAAAATACGGCTGAGCAGGTGTCAGTCTGTAGTTGGCCTGCCCGGACTCAGTTCAGGGTGATAACCTCTTGTCCGTTCACAATGACGGTCTTACCGGTAATATGGATATTGCCGTCGGCATCAATCGCGATACTCCCTTTGGTGTTGCCGAGGGTGATACCGCTTTCGGTAGACTGAATAGTAATTTGTCCTTTGACGCTGAGGACGCTGGTTTTTTCTACGGTGACCTGCCGTGTCCCGATGCTGCTTACTTCCATACCGACCACTTCTTTATGCCGGTCAGCCCGTACGCTGATAGCCTGATTGTGGCCGACACTTTCGGTATGGTCGTGCATTACGCGGGTACTGCGGTCATTCAGGACGGTGGTATCCATGTCTTTCTGCGCGTGCAGTGACAGTTTCTCACTGCCTTTGGCATCCTCGAACAGCAGTTCGTTATAGCCCTCACCTTTATGGGTCTTGGAACGAAAGGCCATCTGGGTTTTGCTGCCCGGCAGCCCGCCCGGCGGGATATTGCTCGCGTGGTAGGTGCGGCCGGTAACGATGGGCTGATCCGGGTCGCCATGCAGAAAATCCACCACGACTTCCTGCCCGATACGCGGGATAGCGAGCATCCCCCAGCCCTGACCGGCCCACGGCTGGGTGACCCGTATCCAGCAGGAACTCTGGTCGTCACTCTTGCCGTAGCGGTCCCACGGAAACTGGAGATGGATACGCCCGTACTGGTCACAGAAGATTTCTTCCCCGGCCGGGCCGACGACTTTGGCAATCTGTGGGCCGTCGATGACCGGTTTCGGTAACGGTGCCGGACGCCAGTGCTGGTTATGGCGGATAAAGTGGAACTGGCTGTTCAGAGTAGTCCCTGTACCACTGTGAGCAGTTTCGAGTGCCTGAGGCTGGCTGCCGGCATGACTGGCGCCCACCACCTGCCAGGACTGGTTCAGGTCTTCACGCGGGTGGTTGTACAGGGTGAATAACCGCCCCGGTTGGATCGCAATTGCATGACCACGGCCTTGTCCTGTCACGGCATTGTTGCGCAGTGCTTCCAGACGGTAGCGGGTAAAATCCTTACCGTGTGCCTCATCCTTAAAACGGCCCGGATAGTCGTAATGTTCGTAATACAATTGCTGGAGCGTGTCTTCCTTCATCTGCTGGCTGAATTCGGCCGGCCATGCGGGATTCTTGAAGGTGTAGTCTTTGAGTTGTACCTGTGCCGGGCGGACCTGTGCCCGGTGTGTCAGGTGGCTCACTGCCGGCTCTCCCAGCGTACTGGTGTCACCCGGCTGGTAAGGCAGCACAATGCCCGGTGGCACAGAGCCGGCATCATCGGCGAACACCAGCGTATTACGCCCGTTACCGCATTCAAAAAAGTAGAAAATACCTTCTTCTGCGGTCAGCCGTTGCAGGAAGGCAAAATCACTTTCCTGATATTGCACACAGAATTCCCGCTCCGGGTGGGTATGGCGCAGGCTGAAGACGACATCACGGATACCGTGCTCTTTCAGAATCGTAGTGATAATGGCCGCAATGTTCAGTTGCTGGAAAATACGCGAATTCTGACGCAGCGTGGTGCGCCACAGGTCCGGGCGAATACTCATCTGGTAGGTGGTCTGGTGCAATCCGGTATTACCCTGCTCAAAGCTGGCAACGATACCGGTGATACTCCGGCTTTCAACCCCATCCTGTGTGATAGTCAGGGTAGCAGAGCGGTCGAGTACCGCAGGAAAGTCGATGGCCGGGTCAGCACTCGCCAGCCCGACTTCCAGCTGGAACGGCTGGGAAAAATGTTCGTTCAGGGTAAAATCCGTGACGACAAAGGTCTCCGGTGCCAGACCGCCAGCCGTCAGGGTAAATTGCAGGCCGCTGGGGGAGTCGCCACCATTCAGCAACTGGCTGGCTTTTTGCAGGGCTTTGGTGGCGGCATTGTGTCCGACTGCCGCCTGCTGTGCCAGACCCTGACCACCGCCGGGCGGACCGGCAAAACCGCCGGATGTCGTCAGACCCCCTTTCTTCATCAGGCCGGCGGCACCGCTACCCCCCAGCAGGCCTGCCGTCTGTTTACCTTTTTCCAGCAGGGATTGTCCCTGCTGCAACTTTGTCAGGTGTTTTTTCATTGACATGGTGTCATTTTCCTTATTGTCATGGGCTTTTTGTTGTTCTCCTTCCGGTTTTCGCTGACTTATGCCTCCCGATATCCGGACAGAAAAGGGACAGGCAAAGCCCATTCGGTATGCCTACCTTTTTTGCTCATTATGAGAATGGGCTGACTGTTTTATCGGCATATTTTTCATTAAGTTCATAACAAATTTTGTCATCCGGTTAATCCGGGCTGTTATTACATTGGTTTGTCGGAAATGCATCAGCGAATCGGGGCGTTAATTTTCATTTTCGGAAAATCAGTTATGGGCTGACTTTTACCGTGGCTTGCTTCACGCTGGTCTGAGGGTTTGCAACCGAGGCGGAGAGGATGAAAAAGCTGTATTTAGTGTTTTTGCTGGGATGGAGTGGGGCAGGGAGTGCGGGGACAGTGGTGTATACTGACCGTCAGCACCCGCCGGTGAATCTGATGCCGGACAGTCACATCGTCTGGTTGGATGAAGCTGAACAACAGCAAAAGCAACTCTTTGCCCAACTTTCCGCCAATCCGCAGCAAGCCGCTATTCAGGCACAGGTGATACTGCAATCCTCCCAATGGCGTCAGCAGGAGCAACAACTGATCAAGGCTTACCGTGCTGTGGTGCAGGCATGGCAATCAGGCGTAAAAAAGTATCCGGCCGTGGTCTTTGATGATAGGGAGGTGGTGTATGGCACCGCGGATGTGGCAAAAGCCCGCGCACTCAGGGAGCAATATCAACCATGAGTCTTCAACGTGTGACGTTTCCTGCACTCATCACCCTGATAGCAGCATTTTCTCCGGTGACGCAGGCTTCCATCAATACGGCTCAGATTGTTGCCGGCAGTCTTTCACCCTCCTGCATTCAGTGGCGGGTCAGCGGCATCTGTTACTGGCTGCTCTGTGGCCTGCACGGTTGTACCGTGAAAACCTCGGTGAAGGTGACCCATTACCTCCCCGAAGTGGTGGTGTCCACGTATCAGGCCTCTGGTGGCAACCCATGGACAGAAATGGCACAGGTCAGTCAACTCGCCGGTGGCGTGGAAAATACCGTGACCGGGGCGTTCTCTCATCTGAACGCCGGCGGGGGTAATCATAATGTCCAGATTGCCGGGCAACGGCGTACCAGTCTGCGTTTCAAATATGCCGATGCCATCGGGCATCCGGCAACTAACCTGATAGGCGGGCAAATCCCCGGTTATTCGTGTCGCAGTGCGGCCACCCCGCTGATGCCTTATTTTTTCAGCACACTGGATAGCGTGGCATGGCGCTCGGGTCTGCCGGAATCGTTCTACCCGGAAGCCCTGATGCCCGGTCAGCGGGAACTGGGCAGTCAGATGGCTGGCACTATGTGGGGCAATATTTATCCGCGCTCAGGGTTTATTAATCAGACCGATGATGACAAGGCCTCGGCTGTGGTGGCGCAACGGGTAGCGGATATCATTAGTCGTGTCGGGCAACCCCATGTTTATCAGCCCCTGAAAGGCACCCGTACCGCGGGTTACTGGCCACCTGAATCGGTCACCGAAAACACCGGCATCAAAAATCATCAATGGTAGCGGTTATCACCGACGTTAAGTCAGTCCTGTGCCGTGTTTCCTGATGGTGAACACACGGCGGCAATCGATGGTAATCAGGCGTATGCCCTGTGGCAGCCTTACAGTTGTTGCCAGCGGCGTGGACAGCGTTTTCTCAGCAGTACGGATATCTGAACAAGGGATGAATGATAATGAAAAAAAACGCGTTATGGCTGATAGTCGGTGGACTGGTCATCACTTCGGAACAGGCCAATGCCACCGGGCTGTCCCTGACCTTACCGCAGGTGAACCGCAGTGCACTGGGCTATGGGGCAGACGCCAGCGGTGCGGTGTCTGATACGTTGTTCTATACCTTAGGGGGAGGTTCGGTGATTTCTGAACCGGCCAGTCGCAGTGGTTCCACCACTCTCGGTGGATTAGAGCTGGGCTGGCGCTCGGATTTGATGTGCGGCAATTTTAACCTGAAAGCCACGGTCAGCAACCAGTTGAACGGGATTACGGCCGGGTTCAAGAACCTGATGAGTGATGTCATTCAGGGCGCCACCGGAGCCGTGGCCAGCCTGCCGGCGATGATTATCCAACGCGCCAATCCGGGACTGTATGACATGCTGACCAACGGGGTCTTGCAGGCCAATGTGGCGTTCGACAAAGCCCAGTTCAACTGTCAGGCGATGGCCAATAAGATGATGGATTTTGCGCAGAATAATAAATGGACGCAGTCAGCGGCTTTGCAGGAATATAAAAGCCTGGTTAACAGCGGGGATGGCGATGCGGTGCGTGTCAATAACGCCGGCAGCAAAGCAACCGGTGCCGGCGGGCATCCGTGGATTGGCGGCCAGCGACAGGGCGGTAAGGGGCAGAGTGCCATTCGCCCGACCCGGGATTTAGTCAGTGCCGGCTTTAATATGATGAATCAGTTGCCGGTGCTGAGCCAGTCATCGGTCAGTAGCCTTAAGTGTGAAGGCAGTGTCTGCCGTAAATTCAGCAATGCCCATGAAGCGGCCGAAGCGGTGGTCAGTGTGCTGGGCGACCGGGTCATCCGTACCTGTGCTCAGGCGGCAGACTGCACTAGTGGCGGCGAGAAACACCAGCCGGGCACCACCGTGGCGGGTACGGGATTTGCCCCGATGCTGGAAGCACACACCAAAACCAATACGGAACAGCTGGTGAAACTGGTCAGCGGCGCGGAAAAACCGACGATGGTCAATCTGGCGAAACTGAAAACCGGCAGTCTGACGGTAACCAAAGGTGTCATTCAGTCGTTGCAGCGAGACCAGGACCGGGCTGCCCTGACGGGACGTTTAGCGGGAGAGCTGGCGATGGCGGAAACCGTAGAAACGGCGTTACTGATGCGGCGGATGCTTATCACCGGCATGTCCGAACCCAATGCGGCGGCACAGTCAGAAGCGCTGGCAGAAGGGGAACGCCGGATTGCCGCGCTGGACCGGGAAATCAATGCGCTGAAGAATGAAATGCAGCTGAAACAGGCCCTGTCCCGTAATGCCATCCTGACCATCATTGAGCGGGATACCCAGCGCATCAACATGCATCCGCAAAAACAGGTACCGGATAGCACGGATGCGCGTTTTTATCAACTGGAAGCACCCAATCGTGAGCGCAGGTAAGGCGAATGATAGCAGAGAAGCATTCAGTATTCAGAAAAGGTGCGGTGTTATTACTGGCTATCGCTGTGGTGATGGTCATTACTGTAGCGGCAGGCTGGGTCGGGCTGCATCAGGCAGAAAAACTTCACCGCATTCACGACTGGGTGACCGAAACCGGGGGAGTCTGGTTAGTCTGGCGGTTAGGCCTGTATGCGGTACTGAGCTGGGGAGGTCAGAAAACCTGGCAAAGGCTAAAACATCTGCCGGAATACCGCGCAATGTTGATACGAATGATGGTGGCCAGCCTGCTGTTTATCCTGCTGGGTGAGTATGCCCTGTCAGGCACTATTGAGGAGATACGATGACAGCCAACAGCTATCTGGAATATTTTCTGACACTACTCGGCTGGGTCATCAACAATGGCCTGTGGCACATCCTGATTGCGACCGGACTGTTTACGCTGCCGTTAGTGGTAAAAGTGATTTCGGTCTGGCTGAAAGTCAGAGAGTGTGGCGAAGAAGACGGTCAGGCCGGGTTACAGTCGTTGGCCCGGATTGAAAACACCCTGTACGGCGCGTTCTTCGTGATGGTGGTCTGTTGTGTGCCGCTGGTCAATGTCAGCCTGACCACCCTTCAGTACGATACTTCCCGTGCCAAAAGCTGTGGCACCTGGACACCGACAGCGCCGGATAACGGTGGGTATGCACCAATAATATCCAGCCTGAATAACCAGACAGCGGCTGTGCCGCTCTGGTGGGCGGTGGTGCACCGATTATCCAAGGGACTGACACAGGCGGCGGTGGCGTCCATTCCCTGTCGGCCGGATCTGCGGCAACTACGCTTTGACGTGCAGCACACCCGCATCAGCAACCCGGCACTGGCGGCGGAATTGCAGGATTTTACCCACGATTGCTATGCCTTAGCCCTGTATCAGTGGAAACAACGCGATCAGGAGCACATCACTGACCCTATTATCCTGAATGATATCGGCTGGTTGGGCAGCCACACGTTTTTAGCCGGGGATTACCGGATGCTGCAATCTCGCCTCCCCCGGGCGGATTTTCCGTGGCAGGAGAGTCGGGATAACGGGCGGCCGTATACCGGGCAGGGCGGATACCCGACGTGTCAGGCTTGGTGGTCAACGGCCCAGATTGGTCTGAAAGACCGGGTACTGGCGCAGGCCGATCCGGGGTTGTGGCTGCGTCTGTCAGCGACACTGAAAATACTGGGGAAAAACACGCAGGCTTATCAGGAAGCGGTGATCCGCCGTCTGGTCAGCCCGGTAAACCTGAGCGTTTCACAGGACGGGTATGTGTATGCCGGGTATGGTGGTAGTGCCGATCCCACCTTGTTGGATGGCGCTAATCGAATCGGCACTTCCGCAGGGGCTTTATTGGGTGGATTACTCAGTATGCCGATGTTCGATGCGGTACGACAGGCGCTGCCGATGATGCAGGCGGTAATTTTGATGGCGTTGTATATCTTAATCCCGTTGATCCTGCTGTTTGCGGCCTATGAATTTAAGACCATCTTCACGCTGACATTTGTGATTTTCGCATTGAATTTTTTGACCTTCTGGTGGGAACTGGCGCGCTGGCTGGACAGCCATTTACTGGAAGCCCTGTACGGCTCAGACACCCACAGCCTGTTTAATCTGGCGGGTATTCAGAATACCTCGGACGATTTAATCATGGGGCTGGTGATGGGGACGCTGTTTATCGTCCTGCCGATGGTCTGGCTGGGCGCATTAGCGTGGGCCGGCGTGCGGATGGGGGATATGGCAGGGATGATGAGCCAGGGCGTGGGGCAGGTCAGGCAATCTGCGGGTATGTTTGGACAGTTGGTGCTGCAAAAGATGATATCCAAAGGAAAATAAAATTGTGAGGCCGTTTTTTCTGTATCTGGAGCAGGAATATTTTTTCGAGAATATTTACATTTCACTGGGGCTATCATGTCTTTTATAAAATCATCTTGTTTGGAATGAATAACAATATCAACTCATATTATTGTGTTTTATGTTATATTAATCTAATAAATTTACTTATTACTTTTAACGCATTGTGAGTCGTTTCACACTATTGGATTTTAAATTATGGAATGTAATAAACTTCTAAAAAAAATTGGCATCTCAGTTTTACCAATGTCATCAATTTCCTCTATCATATCAATAGTTATTATTTGGTTTTTCCTTAATAGGATGGGACGTTTGGATATATTTAACGAATCTGTCAGTTTCAAAAATATGTTTAATATTCTTGTGTTTTCTTTTATTATTAACATGGCGTTTTTTTTGATTATTTTCTTCATGGGGTCTTGGCTATTATCTCTTTTCATACCGGCAGAAAATAAACACTTTATTTATTATGATAATATAAAAAATAATCTCATAACGATACTTATGGTAAGTGGGTTTTTCACTCCAATAATTATTGCATTGAGTGTATTTATCTTTGATGATCCTAGTAGTGTTTTTCACATAATTATTCTTTCTTCATTTTTTATTTTGGTAGTTAGTATATCAATTGTGTCTTACCTTATGAATAAAGAAATATTAAATCAAGAGTTAAGAATCAAATCAAACACCATAAAAAATAAATATAAATTTAGAATTTATTTATTGATTCCTTTTTTTATTTCTGTTTTATCTTATAGTCAAATTATTCCTATATCATTGTTTTCTGATTCAATGAAATTTCCTGATTTAATGGGAGATACTTATCAAGTTATTGGGTTTGTGGCTATTTCTTATGCTTTTTATATAGTTACTATGTTTCCTGGGGTTGTTTTTATACGAATGAATAATGGTGAAAAATTAGTCAAGAAAGTTACTGTTCCGATCGCGCTGGCATTTGCCATAATGTTAGTGATGTCATACTTTATTACTGTTATCCCGGTTATGTTTGTTCACTCTGTAATGAAACTTTCAGGGATCAGTGATTTTACACCTCATACTTATTTGGTAGATGAAAAAGAATATCCTCAGAACCTTTTTGATAAAGGTGTATGGATAAGTTGGAAAGTTGAGGATACAGGGAAAATTGCTATCAGAGCGGTTTCTATATTTTCATTTGGTGAGTTTCAGCTTATGTGTCCTTCAGAAATTACTAAAGCATATAAAGAGAGTTGGAAATTTATTCCGGGCAATACTGATTATGATAATAAGGTTAGGAAAGCGCTTCAGGAAGACGCTGAATGGTGTATTGCCTTCAATAAAGAAGATATAAAAAGATGGAACGTACCTATTAGTTATCAGGAAATTAATTCAGCAACAGATAGATAATTTTGATAGTGAAAAAATGGAACATTATTCGACACTACAATAGCTCTTATTTCCATGGTCTGGCTTATGTGTGCAATAGTTTTTTCATTTGAAGACTAACATCATGAGCCTTAGTCGATTTGTTCAGAAGAAAATTCGTGAGATGAGTATGATAGAGCAAAAATTTGCTCGTTTCATGTATAACTGTTAGCATCTCCATTAGTAATTATCAAAGTGCCCATCACCTCCAAGGGGCAAAAAAATTCCCGTAGCCTGAAAGGGAGTGCAAGCATTGCGGTACATCTGTGCACTTTTGGGAGCAGATATCCCCGGACACCTAACCCATCGTCTGAGGATGAAAGTTTCCCGGTGTTATTCACCGGCTATTCACACAACAGAGCAAAACAGGCCCTGTCTTACGCTGAATGAGACCATTCTCATCAGTACAACATTTATCTGTATTTTCAGTTCATCACGGTAAACGTCCCGAATATTGTGCGGCGTCACTTGTGTTGAAGCGCAGCGATTACCAAGTGACGCCGCAAAGCGGCAAACGTCCATAGCCCATCCGGTCTGGCTTTACGACCGATTTGAATCCCGCATTACTCAGTGAAACCACGTAAAACAGACTATTAACCACCCTGTTGTCTGATGGATAAACGATTGTCCTATCGGATTTTCAACCCACTGCCTGATTGCAGGCTGATGCAGTAAAAATTAAGGAGAAATGAATCACGTCAAGATAATGAGGCGTTCATCCTGATGAGATCAGGCACTGAACGGGGAGCATGTCATCGCTGTGCTGAGCACGTCGCGAGCTCCTGCAATAACTCAACACAATCTCGCCCTGCTACACATTGTCTGACGCACCACGGAACGGTGAACCTGAACCGACACGCAGGGAATTGTTTTAAAAACGACTAAAAATGAATAAAACAAACGCAAAGTAGCAGAAGAGGCGAGAATGGCGCAGGGATCGACACGTTCAAAGGTTGAGCTGTTCAGAAAAGTTTTTATCACGCATGCCCGACAGGCAGGCGGAAGTTTTGTTACGGTGGCGGATCGGGCGCGGATTGCCCGGCACTTCCTTGATTATTTGAAAGACAATGGCATCAAACTCCGCCAAATGGATAGCCTGAAGGTGAAATATATTGAGCACTACATCGCTGAACGCAAAGCCAACAATATCAGTCATCGGACACTGCAAAATGAAATGTCGATGCTGCGAGCCATTTTAGCGCAGGCGGGAAAGCATAAGCTGGCTGATCCCGATAATGCCCGCCTGAGTAACCGGGCATTGGGTATCGCGGATACCAGCCGCTAGGGAACGAAAATGGCGCTGGTACCGGCTGCATTCTGGGACATTTTTCAGCAGGTGGAACAAAAAGACCGGCGTGTCGCGGTTGTTATGCAACTGGCGTATGTGCTGGGACTGCGTACCAAAGAAGCGGTGGAAGCCTACAAATCGTTAGCGACCTGGAAGAAAGCACTGGAAAACGGGCATACGTCTGTGCGGGTGGTGTTCGGTACTAAAGGTGGACGCCCCAGACAGACGGTCATACTGGTTCGGGAAGCCCTGCAACACGCGATTGCTTATGCTGAACGCGAGCAGACCGGGCGTGGCGGCAAACTGATTGATAAACCCACGATCACGCAGGCCATAGACCGTTACCGCTATATTGTCAGACGTGCAGGACTGAGCGGTAATAAAGCGCCACACAGTATGCGTTATCATTTTGCTCAGCAATCTGGGGAGCATTATATAGCGCAAGGATTCAGCGAGCGGGAAGCGCTGGCACTGGTCTCGATGGATTTAGGGCATGGTGACGGGCGAGGGCGTTATATTAAGCAGGTGTATTACCAGAATATTGAGGGCGAATAAGTTGTATTGGAGCACACACGCTCTGTTGCTCTGGTCATTGGAATATGAGCAAAGCAATCTTGAATCTTAGGCGATTATCCCTATGTTACGCTAACTCACTTTTGGACAAAAGTGAGTTAGTTGTACCAAATAAGACTCGAACTGAACGAGATTCAATCAAATAGTCGGCTTAGTACCCAGACTGTGTAAAAACCCTTGTTCATCTTTTGGTCTCAGTACGATGTACTTATGATCAATTGGTCTTAGCTACCGATCCAATTTCAAAGCCAAGTCCAGTATCATCAGATTGGTAAGCATAATCATGGAGATTCTGGCATGTCTCACCATATTACTGGTCAATCAAGGCATCAATCCACGCTCTTTCCAGAACTCATGGACGACTTTGTTAGCGAAGATACATTAATGATTTTGTGACCATGAATGTAACTATGTGTTGAGGTGAACATGAAGAAAATATACTTAATTACGCACGGTGAAGCTACCCATGGTGTGAATAAATGTGTTGGAGGCTGGTTTGACTCTAGCCTCACTGAAAAAGGGCTTGAACAGGCACGACTGGTAAAGAAAAAACTGGTGGATTCAGGTGCTATCGATGATGTCACAAAAGTCTATTCTTCGGACTTAAAACGTTGCCAGCAGACATCAAATGAGATTTTTTCAGGAACACAGCTACCTATAGTGTTTGATTCGCGATTGCGTGAAATGTCATTTGGGAAACATGAAGGAATGGACCAGGATGAACACAATAAACTCATTGTTCCAGCATCTCCGACAGGAGACCGAGAAAACCATAGGATATGTGAAGGGGCTGAGTCAAGGGGTGAGCTTTTTACCCGTGTAGAAAGCTTTATCCAAGATGTTTACGAAAAAAGCGATTCGTCGATTGCTGTAGTAACTCATGGCTTCTCTGCTTCCTTTGTTATTGCCGCATTCCAGAAACTCAAGCTTGACAGTAGTGGGTATGTTTCATACCGATTTGAGCAAGGAAAATACACAGTTCTCGTTGAGGATTATTTATTTAAGAATAGAACGTTGGCTTATCTCAATGTGTAACGAAACAATTAAAACATACCTTGTAGTTGGTGCAAACGAAGGGATTGGTCGGGCTGTTGCTGATTTAATAGTCAGCAAGGGGAACAGACTAATAGCCTTTGATAAAAGCTACGACGAAATCGGATGCTTAAATGCAACCTAAATCGATGTTTGTTGGATGAAATCACGGTTTTTACACAGTCTGTACCAACTGCGGACACTCATAAATGTGGTTCTCTTAACGAATCAAGATGTCCATAAATAACTCTGAGGTGTCTTTCAAATCTGGTGTATTCAGCCTGAGGTGGCAATCAGTTGCACATGTAACTGATTGCCAAACCTCGATGAGATAAATCAACTATGCTGGTACTTCTTGAAGTTCTCTGCCTGCTCCAGAACGCTTTTGTAAACCTCATCGTTAGCCACTGGGGGGAAGCCATAACGGTGTAGCAGCAGGATAAGATCGACTTTCAGCTTGGCCTTAATGTCGTCGCGGTTACTCCAGTCGGGGTACTGGGTACCATCGTCGACAATGACCTTCATCTCCTTGGCTAAGGCCAACATTTTGTCATCGTCGTAGGTAAAATCGTACTTCTGGCACATATGCAGCAGAATATCGAGAAAGGCCTTCTCTTCCATGTCGATACCGATATCCTCAAATGACATCATCTCGGTCTTGATGTCATAGATCATATCAGCCATCTGCTGAGTGAAGATGTCGAACTCTTCACCGTTGAGCACATCGTTCTCTTTACGCTGGTTATACTGTTCAACCAAGGCTTGGAAGCGCTTGGAAAAGTTGATCCCTTGAAGTTGGTTCACCTTTTGAAAATCATTGATGGCTTTTGCCAACATCTTTTGTAGCAGTTGCATCCGGGTGTTGGGCAGCTTGATTTTGCCAATGCGATCCATGTACTCATCATCAAAAATATCGATGGTTTCGGCTTTGTCATCACCTAAGGTAAAGATTTCTTCGACACCTTCCGCCTTGAGTGCTTCGGCTATCATCTCACGCACTTTTTGGTTCATCTGCGCAGTATCAGGGGCATCACCTTTCGTCAGTTTGTAGACAATCGAACGTACCGCTAAATAAAAATGGATTTGCTCACGCTCTTCCTGTGTAATTTCTTCACTACCAACGCAGACATCATAGGCAGCTTTTAAGCGTTTCACTAACCCCATAAAGCGTAGTTCGACTTTCTTCGTCTGCAATACGAATTCAGCCGCCTTATTGAGGCATTCTAATTGCAAGGTCGGTGCACCTGAAAAGTAATCACGACTATCAAAATTATGAAACACTTGCGCCAATAAATGCAGGTGATTACGAACCTCGACGATGGATTGCTGAACATCTTCAAAGTTAGATTTATCCGCCTTCGAGTACATCGCCAACGCCATATTCATTCGGCTTTTAATGCCGATATAGTCAACTACAAGCCCCTTGTCTTTACCTTCGAAACGACGATTTACCCGGGAAATGGTTTGGATAAGATTATGCTTTTGCAACGGCTTATCAATGTAAATGGTGTCGAGTTCCGGCACGTCAAAGCCCGTCAGCCACATATCCACCACAATCGCTATCTTGAAGTTAGACTTAGGGTTTTTAAATTGCTTGTCTAACTCTCTGCGGTACTCTTTAGTACCGAGCAAATTGTACATAGCTTCTGCGTCATCTTTCCCCCGTGTCATTACCATATTGACCAAAGGAAGACTCACTAACTCTTTTTTCTCTTGTTCAGTAAGAGATATACCATCAATAGCCTGTTTCGCTTCAAACCACTCAGGGCGTTGCTGTTTAAGGCTCTGGTAAAAAGCATACGCAATCTCACGGCTGGCGCAAACAACCATGGCTTTACCTTTGATCGTTGAGCCTTCCTCTACGCGTTTTTGGTAATGTTGAGCAAAATCTTTAGCTAGAGCCTCTATGCGGTCGGGGTCACCAAGAATGGAGTTCATGTTAGCGGTTGCCTTCTTGCTCTCTTCAATCTGGTACTCGTTTGTTCCTTGTGCTTCACACTCCTGATAATACTGTTCGATTGCCTCTAGTTTGCTGTTATCAAGGACTATCTTGGCGGCTCGTCCTTCATACACAATGCGAACGGTGATTTCATCATTGACCGACTCCGTCATGGTGTAGCTATCGATAGTATCGCCGAATACATCCAGCGTTGCGTCGATAGGCGTGCCCGTAAACCCAACATAGGTCGCATTCGGTAGTGAGTCATGCAGATACTTGGCAAAACCGTAAGTCTTTTTAACCGTGCCATTTTCCTGATTAATACTGATTTTCTGGTCAAGGTTGATCTGGCTACGGTGGGCTTCGTCAGAGATACAGATAATATTGCTGCGCTCAGAAAGCAGTTGAATATCTTCGGTAAACTTATGAATGGTGGTGAGAAATACCCCGCCACTGGCTCGTCCCGCCAGTTTGTTCCGCAGATCTTGCCGACTCGATACCGGTTCAATAATCTCATCACCAATAAAGGCAGTGGCATTACAAAACTGCTTAGCGAGCTGCTCATCGAGATCGGTACGGTCGGTAATTAAGATAATCGTTGGACTGGCAAAATTGACACTCTTCATCAATAAGCGAGTCAAAAATTGCATGGTGTAGCTCTTACCGCAACCCGTTGCACCGAAATAGGTTCCGCCCTTACCGCTACCACCAATATTCTCGCCACTGCCCGTGATTTGCTTACGCTCTTTTTTAATGTTGTAGTAAAGCTTACGGGCTGCATAATATTGCGGATAACGACAACACACCTTTACTTCATGCTTACTGGTATCAGGGAAGAAAATAAAATTTTTCAGCACGTCCAGTAACCTAACGGGATGGAATAGCCCTTGAAGCAGGGTATAAAGGCCATTGATGCCCTCTTTCTCCGTTGACTCGTTGCCGTTTACTTTGCGCCATGCGTAGTAGAATTCGTAAGGGGCAAACAAGTTGCCCATTTTGTTATTCACGCCATCACTGATAATACACAATGCGTTATAGACAAATAGTTTAGGGATGTCGCGACGATAACGAACACAAATCTGTGTCCAAGCATCAAACAGTGTCGCTTCTTCCTCACGCACTGCCGATTTAAATTCGAACACCACCAGCGGCAAACCATTAACGTACAAAATCGCATCAGGAATACGCCGTTGTAGCCCGCCATCACGCGTTTGCCCCTCTATTTCCAACTGATTGACCAATCGGTAGATATTATTATCCACCTCTGACGCCACTTCTTCACCCGCAAACAGCCTAACCAGCTGGCTTGGCAGCGTTTGGGTATCAATCAGTTCGATATACAGGTCTTTTTGTTTACGGTCTTCACGTTTGAGTAAAAAACCATTACTGAGCCAATGACAGAAGGTTTTGTTGCTTTGGTATAGGTCACTTGCAGGCAAGGTTTGTAACTGTTGTAGGATGGAGGTAATTTCCCCTTCGGTTATGCCTTCCGCCTGATATTGATTGGCGAGATACTGGCGCAGATCATCCGTAATTATCACTTCACTGTTATCTTTGCGTGGAATATCGTTACCCATAAAATGTGGGTAGCAAGGCTGCCCTGCATCATTTACGTGCTGTCCTAGCAAGGTGATAATAGCCTGTTCCAGTTTGGCTTCTGTAAAAATATGGCTCATGTCAGTGGCTTCTTATTGGTTTTTATAGGATTTGTTTTTATAAAATAAGTTTAATCGATTAGATAACAAAAACCGCCTCACAATGGGAAAACTGTGAAGCGGTCGAATTATTTATATCGATGCATCTTCTGCGATACTTGTTTTAACATCGCTTAGGGATAGCTCGCCAGAGATCAACTTAGGTAATAACGCATCACGGAGTTTTTCTAATGCTGACCTTTCTGTAGCATTTAGCGTCATTTTATTGAGATAGCTTTTAGTTGTAACTGTATAGATACCAATTACCTTTGTATTCGGAATGACCATTGAGATGCTTTTGAACGTTTTTTTGCTGATTTCAGCAAATGTTGTACCGCCAGCAATTCCTTTAATTTCATCCATAGAAGAGTTCAACCAATAAAGGACATACTCCGGTGAAAGCCTTTTTGTTGTAGGAATCGCGATATAGCCCTGATTAACCGCAACCGGAATTTTTGTCAGAGCAAGATAACCAATAGGTGCTCGTGAAGACATCAGCACCGTTTCAACTGGGAGTAATCCAGATGTAATTTTATTTAACCCAACATCAGTGATTTTTCGCTCTGTATCGAGCATTATTTTTTCTTTGCTACCCGATAGGTCTTTTGGAGAAGTCCAGTGAATATTTCCCCCCACCCAGAATTCAGGATTTGCAGTGCTTGGTGTAGAGCCACCTTTTACAGTAAGTTCATCACCTACGGTAGATACTTCCCACCCCTTCGGCACCCAGCCACCAAGCCCCAATGAAAGCTCTTCACATTTTTCAAAAGAAGATGGAAATAACTTACGGATATCCTCAGGTAGCGATTTAAAATTACCACTTTCACGCGCAATTTTACGCATTTCTACTCGATGCAATAACTCTTCAGAAAATGCTAAATCCTGCTCAAAAAAACCTGTATCAAGTGCGTTATCGACCACTGGATCAAAATCTACAAACCACGATTTAAACAGAGTTTGTGCCATTTGCTCCAAGGTTTGGTTGATTTGAAGGTTGAGGGAGATTTTTTTCTCTATTGATAGCAAATAGTTACCGATCGAAATTTGCAAATCCTTCGGAGGTATTCGGAATTCATATGAGAGGATTTTTGTTGGAGATGTGTGTTTTACTGTTGTCCCAGTAGCCCCACTGACAACGTGATGTCGATACTCTTTTGAGCGCAAAAGGAAATATAGGAAAGTTTTGTCTAGTGCATCGTCTTTAAATTGTACCAATCCCGTTCGCTGATTGTGCAGGAAGCGTTTAACAGATTGTTCTGGTATTAACGCAGAGTAACCAAGAGTATCAGCCTGCTTACTCAAGTCAGTCATTGTTACAACTAAATTACCAGATTTTAAAACATAGTCACTCGGAACGGGACCATCGTAGTACTTGTATTTATCCCCTTTGAACCCTCCACCAATTGCGAAGTTACCGGGTGTTAATAGGCAATTAGATGTAGGTGAATCTTTGAAATACTCTCCCTTGAAAGCAAAACCGTGTTTGATAGAAATGTGTCTATTAAGGCAAGTTACTGGCCATTCATTCCCCATAACCCAGCACCTCCATATTGGTACGGATAGCCTTATCCAACTTTTCTGCTTCATCCATCTGGCGATATAAAGTTTGAGTCAACTCCTGCATCTTGGTTTCAAAAGCAACGCCGTCATCTTCCACTTCCGCAGCGCCCACATAGCGCCCCGGCGTTAATACAAAATCGTTAGCCTTAATATCGTCAAGGGTAGCAACCTTACAGAAACCCGCCTGATCTTGGTACTCCTCAATACTAATTTCTTTAGCTGCAACACGGCGCTTAAGTTCGCTTTCGCTACTGCGCCACGCGTGGAAGGTATCGGCGATAGTGGCAATATCATCATGGGTGAGTTCTTTTTGGGTACGGCTGATCATAGTGCCGAGATTGCGCGCATCGATAAACAGTGTCTCGCCTTGACGATCACGGTAACCATATTTAGCGCTAGTTTGCTTACTCTTGCTAATAAACCATAAACAAACCGGAATTTGTGTAGTGAAAAAAAGCTGGCCGGGTAAGGCAATCATGCACTCGATACGGTCATCTTCTATTAGCTTTTGGCGAATTTCCCCTTCACCACTGGTGTTGGAACTCATCGAACCGTTAGCCAATACAAAACCCGCGACGCCGTCTTCGCTCAACTTAGAAAGCATGTGCAAGATCCATGCGTAGTTGGCATTACCAGTAGGTGGAGTGCGGAAACCGGTAAAACGGGGGTCGTTAGTCAGTTCCGCTTCATTGCGCCAATCCTTCAAGTTAAAAGGAGGATTAGCCATGATGAAATCAGCTTTGAGATCAGGGTGCTGGTCAGCAAAAAACGTATCGGCTGGGCGTTCCCCTAAGTTGCCAGTGAGACCTCTTACTGCTAAGTTCATTTTAGCCAGTTTGTAAGTGGTGCTGGTGAGTTCTTGCCCATAGATAGCAATATCTTTGCTTTTTCCTTGATGGCTATCAACAAATTTAAGTGACTGTACAAACATACCGCCTGAGCCACAGCAAGGGTCATAAATCTTGCCCTGATAAGGTTCGAGCATTTCGGCTAGCAGTGTTACCACCGATTTAGGGGTATAGAATTCGCCGCCCCCCTTACCTTCACTGGCAGCAAATCTTCCTAAAAAATATTCGTAGACTCGACCGACCAGATCTTCTTCCGCCAGACCGCACTCGCTTGCAAGGGTATCAATATTCTCAATGCTATCGATGAGGGAAGCGAGCCTTTTCACCTCTAATCCCTGACGGGAGAAATAGTTATCAGGTAAAGCCCCCGTCAGCGATGCGTTGCTCTTCTCTATAGTAGACAGGGCTGTGTCGATAATTACCGCGATATCATCTTGCTTCGCACGGGCTTTGACGTAAGACCAACGAGACTCTTGAGGCAAAAAGAAAACGTTATCCTGCTGATAGAAAACATCCATATCAACAAAGGCTTCCTGACCGTTAGCAATTAATTGGTTACGTTTGGCTTCGAACTTATCACTGATAAATTTCAGGAAGACCAAACTCAACACTACATGCTTATATTCGGAGGATTCTATGCTACCACGCAGTTGATTAGCGGTATCCCAGAGGGTCTCTTCGAAGCCTTTGTTGGTTTTTTTAGCTGGTGATTTAGCCATGTAAATAGGTTCTCTTTTTTTACGAAAAATAATCGGAGTTCTGCATATTGAGGACTAAGCTCTGGCAAAGAAGAAATGCCATCACTAGTTAATCCCTCTTCTGTCGTCCGATAATATATATAAAATGATCTTGGATGAGATTATCTCATAAAATCAGTCTGACTTAATTGCACCAGGCCAAAATGGATGTAATTTTGGTATCCCCACAGATGGGCTAGGCAATCGACCGCTCACAACCTGCGTCTTCATAACTAGGAAAATTGACCGAGTTTGCACAACAAATAGTGGTTAAACAGCTTGTAGCAGTATTGGAGTCCTATGTTGTAACTGATCGGCGCCAAAAATTAGATACAACCGTCACTAAGTCATGTCGGTATGATTGTAAATATCCCGCATAATCATGCCATCCACTGTCAGCCCTGTGCCAATAGCAGATGCTCATAGAGTTGGGGAGCTTCAACCATGGCAAAGTCAGCCCATAATAATTCTGAGTTATCAATTAAACCTGTGGCAATTCAATTTTCAAGCTCAGCAATGAAGCCAACATGCCTAAACATAAAACGCCCTGTTGATGTTGGCACTGTTGCAAATTTTTGCTGGAGATGGTTTCCCTACTACATTTTGTTATTTCTATTACTAGAAACGCAATATGTTGTGGCAATAGAGTTCCATTTTTATAGAAATCAAATTTTGCAGTAGTGCCCATTTAATTTGGTTTTAAGCTTCTTGCTTAGTGGACGCAAGAACAATTTCTCTGATACAGATATTTTGAGGTTGGCTGTAGGCATAATTTATAGCCTTAGCTACATCTTCTGCGGTTAGAACCTCACCACCCATACTTTTTTTCCAGTCTTGATATTCTTCTTTTATTTTTTTATCGGATGTGTGGCTTAATAGCTCAGTTTCGACTGCACCCGGAGCAATTATTGTGACTCTTATATTGTACTTTGAAAGTTCTTCTCTTAAATTCTCACTCATTCCATGTACAGCAAATTTTGTACCAACATAAACGGTATGGTTAGGAAAAGTTTTACGTCCGGCTACTGAGCTGATATTTATTATGGTTCCGTTTTTTCTGTTTATCATCCCTTTCGTTACAGCACTAATACCATTCATCATTCCTTTCACATTAACATTTAACATTTGTTCCCATTCGTTAGAATCTTGTAATTCCATGCTTCCTAACAGCATGACTCCTGCATTGTTAATTAGAGCATCAACGGGACCAAACTTTTGTTCTGCTTGTTCTATTGCTTTGGAAAATGATTTTTTATCTGTAACGTCAACTGCCATACATAATGTATTTGGCAAATTTAGACTTTCCATTCGTTCTATTCGTCGAGCGATTAAAAGTAGTGGATAGCCATATGAGGAAAGCAATTTTGCTGTTGCCTGACCGATTCCTGAACTAGCTCCAGTTATTACGACTAGTGGCTTTTTCATTGATATATCCTCATTAAGTAAATTTATATCAAAATGATAATTCTTACTTTAAAACTAAAGTTTTTGATGAGAAATAGTTTATTTTTTTCACTGAGATAAAAAAATTATAGATAAGGATCAGTTTTTGGTCTTTATTAAAGTGTCCGAAAATCCTTGACTGCTACACTAGCTCGCTGGATCAGAACGGAAAATTTTTTTAGCGTGCTTGATGTAAAATTACACAATTCATTTTGAAAATTTCTAAGCCGAAAGGTTGTTAGCCTTTAAGAGGGGGGCGCGATAAGTTTGCTATCATTCCGTTTTTCCTGAAGTCACTCATCGCGAATTTTGCTGATGTGTTTGAGATTGGTTGTTTAGATTCTGTTATTGTTTGCTGTTGGGCTTTTCGATCCGGCTTTGTAAGAAATCGATAAATGTCCGGACGTTTTCGGAGACATGGCGGGTATTGGGATAGAGCGCGTAGATGCCTTGCCTGGGAAAGTGGTGATCAGGCAGTAATGGGGTTAAACATCCGTTGGCAATATCTTCTTGCACCAACCAAGCGGGCAGTAATGCCACGCCTGCGCCACTGCGGGCAAATGCCCGCAGTGAAGTCGCGCTGTCAGCCATAATCATGGGAGGAGCATCTGCCCTGAACAGTACATTGTCGCCTGCAGGCGTCAAAACCTGCCAGCTTAATGGTGTGGCAAGACGGCTATGTGCGATCCAGCGCGCACTTTGCAGTTGTTTCAGGTCAGTGATGGTATTGTCATGATGCGTCGTTAAATATTCTTTTGAAGCGACAGGTAGAATATCGAACCAATCGATTAGCTTCGCATGATGAGTAGAATCTGCCAGTTGGCCAAGACGTATTGCTACATCAAAACGTCCAGAGATCAAATCATCATTTTTTGATGACGATACGTGCTGGATGCGTAGTTGTGGATGCAGGGCGGCAAATGCCGAGATCACGGGAACCACAACTCTGGCCCCATATTCCTGCGTGGTGGTGATACGCAGCATGCCTCTCAGGCCGGCATGATCGCTGCGGACATCGCCTAGGATTTTTTCCATATCCTGCAACAGCTGCAAACAGTGCAGATAAAAACGTTCGCCGGCATCGGTGATGGCTACCTGCCGGGTACTGCGACTGAGCACGGAAATGCCTAATTCCTCCTCAAGCTGCTTAATGTTAAAACTCACTACTGCTTTGGTCAGCCCCAGCGTATGCGCCGCGCCGGTAAAACTGCCGGCTTCCACTACCGCCACAAATATCTCCAGACGTTGCATATTCAGCATGGATCTTCCTTATGAACTTGGATTATTGTCAAAATAATTTAGACAGTGTAACTGCAAAACGTCGATTTATCTTTTTTTTTCTAACTGTATACTGCGCCCATTATGTTGTTTTTCATGAGAAATATATGAATTATCGGGTGCGTGTCGCCAGCGTCTATCTGCTGGGTTTTTTCATCGATCTGGTCAACATGTTTATCGCCAACGTCGCCTATCCCGATATTGGCCGGCAGCTTAATGCGCCGGTTAGTCAGCTGGCGTGGGTGAGTAATGGCTATATTCTGGGATTAACGTTGGTTATTCCCCTAAGTAGTTGGCTGGCAAAACGAGTGGGCTCAAAGCGCCTGTTTATCCTCTCATTGATTATTTTCATCATCGGCACCGGCTGTACAGCCGGCGCCTCCCATATTGAGCAACTCATTGCCTGGCGCGTGGTACAGGGACTGGGCGGGGGACTGCTGATCCCTGTTGGTCAGGCAATGACTTATGCCCTTTATCGCAGTCATGAGCGGGCAAAACTCTCTTCGGTCGTTATGCTGGTCGCCTTAATGGCGCCGGCGCTCTCTCCGGCCATCGGCGGCGTGCTCGTGGACAACGTCAGCTGGCGCTGGGTATTTTTAGCCAGTTTGCCCTTGGCATTCGTCGCATTGATTCTTGCCGTTTGTTGGCTGAAGAGTGATGTGCGTGCCACCAGTGCCGAACGGCTGGATTTCAGCGATCTTATCTCGGGCTGTCTGGCGCTGACTCTGATTCTGCTAGGCCTGACTTACATGGGCGAATCCGATCGCCTGAGCTTGGGGGCGGCGTTACTGGGCTCTGGTATTGCGCTGATGTGCTGGTATGTACGCACTTCGTTACGTAAAACGCAACCGTTGCTCAACCTGCGTCTAATCCAGAAGCCGATGCTGCAAACCGCGATGCTGATCTATCAGCTTATTCCGGGCATTTTTACCGGCGTCAGCCTGATTACGATGCTGTATTTGTAGGATCAGCTTGGGATGCATGCCACCCTGGTGGGCGCGATGATGTTTCCCTGGGCGATAGCCTCATTTGCCGCTATCTCTCTCACTGGCAAAAAGTTTAATAAGGTCGGGCCGCGTCCGTTGTTCATCATTGGTTGCCTGGTGCAGGGGATCGGTATTGGATTATTACCTCTGGTTGGCAGTGCCGATGACGTGATTTTGGCGGCTGTCGCTTATGCATTGATGGGATTCGGGGGCAGCCTGTGCAGCAGCACCGCGCAGAGTTTGGCGTTTATTCAGATACACGATGCTGAATTGGCGGATGCCAGCGCCCTGTGGAACATTAACCGTCAGCTCAGTTTCTGTTTGGGCGTGACGTTAATCAGTTTATTACTGAACGTGTTACTCAACATATCAGGTATTCAGCAAACCCAGGCTTATCATCTGTGCTTTGCACTGGCGGCCATCAGTGCTGTCATTCCCGTCTTACTCTGCCTACGGATAGCTAATAGCAGAGTTATTCTTACGTTTAATCAGGAGAAATGATGAATCGCTACTTTCAGGAAGTCTTAGATGCTCACGTACTGATCCGCCGTTGGCTCGGCGATGCCAGCAGTCCCGCCGAGGTGTGTGAAGATTTGTTGGCACGTTTCAGCCCAGCCTATTCCATGGTGACTCCAGGTGGAGGCCAGCTTGATTACACGTCGCTAACTTCGTTTTTCCGTACGCAATGCGGCGCAAAATCGGGGCTGGAGATTGAAATCGACAATATGCAATTGATTGCAGAGAGTGCTATAGGGGCTACCGTGACTTATCAGGAACGGCAACAGCTGCCAGGCCAGAACGCAACGCTGCGCTTTTCGACCGTGGTGTTCGAGTTGGAGGCGGATAATCAGGTGATATGGCGTCATCTGCATGAGACAGCTCTTCCTTTATCAGCATTCTCATTGGATTAATTTCCTTAAATCGGCTGGATGTTAGGGTATGGGCATTCAGCCGTGTTACGAAATACAACTCATGTTTTTTGTGCAAAACGTAGGATTAAATCGCATCAATATTAGCAAGTGTTTTCACATGTCATATTACCGTAAATTTAAAGCCTTCTATGTGGAGTTCTCTGGAAGTATCACAATCATAATTTCCCAGCTTGCTCAGTTATACTCGTTCCACCAGTATTGCACCTTCCGGTTTAGTGTCACTATGTAGTTATCTGACAAATTCAGGCTAAAAATAGGTTCCCGATATAATTCAGCTAGCGACACCAACACACAATGGGGCAGAAACATGCTGGCGATGATCATGCCCCGATATGTCCTTGGGCATAAATGAGTTAACCCAAAGGTAGGTAACGATCTGACGATGATGAGAAAATATATGGCTAACTGCCAGGTCAAGTTCGAGTGACGACTAATACACTTCAATATTGCCTACTATGTCTCATTTTTAAATATTCCCTTTGATAGTTATGGATTTCATTAATATGATTAATACTTGATGTGTTGAGGGATAACTACGCCATTAACTGGACTTAGTCCGAGGAAAGAGAAATCTTTCTACCCTTTTACCCCCACATGCCTAGCTTCTCTATATTAGTGACAGCATGAACATGGGTGGGTACTCGAACCTTTTGGGCGACCAAAGGTTCGTCGAGACGGGGGCTTTGTGCTGATCAATCCCTTCCTTTGTGAGGCGAACTTGTAACTTCTTAATCTCATCTGCGGATGAGGTGGGTTTCAAGGCACATAGGAGATATTTATGAAAAAACATAACGCACATCAAGATCAGCAAGTAAACCAAAAGACACGCCCGAAGAAGTGGGAAACCGTTTTTTCAATCATTAAGTTCATACTCGTATGGATTTATAGAATCTGGCTCTTACTACGTATGTTAGAAGGAACAGAAAGGGGTGACGAGTAAGTTTACTCCCCCTTGTTTCGAACCTACTATGGACTACCTAATGATCCACAAAGCTTTAAAATTAATTCGACAATATCATGAACTAACGGTTAGCGATTTAGCTAACGAGTTTGGTTTGACGCCGTTGTATTTAAAAGAACTTGAATCAGGTAATAGGCCTATCGAGAGCGAATTACTTGAGATGTATTCATCAAAGTTTGATATCCCCGTAACTTCTCTTGTAATGTTTTCTCAGAACATCCACAAGGAAGGGAAGTTAGCCAAAAAATTCAGACAATTAATGGTTGGTAAAGTTCTAGTAATTGCAGACTGGGCGATCAATAAGAATGACAAAAAAATCAAAGCTTAAAATAGTTACCAGAAAAAAATCCTATACCTTACAAGATTCTCCTTTCTACAAACTTAAGTCAAAAAAGAAGTTAACAAATCTACTCAAAGTTGATATGGAAACTCTGCTTCGTATGATGAACGATACGGAAAACTACAACGAGTTTGAGGAAAAAGGTAAGAAGGGTAAGGTACGTAAAATACAGCATCCAGTAGGCGAATTAGATGTAGTTCACACACGGATCGCAAGTCTAATTTGCCGAATTGCTACACCGAGTTTTTTGCATTCTGGAAAGAAACAACACTCAAATGTAGGTAATGCTCGTATTCACTGTAACAGTTTTCCACTCATGACAACGGATGTTTGTTCTTTTTTTCCATATCGACAAAAAGAAGCATGGTTTTTTCGTTTTTCTACACAGTTATGGAATGTTCATCAGATGTCGCAGATATCTTAAGCCATATTTGCACAATTCACGGTCACCTTCCAACAGGTAGTCGCATCAGTATGCCACTCGCTTACTGGGCTAACTGTAGAATGTTTAGCGAGCTCGAACAGTTAGCTATTAAGCACAATGTAACAATGACTTTGTATGTCGATGACCTTACTTTCTCGGGAAACCACGTAAACCCACTTTTCAAGTCCATAACTCGTCAGATTATTGAAAGGCATGGACACCAAATGCACCCGACCAAAACAAAATTGTATCGCGGCAAAGAACCGAAGCTTGTAACAGGCATTGTGATAAAGGATGAAATAGTGTTCGTACGTAATGAGCAGCGAATGAAGCTAGTTTCAGACATTACATGTTGGAAATCTATAAAAGACATTCCTAATGCCATCAATATGCAGATTACACTCACATTACTAGGTAGATTGTATGCACTAAGTTCTATTGACCCTAAGTTCAAAGATAGAGCCAGAACTATTAAGGCCAACACTCAAAAATAATATTTGTATCTACCTATTATACTTAATTTTTTCTTGGTAGTTTAAGATTAAGAATAGGATAAGGCTTTACATATCCATTAGCTTTGGTATGAATAAGCACGAAAAGGGAGGATTGGTAAATCTTGGATCTAACTCGTAATGGGTGGTGGCCCCCTATAATTCAGGGCCACATGGCTTAACAATCTGTTCCTTCTGAAAGTCGGAGGGCATCCTCCAATTCAACACCAAGATAACGGATAGTATTATCTACCTTTGCGTGCCCAAGTAATAGTTGAACTGCACGAATGTTCTTAGTTTTAGCGTATACAAGCGTTGCTTTCGTTCTCCTCATCGAGTGAGTGCCATAGAAATTTGGGTCTAACCCAAGATTTGATGCCCACGTTCTAACGAGATGCCTATAGTATGAGTAACTAATTGGTTGCTGCTTACATCTCAAACTTGGGAAAAGATAATTGCCAGCAGTCAAAGAAGCAGAGAGCATCCACTTAATTAAGCTATTCTGAGTCTTAGAGGTAATCTCAAATTGGACTTCAATATCAGTTTTCCTCTGAGCATGTCTAACCCTATCAAATACCATACCTTGTGACGAAACATCGCAAACTTTGAGAGTCAGCAAATCACTCGCTCGGAGTTTGCTATCGATTGCCAAATTGAGTAACGCCAGTTGCATCAGGTTATTTTCGATTTCGAGCCTTGTTCGGATACGCCAGATTTCTTCGAGTCTAAAAGGCTTTTTGATACCACTACGTCGACTTTTGTTTGATACGACCATAATGATTTCCTTTTTGTATAATTAGTCATCATGATTGTAGTCTTTTGAAGATGGGTAGATATTTGTCAGTGCTTTTTATCTAACTTGTAAGACTTGGACTTATTGCTTCATTCAGCTCGTAAATTAACCGCATGGATATCCTCAATGGTTGAAAAAATGCTACCAAGGACGTGATAGCATGAGATATTGAGTATGGAAAATATACTTCCACAATGAAACCAGGGTGAAGTTAAGGTTGTTATTTAAAAATCATCCTTGCTGCTCATATAGGTCTTTTTGATATAATCATCTTCGAAAATAGTGTTTTCCCTTGCAGTGACGTATTTCCTAAATCATCGGTTGCTGGACATAACAGAATTTCTATTTTATTAACTCCTTGAACTGATGGATGATAAATAACGAAAAATTCATTCCAGTCATTCCGTGCTCCAGTTCTAATAAATTCACTATATTTAATCTCATTATCAATGTATTCTCTAATTAAAAATGAAGACTCTGGGGAACTCAATTCTTTTACATGGCAAGAGAAATAAATAATATCATCTTCCAGAACAGGGATTAATGCAGCAGAATATTCCCGTACTGATAATGGTTCTGAATCATCTAATTCAATAGCATAAGGTATACCAATAGGTCTATCATCGGATGAGGTACCACCAATATTTTTAAGTAGTATATCCGAATTTTCTATGCTGGGGGGGTAATTACAAAAATATGGTTTTTTGAATCTGTAAATTATAGTGCCGTTATTAATTTTACAAGCCATTTTTCCATTGATAGGTGGAGTGTTAATTAACAATGGATAGTCAGTAGAGACAATTAAACCTGTATCGGAATCATGAGTTACAATATCTTCGATTGTATTAAATAAAGGTTTATTCATTCCGAGATTTCGCTCAAATGAAACTCCATTTTTGCAATTATTAATGCTCAAGCCATTTACTTTTACATTTGACGCATTAATAATTCTGATGGCTCCATTATCAATGTTGTTTACTTGACAGTTACTAATATGTATATTTTTACTTTCATTACTTCCTGGTAATGAAGGATACTGATAGTTAGTGATTAAAATACCCGCGACTCCCGCTCTTTTATCATCCGGTGCTCCTTTGAATATAGAGGATGTTACAGTTATATTTTCCCCCTGAATTTCAAGGAAGTTTTTATTCCTATAAGACTTTCCTGTTTGTTCTCCAATGTTATCAGAAAAAATTCCGTCTCTAGAGCCATCAGTAGAATGGTGGCAATCATTCATATCATATGTATTACATAAAGAAATGCTCCACTTTTCACAACCGCGTTTCAAATCGGTCAATGTTCTATGCCCTCTTGCTGTATTTCCTCGGCTTACAATATTGCGTATTGTATATATTCCATACTCTGATGGTGAGTCTATGGAGCCATTCATACATTTAAACGCATTGAATCCTACTGAGGTTTTTTCTGGGTCTTCGCCTTCAGATGAACAATATAAATATCGTATACCATCTATTGTTCCTCCATTAGTTGTGTAACCTTCCCAGGCTTCATGAGGCATATTTTTAAAGTGGCAGCGCAATGCTGTGATATCAGTTAAAACAGAATCTCTATCTGCATGCCAACAAAATCCCCTGATTAGTGATTCCACCTTAATTTCATATCCACCTTGATATTGACCATCCATTCCAATATCTTCAAGCATGGCGTAAGTGAGATTTTGTTCGGGATCTTTTCGTGTAAACCACGCATAAATACCATAGCCATTTGAACCAACGGTTGCTCTGGTTAATGACACAGGTTTTATCGTGGTATCAAATCGGCCGGATGAGCGCCAATGAAACCAATCACCGATAGAAATGTAACCATCGAAACATATTTCTCGAATACCTGAAAAATCTATCGGGATCCGCAATAATTCAGATCTATCTTGTAGATCCTGTAATAATTTCCTATTACAAACTCCAGACTCAATGCCAAATTCTTTTGCAGATATTACTCTGATTGAATTAAATGATTGAGATGGTAATAAAGAACTATGTATCATTTCTGACATCTATGTTACTCCAAAAAATATTTATCCTATATGATAGTTTTTAATTTATTCAAAAACATCTTGGTTTTTGCTCATAAAACCTTATTTGATTATTAATGGCATTTCATAAAGGATAGTGTGATTGAGTTTTAAATAGGTTTAATTCCCTGTTTATAATCACCTTAAGATACCACATGAAGTTATTTTTTTAATTAATCAGTCTTGTGTGATTTCCCATACATATGAATTGCTTAAAAAGTAAATGTTTCTTATCTCAATCATATGATTAAATATACAGCTCTAACTAGAGCGAATGACTTAAATAAAGTCGGCTTTATCTTTTACCTAACCATTAGTTTATATATTGTAAAAATAGGTTACCGATATAATTCAGTCATCGGCGTCAACACACAATGGGGCAGAAACATGGGTCGTGTATTCAATCTGTTGATTGATCATCAATAATAGAATTCACGCTCGATGAATGTGCCAATGATCTTGTCATGCATTTCAACTGACTTAGAATAACCCAGCGTCTTGCGATTGAGTCGCTTTAGCCTGTTACGCAGGTTCAGATTTTCTCGTTCAATACGTTGAGTATAAAGTTTACCGGTGATGTGTTTCTCATCAGCCAATATGTCATATGCCCCTAAATTATCGGTGCACCAGAATGCTACATCAAAAGCGGATAACTTTTCCAGCAACGTTCTGAGTGTCTGTTTGCTACGGGCTCCAAAAGCGTGAGCAACAATACGTTTCAAGCGAGGCTCCCACGCGTACCACAACCAGCGTTGCCGTTTTTTGTTGCCGATGAATGACCACATCTCATCGACTTCACAGATAAGCTGAAGCTCAGGGGTATCCAGCGGCAGCGTGGTTACACATCGTGGTGCGAGTTTTTTAAAGTGCGTACAACAGCGTTAATACTGACATGAAGTGCCCGTGCCGTATCACGAATACCGGCGTTATTCATGGCAAGCTCGACGATTTGCTCTTTCATACCCGAATGGCAAGCCCGGTAAGTGTATTCGAGCTGGAAGGTTCTACGACAGGACTGGCAATAATATCGTTGATGCCCACCTTCTCCTTTGCCGTGCTTTTTAACAGGCGTGGTTTGGTCGCAAAATCGACACTTCACTTCAACTAATGCCATCACGATCCCTCACGTATTTACCTTCATTATATGTGAGGAACAACGGGATGAATACGTGACCCTATTTTTAAACGAAGCTGAGGTTAATGTAAGATATATCAAAAACGATAGCGGTTCTACAAATATAAATATTGAAACAGTAAAACAGAAAGCCCTTTTTAAAAAGCCAGGTACAGTAATCGATAGTGGTTCAACAACAAATAAGCAATTAGTTAATTTCACAGTTCAAGATATCAATAACACACCTGAAAACAGTGTAAGACCTACAAATAATTACAGAATCACAGCAATTAGCTTTGATCAAGTAGCTTATGTTGATATAATTCTATGTAGAATTAATGGATCATATAAGTCTAGAGTGGTTAGTGATAATGCGGGAAATGTAATCACAGCCACAGCAACAGATAGTAACGGTAACATATCTGCAACCATAGAATCACAGTGCTCTTATTATCTAACCTGGTTATAAGTTCTTAGTTGATATTGGACAAAAGTGAGTTAAATTATTTGTATTTGCTCTAACTTACTAGATTTAGATTACTAGATGTAATCTAAAACACTTGAAATATGCTCTTTCATTCTCTAATTCCAAAGAGACTCAATATCAATATCGTCACTGTCTGGCCTACTACCGTCAGGCATCACATTGAATTGAACAACCATTGGGACATCGAATGATGTTCCTATAATTATCGAACAACCCTTTGAAAGGTTGGGAATCATTTGTCGTGAGAGTTCATCAAGTGAGCTAATAGTGTTCTCTAGCAACTTGAGGTCACGCTCATTGACTAAGCGATGAATAAAAAAATTATGTAGCTGAGACATAATCGTAGGTGAGATATCTGCTGGCCTCTGACTTGACAAAGTTAAGAAGAAACCAAATTTACGGCCTTCTTTGATAATTTCCTCAAATAGCTCCAAACGATAATCCTTCCAACTCTCACTTTCACGACTCGATTGGGTCGACAGTATGTTATGAGCTTCATCAATTATCATGTGGAATGTTTGCTCTGGTGGACTCTGGTTCATAACCTTCTGCTTGTGTTCACCATAATAAAACTTAGCAAGCAAAAGTGGCATAACCTTCTTAATTTCTTGATTAGTCCTTCGAAGTGATACCACTGACAATAACATGTTTGCTGGTCGTTCTTCTCTAACGTCAAACACACGATCTAGTGCTGTCAATGACGCTTCTACTCTCTTTAGTAGAGGTTGTATATGGTCGAACTGAACATAACCGCTAATGAGGTCAGAAAGAAGTTGAGTGTTGATTCTCAGTTTTAACTCATTGAATGGCGATAACTCTCTAATGTTGATGTCGTCTACGTATGCTCTGCAATGATGATTGTACGTAAGGTCATTATCACCACCATTAAAATAATTTGGGTGGGGGGTGTTTGGGAAATACAACCGAGATCGTTCACCATGCCAGCCTATTTCCCTAACTTTTTTCTCTAGGTCTTGGGAGCCAACAAGTTTTGCAATCTCTTCAATAAGAGCTACAAACTCTTTCTTTTGTGCGGTACTTGTGAGAGCACGCTCGATAGTTGACTTGACGTACTTCTGCAAGCTATCTGGATTGTCTTTGAACCTGTTTCGACCAGAAACTATCCGCTTTAAGAACGGCTTCTGAGTATTCTCAGTTGCTTTGAATAAGATGCCGAATAATTCTTCATCCCAGAATACATCGCTAGTGAGTGGAAATTTATCGCCATCATCATTGCGAGTATCTAGTTGGTATACCTTCTTATACTTGTCTTTTGATATTAGCTGGTTATTTGTGTACTCTCCATTAAAGTCGATAACAACAAAGTGACTCTTGTTTATGAGCTTGTCCAGCTTATTGCGAAATAGCGTTGTGTATATGTTAGTCAGCGTATTAGATTTGCCACTACCAGTATTGCCGAAAATTCCTATATGAGTGTTGAATAGCTTTACCCAAGGTAGCGATATAGGTATTTCTTCAGTAAGCGTTTCACCGACAACGAAGTTGTCGTCAGGCTTTCCAAAGATAGATTTAACCTGAGTGTCACTCATTAAATACGCAATATCACGGATCATCGGAAGGTGTTTTATGCCTTCATGGAATTCATTGAACTGGAAATGCCCAATTGGTACTAACTCAACTTTACGGATATAGCAGCCGCTCTCTTCGTCTTTTAGTCGTTCATCTAGGTATTCGCCTTGTACTCTAGCAACGATATCCTTGAACCCACGACGAATTAAAATGAACTCCTGGATCGATACACCGTTGAATTTTTCGCCGTTATAGAACAACGTCTCGTTGTTGGACTCTTCGTATAATTCTACAGTGATATTAGTGCCTTTAACTGAAATTACTTCACCAATTGCTATACTCATTTGACACCACCAACTACAGCTTCAAGCATTGGCTTCATGGTTTCTTCAGGCATAGGTTTGTTTAGTTTATTTACCGTGAAGTATTCATCATTGAAAAGCGTAAAATCTAATTTTCTATCTTCGGAGTAAATCAACTTAACATTCGGGTACTTTCTGAATATTTCCGACATCCTGTCTTTCGTTGACTCGTCATAGCACATTACGTACATAGTCAATGACGGATTAGACAATGCTCGCTGTACAAGACTGAGAATGTGCTCGTCGGCAAAAGAGAAGCCGAAAGCAATTAATACTGAATGAGGGCGTTCAAGTTCATAACTTAGGTGACGAAGAATCTGATAGTAAGCCTCTTCAAAGACGGTTTCATGAAACTTCCACTTTGTGGGGTTCACGATAGGCATTTTGTTATAGTCCTGCCCAAATTGCTCAGAACGAAGTTTCGTAAAATCTGTGTGAGCTTCAAATACACTCAGGTCATTGAGCGATTTATTTGTATCATAAAGAATCACCTTGCAAGCATCTAGAATATTATTTTCGTCTTGATTGAAGTCTATGTTGTAACAGCTAGTACCGTAATTAAGTTCAATATCACCATCTTTGTTGCCTTTCATCCAATGTACTGAGCCGTGAGCATGCAGAAGGTTTACTTGAGGAAGAAACTGTTCGTGACGGTCAAACACGCCTTTATTTACGATACGGTTATTGAAGTTTCTTGTGTGGAAAGTACGCGCTTGAAAACCAGTGCTGCCATCATTAACTTCGAACTGAGATGTTCTTTCTGCCATCAACTCTTCGCTAGCAATTTCAAAGCAATTATCGTAGTTAGTTGTGAAAATGTTTGCTTTTTTGGCTGATGGTTTTTGCTTGTTTAAGAGGTGAATCAAAGTGGTCATGAACCGCTTATATTCTTGAATGACGCTTTCTTCATGTGGCGGTCTAGGAGGAGCAGGAATACCTTTGGCTGGAACTGAGGGTAAACCAGGCTTAATACATTCTCGGTAGTACAACATGAACAGCAGTGTTGTCATTTCTTTGTTGCTTTCATATTTCTTTGCAAGTGTCTCGAATGTGCACTTACTACCATCTAGCCCCTTTACCTCTAGTGCTAACGTCGGTAGAAAACCATTTGAAGCACCAGCACCGACAAGAAAGTTCAGGTTATGATCGTAGATTTGATGTAAGTTAAATTCAGCAGTCATTTAAATCTATTTCCAAGAATAAGTCATGTCGATAGAAAGACTGAATAGCCACCGAATCAGAAGACACAGGCTGGCCACACAGATACAAAACTTAACACATATTGATTCATTAGCTAAATTTGGTCAAAGAGAAAAGCTAAAGCGTATGACTTTTTGGAGCATAAAACAGTTTGGGGCAAAAGCGAGTTAGTTGTACCAATGTGATTACCAAATAAGACTCGATCTGACACTATTGATGATCTGAGCTAGACCTAATCTGATGAGATGGATGCCCTGTATGGCGTCAATTGTACCAAAATGAAATAAATATATTGTGAGATCTCTGACTTCGACTGACAGATCATTTTTAGCTATTTAAATTGAACGCTTAAGTGTTTACTGTTCCATTGTTCCCGAAATCCCTATGAACTGTATATTTTGTCTCCCGTTATTAAATGAAAAGGATTCAGTTATGGATATTCGAACTACTCTCCGGGCTGCGAGTCTTTCTCTCGCTCTTGTAAGTACGGTTACTGTTGCCAATGAAGCCCTGGTGTTTCAGACAGATTTCGGCCTAAAAGATGGGGCAGTATCGGTTATGAAAGGGATATCTTTCAAGGTGAATCCTAGCCAGCCTATTTATGATCTAACACATGAAATTCCACCTTATAATATTTGGGAAGCTTCATATCGCCTTTACCAGACTCTACCATACTGGCCCAAAGGGACTGTCTTTGTAAGCGTGGTGGATCCGGGAGTGGGCACTGACAGGCGCTCAGTGGTTATCAAGACACAGAGTGGTCATTACATAGTCTCACCGGATAACGGAACATTGACCTTGGTAGCTGAACACTTTGGTATTGAATCTGTACGTCAGATTGACGAGAAGTTCAACCGTGTACCTGGCTCTGAAAAATCATATACTTTTCATGGACGTGATGTATACGCATATACTGGGGCACGACTTGCTTCAGGTATTATTAGCTATGAACAGGTGGGGCCGCTGTTACCAAATAAAGTAGTAAAGATCCCTTATCAGACTGGTGTAGCTGAAAGGGATGGAACTCTTAAGGGGACTATTCCAGTTCTAGATGTACGGTTTGGGAATGTCTGGAGTAATATCAATGACAGCCAGGTCAGTAAGGTGGGTATTCACAAAGGGGATCAGGTCTGCATTAAAATAAGTGAAGGGGATAAGATCCGGTATGAAGGCAAAGCCCCATATGTCAGCAGCTTTGGTGAAGTTCCTGAAGGTCAACCTTTGGTGTATCTCAACAGCCTGCTACAGGTATCGGTAGCACTCAATATGGATAACTTCGCTGCCAGATACCAAGTGCAGTCTGGTGATAACTGGCGCATCAGCCTAAAAAAGTGCTCAGATTAAAGGGAACTGGCAACTACACAAAATGCTAATTAAGGTCTGGGTTTTCCACTATATTTACATGCACCTTTGATTACTTAACCCATGACTGGTCTGGCGCAGCAGGTATTCCCGTGGCGAACGGTCAGTACACTGTGCAGATGCTGCCCGCTCAAAGAATCTCGGGCAGTTTTGAGCGAATAGCCGACTTAACTTAACATATTACTATGGTGCAAACTTACGTTGTGTTTCGGTTATGCACCATAAAGCCAATTAGTTGAGTCTTTCTTATTAACTCTTTTAATTAGTCATTAGATTTTCTAGGTGACCCCATCCAGTTTAACTTTTTTAACAGGAGTAGTGTGCAACACATTTTGGGGCATAAATGATTTAGACAAACGACCAGAACGGGTCACCTCGTATTGACAGCCTCTCTCTGACTCCCCCAAAATCCCGTCGTGTTCCTGACATTATTTTTTGTCCCGAGAAATGAATTACCCATTGACCTAATGATTTCCGTTTATTAGCGTAGTCAGACTTATCCATGATCCGGTCGCTTGTGAGGATCACCTTCGGGCAGCGACAGCAACACTCCTGTAGCCTGCAAGGGAGTACACACTGTGTGGTACATCTGCGCACCTTTGGAAGCAGATATCGTCAGTCTGATGACGATGAAGGTCTCTTAATCTCATCCATGATGGCCAACAGGCCAGTCACCCAACGGGGAACACATTTCCCATTGGGTCAGGTGTTCTCCGTTGTTTTATCAGGAGAATACCATGCAACAAAATATCACCCCGGCCACGGTGCACACTGTGTCCCCGGCTGAATTATCCCCTTTTGCTGAAATTTTTCCGCACACCGGTCCACTGGAACTGATGCTGCTGGAGCACACGTTCATTAAAGCCGCTGCTGTGCTTTGTGACGATGACCGGTGTGACCGATGGCAGTACCGGAAAGTGTCAGACAGCATCGCCTATATCGTGCCGATGCGGCCGGATTCTTCTGTGGTTAACGTGGATACGACTGACTTTAAAGGTGAAGTCTCCGCCGATGCCTTTGGGCTGATGGTAACTCTGAGCGTATTGGGTTATCTGACGGCCCTGATGAAGCTGGACGGGTACGCTGAGCGGCTTTGCGCCTTGCGTGAATATGCGTGGCAACATCCTCAGGCTTCGTGTATCCGGGCTGCTTTGGGCTTAAAGGGTGCATAACAGGAGAACGTGATGCCAAATAATGAACTGATTATGTTGGACAGTCTTGCGCTGTCGGCCGTGTTTCCCGACAAAACCCCGCTGGAACGGTTGTTTCTGGGGTTCCTGCTGGCGAATACCGCATCGACGTTATGTAGCGATTATCAGCCTGAACAGTGGACAAGCCGACAGGTGTCTGAATCGCTGACTTATATGGTGCCGACACGGGCGGAAACGTATTCCGTTTACCTGCCGGTTACGCAGCTGACGGTCACGCTTTCAGCCGATGCTTTCGGGCTGGCGGTCACGGCCATCGTATCAGCCCGTATCGCGGTGCCGGATACACAGAATGAGGAGGCGTACCGGTTCTGCGCATTGCAGGAGTATGCACAACAGCACCCGGAAAGCGGCCTGATAACATCGATCATGACACTGAAACCCAGAGAGGACGTTATCAGTCCGTCATTTATCCCTAACAAAAATAATCATCATTAACGTTATCAGCCCATGAGGCTGTTAACGCTTTTCTTAAGCGCCTGACCGGGGAAGCCAAAACACCTTCCCGGTATCGGGTGGGTGTTTTCTTTCATTGACATAAAATCAAGGAACAACACCATGAATCCCATTTTTTTACCGGTACCGGATGATACCGATATCGTATTACGTGAAGAGCTGTTTACCGCTCAGGTCACCGGCCTGAGGCAATACCCGAAAGCACCACAGTCATTGCAGCCGGAAACCCTGATGGTGTGCGAAGCCTCCACCGTCACGGAAGTGGTGCAGCGGCTGAAGGTGATCCATCGACTGGGTGACTGGCCGGTGCCGGAGAGGTTATCTGCTCAGGTTTCGGGGATTTTTTTTCCGCTGACCGTTATGATTTTTGATGCACAGGACAGAAAAGTGCTCGGTGGCCGGTTTGATGAAGAGATTATCTGGGCGCAGCCGGTCACACTGACGTCAGAACGCCTGTCACTGGAACAGCAACAGCAGCGGTTATGTCAGGCAGCGATGCTTGAGCAGAGCTGGCAGAATACTCCGGCGGCGCGTGCGTTGTGGCACAAGGTGCATTTATTGTCACTGCATGGGGTTTCCCCCTGTTATCAGCAGTGCCATGAAGTGCGGGATATTCTCCGGTATGGGGTCTCCGTCAGTGTCTTTTCTGAGGGGACGTTATGACCACGTTACGTTTAACCGTCTGGCAGGTGATTGCGGCTGCCTTGCTGAAACGGCATTTTGGCCTCAGCCTGACCGATACGGCCCTGTGTGAAACCGATACGGTGGCAGCACTGATAGCTCGCGGTGTCCGGCCTTCAGAAGCCATTAACGAACTGGTGGATAAATATGACTTAATCCGGCTGAACACGCAGGTTATCCTGCGCAGTACGCCTTATCTGGATATCCACGATGAGCTGACGGTTATTTTTGACAGTGGTTTGGCTGACAGGCTATTCAGGCAGACCGGACAGTAATACTTTTTGTTCAATCTACCCATCGGGGGAATTGTGCCCCGACCGGGCGGTTCCTCCTGTTTATTTTTATCATTCAAGTGAGGAACTTAATTATGGCAGAATGGTGCACCAATCAACTGGAAATCACCGGCAAATCCGTCTGTCTCGATGTGATGCAACAGTGGGTCTGCGGGGAAGAAGTCCCTCGTTACCGTCAGGCGGTGTTACAAAGCCTGCGGTTATTTCTGGCGGGTTGTGCGGGAATACTGAAACCGACCAAACCACAAACCTACACCCCGTACCGCGCCTTTCGGGGCGCTTTTTTTGTTTTTAAATGGCTTTAATACAATGAGTTATGATGGAAATTAAGCGAATTCGGTCAGTCAGGGGATGAACCGGGTCAGATTAATTTTCATTTTCGTAAAAAGAGTTGTTCCTTGTTTCCGGCCGGGATTCACCGACACTGAGCTAAATCTGAACCGAAAGAGGAAAAGTGATGTTTCAGCGTTTTAAATCCCGTTTTACCCGTGACCTTTCCCCGTCACAAAAAGCCCCCGGGCTAGCGCCTGAAAGAGTACGCGGTGCCGGAGGTTATTTCCGTCCACAGTCAGCAGAGGTGCTGCTGGCAACTTCAGAGCGTGGCCAGTATCTCCGGCAACTGTGGGAAAACAGTGCGCTGCCCGCTGGGTTGTATCAGCAATTCTATCTGGATCCGCTCCGGCAATTATGCGTCCGTGTGCAGCATGTTCCCGCAACACAAGAGGGCGTCTGGTCTTATTGCGGCGGATTTATCGATCTGACCCTGCAATTTACTGCCTGTGCCATGCGGCTGGCAAAAGGGCATATGTTGCCTCCGGGGGTGGTGCCGGAAACACAGGCCGCACAAAGTCTGTTGTGGCAGGCGGTGGTGTTCTGGGCGGCGCTGTTTTACCACCTGCCGCTGTTGCGACAACTGGAAGGGGAACTGGAAGACGGACATCACTGGCAGCCGGGATTGTGGATACCTGAACGTCGTTTCCGCTTCCGGTTTCAGGCACCGCGGCCTGAGCTGCCAGTCCTTTATAAAACATTGCTGGCTGCCCGTTTGTTACCGGAGGAAGCGGTGATTTGGTTGTCTTTAGTGCCCGGTGCGTGGCAGTGCCTGATGTTGCATCTTGGCGGACATCCGTCTTCTGTCCCGTTGACGGACTCACTGCTTCAGTCTGCCGCTGAGCAGGTGCAGTCACCGCTGCTGAATCCCGTTGAACCGTCTAAACCGGCTACCGATACCAGGCTGTCATCATCAGAACCCGATCCGGTTATTCCGCCTGTCACACCGGGAACAGTCCCTGCGCCCGACACCACCGAGGATACCCGGAGATTACTGTCATTGTTTCAGGCAGAGGAATGAAATTTTGATGAGAAAGAATGCAAATGGTAACGATAACGATTCGAAATTGTCCGAACGCACCGCATCAGCGCCGGAAGGCCTTGTTTCTGCAATGTACAAAAGGTCATTATATGAAAAATGAAATAATTCAAAGTGTTAATTAATCTTTCAGTTTATTAACGGGACATTTCTGTACCGGGACACAATATTACACACTAAGGAAACAACAATATGTTAAATAATAAGGAAAAAATGGGCTGGGATGCGTTACTGGACGAGTATTTTTTTTCACGGATGTTACGGCCGGCAACCGAATGGAGTTATCGCAAGGTGGTGCGGGTCTTTATCCGGTATATGGGGGAAACGGGGTTGCCGGAGAGCGTGACTCACCGGGATGTCCTGTGCTGGCGGCGTCATCTGCTGATGGAAAAAAATCAGTCCGGCTATACGTGGAACAATAAGGTGGCGCACCTGCGGGCCATTTTTAATTTCGGGATGGAAAGAAAACTGTTGTCACACCCCAAAAATCCGTTTAATGACGCGGCAGTCAAAAAAGAGAAGAAACAAAAGAAAACCCTGAGTAAGGCGCAGATAACCGGGATTTACCTGCGGATGCAGCAGTATGAAGAGGAAGAACGTTTACAGACCGCCCCGCGGGGCGGACGCTGTGCCTTATACCCGACGGGGTACTGGCTGACCGTACTGGATACCTTCCGGCTGACGGGCATGCGCCTGAACCAGCTGCTGCATCTGCGGTTACGGGATATTAATCTGGACAACAGTTACATTGAGTTGCGTGTGGAAGGCAGTAAAAACCACAGTGAATGGCGGGTGCCGATGATCCCGCAGCTGAAACCCCGGCTGGCGCAGTTGATTGAACAGGCAAAAGCCTGTGGCGCGAAAGAGGATGATCCGCTGTTTGATTTAACCCGCCTGCGTTTTTGTCATCACGGACGCCATGTCAGTCACCAGTATCATCATGACAGAGAAAAGCAACATCTCCGTTCTTTCTTTAACCGCCTGTCTAAAGAATGTGGTTTTGCTGTCTCCCCCCACCGCTTCCGTCATACGCTGGCGACAGAGCTGATGAAAGCCCCCGACCGCAATTTGCAGCTGGTCAGGTGTTTGCTGGGACACCGCAGTGTGGCGACCACGATGGAGTATATTGATATCGATATGGAAATCGCGGGTAAAACTCTGGCGAATGAACTGGCGTTTTATCTGGATCTTGCTGTGTAATCCGTTAACGTGATGTAAAAAAACAGGGCAAGATATCAGCGGGATTGCCCTGACTGTGTCACTGAATTATGGGATGGTTTGGAGGTGGAGACACAAAACGAAGAAACCGGGAAGTGTGCTCAAAGAGCAATTCTGACAATCACCTGACTTGACATCAGAATCAATTACTGAAATCATTACTTTCAACGCAAAAAGGTGAGCACAAACTGTGTTCACCTGACTTCGTATAGAGTGGCTGTTTTTAGTTTATTAACTTACGCAAAGTAATAGATTATATTCATTAACATTTTCTTAACAGCACTTATTTCTAACTCACGTGTTAAGTTATTGATATCACTTCAACAAGCGAGTTTTAAAATTGGTGCCCGGACTCGGAATCGAACCAAGGACACGGGGATTTTCAATCCCCTGCTCTACCGACTGAGCTATCCGGGCTAACGGGGCGCATTAAACCGTATTCAGCTTAATCCGTCAAATACTTTCTGCAAAAAAACGATGAAAAATGATTGTTTGCTGTATTTTCATACCGAATTAGTGTGGTTATTCAACTTTAGTTGTTTTTTCTTAACTTAATGCTCCGTTTTTGCGGCATTTTGCGATGGTTAAAATATCTTGTGCTAGCAATTTTGCGGTGGTTACAGCTTCAAACTCTCTTTTCACTAACAATTTACTGAGACACCCTTCAAGTATCAGTTCCATTTGGTTGGCGACTTGTTCATTGTCGTCAATATCGAGTTGTTGTAATAACTCCGACGTGTAATGAAAAGAATTTTGTTTTTGCAATTCAGCTAACTGGTGAATCGGATGAGTAGGATCAGGGAAAGTGCTGCACGCCGCAATGAACAGACACCCCGGATATCGTTGTTCCTGTACTTTTTCCTTGAGGGTATCGTAACGGGCCAGTAATTTCTGCTCAGGATCCAAGGTTTCGTCCAGTAAGATTTGGCGCTGCCATATCTCAATTTGCTGGCTATGATAGCGAAGGCAATCGTAGAGCAGGGCTTCGCGATCAGGCCAAAAATGCTTTATATGGCTAATCTCAATTTTAAGGGGAGTTAAAAGCGTCTCCAATGTTGCTGATAGGCCATGCTGTTCCAGTATATTCAGGGCATGACTGAGCACATATTCACGTTGCATGGTAGCTCTCCTTCCAGATTATTTTTGTTGTGGATGCTGTACTTGTTGTATTTTCTGTAAATGCTGGCTAAAACGTTCTGCATTCATGAATCCATTGACTTGCGAATTGGTTAGCTCTTTTCCTTCTGTATCAAAAAACAAGATAGTAGGAAGTCCTATTACGTTTAATTTTTGCAGTAATTCTTTCTGGTTTGGCTCATTACTTGTGACATCAGCTTGTAATAAGAAGAATTGGCTCAATTGTGACTGTACTTGTGGATCACTGAAAGTATATTTTTCAAACTCTTTGCAAGCTATACACCAGTCAGCATACAGATCCAACATAATCGGCTTGTCATGATTTTTAGCTAAAATCTGGTTTAACTCCTGCCAGCTACTGATTTGTTGGAATGTGACAGAGGCTTTCTGTTGTTCTGTCGCCGGGCTTCCCCATACCCAATCTTGCAATGGGCGTGAGGCAATCAGAGCCAGCGCCAGTAAAACAATTTGCAAGGTTCGTAACCAGCCCTTTTTACTGCTTAAGGTCAATGCGAAAGACCAGCCAAGGAAGGAGACGGCCAGCAGGCTCCATAATCTCGTACCCCATGTGTCTCCGAGTATCCGCTCCAGTAAAAAGACAGGCAATGCCAGAATAATGAATCCGAAAGCCTCTTTAATATATTGCATCCACGGGCCGCTACGAGGCAAAAGTTTGTGGCCGAATAAGGTAACGGCGATAAGTGGTATACCCATACCCAGTGCGTAGAGGTAAAGGGTCAGGCCACCGACCAGCGTATTACCGCTTTGGGCGATATAGAGCAAAATGGCACTGAGTGGTGCAGTGGTGCAGGGGGATGCGATCAACCCTGCTAAGGCTCCCATAACTAACACACCAATATAGGAGCCGCTTTTCTGTTGGTTGCTCCAATCTACCAGACGAGTTTGGGCAGAAGCAGGGAGTTGTAAGGTATATAGCCCAAACATGGATAGGGCGAGTAAAATAAACAGGATTGACAGCCCGACCAGAATGTAAGGATTTTGCAGGGCCGTTTGAAATTGTAAGCCTGCCGACGCGACGATTAACCCCAATATAGTATAGGTGAGCGCCATTCCCTGAACGTAACTCATGGCGAGCCAAAAGATTCGTTTCAGGCTTTCAGGGCGTTTCTGTCCCAGAATAATGCTGGAAATCAGCGGATACATGGGCAATATGCAGGGAGTAAATGCAATACCAATGCCAATCAACAGTGCCCATAGCGGTGAAAAAGGCACGTCATGGGTTTTGCTATTGGTATTTTCTTGTTGCAGTGGCTCTGTCGATAATGACGCATTTTGGGAAGTCGTTATATTATCGGGCGCTGTTGCTATTGCATTATTTGGTGCCATTGACGTTACCACTACTTGTAGTGGTACGTTGACGGTTTCTGGAGGATAGCAGTAACCCGCCTCTGCACACCCTTGGTAAGTGACTTCAAGTGAGGAGTCATTAGTAGCAGATAGGATCGGGACATCAATATGTACAGATTGAAAATAAACTTCAGTCTTACCAAAAAACTCATCTTCATGCTTGCTGCTTTTGGAATACTCAATTTTTCCCAGCGACGCTTGTTTAGGTGTGATACTGAACTGTTGTCGGTAGAGATAATAACCGGGTTTGATATCCCAGTTTAATGTGAGTTTATTTCCCTGTTGCTGAAAATCAAACATGAATGCCTGATTAGCAGGAAGGTAGCGATTTTGTCCGAGTTGTTCAAACAGTGTGCTGGCTTTGATGGGTGAGGTAGCAATACCGCTGAACAGCAGAAACAACATGAGAATACGTTTCATCATAATATAGTTTTTGACCTGCTTGTATCGTGGTTTGATTTGTGAAACTTACCAGACTTTGAACTATAACTGATGGCATCTATGACAGAAAGTCAATTGACTAATATTAATGCAATGTTAATTTTTTGATAGCCAAATATTTTTGGCTGGAAATACTTCAGGGGCATTGTCAGCCCCTGAAATAACGTTTTTGAATGAATGTTCAGTATTATGACGTTACAAGATCATGCCACCAAACAAAAAGCCGAATGAAACGGCCAACACAACGGCAATGGTGCCCGGAATAAAGAAAGGATGATTGAATACAAATCGGCCAATACGGGTGGTTCCGGTATCATCCATTTGCACAGCGGCAACTAATGTCGGATAAGTTGGTAGGATAAACAGGCCAGAAACCGCAGAGAAAGAAGCTATCGCTGTTAATGGTGTTACATGCAATGCCAGTGCCATTGGCATCAAAGCCTTCGCTGTTGCGGCCTGCGAATAGAGTAATGCAGAGCAGCAGAAGAAAATAACCGCCAGCAGCCACGGTTGAGCATGAATCAGACTACCGGCTGTTTCTTTTATCCAATCAATATTGGCCTGCACAAAAGTATCACCCAGCCATGCAACCCCTAAAATACAGATACATGCACTCATACCTGCTTTAAAGGTACTTGAGTTCAGAATAGCATCGGTATCGACAGAGCAGATGATGGTGGTTAGGGTGGCAATACTGAGCATAATAATCAGAATCGCATTAGTGGTATTCATCAGTGGTTTTTCAATCAGACCGACACTCGGACTGTTGATAATTGCATAGATGACAACACTAATAACGCCCAGCAGGAATAACAAAACAGACAGTTTAGCCTTGGGTTTAATCTGAATTTGATGAGCGCCACGCATTTCTACCAGACCATCTGCAAGGCGTTTTTGGTAGATGGGATCTTTCGACAGTTTGGAATCAAAAACCCATGAAATGATGAATGACATCAGGATGATTGCAAAAAATGTTGAAGGCATTAGTACCATAAGTAAATGTATATAACTGATGCCTTGATTTTCCATGACAGATGCCATGTAAACGACCGCTGCCGAAATAGGGGAGGCAGTAATCCCTATCTGAGCTGAAACAACCGCAGTAGAGAGTGGGCGACAAGGTTTTATGCCCTGCTCTTTTGCCACTTCCGCAATAACAGGAAGTGTTGCCAGTGATATGTTTCCGGTACCTGCAAATAAAGTCAGAAAATAAGTGACGATAGGTGCAAGGATTGTGATGTATTTTGGGTTCCTGCGTAGTAATTTTTCTGTTTGTTGAACTAAATAATCTAATCCACCTGCTACTTGCATGGCTGAGATAGCGGCGATAACCGCCATAATAATTGAAATAACATCAAATGGTATGCTACCCGGTTTAACACCGATGGCTGCAAGGACTAAAACGCCAATCCCGCCAGCAAAACCAATTCCTATTCCCCCTAGTCGTGCTCCCAAAAAAATGGCCAGCAGAACAATAACTAATTCTACGGCTAACATGTTACGTACTCCTTAACTTATTTAGTATTATGAAAATCTATGGTTAATATTTTGTGTTTGCTGAAAATTAAAAAGGCACGCTTCCGGTTGGAGTTGCGTGCCTTAAAAATTAAGACGAGCTCGTTATTATAAGCATTTAATTAATCATCAAAACGTTTTGCTTTATAAGTTGGATGTTTTAGGTTCTCAACGGAGAAAATATCATCTAATTCAGCTTCGGTCAGTAAACCACGCTCTAGCACAACTTCACGAACACTTTTGCCGGTTTCAGCACAGATCTTGCCCACGATATCGCCATTGTGGTGGCCAATGAATGGGTTCAGATAAGTGACGATACCGATAGAGTTGAACACAAAGCTTTCGCACACTTCTTTATTAGCAGTGATGCCGTTGACACATTTTTCAACCAGATTACGGCATGCGTTGCCCAGGATGGACATTGACTCGAACATCGCCTGACCAATCGCAGGTTCCATTACGTTAAGTTGTAACTGGCCTGCTTCTGCTGCCATTGTGATACAAATATCGTTACCAATAACTTTGAAGCAAACTTGGTTAACGACTTCTGGCACAACAGGGTTAACTTTGGCTGGCATGATGGAAGAACCTGCCTGCAATTCTGGCAGATTGATTTCATTCAGGCCAGCACGAGGGCCGGAAGAGAGCAAACGCAAGTCGTTACAAATCTTGGACATCTTAACTGCCAGACGTTTCAATGCCCCATGAACCATAACGTAGGCGCCGCAGTCAGAAGTCGCTTCGATCAAGTCTTCTGCTGGCAGACAAGGTAACCCTGTGACTTCTGCCAATTTCTCAACGACCAGTGTTTGGTAGCCTGGCGCAGTGTTTAAGCCGGTACCGATTGCTGTCGCGCCGAGGTTCACTTCCAACAGCAATTCTGCCGTGTGAGTGATATTTTTGATTTCTTCTTTTAGCAGTATGGAAAATGCGCGGAACTCTTGACCCAGAGTCATTGGAACAGCATCTTGCAGCTGGGTACGACCCATTTTCAGGATATCGTCGAATTCAACGCCTTTTTTGTCGAAGCCTGCTTTCAACAACTTAATTGATTCAACTAAGCCCATTAGTGAATTATAGACAGCAACGCGAAAGCCAGTAGGATAAGCATCGTTGGTTGATTGGCTTTTGTTCAGGTGATCATTAGGATTCAGGTACTCATATTCACCTTTTTGATGTCCCATCAATTCAAGGCCGATATTTGCCAGTACCTCATTGGTATTCATGTTCAATGAAGTACCCGCTCCGCCTTGAAAGACATCAACAGGGAATTGATCCATATACTTGCCAGTGTTGAGGATTTCATCACAGGCTTTGACAATAACGTCCGCAATTTTGCCAGGGATAGTATGGAGTTCTTTGTTTGCCAGAGCCGCAGCTTTTTTCACCATCACCATGCCGCGGATGAATTCAGGGACATCGTTGATGGTACGGTCACTGATATAAAAATTTTCAATCGCACGCAGAGTGTGAATACCATAGTAGGCTTCAGCGGGAACTTCTCGTTTACCTAACAGGTCTTCTTCGATACGAATGTTGTTTGACATGAGAACCTTCTTAACTTGGATACGTTTTTTTACTGTTATATTAAGTGTTTGTTGAGAATAATGTTGCCGTCAACAAATGACGTGATATTAATTACTTATCACGAAATTGCCGGCGCGATCATATGTGGATTTACCAGAAATGCCTTGAACCTAGATCACTTTATAGTGCTATTTTATTAATGAGATCACATATGTGTGACTAAGGTCACGATTCCAGAGATGAAAAGTCAACTATCTGTAGTATTGAAAATGGTTACTATTATCTCCATATTATGTAATCTGATCCCACATTATGTGATTTCACTTTATGTGAATGAGAAATAGAGTGTGGACAATAAATAATTAAAGGAGAACCACGTGCGCTGGCTCCCACTAATTCTTATATGCTTGCTGGTTTACATCGAATCAGTCCTGTTTGTTCGTATTGCCTCTGAAGTAGGGGTTTTGTTGACTCTGCTGCTTGTTATTCTTACTTCTTGCCTTGGGGTTTCTCTTGTACGCAATCAGGGCATGAGTAATTTTATGTCGATGCAACAAAAAATTGTGGCGGGTGAAAGCCCTGCGGAAGAAGTCGTTAAAAGCGTTTCTTTGGTCTTTGCCGGTTTTTTGCTGATATTACCCGGATTTTTTACCGATTTTCTCGGATTACTATTGTTATTATCCCCTGTACAGAAACTTCTGACAGCAAAATTATTGCCCCATATTAAGCTCTATCGGCCGAATGTTTTTCGTGGCTCAAATTATACTGGTGGCTATGGGCAGGACGGCCAGAATGGACAAACTTTTGAGGGCGAATATGAACACAGGCGGGATGATGCTTCCAGTAAATTGAATAATCAGCCGCAAGATGATCAGAAAAATCATGGCGAACATGGCAGTGGGCACGATAAAAGATAATTGTTCCTGCTTTGCTTATTATTTGAGCGGGTAAACAAAAAGTAAAATATTTTTTACTTGCCGCCCCTTGAAGTACTGATCTTAAGCCCCAATTTGTAGCTTCATGGTACTGGTTCTATTGGGTTCTGGTATCAATCCTCTTACCTGATATGGACTTTATTTATAGGAGATCTATCAATGAAAATTCGTCCATTACATGACCGCGTTATCGTTAAGCGTACAGAAGTTGAATCAAAATCCGCTGGCGGGATTGTCCTGACTGGCTCTGCTGCGGGCAAATCTACCCGTGGGGAAATTTTGGCAGTTGGCAACGGTCGCATCCTTGAAAACGGGGAAGTGAAGGCGCTGGATGTAAAAGTGGGTGATACCGTCATTTTTAATGAAGGTTACGGCGTTAAAGCAGAGAAGATCGATAATGAAGAAGTATTGATCATGTCTGAAAGCGACATTCTTGCAATTGTTGAAGCGTAATTGAATCCTCACGCTAACCCTTCTTAATTGAGCGAATTTAAAGGAAAGACACAATGGCAGCTAAAGACGTAAAATTTGGTAATGATGCTCGCAGCAAAATGCTGCGCGGTGTGAATGTACTGGCTGATGCAGTTAAAGTGACCTTGGGTCCTAAAGGCCGTAACGTAATTTTGGATAAATCTTTCGGTGCGCCTGTTATCACTAAAGACGGTGTATCTGTAGCACGTGAAATCGAATTAGAAGATAAATTCGAGAACATGGGTGCACAAATGGTTAAAGAGGTTGCCTCTAAAGCCAACGATGCAGCCGGCGATGGTACTACTACTGCAACCGTATTGGCTCAATCTATCGTCACTGAAGGTCTGAAAGCTGTTGCCGCTGGTATGAACCCAATGGATCTGAAACGGGGTATCGATAAAGCGGTTGTTGCTGCTGTTGAAGAGCTGAAAAACCTGTCCGTACCTTGCTCTGATTCCACTGCCATTGCGCAGGTTGGTACTATCTCCGCAAACTCCGACGAAACTGTAGGTAAACTGATCGCAGAAGCGATGGACAAAGTCGGTAAAGAAGGTGTAATCACTGTTGAAGAAGGTACTGGCCTGGAAGACGAACTGGATGTTGTTGAAGGTATGCAGTTCGACCGTGGTTACCTGTCTCCTTATTTCATCAACAAACCAGAATCAGGTTCTGTTGAACTAGAAAGCCCGTACATCCTGCTGGTTGACAAAAAAATCTCCAATATCCGTGAACTGCTGCCAGTTCTGGAAGGTGTTGCTAAAGCAAGCAAGTCTCTGGTTATCATCGCTGAAGACGTTGAAGGTGAAGCACTGGCAACTCTGGTTGTTAACAACATGCGTGGTATCGTGAAAGTTGCTGCGGTTAAGGCACCTGGTTTCGGTGATCGTCGCAAAGCGATGTTGCAGGATATCGCTACCCTGACCAATGGTACTGTGATTTCTGAAGAGATCGGTCTGGAGCTGGAAAAAGCGACTCTGGAAGATCTGGGTCAGGCAAAACGCATTGTTATCAACAAAGACACCACAATTATCATTGATGGTGTAGGTGAAGAAGTCGTAATCGCTGCACGTGTTACTCAAATTCGTCAGCAAATTGAAGAATCTACTTCTGATTATGACCGTGAAAAACTGCAAGAGCGTGTAGCTAAACTGGCAGGCGGTGTTGCTGTAATCAAAGTAGGTGCGGCGACTGAAATTGAAATGAAAGAAAAACGCGCTCGCGTTGACGATGCTCTGCACGCAACCCGCGCAGCAGTAGAAGAAGGCGTTGTTGCTGGTGGTGGTGTCGCACTGGTTCGCGTTGCTAGCGCGATCTCTAACCTGACTGGCGACAACGAAGATCAGAACGTTGGTATTCGCGTTGCACTGCGTGCAATGGAAGCGCCAATGCGTCAGATCGTAGACAACGCAGGTGAAGAGCCATCTGTTGTTGTTAACAACGTGAAAGCGGGTAAAGACAACTACGGCTATAACGCATCAACTGAACAGTACGGCGATATGATCGACATGGGTATCTTGGATCCAACTAAAGTAACCCGTTCCGCGCTGCAATTCGCCGCTTCTATCGCTGGTCTGATGATCACCACTGAAGCAATGGTGACTGATCTGCCTAAAGATGACAAATCTGACTTAGGTGCAGCTGGTGGAATGGGCGGCATGGGTGGAATGGGCGGCATGATGTAATGTTGCTCATCCTGCTGATGGAATTGCCCATCCGATAGGATAAGATTTTAAAGGCGAGCAGATTTTTCTGCTCGCCTTTTTATTTTTTGTTCTAATGGAATACAAAAGGGTATATTTATCATCATTATAGAAATTTCTATAATCAATGAGGAAAGTTATGCGAATCAAAATGTTATTTGGTGCGTCAGTATTGTTGCTGGCGGGGTGTACAACAAACCATCAATTAACCTCTGCTGGTGCTAATGTACGTTTCATGGATACTCAGCCGGGCAGTGAATGCCAACGGTTAGGTGAAGTTGTTGGTACTCAAAGCAATTGGTTCAATGGTGTCAGCAATGAGAGTAGCTCTATGCGTAGCGCCGCCAATGACCTGCGTAATAAAGTGGCTGAAATGGGCGGAAATGTTATTTATGGCGTAAATAGCCCATCCCAGAATCTATTGGGAAGCTTTGTTCCCCTTGATAGCAAAATGGTTGGTCAGGTCTATAAGTGTCCTTAATCACTAGTATCCCTAATGGGATTTCAAGTTGCAGCCCAGTCAACGAAGCTGCAACTTGAAAGGGGAAGATTATAGCCCTAAGCCCAAATCCAGAGGCGTTTTACTGGGTTCTCCACCAATTTCTCTTGTCAGGCAAGGAACCAGATAACCGGAGACTTTCGTTAATAATTCCCGCATTATTGCTTTTGCTTCTTCATCATCAACGAGAAAGTGTGCGGCGCCTTGAACTTTATCCAGAACATGGATGTAGTAAGGCAAAATACCCGCATCGAATAATGCATTACTTAAGTCTGCCAGTGTTTCTGCATTATCATTGATATCACGCAGCATCACGCTTTGATTTAGAAGTGTCACGCCAGCCTGTTTTAGCCGAGTTATACTTTCTCGGAAGGCATCATCAATTTCATTTGCATGGTTGATGTGGGTCACCATGATCACCTGCAAGTTTGATTGTGCCAAACGATTACACAGGGTTAGGGTGATACGATCAGGGATAACAACCGGTAAACGTGTGTGGATCCGTAAGCGTTTAATGTGTGGAATAAATTCAATGTGGCTAATTAACCAGTCCAATTCATGATCTTTCGCCATCAATGGGTCACCACCAGAGAAGATGATTTCATCTAACTCAGTATGTTGCTCGATATAATCCAGAGCGAGCTGCCAATTGTTTTTATTTCCCTTGTTATCTTCATAAGGAAAATGACGACGGAAGCAATAACGGCAATTGACTGCACAACCCCCTTTGACTAATAGCAATGCTCGGTTGCGGTATTTATGCAACAGCCCGGGCACGACATTACGCTGTTCATCTAGCGGATCTGTTGAAAAGCCAGGAGATATTACAAACTCTTCCCGTGCAGTCAGGACTTGCAATAGTAGAGGATCACGCGGATCGCCTTTTTTCATTCGTGCTACAAATGCTTTTGGCACACGTAGGGGAAATAATCGCTTCGCCTCATTACCGTCTTTCAGTATGGCGTGTGAGTTTAGGGATAATAATTGCAACAACTCATTGGGATCTGTAATTACATCCGCAAGTTGTTGTAGCCAGACTTCTCTGACAGGGGGAATATGGGTTATAATGTGTGCCATTTTTTGGCTAAGCCATTTTGTTAAAAATTAGAGGATCTCCATGGCTACTTATAGTACCAATGAATTCCGTTCAGGTCTTAAAATCATGTTAGATGGCGAGCCGTGCGCTATTCTAGAAAGTGAATTTGTTAAACCAGGAAAAGGGCAGGCATTTGCCCGTGTTCGTATTCGTAAACTGATTTCTGGTAAATTACTAGAAAAAACCTTTAAATCAACAGATTCCGTTGAAAGCGCAGATGTCATGGATATGAACCTGACCTATTTGTACAACGACGGTGAATTCTGGCATTTCATGAACAACGAAACTTTCGAGCAGTTAGCTGCAGATGAGAAAGCCGTTGGTGACAATGCAAAATGGCTGATCGATCAGGCAGAATGTATTCTGACTCTGTGGGATGGCCGTCCTATCGCTGTAACCCCGCCAAACTTTGTTGAACTGGAAATTACTGAGACTGATCCAGGTCTGAAAGGTGATACCGCCGGTACTGGTGGTAAACCTGCTACCCTGAGCACTGGTGCTGTAGTAAAAGTTCCTCTGTTCGTACAGATCGGTGAAGTTATTAAAGTTGATACCCGTTCCGGCGAATACGTTTCTCGCGTGAAATAATCGCGTTTGCTATTTTAGAAAAGCCGTGGCCTCTTCGTCTAGAGGCTGCGGCTTTTTTTATTGTGTTTTTGTTCTGCGATTGCGGTTGTAAAATCGGCTAGTTATAATTCAGTTTCATTTCTTAATCGTTGTCTGGGACGACCCAGATAAACGCCATCATATTGGGGACGGCCCCATTTGCCACTCGATAAAGGGAAAATCATGTCTTGGTTGGTCCTCCTTATAGCAGGTTTGCTGGAAGTAGTGTGGGCTGTAGGCCTTAAATATACCCACGGTTTTTCACGTGTGGTGCCGAGCTTAATTACGATCAGTGCGATGATTGTCAGTGTGGGATTGCTGGCCTACGCCATGAAAAATTTACCGACAGGAACAGCCTATGCTGTGTGGACAGGCATTGGTGCTGTAGGTACGGCGATTTTTGGCATAGTGGTGTTGGGGGAGTCAGCAAACTTGGCCAGGGTGATAAGCCTTGGCCTGATTATAGCTGGTATTATTGGTTTAAAGCTGGCGAGTTGATAATTGGTGAGTAAACCCAGCATTGAGCTGGGTTCTATTGCAGGTCATTTTCTTTCATAGCGCGAAGGCCATATCTCTTCTGGTGTGCTTTCCAGCGCTGCCGCGATAAGACGTTCGCCTTTTGGCCAGTGGCGTTGCAGTGCGTTGGCAAGAGTTGATGAAGCCAGTCCCGCAGCACGCGATACTTCTGATAACGTGGTTCCGCGTTTTTTCAATGCTGCAATGATGTCAGCAGAGTGCCAGTCTTTTTTTTCCATTCTAAATCTCCAGTTACCTATCATTTTTTTAAATTAAAAAGTAAGCCATTAATAAGTAGACTATAAGTCACACATCATAGCATAAATTAGATTGAAATGTGACTCATAGTCCGTGGTCGGATAAGTAACAAGAATCGATACTTTTCGGATGAAAACGTCGAACAATATCAGATCCCTTTTTGGGCAAAGAATTAGGTATCTCAGGAAAGAAGCAGGGATGTCGCAGGAGGCTTTTGCCGATAAATGTGGATTGGATCGAACTTATGTCAGCGGTATTGAGCGCGGAGTAAGAAATCCTACCTTAGAAATTATTTATGTCATCTCCAATGGATTACAAATTGAACTGAATGAATTGTTCGATTTTGAGACGATGACTTCGTTTCATGAAGTCTAATTTATAAATTAAATAGAAGTTCCTTTGGCCATTAGTTAGAGAAGTTTTTCAATGGTCAAAGGAAATACCTCCCTTCATCGTTCAAGTTGTAGCCTGTAAAGCGGTAACTCGGAATTTATGGAGCCGTGGTGATTGAAATCAATAAGTGGTTTCACCGATATTTTTCAAGGCATCAATCACTAACTGCCAGAATTTAGTTTGATCCAATTTGACGGCAACTTGCGTATGGCAATCGTCAGGAAGAGGCCAACGAAAATCTGCGACGGTCATTCCTGTTGTCAGTGTTCCTGTCAGCTCGATATTAACGGGGACTTTTTGAGTCGTCATCACAGTAGGGTCAATCACGTAGGCTACTGCACAGGGATCATGCACAGGAGGATAGCTAAACCCTTGAGTTTCACGACATCTCTTCCCATAAAATTTCAGAGCATCCAAAACGAACTGAGCAGAACGTGTTTTAATCTGGGCGATAGCTTCAAGAATATCAGGTGTCGCTTGAGCTTGGTGAGTGAGATCTAAGCCGACCATTGTCAGCGACCATTTTTCATTAAAAACGATATGTGCCGCTTCCGGATCTATAAAGATATTGAATTCTGCAACAGCACTTCTGTTACCTTTATGATAGCCACCGCCCATCAAGACCACTTCCTTCACCCGCTCAACGATATGAGGAGCCTTACGTACAGCCATGGCGATATTAGTCAAACCGGCAGTCGGAACCAGAGTCACACTTTTGGGGGGATTTTCCATAATCACATCAATGATTAAATCAACGGCGTGACGGGCATCTAGCCTCGTTGCAGGTTCAGGCAGAATCGGACCATCTAAGCCTGTTTCACCATGAATATCCGGCGCAGTTTTGATTTCTCTAACAAGTGGTCTGTGACATCCTGCAGCGAAAGGAACATTGTGAATATTGGCTATACGGGCAATGCAGAGGGCATTACGGGTGACTTTGTCTAGGGTTTGGTTGCCAACAACGGTTGTTACCGCCAATAGTTCAATATTAGGGTCTCCGTGGGCAAGCAGGAGGGCAATGGCATCATCATGACCGGGGTCGCAATCAAGGATAATTTTTTTGGGTAGCATATTTATTCCTTTTAGTCATTATCCCCTTTCATCTTTCAAACGGTTGCTTTGTGATCGCAAATTGAAATCGATTGGGTACACATGCAAATATCCATTCTCAGAATAATTCACTATTGGAAAAAATTCCCCTTCCGCTCATCACAAAATGAAAACATAAAAACTATAAATAATTAATAAACATGTCTTTAATTGTGATTTAATTAACATATAAATAACAAATGATTTGAGCATTTTAAGTACATATGATTCATATATAGGCAAGATAAGGGGTGCGCCGATATCTGCCTCATTATTTTATTAATTTGTTAATGGTTTTGGTCTTGATTGCTTTGTTAATACACCTGAATAATTAATATTCAACAACATGATAAATGCTCCCCCTGAAAAATAGCAGTAGTAAGACAGATGGCAGTACATCATCAGGGGATAGGCAGAGGCTCACGGGGTATAACATGTACAATGATATTGATTCATTAACCTATTATGCGGCAACTAAAAAATACGATCTCCATTTCCCGACACTGACAGAAGATTTGGATGTTGATGTCGTTATTATTGGTGGCGGCTTTTCCGGTATCAATACGGCACTGGAACTAGCTGAAAAAGGAATCACCAATATCGCTATTTTGGAAGGTCGAACCTTGGGATATGGCGGAACAGGTCGTAATGGTGGTCAGGTGATGACGGGGATTGGTCATGACTTGGACAGGATCAAACGCCATATTGGTGAAAAAGGCCTAGAAACCATATTTAAAATCAGTAGCTTGGGTGCTGGAATTATTCGAGAGCGAATAGCCAGATACGACATTAAGGCCGATTTTTGTCGAGGTTATGCGTATCTTGGTTGGAACTCTCGACACGATAAAACCTTACAAAGTTGGTTGAAAGAGTTTCGTTTAGCTTCTCCTGATGAGGAAATTGAACTTTATACTGGCTCTGATGTGAAACAAGTCATTGGCTCAGATCGCTATACCAGTGCATTGAAGCACATGGGAGGCGGGCATGTTCATTCACTCAATTTGTTGTTAGGGGAGGCCAAGGCAGTCTCGGAATATGGCGTCAAAATTTTTGAGAACAGTCAGGTTGTGAATGTAGAGTATGGCTCAAGGGTCACAGTGCATACACCATTAGGTTCGGTTCGTGCCAATAAAATGTTGTGGGCATGTAATGGCTTTTTGGATGGGCTTGATCCCACTATCTACAAAAAAACCATCAATACCTATGCCTTCCAATTGATGACGGAAGAACTGCCAGACGATCTGATCGAAAGGATCAGCCCGATTCGGGGCGCTTACAGTGATATTAGCCCTGTCATCGATTACTACCGCGTTACTAAAGAAAACCGCCTGTTATATGGCAGTGCGACACATTTTATTGAATATATGCCTTCCGATTTAAAAGCATGGAACCGCAATCTCATGCTGAAAACCTTTCCTTACCTGAAAGATGTGAAAATTGAACTGGCATGGGGTGGTCCATTATGTTGTAGCGCTAATTTGTTCCCACAAATTGGTTCCCTGCCTAAGCATAAAAATGTGTTCTATGTTCAAGGTTATTCAGGTTTTGGTGTGACACCGAGTCATATTATCTGCAAGATTTTGGCTGAGGGAATGAGTGAAGGCTCTGATCGTTACTCGCTGCTGAGCTCTATTCCACATCTCGATATTATCGGGAAAGACAAATTGAGAAATGTGCTTCTCTCTGCTGGCAAGATTTGGCACCAAACTTCAGGTTATTGGAAAGGGCGTCGTTAGTTTTATCCCTGTTTAACGTTTTTTCTTTTTCTATTTTTGAACTGTAACTTTTTGAACGGTAACTGTTAAAAGGTAAAAGTCATGATAAAGCCATTATTGTTAGATAAAGAACTTCCTGAATTAATGCCAATTGGCAGTGTTACTAATCTCGGTTCTATTGTGGTAGAGGGTGATCCACAGGCGAGTGGAGCAATGATTCACGGAGAACCAATGGATAACCTGACTTGCGGTATTTTTGTCTGCACTAAGGGGAAATTCAAAATGACTTACCCCTTTGATGAACTGGCAACGGTTCATGAAGGTTCAGTGAAACTGACTGATATTAAAACTGGGATGACGGTTGAATATCATAAAGGGGATTCTTGGTTTGCCGCGAAAGGTACGGAAGTGTTGTGGGACATCACCAGTGAACGTTTCGTCAAACATTATATGGCTTGTATAAATGCTCAAATGTCAGGCTAACCAGAGGAAAAAATAATGAGTGAAATTAATTTGCTGGAGTCAGTTACGGCTTTTTTGCAACGTTCTCACGGTCATTATATTAATGGAGCCTCTGTTCTTAGTCAGGAAAGTACGATAAATCAGAAAAATACGATGCTTTCTGTCGTTAATCCAGCTTCCGGTGAAATCATAGCTACAGTCAATCAAGCCGGAGAGGCAGAAGTTAATCAAGCAATGCAGGCGGCATCTAGCGCTTTTCACGGCGTCTGGGCTCAGACTTCTCCCATCGAGCGGGGAAATTGCCTAAATCGGTTGGCTGACTTACTGCAAAAAAATGGTGAGGAGCTGGCACAACTGGAAAGTTTATGTTCCGGTAAACCGATTCAACTATCTCGTATGCTGGAAGTGGGGGCATCTGCCGACTACTTACGTTATTTTGCAGGTTGGTCGAGTAAAATCAGCGGGGAAACACTGAATGTTTCTTTGCCATCGCTCAAAGGGGAGCATTATACCGCGTTTACCCGGCGTGAACCCATTGGGGTTGTGGTTGGCATTATCCCATGGAATTTTTCCATTATGATAGCTATTTGGAAATTGGGAGCGGCATTGGCCAGTGGTTGCACCATTGTACTCAAACCCAGTGAATATACCCCTTTAACTATATTGCGAGTGGCTGAACTGGCAAAAGAAGCGGGAATTCCAGATGGTGTGATCAATATCGTTAATGGTTCAGGTGCTCATATTGGATCGGCTCTGGTCAGTCATCCACAATGTGCCAAAGTTACTTTTACTGGTTCCGTTTCAACGGGAATGAATGTGGGAAAATCAGCTCTGGAGCAAGGATTAAAGCGGGTAACATTGGAGCTGGGAGGTAAAAATGCGGCAGCTTTCCTGCCAGATATGACTGTTGATAAAATCGTTGATGGCATATTGGAAGCGGGGTATGTGTATCAAGGGCAAATTTGTGCAGCTGCGGAACGCTTTTATATTCCTTCCATTCATATGGATGCGGTTTTGAAACTGCTTTCTGAACGTTTGTCAGCGATGAAAATTGGCTCTCCTCTGGATGAATCTACTGAGATGGGGCCTTTGGCAAATAAAGAACATTATGAAAAAATTCTGTCTCTGTTTGAAAAAGCGCGTCAGGAAGGTAATGAAATAGTTTATGGCGGCCATGTGCTGGAAGGCGCCGGATTTTTTGTCGCACCAACGATCATTAAAGCCAATAGTGCTGATGACACGTTGATGAAAGAAGAGACATTCGGGCCAATTGGTACTTTCCTCAGTTACGATGATGAGGAAGAATTGATAACCATGATGAATGCGACACCATTTGGCTTGTCTGCCAGTTTATGGACTAATGACTTGAGCAAGGCAATGCGTATGCTTCCTCGCATAAAAGCCGGCACTCTATGGGTTAATATGCATACGTTTTTAGACCCAGCAGTTCCATTTGGTGGCATGAATTCTTCCGGCATTGGCCGCGAGTTTGGCAGTGCATTCATTGAGCACTATACGGAGTTGAAGTCGGTTATGATGCGTTACTGATAGATAATTGACGGATAACTGACGGTTTATGAAGAGCCTATTCTACTGGGCTCTTTTTTCAGGTGAAAATCACATTCATCATTGATAGGGCTAAAGAACGATCAATCGCCTGTCACAATAATGTCGCCATAGGTTCAAATAAGTGTCATACGACATATTTATTATTCCTGCAATTCAACATCAGAATTTTTATTCTCTATCCGATTGCAAGGAAAATAATATGTCGCGTAATTATGAAAAAAATCTGCTTGCTGCTGTGATTGCTGTATTGATGTCAGGCACTACACTGCCTGTATGGGCAGCAAGCAATCCAGAGAATATTATGGCGCAACAGCGTGTAGCACAAGGTGATGTTACTCAGTTTGGTGGTGCTCGCCGCTTGACCCAAGATCAAACTGAGGCACTTAAGGCTGCGTTGAATAATACAAAAGCCAAGAATGTGATCTTGTTTATCGGCGATGGGATGGGGGATTCTGAAATTACTCTTGCTCGTAATTATGCAGAAGGTGCAGGAGGTTTCTTCACGGGAATAGATGCCTTGTCATTTACCGGTCAATACACACATTACTCGCTAGATAAGAAAACGAAAAAGCCGAATTATGTTACCGACTCTGCGGCTTCAGCCACAGCTTGGGCAACGGGAGTCAAAACCTATAATGGTGCGTTGGGAGTCGATGTTTTTGGCAAAGATCATCAATCTCTTTTAGAGCTGGCTAAAAAGAACGGCAAAGCAACGGGAAATGTCACCACGGCTGAAATTCAGGATGCAACACCAGCAGCTTTGTATGCCCATGTTACGGATCGTAAATGCTATGGGCCGGACGAAACGTCGAAAAAATGTCCCGAAAATGCTTTAGAAAATGGCGGTAAAGGCTCTATTACAGAACAATTGCTGGCAGCTCGTGCTGATGTGACTCTGGGAGGCGGAGCAAAATTGTTTACTCAACAATCGGTATCTGGCGTCAATAAAGGAAAAACTCTGCAACAACAGGCTTTGGCGCAGGGATATCAGTGGGTAACAGATACGAAATCGTTGGCGGCTGTTAAAGAGGCTACTCAGAAAAAGCCGTTGTTGGGGCTGTTCCACGATGAAAACATGGATGTGGCATGGGAAGGGCCAAAAGCTGTTTATCACGGCAATCTTACTGAAGAGCCAGTGAAGTGCGAGGTTAATTCTAAATTAGATCCTAACGTTCCGACGTTAGAACAAATGACAGAAAAAGCCATTGATTTACTGAAACAGAACAAAAATGGTTTTTTTCTGCAAGTTGAAAGCGCTTCGATTGATAAACAGGATCATAATGCCAATCCTTGTGCACAGATTGGTGAAACAGTCGCTTTGGACAAGGCTGTACAAGTTGGCCTTAAATTTGCGAAAGAACAGGGGGATACTTTAGTGATTGTGACCGCTGATCATGCACATGCCAGCCAGATCATTGAACCCAAGGTTAAATCACCGGGTTTTACTCGTTCACTGATTACTAAAGATGGTACTGTGATGACGGTAAATTATGGTAATTCAGAAGGGGGATAGTCAGAAGCATACTGGTACACAGTTGCGGGTTGCAGCGTATGGTCCTTATGCTGCCAATGTTGTCGGTTTGACCGATCAGACGGATCTATTCTTTACCATACGTGGTGCGATGGATTTGAAATAATAGATATACCTTGATGCAACTCGAAATCTATTGGGTATATCTTTCATTTTCGTTATTGATTTCTTGATTGTGATTAAGCTGCCATCACTATATGATATTGCGAATTATTATCATTTGTGTTTGGCGGTTTATCATGCTCGGTGCAAAACGGAGTTTAAAGCTCGCTTTTTGGCAAAGTATTACGGGATCTTGGGGAATGCTGTTATTTAGCTTGATAGGATCAGGATTGGTCGTGTCAGTGCTGATAATAGAGGGTGCTGGGATCGAGCAATTTAAAATCAGTATTCAAGGAGCTTTGTTATTGACGCTTGCGTTATTGTTACATCGTAATGCGCGTCATTTCTTGTTGATTCCAGCTTGCATTGCTATTGTTTGCAGTCTGTTCGCTATTTTGCGCCACCTTGCGTACTTATGATAAGAATTTAATGCTTGATTAATTGCTGAAATAAGGAAAATTGCTTAAATAGAGTAAAGCGAGAAGAGAGCAAAAGAAAAGGAATAGAGCAGGAAAATGAAACAGTGGTGCGAAGGGGGGGACTTGAACCCCCACGTCCGTTAGGACACTAACACCTGAAGCTAGCGCGTCTACCAATTCCGCCACCCTCGCAGGTACTGTCATTCATCCAATTTGTTTAACTTATAATTATCTGATTTGGTGCGAAGGGGGGGACTTGAACCCCCACGTCCGTTAGAACACTAACACCTGAAGCTAGCGCGTCTACCAATTCCGCCACCCTCGCATACCCAGATACTATCACTTAAACAAATAGCATGGAGGCGCATTCTAGAGATTTTATGGCTGGCGTCAATCATTATTTAGCGAGATAACGTGCAATTGGTGCAAAAATCAGCGTGTTGATATTTTGAAAGGGAGGATGTTCCAGATGGGAAAATAGAAATTGCCTGCCCGTGGAACTGGAGCAGGCAAAGTAGCGGGATTTAATGCCTAAATTACTTTTTCGTTGCTTGATACACTTTAAATTTACCTGTCTGTGCAATCACTTCATGATTCCCGAAAGCACTATCCAGCAAATTAGAATAAGGCAGGAAAGAGTTTGCGACGATCCGCAATTTACCACCGGATTTTAAATGGCTCGGAGCCATGCGGATCATGTCATCAGCGGCAGACAGATTAGTCTTTAAGCCATCATGGAATGGTGGATTGGAAATAATCCAGTCGAATTTTTCCTCAATCGCTGAATACACATTGCTGGTGATAACATTGCCTTCCAATTTATTGGCTTTCAGTGTCGCTTTACTGGATGTGATAGCTGCAGCATTAACATCACTCAATGTTAGGGCCAAATCAGGGTTCTTTTTACCCAGTACAGTCGCCAATACTCCGGAGCCACAGGCAATATCCAGCAGACTGCCAGAAACAGGCGCATCAAATGTCGAAAGCAACAGACGGCTGCCGACATCCAAATCATCCTGACTGAACACGCCGGGCAGGGTATTGATCGTGACATCATCCACCTGATAGCTATTCCACCAATTGTTTTGATCAAACTGAACCTGATTTTTCAGTTGACCATAAAACAGGCTACAACGGCGAGCAGTGTCAATTTTATGAAAAGTTGCTATACCTTCCATTAACTTATCAACACTGCGTACACCACTACGATTTTCTCCTACAATAAAAATATCTGTCCCGGGAGGCAGAATGGAAAACAGATTACGTAGTTGGAAACGCGCTTCTTGCTTGCTTTTTGGCCAGTAATAAATCAGGGTATCACATCCTTTGATAAATGCGCTGTCTGCTACAAGGCCAAACCACGCATTTTCGCCGAGTTGGCGGATCAAAGATTGCCAGTGGTGATACTGGTTAGTGTGCACTCGCACGCTTTCAGCTTCAATTTCCGTTGCCAGATTATCCTGAAGATCACCCGCAAAGAGCAGATGATGGGAGTGCAATTGCTCCTGATGGCGCAGGATAACTTCGCTGGCTGGGGTTAATACAGACATCTATGTATAAGCTCCTTATAAATCTTTATCCAAGTATCATAAATAGCAGAGGGCAGAATTGAAATGCCATGCCGATTGGCGCAGAGATAAGCCCTCTGATAATATGTTACCTGTTATTTTTTTATGGCAGATGGAATAAAACACGATGACGAAGCGTGACAGATTACTCTCCCAATTGGGGATCACCCAATGGGTTCTGCGTAGCCCGATGGCCTTGCAAGGTGAATTGTCTGTCCTCATCCCTGACTCAACCCGTCTATTGATCATTAGCCATGATCAAATTGATTTAAGTCATTCATTGTTTGCTGATATTTTTACAGCCATGGGGATTGATGCCTCATCGGTATATTGCATCACGACAAAAGATGTTGAGCTACTTTCGGAATCAATCCACTGTCCGTGCTGGCTGTTGGGGGTTGATATTACCGTATCAATACAAGGGATTTCTTTGAGAAGCCCAGCATTAAATGACTTATCTCTTGATGGGAATGCAAAACGCGCTCTTTGGCAACAAATTTACCATTATGAAGAATATTTCTCTATTAACTCCCGCTGATCTTTCCATAGCATTGCAAATAGAACAGGCCAGTCATATGTTTCCGTGGAGTGAAAAAACGTTTTACTCCAATCAAGGGGAGCGCTATCTCAACTATAAAATAACGCTGAATGACCAAATTATCGGCTTTGCGATCACGCAATATGTGATGGATGAAGCCACGTTATTTAATATTGCTATTCACCCTGATCATCAATCGCGGGGATATGGCCGGGCATTGTTGGATCATCTTATCAATATATTGCCTGAAAAACAGATAAATACACTATGGCTTGAAGTACGTCGTTCTAATCAATCCGCAATCCGTTTGTATGAAGACCTCGGCTTTAACGAGGTTTTCATCCGCAAGAATTATTACCCGACAACAACAGGAAAGGAAGATGCCATTATTATGGCGTTGCCGTTATTTGGGGGATGAACCGTTTTTGATGAAAAATCTTGCGAGGCGGAATGCAAAATCATCTGATAAAAAGAACATTTTTGACTGAGTATCGTATAAATGCAGGAAAATTAATAGGCTGTTTTAGGTAAGGATGGTCGGAAATGAAAACCTCGGCTTAAGGCCGAGGCGGATTTTCCAGATCGTTGTGGATGGTCATAGATTAAATCCATTGGAACCAAACACCAATCTTGTTACCTAATTTATAGCCTGTAGCTAGCAGAGTCAAAGATTCTAAGTAGATGAAAAAATTTGATAAAAATAGGCATCGGATGCTAAAAAACACACCTTCTCTTTCCATTCTCGTTATATTTGGAACAGCTACATTTGTGCTTCTTTGTATCCCCTTTTAAATATCGTTGAAGTTTCTCTGAGAAATTCCATTGATTCGGCACTTATCTTGAACATCATTGGTTGTTTATAAATCCAAGTTCAGCGAAAATATGCTCCAATCACGATTAACCTGACGGATTTGAAGGCGGGGCGCCAATAGGGGCATTTCCCAATTGATATTAATCCGTGTACTGACTAGAAGATTCCAATTGATGTCAAATTCCCCATTTCTGCAAGAAGTCGCGAAAAGGCGCACCTTTGCGATAATTTCGCATCCTGATGCAGGTAAAACTACCATTACCGAAAAAGTGTTATTGTTCGGACAGGCTATCCAAAAAGCAGGTACGGTAAAAGGCCGAGGCTCTAACCAACATGCTAAATCCGACTGGATGGAAATGGAAAAACAGCGTGGTATCTCCATTACCACTTCTGTGATGCAGTTTCCTTATAGTGATTGTCTGGTGAACTTGCTGGATACGCCAGGGCACGAAGACTTTTCCGAAGATACCTACCGTACTTTAACGGCGGTGGACTGTTGCCTGATGGTAATTGATGCCGCAAAAGGGGTTGAGGATCGCACCCGTAAGCTGATGGAAGTTACCCGCCTGCGTGACACACCAATCCTGACATTCATGAACAAGCTTGACCGTGATATCCGTGATCCGATGGAGCTGATGGATGAAGTGGAAAATGAACTGAATATCGCCTGTAGTCCAATTACATGGCCGATTGGCTGTGGTAAATCCTTCAAGGGCGTTTATCACCTCTACCTTGATAAAATTTATCTATACCAATCCGGTCAAGGTCATACCATTCAGGAAGTGCGCGCTATCAAAGGGTTGGATAACCCTGAATTGGATGCGGCAGTGGGTGAAGATTTGGCGAATCAATTGCGTGAAGAGCTGGAACTGGTTAAAGGTGCGTCCCATGAATTTGATCAGGATGCCTTTTTGCAAGGGGAGTTGACACCAGTCTTTTTCGGTACTGCATTGGGCAACTTTGGTGTTGATCATATGTTGGATGGCTTGGTTGAATGGGCTCCGACCCCAATGCCCCGTCAAACTGATGCACGTGTAGTCACTGCTAATGAAGAGAAGTTTACGGGCTTTGTTTTCAAAATCCAGGCCAATATGGATCCGAAACACCGTGACCGTGTTGCATTCATGCGCGTTGTTTCCGGTAAATATGAAAAAGGCATGAAACTGCGCCAAGTCCGCATTAAGAAAGATGTTGTCATTTCCGATGCACTGACCTTTATGGCAGGAGATCGTTCTCATGTTGAGCACGCTTATCCAGGGGATATTATCGGCCTGCACAACCATGGCACAATCCAGATTGGTGATACCTTTAGCCAAGGTGAAGAGTTGAAATTCACCGGTATCCCTAACTTTGCACCAGAATTGTTCCGCCGTATTCGTCTGCGTGATCCATTGAAACAGAAGCAACTGCTGAAAGGTCTGGTTCAATTATCAGAAGAAGGGGCTGTGCAGGTATTCCGTCCATTGTCCAATAATGACCTGATCGTTGGCGCGGTCGGTGTGCTCCAGTTCGATGTTGTTGTTGCTCGATTGAAGAGCGAGTACAACGTTGAAGCACTGTATGAGCCGGTGAATGTATCTACGGCTCGTTGGGTAGAGTGTTCTGATGTGAAAACATTAGAAGAGTTTAAACGCAAGAGTGAGCAGAACTTAGCTCTCGATGGCGGTGATAATCTGACTTACATTGCTCCAACAATGGTCAACCTAAACCTGACCAGCGAACGTTATCCTGATATTGCTTTCCGTAAGACACGGGAACATTAATGTTTGGGGAGCCAACTATTTTGTTCTGTTGGCTCTTTTTTTTTCGCATATCCTCGTCGTCTTTCAAGTTACCGCTTTGTTGGTTACGCTCTTTTACCCCAGTCATGTAGTTATAAACATAGAGTTAGCGATGCTTCCGAGAAGATATAAGTGCTGCATCTTGGAATCTATCGGGTACACAACGCTTACCTTTTTTCTTCATTTAGAATAATTCCCTGTTTTAATGAAAATATACGTTATTTTTTGTAAAGCTCATTTTATCACTTCGGTCTAATTGACATACTGTTCTGGTAACAATTCCGGCTAACGTAAAAGAAGGTGGTAGGATGAAAAATATTAAGTTTACACATTCACTACTGGCTGTTGTTCTCGGCTCGGTACTGATCAGTAGCAGCGCTCTAGCAGAAGAAAGTCCTTCAGGAAAAATATTTGAGAGCGCGGGACAGAAGATAGATAGCTCTTTACAGCATGCAGATAATTTTCTTGATGACAGCACCATTACGGCAAAAGTGAAAGGGGAATTGTTAGGGCATAAGGGCTTGAACAGCAATGAAATCTCAGTGAAAACGGAAAAAGGCATTGTTTACCTTTCGGGGTTTGTCAAAAACAAGAGGCAAGCAGCAGAAATAGCTGAAATTGTCCATGGAGTGGAAGGTGTCAAAGCGGTTAAGAGTACGTTAGAGATTAAAAAATAACTGAAGTTACTTATAGAGTGGCTGATAATAAGCCACTCTTTTTCTTTCTTTTCCCTTCTTTTCCTCAAGTAAAACCCTGCTAAATTAGGCGATTATCTCATAGGAAAATCTATTGGGATAATTTGCTGAATTAATCTCTTTTGATATTTTAGTTTTCACTACTTAACGAAAATTTTACAAACAGGTTGTTTGAACAACAATATACTGATAGATATTCGACATGCGGATTATGCTTTGATGTCGTTATTGATTTTGAGGGAGGAGAATAGTGGGGAAACATATTCCAATAACGTTGGGTAATATAGAACCTTTAGCTTATAAATCACAGATCAAACCAGGAAAAATAGCGCTTGTTTGTGAAGGTGGGGGCCAGCGAGGTATTTTTACAGCAGGTGTTTTGGATGAATTCCTTCGTCTTAGCTTTAATCCATTTGAGTTGTTTCTTGGGACATCGGCAGGAGCCCAAAACCTCTCGGCTTATATTTGTGGTCAGCAGGGTTATGCCCGCAGAGTGATCAACCGTTATACAACCGATCCCGCTTTTTTTAATCCATTTCGTTTTGTTCGCGGTGGGCACCTGATCGATCTGGATTGGTATATTGATACTATATCTGAACAATTACCACTCGATATCACAGCAGCGATGCGCCAGTTTGATGCAGGGCGTGAATTCTACATGTGTGCCTGTCGTGCTGATAACTTTAAACCTGATTATTTGCATCCTGATGACAAAAATTGGATGGAAATCATTAAAGCCTCCAGTGCTATTCCCGGTTTTTATCGTAATGGTGTCTCCTTTGGCGATGTAATCTATCAAGATGGTGGTATTTGCGATGCTATTCCTGTGCAAGAAGCTTATCGCCGTGGTGCAGATACGATTGTTGTGATCAGGACAGTTCCTTCACAGCCTTACTATACTCCTCAGTGGTTCAAGAGAATGGAACGCTGGTTGGAAACCAGTAGTTTGCAAAAGATGGTCAAAATGCTCAATCTTCACGCCCAGAGTTACCGTCGGACGCAGGAATTTATCAAAAAACCACCGGATGACGTGCAAATATTCGAAATTTATCCACCTGCACCATTGGCTACGATGGCGTTGGGCAGCAAAATTAGGGCATTAACTCAGGATTACCACTTGGGACGGCGTTGTGGTCGATACTTTTTGGCGACTATTGGTCATACTTTTGTGGGTGGGAAATTTGGGCAAGCAGAACGCAAGAGTTATGGTGTATGCCGTAATAGCTTAAGTACTGATGGCGTCAATCGTCATTGCTTCCGGCGAAACCATTTCCTGAATAATATAGAACGTTCGGTAGCCGATGTGCCCATTGTTGAGATAGTTGATAACGTTCCGCCGACAGAGAAAATAGTGGTGAACAACACGGACAAGTAACGGACAAATAGATGTTTATCGATACACATTGTCATTTTGATTTCCCTCCCTTTTTGGGTGATGAAATAACGAGCTTAGAACAAGCCAGACGAGTGGGAGTGGAAAAAATTATTGTGCCTACAGTCAGCGAAAGGAATTTTCAGCGAGTTGTTGCGTTAGCAGAAAATTACCCTGCAATCTATGCTGCTTTGGGGTTACATCCACTCTATATCCGTGAACATCAAAGTGCTCATTTGGATGAGTTGGCTCAGAGGTTACAGGAAAAAAATGCCAAATGCGTAGCCGTCGGGGAAATTGGTCTTGATCTTTATATGCCAGAACCGCAGTTTGAGAAGCAAAAAAGTGTGTTGGAAGCGCAGGTAAAGCTGGCTAAACAACATGATTTACCGGTGATACTGCACTCCAGAAAAAGCCATGATCAATTGGCTGCCATTTTGCGAAAGCATAAATTGCCCCGCACAGGGGTAATTCATGGTTTTGCGGGCAGTTTATCTCAAGCTCAAGCTTTTATTCGACTGGGTTTCTACATTGGTGTAGGGGGAACGATTACTTACGATCGGGCACAAAAAACACGTCATACGATTTCACAACTCCCCCTGTCATCTTTGGTTTTGGAAACAGATGCACCGGATATGCCATTGTCGGGATACCAAGGGCAGCCAAACCGACCAGAAAGAGTTGCTGCGATTTTTTCAGTACTTTGTGACTTGCGCCAAGAATCATCAGATGAAATTGCTAATCAAGTTTATCAAAATAGTATGGCATTATTCGAACTGAACTGATCTTAGTCAGTGAGAATTAAAGAGATTTTAGTATATAAAACATTCGATTGGTTTTTAGTAATCATTAATGATGTTTAACTTATATTGCTTGCTTATTTATCCTTTTTTTTACCATTTTACCCGTAAGATTATCTAATCCCCCCGAAATTAGATGGTTTTATGTGACGGGTATCTCATTTTGCGTTTTTATATTACTTTTTGCTGTATTAATTTGTGAAGTTAGTTACTTGTTCCTTTTAGGTACTAGGTATAATCGGCTCACACACAATGTCAGTAGAAACTCACAAAATAACTGACATATTTTTATTATTCATTCAGTGAACAGGGATTCTTCCAATGCAACTCTTTATGAGCCTGGTCGGGATGGCAGTGCTGATTTTCATCGCAGTACTCTTCTCCAGTAACTATCGAGCTATTAAAATCCGTACTGTCCTGGGCGCCTTTCTGATTCAGGTTGCTATTGGGGCATTTGTGCTTTACGTGCCAGCGGGCAAAGACATTCTAGGGGGAATGTCAAGAGGTGTGTCCAACGTGATTGGATATGGTCAGAAAGGAACAGACTTTATTTTTGGCGGATTAGTCTCTGACAAAATGTTTGAATTGTTCGGTGGCGCTGGCTTTATTTTTGCCCTGCGTGTTCTGCCAGTAATCGTTTTCTTCTCCTCACTTATTGCGGTGCTGTATTACATGGGCATCATGCAGATCATCATCAAAGTATTGGGTGGTGGCTTGCAGAAAATGTTGGGAACATCACGCACTGAATCTTTGTCTGCGACAGCAAATATTTTCGTAGGCCAAACCGAAGCACCTCTGGTTGTTCGTCCTTATATTGCGACCATGACCCAATCTGAGCTGTTCGCCGTTATGTGTGGTGGATTGGCTTCTGTAGCAGGTTCAGTATTGGCGGGTTACGCATCTATGGGTGTTCCACTGGAATATCTGATTGCAGCTTCCTTTATGGCTGCGCCGGGTGGTTTGCTGTTTGCTAAACTGATCGTACCTGAAACCGAAGAAACACACGATACCGTTGATGCAATGTCTCTGATTGCAGCGGAAGATCGTCCAGCCAATGTCATTGATGCCGCAGCATCGGGCGCAGCATCAGGTATGCAACTGGCTTTGAACGTTGGTGCAATGCTGTTGGCATTCACCGCATTGATTGCTTTGCTGAATGGTATTTTAGGTGGCATCGGCGGCTGGTTCGATTACCCTCAATTATCCATGGAATTGGTGTTGGGCTGGGTGTTTTCGCCAATTGCTTACCTGATTGGTGTTCCATGGCATGAAGCGACTATCGCGGGTTCTTTCATCGGCCAGAAAGTCGTGGTCAATGAATTCGTGGCATTCATGAACTTTGGTGAATACCTGAAAGCAGATGATGTTGTTCAGGCTGCAGGTCTGCAAGTGCTTTCCGACCATACTAAAGCGATTATCGCTTTTGCTCTGTGTGGCTTCGCTAACTTGTCTTCTGTTGCTATTCTGTTGGGTGGCTTGGGTGGTATGGCACCAAACCGTCGTGGTGACATTGCACGCTTTGGTATCAAAGCTGTACTGGCCGGTTCACTCTCTAACTTGATGAGTGCAACTATTGCAGGCTTCTTCCTCGCGTTGTAATACGTAGAAAGTGAGTCTCAAATTAAATGCAGGTGAGGTTTCTCACCTGCTTTTGTTTTTCCTGAAAGCAGAAAAACAAAATAAAAAAGCAAAATGAAAAAGCAAAATAGTGCGGAGAGAAGGAACTCTGTTGTTGTTGTGGTATATAACCATAGCGATATCTTCAAGGAACCAAGTCCGCTCACCAACAAACGAACCTAATACCGTTGGAGAGTTTTATGACCGATTTAACCGCCGCCGCTCAGCGTGCGCTGAGTTTGATGGATTTAACGACACTTAATGACGATGACACAGATGAGAAAGTGACTGCACTTTGTCGTCAAGCTAATAGTCCTGCCGGACATACCGCTGCTGTCTGTATCTACCCTCGTTTTATTCCTGTGGCACGTAAGGTATTACGTGAACAGGGAACCCCTGATATTCGTATTGCCACCGTGACCAACTTCCCACATGGCAACGATAATATTGATATTGCACTGGCTGAAACTCGCGCTGCTATAGCCTATGGTGCTGATGAAGTGGATGTTGTTTTCCCTTATCGTGCCTTGATGGCAGGCAATGAACAAATCGGTTTCGAGCTGGTTAAAGCTTGCAAAATGGTTTGTGCTGAATCCGGTGTTTGGCTAAAAGTGATTATTGAATCCGGTGAATTAAAAGAAGTTGACCTGATTCGTAAGGCATCAGAAATTTCAATTAAAGCCGGTGCGGATTTCATCAAAACCTCAACAGGTAAAGTTCCCGTTAACGCGACGCTGGAAAGTGCTGAAATCATGCTGAGTGTTATCCGTGACATGGGCGTGGGTGAAACCGTTGGTTTTAAACCTGCTGGTGGAGTGCGTACTGCCGAAGAAGCGGAACAGTATCTGATGCTGGTTGGACGTATCATGGGAGACAAATGGGCTGATTCCCGTCATTTCCGCTTCGGTGCTTCCAGTTTGTTGAGTAGTTTGCTGACCGTGCTTGGACATCAGGGCCAAAAGCAGAACAGTAGTTATTGAGATCAATAATGACTTATTCAATACGCACTAAGATAGTGTGTATTACTGCCATTCTTTTCAGATAATAATGATTGGGGGGTAGCTTTGTTGCTGGCACAGGAAATAATCCGCAAAAAACGTGATGGTCACCCTTTGAGTGCAGAAGAACTCCGTTTCTTTATTAATGGAGTGCGTGATAACACGGTCTCCGAAGGGCAGATCGCTGCATTGGCAATGACCATCTATTACCATGATATGACGATGGAAGAGTGCGTTGCCTTGACATTGGCAATGCGTGATTCTGGTACAGTCTTAGATTGGAAGAAATTGAACCTCCCCGGCCCGATTGTGGACAAGCATTCAACGGGCGGAGTAGGTGATGTTACCTCTCTGATGCTTGGGCCGATGGTGGCAGCCTGTGGGGGATATGTACCGATGATCTCTGGACGGGGTTTGGGACATACCGGAGGCACACTGGATAAATTAGAGTCTATCCCCGGTTTTGACATTTTCCCTGATGAGCAGTGTTTCCGTGACATTATTCGGGATGTGGGAGTTGCAATTATCGGGCAGACCAATTCATTAGCACCTGCGGATAAACGCTTTTATGCGACGCGTGATATTACTGCGACTGTTGATTCCATCCCTTTGATTACCGCTTCGATCTTGGGTAAAAAACTGGCCGAGGGATTGGATGCACTGGTAATGGATGTGAAAGTCGGCTCAGGTGCATTCATGCCGACTTATGAACAATCAGAACGATTGGCTGAGTCCATCGTCAGAGTAGCCAATGGGGCTGGTTGTAGAACAACCGCGTTATTGACAGATATGAATCAAGTCTTAGCATCCAGTGCCGGCAATGCGCTGGAAGTGCGTGAAGCTGTTCAATTCCTGACAGGAGAATACCGTAATCCTCGGTTATTTGAGGTGACAATGGCATTGTCTGCTGAAATGCTGCTGTCAGGTCATCTGGCAACTGATCGTGATGATGCCCATCGTAAGTTACAGGCGGTGCTGGACAGCGGCAAAGCCGCTGAAATATTTGGTCGTATGGTGGCTGCACAGAAAGGGCCAGTTGATTTCGTCGAAAATTACCCCCGTTATCTACCCACTGCCGGATTCAGCAAGCCAGTATTGGCAGGAGAAAGGGGCATCGAAAGTGGCATTGTTACAGAGATGGATACCCGAGCGTTGGGAATGATTGTTGTTGCATTGGGAGGTGGTCGTCGTAAAGCGGCCGATCCTATTAATTACAGTGTGGGGCTGAGTAATATCGTTGCGTTGGGGACAAAAGTGAATGCAGATACCCCTCTGGCGATGATTCATGCTAATAGCGAGAACGCTTGGCATGAAACCGCAGAAGCAGTACGTAACGCTTTTGTTTTTAATGATACAGTTTTTGATGAAACCGTTTTAGAGAAAACCAAGGTAAAAACCGGCACGCCAATGGTTTATCGTCATATCAGTGAATAAACCATCACAAGTATTTAAAATAGATTTTAATAGCTGGCAGTTTCCGCATTGATAGGCGTGAATTGACGCAGGAGAAAATTATGAAACGTACATTCATCATGGTATTGGATTCCTTTGGTATTGGTGCAAGCGCAGATGCTGGAAAGTTTGGCGACCAAGGATCTAACACCTTAGGGCATATCGCAGAACAATGTGCCCGTGGTGAGGCTGATATCGGCCGTAAAGGGCTATTAACCCTACCGAACCTGAGCCGGTTGGGATTGGGCAAAGCAGCGGAAGAATCCAGTGGAACTTTCCCGGTTGGTCTGGATAAAGATGCCGAAATTATTGGCGCCTATGGTTATGCAAGTGAACTTTCTTCTGGTAAAGACACGCCATCAGGTCACTGGGAAATTGCGGGCGTTCCGGTTTTGTTCGATTGGGGATATTTCCACGACGAAGAAAACAGTTTTCCACAAGAATTGTTGGATAAACTCGTTGAACGTGCCAACCTGCCGGGATATCTGGGGAACTGCCACTCTTCCGGTACGGTTATCCTGGATAAACTGGGCGAAGAGCACATGAAAACCGGCAAGCCAATTTTCTATACTTCTGCGGATTCTGTTTTCCAGATTGCCTGTCATGAAGAGACATTCGGCTTAGATCGTCTCTATGAGCTGTGTGAAATCGCTCGTGAAGAGCTGAATATTGGCGAATATAATATTGGCCGTGTGATTGCCCGCCCATTTGTAGGGGATAAAGTGGGTGATTTCCAACGTACCGGTAACCGTCATGATTTGGCGGTTGAGCCACCAGCGGCAACCATCCTGAAAAAGTTGGTTGATGAAAAACAGGGTGAAGTCGTTTCTATTGGTAAAATTGCTGATATCTACGCGAACGTGGGGATCACGAAAAAAGTCAAAGCGACGGGAATTGATGCTTTGTTTGATGCTTCACTGATTGAAATGGAGCAGGCCGGAGATAACACCATCGTATTTACCAATTTTGTTGATTTCGACTCCTCTTACGGCCATCGCCGTGATGTTGCCGGTTATGCGGCAGCACTGGAACTGTTTGATCGTCGTCTGCCAGAAATGCTGAAACTGGTTAAAGAAGATGACATTCTGATCTTTACCGCTGACCATGGTTGTGACCCAACTTGGGCGGGTACTGATCATACACGTGAACACATTCCTGTTTTGGTATACGGCCCTAACGTTAAACCAGGTTCATTAGGGCATCGTGAAACATTTGCCGACATTGGGCAGACAGTGGCGAAATATTTCGACCTGACGCCGATGGATTACGGGAAAGTGATGTTTTAATTTTTGTGGGAGGTCAATTGGCTTTCCTCGATTTTCACCTATTTTGATACGTAATAAAAACAAGGAAATAAATTTATGGCTACCCCACATATTAATGCTGAGATGGGCGATTTTGCTGATGTTATTTTGATGCCGGGTGATCCACTGCGTGCAAAATATATTGCGGAAACCTTTTTGGAAGATGCCCGTCAAGTGAACAATGTTCGCGGTATGTTGGGCTTTACGGGTACTTACAAAGGCCGTCGCATCTCTGTTATGGGCCACGGTATGGGTATCCCATCCTGTTCAATCTATGCCAAGGAATTGATCACTGAATTTGGTGTGAAAAAGATCATTCGTATCGGCTCCTGTGGTGCAGTTAGTGAAGACGTTAAAATCCGCGATGTTGTGATTGGTATGGGAGCATGTACCGATTCCAAAGTGAACCGCCTACGTTTTAAGGATCATGATTTTGCGGCGATTGCTGACTTTGAGCTGGTTCGTAACGCTGTTGACGCTGCTAAGGCGAAGAATATCAACACGCGCGTTGGTAATATTTTCTCTGTAGATCTGTTCTATACGCCAGATCCTCAGATGTTCGACGTGATGGAAAAATACGGTATTCTGGGGGTTGAAATGGAAGCGGCGGGCATTTACGGCGTTGCTGCTGAATTTGGCGCAAAAGCACTGGCTATTTGTACTGTTTCTGACCATATTCGTACTGGCGAACAAACAACTGCTGAAGAACGTCAACATACATTTAATGACATGATCGAAATCGCGCTTGAATCCATTTTACTGGGTGATAATTAAAAAAGCGTAAATAGTTTTATCACTTTATATAGAAATTATAAGCCCTTTCCATTATTGGAGAGGGCTTTTTATTTGTAAGTCGTGTATTGGCTTGATGTATTTTTTAAAATATGTTTGGTCTATTTATGTAATAGGTATTTTCTTTTTTACTAATTTGCTTAAAAAATGAGTAAAAATAATAAAATTAACAATGTAAAAATTATTTTTTAGAAATAATAATATTTATTAATAATTATCTTGACAATTATATTTCTTGGGGAATGTTTTAGTTTTATTTTGAAATAGTCGATAATATCGATAATAAAATCCGAATGTTATAGTTATGTCAGGATAATAAATTTTTTATTTTTTTAAGAAATATAAAATAGAGCAAGAAAGCAGCATGAATTAAGATTCTAAATTACTAAACATCACCCGATATAACTCAGTGTAATAATCCGAATTTAAAAATTTATTAGTAAAATATACTACTCATTACACGTACTTTTTTGCAAAAACTCATATTTCATATGACGTTAAAGCACATAGCTAGTTTTATCGCCTGAAATTTGACTTAAGAATCATTATGTAGAATGATATTTACAGTTTCGGTCATTTTGACTACTTATGATTTGAGTCAAGAAACTAAATAATAATTTGCCTAAGCGCCTAAGTGTCAGAAATTAATTTCTGTGCTTCGGCTTCCTTTTGGCTATCAATATCTATTTAACATTTAAAGGCATAAGTTGATTATGAAACTTAATAAATTGGCAATGGTTTTAGGTTTTGGTGTGGCTTTAACTGCGGGAGCGGCAAGTGCAGCTAACCAAGGTAGCGGTACAGTTAGATTCACTGGTGCTATCATTGACGCGCCTTGCTCAATCAAAAACACCAATATCGAAGTTAATATGGGACAAATTTCTAGCGATAAACTGCAAAATGGTGGCCGTTCAGAATCCAAATTGTTCAAAATTGAATTAGAAGGTTGTACTGATCAAGCTAAAAAAGGCTTAACAACAACTTTCACTGGTCAGAACAATTACGGTTTAGCTTCTCAAGGGCTGCTGGGCATTGAAGGAACTGCTAAAGGTGCAGCAATCGCTATCACTAACGCTGCTGGAAAAATCATTCCTATGGGTACAGCATCAGACGTAATGTCTTTGAACGAAGGCAACAACGATCTGAATTTCGCCGCTTACCTGCAAGGTGTTAAAGCAAGTGATGACAAAGGTGCGAGCTTAGTCGTTCCTGGTAACTTCACTGCTATTGCTAACTTCTCTTTAGCGTACCTGTAATATTACAAATAAGCAGATAATTTTTAGTAGCTGAATATCAGGAAGTTCACTTTTATCTTTGTTTAGGATTTCCTGATAATATATTTAGGGTATTTCTGGGATTAACACGTTAGTAGAAAACGTGATCATAGTATTCTGTAATGAGCTCTGTTTTATTGATATAGATCAAGATCGCTGTTAATTCATAGTAACAAAAAATTAACAACAGAGTTATCCCTATAGTGGTAAATTGAAATACCCTTTTTTATTTAACCTACGGTGTTCTCTATTGGCTGTATTCGGAAAATAAAGATTTTTTGCCATACAAAGGTGATTTTTAATGGCATACCGATGATGACATGTTTCCTCTACTTCCCGCATTCCGGTATAACTAGTGAAGCACAAACAGAGAACATAGCATATTATGGATTAAGCAGGACATGTGGCTATCTCTGCAACCCTCATTATCGGTCAGGGTCCTCAAATTTAGATCGATGAATTTTAATGATGTCATGTATTAAGTGAAAAGTTTTGCACACTTAAGACGTGTCTGTATCAGACAGCGGCTAAATTCAAATCGGATTATTAACGATTCATTGTTCAGAGGATGCTATGGCTTTGTTTTCAGATTCTATGAATCATGTTTTTTCATCTTTTAATAAAAAATTGAACAGTAATAGAAAAAATGTCTTTAATAAAAATAAAGTGGTTAATAAAAATAAGACATCGAACAAAATAAAAACAAAAAAATTAATATACGGAATTAAGCCGCTTTCTGTCTTTGTATTGTTTGCATTATCGGGTATTAATGTTGGCTATTCTAAGCCTATTGAATTCAATACTGATGCATTGGACATCGGTGAACGAGCTAATATTGATTTGGATAAATTCGCTCGTTCAGGTTATATCATGCCGGGTAACTACATCATGAGTGTCCGGATGAATAAGAATGAATTTCCAGATACCTATACTATCGATTTCATTGCGCCCGCTGATGATCCAAAAGGGAGTGAAGCCTGTATATCTCCCGAATTAGTAAATCATATTGCATTGAAGTCGCAGTGGGCAGAAAAATTAGGTTGGTACAACGATGGGAAATGTCTTGATCTCAATACCCTGCCAGGCATGTCAGCCAGAGGCGATCTGGCTACTTACACATTGTATTTAGTTGTACCCAAAATCTATCTGGAATATGACTTACCGGACTGGGATCCACCATCCCGTTGGGACGACGGAGTAGCTGGGTTATTGTTTGACTATAACTTCAATGCTCAAACATCCAAACCAACTCACGGCAGTAATAATCAACAGTTAAGTGCTAATGGTACTGCCGGTATGAATGCCGGAGCGTGGCGTTTCCGGGCTGACTGGCAGGCCAGATATGAGCGTTCCAAAAATAAGGGCGATAAATCGTATTACGCAGATAATTCAAAGGGAAGAGAGCGTAATTGGGATTGGAGCCGTTATTACATGTACCGTGCGATCCCTCAATTGGAATCGAAATTGACATTGGGAGAGGATTATCTCAATTCCAATATTTTCGATAGTTTCCGTTATACGGGAGTGAGTTTGGTCACCGATGAAAATATGTTGCCGCCGAATCTGCGTGGATATGCTCCTGAAGTTTCGGGTGTCGCAAGAACTAATGCCAAGGTGACTGTCAGTCAGATGGGCAGGGTGTTGTATGAAACGCAGGTTGCTTCTGGCCCATACCGTATTCAGGATCTCAGTGATGCTGTGTCAGGCACATTGGATGTCAGAGTTGAAGAGCAGGATGGCAGCATACAGGAATTTAAGGTCAATACCGCTACGATCCCTTATCTGACGCGCCCCGGACGTGTGCAGTACAAATTGATTGGGGGGCAATCCACTAATGATAAACACCGTCGTGAAGGGCCCGCATTTGGTATGGGGGAGTTCTCTTGGGGGATCAATAACGGTTGGTCATTATATGGCGGTCTTTTGGGGGCGGGTGATTACAATGCCTTGTCTCTGGGGATCGGCCGCGACTTGATGATGTTTGGTGCATTGTCGTTTGACGTGACGGAATCAAGGGCAAAACTGCCGAGAGAAAATAAAACCTTCACAGGTGGATCTTATCGTCTCAGTTATTCGAAACGTTTTGATCAATACAACAGTCAGGTGACGTTTGCCGGATACCGCTTTTCAGAACGTGATTTTATGAGTATGGGGCAATATATTGATCGCCGCTATCGCAACAATACTTCTGATAGTGGAAAAGAGCTTTATACCATTATTTTCAATAAACAGTTTACGGATATTGGTCTCAGTGCCCATTTAAACTATAGCCATCAAACCTACTGGAATCGGCCGACAAACGATCGCTATAACCTTTCTTTATCTAAGTATTTGGATATCGGACGTTATAAAAATATCAACGTCAACTTATCGGCTTATCGCAACAATTTTGACGATAAAAAAGATGATGGCATGTACCTGGGTCTTTCCATTCCTTGGGGAGAAAGTGGCACCATCAGCTACAGCGGGATTGTTAATCGTCAGGGTAATTCGCATAGGGCAAGTTATTTTGACCGTATTGATGACCGTAATAACTATCGTATATCAGCGGGAACTAGCATTGACGGTAAGGTGACAACGGACGGTTATTATACCCATTATGGTGACAAAGCATTGCTGACTGCCAGCGCCAGTTATCAGGATGGCGGTAATACTTCGGCAGCACTCGGCTTACAAGGTGGAGTAACAGTAACCGCACATGGTGCTGTTTTACATCGTATCAATATGCCGGGTGCAACTCGCCTGATGGTGGATACGGAAGGTGTCAGGAATGTCCCGATTAGGGCATTCGGTTCAGCGGTGCATACCAACTTTTTTGGTAAAGCTGTGTTGGTAGATGTGAATAACTATTTCCGTAATACGGCAAATATTGATCTGGATAACTTACCGGATGATGTAGAAGCACTGCGCTCTGTGCAGCAAGCAACATTGACGGAAGGCGCTATTGGCTATCGTAAATTCCAGGTTATGTCAGGTATCAAGGCGATGACGATTATCAGTTTACCTGACGGTTCATTCCCACCTTTTGGTGCATCCGTCATGAATGCAGCTCAGCGGGAAATTGGGATTGTGAGTGATGATGGATACGCTTACCTGAGTGGAATGAACAAAGGAGAAAAGCTGAAAGTGCATTGGGGTGGGCAAGCACAATGTGAAATCACCGTGCCTGATGAAGTTGCAGAAGCATCTTTGGCTTCACTTTTGCTGCTATGTCAGTTTTTAAAAGGCGAAGATAAGTAAATTGTAATAAAACAAACCAAGAAGTTGCTATTAATTAGCGTATTATATTGATTTAATTGGTTTAAAGCGTGCGAATATTAGTTGGCACAGTCATATAAACATTCGCTTATTTTGAGCACGAGCAACACGAGTAAACGGACATTATGAAACTGAAAAAAATTCTCATGATAACTGCCATAACAGTGACAAGCCTGATGTCAGTACATCAGGCGATGGCAGCAATAGCGTTGGATCGTACCCGAGTGATTTTTAACGGTGATGTGAAATCAGTTAGCCTGAACATTGAAAATCAGCACCTTGATTTGCCTTATTTGGCACAGGCATGGATTGAAGATGACAAGGGAAATAAGATCAATAGCCCACTTGTGGTTGTTCCTCCAGTACAGCGTGTTGAAGCGGGAGCGAAGAGCCAAATCAAGATTCAAACACTACCTGCGGTGGCTCAATTACCACAAGATCAAGAAAGCTTGTTCTATTTCAATATTCGTGAAATTCCACCACGCAGTGAGAAACCCAATGTTTTGCAAATCGCTTTACAGACGCGTATCAAGCTGTTCTACCGCCCAGAAGCGGTGATTGCACGCCGTATAGATATCGATAACCCATGGCAGGAAAAACTCACCTTAACCCGTCAGGGAAACCAATATTTGGTGAATAACCCAACACCTTATTACGTCACTATTTCTGAAGCATCCAACAAAGTGAATGGCAAAAGTGTAGAGGGTTTTCAACCTTTGATGTTGGCCCCTAAAAGCAGTGAAAAACTGGGTGGTTCAACTAATTCACTGGGCAATACACCCGTACTGACCTACGTCAATGACTATGGTGGTCGTCCACAGCTAACATTCAGCTGTAGTGGTGATACCTGCACTGTGGCAAAAGTAGTAAATGAAGAAAATTAAATTAATTAACTAGATTTCGAGTTGCATTAAGGCGGCAATCATCAGGTTGTGATGGGGTTCTTTAGGTAAACGGATTTTTTAGGTAATTAGTTAGATAAATGTCGGGTAAATGATAATGAGTCAGTTAAGCATCAAACTATCCAGATATGCCTTGCTGGTGTTGTTTCTTTTTGGCGTTGCTGGTCAGCAAAGTGCATATGCAAAAGATAACCTGAGTCAAGATGTCAAAATTACGCTAACTGTCCTTGCTCCTACTTGTTCTATTAAGGCAGAAGATAAAAGTATGGAAGTGGAGTTTGGGAGCATTCTTAACAGTGATCTTTACCTGAGGCATCGCACGATAGCCAAGCCATTCTATCTGCGTTTAGAGAATTGCGATCCTCGTATAACAAAGCGCTTAAAAATTAAATTCTCAGGGCAAACAAGTTCAGAGCTACCGGATTTGTTGGCCTTTAGTTCAGCTAGTAGCGCGAAAGGTGCGGCCATTGGTATGGAAAAAGTCGATGGTACGCCGATGCCGTTCAATAAAACCAGTGAATTCCCGTTACTCGCCAATAGCAGAAATAATGTGATCCCGTTCCGGGCTTATGTGCAAGCGGAGCCGAGCGCTCTTCAACGGAAGAAAATTAGTACGGGTCCATTCAGTGCAACTGCGACTTTTGAAGTTAATTACGACTAGTCATGCTGACTGGTTTTTCATCCACGATCTTTAGCCAGAGTTTGATGCATTTGGAAAATAAGTTATGTGCCATATTAAGAAATCGTTGTTGAAGCTAACGGCTCTGTTGTTTTTATTAAGTGCCACACATGTCTATGGTGGGGCTTATGTTATGCCGGTGAATACTATTAATCAATCGAATGGCAACATCCTAACGACCATGGAAATTATTGCCTGGACAGAGGAAGAGGGGATCCCGAATGATTGTTATGGATGGAGCAAATGCTATGTTGGCCCCGATGTTCAGTATCGCACCGGCGGCCAACCCGGTATGTATGGCTCCTGTCATGATGCAAAGGTATGCTTAACTGATGCACATAAATACCGAACCACCGCAGAGGTTATGCGAGCCTATAAACGTCAGTTTGGGATACCTAAACGAGTGACATTTTCCATTCTGAACGTAAATGCGGACTGTGTAGGTTTATTTTATGCTGACAGTCTGTTCGAGAGATATGGTAATGCTCAACAATTTCGGGGCTCTGTTTGCAATAAAATGCCCCCTCTGAATCAAAGCTGTGAACTCAGTCTGCCTTCTGAAATTGCTTATGGGGAATTAACCGCGCCAGAAGTGAATAATGCGACCCGTTCCATTAACGGTCAATTTAAATGTGCTGTCTATAGTAATCAAATAATGCTGCAAACTAAGTCAATCAATAATGAACCAAAAGTTTATCTCGATACTAATAAGCAAATGTATTCGACATTGCAGATTAATGGGAGAAATGCAGCAGATGGCGTGAATGTTACCGCTCAAGGGCGGAATGTGCCTACGAATTTCACGCTGACATCAATGCTGCACACCATAACTCCACCAAAAGCCGGTAAGTATGAAGGTACCGCAATAGTTTATTTAATTTATTTATAAATCAAGAGTAAAAATATTATGCAAGTCAGTATGCTGGTAGGAAAAAGAATCCAAATGAGAAGGAGAGAAATTGGAGTGACAGCAGCAGAGCTGGCAGACAGAATTGGTGTTAGCCATCAGCAATTGTCACGTTATGAACGAGGAACCAATAAAATCAGTTTGGAGCATTTAGTTGATATTTCTATTGCTTTAAAGACTCCCGTTGATTGGTTTTTAGAAGATTGCTTTCGTAGCCCTGCCGCCCACATGAATAATCAATATTCCTATGTTGCGGAAACAGTATTGGGTTCATATTGACCTCAATTAGAAAAAACATTCAGGCATCAAAATTCTAAGCCATTCCTTAATCGGAATGGCTTTTTTTTGACCAATATTCATAGGGCAACATAAGATCTTTACACATCAAATGGTTAACATTTAGTACCAAACTGTCAACTCAAGAAGATTAGGCTTGGTTTGATTATTATTTTGGTTAGTTATTCCAACACTATTAATAGTTTTGATTTATATGGCTTTCGATGTCGCGCAATTTAAATTTTTGCTCAACATAATAAAAAACATGAAAATTTTTATGAGAGATAAATAAGATATAGAGTGAAAAAAGAGGAGATATTTTTCAGAAATGAATCAAAGAGTTGATTTGTTTTTGGTGAGAAAAGTTAAGATGTATCAAGTTGAAATGGTGGGGTAATTGATGGGTTGACAGTTTGGTACTAATTGTTGACAATTTTCGTTTTCCTCTTTCCAGCCATATAGTCTCGAAGCGACCAGCATTACTCGCGGTGTAGCGAACGGTATGACGAATATTTCGATGGCCTAAATAGTCTTGAATCAAGCGGGTATCCACGCCATTGTCCGCCAGAGCATAGCCACAAGAGTGTCGTAACATGTGCGGATTCGCGCAAACCGATAAATTAGCCTTTAAACTGGTCTGCCGGATGATTTTATAAAATTGCTGGCGCGACATGCGTGTTCCTGTTCGTGACAAGAATAGCCAGTCACTCTGTTCACTATTTTTATAGCCTTGGCGCAATGAAAGCCATTTCCGTATTAGCTGAATTTCTCTCGCAACCATAGGATGGATTGTGGAAAAACCATTTTTCAGGCGTTGTACACGTAGTTTTTTCCCTTCCAAATCGACATCGGATAGTTGTAATCCAAGCAACTCAGATACCCGGAAACCATGAATAAATCCCATGAATATCATGCAAATATTACGGTCAGCATGAGGGTGCTTTTCGAGCTCCTTAAGTAATACTTCAATTTCTGAGTGAGTTAAGTATTTACGCTTTAATATGATATTTGACACAGTATTCGACTCCTTATGATGATCAAAGATGCCTACTATGATTGTTGCTGATTATTCCTAGACTGCAATATTAAGCTTCATTAATTAACAAAAACTCACGAAAACGGCTTCCTTACTCGTTGGATTTCCAACTTTGGGGAAGCCGTTGTTTTAGGAGGATACTATCAAAAAAATGACGGTATTTGATTTCCGTTAGTTATGGGAAGCTATCAGGCAATTTTCGCGTGCATTTCCTGTACAGAAATGACTTGTTCAGTCGGATCTGCACTGAGTGCCAACGTTGTTGCAAAGCCGCCATTCAGGGTTGTGTCATAATGCACTTTATATTGCAGTGCGCTGCGACGCAGGAGTTTTGAATCTTCAATCGCCTGACGGCCAGCCGTGGTATTGACAATATAGTCATATTCACCATTTTTGATTCTGTCCTGAATGTGTGGACGCCCTTCGTGGACTTTATTGACCAAACGAGGGTTAATACCCGCTTCACCCAATACAATCGCAGTACCGTGGGTCGCATCCAGTTCAAAACCGTGCTTCAGCAATTTCGCAGCCAAATCAACGATACGTTCTTTATCTTCTTCGCGTACAGATAACAGCGCCCGGTTCTGCTTGCGCATGGTGGAGTTACTTCCCAGCATGGCTTTTGAGAAGGCTTCAGCAAAGGTACGACCAACACCCATCACTTCACCTGTAGAGCGCATTTCTGGCCCGAGGATCGGGTCAACACCCGGGAATTTATTGAATGGCAATACCACTTCTTTCACGGAGTAGTAAGGTGGAATAATTTCTTTTATCTCACCTTGTTCAAGCAGGGATTGGCCTGCCATCACGCGTGCTGCAATTTTTGCCAATGGCCGACCTGTTGCTTTGGAAACGAATGGCACAGTACGTGCTGCACGTGGATTCACTTCGATCAGGTAGACTTCGTTGTTCTTCACGGCAAACTGCACATTCATCAAACCACGGACGCGCAGTTCAAAAGCCAGTTTTTCAACCTGATGACGCATGACGTCCTGAATTTCCTTGCTTAATGTGTAAGCAGGTAAAGAACAGGCTGAGTCACCGGAGTGAACACCCGCTTGTTCGATATGTTCCATGATGCCGCCAATCAGGACTCTCTCGCCGTCACAAATCGCATCAACATCCACTTCAATGGCATCATCAAGGAAACGATCCAGCAGGACAGGGGCATCATTAGATACGCTTACTGCGGTTTGGAAATAACGGCGCAGATCTGATTCGTCATACACAATTTCCATCGCCCGTCCGCCTAATACATAGGAAGGACGAACCACCAGCGGATAGCCAATCAAATTACCTTTTTCAATGGCTTGTTCAATGGTGGTCACGGTAGAGTTCGCTGGCTGTTTCAGTCCAAGGCGATTAACCGCTTGTTGGAAACGTTCACGGTCTTCCGCACGGTCAATTGCATCAGGGCTGGTACCGATAATAGGTACACCAGCAGCTTCTAGCTCACGAGCCAGTTTCAGCGGAGTCTGGCCGCCATACTGAACGATAACGCCTTTTGGCTGCTCAACACGCACGATTTCCAGCACATCTTCCAGCGTAACAGGCTCAAAGTAGAGACGGTCGGAAGTGTCGTAATCGGTTGAAACGGTTTCTGGGTTACAGTTCACCATGATGGTTTCAAAACCATCTTCGCGCAGAGCCAGTGAAGCGTGTACACAGCAGTAATCGAATTCAATGCCTTGTCCGATACGGTTCGGGCCACCGCCTAATACCATGATTTTCGGCTTGTCATTGTTCGGATTAGCTTCGCATTCATCTTCGTACGTGGAGTACATGTAAGCGGTGTCAGTAAAGAATTCTGCCGCACAAGTATCAACACGTTTATATACCGGATACAGGTTATGATCATGGCGCAACTTACGAATTTCTTTACCAGAAATACCCACCAGTTTAGCCAGACGGGCATCGGCAAAACCTTTGCGTTTAAGATGGCGTAGGAAATCAAAGGTCAGGCCATTCACGCCTTGTTCTGCTACCTGTTCTTCCAGACGAACCAGTTCTTCAATCTGCACCAGGAACCAGCGGTCAATGTTGGTCAGGTTAAAGATGCCATCAACAGACATACCTGCACGGAACGCATCAGCAATGAACCAGATACGATCAGAACCAGCACTTTTCAGTTCACTGCGAATTTTGGTCAGTGATTGTGGATCATCCAAGTTGACTTTGGGATCAAAACCGATTACGCCGACTTCCAGACCGCGAAGGGCTTTTTGCATGGATTCTTGGAAAGTGCGTCCAATCGCCATCACTTCACCAACCGATTTCATCTGAGTCGTCAGACGGTCATTACTGCCTGCAAATTTTTCGAAGTTAAAGCGAGGAATTTTGGTAACGACATAGTCAATGGATGGCTCAAAAGAGGCAGGAGTACGTCCACCAGTAATGTCGTTCATCAATTCATCAAGGGTATAGCCGACGGCCAGTTTTGCCGCGATTTTTGCGATTGGGAAACCTGTTGCCTTGGACGCCAGTGCCGATGAGCGGGATACACGCGGGTTCATCTCAATAACAATCAGTCGGCCATTTTTCGGATTCACGGCAAACTGAACGTTTGAACCGCCTGTTTCTACACCGATTTCACGCAATACCGCCATCGAAGCGTTACGCATGATTTGATATTCTTTATCGGTCAGAGTCTGAGCGGGAGCGACGGTGATGGAGTCACCGGTATGAATACCCATTGGATCGAAGTTTTCAATGGAGCAGACGATGATGCAGTTATCGTTTTTATCCCGCACTACTTCCATTTCATACTCTTTCCAACCAATCAGGGATTCATCGATCAGTAATTCATTGGTCGGAGAGAGGTCTAAACCGCGTTCACAGATTTCTTCGAATTCTTCACGATTGTAGGCAATACCGCCCCCGGTTCCACCCATGGTGAAAGAAGGGCGAATAATACAAGGAAAGCCAACATCGTTTGCGACTGCCAGCGCTTCTTCCATTGTGTGAGCGATGCCAGAACGCGCGGTATCCAGACCAATTTTTTTCATCGCTTTGTCAAAACGTTGGCGGTCTTCTGCTTTATCGATAGCATCAGCAGTGGCACCAATCATTGTAACGCCGAATTCGGCCAGTACGCCCTGACGTTCCAATTCCAATGCGCAGTTCAGTGCAGTTTGTCCACCCATGGTTGGCAAGACGGCGTCCGGACGTTCTTTTTCAATGATTTTGCGCACGACTTCCCAGTGGATTGGCTCGATATAGGTCGCATCTGCCATTTCAGGGTCGGTCATAATGGTTGCTGGGTTAGAGTTGACCAGAATGACACGATAGCCTTCTTCACGCAGTGCCTTACAAGCCTGAGCGCCGGAATAGTCAAATTCACAAGCCTGACCGATAACAATCGGGCCTGCACCTAAGATCAGAATACTTTTAATATCAGTACGTTTTGCCATTTTTTCTTTTCTCCTGATTATTTGGTGTTCTGAACGTTATTCTGACGATGCAGCTCAATTAGCTCGATAAAATGATCGAACAGAGAGTCAGCTTCATGCGGGCCAGGGCTGGCTTCAGGGTGTCCTTGAAAACTGAATGCTGGCTTATCAGTACGATGAATGCCTTGCAGTGTTCCATCAAAAAGGGATTTGTGCGTTACGCGCAGATTGTCTGGCAGTGAACTTTCATCAACAGCAAAACCGTGGTTTTGTGCGGTGATCATGACGACATTGCGATCCAGATCTTTAACGGGATGGTTGCCACCGTGGTGACCGAATTTCATTTTCACGGTTTTTGCACCACTGGCGAGTGCCAGCAATTGGTGCCCCAAACAGATACCAAATACAGGAATATCGGTATTCAGAAACGTTTTGATTGCTTCGATAGCATAGTCACACGGCTCCGGATCGCCGGGGCCATTGGACAGGAAAATACCATCCGGCGCCATTTTCAGTACTTCGTCTGCGGAGGTTTTTGCAGGTACAACAGTAACGCGGCAGCCGCGATCTACCAGCATACGCAAGATGTTGCGTTTTACACCAAAATCATAAGCCACAATGTGGTAAGGCAATTCTTGTTCTTCGCGAGCTTCTGGCAAGCCACCCGCTAATGTCCAGCTTCCTTGTACCCATTGATAAGATTGTGCAGTCGTCACTTCTTTCGCGAGATCCATGCCTTTCAAGCCAGGGAATGCTTTTGCTTTTTCCAATGCAACTTGGGTATCTGCCTCATTCCCGACGATGATGCAGCCGTTCTGCGCCCCTTTTTCTCTCAAAAGGCGGGTCAGTTTACGTGTATCGATATCAGCAATGGCGACAATGTTGTGACGTTTCAGGTAATCAGACAGATTTTCTTCACTGCGGTAGTTACTGGTCACTAAGGGTAAATCACGAATGACCAGGCCTTGGGCTTGAATGGTTGGGGATTCTTCATCAGCGGCATTGATGCCGACATTACCAATATGGGGATAAGTAAGAGTAATAATTTGGCGGGAATAGGAAGGGTCGGTAAGTATTTCTTGATATCCGGTCATTGAGGTATTGAAGACCACTTCTCCAACAGCCACACCTTCTGCACCTATGGCGCGACCGTGAAATTGGGTTCCATCTTCCAGAACCAATATAGCTGACTTAATCAAAACGCCCTCCAGAATGAATAATCAGTCTCATTTACTGCATATTAATTCAGAATTGACACTTAAAATCAATTCGAATCATCATTTTTATCAAAATTTTGGCAAATTGCGCGCATTCTAATGAGGAGAGGGGGGCTTGTCTACAAAAAATGGCATTTTTATTGGCTTTTTTACATCTTTCAGCCTTGTATTGGGTAAATATGGCTGAAAAACATAAGGAAAGTAGCATGGATAGTTGATTACTGTAAGAGAAAATTTAAAAACAGAAAAAAAGTAGGTTTTTTTCATGTCCGAAGAAAAAAATTAACAAAAAGGTGACTTTTAATCATGAATTTAAGTGGTAATTCTGGTAATTATATTAAAATATTAAGTAATTATTAAATTGCACGGTTAAATATAATTAATCGTGCAATTACAATTAGTTAAAATTTAATATTTATTACAATTTGTCTAAATTAAGTACGTCTTTCATATCATAGAGTCCTGCTTTTCTTGCTTTAAGCCATTTTGATGCCTTTATAGCGCCATTGGCGAAAGTCATCCGGCTTGAGGCTTTATGGCTTATCTCTACACGCTCTCCGATATCTGCAAAAATTGCAGTGTGTTCTCCGACAATATCACCTGCTCGTATGGTGGCAAATCCAATGCTGTTCGGATCACGTTCTCCAGTATGGCCTTCACGAGCATACACTGCACAGGTTTTGAGATCGCGACCTAAGGTATTGGCGATGGATTCACCCATAGCTAGCGCTGTTCCTGATGGGGCATCCACTTTATGGCGATGATGGGCTTCAATAATTTCGATATCCGTATTCTCCCCCATAATGGTCGCCGCTTTTTCCAGTAATTTAAGTACCAGATTGATTCCGACACTAAAATTCGCTGCAAAAACAATAGGAATTTCACGGGAAGCTTCTTCAATGGCTTGTTTGCCTGCATCATCAAAGCCTGTTGTACCAATGACCATCGATTTTTGATACTGCCGACAAATAGAGAGGTAAGCTAATGTGCCTTCCGGGCGGGTAAAATCAATCAATACATCAAAATGTTCAATGACATGATTCAGATCGTCACTGATAGAAACCCCGTTCTTACCAATTCCTGCCAGCTCTCCGGCATCCGCTCCCACTAATGAAGAGCCGGAACGCTCCAGTGCTGCGCCAAGTGTAATGCCATCCTGCTGCTGGACAACTTGAATAAGATTGCGTCCCATACGCCCACCTGCGCCTACGATCGCAACACGAATATCTGTATCAGCCATAAGGCCCTCGCTATAAGTCATTTTTAATTGAGGTGATATGCAAATTGTTTAACAGCTTAACTGGCAACCGCAGGCTACGCCAGATTTAGGGGAAAACCATTAGAAAAATAGAGATCAGGTAGTTTGTTATAAAAAATACTAAATAGCGGATACATGTTACATATCGCTATTTTTCTGTCTCAGGCAACTTTTCTGCCTCAGGTAACTCGTAATGATTAGTCGTCAGGTTCTTAGCCTCCATTTTATCTGAGGTGATTTCCTTACGGAGACGTTCGGCCAGAAACTCTATAAACACTCTTAGTTTTGGTGGTAAGTGTCGTGTTGGTGGGTAAAGTATCCAGAGTTCCCCCGTATAGTTGGCTTTAAAACTCCAATCAGGCAGAACCTGAACTAATCGCCCCTGCTGCAAAGCATGTTTAGCGGTAAAGTACGGCAAACTGCCAATGCCGATATGTTGCAGTACGGCATCAAGCCGTACCCCCGTATGATTGGCCGCATAACGGCCATGGATATTAACAGTGGCTACTTTGTTGCCTTGACTAAACTTCCAGCGTGAATCCCCAGGTTCTTCTCCAAGATAGATGCAGCTATGAGTTTTCAAGTCGTGCGGATGCTGTGGAGTGCCGTGCTCTGCGAGATATTCAGGTGTTGCACATAACATATGCCAAATATTCAATAAACGTCGTCCCATAAGACCCGGGGGAGGTTGGTCTGTAATTCGGATAGCGAGATCAACCTGATCGTCTATCAAATCGACATAACGATCATCGAGCCGTAAATTCACATCCACTTTGGGATATTGAACAAGGAAAGCCGCTATATGAGGATGAACAACGAAACGTCCAACTGCTTTAGGAACACTGACACGTATTATACCTTGTGGTTCACGGCTAAAATTTCCTGATACTGCCATAATCTCTTGAGCAGCCTCCATCATATTCAAGCAATGTGCGTAAACTTCTTGCCCACTTTCACTTAAGCGTAGTTTACGTGTTGTTCTCTGTAAGAGACGAGTTCCAAGCGCTTTTTCTAGCTTAGCTACAGAGCGGCTAATGGCGGAAGGTGTTGCTGCAAGTTGACGGGCTGTTTCGGAGAAACTACCCGTTTCAACTACTTTTGCAAAAATGGCCATTTCCCGCATCAAGTTTATCGTGCTATTTGTGCTCATAAGTCAAAAATTATTTGATCTTTTAATGGATTATCGAAAATAAGTTTATTTAATACAATTAGGTAACTTACTCATATAAAAGAATACTCATTATGTCTGAACGCCTTTATTTATCCAGTCCCATACTGACAGGGGAAGTTGAAATCTTAGATTGTTCTCTTTGTGATGATGAACGTTATGCAGTTCAATTAAAAGAAACGCCATTTCATCCTCAAGGAGGAGGGCAACCCAGTGATACTGGCTGGCTTAACGATGTGGAAGTTATCCATGTTACGTTAGAGAATAACAAAATAATCCATTACACAACACATCCAATAAATACAGGAATGGCTTTTGCCAGAGTTGATGACAAGCGCCGTCAATTGCATTCAAGATTACACTCGGCAGGCCACCTTATTGGTCATATTGTCGAACAGCTGGGGTGGCATCCCATCAAAGCGCACCATTGGCCCGGAGAAAGTAAGATTACCTTCAAACCAGGAAATCATGTGCAAGTTTTTTCAGTTGAAGAACTACAAGCAAGATGTGACCAACTTATCTCTGAAGATTTACCTTGCCAAATTATTATGCGGAATGATGGATTTCGAGAGGTTGGTTTTGGCGAATTGATGCCTTATCCTTGTGGTGGAACACACGTAGTGTCATTAAAACAAATTCATAGAATTCTGATAGAGACTATAAAGGAAAAGAAAGGCAGATTATCTGTGCAATATAATGTGGTATTTCCATCGTAATTCATGTATTAATAGTCAACACTCTATTTTTTACTGGAGTATAAAACATAATTAACATTTGATAGTGTAAAAATATTTATTTCCGATGTTAATTTAAATTTTAAATGATATTAATGGATGGGTGTTAATCATTTGATGCAATGAAAAATCAGTAAGTTAAAGTAAATAATCATATGGGAGTGATATGATGTTCAGATCAAAATCTTTTAATATTAATCAGCCCGTCGCATTGAATTCACTACCTCATTATAATTCTGTACCTAATATGAAATTCATATCAGTTAATGTAAGATCATCGATAATAATCAAAGAGGTTGATAAAAATGAGGCGTTAAATACAACTAATATGCTTATTAACGAAACCATGAATAAAGAATGGAGATATGAGAATTCTGTTGGTTTTCTTAATGATGATGATGAAGAAAAAAAATGGAATGACAGATATAACAGCGCAAATTATATATTCAAGCAAATATCTATTTCAGCGAAGAGTGACATTGATAAAAAAAACAGACCAAAAGATAGCATTTTTTTTGCTGCATATTTCAAAGGGGTACCTATAGGAGTTTTACAATTTTCCCCTCAGAATAAAGATTATCCTGAATTACCGATCGTAGATTATTTGGCTACTCATTGTGGTATTCGAGATTGTGGTGTTTTACTAATAGAGTGTGCAGTAAATAAATCACAACAATTAGGAATGAAAGGAAAACTAATTCTTTCTTCAGTAAAAGCAGCTAAACAGCTATATATTAGTATGGGTTTTACTCAATTAGATGACGAAGTATATTTACAGCTAAATCCTAATGAAAGTAGTAAATGGTATTTTATAAATAATTGTTATAAGTTCATAGGTTAATAAATTAATGAGTTTGCAGGAATGTGGATGCTAGCTGATATCGTGGAAGTGTTTAAATTGAGCATCCAAGATACCATAGTATATTGTATACTCGGCTTTTTGTTGGTGATTGTGTCGGGGTTAATTGCTTAAACCTTCCAACCCGAAAAAGCCGAGTTTCAATTTACGCAGACCTGATATTAATTGACTTCTTTCACTTCAACACGTAATTCTTTTGGTACTTCAAAAACAATATTTTCTTCGCGGCCATGCAGTTCGTTAACTGTTTGCGCACCAAAAGTTTTCAAACGTTCGATCACCTGCTGAACCAAGATATCCGGCGCAGATGCTCCAGCAGTCACACCCACTGCACTGACGCCTTCAACCCACTCTTCTTTAATATCATCAGCAGAGTCAATTAAATAAGCTGGCTTGCCTACTCGCTGTGCTAGTTCTGCCAATCGATTTGAGTTTGATGAGTTTTTGGAGCCGACGACCAAAACTACATCAGCACCTGAGGCCAAGTCACGTACGGCTTCCTGACGGTTAGTTGTGGCGTAACAGATATCATCTTTACGTGGCCCGATAATATTCGGGAACCGGGCATTAAGTGCATCAATCACTTCTGATGTGTCATCGACAGAAAGCGTTGTTTGTGTCATAAAGCAAAGGTTGTTTTCATCCTTTACTTGCAGTTTCCACACATCTTCCGGTGACTCGACCAGATACATACCGCCTTCTGGGTTATTGTATTGACCCATTGTGCCCTCCACTTCAGGATGACCAGCATGTCCGATCAGAATCGCTTCTTTGCCTTTACGACTGGCTCTTGCAACTTCCATGTGTACTTTAGTGACCAATGGACACGTCGCATCAAACAGCATAGTTAAATTACGGGAGCGGGCTTCGGCACGGATAGCCTGGGATACACCGTGTGCGGAAAAAATCAGAATCGCCCCATCAGGGACTTCTGAAATTTCTTCAATGAAAATGGCTCCACGTTCCCTTAGATTATCAACAACATAGCGGTTATGAACCACTTCATGACGAACATAAATGGGAGCACCGTACAATTCCAACGCACGTTCTACGATGCTGATGGCACGATCTACACCAGCACAGAAACCACGAGGGTTAGCCAGCAATATTTGCATGGGTTTCCTCCAACTGAGGGTCAATTTCCAACACTTCAATATCAAAAGTGATGTTTTGTTCAGCCAGTGGATGGTTAAAATCAACCGTAATGGAACCTTCAGCAACTTCTTTAACCAGCCCCGGCATTTCACTGCCGTTCATGGCGGTAAATAACATAATGGTTCCCACTTCAGGGGTTCCGGCATCGGCAAAATCACGCGGGGTAAAGTATTGCACCAAGTCAGGGTTGTGTTTACCAAAAATGGTTTCACCCGCCAACGTGAATTGGTGTTTATCACCCAGTTTTAAGCCAAGAAGCTGTTGTTCCAGTGGTACGGAGAGGCTGCCATCACCCAAACGGAATAATGCAGGCTTGCCTTGACTGTAAGTTGAATCTGCCGTTGAACCATCATCCAGCTTTAACGTGAAGTGTAATAAAACCGCACTGTGCGCTTGCACCTGCATTGACATATCGCTCAAACCTTTTAATCAAAAACGATTGCAAGTATACCCTCTATCTTTCAAATTGGCTCTCGACTTGAAATCTATCGGGCATAGATAAAATTAGTAGCCCCAGTTGGGGCTACTTCTTATTTTTCTTTTAATGGCTATGCCTTCGGTACAGCTTTCTTGTCATCTTGGCTGATAAAACTCTCTATGATGATGAGAGCTGCTCCGATGCAGATGGCTGAATCTGCAATATTAAAGGTGGGCCAATGCCATTCACCGACATAAAAATCGATGAAATCAACAACAAAGCCATGCACCAGCCGATCAAACAGATTCCCCAATGCCCCACCGATGACCAAAGCATAAGCGATATTACTCAGTTTCTGCTTAGCACTGGAGCGATACATCATCACCATCAAAACGACTGAGATAACAATGGCGATCAGCGCAAAGAACCAACGTTGCCAGCCGCCTTTATCCGCCAGAAAACTGAATGCTGCTCCCAGATTCTGGGCATACATCAGATTGAATGAAGGTATCAAGGGTATCGGGTTGTACAGCGCTAAATGCTGCAATACTAAGTGTTTACTTCCCAAGTCCAGTATCAATATCACTACAACCAGCCAAAGCCAGCGAAGACCAGTGGAACAAATGGGCTTATTCATCAGGCAAATTTACGCTCTTCACCGTTACCGGCAACGTTAGTCACACAGCGGCCACAAAGTTCAGCATGTTCCGCCACCAGACCCACATCTTTAGCATAGTGCCAGCAGCGTGGGCATTTTTCTCCGTCCGCTTTGCGGAAGGCCACTTTTAGACCTGCAATCTCGCTTTGTTGTGCACCTTCATTGGCGGCTGCATAGTCTGCAATTTCAACCTGAGAAGTCAGCAGCACAAAACGCAATTCGTCAGAAAGTTGGTTGAGTTTTTCTGCCAGTGTTTCATCTGCATAAAGCGTTACAGCGGCTTCCAGTGAACTGCGGATATGTTTATCAGCACGTGCCTGTTCCAGAACTTTATTCACTTCGCCACGAACTTCCAGCAGTTCAGCCCAGAATGTGTCGTTCATGTCTTCGCCATCAGACAGACCAAACAGCCCTTCATACCACTCTTCGGTAAAGACATATTGAGCACGTTTGCCCGGCAGTTCATTCCAAATTTCATCAGCAGTGAATGACAGGATTGGTGCCATCCAGCGAACCAGCGCTTCTGCGATATGGAACAAAGCAGTCTGGCAACTACGGCGTGCAAGGCTGTCACTTTTCGCGGTGTATTGGCGATCTTTGATGATATCCAGATAGAACGAGCCCATTTCCACGGAGCAGAACTGCATCAAACGCTGAACGACGGAATGGAAATCATATTCGTCATAGTATTTAAGGATATCTGCCTGAGCTGCCTGAGCGCGGCCTACTGCCCAACGATCCAGTACAGCCATGTCTTCAGCTTTCACCATATGTTGTTCTGGATCGAAACCGTTCAGGTTTGCCAACAGGAAGCGAGCGGTATTACGGATACGACGATACGCATCAGCAGAACGCTTTAAAATCTCGTCAGAAACTGCGATTTCACCTGAATAATCCGTTGATGCAACCCACAAACGCAGGATATCCGCACCCAGTTTATTCATCACATCTTGCGGGCTGACAGTGTTACCGATGGATTTGGACATTTTACGTCCCTGCTCATCAACGGTAAATCCGTGAGTCAGAACCTGACGGTAAGGGGCCTTGCCTTTGATTGCGGTTGACAGCATCAGTGAAGACATAAACCAGCCACGGTGTTGGTCAGAACCTTCCAGATAGATGTCGGCTGAATTACCGTGAAATTCTGGGCGCGCATCCACAACTGAAGAGTGAGTGCTTCCTGAATCAAACCAGACATCCAGCGTATCCGGTGCCTTAACGTAATCAGCGGCTTCAGCTCCCAGCAGTTCGGCTGTGTCCAAATCCCACCATGCCTGAATACCATCGACTTCGACACGCTTCGCAACTTCTTCGATCAATTCGACAGTGCGTGGATGTGGCTCTTGTGTCTCTTTATGAATAAACAGAGACATCGGAACACCCCATGTGCGCTGGCGGGAAATACACCAGTCCGGGCGGTTTTCTACCATTGATTCGATGCGAGCCTGTCCCCAACCTGGGATCCACTGAACATCTTTGATCTCTTTCAATGATTGTTCACGCAGGCCGTTCTGATCCATGCTGATAAACCATTGAGGTGTTGCACGGAAGATGATCGGTTTTTTGTGACGCCAGCAGCAAGGGTAACTATGTTGGATTTTTTTCAGGCTCAGCAGTGCGCCTTTTTCCTGCAACAGCTCAACAATGATATCGTTCGCCTTGAAGACAAACTGACCATCCAGTGAAGGATAGGTGCCGGAGATATAGCAACCGTTCGGGCCTACAGGATTCGCGATTTCAAGGCCATATTTCAGGCTGATGGAGTAATCGTCCGGGCCATGACCACCTGCGGTATGTACTGCACCTGTACCTGCATCGAGGGTAACGTGGTCACCCAGAACAGCAGGAACGTCATAACCCATGAATGGATGATTGAAACGCATTAATTCCAAATCTGCGCCAGTGCAATCGCTCACGACCTCCCATGAAGTGATGCCTGCGCGTTGCATGACGGATTCAACCAATTCCGCTGCCAGAATCAGACACTTATCTTCAACTTTAACTAACTGATACGTAATTTCCGCATTCAGTGAAATAGCGCGGTTAGCAGGTAATGTCCACGGTGTGGTTGTCCAGATAACCAGAGAAACGGGTAGGCTCAGATGCCGTACATCAAATTTAGCGTACACGGCATCAGCATCAACGGCGGTAAAACGCACGTCAATGGAAGGGGACGTTTTGTCGTAGTATTCCACTTCTGCTTCGGCAAGGGAGGAACCACAATCTGTACACCAATGAACAGGTTTCACACCTTTCAGCAAATGACCATTGTCGATAATGCGGCCTAGTGCCCGAATGATGTCGGCTTCAGTTTTGAAGTCCATCGTCAGGTAAGGTTTATCCCAGTCACCCAGTACACCCAGACGCTGGAAACCCGCTTTCTGTGTTTCGACCTGAGTCATGGCATATTTGCGGCACTCAGCACGGAATTCAGCGGCGGAAAATTTTTCCCCCGGCTTACCGATAATTTGCTCAACCTTGAGCTCAATTGGCAAACCGTGGCAGTCCCAACCCGGAATATAAGGCGAATCGTAGCCTGATAATCCTTTGGACTTAATAACAATGTCTTTGAGAATTTTATTAACTGAGTGACCAATATGAATATCGCCGTTTGCATAAGGAGGGCCATCATGCAAAATAAACGTTTTCTTGCCAGATTTTGCTTTTCTAATTGCCTGATACAAACCTTCCTTGTACCAACGTTTCAACATATCTGGTTCGCGCTTGGCTAAATCCCCGCGCATGGGGAACCCTGTTTCCGGTAAATTCAGGGTGTCTTTGTAGTCACTCATTATAGATTCTCAGTTCCAATTTTCCGCTATACCCTAATATTTCAAGCTTCAGTGTGAAATTTATCGGGTATCAGATACATGACTCGGATTGCTGCAAAAGATATTCTTTTGCTGCAACCACATCATTTGCGATTTGCTGTTTAAGCGCATCAAGTGAAGCAAATCGCTGCTCATCACGCAATTTTTTGCGTAATACTACATTGATATGACGCCCATATAGATCCATTTGGGTATCAATCAAATGCACTTCAAGTTGCTGGCCCTGACCAGAAACGGTGGGGCGACTGCCTATATTTGCAACACCCGGTAAGGGCGTATTGCCTAATCCGTGGACTTCAACAGCATAGACGCCCTTAACAGGCGCAACCAAGCGTTTTAACGGCAGGTTGGCTGTGGGAAACCCAATGGTGCGTCCCAATTGGTTACCGTAAACCACTCTACCGCTTATGCTGTAAGGGTGCCCCAGTAATGTTTCGGCCAGAGCCAGATCATCATTTTGCAATGCCTGACGAATAGCTGTACTGCTGATCCGAAGGCCGCTATCACAAAAACTGTCTGTGTTGGCGACATCAAAATTGTATTGTTTACCTGCTTGCTGCAAATAGTGGAAATCGCCAAGGCGATTTTTGCCAAAGCGAAAATCATCGCCTATTGCCAGAAACTTAACACCCAGTTTTTCAACGAGCAACCGTGAAACAAAGGCTTCAGGTGAATTAGCGGCAAAATACTGGTTAAATTTCGCACATAATAAATAATCAACACCATTTTGGGCTAGATATTTTATTTTATCTCTTAGCCGTGTCAGGCGAGCTGGCGCTTTATCTGCAACAAAAACTTCCAATGGCTGCGGTTCAAAAATCATGACCACCGTCGGTAATCCGAGACGCAGCCCTTCTTGTTTCAAGTGTTTTAATAAAGCTTGATGCCCGCGATGGACACCATCAAAATTACCAATCGTCAGCACGCAACCATGGTGACGCGCCCGGATATTGTGTATACCGCGAATTAGCTCCATAGCTGGCTCAATACCGTGGAAATTGCCGGATTATACCTTGTACAAGGCTCAAGGTTAACCCACGATCACAAAGGGTTTAAATTAATAACCTGATTCATACAATAAAAATAGGCCAGACGCCCGAAAAATATTTAATTTATTGCATTTCTCTGCGATTCATTCAGTTTTTTATTGCTAAAGACTGTATTCCCTCTCAGTAAGCTGATAAAATCCTGCCCCATCACAACGTAACCAGCGTCGCAGTACAACGACGCTTATTTGCACAAATCCATTGACAAAAGAAGGCTGAACAGGCATATTCCTCGGCCTTTGAATTGTCCTCGATAGAATATATTTGGGAGTTGGACCTTGGCTAATATCAAATCAGCTAAGAAACGCGCCGTACAGTCTGAGAAACGCCGTCAGCACAACGCAAGCCGTCGTTCTATGGTGCGTACTTTTATCAAGAAAGTATACGCGGCTATCGCTGCTGGCGATAAAGAAGCTGCACAGAAAGCATTCAGTGACATGCAACCAATTGTTGATCGTCAAGCCTGTAAGGGTCTGATCCACAAAAATAAAGTAGCACGTCATAAGTCTGCTCTGTCAGCACAAATCAAAGCAATGTAATTATTGTTTTGATTATGTTAAAAAAACCGGCCTTCTAGCCGGTTTTTTTGTATCTGTTGTTATATCTATATTGTTATATCATACAGTTAGAACATCTGGTTATAACTGTCGATTTAATATAATTTTTTAGGGCTGCTTTTGGGTGGTGCGCTGAATAAAGCAGAAAAGTCCTTGTTGCACACTCGTTGAACAGCAGGGTGCTGGATCATGCGTTCCGCAAAAATGACGTAATACTCTTCTTGTACGGCATCCAGTCGGCCTATCTCAACAATATCACTATCAGCAAAAGTATCGTTGGCATAAAATGAAGGCGCAATGAAAATAGCATTATGATACAGGCCAAATGCTTTCATCAGTGCGGCATCATCGAATTCGCCCAGCACTTCAACCTGAAGATTTTTATTGCGTATCCATGTCAGGAGTTTCCTGCCTAGCATAGAGCGGCGCCCCGGGATCAATAAACGGCGTTCTTCCAAACATTCTGGAAACGGTTTTTCCGGGATCGGTTGACGGCAATAAAAACTGATATTGCACTCACCCAATTTCACGGAGAACAAACCTTCTTGTTGAGAAGAATCTACTGGACAATCTGACAGGATCATATCCAGCTTATGCTGGCTGAGTTGCTCAAGCAGCATTTCATGAGTTGATTCGAAACAGCGTAAATGGATTTTCTCATGTTCTACAACAGTGGTTTCGAGTACTTTGCTGACTAAACGTTTGGAAAGAGCATCCGCGACGCCCACATCAAACAGTAGGTTTGATTCTCGGCTGTAGGTAACGATATCCAGCATTTCCTGACTGAGCGTAAACATTTTATCTGCATAACGGAAAATCAATTGCCCCAGTTCAGACGGTACCAAGCCTCTTCCCTGACGTTTGAACAATTTTCCACCCAATCGTTCTTCTAATGCTTTAATCTGCCCTGTAATGGTTTGTGGCGTCAAATAGAGTGCTTCTGCTGCACCCACAACAGAACCTTCCTTGCAAACATGCCAAAAATAATAAAGGTGGTTAAAATTTAAATGTGAAACCTGCATATATTGATCCTTATGTATGCCTTATATCTGTATACCTTTCATCTATCGCTCTTGAAGCCTGTCGGGTATATAACAGTCGGCCATACATTTTGTTTCGCCAAATTGTGGCGTAATCCTATTTTTCTATTGAGATGAAATATTATGGCAAAGTAGGTAAAAAATACTGTAGCGTAATATTAATAGGTTGAATTAATTCGGAAATTGTTTATAAATTTGTGCTTAAATTAATCTATTCACTTGCATTTTTCTACGTTTTTCTCTTCGGTAATAGTATATTTAGTAATCCATAACCAACGACAGCCGCAGTTGTAGAACCAATTAATATACCTAAACGGGAGTAAGTACTGAAAGAATCATTTAGACCTTCAAATGCCAAACCGGAAATAAAGATAGACATAGTAAAACCGATCCCACACAGTACGGAAACAGCGAAAATTTGCTGCATACCAATTTTTTCCGGTAATTTAGCAACACCTATTTTTACCGAAACCCAGCTAAACAAGAAAATACCTAATGGTTTTCCAATGAATAGACTAATCGCAATGCCCACGGGTAGCATGCCTGTTAAGCCATCGAGTGTAACGCCTTGCAATGAGACACCAGCATTGGCGAAAGCAAATAATGGCAGAATTAAATACGCTACCCACGGATGTAATTCATGCTCCAGTGTTTCGGAAGGTGAATCATCTTTTTTGTCGCGCAGAGGGATCAAGAACCCAACGATAACGCCTGCTAGTGTTGAATGAACACCAGATTTCAGAATACAAACCCACAAAACAACACCAACAACCAGATAAATGGAAGTTTTGGCTATGCCTCTCCAGTTCATCCATGCTAAAAGCGCAATCATGGCAGCGGCGAGACCAAGTGCTCCTAAAGAAACGCTTTTGGTATAAAACAACGCAATAATAACGATCACACCTAAGTCATCAATGATTGCCAGAGCAAGTAAAAATACTTTTAGTGCGGTGGGAACACGTTTTCCTAACAATGCCATGATCCCAAGTGCAAAGGCGATATCTGTCGCAGCAGGAATAGCCCAACCTTGTTGTGTGATGTCATCATTGCCATTAAATAGCAAATAGATCAGCGCAGGAGCGAGCATGCCTCCCAACGCAGCAATTGCAGGGAAAATTGCTTTGTCACGGCCGGCAAGTGAGCCTTCCATCAGTTCCCGCTTCACTTCCAATCCGACAATCAGGAAAAATACTGCCATTAAGCCATCATTTATCCATAGCAATAGTGGCTTATTGATTTCCAATGCGGCAAATTGCACTGCCACTGGAAGGTTGAGAAATTGATGATAAATACCCTGCAATGGCGTATTCGCCATAACCAGCGCAATGATGGCCGCTATGATGAGGAGAATTCCTCCTGCTGCCTCTAATTTCAAGAATTGGCGAATGATTGCAGTCATGAATAGATAACCTATGGAAATTGATTAAGGTGTCAATGTTATGACAGTCATGGTATCGGAAAAAGTAGATTATTTGTGCCAAATAAATCGATATATACGAACTATAACTTTATGAAAGTAACATATTTTGCAATATTGATAAATTATCTTAGATAGTAGATGATGTTTTTATCGCCTGTTATGTTAATAATTAAACAAAATATTTCATGACCACTTTACTTTTCTTGTTTGTTCTCAGCGCTGCTCTGCTGCATGCTAGTTGGAATGCGTTAGTAAAGATTAGCGCTGATCGATTCTTGGGTATTTCTATTATTGTCTTTTTTGCCGGGTTGATTTCAACATCAGGATTATTTTGGGTGGGATTGCCGACACTTGCCTCGTTACCGTGGTTAGCATTATCTGCCATTCTGCATATTGGTTATTGTCTGTTTTTGAGCCGTTCTTATAAGACGGGAGATTTAAGTCAGGTATATCCGATTGCTAGAGGATGTGCACCACTCATCACCGCTTTATTGAGTTGGTTATTTCTGCGAGAAATGTTACCGCCCTTTGCCATACTGGGGGTTGGGTTAATTATTGTGGGGATCATTTTGATTGCGTTTCCGCAAGGGAGAAAATCTCTTCACTTGGATCGCAACACATTGATTGCTGCGATTACAACATCAGTATTTACCGCCTGTTATACCTTGTCTGATGGTGTCGGCTCCCGTGCCAGCGATAATGCTCTGACCTATATTTTGTGGTTGTTTGCTATTAATGGCTGGGTAATGGGCGCGGTTATGTATTTCAAATATTGGGATACAGTTGGAAAAAGTATTCGTCAATACTGGAAGCAGGGTTTGATGGGAGGGCTGATGCAATTATTGAGTTATGGCATTGTTATTTGGACAATGAGTCATGCTCCTATTGTGTTGGTGGCTGCATTACGTGAAACCAGTGTGCTGTTTGCCATGTTATTGTCTGTGTTTATCTTGCGGGAACCATTTAGCAAAATGCGATTATTGGCTTGTGTTGTGATCGTAGCGGGAGTGATTGGAACAAAATTGGGGTAACGAGTTTATCTCGTTACGGATGAGTTATCTTAACCTGACCATCAGGAAATATCATTCCTATACACAACACCTTTTTTTGGCTGAGGGTCACAGCATGATAGTTAGCCTGCCTCATTGGTGATGGAGGGGGGTTCAAATTCTCATGTTGATATACTGATGTTGATTTACCTACCAGATGCCATCTCAGCATTTTAACTTTCCATCTAGTGTTATATTCTTTAGATGAGCACGCTATATTAGCCCAAGGGTCACATACCCAAGCGTTATCAGGTAAGGCACCATATACTTTATTTAATTCGGGCAAGTCCTGAGCTTTTTCAGGAAGCATGACAACAACGAGCCCATGATCATAAGGGTCATTAAATGTGATAATAAATATATAGATAGGCATTTTTGCATTATTTACATTCCGTTTTCCGCTTGTCATAAACCAATTTAAAATATTATTAGCATGATGATTGAGTAAATAGCCAAATACTGCCGCTGATAATTCGCCACAGTTTCCAATTAATACTTTGCCAGCATCTGATTCAGATACGACATATTTATATTTATCAATGATATTCCTTATTCCCCGACAAGTATTTACAAATTCATTATGTATATTTTCCTTTTCTCTGATACGTTGAGGGGTATACATTACTCTCTTATTTTCAGGCAGTCTTTCAATGTTAATATAAGTTTTATTTGTTGTTTTTGCTTGAAAAATATGCCGTGCATGCTTAATCGCATCGTTTAGAATATTTTCAATCATAATCTGCCCCTGTTATCGCTTAGAATTTTATCTGGAATAGACTTGTATAATTAAATTCAACAATTTTATTACTGTTATTGGGCTTGTTTATATAGATAGGATGTTATTTTTAAGGCGTCCAGCAGTGATACTTTCTGCTTTTTTTAAGGAAGTTTCAAGGTTAATCAGATGATAACGTTGCTTTAAACGGCAGAAAATAGAGAGGGAATCAATGAATAAAAAAAGAACCCCCTGATAATCAATAAATTAAATAATAATCAGGAGGCGCTATTATCGAGATCTTACAAAAGCATGAAATTACTTAGTCAGATCATCAAAAAACTTCTTCACACCATCAAGGAAGCTCTTAGAGCGAGGGCTATTGGTTTCACCGCCTTTCCCGCCAAAAGACTCACCTAATTGACGCATCAGCTCTTTTTGCTCTTCATTCAATTTAACCGGTGTTTCTACAACAACACGGCACAGTAAGTCGCCCTGAACGCCGCCACGGACGGATTTAACACCTTTGCCTTTCATGCGGAACAGTTTAGCAGTTTGTGTTTCAGCAGGAATTTTCAGACTGACGCGGCCATCAAGGGTAGGGACTTCAATTTCGCCGCCCAATGCCGCAGTTGCGAAGTTGATTGGCACTTCACAATAGAGGTTGCTGCCGTCGCGTTCGAAGATATGGTGAGCCTTGACTTGAACCTGTACGTACAAATCACCTGCTGGTGCTCCATGTTCACCTGCTTCACCTTCACCACTTAAGCGAATGCGGTCGCCAGTATCAACACCTGCTGGAATTTTGACAGACAGCGTTTTGTATTTTTCAACACGGCCATGTCCATGACATTTACCGCAAGGTTCTTTGATGATTTTTCCGCGACCATGACAATGAGGACAAGGCTGTTGAACCGCGAAGAAACCTTGGCGCATTTGTACTTGCCCGGCACCGTGACAGGTTGAACATGTTTCTGGGCTGGTCCCCGATTTTGCTCCGCTGCCATGGCAGCTATCGCAAGATTCCAATGTCGGAATGCGGATCTCTTTGGTCACACCACGGACAGCTTCTTCCAGTGTTAAATCCATGCTGTAACGCAGATCTGAGCCACGGCTAGCGCGTTGCTGACGGCGGCCACCACCGAAAATATCTCCGAAAACGTCACCAAAGATATCGCTAAAGTCAGCTCCGCCACCGGCACCACCACCCATACCACCTTGTTCGAAGGCTGCGTGACCATATTGATCATAAGCGGCGCGTTTCTGTGAGTCTGTCAGGATCTCATACGCTTCTTTAATTTCTTTGAATTTACTTTCTGATTCTTTATCACCCTGATTACGGTCAGGATGATGTTTCATTGCCAGTCGTTTATAGGCCTTCTTTATCTCTTTTTCATCTGTGGTTTTGGATACACCCAGAACTTCGTAGTAATCTTTTTTTGCCATTGTATTTTTTACCCTTAATACGCACACACGGGCGTAGAGTTACCTCAACGCCCGTGCAATTAACAAGTAACAGGGCGCCCTGTTACTTTGCCCGCTATTCCCTTCATCTTTCAAATTGTTTCTTTGTTGGCTTCGCTCATCCACCCCAGTCACATAGCTATTTATGTTTCTGGGGCTTAGTCGTTTATTGCCGAGATACAACTCGAAATCGATTGGGCTTAAGGGCTATTATTTTTTGTCTTTAACTTCTTCGAATTCAGCGTCTACAACGTCGTCTTCTTTCTTCGCGTTGTCTGTGCCTGCATCAGCAGCACCAGCCTGAGCTTGTTGCTGTGCAATTTCCAGAAGTTTTTTGGAAGCTTCAACCAGAGCCTGAATCTTCGCTTCGATCTCAGCTTTGTCTTCGCCTTTTGATGCTGTTTCCAGTTCAGAAATCGCTTTCTCGATAGCCGCTTTATCATCCGCAGTCAGTTTGTCGCCTGCTTCTTCGACTTGTTTACGAGTACCGTGAATCAGTTGGTCAGCTTGGTTGCGGATCTGAACCAGTTCTTCAAACTTACGGTCAGCTTCTGCGTTTGCTTCTGCGTCACGTACCATCTGTTGGATTTCTTCTTCGTTCAAACCAGAAGATGCTTTGATAGTAATGTGCTGCTCGCGACCAGAGTTCTTGTCTTTCGCAGAAACGTGCAGGATACCGTCAGCATCGATGTCGAAAGTCACTTCGATCTGTGGGGTGCCGCGCATTGCAGGCTGAATACCATCCAGGTTGAATTGACCCAGAGATTTGTTATCGCCTGAACGTTTACGCTCACCCTGCAATACATGGATAGTTACCGCAGACTGGTTGTCTTCTGCTGTAGAGAACACTTGACTATGTTTGGTTGGGATCGTGGTGTTCTTAGTAATCAGGGAGGTCATGACGCCACCCATGGTTTCGATACCCAGAGACAGTGGAGTTACGTCCAGCAGCAGAACGTCTTTTACGTCACCAGACAGTACACCACCCTGAACTGCTGCACCCATAGCAACCGCTTCATCTGGGTTCACGTCTTTACGTGGCTCTTTGCCGAAGAAATCTGCAACCGCTTTCTGTACCATTGGCATACGAATTTGACCACCAACCAGAATCACGTCTTGGATGTCAGATACAGACAGGCCAGCGTCATTCAGGGCTACTTTCAGAGGCTCAATAGTACGTTTAACCAAATCTTCAACCAGAGATTCCAGTTTTGCACGGGTAACTTTAACGTTCATGTGCTTAGGACCGGTCGCATCTGCCGTGATGTATGGCAGGTTAACGTCTGTTTGCTGGGCAGAAGAAAGCTCGATTTTCGCTTTTTCTGCGGCTTCTTTCAGACGCTGCATTGCCAGTGGGTCGTTACGCAGGTCGATGCCTTGTTCTTTTTTGAACTCATCAACCAGATAGTTGATCATACGGCTGTCGAAGTCTTCACCACCCAAGTGGGTATCCCCATTGGTTGCCAGAACTTCATAGGTTTTTTCGCCATCAACTTCGTCAATTTCTATGATAGAGATATCGAAAGTACCGCCACCCAAGTCATAAACTGCGATGGTGCGGTTACCGACTTCTTTATCCAGACCATAAGCCAAAGCTGCTGCGGTTGGTTCGTTAATGATACGCTTAACTTCCAGACCTGCGATACGGCCTGCATCTTTAGTTGCCTGACGTTGCGCATCGTTAAAGTATGCAGGAACGGTGATAACAGCTTCAGTTACTGGCTCACCCAGATAATCTTCTGCTGTTTTCTTCATTTTTTTCAGAACTTCAGCAGAAACCTGAGGTGGTGCCATTTTCTGGCCTTTCACTTCTAACCACGCATCACCGTTATCCGCAGCGATGATTTTGTATGGCATGATAGCTTCGTCACGCTGTACTTCTTCGTCCTGAAAACGACGGCCAATCAAACGCTTGATGGCGAACAGGGTGTTTTGCGGGTTAGTAACAGCCTGACGTTTAGCTGGTTGACCAACCAGAGTTTCACCATCCTGAGTATATGCGATGATAGAAGGAGTGGTACGATCACCTTCGCTGTTTTCAAGCACGCGCGTAGTTGTGCCGTCCATAATTGCTACACAAGAGTTGGTAGTTCCCAAGTCGATACCAATGATTTTACCCATCTAAACGCCTCCACAAAGAATTCATATATTCGGTCAAGTTACTAAGCTATATGAGGACGAATGTTTTATTTTCAATGGCACTGATTGCCAGACATTCCCCATTTTATGTTTCCAGCTCATGCCGAAGTATCGGTAGTAACTGTAGTTGAGACTTAGATGGGGTCATTCATCTCATCATCAAGGGGCAGATTGAAAAAAAATTGAGATTTAATAAAAATTTTTTTCGAAGGCCATTGTGTAGTTGATGTCATCACATTATGATTCGCCGCCTTTTACGTTTTATTGGTGCAGTAAAGCACCATGAGAACTTTTTTACTTTTTGTTTTTATTTGTATTTTCTAGGGGACGTATGCACTCTAATCAGTTGGCGAACCCAGGCCCATTGGGTTTAATGGGTTTTGGAATGACAACCATTTTGTTGAATTTGCACAATGCTGGTTTTTTCCCATTGGCATCGGCCATTTTGAGCATGGGAATTTTTTACGGTGGTTTGGCTCAGGTGCTGGCTGGCATCTTTGAGTACAAAAAAGGCAATACTTTTGCTGCAACCGCATTTACCTCTTACGGTATGTTCTGGTTGAGCCTGATCGGATTGCTGTTCCTGCCAACGATGGGATTGGCTGAAGCAACCAGCCATGAATTCCTCGGCGTTTACCTTGCTCTGTGGGGTATTTTCACCTTGTTTATGTTCTTTGGAACATTGAAAGCCAATCGTGTCCTGCAATTTGTGTTTGGCAGCCTGGTTCTGCTGTTTGCTTTACTGGCTATCGGTAATATCACAGGTAATGCGAGCATTTTGACCTTTGCTGGTTTCGAAGGGATTATCTGCGGCGCGAGTGCTTTCTATCTGGCAATGGCTGAAGTTCTGAATGAACAATATGGCCGTACTGTTCTACCGATTGGTGAAGTGAAGTACGCTTAACTATTCCAAACAGGATGAACTCTTAAGCTCATCCTGTTTTGTTTAAGATCCAAATCTTTTTTATATTCAACCCGTTCTTTTATTCAGATAAAGCCCCAACAAAAGACCTATCGCAGATAAAGCCATAATATAGTAAGCGGGTGCTAGTGGCGTATATTTCATCAGCAGAGTGACGAAGATCGGCGTCAGTCCACCAAAAATGGCATAGGCCATATTATAGGAAAATGAAATACCACTGAACCGTACTTCTGGTGGGTAGCTGTTAACCATGACGAAAGGTGCTGCGCCAATTACGCCAACAGCCAGCCCTACCAGGGCATAAGCGCTAAATAATTTAACCGGTTCATGACTGATATTGTGATAAAAGAACCATGCTGTGGCGGCTAATAGAATACAGCCGATGATCAACACAATACCAGCTCCGCATTTATCACATAGATATCCCACAGATATGCAGCTAATTGCCAATGAGATAATCGCCAGGCTATTTGCTTTCAGGGTCAGTGACTGTTCCAGATGGAAGACCGTCTGCATGTAAGTTGGGGCCATCAAGATAATGACCACGATACCGGCAGAAAGTAACCACGTCAGCAGCATAGAGATAATGGTTGCGCGTTTGTGATTCAAAACCACGGATTTCAGCGGGAGTTCTTCCGCTAATGCTTTACGCTCCTGCATTTCTTTGAAAACAGGGGTTTCATGTAGCCAACGGCGTAGATACATAGCGCAAAGACCGAAAAATCCACCTAAGAAGAATGGCAGACGCCATGCCCAATCAAACACTTCCTGTTTGGTATAAATAGAAGTAATAACGGTTGCCACAAGAGAGCCAAACAAAATACCCATGGTTAGCCCGGCAGTGAGAATGCCGCAGGCAAGGCCGATGCGTTTCTGAGGAACATGTTCCGCCACAAAGACCCATGCGCCGGGTACTTCTCCTCCAATTGCTGCACCTTGCATGATACGCATCAGCAGGAGCAGCAGAGGAGCTACCATACCAATCGCATCATAGGTGGGAAGCATCCCAATGGCCAGAGTTGGAATAGCCATCATCAATATACTGAGCGAAAACATTTTCTTGCGCCCAATCAAATCACCAAAATGCGCCATAACGATCCCGCCTAAGGGACGAGCCAGATAACCGGCAGCAAAAATGCCAAATGTTTGCAGTTGCCTAAGCCATTCAGGGATGTCCGCAGGGAAAAACAGTTCTCCAAGCGTAACGGCAAAAAAGACAAAGATAATAAAATCGTAAAACTCCAGAGCACCACCTAAGGCAGACAAAGACAGAGTTTTATAGTCCTGTTTGTTTAATGTTCTATTTTGATGTTGTGACATAAGTTACCGATTTATAGTTATAAAATTAGGCAATTGTGATTATTTTTAATCGCCCATTAGAGATCGTAATCAGATTAAAATAAAACTTATGCTATATTAAAAGACGTTTATTCTGCAATTTGTTTAATTAAACAAATGTGATGATATGCAATTTAAAGGTGGTCAAAAAGGAAAATTTAATGCTTTAGGTATTGAATAAATTTCAATTAGTAGTCAATAAAACAGAAAATTGAAAGATGGAAAAGCTGAAATTGAAGAAGGGAAGAGTACGCCGCTTATCAGCTAATTAACCGCTTTACTGAGTCAAAAAGGCTGAATGCTCTTCCACATATATCCCTTTTATTTTAGAGGTTACTCTGGCAGATGCTGCCTCAGTAAGGAAATAACCGTTTCAATATCCGGTAATGATGGATGCCCAACCATCCGTTTCAATGATGCATCAAAATTCTCATGCCACATGGGTTCAATAACATGATAGCCATCATCCCGTAATTGATTGATATTACGATGCGTTGCATTTTTCTCCCACATCACGCTTCCCATGACAGGAAAAAACAACACAGGGAATGTAGAAGCCAGAATGACAGTGGTTAAACGGTTGGGGGCGCTGCCATGAGCAACTGCTGCAAGAGTGTTTGCTGTTGCAGGCAAAATGGCCATGAGGTCGTGATCGGCGACAATGCGTGAAGGTTTATCTGTTGGCCAATCTTGCGGGTTTTCGCCACTGATGATTCGATCGGCATAGAGCGCCATCGTTGCAGCGGGTAGAAAGGTGGTGGCACTGTTAGTCATCAATACAGTTAATGTACAGTCAATCGTTGCTTTAATAGCTGAAAGATATCTGGGAAGAAGAGTGATATCTACGGATCCGGTAGTTCCAATTAAAATGCGTGGTTTTATTGGTTGGATGATTTCATCATTTTTCATGGGTAAATTGCCTTTATTATCATTAATATAATTATTATTAATATGGCGTGTTATCGATATTCATTGGCATGTTCCAGTAGCTTATCCAGCTCCAACAAGTAAGAATGCCTGCCATGTTCCTGCCATTCTCGTGGGTATCCCAAAGACACTTCAACATGGACGACATCTTCAATATATTCGACATTGGGGATATGCAGGTGGCCGTATACCACCATACGGACGCCTTTTCTTGATGCCCACCGATGAGTTTTTTCACTGCCACACCAAATGGAAAATTCGGTATTACGTAGAGATTCGAGTGGTTTTCGGATAATGGGGAAATGGCTCATAAGAACGATATCTTCGCCGTCCGGGATTTCGTTCAAGCGCTTTTCGGTATATTGGATACGTTCCCGACACCAATCGATAATATTTTTATGGGGATAGGTTTTCAGAAAAAACTCGTCAGAACTTATGATTCCGCAACGACGGGCGCGTTCTATGGCCTGATCCGCCGTATAGTCAGAAATACCCCTGAATGAATAGTCGTATAACGTGAAAATAGGCGCAATGGTAACGGCTGCGCCATTTCCCATGTGGTAACGACCGAATTTATCTTCAGGGGTGAGGACGTTATGCTGTTGGCAGATATTGACCAGATGTTCATAACGCGGCACGCCGGGCAATTTTAATTGATCTCTTGGTGTGCACCAGAGTTCATGATTACCCGGTGTCCAGATGATCTGAGCAAATCGTTGGGAAAGTGTACTTATGACCCATGTAAAATCTGACTCCTGTTCTGCAATATCGCCAGCCAGCAGAAGCCAATCATCGGGGGTTGATGGTTTGAATGATTCGACTATCGCCCGATTTGCTGCATGGGATACATGTAGGTCACTGACAGCCAACAGCATGATTTCACCTCTAATTACCGAGAAATAAATTTATATATCAATAAATTTAGTGCGGAATTATGGCGTTCCCGGAGGGGCTGCTCCCCAATCCCATTTAGGCACCGTTTCGCGGCGTGAGGGGGTTGCATCAGGCTGAGAATTGGCCTCAGCTCTGCGGGAACCCCATTCGATATAACCTGAGAATGCTGCACGAAACTCCGGATCAGACGGTAAGCCGATCTCATCAGCCGCTAGCATCAGTAATTCAACCCATCTTTTTCTCTGCTCTGGTTGTATACTTCTGCCTCTGTGACGACTCAGCATAACTTTGAAGCCACCCCGCTCATTGGTATAGCGTTCTTCTCCACCAAGTACTTCTTCCAACCACATGGCTACATGGGCGGGGTGGTCGGATTTCATGTTTTTGAACAGGGGAGCGAGGAGTTCATCTTTTTCAACTTTGTCATAAAAGACGGTCATGAGTTTCATCAGAGCCTCACGACCACCCATCCATTCAAATAAAGTCGGCGTTTTATTCGTCATACAATACCTCTCAGTAGGAATACATTAATGATATTGATACTCAGGTTGTGCTTGTTTTTTTGAATACCTATTACCCTAACTCCAAGGACGCGATAGCCTTGACTTTATCCAGCCGTCCTTTTGGTATGTTGTTACCTTTGTACATTCTGAAGGTAAAAAAGAGTTCTCGTAATCCAATCTCATGAGCCAGCAGAAGAAAGTCATTGTTGGTGGTTTCAGGAATATCGGCTGACACTTGTTCCCCTGTGGGTACTTGTGCCAAGGCTGTGAAGGTAAGAGTTTCAACAGCCTCTGCGTTATCGGCGTGGAAAGGGCCTATCCGGTAACCATTTTCAGATTTACGTATCCCAATCATGCCGGTAACTCTGTTTTGGGAGACGGTATAAAAACCATATCGGTTTTTGCCGAAAAACCAGTCTGTTAGCAGTGCCCCACGATGAATACCGGTACATTCAGCGTCATATTGGATCACTTCAGCAATATTGGCAGGGGTAATTGGCAAAGCCCCTAATGGGAGGGGCATTTTCTGTGTGACGGCACCTGACAATCTCAGATTGCGGTAGTAGGGAACGAATCCTCTTTTTTCATATAAATGTGATATATCCCAGTTACCATCACAGCCAATAGTCCGTTGGTCTGCAAAAATCATCGTGGTCTTCCATATTCTTCCGGCACAAATATGATTACGAAACTCAGGTTTTACAATGAAGTTGCCACCATGTGCATAGGTATCTGAATAACGTGCCATTGATATGGAGGATATGGGTTGTTCACCACGATAGGTAATGAAAAAACAATTGGGATCAACATTAAAGAAAGAGTCAGTATCACCTTCTCCCATATCCCAATTCTCGGCGCTAGACCAATTAAGGATGATGTCACTCCATTGAGTGTAATTAACCGATCGGATAGTACATTTTTTACTGTTTCTCTCTTTCATGGCCGATATATCCTTCCAACACATTCTGTAGTTAATGTAGAGGTTCAGATCTCTGTATCCGTCGCACGATCTAATGACCTAGAGTTACAAACTAAAGTCCCATTGATTTACTGATGATTTCTTGCAGCACTTCGCTGGTTCCGCCGTAAATAGTTTGGGCACGGCTATTCAGCCAATTTTTGCCAGCAATGGAATCACGCATATAACCCATTCCTCCGTGCAATTGCAGGCAACGATCTGCCACTTTCATTTGCAACTCGGTTGTCCACCATTTAATACGGGCGGCATCTACCAAACTGAAGAGACCTTGGTTAAAGAGCGCAACAGCATTATCGAGATAGACTCTGGCTATTTTTATTTCGGTATCTAATTGAGCGAGGATAAAGCGGTTATATTGAAAAGAGCCAATGGGTTGGTTGAAAGCTTTTCGTTCTTTCACATATTCCAGCGTGCTCTGCAAAATATGTTCTGCACTGGCAACCGCCACCGCTGAGATGCTCAGGCGTTCACGGGGCATTGCCGACATGAAGTAATAGTTACCGAGGTTTTCACGGCCAATCAGGTTGGTAATGGGAACTTTGCAGTCATGAAAAAAGAGTTCAGCCGTATCGCTGCCATTCCAGCCAATTTTCTTCAACGGCTCTCCTCTGGTGAATCCGGGCATGTCCCGCTCTATCACCAGTAGGCTGATGCCTTGACCCTGCTGCCCTTCTTCCGTTTTGACCGCCACAACGATCAAATCGGCATGGATGCCATTAGTGATGTAAGTTTTACCACCATTGACCAGATAGTAATCGCCCTGCCGCTTGGCAATAGTTTTGATGTCTGCTGTATTGGAGCCGCCACTAGGCTCTGTCACCGCAATGGCTACGACTTGTTTTCCGCTACATAACTCCGGCAGCCACCTTTTTTTCTGTTCCGTATTACAGAGAGCAAAAATGTAGCTGGCGACAACATCATTGTGAGCAACGATCCCCGGTACGGTCACGCCTGCTTTGATGAGTTCTTCGATCAGGATCACCGCGAATCGATAATCGTGTTGATCCAGTCCGCCAAATTCGGGGCTAACACCCATGCCTAATAATCCTGACTGGCCCAATTTTTCCCAAAAAGTGCGTTCAACCAGCCCATTTTCTTCCCATATTTTATGATCAGCTACGATTTCACGCTCAATAAATGCATGGCAAGATTTCCGGTAATTATCGAAGTTATCAATCTCAATACGCATATTCACCCCATATTCGTTGTCAGCTATTTTTTTACTCAGCAATATTGTTTTGCACAGTTATATTGTTTTACTTAGCAATATTGGTTTGATGGCTTCCCAATGTCGGTATACAGCGAAGTGATCCCCTTCAATACGGATGAGCGAAATATCGCGAGACGTGTAATTTTTCCACGCTTTCATCGCTGCTAAACTGACATACCTATCTTGAGTGGCTGAAACCAGCATCAGCGGGTAATCCACTTGTATATCGTCAAGCTGGGGAAATTGGCTGCGTATCAGGTAATCACTGCGCAATTGCCTGATGATCGGTTTTATCAGTGCAGGTTCGTTCAAAATTGCTTCCGGCGTTCCTTGATCTTCTTTGGTTTTCTGAATTAATTGTTCGTCTGTCCATGTATGCCGCTCATCTTCCTGTTGAAGATGGGGGGGAACAGAACTGGACACCACGCCAAATAGAGGAGAAATGCCATATTTTTTCACTAACATCTGTCCTACCGCAATACTCAGTACGCCGCCAAAACTGTGGCCGAAGGTGACCAGTTCCGTGATCCCCTGAGTGTGTTTCTGCTGGAAATCTGTCCAGATATCAGATGCCAGCCGATTAACCAGTAAATCCAGATCGTGGATTTCGGGCTGTTTTGCCAGATAACCGCGTCCGGGGATCGCGACAGGCTGTAGAATTGCAGCCTTGGTTGTTGTCAGGTCATTCAACCAAGGACGATAAATCGCCGTTGTTGCTCCCGCATGTGGAAAGGCATAAATAACCCGTTTGTTACTCGTGTCCATTTGCCCTCCGTTCGCCGGTGGTTTCTCTCTCCATCAAAAAAGTTTCTCTTTCCATCAGAAAACTGACTATGCGTTCGGCGGTCATAATAGTTGTCAGATTGGTTGGCATGGAGGGAATGGTGGGAAACAGGGAAGCATCAGCGACGGTCACACCTGTGATTCCGTGCACTTGTCCATCTTCTTGTGTGGCACTGTCAGGATCACTAACGTGGCCCATTCTGAGCGTTCCAGAAGCATGCCAACCCGGATTGACAAGGTTCGTGATTGCACTGTTCATGATTTCGTCGTTATAAATCATGGAGTGAGACCAAAATTGAATACCGTCAAGGAAGCCTGCCACTTCTGGATGGCGCAAAACCTCCCAGACCTTGCGTACACCACCTATAAGACGAGCGATATCCGCTGAGCTACGGGTTAATGGCAGGTCAATGTGAGGCAGTATTGTCGGGTCAGCGGCGCTGATAAAAACCCGCCCTTGTGCTTGTGGGCGCATTAACATCACGGAAGCCCCAACTAACATTGGATAAGCAACACGATCTTTAAATCCCGGCACGGTGTCACTGGCAACATTGTTCAGCAAGCCAATTTGTACATCGACTTTTTCGTCATAGCCGCTGCTGATGCGGGCAGCAATTTGTCGCCAAGGCAGGCCGGTTGTGCAGACTCCTGCTTTGGGGAGTGCCCATAGCACGACTGAAGCATGATCGGTTAAATTTCTGCCCACTGCGGGGACTTCAGCAACAATGGGAATGCCTAATGCGTTTAGATGCTCGGGATCACCGACACCGGAACGCTGTAACAATGCAGCCGAACCGATCGCACCAGCGCAGAGAACAATTTGTTTTGCCTGATAAACCGACTCTTTTCCTGCCTGAATGACTTTGACGCCAGAGGCTACTGTGCCGTTAAAGAAGATCTGTGCGACCAATGCATCAGTGATAATGTGCAGGTTTTTCCTATTTAAAACTGACTCTAGGTATGAACGGTAAACATCCACTCTTTCCGCACCATTGATGACATTAGCAGGCACAGGCCCTACAGCGGGATGTTCGCCGACATTAAGATCATCAACATAAGGAACGCCAAGTTGTTCGCAGGCATGGGCAAAAGCCATATCGAGAGGATGAATCTCGCCATCCGGTGGTCTGCGCAGGCACATTGGCCCTTGTGAACCGTGGCTATCATCATTGACACGATCGACATCACTCTCCAGATGCTTAAACCACGGTAAAACCTGTTCCCAAGACCATTTGGGGCAACCCATGCTGGCCCATTTATCGAAATCGCTCGGAAACCCCCTCAAAGCAATGGCACCATTGACTGCGGAGGAACCGCCTAACACTTTGCCTACCCGATAATTGAAAGGTTTGCGCCCTTTATGCTTACGAGACGGCTGCGCATTATTTTGCGGGTGAGCGGGAGAATGAATGAGGTCGGCGAAGCTGTCTTCACTGCGCACATTGGCCTCATAATCCCAGTTATATCCTTCCAGTACGAGTCTTGATGCGTCCCTGAGCGGGCTAACGGGGTTGTGGACATCGGATGCGGGGCCAGCTTCGATGAGCAATATCGATTTCATGCCATTCTGCGATAGGCGTGATGCAGCCACGCATCCCGCCGAACCCCCGCCTACCACGATATAATCGTATCTCTTACTCATAGGTTGTTCACCGCTTGGGATTGCAGAAGTGTCTCGATAATTCGGGAAAAGGACTGAATATTGGAATTCATGAATAGCCCTTCGATGATGTCTTGTTCGCCAATTGGCGTAATCTTAAATTCTTGTCGCAATGCGCTGAGTAAGCCAACAGCATGCAGTGAGTCACCGCCAATATCGAAAAAGCCATCAGTAACATCAAAATCATCATGCTGAAGTTGTACTTGCCAGAGTTGCAGGATTTTCGCTTCAATATCATTAGCAGGTGCAACGACGGCATCGGTATGTTCTTCTGTATCAGGCCAAGGGAGTGGCAGTGCCTTGCGGTCAATCTTCCCGTTACTGGTTAACGGCATATGGGGTAGCAAAACGTAATAACTGGGCACCATATAAGAAGGCAGGGTTTTTCGGGCAGTCTCCCTCAGTTGTTCCTGAAAATGAAGAGGATCGTCCAAGGTTTCAGCAGTACCCGGAACAATATAAGAGACGATATGCCGTTGCCCGGTTTTGGCATGAATAGGCGCATCAATAACGACGTGACTGGCATTGTCGTGATTCAGGAGACAGGCTTCAATTTCGCCTAATTCGATGCGATATCCATTGATTTTGACCTGATTATCTTCACGTCCCAGAATTTCTATCAAGCCGCCTGCAATATAGCGTCCCAGATCGCCTGTTCGATACAATCGTTCACCAGTGATGGGGTGAGTCATAAAACGCAGGGCAGTTTTTTCGGCATCACCTAAATAACCTTGAGTCACACCATCTCCACCAATATAGAGTTCTCCTGTCACCCATTTGGGGCAGGGGAGCAGCCAATTGTTCAGAACGTGGAAGGTTTGGTTTGCTAATGGCTTGCCATAAGGAATGCTCTTCCAGTTTTTATCTATTTCTTGGATGGGATAGTGTATCGACCAGATAGAACCTTCGGTGGCTCCGCCAAGACTAATGATCGCAACATGGGGCAAATTCTCCCGAATACGTTCTGGCAGATCGACGGGTATCCAGTCGCCACTCATGAGAATTAACCTTAATTTTGTCTCAGAGAGCGCGGAGCCATTTCTGTCTACCAGCACCTTAACCGGGGCTGGCACACTGTCCCAGATAGTAATTTGGTGTTTAATAAGCAGTTCCAGCCAGACTTTTGGGTCATTGGCGGTTTCAGGCATTGAAAAGACGATTTTTCCTCCTACACCCAATAACCCGAAATAGTCATAAACAGACAAATCAAATCCGGCAGGTGCGACAGACAATACCGTGTCTTTTTCCGTTACATGGAATTTGTGATTAATATCTAGCACGGTATTTGCTGCATTGCGGTGGGAAGCCATGACACCTTTTGGCTCTCCTGTTGAACCGGAAGTAAAGATGATATATGCCAGATCATCCAATCCCTGTACTGACATCATGGAAGCCCAATGTAGAGAATCGATGTGTTTAGGACATTCATCCAAATTGATCCGGAAAAAATTTGCTAACTCATCGTGTTTAAAAACTGTGCTGGCAGTGACGATCCCTTTGGCTGAACAGCGATTAAGCAAACTCATTCGACGTTCGACTGGGAGTAGAGGGTCGATTGCCACATAGGCAGCACCTGACATAAGAATGCCCAATAATCCGATCACCAATTCCGGGCTTTGTGGCAGAGATACAGCGACAATATCATTGGGATGAATTAGGACGGAGGTTCGTAGTTGCTGTGCTATTGCACAGGCTCTGCTGACCATCTCTGCATAGGTAATCTGTTTTTCGCCCTGAACAAGCGCAATGGTATTGGGGAATTTTTCTGCGGCCTGTAAAACCATTTCATGCAGCAGTTTGAGATCAAATTCGGTATCCGTGGCATTGGCTGCTGCTCGCTCCATCAGGTCTGAAGCGGGCAACTTCACCAATGATGCGTTTTTATCCCATACGAAATCATTTTCCGCACACGTTGTTATCAGCGCCAGATACGCATCCAACATGGCTTCCACCATACCGTCAGGGAATAGCTCACTGACTGTATTCCAGTTAATTTGGACAAGATCATCAACACGAACAATCTGATTCTCTAACCATACTTGTGGGGTCTGATTGCTGCTATAAATTTGGGTCGCTTCAGTCCAACCAATATCTGTCACTACATCATCCAAATTGGCCGTCAGGGTATTGCTAAATACGACGGGAGCGGCGGCGGCTCGGTTGCCATTACTTAGGTTGCCATGACCCCGGCGGGTCAGCTCTCTCAGAACCTGCACACCATTGTAGGAGCAATGCCAGCGATTCATCATCAAATCAGTCTGGATCTGTGTTAAACGATCATTGAGGCTTTCATTCCCGGTTCCCCGTATGCCCAATAACATAGGATGCAGGAAATTGCCGACGACATTTTCGATGCCATCAAAATAGGGACGTCGCCCAAATTGAGTGATCGTCAGTGTAAAATTTTGGCGTTTCGACCATTGACGAAGGACTTCTGCATACATGCCGAGAAGCACCGTTTCCAGTGTTAACTTGCGTGATTCCGCTTTTTGCCTGAGAGCCAGTAATGTCTCGGCAGCGATTTTTCGGCTGTAACGTTTGGACACCGGGGGAGAAATCAGCTCAGGAACATTTTTCAATGGTAGCTCTGGTGATTGCGGTAAAGTATCTAGCTGTTGTTCCCAATAGGCCTTATCACGCAGTCCCTGAGGCTGTCCCTGTAGATAACGCTCCGATTTGATATAAGTGCGAAAGCCATGAGTATGAAGACCTATGTTGGCAGGTAACATCGGCAACTCATGACCTTGATAAATCAGCCACCAGTCTCGTAATATCAAATGGACACTATGAAGATCGACAAACATCAAGTCGAAATAAATATGCAGGCGGGTAATATCATCATTAATTATTGTTGCCCGTATATCGAATGTCGGTGTTTTATCAACGGGCAATAATTGAGTTTCCATTTCCTGACGAAGTGTTGCCAGTTTTATCTCTTTTTCTGATGTTGACCATGTTCTGCCATCTTGAATAGAAATGGTGTAGTTCAATGGCGCGGATAAAATCCGTTGCTGTCCGTCCAAAGACAAACTAGCCCGTAACATTGGGTGATATTCAATGAGCTTGTTCAATGCGTCATTTAATACTTTGAGATTTAATGCATTAATATCCCACTCGGTATACAGGCAACTGGTTAGCCCCCCCAATTCCAATCCGGGATTACGCCCGATCAAATAAGCATATTGAATATCCGTTAATGGAAAATCTTCTGCCTCTGGGATCTCTGTTTGGGGAGTTATTGGGATGGGAGCATCCAATGGTAATACATTCCTAAGCATTCCATGAATCTGTTGTGTCAGTTGAGAAAGTACCATTTCTGTATTTTTATTTTCTAGTTCATATCGTTCAGGAGAAACAGAAAAATGTAATCCAGATTCTTGCAATGCCTTGAGAAAATGTTGCATACATTATCTCCTACCTTTGACTGAGAAGTTGCGGTTTTTCTATGTGATATTGTATTTGGTTGTTTGTGATTATTTTTTATATTAGAAATAACACATCACCGAAAATATATATCTAGATTGATTGGTTGGACATTGAGTTTTATTTGCTGTCATTTTTTTACACAATATAAACACTTTTATAACTAATGGTTATACCTAATAACGATATTGAATTAATAATAATTATTATATAATTTTTATTACGCATTAATTAATAAGGAATTTAATAAAAAGTATTTTATTGATGGTGTTTTTATTCATGATTTGTTTTTAATAAGGAATGAAAAATATAACGGTGGGTATTCTCCGTCGATAAATAACGTAAATTTATCGACGGTTATTTGAGAATAAAATTAAGGAAATAATGTTAATAATAGCGCGGTTAAATACAGCCCAACACCGTAAGAGGTATGTGCCATCAGGCTTCTTAATCTAGCTGTGGTCGGTGCCGGGGTTTTGGAGGCAGCAATGCCCATTCCCATGCCGGGTTGCATAATGAAATAAGGTGCCACTAATGTCACGATACCTATCACTAAGGCGGGTAGAAAAGTGGGATTTTCTGCCCAATCAGGCCCCATAATTGATAACAGCAGTCCCGCGAAAATGATGCCAATTAAATAGTGGGCAAACCAGCCAATTCCGCTTTCACCTTTTACGGGGGTAGCCTGTAGAATGCTTGTATGGATAAGTTTCCCTTTTGGAATATGCCCAATCCAGCGCCCTACCATGCTATAGTTCAATGAGGGGATGCCGAAACAGCGTTTAATGAAAACCGCCCAAATATCCATAACAACCGTGGCTCCAGCACCAATCAATACAGAACGAACAATAAACTCCAATCCTTCATTCATTTGTTGCTATCCTCCGAATTTTGCCTATCTACATTTGTCTATCTACAACGGTTAATTCCCGTTAGTTACTTAGAGCCTTCTGGGGGAGACTCTTAGCTGGTGGCACTCGAAATGCCTAAAAAACTCTGATACTATCATAGTCAATAAATTTATTGAATGTAATAATATTGGAAACTGGCTATCAATGTTTGATAAACAAATTCTTGTCGAGATCGCGGAAATTGCTAAGGTGCTGGGAAATGCTCACCGGTTGACATTGCTTGAATGTTTAGCGGATGCCGAGCAATCCGTGGAGTGCCTGTCGGAACTGTCTGGCCTCTCTATCGCTAATACTTCTCAACACCTCCAGCATCTCAAGCGAGCAGGGTTACTTCAATCCCGCAAGTCAGGCAAGAATGTGCTTTATCGTCGGGGTGAAGGCCCTGTTATGGAAGTTATATCTGTACTTCAGAAATATGCCAAATTTAACCGTACAGAAATGCGTAGGCTGATCGACGATACGAACAATCAGGAGGCCATTTCATGGGAAGAGCTGCTGGACAGGCTCAAAGACAAAAGTATGACCTTGCTTGATGTCAGGCCAAAAGATGAGTTTGAACAAGGTCATTTGCCCAATGCCATTAATATTCCGGTCGATGAACTGGAAAGCAGGCTAGATGAATTGGCTGCCTATCAGGATCTTATTGCTTATTGCCGTGGCCCTTATTGCGTACTTTCTGCTAATGCCCTTGCATTACTGCGTGCTAAAGGTATTCAGGCTCGTCGGTTTAAAAAAGGTTTCTCAGGTTGGAAAGAGGCGGGAATGCGTATTGAGGAATAAAGTGATTATTCCAATGGATTTCAAAATGCGGTGCTTATGTCTTGGGAACGAATCCCCAGAAGCATAGCTAGCTATGTGACTGGGGTGAGTGAACGTAGCCAACAAAGCTGAAATTTGAAAGACGACAGGTATATTTGGTAATAATCACAAGGCAGGAGCGATCACTATCACACTTCTATCACCCTCAGTTTGAGGTATCTCTGGAAGCCACTAAAATTATAAAGTAGATTGTTACTTCTTAGGCAGACAAAACCTGATCAACTAGTTCATTATGCTAGAGGTCAGGTTTTTTTTCATCGAAAGAAACCTTATGGCTTTTGCTCCATCAGCAATGATGAAAATGATGAAAATGAGAGAAATGGCATGAAATACCAGACACTGGCTCAAGAAATCATTGTGGAAGTTGGCGGTAAAGAGAATATCGTCAGCCTCGTCCACTGCGCAACTCGGCTACGTTTTAAACTGAAAAATTGTACGCTTGCCAATATTGATAATCTGAAAGCCCATCCGAATATCATTACAGTTATCAAGAGTGGTGGACAGTTTCAGGTTGTGATTGGCAATGATGTCAGAGAAGTATATCAAGCTATTCAGCAGGTATTTTCTCCGCCCGATGAAACGGGGAACTCAGACAACCGACAAGAAAGTCTCTTTAATCGTTTTATTGATATTATTTCCGGCATTTTCACCCCCTTTCTCGGCGTTATGGCCGCATCTGGTATTTTGAAAGGATTACTTTCGGTTGCTGTTGTATTTAACTGGATGTCGTCTGACAGTGGGACTTATCATATCTGGTATGCCGCCAGTGACTCTCTATTTTACTTTTTCCCTCTATTACTCGGCTATACGGCGGGTAAAAAATTCGGGGGTAATCCCTTTATCAGCATGGGGATCGGCGGGGCACTGGTTCACCCCCTGATTATCTCGGCTTTTCAGGCATCCGCAGCAGGCGGTACGGCAGAATATTTTATGGGAATGCCCCTCGTGTTCCTGAATTACAGCTCTTCGGTGATACCGATTATTTTTGCTTCTTGGGTCAGTTGCAAGATTGAGAAAAAATTAGATACCTATCTTCCCTCCGCCATCAAAATGTTTGTCACTCCCTTGGTTTGCCTGATGCTTATCGTTCCTCTGGTATTTTTGGTTATTGGGCCGGCCGCAACTTGGTTAAGTCAGTTATTGGCACAGGGTTACCAAGCGATCTATGGATTTGCACCCGCGCTGGCTGGTGCAGTCATGGGAGCTATCTGGCAGGTTTGTGTCATTTTTGGTCTGCATTGGGGATTAGTTCCTGTGATGATCAATAATTTAACGGTTCTTGGTCATGATACGTTGGTGCCTTTGCTACTCGCGCCAGTGATGGGACAAACAGGGGCTGCGTTGGGGGTATTTCTTCGAACACATGATGTCAAATTGAAAATGTTGTCTGGCTCTGCGGTTACCTCAGGTATTTTTGGTATTACAGAACCCGCGGTTTATGGTGTGACTTTGCCTTATCGACGTCCTTTTATTTTTGGCTGTATCGCTGGAGCAATCGGTAGTGCTGTGATTGGTTATTATCAAAGCGCTGTCTACTCAATGGGGCTGGTTAGTATTTTTACCTTCACCCAGATTATCCCACCAACAGGAATCAATAATACGGTGTGGGGAGCAATTATGGGTACAGCTCTGGCTTTTACTATTGCCATGGTTTTGACTTGGTTATTTGGCCTACCCAAGGAGAAGCTCTCTCGCCAGTAACTGGGCACATTACTTCGCTGTATCCATTATTATTTGCTAAGTGTTCATAAGAGGAGATCCGAATGAAACAGTTCCCAACGCATTTTCTTTGGGGAGGCGCAGTTGCTGCCAATCAGGTGGAAGGGGCCTATTTAACTGATGGAAAAGGCCTTTCTACCTCCGATGTTCAGCCGCAAGGCATTTTTGGTTCTATTATTGAGCGTGATGCGTCAAATGCTATGCAGTACCTTAAAGATACCGCCATCGATTTCTATCATCGTTATCCCGAAGATATCGCATTGTTTGCAGAAATGGGTTTTAAATGTTTGCGTACATCCATTGCATGGAGCCGAATTTTCCCGCATGGCGATGATGCTCAGCCTAATGAAGCAGGGCTGGCATTTTATGACAAGCTATTCGATGAAATGGCTAAATACGGTATTAAACCATTGATTACTTTATCTCACTATGAGATGCCGTGGGCATTGGTTAACCAATACGGTGGCTGGGGAAACCGCAAGATAATCGATTTTTTTGAGCGGTATGCGCGCACGATTTTCACTCGTTACCAAAAGAAAGTGAAATTGTGGCTGACATTTAATGAAATCAATATGTCTCTGCATGAACCATTGACGGGAGTCGGGCTTTCCAGAAACAGCACTCAATCGGAAATTTATCAAGCGATTCACCATCAATTGGTTGCCAGCGCCCGAGTGGTGAAATTATGTCGTGAGATCATTCCTGATGCTCAGATTGGTAATATGTTGCTCGGTGGTTTGATGTATCCATTGACGTGTAAACCGGAAGATGTGCTGGTGACTCTCCAGCAAAATCAGAAATGGCTGTTTTTTGGTGATGTACAGTGTCGTGGTGCTTATCCCGGTTATATGCTGCGTTATTTCCGCGAACATGGGATTGATGTCACTATCACAGAACAAGATCGACAAGAACTGCAAAACACCGTCGATTTTATCTCATTCAGTTATTACATGAGCGGCTGTACAACCGGAGATGAAACGGAGTATCAGAAACAAAGGGGTAATATCCTGAACATGATCCCTAACCCTTACTTAGCTAGTTCAGAATGGGGCTGGCAAATTGACCCTGTTGGTTTACGCACATTACTCAATTTATTATGGGATCGTTATCAGAAGCCACTGTTCATTGTTGAAAATGGGCTGGGAGCGAAAGATACCGTCGAAACTGATGGCAGTATTCAAGATGATTACCGTATCCATTATCTCAACGACCACCTTGTACAAGTGCGTGAAGCAATTGAAGATGGTGTCAACGTGATGGGATATACCAGTTGGGGACCGATTGATCTTGTCAGTGCCTCAAAAGCTGAAATCTCCAAGCGTTACGGTTATATCTATGTTGACCAAAATGAACAGGGAACAGGTTCACTGGAACGACGTCGTAAGAAGAGTTTTTATTGGTATAAGCAGGTGATTGAAAGCAATGGACAGAGCCTGAGCGAGAAATAAAAAGTGTGATGATCATTTTATGATGGCTTAATGAGTTGATGTCTCGCTCTTATAGGCCCTCAAAGGGATCCTGATATCCTGTCAGGATCTCTGGTTTTCATATGATGATTAATTACAAATGGTCATTATTAGGGGATGTTATTTATTACCCTCATTAACGACGGGCACTTTTAGGCCTGAACGTTGCCACAACGGTTTCATTTGTTTCTACATATGGGCCATCCAACAATTGGATGCAATAAGGAACACTGGCAAAAATACCTGCTACTAGCACTTTGCCACTGTCATCTTTTAGCCCTTCCAGCGTTTCTGCGATGGCTTTCGGTTGGCCTGGTAGGTTGAGAATCAAGGCTTGATTTCGGATCACGCCCACCTGACGGGATAAGATTGCTGTCGGCACAAATTGCAGGCTGATTTGGCGCATTTGTTCACCAAATCCGGGCATTTCACGGTCGGCAATCGCCAATGTTGCATCAGGAGTCACATCGCGACGAGCAGGCCCGGTTCCTCCTGTTGTCAGTACCAAATGGCAGCCTAGTTCATCGACTAATTCACACAACGTTTGTTCTATCAGGATTTGTTCATCGGGGATCAGGCGAGTTTCTATGTCAAAAGGTGTGGTAATCGCTTTCTCCAGCCATGTTTCCAATGCAGGGAGGCCCTTATCCTGATAGACACCGTTTGAGGCACGATCAGAAACCGATAGAAGGCCAATACGCAATACATTCATATAAACCTCAATTAGCAGCCAAGAAAGAGGCTATTTGAAAGGTGAAAGATAAAAAAGGCGACCGTATTATGTCGCCTTTGTGCAAGAAAAAATAGCTCATTGCCTGAAATTACAGCAGATCAGCGATCATACTCTCAAGTTTGCCTTGGTCTACTGCAAATTTGCGGATACCTTCCGCTAGTTTTTCAGTCGCCATCGGATCTTGATGGTGTTCCCAGTAGAATTCAGCTTCGGTCAAGCGAGCAGGGCGCGCTTTGATTTCGCCTTCATAGCCCAGTTTACGTTCAACTTCGCCTTTAGTTTCAGACAGCTCTTTCAGCAGCGCTGGAGAGATAGTCAAACGGTCACAGCCAGCCAGTCCCAGAATTTCGCCAGAGTTACGGAAGCTTGCACCCATCACGACGGTGTTATAGCCATGCTCTTTGTAGTACTGGTAAATTTCAGAAACAGAAATCACGCCCGGATCTTCATGTGGTGCGAATTCTTTCTGGTCACCGTTGGCTTTGTACCAGTCAAGGATACGGCCAACGAATGGTGAAATCAGGTAAACACCCGCTTCGGCACAAGCACGAGCCTGAGCAAAGGAGAACAGCAGAGTCAGGTTACAGTTGATACCTTCTTTTTCCAGTTGTTCCGCCGCACAGATACCCTGCCAGGTAGAAGCCAGTTTGATCAGAATGCGATCATTGCTGATACCTGCTTCGTTGTACAATTTGATCAAGCGTTTTGCTTTCGCTACACTCGCTTCGGTGTCATAAGACAGGCGAGCATCAACTTCAGTGGAGATACGGCCAGGGATCAGTTTCAGAATTTCCAGACCAATGTTGACAGCTAATTTATCGCCGGCGTCAATAATTTGCTGTTCACGGGAATCGCTCTGACCACGTGCCCATTCAACGGCTTCATCAATCAGTTGGCGATATTCTGGAATTTGAGCTGCATTCAAAATCAGGGAAGGGTTGGTGGTCGCATCTTGCGGCTGATACAGTTTCATCGCCGCGATATCCCCGGTATCTGCTACTACTGTTGTCAGTTTACGCAGGGAAGTCAGTTTATCGGTCATGTTTAATATCTCATCGTTATACGTAAAATATTGGCACTGTTGCCTCGCCATCCTGTGATAATAACATGGTCGCGTCTTGCTGTAAGGTAGGAAAATCCTATCGCTGTTATCCCCTTCATTTTTCAAATGACTTCTTGGTGGGTTTCATTCATTAATCACCGCGATACAACGCGAAATCTATCGGGGATATTCTGCCTTTTCGGTCTATTTTTGCTAAAGTGGAGAAAGAGTGGAGAAAGCCTCAATTTTTGAGAAAATACATCGAACCAGAATCTCGGAACAAAATCATGCTTATTACAATCTCACCTGCAAAAACGCTCGATTATGAAAGCCCTCTCGCGACAGAAACATTTAGTCAGCCGGAATTGCTGGCGGAATCTAAGCAATTGATCGATGTTTGTCGAACGTTAACCCCGGTGCAAATCGGTAGTTTGATGAGTATTAGTGATAAATTGGCTGGCCTGAATGCTGCTCGTTTTGGGGAGTGGCAAATCAATTTTACGTCTGAAAATGCCCGCCAAGCGATCCTTGCCTTTAAAGGTGATGTCTATACGGGAATGCAGGCAGAAACGTTTTCTGATGCTGATTTTGACTTCGCTCAGAGCCACCTGCGAATTTTGTCTGGTTTATATGGGGTATTGCGTCCTCTCGATCTGATGCAACCGTATCGTTTGGAAATGGGGATCAAACTGGAAAACCCACGCGGTAAAGATCTGTATAAGTTTTGGGGCGATCGTATCACTGAAAACCTGAATACAGTGCTGGAACAGCAAGGTGATAACGTACTGGTCAATCTGGCCTCTGATGAGTATTTCAAATCGGTCAATACCAAAAAATTGTCTGCCCAGATTATTAAGCCTGTTTTTCTCGATGAAAAAAATGGCAAATATAAGGTGATCAGTTTTTATGCCAAGAAAGCTCGTGGGTTGATGAGCCGTTTTATCATTCAGAATCAACTGACGGAGCCTGCGCGATTGGCGGAGTTTAATCTGGAAGGATATAGGTTTGATGAATCCCTCTCCAAAGGGAATGAACTGGTGTTTAAGCGCCCTGAGCAGGACTGATCTCCCCGGTGGTCATCACTTCACCGAACAGATGGAGTGATGAATGGTATTTAATTCATTTAATCTGAGGTTCCTTTAAGAAGGGAACCGAAATAGAAAAATAAAGTTTGCTATATCAGTAAAGGTATGAGTTAATAGCGTCATCGGTTTGGAAGTACAGACCTATTTATGACAAGCAAGTTTAAAGCAGTTCACCATTAAGCGTTATCTTCGATATCCTTCATTGCGAATTCCTTCTAATTAGTTCCCATAAGTACGTACAAATTAAAAACAAACCTTATTCTGCCTTATGGCAACTCAAAAAATTTAAAGGAATTCATATGTCTAATACAATGACTGGTTTAGTAAAATGGTTTAATAACGATAAAGGCTTCGGTTTTATCTCTCCAAAAGATGGCAGCAAAGATGTGTTTGTTCACTATTCTGCAATCCAAGGTAATGATTTTAAAAGCTTAGATGAAGGGCAAGAAGTTTCATTTACCATCGAAAATGGTATGAAAGGCCCAGCAGCTGCAAATGTGGTGCCTCTCTAAGGCGACATCTATTTCAGATGCCCATGCTGTAAAGGCTCACAGTATCGGAGGTATCTCTTTGATGTATCAGAGAGTAATCCATACGGAGCAAAATGTATTTTCTGTAAATCAGTTATGTTGCCTGTTTAAATAGAAATACATTCAGATAGTTAAACCTCGCAGATGCGGGGTTTTTTATTGCCTGAAAATCAGATAAGACTTACTGTTTCCTTTGGTCAGAGCTACATGTGTAGTTATGCACAATTGAACAGATGCTTCATTTTAATATCGTTCACAAGGCCGCTTTTGGCTCTATAGTAGTTAAAATCCGAAAATTTTTTAACCAAAATATACTATTCACGCTTGAGTCATAACCTCTTTGAGATTTTTGGCATTTCCTACCCATGAATAATTCTGACCAGAATATTCGAATCTATGGATATGCCTGAGGGTTTTCACAATTTTGTTTTTTAGTAAAACCTTAATCGTGTCTCAGGCATTGAGTTCTTTTCTTAAAGTAATTTCAGACTACGTTACTTCGGCGCTCTTTCCATCAGGTATTCGCGTAAGGTAGCAAAATCCGCAGGCAGGAAATCAGATAATAAGGCGAGATCTGCACGCTCTGCCAGTTCTTGTGGCAATGGAAGTGGTTGGCCGAGGATCTCTTCAACACTTTCTTTGAATTTAGCTGGGTGAGCCGTGCCCAAAAACAGGCCATATTCCCCTTCCTGTAATTGATCGCGCAGGACACGGTACGCCACGGCAGCATGGGGTTCGGAAATATAGTTTTTTGCTGCCAGTTCTTGCATGGTGCTCTGAGTGGTTTTGTCATCCACAACCCCGTTTGCCAGTTCACTCAGTGCCCAACCTTTGCGCTGGAACAGTGCTTCGATGCGTGGCCAGTTATTGGGTTGGCTGACATCCATTGCATTTGATAACGTGGCAACGGTCTGATGTGGCTGCCACGCGCCTTCTGCCAAATAACGGGGAACGGTGTCATTGACGTTGGTGGCCGCAATAAAACGTTTTACTGGCAGCCCCAGCGATTTTGCCAGCAATCCCGCAGTTAAATTACCGAAGTTGCCACTTGGGACGGAAATGACCAACTGGTCGCGTTTCTCGGCTGGGATCTGCGCAACGGCTTCAAAATAATAGCAGATTTGTGCCAGTAGTCGGCTGATATTGATTGAGTTGGCTGAATTGAGGTGCAGGGCGCGTTTCAGTTCCTCGTCATCAAAAGCCTGTTTGACTAAGGACTGACAGGCGTCGAAATCACCTTTGATAGCAACGGTGTGGATATTGTCGCCTAGTGTGCAGAAGAGTTTTTCCTGCAATGGACTGATTTTGCCTTCGGGATAAAGGATCACGACTTGTACGTTATTCAAGCCATAGAAAGCATGGGCAACGGCGGCACCCGTATCACCGGATGTTGCTGTCAAAATAGTAACAGGCTGTTCTCCCGCAATCTGTGCGAGGATTTGTGCCATGAAACGACCACCAAAGTCTTTGAAGGCCAATGTTGGCCCGTGATACAGCTCCAGTGAAGCGACATCGTCTTCAATGCTCATGACAGGAGCAGGGAAGGCAAATGCATTTTTAACGCGGGTTGCCAATTGCTCTGTGGGGATCTCATCACCAATAAAGGCAGAGAGAATCCGCTGGCTGCGGCTGACGAAATCTAATGTTAATAATTCGTCAATTTCAGCACGACTGAATTCAGGTAATTCCTGAGGAAAAAAGAGCCCCTGCTGTTTGCCCAATCCCTGTTTTACCGCCTGTGAAAAACTGACCTGCTCGCTGCTGTCTTTTAAGTTATAGAGTTTCATCGTTACTTTACCTGTCGTGCGCCTGTGTGATCCAGACGGCAAATGTGTACAAAGCCTTCATCATTCTGTACGTAATGTTGTTGCAGCCATTGCGCTACTTCTTCTGCTGCGGATTTTTTATTACAAATCGCAAAGAGTGTCGGGCCAGAGCCTGAGATACTGCATGTCAGAGCACCCAATTCTTTTACTGCATCACGTGCGTTGGCAAAACCGGGGAGAAGTTGTGTGCGATAAGGTTCAGCAACAACATCTTTCATCAATTTGACGGCCAGTTCTGGTTGTTGGGTATGGCAGGCATGGATAAAACCGGCAAAATAACGGCCATGATCAATGATGTCCCTGCGAGCATAGTGTTTCGGTAGGATCGCACGGGCTTCTGATGTCGATACTTTGATACCGGGATACGCCATCACCCATAACCAGTCATCAAACGTGGGAACGGAATAGCAAAGAGGATCTTCCTGAGACAGGATTAACTGTAATCCCCCTAAATAGCATGGTGCGACATTATCATAGTGAATCCCGCCAGAGATGCGTCCTTCCAGTTCTCCCATCATGGTCAGCAATTGGTTACGGTCAAATGGGCGGCCAGCATATTCATTCAGTGCCACTAAACCTGCGACCACAGAACAGGCACTGGAACCTAATCCTGAACCAATCGGCATGTTTTTTTCCAATGTCATGGCGACGGGCAGTTCTTTTCCCAGCCGATGACAAAAAAGCTGCCAACATTGGTAGACAATATTATGTTTGGGATCGACAGGTAATTTGCTGACAAATCGCCCTTGATTATTCAGGCTGAAATGTTCAGCTTGGCTTACGGAAACACAATCCCCAAGTAACGAACCATCAATCGGAGAAACCGCAGCGCCGAGCACATCAAACCCGACACCAACGTTCCCAATAGAGGCGGGCGCATAAACCTTGACTACCATTAAACCCCCAATTTCCATGACAGAGTGCGTAATATATCAGCAAAAACCCCTGCTGCCGTCACATCGTTTCCTGCACCATAACCTCGTAGCACCAGCGGGATCGGTTGATAGTAACGGGTGTAGAAAGCCAGTGCATTTTCGCCATTTTTGACTTTGTATAGTGGATCATTGCCATCAACGGCGACAATTTTCACCATACAACGTCCTTGTTCAATCATGCCAACATAACGCAAAACTTTCCCTTGCGCAGCAGCATCGGTAACCCGCTGGCTGAACTCTTGATCCAATTGCGGTAAACGTTGCAGGAAGTTGTCAACATCGCCATTTGAGTCAAAGAATGCAGGTAAGACTGGCTCAACGTTTATATCGTCTAATTCCAGTTCATAACCTGATTCACGTGCCAGAATCAATAGCTTACGGGAAACATCCATACCGGAAAGATCGTCCCGTGGATCAGGCTCGGTAAAGCCTTTTTCTTTTGCCAGTAAAGTCGCTTGTGAAAGTGTTATACCTTCATCCAGCATACCGAAAATGTAGGATAGCGAACCAGACAAAATTCCGCTGAACTGCACCAACTCGTCTCCCGCATTGAGCAGGTTCTGCAAATTTTCGATAACAGGTAACCCAGCCCCGACGTTAGTGTCATACAGGAATTTACGTTTAGATTTTTCTGCCGCCTGACGAATTTGGTGGTAATAGTCCATCGACAAGGTATTGGCTTTTTTATTCGGTGTGACAACGTTAAAGCCGTCACTGAGGAAACTAGCATATTGTTCCGCAATCGATTGATTAGAGGTACAGTCTACGATGACCGGATTCAGGAGATGATACTCTTTTTCAAGGCGGATCAGACGGCTCAGGCTGAACGGTTCGCTCGCTTCTGAGAGTGCCTGCTGCCAGTTATCCAGATTGATACCTTGCATATTTGTTAATAAGGCTCTGGAATTAGCGATACCACAAACGCGTAGTTCAATGTGTTTTTGTTTGAGCCATACTTGCTGGCGACGGATTTGTTCAATCAAAGCGCCACCCACGCCACCGACACCGACCATGAAGACTTCTACGACTTGAGTGGTGTTGAATAACATTTGATGGCAGAGTCGAACAGCGGTGGTTGCCGTATCATTTTCAATGACAGCGGAAATGGAACGTTCAGAAGAACCCTGTGCAATGGCAACAATATTGATATTGGCACGTGTCAACGCCGAGAAGAAGCGGGCCGAAATGCCTCGTTGGGTACGCATACCATCCCCAACAACCGAGATAATGGCAAGATTGCCTATTATGTCGATGGGATCAAGTACGCCATCTTTCAATTCCAGATAAAATTCTTCTGTCAGCGCCTTTTGCGCTTTTGCTAACTCTTTTTGCGGCACACAGAAACTGATGCTGTACTCTGACGAAGACTGCGTAATTAACACAACGGAAATGCCTTCGCGGGACATCACGGAAAATATCCGGGCAGCCATGCCAACCATTCCTTTCATACCAGGGCCGGAAACATTGATCATTGCCATGTGATTCAGGTTAGTAATGCCCTTGACCGGTATGTTCTCATCTTTTTGTCCATTGCCAATGAAGGTCCCAGGGGCGTCAGGATTAGCTGTGTTTTTTATCAGACAAGGGATTTGAAATTGGGCGATAGGGGCGATGGTACGGGGATGGAGAACTTTGGCACCAAAGTAAGATAACTCCATGGCTTCTTGGTACGACAGGCTTTTCAGCAAGCGAGCATCTGCGACTGCCCTTGGATCACAAGTATAAACGCCATCCACATCAGTCCAGATTTCACAGCAATCTGCGCGTAGACATGCCGCCAGAACAGCTGCTGAATAATCAGAACCGTTGCGTCCCAGTACGACTAATTCTCCGTTTTCGTTACCCGCGGTGAAGCCCGGCATCAGGATAATATGATCAGCAGGGATGTTAAGACTAGCAATCCGTTTAGTCGATTCATGGATATCAACAGTGGACTCAAGGCAATGTCCATGTGCTAACAAATTGTTGACGGGGTCAATGACAGTGACTTTGTGGCCGCGAGCCTGTAATAACGCTTCCATGATGGCAACTGACAGCTTTTCGCCACGACAGATCAGGGATGCGTTAATGCTGTCTGGACAATACCTTAATAAGGAAATACCGTGCAGAGTCTGTTTCAGGTTGGCGAATTCACGCTCGACTATTCCTTTCAGGCGTTCAAAATCGAATCCAGCTTGTTGCTCTTTCAGTCCCGATAACAAATCAGCAAAGATTTGGCTCGCATCGTTCATATTGGAAATGATGTCTTGCCCTGCAACCGTTTTTTCAATCATTGCCACTAAGTGGTTTGTTATCTTTGCCGGTGCAGAGAGTACCAAGGCGACTTGCCCCAATTGCAACTCATTTTCGGCGATATCCGCAACACTCAGCATCCGTTGGTCATTTGCGACCGAGGTGCCCCCAAATTTCAGTACTCGCATTAACGTTCTCTCCTGATTTCTGACCAAAAAAAAGCCCGTATCTTGTGGGATACGGGCTTATTATTGTTTTATGTATATGCGTCAGCCCGCACCGCTACTCGTTGTTCCGGTGGTAATCGTAGTGGTGGTTTTTGTTGTAACCATTTTTTTCAGGCTGATTTGTTGCATAATTTCCTGTCTGTCTTTTTTGGATTCATTTGACCCCCTATTGGTTAAAGTAAATTGTGGTCGGTGTCAAATATTTTTTCTGCTGATAGCAGAAAAAAACGTCATTTTCCGTATTGTAATTATTCAAAATATAACAAAATGACCAACTCATTATCTGGTTTTTGAGCTTATTTTCTAGCATTTAATTTTATAAAAAACATATTTTGTAATTGTTTTATCTTTATGATAAAAACATGTATGTCTGGACGGTTGAGTGCCGGGCTGGTTCAATCAGGCATTCAAGATACCATGACGATTGTTAACATATTTATTTCAAATAAATAACAAATGGCCTTGATTGAAATTAACAATTACAATTAATGTTAACGTGCTACAATTGATTTTGATATGTATCAACAAAAGTTAGTTTTTTTAGAGGGTAAATGCATTACTAGCTGTTATCTTGCTGTTAATAGACTACTATAGGACCGTTATTTAAAACGGGTTCTTCGGGTATGTCCCCTCCAAAAAAGCGACGCTGGCTTTTAGCGTAAAACATATCAAAACGTTTATTTTGGACATGAGCTGGTTTTCTGTCATTCAGAACAAAATCAGTATGTTTTTCTTTTAATAATAACAGCTTATGCCATACAGATTCTGTTTTTTAGCGATTTTAGGTAGCAACCATGCAAACCCCGCACATTTTGATTGTTGAAGACGAAATTGTCACACGCAATACCCTGAAAAGCATTTTTGAAGCTGAAGGGTATGTCGTTTATGAAGCGACTGACGGTTCGGAAATGCACAATATTCTGTCAGATAACGATATTAATTTAGTTATTATGGATATCAATCTACCAGGTAAAAATGGGTTACTTCTTGCCCGTGAATTACGTGAGCAGGCAAATGTCGCGCTGATGTTTTTGACAGGCCGTGACAATGAGGTGGACAAAATTCTTGGGCTTGAAATTGGTGCTGATGATTACATCACCAAGCCATTTAACCCGCGCGAATTAACTATCCGTGCGCGGAATTTGCTTTCGCGGACAATGAATCTGAGTCATTCAGGTGAAGAACGTCGTCAGGTTGAAAGCTATAAGTTCAATGGATGGGAGCTGGATATTAATAGCCGCTCTTTGGTTAGCCCAATGGGTGATCAGTACAAACTGCCACGTAGTGAGTTCCGCGCGATGCTCCATTTCTGTGAGAATCCTGGAAAGATCCAGACTCGTGCAGAATTGCTGAAAAAAATGACAGGGCGCGAGCTGAAACCTCACGATCGTACTGTTGATGTGACTATCCGCCGTATTCGTAAACACTTCGAATCGACACCGGATACTCCAGAAATCATTGCGACTATCCACGGTGAAGGTTATCGCTTCTGTGGTGATTTAGAAGACTAAACCTCTTTGATACTCATTCTTTAATACTGATATTCTTTAATACTAATGTAGTGAAAGAGTTTTAGTATCAGCTAAAAAGCCCGAATGTTTTACAACATCAGGGCTTTTCTTTTTAATTTAACAGACATTGCCTACTGGACGATAGTTTAACAGTCGGTCTATTTCGTGGTTCAATCACTTTTTCCACGGCATAATTGGCACGGCACTAATCGCGTTTTTAGGAGAACCATCGATCACTTTGTCAGAATAAGTTAGGTAAATCAATGAATTACGATTATTATCATAGAATCGTACAACTTGAAGTTTTTTAAACACCAGAGAAGTACGTTTCTGGAAGACGACCTGTCCTTTCTTGGGGGATGTCTTAATCTTATCTGCCAATTCAATCGGGCCAACCTGCTGACAGGATATAGCAGCGTCTGATGTGTCTTCTGCCAATCCCAAACCGCCCTTAATACCTCCTGTCTTAGCTCTGCTCAAATAGCAGGTGACATTTTTAACATCGGGGTCATCAAAGGCTTCTATTACTATTTTGTTATCAGGGCCAAAAAATTTGAACACGGTATCAACAGAGCCAATCTCTTCAGCATGCAGAAGCACAGGAGAAAAGAGTAAGGTAGCTGCTACCACTATTTTCTTGATTGTTACCATATTTAGTCCATATGAATTAAATAAATGCAGTGAAAATATCCACCATTAACATATAATGCAAGTAAATGGTTGCGGTAAAACCATTTTCATCATGAATATACATAACGAAAAGCCATGCCATTATATACCTAATAGGTTTCGAGTTGCATGAGATAGTAGGCTAATAAATAGTCTTTAACAGCGCATGTAATATAATGAAGGGAATTTTTATTTTTAATATTTTCATGTGGTTGTGTGGTTTTGAAAGACAGTACTTGACTTATTATTAAGTTTCCCATTAACTTATTCCAAGTTTTATCTTGTTTTATTATATCTGTGATCTGATTGATAACATTGATGAAACAAAGTTAATTAATTATTTAAGCAATATTTAATATGCCCACTATATAGTGCTAGTCGCATTCTGTGTGCGGCAATAAATTATGTGGCAATAAATAAAGTAATTAACCCTAAGTAATAGTATAAAAATATTTCTATTACGCTTGGAAGCAAGGACTGTATCTTAAAATGTAAAACCCACAATATGCCTGAGTAACAGGTAATCTGGAGGATGAAAAATCCATATTGTTATCTTTGAAGAATGATAGGTATTGCTTATCTATCAAGCTACGTAACATATGTGTACAGAAAAATGTTTTTTCAACAAAGTAAGTTGTTTTACATTTTCTGATTTTTCTTTTTGTCTTGATGACTTAGGGAGATGTATGGATCAAACCAACATCATTCGAGATTTGCTGCATTGGCTGGATAATAACTTAGACCGTCCACTATCGCTCGATAATGTTGCAGCAAAAGCAGGTTATTCTAAGTGGCACTTGCAGCGTATGTTTAAGGATGTGACTGGTCAGGCAATTGCCTCTTACATCCGCGCGAGAAGATTATCTCGAGCTGCTGTTGCATTACGTTTAACCAGTCGACCTATTCTGGATATTGCTTTGCAATATCGTTTTGATTCTCAACAAACTTTCACAAGGGCTTTCAAAAAACAGTTTGATCGAACGCCCGCATCTTATCGCCGAAGTGAAGAATGGTGTGCAAAAGGAATATGCCCTCCTATCTTGCTGGATAACAAGCCTCTGCCAACACACAAATATATTACGTTGGAAGATAAAATATTGATTGGCACTGAGCACTCGTGTAGCTATATGTTGGAAGAGTGGCTAACTGCTTGCACAGGCATGCGGCAAAACTTTTGGATTAACTATCTACAGCATGCGGAAGTATTACCACCCAGACTTTATGGGTTACATCATACTATCCTCAGTCATGAGCATGAAGAAGAGCAAACCGTTTTCTATACCACAGCAATAGAGCCGGAATATGCCGTCTTTGATACTAAAGGTAGTAGCCCAGTCGTCTTGCCTGGGGGGGACTATATTTCGTTCAGTTATTTTGGTAATAAAGAACAATTACAAGAGTTTCTCTTTACCATTTATGGTACTTGCTTGCCTAGATTAAATGTTACTCGCAGAAAGGGATATGATATCGAGCGATACTATCTCACTAATCTCGACTGGAAAAATATCGAGGATGAGTCTCAAAGCCATGTGATGGAATTTGAGTACCTCATCCCAATTGAGCGTTAGCCTTGTAATTCATCCAAAGCGGGCATATTCAGATGTGTGATATCGCCTGCTGTTTCAACGATCCAGCCTGAAGCTAGCCATGGGCTATTTTGATAATCGACTCGTGAGATAGAACAGTTTCTCAGCCTTAAACGACGTTCTGAATTGGCAGGAAGCCCCAGAATTGAACAGACCAAACAGACAAGTGCCATACCATGACTTACGAGCAGTGGGCGGCTGCCAGCCGGTAAATTGAGGCAATTATCCAGTGCAGCTCGCATACGGATAGATAATTCATTCATCGATTCACCTTCTGGGATACGTCCATTTGGTGTACCATCGACGAGACTTTTACGCCAAGATTCTTCTTCGGGGGAGAGGGAGTTTAGTTCGCGATTTTCCAAAATCCCCATATGTAATTCTCGCAAACGTGGTTCCAATATTACGTCACACCCACAGGCTTTGGCGATGATCTCTGCGGTTTGGCGTGTTCGGCCAAGATCACTGGTGATAACATGGGTAATGTTTTCTGATTTGATTTTTTGCGCTACCAAGTGAGCCTGACGCAAGCCAATTTCAGTCAAAGGACTGTCAGATTGGCCCTGAATGCGGCGAGCCACGTTCCATTCGGTTTCGCCATGACGAACAAGATAGACCTGTAACATATGTATTTTCCGTTATACTGCATCGTGAAATAGTTCAAAGGATAATTTATTTATTATGTATCATGTTATTGCGGCAACAACTAACCCTGCGAAAATAAAAGCGATTAGCCTTGCATTCGATGATGTTTTTGGCTCGGGCACTTACCACATAGAAGATGTCAATGTAGATAGCAGTGTACCTCAACAGCCTATTGGCAATACCGAAACCCGAACAGGTGCCCGCCATCGTGTTATGGCTGCCCGTCAAGTCCGGCCTGAAGCTGACTTCTGGGTTGGGGTTGAAGCTGGAATTGAAGATGACATGACGTTTGCCTGGATGGTGATTGAGCATAAACAAATTCGGGGAGAGTCGCGTTCTGCGAGTCTTATGCTTCCTGAAAAAGTATTGGAAGGTATTCGCGAAGGACGAGAACTTGGCCATGAAATGGCTGAAGTCACTGGCATTGATAATATCAAGCAAAAAGGGGGGGCAATCGGTTTTTTTACCAACGGCATTCTGACTCGCACCAGCGTTTATCATCAAGCTCTGATATTGGCTCTTGTACCTATTCATCATGAAATTTACAAGGATATTAATAATTAACTTTAACGGCTGTTTATCCCCGCCGTCTTTCAAGTTGCAGCTTTGTTGGCTACGTTTACTCACCCCAGTTACATAGGTTAGCACATAGTTAGACATAGTTAGCTATGCTACTGGGGATTCGTTCCCTTGCTGTCGAGCTGCAACTCGAAATCCATTGGGTATACAAGTAAGCCGTTTGGGGTCATAACATGATGACCCCGCTTGGCTATTTAAGCCGTTATTTGCACGACTTAATGTAATTATTTAATAGCAGTTATTTTAATAACTGCGCTTCCAACCATGCTTTAACATGAGCTGGCGCTATTTTTAAGCTGTTCGAACCACGAGTGATTGTTGCGATACCCACACTTAGCTCGTTTTTCAGTTCGCGTTGGTTCATTTCTCCACGCATCAATTCCTGAATAATCCGAACTCGGGTTGATAAAGCGGTACGTTCATCGGGGGTCAATAATAGCTGCAAAATAGAATGTTGCAAATTTTCTTCAAATGCGTTTTGCAATAACTTTACAAAAGTGAACCAGTCATCACCATCTTCCGGGGAAATCGCCGGATCAATCAAATGATTTTGTGCCATAAAAAGCCACCATACTATTTAACTAGTACAGCAGCATATCATACATGCATCCTAAATTAATAATGTCTTTGCCATTCGGTATCGGTCAGTACGTTAGATATTTTCCCCATAAAATTATGGTAGAACATATCGTAGGCAAGAACATTTTTGACATAATTGCGTGTTTCATTGAAAGGGATGCTTTCAATAAAGGCAATCGGATCAAGGTGTCCAGAGGTATCAGCCAGCCAACGATCAACATTTGTAGGCCCTGCATTATAGGCGGCACTGGCAAGAATACGGTTATTGTCAAAACGCTGGTAAACCGAATCCAGATAAGCGGTGCCAATTTTAATATTCATAATTGGGTTCATTAATTGATTTTTACTGGCATAGCCCTGAATTTTATTCGTCTTTACCGTATGTTCGGCGGTTTTAGGCATGATTTGCATTAGCCCACTGGCTCCTTTAGAAGAGCGGGCTTGCGGATCCCACGCACTTTCCTGACGAGCAATTGCCATTGCATAACTTTGGGAAATATTTTTGTCTGCTGTAAAGTTTGCGAACTCGTTTTTCCATGCCAGCGGGAAACGTTCTTCAAGATGATCCCACATTTTTCCCGTAATAGTAGCTTGCACACTAAGCGAGGGCCAATGTTGTTCAAACGCATAACGCGCCAATTGTTCCTGCGTCAATGGATTTTGTGAGGCCACTAAGCGAACCCACTCCGAACGTGCCAGACTCTCCATATCCCAATACAACAACTCTTGGATGCGCTTAATTTCCGGCATACCAGCAATGGTCATATCGGGTCTTTTGGCTTTATTAATGTTCAGAGGATAAGTTATATGCAATTTCTGAGCGGCTACCATGGGATAAAAACCACGGTGCTTGGTTAGGTTACGCAATATTGCATTTCCTTCTGTGGTCTTTCCTTGATTGAGCAGAATAATGGCACTCCAATATTGCCATTCATCATTTTGCAAGACCGTTTTGGGCAGTAGCGCCAGCCAGCCATCAAGGCTAGTATAATCGCCATCCCTCAAAGCCAAACGAGCACGTCGCTCAAGCAATTTAGTCGATTGTGAATCCCGGATAGTTTCATCTCGCCACTTTGCTTGTTCTGGTGTGACATCTCCCATTAATTGCCATGCAATGAACTCTTTTAATTGCTGCTGTTCGGAGTCATTCATTTTCTGCATTCGCACCAGTGTTGGAATAGTTATTCTGGCTAATTTGGCATCTTTGCGGGCGAAACGCTGAAAGGCGGTGATAACGACCGAGCGGGTGAAATCTGTTGGAGCCGTGGTGGTTGCGAATTGTTCAACTAATTCAGGATCATGTTGTAGTTTTACCAAACTAGAGACTAACTTCTGATAATTTAATGGCAATCGCTTGGCAAGATAGCTAACGAGTGGAACGTTATTTTCTTTCATAGCCAATTCAAGACGCTGCAAAATTAAATTTGCAGACAAATATCCAGATTGTTCCCAAACATTAATGAGTTGATTGCAACTGTCAGGTAATGAACTGCCGCTGAGCCAAATTTTCTCAGCTCCTTGCCACGCAACCTGCTGGTGACCAGTGGCCCATTGGGCGAAGTAGTAATGGCAACGTTCGGCAACTGAATTTGGGGGATTGGGGGAGAAGGTTAAAAGGTTGTGCCAGTCGCCATTTTTTGCCAGTACATTGATAAATTGAAGTTTCAGCGAGTGTGTTAGTGGCAGAGTCGGGTAATTATCAATAAAGTGTTGAACTTGTTCAGGGGTAACTATTGCCAAATCCTGAGTTAATTGACGATATTCAAGATAAGGGTAGAGAGGATACTTTTGCAGCGTGGGCATTAGACGTGCAATTTCCTCTCTATTTTTGGCATCCCAAGCCTGTTTTATTTCTTGATATCGTTGACGTTGTGCGTCTAGCGAATCAGCATGAGCTGCTCCCACAACAACAAAAACCAGACTTACAGCTATTGCAAAATGCTGCCACTTACTCATTGCCACACACCTCTCCAGAAGATGATTCTACTATCATGCCAAAATGCATATACCCCCTATTTTTCAAGTTTCCGCTTGGTTGGCTACAACCTGAAATCTACTGGGTATGGCTAAAATACCATGTAATTATAAGCATATTATTGATGTGATTGATCACAACTAATACGTGCTAATAAGGAAGGGGCTGTAAAAGTGTTTATTTTATAAGAGAGTAGATAAACCTATTTGTATTCCATCCCTCAGTGAATACAATCGACAGATTGGAACGGCGATGCTATTCATAAAAGGACGTTCCGCCCAGAGGCTTTTTACCGTTTGCGGTTATCTAGCCCCCTGAACGCAAACGAATTTCAAAATTTCCTGATTAATTAAAAGGTAAAATACATTGGCTCAATATGTTTATAGTATGCATCGGGTTGGTAAAATTGTTCCCCCGAAAAGACATATTCTGAAAAATATTTCTCTGAGTTTTTTCCCGGGAGCAAAAATTGGTGTTCTCGGTCTGAATGGTGCCGGTAAATCGACCTTACTGCGCATCATGGCGGGTATTGATAAAGATATTGAGGGTGAAGCTCGCCCACAGCCCGGGATAAAAATTGGTTATCTGCCGCAGGAACCAAAGCTCAATCTTGAACATACTGTTCGCGAAGCAGTGGAAGAAGCTGTCAGCGAAGTAAAAAATGCTCTGACACGCCTTGATGAAGTCTATGCTGCTTATGCTGATCCGGACGCAGATTTTGACAAGCTGGCAAAAGAACAGGGTGAACTGGAATCTATTATCCAATCCCATGATGGGCACAACCTGGATAACCAGCTTGAGCGGGCGGCTGATGCTCTGCGTTTGCCTGCTTGGGATGCTAAAATTGAACATTTGTCAGGTGGTGAACGTCGTCGTGTAGCAATCTGCCGTTTGTTGCTGGAAAAACCAGACATGCTGCTGCTTGACGAACCAACCAACCACCTTGATGCTGAATCTGTCGCATGGCTGGAGCGCTTCTTGCATGATTATGAAGGCACAGTCGTTGCGATTACCCATGACCGTTACTTCCTTGATAACGTTGCTGGCTGGATTCTGGAACTTGACCGTGGTGAAGGCATTCCATGGGAAGGTAACTATTCTTCATGGCTGGAACAAAAAGATGCGCGCTTGGCGCAGGAAGCTGCATCAGAAGCGGCTCGCCGTAAATCCATTGAAAAAGAACTTGAGTGGGTTCGCCAAAATCCCAAAGGGCGTCAGGCAAAAGGTAAGGCACGTCTGGCTCGCTTTGAAGAACTCAATAACGTTGAGTACCAGAAACGTAATGAAACCAGTGAATTGTTCATTCCACCTGGCCCGCGTTTGGGTGATAAAGTGCTGGAAGTGACCGATCTGACTAAGTCTTATGGTGATCGTATTCTGATCGACAACTTGAGTTTCTCCCTGCCGAAAGGAGCGATTGTTGGGATCATCGGCCCGAATGGTGCGGGTAAATCGACACTGTTCCGTATGTTGTCAGACCAAGAGCAGCCGGATTCAGGTTCAATTTCATTGGGTGAAACCGTTAAATTGGCTTCTGTTGATCAGTTCCGCGATAGCATGGATGACAGCAAAACCGTTTGGGAAGAAGTTTCGGGCGGTCAAGATATCATGCGTATCGGCAACTTTGAAATTCCGAGCCGAGCTTATGTTGGGCGCTTTAACTTCAAGGGCGTAGATCAAGGTAAGCGTGTTGGTGAATTGTCTGGTGGTGAGCGTGGCCGTCTGCATTTATCCAAACTGTTGCAAGTCGGTGGCAATATGTTACTGCTTGACGAACCAACCAACGATTTAGATATTGAAACGCTGCGTGCGTTGGAAAATGCCCTGCTGGAATTTCCTGGCTGTGCGATGGTTATTTCCCATGACCGTTGGTTCCTTGACCGTATCGCGACACACATCATTGATTATCAGGATGAGGGTAAGGTGTCCTTCTTTGAGGGGAACTTCACCGAATACGAAGATTATAAAAAGCGGACTCTGGGGGCTGAAGCACTGGAGCCACACCGCATTAAATATAAAAAGATCAGCAAGTAAGCCTGATAAAGAAAACGGCCTGATATCAGGCCGTTTTTCAAGTTTAAGTTTATAAACAATAACTACACTAACACAACACGCGTTGTTCCAGAAAAGACTCATAAGTTTTAACGGCCTTTCCACTTGCTAAAGTGATGACACTATCTGCATATTGCATTAAGCGTTTATCTTGAGAGGCAATTACAACCGTACCTTTCTGTTCATGTGCAATAAATTTAAAGATATTAATCACCATCTGAAATGCCTGCTGATCTAAGTTGCGCATTGGATCATCTGCAAATAAATATTCAGGCCTTCTGACTATGGCTTTTGCCATTGCAGCCAGTTGTTTTTCGTTTTCAGACAGCTCCTCTGGATAATAACGGCTCTTATGGCCTAATTTGACAACGTCCAACGATTTCTGCGCGATTTTTTCTGCTTGTTCACGAGAAAGCGATAATCCATAAGACGTTGATAATAACAAGTTATCTAACAGAGTGAGTTCTCTAAATAAATTGAAACCCTGGAAAATAAACCCACTACTCTCGGTATGAAACTTTCCTAATTCTCTATCATTCATCAGTTTCAGCTTGTTATTATTTATTAATACATCTCCTTGGTCTGGTTGTAACATACCCGATGCAATCGACAGCACTGTACGGTTAGTCGATGCTTTCGGCCCTGTTATCAAAGTAATTTCACCTGGTATAATAGAAAATGTGATATCTGAAATCATTTCATGATTAACTGTATTATCAGTTAAACCATATGAAATATTGATAACCTCAATCGATTTAAATTGATTTAAGTTCATATTCTCAACACAATTAGGTTAAAAGATTAAAGCTTTTTCCTTAACATATACTGTCTAAGTCCATTCGCAATAATACCTATAAGGAATTGCGCAAATAAAAATAGTTTATATGTGAAACATTCACATCAGGGATATACTCATCTTATGTCAATTATTATTTACAATGATTATATAATAAATGAGATGTTTCTTAGTCTTGGAATAAAAAGTCAAAAACGTTAGTTAATTATGCTTAAGATAAAGATTTAGTTAAATAAAAATAGCATAAATCATTCTATTTTTATTCCACTTTGATAATAAGGAAAAAAGTCATTATGTTTTTATTAATAACTTAACATTATTTTGTGCATCACCCCCATTGTTGATAAAAGACCTAACATATTTGTGGGATTATTAATAACTAATAAAATTTATATAAATAAATCAATAGGTCTGTTCATTAAATGACTTATTTCTCTGTAATTCAAGTCAAAACGGTAAAATTCAAGCATCAAAAAATATTATTATCACAATTTATTTTATTGCTATTGTAAAAATAACCACAAGAAACATTTAATTAAACGTTAATATGGAATAAAACAAGGTCGAAAAAAGTTATGGCTAAGAATCAATTACTATCTATTAATTGTAATAATAATAATATAATTTAAATCTATTTTATAGATAAAAGTTAGTTACTCCATTAACATTTCTTGAACTAATTCAACACAGCGCAGAAAACGTTGATCATAGTCTGGCGAATTGACACAGATATAATTGATATTATTTTTCTTCAACATACTTTCAAGTAAATGTTGAAATTCTTTGCGATCCCGTTCGCTACCCAGACTTCTCAAACCATCAGCTACCCAAGGTGTGTTATTTTCTAAAAGAATAACTAAATCAAAGCGATACTCATCAATCATCGCTTGAACAAAAGGATGTTCTTTACCTTCATAGCGTTTGCAAAATGCCTGTGTTGTCACGAAATCGGTGTCAATAAATACAACTTTATTGGCATATTTAACTGAAAAATCAATATATTGAGCATGACCTAATGCAATCTTATCGTAATCTGAGTATTGCAAAGCCATTTCATCCCCCCCTAAGTGGGAAAATACATATTCACGACCGTATTCCCATGCACTGGTGGTGTTAAACATATTGGCCAGCTTATTCACTAATGTCGACTTTCCGCTCGATTCACCACCAAGGATAGCGACAGTGCGCACAAAGAATGGCTTCACTTCTGTAGGGATATATTCCCAATAACGGAAAGGTGCCTGACGAATTTGGCTGCCACTGATATTCATAAATGAACGCTGTGGATCAATAAGAAAAGTCTCAATACCGAAGTATTCTTTATAGCGAGAGACATCCTGCTCTTCACTGGAATAGATATAATTAGGATTGATACCTTTTTCTGCCATGAATGTTTTCACGCCTTTACTCCAAGCTTTCCAGCCATTCGGATAAGGCTCCATTCCTTGTTCATCAAAAACGTGAATATGGATATTTTTCTGATACTTAAACGTTTGCAATAACCATCTCAGGCGATCACTCACTGTGGGTTGTTGGGACATCGAACTGTTGATAAATAACTCACGATCCCGGGTTTCGTCATAACAAAGAACAACATGCAATTCATCAACTTGGCTGGATGCCCGTTGAATCAAATAAATGTGTCCGGTATGTAATGGGTAAAATTTACCAAACACGACTCCAATTGTTTTCTTTTCCATAGGATAGGCTAATCCTAGATATTGATGAAGAGCTGCCAGTTTCTGAGCGCTGGGACTCTTTATTTTGTCATTAACCAATTGGCTCAGATAGCCTTTTGTCATACCGCTCGCATCAGCAATTTGTTGTAACGTGTAACCTGCCTGTTTGATAGCATCTTTCAAATAGTCAAACTGATTCATACATCCTCCTTGTGTTTAGTATATTAAACAACATAGCATGCTCGCTGTGAAAGGTAAAATAAAATTGAGCATATTGATATTTTGGAATGAAATATTGCTATTTTCATGGCCGTAAGAATTTAAAATTAGATAATCAACAATATATAAAAAATAAAATAAATATGTATTAAATTTATGGTTAAATCGAAAAAATAATCACTATATTAATTGTTGGATTTTATTTAATACGATTGATCTATCTTTGGGATTTCGTAGTTATATTTGTATAACTATTTCGGATTAAATGTTACTAATAGTTTTTGATTAGGAAAATAGCGTGGGTTGATAGGGTGAATTTATTACCTGCCTTATTGGTTCTGATAATGTCAGGCAGGTAACAAAATATTTTATGTAACTCGGAATCTATTAAGGATAGAACGCTCTGGAGTAAATAGTGACTCAGTCATCCAGATCGTCCAAAATAGCTAAGGCATCAGCCAGTTTTTTAACACCGAATACCTTCATATCCGGCAATGCTTTTTTGGGAACATTGGCATGAGGCACAATAGCCCGTTTAAAGCCATGTTTGGCGGCTTCTGAAATGCGCTCCTGACCACTGGGAACGGGACGAATCTCACCCGCCAATCCCACTTCACCGAATACCACCAGATCACGGGGTAAAGGACGATTACGGAAACTGGAAACCAAAGAGAGCAATAATGCAAGGTCAGCACTGGTTTCCGTTACTTTCACACCACCGACAACGTTAACAAATACATCTTGGTCAGCCATTTGCAAACCTCCATGTCGATGCAAAACCGCCAATAGAATAGCCAACCTGTTTTGTTCAAGCCCTACCGCGACACGACGAGGATTTGACATCATGGAGTGGTCTACCAGCGCCTGAATTTCAACCAGCAAAGGACGAGTGCCCTCCCACACAATCATGACAGAACTACCCGATGTCACTTCATCGCCACGGCTCAGGAAAATGGCAGAAGGGTTATTCACTTCCCGCAATCCTTGTTCGGTCATAGCGAACACTCCAAGCTCATTGACGGCACCAAAACGGTTTTTATGACTGCGCAGTGTGCGAAAACGCGAATCTGCTTCGCCATCCAGCATGACAGAACAGTCTATACAGTGTTCGAGCACTTTTGGACCGGCCAAAGAGCCATCCTTTGTGACATGCCCAACCATGATAATGGCAACGCCACGGGTTTTTGCAAACCGTGTCAAGTAAGCTGCGGTTTCTCTCACTTGCGCTACACTGCCCGGTGAGGATTGAATATCCGCCATGTGCATCACTTGAATCGAGTCGATTACCATGAGTTTCGGTTGTTCCTGTTCGGCAATCAGGCAAATTTGTTCAATACTGGTTTCTGACAGCATGTTCAGTTCATCGGTCGGTAAGCCTAGCCGATGTGCTCTCATCGCGACTTGCTGCAATGATTCTTCCCCTGTGACATACAATGTTTTCATCTGGGTCGATAATTGGCACATAGTTTGTAAGAGCAGGGTACTTTTCCCTGCGCCAGGATTACCCCCGATCAAAATGGCACTACCAGGAACCACGCCGCCGCCAAGAACCCGGTCAAACTCTTTAAATCCGGTTGAAAAACGGGGCAGTTCTTCCAAACTGATCTCTGAGAGTTTCTGCACTTTGCTGATGCCCACATCTCCGGCATAGCCGCTTAAACGTTCATTACGGGAAGATGAAGCTGCGGCCAAACGCACTTCCGTAATTGTATTCCATGCGTGACATGCGGTACATTGCCCCTGCCAACGTGGATAATCTGCACCACACTCGTTACAGACAAATGCCCGTTTTGCTGCTTTTGCCACTCTGTTCTCCCTCAATATGACTACTAACGTTCTTCGTGTTTCAAGCCACCACTCAAAACACACAAAACACCCATCAAATCGGCATGGCGGATCGCAACCTTAGCCTGCGCATATACTTTGGGCTTGGCATGATAGGCAATTCCCAATCCTGCTTTGCGGATCATTTTCAGGTCATTGGCGCCATCACCAATGGCAACGGTTTGGCTCAGAGGAATGTTCAGCTCTTTTGCCAATCTTATCAGCGTAGTTGCTTTATATTTCGCATCGACAATTGTCCCTTTGACTTTGCCCGTCAGTTTGCCATCTTTAACTTCAAGTTGATTGGCTACGGTGGCAAAAAGACGCAGTTGTTGGCGAAGATTATCGGAAAAGAAAGTAAAACCACCGGAGGCGATCGCAACATGCCAGTCCAATGATTGTAACTTGCGGACAAGGCTCGTCAGGCCAGGCATAAGAGGGAGCGTATCCAGCACTTGCTGCAAGATTGCTGCATCGGCACCCGCCAGTTGAGCAACGCGTTCGCGCAGGCTTTCTGAGAAATCAAGCTCACCCTGCATTGCGCGTTCTGTGATTTCAGCGACTTTGTCGCCAACGCCAGCCAAACGAGCGATCTCATCAATACACTCGATCTGGATAGCGGTTGAATCCATATCCATCAACAAGAGGCCAGGCGAGCGCAGACGTGGGATTTGCCCCAATGGAACAACATCCAGACGACATTCATCTGCCAGTCGTTTAATGCGAGGCGAAAGGCTGCCAGCAATACGGACAACCTGATAATCATCAATACGCCATGAGGATACGACCACCATAGCTGCACCAAGCAGATGCTGAAACTCGCTGATGCGTTGTTTATCCAAACCACGCCCATACAGCAACCATCCGCTGTCCCCAGCTCGGTAATCCAGTGGCATCACTTCATCACCACTGAGGGATAACGGTAATCCCGGCCATTTATGGATCTCATCCGGTAAGTAACGATAGGCCAGATTATTAGACATGAATATCGACTCCTGTATTCCATACAATTTTGGCGGCAAAAAATTCTTTTCAAACTATCCTATCAATATTGCATCTGGCAACATGTGCCTTTGGTGCATGGGATGAGATAATAATGATGATAAAAGCTAAACTAAAATTCCGATTACACAAGACAGCGATTATTTTAGTATGTATAGGTCTGCTGGTACTGCTGATGCAGGGGGTTTCCTATTTCAGTCGTTCTCAACAGCAATCCCATATGGCTCAGTTCGAGGATCTGGCGAAGACATTGGCAAAACAAGTTGCATTCAGCTTATCTGATTATATAGATAATGGTAGCAAAGATATTGATAGTAAAAAAATTGTAGATAATTTGGATTATCTGACTCGGGAGAGTCGAATCTTGGATGCTAGTGTTTATTTGGCAAATGGAACACAGATTGCACGGAGTGGTGAACCGATCTCTGTTCGCGAACGATTATCGCTAGAGGGAAAAAAATCCAGTGGTTATTTTAACCAGCAAATAGTCGTACCTATACCGGGTAAAAACTCGCCCAAAGGTTTTCTCCGCCTGACATTGGATACCCACAGATTGGCAACTGAAGCTAAGCAGGTCGATAACACCACTAACTTACTCCGTATCATGCTCCTGCTATCCTTGGCGATTGGCTTTATTCTGGCCCATAATTTATTGCAGCTATCTCCTAGCCGTTGGCAACAGTCGCCTTATCTGTTGACTGCTAACACCAAATCCGCTGATGAGGTAGAAAATAAAGATGATGATCCTCAACAGTAACTTCAATGCTATAGGTTGGGCAGGTTTTGTAGATTAACGCTTATCATAAATTGCTTTCCCATAATACCGATTAAAGCAAACGGAATAGATTACACCGTGTAAAAGAGCAATCACAATTGCGCCATAAAACACAATCGGTTTATGGGACATCGCAACATGCAAAATAGGGAGCTGATCGAAGCGGAAGATATACATATGGAAAGCAATAACCGCTACCGCAAACATAATACCTGCCGCATTGTGGTGAATGTGCTTTGATAACAGAAGCCACTTTAAGATGAAGAAAAAAGGGATAAGCATCAATAAAGAAATCACTATGTAAATCATAACCATTTCCTTAAGTATTATTTGGGTTAAATATGGAAGTAGATATGTTTTTTACTCTCTAAAAAAACATAATTAACTTACTATCCATTTAATACATATAATATTTACTGTCATACAGTAAGTCTATGTCATAAAGCATACACCAATAATCAACATTGTTATTATTCATAATTTTGATTTTATTAATGAGTTGCAGTGCTTTTATCCCATCAACACTACATCTGGCAACGTATGCCTTTTGCGACACCCTCGATAGGGTGAGGAGCTGTCACAGCGTGAGTTATACTCCTGGGAATTCGTTTCCCTCGCCGCCGCTATGCAACCTGATATCCTATTGGGTATGCCGTGACCTGAATTCTGTTATTCGACAGAATTCAGGTCCTGTTGGATTAGATTATATGGAGAGTTATTAAAAGGTAGCTAATTCAACCAGGTTGTAAGTCTCAGGATTCGGGCCTATCCGCTTGCCAATATCCAATGTTGCCATGGCAGTTAAATCTTCTTTTTCCAATCTGAAATCAAACACCTCAAAATTTTCTTTAATACGAGAAGGGGTAACGGATTTAGGAATGGCAATCATGCCACATTCAAGGTGCCAGCGGATGACAATTTGCGCCGGTGTTTTTCCGTATTTAATGGCAAGTTTTTCAACTAATGGAGAGTCAAAAACGCCTTTTCCTCCCCGTGATAATGGGCTCCAGGATTCAGTTGTAATATGGTGGGTTGCATTCCATGAGTGAAGCTGTCGCTGTTGCATCAGTGGATGCAATTCAATTTGATTGATAGCAGGAATTTCGTTGGTTTCGGATATCAATCTCTGCAAATGTTCAATGTGGAAATTACACACACCAATACTGCGAACCAACCCCGCCTCTTTCAGATCAATAAGTTGTCTCCATGCATCAACATAATGATCTTGCTCAGGCGCAGGCCAGTGAATGAGATAAAGATCTACATAATCCAGCTGTAGTTTGTCCAAACTTTCCTGTAATGCAGCACTGGCGTCCAGATGGCGATCATTCCAAAGTTTGGTGGTGACAAAAATCTCTTCCCGTGGAATATCACTTTCCTTCAAGGCTTTTCCTACACCTTCTTCGTTATGATAAATCGCTGCTGTATCAATAGAACGATAACCCACTTCCAATGCCGTGTGGATAGCTTTAACAACCTGTTCATTACTCGCTTGCCAAACCCCAAGCCCCAATTGTGGCATGTGGTTCTCATCAACGAGCTTAATAATTGTTTGCTGCCCCATGCTTACCTCCTTCAGATTTGGAACTTCAGATGGACGCCTCATAAATTCGCTGACTGACATCAAGCGTAATATCTTGGTGTTCACCGAGAGCAACCAAACCTTGTGTTTCTAATTTTTTGATCATTGCAGGAATAGAACTGCCATCAAGCCGATAATCAGAAAGATGAGTTTTCACTCCCATATCTTCAAAAAACTGACGAGTGGCACGGATAGCCTTGCTGATTCTTTCTTCTTCAGAACCCTCAGTGAAATCCCAGACACGTTCAGCATATTGCAGGAGTTTGTCGTGTTTCGCTTCGCGTTTTTCTTGTAAAAGATGCGGTAATATAATCGCCAGTGTCTGAGCGTGGTCTAACCCGTGAAAGGCGGTTAACTGATGACCCAACTCGTGTGTTGCCCAATCTTGTGGCACTCCGGCACCTAAAAGACCGTTTAGCGCTTGGGTTGCTGTCCACATAATATTGGCGCGAATAGCATAATTTTCAGGTTCTTTTAGTACCTTAGGCCCTTCTTCAAGTAACGTCATCAATAAACCTTCTGCATAACGATCCTGCACTTTGGCATTTACGGGATACGTCAGGTACTGCTCCAACGTATGGACAAAAGCATCTACGACGCCATTAGCCGTCTGCCTGACTGGAAGAGAATATGTTACTTCGGGATCGAGGATGGCAATTTTGGGGAAAACAAAAGGAGAGGAAAAAGATTGCTTATCGCCTGTTTCCCGACGGCTGATGACTGAAAAATTATTGGTTTCGGAACCTGTTGCAGGTAGTGTTAGTACACAGGAAAAAGGAAGAGCAGAAGTGATATATGCACCGTTGGTTATTAATATCTCCCACAAATCATCATGAGGATAATTAACTGCTGCCGCAATGAATTTAGTGCCATCAATGACAGATCCTCCCCCGATTGCCAGTAAATAATCAATCTCATGTTGGCGGATGTAATCGACAGCTTTGATAAGTGTTTCATAGGCGGGATTGGGTTCAATACCACTGAACTCGTCAATTGTATAGCCTTCCAATGCAGCATAAACTTGGGAAAGTACCCCATTGTGCTTAATACTACCACCGCCATAAACTAACAAAATCTTCGCCGTTTTCGGGATTTCATTACTTAATTGGGCAATTTGCCCTTTGCCGAAAATGATTTTGGTGGGGGTGTGTAGGGTGAAATTCTGCATAATAATAACCTTTTCTTACTCGTTAGATCATGTAAGTTTTGGGATATATCAATGAGCATCCTTTTGTTTATTGAGACGATTTTATTTGTATAGTTTCAACAGCATCACGTTAGGATATTGATCGATTGATAAGGTCGTCCATCCCATTCAGGGAAGTTATTCAGCCTATGAAATTCGGGTACTGCTCAAACTGTTGGCACTAACGGTTGCCTGTCGGAATGGACTCTGGTTGTTTAATTTTTGGGGTTGATAAATTTTCAAATAAAAAAACAGCCGCTTTTATAAGAAAGCCTAAACAACAAGTTTTTTGACTTACTTTCTCTTTGATGATTTTTTGTGGCGCCAGTACATCAGTAAAGAAGCGGATAATCCACTGATCAACAAAATCACAGGCAGAATTATCAAAATGTTCATCACCAGATCTTGGTGCGCTTTGACAAATGGGATCTGGTTCAGTATGTAGCCAAAACCCACGATAATAATGACCCATAAAAAGCCACTTAACCAGTTAAAAAACTGAAAGCGTTTATTATTTAGACCAGAAATACCCGCAAATGTTGGCAGAAGAGTACGAACAAACGCTAAAAAACGTCCGATAAGCAGAGCGGATAGGCCGTATTCGGAGAATAGTTGATTGGCACGTTGGCGATATTGTAAGGGAAGTTGCGCCAGCCAATTTTTCACTATTCGGGTATGACCGAGCCAGCGACCCTGCAAATAGCCTAGCCAGCACCCCAGACTTGCCGCAATACTCAATAGAATGACGGTGGGAATGAAACTCATGACGCCTTTGGCAATCAAGGCACCAGAAAGTATCAGCAAAGTATCGCCGGGTAAAAAAGCGGCTGGCAATAGCCCGTTTTCCAGCACTAACGTGACAAAGAGAACACCATAAATAATCCAGATGACATCGGGATTGGCGAGTTGGTTAAAATCATGATGCCAGAGCGCATGCACAATCTCGCTTAACGTTTCCATTGTTTATCCTGTAATTTTTGCGAATGAACTAATTAACGAGCAGGTCTATACCTATATTTCGAATGTAAAAGATGAAAGGAGGTTTCAAGTGTACCGCAAAATGAAGGGGGGAGGGGGGGATTTGATACAACATAAAGGCTTGAACGGGATGACAGGGAAAAAATGACATCATGACTCTCTTTAATACTCTTTTACGACCCCCTCGCATTGGGGCGAGGGTTTACGGCGTTTTTCGCTAAATAGAGAGGCATGATGTTAAAGAATTCATTCTAAACATTGAGTCTCTGATGTTATGCATACTTGGAATTAAAAAAGAGCCAGGCGGGCAAAACCGGCTTCCAGATCATCAATCAAGTCTTGTGGGTTTTCCAATCCGATATGGAGACGGAATAACGTGCCCGTTTTCTGGGGCGAATCATATTGGCGCATTGTCTTAAGCATTTCAGGCTGGATACCCAAAATTAATGATTCAAATCCTCCCCATGAAAAAGCCATCTTGAAATGGGTGAAATTATCCAGATAATCAGAAAATTGTGTCGGTGTAAGTTGGATATTCAGGAGAAAAGAAAATAACCCGCAAGAGCCTGTGAAATCGCGTTGAAAATAATGATGTCCAGGGCAAGAAGGCAAGGCAGGATGGTAAACTTCAGCCACTTCTGGCCGCTGTGCAAGCCATTTGGCAATCTTGATACTGTTTTCTTCATGCTGTTTCAGGCGAACAGCCAGCGTACGTAACCCACGGGTTGCTGTATACACTGTTTCAGGATCAGCAATTTGACCCTGCAAATAAGAACTTTCCCTGAGTTGATCCCAACAACGTGCATTGGCAACCGCGGTTCCCAGCATGCCATCCGAATGTCCGATGATATATTTTGTGGCAGATTGAACGGAAATATCGATACCAAATTCCAGCGCCTTAAACAGCACACCCGCCGCCCATGTATTATCAATGATAATCACCATCTCAGGATTAACCTGACGGACAGCCTGCACGATAGCCGGAATATCCTGTACTTCCATCGTCAGTGAGCCGGGAGATTCAAGAAAAACCACCTTAGTATTGGGTTTAATCAACGAAGCAATACCTTCTCCGATCATCGGGTCAAAATAGTCGGTAGAAATGCCCATCTTATGGAGAAACTGATTGCAAAATTCCTGTGTAGGTTCGTAAGCTGTTCCTGTCAGCAAAACATGATCGCCAGTTTCCACGAATGCTAAAATCGAATGGGTGATCGCTGCTGCTCCAGAAGGATAAAGGGCACAGCCAGCACCATTTTCCAGTTCGGTCATGGCTTCCTGAAAGGAGAAGTGCGTGAGTGTGCCACGGCGTCCATAGAATAATTCACCTTTTGCCCGATTCTTCAAGGCATGTTTCATATCTGCAACGGTATCGAAAATGACAGATGATGTACGTTGAATAAGGGGATTAACCGCGTTTTGCGTATATTTTTTTTGCCTTCCTGCACTGACTAATAAAGTTTCTAGTTTTTTTTCTGTCATAGCATCCCACCCCTAAGCTCATGTTTGGTTCACTGTCCAAGTAAAATTGTTCAAATAATGATAAGCAAGTTAAAAGATTTGGGGCGGTTTTGCCAAAAGGAATTGAGCAACTTGACGAAAATTCAAGGTGCTCTATCAACAGTAAGTCAGAAGAGATTAAATAATATGCATCATTAATTAGCACTTTTTTATCAAATAGTAATGATAATTACTATCAAATCGCTCAATGTCTGATATCATTCACGGCGGACTTTTACCCCACTTGGGGTGATAAGTATGGATCAGGCTTCAAATGAAGCTTTTATACCTAATCGATTTCAACTTGCAGTGCGATCAACGTGCAGTCAACAGAGAAGCAACGGGCAAGATGAAGGAATACATGGTGAAAAATGATCCATACTCAGAATATATATTAGGATTAGCAAGATGAGTAAACGCGATTCACTGCTAAGTAACAGAATCTATAAGAAAGAGAGTAAGGCTAACTGATGCGTAATTTGACAGCTTCTATTCTATTGGCACTCGGATTAACAAGTTCAGCATGGGCTGATACTGCGCCAGCAACGCCAGAAAATCAGGCTGCTGCTCAGGTAGCCGCTCCGGCCACACCAGCCCCTGCCGCAGCTCCTCAGCAAGAGGCTGAAGCGAAAACCGAAGCGCCATCAACCAAAAAACCGCAAGCTACAGAAAAGCAAACCACAGAGCCGCAATCAGACGCGGTTGAGACAACAGAGAGTGTGACCGCAGAAAGCGTGACAACTGAAACTGTTACCACTTCGGTTTCAGACGAATCTGAAAATCTGTCCAGTGGTTTTGCAACGGATCTGTCTATTTGGGGTATGTATCAGAACGCGGATGCAGTAGTAAAAACTGTTATGGTGGGGTTAGTTATTGCCTCTGTCATCACATGGGCACTATTTTTCTCCAAAGGAGTTGAACTGCTGACAGCTCGCCGTCGTTTACGCAAAGAACAACAGGCCTTGGCTGACGCGACCAACTTGGATATGGCAGCGAAAATTGCAGCTGATTTTAGTAAGCAGAGCATCAGTCGTCTAATGTTGAGCGAAGCTCAGTCCGAGCGCGCTTTATCTGCTGAAAGTACCGACAAAGCGGGTACGAAAGAACGTACAGCCTTCCGCATGGAACGTACCGTCGCGGCAATCAGCCGTCATATGGGCCGTGGCAACGGCTATCTGGCAACCATTGGCGCAATCTCCCCATTTATCGGCCTGTTCGGGACTGTCTGGGGGATTATGAACAGCTTTATTGGTATTGCCCATTCACAAACGACAAACTTGGCCGTTGTCGCACCGGGTATCGCGGAAGCACTGCTGGCAACCGCACTGGGGCTGGTAGCAGCGATCCCTGCGGTAGTGATTTATAACGTCTTTGCCCGTGTGATTTCATCATATCGTGGACAAGTGGGGGATATGGCGGCTCAGGCAATTCTGTTGCTGGGACGTGATCTTGATCTGGCTGACAGCAAAGCAGAAAAAGCAGAAAAAGCAGAAGCAAGGTAATCAATTATGGCAATACGTCTTAATGAAGATTTGGACGATAGCGGTGAATTGCATGAAATTAACGTCACGCCATTTATTGACGTGATGTTGGTGCTGCTGATTATTTTCATGGTGGCGGCACCACTGGCAACAGTAGATATTAAAGTTGATTTGCCGGCATCCTCTGCTAAACCGCAACCGCGCCCGGAAAAACCCGTATTCCTGACCGTTAAAGCGGATCATCAGCTGTACGTGGGGGATCAATTGGTTGAGCGCGATACTTTATCTTCGGTATTGGATCAAACCACACAATCCAATAAAGAAACCACGATTTTCTTCCAAGCAGATAAATCTGTGGATTATGAAATGTTGATGAGTGTGATGAATTCACTGCGCAAAGCGGGTTATCTCAAAGTTGGGTTGGTGGGAATGGAGTCTGTTGCCGCTCAGTAAGTTTCATCAAGGCTATCTGATAGCGGATGCCGCAGGAAGATAGTGTGATAAATATGAACTGTCCAATTGATTGGGCAGTTCAATTTTTTATCTTTTATTTCTATTCGGTATATTAATGGTATACCGTCATAACTCCCTCCTCAAAACAAACACCATTCTTTATCTCCATTTGTAGATATTAATTGAGATTATTGTATTAAAAATAAAAAACTAAAGATTGTTTTTTCTGTATGCATATATATTCATGTTTCGATATTTTATTTTATGTTTATCTATACTCGTCGTCTTTCAAGTTGCCGCTTTGTTGGCTACGCTCACTCACCCAGTCACATGGCCTATGCTCCTGGATATTCGTTCCCTTGCCGTCGCGCTGCAACTTGAAATCCATTGGGTATATGCAAAAAATCTTATGCCAAACATTGAATTGTGGCGTTTGCATTCATGGCATATTGGCGGAGTTTTATAATCTTTATATTTGAAATCGACTCCTGGTTTTCTAATAGGGCAAGTATCATCATAATGATTCTTACCCTTTGATTTATCTAATGGTTCGGCCTATTTACTCAAATAATTAAGCATCCGTTCCAGTGGATATACCGCTCGTATCACTACTTCATCACGCATTTGTGTCCCTTGTGTCAGCAATTTCTGGGCATCCTGTTGCTGTTGTGGCGAAAATGTTTTTCCGGCCTTCACGTGATCCAGCATCACTAAACCAAGCTCGGCAATTTCGCTGACATCATTGGCAACGGGTACGAGATCACGCATCATATAGTTCGCTTTGACAATCTTCATCACGGAATTATGGTTATCCCGCCAACGTATTAGTCGATCACGTAATGCCTGCTCCGCCTGCCAATCCTGCTTATTCTTTAATAGCCGATCAACCAATGTTTCCATTTCCCTGACAACCAGACTTTCTGATCCTAACGTATCAGCAAAACGATAAAGTGGTTCATATTGATGGTAATTACCGGCTTGAAACTTAGAATGATGGCGGGAGTAATACTGGGCTGGCTCCACTGCTTCAGCCAAGATTTGCAGTGGTTCAATATTCGTATTGTTTGCCAAACGGGTCATCAACCGTTGGCTATTGGCTTGCTGTTGCAAGCCGACGGATACCGTTGTCCACGCATCCATCGTATGTAAACGCTGATACATGTGCTTTTCATTCGTCACATCTTTGGCAGACCAAAGTCGTTCAGCTATGGCAAAGGTACGTGGCCAGAGTTTAATATCCAACACTTCAGCGGTGACATTCTCTGACCATAATGCAGCTTCAGCTCCCAGAATATTGTGCTGATGGTGATTCGCTGGTACAACAGGTTGATTGCCAGCGGGAGTCGTTGCTAACTTTTCTCCTGTGACTGGATAGCGCACATTACCTAACAGGATATAACCGCTCGCGGTTTTTTGTTGCTGATTGAGGTTTACAACCGGAGTCGTTTCTCCCATCCAACTATCCACAGTAAACTTCACTGTCTCCCCTCGCCAAACAATGCTGTTAACGGCGCGACGTGATTTTCCGGCGAAATCAATAAAACCACGCCATTTGCCGTTGTTGTCCTGAATCAGAGTAAAACTGCCCGTCACTGGGTTTCCTTTTAAACGTGGCATCGTAAATGACCAGCTTTGCGCGGTCTCATCTGCTTTCACGTTATCATCGATGTTGAGTGTTTGTGGCAAGACTTCATTGCGATAGTGATAGGCCGCACTTTGGGGTTGATCAAGATAAAACCCTGTGGACAAGATTCCTTGATAGCCTTCATCAGCGGTCTTGCCCAGTGAATCTTGCCCCTGCCATGATTGAATAACGATAGATTTCGGTAATGCGGGATGATAGATTTCATCCCATCCCACCATTTTACGCCCGTGTTTTTCAAGGATCGTTTCTAGCTCTTGATTGAACCACGCGTGCAAGGCATGACTATCTTTCAAGCCTTTTTCCTGCATAAATATCTGGATTTTTTTAGAAGCCTGCCATTGAGAAGCATCAACTTCATCACCGCCAATGTGAATGTATGGGTCAGGGAAAATTTCAGTGATCTCACCAATTAAAGTATCGACAAACTGATGTACTTGCGGATTGCTTGGATCCAGCGTTGGTTTGTGGACTCCCCACTGGCGCTGCATCTCGTAGTTTCCATATGTGCTGATCAATTCAGGGTAGGCAACGGCAATGGCGGAAGCATGACCGGGTAAATCAATCTCAGGTACAACGCGAATACCTAAACTGCTGGCATAAGCAACCACATCCTGCATCTGCGCTTTACTGTAAAACAGGCCATCGCTCGCACGTTGTTGTAGTTTCGGATAATGATCAGAAGCGAAACGCCAGCCTTGATCATCGGTTAAATGCCAATGAAAGACATTCATTTTGGCGGCAGCCATGCCATCCAATTGGCGTTTAATCACTTCAACTGGCAGAAAATGACGAGCAGAATCAAGTATCACGCCACGCCATGAAAATCGCGGATTATCGGTAATATTGACCAGAGGCAGATAAGTACCTTTGTGATCGTTTTGCAATAATTGCAACAAAGTTTCCACGCCACGCATAGCACCAAAACGGGTCGCTGATTTCAATGTGACACCGTGGGAATTAATGACTAACTGATAACTTTCATCGTTGTTGGGTTGGGGAATCGGCGCTGTTTTCTTGGCTATGCTAATTCTGATCGTCGGGACAGAGGAAATAGAATATTCAGGTGGCGGCAATATCCAGCCAGTTTGTGCTTCAATGCGTTTTCGCCAGCGGGATATGGCATCTTGCATCTCATCTCCCGTAACGATGATATTCAGTTTTCTGTCAATATTATAAAGACGCCCCTGTTGTACTGAAACTTGTTGTGGCCAAGGCATAAGAGGAAGGTGATTGGCAGAAACCGCCATAGCCGAAAAACTACAACTTAACGCGGTGATTAATAATAGAGGGCGGAAGGGAAACTTCATGATTTTTCTCTCATTTTTTTCAATAATGCGTAAAACAATTTTTTTAATGCAAATTCGTTAATTCAAATGGGCGCCGATGTGATTATCGTTTCGGCGCCGGTTTATATTTCCGTGAAAATGAGATACCCGGAAATAGTCACTATTCCTCTAAAAATTCATACTTAATTAATGACATTGCTGCGGTAATATGAGGCGTGATATCTGTTTCTGGCACTGGAGGGAGGATACCCAATGCCATTTTCCTGAGCGGTTCCGCAATAACCATTGAAATTATCAATTCGCTAATAAGGTTATAATCAAGTTTTTTTATTAGCCCCTGCTGATATTGGTGTTCAAGCCAATTGGCCAGAATATTCTTCCCTTTTTCAATACCACCTTGCTGATATTTATCCAGCAGTATTTCACGATAAGGAAAATCAGATTGTAGTAACTTAAATAAACCTACAGAATCTGAAGATAATGATTCCTTGGCCATTTCACCTAAATATATTTTCATTAGTTTGATGACTTGCTGAGAGTTATTGGGCTTTTTCTTAAAGGCGGGGGTAAAATTATCTGCCCAGCGCATGACAACTTGTTCCATCAGGTTTTCTCGATTTGTGACGAAACGGTATAGTGTTTTTTTGGCAATGCCCGCTTTTTTGGCAACCACATCCATCGTTGTAGTTATATATCCTTGATTAATAAGAAGTGAAAGAGTGATATCATGAATTTTTTGGCGTATTTCCTGCTCTGGAATTGTAGGGCGGCCTCTTGGACGTGAATGATTTTCTGCCATTTTAGCACCTTATGAGTTGTGAATATTTGTACCGCATTGGCGTGATTCCATTAAGAAACAGAAATTACTGATTTAAATTTAAATGGATAACTAAATCACTCCCCACCAAATACAGAACTCACCGTATCTTGTCAATAATAATATTTATAAATTATTATTTATTTAAATGAGTTATTAATAATTGTGAAAATAAAATGGAATGAAAAATCACTTCTATCATGACACTTATTTTTTATTACTTTCATTAATATTTATAACTTACCCTTTTTAATTAATTAGTCCCATAACGAGTGCTATCAGGGGCTTAAGTTCCCCCTTAACTATGTGATTTTCTTCACAGGACGGCATTTTTCGTCAAATTTTGTTAGTAAAAGGTTTTTTTAGATCTTAATATCCCCTTTGCTTGTTACAAATTTAACATTTAAGTAACGAAAGCGTGTAAAAAAACGCTACCACCTGATTATTGATTCTGGGAAAAGTAACTTCTTAGAGAGTGCATTTTTTTGCGGTGGCGCAAAAAATAACAACATTAATGAGGATCATGATAATGATAAAACACAACGCAATAGCAATGGCAATTCCGGTACTTCTTCTCACTGGGGCAGTAAATGCCGCTGAAATTTATAATAAAGATGGTAATAAAATTGATTTATATGGAAAAGCAGAAGCCCAGAGAACATTCTCCAAATCAAGTAAAGAAACTGGTGATAGCTCTGTTGCCCGTATAGGTATCAGGGGTTCAACCCAAGTGACAGATAAACTGTCTGGCTTTGGACGCTGGGAATTCAACATGGGTGCTAATGGTGTGGAAACGGAAAGTGGTAAAAATGCCAGAACACGTCTAGCCTTCGTTGGTTTTAAACTTGACGAATACGGTTCGTTGGATTACGGCCGTAACTTTGGTGTCGTTTATGATGCTAACGCATGGACAGATGTATTGCCCGTATTTGGTGGCGACTCTATGGCGGCAACCGATAATTTCATGATGGGGCGTTCGACAGGGCTGTTAACATACCGTAATACTGACTTTTTTGGTTTGGTGAATGGTTTGAATTTTGCCTTGCAGTATCAAGCTAAAAATGATGGTGGTACTAAAAATAGCCGTAGTGATGTTTCAAGGCAGAATGGTGATGGTTTTGCTCTGTCTAGCTCCTATGATTTTGGTAATGGTTTTAGTCTTGGTGGGTCATACGGTAACTCTAACCGTACTTCAGCACAAAAGTTGGGTGCTGATAAAGCCAAAGTTCTTGCTAAAGGGAATAAGGCTGAAGCATGGCTTGTTTCTGCTAAGTATGACAAGAATAACGTTTACCTGGCAGCCATGTACGGAGAAGCTCATAACTTGACCCGATTTGGTAGCTCTGTAAATGATTACACTATGTTTGCCAATAAGACACAAAACTTTGAGCTGACAGCTCAGTATCTGTTTGATTTTGGTCTGCGCCCATCTATCGGCTATGTCTATTCCAAAGGTAAAAATTTGGGCAAAGACTTGCCTGTCAGCAGTGTGGGAACAGACAAAGGGTCTGAAGATTTAGTGAAATATATTTCAGTTGGTGCGTCTTACAACCTCAACAAAAATATGCGTACTTACGCTGAATATCAATTTAATTTGTTGAAGAATAATGAATTTACTAAAACAACTAAGATCAACACTGACGATGTGTTTGGTGTCGGTTTGGTTTATCAGTTCTGATTGAGATAAATGTCAGTTGAAAAAATAGTACGTTGTTATTTCATCGAACTGCCTCAATGGGTGTGATCATCGTAGGCAGTTCGATTGAACTTTCTTTCTGGAAAATTAACTTTCTGCTTCACCACCCAATGCATCAATAGTGTTCTTGATTAGCGCACTGAGTTCACCCGTCATTAAGGTAAAGTCTGCGTCAAATCGTTGGGCAACATCTTCACGATCAATATCATCATTTTGATCACGTAAGGTTTCACAGAATTTGATGCGCTTAAGAGAACCATCATCTGACAGCATGAATTGAATTCGTTCTTCCCAATCTAATGCCAGTTTGGTGACGTATTTGCCTGACTCAATGTGCGTAGCGATTTCGTCTGATACTAATTCCTGCTTCTTACAACGGATAACACCACCGTCTTCCAGAATCGCTTTTAGTTCTGCTTCATCCATCAGAGCATAACCTGTAGGCAGGTTACCTGAACGTACCCATTCGGTTAAAGTCAACTCAATAGGATCGGTGAATGTCAACGGGACAACCGGCAATGATCCCAGCGTTTTTCGCAGTAATGCCAGATTATCTTCGGCGCGTTTTGCACTAGCGGCGTCAACAATGATCAGATGGTTAACGGTATCTATCCAGATATATGTCTGGCTGAAACGGCTGAATGCCCTTGGCAGCAGAGTGTGGAGCACTTCATCTTTCAGCGAGTCTTTTTCTGTTTTTTTCAGTTTACGGTGCTGTTCACCTTCCAAACGAGTTATTTTGGCCTGTAATTCCTGCTTAATTACAGGAGAAGGCAACATTTTTTCTTCCTTACGCGCACAAATCAGGATCTGATTACCAGAAGCATGAGTTAACGTTTCACTGTGGGAACCCATCGGAGAAACCCAGCCGGTTTTCATCATATCTTGACTGCCACACGGGGTGAATGCCAATGAGCTTAATTGTTTTTCCAGTTCATCCGCAGAAAGTGCGATCTCTCTGTTTAAACGATAAATCATTAAATTCTTAAACCATAACATGCAATTACCCCATATTTTTGCGCATCGTGACAACGGTCATCTTAAAATATAAGGGAGCATAATAACGAATCATGTGATGAAGCCCTAGAACTTCGTCAGCTTCATATAATAACTTGCGTATTTTCATATAATAACAAGCGTCATCGTGCTGAATAAAAAAGGTAAGCTATGCGTATAGGTATTGATCTCGGTGGTACCAAGATTGAAGTGATCGCATTGGGCGATCAGGGGGACGAGTTATTTCGCAAACGGGTGGATACCCCTCGTAATGACTATCAAAAAACACTGGCAGCCATTGTCGGGTTGATTGCTGATGCGGAACAGGTAACCGGGCAGCAGGGAACTGTGGGGATTGGAATACCCGGTGCTATTTCGCCTTTTACCGGAAAAGTGAAAAATGCCAACTCAGTCTGGATGAATGGCCAAATATTGGATAAGGATATTGCCGCTTTGCTGGGACGTGAAGTGCGTATCGCCAACGATGCAAACTGTCTGGCAGTATCAGAAGCGACGGATGGTGCAGGAGCAGGAATGCCAATGGTATTTGCTGTCATCATTGGAACGGGTTGCGGTTCTGGGATTGCATTTGAGAGTAGAGTACATGCGGGCGGAAATGGTCTGTCTGGGGAGTGGGGGCATAATCCGTTACCTTGGATGGATGAGGAAGATCGGTTATATCAGGCTGAAGTTTCTTGTTTTTGCGGTAAGCCGGGATGTACTGAAACATTTGTGTCCGGGACTGGGTTCATGACTGATTACTTCCGCCTGAGTGGAGAGCATAAAAAAGGTCATGAAATTATGGAAGCGTTGGTACAGGGAGATGAGTTTGCAGAATTGGCGATGCGCCGTTATGAAAGACGCCTGGCACGGGCTTTGGCACAAGTGATTAATTTATTTGATCCGGATGTGATCGTACTGGGTGGTGGAATGAGTAATGTTGATCGCCTTTATCAGACTCTGCCTGATTTAGTCAAAGAGTGGGTTTTTGGTGGGGAGTGTGCCACTCCGATAAGGAAAGCACTGCATGGTGATTCCAGTGGTGTGCGTGGGGCAGCGTGGTTGTGGCCTCAGCAATAACGCAATATTTCTATCAACACTAACAGTCACAAACTGAAGCAGTCTGAATTCAATTCCCGTCGGTCTCAAATTGTGTGCAGTAATGAGCGAAAGTTGCTCACTACTGCACACAATTTGAAAGATAAGCACTCATGATAGGTGGCTTCTATTTTTGCCTGCATTATTTCTGCTACAGATAAAGCAACATGATTTTATTAAAAATTAACTTAATTTAAATTTATTATTTAATCAAGTAATTATATTTTCATGTTACCCGTAATAAGAAGAATAATAAAACAATCCATTCATGTTGTTTATAAGCTTAGCTTTATTTGCAAATAAAAATATATTTATTTTTTAATGAAATAAATATCACATTTGACTTTAAATTTATTAATTATTTAGGTGGTAAAAAATACGAACTATTAAATAAAGTCGGATATAAAACGAATAAGGAAAATAATTTTTTTGTCATATGCATGGTATGGCAGTCATGGAAAAAACAAAAAAATCCGCGATTTTGTGATGAAAATCACATGCAATTGTAATAATTTGTCTAAATATTTATGTTAATGTGGTTTTCTTCACGAAATGCACTGTTTTTTTAGGTTATTATTAATATGTGTAATAAACTAATTTTAGCATATTGAAGAGATTAAATTTAATTCCTTGAACATTTTTTACTGTGCAAAAATAAGACCAGATTCTGTTTCATCTAATTTGGCTGATTCACTTTATATTGATGTTAATAAAACTCTCTATGGGAAGAAGTAATAAAGATAATTTTAAATAGCATTCAAAATTTGTCATTTTTTTGAGCGATTACCTTTTAGCAGAAAGATCGAGACGGGCATTTATTACCCTCTATCTAATAGATTTCAAGTTGCAGCTTAGTCTGCGATAAGGCGATGTTCTGTCTGAAAGAAAATTAAATTTAATATTTGATGGGTGTCTTATTATGAAAAACATGAAGCCGTTGGCTGTTTTAATTGGGTTATTGGTGATGTCGGGCAGCGCCAATGCCGTTACGGTATACAACGATAAAGGCAGCAAGGTCGATTTGAACGGTCAGTTTCGTATGAAAGCGACAGTGACCAGCCAGGATCGCGATATTCTTATTAAAGATGATGGTAGCCGTATCGGTTTCAGTGGCAGCCATAAATTTACTGACGAAATCTCAGTATTTGGCAAAATGGAATGGGGTTCTGACACCCAAAAAACCAACAGTGAAAATAACAATACGAGCTTCGAAATGTATAATCGCGTTGGTTATATCGGTGCTTCTCATCGTGACTTTGGTGAGGTACGGGTTGGCCGTACTTATATTCCCATCGACTGGGTGAAAAAATCCAGCTATGGCTATGGTAATACAGGCGTATTTTACTTTAGCGATGTATTGAGTAGCACGACGGGTTATAGTAAAGGTGGCGTTGGTAAGAATAACTTTATGACGCGTTTGCCTCAAACCATTTTTTTTCAGACTCAAAGTTATGAAGGTTTCAAACTGGCTGCAACTTACAGCGGTAAATCCGGCTCTGATAAAGAGCGTGTTCATGGTGATATTCGCCACGCTTACTCGCTGGTAGGTTTCTATAAATCGAACGTTGGTCTGGAAGTGAATGCGGGTTACTCTCAGGCTACGGGCGAGAGAAAAAAAGAAGACAATGGCAAAGACGCTGGATTAGCTTCCCCACAAGATAGCTTACTGGCCTTTGGCATGGAATATTATTTCCCAGGCCGTGAATTCTCTATTGGTCTGGATTATGGATTGGCACGCTCCAAAAACTCCAGCTTAGTGTACAACGAAAGCAATGGTAAAGGCTTGAAAGAAAAGTCAGTCAAAGGTGACTGGAAAGCAAACTTGTATGGTCTGGGCGGTAAGTGGCACTGGGATAAAATCGGTAGTGGCATGTACGCAGGATATTACCTGCGTGATGGGGATGCCAATACATTCAACTATAAAAAACAGACTTACACGGTCGGTTTAGACAAACGTTTTAATGTTTCTAAGTACAATAATAGCCTGCTACTGTTTGTGGAAACAGCATATGATGATGCTCGTAGCGACAATCCGGCTTACAAAGACAAGAAACAAGTCATTCTGGGAACAGGGGCACGTTTGTTTTTTTAGATAATATTGCATAGAGGGCCTGATTCAGGCTCTCTTGTCATCCTTCTACTCTTATCTTCTTTCTATTATGGGGGCATAGCACAGTGAAAAATATATTGAAAGTCTCAACATTGGCAATGTTGGTTGCATTCAATGTCAATGCGGCTACCGTCGATTTACGGGTGATGGAAACCTCGGATATTCACAGCAACCTGATTGATTTCGATTATTTTAAAGATAAAACCACTGAGCAATTTGGCTTGGTTCGTACAGCAAATTTAATCAGGGCAACCAAGGCTGAAGCAACCAATGTGATTTTGGTTGATAACGGTGACTTGATCCAAGGCAGCCCTCTTGCGGATTACATGGCGGCAAAAGGGCTGCAACAAGGAGATGTTCATCCGGCTCACAAGTTGATGAACACAATGGGCTATACCGTGGGTAACTTTGGTAACCATGAATTCAATTTTGGGTTGGACTACCTGAAACAGGCCATTGCTGGTGCCAAGTTCCCCTATATCAACGCCAATGTTATGGATGCTAAAACCGGCAAAAACTACTTCACACCTTACATTATCGTTGATACCTCTGTTAAAGATCGAGAAGGCAAAGAGCATACCATTAAGATCGGTTATATCGGTTTTGTTCCGCCACAAATCAGCATATGGGACAAAGCAAATCTGGATGGCAAAGTTGTCGTCAATGACATTACCGAAACCGCGAAAAAATTTGTTCCTCAAATGAAAAAAGAGGGTGCTGACCTGATTATCGCCATTCCGCACTCTGGTTTCTCGCAAGAGCCTTACAAAGCGATGGCAGAAAACTCCGTTTACTATCTGAGTGAAGTGCCGGGCATTAACGCTATCTTGTTTGGTCATTCTCATGGTGTTTTCCCAACCAAGGAATATGCAGGGATCAAAGGCGTTGATGTTGCCAATGGAACAGTCAATGGCATTCCTGCTGTGATGCCGGGACAGTGGGGTGACCATTTGGGTGTGGTTGATATGGTGATCAATAACGGCAATGGTGAGTGGAAAGTTGAATCTGCTAAAGCAGAAGCCCGTCCTATCTATGATAAAATCCAGAAAAAAGCACTGGTCGAGCGCGATAATCAACTGGCCTCCATCATTGACAAAGAACATCAGGGAACCCGCGATTTCGTTGGTAAGTTCATCGGCAAAGCTTCTGCCAACATGTACAGCTATCTGGCTTTGATTCAGAGTGATCCGACCGTCCAGATCGTCAATGACGCACAGGTGGATTACACCAAACGCTTCATTCAGGGTGATCCAAATCTGGAAGACATTCCAGTCTTGGCGGCGGCAGCGCCGTTTAAAACGGGCGGCCGTAAAAATGCACCGGCTGACTTTGTAGAAGTGGAAAAAGGTGACCTGACTTTCCGTAATGCCGCTGACCTGTATCTCTACCCAAATACGCTGGTAGTAGTGAAAGCAACAGGCTCTGACGTTGTTGAATGGCTGGAGTGCTCCGCGGGCATGTTTAATCAGATCAACCCGACTTCGACCAAACCGCAAGAGTTGCTGAACTGGGATGGCTTCCGAACCTATAACTTCGATACCATCACCGGAGTTAACTATAAGATAGATCTCACCCAGCCAGCGAAATACGACACAGATTGTCAGCTCGTCAACAAAGGCGCTAACCGCATCAAAGACGTGACCTATCAGGGCAAGCCGATTGATCCGAAAGCCACTTTCCTGATTGCCACCAATAACTACCGTGGTTACGGTGGTAAATTCGCGGGAACGGGTGAAGATCACATTGCATTTGCTTCACCGGATGAAAATCGTACCATTTTGGCTTCTTATATCTCCAGAATCACCAAAGAGAAAGGTGTGGTATCAACACAGGCTGAAAATAACTGGTCATTCCTGCCAATCAAAACAGAGACAAAACTGGATGTACGCTTTGAAACTTCTCCAACCGAGAAAGCAGCGAAATTCATCCAAGAACACGCTCAATACCCAGTGAAATACCTGAAAAATGATGATATCGGCTTTGCTCTCTATCAAATTGATCTGACAGAGAAAAAGTAAATCTTAGCTGTATTGATGCCTGCTCCTTAAAGCCTTTTGGGGCAGGCGGATTATTGATCTGATGATGGACTTATTGCTATGCGTTTTCTAACACGGTTACCTTTCCTAAAAACAGTATCTCTCGTTTTTGCGTTAATGGCGGCAGGATGTGCCACTGCGCCCGACACTACTCCCGACACTACTCCCGACACTACGTCACTATTGAAAGCCCAATCTAATCTGGCTGGCGGTGCTTCCTGCATTGTGCCTGAACAGCCAACGGCCAATTACGATTATGATGCCAAAACTGATCACTATGGCCAAAACGACAGGGCTTCGACTGATTATTTTAAATTGGCAATCAACTACTCCCCTGCATTTTGTGATTATAAAAAGAAGAAAATCAAAAAATTGCAGCACGAAAATCAGGAAGAAAAAGCCCAGCGTGAATATGAAAAAATTGCGCTGCAATGTTTCTCTGACAATAAATTTGGCTGGATACTACATGGCCTGTGGGCGGAGAGCTGCGATGGTAAATCGATGGAAGAGTGCCGCGATTGGTCAGATATCCGAAAACATCCTCGCTTGTGCAAAGGCGACTTGCCAGCACTGGATTACCAAATTATCAAACCGTACCTGTGTACCTCTCCCGGCATAGATTTACTGCAAGGTGAATGGGAGAAACATGGCGTCTGTGCCTTTGAAACTCCCACTCAATTCTTTAGCAAACAGCAAAAACTATTCGACGAACTGGTCTTGCCGGAAGGGCGTTCATCCAATAAGAAGCTGATTAAATTCCTGCAGGCACATAATCCAGTATTGAAAGGCAAACATATCCAAATTAGCCACGACGAATTCTATATCTGTTATAGCAAGAATTTTGAAGTGATTGATTGCCCACGGCCTGAACATTAAGAGATAGCAACATGAATTATAAATATAAATTACTTCCGATTGCGATTGGCGCAGCTTTGTTAGCGGGATGTACAACTAAACCCGTTCATGACCGGGCAAATGTGGTGGATGTCCGGGTTTTGGGGTTGAATGATTTTCATGGGGCATTGAAAGCGCCGGGCTCTAATCAACCGGGTGGCATTGAACATATGTCTACCTTGATTAAGGAACTGAAAAAAGAGAATCCGAATAATATTGTGGTAGCCGCAGGCGATATGATCGGCGCCAGCCCGCTGCTTTCCTCCATGTTCCATGATGAACCAAGTATCGAAGCTTTGTCCCTTGCCGGATTGGAAGCGACTTCTGTCGGTAACCATGAATTCGACAAAGGTAAGGAAGAACTACTGCGTAAGCAAAATGGCGGTTGTCATCCGGTGACAGGCTGTCAGGGGCCAACACCGTTTAAGGGAGCAGATTTCCAATACCTGTCTGCCAATGTCACCGTGAATGAAACGGGCAAAACCCTTTTCCCTGAATACGTAATTAAAGAATTTGAGGGAATTCCGGTTGCTTTCATCGGGCTGACGCTGGAAGGAACGCCTGCCATTGTGACTCCACAAGGTACAGCAGGATTAAGTTTTGCCAATGAAGTCAAAACCATTAACGCCTTAGTGCCGGAATTGCAGAAAAAAGGCGTGAAAGCGATTGGGGTATTGATCCACGAAGGAGCAGCTCAGAAACGCGATGGAGAACGCATTGATGTCAACGCCTGTAATGATGTGACAGGCAAGGTATTGGAAGTCGTCAATCATCTGGATAAAGAAGTGGATTTTGTCATCAGCGGTCACACCCATCAGGCCTACAACTGCGTGATTAATGGTAAGTCCGTCACTTCCGCTCAATCCAATGGCGCACTGATCACCAAGTTGGATCTGAAATTGGATAAAGCCACAAAAGATGTGGTGAACTTCAAAGCGGAAAATATTTGGGTCGATGACCGTAAATACGGTAAAGATCCAAAAATAACTGAATTACTGGCATCCTATGAAAAAATTGCCACACCGCTGGCAAACCGCGTTATTGGTAAATTGGAAAGCAATCTGACCAAGCAATTGACTCAGGGTGGAGAATCATCGTTGGGTAAAGTGATTGCGGATGCGCATTTATATTCGACAACGGCAAAAAAAGATGGCGGAGCACAAATCGCCTTTGTCAATAATGGTGGCATTCGTGCACCTATGGATGCGGGCGATGTAACTTATAACGCGATTTATACCGTTCAACCATTCTCCAATATGATGGTAACTAAGACACTGACCGGCGAACAAATTAAACGTCTGCTGGAACAGCAATGGGATCGCACACGCCCGCAAATTTTGGCGGTGTCACATAGTTTTCAATATTCATGGGACAGCCGCAGGCCTGTGGGTGATCGCGTGATGGTTAATTCGATGAAAATCAATGGTAAGCCGGTTGATTTACAAACGAAATACCGTGTGGCAGCCAATGAATATCTGGCGACAGGAGGAAGTAGTTTTTCTGTATTTAAAGAAGGAACCGATCCTGTATATAACGTGCCGGATATTGATGCAGTCGTTAAATATTTCACGGAAAAATCCCCAATCTATTACCCAAAACAGGATCGGATTATCGATCTCGGTGCAAAATAATGTGACAGCGGTACAAGATAACGCAAATCACAGTAGATAAAACAAGCAGATCAAAGATATTGTAACGGGTGTTTGATCCTGATCAGAAATGCAACGTTAATTATTATGCGTTGCATTTCTTCATTGGAATAAAGTTTAAGTTTAAAGCGCATTCTAATTACTCGAAGATATTACTCAATGTAGTAATCTTCATATCAGTAATGGTCATAAGGTGATAGTGATATATGTAATCGTTATTCAATAATAAAAATAGTTATGGAGACCGCTAATATGCAAAATATGCTGGTAAGGATAATAAAAAATAAGACTGTAAAAATATTATTCTGTTCTTTAAGCTTAATATTGGGAAGTGCCACTTTCTCTTATGCGGCGGTTGTCCCGCCCAATATACAATTGGCGGATAAGCAAGAAATTACCCGTAATAATTTTTCTGAGCCCGGTTCTTTAGATCCGCATAAATCTGAAGGCAGCAGTGAATTTGATATTTTATATGATTTTTTTGAGCGTCTGGTTGCTACGGATAAAGAAGAAAATATTATCCCTGCCTTGGCTGAACGCTGGGAAACTAAAGATAATAAAACGTGGATCTTCCACTTAAGAAAAGGGATTAAATGGTCTGACGGTACATCGATTACGGCCCATGATGTGGTGTTTTCTTTCCGTCGGTTGGTCACACCTGATACGACTTCGCCTTACGGCAGCTATCTGATCCAAGCTACGGTTGTGAATGCCCATGATGTCTTATCAGGTAAGAAAAAACCTGAAGAACTGGGTGTAAAAGCACTGGATGATGAAACGGTAGAAATTGCACTGGAAAGGCCAAAAGCGGGTTTTCTGAATATGTTGGCACACCCTGTGATGTCTCCCGTCAGTGAAAAGATTATCAAAAAATATGGCAGTAAATGGACGCAGCCACAATATTTTGTCAGTAATGGGCCTTTTAAACTCTCTGAATGGATTGTGAATGAAAAGATTGTCGGTGTCAGAAACTCTTATTATTGGGATGATAAAAATACTGTAATTAATAAAGTCACTTACTTGCCATTATCAGCTTATAAAGCTGACTTTAATCGCTATATGACTGGAGAGATTGATATATCCAACGGTGGGCCATCAGAATTTTTGCCAATGGTTAAGGAGAAATTTGGCGATCAATTGCATGTCAAACCTATATTGGGAGTCTACTATTATCTGTTCAATACGCAAAGGCCGCCATTTAATGATATTCGGGTCAGAAAAGCGCTGGCTTTAGCACTGAATAGGAGCATTATTACTGACAAAATATTGGGTAATGGTCAAAAACCTACTTATGATGTCGTGTTTCCGGGTACTGGTGGCATTTATTTAAAGCATCCTGATTATGCCTCATGGACACAGGAGCAGCGTGTTGAAAAGGCAAAAGAATTATTGAATGAAGCGGGTTTTAATAAAAATAATCCGCTTAAGTTTACCCTGCTGTATAACACTTCTGATAGCCATAAAAAAATTGCCATTGCTGCCAGCTCGGAGTGGAAAAAGCATCTTGGTGTAGAAGTTATTTTGCAAAATCAAGAAAGTAAAACACAGAATGATACTATGGCTCAAGGCGACTTCGAAGTGACGAGATACGCATGGAATGCGGATTATAGTAGCCCGACCAGCTTTTTAGATATCTTTACTTCAGAAAATACCAATAACTATATGAGATATCAAAATAAGAAATTTGATCAATGGGTTTTAAAAGCAGATGAAACTAACGAACCAGCCGATTATCAACAGGCAATTGATATTCTTAATAAAGAATTTCCTGCTATTCCGGTTTATTATTATGTCCGTGTTAAATTAATTAAGCCTTATATTGGTGGCGTTCATATTGATTCAGTGGGACATATTTCGACAAAAAAACTTTATATTATAAAACACTAGTTGTTTCGATAAAAAGAGTCTATTTAAATAGGATTTTTTTAGTTAATGAAGTTAATTAAATTAGTGAGTTAGATGAAAATGGTAACGTAATGTAATAACAAAAACAGCAATTTATGGAGGTTAAAGATATGAAGAAAATAATGGCAAGTTTAATTAAAAATAAAATCACCCAAATACTTACCTGTTCGATAGGAATACTATTAACAAATATCGTACCATCCCATGCCGCAGTCGTTCCCCCGGGTACACAATTAGCTGAAAAACAGGAGATCGTACGTAATAATGGTGCTTTCCCTGCTTCTTTGGATGTACATAAAGTAGAAAGTAATGTTGAGCTGAATATTATCCATGATTTTTTTGATGGTTTAGTTTACACCGATAGTAAAGGCAAGATTATTCCCAGACTGGCTGAACGCTGGGAAACAAACGATAACCAAACATGGATTTTCCATTTAAGAAAAGGAGCTAAGTGGTCTGATGGCACACCGATTACCGCCCATGATGTGGTATTTAGCTGGCGGCGTTTACTTGATCCAACAATGGGTTCCCCTTATGGCAGCTATCTTGGAACTGCCCATGTCGTTAATGCAAACGACGTATTGTCAGGTAAGAAAAAAGCAGAAGAACTTGGTACTAAAGCGCTGGATGATTTCACTCTGGAAGTAAAACTCGATAAACCCGTGGCTTATTTCTTGCAGATGCTAACCCACCCGATTCTGGTTCCTATTAATGAAAAAATAGTCAAAAAATACGGCGATAAATGGACACATCCAGATACTTTTGCTGGCAGTGGTGCTTTTAAACTGTCGGAATGGAAAGTGAATGAAAATGTTATTGGCATCAGAAATACCCATTACTGGGATAATCAAAATACTGTAATTAATAAAGTCACTTATCTTTCCCTCACATCAGAGAAATCAGATTTAAACCGTTATCTCGCTGGTGAAATTGATATTACTTTTACCATTCCCTTGGATTCCTTTACATCATCAAAGAAAACATTGAGTGATCAGGTTCATGTTGACCCGATGCTAAGCACTTACTATTACGTCTTTAACACTAAAAAACCGCCATTTGATGATGTCAGAGTCAGAAAGGCACTAAGTTTAGCCATAGACAGAGATGTGATTGCTGACAAAGTATTGGGCATGGGGCAACTCCCCGCTTACGATATTCTTCCTCCTAATATTGGCGGGATCACATTAACTCCGCCAGAATATGCCTCATGGTCACAAAAGAAACGGATTAAAAAAGCCAAAGAACTCTTGAATGAAGCGGGTTTTAACGAGAAAAATCCCCTTAAATTTGACGTACTTTATAACACGAAAGAATCACATAAAAAGATTGCTATTGCTGTCACATCAATGTGGAAACAGAACTTAGGTGTTCAAGCCAACTTACAAAACCAAGAGTGGAAAGTGATGTTGGATAATATGCACCAGAATAAGTTTGACGTCGTCAGATACGCATGGACAGCGGATTATAACAGCCCAATGTCTTTCTTGGATACCTTTCTGACAGGTAGTAGCCATAATATCCCACTATATGAAAATAGTGAATTTGATCAGATGGTAATTAAAGCAGGCGAAACTAATGATATTGCTTCTTATCAGAAGGCTATGAATATTTTTAACAATGATGTGCCTGTCATACCTGTTTATTACTATGTCACTAATCGCATGGTTAAACCTTACGTCGGTGGGCTGTATGTTAGCCCAATGGATTATATTTCAACGAAAAATCTTTACATTATTAAGCATTAGATAAATTTTGACGAAATAACACCGATTATGGAGAAAAAACATGATTAACCTCATAAACACACCTAAAAAAATAAAATTATTATCCTGTGCCATGGCATTAATATTGGGAAATATCACATTATCTCATGCTGCGGTGGTTCCTGAGGGAACAAAACTGGCCGCTAAGCAAGAGATTGTACGTAATAATGGTGCAGAGCCGGCTTCTTTGGATATACATAAAGTTTCAAGTGATGTTGAATTTAATATTATCAGCGACTTTTTTGAGGGCTTAATCAATATCAATAGGCAAGGAAATATTGAGCCAAGATTAGCAACTAGTTGGGAAACCAATGATAATAAAACATGGATTTTTCATTTAAGAAAAGATATCAAATGGTCAAATGGTTCACCTATTACGGCTCATGATGTGGTTTTCAGTTGGCGGCGTCTGATTACTCCAGATACAGTTTCTCCTTATGGTAGTTATATTGAAAGTGCTTCTGTAATAAATGCAAATGAAGTATTGATAGGTAAGAAAAAACCAGAGGAACTTGGGGTAAAAGCTCTGGATGACATGACGGTAGAAGTGAGGCTAGATAAGCCTGTCGGCGATTTTTTACAGATGCTGGGCCATCCTGTTATGTTTCCAATCAGTGAAAAGGCAGTAAAGGAATATGGCGATAAATGGACTAGGCCGGAAGTATTTGTGGGTAGTGGGCCATTTAAACTCTCTGAATGGATCGTAAATGAAAAGATAGTAGGAGTCAGAAACCCCAAATATTGGGATGATAAAAATACAGTGATTAATAAAGTGACCTATCTTCCTTTATCTTCGGAGAAAGCAGATTTAAACCGTTATCTTGCAGGAGAAATAGATATTACCAATACTATTGCAGCAGAATCTTTTCCATCATTAAAGAAATCATTACCTGATCAGGTAATGATTTCTCCCAAATCAACAGTATATTTCTATGAGTTTAATAATAAAAAGCCGCCATTTAATGATGTCAGAGTCAGACAGGCGCTAAGCTTAGCTGTGGATCGAGATATTATTGTTAATAAGATATTGGGGCAGGGACAATTACCTGCCTATATTATGCTTACGCCAGATATTGGGGGCTTCAACTTTAAACAACCTGATTATGCTTCATGGACACAGGCGCAACGTATCTCTAAGGCCAAAGAATTATTAAATGAAGCTGGATTTAATCAAAAAAATCCCCTTACATTTAATCTACTTTATAATACTCAGGAAGGACATAAAAAAATTGCCATTGCTATTTCTTCAATGTGGAAAAAAAATCTTGGTGTGAATGCCGTTTTGCAGAATCAAGAATGGAAAGTCATGTTGGATAATATGCAGCAAGGAAAATTTGATGTTATCCGGCGGGCATGGGTTGCTGATTATAATAGCCCGATGACATTCTTATCTATATTTTCATTAAATAACATAAAAAATACATCTCTGTATGAAAATAATGAGTTCTCTAATATATTAGAGAAAGCAGGTGAGGTTAATTCTAAAGATTATTATCAGCAGGCATCTGATATATTAACAAAAGACATGCCAGCTATTCCTATTTACTTCTATGTTAATCATAAAATGGTTAAACCTTATGTTGGCGGATTTTTCGTTAACACAAGGGGAGAGTTTTTTACAAAAGATCTTTATATTATTGAGCATTAAATGTGTAAAGAGATAAGAGCCTGTATCAGCAGGCTCTAATTATCAATAGTGTTATGATTATTTATAGTTATAATAATATTTTAATTATTTTTATTTGAAATTATAGAGAGTGAAAAATGCAACGTAATAAAGTAGGATTAACAACAAAGCAAACTATTAAAGTATTATCCTGTACTATTGCCATGACACTAGGAAGCATGACTTTATCCCATGCAGCAACTGTTCCTGCCGGTACGCAATTGGCAGATAAACAGGAGATTGTTCGTGGTAATGGCGCAGAGCCTGCTTCATTGGATGTGCATAAAGTCGAAAGCGATGTTGAATTTGCGATTATTCACGACTTTTTTGATGGGTTGGTTTATACCGATAATAAAGGCAATATTGAGCCTAGATTGGCAGAACGCTGGGAAACAAAGGATAACCAAACATGGGTTTTCCATTTAAGGAAAGGCATACAATGGTCTGATGGTACGCCAATTACAGCGCATGATGTGGTGTTTAGCTGGCGTCGTTTGATAAACCCTGACACACTTTCACCTTATGGTAGTTATCTAAGCAATGCTTCTGTGGTGAATGCCAAAGATATTTTTGCGGGCAAGAAAAAAACAGAAGAGCTGGGCATAAAAGCGCTGGATGATTTCACGTTGGAAGTGAAACTGGAGAAACCTGTTGCCGATTTATTACAGATCTTAACCCACCAAGTGATGGTTCCCATTAGTGAGAAGGCGCTTAAAAAATATGGTGATAAATGGACTCAGCCAGAGATTTTTGTCAGTAGCGGTGCTTTTAAATTGTCTGAATGGAAAGTTAATGAAAGAATTGTAGGAGTCAGAAATTCTTATTATTGGGATGACAAAAATACTGTCATTAATAAAGTGACCTTTCTGACTATTCCGGCTGAAAAAGCAGAGACAAATCGCTATTTGGCCGGTGAGATTGATATTACTAAAACCATGCCCTTGGATTCCTTTGCACAATTGAAAAAAACACTGGGTGAGCAAGTCCGTGTTTCCCCAAAATCATCGATTTATTATTATGAAATTAATAACCAACATCCGTCATTTACTGATATCAGAATCAGGCAGGCATTAAATTTAGCACTGGATAGGGATATCATTGTCGATAAGGTCTTGGGACAAGGGCAGATTCCGGCTTATGATATCATGCCGCCAAATACGGGGGGATTTGATTTTAAACATGCAGATTATGCCTCTTGGACGCAAGAACAACGTATTGCGAAAGCAAAAGAATTACTGAATGAGGCGGGTTTCAATCAAAGTAATCCACTGACTTTCAATTTACTTTATAACACCCGAGAAATGCATAAAAAATTGGCCATTACAGCAAGTTCAATGTGGAAAAAAAATCTTGGTGTGAATGCCATTTTGCAAAATCAGGAATGGAAAGTGGTGTTGGATAATATGCACAATGGAAAATTCGATCTTGCAAGAGGAGGGTGGATTGGTGACTATAATAGCCCAATGACGTTCTTGCGGATTTTTGTTTCCGGAAACTCTAATAATACGTCACAATACGCTAATGATAAGTTTGATAATTTGGTAAAAAAAGCAAGTAAAACTAACGATAAAGAAGATTATCAGCAGGCACTTGATGTTATAACCCATGATGTTCCTATTATCCCGATCTACTATCATGTTAATACAAAATTGGTGAAGCCTTATGTGGGTGGGTTTTATGTTAACCCAAGAGGAGATTTCTCCACGAAAGATCTTTATATTATCAAACACTGAATGAGTTTTAACATAAGAGCCTGTGTCTATCAGGCTCTTATTAGCTTACCTCTTCTTTCAAATAACGGCCTTACTGGTTGCATTCACTCATCATCACTACATATTTATCTATCCTTCTGAGGGGCCACTCTCGTGCAATTTTTATTTTTAAATGAAAATACCATATCAAATTGATTTTAAATTGAAAAATAAACTGAACTTTAGAAGTCATAAATAAAGTTAATCTGTTTGTAATCTATTGTGGTTGCAATTAATAATTTATTGAGTAATAAAGGAGATTAAAAAATTATTTAGAATTGAAATAAAAATGGAGGTTCAATAATAAATAACTGAAGAACATCTTATCGTTATAGGAGATTATGACATGCTAAATCGAATCATAAAAAACATTATCAAAAAATTATCTTATTCTATCAGTATCATGCTGGGCGGTATCACGCTATCTTACGCCGCCGTTATTCCACCAGATATACAATTGGCCGAAAAACAAGAGATTGTGCGTAATAATGGTTCAGAGCCGGCTTCATTGGATGTCGATAAAGTTGAAGGTAATGTAGCAATTAATATTATTAATGATTTTTTCGATACGTTGGTAAGTACAGATAAAGAAGGTAATGTCGAACCGAAACTGGCTGCAAGCTGGGAAACGAAAGATAATAAAACATGGATTTTTCATTTAAGGAAAGGGATCAAATGGTCTGATGGAACGCCAATTACGGCTCATGATGTGGTTTTCAGTTGGCGGCGTTTAACTGACCCTAAATCGCTTTCTCCCTATGGTAGCTATTTCGTTGATGCTTCTGTAGTGAATGCTAAAGAGATTTTGGCAGGGAGGAAACCAGCGGAAGAGCTTGGGGTTAAAGCATTGGATGATGCGACGCTAGAAGTAACGCTAGAAAAGCCGGTTGGCTATTTTTTACAGATGCTGGCTTTTCCCATAACAGTACCAATTAGTGAAAAGGTGGTTGAAAAATATGGGAATAAATGGACACAACCTGAATTTTTTGTTTCCAGTGGCGCTTTTAAATTAGCAGAATGGAGAGTGAATGAAAAAATTGTCGGTGTGAGAAACCCTTATTATTGGGATAATAAAAACACAGTAATCAATAAAGTCACTTATCTTCCACTTTCATCAGATATCTCAGATTTAAACCGTTATCTGGCCGATGAGATAGATATTACATTTACGATCCCATTATAAGCCTTTGCATCATTAAAAAAAAGTATAAGCTCGCAAGTTCATATTTCCCCGCTCCTTAGTACATATTACTACGCGTTCAACAACAAAAAGCCGCCATTTGATGATGTTAGAGTCAGGCAAGCACTGAGTCTTGCTTTGGATAGAGATATCATTGCGGATAAAGTTGTTGCCCAAGGCCAAATTCCTGCTTACACAATTATACCACCGGGGATCGGCGGTTTTAAGTTTAAACAGCCTGATTATGAAACATGGACACAAGCCCTACGTATTAAAAAAGCTAAGCAATTATTGAATGAGGCTGGATTTAATAAAAATAATCCTCTTAAATTTAATTTGGTTTATAACTCATCAGACATGCATAAGAAAATTGCTATTGCTGCAACTTCAATGTGGAAAAAGACTCTCGGAGTTATTGCTAATATTCAAACTGAAGAGTGGAAAGTTTTGTTGGATAACGAGCATCAGGGAAAGTTTGATGTTGTTAGAGGTGGATGGATTGGAGATTATAACAACCCAATGTCTTTTTTGAATATATTTACCACGAATCAAAGTAACAATACATCATTTTACTCCAATAAGGATTTTGATCATTGGGTAAAAAAATCGAGGGAAACTAATAAGAAAGAAGACTTTCAACAGGCTATCGATATTCTGACAGAGAATACTCCCATCGCTCCCGTTTATTATTATGTGACAGCTCAATTAGTGAAGCCTTATATTGGAGGTTATGATTCTAATCTTATTGGATTGACTTCTACGAAAGACCTTTATGTAATTAAACATTAGATTAGGAGCCTGCTTGGCAGGCTTTCCATGTTGATATTTGATCTCTGGGGGTTAAACCCGAAATTCGGGTGCCAATTGACTGAACCCCAATCCATTCTTTTTTTCCACTTTAATCTGAACAGGAATGCGTTCTTTTAATGCTTCTACGTGGCTGATTACCCCGATGGTTTTTCCTGAGGCATTGAGGTGATCCAGTGCATCCAGTGCGATATCAAGGGTTTCTGGATCAAGCGTACCAAAGCCTTCATCAAGAAACAGGGATTCTATTTGCGTCTTGTTACTCACTAAGTCAGACAAGGCGAGTGCAAGGGCAAGGCTGACAAGGAAACTTTCTCCACCGGAGAGGGTTTTGGTATCCCTGACGGCATCAGCTTGCCAAGTGTCCACGATTTGCAATTCCAGTCCACCATCATCTTTGCGTTGCAAATAGTAACGGCCATGCAATTTTTCCAGCCGGATATTCGCCAGATGTACGAGATGAGTTAATGTCAGACCTTGCGCGAAACGGCGAAATTTAGCGCCGTCAGCGGAACCAATCAGGTTATTGAGATAACTCCAGTCATCATAGTTTTGTTGCGAGAGCGCGATTTGTGTCAGTAGTGTCTGCTGCTGCTGGCGGCGAGTGGCATCGCTGTTTAACAGGGTTCTGACTTCGCCTTGTTGCAGGTTGTTGTGTTTCAGTTTTGCCGTAATGTCGAGCAGTATCGCTGATAATTGATGAGATTCATATTGCTCAAGCAGTTGTGGTTGCGTTTCTGTATGCCTCTGTAACGCTATTTCTGATTCACGGTGTTTTGTTTTGGCTTGCAATTGCTGTTGTTCAAGTATTGTTTGTAACTGTTGTAATTTTTCCCGTTGTTCAGGTTCCAATAGGGCACGTTCAAAAGCGGGTTGATCGGGAAAACCTTGTTGCGCCAATCCAGTTTGAAATTGAAGAGAGGCATGTTGGCTTTCTGCTATGGCTGCTTTACTGCTCTTTTCAATTTCATTGGCTGCACCAGCTAATTGATTCATTTTGTTTTGCAGTTCTTGCTGATGGAAAACGGCTTGTGTATAGGTTACCTCCAATTCATTGTATTTTTGTTGCAAAGCCTGACGAATGGTAATGACGGATTGCTCACCAAATAAATGATGGCGTGCTTGCCGTGTTTGTTCCAATAATTGCTTTTGTTTCTGCTGTTGTTCATTCAGGGTATGAATATGGATAACGAGCTTGCTTTTTTGTTTTTCCAATTCATGAAGTTGGCTTTGTAAGCCCGCCAACTCTTTCTGTAATTGCTGCCATCTTTCTAGTGAAGCATGATAATTTTTTAATTCTTGTTCACGTTGTTGCAGCCAGTTTTCTGTCTCTTGATGAGTTGGCAGTATAAAAGGTGTAGCCTGTAATTCAGTGCTTAATTGCTGTGCTGTGGCCGCATGATCGGATTCTATCTGTCGGATCTCGGCTGTTTTTTCTGCTAATAGTTTCTGGGATGAATCTTGTTTGAATTTCTCCAGTTCAATATTTTTCTCATGGGCTTGGTATTGTCCGCGATTGGCAGCCAGTGCTTTTTCCGCTGCTTGGCAGGCTTTTTCTGTTTGTAAAAGTGCTTCCTGTTGGTTCAGGTGTTGTTGATAAGCATATTGCCGTTGGTTGATAAAGTGATTAACAGGCTCTGCATCCATCGGCAATTCAGTGGCTTGTAACTGCTGGCAATGGTGTTCCCATTGTTCAACAAACTTCGCTAATTTAGCGTTGGATTGTGCAATATTTTGCTGTAATTGTTCGCTGATCTGCTGCTGGATTTGTTGTTTTTGCTGTAGGGTAGTGCGGTTTTCTTGTAGCTGGTCAATCTGTCGGCGCAAGGCTTTCAAACGATTTTCTGATTGTGGCAGGGCAATATTTTGGTATTCACGGATTAAAGGATGGTGAGTCGAACCGCAAAGCGGACAAGATTCTCCTTCTTTTAATTGTGTCCGTTCTTTTTCTAAGCTGATAATCCTTTGTTCTAACCGAATATGATTATCTAGATCGTCATAGTGTTGCTGCTTTTCTATCAACTGCTGATTGAGCGCGGTGATCTGATCAGGTAGCGGGTTAACTAATGCTTGAGATTGTGTCAGTTGGATCTGATCGGTGGCGATCGTATTCTTTAGTTGCTGGATCTGAGGTAGCAAGATCTCCAGTTGGTTTTGCGACAGTAACTGTTTCTGATAATTTGCTAAATATTTCTGTAACTGATCCAACGGATGCTTTTCTTGCAAAGCAGTGAGTTTGTTTTCCGCAGCAGTGAGGCTGTTGTGCAATGTTTGGTTCTGTATTTTTTGTTGCTTTAGTGCTGTGCTCAACGTATTCAAATGATCGTTTACACGGGCTATCTCTGTGGTAAGTTGCTGGGTGTTTTGCGTCAGTTGGTTTATTTTCTCTTGTCGTTCTTTCTGACGGACAAATAATTGCTTCCACTCTGGTAGTTTACTGTCCAAGGCGTGGTAATAGGGATGCTCCTCGTGGTAGGTTTCCAGCGCTGCTTGTTCTTTATTCAGCATATCTGTTTGGCTTTGCGCAACTTGATATTGGGATGAAATGTCAGAGAAATCGCGGTCTTGCCCAGCTATTTCTTTTTCAAGAGCGAACAGATCTTTTGCTTGCGTATCGATTTTATGATCGAGTGGCATGATCTCCTCTGTGATCAGTTTTTCCTGTTGATTTTGATGTTGCTGATGTTCTTCCCTCAGTTTTCCTAAATGTGTGAGTTCTTGTTCAGAGGGTTGCAGCCGTGCCTGTTGCTGCTGGCGTTCATTTTCTATTCTTGTTTGTTGTTCAATGAGCCGATTTTTTTCATTGAGAGCACGAAGATGTGCATCCCAGAATGGGCGGATTTTTTCTGCTGGTTCGCTGGCCGTAAGCTGCTGCAATTGAGGTTGGGCTTTTTGAATAACGTGCTCTGCTTGTTGTAAAAGTGACGTATTGTTTGCCAGTGATTGCTGAAGTTCATCCCGCCTGAAAAGCCACTGGTCGGCTATTTGTAATGCTTTAATCTGTTGGCTGAGTTGAGTTTCTTCTGTAGTCAGTTGTTGCTGCTGATCTTGGTATGCTTGCTGCTGTTCTGGTGTGAGTAATTCAATGGAGGAAGCTTTAGCGTGCTGAAGATTCAGCTCAGATTGAGCCTCTTTATGGCGTTGATAAATTTCTTGGGACAAAATGCCGTAAATTTCGGTGCCAGTTAGCTCTTCCAGTAGATCTGCCCGATCTTTATCCTGAGCATTTAAGAAAGCGGCGAAATCACCCTGTGATAAGAGCATTGATTTGGTAAAACGGCTAAAATCCAGTCCCGTTATCTCAGCGATTTTTTCTTTTTTGTCTTGGATTTTATCGGCCAAAATTTTACCGCTTTTTTTGTCCGCCAATTCAACTTTCGGGGCTTGTAGATTGCCATTAGCTTGGTTACGGGCACGGCGCTGGCTCCAGAATGCCCGATAAGCAACACCTTTGACTTCGAATTCCACTTCAGCAAGACATTCAGCCGTATGACGGGTCATTAATTCATTCTGAGAAGACGAAATGGTATTTAGCCTTGGTGTTTCATGATATAGCGCGAGACAGATGGCATCCAGCAAGGAGGTTTTTCCTGCCCCTGTTGAGCCTGTAATGGCGAATAATCCATTGCTGGCAAAAGGCTCTGCCGTAAAGTCAATTTTCCACTCGCCTTGTAGTGAATTGATATTTTTCAGCCGTAAGCTAAGAATTTTCATGGAATGCGCTCTTCATGTTATTGCTGAGATTGTTATTGATGAGACTGTTATTACTGAGAAATGTCATCCAGCGTTTGCTTAAATAGGGTAGTTATTCGTTGTTTCTGAGAAATATCTTTTATTTCAGCCAATGCTAAACGTCGTGTGAAGACTTCATTGACGCTGAGTTCAGTCAGAGTTTCTTTATTTTGCTCAGACATTGATAGCTGGCGGGGGTTTTTGCTGCGGTGCAGCAGAATAATCTCAACGGGTAGGCCTTCGCTTAGGGTTTGAATGCGCTTTTGGATATCGGGCAGGTAATCTTGAGTTGCGACTTCAATATCCAGCCAGACTGGGCGTTCTCCCTGATATTCCTTGAATGTTTGTAACTGTTCTTCTATTTGTTTCAAATTGCCACGAATTAATTGCATAGGCTGATAACGGGGAATGGGCAAAAGAGTGATGCCATCAAGTTTATCGGCTTTAAAGTCAACCAGACAGACACTTTTTTCCTGACCGACTTCGTCAAAACTGAGTGGAATAGGAGAGCCACTGTAGCGAATATGTTCTGATTTACTAATGACTTGAGGGCGGTGGATATGGCCCAGTGCAATATAATCGGCCGGTGGAAATGCCTGTGCAGGGAAAGCATCCAATGTGCCGATGTAAATATCGCGAACAGAATCCGTCGTGGAAGCACCCACTGTCGTGAGGTGCCCGGTTGCAATAATCGGTAATGGTTGCCCGAGCTGTTCTCGCAACGAACAAGCTTGTTGATAGAGCCGTTGGTAGTGTTCGGTAATGGCATTTTGCAATGCCTGTTGTTTTTGTGTACCAGATTGTCCGGCTTGACTGATCATGATATCTCGTGGGCGCAGGTAAGGAATGGCACAAAGGATCGCTCCTGCGTTCCCTTCTTTGTTATTCAGCACCTGTAATTGTTGCCCGACTTCTGCTTCAGCGTTGGCAATCACTGTTGTGTTCAGGTAGGTGAGCAGTGATTTTGATTCATTGAGAGTGGCAACGGAATCATGGTTTCCCCCGAGAATGATAAGCTGACAACCCGTAGGCTGGAGTGACACAATAAATTTGTTATAAAGCTCCCGTGCATAACTGGGTGGAGATCCTGTATCAAAAACATCTCCGGCAATAATCAGCGTATCAACTTGGTGTTGAATGATTTGTTCAATAAGCCACTGTAAAAAGTGCGTATGTTCTGCGGCACGATTTTTGGTAAAGAAATATTGGCCAAGGTGCCAATCTGATGTATGAATGATCCGCATGTTTTCCCACCATTGCCTATGTATCTTGCTTAGCTTGCTACTATTTATTAACTCGCTACTATTTATTAACTCACTACTACTTACTAACCCGCTACAATACCCTACTACACGCGCTAATTATAATGGGTGTGTGAGGGATGTCCTGTCCTATTCCACTCACGTTATTGAATTTTCGGGTTGGCTCGCATCCATAATGAAACACGACAAATGTCTGATAAATTTCTTGCAAACCGGATTACGGTTTGCTGATTGAAATATAAGCCTTTTCATAAAATTGTCATAAAATTGACTCATAATGTCCTAAAGTGAACGTTGCTGACTTCAATAATATTGACAGGATTAACCATGACTAAACGTATTTTGGTAGTGGAAGATGAAGTCCCGATTCGTGAAATGGTTTGTTTTGTACTGGAACAAAATGGTTATCAGACCGTTGAAGCTGAAGATTATGAGACAGCAATAGGGCGTTTGTCAGAGCCTTATCCTGATTTGGTGTTATTGGACTGGATGCTTCCCGGCGGTTCGGGGATACAGCTTATCAAGCAAATTAAGCGGGATAATAATACCAAGACGATCCCTGTCATTATGGTAACAGCTCGCGTGGAAGAAGAAGATCGGGTACGGGGTCTTGATGTCGGAGCTGATGACTATATCACTAAGCCGTTTTCACCCAAGGAATTAATTGCCCGTATCAAGGCTGTTTTGCGCCGTATTTCTCCTATGGAGGCGGGTGATGTCATTAATATGGATGGATTGATACTGGATCCGTCATCTCATCGTGTTTCCAGTCAAGGTCAGGATTTGGAAATGGGCCCAACTGAATTCAAACTTCTTCATTTTTTCATGACTCATCCAGAACGTGTTTATAGTCGTGAACAGTTACTTAATTATGTCTGGGGAACGAATGTTTATGTGGAAGATCGCACTATTGATGTGCATATCCTGCGTTTGCGCAAGGCGCTGGAGGTTGGGAAGCACGATAAAATGGTACAGACTGTTCGCGGTACGGGATATCGTTTTTCTACCCGTTATTGATGAGTTTGAGTGCCTTAAATGTTAATTGGCTATGTTGGTGTTAATTCGTAGTCGAGTTGTCATGCCGGAGAAAATAGCGTGCTTGAGCGTTTGTCTTGGAAAAAGTTGGTATTGGGCCTTGTGCTTTTTTGTCTTCCCGCCGTCATTTTGTCTATTTTTGTCGGTCATTTGGCTTGGTTGCTCGTCATCGCGCTATTTTTGGCTCTGATATGGCATGGGTATAATTTGCTGAAATTATCCGATTGGCTATGGTTGGATCGCAGTATGCTACCTCCTGCGGGTCATGGAGGATGGGAACCCATCTTTTATGGTATTTACCAGATGCAGCAGCGCAATCGCAAACGGCGTCGTGAACTCGCATTGTTGATTAAGCGCTTTCGTAGTGGAGCAGAATCACTGCCCGATGCGATTGTGATGATGACCACGGAAGGTCATATTTTCTGGTGCAATCGTCTGGCACAACATTTACTTGGGTTTCGTTGGCCGGAGGATAATGGTCAGCATATTTTCAATTTACTTCGCTATCCTGATTTCAGCCGCTATATCACAGCAAATGATTTTTCCCGTCCTTTATCCATCGAATTGAATAATGGCAATATGATGGAATTCCGGGTCATGCCTTATTCAGAAAAACAATTATTGATGGTGGCTCGCGATATTACCCAAAAACGATTGTTGGAAAATGCCAGACGGGATTTTTTCGCCAATGTTAGCCATGAACTTAAAACGCCACTCACTGTATTACAAGGCTATTTGGAAATGATGGCAGATCAGGAGCTTGATAGTAAGATAAATCAGAAAGCGATCGGGACGATGCAGGAGCAGATCCGGAGAATGGATGGCTTGGTGCAGCAACTATTGCACCTCTCTAAAATTGAGATAGGGCCGCAAGTGGATATGAATCAGGTCGTTGATGTTCCCGCTATGTTGGAGTTATTGCAGCAAGAAGCCCTGACATTGGGGGGAAACCAGTACAATATTGTGTTTAACATAGATGAAAACCTGAAAGTTTTTGGTAATGAAGAGCAGCTGCGCAGTGCGATGTCAAACCTTGTCTATAATGCTATTAAGCATACTCCTCTGGGAACACGAATTGAGGTGAGTTGGCTAAATATCTCTCAGGGAGCGTTGTTCAAAGTAGAGGATAATGGTGGGGGAATTGGCGCCGAACATTTACCTCGTCTGACAGAGCGTTTTTATCGTGTTGATCGTGCCCGTTCGCGGCTAACTGGCGGAAGTGGATTAGGGCTTGCGATAGTTAAGCATGCTCTGCATCATTACAATACTCATCTTGATATCTCGAGTGCATTAGGTTCTGGCTCAACTTTTAGTTTTTTATTATCGCTTAGGCTCATTGTTTCTGTCAAAAATAGTCCAACTAAAATTTTGTGACTGAGGTGAGGGCGTTGAGATGGAAAGTATAAACAAAGCAATCGTGGATTAAAAAAAGATATAGGGGATCAGTTTAATAGAATTGAATGTTAATAATACACATAAAAAATGATTTATTAATCAATATGGACAAAAAAAGTACAAATCATATAGTGTGTATTCAATGATAGATAACAATAATCACTGGTTTTAAAAGTGAGTTTGAAATATTGTTCTGGTTTTAGGTTTGCCGCTTGCCTTTTGGCGCTATAAAAGTTTTACTTGGGGGCAGTTGTTGGCGATTCTAGCTGTAATTACCTCTATCATTCTGTAATTACCTCTATCATTCTGTAACTTGCCGAATTTCAGTGAATATTATTGATTATTGGCTGTTAAATCTGAGGTCAGTCTCGCCAGTGAAAATTCAAGTATTTGCGATACTTAATATCGCATATACAATTCTTTTAGCAACAATATATTAACAATAATTATGGCACACCGTTTATCATCTAAGGATATCTGGGCATTAGGTTTTATGACCTTTGCCTTGTTCGTCGGGGCGGGAAATATTATTTTTCCGCCCATGGTTGGCTTGCTGGCGGGAGAGAATGTTTGGATCGCAGCTGCAGGCTTTTTGTTAACCGCTGTTGGCCTGCCAGTAATTACCGTGATCGCTCTAGCGAAAGTAGGTGGTGGTATTGAGGCACTCAGTTCGCCTATTGGTAAAACTGCGGGTTTGATTCTGGCAACTACCTGTTATATGGCGGTCGGCCCTTTATTTGCGACACCAAGAACCGCGACTGTTTCTTTTGAAGTCGGTATCGCACCATTAACTGGAACCGGTGAGCTTCCTCTGTTCATCTATAGTGTGATTTATTTTGCACTGGTGATCCTGATTTCACTGTATCCGGGCAAACTGCTTGATAGCGTCGGCCATATATTGGCTCCAATTAAAATTCTGGCATTGGCAATTCTGGGTCTTGCGGCTGTTCTATGGCCAGCAGGTAGTCCTATTCCTGCCATTGAAAGCTATCAGGAGATCCCATTCTCAAATGGCTTCGTCAATGGTTATTTGACAATGGATACGTTAGGCGCAATGGTGTTCGGTATTGTTATTGTCAATGCAGCCCGTTCCCGAGGTGTTGAATCTCCTTCTCTGTTAACTCGCTATGCCATGTGGGCTGGTTTGATTGCCGGACTAGGTTTGGCGCTGGTTTATCTCTCTTTGTTCAAATTGGGCGAAAGCAGCGGTTCATTGGTGCCAAAAGCGGAAAATGGAGCGGTTATCCTGCATGCTTATGTTCAGAATACTTTTGGTAGCTATGGCAGTTTCTTCCTTGCACTGTTGATTTTCATTGCCTGTATGGTGACGGCTATCGGTCTTACTTGTGCTTGTGCAGAGTTCTTTAGCCGTTATTTACCGTTATCGTATCGTGCACTGGTTCTGATCTTGGGCATCTTCTCCATGATGGTTTCTAATCTGGGGCTGAGCCATTTGATTACGTTCTCAATACCTGTGCTGACGGCGATCTATCCGCCTTGTATTACTCTGATATTATTGAGCTTTACATTGCGTTGGTGGAAAAACTTCAGCCGTATTCTGGCGCCAGCGATGTTAGTCAGCTTGCTGTTTGGGATTTTGGATGCTATTAAAGCGTCTGAGCACCTGTCTCACTTACTGCCATCATGGGTGACTCACCTGCCATTGGCCGATCAAGGTTTAGCGTGGTTGATACCAACGCTGTTATCAGTAGTGGTTTGCGCTATCTATGATCGCATCGCGGGAGGAGCAAAGCTCCCAAAGCATGAAGTACAGCAGGAACATGTCTGATTACCTGCTATCTGAATGATGATTGATGAGTTAATTTATTCATTCATCAAATAATAAAGAGAAGGGTGAGCACTTTAAAGTGCTCACCCTTTTTTATATTGGGTCTTTTATTGAGTTTCAGTAGCCAATAGCCGCACCAGCTGGGCGTCTGACATCATTGGAACCATAAATATACCTTTCACGAACAATACCTGAAACGGCTGAATCATTGCCTGAAGAATGGGGAGTGACTCCGCTGGCTCCTGGCAAGCCAATCATAATGAGTTCTGTGGCACCCCACGGTGTCTGCTCTACCATTTTGTAACCCATTTTATCCAGTAAATTCAGGGTATCTTTTGAAAGACCACGTTGTTCATAATAGACCTCATCAGGTAGCCATTGGTGGTGAATACGCGGGCTATTGACGGCTTCTTGTGGAGACATACCGAACTCGATGATATTTAGCGCAGTTTGCAACGTGATCGAAATAATACGTGAACCTCCCGGAGAGCCTAACACCAGAAAGGTTTTATTATCTTTGGTCACGATTGTCGGGCTCATTGATGATAGTGGGCGCTTACCTGCGGCGATTGAATTGGTTGCACCTTGTACCAGTCCATACAGATTTTTCTCACCGATTTTAGTTGTGAAATCATCCATCTCATCGTTTAGGAAAAAGCCCGTTCCCGGTGCAATGACAACCGCACCAAAACGTCCATTGATAGTGTAAGTCGTTGAAACTGCATTACCGTTTTTATCTACGACAGAATAGTGGGTGGTTTCTGGTTTTTCATGGGGGGCAATCCCCGGCTGTATTAATTTTGAAGGCGTTGCTTTATTTGGTTGGATCTCTTTTCTGATGGATTCAGCATAGCTTTTGCTTAACAGCCGATCCAGTGGGTTTTTAATGAATGCTGGATCACCAAGATAAGTATTTCTGTCTACATAAGCATGGCGCATGGCTTCCGTCAGAGTATGGATATAGGCAGCAGAATTGACCCCCATTGATTTTAGATCGTAACCTTCAACAATGTTCAATATTTCGCACAGGGTGACACCGCCGGAGCTAGGTGGTGGAGATGAAATAAATTTATATCCACGGTAGCTACAGGTAACAGGCTCTGTTTCTGTTGTGTAATAGTTGGCAAAATCTGCTGCGGTGATAATTCCGCCTGATTTTTTTGAGGCTTCTTCAACTAATTGGGGAATTTTACCGTGGTAGAAAGCATTTGTTCCTTCTTTCGCTATAGCTTCCAATGTGTTGGCCAAATCAGTTTGGATGAACTTATCCCCTGGTTCAAATGGTGTGCCATCTTTGTGCAGGAAAATACGAGCCGCTTCAGGATCTTGAGCGAAACGCTTAACTGTAGTGTCGAAGATATCGGTATCGCCCCGCGTCAGAATATAACCTTCGCGTGCCAGCTTGATGGCCGGAGCCATGACTTGCTCACGAGACAATGTACCATATTTTTTCAATGCCTCTTCAAATCCCATGACTGTCCCGGGTACGCCAATTGCTTTGTAGCCATATAAGCTGGCATTTTTGATGACGTTTCCGTCTTTATCCAAATACATATTGGCACTGGCGGCTGCGGGGGCGGTTTCACGGAAGTTAATGAAGGTATCTTTGCCATTTGCGAGATGGATAGTCATAAAGCCACCGCCACCAATATTGCCACAGCAGGGATTAACGACGGCTTCAGCATAACCGACAGCAACTGCGGCATCGATGGCATTTCCACCTATTTTAAGAATGTCGATGCCAGCTTGTGCAGCTAAGTGTTGTGCACTGACAACCATGCCGTTTTTAGCTTCAATTGCAGGTTCAGTAGCTGCATGAAGTGTACAGGAAACGAATAACGCGATAATAACAAATGGAATTTTCCAGATTTTGACCATGCCTTGTTCTCCTGAGCGTGAATCTATGGCGAAAGGGGGAATCGATCGTATTTTGGGATTGTATATTTTTTGTTAAAAATATGTGTCTCACCTTATCCAAAGCTCAGAATTTTGGAAAGATGATTTTCGTGTGTAAGGCGATAAAACGAAAAATATTAGGATAATTAATTTATTTGGATAAAAAAAACCAGTCGGCTAAGCGACTGGTTTAGGGTAATAAATAAAACGATGTTATTGATTTATGTAATTTTGAGCAGAATTACAGTTTGTCTGCATTTTTAGTCAGGTATTTTGCTACGCCTTCAGGTGAAGCGCCCATACCTTCTTGACCTTTTGCCCATTGAGCAGGACAAACTTCACCGTGCTCTTCGTGGAATTGCAGTGCGTCAACCATACGTACCATTTCATCAATGTTACGGCCCAGTGGCAGATCGTTAACAACCTGGTGACGAACAACACCATTTTTGTCAATCAGGAAAGAACCACGCAGAGCAACACCAGCTTCTGGGTGCTCAATGCCGTAAGCTTTCATGATGTCACGCTTGATGTCAGCAACCATTGGATATTTGACTTCGCCGATACCACCTTCGCTGATTGGGGTTTTACGCCATGCGTTGTGAACGAATTCAGAGTCAAAGGAAATGCCGATGACTTCAACACCACGTTTCTGAAATTCTTCATAGCGGTGATCGAAAGCGATCAGTTCAGAAGGGCAGACAAAAGTGAAGTCCATTGGCCAGAAGAAAATAACGGCAGGACGGCCATTCAGGTGTTTTTTCAGATTGAAATTATCAACGATTTCACCGTTACCGAGAACTGCAGCAGCTGTAAAGTCAGGGGCTTGGCGGGTTACTAAAACCATAATTGACTCCTGTGATTTTAAAAGGTGTTATGTGGAAACGGGTTACAGCATAAGGAATTAGGGTATAGCAATAAAGGATAAAATACCAATTGATATAATAGATTTTACCTATCAATAATCTATTTTTAATTCCTTTTAGCCTACATAAGATAAAACTATTTAGGAAAAGTGCAAGGTTCTGGGGAAATTTCCTGCTCTAGTAGACGCTTATTTGACGCCAATGTCATCATTTGCGGGTAGAATTGCCAAAATAGTGCTTCGAAATCAAGGTAGTGGTTTTCGATATCCTGATATGATCCCGCGAGCGCTGATAATTTGGGACGTCTTCTCGCCATGCCTTGCAGGACATTGGCAATACATGACATATCTGCATAGCGGATGAGCAAATTTTGTGACCAGAGATATTGATTGAGCTCTTGAAACTTTTCGGGAGTGGAGCTGAGATGAGGTTCTATATCGCGGCGGGCAAGATTGACAAATTCCGGCAGAGAGTAATTTTTTTCAAATTTGTCCCAATGCAGGGAAAGAAAGTGATCCCAGATGATATCAAGGGTAATTGGGGCAACTCGCCGATATTCACAGCGGAATAAGCGACGTGCTTCAATGACAAGCGGGTGTTTATCCGTCAGGGTGTCTACCCGGCGGTGCATACGGATACCTGCTACAATATCGGAACTGAATAATCCTTCTGGTGAGCCGCGAACGAAATCCGCCAGCAAATTTCCCAATAAGGAACTTTCCGATAATGCAGCTAAATGAAGATGTGCGAGAAAATTCATAGTGAGAGTATACCGTAAATAGTTAAACTAAGTGCTTCTTTGTTGCACCCTCGGGCTTGCAGCACTAGACTAGTCTGCCTGTTTTTTAGAATGATACAGATAAAATGCGTGTCGCTGATTTTACATTTGAATTGCCAGAAGAGCTGATAGCTCACTATCCTCAGTCGCAGCGAAGTGGTTGCCGACTGCTTTCCCTTAATGGTGAAACAGGGGAGCTGACGCACGGTATTTTTACTGATGTGCTGAATAAGTTGGAAGCTGGTGACCTGTTGGTTTTCAATAATACTCGCGTCATTCCTGCGCGCCTGTTTGGCCGCAAAACGACGGGGGGAAAATTAGAAGTTTTAGTCGAAAGGATGCTGGATAATAAGCGAGTACTTGCTCACGTTCGTGCGTCCAAAGCACCGAAAGAAGGCGCTGAACTTATTCTCGGTGAAGATGTTCTTGGTAAAGAAGTTCTCGGTGAGGAGCGAAGCATTAAAGCAACGATGCTGGCGCGCCACGATACGTTGTTTGAAATCCGTTTTGATGATGATCGTGATGTATTGGCTATTTTAGATGAAATCGGCCATATACCGCTGCCTCCTTATATTGCTCGTCCTGATGAAGATGCGGATCGGGAGTTATATCAGACGGTTTACAGTGAACGTCCCGGGGCAGTAGCTGCACCGACAGCCGGGTTGCATTTCGATGAGCCTCTTTTGGCTGCTCTGCGTGAAAAAGGCGTTGAAATGGCCTTTGTTACCCTGCACGTAGGCGCGGGCACTTTCCAGCCAGTCAGAGTGGAAACCATCGAAGATCATGTGATGCATGCTGAATACGCGGAAGTACCACAAAATGTGGTGGATGCGGTATTGGCATGTAAGGCACGTGGCAATAAAGTGATTGCGGTGGGAACAACGTCAGTTCGCTCCTTGGAAAGTGCTGCCAGAGCCTGTCAAGATGGCGTGATCGCGCCATTTTTTGATGATACCCAAATTTTTATTTACCCTGGATTTGAATATCAGGTTGTTGATGCGCTGATTACCAATTTCCACTTGCCGGAATCCACGCTTATCATGCTGGTTTCTGCATTTGCTGGTTATAAAAATACCATGAATGCTTATAAAGAAGCGGTAACAGAAAAATATCGTTTTTTCAGTTATGGTGACGCGATGTTTATCAATCGTAATACAGTGGCATCAAAAGAAACGTTATCGAAATAAAAGCGTTTAAAATTAAAAGAGTCGTTATTCCAGATCCGCTGGTGTTAACGGTGTCTAAACATCGCATCAGACTGTTTTTCTGATGTCTGGAGGTTAAGTGAAATTTGAGTTACAAAAGACGGATGGGAATGCCCGTCGTGGTCGATTGATTTTTGATCGTGGCGTAGTGGAAACCCCGGCATTTATGCCGGTGGGCACTTACGGTACAGTAAAAGGTATGACACCGGAAGAGGTGAAAGAAACAGGTGCTCAGATCCTCTTGGGAAATACTTTCCACCTATGGCTGCGTCCGGGGCAGGAAATCATGAAATTGCATGGTGACCTGCATGATTTTATGCAGTGGCATGGACCTATCCTGACAGACTCGGGTGGTTTTCAGGTATTTAGCCTGGGTGCGATGCGCAAAATCAAAGAAGAGGGAGTTCATTTCCGTAATCCAATCAATGGAACGCCTGTATTCCTCAGCCCTGAAAAATCCATGGAAATCCAACATGATTTGGGTTCCGATATCGTTATGATTTTCGATGAATGTACTCCATACCCTGCGGATTGGGATTATGCGAAGCGTTCCATGGAAATGTCATTGCGTTGGGCAGCACGCAGCCGTCAGCGCTTTGATGAATTGAGCAATAAAAATGCATTGTTTGGCATCATTCAAGGTAGTGTCTACGAAGATTTACGTGATGTATCGGTAAAGGGACTGGTAGAAATTGGTTTTGACGGCTACGCTGTGGGTGGTCTGGCTGTTGGTGAGCCAAAAGAAGATATGCATCGTATTTTGGAACATGTCTGCCCGCAAATCCCGCAAGATAAGCCACGCTACCTGATGGGAGTCGGCAAGCCAGAAGACTTGGTTGAAGGTGTTCGTCGTGGTATTGACATGTTTGACTGCGTGATGCCGACACGTAATGCCCGTAATGGTCATCTGTTTGTGACAGAAGGAGTTATCAAGATCCGCAATGCCAAACATAAAGAAGATACTTCTTCACTGGATGAGCATTGTGACTGCTATACTTGCCGCAATTATAGTCGTGCATATCTGCATCACCTTGATCGCTGTAACGAAATTCTTGGTGCAAGGCTGAATACAATACATAATTTAAGGTATTATCAACGTTTGATGGCTGGAATTCGTAAAGCCATTGAAGAGGACAAACTGAAACAGTTTGTTGAAGAGTTTTATCAGCGGATTGGCAAACCCGTTCCGTCGTTAAATATATAATTTGGCGTGACTAACCAGCCTTAATATGTGTAGCATATTGGGCTGGTTTTTGATCGAGCCACTGTCGATTTTCGATAACAATTTTCGAGGGCTATGTGATAACCATGTCTTCGATAACAATGAGGGAAATTTAATGAGTTTTTTTATTTCTGAAGCTGCGGCAGCTTCTGGTGCGCAAGCTCAGGGGAACCCATATTCTCTGATTATCATGCTGGTTGTTTTCGGTTTGATTTTCTATTTCATGATCCTGCGTCCACAACAAAAACGTACCAAAGAACATAAAAAATTGATGGATTCCATCTCCAAAGGGGATGAAGTGCTGACTTCTGGTGGTTTGGTTGGGCGTGTCTCTAAAGTGTCAGAAACAGGCTATGTTGTGATTGCCTTGAATGACACCACAGAAATAACTGTCAAACGTGACTTCGTTGCTGCCATTCTGCCGAAAGGTACAATGAAGGCTATTTAATTTTCCGATTTTCCCGAAGGGAACTGCCGTGTTGAACCGTTATCCTTTGTGGAAGTATCTGATGCTGATCGCTGCGATCCTCATCGGTTTGCTTTATGCACTTCCCAACCTTTATGGTGAGGATCCGGCTGTACAAATCACTGGCGCGCGAGGCATCGCCGCCAGTGAAAAAACGCTGGACCAAGTCCGTAATGTTTTAGAAAAAGACCAAATCAAGAGCAAGTCTATTGCACTGGAAAATGGGGCAATTCTTGCTCGTTTCAGTAATTCTGATGTTCAGCTCCGTGCCCGTGAAGCGCTGGTTTCTGCATTGGGTGAACAGTATGTTGTAGCGCTGAACCTTGCACCTGCGACACCTGGCTGGTTAAGCAAAGTCGGTGCTGAGCCGATGAAATTGGGGCTTGATCTGCGTGGTGGTGTTCACTTCTTGATGGAAGTGGATATGGAAACTGCCCTGAGCAAGTTACAAGAACAGAACATTGATAGCTTACGCATTGAGTTGCGTGATCAAAACATTCCTTATTCTACTATCCGCAAAATTGATAATTACGGCGTCGAAGTTCGTTTCCGTGATGGCGACACACGTTCTAAAGCTGACAGCTATCTTGAGCCTCGTCACCGTGATTTAGTGTTCTCCACGGGTGCAAACAACGTGCTGAAAGTTGTCATGAGTGATGAGCGCCTGCGTGAAGCCCGCTCTTATGCTGTGCAGCAAAACATCACTATTCTGCGTAATCGTGTTAACCAATTAGGGGTTGCTGAACCTCTGGTTCAACGTCAGGGTGCTGACCGTATTGTTGTTGAACTGCCAGGTATTCAGGATACCGCCCGCGCGAAAGAGATCCTCGGTGCAACCGCAACACTGGAATTCCGTTTGGTCAATTCCAATATTGACCAGAATGCGGCGCAGGCTGGCCGCATTCCGGCTGATTCAGAATTGCAGTATACCCGCGATGGTAACCCTGTTGTACTGTACAAGCGTGTTATCCTGACAGGTGATCACATCACTGACTCCACTTCGAGCACTGATGAGAATGGCTACCCACAGGTTAATATCTCTTTGGATAGTGCTGGTGGCACGGCAATGTCTAATTTCACCAAAGATAATTTGCAAAAACCAATGGCAACGCTGTTTGTAGAATACAAGGACAGCGGTAAGAAAGATGCTAACGGCCGAGCACTTTTGGTTAAGAAAGAAGAAGTCATCAACATTGCTACCATTCAGTCACGCTTGGGTAACAGTTTCCGCATTACGGGAATTGGTAACCCTGCTGAGGCTCGTCAGTTATCACTATTGCTACGTGCAGGTGCGTTGATTGCACCAATCCAGATTGTGGAAGAGCGTACCATCGGGCCAACTCTGGGCTTGCAGAATATTGAGCAAGGTCTTGAGGCATGTTTGTGGGGCTTGATTTCTTCCATCCTGTTCATGGTGATTTACTATCGCAAGTTTGGTTTTATCGCGAGTAGCGCACTGCTGGCTAACCTGGTTCTGATTGTGGGTATCATGTCCTTGTTGCCGGGAGCGACACTGACCATGCCGGGGATTGCAGGTATCGTCCTGACACTTGCTGTGGCCGTGGATGCGAACGTTTTGATAAACGAACGTATCAAAGAAGAGTTGCGTAACGGGCGCACTGTACAGCAGGCTATCCATGAAGGTTACAAAGGTGCGTTCTCCAGTATTATCGACGCAAACCTGACTACGCTGATTACCGCCGTGATCTTGTATGCTGTGGGAACAGGCTCTATCAAGGGCTTTGCTATCACAACCAGCATCGGTGTGGCGACTTCAATGTTCACCGCCATTGTGGGAACACGTGCAATCGTGAACCTGCTGTACGGTGGCAAGCGTATCAATAAGCTGTCAATTTAAGGAGCACGTTGTGGCACAGGATTACACTGTTGAACAATTAAACTATGGGCGTAAAGTCATCGACTTTATGCGCTGGGACAACGTTGCCTTTGGTATTTCGTTACTGTTATTGGTCGCTTCTATTGTCATGATAGGAGTTCGCGGGTTTAACTGGGGGCTTGATTTTACTGGTGGTACGGTAATCGAAATTAACCTGAGCAAACCTGCGGATCTTGATAAGATGCGAGAAGGCCTGACAAAAAATGGCTTTTCTGATGCACTCTTGCAAAACTTTGGCAGCAGCCGTGATGTTATGGTTCGTATGCCGCCAGTATCAGGCAATGCAGGGCAAGAACTGGGTAATAAAATTATCTCAGTCATCAATGCCGATATCGATAAAGAAGCAACCGTTAAGCGTGTTGAATTTGTCGGCCCGAGCGTAGGCAGTGAGCTTGCGCAGACCGGGGCGATGGCACTGTTGGTAGCACTGATCAGTATCCTGATTTATGTCGGATTCCGTTTTGAATGGCGTTTGGCATTGGGAGCGGTTATCGCACTAGCCCATGACGTGGTTATTACATTGGGTATACTGTCGTTATTCCATATTGAGATTGACCTGACAATTGTGGCATCTCTGATGTCTGTTATCGGTTACTCATTGAACGATAGTATCGTTGTGTCGGATCGTATTCGTGAGAACTTCCGCAAAATACGCCGTGGTACTTCGTATGAAATCACGAACGTCTCTCTGACCCAGACACTGAGCCGTACCATTATGACGTCAGCAACGACACTGTTGGTCGTGATGATGCTTTACATCTTTGGTGGCGAAATGCTGAAAGGCTTCTCATTGGCAATGTTAATCGGGGTTTCCATCGGTACAATATCTTCTATCTATGTGGCGTCAGCACTGGCGTTGAAATTGGGTATGAAGCGCGAACATATGATTCAGCAGAAAGTTGAGAAAGAAGGGGCAGATCAGCCTTCCATTCTTCCTTGATTGCTTAGCATACCTTACTAAAACACCCTGTTAGTACTCACTGACAGGGTGTTTTTATTATCACTTCAAGGTACACTGTTATCCCTTCGGTTAACTGTCAGGAAACGATATGCATTGCCCATTTTGCGCAGCCGTTGATACTAAAGTTATTGATTCCCGTTTGGTTGGGGATGGCTCACAAGTGCGCCGTCGCCGTCAGTGCTTAGAATGTCATGAGCGCTTCACTACGTTTGAGGTTGCAGAACTGGTGATGCCGCGAGTTATTAAAAGTGATGATATTCGTGAGCCTTTCGACGAAGAAAAATTGCGTCGCGGAATGCAGAAAGCTCTGGAAAAGCGTCCTGTCAGCTCTGATGATGTGGAAACAGAGATTAGCCACATTAAATCACAGGTACGGGCAACAGGAGAGCGTGAAATTCCGTCAAAGATGATCGGGAATTTCGTGATGGATGCACTGAAAAAGCTTGATAAGGTCGCTTATATTCGCTTTGCATCTGTTTACCGTAGCTTCGAAGATATCCGTGAATTCGGTGAAGAAATAGCCAAATTACAAGACTAAACACCATGACTCCCGATGAAAAAATGACCCTTAATGCACAAATGACCCCAGATGAAAAATATATGTCTCGTGCGCTGGCATTGGCGTATCTGGGACGATTTACGACATCACCGAATCCGAATGTAGGTTGCGTCATCGTTAAGGATGATTACATTGTGGGTGAAGGTTTTCATTTACGGGCTGGTGAACCTCATGCTGAAGTTCATGCTCTCCGTATGGCTGGCGACAAGGCAAAAGGGGCGACGGCCTATGTGACTCTTGAACCATGCAGCCATCACGGCAAAACCCCTCCTTGCGCTGATACTTTGATTGAAGCGGGAGTCAGTCGCGTAGTGGCGGCAATGCAAGATCCGAATCCACAGGTTGCCGGACGGGGATTGTATAAGTTGCAGCAGGCAGGTATTGCTGTTGAGCATGGTGTGATGATGGAACAAGCAGAAGCGGTGAACAAAGGGTTCTTCAAGCGGATGCGTACCGGTTTTCCTTATCTGCAACTCAAAATGGGAACATCACTGGATGGGCGTACCGCATTAGCCTCAGGGGAAAGTAAATGGATTACCTCACCTGAAGCCCGTCAAGACGTGCAAAAATTGCGGGCACAATGCAGCGCAATTCTGAGTACCAGCGCAACCGTATTGGCTGATGACCCTTCCTTGACTGTCCGCTGGAATGAGTTAGGCGCGGAAGTTCAGGCAATTTATCCTCAAGAAAATTTACGTCAACCAATCAGGATTATTGTTGATAGTCAAAATCGTGTGACACCACAGCATCAAGTTGTGCAGCAAACGGGGCAATGTTGGTTAGCACGTACTTCCATTGATGAACAGATGTGGCCCGATAATGCAGATCAAATCTTATTGCCTGCACGTCCCTTACCAGATTTAGCATATAAGGCTGGAAATAACCTTGAACAGAGTACAGGGATTGATCTGGTATTGTTGATGATGCTACTCGGTAAACGTCAAGTGAACTCGGTGTGGGCAGAATGTGGGCCAGCATTGGCCGGAGCATTGTTATCGCTAGGATTAGTGGATGAACTGATTCTTTATATGGCACCGAAAATATTGGGCAATAGTGCTCGTGGATTGTTTGATATCCCGGAATTGCAGAAATTATCAGATGCGCCTGAATTCACACTGTTTGATGTGAAGCAAGTTGGCCCTGATTTGCGCTTACGCCTGCGTCCAGTTTATTAAAGCAATCAACTTGGTCGCGCTGATTATGAAATAAAAATCGGGTACTCGGAACGTCTTGATTTAAGTTTGAACATAAATCAAGACGCAGAGAAAAAGAATGTGATAAGATCCGCGCCCCTGCGGATATGAATAAGGTATAAGGACGGCTATGAACGTAATCAAAGGTGTTGTTGCAGCTCCTGAAGCCCGCATCGCCATTGCGATTGCCCGCTTTAACAACTTCATAAATGACAGCCTACTGGAAGGGGCCTTGGATGCGCTGGAGCGTATCGGTCAAGTTTCTTCAGACAATATCACCGTAGTATGGGTTCCGGGTGCTTATGAATTGCCACTGGCGGTCAAAGCACTGGCTGAGTCCCAAAAATATGACGCGGCTATTGCTCTGGGAACTGTTATCCGTGGTGGTACAGCCCATTTCGAATATGTTGCTGGCGAGTGTAGCTCTGGTTTATCTAATGTGGCGATGACCAGCAATATTCCTGTTACATTTGGTGTTCTGACAACCGAAAATATTGAGCAGGCAATTGAACGCGCTGGCACTAAAGCGGGCAATAAGGGCGCGGAAGCTGCCTTGACCGCATTGGAAATGATCAATGTAATTAAAGCCATTAAAGGCTGAGTTTTCTAGTTTTAATTAAGGGGAATTTTGTGAAACCTGCTGCTCGTCGTCGTGCTCGTGAGTGTGCTGTCCAGGCAATTTATTCATGGCAATTATCCAAAAATAGTATTGCTGATGTTGAATTGCAGTTTCTGTCAGAGCAGGACGTAACCGGTGTTGATGTCACCTATTTCCGTGAGTTGCTATCCGGGGTAGCGGTCAATGCTACAAAATTGGATACTTTGATGGCACCTTATCTTTCTCGTCAACTTGAAGAGTTAGGTCAGGTGGAAAAAGCCATCTTGCGCGTTGCGATGTTTGAACTAAGCTTTCGTGATGATGTTCCCTACAAAGTGGCTATTAACGAAGGTATCGAACTGGCAAAAACGTTTGGTGCTGAAGATAGCCATAAATTCGTGAATGGGGTATTGGATAAAGCTGGCCCGGCAGCACGTAAGAAAAAGTGATTGCTTGTCAGGAGTTCCCCATTATAACTCGATGATTTTATACATAAGGCCGGTATTCCGGCCTTATGTGCTCATCGTTAGTCAATTTTTGGAATTCTATTATGGCATGTGGTGAATTTGACCTCATTGCACGTTATTTCAATCGCCATGTCATTCGCCGACGTGATGTAAGTCTAGGGATTGGTGATGATTGTGCGCTGATGACCGTTGCAGATAAGCAAGAACTCGCGGTAACAACGGATACGTTAGTTTCTGGTGTTCATTTCCTTCCTGATATCTCACCAGAGGATTTGGCCTATAAAGCTCTGGCTGTCAATATCAGTGATCTGGCTGCTGTTGGAGCAGATCCAACTTGGGCATCTCTTGCTTTAACGTTACCGACCGTCAATGAGGATTGGTTAAAACGATTCAGTGATAGTTTGTTTGAACAACTAAACTATTACGGTATGCAGTTGATCGGTGGGGATACCACAAAAGGCCCCATGAGTTTGACTCTCACTGTACATGGTTTGGTTCCGGCAGGTAGGGCGTTACGCCGTGCGGGTGCGAAGAACGGAGACTGGATTTATGTGACCGGGACGTTGGGTGACAGTGCTGCAGGACTTGCTCTGTTGCAAGAGCACCTGACAGTGGAAGATACCGCGATCCATAACTGGTTGGTTAGACGCCATCTTCGCCCGCAACCACGGGTTTTACAGGGGCAGGCACTGCGTGATCTGGCCTCTTCGGCAATTGATCTGTCTGATGGCTTGATTTCTGATCTCAATCACATCCTGACAGCCAGCCAATGTGGCGCACGTATTAATCTGGATGCGTTACCGTATTCGGAAGCACTACAACAATATGTTGCTCCAGGGCAAGCATTGAAATGGGCGTTGAGTGGTGGGGAAGATTATGAATTGTGCTTCACCGTGCCAGAGCTTAACCGTGGTGCATTAAATATGGCATTAGCTCATACAGGCGCAAGTTTCTGTTGCGTTGGGCAAATCAGGCCAGAATCAGAAGGTATCCGCTACTTTAACAACAACGAAGAAATTGAGCTGGATCTGAAAGGCTTTGACCATTTTAAAACTGATAAAAAGCCGGTAATACCTTGTTCGGTAGCACAGCAGACAGAAAATGACCAAACGGAGGGAACGCATGGATGATGCGAAACGCCGCCTAAAAATGAGTAATCCGTGGCATTTATTGGCGACGGGTTTCGGCAGTGGTTTATCGCCGATTATGCCGGGCACAATGGGTTCAGTGGTGGCGATCCCTTTTTGGTTACTGTTGGTGCAGTTGCCTACCTGGGGAATTTGGTTAGCTATCTTGTTGGGTACAGTCATTGGTTGCGTGATTTGCCAAAAAGCAGCCGATACCATGCAGGTGGACGATCCCGGTTGTGTCGTTTGGGATGAATTCATTGGTATGTGGATCACATTAATGGCAATCCCAGTGCTCAACTGGCAATGGGTGTTGGTTGGCTTTGTGGTATTCCGCATTTTCGATATGTGGAAACCGTGGCCGATCCGCTGGTTTGACCGCTATGTAAAAGGCGGGGTCGGTATCATGCTGGATGACATTATCGCGGCGATATTTTCGGTTGTGGTGATCTGGCTATTGAATTTCTACCAACTATTGCCTTTCTGAGTATTCTGCCTTTCTGAATCTTCGCTTTTATCGTTGTGATAATTAATAAATTAGCCACTGGAACTAGTGGCTAATTTATTTTTATCGACGGCTTATTTGTGCTCAGTGCGTTGCCCCGCCTATAACAGTGATATCTGATTTATTGCTCCATGCTGTTTCAACAGTGATTTTTAATGCCTTCGTCATTAACTCCAGAGCTATGCTTGGTTGATGGGAAAATTTTGCGGATTGTTCTGGTAAATAAGGAACGTGAATAAATCCACCACGTATGGAAGGATAATTCTGAGTTAAATGATGCAATAAGCCATACATAACATGATTACATACAAAGGTTCCGGCGGTTTGGGAAACCGAAGCGGGAATACCTGCTGTATTTAACGCTTTCACGATTGCCTTGATGGGCAGAGTAGAAAAATAAGCGGCAGGGCCACCCGCAATAACGGGGGTATCAATTGGCGATTGCCTGCATTATCAGGAATTCTTGCATCATTGATATTAATTGCGACGCGCTCTACGCTGATAGCCGTTCTGCCTCCCGCCAGCCCGACAGCAATCACCAGTTCAGGCTGGTACTTATTGATAGCGGTATAAAGCTGCTGCAAGGATATATCGAAAACACAGGAAAGTTGGCAAATTTCAACTTTCTTATCAGCGAATTGGTATCCCTGCAATGGCCTGCTGGCTTCCCATGATGGATTAATTGCTTCCCCACCGAAAGGCTCAAATGCTGTGATTACCGAGACGTTCAGAACTTTCTTGCCGTTGTTCTGGTGTACGTTGATGATAGTTTCCTAAACGAACCCCGCCAAACCCTGCCAGAAGTGCCATAACAACCACCAATATTCCAACACTGACATGAGCGATTTTCTGGGCATGAGTTTCATCAGTGACCCAAATCGCCACCAGATCGCCACTCCATTTCCCTACTAAAAAGATGAAACCATACAGTGCCCAAAATAGCCCTGTAGTTAAACGACGGGGATTCGCTTTGTCACGCCATGACATGACCGCGACAGCGAGCAAAAGAAGCCCTGCCAACACATAGAGATAAAACCGATCATGATGACGGCGATCCCGATCAGAGGCCAAAAATTGATGGTTTGCTGCATATTTTACTTCCCCATAGATAAGTTTATCGTTGTTATGTTGTTGGCTCACATGGTGACTTTTGTTAAATCATTTTTTGTATTGTTGAACAAAATAAATAGTGAGTGATTAACTAATAGGCAAATAAAATTCACATGGAATTATAAAAATGGAATGCAGATCACTTTTTAAGGGATATATAGTGAACGGATTCAACCAATCGCTTAAAAGTAAATTAATAAATAAAGTTGGAAAATAGAGATGATTGTCTGATGAATAAATAGGGGTATTTTTGATAAATAGTAATTTAAAATTTTATTTTTAGTGTAATTAAAATATATTTTTAATTGGTTTATTATTTTTAAGTTTTTTCTATTGGACATCCATTAATGTAAAATTATTTATATATTATTAATTTATGTCAATTGCTAATTAAATAATACCAATTCATAATGTATTTATTAAAAGACGATTTATTTTGTTTTTATAGTGTTATTTTATGGTGTTATGAATAATAATAAAAAATATTTTTATCTAAATTTTTTGAATTTATAAAAATAAATTAACGTTCGGTAGTTCTTTGTTTTATGTATTTATAATTGGGTGTTTTTATCATCTGTAAATACGGTTTTTTTCTATTACATATTTTAATTTTGTTTGAGAAAGAAATGAGAGTTAGCACAGCGTGTAGCTTTTCTTTAAGGGGAAAGGAGTAAGTAGTGAATCAGTTTGAATATTATTATCAGTGGAAAATTGATGACTTGATGAAACTGGAGGAAGCGGTTAGTGAGGAGAGTTCACATCTCAATGATACTCTCAGCGGGCGGGATCCCGATGTAGAAAGGCTTAATGAAGAAATATATTTAGAAATAGTCAACGATGTTAAAGAAGAATACGGGATAAATTTTATTTAAATCCTAAATTTCCAAGTTATCTTAAGGTGTATGAATATATTTATGATTCAACAAGTATATTTTTATCCCAATATTTTTATATTCGCTATATGGATAATATATTTTATGAAAAATCCACAGTGTGGCGAAATTTATTATTAGATGAGGTGTTTCCCCTTTTTTATTATTGATAACTCTATTTATTTATATTTGTTTTTTTTTACATAAACCTACATCTTTTTTTATTGACAGAGAAAAGAATATTTTTATACGTGGGAAAAAGGAAAAATGTATGCTGCACGTTATACTCAATTAGACGCTGTTCATGTTTCTGATATTTTGTTTTTAAGAACTTATGGGTTTGGTGAAAACAACAACTTGGTTATTCATGTTTTCGAACCTAGTATCCTTGATATTCTTATTTCAAGAATAGGTAAAGATTATTTGTTGGCCTTTATGGCTAAATATCTCATTCAAGGAAAAGAGTTAGCCAGTTCGGTCGATTTTCAACGCCCTGTGCTCCCTTTTTGAAAGACAACTTAGGAGTATTAGACAAAAAGACAGTTACACATATCGCATATTTCTAATATTGGCCATAACCATATACTCGTATTTTGAGCTGCCTTGAACAACGAAACTGCGGGAAATAACCGTCTTGCCATATGACGTTTGAGCAGCAGATCCAACAAACTTAGTCAGATGAGTCCTGTAGCCCGCTCTTTTTTTCTCGTGGCAAAAACCTGCCAGTTTTGGCAGAGATTTCTCCTGTCCGTTACGTGCTGAACGATAAGAGGATTGAGTGATTTGCTTCCCATGATTTTTATTCCCTCCATAAGTGTTTTCTCTTCCCCCTTTCTCCATTGATATAACTGTTCGTCAAATTATTTTGAGCGGATATAAATTTGATGATGTGAAATCAATAATTTTATCGTCTGTTTTCCTATCTTGTAATTACCATCCTAAAAATAACAATATTAAATAATAACCAATGGTTATTTATATCTTTAATAATATTCCCATGATTTCCATAGTACATAAAAATGATTATTTTTCTATTTTGTTAGATATTTTATGATTGTTGTATTACTTAAAATGATATTTATTTGATTTTGATATGAAAGTATATTTTTGCGAATAAGTTGTTTGCTAGCAAACTCGATTTTTTAATAAAAAAAGCTATCGCTGGTTAAATTTTATTTATTTTATTCTGTATTTATTGCACTGGGCGGAATAATAAATCTGTTAGTGTGTTAGATGTTATTTATTAATGATTTATGATTAATTTCCAGTTTGTATTATTTATAAGATCATTGTTTTAAAAAGAAACCACTAGGATAACCTTCACTTATATTCACCGTTATATCAAGGATGAAGACTAATAAAAAAGAGACAGCAAGGGTTTATATTTAATCAAACAATAGCCTGAATATGTTTCCAAAGCAGGATGCCTGCCTAATTAAAAATTCTTATAACGACGATAACTCACAATATCTACCTAGCAGCCAATTTAGGTATGAGGATGCTGAGGTATTGCTTTTCTAATTTATCGCCAGGACTGATTCAAAAAGTAATTACCTGATCTCTGGTCAGGTAAACAAGTTTTTATTTAATAATAAATTCGAAAGGAGTATCCGTATGGATAGCATTCTGGCCTCTCCATTTACACGCCTATTTTGGAATGAATGGATTCTTGAACCTGACTCAGTTAAATACCATATGGTCATAGACCAAACGATTCAGGGCGATTTAGATGAAAGTAAATTGAGATCGGCTATACAGGGATTGATGAATCAATATCCATTATTTCAGTATCAGCTTGATGAAGAAAGTAGTGAATTATATTGGAAATCTGGTTCGAATAGCCTTAATCCCCTACAACTTTTTGACTGTGAAAAAAAACTGCCTCAGTTTGTTTCACAACCATTTGATTTAAGGCAAGGGCCACTTATCCGGTTTGGATTGTTCCGACAGTCAGAGCGACAATTTCAATTGGTCATTGTATTGCACCATATTGTAGTGGATGGAGGGAGTACCGAAGAGCTCTATCACGCTATATCGGATTTGTATAATCAGCGCCCCCTGCGTCATACCCCGCTGACACTAGAGCAAGTTGCGGAAAAGTTTGCACAATATCGTCAGCAGATCAAAATATTGGAAGAACATCAGCCGGAACAGTTCTGGAAAACATGTCTGGCTGATGTGGCAGCAACTAATCCGTTGCCTTATTTATCAGAACTGGCGAAAGATGAACAGGAACTGATCGGAGAGGTTCGTTTCAATCTGCCATTAAGTGATTGGCAGCACCTTAAACGTTCTCTGCGGCACTGTACGCCATTTCTGGTGTTCAAAACGTTGTGGGCGGCACTGATTGCTCAATATATACCTGATGGAAAGGTTCACGTCAGTTATCCTGTTGCCGTGGCAGGGGGAGAGTCTCTTTCATTGGGTGCCCAAATCAACACCGCTGTTTTTCCCTTACAATTGGATGATACAGCCAGCTTTGCTTCGCTTTACCAGCATGCGTTAAATTATACCTCATCATTGAAGACACCATCCGGTCTGCGTTGCTCATATTGGCCACTTTTTAAGGTGTTACCCGTTACCCCTATCCGTAAGTTAAATGTCGTTGTAAATCAAGCTCATTTCAAGGATTTCTGTCTGGAACTGGAGGGTTGTGAAGTTAATTACAATCACCGTTTCAACAACGACTTGGCTGATTCGGAATGGGCGCTGGAATATCAGCAGCAAGGTGATCAATGGGCTTTCCGTATCCGCTACCCACGCAGCCGTTTCCACCCTGAACAAATTACTGCTTTGGCTAAGCAGTTCCAGCAATTACTGGTTAATGCCCTGACAAATCCAGAAAAACCAATCCGACAATTTTCGTTCCTGACGCCGGATCAGCGTATGGCCTTACTGAAATATGGTCATCAGGGAGAGCAGGCCGATGTCCCGGAAACAACGATTCATGAAAAGTTTCAACAGCAGGCTTGCTTGCATCCACAACAAATCGCGTTGATTGATAACCAGCAGCAATTCAGTTATGCGGAATTGGAACAACGTAGTAACCAACTGGCTCAGTTGATACGGGAACGCTATCTGCAAACAACAGGACAATCATTAGCCCCTGATACATTATTGCCGATTTTTATGAATCGTGGGGTTGATATGGTGGTTGCCATGCTGGCCGTGATGAAAGCGGGAGCGGCCTATCTGCCTCTTGATCCGCAAGTCCCAACGCAACGGCTGGCCTATATTCTGACCGATAGTCAATCCCGGCTGGCAATTACGGATATGGCGCATCAGCCTATATTGCGTGATTACGGGCAAAACCTGGCTTTGCTGACATTGGGCAGCCATGGGGATGATTATTGTGATCAGCCAGCCAGCGCGCCGATAGCTGCCTCAAAGCCGAATTCATTGGCCTACTCCATCTATACTTCTGGCACGACAGGCCGTCCGAAAGGGACTCTGCTGGAACATCGTGGGGTATTACTCATGTTGGATGGTCTATATGCCAAGGTGATTAAGGGCATTGAACAACCTCAACGCTGGCTACAGTTTGCTTCGCTGGCATTTGATGCCCATGTGTTCGAAACCTTCATGGCATTGTGTTTTGGTCATACATTGGTGGTTGCTTCAGAAGAAGAGCGCCATGATCCTGACTTGTTGATAAAATTAATTGAAACTTATCAAGTTGAAATAGCCACTTTCCCTCCCACTCTGTTGAAAACAAAACCGGTGTTACCTGCCCGATTGCAAAATATTCTGGTGGGAGGGGAATCAACACCTCAAGCCATTCTGGATCACTACGCCATGCAGGGGCGGCGGATATTTAACGCCTATGGCCCCACGGAAGCCAGCGTATGTGTCACTACGCACCATTATCAGTGGGATGGTGCCCATAATATTGGTCGTCCGTTTCCCGGCATTCAGGCTTATATATTGGATGAGCAGTTGCAGTTAGTCCCGATGGGCATGAGCGGTGAGCTTTATCTCTCTGGCGCCGTGCTGGCCAGAGGATATTTGGGGCAGCCGGAATTAACAGCCAAGGCATTCATTGCCAACCCGTTTGCTCAACATTCCGATGATCAGCGGCTCTACCGCACGGGTGATCAGGCGCGCTGGTTGCCGAATGGGGAGCTGGAATATCTGGGACGCAAGGATTTTCAGGTAAAAATTCATGGGCATCGCATTGAACTGGCTGAAATTGAGCAGGTATTTATTGCGGCATCTGGGCTGAGTCAATGCACAGCGCAGGTACGCGGTAAGGATCGCTCGCACATTGTGCTCTACTATGTGTCAGATATTACCTTAAATGAAGATAGCATACGCCGTACTTTGCAGCTTTCCCTGCCGGATTATATGATGCCATCTGCATTCGTACAACTGGCATCCTTGCCGATGACGATTAGTGGCAAGTTGGATGCTGTGGCGTTACCAGAACCCGATTTTAAACAGAGCCGTTATGTTTATCGTGCCGCAGAAACGGAGTTAGAGCATCGGCTGCAAAATCTCTGGCAAGGGATTCTGGGTTTGGACGAAATAGGGATTGATGACGATTTTTTCCATCTGGGGGGAGATTCCATTTCCGCTATCCGTTTGGTTTCAGAAATGCGTCGCCAGCAGTTGCCATGCAGCACCAAACTGTTATATCAATGTCGCACGATTGCCGAACTGGCAGTACAGTTGGCGGCTACCCCTGATTGCCAGATGAAGCATTCCGAGCAGGGAGTTCTACAGGGTGATTTTCCTCTTCATCCTATTCAGCATTGGTTTTTCGAACAGGCGTTTGCTGAACCGGATCACTGGAATCAGGCTTTCTTGATTCGGGTGCCACCTTTGCAACCGCAGAAGCTGGAAGCAGCGATTCAAGCGTTGATGGAACGGCACGATATGCTGCGAGCCAGATTTATTCCTGCTGAATGTCAGCTTTATCTGGGTATCAAGCAGGTCGTACCAACGGCGCTGGAGATTTGCCATTATGACCAGTTGACCGATGAAGCATTCAATGACCGTCTGGATAGCTGGCAAAGTGATTTTAATATTGCGGCTGGCCCATTGTGGCGTTTTGCCTATATTGATGGCTATGCGGATGGTTCAGCGCGCATTTACTGTGCCTTGCATCATCTGATTGTTGATGCCGTGTCATGGCGCATAGTACTTGATGATTTAAAACAGCTTTATCATGGCGACAATCTTGGTGCCAAAACTGCCAGTTATCGGCAATGGCAGACAGCCCTGACGGAACAGCTCTCCAGCTTCGAATCTCAGCGTGAATTCTGGCTGCAGCAGTGTGTTTTACAATCTGATTATCGGCCATTATTGGAGGCCAGCCACACTCGTCAATTTCTGCAACAAACTTTACAGCCTGCCGCCAGTATTCGTTTACTGGATGTGACCAAGGGTGCAGCAAGCTTTGCTCCCAATGAGGTATTGCTGACTGCACTTTTACATGCACTGGGCAATCTCAGTGGAATATCGAACCATACGCTGCTTCTGGAAGGTCATGGCCGCCATTTGCCATCGATACAGTTGGATGTTGGCCGTACGGTTGGTTGGTTTACGTCTCTCTATCCCCTGCATTTTTCTGCTGAGGGTGAAGAGGCGATTTCATTGCAGCAAGTTCATGCCACTCTTGCAGGTATACCGGATTCAGGCATTTCATACGGTGCATTGCGCAGTTTGGGGGGGGAGGAACCTGCTCTGTCAGCGCCTTATCCTGCCGTAGTGTTCAATTATCTGGGGCAGCTACAGGCGCCTGAAAGTGATTGGCAGATTAGTGCAGAATCGGCCGGACAGACCATTAATCCACACAATGTTGATTCCGGTTTGCTTACCCTCAATATCTGGCTTATCGGCCAAGAGCTGCACTATCGCTGGGATGGCTTACTCAGCCAATCGCAGCTTGCTCAGTTGGATCACAGCTTCCAAATAGCATTGATATCGCTTATCGACACTATGGCATCATCAGCCAATACGACTCAGCAGGAAATGGATGGTGGGATTAATGCCGCATTGCTGTCCCGATTACCGGCAGGATTGGAGCCAGTCGTTGTTTATCCCGCTAACAGTCTGCAACAAGGATTTATCCACCATTATCTGAGTTACCCAGATAACTCGACCTACCACTTTCAGTTTGTCTTGGATTACGAACAACCGATCGATCTGAATAATTATTACAGTGCTTGGGAATACGCCCAGCAACGATATCCGGTGTTGCGTACAGGCTTTGACTGGCAGGAACAGCCGCTGCAAATTGTGTCCAAACATGCTGAATTATTATGGCAATACCATGATCTCAGTACCCATTCTGCACAGGAGCAGGAACTGACTGAGCTTTGCCAACAACAATACAACGACTCTTTCGAACTGAATAAACCGGAGCTTATGCGGGTTTGTCTCGTTAAATTGGCAGCAGACCGATACAGCCTGATCCACACCAGTCATCACATTATCATTGATGGTTGGAGCAGCCAGATATTACTGGAATATGTCCATCGCACTTACCAGCAGTTACAGGCGGGACAAATGCCAGATACCCGCATCGATATTTCTTATCTGGCGACCCAGCGTTATTACGCCAGTCAGGTTGCAGAGTGCCGCCATCACTGGCAAAAGTTGGGGACTCAGCATTGGGAGAGTACGGATATTTCCCTGTTGTTGGCTCGTGATGCACGGAATTCCTCCGGTAATGAAACGCCTGATATTCAGGCGGTAGCATGTCAGGCATTGCCTCATGCAGTGGCTTTGTCATTACAGGAAACCGCCCGCAACCATGGCTTGACACTCAATGTCATGCTTCAATTCGTCTGGCACAAGTTATTACATCTGTTTAGCCAACAATCACAAACCATCGTTGGTATCACCTTGTCTGGCCGTAATCATCCAGTATCAGGCATAGAGCGTAGTGTCGGGTTGTTTATCAATACATTGCCACTGGTGATGGATTGGGAGCCGCAATCAACCTGTCTGCAACAGCTTCGTACTCTTCATCAACGTATGATTGATTTGGATACTTACAGTTATCAGCCACTGGCCGAATTACAATCTGCGGGTGAAAAACTGTTTCAAACTATCTTTGTCTATGAAAATTATCCAACGACAGAATTGGATACCATGCGAGCCAATCTGCGGGCTGCCAGTGGCAATACTACTGACTACCCCTTGAATCTGATTGCTGAGGGCGATGTAGAACAAGGTTTGACACTATCTCTGTCCTATAACCAGAATAGCCTTGATGCCAAACGTGCCAACGCCATTTTGCAAATGTTGGGCGTATTGCTGGCTCGTCTTCCTTCCCATCTTCATTATCCTCATCAGCGGTTATTGGCGCTGAGTGATGACAAACGTCGGCAACTGTTGGAAGAGTGGGCTTTTGCGGCTTCAGAAACATGGGAACCGATGACGCTGCATGGTTTACTGGAAAGGCAGGCGCGATTAACACCGCAAAATTCGGCGTTAATGGACGATTACCGGACATTAAGCTATCAAGAACTGGATGATCTCTCATCACGTCAGGCAGTTCGGCTGCGGGCTACCTATCGCCGGCTTTTCCAGCGTGAATTAGCTTCCGGTGAATTGATTGGCCTGTGTTGTGAACGTGGTATTGACATGATCGTAGCCTTGCTGACGATCCTTAAAGCTGGGGCGGCTTATGTGCCGATGGACACAAATGTTCCTGCAGAGAGATTGGATTACATCCTACAGGACAGCCAAATCCAGTTGGTACTGACTGAGCCAGATTTGGCACCTCTGTTTGAGCGCCCCGGTCTACAACAGCTATACCTGAGAAAATTGGCGGATACAGAGGCCACAGGCGATATACAATCGTTACTGCCACAGGTGGAACCAAGGCAATTGGCTTATGTTATTTACACATCAGGCACGACAGGTAAGCCGAAAGGTACGCTGGTGGAACACCGGGGTTCTGCTGTCATGGCGCGTAGTCTGTTTACCAGAATGGAAATGACGCAGCCAGGCATTCGCTTCCTGCAATTTGCTTCTATTGTGTTTGATGCCCATCTGATGGAGATTTTCCCGGCATTTGTGGGTGGACATTCGCTGGTGGTAGCATCTGACGTACAGCGTTATGACTTGCAGGAATTGCAAACGTTATTGCAGAAGTGGCAGATTGGTTATGCGATGTTGCCGCCTGTGCTGCTCAAACTCAAACCGACGTTGCCGGATAGCCTGCAATGGCTGGCGGTGGGTGGTGAAGCCTCCTCTCAGGATGTGTTGGATCACTACGCGGCTCAGGGGCGTAATGTCTTTAACTGCTATGGCCCGACTGAAACGAGTGTCTGCTGCACCGTTAACCCTTATCACTATAATGGCGCGTGTAACATCGGCAAGCCGTTGGCGCAATGTGGGGCTTATGTGCTGGATAGTAATCTGCAACCATTGCCGGTTGGTGCGCCCGGTGAGTTGTTCCTATCCGGTGTGGGATTGGCTCGCGGTTATTTGAATCAACCAGAATTGAGCCGTGAAAAATTCGTTGTTAATCCATTCCAACAGCATTCAGATCATTCACGCTTATACCACACGGGCGACATTGTGCGCTGGCTGGATGATGGATCGTTGGAATATCTCGGTCGTAATGACAGTCAGGTGAAGATTCGAGGGTATCGGATCGAGCTTGGAGAAATCGAGAGTGTGCTCGCCGATATCCCCGGTGTTGATCAGGCTGTGGCTATCATTCATGGTCAGGAATCCCCAAAAATAGTCTGTTACTATACGTTGAACGACAGTATGTCAAACGGCAGTATATCGACCAGTGATGATCTTTCGTCCGAGATCCGGCAGACATTGGCACAGGTGTTGCCTAACTATATGCAACCCAGTGCATTGATTCCATTAGCCCGCATTCCGATGACTATTAATGGCAAACTGGATCGCCGCCTGTTCCCGGCACCTACGTTTACGGATGCACAGCAGAAATACATCTCTGCTGAAACACCGCTGCAACAACAGTGTTGTGATATCTGGGCGGAACTGCTGCAATGCGAACGTATTGGTATAGACGATAACTTTTTCCGACTGGGCGGCAATTCCATTATGGCTATCCAGTTGAGTAATCGCCTGAGTCAGTCATTGCAGTGTGAAATCCCATTGGTGGCGTTGAATCGGCATCCTACTGTCCGATCCCTGAGTACCTTCCTATCCGATAATTGCACACACCTTGAAGTGATCCCGAAAACAGGGTTGCAACGTGGAGTTCTGTCTTTTTCACAAATGCGACTCTGGTTTATCGAAACGCTGATGCAGGAAAACAATGTTTACCACATTCCCCTGTTATTCAGCTTACAGACAGATATTCAGATGGACAGCTTTGTTCATAGTTTGCAAGCTGTGGTGCAACGCCATCAGATATTACGTTGTACCTTTGAGCAAGATGATAATGGAGAATCTTTCCTGCAAGCCCATGATGAGGCACTGGTGGTCGCCCATGCTGAAGTGCAGACGGATGAGTGGCATGATTTCTTGCAGCAGGAGATTTTACGTATCTTTGATTTACGCTACGAATACCCCATCCGGGCGACGCTGTTACAACGAATAGAATCAGATGGACATGTGTCTCATTTCTGTCTGCTCAACATTCATCACATCAGTTTTGACGGCTGGTCGTTGAATGTGTTTTTAAGGGAGTTGGCAGAGTTTTATGGTGCTGAATTGGACAACCGCCCACCCGCACTACCGCCGTTATCTATCCAATATATGGATTACGCAGCTTGGCACCAACAGATGCTGTCTAGCGATAAATTGGAACAGCTAAAACAATTCTGGCTAAAACAGTTGCAAAATTGCCCTCAATTGGAACTTCCCTGCGACTATCCGCGCCCTGATATTTTTGACCATCGTGGCGGCACGACTTTCTTCTCCCTTACACCTCAGTTAAGCCAGCAACTGCGGCAATTGGCGCGCCAATTGGATGTGACCTTACATGCGGTCTTGTTGACGGGTATGAATTTCCTGTTGGTCAGGTATTGCAGCAAGCACGATATTGTCGTTGGTAGCCCGATAGCCAACCGCTCACACCCGCAGTTGGAGCCACTGATTGGCATGTTCGTTAATATGTTGGTACTGCGTAACCAGGTATCACCAGAATGGAGTGTAGCTGAACAAATTCGTCAGGTCTTTGCCAACACCATTAGCAGCCAGCAGCATCAAGATATGCCTTTCGAAAAATTGGTCGAATTCCTGAAGTTAAAACGTGATTTATCACGCCATCCGCTATTTCAGATCTCTTTCGCGCTGGAACAGAAAGCGACTGATGCTAATGCACCTTTCATCATGCAAAATCTGGCGGAGTTATATGATGTCGCCAAGTTTGACCTCAGCTTCGGGTTTGAAGAGGGTAATGATGCGCTGGCTGGCAACATTAACTACGCTAAGGCTTTGTTTGCGCCAGAAACCATCAATGACATGGTCCAGCACTTCCAGAATATATTGATGCAGATGGTGGCTCATCCAGAACAATTGGTGCAAGACATCAGTCTGTATTCATCGGAAGAGAGAATGGCTCTGTTGCAGCCGCCAATGGAAACACAGGATGCTTCTCTCTACAGTTACCCATTGTATCAGGGGATCCTCGATTGGACTCGGCAGCAGCCAAATGACATTGCCTTAATTGATACTATCGGCCAATGCAGCTATGCTGAAATACTTCAGGCTGCACAGACACTGGCCGCGCAAATCCATCAACATCCGCGTAATCAATCTGAACTTATCGCCATTCAGGTCAGTAAAGGCAGGGCGCAGATCATTGCTGTTCTGGCTGTCTTGCTGGCAGGGAGAGCTTACGTACCGATGGATATTTCATGGCCGCAGAAACGTTGCCAACAGATCATTGATCAGACAGGTACGCAGTTGCTGATCAGTAGTAAAGCATGGACAGCCGAAACTTGTGAAATTATCCAGCTCGATCCTTATGGTTGCGCCATTCATTTGACTGAGCCTAAACCGATGTCATTGCCTGTGCCGATCCCCTGTGACAGTCTGGCCTATGTCATTTTCACCTCTGGCTCCACGGGAACACCGAAAGGCGTTGCTGTTCGCCATGACACGGCTAACAACACATTGATAGACATCAACCGTAAATTGAATGTTGTGCGGGGAGATACTTTGCTGGCTCTTAATGCCTTGTGCTTTGATTTGTCAGTTTATGACATATTCGGCGTTTTAGGTGTAGGCGGAAATCTGGTGATCCCAAGCGAAGAACAGCGATACCAGCCAGCAACCTTACTCAGATTAATTCGTGAGCATGGCGTCACGATCTGGAATGCGGCACCTGCGTTGTTTGAATTGCTATTGCAGGAAGTGGAAATATTGGCAGAACGGCCTAACGTGGCGATGGATCGTGTTCTGTTATCCGGCGACTGGGTACCGGTTAATCATATACAGCGCTGCCGTGACTGGCTCCCCGGTTGCCGCATTTTCAGTGGCGGCGGGGTCACTGAGGCTTCGGTGTGGTCGATTTTATTCGAAGTACCACAAGGCGCCAGTTATAACCAGAGTATCCCTTATGGCAAGGCATTGGCGAATCAATTCTTCCTTCTCTTGGATAAAGATCTGGAACCTGTACCGGCTCAGGCCATCGGTGAGATGTATATCGGCGGGATAGGTGTGGCTATTGGCTACTATCAGGACCCGGCACGTACAGAAGAACGTTTCCTATATCATCCTATCAGTGGTGAACGTCTGTATCGGACAGGCGATTTAGGGCGCTGGTTACCGGATGGCAACATTGAGTTTCTGGGACGAATAGACAGTCAGGTCAAAATCAATGGTCATCGGATAGAATTGGGGGAAATTGAAAATACGCTGATGGCAATGAAGGACATTCGCCAGTGTGCTTTGGTTAAAATCAGTGGCTTATCTGATAGTCTGGCCGCCTATTACGTCAGTGACGAACTTCTGGATGAAAACGATTTACGCCAGCATCTCGCACAAGTGTTGCCGTCGTATATGGTTCCTGCTGTACTGGTGCATATGCCAGAACTGCCGTTGAATTCCAGCGGCAAGATAGACCGTAAGCAATTGTCGGCGCTAAATTATATCGCGCCAAAACAGCATCAGTATCAACCGCCACAGACTGAACAGGAGCAGCAACTCTGTCAGTTATGGCAGCAGAAACTGGAGCTGGATCACGTTGGCGTAAACGATGACTTTTTTGAATGTGGTGGAACGTCCATTTTGGCTATTCCGGTCTGCCAGCAGATGTCGACCTTGCTGGGGCAGGCAGTCACCGTGATGGAATTGTTCAAGCGGCGCAGCATCCGCGGCATTCTTGAAAGCCTTGAATATCAACTGATCCAGCCATTGAATAACGGTTCAGCTAAAGAAACGTTATGGATGATCCATCCGGCTATGGCGGGATGTGAAGTTTATCTGGACATCGCCAGAACGCTGGATGGCAAACTGACGTGTCTGGGTGTGGATAATTACAACCTGTACCATCGGCCATTAATCACTTCACTGCGTGACATAGCCAGTTTCTATCTGGAGCAAATGGAACGGTATCAGTCATTGACACAAGGCCCTGTACGTATTTTGGGGTGGTCAATGGGTGGGTTAATTGCTCTGGAGATTGCATCACAACTGGAAGCCAGAGGGATACGTGATATCCATCTCTACCTGCTGGACAGCTTCTATCAAGTCAGTCTGGGGGCTTTACATCCAAGCTGGCGGCAGATGCTATTACAGGAGCTGGGGCTGGAAGGGGATGCAGCGGTACGAGCGCTGGAGGCAGGCCCTGCGGACGATGCGATTTGCCAGAATGAGCTCTCGCAACCTCTGCAACATAGCCCGGTCACTCTATTTAAAGCGACTCAGTTGCCGGAGTTCCACGCTCAATTAAACAAGCAGGGAAAAATACCGATAGCACTGCACGCTGATGATAACCAGATAGGGCAGGCTTGCCAGCATCTGTCTGTCATACCACTGCCTTGTGACCACCACAATATTATCGAACTGAAATCACAGATTATTGAAGGTGTGTTGGAGTTGGTGGATTGATCTGACTTGTTGTGAAAAAACGGCGCGATTTTTATGTCTAATATATTGATTGCGCCGAATGATGATGAGAACAGGCCCAGTTTATTTTTCCATATGAAAGGTTAAAACCACCGACTTTAGTCGGTCAGCTTTAGCTGCGATACTATATTGCACGAGAGGTGCAATATGGATTACAGATA
>NZ_NJAI01000003.1:341032-545410 GCF_002632725.1 Xenorhabdus hominickii
CTTCAGGGTAGATAATTGACGCATCGTTCAGCCGATGCGTATCCGGACTTTCAGTCCGTTAATCACTAACCCACCTACTTTAGTAGGTGGTTGTTGAGTCATGAACTGGGCCTTAATAAATAACTAGGTGACTGGAGTGAGATGGAATCATTCCGATTTTACTTCACCTAACGCTAAGATGCTTTTTTCGATGAAAATATCCATTTATTTCTCCAAAAAAAAAGATGTCATCACTTACTTTGATGTTGAAATCTATTCGGTATAAAACTTATGCTTTATCCGGCATAAAACGTTTTACCCAAATTAAGACAGATATTAAGACCGTTAACGGCAAGCCGTGGAATATCAAAATCACGATGGAAGGGGGGAGCCAAACGTAGAATGGGGCGACCAGTAACATGCCTATCCCAAAGCCGGTCATCTGTAACAACGTCAACAAACTGAAAATCGGCAGCCGTAAACTTTCCGGTTCACTTTGTGCCCGTGAAATCAGGCTGACTTCAGCAATTCCATCACCAATACCCGCCCAGGTGGCAAACAGCAGTAGCCAGAATAGGCTACTTTGTTGGAAAGTAAGGATAAATCCGGTCGACATCAAAGCGACACCGAGAAAGAAGAGTTTCTCCATTTTTAATAGGTTGCGGCTGCGGAGCAGGTAGCTAGCCAGTCGTGCACCACTGAATTTGCCTATTGCCCATGTTGCTAGCAGTAAGCCCATTGTAGTGCTGGCATTATTGGGAGTCAGGAGTTTAGAAATGATGGGAAAGCCGACGTTGTGGGCAGCACTGCCCAGTGTATCGGCCAGACTAAGAAATAACATTCCCGCCAACATGGGAGCACCACGTAAACCCTGACGTAATTCCTGCCATTCGTTACCTAGTTCTCTTGGCGTTTTCTGCTCCGGTAAGGAGAGGAAACGTAGGGGTATGATCAGGACCGCTGCCAGCAGGTAAGTGATGATATTGATGATGAATACCATTTCATAACCGCTACTTGCGACCAGAAGCCCCGATACGAGACTACCAAATACTGCTCCTGTGGCGGCGACAGATGTCAGCCAAGAGTTAGTTGAGATGCGTTGAGAAGCGTGTACCCAATATGGTAACTGGCTGTTTAGACCTATAGCGAACATGGAGTTGCCTAAGCCAATACCAAAAGTGATCACCGGTAAGGTCAATAATTGCTGTGATGTGGGGATCACCAATAATAGGGAGAGTAAAATGACGCGCACAAGATCAAAAAAAACCAGCGGCCATCTTCCCGTAAATCGTCTGAAAAATCGAGTGCCAATCAGGCTGGCTATGATGCCACCTGCAACACGGCAGGCAAGAAAAATACTGACGTGCATGACGCTATTGCTGAGCAGGTAAACATAGGTGGAGAGCGCCACCATATTCAGAAATGCGCCAAAATCGGAGACAAATCGGGCGCTGACGATAAGTAAGGCATTAAGACCAGTCCAACGCAAATTTAAACTATTTTCCCGGCTTGACATTATTGTTAGCTCTTTTGTTGTTCAGGAAGTTGCCGGAAGGTTACCAGCAATAGATCCCGATATGCCATATTTGTAGGAGATATTTGCCGAACATTGCTTGCCCGATGATAAAGACGTTTATCATTTATTATGAGTGTTTCCAGAAAGTACTCCAGTGCGGTGTGCAATAAAGGTGGTGCTTCATCAGCCGTTGCGTGAACTTCGGAAATGACCGGCTCGGTATTGTGGCTGTGAATAAAGTGCATAAAGATCCAATCTTGACCGTCCTGATGAATACCGGAAGTCGTGGGGCTTTCCCGACCAGACTGCGTTTTTACACGGAATTGGTGAATATCAATTGCATAGTGATGATCTTTCGTTAACCGATCTCCTAAAATCGCAATGTCGGTCATAAGTATGCTTTGCATTAGAGGATGGGAAATAAATTCCTTTTTAGGCTAATAGCCTTTTAATTTAGGGGCTTATTTTCTTTGTTTTTAGTTAAATTAATGTGGGCTATTTCAGAATTGGAAAAACTCTTACAGATTTGGTGTATTAAAGATTGTTATAACTAATGAGTTTTAGGTAAGTATTTTGGATAATCTTGATGACAAATAAGAATGAAAAATAAGGGAGGAAAAATAAGATAGAGGGAATGGAATAATCTGAGTAGGAATGTATTGATGTGGAGAAGAAACGGATGAGTATTATCCCCATCCGTTTTGGAGCTATTTAGCCAGATATTTTTCGATGGCGTGTTGGATACCGCTGGCATCCAAGCCTAAATCTGTGCGGATCTCTGTTTGAGTACCTTGCGGTATAAAGTAATCCGGTAAACCGAGATTTAATACTGGTGTTGGCTGGTTTTCCTGCATCAGTATCTCATTAACACCACTACCTGCTCCACCCATGATGGCATTTTCTTCCAAGGTCACCAGTAAATCATGGCTGGATGCCATTTCCAGTACCAGTTCTTTATCCATTGGTTTGATAAAACGCATATCCACAACGGTCGCATTGAGAACTTCTGCGGCCTGTAGCGCATCGGGCAGTAGGGTACCGAAGTTCAGGATGGCAATGTTTTCTCCCTGACGGCGTATCACACCTTTGCCGATCGGCAGTGCCTCTAATGGCTGGAGTTCAGCTCCAGTGCCTGTTCCTCGCGGATAGCGCACCGCCGCTGGGCCGCCCTGATAGTGATGGCCAGTATGCAGCATCTGGCGGCATTCGTTTTCATCGCTTGGTGCCATGATCACCATATTGGGGATACAACGCAGGAATGAGAGATCAAATGCGCCTTGGTGGGTTTGCCCATCAGAACCGACAATCCCGCCACGGTCGATAGCGAACAGGACAGGCAGGTTTTGGATGGCAACATCGTGGATCACCTGATCGTAGGCGCGTTGCAGGAAGGTGGAGTAGATGGCAACGATGGGTTTGTAGCCACCGATGGCCAAACCAGCCGCAAAGGTGACGGAATGCTGCTCAGCAATGGCAACATCAAAATATTGTTCAGGATACTCGCGGGAAAAACGCACCATGCCGGAACCTTCACGCATGGCTGGTGTGATTGCCATCAATTTTTTATCATGGGCCGCTTCTTCACAGATCCAGTCACCAAAAACTTTGGAGAATGTCGGACGAGTGTCTGCACTTTTGGGCAGGGAGCCGACAGCCGGATCGAATTTTGGAACGGCGTGCCAACCGATGGGGTCTTTTTCCGCTGGCGCATAACCACGGCCTTTTTTGGTCATGATATGCAGAAATTGTGGCCCTTTCAGTTCGCGCATATTTTTTAAGGTTTGGGTCAGCGCCAGTACATCATGACCATCAACAGGCCCGATATAGTTAAAACCAAGCTCTTCAAACAGGGTTCCGGGCACGACCATACCCTTGAGATGTTCCTCGGTTTTTTTCAGTAACTCTTTGATTGGAGGAAGGTTGGAAAAGACTTTTTTTCCTCCTTCACGCAGGGTGGTATAGAGTTTGCCTGACAGCAATTGTGCCAGATGGTTATTCAACGCCCCTACGTTTTCAGAGATAGACATTTCATTGTCATTGAGAATAACCAGCATATCGGGATCGATATCACCTGCATGGTTCATGGCTTCGAAAGCCATGCCTGCTGTGATGGCACCATCCCCAATGACACAGACTGTTTTACGGCCTTTATCCTCGTGTTTTGCTGCGATAGCCATCCCCAGGCCAGCACTGATTGAAGTGGATGAGTGGCCGACACACAGCGTGTCATATTCACTTTCATCTCGCCACGGGAAAGGATGAAGACCATTTTTCTGGCGAATGGTATCGATGCGATCACGACGTCCGGTTAAAATTTTGTGTGGATAGGCCTGATGACCAACATCCCAGACTAAATTGTCAAAAGGTGTTTTATAAACATAGTGGAGTGCGACAGTTAATTCGATAGCACCAAGGCCGGAAGCAAAGTGACCACTGGAACGGCTGACACTGTTCAATAAAAATTGACGCAGTTCATCGCATAACTTTGGCAAAGTGTCTTTAGGTAGCAGGCGAAGCTCTTCCGGAGTTTCTGCCAATGCTAATGTTGGATATTTCGCGATATCAATGCTCATGCTATGCCTGTATAAAATGCTATATCCGTTAGAAGTTGAATATTAGGAACCCTGTTATTCTCAATGTGTAATTTTTGGGTTCACCCCATTAGGTGCTTTTTATTGATTTTTAGCTGTTTCTTTCAATGATAAAACTAGCCAGTTCCTTTAAGGTTGTGGTGTTATATGACTGTTTTTCCAACTCTGTCAGTGCGGCGATTGCTTCTTCATACAGATCCCGCGCTTTTTTCTGGGCTTGTTCCAAACCTAATAAGGCTGGATAGGTGCTTTTGCTAAGTTGCTGGTCGTTGCCCTGACGCTTGCCAATAACTTCAGTGTTGCCAATGACATCCAAAATATCATCATGAACCTGAAATGCGAGGCCAATGGCTTGGGCATATTGTTCCAGCAGGGGCAGAACTTCACGGCCACGTTGCCCTGCGCTATAAGCACCCAACCGAACGGCTGCACGTATTAATGCACCCGTTTTATGTCGGTGGATTTGTTCCAGTGAAGCAAGATCGATTTGTTTACCTTCCGCTTCCAAGTCCAGCGATTGTCCGCCACACATGCCGGCAAAACCACTGGCATTCGCCAGTTCAGCAATCATGGTAAGGCGATCGGTTAAGGCAACATCCGGCATTTCTTGTTTTGCCAGAATTTCAAAGGCCAGAGACTGTAATGCATCACCGGCTAAAATGGCCTGATTTTCACCAAATTTGATGTGACAAGTGGGTTGACCGCGGCGTAAATCGTCATTATCCATTGCAGGCAAATCATCATGGATCAATGAGTAAGCATGAATGCACTCTAAGGCGAGGGCTGCGGCATCAAGACTCTTTTGGGAGAGGCCGAACATTTCTCCCACACTGTAAACTAAAAATGGACGTAGCCGTTTCCCACCCAGAACTGCACCATACTGCATTGCTGTGCCTAATGGGCTGTTCAAAAAGGGTAATGAAGAAAAGGTTGCCATCAACTTGTCATTTACATGTTGCTGACAAGCCCGCAGTTTCTTTTCGAAAGATTGCTCTTTAAAAGGAGTCTCGTATTGTTCAAGCATAAATTTACTCAGTATCGGACGAAAATTCATCAAGTGGCGATTGTGCGTCTTGACTCAATAAAATTTGCACTCGCTGCTCCGCCTGCTGGAGAGTTTTCTGCCCCTGTCTTGCAAGTTGAATACCGCGCTCAAACTCATTCAACGCATTTTCTAACGGGAGTTCCCCTGATTCCAGCCGAATAACAATTTCTTCCAGCTCTTTCAGGGAAGTTTCAAATGCTGGAATTTGTTTGGTATCTGATGTTTGATTTGCTTTAGACATAATGATTTAACGTATGGTTATTTAACGAATTACAGTAAAGCCAGTTCGTCACAGAATAGAAGAGTACCCTACTACACCAAGAAAAATAAATCATGCGTTACCACTGTTTTTTTACAGACGATTTTTTTACAGGCGATATAGCGAGATGATGTTATACTCTTTGCCCTATCTAACTGAACCCTTATGAACAATCATTGGTATTGCTTGTGACAGTTCAACATTGAATGACTACTATATCTTACTATGAAGTTTATCATTAAATTATTCCCAGAAATCACGATCAAAAGCCAAACCGTCCGGTTGCGTTTCATTAAAATTCTTGCCAGCAATATCCGCAATGTACTGAAAACATTTGGTGAGGGCATTGCTGTTGTTCGCCATTGGGATAATATCGAAGTTCGAGTTAAAAATGATAACCTTGGTGCAGAAATTTGTGATGCACTAACACGTATTCCGGGTATTCACCATATCCTGCAAGTCGAAGAGCGAGATTTTCGCGATTTGCATCATATCTTTGAACAATCCTATGAAGCCTATGGTCATTTATTGCATGGAAAAACATTTTGTGTCCGTGTGAAGCGCCGTGGCAAACACAGTTTTACGTCCAATGAAGTGGAACGCTATGTGGGTGGTGGGCTGAACCAACATATTGAATCTGCCAAAGTGAAGTTGACCCAGCCAGATGTAACGGTCAATTTAGAGATTGATCAGGATACATTAATTCTGGTTAAAGCCCGCCATGAAGGGATTGGTGGTTTTCCTATCGGTACACAGGAAGATGTACTGTCTTTGATTTCCGGTGGGTTTGATTCCGGCGTATCCAGTTATATGTTGATGCGCCGCGGCTGCCGTGTGCATTACTGCTTCTTCAATCTTGGTGGCTCTGCCCACGAAATCGGGGTGAAGCAGGTTGCCCATTATTTGTGGAACCGTTTCGGCAGTTCCCATAAAGTTCGTTTTGTTGCTGTCGATTTTGAGCCAGTTGTGGCTGAAATTTTGGAAAAAATTGATGATGGGCAAATGGGCGTCGTGCTTAAAAGAATGATGGTCAGAGCTTCTTCCAAAATTGCAGAGCGTTATGGTGTGCAGGCGATCGTAACGGGTGAAGCATTGGGGCAGGTATCCAGCCAGACGTTGACTAACTTAAGGTTGATTGATAATGCTTCTGATACTTTGATCCTGCGTCCTCTGATCTCTCACGATAAAGAGCATATTATTAAATTGGCTCGTGAGATTGGCACCGAAGATTTTGCCCGTACTATGCCTGAATTTTGTGGTGTGATCTCAAAAAGTCCAACAGTGAAAGCTGTTAAAGCCAAAATTGAAGCGGAAGAAAATAATTTTGATTTCGGCATCTTAGAGCGAGTTGTCAGTGAAGCTCAGAATGTGGATATTCGCCAAATTGCAGAGCAGACCAGCGAGCAGGTTGTTGAAGTGGAAACCGTGACTGAGTTTTCTTCTGATGATGTGCTGTTGGATATCCGTTCTCCAGATGAGCAGGATGATCGCCCGTTGAGCATGAGTAATATTGAAATTCACTCATTGCCTTTCTACAAATTGGGCAGTCAGTTTGGTGATCTGCCAAAAGAGAAAACGTATTTGCTTTATTGCGAACGTGGCGTGATGAGCCATTTACAGGCACTTTATCTGCGTGAACAAGGTTTCGATAATGTGAAGGTGTATCGGCCTTAACTATATACTTTAACTTACAGTACATTAGCTACAGCATCTTAACTAAAAGCAGGGTATCGGGCCTTATGGCTCATGCCCTACTCGTACCCTGCTATACCGTTAGGTGATTACTGCGCAGTTTGGTAATTATTGATACCCGGTGGTAAAACGAGTTGAGCAGCGATTTCTGCTGCCTTATCTTTACCTTTCAATAATTCAATCAATTTCAAGGCAAAGTCAAAAGCAGTGGCAGGCCCTTGGCTGGTCAATAAATTGACTCTTTCATCGAAATAAACCCGTTTATCGATCCATTTTTCTGGTGCGATCTTATCCTTCATGCTGGGATAGCCCGTCATATTTCCGATGGGAAAAAGTTGATGATGTTCTAACACGATCGCGGGAGAGGCACAGATTGCTGCAATGATTTTTCCCTGACTTTGTGCGATTCGGATTTTTTCTACTACCAGCAGACTGTCACGAAAACATTCGGCACCTTTTATTCCTCCGGGCAGGACAATAGCATCGAAATCTTCGTCAACCACATCAACTAAAGGGATATCAGCCACGAGTTTGACACCCCGTGAGCAAGTTAATGTGAGAGTACCATCTGTTTCGGTACTGGCTGTGGTCACCTTAATCCCGGCTCGAACAAGCAAATCGATGGTGGTGACGGCTTCGATTTCTTCACTTCCGTGAGCCAGACAAATGAGGGCTGAGGCGTTCATATGCTTCCTCTTTACGCTTAATATTTTGATAAAAAATAGTATTCTGGGGGAGTGACAAACCGTGTATACGAGCTCGGCGCAGTAAAAACCCCGTAATATAGTCTATTTCTGTATGCCGCTGTGCTCGTATGTCTTGCAACATAGATGAATAATTTTCGGCTGTCTGCTCAATCACATTCATGACGTAATCAATCAGTGTTTGTTTGGTCGTGTGGATACCATCATGTTTCATGACATAGTGAATTTCGTCACACAATAACTGAATTTGCGCGCGGTGATTCATCAGCTCCCCATTATTGCAGTCATACATCACAGTGAGTGGGTTAATGATGCAGTTAGCGGCAAGTTTCATCCAACTGATAGTGTAGATTTTATTATGCCATGCCACATCGGGTAGGGCACTGTGCAAAACATCGGCTAATCCACTGAGTTTATCTGCATTAATTGTCGCGGAACCAATATGCGTCATACCTTGTGCTTTGTGATAAACAATGCCATTTTTCTGGTAAGCAGCGTGAGTTGTCACACCAAGTAAAATGGGGTTAAGTAAAGGTAAGAGCTCATCCTGTGTTCCCATTCCATTATGTAATAATAAAATAGCGCAGCGAGGGGAAAGTTTGGGAGCAAGGTTATTAATAGCGTCAGAAACTTGCCATGCTTTTAAACAAACAAGAAGTAATTCGCTTTCTGCGAGGTGTTTTTCGTTATTGGCAGGGAATTGCTGGTGAGATATCTTACCATCGTAATGTTTAAGCTGGATGGAAATAGAAGCTTGTGGAACCCTTAGCCATGCTTGAATGCTATGGTTCTGTGAGGATAAAGCTGCAAGCCATAGCTTGCCTATAGTGCCGCAGCCAAGAACGGTTATTTTCATATTTCTTCCTTGCGGAACGTTTTCACTAAGTCCTCGAGTATAGGTCTTTTGCCAACAATGGAAAGCGGTTATCATTCCGACTTATTGATTAGCAGGAGGTGACGGGTAATGCCATCATTTGATATTGTTTCAGAAGTTGATATGCAGGAAGTGCGTAACGCAGTAGAAAATGCACAGCGAGAGTTAACCAGTCGTTGGGATTTCCGTAACGTCAGCGCGAGTTTTGAATTAAACGAAAAGAACGAATCAGTCAAAATTGCGAGTGAATCTGATTTTCAGGTGAACCAATTGGTTGATATTCTGCGTGAAAAATTCGCCAAACGTGGAATTGATGGTACGGTACTCAATATTCCCGAAAATATGCTTCACAGCGGTAAAACATACAGTGTAGAAGCAACGCTACAGCAAGGTATTGATACACCGTTGGCGAAGAAAATTATGAAGCTGATTAAAGACAGCAAACTGAAAGTGCAGGCACAAATTCAAGGTGAACAAGTGCGTGTAACGGGTAAAGCGCGCGATGATCTGCAAAGTGTGATTGTATTGGTTCGCGGTGCTGAACTAGGTCAGCCTTTCCAGTTTACTAATTTCCGTGACTAACCTTCGGTAATCGACGTATTTTTTTTAGGATTAATCAGTATATTTAAGGGAAGCACAGTAATTTCAATAATTACTAATGCTTTCCTTAATTAATTTCTAATCAAATAAATTTGATTGTTTTTATTTAAAATAATTTCAGAGTAAATTTCTATTTTTTCATAATATAATACTAATAAATGATGATGTATAAAATGGACGTTGCGTGAGCTAGGATGATTGCTGATTTTATTCAGTCAGACATGTAATTCTAATTTTACAAAAAAAAGGGGAGTATATGTCCAAGTTAACTCAAATAGATCCACTCAGTGAAGAATCTTACCGTTTAGATCATTTTAATCCGGCAACAGAAACAACAAAATTCAGTTATACATCGGGGAGAGTTTCTTTACCCGTTTATAATAAATATAATGTTAAAAATAAACCTAAAGTTATTGGGTATTATACTGACTGGTCACAATATGATAGCCGCCTGCAAGGCAATCAAACCCCTTCGGCCCGGGGAAGAGGTATTGATTTACAACACTTCTTAGATAATCCTTTTGCCTATGACAAACTGATTATTGGTTTCTGTGGAATATTAGGCGATAAAGGTGAGAAGGGATCTTTAATTTCTCGGGCAGCACCGAAGTTTGCTCGCTACAATAATGGAGAAGTCACCTTTACCGATGAATGGGGCGATTGCCAATCTTATGTAAACTGTACTTTCCCTAAGTGGCAAGACATTCAGATGCCCAGAGATTTCAATCAAGCCAAAGCTATGGGTATATTGGGTGGATTGGCAAAAGTACAAGGGGCAGCAAAGGCACAAGGGCATGATTTAGCAATGTCATTCAGTGTCGGTGGTTGGACCATGAGTAATGGTTTTTACAATATGGTCAGAGATAAAAAATTAAAGTCCTCTTTTATTTCTAGTTTGATAGATATATTTAACCGTTTCCCAATGTTTACTGAAGTGGATATTGATTGGGAATATCCTGGTGCGTCAGGAAATAATAATCCACATGATGATAAAGATGGCGAATATTATATTAGTTTAATTAGCGATTTATCTACGGAATTCAAGAGTGCGGGCCGTTCTGATATTAAAATCAGTATTGCTTGTTCCGCTGTCCCCGCAGTCATGGAGAAATCCAGAATACCTGAGTTATTAAATGCGGGATTGTATGGCATTAATGTCATGACCTATGATTTCTTTGGTACGCCGTGGGCAAATAAATTAATGCATCATACTAATTTACGCCGTTATCCAGGTAGCGAAAACAGTGTGGAAAAAGCTGTTGAATATTTACTGAGTGTCGGGGTGCCATCTCAGGCAATTAATATTGGTTATGCGGGATATTCCCGTAATGCAAAAAATGTCGATATTACCAATTATTCACCGTTGTCGGGAAGCTATCATCCAGGAAACGGAACGACGACCGGAACATTTGAATCTGGTTCAACGGAGTGGTATGACACAATATATAATTACCTCGATCTAGAATCTAGAAAAGATAGAAACTTATTTACTCTTTATACAGATGAAGTCGCAGATGCAGATTATCTTTATAATTCATCTAGTAAGTTATTCTTGTCAATCGATACACCACGTACAGTGAAAGCAAAAGCCAAATATGCTTTGGAAAAGAATTTGGGTGGCGTTTTCACTTGGACTGCAGATCAAGATCGTGGGTTATTGGTGAATGCGGCTCGAGAAGGTTTAGAATGCCCATTATTGATTAAAAAGATCGATATGGCACCTTTCTATTATAAAGGGAAAACAAGCAAATAATATTTTCTTTCTGAGCAATTCTAAGCGATTACAGTAGTGACTTAAATTTTTACAGATTAAAGAGTACGGTGTTGGTGAATGATGGCTAGCACCGTACTTTTTTGTTGCAAATTCTAAAGCGTAACGAATACAGCAAATCATTTATGAGATAATACAATTTGCTCTAATTGTTCGCGGTCAGTCAGTTTGGTATCGACTTTGACATAAGCACTCTGCTCTTCTGGTGCAATGACGGCATCTTTTACGCCTGCTTGCGCCAATATCTTTTTTTCCAAGACCTCAGGCTTGTGTAATTGTTCGGGCAACACGAGTCTGATGCTGCTGACATAAGGAGGTTGTCGCAATGTTAGGCTGATAATAAACCACAGTGCAGTCAACACAATGCCACCTATGAACACAAGCGATGCACCTTGCCATTCGTACAGCATCCCTCCAAGGCTGCCTCCTAATGCCACACCAAGGAATTGACTGGTCGAGTAAACACCCATGGCAGTGCCTTTGTAACCTGCTGGTGCTTCTTTGCTGATAAGTGAAGGTAAAATAGCTTCCATGATATTAAATGCAAGGAAGAAGATTTGAATACCTACAAAGATCCCCCAAAGATGCGCTCCTTGTAACCATAAAACGACTTCAGCAATGAATAGCATACCGATGCAAAGCAAAAATACCTGCTTCATACGGCGTTTAACTTCCGCATAGATGATAAAAGGCAGAACGGCAACAAAAGAAATGAGTGTGGTAGTTAAATACACTTTCCAGTGTTGTTGCGATGGAAACCCCACTTTTTCCATGACAAGAGGGAGGGCAACGAAGCTCGACATCAATAAGGTATGCAAACTGAGAATACCAAAATTGAGTTTTAACAATTGAGGATCTGAAAGTACACGCCGAAAACTACCACGGGCAATGCCTGATTCGCGATTTAGCACATGTTTTTGTGTATTTGGTACCGCAAATAGCGTGATAAAAATTCCGCAACCAGCCAAGATAGCGATTGCTCCAAACAGACCATTTAAGCCAATTTGGTGAGTGATAATGGGGCCGACAACAATAGCAAAGGCGAACGTAATACCAAAACTAATGCCAATAAATGCCATGGCTTTTGTTCGATTTTGTTCACGGGTTAAATCGGAAATTAGTGCCATGATTGCGGCGGATATTGCTCCTGCACCTTGTAAGGCTCTTCCTACGATGATACCCCAGATAGAGTCGCTTAATGCAGCAATAATACTGCCTAATACAAAAATGAGCAGTCCACCAATAATTAATGGTTTTCTTCCAATTTTGTCAGAAAGTAGCCCGAATGGAATTTGGAATATTGCCTGTGTTAAGCCGTAGATACCAATGGCTATCCCGATGAGTACTTCTGTCGCATCATGCAATTCTAAACCATAGGTCGTTAGAACAGGTAAAACCATGAACATGCCTAGCATGCGCAGAGAGAAAACGGAGCCTAAACCCCATGTCGCCCGAAGTTCAAGCGGAGTCATTTTATTATCGTTCATGGATACCTCAAAAAATCTGATAGGATATTTCACTTAGGTGAGGAAGAAAACTAAAAAAGCACGCTTGTAACCGAATAAATTGCCATTGAATAAAGGGATAAGAGAAAGGAAAAGATGGCAGGGTAAATCCTGCCATCTGATATTACCAGGCGTAAGCTAGTAAGTTTTCTGGAGATGCAGATGAATCTACAGACATCATGACGCTTAATGACATGATAGCAACAATAGAAAACAGAAATAACTTACGGGCCCATACACGGTCATTAGAGGTTTTATAACCTGACAATGCCATACCCAACCACCAGATACTCACTGCGGCAGCTACGATAAGGTATTTATAACCCGCATAGCCACTGATTGTCAGCATCAAGGTGGCAACCATAAAGGCTAATATATACAGAGTGATATGGTTTTTCGCTACGGAAATGCCTTTAATCACCGGTAATACTGGGATATTAGCCGCTTGGTAATCTTTGAACCGAAAAATAGCAATGGCGTAAGAGTGGGGCATTTGCCACAAGCTAAAGATCAATAATAGTATCAATGCACCTGTGTCAAAGTGTCCCGCTACTGCACAGTAACCAATCACGGGAGGCGCTGCGCCTGACAAGCTACCAACCAGCGTGCCATAAACAGATTTTCTTTTCATGTAGAGGCTATAAACCCCAACATAAATGATAAACCCGATGAGAGCTAACTGCATTGCTAAGGCATTGGCTGCTACATAGAGCAGCACCATGCCAGCAATACCTAACACTGAGGCGTAAATCAGACTAATTTTCGGATTGATAAGCCCTTTTACAAGGACCCTTTCTTTCGTTCTTTCCATGATGCGGTCAATATCGCGGTCGATATAGTTGTTGAATACACAACCTGATGCTACCACCAGCGATACCCCGACCATCGTAGCAAAGAACAAGGGGTAATCTATTACGCCCTTGGAAGCGAGTAGAAAACCACCAATCGCAGAAATTAGATTTCCGAAAATAATTCCTGGTTTGGTCACTTGCAGGTATTGCTTAATCATTCAAATCAACCCTTAATCAACCATCATATTGATGTTCAGGTTGTACATAATCCACAGAGAGCCAACAACAACGATAGCGATGACCAGTAATGTGAATAGTAAGGCAACTAGATTCCAGCGCTCTTCAGACGATGTGTTCATATGCAGGAAGCAGATGAAATGAACAAAGATCTGAACGACAGCCATCGCGATCACTGTCACGAGGATTGTACTGGGTGAAGCAGTGCCCTCCATCACCATCCAGAATGGGATCACGGTCAATATGACTGACAAGATAAAGCCAATCATATAGGTTTTGAAACTACCGTGGCTGGCGCCGGAATGAGAAGTATTTGGATGACTCATTACATAGCTCCCATCAGATAAACGACAGTAAATACGCAAATCCATACTACATCAAGGAAGTGCCAGAACAGACTCAAACAGTTCAGGCGAGTACGATTCACTTCAGTCAGACCACGACGTGAAACCTGAATTATCATGATGATAATCCAGATCAGACCACAAGTTACGTGAATACCGTGAGTCGCAACCAATGCGAAGAAGGAAGACAGGAATGCGCTGCGATCAGGACCAAAACCTTCTGAAATCAGTTTATGGAATTCATAAACCTCCATTGTAACGAAGCCAAGCCCGAACAGGAAGGTAACGAACAGCCACAAATTAACTTGAGCGATTTTACCCTTGTTCATGCTCAGCATGGCGAAACCATAGGTGATACTACTGAACAGTAGCAGGAAGGTTTCTACCAGTACGAATGGTAATTCAAAAATTTGTTTACCCGATGGGCCATCTGCTATGCCGTTTGCCAGCACGGCATAAGTGGCAAACAGGGTTGCAAACAGAACCAAGTCACTCATCAGGTAGATCCAAAAGCCAAATACCTTCATGGATCCTACATCGTGGTGCCCATGTGCATCATGGGCGGCTGTGTTATTAAGTGTTTGAGTCGACATTATTTCACACCTGCCTTTCTCAGTTCTTCGTAACGCTGATTTTCAACTTTCTCGACTTCAGCTACAGGAACGTAATAATCAACATCTTCGTCAAAACTTTTCACGATCCAAGTGATGATTGTGCCAGCGAAACTTGCGATAGCTAACCACCAGATATCCCAAATCATGGCAAAGCCGAAGATCAAACAAAACGCACTAATAATGATGCCTGCGCTGGTATTCTTAGGCATATGAATTTCTTCATATTTAGCAGGACGCTTATATTCAATGCCTTTTTCTTTCATATCCCACCATGCATCACGAGTCTGAATGTGTGGAACTTCAGCAAAGTTATAGAATGGTGGTGGAGATGAAGTTGACCATTCCAAAGTACGGCCACCCCATGGGTCTCCGGTCAAATCGCGGTTTTGTTCACGGTCACGGATACTGATGTAGAACTGAATAACCTGACACAGAATACCCAGTGCGATTAAGACAACGCCGCCTGCTGCAACGACCAGCAGTGGATGGAATTCAGGGTTGATATCTTGGCTCAAACGACGAGTCATACCCATGAAGCCCAGTGCGTACAGAGGCATAAAGGCAACGAAGAAACCAGAGATCCAGAACCAGAATGCACGAACGCCCCATTTTTCGTTCAGTGTGAAACCAAACGCTTTCGGGAACCAGTAAGCTGTACCTGCGAAGCAGCCGAATACCACACCACCGATAATGACGTTATGGAAGTGAGCAATCAGGAACAGACTATTATGCAGAACGAAGTTCGCGCCAGGTACTGCCAGCAGAACACCAGTCATACCACCAATGGAGAAAGTGACAAGGAAGCCAACAGTCCACAGCATTGGGGTTTTGAATTCGATACGACCACGGTACATGGTGAACAGCCAGTTGAAGATCTTAACCCCAGTTGGGATAGAGATAATCATCGTGGCGATACCGAAGAAGGCGTTGACGTTCGCGCCAGAACCCATCGTAAAGAAGTGGTGCAGCCATACAATGAATGACAGAATGGTAATAACAATTGTCGCCCATACCAGAGAGGTATAACCAAACAGACGTTTTTTCGAGAACGTTGCCGTGACTTCAGAGAAGACACCAAAGACAGGCAGAACCAGAATGTAAACTTCAGGATGTCCCCAAGCCCAGATCAGGTTGATGTACATCATCATGTTGCCGCCCATATCGTTGGTAAAGAAATGGGTGCCCAGATAACGATCCAGAGTTAACAGTGCAATGGTGACTGTCAGAATTGGGAATGCGGCAATAATCAGTACGTTGGTACACAGTACGGTCCATGAGAAAACTGGCATTTTCATCATGCTCATGCCTGGTGCACGCATGCGCAGGATGGTCACGAAGAAGTTAACGCCTGTCAGCAATGTACCAATACCGGAGAGCTGGAGACTCCATATCCAATAATCAACACCGACCCCAGGGTTGTATAGTTTACCCGAAAGTGGAGGGTAGGCCAGCCAGCCAGTTTGTGCGAATTCACCTACGCCGAGGGAAAGGTTGATCAGCACGACACCAACAACGAACAACCAGAAACTCAGTGAGTTCAGGAATGGGAAAGCAACGTCGCGAGCCCCGATTTGCAGTGGAACCACAATGTTCATCAGACCGACGACGAAAGGCATCGCCATGAAGAAGATCATGATAACGCCGTGGGCGGTAAAGATCTGGTCATAATGGTGTGGAGGTAGGAAACCTGCTTCACCAGCGGAAGCCAGTGCTTGCTGTCCACGCATCATGATGGCATCAGCGAAACCACGAATCATCATCACCATGGCAACGACGATATACATGATACCGATTTTCTTATGGTCAACGCTGGTTAACCACTCACTCCAAAGCCATTTCCATTTACGTAAATAAGTTAAGGAACCAACAACTGCCAGTCCCCCAAGAAGTATCCCAAGCAATGTCACCACAATAATGGGTTCATGTAATGGGATCGCATCCAGTGTTAATTTTCCCCACATGCCTTTATTCCTCAACACCTGCATGAGCCGGCTGACTCATATTCATATTATGACCCGCAGCGTCACCATGTTCTGTTTTGCCGTGAGCCGCCATACCATGCATACCATGGCCCATGTCACCCATGAATTTGGCGATAGTCTCTTGGAAAAGATTAGGTTTTACGCTTGAGAAGTATTCAACAGGATTGTTTTCGCTAGGTTTAGCCAATTCATTGAATGCTTGAACGGTATCCAGGGTTTTAGATGATGCTTTTACTTTTTGCACCCATTCATCAAAACCTGCACGATCAGGAGTTGCTGTTGCAGTGAATTTCATGCCAGAGAAACCTGCACCACTATAACTTGCTGAAATTCCGTTATATGTGCCTGGTTCATTGGCAATCAGATGCAGTTTTGTCTGCATACCTGCCATCGCATAAATCTGACCACCTAACTGTGGGACGAAGAAAGAGTTCATCACAGAGTCTGAGGTGACTTTGAAGTTAACCGGGACACCAGTAGGGAATGCAATTTCATTTACAGTTGCAATACCTTGTTCTGGGTAGACAAACAGCCATTTCCAATCAAGGGAAATAACTTCAATTGTCACCGGTTTTTGATCACTCACTAATGGCTTATATGGATCGAGCTCATGAGTCGTTTTCCATGTAATAGTTGCCAAAGTGATGATAATCAGGATAGGCACAGTCCAAACGACAAGCTCAATTTTATTTGAGTGTGCCCAGTTTGGACGATAAGTTGCAGATTTATTGGCTTCCCGGTAACGCATGGCAAAAACGATTGCCATTACAATTGCCGGGATAACAACGATCAGCATCAAGCCAAACGCTGTAAGGATCAGCGTTTTTTGCTCAACGCCGATCGCCCCTTTGGGATTCATCAATACCATATCACAACCACTTAGCATTAAAGTGGCTGCGAGTAGTGACGATAACCCAATAGTTTTTTTGTATTTCATAAGTCTCATTGAGCGACCCCAGATAACAAAAGCTTTATTGTCGTTTCATCAGTGGGGGCATTCTACGGTAAGGTTACCGGAGTGTAAACAATTGTAATGGAAGCAAGTTAGCTTGTAGGCTTTTTATGTTGGTGGGATCACATGTGATATAAGATTTAACAAAATATTAATTTCGGGTTGTTATCTTAACCAATAAATCAAAACAGACAACTTCTTAAATTTAACTATCTATTTTAAAAGAAAAAAATTTGATTAAAATCAAAGAAAAAATTACCAGAATACGCTTGTGATTCTTTTAGATAACTACCACTTATTAATTGAGATGAGCAGCCATTAGCTACCCACCCTTAAATTAATTTTTAGAAGTTATATTTTACACTATAAACAATACCATCCTGCCAGAAATCTTCACCCAATTTGTTATCTGCATAGCGATATTGAACCCCTGTTGTGAAAGAGGGATGAGGAGTCCACCATAACGCAATCGCACCATTAACGCCTTCGCGTCCTCCATTGCCATAGCGCTCATTGCGATTGAATTCAATTTCATTCCAGTTTGTGACACTGAATTTTTGTTCCCAAAGGTTGAAATCGTATCCTGCAACCCAGCCTACGACATAACCGTTATTTCCTGAGTAGAAAGTTTGGTCAACATAGTGTAGTGCGACAAAAGGTTTGAACCAAAGACCCGCAAGATTAGCATTGTAGCCTAAGCCGTAGAGGGTATTGACTTCATGGAAGTTGCCACCGTTAGCTTTACCTGGCAGTGAATAGGTTCCATAGACATGACCATACAAGTTGAATCCTGTTTCACCTAGATAGACGCGGCCTGTAGTTTTGAAGGTGTAACGTTGATTGTCACCCGGTTGTGCAGTTTTACTATTAAATGTGTTTTCTAAATCTGCAAAACCATATAGTTCACCCCAACTGAACCCAGCACCGCCTTCCAGTTCCAGATAAGCAAAATCGTCTTTGTGGGACGTTTGTCCGGTTTTCTGAGTAGTGTGTTTTGCCCAATCAAGGTAGTTCATGCTGACATTGGCAAACCCCCACTGGTATTCCGCACATGCAGAAGCAGAAACCAAGGTAGTAGCAACTGCGGTGAGTGTCAAAATATGTCTTTTCATAAATTCCCTTTATATGGTCTTAAGGTGGTTAAATATATTTAGAATAGAACGAAATATAATGCGCCTAAATAGTAATATTTATTATTGTAAATATAAATAATTCCGTTCTGGGAAAAATGTTTTTCAAGTCACATAATTGCGATTTTTTATTTTTATTGTGATATTTATCACTAAAATCAGTGAACAAAAGGCTGAACTATTTCAGCCTTTTGTTGTAAATGTTTGTCTTAATCGAACGCTTATATCGGCGTTATAGTTAGGAAAACAGAGAAGTTAGCGAATAGGTTAAGCGAGGTTAGTTCTCCTCAGAGCAAAATAATCCAGAATTCCTCCTAAAATGACTCCCAGAGTGCCTATTGCCAAGCTCCATGACAACATTGGGGATATTACGTCGTTAACATGGTGAATATTTAAAAGATATGCTTGAAAATTAGAAGGTAAATAAATTACCACATGCTCTGTAATGAATAGCAGAATGCTTAGGACTAGCCAAATGACAAAGAGTAGAGTGGCGCCTATCATGGTAATAAAGGCCAGTCGGTAATAGTTGCCAAATAGTGTTCGGGGAATAAAATCTTCGGTCTTTTGGGTATAGGTCAGTGTCTTACGGCATGCCAATAATAGTAAAAGCCCGGGTAATCCGACGATAACAGAAAATAGATAAAACATCGGCCAGCCATGTGTTTCAGCAAACCATCCTGCTACAGGGCCAACATACACTCGTCCAACAGCAGATAATGCAGAAAGCAGGGCAAACTGAGTCGCTGAAAATGATTTATTGCACAAGGTCATCAATAGGGCAACAAATGCAGCTGTACCCATGCCACCACAGATATTTTCCAGAAAGACAGCGGCACCCATTGTGTATATATCTTTTGGTGTGACAGCAAGTATCCAGTATCCAAAGTTTGAAACAGTCTGGAGGATGCCGAATATCATCAGTGAACGAAATAGGCACAACTTGTGCATTAAATAGCCCCCATACAAGGCGCCAACAATAGTGGCGGCCAAGCCGAGGGTTTTGTTGATCATGCCGACTTCTGGTGCACTAAAGCCAATACCTCGGATCAGAAATGTTGTACTTAGGGAGATGGCAAAAGCGTCCGCCAGTTTGTATAGCACAATCAATAGCAGGATCAACCACGCATTGTTTCGATTGAAAAAATCAGATAGGGGTTCAAATACGGCTTGATGTAATGTTTTTGGTGGTGCAGCGTTAATTTCTGGTTCTTTTGCTGTCAAGGTGGCATAAATGCCAATCAGCATTATACCTGCCATAACCCAATATATACTTTGCCAGCTGATATAGGTGGTCATTAATAAAGCCAATCCACCGGAAACTAGCATCGCCAGTCGATAACCCAATACCGAAATTGCGGCACCTGATCCCCGTTCTTCCTGTGAGAGTAAATCGGTTTTATAAGCGTCAAAAATGATGTCTTGGGAAGCAGAGAAAAAGGCGACACTAACAGCCAATGCAGCGAGCCACCATAAATGTTGGGATGGCTGGAGGAAACCCATTGCTGCAATGCTGACTATCAGTAAAAGCTGAGTAACGAGCATCCATCCCCGTCGTCGCCCCAGAAATGAGGGCGAATATCTATCCATGGCTGGCGCCCAAAGAAATTTAAAAACATAAGCCTGACCAACCAAAGTGAAAAAACCGATAGTTTTAATATCGATGTTTTCGACAGTCATCCATGCTTGTAATGTTCCAGCCGTAAGCGCAAGAGGTAGACCAGAGGCAAAACCCAGTAAGAGAAGGGTTCGGTATTTGCGTAATGCAGGTAGGTTGAAATAACGATGATTAGTCACGAGCCCTCCAAAACTTTCTGCACATCATCTCATTTTCTTCGAATCAGGCAGAAAGTTTGCTCATTATCTGGTTAGCGAACGTTTTGTTTGATGAAGGTGCTGATTGACGGGTCTTGAGCCATGTCTGCGATCACATCAGATAAGACAGTATTTACTGCTTCAGCTATTTTGGCGTTTGTGGCACTTAATGGCCCCTGAACATTGTAGCTAGTACGATAGTTTTTGGTTTGTTTACTACCGTCTTGCATATAGACAATAATGGAGATCTCTGTTTTTGTTGAAATATCATGGCGCAGGCTCCCCTCTTTCACGTTGGCATATAGCTGATTGACAATGATCTGCAAATTGGCATCGGCAGGAGAACCGATCATATATCCGCGAGCGACCATTTGCTTTTCTAGGGCTTCTTGCAGTAAAAAGCGTAAATCACGGGAAGGAACTAGAGTGATCAATCTTGCATCGCGATTAATTTGGGCGAGGGCTTGAGATTGTCGATGGTCGGCCCCACTAATACTGACTGTGATCGCTTTCATAGTTGGGTCGGCTAGTGGCAGGGTAATTTTGGGTTGAATGTTCAATGTATTGCCAGAATCTGCACAGCCAGTTAAGCCAGCTAAAAAGAAAAGCGTAATCAATGAAGTAAATATTTTCTTTAGCATTTAGGTTTTCTCAATTCAAGGTACGGATACCCGATATAGTAATACAGGTAGTATAAATCGTCGCAATCATAGCATCGCCATTGATAGCGGCATATCCCTAATGATTGAAATATAGGGAGAAATACCTTAATCAAATTCTATTAAAAATATTTGGTTACCCTGATGCTATAGATCACGGGAAATAAACTAGAATCAATTATATGGTTGCTAAATAACCTTTGGTGATAAAGGAGAATGAGATGGTTCGTCAGGAAATAGAAACAAAATTACAGGCGGCATTTAAGCCTTCTCATCTGGAAGTGAGCGACGAAAGTTATCGTCACAATGTGCCAGCAGGTTCTGAAAGCCATTTTAAAGTTATTCTGATAAGCAATGAATTTGTTGAACAGAGAATGATCAGCCGTCATCGTTCAGTCTACAGCGTCTTGGCTAAAGAGCTGGAAGAAGGTGTTCATGCCTTGGCACTTCATACTTATACGGAAAAGGAGTGGGCAGAATTGGAAGATACCTTTTTAGCTTCACCAGCATGTCGTGGTGGGAGTACAACGACGTCAACTTTATGATTTTCCGGTATATCCAATAGCCAGTTTGGTTTTATTTTATTAATCTAGATTTAATTTTAGATGACAGCCTTCGGGCTGTATTTTTGTTTATATGACGATAGCATAAAAACAATAGCGTAATGGAGTCATTGAGCAACGTTTATCACATAAGTTAACGAATCATGCATGCTTTGTGTCTGCAATTCTCGACTCATACTGTCTGCGCCGCTATAATGCTGCGTCTAAATTTTTAGAATGGTTTCGGGACGCTTCTGATCACAGGGATTCTCGGTTTTTAAATGCGACCGCCCCGGTTCTTAAAGAGTACTGTGAGCTTAGGTATTGCAGTTATTCTGAAGTTGACCGAGCACTATGATTTTTTTGAGGTAACAAGATGCAAGTTTCTGTTGAAACCACTCAAGGCCTTGGGCGTCGTGTGTCAATCACCGTTCCTGCTGCCGATATCGAAAAAGCAATTAGCAGTGAATTGGTTAATGTAGCAAAGAAAGTCCGTATCGACGGCTTCCGTAAGGGCAAAGTGCCAATGAAGATCGTTCAGCAGCGTTATGGCGCTTCTGTTCTTCAGGATGTTCTGGGTGATCTGATGCAACGTAATTTCGTTAATGCGATCATTGAGCAGAAAATCAATCCAGCTGGCGCACCAAGTTACAAACCAGAGCAGTTTAAAGAAGGTGAAGACTTCACTTATGCTGTTGAGTTTGAAGTTTATCCAGAAGTTGAACTGACTGGTCTGGAAGAAATTGAAGTTGAAAAACCTGTTGTTGAAGTCAAAGATGCAGATGTTGACACAATGCTGGAAACTCTGCGTAAGCAGCAAGCAAATTGGAAAGAAGTTGACGAAGCAGTAACTGCAGAAGATCGCATAACTGTTGATTTCACCGGTTCTATCGACGGTGAAGAATTCGAAGGCGGTAAATCAACTGATTTCGTTCTGGCAATGGGTCAGGGTCGTATGATCCCTGGCTTTGAAGACGGTATCGTTGGTCACAAAGCTGATGAAGAATTTACCATCGACGTTACTTTCCCAGAAGATTACCACGCAGAAAATCTGAAAGGTAAAGCTGCGAAGTTTGTAATCAATCTGAAAAAAGTTGAACAGCGTGAATTGCCAGAACTGACTGAAGAATTCATCAAACGTTTTGGTGTTGCTGATGGTACTGTTGAAGGTCTGCGTGCCGAAGTTCGTAAGAACATGGAACGTGAACTGAAAAATGCCGTTCGTAACCGTATCAAAACTCAGGTTCTTGATGGTTTGGTTAATGCTAACGAAATCGACGTTCCTGCTGCTGTTGTTGATGGTGAAATCGATGTACTGCGTCGTCAGGCTGCTCAGCGTTTCGGTGGCAATGAGAAACAAGCTTTGGAACTGCCACGTGAACTGTTCGAAGAACAGGCAAAACGTCGCGTAGTTGTTGGTTTGCTGTTAGGCGAAGTTATCAGCAGCAATGAGCTGAAAGTCGACGAAGAGCGTGTTAAAACGCTGATCGAAGAGATGGCTGCAGCTTACGAAGATCCGACTGAAGTTGTTGAATACTACAGCAAAAACAAAGAAATGATGAACAACATTCGCAATATTGCTCTGGAAGAGCAGGCTGTGGAACTTGTTCTGAGCAAAGCTAAAGTTTCTGAAAAAGAAACTGGCTTCAATGACCTTATGAACCAAAATCAACTGGCATAAGTTTCATTAATTGATTGTAAGAGATGATTAAGTCTCACTCTCAATGAGTAAACCCGCAGGCTATGCTTGCGGGTTTTTTATTGTTCTTGAAAAAAACAGATTTAACCTCATATCCTTTCTTACTATTATGTAAGGGCTTACTACTTTTTAAAGGGGAAAAGCCCCTTGTTAGTTAACTTTGAATCATGGTCATCATCGCTTATCTCAAGTAGAATCAGTTATGAATGGCACCAGCGTGAGTTCTATTAGGAGACGGAAATGTCATACAGTGGCAAGCAAGATCAATATGCACCTAACATGTCTTTGGTGCCAATGGTGGTAGAACAAACAGCACGTGGGGAGCGTGCATTCGATATTTACTCCCGTTTATTAAAAGATCGTATTATTTTTCTGACTGGACCAGTTGAAGATCATATGGCGAACCTGATCGTCGCTCAAATGTTATTCTTGGAAGCAGAAAATCCAGAAAAAGATATAAATTTATATATCAACTCTCCGGGTGGGGTTATAACGGCAGGCATGTCTATTTATGACACGATGCAGTTTATCAAACCTGATGTGAGTACTATTTGTATGGGGCAGGCTTGTTCAATGGGAGCATTTCTGCTGACAGCCGGAACAAAAGGCAAGCGTTTCTGTTTGCCGAATTCCCGAGTCATGATTCACCAGCCATTGGGTGGTTTCCAAGGACAAGCTACGGACATTGAAATTCATGCTCAGGAAATACTTAAAGTTAAAGCTCGTATGAATGAGTTGATGGCTAAACATACTGGGCAACCACTTGATAAGATTGCTGTGGACACTGAACGTGACCGTTTCTTATCAGCCGGGGAAGCCGTAGAATACGGACTGGTTGATAATATTTTCACCCAGCGCAGCTAATTTATTGATAATTATTTTATTACTCCGCGCCTGTCCTTTCCAGCGCGTTTTCTTGTGTTGATGCCTTTTTAGGCGGAGTAATAACAGCGTTTTTTCTGTTATGCCAGATAAACTGGGATAACAGCTCATAAAGTGAGGTTGACTGATGACAGATAAGCGCAAAGACGGTTCAGGAAAGCTGCTGTATTGCTCTTTCTGCGGGAAAAGCCAACATGAAGTACGGAAATTAATCGCTGGCCCGTCAGTGTATATCTGCGATGAATGTGTCGATTTATGTAATGATATCATTCGCGAAGAAATTAAAGAGCTGGTACCACATCGTGAGCGTAGCGCATTGCCTACCCCTCATGAAATTCGTCAACATCTGGATGATTATGTCATTGGTCAGGAAGCGGCGAAAAAAGTATTAGCAGTGGCTGTCTATAACCATTACAAACGATTGCGTAATGGTGACACTAATAATGGTGTAGAGTTAGGTAAAAGTAATATTCTGCTGATTGGCCCGACAGGTAGTGGTAAGACGTTGTTGGCTGAAACACTCGCCCGCTATTTAGATGTTCCGTTTACTATGGCTGACGCCACGACATTGACTGAAGCGGGTTATGTTGGGGAAGACGTAGAGAATATTATCCAAAAACTTCTGCAAAAATGTGACTACGATGTGCAGAAAGCACAGCGTGGTATCGTATATATTGATGAAATAGATAAGATTTCTCGTAAATCTGATAACCCTTCAATTACTCGCGATGTATCGGGAGAAGGGGTTCAGCAGGCTTTGCTGAAACTGATTGAAGGCACTGTGGCAGCCGTTCCACCTCAAGGTGGTCGTAAGCACCCACAACAGGAGTTTTTGCAGGTTGATACTTCGAAGATCCTGTTCATCTGTGGTGGTGCTTTTGCCGGTTTGGATAAAGTTGTCAGTCAGCGTTTGAATGTCAGTTCCGGTATTGGTTTTAGTGCTACAGTTAAAGGCGAATCTGAGAAAGCAACAGAAGGTGAATTGTTAGCTCAGGTTGAGCCGGAAGATTTGATCAAGTTTGGGTTGATTCCTGAATTCATTGGTCGTTTACCGGTCGTGGCAACGTTGACTGAACTCAGTGAAGATGCACTGATTCAGATTCTACAGGAGCCGAAAAATGCGCTAACCAAACAGTATCAGGCTCTGTTTAATCTCGAAGGTGTTGAACTGGAGTTCAGAAACGAAGCGCTGACTGCTATTGCGAAAAGAGCAATGGCCCGTAAAACGGGTGCCCGTGGTCTTCGTTCAATTGTTGAAGGTGTTCTGCTGGATACAATGTATGACCTGCCATCAATGGAACACGTAGAAAAAGTGGTTGTTGATGAAAAGGTTGTTCAAGAGAAGTCTGCACCATTATTGATATATAGCAAACCAGATGCCCAAGTTTCTGGTGAGTGAATAAAGTAGGGTAGGAAATACCGACTATCAATACGCATTGAAAAAAAATAAATGAGGGATTCTCCCTCATTTATTTTTTGCAGGTATAGGCTATTGAATGTCGGATTCTTGTCCCCATATATTTTATATTCTTTGAAGTGAAACTCGTGAAAACCGTGTTTCACGAGATTCCTAAAAACTGGCGAAAGCTGTACCCAATAGATTTCGGGTTGCTTTATGGCAGCAAGTCAATAAATCTCCGGGAACATAACTCATTATGTGACTGGCATTAATAGTGACTGGCGTGAATAAGCACAGCCGACGAAGAGGCAACTTGAAAGATGAAGGGCATAAACGAAGAGAGAGCTCTATGAATCCTGAGCGTTCCGAACGCATAGAAATCCCTGTATTGCCTTTGCGCGATGTAGTGGTTTACCCACATATGGTGATCCCTCTGTTTGTTGGGCGTGAGAAGTCGATTCATTGCCTGGAAGCAGCAATGGATCATGACAAACAGGTCATGTTGGTCGCGCAAAAAGAAGCATCTACTGATGAGCCAGGAGTCAATGACCTTTTCTCCGTAGGTACAGTGGCTTCTGTTTTACAGATGTTAAAACTGCCAGATGGCACAGTTAAAGTTTTGGTTGAAGGCTTGCAGCGTGCTCGCATTACCACATTGACGGATAATGGCGAGTATTTTTATGCGCAGGTTGAATATCTTGAAACCCCTAATGTTGATGAGCGTGAGCAAGAAGTTCTGGTAAGAACAGCTATTAATCAGTTTGAAGGTTATGTCAAACTGAACAAAAAGATCCCGCCAGAAGTATTGACATCGTTGCACAGTATTGAAGATGTTGCAAAATTGGCAGATACTATCGCTGCACATATGCCTTTGAAAATCAATGATAAACAGACGGTTTTAGAAATGTCTGATGTTGTTGAGCGCATTGAATATCTGATAGCAATGATGGAATCAGAAATCGATCTGCTACAGGTAGAAAAGCGTATCCGCAATCGCGTTAAAAAACAGATGGAAAAAAGCCAGCGCGAGTACTACCTGAATGAGCAAATGAAAGCAATTCAAAAAGAATTGGGTGAGATGGATGACGCACCTGATGAATATGAAATGCTGAAACGCAAGATCGACGATGCGAAAATGCCGAAAGAGGCGCGCGAAAAAGCAGAAGCTGAGTTGCAGAAATTAAAAATGATGTCTCCAATGTCAGCTGAAGCGACGGTTGTGCGTAGTTATATTGACTGGATGGTTCAAGTTCCTTGGGTTGCGCGGAGCAAGGTTAAAAAAGATTTAGTCAAAGCTCAAGAAGTGCTGGATATCGATCATTATGGTCTGGAGCGCGTTAAAGAGCGTATTCTTGAATATCTCGCAGTACAAAGCCGTGTGAGCAAAATCAGGGGGCCGATACTGTGCTTAGTGGGGCCTCCGGGAGTGGGTAAAACCTCATTGGGTCGTTCCATCGCGCGTGCCATTGGGAGAAAATATGTGCGTATGGCATTGGGTGGTGTGCATGATGAAGCGGAAATTCGTGGGCATCGCCGTACCTATATTGGTTCAATGCCGGGCAAATTGATTCAGAGAATGTCCAAAATTGGGGTTAAAAACCCACTGTTCTTGTTGGATGAAATTGACAAAATGTCATCTGACATGCGTGGTGATCCGGCTTCAGCTTTATTAGAAGTACTTGATCCTGAACAGAATGTGGCGTTTAACGATCACTATCTTGAAGTGGATTACGATCTGTCTGATGTTATGTTTGTGGCAACGTCTAACTCCATGAACATTCCTGATCCATTGCTGGATCGTATGGAAGTCATTCGTCTGTCGGGTTATACCGAAGATGAAAAACTGAACATTGCCAAACGTCATCTGTTGCCAAAACAGATTGAACGTAACGCCTTGAAGAAAGGTGAACTGTCCATTGATGACGGTGCTATTATCGGTATTATCCGTTACTACACCCGTGAAGCTGGCGTTCGTAGCTTAGAGCGTGAAATCTCCAAATTGTGTCGTAAAGCAGTCAAGGCACTGATGATAGATAAGCAGCTTAAACACATTGAAATCAATGCAGATAATCTGAAAGATTATTTGGGCGTGCAGCGAGTGGACTACGGTCGTGCAGATACAGAAAACCGTGTTGGTCAGGTAACAGGCCTTGCATGGACAGAAGTCGGTGGTGATCTGCTAACGATCGAAACAGCCAGTGTGCCGGGTAAAGGTAAATTAACTTATACTGGTTCCTTGGGTGAAGTCATGCAGGAGTCCATTCAAGCGGCATTGACAGTAGTTCGGGCTCGTGCAGATAAACTGGGTATCAGTTCTGATTTCCATGAAAAACGTGATATTCACGTTCATGTACCTGAAGGTGCGACGCCGAAAGATGGCCCAAGTGCAGGTATTGCAATGTGTACAGCATTGGTTTCCTGCTTGACAGGCAATCCAGTTCGCGCTGATGTGGCCATGACGGGGGAAATTACATTGCGTGGTTTAGTCCTGCCAATTGGTGGTTTGAAAGAAAAGCTATTGGCGGCGCATCGTGGTGGAATTAAAACAGTCTTGATCCCATATGAAAATAAACGAGATCTTGAAGAAATTCCTCAGAATGTGATCCAAGATTTGGAGATCCATCCTGTTAAGCGCATAGAAGATGTTTTATCTATCGCCTTGCTGGAGTCAGCATTTGGGGCAGAGGTTGTATCACTAAATTAGTACAAAAATAGTGAGCTAATTCAAGAACTGTGCATAAAATTTAGGTTGGCGAGTACATTCAGACTTGCCAGCCTTTTTTTGTGTCATTAAGTTGGTTTAGTCTAATTATCCGATTAAATGTTTTGCTGTTCCATGATTTCTTGCTAATACTGGAAAGGATTGGTATGTCGGTTGACTGCCGTGTTATTCGTTATAAATCGTTTTTTGTTACAATGGTAAAACTAAGTGGGGATGATAAGAGTGAATAAGTCACAACTGATCGACAAAATTGCTGTTGATGCGAATATTTCCAAGGCAGCAGCAGGACGTGTAGTAGATGCATTCATTTCTTCTGTATCTGAAGCATTGAAAAATGGTGATGATGTCGCTTTGGTGGGGTTCGGTACTTTTACTGTGCGTGAACGTGCTGCACGTACCGGACGCAACCCCCAGACAGGCAAGGAAATCCAAATTGCAGCAGCAAAAGTACCAACTTTCCGAGCAGGGAAGGGACTGAAAGATGCTGTTAACGGATAATGAATAGAAAACTGGCCTTTCACTTTTGCCATGACAGTAAACGTACTGACTGAACAGAGGTGATAGGTTAGAATATAAGCGCATCAATCAATTGGTGCGCTTTTTTTCTCTTAACGTTTGAATTAGCGTAATATGACAGTTTCTTTTTCACTAAAGCGGAGTTTTACGTCTTTATGATGGACAACCTACGTACGGCGGCAAACGGTCCTGTGCTTAAAATTGTGTTGGCTATAATTATCCTGACCTTTTTGGTGACAGGTTTAACAGGCTACCTGTCAAGCGAAAGTGGTAGTTATGCTGCCAAAGTGAATGGCCAAACCATTAGTCGAGCTCAGCTAGAGCAAGCATTTCAGCAAGACAAATATGCATTGCAGGAGAGGTTGGGAGATCAATTCTCAACTCTGTTAAGCGATGAACAGAGATTACAAGATCTTCGGCGCCAGTCATTGGAGCGCCTCATCAATTCAACGCTGATTGAACAATATACCCATAAACTGGGTTTATCAGCTAGTGATGAACAAGTTGCTCAGGAAATACGTAATTTGCCTTTTCTCCTGACCGACGGGAAATTTGATAACAGCAAATATCAGGATTATTTGAATCGACTTGCCTATTCAAACCTGAGTGCTGATAATTTTGCGGAGCAGATCCGTCAGGACCTTATTAATCGTCAATTGATGCAGGTGTTGACAGGTTCGGAAATTGCATTACCGACAGAGATCAAACAGGATGCAGCGCTTGCCCTTCAAGAAAGGACAGTTCGTTTCGCGACTCTTGAGTTGAAATCAATCGAAGCACAGCAAAAAGTGACCGATGAAGAGCTGAAAAACTACTATGGTGCGAATAGTAAGCATTTTACTATGCCAGAAAAAGTTAAAATCAGCTATATCAAGATGGATGCTGCGGATGAACTGAAAAATATCACTATCTCTGATGCTGATATTGATAAATATTATAAAAGTAACCTGTCAAAATATACTAAGCCTGAACAAAAGAAATACAGTTTTATTCAGCAGGACTCAGACTCAGCGGCTAAATCGGTCTTGGATGAGTTAAAAAAAGGTGCTGATTTCAGTCAATTGGCAACAGAAAAATCGACAGATAAATTTTCTGCTCAAAAGGGCGGCGATCTCGGTTGGATGGAAGATAAATCTCTGCCTGAGCAGATTAAATTAGCTAATTTGACTGAGAAAGGACAATTTTCTAATGTCATCAAATTATCCAATGGATATGCTATTTTCCGTTTGGATAATATTGAACCTCAAGTAGTCAAACCATTGGCGGACGTAAGCTTAGAGATAGAAAAAATTGTTAAGCAGGAAAAAGCAGTTGATACATTCTTTGCTTTGCAACGCAAAGTCAGTGATGCTGCAACCAATGACAACGAATCTTTGGCAGCGGCAGAGAAAGCGGCTGGTTATAAGGCTGTGACCACCGACTGGTTCGACCGTGAGCACGTTCCCGCTGACATTAACTTCGGCCAAGTTATTCAGGCTATTTTCTCTGGCAATTTGATGGATGATAAAGGCTCGACAGGAACTAATTCTGATGTCATTTCTGTTGAAGGTGATAGAGCCTTTATTGTGCGCATTGATGATGTGAAACCTGAAGCCGTCCAGCCTTTTGAGCAAGTTAAAACCGAGGTGGCTGAACTGGTCAAGCGTCAGAAAGCCGAAAAACAACTTCAGGTTGAAAGCGAAAAACTGTTAGCAGCTCTGAAAGAAGGTAAAAGTGAATCGGCGTTGAAAGACGAAGGAATTCATTTTGACCAACCCACTGTGATAAAACGCTTGTCACAAACCAGTCAGGCTACCGATGTGGCATTCACCTTGCCTCATCCTAAAGATGGCAAGGTTGAATATGGACTAGCCCAAGACGGATTTGGTAACGCAGTGTTTATTCAATTGGATAAAGTTGTCCCAGGTTCTATTACAAACGAGCAGCTTAAAGAAGTTATGGTAGGATATCAGTATCAAACAGGTAACACCATGCTAGAGTCATTAATGATGAATTTGCGTGATAAAGCTGATATTAAGTTCGGTCAAATCGAATAAAACTGCGAAGTCACTCGCAACTGCTTTTGCAAAATAGCAATTGAAAAAGGCCACTTTCGTGGCCTTTCGTATATTTAAATCATGCCTATTGTCCTGAAATATTGTTATGGCAATCTCTCTTCCGACAACAAAACATGGAGAGATTTATATGAAGTATTTAAGGATATTATTCAACTCACTTATTATGGCTTTGTGTATCAATATGCCGTTATCTCACGCTGCTACGGCAAATGACTCTACTGATAAAATGACTAAGCAACCGATTAATCAGCATAAAGTTACTACCGGAAGCAATGATTCGGAAGGTGGGGGGAAAATAACATCTGGTCAGCAAATATCAGGTAAAGGAAGCCTTAATATCAATACTGCAAATGCGGAAGAATTAGCGAAAGAACTTAATGGGATTGGAGCTAAAAAAGCACAGGCAATCATTGAATATCGTGAAAAATATGGGCCTTTTACGACGATAGACCAATTACAGGAAGTTCAAGGTATCGGCCCTATTTTTATAGAAAAAAACCGGGATAAATTAACTTACTAAGTATTAAAAGCCCTCTTGTTAAGTTATATACCCAATAGATCCCAAGTGATTGCGTAGCCAACAAAGCGATAACTTGAATGATGAAGGGGGAAGCCATTTTATCAAGGGGGCTGTGATTCTGATCAAGAATAACTCGTTAAACACTATTGTAATTAAATTGTTTTGCTATTGTTAATCTCACGATCTGATCAGATGAGTTAACGGGAAAAATAGTAATGAGTACAATTATCAAAGTACGGGGCTATCATATTGACCTTTTCCAGCATGTGAACAATGCACGTTATTTGGAATTTATGGAAGCTGCTCGATGGGATTTACTCGCTGAAGATGACACGCTGGAATGGTTAAACAGTAAAAATATTGGTTTTGTTGTAGTGAATATCAATATTAACTATCGCCATCCCGCAGTGGTGACAGATGAATTGGAAGTAAGATCTTCCATGCAGGAGTTGCGTAACAAAAGCGGTACATTTTTTCAGGAAATTACACGTAGGGGTGATAATAAAATTATTGCAGATGCCTTAACTACATTTGCCTGTATTGATTTGAAAACCCAAAAATCACTCGTTTTAGAAGGTGACTTGCGAGAAAAAATGGAAGCATATAAGGGGTAATTTATCGAAATGAGAGGTTCGTGGAATCGGAACCTCTCAAAGGTAATCATTTATTAAATAAAGCGGTTTGGCTAATTGAGATGTGTTTTGGATTTCATCTCGGCCATAATAGATTGAGTATTATTTAAATAATTACTTAATCCCTTGGCCCGGAGATGGCAAGCAGCACAATCACCACAGCCATCACCTTGAACTCCGTTATAACAAGTGAGAGTTTGACTGCGGACAAAATCCAGTTTTTGATAATAATCAGCCAGCGCCCAAGTTTCTGCTTTGTTTAGCCACATTAGGGGTGTTTCAAAACGAATGTCGCGGGCCATACCAAGGCTGACGGCTTTATTAAGCGCTTTGACAAATTCGTCACGGCAATCAGGGTAACCTGAAAAATCAGTTTCACAAACACCAGTAATAACGCTTTCAGCCTCAACCTGATAGGCGTAGATTGCTGCCAGAGTTAAAAACAGAATATTGCGGCCGGGCACAAAAGTATTTGGGAGAGCACTTTCTTCGCTTGCACTGAAATCTGGCACGGGAATGTTGTCTCTTGTCAGGCTGCTAATTGCAAGCTCATTCAATAAAGTAACATCAAGAACCTTGTGAGCAGCGGCGCCCAATTCTGTGCTGATATGACAAGCTACATCAATTTCAGCTCGGTGGCGCTGTCCATAATCAAAGGTGACACAGTGAACTTCGTCATATTGACGGAGTGCCTGAATTAAGCAAGTGGTGGAATCCTGCCCACCACTAAAGACAACAACGGCTCTTTTCATAATATCTTACCTCTGCAAATTGAAGGAGATATGTTACTCATTACCGTTTAACTTGGGTAGTTGTGTTAGATACTGTGTGATATCACCGATATTATTGCTAATCCATTTTGGATTGTAATAAGTATCGAGGTAACGTTCACCACTATCACACAGCAGTGTCACAATGGCTCCTTGTTGATTGTTATCGTGCATTTGTTTGGCGAGTTGTAGAGCACCCCAGACATTAGTTCCTGTTGATGCGCCTGCTTTTCTGCCAATTAACTTTTCAAGCCAATAAATGGTAGCGATAGAGGCAGGGTCAGGTACTTGGATCATGTCATGGATAACAGAAGGAATAAAAGAAGGCTCTGCGCGTGGACGGCCGATACCTTCGATTTTACTGCCTGTATTTGCGCGAATATCGCTGCGATTCTGATGGTAGGAATCGTAGAAAACAGAATTTTCCGGATCAACAACAATTAATTGGGTGTCGTATCCCTGATAGCGGATGTAGCGGCCAAATGTCGCTGATGTGCCCCCTGTGCCAGCACTCATGACAATGTAAGTTGGTTCCGGAAATGGCTCCAACTGCATCTGGCGAAAGATACTCTCTGCAATGTTATTATTGCCTCGCCAGTCAGTAGCCCGTTCAGCATAGGTAAATTGATCCATATAATGGCCATTTAGCTTTTGTGCCAGACGCTCTGATTCTTGGTAGATGAGTCCGGAGTGTTCTACAAAATGGCATTTACCACCATAGAACTCAATTTCCTGAACTTTACGCTTTGCTGTGCAGGAAGGCATTACAGCAATAAAAGGTAAACCAAGCAAACGTGCAAAATAGGCTTCCGAGACAGCAGTACTGCCGGAAGAAGCTTCAATAATCGGAGTTCCTTCCTTGATCCAGCCATTGGTGAGAGCATAAAGGAATAGGGATCGAGCAAGACGGTGTTTCAAGCTCCCCGTGGGATGAGTGCTCTCATCTTTGAGATAAAGGTGGATACCTGGAAACATAGGAAGATTAAGGCGAATCAGATGGGTATCTGCACTGCGTTGATAATCAGCTTGGATAGCTTTTATGGCATTTGTAGCCCATAAAGACGACATAAATTGACCCTGAATAATAATACTGTTGTGGTGTATAGATTACCTTTACAACTAGAGAAATTGATTGTTATTTTTCTTAGTTTTTCCGTTATATTTGGGAAATATTTCTACAGGATTTAGATATGCTAGACAAAATAGACCGTAAGCTACTGGAACTGCTCCAACAGGATTGTAGTCTATCTCTGAATACGCTGGCCGAAGCTGTTAATTTGACTTCTACACCCTGCTGGAAACGTCTAAAAAGACTTGAAGATGAAGGATATATTGTTGGAAAAGTAGCCTTGCTAAATGGTCCAAAACTTGGGCTTAGTCTGACGGTGATAGTGATGATTAAAACTCAGCAGCACAGTAGTGAATGGTATGAACAGTTTGTTGCATTCATAAAAGAGATGCCGGAAGTTTTAACATTTTATCGAATGGCAGGAGAATATGATTATCTAATGCATGTAGAAGTTGTTGATATGAAAAGTTATGATCGCTTCTATAAACGCATGGTAAATGGGGTTTCTGGCTTGATTGATGTAACCTCCAACTTTGCAATGGAGAAAATAAAATATACAACGGCGTTGCCAATACCAGATTCAGTAATATGAAGATCCTTTTGGTCGGCAGTTGCTCACTCTTTCACTTTTTACCTCGGGAATAGGTGTGTGAGATTATTTTCACAATTAAGCTGGTATTTTATTAGTGAATGGCGGCGCTATTTGGGTGCGGTTATTTTTCTCATCATGATTGCGATACTGCAACTCATTCCTCCTCGCATGATTGGAATGATTGTTGATGGCATTCGCACAGAAACCATGTCGTCCCATCAGCTATTGGTGTGGTTGGGGATGATGTTAATTATCGCGTTGGTTATATATGGACTGCGATATGTTTGGCGTGTATGGCTATTTGGTGCTTCTTATCGATTAGCTGTTAAATTGCGCAGTGATTTTTATCAACGATTGAGTAGCCAGAATCCTGAGTTTTATTTGTGTCACCGAACAGGTGACCTCATGGCTCGTGCAACAAACGATGTTGATAGAGTTGTTTTTGCTGCCGGTGAGGGAGTACTTACTTTAGTCGATGCCTTAGTGATGGGATGTGCTGTCCTTATCGTAATGAGTGTGGAAATTAGTTGGCAATTAACGTTGTTATCACTATTACCCATGCCCATTATGGCGTTGATGATTAAGCGTTATGGCGATCAGTTGCATCACCGTTTTAAATCTGCTCAAGGTGCATTCTCCGCCCTTAATAACCATGCACAGGAAAGCTTAACCAGCATTCGCATGATAAAAGCATTTGGATTGGAAGAATTACAATCCAATCAGTTTGAAGAAGCGGCCATTGATGCTGGGCGTAAAAATATGCATGTCGCACGAGTGGACGCCCGTTTTGATCCCACTATTTTCATCACTGTTGGCGTTGCAAATCTCTTGGCTGTTGGCGGCGGGAGTTGGATGGTTGTACATGGCTCCATGACGCTTGGTGAGCTGACCAGTTTTATTATGTATCTGGGGTTGATGATCTGGCCAATGCTGGCATTGGCATGGATGTTTAACATAGTAGAACGAGGGAGTGCTGCATATACACGTATCCGTAGTTTGTTGCAGGAACCTCTGGTGATTGATGATGGTTATCAGTCCTTATTGTCAGAGCGAGGGATTTTGCAGGCGAATATCAACACATTTATTTATCCCCAAAATGATAAACCAGTTTTGAAGAATATCCGTTTTCAGCTAGATCCAGGGCAGTTATTAGGGCTTTGTGGTTCAACTGGCGCCGGTAAAAGTACTTTACTTGCCTTGTTACAGCGACAATTTGATGTTTCCGACGGAGAAATCCTTTTTCAATCACAGAATATTTCTGTCCTTAAAATGGAAGAGTGGCGTTCACGGTTGGCTATCGTAAACCAAACTCCTTTTCTATTTTCGGATACAGTTGCTGGCAATATTGCGTTAGGACGGCCTGATGCCACCCAAAAACAAATAGAAGAGGTTGCTCGTCTGGCAAGTGTACATGATGATATTTTGCGATTACCTGAAGGTTATCAGACGGAAGTGGGAGAACGAGGTGTGATGCTTTCAGGTGGGCAAAAACAGCGGATATCTATCGCCAGAGCTTTGTTGTTGGATACAGAGATTTTGATTCTTGATGATGCTCTGTCAGCCGTTGATGGGCATACAGAACATCAAATCATGAAAAATCTTAGTCAATGGCGACAGCAGCGCACCATTATCATCAGTGCACATCGACTGTCTGCATTAACTGAAGCAGATAATATTTTGGTGATACAACAAGGTATGATTGCGCAGCAGGGCCAGCATAAGCAACTTATCGTCCAATCTGGCTGGTATTCCGACATGTATCATTACCAACAATTAGAAGCCGCATTGGATGGAGAAAATGACTAATACTCATATGCGCAAGCTATGGCCATCATTAAAGCGGCTGCTTTCTTACAGTAAAAATTACCGTAAGCCAATGCTGATCGCTGTACTGATGTCGTGGATTGCAGCATTGACTGAAGTGAGCGGACCGCTGCTTGTAAGCTATTTTATCGATAATATGGTAGCTACTGGGAATTTGCCGCTTGATGTTGTTAGTGGGCTTGCCGCCGCATTTTTGGTCTTACAGCTTGTTTCTGCTGCTTTACATTATTATCAAAGTTTATTTTTTAATCAGGCATCAGTGGGGGTAGTGCAGCAGCTTCGTACTGATGCGATGGACTCAGCATTGCGTCAGCCATTAAGTGCCTTTGATAATCAACCGGTTGGACAGCTAATATCGCGTGTAACGAACGATACCGAAGTTATTAAGGATCTGTTCGTAAATGTGATCCCTACTGTGTTTCGTAGTTTTGCACTGATTGGAGCCATGCTGATAGCCATGTTTGTTTTAGACTGGCGAATGGCATGTGTAGCAATTGCAATATTTCCTGCCGTTTTGCTGGTCATGTTGGTTTATCAACATTTCAGTACTCCAATTGTGAGAAGGATCCGTGGTTATCTAGCTGATATCAATGATGGTTTTAATGAAGTCATAAATGGAATGACCGTAATCCAGCAATTCCGTCAGCAAGCTCGTTTTGGTGAGAAAATGCTAGCTATCAACCGAGCGCATTATCAAGCTCGTATGCAGGCTTTGCGGTTAGATGGCATTTTGTTGAGACCATTACTGAGCTTTTTCTCTGCGGCAGTATTGTGTGGTCTGCTTTTACTATTTGGACTCAACGGAACAGAAGTCATCGGTGTAGGTGTGTTGTACGCTTTTATCAACTACCTTGGTCGATTGAATGAGCCTCTGATAGAACTGACTGCACAACAATCATTATTGCAGCAGGCTGTGGTTTCAGGTGAACGAGTGTTTGAGTTGATGGATAGCCCGCAGCAGAAATATGGCAGTGATATGCAGCCGTTAGCGAGTGGTAGAATTGATATTGAAAACTTAAATTTTGCCTATCGGAGTAACAAACTGGTCTTGAATAATATCAATCTTCATGTTCCTTCACATGGATTTGTGGCTTTGGTTGGGCATACAGGGAGTGGCAAAAGCACTCTGGCTAATTTGATTATGGGATACTATCCGTGGCAACAAGGCGATATTCATCTTGATGGGCGCCCCATATCTTCGCTTTCTCATGCTGTGCTGCGCCATGGAGTAGCAATGGTACAGCAAGATCCCGTAATTCTGGCTACTTCATTTTTCGATAATATCACTTTAGGACGGGGTATCAGTGAAGAGAAAATATGGGAAGTGTTGGAGGTTGTTCAATTAGCTGAATTCGTCCGTAATTTGCCTGACGGCTTGAATTCTATATTGGGGGAGCAAGGAAATACCCTTTCCGCAGGTCAAAAACAGCTTTTGGCAATGGCGAGGGTTTTAGTACAAACTCCACAAATTTTGATTTTGGATGAAGCTACGGCGAATATCGACTCGGGAACGGAACAATCAGTGCAGAAGGCATTGGGCATGATCCGCAAACAGACTACATTAGTCGTTATTGCACATCGCCTTTCAACTATTATTGAAGCTGACTCTATATTGGTGCTACATCGTGGTGCAATTATGGAACAAGGGCAGCATCAACAGTTACTGGCAAGGCGTGGCCGTTATTACCAAATGTACCAGCTCCAGCAGGTTGGTGAAACTTTGAATGAATCTGTGCACATTTAGTGTGCATATAGGGAGTAGCAATACCTGCTGCTCCTCTTTTTTATCCTTCCTTTAAGATCTCCTCCGATAACAGATTGATCGAATATCACTTTTTCTTTTTGGCATATCCCTTGCAAATATCTTTTGCGCAAATACGGCAAAAATAGCAGAGAGGGAAAAATGAAACTGATCACCATCATTATAAAGCCATTTAAGCTGGAAGAAGTGCGAGAAGTACTCGCTGATATAGGTGTACAAGGTATGACAGTCACAGAAGTAAAGGGTTTTGGACGACAAAAAGGTCATTCTGAACTTTATCGAGGAGCTGAATACAATGTTAATTTTTTGCCCAAAATGAAGATTGATATCGCTGTTAATGATGAGTGTGTTGAAGAGATTATCCATGTTGTTCAACAAACTGCTTTTACAGGCAAAATGGGAGATGGAAAGATTTTCATTGTTGAATTACAGCATGCTGTCCGGATCCGGACGGGCGAAACGAATGATTCAGCACTGTAAACGGGGAAAATGAACAATGAAGAAGCAACTTTTATTCATAGCTGGCATTGTGGCTTGTTCGCCTTCATTGGCGTTTGCTGCGGAAAAAACTCTCGATAAAGCTGATACGGTATTCATGCTGATAAATACCATACTTGTGCTTTTTATGACGATACCCGGTATTGCTCTGTTTTACGGGGGATTGCTGCACCGTAAAAACGTTTTGTCATTAATGTCACAGGTGATCGTCAGTTTTTCATTGGTCTGTGTGCTTTGGATCGTTTACGGTTACAGCATGACTTTTGAGGTAGGAAACCGTTTCTGGGGAGGGATTGATCAAATCATGTTGAAAAATATATCCATAACTGATCTAAGTGGCAGTTTCTATCTGTTGATTCATGTTGTTTTCCAAGGCGCATTTGCCTGTATAACGGTTGCTTTGGTTGTGGGAGCACTGTGCGAAAGAATCCGCTTTTCAGCATTATTAATTTTTAGTGTGTTATGGTTTACGGCATCCTACATTCCTATGGCACATATGGTGTGGGGAGGAGGTTGGCTTGCTCAGGATGGTGCTTTGGATTTTGCAGGAGGGACTGTTGTCCATATCAATGCGGCAGTAGCAGGATTAGTTGGAGCTTATTTACTTGGCGAGCGTTCAGGATTAGGACGTGAGGCTTTTAAACCTCATAGCCTGCCAATGACGTTTATTGGAACAGCGATCCTTTATATCGGTTGGTTTGGCTTTAATGTGGGCTCTGCAGGTGCGGTAAATGCCATCGCCGCGTTAGCTCTGGTGAATACTGTAGTGGCAACGGCAGGAGCCGTATTATCATGGGTTTCTTCTGAGTGGTTATTCCGTCAGAAACCTTCGCTTTTAGGGGCATGTTCCGGATGTATTTCGGGCTTAGTCGTCATTACACCCGCTGCGGCAACAGTTGGGATCGGTGGGGCATTGATTATGGGGTTGATTGCCGGTGTTGCTGGTTTATGGGGGGTGGTCATGCTGAAACGGTGGTTACGTGTTGATGATGTCTGTGATGTTTTTGGTGTGCATGGAGTATGTGGCATCGTTGGTTGCTTATTGACAAGTATTTTTACTGCATCGATTTTAGGCGGAACAGGATTTCCTGAAGGCATGACAATGCTAAAACAGCTCGGTATTCAGCTAATTAGTATATTGGTTTGTATTGTCTGGTCGTCGGTAGCTGCTTATATTTCATTTAAGATTGCTGATAAGCTGGCTGGATTACGCATTAGCATTGAATCAGAACGAGAAGGGTTGGATATTACTTCTCATGGTGAAAGTGCTTATAACTAATCATGTTTCCTCTCTGAAAACCCCATGCCGTAGTAACAAAATAGGACCTACTACTGTTATTACGGCATATATCCTTCGCGAGTTTTATCTTTTGAATGCCTACCTCATAACGTGGTTTGTTTTTGTAAGCGTGCTAAAAATGTATAACTGAATGATTATAGATAATAAATCTTTATTTGTTAGGGAGTGTATAGATTAAATTACAAATAAAATTTATCTTAATATTTTCATTTAGGCATTTATGACTATCACTATTAACGTTATTACTATTTTCTAAATAGAGTGAATAATATAGGTGGCGTTTTTATCTATTGATTTATATTTTTCATCTTTTAAATTGCTTCTTTTTTGGCTTATCTCATTCATCCCAATCACATATCCAGCTATGCTCCTGAGGATTCATTCTTTTTTCGCTTTGATACAACTCGAAATCTGTCAGATATATGGGGTTATTTTGTTTTTTTAGAAAGCGAGTAAAATGTTTGTATTTTACTTTTGTTGATATTGTAAAAATCATTAGCTTTTTTATATGATATAAAAGTGAACTATGAATATTATTTAGTATGGTTATTAATTGTTTGCTACGTTTACTGATATCGTACTAATTTGTTGAGGTGGATGTGAATATGGATGAAGCCAAAAATCTTGAGACAGATGAGGTTTTAGTTTGTAGACGTCATGTGTGATTGTTTTTTCATCAAAATGAGTGATAAATCGGCATTCAAATGAAGTTGCCTTGCTATTTCGCGATGTATGAAAGATAATGATGCCCGCTTCAAAATTTGAAGTAAACGTCAATGAGGGCTCTGTTAGTTCTCCCGCAACGCTAACTTGTTAACTTGGTCAGGTCTGGAAAGAAGCAGCCATAGCAAGGGATGTGTGTGCCGGGATGTAGCTGGCAGAGCCCTCACCAATTTAAAGCCTATAATCAGTTTATGCAGTTAGCCGATAATAGTTACCGGCCTTAGTCACTTACTATCTGATCACAACAGCTTAGCGGACAAACTTCCAAACAGATGATGGGATTTTATCATAGAGTTTGTTCATGGTAAGTTCAGCTAAACGGTGGTCAGCAGCAGAGTAGAACAATTCAAGTTCATCATCCGAAAGCTCGTATTTATTTTTTTCAATTACACGTTCTAGTGTTTCAATAGAAGTGCATTTTCTCAAACGCATCAGATAGTCAATTTTAGTCATGGTCGCCTTATCTTGTTCGGTATAAAAAATAGTTAGAAATATATTTATCAGGTTTTGCTTAAAGCAACATTCAAATCATGTAACAGAATGTTAGTTAAGTGTTCGTTTGTTCTCTGCCATCTTGTAAGTTCAAGAAAGCTTATCTTATCACTTCCGAACAAATTATATGTTTCATCCAGATACTCATCAATTAAGGTACTGAGATAGTGGTTATCTGAGTATTTAATTTTAAAGCTCCAGACAAAAGCTGCAATGTGCTCGATCAATTCGTTTAATTTTAAGCTGTTCTCGGAAGTCAGATCGTGAGCCCAATGATTATCAGTACGGTTCAGAACTGATAATGCCTCGTGAATTAAGTTTTCACATAAATATTTTAATTCAGCAATATCATGTCTTTTTGGTGAATATTCATCCATAATCACCTCCGTAAACGACAAACGGTTTATTTGAGCTAGGTCTTATACATGCTAATTATTATAGTCATTCTTTTAGAATAGAGCCTATCAAAACATGATTATTATTTATTAATATTAAAGCTCTATTTTGCACATTCGCCAACTGGATTTTAAGGATGGCTAATTTATGCTTATTTTCGGTAAAAGCCTGGTGCTTTACTATAACTTGGCGCTTTACTATAAAGAGTAGTCATATCTACATGTGCCATTAGATATTACTGAATTATACTAATACAGTAGATGCTATAGCAATAGCATAGAAGCGATTATAGGAGCTTCTATTGAAACTTTCAAAATCAATATAACGTCATTATTACATATGTCACCATTGAGATGGAACACTTTTTACCATTAAAGGTGTAATCAGAAGAAAAACATAGAAACTTATCAAGTTATCTTCCATTTATTATAAAAAACAGTAAATCATCAGTTTTAAACATAGTCGTTTTTTCATAACTATTTATTTTAATTGAAATATTATTGGATTTTAACACGGAAATTGTAAGCTTGAATATTCGTTGTTTGAGTGATTAAAGTTTATTGAAAAAGGCCACCGAAGTGGCCTTTTTAGCATGGTTTAATTTAGTGAGGGGTTGAGATGTGTTCAATATCCTCACTTTTTTTCGTGAATCGGCGTTTGATGACAACGAAAAATATTGGAACGAAATAGATTGCCAGTGATGTTGCTGCAATCATTCCTCCTAATACGCCCGTTCCTACGGCGTTTTGTGCACCAGAGCCAGCACCATTGCTCAATACCAGAGGCATAACCCCAAGCATAAAGGCCAAAGAAGTCATCAGGATTGGACGTAGACGCATTTTGACTGCATTAAGGGTGGCTTCGATCAAACCCTTACCTTCTTTTTCAATTAAGTCCTTGGCGAACTCTACGATAAGGATGGCATTTTTCGCTGACAATCCGATGGTCGTCAACAGGCCAACTTTAAAGTAAACGTCATTATCCAGTCCTCGAATTGCGGTTGCCAGCAATGCCCCTATAACCCCAAGAGGGACGACTAACATGACTGAGAATGGTACGGACCAGCTTTCATACAGAGCAGCCAGACAGAGGAATACGACAATCAATGACAGCGCATATAGAGCTGGAGCCTGATTACCGGACAAGCGTTCTTGGTAAGACATACCAGTCCAGTCATAACCAATGCCGTTTGGTAACTGTGATGCGAGTTGCTCCATCAGAGCCATTGCATCGCCAGTGCTCTTGCCTTTAGCCGCTTCACCTACGATTTCCATGGAGGGTAGGCCGTTATAGCGTTCTAGACGAGGTGAACCATAAACCCAAGGTTCTTTTGATGTGTCCATGAATGCAGAAAACGGTACCATTTGGCCTTGGTAGTTGCGGACATATAACTTACTGATATCACTAGGTAACATACGGTAAGGCGCGTCAGCTTGAATATAGACTTTTTTGACACGGCCGCGATCGATAAAGTCATTGACATAAGCCCCCCCAAACATCGTACTTAGCGTTGAGTTGATATTTGTGGTGGATACCCCCAGAGCCTCAGCTTTTTTCGAATCAATATAAATACGATATTGCTGTGTGTCATTCTGCCCATTAGGACGAACACTGGCTAGCATTTCGGGGTGTTGGTAAACCATCCCAAGTAATTTGTTACGTGCATCTGTCAATGCTTCATGACCAAGGTTCCCTTTGTCGATCAATTGGAAGTCAAAACCACTGGCAGAACCCAGCTCTACAATTGAAGGAATATTAAATGCAAAGACGGTAGCTTCCTTGATTTGGAAGAAGTTTGCGTTTGCACGGTCTATGATGGCTGCAACCTTATCTTTCTCATCCTTACGCTGATCCCAATCATTTAAGCTGATAAATGCCAGACCGGTATTCTGCCCTTGACCACTGAAACCAAAACCGTTAACTGTAAATACAGATTTAACAACATCTTTCTCTTTGGTATAGAAGTAGTCGTTGATTTGGTTCAATACCTTTTGTGTCTGCTCCTGAGTTGAACCTGGCGGTAGCTGAACCATTGTCAGCAAAACGCCCTGATCTTCTTGAGGCAGGAAGGAAGATGGCAGGCGAGTAAATATCAACGCCATACCTGCGACCAGCAAGACATATATCATTAAATAACGCCCTGTACCACGCAACATTCGGCCGACACTATCGGTATAATGTTGTGTGCTCTTTTCGAATAGTCGGTTAAACCAGCCGAAGAACCCCGTTTGAGCTCCATGGCTGCCTTTAACAACGGGTTTGAGCATGGTGGTACATAATGCAGGTGTTAGAATTAATGCTACCAGTACAGACAATATCATTGCTGAAACGATTGTTACTGAGAACTGGCGGTAAATTGCCCCTGTGGCTCCTCCGAAAAATGCCATTGGTATAAATACAGCGGAAAGTACCAATGCGATACCGACTAGAGCTCCCTGAATCTGCCCCATTGATTTTTTGGTGGCTTCTTTCGGCGATAAGCCTTCTTCTTGCATGACACGTTCGACGTTTTCCACCACCACAATGGCATCATCCACAAGTAAGCCGATGGCAAGTACCATCGCAAACATGGTCAATGTGTTGATGGAGTAGCCAAATGCCGCAAGGATGGCAAATGTACCAAGCAATACTACCGGAACCGCGATAGTCGGGATTAAGGTTGCGCGGATGTTTTGCAGGAACAGGTACATGACAACAAACACCAGCAATATGGCTTCTGCTAATGTTTTTACCACTTCGAAAATAGATATTTTGACGAATGGTGTAGTGTCATACGGGTACACGATAGTCAACCCGTTCGGGAAAAAGGGCATCATTTCAGCCAGTGCTTTTTTGACGGCTTTGGAAGTATCCAATGCGTTAGCACCTGTCGCTAGCTTTATACCGATACCTGCTGCGGGTTTGCCATTGAACCGACCAATGATACTGTAATTTTCAGCTCCCAGTTCAATGACAGCGACATCGCTCAAGTTAATGTGTGACCCATCGGGATTCACGCGCACCAGAATCTTGCCGAACTCTTCCGTAGAATTCAGGCGAGTCTGTGCGATGATAGAGGCATTTAAACGCTGCCCTGGAACAGGTGGCGTTCCTCCTAATTGCCCGGCTGCAACTTGGTTGTTTTGCGCTTTAATCGCACTGATGACATCCGAAGTGGTCATTTTATAGTTGACCAGTTTTTCCGGATTAAGCCAAATGCGCATAGCATACTGTGTACCGAAGAGTTGTGTTTCACCCACACCAGCAACACGACTCAAGGAATCTTTGACACTAGCCCCGACATAGTCGGCGATGTCATCTTGAGTCATGGTGCCATTTTGAGAAATGAAACCGGCCACCATCAAAAACGAGCTGGTGGTCTTATCAACACTAACACCTTGTTGTTGAACTTCCTGAGGTAACAGAGGCATTGCCAATTGCAGTTTGTTCTGAACCTGAACTTGAGCGGTATCTGGATCTGTATTGGCTTCAAAGGTTAGCATGATATTCATGCGTCCCGCAGAATCGCTGCTGGAGGACATGTACACCAGATTATCGATACCATTCATATTCTGTTCAATAACCTGAGTGACGGTGTTCTGAACAGTTGTCGCGTCAGCTCCTGGGTAAACTGCTGAAATAGAAATAGCGGGTGGAGCAATCGCAGGGTATTGCTCCACGGGTAATTTCATGATTGCCAACAGGCCTGATAACATGGTGATGATCGCAATCACCCATGCAAATATTGGCCGTTCGATAAAAAACTTAGGCATGAATCACCGACTCCTTATTGGGGCTTCTTTACAGGCTCAGCCTGATTAGCCGTAGGCTTGGCATTCAAATCAATTTCTACAGGCTTAACTGTGTCATCTGGTTTTATTTTCTGCAATCCAGTCACGATCACTCTATCTCCCGCTTTCAAACCTTCTGTTACCAACCATTTGTTACCGATCGCTTGAGCCGCATTGATATTACGTAATTCTACTTTGTTATCTTTGTTGACAATCAGAGTAGTTGCTTGGCCACGTGGGGTTCTGGTAACAGCTTGTTGGGGGATCAGAATCGCATTTTGGCGCACACCTTCTTCCAGTTTGGAGCGAACAAACATACCTGGGAGCAGTTCTTCATTTGGGTTTGGGAAAACAGCACGCATAGTGATAGAGCCTGTTGTTTCATCAACCGCAACGTCTGAAAACTCAAGGTAGCCTTCTTTGCTGTACTCTTGACCGGTATCAGTAATTAGGCGAAGTTTGGCTTTGTTTTGGTCTCTTTGAATGGTTCCTTTGGCAATTTCATTTTTAAATCGCAGGTAGTCATCACTTGATTGAGTGATATCAACATAGATCGGGTCTAACTGTTGAACGATTGTCAGAGCTGTTGGCTGCCCAGCAGAAACCAGAGCGCCTTCTGTGACAGTGGATTTACCCGCACGACCAGAAATAGGAGATGTTACTTTGGTATACGCCAGATTAATCTGAGCGCTTTCCAATGCAGCCTTAGCGGACTGAACATCAGCATTTGCCTGTGCGTAATCAGAATCTGCTTTATCAAACTCCTGCTTACTTACATATTGTGTGCCTAGCAAAGATTTATAACGCTCAACGGTTAAGTGGGAAACTTTCTCGTTGGCCTGCGCTCTAGCCAGGTTTGCTTTGGCTTTGTTGTATTCAGTCTGATAGGTCGCTGGATCGATTTGGTATAATGATTCTCCCGCAACAATATCACTTCCTTCTTTGTAGTTACGTTTCAGAATGATGCCACTGACTTGAGGACGAACCTCCGCAACACGGTAGGACGATGTACGACCTGGCAATTCTGTAATAACCGTCAGAGGTTCGGCCTTCAGCGTTACGATATCCACTTCAGGAACAAACCCTCCAGTAGCTCCTGGCAGTGTGTTTTTATTGTCATTACATCCCGAGAGAATGAAACTGCCTGAAAACACCAATAATGTGACCAGAGGTAAAACCCCCCTGTTTTTTCGCATAAGTAAACCTCAATTTTTCAATGTAGATTCTCTAACCTAACGAGTGAATTCATTACTTCATTGATTATGGGTGCTATAGTACAAACATACATGAATGTATGTAAATCACCCTCAGTCAAAAACAAAGTTTATGGCACTAAAATGGCACGAAAAACTAAACAGCAAGCAAAAAAAACTCGTCAACAAATTATAGAGGCTGCAATAAAAACATTTTCTGAGCGCGGTGTTTCTGCTACTTCATTGGCAGATATTGCAATTGCAGCAGGTGTAACGCGTGGTGCGATTTACTGGCACTTTAAAAATAAAACGGATTTACTTTCCGTTGTTTGTAAAATGCCAGAATATAAAATAGACGAGTTAGAGAAAGAGTATCAAACAAAATACCCTAATAATCCACTCATTGCATTGAGATCTTTATTAATTTTCATACTGGGAATGATGATTAATGATGTACAACATCGTGCGTTAATGGAAATTTTTTTCCATAAATGTGAGTTCGTTGGAGAAACATCTTCATTGGCAGAGCAGCTTCGGGAGACATGTATTTCCGATTATATCAAAATTGAAAAAATGTTAACGGCTTGTATCCAATCTGGGGAGTTACCTTATGATCTTGATCTCCGGCGTTCTGCTATTATGTTGAGAGCATTGATGACAGGATTAATGGAAAACTGGTCATTCTCGCCAGACAGTTTTAATATTCAGGAACAATCTGCACACTTGGTAGATAGTTTTATCGACACGCTTAGATATAGCCATCACCTACGGTGCAATTCCATTATCTGCAAATGATGAGTAGATTAATTGATGGTTTCAGTTAACCGATATTTGAGTGCCTTGCTCAATAAGGGAGAGTTGTGCAACACACTCCCCGATATAGTCTTTCTACGCAATATAGTATTTTTTCGCCTTGTGTTGATGGTGAGTCTGTTTTTTCTCCTGTCATTTTTCTATTCTCCTGCGAATGCTGCTTTCAATAGTGATATTCCAACACGTACTGATATTCAAAATCAGCTCAAGCTCCTGACAGAACGTAAGGAGCATACTGTTGATGAAAAGGTATCGATGGCAGATTTGGAAAAAGCGCTCTCTTTCTTTGATAAAATAGATCAAGTGAAGTTGGATTCTGATCTACTCAAGAAAAATTTGCTGGATGCACCGCAAAAATCACGTCAGGTTATGATGGATTTGGAGAACCTGAAAAATAATGCTGAGCAGGATGAAAATGAGTATAAAAAGACGCTGGAAGCGCTATCTCTAAAACAGCTTGAGTCGAAACTGAACAGTACACTGAATAGCTTGCAACGAGCACAGGAAAACCTTGCTAGTTACAACAGTCAGTTAATTGGTCTGCAAACGCAACCAGAACGAGCCCAAAATGTGTTATTCCGCAACGTTCAAAGATTGCAACACATTCGTAATCAACTCAATAATTCATTAACTGAACAGTCAGAATCGAGCTATACCCAGATGGAATTATTGCTGGTGGAACAGTTTTTTTTGATGCAGCAAAATGAGTTTCAGCGAGCATCTTTACAGGCGAACACGCAGCTACAAGCACTTTTACAGCAGCAACGAGATTATACGGCGTTCAAAATTGACCAATTGGAGCGTTATGTCCAATTTATTCAAAATGTGGTAAGTGGAAAGCGTCTCATTCTTTCTGAAGAAACAGTGAAAGAAGCACAAACTCAAGAGGGTAAAAATTCCCATATTCAGGATAATTCTTTGGTTCAGGACGAAATTGAGGATAATCGTGAGCTAAGTGAACGGTTGGTTTCTGCTACGCGTGATAATAATCAACTGGTACAGAAAAATATTCAAGTTAAAAATTATCTGGATCGCGCCATCCAATCGGAGCGCAACCTAAAAGAGCAGGTTAAAGTTTTGCGGGGTAGTTTACTGCTGTCGCGAATTCTGTTTCAGGAGCAGTTGAAAGTACCACAGGATGTTCTGACAAAAGATTTGCCGACGAAAATTGCTGATTTACGTCTGGAGCAGTTTGAAATTAATCAGGAGCGAGATCAATCCTGTCAGGGAAATAGTTATACAAATAATTTATTGAAAGATAACCACGATAAGTTGAAAAACGAATCTGCGGAGGTTGTGGGTGAAATCCATAATGCCATTAATCAGATTCTAGATGTTCGTTGTGAGTTGTTAGATCAGCTCAATAATCAGTTGGGAAATCAGATTACGCATGCCATCAACTTACAGATGGATCAGCAGCAACTGTTAGATGTTACCAAATCATTAGAACAAACTCTTGTCCAGCAAATCTTTTGGGTCAACAGTAACAAACCGATGAATTTAGCTTGGTTGAAATCTTTACCTGATTTGATTCAGGGAGAATTGAGCCATTTGGATATTCATTTGACCCTGAGTGGTTTTGTTACGGGGCTGAAAAATTCCGTCCATTTCGTCATTCCCCTTTTGTTGATTGGCTTATTTTTGCGCTGGCAAACTAAAGGCATTAATGTGCAGCTACAGAAAATTTCTGATGAGGTAGGGCAGTTTCGTCGTGACGGCCAATTGCATACGCCAATGGCATTGATTCTGACTCTGATAAAAACATTGCCACTTGCCTTTATTGTGCTGGCTATAGGTTATTGGTATTCGAAATCAGGTGATGATCTGGGCGATTTGATTTGGAGATTTTCCTGCCAATTGGCGCTATTTTGGATTATGTATAGTTATTGCTATCAAATCCTTGCCATAGACGGGATCGGAGAGCACCACTTTTCGCTGGACAGGGAGGTTTGTACCTTATTCCGCAAAAATCTTGTGCGCCTGTCTATCGCCCTGTTGCCTATTTTGTTCTGGATCACATTAGGTGTTAAACATCCTTTGCGGTTGTCTGATGATGTGATTGGTCAGTGTGCCGTTTTGGTTTGCCTATTCTTTGTTTTCTTTTTTATCTTTCCATTTTGCCGTCAGGTATGGCGTGAAAAAAGCTCCCACATGATCCGCACTATTGTGGTGACAACACTGACTTTTGCACCGCTAATTCTGATCGTATTGATGGTATCTGGTTATTTCTACACGACTCTGCGTTTAGCAGAACGTTGGCTCTATAGCCTGTATTTACTATTCTTCTGGCATATTTGCTACCAAGCGTGTTTGCGGGGGTTAGGGATTGCAGCACGTCGTATTGCTTACCGACGTGCCATTGCCCGTCGTCAGTCTCTAACCAAAGAAGGGGCAGAAGGAGAAGTGGTGGAAGAGCCACCAATGGCTTTGGATCGTATTAACCAGCAATCATTGCGTTTGACTACCATGGTGCTGTTTTTGATATTTTTTGGGGCATTTTATTGGATTTGGTCTGATTTGGTGACGGTGTTTTCCTATCTTGACGGGATCAACTTGTGGCAATACAGCACTACAACCGAGCTGGGGAATGTCCTGAAATACGTCACCTTGAAAGATTTGGCATTATCGATAGCGATGTTGGTGATTTCTTGGGTCATGATGAGAAACTTACCGGGCTTACTGGAAGTATTAGTACTATCCCGCTTGCAGTTACAACAAGGTTCCTCATATGCAATTAAGACGATGCTAACTTACCTCATAATCGGAGTTGGGGGCATTACTGCACTGGGAACACTGGGCGTTTCATGGAATAAACTACAATGGTTGGCGGCCGCTCTTTCGGTCGGTTTAGGTTTTGGTTTACAGGAAATCTTTGCCAACTTTGTTTCGGGTTTGATTATTTTATTCGAACGTCCTGTCCGTATCGGAGATACCGTAACGATAGGCACTTACTCTGGTTCGGTCAGTAAGATCCGTATTCGAGCGACGACGATTACGGATTTTGATCGCAAAGAGGTGATTATTCCCAATCGGGCATTTGTGACGGAACGTCTCATTAACTGGACGCTTTCTGACACCACTACACGAATTATTATTAAGGTCGGCGTCGCATATGGTTCTGATCTTGATAAAGTGAAAGAAGTGTTGTTAAAAGCAGCAAACGATAACTCTCGGGTAATGAGTGAGCCAGGACCGCAAGTCTACTTTATGAGTTTTGGTGCCAGTACACTAGATCATGAATTGAGGCTTTATGTACGAGAATTGGGTGATCGTAGCCGTACCGTAGATGAAGTTAACCGTAGTATTGATCAATTATGTCGGGAAAATGACATTAATATCGCATTTAACCAATTGGAAGTTTATTTGCACAATAGGCAAGATAGTTTGCAGGAGGTACAGAAGCCATTGAACGTTGCTAATCAACCTCCAGATGGGAAATCTTTTCCTGATGAAAAATCATTTTTGCCTTAAATCCGTTTTTTATTAAAAAATAGGGCCTGATGGGATAAGGATTAATTTTGCTTATTCCTCAGGCTCGTGAAGTTGTTTTTCCAGTTTTCCCTTAAAATCGTGTTTGACGATTTCTAATGCTGCCAGCACGGTGCCTGGTGCAATCTCGTTACATTCGAGCAGATAAATAAGATCTACCGCGAGTTGCACTTCTGGCGGTGCTTGTTCAAGAGTCATAATGGCTATTTTCCTTGTATCTAATCAGAATTTTCCTGCTTTTCTATTGATCTCTCGATACGCATCAACGCTTGGCGACAGCGGGCGAGTCTTCCTGCCAGAGCTGCGATTTCCTGTTGCAATTTATGCTTATTGGCGAGTGTTACTTGTTTATTTAGCTGTAATTCTCTGTCATCCACCATTGCCATTAGACGACGCTCATAATCTTGATGTTCTGCCAGACGTTGGTAAAGATCTCTTTCTTGTGAGCGGCGTTCAAATTTATCTTCTTGCTTTCGCAGGGCTTGGGTTGATATTTCGCGTTTTAAGGCCTCGATTTGTGTCAGTAAACGCTCAGAAAGGAATTTCACTTGCTCAATACGGTTATCTTTGACGCAGCTTTTTAATTGTTCCATATTTTGTTTGATTTCTTGCATGTATCCACCGAGTTTATTGCTGTAGCGGTGGAATAGCGTTTGATCAAAACGGGCGATGGAAAAAGGCGTATCGGGTAGTAAAGCGAGATCCTGCTCTAGGGTACTGATCTGTTTTTCCAAGGCACTTAATAAATTTTGTATACCCATCAGCATTCCATTATCGTTAATAATCTATTTTGACCTAATTCAACAAAATATAGGCTGTAAATTGCTTCGTAGTTGCTTTTTTCTTTTTTTCTAGTAGTTTGAATAAATTTTACCGTTTTCGTTTTTTATAAAATGGCTGGCATCGATTATGACCGCTCACGCACAACAACTACAATTTATTAAAGATAGTATCGAAACGATCCCTGATTATCCAAAGAAGGGAGTACTTTTTCGTGACATTACCACATTGCTGGATAATCCCGTAGCTTATCAAGCTACGATTGATTTACTGGTAGCACATTATCAGGAAAAAGGAATCACGAAAATTGTTGGTACTGAAGCTCGTGGTTTCTTATTTGGTGCTCCTGTTGCACTGCGTCTGGGAGTCAGTTTTATTCCTGTCCGTAAAAAAGGTAAATTACCTCGTGAGACATTAAGTGAAACTTACGATCTGGAATATGGTACTGATACGCTAGAAATTCATAAAAGCAGCATCAAGGAAGGGGATAAAGTTCTGGTCATTGATGATCTGCTTGCAACGGGTGGAACTATCGAAGCGACAGTTCGCCTGATCCGTCGCTTGGGCGGAGATGTTAACGAAGCGGCATTCATCATTGGATTACCGGATTTGGGAGGTGTCGAACGCTTGAAGAAACAAGATGTTGAGAGCTACACGCTCCTTGAATTCCCGGGTCATTGATTGTTCTGATTTTTGCATTATTGATACATCAGCCTCGCCGTGAATGGTGAGGCTGTGCTAGCATGATAGTCAGTCATGTTCAATTTCCTCGGTATTCATGAGCTATCAGGTATTAGCCCGTAAGTGGCGCCCACAAATATTTTCTGATGTGATCGGTCAGCAACATGTGCTGACTGCTCTGGCGAATGGTCTTGAGCACCAGCGCCTCCATCATGCTTATCTTTTTTCCGGCACTCGTGGTGTGGGTAAAACCACTATCGCACGTCTGTTGGCAAAAGGACTGAATTGCGAAACGGGTATTACAAAGACCCCGTGTGGTCAGTGTGCGAACTGTCTTGAAATTGAACAGGGGCGATTTGTTGATTTGATTGAAATCGATGCCGCTTCCCGAACAAAAGTAGAAGATACCCGCGAATTGCTGGACAACGTCCAGTATGCTCCTGCCCATGGCCGTTTCAAGGTTTACCTTATTGACGAAGTTCACATGCTTTCTCGTCATAGCTTCAATGCCTTACTGAAGACATTAGAAGAACCGCCTGAACATGTGAAATTCCTTTTGGCAACGACAGATCCACAAAAACTGCCTGTGACTATCCTTTCACGTTGCTTGCAATTCCATCTGAAAGCACTCGATGTGAATCAAATTGGCAGCCAATTGGAGCATGTCCTCAATGCGGAGCACATAGAAAGTGATGCCCGTGCTCGTCAGCTTCTTGCACGTGCTGCGGATGGCAGCATGCGCGACGCCCTGAGTTTAACCGATCAAGCCATTGCCCTTGGTGGTGGAATAGTGACATCGGACGTTGTTCGTCAGATGTTGGGTGCGCTGGATGATGAACAACCATTGGCGATGATTGAATCATTAGTGCGTGCTGATGGGCAGCAAATGATGGCTCTGGTTGAACAAGTTGCATCCCGTGGTATGGATTGGGAAAACCTACTGGTCGAAACGTTGTCGCTGTTGCATCGCATCGCCATGCTCCAATTATTACCTCAGCAACCTGAAAGTGATCCATCGTCAACAGAAGGGCGATTGCGTTTGCTGGCAAGAACAATCTCTCCGACGGATTTACAGCTTTATTATCAGGCTTTGCTGATGGGACGCAAAGAACTCCCTTATGCACCGGAGCGCCGGATGGGGGTTGAAATGGCATTATTGCGAGCTTTGGCCTTCCATCCTAAAACTGTTATTGAAGAATCATCACCTATTGCCGAAAGCCCTATAGCGGCAATTGAGTCAGCGCCATCGCCTTCTGGGCAATTTGCCCCACATAATATTGTTCCAAACAATGTTACCCAAGGTAGGGTTACTCAAGGTAATGCTATTCAAAGTAATAGAGAGGGCGAACATACTGGACAGAGCATACCTCAATCAATGGGAACACTACCTGCGGCGGGTAGCTCTACAGATAGCCCGACAGCGAAATTGTTGCAAGCAAGAAACGCGCTGACTCATCAAGGAAATACACCACCAAAAAAGCCTGAGCCGGCAGAGTCTGCAAGGGCGAAGCCGGCAAGTTCGGCTCTGGATCGGTTGGTGGCGGTGGCAGAACAGCGTCCTCAATCTTATATCCCTAAAGCGAAGGAATCTAAGCCGGCAAAAAAAGAGGCTTACCGCTGGCGAGCAACGAATAATGTTGAAGAAAAACAGCCATCGGTTACGACACCTAAAGCGATAAAAGCAGCACTTGAGCACGAAAAAACAGCCGAGCTGGTAAAAAAGCTGGCTATCGAATCGAAACAAAGGGACGCATGGGCTGCGGAAATTGATAAACTGCATATTCCCAAATTAGTTCAGCAGATAGCATTGAACGCTTTTAAAGAGCAGATTGATGAAAATCGATTCTGTCTGCATTTGCGTTCACAACAGCGCCATCTTAATTCGGCATCGGCTCAAAAAACGTTGGCTGAAGCATTAAGTGAATTGAATGGAAAATCTATTGAACTCCGTATTATTGAAGATGATAATCCTGAGATAAAAACGCCTCTGGAGTGGCGGCAAGCCATTTATGAAGAAAAATTGGCACAAGCGCGTCAGTCCATTATTTCGGATAGAACGATTCAAACACTTCAGCAGCTATTTGATGCAGAATTGGATGAAGAAAGTATCCGGCCTGTTTAACCGCTACAGTATGTTTTTATGCTGTGGCTATAGTGAAGAGAGAGAATTATGTTTGGTAAAGGTGGTTTGGGCAATTTGATGAAACAGGCCCAGCAGATGCAAGAAAAGATGCAGAAAATGCAGGAAGAAATTGCAAGCCTAGAAGTGACAGGTGAATCCGGTGCGGGTCTGGTTAAAGTGACAATTAATGGTGCGCATAACTGCCGTCGTGTTGAGATCGATCCAAGCCTGATGGAAGATGACAAAGATATGCTGGAAGATCTGATTGCTGCTGCGTTCAATGATGCGGCTCGTCGCATTGAAGAAACCCAGAAAGAAAAAATGGCTGGTGTTTCTAACGGAATGCAATTACCGCCTGGCTTTAAGATGCCATTCTAATGCAAACCAGCCCTCTTCTTGAATCGCTGATGGAAGCACTACGCTGTTTGCCCGGCGTAGGCCCTAAGTCTGCTCAACGAATGGCATTTCATCTACTCCAGCGGAATCGTAGTGGAGGAATGCGATTGGCACAGGCTTTGACGCGAGCGATGTCTGAAATTGGTCACTGTCAGGATTGCCGGACATTCACCGAACAGGAACAGTGCACAATTTGCACTAATTCCCGCCGTCAGCAGAATGGCCAGATCTGTGTGGTGGAGAGTCCAGCGGATATTCATGCCATTGAACAAACTGGTCAGTTTGCAGGACGTTATTTTGTCTTGATGGGGCACTTATCACCACTGGATGGCATTGGGCCAATGGATATCGGTTTGGATCGTTTAGAAGAACGCTTATCTTCTGAAACGTTATCAGAAATTATTTTGGCAACGAATCCAACTGTCGAAGGAGAGGCCACGGCAAACTATATTGCAGAAATATGTTCGCAGTATGGTGTGAGTGCCAGCCGAATTGCCCACGGGGTTCCTGTCGGTGGAGAGCTTGAAATGGTGGATGGTACAACCCTGTCTCATTCACTGGCTGGCCGTCAAAAAATCACTGGTTTGTGATTTATCGCCCAATTTTAATGGGACATTCCAATGGATGGTGTTGCGGTTCGTGCCGCCATCCATAACAGGTTTAAGTGCGTATCAAACTAAATTTTACATTCTTGTTTTTTTCCGAACTTGAAATTTTCCGTATCTATCCCCATTTGATTACCATCGTCCGATTTTACATATCTGAACTGGATTTAGATTGAGGTAATAAATGAGCATGAAAGATCAGGAAACACGTGGATTTCAGTCAGAAGTCAAACAACTATTGCAGTTGATGATTCATTCTCTCTATTCCAACAAAGAAATTTTTCTCCGTGAGCTAATTTCAAACGCATCTGATGCGGCGGACAAGTTACGTTTCCACGCATTATCTGCGCCTGAGCTGTATGAAAATAATGGAGAATTACGTGTTCGTCTCGCTTGTGATAAAGAGCAAAAAACCATCACTATCAGTGATAATGGTATCGGGATGTCCCGTGATGAAGTGATTGATCATCTGGGAACGATTGCAAAATCAGGTACTAAAGCATTTCTTGAATCAATCGGCTCTGATCAGGCAAAAGACAGTCAATTGATTGGTCAATTCGGTGTTGGTTTCTATTCAGCGTTTATCGTTGCGGATAAAGTGACAGTACGTACCCGTGCAGCAGGTGCTGCGACTGATCAGGGTGTATTTTGGGAATCAACAGGCGAAGGTGATTATACCGTTGCTGATATTGAAAAAGTTGAACGTGGTACAGAAGTCACTTTGCATTTGCGTGAAGCGGAAAGTGAGTTCCTCAATGATTGGCGTCTGCGCTCTATCATTGGCAAATATTCTGATCACATTGCCTTACCTGTTGAAATCGAAACTCAAACGAAAAACGAAGAAGACGACAGCGTTACCGTCACATGGGAAAAGATCAACAAAGCTCAGGCTTTGTGGACTCGTGGTAAAGCAGAAATCAGCGATGAAGAATATCAAGAGTTTTACAAGCACATTTCCCATGATTTTACTGACTCTCTGATCTGGAGCCATAACCGCGTTGAAGGTAAGCAGGAATACACCAGTTTGTTGTATATCCCTTCTCAAGCTCCGTGGGATATGTGGAACCGTGATCACAAACATGGCCTTAAACTGTATGTACAGCGTGTATTTATCATGGATGAAGCTGAACAGTTCATGCCAAATTACCTGCGCTTTGTCCGTGGCCTGATTGATTCCAATGATCTGCCGCTGAACGTTTCCCGTGAAATTCTGCAAGACAGCACAATTACCCGTAATCTGCGTAGTGCATTGACAAAACGCGTCTTGCAGATGCTGGATAAATTGGCAAAAGACGATGCAGAAAAATATCAGTCTTTCTGGCAGCAGTTCGGCTTAGTATTGAAAGAAGGCCCTGCTGAAGATGGCACAAACAAAGAAACCATCGCTAAATTACTGCGTTTTGCCACTACCCACAATGACGCTTCGGCACAAACGGTTTCTTTAGAAGATTACGTTGGCCGTATGGCAGAAGGGCAGGAGAAGATTTATTACATTACGGCAGATAGCTATGCTGCGGCGAAGAATAGCCCACATTTAGAACTGTTCCGTAAGAAAGGTATTGAAGTTCTGCTGTTGTCTGACCGTATCGATGAGTGGATGATGAGCTACCTGACTGAATTCGATGGTAAATCATTCCAATCTGTTAGCAAGGCAGATGAATCACTCGATAAGCTGGCAGACGAAAACAAGGTTGAACAGGAAGAAGAAGATAAAAAACTTCAGCCATTTGTTGAGCGTGTGAAGACCCTGTTGGGTGAACGCGTGAAAGAAGTGAAGCTGACTCACCGCCTGACTGATACGCCAGCGATCGTAACAACCGATGCCAATGGAATGAGCACCCAAATGGCGAAGCTATTCGCGGCTGCGGGCCAGACAGCGCCAGAAGTAAGCTATAACTTTGAACTGAATCCAGAACATGCTCTGGTTAAAAAAGCCTCTGATATTTCTGATGAGACTCAGTTTGCTGATTGGATTGAATTGCTACTGGAGCAAGCCCTGTTTGCTGAACGTGGCACATTGGATGATCCAAACCAGTTCATTCGTCGCATGAATCAGTTATTATTAGCTGAAACAGCTTAATCTTGTTGAAAGTATGATAAAGAAACCACGCTTCAGCGTAAAGTGGAGCGTGGTTTATTTTTTGGCTAATGCGAAAACGTTTACCTGATTCCTTGAGCCATCTCCCGTTCAAATGGTATGGTGGTTCGTTTTCTTTAAAAAATACGAAAAGCAAATAGCAAGGGGATTTACGCAATGCGTATTATTCTGCTGGGCGCACCAGGCGCCGGTAAGGGAACTCAAGCACAATTTATCATGGAGAAATATGGGATCCCTCAGATTTCGACAGGTGACATGCTGCGTGCCGCAGTAAAAGCTGGCACAGAGTTGGGTTTGAAAGCGAAAGAATTAATGGATAATGGCAAACTGGTGACTGATGAACTGGTCATTGCCTTGGTTAAAGAGCGCATCAAACAAGATGATTGTCGTAATGGCTTCTTGTTGGATGGGTTCCCACGTACCATTCCACAGGCTGATGCTATGAAAGAAGCTGGCATCAAGGTTGATTCTGTTCTGGAATTTGATGTTCCTGATAACATCATTGTTGAACGCATCATCGGTCGTCGTGTACATGCCCCATCGGGTCGTGTTTACCATATCAAATTTAATCCACCAAAAGTGGAAAACAAAGATGATGCCACTGGCGAAGAACTGACCATCCGTAAAGATGATCAGGAAGATACTGTCCGTAAACGTCTGGTTGAATACCACACACAAACCGCACCTTTGGTTTCCTACTACCAAAAAGAAGCTCAGGCAGGCAACACTAAATACTTCAAACTTGATGGTACTCGTCAGGTAGCTGAAGTTAGCGCGGAATTGGCTAACATTCTGGGTGAATGATTTAGTCTATTCTTGAGTGATTGCGCCTTAATTGCCACCCTTGTAGGTGGCAATTTTTAGGCACTTTTTTTTAGTCTATCAGTCTTCTTTCGTACTGATATAGATATTCTTCACTTCAGTGTAGGCATCCAGTATCATCTTATGGGTTTCACGCCCAAGTCCTGATTTTTTATAGCCACCGAAAGGCGCATGGGCGGGTAATTCGTGATAGGTATTAATCCACATACGGCCAGTTCTTACTGCCTTAGCGACACGCAGCGCACGGTTAATATCTTGTGTCCATACAGCACCTGCTAAACCGTATTCGGAATCATTGGCCATTTCTATCACTTCGTCTTCACTACTGAATGGAATGACACACAGTACAGGCCCGAAAATTTCTTCCTGTGCAACCCGCGTCTTATTGGTCACATTGGTGAGAATAGTTGGCTGGATAAAGAAGCCATCATCATATCCCGCACCTGTAATGCGTTTTCCGCCAGTTAGGACGGTTGCACCTTCTTGTTTTGCAAGATCGATATAACCCAAAATAATATTCATTTGTTCTTCACTGACTTGGCTGCCCATTTCAGTTTCTGCCAGCATAGGATCACCCACGTTGACTGATTCAAATACCATTTTCAGTGATTTCAGGAATTCGTCATGAATATCTTTATGTAGGAACAAACGGGCACCGGATTCACAGGCTTGTCCTTGATTAAGCAAAATTGCATTAGCGGCATATTTGACCGCTTTTTTCATATTGGCATCAGGGAAAATGATATTGGCTGATTTACCACCCAGCTCTAATGTGGCGGGAATAAGTTTTTTTGCTGCGGCAGCAGCAACGTTATATCCAATTTCTGTTGAACCTGTAAAGGCGACTTTATCAATGTCTTTGTGATCGAGGATCGCTTGACCAACGATTGAGCCACGCCCTGTAACAATATTGACAACACCTGCTGGTAGAACTTGATTCATGATGCGCCCCAATTCAAGTAGCGTCATTGGAGTCAGGCTTGCAGGATTAATGATAATGGTATTACCGGCGGCAAGGGCTGGTGCCAGTTTCCAAGCGGCCATCAATAATGGGAAATTCCATGGAATAATTTGCCCGACTACGCCAATAGGTTCTCGGATAACCAGACTCAGACTATCATTGTCAATAACGTCCATGGCATCGGAATGTGTGCGGATAACTCCTGCAAAATAGCGGAAGTGATCAATGGCAAAAGGAATATCAAAATGACGACACAGAGTTTGGGTTTTGCCGCCATCTAATGTTTCAAGGACGATAAAGCGTTCTGCTTCTGCTTCCAGCAGATCGGCAATTTTCAGTAACAATGATTGCCTCTCTACAGCGGAAGTTTTACTCCATGTTGGTAATGCTTTTCGGGCAGCTTTGACAGCGAGTTCTACATCTTCGGCATTACCTGCGGCATATTCCGTTAGGAATTCGCTTGTAGCGGGGTTATAGCTTTTGTGGGTGTTTTTGGAAACACTCTCGACCCATTCGCCATTAATCAACATCTTATAAAATTTAGCAGGTAACAATTCTTTGGTAATATCATGTAGCTTTTTCATTATAATCTCCGGGTACTTTGGTTTTTTTGTATGCTATGACATATATTCCGAAGTTATTATCGGACTAATTCTGATTTTCCCAGCCAACTGTAATTAAAATATAAAAGTTCTGCATCAATAAATATAAAGCTTGATGAGGCAATCAATGATGTAAGAGAGCACTTTAGCAGGAGAGGAACTTTTTCTTTGATGTAATATTTATTTTTGTCATTAATAATGGCTTGTAATATTTATTTGGTTTTTTGGCTAATGTTTTAGCATGATTTTTTATTGCTATCTTTAGATTATCTTATTGGAGTAATTCAGCCTTCAATTGCTTTATGATGTAGAGAGATCCTTACTCAACCTTAAGTGTTGGCAGATGATCTCTAATTCTTTGTATTATAAACAGTATAGCCAGCGATGTGATTGGAGTACATACGTGCTGGCAACAAAGAAGAAAATCGAAAAATAAAGGATATAAAAGGTATATTTGTTTGCCTTCTGCTATTATTACCATCAATGGTAATGGGTGGGATTGATCATGAAAAAATTGTTAGTAATTTGTTTGTTGGGTTTTACATTAACGGGCTGTGATAGACAACTTAAAATTGATGGTTCAAATGAAATAGCAGTAAAAACATCCATTGAAAAAATCAGAGATACTTTATCAGAAGATAAAAAATTAAAATTTGATGATTCATTGAATGTCACTATGGTTAATAATATCGATTTTGAGGCTCTGTTCAAAAATAACAAGGATGGAAAGATTCAGCATAGCGACATAGAAAAATTGGAACAGCAATTTTTTCGATCCCTTCACGGAAAAACAGCAGATCAAATCATAGAAGAAGCTGAAAAAATCAAAGCAATAAGTGAGGGAACTCATTGATTTTGAGTTTTGAGCTCTAATTTTCCCCCACATTGTCGGCATATATAGCAACTTTTTCCCCTGAGGACTTTATTGTGCTGTCTTATCGTCAATTCGTGTTGCTGACAGCGGCAACAATAATTAAATGTCTTACTGCGGACGGATTGCACAGAGAATTGATGGGTTCGGTTGGCAGGTACTTTAAATACAGATTCCATGATAAAACGCCATTCTTTCCCGTGTGGTGAGACTCCTCCGAACTGATGATAAGTCAATAAATGAGCTAGTTCGTGGGGGATCACTTCATCAATGAATGCTTGTTCGTTTTCGATCAACAAAACGGCATTCAGACGAATTTCCCAATCTTGCAAACGGGCACAACCTGCAATCGTGCCCCGTTGCCGATAGGTTACACTGGGTTCAGGAAAGACCTCTTGCAGAAAATCACTCGCTTGTGCCAGTTTTTGCCGCACGGAGCGCATAACGGCTTGTTGTAAGGTGAGAGGAACACTGACGGATTTCATTACGGCTGCATGCTATTTTTTTCAATATACTTTGATAATTCATCGATTAATCATAAAAAAAGCCCGCAGAATATTTGCGGGCTTCATCGGTCACAACGAATTATTTTAATCCTGCTGCTGAACGCAAAATTTCTGCTTTATCTGTCGCTTCCCATGGGAATTGCTCACGACCAAAGTGACCGTAAGCTGCGGTATCACGATAGATTGGATGCAGAAGATCCAACATCTTAATCAGGCCGTAAGGGCGCAGATCAAAGAATTCACGCACTAATTGAACCAATGTTGAGGTTGATACTTTCTCAGTGCCGAATGTTTCCACCATGATTGATGTTGGTTCTGCAACACCGATGGCATAAGACACTTGGATTTCACAGCGATCTGCCAGACCTGCTGCAACGATGTTTTTGGCAACGTAGCGTGCTGCATAGGCAGCAGAACGGTCAACTTTGGATGGATCTTTACCTGAGAATGCTCCACCACCGTGACGTGCCATACCACCGTAGGTATCAACAATGATTTTACGGCCAGTCAGACCACAGTCACCCATCGGGCCACCGATCACAAAACGGCCTGTTGGGTTGATGAAATATTTAGTCATTGGTGTGAGCCATTCAGCCGGTAGCACAGGCTTGATGATTTCATCCATTACAGCTTCTTGCAGCGCTTTTTGTTGGATGTCTTCGGAGTGCTGGGTAGAAAGCACAACGGCATCAATGCCGACAATTTTGCCGTTATCGTACTGGAATGTTACCTGACTTTTCGCATCAGGGCGCAACCATGGCAGTGTGCCATTTTTACGTATTTCAGCCTGACGCTCAACCAAACGGTGTGCATAAGTGATAGGTGCTGGCATCAGAACATCAGTTTCGTTAGTTGCATAACCAAACATTAACCCTTGGTCACCTGCACCTTGTTCCAAAGGATCAGCCCGATCAACACCCTGATTGATATCAGGAGACTGTTTGCCAATCGCACTGATTACTGCGCATGAATTGGCATCAAAGCCCATATCTGAACTGGTATAGCCAATTTCACGTACTGTACGGCGGGTAATCTCTTCAATATCAACCCAAGCGCTGGTAGTAATTTCTCCACCAACCATAACCATGCCAGTTTTAACGTAAGTTTCGCAGGCAACGCGAGCTTTTGGATCTTGCTCTAAGATTGCGTCAAGGACGGCATCGGAAATTTGATCGGCGATTTTGTCTGGATGTCCTTCTGAAACTGATTCAGAAGTGAAAAGGTGTGTAGTCATTATATTTCGTTACCTTAAATATAATCTTGGTTTAAGGGTGGATGTTTTACCATCTAGACGGCCATTTTAAGTCACTCTTGCTAAGGATACCAGTTTTTTTAATTCTAAATATCTTTCAATGCGTAACATTTTAGTTTTCTAGTCTAAAAGGGAGGAGCATCCCGGTTTCATTTTTAGGTAAATTTCATTTTGCAATTTCATTGGATTACAGGTATAAACTGCGCGCGTAACTGAGTAAGTTTTTACACTTGATGTTACAGGTTAATGTTACAAGTGTTTGCAGGAGATTTGTATATATCCTGCTTCTCAATTGAGAATCGGCTTGCGTGAAGTAAGCCTGCCATGTGGGGTGAATGGGGTTATGAACCATTATCTGCTGATTGTTAACGGCCAACAGCCACATTATGCCATTGCTGTATCCACATCTTGTTCCTTCCTTTCAAATATGAATTCATTTCGATGTTACTCTCAGCTGATAAGCAAGCGGGCAATATCGAGTTGGCATCATATAGTCACACAGTAAATATATTGTTTAGTTCCCTCTAAACGTTCCTATAATCTAAGAGCATGCTGTTCCCTGACATTTTTTAATGCGCAAGATACGCACGATAAAATAGTGTCTTGGGTTATTGACCTTACAGGTGAAGGCAAACCTCGACTCCATGAAGGAGACTGCCATGAATGATAATATCGCTCGCAAAATGCGACAGACCTACAACATCGCATACTGGGGTGGCAACTATTACTACGTCAATGATCTGGGTAATGTCAGTGTTTGTCCAAATCCTGATTTACCGGGAGCTCAAGTTGAACTTGTTAATTTGGTGAGGAAAGTTCAGGAAGAAAAAAAACAATTGCGTTTACCCGCATTGTTTTGTTTTCCCCAGATTTTGCAACATCGCCTGCGTTCTATAAACGCGGCGTTTAAGCGTGCACGTGAATCTTATGGTTATAAAGGGGATTATTTCCTGGTTTATCCGATCAAGGTCAATCAGCAACGTCGTGTTATTGAAACATTGGCTAACGCAGATGAACCTGTTGGATTGGAAGCGGGTTCCAAAGCAGAATTAATGGCAGTACTGGCCCATGCCGGTATGACAGGTACGGTGATTGTCTGTAATGGCTATAAAGATCGTGAATATGTTCGTCTGGCATTGATCGGTGAAAAACTAGGACACAAGGTGTATCTGGTTATTGAAAAAATGTCTGAAATTGCGATGGTGCTGGAAGAGGCCGAACGCCTCAATGTAATCCCACGTCTTGGTGTGCGGGCACGTTTAGCCTCGCAGGGCGCGGGTAAATGGCAGTCCAGTGGTGGTGAAAAATCCAAATTTGGCCTTGCGGCGGCTCAGGTACTGCAACTGGTTGAAACCTTACGTTCGGCAGGGCGTCTGGGTAGCTTACAATTATTGCATTTCCATTTGGGTTCTCAGCTTACCAATATTCGTGATGTGGCGACAGGAGTACGTGAATCAGCCCGTTTTTATGTCGAACTGTCTAAACTAGGGGTTAACATTCAGTGTTTTGACGTTGGCGGCGGATTGGGAGTCGATTATGAAGGTACACGTTCTCAGTCAGACTGCTCGGTTAACTACGGTTTGAATGAATACGCAAATAACGTTATTTGGGGAATTGGTGATGCCTGTGAAGAACACGGTTTGCCACATCCAACTGTCATTACTGAATCCGGCCGGGCACTTACAGCACATCATACTGTTTTGATTTCCAATGTGATTGGGGTAGAACGTAACGAATTCACTGATACAACCCCGCCAGCAGAACATGCGTCTCGTCCTTTGGCAAGTTTATGGGATACATGGCAGGAAATGCAGGATGGTGATAATAAGCGCTCCCTGCGTGAGTGGTTGCATGACAGCCAGTTTGACCTCCATGAAGTACATACACAATACGCTCACGGCATGCTGGATCTGTCAGAGCGGGCATGGGCAGAAGAATTGTACTTAAACATTTGTCGTCACATTCAGCAGGATCTTGATCCAAGCAACCGTGCCCATCGCCCGATCATTGATGAATTACAGGAGCGCATGGCAGATAAATTCTACGTGAATTTCTCGTTGTTCCAATCTATGCCAGATGCGTGGGGAATTGATCAGCTCTTCCCTGTTCTGCCAATTGAAGGGTTAGATAAGCCACTGGATCGTCGTGCTGTTTTGTTGGATATCACCTGTGACTCTGATGGTACTGTTGACCATTATGTTGATGGCGATGGGGTGGCGACAACGATGCCGATGCCAGCTTATGATCCGGATTGTCCACCGTTGATCGGCTTCTTTATGGTCGGAGCATATCAGGAAATTCTGGGTAATATGCATAACCTATTTGGTGATACGGCGGCCGTTGATGTTTATGTTGCAGAAAATGGTGAAGTGACTTATCAGCAGAGCGAAGAAGGTGATTCTGTCGCCAATATGCTCCAATATGTCAAACTTGAGCCGCAGGTGTTGTTAACCCGTTTTCGTGATCAGGTGAAATCGGCTGCTCTGGATGAAAGTTTGCAGGAACAATTCCTGCAAGAGTTTGAAAATGGCCTATATGGCTATACTTATTTGGAAGAAGAGTAATTTTCTGGCGTAAACAAGCTCCGTGTCACTGTGATGTTGATTGTCCAATAAGTGGGCACGGGACTTTCGAGGATATATTATGAGTATTAGCTCTTTAGGGAACCAAATTGATAACTCTTTGGTTTCAAATGCCTTCGGTTTTCTGCGTTTTCCATTGAATTTTCAACCCTATTCTAGTGATGCGGAATGGGTAATTACTGGTGTGCCTTTCGATATGGCGACATCAGGCCGTGCAGGTAGCCGCCACGGGCCTGCCGCCATTCGTCAGGTATCGACAAATCTGGCTTGGGAAAGTAGCCGCTGGCCGTGGAACTTTAGCTTACGCAAGCGCCTGAACGTAGTGGATTGTGGAGACCTGGTGTTCAACTTTGGTGATGCTCAGGATATGAGCGATAAGTTACAAGCACATGCAGAAAAAGTGCTGGCATCAGGCAAGAAAATGCTGTCTTTTGGTGGTGATCATTTCGTTACTTTACCGTTGTTGCGTGCCCACGCGAAACATTTTGGCAAAATGGCGCTGATCCATTTTGACGCCCATACGGATACCTACCCGAACGGCAGTAAATTTGATCATGGTACGATGTTTTTCCATGCCCCAAACGAAGGGCTGATCGACCCTAATCACTCGGTGCAGATAGGCATTCGTACTGAACATGATACGAACAATGGTTTCACTGTATTGGATGCGGGTCAGGTCAATGATCGTAGCGTTGATGATGTTGTGGAACAGATCAAAGAAATTGTGGGTGATCTGCCGATTTATCTGACATTCGATATTGATTGCCTTGATCCGGCTTTTGCGCCCGGCACCGGAACACCAGTAATTGGTGGATTGACCTCTGATCGCGCGTTGAAAATCCTACGCGGCTTGCAACCACTGAATATCGTTGGCATGGATGTGGTCGAAGTGGCTCCAGCTTATGATCAATCTGAGATTACCGCTCTGGCGGCAGCAACAATTGGTCTTGAGCTGCTTTACTTACAGGCTTCGAAGAAAGAGGTGTAGTTTTTAAATTACACGGTTTCTGGCTGTCTGACTGCAAAAACCACCGCTATCTGCGGTGGTTTAATAAATCCCTTTCTTTTTTCCAATAGCCTAAATTCTTCACCTATTGTTCCCAAATTGGAACAATCAAGCAAAACCGTGGCTGGATATTGCAGCGGCGGAAAACTCCGCTAGGATGTTCGTAAAGGCATTCGATAGAGGAAACAACCGATGATAATCAGTTCACCTGAATTCAAGAATAATGATTTTTTGCAAAAATGTCATGAATTTAACGAGTTTGGTGCCAATGGCGATAATTGTTCCCCTGCGCTTTCTTGGCAGAATGCACCCGCTGAGACAAAAAGTTTCGCTATTACTGTTTATGATCCTGATGCGCCGACTGGTAGCGGTTTCTGGCATTGGGTTGTGTTTGATATTCCCGCTGAAATACAGGATTTTCCAGCCAATGCGGGTCAGACGAATGGCGCTGTAATGCCAGTTGGTAGTATCCAAAGTAGAAATGATTATGGTCAGATTGGTTTTGGTGGCCCTTGCCCACCTGAAGGGGATAAGGCGCATCGCTATATTTTTACGGTACATGCTTTAGCCGTAGAAAAAATAGGGATTGATGCTGAAACAACCAATGCCGTTGCACGCTTTATGATCCAGGCCAATACCCTGACCTCCGCGAGCATAACAGGCTACTATCAGCGCTAACTTTCCCAACGTTAACTTCCAGCGTTAACTGATAATTAATAATTCTTCGTTCCGGTAAAAGGTATAAGTATGAGCAATAAAAAAATTGAATGGAATAATGGATTACAGCCGGAAGCTGTAGAGATCCTTGCTAATGAAGGCGGAATGATTGTCTGCCCAACCAAAGTTGGTTACATCATCATGACTTCTGACGCAAAAGGTTTGGAGCGTAAATTTGAAGCCAAACAGCGCAACCGCAACAAGCCGGGCGTAGTTCTGTGTGGATCTCTCGAACAATTGAAAGAATTGGCTCAACTTAATCCGGAAATTGAAGAACTGTATCAAAAACATTGGGATCAAGATGTCCTGTTGGGCTGCATCCTGCCGTGGAAAGAAGAAGCCATCGCCCGGATTCCCGATGATGGCTCTAAAGAATTGATGATGGACGGCCGTGGCACCAGCTGTTTCGTGATTAAATTTGGTAAACCGGGTGAAATTCTGGCGAAAGCATTATGGGAAAATCATGGTAAATTCTCTTTCGCCAGCTCTGCGAATCCGTCTGGTAAAGGCAATCGTGGCTTGGTGGAATGTATCGGCGAGCGTATCGAAGAGCATGCTGATTTGATTATTTCTGCCAACGACTATGTTAAATCTATTCAACCAAACGAAACTGAGCAAACCCGTTATGAACAGGGTGTGATGGTATCCATGGTGGATGACAACGGTAAATTAGTGCCAATCCAAAATGGGCAGCGTGATATTACCCCGTGTCCGGTGTTGATCCGTAAGGGACTGGATGTGCATAAGATTATGCCGATAATGTCTGATATCTTTACTACTTGGGATTACCGCCACGGTAATTATTACTGATTCTATTTGTACTGATTTTTCTGCGGGTGGATCTATCTAGTTATGCACCCGCATTTATTTCCTTATTTATGCTTTTTGCTCCACCTTTCCGAGAGTGCCCCGCAATTTTTGCTGCAGCGTATCGGCAAACAGCTGCACACGTGAAGAAAGCGTATTTTCTGATTTAAACATCATCCAGGCTTGGTAAATATCCATATTCCATTCAGGGAGCAACCGTATAAGTTTTCCGGTGGCTACTGCTTCATGGGTGATGTAATCCGGCAGATAGGCAATACCCGCCCCAGCCAGTGCTGAACTCATCAACGCTACACTGTTATTGATACGAAAACGGCTGCGGACTTCAATATCCAGCTTTTGGCGTTCTTTGCGAAATGGCAGGGAAATTGTGTGTGCAGGTCCACGGAACAGCAGATAATCGTAGCGAGGTAAATCCTCCGGTTTTTCTATCGACGAAAATTGACTTATGTAATCTGGAGTGGCGTAAAGCCCCCAAGTGATGTCAATCAGGGGCATAATGAGGGGATGTTCTGGCATTTCACGGCCGACAACAATTGCGATATCGTAATTATCATCGGTTGCATTGAGTATTCTATCCGTCAATTCCAGATCAACACTGACATGAATATTTTTGGCGATAAAGTGGTTCAGGGCAGGGACAATACACTGACTGCCAAAGGATACCGGAGCAATCAGACGCAGGTTTCCCATTGGTTCTTCGTGAAAATTGCGGATAAAACGTTCGGCGCTTTTGGCTTCATTCAGGATGCGGGAGCAGTACTGGTAATAGCTCAGTCCGACCTCTGTGACTTGAATTTTACGCGTGGTGCGATTAAGTAACTGAGTGCCTAACCTTACCTCTAACTGTGAAATCTCGCGACTGACGGAAGATTTAGACAACCTTAAGGATTTTGCAGCCTCAGTAAAACTCAGTGTCTCTACGACGCGGGCAAAGATCACCATCGAGGTAAGATTTTCAACATTATTCATGAAATAGCCTGATGATTTACCTGGGAGAAATTCTGCCTAACATATCATAGAAGCTGTGGAGCATGACCAATATTTGTTAATCAAACTAAGGTCGTTTTTTGATCAAAAAACTAAACTGCGTTACAAAAAAAGTGTCAGAATAAAAACGCAGGAATTTTCCACCTGAAGAACGACTGTTCCAAGAGAGAAACAGTACGCTAAACAATGGTATTTCCCTATTATAAGCGTTAGTAATGTAGCTAAGACTTCTATTTTTTTACTATGTTTTCTTTACTACATTTTAATCTTTCGGAGGCAATGTGAGATGAGCCAAACTATTACACAAAAAATTCTCGCGCGAGCGAGTGGCCGTGAGCAGGTCACACCGGGTGAAGTGGTTTGGGCAAAAGTGGATATCCTAATGTCTCACGATCCCTGCACACCGGGAGTCGCCAGCGTATTTAAAAAAGAGTTCGGTCAAGAGGCCAAAATATGGGACTCGACACGTTTTATTCTGATCCCTGACCATTTTGTCTATTCTGCTGATCCACAGGCTAACCAAAACATCCGCGTTATGCGTGAATTTGCCGCTGAGCAGAACATCAAATATTTTTACGATGTGGGAACCCCAAACTATAAAGGGGTGTGCCATATTGGGTTGGCGGAAGGCGGTCATACCCGCCCCGGTGAGGTTTTATTGGGTACCGATTCCCATACTGTTACAGCGGGTGCATTTGGTACGTTTGCCATTGGATTGGGCATTACAGATGCTGCCTATGCGTTAGGCACAGGAGAAATCCCCCTCAAAGTGCCAAGCTCCATTCGGGTGAATTTCACTGGAACCAAACCCGCCCATGTACTGGCTAAGGATATGATTTTGGCGGTTCTGTCAGAATTAACCGTGGATGGCGCGACATATGAAGCTATTGAGTTTGGCGGTAATGTCATTGATGAGTTATCCGTAGAAGAGCGCATGACGATTTGTAATATGGTCGTTGAATGCGGTGCCAAGAACGGGATTATGGTGCCTAATCAGGCGACACTGGATTATCTGGCAGAACGTAACGAACAGCCTTTTGAGATCGTCTATCCTGACGAAGATGCCCAATATAGCCGCGTGTTGAACATTGATGTCACCAACATGCAGCCAATGATTGCCAAGCCCCATTCACCGGATAATGTTGTGCCGATTGAGAAGGTTGCCAACGTTGCCATTTCTCAGGCATATATTGGCTCCTGCACGGGGGGAAAACTGGAAGATTTTATTGCGGCGGCCCGTGTCCTCAAGGGCAATAAAGTCTCTATCCCGACTTATGCCGTACCTGCTACCAAAGAAGTTTTCCACAAAACAATAACAACTCAAATAGATGGCATGTCTGTTTATCAAATCTTAACCGATGCGGGCGTGAAACTCTCGTCTGAAGCCGGTTGTGCGGCTTGCATTGGTGGGCCAGCGGATACCTTTGGCCGCGTCAATGACCCTATCTCAGTCATTTCGACCACTAACCGCAATTTTATCGGGCGCATGGGGCATAAAGGTGCCAATATTTATCTGGCGTCGCCTTACGCCGTTGCCGCTGCTGCCATCACTGGCTGTATTACTAATCCGGGAGAATTTTTATGAGTGCGTTGAAGGAAAATGTCATCAGGGGCTCGGTTTATGTCTTGGCTGACAATATCGACACCGATCAGATCTTGTCGGCGGAATACCTGAAAGTGAACCCTTCGACACCGGAAGGATACGCTCAATTGGCTTCATTGGCGATGTGTGGATTACCGGAAGGGGTGCTACCTTTTATTGATGAAGAGCAGGGTAAGGCAAAATATCCGATTATTGTGGCAGGCCATAACTTTGGCTGTGGCTCCTCACGTGAACATGCGGTCGCAGCATTGGGAGCTTCGGGGGTGCAAGCAGTTTTGGCACAATCCTATGCCCGTATTTTCTTCCGCAATTGCGTCTCTACCGGAGAATTATTGCCAGTTGCGGCACAAGAACGTTTGTGTGACATTCTCTCCACTGGAGACAGTATTGAGATTGATATCGAAAACCAGACCATCACTTTGTTGAAAAGCGGCGAAAAATATCCTACCGATCCTGTTGGTGAATTGGCAAATATTGTCGCGGCAGGTGGATTGTTTGCTTATGCTCGGGCAACGGGCAGGGTAAAATGACTGTTTTTGAAAAATTATAGAGCCAGAATACAAAAACCACTGCGATTCTCGGTGGTTTTTGGCGTTATAAAGCCCCATAAACGCCTCTATTGTTTTCTTTAACATGCTGCTGATTTGTAACCTTTCACCGTTTTGTTGGCTACGCTCACTCATCCCAGTCACATAATCTGCTGTCCGAACATTTAAATGAATTAAATGTTCGAATGTACTTATATCTTTCAACTCATCGTTTTTTCTGGCTGTTTTTTTCCAATAAGGTAAGCACTCCTAACCAACCAGATACGTCAGCACTTGCTGATGAGGCATTAGGGCAAAATTGCCGTGAAATTGTGAGCCAGCTTGATACTTATCAGATAATGTTTGCAGCAGTTTGATGCTAACAGAATAATCATTGCAATCAATTGACGTAATTTCAGCCGCGTGAAAATCAAAAAAACGTTTCACATGGGGATGCAGCGCCTTAAAAAGCGTCTCCTTAATGGAGAAAGCGAGAGTGAACGCCTGTTCAAAAGGTAATGCGCATGCTGTCAGTAACGTCTTTTCAGTATCATTGATGACACTGGTTGCAACACTTTCGATTGTTTCTGATTTAATCTCTTGTTCGATATCAATACCGATTATCCGGTAGTGATCGCTAGAAGCCGCAAACGCAATGGCACAGTTAGCTGAATGAGAGATGGAGCCACAAATATTGTCAGGCCAGATTGGGGAACGATCTTGGGCATTGGTCACCTGAAAGTCAGGATAACCCAAGGCGTGTAAAATTTGTTGAGTACAGTAGCGGGCTGCCAGATATTCCGCTCGCCTTTTATTGACCGCGTTCTGTAATCTGAAAGGATAAGTAATGCCATGTTCATCAAATAAAGTATCCTGATAGTGAGCCTGATCAAAATAAGTCAGCATAACTTGAATATTGGGATGTTCTAACAATGAACCTATCTGTATGTCCCTGAAAAAAGGAGCATTGAGCGCAGTGGTCTGGACGGAGGTAAAAGTGCTTTCTTTCATCATCGGCTTTGTCATCGGATTTAATTATTGGATCGTAGAGTATTCAAAAAAGTGATTTCCTGATTTTGCCATATTTTAGTTTTTGTTCACTAACACGCTAACTCTTTTTATACTCTTACTTGTTAACATTTTTGTTGCGCTAAGAAATGTTGCGTTAAAAATCATTTCGTTAAAAACGAACGACTAAAAAGAGGTTAATGTGGAAATATTGGTGACAGGTGGGATAGGGTATATCGGTAGCCATACTTGTGTCCAAATGATTGAAGCGGGAATGACTCCGATCATCATTGATAATTTGTGCAATGCCAACCGTGAAGTACTCGCTCGCATCGAGGCATTGACTAGCGTACAGCCACTGTTTTATGAAGGAGATATTCGTGATGAATCGTTCCTAGATACCATTTTCTCCCGTCATCAAATTCAGTCGGTCATTCATTTCGCTGGTTTGAAAGCGGTTGGAGAATCAGTCGCTAAGCCTGTCGAATATTATGATAACAATGTCAATGGGACGCTGGTTCTTGTACGCAGCATGCAGAAAGCAGGTGTAAAAAGCATCATTTTCAGTTCATCTGCAACGGTATACGGTGATCCTGATGTTGTCCCCATTACGGAACAATCCACCGTTGGCAATACCACCAATCCATATGGCACAAGTAAATATATGGTAGAGCGTTGCTTGTCTGATCTCTATCATGCAGAAAATGATTGGTCTGTGGTGTTGCTGCGTTATTTCAATCCGGTTGGGGCTCACCCTTCCGGTACGATGGGGGAAGATCCACAGGGAATTCCCAACAATTTGATGCCTTATATCGCTCAAGTTGCGGTAGGACGTCGGGAAAAACTGTCCGTCTATGGGAATGATTATCCGACGTCCGATGGTACGGGAGTTCGCGATTATATTCATGTGATGGATTTGGCTGACGGGCATATCGCTGCATTGCAGGCTGTTGGCAAAAAATCGGGGTTGCATATCTACAATTTGGGCACCGGAAAAGGCACAAGTGTATTGGAGATGGTGGAAGCATTCAGTAACGCATGTGGTCAGCCAGTTCCCTATGAAATTTGCCCGCGTCGTCCCGGAGATATTGCTGAATGTTGGTCAAGCCCGGAAAAAGCAGAGCGCGAACTAGGGTGGAAGGCGAGTCGTACTATCGTAGAAATGACTGCTGATGCGTGGCGCTGGCAGTCTCAAAATCCCAATGGGTATCAGGTGAAATAAGAAGAAGTTTTTGGTCTTTCTTTTGGTAGTAGATGGGCATATATTATGCTCATCTTCTCCTTCCTCTGTAATGCATCTTGAGATCCATTGGGTATAGATAACCCGATAGATTTGAGCGAGTAAAATGCCGTTTCTTACCTAGAACTTACCCTATTAAGTTCTTAATGATATATATCTTTATGTTAACTATCGTTATGATTGGTTCGGTGAGATTTATTCCTCATCTTTCAAATTTGAAAACAGGTGTGTATATCTGGCTTTAACAATGAGAGGAGTGTGATCGTGAATTCAGGCTCGCAGCAACAGTGGACAGATGTTGACGACTATCTCAAGAAAACGTTGTTACATAAGATCCCACATCTCGAACAAACACTTGAGTACAACAGAAAACAAGGATTGCCATCGATTGATGTTTCTCCGCTTCAAGGGCAGTTTTTGATGATGATGGTACAAATCAGTGGTGCAAAACGCATTCTCGAAATCGGTACTTTGGGTGGCTATAGTACCCAATGTATGGCAAAGGCATTGCCCGAGGAAGGGCAGTTGATTACATTGGAAAAAGAACCCAGTGTAGCTGAAGTGGCACAGCACAATATAGAACGGGCGCAACTCGCACATAAGATCAAAATTATAGTGGGAGATGCAGCCAAAACGTTGCCTACTTTGAGTGCAGAGCCAAGTTTTGATTTGATTTTTATTGATGCCGATAAGAGCAATAGCTCATTGTATCTTGATTGGGCTATCCGATTAGGGCATCCGGGAAGTGTTATCATCGTAGATAATATGGTTCGTCACGGTATGATTTTGGATGAAAAACGCGATGAATTCACAGAAGGTGTCTGTCAGGTTCTTGAGTCAATGCTGAACCGCCCTGGAATTACTGTGACAGGATTACAGACTGTGGGGGAAAAAGGTTGGGATGGATTTGTATTACTACGGGTCAACACAGATTAATTTTAAATTGCAGTAAATCATAGGCTACAAAAAGGATGGTGTGCTTAAAAAAACAGACCATCCTCAAATTTATCCAATCAAACCCAAGTTACTTGGGACTTTCTACCTTGTTTTCAGCGGTGGTTTTACTACGTGCTGACTGACAGGCTTTACGTTCATCAGGTTCACGCTCTTGAATGATTTTAGCTGTTTCATCTATGGTAGGGAGAGTGAATCCCATATCGTCATAAGCGCCAAAACCAATTAAGCGATAACCGCTTAGCGGAGTATCAATTGGGACACGAAACTCTTTTTTTTCTCCTGGAGCCAGTGAATCAAATGATTGTACTGACAGTTTTTCTGGTTCACATTTTGCGTTAAGGGGCAAAACAACCAGATAACCACTGGCTACCGGTTGATCGCCTTTATTTTGCAGTGTACCGCCCACAAAAAATTTGCCACTGGCTCCTAACCCCATGTGAAACAGCAAGTGTGCTTCTCCTTTTGCCCACAATGCAGGGGTAAACAGGCTGCTTGCCAGTAACATGACACTGCATGTATAACCACGCCATTTCATCTTTAATTCTCCTGTTTATGAGTTTATAGCATGAAATATATTGGTAATAGGTATTGCAGTGGTTGGTAAAAAAATCAAGTTACCTTACTTAAATTGAACAATGGTCAGAGGTTGATACAAGAATCAATATCCTCGTTTTTTGTCACTCTTGTGAAGACATCCAAGTCTAATCTGGCGATGTAATTGATTAAATAGTGGTCGCATAACAGGTTGTCTGAGATATCGATATTGGTCTGAGACTCAAACTCAGTGATATGTTCTAGTGATAAATAACTGAATATTTCAGGCGGTAAGTGAGGTATTACATCGTTGACATAGTTGAATACCTCAAAATGACTAAAGTTCTGGCTGACATGTTTGGAAAATTCACTGTTTCCTGCTCTCGGGCTGGCAAATAAACAGGCTGAGTGATTTGGGAACATAGGGCCTATCTCATACATAAGATAGGCAGCGATTGCTGATCCAAGGCTATGGCCAGTGATAGTGAGTTGGCTGGTTATTCCTATAATTTGAGTAATGGCTTGTGCCAATTTGAGATTGCTATAGTCACGGTAATTTTCAGTATCAGTGGTAATGAGAGTCATCGAGTCGTAAACGCTAAAAAAACCCCAACTTACTTCTACTTCGGGGAAGTTTGTCCACGGTGAGGTAAAACTAATGAATCCGTCATGGATAAATTCTAGCAAGTTTGAAGGGTCTGTTCCGCGTATCGTAATGACATATTCACCAGGAGAATTTATTTTCTCTGCAATAAATCCGTAACAAACATGCTCTGGTAGTTCTCTCTTTCGGGGTTCTACTGAGAAAGAGATATCATTTGCTGAAATATACGCGATCACTTTATATCCATCTTCTTCAATGCGCGGATCAGCGAGAGGTGCTGGATCATTGTAGTATTGAACATTCATTTTCGCCGCATATAACACGAGTGCAGCAAGGTTGGCGGCTTCTTTGTATGTATACATAAGTGCCTCATTTGTTTGTTATTTGTTAATTGGGTGTTTATTTTTATGATGGATTAAGTGTATGCCATTTTGTTGCGTTTGCAGGTACTGAGGAGGATATATCGATTGGCTAATATAATTTTTTATGGGCTAATATTTTGAATTTTATGCATTAATATTTAATGAAGAAAAATGGGGTAGCAAGAATGTTTTATCTATCAATATCGAATTAATTAATTACCTTTTGTTATATGTAGTTTTTATTTGTTCTTTCAAATTGATTACTCTGCGGCGTTATTCTGTCTCAATGTAAAAGTTTTACCTGTAAATTTTACCGATTATTAAGAGGCTAATATGGCTGCACCACGTTCGGTTCTTGAACTGATAGGGAATACACCACTACTCGAACTTACTCATTTGGATACAGGTCCATGTCAGTTGTTTATTAAGTTAGAGAACCAAAACCCAGGTGGTTCGATCAAAGATCGTGTTGCACTTTCAATGATTGAGCAAGCGGAAAAGCAGGGTTTGCTGAAGCCGGGAGGCACCATTATTGAAGCGACGGCGGGTAATACCGGTATAGGTTTGGCTTTGGTTGCAGCGATGAAAGGTTATAAACTGATTTTGGTTGTGCCTGATAAGATGAGCAGGGAGAAAATTTATCATCTTCGAGCACTGGGAACAGATGTGCGCCTAACACGTTCTGATGTAGGTAAAGGGCATCCAGAATATTATCAGGATTATGCGCTACGTTTATCGAAGGAAATCAGCGGAGCCTATTATATTGATCAATTCAATAATCCTGCGAATTCAGCCGCTCATATTGCGACTACAGGTCCAGAAATCTGGCAGCAGATGGAGCAGAATGTGGATGCTGTTGTCGTGGGAGTGGGCTCGGGTGGTACTCTGGGTGGTTTGAGCCAGTATTTTAAGGAAATTTCTCCTGAAACTGAATTTATTCTTGCAGATCCTAAAGGCTCCATTCTTGCCGATTATGTTGAACATGGTCATTATGACGAAGCGGGCAGTTGGTTTGTAGAAGGTATTGGTGAGGATTTTGTCCCCCCTCTTGGTGATTTTTCTCAAGTTCATTATGCCTATCGCATTACCGATGCAGAAGCATTTTCCAGCGCCCGGGATTTGTTACTGACAGAGGGTATTTTGGCTGGTTCTTCTTCGGGAACATTACTGGCAGCGGCACTACGCTATTGCCGCACACAAACAACGCCAAAACGTGTCGTCACACTTGCCTGTGACAGTGGTAACAAATACTTGTCGAAGATGTTTAATGATTACTGGTTATTGGAACAAGGACTGCGTTCACAGCCACAGGAAAATGATTTGAGTGATTACATCACTTATCGTTATCGGGATGGGGCAACGGTTTCAGTTTCACCGCAGGATACTTTGCAAATCGCTCATGGCCGCATGCGCCTGTATGATATTTCACAGTTACCTGTGATCGAAAATGATCAAGTCGTTGGCATCATTGATGAATGGGATCTCATGCATACCATTCAAGCCAATTCTCGTCATTTCTCTTTGCCTGTTACTGAAGCGATGACGAGCCACATTCATACACTCAATAAAAAAGCACCATTGGAACAATTAATTGCGACTTTTGATGTAGGTCATGTCGCTCTCATTGTTGATGATGACAATAATTTCCTTGGCCTTGTTACTCGTACCGATGTGCTGAACGCATGGCGTCAACAACTCAACTGATCTCTTTTCAGGAATAAATTAATGACTAAGTTTAATAAGATTAAGTTTGATACAAAAAGCGTTCACGCAGGCTATGTTCCTGACCATACTGGCGCAGTGATGCCAGCTATTTATGCTACGTCAACTTATGCTCAACCGGCACCCGGCCAGCATACAGGCTATGAATATTCCCGTAGTGGTAACCCGACACGTGATGCTTTGGAGCGTGCGATTGCAGAGTTAGAGAACGGAACTCGTGGTTATGCTTTTGGCTCCGGTTTGGCTGCCAGTTCGACCATTTTGGAGTTGCTGGATAAAGATAGCCATATCATTGCCGTAGATGATCTCTATGGCGGCACTTACCGATTGCTGGAGAAAGTGCGTCGCAGGACTGCTGGCCTGAGAGTCACTTATGTTGAGGCTGGGGATACAGCAGCACTAGAGGCGGCCATTCAGCCTGACACCAAAATGATTTGGGTGGAAACACCGACCAATCCATTGCTGAAACTGGCTGATTTAGCTGCTATCGCACAGATTGCTCAGCGTCATAATATCATCAGTGTTGCGGATAATACTTTTGCTTCCCCTTATATCCAGCGTCCGCTTGATTTGGGTTTTGATATTGTTGTTCACTCTGCAACTAAGTATCTAAATGGTCATTCTGATGTGGTTGCTGGCCTTGCTGTCGTGGGTAACAACAAGGAGTTGGCGGAGCAAGTTGCTTTCCTGCAAAATTCTATCGGTGGCATTCTTGATCCATTCAGTAGTTTCTTAGTTTTGCGTGGTATTCGAACACTGGCATTGCGTATGGAACGTCATATCGACAGTGCAGAGAAGATTGCACATTGGTTGGAGCAGCAGCCACAAATTGAGAAAATTTACTACCCCGGCCTTGCTTCTCACCCTCAACATGAACTGGCAAAGCGTCAGATGCGCGGTTTTGGTGGTATGATCTCCATCGTACTGAAAGGTGATGAGGATTATACGCGTCAATTTATTCAAGAATTACAATTATTCACATTGGCAGAAAGTTTAGGGGGAGTGGAAAGTCTGGTGGGGCAACCGTTCACCATGACTCATGCCTCTATTCCACTAGAAAAACGTCTGGCAGCAGGTATTACTCCACAGTTGGTTCGTATTTCTGTAGGCATTGAAAATGTTGATGATTTGATTGCGGATCTATCTCAGGCGTTTGAAAACGCAAGTTTGTAACTAACAGCCCATATAATCTGCATAATATAGTATGCCAAATACAGCATGCCAATCGATTTTACCTCGATTGGCATTTTTTACGATTTAATTAACGTGTATTGACTGATTTTGTTATTTGTTTCTGAATATATATGTTGAAAACAGATACTCTGTAATGTATTGAGTAAACTAAAAAATTTTATTTTAAAGTAAATATATGAATGAAATTCATTGATTGCTGTTATTAATAAAAATAACTGGAAACTAGAGCGAAATATTGTATTGGCAGATTTTTCGGTTTATAGCAGACGATTTGAATAATTACTGATATCTTATTGAGAATAAGATATATTTAATTTTAATCTATTTTTTTCCTATTAAAATATATCAATACTTTGTAAAAAGAGGAGAATCAGTTATGGCTATTCTAGACATACTCACAATCCCAGATAAAAGACTGAGACAAAAATGTGTTGATGTCACTGATTTTGATAAAGTTCAAACGCTAATTGATGACATGTTTGAGACAATGTATAGCACTGACAATGGCATCGGTTTGGCGGCACCACAGATTGGGCGGAAAGAGGCTGTTTTGATTATTGACCTTTCATCAAATCGCGATCAGCCAATGGTTTTGGTCAATCCTAAGATTGTTGAAAAAGAGCGTCGTGTAGTGAATCAGGAGGGCTGTCTGTCCATACCGGGATATTATGCGGATGTAGAAAGATTTGAAAAAGTGAAAGTAGAAGCATTTGATCGGAACGGTAAACCCATTACGGTAGAGAGTGGCGATTTTCTGTCGATTGTTATGCAGCATGAAATTGATCATTTACATGGCATTATTTTTATCGATTATCTGTCACCATTGAAACGACAAATGGCGCTGAAAAAAGTGAAAAAGTCTTTAAGTGAGCGAAAAAATTAGCTGGTGGCAGGAAAAGAAATTATCTGATTATTTTCTAATTATATTATCCAGTTGTTTAATGTTGTGGTTTTATTATTGATATTAATTTAATTGTTAATGATGAAAATGAATGAAAAAGCTTAGAATTTTGCTATTAAATACAATAATGAGTATACCATTTTCAAAATGCAGCTTTGGCTTTTTATCGTTCAAGACAGTTATGGTCAATATTGATACCTAATCGATTTCCAATTGTAGCGCCCGGCAAGGATTACATCTCCAACTAGGGGGAGTGAACGTAGCCGACAGCCAACAAAGCGCCAATTTGAATGATTTGATGGTAATGACATAATCAGGGGAGTTATCGTGATCGGAATAAATGATGTTGAGAACTATCAACGACCTAATTTTTTCATTGGTCTGAACTTGATAGATACAACTGATGCCAAGGTGGGTACCTATTTGATGATATTGGATGCTGAGGGAATTAGAGATGCTCGTGTTTCCTCGGTTAAAGTGGGTAGTCAGATGGGGTATGTTTGTATTCCCTCAACAGCTAGCAGTAATGAGATTGCCTGTACCATTTATATCAAAAATCGAGACAATAGCAGTTACCCACTGGTAGGTACTATCTATCTTAACTACCAGCCGTCATCCGGAATTATTGACATTACGACGTTGAAAATCGCACCAGAATCTCAGTTAGATCTAGATGTAGACAGAGTGGATGGCACCAAATTTGACTTTAAACTGAAAGCAAAATAAAGCATTCCGGTTTTTGCCACAAAATTGGCAAAGTGGCCACTTAGAGCCTAATGATATAGGCTCTTAATTGGCCACCAATTAATTGAGTAGCCTATTTTTTGTCCTCTTTATCTTTCAAGTTGCTTCTTTGTGGGTTGTAATCATCTGATTTGATGATGTAACCATAAATACGGGTATATCCATCTTCCTCTTTCTGAAGATAAACACCCTGTAGCTCTTGTTCAAAACCGGGAAATTGGTTGATATTCTCTTCTAGCGCTAGAAAATAGCGTAATACTGAATCTCCCCAAATCTCACCGGGAACAATACAACATACGCCTGGAGGATAAGGTACGGCACCGTCTGCTGCAATTAATCCTTCAATATCACGCAATGCGACTAATTCTACATTGCCACGAACCAATTCAATATTGGCTTTTTGAGGGGGCATGGCAATTTTAGGGAAGTGGGATTTGCGGAATATCTCTTTTTGTAATTGCTTAATATTTCTATTAATGGCAAGAGAGTGCATTTCTTGACACAGTTGTCTGATGGTCTGACCCCGATAACGCTCAGGATAGTTACGACAGAGAGAAGGTAAGACTGTTTCTAAAGGGGCATCTTGTTCCAGTAGTTGTTCAAAGTGGATCAGTTGGGAGACTAAATACCCTATCTTGGCCGTATTACCAGCGGGAGTGAGCAGGAATAGAATTGAATTCAGAGCATATTTTTCTGGAATAATACTATTTTCGCGTAGAAAGTAGGCTAAGACAGTCGCAGGAACACCGAACTTGTCATATTCGCCAGTATTGGCATTAACGCCGGGTGTTATGAGCAAAAGTTTGCAGGGATCGACAAAATATTGTTGTTCGCTATAACCATCAAATGAGTGCCATTTTTCACCCGGGATAAAATAAAAGAAACGCAGGTCATTGGCGATCTCATCAGTTTCATAATCAGCCCAGTGACGGCCATCAACGTTATCGGATATAAACGGTTTGATATATTTACATTGCTGCAAGATTAATTTTCGCGCCTCAATGCTCATTTTTACACAATCCATCCACATTTTTTTACCGTTTTGCCCTTCGTGCATCTTGGCATTGACATCAAGTGCCGCAAAAAGAGGATAAAACGGGCTGGTAGAAGCGTGAGCGGTAAAAGAATTATTGAAGCGTTTATGATTTACATAGCGGGATTGGCCTTTTATATGTCGATCTTTTTTATGAATCTGTGAGGATTGGGAAAGACCCGCTTGTTGTTTATGGACAGATTGAGTGACTATAATTCCCGGATCATTTTCATTGAGATCCAGTAACAACGGTGAACCATCAGCCATCATGGGAATGAATTGCTCATAGCCGAGCCATGCGGAGTCAAACAGAATATAATCACAAAGGTGCCCTATTTTATCGACTACCTGCTTAGCGTTATAAACAACGCCATCATAAGTGACGAGTTGAATGACAGCCAGACGAAAAGGTCGTTTCTCAGTAGTGCGTTCAGGCGCAACTTCTTGTATTAAGTTGCGTAGATAAGCTTCTTCAAAGCAGTGGGAGTCGATGCCTCCTATTAAGCCAAATAGATTCCGGGTGGTTTCTAAATATATGGGTGTTGCTCCTGATTGAATGAGTGCGCCGACATGGTTGGATTTATGGTTATTTCTATCAAAAAGAACGAGATCTCCGGGAGTCAGCAGTGCATTCAGAACGACTCTGTTGGAAGAGGAAGTACCGTTAAGAACAAAATAGGTTTTATCAGCATTAAAGATTTTTGCAGCGTTTTTCTGCGCATCGCAGGGAGCACCTTCATGAATGAGTAAGTCCCCCATGTAAACATCTGCGTTGCATAAATCTGAACGGAACAATGTTTCACCAAAGTAGTTGAAAAACTGTATGCCACAGGGATGATTCCGGAAAAATTGTCCACCTTGATGGCCAGGACAATCAAACGCGATATTTCCTTGAGCAACGTATTCGGTCATGGCACCAAAGAATGGAGGTAGTAGGCTTTTTTCGTATTTTTCAGCGGTGGTATCTAATTGCTGACCATAGAAATTTTCATGACCTTTTTCCGATTGGAATACACCAGTGATTCGTGATAAAAGACGAACTGGTAGTGTTTCATTTTTAGGTAGGACAAGATAAATGGGGATTGGATATTGTGTTTCTTCAATACGTTCTAACTCACCATTTAATGCATCTTCTAATGAAATAACAATAGCAGATACATCAATGAAATGAGTTTCTTTGATATTAATAGTTTCTCTTTCACTATTAAAAATATCACATGTATTGTTGCTGCAAGCAATGTTAAATTTTTTAATCATATTAATATGGTTACACTAAAGATCAATATATTTTGAAAAGTAGTTTATTATCAGATGTTGAACTTAATATGCCATATTTAAAATTAGATAGCCAAAGTCTGTTTTTAATAAATTTACCCTTAAAGATAATTTATATAAAATCCGATGTCTTGTGTTGGCATTTATTTATAAGATTATTTAACCTTGGTTGATGTTATGTGAATGACTTACTTCGATGTTTTATTTAATTTGTTGATATAAAATGGGAAATATTATGGAAAATGATAGAGCTATCAGTGCAACAGTATTTATCTGATATTCGGGATCTCATGAGTTCAGGCTTGGTCATGCCGCCATGTTGATTGGTCCAAGGGAGAATGAGGATAAAATATATATCTCGGATAAACTTGTTGATATGACTACTCATGGTAAAGTCATCATAAGAGGGTTCTCGGATTATAGTGATGAAGTAGATGAAGACTTTTATTGGAAAGAATCTGATGTATATTACGAAATATATGATTTGAATATACAGAAAATGTTAAATGAAAAAAACAATATATTCCATTTTTGCATGCATTACAATACGTTAAGTAAAAATTGCTCAACGGTGGTCGCCAGAATTTTAAAAGCAGGAGGAGCAGATAGGATGTTAGACCCGATTAACCGGATTGGGTATGCCCACAATTTTTATTGGACGCCAAAATATGTTGCTCAATTATGTAATAAATTGAGGGATAGAAATATGGCTAGAAAAGTCAAAAATGCAATTTTTCCCTCAAAACACCGTAATATTTTGAGGACATTAGCAGGTTTTAGATAATAATTTTTAAGATATTAGTCATGCTACTTATTAAATTGAATGAGATTCTTTAAATATCGTTGAGCATATTTTGGCATTTAAATTTCTGTGATGTTACAAAAAGAAGTGGCGTGCCAATAACGGAGCCGTAAAGTTTTTCTTCAAGTAAAAACCTCTGGGCAGAGTCGTGATGGGTTGACCATATTCTCCAATTGCTTCTGTCAGGACTCTGCTATTGGCGGCTTTGGGGCGCAATTGCAGCACTTCACCATGACGGGCGGTGATGCTCTCAATTTTACCCAACACAATGAGATCCATAAGTTCTTCCCAATCACGCTTCAGCAACTCTTCCTCAATGGCATTTGGACTCCAAATCAGTGGGGAGCCAATCCGTCGTTCAGCAAGTGGAATATCTCTTTCCCCCTCAACAGGTACCCACAGGACACGGGATAATTTACGTCTGACGTGACAATTTTCCCACCGAATACCGCTGTTGCCCGTCAGAGGAGCAACACAGACAAAGGTGGTTTCTAATGGAGAACCTTTCCTATCTACAGGGATCGTTTTCAGCTCGATACCGATATGTTCAAAATCCTGCTCAGGTTTGCTGCCTGCATTGGCACCTAAATAATATTCAAGCAACATGCCTACCCAACCTTTGTCACGCTTTAAATTGGGGGGTATAGGGAGTTTGGCTAGCGCCGCAAGTTCACCCATGGATAAACCCGCCAAAGAATCAGCGCGTTCGAGTAATTGTTGTTCGTTTTCAGGTGGTTTTGGCGGTGTAAAGTACATGTTATAAACTATATTTTTTACTGGTTAAAAATTGTGCTCGTGGGTTGTTGCAAGTCATTATGAATTTATCGTCACTGTGATTATTTTTATAATAGCATGATATAAAAGATTTTTTCATTTATGTTCTCTCCATTAAAAATAGATTTATTATGATTGTTCACCTATTCCCAGTGATAATAAACAGGATCTTACACCATGTTATCCACAGATTTATGGGATAAGTGTTAAAAAGTGGGATCACTGGTTTGATTTACAGCTCTAATGAATACGGTTTTCTACAAAAATAGGCGATTTTTGTTTAACTAAAAGGCATATCCTGTGGATAAATTAACCATTGGTTGATATTTGCTCAGCGTGAACAAAGTGGGTGAATTTGATGAGTCATATATATTACCAAGAAGGGGTGTAAATGTATTAAGATAATGAAAATTAATGAGTATTTATTTTATCTTATCGAGTATGATAAAACACACAAAAAAAGTATACCCGTTTTACCCCTTACTTTTTCACATACATATCCACAGAAAACGTGAATAAAATGGCTGTAGCCAGACAAAAAATGTTTATAACTTTGGCTTTTTCTGTGAATTATCCTTCTGGAGGTGTAAACCACGCAGATTTAAAATCAAACCAGCCGAATGTATTCATTTTTACACCTCTCATACTGCGCTGACCCTGTAATTCGAGCCAATGGTGGAATAATGGGTGCAACCAGTGTTGATCAATGACGTTTTCACACCACTCTTCAACCGATAGTTTGTTCTTTCTCCATAGAGACGCTTCTTGTGTTAAGTCATCGCCCAAACACTTTTTCAATAGCGGCATTTCATAGAGAGTAGCAAACAGTGAAAACTCCAATGGCTTGTAAAAATTGGCTGTCGCCAGCCAAATATCGCTTTCAGTATCGCCATTGAACCACGTATTGTAATCGACAATTTTGATCTTCAATTCCACGTCATATTTAGCCAGAATGATTTGCAGGATCTGGCTTATCGTATGATATTCGTGATGTTGGTGATAGAGCGTTGCCGTAAGCGTTGTGATGTCTTTCGGTTTCGGTCTTGGCGATACCAGTTTGCTGTGATGCCAGCGCAGTAATAGTCCGTAAGCGGGTGACCAATGACGTTGGTAGAACGGCGCACAATGAGCAAGTAAATTGATGGGAGTCAGTAAGCTACAGAGCCAGTCACGGACATCTTCCCGTGCGCATTTGGGAGAGCGGTGATCGTTAAGTAGAAAATAGCAACCTTCTTCCATTCTGCTATCCAATGAGTTGTTGCTGCTATCATCGCTTTCCAGATGTAAAGTGGTACAAACCAACTTTTCCGTCAGTTCTGGATGTATCCAGATATTCACTTCATCAAGCAATGCCCGGAAGCCAAAATAATGGTCAAATGCTTTGATGTTGAGTTTTCGTGCATCATTGGCTACGACTTGGTAAGGCCCCGTCCCGATGGGATTGCGAGAGAAATTTGGCAGGGTTCGCCATTCCTTCGGTAAAATCATGGCATGTGGGCTTCCCATCAGAAAATCAAATCGAGAATCGGCTTCGTGAAGAAAAATATCAACAACATAGGGGATGTTAGAAATGCTCTCTTTGATATGGGAAAAAAGCGGAAGCGTTTTTAGGTGTTCCAATGAGCTTATGATATCGCTCATTTGTAGCTCCCGACCATGATGAAAATAGATGGTGGGACGTAAGTAAAAGCGCCAGTGCTCATCAGTTATTTTTTGCCAGTGATGGGCCAGATCACTTTCAACTTCCTCTTTTTCCTCATTTATACGGAGTAATCCATTGAAAATTTGGCGGATGAGATGAATTTCTGAACGTCTAAGCGGTGTGCTGGGCAATAAGTTGGGGAATGGACGGTAATAAATGATGCGTAAGGTGTTTTTTCCTTGCCTGAAATTGCGCTCAAGCTGTGATAGCACCATTTGGCGAACAGCGTCTTTATCTCCCATCATGTGAACAAGCTGATCAATATTTTCCTGTTCGAATAACTCTTCTGCGCGTTGTTGTTGAAGCTCCAACCCACTGCGAAGGAAATGCAGTTGGGAACGTTTTCCTCGTCCTGCCTCTGCATGCCATTGTAACCAACCGACTTGCTGCATCTTGTTCAGTAAAGAACGAACGTGACGACGTGAGCAATGGAGAATATCGGCGAGTGATTGTAAGGTGGTTTCAGTCTTTTTACCTTGATCCTGATAATGTTGCCATAAGCGAATGAATTGTTGCTGCAAGCGAGGGGTCGGCATAAAAGAGGAACTCCACTGATTTTTTCATCAATTTTTATTTCCTTATATTAAGCCGATAATGAATCGGAATTAAAGTAGTTCAGAAGAGAGAATTTTTCTCACTGACTCCCGATTTTTGAGTAATGGTATTTTTGCTAGCCAGTAAGGTAACTTACTGGCCTTTTTCGTTGGAGATATCAGCAGGAATAAATTTCTTCGGTGATATAACGTGCAATGATATCACCCATTTCGTCAGTACTGACCGCCTTGTTATTACCCGCTAAATCCGCAGTACGATAACCCTGTTCCAAAGCATGGTTGATGGCTTGTTCAATGGCGCTGGCTGCGTCACTGTGCCCAAGGCTATAACGTAACAACAGTGCGATGGATAAAATTTGGGCTATCGGATTGGCGATGTTTTTGCCTGCGATATCTGGGGCTGAACCACCTGCTGGCTCATATAAACCAAATCCTTTTTCATTCAGGCTGGCGGAAGGCAACATTCCCATTGAACCAGTGATCATGGCACACTCGTCGGATAGAATATCGCCAAAAATATTGGAGCACAACAGCACATCAAACTGAGCAGGTTCTTTGATCAATTGCATGGTGGCGTTATCGATATACATGTGATTGATTTCAACGTCAGGATAACCTTTGGCCATTTCGCTAACAACTTCCCGCCATAACACTGAACTTTGCAAAACGTTCGCTTTATCAATAGAAGTCACTTTATAGCGGCGTTGGCGGGCTGATTCAAACGCAATGCGGGCGATCCGTTCTATTTCAAAACGGTGATAGACTTCTGTATCAAAAGCACGTTCATATTTCCCTTCGCCTTCACGTCCTTTGGGTTGTCCAAAATAGATGCCGCCAGTCAGTTCACGGACGCATAAAATATCAAAACCTTTTGCGGCGATATCATGGCGAAGTGGGCAAAAAGATTCGAGACTTGCGTATAAACGGGCTGGACGCAAGTTACTGAACAGTTTGAAATGCTTGCGCAATGGTAATAATGCCCCTCGTTCTGGTTGTTCTGCGGGAGGAAGATGTTCCCATTTTGGGCCACCCACGGAACCAAACAGGATTGCATCGGCTTTTTCACAACCTGCAATCGTTTCTTGGGGCAAAGGAGAGCCATGACGGTCTATAGCAATTCCTCCTACATCGTATTCACTCGTTGTGATACGGATATTGAAGCGATGACGGATAGCATTCAACACCTTGTAGGCTTGTTTCATGACTTCAGGGCCAATGCCATCACCGGGCAAAACTGCAATGTGTGCAACGTAACAGTTACCAGATTCCTGCTGGTTTGAAATAGTATGGTTTGAGGTTGCTTTGTGTGAAGACATGGTTATACAGTTTCCTTTGTGTTGTTCTGGTCATGATCCTGACTATTATTCTGATATATACGCTGTTTTTCTTTGTCTACTTGTTCTGCCTGCCAGATACTATTCAGTACGTGGATCATAGCTCTGGCGGAGGATTCAACAATATCTGTTTCCAATCCCATTCCATGGAAACGGCGACCAAAACATTCCACAATAATATCAACCTGACCGAGTGCATCTTTTCCATGTCCCTTACCGGATAATTGGTAGGAAATTAAATTAAGTGGATAACCTGTAATTCGGTTAATGGCCTGATAGATTGCATCAACAGTACCGTTACCAGTCGAGGCTTCTGATTTGGTTTCATCCCCGCAGGCCAGACGAACGGTTGCAGTAGATACGATGTTGGTGCCGGACTGGATGCTGAAATAATCCAGACGATAATGTTCATGTTCTTGCTGTTGTTGATTGATGAACACCAGTGCTTCTAAATCGTAATCAAACACTTGTCCTTTTTTGTCTGCCAATTTCAAGAATGCTTGATACAAAGAATCTAAATCGTAGTCATTTTCCAGATAACCCATTTCTGTCATGCGATGTTTTACGGCTGCACGACCAGAGCGTGACGTCAGATTCAACTGAGTATCTTTCAGGCCGATGGATTCTGGCGTCATGATTTCGTAAGTTTCGCGGTTTTTCAGGATGCCGTCCTGATGAATGCCGGATGAATGGGCAAACGCGTTACTGCCAATAACCGCTTTATGGGCAGGGATTGGGGTGTGGCAAATTTGGCTCACCAATTGGCAGGTACGATAAATTTCCTTATGGTTGATATTGGTATGAACCCCCAACATTTGCTGGCGTGTTTTGATAGTCATGATCACTTCTTCCAACGAACAGTTACCTGCGCGTTCTCCCAATCCGTTGATAGTGCCTTCGATCTGTCGTGCTCCCGCTTGAACTGCTGTAATGGAGTTAGCGACAGACATACCTAAATCGTCATGGCAATGGACAGAAATAATGGCTTTATCAATATTAGGGACGCGATCAAATAATGTGCTGATAATACCGCCAAATTGATAAGGCGTTGTGTAACCAACGGTATCGGGAACATTGATGGTGGTAGCACCGGCCTTGATTGCTTGTTCGACAATTCGGCACAAGTTATCAATATTTGTGCGGCCAGCATCTTCACAGGAAAATTCGACGTCATCGGTGTAGTTGCGTGCCCGCTTAATGGAACGAACGGCCATTTCGACAACATCATCAAAGGTTCTTTTTAATTTGTGCTCGACATGCAGATTGGAGGTAGCCAATACCATGTGAAGGCGGAAGGCTTCTGCGACTTTCAGGGCTTCTGCGGCGACATCAATGTCGTTATCAACACAGCGGGATAAAGCACAGATGCGACTATTTTTGATTTCACGGGCGATGGTTTGGACAGATTCAAAATCACCAGGGGAAGAAACTGGAAAACCGGCTTCAATAACATCAACTCCCAGCCTTTCCAGTGCATAAGCGATTTGCAGTTTTTCTTTCACACTCAGACTGGCTTGTAATGCCTGCTCTCCATCCCGCAGTGTGGTATCGAATATAATAACTTGCTGGCTCATGTTGTGCTCCTGTCAAATAGGCAATGGTGTTTATTTTTGAGCGCCGAGCCGGTATAAAAAAACCCGCGTACGGCGCGGGTTTTTTTGTTTCTGATGAAGGTTAACTTAACTCAGTTTTTCCCCACCCACATACCCCGCATCTTGAAGGCGATTAGTAGTAGGTTTAGTAGGCGAATGGAGTAAGTCATGTAAGAAAACCTTTGTAAATTTGTTGACTGTGTTTTAACTGTTCGTGCATTTATTGATACGTTATATGAAAAACAATGTCAAGCAGTAGAAGTATAGACCAAGAGTGAATGATACTTACTGTTAGTGATGAATTAATCATCGATTGGATATGGTGACTATTTTTTACATTTTTAGCGATGTTTTTATCTATTTTTTGTATCTATATATGGAGTAAAATCCGGCTCTGATGGATAATAAATGTGATGTCTGCTGTTTTATACAGTCGTTTTTGTGCGATTGTTTTAACACGGTTATACACTGATATACCCAATGGAGTTGTAGTTTCATCGTGGCGAAGGTAAGCGCTCGCGGCCGACAAAGAGGCAATTTGAAAGATGAAGGGTATCAGTTCTAAGGAACAAGGATAAAATGGGTGTTAACTACAGCGTTTCGAAGTTAATAAATCATAACCATATAGAATATTAATAAATTGCATCCCAATATATTAGAAAAATTAATTTATAATTAATGTTTCTAGTAAACTATATTAATAGAAAATTCTGATAATTCGTTGGAATGCAGCTATTTTATTATGAATTTTTCCCACTCTTCGATCTGTCATTATTGGCTGATTGTTTTGGGCATAAGTCTTTAGTGTAAGTTGAGTTATTTTCTATTCATATATAACGCATTAATATTCATGCTTATAAAAATATTACGGTTACGTAGATAATAATGCATTGGTTATGCATATTTATTTTTTGTACAAGGATAGATCTCAATTTATTTTCCCAAGAATTGGGGTAATTGATCTTATTAATTGATAAGAGTGTTTCTGGTGTCTAAATGTTGCATTTGGAAGCCACTAATATTCCATCATTTAATGAGATCACTGCTATAAGTTTAGTGGAGTGAAATAATGACTGAATACAACTCAGTAACTACAGGAAAAAAACAATCATGCGATGTTCAATTACGTAGTGTAGATCTTAATTTGCTTACCGTTTTTGATGCCGTAATGCAAATGCAGAATATTACACGCGCGGCTCAGGCATTGGGTATGTCGCAACCGGCTGTCAGTAATGCGGTAGCACGTTTGAAGACGATGTTTGATGATGAATTATTTGTCCGTTATGGCCGGGGGATTCAGCCAACGGCGAGAGCAAAACAGCTCTTTGGGCCTCTCAGGCAGGCACTGCAAATCGTTCATAATGAATTGCCCGGAGTCGGGTTTGATCCCAATAGTAGCAAAAGGGTATTTAATCTTTCTATTTGTAGTCCGCTTGATATTCGTTTAGCTGCTCAAATTGTTGGTCAAATAAAAAAATATTCTTCTAATATTGAAGTTGTCATTAAAACACAAATTAGTGATGATATTGAGAAGCAATTAAAATATCAGGAAATAGAATTTGTTATCAGTTATACCCAATTAGATAATTCTGATTTTTATAATTACCCTCTGTTTAATGATGAACTGGTTCTGGCAGTATCCGACCATCATCCTAGAATTGGTAAGGGAATTTCTCAGCAGCAATTGCAGGAAGAAAGGCATGCTATTGTTGCTTTGGATAATACTTATTCATTCAGTCGTCCTTACTATGAAAGTAATGAATTGTTGCGCTCTGTCTCTTATCAGGGAACAGATTTAAATAGTGTTCTGAATATCGTATCTCAGACTTATTTAGTTGCCATCGTACCCAAATGGATGGTTGATCATTACTCCGAACAGTTAAGTATTCGTTCAGTACCTTTGCCGAATGGTCAAGTTTCTCGTCCTTGCTATTTGATATGGCACAGTTCAACAGACCGAGATAAAGGCCATCAGTGGATGAAATCCTTACTGAGCAACTTTGGTGAACAAGAATATACCCAATAAATTTCGAGTTGCATCGCGTCGGTAAGTGAATGAATCCACAGAAACATGGCTGACTATGTAATTGGAGGAATGAGCGAAACCAATAACGAGGTACTTGAAATATGCAAGGTAAACAAAACGTATGAAATAAGCGCCTATCCAATAGGCGCTCGCTAAAATCAAGTATTAATACAGGCTCATCGCAACATTTATTTCTGCTTATCAATCATTCTTCGATAAATACTGTAAATATTCCCTCATTCATAGGACGAAATCTTAAAATGGGCTTCCCCCTCCTAGTAGGAATGGGTAGACTGCGCGAAAATAGCTAACATCTGTAAGCTGAAAAGTGGGCAGTATGCTTGCTGAATACGCTGAACTGAATATTTACACAGGAATATATTGTGATAACAGACTCTCTGCATTCCTATCACTTGGTTAACCGATTGCAGCAGCAAGCCAATGAATATCCAGAAACAATTGCATTTCGGCAATGGTCGCCAACTGAACAGCTCGAAATGAGTTGGCGAGAGGTCGATAGCATAACTAAATCTGTGGCAAAAGCATTGCTGTCATTGGGAGTGGAAGTTCAGGGGAAGATCGGCATTTTTGCGCAAAATTGCATGGCATGGTCATTGGCTGATTTCGCTATTCTTCAAATCAGGGCTGTGACAGTACCGCTTTATGCGACCAGTACCCGTGAACAAGCTGCCTTCATCCTCAATGATGCAGGGGTACAGGTGTTGTTCGTTGGTGAGCAGGAACAATATGACATTGCAATGACACTCATTGAACTGTGTCCTCAACTCACTCATCTTATTGTTCTGGATGAGTCGGTTGATTTAAAGGCGTGTCCACAGGCTCTGTATTTATCTACCTTCATTGCGAATGGGCATGAACAATATCAGTCAGAACTTGATAATCGCATTGCCGATCAGGATTTGAATGATCTCTTCACCTTAATTTATACCTCTGGTACGACAGGAGAGCCAAAGGGAGTGATGTTGGATTATCAGAATATCGCTTCACAGCTTTACCTACATGACCAAAGATTGACATTGACCAGACAAGATGTCTCGCTCAGTTTTCTGCCGCTATCTCATATTTTCGAGCGGGCGTGGAGCTATTATGTCATGCACACGGGAGCATTGAACGTTTATTTAACAGACACTAATTTTGTCCGTGAGGCGATGGCTGACGTCCGTCCAACAGTCATGTGCTCTGTTCCCCGTTTGTATGAAAAAATGCATAGTGCAATCTTGACGAAAGTCTCTCAGGCTCCTTTTTTGCGTAGAATGATTTTTAATTGGGCATTAAAGCGGGGAGAAAGCCGCTGGATGCGCCAACAGCAAAATAAAAAAGGTTGCCCATTCACGCGTTGTAGCTACTACTTAGCTGACAAATTGGTGTTGCACAAGCTCCGCAATCTATTGGGAGGGCGAGTACGGTTTTTACCTGTGGCTGGAGCACGCCTTGACGATGCTATTACTCGTTTCTTTCTGTCGATTGGCCTTAATATTAAATATGGCTACGGAATGACAGAAACGTGTGCCACGGTATCTTGCTGGGAAGAAAAAAATTATCTTTTAGGTTCAATTGGTACGCCGTTGCCTTGTATTGAAATCCGTATCAGTACTGAGAGTGAGATTCAGGTGCGAGGTCCTATCGTGATGAAAGGTTATTTCAACCGCCCGGAGGAAACTGTCCATGCTTTTACTGAGGATGGTTGGTTGAAAACGGGAGATGCCGGAGGATTGGATGATAACGGCAATTTATTTATCACTGAACGCTTGAAAGATTTGATGAAAACATCAACAGGAAAATATATCGCTCCTCAAATGATTGAAGGTGTATTAGGACAGGATAGATTTATTGAACATATTGCCGTTATTGCTGATGCCCGCCAATTTGTTTCTGCGCTGATTGTTCCCAGTTATGAAGCATTGGAGGAGTATGCAAAATCGATAAATCTCTATTACCAGGATCGTTTTGAGTTATTGCAACACCATCAAATTATTGAATTGTTCGAAAATCGCTTGCAAGAAATGCAGAAAAACATTGCTAAATTCCATCAAGTGAAACGATTTATTCTTTTGCCTGAAGCTTTTTCCATGGAGAACGGAGAGCTAACGCCGACATTAAAACTGCGTCGTAAAATTATTTCACAGCGTTATCAGAACGAAATTGAATCCATGTATCGAAATTAAAGGCAACTAACGATTGACGTTCCATTAAAAAAATGTTTCCAGTATGTGAATTGATGTTTGCTAACACTTGTATCTAACGTTATGTTGATTAACTTAGCGCTATAAAATAGCGTTAGCCAATGATTCACTCTATAAATAATAAATGGAATAAATAAAGTTATTATTGATGATAGCTTTATGAAATTCTGATGATTAACTTGCAAACAGAGCCTGGAGGCAAACTCGATGGAGACGTTGTCAGGAGCCGAAATGGTCGTCAGATCGTTAATCGATCAGGGCGTTGAACATGTGTTCGGTTATCCGGGTGGAGCCGTATTGGATATTTACGATGCTCTGCATACGGTTGGAGGAATTGAACATATTCTGGTTCGTCATGAACAGGGTGCTGTTCATATGGCAGATGGTTATGCCCGTTCTACGGGAAAAGTCGGGGTTGTTTTGGTGACATCCGGGCCAGGAGCAACGAATGCTATCACAGGAATTGCAACGGCATACATGGATTCAATTCCTATGGTGGTTCTGTCAGGTCAGGTTGCCAGTTCTCTGATCGGCAATGATGCTTTTCAGGAGTGTGATATGGTGGGGATATCTCGCCCCATCGTGAAACATAGTTTTTTGGTGAAAAAAGCAGAAGATATTCCAAGTACGATTAAAAAAGCTTTTTATTTAGCCGCTAGCGGGCGCCCTGGGCCTGTTGTTATCGACTTTCCAAAAGATACCGTTAATCCGGCATTGAAATTTCCGTACGTCTACCCTGAAAAAATTAATATGCGTTCTTACAACCCCACTATTCAGGGGCACAAGGGGCAAATTAAGCGAGTGTTAAAAACCTTAATGGATGCGAAAAAACCGGTCTTTTATGTCGGCGGCGGCGTTATCAATTCGGCGTGTTCAGTAGAGTTGTTGAAGCTGGCGGAACGTTTTCACATTCCGGTTGTTAGCACATTAATGGGATTGGGGGCATTTCCTGCTACTCATCGGCAAAGTTTGGGGATGCTGGGTATGCATGGCACTTTTGAAGCCAATAAAGCTATGCACAACTCCGATGTGATTTTTGCTGTGGGAGTGCGCTTTGATGATCGTACAACCAATAATTTGGAAAAATATTGTCCAGAAGCGACTGTACTGCATATTGATATCGACCCTACTTCAATTTCAAAAACGGTGGCAGCGGATATTCCCATCGTTGGGGATGCCAAACAGGTACTCAATCAGATGTTGGAGTTACTGGACTTCACGCCCGATACCCAAGATCCTGATGCACTGAAAGATTGGTGGCTTGCTATCGAACAGTGGCGTAGTCGCAAGTGCCTCGATTACGACCGCACCACAGTGAAAATCAAGCCACAGGCTGTGATTGAAACGCTTTACCGTCTAACCGAGGGGGAAGCCTATATCGCATCAGATGTTGGTCAGCATCAGATGTTTGCAGCTCTGCATTATCCATTTGATAAGCCGAGACGTTGGATCAATTCCGGTGGTTTAGGAACCATGGGGTTTGGCCTGCCAGCTGCACTTGGTGTGAAGTTGGCAAAACCCGACGCTACCGTTGTGTGTGTGACGGGTGATGGCAGTATTCAAATGAATATTCAAGAATTGTCCACTGCTTTGCAATATGGTTTGCCTGTTTTGGTACTGAACCTGAACAACCGCTTTTTGGGGATGGTAAAACAATGGCAGGACATGATATACGCAGGTCGTCACTCTCAATCCTACATGGAATCTCTGCCTGATTTCGTCAAATTGGCAGAGGCTTATGGTCATATTGGTATTCCTATCGAAACTTATGAAGAGTTGGAGTCGAAACTGCTCCAAGCTTTGCATGAAGTTAATGAAAACCATCGTTTGGTTTTCGTGGATGTAACCGTTGATGAAACAGAACATGTTTATCCAATGCAGATTCGAGGGGGCGCAATGGATGAGATGTGGTTAAGCAAAACAGAGAGGACCTGAACATGCGCCGGATTTTGTCTGTATTACTTGAAAACGAATCGGGAGCATTATCCCGCGTGGTTGGCCTGTTTTCCCAACGGGGTTATAACATCGAAAGCCTGACAGTCGCTCCGACAGAAGATCCAACATTGTCACGCATGACTATTCAGACCAAAGGTGATGCCAAGGTACTGGAGCAAATTGAGAAGCAACTGCATAAGCTGGTGGATGTGCTGCGAGTCAGTGAATTAACGGCGGGTGCTCATGTTGAACGTGAAATTATGCTGGTGAAATTGCAAGCCAATGGATATGGCCGGGAAGAAATTAAGCGCAGCACAGATATTTTTCGTGGGCAGATCGTTGATGTTACATCAACACTCTATACTGTGCAGTTAGTGGGGACGAGTGAAAAACTGGATGCTTTCCTTGATTCTGTGAGAGATGTAGCTGAAATTGTTGAAGTAGCACGTTCAGGCATTGTTGGTGTCTCCCGCGGAGATAAAATTATGCGATGAAAAATCGTAATCTGCGGGTTAAAATACAGATATTTACTGAGCCCTGCTGTAAAGTAGGGCTTTCATCATCTTACTGAGGGGTTAATGTGAAACTGGATGAGATCGCCCGCTTAGCAGGTGTTTCACGTACTACGGCCAGTTATGTCATCAACGGTAAAGCCAAGCAGTACCGGGTTAGTGATAAAACAGTAGAAAAAGTCATGGCGGTGGTCAGGGAACATAACTACCATCCCAATGCTGTTGCTGCCGGTCTTCGGGCAGGGCGTACCCGTTCAATTGGTTTAGTCATACCCGATTTGGAAAATACGAGTTACACTCGCATTGCCAATTATCTTGAACGTCAGGCGCGGCAGCGTGGATACCAACTGTTGATCGCATGTTCTGAAGATCAACCTGATAATGAAATGCGTTGTGTTGAGCACCTTCTGCAACGCCAAGTTGATGCTATCATCGTTTCCACGGCCTTGCCTCCTGAGCATCCTTTCTACCAACGTTGGGCAAATCGTTCATTACCAATTATTGCGCTTGACCGTGCTCTGGACAGTGAGCATTTTATCAGCGTTGTGGGTGATGATCTTGAAGATGCGAAAATGTTGGCACAGGAATTGCGTCAATTTCCTTCCGAATCTGTACTTTATTTGGGCGCATTGCCTGAATTATCAGTCAGTTTTCTGCGTGAACAGGGTTTCCGTGAAGCGTGGGAGCATGATCCACGGGAAGTGACCTATTTATACGCGAATAGCTATGAGCGTGAAGCAGCGGCAGAAATTTTTTCTTCGTGGTTGGAAGCGAACCCAATTCCTCAGGCTTTGTATACCACTTCGTTCGCGTTGCTTCAGGGGGTTATGGATACCATCCTGAAACGCAGTGGTCACTTACCGAGTCAGCTTATTATTGCTACATTTGGCGATCATGAATTGCTTGATTTCCTCGAATGTCCTGTCTTGTCGGTGGCACAGCGCCATCGTGATGTTGCTGAACGTGCTCTTGAGCTGGTATTAGCCAGTTTAGATGAGAAAAAGCGACCAGATCCGGGAATAACCCGAATGCGTCGTCATTTATGCCGTCGTGGCAAGTTGAGCCGAAAATCCTGATCGAGTGCCCTCATTAAAGATGAGGGTGCTGTTCTCACCATTAAAATCATTGAAATACATTTGTAGGTATGATTTTAAGACTATTCCGACAAAAACTCTGCTAAACAGAATTTTATGACCGCTAAAATCGATAATGTGTTATCGAAATTAACGAAGTGAATAACTTGCCACTTAAACCATATTGTTTACATGGTTTATTTTTGTATTGAAACTACTTTTTTTATTTATTTGATATCTAATTGTTTTTGCTTCTAAGAGATATTCTGAATCTCAAGGGGTTATTATTTTTTATACTATTGTGTATTAAATACATTTTTATTATTGATAGATTCACGTTGATTAACAATTAGGCAACTATGAGATATAGGTTATATAAATTAATTTAAGTGGTAATTATTTGACCTAAATTTTACTCTTAATAAGACACTGTTCTGTTTTTTTAAATTATTCAAAATTATCATAGTGTTATCGCTTATTAGTATAGTCAGAACTGAAAAATCCTTCTTTTTCTTCCTCTAATCTTTCTGTAAATCTAGCTAAAGCGCTAGGGCTCTGGCTTGACAAGGTTTTCATACCATCCGTAAACTCTTAATTGTGGTGATTTGTGGGATAATGTGGAGATTTGGGCCATCAAGGGGTAACCTGAGTATGTTTCGTGGAGCAACACTGGTTAATCTCGATAGTAAAGGGCGACTCACTGTACCCGCCCGATATAGAGAAACGCTTAATGAGGAATCAATAGGTCAAATGGTTTGTACCATTGATCTTCATCAACCGTGTCTGTTGCTTTATACATTACCCGAATGGGAAATCATCGAAGAAAAATTATCTCGCTTATCCAGCATGAATCCAGCCGAACGTCGTGTTCAACGTTTGTTATTGGGACACGCCAGTGAATGCCAAATGGATGGTGCAGGGCGTCTTTTATTAGCTAACACACTGCGTCAGCACGCAGGGCTAACAAAAGAGGTCATGCTGGTTGGGCAATTTAATAAATTTGAATTGTGGGATGAGAAAGTTTGGTATCAGCAGGTACAAAGTGACATTGCAGCCGAACAATCCACACAAGAACCTTTATCAGCAAGGCTACAGGATTTATCACTATAAACATGGCAAATAGTCATTTAAAGCATACCAGTGTATTACTGGATGAAGCCGTCAATGGACTGAATATCCAAGAAGATGGAATTTATATAGACGGGACATTCGGGCGAGGAGGGCACTCCCGCTTGATTTTGTCGAAATTAGGGCCTAACGGACGTTTAGTAGCGATTGATCGTGACCCACAAGCTATTGAAGCGTCAAAAGCCATTACAGATGAGCGTTTCTCTATCATACATGGGCCATTTTCGGAATTGGCAACTTATGTAGAAGACGCGGGGCTAGTGGGTAAAATTGATGGTGTATTGCTGGATTTAGGCGTGTCTTCCCCACAATTGGATGATCCTGAACGTGGGTTTTCATTTATGCGCGATGGGCCATTGGATATGCGCATGGACCCGACCCGGGGGCAGTCTGCCGCTGAATGGTTGATGAAAGCTGAAGCAGATGATATCGCATGGGTACTGAAAACATTTGGTGAAGAACGCTTTGCCAAGCGGATCGCGAGAGCCATTGTGGCACGCAATCAGGAAGAACCGATGGCGCGAACCCGGGAGTTGGCAGAGTTAATCGCTCAGGCAAGCCCCGTTAAAGAAAAGCATAAACATCCGGCAACACGCAGCTTTCAGGCTATCAGAATTTATATTAACAGTGAACTGGAAGAGATCGAACGTGCATTAGATGGTGCATTACGCGTTCTGGCACCACAGGGGCGATTATCTGTCATCAGTTTCCATTCGTTGGAAGATCGTATAGTGAAACGCTTTATCCGGCAACATAGTCAGGGGCCGCAGGTTCCGGTTGGTCTGCCTCTCACGGAAGCGCAGTTAAAAACGATGGGAGGACGAACTCTGAAATCTATTGGCAAAATGAAACCCTCAGAGGATGAAGTGGCCACAAACCCAAGGGCGCGAAGCTCGGTTTTGCGATTTGCTGAAAAGGCGGTTGAATAATGGCGGGTGAACGTCACGGTTTAGTCGGGGTTATCGGCGGGGATTTAATCCGTAATGCCAAAATCCCACTGATTTTGCTGATAGCTGTTGTGGTTTCTGCTATCAGCGTTGTGACGGTCACGCATCAGACCCGACTATTAACCGCTGAGAAAGAGCGTCAGGTGATTCAACTTGATGCTCAGGATATTGAATGGCGTAACCTGCTCCTTGAAGAAAATGCTCTAGGTGATCACACTCGAATTGAAAGGGTTGCGACTGAAAATTTGCAGATGCAACACGTTGATCCAGCGAAAGAAAATATTGTGATAACACAATGAGTCCAGTTGACAACCAAAAGGTAGGCGATGAAAGCAGCACGCTCTTTAAAGTTGAAAAAGCAAGAAGATAAAGCAAGTTTTGTAAGCTGGCGTTTTGCCTTGCTGTGTGGAGGCATTGGGCTTGCTGTCATCGGGCTTTTGATTCGTGTTGCTTATTTGCAGATCATCAATCCTGACCGTTTAGTTAAAGAAGGGGACTCGCGTTCCCTGCGCGTTCAGTCTATCCCAACCGCCCGTGGCATGATCAATGATCGCAACGGGCGTCCATTGGCTGTCAGTGTACCTGTTGACGCTGTTTGGGCAGATCCCAAAGAAGTGTTTGAGAAAGGGGGGATCACCGATGATACCCGCTGGAAAGCTTTGGCTGATGCTCTTTCTATTCCGCTTGAGCAACTCACTAAAAAAATCAGTGACTATCCTAATGGGCGCTTTGTTTACCTTGCCCGTCAAGTGAATACCTCCATCGGTGACTATGTTGAGAAACTGAAGCTACCCGGCATCCATTTACGTCAAGAATCTCGCCGTTATTATCCGGCAGGTCAAGTGACCGCGCACATCATTGGGGTGACGAATATTGATGGTAAGGGAATTGAAGGCGTTGAAAAAAGCTTTGATAGCTGGCTGACAGGGATGCCGGGAAGCCGGACCGTGCGTAAAGATCGTACAGGACGTGTTATTGAAGATATCTCATCAACAGATAGCAGGGCTGCCCACGATCTATCGCTCAGTATTGATGAGCGCCTCCAGACTTTGGTATATCGCGAATTGACCAAAGCGGTCTTACTGAACAAAGCTGAATCAGGAACCGCCGTACTGGTTGATGTCAATACGGGTGAAGTGTTAGCGATGGCAAACAGTCCATCTTATAACCCGAATAATTTGGCAGGAACGCCGAAAGATGCGATGCGTAACCGTGCTATCACTGATATTTTTGAACCTGGCTCCACGATAAAACCATTAGTGGTAATGAGCGCCCTGAATAGTGGCATTGTCAAAGAAAATACGGTGTTGGATACCAGACCATATCGTGTAACGTATGGTTCAAGGGGGCACGAAATCAAAGACGTAGCTCCGCGTCCTGAATTAACTATCACCGGAATTTTACAGAAGTCGAGTAACGTTGGTGTTTCCAAGCTGGCGTTAGCGATGCCCGCCTCAGAGTTGGTAAATGTTTATTCACGCTTTGGGATGGGAAAACCGACCAATTTGGGGTTGGTCGGAGAAAGCAGTGGCTTATTTCCAACACATAAACAACGGTGGTCGGATCTTGATAGGGCCACCTTTTCTTTCGGCTACGGGCTGATGGTAACACCGTTACAGTTAGCGCGAGCCTATGCAACGATAGGTAGTTTTGGCATTTATCGCCCTCTTTCAATTACTAAAGTTGACCCTCCCGTACCGGGAACCCGCGTCTTTCCTGAAGATATAATGCGGACAGTCGTGCACATGATGGAAAGTGTGGCATTGCCGGGTGGTGGTGGCGTACGGGCGGCGATAAAAGGTTATCGTATTGCAATTAAAACCGGTACGGCAAAGAAAGTCGGGCCGGATGGCAAATATGTCAATAAGTATCTTTCTTACACCGCAGGGGTTGCGCCTGCGAGTAATCCACGGTTTGCGCTGGTTGTGATCATCAATGACCCACAAGCAGGTAAATATTATGGTGGTGCGGTTTCAGCGCCTATCTTCGGAGCCATCATGAGTGGTGTGTTGCGTACGATGAACGTTGAGCCAGATGCATTGCCTACGGATGATAAAAACGAATTTGTGATTAATAAATAAAGAGGATAAAAGTGGCAGATCGTAATTTACGCGATTTACTGGCTCCATGGGGTGTCGATACACCGGAGCTTCCGCTACGCGAAATGACATTGGACAGCCGTAAGGCGGCTGCCGGAGATCTGTTTGTTGCGGTTAAAGGGCATCAAACAGATGGTCGAAAATATATTCCTCAAGCCATCGCTCAAGGTGTCGCTGCGGTGATTGCAGAAGCGAAGGGAAAAGCGGATAGCGGTACTATGCAGAAAGTGCATAGTGTATCCGTTATCTATTTAGATGATTTAAATAACAAATTATCAAAATTGGCTGGCGAATTTTACCAGCATCCCGGCAATAAGCTGAAGTTGGTGGGGGTGACCGGAACTAACGGAAAAACAACAACAACACAACTACTGGCACAATGGAGCCAAGGGCTTGGCGAAACCAGTGCTGTGATGGGCACTGTAGGAAATGGTCTGTTGGGTATGGTGGTACAAAGTGAAAATACCACAGGCTCAGCCGTTGATATCCAGCTTGATTTACAACAACTGGTTAATCAAAACGCGACTTTTGCTGCGATGGAAGTCTCTTCACACGGGCTGGTTCAGGGAAGAGTGGCTGCGTTACCGTTTCAAGCTGCCGCTTTTACTAATTTAAGCCGTGATCATCTTGATTATCATGGTGATATGGATAATTACGAAGAGGCCAAATGGATGCTGTTCTGCAATCACGATGTGAAGCAGAAAATTATCAATGCGGATGATGCAGTAGGACAGAAATGGTTGTCTCGTTTACCGGAAGCTGTCGCGGTGACGATGGAAAATCGTCTGCCGGAAAATTGGCAGGGACGTTGGTTATCAGCCAGCGAAGTTCATTATCATGACAGAGGCGCATCGATTACATTTAACTCCAGTTGGGGAGAGGGAACTATTAATAGTCCTCTGATGGGTGCCTTTAATGTCAGTAATTTGCTTGTGGCACTTGCGACTTTACTAACGCTGGAATATCCACTGGAAAAATTGTTGGCAACGGCTTCTTGTCTGGAACCCGTTTGTGGGCGTATGGAAGTTTTTTCATCTTCTGTTCGTCCTACTGTTGTTGTGGATTATGCCCATACCCCTGATGCCTTGGAAAAAGCGCTGTCTGCGGCTCGTTTGCACTGTAAGGGGCAACTCTGGTGTGTGTTTGGCTGTGGTGGGGATCGTGATAAAGGCAAACGCCCATTAATGGGCGGTGTGGCAGAACAGGGCGCTGATCGTGTGGTTGTTACTGATGACAATCCCCGTAGTGAAGAACCACAGGCAATTGTGGCGGATATTCTGGAAGGGTTCGCTGATCCTGGTCGGGCAATGACTATTCACGGGCGTGTTGAGGCTGTTACCAGTGCCATTATGCAGGCTGCCGAAGACGATGTTGTGCTGGTGGCAGGCAAAGGCCATGAAGATTATCAATTAGTCGGCAACAGACGTTTGGATTATTCAGATCGCCTGACCGTTGCACGTTTGTTAGGGGTAATCGCATGATCCCGCTGACACTCCTGCAACTGGCACAGTTAACTAATGGAACGCTATATCACGTTACTGAACAGCAGGCTGCTATGCTTCCGATTAATACCGTGGAAACTGATAGCCGCAGAATCATACACGGTAGTTTGTTCATTGCCTTAAAAGGGGAGATGTTTGACGCTCACACTTTCGCGGCTGATGTTGCGCAGCAGGGCGCAGGTGCTTTGTTGGTCAGCCGTCGTCTTGATGTTGATTGTCCTCAGGTCGTCGTGGAAGGCACCCGTCTGGCGATGGGGAAATTGGCAGGTTGGGTTCGTCGGCAAAGTAAAGCGCGCGTGGTGGCTTTGACTGGCTCATCAGGCAAAACATCCGTAAAAGAGATGACCGCATCTATTTTGTGTCAGTGCGGCAATACCCTTTATACCGCTGGCAATTTTAATAATGACATCGGTGTACCGTTGACGCTATTCAGGCTTACTGATGAACATCAGTTTGCTGTCATTGAATTGGGAGCCAACCACATTGGTGAAATTGCCTATACCACCGAAATGACTCGCCCTGAAAGTGCGCTGGTTAATAACCTGTTTTCTGCTCATCTGGAAGGGTTTGGCTCTTTAGCTGGGGTAGCCAAGGCAAAAGGTGAGATCTTTGAAGGGCTTGATCCAACTGGAACTGCCATTATCAATCTGGATAGTAATGACTGGGATAATTGGCAGCACAGCATTAGCAATCAGCAAACGGTATGGCGTTTTTCCATTTCATCCACAACGGCTGGTGCTGATTTTTACGCGACCGACATTTTGGAACAACCTCTGGCAACGCACTTTTGTCTCCATACTCCCATTGGGAAGATCAAACTGACACTGCCGCTGCCGGGAAAACATAATATTGCTAATGCGTTGGCTGCCAGTGCGCTAGCAATTTCTGTTGGGGCATCATTGGAGGATATTCGTGTTGGATTATCGGAATTAAAGGCTGTTTCAGGACGTTTATTTCCCATTTATCTTGCAGAAGGGAAACTAGTGTTGGACGACACTTATAACGCTAACACTGGCTCCATGATTGCAGCGGCAAATGTTTTGTCGCAAATGCCCGGTTATCGAGTGATGGTTGTCGGTGATATGGGTGAGTTGGGAGAGCGGGCGATTGAGTGCCATCGAGAAGTTGGTCAGGCCGTGGCATCCACAAGCATAGATAAGGTATTCAGTGTCGGGGCTATGAGCATCCATATCAGTGACACGAGTGGGCGAGGGCAACATTGCGCGAACAAGACTGAATTAGTTGCAGAGCTGCTTTCTTTACTGGAACAGCACGAAATGATTTCCATATTAATTAAAGGTTCACGTAGTACCGCGATGGAAGAGGTAGTGAACGCACTGAAGGAGAACTTCCAATGTTAGTTTGGCTAGCCGAGTATCTGGTTAAGTATCACTCAGGTTTTCACGTCTTTTCTTATCTGACGTTCAGAGCCATCGTCGGCTTGTTGACTGCACTGTTCATTGCGTTATGGATGGGGCCAACACTGATTGCTTATCTGCAAAAATTACAAATTGGTCAGGTTGTGCGCAATGATGGCCCGGAATCTCACTTCAGTAAACGTGGGACACCAACGATGGGCGGCTTGCTGATCCTGTTCTCTATCACGATTACTGTCTTGCTGTGGGCGAATCTGGAAAACCCATATGTTTGGTGTGTACTGGTGGTATTGCTGGGTTATGGCATTGTCGGGTTTGTAGATGACTACCGTAAAGTGGTTCGCAAAGATACCAAAGGGCTGATTGCACGTTGGAAATATTTCTGGCAATCCGTTCTGGCTCTTGGGGTGGCGTTTACGATGTATAGCCTGGGTAAAGATACCCCCGCAACACAATTGGTGGTGCCATTCTTCAAAGAAGTCATGCCACAGTTAGGGTTGCTGTACATTTTGCTGACCTATTTTGTGATTGTTGGAACCAGTAATGCAGTGAACCTGACTGATGGGTTGGACGGTTTGGCTATCATGCCAACCGTACTGGTTGCAGCAGGCTTTGCATTGGTGGCGTGGGCAACGGGTAACGTGAAGTTTGCCAGCTACCTGCATCTCCCTTTTATCGCTCATGCAGGTGAATTGGCTATTGTCAGTACTGCGATTGTCGGTGCTGGATTGGGCTTCTTATGGTTCAACACTTATCCAGCGCAAGTATTTATGGGGGATGTTGGTTCATTGGCTTTGGGCGGAGCATTAGGCACCATTGCTGTATTGCTGCGCCAGGAATTCCTGTTAATCATCATGGGCGGCGTATTTGTGGTGGAAACTTTGTCGGTCATTTTGCAGGTTGGATCATTTAAGTTGCGAGGTCAGCGAATTTTCCGCATGGCGCCGATCCACCATCACTATGAATTGAAAGGTTGGCCAGAGCCACGCGTTATTGTGCGTTTCTGGATCATCTCCTTGATATTGGTGTTGATTGGTCTGGCAACTCTGAAGGTACGTTAATCATGGCTGAGCTATGCATGACTCAATACAGGGATAAAAAAATCGTCATTGTCGGATTAGGGCTGACTGGCCTTTCCTGTGTTGACTTTTTCATGACACGCGGAGTCATTCCGCGTGTCATGGATACCCGTTCGGTGTTGCCGGACAGCTATCAACTGCCCGATGGCGTTGAGTGCCACACTGGCAACCTGAATGAAACGTGGTTAATGGATGCCGATTTAATCGTTGCCAGTCCGGGCGTTGCATTGGCAACGCCTGAGCTTAAAGCTGCGGCAGATGCGGGTATTGAAATCGTCGGTGATATTGAATTGTTTTGTCGTGAAGCAAAGGCTCCGATTGTGGCGATCACCGGTTCGAATGGTAAAAGTACGGTCACCAGTTTGGTGGGAGAGATAGCCAAAGAGGCGGGATGGCAGGTTGGTGTGGGTGGAAATATCGGTGTACCCGCATTGGAATTGTTGAAGCAGCCTTGCCAATTGTATGTATTGGAGCTTTCCAGTTTCCAGCTTGAAACCACTTATAGTCTGAAAGCAGCGGCAGCGACAGTGCTAAATGTCACTGAAGACCATATGGTTCGTTACCCTGAAGGGTTGTCACAATATCGAGCGGCGAAACTGCGTATTTACGAGCAGGCAAAAGTCTGTGTAGTGAATGAGCAAGATGCACTGACATTACCGACGACAGGGAAAGATAGCCGTTGCATCAGTTTTGGTGTCGATGTTGGAGACTACCAGCTCAATAGCCAGAGTTTGCAACTGATGGTTCATGATCAACGATTGTTGTCAACTAATGAGATCCGTCTGGCAGGGCAACATAATTACACCAATGGACTGGCTGCGTTGGCACTGGCGGATGCGGTAGGTATCCCTCAGGAAGCCAGCCTCCAGGCATTACGTACTTACTCTGGGCTGGAACACCGTTTTCAGGTGGTTCATATGAGAAATGATGTTTTCTGGGTGAATGATTCTAAGTCGACCAATGTTGGCAGCACCCAAGCGGCACTCAGTGGCTTGAAAATGGAAGGTACTCTTTATCTTTTATTGGGTGGAGATGGAAAAGCGGCGAATTTTACCCCGCTGAAACCTTACCTATCGGGGAACAACATTCGCCTTTACTGTTTCGGTCGTGATGGGGAACAGCTAGCGCAACTGCGTCCTGAAATCTCAACATTGACAGAAACCATGGAACAGGCGATGAGAGAAATTGCCTTGAAGCTGGTTGCTGGCGATATGGTGCTTCTGTCACCAGCTTGTGCGAGCTTTGATCAGTTCAACGGTTTTGAACATCGTGGTCGTGAATTTGCCCGGTTGGCAGAGGAGTTAGGCTGATGACCATTCCAGGCCTTGGTAAATTTAAAAATTGGCTGACGGGTAATGTGGAAACAGATACCGTTATGTATGATCGTACCCTGGTCTGGATGATATTGGGGTTAGCAGTGATTGGCTTTGTCATGGTGACATCAGCTTCAATGCCAGTAGGTCAGCGCCTTGCTCAAAACCCATTTATTTTTGCGCAACGTGATGCAGTTTACTTGCTTCTGTCATTTGTCTTGTCATTGATTACCCTGCGTATTCCAATGGCATTCTGGCAACGTTACAGTAACGTCATGCTATTGGGCACAATCATGATGCTTGTCGTGGTGTTGTTTGTGGGGAGCTCGGTTAATGGAGCATCTCGATGGGTAGCGATTGGCCCATTACGCATTCAGCCCGCCGAATTATCGAAACTGTCACTTTTTTGTTACATCTCTAGCTATCTGGTTAGAAAAGTAGAAGAAGTAAGAAATAATTTCTGGGGATTTGGCAAACCGATGGGGGTCATGATTGCTCTGGCTATCCTGTTGTTGGCACAGCCTGATTTGGGAACAGTGATTGTATTATTTGTGACAACACTAGCACTCCTGTTTCTGGCGGGAGCAAAATTGTGGCAGTTCCTTGCCATCATTAGTTGCGGAATATTTTCAGTTTGCGTGCTGATCATTGTTGAGCCTTATCGTATGCGTAGGGTGACCTCTTTTTTGAATCCGTGGGACGATCCTTTTGGCAGTGGGTATCAGTTAACTCAGTCACTAATGGCATTTGGTCGAGGTGATTTCTTCGGGCAAGGTCTGGGAAATTCAGTTCAGAAATTGGAATATCTACCCGAAGCTCATACTGACTTTATTTTCTCCATTCTCGCCGAAGAGTTAGGTTATTTCGGTGTGGTTTTAGTGTTGGCAATGGTATTCTTCGTCGCTTTCCGTGCAATGATGATTGGCCGCAGGGCACTACAGCTTGATCAACGATTTGCTGGTTTTCTGGCCTGTTCAATTGGCATCTGGTTTAGTTTTCAGGCGTTTATTAATGTCGGGGCTGCGGCAGGTATGTTGCCGACGAAAGGTTTGACATTACCTCTTGTAAGTTACGGTGGCTCAAGTCTGATTGTGATGTCGACGGCCATCGTCCTGTTATTGCGAATTGATTATGAAGTGCGTCTGACAAAAGCGCAGGCGTTCGGAAGGAGCTCTAAATGAGTGGCAAAAACCGGCGTTTAATGGTGATGGCAGGGGGTACGGGAGGCCATGTTTTCCCCGGACTGGCGGTTGCCCATCATTTAAAAGAGCAGGGGTGGGATATTCGCTGGTTGGGAACCGCTGATCGTATGGAAGCAGACTTGGTTCCGAAGCATGGCATTGATATCGAATTTATTCAAATTTCAGGGCTGCGGGGCAAAGGAATAAAAGCGTTGCTTGCCGCCCCCATTAGAATTTTTAAGGCCATTCGGCAGGCAAAAGCTATCATGCGTCGTTATCAGCCGGATGTCGTGCTGGGAATGGGAGGATATGTTTCCGGGCCGGGTGGAGTGGCTGCATGGTTGTGTGGCATTCCGGTTGTACTCCACGAGCAAAATGGAATTGCGGGGCTGACCAACCGTTGGTTGGCTAAAATCGCCAAAACAGTTTTACAAGCATTTCCTGGGGCATTCCCTAAAGCGCCGGTTGTTGGCAACCCTGTACGGGAAGATGTGTTGGCGTTACCTGTGCCAGCGCAGCGTCTGAGAGAGCGTGAAGGCCCTATCCGGATATTGGTCGTCGGAGGCAGTCAGGGGGCTAGAATTTTAAATCACACCATGCCAGAAGTTGCTGCTCGTCTGGGTGATAAAGCCACAGTATGGCACCAGTCTGGAAAGGGCGCTCAGGAAGAAACGCAGAACAGGTATGAAAGATCCGTCAATTCTCAATTTAAAGTGACTGAATTCATTGATGATATGGCACAGGCCTATGCGTGGGCAGACATTGTCGTGTGTCGTTCTGGCGCATTAACAGTAAGCGAGGTGTCTGCCGCAGGCCTGCCTGCGATCTTTGTTCCGTTTCAGCATAAAGATCGCCAGCAATATTGGAATGCATTGCCATTGGAAAAAGCCGGAGCAGCCAAGATATTTGAGCAACCAGAATTTACGGCTGATGCAGTAGCAGATTTATTAATTCAGTGGCAACGACCACAACTGCTGGAAATGGCAGAAAAGGCACGCTCAGTCGCTATCATAAATGCAACCGAGCGTGTGGCAGCCGCGTTGATCGAGGCTGTTGAAAATCATTCAGGCCGTTCTAAATAGTTTTCTGGTGAAAAAAGTAGAACGGTGACGTAAACATAACGAGTGAAGATTAAAACGTGAATACACAACAATTGGCGAAATTGAGAGCTTCAGTGCCTGAAATGAGAAAAGTCAGGCATATCCACTTTGTCGGTATTGGTGGTGCTGGCATGGGTGGTATCGCCGAGGTGTTGGCTAATGAAGGTTATCAGATAAGCGGCTCTGATTTGGCACCTAATCCGGTTACAAAACAACTGATTGAACTGGGTGCAACAATTTATTTTAATCACCGCTCGGAAAATGTCCGGAATGCCAGTGTGGTGGTTGCATCCACCGCCATCTCTGCGGATAACCCAGAGATTATTGCTGCCCGTGAAGCACGCATTCCCGTGATCCGTCGTGCGGAAATGCTGGCCGAGTTGATGCGTTACCGCCACGGTATTGCCATTGCGGGAACACATGGAAAAACCACGACGACAGCAATGATCGCAGGCATTTATGCGCAGGCAGGTCTTGATCCTACATTCGTTAATGGTGGGTTGGTGAAAGCGGCGGGTACACATGCTCGCTTGGGTAGCAGTCGTTACCTGATTGCTGAAGCAGATGAAAGTGATGCCTCTTTCCTGCACTTACAGCCAATGATGGCGGTAATCACTAATATTGAAGCCGACCACATGGATACCTATCAAGGGGATTTCGAAAATCTGAAACAGACGTTCGTCAATTTCCTGCATAACCTGCCGTTTTATGGTCGAGCTGTAATGTGCATTGATGACCCAGTTGTTAAGGAATTGCTCCCCCGTATTGGGCGTTATATTACGACCTACGGTTTCAGCGAAGAAGCTGACGTTCGCATTACCCATTATGAGCAGAAAGGGGCTCAAGGGTTTTTCACCATCAGTCGGTATGATTTACCAGATCTGCATGTGGTGTTGAATGCTCCCGGACGTCACAACGCATTGAATGCAACGGCTGCCGTCGCAGTGGCGACAGAAGAGGGTATTAATGATGCTGATATTCTGGCATCACTGGCAGAATTTCAGGGAACCGGGCGTCGATTTGATTTTCTGGGGGAATTTTCCCTCAAACATATAAATGCGAAAGAAGGCAGTGTGATGTTGGTCGATGATTATGGTCATCATCCGACTGAAGTTGACGCCACGGTTAAAGCCGCACGGGCAGGCTGGACGGATAAACGTATTGTGATGGTATTCCAGCCACATCGTTATACGAGAACTCGTGATTTATATGATGATTTTGCTAATGTTTTGAGTCAGGTGGATGTTCTGTTGATGCTGGATGTGTATGCCGCAGGTGAAACCCCGATTCCGGGAGCAGATAGCCGTTCTTTATGTCGCACTATCCGTAGCCGTGGGAAGTTGGATCCGATTTTTGTATCAGAACCAGAGCAAATTTCGGCCATACTGTCACAGGTTATAGAAAACAATGACTTAGTATTGGTACAAGGTGCCGGTAATATCGGTAAAATAGCGCGCAATCTGGCTGAAACGAAATTACAGCCATCTTTTAATGAGGGAGAGCATCATGGTTGATAAGGTCGCTGTTCTGTTGGGCGGAACGTCTGCTGAACGTGAAGTTTCATTGCAATCAGGACAAGCAGTAGTGACTGGACTGAAAGAAGCAGGCATTAACGCCCATTCAGTCGATACAAAAGACTTTGATGTGACTAAACTCAAAGAAGAAGGATTTAGCAAAGTCTTTATCGCGCTACATGGTCGTGGCGGTGAAGATGGTACTTTGCAAGGTTTGCTGGAATTTTTGCAGCTCCCTTATACTGGCAGCGGTGTGATGGCGTCTGCGTTGTCAATGGATAAATTGCGCACAAAACAGCTATGGGAAGGGGCAAAACTGCCTGTTTCTCCTTATGTCGTAATTAATTCTCAAAAATTTGAACAACTTAATGATTTCCAACTCAAAGAATATGTTCAGGAATTAGGATTACCATTAATGGTTAAACCGAATCTGGAAGGTTCCAGTGTAGGGATGACCAAAGTAAGTGACTATCCCGAACTGCGTGGTGCATTGGAATTGGCGTTTCAGTACGACACCGATGTGTTGGTTGAGAAATGGTTGTTTGGCCCCGAATATACCGTGGGGTTTTTGGGTGATGAGGCGCTTCCGTCTATCCGTATTCAGGCTCCGGATGTGTTTTACGACTATGAAGCGAAATATATTTCCAATGAAACACAATACTTCTGTCCAAGTGGTTTGAGTGCTGAAAAAGAACAGGAGTTGGCAGATATCGCATCAAGGGCTTATAAAGCGCTGGGATGTGGTGGCTGGGGACGGGTCGATATTATGGACGATGGCAAGGGTAACTTCTATCTGCTGGAGGTCAATACCTCTCCAGGCATGACCAGCCATAGTCTGGTACCCATTGCTGCGCGTCAGGCTGGACTCAGTTTTTCTCAACTCGTAGCGAGAATTTTGGAATTGGCTGATTGATATGTCACAGGCAGCCCGGAAGATCCGGGAGCGGGAGCGGGAGAGCGAGGCTAAGGGGACTCGTCCCAGTAATGGTTATTATCTGGTAGGGATTATCTTCTTCCTGATGGTGCTTGGCACCATCATATCGGCAAGTTGGGTGGCTCTGGACTGGATGAAAGATCCGAATAGATTACCGCTCTCAAAATTGGTGTTAACTGGCGAACGTCATTACACCACAAATGACGATGTTAGGCAGGCCATTTTATCACTGGGTCCTCCGGGAACATTCATGACACAGGATGTCAACGTCATTCAGGAAAAGATTGAACAACTGCCATGGATTCGACAAGTCACTGTGCGTAAACAATGGCCTGATGAACTGAAAATACATCTGGTAGAATATGTTCCTTATGTCCGCTGGAATGATACGCAAATGCTGGACGCAGAAGGAAGAGTATTCAGTTTGCCAATGGAACGTAGTGCCAATGGGCATTATCCGATGCTGTATGGCCCCGAAAGCAAAGAAAAAGACGTATTGAACGGATACCGCTCAATGGCTGCTCTGCTTGCAGAACATAAAATTAAATTAAAAGCGGTACTCATGACAGCACGTAATTCTTGGCAACTGATACTGGATAACGATATTCGATTGGAGCTAGGAAATCGAGATAAAATAGAACGCATTAGACGTTTTGTTGAACTTTACCCTGTGTTACTGAAAAACACGGAAAAACGTGTGGCTTATGTTGACTTACGTTATGACAGCGGTGCTGCGGTCGGTTGGGCTCCTTTATTAACTGATACACCGGTTTCAATAACGGACAAAAACACACAGTGACAGGTAATAATACATTGACAGGCAGAATAACGATGATCAAATCAACGGACAGAAAATTGGTAGTTGGCCTTGAAATCGGGACAGCAAAAGTATCTGCCCTGGTTGGTGAAATTCTGCCCGATGGTATGGTTAATATTATCGGAGTAGGAAGTTGCCCATCTCGCGGAATGGATAAAGGCGGTGTTAACGATCTTGAATCGGTCGTTAAATGCGTACAACGCGCCATTGATCAGGCTGAACTCATGGCAGATTGCCAGATCTCTTCAGTCTATTTGGCTCTTTCTGGCAAACATATCAGTTGCCAGAATGAAATTGGCATGGTGCCTATTTCCGAAGAAGAAGTGACGCAGGATGATGTGGACAGTGTTGTCCATACTGCTAAATCGGTTCGTGTTCGTGATGAACACCGTATTTTGCATGTGATCCCACAGGAATACGCGATTGACTATCAGGAAGGGATTAAAAATCCGGTAGGGCTTTCTGGCGTGCGTATGAAGGCGAAAGTTCACTTGATTACCTGCCATAACGACATGGCGAAAAATATTGTAAAAGCTGTTGAACGTTGTGGACTGAAAGTTGACCAACTTATTTTTGCCGGATTGGCGGCAAGTTATGCCGTTCTGACGGAAGATGAACGTGAATTAGGGGTGTGCGTCGTTGATATCGGCGGAGGCACGATGGATATGGCGGTATACACAGGTGGTGCATTGCGACATACCAGGGTTATTCCTTATGCGGGCAATGTGGTTACCAGTGATATTGCCTATGCGTTTGGTACCCCCCCTAGTGATGCCGAGACCATCAAGGTGCGTCATGGATGCGCTTTGGGATCGATAGTCAGCAAGGATGAGAGTGTAGAAGTCCCGAGCGTGGGAGGTCGGCCTCCCCGTAGTCTACAACGTCAGACTCTGGCAGAGGTGATTGAACCTCGTTATACCGAACTGCTGAATTTAGTGAATGATGAAATTTTGCGATTGCAGGAGCAATTACGTCAGCAGGGAGTAAAACATCACCTGGCAGCAGGGATTGTCCTGACCGGGGGAGGAGCCCAGATTGATGGTCTGGCTGATTGTGCCCAACGGGTATTTCATACCCAAGTGCGCATTGGTCGTCCCCTGAACATCACTGGACTGACAGATTATGTACAGGAGCCTTGCTACTCAACCGCAGTAGGGCTTCTGCATTACGGCAAAGAATCCCAACTTGGTGGAGATTCTGACGCCGATAAACGAACGTCAGTGAGTGGCTGGTTTAAGAAAGTCAGCAACTGGCTGAAAAAAGAATTTTGATTTTTTATACAGAGGCTACGACAATGTCGCCGGCCTCGACATAAAGGCACAAAACGGAGAGAAATTATGTTTGAACCACTGGAATTAACCAATGACGCGGTGATTAAAGTCATCGGCGTCGGCGGCGGCGGCGGTAATGCTGTTGAGCACATGGTGCGTGAGCGTATTGAAGGCGTGGACTTCTTTGCGGTGAACACCGATGCTCAAGCACTGCGTAAGACGGCTGTCGGTCAGACTATCCAGATTGGCAACGGCATTACTAAAGGATTGGGTGCTGGTGCAAACCCTGAAGTTGGCCGTACTGCTGCGGAAGAAGATCGTGAATCATTGCGTACAGCTCTGGAAGGGGCCGATATGGTATTTATCGCTGCAGGTATGGGCGGTGGTACAGGCACAGGTGCTGCACCTGTTGTGGCCGAAATTGCCAAAGAACTTGGCATCCTGACGGTTGCTGTCGTCACTAAGCCATTCAATTTTGAAGGCAAAAAACGTATGGCTTTCGCGGAACAAGGGATCACTGAATTATCCAAGCATGTGGATTCATTGATTACCATTCCAAATGACAAATTATTGAAAGTTCTGGGCCGTGGAATTTCTCTGCTGGATGCGTTCGGTGCAGCTAATGACGTCCTGAAAGGGGCGGTTCAAGGTATCGCTGAACTGATCACTCGCCCAGGCCTTATGAACGTTGACTTCGCTGACGTTCGTACTGTGATGTCCGAAATGGGTTACGCCATGATGGGTTCTGGTATCGCACAAGGTGAAGATCGTGCAGAAGAAGCAGCAGAAATGGCTATTTCCAGCCCATTGCTGGAAGATATCGACCTTTCTGGTGCGCGTGGCGTTCTGGTTAACATTACAGCAGGCTTTGACTTGCGTCTGGATGAATTTGAAACGGTTGGTAACACCATCCGCGCATTTGCTTCAGATAATGCGACGGTGGTTATCGGTACGTCATTGGATCCAGATATGAACGACGAACTGCGTGTTACTGTTGTGGCCACTGGCATTGGCATGGACAAACGTCCAGAAATTACGCTGGTAACTAATAACAAAGTTCCTCAGGCAAACACGTTGGAGCACCGTTACCAGCAGATGCCTGGCGGGCTCTCTTCATTATCTGATGAGAACAAAACAATCGCAAAAGTCGTTAATGACCAAAACGCACAAACAAGCAAGGAACCTGATTATTTGGACATCCCTGCGTTTTTGCGTAAGCAGGCTGATTAGTCGTTAAAAAATTGGATTCTCCGCTTTTTGTGCTAAACTATTCTGCCAATCATACCTTATAGTGGTTGGCAGGATGGTAACATTGCGAGATATAAACGATGATCAAACAAAGGACATTAAAACGTATTGTTCAAGCGACCGGCGTCGGTTTGCACACCGGTAAAAAAGTCACGCTGACAATGCGTCCAGCACCGGCTAATACCGGGGTCATCTATCGTCGTACTGACTTGAATCCACCGGTAGATTTTCCGGCAGATGCTAAATCTGTGCGTGATACTATGCTCTGTACTTGTCTGGTTAATGAGCATAATGTGCGGATTTCAACCGTTGAGCATTTGAATGCGGCATTAGCAGGTCTGGGGATCGATAACATTGTTATTGATGTCGATGCACCAGAGATCCCGATTATGGACGGTAGCGCGAGTCCGTTCGTTTTCCTGTTATTAGATGCGGGTATTGAAGAGCTGAATGTAGCGAAGAAATTTGTGCGCATGAAAGACACCGTTCGCGTGGAAGATGGTGATAAATGGGTCGAATTGTCGCCATATCACGGTTTCAGTCTGGATTTTACCATTGACTTTAACCATCCAGCGATTGATTCCAGCTCACAGCGCTATAGCTTGGACTTCTCAGCAGATTCGTTTGTTCGCCAGATTAGTCGTGCGCGTACTTTCGGATTTATGCGTGATATTGAGTACCTGCAATCTCAAGGTCTGTGCCTTGGCGGCAGCTTCGATTGTGCGATTGTGGTAGATGATTACCGCGTACTCAATGAAGATGGTCTGCGTTTTGAAGATGAATTTGTTCGTCATAAAATGCTGGATGCCATCGGCGATTTGTTTATGTGCGGTTACAACATTATTGGCGCCTTTACCGCGTTTAAATCAGGTCATGCACTGAACAACAAGTTGCTGCAAACTGTCTTGGCGCACGAAAGCGCTTGGGAATTTGTTACATTTGAAGATGAAGCTGAAATGCCACAGGCTTTCTGTGCTCCATCATTAGTGCTGGCATAATGGCTAACGTGTGTATCGATAATATGCGCATTGATAACGTATTTGTTGATAATGCTTTTGTTGATAATGCTTTTGTTGATAAATCGTGTTGAGAGCATCCCTATGATGCACCAGTGGGTTATGTTATCTATCACGCTCATTTCGCTGACATTATTCATTCAGCGTTAGCGTTTCTTCTTGGCTGTGCTGGTACCCTCTCCGGCCAGCGCAGCCAGTCTTTCCAACTTCCTTTTCAATTTCTCTGGGCTACGTTCAGCCAGCATCATTAATGCTTTTGCACTTTCATGGGTTAGCTGGCGATTTGGTAAATTCTGTTTATCATTATTAGGTGATTTTGCGGAGTTCTGAGCATTATTATCACGTTTTACCATTAATGAAGGATTAATCCTGATGTCGATAGAGGATAAAGATGGTAGAATTTCGCTTCTCAGAGTTGAAAGTAATACAGGGATTTCATAACGAAGTCGGGTCATCCAACTGGCATTTCCTGCTTCCAGTACCAGAATATGTTTGCGATAATTGGCGACCCTGCACCACGGATGCAGCGGAGCAGGAAGCAGACTGAGAACGGTACGGTTGAGTTTTAATAATGCGATAGCATATTGTTGAATGGTTTGAAGCGGGCTTTTTCCGACAGTCGCCCCGTCTTCAAAAAGCGTATCCAGTGATTGTGGGCGGCTATCTCGCATAATAAAGGCAGTTCCAGTATTTATTAATGAAGGGTTAATGAGTATTCTAAATCTTTGGCGACAATTTGGTAGGCGTTATTTTTGGTCTCATCTTTTACTGGGCATGGTTGCTACAGGAATTGGTGTTCCTACTGTTTTTGCCGGAGTGGCAGAAAGCCTTTCCCATAGCAACACATCTTCTGCCCAAGAGAATCAAAATCAAGCGATTTCCTCGTTTGAACACTTATTTCAATTGCACCTATTTCAATTAAAAAGTGCCCAGCGACAACCAGCGAATTATTTAAATCACTGGCAGCAACATGCTGTTCGTAACGTGATCCGGCAACTTTCTTTTGCTTTTTCTATTACCGAACCTGTCAGGTACGAAGTAGCAAAAGAAAATACCCGGATTTCTTCTCCATCTATGCAACAGATTATGTTAGATACGTTGCATGCCATGCTGACTCAAGCATCAACGCCATTTGATAATGCGATTTCTGATATTGCGATTGAAATGGCAATTCTTCCCGATACACATATTCCAGCACTCTGGCTAGCTAAAACTCAGGGGATTAGAGCCGGGCCGATCTCAAATCATTTATCTTTGCTTTAACGTTTCTGTTTTATTTTTTACTCTTATCCAAATAAGACAGTGTCTTAAGAAATGATTGGTTGGCTACAATTGTGGCCCTATCTGAGATGTACTAATTATGCTTATTAAATTACTAACTAAAATTTTTGGTAGCCGCAATGACCGTACTTTGCGCCGTTTGCACAAAGTGGTGGATGTGATCAGCCGCATGGAACCTGAGTTCGAAAAGCTCTCTGATGAAGAATTAAAAGCCAAAACAGAGCAATTCCGTGCGCGCTTGAAAGAAGGGGAATTACTGGAAAAAATTCTGCCCGAAGCCTTTGCTACTGTGCGTGAAGCCAGTAAACGCGTCTTTGGTATGCGTCACTTTGATGTACAGCTTCTGGGTGGGATGGTGCTGAATGAGCGTTGCATTGCGGAGATGCGTACGGGTGAAGGTAAAACGTTGACTGCTACGTTACCTGCTTATCTTAATGCACTGAGCGGGAAAGGTGTTCATGTTGTTACCGTGAACGACTATCTGGCACAGCGTGATGCTGAAAACAATCGAGGATTATTTGAGTTTCTTGGCCTGACTGTGGGTATTAACTTGCCGAACATGCCAGCACCGGCAAAACGTGAAGCCTATGCAGCGGATATTACTTACGGAACTAACAATGAATTCGGTTTCGACTACCTGCGTGACAACATGGCGTTTAGCCCGGAAGAGCGGGTTCAACGCAAACTGCATTATGCGTTAGTGGATGAAGTTGACTCCATTCTGATCGATGAAGCCCGTACTCCATTGATTATTTCAGGGCCTGCGGAAGATAGCTCTGAACTTTACATCAAAGTGAATAAACTGATCCCTTGCCTGATCCGTCAGGAAAAAGAGGATTCTGATACATTCCAGGGCGAAGGGCACTTCTCCGTTGATGAAAAAACCCGTCAGGTTAACCTTACTGAGCGAGGTCTGGTACTGGTTGAAGAGTTGCTGGTAAATGCCAAAATGATGGAAGAAGGCGAGTCTTTGTATTCACCGACCAACATCATGCTGATGCATCATGTGACAGCCGCTTTACGTGCCCACGTCCTGTTTACCCGTGATGTTGACTATATCGTTAAAGACGGTGAAGTTATCATTGTTGACGAACATACAGGGCGTACCATGCAGGGACGTCGTTGGTCTGATGGTTTGCATCAGGCAGTGGAAGCTAAAGAAGGTGTCGAAATTCAGAATGAAAACCAGACATTGGCTTCAATTACCTTCCAGAACTATTTCCGTATCTATGAAAAATTAGCGGGTATGACGGGAACCGCCGACACTGAAGCCTTTGAATTCAGTTCTATTTATAAATTGGACACTATCGTTGTTCCAACAAACCGTCCAATGGTTCGTCAAGATTTACCGGATCTGGTTTACATGACAGAAGCGGAAAAAATTGATGCAATCATTGAAGATATCAAAGATCGCACAAACCGTGGTCAACCAGTATTGATGGGAACCATTTCGATTGAAAAATCAGAACTCGTTTCTAACGCACTCACGAAAGCTGGCATTGTGCATAACGTTCTGAACGCAAAATTCCATGCGATGGAAGCGGATATTATCGCTCAGGCGGGTCAGGCTGGTACGGTGACGATTGCAACCAACATGGCGGGACGTGGTACAGATATCATGTTGGGAGGAAGCTGGCAGTCAGAAATCGGCAAACTGCAAGAACCAACAGAAGAACAAATCGAGGCAATCAAAGCTGCATGGCAGGAACGCCATGATGCAGTACTGGCTGCGGGCGGTTTACATATTGTCGGTACAGAACGTCATGAATCACGTCGTATCGATAACCAATTACGTGGCCGTGCAGGGCGTCAGGGGGATGCGGGATCTTCACGTTTCTACCTCTCTATGGAAGATTCCCTGATGCGCATTTTTGCTTCCGACCGTGTGACAGGCATGATGCGCAAACTGGGAATGCAACCGGGTGAAGCGATTGAACATCCATGGGTGACCAAAGCGATTGCTAATGCTCAGCGTAAGGTTGAAAGCCGTAACTTTGATATTCGTAAGCAATTGCTGGAATATGATGATGTTGCCAATGATCAGCGTCGTGCGATTTACGCTCAGCGCAACGATTTGCTGGATGTGAGTGATGTTAGCGAAACCATTACGAGCATCCGTGAAGATGTCTTTAAGGTAATGATTGACGCCTATATTCCGCCACAATCACTGGAAGAAATGTGGGATATTGAAGGGTTGCAGGAACGTTTGCTCAACGACTTCGATCTCAATTTACCAATCAAAGAATGGCTGGATAAAGAGCCTGAATTGCACGAAGAAACGTTGCGTGAGCGTATACTTGAGAAAGCAATCGAGGTTTATAAACAGAAAGAAGAAATCGTCAGTGCAGAAATGATGCGTAATTTTGAAAAAGGCATCATGTTACAAACTTTGGATACACTGTGGAAAGAACATCTGGCGGCGATGGATTACCTACGTCAAGGCATTCATCTGCGGGGGTATGCACAGAAAGATCCAAAACAGGAATACAAACGTGAGTCTTTCGCCATGTTTGCCCATATGCTGGAAACACTGAAATATGAAGTAATCAGCACCTTGAGCAAAGTCCAAGTCAGAATGCCGGAAGAGGTTGAAGCGCTTGAGCAACAACGTCGTGAAGAAGCAGAACGTTTGGCAAGACAGCAGCATTTGAGCCATGAAGTTGAACAGGGCGCGTTAATGTCAGAAGCAGAAGCAAAAATGGCCAGCGGGGAGCGTAAAGTTGGACGTAATGATCCCTGCCCATGTGGTTCCGGCAAAAAATTTAAGCATTGCCACGGCCGTTTATAATTAAAGCCAGTGTTAATAGGCCAGTGATAAACCATCAAGCGTTAATCACTGGTTGATTTGACGAAAACCCTCAATTCTTATTCTGTAAAAAAGGTTCTTTAGGGAGCCTTTCTTCAGAAATAGAGTTGAAGGTTTATCATATAATTGATTCAACGTGCTGTTTGATTCAAGATACCACTTTATTTAATGTACTGTTTTAGCTGAGTAATACCAATTCCTGCATATTACCGACACTCTCAATAAATTGATCATCATGAGAAATCAGCACCATCGCTCCTATATAATCATGCAGTGCTCTCTGAAGTAATTCACGTGATTCAATATCCAAATGATTGTCTGGTTCATCCAATAACAACAGCGCCGGAGCATATGGTCCACAAAACAGGCAGGCCAGTGCGACCTTGAGCTGTTCTCCTCCACTCAGATAGCCTACAGGCTTCAAGGCTTCTTCACCGCGAATACGTAATTGTGCTAATCGAGTACGATAGCGATCTTCCGCCCATCCCGGAGACTGCAATTGAAAGTTATGCAGTGCGGATTGGGTCTTATCAAGGAACGAAAAATGTTGATCCATGAACCGATATGAAGAGGTGATCCGGCAAGAGCCTTGTTTGGGGGCGAGAGAACCCGTCATGATTTTCAGTAAGGTTGATTTTCCACTGCCGTTTTTGCCAACAACAGCAAGGCGATCACTATTATTGATTGTCAGGCTGATAAGGGAATCTGAACCAAAGGGTAAGATGATATCTTGCAGGTAAAGTAGCGGAGCAGTGGCAGCTTGTGGTGTAGCGACAGCGATTGACAGAGGATCGATAATTTCCAGTTTTGTTCTGGCATCCGTAGCCAGTGAAGCACTTCTTTGTATTTTTTCTTCATGTAGCTTAGTTTGCCGAGATTGTGTGGCTTCTGAGCGGCCTTGTTCACGATCCAGAATAATTTTGCTTTGATTGGCACTTTCCCGTCGTTGCTTACCTTGACTCTGTCTCTTGCTGGTTCTCTCTCGATCTTTCTGTTTATCTCGTAGGGATTGTTTCAGATTTTTTCGAGTTTGATCTACTTCTCGCTGAATGCCTAGCCTGAGTTGTTCTTTACTTTCCAGCCAAGTTTCCCATCCACCGATACTGCGGGATAACCCAAATCCACCGAGTTCGTAAACAATGGATACATGCTGTAATAGTTGGGTATCGTGAGTCACCAACAAAATACCTCCACTGAAAGTTCCCAACCATTGCGCTAACCAAAGACGCCCTTGCCGGTCAAGGTGATTGCTTGGTTCATCTAGGATAATAAAACCCGCACTTTGCCGTTTTAACGCTAACAACCTGATGCGAGTTTGTTCTCCGCCACTCAAGGAATCAAAAGGTTGATTTAATATATTCGGATTAAGTTCACCTTCTGCCAGAAGAGACTCGGTTTGAAATTGCCAATCCCAATTACCCTCCATAACATCAAAATCTGCCACATCCCCCACACCTGCCAGAACGCGTTCATTAGCGCTCATTATTTTGCTTAATCCCAGCATATCGGCGGTATTACCGACAAAAGAGGTTAGTCCTTGCGATAAATAGCCCACATTACAGAAATGTTTAACACTGCCTTCTGTAGGAGATATCCGCTGTGCCAGTATTGATGCCAACCAAGATTTTCCAATACCATTACGCCCCACTAATGCGTGTTGCTCTGTATTCAAAAACATATCAATGCCAGAAAACAGAGGGGTGGCTTCACCAGAAAACTGATAGGCAATTTGCCTTGCTTCAATTATGGATTGAACGTCATATTGCATGAATAGTGATTCCTTATTCTTCCAATATTTTGTTTTATTTGTAATTTATTGATGCTGGATGTTGGAGGGAATACAATTTTGTGATTTAAGTTAATTTTATTGTAATCTGCAAGATATAATCACCTAAGCTAAATAATAAACTGAAAGAAAAACAATTATGGAAAAGAAACATCTGCATATTGCAGCAGGTATCATTAAGAATAGCAATGATGAAATTTTTATCACACAGCGTAGTGTTAATTCACATATGGGGGGATTTTGGGAGTTTCCCGGTGGAAAACTAGAACAAGGTGAGACACCTCAGCAGGCCTTGATTAGAGAATTGAAGGAAGAAGTTGGGATCACCGTAACTCATTGTGAATTGGTGGATACCGTCGTACATGATTTTCCTGACAGAAAGATCACTCTTTACTTTTTTCTAGTCGATGAATGGGAAAATGAACCGTTTGGTAAAGAAGGGCAACCTTCTCGCTGGGTTTTGCGATCAGAATTAATTGCTGATGAATTTCCTCCAGCAAACCGCAGTATTGTGGCTTTTCTAAACAGCTGATGTTCGTATAAAGACGTTTGTTTATTGTAGCAGTGCCAATAGATGTAGCAGCGCCAAATAAACCCGGCGCTGCTATGACATGTTTTCAGGGATACTGATCCGGCTCTTCGCTCCAGTCATCATTTTCTGAACTGTCATTTTGACTTGCTATTCTTTTTTCTTCGCTGGCCCATTCACCTAAGTCGATTAATTGGCAACGTTTACTGCAAAATGGGCGATATGGGCTGACTTCTCCCCATACTACCGTGTTACCACATGTCGGGCATTCGACTGTCAATACTTCAGACATCCTATTTTCTCCTGCTTGATTTGAAGATAATTTCCTTCATCTTTCAAGCTGATGCAATTTGAATTTAGTCTGTATATGTTAACAGCAGGCTAATTCAAATGACAAATGGGCAGGTACAGTGCCCTTCTCACAATCCATTGGCAAAAAGCGGATAGCGAAGCGAGTCTTGTAGCCGGAAACTTGTGGGTAAACCAAAGCATTCAATACGACATCTAATTTCAGTCTCAACAAATCTGCTTCGTCAGCATTTCCTTGATAGAAACCATTGTGGCTGGTTTTAGGTGTGAATACGGTAGACTGGCGTATTAATTCCAATATGCTTTCTAGAGCTTGCTGTAATGGACGAAGGCTGTCTAACCAGACTCTGACGGATTCATCTCTGACAGATTGAGGTAAATGAAGCCACAGATGTAACGTCGGTAAATCAAAATTACAGCATCCTCCGGGAATACTGAGGCGTTGACGTACCATACTGATAATGCGATCTTCTTTGATATATTGGCTGATCCGAGGAGCTTGATTCAAAGCAATGCTGCGCTCTTTTAGCTGCTCTGACAAGCTATGGATCATGGCAATATCGGCATTGGGCGAGCCTAGCCATAATTTTAATTTTGTTTGTTGGCGATCTAGCTCTTTCAATAATTCAGAACGAACTTCACCGCGTTCTAGGATTTCAATTAATTCAGCAATTGTACGGAAAAATGAGAGACTACTTGCTTGCGAATCCAGATGACGTTGTTTTTCCAATTGTTGCAGTGAAGACTCAATCCTCAACCATGAGCGCATTTTTTCATTGAGTGGATGTTCAAAAATAATAGTGGCGGTTGCATCACTCATTACGGTTTTCCTGTCTGACTGATTTTGCTTGTTTCAAATACTGTTGATGTAATTTGACCACACTAGAGATAATCTCTTGCTCACTGTGGTGGTTGGAGATGATATCATCGGCCCTTTCTAGTCTGTCATGACGGCTGGCCTGTACTGCCAGAATATTTTTAACTTGCTCACGACTTACGCCATCACGAACCATTGTTCGGTCAATCTGTATTTCTGTTGGAACATCAACTACTAAAATACGATCAGCTAAATGCATTAAATTATTTTCAATTAGCAGAGGAACTACCCAAACAGCGTAGGGCGCTGTAATTTGATTTAATTGTCGTTGTGTTTCTGCTTGAATCAGCGGATGCAAAAGTGCATTTAGCCACTGTTTTTCTTTTGGTGTGGCGAAAATTTTTTGGCGTAGCAAAGCTCGGTTAAGACAACCATCGGGCAATAATATATCAGCGCCAAAATGCTCTGTGATTGCCTGTAATGCGGGGGTGCCAGAAGCAACCACTTTTCTGGCGATAATATCTGCATCAACAAGCGGGACACCAAGGGATGAAAATACATTAGAGATAGTCGTTTTTCCACTACCAATTCCACCTGTAAGTGCAACAATATAAGTCATTCTATCCCTTAAAATATTCCTGATAGCATAATTAAATTGTAACCCAAGGAACACTGATGAGCTATAAACAAACGTGTATAATTACCCCTTTTTAGACTATCGAGAAAATATAATGAAAGATGTAAATACCTTGTTATGTCAATATAGCGCCTAATTGGAAAATAGGCAGATACATAGCGAGTAACAATAAGCCGACAACCAGCGCCATTATCAACATCAATAGCGGTTCAAGTAATTGAACTAAACTATCAGCAAGATTGATGGATTTTTCTTGGTACCATTCTGCAACCTTCAACAAAAACAACTCTAACTCTCCTGATTCCTCGCCTATGACAACGAATTGTTGGCATAATGAGGGAAAATACGCCGCTTTTTTTAAAGCATCACTCATTGGAATTCCTGTTTGAATTTTTTTGTGCAGGTTTTTTATTCCGGCGATAAAAATAGGATGGTGAGTTGCATTCAGAGCACATTCAAGCCCTGTTGTCAGTGTTAATCCTGCTTTTTGTGTCATGAACAAAATATGAAATATTTGGTTAGTTTGTTGGTAAATCGTGAGTTGCTTAACAAGAGGAAGCTTAAGCAGGAGTATTTTTTCTTTTGTTTTCAATATTGGTAAGTAATGACGTAACCATAAATAAACAATTGGCAACGTAGATATCATGGTGAATAGTAATACACCATAATGAATCAAGAAATCAGAGCCTAATAAAACCCACCGCGTTAACAGAGGCAAGGTAGCATCAAATGAAGAGTAAACTTGGCGAAATTCAGGTAGGACAAAAACAAGCATCAGAATAATAACCATAAGCGCTACAAAGGCAACAATCAAGGGATAGCGATAAGCCTTTTGTATCTTCTTTCGTAATGTATCTTGTTGTTCCAGCCTGTTAATAAGCAATTGACAACAGTTTTCAAGCTGGCCAGTTTGTTCCCCTACTGCGATCATTTGGCAAAATAAAGGCGAAAATAACTTTGGATAATGTTGCAGTGAAGTAGAAAATAATTCCCCCTGACTAATTTTCTGAATCATATCCGTTAATACACACTGCCAGAGGGCAAGTTTGCACTCTTGTAATAAGATATTTAACCCCCTGAGCAGGGGGATGCCTGAGGCGAGTAATGTACTTAACTGATGAATGAAATGTAGGCGATAGGCCATTTCTTTTTCACTGTATTGAATGATTTTTTTGCATTTTATGGTATAGGGTTGCAGATCGAGATGGCTTAAGTGTTGAAATATTCTTTTTTTGCTGTGACCAATACTCTTTCCTTTTATTATTTTTCCTTTGTTGTTAATTGCTTGCCATTGATAAATATATTCTATTTTCATACTGTTTCATGGCCTGTTATTTGATAAATCTCTTCAAGAGTAGTTATACCTTTTTCTACTAACGAGAGTCCGGCTGAAAAAAGCGTGGAATCTGGTTGTGAGGCCAATAAGTGAGAGAGATTGTCAGTTGAATGCTCAGAAAGTGCTTGTTGAAATTCTGGTTTAATTTCAAGAAATTCATAGATGGCTGTCCTGCCATAATAGCCAGAAAAACAGTGGTCACAACCAACCGCATTCCATTTTTTTATCGATATCGATTGTTCTATTGTAGAGGGATGTTTTATAGATATGGGAGTATTTTTTATATTGATAATAGTAGGATCATTATCTGGTTGACGGCAATGAGGACAAAGTTTACGAACCAGCCGCTGCGCAATAATTAACTTAACGCATGAGGCTGTGGTATAGCCAGAAACTCCCAGATTCTGCAGCCGAGATAAGGTATCGATAGTGGAATTGGTGTGCAATGTCGATAAAACTAAGTGTCCCGTTTGCGCCGCTTTCATTGATATTTCGGCAGTTTCATTGTCACGAATTTCACCGACCATGATGATATCGGGATCTTGTCGTAGCAGTGCTCGGAGAACTCTGGCAAAATCGAGAGCAATTTTATTATTTACAGGTGTTTGATTGATGCCATTTAAAGGAATTTCTACAGGATCTTCGACGCTGCATATATTCTTTTTAGCTTGGTTTAAATATTGCAGGCAACTATATAATGTGACGGTTTTTCCGCTACCAGTTGGGCCTGTTACTAAAATCATTCCTTGTGGTAAATGGATTTTCTGTTTTAAAAGTTGTAACTGTGATTCTGAGAGTCCAAGCATATCTAATGATAAGCGATGTATGGTATTTAAAATGCGCAGAACCACCTTTTCTCCATGTAAGGTCGGGAGTGTTGATATACGTATCGCATAGCTATTTTTACTGTCTCGCCAGTCAAATTGCCCATCCTGCGGCAGACGTTTTTCCGCAATATTGAGTTTTGACATGATCTTTAATCGAGCAGGAATACTTGCATTCATTTGAGGAGGTGGCGTTGGCATGGGATGCAATATCCCATCAACTCGGATACGTATTTGATATCCACGCTGAGAAGGTTCAAAGTGAATATCTGAAGCTCTTTTTTGTATTGAGGTTAATATGGTCTGATTAATTAGCTGAATAACAGGAGTATCTATATCCTCATCATGGAGATTGTTTGTTTGTATTTCATTATGGTTGGAATAGTGGGTATCTAAACTCTCTATGCGGTAAGATTTCATATTGTCATTTTCTGCACAATAATCATCTGATACCACTGATAAATTTTCCTGTGTCAGCATGGATTCTATTTTTGCTTGTGGCCAGATATCTATATTGACAATTAATCCAGAAATAAAACGCAATGCAGCAATAAAATCCTCATTGGGAGATTTACTACAGGCAATAGTGATAGTGTAGGTGTCTTTTTTAATAATAATTGCCTGATGCCGTTGACATAATTCTTTTATTTCTCTTTCCATTAAGAGGTGCTCCTTATTTATCATTAGTTATTTTCCTTTTTGGGTATAGAAAACAGCGTTTAAAACCTTAATCTTTTAAAATTTTATTCCGTTAAAACTTTAAAGTTTCCTGACATTTTAGTTTTAATGATTCATTTTTCGTTTCACAAAGCGTTTTCCATTGTGTGATACCTGTTTTAGTATCCTGAGATGGTTTTAAAATGGCCTTGAGTTCACTGAGATTTTGTTGACCTACGACGGCTATTTCTCCATCTTTTACGGTTATTGTGCTGACATAACGGCTGTTGTGACCTGATGGAATGGATGCTTGACCGGAATGACAATCTCTATAATTTTCAGTTTCCAAACGACAGAGCTCTACGCCGGATTTATAAGGCACAATCGCTTGTAGCATGTCGGTCAATGCCGCTTTTTGGATATACCCCTGATAGCTAGGAATACCAATAGCACCAAGAATAGCGACAATGGCCATTACAACCATCACTTCTATTAATGTAAAACCTTGCTGGTTCATTTTGCCTCTCTTTATGTATACGTGTATTAGTGTATTTCTGTGCCTAATTGCAGGTAAGTGCCGGTGGATATAAGCATGAAGAAAAAAGAGAAAAATAAAATGTCTTTAGTAATACTTATGGAATTGGCTCGAAAAAAGAATCAGGAATTACATTTTTTGCAGAAAGTTTTTCGAATCTGTTCGCAAATAAAAAAAGGTCAGAAATATTAGTTGATAGAAGGTGTTAACATGCGTTACACCGGAGTAGTGATATTGAAATATTGAGGGGGGGGAGTAAAAGAATGAAGCTGCATGAAGGGTGGATTGATGTTGCCAGAAAAATCATGTCTCCACATTGTGATTTACGACCAGAAGGTGAAATTCCATCACTATTGGTTATTCATAACATTAGCTTACCTCCCGGCAAGTTTGGCGGCCCTTATATCGATCAATTATTTATGGGAACGCTAAATCCAAATGATGACCCTTTCTTTGATGAGATTAAACATTTGCGTGTTGCTGCTCACTGCCTGATCCGGCGCGGTGGAGAAGTGGTGCAGTATGTTTCTTTCGATAAAAGAGCTTGGCATGCTGGAGTTTCTTGTTACTGTGATCGAGAAAAATGTAATGATTTTTCGATAGGCATTGAGTTGGAAGGTACGGATTATGAGGAATTTACTGAAATTCAGTATACTAAACTGGTGGAAGTTACTAATCTGCTGATAAGTCAATACCCTGATATTCGTGGGAATATTACGGGGCACAGCGATATCGCCCCGGGTAGAAAAACCGACCCAGGGCCTTATTTTTATTGGGAATATTATCGGCAACTATTGAAGGAGTGAGTTAGATGACTCTCTTTATTCTATTGTTAATATTGGCATGGGAACGCATCTTTAAGATGGGAGACCATTGGCAGTTGGAGCGTTATTTAGCCCCTATTTTTGCCAGAATAAAATCATATTCATTGTGGGGCAGTTTGGGTGTGACCTTTCTGGTCATTTTATTGACTTGGAAACTTCTTGAGATGTCTCACGCCGCTGTTTTTGGTATTCCAGCAATTCTGTTAAGTATTATCATCAGCCTGTTATGTATTGGTGCAGGTGCGCTGCGTCATGATTATCGCGGGTATCTTCAGGCTGTGAGCCATGATGAACTTGAACAGCAAGATAAACATCTTTCTCATTTGATGATGATACAGGGTGCTTTACCAGATACTGCACCTGATAACACAAAGGATGAGCGGCTGCGTGAAATACAGAACGCATTAATCTGGATAAATTTCCGTTATTATCTCGCACCCATTTTTTGGGGGGTGATATTCGGGCAATTTGGCCCGGCCATTTTGATGGGATACTGTTGTCTCAGAGCTTATCAGAGGTGGCTGGCACAGAATACAACGACAGTACAGCGGGCACAATCTGGCGTTGATGGGATATTGCATTGGCTGGATTGGCTTCCTGCACGTTTGGCGGGTATTGCTTATGCCTTGTTGGGGCATGGTGAGAAAGCCTTACCCGCCTGGATTGCATCACTTAGTGATTTTAGAACATCACAATATAAGGTGGTCAGCCAACTGGCGCAATTTGCATTAAGTAAAGAGCCTCACCTTAACCCGATAGAAACACCTGTTGCCGCTGTAACATTGGCTAAGAAGGCAACATTTACGATTGTGATTATTGTTGCATTGCTGACGATCTATGGCGCATTGGTTTAACAATGGAGGAATAGGGAACTGATTTAGCAGTTGTCTGTTCCCTATTTTTAAACAGGGATTCGTTCCTAGTTTCTTTGATGTCATTCGAAATTTATTGGTATGTTTTTTATTTAAATTTATATGTTATCATAAAGAATAGCTTCATGTTTTTTGTAGTAATTTTGGTAAAAATATATTTATCTTTTTATTTTTAATGCTAATTGTTGTCATTTGTGATTTAATTTAAAATAATTTAATTATATTCATCAATATTTAAATTAAATCATCAAGGGTATTTTTTTATTTAATCCAATATTTTAATATTCTGTGATGATATACTAAATTAAAAATAATAACTTTTTATTTGAGGGTTGAATTATGAAAAATCTTGATGTAAAGTACAATGATTGTAATGAGAATGCCCCGATGCATTTTTAATTCTACACTTAAAAATCATACTGAATATTCTTTTAAACTAATAGATATAAAATTGGATTCAGGAGGCTGTGGAACCAAAATGTTCAGATTGTATTCCTTCTAAAACAAAAATTAAGTGGTGTACAGAGGTTAGTATATTCATGCTTTCCATTTAAGGTAAAATAACTTATAAATTCATTGATACGGATATTTTTCCGAAATATATGGTGATCACTTTTTCTGATCTTTTTTGGTTTGTAATTCCAATATTTTCCAGCTTGGTTTTTATTTATAATATAACTCCGAAGAGTACTTATTCGATGACATTATACCGTACTTCTGTCAAGAGTTTCAGTAATGGTGGTGTTGTTTTAAAGCCTATAATTATAGTGGTGCAGTCAGGCACTGATATGGATAATATCCCCGATTTACCAGAGCATAAAGAATAATAAAATAAATAGTATTAATGTCTGAGTGAATATAATTTATTTACAGTCATACAACTAATTATGTGATTTTTGCCTTTATGTGCTTTTGGAATATGTACTTTCAAATTTGTTGCCTTATTGTCGTGATCTACTGGATTATAGGTCAGTTTGACGAAAGACTCCGCTATAATGACAAGGATGATACTGGTGGGAATTTTTCTCGCTTATCAGCTTATTTTGAATTTAAATTCAATTCAATTTAATTTGTTTAGTATTCATTTTTTTGAGTGTTTAACGACAAATTTTGCCTATATATGCGTTTCATGAATGTTAAATCCAATCAAGTTTTCCTGTCTTAAAATCCCTTTTAGTTATAATTTTCTGATAAAATTTAAAATAATTTGTTAAAATTTGCAGATTTTTATGATTTAGCTCAAGGTCTTTATAGACAGCTAGTGAATACTTTGTTACTTTAAGACCCTGTATTCTAAATTGGTATTACCAATTGACTTCGGCCAGTTATCTAGGGCGTAGTTAACCAGATAGCAGTTAACCCGAGAATCGTCCGAAGCAACATTTACTCATACTCATTGAATGGCTTACAGCAGATATGGCCTATAGCAAGATTCGCCAACCAAAGTTATCAGATGTGATTGAGCAGCGTCTTGAACAGCTCATTCTCGAAGGCTCGCTACGCCCGGGAGAAAAGCTGTTGCCTGAGCGTGAACTGGCGAAGCAGTTTGAAGTATCACGTCCTTCATTACGTGAAGCCATTCAAAAATTGGAAGCCAAAGGCTTTCTTTTCCGTCGTCAAGGGGGAGGAACTTTCGTACAGAACAATCTGTGGCAGAGTTTCAGCGACCCGCTTGCCCAACTTATTGCAGATAATCAAGAATCCCAATTCGACCTCCTTGAAACGCGGCATGCGTTAGAGGGCATAGCAGCTTATTATGCTGCCCTTAGGGGAACCGATGAAGATTTTAAACGCATTGAGCAAAGCCATTTTGCCATTCAAGAAGCTCAGCAAAGTGGCGATGTAAATGCGGAATCAGATGCTGTTTTGCAATATCAGCTTATTGTCACAGAAGCTGCCCACAACGTGGTATTACTGCATTTGTTACGCTGCATGATCCCGATGTTAGAACAAAACATCAGGCGTAATTTCGAGTTCATTTATACCCGCAAGGAAATGTTGACAGCCGTTAGTGACCATAGAGCTGAAATTTTTCGCTCCATTATGGCGAGAGAACCGGAGAAAGCCAGAGAAGCTTCCCATCGCCATTTGGCCTTTATTGAAGAAGTTTTATTGGATCTGACTCGTGAACACACTCGTCGAGAGCGTTCATTGAGGCGGCTCCAGCAACACCAGGAATAAGAGCCTGTCCTTTGGGGCGTCTATGACAAATCAAACCCCCTACTGGGGTAGGTTCTAAACTTGACTGTACAGATCCTGACTGCTGCGTTTGTACAGTTCGTCAACTCTTATCCAAGAGTTTTAGCGGCAATATATAGCAGGGCCTATCTTCCGGTCATAACTGACAGTTCGTCAAAAGGTATGACCAGAAGATAGGCTCCAACAACCATTAGAAATAGATAACAGATAAGGAATACACCATGTCAGATATTTTGAAAAATGACGTGGATCCGATCGAAACTCGCGATTGGTTACAGGCGATCGAATCGGTCATCCGTGAAGAAGGTGTTGAGCGTGCTCAGTTCCTGATTGATCAGGTTTTGAATGAAGCTCGTAAAGGTGGCGTTAGCGTTGCTGCCGGTGCTGCAAGCCGTGATTACATCAACACTATTCCTGTTGAGGATGAGCCTGCTTACCCTGGCAACCTGGATTTGGAACGTCGTATCCGCTCTGCTATTCGTTGGAATGCAGTGATGACCGTTCTGCGTGCATCCAAAAAAGATCTGGAACTGGGTGGCCACATGGCATCATTTCAGTCTTCCGCGACTGTTTATGACGTTTGTTTTAACCACTTCTTCCGCGCTCGCAACGACAATGATGGTGGTGATTTGGTTTACTTCCAGGGCCATATTTCTCCAGGCGTTTATGCTCGAGCATTCCTTGAAGGTCGTCTGACTGAAGAGCAGATGAACAATTTCCGTCAGGAAATCGGTGGTAATGGTTTGTCTTCTTACCCGCATCCAAAATTAATGCCTGACTTCTGGCAGTTCCCAACTGTTTCAATGGGTTTGGGGCCAATCTCTGCTATTTATCAGGCTAAATTCCTGAAATATCTGGAACACCGTGGTCTTAAAGACACTTCTAAACAAACCGTTTACGCTTTCTTGGGCGACGGTGAAATGGATGAACCGGAATCCAAAGGTGCGATCACTATCGCAACTCGTGAAAAACTGGATAACCTCGTATTCATCATCAACTGTAACTTGCAGCGTCTGGATGGTCCAGTAACCGGTAACGGCAAAATCGTTAACGAACTGGAAGGTATCTTTGACGGCGCTGGCTGGCAGGTACTAAAAGTCCTGTGGGGTGAGCGTTGGGATGAACTGCTGCGTAAAGACACCAGCGGTAAACTGGTTCAATTGATGAATGAAACGCTGGACGGCGACTATCAGACATTCAAGTCTAAAGATGGTGCTTATGTTCGCGAACACTTCTTCGGTCGTTACCCAGAAACGGCGGCATTGGTCAAAGACATGACTGATGACGAAATCTGGGCTCTGAACCGTGGTGGTCACGATCCTAAGAAAGTCTACGCAGCACTGAATAAAGCACAGAATACCATTGGCAAACCAACTGTAATCCTGGCTCAGACCATCAAAGGTTACGGTATGGGTGATACTGCTGAAGGTAAGAACATTGCCCATCAGGTTAAGAAAATGAACATGGAAGGTGTTCGTCATTTCCGTGATCGTTTCAATGTGCCTGTATCCGATGAGCAAATTGAAAAACTGCCATATGTGACTTTTGATAAAGATTCTGAAGAGTCCAAATATCTGCATGAGCGTCGTAATGCGCTGGGTGGTTACCTGCCAAGCCGTCGTGTTAATTTCGACGACAAACTGGAAATGCCTGCACTGGAAGATTTCAGCTCACTGCTGGAAGAGCAGTCCAAAGAAATTTCAACTACTATCGCATTTGTTCGTGCCCTGAATGTCATGCTGAAGAATAAGTCGATCAAAGATCGTCTGGTTCCAATCATTGCTGACGAAGCACGTACTTTCGGTATGGAAGGTCTGTTCCGTCAGATCGGTATCTACAGCCCGAATGGTCAGCAGTATACTCCGCAAGACCGTGAGCAGGTTGCATACTATAAAGAAGACTCTAAAGGTCAGATCCTGCAAGAAGGTATCAACGAGTTGGGTGCAGCTTCATCTTGGCTGGCGGCTGCAACTTCTTACAGCACTAACAACCTGCCAATGATCCCGTTCTACATCTACTACTCCATGTTCGGATTCCAGCGTATCGGTGATCTGTGCTGGGCTGCGGGTGACCAGCAAGCTCGTGGCTTCTTGGTTGGTGGTACTTCAGGTCGTACGACTCTGAACGGTGAAGGTTTACAGCACGAAGATGGCCACAGCCATATTCAGTCTCTGACTATTCCTAACTGTATCTCTTATGATCCAGCATTCGCTTATGAAGTGGCTGTTATCATGCATGATGGTTTGGAACGTATGTATGGTGAGAAGCAAGAAAACATCTACTACTACATCACTACTCTGAACGAAAACTACCACATGCCAGCAATGCCCGCAGGCGTTGAAGAAGGTATCCGCAAGGGTATCTACAAGCTGGAATGTCTGGAAGGCGCGAAAGGTAAAGTTCAGTTACTGGGCTCTGGTTCTATCCTGCGTCACGTTCGTGAAGCAGCTAAGATTCTGTCTGATGAGTACGGTATCGGTTCTGACGTGTACAGCGTAACTTCCTTCACTGAACTGGCTCGTGATGGTCAGGACTGTGAGCGTTGGAATATGCTGCACCCATCAGAAGAGCCACGTGTTCCTTATATTGCTCAGGTCATGAATGAAGCACCAGCCGTTGCTTCTACTGACTACATGAAACTGTTCGCCGAGCAAGTACGTAACTTCGTTCCTGCAAGTGATTTCCGTGTATTGGGTACTGACGGTTTCGGTCGTTCTGACAGCCGTGAAAACCTGCGTCATCACTTTGAAGTTGATGCTTCTTACGTGGTTGTTGCGGCTCTGGGTGAATTGGCTAAGCGTGGCGAAGTTGATGTGAAAGTGGTTGAAGAAGCCATCAGTAAATACAACATCAACCCAGAAAAAGTTAACCCACGTCTGGCATAAGAGGTAAAGATTAATGTCTATCGAAATTAACGTACCTGATATTGGTGCAGATGAAGTTGAAGTTACCGAAGTTATGGTAAAAGTGGGTGACACTGTAGAAGCAGAACAGTCACTGATCACTGTTGAAGGTGACAAGGCTTCCATGGAAGTCCCATCTCCACAGGCGGGAGTAGTTAAAGAAATCAAAGTTGCGGTTGGTGATAAAGTTGAAACCGGCAAACTGATCATGATTTTTGAATCCGCAAACGGTGCAGCTTCTGCTGCACCTGCACAGCAGGAAGCAGTTCCTGCAGCAGCACTTGTTGCTGTGGCAGAAAGCAAAGAAGTTAATGTACCTGATATCGGTGGTGATGAAGTTGAAGTTACCGAGATCATGGTAAAAGTGGGTGACATCATCACTGAAGAACAGTCTCTGATCACTGTTGAAGGTGACAAGGCATCCATGGAAGTTCCTGCGCCATTCGCGGGTACTGTGAAAGAGATCAAAATTGCCGCTGGCGATAAAGTCAAAACTGGCTCTTTGATCATGGTATTCGAAGTTGCAGGTTCCGGTGCAGCGCCAGCAGCTCCGGCGGCGGTTCTAGCAGCAGCGTCTGTGGCTTCTGCGGCGAAAGAGGTCAATGTACCTGATATCGGTGGTGACGAAGTTGAAGTTACCGAAATCATGGTAAAAGTGGGTGACACTATTGTTGAAGAACAGTCCTTGATCACTGTCGAAGGTGATAAGGCATCCATGGAAGTTCCTGCGCCATTCGCGGGTATTGTGAAAGAGATCAAAATTGCTGCTGGCGATAAAGTCAAAACTGGTTCTCTGATCATGGTATTTGAAGTTGCGGGTGCAGCACCAGCTCCGGTGGCAGCTCCAGTTACTGCGGCTGAACCTGCTAAAGCGGCACCCGCTCCAGCAGCAAGCAAGCCGGCAGAAGGCAAAAATGAATTTGCAGAAAATGACGCTTACGTTCATGCAACACCAGTGATCCGTCGTCTGGCGCGTGAATTTGGCGTAAATCTGGCTAAAGTTAAAGGTACTGGCCGTAAAGGTCGCATCCTGCGTGAAGACGTTCAGGCTTACGTGAAAGATGCTATCAAACGTGCAGAAGCTGCACCTGCTGCTGCGGGCGGTGGTTTGCCTGGCATGTTGCCTTGGCCGAAAGTTGATTTCAGCAAGTTCGGTGAAATCGAAGAAGTTGAAATGAGCCGCATCCAGAAAATCTCCGGTGCTAACCTGAGCCGTAACTGGGTCATGATCCCTCACGTTAACCTGTTCGATGAAGCGGATATCACAGAAGTTGAAGAGTTCCGTAAACAACAGAACAAAGAAGCTGAGAAGAAACAGCTGGGCGTGAAGATCACTCCACTGGTATTCGTCATGAAAGCAGCCGCGAAAGCTCTGGAAGCTATGCCTCGCTTTAACAGCTCCATTTCTGAAGATGGCCAGAAGCTGATCCTGAAAAAATACGTTAACATCGGTATCGCGGTTGATACACCTAACGGTCTGGTTGTTCCTGTGTTCAAAGATGTCAACAAGAAAGGCATCATGGAACTGTCAAGAGAACTGGCTGAAGTATCCAAGAAAGCGCGTGCTGGTAAGCTGACTGCTTCCGACATGCAGGGCGGCTGCTTCACCATCTCCAGCTTGGGTGGTATCGGTACAACCGGTTTTGCACCAATTGTGAATGCACCAGAAGTGGCAATCATGGGTCTGTCGCGTTCTTCCATGAAACCAGTCTGGAATGGCAAGGAATTCGTTCCTCGTCTGATTCTGCCTATGTCTCTGTCTTTCGACCACCGTGTGATCGACGGAGCAGATGGTGCACGCTTCATCACTTATATTAACCAAGTAATGAGCGATATCCGCCGTCTGGCGATGTAATATAAGGGCCGGTGATATGCCAATAGATTTCGGGTTGCTGCTAACAAAGCAGCAAATTGAAAGATAAGGGAATAACCGGCCTGATGATTACCATCCTTTATGATTACGGTCGTGACAGATATTTTCTTCTCGCATCTGGCAGGTTGGGATTTCTGTCACGTTAACGCGCTTTTCAGGTTATTTACAATTCTGTAAACTGCTCGCGGTGTGTACGTCCCGGTGGAATATGGTTTTTTTTCGTCTGACCCGCCGGACAAACAATTAAGAGGTCATGATGAGTACTGAAATTAAAGCCCAGGTAGTGGTGCTTGGAGCGGGCCCTGCTGGGTATTCTGCTGCTTTCCGTTGTGCAGACTTAGGTTTGGATACTGTTCTGGTTGAACGTTACTCTACTTTGGGTGGTGTTTGCCTGAACGTGGGTTGTATCCCATCTAAGGCGCTGCTTCATGTTGCAAAAGTGATTGAAGAAGCAAAAGCACTGACACAACATGGTATCGTTTTTGGTGAGCCACAAACTGATATCAATAAGATCCGCCTGTGGAAAGAAAAAGTTATTTCCCAGCTGACAGGTGGTCTGGGTGGCATGGCTAAAGGCCGTAAAGTTAACGTGGTCAACGGTATTGGTAAATTTACCGGTGCTAACACTCTGGTAGTTGAAGGCGAAAACGGCGCAACAACGATTAATTTTGATAATGCCATTATCGCAGCGGGTTCACGCCCAATTGAACTGCCATTCATCCCGCACAATGATCCTCGCGTATGGGATTCTACTGATGCACTGGAACTGAAAACTGTCCCAGAACGTTTGCTGGTGATGGGCGGTGGTATTATCGGTCTGGAAATGGGTACTGTTTATCACGCGCTGGGTTCTCAGATTGACGTGGTGGAAATGTTCGATCAGGTTATTCCTGCAGCGGACAAAGACGTTGTTAAAGTATTCACTAAGCGTGTCAGCAAGAAATTCAATTTGATGCTGGAAACCAAAGTGACTGCGGTGGAAGCTAAAGAAGATGGCATCTACGTGACAATGGAAGGCAAAAAAGCACCTGCTGAACCACAACGCTATGATGCGGTTCTGGTTGCTATCGGCCGTGTACCAAACGGTAAATCACTGGATGCTGGCAAGGCGGGCGTTGAAGTTGATGAGCGTGGTTTTATCCATGTGGATAAGCAAATGCGCACTAACGTACCTCATATCTTTGCTATCGGTGATATCGTTGGTCAGCCAATGCTGGCACACAAAGGTGTTCACGAAGGTCATGTTGCTGCTGAAGTTATTTCTGGCAAAAAACATTACTTCGATCCTAAAGTTATTCCATCCATTGCTTACACTGAGCCAGAAGTTGCATGGGTTGGTCTGACTGAGAAAGAAGCGAAAGAAAAAGGCATCAGCTACGAAACCGCAACCTTCCCATGGGCAGCATCAGGCCGCGCAATCGCATCTGACTGTTCTGATGGTATGACCAAACTGATTTTCGATAAAGAAACTAATCGTGTTATCGGTGGTGCAGTTGTTGGTACTAACGGCGGCGAGTTGCTGGGTGAAATCGGTCTGGCTATCGAAATGGGCTGTGATGCAGAAGATATCGCTCTGACTATCCACGCTCACCCAACACTGTACGAATCAATCGGTATGGCTGCGGAAATTTACGAAGGCAGCATCACCGATTTGCCAAACCCTAAGGCAAAGAAAAAGAAATAATTCTTTAGTTTTTGCAGTGATAAATAGCGGCTTCCATTATGGAGGCCGTTATTGTTTATTTAAAATTGACGGTTAAATAGATAGTTATGACTCTAAGGTGTTGTAATGATTTTTTCGATATATGCACTTATGAGCTTTTCATGAATTTCTATTGAGCGTGAATAACAAATTGTCTTTCCTATTAATCTCTTGATATACAATCGTAAATTGAGATTATGTCGCTCTATACGCAGAGTAAAAACCTTTCCTATCAGATGCTTTTCTGGTGCGGCTTCCTTGACATAGCTTTCCTAATCATCGGTTGTGATGAAACGAATGTTAAAATCGAGTAATTTGCGCAGCTCGCATCGGTGCGGGGCCCTGAATACATGGGCTATCATCATGAAAGTGTCGAGTCTTTCCCCTTTCAAATTGTAAATAGAAACTAAGGGTTTTTAAGGCCGAAATAGCAACAAATAGCATTTAAAACCGTAATACACTCTTTATGTACATTTATCTGGCATTTTATCACTGTTCAATGTTGATTTTATGTGAATGAATTAACATGTCATTCAAATTTTGGTATGCTAAACGCCCGAAGCTAAGCATAATTATGATGTTATGCGAGCAAAATCCTCTGACCTGGCACCCTTGGTGATTGTTTTAGATGATTGTTTTTGGATGATCGTTTTTCGATGATCGTTACCGGGTGCAGCCAGCCGGGTATATAAAATGACAATGAGAGCGAGGAGTATGTCGTGCTAGAAGAATACCGCAAGCACGTAGCCGAGCGTGCAGCTCAAGGCATCGTCCCTAAGCCATTAGACGCAGCTCAAGCAGCAGCGCTGGTCGAATTACTGAAGAATCCACCTAAAGGTGAAGAAGATTTCCTGTTAGACCTATTGACCAACCGAGTTCCTCCCGGTGTTGATGAAGCCGCTTATGTGAAAGCGGGTTTCCTTGCTGCTATTGCTAAGGGTGAAACTGCATCTCCTTTGGTCACACAGGAAAAAGCCATCGAATTATTGGGAACCATGCAAGGCGGATATAACATCCACGCTTTAATTGATGCTCTTGATGATGAAAAACTGGCGCCAATTGCGGCAAAAACGCTTTCTCATACTTTGTTGATGTTTGACAGTTTCTATGATGTAGAAGAAAAAGCAAAAGCAGGCAATTCCCATGCCAAGCAAATTATCCAGTCATGGGCTGATGCTCAATGGTTTCTGGAACGCCCTGAGTTAGCAGAAAAAATTACTGCTACTGTCTTTAAGGTCACGGGTGAAACCAACACCGATGATCTTTCTCCTGCACCTGATGCATGGTCACGTCCCGATATTCCTCTGCATGCTCTGGCAATGCTCAAGAATGCCCGCGAAGGCATTGAGCCTGATCAAGCAGGTGCTGTAGGCCCGATTAAACAGATTGAAGCGCTGAATGAAAAAGGCTATCCATTGGCCTATGTCGGTGACGTTGTTGGTACAGGTTCTTCGCGTAAATCAGCCACAAACTCCGTATTGTGGTTCATGGGGGAAGATATCCCATTTGTGCCAAATAAACGTGGTGGCGGCGTTGTTCTTGGCGGCAAAATCGCCCCAATTTTCTTCAATACTATGGAAGATGCGGGTGCGTTGCCAATTGAGGTGGATGTTTCCAAACTCAATATGGGAGACGTGATCGATATCTATCCTTATAAAGGCGAAGTGCGTTATCACGAAACCAACGAGTTGTTGGCAACATTTGAACTGAAAACTGATGTACTCATTGATGAAGTTCGTTCTGGTGGACGTATTCCACTGATTGTTGGCCGCGGTTTGACTAGCAAGGCTCGTGAATCACTGGGTTTACCACACAGCGATGTATTCCGTCAGGCAAAAGCCGTGGCGAAAAGTGATCGTGGTTTCTCATTAGCACAGAAAATGGTAGGTCGAGCTTGTGGGACTGTGGGGATCCGTCCGGGAGAATATTGTGAACCTAAGATGACCTCTGTCGGTTCGCAGGACACGACCGGGCCAATGACGCGAGATGAATTGAAAGATCTGGCGTGTCTGGGTTTCTCTGCGGATCTGGTTATGCAGTCATTCTGTCATACAGCGGCTTATCCAAAACCTGTAGATGTGACTACACATCACACTCTGCCTGATTTCATTATGAACCGTGGTGGGGTATCTCTGCGTCCGGGAGATGGTATCATCCATTCATGGCTGAACCGTATGCTGCTGCCTGATACCGTGGGTACTGGCGGTGACTCTCATACCCGTTTCCCAATTGGTATCTCTTTCCCAGCTGGTTCAGGTTTAGTGGCATTTGCGGCTGCAACGGGTGTGATGCCGTTGGATATGCCAGAATCTGTACTCGTGCGCTTTAAAGGAAAAATGCAGCCTGGCATTACCTTGCGCGATCTGGTTCATGCCATTCCTTATTATGCGATCCAGCAAGGTTTGCTGACGGTTGAGAAGAAAGGTAAGAAAAACATCTTCTCTGGCCGAATTCTTGAGATTGAAGGTTTGCCTGAGCTTAAAGTTGAGCAGGCATTCGAACTGGCAGACGCATCTGCTGAACGTTCTGCGGCAGGTTGTACCATCAAGCTGGATAAAGCACCGATCATTGAATATCTGCAATCAAATATCGTATTGTTGAAATGGATGATTTCGGAAGGTTATGGTGATCGCCGGACATTGGAACGCCGTATTATTGGTATGGAAAACTGGCTGAAAGATCCTCAATTGTTGGAAGCGGATGCGGATGCTGAATATGCGGCTGTGATTGAAATCGATATGGCTGACATTAAACAGCCTATTTTGTGCGCGCCAAACGATCCAGATGATGCTCGTCTGTTATCTGAAGTGGCTAACAGCAAAATTGATGAAGTCTTTATCGGTTCTTGCATGACCAATATCGGCCATTTCCGTGCAGCAGGTAAATTGCTGGATCAGCATAAAGGCCAGTTACCGACTCGTTTGTGGGTTGCCCCTCCAACTAAGATGGATGCAGCTCAGTTAACAGAAGAAGGCTATTACAGCATCTTTGGCAAAAGTGGAGCACGAATCGAGATCCCAGGCTGTTCATTATGTATGGGAAATCAGGCGCGTGTGGCAGATGGTGCCACCGTGGTATCGACATCGACTCGTAACTTCCCGAATCGCCTCGGATCGGGTGCAAATGTTTACCTGGCATCTGCGGAGCTGGCAGCGGTGGCTTCATTGCTGGGTCGTTTGCCAACGCCAGAAGAGTATTTGCAATTCATGGATAAAGTCGATGAAACCGCAGCAGATACTTATCGCTACCTCAATTTTGATCAATTGAATCAATACACAGAAAAAGCGGATGATGTGATCTTCCAAACCGCAGTATAAAACAGTATATTGCAAAGAATGGGGGGAGGCTGATGCCTCCCCTTTTTTTGTATCTGTTTTTATGTCAATTTGTGGACTACCTCTGAGGTGGTATTGTCAAAAGTGTTTAGAATCCAAGCTAGTTGTGGATATATACCCAATAGATTCCAAGTTGCAGCTCAGATAACAAAGATGCAAATTAAAGGATGAAATGTATAAGCAAAAAATAGCAGAGGTGCGTGATGGAATATCAATTTATGCAGGATGTTACTGGTCAGGTAACAACATCTTTTTCAATGGATCATGAAGCTATCGGCCATTGGTTAAATGAAGAAGTTAAAGGTGATTTGAGTGTGTTGGATAAAATCACTGTGGCTTTGAAAGACATTAAAGGTAGCGAGCGTCAGTGGCAACTGGTGGGTCATGAATATACGTTATTAATGACGGAAGAGGAAATCATGATCAGAGCCAATCAGTTACAGTTTGATACAGAAGAGATAATAGAAGAGGGAATGAGCTACTATGATAATGAGAGTCTGGCGTTTTGTGGAACAGACGATTTTATTGCAATGTTAGCTGATTACAAGGAGTTTGTTTTGCAAAAAAATCAAATATAAGTGTTAGTGTTCAACCAACGATGGTTTTCTGCCATAATCGACATTTCATCACTTTTGTGTATTGTGATAGACGCTTTTCTATTTTTTAACAGGAACCTGCATTTGCCGATGGTGTTCCGAGCAAGTAACGCCAACGAATAAGATAGGCTCCAACAATAACGGTGGACTTTTTATGGAAGAGATCAATCTGTCAAATGAGATTGATAAAGCGGCAAGTTGGTTTACTAATAATCAAGATCTACTGACCCAGTATGCGATGAATATCTTATCTGCCATCTTGATTCTTATCGTTGGCCTGGTTGTTGCCAAACTGGTCAATAAAGCAGTTAAACGCGTTATGTCATTACGTGGCATTGATGTCACTATTTCTGATTTTTTATCTGCAATTATTCGTTATGCCATCATTGCGTTTACAGTTATTGCAGTGCTTGGAAAATTAGGAATTCAGACTGCGTCTGTGATTGCTGTGATAGGTGCCGCAGGTTTAGCGGTAGGTCTGGCATTACAAGGTTCACTATCTAATTTTGCAGCGGGTGTTTTATTGGTGATTTTCCGTCCACTACGTACGGGAGAATACGTCATTATTGGTGCTGTGGAAGGAACTGTTGTGCAAGTACAGATCTTTTCTACGACACTGCGCACAGCAGATGACCGTATCATCGTAATTCCCAATGGTAAGATTATTGCTGACAATATTATCAATACTAGCCGTGAACCTAACCGCCGTACCCAAATTATGGTAGGTGTTGCGTATAACGCAGATATTGATGAAGTGAAAAAAGTATTGGGTGATGTAATTCAGGCAGATAAACGCATTCAGCATGACAAAGGGGTCACTATTCGCTTGCATGAAATGGCGCCTTCATCACTGAATTTTGTTGTACGTGTATGGACAACCAATGGTGATGCTTGGAGTGTGTATTGGGATTTGATGGAAAATTTTAAGCGTGCTTTGGATAAGCACAATATCGGTATCCCATTCCCACAAATGGATGTTTATCTACATCAGCAACAAGCGATCTTACAGAATAAGACAGGCGAATAATCAAACTATGTTGGTGTGAGTATTTCTGTTGCTCACGCCAGCATTGCTCACACCAAATTTGAGAAAAAGCATCATTTTTTCTAATGATGAATAAGAATGATTCATTTTCACTTATCCATGACATTGCCTAATATGCATTGATACCGTAACTCATTGAATAATTATCAGGAATCTTTGCATGCTTTCAACATTGATACAGGGTTTTTTTCTTAGTGCCGCTATGATCCTTCCGCTTGGGCCACAAAACGTATTTGTCATGCAGCAGGGGAGTAGAAAACAATTTCATTTAATGAGTGCGTCATTATGTTCTGCCAGTGATGCTTTGCTCATTATGGCAGGAGTATTTGGCGGAAGTGTCTTGCTTGGACAATCGACATTTTTGATGCAAGCAGTCACATGGGGAGGTGTCGCATTTTTGCTCTGGTATGGATGGAGTGCTTTTCGCACGGCACTGTCGGCGGAAGTTGGGCTTTCCCGCGCTGAAAGTTTTGTCCAAAGCCGCTGGCGAGTTGTGGTGACGTTATTTGCAGTAACATGGCTCAACCCTCATGTTTATCTGGATACCTTTGTAGTATTAGGAAGTATAGGGGGACAATTGTCATCGGAGCTTAGGCCGTGGTTTACCATCGGAGCCGTAATAGCATCGTTCAGTTGGTTTTTTGCATTGTCAATTTTGGCTGCGTGGTTCTCACCTGTACTGAACCAACCTCACTCGCAACGGGTTATCAACATCTTTGTCGGTTGCGTGATGTGGTATATCGCTTTTGGATTAATAAAGCAGGGATTACAGCTCCTTGCCTGATTTCAATATTTCTGCATAGATAGTGTGTTCATAGATAGTGTGCTAATGTTTCTGAAAGCACCTTATTACTGAAAATTGGTTGTATTGGAAGGAGGTTTTGTGAAACGTAACTCATTGGTATTAGCCGCGATAATGGCTCTGGGTAGTTTGTCTTGTATGACTGCCTACGCTGCTGAATTGCCATCTGTCCCTCATATTTCAACTTCTGGTAACGCGGTAATCAAAGCGGCACCAGATATGGCCACATTGATTATTCATGTGAATGTGACTCAAAAGAGCGCGGCAGATGCAAAGAAAAAAGTAGATGAACGTATTGCGAAATATTTTGATTTCTTGAAAGACAATGGCATAGAAAAGAAAGATATTGATGCTGCCAATTTACGTACGCAACCAGAATATCAATATGAACAAAAGACCAGTAAATCGACTATTACGGGATATAGAGCCTCGCGTTCAGTTGAAGTAAAAGTTCATAAGCTGGATCAACTGAATACGCTACTTGATGGCGCGCTGAAAGTCGGATTAAATGAAATTAGCTCAGTTCAGTTCAGTGTTGATAATCCGCAGCGTTATCGTGACGAAGCTAGACAAAAAGCCATTGAGAATGCTATTCAGCAGGCAACCGCGTTGGCAAAAGGGTTCAACAGTAAGTTAGGCCCAATATATAGCGTTAATTATCGTGCTCCTGAAGCTGTACCAGCACCAATGAGCCGCCTGCGATATCAGGCAGCTCTGATGGCAGCACCTGCTTCAGATTCAGCCCAAGAAACTTATGAACCTCAGGGCATTGAATTCTCTGATCACGTTGATGCCGTTTTTGAATTACAGCGTTAATTCGCTTCATCTTCCTGAAGTAACATTTGGCGCCCGAATTTTAGTAGGGCGTCAGTGACTTTTCTCATCGCACCACTTTCTGGGGCGAAACGATGCCAGTAAAGCATACGGCGTTGGCATAATCCTGGTGTTAAATCAATTAACTCTCCGGCTTGCAGTTCCCTACCTATTTGCAAATGTGGGATCATGCAACAAGTCGAGCCTTGTTTTGCCAACTGAACAAAGGCTTCGGAAGAATTCACAATATGGCAGGGGACGCTGCCTGGTGATAAATCAAAGTATTGTTGCAAAAACGCTTGGTGCATATCATCCAGATGGTCGAATGCAACGGCGGGTGCTTTCAGTAATGCGGAACGAGTGACGCCATTCGGGAAGAAACGTTCGGCGAATTTCGGAGAAGCAACAAACAGATAATCGAGAGCACCTAACTTATCAACCAAACAGCTTGGCAGAGGCTGTGATTGAATACTAATTGCTCCGACAACTTCCCCACGCCGCAAACTTTCCTGAGTCCGGGTTTCATCTTCTACTTGAATATTTAACCTAATAGGTAAATCAGACAAAACAGGATGGAGAGCTGGTAAAAGCCATGTTGCCAAACTGTCTGCATTAACGGCGAGAGAGAGTAACAATGGGATCTCATTGCCATTTTCATCGCCGAGCCATTGTGCTTCCAGTAATTCTACCTGATGTAATAGCGCGAGCAGTTTTTGCCCTTGCTCTGTGGGACGAGGAGGAACAGTGCGCACTAATAATGGTTGACCAAACAGATTTTCTAATTGTTTGATTCGCTGTGATACTGCAGATTGGGTGATACAAAGTTTTTGCGCCGCCCGTTCGAAACCACGTTCGCGGATCACTGCATCTAATGCTTGCAGTGATCGGTAATCAGGACGTTTCATTGGAAATAAGACTCTCCGTTTTTGCTTTTTTTGAGGGGTATAGCACTATGCCACATTTTTTCGTGGGACGAGGCAAATATTGTTTATACTGGCTGTCAGATTTTTCCTTGTAACTGATTATAGGCTGTGATTGACATGACTCAGGATGAACTGAAAAAAGCAGTAGGTTGGGCGGCATTGGAATATGTTAAACCAGGCACAATAGTAGGTGTTGGTACAGGTTCAACGGCAGCGCATTTTATTGATGCGTTAGGAACTATCAAAGATAAAATTGAAGGTGCGGTGTCTAGTTCTGAAGCATCGACTGAGAAATTGAAAAGCCTTGGTATTCCTGTATTTGATTGCAATGATGTCGAAATGTTGGATATTTATGTTGATGGTGCTGATGAAATCAATGGCCAGATGCAGATGATCAAAGGTGGTGGTGCCGCACTAACCCGAGAAAAAATCATTGCCGCTGTTGCAAAGAAATTTATCTGTATTATTGATTCTTCTAAGCAAGTGGAAGTCTTGGGCAAATTTCCTCTGCCTGTTGAGGTTATCCCAATGGCACGTGCTTATGTTGCCCGTGAACTGGCGAAATTGGGAGGAACACCGATTTATCGTGAAAACGTCGTGACGGATAACGGCAATGATATTTTGGATGTTCATAACCTTTCTATTATCGATCCTTTTGAATTAGAAGATAAAATTAATAGTATCTCAGGTGTGGTAACCGTTGGTCTTTTTGCTAATCGTGGTGCTGACGTGGTACTGGTGGGAAGTGCTGATGGCGTTAAAACGATCGCAAAATAATCGTTTGTTGAGGGCAGAATATTCTGTCCTCAACATATTTTTTTATTTATTCAAAAAAATAAAATTTGGTGATATATATCACTATATTGCCTAAGAAAAACTCAAAATCCTGTCTTTTTTCTGTAACGAATAATTTTACTTTGTATAACAACTTATTTACTGTTACTTATTCTGTCAGGCAAGCAATCGATTGTATTGCTGTTGTCGTTTTTTTTGTTATTTTGGTGGAATCGATAGGCGTTATGAAATTGTGTACAACTAGGGCGGGCAAATGGTTAAGGTATCTTTAGAAAAGGACAAAATTAAATTTTTGCTACTGGAGGGCGTTCATCAAAGTACGGTAGACAACTTAAAGGCAGCGGGTTACAGCAATATTGAATATCACAAAGGAGCATTAGAACCAGAAGCGCTGAAAGAAGCGATTCGCGATGCTCGATTTGTCGGGATCCGTTCCCGTACCCAGCTAACCGAAGAAATTATTTCGGCAGCGGAGAAACTGGTTGCTGTGGGATGTTTTTGTATTGGTACTAACCAAGTTGACCTGCACGCTGCTGCGAAACGTGGTATTCCTGTATTTAACGCGCCATTCTCCAATACACGTTCGGTTGCTGAAATGGTGTTGGGAGAGTTGCTTTTATTATTGCGCCGCATTCCAGAAGCAAATGCGCAGGCACACAATGGCGTATGGAATAAACAAGCAAAAGGTTGTTATGAAGCGCGTGGAAAAAAATTAGGGATTATCGGTTACGGCCATATCGGTACGCAGCTTGGCATTCTGGCTGAAAGTATCGGTTTGAATGTCTATTTCTATGATATTGAACATAAACTGCCATTGGGCAATGCACAGCAAGTTAGTCACTTATCTGAATTGTTGAATATGAGTGATGTTGTGAGCCTTCACGTTCCTGAAACGGCGTCAACCAAAAATATAATTGGGGCCGCAGAATTAGAACTGATGAAACCAGGCTCAATTCTGATCAATGCATCACGCGGTACTGTCGTGGATATTCCTGCTCTCAGTGAAGCATTGGAAATTGGGCACCTTTCTGGCGCGGCACTTGATGTATTCCCAGTAGAACCAGCAACAAACAGTGAGCCTTTCCATTCGCCATTGAGCAAGTTTGATAACGTACTGCTGACGCCACATATCGGTGGATCAACACAAGAAGCTCAACAGAATATTGGTTATGAAGTCGCAGGCAAGCTGGTCAAATACTCTGACAATGGCTCTACGTTATCCGCGGTTAATTTCCCTGAAGTTTCACTGCCTACACACGCCAAAGACACGAATCGGTTGCTGCATATTCATGAAAACCGTCCTGGTATCTTAACCAGCATCAACCAAGTTTTTACTGATCAAGAAATTAATATTGAAGCTCAATACCTGCGGACCGAAGGCAATATTGGTTATGTGGTGATCGATATCACGACGCAAAAACCTGCTCAAGCCGAATTGGTATTACAACAACTGAAAGCCTTGCCTGGCACGATCCGCTCTCGTCTGCTTTACTGAGATGTGATGTCAGATTGATAAGGATCATATTGATTAAAAGCGATATTGATTCATGAAACACAAGGGCTATTGAATAAACAATAGCCCTTACTAGTCATTTAAAGACTCACGCCCATCGCCATATTTTTTCGGGTGTAATGATTTCAGGCAGAGGGATATCCCAACTTGCAATGGGCAATGTCTCGACTAATTGAAAATCGTGAGCCAGCCCGATCGGATAAAAGTGTTGTTGCTGCCATTTGGCCAGCGTCCTATCGTAGAACCCGCCTCCCATGCCTAAACGTTGCCCTGTGCTATCGAAAGCAACAAGCGGAATAAACATGATATCCAGCTCAGATACGGGTAAAACCTGTCGGATATCTAACACCGGCTCTTCTATATTAAAACTATTCTTAATAAGGGGTGTATCTGCACAATAACGCAAGAACAACAGATGACTCCGGCTGAAAGGATGCAATATTGGCAAGTAGACCTGTTTATTTTGTTGCCAAAGTTGTTGAATCAGCGGGCGCGTATCTAATTCCCCATCGAAAGAGAGATACAGAGCAATTTTGTTGGCTTGTTGGATCTTGGGATGAGCCATAACCCGTTGGGTGGTTTGCTGGGCGAATCGTGATTGCTGTTCTGGGGATAAATCTTGACGCAGTTGTCGAATTTTTTTTCGAATGGATTTTCGGAGAGACAAAAAAGAATCTGATTGCATGATACCTGCCTGTTAATGCAGAAAAGGATCAGTACAAATAAAAGTAACACAGATAAAAATTAGGGTTCTCCAAGATGCCGTTGCAGGTAGTAACCCTTGAACCCTTGGTTCAAGGTGAACGCAGAGTCGTTTTTATTAGGCTTCTTGGTCTAGCCAAGCATGCTCACAAAAAACAAAGCACCACATTCTATGGAGATGAAATATCGGCTCAGGGGACTTGCCTGCTCACGAACACCTCAGAGAAATTTTTTTGCTGCTTAAAGCACCTAAACAGGCTCTAAGCAATGCTATGGAGCCTATTGTATGAAACTAAACGAAGAAAGCAACTGATTATATTAATCTATAGTGATTATTGTCTGATTTATCAACAAAATTCAGTTTATTGGCAGGTAAGAGAACGAGGTCATTTACCTTGTTCTAATAATGCTCGTTCAATAGTCTGCTGGAGCATTTTTATTTTTTGCTCCATATTATAGGCATAATCACGGGTTTTCATCTTTTCCTGTGCCAACTCGTGACAGACATTCAGCGCCACAATAAAAACCAGTTGCTCAGTATTAGTTACTCTGGTGCGTTCTTTGAGGTTATGCAAACGCTGATCAAGCTCCTCCGCAGCAGCTTGCAATGCTTCTATCTGCTCTGGTGGACAATTGACACGTAATGACCGCCCAAAAATCTGAATATCTACTGGTTGTGCAGACATGACACCTTCCTGATTTATTACTACGCCGATACCTTGATTCTGACATATACCCTTCATCTTGCAAATCGCTGCTTTGTTGGTTGAGTTGCAACTTGAAATCCATTGGGTATAAAGTACATTCTGGTATAAAACCAAGGCCGACACCAATCATTACCGTACAATACTGACAAACACCCCGCCTAATATCGGTATGTGTTGTCTAGTATAGCGACTCCCCTTGATGGTAGCATATCACGAACTTATACCGCCAACGATGATCAATATACATGTCTATACAAAACTCATTACCTAATTATCAATCATTTGATGAAATTTTGCACCAACAGTCCGTTGCACTGACAGCCGCAGAAATGCATGGCTTGATCAGTGGCCTGCTATGTGGTGGAAACCATGATAATAGTTGGCAGACATTGGTGCATGATCTTGCTAATGATGGCCTGGCATTTTCTCAAGTTCTGGCTCTGCCGCTCCGGGAATTGTACGAAACGACTTTTGAATCGCTGGATGACAGCAATTTTGTGTTTAAGTTACTGCTTCCTGATGAAGAGGCGGGTATTTTTGAGTGTGCAGATGCGTTGGCAGGATGGGTTAACCATTTTCTATTGGGATTAGGCGTGGCGAATCCAAAATTGACAGAAAAACCAGAAATTAAAGAAATTGTCACCGATTTACGTAACATAGGTATGTTGGGGTATGACGAAAGCGAAGATCAGGAAGAACTCTCTCAGGCCCTTGAGGAAGTATTGGAATATGTTCGTGTTGCAGTCCAACTTTGCTACATCGCTTTAGTAACACCAAAAACCGCTAGTGCAAAAAACAATGAAAAGCCAACGCTGCACTGATTGGCGATAAACTCACTAATAATAATGAAATCGCAGGAGAGGGTATGACTAAACAAGAATATTTATCCCGTCGTCAGGCATTATTGTCAAAAATGGCACCGGCCAGTGCGGCCATTATTTTTGCTGCCCCGCCTGCGACACGCAATGCAGATAGCGAATATCCTTATCGTCAGCACAGTGATTTCCTTTATCTGACAGGGTTCAGTGAGCCGGAATCGGTTTTGATCTTGATCAAAAGCGATGAAACTCATAATCATAGCGTATTGTTTAACCGCATACGTGATTTGACGGCTGAAATCTGGTTTGGCCGTCGTCTTGGGCAAGAAGCTGCCCTGGAAAAATTTGGGGTGGATCGCGCCTTGCCGTTCGATGACCTCAATGAGCAACTTTATTTGTTGCTGAATGGCTTGGAAGTGATTTATCACGCTCAAGGAGAGTTTGAATACGCTGATAACATTGTATTCAGCGCATTGGATAAATTACGTAGCAATAGTCGCCGTAATCTTAAAGCGCCCTCTACCATGGTGGATTGGCGCCCGTGGTTGCATGAAATGCGTCTGTTTAAGTCAGAAGCTGAACTGGAAATCATGCGTAAAGCGGGAGAAATCAGTGCACAGGCGCATACCCGAGCCATGCAGAACTGCCATCCTGATATGTTTGAATATCAGCTCGAAGCCGAGATCCACCATGAATTTACCCGTCATGGGGCGCGTTATCCCGCGTATAACACGATTATTGGTGCGGGAGAAAATTCCTGTATTCTGCATTACACTGAAAATGAACGTCGAATGAAAGACGGTGATTTAGTGTTGATCGATGCAGGATGTGAATACGATGGGTATGCTGGCGATATTACGCGGACATTCCCGGTTAATGGCAAGTTTACACGCCCTCAACGTGAAATTTATGACATTGTACTCGAATCCATCAACGTATCCCTTGAACTGTACAGACCGGGCACCAGCATCCGCGAAGTCACGGAGCAAGTGATTCGCATCATGGTTGACGGGTTAGTGAAATTAGGAATTATGCATGGCGATGTTGAACAATTGATCGAGACTAATGCTTATCGTCAATTTTTCATGCATGGTCTAAGTCATTGGTTGGGATTGGACGTACACGATGTGGGTCACTATGGTGTTGATCGTGATCGCATTCTGGAGCCAGGTATGGTGCTGACCGTAGAGCCAGGGCTTTACATAGCACCTGATGCGGACGTTCCGCTGGAATATCGTGGTATCGGTATCCGCATTGAAGATGACATTGTAATTACCGAAGTTGGGAACGAAAACCTGACCGAGTCGGTTGTGAAAGATCCAGATGAGATAGAAGCGTTGATGGCGCAGGCAAGACAGGATTAAAATTAAAGTAATCAGGAAGTAATAATGAACGTGATTATTGTGGGCGGTGGAATGACGGGAGCCACATTGGCACTGGCTATTTCTTCGCTGAGTCGGGGGCAGGTGCAAGTCTCCTTGATTGAAGCTGCTATGCCAATGCTGGAACATCCGGGTTTTGATGCAAGGGCAATTGCCTTGGCTTATGGTACTTGCCAGCGTCTGAACCAAATAGGCGTTTGGCCTGCGTTGAAACATTGTGTTACGCCAATAACTCACGTTCATGTCAGCGACCGAGGTCAGAGCGGTTTTGTTAACATTCGTGCTGATGATTATGATATTCCTGCATTGGGTAATGTCATTGAATTACATGATGCCGGTATTCATCTGTTTGATTTATTAAAACAGACATCGAATGTCAAACTCTATTGTCCGGCTAAAGTGGATTCTGTCGAGCGCGTGGAAACTTCCGTGATTGTGACGCTGAATAATGGCGAAACGCTGACAGGAGACTTGTTAGTTGCCGCAGATGGCAGCCACTCTGTTATAGCGCAAGCGTGCAATATTCCCTATCAGCGGCAATCTTATGGTCAGGTGGCCATCATCGCCAATATTCTGACTTCAGAACGCCCTCAAGGAAGAGCGTTCGAGCGTTTCACTCAACATGGCCCTTTAGCATTATTGCCCATGTCTGAAGGTCGCAGTTCGCTAGTGTGGTGTCATCCATTGGAAAAACAGTCGGAAATCAACGATTGGAGCCATGAGGAATTTCTCCGGCATCTACAAAACGTATTTGGTTGGCGTTTAGGCAAGATGTTGGAAACCGGTCAGCGACACAGTTATCCATTGGTTTTATCGACAGCCGATAAGCAAATCAGCCACCGTTTAGCGTTGGTCGGCAATGCGTCCCAGACTTTGCACCCCATTGCGGGGCAAGGTTTTAACTTAGGGATGCGTGATGTTATGGCGCTGGCACAGGTCATTTCAGAAGCGGCGGTATCAGGTCAGGATATTGGTTCCTATAACGTACTGTCAAAATATCAGCAGCAGCGTCAGGCAGATCGCGAGACGACAATTGGTATTACGGATGGATTGGTCAGGTTATTCGCTAACGACTACTTGCCGTTAAGAATTGGGCGTAATCTTGGCTTAATGACGATGGAAATATTACCGCCGATGCGGGATCGATTTGCCCGCCAGACATTGGGTTGGGTTGCCCAGTCACCATTGGCCGATTAAGAGGAAAGAAAAAATGCAATCATTTGATGTGGTGATCGCAGGGGGCGGTATGGTTGGCCTTGCGCTGGCCTGTGGTTTGCAAGGTAGCGGTTTGCGCATCGCGATTGTAGAAGAACATCCACCAACAAAGACATTCGATGGCAGTGATGAACATGCGTTGCGTGTTTCGGCTATCAACGCAGCCAGTGAGCGTTTACTAACCCACCTTGGTGTCTGGCAAGATATTATTGCGATGAGAGCCAGTCCTTATAAGGGCATGGAAGTTTGGGATCAGGATAGTTTCGGTCGTATTCAATTTAATGCGACGGAAAATGGTTTAACCCATCTTGGGCATATTATCGAGAATCATGTGATCCGCCAGGCACTTTGGCAACGTTCGGAAAGTTTGCCAGATGTCACGATTTATACACCGTCTTCGCTCAAGAATGTTGCTTGGGGAGAAAACGAAGCCTTTATTACTTTATCTGATGGGCAAATGCTGACTTCCCGGTTAGTCGTAGGTGCAGACGGCGCTCATTCTTGGCTACGCCAACATGCCGATATTCCATTAACTTTCTGGGATTATGAGCACCATGCGTTAGTCGCGACTATTCGAACTGAAGAACCTCATCATGGTGTTGCACGTCAGGTTTTTCATGGTGATGGAATATTGGCCTTCTTACCACTATCAGATCCTCATTTGTGCTCGATTGTTTGGTCATTGCCGGCCGAAGCCGCTCAAAAACGCAAGGCTATGGAACCTGTGTTTTTTAACCGGCAGTTAGGCGTAGCATTTGACATGCGGCTTGGTCAATGTGAACTGGTTAGTGATCGGCAGACTATTCCATTGATGGGGCGTTATGCCCGCAATTTTGCTGCGCATCGGTTAGCACTATTGGGAGATGCGGCACATACCATCCATCCTTTGGCGGGGCAGGGAGTCAATTTAGGATTGATGGATGTGGCAGAGCTGATTGGTGAGCTAATTCGCCTGAATCGACAGGGAAAAGACATAGGTCAGTATCTCTATTTGGGGCGTTATGAACGCCGCCGTAAACACAGTGCTGCGGTCATGTTGGCAGGAATGCAGGGGTTCCGTCAGTTATTTGATGGTAATCACCCAGCCAAAAAATTATTACGTGATGTTGGATTAGCACTGGCTGATCACTTACCGGGAATAAAGCCGCAATTGCTTCGCCACGCAATGGGGCTGAATGATCTTCCTGACTGGCTTACTTCACAAACTTCTTCAGTTGAAAAAATCTAATTCATTCTCTGGTTTAGAATTAGTTTCTCTCATATTAGGCTAAGGTGCGTTCAGTTGATTTGTTTCACACTTTAGTCATTTTCTAATCAAAAAAGAATGTTTTCTGCGGATTATTACTGGTTTTTGAGTGTATTAGCACAACAAATTAGATAAAAATTCTGCATGATAGTGAACGATTTCTCAGGTTATCACCGGAATGCAGCTAATTTATTTTATGGTTCATTTTCACTTTCAGTGATAACTTCTGATTCTAAGGTATCGTTTGCGTAATTAACCGCTTCTTTGCTTCATGATCCAACATCTGTCGGTTAATACGTCGTATGTTTTTTCAGATCACGAATGTTTTCATGTCAAGAATGGAAAGAGGGAAATTAATGTCAAAGCACACCCCACTATATGATCAACATTTGGCATGCGGAGCACGCATGGTAGATTTTCATGGCTGGATGATGCCTCTGAACTATGGTTCACAAATCGACGAGCACCATACAGTACGTACTGATGCTGGTATGTTCGACGTTTCTCACATGACAATTGTGGATTTACACGGTACGGGTTGCCGTGATTTTCTTCGTTACCTTCTGGCAAATGACATCGCCAAATTGACCGAGCAGGGCAAAGCACTTTATACCGGCATGCTGAATGCTTCCGGTGGTGTTATTGATGACCTGATTGTCTATTTTTTCACAAATAACTTCTATCGCATGGTTGTTAACTCGGCAACCCGTGAGAAAGATTTAGCATGGATTAATCAACATGCTGAGCACCATGACGTTGAAATTACTGTGCGTGATGATTTGGCACTGATTGCTGTTCAGGGGCCAAATGCAACTACCAAAGTTCAATTCCTGTTAAGTGATGAACAAAAACAGTCTGTCGCCAACATGAAACCTTTCTTCGGTGTCCAGTCGGGAAATCTATTCATTGCGACCACCGGCTATACTGGTGAAGCTGGTTATGAAATTGCGCTACCAAAAGAACAGGCTGCGGATTTTTGGCAGCAGTTATTGGCTGCCGGTGTGAAACCCGCTGGATTAGGTGCGCGTGACACATTGCGCCTTGAAGCAGGTATGAACCTTTATAGTCAGGAAATGGACGAAACTATTTCACCTCTGGCGGCTAATATGGGATGGACGATTGCCTGGAAACCGGAAGAGCGTCAATTCATTGGCCGTGAAGCATTGGAAAGACAGCGTGAAATAGGCACAGAACAATTGGTCGGATTGGTGATGCGTGAAAAAGGGGTACTACGTAGTGGCTTAACCGTCAATTTCACTGATGACGCCGGCACAATGCATTCCGGTGTTATTACTAGTGGCACATTCTCCCCAACCTTAGGGTTCAGCATAGCGCTTGCACGTGTACCACAAGGTATTGGTGAACAGGCGGTTGTCCAGATCCGTAATCGAGAAATGCCGGTTCAGGTTGTTAAACCGGGTTTTGTACGGATGGGTAAACCACTCGTAGAGTGATTTTTGGTCATAATGTTTTGATTGTTGTAATGTTTTAATTAATCATTAAAAAACAAGGAGATGACAACGATGAGTCATGTACCAACAGAATTAAAATATACTGAATCACACGAATGGGTTCGTTCGGAAGGAAATGGTGAATACACAGTCGGTATTACCGAGCATGCCCAGCAACTATTGGGTGATATGGTATTCGTTGATTTGCCTGAAGTCGGTACCACTGTAAACAATGGTGATGATTGTGCAGTTGTAGAATCAGTCAAAGCGGCTTCTGATATTTATGCCCCCATGAGTGGTAAAGTCATCGCTGTAAACCCTGACTTGGAAGGCTCACCCGAATTAGTGAACAAAGAGCCTTATAACGAAGGTTGGTTGTTCCGCATCAAAATTACTGATGAGAGTGAACTCGATAATCTGCTTGATGCTGAAAGTTATCGGTCACTCTTGGAAGAAGAAGAGTAATTATTCTTTACCGCCCCATATCACATTGTGAATGGGGCGTTTTTTTGTAAGCCGTTTTTAGCCCATAGATTTCAAATGACAGGCAACCCTGCTGCGATTTGAAAGGTGAAGGTATAGCTAGTTTCAGGAAATTATCATCAATGACTCAGACACTAATCCAACTTGAAAATCAAGGTGAATTCATTCGTCGCCACATTGGTTCTTCTGCTGAACAGCAAACAGAGATGCTGGTGACAGTTGGCGCAAATTCTCTTGACGATCTGACAAATAAAATCGTTCCCCGTGATATCGCATTATCAGAGCCGCCGGCGATTGGTGAAGGCGCGACAGAACAACAAGCTTTGGCTGAATTAAAAACAATCGCGAGCCAGAACCAACGTTATCAATCTTATATTGGTATGGGGTACGCGCCATCGATACTCCCGCCTGTTATTCTGCGTAATCTGCTGGAAAATCCGGGCTGGTATACAGCATATACCCCTTACCAGCCAGAAGTATCTCAAGGCCGGCTTGAAGCATTGCTGAATTTCCAGCAAGTCACGATTGACCTGACGGGTTTAGACCTTGCTTCTGCTTCTTTATTGGATGAAGCGACCGCAGCATCGGAAGCCATGGCAATGGCAAAACGGATCAGCAAACTGAAAGGCGCTAAACGTTTCTTTGTAGCAGACGACATTCATCCACAAGTGTTGGATGTTGTTCGTACCCGTGCTGAAACATTTGGATTTGAAGTCATTGTTGATAAAGCAGAAAAAGTGCTGGAACTGGGGGATGTCTTTGGGGTCCTGTTACAACAAGTTGGGACAACGGGCGAAGTTCACGATTACGGTGATCTGATCGCGCAACTGAAAGAACGAAAAATCATTGTGAGTGTTGCTGCGGATTTCATGGCACTAGTCATGCTGACAGCACCGGGCAAACAAGGGGCTGACATTGTATTTGGTTCGGCACAGCGTTTTGGTGTACCGATGGGATACGGTGGCCCTCACGCTGCTTTCTTTGCCTGCCGTGATGAATTCAAACGTTCCATGCCAGGCCGTATTATTGGTGTTTCCCGTGATGCTGCGGGTAACAGAGCGCTGCGCATGGCAATGCAAACCCGCGAGCAGCATATCCGCCGTGAAAAAGCGAACTCTAATATCTGTACTTCTCAGGTTTTGCTGGCGAATATCGCGGGAATGTATGCGGTTTATCACGGAGCAGAAGGCTTGAAGCGGATTGCTGACCGAATTCATCGTCTGACAAACATTCTGGCGACCGGCTTGCGAAAAGCCGGTGTCACATTACGTCATAAAACATGGTTTGATACGCTGACTGTTGAAGTTGCGGATAAAGCGCAGGTACTGGCAAGAGCAGATAAAGCGCAAATCAACCTGCGTACCGATATTCTTGGTGCGGTTGGGGTGACATTGCATGAAAAAACCAGCCGTGATGATCTGGTAACACTATTCCAAGTCCTGACAGGATCTGATGCTGTGTTGGATATCGATGTCCTCGATCACGAAATGTCGACGGGCAGTCAGTCTATACCCGCCTCTATGCTACGTAATGATAAAATCCTGACACACGACAACTTCCGCCGTTATCACAGCGAAACCGACATGATGCGTTACATGCACAGTCTGGAGCGTAGAGATCTGGCTTTGAATCAGGCGATGATTCCTCTGGGGTCGTGTACTATGAAACTGAATGCAGCGGCAGAAATCACGCCGATCACATGGCCTGAATTTACCGACATGCATCCTTTCTGCCCGCCAGAGCAGGCCCAAGGTTATTATCAGATGATCGGCCAGCTTTCTCACTGGTTGGTACTGTTGACCGGATATGATGCGTTTTGTATGCAGCCTAATTCCGGAGCACAAGGTGAATACGCGGGCCTTTTGGCGATCCGCCGCTATTACGCCAGCCGTGGTGAACAACATCGCCATATTTGCTTGATCCCAAGCTCAGCTCACGGTACGAACCCAGCTTCTGCGCATATGGCGGGTATGACCGTTATTGTTGTGGATTGTGACAGAGAGGGCAATATCGATCTGGCTGATTTGCGTGAAAAAGCGGAAACACACCGCGAAGAACTCGCTTGTATCATGGTGACGTATCCATCTACACACGGTGTTTATGAAGAAACCATTCGTGAAATTTGCGAAATTATTCACCAAAATGGCGGTCAGGTTTATCTGGATGGTGCAAACATGAACGCCCAAGTAGGTATTACCACCCCGGGCTTCATTGGCGCAGATGTTTCACATCTTAACCTGCATAAAACCTTCTGTATTCCGCATGGTGGTGGTGGCCCGGGCATGGGGCCGATTGGTGTGAAAAAACACCTTGCACCATTTGTACCGGGGCATTCGGTAGTTGAAATGGACGAAATCACCACATTGGGCGCGGTATCTGCGGCACCATTCGGCAGTGCTTCCATTTTGCCGATTAGCTGGATGTATATCCGCATGATGGGTGCAAAAGGGCTGAAACAAGCCAGCCAAGTTGCGATCTTGAATGCAAACTACATCGCTGCTCGTCTGAAAGGAGCGTATGAGATCCTTTATACCGGATGTGATGGCTACGTTGCTCACGAATGTATTTTGGACATTCGCCCACTGAAAGAAGAATTTGGTATCAGTGAAATGGACATCGCCAAGCGTTTGATTGACTATGGTTTCCACGCACCAACCATGTCATTCCCTGTTGCGGGCACCTTAATGGTGGAACCAACGGAATCAGAAAGCAAAGTCGAAATTGATCGTTTTATTGATGCAATGCTAGCCATTCGGGAAGAAATCAACAAAGTGGCAAGAGGAGAGTGGCCTTTGGAAGACAACCCATTGGTTAATGCTCCACACGTTCAGGCCGAACTGGTTTCTGACTGGGATCATGCATACAGTCGTGAAGTCGCTGTCTTCCCAACAGTAGAAACCCAAGCCAACAAATACTGGCCGGCGGTTAAACGTCTGGACGATGTTTATGGTGATCGCAATTTACATTGCTCTTGTGCACCAATTGAGGACTATCGTTAATTACGATTTGTTTTTAATTCGTCACTGTAAAACTCCCCGCCTATTTGGCGGGGATATCAAAAAATAGGTTCTTACAGCCTATTAACTACTTCTTCAGGGCACTGGATAGGCGCTGCATAGCCGCTTCGATTTCATAAGCAGCCAAAGACGAATAACCTAATATCCAACCTTGTTTTTTGTCCTCGCCGAAGTACAACCGGCTAAGCCCTGGGAGTTGTATTCCCAACATAGCGGCTTGTCGGATGTTTTTTTCCTCTGACCATTCATCTGCTAATAAGCAGGGTATTTGCAGCCCACCTTCCGGCCGCAGTGCAGTTACAACACCACCTAAATATTTGCCAATGGTTTTCAACATACTTTCCCTAGCGGGGCTTGCTCTACTCGGAACGATTGGCGGCAGTCTCGTCAGCGCAATGGCCGATATAAAAGGCCGAGAAGCCGCGTTGATTACCTTTCTCGCTTCCGCTGCCAACATTCAGTTATTGGGTATTGGTGGTGCATTCTGGGGATTATTGATTGGTCTTATGGCTTATATTGTACTTAATGGCCGTTTACTTCGCTGTAAATCAATTTCCGATAAGGTGAGTAAAAATTAGCTGATTGATGGGAATAAGCACTAACAATATCGGAAAATCAATTTCAGCAGTGTTGATAAAATATCAACATTGCTTTTTTATACGTTATTCTTTTTTATTTTTGATAACTCATTTTGGTAATAAATCAACTAGTTAAATAAAAAAAATAAAAAACAAACACCAAAACCATAAATAAACAATCAATTTAATTTCCATAACGAAAATAAATTATGATTTAATCATGAGTAAAAGCATTGTGATATTCCCTAATGAAAAAATAACACCTTTCTATATTAATAGGATTGAAAATGTTTACTGTTATGACCGAAGCGTTTTTCCAGTGATGGGCTCGAAAGCAATGTTATTATTGCATTAGTCATAGGCTTGCTCACTGGGTGAATTTATACGTAGACAGCAGAAGTTACCCGTACCGTTGATGGATATTTCCCTGTTCCGTAATGGCGTTTTTGCCGGTTCAATTATAGTGAATTTATTGAGCTTAGGGCTATTGGTCGGTTTTGTCTTTTTTGCCACCCAGTTTTTGCAAATTGTACTCGATATGGAACCACTGTCAGCCAGCCTTGCATTAGTGCTGGGGCAAATCATGGCAATGGTTGTTGGAATGGCGATAGTGCCTGTTGCTCAGAGAGTATCAGCACATTGGCTGATGCCAAGTTTACTCACTTTGGCGGACTTGGCGTTTTTCTTGATTGCTTGGCATCTTCTTAAAGGCTCACAAAAAACGTGAATGGTTGAATGTGGTTCATGGCCTGTGTCTGATTAAAGCAATAATTGATTGAAGTGGTGATTGATTAAATATTATATTTTGATGATGAAAATTGAAGCTGTCAGATTTTTGCTGTTTTCAGATAAACATTCAACCAAGTCTGACAGCTTATTTTTCGGATGAAGAGAGAATTACTTCAACCAGCCTTTTTCTTTCGCTGCTTCCAATTGCGGCAGCAGATGTTTCCATAGTTCAGGATAACTTTCGGAAACGAAATGGAGCAGATTGTAGACTTGCTCGAAGCGAATACCATTTTCAACCCAACTTTGGCCTTGGTTATGCAGATTCATAAATACCGGCATAATTCTGTCGAGGGTTTTGGCAAAACGCGCTTCAGGAGTAACAGCATCTTCATATTCGTGCCAAAGTTTCAGGAAGTAATCTCTCTGAGCTTTTGGCAGTAGGCCAAAAATACGGTTAGCTGCTTGCACTTCTTGTTCTTGAATGGCTTCACGGGCAGTCAAATCGAACGCAATAACATCACCAGCATCGATTTCAACAATGTCATGAATCAAAGCCATCTGAATAACTCGGTTGATATCCACATCACTGGCATAAGGGGCGAAACCGATAACGGCGATAGCAAAATGCCAGCTATGTTCAGCGGAGTTTTCGTAGCGCGTATTGTTCAGTATCTTCGTCTTGCGGTGGACATATTTTAATTTATCCAGCTCCATGATAAACGCAATGACATCGGTAAAAGGGCCGAAGTCAACAGGGGGGACAGTTAATGACATACAAAGCCTCAATAATTATTTTTCTTCATCTAATGAATAAGGTAATGCTTGAATGGTGAGAGCATGGCCTTCATCTTCGCGGATACGGAATACACTGTCTGCTTCCATATCATTATTCATGACAACTTGTACCCAAACAGCGTTATCAGCCAGTTTGACAGCTGTCAGTACTGAACCTGTCCGGCGCCACTTATCGCCCAATTGCCATTCCAAATCATCACCAGCGGCAGGTAAAGAAGAGGCACTACCCGCCAGCCAGTACATCGCGCGTTTATTTGCCCCACGGTATTTAGCGCGAGCCACCATTTCTTGACCGGTGTAACACCCTTTCTTGAAGCAGATGCTGTCATTGAGAGCCTGAAGATTTGTCGCTTGTGGAATAAATTGAGCACTACTAGCTATATCAATCACAGGAAATCCCGCTTCAATTTCTAAAGCCAGCCATTGTTGACTATCATTCAGTTGCGATTGAAACTTTTCGACTAACATTTCGGTTAACTGGGCGGCAGTTGTTTTATCTACGACTAACAAGAAACGTTCTGCTGGGAGAGATAAGTGGAGAAGTGTTGCTGTTTGGTGTTGGATAACAGGAGATTCGGCATCGGGCAGGTCAGGAAAGAACGTTGTCAGTGCTTCCCGACTTCCTGTTCCTGCTAAACCGAGCAGAACATTTTCTTCATCTTTGACAAAAGTCACCTTGGAAAACACGGCATATTTTTTCAATTCAGCTAATTGTGTGTCTAGCACCGAAAGACGTTCAATATAGGCAAAACTTTCACCACGCTGAAACAGCCGAAAATTACTCCACATTTTTCCTTTGGCATCACAATGTGCAGTTAACACATGTTGGTTTTCATTCAGAGAGATAATGTCGGCTGTAACCTGACCTTGCAGGTACTTCTCCGTGTCAGCTCCAGTGGCAGTCACCATTCCCCAATCATTCAGGGAAATTAAAGTTAGTGGGAGCGTTTCGGAAGAAGATGGAGATTGTGCAGAAAACGGAATTTGGTAAGTCATAGCAGCTCCTGCCAGTAAACTATCTGAGAAATAGGGCTAATGGTAAAAGAGAAGCAGCTTAATGCAAAGGAGTTATTCCCGTTATTTATAGGGAAACCGTTCGTTGTTGCGATGCGCTTCGCATCTTGTCTATATATCCAGTGATTCGATCACCATAGATGATGAAAAACAGGTCGTAATCGTTGATAATCCAGCTTAATGAAAAATGATAAAGAGGCTGTTTAAACATGGATATTGATAATAAAGCGCGTATTCACTGGGCATGTCGTCGTGGAATGCGTGAATTGGATATTTCTATTATGCCATTTTTTGAGTATGAATATGATTCATTGAATGATGAAGACAAACGGATTTTTGTTCGTTTGTTGGAGTGTCCGGATCCTGATCTTTTCAATTGGCTCATGAATCATGGGCGTCCTGAAGATGATGAGCTTTTTCACATGGTGCAATTAATCCAGAGCAGAAACCAAGCCCGTGGCCCTGTGGCACAGTGAGTTAAAAATATCCCGCCATGCCCTCCTGTTTTCCACGGTCATACATAGCGGAGTCGTTGTGGCGGTTTTATTAGCGCCTTGGCCTGCCAATGTTTTTTATTTCTGGCTTCCGTTGCTCGCCATCATTATGGCGAGTTGGGTACGAAGCCAGAACAATATCCGCGAGTGTCAGGGAAGGTTGGTGTTATTCAAGGGCAATAAAGTGCACTGGCAACAAGCAGCATGGAAAATGACTCAACCGCCGTGGTTCAGCCGCTATGGGATAATCGTTGTACTCCATGCTTTTGGTCGGAAAGAAAATTCACACCACCAGCCACCAATTAAGTTATGGGTGGCATCAGATAGTATGTCACCGGAATTATGGCGTTATTTTAATCATGTTATGCGCCAATATCCTGATATATAGACTTAATGGGTATCAAATTTCAGTGTGATGATAGCAGTACGATAGTGGCAGTACGATGCTGAAAGAACGCAATCCCAAAGGCATAGCTAACAATGTCACTTTAACTATGCTTCTGGGCTTCTGGGGAGAATGAGCAGTGCAGCCAACAAATAATAGACAACAAATCTAAAACAGCGCTTCCATCTCAGCTAAGATCTGCATACACCATTCACTTAAACGATCATCCGTTTGATCGAACTGGTGCACATCATCCAACGCTAATCCGACAAATTGTTTACCATCTTCAGATAGTGGTTTGGGGCTGGTAAATTCATAACCTTCTGTTGGCCAGAAACCAATAAACTGTACACCTGTTGGCAATAAATGGTGATATAGCATTCCCAAAGCATCTAAAAACCACTCGCTGTAATCGACCTGATCACCCATGCCATACATGGCAATGATTTTTCCTGCCAGATCTAACGACGGAAGCTGATCCCAAATAGCCAGCCAATCTTCCTGCAATTCCCCGAAATCCCAAGTGGGAATCCCGAGGATCAGGACAGAATACTCTTCCATCAATTTTGGATCACAATCTTTGACATTATGTAGGTCGATCAGATCTTCACCGAGTATATCGCGTATTTTTTCTGCTACCATTTCTGTATAACAGGTACTGGAGCCGTAAAAGAGACCAATTTTCATCATTATTTATCAAAGGATTTCGAATATCAGGAACCGTATTGTAACAGAATAATCGCTTTTTCAGGCATAATAGCCAATAGGAAGAAGGCACCGATACAAAGGAGGGCTTGTGCCAAAAAAACACAACCGATCAGAAAACCATTCATCGGAACAGAGTTCATCGGAACACTATTCATCGAAAAATAACTCACTGGCACTGGAGCAACATCCATCGGCAAGTCCCTTGATAGAGCAGTTTCTGGATACCATCTGGCTAGAAAAAGATTTGGCTGAAAATACCCTTGCCTCTTACCGACTTGATTTACAAGCGTTGAACAACTGGCTGGTAAATTATGGTTATGATTTACTCTCTGTACAGTCTATTGAATTACAATCATTTTTGGCTGAGCGGGTGGATGGCGGTTATAAAGCCAGTAGTTCAGCCCGATTACTCAGTGCAATGCGGAGGTTGTTTCAGTATCTTTATCGTGAAAAAATGCGAAGTGATGATCCAACAGCGTTATTATCTGCGCCTAAATTGCCTAAACGTTTGCCCAAGGATTTAAGCGAAAAACAAGTTGAGAATTTGCTTAGTGCTCCTTTGACTGAACAACCCATTGAACTGCGCGATAAAGCGATGCTTGAAGTGCTTTATGCTTGTGGGCTACGGGTTTCAGAGCTGGTTGGCTTAACATTATCGGATGTGAGTTTGCGTCAAGGAGTTGTTAGGGTCATTGGTAAGGGAAATAAGGAAAGATTGGTTCCTTTAGGAGAAGAGGCGGTTTACTGGCTGGAAAAGTATTTGGAGTATGGGCGCTCGTGGTTATTGCATGGCGCTGTATCTGATGTATTTTTCCCCAGTAAGCGGGGAACGCAGATGACACGTCAGACTTTCTGGCATCGGATCAAGCATTATGCAGTATTGGCTGAAATTGATGCTGAACTTTTGTCACCCCATGTGCTGCGTCATGCGTTCGCGACACATTTACTGAATCATGGCGCAGACTTACGTGTTGTACAGATGTTATTGGGTCACAGTGACCTCTCTACAACTCAAATTTACACTCATGTAGCAACCGAGCGTCTTAAGGTTCTGCATCAACAACATCATCCTCGTGGCTGACCACAAAGGGAGATGAGAATAAAAGGAACAAAAAATGAAAAAGATTGCGTTTTGCCTTTCCTTGTTATTGAGTGCTCTTATTGGTAATGCCTTTGCTGATGAAAGTGCAATTAATCAATCATTGTCAAAAGTAGGTATAAAAGCGGAAGCTATTCACCCATCACCGGTTTCTGGTTTTAGCACTATCTTAACCGACCACGGAACTATTTATATATCCGATGATGGTAAATATCTGTTACAGGGTGTGCTTTATGATATCAGCGGTAATGTGCCAAAGAAGGTCAGTAATCAGGCTCTGGTTAAGAAATTGGATGCTATGAAAGACCAGATGATTATTTACAAAGCACCCAAAGAGAAACACGTTGTTACTGTTTTCACCGATATTACCTGTGGCTATTGCCATAAGCTGCATGAAAACATGCAACAATATCACGATCTAGGTATTACTGTCCGTTATCTGGCATTTCCTCGCCATGGTATGGAACAGAAACCAGCTAAAGAGATGCAATCTATTTGGTGTAGCGCAACACCTGTTAAGACCCTGAACGCCGCGTTTAAAGGTGAAAGTATTTCTCCAATTAAGAATTGTAAAATTGATATCGCAAAACATTATCAGTTAGGCTTGCAATTTGGTGTTCAAGGTACACCGGCGATAGTTACTCAGAATGGCAATGTGATTGGTGGTTATTTGTCACCGAAAGATTTATTGGCTGAGTTGGATAAGCTTGGTGGGTAACCGATAATGAGTCAAATTCAGTGAATAAAAACAAGTGAATAGAGAAACACAACTCCGTCGTCGATCGGCGGCGGACCCTAGCCATCTTCCCAACGATATTCACCCATTATTGCGGCGTTTATACGCTATGCGTGGTATACGTCATGCCGATGAACTGGAGCGCGGGTTAAAGGGAATGCTCAATTACCAAGCTCTTAGTGGTATTGAACAGGCTGTTTCCTTGCTGATAACTGCATTGCATGAACATTGGCGTATCGTAATTGTCGGTGATTTCGATGCCGATGGGGCAACCAGTACTGCATTGAGTATCCGAGCTTTGCGCGCAATGGGATATCACAATCTTGATTATCTTGTCCCAAACCGTTTTGAAGATGGCTATGGATTAAGCGTTCAAGTTGTTGATGAAGTAGTCAAAAAAGGCGCTGATCTGATTATCACCGTGGATAATGGAATCTCATCTCATGATGGTGTAATAGCGGCACATCAACAGGGCATTAAGGTGATCGTCACCGATCATCATTTGCCCGGTGAAACATTGCCGGCTGCAGAAGCTATCATCAATCCCAATTTGATTGACTGTACTTTCCTCTCTAAGGCTTTGGCTGGAGTAGGTGTTGCATTTTATCTGATGTCCGCACTCAGAGCAGAATTACGCAAACTGGCATGGTTTGAGCAACAAGGCATTCCATTGCCTAATTTAGCTGAATTGCTGGATCTAGTGGCATTGGGTACTGTGGCTGATGTGGTTCCCCTCGATACCAATAACCGGATTCTGGTTTATCAAGGATTAAATCGCATTCGGGCAGGGTGTTGCTGTGCGGGGATACGAGCATTGCTCGAAATTTCCAAACGGGAATCCACAAAACTGACTGCCAGTGATTTGGGTTTTTCATTGGGGCCAAGATTAAATGCTGCCGGACGACTGGATGATATGTCGGTTGGGGTAGCATTATTACTGACAGATGATATGGTGCAAGCCCGCCAGATTGCTTGTGACTTGGATAGCTTGAATCAAACTCGCCGGGAAATCGAGCAGGGTATGCAGCAAGAAGCCTTGTTGATTTGCGATAAAATTGAGCGAACCCATACCCATCTGCCTTACGGTTTGGCAATTTACCATCCCGAATGGCATCAGGGAGTCGTCGGCATTTTGGCTTCACGCATTAAAGAGCGTTTTTATCGTCCAGTCATCGCCTTTGCACCTGTCGGTGATGGAACATTAAAGGGGTCGGGGCGTTCTGTAAATGGACTTCATATGCGTGATGCACTTGAACGCCTTGATACCTTATATCCGGGATTAATGCTGAAATTTGGTGGTCATGCGATGGCGGCAGGGTTGTCGATTGAGCAAGACAAGTTTGAATTATTTCAGCGTTACTTTTCCGAGCTGGTGACCGAATGGTTGGATATTAGCCAACTCGAAGGTGTCGTCTTGAGCGATGGCGAATTGTCATTAGGGGAATTATCGCTGGAAATCGCCGAAATTCTGCGTGATGGCGGTCCGTGGGGGCAGGCGTTTGCCGAGCCAGTTTTTGATGGCAGATTCAAGCTGCTACAACAGAAAATTGTTGGAACAAATCATCTGAAAGTCATGCTTGAACCGTTAAATGGCGGGCCAATGCTTGATGGTATCGCGTTCAACATTGATATTAACCGTTGGCCGGATAATAGCATTAAAACAGTAGAATTAGCTTATAAATTGGATATTAATGAATTTCGTGGTAATCGCGATGTTCAGCTTTTGATCCAACATATTTGGCCCCATTGATTAGACCCAATGGATTACAATATGTAGCGCTTATGTCTTGGGAACGAATCTCCATAAGTGCTATAAACCCTTTGGCAGATCCGTTACAATGCGCGGTTCGAAAATATCTACGCGACCATCATTTATTTAAAATCACAACGTATAAGACACGAAATATGTTTGAAATTAATCCGGTAAAAAACCACATTCAGGACCTGTCTGAGCGGACAGCAGTTCTGAGGGGGTATCTTTGACTATGATGCCAAGAAAGAACGCTTAGAAGAAGTCAATGCTGAATTAGAGCAGCCTGATGTCTGGAATGAACCGGAACGAGCACAGGCATTAGGGAAAGAACGTTCATCACTGGAAAGCATCGTAAAAACCATTGATCAGCTCGATCAGGGATTAGAAGATGTGAACGGTCTTCTGGAATTGGCTATTGAAGCTGATGATGAAGAGACCTTCAATGAAGCCGTGGCTGAATTGGAGCTGTTAGAAGAGAAACTCAGCCTACTTGAATTCCGCCGTATGTTCTCCGGCGAATATGACAGTGCAAACTGCTATCTGGATCTTCAGGCGGGTTCCGGTGGTACAGAAGCGCAGGATTGGGCCAGCATGTTAATGCGCATGTATCTGCGCTGGGCTGAATCCAAAGGCTTTAAGACTGAAATTATTGAAGAATCTGATGGTGATGTCGCTGGTCTGAAATCGGCGACTATCAAGATCATTGGTGAATATGCTTACGGTTGGTTGCGTACAGAAACGGGCGTTCATCGCTTGGTACGTAAAAGCCCATTTGACTCCGGTGGCCGTCGCCATACATCATTCAGTTCTGCTTTTATTTACCCAGAAGTGGATGATGATATTGATATCGAAATCAATCCGGCTGATTTACGTATCGATGTATACCGCGCTTCCGGTGCGGGTGGTCAGCACGTTAACAAAACTGAATCTGCTGTACGTATCACCCACGTACCGACTGGCATTGTGACCCAGTGTCAGAATGACCGTTCTCAGCATAAAAACAAAGACCAGGCGATGAAACAGTTGAAAGCAAAACTGTACGAACTGGAAATGCAGAAGAAGAACGCAGATAAACAGATAATGGAAGAGAACAAATCGGATATCGGTTGGGGCAGTCAGATCCGCTCTTACGTTTTGGACGATTCCCGCATTAAAGACTTGCGTACTGGCGTAGAAACCCGCAACACGCAATCTGTGCTGGATGGTGATTTGGACAAATTCATTGAAGCAAGCTTAAAAGCTGGCCTATGAGGAACTAAAATGTCACAACAACAGCAGGGAGCTGAACAGGCTCCTGACTTAAATAATGAACTGAAAACCCGCCGTGAAAAATTGTCTGCCCTGCGCAGCAATGGCATTGCTTTTCCAAATGATTTTCGTCGCGAAAATATTTCCGAAGATCTACACGCGAAATACGATGACAAGACGAAGGAAGAATTGGAAGAGCTGGGCATCGAAGTGGCCGTTGCTGGCCGCATGATGACACGTCGCATCATGGGCAAGGCATCTTTTGCAACTCTGCAAGACATGGGCGGCCGCATTCAGATCTACGTATCCCGTGATGATCTGCCGGAAGGCATTTACAACACGCAGTTCAAGAAATGGGATTTGGGTGACATTTTAGGTGCTCGTGGTAAGTTGTTTAAAACGCAAACGGGTGAGCTTTCCATTCACTGTACTGAACTGCGTTTACTGACTAAAGCATTGCGTCCATTGCCGGATAAATTCCACGGCTTGGCAGATCAGGAAACTCGCTATCGTCAGCGTTATCTGGATCTGATCGCGAATGATGAATCACGCAAAACATTCCTGATCCGTTCTCGTGTCATGTCTGCATTGCGTAACTTCATGATTAAAAAAGATTTCATGGAAGTTGAAACACCTATGATGCAGGCGATTCCTGGTGGCGCCAGCGCACGTCCATTCATCACGCACCACAATGCGCTGGATATTGACATGTATTTGCGCATTGCTCCAGAGCTTTATCTGAAACGTCTGGTAGTGGGTGGTTTTGAGCGTGTTTTCGAGATCAACCGCAACTTCCGTAACGAAGGCGTATCTCCGCGTCATAACCCAGAGTTCACCATGATGGAACTCTATATGGCTTACGCGGATTACCAAGATCTGATCGTCCTGACAGAAGAACTGTTCCGCACTTTGACTCAAGAAGTGTTGGGTACAACACGGGTTCAATACGGTGAGCAAGAATTCGATTTCGGTCAGCCTTTCACCAAAATGACCATGAAAGAGGCGATCTGCAAGTATCGTCCAGAAACCAATATCGCGGATCTGGACGATATGGACAAAGCGGTTGTTATCGCTAAATCCTTGGGAGTTGACGTTGAAAAAGGTTGGGGCTTGGGTCGCGTTCAATGTGAAATCTTTGAAGAAACCGCAGAAAGTCACCTGATTCAGCCGACATTCATTACAGAATATCCGGCAGAAGTTTCTCCGTTGGCTCGTCGTAACGATGACAATCCATTTATCACTGATCGTTTTGAATTCTTCATCGGTGGCCGCGAAATTGGTAACGGCTTCTCGGAGCTGAACGACGCAGAAGATCAGGCAGAACGTTTCGCTGAGCAGGTTCGCCAGAAAGACGAAGGTGACGACGAAGCGATGTTCTACGATGATGATTACGTCACTGCGCTGGAGCACGGCTTGCCGCCAACAGCGGGCTTAGGGATTGGTATCGACCGTATGGTAATGTTGTTCACTAACAGCCATACCATTCGTGACGTTATCTTGTTCCCAGCAATGCGTCCGAACAAATAATCATTTTTTTATTAAAGCAGTTAAACGCTCTGTCAGGTCAGCCGGGCAGGGCGTTTTTTATGTTTACGATTTGCAAGGATGTAATAAGAAGAAAGTAGGAAATGCGGTAACCACTCTAATGCTTTTTCCGTTAAGTTGCAGTCAACGACTAACACACTGGCATGTTGAATTAGGGCCTTAGATTGAGATAATAACGAAGGCGTTAGTTTTTCCAGAATATTCATATCATTAATGGCTATCATACACTTGCCATTTTCATCGATAATCGAATTGCAAATTGATGTTTTTTCTTCATCCAATTTATGGAGATACTTGACATTGATACCTGTTAATTTTGTTTGCTCAAATAATTTTTTTCCATTTTGATCATCACCGACAACTGAAATTAAGTAACTTTCATTTTTTAATAAAGCAATATTTTGTGCGATATTTCTCCCGACACTGCCTGGTGTCGAAATAATTTTCCCTTAGTTGGAACTTTATAATCTAATTTGGCATAAGCATAGCTTGTTAAATCTATATTCGCTGCACCAACAGTGACAGCGTGAACATTATTAGCTAAGATATACCCTTTACCTTTAATATAGCCTTTTTTACTGAGATTCATAATATGTCCAGCAACACATGTTCGGCTAATCCCTAGGATATCAGCAAGTTCTTGCTGTTGAATGAAAGGATCGCGTTTTAGAAGTTGCAATATCTGACTTTCCCTCTTTGACATATCATATTCTTGGCTATTTTTTACATTAATGTTTTATTTCATGTCCGACAGACAGTAAAGGTTATTTTCATTCTTAGTTCTAATTATGAGATTATGATCGTAAGTTTTATAAAACAGATGGACTATGCAAAAAATGTGACTAAGAGCCTAGCCTAGTAATCCATTAGTTTTGTTATTGATTATTTCATAACTAAAAAATACCACACTATTACCCTAATATATTTAAAGTGGCAGCCAATAGTGCTACAACTTTAAAAGATGGAATATCCAGCCTAACATCATTATAATGATGTGATGAATATAATAAATTACCTGAAAGTAGTTACACTAGAGGCAGGTAAATATCCGTTACAGCCTCTACTTCTGGCACCAATGGAAATAATTTCACACGTTCAAAAAATAATGGGAAATCACGAATTTCTTGATTGTTTTCCGGTAGCCAATTTGTGTACAGATAATTGACTATAGCATTTATTTCATCGTCTGAACCGATGTGTCGTACATAAGCACATTTTCCCGCTGGAATGATTTTTGGGGTCATTTTAGGGTGTTGGACTTCAAAGTTTGGAGAAACTTCCACACATAAGTCAAATTGATATTCATCTGGTTCAACTTTAGCAGGGTCGGCATAAACGAGATTAAACGTTCTGTATTGCTCAGGTGACAGTTTATTATTTACTCGCCATTCCTTAAATGCCCTAATTGTATTTCCGATGTTTGATGGTGCTCCTTTATGCTCCATAACTGCCACTGAGGTTTCTGGAAAATTAACAATTCCTACTTTCTGACTGGATAATTTCTCACTCATAGTTTTCGTCCTAATATCATTTATGATTTGATGTCGGCTATACCAGATAGACCAATCAGGTTTTTTTCTGAACTCACTAGGGCTTTGACCAACTGCACTTTTGAATGCTCTGGAGAATGCTTCTGGGCTTTCATAACCACACGTAAGAGCAATATCTATAATTGAAGTATCTCTATACGCCAGAGTATAAATAGCTTTCTTCAATCGGAGCTGCCTAATATATGCAGTAACGCCGATACCATAATTTGCGGAAAATAGTCTGTGAAAGTGATACTTAGAATAAGCAGCAACACGACTCAAACTTTCTCCATCCATATGGAGATCGATATTTTCATCAATATAGTGAAGCAGTGCATTTAATCGTTTTTTAATCATCGTCATAATGTCCAATCTATCTGGTGAACGGTATGCTATATAACCTTGAGTGGCAGTACATGATGATAATTGCTGACTTATACCTATCGTCTTTCAAGTTATAGCTTTGCTCGTGACTCTCACTCTCCCTAGTCACGTAGTAATAAACATAGAGTGATCTATGTTCCCGGGGATACGCTCCCAAGACATAAGCGCTGCATCTTAATCCATTGGATATAGAGCTTAATGAGATCTTCATCTTTCGAATGTTTGATATATTCAGAGCAATGCTTTTGCCCCCATTCGATAAATGTGCTCACAACCTACTATTCCGCCAAATTCTGCTCGGACTATCATTCCTTCAATAAACGTCATAAGCATTTCTGTTTTGATTTCAGCATCGTTATGGTTAGCCGGGAAAATTGAAGCTAAAAGTGATTTTAGCCATGTCTTATGTTGCTGAGCTTGTTGGACAATAATTTCATCATGGCCTTTAAACTCGGCCAGAGCATGCATAAACAGGCATCCTTTAAAGTCAGGGGATTGGAACCATGAAAAATGCCAATCAAGGATCGCATTCAGCTTATTCTCTGCCCCCTCCGTGGTGTTTACTGCACGACTTAACTCTTCTTGAAACCGTTTATGCCGCCTGATTAATAAGCTTTCAATGAGTTTATTTTTTGAGCCAAAATACCGATACATTGAGGTTTTTGACACATTTGCCTTATCCCGAATCAAATCGACCCCAACTGTGTTGTAACCGAATTCATTAAACAGTAATTCTGCAATATCTAAGATGTGTTCTTTTTTACTCATGATTATTTTTCTTATTTTTCAAATTATTATGTTTTATGACTTTGTTTTTGCGAATCAGTAGTTGTTTTTTAGTGTACAGATCTGTACCATTTGTGGTGTGACAGATCTGTACACGTGAAGTATCACATCTATTGAGTCATATTGCACAGAAATTATTTGGAGAGCGGAGCATGAGTACATTGAAAGGCGGAGGCGGTTTACCACCAAAACCGGAGTTTGTTCAATTAATTAAAGGCCTGTCTGGGGGCTTTTTGGGGATCTTGGTCTTGAGCTATTTAAGCCAAATGACGGAATATCCGTGGCTAATGGCACCTTTTGGGGCAACTTGTGTCATTCTTTTCGCAGCCCCGACTTCTCCTCTTGCCCAACCAAGAAATATTATTGGTGGACATTTATTGAGTGCATTTGTAGGGTTGATTACATTATACACACTGGGGGATTCGTTAATTGCCATGTCTTTGGCGGTGGGAATAGCTATTATGCTGATGCAATTATTTCGAATTGTACATCCACCAGCAGGAGCCAACCCATTGGTTATCTTTTTGGCCGGACAGAAAATTGTTGGTTTCGACTTTCTTTTTACCCCCAGTATTAACTGGCAGCTTGGCGCTTATTGCGATTGCATATTTTATTAATAATGTGGGAAAAGAAAGTCGTTGGCCAATATATTGGCATGGATTTACCAGAAAAAAGGATGGTTGATCTTTATTAAAGTGTTTCTATAGCATAATTAAAAATTATTTTTCTTGTAATTTATTTTTGATCATTGTTTTTTCTCTATCATGTTATGGAGTAAAATATGGTGTAAAATTTACTAAGGGTCGTGGAAAAAAAACGCAATTTATTGTCCACCAATAATTCATCATATTTCGTAACTAGTTCACATACAACTCATTCAGATACAAAAGATCACGACACACCAAGTTGTCATAGAAATGATAGTAGCGACGATTGTTCATTTTCCGATAGAGGTGATGATGGCGATTAATGAGCCACTCAGTGCCGATATGTTTATCCTGGTATGAGTGTACAAAGCGGCCATTTTATCAGCCGCTTTTCTATATCTGATTTTATAAAAAATCAATTATTCAAATTCATCTATTTCAGGTATATCTTGTTGGCTCTGAGTATAAAAATGAGTGTTTATATCTACTTTTCTAATATTTTCAAGGGAAACCTCTCCACCTAAATAAATAGCAGGTTCAAAACAAAATATTTCATTATCATTTAGTGATTCATGAATTTCTATAGCTTTATCGAACACTCCATTTGTATATGCACTATTTTCTAAAGAAAAGAAACCCATATCTTCAAAAAATAAACGAATATCATAATCTAATTCCGATTTGTCTTTTTTAAAGAAACAGCATTTTTCACGAAGAATAGTATTATAGTCACTTGTTATTGATGTATTTATTCCGGTCTCTTCCCCATAAAGTAAAAGATCACCCAGCCCACTGACAGCAATAACATGATAGGTATCTTTTGGCTCAAATTGAGCACGTTCCATCAATAGTTGCATTATGTCTGCATAATCATTGGGGTTTACAATACGGAATAATCCATTTTTATAGCTCGCCCATCCCTCAACTTCCCAGTAGAGAAGAAGCCTGTCAGGTAATATTCCACGCCATTTTTCTATTTCTTCATCAGGAACTGATTTATATTGAGTGGCTTCTCCCATTTCTTTAATAAAGGCTTCAAAGTGTATATCTAGCATCATTTTTTCCTATTGTGACTGTATTTGTATTGTCCATTGACTATTTTTGTGTTGAGGAAGCTTTACTGGTTTCTTCCTGAGTTTTTTCATATAGCATTTTTAACCTATAATTAGCTTTTTCTATTCTGTCTTTATCTTCACTTTTTTGTGCTATTTCAAATTTTTTCTTCACCCGAAGTTGTGCTTTTTGATGGTTTCCTAATTAAAATTCAAATATTTTCAATTGAAAAAACGTGATGTTAAGATATAATATGAGATTATATTTAAGTATAATATTAAAAAATAGTTATGGTAATAAATTGGTAAGGTGATAATTAATAGACTTATATTAATTTCAATCTAAATATATATTTTACGACAAAAAATAGAGCTTTTCGATAATAATAGTGGACAAAAAATATGAAGTTTGTTGTATGTGTTATGCCTCAATAATAATTCAATTCTGAATTAGATAGGTAATAAAGAAGCAGGTCCATTTTATTGAGCCTGCTTACACCCTATCAAGCAAAACAAATTTCTGCCCAGCGCGCCAAACCGGTAGTGACTGAACCAAAGTAATTACCACCAACCAGAGGAATACCGGGTAATTCTTGTTTCACTGCCTGACGAAGAATAGGCGAACTTGCTGATCCCCCCGTCATAAAAATCACATCGGGATTAATGCCTCCCTGAGTCACGGCTTCGCTAACCAAATTAGCCATTTTAGTTTTAGTCGAATCAATGGCAGCAACCATCTGATCATATTCGATATTAACCTCAATAACTTCTGATAATAAATTTAATTGAACGAGATATTCGGATTGTCCTGAAAGCGCAATTTTGGCTTCTTCAGCACTACGCACCAAACTGTATCCTAGAGTGTCTTGATATACCTTTAATAGTCGGGCTATTTTCTCTGGCTCTTGAGCGTCTCTATGTAACGATTTTAATATCGCCAAATTCTGGCGAGAGTAGAATTCTTTTTGAGCTTGTATATTATTGATGGCGATTGGGTTCCAAAATTGGGTAAGTGGCATATCGATACCTGAAGCCACTTTGCTTCCCAAACCAAAAGGGTGCATCAATTGTTTAAAGGTTAGATTAATATCGAGGTCATTCCCACCGATACGCTGACCGCTGTGAGCCAGTAAGCTATCACTGCGTTCGGATTTTCCTCTCCAGCCTGGCCCCATTTGAATGAGGGAGCAGTCTGTCGTTCCACCGCCAATATCAACAACCAGAACGGTCTTATTTGCTGCCAATGTAGCTTCGTATTCCAAACCTGCTGCTACTGGCTCAAATTGGAACTCAATATTGCGAAATCCTGCTCGCTTTGCAGCATCAAGCAGAATTGTCTCTGCTTGTTGGTTAGATTTGTCACCACCACGCCCATGAAAATTTATCGGACGGCCGATCACGACATCTTCAACAGTTTGTTGTTTATTATTTTCTACCTGGTGTTTAATATTCGCCATCATGGCACAAACCAGATCTTCAAAAAAACTGATTTGGGTATCTCTTAATCCCATTGCACCAAGGAAAGACTTCGGTGATTTTACGTAATAAACATCTTGAGGGTTTTCTAAATATCGAGACAATGCTTCTTGCCCAAATACGATATCATCTGGTACAAGTTCAATACCTTCTTCACGGTTTACAGCAATCGCACTACGAAGCAGTTGTTCCCCCGATTGATTGCCTGGACTAATATTCCTATGACGAAATAAGTGTTCAGAAACTGATTCCCGGGTCGGTGCAGCCAAAGTCGAAGGTATATAGTAGTTATCATTCTCGATAGCAATCAGTTGTGGCGTATTTCCGCTCATCTCTGCTACCGCGCAATTTGATGTGCCATAGTCAAAACCGATGAACATAGGTTTTCTCATTCTCAAGCGTGGAAAATTTAAAAAGGGCACTGATGCTATCGTAAATGGGTGTTGAATGCGAGCTGAACTTAAGGTAGGAAAATTAACGGAAAAGCGCCGTTAATTGATTTTTTAATTCATATAAACAATATCATGTGTCAGATCACTGGAAAGTGTAAATAAACAGCCACACCATAGAGGTGTGGCTGGGCAACTGTCTATTTATCTTGACCCATTTTTAGGGTTCTTTAAAATACATTCTTTCTGAACATTTCAGTCCGTATTGCGGTGTCTTAGGTGAATTTATGTTGGCATGAAGAATAGTTAGGCACATTCGAGCATAAGTCTCGCTACTAGCACGCGCTCCCTTTATTTGGGTTGTTCCATCGGAACGGAAATCAGCACGAGGACCTATTGTGATGAGTTCGGGGTGAAGATCGTCGTCGTTCTGCCACCTCCAATGAACCCACTGAAGGTTTTCCATCGAGTAAGGTGTACCATCTTGGTTGGTCACTTTTGTTTTAAAAGTATAAAAATCCTTTCCATTAGCAAGGACAGTTCCATTTTCAGGAGATGTCTTTATTTCTTCGATTTTTGGCAGTTGGAATTGCATATCTATAGAAGCTGCGGCGGTCTTATCTTCGCCAACATAGACTAATGCTGTAACATTTTCCTTCTGATGGGGATTATCAATTTCGGAACGTATGACCTCATGGCCATAATCCTCTTGCTTTTCCTCATAGTAAGGGTAAGGTAGTGAACTGTTCACCACAGCACTAACTTCACCTTTATTGTTGGTGACGCTTGTCAGAGGTGTTAATTCTACCCCTAACTGCCCAAAATATTTTAAAGCCCAATTAATTTTTCTACCAACCTGAATATTCCCCGCCTTATCTCTAACTACTGCCGTCACAGTATAAGGCTGGGATATTGTTCTGGTTGGATGAGAAAGGGTCAGTGAAATATTTGCAGGTCCTGTAGATGGCTCTATTTTTTGATGGTCAAGAACAATATTGTTATTTCTTTCGACTAAATCATAGCGGCTACCGGCCAGTGTACGCATGGAATCTACGTTAGCTGGAGATAATTGAAGACCGAAAGGAACGCCCAGCCTGTAATTTAAATTTGCCAAAAACTGAGCTTCGCTATGACCACTTGTCCCCAGTTTATAATCTACACCCATAGTCACGAGTGGGATCGGGGTATAAGTTACCCCAATCTTACCCAGACTTGGGTTTTTCTGTTTGGTATTACGATCGAATAAAGTAACCTCATCACCAAAATATTGTTCATACGCCAGTTTGGCCCCCAGGCTCGGGTAAGCAGGCAGGAAGAATTCCCCATTAATGTCATAACCGTTGGCAGGGCGTTCATTATGTTTATCAAAATCCAGTGAATGCCGCCAATTCGTTAAACGCCAATAAGTATTGGCGGAGAATTTCATATAGTCTCCCCAGATCTCCCCACCCAGACTTAAGCGTCTGTTGTTGCCTGTGATGTCATAGTCAAAAATAGAATTTAAGCCATACATCCAACTCGGGGTAAAATAACGACCGCCAAAACCCAAATTGGCAGTATAGCGGCTGTCTTTCTTGCGATAGCCTAATTGGGAGAAGAACAGCCAGTCTTTTTTGTTATCGTAGAGTGGTAACAGAAAATCTAAGGAGCTTTTATCCAGTTTGCCTTTTTTATCAAAGGTAAAATCGATTTTGGCTGTACCAAATTGTGATAACCATGTTTGTGCTTCGGAGGCTATAAAATTGTTAACGGTGCCCAAAGCGTAAGATGTAGCCTGCCCTGCCAGATCAGAATGAGAAGATGTCAGCATACCGCCCATTCTTTGGACACTCCTTGCAAGCATATTCTCTGTAGCAAGATTTGAGGAAGGGGTTATTTTTTGTAAATTATTACCTTTATCGGAATTAGAAACTAAGAGTTTCTGGTTTGGATCGTCTGATTGAAAGCCAATATTACCTTCTTTAGCTTCAGGAGAGTAAATATTATTAGTTGCTGCATTGCTATCTGCAAAGGCAGTTATAAAGAAGGAAGGTAGAAATAGAGAATGTAACACTATAAAAAATCGAGTAATTTTAACAATATATTGAGACATATGTAAAAACCTCAAACTGTTTGCCACTGAATTAAATTTTATTATTCATTGTTAGTGAATAATAAAGGTTTTTTTACCTCCTTTTGATATAGCACATAGATCTTAATTAGGTGTAATTACAAATAATTATCAACTAATGAATAAAGGTTATCACGTAAATTTTTTTGGGGATAATATTATATCTATTTAAAAGTGGCGACGGTGTTATCGTGAATGGGTATTGAATGAAAACTTAATTTAAGATGAGAATTTAACGTAAAATAGCCGTTAATTGTTTTTTATTCATATAAAAAATAATGTGTCAGGTTACTAGAATGTGCAAATGAACAACCACGCCTCTACGGCGTGGTTGGATAATTATCTATTTACCTTAACTATCTAGGGGGTTTTTATAATTTATATCCTCTGAACATGTTTCTCCGAAGTACGTTACACCCCCTATAGTGTAGTTGAAATGAATAACAGCCAGACATGCTTTTAGACTAATGCTGTTAACGCTGTTAACGCTGTTAACGTTGTCATCGCTGTCATCGCTGTCATCGCTGTTATTTTTAGCATATGCCAGTTTTATTCTGGCTGTCCCATCAGGATGGAAATCACTAGGAGAGCCTATTATTTTGACTAGAGAGTTTGTATCTTTGTTGTTTGTAGTCCACTGAAGGTTGCCCATCGAGTAAGGTGTACCATCCTGGTTGGTCACTTTTGTTTCAAAAGTATAAAAAGCAACTGCATTAGCAGGGACAGTTCCATTTTCAGGAGATGCCTTTATTTTTTCGATTTTTGGTAGTTGGAATTGCATATCTACAGAGGCAGCAGCGTCCTTATCTTCGTCAACATAGGCTAATAGTGTAACATTATCCTTCTGATAAGGATTACTATTCTTATCATCATCGTAAGGGTAAGGTATTGAACTGTTCACCAAAGCACTAACTTCACCTTTATTGTTGGTGACGTTTGTTAGAGGTATTAATTTTACCCCTAACTGCCCAAAATGTTTTAAAGCCCAGTTGACTCTTCTACCAACCTGAATATTCCCTGCCTTATCTCTAACTATTGCCGTCACAGTATAAGGCTGAAATATTGTTCTAGTTGGGTTGGAAAGAGTCAGTGAAATATTTGTAGGCCCTGTAGAAAGCTGAGGCGGCGCTATTTTTTGATGGTCAAGGACAATATTGTTATTTCTTTCGACTAAATCATAGCGGCTACCGGCCAGTGTACGCATGGAATCTACGTTAGCTGGAGATAACTGAAGACTGAAAGGAACACCCAGCCTGTAATTTAAATTTGCCAAAAACTGAGCTTCGCTATGACCACTTGTCCCTAGTTTATAATCTACACCCATAGTCACGAGCGGGATCGGGGTATAAGTCACTCCAATCTTACCCAGACTTGGATTTTTCTGTTTGGTATTACGATCGAATAAAGTAACTTCGTCACCAAAATATTGTTCATACGCCAGCTTAGCTCCCAGACTCGGATAAGCAGGTAAGAAGAATTCCCCATTAATGTCATAACCGTTAGCAGGGCGTTCATTATGTTTATCAAAATCCAGTGAATGCCGCCAACCCGTTAAACGCCAATAAGTATTGGCGGAGAATTTCATATAGTCTCCCCAGATCTCCCCACCGAGACTTAATCGTCTGTTGTTGCCTGTGATGTCATAGTCAAAAATAGAGTTTAAGCCATACATCCAACTCGGGGTAAAATAACGACCGCCAAAACCTAAATTGAAAGTATGGCGGCTGTCTTTCTTGCGATAGCCTGATTGAGAGAAGAACAGCCAGTCTTTTTTGTTATCGTAGAGTGGCAACAGCAAATCTAAGGAGCTTTTATCCAGTTTACCTTTTTTATCAAAGGTAAAATCGATTTTGGCTGTACCAAATTGTGATAACCATGTCTGCGCTTCGGAGGCTATAAAATTGTTAACGGTGCCCAAAGCGTAAGATGTAGCCTGCCCTGCCAGATCAGAATGAGAAGATGTCAGCATCCCACCCATTTTTTGGACACTTCTTGCGAGCATATTCTCTGTAGCAAGATTTGAGGTGGGGTTTGTTTTTTCTAAATTATTGCCTTTATTGGAATTAGAAACTAAGAGTTTCTGGTTTGGATCGTCTGATTGAAAGCCAATATTACCTTCTTTAGCCTCAGGAGAGTAAATATTATTAGTTGCTGCATTGCTATCTGCAAAAGCAGTTATAAATAAGGAAGGTAGAAATAGAGAATGTAACACTATAAAAAATCGAGTAATTTTAACAATATATTGAGACATATGTAAAAACCTCAAACTGTTTGCCACTGAATTAAATTTTATTATTCATTGTTAGCGAATAATAAAGGTTTTTTTACCTCTTTTTGATATAGCACATAGATCTTAGTTAGATGTAATTACAAATAATTATCAATTGATGAATTAAAGTTATTGCATGAGGTTTTTAGAAAAATAATATCATGTATATACCGTTTGTTTTTCAGTTTATGATTAAATCATACAGTCAAAAATAACGACTTATAATATTGGGTTTATTTTTGATGTCTTTTGAACGCAAGGAAGGAAGTAAATATATTATTCTGACAAAAAGAAGTGGCTGTTTTAGCAGCCACTTGTGGAGTGCCATTAAATAAATTCTACTGTTATCCTGATGTAGTCGCGTGATTAGGATTCGTAGCCTTATGAAACTTGTCCGTGTCACTTACAGCTAAAGCCAGTTCATACAATGTTGGGTGAGTGAATAGTGCCGCCAATGAAACATCCATGCCTTGCTCCCGCATACGGGACAGAAGTCGTATCGCTATCAGTGATTGGCCTCCCAGCTTGAAAAAATGGTCATGACGACTGATCTTTTCTCGTCCTAGTAGATCCTGCCAGATCTGAGCCAGTACCGTTTCTACGTCACCAACAGGGGCTTCATAGTTGTTTGTTCTTACAGCAAATGGTTCAGGCCTAGGCAGCCCTTGAAGGTTAAATTTTCCATTGGATGCCAGCGGTAGTTCGGCTTGTGTGCAGTTGAAATTGATTTGTAACTGCTGATGCTCGGTGACAGATAGAACAGGAATGTCCATGATTGGCTGCTGAGGTTCGGTTTCCAGTGCGTCAACCAAACCCGTTAGGGCAGTGATCATATAAGTGAGCAGACGTTCCGGATCGATACCCGGCACGGCTTGGGCAGCCAACAGAAAGCCTTTACCTAAATCATCGACGGCCAGATAGAGGGGATAGTTGGTTCTCTCCTGTCCCATCATCATGCGCATACCTTCCCATGTGGTGCGGGTTACATCCGATGGACTATGGCGATAATTGAGCAGTGCACTGAAGAGCGGTAAGGGTGCTGCCACACCGCTACAGCGCTGGGCCAGTGCCAGCGGTGCCTGTTCGTGTTCCAGAAGTTGCGTCAGACTACGGTAGGCTGCTTGCACGACTGACTGCACACTGTTTTCTGCAAGCCGGATCCTTATAGGCAGGGTATTGATAAACAGACCCAGGATCTGATCGATGCCAGCACTTCCCTGCATCCGTCCCAGCAAGACTGTGCCGAAGACCACATCATCTCGTCCGCTGGTTTTTGCCAGCACCTGCGCCCATGCGACATGGAACAGTATTCCGGGACTGATCCCCTGACGGCGTGCCTGTGTGCGGATAGCTCTGGACAGTGTTGCATTAAGAGGTCGCATGACTTCTGTCACCGGTCTGTTTCCGCTATGAACATCCAGTATTCCGAAGGGAGCGGTCGGGGCATCCACATCGGCGAGCATTTCACGGAAGTAGGCTTCATGAACTGAGATCGGTACATTCAGGGATTGAGCGATAAAGTTACGGTAAGGTAATACCGGAGGTAGGTGTTCGGTACGATTGTGCAGCAGTTCTTTGATTTCTGTCACGATGAAATCCAGTGACATATGGTCATTGAGTAAATGGTGGCAGCACAGTGCCATTAACCATTCGTTCTGTTGCGGATCATAGGTGATATCTATTGAGCAAAGCGGAGCCTGACTGATATCAAGGCGGCGCTGGTACGGATCAGTATGTGCCAGCAACTGAGATGGTACGTCTTTGTCACTGTATGGCACAAAGGTATCGATACGAAGAGGTGCCTGCCGCCAGACGACTTGCACTGGCTGAGTTAATCCTTGCCAGTAGGCAGCGGTACGTAGAATATCGTGACGATTAATGACCTGTTGCAAGGCTGTCAGAAAAGCATCAAGGCGTTCGTGAGTATCGAAAGCAAGCAAGATATGTAACAGATAAACATCCCCCTGTGATTGCTGTAGATGATGGAACAGCATACCTTCCTGTAATGGCGCGAGTGGATAGATATCTTGAATATTGGCAGCTCCGCCGGGGATGGCAGCGGCGATGGTATCAATCTCACTCTGGGACAAGGAAACTAAGGGCAGCATGTTGGGGGTGATGGTGATACAGTCCTTCGGGATGAGGTTAGGGGGAACGATGAATGCGGTTGCATTGTCCTGATCCATTCGCATAGCGTTTGCCATCTCAGCCAGTACTGGTGTGGAGAACACGGTACGCATATCAAGAATCCAGCCTTGGCCGCGCAATCGTTCGATGAGATTGACCACCATCAGAGAATGACCACCAAGCTCAAAGAAATGATCATAACGGCTTACCCTATCCAGCCCCAATAACGTTTGCCAGATTCCGGCCAGCACTATTTCCATGTCGCCGACTGGTGCTTCATAAGCGCGTGTCACGACCGCTGTCTGATCCGGCATTGGTAATGCCTGACGGTCGAGTTTACCATTGGGAGCCAGCGGGAAGGCATTAAGTATCACAAACGCACTTGGCAGCATATATTCGGCAAGGTGCTGTGCAAGTTGCCGTCTTAATTCCGCTGGCACCAATGTCGTATCCGGTTTGGCAAGCAGATAAGCCACAAGACGCTTATCACCCGGCCTGTCTTCCCGGGCCAGTACGATAGCCTCACGTACACCATGGCATTGGGTAAGACGGGTTTCTATTTCCCCTAACTCAACTCGGAAGCCGCGTATTTTGATCTGAAAATCATTGCGACCGAGATATTCAATATTGCCGTCAGGCCGCCAACGACCTAGATCACCGGTCTTATACATGCGGGCATCGGACCGTTTGCTGAAAGGATCGACGACAAATCTCGCTGCCGTCAGCTCAGGTTGGTTCAAATAACCTCGGGCAACGCCCAGACCACCGATATAGATTTCGCCGTTTACGCCGATAGGCACCAATTGACCGAGCGTATCCAAAATATAGATGCGGGTATTGGCAATGGGGCGACCAATGGGAATGTTGTCGGTGATAGGGAAAGTTTGTTTGCCATCTATCATCAGTGTCGTGGCCGTGACGGTCACTTCAGTCGGGCCATAGGCGTTGAACCAACGGCAGGATTGCGTTTCTGGGCATGATAGCCAGTCCATTAAATAGCGGTGTTCAACTTTATCACCACCGACAATAACGGTGTGCAGATAAGGGCTAAAACTGTCGCGTCCGGCCATTAACTCTTGTACCCAGTGGTGCCAGAAGGCCGTTGGGATATTTATGATAGTGACTTTCTGTTCACGTAAGAAATCGACAAAGGTGATATTCGGTATTTTGATATAGGACGGGCGCAGAACCAGCGTGGCACCCGATGCAAGGGTAGGAAAGATATCCGACACCGAAATGTCAAACGCCACGGTTACAAATTGCAGAATACGATCGCCCAATTGAGGATGACTGACCTGACGCTGAGCATGAATAAGGCTCACAACATTCTGGTGTTCCAGCATAACGCCTTTAGGGTGTCCGGTTGAACCGGAAGTGTAGATAATATAGGCCAAGTGGTGCGGCTGAAGCCCCATTAGATTGCTGTCAGGGTTATGTGCAGGTTGTTTTGCTACGTTATTTTGATGAATTTCATCGTCCAATAGCCAAATGGGGAGATCTTGTATTGGCAAGCATGTCTGCAAATGTTGTTGCGTCAGCAATAAAACCGGTTTGCTGTCTGACAACTGATAGATTAGCCGTTCGGTAGGATAATCTGGATCGAGTGGAATATAACCAGCGCCGGCTTTTAAGATCCCGAATAAGCCAATGATCATATCCAAACCGCGTTCAACACAAATAGCCACCCGATCGTCAGGGCGTACTCCAAAGGCAATCAGGCTATGTGCCAGTTGGTTGGCTCGATAGTTCAGTTCACTGTAACTCAGCGAATCTTTGTCAAAGATCACGGCTGTGGCATCGGGTGTGCGCTGTACCTGCTCTTCAAACAGTTGATGAATGAACGATTGATGAATCAACGTATCTTGCGGAAAGCTGCTCCTGATTTTTTGAGAATCCGTGTCTTGAGAGAGAGCTGTAGTGTTGAAATCAACCAACAACTGTTGTCGCTCTGCAACGGACAGCAGCGGCAATTGGGTAATGGACTGCGTTTCATCGTCTGTTATGGCCATCAACACTTGAGTGAAATAACCGACTATGCGTTCAATCGTCGCGCGGTCGAACAGATCCACAGCATATTCCAGATAGCCACTGAATCCATCCTCGGTTTCGGTAAGTGACAGCGTTAGGTCAAAGTACGCGCTGTGGTGAGGTTGCTCAATTAATGAAACGGACAAACCCGATAAGTCAAAAGCCTGAATGGGAGTATTATCCAAAGCCAGCATGACCTGAAAAATTGGGCTGTAACTCAGGCTGCGATCAGGTTGCAACGTTTCTACTATCTGTTCAAAAGGCAGATCTTGATGTGCATAGACCGCTAATGCCTGTTTACGTATATGAACAAGCAGTTCCGCCACAGTATCACATTGACTCAGTTCGACACGCAGGGGCAGGGTATTGACAAAAAAACCGATCAATCCCTCAAGTTCACTCCGCGAACGATTGGCGACAGGTGTACCGATAACGATATCGTTCTGACCACTCAAACGTGCCAGCACAATCCCCCAAGCTGCCAGCAGTGTCATAAATAGCGTTGTATCCTGACGTTGTCCGAGAGCTTTGATGGCGGCCAATAAGTCAGTATCCAACTGGATCGGGACGTGACTACCGACGTAACTTTGTTCTGATGGACGTGGCCGGTCGGTGGGTAAATCCAGCAACGCAGGTGCTCCATGAAGTTGCTTGCGCCAGAAATCCCGCTGTGTTGTAAGAGTCTCGCCTTTTAGCCATTCATGTTGCCAGACGGCATAGTCGGCGTATTGAATAGGCAGCGGGAGGAGGGGATCACTATGATCCTCAAGCATTACTCGATAGAGTTCACCCAGTTCGCGGATTAATATCCCTACCGACCAACCATCGGTGATGATGTGATGCAGGGTTAGGATCAGCGTATGTTCTTCGTCGGCCAATTGCAGCAATTGACCCCGAATTAGCGGTTCATTGGCAAAGTCAAACGGGGTTTGTGTTTCGAGTTTTGTCAGTTCATCAATACGGGCAGTACGAGAAACTTCGTCTAATCCGCGTAGATCCTGACAGGTCAAGGCAAAGCCAATATCTACGGCATCAATATATTGATGAGGCTGTTCATCCATCAGGATAAAACGGGTGCGCAGGCTTTCTTGTCGGGCAACGAGGCTGTTGAGTGCGGCGATAAATACTGTTCGGTCGAGCTGTCCGCTGAGATGCAGAACGACAGGAATATGATAAGCCAGACTCGCAGCGGGATCGAGCTTGGCAAGGAACCAAAGGCGTTGCTGGGCGAAAGAGAGCGGCAGTGGTTGATGGCGCTCAGCGGCAGGAATGCTGGTTTGAGCGACTATTGACGCTTTGGTGAGCACGGCGGCCAGATCAGCGAGAACAGGGCGGGCAAAGAGTTGTGGTAAGGGAAGTTCCCGCGTCAGCTTCTGACGCACACGGGCAGCAAGCTGGATCGCGAGTAGAGAATGCCCGCCAAGCTCAAAGAAATGGTCATGGCGACCGACCTGCTTCAATCCCAATAATGTCTGCCAGATCTCGACCAATATGGTTTCGATCTCTCCCACAGGAGCTTCATATTCACGCGTCACGATTGCTGACCGATCTGGTGCAGGTAAGGCTTGACGATCGAGCTTGCCATTGGGGGTCAACGGGAAGGCATCGAGCGTCACAAAGGCAGTGGGCAGCATATACTCAGCCAAATATGGCATAAGTTGTCGGCGCAATTCGGCTGGCACCAATTTAACGCCTGTCTGAGCCAGTAAATAGGCGACCAGACGTTTTTGACCGGGTTCTTCTTCACGGACGAAAACCACTGCTTCACGCACACCGTGGCATTGTGTCAGCCGGGCTTCTATTTCACCGGTTTCGATACGAAAACCACGCAGTTTAATCTGGGAATCATTGCGGCCGATGTACTCGATATTGCCATCGGGAAGCCAGCGCCCCAGATCGCCGCTTTTGTACATACGTGCATTCGGATCTGAGCAAAACGGATCAGCCAGAAAGCGCTCGGCGGTCAGTTCAGGGCGATTCAGGTAGCCACGGGTGACACCGATACCGGCAATATAGATTTCCCCGGTCACACCGAGCGGGACAGGTTGGCCTGCATTATCAAGGATATAGATTTGGGTATTGGCCATAGGGCGCCCAATCGGGGGTGGAGTATCTGCCTGACTATCACATTGGTAGTGGGTGGCACAGATCGTAATTTCTGTTGGCCCATATGCATTGATCATCTGTCGTCCCTGTGCCCAGCGTTTGACTAAGGAGGAAGGGCAGACTTCACCAGCCACGACTACGGTTTGCAGCGTATCGGGTATGGTATCCATCGCTGCCAGCGCTGTTGGTGACAAGAAGAGTATATGGGTAATGGCATGGGTTTCTAAATAATGGGACAGTGCTGCACCAGGTAGAATATCGGTTTGCTTAGCAAGATAGAGGCAGGCGCCCGCCAGCAGTGTCAGGCAACATTCCCAAATACTGGCATCGAAACTGTTTGAGGCAAACTGCAAGACTCGACTGGCAGGAGGGAATAACAGTGTGTCTTGCTGAGTGGTCACTAAATTGCACAGGCTACGGTGTTCGACCATAACACCTTTAGGCTGGCCGGTGGAACCTGACGTATAAATCACATAGGCCAGATGATGTGGCGTCAGTCCCAGAACCTGGGCATCAGGATTATTTTCCAGGGAGGAAACATCCCCCTCTAATTGCGTCTGGTTATTGACCTTATGGTTATTGATCTTATGGTAATGAGCCATATAGTCATCGGTCATATGATTGTCGAGCAGGATAGTCGATACCGAGCATCTGGATGCCGTGCAGTCCAGCATATTGACGAGTGTTATTTGGGTAAGTAAGGCTATCGGAGCCGCATCCTCAAGCATGTACAGCAGGCGCTCGGTCGGATAGGTTGGATCCATCGGTACATAGGCGCCACCAGCTTTTAAGATCCCCAATAATCCCACTATCATCTCCGGGCTGCGTTCGACACAAATCGCCACCCGATCATCAGGGCGTACCCCAAAAGCCATTAAATGATATGCCAGACGATTGGCACGGCGGTTCAATTCATCATAGCTCAGCGATTGGTTTTCAAAGACCACGGCGATGGCATCTGGTGTACGTTGCACCTGTGCTTCGAACAGTTGGTGCACTAAAGCCTCTTGTGGGAAATCTGCCCCCGTGTGTTGAGAGAGTTGAGTGGCGTTAAAATCGACAAGCAACTGTCGGCGCTCGGCGGCGGGCAGAATGGGAATGTTCAAAATCGGTGTTTGGGGGTGGGTTTCCAGTGCTGATACCAAACCCGCCAGAGCGGTAGTCATATAGGCATTTAAGCGAGTAGGTTCGATGCCTGACACAGTCTGAGCAACTAACTGGAAGTTTTCTCCCCAATCATCCACGCTCAAGGCGAGGGGATAGTTTGTTCTTTCCTGTTCTTCCAGCAGGCGTATACCTTCCCACGCAGGAAGAGAGGTTTCTGGTTGGCTATGGCGGTAATTGAACAGTGAACTGAAGAGTGGCAGGGGTTGAGCAACACCGCTACAACGTTGCGCCAGTGCTAATGATGTCTGTTCGTGTTCCAGCAAACGGGTTAAATTTCGGTAAGTTGTTTGTACGATTGCTTGTACGCTGTTCCCCGCCAGCCGGATACGTACGGGCAGGGTATTGATAAACAGCCCCAGAACCCGGTCGATACCGGCACTGCCCTGCATTCGCCCCAGCAAAAGTGTCCCAAAAACCACATCATCCCGCCCGCTGGTGTGTGCCAGCACCTGCGCCCAGGCAACATGGAACAACACACTCGGACTGACACCCTGACGGCGTGCCTGTGTGCGGATTGCTTTTGCCAGTATCGCATCCAGAGGCTGAGCGGCTTCTGTTATTTGCCTATTTCCACTGTGAACATCCAATATTCCGAAAGGAACAGTTGGTTCCTCCACGTCGGCAAGCACCTCACGAAAGTAGGCTTCGTGTACTGAAACGGGCACACTTAAGGCTTGGGCGACAAAGTCTCGGTAAGGCAGGGCTACCGGTAAGTTTTTGGCTTGCTGGCTCTCAACATGGTTGTTTAGCTGATTATCTAAGCGATTGTTTAACAATTCGCTGATTTCAGCCATGATGAGTTCCAGTGCCATATGGTCACAGATTAGGTGCTGGAAACACAGAGCCAGTAGCCATTCGTCCTGATGCGGATCATAAGCAATATTGGCAGAAAAGAGCGGTGCCTGACTTACATCAAGACGGTGTTGGTGCGGGTCGGTATGGCGTAGCAATTGGGATAAGACATCCTGTTCGTCGTTTGGCAGACTTGCCATATTTGCCATATTTGCCATATTTGCCATATTTGGCATAAACGCATCAATGCGCAGAAGTGCCTGACGACAGACGATCTGCACTGGCTGAGTCAGCCCCTGCCAACAGACGGCGGTGCGCAAAATATCGTGACGGTTAATCACCTGCTGCAAGGCGGCCAGAAAAGCATCGAGACGCTCGCGGTTATCGAAAGCAAATACATTGCGTACCAGATAAGTATCGCCCTGTGTCTGCAACAGATAGTGGAACAGAATACCTTCCTGTAGTGGTGCGAGTGGGTAGATATCTTGGATATTGGCGACACCACCAGAGATCGTCGAGACAATGGTATCAATTTCGTTTTGGGACAGAGATACCAAGGTCAACATATCCGGTGTGATAGCGGTGCAGTCGTCAGGAATACCATTGGGTGGCACAGTGAACGTATCAGTATTGTCTTCGATTCTCCGCATCGTTTTTGCTATTTCGGTCAGCACCGGAGTGGCGAATACAGTGTGGAAGCTAAGGCTCCAACCTAAGCTGTGCAACTGTTCAATTAACTTGACCACTTTCAGCGAATGACCACCAAGCTCGAAAAAGTGGTCGTGGCGACTAACACGCGCTATTCCCAACAACATTTGCCAAATCTGGGCCAGGGTAATTTCTGCGTCTCCCATCGGGGCTTCGTAATTGCGAGTTACGATTGCTGCCTGATTCGGTGTCGGAAGGGCTTGTCTGTCAAGTTTGCCATTGGGCGTCAGTGGGAAGGTATCGAGCGTGACAAAGGCACTGGGGATCATATATTCAGCAAGGTGTTGCGAGAGCTGCTGGCGTAGTGTTGCTGGTGCCAGTTCTGTATCTGGTTCGGCCAATAGATAAGCCACAAGACGTTTTCCACCTGCCATGTTTTCTGAATAAACGTCTTCACGGACAAGGACAACGGCTTCTCGTACACCGGGACATTGGGTTAGCCGGGCTTCTATCTCCCCCGGTTCGATACGAAAACCGCGTAGCTTGACCTGAAAATCATTGCGCCCGAGATATTCAATCGTGCCGTCCGGTAGCCAACGGCCGAGGTCGCCGGTTTTGTACATGCGGGCCCCCGGCTCTACGGAAAACGGATCTGCGAGAAAGCGTTCTGCCGTCAGTTCAGGTCGGTTCAGGTAACCTCGGGCAACACCGGCTCCGGCGATATGGATTTCGCCTGTAACGCCAAGAGGAACGGGGTGCCCATGTTCGTTGAGAATATAGATTTGTGTATTGGCAATCGGACGGCCGACAGGGGGAAGCGTTGGCCACCGTTCGATATCCTTGCCCAGAGTATAGGCTGTTGCGACGTGACTTTCAGTCGGGCCATAGTGATTGTGTAACTGGCATGATCCGCTGCGTTGTAGAAAGCGAAGAATAGCAGGTGTAATACGCAATTGTTCGCCTGCGGTAATGATGTGAGCCAAACAAGAAAAATCGCCCTCAATATTGTCGGATGCCTCTGCAAGATGCTGTAGGGCGATATAAGGGAGGAAAATTCTATCAATTTGTTTTTGCTGAATGAGATGGAGAAGCTGTTGGGGATTACGGCGAATTTCTTCATTAATCAAGACCAGACATCCACCTTCGCACAGGGTTGTAAATATTTCCTGAAAGGCCACATCGAATCCAAGCGCAGCAAATTGTAGTGTTTTACCTGCCCCAGAGGGAAGTGAAGGAGCGTGACGATGCCATTGCAATAAGTTCAACAATGCTGCCAGAGGCATTTGTACTCCCTTAGGCAATCCGGTGGAACCCGAGGTGTAGATCACATAGGCCAGGTGGCCTGGCGTCAAACCCAACTCTTGGCTATTCGGGTTATGGGCCGGTTGTGTTTTGATGGGTTGTTCTTGGGCGTCAAGTAGGATGGCAGGTACGGAGTTTGTAGACACGCAATTATTCAGGGTATTGGCAAGAGCTGATTGGGTAAGTAAGACGCTCGGAGCGGCATCTTCAAGCATATATAGCAGCCGTTCGGCCGGATAGGCGGGATCTAACGGTACATAGGCACCACCCGCCTTGAGAATAGCAAGTAAACCAACCACCATTTCCAGACAGCGCTCGACACAAATCGCCACCCGATCGTCCGGGCGTACACCCAGTGCAATCAGATAATGGGCCAGACGATTGGCTTGACAGTTCAATTCGTTATAAGTCAGGGATTGGCCCTCAGAGACTACGGCGATGGCATTCGGGCTGCGTTGTACCTGCGTTTCGAACAGTTGATGAATCAGCGTATCTTGCGGGAAATCGATCTGGGTGGCATTGAAATCCTCCAATATCTGTTGACGTTCAGCTTCTGGCAAGATGGGCAAATTCACTATCGGCGTATCCAGCGCAGTGCTGGCGGCGTCGAGCAAAATGGCAAGACGGGATTGGAGAGCCATCACCTCTGCGGTACTCAAATAATCGGTAGAAAAATAGAATTCAATCGTGATGGGGGAGCGGTCATCTTCAAGGTAAGCAGTGTTTGTGTATTGCTTGACGATGATTGAAAGAGGATAGGGTACACCATGATGTATGTCATAAAATTTGACGCGGGTATGTTCTCCTTCCATGTGCAGATTGGCTGTAAATGCCTCGAGTGACAAAGTAATGTCAAATAATTGAGTACGCCCTGTTTTCTGTTGAATGTCGATTTGCCGGTTGAGTTCTGTCATGGGCACGCGTTGGTGTTTAGTGCAACGAAGCCATTCGCTGGCGGCTTTATGCATAACTTCAAGGAACGTGTCTTCCGATGAAATTGTCACCCCAATCGGGAGCATGGACGTGAACATTCCCATCGTTTTTTGCCGGGCATCTTTACCGCAGTGAACGGGGATACCGATGACAATTTCATCCACATCCGTTGTTCGGGCGAAATAGCTAGCCAGAACAGCATACATAAAGTGTAGGACGGATAATCCTTGTTGGGCTACCCCCGCTTCGATACGTTGAAAAAGCGTTTTGTCTATCTGCCACACAATGGGTTGAGTGGATTTGGGTTGGGTGGGTTTAGCTTGCCCGGGATGTTCTGTTTTATTGGGATTGATCAACGGGAGCAATGGCGGCGGCAGATTTTCATAGCGTTTCACCCAAAATTGCAAATCGTGTGAGTAATGTTGAGAAGCAAGATAAGTCTGCTCATCAGCAATAAAATCCAGATAAGAAGGAGCCGCTTTGTTCAGAGGGGTCTTCCTGACAAGGCGATTGTAAGCATCGATAACATCGTCAAGCAGTATCAATAACCCCGTACTATCAATGATCAAATGATGACAGCAAAACTGCCAGTACCAGCGAGTACGGCTTACCCGCAATAATTCGGAACGCCACATCTCACTATCATTTAAGTGTCTACCCAATTGGAACGGACGCCTGAATTCTGTATCGATATGCTGTTTGACTAGGGCTTCTGCGTTTGCGTGCTCCGAAAAATCGTATATCGCCACGGACACAGGAAGAGAGTCATTAACCCGTTGTTGGGGAAATGTATCGGTACTAATGAGTTGCAAACGCAGTGTGTCATGACGATAAACAACCGCTTTGAAAGCACGAACGAACAGGGCTTCATCCAACTCACCTTCAATGCAGGTAAAAACACCGGTGTTGTAGTAGGAGGAATCGTAGTGGGAAGAATCGGAATGGATAAGCTGATTAAGCCAGATGACTTGCTGAGGAGAGCTAATTGGTTGTGTGTGAAAGAGAACAGAATCGTCGTTATCAACTGCTGGAGAAGTTTCAGAAGAGTGTTTGTGATTATGGTTATGTGACATATCCATTTCTCCTTTTTAATAGTTCAGACTTAATCTGATCTATATGTTTGAAAATAAGAAAATTATTGTCTTTGGTTAATCTTTGTTGAGGTGAAATGTGTATTTTGGAGTACCTTAAAATAGGTTTTTTTGACTAAAAATCAACATAAAAATAAGTAAATCCAGTTAAATTAACTAAGTTGTTGTGTTTTGTCGATATTTTTTATTAATAAAGAGAGGCGTAAGCGTAGATGCCATGATAAATAAATTACAGTGATGTGATGACTAATGAGTTGTTGATGATGTTTAATTTTTCAAACGTAAATTAATTAAAATGATTTTTATGTATAACAAAAATCATTATGAAATATATAATTGATATAGTTATAGAATAACTTTCAAGACTAATAAAATTAATAAAGATAATACATAATTAATTATGCTAAAAAAGTCCTGAGATAATAAGTAAACTTATGGTTTATATATTGTAATTGATGTCGAATATTCTGATTTATACTCTGAAATGATTAAAAAATATATCTATGATAAATAAAAAATAATATAGACTTAAATCCAAATGACAATCAATATTGTGGTTAAGGAAATAGTCGCCATGGTGAGTTATTAATAATAATGGCGGGGAATAAACTATGATTGTCTTTGAAATGGTGAATACATTGAATAAATAACATAAATAGTAAGAATACGTAACTAAAAATATGAAGAATGTCACATCAGTAACGGGGACTTTGAACCACTAAGGCTGATAGGTATTAACTATTTTAGTATAAAGGAGAATGCTGAAAGATTGCGAGGGTCACTGTAGTGATGCGACGATAGATAATGCCGGGATTCATTAAATTAAAATGATGGCGTGGGCTTAAAACAGGTAACAGAATTAGGTGTGGAACAGTGGATTACATTGGTACCCAAAAATTACTTGCTTAAGGTTAGGTGTAGAACTGCAATCGACTCGTTTGTGTCATAGAGTACAAGTAACTTGCGAACGGAATGCATTCGTATAATTTATTATGAGAACATCTGAAAGTTCGTTGAGTTCGGACTTATATGACCTTCATCCTGCTCAAGAAGATGTATTTTACGAGCAAGCCCTCTATGAAAATAACCCTCTCCATAATCTCGGTTGGTATACACAGGTAGAAGAAGTTGATATCGCTATTTTGCAACAAGCTTGGAATTTACTTCATCAACATATTGATATGCTAAGACTGCGCATATCGGTTAATTCAAATAATGAGGCTATACAATATATTCAAGAACAAAGCCTGCCAGAAAGTATTATATTTCATGATGTTGTGATGCAGGTTGAGCCTGAAGAAAAAGCAAAATTTTGGATGAAGCAGCAAATAGATCATCCTATCGATTTTTTAAAGGAAATCCCCTATCAGCTTTTCTTAATTCATGTGACGGCTAAAAAATATTATTTTTTCACTAAATTTCATCATATTATGATTGATGGCGTCGGATTATATCGGCTCCACGAATATCTTCATCAACTATACGCATGCATTAAAGATGGCACATCAATAGATTGGTTATCAGAAATTCCTCAATATTTAGAGACAATAACTAAAGCAAGAGAGTACCTAAAATCCCATCATTACGAAAAAGATAAAAATTATTGGTGTGATTTTTTGAGGAAAAATGAAATACATCAATTAACGCCTTATTATAAAAATACAGGTTCAAATACTTGTTTATTAACATTCCCAATGTCAGTGAAAAATGACTTGCGTATTTTTTGTAAAGAAAAAAAAGTCAATCTACTTTCTACCTTTTCTAGTTTAGTCATGATTGTGATGTCAGAACTGACAGGGAATCAAGAATTGATTTTTAACACGATTACACACGGAAGAAAATCAAAAACAGAGAAATATGTGATTGGAATGCATTCAAATATGTATCCAATAAATTGCCATATTTCTAATACGCTAAGTGTGATTGAACAAATTAATCTAATGGAGTCAGCCTTAAAAGATGGTTATCGTCACTGTAAATTCCCTCACTCCCATCTTATTCGAATCGCTAACAATGATGAAACGCCTTTACCCAATATCCTTGTTTTTTATGAACGATTTACAGACTCAGATTCTGAAATAACTCAAAACCAGCACTATCATATAGACGGAAAATTTTATATCTATCCTATCGTTTTCAGATTAAAGGACTATGGATATGATCAGGAATTAAAAATAACCATAGATTATTTGCAGGCGTATTTTAGTGATCAGGATATCAGGCAAATACTTGAACGATTGAACAACCTGTTTACAGCTTTAATTAACAATGCTGAGCTATTAGTCAGTGAGTTGCCTATTTTATTAGAGCAAGAACGCCACACACTACTGAAGACGTGGAATCGGCCCGATGCCTCATATCCACAGAATATTACGCTGAAACAGCAGTTTGAGACACAGGCCGCAGCCACACCGGATAACATCGCCCTGATGTTTGAAGGAGAAACGCTGACTTATCGCCAGTTGAATGAACGGGCGAACCAACTGGCTTTGGTGATCCGCGAACGCTACCAGCAGCAATGTAATGACGTTATGCCGGCCGATACGCTGGTGGCCTTGTATTTGGATCGCAGTCTGGAAATGGTGATCAGTATTCTTGCCGTACTGAAAGCTGGTGGTGCCTATGTGCCGATTTCTCCGGAATATCCGCCGGAACGTATCCGGTTTATTGTGCATGACACCCAATCCCAATGCGTGGTTACCCAACAACACTATCTGATGGCACTGGCGGAATGTACGCAAGAATGGGGTCGGCTGCCAGCCTTGATTGCCGCAGATGATCTGTCAGTGACTGAAGGTAGGCCGGTGGATAATCTGGTGTCAATAAACAGAGGCGCTGATCTGGCCTATGTCATCTACACATCAGGTACGACTGGGCAGCCGAAAGGCGTGTTGCAGACGCATTATAATGTTGTACGTCTATTGGCGACTACTCAGGGAGACTATCAGTTTGACCAAAATGACACTTGGGTGCTTTACCACGCTTATACCTTTGATTTTAGTGTATGGGAGTTGTGGGGAGCACTGATTTATGGTGGGCGATTGATCATTCCAACCGTAGAGTGCACCAAGGATTTTGCCCGTTTTAGCCACCTGTGTTCGCACGAAAAAGTCACTGTTCTGAATCAGACTCCGGGTGCATTTTATGCTTTCATTGATGCTTCCCTGAATAGTGATGCTAAATACCCATCTCTTCGCTATGTGATTTTTGGCGGAGATAAACTGAATCCTGTTCAGTTAGTGCCTTGGTGGGACAAATATGGTGATCAATCGCCAGCCCTGATCAATATGTATGGGATAACAGAAACAACCGTCCATGTTACCTATAAAAAGTTACTAAAAAATAAAAAGTTACTAAAAAACGATGCGACAACGGCCTCCAACATTGGACGACCGTTAAATGATATGCACGCCTATGTTTTAAATAAATCTGGCCGGCTTGTGCCGATTGGTGCGCCGGGAGAACTGTATATTGGTGGTGCGGGGTTGGCGCGGGGGTATTTAAATCGGCCAGAGTTGACAGCAGAGCGTTTTGTGGAAAATCCGTTTGCCACCGAAGAGGATAAAGCGTGCGGTTATACCCGCCTGTATAAAACCGGCGATTTGGTCAGGTGGCAGCCGGACGGCAATCTGGAATATCTGGGACGCAATGATTTTCAGGTCAAAATCCGCGGTTATCGCATCGAACTGGGTGAAATTGAAAGCGCCTTAGCCGCCCATCCACAAGTCAAGCAAGCAGTGGTCATTGACCACCAACATGAAGGTCATAAAGTGCTGGTGGCGTATCTGGTCACTGACAGTACATTACCGGATAACACATTATCGAATAAGACATTATCGGACGAAGCTCTGATTGAACACTTGTCCGATCGTCTGCCGGACTACATGGTGCCGGCCAGTTTTACCCGTATTGAATCTATCCCGTTGACCCTGAACGGCAAAGTCGATCGTCGGGCACTGCCCGCACCGGTATGGGGAAGTCGTGATGGTTATGTAGCACCGCGTAATGCATTGGAAACTCAGCTTTGTGTCGTCTGGCAAGACGTTTTGGGACTGGAGCGGGTGGGTGTCGAAGATAATTTCTTCCGCATTGGTGGCAACTCTTTGACTGCCATTAAGATGATAGCAGCTATCCGCCGTACCTTATCTGTGGATGTCTCATTAGCACAGATATTTGAATTGAAAACCGTTGCCGGACTGTCTGCTCAGATGGGGCAACTGGCCTGTACGGTGCTTCCTCATGTTGAACTGGCGCGTTATCCCTTGTCATTTGCGCAGGAGCGAATGCTGTTTATTGAACAGTTTGAACAGGGAAGTCATGCCTATCATGTCCCTTATCTGGTGCAACTTAATGATGATGCCAGCTTATCCCTGCTGGAAACGGCAATTCATCAGGTCGTCGAGCGCCATCCGGTGATGAAGATGGTATACCGCAGTGACCATGAAGGCCATTACCAACAAGTCATTGAGGACAAAAAGGTTCTTAACACACAGTCTTGTGCCGATGTTAATACGCTTCTACAGATGGTAAGTGCTGAGATGATCACACCATTTGAGTTGATGACAGAGCCGGGGCTGCGGCTGCGTCATTATCATGTGGCTGAACAGCATTATCTGCTGATTATGTGGCATCACATTGCCATTGATGGCTGGTCGATTGATATTTTCATGGAAGAATTGGCGGAAATTTACCAAGCCCTGCAAGAAGGTCGCACCAGCCAACTGCCGGCACTGGATATTACCTATGGCGATTATGCCAAATGGCAGCGTGATTATTTGCAGGGAGAGGTGCGTGAGCATCAGTTGACTCACTGGCAACAGGCACTGGCTGGGTATGAGCCGTTATCCCTGTCAACGGATCGAAGCCGTCCAATGCAACCGGACTATCAGGGACGGGATTTCCATTTCATGCTTGGCAATTCGCTTTCAGAGCAGATGAGGACGCTGGCAAAAACGCAGGAAACGACCCTGTATACCGTGCTGCTCAGCGCATTTTATGTCACGCTGGCAAAACTGTCCGGACAGAATGATATCGTACTGGGTACCCCTACTGACAACCGACACCATGCCCAAACGCAGCCGTTGATTGGGATGTTTGTCAACTCGTTGGTGTTGCGGGCACAATTTGAACAAACTGACAGTGTGGAAAAACTGATCAGCCAGATCCACACAGTCATTGCCCAAGCCAAAGCACATCAGGACATGCCATTTGAGCAATTGGTTGATGCACTGGCAATTGAGCGAGATCCCTCCCGCCACCCTATTTTTCAGGTGATGTTTGGCGTGCAGGATTTTGGCGAGAACTGGCAAACCGAAGCCGGTTTACCATTCAGCCCAGTGAAAATGGATGAAATTTCTTACAGCCCTGCCAAATTTGACCTGAGCCTGTTTATGTCAGAAAGGCAGGAAAATATTACCGGTAGCATCAATTATGCGGTAAGCCTGTTTGATGAAGTCACAATAGCGCGGATGGCTGATATTTATCAGCGGGTATTGACGGCGTTCGTGGCGAATCAGCAACAATCGCTGGCGGGCATTGATGTGTTGTCTGTGCAAGAGCGCGACACCTTGCTGTTCCGCTGGAATCAGACTGACGTACCGCATCCACAGGATCGGACATTACACCAACAGTTCGAAGCTCAGGCTGTCTCCACGCCGGATAATGTGGCACTGGAGTTTGAGGGCGAAACGCTAACCTACCGGCAGTTAAACGAACGGGCAAACCAACTGGCCGTCGTGATCCGGGAATGTTATCAGCAACAGCGCGATCAGCCGATGCCCGCGGATACGCCAGTGGCGTTGTATCTGGATCGCAGCCTGGAAATGATCATCAGTATCTTGGCTGTGCTGAAAGCGGGCGGTGCTTACGTACCGATGTCACCGGAATACCCACCGGAGCGCGTCCGGTTTATTCTTGCAGACACAGAAGCGTCGTGTGTTGTGACTCAAAAGCATCATTTAGCGGCTTTGAACGACAATACACAGGTTCTGTCGGTTCAGCCTTCATTGATTGCCGCCGATGATCCTGCCATAGCCCTTGGTCGCCCGGTAGATAATCTGGTGCCGGTAAACGGTGCTACCGATCTGGCCTACATCATCTATACCTCAGGCACGACTGGTCAGCCCAAAGGGGTTGCGCTGACGCACAAAAGCGTCATGAATCGCCTGTGCTGGATGCAGTCCCAATATCCTTTGAGTTCGGCGGATAAAGTGCTGCAAAAAACCCCTTATACATTTGATGTTTCGGTGGGGGAACTGCTGGCGAACTGGGTCGGGGCGTGTATCGTGATTGCCCCACCTGACACCCATAAACAGCCGGAAGCCCTGCATACACTGATGCAGAAAACGGGCGTGACAGTGGTTCACTTTATCCCGTCAATGTTGGGGGCTTTCTGTCAAACGCTACAGGCTTTAACTCAGCAATTAGCGAGCACTGTCCGCTATGTATTATGCAGCGGGGAAGCGCTAACGGCATCGCAGGTCAGTGCATTTAAGTCGATTAATCAGAATTCCAGTGCCTTAATTAATCTTTATGGGCCAACGGAAACGGCAATTGAAGTCTCGTACTTTGATACCGCCGGCGAGTTTACTGGCAATGTACCTATTGGCCAGCCAATCGATAACATCCGCCTGTATGTTCTTGATCGTTATGGCAACCTGTCCCCGAACGGGGCACCGGGGGAACTGTATATCGGTGGCATTGGGCTGGCGCGTGGATATTGGAACCAGCCAGAGCAGACGGCGAAATATTTTGTGGCAAACCTATTTGTCACCGAAGACGATAAAGTCCGTGGCTATACCCGCCTGTATAAAACCGGCGATTTGGTGCGCTGGCGGCCGGACGGCAATCTGGAATATCTGGGACGCAATGATTTTCAGGTCAAAATCCGCGGTTACCGTATTGAGCTGGGGGAAATAGAAAGTGTGCTGACCTTACATCCTCAGGTCAAACAGGCAGTAGTTATTGACCGTGAACATGAAGGCCATAAAGCACTGGTGGCGTATCTGGTCACCGACGGGGCGTTGTCGGATGAAACATTGATAGCGCATCTGTCTGCTCATCTGCCGGACTATATGGTGCCGGCCAGCTTTACCCGCATCAATTCCATTCCGCTGACCCTGAACGGCAAGCTCGATCGCCGGGCACTCCCCGTACCGACATGGATAAACCGGGACAGTTATGTGGCACCGCGCAATGCACTGGAAGAACAGCTTTGTGTGGTTTGGCAGGAGGTTTTGGGATTAGAGCGGATTGGTATCGAAGATAACTTCTTCCGTATCGGTGGTAACTCCCTGATGGCTATCAAGCTGACAGCCGCGATTCGCCATGCTCTGGCAGTAGATGTATCACTCGTACAGATGTTTGAACTGAAAACAATTGCCGGGCTGGCAGCTCAAATGGGACAACAGGCTTGTATGGTGATCCCTCATGTTGAGCTGGAGCGCTACCCTTTGTCATTTGTTCAGGAGCGGATGCTGTTTATTGAACAGCTTGAGCGGGGTAGTTATACCTATCATGTTCCTTATCTGGTGAAACTTGAGGTGGGCACTAACCTATCTTTGCTGGAAACTGCGATTAATCAAATGGCTGAACGGCATTCCGTCATGAAGATGGTGTACCGCAATGACGATGGAGATCATGCCTATCAGCAGGAATTGGAAGGCAGCTTGACCTTCCGTTCACGCGCTTGTGCCGATTTTGATGCACTCCAACAAATGGTACGGGCTGAAGTGGCAACGCCGTTCGACCTGACAACCGAGCCAGCGCTGCGTTTGTGTCACTATTATTTAACTGAACATCATTACTTATTGATGATGTGGCACCACATTGCCATTGATGGCTGGTCGATTGATATCTTCATGGATGAGCTGTCGGAGATTTACCACGCCTTGCGAGAAGGACGCACCAGTCAACTGCCGGAGCTGGATATCACCTATGGCGATTATGCGAAATGGCAGCGTGATTATTTACAGGGGAAAGTGCGTGAACGTCAATTGACTTACTGGCAACGGACGTTGGCCGGATATGAAGCGTTATCCCTGCCAACGGATCGGGAACGGCCGACACAGGTAGATTATCAGGGGCGTAATTTCTATTTCACATTGAAGAGAACGCTGTCAGATCAATTGAGAGCATTAGCAAAAACACAGGAAACCACCCTGTATACCGTCCTGCTCAGTGCGTTTTATGTCACGCTGGCAAAACTGACCGGACAGAATGATATCGTACTGGGCACCCCCACCGATAGCCGACATCATGCCCAGACTCAGCCGCTGATCGGGATGTTTGTCAACTCATTGGTCTTGCGGGCTAAGCTTGAGCAGACCGGCAATGTAGAAACGCTGATCAGGCAGATCCACACGGTGATTACTCAGGCTAAGGTGCATCAGGATATGCCGTTTGAGCAATTGGTTGATGCATTGGCGATTGAGCGTGATATCGCCCGTCATCCTATTTTTCAGATCATGTTTGGGTTACAGAATTTGGGTGAAAATCTGCCAAACCGATCTGGCCTGCCGTTTAGTGCGGTAAAACTGGATGAACCATTATTCAGCTCCGCCAAGTTTGATCTGAGCCTGTTTATGTCAGAGGAACAAGCCAGTATTACCGGCGGCATCAATTACGCGGTGAGTCTGTTTGATGAAGCCACAATAGTGCGGATGGCTGATATCTATCAGCGGGTACTGACGGCTTTTGTGGCGGATGAACAACAAGCACTGGCGGAGCTTGACGTATTGTCCGCGCAGGAGCGCCATACACTACTGCATAGTTGGAACCAGACTGACGTGCCGTATCCACAGGACAGAACATTGCAGCAGCAGTTCGAAGCCCGTGTGGCCGCCACTCCGGATAACATCGCGCTGATATTTGAAGGCACCACGCTGAGCTACCGGCAGTTAAACGAACGGGCAAATCAGTTGGCTAGTGTGATCCGCGAACATTACCAGCAGCAGCGCCATCAACCGATGCCGGCAGATACACTCGTGGCGCTGTATTTGGATCGCAGTCTGGAGATGGTGATCAGCATATTGGCGGTGCTGAAAGCGGGCGGAGCTTATGTGCCCATTTCGCCAGACTATCCGTCGGAGCGCGTCCGGTTTATTCTGGCCGATACGGAAGCCTCATGTGTCGTCAGTCAGCAACGGCATTTGAGCACATTGGCTAAATACACTCAGGCGTTGACGGTGCAGCCGGCCCTGATTGCCGCCGATGATCCTGTCGTGACGGCCAACTGTCCAGTGGACAATCTGGTGCCGGTAAACTGTGCTGCGGATCTGGCCTATATCATCTACACGTCAGGTACGACCGGCCAGCCGAAAGGGGTGATGATCGAGCACGCGGGGGTAGTGAATCTCGCCCAGTTTATCGTCCGAACGCATTTACTGGATGAATCGGTCAAAGCCCTGTTCTTTTCCAATTACGTGTTTGATGCTTCCGTATTTGAGTTGTTCCCTGCACTGATAGCCGGCTCAACCTTGTATATTGCGTCAGCCGCCCTGACGACGGACAGCGAACAACTGCTGGCGTTTATCAATGAAAATCAGATCACCAAGGCATTTATCCCTACCGCCCTGATGAACCATTTTGCCACTGAGTTATCCGACTCCACCCTGCGGGTTATCCATACCGGCGGTGAGGCGCTGAATACGTTGGCTATCCGGTCGGATATCACGGTGTTTAACCAATACGGGCCGACTGAAATTACCGTTTGCGCCAGCCAGAACCGGTTGCAGGACGGGGATCGGGCGATTGGTCAGGGGATTGATAATACCCGGCTGTATGTGCTGGATGCCGCGGGTCAGTTGTCTCCTCTCGGGGCGCCGGGGGAACTGTATATCGGTGGTGCAGGGTTGGCACGTGGGTATTTAAACCAGCCAGAACTGACCGCCGCACGGTTTGTCACTAACCCGTTTGCTACCGAAGAGGATAACGCGCGGGGCTATACCCGCCTGTATAAAACCGGCGATTTGGTGCGCTGGCGGCCGGACGGCAAACTGGATTATCTGGGGCGCAATGATTTTCAGGTCAAAATCCGCGGTTACCGTATTGAATTAGGGGAAGTGGAAAACTCACTGGCGACCCATCCGCAGGTGAAACAAGCGGTGGTGATTGACCATGAGTATAAGGGCAATAAAGTGTTGGTGGCGTATCTGGTCACCGACGGGGCAGTATCAGACGATGCATTATTGGATAGTACCTTAATTGCACATCTGTCTGCTCGTTTGCCGGATTACATGGTACCGGCCAGCTTTACCCGCATCGATTCTCTCCCGCTGACCCTGAACGGCAAGCTCGATCGTCGGGCCCTGCCGGCACCGGCATGGGTAAGCCGTGATGGTTATGTAGCACCGCGCAATGCACTGGAAGAGCAGCTTTGTGTCGTCTGGCAAGAGGTTTTGGGATTAAAGCGAATTGGTATCGAAGATAATTTCTTCCGTATTGGTGGTAACTCCCTGATGGCTATCAAGCTGACAGCGGCCATCCGTCGGGAGCTGGCAGTGGAAGTGCCATTGGCACAGGTATTTGAACTGAAAACCGTCGCCGGGCTGGCGGCTCAAATGGGGCAGCAGGCTTGTACGGTGATTCCTCACGTAGCACTGGAAAGTTACCCTCTGTCGTTAGCTCAGGAGCGGATGCTGTTTATCGAACAGTTTGAGCAGGGCAGCTATGTCTATCATGTTCCTTATCTGGTGAAACTTGAGGCGGATACCAACCTATCCTTGCTGGAAACTGCAATTAATCAAGTGGTTGGACGGCATTCCGTCATGAAGATGGTGTACCGCAATGACGATGGCGAACACGCCTACCAACAGGAGTTTGAGGGCAGCTTAGCTTTCCGTTCACAGCCTTGTGCGGATTTTGACATTCTTCAGCAAATGGTACGGGCTGAAGTGGCAACGCCATTCGATCTGGCGGCAGAGCCAAGCTTGCGTCTGTACCATTATCAAGTGGCTGAACAACATCAATTGCCTGAACAGCATTATGTATTAATGATGTGGCACCACATTGCCCTTGATGGCTGGTCGATTGATATTTTCATGGATGAATTGGCAGAAATTTACCACGCCCTGCGCGAAGGCCGTGTCAGCCAACTACCGGCGCTGGATATCACCTATGGCGATTATGCTAAATGGCAGCGTGATTATTTGCAGGGGGACGTGCGTGAACGCCAGCTAGCTTACTGGCAGCAAGCGCTGGACGGGTATGAAGCATTATCCCTGCCAACGGATCGGGAACGGCCGGCACAAGTGGATTATCAGGGACGGGATTTCAATTTTGAGCTGAAAAATACACTCTCTGATCAGTTGAAGGCGCTGGCAAAAACACAGGAAACGACCCTGTATACCGTCCTGCTCAGTGCGTTTTATGTCATGCTGGCAAAACTGTCCGGACAGAATGATATCGTACTGGGTACACCGACCGACAACCGACACCATGCCCAGACTCAGCCACTGATTGGCATGTTTGTTAACTCACTGGTCTTGCGGGCGCAGCTTGAGCAGACAGGCAGTGTAGAAAAACTGATTAAGCAGACCCACGAGATAATCGCGAAGGGCAAAGCACATCAGGATATGCCGTTTGAGCAATTGGTTGATGCGTTGGCGATTGAGCGTGATGTTTCTCGTCATCCTATTTTTCAGATCATGTTTGGGTTACAAAGTTTTGGCGATGTTCGACAAAACGGGGCTGGCCTGCCGTTTAATCCGGTGAAACTGGATGAACCATTACACAGTGCCGCCAAGTTTGATCTGAGCCTGTTTATGTCAGAAGGAAAAGCCAGTATTACCGGCGGCATCAATTACGCGGTGAGTCTGTTTGATGAAGCCACAATAGTGCGGATGGCTGATATCTATCAGCGGGTATTAATGGCATTTGTGGCGGATCAACAGCAATCTCTGGCGGAAATTGACGTGTTGTCCGCGCAGGAGCGCCATACACTACTGCATAGCTGGAACCAGACCGACGTACCGTATCCGCAGGACAGGACATTGCCGCAGCAGTTTGAAGCCCGTGCCGCTGCTACGCCGGATAATATCGCACTGGTGTTTGAAGGCACCACGCTGACCTACCGGCAGTTAAACGAACGGGCAAACCAACTGGCGGGCGTGATCCGCGCCCGTTACCAACAGCAGGGCCATCAGCCGATACCGGCAGATACGCCCGTGGCGCTGTATCTGGATCGCAGTCTGGAGATGGTGATCAGCATGCTGGCGGTGCTGAAAGCGGGCGGGGCTTATGTGCCCATCTCGCCAGACTACCCGTCGGAGCGCGTCCGGTTTATTCTGACCGATACCGGGACTTCATGTGTTGTCAGTCAGCAACGGCATTTGAGTACATTGGCTAAATACACTCAGGCGTTGACGGTGCAGCCGGCCCTGATTGCCGCGGAGGATCCCGCGGTGACTGCCGGCCAGCCGGTGGATAACCCTGAGCAGCTCAGTCAGGCCACC
>NZ_NJAI01000030.1 GCF_002632725.1 Xenorhabdus hominickii
ATAGAACACAAATGGGGCGGAGCAAAAGCGATAAGGAGGCAAAAAAGATGTTCAGTTGATGAGTTGTTTACGGAGCATATTGAATATGTCAGGTTATGTCGATTTTGCTATATAAAGGAAAGAAAGCCAATATTGCGGTCGGCGAAACGGAGGCGATCATCATGCGTGCAGCCAAATCCAAACGGATTGATAAAAACACCCATAAAAGAGTGAAAGCCACTGGATGCCAGATTAGTGGTGGTAAGGCTTAGCGATGATGCCGGAAATGAACTGACTCGCTGAACTTTGCTGACGAACGTAGGACATGACATTAGTGATGATGAAGTCGGCCATTGGTATTACTGACGATGGAATATAGAATCCCTTTTTAAGCTAATAAAGGGCGCGGGACATGATATTGAGTCATGGCTTCAACGTAGTGCGGGTGCCGTGTTACGCAGATTACTGATAGCCAGTATGGCCTGTGTACTGGTCTGGCGTTTGCAACGGTCAGAGGGAGAGGAAAATACCCGAGTACGGCAATGGGTTTGCAGACTATCAGGGAGGCAACAAAAACGGGGAAGATTAGAGAGTGCTCCGGCTCTCCTTGCTGGATTATCTGTCCTCTTGAACACATTGATGTTGCTATCGGAGTATACACCAGAAGAACTGGCCCATTTAGCGGCAAGGGCATTGGGCCAGTTCGAAGATGTGTAGATACCTATGCATATAGCAGGGGGAGGTGATGAACGCCATTGACTTGGTATAGAAGGCTTTCCTTTCCTCCGGTGACCTCTTTGACCATGGATTTTAGGTTATTGTTTCTTATCATCGTGGATTTTAATATGGCGTAAGGATATAGCGGCTACTATAGCCAGAATCATAATGCCTAGTGCGCTTACTACTGCTGCCATATGGAATCCTGAAGTAAATGCGACTTGTGCATTGAGTAATAATCCAGAAGGGAGTTCTGTGGCTATAGAGGTGGCTGACCACAGGCTGTCGCTGACAATATCTCGAACTCTTCCTGTTAGGTGCTCAGGAATTTGACTGACTATAGTGTAATGATATACAGCATTGGCAATACTTCCAAGTATAGCGATACCAAGTGAAATCCCAAGATCTTGCACAGTTTCGGTCATGGCTGAAGCTGAACCTGCTTTTTCTGGTGGTGCTGAGCCAACGACAAGTTCAGTGCCAAGGGCGGCAATTGTTCCATTGCCGAGATAAGCGAGTGAAAGACCGATAATGGAAATTATTACACTATAGGTATCGTTTCCTAGTTGCGTGAACAGATAATATCCTACAACAGATAAACCTAGCGAGCTGGCAACTACAAAACCAGGTCGAATATATCGAGCAATTAGTGGTGCAGCTATGCCTCCAGTGATCATCGCTAGAGCTGCTAACCCCATCCACAAACCTGAAATAAAGGGTGAGTACCCAGCAACTAGTTGCAGATATTGGGCGACCAGTAACATTGCGCCACCAACTGCGATTAATCCGACTAATAATACGAGCAATGCTATTGAAAAAGTTCGGTTAGCAAAGAGAGTTATATCAAGTAAAGGGTCATCAAGTTGTCGTTGGCGTTTTACGAATAAAAAGGTGAAAACCGCGCCTATAACGATTGTTGCCATAGCATCTGGGACTAAACCGTGTTTGGAGATTTGTTTGATACCATAAATTATTGGTAATATGGCGATAAGAGAAAGTATAACGCTTAGCAGATCTAATTTTCCACTATTCGATGCCCGATACTCGGGGAGTAAGAAGGGTGCAAAGAGAAGCAATAAGCCAACTATAGGAACAGCTATAAGAAAAGGGTTGTGTTGCATTAAGGGTTGAAAGTTATCAGAAAGTCGGTTTGCTGATTTTTTAGGCTGCTAGCAGATAGAATTGTTGTGCCGATGACAATCCTTGCCCTTGTGGAGGTTGAAACTGCCCTTTGCGTATCATGTGCAC
>NZ_NJAI01000031.1 GCF_002632725.1 Xenorhabdus hominickii
CGATCCCACGCAGGAGAAAATCGACGTCTTCTACATTGACAGTAAAACCCATGAAGATAATGAAAGCATCCAGTTCTCGCTGTCTTCGCCGGCCGATTTGCAGGGTATTCAAATTCCCACCCGGCAAATCCACAGTCTGTGTACGTGGTGTATTCGTGGGTTATATCGCAAGTCGCCGTGTGGTTATACAGGCACTCAGTATTTTGATATTGAGGGTAATCCAACCGATGATCCGTCAAAAGATGCGTGCTCTGGGTTGTTGTCAACGGGGTGTGAGCTGCGTTTTGGAAAGGGTAATCGACTTCCATTCGGTGGCTTCCCCGGCTCTGCATTGTTAAGGCGGTGAAATGGATATACTGCGAAAATCGATGGTGAATGCCATCATGACTCATGCCGAAGCCGAGTATCCCAATGAATGCTGCGGTCTGGTGATTCAAAACAGCCGCAGACAGGAATATATCCGTTGCCGCAATACCGCCCCTTCACCCACCGAGCAATTTTGTCTCCACCCCGAAGATTACGCTGAGGCCGAAGATGCGGGGACTATTGTTGCCATCGTCCACAGTCACCCGGATGCAACGACACAACCGAGTCAGTTGGATATCGCTCAGTGTGACCTGTCACAAGTGCCGTGGGTCATTGCTTCATGGCCGGAGGGCGATATTCGAACCGTTATGCCGACTGAGGGAGTTAAGCCACTGTTGGGCCGCCCGTTCGTGCACGGTATTTGGGATTGTTATGCCATTGTGCGTGACTGGTATCGACTGGAGCGTAATATTGAGATCCCCAACTTTGCACGCTCAGAGGGCTGGTGGAACCGGGGTGAAAACCTGTATATGAAACACTATGCGGGGGCTGGATTTACCGAGTGTAGCGGTGGATTGCAGGTGGGCGATGTGATCATTATGCAGGTGCAGGCCAATGAACCCAATCATGCGGGCGTGTATATCGGTGATGGGCTGATGCTACACCATCTGTACGGACAACTCAGTAATCGGGTACCTTACGATGGATATTGGCAAGATAGGACTATCAAAACATTGCGTTATAATAAATTGCATAAATAAAAGATCATGATTAGCATTGGAAAATATCAAATAACGGAGGGTGGTTATGGATACTTTTCTGCTATACGTTGTTCTCTCTGCTTTATTCGCATTGATTCCAGCCCAATTAGCATCAAGCAAAGGTAAAAGCTTTGGTTTGTGGTGGTCATACGGATTTATTCTTCCTTTTATCATAGCCCTTATTCACGCCGTTGGTCTAAAAGTAGATCAAGAGGCTATAGAAAAAAAGAAAATAGATTTAGGGGAAATGAAAAAGTGTCCGTATTGTGCTGAGGCAATTAAAGCAGAGGCAATTATTTGTAAGCACTGCAATAGAGAAATTCCTGCAATATACAATGCAAGTAATCATGACTTTCTAAGTAGTTTATCTTCTCAAAAATTCTATTTTTATAAGAATGGCGACTATGAGTTAGACGACTCCGCTCTTATGATATCCATTCAAAAAATGAAGGAATTGAGATATAAGATGACCGATGGAGACTACATTAAATTTATTAATGAATTTGGTAATATTATTTCATCTATAGAAAACAATTTACCGGAGAAGCTAAAAGAGGAATTTAACGAGCGACATCGCTATTGGCTTCTTAAATAATTTAGACCCGCTCCGGCGGGTTTTTTATTGGAGTAACCTCATGAATACAGTACGAACAGTGCGGCTGTATGGCGTCCTCGGTGCCCAATTCGGTCGCGAGCACAAACTGGTCGTCGCTTCCCCCCAAGAAGCCATTCACGCCCTCGCTGTCCTGATTGACGGTTTTGAACAATTTCTCCTGACCGCCAAAGAGCGCGGATTAACCTTTGCGGTCTTTAACGGGCAACGCAATATCAGCCGGGATGAATTGGCATTATCCGGTGATACCGAT
>NZ_NJAI01000032.1 GCF_002632725.1 Xenorhabdus hominickii
TATATCATCTGCTGAAGATATATATTCAAAATAATTATCGATACCACATTGCTCAATTATTTTTAATATTAATAATCGTGGTGAAGCAGAGGCAATACCAATTTTAATGTTTTTTTCTACTAATAGGTTTAAACATTCTACCACACCATCCATAAGTGGGTTTTCTGTAAGGATTAATTCAATTCCTTTTTTGAAAAAATCCTTTTCAATTTTAAATTTATCTAAATCATTTTTATGATAAAGCCGACACACTCTATCGACCATACCAGGTACTGGTATACCTATCATACCAAGCATTTCATCATAGGTGACTGGAACACCATAATGATTTAAAATTTGCATACCTGCTTTTTTCCATAATGGCTCAGAGTCTATTAGCACACCATCCATATCAAAAATTACTGCTTTCATAATCACCTTCTTTGCTTAGTTATACAGTATTCTGCTTATTAAATATATTTAAATATAAGAACTAAAACTACTAATTAGCCCAATCAACTTTTTAAGTTATTTGGATTTTTGTGCCTCTTCCATAATTCTTTTACTGGCTACTGTTATCATCAACTGACAACGCTCATTATTAAAATATTGCTGTAATAATAGCTTTATTTTATTTCTTTGTATCATTTTCATAAGTCAATTACATCGATTAACAAGGCATAACGACTGGTGTGTATATGACTTTTGAAAATGGCATCAATCTCAGCTAACACACTGAGCGATGATATCAACAGGATAATGCAGTCTTTTGAACGTTTATCGAGTCAGGGACATCGTTCTGGATTCGCTCAAAAACAGGAGCGCTTACCTGATGTTCCGCTAATGCGACAGAACCCGATAATTACCATTCTTTATTAATAGAACGGTAAAATACATCAACATTATCCAGTCATTAGCTTACGTATTTGCATAGAGAATCCGATGCAAACTACCTCCGTTTAATAAGTTAACTTATTGGGGTACAAACTAAAAGTTGCTGTATTGAAAAGCTGAGTAAAATCGATCTATTTGGATTGAGTAAAGTATCAAAATGTTATTTAATTAGGATTAAGAATTGTAACCTAAAATTACTATGAAGCTTATAACAATGATCATAGTTGTATAATAATAAAAACTAACATAACCATTGATTCTTTATTAGATAACGTGGAGTATATTTTTATGAAAAAGCCTGTCTATATTGAGTTTTTCAATGGTGCATACTACTTTAAGGATACTTTTCAAGGGGAACAACGATTAAATATTGTTTCTCATGCGGAAGTGGGATATGCGTGGATAGATAATCGCGCAGTGGGTGCGGAAACACTCGTTAATCAGATGTGTCAGGATTTTTTCAAGGATGCTATACAATTGTATAGCTATGTTCATTTGATAATGTGTGACTCGGCAACGGGCGGGGAATCATCTTTGGCTGCTGAAGTATCCATACTGATAAGTAAAGCTGAGCGCGAACGCGGCCTTGTGCGAGAGCACATTATTGTACAAGGCTATATAGGAAAAACACGTATACCTAGTTTCATTGAATACAATGAAACGAAAAAAAAATTTTCTTATAAGCGTGATGGCAATACTAATGTTTTGAAAAGCCTATTAAGCCCGGATTACGTAGGGAATCTCTTTTTTGGGAAGGAGGACAAACCAACTGAAAGAGATAAGCTTTATAACACATTGAATCGTTTTCAAGAAAAAAAATACATACTGTTGATGCAGTTTATTCACATAAATTCCAAGTGGGTGGTTTATCTACCAAGACGTATTCACCTATTAAAGTGTGGTTTCGCAACGGAAAACAAATTGATAAACAACCACTATAACTATAGTGTTATAATCAACTTACCTTCGGAAGTTTTAATCGCGTAGTTATTTAGCTAACGGGGTTTAGTGGCCATTTCATCGCCTTCGACACTTTAGAAATC
>NZ_NJAI01000033.1 GCF_002632725.1 Xenorhabdus hominickii
TTTGGCCATGGGCTGCATGTGGAGCAAATCAAATGAAGTACCTCATATTCATCGGAATTTGGGCAGCGTCAATGCTGATTATGGGACTGGTGTTGGGGGATAGGTGATGATTCGAATAACTGGCGGGTCATGGTGGTGCTATTTATGCAACAAAGAGCACGGTGAAGGGGCTGGATGCCCTCTATTGCCGCGGTTGAGAAGAACCAGTGATATCGAAGAAGAGTTAAAAGAGGCTGTCAGAAAAATCATAGACATGGAGAATGTAGGGAATGGCAAAGGCAAAAACGCCGAAGCCGAAGACCTGTAAAATCTGTCTCACCGAATTCACGCCATACCGATCCACTCAAACAGTCTGTTCAGTTCCCTGCTCTGTCCAATATGCCAAACAAGAGACCACGCGCAAGGCCGAGAGAGAATTGCGCCGTCAGCAGTCTGTTGAGCGTCAGGAACTGAAAGCCAGAAAAGAAAAGCTAAAATCCCAATCTGACTGGGAGAAAGAAGCTCAGGCTGCGTTTAATAAGTACATACGCGCCAGAGACCACAGGAAAGAGTGTGTCAGTTGTGGCTGTAAATTGGTAGGCGCTAATAATTATCTGACTGGCAGTGCCATTGATGCCAGCCATTACAGGTCAAGAGGTGCGGCATTACATTTGAGATTTAATGTTTTTAACGTCCATTCATCATGCACCCAATGTAATCGTCAACTCAGTGGTAACGCAGTTGAATATCGCATCCGGCTCATCAAACGAATTGGCCTCGGCAGGGTTGAGGCTCTCGAATCAAATAATAAAACGCGCAACTTCAATATCGATTATCTCAAACGAGTGAAACAAATATTCACCCGTCGGGCACGGTATTACGAAAAGCGCAGGAAACGCGAGTTTATGGAGGCGGCATGAACATAGTCTTCGATGATTTTTATGAGGCTATCGAGGATGCCAGACATAAAAAAGAGAAATACGGCAAGGACTACAACATCATCCAGAAAAAAGACCGCGCTATTGTTGTCGGTGAAGTCATGCACGGCGTCAGGATCATGTTTAGTACGGCCAATGATGATTATCACACAGTATTGCCGGAGGTGAGATGAGTAGTATCAGGGAGAAACAGCTCACTACAGAGCAACAAGATTGGATTGAACGATGGTTAAATTTATGGGGAGCATGGGTTTACAGTGGCAGGATTGATAAGCGCCAGATGAACATGATCTACAAGTTCATGGTGAGCGTAGAACCCCGTAAGGGACAAGACAGGCCGATATGCAATGATGATGATGGAATGTTGATTTCTCAGGTCGTCGATTCCGTCATGTGCATTGACCAAAAAGCCTACGGTATTTTACTGAGTTACTACGCTCATGGTGCCTCGAAACTGTCGATTGCATCTTACTATCACCGAGTCGCAAATCCACGCAAAATGATGACTCGCTCTGGGGGGAGGCTGAAAAAGCCTTCCCGTGGTACATGTCGTCGTGAAGTGGATGAGATTTTAAGTGCCAGCATCTATCTGTTGTATCAACCTCTGCAAAATGCGTTTAAAACTCGCAAACGTGTAGAGAAAATTAAAAAGATTGCATAGAACGTGTTGACATCAATGAGCAAATGAGCAATACTTTCGTATAAGGTTGCCGTAAGTGTTTCTTAGGTGGCCTTATCCGAATCTCAGACCTCGCCTCGGCGGGGTTTTTTGCTATCTACCCGTCGTAAATCCAACTACGAAAAGATATTTCGTAGTTCAAAATCCCAGACTTGCGGGATATTTAGATGAATATTTCAAGGCTACGCTAATGTGTGGCCTTTTTCATTTCTGGAACTTTGGCGTAGAGGGTTCGCGCGGATGCCTGAAGAGCATTAGGACTCGGTTCGATTCCGAGAGGTTCCACCAAATTA
>NZ_NJAI01000034.1 GCF_002632725.1 Xenorhabdus hominickii
GCGGGGCTTTTTTGTATCTGGAACTTTGGCGTAGAGGGTTCGCGCGGATGCCTGAAGAGCATTAGGACTCGGTTCGATTCCGAGAGGTTCCACCAAATTTTGCCACCAATCACTCACAGTGATTCTGCATTTTTTGTTGTCTTTTTGTGCTAACAGATTAGAGATGGTTAACTTTTTTCAGTAGTATTGATCGGCTGATTTTCAGCTTAATACTACTGCATGAGGTTAACATGAAGGATGGAATTTACTTTGTTTCTTTCCGAAGTAATGTTCAGGATTTCGGGAGCGGAGCTGTTGTAGTAAGAAATAATGTTATAAATGGTGGCGATTATGTGTGCACATACAGAGGAAGGCTAACTCACAATAGCATCACTCTGACTGTAGAGCAGCATAATAAAGAAGGCACCTCTGCTTTTGGGAATATATCTAAATTCAATCTTCTTTTATCAGTTCAGGAGACAAGTCTTGGCTATTCATTGAATGGTGTCGTTGAAGGAATGTCAGAACTGAAAATTGAAACACAAGCAAAATTCATCGGAGATCTAATTTCATAGTCTCCGACTGACTAAATAAAGGCTGCATGGTGCGGCCTTTTTTGTTGGAGAAAATCATGAAAAAGTTATGTATCGATCTCTGTATAAAGGTTTCCGGTAAAACCAAAGAGCAGCTCGCACTATCTTGGGCATTTCATTACTTTGTGACCCGTTCCAGATTCAAGGCCTATTGGCGTACAGTTTGTGGTTAAAGTTTGCTTTGTCATTAATAGCCTCATGCAGAAGCTTGGCAAAGTATTGTGCTTAAAGGTGGAGTTGCGCCCACCACTTCTTTAGTACTTTCAATTTCCTTTTAACCTACTCACCGGGGCTGACATAACTCACCCCACGGACGCCCATTGTTCTGATGGGGTGGATTATGCGTATGCCAAACAAAGACCCAAGCAGCTTTGTATTGATGAAATGAACGAACTCGATAAGAGGATTGAAAAGTTATCCGATTTCATCGGTGACTCTATCTATAACAAGTTAGAGGAAGTTGACCAATTTCTGCTGGCTGCTCAGTTATCAGCAATGAAGATGTATTCTGAGATTCTGCATAAACGGTTTAGACGATTCTGATTAACTACCAGAAGTTATTGAATACTCAGAAAACACATTGCCACCTCAGAGCCAATGAGACTGGGGTGGCAGGAGCCATCCTGTCTCCTGCTTGATTGTTATTATAAACAGAATTTAGTCGTTTTATCCGGATTTAACACAAGACAGGTAGCTATACACTCTGTATATGCTAAGGGTAATACAGCAAAAGGTAAGCAGACAACAGCATAAGTCTGCATCGAAGCTAAAAGAGTCGTGCCTGCTACTAGGCAAAGAAGAAGATATTTTTTCATAATCATTCTCCACATCTTTTACAACGTTATTATCACAAAAACTGGTAAATCTAATAAACCCATCTTCCCCCAATAACAAGCGAATAATGCTTAACAATTAGTTAACGCCTGAAACTAAAGTCAATATTTCTTTGCCTGCTCCCTGAGTGGTTAAAGGAATACCCAAGCCACCTGTCAGCACGGGCTGATGATGATTCTGGACACTACACGACTTCGCCTGCACAGGAACTCGCTACAGATCTCATCGTTGAGCAAGACGAACAGCCAGCCGCCCCGAAGAAACACAGCCGTGGTCACAATGTTGCGGTATCGAAAGAGGCAGAAAACAGTCCGGTACTGGCCGTCAAATTATTACGTGAGACTGATCTGTCTTCGAAGAAGATTAAGGCGAAGTTACAGAGCGAACCGGAAGCCCTGTCAAAGTTCACCGGTAAGTACATGGAAGAGCATGATCCGTCATGGGAGTTTCTGGATGATGAAGAAAAAGCCTTCAAAGCCATG
>NZ_NJAI01000036.1 GCF_002632725.1 Xenorhabdus hominickii
ACGATATCTTTGTTTATAGTTTTAATAGCATCATCAGGTAATTTTATTCTGGCTTCGCACATCGATGAAGCAGAGATAGGATTATATTGCGGAAGTGGTATTTTTTCACGAATGCAGTCATCCCATATTTCATTGATAATATAAAAATATCCATGATTATTCTTTCCTGATATAATTTTCATTAGGAAAATGAATAATCAGTTTTGTATCTTTTGGTTTATCGTTGGGAAAACTCAGGATGGAATCCGATATGCCCCTTATCCGAAAAGCGTTCAAACGCCTGCATTATCCCACTGATATTATTGCCCAATGTGTCCGGTGGTATCTGAGCTATGCGCTCAGCCTGCGCGATCTTGAAGAAATTATGGCTGAGCAGGGTATTTTTATCGAGCAGTGGACTCTGCCGGCAATACGGTAGACTTCTTGTTGACAACCAACCGGGACAGCGATACCGCCCGTCGCTTTTTCAACAAGGGCCTTCGCCAACACGCCCGACCAGAGGTCGTGACCCTTGATAAGAGTGGAGCCAATAAAGCCGCGGTGGACGGCCTCAATGCGGGCAAGCAGAAGAAAAACCGCATCAAAATCCGGCAAAACAACTGCCTGAATAATCTGATAGAGCAAGACCATCGAAATATCAAACGACGGGTGCGAGCGATGCTTGGGTTCGGTTCGTTCAGAAGAGCCCAGACCCTGCTGGCAGGAATTGAATGGGTGCACATGATACGCAAAGGGCAGTTTCAACCTCCACAAGGGCAAGGATTGTCATCGGCACAACAATTCTATCTGCTAGCAGCCTAAAAAATCAGCAAATCGACTTTCTGATAACTTTCAACCCTTAATGCAACACAACCTAAAGTACACAGTGGAGGCATTATGTCCCGATATTTACCGAAATGGTTTTTCTGGGGCTATTAGCTTATCCTAACAATCATGATCACTATATCTGTATTAGGCAGTCAGGCTATCATGCAAAGTGATGACCTCCGTGTGTATATTATTGCCCGTGAAGTATCTGCTTATAACATAAATTGGGTTAAACCCGTCAGAATGCGTGATAAACCCTATAAAACTGCTTTTATGGTCAGTGTACCCGGAACTGACGATAAAGCCCATATGCGCTTTATAGAATATGTTACGGCAGATCTGGTTCCTATGGGGTAGGAATGATCTTAAACACTTTACACAGAGCGATACAGAAGCTGCTATGAGGGGTGAGCCTACTCATGGTGAGCTGGTGGATATTGACCTCAGAAAAGCGAAAATGCTTTTTTATGATACTCAGGTTGACATGCTTATGTTTGGCATGACCCTTTTTCGTTGCCAGAATTGGTTTTTCTCATCATTGCTACTTTGATCACTAAATTTAGGCATGATGTCATTGGTAGGGGTAAAAGAGTGCTTATGCTCTTCACTTTCTGGTCGAAAATATCTTATTTCGTTTCGTTCTTCTGTATGAGTATAGCTATCTGGGTTATCTCTTTTCCGGTCATACCTTCTCTGATGAAATGGATTGGCAGAATACTTTAATTTGTAATTTTTATCTGTTGTTCTATTCGGCTGATGGTGGTGGAGAGTAATAATGAATTAACGATTATCAAATAAATCATACTATAACGGAGTCATTATTAACCCGGCGGAAAAATACATCGGCTATGCGGCATATTTAATAAACCGTGATTTGAAATAACTTTTTACGCGCTCGGGTCGTCGTTGTAATTGACG
>NZ_NJAI01000037.1 GCF_002632725.1 Xenorhabdus hominickii
GAGCCTGATCAGCTCCTCGCGCTGTTTCCCGGTGTATTTGGCACTGATGTCCATTGACGAGGCGAAGAGCGCCGCCGCCGTCTCGCCGTCTTTCATCCGCACCCGTTCGACCTGAATTTCCCGGTTCAGATCAGCCACTTTTTTCCGGTAGTTTTCCTGCGCGCTGGCGGCTTCGCGGGCGGCTTTTGCCGCGGCACTGGTCGATTCCCTTAACTGATCCTGATTTCTCGATGCTGCAACCGTGTCATTAATCAGTTTTTGCCGATTATTACGGTGCTCAGGCCCGGTTAATCCCAAATCATCCGCCGCGAACTCCGCCTGCTTTCTGACTTTGGCGTCACCTTGCAAGGTGGAAAGTTCACGATCACGGGCAGCTTTGGCTAATGCGTCTTTTTGTTTGTCGTTCAGCTCCACGTGAGGCAGCATGAGAGGAACAGTGACATTTTTCTGTTGGCGTTCATCCAGCAGCCGGTTGCCCACACTCATCAGACGATTGAATTCGCTATGAGCTGCGTTCATCATCAGGGTAGAATGATAAATGGCTTGCTGCTTGTCCGTTTCCTGCTGAACAAGTGTAATTCGACGCCGTTCCAGCCCCTCCAGTACCTGCTTGATCTCCCTCGCCTTCTCTTGCATGGTATTAAGTCGGGATTGCTCAACTGCCAGCTCCCCTGTCGCCTTTTCCAGTCCTTTAACTAAGTCCGCATCCTTAAGGTAATTTTTGTAAGCGGGATTACTACGAGCTTGGTTTAAAGTTTCCACTTGGTTTTTTAAGTGATTAACTCGCTTAGATTGCTCATCGATAAGGCGATTTTGTTCACTCAGCGCCTTTCCAGCCTCCTTTTCATTGTCTGCTGTTTCAGGCAGGCTCATTTTGGGGATTTTTTCCGGGATTTCGCTGACAGTACTGGCGTATTCCTGCGCGGCCTGTCTGGCCTGTAATGTATTTTGGTACGAGGTATACCATGCCGCCGCCCCCAGCATCACCAGACCGGGAATGCCACCCACCAGCCCCAATATCCCCCCCATCATCCGGGAACCCACCGAGGTCACGCCATTCAGTCGATTCTGTGCTGCCGTCCGGGCATCAATATTGTGCCTCAGCCGGGACTGTTCCCGCGTCAGCCTCGCTTCGGCCTGCGTTTGTTTGTCCGTATTCTGAGCAGCCACCAAGGCCTGTTGTGCCCGATAAACCGCTGCCCGTGCCCGTGCGGTTGAGATTTGCGTACCGCGCACCTGCGCCTGCGCCAGTGCCACCTCGGCCCGGTAAGTCTCCAAAATCCGCCCCGTGGCAGTCACGGCCCCGGAGACCAGCCCGCCAAAGAAACGGGCCGCCCCGACGGCAATCAGGATTCCGGCTGCTGCCGCAATGGTATCCATGTTTTTTGCCACGCCATCCAAGGCCCCGGATAAAGTGGCCGTCACCGACGTTGTCCGGTTGGCTTCCCCCACCCATTGCTGAAACGCATTCATCACCCGGGTTGACGCGGCGCTGACGCTGTTTGGCATCGAATCAAATTCTTTGCGCATCTGTGTCAACTGACCGATCAACGCCGGCACAATCTTGGGTGTCGTCAGTTCCCCGGCATCCGCCAGCCCTTTCAGGTCTTTTTGGGCGACCCCCAGTCCGTCGGACAGGGCCTTCATGATCCGCTGACCGGATTGGGCGACCGAGTTAAAGTCCTGCCCC
>NZ_NJAI01000038.1 GCF_002632725.1 Xenorhabdus hominickii
AATCGCTCCGTTTGAAACGGAAGGATGCCTGCACCATGCAGGAGTTAAAGGTGAGAAATCCCACCTTTAGGTAACTTGTTAATTTTACTTATTTCCTGCACAGAGACAGAATTCAATTAAATCAATCAGTTAAAATGGTGTAATTCTCCCATTTATCTAAGTGATTGATTTTGCGTAATTCTGTCACAGGGACAGAGATTAATGAAATCAAGGAGTTAAGTTAAAGACGGGAAATCCCGCTTTTAGATTGCATCAATAACGCCACCTGATAATCATCTCACTAATTCAATTCCCTTAAATAACAATCAATTGTGTAACTACATGCGAATCTCACAAATTAACCAATTTCTGATCAACATATTAGCGGGAGTGATTTAGTGTGGTGAGCCACATGGTAACAAATGAACGATATAAACCACGAGAAATAATATATCGATGTTATTAAATTACCACGAAAGTATAGTGAATTTTTAAATCGGAGATATAATGGAAACAAGCGAGAAAATAATTATTTCATCTGAATCTGACTTCATTTCTTTCGTCAGCAATATGTTATCTGTTGAAAATATAGAATCAGATGAATTTGTATTCCCAGATATCGAATTTATAGGTTGGCCTACATTAAATATTGTTGTTCAAGGCGAGCCTCAACGATACAAATCGTCGCTGACAGCGTCCATGTTATTTGGAATGGCTGATTTAACTGAAGAGATTTATAGAGCCTTTGCAGTATTCAGGTATAGCACATCCAATCTGACAAATTTAACTGAATCTGATAAAAAAGCTCTAGATATAGTTTACTATGTAACCGAGGGTTCAAGTCGAGCCAGAGGACAAGCAGATCGAATAATCAATGGAGCCATAAGATTCTTAAACAATGCGGTGAAAAAAATGAATGGTATACAAGCTCTTGGCATGGTTGTGGCCTTGACCACTTGTGCCAGCACCGTAGGCTGGCATTGGTTAAGTGAGTATTACGAAACTCAACGACATGATAATACAACAAAAGTAGATTTGGTTAATGCAGCCACTCAATCTGTTGTTAATGGGCAAAAAGTTATCGTTGATGCTCTAATCCATGGACAAACAAAAGAAAGCAAAGAGATCTTACTTCGCGGCGAAGAAGGAAAGGCTAGATTAGTTAAAAAACTATCCGCAGATGATTCCGTTCAACAAGTGGAGCTCGGCTCCCGCGTAATCAACAGAACAGAGTTAAACGCGATGAACACTCGACAAAGGATAGACAGGGTGAGAGATGATAAGACTGCGGCTTTCTTTATAAATGGATTAAACTGGAGTGGTGCCGCCAATCAGGATTTGAGTATATCAGTAATAAATTCATCAACTGGGGAAACATTAACCCTTAAGACAACCGAGGCTACTATTTTACCTAATGAGTTGTTAGCTTTATCTTCATCCCTGACAACGAGAGATGAGGTGAAAATAAGATATCTTGAAGTAAAAGAAAACGGAAAGATAACAGTCAGTCAATTCACGTCTATTGAACTAAGCAATTAAATTTCCAGCCCTCCTCCCGAGGGCGTTTACCCAACATTTTCCCCAATCCACCCAACTACCCGCTAATCTCCCCTATTGGCTATCTGGCGCTATGCTCCTGCTGAGGATCAGACGTTACTACCTGTTTCTGGTTCCAGATAGAATCCTCCGGCATCTGGACACGGA
>NZ_NJAI01000039.1 GCF_002632725.1 Xenorhabdus hominickii
CTGATGAAGTGCTTGAAAAAGCCTTCAATTTACTCTGAATCCTGAGCCTCGCATTCGCGGGGCTTCTTTTTATCTGCGTACTGACGTGCGCCAAATCCAGCCAAGAACATATAGAAATAGAACCTGAGAAGTATCGCTATAGGTGGCGACCTCTTGGGGCGATATTTCTACGTCAGCAGGCTCTTATTTCTATAGGAATACGCAAGATGAGACTTTTAGTTAAAAAATCCAACGGCCAGCCTGTAGTCACAACAGATGTTATCGCTAATGAGTTTGGTAGAGATCATAAAAACGTCTTACAGAGCGTGAGGGGATTGATAGAAAGCCGTCATTTAGGAGAGCTTGATTTCAAGCCCTCCTCATATATCAGCAAACAAAACAAAGAATTACCCTGCTATGAGTTAACTGAACGTGGCTTCTTGATTGCTATGCCGTTCATTGGCGGCGAAAAAGCCCGTGATGGACAAGTGCGCTTGGTTGACAGCTTCATTAAGTTTCGTGAAAAGGCAGCAAAAGAATCTCAAATTCAACTGGAACGGGAAAGAGCCAGAGTCGAATATCGGCCTATGACCGACGCTATCAAAAATAGCCGGAAACAGGACGGGAAAGAAACGGAGCATTTTCATTACAGTAATGAAGCTGATCTGATTAATGACACCGTGCTTGGCATGAAATCAGCCAAATTTAAGAAGACCAATGACATTGGTAAAAGCGAAGCAATCAGGGATTACCTGACTGAGTGGCAGATTAAAGCCATTACCGAATTACAGCGGGCAAATACCGTTCTTATTTCAATGGGGTGGGATCGTGAACAAAGAAAACAGGCGTTAAAAGGCATTTTTGATAAAAACTATCGCAACCCCCTGATAGAAGAGCAAACAAGGTTAAATTCATAGCGATGAAACTCAACAGCCAGTACTTCACCCTCGGTGCTTTGGTGATTGTCTCTGGCTTGCTGTGGTTCTACTACAGCAAGTATCACCAAAAGGACAAGGATTATAACGAGCTGGACACGAAGTATCAGCATCAACAAGTCATGACCGCCAATACCTTTCAGACTGTCAGGATATTCAATGATATCTCACGCATTAATAGCGAAAGCCGGAACCGGTCAGCCGTGGATTCTGAGCAGACTAAAACAGCCATCAAAGATGCGGTGGTCAATCATGATTGTGCCCATCGCACTGTGCCTGATGGGGCTGTTATCCGGTTGCAGCAACACACGAACCGAATACGTTCAGGTGCCACCGATACCCATTCCGGCACATCTGCTCGCTGATTGTCTGCCTCCGGTCATACCCGACAAAATGACATGGAGTGACAGTCTCATTCTGAATGAGCAGTTACTGACGGTCATTGAGCAGTGCAATCTGGATAAGCAGGCGATACGGGAAATAGAAGAGAGCGCCTTGCCACCTCAGAGCCAATAATACTGGTGGCAGGAGTATGTTAGGGGCCGTGTGGGTGAGTCATGAGAGGACGGCAGGAATGAACCGTCCTACTCGGTTTTATAGTATGTTCAATTTGGCTAATTTGCCGGTGGAATATAAGGGGGAA
>NZ_NJAI01000004.1:0-3105 GCF_002632725.1 Xenorhabdus hominickii
GGAGTATGGCAAATCTGGGTTATCTTCGGCGATGCGACCTATTTTTGCCCAATGCTCGATTTGCTTTGGCACACTCCTGCTTGACGCTTCTGCGTGGATCTTTACATCACTCACGAAGTCATCATCTAAACGGATACTAATAGCCATTTGCGTAGTCTCTCTCGGGATTTATATTACATGCGGTGCGAAACGCATACGCCTTCGGAAGCGCACTTATAATATGCACCATTTTGTCTAATTATGCAATCTTTTGTCGCGTTAAATGATTGTATGGTTGCGCGATATGCCAGAACCACTTGAATTTGTTCCGATATAGGAATTCCGATAACGAGAACTTGAACTACCAAAAGATATTTGGTAATTGGATTTACTACGGGTGGAATGTTATTTCCCGTTCAGCATCTTTCTTGCTGCCCAGTAACGATCATGTTCTTCCGGTGTCGCGCTCTGGTCTTCGAAGGCATCGCCGATTTTCAAGCCATCCGGCAAAAGTGCCCAGGCGACATAAAAGTACCGAGGTTCAAATTCCTCACCTATCCATCGGTAGATACCGCTGTATTCTCCATCCCAGAAGTTGACATACCCAATGTGCCAGCCATCGCAAGGATTCAAGACCAGCACCTCTTTACCATTCATATCCGGCGTGGGTTGTTCAGATGCAGGACGGATAACTAAAGATTCGGTGATTGGTGCAGACATTCATTCCCCCAGAAAGCAAAAAACCCCGCCGAGGCGAGGTCTTAAAATTCTTCTTTGATTCAACGAGAGACAATAACCCATCGTTAGAGCAATGATGGGCTATTTTCGCCACTCTGTCAATATCATTTATCTACTGTTTAATATTTATGTGGAAATAATTTCTCTTTTTGTTAGTTCTTCTAGAACGTTATCAGCGTTCAATTCTTCACTGAAACATTCCTGAATCAGTTCTTCATAGAACGGCTTAAAGTTTCTTCTCCATGTGGTCTCAGGCAGCTCCACCACCTCATTACAAATGGCCCGTCTGACATCCTCGGCTGGCAATCGAGAATATCCCCGTCCTGAACATTTAGGACATCGTTTGTAGACCGGAATACCAATTAACTCCGTCTGTTCTTTATTCAAAACTTCCCCTCGACCATTGCAACGGCATGAATGGCTGACCACCGCTTTACCTTTACATGTGGAACAGGCCACCCTCACAATCTCTCTGCGTTCACGGAATTTTTCGTATGACGATGGGGTGATCTTTACGCCCATACTTAAATTTGCCTTAACCAGCCTTTTTTCCATCCACGGGGTGTATGCCTTTGTAGTAAACACCTCTGCTTCGATAAACCCGTCATCACAATCTGAACACGCCTTCTTACTGGCTGCACTCCTTGCATAATCCTGAAAGGCATAATTTGCGAGTATTTGCAGCACATTTTCCCTAATATCGTCATCGAGTTTTGCGATTGCAGGGTGCTTGTGAACCTGCGTCAGTGCATACTGGTAGAGACTCTCCACTGCTTCATCGGGTTTATTGATCCCCTGTTTCGCCAAAAACAGTTCAATCCCCATCCTCGCCTGAGCGGACGCCAATCCCAGCGAGGCCATGACATCGGTAATTGAAAATGAATCAGTAGCGGTTGCGGCTGGAGAGTCACTAAACATAGCGCTCTTGGGAGAAAAATACTTGGGTAGTGATTCTAAATTCATCCTATTTTATCCCCGGCAATACTGTGTGAACCCTGTCGTGACGTGTCGAATACATCACCCTCAATTGTTTTCTCATAACCCATTGTTCAGTGAGAACGGCCAGATCTCCGGTGTTTCGCTGAACAACAGCAAATGGTCGTCCCGTTTCTCTACATCGATATCTGGCCTCCTCAACGGATGCGGCTAGGTCGGTGAAGATCATGTCTCCAGCTCCCATATCTGGATATCCAGACAGCCACCCTTAACCCGTTCGCCGCGTTTGATGCTCATATAATCAACCTGATTGTCATCAGCCCAGAATCCAGCATGAGTCAGCGAGTCGAAAACCGCTTTAGGCAGGTTATCGAGGTCTCTCTGTCGTCTGTCTGGGGGATTGGCAACTATTTTGATTTTGATGCGGGATTGGGTATTGATACTGAGGTTTTGCTGCTGAATGATGTTGCTGATTTGCTGTCGGTAGTTAATGCCTTTCTCTGATATGTAGTGCCCCATCTTGAGTGTTTCCAATAGTGATTAACTGTCGGAGGCCACGGCAATTTTAAATTGTAGGTTTTCACGTCAAATCTTACCCTCCGATAGCAATATTGATTGCGTCCTGATTACACCCTCTAAGTGAGCCATGTGTGCATAGTCGGTCTCTGTCAGCCTCGTTCTGCGGTCTATTTCATCGTGACAACACGAACACGCCCATGCCCCAAACAGATCATTGGGTTTCATCCCCATGCCACAAATGCCAGCCATCCGGTAATGAGCCAGAACTACCGTTTCGCTGTTACCGTTACAGATGCCCGGTATTCTGACCTGACATTCTCGACCCCGCGCTTCTTTGCGTAGATTTGCCATTCTCCATTTCCCCATATTTCTCAAACCAGAACACTATCGGCGTGGTATCTAATTTCAATATGCCGAGCCGCTGGCCTGTTCTCAGGCATTGTGTTCTGTTGATTGAATTTTGTAATTCTCTGGTTATTGCTGACCGAAATGTTTCAATGTCTGCACTGTGTTTATAAATATTGCAGCTACGGCAGGATGGAATCATATTTTCAATGGTGTCGTTCTCTGGATAGTGGCATTGACCAGCCCCGTATCTCATAATCGGTTCTGCATGGTCAGCGTGCCAGCCTGTCGCGGGTAATTCGTGTCCACAATATGCACAGCGACCCCCGAATTTTTCCCTGATAACCGCTCGCTGCTTTTTGGTTAATTTCAGCGGCGGTTTCTTGGGTTGCTCGACGTGAGGTTTATTAGGTTGTATTAACTTGTGAGAGTGCTCTATCCACTTATTCATTGCATCCAGCATGTTTAGTTTTGCCTTTGCCATCTATCCCCCCAACACCAGTCCCATAATCAGCATTGACGCTGCCCAAATTCCGATGAATATGAGGTATTTCATTTGATTTGCTCCACATGCAGCCCATGGCCAAA
>NZ_NJAI01000004.1:3205-11709 GCF_002632725.1 Xenorhabdus hominickii
GTCGCCAACCACAAAAATACGCTGATACTGATCGCCATCGATTTTCAGGTAATTTCCGCTTCTGATTTCGTTCACCGTTCCTGCTCCTTCTTGAGTTTCTGTTTATCGCCGAATCGCTGCGCCCACTCCAGTTCTCGTTTGGCCTCGTCACTGAATACCACGCCTCTCTCTGCACCGAACCAGTGGGCACATTCGATAACCTCAGCTATTTCACCCACCTTCATTTTGCTGGTACGCATCCCGAAAAACACGATACCGCCGCCTAACCCTCTGGCAGAACGCCGTGCTTCGCCTTTGGTTTGTTTGTTCAGCACAGTAATTAAATCTTTCCAGTCTTCGCTGTCGTACCATTCGCCATCCCATTGAACCTGTTCTGCGATATCACCCAACGTTGCCCACATTTTGCGATTCTGAGCGTTAGTGCGCTTAGGTTCAGAGAGTTTAATTTCGTAGGGTTTCTTGGGGTCTAGCGGCAAATTCTTGATTGCTTCGATAACGTTTTGCTGGATGGATTTATTACTGAGATAGTATGTTTTGGATGACATCTAACCTCCGTTATTTGCCCTCTGGTTCCAGATTGTGATGGCCTCTTCCTCAGTTTTTGATGGTTCGGTCTGTTCAACTGAGCATTCACTACAGTAGATGAAGTATTTACCGCTATATTCCTCAGCGACATCGGATTCTCCATCACAAAATGGACACGGTTTGAGTTCGTCTGTCATGATTCTTCCTCGCCATTTTCCGCGTATACAATCCAATCACCAACACCGCGCCATTCACCAAATTTTGAATGGATCCGCGTTGTGCTTTCCGTTACAGGAAATATACCGATAAAGTGTTTGATAATTTTGATTGGATTACGGCATTCAGCACAACGGGCTGACCATCTGGTCGCACTGGCAGTTCTGATAAATGCTATCGATAATTCATATAACAATCTGAGTATAAACACTGAGAATACCAGATTGAAAATCATTGCCGATAAATACACATACCACATCATACCCCCTCCATCAGCTCATCAGGAATCTCAACTTCGTCGCCGATTTTGCCTAATACAACTAATCTACACGCCGCCTCTAAATGGCTATGTCCATATGCTACAGCTCCATCTAGCAGATAAGAATGAGCCTCAATAGTTGCATCAGTGACCCATTTGAATTCAATCCAATATTCCTCAATCAACTGCCCGCACTGTGCCCAGTCCCATGACGGAATGTATTCAGGTGCTATCACTATCCCATTAGGTGTGGAATAGCCGTTATAACCTGCCATCTTTTCCCATCCCTGAGCCATTGCCACCGCATAATCCAACGCACGGCCTGTCAACTCACTCGTTTTGATTTTCATTTTCATTAAAATGCCTTACCGCCAGCAGCAGATCGATTTTCTCGTTTATGGTCTGCCCGATGCCTGTTGTATGCTAATTTTTCAGCAATCGCGCCCTCAATGTCATAACCAAATGCCTCTGCATAATCCAGAATACGGATAACAGCATCGGCCAACTCCACTTCAGCCATAGGGCGATGTGGTAAATGATCGTCCATCAGATTTTTGCGCTCCCCCTCCATTGCCTCGCTGATTTCGGAGTGGATTAAACAGAGCAATGTTCCGCGTTCACGGGGATTATCCCACCAACCAGCATCAACATTTTGCTGGTGAATTTGTTGTTGTAGTTGTTTTATTTTCATCTCAAAAGTCCTTCTTGTGGGGTTTTAAATTTAATTTACGTCTGATTTCAGCCAGATGATTTAATGCCCGTTCATTGCTGGTTGGCAGGTGTAATTCGACAAGCTGCACTTTTGGCTCAGGGATCGGTTCTCCTGATTCCATCCGGCGTGACATGCTGATTAACTCCTGTTTACATCGTTTGCGTAACTCCGACTCACTCAGGTTCAATCCCATCATTTGAGAGTAGAGTTTTGTCACCATCCAGTAACACGCATGAGACGACCACGGGTAATGCTCTGGGGAGCTGTATAGCCCACGTTTGGCACTGTAGGTCATCACCATGTCATACAGTTCTGATTCGTCCGGCAATCCTGCATTCTGAATACTGCCCTGCTTGCACCACTGGACGAATTGTCCGGGTGATGGCCAGAACGGGGATTCACTGGCTCTGGCATGTCGCATTCCCGCAGATAGTTGCTCTTTGGTACGAATGCCGTTCTCAGCGAATGCGGCGATCCATTGTTGTTTAGCCAAATTCTCATCGGACTCATTCCGCAGGTTAGTTTGTGTTGCAGCAGGGAATACCTGTTTCAGTTGCCTGAACAGAGCATTAACCAATTTTTCGGCATTTTCATTCACCACGGGCTGATTATTAGACTGATAACCATCTGACAGTCGAGACAATGCCGTACCATCACGATTTGTAATGGCGTTAACCAGATTACGATTCATAGGAAATCCCCCCATGCCTCAGCAGTATTCCAGTTGCTGGATGATTCTGAGGTAGAGTTGGTGATCTGTTTACGGTTGGGCTGCATACTCTGTGATTCGAGCGTATCCCATTTTTCCCGCAGCTTGGCCGGGGACAGGATGTTGCAGTACCAGAACACATCCTGATTGGCCCATTTGAACAGGCGACAGATATCGGCATGGGTTCGGTTATCGGACTGCCTCATCAGTCGAATGTCATTAGCCCATGATGCCCAGTTAGGCTGTTTAGCATTGGGCTTGGCTATCTGCACTTTCTGGAATATCCACTCAGCCGCTTTCAGGTCGTCAGCATCCCCCCACTTATCGCCTTTAGGTGAACGGACAGCAGCATCAGGATTTGCCTTGCCAGGCGATTTAGATTTTCTCGGACGATCATCTAATAATTTATTATTAGATATATATTCTTGTTCATGATGTGCGGGGTTATGTGCGCCTTCATGTGCGGGGGTGGTGTCTGAGGCCGCGTCATTACTGGTCTCGTCATGTGCGCCTCTATGTGCGCCTTTATGTGCGGGTAAATCGTCTATTTTTTCAGCATAATCACTATAGTTTGTGATGGTGATCACTCTGCCTTTTCGCTTCTCTCCTTCGATGGAAATCATCCCTTCCTTAACAAAAAATGCCAGCATCCGTTCTACTGCATCACGACTGGTTGGCTTCCCGTTGCGGTCACACAGAGATAGCCCCAGATCAGCCGCCGTTACGACTAATTGGCCGGGTTGTAAAGGCCATATCTTGCCCTTGAAATTAGCTGTATAGGGTTGTCTGGCTGCATCCATAAGCAAATTTTCCCACAGCGTTCTGAGAAATACGTCTTTAGCCCACGGTTTATTTCTAATGCTCCGGTACAACGGGATAAAACCAGACTTCTGGTTCTCCATCCTGTTGCTCCTGATTTTTTTAGCCGTATTGAAATCAAAAACCTCCGCTGTATTCATACGACCTCCCTATCACTAAATTGATTTTTCATGTATAATTACCTCGTTGAAATGTTGTTTTGAGGGGCTTGCATACCTTCTCTCCGTCGTTAAATCGACATCTCAAGTTGCATTTCAGAGACCTCAGTTGTTGCCGCAACTGGGGTTTTTCTTTTTGTCCCTTCTGTAATGTCCATGCGTAAAATTCCTAATGTTTAGTTTTGTTTAATAAATGAACGAAAATATCAACTATGCTAGATAGATGATGGTGAATTGCCCTAACACGTATTCAGGGTGGGTATTGCTGTCTAGGATGTTAAAGAGCGATATAGGTATTTCTGTATTTATCTCACTGGGAATAAGTGCGGAAGGTCAGGCCGAATTTCATGAGCCTTAACTTTCCCTCCTGTAGCACTTACGATCTGGCTAACATATTCAGGAGAAACCTTTGATTTGTTATGTAGCCACTTATAGACCGCTTGTTGCGTTATGCCGCACGCCAGACCTAACTTTTTCTGCGACCCAACGACATCAATAGCGGTTTTAATTACATGGTTCATGAAAACCTCCGTTGTTATGTACAGATAATATAAAACTATAGTTGTTATTTGACAACAACTAAATTCGTTTGAAAAAACACAACCCAAGTTGTATTTTGCATATATGAAAACGACACTGGCAGAAAGATTAAAAAAAGCACGCAAACAAGCGGGCCTATCGCAAAAGGCGTTAGGAGAGCGTGTAGGCGTTACTCAAGCTTCCATCCAAAAATTGGAAGGAGGACGTGCTTCAAGCTCAACAAAGCTGATTGATATAGCTAAGACTCTTGGCGTTAGCCCTGAATGGCTTTCTGGTACTGGAGAAGACTCTGGTGCCACTTTAGGAAGCCTCGCGAGTTCTTCCATAGAAAATGAAATCAAACGCGATTCCCAATACTACAAAGTTGAAGTATTTGATGTGCAAGCAAGTGCGGGAAAAGGCGTTATGGTTCGAGATGAATTTATTGAAACCATTTTTTCTATTGAATACACAAGCGGAGAAGCGAAATCACTGTTTGGGGGTAGGCCGGCAAAAAACATAAAAATGATTGCTGTTAATGGTGACTCAATGTCCGGTACATTTGAGACTAAAGATCAAATATTTGTTGACATTTCAATAAATTATTTTGATGGGGATGGCATATATATTTTTGTTCTTGGTAATCAACTATATATAAAGAGATTACAGCTACAGTATAAAAAAATGGCGATTATTTCAGATAACAAGAAATATGAAACTTGGTACTTGGATGAGAGTGAAATTAGTGAGCTTTTTATTCAAGGAAAAGTTTTAGTTAGTCAATCACACGCATACAAATTTCACGGTTAACACTGTAGGCCGCACCTCGCGGCCTTATGCCTTGTATCACAAATCAGATAATTTTCGATCAAAAGATTAACAATAGTGATATAGGGTAAGATGATTCAGCCTCAATGTTCTAATGACATGTTCTAGTGGTGATAGATAAAATGGATAATTGACAGTGGCAAAATCTACAGATTACCTGCCTAGTCAGGCAGAAGTTGATGATGTACTTTACTGTAAAAAGCAGGTCGATTTTACTGGTGTTAGATGGGGAGACAAACCGCCTCCAAACAAACCTTTTTTATGGTTACAAATGAACCTGCTCCCAATTGACTCTGATGGAATACCTATTCAAGGGCTGTCCATTCTTATCCAGTGGAAACCTGATCATGAACCTAAACAGGAAGGCGATCCGGTTTATCCAAAGATAAATATTGTAGCTTTTTATAATAAAAAACGAGTTTTTGCTGTTGATACATATCCATTTGATGGACATACAAATCGTTACACAATAGACCACCCAGACTTTAAAGAGTATGTATTAGGTGCTCATTATCATGTTTACTACGAAGAAGCAGGGCACTATAGTAATATAGGGTTTCCAATCAAAAGCAACATAAAACCAGATGATTTGCTTGGCTATTGGGATTTTTTCTGTAAGAAATTAAACATTATTTGTATAGGGAAATTGCCATTACCTTTAGAAAATGATTCTGGACAAATAGGACTACCGTTATGATGTGCTCAACCGTGATATCAAATCTCGGGTTCGAGTGCCATCCAATTGGCTCTGAACTACTGAGAATAATTAGCCCATTCACTTATTGTGATGATGGTGAGCATGTTGGTGCCTTTGTCAAAGAGATAAATGGTAAATATCTAATAAGTGATAGATGTGATGCTTTAATGAATATGGAAGCTAGAGGGATTTCACTTACGAAAAAAAGGATTGAGGAAATCAGATCCTTTCTAAAGAACCAAGGCTCTGAATTGAATGATAGGGGTGAAATTATTGGCTGGGCGACAGAAGATACTGTTGGCTCTGTAACCTCCGATGTCATTCGAGCTGGAATTATAGCATCTACTTTATCACAAGATTGGCACCAACCAGTGCAAACAGAAAAATTTGAAGGTCAAGTTATAGACTTTTTATATCATACTGAACTAAAAGATATTATTTATTTGCGAAGCTCAGTTATGGGTATGAGTGGACACCAAATAACTGTACCAGTGACAATTAACACACTAACACCTAAGTATATTTTCACATCCAGTGTGAAAAAAAATAGCAGTTGGAACAGCGCTTACTCCTTGCTTGGTAAACTAATTGACCTTAAAAACGCTAATTCAGACTTGAGTAACAGATATGTTATTGTTGATAACGATTCTATAGGTGATCAAATTCAACAATTATCATTATTGTTTAATGAAACCAGTCATGTTTTACCATTTGCTAGAAGAGAAGCATGGGTTCACCGACTCGCAGCTTAAATATCTATCAATATATCCCCAGCCCTCCCCGCGAGGGCTTTTTTGTGCCCACCTATCCTTTCCTTGGTTAATTCGCGACCGCAATCACACATCAGAAAAAACATACAAAAAAATTCCCTTTAAAAACAACCTAAACAACACAAAAACAACCAAAATAAAAAATAAATACAACTACAGTTGTTGACAATAAAACAACTATAGTTTTAAATGAGCATATCCAAGGCACACAGCCAAAGATAAATGCAGTACCGCTCTTTAACAAAACGGGAAGTACCCAGCTCTGAATATGTGTTAGAGCAACCCACTGAGTAGGTTTCTGTGTGGCAGACCACAGCAAAAACTTACTTAGAGGAGGTAAATATGGTTAATGAAATTCGTCCAGCTTCTCTTAGGGGAACGGATAGCAAAGGGAAAGGCTCAGTGCCGATTAAGGTAAAGCCTGCGACCAAAAAAGAAGCCCCACCCAAAAAAGACAATGCAAAGTCACGCCGTTTAGCAAAGCAAATGGCGTTTTGGGATAGCAAACGGGCTAAACATGAAGCTAAACCAAAAAGCCGCTCAGTGGATAGAATTGTAAATTCAAATGATATTTACGCTCATCTTATTGTGGAACTCAATAAAGACATGTGTTCCGACAATCAACAAGAACCAACACCCAGTTTTGATAATTGCTGCATGAGTGACGTAGCTCTTTACTCAACCAAGCAAAGAGCTAGGAATAGGATATTGGAGTCAGGCGGGGTGACGGCGAGGTGAGATTTTCTTTCTCAGATATTTAATCAGCATTGATGGAATATAAACTATAGCCATGCTGATAAAGTACATCGTAACGAAATAAGCAAAGGTTTCTGGCGAAACACTAGGATAGTGTTCGCGTAGCCATAATTCGAGTGGCTCAGGACGAAACACTATTAACAGGATGTAACCCAAAAAAGCAAAGTTCGATTTGTTAGCTTTCTTAGCCAACCAGCCGGCAATCTTTTTCCACTGAATTCTATCCATAGATTAAATTTTATTCTCATTATTGTAGGGAATTTATTCTAACCGATTCCTTCGCGTTGGGGAATGCAAGAAACCACTGCCGCCTGAGGTGGTTAAATATGCAGGCACATTAAATTAACAATGGTAATAGTGAGGGCGTGATGGATAAAAACAAAAAGGCATCCATTGAAATTGAATTGGATGCCAGCGGTATGCAAAAGCAATTGGAGGAGTTAAAAGATATATTATCTAATTTTGAATTTACTTCCTTTGAAGGCGGCGCGGATCATTTCTTCGGCCTTTTGCTTAGCAATCTGTCTACTATGTGCGATGACATCATCCTTAGTAACGGCTCTTTTGCAACCATGACAGATGGTTCCCTCAAGTTCATCCAGTGTCTTAACTTCGGACTGAAATTCGAACTGCTTACTTCCGCACTGAGGGCAGATAAATCCAATCTGGATATTTTCGATATTCTCACTCATACATAAATCCTTTTGACATTAGGGAGATCGAATTATAACCAACTTCTTGACATTGGGGAATGCGAGGAAGCCCACGCCGCCTGAGTGGGTTATCAAATCAGGCAACTAACTCCAGCTCATTCCAAATAAACAATATTAATTCTGAAAGGAAATAAAAATGACTCCATCAATGAAATTTGTGGCTGAACATAAAGAAAAATTTGAACGCTATCGTCAGTGGGCTATATCCGAAGCGCCGCGTTCTGAAATTCGTCGTCGTTTGGCAAAACTGTGTTGGGTCGAACGTAAGTACTATCGTGAATGGATGGCGCTCAGTTGACTAACTCCAGCTCATTTCCGAGTGGGCTGTGGTGAGTGACTCTGATATATTCATGGATTAGACAATGGGATTCATGAGGGAATATGTGTGTTTGATGTAATAGAAGCAATGCCAGAACCAATATCATCATTAATATTGATGATATTTTGGATTAGCATGGTATATTTCTTATATGCCAGCGTGCTATGGTTTATTAGCTTTCCTTTAGGATTATTCTTTGCTTTCTTATTTGCTAAAAAAGCCAAAAGAAAACTAACCAAAATATTATTCGCCTTATTTTCATTGATATTAATATCACCAACAATAATTGCCTTATTATTTACCAGAGAAATTTTTACCCTTTTATTCTATCAGTTTGAATAAAACACTACCAAATACCAGCCTCGCCAATGCGGGGCTTTTTATTACCTGAATATAGGAAAATGATAATGAGTGATGAATCTGATAAAGAAATGGAAGAATTGATTCTAAATCATTATGAGGAGACCATAAAAAATATACAGTGGATTAAATGTAGTGATAGGT
>NZ_NJAI01000004.1:11809-61086 GCF_002632725.1 Xenorhabdus hominickii
CGAATCTGCCGAACTGCACGCCCGAGCCCTCATTAGTCTGACCCAGAAATAACCCAGTCACGAAAATCATTAATCGTTTTCACTAACGAGGGATTTTTATATGCGAAATAACATGCGCGATGGATGTGCGGTTGTACCCAAAAAACCACAGGCAGTCAGGAACAGGCGCGCATGGAAGCGCTGTCTGGCATTACTCATTGTTTCAATCGTTGTATTTATTCCGGTCTGACGACGGGAGGTAATCATGTGTATTCAGGTTTTATGCTCGTCATATGGCGGTGACAACATATCAACAGGAACGATGCTCACATTTACGGGCAACGCCATCAAAAGGATAGATGGAACCTATGCCGATATCCTCGGAAAAATGTGTTACTCGGCCAAAGAGCAAATGGAACAGCTTATTGAGGCAGACCAGTTAGAGAGCCTATTGGATGAGGCTATCGAGTTAGGACAGGCAGAACGGATTATCAATTATCTCCAGTCCAAAACAAGAAAGGAGGCCGCATGAACTTTCTTAACGACTATATCCCCTATGGCGCTCAGGAAGCGCAATACGAGCGAGAAATGGAGGCAGCGGCCTATGAAGAGGCCGTTCTGGCGCAACAGGGAAATGATGCCAATGAAATACTAGGAACGCTGCCGAATGAAATGGAGCGGATATTCAGCCCAGAGATAATGAAATTACTTGGCCCAGTACTCCAGCATAAGAGCGAATCCATCGATCAGGTTTGGTATCTCATGTACGACTTATGTCTAATGAAAGTTCAGATGGAGGCCTAATGAACCCCGGCATCTATTACGACATCTCCAATGAGGACTATCACAAGGACGCGGGAGTGAGTAAGTCGCAGTTGGATGATATAGAAGGAATGCCCGCAGAATTTATATGTCGAAGGGATTCTCCTATCGATGAGGAAAAAACAAAAGCTCTTGATATAGGAACTGCATTGCACTGCTTGTTATTAGAACCGAATGAATTCAGTAAGCGTTTTGCTGCTGAACCTGAACTCGATAAGCGCACCAAATTAGGCAAGGAGGAAGCACAAGCATTCAATCTCGCTAATCGGGATAAGATAATCCTGACTCATGAAGAAAACAGAAAATTACTGCTCATGCGTGATAGTGCAATGGTTCACCCAACCGCAAAGTCGTTGCTGGAGGTTGACGGAAAATCGGAGTGCAGTATCTATTGGGAGGACTCGATAACAGGAACTTTATGCCGCTCCAGACCCGACAGACTGGTTGAAAATCATCACTGGATAGTTGATGTAAAAACAACGGCAGACATAAATAAATTCGATAGAACAGCCTATGAGTATCGTTATCACGTACAGGATGCATTCTACTCAGATGGGTATAAGGAAATAATCGGTGAAACACCTACATTCGCTTTTATCGTTGTCAGTACTACGGTGAATTGCGGTCGCTATCCAGTAAGAACTTACATCATGACCGAGCAAGCTAAATCAGCAGGACGCGCAGCCTACCAAAGAAATCTTGCGACCTATGCCGAGTGTCTGAAATCGAATGAATGGCCCGGTCTGCGAGAATTATCACTACCCCACTATGCTAAGGAGCGAAGAGATGAATAATCCACCACTGGCGCAAGCTGATTTACAGAAAGCGCAGCCACAAACTAAAGTCGCAACCACCAAAGATCAGGCTCTTATTCAGTTCATTAATAAGCCCAGTATGAAGGCGCAATTGGCTGCTGCTTTGCCTAATCATATGACCCCTGATCGCATGATCCGTATCGTCACCACTGAAATTAGAAAGACTCCAGCACTCGCTAATTGTGACATGCAAAGTTTTGTTGGTGCAGTCGTCCAATGTTCTCAGTTGGGATTGGAACCCGGTAATGCATTGGGTCATGCCTATATTTTACCATTTGATAAAAAACAAAAAGAAGGTAATCGGTGGGTAACTGTCAGAACTGACGCTCAGTTAATTATCGGCTACCGGGGAATGATTGATCTGGCTCGTCGTTCCGGTCAGATAGTCAGTATTTCCGCTCGCACAGTCAGGAGTAGCGATAAATTCCATTTTGAATATGGACTCAGTGAAAATTTAACACATGTTCCGGGCGAAGATGAGGATGCGCCAATCACTCACGTTTACGCAGTAGCCCGACTAAAAGATAGTGGCGTTCAGTTTGAAGTCATGACGTTTAACCAAATTGAGAAAGTCAGAACGCAAAGCAAGGCGGGCAGCAATGGGCCGTGGGTATCTCACTGGGAAGAGATGGCGAAAAAGACCGTTATTCGCCGCCTGTTTAAATACCTGCCTGTCTCTATCGAGATGCACAAAGCTGTGGTTTTAGATGAGAAAGCAGAGGCTAATATCGATCAAGAGCACGCCGCTATTTTTGAAGGGGAATTCGAAGAGGTACAACTGAATGACCGAGGAACCGAGTAAATATTTTCAGGGTAAACCGTGTCCGCATGGACACACGTTGAGATACACGAAAAATCGTAGGTGCGCTGTATGTAGGCGGATATGGGCCAATGAAAATCAAGGCAAATATGTAAGGAAAGATCGGAATAAACCAGCGCAAAAAGAAAGGACGCACCCCACGGATTTTCAACACCCAGTATTCATTCTCAGCCATCCAAACAGAACCACCTAACCCCACCCTATCTATACAATTCAACCACTGCCAACAGGCGGTAAGGATAAGCTATGTCAATATGCCCTGAATGTTGCGGCGATGGAAAAGAGACCTGCAACAATCCAGACCACGGATTCATTGGAACATTAGCATTTCATGACATTGGGCGCATCGGATGCCCCTGTTGTGGGCATGATGAATTCCATAAAGTTAAAAATGGTGACAGTTGTTATATCTGTAGCGGAACAGGGATCGCTACCGATGAGCAGTTTTCAGCGTACTGCAAAGAATACAATTTAGATGAAGAGGAACACCGTTCAGACGTTGAATCAGTCAACGAAACCATGAAAAAGCGTGGATTAATCGCCAAATAACCAACATCTAACCCACCCCATTAACTAACGCTACCTCAGTGGCGGGAGGCGTATTACAACCAAAATTCGGGAGGACACAACATGCAGTTCACCCCATGGAACCCCAATCCTAAAGCAGCACAGCGAGTTAATGACCCAGTTCCCATTCCTACCCAATGTCGCCACTGCTGCAATCATGTGACCATCGCCCATCACACGGAGGTGTTTGGGGAGGTTCGCAGTCGCTGGCCGTGGCTCTATGTCTGCTGGTCATGTGATGCGCGTGTAGGAATGCATCCGGAAACGAATATTCCGCTGGGCTATCTGGCAGATAAACCGACACGGGAGGCGAGACGGAAAGGCAAGCAGGAATTTGAGGAGATGCGGAAGAGAGGGAATGTTGAACGCACGGACGCCTACCGATGGCTGGCATGGCGGCTGGGAGTCAGTGCCAGTAAATGTCATTTCGGCTGGTTTAATGCCGAGATGTGTAAGAAAGCAGCGAATATATGCAGGGAGTTTAAATGAGAAATGACAAAATAGAATGTGCTAAACGTAAGTGTAAACATATTCATTATGAAAATGAACGCGTAATGATTCCAGACCCAGAATTTCCAACATTCGCATTTATTCATGTTTGTCCAAAATGTGGTGCAGATGATTTTTATATAATCGAAGAGTTGAGAAAAAATAATAATGACTAATTCAGATTTATGCAGAGAAGCGTTTGAGGAACATTTAAAGAAGGAAGGAGCGCTGAATTATGATAATCACCCAATTCTAATGCGAGATTTAGATGGTAGTTATCGTTATCCATTTATACATCAACAATGGGAATTCTGGCAAATAGCATGGAAAGCAAGTCGTGAGAATACAATCAAACAGGAGAAGAATAAATGAGCAAAGATGTGATTGATATAGCGAGTGAAATAGAAAAACTGCAATTTAAAGCGGCAATGGAATTATCTAATTCATGGGTGATGGAAAGATTTTTACTAGTAAATTCAGTTGCCCTTTATTTGCTAGAGAAAGGAGATAAAGAACAGGCGATGAATTGGATGGAGGGGCTTCTTGATTGGGCAGAGGAAGACCTATTATCTGAGGCAGAAAATAACGCCAGTGATTTAAATGGCTGGGTTAATAAGCGAATGGAAAATGAAGTAAGCATAACTAAAGCACTAGAAATTTTTCGCGCTGAAATGCCTGATATTGAAATAATTAGAAAATCATGGATAGAGTCCACTGAAAAACTCGCTGAATATGAAAATATGGAACCTGTGGGTTTTACTAATGAAGTGGAATTAGAATACGTTAAAAATCGTCAGCATGGATTTATTCAAGTTGAGCGTTTTGAAAAACCATTGTTGCCTATTCCCCTCTATCGCCATCCAAACAAATAGGGAACCATCATGGATATTATCGACGCAGCGAATGATTTAAATGAGCTGAATCTATCTCATGCACTCCAGAACCGGCAACCACCGTTAACCAGTATCAACGGCATGTGCCGATGGTGTGAGACGGAACCAGCATATTCATGAGGGCATCTGCCCTCCTCTGCCACCCGCACCCAAAGTGGCCGGAGTGAAGTTAACACCGGTGAAGAAAGCGCGTAATAAGCGAGGTAAAGAATAATGATAAGCATCGATAACGCACAAAATGAAATTGGGTTGGCTGGTCACATTGATGACGGGAAAGAATGGGCTGACTGGTTATTGAAAAAGACGGTTACTTTTCCTCAAATTGAGGAAAAGCCTACTGCGGCATTACAAGCCGCCCTTTATGAGATGCTTGCCATGTCTCCAGACGAGTTTTTGTCTGAAGCTGAGAAGCATAGTTCAGGTGATATATTTGATTTTCTTATGCAGTCAGGAAAATTTGCAAAATTTGATATTACGGAACCTGAACCCCAAACAATTCCTTGGGTAAGTGTTCAGGACAGAATGCCAGTAGATGATGACGATTACGCTCCCCTCTGTCTTGTTTATGTTTCTTTTGGTTCATTTTCCCGCGCAGGCTATGACTACTGGGATACTGATAAAAAGCAATGGTCGGAACATGAGAACGATGAAGTCACACACTGGTGCTACATGGATGATATCCCCGCTCCAGCAACAGAGGAGAAGCAGCCATGAGCAACAATAAATCAAATTCATGTAGAGAGGCGTTTGAGAAATTTATCACCGATAGCCCTCAATTTAATACCAACTTATTAGTTAAATATACAAATGGTGAATATTTTAGCAGTTACACCAGAAAATATTTTCAACTTTTTTCAGCGGGATGGAGAGCTAAAAATGATCAATAACGCCTTCCACCTCACCCAAATCATCGCCTCGGTCTGGGGCGATCCTGCTGATATCACCGAGGCAATCTGGCAGGCAGGCTACCGGAAGCCAGAACGGGGAGAAAAGGCAATCGCTGAACTCACTATCGATGTCATGAACGGGGTGCCCGATGAGGTGCTCTACTCTGAAAGACCAAAAAATTTGGATGATATTCTCACAACGGAGCTGAACACCATTATTTTTGATGCGACATGGAGTGACACTGTAACTCCGGCAATGGTGGCAAAAATAGTTTTGGAGAGTGGTTATAGGAGGGTTGAGTGAAGATGAATACAGCATTTCTATTAATGGCAGAGTTCGAAACATCGCAAATTCTTCTGTCAGTTATAGCCGAGAAATATCTTAAGTTAACCCCAGCGACAGCAGAACGTAAGGCTATCGAGGGAAAGCTAAAATTCCCGACATACAGAATGAATGACAGCCAAAAATCACCAAGAATTGTTCATGTACACGATCTCGCCGAGTATATTGATAAACAAAGAGAGCTTGCCGCAAAAGAAGTGGAAAGGATGCAGTTTACAAGAAAATGAACCAGTAAGAACCCGCCAAAAACTATCGGGTGCTGTTACAATGGCACCCCAATAGCACCCCATATAATATTAATTCATTGATATACAAACAAACAAACCCCACTGTATATAGCCGGCAGATAAAAAAATCGCGGGATTATACCTCCTTTTCAACATCGCGCCACTATCAATCTATTGATTTTTATCAACCATAATTATTTTTCTTATCTTTTTACTGTTCAGAAAGCTGCATAAAGCTATCGCAAACGTTTGCTTACGCTGTTAGAATTATTGCCGTTCTGTTTCATTCATGAAAATGCAACCGTCTGGGAGCTACGCAGTGAGCAACAAAACCTCTCTTAGCTATAAAGATGCTGGTGTCGATATTGATGCTGGCAATACCTTAGTCAATCGTATAAAAGGTGTCGTAAAACAAACCCGCCGCCCCGAAGTCATGGGTGGATTAGGTGGTTTCGGTGCGTTATGTGCCCTACCTCAGAAATATCGTGAACCGGTTTTGGTTTCCGGTACGGATGGGGTTGGCACCAAGCTGCGTCTGGCCATGGATCTGAACCGTCACGATACTATCGGAATTGATTTAGTCGCCATGTGTGTCAATGATTTGGTTGTTCAGGGGGCCGAGCCACTGTTCTTCCTTGATTATTATGCCACGGGTAAACTGGATGTGGATATTGCCGCCAATGTCATCACGGGTATAGCAGAAGGCTGTAAACAAGCGGGCTGTGCGCTGGTAGGTGGTGAAACAGCCGAAATGCCCGGCATGTATCACGGTGAAGACTATGACGTTGCCGGTTTCTGTGTTGGTGTTGTTGAAAAATCAGACATTATCGATGGCAGTCAGGTTCAGGCTGGTGATGCCCTGATTGCACTGGCTTCTAGTGGGCCACATTCTAATGGCTATTCGCTGATCCGTAAAATTCTTGAAGTAAGCCAGACAGATCCCGAAACTACCGAACTTGAAGGTAAATCACTAGCAGACCATCTGCTGGCTCCCACTCAAATTTACGTCAAATCTGTTCTTGAGCTAATTGAAAAAATTGAAATTCATGCGATTTCACATCTGACTGGCGGTGGTTTTTGGGAAAATATTCCGCGCGTCCTACCGGAAAATCTTCAAGCAAGGATCAATGCGGCTAGTTGGCAGTGGCCAGCCATTTTCACCTGGTTACAGCAAGCCGGAAATGTTAGCGAATATGAAATGTATCGCACATTTAACTGCGGAGTAGGTATGGTGATTGCTCTGCCCCAATCTCAGGCAGAACAGGCGATTTCATATCTGAAATCAGTCGGCGAAAATGCATGGCAGATTGGTACTATTGCTGAACTCAACGCTGATGAACAACCTGTTGTTATTCTTCAGTAAAGGCAGCCCATGAAAAAAATTGTTGTTTTAATCTCCGGTAACGGCAGTAATCTGCAATCCATCATAGATGCCTGTCAGCAAAATCGGATTAATGGGCATATTTCTGCGGTTTTCAGCAATAATGCTGATGCCTATGGTCTGCTACGAGCTGAAAAGGCGGGTATTCCCGCCCACTATCTCAGTCCCGAAGCCTATGCGGATCGCATAAATTATGATAGCGCCTTGCTCAAAGCCATTGATCAATATCAGCCTGATTTAGTGGTCTTGGCTGGTTATATGAGAATTTTATCGCCCGATTTTGTGCAGCACTATCATGGACGTTTGCTCAATATCCACCCTTCCCTATTGCCCAAATATCCCGGTCTGCATACTCATCGCAAGGCCATAGAAAATGGGGATAAGGAACATGGTACTTCGGTCCATTTTGTCACTGAAGAATTAGACGGTGGTCCCATTATTTTGCAGGCCAAAGTGCCAATTTTTGAGGGAGATAAAGAGGAAGATGTTATTGGGCGCATCCAAACCCAAGAGCATAACATCTATCCTCTGGTCATTGGCTGGTTCCTTGATGGGCGTTTGACGATGAAAGAAAACATAGCCGTAATGGATGGTGATGTTCTGCCAGCACAGGGTTACGCATCAGAATAGAACTATAAAATATCAGCTTATAGACAGGTGTAACGTATTGTGTTTATACCTGTCGTCTTTCAAGTTGCAGCTTTGTTGTCTATGCTCACTCACCCCAGTCACGTAGTTATAAACATAGAATTAGCAATGCTGCTGGGGATTCGTTCCCAAGACATAAGCGCGGCATCTTGAAATCCATTGGGCATAGGTGATACTTTGCTGTAAGTTATCATTCAGTATTTATTTCTTTTTGAAAAATAAAGGTCATTTCCCTTAAAAGCACTGAGGTATCTAATGTCCAGTGGTTCCGAGTATCCGTCTGTAAGCTTACGTCCTCTCGAACGTGAAGATCTGCCTTTTGTTCACCAACTCGATAATAATGCCAGCGTCATGCGTTACTGGTTTGAAGAGCCGTATGAAGCTTTTGTTGAGTTATCCGATCTCTATGACAAACATATCCACGACCAAAGTGAGCGCCGTTTTATCATTGAAAGCCTAAACTCCAAAGTTGGGTTAGTGGAATTAGTTGAAATTAATTATGTCCACCGCCGAGCAGAATTCCAAATTATCATTGCTCCCGCTTATCAAGGGCAAGGCTATGCGACAGAAGCTGCTAAGCTTGCGATGGAATACGCTTTTGCTGTCCTCAATCTTTACAAGCTGTACCTAATTGTTGATAAAGAAAATGCGAAGGCTATTCATATATACAATAAGTTAGGGTTTCATACTGAAGGCGAATTAATCGATGAATTTTTTGTAAACGGCTCTTATCATACAGCCATTCGGATGTGTACTTTCCAGCACCACTATTTTGCCAATAAAGCCCGTCAATCCCAGACTAACGTGCTAGTTTATTAAACGCTAACCGCTAAACTGAATGGAAAACTAAATGGAGTAGTAATGTCCCACGATCGTCTCTATACCGAAAAAGAACTGAGCTGGCTCTCTTTCAACGAACGTGTACTTCAAGAAGCAGCTGACAAAAGTAACCCGCTGATTGAAAGAATGAGGTTTTTAGGGATCTACTCCAATAACTTGGATGAGTTTTATAAAGTTCGCTTTGCCGATGTAAAACGGCGCATTCTTATCAGTGAAGAACAGGGCTCAGCCACCAACTCTCGCCAGTTATTGAAAAAAATCCAGGCTAAAGTTGTCAAAATCGATCAGGAATTTGATGATCTTTACAACGACCTACTGTTGGAAATGGCGCGTAACCAGATTTTTCTGATCAATGAACGGCAGATATCTCCAAATCAACAAATTTGGCTGAGGCAATATTTCCGTCAACATTTACGCCCTCACATTACGCCGATTGTTATCAACACAGAAACCAATCTGGTTGAATTTTTGAAGGATGATTATACTTATTTGGCTGTTGAAATTATCCGCGGACAAGAAACGCAATATGCTTTGCTGGAAATTCCATCAGATAAAGTACCTCGTTTTGTCAATCTGCCACCAGAAATGCCCCGCAGACGCAAGTCAATGATATTACTTGATAATATTCTTCGTTACACGCTGGATGAAATTTTCAAAGGGTTCTTCGATTACGACACCTTAAACGTCTATTCCATGAAAATGACCCGTGATTCCGAATATGATTTAGCAACGGAAATGGAATCCAGCTTACTGGAGCTGATGTCTTCCACACTGAAACAAAGGCTGACAGCAGAGCCAGTGAGATTTGCCTATCAGCGTAATATGCCTGATGAGATGGTGGAGCTCTTGCGTAGTAAGCTTGGGCTTTCGAATGACGACTCCGTGGTTGCTGGTGGCCGCTATCATAATTTTAAAGATTTCATTAAATTTCCCAACGAAGGTAAACGTAATTTACTGAATAAATCGATGCCACGGCTGCGACATACTTGGTTCGACCATTTCCGCAATGGTTTCGATGCCATTCGTGAACGGGATGTCCTGCTCTATTACCCTTACCATACATTCGAACATGTATTGGAATTGCTGCGACAAGCCTCTTTTGACCCCAGTGTGCTTTCTATCAAGATTAATATCTATCGTGTTGCAAAAGACTCACGCATTATTGACTCCATGATCCATGCCGCACACAACGGCAAGAAAGTTACCGTCGTGGTGGAATTGCAAGCACGTTTTGATGAAGAAGCGAATATCCACTGGGCTAAGCGCCTGACTGAAGCCGGAGTGCATGTTATTTTCTCCGCTCCAGGCCTGAAAATCCACGCTAAGTTGTTTGTTATTTCGCGCTTGGAAGGGGATAAAATCATTCGTTACGCTCATATCGGTACGGGAAACTTCAATGAAAAAACTGCACGTTTATATACCGATTATTCTCTGCTGACCGCAGATCCTGAAGTCACCAATGAAGTTCGCCGGGTATTTAACTTTATTGAAAACCCTTATCGCCCGGTTAAATTTGATAATTTAATGGTATCTCCCCAAAATTCACGGGCTATGCTCAACCGCTTAATTACTCAGGAAATCGAAAATGCAAAAGCGGGTGAAACAGCAGGCATTACGCTAAAAATCAATAATCTGGTCGATAAAGAGCTGGTAGATCGTCTATATGATGCCTCTGAAGCGGGTGTCAAAGTTCGTATCCTGGTGCGAGGCATGTGCTCTTTGGTGCCTAATCAGCCCGGCTTTAGTGAAAATATTCAGGTCACCAGTATTGTGGATCGTTTCCTCGAACACGATCGCGTTTATGTTTTCACCAATAAAGGTGATGAAAAAATTTTCCTTTCCTCGGCAGACTGGATGACCCGCAATATCGATTATCGAATTGAAGTTGCCGTTTGTTTACTCGATCCAATGTTAAAACAACAGGTTATGGATATTCTCGAATTGCAGTTCAATGATACCGTCAAAGCACGTTATATCGATAAAGAGTTGAGTAATCGCTATGTACCACGCGGAAATAAGCGTAAGATTCGCGCTCAGATTGCTGTTTATGATTACCTGAAAAACCTCGAACAACCGGAACCAAGAGCCTGATCTATGCCGTTGAAACATGACAAACCCATGCCCAAACCCCAGGAAATTGCCACTATTGATTTGGGCTCCAATAGCTTTCATATGGTTATCGCCCGTATTGTGAACGGTGCGTTACAAGTTATTGGACGTTTAAAAAAGCGGGTATACCTTGCCGATGGTTTAGACAACAAAAATGAATTAAGTGAAGAAGCCATAAACCGTGGCCTGACCTGCCTTTCACTATTTGCCGAACGATTGCAGGGGGTTTCTGCGGATAATGTCTGTCTGGTGGGAACACATAGCTTACGTGAAGCCACCAACGCACAAGAGTTTTTAAAACGGGCGAAAGAAGTTATTCCCTATCCGGTTGAAATTATCTCCGGCTATGAAGAAGCCCGTCTGATTTTTATGGGGGTTGAGCACACTCAGCCAGAAAAAGGCCGCAAGCTGGTCATTGATATCGGCGGAGGTTCAACAGAGCTGGTTATCGGTGAAGACTTCGAGCCTCTACTTATCGAAAGCCGCCGTATGGGCTGTGTCAGTTTTGCCCGCCAGTTCTTTCCTGATGGTGTGATCAATGAGCACTATTTTCGCAAAGCACGCCTTCAGGCGGCAAACAAATTGGAAAATCTCGTCTGGCAATTTCGTACAAAAGGCTGGGATTTTGCCTTAGGTGCATCAGGAACGATCAAAGCCGTCCACAGTTTGTTGGTCGAATCGGGTGAAAAAGATGGACTGATTACACCTGAACGCCTGAATATGCTGGTAAAACGCGTCCTGAAATACAAAAATTTCAACGCACTAGAGCTACCGGGACTGTCTGATGACCGCAAACAGACTTTTGTTCCCGGCCTTGCCATCTTGTGTGGTGTTTTTGATGCCCTGCATATTGAAGAATTACGCTTGTCTCATGGGGCATTGCGGGAAGGCGTACTTTACGAAATGGAAGATCGCTTCCGCCACAAAGATATTCGTCAGCGAACCGCCAAAAGCCTTGCCGAGCATTATAACATCGATCGGGAACAAGCTGACCGAGTTTGGAATACCGCCAAAAATCTTTACGAACAATGGGCAGAACAAAATCCCAAACGAATACAACCACAACTGGAATCCATTCTGCTCTGGGCTGCTATGCTGCATGAAGTCGGTTTAAGCATCAATCTGAGTGGGCTGCAACGGCATTCCGCTTACATCCTGCAACATGCCGATCTGCCGGGATTTAACCAAGAACAGCAATTATTATTGGCAACACTGGTGCGTTATCACCGCAAAGCGGTCAAAGTTCATGAACATCCCCGCTTTTATATTTTCAAGAAAAAACAGTATCTCCCTATGCTGAAAATATTGCGGCTGGCTACATTACTCAATAACCAACGCCAATCTACCACGACACCGGACACACTAAGGCTCAAAACTGATCACGGCCACTGGACGCTCTATCTGCCACCAAACTACTTAACGCAAAATGCCCTTGTTCAACTTGATCTGGAAAAAGAACAGGATTATTGGAGTGACGTAACGGGCTGGAATTTACACATTGAAGAAGAATCGACTTAACAATATCGCGTTATGAAAAGAAAAAAGAAAACTGCTCAGATTACAAAATTGATACTGTTTATCAGCTTCTTAATTTTATTTGGGCGTTTTATCTATTCATTCATAGTTGCACTGGAACATCACCAGCAAACACAGCAGCAATTGGTGGAACCTCTCAGCAGTCCGGAAACAAAACGTCCCCAATAAATTTTGAATTGCAAAGTATCGCTATTATGTTGGTTGTTGGGGGCAATGTTCCAGACTATGTTATGGTTATATTACTGTGATCATCTGATCGCCCTATTTTTTTGCCCTAAAGGTACACCATGCTACAACCGGCCTTTACACCAGATAATGCGACTGCTGCCAGCAAGTACTCTCAAAAATTGGTACATGTTCGTCAACACTTACTTTCACTGTTCATAAATGACAAACTCTTTGTCGATAAATTATTGGATCAAACAGATGATCCTTCAGCCATCAGCGACGAACAATTATTAGAAAAAATAGAAGAAGTCAAGGCACTGCTGACCAGTCTACATGCCGCCGATATTGCTGATATTCTGGAAGCTTTACCCTATGATGAGCGTCTGGCTTTATGGCGATTGATCGACAACCATCAGCGCGGTGAGGTTCTGGTGGAAGCCTCAATCCCTGTCTGGGATAATTTAATCAAAGACATGTCTGACGTTGAGCTATTGCGAGCTATCGGTGCGCTGCACGTAGATGAACAAGCTTACATCGCGGAGCACTTGCCCCGGGATACCACACGCCGCCTACTGACTTATCTGGAACCGAGTCAACGCAACCGCATCCGCGAAGTATTGCAGTATCACAAGGACAGTATCGGTCAGATGATGGATTTTGAATTAGTGACAGTACGAGGAAACATTACCCTCAGTACAGTTCAGCGTTTTTTACGTTCCCGAGGCGCTATTCCCGAAACGACGGATAAAATTTTTGTTATTGATCGTAACAACCGCCTTCAAGGGGAACTTCCTCTCACAACTTTGCTGACCAATGTACAGAACAAATTGGTTTCCGAAGTGATGAATACGGATACCGTAACTTTCTCACCAGAGCAAAAAGGTGAAGATGCCGCCAGTGCGTTCGAGCGTTACGACTTAATTTCCGCCGCCGTGGTGGATAATAATGGGCGCTTGATGGGGCGCCTGACCGTTGAGGATATCGTTGATACCTTGAGTGAAGAGACTGATACCAATATCCGGCGCATGGGTGGTTTAAGTCGTGAAGAAGACGTCTTCGCACCGGTTGGGCAAGCTGTGAAAACCCGTTGGACATGGCTCGCCATTAACCTATGTACAGCTTTTGTGGCCTCGCGTGTCATTGGTTTGTTTGAACATACCATTTCCCAACTTGTTGCCCTTGCAACACTGATGCCCATTGTAGCCGGTATCGGCGGTAACACGGGCAATCAAACCATCACTATGATCGTTCGGGCATTGGCACTCCACCAAATCCAAACAGGCAGCTATTCCTATCTATTATTGAGGGAACTAGGTGTCGCACTGATTAACGGCGTCATTTGGGGTGGACTCATGGGCATAATCACTTATCTGCTCTATGGTGACCTTGCGATGGGCGGTGTCATGACAATGGCGATGATTTTAAACCTGCTGATGGCCGCGTTGATGGGGGTGTTGATCCCCTTTATCATGATGAAGCTGAGAAGAGACCCGGCAATTGGCTCCAGTGTGATGATTACTGCTATTACGGATACCGGTGGGTTCTTTATCTTTTTGGGGCTAGCAACGCTGTTTTTAGTTTGAATTTTGATTTAGGTATGCTGACTTTGTATTAATTGGCAGATACGCAATAAATATCAAACTTTATCCTACCAGCAATTTGAGACGTATTGGATAGCATAGAGATACGCCGATTTATCAATCGGCGTTTTTTCAATTATCAATACACTCTATCATCCCAGACACTATATCCAGAAGTTCCTGCCATATGGTGACGGCAAATAATATCTTTATATTTGATAGAAACCATTTCTTCCGGTTGAGCTTCCGTATGGTTGACACTGTGCGGGTAGTCCGGTGATAACTCAATAATCGTCGCATCACGGCACTCAATGGAATAATATAATTCCTGTGCCCCTGATTGTGCTGTGCGATAAAAATCAAATTTCAGATTCAGTGTTTCATTATCTGAAATTGCCATCATCAATAATGGTGATGATTTATCTTGCGGTTTTACAAATACAATTGGACTATGGTTAACATTTTGTTCTCTGTGAATGGAATGATGTAGTTTTAATACAAAAATTTCATTCTCATGACCTGCTTGATATTTATTGCCAATGGATTCAACAGAAGAACAACCTTGTGAAATCAACCCCTGTTTATCTCCCTGCAATGTTAAATAGATCATATTTGCCATGATAACTTCCTGTTTTGGTTAAGGTTCATAATGTACAATAAAACAGTGTTAATATACCTCTAAATACAGTGGATTGTGTATAAAAAATGCGATGTAATCACTATATGATAAAAGTCCAACCTTAAATTTACCTCACTGCATAACTCCATAAAAAAGTCAATATTACTTTAGGCGAATTAAATATCATAATAATTCATAATTTCTATTTTTTTAGTATCATTTTTGTATTTTTCCTTAAGTTTTTTCTGCAATTCTCTTGCTTTCGTACAATATTTATCAATATCATCTTCTACTTCTTTCCTTTGTTCATCAGACAAATTATTATCCCACTCATCCGCTAAATGCTGACAATCTTCCACATTATCTATATACTCTTGTGAATCTTTTGGGATATTATTTTCTGACGTCCATGTGCACCCACATAAAAAAATAACATAATACATGCCACTGTTAATTTTTTCATATTACCTACCATTGCTAGACCAATGAGGTCTGTCTTTTGTACCACCGTGAAATTTTATCACTCCGTAGCTTTTACCTATATTATGCAATTCTTTATTCATTCCCTTGGAAGAGACTTTATTAAATTACAGATTCCCCCTGTTTATTTTTAATATCTAAATTATTTTTCCATGTTATGCTTCCCTCAATTGCATTACCTTCAATATGTTGGCTTTTATAACGCTGGTGCAATTTTTAATCTTGTCATTCCATAATCCTACGTTTTCTGGTAACTCTTTCTCATGGTCTAAATGTTGAAAATATTGTTACTCTAGCTCCCGATTTCTTTAATTGTACAATAAAATCTTCTACATCAATTCTAAAGCTAAGTTTTAGATCTTTTGTGGAAGTACTTTCTGGATACCCATTTTTCACTACTAAGTTCTTTCATAATACACTCTCTTTATTATTTTTTTAAAAAATGTTGCATGATATATTCATTTCATTATTTTTATTGTATAACAGCACCATAGTGACAAATTATTGATAACTAAAAAATAATACTGGTATCGGCAGATTTCTTTATCTTCTAATTATATGAAAGACTATAAAATAATTAGACTATTCTTAGGTCAAAGAAATATTGGATAGTTTGTAAATAGAAACCAAACAACGCTGTTCAAGTGTTAGTGCTCCGCCAAAATTTATATCACTTGACTACACATCGATAACGTTAGACTTCGCGATTTATTGAATATGTTGACCTATCCAAACATTATCACATACAACAGATTTGTATCCTGTTATATATTATTCCCCTTATCTACACTTCCCCCTTTTTCTGATTTTCAGTTACCCGCTTTTGCCAAAACAGTAATAGGAAAATTTAGTACTGTTTGCATACCTATTTGGGGCCTTTTAATTATTAGTGCAATCTGTATTAACATGCGTTCAGGGAACACTACACCAGCACCCTTGATGAAAAAAACTATATTAAGTGTTTTGGTACACATTATATGTCTAAATTTTATATGAAATTTCCTAAAATAATGCCTTGAATATAGCGTATTTTATATTAATGGATATTTTATCTCACACATCCTTTCTGCTAGTTGTAAATAATTGTAAAAATAACTCATTCATCCATTTAACATAATTTTCATTTTTGTTACATTCACCATCACGAACCTCATGAAAAATTAAGAATAAAAATATTATCTTTTTGACATAACCTCCATATCTTCTTCATTATTGCCCCATTTCCATAAACTGCACTAATAATATATTCTTACACCTATTTGGCATAAGATGCTGCATGACTGATTACCGCCATAACATTGAGAGAATGTCGAGCAAATGAATAACAAAAGCCGTTCCCATTTTTTACGACTCGCTGTCGCACTAACCATTATCGTCGCGGTAGTTTTTTTTGCGTGGAAACAATTCTACACGCCTACAACTCCTGATAAAACGCAAGGTTCAGAATCAAAACAGGGTGTACGTAACCCAGCCCAACCACCCGTGCAAGTGGCGATAGCTGAAATAAAATCTGTCCCCCATTATTTAAATGGATTAGGAACGGTTCAGGCAGAAAATACAGTGACGGTTACCAGTCTTGAGGAAGGTCAATTAATGGCACTGCATTTTAATGAAGGCCAATACGTTAAAAAAGGTGATTTACTTGCAGAAATTGACCCTCGTTCTCTTCAGGTCAAGTTGGCAAAGGCTCAGGGGCTGTATGCCAAAAATCAGGCTACATTGACCAATGCCAGACAGGATTTAATCCGCTATCAACAATTGGCGAAAAATAAACTGATATCCCAGCAAGATCTGGATAATAAAATCTTATTGGTTCGCCAGACCGAAGCCAGCTTGAAAACCGATCAATCAGATATCGACGAAGCTAAACTGAAATTAACCCATAGCCGTATCATTGCACCTATTTCCGGCCGTGTCGGGCTAAAACAAATTGATGTCGGCAATTATATCTCTGGTGCGGGTGGAACGCCGATTGTCGTTATTACGCAAATCGATCCCATTGATGTGCTGTTTTCTCTGCCTGAAAATGATATCGGCACCGTGTTGAAGGCTCAGAAGAATCACGAAAGTGTTACCGTTAGCGTTTGGGATCGCAATAATCAACAAGAATTGACGCAAGGCAAGTTACTCAGTATCGATAATAAGATTGATGTCGCCACTGGAACGATCAAAATGAAAGCTCAGTTTGATAATCAAAACAATCTGCTGTTTCCTAATCAATTCGTCAACATTCAGATAAAAGTCGATACGCTGCAAAATGTCGTAGTGATCCCAAATACAGGGTTACAAATGGGAAATACTGGTAATTTCGTCTGGAAAGTAGATAAAGAAAATAAGGTGAGTAAACAAAAAATCATCGTCGGACTGCAAAACAGTCAATTCATAGTCATCAACAGCGGTCTATCGGCGGGTGAGCAAGTTGTCACCGATGGCATTGATCAATTGACTGAGGGTGCCAAAGTTGAGATTGTTAAACCCTTGCCAGTTGAACCACTCAATACCGACAACGATAAGAAACATGTAAAGCAATCAAACAATAACGCGGAGAGTTTGTAATGCAACCTGATGCGCCAATGACAGGCGGAGGGCCATCTCGCCTGTTTATCCTGCGTCCTGTTGCTACGACGCTGTTTATGATTGCGATATTACTGGCAGGGATCATAGGCTATCGGATGCTGCCCGTTTCTGCTTTGCCGCAAGTGGACTACCCAACCATCCAAGTGGTAACCCTGTATCCGGGAGCAAGTCCTGATGTTATGACGTCTGCCGTAACAGCACCGTTGGAGCGTCGATTTGGGCAAATGTCTGGCCTGAAACAAATGTCATCCAGAAGTTCTGGGGGCGCTTCGGTGATCACGTTGGTATTTCAACTTTCATTACCATTAGATATAGCAGAGCAGGATGTACAGGCAGCAATTAATTCCGCCAGTATTTTATTGCCTGGCGGTTTACCTTACCCCCCTATTTACAGCAAAGTTAACCCGGCCGATCCCCCTATTTTGACGCTCGCTGTAACCTCTGATGCTCTGTCTATGACGCAGGTACAGGATATGGTGGAAACCCGTGTGGCCCAGCGTATTTCTCAGGTAAGTGGTGTTGGTTTGGTGACATTGGCGGGTGGTCAGCGTCTAGCTGTACGTGTGAAATTAAATGCACAGGCTGTTGCAGCACAAGGATTAGACAGCGATATAATTAGTTCCGCCATTATGAAAGCCAATGTCAATTCAGCAAAAGGCAGTTTTGATGGGCCAACACGCTCAATGACTATTTCCTCTAATGATCAGATGAGGTCTATCGACGATTATCGTAATTTAATCGTGGCCTATAAAAATGGGGCTCCGGTTCGTTTACGTGATGTCGCGATCATTGAGCAAGGTGCAGAAAATAACAAACTGGGTGCATGGGCAAATGAAAAGCCAGCTATTGTCATCAATGTCCAACGCCAGCCCAGCGCGAATGTTATTGAAACAACCGATAATATCCGTACCATGCTGCCTGAATTAATCAATAGTCTCCCCAAATCCGTCAATGTGGATGTACTGACAGATCGTACAGTCACGATCCGAAATTCGGTCAAGGAAGTTCAATTTGAACTTTTTCTGGCGATTGCGCTGGTTGTCATGGTGATTTACCTGTTTTTGCGTAATGCCACAGCAACCTTTATACCAAGTATTGCCGTGCCACTTTCTTTGGTGGGGACATTCGCCATTATGTATTTCTGCGGATTTTCCGTTAATAACCTCACACTAATGGCATTAACTATCGCAACTGGCTTTGTCGTGGATGATGCCATTGTCGTTATAGAAAATATTTCCCGTCATATCGAGCAGGGAGAAAAACCGCTGGCGGCGGCGCTGAAAGGGGCGGGGGAAATTGGCTTTACTATTATCTCTCTGACTTTTTCATTGATTGCCGTGTTGATCCCACTGATCTTTATGGGCGATATCGTCGGTCGCTTATTCCGGGAGTTCGCAATAACTCTTGCTGTGGCTATTCTCATTTCTGCCGTTGTATCACTGACACTAACGCCGATGATGTGCGCAAGAATGTTAAAGCCCGAAGCCGATATTAAACACAATCGCTTCGAACAAGCCTGTGAGCGTTTTTTTGAGCACATGATTGCGATATACGCTATCTTTCTGAAACGAGTACTGAATCATCCTTGGATAACGCTTGGTGTCGCATTCAGTACGATGGTGCTGACCACCCTGCTCTATATCATGATCCCAAAAGGTTTTTTCCCGTTGCAAGATAACGGGCTGATTCAAGGCTCATTAGAGGCACCGCAATCCATTTCATTCAGTGCGATGTCGGATAAACAACGGCAAATTACCACCTTGTTGTTACAAGATCCTGCCGTGGAGAATGTCTCAACATTCATTGGTGTTGATGGCAGCAACTCAACATTGAATAATGCACGTCTCCAAATTACGTTAAAACCGTTCGATCAGCGTGAAGAGAGCATTAACAAAATTATTCCACGTCTACAAACACGGGTTGCGAACGTCCCTGATGTCAAATTGTATCTGCAACCCACACAGGATTTGACAATTGATACCCAAGTCTCACACACACAGTACCAGTTCACGTTGCAAGCGACTTCCCTTGATGAACTTAGTGTCTGGGTGCCTAAGTTGCAGAATGCGCTGAAACAACGACCAGAATTGGAGGATATCAGCAATAATTGGCAAAATCAGGGGTTAGTGGCTTATCTCAACGTGAATCGTGATATGGCCAGCCGATTCGGGATCTCTATGGTTGCCGTGGATAATGCTCTGTATAACGCTTTCGGCCAACGTCTGATTTCAACCATTTATACGCAAGCAAGTCAGTACCGTGTGGTCCTTGAACAAGATACGGGAAGCACATCAGGACTGGAAGCACTCGACAATGTTTATCTGACAGGAAATGATGGAAAAATGGTGCCACTCAAGGCCATCGCTACTGTAGAGCAACGGCTGGGGAACCTGTCTATCAACCATCTGCAACAATTTCCTTCCGCCACTTTTTCATTTAATGTTGCGGATGATTCGTCACTTGAGCAGGCAGTCAATGCTGTGGAGACAACGGAACGGGCGATCCAAATGCCAAAGGAGATCATCACGCAATTTCAAGGGGCAACACTAGCGTTCCAAGCTGCGCTCAGTAATACCCTCTGGCTGATTTTAGCTGCCATCGTCGCTATGTATATCGTGCTCGGTATTCTATATGAAAGTTTTATCCATCCGGTCACTATCTTGTCGACCCTGCCTACTGCGGGTGTCGGCGCCTTGCTGGCTTTGATGATGGGCGGGTATGAACTGGATATTATCGCCATCATTGGGATTATTCTTTTGATCGGCATTGTGAAAAAAAACGCTATCATGATGATCGACTTTGCGCTGGCAGCAGAGCGTGAAAAAGGTATGCCGCCTTATGAAGCTATTTATCAAGCCTGCTTATTGCGTTTCAGACCGATATTAATGACAACGATGGCGGCCCTATTAGGGGCATTGCCTCTGATGATGAGTACCGGCATTGGTGCAGAGTTACGCCGTCCATTGGGGGTCAGTATGGTCGGCGGCTTGATTATGAGCCAAATTCTAACTCTGTTCACAACGCCTGTTATTTATCTGCTCTTTGACCAATTGGCACATTTTCACCGAAAAAAGAAAAATAATCAGGACAAGCACACAAATCCAATACGGCTTGATAAAACCTCTGCTAATCATCAGGAGCCACTGTGAAATTTTTCGCCCTATTTATTCGGCGGCCAGTGGCCACAACTTTGATGAGTTTAGCCATCACTTTGTGTGGGGCGCTCAGTTTTATCTTTCTGCCTGTGTCGCCGCTACCACAGATCGATTTCCCTGTGATTACAGTCTCTGCCTCAATGCCCGGAGCATCACCAGAAACCATGGCGTCTTCTGTGACAACACCTCTGGAGCGCTCATTAAGCAGGATTGCGGGAGTAAAAGAGATGGGTTCTGTCAGTTGGCTGGGGGAATCTTCTATTTATTTGGAGTTTGAACTTAATCGGGATATCAATGGCGCAGCACGGGATGTCCAAGCCGCCATTAATGCCGCACAAAGTTTATTACCTTCAGGTATGCCACGCAAGCCAAGGTATCATAAAGCTAATATGTCAGGCGCTCCGATTATGGTTTTGACGCTGACATCAGATAACTATAATGAAGGGCAACTGTATGATTTTGCCTCCACGCAACTGGCCCAAAAACTTTCGCAGGTGGAGGGGGTCAACAACGTCAAGATTAGCGGCGGTTCATTACCAGCAATACGCGTTGAATTAAATCCTAACTCCCTATTCAATCAGGGAGTTTCCCTTAATGATGTCAGAACTGCCATCAGTGATGCAAACGTTAGGCGCCCAACAGGTCACATTGATTCCGCTAAGCAAAATTGGCAATTACACACCAATGATGAACTAAAAACAGCAGACAGTTACCGTTCTATTATCGTGCATTACAAGAACGGTGCTCCTGTTCATTTGCAGGATGTCGCTAATATCAAGCATTCCGTCGAGGATATTCGGGCAGCTGCTATGTCTGGCAATAAATCTGCTATTGTCATCGCTATCCGCCGGGAAGCAGGTGCGAATATTATTTCAACTGTTCAACGCATTCGTGCCGAACTCCCGCTTCTTCAAGCATCGCTGCCTGCCACTGTTCAGTTAAATATCGCACAAGATCGCTCACCAACCATTCGTGCTTCCCTACAAGAGGTAGAACGCGCTCTGGCCATCGCAGTCGCCTTAGTGATTCTGGTGGTGTTCCTATTTTTACGTTCAGGCCGAGCCACGCTCATTCCGGCAATTGCGGTTCCGGTATCACTTATTGGCACCTTCACTGCCATGTACTTGTGCGGTTTCAGTCTAAACAATCTTTCGTTGATGGCTTTGACCATTGCCACGGGCTTTGTCGTTGATGATGCCATTGTTGTACTGGAAAATATTTCCCGCCATCTGGATGCCGGATTGACACCGATACAAGCTGCCCTCAAAGGGGTTAGGGAAGTTGGGTTCACAGTACTCGCCATGAGTCTGTCACTCGTTGCGGTGTTTATTCCCCTTGTGTTGATTGATGAATTACTCGGTAGGCTATTCCGGGATTTTGCTGTCACACTCGCAACCGCGATTGGAATTTCACTGTTAGTTTCTTTAACGTTAACCCCGATGATGTGTGCGCACTTACTTAAGCCATCACCAATAAAATCGCAGGGACATATCCGGGGATTCGGTAAAGTACTGTTTAAAATTCAGCGAGGTTATGGCCATTCACTGAAATGGATACTCAACCATACCCGCTGGGTATTGTTGACTTTAGTCGGCATTGTCGCCCTGAATGTTTGGCTCTATATCAATATCCCAAAGACTTTTTTCCCTCAACAAGATACGGGGAACCTATCAGGCTTTGTCGTTGCAGACCAAAGTACTTCATTTAAAGCCATGAGTGAAAAAATGAAACGTTTCATGCAGGTCATCAATGACGATCCAACGATAGATAATGTCGTGGGGTTCACGGGGGGGGGCAACTTCAATACAGGTTTCATGTTTATTTCCCTGAAACCACTGGCAGAGCGTTCTGAGAATATCCAACAAGTCATCACTCGTTTGAGAGGCGAATTGTCCAATGAAGCGGGAACTCGCCTGTATTTAATACCGGTTCAGGATCTCCCATCCGGAGGGCGACAAGGAGCCAAATCCAGTTATCAGTTTAGTTTACTGTCCGATGATTCTGGTGAATTGCGTAAATGGAGTCCCATCATCAAGAAAGCATTGGAAAAACTGCCTCAATTGGTGGGTGTCAACTCCGATGAGGACGGAGATGATAAAGGCGCAGAAATAGCGATTACCTACGATCGCGATCTCATGGCTCGCTTGGGAATTAATGTCTCTGATGCCAATGACTTACTCAACAACGCCTTTGGGCAGCAACAAATTTCTACGATTTACCAACCCTTAAATCAGTACCATGTGGTAATGGAAGTTGCGCCGCAATATAACCAAGACCCCGGTGCACTAGAGAAAATGTTTGTTATTAATGCTAAGGGAGAACGCATTCCGCTTTCCTATTTTTCCCGCTGGCGTCCTTCCAATGCGCCGTTGAGCATTTATCATCAAGGTCTTTCAGCCTCCTCGACCATTGCTTTTGATGTTACACCAGACTATACGCTGTCCGATGCAATCAGTGCGATAGAGAGAACAATGACAGAACTGAGTGTTCCCTCATCAATACGTAGCTCTTTCGCTGGCACTGCACAAGATTTTCAGGAAAGTGAACGATCTCAATTGCTGTTGATCCTTGCAGCCATCGTGACTGTCTATCTGGTTTTAGGCGTACTTTATGAAAGTTATATTCATCCGCTGACTATTCTTTCCACCCTACCCTCCGCAGGCGTTGGCGCTTTACTGGCTCTGGAGCTGTTCAACACACCATTTAGCCTAATCGCTATGATTGGGATTATGTTGCTGGTGGGGATTGTCAAGAAAAACGCCATTATCATGGTCGATTTCGCCCTTGAAGCGCAAAAAAGCGGTCAACTCAGTGCCCAAGAAGCGATCTTTCAGGCCTGTTTACTGCGCTTCAGACCGATTATGATGACAACTCTTTCTGCTCTGTTCGGTGCTTTACCTTTGGTTCTGAGCAACGGGGATGGTGCAGAATTACGCTTCCCGTTAGGTATCACGATTGTCGGTGGTCTGGTGATGAGCCAACTTCTTACACTCTATACCACCCCTGTTGTATATCTATTTTTTGATCGGCTACGTGAAAAATGGCACCGTCGTGCGGCAAAACTTCGTATAGCAAAATCTTCATAAAAGTTGCCATCGATAGCCTCTGTTTGGACTGTTTTTAGACCGATTTAAGCTATCGGACAACACCAAGCCAATCTTCGGGGGGAAACCTCCCCCAAGGTTGGAGTGCCAAGTTCAAAAATTGAACACAATAGAGCACATCCTCCACAAGGCGCAGAATATACATCAACCATAGTGAAGATCCATGTAAGCATAATTTTTTACGGATCTACTGCCCTGTATGAAATTCAAGCTAAACTTAATTTGATAATTACCCAATCAGGAGAATTTCTTATGGCTACTGGGCATTATGATCTTAAGAAAGCAAAGAACGGGCAATTTTATTTCAATCTGGTGGCAGCAAACGGTGACATTATTCTGAATAGCGAAATGTATACCACCAAAGCCGCAGCCAATAAAGGTATCAATTCAGTACGAGTCAACTCTCCCGACAAAACTCGCCATGAGGTGAGAAAGAATAAGTCAGGTAAGTCTTATTTTGTTCTGAAAGCCCGCAATCATCAAATTATTGGTGTCAGTGAATCTTATGCCAATGAAGCAAGTATGAAGAAGTATATTCAATCCATCATGCAAATCGGGCCAACAAAAAATATTCGTGATTTGACCAAACTCAATTAATCACTTGCGCCGCATCGTCGGCGCATTTTCTTTATCAGTCTTAACCTTTAGCCGCTTTAACGATCTCAAAGTTTGTTGTCAGAACATTCCACAATATATTTGTGCTTATGATGGAGTTGGCGCTAAAATCCCTCTTCCTTTAACCTTACCCTTAGTAATGATAACGATAAGAGGGTAAGGACTGACTTGAACTCAGACCGAGAACGTTAAAAAATATGTTTATTCCAGAATTACTTTCTCCTGCAGGCTCTTTAAAGAACATGCGTTATGCATTCGCCTACGGCGCAGATACCATCTATGCAGGACAGCCCCGCTATAGCCTGCGTGTCCGTAATAATGAATTTAACCATGAAACGCTAGCTCAAGGTATTAAGGAAGCGCACGAATTAGGTAAGCGTTTTTATGTAGTCGTCAATATTGCTCCCCATAACGCAAAACTAAAAACATTTATCCGTGACTTGAAACCTGTCGTGGAAATGGGGCCTGATGCGTTGATTATGTCCGATCCGGGCTTAATTATGATGGTACGTGAAACGTTTCCTGACATCGATATTCATCTTTCCGTTCAAGCTAATGCCGTTAACTGGGCTACAGTCAAATTCTGGAAGCAAATGGGGCTGACACGTGTCATTCTCTCCCGTGAACTTTCACTGGAGGAAATTGCTGAGATCCGCCAACAAGTGCCGGATATGGAGCTTGAGGTTTTTGTCCATGGCGCACTCTGCATGGCTTATTCAGGTCGTTGCTTGTTATCGGGTTACATCAACAAGCGCGATCCCAATCAAGGAACATGCACCAATGCCTGCCGCTGGGAGTATAATGTACAAGAAGGTAAGGAAGATGCTGTCGGTAATATTGTCCATCAACACGATCCCATACCGGTTAAAAACATTAAACCAACATTGGGTCAAGGCGCACCAACAGATAAAGTATTCATGATTGAAGAAGCCAAACGCCCTGGCGAATATATGTCAGCGTTTGAAGATGAACATGGGACTTACATCATGAACTCTAAAGACTTGCGCGCGATTGAGCATGTAGAAAGATTAGCGGACATGGGTGTGCATTCACTGAAAATCGAAGGCCGTACAAAGTCTTTTTATTATTGTGCCCGTACTGCCCAAGTCTATCGTCGCGCCATTGATGATGCCGTTGCAGGAAAACCTTTCGATCCAACGCTGATGACGACGCTGGAAGGCCTTGCACACCGTGGCTACACAGAAGGCTTCCTGCGCCGCCATACCCACGATGCCTACCAAACTTATGAATACGGTTATTCTGTATCAGACACTCAGCAATTTGTTGGGGAATTTACAGGCAATCGCATCAATGGGTTAGCAGAAGTCGCCGTGAAGAATAAATTTCTGGTTGAGGATCATCTGGAATTAATGACACCATCAGGAAATATTAATTTCACGTTAGAGGCCATGACAAATAAAAAAGGTCAATCAGTAGATGTCGCCCCCGGTGATGGGCATATTGTTTATCTCTCTATTCCTGAAGAAATTGACCTAAACTACGCTTTATTGGTACGAAACTTGAAGAGTGGCAATACCAGAGCACCTCATTTACAAGATTTACCAGTGAAATAATTTTAAATAGGATTTTAAAGAAATTGTTCTATTTTTTTAGAAACAGATCACATCAATACTATTTTATTTCTCGTATTATCAGCCCTGAAAAATGAAGAACTAAAAAAGTTTTACTGTAAGACTAGGAACCACCTCCTTGGCTAGCTCAATCTCCCTTGGGCTGGCCTTTTCTTTTGCACAAAAAACAAATAATCTAATTTATTCAATATGTTAAAGTGAAGCTCATCATGACGAAAATGATAAAATAATTTAATAATTCCTGATTCTCAATGACATGTATTTCAACTAAATTTAATAACGTAATTTATTATAAATAAAAAAACTATATTGCGATTAATATCATTCAATTTATTGAAGGAAATTTTAGGAAAATAGCATCGAAGTTATTCAACTGAAGCGATCCACTGCGGTTTCCCTCTCTACTTATCTTGTACTTAATATAAATATCAACAACAATCAGTAGCGCCTTTTGCAAACTGGAGTTAATCATGACTGATATTGCTAAGTTGTTGGGAAAAGACGCAGAGAGTTTATTGCAACATCAATGTAGTACCATTCCTCGTGAAAATCTCTATCTCCCAGGAACAGATTTCGTCGATAGGGTAATGATAGAAAATAATCGGCCCAATACTGTCCTGCGTTCTATGCAAACCTTAATGAATCATGGCCGCTTGGCAGGAACTGGTTATCTTTCAATTTTGCCGGTAGATCAGGGTGTAGAACATTCCGCCAGTGCTTCTTTTGCCGCCAATCCCCTCTATTTTGATCCAAAAAATATTGTTGAATTAGCGCTCGAGGCGGGTTGTAACTGTGTTGCTTCAACTTACGGCGTTTTGGCGTCAGTTTCTCGTCGTTATGCCCATAAAATCCCGTTTTTAGTTAAGCTCAATCATAATGAAACGTTGACCTATCCCGCCCAATACGACCAAACGTTGTATGCCAGTGTCGAGCAGGCATTTGAAATGGGTGCGGTTGCAGTGGGTGCGACAATTTATTACGGCTCAATCGAATCACGTCGCCAGATAGAGGAAATTTCAGCCGCTTTCGAACGCGCTCACGAGCTGGGTATGGTTACTGTGTTATGGGCCTATCTGCGCAATTCAGCTTTCAAGAAAGATGGGGTTGATTACCATACCAGTGCCGATTTAACAGGTCAGGCAAATCATCTGGCTGCAACAATCGGTGCTGACATCGTTAAGCAAAAAATGGCAGAAACTAATGGCGGCTATACTGCCATTGGATTCGGACATACTGATAAACGTGTCTATAGTAATTTGACCACTGAACATCCGATTGATCTGGTTCGCTATCAACTCGCTAACTGTTATATGGGACGCTCTGGATTAATCAATTCCGGTGGTGCTTCTGGAAAAAACGACTTGAGTGATTCAATCCGCACTGCGGTTATCAACAAACGCGCCGGTGGGATGGGGTTAATTCTTGGCCGTAAAGCATTCAAGAAATCAATGAAAGAAGGTGTTGAATTGATCCATTCCGTTCAAGATGTTTATCTCGACAAGAAAATCACCATCGCCTAATCAAACTGTTTCATTCACCATTTAATGGAGATACAAGTATCTCCATTAATGACAGTACCGTTATCCTAACTCACCACCATTGATGAAAATGGTGTACCGGCCCGATACCCTGACCAACCTCAAGCGTATCTGCCTGTGCCAACGCATTCTGCAAATATGTCTTGGCCACAGGTAACGTGCTTTGCCAATCAGAATAATGCGGACGCAATGCGGTAAGTGCTGCGGATAAAGTACACCCCGTTCCGTGAGTATGTCGTGTATCTATTCTAGTCGAAGTAAAGCGCCACTCACCTTCAGGTGTAAAAAGCCAATCGGGACTTTCTACATTAACTAAATGCCCCCCTTTCAATAAAACCGCCTGACATCCCATTGAAAGTAGATCACGTCCCTGCTGTAACATTTCATCTTCTGTCTTGGCAGCATGACATTTCAGCATGGCGGCAGCTTCGGGCAAATTTGGTGTGATTAAAGAGACGATTGGCAGTAATTGTTCTACCAGAGTTGTAATGGCTTTCGGTGATAATAGGTGATCTCCACTCTTCGCCATCATAACGGTATCCAATACAACATAGGGGATAGTGTAACGATGTAATGACTCTACAACGACAGCAATATTGGCAGCATTGGATAACATGCCAATTTTGGCGCTATCTATTCTGACATCTGAAAGCACCGATTCTAACTGAGCAGCAACAAAAAGAGGGTCAATCTCATAAACCGATTGTACGCCTGATGTGTTTTGGGCAACCAGTGCAGTTATGACCGTTGTACCGTAAGCACCAAGTGCTGAGAAAGTTTTTAAATCAGCCTGAATGCCAGCTCCACCACTGGGATCGGTACCTGCGATAGTTAATGAATTAATTCTCATGATGGTAACTCCTACTACCAGCCAAAGAAAAGCCAGTATCAAAATAAGAGATACCATGACTTCCCTACGCTGGCATTATCCAGATCAGGTAATACGGGTTCTTCTCAGTTCAATCAAGAACGCCCCGAGCCACAAATAAAAATCACTCTACTAGTATCCCAATAGAGTGATTTTTGCAATAGATTATTATTAGATAACAAAACTAGTGATATATACATTTAGCCCGCAATGACAGACCAGCCAAAATAAATTAATTACTATAAAGCTGAGACGTTTGCGGCGGCAGGGCCTTTAGGACCATCCTGAATTTCAAACTCAACTTTTTGGCCTTCAGACAATGTTTTAAACCCATCTTTCATAATCGCAGAAAAATGTACGAATACATCTTTGCTACCATCTGCTGGAGTAATAAAACCAAAACCTTTAGACTCGTTGAACCACTTCACAGTACCAGTGATTTTTGCCATTTCAAAAATTTCCTTTGAATCACTTTATCCGCCGATTGGCATACAAATAAACAAACCAGTATTGGTTGCTATTATTTATAAACAGAGTACGACTTCGTTTACCCATGTGTTTTATCACATACTCTTTATATAATCGCAAGCCATTTTTTTCAGGTGCTGGAGCCAACGCACACATTTAAAAAACTTAACATTAATACCTATTTGAAATTATTAAAAAATCTTTAATTCACATAAGCTAATGAATAAATACAAAAACAAAACACCACCACAAAAAATAACTTTAATTAATTTAATATATAATGCTGTTTTTACACCTCTTAAGAGGTACACTATAGAATTATAATTACCCAAATGATTTTTTGGATAACAATAATGGTATGGCTAAAATCAGTATGATCTAAACCATTTTACTTATCAGAATTAGAATATAACTATTACAGGTCTAATTTATTTGTTTTTTTGTTTATCATTTATTAAATATTGTTAAATATTGTTAAATATTATTCAATTATTGTATTAACAATTTACTCCTACTATTCTTTATATACAATAAATCATATAAAACATATGACACTGGGGTAGTTGGAGTTAAAAATGAAGTTTAATTTCACCACATTATGTGTTCTACCAATAACACTATTTATATCATCAAAAATGGCGTATTCGGTTCCTATTCAAGAGAGTGGGATTAAATTGTCAGAAAAGGATTACAAATACTCTACTCCTGGAGTATGGGGAAAACTCAGAAGTAATATACTCTTAGCATGGGATTCTCCAAATAATGATATTTATTTACCTGTAATCACATGGCATAACCGTTTTACCTATGATAAAAAAAAGACAGATAAATATAACGAAATGCCATGGGGATTTGGTTACGGCAAGTATCGTTATGACAAAGATAACGATTGGCATTCACTTTATATGATGGTTTTTATGGACTCACACAATCGCCTTGAGCCTATTGTCGGCTACGGGTTTCAAAAAATGTGGATACCTGATGGCCTTGATGGTTTCAGAATCGGTGGAGGTTTCACACTCAGTGTTACTGCACGCCACGATTATAATTACATTCCCCTGCCCTTACCGTTACCGATTTTTTCCATTGAATATAATCGGCTGTCTTTACAGTCAACCTATATCCCCGGTACTTACAATAACGGTAACGTGCTGTTTAGCTGGCTACGTTGGCAGTGGTAATCATCGTTGTCTATGAATAAATTGAAGCGTTCATAAGAATGGTTCTGACATGAATAATCAGCCGGGCATGATACCCGGCTGAAAAAGTGTTGAATGGTTACAAAATCAGTTTACTTGTTTTTTGGCCTTGTTTGCTTTGGCAAACAAGTAGCCTACCCATAATACACCAATCCAGAATGGCATCAGGATAACTGAAATACGAATTGGCGGAATATTCAGGATAATGATGAGAATAAATACCAAGAATACTAAACATAAGTAGTTTCCATATGGATACCACAATGCTTGGAACTTCGTCTTAATTCCTTCTTTATTCTTAGCAGCGCGGAATTTCAGGTGAGCAAGGCAAATCATAATCCAGTTAATGACCAGCGTTGTCACGACCAATGCCATCAGCAACTCAAATGCTTTACCCGGCATAATATAGTTAATTAACACACCAATCGATGTTGCTAACGCCGATAAGCCAATTGACAAGACAGGTACACTGCGCTTATTCACTTTTGCCAGAATTTGAGGTGCATTACCTTGTTTAGCCAAACCATACAACATCCGGCTATTACAATATACTCCACTGTTATAAACAGACAATGCCGCCGTTAACACAACAACATTCAGGATATTTGCTACCCAGAAACTATCCAGATCATGGAAAATAAGAACAAAAGGACTACCGCCTTCTACCACATTCTTCCACGGATACAAAGAAAGCAGGATAGCCAATGAACCGATATAAAACAGCAGGATGCGATAAACAACTTGGTTTGTTGCTTTTGGGATATTTTTTTCAGGGTTTTCAGCTTCTGCCGCAGTGATCCCAACAGTTTCCAGACCGCCAAATGAAAACATGATGACTGCCATAGCCATAATCAGGCCAGAAGCCCCATTTGGCATAAAACCGCCCTGCTGCCATAAGTTAGTGATACTTGCCTGCGGGCCACCATTACCACTAATCAGTAAATAGCTACCAAAGATAATCATGCCGATGATTGCAGAAACTTTAATGATAGAAAACCAGAATTCGGTTTCACCATAAAATCGGACATTAACTAGGTTAATAAGATTGATCAGGACAAAAAATATTGCTGCAGAAACCCATGTTGGAACCTCTGGCCACCAATATTGAATATATATACCAACGGCAGTTAGCTCTGCCATACCGACCAGAATGAACATTGCCCAGTAATTCCAGCCAGATAGAAAACCGGCAAAATCTCCCCAATATTTATAGGCAAAGTGGCTAAATGATCCTGCAACTGACTCCTCAACAACCATCTCACCTAATTGGCGCATAATCAAAAATGCAATAAATCCACTAATCGCATATCCGAGAAGCACGGAAGGCCCAGCCATCTTTATAGTTTGAGCAATACCTAAAAACAATCCCGTCCCTACTGCCCCACCAAGAGCAATAAGCTGAATATGCCTGTTCTGTAAACCACGCTTAAGCGTCGATTGTTGTTCCTGTTGTCCTGCCATCTAGTCCTCTACTTACAATGATTAGAACCTGTCTCATTAAAAGCTATTTTATTTGTTGTTTTGAACCTGTATAGAGCAAAAATCTTCCCACTCTCCCAATTCCCACAAAAATTGTCCAGCTTAAATTGCTTCAGCAATTGCAGAGATTGAAGTAGGTTCTAATTTAACGCGAGATTTAGTCTGTTAATTTGATTCAAGTGAATATTAAAGCATCATTTTCAAAGAATGAATACTGCGAATGTATGTTAACACACATATAAGCTGGATACTGATTGAGGTAAATATCAAAAAGGTAGATATCGAGTAATAGAACAGACACCTAATTCGAATCCATCATTACCATGATCACAATGTACGTCTAGTGCTTGCAAATACAAAAATAGATATACCAATACCAAACAAAAAGCTAAAAGCGTCTTTTCAATGTTCAATTAGACCGCCTCAGAACAATTGTATTGTAGTTGACATTTTAATCAAATATGATGAGGGGTTTGATATGTAAAATTTTTAATTTTTTACTTAAGCATGTCAACACCTATAAGTAATGGTTTTGTCATCTTGAAAAGAAGTTGTGTATACTTCCCCTACATTCAACTAATTTAAAATTGTAATGCTACAAGATAACCACTTAGCACTTGTATGCGCACTGAGTAAATGGATAGAAAACCACCTTGGCCGAGTTATCCATCTTGAAGAGCTTGCTATTTACTCTGGCTATTCGCTTTGGCACATGCAGAAAATATTCAAAGAAGTCACAGGAATATCGCTTGGAAAGTACATCCGCCAAAGACGATTGGCGGGGGCTGTTTTCCTGCTGAGAAACAGTTCATTGCCTATTTTTGATATTGCTCTGGATTTCGGCTTCGGCTCTCAATCTCATTTCACATATATGTTCCGTAAAGAATATGGTATTACGCCCTATGACTTTCGCCAAAGTGTAGACATAGAGCTTGAAGTTAAACTCCCATTACATCTGACTGATAATTGCGACTCATGACTTTCGATACGTTCATCGCAAATTGCTACTGGTATTTTTCGACCACTGCCAAAGCAATTGCTTCTGTTTCCGCATCAGGCGTTCCACTAATATCTGACGGACGGAAATGCATCTGAAATGCTTGAATAGTTTTACGAGTCGCGTTATCCAGAAAACCTGTTTGAGGTATGCTATAACCATAAGTGGCCAGTGCTTTCTGTATAGAAATCACTGACGCAGGCATATCAGTAGCTCGACCTGCCAAATACTTATTAACCGTCATATGATCAGGCCAAGCACCAATCCCCTGTTCATAAAGCATTTCCCATGGGAAAACAGGCCCGGGATCTTCTTTTCTCAGTGGAGCTATATCACTATGACCAACAACATTTATTGCCTTAATTTGATGCCTTTGAATAATATCTTTTGCCAGTCGGATCACTGCATCTATTTGTGACGGATAATATAAACACCATTCTTTTTTGATAAAGTGTCGTTTAAATCCACAATTAACAATTTCAATCCCAATAGAATAGCTATTTAAGTCTTGATATCCATTCCAATCGCTTCTGCCTGCATGCCACGCCTTTTCTTTTTCTGAAACTAATTGAAAAATAATCGGTTCATTATTTTCATACTTTGGTTGCGCAGGAATGAGATAATGGGCACTGACATGTCCTCCCGTTAATGCCCGCAAAGAGCGTTCATCATTCAGCGCTGTATAATGTAGGACAAGAACTTTAATCGAATCGACATCCTGCTTGGTTGAATAAGGATGAGAGCGATCAATAATATAACCATTTCTGTTTTCCCGTTCAGGGGAATGAGAGCAGCCAATCAATAGTGTGATAAACACACCTATCATTAATTTTCTTATCATGCTGAGTTAGCTATTTGAAATAAAAACATAACATTGTAATAACTATATAGTAGATGAAACTAAAATAGTTGTAATGTTTTTATTATCAGGTAGTTTTCTGAGCACAAATAAAAACCGGACACTCGTCAAGTAGCGAATGTCCGGTTGATAACGTTATATCTTCGAAATCTACTTAGTATAAATATTATACCTTAGTCAGCTATGACTCTTCTCAATGTTCTGAGGAGACTCATTATCCCAGATACCTTTTTCAACTTGTTGCCGAATCTCTGGATACATATTGATGTCGAATGTTGGCAACTGCCCCAATTTTCTCTGGTGGTTATAATCCTTCGCAAGTTTCACTGCGATACCAGACAACATAAGTATGGCAATCAGGTTAACAATAGCCATACATGCCATTGATAAGTTAGCCATGTTCCAAACCAGAGGCACTTCTGCCAATGTGCCAAACATCACCATACCCAGTGCAGCCAAGCGCAGGATAAATAAACCCGCGGTGTGGTTACGCTCCAGGAATATCATATTACTTTCAGCATAGGCGTAGTTCGCGATTATTGATGTAAAGGCGAAGAAGAAGATTGCAATAGCAATGAATGTTGATCCCCAATACCCCACAGCCGATGACAATGCACGCTGAGTCAATTCAATACCACTGATATCAGTGATGTTTTCGTTGAGTATTCCAGAAGAGAGGATAATAACAGCCGTTGCACTACAGATAACGATAGTATCCATGAATACCCCCAACATCTGCACATAACCCTGAGAGGCTGGGTGTGGTGGATATGGAGAGGCAGAAGCTGCGGCGTTTGGTGCAGAACCCATTCCCGCTTCATTCGAAAACAGCCCGCGTTGAACCCCCTGAATCATCGCCTGAGAGATACCGTAACCTAATGTCCCGGCTATCGCTTCTTGAAGACCGAAGGCGCTCTTGATAATTAACGCAAATACATCTGGAATACGTTCAATATTGTGACCAACAACCCAAAATGCCAATATTAAATAAGCCCCGGCCATAAACGGTACAACGAATTCGGCGACGCGTGCAATGGAACGTAAACCGCCAAAAATAATCATGCCACTGATAATGACTAATACAATACCGACATAAATTGGTTTAACACCAAAGGCAACATCAGCCGCTGTCGCAATTGAGTTTGCTTGAACAGCATTAAACACAAGACCAAACGCGATAATAAGGAAGAATGAGAACAAGACTCCCATCCAGCGCATCTTCAACCCTTTCTCCATATAATAGGCAGGGCCACCGCGATAATTTCCTCGATCGTCTTTCGTCTTGTACAACTGGGCAAGCGTGCTTTCCACAAAAGAAGTTGCCATGCCAATAAATGCTACTACCCACATCCAAAAAATAGCCCCTGGCCCACCAGCAGTAATTGCAATAGCGACCCCGGCTAAGTTACCGGTTCCTACACGAGCAGCAAGACTGGTACATAAAGCCTGAAAAGATGAGATACCAGCATTATCTGATTTGTTACTATTTTTCAGGACTGAAAACATGTGACCAAAATGACGGAGCTGTATAAAACCAAAACGTATTGTGAAGTAAAGGCCAACTCCAAGAAGTAAGTATATTAGTACGTAGTCCCAAAGAATGTTGTTAATGAAGTTAATCGGATCCGTCAAGATATTTTCCCCTTACTAATTAGCAAACATTAGCTGACCATAATGCAGTATCTGTGAGATTTTATTGTGCTAAATTTCCTTTATAATCAACAAGTAACACAATTCCGCGTACGAAAACAGAGAGATACTAGCCAGTAAAACGCAAAGAATGTAACACAATATCCATTTCAATGGGTAACTTTTAATGAAATTTTTACATTTACTTTAACATTCATAAACATTTGCATTTATCTCTAAAAACACAATCCCCTTATACAAAAGGGTCTAGCGTATTTTTTATGAGAAAAAATAGATTAATTCCTCATCTAACACACAAAAAAAAGAATAAATAAATTAACAATTAAACCCAAAATAGAAACCAATTAATAACCAAAACACAACCAATCAGATAAATAATCGCACAAAGTCCTTACAAAAATCATGTGTTAATGAAAGGTTATTAACACCCTATCATATAATCGAACAGAACAAATTCCGATATTCCCTCACCATTAAATTGCTTAAGTAGCAATAACGAGATTTACTAAAAAAATAAAAATAATTACAAAATTTAATATTGAAGTTTCCTTTTTTACGAAAATATATAGCAACATCTTTCTACAAATGAGATTATTAAATTTTAATACAGTGATAATTGGAAAAAGACACCATTACATATTAAAATTTTCATTTGTTATCTTTACGGTAGGAAACAAAAAATAATAGGTTAATAATATGTTAAATTTACACTATCGGATCATCAGATAGCCTGCAAATGAGGTATAGTCGATGTTAATACGAAAACGAAAAAACCCGGCAGACAACATACTTCCCAAGAGAGTTTACAGAGGAAAATCAAAGTATGAGTACCATCCGTCAACAGGTGGTTCGATCTCTATTTGCTGTTTAAATTCACCAGTATCCGTTGTTTGGAAAGAGTACAATAAGATTGTCGAAAAAATCGAAAAAAATAGCACATAGAGCTTAATATGTTGGAATTAACAAATAAACGGGAGTCACCACTCCCGTTGACTCTTTATCATCTGCCAATCAAAAAAACATCAATTAAATTAATAAATAAAACCAAAAAACAGTCTATTGATTTGAATGAAATTCAGTAATCACACCAACCCTCTTCCCCATATAAAGAAATATTTTTCTATTCTCTATCGTAAAGATAATTATTTAAAACCTACAAAATATATCCAATAGATTTCGAGTTGCATTGAAAAGACAAATCAATGGATCTGAAGGAGCATAGTTAATGTAACTATATTACAAGAGTGCAACCGACAAAAAGAGACTCTGAAAAATGAAAGGGAATACATTAGGAATATGGTTTTTCAAAATCCATGCTACGATATAAATTTAATCTCATGATTATGTTGAACAAGACCATAGACAATGGAGTATTAATTATGCGTATAAGCAATATTATGAAAACTATAGCCATGTCCTCTCTTATAGTAGCGCTATCTCTATCAACACTCGCCATCGCAAGAGATGGAGTTCTGATTCACTTACCTGATAAACGTTTTGCCGTTCTATCAGTTGGCGATTTGGAAAGTGAATCTGCTGGCAGCTACTCCATTGCCATTTTCAAGGATAAAGATCTCATAAACTTTGAGACTGGAGCTGTCTTTTCCCGGGACGGTTCAGTATTCGACGATAACCATAAACCAAGAATAGCATTTGCCGATATTAACGATGATGGTTCCAAGGAACTCGTCGTCTCTAAACTCACGGTAGGTTCTGGAAATTATCTTGAAGTTGATGCGCTAAAAATTACCGACAAAAACGTTAAACTTCTCAGTCGCATCTATATAAATAGTACAATTGATCCCATTAAAACACTCCTCAAACTGTGTAAAAGAGGGGAATGTCCAATACAAAAAGATTAATAAGTTCGGTTCATCATTCAGATTTGGCAAAAACACGAGATAATGTACTATTGTTAATGTTGTCATCACTCTCACGGTATTGTCGATCAAGAGGAACTTATGAAACGTCTTTTACTGCCATTCTTCCTTGCCCCATTCTTCTCTTATGCCGCACATACGAATATAGATAAAACAGCGGAAGCCTATTGTAATGTGTTTGGGAAAGCCTCCGTAGAAGCATTCAAAACTAATGATTCATCTGATGCAATAGCCCAAAAAGCTTTCAGTGAATTGAGTAGTAATGGTTTCGATCTTAAAGAAATCCATAGCAACAAAGATGAATTTGTCTCATCCATCAAACAAACCGTCACAGAAGTCAGAAAAAATAAGCAAGTGTTCCCAAGTCATCAGAATTTTGACGAATCGCTGGATAAATCCGTTAAAGCATGCAAAGTACAAACAAAGCATGCCTTGTCGGAAAGTGTTAAATAAACACGTGTAGAGCGACGGAACCATGGCGTCGCTCTAATATCAGGACTGTGGAATAAATTTTATTCCAATAAAAGTGCGCACCGCATTCCCTCTTTCAACCTGATGATGGAACAAACGCCGTTCAGCCCTGAGTTGTACCTGATACCTATTCTGCTGTTGCTGAAGCCTATGCCCCAACAACAAACGAGCAAGCCGCCGATTAGCATGTTGGCTACGCTCTGATTGCACTTTAATGCTGATACCACTGGCAACATGTATTGCCCGAACTGCTGATTCAGTTTTATTGACATGTTGACCACCAGGTCCGGAAGCTTTCAATGTTTCAAACCGAATTTCGCTTTCCGTTATTTCCTGCATGAGTTCAGGTTCAAATTGCGTCACGCCAATAAACCAATTTTTGCGGCCAACTCCTTTTCGCCATGGGCTTTCGCAAATCCATTTAATCGTACCGTGCCAACGCTCAAATAATTGCTGTTCATTTTTTCCTTGAATAGCAACCAACACAGAACACAATGTACCTGAACGCTGCCCCCGTTCTTCCTCCAAAATATTAGTTGTAATTCCCAATTCTTCGGCTTCTTGAATCAATCGCTCTAATGCTTTTTTGACAGCTAACGCGCATTCATCAGGCCCCTGTGCAGCGGAAATCTGCAATAATATCATTCATTGCCTCCCCGCGTTTTATATGTCAGGACAGGTTTAAGTCTTGCGATTAACGTCACCAAACCAGCCTGTAACATTGCATCCATCACACAACTGATAGATTTGTAAGCTTCAGGTGCCTCTTGGAAAATTAATTGCTTATCTAAGCAAATGACCCGGCTACCCAATGCAGTGCGAGAAAGCTGTACTGCATTGTAACGACCATCCAACCGTTCCTTGCACTCACTACGCATCCATTTCCGTCCTGCACCATGAGCAAGAGAAAATAGACTATGTTCACTGGCCAGCGGTTGAACTAAATAACTATAATCACCACGCGACCCCGGTATAATCACAAGCCCTTGATCAGCCGGTGTTGCGCCCTTGCGATGCAACCAGCCATTGGTGCCGTCAATAGTACATGGGGTAAGCAGATTATGTGAAACATCAAGCAAGCGTTCCCCATTAGCTTTCCAGCGTTTTAGCATTCTCTCCGCAATTAATTGACGATTGAAACAAGCATAATCCAACGCTTGTTGATGCTGCTGAAGATAATTTTGCGCTTGTGGGCTAGATGCAACCAATCCATGATGCCCATGTTCACGAACATGTTGTTCAAGGATCATTTGCCCCATGCCACGTGAACCACTATGTACCAATAAAAGAAGTTGCTGTTTATTCAGTTTCCACGTTTCAAGCACCTCTGGTTGATATATTTCATCCAATTGCTGTAACTCAGCAAAATGGTTGCCACCACCAATCGTTCCCGGCAAATAGCAAAAATGTTCAGGTATATCGTCAGGTAAATCTTCTTCTGCCAGCGGAGAATCAATGGAGCCTAACCGTTTTTCCAGCTTGTCCAATGACCATTTATTTAATGTCAAATCAGTCTGCCATAATGCTATACCACAACCAATATCATTGCCAATGAGTGCGGGATAAAAACGTGACTGTGAAAAAAATGCTGCTCCAACAGGATACCCTCTACCTGGGTGAAGATCCGGGAGTCCAACTACACTTACCATGTCAGGAAGTTGCGCTGTTATTTCAAGTTGCTGAATGGCCTTACCTTCCAGCCAAGTATTTTCTGTTGCGATAATCTGTACGTTCGGTACAGCGGAATGCAAAGTATTGCCCATAGATCAACCTTATGATCAATGAAAAAATAAAGGTGTGGTCAGGCCTTCCTAGCCAAGCAATACTGAAAAATTTTTAATTTCGTAATTAGCTATGGGCTGGCCTGAAAAGAGTTATTGCTACTGTCATCATGATGAATTCCTCCTTTTCAGTCGTTAATGGGGTTTAATGAATAGTTGCGTTTTACGCGCGCTGAATCATACTTCAATTTTTATAGTTATTGCCAGTGTTTTTTTAATTTATGTTAATTAAACCATAAGAAGGTGATTTAATTAACTTTGCATTTAATTTCAAGGGGTGATTAATGAAAATACTTCTTTAATATCTGACAACTACATTGATAGCCATTATTACAAAAAAGTTCTAATAAAAACGAACATCATTTACGATTTTCCCTGACATTTTTTCTATATATAAAGCAGCAATATGATACTGGGAAACTTGATCACCATAAAAGCTCATGCCATTGAATATTGTTTAATTCACTGAATAATAAATGCTTGCCTAGTATTGCATATAAATTTTCCAAACTACATTCAGCGTCTACAGCACCTTGTTCAGCAGATTTTTTATATCACTCTTCCACTCTTTTTAATTTTAATTAACATTAGTTGATTTTTCCTTATCCAAGAAATGCAATAACGAAGTATTATACCAACCACGAACGCCTTATTCACCCTAAAAAATATCAGATTAATTTTTATTTAAATTAATCCTTATAGAGCATTATTAGCATCCAAACATTGATCTTAAATAAATCACAATGAATAATGGTCATCATCTTTTAGTGGTAAAGCTATCCCCATCGTCAAAAATAAAGAAATAACTAAAAAAATATTTATTAACGTCATAGAGCGATATTGAGATGATTTACTTTTTTCCAAATTAGATTTTCTTTCATCTAATAAATACTGATTGTCTTCAATTTGAGAAAGTATCTCTTTCGCCCGTTCTATATCAGAACGATGAACAAGGATCTTAACACCACCATATGCTTGAGAATACATGTAGTTATTCCACACAATGTCTTCATCTATCACTACTGCATAAACGTTTTCAGACAACATTCTGCCCAAAATAATATGAGCATCTATCGGTGATAGAAAATTTGCCAATAACTGCATATTTCCTCTTTGGGGATGGCTGTTCCACATAAGCACACCATGATCAGATGATTTATTGACCAGTATAACCTACCATTGCATATTTCTTCCAACTTTCTTCAATCGATTGGAAATAAAGCACACCAGAACATGAATGTGCCTTCACTCAATAACTAAATTTTACCCATTTCCTGTAATTTCTTGAACATTTCCGCATCTCTTCTGGCTTGTTCTGCCATTCTGCTGGCATCACGAGCCCAAGCGTTAGAATCAACAAAATCAGAGCCTTTTCTTCTTGCTGACATTTCAAGTGCATGACATTTATCCATATCAATGGCACCTTTTCTGAAGGTTATTTCATCTAAGATTCTAAGGGTAGTATTGCCATTATCTGAATTTTCACCAAGAGCCGAACATAATTCATTATTGCTGAGTGATGTTAAGTTATCTGTTGGTATTTTATTTAATACACAACCAGACATAGCAAGAGTAGATAATAATAGTAATTTTTTTAGCATTTACTTTTTGAGTCCATAAAAACGGGGCAGCATTATATATACATAAGTAAATCAGGTAAATACAAAATGAGGTAATCACCAGATATGCGCCGTTAATGTCATCTAAAAGTTAATGTAATTTATACAAAATTTTGACGTAAAAACAACAACTAATCAAATGAAAACTAACAAGCACCATGATGATTATGGTATTCAATACACGGGTTTGCCTTGGTCGGCCACCTTTTGTACCAAAGACAACATGCAGTTTCGGATCTGATTGTTCCAACCGTTTACGCCAGCTTTTCAGTGAAGCACTGCATTGCACCGCTTCCTGAAAACGTAATCCCAATAATCGGGCAAGTTTCAGCGTGACAGCAAATCCGGCATCACGTTCAAGCGCCTTCTGATAAACCATCTGAAACGTGGCATCAGGGATCGCTTGTTTTGTTCCAGCGCGGCTGGTTCCGCTTAATCCCAATGCTTGATTACTTAAACGGGACGAAGTTTCCAATTTTTCCCGGCCTGCCATGCGGAAGATATTACGCAGTGCGGACATTTCATTTTGCACCGTTCGTTTGGCAATCCCTTGAGATAAGCGGGCATCAACGTAATGTTCCACATGCTTGGCTTTCAAATGGCTGAGACTTTTAACCTGAATATTCAGGCTCAATAACAACGCCCCTAAACGTCCCGCAATCCGAATACGGTCATGGCAGGTTTTATGACTGCCACCACCCTGACGGGCAAAAAATTTTAATTCTTTAATCAATCGGCTCATTGGCTTTCCCTTGCTTATACCTGACAACATACGATCTCTGGCGCGCGACAATGCGGCAAAACAAGATATATCTGCCTTGCCCTTGACGAATATCTGTGCGCCAGAGTGAACACAGGTTGAGGTATTGCGGGGTATCGGTTGAGTACGCGGTACTGCCGTCTGCATAAGCAGGTCATCCCCACCGGCTAAAAGCCAGCCTCGATACCGCTGTGTTTACTCTTCTTGTTGTCCCGTTTATGCTTCTATTTTAATAAATTCGCTTATGATTTATCAGTGGAGCTCTTATTATGCATATCATTCTAGCGCCAACCAATCTTGGGTTAAGCCCTTTATGGGAGGGGCACTTGCCAGGGACATGGCGGGCTCCGCAAGTACTGATGAAACATGGGTTAGCGGAAAAGCTACGGGCTAATGCGGTCAGTGAATTAATGCGTCCGGTATATTCACCGGAACCTCAAATCGGGACACGGATACGCAATGGTTATGGTATTCGTGACTTTAATCTACAGTTGGCGGCGGAAGTGGCTAAGGTACAAGAAAATGGCAACTTTCCACTCATTATTGGTGGTGACTGCTCAATTCTATTAGGCGCATTGGCGGGCTCTCGTCAGGCAGGGCCTATTTCACTCATCCATATTGATGGTCACAGTGATTATCGTCATCCAGATAACTACGATACACAGCAAATGTTAGGTGCAGTGGCTGGGATGGATTTGGCTTTGGCAACCGGTCGAGGTGAGGCGCTATTAATCGATTGGCCGGATATAGAAAGTCCATTAGTGCCAGAGCAACAGGTACTCCAACTCGGCGAACGCGAGAGCAGAGATGTTGATTTTGCTTGGCCTGATATTAACCAAACGGCTATTTCACAGATTGATGTATTTACCGCACATTCAATCGGTGAAAAAGGGATCCTCCACAAAATCGAGCAAATGTTAGTTGCTCAGCCGACATGGCGTTTTTGGATACATATCGATGTCGATGTTCTTGACCAAAACATCATGCCAGCGGTTGATTCACCCGGTAGTCCGGGTATTGAACCGAGTTGGCTAAAAAATATCGGGGCGCAATTACTTAATAACCCATTATGCTGTGGCATGACGGTTTCTGTTTTCGATCCTGATTTAGATCCCGATGGTCGTTATGCAGCGCTGCTTGTTGAAATTCTAGAAGCCATGTTCTTGCCCCGTAAATAGCCAATATTCCTTTTGATATCAGTGAGTGCTCTCTAATTCTTCTTTGTATTTTTTACTGGTGTACATGATAAGGAGGAATAAATCCTCCTTGCTGTTTATTTGGTAAAATATCTAACACAAGTGTCCCTAATGAAGTCACTACAATAGTGATGGTTGATTAAATTCATTAATGATGCCAACGATGTTGACAATTACCGTGTTCGTATCAGCCTTATTTTTGCCTATATTTCCGTGCCTATTCCACTAATTTCCCCATATTTCACCAAAATCAGGTGAAAATTCCATCTAATTGGTTAATTAATTTTATTGATGAATGTGTACAATAAATTAACCTACCGAATAAAAAAATCTAACATAAAAAAGTAAGCATAATGAAAAACAACAAGGAATCGCTGTACCTGCAAGAACGCGCCTATCTGCGGGAGCTGGCACAGCGCGTGGCGAAAAAATCACCACATCTGGCCGATTTTCTTATTGCCTCCCATGCTCCCGATATTGCGCGTCTTTTTGAAGTCTTTGCCCTGCTAATCGCCAATATACGGGATAAACTGGACGATGAGTTTCCCGAAGTCACCCACGGCATTCTCTCGCGTATCTGGCCGTTATTCTTGTGTCCTGTTCCGCCCACGACGTTATTGCAGTTTTATCCCATGGATGATGAGCATCAGGGTATTGCTGATATTCCAGCAGGGGCATCCGTGTCTGCCCGGCTTAACGGGCAGTTACTCGCCTTTAAGACCTGTAGGCCCCTGCATATCGAACCGTTAATCGTGCAGGAGCGAGCGGTAAATAAAACGGGCACTCACAGTGAGATCATTCTGACTCTGTGCCAGACAGGCACGGGATCTGCTGTCTGGCAAAGTGGTTCATTAACCTTTTTCCTGGGTACCGATATGGAACGTGCCACTCAGCTCAGTTTGTGGCTGGATCAGCACCTTTGTGATGTCAGCCTGAAAGCTCAGGACGAACGGCGGAGACTCAACGATTCGCCTTATGGCTGGCATAATTTGTTTGATAGTCCGGTGCTACCGACACCAAAGAATACGTATTCCGGCCTGCAACCGTTGGTGGAATATTATGCGCTACCTGCACTTTATAACTTCGTCCCGTTGGACATCAGCAATGAGCATGCACAAGTGCCGCTGAATGAAGATAGCATGTTTGAGCTGATTTTTCGTTTCGAGGGTGAATTGCCGCTGGATGATGTCGATGGGGCGTTTTTGTTGGGCTGCGTGCCTGCCATTCATCTGGAAAACCAAAGCAGTCCGTCCATTTTGCTGGAGACCGGGGATCACAGCTATCTATTGCCGTTGGGGGAATCGATGCGGTTGTTCCGGCTTCGGGAGATTCAGGTGGTGCAACAGCCCGATAACGATGAGCAACGCGGCACACCTTATCGCTGGCTGCCGATTGAACAGTTTGTTCCGGCCGGGCATTTTCTCGATGACGACCAGCAACCTGATGACTTTTATTACCAGCTTCAAACCACACAGGATTTCCTGGGCAGAACCGGGCACCGGCTGAACTTTTTTGATTTGACCGGCAAACCCGCAAAAAACTTACCCGACATCGCCATCTCGTGCCATTTCATCAGCTATCACGAGCAGGCGTTGACGCTGGCACAGGGGGCGATCACGGTGACACAGGAAAGTTCACCGTCTCATCTTGGTGCGCAGAATATTATCCCGGTCATGACCGATTACCCGCCGTTGTTACAGGAAAATAGCGGCGGGCCGCTGCTGTCCTGCCTTTCCAGCCCGCCGGTGATGTTATTTGCTACTGACAGCCTGAAACAATTCCTCCGCCTGTTTGACTCGCATACCAATACAAATCACCCGATGAGCCGCCAGTTCCGCCAACATATTGACGGTATTGTACAGGTGGAAGAACGCCTGACCGACCGGCTCGCGGGTATGTGCTGTCACTGACGCTGAATCCAGATTATTACCGCACTCCCGGCGAGATGTACCGCTTCTGCCGCTTAATCAATGAAGCAATGGCCTGTTTTATCAGCCAGTCTACATTTGTCAAGCTGGAAATTTTTATCCCGGACAGTAACAAAGTGCTGTGGCAGTTCGGGCATGTCGATGGGTTACGCCCGGATATGTAACTAAGGAACCGATGCAATAAATCAGAAGGAGTAAAAATGAAAAGTGGATTACGTTTTGTCTGCACTCTCGCCGGTGTGCCGGAAAACACCTTTGCCGTGGGGGAGTTTTCCCTGCAAGAAGGCTTATCGGAACTCTTTACCCTGAACCTGACGTTAGTCAGAACCGGTAACGCGAACCCGTTTAAACCGCAGGCGGAAATTGATTTGGCCTCGCTGCTGATGCAGGAAGCGGTATTGCAGGTGTTTAACGGCGAAACTGAGCAGCGCAAAATCACCGGTATTGTTTCCCATGCAGATTGGAGCGGTACAGATGGCAACAAAACACTTTATACCGTCACCGTGCGCCCGGCGCTCTGGCGTCTGACGCTCAATCAGGACAGCCGGATTTATCATCAGCAAAATGTTCCGGCGATGTTAAACAGTCTGCTGAAAAAACACCGGGTGAAAGCCGATTCGAAGCTCTACGATACCCATCAGGACAGGGAATATGTCACCCAGAAACGCGAATCGGATTATGCGTTTTTCAGCCGGTTGGCGGCGGAAGAGGGATGCAGTTTCTGGTTTGAAGATGAAACGGCGTTTTTCAGTGACAGTCATTTAGGAATGACGGCGGGTCTGCCATTGCAATACCAGCCCCAGCCGGAAACGGCCTACGGCGTCGATACGATTTATCAGGTGCGGCTAGGCGTTGGTATGAGTCCGCAACGCAGTCTGCATAAAGATTACAACCTGGAGAACCCGCGCTATCACCTCTCCCATATGCAAAGCAGCGAAGGCTTCCGTGATTTTGGCAGCCAGACACCGTATACCGTATTTGAAAGTTACGGACGCTTTCAAAAAGATGCCGCCGCCAAACCCTTTTTAAAATACCGTCAGGAAGCGCTGGATAACCAGAAACAAACCGGCAGCGGCAGTAGTAACTGCATCAAACTGATGCCGGGCAAAATCTTCGAGATAAAAAATCATCCACATAAACCGCTCAATGTTCGCTGGCAGGTGGTCGGTATCAGCCACCACGGACGTTGCCCGCAGGCACTGGGAGACAGTGGCGGTGAAGGCACCACACTCAGCAACACATTCAGTTTCATTTCTGGCCTCGATGATTACCGTCCACCGTTCCACTACAAACCCTTACAGGGAGAGGGACTGCTTCAAAACCGACGATAGGGTTAACGATATTAGCGGCTGCACATTGTTTTGCTTCATCGCTCAAGTTTGGCATCAGAGCAAACAAGCTACTGACAGCATCAATCGACATTTTCAATGTTCTGGCACGACGATATTCAGGTAAACCTAATTTGCTTTTCTCAGGTGATACTGGCGCTAACTTACCAGAACGGTAGTCAATGAAAGTCTGGTTGACCTGTAAACGGAATTTGGGAGAGATCCACCCCGCATATTCAACAGCTAAAAGCTCGTGGGTGAAAGTGCCTTGATTATTGCCACCGTTAACAATATTGATTGATTTGCGAGCAGGGTGTAAATTTACACTCTGGATATTTTTCAATGAGTTAGACTCAAGCTCTGTGATAAGAGCTTGTGTTTCATTACGGCGTAGCCATTGGCTGGGTTTTTTATGAGCATCTCCACCACTCGCTCTATGCAAAGCATTCAGGTTAAAACGACCTTCTGAATCGGTAGTGATTTCTACGCCTGCAATGACAGGAAGATTTTTATTTGCTACATTATTCATATTGTCACTCTCTGTTATGGGTTGACATAATCTTTAATTACTTTCGATGGTCTTGAAGATTTAGAAGCCTCGTCGGTTGCACCCTTCGAGGTTTCGCTTTTACTACGCCACACTTCTTGTTCTCTCATTTACATACCAAGCTAGCGCTTGATTAATCACTGAATTCTGAGAAATTCCATCTTTATCAGCTAGTTTACAAATCTGGTCTTTCAAAAACTCAGTGGTTCTTAATTGCATCTTTTCATTCTTCTTTCTTGTGTCTAGTTTTGTGTTCATTATGATTCCCTTTCTGAATGTGAAGGCTATTTAACTCTAGAGGCTACTTGCCTCTAGAGTTAATTTAGCACCATTGCTTATAAAGTCAAGTAGCCACTATACTTATTTAAGTATATTTTCAGGGTAATAATTATGAGTAAGTATCCAAGCCAAACACAGGATAAGTTCACCGTTAGATTTCCTGACGGTTTAAGAGACTCTATCGCCAAAAGAGCAGAAGAAAACGGCAGATCAATGAATTCCGAAATTGTTCAGATTTTGCAAGACACTCTGCATGGAGGCGTATCTTTACCTATGGATGAAGAGTTCTCCAGCGTTTACCAAGAAATGCTTGAGGCGGATGACTGGGACAATGATGAGGCTTATTATAAAATTGATTTGCTAACATATCTGCTTATGGAAAGAATGGAGGCAGATAGTCGTAAATTCAGAGAATTACTTGATCTAAAAAAAGAACTCACCAACAAAAAAGCCCCGTGATGGGGCTTAGTAAGCTACATAGATAACGCCTTTAATACATGAAGCGGATCTTTCTCTATCGCCTTTAACAATGCTTTTGCTGGCCCTGTTGGTTCTCGTCTTCCTTGTTCCCAATTACGAAGGGTTCCAACGTTAACAGAGATTAATTTAGCGAATCCCGCTTGGCTTAAGCCGGTTGTCTGACGAATGTTTTTTACCTTCACTGCCTCAATAGTTGTTTCACGAGAAGCAGCACGTTCACCATTCATGATTTCGTTCATCTGTGTCATGCTTTCGGTGAGTCTGGAAAATAATTTGCTATCCATTGTTACCATCCCTCATTTAATGCTCTCAAGACTTTCTTTTCTGACTCGCTAAGGTCATCTTTAATGCCTTTTTTATAAATCAGCAGCAGTCTTATATGTGAGACATCGACCTTGTGATAATAAATGACGCGTACACCGCCACGTTTACCTTTACCTCTGGATGCCCATCTGACTTTACGTAAGCCCCCAGTGTGCTGGATAACATCACCCGAAGCGGGATTGTCTGCAAGATATTGCTGAAACTCGCGATACTCATCATCACTTAACAGCTCTTTACAGTCTTCGGTGAATATAGAGGTCTCAATGAATATCATGTTTCAGTACGCCATTGGTGTATGTATAGAATGATAATAGCACTCTTATCGTATAAGTCAATGGCGTATGACGAGAGGGTTTGGATAGTAAAAGCCCCTTATGGGGCTGCTATCGACAGTAACTGTTTACTTTTGAATAATGTTTTCTAAATTCCCTAATTCTTCATGATGAAGAAGAAATATTCCATGAACAGCCGCCAATTCTCGCGCTGATCTAGTGTAGCCAGCGTTAGTTACCACAATACCAATGGAAGCCCCCCAATAGGTCATGCCTGCCGTAACTTCTTGTACTGCTTTATTACCCACAGGTGATGAGTATTTCTTGCACTGGATAGCGATACAAAGACCATCTTTTTCTGCTATCACATCAACACCCTGATCACCACTAAGAGATGTTGTTCTTGCTTGCCAGCCATTGCTATTAAGGATGTCAGCACAATATCCTTCGTATTCAGAGGGACTCATGCGATCATTCCATTCTATGAGAGGGTTTTTATTCAAATAATCATCTACTGCGGTATCTAATGAAAAGCTATATTCATCATCAATAAGGCCTCTGTAGTCTCTAGTGATGCGCGGTTGGTAATTAAATTTCTTTAGAAAATTACGTTTTTCAGATTCCCATTTATCAGTTGATATATATCCGTAGTCATCAGCTGTAATTAAAAATCTTTTCTTTCTTGCCAATACTGGCAAAAACCTCTCTAATTGGGACAAAAAAATCTCTAAATATTTTCTAGCATCTTGGGTGCGCCTCTTTTTGGAACTACGCTCAAGAATAATTGCGGTAAAATACCGCGTCATTCTCAGCGCAAAATAACCGACCCAGTATATAAATGTAAACAGTATTACATTATTTAATATGCTCTCTTTTGCCCCTTTGGTATTAAATGCGACCACCACAACACCAATCCAAAAAATAACAATAGAAGTTCTGGTTTTCTTTTTTGATGCCACGCTATCACCATAATGAAAATAACAAATAGATTGGCGATAACCTAACAAACGGTCATGTATTAAATAGTTAGTTGTTGTGATATGCTTCCCGCCTTTTAAGGGTAAAGCATGGCCAAAGCTGACGTCTATTGCCGTTATTGTCACAAATC
>NZ_NJAI01000004.1:61186-73480 GCF_002632725.1 Xenorhabdus hominickii
GATTATGTTGTTTATGATAACCTTCCCGAGGAAGATCACCTGACTGGAAAGACGTTTACTCAGCGTATAGAGAGAACGAATTTAACTCAGCGTACTCGAATAAAAAGACTGAATAGAAAAACTATCAGTTATTCAAAATCCGAAGAAATGCACGATAAGGTGATAGGAACTTTTATTGAGCGTGAGTACTATTTTTGATATTCAATCTAACTATTTAATACATGACCGGAAGGAGCGCTGAATTATGATAACCATCCAATTCTAATGCTAGATTTAGATGGTAGTTATCGTTATCCATTTATACATCAACAATGGGAATTCTGGCAAATAGTATGGAACGCAAGTCGGAAAAATATAATCAAGCAGGAGAAGAAGAAATGAGCAAAGATGTGATTGAGTTGGCGCAAAAAATTATGTTGGCATTATCAAATGAACGTGAATTAATAGGAAAATATCCAAATATATTTTTTGGTCATTATTTAATTAATGCAGAAAATATAGCAAAAATCTGTAATGAAATAGACAGCCTTCGGAATGAATTAGCCAAATATGAAAATATGGAGCCTGTGGCGTGGGGATTGTTCTATGGTGAACATACGGATATCACCAAAGACCCGCGTATGGCGACAGTATACCGCAGGAATTACGAATCCAACCCAAAACGATATGACGAATTTATTCCACTCTACCGTCACCCCAACAAATAGCGAGAGCCATCATGGACATTATCGACGCAGCGAATGATTTAAATGAGCTGAATCTATCTCATGCGCTCCAGAACCGGCAACCACCATTAACCAGTATCAACGGCATGTGCCGATGGTATGAGACGGAGCCAGCAACACACGGGGCATTCTGTAGTCAGGAGTGCGGAGAAGATTATGAGCGACTTCGGAGGAAGTAACACCCCAAAAGAACTGAAAGACCTCTGGCAAACTCCACTCCCGTTATTTAAAGCACTCGACCTCGAATTTAAATTTACCCTAGATGCGGCTGCATCTGCTCAAAATACTCTGTGCGCCCATTATCTCACAGAGCAAGATAACGCACTGGAATGTGACTGGGTAAGTCATGGCGCTATATTTTGCAATCCACCTTACTCCAATATTACGCCGTGGGTAGAAAAAGCCGCTATCGAATGCCAAAAGCAATTACAGCCCGTCGTTATGTTGGTTCCCTCTGATACCTCGGTGAGATGGTTTAAATTGGCATTGAAAACAGTCGATGAGGTCAGGTTCATTACGGGTGGGAGAATTTCATTTATTCCAGCGGAACGGAAGATAAAAGGTAAGAGTAATACAAAAGGCTCCATGCTTTTAATTTGGCGGCCATTTGTCACTTCACCCAGATTACTAACCACAGTAGATAAAAACTATCTATTTAATATCGGTAATGAACAGATGAGGAAAATAGCATGAAATCAGAATTAAAATTCACTATGAATAAAACTGAACTGCAATCTTTCGTCGAGAATTTAATGTGTCATGGCCCTGATTATTTCGATGAATTACGCGAAGAAAACAAATCTGATTCTGAATTATTAAAGAGCCATATTATCAATGTTATGGATAGTGAGGGAATATATTTAGAAAAAGATGATATCACCGTAACCATCCATGACTAACGAATTCGAGAACGGACGACGACAGGTGGCAAGGGAGTGCCTGAAGAACTGGATTTCGTATGAGATTTAAATTGTATTTCAGGAAAATTATAAATCGATTTAAATAAACCAAAAATCAACCGAAGCGAATCATGACATTCATTATTCGCGGTGCTGTTACGTCCGAAAGAGGAAAAAAAGCATGGTAAATCATGATTGCGCGGTCATTACCGATACAGAAATGATAGAGCTGACCGGATATCAAAAACCATCTAAACAGTGCAAGGCTTTGGAGGATGCTGGTATATTCTTCCTTAAACGGCCGGATGGTCGCCCTCGTACCACTTGGGGGCATTTCAATAAACCACTCTCCAAATTATCTAATATCCCATTCATTGAAGAACCTGACTTCGGAGCAATGTAGCTATGGCAGGAAAAAGGAAGAACCCCGCAGATAACTGGATGCCTCCCCGAGTGTTTCGTGGAAGGTCTGCGTATGAATTCAAGCACCCAGATGGTCGCACAATACGTCTGTGTGCTCTGAGCGTAGATAAATCCGTTGTATGGAACCATTATGAACAGTTAGTGAACGAGGAAAAAAATACTTTCACTTACGGATCACTGGTAGATGATTTTTTACGGTCAGCGGATTTTATCGATCTGGCAAAAGATACGCAGAGTGACTATCGGAAATATTCAAAAAAGGTCGTTCCGGTTTTCGGTAAGATGAACCCAAACAACATTAGACCTGACCACATCCGAAAATACATGGATAAGAGAGGATTGCAGAGTAGGACACAGGCTAACAGGGAAAAAACTTTTATGTCGAGGGTGTTCCGTTGGGGATACGAACGCGGATTGGTGAAGAGAAACCCATGTCAGGGTGTTAAACAGTACCGAGAAAACTCACGGGAACGCTATATCACAGACGCAGAGTATCAAGCACTTTATGAAGTGTCCCCGACTGTTATTCAGGTTGCAATGGAGATCGCGTACCTTTGCTGTGCAAGGCAAAAAGATATTTTAACACTGAGTAAATCTCAACTCATGGAAGCAGGAATTTATATCAAACAACATAAGACAGGGAAAAGCCAGATAAAGGGATGGTCTGAACGATTAAGGAAAGCTATCAAGCTGGCTAGCTCTTTGCCACTGAAAGACGGCCTGCACAGCCTGTATATCATCCACCAAGCCAACGGAAAGATATATTCCAGAGATGGATTTAATAGTCGATGGCTCAAAGCCAAAGAAATTGCCGCGCAGAAATATCCTGAATTAAATTTCAACTTTACCTTTCACGATTTGAAAGCAAAAGGCATCTCTGATCTGGAAGGAACTCTACAAGAAAAACAAGCTATCTCAGGCCACAAAGATATCGGTCAAACAGCTCGATATGACAGAAAAACTGAAATTGTTCCCGTGGTAGGTAATCAGAAAAAATGACTGGCTATTCAATGAAAGGAAAACATCTTATGAAGGCATCTTCTGAAAATGTTCTGAAAGGTGATTTTCATCAAAGAAAAAAGCCACCCGAAGGTGGCTCTTTCTTTACCCTAACTTACTGTTTTACCAGTGAGTTTTTATATGGTGCCCAGAGCGGGACTTGAACCCGCACAACCTAAAGGTCGAGGGATTTTAAATCCCTTGTGTCTACCGATTTCACCACCTGGGCTTGAATCTGGAGGCGCGTCCCGGAGTCGAACCGAGGTTAACGGATTTGCAATCCGCTGCATGGCCACTCTGCCAACGCGCCTTTTTTGGAGCGGGAAACGAGACTCGAACTCGCGACCCCGACCTTGGCAAGGTCGTGCTCTACCAACTGAGCTATTCCCGCCTTTCTTCGAACTTACTGATTTACTTAACTTGTTTCGTAAACCTCATGTGCCGTTCGATGCGTTGCATTCTACTTATTTCATGAAGTGAGTCAACACAATTATTACTACAAGTTGACTGTTCGGTGCTTTTTACATCACATCGATCACGCTTCACGCAAATCGTCCCATGCAGCGCTCAAATATTGAAACATTGACCAGAACGTCAATACCGCAGCAGCGTATAGTAAGATAACTCCACTCACTTCAAATTCAATACAAGGACGCCATAATAAGGCAACGAGTGCCACCATTTGTGCAGTAGTTTTTACTTTACCTATCCAAGAAACAGCCACGCTACTTCGTTTTCCTAATTCAGCCATCCATTCACGCAAGGAGGAGATGATGATTTCACGCGCAATCATTGTCGCAGCAGGTAACGTAATCCACCACGTATGATAATGTTCTGTTATTAGTGCCAACGCAGTAGCGACCATAACTTTATCCGCGACCGGATCAAGAAATGCGCCAAAGCGCGTCGTTTGTTTCCACAAACGAGCAAGAAATCCGTCAAACCAATCAGTTGCAGCAGCGATGATAAAAATAATGGCGCATAACATCGGAGCCCATTGAAAAGGCAAGTAGAACGCCAAAACAAAAAATGGGATTAAGGCAATACGGAATAGGGTAAGCCATGTTGGAATATTTAATTGCATAATGCTTAGTAACTATCTGGCCAATGTTAAATTTATCAGTATGGTGCATCAATACTATTAGTGTTTCAACGCATTATAGATTTTTTCTGCCAGTGCATAAGAAATAGAAGGCACTTTTGCGATCTCTTCTACACTTGCATTGCGTAAAGGCTGTAATCCGCCCATATATTTTAACAGCATTTGTCTCCGTTTTGGCCCGATACCTTCTATCGATTCCAGCATACTGGTCTTTTTCACTTTTTCTCGACGTTGGCGGTGCCCTGTAATAGCGTGATTGTGAGATTCATCACGAATATGTTGAATAACATGCAATGCAGGTGAATCAGGAGGTAGTGCTATCCCCTCTCCCTCTGCTTCAAAAAATAAGGTTTCTAATCCCGCCTTGCGATCACTTCCCTTCGCAACGCCAATTAGTTTTGGATGATTTTTATTCCATTCAACATCCAATGAGTGAAATACATCAATCGCCTGGGCAAGTTGCCCCTTGCCTCCGTCAATAAAGATGATATCGGGGATTTTGGATTGATCAATGACTTTCCCATATCGACGGTGTAAGACCTGATTCATCGCCGCATAATCATCTCCCGGTGTGATACCTGTAATATTATAGCGACGATACTCTGCACGGACAGGACCATTACCATCAAAAACAACACAGGATGCAACCGTTTGTTCTCCCATTGTATGGCTGATATCAAAACATTCCATGCGCTGGATTTTTTCGATACAGGCAAATTCAGCAAGTAATTCTAATCGCTGATGGATTGTCGATTGTTGGGAGAGTTTGGTAGTCAATGCAGTTGCGGCGTTAGTACGTGCCAACTTTAAATAACGAGCTCTATTTCCTCTTGGACGTGCTTGGATGTGAATTTTTCTACCTGATACTTCAGAAAGGGATGCTTCCAGCAATTCTTTTTCAGGTAATGAGAAATCCAGTAAGATCTCTGTCGGCAATGTCCTGTTTTGGCTCCCCTGAAGATAGAATTGACCAAGAAAAGTTTGTACTACTTCATCTAATTTCGTATCTGAAGGAATTTTAGGATAGTAACTTCGGCTACCCAATATTTTCCCTTGCCGGATGAATAAGACGTGTACACAGGCCAAACCTGCCTCAAAAGCAACGCTGATAACATCGAGATCATCACCTTCCCCTGAAACAAATTGCCGTTCCGTGACTTGCCGCACAGTTTGAATCTGGTCGCGGTAATGGGCGGCATCTTCAAATTTAAGTTGTTGACTCGCATCTTCCATTTTTCCAACCAGCTCAGTCAATACTTGCTGATCTTTACCCGCCAAAAACAAGCGGACGTATTCAACTTGCTGCTGATACTCGTCATCCGTCACGTGCCCCTCAACACAAGGGGCAAGACAGCGGCCAATCTGATATTGCAGGCAAGGTCTTGAGCGATTGCGGTACACACTGTCTTCACATTGACGGATGGGAAAGAGTTTTTGCAGTAAAGCTAAAGTGTCACGTACCGCATGGGAGTTGGGAAATGGTCCGAAATATTCCCCTTTCGCATGTTTGGCACCACGATATATAGTCAGGCGAGAATGGATATCACTACTCAAGAAAATATAAGGATAGGATTTATCATCCCGCAACAATACATTATAACGAGGCTGATAAAGTTTGATGTAGTTATGTTCGAGTAGAAGCGCCTCAGTCTCTGTATGGGTGACGGTGACATCTATCTGGACGATATTTTTCACCAGTGATTCTGTTTTGCGGCTGCTAACTTGTGTCCGGAAATAGCTGGATAACCGTTTTTTCAGATCCTTGGCCTTGCCAACATAGATCACGGCACCAGTGGTATCATACATTCGGTAGACTCCCGGTTGGCTGGTGACTATTTTTAAAAACGCCTTTGAATTAAATTGCTCTGCCACGATTTATCACCCATCACAGTTTATCACCCGCTGTGGCTTACCATATTCTGCGCATCAAGCAATCCACAGCGTATTGCTATATGGGTCAATTCTACATCACCCTTGATATTTAGTTTACTGAACATTCTATAACGATAGCTATTCACTGTTTTGGGACTCAGGTTAAGCAACGTGGATATTTCATTAACCTTACGGCCTTGAGTTATCATCGTCATTATCTGTAACTCCCGTTCTGAAAGTTCATCTAATGGATTTTCTTTCTGAGGTAATAACTGACTGAGTGCCATCTGCTGGGCAATATCTGGGGAAATATAACGCTGCCCCGCATAAACAGCCCTAATCGCATTGATCATATCCTGAGGCGTTGCAGCTTTGCTAAGGTATCCCCTGACGCCAGCCTGCATCACTTTCATAGGCAAGGAGCTTTCAGTATGGATAGTCAGCATAATCACACGTGTGTCAGGTGAATAACGGATGATTTTTTTAGCCGCCTCAATTCCTCCTATACCCGGCATTCCCATATCCATAATGACAACATCCGTGCTGTTTGATCTGCACCATCTGATCGCATCTTCTCCACTGCTGGCTTCTCCTATCACCTTGATTCCTCTTACATCATCAAGAATGCCTTTCACGCCAATGCGAACCAGTTCATGGTCATCAACCAATAAAACATTAATCAAACAACATCTCCACTAACGTAATACCCACTAAAATAGTAATAAATTAAGAAGATCCAAAACCAAGCGAATACACCGAGCTTATCATCATGATATTTATAAAATAATTGAAAATAAGACAACACCTCTATCGAGTGATACCAAGATCTTTTTTATGAGGCAGTTGATTATACTAACATTAGTACAAAACCGAAAGAAAATTGTTACATATCAATAAAATAAAATACATTAATTATTTTATTTATTATGAATAATATTGACTCAATTGATTCGTGTCATATTTTTACAAAAAAATTATAAATATTTTATTTATACCCAATAGATTTCGAGTAGCATCGAGGTGGCGAGTGAATGAATATCCAAAAGTATAGACCACTATGTAACTGGAATGAATAAAATAAGCCAACAAAGAGGTGCTTGGAAAGTGAAAAAATATAATAATCCATTTTAATCCACATAATATGAGGGAATATTTCCCTCATACCATAACGATTATTTAAATAAGTTTAGAATATCTTGTTTAGTCAGCATTGGAGTCTTTTCAACAAAATTATAATATGATGGTTTACTGTCCACATAAATTTGACGGGATAGTTTGCTTGAATGTTTATTTTCAAACAAAGCAATTGGAACATAATAAGTACTGGGATGGTGTAAATGGTAGAAAAGATGTGTACCACATTTTTTACAGAAAGCTCTATCTGCCCATTCTGACGATGAATACGTTGAGATATGTTCACCCCCTTCTATTTGTAGATCACCCTGACAATCTACAGATAAAAATGGGCCACCATTCCATTTTTGACATGTTTCACAATGACATACATTAATGTCATCAATGAATTGGTTAGTTTTGACGCTAACCGCACCACATAAGCAACGACCTTGGTTCATTATTTCACTCTCTATCCGAGGTAAATTTATGGAAGAAAATCTTATATGTGAAATAGCACAACATCACCACTTTATTTTACGAAAAATGCTATATTCACTGCGATAATTATCTGGATTTTAGCATTTTTAACAAATACTTTTAAAAAACAACTTCTTTATTCTAAAGTATTGTCATTATCATACTCTTCATCATAAATATGCTAACTGTGCAGTATTCTATGAACAAAAGGAGTTACCACCATCCCAACAGCGATAAAGAAAATAGCCTGAAGGAATAGTCCATAAATAGCTGCAAAATATTTTCCCAGCGTGCTGACTGGCTCAATATGCAAATTTTGAGTTCCAATCATTGAAACAGAGTTCAATAACGCATCAGATATAGCATGGCTTTCAATCAGGAAAAAGCCCAATGCACCAGGTAAAATCCCGATCAAGAATATAACGAATGCGTGTAAGAAAAATCTCAGCATCCGCAAAATAAATCGATCTAGGCTAATTAATTTATCAGTAAATTTTTCCATACTGAGACCTCCACTAATAAATTAGTTATCATGGTGATTGTATGTTAGTTTTTATTTTTATCAATGATTACTCAGTGAAATCAATAATTGATTTGATGAGAAAAGAAAACACGACAACCTGAAGTAAAAAAACCACTCTGAGCAATAGCATTATATAAAAACAACGGGGTCTTGCATGAAGCAACAATATTTTATTGGTGTTGATGTCGGCTCAGCCAGTGTACGAGCGGCTATTTTTGATATGAAAGGCGAACGACTCGCATTTTCTGTCCGTCCTATTCAACAATTTCATCCCAAAACAGGTTTTGTCGAACAATCGTCGGCGGATATTTGGGTTAATGTCTGTAGTACCATCAAAGAGGTTGTTTATCGGGCAGGTATAGACCCTATCTATGTTAAGTCCATCGGCTTTGATGCCACTTGTTCATTAGTTGCAGTTGGTACAGGTGGGTTACCCATCTCTGTTGCAGAAAACGGCAATCCAGAACATGACATCATCATGTGGATGGATCATCGCGCACGACAAGAAACTACCAGCATAAACCGCACAAATGATCCCTGCCTGCGTTATGTTGGTGGTGAAATAAGTGTTGAAATGGAATTACCTAAGATTTTATGGCTAAAAAAGCATTTTCCTCAACGTTATCAATCAGTATGGCGCTTTTTTGACTTAGCCGATTTTTTGGTATGGAAAGCAACAGAAGCTGATGTTGGCAGTGTTTGCACACTTACCTGCAAATGGAATTATCTTGCCCATCAAGCACAATTCAGCAAAGAATTTCTTCAGAATATCGGACTGGAAGATATGACAGATAAAATCCCGCCAACTATCCTCGAAGTGGGTGAGAAAGCGGGTTACTTGACTGCAGAATCAGCCAACGCCTTCGGCCTGCACGATCAAGTTATCGTTGCCAGTGGCATTATTGATGCTCATGCTGGTGGTTTAGCGTTGGTTGGCTCAAAACCCACGGGCAGTTTAGCAATTATTAGTGGAACCTCCAATTGCCATATGATTGCCAGCCCTGAACCGACGATGATACCGGGCGTCTGGGGGCCTTATTTTGGTGCTATGCTGCCAGGATATTGGTTGAATGAAGGAGGACAAAGTGCTGCTGGAGCACTGGTAGAGTGGTCAATTCGCCAGCATGAAGCATGGCCAGAATTGGAGAATGAAGCCAAAGTTTCAGGCCGACATTATTATCAAATTCTGAATGATATCGTTGCCCAATTAGAACAGTATGAAAAATACCCGACAACACATCTCCATGTTTTAGCTGATCATCACGGAAACCGATCACCACGAGCAAATGCCTATGCCAAAGGCATGATCAGCGGATTAACGTTAGAGCATGGGTGTAATGCTTTAGCTCGATATTATTTGGCAACATTACAAGCCATCGCTTATGGTACACGCCATATTATTGATACCTTAATTGCGGCAGGACATAGAATAGATCGTCTAATGATGTGCGGAGGTGCAACCAAAAACCCGTTATGGTTGCGAGAATATGCTAATGTGACAGAACAGGAAATCCATTTAGTCCAAGAAGAAGATGCTGTTAATCTAGGTGCAGCCATATTAGGCGCAGTCGCCAGCGGCACATTTGCTGATATTACACAAGCAGCACAAGCAATGGTAAAAGAAGGGCATGTTATTTCTCCAGATAAAAAAACATTTCCATTCCATCAAGCGAAGTATCAAGTTTATTTACAAATGTACCAAGATCAACAACGTTATATTGATATCATGCACTCGATGACTTTTATTTAGGCATTGATTTGTTATTTGCCTGTCTATTTCAAGAGATTTCAAATTTCATCGCAAAGGTAATTAAATAAATTCTCAGGAGCATGGTCAGCTAGCCAAACCACAAAATTACTTTACTGTTTCAGGCTGTTTTTCACAGCCTGAATCGTTTAAAACACCCTTTTTTCATCTGAACTTTTTTTCATCGCTTTAGCGTGATGAGCAACATGATCTTCAATAAAACTGGCAATAAAATAGTAACTATGGTCATACCCTGGACGAAGATTAATAGTTACAGGGTAACTGACTTTATCGCAAATATCCTGCAATAAATCAGGGCGTAGCTGGCTATCCAAAAAATCATCATTGAGGCCTTGATCGATCAGAATTGGAAGCCGTTCTTTTGCATTCTTGATCAGTTCTACTGCATCATATTGTTTCCATTTAGATATATCTTCGCCGAGATAGGCCAAAAATGCTTTTGTTCCCCACGGAACCTGACTGGGTGCTACAATCGGTGAGAATGCCGATACGCTGCAATAACGCTTTGGGTTCTTAAGTGCAATAACCATAGCACCATGTCCCCCCATTGAATGCCCACTGATAGCCCTGATATCAGTTACCTCAAAACTTGCTTCAATGAGTTCTGGCAGTTCCGCAACGACATAATCGTACATCTGATAATGCGAAGACCAAGGTTGCCTGGAAGCATTGAGATAAAACCCAGCCCCTTTTCCAAGATCATAAGAAGCATCATCCGCGACATCATCACCTCGAGGGCTGGTATCAGGAGCAACAATAACAACTCCATGTTCAGTTGCATAACGCTGAGCCCCTGCTTTTGTGATGAAATTTTGTTCTGTGCAAGTCAATCCAGAGAGCCAATAAAGTACTGGCAGTCTTCTTTCTCTAATTTGGGGAGGCAGAAAAATTGAAAAATTCATCTGGCAATCCAGAACCTTCGATTTATGTTGATAGATATCTTGCCATCCACCAAAACAAGCATGATGTTCAATTCTTACCATTACCTTTCCCTCTAAGATCAATTTGTTATGAACTATCTGGTTATTTCGCAAATACTGCATTGAATTTCAACGCGGTTTTTTGCCTATAGTAAAGACTCAATCAATAGTGAATGACAGCCCGTATCGACTTACCTTCATGCATCAAATCGAAAGCTTCGTTAATACCTTCCAGAGGCATAGTATGGGTGACAAAAGGTGCAAGTTCAATTTCACCTTTCATGGCATCTTCTACCATTCCCGGTAATTGACTACGTCCTTTGACTCCGCCAAAAGCAGTGCCTTTCCATGTCCGTCCAGTAACAAGTTGGAACGGACGCGTTGAAATTTCCTGTCCAGCACCAGCGACACCGATGATTACTGATTGGCCCCAGCCACGATGCGCACTTTCAAGAGCGGCACGCATTACATTGACGTTACCAATACACTCGAAAGTATGATCAACACCCCACTTTGTCATGTCCAGTATGACCTGCTGGATAGGTTTGTCATAATCATTTGGATTGATGCAATCAGTTGCGCCAAACTGCCTGGCTAGTTCGAATTTAGATGGATTTGTATCAATAGCAATTATGCGGCCTGCTTTTGCCTGACGAGCCCCCTGAATGACTGCCAGACCAATTCCACCAAGGCCGAAAACTGCCACGGAATCTCCCTGCTGCACTTTAGCTGTATTATGTACGGCACCGATCCCCGTAGTGACACCACAGCCCAACAGACAAACATGTTCGTGATTTGCCTCCGGATTAATTTTTGCCAGCGATACCTCAGCGACGACAGTATATTCACTGAACGTGGAACATCCCATGTAATGATAGACAGGTTGACCATTGTAAGAAAAACGCGTTGTGCCATCCGGCATAAGACCTTTACCTTGAGTATCACGGACAGCAATACAAAGATTAGTTTTACCGGACTGGCAGAACTCACATGTACCACATTCCGCTGTATATAATGGAATAACATGATCACCCGGTTTTACACTGGTGACTCCTTCACCAACCTCAACGACGATACCAGCACCTTCATGACCCAGAACAACAGGAAATATACCTTCAGGATCGTCACCGGAAAGGGTAAAAGCATCCGTGTGGCAGACACCGGTATGACTAATTTTTATCATGACTTCACCCGCTTTAGGCGGAGCGACATCGATTTCGACAATTTCGAGCGGTTTGTTTGGCCCAAAAGCAACGGCAGCACGCGATTTCATGGAATTCCTCTTTTTATTGATACAAAAGTTCGTATATGCAAGTGAAAACTGAAATTGTAGTTGTATCGCAAAATTAATGATAGGTAGCTTATACCGAGGGTCATGTATTAAATAGTTAGTTGTTGTGATATGCTTCCCGCCTTTTAAGGGTAAAGCATGGCCAAAGCTGACGTCTATTGCCGTTATTGTCACAAATC
>NZ_NJAI01000004.1:73580-79099 GCF_002632725.1 Xenorhabdus hominickii
AGAGAGAACGAATTTAACTCAGCGTACTCGAGTAAAAAGACTGAATAGAAAAACTATCAGTTATTCAAAATCCGAAGAAATGCACGATAAGGTGATAGGAACTTTTATTGAGCGTGAGTACTATTTTTGATATTCAATCTAACTATTTAATACATGACCTATACCGAGTGATAATTGTGATCAATGTTGTACTTCTAGGATATTCAAAAATAGAAGGAGAGATATTTTTTAGAGATGAAAAATTTATTTTCAAAAAATATAAAATTATTAATTTATACATGGACACTTTGGCAACAACCAACAGCTAACTTTATTAATTTATAACATTATAAAAAATCCGAAAAATACAACACATATTCAGTAAATTTCAAACTTAAGTATTACTGAGATTGAATACATTTAAAAAATATAAGTGAGATGGCAAAATATAATTTTTAGACAATTTCTAGTGCAGCAGCAACAATATAAATAAGTAATATTAAAAACTTAATGATAAATCAGTGTTCCACCATTTATACTTTGATGTCCGGTGTTTTTGATAGATTGGTAACATTCAAGAAATATTAAAATAGCTTTTCACCTTTTTTATGGACACTGAAATACTTCATCATTAAAAAATGATAAAAAACTGGCAACTATTATTAATTAAAGATGATAATGAGTCTGTATATTCAATTAAAGTAGGAAAAAATCAGATGCAATCCCTGCAATGTCTCAGACTCATTGAAAAGAAACGCTCACCATCTATTAATCTTTTATTGCTCTTCTAAAAACGAGCCATTTATTGATGCTTCCTTGCCCCACGAGCACACCAACAACCGTGATCACGATACCAATAAGTTGTATCAAGCTTGGTATTTCACCCATAACGACCTGTATAGCAAGTGCAAAAATTGGGACAAAATTGAAAAATACCGCCGTTTTTCCTGCTCCTCGGATTGCAATTCCCATGTTCCAAAAGAGATAAGCAAAAGTGGAACCACCAATACCTATATAGATACAGGCTAAATGGCTTTCAAGTGTTCCTGCTGATAATGCAGGGATCGGTGACTCAACAAAAATTGCAATGAACGTTAGGATAACTGCGCCAAAAAACATCGTCCAACTTGTTGTTTCCAATGGTGTCGCATTATTGACAAATATTCGGGTTCCTACTGTATAAATCGCCCAACCAAGACTACCGGCAAAAATGATCATATCCCCCGTTGCTACCTGAACCGCACCGCTCAAAATAAACTGACCATTAGTTATCACCAAAGCAACGCCCAGCAGACTGATAACCATGCTAATCATACGTATGAATTCAGGGATCCGACGATATATAATAGCTTCCAAAATATTAGCAGAAATGGGAGTCGTTGACACAATAAGTGCAGCTGTGACTGGGCTGGAACTTTGAAGACCAACAAAAAACGCTCCATTGAATCCTGCTACTCCAATCGCACCAAGGATAATGAATGCTCGCCAATTTTGCTTCAACACCTTGCCATGAATCCCCTCTTTCCATGCTAAGAAAATGAAAATACAGATGACAGCGAAGAAGAAACGCTCAACGGAAGCTGTCCATGGTGGCAAACTTGCAAGCACAAATTTTGTTACCTGGAAATTTGATCCCCAAAAAAATGTTGCAATTAATGTCAGCACTACTGCTAATTGTGGCGTTGCTCTCATATTCGTTACCTTAATTTTTTACTTTATATGTAGATCAGACTGAGTGATTTTTGGAAAAATCATTGTGGCATCTTTCAAAATTGAAATATTTAGGCAATATTAATAATCAATTTTTCATAAATGGAAAAAGTACAGTGAAATCACTTATCTGGGATGACATTCGAATATTCTTGGCAATCGCACGCACAGGTACGATCAGTAAGGCAGCAGATTTTCTTGGTATTGGTGTAGCAACGGTATCACGAAAAATAGAACGGCTGGAAACCACCTTCGGAATACCTCTATTCCTCCGACACCAATCAGGCTATCGATTAACGGAAGATGGTATAGAACTATTGGAGAAAGCCAAAGCGATGGAGGCGACAGCGGGTTCGTTTCTACTTGAAGCTGATACACGGACAGATATAGCAGGAACTGTTCGCCTTGCAACACTCGAAACATTAGCCACCCACCTAATTATTCCAAACTTGGCAAGCCTACAAAACAGTCATCCAAATCTGAAATTGGAGATCACAACTGACATCTATTCTGTAAATCTCCACCGTCGTGATGCTGACTTAGCACTTCGAATCATCAGACCAGAGCAAGGACATGTTAATGTTCGTCAACTGGGTATATTGGGATTCGGCCTGTATGGAAGCGATTCCTATCTGGCAACTTGTCCTTCTGGCATATTTAAAGGTAAATATGACGATGCTAATTTTATTGGTTGGACACCTGAGCACTCACAGCTTCCTTCTTTCAGCTGGCTTGAACAAACCCTCAAAGGCCGCACACTATCAGTCGCAACAACATCAATTTTTACGCAAATTGCAGCGGCAAATGCAGGTCTGGGATTGGCAGTATTACCTCATATTGCAGCCAACGGCACTGGACTTACCTGCATTTCATATGATCTTGGTATAGATAAACCTATCTGGCTCGTGATCCAGTCTGATTTAGCTCATTCTCCAAGAATACGAAAAATCGCGAATTTCCTGACAGAAATTGTTTTTCAAAACCAAGATAAACTTTCAGGTCAAGTATAACCTTTTAAAAAATTGTAAGTTATGAGCTTAAAACACAGTATCAATGACATAATTAGAAATGGTATATATACAATGGATTAATAATGTAAACCCATACTATTTTAAATTTATCAAGTGGTAAAATCATTGTTATTCAATTTGTTATAAACAAAAGCAAACTCATTCAGTCAGATTTACAATCTTTTTTAACATTAAAATAACAAAAACCCAAAATTCCTTACATATATCCTCTTATTGCAAATCAGAAATATTTGACTTATATTAAATCATAAAAGCGACATCATTGTCGCTTTTATGATGAGGAAAAAATGAAATCATATAAAACGCAACAATATATTTTAAAAAAGTCACATAATATTTTTATTGATAAAGGTTATAGTAAAGCTACTATGACCGATATTGTCAATGAATGCGGGTTAAGCCGTGGTGGAGTTTATCGTTATTTTCAATCAACTAAAGAAATTTTCATCGCACTTGTTCGTCAAATAAATTCTCAGCAGTTAGATAGTGGATTTGAAAGTTTTCAGGCATTTTTAGAAAACGAAAAAAAAGATTTGTTAAATATTCGTAATACCATTAGAGTCGCTGGATACGAATTTATGATTCAGGAGTCACAAAAAGATGAAAGCCATATAGCGCAAGAAATATATGACTCCAACATTAATATCATCATACAATTAACCTCTCTTAGCAAAATACAAGCAGAGAAAATTTTTATGATTTTAGAAGGACTTACCGTAATGGCCTTAACAGGCATTTTAACCATTGAATTAATAGAGACTCATTTTAATTATATTATTGAGTTAGAAAAAAATGTAGCAAAAAGAGATAACCATGAATAATATATTAAGAACTATAAAAAGTAACATGACACTAACTCAGCCTATTGAAGTATTAGAGAATTTATTGATATATTTGTATTTAGGAAATTGCTCTTCCAATAAATTTTTATCATTAAAAAGTGGCTTACCTATCCCAATAATATCTGCATTTAAAAAAGAGTTAATAAAATTCGACTTCGCTGATAACAAAGGTACTTTTAAATTAAAACATGAAGGTATAAAACACATAAAAAATAAACTCGGGTATGAATCTGTTGATATAAATAAATATAATTCACTATCTTTGTCTGAAAAACAAAAAGAATTTGAAAGTGAACTCACAACCCTACTGGAGACAATATATCACCAACGCCCTCAAGTGAATGTCATGTTAGATCAAGCTCATGCAACGCTAGAAACCTCAATACGTCGGGTTATGTTATTACTTAAAAACCCAAGTATATTTAAGCAAAAATTTTTATTTTTGGGTGATGATGATTTAACTTCTTTAGCGTTAATGATGGCATTTAAAAAACTCGGTCACCATAGATCACAAAATATTTTCGTCAAAGATATCGACCAAAATTTATTGGAATTTATTAAATATGTATCTGGCCAAAATGATTTTTTCATTAATACTGAATACATAGATTTAAAACAGTCTAATAAATATGCGAAAGAATTCGATATTATTTTAACCGATCCACCCTATACGTTAAGTGGACTCAAACTATTTTTATCACGTGCGATTAGCTATGCAAAAAATGATAATAGTGAGATATTACTTTCATTTGGTCAAAAGAAACCCGTACAGAATAGAGAAATACAGCGTTTATTCCATGATCAAAATCTGCTTATCAAAAATATCCACCCACAATTTAATCATTATCATGGTGGTAGTATTATTAGTAATGTCAGTGACCTTTATGTGCTTTCTGTGACAAAAAATACATACTCTACAATTCCAGAGAATAGTTCTTACTCCCGCAAGATATATACTGGAGAACTTAACCCTAGAATGAAATTTTATCAATGTAAATCATGCCATAACATGATGACGATTGGATATGGTAAAAAAATATTAACAATAGAAAAATTGATAGAGACAGGCTGTAACCAATGCCATGAAAACAAATTTCAATACCGTGGGCAAGAAAAAATTAACTTACCTATTCAAAACAAGATATTTGATACCAAACAACTTGGTACTCACATTGTGATAGAAATGAAGGATTGTGATAGTAATAAATTAAAATCCATTCCTATTGTTGAAGAGATCATGCTCAATATTGCCCGTAAATGTGATCTTAATATAGTCAACCACCATTTTCATGAATTTAAACCATGGGGAGTGAGCGGTGTCATTATATTGGCCGAATCACATTTCACAATACATACATGGCCTGAATACCATTATGCAGCAATTGATTTATTTATCTGCAATAATTTTAAACATAAAAATATACTTATGACACAGTTGACCACACAACTAGATTCACAAGAGTACGAATGTAAGATATTACAGCGAGGTTTTTAGTTTTCGTATCATAATATCTTTTTTATCTTAATATAAAATAAAGAGGAAGCCCTCAAACCGATGCTTCCTCTATCTAGATTATTGCCATAAATCGTAAAAAAATCATATCAACCGACTATTAATTAAGGACATCCCCATCACATCGCAATATTGACCATTCCTTAATGCTTGCTTGCGTCGGATATCTTCAACCTCAAATCAAAATTTTGAATACAAGGCTATTGCTCTTTTATTATCACTAAACACCCCCAATGCAATTCTGATACAACCTAACCAATTAAATGCATAATCGATCGCAAACTCCATCATCTTTGAACCTACGCCCTTGCCAAAGTAGTCTGAATCAATTCCCATACCTATTTCGGTCATGTATTAAATAGTTAGTTGTTGTGATATGCTTCCCGCCTTTTAAGGGTAAAGCATGGCCAAAGCTGACGTCTATTGCCGTTATTGTCACAAATC
>NZ_NJAI01000004.1:79199-84358 GCF_002632725.1 Xenorhabdus hominickii
GATTATGTTGTTTATGATAACCTTCCCGAGGAAGATCACCTGACTGGAAAGACGTTTACTCAGCGTATAGAGAGAACGAATTTAACTCAGCGTACTCGAATAAAAAGACTGAATAGAAAAACTATCAGTTATTCAAAATCCGAAGAAATGCACGATAAGGTGATAGGAACTTTTATTGAGCGTGAGTACTATTTTTGATATTCAATCTAACTATTTAATACATGACCCCTATTTCTGCTACATGCTTACGTCTTGGATTAGCGTAAGTAGATATTCTCAATGTACCTATCACTTTATTGTCTATTTCAGCAACAAAATAAACATTTCCTTGATATTTATTTTGCTTGAATCGCTCTTGCCAAAATTCATGCGTAGGACACGGACGTTGTAAGGTATTAGAGTAAACATCGGGATGACTATAAATTCGTTAGTAATGTTCTGTATCTTCAGGCTCAGTAGCCCTAATTTTAATTATCATATATATTTTCCATTCCTTAAACTAACAAGTTATGGTCAAAAAATACAAATTAAAATATTTTTTACAAAAAATTAAACTAATAAATTAATTCATAAAAAATAAAAAGGTATCCCTTAATATTTGTTTATCTTATTTGTAGTTTAATTTCAAATTATTATGAATCCAAAAGCATCAAATAAATCGGCTATTGATTAAAGACATTCCCATCACATCACAATATTGACCATTTCTCAGTGCTTCCATACGCCGGATACCTTCCGCTTCAAATCCAAATTTGGTATAAAGGCCGATCGCTTTTTCATTATCAACAAAAACTTCCAACTCGATTCTGATAGCTCCCAACCAATTGAATGCATAATCGATCGCAAATTCCATCATTTTTGATCCTACCCCCCGGCCAGAATAAGCCACATCGACACCAATACCAATGCCCACTGCATGTCTACGTCTTGGATTGGCATGGGTGAATAACCCGATTGTACCCACAACCTTGCCATTTATTTCAGCAACAAAATCAATATCCCCTTGCGCTTTATTTAGCTTCAAACGTTCCCGCCACATTTCATGAGAAGGACATGGACGTTGTAAAGTATTAGAGTAAACATCGGGATGACTAAAAATTCGTTGGTAATGCTCAGCATCTTCAGGCTCAGTAGCCCTAATTATAATTTCCATATTCACCTCTTTTTTACTTGACCCTTTTATAACTACCTGATAAAAAAATAAATGTAAATAGCGTATTAAAAAAATAATTTAAAAATGTATTTCCCTTTATTGATGATATTTGATACCCACTAATTTTCTTTGGTAATCATATGGTTAAGAAAAAATGACTATTTTCGATTTACTCAAATATCTTGAAACCAGTCTCCACGATGAAAAAAGAAATAATGCCGATTGGCTTAATACTGTATTACATGATGATTTTCTAGAAATAAGTAAATCAGGTCATATTTATACTAAGAAAATCGTGGTTGATGGATTAACTTCAGAAATAAAAACTGTCTCACCGATTTTTTCACAGAGTTTTTTTATAAAATATCTGGATAAAAATATTGTGTTGCTAACTTATCAATCTTACGAAGTAGACCAAATTGGTCATCAATTCAATAAAACACTTCGTTCCTCAATTTGGCAATTAAATTCAAATAATAAGTGGCAACTTAGATTCCATCAAGGAACATTCATGGCTACATAAGATAAAAAAATGGCCCACATTCGGGCCATTGAGAGTTAATGAATGGGATTTTTTATCACTTAGCGATGAAGTCGAATTTTCCTTTTTTTCACAATCTGAAACCCGACCATTAAAATAATGAACCAAACAGGCGTAGCAATTAATGCCTGGCGGGTATCTGGCTGCAGGGAAAGCAATACCAAAACAAAAGCAAAGAAAGCCAGGCATACCCACGACATCACGATACCAAACGGCATCTTATACACTGACGCCTGATGCAGAGCTGGACGGCGTTTTCTGTAAACCAAATAAGAACACAAAATCATGCTCCAAATAAACATAAACAGAATTGCAGAAACCGTTGTTACCAAAGTAAAAACACGCATGACATCAGGAATGAAATAGATCAGAATCACGCCAAAAGAGAGGCACAGACAAGTAAAAATCAATCCCGAAGCTGGAACCGAACGACGAGAGAGACGACTAAACTGCTTTGGAGCATCCCCTTCTTTTGCCAAACCAAACAACATCCTGCTGGTTGAAAAAACTCCACTATTTGCCGAAGAAGCAGCAGAAGTCAGTACCACAAAGTTGACGATACTGGCAGCAGCAGGCAATCCAATCAGGACAAACAACTCCACGAAAGGACTTTTATCCGCAATAATGGTTCTCCACGGCGTGACCGACATAATTACAATCAACGCCAAAACGTAAAACGTAATAATACGGACTGGAATGGCATTAATCGCTTTTGGCAAAGACTTCATCGGATTTTTAGTTTCCGCAGCAGCAGTCCCCACCAATTCAATACCAACAAAAGCAAATATCGCTATCTGGAACCCAGCAAAAAAGCCGCTCAACCCCATTGGAAACATGCCACCATCATTCCAGACATTAGAAAGAGTAGCAACGTGTCCCGCTGGCGATTGGAAATGGATGCCAATCAAAATACCCCCTGTAACAATCAACGCTACAATGGCAATGATTTTGATCATGGCAAACCAGAACTCCAGTTCTCCAAATAGTTTTACCGTCGCGAGATTCAGAGTCAGCAATACCAGAACACACAAGAGCGAAGTTCCCCACTCGGGAAAATGAGGAGTCCAATATCCGACATAAGCAGTGATAGCGACAATATCAGCAATACCAGTAATGACCCAGCAAAACCAGTAAGTCCAGCCCACAAAAAAACCTGCCCACGGCCCCAATAAATCCGCAGCAAAATCACTAAACGACTTATAGTGCAGATTGGAAAGCAATAACTCTCCCATTGCACGCATAACAAAAAACAGCATAAACCCGATAATCATATAAACAAAAATGATTGACGGCCCCGCAAGGGAGATAGTTTTGCCTGATCCCATAAACAGGCCAGTACCGATGGCACCACCAATCGCGATTAGCTGTATATGTCGGTTGGTGAGACTTCGCTGTAGATGCGAGTCTCCAGTTTCAGGAGTGTGGAGGGGTTGTATTTTTTCTTCCATAGTTATATCCAATTTATTCTCACAGCATGGCCTTAATACCCTCAAGCTGTGCTTAAGGGAACATTGTGACATAGACAACCACGGTATTAACAGAAGGATTTCACACGAAAAACCAGACGATTATAATTCAGCCAATCAAAACAGATAGTGCATTGTGTATGTTTTATTCACTTAATAAAAAAGTGGGCCCCCATTGACGTCGAGTTGTTGCTGGAGAATAATTACTTGCATTGGGTTGTTAGCTCAGTTGGTAGAGCAGTTGACTCTTAATCAATTGGTCGGGAGTTCGAGCCTCCCACAACCCACCAATATTATCAATAGATTACATACCAATTATCTTATCATCAATTGAGTCTTGGGACGCAGATGGGACATGAGCACTAAAAATCACATCTATCTGTCTTGCATGTTCAGTTAGATGGTTTGGTGCCAAATGAGCATATCGTCTCACCATTTCGATTGATTCCCAGCCACCCATTTCTTGCAAAATGGATAACGGTACGTCAGACTGAACTAACCAACTAGCCCATGTATGGCGTAGGTCATGGAATCGGAAATCTTCTATCCTTGCCCTCTTTAGCGCAGAATTCCACGACCTATTATTATCAACACGCATTTTCCTGATTGCTGGCGTCATGGTTCCATCATGCCGACTTGATGCTGTTTTATGTACAAAGACCCACTTATGATGGTTCCCAATCTGATCACGGAGAACCTGACAGGCAGTATCATTTAAAGCAACCCCAATTGCTTTACCCGATTTACTGTCCTCAGGATTCACCCATGCTACCTTCCGTTGCATATCGATTTGCTGCCATTCTAGGTCAATAATATTTGATCTTCGCAACCCTGTAGCTAATGCAAACCTAACAACAGATTTCAGCGGTTCAGGGCATTCAGATATCAACCTTATTGCCTCGTGTGGCTCCAGCCATCGGATGCGCTTATTCTTTGGCTGGTTTACTTTTATGATTGGAGCTTTATCTATCCATTTCCATTCTCGTTCAGCAGCTCTGAGAATGGACTTTATTAATGCTAAGTATGATGATTTAGTGGACTGTGATGCTGACTTAGGAACATAAACAGGAATATCTTTCCCTTTTTTGATACACGCCTCTTTTCTTGCTAGCCATCTGGCTAATACCGCTCTATTCTGCAATTTGCTAATAGCGGTATAAACTCTCGACGAGGTGATATCCCTTAACAGGCATCCCGAAAAATGATCTACCCAAAAACCCATTAGGCTCTTATCAGTATCAAGCGACTTTTTCGCTGATTTTTCTTCCAGCCACCTGACGCATGCTTCCTCAAATGTGATGTCAGGGTAATCACCGAGCTTATCAACTCGCCATAAGTCAGCCCTTAATTTGTCGTGCAGTTCCTGCGCCTGCCGCCTGTCCTCTGTGCCAAGAGATTGTTTAATTCTCTGACCACCCGGGATCGTGATATCGGCGTACCAAGTCTTGTTTCTGCGGAATATTGACATTTATAACCTTCCTTAACGTCAACCGCGCTCACTTTTATAGTGTGGATCGGATTATTGAGCGCAGCAATGCAATTTTGTCGAGTGATAAGATACGGGGACTGTTTTTTGGTTGGGTCTTTTCTTGCTGCCACTAATCGACCTGTTCTAATCCAATTACGCAATGTTGGTGGTGAGACGCCAACAAAATTACATGCTTCATCAAATGTCAGAGGATATCTATCCATCTTTCGTCTCCTTATCAATCATATCGACGTAGTATCGCAGCCGCATCACAGGCTGAAATTTGCTCCTTTGATATGACGACATAGCGATTTCAAATCGGGGAAGGTGTTTGGTGAGTATTTCGGTAGTTTGCTGATCGGTGCGTTTCTTGAGTCTGAGTAATTCGTTGCGGCACTCCCTTGCCACCTGTCGTCGTCCGTTCTCGAATTCGTTAGTCATTGGTGATGAAGTTGACTCCGTTAATAAATTCGATATTGTTTACGGGTGATTCATTACCGTATAAATCCCAGCCGTCCATTGACTCACGGG
>NZ_NJAI01000004.1:84458-98827 GCF_002632725.1 Xenorhabdus hominickii
GATTTGTGACAATAACGGCAATAGACGTCAGCTTTGGCCATGCTTTACCCTTAAAAGGCGGGAAGCATATCACAACAACTAACTATTTAATACATGACCCTTTTGGGGTGTTATTTCCTCCGAAGTCGCTCATAATCCTCCCCGCACTCCTGACTACAGAATGCCCCGTGTGTTGCTGGCTCCGTCTCACACCATCGGCACATCCCGTTGATACTGGTTAGTACTGGTTGCCGGTTCTGGAGCGCATGAGATAGATTCAGTTCATTTAAATCATTCGCTGCATCGATAATATCCATGATGAGCCTCGCTATTTACTATGGGGTGGTTGGTAATATAGAACAGCTAGACAATGAGTTTTATTTGATTGCGGAAACTCTGTGTAAATTTCCCCGGTCACCATATTTTTCCACGCCACAGGCTCCATATTTTCATATTTGGCTAATTCATTCCGAAGGCTGTCTATTTCATTACAGATTTTTGCTATATTTTCTGCATTAATTAAATAATGACCAAAAAATATATTTGGGTATTTTCCTATTAATTCACGTTCATTTGATAATGCCAACATAATTTTTTGCGCCAATTCAATCACATCATTGTTCATTTCTTCTTCTCTGCATAAATCTGAATTAGTCATTCCCATTTCTCCGTAATTATAGTTTCTGGTAGTGATATGAAATATTTATCCCAAAATACATCGCAACTTTCACCTGACTCATAACATATAATTCTATAGTTAATTTCTGGTTTTATTTTCAATGCTCCATTGCAGATAGATTCGTATATTTCATGATGAACTAATTCATACGTATCACTATTAATAACTGTGCCATTTAGTGGCCTGATATAGACTGAAAACTCACCATCTTTTGGTTCACAATCTGATTCTGCCCAAACGGTAGCCTCTATAATTTGTTTATAACCTGCAATTTCTGGCATTTTTATTTCAGAAATAGGAGTTCCATTCCATGTAATGCCAGCCTGTTCTTTCAGGGCTTCAATTTCTTTTTTACTCGCTTCATATAGTGATTTGTAATCTGTCATCATTTAAATCCCCTGCATATATTCGCTGCTTTCTCACACATCTCGGCATTAAACCAGCCGAAATGACATTTACTGGCACTGACGCCCAGCCGCCATGCTAACCATCGGTAGGCGTCCGTGCGTTCAAAATTCCCTCTCTTCCGCATTTCCTCAAATTCCTGTTTACCATTCCGTCTCGCCTCCCGTGTCGGTTTATCTGCCAGATAGCCCAGCGGAATATTCGTTTCCGGGTGCATCCCGACACGGGCATCGCATGACCAGCAGACATAGAGCCACGGCCAGCGACTGCGAACCTCCCCAAACACCTCCGTGTGATGGGCGATGGTCACGTGGTTACGACAGCATTGGCATTGGGTGGGGATGGGGAGCGGGTCATTGACCCGTTGTACTGCTTTGGGATTGGGTGTAATGAATGATGATTAATTCATTGATAATAAATTAATAAATAAATTCCATATTAAAAGATATACAAATTTATATACAATCTGCATTAGACCAAGAAGCTTCACCAATCTTGTTTATGTTGTTGATATACTACAATCTGTTATCTGATATCCCTACAGGGATAAGAAGAGGTCAATACGCTAAATGTACTGAGCTAATGACTGACGACGAATTTCGTCGAAAGTGAGTAGGTTGGTACGTTTAACGTTCCGACCTTAGAGGGTTGCGACGCCATTCGTCGGAACCTATTAAGCGATAGAATTGACAGCCAACTGATAGCCCTGCCAGTGAAGCCTTTCCCGTCACCGTGATCACCTGACCTTTCTGTAACAGCATCACCGATAGCGCCATCTCATCAAAGCAATGGCACCCAGCGGGTAATCACTGCGCTTATCGCTCTGCACCCGCATAGTAGCGACTGCCATGACTTTACCTGTCTGGCACTTTATACGCTTGGGGGCAACGGTAATCTTGCCTGTGACCGTGACGACTATCGAGGGTGCATTCTTCTTCTGTCTTCTTGCCATGTTCCACCGCCTATAGATGAACTGGTTTTTCAACCATGATAAAAATCAGTAAGTTAAATCACTGCGAACGTAATACGTATTCAGTCACTCAGTTACATTCAGCAAAAGGTGTTGAGGAAATCTCAATACCCACCTTAAAGACAACCCAAATTTGGATTTTAATGATTTTAAAGGGCTTTTACTGGGCTGCTTAAACTCAAGCCTTCTTGTGTCATTTAAAACTTATTGATACTTCATTCATCCTCAATTTGAGGATAAGTGGCAACCATAGGGATTTCCTCTATAGTTGATTAACTCGTTGATTTATCCGAAGCCGTCACTTTGACCCAACCATTGCGGAAATCCCAATGGTTACTTTATGTGCTGGACAAACGTTATAAATTCATTGTGTTTCAACGTATTGCTTGGACATAACGGTCTGGACAAAATAACTTAACCCTTTGTTTCTAGATCACTCTTTTGTGCGCACCTCTTAATGAGTTGTGCAAAGTTTGTGAGTCAGTATTACTGCCGCGCAAATTTTGTGAGTAAATATCATTTACGCTCACCGTCATTTGCGACTGACCAACTGTCAGTCACACCCAAAGTCCGATTATCGAATATTGGGTTTTGCATCGACGTTTTTCGTCAGCACAAATATTCATCATTTGCATACCGATATTTTCGGTACGCAAACTGAACCTCTTAAAGAGGGGCAATTCTTACTCCATGCAACGAGGTAACCAACCGACAATAATTCCTGTGGTTAAAATACAAGCAGACCCCAAATTCGGGGTCTGATTAAATATCAATGGGTTAGATAATATTTTAGTCATAAAATCACCAGACTGATTTTATCGAGGGGGTCAAACTGACTCGAAATAATCGGGGCAGTGCTTGCCTCGAACACTGTTGATGGCATTTTGCGCTCTCCGATTTTGAGGTGCTCAAAGTATAAGCAGACGCCAAATCTGGCGTTTGATTGAATATCAATGGGTTATCACCTAAGTCCGAATTAGGGCTTTGCTCTGCCGTCAGATTAGTCGTTAGTCACTAAGTTACATTAAGTAACCCTGTAAATATGAAAGCAAAAGGTATGGTGAAAATCCCTATATACGCGGTACGGAAACGGCGTACCATCACCGGGCGCCCACTGCCGTCATTACGCAGCACCACCTCACCGGTGGCCTCATTCACCAGCGGACAGACAAAGCCGAACAGGTTAATCAGAATGAAGATATGCCAGTCCATCAGTTCAATGGGCTTGCCGGTCAGTGCCCCTTTGACATGCGGGACAAACTTGTAGAAGTTCAGGATATGCTGGACACGGGGTTCACTGAACACAATCCCGCGAGCCTCCCCCGTTTTCAGGTCAGTCAGGAAGCGCTGGCAGGCCAGTTTCACCAATTCCCCGGCGACAATCTCACCCGCCACAACCCGCTCGGCGTAGCGAATGCCGTCAGCCACTTTAGCCATGCTTAATCCCTCATCTGTAAAAATTCCGCCAGCGGATCGGCCTTGTCTTCTCCGGCGATATTGACTTTCGTGCGACTGGAGGGGGACATGCCGAACGCACTGAGCATGGCGTGAAGGCGTTTCCATGCATCGGCTTTCATCCCAGCGGCGGGGGGCGCTTTAATGAGGCCCTGATCGGTGCGGTAGGTATAGCCGTCTTTCTCTAAGGTGTCGCAATGGGTCCGGTATTCGACGTAGGCCTCAATCAGCAACTCAAGGGCTTTCGCATCCAGACTGGTTAACACGCCGATTTTGTCCAGTTCCCCGGCGATCCGTTCATGCCAATAGCGGCCCATTTTCCCGAAATGCTTCGGGATCGGGGGCACCCCTTTTTCCGGCATCGGTTCGTTGGCGTTTATCGGGCGTTTTGATGGGTTACCCCTCACCAAACGCAGGTGAGTCGGGGTTGGCGGTCGTCCTGCCATGTGATTTCTCCTGTAAAACGGTGCAGTTGGGGCACCCCAAAAAAAGGTTTACATTTCGCGGCGATCTGAACAGAGGTAAGGCGGCGGTCCTGTGGGGCGAGAGAGGTAGCGATTTCACCCGCCCCGCCCTATACGTGACCATGACAACAGCAATGATTTCAGGTAAAAATTACGTCATCAGACCATTGTTTAACTGTCATGGTTACATCAGATATATTTACTCACTGGCATTAATTATCAGTCGTTGAGTGACTATCGCAGTCGCTCCGTTGCGGTCTTCGCCCGATGGCAAGACCAGCATAAGCATTCCAAATTGGATAACGCATCCGTGCCCCCGTGGGCTTTGGGTTTGATATGGTCAACCGTTGTTCCTGTCACGGCCCGACCCTGACGCAGGCATTGCTGACACAAGTGCTTGTCTCTGGCCTTGATGGTGGCCCTTAATCTGTCCCATTGGCTGCCGTAGCCGCGTTCATGTCGGCTCTTGCCTTGTTGGTGAGACTGCCAGCCGGTGTGCAGGTGGTCAGGACAGTAGCCGCTTCGGTCGGTGGTGGTCTTGGGGCAACCCTGCTTGCGGCAGGCGCGGGGGATACGGGGTGGCATGTGCTGCCCTCCATAAAGCAAAAAACCACCCAGAGGTGGTGATTTATTTAATATTCAAATTCATACAATTCCGAGCCAAGAAAGAAACTTATAAAGGCCATAAGATGACAGAACTAAGCCTACCCCTGAAAGACCAATAAAAAACCCACCGTTGTGTAGCCCTTTTTGTAGATGTATCCAGCAGGTAGCAATAAAAGCAACCAGACAGATCAACACAAGCAGTGACAAAAACAGTAGCAATAAACCGATCACTGGCAGTAACAGCATTCCCATAACCAAAATTCCTTTTGTTGATTAGTCTTATTGAAGTTTCAGTCTACTTTATACTTAGGTTACTGTCAGCGCCCTAAATATGGGCGATATCCGATAATCGGACTTTGCTCTCTACTGCATAGCTATCACCACTCTGCGAATCATGATGGCAATGCAGGCCGTCTTTCCGGCTGTCACATCACTTCTTCTGCCTACAGCGGATATTGCTGATAATGATCCGTCCTACACGGTGGCATGGGTTATTTTTGATTCTGTCTGTACGCTCGATGTTAAGGGAACAGGTCTCAGCTAATACCGACCGACGGCGATAACCCGACGCAAATAAAAATGCCACCAGTCCGTGTGCGTTGGGTACGCGGTAGGAACGAAGTGGCAGCATGCGTTATCCGTATTCCTTTAACCACTCAGGGAACGGGCAAAGAAATATTGACTTTAGTTTCAGGCGTTAACTAATTGTTAAGCATTATTCGTTTATTGTTGGATGGGGATAAGCCTAATGGTCTTATCAAGCTTTTGATAATAGCGTTACAAGTGGAGAGTAAAATGAAAAAATTCATTCTTCTTTGCCTGTTGGCGGGTTCGGCTATTTTAGCTCCAGTGCTAACTTATGCTGATTCTCCCAGCGCACCATCAAGTGGCCCTGTATGCGTTCTAACATCTACAGGGGAACATTGCGTAATGCCCTTTTTTCCTTTGCCAAAACCCATAATTCCAATTCCCCCTTATATTCCACCGGCAAATTAGCCAAATTGAACATACTATAAAACCGAGTAGGACGGTTCATTCCTGCCGTCCTCTCATGACCCATTGACACTGCCCTAACTCACTCCTGCCACCCCAGTATCATTAGCTCTGAGGTGGCTGCTTGTTTTCTTCTATTTCCCGTATCGCCTGCTTATCCAGATTGCACTGCTCAATGACCATTAATAATTGCTCATTCAGAATGAGACTGTCACTCCATGACATTGTGTCCGGTATCACCGGAGGCAAACAGTCAGCGAGCAGAGGTGCCGGAATGGGTACCGGTGGCACCGGAACGTATTCGGTTCGTGTGTTGCTGCAACCGGTTAACAGCCCCATCAGGCACAAGGCGATTGGCACAATCATGATTGACCACCGCATCTTTGATGGCCGTTTTAGTTTGCTCAGAATCCACGGCTGACCGATGCCGGTTTTCGCTATTAATGCGTGAGATGTCATTGATGATCCTGATGGACTGAAAGGCATTGTCAGTGATGGCCTGCTGATTCTTATACTTCGTATCCAGTTCCGTGTAGGCTTTGTCTTTTTCTTGATACTCACTGTAATAGAACCAGAACAAGCCAGAGACAATCACCAAAGCACTGAGGGTGAAGTACTGGCTGTTGAATTTCATATTACTCACCTTGATTCGGTGCGTGTTATTTTACCCTTACCTGTTTCAGCCAGAACAAGATCCAGAACTAAGTCAGCGGCCTGTCCGACCAATCCTCTTATCTTGCTTTCATGCTCAAGCTTGACCTTCTTCCATTCGTTGAGGCCAGTACCAAACACACTGGCGATCTGCTTGTCTCTTTTTAATTCAGCACAGGCCTGATTCAGTTCTTCCATCACGCTACGCTTGCGGGGATTGACCACAACACCCTTTGTCCAGTATTCGTAGAGGACATCGTCGCATTTGTCCTGATAACGGATCACCTTGCCCCTAATTTCAGGCTTAACCTTGTTAGGGCTGATCGTGGCTAACCAGCCAGCCAACTTACGAAGGGCGAGGCAAGTCATTTCCCTCTTTTTACCGTCTGCGGCAACTATAACGATTTCCGTTATAGTTGATTTGAACCTTTGTTTTATCTTCTCTAACTGTGATTGCCAAGCTAGCCCCATACCTTCAACAATCGGTCTCATCGGCACATACGGTTCATTGTTGTATTCCACAACATAAAGTTCATCATCATAAAAGGGAACTGTGATTGTATACATATTGCGTATTCCTATAGAAATAAGAGCCTGCTGACGTAGAAATATCGCCTCATGAAAGGTCGCCACCTAGCGATATCTCTCAGGCTCTATTTCTATAAGTCATGATTGGATTTTGCGTACGTCAGTACGCAGATAAAAAGAAGCCCCGCGAATGCGAGGCTCAGGATTCAGAGTAAATTGAAGGCCTTTTCAAGCACACCATCTGGGTAAGGTTGCTGGCCGTTCTCGTGCCGGATAATGGACTTAGCCAGCGCAATCAGTGTGGGTTTATTCATGTCGAGAACTTGATGCGGATCCACACTCAGCGCCTTAGCTACCCCATTAATGTAAGCCGTAGTGTTATTTTCTATTGAAGGTGCCCAGCGATTGATAATCTTAGATACGCTGTTGTGCCCGCCCTTATGATAATTACACAACAGCTTCATCAGTGCCCGAATACCATACTCGGGTGATTCAAACCGGCAGAACGGTTTTTCAATGTTCGGGTCATGCTTCAACTGACCTTGCCATTGATTAGCTGAGTTATGATCAATGTTGCCCGGATTGTTGTTACGAATGCCTCTGGTCATTATTTATCTCCCAACCGTTTATTGATGGCGCGAATGGCAATCTCCCGTATCTTCTCAACGCCAATAAAACCGATAACGCCACCGATAGCGGGTGCAAAGCTACTGGGAATACCAAACATCTCTAAGCCGCTGGACGCACTCCATGACAAGGCACCACAGAGCAGCACCTCAATCCATCGGTTCTTACGGTCTACGCCGTCATAAATCAGGCGACCGTAACAAATGGCGATTGCCAAAGCAGAGCCGGATATCTGCGGCCACGAGTTTTTTAGGCCGTTTAATAGTTCGGCCCAGAAATCAGGATTCTCTTTCATCTTCATATTCCACCCCATCAGAACAATGGGCGTCCGTGGGGTGAAATAGGTTCGCCCCTGTGAGTTAAGTTAATAGGAGGTCGATATCGGAATTCCGATATCGAATGAATATCAATTAGTTAGGATTGCAGATATGAAAAAGGCCGCCTCAGCGACCTTTAATTATGTCCATATTACTGATATCAGGATGTGTGACATTCCGATGAGCACCAGCGACAGCCGTCGGCACTGTAGCCCCGTCGTTTTGCCTCTTTCACAGCAGACTGACAGCTAGTAAAGTCACCGAGGGTCACTCGATTTTCATCTAGTGGCATACGATTACATCCTTCACGGTGCACTTCATGATCACCCTGCTTATCAGTTTTAGTATAAACGTAATATTTCATGCATTTTCTCCCATTGTTGTGTACATCAGGAGATATTAAGATTAATAAACAAACGCCTTTTGGTCAAAAATCGCACCATTAAAATATTAATAAAATTATTTATTCAATTATCAAAGTGGCGTGTTCATCATCATTGGGTGGAACCTCTCGGAATCGAACCGAGTCCTGATGCTCTTCAGGCATCCGCGCGAACCCTCTACGCCAAAGTTCCAGATATGAGAAAGGCCGCATTTGCGACCCTGACGTTAATCCATCCAGAAATAAGTAATGATTAGGGATCAATGCCCCATACGAAGTCATCACTACCCGTTCTATGCGATCCGTAATGGACTTCATAAACTGAGCCGAAATTAACTGCTTCTATTTCGGCTTTCTCTTTAGTGGCATACACGCCAGCTAAATGCCAAGGAGAATAGCGTACAACTCCCCATCCAAGCACAAAACCAGCGTTATCCGGATCTGGCTTTAACCCTTCTTCTACAAACATTTCTATCTCCTTCGATTGGGTACCCAGAGAATAGATTATTAATTGGTTAACTAAAGTTCAATAAAACGCAATTGATTATGCGATGCGGGCAGTAATTTTAAGTGATGGGAGATCGTTGCGGTTATGCTCAATTCTTACAGGCTCATTAAAACCATCGATATCATAAACCTTGCTATATCTCTCTGAAACTTTTCCTTTCAACGTGTCTTCAATCAGTAAGTTATCACGCTGCCATACCTTAAAAGTTACAGAACCAGCAGTGTTATTCTCATTTAGACCTAAAAGGGTGACTGTTAACTTTTTCATTTCTGGTTTCCTGACTTTATGATGACAAAACAAAAAGGCCACGCCATGCGCAGCCTTGAATTTTAACTAGTCGGTCAGACCGACAGGTTGAGTTGTTCGGAATGACCGAACATGTGATACTCATGCTAGATTTTAACATTTAATATAAAAGGATTTTTATGCAACCGAACGACAAAAACCCACTCAAACAAAAGTCATTTAAATTCATTCTTGCCGGTGTGATATTACTTTTTATGGCGGGTATTAGATTTATTCAATATGATGATTTTTTACTGGGTACTGTCGAAAGCTTATTGGCTATTGGGCTTGTTCTCTTTGGGCTTAAATTGAAAAAAGGCGAAAATAAAAAGTAGACTACTAGATTCCCTCGAATTCGGGGGAATTAAAATCCATCGAACTCATCACACCATTCGAATTCGTCTTTCATGAGGGTGATCTCTTTTTCGCTGAAAATCAGATTAACACATTGATTTATCTAGCATGTAGGGGTGTTCTCTAACCCTGATCGAAGTGCTGCTCACATCACCTGAAATAACACTTAACTAATTGATTTAACCGTGATATGAGGTGCTGCCCGACCATGATCGTTATCCGGCATTTCCGGTGAGTGGAACTTGTGACTATACCCTTATAACCGCCAACATTTCTTTAATTTCTTCATCTATACCAACTTCAATGAAGCCGAAACTGGCATAAAAATTTTTCGCAACAAGATTATTTGGGTTATAACAGATTTCTATTTCTTCCAATTGCTCTGTGCGTCTTATTTCCTCGATGGCCAGCATTAACGCCTTACGCCCAATACCTTTATTTTGATGGCTCTTATCCACCATAAAACGCCAAATAGTTGTTTTTTGTCCGGTATCAGAGGGTACCCACATAAAAAAACCAACAGGCGTACCATCCAAATAAATCGCGCGAGTTTCATATGATGGAAAAAACTTGGATTGAGCAAGAGAAAACACATTTTCCGCAATATATTCTCGCTGTTCATCAGTTACCAATAGATCGCAGACAGCTTCATAATTGTCCTTATTTATATCAACTAGCGTAATTAACATACCACACTCCAAATGGCTACATATCAATAACACTAGGATACTACACATGCAATTCCAACCAAAGGGAATGGCAACTCTAATCTGTTTTTCTGGCAATAAAAAACCCCGCCGAGGCGAGGCTTGTTAAATCGATAAGCTGTGTGACATTGCTATCACTCTTATCACAATATACCGACTTTTGTAATTACGCAACCTGATTGATGATTTCTTTTTGTACGCATTTATCCAGCTCCAAAGTCACCCCGGATACGGCCAGAACACCTTCAATAAATCCCTCGGCTGCCTGTAACCGTTTTGATACTTCGTTATGGGAAATGCCTAACTTGGTGCCCATTGCCCGCAGTGTAGACGCCTTAATATAGTGCATAACAATCAGTTGGAAATAATAAGGGTTATATTTCCTCAATCGCAGAACGGCAGCATCAATCGCAATGCCGTCATCATCACAACATTGAACGCAGGTCTTTCGGGTACTGGGAACCAGACCTTTAAACCCTGCGGCAATGGGTGCCCAGTCAACGTCACTATTTCCCTCACTGGCCCATGCACCCCAGCGTTCCAATACCATTTGAATATCACGCATTCACACATTCCCCCACCAGATTGAGGATAATCCTGTCGGTCAGGTCATGATCATGGAACCGCTCTTCAGACAGGGGGCGAAGTTCCAATAGTATCCCCGTAAAGCCATTGATTTTCTGACGGTATAATTTACGTAATTTTCTCATAATGCCTCCAATGGCCTGCCAAAAAGAAAATTTTTACCCGTTTGATGTTGTCTCAAAACCCCTGTTTGTTGTCTCATGTTGTCTCAATTTAAAAACAAAAATAATTATAATTCATACAGTTAATAAAAATGAGACAACAGAGACAACAGGTTTTAGCCCTCACATGAGAAGACCAGGCTTCTTCGTCTGATTCAGGCACTAACACCATGATGTAAGCCCGTTGCTGAATACCCCCCAGATGCTTAAGACGGGGTGTCTTGCCCTGATAGCTCCTTCCACTGGCTGGCTTTTTGAGTATGTCGCTTTTCACTAACGTGTCTGCGAACATATCCACGTTAAAACCCTTGGCGATCTCCTGCTTAAAAGTGGCGGGTAAGGTATAGAAAATCATCGGATCATTATCATGGAGACCTTTCTTTTCCCGATATCCGGCTAAATCCCGAATCGGTAAGTCCCGCTCATCATAGGGCAGAGGGGCATAGCGGCTCATGCCATGGGCGTTAAGAAAGGAAACGGCCTGCTCGACAATCTGTTCAAATTCTTTATTGCCTGTCCCAAACTCCGCCATCCAGACATTAAAGATATATTGCAGCACATCGCGGCAATCCTGCGCTTTCCAGCCCGTAATGACCCGCCCCAACATTAAAGCCGCCTCCAGCACCGCAAAGCGATCACTGACCCTGTCATAGCTTTCCGGTATCAGCTTGCTCCACCGGGATTGCGCCTCAAGATAAGCCTGTCTGGCTTCCTCATGGTGTGACGATAGATAACCGATCCATTCCCGTCCTGCCGCACCATGATGTTCACGACAGCCGCGCTTTAAAGCATCCGCATGCGCCTTACCATTTTCTGCCCCGTGCAAGGTCTTGGCCCTTTCCATCGGGATATTCAGCAACCGGACTAATTGCCCGGCATTAATTTTGATCCCAGCCTCCATCAAGAACGTAGGAATATCTTTCTCGCCGGTACTGATCGCCACGGTTCGCCAGCTCGCTAACGGGTGGTTGCCGCCTTCTTTTGCCCCCTGTATTTTCCCCTTACCGTTAAACAGGGTATAAGCTGAGGTGTGGACATGTTTAGGATTCGCGCCCTGTCCCACCTCATCGAGTGACAACAATCCGTCATTGTGTGCCAGGGCTTTGTTGGCTATCCCCAGCGCAGTGCCATACCACGTCAGCCGTTGCTCATCCGGTTTTCCGTATAAACTGGTTGCAATATCAGCCGTCGTGGTTTTCCCGGCAGTCGATTGCGCGTAAAGATGGACGCCAAAGCCATCCGCCCCCACAATTCCTATCATCGGGGCCGCTAACGCCGTCGCAATGCCCAGCATCATGAAGGGGTTATTATTCGCCAGCCGTGCGACCTGTTCACGCCAGCTTTCCGTTGTCCCTGAAACGGTGTAAGCATTCGCCGCAGCACTACCCCCGTTAAACAAAACAGGCTGCTGAGGTACACCAATCACTGAACCGTCCGGCATGATATAGGCCCCTTTATGCCAGCCTGATTTTGCCGTCATACTCCAGATTTCTTTTGTGTGGCTTCGTATCAGCCAGTCAGCCAGGATCGCCCCGAGATTACTTTTTGTGGTCACCTGCACGCCCCCCGCCTTGAGTATTCGCCAGCCTTCGCGTTCTCCAATGTCGGCCGACGCCACCCCTTTAATGACCGGGTCTTTACTGCCCTTCGCTTTCCAGCGGACTATCAGGTATTGCTCATCATTTTCATCAATGCCCGTGCCAATGACGTCACCTGAACGGTTTCCCCGTTCTTATGGGTGTAATAGCCATGAGGTGCAGGGTTACGCATGGTTCACCTCCTGACGAGAAACGAATATCAGAGAGGACATGCCAGCCAGTAAACGGGCTTCACCTTCACTGTCCGCCAGCACAGTGATAAGGCGCACCGGGTGAATAGTAAACGAGTGTCTCTATCATTTTAATAGTCATAATACTCCTCCCGCCACTGAGGTAGCGTTAGTTAATGGGGTAGGGTTAGAATAAATTGAGCTGACATTCACACAGCGCATTTTGCATCGCGGCGCGAATATATTGTTTCTGTGACGGCATACGGGCGGCTAATTCATCCCGTCCAGCATCACCGTTAACATGCGGGTCACGCCAGAAGTGCAGAACGTTTTAGACAGTCTGTACGAGCAGCAGGTCAGTCTGATTAAGTCCATTCCTGAGCAATATCTGACACAGGTTCAAACGCTGGTGCAACAAAGTGTCGTGAATGGGCGGGATGTCGGTTTCCTGAAAGAAGCATTAAAGAAACTCTACGGTGTGACAGAAAGCCGCGCTAAAACCATTGCCCGTGACCAGAACGCCAAAGCCACTAATGCCATTGCGCGGGAGCGTTGTAAATCCTCCGGTATCACAGAGGGAATTTGGATTCATCGCGCTGGTGGCAGCAAATCCTACCGTGATTCGCACATCAAGATGAACGGTCAGCGCTTCAATCTGAGTGAGGGATGTTATGACCCTCATGTGCAGCGACATATCCATGCCGGTGAATTAATCAATTGTAAATGTGACTTCCGGCCTGTCATTCCTCAAATTGGAAGTGGTTAACCATGTCTAAAGAAAAAAACTCGGTCGTGTTTGACGAGGGAAGCCGACGACGTATTGATGCCAATGGCTACCTGCATGTCTCACAGACGCATCTGACCAAAGAACAGGTGGTGCCCTATATCGGGCGGGAAATTCCCGGTTGGGAAAATTTGGAGTTAGAACCTGACCGGCTTTATTACGGTTCAGTGAGTGTCTCGTTTGCTGTTCCAGATGTTGCCAATGCCTCATGGTTTAAAACGACACCATGTGGACAAATGTACTGGCAAGCCACCCGTAAATATGTGGTCGGTGGACGTTATTCAGCGGTGAAACACTACCATCCGTGGGGGTGAGTTATGGCAACCAATGACAAGCTGAAAGCGGCGTTATCCCGTATCAGAGGCAATCTGAATGTACAGATGAATATTGGTATTCTCTCTGGTTCGACGAACGAAGATACCGGGGAGCCGATTGCACCGTATGCCGCAGCTAATGAATTTGGCACCAGAAACATTCCTCCCCGTCCATTTATGCGTTCAACGATAGCGAATAAGTCAGGTGAGTGGGGGCAAGCTATCGGTGCGCTTCTGCAAGGTAATGCACAAGACAGTGATCGGGTCGAATCTGCTTTCAATATCTTGGGGATGACTATAGTGCAGGATATCAAAGATACGATTGAGCAAGGCGTTTCGCCACCTAATCATCCGACGACTGTAGCGGCTAAAGCACATAAGGGGCGGGCTGAACCCAATAAGACCTTGATTGATACTGGCAGTATGCAGAGGGCGATTGCTCACGAAATTATCAAGGGGGGGGGAATAAAAGAAAACCCGACACCGAATTCAAATAAATGAACTGAGGTTATTATGAAATTTGAAGAGTTAACAGATGCATCACAACAAGCAGCACGGGAAGTATTAGCTGATATGCTGAGGGTAAAATATCAGCATGATTTATGTCTGCATGTAGAAGAGATTAACAATCTAGGCCACAAAGTAAGAAAAGCGTTTGTGGCTTTAGAAAGTGAGGAACCTAAAGTTGAATATGGTTCATCTAGTTAATCCGATCGAGCCGCCATGCTAGACCATTAGATTCAGTAACTAGTACTACAGCCGTAATCCATATTGTGCCATGATGGGGCTCTTCTTCCTTAAATAAAAGGCGGTGTCACATGCCATCCCCTGCCAAAATCTGGGAACA
>NZ_NJAI01000004.1:98927-138338 GCF_002632725.1 Xenorhabdus hominickii
CAGACGGCAGAAAAGAATGCATTGCTGGTAGCTACAGTAATTCGATCTGAGTTTGCCATTGAGCAATTCCGGCAATTGGGTGGGGCTATAACACCGTTACCCTCTGGTTGTAAAGGACATTATGGGAGCGGGTATTGCCGATACCCTGACCGCCGCTGACTGGAAAACACGGTCAGCGGGAACGGGGACAAAAGGTGAGTGTTGGTATGACTGGGCTTTAGTGCCGTTGTGGCGTTTACAGATAAGTGAAGAGGACCGGCGTTATGGTCATTATCTGTTGGTTCGGCGCAGCCGGGATAACAGACAGGAGCGAGCTTACTATGTGATGTATGTTTGAGAGAGCAGGCGGATCTCAATGCGCTGGTTCAGATTGCGGGTTACCGCTGGGAAATCGAGTGTAGTTTTGAGGAAACGAAAGGGGAATGTGGGCAGGATCATTACGAAGTGCGGCGATGGCAGAGTTGGTATCGGCATATTACCTTGGCATTGCTGGCCCATGCAGTCTTGGCTGTCTTGCGGGTACAGGAGAAAAAAACACCAGCCGGCCGGGTTACGCTCAGTGTAGCAGATCCTCCGTAACCTGTTGTCAAAGCTGATGGAAAAAGCGGGAGAGACACTGGAGCAGATTTTACATTGGTCAGACTGGCGACGACGGCATCAATACCGGGCACAACAAGGTCACTATCGTCACAGGGCAGATCATCGGCTTACAGAGCCATTACGGCTGTAGTATTTTTCGCATAACGGGTCGCTATACCCCGCCAGCGTTTAAGATGAAGAAAAGTATTTTCAACTAAATGCCTGAGTCGATAGAGTTCCCAATTATATTCTCGTTTCACTTTGCGATTTTTACGGCTGGGAATCTGCGCTTCCATGCCTTGTTTTTCTGCTTGTTCAATAACGGTATGACTGTCATAGCCCCGATCCGCTAATAAATGTTCTGCATTTAGCCCTTCAATCAGAGTCTCAGCTTGTTCCTTTGTTTCCATAACCGTGGATCCGGGGAAAAAAGGCATTTTTTTTGGGAAGATAACAATTCTATCTCTTGTTTTTTAAAAGCAAAATTTACATCTTTTAAATTTATTACACAGGATGGGAAATTGTTATGATCCAGCCGTATCGGTATGATAGAAAAATCTGATGACCATTTTATACCACGTTATTATTATGGACTTTTTTATTCTAGACAGTATTGTCCAGCACGCCTAGAAGAAAATAAGAGTGGAGAGAGATGGTGAGCCACCGCCACTTTATATTCATTCTACCTTTAATTCTGAACTGATGACGATTAATCCTCTTTCTGAAGCGTACAATAAAATAAGTGGTGATTTTAAAGATTCGGATCAAGGCTGAACAATTACACTCCTTCAACCGCCTGAAGGAACTGATCTTGAAAATGCAGGGGAGCCTGAAAATTGGACATGCTATGGTTGATGGAGAATGAAGGACTAAAATAATAAGCCTCTGAATAATCAGAGACTTATTATTAAAATTTATTTAACTTGATACTGCGCTTCCGCTTCATCAAAACGCTGCTGAGTCGTCTGACTAGGTGCTTTACCCAATAAGCTCACTGCTATAATAGTAATCGAGGCAAAAATAAATCCTGGGATGATTTCATATAAAGAGAACCATTTATATTCCATCCATACCAGAACAGTAATTGCGCCCACCAGCATACCTGCCAGCGCACCGTTGCGGGTCATCCGTTTCCAGAGCACAGAAATTAATACAACTGGGCCAAATGCCGCACCAAAACCAGCCCAAGCATTACTTGCCAGTGCCAATACTTTATTATTTGGATTGGTTGCAATCACAATCGCGATAGCCGCCACCAGCAATACCATCATACGGCCAACCCATACCAACTCTTTCTGGCTTGCCTTAGTACGGATAAATCCTTTATAGAGATCTTCCGTCAATGCACTGGAGCACACCAGCAATTGGCAGCTCAAGGTACTCATGACCGCCGCCAATACAGCAGAGAGTAAGATACCCGTGATCCACGGATTGAACAGAATTACCCCCAGTTCCATAAAAATACGTTCACGGTTCTGTAATACCGGGCCAGCTTGTTCAGGGTTTAATTCAAAATATGCGATACCAAAGAAACCAACAGCCACAGTGCCGGCAAGACACAAAAACATCCACGTCATACTGATACGACGCGCTTTGTTAATTGTCTGATGCGAATCTGCCGCCATAAAGCGTGCCAAAATATGCGGCTGGCCAAAATAACCGAACCCCCAGCCCAATAGAGAAATAATGGCTACGAAGTTGAGATTTTTGAACATATCCAGATAAGCAGGGTCTTTCGCCTCAATGATATTAATCGCAGTATCAACACCACCTACTTTGATAAGGATCAGAACAGGCACCAAGATGAGTGCAAAAATCATCAAGGTTGCCTGTACGGTATCTGTCCAACTTACCGCCAGAAATCCGCCTAGGAAGGTATAAGCAATTGTTGCCAAAGCACCAAGCCAAATTGCTTTCTCATAACTGATACCAAAGGTATTTTCAAACAGCAATCCACCCGCAACAACACCAGAAGCACAATAAATGGTAAAGAAAATAAGGATAACCAATGCGGAGATAATGCGCAGCATTTTACTGCTATCTTCAAAACGATTGGAGAAATAATCTGGCAGAGTTAGTGCGTTATTATTTATCTCTGTATGTACACGCAATCTGCCTGCTACCCAGCGCCAATTAAAATACGCGCCCAACAAACAGCCTAATGCTATCCAGCTTTCTGAAATCCCGGTAAAAAAAATGACGCCCGGTAATCCCATCAATAACCAGCCACTCATATCAGAAGCGCCAGCAGATAATGCCGTTACCACACTCCCTAAACTCCTCCCACCCAATATATAATCATCAAAATTTTTGGTGGAACGATAAGCCATAAAGCCTATCAACAACATTCCAGCTATATAGATAGTGAAGGTAATAAGCATTGGTGAATTTACTGTCATGCAGGTTCTTCTCCATAGTGTTTTTGCAACAAGTTGTATTTTTGCAAATCGTGTTTCTGTCAATGATGTCTCTGCAAATGATGTTATTTGCATAACCTCATGTTATCTGTAAATTAAATTACCCCCTCTTCAGCACCACGTTCTTCCCTGTTAGGTTACTAAAGGTTGCACCTAAAGATGGGTTAGAGGAGTTTAGGCTCTTAATTTCACAATTAATTATTTATGATTGTAATTATTTTAAAATCACATTCTATCCTAGATTACTCAAAACATTTTTAACAACTAGTTAACGCTATTTTTTACAAAAAACGTCTGCCAAGTCACATTTATCATTCAGTAGGTTGCACCTTTCATTAAATGAATAGTGATAACTCACGATTGAGCAATAAATAAAAATTATTTATATATCATATGGATAATAAGAATTTCGTCATAGTAATTACCAAAAAAGATAATAAAAACAAGATTAATTTCACAAATTTAAAACAACTTCTTTTAACGAAGTTGCACAAAGTTGCAACATGGAAGATATTGTTATGTAACTTGATTAAATTTACCTATTAAGGAGTTAGAATGGGTAGTACCACTATGGGTGTAAAGCTCGATGAAGCAACGCGTAATCGAATTAAAGCCGCTGCACAACGAATTGAACGCACACCACACTGGCTGATTAAGCAAGCCATTTTTAATTATCTTGAACAACTGGAAAATGAGGAAAATATCCCAGAAATATCAGTGGGTCAGAATAGCAAAGAAGAAAAGATTTCCGAAGAAGAATCACCAATTGAAGCGCCTTATCAGCCATTTCTGGATTTTGCCGAGCATATTCTGCCCCAAACGGTTAATCGTTCCGCAATTACTTCCGCCTATCGCTTACCTGAAACACAAGCTGTTCCTATGTTGTTACAACGAGCTCAATTATCGGAAGAGCAAAACAAGGCTACCCACAAACTTTCTTACGCCATCGCAGAAAAATTACGCCAGCAAAAACATGGCATTGGCCGTTCTGGCTTAGTACAAGGTTTGCTGCAAGAATTTTCGCTTTCTTCACAGGAAGGTGTCGCGCTGATGTGTCTCGCCGAAGCATTGTTGCGTATTCCCGATAAAGCAACACGCGATGCGCTGATCCGCGACAAAATCAGTAACGGTAATTGGCATTCTCATCTTGGGCAAAGCCCTTCGATGTTTGTCAATGCGGCAACGTGGGGATTGCTTTTCACGGGCAAATTGGTCTCCACTCACAATGAGGCCAAGTTATCCAAATCACTGAATCGGATTATCAGTAAAAGCGGGGAGCCAGTGGTACGCAAAGGTGTCGATATGGCCATGCGTCTGATGGGCGAACAATTTGTTACCGGTGAAACCATCGCCCAGGCCCTTGCCAATGCCCGTAAGCTGGAAGAGAAAGGTTTCCGCTATTCCTATGATATGCTCGGTGAAGCGGCCTTGACAGAAGAGGATGCACAAGCGTATTTGGTTTCTTACCAGCAAGCGATCCACGCTATTGGCAAAGCATCAAACGGCCGGGGCATTTATGAAGGGCCGGGGATCTCCATCAAACTTTCGGCTCTGCATCCACGATACAGCCGTGCTCAGTACAATCGTGTCATAGAGGAACTCTACCCTCGCCTGCTTTCCCTGACTTTACAGGCCCGCCAATATGATATTGGCATCAATATTGATGCCGAAGAAGCTGACCGTCTGGAAATTTCTCTCGATTTGCTGGAAAAGCTGTGTTTCGAGCCAAAACTGGAAGGCTGGAACGGGATCGGTTTTGTCATTCAGGCTTATCAAAAACGCTGTCCTTTTGTCATTGACAGCATTATTGATTTGGCACAGCGCAGCCGCCACAGATTAATGATCCGTTTGGTAAAGGGGGCTTATTGGGATAGCGAAATTAAGCGTGCCCAAATCGATGGTCTGGAAGGCTATCCGGTGTATACCCGCAAGGTCTATACCGATGTTTCTTACCTCGCCTGCGCCCGCAAACTTCTTTCCGTACCCAACTTGATTTACCCTCAATTTGCCACTCATAATGCCCATACTTTGTCTGCGATTTATCATCTGGCCGGACAAAACTATTATCCGGGGCAATATGAGTTCCAATGCCTGCACGGCATGGGTGAACCGCTTTATGATCAGGTGGTTGGAAAAATTGCAGAGGGTAAACTCAATCGTCCATGTCGCATTTATGCGCCAGTGGGAACGCACGAAACATTACTGGCGTATCTGGTACGTCGTCTGTTGGAAAATGGTGCCAATACCTCGTTTGTTAATCGCATTGCGGATACATCCCTGCCGATTGACGAGCTGATCGCTGATCCGGTGAAAGTCGTGCAGGAATTGGCGCAAAACGAAGGGCAAATTGGTCTGCCACATCCAAAAATTCCTCTGCCACAGGATTTATACGGTAAAAATCGTGTTAATTCGTCAGGATTAGATCTCTCCAACGAGCATCGTCTCGCTTCCCTATCCAGTGCATTGCTGAGTTCTTCGATGGAAACGTGGAGCAGCGAACCTTTGCTGGGTGGAAATTACGAACATGCGGGTGAATTACCTGCAGCCAATCCTGTTTATAACCCAGCGAAATCCTCTGATTTAGTCGGATATGTACGAGAAGCCACCGAGCAAGAAATCAGCCATGCGTTAGACGTTGCCACCGAGGCCAACACCATCTGGTTTGCGACACCACCATCAGAGCGGGCGGCAATTTTAGTGCGTGCAGCAGAGTTAATGGAAAATAACCTGCAATCTCTGCTTGGCATTCTAGTACGTGAAGCGGGCAAGACATTCAACAACGCCATTGCCGAAGTGCGCGAAGCGGTAGATTTTCTCCATTATTATGCAGGGCAGGTACGTCAGGATTTCGCCAATGATACTCATCGTCCATTAGGGACTGTTGTTTGTATCAGCCCGTGGAACTTTCCGCTGGCTATTTTCACAGGCCAAATTGCTGCTGCATTGGCGGCAGGTAACAGTGTACTGGCAAAACCCGCTGAACAGACCCCACTAATTGCCGCCGTTGCGGTAAAAATGCTGCATCAGGCCGGTATTCCGCGTGATGTGCTGCAATTACTGCCCGGACAAGGGGAAACGGTGGGTTCATTGCTGGTCGGTGATGAGCGTGTACGTGGTGTGATGTTTACCGGTTCTACCGACGTTGCCAGCCTATTGCAACGCAATATTGCAGGCCGATTAGATGCACAAGGGCGCCCAACGCCATTAATCGCTGAAACGGGTGGCTTAAACGCCATGATTGTCGATTCTTCCGCTTTGACCGAGCAAGTCGTCACTGATGTGGTTGCTTCAGCATTCGACAGCGCCGGACAACGTTGCTCCGCCTTGCGTATCTTGTGTATACAGGATGATGTTGCAGACAAAACACTCACCATGCTGAAAGGTGCAATGGCCGAATGCCGAATGGGAAATCCTGAGCATTTATCGACAGATATCGGTCCGGTGATTGATAACGAAGCAAAAACAGGGATTGATCGCCATATCCAAACCATGCGTACCAAAGGCCGGACGGTTTATCAAGCAGTGCATGAGAATGTGCATGACAATCAGGAATGTTCACACGGGACATTCGTTAAACCTACTCTGATCGAGTTGGAAAGTTTTGACGAGTTGAAGAAGGAAATCTTCGGCCCAGTTCTGCATGTGGTACGTTTCCAGCGTAATGAGCTGGATAAACTGCTGGATCAGATCAATGCTTCCGGTTATGGCTTAACCCTGGGCGTTCACACGCGTATTGATGAAACTATCGCTCAAGTCACCAGTAAAGCGAAAGTCGGCAACTTATATGTCAACCGCAATATGGTCGGTGCTGTTGTCGGTGTTCAGCCATTTGGGGGCGAAGGTCTGTCTGGAACTGGGCCAAAAGCGGGCGGGCCACTATATCTTTATCGTCTGCTGTCACAGCGTCCGCTTAATGCAGCCAGCCAAACACTGGAGCGTCAGGATGCAGAATATGAGCTTGATGCCAAAACTCGTGTCGCCCTGCACTCACCTTTCAATCAACTGGCCGATTGGGCAACTGCGCAGAATAATGTGGCATTAGGTAAAGTGATTCAGGAATATCGTTTGCTGGCACAAGGTGGAACGCTGCGTGTACTGCCGGGACCTACCGGTGAGCGTAATACCTATGCCCTGCTGCCTCGTGGGAAAGCTCTGTGCCTTGCCGATAATGAGCAAGATGCACTGGTGCAATTAGCAGCGGTACTTTCTGTGGGTTGTCGGGCGATATGGGAACAAGATGAACTGCATCAACAGCTACTGAAACAGTTGCCAGACGACATTCGCCAAACGATCAGTCTGGTCAATGATTGGCAAAATGAAGAAACAGAAATGGAAGCGGTAATTTATCACGGAGATTGCGATCAACTGCGCAATATTTGCAGTATTGTTGCGCAACGTACAGGACCGATTATTTCTGTGCAAGGATTTGCCCGTGGCGAAACCAATTTGTTGCTGGAGCGCTTATTACACGAACGTTCATTAAGTATTAATACAGCGGCAGCAGGGGGTAATGCCAGTTTAATGACTATCGGTTAAAATAACTTAATTAAGATTATTTAGTTATATTTTTATAACCAAATAGATATAGAGGGGAATACGTTATTATCGTATTCCCCTCTAAACTGTTTAGTCCAACTGAATTTAGATATCGGCGTAATTAATCAATGACCGCTCTGTTGCCAGCTCAGATATTGTTCATATTTACGCAGCGCGATATTGTAATTACTGAAAGCAGACTGAGACAATTTTTCGCTGAGTTTTTCCTGAATTTTTTCTGGTGTAAACTCATTGGTCGGATAATTACTGGAAGTCAGCAATTCATCCAAACGTCTTAAACGAACCACGTATTCACGTACCGTGCTATGGCTCATTTCGGTTTGTTCAAACAGGTACTGCTTAAATGACATAATGTCAAAATAATCAGTTTGGCTATTGCAATAAATCTCACTACAAAAGCGGCACAGCGCCACAAATTTACCCTGCAACTCATTCCATGTTTTGTCATCGACCAATTCAGTCATCTCAGAAATAGCTTCTTTATTGATGACCTGACCGTTAAAAACAAGAGAGATACGGTCAAGAGTCTTATGACAATGCAAACAATGAGTCTGACTATGTTTATAGTCTTTGATATAACGGCTGAGAGGCCGTTTCTTTTGTGTTGTAACAGACATAAGAGATAAAGCCCTGTGTATAGTCTTAACAAAAAAACAAATAAGCAAAAAAGTTACTTCTCTGGATTCAAACGCGCCTTCAGCCTTTTTATCGCTTGACTGTGAAGCTGACTCACGCGGGATTCGCCCACATTAAGCACTGCGCCAATCTCTTTAAGATTCAGTTCTTCCTGATAATACAGCGTCAGAACCATTTTTTCCCGTTCGGGCAATGACTCAATCGCATCGATAACCCGCTGACGGAGGTCACCTTCCAGTAACTGTTGAAGAGGATTTGTCTCATGCTCTTCCTCAATTACTGGTTCACAGCTTTCACCGTAAATTTCGTGCCATTCGTCATAAGAAAATAGTTGACTGTTATTTGTGTCTAACAGTATTTGCCGATATTCTATCAGATTAATCTTTAATTCTTTAGCAACTTCCTGCTCACTGGCTGGACGGCCTAACTCTTGCTCAAGTTTATGGATGGTCTGCGTGACTTCCCGTGCATTACGCCGCACACTGCGCGGCGCCCAATCACGGCTCCTCAACTCATCCAACATAGCACCTCTGATACGCTGTACCGCATAGGTGGTAAACGCAGTTCCCTGCATGGAATCAAAACGTTCCACCGCATTCAGTAAGCCTATGCCACCGGCCTGAAGCAAGTCATCGAGTTCTACGCTAGCAGGTAATCTTACCTGTAGCCTCAAAGCTTCATGGCGAACCAGTGGTACATAGCGCTTCCAGAGGCTATTTTTGTCCATCACGCCTTCGGCGGTATACAAATCGCTCACAACAACAGACACCTTTGGATAAGAGACTGGGTACCATTATCCAATCACCTAACCGGTACAATCGTTTGAACAATGAAGTAAAAGCGCTTCTTTTTCACCTATGCGAAATTTTTTGTTGTCCGCCCAAATGGATCGCAAGTTTCAGGCTGTCCCTGACAATCGTTCTAAAACGGTCGTTATAAAACCGTGGTTAAAAAATAAGGATCGGCAAGCCGATCCTTATTTTAGAGGCGTTATTTATGCAGGTTGCCCTACATAATCGCTCAATTGGAAAATAAAAATTAACGCAGCAGAGACAGAACAGTTTGTGGAACCTGGTTAGCCTGAGCCAGAACAGAAGTACCAGCCTGTTGCAGGATCTGGCCACGGCTCATGTTAGAAACTTCAGTTGCATAATCAGCGTCTTCGATACGGCTTCTTGCAGCGCTCAGGTTGTTAACAGTGTTGTTCAGATTGTTAACAGTGGATTCCAGACGGTTTTGAACTGCACCCAGGGAGCTGCGCAGGCTGTCAACTTGAGACAGAGCTTCGTCTAATTTGGCCAATGGCTTTTCTGTAGGTGGTGTCCCTGCTTCTTTTGCTTTTTTAAGAGCTTCATTTGCTTTGTCAAGCTCCGTTTCTGCAGCAGTTATGTCACCAGCATCTGTTAAGCCAGTTAATTTTTTCTCAATCTCTGCTACTTTTGTTTCTTCAACCTTTATTGCTTTCTTTTGCTCCTCAGTTCGTTGGAATTCAACGCTAAAATCACCCAAACCTAATTCCTGTTTATCAATTTTTTTCAGGTTGACATCGATTGTTTCACCATCGTTAGCACCAACCTGAATTTTCAGAGTAGTATTTTCGCTTAATACTTTTACACCATTAAACTGAGTTTGCTCAGAGATACGGTTAATTTCCCCCAAGCGCTGAGTGATTTCTTCCTGGATGGATTTCTTGTCACTTTCAGAGTTAGTGCCGTTTTCAGACTGGACAGCCAGTTCACGGATACGTTGCAGGTTATTATTGATTTCGTTCAGAGAACCTTCGGTAGTCTGGGCAATGGAGATACCGTCGTTAGCGTTACGAGAAGCCTGATTCAGACCTTTAACGTTAGCAGTGAAACGGTTAGCAATCGCTTGACCAGCAGCGTCATCCTTCGCGCTGTTAATACGTAAACCAGAGGACAGGCGCTCAATAGCAGTACCTAAAGTGCCCTGAGATTTAGTCAGGTTGTTCTGAGCCAGCAGAGATGAATAGTTGGTATTGATGACTGATGCCATAGTAGAGTTCCTTTTAAAATCAAGTCGATATAATTAGTTTGAGCCTATTTGCCACGGTGTTCATCACCGCCAACAGTTTTATCGGCCCTGTAAAAAGAACCTTTAATATTTCTTGAAAAAACTTTTTTATTTTTCTCTCCTTTTTTTCCCCTTTATTCCCTGATAAGCCAAACAGCGCCTGTTCTCACCAATTATTCTGTCCATCAAAAAAATCATTTTGTCAGTAAACTTTCCCTAAATTAGTCCGATAATAAATCCAGTGATGCTTTACTAATAAAGGAGTCAACATGGCTAGCATTTCCTCATTAGGAGCCGGGTCCGGGATGGAGCTGGGTTCTTTACTGGATAAACTTCAGGCAGCAGAAAAAAAGCGTTTAGAACCATTAGCACAACAACAAACCAGTTATAAAGCCAAACTAACCGGTTTTGGCACATTAAAAGGCAGTTTAGAAAAATTAAAAAGCGCATCCGAAGAATTAAAAAAATTCGATAAGCTCAATACAACTAAAATCAGCACAGATCATAAAATATTTACTCCAAGTACGGATTCCAAAGCCAGCCCGGGTAACTATATTATTGAAGTTCAGCAGCTTGCAAAGGCACAATCTTTGCAATCCAATGAAGTTAAGAATGTAAAAGATTTTCTGGGTGAGAACAATAAAGGCACCCGTACCATAATCATCACTCAACCAAATGAGAAAGGTCAGAAAGAGAAAGAGCCGATGCGCATTTCCCTGAAAGATGATGAAACTTCTCTGCTTGAGATTCGTGATGCCATCAATAAAAAAGAAGGCGACGTGAATGCCAGCATCATTAAAGCGGAAGATGATAAAAACTATCTAATCCTGACTTCTAAAAAAGCCGGCGAAAAATCCGTCATGACCATCAAAGTTGAAAATGATGATAAGCTGGCTAAGTTTTTGGATTATACATCTGACGACAAAGGTGACGGCACAGGTAACATGAAACAAACCGTGTCGGCTGCCAATGCGATATTAAAAGTCAATGGTATCCTGATTGAACGCCAGACCAATGAAATCAAAGACGCGCCGGAAGGTATTACTCTGGATCTGAAAAAAGTTTCAGAAAAAGAAGAAGGTAAAGTCGACACAAATGGCAAACCGGTACTAAAAACAGAAACACTGGTTGTGTCCCGCGATATCGAGCCAATGAAAGAGGCGATTAAAAAGTGGGTGGATGCTTATAATGAACTACAGACCACTTTTGATTCGCTGACCAAATTCAAACCAGTCGGTAAAGGTGAAGCGGCATCAAAAGACAATGGCTCCCTGCTCGGTGACGGCACATTAAAAAGCATTCAAAGCCAGTTAAGACATCAGCTATTTGCGGCACAAGATGTTGCTGATATTGCTACTCTGAATAAACTGGGTATCAAACAGAAATTGGATGGCACTCTGGAAATCAGCAATGAAAAACTGGAAAAGAATCTGAAAGAGAAACCAGCCAACGTTAAAGCCTTCTTTATGGGAGATGGTGAAAAAACGGGTTTTGCAACCCAGACCTATAATTTATTGAAGAAAACTCTGGATGGCCACGAAGGAACTATCGCAACCGCAACCGAAGGTATCAACAAGCGTCTGAAAACCATTGAAAAACAAGTGGAACAGACTAACAGAAATATCGATGCCACCATGGAGCGTTATAAGCGTCAATTTACACAACTGGATAAACTTGTCAATTCATTGAATAACACAGGTTCATCCCTATTCCAGCTTTTAAAATAAAAAAGGGCATTATGTATCAACGTTCGGCAAGCCAGTTATACGCTCAGGTAGATCTTGAGAGCGAGATTATGAATGCTTCTCCCTATCAGTTGATTCAGATATTGTTCAACGGGGCGCTAAGCGCCCTACGTCGTGCAGTGATTCTGATGCAGCAGGGCAATATCCCAGAGAAAGGTTTAGCTATTTCAAAGGCAATCAATATCATTGATAATGGTCTCAAAGAGGGACTTAATTTCGAAAAAGGTGGAGAGATTGCTCAGAATCTCTTTGCTTTATATGATTATATGAGTCGTCGTTTACTCCATGCCAATTTACGCAATGATGAGAAGGCTATTACCGAAGTGATTGATTTACTTACCGAGATTTCAGATTCTTGGCGGCAAATAGGGCCTCATTACAACGCCAGTCAGGATATTGTTTAATGAAAAATGATCTGGATCTTTTGTCAGCTTACCAGCAGATCCTTAGTTTAAGTGAGCAAATGCTTGATTTAGCTAAAAATGAAAAATGGGATGTACTTGTTGATATGGAAATCACCTACCTGAAAGCAGTAGAAGTGGTTACCCAATTATCAGAAGATTCAGAAGCTCCTATTTCATTACAGCAGGAATTAACCAAAATTTTGCAAACTGTCTTAGATAATGAAAAAGAAACTAAGAGATTGTTGCAAAAACGATTAGATGAACTCAGCGAACTGATTAAACAGGAAAGCTGTAAACAATTATTACATGATACTTATGGACAGTTTCCTGTCAGTGATTACGAAATGGAGTTGACGTCTACGGAACCAAAATAAATATAACAATAATATTAGTGATTCTATTTATAAGACACTAGTTAATAGTATCATTCATTTTTTCATTTCAGGTGGTGCCAATTCGTCACCATCGCTTTTTTGGTTAATCTAATTCGGCATTTTATTTTAGTCATAATTTGCAAACAATCAAGAAAATCAAAGAATACATTTTTAACAAAAAATCAACCTCTTACTGGTAATTGACGATTTTTCAGGTAGTAACAAAAGATAACATTGTGTATTACCCTTAATTAGAAAAGGACATTGATGATAATGAGAAATACAATCAAACTTATTATTATTTAGATGTTATTTTCTAAGATAAAAATTTCTTTAGGCTACCAAAAAGAGGTATTCACATTTATCACCGAATATCTGCTGGAAAAAACAAGTTACCGATAACGCTTTTTACATAAGCCTCCACTGTGGTCGAGATAAAAAAACAGCCAATAATGCAGCGTATTAAAATGCCAGTGATATAACACATTCACTAAATTGTGAATAATCTCCCAAAATTAACACGCTTACTGATAAACAAATTGCGACCCAAAAATGATGAATGTTTAATCGTAAAAAAACAAAATGAGGTGATTATGATGAATGACATTCTGCAAGCACTTACTTTACTGAAATCCCAAAAATGGGTCGATTTAACACACAGTTTTGACAAAGACTCACCTCATTTCTTTATGTTTGATCCGGCTGAATTTAAAACACTTTTTCACTATAAAGATGGCTTCTTTGCACAAAAATTTACCTTCCCCGGACAATACGGCACACACATTGATGCCCCCTGCCATTTTATTCCTTATGCCCGCACGCTTGATGAACTTGAATTGAAAGAATTGGTATTACCCTTAATCGTTATTGATCAATCGGAAAGAGCTAAGCGAGACCCTAACTTTTCATTATCTAAAGACGATATTCTTCAATTTGAAGCCGAGCAGGGTGTGATTGAATCGGAGACTTTCGTGGCTTTAAGAACGGACTGGAGTAAACGCTGGCCATCTCAGCAAAAAATGGATAATAAGGATAAACAGGGAAATAACCAAACCCCGGGATGGAGAATGGATGCCCTTAAATTTTTATTTGAAGAACGGAAAATCAAAGCTATCGGGCATGAGACTTTCGATACTGATTCATCTAAAGATTTTAGAAAAAACAAGGCGTTATTAGGTGAGCATTATGTCTTGTCTCAGAATACATACCAAATAGAACTTTTGGCTAATTTGGATCAAGTACCTATACGTGGAGCGGTAATATTTAATATCGCCGCTAAACCTAAAAATGCGCCAGGGTTTCCGGTGCGCTCATTTGCGATAGTGCCGTAATTGATGTTATTTATCTTAAATTCGGGAACTTTTATACCCAGTAAATTCAAATTGCAGCTTCAAAAAAGCGTATAACCGGAAATTAAAACACAAGAAGATAACATCTGTTTTATAGGTAAATAATTAACGGTGGAATAACATGAAAAAAATTGTTGTATTTGTGATATTGATTTTTTCTAATATTACTTTCGCTTCAGAAAACGAAGATTTAGATTATTGTGCAACAATAGAATCGTGGGCTGCTTCAAAGGTAATAAGTAGCGTAATCACAAAAAATCAAGAACTCGATCAATATCAAGCTACATCATCCTTCATTTCCAGACATAAATTGGTAAAAGAAGGAAAACCAATCACGTTAACAGAATGGGGACAACTGTATATTCAAACGATAGAGATCTCTATCCCTTATATTAATAATCAGAAAAAATCTGTTACTCTCATTGCTTCATCAATTATATCAACACAAGAGTGCTCCTTAACAGAACCGGCTTATTTCGATATCACATCTGAACATGGATAAATTCACACTTCTTTTTTTGAGTAGTAAGAATAATTGTTCAAACAGTCATCCTTACTTGATATTTATAAATTTTGAAAATATTCGACAAATAATGTGGATATACCCAATGGATTTCAAGGTGCGTTGCAGCGGCAAGAGAGAGAACGAATCCCCTAGGGACATAGTTAACTGCAATATTACTTAGCGTCGCCCACATCTTGCGATTCTGAGCATTGAGGCGCTTAGGTTCTGAGAATTTTATTTCGTAGATTTTTTTGGGGTCTAGCGGGAGATTTCTGATGACAGCGATAGCGTTTTGTTGGATGGATTTATTACTGAGATAGTATGTTTTGGATAACATCTAGAGTCATACATATGCTAGATCCTGTTATTGATAGTCTAAAATCACAGGCTCTAATGACTCGATCTATCGAAGTTGATGTATCAACTAGAGAATTTGGTAAAAAGCGCACAGACTCCTGCACATTTGTTTTTCAACCATTAATAACAGCATGTAACGGGTTAAAAACTCATTTTTACTCACCGAGTGGATTCGGTCAAATATGGGTAACCTTGGTTAGGAGATCAGGGGTTAGACATAGAAAAGCATACCAGACAAGGCACATATACGCATGCTGGATGCTCTCTGCCGGTGCTAACCCATCTTTCATTGAATCAAATGGGGCATGTTTTATCACAAATGGTACATAGCGTTTATGGTGCTTGGATGAGTGAAAACAATAACGACCAAATTAAATTGCTGAATGAAAGACTGTCTCATAATGCCCCATATATGCCCAAAGCCATTAACGGAACAATAATTTAATACTATATATCAATATATTAACTCCATCACACCTGCATGTTCATCACCTCATGATACGCACTCACCAGCTTATTCCTCACTTGGATGCCCATTTGCAGTGAGATATTCGCTTTTTGCATATTGACCATTACGTCATTTAATTCCACACCTTGTACACCGAGCGTGAAATCTTGTGCCTGTTTGACTGCGCTTAAGCGGGTGTGGTTTATTTTTTCTACTGCCGCGGTCAGCTGGCTGGCAAAACCGCCCTGCACCGGCATGGGTTTGGCAATGTTTGCTGCCTGTAATGCCTGAGTCTGCATCTGTTGCAGTACACCTTCAATTGCCTGAATTGACATAAAAACCTCGCGTTAAATCACCCTATTGATTATGTGATTAAGTGCCATATTAGCCGTGGGCTGGTTGGCAATTTTCCACGCTGCCACCGTAACATAGCCCTTTTAAACTAAAGCGGGTAATTGAAGTAAAAATTCAAAGCTTATTGTGCCATTAAAAGAGGTGTGAACAGCGAATAATGACAGGATTAATTATAGGAAGAACCTTTTCGCTTGCGTATGGGGAGTCTGTTTTGTTACGCCACGCTTTTAGTATTCATGTTGACCAGCAAGGCAAGGATCGTCTATGAGTGCAGCAACAACCGACGTTGAAAACCGAAATAAAGGTTTCAACGCTATCATCAGCAGGATAAAAGCTGACCCAAAAGTTCCATTATTAGTTGCTGGCTCCGCTGCCATCGCTATTATCGTCGCCCTGTTCCTTTGGTTGCGCAGTCCTGATTATCGGGTGCTTTACAGCAATCTGAGCGATAAAGATGGCGGCGAGATTGTTACGCAATTAACCCAAATGAATGTCCCTTACCGCTTTGCCGAAAATGGTGCTGCGATCATGATACCTACCGATAAGGTACATGAGATTCGCCTGAAACTGGCACAACAAGGACTGCCTAAAGGGGGAGCTGCCGGTTTTGAATTGCTGGATAAAGAAAAATTCGGCATCAGCCAGTTTAGCGAGCAGGTTAATTACCAACGCGCACTGGAAGGTGAGCTGGCACGTACCGTTGAATCGCTCGGCCCAGTTCAGAGCGCACGTGTCCATCTGGCCTTGCCAAAACCTTCTTTGTTCGTTCGGGAACAAAAATCACCATCAGCATCCGTCACAGTGGGATTGCTGCAAGGCCGTGTTCTGGATGAAGGGCAAATCAATGCCATCGTACATATGGTTTCAAGCAGTGTTGCTGGTTTACCCGCAGGTAGTGTCACGATTGTGGATCAATCAGGACGCCTGCTGACACAAGCCGATGCCACTGGCCGTGATTTGAATACCACGCAGTTGAAATATACGCAGGAAGTTGAGAATCGTTTCCAACATCGTATTGAAACTATTCTGGCTCCGGTGGTCGGTCGTGGAAATGTACATGCGCAGGTCACGGCACAAATTGATTTCTCCCGCCGCGAAGAAACTGCGGAAGAATATAAACCTAACCAACCTCCTAATCAGGCGGCCGTTCGCTCTAAACAAAGCAGTACCAGCGAACAAAACGGTGGACCACTGGTAGGTGGTGTACCGGGTGCATTATCTAATCAGCCAAGTGCTGCACCAAATGCACCGATTGAAAAACCCAATGCGGATGCTAAAGGCAACGAAAAATCAGATCAGCAACGCAATGTTGGAAATAATAGCTATGAGCGCATGGTGAGCGGTAATCGCAATAACCGATACGACGAAACCATGAACTATGAAGTAGATCGCACCATTCGCCATACGCAATTACAAGCTGGTGCCGTGGAGCGGCTTTCAGTTGCTGTCGTGGTTAACTATGCCACTCTTCAGGGAGAAAATGGCCCTGAAATAAAAGCACTGACACCTGAACAGTTATCGCAGATCGAAGCGCTGATCCGCGAGGCAATGGGCTTTTCTACTGATCGTGGCGATAGTCTGAATGTAGTTAATACGCTGTTCAATGATACAGCCGATACGGTAGAAACCCTGCCATTCTGGCAGCATCCTGTCCTGCTGGAGAAATCATTGGATGCAGGTCGTTGGTTACTGTTGGCACTGATTGCATGGCTGTTGTGGCGCAAAATGGTTGTACCGCAAATCGCCAAGAAACGTGCTGCGGAAAAAGTCGCACTGGAAGCGCAAAAGAACCAGCCGAAACAGCAACCAGAAACAAATGCTGAACTGGATGAGAAAATGCGCCGTCAGCTGGCTCGCCAACGTGTCAATGCCGAAGTTCAAAGCCAGCGTATCCGTGAACTTGCAGAAAAAGATCCTCGCGTCGTCGCGCTGGTGATCCGTCAATGGATGAGTAACGAACAATGAGCCTGACAGGAACAGAAAGAAGTGCCGTCATGTTAATGACCCTGGGAGAAGATCAGGCGGCCGAGGTGTTCAAGCACCTGAACTCCCGGGAAGTACAACAACTGAGTATTGCTATGGCGGGTATGCGTCAAGTCTCCAACCAACAACTGGTTGAAGTGTTGGCTGAATTTGAAGAAGATGCGGGGCAGTACACTGCCCTTAGCATCAACGCCAACGACTATCTGCGCAGTGTACTGATAAAAGCACTGGGTGAAGAACGTGCTGCCAGTCTGCTTGAGGATATCCTTGAATCCCGCGATACCACTACGGGCATAGAAACCCTTAACTTCATGGAACCGCAGATGGCGGCCGATATGATCCGCGATGAGCATCCGCAGATTATCGCCACTATTCTGGTTCATCTGAACCGTGGTCAGGCTGCCGACATCCTTGCTTTATTTGATGAACGCCTGCGCAATGATGTGATGCTGCGTATCGCCACCTTTGGCGGTGTGCAACCTTCCGCACTGGCAGAATTGACAGAAGTGCTCAATAACCTGCTGGATGGTCAAAACCTGAAACGCAGCAAAATGGGTGGTGTTCGTACTGCGGCTGAAATCATCAACCTGATGAAGAGCCAGCAAGAAGAAGGCGTCATTGATGCGGTTCGTACTTACGATAGCGAATTGGCTCAAAAAATCATTGATGAAATGTTCTTGTTCGAAAACCTTATCAACGTGGACGATCGCAGTATCCAGCGCCTGTTGCAGGAAGTTTCGACCGACTCTCTGCTTGTGGCATTAAAAGGTTGTGATCAGGCACTGCGCGATCACTTCCTCAACAATATGTCACAACGTGCTGCTGAAATCATGCGTGATGATTTGGCAAGCCGTGGCCCTGTCCGTATGTCTCAAGTGGAAGCCGAACAGAAAACCATCCTGCTTGTGGTTCGTCGTCTGGCAGAAAGCGGCGAGATGATCCTCAATGGTGGTGACGATACCTATGTCTGATAAATCAAATAATGGAAACTGGCGGCTATGGCTGCCAGGCGAGTTAACTCAGTGGGAAACCCTGCGGGCGAAACTGGAACCCATAGGTGAAGAACGCAAACCCAGCAAACAGGATCTGCTACTGGAACAAGCAAAAATGCTGGACGAGATAAAAGAACAAGCTCGTCAGGCTGGTCAGGCGCAAGGTTTTGCTGAAGGTCAGGCCCAGGGTTATGAACAAGGGATTCAGGAAGGCCGACAAGCTGGACTGGCTCAGGGTTTACAAGAAGCGGAGCAACAACAGCACGTAGTTACCGAGCAGTGGAAAGCACTGTTGACGGATTTCAATCATTCACTGGATGGCTTAGATACGGTTATCGCTTCGCGCCTGATGCAACTTTCATTGACTGCAGCCCAACATATTTTGGGTCAACCTGCTGTATGTGATGGTACTGCCCTACTGAATCAAATCCGCGAATTTATCCAGCAAGAACCCATGTTCAACGGAAAACCACAGTTACGTGTTCATCCACAAAATATTCCCCTAGTTGAACAACATCTGGGCGAAATTTTGGCTTTGCATGGTTGGCGCTTAATTGCAGATAATAAACTGCACCCGGGTGGCTGTAAGGTCAGTGCCGATGAAGGAGATCTGGACGCTAGTTTAGCCACGCGCTGGCACGAAATGTGCCGTCTGGCAGCATCGGGAGAATTGTGATGACGGCAAGACTTGGACGCTGGCTGGCAACATTGGATTCATTAGAAAAACGTCTGGAAAAAACCCCGAAAGTTCGTCGTTATGGGCGTCTGACCCGCGCCACAGGCTTAGTGATGGAAGCCACAGGCTTACATATGCCCCTTGGTGCGACCTGCCTGATCGAACGTCAAAATGGCAGTACCATTGAAGAAGTCGAAAGTGAAGTCGTTGGTTTCAATGGAGATAAGCTGCTGTTGATGCCAATGGAAGAACTGGAAGGCATTGTGCCGAGTGCTCGTGTCTATGCCCGTTCTTACAGTGATGATACCGGAGGCGGACGCAGCTTACCTCTGGGACCGGAATTACTTGGCAGAGTTCTGGATGGAGCAGGCCGTCCCCTTGATGGTTTGCCTTCCCCTGATACTGGCTACCGCGCCCCTCTGACAACAACACTTATTAATCCCCTGCAACGAACCCCTATCAGCAATGTGCTGGATGTTGGTGTGCGTGCTATCAACTCGCTGCTGACCGTTGGGCGCGGGCAACGCATGGGGTTGTTTGCTGGCTCAGGTGTGGGTAAAAGTGTGCTGCTCGGCATGATGGCGCGTTATACCCAAGCCGATGTGATTGTTGTCGGGCTGATTGGCGAACGTGGTCGCGAAGTTAAAGATTTTATCGAAAATATATTGGGTGTCGAAGGCCTGTCACGCTCAGTTGTCGTAGCTGCCCCCGCCGACGTTTCGCCACTTTTGCGAATGCAAGGAGCCTCTTATGCGACTCGTATCGCCGAAGATTTCCGTGATCGCGGCAAACATGTCCTGCTGATCATGGATTCACTGACCCGTTACAGCATGGCACAACGAGAAATTGCATTGGCTATCGGAGAACCACCAGCAACCAAAGGATATCCCCCTTCCGTGTTTGCCAAATTGCCGGCGCTAGTAGAAAGAGCAGGCAACGGTGTCAGTGATGGTGGTTCCATTACGGCATTTTATACAGTACTGACAGAAGGTGATGACCAGCAAGATCCGATTGCCGATGCGGCTCGGGCCATTCTGGATGGCCATATTGTGTTATCGCGCTCGCTGGCAGAATCGGGTCACTATCCTGCTATTGATATTGAGGCTTCCATCAGCCGAGCCATGACCGCACTGATCGACAATACCCATTATCGTCGGGTACAACATTTCAAACAGTTGCTTTCCAGTTATCAACGTAACCGAGATTTAATCAACGTTGGCGCATATGCTGCGGGGAGTGATCCTTTACTGGATAGAGCCATTGAGCTTTATCCTCACATGGCTTTGTTCCTGCAACAAAGTATTAATGAACGCAGTGAGTACGATACAGCCTGTTCTCAACTTCAACAGTTATTACCAACATAACATTTTTGTCCGTGGGTATAACGTTTGCCTATATGGTGCCGATATAACTTTGCTATTGATGTGAGTTTGTAACGCTTATGTTTGTTTGGTGATTAAAACGAGGAAATAAATGCAACAACACTCCCCTCTCGTGACTTTACGTGAACTTGCCCAAGATGCAGCGGAAAAAGCAGCATCACAACTTGCACAGGTTCGTCAAAGCCACAAGCAAATGGAGCAACAACTCGCGGCGTTAATGAATTATCAGGATGAATATCGTACACGTTTAAACGACACCCTCAGTAGTGGCATGTCCAGCTCAACTTGGCAAAATTACCAGCAGTTCATGAAAACACTGGAAATGGCCATTGAGCAACATAAATTACAGCTCAATCAATGGAAAAAACGACTTGAGCAAGCCGTGTCACAATGGCAGGAAAAACAGCAGCGTCTGAACGCCTTCGACACACTGCAACAGCGGGCAGAGCATAATCTGAAGTTACACCAAAATCGCATGGAGCAAAAACAAATGGACGAGTACGCACAACGTGGTGCACAAAGGAGAATGAAACAATGAATCTCACTCTTTTGCCTACTGATTTAAAATTCACGCACAAAGGTACAGAAAAAGGTCAGTCAACATTGAATGACCCGATAGGCGGTAACCATTCTTCTCAATTTGAGCAACTTCTCAATGCAGAAACGGCCTCTATGCAGAAATCTGTTGCTCAGGAAGATGGAAATACTCAGGTAAATAAAAATAGCCTGCAAGAAGGCCAATCTGCCGCAGACAAAACAGTAGAAGGCGGACGATCTCTGATGCAGACCATGCCGGAGAAAACCGCAGCCGTAGAAAAATCACCAGCAGAGATTTTACTACAAGAAACTGGCGCCGAATTTGCTGTATTGAAAGAGGAAGATCTTTTATCAGCCGATGCGTTGAATGCCATAATACCGATCCAAATTGCTGGTCTGATTAATTCTCAAACAAGCTCTGTGGCTCTTCCTGAAGATGCAGAGGGTGAAAACAGTGCAGCCAGTGCGTTACTTGGCAAAAATATCAAAGCAAATGCCAGATTTGTCAGCACAGACTCGACTCAACAGCCTAAAGAAGATGAGCCGGATGATGGCCTCCAGTCGTTGACTGCACGAGATGCTACTTTTAATAATAAAGCTGAGAATACCGCTAACACTCGTCCAGCATTGGAGCCAATCGCAGGTCAAGTGAAATCGTCTACCAATAATAAATTTTCTGCTAACAATTTCGCTGCTAACAATAAAGCAGAACCAGACAGTGTCAGCCCAAAGAATACAGTTTTAAACAGTAGTAAGGAGTTAAACCTGCCCCAGTCGGCAATTCAAGGCATCCCTGCATTAACAGCCACCGCGATTGAACCGACTTCCATCGATTCGACGGCAATATCGGCGGCATCTCCTCTACTGTCAAACGGACAACAAACAACGGGTCAATTTCAGTTGAACAATACCGCTGCACCTTTACTGAATGCCCATCTTGGCAGCGAAGAATGGCAACAACAGCTCAACCAACATGTGTTGTTCTTTAACCGCAATGGGCTGCAACAGGCTGAACTTCGCTTACATCCTCAAGAATTAGGTGCACTACATATCCGCATGAGTGTTGAAGACAATCAGGCACAATTGCATTTTGTCTCTGCCCATCAGGCAGTTCGTGCTGCTCTGGAAGCTGCATTGCCGGGGTTACGCCATACCTTAGCTGAAAGTGGCATCCAATTGGCCCAAAGCAGTGTAAACAGTGAGGCTCAAGGAAACTGGCAGCAAGAACACCATGCCAGCAATCAAGCTAATAACCAGACTAATAGTCATTCCAACGCCCATGGCGATAATCAAAATCAGGGTCTAGCAGTCGCAACAGGAGTAACGGCTTCTCACTCATCGGCTATTAAGATGACACCTCAACAACTCGCTTCTACCCGCGGAGGTGTTGATACGTTTGCCTAATTATCCATCTAATTACTCGCCTAATTTCATGATGCACTGTAATAAAATGAAAAAGAGCCGATAACAAACGTGTGAGTTAATGGTTTTTTCCTCGTTTGTTCCCGCTATTGCCGGAACAAAGACGCGGGATAATTGATATTGATTTTGATGGATAAGGATATCCGCCACGGAATGAGCGGGGACTTATCCGCCACGGAAAACAGGAATTTGTCTGTCCATGTCTGATTATAGCTACGAGCATAAACGCACAAATCCAATTTGGATAATACTGTTAATACTGATTGCTGTTCTTGGTGTCGCCATCGGCGGGTATAGCTGGTGGACAGTGAAGCAATCAACCAACAACAGTACAGAAAAAACCAAAGTCATTGAAGCGCCAGTATTTATGACCTTGGAGCCTTTTACCGTCAACTTGATCGACAACGATGAACATTTCGATCGTGTTCTCTATGTTGGCGTAACATTGCGTCTGTCTGACGAAAAAACCCGTCAGCTTTTCCATGATTATCTGCCAGAAGTTCGTAGCCGTATGTTGCTGTTACTGTCCCGCCAAAAAGCCACCGATTTGGCAAAGGATGACGGCAAAATGCGTTTGGTGGAAGAGATCAAACAGACACTACACCCAACACTGATACCCGGTGAAACTGATCAAGTCATCACCGATGTGTTGTTCACCACGTTTATTCTGCGATAATCACAATGAGTGACAATATTCTTTCACAGGCAGAGATTGATGCTCTGCTCAATGGTGACAGTGCCGCTGCAGATGACGTAGAACAAATTGCGTCAGGAGAAAATGAGGTTCGCCCTTACGATCCTAATACGCAACGCCGTGTTGTACGCGAACGTTTGCAGTCGCTGGAAATCATCAATGAACGTTTTGCCCGCCAATTCAGGATGGGGCTGTTTAACATGCTGCGCCGCAGTCCAGATATTACGGTCGGAGCCATTAAAATACAGCCTTATCATGAATTTGCCCGTAATTTAGCCGTACCCACTAACCTCAATCTGGTTCACCTGAAACCATTGAGAGGAACTGCACTATTCGCTTTCGAACCCAGTTTGGTTTATATCGCCGTTGACAACCTGTTCGGGGGTGATGGACGCTTTCCAACCAAAGTGGAAGGCCGTGAATTCACCTATACTGAACAGCGGATTATCAACCGGATGCTGAAACTGGCACTGGACGCTTACCGTGATGCATGGGATTCCATCTTTAAAATTGAGGTGGAATACGTACGTTCCGAAATGCAGGTTAAGTTCACCAATATCACTACCTCACCAAATGACATTGTGGTTACCACGCCGTTCCAAGTGGAGATCGGTGCATTGACTGGGGAATTCAACATCTGTATTCCATTCGCCATGATCGAGCCTCTGCGCGAACGCTTGACCAATCCACCTGTGGAAAATGTACGTCAGGAAGATAGCCAATGGCGTGAAATTCTGGTGAAACAAGTTCAGCACTCAGAATTAGAACTGGTGGCGAACTTTGTTGATATCCCCTTACGGCTATCAAAGATCCTCGAATTGAAAAGCGGTGATGTTTTGCCGATTGAAAAACCTGAACGCCTAATTGTTCACGTTGATGGTGTGCCTGTACTCACCAGCCAATATGGAACACTGAACGGGCAATATGCCCTACGTGTTGAACACCTGATTAACCCTGTTTTAACTGCTCTGGATGAGGAAAAGCACAATGAGTGATGCTAAACAACCCGCAGATACCAGCTCGACTGAAGATATGTGGGCAGAAGCGCTGGAACAACAGGCCGCACAGCAAACCTCTGACAGCGGTGCGTCAATATTCGAGAACTTGGAGCCGCAGGATGCTTTCTCTCAGCTCTCCGATATTGACCTGATTATGGATATTCCCGTTAAGCTTTCGGTCGAGTTGGGTCGCACCAAAATGACTATCAAACAATTGCTGAAACTGTCACAAGGCTCAGTAGTTCCCCTCGATGGCCTTGCGGGCGAACCGCTGGATATTCTGATCAATGGCTATTTGATCGCACAAGGAGAAGTGGTTGTCGTATCCGATAAATACGGTATCCGTATCACGGATATCATCACTCCTTCTGAACGTATGCGTCGCTTGAGTCGTTAACTATGATGGCGAACCAGCCTTCCCTTTATGCTTCTTCTCAACGTGGTGCAGCATCAGATGCTGCACCCGTTAATACGACAGCCATTAATACTTCTGTAAATACCGTATCCACGAATACCGCTCCTCTCTCTGCCGGCCACACATTAATGCAAGTCAGCAGTGCATTGGGCGGTGTTTTATTGCTGATTTTCTTTATTACCTGGCTAGTACGCCGACTGGGTTTTGCGCCTGCCAAAAACAAAAATCATCGATTGCTGAATGTTAAAGCAAGTTGCTCCCTTGGGCCAAAAGAGCGGGTCGTTGTGGTGGAGGTCGAAAACAATTGGTTGGTTCTGGGGGTTACATCCCAGCAGATCACGATGCTGCATCAGATGCCTGCGCCGTCTGATAACGCGGAAAAGGATACCGCACTCAACTCACTGCCATTCGGCCAAATTTTAAAAAACACGCTCCAGCGGAAAAGCAAGAACAACAAGGACGATGATGAAAAGTAGAGTTTTCTTTATGACCAGCAATCGAATAACAGGCAAAAAACTTGTCTCACAGCTTTACCACATACACTTGGGCTTCATACGCTTGAGCTCCATACGTTTGTTTACTTTGCTTATTGCGCTCTTGCTACCGCTGTTCCCGATGAACGCCGCAGCCGAATTGCCCGGAATCATCAGCCAACCTTTACCTAATGGCGGACAAAGCTGGTCATTACCCGTTCAGACCCTGATTTTCATCACTGCACTCGGTTTTATCCCTGCCGCGTTGCTGATGATGACCAGTTTTACCCGTATTATCATTGTACTTGGCTTACTGCGCAATGCACTGGGAACCCCTTCCGCCCCCCCTAACCAAGTTATGTTGGGTTTGGCGCTATTTATGACTTTCTTTATCATGGCCCCGGTATTCGATAAGGCATACCAAGATGCCTACCTGCCTTACAGTGAGGATAAAATTACACTGGAAGTCGCATTGGACAAAGGTGCCAAACCTCTGCGTCAATTCATGTTGCGTCAAACACGGGAAAACGATCTGGCACTGTTTGCCCGCCTTGCGAATCAAGAGGCCTTTGAAACTGCGGATTCTGTTCCCATGCGTGTGCTCGTCCCCGCATTTATTACCAGCGAATTAAAAACCGCGTTTCAAATTGGTTTCACCCTCTTTATTCCTTTCTTAATCATCGACTTGGTAGTTGCCAGTGTGTTGATGGCTTTAGGGATGATGATGGTTCCACCTGCCACAATATCACTACCGTTCAAACTGATGCTATTTGTCTTGGTAGATGGCTGGCAATTGTTGCTTGGTTCACTGGCACAAAGCTTTTATGTCTAATAAAAAACGTTATGTCTAACGTGAAATCTTATTGGAAGAAGACCAACAAATCAGGTTTGAGAAAATTATGACTCCAGAATCGGTAATGGCCCTTGGTGTTGAGGCGATGAAAGTGGCATTGGCATTAGCCGCACCACTCCTTTTAGCAGCCCTGATTTGTGGCTTGATCATCAGCTTATTGCAGGCGGCAACTCAAATAAACGAGATGACTTTATCGTTTATTCCGAAAATTCTGGCCGTTTTCGTGACTATCGTCATTGCTGGGCCGTGGATGTTAAATTTGCTGCTGGACTACATGCGTACGTTGTTTAGCAGCATTCCCACAATTATCGGTTAACCATGATCCCATTTGATAGCGAAACACTTTCCCGCCTCGTCAGTGATTTTTTCTGGCCATTGGTGCGTTTGTTAGCATTATTTAGTACAGCACCGATTTTCGGTGAAAAGCAGATGCCGATAAAAATCAAAATTGGTTTAGCGTTAGTGATCACTGCCTTATTGGTTCAGAGTATTCCTTCTCCCCAAATTCCGATTTTTTCCGTTGTTGGAATTTGGGTCTTGATACAACAAATATTGATCGGTATGGCTCTGGGATTAACCATGCAGATCGCCTTTGCTGTCGTTCGTCATGCAGGTGAAATACTTGGCTTGCAGATGGGACTTTCATTCGCCACCTTCTTTGATCCTACTGGTGGCCCGAATATGCCCATTTTAGCCCGTATCCTGAATATGCTGATGATTTTGCTATTCTTGGCATTTGATGGGCACTTATGGTTGTTGTCCATTCTGGCTGATACATTTTATTCCATTCCCATTCAATCAGCTCAGTTGAATCCAAAAGGTTTTTTATTGTTGGCCCAGAGTGCCAGCCTGATTTTTGTCAATGGCATGATGCTGGCAATGCCAATGATTACCCTACTTCTGGTCTTGAATTTTGCCTTAGGGATGCTGAATCGCATGACACCGCAACTTTCCGTATTTGTAGTCGGCTTTCCACTCACCCTGACCGTGGGAATTTTCACACTTTCCTTGTTGATCCCGGTTCTGGTGCCATTTACTGAGCGGTTATTTGGGGAAATGTTCGACCGTTTGGCGGTGATTATTAATGAAATGGTGCTGTATACCCAATAGACCCCGAGTTGCAGCACGATGGTAAGTGAACCGAAATGACCTCCCGCCTTTATTAGTATTAGGTAAGAGGTCATTTCAGCCCTATCTCTTAATTTCTACTCACTTAATTAAAATTGGGTTGACCATTTGATGCAGTGACACCGCCATCTATCGGCAAATTCACGCCATTAATAAAACTGGCATCTTCACTAGCCAGAAATGCAATAGCTGCTGCCACCTCGGAAGGTTTACCCGCTCTTTTTAAAGGAATTCGGCTATCGAAATGTTGCAGGATTTCATCACCAAAACGCTCAGTCATTGGCGTCAACACTAAACTTGGGCAAACAGCATTGACGCGAATACCTTGTGAACCATAATCCAGAGCCATCGCTCGGGTTAAATTAACTACAGCACCCTTTGCTGCACAATAATAAGCACCGCCCCAATCAGCCCCTAGCCCTGATACAGAGGCATTATTGACAATAGACCCTTTACTTTTCAGCAAATACGGTAAAGCAAAATAGCTACAATTGACCACACCATTAAGATTCGTAGCCAATACTTCATCGCCCTTTTCCTGTGAAACACTCAATAAATCGCCAGTAACATACAGACCAGCATTGTTCACCAAAATATCTATCCGGCCAAAATGTCTGATAGTTTCATCAACCATATTCTTGACTGATTCCCGAATCGCAACATCTGTCTGGATCACTAATGCTTTGTTTGATGACAATTCACTGAATACACGGTTGAGCTTATCAGTATCCCGGCCAGCCAATACAACAATCGCTCCTTCTTGTGAAAAACGCTTTGCAGTGGCTTCCCCGATACCGCTTCCTGCGCCAGTTATAATGACGACTTTATTTTCAAATCTCATCATGATGTTATCCTCACTAATATAAAACATTAGAATAGCTAATCTAGCTTATGAATATGTTATATAACTACTGCAATATAACTAATGATCTCTCAATATAAATTGATACATTGAACACAATTAAAAATATTACTTGTTTAATGTAAAAAAATAGCGTATTAATTTCTATAAGTTACTATCAACATTCATTAACAATACTCTTTATTATTCTTTCACATTTTTATCATTTAATAAAAATAGTAAGCTAGCTGAGAGGACATGAATATGTCAATTGAAGAAATTTTACAAAATACACTTCAAATAGCACGATCAACATTCAAAGGAAAATTTCATAACATTAGTTACTATGATCATGATATATTACCATTATCAAAAGAAGAAAGAGATCTCTATACCGAAGAAGGAATGAAAGCTAGGGATTACTGGTTCAATAAATTGCATGAGGAAGCATTTGAAAATAAAATAACCTGCAAGAAAATATATAATTACCTGAATAAAAACAGAAATCATCTTTTAGTTGGAAACTGCATGATGTTATCTATTTTCGCCTTATACCATTTAAAGAAGAAATATAAAAATTCACTCCAAATTTTATTCTACAATCCAATATCAGACTATACAAGATTCACATCACTATTAACTTTACGAATTATTTGTATTCAAAAACCCTATAATCATGCTTTTGTTATGGTTTGCCCTCCCAATAATACTGAAAAAGCTCATTCTATTGGAATGACATCTGCACCTAACTTATTTCCAGTAAATGCATGGATATGTGATCCATGGTCGCAGATAGCCTGCCCTGCTATAAATTATAATGAAAATTGGAAAATTAAAATGGCTGAATGGAATTTCAAAGGAAAAACAGTTTTGCTAGAAAAAGATGATCTTAATAAGCATTCTCATTTCAATTTCTCTCCATTAGGTAAATTTAATTACACGACTATACAGATAGGAAGGCAAATGACGACAGATATTATTACAATATATCCCAACGGAGATACTACAGTTCAAGGAATACCTTCCTCCGGTAGATGCACACTACTATAAAAATTAATAAATTATAAAAAGTAATAATGATGCCAATAAAATGATGTCATTGGAGGTGTTAACATGTCAATTGAAGAAATTTTATGTGATACAGCTCAAAGCGGACAAGCGATATTCAAAGGAAAATCACATAACATTGGATACATTGATGTTAATATTTTACCCGAGGTAAAAAAATCATTTTACACAGATGAAGGATTAAAGCGTCGATACAATACTAACAAAGAATTATACAACAAACACTTAAGCATAAGATCTCCCAACCAACAAATATATAAAGATTTAATATCAAATAAAAATCTATATTTAGTCGGAAACTGTCTGTTATTGGCTATTTTTTATTTACAACATTTAAAAAAATACATAAGCAAGCACTTTGTCAATTATTCTATTTCCCAGAAGTGGATTATTCAGCACTAACATCACTATTAACTCTACAATTAATTGTTACAATCAGACCCTATAACCATGCTTTTTTACTTGTTTGTCCTCCAAGCTATACAGAGCCAAAGCACAAAATCGACACAATATATATGCCAAATCAATTTCCAGATGGCTCTTGGGTTTGTGACCCTTGGGCTAATATTGTCTGCCCCGCCAGAGATTATAACGAAAAATGGAAAATTAAAATGGCAGAATGGAATTTTAAAGGAAAATATGTTGCTTTGGATCGTGCAGGTGTCCAAAAGGATAATGATTCAAATGAATCCCCTTTAGGAAAATATACTTATACGATGATACAAATGAGTCAGACAACGATTAGTGAATTGATTATTATATATCCCCAATGGAAAGAGTAAAACAAAAACCAGTCATGAATTTAAAGCATGTAATTTGCTTTAACAAGAAAAATTACCATGAATTAAATATTATCATTGTAACTCGAATTTAGACTAAGAAAATTTTAGTACATTTATCGGCGAGTAAATACGATTTAAATAAAAAACCACATGATAAAGTTTTGATTGATAAAAAAGATAATTTAAAATTTAATATCATCAAATATAATCAAAAATAGAAGTTGATTTTGATCGCCACATTGAATTCATAAGTACAAACAAAACTGATTAACCATGTGTATTTTATCTTACGTAAATAATTTTCTGCAAGGAGTGCAACAATCGCTAGTTAATATAATGTAAGGAGAAACTGATGACATACAAACCACTTCATTCTCCCGAAATACAATATCTGCCGTGGGAAATCAATGATGCCCCGCTATTTATCGTTCTTGGGCAATCCAACAGCTATGGTCACGGTACACAGTTGCCGCCAGATGAAAGGATCACTCAAGGTTTAAACAACGTATTTACCCTCACCCTACCAGAAGTCTATAGTATCAACTTTCCTACCATTAATTGGACAGGATTGACCAGCTTTGGCAATGCCAATATTGGCGCTCCCGTCGGTTTACTACGTGGTAATCAAGATCATCCTTACAATGCTGCTAATCGTTTCGCTAAACTCTGGCAAGACCATATCAATCAGGGTAATACACTGCATTTACCCGATCTTTACGTGATTTTAATGGGTTACGGCGGTCAAGGTATGTATTTGGATAATCCACCCGATAACCGTTGGGCACCAGAGCACGATCCAAAAGAAGTGGATTCTCTCTATCCTCGCGCAATTAGAACCTTGCGTATGGCTATTGAATCATTACGCAAGATGGGCAAAAACCCACTCATTCTGGCGGTACATTGGAACCAATGGGAAGCAGAAACTGAGAGTTTAGCTGCGGCCAAAGCATCAGAAATGAATTTTAACCGTATCATCACCGGTATTAGTGATGCCATCAGTTCCTGTCAGATCCCATGGCGATTATATTACCCACTTTCAGTAGCGTTTGACCCTATCAGTACCAGTTATGTGAATGAAGCAATTAAAGATGTCATTGCTGCCGATCCCAAATACCGTTCGCTGATTGATGCAAGAAATTCGCCAGATTACACTGGCGTCGCTTCTGATTACGGCGTCTTTTTGCCCGACGAAATGCATTACAATGGCGATACTCAAACTTGGTTCGCTCAACAGGAATGGGAATTAATTTTATCCGGCTATAAGGGCATCGAAATATAAATTGATGTGATTTATTCGTTTATTGAGTATCAGCCTCCCCCCTTTAGGTTCTTACGGCTATAAGACTCAAAAGGGGGATTGATACTTCAAAATAAAAATTGAAATAATTGATTGATTTTTAGAGTTATGAACGAACTCAAGCCGCTCTTGCTGCATCATCAAAAAAATATTGAATCATACTATTGTATTTAGATATTTTAGGCAGTGATATAAAAGCCTTCGTTATAACGCCTAGAATTGGCTATGAGTTTACATTTAAGCCATTATTTGCATGGCAAGGAATTTGATATTCGTCCCCCGTGCCCTCTATCTCGTCACCGACGCCACTTATATGGGATTAGGCTGGCATTTTTCACCCGTCAACGCCAATAACCCAAATCTTGGTACGGAACGATATTTTGAACAGTCTGCCTGTTGATTAAATAAGCACACATAAAATCTGTCTACTCAATTTGAGTTAAGAATATATCTAACATGAAAATTCTCCAGCAGATAAGCCTATAACGTCTGTTGTAAAGCAGACATTCGGTTGAAGCCATATTATGACCACAGTATCCACCTTACCAGCCAATTTTCCCCCAAAACTAACGTTAACCTATGCAATTCCGGCTCACATGTAAAAACGTTTCTCTCGATCGCTTCACTTTTTTTTAATAGATAAATTCTATCAATATATAGATTATTGATCGCCAGAACCAATCACATTTATTGATCTTTTTTGATTCGTTTGGTACATTTTCCTTCTGTGCCAGAAAACTGTGCCCAAATTTCTTTTGTTATTTTTTTGTTATAACGCCTTATTGTTTTGCGTTATGCATAATAAATAGATGTAAATGTATATTATACTTATCATGGATATATAAATGAAAAATACCTTTGTTTCATCTTTTATTGCCGCAATATTGATTTCAGTAAGTAATATTTCTTATGCGGCTCTTCCGGCAACGACTGGGACAGTTAAATTCAAGGGGGACATTGTGGAGTCAACCTGCTCTGTTAATTCTAGTTCTCTCAATATTGTGGATATGGGGACATATCTCAAAAGTGATATCCAAAAAAACAAAGGAGTTGTAGTTTCGGCGAGCAAAAAGGATTTTGATATCACATTAACTAAGTGCCCTGTTACTTCTGTACCTGTTATGATGGATATTGTATTTTCTGGGAATATAGATTCCCACCATGAAGAGCTATTAGCATTAGACTCATCTGGTGAAACATCCGCAACCGGAATTGGCATCGGTATTTATAACCGAACATCAGGTACCCTGATAAATTGGTCTTCCTCTCCTCACCTAACAGATATTAAAATCGATAAAACTGAAATAAAAATACCTTTACAAGTAGCTTATATATCTAATGGAGAACCCATTCAAGCCGGCAAGGCCGATTCCACACTTAACTTTACTATAAATTACAAATAAAATTAATTATTTATAGATATTTATTTCCTGGCTACAAATTCGTTTTTATGGCTGTAGCTGGGAACTATTAACATCATGAGTAGTCAGGTAATAATGAACGATAAAATAAAAAAAACATTTACATCGTATATACTAACAAAAAAAACAACGCTTATATTCTCATTGTTTTTTATATTTCCATCCTGGGCTGGTGTAACCGTTGGTGGAACACGCGTTATTTATAAAGGAAATAAAAAAGAAACTTCAATTTCAGTGAAAAACTCTGACGAAAGCCGACCTTATTTAATTCAGTCTTTTATCAGTACTGATTCAAAGGGAGAAAAAACCCCTTTCATTGTGACGCCACCGCTATTTCGTTTAGATGCTGGCAAAGAAAGTATTCTTCGTATTGTACGTATCGGCGGTAATTTACCTGAGGATAGAGAATCGGTTTTTTACCTTAATGTGAAATCTATCCCTTCCGTACAAGAGAACGAACAGAATACTTTATTGATTACGGTGAAAACCCGAATCAAATTGTTTTATCGACCTGAAGGCATTGAAGGCGATTCTGAAGAAGCTTATAAGACGCTGATATTTCGTCGTATTGGTAACCAACTTGAGGTCAGAAACCCCAGTAATTATTACGTAACCATCGGACAGCTCAAAGTGGCTGGGAAACCCCTTACAGGTACTGACATGATCGCTCCACAGGGCGTAGCGCATTTCGCCTTGCCATCTGAATCACCAAGCTTAGTTAGCTGGAATAGCATTAATAGTTATGGTGGCGTTAGCAAAGAGATAATTAAAAACCTGCCTTAAAAAGAAGATGAAAGATAAAAAAGATAAATATCGGGGGCTAAAAATCATATTTGCTAAATATAAAAAAAGTGGCAGCACAATCATGCCAACATATTTTATTTCGGCCTTTATTTTATGTTTTTCCATGTTGTTATCATCACCTGTCACGGCACAGGATTACTTTCGATTATCAGCTTTGGAATTAAATGATACTCAATCGGTTATTGATTTAAGCACATTTTCATCCCCTGGTGGTCAATTACCAGGTCAGTATCAGGTGATCATATTCCTTAACGGAAAAGAGCAGGAAACAAAACAGGTTAATTTTATTAAATTGGAAAACAACAAACTATCTCCACAATTAACGGTCGATAATTTAAAACAGTTTGGCGTAAGAATGTCGGCTTTTCCTGCGCTGATGACACTCTCACCTGAACAAATTATTGATGATATAAGTGAATATATTCCACAGGCATCGACTTCATTTGATTTCTATGGGCAACGTCTGGATATTAGTATTCCACAAGCAGCATTGGATAATCAAGCCAGAGATACTGTGGCATCACATCTATGGCAACAGGGACAATCAGCATTTTTAATGAGCTATAATTTTAGTGGGTCAGATAATTATAACAAAAACACAAAAAATCAAAGTTATTTTTTAAATCTACAAAGTGGAATAAATATCGGATCATGGCGAATAAAAAATCAATCAGTTTATGACTATGATTCTGGAAAAAATAAAGGTGGAAGTCGTTTTTCATCCATTAACAGCTACATCCAACGGGATATTCAGGGACTAAAAAGCCAAATAATTCTTGGCGAAACCGTTACTAACGGAGATATATTTGAAAGCGTGTCGTTCATCGGTGCTTCTATTACATCCGATAGCTTAATGTTGCCCAATAGCCAACGTGGCTTTGCGCCAATTATCCGTGGTATTGCTCAAACCAATGCACGCGTAACGGTTCGCCAAAATAATTATGTCATCTATGAAAGCTATGTTCCTCCGGGGCCTTTTGTTATCACGGATCTTTATTCAACATCCGGCTCCGGTGATTTGGATATCACGATCACCGAAAAGGATGGGCGACAGCGTAAATTTGTACAACCATTTTCATCAGTGCCAATGATGCAGCGAGAAGGGCAATTAAAATATCAGTTTACCCTGGGGCGTTACCGTCATTCCGATGCTAACTCTTATAAACCTTATTTTAGCGAAGCGGCATTTATCTATGGGCTCTCCAACCGGTTAAGTTTGCTATCTGGTATGCAGGTAGCAGAAAACTACCGAGCGTTTAACGCTGGTCTGGGGGTTGGTTTAGGTAATTTTGGTGCGATTTCTCTGGATATGACACTTGCAGACGCTTGGTTGCCAGAGAATGAACATAAACAAGGCCAATCGTATCGAATACAATATACGAAAAATATTGAGGCAACGGGGACATCCCTGACTTTGGCTGGGTATCGCTATTCCACACCAGAATACTATTCATTTGCAGAGACGAATGAATATTCAGTCAGAAAAGAAGCCAGCAGCGCACAAAATAAGCGTAGCCAATTGCAGCTGACCCTAAACCAAGGGATGGGCGATTTTGGCAATCTTTATACATCTGCCTATCAGCAAGATTACTGGGGAAATCAGGGCACCGACCAATCACTATCTGCTGGTTATAACATTAACCTTGCCGGGATCAGTTATGGATTGAATCTTTCCTACAATATCAATCATGAATCCATTAAGAGCAAGGATAAACAGGTATCGTTTAATGTCTCTATTCCACTGGATAAGTGGCTTCCTAATGGATGGGCAACTTATAGCATCAATAGAAACGGCCACGGTCAGGGAAGCCAACAGCTGGCAATTAGTGGCAGTGCATTGGAAGATAATGCCTTGTCATATAGTATCCATGGGGATCACAGCAATAATATGGAAGGGGCAAGCGGCGGTGCTTCGCTGGAATATAGCCATACTTCTGGCCGTGTGAATCTGGGCTACAGCTACAGCGATAATAGCCGATCGCTTAACTACGGGTTGTCTGGCGGTATTGTCGCCCATCAAGACGGCATTACGTTTTCCCAATCATTGGGTGAAACAGTGGCACTGGTTAAAGCGGCTGGTGCAGCAGAAACAAAAATTTTAAATCACAGTGGAATTAAAACGGATTCACGTGGCTATGCCGTAATCCCATCGATTGAACCTTATGCCTACAACCGTGTTGCGCTGGATACTGAAATGTTGGCTGATGGCGTTGATCTCGACGACTCAGTGCAACACATTGTACCGACTCGCGGTGCAGTGGTTGCTGCCGATTTTCGCGTCCGTCAGGGGCACCGTATATTAGTGACATTACGTTACAACGACAAACCCGTGCCCTTTGGTGCCAGCGCAACGTTAATAAACAGTGACAGTAGCGGAATTGTTGGTGATGACGGTGAGCTGTATTTGAATGCTGTACCCGAGCAGGCAGAAATAAAATTACAATGGGGAAAAAATAAGGATCAACAATGTTATGCAAAAACAGATTTATCAATGCTACCCGAAAAGTCAGGCGTATTAAGGCTGTCTGCTGATTGTCGTATTTAAAAGGAGTTTATAATGTTTAATTTTGAACGTAATAATTGCTTTCAAATTAAAGCCAATAACTTTTTATTGGTATTATTAATTGTCATTATCGCGGGAAGTTATTCAACGCGGGGTATAACCGCAGTATGTAAGGCTAATAGCATGCAGGAAATAGTCAAATTTGATGATATTTATGTTGACTACAAAAATTTGCCAGACATAAAACCCGCCTCCAATAACGAGATGAGGGTAAGTTGCAGTATATCCGGTCAGCACATATACGTAAAATCCATGACTGGGGTAAATGTAGGCTCCCTCAAAAATAACTTTTATGAAACCAGTCTTCCTGGTGTCAGATTTAAATGGGAACTCAAACCTAATGGTGTGGTGAGTCAGGTTATGAATGTGGGTAGTTCAAGAGGGATCGGCATCGGAAACAGAACATTGAGCAGTAAATTTTATATAGAGATCAATAGTGATGTTCAATCAGGAACAGTCAATGAAATAATGATAACGATGGCTGATACTAAAAATAAGAATGCGGTTTTCACTTATAAAATCCCTTCTTTTAACGTCACGGCAAGATCTTGTGAAATAACTACGCCGATTGTTAATGTTCCGATGGGAGCCGTATTAAAAAGTCACTTTAAAAACATAGGTGATACCGCCGGTGGACGTTCTTTCGAGATTAATGTGCAATGCAAAGGATCCCCGAACGCGAATATTACCTGGGAGCCGGGAAAGACTAATACAAATGGAGTGATAAATGCTGATTCAACCTCATCAGCAACAGGGATTGGCATTCAGATGTTAGATGACAAAGACAATCCTGTGAAGTTTGGTGAACAGCAAGCTCTTGGCGTAATAAATTCTTTGAAAACACTGTCATATAAGGCAAGGTATTATCAAACCAGCCATATGGTCACCGCCGGTAGCGTTAATGCCACAGCCACCTTCACTGTCGATTATAAGTAATCGAGAGGTAGCCATTCACCAATCTCATATTGAATTGGACTGTGCTAGAAATCCTCACGTACTGCGTGTATGTTCCGGTGCAACGCTTGAGCGTTGTAACCGGCATAATCATCCTATATGAATGAAGAAATTAAAGATGTCATTACTCCCAATCCCAAGTACCGTTCACTGATTGATGCAAGAAATTCGTCAGATTACACTGGTGGCGCTTCTGATTACGGCGTCTTTCTGCCTGATGAAATGCATTACAATGGCGATACCCAAACTTGGTTCGCCCAACAGGAATCGGGACTAATTTTATCCGGCTATAAGGGTGTTGCAGTATAATTTAACGTGAATTATTCGTTTATTGCGTATCCGAAAAACCCTTTTGAGTTTCTACGGCCATAGTATTCAAAAGGGGATTAATACTTCAGAATAAAAATAATGAAGAATTTTTTGATAAAAAATAAATCGTTATTGACTTAACTGTATACCACCTATCATGCAGCCCGAAAACAAACTGACTGCCTTCGGGCTGTAAAACCTGAGTGAAGTTAGTCCAACTAGAAACTATGAATATGGTTAATACCTATGGTCAGAAACTTACATCTCAGTTTCTTGTATCGGTTTTCTGTTAGATTTCAGGCGCTTTTTTCCTTAAGCTGTTTAGAACAATCCCGGAAGTTCTTAATAGCAATCAGATATTGATTAGTGCCAATGTAAAGATCACCATTTCTATTGAAATAAATACCCCCATACTCATGACAGTAGTTTACTCCTCTGCCAAGAGGAATCTGCCAGATCACCCGACCGTCGAAGGAGTCGATCGCGCTGATGTAATACATCCCGCCTTTTGACGCCGATATTTCGTCAGACCAGCTACAGGTATGCGCGAAGATGATACCGCTACCACGACAGAGCATGTTCATCGCGTAAAAATGAATATCTGGTATAGACCATTTCTTTTCATCAGGCTGATCAGAATTCTCAGGATTGATACGGATCATATCCATGCCGGGAGCATTCGGAACCAACTGGGAGAACGGCCATGTCGGATAGTGACCGAAATTATTTTCGACCACGAAAGTATCACCAACACCGATCAGTGAAGCTTCGTCCGCACTCCTCATTCTCAGAAAACAAGGGGTTTCGGAGATGATAGCTCCGTTTTCACGATTACAGACCACTACGTTCAGGCGAGGATTGGCATTATCGGTAATTGCCACCAGTTCAGTGCCGTTTTCCATTTTAGTGAGCGTCGGGGTAGTTCCCGAGCCGATATTTTTCTGACCCGGTTTCAGGTATCCCGCATTCTTATAAGATGTTCTCCAACGAGTGACAATTTCATTCTCCTCCAGGCTGAATGCCCAAAGATACCCTTCCGTACATAACCTATTATTATCGATACCATTCGTGACAATATAAGCCCCCTTTTCATCAACAGCGAATGTATTATTATTCCACTGTTTTTCCAGCTCAAGGGAATTGATCCGCGTCGTCTGCCCTGTTTTCGGATCGATTTCCACGACGGCCATTTGCGCCGAAGAGCTTAGTGTGCTCTCTGGGTAGTTCTGATAGTCATATTCACCTGCTATCAGACACCAGTAGAGATTCGGGCGCGCCTCATCCCAAACGGGAAGTGACGAGTAAAGAGAATTCCCTTGAGCCGAACTAGTGATTAACTCAACTATATCGTCACTCTGCCAGTTTGGTGTGAGTTCATAAATCTCATTATCTCTTGGCTGCACATCTGCTGTCGGATAGCTGGCAATTTTGTTGCCCTGCACAACGATTGTGTTGTCGTTGTTGTCCATGTAGAAGTAACCGCCACCAAAGGTACTGCCGGAATACCTGCCCACAGACGTTGCCGAAATGATGTTACAATTTTCGTCAAATACAACCAGCCAGAACATAGATGAAACGTAATCCAACGAGACGCCTATCATTTGGTTCTTGCTATTACAAACCATATTAGGCGTGTATCCGAAGGGGTTGTATTGCTCGATAAGCAGAAGGTTATCTTCAACGGGACCATTGAGTGACACGGACTCAGAACACCAACTATCCTGATGCGGACTCCCAAAATTATTTGACGCCATCCATGGATGTTGCGGGATCTGGGCATTGGCAAAAAGGTTCAGAGCACTTTTTGCTGCGGAAACATGGTGCAATTCTTCTTTTCTCATGGGAACTGTATGATCGAGTGAATTCATAATTGAACCTGTATTTGTATTGGATTGTGAATATCCAATCCCGATCTTCGGGATAGGAGTGTTGAACCTTGAGCCATACTTCACAGTAAATTAGGTCATGTATTAAATAGTTAGTTGTTGTGATATGCTTCCCGCCTTTTAAGGGTAAAGCATGGCCAAAGCTGACGTCTATTGCCGTTATTGTCACAAATC
>NZ_NJAI01000004.1:138438-199324 GCF_002632725.1 Xenorhabdus hominickii
AGAGAGAACGAATTTAACTCAGCGTACTCGAGTAAAAAGACTGAATAGAAAAACTATCAGTTATTCAAAATCCGAAGAAATGCACGATAAGGTGATAGGAACTTTTATTGAGCGTGAGTACTATTTTTGATATTCAATCTAACTATTTAATACATGACCGTAAATTACACATATGTTCCCCTGAGCTTCAAGTAAATGCTCAAAGTTAATAATTACAAACTATATTCGATGTATATTCGAAAATATCGCATTCTTCTATATTTAGCACTGCTACAGGCAAACTCTCTGAATTTACATATGACAAAACTGATCAAACTAGCGGATAAAGCTAAATGTATGTACGTATATTTTATTAATATAAGCATAGTTCTCTAATGTAAGAATAGTTTTTAATAATTATTAAAATATTAAAATTATCGTTATGACATAAATAAAAAATATAATTTTATTTATATTAGTCTGAATGAATAATATTGCGTGATAATATCTTTTTGTTCATAAAATTGGTCGTGATTCCAATTTTATGATAGAATTATTTAGATAAATTCAGATCATTAAATAATCTACACCACAAAAATATCCAGAAAAAATATTTACTTCAAACATAAAGATAAAAACAATTTTCATAATTATTTAATAACTTGACCTTTAACTTATAATCTTTAACATAAAATATATTGTTGCATTATAACTAAATCGTATATATTTATCGTCTTCCAAATTAAAAATTTGTTGGCTATGCTCACTCCTCCCAGTTAAGTAGTTATAAACATCGAATTAGCTATGCTAATAGGGATTCATTCCCAAGACATAAGTACTGCATTTTGAAATCCATTTAGTATAAATATATTTATATTGAAACTTTCATCGTATCAATAGGCCCAATCACTATTCAGTGATGAGGAAAGATAATATATCGAAACTCATTAAATAAAAAACTTTAGCAAACACGATAACCAGAAAAACACCTAGTGATTAGCGCACTATTTTTCTTATAACAACACAACCTGATTCCGTTAAGACCAACTCTCGGCTATCCAATTGTCTGACAGCCCATTTTTTCCTTAAAAAAGTATCAAGTAACGATGCGCCTAAAAACCCGCCGAGATGAAATTGTCGCTCACTCCAATCAAGGCAGGAACAGGCAAATTTTCGCCGTAGGGAAGTGTCTGCATCACAACATACCCCAAGAGAAATCAGAAAATCTTTTCCCATTGACGTTAACTCATAATTATCAGTCATCCACTGATTCAACAATAGGCTATTATGAATTTTTACCGCAATTTCTCCTGCCATATGGTCATAACAAGTTCGGAACAAACGCAGTGACTTAGGTGTAGATATTTTGGCAATATCCGGCTGATCACCATGAGCAAAGCGCATCATGTTTTCCAGTAATTCAGCCACTTCTGCACTATGGATCTTAAAATAACGATGCCGACCCTGTTTAATGCACGTAATTAAGTTTTCTGCTACCAAACGATTTAAATGAGCACTGGTTGTTGATGGTACAACATCGGATGCGGCGCTGAGTTCTGTCGCTGTATAGGCACGTCCATCCATCATCAAAAACAGCATGCGGGCACGAGTACGATCCGCCAGTACTGATGCAATGGCTGCCACTCTTTCTTCAAGGGTAAATTCATGCATGTTTTGTTAGCCATCGAAGTAACAATGAACTCAGCAAGATATCGTAGGTTTTTTCATTCTTCAAGGGGACGACCATGCTAGCTGTTATATTTGAGGTAGAAATCGCAGAAAACCAGAGTGAACGTTATTTCGATACCGCTGCTGCAATCAGGCCATTATTGGACACTATTCCGGGTTTTATTTCCGTGGAACGTTTTCAAAGTCTCAGCCACAGCAATAAATATTTATCACTCTCTTATTGGCGTGATGAAGAATCCATAAAACAATGGCGAGTTGCTTATCAACATCAAGAAGCACAAGTATTAGGACGCAATGGTGTGTTTGCAGATTATCGTCTGAGGGTTGCTGCTGTAATACGCGATTATGGAATGTATGCGCGGGAGGAAGCACCAATCTCCTCATAATTAGCTTTGCTTCTACTCATATTTAGCGCTGCTTCTAAGAAATTATTTATTGCCACGGCGATGAAACTTGGAAGCTATTCAACTTAGAGGCTATTGGATATAAAACATCAATGTGTGGGAAATGGGCAATCCATAAACCGACCAAAAAACATCCAATACCAATATCCTACTGAAAGCACGATGATTAATAAATAAACAATCGATTGTAATCTATTTTCCGAAACTTCTTTCACCCCCTTCACAACAAAATAAATCATAAAAGGCAACAGAAAGACAAAACACAAAGGTGCAGTCAATGTTCTGTCATCCTTAATGACAAAAGTATTAACTACATCACAAACCGTATTGAACCCTTTTTCCCCAATCATCCAGTCATGATCCACTGTTGCAAAACATCCAATCAATATCACACTGAACAAAATAAAAATAACACAAAAGAGTATATTTATAATTTTCATGTTTATTTATTCTTATCATCTATAGTAAGACAAGATTTAACCCTAGCCAAAAATTATCAAAACAAAACACCTAAGGGTTTATATCAAAAAAACTAATGCAATATTCCTCTTTCCTATCAAAGATAAGATCTTGATCACAAGATAAAATAATATAATAAATAGAAAAATCAGGATTTATCCTAGGATGGAAGGTAAACAGAAGCTCTATATTGCCCTCTACCTTCTCCATTAGAAACCATAGATAGCAAGCCAGTTTTAACTGTATTTACTGTCTATTTTTACTCTATTCCATTCATATACACTACCAGGAAGGCCAAAACATCATCGGTAACAGAAATTTTTATCCTTTCAAATTCCCGTTTTTTTACCTTAATTTTCATGTCATTATTTACACAAAAATCGTTTAACAATCGCTCAAGGTGATTTTTAAAATGCTAATTTTTTCACACAGAAGATCTGCTTGGGGGAATGAAGAGGTTTATAGCGCGGATGACATTAACACTACGACCATGTATTACCATGAAATAATGATGACATGATTGAAAGAAAGCTCAGCCAATAAAACAATGGAAAGGAATAAATAAACCCTTATCGACTCCCCATTTAATGGTATCGTTGATAAGGGTGTGAAATGAAAGATGCTATCCCCAAATAAAGGGTATATACCAATCTGAATTAGCGATACATCTCAAATAAAGACATACCTTTTAAGTCAGTAAATGCTTTGAAAGAAGCTTGTAATCCAGCCTGTTGCTGGTAGTACTCAGCAATAGTGGCTGTCCAATCCACATCAACCAGCTCCCCTGAGCGAACAGTATTGGAAATACTGCGTTCACTGCCCAATGAATCAAGCTGTTCCAGTTCCTGAAGTTGCAAACCTAACACCGCTTCTACCGATGAAAAATTGTTCAGGCTATTACGAATGCCGCGGTTGGCTTTATCCATCAGCTCCATAGCTTCATTTTTTTCTTCCTCACTGGCAGTGCTGTACGGTGTTTTTAGTGCTTTGATAGCCATATCAATGGAAGCAAAAACATCTGACTCACTATTCGTTTTGCCATCAGGCTCTTTGAGCGGGTTGCTGGGCTGAGATAAAAACACCTGCTCCCCGGTATGCGCGATAGTCATTGAGCGGTTATCATCCACTTTTTGCGTGATTTTTTCACCACCACCAACGTAACTTACCTTTCCACTTTTTTCATCAGCAACGAAAGGGGGAACATCACTCTTATAACCCGCAAAAATATAGCGGCCATTACCATCGGTTTTATTGCCAAGGTTCAACAATTGTTGTTTTAAACCGTCCAACTGCTGTGCATAAGATTCACGATCCTGATCACTGTGCTCATCCGCCGCGGCAACCAACGTTTCAAAAACGTTGGTTGAGACTGAGACAACATTTGAGGTAATACTCAATTGCACCGACATCGTGTTTCTGGCAAAAATGCGAGCGGTCGCAAACTGCTGGTTTTTCGATTCAGATTGAGAAACCATAATATTCTGCGAAGCCGCCAGTGGATCATCAGACGGATTAATCACCCGACGACCGCTGGATAGTTGCTCACCTGATTTCATCCATTTGGATTGAGCCTCAAAGATCCCATTCATTTTTTGACTGTATAATTGATTCGTACTTACACGCACAATATTATTTCCTTTTTATCTGCAACCGAGCGGTAATTAGCGAATACCCAAAATCGCATCGAACAAGGTTGATGCGGTTTGGATTACACGGGCGTTTGCCAGATAGTACTGCTGCAAACGTTGTAACTCTCCGTACTCTTCGTCCATATTGACGCCAGAAATTGATTGACGGGTTGCGCTGAGTTTATCAACGATATGCCCCTGCGCTTCGGCATCCACTTTAGCTCTATTCGCGTCGCTACCCACGGTACTGACCAACGAGGCGTATGCCCCAGCAAAGGAAGATTTGCCATCAACCAAACGCTTGTCCTGTAATTCAAGGAATTTCTTCGCATTGCGGTTATCGCTTGGACCCGCACTTTTGTCACTGGCAGTCGCCAATTGGGAAGAGTCTTTCAGATTCACTTCCAATGTTGCTACAACGTTGCTGACAGTTTTCAACGTATAGGTATCGTGATCTTTTGATTTAGAGGCATCAATATTGACTTTCAGTCCATCAAATAACAGCGCTCCGTCCTCTTCTTTCACAGAAACGATTGCTTTGTCAGAAACGCGCTGAACTTTCCAAGCCCCACCTTCAAATTTGAGGGTATAGTCACTGGCTTTCACTTCGGTGGTATTTGCATATCTCACCGTAATTTCAGCAGTGCCTTTATTATTACTATTAGAAATTATTTTAGGCTGGTCGAACTTAAAGAAATCTTCGCCCTTATTGCCTTTCAGATCAAAACCTCCGTGCTGTACCTGATTGAATTGATCTGCCATCACCAGTGCCAGTTGGTTCAAATCACTGCGGGTTGAGTCCACCACTTCCTTACGCACACTCAACGCGCCGCCCAATGCACCTTTGGTAATGAAACGTTCATCAATTTCTCTGGTACCCACTGTGCCATTGTTGTAGCCCAGTGTGATACGGCCGCTGTCAGTGCTGGAAGAGATGGCTTCCAATTGATAGGATTTATTGCCCGAAACCAGCGTCATGCCGCCGCCAAATGAGACGTTATAAACCCCACCATCTTGTTGGATGACGTTCACTTCCACCAACTGGTTTAACCGATTAATGGCTTCATCACGCTTATCCAGCAACGCCAGAGGTTCGCCAGTGCCGGTACCACGCATACGCGTGATTTCATTGTTCAGGTTAGCAATTTCTTTTGAGTATTGATTGATCTCTTGAACATTCTGTTCAATTTGAGAATTTATGCTGCTGTCTACCTGACGCAGAAATTCATCTGCTTCTTTGAAACGACTCACCAAACCTTCCGCTTTGCCCAGTACGGTAGTCCTTGCGGCACTGTCTTCCGCATTACTCACAACAGTCCCTAGATTTTTGAAAAAATCTTCGATAGTACTGGACAAGCTAGTATCTTTATCCGCTAACAGATCGTTGATTTTGCTGATCTGTTGATTATAAGTTTTCTGAGCAGCATATTTGGTTTGTGCAGCATTATATTGCTGGTTAACGAATTCGCTGTATTCGCGGTTAATGGTGCTGACAACCACACCGTTCCCCATAAAACCCACTGGCGACATGGTTCCATTATTTTGCGTCATCACGGTAGTCTGTCGGTTATAATCCGCGTTCTTAGAGTTGGCTATGTTATTACCCGCTACACCCATTGCCACCTGCGCAGCATTAATACCACTCATAGCAGTATTCATAAGACCATTGGACATGTGTAGATCCTTTTACGTTTTCTTTAAGCCTCCATTATGGGAGGTCATTCACTGCTACAGTTATCGGCAAATTTCCCTGTTCCTTGAGCAAAAATGATAGGTGCTCAGAACAGATTATCGAAATCATAGGCATAGAGTTTTGCCATTTGATTGCCGGTATTTTTTAACTGCTGGATCAGTGATACCAATTTTTGTGCATAGCCGGGATCGGTCGCATATCCTGCATCTTGTAAGGAGTACGCCCCCTGCTCTGCTGTTGTCGATTGCGCTACCTTGGCATAACGGGGATTTTCCGTCAGCAGCTTGACGTAATCCGTGATCGCTTCCATATAAGAGCCATACACGCGGAAACTGTCCTGCATTTTTTTCGGCTCACCATCAATGTATTCCGTCGTCATAATATTGGTAACAGGCCCTTTCCAATGTTTACCGGCTTTAATACCAAACAGGTTGTGGCTCGTTTTGCCTTCTGCCGTCAGAATTTCCCGTTGTCCCCAACCGGATTCCAGCGCAGCCTGTGCAATAATCAATAAATGAGGGATACCACTTTGCTGACTCGCCAACTGTGCCGGCAGCGAAAGCATGGAAACAAAGTTGGCGCTGTTCATTGGTAATAATTTCGACTGAGCAGAACCATTGCTGAAGGACGAAGACAGTTTTTGAGACTTAGACTGATAGCCAGACATAGCCTGATGCATAAACTGCGCCAATGCCGGCTTGGGTAATGTTTGCAGGATTTCATTATCCAGCGGCATCGGCATAGTCCCCGCTAATTCATTGGGAGCATTCGCGCTGGAGAACTGTTTGACGATCATATCGGCAAATCCCAGCCCTTTTTGAGAAAGATCCTGAGCAATTTGCTGATCGTACATCGAAGTATAAAAACGCGTCTGATCACTGCTCAAAATGCCATCCTGCGGCAGAGAGGAACGCATACTTTTCAGCATCATCTGGACAAAGACGCCTTCCAGTTCCTGGGCTACTTGCCGTAGCCCTTGTTGTGGTTCCTGTGACAGTTTCGCTTTCAGTGAATGTAACGAATTAACATCGTAAGCAGCGTTAGGCGTTGTCAGAAAATCATTCATCAGATAATCTCCAATTTCGCACGCAAACAACCTGCGCTCTCCATCGCCTGCAAGATCGACATTAAATCCGTTGGTGTCGCGCCCAGAGCATTTAATGCTCGCACAACTTGAGTCAGATTCGCGCTGGAGCTAACCTGCTGTAATGCACCGCCTTGTTCCTGAATGCCTATTCCGGTATTACGGGTTACAACAGTGTTACCCCCTGCTAATGGTGTATTAGGCTGATTAACCACTGTCTGGCGTTCAACAGTCACAGACAAACTACCATGCGCAATCGCACAGCTATCCAGCGTGACATTGCGGTTCATGACCACCGACCCTGTACGGGAATTGAAAATCACTTTGGCATCACCGGCATCCACACGGATAGTCAAATTCTGAACTTGAGACAGAAACTTCACCTGTTCGCTGTTCTCTATCGGCAAACGTAACTGCACGGTGCGGGAATCCAGAGGTGTTGCTGTACCCGTTCCTTTCAGACGATTAACTGCATCACTAATTTGCTGGGCCATCCCAAAATCATCATCATTCAGTTGCAGGTTAAGCGTCCCTTTCTGGCCGAATCGTGTTGGCAATTCTCGCTCAATCACAGCACCATTGGAGATACGTCCGCCCGCAAGTTGATTGATTTTAATACTGTTACCACCCGCACTAGCGCCCGCTCCACCAACCAAAATATTCCCTTGAGCCAGCGCGTAGATCTGATTATCCACCCCTTTCAACGGTGTCATCAGCAATGTTCCACCGCGCAAGCTCTTGGCATTACCTAGTGAGGACACTACGACATCAATGTTTTGCCCTGCACGTGAAAAAGGCGGCAGCTTTGCTGTCACCATGACTGCTGCCACATTTTTAAGCTGCATATTCGTACCGGGCGGCACGGTAATTCCCAACTGCGACAACATATTACTCAAACTTTGAGTAGTGAAAGGTGTCTGCATGGTTTGGTCACCCGTGCCATCTAGCCCAACCACCAGACCATAACCAATCAGTGCGTTATCCCTGATACCCTCAATGGTCGTCAAATCACGAATGCGCTCCGCAAAAGCACTGGTAGACACAAACGTACTCGACAACACCAGCAAAAGCGTAAAAAGGCTGGCGACTAATTTTTTCATCTTGACCATCCTCTTTTAAAACGGCGAGATATTCATAAAGAAACGTTGCAACCAACCCATATGCTGTGCTTCGTTGATATAACCATCGCCAACATACTCAATGCGGGCATCCGCAACTTGGTTAGAACTCACGGTATTAGTGCCAGTGATTGTGCGCGGGTTCACAACGCCAGAGAAACGAATGAATTCCGTACCCTGATTGATGGCGATCTGTTTTTCACCCACCACATGCAGGTTGCCGTTTGCCAGCAAACTATCCACGGTCACGGTAATCGTGCCCCGGAATGTATTGTTAGCATTCGCCCCACCTTTACCACCGAACTCATTGTTGCCTTCCATACTCAAATCGGTTTTACCACCGCCCATCAATCCCTGTAGGAAACGGGGAGTCAGGGTAGCCATAAAACCGGTTTTTCCATTACGGCTGGCATTGGCAGAGGAGTTTTTACTCGCACTGACATTTTCTTGCAAGATTATGGTCAGCGTATCACCGATATTGCGGGGACGACGGTCTTCAAACAGGGGTTGATAACCGTAATAAACTGGCTGGACGGTCTGAAAAATAGAACCATTTGGCGTAGGAATAGCTGCTTCGGCGGGTTTTGCGGTTGTCTGCCCTTTCACCAGCGGTTTGTGCGGCATATAAGCACAGCCCCCTAATGTCAGTACCGCCAATGTTAGTACCACCACAGATCTGCTGATACGCCCCTTATTTCTCCGGTTTTTCCGTAAACCAGCAGAGTCATAAGTTACATGGTTTTTAGCATGGCTTCCGGAATGGTTCTCGGCAACGGGCATTATATCCATCTTCGATGCTCTTAAGTTTATAGCAGAAATAGTGGGGAATTGATTTCCCTTTTGGGTATATTCCCCACTGATTAATGATTAGGTTATAACTGAGTCAGTTTTTGCAACATCTGATCAGACGTAGAGACTGCTTTACTGTTGATTTCGTAGGCCCGCTGAACCTGGATCATATTGACTAATTCTTCCGCCACATTAACGTTAGAAGTTTCAACATAGCCTTGGTAAAGCAATCCGGCGCCATTGATGCCCGGTGCATTTTCCACCGGAACACCGGAACTGTTGGTTTCCAGATACAGATTTTCACCGATGCTTTCCAAACCACTCTCATTGATGAACGTGGTCAGCGTCAATTGCCCAACCTGCTGAGGCGCGTTTTGCCCCTGCACGTTCACGCTGACAATCCCATCACGGGCAATGCTGATTTTGGTAGCATTGTCTGGAATAATGATTGCAGGTACGACCTGAAAACCACCGGCGGTTACCAATTGACCATTTTGATCCGCCTGAAATGAACCATCACGGGTATAGCCCGTGGTGCCATCAGGCATCTGGATTTGGAAGAAGCCCTGCCCTTTGATTGCCACGTCTTTACTGTTATTGGTTTGTGCCAAATTGCCCTGACTGTGCAGACGCTCAGTCGCCACTGGACGCACACCAGTACCAATCTGCAAACCTGATGGCAGATTAGTCTGTTCAGACGACATCGCGCCCGGCTGACGTTCAGTTTGATAGAGCAAATCTTCAAATACTGCACGTTGGCGTTTAAAACCGTTGGTGCTGACGTTTGCCAGGTTGTTGGCAATCACATCCATATTTGTTTGCTGAGCATCCAGCCCAGTCTTAGCAATCCATAAAGATCGGATCATGAATTTATCCCCTGTTCCCGATTCAGCTCATAGCGAGAATTTGGTTAGCCCGCTGTGCATTTTCATCGGAACTGTGTATGACTTTCATCTGCATCTCAAAGCGACGTGCATTGGCAATCATGTTCACCATGCTTTCCACCGGATTGACATTGCTGCCTTCCAGTACACCCGGCATGACTTTGACTTCCGTACTGGCCGCCAGTTCGTTGCCCTGCTGTTCCTGCGCTTGTGGCGTTAAGTGAAACAGACCGTCATCGCCCCGTACCACTTGACCTGCTTCCGGCTTAACGATTTTCAGCTTGCCAATCTGCCCTAACAAAGTAGGCGGATCGCTGGCAATCAAAGCAGAAATGGCACCATATGCCGCAATGGTCAGTTCAGCCTGTGGCGGAACATCAATCGGCCCGTTTTCGCCCATCAACATACGCCCCTGCACCATCAATTGCCCTTCGGACGAAATCTGAATGCTACCGTTGCGCGTATAGGCTTCTGTCCCATCTTCAATCTGGACAGCCAAGTAGCCGCCTTGTCCGACAGCCACATCCAATGGACGGGCGGTATAATTCATTGGCCCCTGACGGCTATCCATGCCGGGGGTAGAGGCAACGGTCAATGTACGAGTCGGCAAGGTTTCGCCTTCAATCGGCACGGCGCGCAGTGCTGCGAGCTGAGCTTTGAAGCCCGGCGTTGATGCGTTGGCCAGATTGTTGGCTGTGACGGCCTGATGTTCCAGCGTGTTACGTGCTGCGCCCATCGCGGTATAAATGACGTGATCCATAAAGCTATCCGCCTGAGCTTATTAACGCATACTGACCAGCGTTTGCAGGATTTGGTCCTGCGTCTTGATGGTCTGAGCGTTGGATTGATAGTTACGCTGGGCGACAATCATATTGACCAGCTCTTGGCTCATGTCCACATTAGAAGACTCCAGCGCACCGCTGATTAGCTTACCGAAGTTACCGGAAGCTGCTGTACCCACAACAGGGCTACCAGATGCACTGGATTCCGCCCAGACGTTATCGCCTTGCGCAGCCAAACCTTCAGGATTGGAGAAATTAGCCAGCACCACCTGACCTAAAACGAGTGTCTTATCGTTGGAGTAAAGACCGTAAATTTTACCGTCGTTATCTATGCGATAATTGGTGAAATGACCAGGTTCATAGCCATCTTGCTTTGGCGGAGAGATGGAATTTTGAGCAATACTCTGCTGCTTACTACCGTTGAAATCAATACTGATTTCTGCAGGCTCAGAACCATTCAGGGCTGGTATTGTAAATTTGAATGGATCAATAGTACCCATTTGGCCACTAGTACTGAATGCAAATTCCCCCAATGGTTTGGCTTCAGAACCCACTACAGAAGTATCCTGAGCATGAACTTGCCATTTATTGTTTTCTGTTTTAACAAAAAACACATTGAGATCGTGCTGATTGCCCAAGCTATCGAAAACTTGAAGTGGAGCGCTGTAATTAAAAGTATCCTTATTGCTTGGATCAAATTTATCTTTGATAGCTGTATCCATCGAGTTCAGATTAGCTTGCAACTTGGCCTCTTTTGTTGCTTTCGCATCCAGCATCGTTGTTGGAACCGAAATTGGCCCCACTGCACCACCCTGTTGAATTTCTCCATTTACCGCCGGATATCCCGTCAGTTTCATACCCTGCATATTGATCAAATTACGGTCTGCGTCCATTTTGAACTGACCGTTACGGGAATAGAAAGTATTACCGTTAGAATCCAGCATGCGGAAAAAACCGCCCTGTGTGATAGCCATATCCAACTGACGGTTAGTCGTGGTGGTTGAGCCGTCTTTAAAGTTCTGAACCATGCCAGAAACCTTAACACCTAAACCAACCTCTGAGCCGCTGAAAACGTCCGCAAAAGCAGCGGAGCTGGATTTAAAGCCGAATGTCGCCGAGTTTGCAATATTATTACCAATAACATCCAAGTTACTCGCTGCGGCATTTAAGCCACTGACTGCTTGTGAAAAAGCCATTATGTCCTCCGTTTAATAAAGAATCTGACGAACTTTATCCATGGTTACCGTACCCGCCAGCCCTAAATCTAATTTAGTGCCATCCTCACCCCGCGTGACGCCGTGTACCACGGCATAAGTCAGCGGAAGTGTCACCAACGCTTGATCTTGATAGCTTGCGGAAACAGTGAAGCTATATGCACTGTTTGCCACGTCCTTGCCATCTGCGCCTTTACCATCCCATATGAAGCTATGGACACCGGCATTCAATTTACCGAAATCCAACTCCTGCACCACCGCGCCATTTTTATCTGTAATTGTCACTTTGACGCTATCGGCCGGTCGAGTCAGCTCAAGGCCAAACGGCGTTGCGCTGATTCCATCTTCTTCATTGGAACCGACTAAAATCTTATTGCCCTGCGTCAAGACACCGCGACCAATCAGCAATGTCGTTTGCATCGCCTGATTGCCTTCCATTTGCCCGACAACCGCCCCCAGCGTTTTATTGAGTTTTTCAACGCCCTGAACGGTGCTAATCTGTGCAAGCTGAGTAGTCAGCTCATTATTTTGCATCGGATTGGTGGGGTCTTGGTTCTTGAGCTGCGCGACCAATAAGTTCAAGAAGTTATCTTTGATGTCGCCACTATTTTGTGACTGTTGTTGAGTGACAGCAGCGAGTTCACCTACCGTCGAATTGTCTAATGAATCATTAATTGAAGTGGTAACTGCCATAACGGAATTCCTGTTACTGACCCAGGGTCAGCGTTTTCAACATAATGGACTTGGTTGTGTTAAGCACTTCAACATTTGCCTGATAGCTACGGGATGCAGAGATAGTGTTGACCATTTCCCCGACCACATCCACATTTGGCATACGTACATACCCTTTTTCATCTGCCAGTGGATTACCCGGCTGATATTCAAGGCGAAAAGGCGTAGGATCATCCACCACTTCGCTGACACGCACACCACCGATCTCCTGCCCTGCGGGTGCGGCAACGCGAAATACCACTTGTTTGGCGCGATAAGGCTCCCCATCCGGCCCGACAACGCTATCGGCATTCGCCATATTGCTGGCGCTAACGTTCAGTCGCTGGGACTGAGCGGAAAGCGCGGAGCCGGCAATATCAAAAATACTGAGTAGAGACATTCCCATTATCCTTGTGACTGTAGAACTGACATCATGCTTTTGATCTGCGCATTTGTCATCGTAAGTTCGGCCTGATATTTCAGACTGTTATCTGCGAAATTGCTGCGTTCCATATCCATGTCAACGGTATTTCCATCCATTGCCGTCTGGTGAGGTAACCGATACAGCAGATCCATCTCCAGACGTTTTTGAGGTTGAACGGGAATATGTCGATCGGAAGTCAGAGTTAGCCCAATTCCATTCCCCGTTACACGACCATGTGCCATCACCTTTTTCAGTTGAGCAGCAAAATCGATATCACGCGCCTGATAGCCTGGGGTATCCGCATTGGCGATATTGGCAGACAAAATTTCCTGCCGCTGGTTACGGAGTGCCAGCGATTCTTGTCGAAATTGAAAGGCGGCATCTAATTTATCGAGCATATTCCTCCCCTGGGTCTGTTCGTAAAATCTATTGGGTATAAGCTCTAAGCAGCTAACAGAATAAACGTAGAAAAAAAAGGTAATTCGAAGAATAGATACAAATTGGATTGCTATTTATCCCATTAACGAATAATCAACCGCGTTACACTATTAACATCTAACAGGTACTGAATATTTTTTGAAATCATGGTTCGCTAACAGGGTCAAGGTGGTTAAATGCCTGCATTAAAATTTATCGGGTTCCTTAGCTTTTTCCTTAATCTATTTTTTAGCTGTTCTTTGGTGTGGGGAAACAACTTACCGCAATCAATAAATGAGTATTTCAGGCAGCTCCATCATACTGCTGACCATAAAGTCTCCATAGAAATCAAAACGCCTAAGCAACAATGGCCGGTCTGTGAATTTCCTGAAATACAGCCTTCACTGAGTAACAGAAACTGGGGCAATCTTTCTATCCCCGTACACTGCGGCCAACAACGCCGTTTTATTCAGGTATACGTCAATGTCACTGGCCCATATTTAGTTTCGAAGCGAATTATTAACCGCAATGCGGTACTGACTGAAAAAGATTTTCAGATAAAAACAGGTGCGTTGGATAAGTTACCAAATGACATAATCCGTAACAGAAAGGCCATACAAAATGGTGTTGCTATCCGTAACATTCCTGCCGGACAATTCATCACACGCAATATGATTCGGCGTCCATGGGCGATTAAAGCTGGACAAAATGTGGTCATCACCGTAGATGGACATCATTTTCAAGTGCGTTACGAAGGAAAAGCGATTAACAACGCCGCGAGTTTTGATAATATCCGTGTCCGCTTGGTTTCTGGGCAGATTATCACTGGTGAAGCCCAAGAAAATGGTAGTGTAAAAATGATGTTATAAATGGCTAAAGTTTTATTTCTTCAAGCCGATATAACCAACAGACCATGATTTACAGGCATGCCAGCGGTATATCGCCTGCTACCTAAGACAAATAAATAGTGCCTGATTAAAGGATTACGATTATGAGTATTGAACGCACTCAACCTCTACTGGCTATTGCTGCTGTACAACAACGCAATGCCAATGAAGGTGCTCAAAGCACTCGCAGAACTGTGGCTGTCGCAGAAAAAAGCGCAGATACACAAGTCAAGCTGAGCGAAGCGCAGAAAAAGCTCGTTCAGCCAAGTAGCCAGGATATTAATATCCAGAAAGTACAACAATTAAAAGAAGCCATTGCAAAGGGAACTCTGACAATGGACAGCGGTAAAATTGCTGATGCCTTATTCAGAGAATCCCTTGAAAATATGGAATATGATAAATAAACCATCGAATAGTAAAGAGCCATAAATGGAAGAACTTCAACTCTTGCTTGAACAGCAAAGTGCGCACTTAAATTCGCTTTCGCAAACTATGGCAGAAGAGCAGCGCATATTAAGCGAAGGCTTTATTGAAGCAAATCATTTACATCGAGTGACAGAACAAAAAACATTTTTTCTGGCCGCACTCGATCACGCAGAACGCAAGCGACAGCAATTAAGTGAAATGCTAAAAATAAACGCACCTTATGCCGGCCACGAAAGATTGGCAATATTATGGAGCCAAATTAGCCAAACGGTTGAGCGTATCCGCAATTTAAATGTACATAATGGATTTTTGCTGAATCAGCATATTGAGTTGAACAGTAAAGCAATCGCTTTTCTGAAAAGTCACCACAGCCCTTCTCTCTATGGTGCCGATGGACAAGCCCGCCATAATTCAGCGCTATCAGGTCACAAGATCAGCGTTTGATTGTTCGTTATATTAACTGCTTTGAGCAGTAACATCTACAGACCTCTTGATTTATCAGCAATAATAAGAGGTCTGTTTCTGTGTGTTCCTATTTCCTTAATTTTTCAAGTCTTAGCAATGTTGGCGGCACTCATTTACCTTTTAAATATCATTACCTCTATAGAAAATATTATTCATTTAAATATCCTCCTTGAAAGAATGAATATCTTTTAAAGCGTTATTCAATATGCAACTATTTTTAGTTTCAAGATCAAATCGTGGTTTAAATATAGATACAAGCCTAACTTTTTGAGAACTTCCCAATTTAACACTCATTATATTAAAACCACCTTCAATAGTATATGGTGTAATTCTAGCAATACCGAATTGAAATAACCCACCACCAACATTAGGATCAAATATAAAGAAATTGGAATTTTCCCAAACAATAAACCCCGTATGATTGCCCCCTATAGATCTACCAACACTTATTGCGTCCTGCCTATCTTTAAAACTAGTACAAAATAAATATTGAGACGATAGCCCTTTAATTGAATCACATGCATAAAGGTAAGCCAAAGCGAAACCCGAACCATCAAAAGAATAAAAAAAATCGCCAAAAGGATATTTTTCGTATGATTGATATTTTAATTGAAGAGTTGAAATTATTTGCTCTAAATGACTAAAGTTTCCCATCACTGTTGGTTCTAAAGTCATTGGGTTTCTTGTCATTTTAAGCATCTTTGCATACATCTCTGTTAACTGAAATGCTCTTTCCGGTGACAAACTTTCTGATTCGCACTCATATAAATTTGCTAAGATATATAAAGAAATACCTATGCATTTTCCACATCCACAGGGAACTTTTGGATTACATTCAGTCAAACCATGGTGACTGTGCTTACAAAGAAATTGGTTAAATTTAAAAAATTTCTGACTCATAAGAACACCTTCTAAGATAGTGGACTCATCGATGTCTATCATCTCTCAATTAGATATGAATCTAATCCTATCTGGATTTATAAGAATCTATATACTCGGTATTCATATTGTTTTCAATATAAAACAAAAAAACATATTTTTATTTATCAATAAAATAAATTGTTTAATTAATTAAAATTAAACAATTATTACTACAATTTCATCATGTATAAATTAAATACATTAAACTTACAACTAAACATTACCTAATAGCTACAATTATTTAAATTTAATCATCAAACCTTACTGTCGATAGCGGCGGGGAATTCGCCCCAAAGAGATTAAATTGTGCTTTTGCATTTCCCTGTTTTGCTAATTGAATATACCATTTTGCAACTTCATTATAATTTTTTAACACCTAATCCCTTATCATATAAAACTCCTATTTTATATTTGGTATCCTTAGCCCCTTGCTTGGCTATTTAGATGATTTATTTTCAATATTCTTGCTGATTTAGAAATTTTTTCTATAACTCCATAACTTAGTTCAATAGTTAAATCGCTCTCACCCAAAATATGATACATCACCCTGTCAATTTTATAAAACCAATCGATAAACCCTACTCTTTAAGATTAATAGCCATCTCAAACAATGAAAAATTAACATTACAATGTTAATTACTCAGAACATCTCAAAATAGTGCTCAACAGGAAGAATATGTCTCTGTAAGTTATAGTGATATTATATGCAGACACCATTCTGCTGGAACAGCAGGCTATAGTGTAAGAGAAAAAAGTGTTTATTGAAGAAAATATAATAAAGCAAGATGCAAAAATTTTGCTTTACACTTTTATGTATCATAACCCAAGGTAAATTTTTTCTTCTGGCAAAAGTTTTTTAGCCATATCCAGCTTATTATTTTTCACCAACTCATGAATATGATACACCCTATCGGTAATATCTGTAACATTAGTAATCCATTGATTAACATAGCTATTTAAAGCTTGATTGCGCAGCCCAATCTGGATTGTTCTTTGCTCTAGCTTATTCAACGAAATATCCCGCTCTGGATCCCATTGAATTACAACATCACTGTTCTGCACTTTCTCTTCCCAGATTTCCATTGAATTGAAAAATTCAGGATCAAAATGACTGATTACACCTTGTTGGATAATCTGTTTGAATCCTTCATGTGTCAGGTCAATCGCTAGAATTCTTTTCTGACCATCATCCTTCTTTGCCCAACCGGATCGGTACATCATCCATAAGAAGGAGGGCTTGATCCATGTCATGCGAGTCATGCTAAAAGGTGGGGAAATAAAAGTGCCGTGTTTAATGGTGCTGTCAGCAATTGAATCGGAATAAGCCTGATATACCCTGATATATTGATCAGTATAATTAGCTCTAATTGGGTTATTTTTATGTGAAAACATATTATCCTTGTTTGTTATAATGTAATAGATATTTTTGAAAAAATAGAAAATTCTGATACAGCTAATATATGGTATATCAAATATTGCACTAATAATAGAATAAATATTGTTCGTTTTATTCTTCAGATTGCTGGTAAAAATAATTTAAAATATAAAGGGAATATAGAAGAATGATTGACCAACCTTATCAAAATAATAAGGTTGGTTGTAATGGAAGTGAAAGCTTACCTTGCACCACCAATAGTCGCCGTCATTCTGATCTGACGATTATCGGTGATTTCAAGGTTAGAAAGTACAACCAAGCGAGGCAGTACGCGACGCAAGAAGCGAGATAACAGTGAACGCAGTGCATGATTAACCAATAATACTGGAGGTGCACCCAACATTTCCTGACGCTCCAGCGCTTCTGCTGCCTGGCGTTCAAGGCTTTCCGCCAGACCCGGCTCCAGTCCACCGCCATTTTGCAGTGCTTGAAGCAGCAATCTTTCCAGCCCCGCATCCAAACCGATGACGTTGATCTCATCCGCTCCCGGGAACCATTGCTGAGCAATCGCCCTACCAAGCGCAATTCGGATCATTGCTGTTAATTCATAAGGGTCTTTCTGTACCGGAGCATGCTCTGCCAATGTTTCAATAATGGTGCGCATATCACGAATCGGTACTTGCTCTGCCAGCAGGTTTTGCAGAACTTTATGCAGTGTTGTCAGGCTGATAACATCAGGAATGAAATCTTCCGTCAGTTTCGGCATTTCCTGACTGACGCGCTCAAACAATTGTTGTGCTTCCTGTCTGCCAAACAGCTCACTGGAATGTTGCGATAATAAGTGGTTCAGGTGAGTTGCAACAACGGTACTTGCTGCCACGACAGTATAACCCTGTACCTGAGCCTGTTCCCTTAAGCTGTCATCAATCCAGACAGCAGCCAAACCAAAAGCAGGATCTTTCGTCAAGTCACCTTGCAGTTCACCCACGGCACCACCCGGATTAATTGCCAGCCAACGTCCCGGATGCGCTTCACCACGACCAATCTCTACCCCTTTCATCATGATTCGGTAACTGGCAGGTGCCAATTCAAGGTTGTCACGAATATGTACCACGGGTGGTAAATAACCCACTTCTTGCGCGAATTTTTTGCGGATCCCACTGATACGCCCGAGTAATTCTCCGTTTTGACGAAAATCGACCATCGGGATTAAGCGATAACCCACTTCCATTCCCAGCGGATCTTCCAACTGGACATCAGACCATGAAGCCTCTGCGGTTTGTTGCTGTTCTTCCACCGCTTTCATCTCTTCATGTTTCGCTGTCAGCGGGTTTCTATCTTTACGCAACAGGAAATAGCCCGCACCTGCCAACGCCGCCGTAAACAACAAAAAGACGAAGTTAGGCATTCCCGGCACCAGACCAAGTAAACCCAGAACTCCGGCACTTAACATCATTACTTTAGGATTATTGAAAAGCTGGGTTACCATTTGCTGACCGACATCTTCATCAGTCGCCACTCGGGTTACGATAACACCTGCCGCTGTCGAGATGATCAATGCAGGTAACTGAGCAACTAATCCGTCACCGATAGTCAACAAGGTATAAGCTTCCGCGGCATCACCCAGCGCCAAGCCATGTTGGGCGACGCCAACAATCAAACCACCGATGATGTTGATCACCAGTATCATCAATCCGGCGATGGCATCCCCACGCACGAATTTACTAGCACCATCCATTGAACCGTAAAAATCCGCTTCCTGCGTGACTTCTGCACGACGCTTTTTGGCTTCATCTTCACCAATCAATCCTGCGTTTAAGTCAGCATCAATCGCCATCTGTTTGCCGGGCATCCCATCAAGTACAAATCGTGCGCCCACTTCTGCGATACGCCCCGCACCTTTGGTAATGACCATAAAGTTAATCAGGATCAGGATAACGAAAACTACAATACCGATGGCAAAATTACCGCCGACAAGAAAGTGACCAAAGGCTTCCACAACCTGCCCCGCGGCCGCAGAACCCGTATGCCCTTCCATCAGAATTATTCTCGTGGAAGCAACGTTCAGTGACAAACGCAGTAAGGTTGAGAACAGCAAAATGGTCGGGAACGCGGCAAAATCCAGTGTCCGACGGGTGAACATGGCCACCAGCAAGACCATAATGGAAAGTGCGATGTTAAAAGTGAATAGCAGATCGAGCAGGAATGGTGGCAACGGTAGTACCATCATCGACAAGATCATGAGGATCAAAACAGGCCCCGCAAGCATTTGCCACTGGGAGCCTTTTATATTCCCCGTTAAACGTAGTAATGAGGCCAGATTAGCCATGACGATTATTTTCTCCAGCAAAATCCAGTGCTGGCGGCACTGGCAGATTTTCAGGTGTTTTCGGTTTTAGGCCACCTTCCTGTTTCCAACGTTTCAATTGGTAAACCCAGGCAAGCACTTCTGCAACGGCTGCATAGAGCGCTGCAGGAATAAAGCCCCCTACTTCGGCATGACGAAACAGCGCTCTCGCCAAAGGAGGAGCTTCCAATAACGGGATGCGATTTTCCGCACCAATTTCTTTGATACGCAAGGCAATAAGCCCCGCCCCTTTTGCCAATACTTTGGGTGCGCTCATTTTTTTACTGTCATATTGCAAAGCAACAGCATAATGGGTTGGGTTGGTGACAATGACATCAGCCTTGGGAACATCCGCCATCATGCGTTTACGCGCAGCCGCACGCTGTTGCTGACGTATCCGCGCCTTTACATGTGGATCCCCTTCTTGTTCCTTAAATTCATCCTTGATCTCCTGACGGGTCATTCTCAATTTTTTCAGATGGCTGCGGATTTGATAAAGCACATCAAACGATACCATCGGTATCAACATAAATAAGACGATGTAACTGGCAAATATCAACATCAGCATGGCATCGCTTAATGCCATTAACGGTGGCTGAGCTGTCAGGTTCAACATGGTAGGCCAATTAAGCCAGATAAACAGAGCAGAACCGCCTCCCACCAGCGACGCTTTCAATATGGCTTTGAACAGTTCCGCCAACGCATTCATGGAGAAGATTTTCTTCAGACCAGAAATAGGGTTTAGTTTGGTCAAATCAAATTTGATGGATTTTGAGCTGAATATCAGTCCCCCCATCAAAGTTGGTGCGCTGAGAGCGACTAATACCAAACCGACAAACACCGGCAGCAATGCCCAGACCGCCTGTTTCAGCAACCGGCCAACTTGCTGCACCATCTGTTTATCATTGCTAACCATGTTATGGTCAAAATTAAATCCTTCGAATACCATCAATGAAAGTTCATGCGTGATCGACTGCCCACTCATCCAGAGCAGACTTACGCCTCCTGCTAACATCAGGATGGAGGTAAGTTCCTTGGAACGCGCAATTTGCCCTTCTTTGCGAGCTTTTTCCCGTTTATGAGGCGTGGGTTCTTCGGTTTTTTCGAGATCGCTATCTTCAGCCACAGCTTTCCTTGGTAAGCGTTCGTGATTACATGCAGAAAATTTGCCTTTGGCAAAGGGCAAATAAAATTGTGCTAAGCATGACAAAAGCCCAGAGATTCAATGGCGGGAACACTGCAAACTTTGCGGGGATATTTGGGGCATTATGGTAATTTTTTTAGAAGGAGAGTGTTTTGAAAAGGCGGTTATTTTGAAAAAGCGACTGCTTTGAAAAACGCCGGAGGCGGGAGACCAAAACTCCAGCATAGGTGATGGATGGGATAGAGTTATTTATAGCTGATAGTATAGTCATTTTACCATTAGCTTTGCCGGAGTAATTTTGTTTGCGGGTTAGATATAACATGCTTTAAGAGAAATGGAGATTTCTGTCTTCTCGGGAATAAGTTCTATATTGTTATCTTTGTTAAAATCAATGAAGCTGTAGTCACGTATTCAATACGTTGATGTGCTTTAGATAAAATATTCTCGTTCTATGAAAGTACCGATGATTTTGTTATGCATTTCAACTGATTTTGAATAATCGAGTGTCTTACAATTCAGACAATTAATCCGGTTACCCATTCCATGCTTTTTGACATACTTTATTTGATTGCAAAAACCGATATTGAACGTTCACAGTCTCCATCTAAACACCCTAGTAAAAAATAAAGATTTTACACAAAAAAACATATTGAATATGTGAGCTAATTTTAGATATTTATCCATTTAAACCAAGAGAATAAACCTAATAGAAAAATTCACTCTAATTCACTATCCAAGCAAAAACCATAAAAAAATTAAAATAAAGAGAGCTAAAATTAGCTCTCTTTATTTTTTAATAAACCTAATTAAATCTGATACTAATCTGTTTTAACCGGGGACTTTATATCAATACTATCCGCATTAACATCACGAATATGGTCTTTAGTCAGCCGATAGACGACCGGGCTGAGCAATGCAATCGCTATCAGATTGGGGATCGCCATCATTGCATTAAGGGTATCCGCCAGCAACCAAACAAAAGCCAATGACTGAGTAGCGCCAATCGGTAATGCGATAATCCAGGCAATACGGAACGGAACAACAGCTTTTGGCCCCAATAAGTATTGAATACATTTTTCACCGTAGAAGCTCCACCCCAAAATGGTGGTGAAAGCAAAAATAGCCAAGGCGATGGCAACAATATAGTTCCCTCCCGGGAGCACGGATGAGAAAGCAGTCGCAGTCATTGTTGCCCCCGTTTCGCCTGTCAGCCAGCCACCAGTAATCACTATGGTTAAGCCCGTTACGGAACAAACAATAATCGTGTCAATAAAGGTTCCTAGCATCGCAATCAATCCCTGACGAATTGGGTTTTGTGTTTTTGCTGCTGCGTGGGCAATAGGTGCGCTTCCCATACCTGCTTCGTTAGAAAATACGCCACGGGCAATACCAAAACGAATCGCAGCCCAAACAGCCGCCCCTGCAAATCCACCTTGTGCCGCAACAGGCGTAAAAGCTGATTTAATGATTAAAACAAACGCATCTGGAACGGCAGTAATGTTGAGAGCAATAACAACAATACCAGCACCAAAGTAACCTACCGTCATAACCGGCACTAATTTACCTGCGACATCAGAAATACGTTTAATGCCACCAATCAGCACCGCACCAACCAGAACCACCAAAATTCCGGCAGTTATGGTTTTTTCAATGCCAAAGTTACTTTGCAGTACGTCAGCAACAGAGTTAGCTTGAACGGTATTTCCTATACCAAAGCCCGCTATGCTACCAAAGAAGGCGAATAGTGTTCCCAGCCAAACCCATTTTTTCCCCAAGCCATTTTTGATGTAGTACATTGGGCCGCCAACGTAATTACCGTTTTTATCGGTTTCACGAAAACGTACCGCCAGCACCGCTTCTGAATATTTTGTAGCCATGCCCACTAATGCAGTCATCCACATCCAGAACAATGCTCCCGGCCCACCCATAACGATAGCTGTCGCGACACCCGCAATATTTCCTGTCCCTATTGTTGCAGACAATGCAGTCATTAACGCATTGAAAGGTGAAATTTGGCCTTCGCCCCGTTTTTCATTCTTTTGGAAGAGTAATTTGAATCCCATGCCCAATTTACGGATCGGCAAAAAGGCTAGGCGGATCTGCATGAAGATACCGATACCCAGAAACCCAATTAGCATGGGTACTCCCCATACTACCCCGTTTATTGCACCTAACCATTGTGTAATCAGTTCCATAGACACCCTCGGAATTCAATATAACAAATTAGCAACAAATTCATTTCAATTAAATAAAGAGCATTTTGGAAAAATAAGCGAGGATTAATTGAGTTACATTGGTAAGAAAAAATTGATACTGTGAGTTGAGTCACTTGTTCTGATAACATCTTATCAATCACACAGATAACGCTTCTTAATTCATCATTTATTCAGATACAAACCTGTTTATACCACCGTCTTTCAAGTTGCCGCTTTGTTGGCTGTATCTTGAAGTCCATTGGGTATAGGCGAATTTTTTATCACACTATTAAACAAATGAAGTGCCTATTCCAATAGGTATATATTGTTGCAGTCAGTTTGAGCACAGTCTGCGCGCAGAAACCTGAGCACACACGTAGTACGTGAGGATTTTGAGTACGGCCCAGATTCAAAATGATAAATAAAAAAGCCCCAAACGATTAATGAGGCTGATTCTGAGAATACCCTTTATTGAGAATAGGGTATTGAATGAGCTATTCGATTTACCCAAACAACTGAACTATCCGGTATTTCCGGTAAGTTGGATTGACTACTGGTAGAGACAAAAAAGTCCCAGCGATTGCGAAGCTATATTCACAGCGCTGGTGTTATTTCACAACATGGGTAGTTTTCACAACGCGAATAGTTTTGACATCAATCTTGACACTGTTCCAATCTTTATCCACTTCGCCTTCGATACGAACTTTATCGGTCGGAGTGACCGTCTGGCCCAACCAACGCTTGTCATCAATGTCAACGTAAACAATACCGCTACTATCCCTGAACTCATAGAGTTCGTGACCGGCCTGTTTAACAATGTTGCCTTCCAGAATAATCCATGCGTCATCACGAAGGGATTTTGCCTGACTAACGCTGATCAGATCGGACGTTGGGCCTTTAAATCCCCCCTGAGTGTAGTCTGTGTTATTCGGAGAAATGAAGCCGCCTTGCTGTGCTAAGGCACCAAAAGAAAGGGTACCAATAATGATGGCACTCAGTGTTTTTTTCATGGTTTCCTCTTTGATTTTGCAAGAAAATATCCCGCTGAGGCGAGGTTTAAGAACACAATAAGTTATGTAACATTGCTGTTACATCCATCACAATATACCGACTTTTTTAATTACACAACCTTATTGATTATTTCTTTTTGAACATATTTATCCTAACCCCAAATACCCCTTGAGGCCACCGAACACCTTCAATAAATCTTTCTGCTGGTCCTGCCTAATTGTTTTAATATTTCGTTATTAGATATACCTAGCGTTATCTCCATTGCTGTTCCATTGATATCAAAATTGGCATATAATTTCATTTTTAAGACAATTAAAAGGAAATAATCTGTTTTTATGTGATTTTTAAGAGATTTTAAACTAAAAAAACGATATAAGATGAATATTTATGATTATTACATACCAAATGAAAAACAATTCATATTTAAAATCAATTTATTAAATAATCACCTGCGGCTAAACATGACTAACAGCCTATTTCTTAAAAAGAGTTTCAACAGTAACTAAGGGATTATCAGTGACAAGAATTGGTTACATCAGAGTGTCAACAAATGACCAAAATAGTGATTTACAAAGAAATGCGTTAATCAATATCAACTGTAAATTAATTTTTGAAGATAAAATCAGTGGTAAAACAGCCAACCGCCCGGGGCTAAAACGAGCTTTAAAACATCTTAAATCGGGCGATACGCTGGTCGTTTGGAAATTAGATCGACTGGGACGCAGTGTAAAGAATTTGGTAACCCTGATTTCAGAACTGCATGAGCGTGGAATTCATTTTCAAAGTGTGACCGACAGTATTGATACCAGCACAGCAATGGGGCGGTTTTTCTTCCATGTAATGAGTGCATTGGCAGAAATGGAGCGCGAACTGATTGTGGAAAGAACGAATGCAGGTCTGGCCGCAGCAAGAAAGCAAGGACGAATTGGAGGACGGCCAGTGATATTTGCCGAAGAAGATCGGCAGCAAGCTGCTAGGTTGCTGAATAAGGGACATACCCGAAAACAGTTATCGATTATTTACAATGTGTCGTTGTCAACAATTTATAAATATTTACCGGTGGGGTGCTCGATTTTGTAAAAAATCTTTTACCAAATCAGCCCATTCTGCTGGTTTTTCGATTTGTACTGCATGACCGCTATTAATCTCTTTGTAGGTCCTGTTTTTAATACTTTTACAAACTTCTCGCACCAAATAAGGTGGAATTAACGTATCGTTGCTTAACCCAATAACCAGTGTGTCTTGATCTATTTGAGTAAGATAATCAGTTATATTGATGTTTAACCCCAAAACGAGGCGTTTCTCTATCTCTTTTTCTGCTGGTTGAGCACAAATACGCTGTATAGTTTCATGCCCCAGCGATGAAATAAATTCTGGACTTAGTGCATGTGATAAGCCAAAAGCCATTGCTGATGTTTTATCATTACGCTCCAAATGTAACCAAGTACTGAACATTAACTGATGACGAGGATCATCACTTGTTGCCCACGGTGCAGTCAGTACCAATTTATTGATTAGATTCGGGTATTTTGCCGCAACAACCGCAGCAACCACGGCTCCCAAAGAAACGCCCACTAAATCAACAGGAATACAGCTACTGTTTTCTATCACGGCAGCGATTTGCTCCGCAAGGTGTTCAATCGTTAATGTTTCTAGCGGTAATCCAGAATTTCCGCATCCTGCATAATCAGGAATGATGACGGTTCGATCAGCACTGAATGTTCTTGTAATTTTTCCAAAACTACTGCTGCCGCTGCTATTTGTGCCATGCAAAAAAACCACGGGATACTTATTACACTGTGGGTCTTCAGCAAATTCTGCCCGATAAGAAACAAATGCGTTTTTTAACTGAATAATTTTATCAATCGACTTCACTTCGTTTTCCTCTGAGCGAACATTTGGGCAGCCACCAGACTAACCCAAACGCGCTTAAAAGATAAAGGTACTATTTATTAAATCTCTCGTTATCAAAAACCTAAACTATCCAATAAATCATCAACCTGTGCTTGGTTGGCAATGACACCAGAACCATTCTGGTTGACTTGAGGGCCATTAAGAAGACTATCGTTCTCTTTTTTCGTTTTGGCCATCTGATCAGAAGGCATGTTTTCCATTAAGACCATGACCAGCTGTTTTTCCAGTTCCTGTATGACTTCCATCATCCGCTTAATGACCTGCCCTGTGAGATCCTGAAAGTCTTGCGCCATCATGATTTCAAGTAATTGGGCATTGGTAAATGAGACATAGTCAGGCACAAGATTAAGGTAGTTTCTCGTGTCCGTCACCAATGAGCGGGCATCAGTCAGTTCCAGATTTTTGGGGTTTGCAAACCATTCATCCCAACGTTGAGTCAAGGATTTTGCAGACTCCTCCAATTCGTTTTGACGGGGCTGCGCTACTTCAACGCAGTTCAGTACCCTTTCAGCCGCTTGTGCCGTCATTTGGACAACGTAATTCAATCGCTCCCTCGCATCAGGGATCGCCTCAGCCGCCTGAGCAATGGTTTGATCTAATCCCAGTTCACGCAAACTATCGCGCAGCATTCTTGTTAGCTGCCCGATACGACTGATTATTTCACTGGTAGTAACCGCCTCATCTCTCGGCATGACTGGATTTTCACTCATTTTGTCTCCTTAGAGCCCCAATTTTTCAAAAATTTTATTGAGTTTCTCTTCCAAAATTGCCGCAGTAAACGGTTTCACAACATAACCGCTGGCTCCGGCTTGTGCTGCTGCAATAATGTTTTCTTTTTTGGCTTCTGCCGTCACCATCAAGACAGGTAAGGCCGCCAATTTTTCTTCACTGCGAATCATCTTCAGCAATTCAAGACCATCAATGTTTGGCATGTTCCAGTCAGAAATAACGAAATCAAATTCAGCAGTACGAAGCTTGGTCAACGCTTCTGCCCCATCCTGTGCTTCATCTACATTGTTGAACCCCAATTCTTTCAGTAGATTACGCACAATTCGACGCATAGTTGAAAAGTCATCGACTACCAGAAATCTCAGATCCTTACTTGCCATAAAAACTCCTTGGAATTTCACTTATAATTACTAAATACGAATTGATTGCCCTGCACTGATTTTAGTCAGTATCGCTTTACTGATTTTTTGTATATCCATAATGTCATCAACCGCCCCTAATTGAATCGCTGCCCTCGGCATGCCAAATACCACACAACTCGCCTCATTTTGTGCCAGTGTATAGGCACCAGCCTGTTTCATTTCCAGTAAACCAGCGGCACCATCACTTCCCATTCCCGTCAAAATGACGCCTACCGCATTGCGTCCCGCATATTTGGCGACAGAACGAAATAAGACATCAACGGACGGGCGATGGCGATTTACCGCTGGGGCGCTGGTTGTCATAATCTGGTAATTTGCACCACTGCGGCAAAGTTCCATATGGTAATCCCCTGGCGCAATGTAAGCATGTCCCGGTAAGACACGCTCTCCATCCTCTGCTTCTTTGACTGTGATCTGACTCAGTTTATTGAGTCTTTCCGCAAATGAACGGGTAAAGCCTGGCGGCATATGTTGTGTGATTAACAAGGCAGGACTGGTGATTGGCAGGAGTTGCAGCAGATTTTTAATCGCTTCTGTGCCTCCCGTTGATGCCCCGACAGCAATCAATTTTTCACTGGATAGTAGTGGCTTGAAATTCAGTGGCTCTGAGATCACTGATGCTGACGCGATGGTACTGACTTTTGCCTGAGCCGCAGCTCGGATTTTCTCGGCAATCAATTCACTATAGGCCAACATGCCTTCGCGGACCCCCAGTTGCGGTTTGGTCACAAAATCTACCGCTCCCAGCTCTAGTGCCTTCAATGTAATTTCCGAACCTTTCGCTGTCAGGGAAGATACCATGACAACCGGCATAGGACGTAATCGCATTAGTTTCTCAAGAAAATCAATGCCATCCATGCGTGGCATCTCAACATCTAATGTTAATACCTGCGGGTTGTGTTTTTTAATTAAATCGCGGGCAACAAACGGATCAGGAGCACAATCCACCACTTCCATATCAGGGTGGCTATTGATAATTTCCCGCATAATTTGGCGCATCAGCGCCGAATCATCCACACAAAGAACAGTTATTTTATTCATGACCCCTCCTTGCCTGACCTACACCGTAAACGGTCTGTCCTTGCAAGTAGAACTCTCGGCTGATTTGAGTGACGTTTTCGGAATGCCCAGCAAAGAGCAAACCATCCGGTTTTAAGAAATTGACAAAACGGCGCAAAATCCTTTCCTGCGTTTTTTTATCAAAATAAATCATTACGTTACGGCAGAATATCGCATCAAACTTACCTTCCAGCGCCCACTCAGAATCCAATAAATTCAGGTGTTGAAAAGACACCAGTTCGGAAAGCAAAGGTCGAACCCGAGCATATCCTTCAAAGAAACCTACCCCTTTGAAGAAATATTTCTTCTTCTGGCTCTCACTCAGATATCGTAATTCTTCCTGTCGATAAACACCTTGCCGGGCTTTTTCCAGCACACTGGTATCTATATCGCTGCCAATGATTTTTATTCGATTTGACCGATGCCCCAGTGAATCATACAAGGTCATTGCAATAGAATATGGCTCCTCCCCCGTTGAAGCAGCGGCGCTCCAAACGCGGTATGTCCCTCCATTTTTCCTGCTGGCATGTGCCGCCAAAATAGGAAAATGATGGGCCTCCCTGAAAAACGCAGTAAGATTGGTGGTCAATGCATTGATAAACAGTTCCCATTCATAGCTGTGGTGATCTTGTTCCAAAATCGACAAATATTGGCCAAAATCATTAAGCTCCAATACACGAAGCCGCCTAATTAAGCGGTTATACACCATCTCACGTTTATTTTTTGCCAGTACAATGCCAGCCCGTTGATAGATAAACTGGCAGATGCGATCGAATTGCGCATCCGACAAAGCATGCCGCTGAAACATAAAGTTCAGCGGTGCAGTAGCATCAGAATCTGAAGCTATTAAATTGTATTTCATCTGACCTCAGCGTACTTGGCTTACAACATACTCATCGGTCTTGTTTAATGCAGAAAACTTCTGATGATCGTATTCATGTTCTGAATCTATCGGCAGTTCAAATTGAGCAACTGTTTTCACTAATATGTCTGCCTTATCTTCAAGTGCTGATGCAGCAGCCGCAGATTGTTCAACTAATGCCGCATTTTGCTGTGTGACTTGATCCATCTGACTCACTGCCTGAGCAACTTGATGAATACCTCGGCTTTGCTCATCGGAAGCTGAGGCAATTTCAGCCATCAACTCAGTGACTTGGTTAACTGATCTCACAAGCTCATCCATCGTTTGTCCCGCATGATTCACCAGTTCTGAGCCTTGGTTTACGCGATGGACGGATTCGTCGATTAGTTTTTTGATCTCTTTAGCGGCCTCGGCACTGCGTTGTGCCAGATCGCGGACTTCACCAGCGACTACAGAGAACCCTCTTCCCTGTTCGCCAGCACGTGCAGCTTCAACAGCTGCATTCAATGCCAGGATATTGGTTTGGAAGGCAATGCCATCAATGACACTGATAATCGCACTGATTTTCTTCGAACTGTAGGCAATTTCATCCATAGTGGCCACCACGCTGATGGTCAATTCACCGCCTTTCGATGCAGTCAGGGAAGCAGATACTGCCAGTTCACTGGCCTGACGTGCATTTTCAGCGTTCTGTTTGACAGTAACAGTCAACTCTTCCATGCTAGCAGCAGTTTCTTCCAGCGATGCTGCCTGTTCTTCAGTGCGTGATGACAGGTCGGTATTTCCCTGTGTAATCTCCTGAATGCCAGCATACATCTGATTGGTGTTGTCTCGCACAGAAGCAATCGATTTGATCAGAGATTTCTGCATGTCACGTAGTTTTCTGAAGATATCGCCAATTTCATCATAGGTCGTAACGGCAATTTCTTTATTCAGACGGCCTTCTGCTACATCCTGGAAACAGGCTCGCATGTTGTCAAACGGTCGGAGCAGATTACGCCGCATCCACCAATGTGCTGAGGCTGAAACAACAAATACCATCAGGATAGAACCGAAAAACATGGCGATGGAGACTTTATAGTAAAATGCACCATCGGAAACCGCTGTACTGATGTTATGACCGAGATACTGCATGTAGTTGTTGTATGCGACCTCTAGCTGGCGCTGATAATCCTCTGTGGGTTGATCAAGAAAAGCTTGAAAATTCCCTTCATCGAGATAAGTTCTCAGCTCTTTTAGTGCATTAATATATTCTTGGTAAGAATGTTCAACCGCAGCCAATAAAGTGGTGCTTTTGTCATTCTTTTCTATTTGAGGTAAGGCACTGAACTGAGCGAAATTCCTTTCCGCTTCATTCAATGAGCTTTTGAGCAACGCTTCCATGCCGTCTATTTGATCCTGCGATTGTCCCACTTTTTGAGCAATCGCGATTTTGTTGAGAGTGTTACGCGTTTGCAGCATTGCTGCCCAGCTCAATCCAAGGGTATCTCTTCGTTTAGTTCCCAAATCAATTCTTTCGATATATGACTGGTCTGTATGAATTATTCCTAAAGACAAACCACTCGAAATAATTTGCATAACACAAAACATCATGAGCAATAGATACAAACTGGTTGATATGCGAAGCCTGCCTAACATGTAATCACCTCGTTTAACGGCTGCATTATGCAGCCGTGGTTATCGCTATTATTTTTAGAATGTTTCCCAATTAGAGGGGTCTTCCACATTGCTGCCTTTCTTCAGCACGGGAGGATTCGTTTTATTAGCTGGAGGAGTCGGCGACTTTATCGTCGATAAAACTTCATGTTTTCTTTTCTCAGGCTGCTTCCTTTCGGCCTGCTCCGGTAACTGGAATAACGCGACGGCTTTAGTCAATATCATGGCCTGCTCTTCTAATGCCGCTGCGGCGGCCGCAGACTGTTCAACCAGTGATGCGTTCTGTTGGGTAACCCTATCCATTTCAGAAATAGCGACACCAACTTGAGTAATTCCCCTACTTTGTTCATCAGAAGCCGATGCTATTTCCCCCATAATGTCAGTCACGCGGGTAACAGAGTCGACAATTTTGTTCATCGTTTCTCCCGCGCTTTCTACTTGTATGGAACCGGTGTCAGTACGGCTTACAGAGTCTTCAATCAGTGATTTGATTTCTTTGGCTGCTTCCGCACTGCGTTGTGCCAGATTGCGTACTTCACCAGCAACCACCGCAAAACCGCGGCCATGCTCACCTGCACGGGCAGCTTCTACCGCAGCGTTAAGCGCAAGAATATTAGTCTGGAATGCAATAGCATCAATCACGCCAGTAATATCAGAAATTTTGCGGGAACTGTCTGCAATGTCATGCATGGTTTGCACCACACTCGCCACCACTTTACCTCCCTGACGGGCGATATCAGAGGCGTTATCAGCCAGATTGCTCGCTTGGCGGGCATTGTCAGCATTCTGTTTTACCGTTGCCGTCAACTGTTCCATGCTAGCAGCAGTTTCTTCCAGCGAAGCCACCTGCTGTTCTGTACGAGAAGAGAGATCGTTGTTACCCGCAGCAATTTCACTGGTGCCGGTATAGATGGTTTCGGTACTTTGATGAACACTTCTGACAGTATGGATCAATTCATCCTGCATGTGTCTCAGGCCAACCGCCAACATGCCCATTTCATTGGTACCGGACACACTGATGGTTTGGGTCAAGTCACCTTTCGAGAAGGCTTTGATATTTTCCAGCAGCTTGTTCAATGGATTGATCAATGCCTTACGCAAACCAATCCAGCTTACCGCCATAACCGCAACCAACAATATAAGCACAGAAATCAAGCCAATGATGATATTGCGATAAGCGGCATCAGCTTCGTGCGACACTTCATCATACAGTTTTTGATTCTGGTTCAGATAAAAGTCGTATTCCACATTAAAAGCGTTCTGATAATCGGTGGTTTTCTGGCCAAAAAACCCTTTATAATCTTTTTTTGCCAAAAAACCATCCAACTCTTTGAGCGCATTGAGATAGTCATGATGAGTTTGTTTTAAACGTTGGAGACGCTCTGGATCATGTATAGGCAGTTTAGGGAGTTGATCAAATTGCTCAAAACGGCGTTCCGCACGAGCCAGACTGACTTTGGATTCAGCCATAACATCATCAATGTGGTAAGTACCGTCAAGATCGCGTTCTTTCATCATATAGATGATGCCAACGCGGTTCAGATTATTACGGGCTTGCAGCAGGTTAATCCAGCTTTCATCCAATAGTTTTTGCTGCTGCCGCATTTTATCTAATAAATCAAAGGCTTCAGTATCGTTCTTTAAACCATTAAAGAACAGTCCCCCGGAGATAAATTGCAGAGCACCAAATAATATGATGACTGAGATAAGTCCCGTCACTATTTTCATTCGGTTAAACATGACTTCCCTTTTGTAATAAATTGCTATGCCAGTGTTATCGGCATCCACAAAAGGAACTTTACGCGTAATTCTAAAAATTGATTTTTTACGGTGTTTTTTTGATCTAGAACAATTAAGGCTGTTGTTTGATCGCAACAGCCCCGAAATATCAGTCTTTGGTGACTGAATCTACCAGCGCCATTTCTTCGCTGTTAAGAAGTTTTTCGATATCGACCAGAATCAACATACGTTCATCAATAGAACCCAGCCCTGTCAGGTATTCTGTTGATAAGGTGACCGCAAATTCTGGTGCAGGGCAGATTTGATCGTCTTTCAGGGATAACACGTCAGATACGCCATCAACGACAATTCCGACGATACGGTTAAGCAGATTCAGGACAATAACAACCGTGTTGTCGTTATACGTGATATCTTCCTGTGAGAATTTGATCCTCAAGTCAATAATAGGAACAATCACTCCGCGCAGGTTGGTGATGCCCTTGATAAAGGCAGGTGTGTTAGCAATACGGGTAACATGATCATACCCACGGATTTCCTGCACTTTCAATATTTCAATTCCATACTCTTCGTCACCCAAGGTGAAGACCAGATATTCCTTTCCGGTCGTTTCCCCCGATAATTTATTGAATTCTTCTATGGCTGACATGATGTTACCTTTTACTGTGAAAGTCATTGTCCAAAAGTAGCTGTAAAAAAGTCACTGTGAAAACGTTACTGCAAAAAACATTACTGTAAAAATAGCTAATTGACATTCACCAGCCCCGCTTTGCGCTCAGCCAACTGTTCGTGGTTAAGTTTCTGCAAGGCAGGAATATCAACTATAAGTGCAACGCTACCATCCCCCATGATGGTGGCCGCTGAGATACCTGGCACTTTGCGGTAATTGCTCTCAATGTTTTTAACAACAACTTGATGCTGCCCCACCAGTTTATCCACCAACAACGCATAGCGGCGTCCGGCACTCTGCACAATGACGGCAATACCTTTTGTTGGATCAGTTATTCCATTCGGAATATCAAATATCCGGTACAGTTCAAGCAACGGTAAGTATTCACCACGTACCTGCAATAGCTTTTCATCACCAGTCAACGGATAAATATCTTCATCCTGTGGCTGCAATGAGCTGACTACGGCGCCTAGTGGCAAAATGAAAACTTCATTATTAACTCTGACAGACATGCCATCCAGTATTGCCAATGTCAGTGGTAACAGAATACGAATGACTGTCCCCTTTCCTTCTTGGAAGGTGATCTGAATCTGTCCGCCCATATCCTGAATATTGCGCTTAACCACATCCATGCCGACACCACGGCCAGAAACATCGGTGACCACTTCTGCGGTAGAAAATCCTGGAGCAAAGATCAGCATGGCCACTTCTTCATTGCTCATGTTTTCACTGATGCTCAATCCTTGAGACTGCGCTTTTGCTAAGATCTTCTGACGATTTAATCCCGCACCGTCATCAATCACTTCAATGCAGATATTTCCGCCCTGATGTTCAGCAGACAGTGTTAACTTGCCTGTTTCTTCTTTTCCGGCTGCGAGCCGTTTTTCTGGACTTTCGATACCATGGTCAAGACTATTACGCACCAAGTGTGTAAGTGGATCGATAATTCGCTCAATCAGGCTTTTATCCAATTCTGTTGAGCTACCAATCAGCATCAATTCCACTTTCTTATTAAGTTTTCCAGCCAAATCGCGCACTAAACGCGGATAACGGCTAAAGACATACTCCATCGGCATCATGCGGATAGACATGACAGATTCTTGCAAATCGCGGGAATTTCGTTGCAATTGGGCCATGCAGCTCAATAGTTCGCTATGTTTTGTCGGCTCCAGGCCATTGCAGTGTTGAGCCAACATGGATTGAGTAATAACCAGTTCGCCCACCAAGTTAATAAGTTGATCAACTTTTTCAACAGCAACACGAATACTGGAGGATTCAGCACGTTGACGAGGTGACCCAGCAGCAGGACGTGGCGCTGGACGACCTGTTATAGGCGCATCCGTTTTTTTCGGAGCATCAATCAATTGTGGATTATTTGCAGTTACCGTATTTGCCGTTGCACTGATCTCTTTCGCCGTATTTTTTTCTACTTCATCTTCTTGCTGTGTTTCGGTGTCCGTATTTTCTGATTGTGATTCATTCGGTGGCAAAAACGTTATCTGTTCAGGCTCAATGACAAAACACAGCACAGCCGTAATATCATCTTCTGTTGCAGAGGTAATCATTGATGCTTCAAGACTGTTTGAAGTTTGTTCAACATCATAAAGATCACCAAGATGCCCCAATTCATCCTTTAGCAAAGCAACTTCACGTTCTTTCAATCCAGATAAATGAACCCTGATCCTTCCATGATCAGTTTTGTCTACGGAAATTTGTTTTTCTTCTGGCTGAGCTTTTGTACCATCTTGTTCTGCCTCAACGACATCTACAACGGCTTCCTTTTCAAATTCAGTCTGAATATCAGCGAATACAGCAGCAGATTCATCTTCCCGTTTATCTTCCTCTAGCTCTAATGCAAGCTGACGCAATGTCTCACAAATGTAATTGAATGTATCTTCATCCGGCTCCTGAGAACTTTTATAAGCATCCAATTGTTGCTGCATAATATCTTTCGCTTCTAAAAACAGGTTGATAATGTCAAAAGTCAGGCGGATCTCGTCACGTCTGGCGCTGTCGAGCAGATTCTCTAAAACATGCGTAGTCTGTTGCAGTTTGGTAAAACCAAAAGTCGCAGCGCCCCCCTTAATGGAGTGGGCGCTGCGAAATATTGCGTTTAACTGTTCATGATCAGGTTCATCGGCATTCAGCAACAATAAATGCTGCTCCATATCGGCCAATAGTTCATCTGCTTCATCAAAGAAAGTCTGATAAAACTCGGTAATATCCATCGTTACTTACTCTGTCACCTTATTTAGTATCATTGGATGGTTCAGCAGCAGGCTGCTCCGGTTTTTTTATTTCAGTGGATCGTTCCGTGGGTTGCTGGAGAAGGTGTTCCCTCATTCGAATCCGTTCTGATGACTTCCTTCATATCCATACTATTGTTAGCCGTCATGGCACTGCCACCACTGTTTTCCTGCTCAATCCGCTTTTCTGCATCTTTATTCAGTACAATGATGCTGATACGACGGTTAACCGGCGCATTAGGATCGATGCCTTTTTGCATGCTCACGGTGGATGACATACCCACAACACGCAAAATTTTGACTTCATCCAAACCGCCCATCAACAATTCACGCCTTGACGCATTAGCACGATCAGAAGAAAGTTCCCAGTTACTGTAACCCCGCTGACCGTTGGCATACTGTAAACTATCCGTATGACCAGAAAGGCTGACTTTATTTGGAATATCATTCAAGATCGGCGCAATTGCCTGCAAGATATCGCTCATGTAACTCTCAACCTTCGCACTGCCAATCATGAACATCGGACGATTTTCTCGATCGATGATCTGAATACGCAACCCTTCGTCCATCATGTCTATCAATAAATGAGGACGCAGTTCTTTAAGACGAGGATCAGTGAGAATCAGTTGATCAAGTTGCTGGCGCAAACGATTCAAGCGACGGTTTTCTTCACTTTTTTCATCCACTTTGGATTGACGGGAAATTTCCCCATTCTGTTGGAAAACATCATCGCCTCCTCCAGGAATCGGATTTGTACTATCGCTGCTTTTTGGCCCTTTATTGATCGCTACCTGCAAAGGCGTACGAAAATATTCTGCTATGCTGGTCAATTCCTGTGGACTCGCGATTGATATCAGCCACATAACCAAAAAGAACGCCATCATTGCAGTCATGAAATCGGCATATGCGATTTTCCATGATCCTCCAAAATGCCTCGAATCATGTTTTTTTCGCCTCTTTATTCTAACGACAGAAACATTATTCGTTTTCATAATTATTCTTCAACTTCTTGCTGTACAGGGGCTTTAACCCGACGAACATGCTCTTCAAGCTCTGTAAATGAAGGACGATCTGTGAGGAATAATGTTTTGCGGCCAAACTCAACAGCAATTTGTGGTGCATAACCATGCAGACTAGAAAGCAGCGTTACTTTAATGCATTGCATCATTTTGACTTGTTCACTACTGCGCTGACGTAATAACGTCGCTAGAGGAGAAACAAAACCATAAGCCAATAAGATCCCTAGAAATGTTCCCACCATTGCATGTGCGATCAAAGCACCCAGCTCTCCTGCAGGACGATCCGCAGATCCTAAGGCATGTACCACCCCCATTACGGCAGCGACAATCCCGAATGCAGGTAATGAATCCCCCACCAACGACAAACTCGTCGCTGGCACTTCACTCTCTTGCTCGTAAGTTTCGATTTCTTCATCCATCAAGGCTTCGATTTCATGAGGGTTCATATTACCGCTGATGATTAAGCGCATGTAATCAGTGATAAAATCCATCAAATACTGATCTTTCAACAAGCTAGGATACTGTGTAAAAATGTCGCTTTGATGTGGATTTTCAATATCTCGTTCCAATGCCAAAAGCCCATGTTGACGAGATTTAGACAGCAGACGGAACTGCAACGCCATGAGATCCATGTACATCTTTTTGTTATATTTTGATCTGCGCAATACTTTTGGCAAAACACGCAGCGTTGCCTTTATCGCCTTACCATTATTGCCTACGATAAAAGCACCAATTCCCGCACCTGCAATAATCAAAAATTCAGCTGGCTGATAAAGTGCGCCCAGATGGCCACCGACAAGCAGATAGCCACCAATCACCGCACCAAAAACCACGATATATCCTAAAAGTACTAACACGCGATATCCTTTAGCTAAGTTGGTGAGCAGATGGGATTTGAACAGGGTGAATTAATAAGCAGAAGAAAGGGGGTGGTAGCAGGTTACAGGTTTTATATTCAAACCTGTAACCTGAATTTAACTTCCAGTTTTAATTCACATCGCTTGCTGAGCAAATCCATCCAGCAGTTGTGAATTAATATCGGCAGGTTGAGAGGAAAGTTTACGTTTTTTTACCGCTCGTGAAGGCGGCTGGCAAAGACTACAAACAAAGCTATTCACTGGTTGGTGAGCATGCGTGATGAAAGTTCCACCACAGCAGCGACACTCTGTCGGTTGTAACATACCACTGTCAACAAAACGAACCAGTGTCCAAGCTCTGGTCAACGCCAAAACAGGTCCACCTTCACTACCCGGAGGACATTGCTCAAGGTACAGCCGATAGGCTCTTACAACAACCTCTACACCTTCACAATGTCCACTTTTCAACAGAAAACGGTAAGCATTGTAGAACATTGACGAATGAATATTCTGTTCCCAAGTCATAAACCAATCCGTCGAAAACGGTAGCATTCCTTTAGGGGGAGGACTTCCCCGCAATTCTTTATACAGCCTGATCAATCGACCTCTGCTTAGTTGAGTTTCACTCTCAAGCATCTGCAATCTAGCGCCTAAAGTGATGAGTTCCATTGCCAGCTGAATATCTTTCGCTTCCTGAACAATACTTTTCTCAACCATCTTTACGCTCTTTTCTTTATTGAAGTGTCATCCTTCGCAGATAACTGCTGAAAAAGATGAGTAGACAGCAAAATACCTGTATGAATCTGTTGCAGATCGTCTACCCGCGATTCCTTCGTTAACTGCTTTACGGTTTCGTGATCTTCAAACCGAAAATGGCAAACTAGTTGGTTTGTTTCAGCTAATTTTACTAACTGAGGCAATGTCAGCTCGGCCAACGTATCAGCCATCGATTCACTAATACCTAAACGGAACATCGCAGATGCTTTCTCATGGTTAATTAGCCGTTGCGCTAAAAGCAAATACGATAAATTTATGTCATAAATATGTTTGAGCAATTCAACCGTACTCATTTCTATATATCCCGTCCGATTACATGAAAAAATCAAATTAAGTGATCAAAGAATCACTCACGACAAAATTACCAGTAGCATGAGATTCAATAATCTCCGACATAACTGAAATATACATCTTTAGCCAGAGCAGTAACTGTCCTTTGTATTACTCTTGGGATCGCCCAATTTCTAAAATATTTCGGTAATGGGTTGTAAAAGTATTATTGCGTCATCTGGGTAATGCACTTGCCACAATTGATTAAGAATATTCTTAATGCTAATTAACTTTACTCCTGAATCATCAACTTATACAACGGAGAATATATGTCATTTTAAATACTATGTGATCATCATCACAAAACAGATACTTTTTATTATGATTCTCGCTCATTAACTATTCAAGCAATAGAAAACTAAAAATAGTCTACAATTAATAAGTTAAATTATCTAAATAAAAACATTAGGGATTGTTTTTTGTTTTATTCGATCTATTAAACTTACAAATCCAAAATAACGATAAAAAATCTTCCCTTTAGCTAAATTAACAACATCTTAGTAAAATTTGCCTCTTGATAATTCAGGTAGGTACCCATCTTCCACTACAACCTGATTTAAATCATAGTTGGGCCAAATTTATTAATTATATGTGAACACTAGTTATTAAAAAGCTACCAGTCTGATCATTTTTAGTTTACGATCGTCTTTTTTTTACACTGCAACAAGAGTGTAAATTATCCACTTTGAACACAAATATCACACAGATCACAAAAATAAGATAAAATATAGTATGGTGTTGAAATAAAAAACATATGTATCCTTGCCTTCCTGAAAGCACAGCCAGCAACACTTTGCTAACTCAATAAAACTTATGCCTCATAAGAGATATCAAAGCCACTTCAAACCAAAACAATACATAAATTTATCTAAACATAAAAAACACATATACAGCCTAAATGTGACATAAATTTAACGAAATTTTTGTTAGAGATTATTTCCCCTTATCGACAAGCCCACACAAGCAAATCATAAATAAATCTTATTAAAAAAAACTTATTCCACCAGTAAAATGTTAAGTTTAATAAATATTTTTAGTAAAACTCCAGCACCTTATAGGCTGTAGTAAAATTCAGAAACTAAACAAACTATTGACTAAAAATTAACTACTTAAATAACAAAAAACATAGATATAAAATCACTACTAAATGTAAATTTAGTAACAGTTTATTATTGCATAAGTCCTAATAAAAAAATAAATAGATATTTAGGCGAAAATAAATAATAGAAATAGATAAAATAAATATAAAAAATAAATTTACCCTACTGAACTTAAAACTCCAGTAGCAATAGTTCATTTAATTCAGCGTTTAAAATAAAAAAAATAACAGGTAAATATAACGCTATTACTTCCTTAAATTAATTTGCCAATGTGATAGGAGGTTCATATTCAAAGAATAACATCAATACCTATTCTAAATATTTGCAAAAAATTCACCATAAGGAGAGTTATAAAGGCAGGTTTTTTATGTGGGTTAATCCCTTAACCTATACAGAATAAAATTTTAAGTAATGAGAATTATTTACAACCATCTACCAAATCGATAGATGTAAAATCTTTTCATCATTTGGATGATGATACAGTAACTTATTAATATCCCAATTAGCCATGAAAAATATTCCCATAGCAATGGCTGTAATCCAATTAACATATCAAAAGGTGAAAATGGAATGTAAATACCTAGCATAATTATTATTAATGTCATTAATCAAGACAGGTAACGTAGCCGTACTTTGTACAAAAGGAGCCTTTTATGTGCTCAACATATGCACAAGCAATATCTGTGACAGTAGCCATTAAACAAAATATCCCAATTTAAATATGGCCTGATGCTTTACACTGTTCGCTGTAAATACGTACCACATCATGACATAAACCATAATGAGGAAGATAGACGATGTGGATCCAAGCCAGAGTATAAAACATCCGATATGCTCTGAATCCCACTTACAGAGCTTTTTCAAAAAATTCTTTATCTTTTCTGTCTTATAGTAAAGACGCAGTGAAATATCGTACATTAGGTTTTGTACAAGCAAATGAATGGATAACATCGGTAAAAATGGAATAAATGCACTGACAACCAATACAGAAAATACGTTTCCAAAATTCGGTTTGGCTGTCATATTTAAATACTTAATAATATCCCCAAACGTTTCCCTTCTCTTAATTATCCCACCTCTAATACCATGAGATTTTTATCAAGAGGAATGATATCTGCTGACTCTTTTGCGATATCCGTCGCAGTATCAACTAAAATTCCAACATCAGTATCCCGTAATACCAGAGCATTATTTATTCCATCGCCAAAAAAACCAACTGTGTGACCATTATTTTACAATATCTTTAAAATGTGTGATCTTTGCGATGAGTTAACTTACAAAAGACAGACTTTAATTCCACTTCTTTTGAAAGGTCTTCATCACTCATAGGTTCAATATTAGAACCAATAAGAATATTTCCAGAATCTAAACCTACTGCACGGCAAATTTTAGCGGTCATGGCAGGATTATCTCCGGTAACTAACTTAACCAAAATACCATTTTTTCTTAATGCTGAAATCGCTATTGCTGCATCATCTTTTGGTAGTTCTAGAAATGTTAATAAACCTTATAGTGCCATTTCCTTTTCATCAGTCACAGAAAGCGGATGTTTCACTTCATCAAGACTTAACTCCCTTATCGTTAAGATTAACACCCTGAAACCTCGTTAGTTATAGTTACTAACTAATTCCCTTGCATTGTTGTGACTTCTTTCAGTAAGAGAAATAATTTTCTCCTTTGCCTTTATATAGAAGTAAACTGATAGCATTTTCTCTACGGTACCTTTGCAGATTAATTGGTATTTTTTATACAAATCACGTACAGAAATTGATAATCTACGTCTAACAAAATCCAAAGGTAACTCATCAATTTTTCTGTAGCTGCGAAGAAAATCGATGTCTAAATTTTCTCTGCTATACCTGACAATCGCTTGATCCGTTAGATCCTTGGTACCACTTTGATAGAGGCTGTTTAATTTAACCAAGCCTCAAACCTACCAGGTGAATGACATCAGTGCTACTCAATAACTGCAACCTAACACCTAATCCATCGAGTGCTTGTAAGCTTAACGTCCTTACCAAAATTTCATCATTTATGTCGTAAATAATATATGGATTTTATAACGCGGTTCTAAATCCAAGGCTTGTTGCTGTGATTAGGCATTAATTCACTGTACGGCTTGACACCAAATGCATTGTTTTCAATCCTGCCATACGTTGATACCATTGACACTCCGCTCCGATCAAAACCCCGAAGCACAATGCGGGCAGTAACAGTAAATGAACAGCAACAGATGTTAACAACCTGGTATCCCCCATATCATCAAATGGATAAATACATCCTTTACTCTTCAAGTTAGTGCTTGATTAATTATGCCTGACTTAAAATTTGTTGGGTCCAAAGAGTTATGTACAATAGTGGATTTATTCGGTTGACTTTATTGGCTGAAATTCTATTGATTGAATGGCTAAAAGCAGTTTTTATACAGCGACTAAAACTCCTCCACTTGTTGTGTATAAGGAATTTAACTACTTGGAAACCATTCATAGTTAAATTAACGAGCAATAAATAACCTGAAGAGAGGGGCTATTCATCATACATAGAAATTGAGATGATAAATATTTAATTCGATTTAATGATTTTAATATTCCCGAAAGGAATAAATAATGGACATATAACCACAACATACATACTCCAACATACCTTAATTTTCTTCGGGTAAGTACAAGCTTATAAAGTGAAGTAGCATTACCCACCTGTTTAGATAAGTAGCAAATCGAAAGGAATGAACCGCTTACTGATTACTTTTTATTTAGACTAAAACGTTGGCTGTCCAATTGATAGTTTTCCAAAAAAATTGCTATTTCATTAAAAAGCAACAATGCTATAAATATTTTAGCATTCAATTGTGATGGGTTCTGATTAATGCTCATTTATTTCCATTGAGTTATTTTAACTCAACAAAAAGTAACCAATGAAACTATTTTCCTGTGTATAATACTATATACCCATTAAATTTAGAATAATACCAAAATAGTCATTGATTGAATTGCCAAAAATATGGCTAACCGTGTAATTAAAAACGGTGATCGGTGATTAAAATGAATCTGTGTAACTAACAAAGAGATAACATGAAAGATGAAAGAAATAAAAAAACAAAAAGCCCGCTAGGGCATATTGACCTAGCGAGCTTAGAATAAGGCTTAAAGGCTAATTAGATAGCAGTTACGTTTGCTGCTGCTGGGCCTTTGGCACCATTCTCAATGGTGAATTCTACATTCTGGCCTTCTGCCAGAGTTTTGAAGCCGTTACCTTGAATGGCAGAGAAGTGTACGAATACGTCTTTGCTACCATCAGCTGGAGTGATGAAACCAAAGCCTTTAGACTCGTTGAACCACTTCACTTGACCTTTCATTTTGTCAGACATTTGACTTTCCTATATATCAAAAAAAACTCGCCACCTCGGGCATGTGTTGGCCAGTATCAGCTATTACTTATGGAGGCACTAAGAAGGAAACGGTCAACAAAGGCTACCAGAGATAGCACTTACACATAACTCATTAACTCAAGATGTCGTACATAAAGTAGGTCTGTTAATCAGGCCAAACGCATTAACGCATTAACGCACTCGAATAGCAACCTTTTTATGTATTATCGTTTTAAAAAAACCGTACATGCTCAATATTAGAACAAAATAGCATAATAAAAACGTGTTTTTATAATTTTATTTGATTTATTCAACTTTTGTCTTAGCGAAAATACTGATATCTATTGACAGCAATAACAATTTTGCAAATAAATTAAAGTAATTGCTATACAGATGTGTGTTACGGGCATGCTAACCTTGAAAAGGACACAGTTTTCAAGGTTAGCATGCTTTTTACAACACTTTTCGACAAAATAAGTGGGTTAGTATAATGAACATCATCAAACAAATATTGATTCAAGATCTTGAGCGGATTAATCTTAAAGAGCACCGTGATGGTAAGATACGCTTCAACAGCGGTTTTATCAGTCATCACCCATACCTGTGTCTGGCGATGGTTATCTCTTATGCTTTTCTTGCCATGCTCATGTGGTATGCGCCCTATTTTGGTGCTTGGTCTCTTTTTGCATTTACCATAACTTTTATCGCTATGGCAGCCGTTCTGCTATTTGATATCAAACCAATCTATCATTTCGAAGACATTGACGTACTCGATTTACGTGTATGTTATAATGGTGAGTGGTTCGTCAACGAGCCTGTGTCTGAAAACGCCATTAATAAAATTCTCGCTCATCCTCGCGTACCCAATGAAGTCAAAAATGACATCAAACATATCATCAAGAGGAAACACGTGATTTGTTTTTATGATGTGTTTATGATCGCCTGCTCAGAACAGTCGCCCTATACTCACCCTATCAATATGGTGAAAAAAAGCGCGTAAATTCAATGAGGTAGTATAATGATGATACAATTCGCTTATATGATGAGCAAACAATAAAAAAACAGGCTTTTTTCGTTGACACTATTCAAGTTCATCGCTAGTATTCGCCGCGTTCTCAGGAACAGAGCAATTCCTCCATAGTTCAGTCGGTAGAACGGCGGACTGTTAATCCGTATGTCGCTGGTTCGAGTCCAGCTGGAGGAGCCAAATTCAAAACATTTTGCACAAATCAATTGTACGAGATGTGAAAAACAAGCTAAGTTTCTTAGCGAAAATAGTTTATAGCGGCTTCCAATCAGGGAGCCGCTTTTTTTATTTCTCATTATTTGATCTCAGTAACTCCTTACTATTTCACTACTATCTCACTACAATTCGAAATCGATTAGGCCTGAACCCTACACATCTACATATGAATACGCTCCTGATGAATGAGTTATGTTTTCATCAAAAGCCAGGAAAAATCATTAAGTTGAGTGCAATTTAGACGCTTGAGCTTATTTTCCTTTTTTTCTCTTTACAACCTTTGAACATAACATGTATTATCCGCCCCGTTCTCAGGAACAAGTCAATTCCTCCATAGTTCAGTCGGTAGAACGGCGGACTGTTAATCCGTATGTCGCTGGTTCGAGTCCAGCTGGAGGAGCCAGATATTCTGAAAACCCCGATTAGTAAAATTAATCGGGGTTTTTGCTTTCTTTAGCCTTCACTCTTTTACCCTTGCTTCCTGATTTGTATTGTTCTTCTGCACTCCGGTTTTGTCTTTCTTTTGCCGATTTTCTCTCCAAATAGCTATCATAAAGTTCAAAAAAAGCCCACTTAGTACACATTAACAGCAAACAAACTGTTATTGTTATTTTCTACTTTGACAAAGATAAAAAGTACCGTTAATATTCACCCGTCTTAAAGGAGTTCCTCCATAGTTCAGTCGGTAGAACGGCGGACTGTTAATCCGTATGTCGCTGGTTCGAGTCCAGCTGGAGGAGCCAGATATTCTGAAAACCCCGATTAGTTTTACTAATCGGGGTTTTTGCTTTCTTTAGCCTTCACTCTTTTACCCTTACTTCCTGATTTGTACTGTTCTTCTGCACTCCGGTTTTGTCTTTCTCTTGCCGACTTTCTCTCCAATTAGCCCTCAGAAAGTTCAAAAAAGCCCATTCAGTACACATTAACAGCAAACAAACTGTTATTGTTATTTTCTGCTTTGACAAACATGAAAAGTATCGTTAATATTCGCTCCGTATTGAAGGAGTTCCTCCATAGTTCAGTCGGTAGAACGGCGGACTGTTAATCCGTATGTCGCTGGTTCGAGTCCAGCTGGAGGAGCCAAATTCAATTCACCCTCGTGTTTTTATTTTCCTTTTTTGATATGATCATTCCCTCTGAATACCCTAGTCTATATAGATCTAAAATTTAATTTCAAAAAAAATAGCATTTTCTCATTCATTAATAGCTATTTAGCTATTTTCGTTTTATCATCCTCCTCCGGCTTAAGGAATGCTGAATCAGCATCCATCATTTTCCATCCATATTCTGGAGCCGGTTCCATGACTACCGAATCATATACAATTAAAATCCGCCGTCCTGACGACTGGCATGTCCATTTCCGCGATGGTGATATGCTGAAAACCATTGTTCCTCATACCAGCCGTTTTTTTGGCCGAGCTATCGTCATGCCCAACCTTGTCCCTCCAGTGACAGATGTTGCCAGTGCCAAAGCTTATAAAGATCGGATAATCGCAGCTATTCCATCAGGTCATCATTTCCAACCGCTTATGACCTGTTATCTGACAGATTCAACGGCCAGTGACCAAATTGAAACGGGCTATAGAGAAGGTATTTTCACCGCCTGTAAACTGTACCCAGCCAATGCAACAACCAATTCCAGCCATGGCGTTTCTGATATCAAAAAAATCTATCCGTTATTAGAAACCATGGAAAAAATAGGAATGCCCCTGTTGGTTCATGGTGAAGTCACTGCTGCCCATATCGATATTTTTGACCGTGAAGCTCGATTTATCGAACAAGTAATGGAACCATTACGTAAGCAATTCTCTGAATTGAAAGTTGTTTTTGAGCATATTACAACTAAGGAAGCTGCAGAATACATTCTTGATGGTGATGATAAATTAGGTGCAACACTGACACCACAACACTTGATGTTTAATCGCAACCATATGTTAGTTGGTGGTATCCGCCCTCATCTTTACTGTTTACCTGTACTAAAACGCAATATTCATCAGGAAGCATTACGAGCAGCTGTTGCCAGTGGTTGTAACCGTTTCTTTCTGGGGACTGATTCTGCTCCCCATGTTCTGCATCGCAAAGAATCATCTTGTGGTTGTGCTGGCGTTTTCAATGCTCCAACTGCTCTGGCCGCCTATGCCACTGTTTTTGAAGAGATGAATACAATGGAACATTTTGAATCATTTTGTTCCCTAAATGGCCCAGCATTTTACGGCTTACCTGTAAATGATGAATTTATTGAACTCACACGTAAACCAAACCCTGTTGTTGAACATATTGAATGTGGTGATGAAAAATTAATTCCATTCCTTGCTGGAGAAGATGCCAGGTGGGATGTAAAGGTATGTGAGTAATTAATTCGCTACTAATCTATAGGTGAACGTACGGAGATGGCTCTTTATTCCATTTCCGCGCGTTTTCCCTCACTAACAAATAGCAGTAATCAATTACAGTGATTTCCAGAAAAATCCCGTTCTTTTCCCTTCTTAGATTGCCAAAAAGGTTTATACTGCTACTGATTCATCCTAGATGAAGTCTCTTGCTCTTAGTCAATCATATATATCGTTAATGATGCTGTAGTCTGATTAGGAGGTTATATGGAAAGAAAAAATGAAATAATTCAAACTCATCCTGTTGTAGGCTGGGATATCAGTACTGTTGATGCCTATGATGCCATGATGATACGTCTTCATTACTCATCCTCCCAAGATCAAGCCACAGAAAATGTTAGTGTTGACAAAACATTGTGGTTAACGACAGGGGTGGCGAAACAACTCATCCTCATTTTACAGGCTGGGATTGAAAAGATAGAAGCATCAGAATACAGTCAGCTTGACCATATCAAACACTAACAACAGACTTAGACTTAAGTGCTCCAAAAATATCTGGACACTCAATACGTTGAGTGTCCAATACTAATATTTGAACAAGTATCAGCCAGTAAAGCTGCAACTTAATAGATGTGAGGTATGTTATTTAACGGACTGTAATGATGTAACCTTCAGGCCATCATTCAACCGATAGCGGGACTTATTAAAAATCTTAGCCCCATTTTCTCTCCCCGCCCGACGAGCACGCTGTTCATCTTCAGGCAATTTCATTTCTTCACGACAAACATCGCTACAACAGCCTTCGAAGCGCTCTACACAAGACGGACATTGGATAAATAACAAATGACAACCATCATTTTTACAGTTGGTATGGCTATCACACACCGAACTGCATTGATGGCAATGCGCAATAATTTCGTCAGAAATACGCTCCCCCATACGCTCATCGAAAACAAAGTTCTTACCAACAAACCGCACTGGTAACCCTTGTTCTTTTGCTTTACGGGCATACTCAATAATGCCACCTTCGACATGGTAGACTTTGTCAAAACCATTATGCAGCATATAAGCACTAGCTTTTTCACAACGAATTCCACCAGTACAATACATAACGATACTTTTATCTTTATCGTCTTTCAGCATGTCTACTGCCATTGGCAACTGTTCACGAAACGTATCAGAAGGTATCTCAATCGCGTTTTCGAAATGCCCGACTTCATACTCGTAGTGATTACGCATATCAACGAAAACAGTGTCAGGATCGTCCAGCAGTTGATTAACCTGCTCCGCTTTGAGATATTTGCCCGTTTTTGACGGATCAAAGGTTTCATCTTCAATACCATCAGCAACAATGCGTTCACGCACTTTCATGCGCAATACCCAGAATGATTTACCGTCATCATCCAGAGCAATATTAAGACGTAGGTTGTATAACGCAGGATCAGTCTCATCCAATAACGCTTTCAAAGCATCAACATTTTTAGAAGGTACGCTAATTTGTGCATTGATACCTTCTTTGGCGATATAAACCCGTCCGAAAACAGACAACTCGCCAAATTTTTGATACAGGCTATCGCGAAAAGCCCGAGGTTCAGAAATGGTAAAATATTTATAAAAAGAGATGGTCGTGCGCGGCTCAACTTCAGCCAACATACGGTCTTTCAGCTCTTTATTAGAAATACGGTTATGTAACACTGGCATGGTGTTCAAAATATCCTTGTATTCTATTGATATATACTTATGTCTATCTGTGTCCACTCTGTGGACACAGATAGACCATTATCGACAATTTTTAACTAAAAAACCCTCGTACACACTTGGTTTTTTTATTTTCTACAATATTACTTTTTTCTGTGACCTAGATCTATCAGATCCCTACTCTGAATTTACTTAAGACCCCAAACATCACCGTAATGACTGAACGGAAATGCTTCCTGATTTTCGAGGGGCTTTCTCATTTATCATTATCAAACTATCAGATAGATTTCACATCTATACAGAATCAACCTTGACCATAAATTTCCAACGACATTTATCAAGCAGTCATTAACATGGGAGTCTGTAGCCCACTTTGGCTTGATGGCAAAACTTCATACCTAAAAAATACAAAAGAAATTCGTGTACTTAACAAACATAATCATGCTGGCTATGTTTTTGAGAATCCGCGTTCCTCATGCGATGAGGTTGGCAAGGCAACAGATGATAAAGCTAACCTTATAATTTTATCTCACACTCATGGTTACATAAGTCGTTAATCTTAATGATGCAAACGCCCTTCAGATTTCGAAGGGTTTTCTTATTTTATAGCTATAAAATTATCAAATAAGTTTCACATCTATACGGTATCATCTTTGACCAAAGATTTTCATTTGTAATATTTATTCAATAAATTAATTTGATTGAAATGGATAACCAAACAAAATTGGATAGGGATTGATTTCTATGAAGTTAGTAAATTGTAAAAAGTGTAAGGGAGAAATTGCAAGGAACGAACAAGCATGCCCACACTGCGGAGAGAAAAGATCGAGCATATTAAAGTCGGAAACTGCAATAGGAATAGCTATTTTCGTCCTGTCTGGCATCGTTATCTACTATTTTGTCAACGTTACTAACTTTTCCAGCTTTGCCAGCGGCTTTGACAAGCAAACCGCCTCCACAGGTGAAAACCATTCTCCTTACAAGAAAATGCATGAGCTGGTGACGGGGTCTTTCTACAACTGTTTAAGCCAAAACTATTCTGCAAAACCGGGGCAGCTAAAACTTGATGAAATTCTTGCGTGTGACGAGGATTTCAGAAAAGATTCAAAAACACCTCATGACTTAATCAATCTGGATAACTTTGTTTCAAACTTTAGCCCTAAGGATAATTCGTACAGACCGTTAGAAAAAGCAATTAAAAGTAATATGTTTGATGTTTCAAGTTATCAACATGTTGAAACAACCTACCGATTAGCCCTCAATCAACAACAACCTTACGCTATAGTACAAACAGTATTCAAAGGTAAAAACGTATTCGAAAGGATATTAAAAGATTCTCGGGCGGCAAAAATAGATATAAAAACAGGAGAAATTATAGCGCTAATACCGAACGTGACAGTGTCAGATACGGGAGAGCTTATCATGGAAATAATGCCTGAATAATAAGTTACCGGCACAATAGACACAGAATCAGCCCCGATTTGGGGCTATTTTTTATTCAAAATCCAAAACCAATTTGTTCATCACCGTAATGGCTAGACGGAAACGCCAGTTTCGGGACCTTAAAAATCAGTCGGTAACTTCTGGGGCGTGTCAAATACCGTTCAATGGTAGTGATGGCCGTAAACGTACAGCCGCACAGAATATTTTGACATTGGTGATAATTGCACCGCGTCTCTTCACTCATCATTTCACTGGTACGTGTTTTTGCCACAGCGCCGCATTGGGGACAGGTAAACGCCATGAATAACCCTCATCATTGGGGGTGTGCCTGCCGCGATTATAACCCATTGTTTATTGATCTTGTTCACTTTCTGTCATGTCGATATCCTTAATTTTTAATTCCAGCTCTAATTGGGTAGTAAAACCGCTTTCACTCAGGTTATGAACAACACGCGATATCGTCCACTGATGGCTGTCAATGGCCGTTTTGAACCCCGCAACTGAAGCGGTCAGGTCAGGATAGAGATCGGCCCGTCCCCGCGCCAGCGTGATTGAAAACTCCGCCGCACCGCACTGGAGCGTTGCCCATTTTGCCGCCGCCGCCCGTCGTGCTGTCCGTTCGGTCTTGAACGTCTGGCTCATCACGTAGACGTTCCCGTCGGCCCCTTCCAGATATTCACCTTCACGACGGCTGGATTTTTCCTGTTTCTTTTTTCTGGGCTTTTTTCGCTTACGCTTTAAGGTGGTCGCGGGTTGTTTGCCAAAATTCAGATCCAGCCAGTGCGCCTTTACGCCTTTACGCCTGCACGCCTGTACGCCTGTGCGCCTGTATAAGCGGCACTGTCGCGTGGCTGAGTACCTTCGATACCCCTATGCCGATAGTGTCCGGCGGGGATCTACTGGATTGTATGGAGTGTGCCCAAAATGGCCGCTGGTATGAAATCCAGATTGATTTTACGGGCTGGCGCGGACGTTCTCGTCGGCGGTGTATCATCAGTCGCCCTTATTCTTTAAACGCAATGTGATCATGAGTTGCTTTATTCCGCATCCGCTGTTATCCCAGCAGGATATGGCCGCTTACGTGCTGGATTATCTGGTATTCGGTAATGCCTATCTGGAAACCCTCCTATTCCACCATACCCACCGCATACTGCGCTGACTATCCTCATTCATTCGCGCAGTGTGCGTTTTTCTTTATTTTCCAGCCTTCCTTGACTGATGAGTCCAACGCGCTGTGGCGGCTCATTGGTACGATGTAATGGCACTTTTTCCAATTATCGTGATCCCCGAAAAAATAGGTCTGTCCACACCCTTGATGCGCGCGCTTGCTCCCCCACCTCGCCCGCACACAAAAGGGGGCGTATTTTTGTGCAGTTGCGCATGGGCGGGGAGACCTTGCCCATACAGGTCTTGAGCAAGGTTATAATGCCAAAAAAACTGTACAGTTTTGTGAGGTAATTTGATATATTTATAAATATATTATTTATGGTGTTGAAAAGTAAAATAAAGCTATGATGAGCAAAAACAAAAGTAGTTTGATAATACCGCTGTTCTGAAAAACCAAAAGCATACTTAAGTAAGCGGCATTATAACTTTAGCCATATTTATACTTCACCAAAAAAACCAATAATGCATACTAGCCCCCCTCAGAAAAAATAAATAAAAATTAAAACTTGTACTATACTAATAATAAATACAATTTACACCTATATTTATTCAATCATTGACAAGGTTAATTTTGACGACTCATAATATAAACTGATACTAAGATAAATTTTTTAAGGTTAAAACTTGGAGTAATATTTCGATAAATAACACAGGAGAAGTTATTATGTCTGATATAAGAAAAGGGCAAGTTTTTCTTTCTACTATTTGGGAAACCGACCTTAATTTTGTGATAATACGTCATCGCAGAGCTAATAGTCATAAAAAAGAAGAACACAAGATGTTAAAGAACGTTGGGGGCTATCAACAAAATATACCTGTTATGGATATTACTTATGATTCAAGCTTTTGGTTTCCAGATTTTGATTATTGGTGGGTACTGTTTATTACAAATGATTGGCGCATATATACAATAAAAGATAATTTTTCTTGCAATATAAGCAACTTGGATAAGGCAAGAGTTGACATAGTAATCAGCAGCATAACAACGTTAATGTATGTGAATTTTTCATGGTCAAGTGGTTGTACCCAAAGTATTTATGAACTTGGCTCATAAGCCTTTCAATAAACAACAACTCTAGATTGTTATTTAATAATAACCATATTAAACCAAAAAATAAAACTTAGCAATTAAAATAAAAACCTCCCCTCAAGGAGATTAATCAAAATATATAAATTAAATACGATAGTATTTTAAAATAAGGAGCTCGTAATTATTATTAATAATAGGCGGATTCAGAAACACTAGTAAAATCCGCCCGCATAAAAGGTGACATTCAACTATTTTGGAAATCTTCAGCACGATCAATCAATACCGTAAAAAAGACGTGTGTGTAAACGAGATAACTGTTATTCTTACGCGCCGCAACAGGTATCTTCGCCAGCCACGGCTCTTCATCCGGTAACTTAATGTGTATTTTGAACACGAAAGAAGCACAGAGGGACGCATGATCTTCCCTGCGCCCCTCATCACCAAAAATAGCCTGTCTCAATTTATTATAGTTGCTTAGTGTTACTTTTTATTTGTTTGATTTAAAAGTATTTTTATTCCAATCGAATAAGACAAGGCTTCATAGATAGAGCCTTAAAAGACAGGCATGGTGTACTTTCCTGAATTTCGATGACAAAAAATAAAAACTTCAATGTCTGCCCCATTGATGGCCGAATATCATAGCGAAAATGACCTTTAGCGAATAGTGATTTATAACCCTGCTATTTTTACAGGTAATACTTACTGGGGTACAATCCAAACATGAGCCTCCTCCCACTCAACCAATGTGAAGCAAACATTTGAATATCTAACACAGGAATATCATAATCATGCCAACACCATAAGTACGCTCCCATTATATGGTAAAAAACATAGTAAAAAACATGGCAAAAAACGTTATCAGGTAGTGAGCCTAGCGAACAATTTATCGCCCAATTAAGTATTTAGTGCCTCAATATTTCGATATTCCACTAAAAAATGTCACAATGTGCCAACACTACGCTTAGAGCCTATCTCAATAGGTATCTAATATTATTGCAGACAGCTTGAATGCAGGCTGGCACAGAAACCGAAGCGTACAGCTCGTTCGCTAAGAATGAGAACGTGAAAATTTTGAGCACAGCAATGATTCAAAATGACTAAAAAACATACTGAAAACACATGATACAAGCACCCACTTTTCATCGTTCATTTTTACACCCACGTTACTGGCTGACTTGGCTAGGCATCAGCATACTTTATTTATTAGTTTTACTCCCTTATCCAGTGATTTACTGGATGGGAACTCGACTCGGCCGGCTCTCACAACGCTTTTTGAAAAAGCGGGCCAAAGTCGCCGAACGCAATCTAGCACTTTGTTTTCCCGATATGTCACCGGAGAAACGAGATGAGTGGCTAACTAAAAACTTTGAATCTGTTGGCATGGGGTTATTTGAGACCGGCATGGCCTGGTTTTGGCCTGACTGGAGAATCGAACATTGGTTCAAAGTCACCGGACGGGAAAATATACAAAAAGTGCAATCTACAGGTCAGGGGATCATCGTTATTGGGATTCATTTTCTGACACTAGAACTGGGGGCACGTATCTTTGGTATCTTGAACCCGGGAATCGGTGTCTATCGCCCAAACGACAATCCAGTCATGGATTGGCTACAAACATGGGGAAGACTCCGTTCCAATAAATACATGCTGGATAGAAAAGATGTTAAAGGCATGATCCGCTGCTTAAAAAAAGGGGAAATCGTTTGGTACGCACCTGATCATGATTACGGCCCACGCAAAAGTGTATTTGCACCGTTATTTGCTGTTGAACATGCAGCAACCACAACGGGAACTTCAATTCTCGTTCGCCTTTCCAATCCCGCATTGATTCCCTTTACACCCCGCAGATTGCCTAATGGAAAAGGTTATGAGCTGATTATTCAAGCAGCTGTAGAAAACTTTCCTCAACAAGATGAAGTAGAAGCAGCAGCATTCATGAATAAGGTCATTGAAAAGGAAATTATGCAAGCACCAGACCAATATATGTGGCTACATCGCCGTTTCAAAACACGTCCCGAAGGTATGCCGTCTTTATATGGTAGTAACGATAATATTCACTGATGAATACTACTCGGCTGCTATTTATAGACAATAGCAGCCGATATTTTAGTCTCCTGCGAGATATTGACTGAAAAATGGTCAAATTAATCATCCCCTCTTGATAATGCTATCGAATTGTTAATAACCCTATATTTTACTTGTCTTTCAACACATAAAGCCGATTGTTTTTATGTAACCTTTCATTGCTCAATATTCATATCCAAATGATTACCTAAATAAAATATAACAAAGATTATTAATTAAAAGATTATTTATTTTATTATCAATGGATTAATAAAAAACATTACAAAGAATAAAAAAATGCCTGAGTCAATATTTTCCATCATATATCTACTATTAAATTCTAAAGTTGAGATTCTTATCGACTTTCGTTCTAAAAAATGAAATATAAAGTAGAAAATGTGCTTCTTACCAATGAAAAATGCAGAGAGCATGTTAAAAATACACCAATAATTAAGTAAGTAACTTTATAACGAAATGTTAACGATATTATTTGACATGATTATAAAGTGTCCTTTTTCATTTTAACTTGTAAAACATCTCCATCACGAAGATGAATTTTTAGGAAAAATTATTAGATGCAATCTTCAACCAATAACGGAAAAAACAGGACTTTTTTTGGGCATCCTTATCCACTTAGTGCCCTCTTTATGACAGAAATGTGGGAACGATTTTCGTTCTATGGTATTCGCCCCCTTCTGATTTTATTCATGTCTGCTGCGGTATTTGAAGGCGGCATGGGTATACCCCGTGAGCAAGCATCTGCGATTGTCGGAATTTTTGCTGGAAGTATTTATCTAACATCACTACCTGGTGGGTGGCTGGCTGACAACTGGTTAGGCCAACGACTTGCCGTTTGGTATGGCTCGATAATTATCGCCTTGGGGCATCTATCAATTGCACTCTCTGCAATTTGGGGTAATAACCTGTTCTTTATTGGATTGTTGCTCATTACACTCGGAACTGGATTGTTCAAAACCTGTATCACCGTTATGGTGGGTACTCTGTACAAAAAAGATGATCCTCGCCGTGATGGTGGTTTCTCCCTGTTTTATATGGGTATCAATTTAGGTTCCTTAATCGCTGCATTAATCACTGGCTGGCTGGTTAACGATTATGGTTGGCACTGGGGCTTTGGTGTCGGTGGATTAGGCATGCTGGCCGCATTGCTAATTTTCCGCTTTTATACCATCCCTCTGATGCGTCGCTATGATAAAGAACAGGAGCTGGATTCCTGTTGGGATCGCCCAATGGTAAAACGCAAAAATATTGGCAAATGGATCAGTGTCATCGTGATGGCTACCTGTGCGGTGGTGACACTGATAGCGATAGGCGTGATTCCATTTAATCCAGTTAAAGTTGCCAACACCTTAATCTATGTTATTGCATCAAGTGTAATCCTCTATTTTGCCTATTTATTCCTGTTTGCAGGATTAGATCGCAATGAGAAAATTCGCTTGTTCATCTGTTTTATCTTGCTGGTTTCAGCCGCCTTATTCTGGTCAGCATTTGAGCAAAAACCGACATCGTTTAACTTATTTGCCAAAGACTATACTGACCGCATAGTTCTGGGTTATGAGATCCCTGCGGTCTGGTTCCAATCAATCAACCCGTTTTATATTATTCTGTTGGCACCGATCTTTAGCTGGTTGTGGCCTACACTGGCAAGACGCAATATGAACCCAAGCAGTATCGGTAAATTTTTAATTGGTATGCTGTTTGCTGCTGGTGGTTTTTGGATCATGATGCTTGCCTCCCAAAACGTACTGGAGACAGGCAATACAGTTTCACCACTATGGATAATTGTCAGCGTTCTCTTTCTGACACTAGGTGAACTCTGCCTTAGCCCGATCGGATTGGCAACAATGACCATATTGGCACCATCACGTATGCGTGGGCAAGTCATGGGGTTATGGTTCTGTGCTAGTGCATTAGGGAATCTTGCCGCTGGCTTGATTGGTGGTAATGTACGTGCCGATAAACTGGATAGCCTGCCGCAATTGTTCTCCAATGTTTCATTATCATTGGTAATTTGTGCCGCTATTTTACTGGCCTTAATCATCCCTATTCGCCGTTTAATGAGCAAATTACACGAAGAAGAAGCAAAATCCTAATTGCGAAAATAATCGCAATTAAATAGGTAAATTATACTCAATGGATTTCTAGTTGCACGACAGCAAGGGGACGAGTCTCTAGGAGCATAGATAACTATGTGACTGGGATGAGTGGGAGTAACTAACAAAGTTGCAACTTGAAAGACGACGGGTATAGATGTGTCAAAGCCATCTCATTCTATATATGTGAGATGGCTAGCCCAATCAGGCTGAACGCAAGTCCACTGAAGGTGAAAACTAAATTAACCGTTTAATGTCCTTGGTATTCATCTCGCTCTCTTGATGACGAACATCCCAGACCTCAACAGCATGTTGAATATTCAACCAAAATTCAGCCGTATTTCCTAACGTAGCCCCCAATTTAATTGCCATTGGTGCTGTTAAGGTTCCTTTATCATGGATCAAGCGACTCAGCGAATTCCTATGTACACCCATTGCATCGGCCAATACGTTGATTTCTATCCCCAGAGGTTCAAGAAACTCACTTATAAGTATTTCACCCACAGTTGCTGGGCGACGTTTAGTATTTCTCATCATCCTTTTCCTCTACAGACGACTCTCTACTGAACACTGCGGTTCAGATCAGTACTTATGAGGATCCAAATAAGTATCAACCGCTGTTTTATCCATCCATTGGAAAATTAAGCGATACTTCCTGTTTACCCTTATTGAGCACCATCCCTGTAAATTCCCTTTTAAACGTTCAAAATCGTTACCTGGTGGTGCCCTTAAATCATTCTCTTCCGTCGCAGCATCCAACATTTGCAATTTTCGGTACAAAGTATTGCTTAATGCCGCAGGAATACATTTATGGGAAAGGTCATCCTCATAAAACCGTTCCAACCATCGTTCCTTGAATTCAACTGCCATAACGTTCCATTGCGCTCCACTCTATGCATAATAACATTGTGCATCAAGTCATAATATGCTGAAAATCCCAATAACTTTACTGGTAGATGAATCTCCATGCCGATGATGTATGAAATTCACCATCGGCATGGAACAATAAATGCATAGAAAGAGAGCCACAATAATTCGAGGCTTATTGACAGCAATGACGACTAAATTTACGAATCCTTTCGCTATATTCTGCATCCTTACACACTGTTGCACAGTTTCAAAAATAGAGTTGAATCTGTTGTGGTAGCAGATGGGTTATAGGATCAATGATAAAAGCCACAGGAATCGGCAATATCAGCATTGGAATAAGCATTACCTTTCTCTTTTTGTAATTTCTGCCTAGTTTCTCTATAGCACCGACGTTTTGTGTGTTCTTTTATATTCTGCATAGGATGTCCTTGTTGCATATGAGGGGCAAGTTTCAACTGCTTATCATCCCAATCATAAGAAAATGCCAGTCTATTTTTCTGTTCGGATCTATCGTTATACTCTTTAAGCTCATTCTCTCGTTTCTCAGCTAAGGCATTAGCCTCCGCCAACTTCTCTGTACTCCAACTTCCTTGATTCAACTCATCTCGCTTTTTCAGATATTCTTCTGACGGCTTGTTATCAATAGGTATATCGCTTTTGTAGCTAAAATCCAGTGCCAGAGCTTGGGAAAAACACCCTGACAAAATAAAAAATAGGCAATAAGCTCCCTTGATTTTCATATCTTTCCTTATTAGAACTATAACAAATAATTATTATTTAATAATCATTGTCACCTAAGGTCAACACTACAATTCTTGTGTTTTTGCAGCAAAATCAGATAATTCTTTACAATTTAATGTATTTTCAAGATCCTATATTCGATCTTCCGTTACATAGACAAGTGAGATTTTGATGAATTTATACCCTATTTATCATGTTGATGCCTTCACGGATCAATCGTTCTCTGGCAATCCCGCAGCAGTTGTCTTACTGGATAAGTGGCCGGCAGATGAAACCTTGATTTCTATTGCCGCTGAAATTGGCCTTCCGGAAACGGCTTTTCTGGTAGAAAATCATCTACGTTGGTTTACACCCCGAGTTGAAGTGAATTTATGCGGTCATGCAACGTTAGCAACCGCATTTGTCCTCACAGAACATCGCAACAATCAAGATAATCCGATCACATTCAAGAGCCGTTCTGGTGAACTTCGTGTCTCTCATCAACTTAGTGTATTTACTCTGGACTTCCCCGTTAGGGAGTGTCATGAGGAAAAAACACTCATCGCTACTATGCAAGATGCGCTGGGGCAAAATGTTTCCGAAGTACTGGTCTCACATGATCGCTATATTTGTGTCCTGGATTCCGTAGAGCAGCTCATCAATACCCAGCCTGACTTTAATAAAATCGCGGCTCTCCCCTTACCAGGGCTTGCGATTACTGCTCTTGGTGATTCATCTGTTGATTTTGTTTCACGTTATTTCGCCCCTGCAAAAGGTGTAAATGAAGATCCTGTCACGGGATCAAGCCATTGTGTTCTCGCTCCCTTATGGGGAAAACGGCTTAATAAAACCGAGCTCCGTGCCCGTCAATTATCCGAACGCGGTGGTGAATTATTATGCAGGATAGATGGAGATCGCGTTTATCTGACAGGGAAATCGAAGCTATTTTCATATGGGCAAATATTAATCGAAAATATTTAATCTTTTGTTATTAATATAAAAATCAATACACTCAACGCAAAATCACACTAGATTAAAATTATTAAGTAGGAAGAAATGCCACAATTGTACATGTTTTATCTTGGTGGAAATGCTGGAAAATCCAATATCGAAGTTCATGATGTCCAATTTGTTGCTGTGGAAAAAATTGAAGAAGCGTATCCGGTTTTACGCGAAGTTTGGTTTGGAGATAAAGATAAACTTCATCTGGATGGCTATATGCCCTTAAAATGGGTGGATGGATATGACATTACTCTTAACCATGAAAAGTATTATGAGGAAAAACAGCTCTATTTTGTGAACCTCGGTGGTTATCAAAAAGATTCGCTGGCAGAAGCCCATGAATACGGGTTCTTTGTGGCACATTCAGAAGAAGAAGCTAAACAAAAAGCCAAAGAAAATCTACTGTCCGGTTATGGCCAATTACATAAAGACAATCTGAAAGATGTTGACGACTGCTTACTCCTCAGTCAAATCAATGGCTACCATATCCACTTGTCTGAAAACCCTTGTGGTCAACCAGATAAACCTGAATGGCAAGGATATCGCCCCATAGGCGTCTAAAGAAATAGGGTCAGCAAAAGAAATTTTACTGACCGATCATGGCAATAAACCCACCATTAACTTTGATTTCGAACCAATAAATCTGAATTAATTTCTGAGATTGACTTGGCACCTGTTAAGGTCATGGCTACCCGCATCTCTTTATCAATCAGCTCCAATAAATTGGATACCCCCGCTTCACCAGCCGCCGCCAGAGCATAAACAAAAGCTCTCCCAAGCAGAACACTATCCGCACCCAGAGCAATCATTCTCACCACATCCAACCCAGTACGAATACCGGAATCAGTAAGGATAGTAATATCATTTTTGACAGCATCAGCAATTACTGGCAAAGCACGCGCCGTCGACAAGACTCCATCAAGCTGACGGCCACCATGATTAGAAACTACAATGCCATCTGCACCAAAACGGACAGCATCTTTGGCATCTTCTGGATCAAGAATGCCTTTGATAATCATTGACCCTTTCCAGGAATCACGTATCCATTCCAAATCTTTCCATGAAATGGATGGATCGAAATTACTTCCCAGCCACCCCATATAATCTTCCAATTTAGTCGGTTTGCCACGATACACAGATATATTGCCAAGATCATGTGGTTTCCCCAGCAAACCGACATCCCATGCCCAGCAAGGATGGGTCATCGCCTGCAAGATACGGCGTATAGCAGCATTCGAGCCACTCATACCAGAATGTGCATCACGGTAACGCGCCCCAGGTACCGGCATATCAACGGTAAATACCAGATTTTTCACTCCTGCAGCCTGTGCCCTTTCCAGCACATTACGCATAAAACCACGATCTTTCAGCACATAGAGCTGAAACCATATAGGACGATCAATCGCGGGAGCAACTTCTTCAATAGGACACACGGATACCGTCGATAAAGTAAATGGAATTCCCTTTTTAGCCGCAGCTCGTGCAGCTTGTACTTCGCCACGGCGTGCATACATGCCCGTTAACCCCACAGGAGCCAGTGCCACAGGCATTGACATTTTTTCCCCAAATAAGCTGGTTTCCAGACTCAACTCAGACATATCTTTCAATACACGTTGGCGCAACTCAATATCGGATAAATCTGCGGTATTGCGTTTAAGGGTATGCTCTGCATTGGCTCCACCATCAATATAGTGAAACAAAAAAGGTGGTAATTTAGCCTCTGCTGCAGCCCGATAATCCGTTGAAGAGGAAATAATCATAGTTTTTACCTTAATGTTAAAAAATTATTCGCGCATTTCTTAGGATGCCAGAATTAAAGCCATCATAGCGGCAATTCCTCAGTAAACCAGCATCGGTAAAATTGTCTTTCGCATAATCAGACAAGAAATGTAATTAATAAGTTAATTCTTCATAACTTTGTTATTATAATCACAACTTTTCTCAAGCTTCTATGCTTGCTCTTTTTTAACAAAAAGGAATAATATAAATTCCCAATAACCCCAGGACATTGGGCAGAGGTTATTTACTCAATGAAAATCAAATTGATATATGCGCTATCAAGATAAAACACATTGATATCTCATGTTCATTAGGCATGAATTTTCAATAGAGCATATCCAAAAATGACATAATCTCTGCTGGTTATTGCTCCCAACAGAAAGGAAGATCAAAAATAATGACTGATATTCTTATAAGAAATCATAATATGCTCAATCAACATACGAATTTTTAAGGGTAAATTTCGGGTATAAGGATAAACTGCATAAACACCTAATACTTTGCCACTATATCCCTTAAGTATTTTCAGCAATTTTCCTGGTCATGTATTAAATAGTTAGTTGTTGTGATATGCTTCCCGCCTTTTAAGGGTAAAGCATGGCCAAAGCTGACGTCTATTGCCGTTATTGTCACAAATC
>NZ_NJAI01000004.1:199424-379663 GCF_002632725.1 Xenorhabdus hominickii
AGAGAGAACGAATTTAACTCAGCGTACTCGAGTAAAAAGACTGAATAGAAAAACTATCAGTTATTCAAAATCCGAAGAAATGCACGATAAGGTGATAGGAACTTTTATTGAGCGTGAGTACTATTTTTGATATTCAATCTAACTATTTAATACATGACCGATAACATAGCTTTGTGTACTTTAATGTGTAATGTGCATTCAAGGTAAGTAGTTTAAACATTGAAAATAATAAATCAAAATTTTCACCACTCTGCAAAAGCTATTCCCACTATTTAAGCTTAATGGAACAAAAGATTATTCTGATACCATCACTTTCAAGGCATCATAGACAGGTAATAATTGGGTAAATCCTTCCCTATCAAGAAAGTGCCCACCATTATCGATGTTAATGATTTTAGTTTGTAGTGCGTCAGCTAAAGCTTGAGACGATTGTGGAGAAACAATTTCATCATTTAATGAAATAATTGAGATTCGATGTTCAGTTAATTCACGCAAGAAAGCATAATTCAACGGTCCAACAGTAAAATCATCTAATTCAGGTAAAGTAGGCTGAGGAGAATCATATTCAGAAACCAAAATATACCCGCCAATATGGAAAGATGTAGAGCGTATCGCCTCCAAATGCCGCAGTACAGTAATACACCCGAGGCTATGACCAATAATAATTGTATTTTCGTCTACTGTTGGCACTATATCCATCAGCATATTAGCCCATGCTTCAGGTTTAGGGGCTAATGATTCAGGCATTGTAGGCACAATAACATCCGCCCCTTGTTCAGTTAAAATCGCTTTTAACCAAGGGAACCAGTTTGATGAAGGTGATGCAGTATATCCATGTACAATAATTATTTTTTTGCCTGAAAATAGTCCCCTACCATTTACCTTTTCTAATCTCATTAGCTTTACCTTATTCAGCAACTCATCCATTTAGTGGATCATATATTTTGGATAAAATTCTTTACTTTTTCACTAAAAGCAGTAGGTTGCTCCATAGGAAACATATGCGTTGCCTCCGAAACAATTTCCAACTGACAATTGGGAATTTTCCTCGCCACTGATGCACTAACCAGCCGAAACAGCGAACGTGAATGCTCACCATAAGAGACATAAGCAGGTAATGTTATCGTTACTAAAGAATTAGCGTTTATATCGGGTTTCTCAACTTGACCCAATTGCTTTATCACTGTATCTGCTTGCGCTAACTGAGCCATTCGCACAACTTCAGGTTGTGAAGCAAAATACCCTTTTTGATTGCCTGAACCATCAATCAAAATCTCTACCATTTCAGGCGGTGTTAATTTTCCTGATTGTTCAAATAAAGGGCCAAACATAACCTGAGCATCCACCATGAATAATGCGGATTCATCTTCAGTTAAATGAACCGGATATCCTGGCTCATAGAGAAAAAGACTACGAAATAACTCAGGTGCTTTTAATACCGATAACAATGTCACATCAGCGCCATAAGACCATGCAGCCAGATGTAAAGGTTCGCAGCCTAATTTGCAAATCATTTCGACAACATCATTAGCATGGGTTTCTATGCCAAATGCACCAACTTTATCTGAATCACCAAAATGACGCAGACTTAAAGACATTGGTGATACAGTATCTTCCAGTTCAAACATATGCTTGTTCCACATATAGCTATCCGCCAAAGCTCCATGTAGAAACAATAAAGGTGTTTTATTATTCTCTTCATTGCAGAGATAAACGAGTTGAACACCATTAACGGTTATTTTATTTTCCTGATATTTGAACATTGCTTGCCCATTATAAAAACGATCAACCTATCCCTATTTTCTTTCAAGTTACATCGTTGTTGGCTACGCTCACTTATCTCAGTCAGCCATGTTTTCAGAGATTCGTTTCTTTGCCGACACGATGTAACTCGAAACCTATTGGGTATAAAGTTGCCCTGCAAGCTCTCTGGCTTTTTTCTCTAGCCAAGATCTCACTTCATCATTAGAGAACAAATAAAAATGACCTCCGGTGAAAACTTGTTGTTCTGCTGACTCAGATAATAACCGCCGCCATTGAGTTAGTTGAGAAACAGGGACCCTATTGTCCTTATTTCCCCCTATCACATGAGTTTGGATATTTAGCTTCATCTTTGGTAATCGAGTCAGAGAATCCAATAAAATCATGTCATTCCTCATGGTGTTGATCACATAGTTTCGCAAGTCAGGGTCAACAAGTACTTCAGGTGGAGTTCCTGCACACTGATCAAGTACATTCAATACATAATCATCGGTATATTCTTCAATTGGCTCATTTTTCAATTCTTCGGGATCGAAAAAACCACGGGCAGAGAGAATGAGTGCCAATTTCTGTTTAGGTGCTTCTTTCTCAAGCCTATGAGCTACCTGATAGGCAAACTCTGCCCCCATACTGTGCCCAAACAACAATAAGGGTTTGTCCTCGCCCAACCTCAAACGTTTTATTGAAGCAAGGATATCGGACAATATAGCTTCAACATCTGTCTGGAACGGCTCTGAAACACGCATTCCTCTGCCCGCAAGTTCCAAGCAATAGACATCAATAAAGCCCGATAATTTATGAGCCAATTCTACGTAAGAGAAACAAGAGCCTCCGGCATGGTGTAAAAATACCAATTGCACTCCAGCTTCCGGTCTTTTTATTGCAGAAAATAAAACTGAATCAGGCAAGATTAAATTCCTTAAATAGTATGAATAAGAAAGGGTTGTGTAAAAATGGATAGCTGTAAAAACACTCATTAAATACAGAGTAATATCTATCGATTTCTTTTTCTATATCAGAAAAGATTGTTTAGATTACAATTATTAATTCGCGATTATCAGGCTAATCGGAACATCTGCAATAAGCTATATTACTTAAGAAATTTAATTTGAGGCTTAGAGCCTAACCACTAGGCCCCAAGATCTAGATCATTTACTTATCATTTCGATGCAACTCTGCATTTATGGAGTCTTTATTTAATTTATCGCGTACACGCATTAGTGCAAAACCTAATAAATTCAAACCATCCCACGTTAATGGATTTTGAATATTAGGAACATCTTCTGCTAGTCCAATACCCCAAATTCGGTCAACAGGGCTGGCCTCAACCAGTATCTTATTTCCCGTATTCAATAAAAACTCTCCCAATGGTTTGTTTTGGGAGAATTTTGCTAAATTTCCTTCAATCACGATCTCTAGCCGGTGTTCATCCCAAATTGATTGTTTAAACCCACGGATTTCTCGACCATAGGCTTTCGCAGCTCCTGGGCTTTTAGCGTTGATAATTTTCTCCAGTATTTCTGAATCATTAAACAAACGCGCCTTCTCTGCCATCATATAATGTTCCGCACTGGTATATGTTACTTCATCAACAGTAAAGTGGGCCGGATACCACTGGCTAAGGCAAGATTTGATTACTTGATTGGCATGATTAGTTTTATGACCCCAGAAAAAAATATATTTCAGTTTCTTTCCTGATTGGTAAAGGTCACATAAGTTTTTAATATCCATATTAACTCTCTATAGCATATTAATATGCCTATCCCATTATGTCATTTAATTTTTGTTACACTCAAGATATTGACATATTTAATATATATTAAAATTTTTTCACACCGTCGAAAATCAATATTTATCTGCAACAAAAAAATCTATTGGGATAGACTATAATTTATTTTTTAATGTATAAACACATTCCTATCATACAATTTTTTCCAAGTTTGTCTATGTATATTCTGTCCGCTTAACTGGCTTATAATCTTAAAAATCAAATCGATTGATTATTAAATAATAATCAAAAAAAATTCAAATAAAACAAGATGTAAAAATGTATGATATCTTTTATAAACAACCTATAATACTATTTTAAAATCACTTAATATTTGATTTATGTCCGATAACAAACACGGCAGCCAATCCTACCAAATCAAGTGTGATTAACGTGCCGGCAAACAGCATTTCTCCTCTAAATGCAAAAATAGTAGCAACAGCTAAAATAAACATAGCAATGGAAAAACCCATCCATTGCCCTCTTTTATCCCGATTTATCAAGCCATCAAGTGCTTTTTGCTGCCTTTCATGTTGAAAGCATTGCTCTTTCTCTCTGAAAGAAAATACCCTTTCTGCATAACCCGGAAGAATAGATTCATAGCTTTTTAATACATCAGGAGACGGAAATAAGTCAGGAGAATGCGAAACAGATTGATTTTCAAGTAAATCCTCACTTGATGGATCAGTATTTAAAGCATCGCTATAATCGTTTGCAGGCATGATATCAAGAATACTCCCTGTCACTCTAAGATAGTGACGAATGTTAGAATTCATGTTCTCTCCTGAGCAATATACACAAAAAACATCTTAATAAAATCAGTTAGATAATTAAGTTCAACCTATAATAGAGATGAATTAATTATACCTCTGATATTTCCTCGGCCTTCAATGTGGTTTGCTTTTGGCTGGGAAATGGCCGGCATTCTTCAGCTTTATAGGTTCCATCTTCTTGGCACACCAAAAATATTTTACGACCCGCTCGTAATGCCTTACTTATCGCAGTTTGATGAACACCAACCAAACGTGCTGTTTTAGCTTGGCCATACAGTTTCACATATTCTGATAACGGAATTTTTTCCATGTTTCCTCCAGCTCACCGCATAATAATATCTCAAGTACTAAATATTTCAATACTTTTAGTATTTATCATTTTAATAGCAATGGTATTAAAATGAGGGCATGAAAAAGAAACTCACACCAGAACAGCTTGCAGATGCCGCACGCTTAAAAGACTTATTTGAGTCCAAGAAAAAACAGCTAGGCATCTCTCAGGAAACTCTTGCTGAAGAAATTGGCAAGACGCAAAGCGCCATTTCACATTATCTCAATGGCATAAATGCCCTTAATTTGGAGATGGCAACTTATTTCGCCCAAAAATTGAACGTTAAAATTGCTGACTTCAGCCCATCACTGGATATGCAGGCAAGGAAACTTGTTACCGTTCTTTATGGTGATAATGTTACGTTTGTTGGCGAGCCACATTCTCAAAAACAATACCCACTGCTCGACTGGATAAATGCTGGTAATTGGTGCGAAGATCCCACATCAAAATACTATACAGACAGCACCCAAACGAGATATGAGACATCCGTCAAATGCTCACAACGCGCTTTTTGGCTAGAAGTGAAAGGTGATTCAATGGTATCACCGAATGGATTAAGTATCCCACAAGGCATGATTATTTTAGTTGATCCAGACATAAAACCGAGATCCAATAATTTGGTAGTTGCAAAACTTGATGGAGCAAAAGAACTCACTTTTAAGCAATTGATCACTGAAGGGTACGATACTTTTTTAAAACCACTGAATAATCAATACAATATGATACCACTCAATGATCATGTGCATATTGTTGGGGTGATTGTAGAGGCCAAAATTGGGGAGTTGCCTTAAATGAAAAGATTATTTAACTCCCTATAACCTATATTTATTGTCTTTCAATATACCCAATAGATTTTAAGATACAGCACAACGGTAATGAATAATGAAGTAAAAAAATCCCCAGATTGTGAGTCTGGGAATTGAAGGTTTTTTATTAACGAACCAAATGTAAAAAATGAATGTGCTTCTCGTATTGATCCAAAATATCATGGATGATCTGTTCTTGGGTCCATCCCATCAGATCGTAATCCTGTCCTCCTTCCTTGAGATAGACTTCAGCACGGTAGTATTTTTGTTCCTCAATTTTTTCATTATCTTCTAGACCTGCAAGAGCAAACGTTGGCTGAATATAGGCTCTCAAGCGAACCGCATACACGAAGTTAAGGTTTTCACCAAAATCAACTTCCAGATGAATTCGATCGTCCATTTCATCATTAACAATCACAACTTTGTTCTGCTTCTCTAGTTCTTCTGCCACCATTTCCATTGCTTGTTGGATGACTTCGTTCATAAATCGCTTCACTTGAGAACTTTTAGGATAATAAACGATATTTCTTAGTCTCCTTTGCCACGGGATCGGGTTACGACTGGCTGGAGGAGCAATCGTGGTCATTTGCTGACTGTCTTTCTTATAGGCATCAATTCTCAGTGCCTTGAGTAAACCATAAATTGAGATCAACAAGATAATAGAGAAAGGAAGCGCGCTGGCGATTGTTACCGTTTGTAGGGCAGACAAGCCCCCAGCAATCAATAGTGCAATGGCAACCACGCCCATCAGGCTAGCCCAAAAAATCCGTTGCCAGATCGGTGTATTATTAGCACCACCAGAAGCTAACGTATCAACCACCATTGCCCCAGAGTCAGCGGAGGTGACAAAAAACATGACAACCATTGCTATGGCAATGAACGACAAAACTGTCGGAAACGGAAAATGTTCCAAGAAGTTGAATAATGCCAGCGAGACATCTGCCTGGACTACGTGGGCTAATTCTTTTGCCCCCTTATTGGCAATCAAGTCAATGGCGCTATTGCCAAATGCCGTCATCCACATCAGGGTAAAACCACTGGGTACGAATAAGACGCCAGTCACAAACTCCCTAATTGTCCTACCTCGGGAAACCCTAGCGATAAACATGCCAACAAATGGAGACCAAGATAGCCACCATCCCCAGTACAATAATGTCCATCCCCCTAGCCAATTGCTGGATTTAGGTTCATAGGCATACAGATTAAACGTTTTGCTGACAATTTCTGAAAGGTAGCCACCCGTGTTTTCCACAAAAGATTTCAGCAATAGTACGGTTGGCCCCAAAGCAACCACTAAAATAAGCAATAAAACGGCTAAGCTCAGATTAACTTCGGAAAGAATGCGGATGCCTTTATCCAAGCCAGAAACAACAGAGATGGTTGCTAGAGCTGTAATCAAAATGATTAGTACAACCTGAACTGTCTCATTGATAGGTAAACCAAATAAATGGTTAAGACCGGCATTAACCTGAAGAACGCCATAGCCCAAAGAGGTGGCAACACCAAATACTGTACCAATAACCGCAAAGATATCTACAGCATGGCCAATCGGACCGTAAATTTTATCACCAATAATCGGATACAAGGCAGAGCGTAAAGTCAGAGGTAAACCGTGTCGATAACTAAAAAATGCTAGAATCAAAGCTACAATGGCATATATCGCCCAAGCATGAAGCCCCCAATGAAAGAAAGTCAGCTGCATGGCCTGCTTTGCAGCCGCAATACTTTCGGGCGTACCTACTGGGGGTACTAGATAGTGCATGACAGGTTCTGCCACGCCAAAAAACATAAGTCCAATCCCCATACCTGCTGAAAAAAGCATGGCAAACCAGGAAAAATAACTGAAATCTGGTTCAGCATGGTCGGGACCCAATTTTATGTTGCCATATCTGGACAAACCCAGATAAGTTACCGAGAGTAAAATCAACGCAACTGCCAGAATATAAAACCAACTGGCATTAACAAAAAGGTATTGTTGCAAAGATTTAAACCATCGGTCGGCAAGTTCGGGTTTCAAACCAGCGAATGTCACCAGTGCAATGACCAAAAACGCTGAGAAGAAAAAGACTGGTGGATTAATGTAAGTTTTAGTCTTTACCTGACCAGTATTATCTTGACTCATAATTATCCTTCAAAATTAGTGTCCGACACTATCTCCTATTTATTCCAAAAAATATTTTTGGAGATCCCAATAAAAATCAACCTTAACAAAGGCTTGCATATATCACAGATATCTTGTGTTCATAATTCACTCAATCTGCATTAATGGTCACCTTAACATAAAAGAAGATGCAACTGCATTTAGACAGAGGTCTACTCTCCATTTTAAAGTTGCAAAAAAACCTCATTAATTCATATTAAAATCAAGTTAGACATTATTTGTTAATAAGTTAACAAAATAAATGTTAACCTAACTTCTCTGTTTAATTGCATAAACTGGATATGAGGGAAACAGAAACTATGTCAAATGTATTAAATGAATTGAAAGGTAAGCGTGTTGTAGTAACTGGCGGTGGCCGCGATTTTGGGCAAGCTATTTCTGTCTGGTTAGCTCGTGAAGGTGCTCATGTCGATCTTTGCGCCCGCCAATTGGCAAGTGCTGAAGCCACCACGGAAATTATTCGCAGTGAAGGTGGAATAGCAAGAAGCTACCAATGTGACATCAGTGATACTCAATCAGTGAATGCATTTGTCAATCAATTGCTGCAAGACAGTACGCCTATTGATATTTTGGTATTGAGTGCTGCTCAATGGCTGGAAGGTAATCTGAGTAATAATGATAGTGATGCCGATATTATTAGTACAATGAATTCAGGCGCGACAGGCTCCATACTCTTAACCAAAACACTATTGCCAAGTCTACGCCAATCACAGGGAGCCGATATTATTGCAATGGTGTCAGTCTGCGGTATTCCGAACTTTACCCGATCTGTCGCTCATCCGGTCTTTTTCGCAGCTAAACATGCCATGAGTGGTTTCTGCCAAACAATTTCTCATCAATTAAGCAAAGACAATATCCGTGTCACTGGAATTTACCCTCCCGATTTCGAGGTCAATGGCTTTGATGAAGTTCTAGAAGATCACAAAAGAATGGGTCAGCAAGTGCTGAATGGTCGTTCAGTATGGGAAACGATAAAGTTTATTCTTACTCAACCTCGTAGTTGCCATATTAACGCGGTTTACTTTCAAGGCCCGATTTTTGAAGATATCAAACAGCTATAGTTTGATTTAAAAAAACATAGTCTTGTTTGAACCCCTCCCTACTTTTTATAAAAAAGACTCAGGCAATAATAAAAAAGACCCAGACAATAATGGCTGGGCCTTCAATAATGTTTGTTGACCTTCTGCTCTACATGACGCTTTTCGCCTGCTGAACAATATCAATCAACGGTTGTGGCCAAACACCGAGGAATAATACTAATAATGCAGTAGCCAATACCACTATTCCGCCAGAAGTCAGAGCCCAATCGCGTGGAGTATCGCGGTTCAGTGCCTTAGGTGGAGGCAAGTATAAACTGACCATGACACGCAGATAGTAGTAAAGGCCAATGGCACTTCCTAATACAACCGCACCAGTCAACCACCACAATCTTGCTTCTACACCCGTTGCGATCACATAGAATTTACCAATGAAACCGAATGTCAGCGGTATTCCTGCCAATGACAACATCATAATCGTCATAACGGCTGACAGGATCGGCTTATGCCAGAACAATCCGCGATATGAAAACAGTGATTCTGCGTCAGGGCCTCTGTATGGGCTGGACATCAGGCTGACTACACCAAATGCCCCAATACTGGCAAGCAGATAACCCACCAGATAGAGACCTGCGGTTTCTTCTGCCAACGTATGGTCTTTAATGGCAATTAATACCACCAGCAAATACCCTAAGTGCGCAATGGATGAGTATCCCAACAGACGCTTGATATTGATTTGTGTCAGTGCCAGCAAGTTACCGAACAAAATAGAGGCAATCGCGATCACGGTTAACACAATGCGCAAAGTTTCGCTTCCGGTCACTGGCGCTTCGAGGAATAAACGCATAACCACCGCGAAGATGGCAACTTTACTGGCAGTCGCCAGAAAAGTCGACACAGGCGCTGGAGCACCCTGATAAACATCTGGTGTCCAAAGCTGGAAAGGCACAAGGGAAAGTTTGAAACCCAAACCCACGAGCATCATACCCAATCCGGCCAAAACCAGTGGTTCATGGAGTTTACTGTCACTTAGACTTTTGCCGAGAGCTGAGAAAGACAAATCACCGGATTCGGCATATAGCAAAGCAATACCAAATAGTAAAAATGAGGATGCGGTTGCAGACAACAGCATATATTTGATACTGGCTTCCAATGAACGCTTCTGGCGATATGCATAACCAATCAAGCCAAACAGTGGCAGAGTAATCAATTCAATACCGATAAACAGCGATCCCATATGGTTAGCAGAAGAGAGTAGAACGCCTCCAGCCGCTGCAATCAATACCAGCAGGTAAAACTCTTCTTTATTATCGGGATAATTTTCCAACCACGAATAAGCGAATGTCGTCGTTGCAAGGCTCGCAATCAGCACAAGGGCTGTATAGAACATTGCAAAGCGATCCACATGAATCAGTGGCGTGACATTCATTGGCGCCTGCTGCCCAACAAAATAAAGGGAAAACAGAGCCAGGTTCAGACCAATTACCGTCAGAGTGGCATTGATGAAATGATCGCGTCGCCACGCAATGGACAGCATCACAACCACCACCGTCAATCCGACGATCAATAGCGGCAACAGTGCGATCAATTGTTCAGGAGTTATTGTCATGGCGAATTACGGCCTTGTAGTTAAAAGTGAAGCTGAATACCAATTCTGGATGTTACTCATCGCTACAGCCGAGGTATCAAGGATCGGTTGTGGGTAGACACCCAAAATCACCAGCAAGACAACCAGCAACAGCAAAATGGAGATTTCACGTCCATCCATCGGTGGTAATGGTTTATCAGTTTTTGGCGTACCGTAATAAGCTTTCTGCATCAAGTACAGCGCATAAACGGACGCAAACACCAAACCAAACACGGATACGGTAGTAATCAGAGTGAATTTGCTGAAGCTGCCGAACAGGATCATGAATTCACCGGCAAAGTTACCGGTTCCCGGCATACCCAATGTTGCCACAGCAAAGAATAGGGATATCGCTGGCAACAATTGAATTTTTCCCCACAAACCGCCCATCTGACGCATGTCGCGGGTATGCAGACGTTCATACAACTGCCCACAAATGATAAACAGACCTGCGGCTGACAGACCATGCGCAATCATCTGGATAACCGCACCCTGATAAGCCAGCTGACTGCCTGTGTAGATAGCGATAAGGACGAAGCCCATGTGGGAAACACTGGTATAAGCAATCAGACGTTTGATATCAGTCTGGCTGAAAGCCATCCATGCACCGTAGAAGATGCCGATAACACCCAACCACATTGCGATTGGAGCAAATTCCGCAGAAGCTTGTGGAAACAGGGGCAGACCAAAACGTAACAGGCCATAAGCAGCCGTTTTCAACAAGATCCCCGCAAGGTCAACGGAACCTGCCGTTGGTGCCTGACTATGGGCATCCGGTAGCCAACCATGCAAAGGCACAACCGGCATTTTCACGGCAAAAGCGATGAAAAATCCCAGCATCAGCAGGTATTGAACCGTGTGTGACATCGGGGTATTCAGCAGTTTTTCATAGCCGAATGACCACTCTCCCGTTGCATCGTGATAGATGAAAGCCAATGCCAGAATCGAAATCAACATCACCAGACCACTGGCTTGGGTATAGATGAAAAATTTTGTCGCCGCCGTAATACGGGTTTTTCCTTGTGAACCTCTATGACCCCAAAGTGCGATCAAGAAGTACATCGGCACCAGCATCACTTCCCAAAAGAAAAAGAACAGGAACATATCGATGGCAAGGAAAACCCCCATCACACCGCCGAGTATCCACAGCAGGTTCAGATGGAAAAAACCTTGATATGGCTGGTTTTCATTCCATGAACAGAGGATAGCCATTGAACCCAGCAATGCAGTCAGAACCACCATTAGCAGTGATAAACCATCCAAAGCCAAATGAATGGAAATGCCAAAACGGGGTATCCACGGGAGCAGGAATTCGGATTGCCACTGTGGAATGCCTTGTGGATTAGTCAGTGTATAACCGCCCTGCAACCAAAGTTGCAGGGAAAGCAGCAGAGTCAACCCCATTGTCAGAAGCGCTATCCAACGCGGCACACGGGTGCCGAAACGCTCTGCCTGCCAGCACAGCAGGCCTCCGATGAAGGGCAGAAGAATTAGCCAAGGTAGTAGCATGGCGCAATGTGTCCCTTAATTAAATCAAAAGCAGCAGAGCTAAAACCAGCACTGCACCCAACCCCATAGAGGTAGCGTACCAACGGATCTGTCCGTTCTCACTTAATCTAAGCCCTTTATTGCCCCAACGTGACAATATGGCAGGGATATTCATCAGTGAGTTCAACGGATCATTTTGTAATACTTTCGTAATTCCTTTGAATGGTTTTACAAATACCCAATCATACAGTGCATCGAATCCCCAAGCATGGAACCACCATGTGGAGAAGAAACGACCCGGTGCGCTGTTTGCTGTCGCATTCACAACACTGCGTTTGCCGAGGTACAATGCAGCCGCCAGCAAGATGCCGATAACCGCAACCACACCAGAAACAATTTCCAATGTCAGTTTACCATCATGCCCTGCTGCACTATTTTCCGGCATTCCCGGCAAAACTCCCGCCAGCGGTAGCTTAATCAATGTGCCCCCTACAAAAGTAGACAACACCAACAGTACTGACAGTGGCAAGGTGTGGGTGATCCCCTTAACAGGATGCGCTTGGGTATTCTCTTTACCGTGGAACACAATAAAGATCATGCGGAAGGTATACAGAGAAGTCATCAATGCGCCAGCAAGCCCTGCCAGCATCAGGTACATATGACCATTTGCCAGAGCGCCCCACAAGATTTCATCTTTACTGTAGAAACCGGCGGTCAACAGTGGTAATGCCGACAATGCAGAGCCGCCCACAATGAAGCAGAGGTAAACAAACGGAATACGCTTACTCAGCCCGCCCATTTTGAAGATGTTCTGTTCATGATGGCAAGCAAGGATCACTGAGCCAGAGGACAGGAACAACAATGCTTTGAAGAAGGCATGAGTCATCAGATGGAAGATAGCTGCATCCCATGCTTGTACGCCCAATGCCAGAAACATATAACCAATCTGGCTCATGGTGGAGTATGCAAGTACACGTTTGATATCAGTCTGCACCAACGCTGCGAAACCCGCCAGCACCAAAGTAACAGCACCGATAATGCCAACCAAATGCAGAATATCAGGCGCCATCAGGAATAGAACATGACTGCGGGCAATCAGATACACACCCGCGGTCACCATGGTCGCAGCATGGATCAACGCTGAAACCGGTGTCGGGCCTGCCATCGCATCCGCCAGCCACGTTTGTAATGGCAACTGCGCTGATTTACCCACAGCACCACCTAGGATCATCAAGGTTGCCCAAGTGATTGCAGTAGAACCCGCCTCAATATGTTGTGGTGCCAATACCGCCAGTTCGCGGAAGCTCAATGTGCCGAGCTGGTCGTAAAGGATAAACATCCCAATGGCAAGGAACACATCACCCACACGGGTCACGATAAAGGCTTTCATTGCTGCTGCGCCATTGGCTGGGGTTTTATAGTAGAAACCGATCAGCAAGTAACTGCACAGCCCCACCCCTTCCCAACCGAGGTACATCAGCAACATGTTATCCGCCAGAACCAGTACTACCATGCTGGCGATAAACAGGTTGGTATAAGCGAAGAAACGGGAATAGCCTTCTTCACCTCGCATGTACCACGATGCATAGACGTGGATCAGGAAACCAACGCCGGTAACAACACTCAGCATGGTCAATGACAAGCCATCCAGTACCAGATTGACAGGGATATTAAAGTTATCGACTGCCATCCAGTTCCACAATGTTTGACTGTAAACCAGCCCCCCTGCCCCATCCGGAGCAAGGCTATTTTGGGAAAAGAAGTCTATCCCGACCCAGAGTGTAACCAATGCTGCCAAACCGACAGAGCCACTCCCGATGGTGGCTGATAGATTTTCAGACCATCGGCCACGAGAGAATGCCAATAGCAAAAATCCCAGCAGTGGCAACAGAATTGTTAAATAGAGTAAGTTCATCCGCGCATCTCACTGACTGTATCAATATTCAGATTTTGGCGACGACGGTGCAACTGTAGTAACAGTGCCAGACCGATACTCGCCTCGGCTGCTGCCAGAGTGATAGCCAGTATGTACATCACCTGACCATCAGGCTGGAGCCAATAGCTACCAGCAACAACAAACGCCAGCGCTGAAGCATTGATCATTATTTCCAGCCCGATCAGCATAAATAACAAATTGCGGCGGATAATCAGGCAAGTGAAGCCCAATATAAACAAGATGGCCGCCAGAATCAGACCATGGTCTAAAGGTATCATTGTTGATCCTCCGCACGATTGCTAATCACTTCACCCTGACGATTTTCACGGCCAATGTGATAAGCCACCACTAGCCCCGCCAATAACAGTAAAGATGCCAACTCGACGGCCAATACATAAGGCCCGAACAGGCTGATACCCACTTCTTTGGCGCTGACGACTTCACCACTGATTTCTGCTGATGACAAAGTGCTGATAGCGTAAATCAGTACAGCCAACAACACTGTGGCTAAAATGGAAGGGCCAAGCCAGACACCCGGCTTTAACCATATCCGTTCTTGTTCCGAAACAGATTTGCCCAGATTCAGCATCATCACGACAAAGACGAACAACACCATGATCGCCCCAGCGTAAACAATGATCTCCAGTGCACCAGCGAAATATGCCCCCAACGAGAAAAAGACAACAGAAAGTGCCAATAGGGACGTAATCAGGTACAACAAAGCATGTACAGGATTTGTGTGCGTTATCACCCTGAGCGTTGTCAGGATGGCAACCAGCCCTGCGATATAAAATGCAAACTCCATGAATATCGCTCCTTATGGCAACAGGCTTTTAACGTCGATAGGTTTAGCTTCATTGTCGGCTTCACCCTTATCCTTGCCGTCAATTGCCATACCAGTCTTACGGTAAAAGTTATAATCAGGGTATTTACCCGGCCCAGAGATCAAAAGATCTTCTTTTTCATAGACTAAATCCTGACGCTTGAATTCACCCAACTCAAAATCAGGCGTCAATTGGATAGCTGTCGTTGGGCAGGCTTCTTCACACAGGCCGCAGAAAATGCAACGCGAGAAATTGATGCGGAAAAATTCAGGATACCAACGACCATCTTTTTCCTCGGCTTTTTGCAGTGAGATACATCCCACCGGGCACACCGCCGCACACAGGTTACAGGCAACACAACGCTCTTCACCGTCAGGATCACGCGTCAGAACGATGCGCCCACGGTAACGGGGTGGCAAATAAACCGGTTCTTCCGGATACATTTTTGTTTCGCGTTTATGGAAGGCATGAAGCCCTATCATCCAAATACTGCGTACCTGGGTGGCGAAACCAACCACTAACTCTTTCAATGTCATGGTTTAATCACCCCTTTATTGAGCGTTGTATAAAATCACTGCGGCAGTCGCCAGCAGGTTGAGTAACGTTAACGGCAGGCAGACTTTCCAGCCAAATGACATTACTTGGTCATAACGCGGACGCGGCAAAGCAGCACGGATCAGGATAAACATCACCATGAAAAAGGCTGTTTTCAGCGCAAACCAAATAAATGAAGGCAATAAAGGCCCATGCCAGCCACCAAAGAACAGCGTGACGATTAAGGCTGAGACGGTCACGATGCCGATATATTCCCCGACGAAAAACAGACCGAATTTCATACCGGAATATTCGACATGATAACCATCCGCCAGCTCTTGTTCAGCTTCAGGTTGGTCAAAGGGATGACGGTGGCACACCGCAACCCCCGCAATGGCAAAAGTCAGGAAGCCAAAGAACTGGGGAATGATATTCCACAGATGTTGCTGCGAATTGACAATATCCACCATGTTGAAAGAACCGGCTTGTGCCACAACACCCATCATGGAAAGACCAAGGAAGACTTCGTAGCTCAATGTCTGTGCTGATGCGCGCATGGCTCCCAGCAGGGAATATTTGTTGTTACTCGACCATCCGGCAAATAACACAGCGTACACCGCCAGACCCGCCAACATCATGAAGAACAAGATACCGATGTTAAGGTCAGCCACCATCCACGTTGGGCTTACAGGCACGATGGCAAAAGCCAACAACAGCGAACAGAACGCAATGACAGGTGCCAAAGTAAAAATGGCCCGATCAGAGAAACGGGGTACCCAGTCTTCTTTAAAGAACATTTTGAGCATGTCAGCGACAAGCTGTAATGAACCGCCCCAACCTACCCGGTTTGGCCCATAACGATTCTGGAACAATCCGAGCAAACGGCGTTCGCCGAAGCTCATGAATGCTCCGCAGACAACTACGACCAGCAAAATCACAACCGCTTTCAGGACGGAAAGCAAAATTTCAATCACATCGGGAGTAAACCAACTCATTATGCAACCTCCCGTAATTGACTGACTGATTTACCTGCCAGAACTGGTGGGATACCGGGCATTCCCAACGGGAGGCCAATCTGCCCTTGTGCAAGATTGCTGCTTAGACGCACAACCAAACGCAATTGCTGACCCGCACAATCAAACTCCATCATGGAACCTTCTTTCACACTCAGGTATTCAGCATCTTGATGATTAATCATCACATACGGCTCTGGCATACGTTCTTGAATGACATCAGCGCGCTGTGACAATTCATCACTGCCGAACAGATGGAAATAAGGCGCGACATACCATTCATTTTTTTGCGCCGTGAATGCTGCCGGAATAGCGTCAAAATAGTTCAACCCACCATCCACGGCCTCAATTAAACGAACGCCGGGATCACCAAAGCGCAATTTGCCACCCACTTCGACCTGGAATTTGTTCCATGCCTGCGGGGAGTTCCAGCCCGGTGCCCATGCAAACGGGATTTGCTGACGCTCAGCAAACGGACTGTTATTTCCTTCCATCGAGAAGGCAAATGCGGTGTCGATATCTTGTGGCTGACGTTGCTCATGAACACTGACATCAGCAAGCATGGCAGTACGACCGCTGTAACGATGCGGTGAACGAGCCAGTTTTTGCCCACGGATACGGAATGTAGAATCAGGAGCAGCTTTGACAATTCCCTTGAATTGAGGCATCGCTTCGACGCAGGCTTCAATCACATGGTCAAGCTGAGTCCAGTCTGTCTGGCATTGGGTATAAGTGGTATAGAGGGAATGCATCCAACGCCAGCTTTCCAACATAACGATTGATTTATCATAGAATGCAGGTTCATAGACTTGGAAGTAGCGCTGAGCACGGCCTTCCTGATTCACCAATGTACCGTCACTTTCCGCAAAACTAGAAGCTGAAAGGATCAGGTGTGCTTTATCCATGATGGCAGTACGTTGATGGTCAACAACGATCAGGTTTTTCAGGCTATCGAGTGCACTGTCAATTTTATCAGCAGGCGCATGACGATAGAGATCATTTTCCATCACGATAGCTGTGTCTGAATCACCTTTAGCGATACGCTGTAAAGCAACATCCAGTGGTTGTGCTTCCATCATTGCCAAACCGAGGCTATTGGCATACGCAGCAACATAAGAAAGACCGACATTAGCTCCTTTATCTTTCAGTGCCCATGCAATATTGGCTGCCGCCTGAATCAAAGTATCACTACATGCATTGCTGCCACTGATAATCAATGGTTTTTTCGCTTCACGCAGTGCTTGTGCAATGATGTCTACTTTCGATTTCAGTTCATCCGGCAAATCATTAACAGCAGGAGCAATGCTGTTTAAGGCGTGTGCCACAGCAAAACCAAAGCGTGCTTGATCATCAACGGGTGCGCAATAACTCCATGCTGCAACATCATCCAATCGGGTATTATCAACGCTGGTTAAAAACAGAGGATACTTAGCATGCTGTCCAATGTTCATCACGGCTGCAATCTGCCAATCTGCCACTTTCTGGGCTGCCGCCATTTCACGCGCTTTACCCTTGACCGCTTGACGAACAGACAATGCCATGCGAGCGGCTGTTTGAGTGAGATCTTCACCCAAAACTAACACCGCATCGTAACCTTCAATCTCACGCAGAGACGGAGTATGAACGCCACCTTGTTGAAGGATTTCCAGCATCATATCAAGACGGCTCTGTTCTTCTACTGAAATACCGCTGTAAAAATTTTCCGCCCCAACCAATTCACGCAGCGCGAAGTTGCTTTCAATGCTGGCGCGCGGTGAACCAATACCAATGGTATTTTTTGCCTGACGCAAAATATCCGCCCCACCCTGCATAACCTGCTCTGCATTCAGTGAAATCCACTGATCACCACGCAATTGCTGTGGCTGACGAGGACGATCTTCACGGTTGACATATCCATAACCAAAACGGCCTCGGTCACACATAAAGTAATGGTTAACAGTGCCGTTATAACGGTTCTCGATCCGACGCAATTCACCGTAACGTTCACCGGGGCTGGTATTACAGCCGATACTGCACTGTTGACAGATACTTGGTGCAAACTGCATATCCCATTTACGGTTGTAGCGCTCTGAATGGGTCTTATCGGTAAATACTCCGGTCGGGCAGATTTCGACCAGATTGCCGGAGAATTCACTTTCCAGTGTACCGTCTTCAGGACGACCAAAATAGACATTGTCATGAGCGCCATAAACGCCAAGATCCGTTCCATCCGCATAATCTTTGTAGTAGCGGACACAACGGTAACAAGCGATACAACGGTTCATTTCATGAGCAACGAATGGCCCCAGATCCTGATTTTTGTGAGTACGTTTGGTAAAACGGTATTTGCGGAATGAATGCCCCGTCATCACCGTCATATCCTGCAAGTGGCAGTTGCCCCCTTCTTCACAGACAGGGCAATCATGAGGATGGTTGGTCATTAACCATTCCACGACACTTGCACGGAATTGTTTTGCTTCTTCATCATTAATGGAGATATACGTGCCATCTGACGCGGGTGTCATACAAGACATCACCAGACGACCGCGAGTATCTTCCGCGTTCTGATATTGCTTCACCGCACACTGGCGGCAAGCGCCAACGCTTCCCAGCGCTGGATGCCAGCAAAAATAAGGTATATCAAGCCCCAATGAGAGGCAGGCTTGTAACAGGTTATCAGCCCCGTTTACATCATAATTTTTGCCGTCTACATGTATCGTAGCCATAGTCAGCATGCTTCCCAATGGCCTGCCGTGGCAGGCGTTAAACAAAAATTCTGCTTCAGTGAGCCATTCTTGCAATCTATTCTTGCAAGTTATTTTGCAAAGAAGGCCCGCAAATTAACCTTACCAACGCTGCTTGAGCAAATTTGGTTGAATGCCCGCAATCAGGCTGGTATTGCCATAGTCTTTCATGACGATTCCTGCTTCAAATTCTTCACGAAAATATTTGATGGCACTCTGCAAAGGCTCTACGGCACCGGGTGCATGGGCACAGAAAGTTTTGCCGGGGCCAAGGAAACGGCAGAGTTGCTCCAGCGTTTCAATATCACCGGGCTGCCCTTTCCCACTCTCAATAGCACGGAGGATTTTGACGCTCCACGGTAATCCATCACGGCATGGTGTACACCAACCACAGGATTCGCGGGCGAAAAACTCTTCAAGGTTCCGAGTCAGGGATACCATATTGATCTCATGATCTACTGCCATCGCGAGAGCGGTTCCCAAACGGCTGCCGGCTTTAGCGATACTTTCGAAATCCATTGGCAGGTCAAGGTGAGCTTCTGTCAGAAAATCAGTTCCCGCACCACCTGGCTGCCAAGCTTTGAATTTCAGCCCGTCACGCATACCACCAGCATAATCTTCAAGAATTTCACGAGCAGTTGTGCCAAAAGGCAGCTCCCAAAGACCGGGATTTTTGACTCGACCAGAAAAACCCATCAGTTTTGTGCCGGCGTCTTTACTTTTGCCGTCACTCAGACCGATGTACCACTCTTTGCCATGTTCAAGGATAGCTGGGACGTTACACAGCGTTTCGACGTTATTGACACAGGTTGGTTTACCCCAAACGCCGGCTGTTGCAGGAAATGGGGGTTTGGAACGCGGATTCGCCCGGCGCCCTTCAAGGGAATTAATCAGTGCAGTTTCTTCACCACAGATATAACGTCCCGCGCCGGTATGAACAAATAATTCAAAATCAAAACCACTACCCAAAATGTTTTTGCCGAGCAAACCAGCGGCCTTGGCTTCTTCAATGGCCTTACGCAGATGAACTGCTGCTTCTACATATTCACCACGCAGGAAAATGTAGCCACGGTATGCTTTTAGCGCAAACGCACTGATTAACATACCTTCTACCAGCAGATGAGGCAGTTGTTCCATCAGCAAGCGGTCTTTATAAGTCCCTGGCTCCATCTCATCGGCATTGCACAACAGGTAGCGAATATTCATACTTTCGTCTTTTGGCATCAGACTCCACTTTAATCCTGTGGAAAATCCTGCACCACCGCGTCCCTTCAAGCCAGCATCTTTCACCAACGAGGTAATTTCATCAGATGCCATACCCTTCAGTGCTTTTTCAGCGCCTTTGTAACCATTCTTACTACGGTATTCATCCAGCCAGACAGGTTGTTGGTCATCACGCAACCGCCATGTCAGGGGATGATTTTCCGCTGTGCGGATAATTTCTTTCACTCCTGAATGCGTTGTCATTGATACTGCTCCAGCAATTTTTCAATTTCTTCGGGTGTGACATAACTGTGGGTATCATCATCGATCATCATGGTCGGCCCTTTATCACAGTTACCCAAGCAACAGGTTGGCAGCAGTGTGAAACGCCCATCTGTCGTAGTTTGCCCCGGACGAATGTTCAGGTGCTTTTCTATTGCCGCCTGAACCCCCTGATAGCCTGTGATGTGACAAACAACACTGTCACAATATCGAATAATGTGGCGCCCTACTGGCTGACGGTAAATCTGGCTATAAAATGTTGCCACACCTTCCACATCACTGGCAGGAATACCTAAAACTTCAGCAATAGCGTAGATAGCACCATCTGGCACCCAACCACGCTGTTTCTGCACAATTTTCAGTGCCTCAATTGACGCTGCGCGCGGATCTTCGTAATGGTGCTTTTCCTGCTCAATGGCATCATGTTCTCTCGCACTCAGTACAAACTTATCCGCTGTCTGAGCATCCGTTACGTTAACCACATCAAGGCGTACTTGCTTGTTTGCGTTAAATTCACTTTGCATCGTTAGCGATCCACATCAGACATAACAAAATCGATACTGCCCAGATAAACTATCAGGTCAGAAACCAGACTGCCGCGGATCACCGATGGAATTTGCTGCAAATGAGCAAAACTTGGTGTACGAATGCGGGTACGGTAACTCATCGTGTTACCGTCACTCGTCAGGTAATAACTGTTAATCCCTTTAGTCGCTTCAATCATCTGGAATGATTCATTGGCAGGCATGACCGGCCCCCATGACACTTGCAGGAAGTGATTAATCATGGTTTCGATATGTTGCAGAGTTCGTTCTCTCGGTGGTGGCGTTGTCAGAGGATGATCAGCCTTGAACGGGCCTTCCGGCATATTTTTAAGGCACTGTTCAAGGATGCGCATACTCTGGCGAATCTCTTCCACTTTCAACATCACACGGTCATAACAGTCGCCGTTGTAGCCAGTGGGTACTTCGAAATCAAAGTTTTCATAACCGGAGTAAGGACGCCATTTACGCACGTCAAAACTAATGCCGGTTGCGCGCAGCCCCGCACCAGTGACACCCCAATCAAGAGCTTGCTTCGCATTGTAGGAAGCCACTCCGACGGAACGTCCTTTCAGGACACTATTTTTCAATGCTACTTTGACATAGGAATTCAAACGTTTTGGCAGCCAGTCCAACAAGTCACGCAACAATTTATCCCAGCCACGAGGCAGGTCATGCGCGACACCACCAATACGGAACCAAGCCGGGTGCATACGGAACCCAGTAATGGCTTCAACAACATCATAAACTTTTTGGCGGTCAGTAAAGGCAAAGAACACCGGCGTCATAGCACCGACATCCTGAATAAATGTGCTGATATAAAGCAGGTGACTATTGATGCGGAACAGTTCAGACAACATGACGCGGATGGTTTTCACGCGGTCAGGTACTTCAATGCCAGCCAATTTTTCGACGGCAAGCACATAAGGCATTTCGTTAACACATCCCCCCAAATATTCAATACGATCGGTATAAGGGATATAACTGTGCCATGACTGACGTTCACCCATTTTTTCTGCACCACGATGGTGGTAGCCGATATCGGGAACACAATCGACAATTTCTTCGCCATCAAGCTGAAGAACAATGCGGAATGCACCGTGAGCTGAAGGATGGTTTGGGCCAAGGTTGAGGAACATGAAATCCTCATTCTCAGTGCCACGTTTCATCCCCCACTCTTCGGGTTTGAAAGTCAGGGCTTCCATTTCCAGATCTTCTTTCTGCTTAGTCAGCGTGAAAGGATCAAATTCCGTGGCGCGCGCAGAATATTCTTTACGCAGCGGGTGCCCTTCCCAAGTCGGCGGCATCAGGATACGACGTAAATTCGGATGGCCGTTGAATGTAATCCCGAACATTTCCCACGTTTCACGTTCATACCAGTTGGCATTCGGGAAAATTGACGTAGAAGTTGGGACATTCAAGTCTTTCTCATTGAGGGCGACTTTCAGCATAATGTCACGATTTCTCTCAATAGAAATCAAGTGATAAAACACCGAAAAGTCTGCTGAAGGCAGACCTTGTCGGTGAATACGCTGACGCTCATCAACACCATGCAAATCAAACAACATAACATAAGGTTTGGGTAATTTTTTCAGGAACGTTATTACTTCCAATAACTGTTCCCGCTTAACCCAAACAACTGGTATACCAGTACGGGTCGGCTGGACGGTAAAAGCTTCCGGGCCAAATTGACGATTAAGCTCGGTCACGACAGGGTCATCAAGGTGATCCCGTGTTTCCCAAGCTGGCAGAGCGCTTTCTTGCGCTATCTGATCTGTCATCATTCTTCACCACAACGCTTGATCAGGGTTTATTGTGGTCGCAACACTTTATTGCTTTTGAGTTACGACACTGCTCTGGTTTGTATTTTATAGCCAAGGCCTTGTTATATGATTAACGCCTTGCTATTTGGCTAAAAGCCTTAAATTTCGTCTGGGGTACGCAGGTTTTTCACTGCAATACGTTCGCCGCGTTTCCTTTCTCTTTCTGATTGCATATTCGCGCGGTAAACCCCCTGATCGCCAACAACCCATGATAATGGGCGGCGCTCTTTACCTATGGATTCCTGCAACAGCAGCAATGCTTGCATATAGGCTTCAGGGCGTGGCGGGCAGCCCGGAATGTAGACATCAACAGGGATAAATTTATCAACCCCTTGCACTACAGAATAAATATCGTACATACCACCAGAATTTGCACAGGCTCCCATTGAAATAACCCACTTTGGCTCCAACATTTGGTCATACAAACGTTGAATGACAGGTGCCATCTTGACGAAGCAGGTTCCTGAAATAACCATGAAGTCGGCCTGACGGGGAGATGCTCTCAATACTTCTGCACCAAAACGTGCAACATCGTGAACTGCGGTAAATGACGTCACCATCTCAACATAACAACAGGAAAGGCCAAAGTTATAAGGCCATAGGGAATTCTTTCTGCCCCAATTCACCATGTCATGCAGAGCATGTTCTAATTTACCCATATAGACACTACGGTGGACGTGCTGCTCTAAAGGATCGCTGACAATTTCCTGTTTTTGCAGGGGATAACGGTCATTCTCACCGTTCGGATCTATGCGGGTGAGCGTATAATCCATCTTTATGCCTCGCTATTACTGCACATGACTATTGTTTGGTATTAATATCAACACTGGGCTTACTGACTTGACCTTTTGAACGTGCAGGCGTCCAGTTCAGTGCTCCAATGCGCGCCAGATAAACCAAGCCGGCCAATAACACCAAAATGAAAATGCTGGCTTCGGCAAAGCCCAACCAGCCACTCTCTTTGATTGAGACTGACCATGCGTATAAATACAGGGCTTCAACGTCGAAGATAACAAAGAACATGGCGACCAGATAAAACTTCGCCGACAGACGGAGACGAGCACTGCCGACAGAATCGATACCTGATTCATAGGGTATGTGCTTTGCTCTGGCTTTAGCCTTGCCCCCAAGAAAGTACGCACCCAATAGCATAAGCGCACACAAACCAAGGGCACCTATCAGGAAAATCGCAAACGCCCAGTGATGGGCCAAAACTCCAGTAGATGTAGACATACTCGTTGCTTACTCATCAAAAGTGGTGTCAAGGTATCTGCTCTTTTTGCTGGCAGTGTTGCACCACATCGATTCATGGGAAGGGATAACAACCAAACCTGAAACAGTGCTAATCAATAGTATTGATGACTTGAATCGTTTTGGTTTTTATTCCTCTCAACATATTTTGTCAATCAAGACAAATGTGTTTACCTATTTATTTACAAAGCAAGAACCATTAATTAACAGATTGTGCTTATGTACCGCTAAAACGTGTCAGTCGTACAAAAAACTAACAACACACTTTATCTAGTCTAACCGATAACTCGACTTTACTACACCATTATCTCAGGAAAAACCTGTCTTTCCACTGTATCTATTAGGGTATTTTTATGATCAAGCCCACAAATTTGCTGAAAACCATTAATCACTTGAACACAATATATTCAATTCTTAATAAATTGTTTCTAAAAGGAACGATTAAAGTGCAAACAGACATCTATTTCTATGAATAGATTTATTTTATCAATTAAAAAAATGAAAGTTGTTAACAAAGAAACATTATTTTAACCAAAATTCAAAAGAGGCAGGAAAATTAGTAGGGCATATTTCTAGCGGTAAATATCAGAAAGGGGAATGGAAACTAGAGATGATTATTAATAAGCAATTATCAACAGGCTAATATCTCCACAAATAAAATGGAAATATTAGCCTATAAAATATGTAATATTTATTCGTCTATATTTTCGACGGGGGCTTCATCAACGGATTCAGCCGATTTGGTGGATTCAATTGATTCAACAGATTCATCTGTTTCGTCGGATTCAATAGGAGTTACAGTATAAGGTGTTTTCTTATTTTCTATAGCATCAAAAACGGTCAGGACAGATTCATTCTGTTCGTTACTGTTACGATATAAGAAGAATTGAATTTCCGGCAGACGTGGTAACCCTTCACTTTCCCCCAAAATTCTCAGGTCTGCATTCTGCATTTCCAGAGGGCGAGCGGTAATACCGACTTCTGCATTCACAGCCGCACGAACAGCAGACAGGGAAGCAGCTTCATACGCAATGCGCCATGAAATACCTGCCATATCCAGCGTATCCAGAGCGATCTGGCGGAATGGGTTAGTTTCATCCATCACAACTAACGGTACAGGCTCGTTCGTCTGCAACTGAAAATCTGGCGCACAGTGCCATAAAACAGGAGAAGAGCGTAATACCGTTTTGGGATGGTGGTTAATTTTTGCTGTGGTTACTGCCAAATCAATCTCATGGTTATCCAACATGCTTTCAATAAACTGAGAGCGCTTAATGCGCACATCAACAGCCACACGTGGATAGACAGAGGCAATACGGTTCAACAAGAAAGGCAGAAGGGTATCAACAGCGTCATCAGACACACCTATTCTTAATTCACCGTCTGCATCATTGTAGGTTAATGATGCTGTTGCATCGTCATTGGCACGGAGGATCTGACGTGCATAACCAAGAAGTTGAAGACCATGCTCGGTAAGAAGCTTGTTACGACCGTGGCGAGCAAATAATTCTCTCCCCACCAGATGCTCTAACCGCTGCATTTGCTGACTCACAGCCGACTGCGTTCTAGAAACAGCTGCTGCTGCTGCTGCAAAAGTATTTAAGTCAGCAACGGCAACAAAAGTTCTTAGCAGATCGAGATCGAGGTTTATTATCTGACGATTTGCATTTATCATTGTTTATTCATCACTTTTTTTTGATTTTAATTACTAACTAACCTGGTGTTTTTACTTCAGCAGTATCAAATAAAATAATACCGATTGTGACATTACTCTACTCTATTAAATAGGGCAAAGGTTTACTGCACTTTTTTTTACTATTTAGATCATCATGGGTTTTAATTTCTCCTTTTCTTAACAAAATTTACGCAATTCAAAAAATAACTAGAGATAAAACTCTATTTACATCACATAATCATCGATTTCCAGTACAAACACTCTTTTTCTGACTTGCTTCAAAGAATAACGTTATCTGAATTAGGAAAACTTAACGTAGCAAGACAGTATTAGTATTTTTAATGGATTTTCACTTTCATTAAATAGGCCTGAAAATGTTATGGATAAACATTCAAAACAATTGTCGAAGTATCACGTGATAAAAACCTAAATTAACTTTACGCCAGTAAAGATAAATTATAAGAATACATTATACAAACCTTATTACTTTTATTGACAATTCCAGTTTTATCACACAAATTTACTAAAAATTAATTGTCGAAATGTCACCTCTGATTCTCTAGGCCAACTAAAAACACACCATTACTCAAAATTTGACACTAACTTAACATCAAAAGAAAGAATAAAATACCAATATAGCTCAAGTTTTCAGAGAGCAAGATGAGGCATTTATTCTTAAAGCAACCGTTTTAACCAAAGATATCAAAGTATCTTCAAAAGATAGACCGAGAAGAGTACATTGGACATCACACTTTTTATGCCGGGTAGTATCCATTTTGCCAAGAGGTTCAGGCACTCTATGTTTTCCATTAATAAATCCAGCAAATTAGATAATGTCTGTTATGACATCCGGGGGAATACCCTCAAAGAAGCCAAGCGACTTGAAGAAGAAGGCAATAAGGTACTGAAATTAAACATTGGTAATCCGGCGCCATTTGGCTTCGAAGCACCCGATGAAATTTTGGTCGATGTCATTCGTAATCTATCAACAGCCCAAGGCTATTCCGACTCAAAAGGGTTGTATTCAGCACGCAAGGCGATCATGCAGCATTATCAAGCCAGAAATATGCTGGATATCACCGTTGAAGATATCTTTATTGGTAACGGTGTTTCTGAACTTATTGTTCAATCCATGCAAGCCTTGTTGAATACAGGGGACGAAATGCTGATCCCTGCGCCTGACTACCCTCTCTGGACGGCCGCTGTATCACTTTCCAGCGGTAATGCTGTCCACTATCTGTGTGATGAACAGCAAGGTTGGTTCCCTGATCTTGATGATATCCGCCGTAAAATTACCCCACGTACCCGTGGCATCGTTATTATTAACCCGAATAACCCAACTGGGGCGGTATATAGTAAAGAGCTGTTACTGGAAATAGTGGAAATTGCCCGCCAGCATAATTTGATTATTTTTGCCGACGAGATTTACGACAAAATCCTATATGATGATGCTCAGCACCACTCCATCGCGGCATTGGCTCCCGACCTCTTCACTGTTACCTTTAATGGTCTGTCAAAAACCTATCGTGTTGCTGGTTTTCGTCAAGGCTGGATGGTACTGAATGGCCCGAAAAAGCAAGCAAAAGGCTATATTGAAGGGTTGGAAATGCTGGCATCAATGCGTCTTTGTGCCAACGTACCAATGCAACACGCGATTCAAACAGCACTTGGTGGCTATCAGAGTATCAGTGAATTTATTTTCCCGGGTGGCCGACTCTATGAACAGCGCAATCGTGCATGGGAATTGATTAACCAGATCCCGGGGGTTTCTTGTGTGAAACCAATGGGTGCACTGTATATGTTCCCTAAAATAGATACCAAGCGTTTCAATATTTATGACGACCAGAAAATGGTATTGGATCTCTTATTGCAGGAAAAAGTCCTGCTGGTTCAAGGTACGGCATTCAACTGGCCAAAACCTGACCATTTCCGCATCGTCACATTACCGCATGTCACTGATCTGCAAATTGCTATCGAGAAATTTTCTCGCTTTATCGTTAACTATCGCCAATAGTCAAAATATTTATAAAGTATCTACTCAATAGATTTTGAGTTGCATTAAAACGAAAACATCCCCAGAAACATAGCTAGCTATGTTTCTGGGTGAATTGGTGTAGCCAACAAAACGGCAACTTGAAAGATAACGAGGGTACCTTGACGAAAATTAACACTGAATAGGTTTACTTCCCCTCCTCGTCCGCTCACAATTAATCACATTATTTCGCAGCAAGAGAAAATTATGAGCCATTTTTTCGCCCAATTATCCCGACTGAAACTTATCAGCCGTTGGCCTCTGATGCGAAATGTGCGCACAGAAAATGTTTCAGAGCACAGTTTGCAGGTCGCTTTTGTCGCCCACGCACTGGCGGTTATCAAAAATCGTAAATTCAACGGCAATGTCAATGCAGAACGGATCGCTCTGCTGGCGATGTATCACGATGCCAGCGAAGTCATCACGGGAGATTTACCTACTCCGATAAAATATTACAACCCTCAGATTGCCCATGAATATAAGAAAATAGAAAAAATTGCCCAACAAAAATTGTTGAATATGCTACCAACGGAATTACAAGATGATTTCCGCTCCATCTTGGATGAGCATCACCATACCGAAGAAGAGATCCACATTGTCAAACAAGCCGATGCGTTATGCGCTTATCTGAAATGTCTGGAGGAACTCTCTGCAGGCAATACCGAATTCAATCAAGCCAAAACCCGCTTGGATAAAACACTGGCAGAACGACATAGCGACGAAATGGATTATTTTATGGATGTATTCGTACCGAGTTTCAGTCTCTCTCTTGATGAAATCAGTCTCTGACAGGCTTGCATTCTAACAAATATTCGATAACGCGGCATTCAGTAACATAAATAGATAACCATGATGCAGCTTCACATGATGCTGAAACTGCAACTTGAAAAGCAAGGGTATAAAGATCAGAACGGGAAAAGTATAGGAATAATCGCGACACTAATTCCCATAACAATGAACGTAAATGGGACACCGATTTTCATAAAATCAGCAAATTGATACCCTCCCGGCCCCAAAATCAATGTGTTGACGGGAGATGAAACAGGTGTCATGAAAGCCGCCGAAGCCGCTACACCAATAATCATCGCAAAAGGTAAGGGAGAAACGGACATTTCTTTAGCCGCTGCAATCGCGATCGGTGCCATCAACACCGCCGTCGCTGTATTGGAAATAAACAATCCGATAACGGCACAGAGCACAAACAAGCACATCAGCATCACCCGAAGCCCCATATTACCGGCAATATCCATCAAGCCACTGACAATTAAATCAATCCCTCCCGTTTTCTGCAATGCCAATGCAAACGGCATCATGCCGACAATCAAAATAATGCTCGGCCAGTGAATAGCTCGATAAGCGCTTTCTATATCGATACAGCGAAATTTTCCCATCAGAAGACAGGCAATCAACGCAGCAATAAAATTTGGAATTTCATTGGTAAGCATCATAGCCACCATCAAGGCAAGGCAGAACAACGCATGAGGAGCCTGTGACGCCGCAGGCGCCGCACTTTCCACTTCAACAGGCAGGTTCAACACAATAAAATCAGGGGCTTTGGTTTTCAACGCACGGATCAGTTTCCAGTCGCCAATAACCAATAACGTATCACCGAGCAACAAAGATTCATCGACTAATTTGCCCTCCAGTGCCTTGCCACCGCGACGAATACCTACCACATTAAGGCCATAACGCGTACGGAATTTCATACTGCGCAACGATTGCCCCAATAAATCGGATTCCGGGATCACAGAAACCTCTGCCATTCCCACCTCACGGGATCGCTCCGAAAAATACTCTCCGTGCAGTACCATCGGTTCCAAATGTTGTTCTCTACAAAACTTCCGCAAATCAACATCACTGGCAGACATATCCACCAGCAGAACATCCTGATCTCTGAATTCCATATCCCCGGTGGCGGCAACGATCACCCGACGAAACTTACGCCACCGCTCGACACCAATGACATTGGCGTTATAGCAAGCCCGCAATCCCGACTCATCCAGTGTATGACCAATCAACGGAGAACCTTGACGGATGGCAAGGCGGCGGGCACGTCCAGACAATTTATAGTTGCGAATCAAGTCACGAAATGTCCGGTGATAACGATCGTTTTCTGTTTGGAGAGCTTTTCCACCGAGCCAACGACGGGCGATCAGCATATAAATAACCCCTGCCAGCAACACTAATATGCCAATCGGTGTAATAGAAAAAAAATCAAAGCTCTGCAAACCTTCACGTATCAACTCACTATTGACGACCATATTGGGTGGCGTCGCCACCAATGTCATCATACCGCTGATCAAACCCGCAAAACCCAAAGGCATCATCAGCCGCCCCGGAGACGTTTTCATTCTGGCAGCCACACTCAATACAACCGGAATGAAGATGGCCACAACGCCAGTTGAACTCATGAAAGCGCCCAAGCCCGCAACCGATAACATGAGGCATGCCAACATTTTGGTTTCACTGTTACCTGCAACACGAACCAGCCAGTCTCCCATTTGGTAGGCAACACCTGTCCTTACCAATCCTTCGCCAATAACAAACAGAGCGGCAATCAACAGTACATTGGGATCACTAAAACCGACAGTAGCTTCACTTAATGTCAGTGTGCCACTCAAGACAAATGCAATGATTACCAATAAAGCCACAACATCCATTCTGACTTTATTTGTGGTGAAAAGCACAATAGCTATCAATAGCAGGGTCAATACCCACAACAATTCGCTATTCAATTTGACCTCTATCAACGATACCTTCTAAACATGCCCTATCCGCAATACCAGTCTGCCAAAAAGCAAACTGGCTGTTATCAAAAGCTTAATGGGTACAAACGTTAACAGAGTAAGTAGAGCATTTTTCTCAGGGAAAAACGCCCGTTATGATCAATCATTTTCCTGATTTGTTGTATAAATAGACACATCACCGCCAGATTTAACAATTTCAATATCTTCCAGATTATCGATCACCAAATGAATTTCATCACGGCGCGGCATATCTGGCGAATTGTGGACTACCACGACCTGACAGCCTGCATCCAAACCTGCATGGATCCCTGCGGCAGCATCTTCAAAAACCACACAATCTTCAGGCAATAACCCCAAGATTTTGGCTCCCAGTAAATAAGGCTCAGGATTTGGTTTTCCTTGTTTCACAGACTCTGCTGTTATCCAATGGGCTGGTTCAGGTAATTCAGCGACTTTATGGCGGGCTGAAGCAAGAGGAACCGTCCCAGACGTCACAATTGCCCACGGAATATCCAACGCATTTAACTTATCAATCAGGGCAACAGCGCCGGGCAAAGCAGTAATGCCCTCTGTATCTTCTGTTTCGAGTTTTTCAATCCATTTGAAAGTGCTGATGATTTCATCTTCACTGGCATCTGGCATAAAATGGCGCAGTGACAATATGGCTGGAGTACCATGAACATAGTTCAGCACTTCATTTCGGTCGATACCCATCTTATCAGCAAACAAGCTCCATGCCCTCTCAACCGCAGGCAGTGAGTCGATCAGCGTACCATCTAAATCGAATAAGAAACCTTTACAGTTCAGTACCACACTTTACTCCTTCAAACTCAGCTATGCGTTAACCATCTGACAAATTTCAACGGTGCTCAGACGGTATTGTATTAGCTAACACGAGAAAACCAAGAGTTAACATACACTCATATCGATCTCATCTCAGCATTCTGACATTCAAAGCTATAACTACCGGAAACAAAACTCCTGAAAACGAAATAAGTATAGCCTCTCCGTGCTCACCCTAAAATGAACATTTTAATAAAGTTACGATAAATTTCTCTAAATAATTCAATTAAATAGGTATTTTACTCACGCAATTATATACCCAATACTCATTTGATAAGGGTCAGAAAATCACGATGATATTTTGCATACGAAGACTTGTGCATGGATATGGATATGAATTTGATAACAGTTTATTAACCCAGACAGGGATTATCAAATAACTAATTCATTAACCGCCTGAAGGGCGGTTTTCAGAGATTTAAATATCATCAAGAAAAGAGTTGTCCAACTGCTTGAAAGCACGTTTGAGCAATTCAGCCAGTGAGAAGTAAGTCGGGACATTTTCCATAGGCACCATGGCAATGCCTGCTTCCGTAAATTTTTCCCTAATTTCATAAAACCATTTCAACAGCGCTTCCGGTAAAGGCGTTGCCGCACGTTTTCCCAACCACCACAATCCTTGCAACGGCAAACTACAGGCAAACAACGCCGTCGCCACTGATGGGCCTAATTGACCACCCAGTGCGATTTGCCATGTCAGAGTAAAAATTGCCAATGGAGGCATAAAACGAATACCAAAGCGAGTAGCCTTAATCACGCGGTTTTCGGGGAAAACGGGAGCGAGCTGCTTTTCCAATGGCCACGTTTTTAAATATTGTTGCCCTAATTGCATCCGTTTGAACCAACCTTGGCTGACCGGTGGTGTCGTGTTCATCATGACCTCAATCAATTAAAGGTATAATTTTTAAAAAATCTCTACAAAAGATAAAACCTTTTTTGTAGTATTAATACTATTAAGTATATTTTGTCTTTATTGCTAGCAAACGGTATCCTACACAGACTTTTATGTTGTTGCAGCAGCAAAACAGAAATTTTGACCTTTTTCGCAACAATTAGGTTCAGTTTGTTAACAAATTATTTTATTTTTTAACATCATTCTTATTTAAGATTAGATCACACAAGATAATAGGTATTTCCATGTCAAGTAAGCTGGTACTGGTTCTTAACTGCGGTAGCTCCTCCCTGAAATTCGCTATCATCGACCCTGCCAATGGTGAAGAATATCTTTCTGGTTTAGCAGAGTGCTTTAACCTTCCTGAAGCCCGTATTAAGTGGAAAATGGATGGTGCGAAAAACGAAGCTGCTTTAGGTGCCGGCGCAGCACACAGTGAAGCACTAAACTTCATTGTTAATACTATTTTGGCTCAAAAGCCAGAACTTTCTGCACAAATTTCAGCCATCGGTCACCGTATTGTTCATGGCGGTGAAAAATTCACTTCTTCCGTCATTATCACTGACGAAGTGATCCAAGGTATCGAAGCTGCCATTCCATTCGCACCACTGCACAACCCGGCTCACCTGATCGGTATTGCAGAAGCGCAAAAAGAATTCCCACATCTGGCTGAGAAAAACATTGCAGTATTTGACACTGCATTCCACCAGACTATGCCTGAAGAAGCATACCTGTACGCACTGCCATACAACCTGTACAAAGAACATGGCGTTCGTCGTTATGGCGCACATGGTACCAGCCACTTCTATGTTTCCCGTGAAGCAGCCAAGATGCTGGACAAGCCAGTTGAAGAACTGAACGTCATCACCTGCCATCTGGGTAACGGTGGTTCTGTTTCTGCGATTGTTAACGGCCAATGTGTTGATACTTCTATGGGGCTGACTCCATTGGAAGGTCTGGTCATGGGTACCCGCAGTGGTGATATCGATCCTGCTATCATCTTCCATCTGCACGATGCAATGGGCATGAGCATTAATCAAATCAACACGCTGCTGACCAAAGAATCTGGCTTACTCGGTCTGACCGAAGTCACCAGCGACTGCCGTTACGTAGAAGATAACTACGAAACTCACGCGGATGCTAAACGTGCCATGGACGTTTTCTGCCACCGTCTGGCAAAATACATCGGTGCTTACAGCGCAATGATGGAAGGACGTCTGGATGCGATCATATTCACTGGTGGTATCGGTGAAAACTCCTCTCTGGTTCGTGAACTGACCATGAAGAAAATTGCTCTGCTGGGCTTCGAATATGATCATGAGCGTAACCTTGCAGCTCGCTTCGGCAAATCAGGTGTTATCACCACTGATAACAGCCGTCCTGCTCTGGTTATCCCAACCAATGAAGAGTTGGTAATTGCTCAGGATTCAGCACGCCTGACCGCATAAGCAGTATAGCTTTCAAGAACCGCCAGCATTGCTGGCGGTTCTCTATTCAGACGTGCATTGACTAATATTTCCTTAATAAAAATTGCGTTAGCTCATAGTTCATGTTTTCTCTATTTATATAACATACCGCATTGAGTCACGTTTATTGACTGACGAGCAACCGCTAAAGAGGTTTCCGTGTCCCGTATAATTATGCTAATCCCCACTGGCACCAGCGTTGGTTTAACCAGTGTCAGCCTGGGTGTCATTCGCTCCATGGAGCAAAAAGGCGTTAGCCTGAGCGTTTTCAAACCTATCGCACAACCACGTCACACTGGTTCTCAGGATCAAACTACCTCCATTATCCGTTCACATTCCAGTATCCATGCTGCTGAACCACTGGATATGGCACATGTAGAATCTCTGCTGACCACCAACAAAAAAGACGTGTTGATGGAAGAGATCGTGGCGCATTACCACGAAAATACCAAAAATGCAGAAGTGGTTCTGATCGAAGGTCTGGTTCCGACTCGCAAACATCCTTTTGCCCAATCTCTTAACTATGAAATCGCCAAGACACTTAACGCTGAAATCGTCTTTGTAACTGCACTGGGCACCAACAGCCCAGAACAGCTAAAAGAGCGCATTGAACTGAGCCGTGCAGAGTATGGTGGGATTAAAAACCAAAACATCATCGGTGTTATTGTTAACAAACTGAATGCACCTGTTGATGATCAAGGCCGTACTCGTCCAGATTTGTCCGAAATCTTTGACGAAGCCAGCAAAGCAACTATTGCCCACATCGATCCAAAAAGCATCTTTAAAAACAGTCCACTGCCAATCCTCGGCTGTATTCCATGGAGCTTTGATCTGATCGCCACCCGTGCGATTGATATGGCAAAACACCTGAAAGCTGACATCATCAACGAAGGTGATATTCAGAACCGTCGCATCAAATCCGTGACTTTCTGTGCCCGCAGCATTCCTAACATGCTGGAGTACTTCCGTCCGGGTTCTCTGCTGGTAACTTCTGCTGATCGCCCTGACGTCCTGATCACTGCTTGTCTGGCAGCGATGAATGGTGTTGAAGTCGGAGCGGTACTGCTGACCGGCGGTTATTCAATTGATGATTCTATCCGTGAACTGTGCGAACGTGCTTTCAGCACTGGCCTGCCAGTTTTCACTGTAGAAACCAACACATGGCAGACTTCACTGAACCTGCAAAGCTTCAGTCTGGAAGTACCTGCGGATGATCACGAACGTATCGAAAAAATACAGAACTACGTTGCACAGCACATCAGCAGCGAGTGGATTGATTCTCTGGCGGCAGCATCAGAGCGCCCAAATCGTCTGTCTCCACCAGCATTCCGCTATCAGCTGACCGAACTGGCTCGTCAGGCTAGTAAACGTATCGTTCTTCCAGAAGGCGATGAACCACGTACAGTCAAAGCCGCTGCTATCTGTGCTGAACGTGGCATTGCTGAATGTATCTTGCTGGGTGATCCAGAAGAAATCCGTCGTGTGGCTGCGGCTCAGGGCGTTGAACTGGGTGCAGGCATTGAAATTGTCAACCCGGCGGCTGTACGTGAACGTTACGTTCCACGTCTGGTTGAACTACGTAAGAACAAAGGCATGACCGAAGTTGTTGCTCGTGAACAACTGGAAGACAACGTGGTTCTTGGCACCTTGATGCTGGAACAAAATGAAGTTGACGGTCTGGTTTCCGGTGCAGTTCACACGACAGCGAACACCATTCGTCCACCATTACAGTTAATCAAAACGGCGCCAAACAGCTCATTGGTTTCTTCTGTTTTCTTCATGTTGCTGCCAGAGCAAGTATTGGTTTACGGTGACTGTGCGATCAACCCTGATCCAACCGCTGAGCAACTGTCTGAAATCGCGATCCAATCCGCAGATTCTGCAAAAGCATTCGGCATTGAACCACGCGTTGCGATGATCTCCTACTCCACCGGTAACTCTGGTGCAGGTAGCGACGTAGAGAAAGTTCGCGAAGCAACCCGTCTGGCACAAGAAAAACGCCCAGACCTGATCATTGATGGTCCATTGCAGTACGACGCAGCGATCATGGCAGACGTAGCAAAATCCAAAGCACCAAACTCCCCAGTTGCTGGTCAGGCTACCGTGTTTATCTTCCCAGATCTGAACACTGGTAACACCACTTATAAAGCGGTACAGCGCTCTGCGGATCTGGTGTCTATCGGGCCAATGCTGCAAGGTATGCGTAAACCTGTTAACGACCTGTCCCGTGGCGCACTGGTTGATGACATCGTTTATACCGTTGCACTGACTGCTATTCAGTCAACTCAGCAAGAAAATGCCTAATTGTTTGCTTGGTTTTATTTGATTGTGAAATACATGATGAGATAACACCCACAAATAGAAACAACCCCATACTTTTTCGTTGGGGTTGTTTTTGTTTCAAGCAATTCGATGCTTCTACACCCTACCAATTATCTTTAACGAATAATCTTTCACTAAGAGAGTCGATTAATACTGCATATTTCTTGAAGAAGTTACTAATATTTCTTTATCGAAAGATCCTAATGGTCTTACTTTATATAAAATATAATGTTGTGGGAATACATCTGGATTAGCGGATTTAGAAAAAATTACCATTAATTTAATTTAATACATTAAAAATATTATTTAAATATCGATATTCTTAAACATCGTGATAGTAATAATCACCACTGTACCCAAGAATAATGATGCAGAGGACAATATCAGATTAAGGTATACGCAGTTGATTGAGATAAATAGACAAAACAAGGAATAATAAAAACAGGTTTAATAACACGTTTAGCGTGATGATAAACAAAAGGGATTCATACTCTGCCTCAACCGGAGTAAAAAATCAGCGCAGCTGGATAAACGATACCAGTGGCGGCTGTGACCTTGGCTGAGTGATATTCAAATGGCCGCTTTCTGACCTGTGAATGCCTTTAGCCAAAATCCCGCTTTCTTGTTATCTGACAAAGTAAAGTAGGATCACCGGATGCTTACGCTTCCTAATGCAAAAATTTACCTTAATAATCATGCAAGTAATAGCACTCAACTTCATCATGCTCAATGAAACAACAAAAAATATCGACGTAACGTGATTATTGCATTATTTTATCGATTATTGTCTTTCAATCATAAATTTTCAGTATAAAACTCCACCCTCAATAAAGACCATTCATCATTTCTTGCACATTATTGACATTAATGAAAATCGATCACCCTCTTTTTTCAGCATCAAAGTGTCAGATGGTCTGAATTATCATAAAAGGGAAATGAGTATGTCATACGACCATGATCGCACTACAGAAATTGTCTTATCACTTGATAGCAGCAACTCTCTAGTCTCATATCCTCTCAGCTCTCCTCAACAGGTCATCTGGTTTGATCAAATCATCCGGCCCGATTCTTCTAACTACAATATTGGTTTTTTTCTCTGCATTGAAGGAGCATTGGATGAAGCCTTATTCACCCGTGCCTTTGACGCTGTTGTTTGTCGCCATGATGCAATGCGTTTATACTTCATCAACACCTTGGGATTACCGCAGCAGGAGGTAGCTAAGAGACCTAACGCATCTATGGTCATACACGATTTCTCACCATATCCAGATGCAGAAACCCAAGCCAGACAATATATCGATGCTATGTTTATGCATCAGTTCCACTTGGACAGCAACTTGTGGTGTTCTGAATTGCTACGGGTAAGCGATACACGCAGATATTGGTTGTTTTGTTGCCATCATTTGATCAGTGATGGTATCAGTACGAACCTTCTCATTACAGATTCTATTGACGCTTATAATTGTCTGCTAAAAGGTGAAACATTCTACGAGCCAGCCCCTTCTTACCTTGATTTCGTTGCGGACGACCTGAATTATCTGGCTTCTAAACGTTACTCATACGATTTACAGTTCTGGTTCACACGCTATCAAAATCTGCCCCCTCCATTAATACAACCAAAAACCCCCAACCAAAGCTCCCCTTCTGAATCAACCAAGCCAATTTGTTGGTTAATAGACAAAGCGCTTTTTAAACGTATCGAAAAGACCATGGCCGAACAGGGATTATCTGTTCTGAATTTTATGTATACCGCTCTGGTAAGTTATTTCACGCGTGTGTCAGATACAAATGAAATTGTCATTGGTGTTCCCATGCACAATCGCAAAAATGCCCGACAAAAACGCACAATGGGGATGTTCACGTCCGTTATTCCGGTCGGTGTGACCCTTTCACCAGGTGACACATTTCTTGATGTTATACACAAAGCTGAAACAGAATTGAACCGTTGCTATAAACACCAACGCTTGCCCCTTACAGAGATAAACCGACATACGCGGATCCAGCAGAAAACAGGGCGTACCCAACTCTTTGATGTCACCTTGTCATTTGAACCGTTTAAATCCAATCTGCATATAGAAGGCCTTAATATCAGTAAGGTAGAAACACATCGTGGGAAGCTATATCCCCTTTTGGTCGCGATCAAACAACACATATATACTGCCCCTGAAGAAGACGAATACCAACCCACCACGATTGAGTTCATTTATTCTACCGACTATCTGAGTACCGAAGAAGTCATCGCTATCCAGTCCCGTCTTGCTGTTTTGATCGAGGCTGCCCTCACTAATCTGGATACACCGATAGTCGATTTACCCATCTTGCCAGAATCCGAGCGCCAACAAGTATTAACCAATTTCAACGCCACTCCGTCCTCTCAAAACACGGGAGCCGACTTCCCGCAACATGCACTGATCCATCAACTGTTCGAAGCGCAGGTACAACGCACTCCTGATGCCATAGCCGTGGTCTTTGAAGAGCAGTCACTCAGCTATGATGAACTCAATCGCCGCGCCAATCGGCTGGCCCATCATCTGATTGCACTGGGAGTAAATCCTGACGATCGGATAGCCATTTGCGTTGAACGAAGTCTGGAGATGGTGGTCGGTTTATTGGGTATTCTGAAAGCCGGTGGGGCCTATGTTCCGCTCGATCCGGCTTATCCGACCGAACGACTGGCCTATATGCTTAACGATGCAGCCCCCATTGCTCTGCTTACGCAACATACTCTCATCGAAAAACTGAATTGCCCTGTGCCGACTCTGCTGCTGGATAATATCGGGCTTTATCACGAAGAGCCGGGCAGTCATCCTAAGATCCACGCAGGCGATCTGACACCACATCATCTGGCCTATGTCATTTATACTTCCGGCTCGACCGGTCAACCGAAAGGGGTAATGGTCGAACACACCAATGTCACTCATTTGCTGGCCGCCACACAAGATCGGTTTCAGTTCAACAATAAGGATGTCTGGACATTGTTCCACTCTTTCGCTTTCGATTTTTCGGTATGGGAATTGTGGGGTGCTCTGATTTACGGTGGTCGGCTGGTTGTGGTTTCGTTCGATTGCGCTCGTTCACCGCAGATGTTCTATTCCCTGCTGTGCCGTGAGCAGGTAACGATACTGAATCAAACACCCAGTGCTTTTCGCCAATTGATCCCCGCTCAGGATGCTAACTCACACACTCTGCGTTGTATCATCTTCGGGGGTGAAACCTTGGAGTTGCATACACTCGCCCCGTGGATTGTCCGTAATCCCATCCAACAAACCCGTCTGGTCAATATGTACGGCATTACTGAAAGCACTGTTCATGCCACGTATTGTGAACTTGCGGGATCTGACATTATGTCAGGATGTCGCAGCCCGATTGGTCAACCGTTGCCCGATCTGCGTACCTACCTCCTCGACGTTCACAGTCAGCCTGTTCCGATTGGTGTCATTGGTGAACTTCATATCGCTGGTGCGGGAATTGCTCGTGGCTACCTTAATCGCCCAGAACTGACAGCGGAACGTTTTCTGCCCGATCCCTTTTCGTCAGATCCGGACACTCGCATGTATAAAACCGGCGATCTGGCCCGCTGGTTGCCTGACGGCCACCTTGAGTACGTTGGCCGTAACGATTTTCAGGTCAAGTTACGGGGGTTTCGCATTGAATTGGGCGAAATTGAAGCTCAACTCACGCAGTGCTTCGGTGTGCGCGATGCAGTGGTACTGGTTCACACGGAAGAAACGGAAAAAAAACGGCTGGTGGCTTATTTGCTCACCGAATCCAATGCAAAACCTGAACCAACGACACTGCGCAAGCAGCTCACGCCGTATCTGCCCGAGTACATGCTGCCCAGCGCCTTCGTGATTCTGGACACCTTCCCATTGACGCCCAATGGCAAACTTGATCGTCAAGCCCTGCCTTTACCGGATCATACATCGGTTGTAACACACAGCTATGAAGCTCCTGAGGGGGAAATAGAAACCACCTTAGCCCAGCTTTGGCAAGCATTACTGGGAATAGAACGTATTGGCCGCTATGACCACTTTTTCGAACTCGGCGGACATTCTCTGATGATGGTCAACTTGGCCGAACAACTGCGCAGATTGGGCTGGTCTCTTGATATCCGCACCTTATTCGCCACACCAATACTAACTGACATGGTGAAAACAATATTAACGGAGCAGGACAACTCGACCAATTTCACTGCACCACCCAATCTCATTCCCGACGGCTGTACCACCATCACACCTGATATGTTGCCCCTGATATCCCTATCGCAAAGTGAAATTGATACCATTGCCGCCGCTACGCCTGATGGTGCCGCTAATATTCAGGATATCTATCCGCTCGTGCCATTACAGGAAGGCATTCTGTTCCATCATCTATTGCAAACACAGGGAGACATGTATCTATTGCACAGTATGTTTGCCTTCGACACCCGTGCACACCTTGATACTTTCCTGTCTACCTTACAGCAGTTGATTGATCACCACGATATTCTGCGCACGGCCGTCTACTGGCAAGGACTAAGCCAGCCTGTTCAGGTTGTCTGGCGCCGAGCGTCTTTGCACATCAACACCTTTGTGCCGTCAGGTGAACTGGATGTTCCGACTCAATTGCTGGCTCACATCGATCCGAACCAACGATGCCTCGATGTGAATCAGGCACCGCTCTTTTCCGTTGATATCGCCCGTGATCCGCAACAAAACGAATGGTTGCTGGCCCTGAGCTTCCACCATCTGATCAGTGATCATCTGACACTTGAGCTTTTCATCGCAGAAATCAGCGAACAGATGCACAATTATGTTAAGAACCATCATGTCGAAAACCATCGTGCCAAACCCTTACCCCCAGCTCTGCCTTACCGTCACTTTGTCGCTCAAACCCTGAGTGTGCCGGAATCAGTCCATGAAGCCTACTTCCACGAATTGCTCGCCGACGTAGAAGTACCAACCTCGCCTTTTGGAATACGGGAGCTTCTTAACGAAGCTAAACAGGTGATGGAGGCCACCCAGCGGCTACCTCCCACACTGGCCAAGGCAATCCACACAGAGGCACGTCATCAGGGAGTCAGTCCCAGTGTGTTATTTCACGTCGCATGGGCGCAGGTACTGGCACACACCAGCGGTCAGAATGATATTGTTTTCGGGACAGTTCTGCTCGGCCGCATGCAGGGGGGGGCTGGTATCAATCGGGTACTCGGCCTGTTTATCAACACCCTGCCCGTGCGGATCTCGCTGTCAGGAAACAGTGCGCAAACAATCGTGCAAGCAGCCCATTACAGCTTGACGCAGCTACTGGAGCACGAGCAGGCATCTCTGACGCTGGCACAACGTTGTAGCGGTATTGCACCGCCCCTGCCACTCTTCTGTACCCTGCTCAACTATCGTCATAGCCAAGAATATCGTCATAATCGAGCGGGCGTTCGCTCCCTATGGAAAGGCATACGTCTGCTCACAACGCAGGAGAGGACAAATTATCCGATCAGCTTATCCGTGGATGATTTAGGCGAAAGTTTCCATTTGACTACCCAAGCCGCAAAGGGCATTGATCCGGTTCGCCTGAATGCTTATATGATCACCGCTCTGGAAGGTCTGGTCATGGCGCTGAAAACCCTCTCCCAAATGCCAATCTTGAACATTTCTATTCTGCCCACCGCCGAGCGCCAGCAGTTGTTGGTCGAATTCAATGCCACACAGGCCGACTTCCCGCAACATATGTTGATTCATCAATCACTCGTTCATAAACAGTTCGAAGCACAAGTACAACGTAACCCTGATGCCATTGCCGTCGTCTTCGAAGCCCATTCTCTGAGTTATAGGGAACTGAACCAACGCGCCAATCGACTCGCTCATCATTTGATATCACTGGGGGTACACCCTGATGATCACGTGGCGATTTGTGTCGAACGCAGTCTGGAAATGGTAGTCGGACTGCTGGGTATTCTCAAAGCCGGCGGAGCTTATGTACCGCTCGATCCGGCTTATCCTCCCCAACGACTGATGTATATGCTCAACGATGCGACTCCCGTTGCTCTGATCACTCACACGGGGTTAGTCAACATTCTGGGCAACAACGTCATATCTATGCTTGCTATACCTGTGCTAATACTCGATTCCCCCGGTTCACCGGTAACAGAGCAACCGAGCCACAATCCCGATAGCCAATCGCTGGGATTAATGTCTCACCACCTTGCCTGTGTAATTTACACCTCCGGCTCGACAGGACAACCGAAAGGCGTGATGGTTGAACATCGAAATATATTTCGCCTTATCATCAATAATGGCTTTGCCGATATTGGCCCCGATGACTGTATTGCACATTGTGCCAGTGCTTCATTTGATGCAGCGACTTGGGAAATATGGGCAGGTTTAGTTCATGGGGCACGCATATTGTTGATCCCAGAGAAGACGTTATTGGAGCCGGCTTCTTTTGGTCAGTGTTTGTCCTCAGAGGGCGTCAGTGCGTTATTTCTCACCACCGCATTGTTCAATCAATACGTAAACAGTATCGCATCCTCATTATCAGGGTTACGTTATCTTCTCTTTGGTGGTGAACAAGCCGATATCCGCCCTGTGATCCAATTGAGGAAGAATTATCCGCCCACACATCTGTTGCATATGTATGGGCCAACAGAAACAACCACATTTGCCTCTGCCTATGAAGTACCGTTATCTGCCGGAAAATATGGAAAAATACCTATTGGCCGCCCGATTGCCAACAGGCAAATTTATATTTTGGATACACAAGAACAGCCGGTTCCCCTCGGTGTCACGGGCGAAATTTATATCGCCGGCGACGGTGTTACCCGCGGTTACTTAAATCGTCCCGATTTGACGGCAGAGCGTTTTTTACCCGATCCGTTCTCCAATATGCCAGCAGCCCGCATGTACAGAACCGGCGATTTGGGCTGCTGGCTGGCTGACGGTAATATTGAATACCTTGGTCGCAATGATTTTCAGGTCAAACTACGCGGTTTCCGGATTGAGTTAGGGGAAATTGAAACCAAATTGATGCAATGCTACGGTGTACGCGAAGCGGTAGTCATTGTCCGTGAAAATAAGGCAAATCAGCAGCATCTGGTTGCCTATTTACTCGCCGAACCCAATACGGAACTCAAGCCCGCAAAACTACGGCAACAACTGGTGCGACACCTTGCCGAATATATGATCCCCAGCGCTTTTGTGACCCTCGATAGCTTCCCGCTGACGCCTAACGGTAAACTCGACCGACAGGCACTGTCAGCACCGGATCAGACTGCGTTCGTGACCAGCGGCTACGCTGATCCCATCAATAACATGGAGATGACACTGGCCGAAATCTGGCAAACGTTATTGGGAGTGGAAAAGGTCGGGCGTTATGATCATTTCTTTGAGTTAGGAGGTCATTCCCTACTCGCAATTCAGCTTTCTGCTCGTGTTCGTCAGAAGCTGGCTCGGGAAATGCCCTTACAGCAACTGTTTACACATCCTATTTTGGCTGATTTGGCTGTTGTAATCACTGACGCGTCAAAGATAGATTCCACTCTCATTCCTGTCGCCGAACGCAGCCAACCGATACCGCTCGCGTTAGCCCAGCAACGCCTGTGGTTCCTCGCCCAGCTCGATCCCGCATCCAGTCTGGCCTACCACACTGTAGTGGTCCTTCGCCTGAACGGACATCTTGACCTTAATGCATTCACCACCGCACTTGACCGACTCGTCGCCCGACATGAAATTCTGCGTACCCACTTTATCCTGATTGATGAACACCCCTGCCAACAGATTGCGCCTGCTGATTGCGGCTTTGCCCTGAACTATCAAGATCTGCGTTCATTAACTGCCACTGAACAACAATATCGCCTTACCGGACTGATGGAACACGACAGATCGACTCCTTTTGATTTCGCTCACAACCCTCTGATCCGAGGACAATTGTTGCAACTGGCAGATGAAGAACATATTTTACTTTTTACCCAGCATCACATTATCTCCGACGGCTGGTCGTCGAGAATTTTGTTCCGCGAACTGGGGGCGTTCTACCGTATGACACTTGAGGGACTGGAAGATCCCTTACCACCTCTGCCTATTCAATATGCTGACTATGCTGTCTGGCAACGTGAATGGCTGCGGGATGAGATCCTCACGGCACAACGTGATTACTGGCGAATGCAGCTTCAGGGCATACCGGGGTTGCTGAAACTGCCCACCGACTATCCCCGTCCACCAGAGCAACGTTATATCGGCAGTCAGGTGCCCGTTCATTTGGATATTAATACCATGACCGCCATCAAAGCACTTGGGAAGCGTCAGGGTACAACATTATTTATGACCCTCTTGGCAGCTTGGGCTGTCGTACTTGCCCGTATGAGTGGGCAAAACGATATCGTTATCGGAACTCCTGTGGCCAATCGCCACCATAGAGAGTTAGAGGACTTGATCGGATTTTTTGTCAATACCCTGCCATTACGTATCGAACTAGCGTCTTGCAACACTGTGACGGAATTGCTTGCCCACATCCGCGAACGAACACTGGCCGCCTATGACCATCAAGATTTGCCTTTTGAACAGGTTGTGGATGCTCTGCAACCAATCCGCAGTCTGAGCTACAGCCCAATTTTTCAGGTCATGTTGGCTCTGGATAACACTCCCCTCCAGCCCGTTGAATTATCGGGTTTATCCGTATCTCTGATTGAACAAACACAACTCAGAACACATTTTGACTTGAAGCTGTCACTCACTGAAACCGCAGAGGATCTACACGGCCATCTGGAATATTCCGTCGATCTGTTCGATCACGCAACAATTGAACGCATGGTGGGTTATTTCACTCATCTGCTAACGGCCATGGCAACTGATGAAATGCAAACCATTCATCATCTGTCTATGCTACCTGCTACTGAACGCCAACATTTACTGGTCGATTTCAACGCTCCCCAAACCACTCAAAACAACGGGGCCGATTTCCCGCAAGAAGTCTTGATCCATCAACTGTTCGAAGCGCAGGTACAACGTACACCAGAGTCCATTGCCGTTATTTTCGGGGAACAGTCACTGAGTTATCGTGAATTGAACCAACGAGCTAATCGTCTGGCCCATCACCTGATTGCACAAGGTGTACGTCCTGATGATCGGATTGCACTTTGCACCGAACGCAGTTTGGATATGATGGTGGGTTTATTGGGTATTCTGAAAGCCGGCGCGGCCTACATTCCGCTCGATCCGGCCTACCCTGCCGAACGGCTGGCCTATATGCTCAATGATGCCAAACCCGTACTTTTACTCACTCAAACGGGCTTGATTGATATAGCGGACTGCCATATCCCCGCAATCATGCTTGATGATTTAGAACCACTCATGCCGGCTTCTGCGCCCATACACGATCCTGATATTCAGGCACTGGGTCTGACTTCACATCATCTGGCTTATGTGATTTACACCTCTGGCTCTACGGGACAGCCCAAAGGAGTGATGGTGGAACATCGCGGCGTGTGTAACTACCTGCAATGGGCACTGGATTATGGCCTTACTGAACAGCAACAAGATGGTATCGTTTCATCACCGTTAGCCTTTGATGCCACCATCACCAGTCTTTATCTGCCTTTACTGTGTGGTGGCAAGCTTCGCCTGCTCCATGATGGGCAAGAACTCGCTGAACTACTTCCCGCTTTGTTATCAATGGATTCGGGGGCACTGGTGAAAATAACACCTAGCCATCTCTCCGCAATGGGGCTGGCATTAAAAGCAACGGGACAACCATGCCCGGCACATTGCTTTGTCGTGGCTGGCGATACATTGCCCCATTCTACTGTGGCACTCTGGCGCGAGTTATCGCCTGAATCACGTATCATCAACGAGTACGGCCCCACCGAAACCGTGGTTGGTTGTACGATATTTGATACCAATCACCCGAGCCGTTTTGTTGATAGCGTTCCGATTGGTCAACCCATCGCCAATACTCAAATTTATATTCTCGACGCCGGTGGTCAGCCTGCTCCGCTTGGTGTTAAAGGAGAAATCCATATCGGCGGTGTCGGTGTTGCCCGTGGCTATCTGAATCGCCCTGAACTCACGGCAGAACGATTCCTACCCGATCCGTTTGCCTCAGACCCGAACGTCCGCATGTACAAAACCGGCGATCTGGCCCGTTGGCTCCCCGACGGTAATATCGAATATTTGGGGCGCAATGATTTTCAGGTCAAGCTACGGGGCTTCCGTATTGAACTCGGCGAAATCGAAGCCCGCCTCAATCAATGTCGCGGAGTGCGCGAAGCCATCGTGCTGGCATGTGAAGGCATTGTGATAACAAGTGAAGATACAGTGATAGCACGTGAAAACATTGACCACAAAAATACGCCGGATGAAAAACGGCTGGTGGCGTATCTGCTAACCGATCCGGGTGTAGTGTTAGTACCAACCGAATTACGCCAACAACTGGTGCCATATCTACCTGAATATATGTTACCCAGCGCCTTTGTGACGCTTGATGCCTTTCCGTTAACTCCAAATGGCAAACTCGACCGCCAAGCCTTACCACTGCCTGATCAGGCGTCAGTCGTAATACGTGACTATGAGCCGCCGGTTGGTGAACTCGAAACTACCCTAGCCGAAATTTGGCAAGCATTACTGGGATTGGAACACATTGGACGCCATGACCAATTTTTCGAACTTGGCGGGCATTCGTTAATGATAGTAAGTTTGATCGAAAAAATACGCAGATTGGGTTGGACTCTTGATATCCGAACCGTATTTGCCAAACCTGTACTGGCCGAGATGGCGCAAGCCATTCTGACAAAACAAAACAACGCGACTACGTTTATCGTGCCCCCCAACCGTATTCCCGATGGCTGTAATGCTATCACACCGGAAATGCTGACCTTGATCTCTCTGTCGCAAAGCGAGATTGATACCATTGCAGCCACTCTCCCCAATGGTGCAGCCAATATTCAGGATATCTATCCACTCGTCCCCTTACAGGAAGGCATCCTGTTTCACTCACTGTTACAGGCGCAAGGGGATACGTATCTATTGCGTAACGTGCTCGCCTTCGATAACCGCGCATACCTCGATAATTTCCTGTCCGCTTTGCAACAGGTCATTGATCGTCACGACATTTTGCGCACAGCTATCTGTTGGCAAGGATTAAATCAGCCAGCTCAGGTCGTCTGGCGCCAAGCGTCTTTACCCATCAACACCTTTACGCCAAGCGATATTTTTATGCCAAATAGTGAAAAGGATGTCCTATCACAATTACTGGCTCATACTGATCCGAACCAACGTCGTCTCGATTTAAATCAGGCTCCGCTTTTCTCCGTCGATATTGCTTATGATCCACAGCTCGACGAATGGTTACTGGTTCTGTGCTTCCACCATCTGGTTAGTGATCATATGACGCTGGAGCTTCTCATCGCAGAAATCAGCGAACTACTGCATAACCACAATACTCACTTATCCACCGCACAGCCTTATCGTAACTTTGTCGCCCAAACGCTGAGTGTGCCAGCTTCAACCCATGAAGCCTACTTTCGTGAAATACTCGTCGGTATGGATAAACCGACGGCTCCCTTTGATGTGCTGGATGTTCGCAGCGAGGGAAAACAAATAACGGAAGCCTCACAACCACTGGCTCCCGCACTGGCCACAGCAATACGGATACAGGCGCGTACTCAGGGGGTTAGCCCCAGCGTGCTGTTCCATGTCGCGTGGGCGCAAGTACTGGCGAAACTCTGCGGGCAGAATGATGTGGTATTCGGAACTGTTCTACAGGGGAGAATGCAAGGCTGTGCCAGCAACGAGCGGGTACTGGGTTTGTTTATCAATACCCTGCCCATGCGGTTTTCGTTGGCAGAAAACAGCGTACAGACAATTGTTCAAACAACTCACCACAACTTGACGCAACTGCTGGGACATGAGCAGGCTCCGTTATCACTGGCACAGCAATGTAGCGGGATAGCGACAAACCTCGCGCTTTTCAGTACATTGCTCAACTATCGCCATGATCAACCGGAGCACACGCGTATTCAGTGGGAAGGCATACGACTGCTGACAGTGCAGGAAAGAACCAACTATCCCATCAGTTTGTCCGTGAATGATTTGAGTGAAGAATTCCATTTGGTGACTCAAGCCGTGACAGGCATTGATCCGGCCCGTCTGAACGCCTATATGACCACCGCTCTCACAAGTCTGGTTAACGCGTTAGAAACCGCCCCCAAAACGCCGATCATGAACATATCTATTCTGCCTGCTACTGAATACCAACAGATGCTGGTCGATTTCAACACCACACAGGCCGATTTCCCCCAAGACGCCTTGATTCACCAATTATTCGAAGCGCAGGTACAGCGCAACCCAGATGCTATTGCAGTGATCTTTAAAAACCAATCGCTGAGTTATCACGAATTGAATTATCGCGCCAATCAGCTAGCTCACTACTTGATTGCATTGGGTGTACAGCCTGATGATCGCGTAGCACTTTGTGCCGAACGCAGTCCGGCGATGGTGGTAGGTTTGCTTGCGATCCTTAAGGCAGGCGGGGCTTATGTGCCTCTCGACCCGACTTATCCCACAAAACGTCTGGCGTATATGCTAAATGATGCGGCACCCATTGCCTTGCTTGTTCAAAAAAATCTTGTTGATCGGCTAGCCAGCTCCGTGCCTACCGTGCTGATTGAGGCAGTATTCCCCGACACTCAAGAGCCAGCCGTTTCTCATTTATCAGCCATAAAGGCGCAACCCACTCACAATCCAGATAGGCAGGCATTAGGGCTAACATCACGCCATCTGGCTTACGTGATTTACACCTCTGGCTCTACGGGACAGCCCAAAGGTGTCATGGTCGAACATCGCAATGTCGTTTGTCTCATCACCAATAATGGCTTTGCCGATATTAGTCCCGAGGACTGTATTGCCCACTGTGCCAATATTTCATTTGATGCCACGACTTGGGAGGTGTGGGCTGGCTTAATTCATGGTGCCCGCATTCTGTTGATCCCAGAAAAAACCTTACTGGAGCCCACTACTTTTGGTCAGTGTTTATCATCGGAAGGAGTGAGTGCATTATTCCTCACCACCGCCCTGTTCAATCAATATGCAAGTTTGATTGCTTCATCATTATCAGGCTTACGTTATGTGCTTTTCGGTGGAGAGCAGGCTGATATCCGCCCGGTGATCCAATTGAGAAGCAATTTTCCACCCACACACTTGTTGCAGGTCTATGGCCCAACGGAAGCAACTACCTTCGCTACAGCGTATGAAGTTCCATTAACGGCTGGCGAAGGTGGGAAAATTCCCATCGGCAGTCCGATCGCCAATACCCGGATTTATATTCTGGATGCACAAAGCCAACCGGTTCCCTTCGGTGTTGCAGGTGAAATTCATATCGCTGGGGCGGGGGTTGCCCGTGGTTATCTGAACCATCCTGAACTTACTGCCGAGTGCTTCCTCACTGATCCATTTGCCTCCGATCCAAACACTCGCATGTACAAAACCGGCGACCTCGGCCGTTGGCGGCCCGATGGTAATATCGAATACCTCGGCCGCAATGATTTTCAGGTCAAACTACGCGGTTTTCGTATTGAGCCGGGAGAAATCGAGATGCGCCTCACTCAGTGTCACGGAGTGTGCGAAGCACTGGTTCTCGTCCGTGAAGACGAGCCTAACCAGAAACGTTTGGTCGCTTATGTGCAACCTCAATCTGGTATTGAGCTGGTTCCCGCTGAACTGCGTCAGCAACTTGCGTTACATCTTGCCGAGTATATGCTACCCAGCGCTTTTATCATGCTTGAGAAATTCCCGCTGACACCCAATGGCAAAATCGACCGTCAGGCACTGCCAGCACCGAATCAGACGGCAATCGTCACTCATGGATATGAATCCCCGATCGGTGAAATCGAAACGACATTGGCCCAGATTTGGCAGACATTGTTAGGGCTGGAGCACGTTGGTCGCCATGATCATTTCTTTGAGCTGGGTGGACATTCGCTGATGATAATCAGCCTGATCGAACGACTGCGCAACCAAAGATTGGCGCTGAGCATTCGTACCGTGTTTGACACTCCGGTACTGGCCGGTATGGCGCAAGCCATCCTGGCAGAACAAGACAGCACGGCCACGTTTATTGTGCCACCTAATCGCATTCCAGACGGTTGCACCGCTATCACGCCAGACATGTTAACGCTGATCACCCTAAGCCAACGCGAAATTGATGCCATTACCGCCACCATTCCCAACGGTGCCGCTAACATTCAGGATATTTACCCACTTGCTCCGTTACAGGAAGGTATCCTGTTCCATCACAGCTTGCAGACACAGGGCGATACGTATCTATTGTACAGTTTACTCGCTTTCGATACCCGCGAGCGTCTTGATACCTTTTTGACTGCCTTACAACAGATCATTAACCGCCATGATATTTTGCGCACGTCGGTCTGCTGGTTGGGACTGAGTCAGCCTGTGCAGGTTGTCTGGCGTCAAGCTTCCCTGCGTATCAACACGTTTGTGCCATCCAGTGAAGAGGATGCTCCGGCTCAATTGCTAGCTCACATCGATCCGAATCAGCACTGTATTGATATGACTCAGGCACCACTCTTAACCGCAGATATTGCCCATGATGCCAAGCAAAGCGAATGGTTGCTGGCTCTGCGTTCTCACCATCTGATCTGTGACCATCTGACGCAGGATCTTATCGTCGTTGAAATCAACGAACTCCTGTATCAACGAGTTAAGAGTCATTTTTTTGAAAAAAAATATGTTAAGAACCAGCGTACCGAGCACCTGCCTCCGGCACTGCCTTACCGTAACTTTATTGCCCAGACCCTGCATGTTCCGGCATCAGCCCACGAAGCCTACTTTCGTGAAATGCTCACCGGTATAAATGTTCCCACTGCTCCCTTTGGAATGTTGGATATCTATCGTGGGGACAGGCAGATTACAGAAGACAGAAAGTCACTGGATGCAACTTTGGCCAGTACAATCCGCACACAGACCCGCCATCAGGGCGTCAGCCCCAGTGTGTTGTTCCATGTCGCGTGGGCACTGGTGTTGGCAAAACTCAGCGGGCAGGAGGATGTGGTATTCGGCACCATCTTATTGGGACGAATGCGAGAAAACGCTGGTATTGACAGGGGATTGGGTTTGTTTATCAATACCCTGCCCATCCGGATTTCATTGGCAGGGCTTGATGCTCAAAACGTGATTCAAACCACCTTCCGTCATCTCATTACCTTGCTTGAACACGAACAAGCACCGTTGGCACTGGCACAGCGTTGTAGCAGTGTGCCTCCTTCTCTGCCACTGTTCAATGCATTGTTAAACTATCGCCATATCCAATCGGAGGAAATAATTTTCACATGGGAAGGCATACGCTGGTTGGCAGGACATGAACGTTCCCACTATCCCATCGATTTATCCGTGGATGATTTGGGTGAAGGATTCCGCTTGATTGCCCAAACAGTGGAAAGCATCGAACCGGATCGTCTGAACGCTTATATGACCACGGCTCTCACAGGTCTGGTTAACGCATTAGAAACCAAATCCCAACAACCAATTCTGAACCTATCCATTATTCCTGCCTGCGAGCGTCAGCAGATATTGGTGGAATTCAATACCACTCACGCCTCTCAAAACACGGAAGTCGTCTTCCCGCAACAGGCTTTGGTTCATCAACTTTTCGAGGCTCAGGCGACACACCATCCCGAAGCTACCGCTGTGGTTTGTGGAGAACAAGCACTGAGTTATGGAGAACTGAATCGCCGTGCCAATGGTCTGGCGCATTATTTGATCGCACAGGGGGTTCGTCCGGATGATCACGTGGCAATTTGTGTCGAACACAATGTGGAAATGGTGGTAGGTTTACTCGCTATCCTTAAGTCAGGAGGCGCTTATGTGCCTCTGGACCCGACCTATCCAGCCGAACGGTTAGCTTATATGCTTAATGATGTAACCCCCGTGATACTCCTTATTCAATCTGCCCAAGTTGATATATTAGCTGGCTCAGTGCCTACATCTATGTTTACATCTGTGCCGACAATAATACTCGATAATCTCGACGTAACGCTGGCTGAACAACCGAACCACAACCCGGAAGTACAAACGCTGACTTCCCATCATTTGGCTTATGTGAGCTACACGGCCAACTCCACCGGACAACCCAAAGGCGTAATGAGCATCCATCAAGCCCTATGCAATCACTTATTATGGTTTGTCCACGATATTGTAACACCACCGTTGGTAGCGGCGTTGCAAACCCACATCAGTTTCATCGATTCAATAACCGGAGCACTGGGCGTTTTATCAGCCGGTGGCAAATTGGTGGTTCTCGATGAGCATCACGTCAAAGATATGACTTATTTCAGTTCGGGGTTGTACCGCACCAATGTTAACTACCTAATGGTTGTACCTTCGCTATTGAAACTCCTCATGCAGGGTGATGGCCTGGAATCAATCAAAACTTTAGTTTGCAGTGGGGAAAAACTGGCACCAGAGTTAGCCCGGCAAGTGATGATAAAATATCCAGAAATTCGTTTGTTGAATTTCTACGGTGCGCCCGAAATCAGCGGTAATGCAATTTGGTATGAATACCGCTCCGCGGCCGATGTACCGGATGTTTCAATGATTGGCCGGCCACTGCCAAATATTCAAGCCTATATTCTCGACGCACATAAACAGCCTGTTCCTCTGAGCGTCATAGGAGAAATTTATATTGCTGGTGTCGGCGTTGCTCGTGGTTATCTGAATCGTCCGGAACTGACAGCCGAACGTTTCCTTGCTGATCCTTTCAGCACCGAACCAGACGCTCGCATGTATAAAACGGGTGATCTGGGACGCTGGCATTCCGATGGAAATATTGAGTATTTGGGGCACAATGACGTTCAGATCAAACTACATGGTCTCTGTATCGAACCGGGTGAAATAGAAACCCATCTCACCCAATGCCACGGGGTGAGCGAAGCCGTGGTACTCGCTCGCGAAGACCTGTCCGGTGAAAAACGTCTGGTAGCCTATCTGCTCTCTAAACCAAACGCTGTACTGAAACCAACCGAATTGCGTCAACAGCTCGCGCTACATCTTGCTGACTATATGATCCCCAGCGCTTTTATGATACTCGATGTTTTCCCACTGACACCCAATGGTAAACTCGACTATCAGGCACTGCCGGCGCCGGATCAATCTGCAATAATGACACGCCGTTATGCCGCCCCAGAGGGTGAAATCGAAACCGAACTGGTCAAAATTTGGCAAGCATTACTGGGATTGGATCGTATTGGCCGCCATGATAATTTCTTCGAGCTGGGGGGACATTCATTGATAGCAATACGGTTGCTGACTTGTATGCAGAAACAAAATATGGAAGTTTCGTTGGCGATGTTGTTTTCTCACCCAATTCTGAGCGAACTGGCTTTAGCCGTGAATAAACGCACTTTCCATGGACGTACTTTTCATGGACGTATCTTTCATGAACGGACAGGCCAATCCGTCTCCGTTTTCGATGGTAATCCTGTGCCATTAAGCCCAGCGGGAAACTTACCTCCCCTGTTCTGCATTCCAGGCGCTGGTGCTAGCGCTTCCAGCCTGCTTGAGTTTGCCCTGTCGTTCCCGTCACATCTGAGCATTTATGCTTTGCAGGCTCGCGGACTGATAGATCCCCTGCGCCCACCGCATACCAGCGTTGAAGGAGCCGCCCGTGATTATATTAGAGCGATACGCCAAATACAGCCCAAAGGCCCTTATCACGTATTGGGACACTCTTTCGGAGGCAAGATTGCTTTCGAGATAGCCCTACAACTACAGGCACAAGGAGAACAGGTCGCAGATCTGATCCTCATTGATACCACAGCGCCCGATCCGCAAGATTGTGCGCCTAAATCGTTCAATTATACCGGAACACTGCTCGAGTTAATTAAAATCTACAACATGTTACTTGACCAACCACTGCCACTCACGAGGCAAGATTTTGAAGGTCAGAAACACAGTGAACAACTCCGGTATCTGCACCAAGCCCTGATACGCACCGGACTTTTCACAGCCAATTCACCGATATCCATGTTGCAGGGGATCGTCCAAGTCATGCAAGCCAATCTGAATACGTGCTATACGCCTCGTGACCGTTATCAAGGTCTTGTCCATTTGATCAATGCAAAAGAGGGGAATAAGGAAGAAACTGAAATTAATTCCACCCGATGGCAAACACATGTGGTTCAGCTAAGCACGATGCTGGTGGAAGGAAACCATATGACCATGTTGTCCATACCTAACGTCAAACCCTTTGTCGATGTGCTATGGCAAAAATTGAGTTATACGAAAAAGTAAAAAATAACACGCCATGAGGCATGGCCGTTCAAGGGAATGCCTCATGTTAACAATCTGTATTAAGTTACCAATATCACCAATGTACCATAAACAACCAGTCTGCCATTTTCCAATTTTAGACAATAATCAGCCAAGTGAAGCAGTTATCATCGTGAGTGATACCAATAAGCACCTTGCCACATGCGGCCAACACAGACAACTTACAATTGATTTAGAGCCTATCTCAGTAGGCCCTTAGTGTACATTTTTATGTAAGACGATATTTATTATTCGCTAATTTCCATCTGTGACTTTCCGCCGGATTTAGCTCCATATCTCCCGAACTCATATCAACAAAGCCGATGTTAGAAAAAACCTGTTGCACATCACCGAGCGGCATTATTATCAACCGGCCTCCTCTGTTTAGCTCTTTTGATTTATTTACCACATGTTCTATCAATAGAATACCACCATCTTTGAGACCGCAATGTGTTGCTAACACAACGATTTCAGGAGATTCAGAAGATTCAGAAGATTCAGAAGATTCAGAAGATTCAGAAGATTCAGAAGATTCAGAAGATGATAATGTATAAGACAATATCAAAACACCAACAGGAGCACTTCTAAAATAAGCGATAAAACAGTGATATTTTTTATCAGTATTGTATTTGATATCTTGTAATATATTCAGCCCCATTCCAAACATATCCACAACACAATAGCAGCGGTTATTCCATTTTACCTGCTCTTCATCCAAGGTTTCATTTTTACCGGGTATATATTCCCAGCCATCTTTTTTTATTTTCGTTTTCATTCCATTAATAATAATTAATGCTTTTGATGGAGAAACTTCCCTTATATTTAGAGATAGTCTATCCATAATATTAAACGATATATGGGGGCTAGATTCCCATCGGGTTAACGTATCAGGAGTATATGGCTTATTGATATTAAAAGATTTTGATCTTGATTTCATATCATTCTCCTCTGATTATCAATTTGAAAGATAGGGGCGGTAACCAATATAAAATACCTCTTAATACATTATTAAAATACGTTGTTCTGGATCTTGCTATGGGTATCATGGCACCTCCCAAAATAACAATATGTGAAAGTAGCAATATATGAAAACAACAATATCCAACAATTTATTCAGAGGAGTAACTGAAGTTAATTTATCATTTCCTCCTGAGTTCCCCGTTGTTCTCGGTATTTCCGCATACGCCATAACACCTCTAATATGATAAACCATATTGGTGTACCATATAATGCAATGCGGGTATCATAATCAAATACCATGATCACTACTGTAAAGGCAAAAAACATTAAGGTACACCATGTCATGGGAATGCCCATCGGCATTTTATAAATTGATGTTTTATGCAAGTCAGGGCGTTTCTTTCGGTAAGCCAGATAAGCAAGCAGTATCATACACCAACTATAAATCACCATGATCGCCGCCACGGTAGAAACAATCGTAAATAATTTCATAACATTGGGAATGATAAACAGCAGAAATACGCCACTTGCCATACAGATAACAGAGAATATCAAGCTAAATGTGGGTACCGCACTTTGTATCGAAAGTTTCCCGAATTTACTGTGGGCCAATTTTTCCGTAGACAGGCCATAAAGCATTCTGGTACAGGCATATAACCCACTGTTCGCTGACGACATCGCCGAAGTCAGTGCCACGAAATTTATCACCGCTGCTGCTGCCGGTAATCCGGCCAGTGCAAACAATGTCACAAATGGGCTGACTTCCGGTGAAATATGCGGCCATGAAGTAACAGCAATAATACACATCATGGAAAATACATAAAAAATAATGATCCTGATGGGAATACTATTGATGGCTTTCGGCAAGATTTTTTCCGGCTCTTTGGTTTCAGCCGTCACCGTACCAACCAGCTCAATCCCCGTAAAAGAGAAGATAGCTATCTGAAAACCGGCAAAAAAACCAAATACCCCGTTAGGCAGGAATACTTCGGGCTCCGTCAAATGACGCACAGAAGCTGTCACGCCATTGGGTGAGGTCCATCCCACAAAAACCATGCCAATACCGACGATAATCAAGGCAACGATGGCGACCACTTTAATCATGGCAAACCAGAATTCCGTTTCACCAAATAGCCGTACTGAAAAAAAATTACATAAACACATTAATCCTAAGATAAACAGTGCCGTCAGCCAAAGTGAGCTATCTGGAAACCAATACTGAATATAACCGCCGCAGACCACTACATCCGCAATGCAACTCACAACCCAACTCATCCAATAAGTCCAGCCCAAAAAATAGCTGGCCTTATCCCCGAGATAATCCGCCACAAAATCAGCAAATGTTCGGTAATCCAGTTTACTGAGCAACAGTTCCCCCATTGCCCGCATCACCATGAAGGCGAAAAAACCAATCAACAGATAAGTCAGAATAATGGATGTGCCTGATACTGCTATTGTTTTCCCCGTCCCCATAAACAGCCCGGTACCAATGGCACCACCAATTGCGATCAACTGAATATGACGTTTACCTAATCCACGGTGAAGTTTCTGCGCACCAGTGGATTGCTCCACGGGTGTTTTTAATGACCTCGTCATCAATACCTCCACGATTTTGTTTTTATATGAATTGGTTATATGAATTAGTTATGTTAATTGCGTCAGCAATAAACCCGCCCGCAACCCAATGGCAACATGGGCATTAGGGAATAGAATAAAGTTTGCAGGAGACGTGATTTTCCAAGATTGATTATCCTGACTGGCAATCTCGAAACCGTCCGATAACACAGTAAAGTTTTTCGTATCTTCGGGTATATGAAGCTGAAAACTATTATGTTGTTTGATAATGGCATCAACCACACGATAGCGTTTGATGGCTGGTTTATTTCGTTTGATTGAAAACGAACCGGCGATCAAATCCCGCAGAGCTGCCGTAATATTGCTGAACCTAGCCAGATCGTTCCGGCCAAACGGCAGGGCTTTACCAATTTCCATCGTACAACTGTCTACGTTGAAATGTTCACTGGTAAAGTTACTGAATGTGCCTCCCACCGTATTGTGGAATACCACAGCGTCAATATCGCTATCTTCCAGCCATTGTAAAAAGTCCGCAGCATACTCACGTGTCTGGTATGGCAACAGAGCAAACTGCTCATGGCAGGAGCCGCGGATCGCAGTATGAAGATCAAGGTGCCTGTGTTTCTCGGATGCCATGACCGCTGGTTCACTGAAGAATTGATGGATAACGGCTTCCAGCTCTCTGGCGCGGTTTGATTCATTCCCTACGGGAAAATGCTGATGGCGACCGCCAAACATACGATTGAGATCATGCCCGATATACCGCTGGCCCTCACGCATAGCGGGTAAGTTACCGAAAATCAGCAACAGGTTATGCTGTAACGGTAGGCTTCCCTGCGCCAGTTGTGACAACAATTGGATTAACATTTCCACCGGCGCTGTTTCATTGCCATGTATTCCGGCTGAAATAATCAACGTATCGATTTTTTCCTCTTGAGGGCTTCCTTGAGGAAATAGCTGCAATACTCCCTCTGCCAACCACGATGGTTTAATTGTTGGCGGAAAACGCAAAGTCTCTTCCAGTTTGTTTTCAAGCAGTAATGTCAGTAAATCCATTTTATCTCCTGATTAACGCTGAAACTCATAGATAGAACCGAGCTTGAGGATCTGCGTCAGTTCATCAAGAGCAAAATAGATTTCGCTGAGCAACTGCAGGTCAGCGAGATCAGCCACGTACAGAGAATCACGATAATGACGCTCTACCCAAGTTGTCAGACGCTGATACAATGCAGGCGTCATTAAGGTAGCCTGATTCACCGCCGCCAACTCTTGTTCGTTCAAAACAACCCGAAGCCGAAGACAGGCAGGCCCTCCGCCATTACGCATACTTTCCCGCAGGTCAAAAAAGTGGAGTTTGTTAATGGGTGAGTTTTCCTTTGCCAGCAACTCTTGCAAGTAGGCTGAAACGTTATGATTCTGGCGACACTCTTCCGGTAAAATCAGCATCATGCTGCCATCAGGTTTGCTCAATAATTGGCTGTTAAACAGATAGGAGCCGACCACATCCTGAATGGAAACCTGCTCTGTCGGCACTTCAAGCGCAATCAATGCTTGACCGAGTTGCGCCAGTTTTTCGCCAAGCTCAGTCAGTACCGACTGCGAGTTTAAAAAAGCCAGTTGATGATAGAAAAGAACATTACGGTTGCTGACGGCAATCACATCGTTGTGAAACACGCCGCTATCAATGGCAACGGGATTCTGTTGAGCAAATACCGTCCGTGTTTCTTCTAACTGATGCAGGCGAGCGACTGCCTGACTGGCCTCCAGTGTCTGTCGTGCAGGATAGCGTTTGGGTGCTTCACTTTCTTGCAATGCTTTGCGGCCATAGACAAAAAGCTGGACACCCGCTTCACCATACTCACCACAAAAGCGGTTATGATTCGCTGCACCTTCATCCCCCCAATCCGCATGTTGCGGTAAAGGATCATGATGAACAAAGCAGCTCTGATCAGCAAAAGTTGCTTTCAACGCTCGTGAAGTCGTGACACTTTCCAGTGAACGGTGCAGCTTGTTATTTAAGTTTGCCACGGTGAAATGGACACGTTGATCAGCACTGTCCGCTGATGGTGAAACTGTTGCAGCATTGGCTGTCCACATAGAAGAAGCCGAACTGAGATTGGACAGCAGCAGTGGGGAATATTGCGCTGCTTTGCTTAATACCTGCTCATCACTACCGGTAAACCCAAGCTGTCGCAATGCAGGAAGATTGGGGCGTTGCTGTGGGGGTAAAACCCCCTGCACCAGCCCCATATCAGACAGAGCCTTCATTTTCATCAATCCCTGAAGAGCGGCTTTGCGGGGATTAGATTCTTGCCCCCGATGATTCATGGAAGCCTCATTACCCATTGACAGCCCAGCATAATGATGAGTCATTCCCACTAAACCATCAAAATTTGCTTCAATTCCCGACATAGTCACCTCTGACATCCTATTTATTAGTGGATAAATTAAGACTGAAAAAATTCAAGCCCCGGCGCTGGGGTTTCCGGCAAAACCACATTATCTGCCATCAAGGAAGCCATCGGCCAAGCGCAATAATCCGCGGCATAATAAGCACTGGGGCGGTGATTCCCTGATGCACCAATGCCCCCGAACGGCGCTTTGCTGGATGCGCCCGTCAATGGCTTATTCCAATTCACAATCCCTGCTCTTGCCTCCTGCAATAACCGCTGGAACAAGGAGGCATCAGGAGAAATCAAACCAGACGCCAGCCCAAACCGCGTATCATTCGCAATGGCAATCGCTTCATCGAAAGTGTTATAGCGCCTCAAAGTCAACAAAGGGCCAAAATATTCTTCATCAGGAATGTCTTTGACATCCGTCAAGTCAATAATGCCGGGTGTCATAAACGTTGAACGAGGATCAGACTGCACTAAAGTGAGCAGGGAAACGCCACCCAATTCCAGCAACTTGGACTGGGCTTCCAGCAGTGTTTTTGCCGCCGCTAAAGAGATAACGCCGCCCATAAAAGGCTGTGGTTCGGCATTCCAATGCGCTGGCGTAATTTGGCCTACAGCATCAAGTAGCCGTTGGATCAACTCATCCCCTTTCTGTCCTTGTTTCACCAATAACCGGCGGGCACACGTACAACGCTGTCCTGCAGAGATAAATGCGGATTGAATAATGGTGTAAACTGCCGCGTCAATATCATCATAATCGTCCACGATCAGAGCGTTGTTACCGCCCATCTCCAGCGCCAGCATTTTTTCTGGTTGGCCTGCCAGTACACGGTGGAAGTGGAACCCTGTCGCGGCACTGCCGGTAAACAGCACGCCATCAATTTCACGACTATCCAGCAACGCACCGCCGGTTTCCTTATCCCCCTGAACCAAATTCAGCACACCGACCGGCAATCCCGCCTTAACCCATAATTCCACTGTTTTTTCTGCCGTCATCGGCGTCAATTCACTGGGCTTGAATACCAATGTATTGCCGGCAATCAGCGCAGGAACAATATGTCCGTTCGGTAAGTGGCCGGGGAAATTATAGGGACCGAAGACGGCCATCACGCCGTGAGGACGATGCTGCAATACGGCCTTACCATCTGGCATCGGCATTTCAGAATAACCAGTCCGTTGTTCCCATGCTTCAATGGAAATGGCGACTTTGCCAATCATTGACTGAACTTCTGTCCGTGTTTCCCATAATGGCTTACTGGTTTCTTCGCTGATCACACAGGCGATGTTTTCTTTTTCCTGTGCCAGCAAATCAGCAAATGCCTGAATAATTGCAATTCGCTTTTCAACCGCCAGTCTAGACCACTCTGGAAACACCTTACGGGCAGCTTGGCAAGCGTCATTCACCTGATGGGCAGACGCACCATTAGCCTGCCATAAAATTTGCTGATCAACAGGGGAATATTTGATGACCGGCAGGCCCTGCCCTGCTACCCACTCACCGCCAATGTAATTTGCTTGATGATTCATTGTGAAAACCTTTAATTGTGAAAACGATTAAGAGAGAAGAGACACAAAGCGTACCGAATCGCCATCGTCCACATGGAGCGCATCCATCTCTGCGGGAGTGAGATACAGTTCATCGCCCTCCGGAGAATGGGGAATGTTCAAGAGTAGTGCCTTAAATTCCTGAAAATGCAGGTTAGAAACAATGCACGGTATGCCATCTGGTGGTCGGAAAATATCTGCACGTTTTTTGACATGCATAACTCTGCTGGCTTTGACTGTGCGTACATTGTCAATTTCCGCGTCCAAGATGGCGCCCGCATCAAAAATATCGCCCCCGCCGTGATAAGCGAAGCCTTCTTTTTCCAGAATAGTGCGAGCAGGAACTGTATTTTCATGCACCTGACCGATAGCCTGACGGGCCAACTCCGGCAATATCGGGACATAAATCGGGTAGAATGGCATTAATTCCGCAATAAAGGTTTTTCTGCCAATTCCGGTTAAATAATCAGCCTGCTGAAAAGGAACATTGAAAAAATGTTGCCCCAGCGCATTCCAAAACGGAGATTCGCCCTGTTTATCCACAACTCCGCGCATTTCCGCAAAAATGGATTTAGGGAAGAGATGCCGGAATGCGGCAATAAACAGAAAACGACTTCTGGAAAGAAAAATACCATTGCGTCCCCCTTGGTAACCGGGGTCAAGGAATAGCGTACACAGCTCACTGGAACCGGTATAATCCTGCCCGACAATCAGCGTCTCAAATGAGTTGTAAACGCCCAATTCACGGGAGGCACGTACTGACTTCTGCACGCGGAAATTGTAAAAAGGCTCCTCCAGCCCGACAGCAACTTCCAGCGCGCTGACACCAACAACACGATGCTTTTCCGTGTCCTCCAAGGTAAATAAAAACCCTTGTTGTGCTCGTCCCCTTTCATCGTTGAAAGAATCAATACTGCGTGAAATCCGTGCTGCCAGATATTCCTGATTGTTTGGTAACGTCGTCAGGCCAACGCCAGCACGGGACGAAAGATTGAGGATATCCTCTAAATCTTCATGTTGAACGGATCTAAATAGCATCATGGTATCACCTCAAATCGGTTTTATTCCTGAACAAATCGCTTGAGGGCGTTTTCAAGGCGGATGAAACCGTCATTGATATCCTGCTGTTCAATATTTAATGCAGGAGCAAAACGCAACACATTGGGGCCGGCTATCAGGGCAATCAACCCCTCTTCCGCGGCGATATTGGTCAGGGTTTTCGCTTTGCCCTGATATTTTTTATCCAGCTCTGCCCCCAGCAATAACCCTTTTCCACGTAATTCACTGAATACCTGATAACGTTGATTCAACGCGGACATCTGCCGGATAAATTCATGATGACGCTCTTGCACCCCGGCCAAAAATTCCTGCGTATTCACCAAGTCGACCACTTTATTGGCAACAGCGGCAGCCAGCGGATTTCCACCAAATGTTGTCCCGTGTGAGCCGGGCTGGAAAGCTTCTGCAACATGTTGTTTAACCAACATGGCAGCAACCGGGAAACCGCCGCCAAGCCCCTTGGCACTGGTCAAAACATCAGGTTCCACACCCATTTCCTCATAGGCATAAAAATACCCAGTCCGCCCAACCCCAGTTTGGATCTCATCAAAGATCAGTAATGCCTGATGCTGATCGCACAGTTCCCGCAATGCTTTCAAAAATGCCGGATCGGCAGGAATAACGCCCCCTTCACCGATAATCGGTTCCACAATGACGGCACAGGTTTTTTCTGAAATATGCGCTTCGATGGCAGCAATATCGTTATAGGGAAGATGGGTAATTTGTTGTGGAAGTGGCGCAAAATCCTGAGAGTATTTAGGCTGACCGCCGACAGTCACCGTAAATAGCGTTCTACCGTGGAAAGAATTTTCGAATGAAATAATTTCATTTTTATGGCTACCGAATTTATCCAAAGCATATTTTCTGGCAATTTTTAATGCCGCTTCATTCGCTTCAGCACCGGAATTACAGAAAAAAACCTTATCGGCAAATGTATTTTCCACTAGCGTTTTTGCGAGTTTTAAAACAGGCTCATTTGTATAGCCATTACCAATATGCCATATATTTTCCATTTGAAAACTTAATGCATTCTTTAATTCATCATTAGCATGACCTAATGCATTAACGGCAATCCCCCCTGCAAAATCAACATACTCCTTCCCATCCTGATCCCATACACGCGAGCCTTTGGCTTTAACTGGGATAAATGTTGCTGGTGAAAAACAGGGAACCATATACTGGTCAAACCAATTTCTTTGAATCATATTCGGCATTTGTTTTTCCTCAATAAATAGGCTACGAAAAGGAAAATAAATTCATATATCATTGGATGTAATTTTTAATTAATAAATTCATTAAAATTATCTATTCATGATTTGATTAGTTTCCAATGACACTGTCTCAATATCTTCCTTATCTTTTGTGATTAGTAATTAATCTCATAATCTCTTTGGGTTTTAACAAAGTCAATACAATACAGTCACAATGAATTTACTTTATGATGTTTTTCACAATTTATAAACATAACTTTATTTTCAATTTATGCATCGTTTATGCATAAAAAAATAAACAAAAAGAGGTATAGAATTGAAGATAACGGGAATGAGATAAAAATGTTCAATAATTATTCATAAATCATGCCAGTATTTTATAGGCATGATCTAAAAAATGTATTTGCAATTAATGATTTTTACTTTTTAAACACATAAAAATATTTAATATCAATTTGTTACAAATAATCGCAATCATTTTGACACCTCATGATAAGAAACCATTCCTTGCTCATAAACGTCTCATTTTCGATGAAATAACACTAAATTTATTGTCAGTTACCTCTATCCCTTAACGGATACAGAATCTACCAAGCAGCCTCTGATTTTTTCAGTAAGCGATCGAGAATGTAACGGAATTGTTACAAACAACTAAATGCTACTGGGTGATTAATGAACAAAAAAAGCTCAAGCATTGTTCACGCCACAAGCTATGTAAAAGAAATAAGTAAAAAATTAATTTGAAAAATAAAAACATTAGAGAGTAATTTTTATTTTGACTTTATAAGAAAATTATATTTACTCAAGAAATCCTTTGTTAAATAATAAAAAATAATTTCAACTTGTTATTTTTTTATTATATTAAAAATACTTAACATGTCTTTTGTAATAAAATCAGCTATTGACTGATCAATTGGCATTCTGGTTTCTTCAAACGCAATGACTCTTAAACCGGTTTTTTTAGCAGATAATATCCCAGAGTACGAATCTTCAATTACTATAGCTTCTTGAGGTGAAACATTTAATAGCTCTAACATATGTATGTAAATTTCAGGACTTGGCTTACTTTTAATAAATTCTTCACCACTTATAACTATGTCGAAATAATTAACTATATCACAATCTGTCAATACTTTTATTATATGAAGCTTTGGTTATGAGGATGCAACAGCTGGTCATGACATCAATTTATTGAATCGTGTATAGTCTGCCTATTTGGAGAACATTCAAATGGTAAATATTGATGTGATCTGCCCGTCTTGTTGTGCAGTTAAAGGGCTCCATCGTAATGGGCGATCTCGTTCTGGTCATCAGCGCTACCTTTGCCAATCTTGTCGTCATTCTTGGCCATTGGAATTCACCTATACCGCATGTCGTTCCGGGACACATAAGCAAATTCCATGAACGGAATGGGATGTCAGGCAACAGCGCGTGTCATGGGAATTGGCCTGAATACTGTCCTTCGTCACTTAAAAAACTCAGTCCCAAATCCGTAACCGAAACTATTGCCCCGGCACTGAAGTGATTGTCTGCTGTGAAATGGATGAGTCGTGGTCATATGTGAAGTCGAAGAAAAAGCCCCGTTGGTGCTTTTATGCTTACGACCGGAGCAGACGAAAAGTGATCGCCCACGTTTTTGGGACAAGAACAAAAAAGACCTTGATGCGTTTGATGGCGTTACTGACTCCTTTCAACATTGTGGTCTATATGACGGATGGTTGGAAAAGCGATGAAAAAATGCTGATGGGAAAACTACAGCCAGCGTTATACACAACATATCGAAAGACCTAACCTGAATCTGCGTCAGCATTTGGTAAAAGACTGACTCGTAAAACGTTGTCTTTTTCAAAATCCATCGAAATGCATGACAGAGTCATCGGATATTATCTGAACATTCATCATTATCAATAAATTAGATTCACGACCATAAAAATAAGAAATTATCATTGGATCAGCAATCAATAATTAACGTTAACAATCTGTAATAAAATTTGAGGCTTATTGGATACACAAAAACATTAACCATCAAAAAACCTCACCAAGATAATTCATCTTTGTAATTAATTTAAGTTATTATTTACATGCGTGGTGATTTTTATCATAGTTATATTTATTAATAACGCTATGCTATAAATCACGCTTGCAGTTTTTTAATAAAAAAACAACCATAATAGATTGAGTAGATAGACATATGAATTTTCATATTCACTATAACCTTCGACAATGGCTTGTTTTTTATGACTCTGATAGCTTATTTATATCGTCAATCTTGGATTTTACTGCTTGTATCGACAATAAGCGCATTAATTAGTGGGTTTGCCGGTGCTTCAATAGTAGGTATGATTAGCCAAGGCGTAACAGAAGAAATTAATTTAACCACGTTCCTCTGGAGCTTTTTTGGTATTTGTTTTATTTTTTTTATTACAAAAACAGTATCAGAAATTACATTATCTCATTTAGCTCAATCGACTATTTTTTCATTGCGCCTGAGTTTGAGTAATAAAATTTTGCGTGCCCCACTCAAAAAACTACATAAACTTGGACGGCACGGTCTTCTGGCTGTGTTAACGAAAGATGTCGATGTATTCGTGCACTCTTTTATGTTGGCACCCACAGTTTTTGGTAATGTGACCCTCATCATAGCCTGTTTCAGTTATTTAGCCTGGATGTCCTGGCAACTGTTCCTTATTCTGGCTGTACTGAGTCTTATCTCAATGTATCTGTTTTATCTCTGGGAGAAACACCCGTTACGTTTGATGACTCAGATGCGTGACCAAGTCGACAAGATATACCTTAATTTCCAAAGCCTGATTGATGGCAGCAAAGAGCTACAACTTAATAAACAAAAAGGTAATCTTTTTATTGATAGAGTTATCGCTCCTGCGGCCAAAGTATTCCAGCAAATCTGTATTAAAGCTAACTCCAGCTATGCTTGGGTCATCAATGCCAGTTCTGTCACATTCTATATCATTATTGGTGTGATCGTTTTTATCGTCCCTATCTGGTTCCCCCAAGAACCTTCGACGCTCGTTACAGTATCATTGCTTGTTCTCTTTTTGTCCGGCCCCATCAGTGAGGTTATCGGTGCCATTCCAGAGTTAAGGGAAGCGGAAGTGTCATTAAATAAAATGCGCCACCTTGACAGTCAACTGGAAGAATCACTCGCAGTACAAATTGAAGGCCCTAATCCATTCCAGAATCAACAGCCGATAGCACTTGAATTGCAAGATGTCATCCACCATTACACAACAGATAAAGAAGACCGCCAATTTGCACTTGGCCCATTAAGTCTGAAAATATTGCAAGGTGAAATTGTTTTCATTGTCGGTGGTAATGGCAGCGGAAAAACAACTCTTGCCATGTTGCTTGTTGGTCTGTTTGAACAAGAATCCGGATCTGTTTTGCTTAATGGTGTGAAGGTAACGCCTTCCAATAATGAGCATTATCGCCAATTCTTCTCCGCCGTTTTTTCCGATTATCATCTCTTTGAGCAATTGCTTAATAGTGATGCGAATGTGACTGAAAAGGCGACTCATTATATTGAAGCATTAAATATGAGCCACAAAGTTAAAATTGTGGATGGCGGATTTTCTACAACAGATCTTTCTGCTGGTCAACGAAAAAGATTGGCTTTAGTTTCTGCTTATTTGGAAGACCGTCCTATTTATCTGTTTGATGAATGGGCTGCCGACCAAGACCCCGTATTTAAACGTCTATTCTATACTGAACTACTGCCTGAATTAAAAGCCAGTGGTAAAACTGTCATTATTATCAGTCATGACGATGCTTATTTTGATATTGCTGATCGCATTATCAAATTAGAAGATGGTCATATTAAAGAATATAAATAATAAAATTCATTAAGCATTAATAAATAATGGCTATCTAACCCAGAAAATTTCAAGTTGCAGCATAGTTAACAAAGCTGCAGCTTGAAAGATGAAGGATAGATAAAAAATATTATTAGCGACATGGAATATATTTTTCTTTATTCCATTGAACTCTTTTTTTTCATTTTAAATGCAAGTGTGATTTTTGTTTTATCAGTTCTCATGTTTTGATTTTTAATGTACCCATAAAAAGGGGAGCTATAGAATGAATTACCCTGAAAAATTGAAATCATTCCCTTTATCGGAAGCTCAAAGCAGCCGATGGTTTCAATACCAAATTGATCCTGATAAACGAGGTCAAAATAATAGTGCGTTTTGTGCTCGCATTAAAGGCTTAACAGCCGGGAATTTAGAAGAGGCGCTCAATAAATTGGTGCAAAGGCATCCAATGTTGCGGGCATGTTTTGGGTTATACCACGGAGAATTGGGCTACTGCATCGCAGATAGCGCTAAGATCACACTCACAGTCCATGATGCCCAACACTTCAGCGCAGCAGCACTACAACAGCGCGTTCAGGACGACTGCTGGCATACTTTTGATCTGACGCATCCTCTGCGGGTTTATGCCAGTTGGTATCAGTGCAGTCAACACGAAAGCATTATGGTGCTGACATTTGATCATCTGGCCGTTGATGGCTGGTCTTATTGGCTATTGTTGGATGAACTTGATGCCCTACTTTCGGACAACTCTCTGGAACCTGTACCAGAAAATAGTTTTCACGATTATGTGGAATGGCAGCAACAGTGGCTCAACAGTGCTAGCGCAAAAAAACAGCAAAAGTTCTGGCAAAATAAATTGGCTGGTAATTTAGCGGTATCGCAATGGCCACCTAAAAATAGTACTGATTCCGCGACAGGAAAGACCTCTTTATATACAAAGATTCCCAAGTCTCTGGCAAATAAACTGCAAGCATTGGCACCAAAGTATGATAACAGCCTGTTCGCCATTTTTCTGGCTGCCTACCAAATTCTCCTGAATCGCTATACCGAACAAGATGACATTATTATCGGCTCTATCATGCCCGGACGAGGCCGAGCCCGCTGGGGAAAATTGGTCGGTGAATTTATCAATCCCGTCGCATTACGCAGCCAAATCAACCCTGACATGACGGTACAGGAACACATCACACAAGCGACAAAAACAGTTCGTCAGGGTATTGAGAACCAGAAATATCCGTTTTCCAAAGTGCTGGAACAACTGAAATTGCAACGTAATGCAGAAGAGCACCCTGTTTTCCAGACAGTCATGATATTTCAAAAAGCCAGATACGTTGGCGATCTGCCTGCACTCTGGATGGCAGAAGATGACAGTGTCACGGTACAGTGGGGAAATGCAGAGTTACGGCCTTTTCCTCACCCTTTCTATGCTGATGTTCCCGTTCCGTTAATGGTCAATATCCTGGAAGTTGATGACCAAATCCGTTATGCCTTTTATTACGATACCACCATTTTTGATACCGAATTCATCTCTCAGCTTATGCAGAATCTCTTGACTCTGCTGACGGCAATGGTAGATGACGAACAACAAACGGTTCATCATTTACCCCTGATGGATGAACCAGCACGTCAGCAAATTCTGCATGATTTCAATGATACCGATAAACCTTTCCCGCAACACGCCCTGATCCACCAATTCATTGAACAACAGGTAGAACGTAGCCCCTCAGCAACTGCCCTAATTTGTAACGATACCCAACTCAGTTACGCCGCATTGAATCAACAAGCAAACCAACTGGCCCACACCCTGATCAACGCAGGTGTTCATCCGGATGATCGTGTCGCTATTTGCATGGAGCGTAGTCTGGATATGGTCGTTGCCCTGTTGGGGATTTTAAAAGCTGGTGCCGCCTATGTGCCGCTCGACCCAGAATATCCCACTGATAGGCTTGCCTATATTCTGTCAGACAGTGAACCGGTAATCGTGTTGACTCACAGCTATCTGCAAGAACAATTGCCCGTGACAGATATTCCGGTCTGGGTTTTGGACAATCCGGCAGATCAGGCCGATATTGTCCGCCACCCCGTCGATAACTTAGACGCCTCTCAGTTGGGGCTGACATCCCGTCACTTGGCTTATGTGCTCTATACTTCCGGTTCAACGGGGTTACCCAAAGGAGTGATGAATGAGCACCGTGGTGTTGTTAATCGTTTGCTCTGGGCACAAGATACCTACCAATTAACACCTCAGGATCGGGTCTTGCAAAAAACGCCATTCAGTTTTGACGTTTCTGTTTGGGAGTTTTTCCTGCCTCTGATGTTTGGTGCCCAATTAGTGATGGCACGCCCCGGCGGCCATAAAGAGCCATCCTATTTATTGGAAGAAATCGAAAAACGCAGCATTACCACACTCCATTTTGTGCCTTCTATGCTGCAAAGTTTCCTCCATTATGCTCCTGCCGGACGCTGCCCTTCCCTACGCCAGATTTTGTGTAGCGGAGAGGCTCTTCCTCATGCCCTGCAACAGCAATGTCTGTCCCACTTTGCTCACAGTGAACTGCATAACTTATATGGGCCGACAGAAGCCGCCATTGATGTGACCGCTTGGCAATGTGTTCCCGATAGTTATAGCGGACAGGTTCCGATTGGGCGCCCTATTTCTAATATTCAAATCTATATCCTTGATGCACACGGGCAACCTGTTCCAATGGGAATCTCGGGTGAAATCCATATCGGGGGCGTTGGTGTTGCCCGTGGCTACCTGAATTTACCTGAATTGACCGCAGAGCGCTTTATTGCGGATCCATTCAATCCCGATCCGGATGCTCGCCTGTACAAAACCGGCGATCTGGGGCGTTGGTTACCTGATGGCAGCATCGCTTACCTCGGTCGCAACGATTTTCAGGTCAAAATCCGGGGATTACGCATTGAACTGGGCGAAATTGAAACCTGCCTGACCCAATGTGCGGGCATCCGGGAAGCCGTGGTTGTTGCTCGTGAAAATGAAACGGGAGATAAACGATTAGTCGCTTATTTGATCCCCGATATCGATTACACCCTGAACATTTCTCAACTGCGTGAACAATTAAGCAAAAATCTCGCCGATTACATGATACCGAGTGCATTTGTGATGATGGAAACTTTCCCTCTTTCACCCAATGGCAAACTCGATCGCAAAGCATTACCCGCCCCCGCTCACTCAGCCATGTCCACCCGTGAATATTCCGCCCCAGAAGGGGAAACCGAAGAACAATTAGCCACCATCTGGCAAGAATTGCTGGGCTTAGATCGGGTAGGCCGCTATGACAACTTCTTCGAACTGGGCGGTCACTCTCTGCTGGTACTACAGCTACAGTCGCAGATCAAAAAAACATTTGATGTTGAATTATCCATCCATCAGCTGTTTTCACATCCCATCCTCTGTCAGCTTGAAGAATGCATTATCGACTCTCTGTTACTGCAATTTGATTCAGAGTCCCTACAAGATATTTATAAATCAATAAGTTAATTTTTATACCTAATGGATTTCACGTTGCGGCCAACCAAGCTGCAACGTGAAAGAGAAAAGGTATATTTTACATTGCTTTAAGTGGTGATAAATAAATGAAGAATAACGAGTTTTCATCTCTACCATTAGCTGAACGCAGAAGATTACTTGAATTAGCCAAATCAGCAAAACTGAACCGCCAGTCTACTCAAAAAACAGAAATCATGACTCAAGGGCGCGATAATGGTGTGCCATTATCTTGGTCGCAGCAACGCCTTTGGTTCCTTGCTCAATTAGATCCGGCTGCTCAGGCGGCGTACCATATGTCAGTGGGTCTGAACCTGCAAGGTAACCTGAACCTGAATGCGCTACAAGCGGCATTGGATCGCATTGTGGCTCGCCATGAAATTCTGCGGACAACGTTCATAACGGTAGGAGACGAAACACAGCAAATTATTGGTGATGCAGATTGTGGTTTTTCCCTGACACAAGACGATCTTAGTCAATTATTCTCAGGGCAATATTCACAACTATCTACAGAACAACTGTCTGCAGAAGAACAAGCTGCGATTGATAAAATCGCTTATTTTGAAGCGAATCAGCCTTTTGATTTTGTTCATGGCCCCTTAGCCAGAGGACGCCTGCTGAAATTAGCAGAAGACCAACATATTCTATTGTTAACCCAGCATCATATTATTTCTGATGGTTGGTCAATCAGTGTACTGATGCATGAACTATCCACCCTTTATCGCGCATTCAGTCAGGGACAGCCTGATCCGATGCCAGCCCTGACGATCCAATATGCCGATTATGTTCTCTGGCAACAAAAATGGTTACAGGGAGAATTGCTCGAAAAACAGGTCAGTTTCTGGCGCAACACGTTGCAGGGTGCGCCGGCACTTTTAGAATTGCCCACCGATCGTCCGCGTCCCATGAAACAAAGCTATGTCGGGAATCGGGTTGATCTCGCTCTGCCCCCTGCATTACATGCGGGGTTAAAAGAACTCAGCCAGCGTCACGGCACAACCTTATTCATGACGTTATTGGCCGGATGGGCTACTCTGCTTTCGCGTATCAGTGGACAGGATGATGTGGTGATCGGCACTCCCGTCGCCAATCGCCAACAACCGGAATTGGCATCGTTGATCGGCTTCTTTGTCAATACCTTAGCGCTACGAGTGCAATTACACGATAACCCCAGTGTCAGCGAATTGTTGGCGCAAGTGAAGACACAAGCGCTGAATGCTTATGCCCATCAAGATCTGCCCTTCGAACAACTGGTTGAAACCCTGCAACCCCCACGCAGCCTGAGCCATAGCCCCATCTTTCAAGTGATGCTGGCAACGGATAATACACCGGGGCAACGACATTTCGAATTGCCGGGGCTAATGCTGAGTGAACGGCCATTAATCAGGGACAGCGCTTACTTTGACCTGACATTAACACTGAATGAAACTGAAAACGGTTTAGTGGGTGATTTAGAGTATGCCAGTGATCTGTTTGACCATGCCACAATAGAACGTCTGGTCAGTCAGTTATATACCCTGCTGACGGCAATGGCCGCCGACGATTCTCAGCGAGTGGCTGAACTGCCGCTGGTAACACCACAACAGCGCAAACAGTTATTGGTAGATTTTAACGATACCGCATTGACCTATCCGCAGGATAAGCTGATCCACCAGTTTTTTGAGCAACAGGCTGAGGCAATACCTGACGCGGTGGCTTTGGTTTATCAAGAGACTCAACTGAGTTACGCAGAGCTGAATTGCCACGCCAACCAACTGGCACACAGCCTCATAGAATTTGGCATACAACCCGATGATCGTGTAGCTCTGTGTGTCGAACGCAGCTTGGACATGATCATCGGCATGTTGGGCATTCTCAAAGCGGGTGCGGGCTACGTGCCACTCGACCCAGAATACCCTGCTGAACGTCTGGCTTATCAGTTGTCAGATAGCTCGCCGAAGTTATTGCTGACCCACCAGCATTTACAGGCTCATTTACCGATAAAAGGTGTTCCGGTCTGGCTGATGGATAATGAGCATCAGCGGAAGAGTGTGGCTGAACAGCCAATACATAACCCTAATGCCAGCCAACTGGGGCTTCTGCCACATCATCTTGCTTATATCATCTACACCTCCGGTTCGACGGGGCAGCCTAAAGGTGTAATGCTTGAACACCGCAATGTGGTTAATTTTATCCATAGCCAACATCAGATCAGCCAGCCACAGCCCAGCGATCGCATCCTGCAATTTGCCACCATGGCATTTGATACTTCAGTGTCTGATATTTTCCCGACATTTGCGGCGGGATCGACGTTAGTCTTGCGCCCGGCACATATCCGTGTACCAGATGCGGAGTTTATCGACTTCTTGAATCAGCAGAAGATCACCATTATGGATGTGCCTACCGCCTTCTGGCATCAATGGGTGCAGGAGATGAAAGCCGGTCGCGTGGGGTTCAGCTCGTGCTTACATACGATCATTGTCGGTGGCGAAAAAGCGGAATACCGCCATTGGGTGGATTGGCTTTCTCTGCCGGAAATCCAACAGTGCCGTTGGATTAACTCCTATGGCCCGACGGAAACGACCATTACAGCAACCAACCTGATAGTGGATGGTACAGACGCATATCCGCTCAATGGCATCATTCCGATCGGCCACCCGAATGCCAATACTCAGATCTATATTTTGGATTCGTCAGGTCAGCCTGTTCCTATCGGTGTTAGTGGTGAAATCCATATCGCTGGTCTGGGTGTCGCCCGAGGTTATCTGAATCGCCCAGAACTGACTGCGGAAAAATTTGTCACCGACCCCTTCTGCAACGATTCATTCAATAAACAAACCGATGCCCGCATGTATAAAAGCGGGGATCTGGGACGCTGGCTACCCAATGGTAACATTGAATATCTGGGGCGCAATGATTTTCAGGTCAAGATCCGTGGCTTCCGCATCGAACTGGGGGAAATTGAGGCACAACTGGCGGCCTGCGAAGGTGTTAAAGATGCTGTAGTCATTGCCCGTGAGGAAACTACAGGTGACAAGCGTCTGGTCGCCTATGTGATACCCCAGCCTGATGTCGTGCTGACACCCACTCAGCTCCGTGAACAACTGAGCACCTATCTGATGGAGCATATGCTCCCCAGTGCTTTTGTCATGCTGGACGCTTTTCCATTGACCGCCAGTGGCAAGTTGGATCGCAAAGCGCTGCCAGCTCCGGATCGGGCGGCTATCGCCAGCCGTGAATATGCCGCGCCGCAAGGGGAAATCGAACAGAAACTGGCAGCGGTCTGGCAGTCTTTACTGGGATTGGAGCAAATCGGCCGCCACGACAATTTCTTTGAGTTAGGCGGACACTCGTTGCTGACCGTGCAAATGGCATCCCGTTTGCGCCACGCTCTCAACATAAAAGTAGACCTGCAAGATCTGTTCACTCACCCAATCTTGGCAGATTTAGCACAATCATTGAGTACCGCCAACCAATCCACCCAACCGACGATATTACCCGCCAGTCGGCAACAAGCGCTTCCCTTATCGTGGGCACAGCAACGCCTGTGGTTTTTGGCACAGTTAGATCCGGCGGCACAGACGGCATACAATATCTCTGGCGGGCTGCGTTTGAAAGGCCAGCTAAACCAAAATGCCCTGCAAGCCACACTGGACAGAATAGTCGCCCGCCATGAAATTCTACGTACCACGATTAAAATTGTTGAAGGCCAGGCACAGCAAGTTATTGCCGATACTGACCGTGGTCTGACTTTAACGATAAAAGATCTTCGTCAGTTGACTGAGGCAGAAAAACAAACGGCCTTTGATGAAGCAACACAATTTGAAACTGATCACCCTTTCGATTTTGCACTGGAGCCATTGATACGCGCTCAATTACTGAGATTCGCAGATGATGAGCATGTCTTGCTGTTGACCCAGCATCACATGATTTCGGATGGTTGGTCACTGAACGTACTTATCTATGAACTGAGCACCCTGTACCGCGCCTTTAATCAAAATCTGGATGACCCCCTGCCTCCTCTGACTCTCCAATATGCGGATTATGCCCTTTGGCAGCGACAATGGTTACAAGGTGAAGTACTGGAAAAACAGGTTAATTTCTGGCGTGATGCGCTGCAAGGTGCACCTGCTTTACTGGAACTGCCCACGGATAGAGTTCGCCCTGCGGTACAAAGCTATCGCGGAGATCAGTTGGCATTTACACTCTCCCCTGAATTACGTGATGGCTTAAAAGCATTGAGCCAACGTCATGGTTCCACATTATTTATGACTTTGTTGGCGGCGTGGTCAATCTTGCTTTCCCGTCTCAGCGGTCAGCAAGATATTGTTGTCGGCACACCCGTTGCCAACCGCCAGCACAGTGAATTAGAACCACTAATCGGTTTCTTCGCCAATACGCTGGCGCTCAGAGTCAGGCTGGAAGATAACCCCACCGTCAGTTCGTTATTGGCTCAAGTGAAAGCCCATGCACAGGAAGCCTATGTGCACCAAGATTTGCCTTTCGAGCAGTTGGTCGAAGCCCTGCAACCTCCACGCAGCCTGAGCCACAGCCCAATATTTCAGGTGATGCTCGCACTGGATAACACCCCAACCCAGCAATCTCTTGAGTTATCCGATTTAGTACTGGATGAACTGCCATTAGCCCGAAGAAGCACCCATTTTGATCTGTCACTTGCCATGAATGATACTGATAACGGCTTGGTCGGTGAGCTGGAGTACGCCAGTGATCTGTTTGATCCTGCCAGCGTTGAACGCATCGCCAGTTACCTGCAAACCCTGCTGGCGGCGATGGTTGAAGATGATTCGCAGCGGGTGGAAGATTTGCCTCTGTTGCAACCTCAGCAACGTGCCCAAGTTTTGGTGGATTTTAATGAGACGGCTCTGGACTATCCGCATCTGTCCTCACCGTCACAGACCATCCTGATCCACCAGCTATTCGAACAACAAGCAGAACGGACACCGGATGCCATTGCATTAATGTTTGGTGAGAATCAGCTGACTTACGCCGAACTGAACCACCAGGCCAACCAACTGGCCCATCATCTGATCGCCTCTGGCGTGCGCCCCGATGACCGTATTGCTATCTGTGCCGAGCGCAGTCTGGATATGATCAGCGGCATATACGCGATCCTCAAGGCGGGCGCAGGTTATATTCCCCTCGATCCGGAATACCCCGCTGAACGGCTGGCCTACCAGTTGACGGACAGCAAACCCGCATTATTACTCACTCAGCAGCATTTACAGGCTCGGTTGCCGCTCCAGGGTGTGGCGGTCTGGTTGCTGGATGATGACCATCATCGGCAGTGCGTCGCGAAACAACCGGTCCAGAATCCTGATGCCCGCCAAATGGGACTCCAGCCACACCATCTGGCCTACATCATTTATACCTCCGGTTCGACCGGACAACCGAAAGGCGTGATGCTGGAACACCGCAATGTGGTGAACTTTATTCATGCCCAGCGCCAGACCAGCGAACCTCAATTGGGGGATCGCATCCTGCAATTTGCCACCGTGGCATTCGATACTTCGGTGTCTGATATTTTCCCGACCCTTGCCTCCGGCGCTACGCTGGTGCTGCGGCCACCCCATATCCGCATACCGGACATCACCTTTGTCGATTTCCTGCGAGAACAACAGATCACCATTATGGATATGCCCACCGCCTTCTGGCACCACTGGGTACAGGAGATGATGGCGGGGCGCAGCGGTTTCAGCCCGTACCTGCGTACCATTATTGTCGGCGGCGAAAAGGCGGAATACCGCCATTTAATCAACTGGCTCTCCAGCCCGGAAACCCAGGCGTGCCGCTGGATCAACTCCTATGGCCCGACCGAAACGACGGTGATTGCCACCACATTATCGCTGGACAGCAAAGAGCCCCTGCCGCTCGAAAATACCATTCCGATTGGCTATCCGTTGCCCAATACCCGCATTTACATTCTGGATACGCACGGCCAGCCGGTTCCCATCGGCGTCAGTGGCGAAATCCATATTGCCGGCGCGGGGGTGGCGCGGGGTTACCTGAACCGCCCCGATTTAACGGCCGAGAAATTTGTTGCCGATCCGTTCAATCAACAGCCTGATGCCCGGATGTATCAAACCGGTGACCTGGGCCGCTGGCTGCCCAATGGCGCCATTGAATATCTGGGGCGCAATGATTTCCAGGTCAAAATCCGGGGCTTCCGCATTGAACTGGGGGAAATTGAAACCCAACTGGCGGCCTGTGCAGGGGTCAGCGATGCGGTGGTGATCGCCCGTGAAGAAGGCCGGGGGGATAAGCGGCTGGTGGCCTACGTGATCCCGCAATCGGGGGTCACACTCAGCCCGTCTCACCTGCGTGAACAACTGAGCAGCAGCCTGATGGAGCATATGCTCCCCAGTGCCTTTGTCATGCTGGACGCGTTCCCGATGTCTGCCAACGGCAAACTGGATCGCAAAGCCCTGCCGGCACCGGATCAGGCGGCGGTGGTCAGCCGTGAATACCAAGCGCCAGAAGGCGACACTGAGCAGCAATTGGCGGCCGTCTGGCAATCACTGCTCGGTCTGGAGCAAGTCGGCCGTCATGACAATTTCTTTGAGTTGGGCGGGCATTCCCTGCTGGTCGTCAACCTGATCGAAGAGCTGCGCCAGAAAAATCTGTCCCTTGATGTCAGCACCGTCTTTTCTGCCCCCACTCTGGCAGCCATGAGTGCCCGCTTAGATCAGAACAGCGGCCAGTCTATCGCCTCGCAGACCATTCCTCCAAACCCGATCCGCGAAGACAGCCTCGCCATTACGCCAGAGATGTTACCTTTGGTGGAATTAACCCAAAACCAGATCGACCAGATTACCGGCCTTGTTCCTGAGGGCGTTGCCAATATTCAGGATATCTACCCGCTGGGGCCATTGCAGGCAGGAATACTGTACCACCATCTACTGGAAACCGAAGGTGATCTCTATCTGGACAGCCAGCTTATGGCTTTTGATAACCGGACTCGCTTGGACAATTTCTTGCAAATATTCCAGCAGGTGATTGATCGTCACGATATTTTACGCAGTGCTGTCCACTGGCAAGAACTACCAGAATCTGTCCAAATTGTTTATCGCCATGCACGATTGCCAGTGATTGAACACACACTGGCAATGGAAGGTAGCGTGGAGAAAAGCGCCGAAACCCAGTTACGCCGTCTCACCGACCCGAGCACGGTGCGCATGGATATCACCCAAGCGCCACTGCTGGCGGCACATATTGTTCAGGATCCTACCTCGGGACAATGGCTGCTCTCTTTACTGCATCACCATTTAGTGTGTGACCACGTCTCACTGGAAATGATATTCAATGAGATGAAAGCGTTCATCCTGGGAGAAAACGACAGCCTGCCTGCGCCCCTGCCTTACCGCAACTTTATCGCTCAAACCCGCAGCGTTCCGCTGGAAGCTCACCAAACCTATTTCCACAAACTGTTAAGCGATGTGGAAGAACCAACCCTGCCCTTTGGTTTATTGGATGTACAGGGTGAACAACATGATCAACATAAACAAATAGTAGAGAATGTCCTCACGCTCGATAGCGACTTGGCGCGTAATCTGCGTGATTGCGCCCGCCAACAGGGTATGAGTGCCGCAGTATTGTTCCATGTGGCATGGGCGCAAGTTTTGGCACGGTGCAGCGGTCGGAACGATGTAGTATTCGGTACGGTTCTGCTCGGCCGGTTACAAGGAGGAATTGGTGCGTCTCAAGTTCTCGGTATGTTTATCAATACCCTACCTATCCGCATTCGGTTGCAGGCACGTACCGTTAAACAAGCAGTACAGGAAACTTATCAGCAACTCAGTGAACTATTGGATCACGAACAGGCCCCACTGGCTGTTGCCCAGCGTTGCAGTGGTATTCAGGCTCCCCTGCCACTGTTTAACAGCCTGCTCAACTTCCGCCACAGCCCGCGTGACGAAACACAATCCGCATCAATGGCCTGGCAAGGCATCAAGATCCTTCGTGGCGAAGAACGCAGTAACTACCCACTGTCTCTGGATGTGGATGATTTTGACAACGGCTTTGCCCTCACCGCCCAATGCAGTCAGCAGATTAATCCGGCTCGCCTGAATGCCTATATGGAGATCGCGCTGAAAGAGATTGTGTCGGCACTACAGCACGCACCAAAGCAATATTCACCAGGACAATATTTACCAGAACAACATTCTTCAGAAAAAGCAATAGAAGCGGTCGATATCTTACCGTCCACAGAACGAACGCAATTGTTGGTGGACTTTAATGACACTGAATTAGTTTATCCACAAAATGAGCTGATCCACCAACTGTTCGAACAGCAAGTGGTACGGACACCGGATGCCCTCGCACTGGTTTTTGGCGATATTCAGTTGAGTTATGCAGAACTGAACTGTCATGCCAACCAACTGGCACACAAACTAATGGCTTTCGGTGTGCGCCCCGATGATCGTGTGGCGCTGTGTCTGGAGCGTAATCTTGGTATCATCATTAGCATGTTGGCCGTGCTTAAGTCCGGAGCGAGTTATGTTCCGCTCGATCCGGAATATCCCATCGACCGGCTGACCTATCAGTTATCAGATAGTCAACCGGTATTACTGCTCACCCAGCAACATTTGCAGACACGTTTGCCTGTACCGAATGTGCCGGTCTGGTTGTTGGATGATGAAACTCATCGGGATAACGTCGCCAAACAACCTGTGCATAATCCTGACACTGAACGATCAGGACTCCTGCCACACCATTTGGCCTATATCATTTACACTTCTGGTTCAACGGGGCAACCCAAAGGCGTCATGATTGAGCATCGCAATGTGGTGAACTTTATTCATGCCCAACGCCAGACCAGTGATCTCCAATCAAGCGATCGCGTTCTGCAATTTACCGCCATTGCCTTTGACACCGCTGTGTCAGAGATTTTCCCGACCTTTGCCGCTGGTGCAACCTTAATCCTGCGTCCTGCTCATATCCAAGTACCGGATATGGCCTTTATCTCCTTCTTGCAAGAGAAGGCCATCACAGCCGTGGATCTGCCGACCGCCTTCTGGCATCACTGGGTACAGGAAATGGCCGCAGGTCGCAGTTATTTCAGTCCTCATCTGCGCATTGTCACCATCGGGGGAGAAAAAGCGGAGTACCACCATTTATCAAACTGGCTGTCCATGCCCGACACTCAGGCATGTCGCTTGCTCAATGCCTATGGCCCCACGGAAACTACCGTGACGGCAACCGCCCTGCCTCTGACAGAGACACATTCATTCTCAGGCACAGTTCCGATTGGTCGTCCGCTCGCCAATACCCATATCTATATTTTGGACACCCTCGGTCATCCGGCTCCTCTCGGCGTGGGAGGTGAAATTCACATTGGTGGCAGGGGCGTCGCCCGTGGTTATCTGAACCGGCCAGAACTGACGGCAGAACGCTTTATTCACGATCCTTTCAGTGAACAGCCCAACGCACGCATGTACAAAACCGGCGATTTAGGCCGATGGCTGCCAGACGGCACGATTGAGTATCTGGGACGCAATGATTTTCAGGTCAAGATCCGCGGTTTCCGCATTGAGCTGGGTGAAATCGAAGCGCAATTGCTCGCCTGTTCAGGCGTCAGGGAAGCATTGGTCGTGGCCCGCGAAGAAGTCCGTGAAGAAAAAAAGAACGGTGATAAACGGTTGGTCGCGTATGTCATTCCACAGCCCGATGCCACACTGGATGCAAACCATCTGAGGGAACATCTCAATATCCATCTGGCCAGCTATATGGTTCCCAGTGCCTTTGTCATGCTGGATGCCTTCCCGCTGACCGCCAACGGCAAAGTGGATCGCAAAGCGCTGCCCGCCCCCGATCGTTCAGCTATCGCTGGTCTTGAATATGCAGCGCCCGAAGGTACAATAGAACAGCAAATCGCCATTATCCTACAGACTCTATTGGGATTAGAGCAGGTAGGACGTTATGACAGTTTCTTTGATTTGGGAGGAAATTCCCTGTCAATTATTCAGTTAATGGCGAGATTACGTGATGAATTCCATCTTGAAGTATCAATCTCGGACATATTTGCGCATTCCACCCTGTCTGAACTCGCTGAGCTTATTGAATCAAGACAAATTGAGACCTTTTTCGCACAAGATGATATCGAATCACTGCAAAAAGAATTGGAGAACTTGTCTGAAGATGAACTGCGTGCCCTGTTAAATGGAGATGATTAATTAAATGAGTAATAACGAACTGACTTTATTAAAATTAAGACAAGCGGTACTCCAGAAAAAAATTAAAGAACGCATCCAAAATAGTCAGGTAGAGGAAAAGAGCCAGATTGCTCCGAGAAGTGCTGATCAACAAACGCTCCCGCTATCTTGGGCACAACAGCGGCTGTGGTTCTTAGCGCAGTTAGATCCGGCCGCACAGACGGCATACCATATTCCCGGTGGCTTGCGTCTGCAAGGTCATCTGGATCTGAATGCCCTGCAAGCCGCTCTGGACAAGATTGTCGTTCGCCATGAAATTTTGCGTACCACCATTAAAATGGTCGACAGCCAAGCCCAACAAGTCATTGGCAAACCTAATAATGGCTTCTCTTTGACCGTGGAGGATCTCAGCCATCTGCCTTCGGCTGAGCAGCAAACAGCCATTGAAAACATCGTCCAGCGTGAAACCAACCAGCCATTCGATTTTGCACAAGGCCCCCTGATCAGGGGCCGGCTGCTCCGACAAGCAGAAAATGACCATATTTTGCTGTTAACCCAACATCACATTATTTCCGATGGTTGGTCACTCAATATTCTGATGCACGAATTGTCCACGCTTTACCACGCATTCAGCGAGGGACAAAATGATCCCCTGCCACCCCTGACACTCCAATATGCCGACTATGCCCTTTGGCAACGGCAGTGGCTACAGGGAGAAGTGCTGGAAAAACAGGTGAATTTCTGGCGTGATGCATTGCAGGGCGCGCCGGCACTTTTAGAGTTACCCACCGACCGACCACGCCCGGAGAAACAAAGTTATGCCGGCGGATGCGTCACTATCACTTTGCCACCTGAAATCAAGGCCGGATTAAAAACCCTGAGCCAACGTCATGGTACAACGTTATTTATGACGTTGATGGCAGGATGGGCAACATTGCTCTCCCGTCTCAGCGGCCAAACAGACTTAGTGATAGGTACACCCGTTGCCAACCGGCAACACCGCGAATTGGAGCCGCTGATCGGCTTCTTCGTCAATACGCTGGCACTGCGGGTTCAGTTGGATGACAATCCGAGTGTAAAAGATCTGTTGGCACGAGTGAAAGCACATGCCCTGAAAGCCTATGCCCACCAAGATCTACCGTTCGAACAACTGGTCGAAGCGCTGCAACCTCCGCGTAGTCTGAGCCACAGCCCGATTTTTCAGGTTATGATGTCAGTGGATAACACGCCGGGGCAACAGAGTATTGAATTGCCGGATGTGACGATCAGTGAAATCAATCTCACCGAAAGCAGCTCGCATTTCGATCTTTCACTTTCCATGAATGATACTGATAACGGCTTAGTCGGTGAGCTGGAGTACGCCAGTGATCTGTTTGACCCTGCCAGCGTTGAACGCATTGCCAGTTACCTGCAAACCCTGCTGACGGCGATGGTTGAAGATGATTCGCAGCGGGTGGAAGATTTGCCTCTGTTGCAACCTCAGCAACGTGCCCAAGTTTTGGTGGATTTTAATGAGACGGCTCTGGACTATCCGCATCTGTCCTCACCGTCACAGACCATCCTGATCCACCAGCTATTCGAACAACAAGCAGAACGGACACCGGATGCCATTGCGTTAATGTTTGGTGAGCGTCAGCTGACTTACGCCGAACTGAACCACCAAGCCAACCAACTGGCTCACCATCTGATCGCCTCTGGCGTGCGCCCCGATGACCGTATTGCTATTTGTGCCGAGCGCAGTCTGGATATGATCAGCGGCATATACGCGATCCTCAAGGCGGGTGCAGGTTATATTCCCCTCGATCCGGAATACCCCGCTGAACGGCTGGCCTACCAGTTGACGGACAGCAAACCCGCATTATTACTCACTCAGCAGCATTTACAGGCTCGGTTGCCGCTCCAGGATATGGCGGTCTGGTTGCTGGATGATGACCATCATCGGCAGCGCGTCGCGAAACAACCGGTCCAAAATCCTGATGCCCGCCAAATGGGACTCCAGCCACACCATCTGGCCTACATCATTTATACCTCCGGTTCGACCGGACAACCGAAAGGCGTGATGCTGGAACACCGCAATGTGGTGAACTTTATTCATGCCCAGCGCCAGACCAGCGATCCTCAACTGGGGGATCGCATCCTGCAATTTGCCACCGTGGCATTCGATACTTCGGTGTCTGATATTTTCCCGACCCTTGCCTCCGGCGCTACGCTGGTGCTGCGGCCACCCCATATCCGCATACCGGACATCACCTTTGTCGATTTCCTGCGAGAACAACAGATCACCATTATGGATATGCCCACCGCCTTCTGGCACCACTGGGTACAGGAGATGATGGCGGGGCGCAGCGGTTTCAGCCCGTACCTGCGTACCATTATTGTCGGCGGCGAAAAGGCGGAATACCGCCATTTAATCAACTGGCTCTCCAGCCCGGAAACCCAGGCGTGCCGCTGGATCAACTCCTATGGCCCGACCGAAACGACGGTGATTGCCACCACATTATCGCTGGACAGCAAAGAGCCCCTGCCGCTCGAAAATACCATTCCGATTGGCTATCCGTTGCCCAATACCCGCATTTACATTCTGGATACGCACGGCCAGCCGGTTCCCATCGGCGTCAGTGGCGAAATCCATATTGCCGGCGCGGGGGTGGCGCGGGGTTACCTGAACCGCCCCGATTTAACGGCCGAGAAATTTGTTGCCGATCCGTTCAATCAACAGCCTGATGCCCGGATGTATCAAACCGGTGACCTGGGCCGCTGGCTGCCCAATGGCGCCATTGAGTATCTGGGGCGCAATGATTTTCAGGTCAAAATCCGGGGCTTCCGCATTGAACTGGGGGAAATTGAAACCCAACTGGCGGCCTGTGCAGGGGTCAGCGATGCGGTGGTGATCGCCCGTGAAGAAGGCCGGGGGGATAAGCGGCTGGTGGCCTACGTGATCCCGCAATCGGGGGTCACACTCAGCCCGTCTCACCTGCGTGAACAACTGAGCAGCAGCCTGATGGAGCATATGCTCCCCAGTGCCTTTGTCATGCTGGACGCGTTCCCGATGTCTGCCAACGGCAAATTGGATCGCAAAGCCCTGCCGGCACCGGATCAGGCGGCGGTGGTCAGCCGTGAATACCAAGCGCCAGAAGGCGACACTGAGCAGCAATTGGCGGCCGTCTGGCAATCACTGCTCGGTCTGGAGCAAGTCGGCCGTCATGACAATTTCTTTGAGTTGGGCGGGCATTCCCTGCTGGTCGTCAACCTGATCGAAGAGCTGCGCCAACAAGGTCTGTCCCTTGATGTCAGCACCGTTTTTTCTGCTCCCACTCTGGCGGCCATGAGCGCACTCGTGAGTCAGAATAGTCATAAAACTACCACCGAGCAGGCGATTCCACCGAATCTGATCCGCGAAGACAGTCTTGCCATCACATCCGATATGCTACCGCTGGTGGAGTTAACCCAAAACCAAATTGACCAAATTGTCGCCCATGTCACGGACGGTATCGCCAATATTCAGGATATCTACCCGCTGGGACCATTACAGGAAGGCATTCTTTTCCATCATTTGCTGGAAAACGAGGGCGATCTCTATCTCGATAATCAATTGATGGTTTTTAATAGTCGATCACGGCTGGACAGCTTCTTGCAGGCAATCCAGCAAGTCATTGACCGCCATGATATTCTGCGTAGTGCCATTCATTGGAAAGAACTCCTTAAACCGGTGCAGGTTGTCTATCGCCGTGCGCCATTGCCCATGATTGAACATATACTCTTAACAGAAAAAAGTGCCTCAGCAGCAGAAAGCGCCGAAATACAATTACGCCGTCTTACTGACCCGCGCTCAGTGCGGATGGATATTACCCAAGCGCCACTGCTGGCGGCGCATATCGCCCAAGATCCAGAATCGGGACAGTGGCTGCTCTCCCTGCTCTATCATCACTTGGTCTGCGACCACATTTCGCTCGATATGATATTCAGTGAAGTGCAAACCCTGCTTCTGGGAGAGAGTGACAAACTGCCAGCGCCCCTGCCTTACCGCAATTTTATCGCTCAGATCCGCAATGTCCCGCTGGAGGCTCATCAAGCCTATTTCCGCGAGCTGTTGGGTGATGTGGAAGAACCAACCCTGCCCTTTGGTTTACTGGATGTGCAGGGTGGAAGTCTCAATGAAATAACAGAAGATATTTTCACGCTAGACAACGAGCTGGCTAACAACCTGCGCGGTTGCGCCCGTCAATTGGGAATGAGCTCTGCTGTGCTGTTCCATGTGGCGTGGGCACAGGTCTTGGCGCGATGCAGTGGACGGGACGACGTCGTATTCGGTACCGTTTTGTTGGGCCGCTTGCAGGGAGGAGCTGGTGCAGCCGAAGTGCTCGGTATGTTTATCAATACCCTGCCTATCCGCATTCGCTTACAAACACGCACCGTTAAGCAGGCGGTACAGGAAACTTATCAGCAGTTAAGCGCATTGCTGGGGCACGAACAGGCCCCATTGGCGGTGGCACAACGTTGCAGCGGCATTCAGGCTCCCCTGCCACTGTTTAACAGCCTGCTCAACTTCCGCCATAGCCCGCGTGACGATGAACAATCCAACTCACTGGCTTGGGAAGGCATTCAGGAGCTGAATGGTGAAGAACGCAGTAACTACCCGTTGTCGTTAGACGTGGATGATTTTGACGATGGATTTGCTCTCACCGCCCAATGCAGTCAGCAAATTAATCCGGCTCGCATCAATGCTTATATGAATGCCGCTCTGAAAAGTATTGTGGCTGCGCTGCAATACGCGCCAGAGCAAGCCATTAGCGCGCTCGATATCCTGCCATCAGCAGAGCGCACGCAGTTGTTGGTGGACTTTAACGCAACCCAACTGACTTATCCGCAGGACAGTCTGATCCACCAACTGTTCGAGCAGCAGGTTGAGCGCACACCGGATGCCATCGCGTTGGTATCTGGCGAAAACCAATTGAGTTATACAGAGCTGAACCAGCACGCCAATCAATTGGCACACCTCTTGATTGCTGCCGGCATACGCCCCGATGATCGGGTGGCAATTTGTGCCGATCGCAGTCTGGACATGATTATTGGCATGTACGCGATCCTCAAGGCGGGTGCGGGTTATGTTCCGCTCGATCCAGAATATCCGACCGAACGACTGGCCTATCAATTATCGGATAGCCAACCGGCTTTATTGCTGACTCAGCAACATTTACAGGCTCGCCTGCCAATACAGGAAATGCCTGTTTGGCTGTTGGATGATGAAACCCATCAAGCAAGTGTGTCAAAACAGCCTGCGCATAATCCTGATATTGAGAGAATAGGCCTTCAACCGCACCATCTGGCTTATATCATCTATACTTCCGGCTCAACCGGACAACCGAAAGGCGTGATGCTGGAACACCGTAATGTGGTGAGCTTTATCCATGCCCAACGCCAGACCAGCGAACCTCAATTAGGGGATCGCATCCTGCAATTTGCCACCGTGGCGTTTGATACCTCAGTATCAGATATTTTCCCGACCCTTGCTTCCGGTGCCACGCTGGTTCTGCGTCCGTCTCATATCCGCATACCGGACATGACGTTTGTCGATTTCTTGCGGGAACAACAGATCACCATCATCGATCTGCCGACTGCCTTCTGGCATCACTGGGTACAGGAGATGATGGCGGGTCGCAGCGGTTTCAGTCCTTATCTGCATACCGTGATTATCGGGGGTGAAAAAGCAGAGTACCGTCATTTAATGGGCTGGCTGTCACGTCCGGAGACACAATCCTGCCGTTGGCTTAACTCCTACGGCCCGACCGAAACCACCGTGACCGCCACAACTTTGACGCTAGATGATAAACAGATACTGACTGTCACCGACAACATTCCCATTGGGTATCCGATGCCCAATGCACGCATCTATATTTTGGATGCCCACGGTCAGCCCGCACCTGTCGGCGTGAGCGGCGAAATTCACATTGGTGGCATGGGCGTCGCCCGTGGTTATCTGAACCGGCCGGAACTGACCGCAGAAAAATTTGTTGTCGATACTTTCAGCGAACAGCCCAACGCCCGCATGTATAAGACCGGCGATTTAGGGTGCTGGTTACCAAATGGCATGATTGATTATCTGGGGCGCAACGATTTTCAGATCAAAATACGCGGCTTCCGCATTGAGCTGGGGGAAATCGAGGCACAACTGGCGGCTTGTAACGGAGTCAGTGATGTTGTTGTGATCGCCCGCGACGAATCCCGTGAAGAAAAAAAGAATGGTGACAAACGTCTGGTGGCCTATGTGATCCCACATACCGGCATCACCCTGACACCGGCCGATCTGCGCGAGCAACTCAGCACCCGCCTGATGGAATATATGCTTCCCAGTGCCTTTGTCATGCTGGATGCCTTCCCCCTCTCCGCCAACGGTAAGTTAGATCGTAAAGCGTTGCCCGCTCCCGATCATACTGCTACTGTCAATCGTGAATACGAAGCACCACAAGGCGAAATCGAACAGAAATTGGCGGCCGTCTGGCAATCCCTGCTGGACTTGGAACACGTCGGACGCCACGATAATTTCTTTGAATTGGGTGGGCATTCACTGCTGGTCGTCAGCCTGATTGAACAACTGCGTCAGCAAGGGCTATCCATTGATGTCAGTGCCGTCTTCTCTGCTCCGACACTGGCTGCCATGAGCTCACGCCTGAACCGGAACAGTGAACAAGACACGGCAGCCCAAGCTATTCCACCAAACCTGATCCGCGAAGACAGCCTTACCATTACGCCCGAAATGCTGCCTCTTGTGGAATTAACCCAAGCACAGATTGACCAGATTGTTGACCGCGTACCGGGCGGTACCGCCAACATTCAGGATATCTACCCGTTGGGGCCATTACAGGAAGGTATTCTGTTCCATCATTTGCTGGAAGAGGAAGGCGATACCTATCTCGAAAACATCCTGATGAACTTTGACAGTCGGGAACGGCTGGATAGTTTCTTGCAGGCACTCCAGCAGGTGATTGATCGACATGATATTCAGCGCAGTGCCTTCCATTGGCAGGAACTCCCTACGCCAGTGCAAGTCGTCTACCGCCATGCACCATTACCCATTACTGAACTCACTCTCTCAGCAGGGGAAAATGCCGAAACACAATTACAGTGCCTTACCGATCCGCAAACAATCCGGCTGGATATTACCAAAGCGCCACTGTTGGCAGCCAACATTGCCAAAGATCCCGATTCAGGGCTGTGGTGGCTGAGCCTGCTGCATCACCATCTGGTTTGTGACCACCTGTCACTGGAAATCATTTTCGGTGAAGTACAAGCATTACTCTTGGGTGAAGAAGCGAATCTGCCCGCGCCCCTACCTTACCGCAATTTTATTGCCCAGATCCGCAAAGTGCCGATTGAGGTACACAAGGCTTATTTTCAACAATTACTGGGAGATGTAGAAGAGCCGACCCTGCCCTTTGGTTTACTGGATGTACAGGGTGGCAAACGCGATGAGCACGATGAAATAGTGGAAAATATCCTCACGCTGGATGACGAACTTGCTCAGCAGATCCGCGACTGCGCCCGTCAACAGGGGATCAGCGCTGCGGTGCTGTTCCATGTAGTATGGGCACAGGTATTGGCACAATGCTGCGGCCGTGATGATGTGGTATTCGGTACCGTATTACTGGGTCGCTTACAGGGCGGGATGGGCGCATCCCAAGTACTTGGGATGTTTATCAATACCCTGCCTGTTCGTATTCGTTTGCAGGATCGCAATGTTGGGCAAGTGGTACAGGAAACTTATCAGCACTTAAGCGAGTTGCTGGATCATGAACAGACGCCGTTGGCGATTGCACAGCGTTGCAGTGGCATTCAGGCATCATTGCCACTGTTTAACAGCCTGCTCAATTTCCGCCATAGCCCGCGTGATGATGAACAATCCAGTTCACCGGCCTGGGACGGCATTCAGGAAATGGAAAGTGAAGAGCGCAGCAACTACCCACTGTCGCTGGATGTGGATGATTTTGATGATGGATTCGAGCTCACAGCGCAATGTAGCCAGCAAGTTGATCCTGTACGCATTAATGCTTATGTCAACACCGCGCTAAAAGGCATTGTGGCCACACTGCAAACTGCTCCTGAAAAAGCAATCCAATCAATCGATATCCTGCCACTGGCAGAACGTACCCAATTACTGGAGACGTTTAACGACACCGCACTGGACTATCCGCAGGATAAGTTGATCCATCAACTGTTCGAGCAACAAGCGGAACTCACACCGGATGCCACCGCTTTGGTATTTGGCGATACACAATTGAGTTATGCAGAACTGAACCGCCACGCCAACCAACTGGCGCATAGCCTGATTGCGTCTGGCGTACGTGCTGATGATCGTATCGCTATCTGTGCTGATCGCAATCTGGACATGATTATTGGCATGTACGGGATTCTCAAGGCGGGCGCGGGCTACATTCCACTCGATCCGGAATATCCTCTCGACCGGCTGGCTTATCAGTTAACAGACAGCAAGCCGGTGTTACTGCTGACCCAGACACATTTGCAGGCTCGTTTGCCGCTACAGGACGTGAATGTCTGGCTGTTAGATAACGAAAAACATCGGGAAAACGTGGCACAACAGCCTGAGCATAATCCTGATGCCAGTCAGATAGGGCTACAGCCGCATCATCTGGCTTATATCATCTATACTTCCGGCTCAACCGGACAACCGAAAGGCGTGATGCTGGAACACCGCAATGTGGTGAATTTTATCCACACCCAACACAAAACCAGTGAACCGCAGGCCGGAGATCGCATACTGCAATTTGCCACCGTGGCATTTGATACTTCGGTGTCAGATATTTTCCCTACCCTCGCCTCCGGCGCTACGCTGGTTCTGCGCCCGGCTCATATCCGCGTACCGGATGCAGATTTTGTCACTCTGCTGAATGAGCAACAGATCACCATCATCGATCTCCCGACCGCCTTCTGGCATCACTGGGTACAGGAGATGACAGCGGGTCGCAGTGGTTTCGGCCAATACCTGCGCACGGTTATTGTCGGCGGTGAGAAAGCAGAACTCCGCCATTTGCTGAGTTGGCACGCCATGCCGGAAACGCAGTCCTGCCGCTGGATTAACTCCTATGGCCCAACCGAGACGACAGTCATCGCCACAACGCTGATGCTGGACAATCAACACACTGTGCCTATCACTGATAACATCCCGATTGGTTATCCGTTGCCCAATACCCGCATTTATATTCTGGATACGCTCGGACAACCGGTCCCATTGGGTGTCAGCGGTGAAATCCATATCGGTGGTGCCGGCGTGGCCCGTGGTTACCTGAACCGATCCGATTTAACGGCGGAGAAATTTGTTGCCGACCCGTTCAGCCGACAGCCTGATGCCCGTATGTATAAAACCGGTGACCTGGGCCGCTGGCTGCCCAATGGCATGATTGAATATCTGGGACGCAATGATTTTCAGGTCAAGCTGCGCGGTTTCCGCATTGAATTGGGTGAGATAGAAAATCAACTGGTTCAATGTCAGGGCGTACTTGAAGCTATCGTCCTTGTGCGCGAAACAGCCTCTGATGATAAGCGCCTCATCGCCTATGTGCAGCCTCAATCCGGTATCAGCCTTGTCCCCAGCGAACTGCGACAACAGCTTGCCCAACATCTGGCGGACTATATGCTTCCCAGCGCATTTGTGACACTCGATGCCTTCCCGCTCACATCCAATGGCAAAATTGACCGTCAGGCATTCCCTGCCCCTGACCAGTCCGCCATCGTAGTACGTGGCTATGAAGCGCCACAAGGTGAAGTGGAAAGCACACTGGCCCAGATTTGGCAGAACCTGCTGGGCTTAGAACGTGTCAGCCGCCATGACCACTTCTTCGAGCTGGGCGGGCATTCCCTGCTAATCCTGAAAGCCTGTTCGCTGGCAGTAGAAAAATTCGGGCTGGAACAGCGAATGATGGCACGTTTGATGACATTCACCACCATTAAAGAGCAGGCTCGCATCATTGAAAACCGTGATAATGCTGATGTTGGCTCAATGGTCGGTTTGTCACAAAACACTGGGGCGAAACCGCTGTTCTTTGCCCCGGGCGCGGGCGGGCAAGTGCTTTATCTTCGTGAACTGGCGACAGAATTAGAGGGAGATTACTCTGTTTGGGGTATGCAATCCCCCGAATTAGACGGTAGTCACACTCATTTACAGAGCCTTGAAGCAATGGCTGATGTGATGATCGACGATATGAAAAAAGTCCAGCCAACCGGCCCTTATTACTTGGGTGGACATTCATTCGGCGGCTGGCTCGCATTTGAAATGGCTCGTCAGCTCGTCCAACAAGGTGAAGAAATTGCCTTGCTGGCTTTAGTCGATAGCGAACCACCCCTTGAAAACTTCGCACCGAAGGATGAATTAGAATGGTCTGACAGCCGTTGGATGGCCGAATTTGGCAATGTGCTTGCCGCACTTAAGGGCGCAGAAGATCACTTCACTGAGGAAGAATTCCAGTCGATGACAGAAAAGGCGCAAATCGATAGCTTGCGCCTGCGCCTGATCGAAGAGGAGCTCTTGCCATCTCAGCTTGAACCTGAAGAAATCGCAACTTATGTGCGTGTATTCAAGTCTCATTCGTTAGCGCATTACCAGCCACAAGACCGCTATTCCGGGAGTGTTCACTTGCTCTTAGCGAGTGATAACCAAGAAGATGAGGAATTGGAGACATTTGTCGAGAGCATAATCACCGGATGGGAAACCTTAGTAACTGGTGAGGTAGTACCACAGCGTTTAGCCGGAGATCACATCACCATGATGCGCCATCCTTTCGTTCAGGATCTGGCATCAGCTATCGCGAGTGTGGAGAAGTAAACATATAGCTAAACAACTCCCGCCTTATTAGGAAGGCGGGAGTTTAAACCAGAGGCTAATGCCCTTTTCGATAGTCAGGGGAAAAATGGACGGTTAACGTATACAGCGTTCTATTGCCACCACCGAGCCATACTCTCCTGCATAAAAGATATTTGCAGAAAAACTATCGCTACAGCCATATTTTGAGTTCTTACTACTGTGATATTAGCTTAGAGCCTAATAGGACAGGAGCTTAATTAAATTGCTGTTTTATTAATGCCCTGCCCTTACAGAGCCAATAATATCAATCCGTTATGTCAACGGACCATTCTATGGCGCAATTGCCCTGATTTCTCCCTTCTCTCCCTGCTGTTGCGGTGACGGTATAAATCCAAGTTTAATCAGGTAATTGATATAACAAAAGAGCAGTTTCTTGTTCGATGGGGGATATTGAATTCCACTGCCACGCAGTAAATCAGTCGTTATCTCCGTGGCATATTTGGCTCTTTCATTCATTTCCATGCCGTTATGGATCAGGGCCAGCAGGTCAGTAAAAGAGGAACGATAAGGCTGGCCATTGTAATAAAGTCGATTTTGTGTCAACGCCTCCATGTAAATATCGTTGCCAATGGTTTCAATGCGGTATCCAAACTCCCGCAGACTGGAAACGATGTCGTTAAACGTCATCGGGTCTGGATCTGTGAGATGAAGGGTTTTGCCATCAAATTTTTCGATATACAAAATGGAATACAGTGAGGCTTTTACGACGTAATCAACGGGCACGATGTCAAAATCTTCCTGCGCGCTGAAAGTCAGGCCAGTTTCGACCAATGCCCGGACGCACAATGATCCACTAAAGCCCTTTTTTACCCGCCTGATGAATGGCTTGTTCCGATTCAAATTTGGTACGCGCGTAGCTCATGCCATCGAATCGCTGGCCTACATCAAGATCCGATTCACGCAACGTAAAATTGGCACGATACAGATGATCTCCCACCATACTAAAACTGGATGTATAGAGCATCGGTATATTGCCTTGAAGACAGAACTCAATGACATGATGTGTGCCCTGCACGTTAACGGGTGCAAGTTTACTGTAAGCTGCCATCAAATTAGTCCAAGCCGCAAAATGGATAACTCGGTCAATTTTGACCGTCAACTCTGAATAAAGTACTTCCGTCAGCCCAAGATTTTTTGGGTAGTGTCACCCAATATGGGAATGATCCGATGGATCATGTTTTGGCTCTGTTTCGCCTGATCGTAGGCAAACAAAAAATTTGCTAAACGCGCCAGTGCCTGCTGATTATTTTCAGCTCTGATCAGGCAATAAACATCGGCATCCGTTGTGGTCAGAATTTCAAGTAAGATTCGTCCTCCCACAACCCCCGTTGCACCCGTAATTAATATATTCTTGATATCCTTTTTGACGTTGCTAAGCATGTTTATCCCCTATAATCAGATGAAAAGACGAAATCGGCTTCGTCTTTTCTCTGTTTTCAATTTCCTCTATTTTTATACCCAATCTTTTAATACCAACGGAAGATCTTCATCCCCATAATAAATGTTACAATCCCAATTAAGCTCAAAATAATGGCTGCGGGGATAACCTGCATAACATCACTGCCTTCAATAAATATCTTGCGCATATTGTCAGCCAGAATCGTCAATGGCAGGTATTCAATGATGTCTGCCATCCACGGCGGGAATTTTTTGTAACTGAAAAAGATCCCTGACAACAAAATTTGTATCAGGATAGATACTTCCAACAGGCCATTGGCCGTTTGTGCCTTACGGGCACGGGATGCCACCAGCACCGCCAGACCCGAAAAACAGATATTTCCCGTCAATAACAACAACAGGAAGGCATAGAAAGATCCCTGCATCACGACATCAAAGTAGACCTCCGCAAACAGGTAGATGATTAATATCTCAGTGAAATTGATGATGAGACACGCAAGGATGTGCGCCATCAGGAACGTGGATTTTCGCATCGGCGTAATGCACATCTGGCGCGTTACCCGCGCGATGCGTTTCTCTGCCAGCGCCCAGCCAACTGCAATCAGACAGGTTTCCATGATTGCCATCGCCAATAACCCCGGCACCAGAAAATCCAGATAACGTAGTCCCGGTGTTTCCAGAATAGACAAATTATCTTTTGCCTGTTTTCCTTCCTGCTGATTAAGCAGGTAGTAGGTCAGCAGGGCATCACTGTTTTGTGGGTCAAGATAGTGGATACGTTTACCCTCCGCATCCTGTTCAATGAACATCTCGATGTCCCCACGTTTTAGCCCCAGCACCACAGCATCATGATTGGGGTAATATGTGATGTTATATTTGACTCTCACCAACTTATCGCGCTTGATGTCATCTTTATTGATAATGCCAGAAATGGTATGTTCCTGTGCAGTAAGCTGCTCTCCCCACTGTTTTATTTTCTGCTGTTCGACAATTTCCGTGGGCAGGATAATACCAATGTCCCGTTCAGGCACATCTTGAGAAGAAAACGACACCCCCAATAACCAAACCAGCAAAAGCGGAAAACCAAATGACCAGAATAGGATCTCCGGCTCACGAATATATTGACGGAATTGGGTATTCATCAAGTTAATCAAGGCATTATTCATGGAATCGTCTCCCTGCCAAGGTCATGAACAAGTCATCCAACGTTTTCTTCCTGATCATCAATTCAAGGATGTCAGCGTTGGCTTGTTTAGCAAAATCAAAAAGGTAAGCCACAAAACTGGCTGAGTCCTCGATCAACATGCAGAATTTGTTTTTTCTCTCATCATATTCATAGCTCAATACTTGCTCATGCTGGCCCAGTTCCTGAAAACGTTCCGGAAAATGGGTAACGAATTCAATGAGCTCGCCGTTGCAATGCTTTTTCAACAACTCATTCATACTGCCCTGAGTGATAATCTCACCTTTATTCATGATACAAATGCGGTCACAGAGATATTCAGCCTCTTCCATATAATGGGTGGTCAGGATCATCGTTGAATGCTTTTCACGATTGAGTTTGCGCAGAATGTCCCATGTATCATGGCGAAAGCGCGGATCAAGCCCCGTGGTAGGTTCATCCAGAATGAGAATTTCCGGTTCATTCATGATGGCCACACCAAGCGCAAGCCGTTGGCGTTGACCGCCCGATAGTCCTTCCGCATAGGTTTTGCGCTTTTCTGTCAGCTCAACCAACTCCATCACTTCCTGCGCCCGCTTGCGTGAACAGCCATAAAAGCTGCCAAACAGATTCAGTATCTCCTCAACTTTCAGTTTATTGATGAACAAGGTTTCCTGTAGAACACCACTAAGACGCTGGCGCAAGTAAAACGCATCTTGCTGCCAGGTTTTGCCCAATACCCGAACGGAGCCTGAATCCGGTTTTTTCAACCCTTCCAATATCTCAACCAATGTCGTTTTGCCGGCACCATTTGGCCCCAGCAAGCCCAAAAATTCCCCTCGATAAACATCCAGAGAAACCCCTTTCAGTGCCTGAAAGTCTTTGTAGTGTTTTTTGACCTGTTCAAACTCAATCACTTTCTCAGTATTGCGCTGCATATCGTGTTGAATACCCATAAGATTCTCTATTTGATGATAGATTGGGAAAGAGATGATAATTTAGCCTTCAGCAACCCTGTAAAACGCGCCATTCCCTCCTGATTGAAACAGCAACAATAGATCTGCATGATTGGTTTACCTTCCTTAGAAAGTGTGACATAGATATTGACCGAGTCATTTTCCCATTGAGTGGAAACAGACTGCGTGGAAATTGCCTGATTGGACAGCATGTGATGTTCTTGATGTTCACTTTCCCAGTAAGAACTGAGACGTAACCCCCCCGGACTTGAATCAGTGACAGCGGCTTTGAAAACATCCTGCAACAGGTTGATGTTAATTGTCGGAGCAGAAACCCCTGCACTGCCTTGAGTGCGATCCGAACGTCGCATAATGGATTGCGGAGGTTGAGGCTCCATAAACAGAAGATCGGCCAGAAAACGGGGGTAGAGCTTGGCTCGTCGGAAAATTTTGCTGTAAAGCCGGCTACCGGCACGGATTGCCAGAGAGTAAATTTTCGGGCTGGTATGCCAACGTTGCTCAGCCATAATGCCAACGGGCATACTCCACGGGCATTCCATATGATCATAAGCGAGTAAAATCTTCTCCCTGACCTGTTCTAACAGGGCTATTGTTGCTTCTCCTGTTACTTTATCCTTTATGCCATCCATGCAGACAGGAACTGGCATAACACGCAACATCGGAACCATTAACGTCTCACTACCCGGTTGTTCCCGCCCTTCCAACACAGAATTGAGTGAAAAGCGTGACTGACCCGTCATTTCATGGATGACCTCAGCAACCAGCGTCAGAAATACCATCTGCAACGTCGCTCTTTGCTGTTTTGCCAAAACGTCCAGTTTTTCGTAACTATCATCAGGAAACGGCAGGTGGAACTCGTGATCCGTTAAGGTATCCTGATTGATGTAGCGGGCAGGAAAACACGCATAAGGGTATCCTTTCAGGTGGCTCCGCCAAAAAGCCAGATCCTGCTGCCCCTGACGCAGATAAATTTCCCGCTCACAGTGTACCCATTCACCAATCTGCATATTATCTGCAACACTTAACTGCGGCTTTCTTCCCTGACATCCCTGGGCATAAAGCCGCCATAATTGTTGTTCGAATAGATGAATTGCTCCCCCATCAGCCACAATATGGGGAAAACACAAAAATAATAGATGTTGTGCTTCTCCCAACCGGAAAAGCTGTGCCCGTAGATGAGGGGGCGATCTCAAGTTAAAGGGAGCCTTAAGTTGTCGGGCGTATTTGATAATATTCTGCTCCTGTTCATCGGCATCATGCCCTGACAGATCCCGAACAGGCAGGTCAAACTCCCCTACATAGCAAGTTCGCTGAATCGGAGCATAATCCAGAATTTCCGTGCGCAGGGAGATATGCGACTGAATCAGGGCATTGATGGATTGTTCCAGCAAAGTAATCCGCAATTCCCCTTCTATCATAATGACCAACTGATTGTTGGCCGTATTGCCAAGTGCGCTGGCGACAAACCAGAAACAGTGTTGGGCATATCCTAATGGGAACCACTCGCCTTGCGCTTTTTGCCTTGAATGTTTTTTTTCCCTTGAATGATGTGCTGTTTGGGTTGCTTGATCAATTTGAATCTGGATACTCATTTTCCCCCCTCCGGCATATCAACTTCATGGTTCTCCTGCGGTTTATTGCGCCGCTCTACCTGTTCAGCCAATTGGGCAATCGTGGCGTATTCGTAAATAAATCCCACCGGAAATGCCACTTGCAGCCGTTGTTTAATTTTAGCTATGATTTGCACGGCCATCATTGAATGACCGTTCAGCTCGAAGAAATCATCAAACACCCCTAATGGGCCAATTCCCATTTTCTCATGCCAAATATCAGCAATGATTGTTTCTGTCTGATTACGTGGTGGCTGATAATCTACGCTCAGTACCGGGCGGGGATACAATGTCTGTTCATTTATTTGTTGTATCGATTGTTGTGTCGAGGATGCTTGGCCACTCTTCTGCGTCGATGTCTTCACCATCGTTGCTGTCACCGCCCTCTCATCTTGTTCCTCCGAAATATTCACATCCGGCAACGGCAATCCACGGGTAGAAATGGCGTAAACACTGTCATTATGGGCCAACAGAGCTTCCAGTAACTGACACCCCTCATCCGGCAAAATGCCATGTTTAATACTTTCCTGTTCCTTATCATTCTGATACCACTGACTCATGCTATCCACAGCCATTCCCACGTCACGCCATGAATCCCAGCCAATGGCAAGGTAGCGGGTCTGTTCTTTCTTATTCGAACGATATTGATGGTGTAACAGGGCATAAGCATCTTCAAATGCGTTGGCTGCACAATAAGCAACCTGCCCGATTGAACCAACCGTGGAGGCCAGCGATGAGCATAAAACGAAAAAATCCAGTGGATGGCGTTTTAACCAGTTATCCAGTACCTGTGTTCCAATGACTTTTGACTTGAATACCTGTAAGGAGTCTTCAAAGCTGCGATTTTGGATCAACCCCGCATCCGCTATACCGGCAGAATGGAAAATGCCGTGGATTTGACCATACTGAATAACGATATCTGTCAGAGCCTTATTGATCCGACGGGCATCGGCCAGATCCGCTGAAATAACGGAAACGGAAGCCCCCATTTGCTGTAATTGTTGCAGTAAACGAATATGGCGAGACCGTTTGTTATTGCTATCATGATTCTCAATCCAGCTTGACCATTCGTTTTTTGGCGGCAATTCACTGCGACTGATAAAGATCAAATGAGGCTGATATTGGCTCGCCAGATGAGTTGCGATTGTGGCACCAATGCCGCCAAATCCGCCCGTGATCACGTAATTCCCGCCCTGCCTGAATAATGGTGACCGTGTGACCTCAGAGCCAGCGTTCGATGAGTCATCTATCAGCGCAGGTAATATGGCGGTTTCAATCAGTGGGATGTAACGCTGTCTGCCACGAAGTGCCACGATATTATTTTCTTTTGGATCTTCTCCTGGCTGTCCGAGGATTTCCGCCAGCAATGCCGAAACCAGCATGTTGGATGAAACAGGGCTAAGTAGAGGCAGTGACCATCGGTTGGCTGACAGGGCAATATCAATACTCTTACACTGCACCTGTTCAAATTCTTGAGGGATCACGCGACAAGGGCCAATCAGCAACGCTTTGGCGGGATCATTGCGATCATATTCTGAAATGGCGTGCAGTCGGTTAGAAAGAATGTTTATTTTGAACTGACTGGTGTCCAAGGATGTATCATGTTGATTTTCTATCCTGCCTACCGCTAATTGCCGGGCAATATGCAACAAAGACTCATAATTCGTGAATGCCGTCTGCAATGAAATGGTGGACGAACGTGTTATCGACCATGCGTGAACAATGTTGTTAATCTGAATTTTCTGGCGCTTAAACAAAGCCGCCAAAGCTTGATAATCTTCGCCCTGTTGCGGGTTAATCATGATCCGGCGCAACTGGGGATTTGCATTGAAATGCCGTCCTTGCACGACTTTCCAGACTTCTCCGCCAAGCTGTTCGAGCTGAGTAGTCAACCGCTTACCTACCCCCAGTCGATCCATAAAAATCAGGAAAACTTGCCCATGCAGGCTAATATTCCCCACCGATGAAGCGGCCATTTGCTTCCAGCGAATCTGGTGACTCCACTGTTCCAGTGGTAAACGTTTGCTACTTCTTAGCTCAGGACGAGTACTTAGCTCAGAATGATTACCAATTAATGATTCCAGGCTGTAACGCTGATGCTGGAATACATATCCGGGCAGAGGAAGACGACGGCGTTTCTCCTGTCGATAAAGAGCGGTCCAATCTACAGAGGCGCCCTGTTGCCACAGTTTTCCCAATACACTCAGTAAATGTTGCCGATCGGGAATATCCTGCTTGATATCGCGCGTACTGCTGAACACTTGTTGATGTGCCGAGACTCCCGTCATCTGCATTCTTGCCAGTCCGCTCAGGACACTGCCCGGCCCCACTTCCAGCAAGAGCTTGCTATTTGAGGAAACCGCACTTGAGGAAACAGTATTTGCAGACAGCAAGCACGCAATACCTTGTTTAAAGGCGACAGGTTCGCGTAACTGACGAACCCAGTAATCCGGTGAGGTTGCCTGTTCCGCACTGATCCACTCCCCCGTGATACAAGAGATAAATGGCAATTTCGGCGGTGACAGCGTAATCTCATTAAATGCCTGCCTGAACGATTCCAGACATTCATCCATCATGGCACTGTGGAAAGCATGGGAAGTATGCAACCTTCTGGCATCAATGCCCTCTGCCGTCAGGCGGGTTTCCAGTGCCAATACGGCTTCTGTTTCACCCGACACCACACACAATTCAGGCGCATTGTCAGCCGCCAATGTCACGCCATCAGTCAAATACCCTTGTAAGGCCTCGGTATTCAGTCCCACCGCCAACATTTTTCCCGTCGGCATCCGGTTCATCAGCTCTGCCCGTCTGACGACTATCGTCAAAGCATCTTCCAACGTAAATACGCCCGCAAGACAAGCTGCGACATATTCACCAATGCTGTGGCCGATACAGGCCGTCGGATGAATGCCCCACTCCATCAATAATTGGCTCAAGGAATATTCGACAACAAACAGAGCTGGCTGGGTATAGCGTGTTTGATACAGTGCGGACTCTTCACCACGTTCCGTAAGGTCAAATATCAACGGGCGAATATCTCGTCCCAGCAAGGGGAGCAAAATTTCCGCACACTCATCCACTACTGCCTTGAATCGCGTTTTGTGATCATTATTTACCTGATTACTACTTATCTGATCATAGTACCCCCGCATCATGCCGGAATATTGGGAGCCTTGCCCACTGAACATAAAGACAACCGATGAAGCAGTGGTACGTGCGATAGTTCCCTGTGAAAACTGAGACAAGTGATTATCCAGCGCAGCAATGGCCTGTGAATGATCATCACACACCAGATTATGCCGATACTCCATTTCACTGCGGCCAACATGCAGGGTATAAGCGATATCCGCTAATGGCAATTGAGCGGATTTTTCCAGCCAATGACGGAATTTTTTCAGATTCGCCTGCAAAGCCGCTGGGGATTTGGCGGAAAAGCAGAGCAATTGTTGCGGCCGGGCCGGTCCGGATGAAGGTGTATAGGCGGTTTCCTGCAAAATCATGTGGGCATTGGTTCCACCCACACCAAAAGAGCTGACTCCCGCCCGACGAATACTCTGACTCTGCCACTCTTGCCCTTCTGTCGGAATATAGAGTCTTGAACCCGTCAGGTTAATTTCAGGATTCAAACGGGTAAAGTTGACCGCTGGTGGCAGATAGCGGTGTGTCAACATCTGCGCGACTTTCATCACGCCTGTTACCCCCGCCGCAGAATCGGTATGACCAACATTGGCTTTGACCGAGGCCACGGCACAACGTTGCTGAGCTGATTTTTCTTGCGCTAATCCTTCCCGAACAGCAACGGCATCCTGATCATAAACATTAAGCAGGGCCTGCATCTCCATCGGATCACCAAGATGGGTAGCCGTGCCATGTGCTTCAATATAGCTGACACTCTCTGCCGATACCTCAGCGGCCAATAATGCCCGCTGAAGCACCACGGTCTGACCGGCTACGGAAGGTGCCGTAAACCCTATCTTTCCTGCTCCATCGTTATTGACCGCAGAACCTTTTATGACAGCATAAATGTTGTCGCCGCTATCCAAGGCATCCTGTAGCCGTTTCAGCACCACGACACCGACGCCATCACCACTCAACGTCCCCGACGAATCCGCATCAAAGGTACGACAGTGCCCATCATGAGACAGAATGCCACTGCTATCAAAGTGGTAACCGCTATGGGATGGGAAACCAATATGAACGCCAGCGCCCAGTGCCATGTCGCATTCTCCTGCCAATAAAGACTGGCAGGCGTAATGCAAAGCGACAAGCGAGCTGGAACAGGCTGAACCAATGGTCAGACTTGGCCCCCGCAGATTTAGTTTATAGGCGACCCGCGTTGATAGCAGGTCATTATTATTGCCAAATAACAGCATGTCTGACAAAAAATGCTGCATGGCGGATGGATATTTCAACAAATAGTGCAATAAATAACTGCTGCTGGAACTACTGCCGAAAACACCGATTGTCCCCGGATATTTATCCGAAACATAACCGGCATTTTCCAGTGCCAACCATGATGTTTCCAGCAGCAGACGCTGCTGTGGATCGATGACCTGTGCTTCTCGTGGTGAGTAACCGAAAAATTCAGCATCAAAATCTTCGGGATTATCCAATACTGACACATTACGGATAAAATCGGATCGCGAACGCGCTTCTATCGATATCCCCGCTGCATCCAGCTCAGCATCACTGAGGGGTCTGACGGATTCCACTCCCGCCGCGATATTTTGCCAAAACGCCTCGATATCATTGGCACCGGAATATTGACCCGCCATACCGATAATGGCAATTTCGAAGCCATTCATTTCAAAGTCATTCATTTCAAAACCATGCATCGATTCGTCTGATCCCATAGCTTGGACTTTATTTAACTCTGCATTGTTCATGATCTGTTATCCCTTTTCCCTTACCTTCATTGTTGCTGCATTTTTTTCTGCATTTTCTTCTGCATTTGCGCCAGACGCTGACGCCCATCAGCAATACTGTCCCGATTGATAGCTGAATTTTCCTGCGGCATTCCTACTGAAGGTGATAAGGTTCCACGCTCTTCTTTTTCATTTCCGTTGCAAATAAACCGCGCCAGTTGGTGGATAGTGGAGTGGTTAAGCAAGTCAATAATGGACAAGCGGGTATATCCCAATGTGTGAAGCTTCAAGTGAATACGGGCCAGTAGCAATGAATCGCCGCCCAAATCAAAGAAATTCTCATCACAATCGGGAGACTCCATATCCAAGATCTCCCCCCAAATTTGCTGAATGGTTTGTATGACCGGATCGGACGGGCATTCCCGTTGTAAGTTTTCCTTTTCTGCTTCCGTCGTAGTGGTCAATGCAGCCACCGAGGTAGGATGTGGCAGGTGTTCTATCGCAAGCTTGCCATTTTCTTTCAGCGGCAGAGAAGACAGTGCCTGGAAATAAGTGGGGATCATGTAACGCGGCAGTCTTTCCGACAAATAGCTGCGCAATGCCATAACATCCAGAATTTGTTGGGCACGAAGAACGACATAAGCAGCAATGCGTTTACCGCGGGCTTCTTCAATCACGCGAACCACCGCCCGTTCAACTATCGGGTGTTGGCACAACACGGCTTCTATTTCCTTTGTTTCAATCCGATAACCCAATATCTTGTTCTGGCTGTCAATGCGTCCCAAATATTCAATTTCACCGTCAGGCAAATAGCGTCCCCGATCCCCTGTTTTATACAGGCGGGCAGAGAGGGATGAATCGAATGGATTTTCAATGAACAGCTTTTGATAGAGCTGTTCTTGATTCAGGTAAGTTATTGCCAGACCATCGCCACCAATGTACAACTCACCTACGGTACCGATAGGAACAGGCTGGCGGAAGGCATCCAAAATATAGGCCAGATTACCTGCATTGGGTTTTCCGATGGGAACACTGGTACCTTCATCGCCACGGTAGCAGTAGCTGGTTGTGAACGTGGTATTTTCTGTCGGCCCATAACCATTGATCAGACGTAACTGCGGATAGTGTTTACTGATGCGGGCGGCGTGGGCGGCTGACATTGCTTCACCACCAGAAATAAGCTGCTTCACTGTTTGTAATACTTGTGGGCGCTCATCAACAATCAGATTAAACAGAGAGGCGGTCAGGAACAGACTTTCTACTCCCGAATCATTGATCATCTTTTCTAATTGCGGAATCGAAATGGCCCCCTGCGGATAGATAACGATAGAGCCACCATTTAACAATGGCCCCCAAATCTCCAACGTTGAGGCATCAAAACTGACTGCCGCCAGTTGCAGGAAGCGTCCAAAAGTGTGGAAATCAATATAACTGACATCCTTCACCAAGCGGATAATACCTTTCTGCCCAATCAGTGCCCCTTTTGGCTTGCCCGTGGAGCCTGAGGTATACATGATATAAGCGGGTAAATTGGTGGTCTGGTTATTGGTACTGAGTGTCAGATCCGTGACAGGCATCTGGGCCAATGCTGACTGTTCTGCATCCAGCCAAAGCACCGGGGGCAGGCTCATTTCTGTCAGCGACAGTAGGCTGTTTGTTATCCGTCGGTCAGAAACCAGAAGATGGCATTGGGTATCCTCAATCTGCTCTATCAATCGGGCTGCCGGATCTTCGGTATTCAGTGGCAGATAAACCGCCTCCAGTTTTGCCAAGGCCATAATCGACACAATTAATTCGATACTGCGTCCCAACAATAAAGCGACACGCTGTCCCGGTTTTACACCCTTTTGTGCCAACAAATGCGCCAGTTGGTTGGATTGCTGATGCAACGCCAGATAACTGAGCTGCCGTTCACCCAATTCAACCACACACGCAGAAGGAGAGCGGGCGACCTGTTCCGCAAACAAATCGGCCAGTGTCGCTTGTCCCTGATAGCCGGCTTCGCCATGACTGAAACTCTCAATCAGCCGTTGTTGTGTCACAGGGAGAAAATGGCTGGCACAATGCAATGCCTGTGGTTCTGCCACCATCGACGCAAAGACAGCAGAGTAGCACTCCGCCATATTTGCTACCTGTCCACGGCTTAATTTCGTTTCATCATAATCAATCTGAACCGAGATCTGATCACTTGCCAGCGCCGAAGACAGCGTCAGATGCTGGAAGTGAATATCCAATGTAAAGTGAGTCCCCTCATAAACATCCTGAGTGTGCAGTCTGTCTACCACTTCCAGCCCTATTTCCGGCGCCATCTGATCGTAAATGTGAAAATCGATGTAGTTAAACAACACTTCATCCAGTAGCGGTTGCTGACCAAATTGACGTTGAATCTCCGCCAACGGGTAACGGCGGTAAGGAATTGCTTCGATTTCGTTGGCAAAGACCTGTCGGATCAATTCATTCCATGAAACTGGCGTCAGGATCTGGCGGAATGGCAGAATATTGAGGAACAGGCCATACAGTTTATCCCCTCCTTGTGCTTCAGGGCGACCATTGGCGGTAATCCCCGTCAGGATGTCATTTTCTCCACTGAAAATACTCATGACTTTGATGTGCCCCGTTAACAACAGGCTTTTCATCGGCACGCTAAGCTGCTGCATCAGGTGACGCAATCCCTGATAGATATGGGTATCCAATATCAGGGAGAAGGATTTCAATTTCGGCCGATTGGCGGCAGGCACGCCAGTGTCATCAATCACATCCGTATGTTGTTTGCGGGGCAATTCAAGGATGGTGCAATCATCCAGTTTTTGCGTCCAATAGGCTTTTTGCTGTTCATCTGCAATCGCCGCCTGCTCCAGCGCAATGAAATCACGGTATTCCAGTGATTTTTTATCCGGCGCCTGCCAATTGACTTGGCCTGTCAACGTGGCATAGCGGTTGAACACTTCCACGATCATGGTGTTATAGCTCCAGCCATCGAACACCGGATGACATTCAGTCATCGTGAACTGGAATGAGTTGTCAGTGCGCAGTTGGATAAAGAAACGCAGTAAGGTCGGTTTCAGCAGATCAAAAGGATTCACCCGCTCGGCTTCCAATAGTGCCATCGCCTGATCATCCTGTTCCTCTACCGACAAATGGCGCAGATCTTCCACAACAATGGGTAATTCGGCAAATTCATGCACCAACTGTAGGGGTTCACTGTAATTTTCCATATCAAACGCGGTGCGCAGCACATCGTGGGCCGCCACAGTTTGAGCGGTGGCTTCCCGAAAGGCGCGCTCATCAAATGGCCCATTGATGCGTAGGTGAGAAGTTCCGGTACAGTGATACACATTGGATTCAGGTGAAAGATCCATGTGATAGAACATACCTTCCTGCATCCGGCTGAACGGATAAGCATCGACGATGCCTTTTGTCAGGGCTTCTTTCTCCTCCAGCAGACGCTGGCGATCTGCCTGAGAAATTTGGCTGAATGGTGCGATTTGTTTTACTGGTGGCTGCTCTTCCTGATGGCGCTGATCAATCAAAGCGGCCAGCTCTGCCACTGTCTGGTGCAGGAACAGATCCACCAGCGTCAATGACCAGCCGCGATCTTGAGCTTTGCCCGTCAATTGCACCCCACGCAAGGAATCCCCGCCCAAGGCAAAAAAGTTATCGTGAATGCCAATTTGGGATACTGGTAATGTCTCCTGCCATACGACCAATAACTCAGCTTCTGTGGCATTGCGTGCCTCCTGATATTCACTGGCCAATTGAGGACGCATTTGTTGCGGGGCAGGCAGCGCCTTGCGATCAATCTTGCCATTGCTGGTCAGAGGCAAGGCATCAAGGAAAATAAAGGCAGAGGGCAACATGTAATCCGGCAAGGTACGTTTCAGTTCAACGCGCAATGCCTCAACTGACCATTTTTCCGCAGATGATCCGTTATTCTCACCAGCAACGGTCACAATATAAGCCACCAGACGAGGAGCATGATTATTATCATCTTGGTGAGCAATAACCACCGCTTGTTCTATAAATTCAAGCCGTTTCAGCGCGGTTTCAATCTCCCCCAGTTCAATGCGGAAGCCGCGAATTTTCACTTGATGGTCGGCACGGCCGAGGTATTCAAGCGAACCATCACGACGTAAACGCGCCAAATCACCGCTGCGGTATAACCGTTGCCCTGCTTCTGCCTGCGGGAAAATCTGCCGTTTGTCGATAAAACGCTGAGCGGTCATTTCCGGGCGATTCAAATAGCCTTTAGCGACCCCGGCACCACCCACATACATTTCTCCCACCGCTCCCAACAGTGACAATTTGCCTTGTTCATCCAGCAGGAAAATCTCCAAATCGTCCAGCGCTTCACCAATCGGACTTTTGCCGCCCTGTAAGGCATCTGCCTCCGTAATCCGGCGATAGGTAACATGCACTGTGGTTTCGGTGATGCCATACATGTTGATGATTTCCGGCACTCCGTCCCCATATTTTTTGAACCAGCCCTGCAAATGGGTTGGTTCCAATGCTTCTCCCCCCAGAATCACATAACGCAGTGCCAGCGAATTTTTCGCCTCTTTATGGTGCATTTCACTCAATTGATTGTCTGCCGCCATAAATTGCTGGAAAGCCGAAGGGGTTTGGTTCAGCACGGTTACGCCTTCCTGCTGTACCCATTGATAGAAACGTTCTGGTGTACGACTGACCCAATAGGGCACAATGCTCAGGCGTCCACCGAACAGCAGTGCTCCCCATATTTCCCATACTGAAAAATCAAACGCACAGGAGTGGAACAACGTCCAGACATCATTTTCCGTAAACGTGAAATGGCGTTCACTGGCGCTGAACAGCCGCATAACATTGGCATGGGGAATTTCTACCCCTTTCGGTACGCCGGTAGAGCCTGAGGTATAAATGACATAAGCCAAATGGTCCGGATAACAAGCGATATTGGGGTTATCCAGTGGCATGGTTTGGATAAAGGCTTTTTCGGTATCAATGCAAAGGTAATCCACGCTGTCATGATCAAACAGTGTTTGATATTTCGGTACACCAATCACCAGTTGAACATTGGCATCTTCAACATAAAAACGTACCCGTTGTTCCGCAAGGCTACTGTCAATGGGCAAGTAAGCCAACCCTGCTTTCAGGACGGCCAGAATGGCAACCAGCATCTCTTCGTCCCGCTCCAGACAAAGCCCGATCAAAGGTGATGAAGCTGAGGTTTCCCCCATTTGCTGCATGATTTGCAGAATATAGTGCGACAGTTGATTGGCTCGCTGATTGAGCTGTTCATAGGTCAACATCAATCCATTATCAGCGCTGAGGGCAATAGCCTGTGGGCGGAGCAACACTTGTTGCTCAAACGCTTGATGCAAGGTCTGTGTTACTGGGTAATGGCTCAATTGATGCGGCCATTCATGCAGAAGCCATTGTTTTTCGGCATCATTGATACACTGGTAATCGGCCAGAACGGTTTGAGCATTTTGGGCGATTTCCGCCAATAAGAAGCGGAAATTAGCTTCAAATTGCCTGATGGTTGCTTCATCAAACAGATCAGTGCTGTATTCAAACGCCCCCTGCAATTGTTCCGTACCGTTTTCCAATGACACGTTTTCCATTGATAACGTCAAATCAAACTTGGCGTAATCCCCCGGTAGCGTGAACGGATTGGTTTTTACGCCCTCGAACTGCCAGCTTGACGTACTGGATTCGTTAAAGGAGAACATCACTTGAAACAACGGGGAATAACTCAGGTCACGTTTGGGATTGATGGCTTCCACCAGTTGTTCGAAGCTCACTTGTTGGTGTTCCAGCCCATGGAGTACGGTGTCAAACACCTGATCCTGTAACTTAGCAAAAGTGGCATGGGGATTGAGTTCAATCCGGTAGACCAGTGTATTGACAAAAAAGCCGACAATGCCTTCCAGATCCAATTGCCCGCGCCCGGATACCGGCGATCCCACCGCCAGATCGGTCTGTCCGCTATAGCGGTGCAACAGCAGGTAAAACGCACTGAGCAAAGTGGTGAATACGGTTTTGTTGTTTTGTTGTGCCTGTTTTATCAGCGCGTGGCTCAATTCAGGCGATAACGTGAAGAAATGGGTCTTTCCGCGCAGGCTCAATCGGTTCGGACGCGGATGATCAAACGGCAGGGCGATGGGTTCAACACCAACCAATTTATCCTTCCACCATGTCAGCGATTCACCAAACGCCTGCTCTTCATGCTGTTGGTGCTGCCATTCGGAATAATCAATGTACTGAATGGGCAGTTCCGGCAGTACCGGCGCGTTTTCTTGCCGGCGGGCGTTATAGCAGACAGTCAATTCACGGCTGATGATGCCGGCAGACCAACCATCAGAAATGATGTGGTGCAATACCATCACCAGATAATGACGTTCTGATTCACGACCTTCTGAACCACAGTGATACAGGGTAAAACGCAACAAAGGTGCTTGTTGTAAATCAAATGGCTGCTGGCTGTCTTGCTGCAAACGCAATTTTTGTTGTTCTTCATTTAATCCAGACAGATCAACCGTGACCAACGGTAAGGAGATCGATTCATGGCAACGCTGATAGAGCATGTCGTTTTGATAAATAAAATCTGTGCGGAAGGATTCATGCCTATCCACCATATCGTTGATAGCCTGCTGAAGTGACGGTATATCCAACGTCCCTTCCAGCACCAGCGCAGTCACGATGTGATAACTCGCGGTTTTTTGTTCGAGTTGCTCATGTAACCACAACCGTTTTTGCGCTAAGGATGCTTTGAATTTATATGTGTTTTCCTGCATACGACCTCCGACAAATCCCATTGTTAATTCTCTTTATTTTTCTAGTTGCTGCTTTGCTGGCTGTATTCATTGGTCACCGCGGTGCAACTCGAAATCGATTGAATATAAATTGGTTATAAGTGAGTTTTATTCCTGCCTCCGCACGACACGTTTGATGGTACTGTGACGAACGGGGATTTCCCCTGTAATACGAGAGTCCAATAAATGAGCAAGCTGCGTAATAGTTTGATGTTGCAAAAGTTCAGCCAACGAGATCCTGACTGACAGTTGTTGTTCAATGCGGGCAGCAATGCGTAACGCATGCAATGAATGCCCGCCCAGTGAAAAGAAATTCTGGTTACATCCTATCTGTTCCCGTTGCAGCACTTCACACCAGATATCCCTGAGACGACTTTCCAGTGGGGTTAGGGGCATGTGTAACGCAGGGTTTTCCTGTAATGCATAATTTTTCTGTAACGTATAGCTTTCCTGTTCTGACTTCTGCAAGGCAGCGAAGTATTCCGGCAAACGTGTCAGCAAGGCGTGTTGATCCACCTTACCATTCGTGGTTTGTGGCATTTCATCCAGCAACACAATGGTAGTGGGCAACATATGAGCTGGCAGATGCTGGCTCAGGAAATGCCGTAGGGTTTCCGGTGATGCCTGTTCTTGAGGTAAATGATTTCCCGATTTAAGGGATACACAGGCCACCAACTGCATATCATCCGGCTGGTTGGAATACGAAAGCAGAACACTTTGCCGGACTTGCGGATGCTGCATCAGCAGAGCCTCAATTTCGCCAGGCTCAATGCGATAGCCCCGCAGTTTAATTTGCCGATCACAGCGTCCAAGATAGTGCAATTCGCCATCTGGCAGCGCACATACCCGATCGCCTGTACGATAAATCCGCTGTTCGCCTTGCGGTGTTGGCAGCATGATGAATTTTTCTGTGGTCAGTTCAGGACGGTTCCAGTAACCCCGTGCCACACCCGATCCACCTATGTATAGCTCTCCAGCCATGCCAAAAGGTGTTGGGGATAAATCATCGTTGAGTACAAACAACTGAGTATTGGCGATGGGCAGACCAATCGGCATCATGCCCCGTAAGTCCTGATGTCGGTCAGCTCGATGAACACAGCAACCCACAACGGTTTCTGTCGGGCCATATTCGTTAAATACGCCAATATCCTGCGCATCAGCCAACCATGCTTGTACGGCTTCACAACTGAGAGCTTCGCCCCCTACCACCAGCGCATTCACATGAGATTTCATCGCGGCATCCAGATATTCTCCCAAAATCCCGAGATGAACCGGCGTGATTTTCAGCAAATGCCCGCCCTGTTCTTGCTGTAATGCGGCAACCATCGGCATGATGCCCGTATCATCCTGTACTACGATGAGGCTTCCGCCATGCAATAACGGCAGGTAAAGACTGGTCAGCGTGGCATCAAAACTAACAGAAGAATGGAACAGGCTCTGAGTTTCCGCATTAACCTGATAACGCTCACCCGCATCCGTCAGATAGTTAATCAGGTTGCGGTGTTCAACCATCACGCCTTTCGGCATTCCCGTCGAGCCGGAGGTGTAGATCAGGTAAGCCAGTGTATTGGCATCATCAATCAATGGTGGCAAAGCTGGCATTGGAAGAGATCTCGTCTGCTGATCCAGAGCCAGCACCGCAATCTCAGGTGCAAGGCGATCGGCCAATGCCTGATGCGTCACAACCAAACAACTTTGGCTGTCAGATAACAGATAGGCGACCCGTTCAGCCGGATAAGCGATATCAATCGGCACATAACAGGCTCCCATTCTACTCGCTGCCAGCATTGCAGCGATATAATCCAAACTGCGCGGTAAGTAGAGAGCTATTCTGTCTCCGGCATTAATCTGGCATTGGTGCAGACGATGACAAATCTGTTCGACCTGCTGGGCCAGTTCTGCATAATTGACCTGCCGCTGTCCATCAATCACGGCAATGTGCTGCGGTGTGTTCTGTACCTGACGGGCAAACAGGCTGTATACGTTACCGGCAAAAATCGGCACAATCGGTCCCTGCCATTGCTGCAACAATTGCTGTTTTTCCTGTTCATCCAGCAATGTAATATCAGCAAGTTTTCCTGCCATGTTATGCAGCATCTGGGTCAGGATGCCGATAAAATGCCTTGCCAGACGTGCCACGATCGCGGCGTCGTACAAACCAGTGTCATACACCAATTCACCCCGTAAGCCGTTGGAAAACGCGGTGATCAGTGCCAGTGCATAATTGGTGCTTTCCGCAGCCTGTTCAAATTCAAACAAGCTTTCCTGTGACGCAGGTTTCTGTGGATAGTTTTCAAACACCAGCAAGGTATCAAACGCAGGTAAATCACCGGTTGATTTCAATTCTGCCAGCGAGACATCACTGAACTTTTCATTCTCCCGTTGTTGCTGCTGGATGGCAGTCAGCCAATGGACAACAGGTTGATTGGCGTTAGCAGTGATATGAACAGGCAATGTGCTGATTAACAGCCCAACCATTTTATCGATACCTGCCAGCTCCGCCTGTCGGCCAGATACCGTCATTCCGTACAGGCATTCATTTTGCTGGCTGTATCGTTGTAGCAATAACGCCCACGCCCCTTGGATCAGGGTGCTGATCGTCAGGCGGTGATGACGGCCGGTTGCTGCCAACTGTTCAGAAAGTTCTGCGGATAGCTGAAAAGCGTAACGCTGTTTCAATTGGCTGGCTGACCGGACCGGATGCGCGGCTGGCAGTGGGGTTGCTACATTGACAGCCGCCAACTGTGCCTGCCAGTAGTCGAAGCATGATTTGCGGTTCTGTTGCTGCCAGCGAATAAATGATTTAAATGCCGGTGCGGGTGGCAGAGCATCATTTGAACGGTGATAAAGTGATTCGACGGTCGTCAGCATCAGTCTGACTGACCAGCCATCCAGAATGGCATGATGGTGGCTGAACAACAGTTGCGCTTCTCCATCAGGCAATTGCAGCACCGTGATACGGTATAGAGCACCGTGATCCAGTGTGAATTCTTCTGCCAAATCCTCTGTCAACCGTTGCAGACATAGTTGTTCTGCTTCGATGGGGTCGTGATGACGCAGATCATGCTGCCGCCACACCAGCGTCTGGTGAGGCAGGACAATCTGTACTGGCTCAGTGGTCAGGCTCAACTCAAAGCGGCTACGCAAGACAGGATAGTAATCAACCGCCTGCTGCCATGCCTGCTGCAAACGGGCAATGTCCACATTCCGGGGCAAGCCAAAACACAATTGTTCGTGATACAGCCCGCATCCCTGTTCTGCCATTGAGTGGAATACCATCCCCTCTTGGGTGTATGTCAAGGGATAGATATCGTCCATCACGCCATAACGCTGCTGCAATTGGTACAACGTTTCTGCATTCAGGCAGGCAAGCGGAAAATCGGAAGGTGTGTAAGTGGTCTGAGGCTGTGCCATGCAATGTTCAGTCAGTTGAACAATCTGCTCTTTCATTGCCATTGCCAGTCCATTGATTGTGTCATGTCGATAGCATTGACGGTTGTACGTCCACTCTATCTGCAATTGTCCTTCATCGATGTAACAATCTACCGCCAACGCATGCGACCTTGAATTATCCGCGGCATAACGATGTTCTAACACCATGTCTGCCACTCCGCTCAATGGTGTTTGGTGGAATGTGCGGGTAAATTGCCCAAGATAGTTGAAACAGATATCTGCTGGTGGGATAACGGGTAGCTGACTATGTGATGCAGAGAAGGCGCACAAAGCACCATAACCGGTTCCACTATAAGGCACCTGACGTACGGCTTCTTTCACCCGCTGGATTAACTGATCTGGCGGGCAGGATGCGGGCAAATTCAGCAACAACGGATAAATGGTCGTGAACCAGCCCACTGTCCGGCTGACATCCACGGTTTCATGCAGACTTTCCCGTCCGTGCCCTTCCATATCCACGTGCAATAATTCAGAGCCACTCCAGCGTTGCAACGTTGTCACCAATGCCGCCAATAATAAATCCCCGACGTGGGTGCGGTATGCCCGTCCTGTGTGCTGAACCAGTGCAGTAGTGGCGGCAATATCCAACGACAACCGATAATTGGCGGAATCTTTCACTAAACCGGGAACAGGTTTATCCCCCGTGTCACACGGCAATGCAGGGGCAGTTTGGCTCAATTCTTGCTGCCCTTTTTGTTTCCAGAAATTTTGTTTCCAGAAATGACGCTCATCTTGTGCCTGTTCAGATTGGGCATAATGGGCAAGGTGAGATGACCATTCAATCAAAGACGCACTTTTCATCATCAGGCGGGGCGTTTCTTTAGCTAACAATGTGCGGTAGTAGTGACTTAAATCGTCCGTCAGAATGCGCCACGACACACCATCCACCACTAAATGGTGTATGGTCAACAGCAGATAATCCCCTTCCGCCGTAGTGAAATGTGTGGCCGTAAACAAAGGGCCATGTTCAATATTCAGTTGTTCCTGCCGTTGGGCAACCGCCTGAGCCAACGTTTCATTCGCTGGGTTTTCCGCTATCTGGCCTTGTGTTATTTGAACATGTTCTATCGGCCATGTGGTAACAGGTTCCCCAATGTGTGCCAGTTCTCCGTCCTGCGGGAAGCGGGAACGCAGTCCGTCATGCTGGTTGACCACCAGAGCCAGCGCTTGTGCCAGCAGTGACAGATCAGTTCCGGCTTCCAGCGTATATAGATAAGACTGGTTGTAGTGATGCGGATTGGCATGGTGATGAGCAAAGAACCAGCGCTGAATCGGCAACAGTGCATATTCGCCTTGTACCGGTTGGGTTTTGTCCTCACCAGCGACCCTCGGTGTTAGCACTGCGGCCAATGCGGCAATGGTGGGATAGTCAAACAGCATTTTGGGTGTGATCTGCAATCCCATTTCCCGCACTTTAAACACAATTTGCAGGCTGAGAATGGAATCGCCCCCCAAGGCAAAGAAATCATCATCAATGCCCAGATTGTCCTGATCCAATACATGTTGCCAAATGTTGGTCAACTGTCTTTCTAATGAGGTGACAGGTGCCCGATGGAGAGCATGACGAGAGTTTACGCTCAGCGGGATCTGTGCCAATCTCTTGCGGTCTATTTTGCCATTATCTGTCAGTGGCAATGTTTCCTGTAAGATCCATTGAGTCGGGCACATATGTGCCGGCAGTCGTTGCATCAATGCCTGCCGCACATTGTCTATATCCCTTTCTATGTCTCTTTCCATGTCCAGAGCCGGCGTTTTCATTACCAGATAAGCAACCAGATGTGGACGCCCGTGGATATCCCGCATTCCCACCGCCGCTTGCGCAACATCCTGACAAGCCACAAGCTGTGCTTCCACTTCTTCCAGTTCAATCCGGTAGCCATGCAGTTTGATTTGCTGATCTTTGCGGCCTAAGAATAATAAGTTGCCGTCGGGCAAGTAACGGGCCAAATCGCCGGTGCGGTACAGTTTGGCATGTGGTGATGTTGAGAACGGATCGGCAATAAACCGGCTGGCCGTCATCTCAGGGAGATTGAAATAGCCCAAAGCAACGCCTGTTCCGCCAATGTACAGCTCACCCACCGAGCCAAAAGGCACTAATTGCTGACACTCATCCAACAGGTAAAGTTGGGTGTTGGCGATGGGGTGCCCAATAGGTAACACGCCATCTCCTTCAATATCACCGGCTAGGACGTCATAAATAGCACAACCGACCGTGGTTTCCGTCGGGCCATATTCATTGATGATCCTGACCTGAGGTGCATGTTGCCGCCAGAAACGCAAAGCACTGCCAGACAGGCTTTCGCCTCCAATCACCAGCAAGGGGATCCGGGCTGCACTGTCCGGTGGCAACTGCTGACTCAACAACTCCAGATGGGCGGGTGTGATTTTCGCCATCGCCAAATCAGGCAATTGCTGCCACGCCTGTACTAATGCGGAAATATCATCCCCTTCAGGCAGGATAAACAGGGTTTGACCTTGTAACAGCGGCAGGAACAGGCTGGTAATAGTGGCATCAAACGAGATGGAGGCGTGGAGGGTGTTCCCTTGTCTGTCCGGATTACCATAATGCTCACACGCATGTTGCAGGTAATTGACCAATCCACGATGTGGAATAATGACGCCTTTCGGCCGGCCGGTAGAGCCGGAGGTATAAAGAATATAGGCCGGTTGTTCCAGTGATATTTCAATATCAGGATTATCAACGTCAGCAAAATTAATAGCATCAGCAAGGTTGTCTGCCTGTTGCCACTCTGCCAGCAATAGGATGTCATCTTGTGACAGAGCCAATCTGGCAGCCTGTTCAGGAGTCGTAATAACCCGTGCAACCTGTGCATCTTCCAGCATGAAACGGGCACGCTCCACCGGATAGGCCGTATCAACCGGCACATAGGCTGCACCGGTTTTCAGCACTGCCAATATTGCCATGACCAACATGGCTGAGCGCGGCAGACAGATCCCTACCCGTGAGCCAGTGCCAATTCCCTGCGCCAATAGCTCCCTCGCCAGCCGGTTAGTCTGCCGGTTGAATTGCTCATAACTGAATTGCTCATAACTGAAAACCGGCCCTGAGCCATCGTTATCGCTCAAGCTGTGTAATTCACGCAAGGCGGTAGCCTGCGGTGTTTGTCTCACCTGTTGTTCGAACCATTGGTGTACCGCTGGATGTAGCAGTGGCTTCCCTGTGGCATTCAATTCGCTGACCTGCTGCTGGCGCTCTGGCGGCAACAACATGTTCAGTTGATAGATGGGATGATCAGGTGTAATGCACAGGCTGTCCAACAATTGGGCATAATGCGCCGCCAACTGCGCCATCGTTTCCGCTGCAAAGCATGTCTCACGGTATTCGATCAGCAATTGCAGTTTGTCTGCCTTTTCCTGCACAAACAGGGTTAAGTCAAATTTGGCTTCCTGATTGTCGACTGACTGACTGTCGATGGAATGTGTATGGTGTGATAAACCAGTCTGTGGCTGGAACGCATTGAACACAAACATGATCCGGAACAGAGGTGACAGTGAACGTTTCCCTGTGGGCAGAACGGCATCCACAACCTGCTCAAACGGAACATCTTTATTGGCCATGCCCTGCATCAATGTCTGTGCGCTGTTTGCCAGAAATTCAGTGAACGGCAATCTGATATCCACGCTCTGGCGCAGAGCCAGTGTGTTAAGCAACAAGCCCATCACTGACTGCAATTCTGGTTTGTCACGCAGGGAAACCGGTATTCCTATAACAATATCGCCTGTTGGCTCACCTTCACTGCTGTAACGCTGCAATAAGATCTGGAACGCCGCCAGCAATAGGCTGAACAGTGTTGTATCCTGCTGTTGGGCCAGATGGCGTAAAGCTGCGGTGTGTTTGGCAGATAACGGCAAGTAGTGATAAGCCGCTTTTGTTGCTTCTTCCGCTATGCCTTCCACTGTGCCTTCCACGACGGAACGCTGCTGGGGCAATGTGACCACTGGCGGCAAAGAGTGATAAAGCTGCTGCCAGTAATCCAACTGGGCACGCCATGTTTGTTGCCCTTCCGCGCTGCGTTCCCATGCGGCAAATTGCAGGTAACTGGGCGCAGGGGTCTGTGGGGCGCTTTCTCCCAACTGATAAAGTGACATCAACTCGTCATCAAGTTGCGCCAGAGATTGTTCATCAACCAGAATATGATGCACACAGAAAATCAACGCGGTTCCTTGTTGTGCATCCGTCACCAACAACACACGATACAGCGGCTGTTCAATCAGCCGGAACGGTGTTGTCATCATCTTGGTTGCCCGTTGCTGCAACTGCTGCTGCCATTCCTGCTCATCCTGCACTGCAATCATTTCATGGGGGCAGTGGAACGGCTGATCACTGCAATATTGCCGTGGTGTCGTTCCTTCCATCCGCAAACGCAGATCCAGGCAGGGATGGCGGCGGAACAATAAAGTGACGCTCTCCCGCATCCGTTCGGCATCCACCTTACCTGTGAAGCTTTTGATATTGGTAATGTGATAGTAAGTACTGTCAGGGTAGAGCTGACTGAGGAACCACATCCGCTGCTGGGCAAAACTCAACGGCGCATCATGGACGGCTGGCAAATTCAGTAAAGTTGAGTGGGCTGCCGGAACAGCGCGTTCAGCCAATTTCATCGGGGTTCGGTAGATAAAAATGTCACTGACTTTGAAATTCAGTTGGTACTGTCTGGCGAGGCTCGCCACCATTTTAGCCGCCAGCAGGGAGTGTCCGCCAACGGCAAAAAATGACGTATTACGGCCAATGGCCTGATATCCCAATACGTTCTGCCAGACTTGGATAATTGCCTGCTCGGTCTCGTTACGGGCAGGTTCCACTACGGTTTCGTCTGTCTGCCGTTCTGGTTTCGGGAAACCTTTTCTGTCAACTTTGTTATTGGGCAGACGGGGAAATTCATTCAGAAAGACGTAACAGGAAGGACGCATAAATTCTGGCAAGGCGTCACCCAAATGCAGTTCAATCTGCGCTGAGTCAAGAGTCGTCTCAGGTTGAATCAGCACATAGGCCACAATGGCGCTGGCGTTCAGATAATCTTGCCGCACCATTGCCACAGCGTCAGAAATGGCCGGATGGCGGCGCAAGGCGCTTTCAATTTCCCCCAGTTCGACACGGTAACCCCGAATTTTTATTTGCTGGTCAATGCGTCCCAGATAATCGATATTACCGTCCGCCTGATAGCGAGCCAGATCCCCTGTGCGGTAAAGTCGGGCATCAGGAAGAGAGCTGAACGGATCGGGAATGAAACTGCGCTCTGTCAGTTCAAGCCGATGAAGATATCCGGTTGCTACACCCACACCACCGATGCATAACTCTCCTGCCACACCAATCGGCAGAGGTGCACCGTATTCATCCAAGATCCAGATTTGGGAATTGGGGATCGGACGGCCAATATGGATATGGCTGTCATCAACTGTCAATTCGGCATGAGTTGTGCCGACGGTTGCTTCCGTTGGGCCATACGAGTTGATAAACCGACGGTTTTTACCCCATTTGCGTAGCAGATCTACCCCACACGCTTCCCCCGCCACTATCATCACCTGCAAATCCGGTAAATCTGCATCAGGCAATGCCGCCAACGCCGAAGCCGGTAATGTGACATGAGTGACACGCCGTGTAATAAGCTGCTCCAGCAGATCCGGCCCCGGCATCACGGCAAGGCGTGGTGCCATCAGCAAGGCACTGCCGGAGCAAAGTGCCATCAAGATTTCCCAGATGGAGGTATCAAAACTGAAAGAAGCAAACTGGAGTACCCGACTTTCCGCAGGCAATGCCAGAAATTCAACGGCGGACTCTGCCAGATTACACGCGCCCCGGTGACGGATAGGAACGCCTTTGGGCTTACCGGTTGAGCCGGAGGTATAAATAATATAGGCGGTGTTCTCTGCCTGAATATTGATTTTCGGGTTTTCAACACTGACACCCGCCAATTGTGGCATCAGGCGTTCAAGGGAGAACCGAGGCACATCGCAATCCTGATAACGCGCTATAAACTTATCTTGTGTTACCAACAGGTGCAAGCCAGCATTCTCAATAACATAACGGCTGCGCTCCAGCGGATAATCAGGATCGATGGGAACATAAACTCCACCAGCTTTCAGGATAGCCAGAAAACAGACCACCAGCTCCAGTGAACGCTCAACACTCAGCCCGACACAAATTTCCGGCCCTACCCCCTGTTGGATCAGGAAATGGGCCAGTTGGTTGGCTCGCTGGTTCAACTCAGCATAAGTCAGGGATTGTTGGCCGAATTCTACGGCAACCGCGTTCGGCACGCGTTGTACCTGACGCTCGATAAGCTGGTGAATACCGACATTATCGCTGAACGGCTGTTCGGTTTGGTTCCATTCTGCCAGTTGCTGCCACTGAGCCTGACTAAGCAGGGAAATGCGCCCGATGGCGTGTTGTGGTTGGTTAAACAATTGCGGTAAAAAGTGGCAGAAGTTTTCTACCATGCAGGAAACAGTTTCCGGCAGGAAATGATCACTGGAATACTCGAATATGCCCCGCAATTCACCTTCCTCACGCCACATTTCCAGCGCCAGTTCATATTTGGCGATTTGGATATCCCACTGGAGTAACGGGGAAAGTTGTACTGAGCCAATCCGTTTGCCGGTAACCGGCATATTCTGATAAGCAAATAGAGTCTGGAACAGGGGAGAGATCCCCGGATGATGGTGATCTTCCCCGCTATCCTGCAATAAGGGCAGTAATTGACTAAAAGGCATATCCTGATGTGCAAGGGCATCAATAAAGGTGGATTTAGCCTGTGCCAACAATTGTTCGAACGATTGGCTGAGATCTATCTGATTGCGTATTACCAATAAGTTGAGCAACAAACCAACAGGATGCTGATCCTGGCTATGTTTTTCCTGACTAAAATAGTGACGGTTGGAAACCGGTGTACCCAACAGAATATCGCTTTGACGTGAATAACGGGCTAAAAACGCCATAAATCCGGCTTGTAAAACCAAGTAAGGTGTCACGCCATGCTGATAGGCCAGTGCATCAACCTGATCATGGAATGCGGCCGGCAGTCTGAGCGGTAAACGTTCTCCCTGATAGCTGCGCGAAGTCGGTGCAGGAAAATCATAAGGTAATTGTAGCAGCGGCAGCGGCCCCGCTAATTGGCGTTGCCAATATTGACGGGCCGCCATACCCATTGCTCCGCTGACTCTTTGGTGCTGAACACGGGCATGTTCCCGCTGACCATAGCGTGCAGGCCGGATATCGAGTAATTCTCCCGCTTGCAACAAGCTGTAATTTTCCAGCAAGACATCCCATAGCTGTTTCACAGACTCTTCATCGGCAATCAAGTGATGAAAAACCAGCACCATCTGGTGAGTATGTGGTCGAAGTGTCAGCACGGCCATGCGCACCAATGGCGGTTGGGCTAATTCAAAAGGTAAGGCGGCAAATTGGCTGATGATGTTTTCGACTTGTGATTGGGCCTGTGTGCCATATCGGCTGAGATCTTGCCAGATGATATTGGCAGACACACACTCAGTCATTTCTGTCACATCTGCCACCTGCGCAATCACTTCGCCGTCTTCGGTCAAAAATCCGGTTCTCAATACGTCATAACGGGCAAGCAGGGCAGCAAAAGCCTGTTGCAGCCGGTCGTGATCCAGTGATCCCTGCCATTGGGAAACATAGGCCATGTTGTAGAGTGAACGGGATGCGGCGGTTTGTTGGATCAGGTAAATGCCTTGTTGTTCATAGCTGACACTGTGTTGGTTTGCCTCCGATGCCCTCTCTGCTGCTGATATGCCGGTTTCTTCTGAGGGAATATCGGCAAGGTTTAGCATGGAGGCACACTGTGCAAGTATCGGTTGTCGGAACAGTTCACTGAAATTCAGATTCAGTCCCATCTGTTCCCGTACCTGAGCGATCATGCGGATCGCCTGTAAGGAATCGCCCCCTAAAGCAAAAAAACTGTCGTCACGGCTGATATGTTCAATGTGTAATAACGATTGCCAGATAGCGGCCAGTTTTATTTCCCGTTCCCCTTGTGGGGCGGCGGCGGTATCGTGATGATTGCGGTGCGTCTGCTTGATAGCAGGTGCTTGCAGTGCCTTGCGATCAATTTTGCCATTGGGCAGAATCGGGAACAAAGGCAGGAATTGGTAGTCGGCTGGCCGCATTGCAGCCGCCAGTTTGGGCGTTAAATAGATATTTAATGTTTTCGCCGTCACGGCCATTTTCGGTGCCAAACGGATAAATGCCACTAACCGGATGCCCTGCGGCTGTTCGAATGCCTGTACCACAGCTTGTTGTACAGCTGGATGTTGCTCAAGTAAGCTCTCAATCTCTGCCGTTTCTAATCGCTGTCCATTGATTTTGACCTGAAAATCGTTGCGGCCAAGCAGGGTTAAATTTCCCTGTTCATCAATGCGCCCTAAATCTCCCGTACGGTAAACCGGCAGCCCCGCCAATTCCCCTTTTTGCAGCGTCAGGAAGCGTGAATTGTTTTCCGTTGTTGATAACTGGGTTTTAGGTGACGAAAGGTATCCGGCACTCATAAAAGAAGTGCCGATCCATACTTCCCCGATGCTTCCCTCAGGAACCGTTTCGCCCTGTTCATCCACGACAAGAATGGTTGTATCGTCTATCGGTTTGCCAGCGGGGACCAAAGGACGTTCTGAATCTTGTTCGGTGACACGATGATAAACTTGTGCCAGTGTGGCCTCTGTCGCACCATACAAGTTGATCAACTGAGTATGCTTAAGTTGGTGTCGGTAAAACAGTTTCACCATCGGCCCTTTCAACATCTCTCCCGACAACAATACATAACGCAGAGATCGCAGGTCACGGCTGGCTTGTGGGCATTCCAGCAAAATCTGAAACAGTGAGGGGATAAGATGGGTAATGCTGATCTGCTGATCGTATATCCAACCCAGCAATTCCTGTGGGGCATAGCGGATATCATGTGCTGGCGGAACGCACAATGTTGCCCCGTTCAACAGGGGCAACAATAAATCACGCAGGAAAGGATCGAACATCTGTGTTGTCAGCAAACTGACTTTATCGGCGGGAGTCACATTCAATTCACGGCTTTCCCAGCGAATAAAATGTAGTAAGCTGTCTCCCCGTCCCAATACCGCTTTCGGCTGTCCGGTGGAGCCGGATGTAAAGTAGACATAGGCCAGTGCTTTATCAGCATCAGCCTTAACCTCAACCTCAACCTCAGCACCAGCGCGATGATTCTGGCAGCTGGCGGATAAAGCCGCTTCCTGCCGTAAATCGTCCACCGGTATAAAACCGTCTGCCTGTAGATCATCAATCAGTACCAGCTTGTGATCCCCTTGCAGATGTTCAACCAGTGGCAACCATTGACGACAGGTGATGATAGTGGCTCCACGGAACTGCGCCAGCAACGAGGCAAGGCGCTGTTCCGGTAGATTAGGAGACAATGGAACGAACGCTTTCCCTGCTTTCATGATGGCTAATGCCGCTGTTACCAGAGAAATGCTCTCTTCCATCAAGGTCATGACAAACTGGCTATCAGCTTGATGAAGCAACGTGAGACTGAGTGCCGTGACGTGCTTTGACAAAGAGCGGTAAGTCAAACTTTCGTTGCCCTGTGTAACGGCGATATTCTCAGGGAAACGTCTGACGATTTGCTCAAATTCCTGCTCAAATGTCTGCTCAAATACGGTTGAAATCACCATTAGCCATCTTCCTTCTTTAATTCTTCAAAAGAAACGGATCTGCATCTTTCAGGAATGGAAAACGTTCCCTGACCTCCCGTAGATGGGAAAGGGAAATCGGCACGGTTTTCACGACCTCTTGGTCGATTTCATGCAGCAACACGTCTCCCAATGGGTCGATCAGCATGGAGTGACCGTCATAATCCAGTTGGTTTCCATCCTGTCCCACGCGGTTGACACCAATAACATAGCTCTGGTTTTCAATCGCCCGGGCTTGCAGCAAGGCGCGCCAGTGGGCTGAACGTTTTGCCGGCCAGCTGGCAATGTAGATCGCCGCATCATAATGACCATCAATATTGCGTGACCAGATAGGGAAACGCAGGTCATAGCAGATGAACGTGGCGATTTTCCAACCTTTGAAGTCTACGACCAGTGGCGTAATACCTGCGGTATATTCGTGATCTTCCTGCGCGAAAGAAAATAGGTGTTTTTTGTCGTAATGGAAAGTGGAACCATCAGGATTGACCCACAGCAGGCGGTTATAAAAACGTGCCTGTTCAGTGATAATCATGCTGCCAACAAGGGTACAGCCTTTCTTGGCTGCCATCGCCTTCATCCACTGGACAGAGGGGCCATCCATAGTTTCAGCTATAGCCTGAGGCTTCATGCTGAATCCGGTAGTAAACATTTCCGGCAAGATAATCAGATCACTGTCGTTAATACCAGCGATATGTTGCTCCATGCGATCACGGTTTTGTTGTGCATTTTCCCAATCCAGAGCCGTTTGAACCAAAGTTACCTTAAGATTTTGTGCAATCATTACAAACTCCACGTCAATACGTTGTTACTGTAATTGCCTGTTTTTTTTAAACGAAAAATCTCTCACAGTTAGATGCCGGTACAGAAATAAGTCGGTATAGAAAATGGACATCAAAAATCAGTATCAAAGAGTTGTTCCAGATAACTGCTGCGTAAGAGATTTTCCCGAATTTCAGCTCCTTCTCCCTGCTGCTGTGGTGACGGAATGAATTTGCATTCGATCAGGTAATCGAAGTAATGGAACAGCAATTCTTGATTGGACTGGGCACACTCAATGCCGCTGCCACTGAGCCATTCCGTCGTCAGTTGTGTGGCATATTTGGCTTTCTCGACGAGGTCAATACCGGTGTAAAACAGCCCCAGCAAATCAGTAAAGATCGAGCGATAAGGCTGACCATTCAGGTATACGCTGTTTTGCGACAACGCTTCCATGTAGTCGTCAGTGTCGATGGTACGGATGCGATAGCCATATTTGACCAACAGGGCGACGATTTCATTAAAAGTGATGGGGTTCGGATTGGTCAGGTTAAGGGTTTTTTTGTCGAATTTATCCATATGCAAGATGGCATACAGAGAGGCTTTCGCCACGTAATCCACGGGAGTAATATCAAAGTCTTCTTTTGAATCGAAAGACAGCCCCGTTTCCACTAATGCCTTAATCATTTCATAGTAGATTCCTTTGACCTTGGTATTGGCCAACGGATAACGTCCATTGCTACTCTCACCCCAGATGTTGCCGGGACGCACAATAACCCATTCCAAGCCCTTTTTGCCCGCACTGTGAACCTTTTTTTCGGACTCAAATTTGGAACGTTCGTAATCCATGTCGTCAAATCGTTGCCCGACATCCAGATCCGTTTCATGCAGGGTAAAACCGTCATAATAGAGGCGATCTCCCACCATGCTGAAACTGGAGGTATAGAGCATCGGCACATTACCTTTAAGACAGAAATCAATAATATGCTGTGTGCCCTGTACGTTCACAGGTTCAATCTTTCTGTAAGATGCCACTAAGCTGACATTGGCGGCACAGTGGATCACCCGGTCAATTTTGTCAGCCAATTCGTGGTAAAAATCTTTTGTCAGCCCCAGCCTTGATTTTGCAACATCACCCAATACCGGAATAACGCGATGGAGAAATTGTTGGCTGTGTTTTTCCTCATCATAAACAGACAGGATATCAGTCAGGCGCTCCATGGCCTGTGTGTGGTTTTCCGCCCGTATCAGACAGTAAACGTCAATATTGGTTGTTGTCAGAATTTCCAGAAGAACTCTGCCTCCCATGACACCTGTTGCACCGGTAAGCAGGATACTTCTGACGTCCTTTTTATTATGGTCGAGCATATTTATCCCCTAAAAGTCATCACAAATCGAAAGTCACCACAAATCAGCAAAATAATGCGTTCAAACAGGCAAGAAATTGCGTTCTTACATTATTCCGGCACTACATAGCCCCGACACGCATTCCACCATCCAGCGGGATCACTGTGGTATTGAGGTAATTGGTTTTGCAACTCGCCAAGAATCCCACTACTTCCGCCACATCTTCCGGCGTTCCCCAACGGCCGACCGGAACAACGGAACGGGCAATCTTGTCTTCTCCCGCCGCTTCCATTGAGTCAGCGTTGACAAACTGTTCCATCATGTCAGTTTTGCAAATACCGGGGGCAACGGCGGTCACGCTGATATTCAGTGGCCCTAATTCTCGTCCCCAGGATTCAGTGGCTGAGATCAGACCTGCTTTCGAGGCGCCATAAGCCGCGCTGCCCGCTGCTCCCCAAATGCCGGCAATTGAGGCAATATTGATGATTCGGCCATATTTCAGGCGGGCCATACGACGGGCAAACACAGAAGTACAGTTAAAGGCTCCGGTGAGGTTGACGTCTATCACCTTGGCTGACTCACCGATCCCCTTGTCAGACAGACAGAACCCACGGTTGATGATGCCGGCATTGTTGACCAGCACTGTGATGGATTGTCCCAGCGTATCGGCGATCTGCTGTGCCGCCGCCTCTACAGAGTCAGGGACAGTCACATCCATTGTGAAAGTCGAAAGGGATTCAGGCTGTCCGAGACGCTCCTTCAGGAGCGTCAATTTTTCATTGCTGACATCGGTTGCTGCCACCAGATAACCAATATCCAGCAGCACCTTGCTGATCGCCGTGCCAAATCCCCCTGCTGCTCCGGTTACCACAGCAATTTGTCGGCTCATCCACCAATTCCTTCTTTAAAGGTGATATCAATGACTTTCCGGGCATTTGCCATCGCATCGAAAATTCGCTCTTCGAAGAAACGCACGTCGTCCTGAGTCATCAACAGGTTGGAATACATACGTGATAATGGAGAGAATTGGATGCCGTAACGTTTGCTGATTTCACGGATGATGATGTCGCAGAATTTGACTTTATCGCTGTAACCTTCGGAACGATCTACCGGCGTGTTCTGGGAATGGTAAACCAGTGCGTTTGGCATTCCCTGTACGACCAGCGGCAGGTCAACGGCTTCTGCGGCTTTCACAAAGACATTGGAGATCTGGCGCATAACATCTCCCATGCGGTCATAGCAGCCCGGATCTTGTTCTATCAATTTGAATGTGGTTTGAATGGCTGCCAATCCCAATGGATAGCCGTTGAAAGTGCCCGCATGGATTACTTTTCCACGCGTGTACAGGCTCATGATGTCATGGCGGCCGGTAATGGCAGAGATAGGCATAGAGCCGCCACCCAATGCTTTACCGAAGGTTGCCAGATGCGGGGTGACACCCAGTAATTTCTGTGCACCGCCCAATCCCAGACGAACACCGGTGATGATTTCATCAAAAATCAGTACGATGTTGTATTTTTCACACAGTGCCTTGGTTTGTTCCAGGTAGCCTTCAACAGGGAAAATACCGCCACCGTTGATGCAGATGGGTTCCATGATGACAGCGCCGATTTCATCGTGATAACGCTCAATAGTTGCGGTCAGAACGTCGATGTCATTCCACGGCAGCATGAAGGATTGATCCACGATGACTTTGGGATCGCGTCCCAATGTATCCAACAAGTCACCCTTGAACTGTTCAGGCACCGGGTAAGTCAGATCCTGCTTCTTGCGCCAGCCCATGATATTGTCGGCGTTACCGTGATAATGGCCGTGGAAACGAATAAAGCGGTTCTTACCCGTAAAGGCACGGGCAAGACGCAGCGCATTTTGTACCGCCTCTGTTCCGCTCAGACAGAAACGTACCATTTCTGCGCAGGGAATGTGTTTGACCATCGTTTCACAAACACTGACTTCCAAATCACAGGTATCGACCGAAGTGACTTTATTCATGTATTCGATCAGGGATTCGTTGTATGCCTCGTTGTGATGCCCGACCAACAGTGCACCAAATTTACAGAATAGATCCAGATGCTCATTGCCATCCAAATCCCAGACACGGGAATTGCGCCCGCGGTTGAATGGGATCACCAACGGGCGCTCTGGATCACCAAAGTTGTAGTGCGCACCGCCAGGCATGAGATCCCAACATTTCTTATAAAAATCTTTTGAGTTATCCAGTAATAATTTTGTTGAAGCATCCATAGATTCTTGACTCCTCACCTGTGATTTTGGGACTGATTGTTCGTTAAGGTTATTGCTGCTCGCCATTTCCGCAGGGATGTTAAGCGGGAAATGAAGCGGCACATGCCGTTTAACTTGTTCGGGTACAGCAACATTGAGTAATTCAAGTAAAGCGATACGGGTAAGATAGGCAGCCCCATTCATCAATAGTTGGGCGATTTCGCTGACATAGCGGTTTTCGACTGCCTCAAAAGGTGTAGCTTTCAGCCATTCGTTCATGGCACCCATTGCCGCCCCACACCAGATTTGGTAATCCATATTGCGCATCGGATCACCGGTAATGGCCCAGCGGGACGATTGACCGAGATACCATTGAAATACTAACGCCATCTTTTTCTTTGGTTGTTTTTCAGCTTTGGCAATCATGTCTGGCTGATTGATACCGTGGAAATAAGTGATGGTTTCCTGCCAGATCTCCGCCAGCGGTTTGTGAAAGATCTGTTTTTCCAACTGGGTGACTTCCTGGGCTGGTAAAGTATCCAGACTGTCATACTGTTTATAGAGGTTGTACAGTTTCTGGGCACGCAGGGCGTACATACTGCCTTGCTTCAAAACCTGCACTTTTGCCCCTAACTCGAACATATCCGCTGATGGTGCGGTGGCAACATCATTGATCTGTGCCTGCCCCAGCATTTTTTTCACGGCACGGGATGTTCCCGCTTCTACGCAGGACTGATTAATTGATCCCGTAACGACGTAAGCTGCGCCCAAGGCAAAGGCCGACAAAATAGCGTGGGGCGATCCCAAGCCACCTGCCGCGCCAATGCGTACCTGTCTGATCCGTTCCTGCTGACAGGAGAAGCCGTCTTCATCGGCTATTTCATTGCGTAGCTGCACTATTGAACGGAAAATACAGGCCAATACGCCCTGATCGGTATGACCACCGGAATCCCCTTCTACGGTGATGTCATCTGCCATAGGAACCTGACGTGCCAGTTCAGCCTGTTCTGGTGTGATAAGCTCCTCCACCAGCAATTTTTTCAGCATATTTTCAGGGGCAGGACGCAGGAAATTCTGCGCCACTTCACGGCGGGAAACTTTGGCAATCAGGCGATGCTGACACAGGATCGTGCCATCAGGCTGTTGCACCAATCCACTGACACGGTAATAGACCAGTGCTGAACTTAGGTTGATATAAGCTGAGGCTTCAATCACCCGTACCTGATTTTCGATGCACAGGCGAACACAAGCCATTTCCCATGCAGGATTGCCGGGGTTATGCAGCAAATTAACCCCGAATGGCCCTTCAGGCAGCGCCTGACGAATACGCTCAATCGCTTCTGCAATTCGCTCAATACGCAATCCACCAGAACCAAAAATCCCCAGAATGCGTTGTTTTCCCAACGCAATGACCATCTCTTCCGAGTGGATACCATTTGCCATAGCGCCGGCATAATAGGCATAGTCCACACCATAGTCCGCCATGAAACCGGCATCCCCCAAACTGCCTGCTGTCACCGCAGGCAGGCGGCCGATGAGGGTGGCTTGTTCAGCAAGCGTATCATTTGGCAATAACAGTGATACCGATCCCCCTTCTTCAACAACCCGGAGTTCTGTTGCCAGTGCCTGCAAATGGGAGATACCTGTCGTCAACACAGGTACTGCCAATTGGCGGCCTGATTGATTCACCGATAAGCGCTGACTCATTTTGCTTCTTCCTGTTTCAGTTCTGTCGCACCTGCCGTAATGCTCTGTGGTGCCATACTCTGTGGTGCCATGTTCTGTGGAAACTGACGGCGCACGTATCTCACACCCATGTTGTCACTCACACCGACCACACCACCGCGATAAAGGGTTTCCGCAATGAAAAACAAGGTGATGGAATCCAGTTTGTCGTCAGAATAGGTGGTATCTAGGGATTTACAGGTCAGCCGGAACTGCAATACATTCCGTTCACATTTCACTTCACCACGGAATTTGGCACTGGTTGTATGATCGGTCAGCGTTTGCACTTCCATCTCAGAATCGGAATTCAGCCCAAGATAGAACAGGTAGAATTTCATAAGCTGTTCTGCCCCTTCAACCAACAAGGTTCCCGGCATCACCGGATCGTTCTTGAAGTGAGCCTTGAATGCCCAATGTGCGGGATCGATATCCAGTTCTCCCACTATCTGCCCTAGTCCGAATGCCCCTCCGGTTGGAGTAACACTCAAGATCCTGCTCAACATGCGAGTATCCGGCGTGCATAAGTTTCCTGCACGGACACGACCATATGGCACACCGAAGCAGGCAGCTAAATCGCCATTCATGACATGGGTAATGTCCTGTTCGCTGAAGGTGGTTCGAGAGCAAGGCAGTAATGGTATAAACGGCTTGGCAGGCATGTCTTGCTGAGCTTTGGCGAAATAGCTGCTGCTATCAAAGTTGCTGACCTTCTCAATTTCTTTGCGGCCAAAGAAACCCGAAGTGGCAACCAGCCGGAAAACCAGACGCTCTCCCACATAACAGAGATATTCATAAGCCGCCAACACCAAACCACCCAATTGTCTGATCGAGGTGATATTGACACGGCCACGCAATACTTCCCCTGTCTTGGGCATTTCACTGTAAATCGTGGTATTGCATTCTGCCGCACGGTAGCAACGCTGCCCCTTGAACATCATGTCACAGCCAATGACAGTGAATGCCACGATCATGGCATGGGACGATTCCAATGCGACAAACGATGGCACGCGACCATTAACGGCATACCAAGCATCTTCAGGGATGTCATATTCCCATTCGATATAGCATGGCTCCAACTTACCTTTGACGGCAGACAGCTTGGTGATACGGGAAACAAACATGAACGGCGGCGATGGCATACGAGTGCGTATAGGGTAGCTATCCACTTCGGCATAATCCGCCCCCAGAATTTTTTCCACACTGCCATCGGTTAATTCCAGCAATTGTTGTTCGTCAAAAATTACTGGCGATATTGTCTTTGATACTGCCTTTGATGCTGGTGCTGCTTTGGTTGGCAATTTCTCTAGCTGCTGTTTTATCAATTGGTAAAAGGTCTGCTCCATTTGCAGGTAATGCAGCTGGGTATTGGAATTGCGTATAAAGTGGTTAATTTCCAGCGGCATTGGCATATTTTTGGTCGTACCTGTTTCCACGGATGTTTCTGTCACAGAAGTTTCTGTCGCCGATATTTCGGTCATCGTCATCTGATGAGCACTCGCTGCCACTGATGCAAAACGTGTCAAGGTCTGTTCATTCAGAATGAACTCTTCCACCGTTTTTTCCCTTGCGGTATATGTTGTGACTTTTAAACCAGCCTGATTGGTCGCAGGACGATGGATCGGGTGTGCGCGTTTCCCATTTTGTGGTTCGCTCAAGATCACATGACTGTAGGCGCGGTCGATGCCCAAATGACTGACTGCCGCACGACGAGGCGCTTTTGTCGGTGCAGGCCATGTTTGAGTATGTGTTGGCAAATGGAATTTACCTTCCGCACAGTGAGCCAATTCCTGACGCTGTGGGTAATCCGGCAGTTTTGGTAAGTATTGCTGTGTGAGCTGCAATGCCGATTTGATGATGCCAAGCAAGCCTGTCGCCGCTGACAGGTGCCCATAGTTGGCTTTCAGTGTACCGATGGTAACTGCCGACTGGCCGGTTGGTGATCCGTAAACCCGCCCCAAAGCAGACAACTCTGCTGCAATCTCACCTGATTTGCCGCCCGCATACAGTTCGATGTAATTAATCTGCTCCGCGGTACAACCTGCGGCTGCCAAACCTGATTGGGCAGCAGTGACGATGGCTTCTTCACTCGCCCTGAAATCCAGGGAGTGATCCGGCACATGGCTGATGCCAAGCCCATCAACCACAGCATAAGTTGGCGTATTGTCACGAATGGCATCCTGTTCACGTTTCAGGATAATCACACCACCCGCATCCCCGACCACTTGGTTGGCATGATGGGATTGGTGATCCCACAACACATTTTCCAATGTGCCCCCAAAACTGCCACTGGCAATCATGACGGCATCTACGTGTTGTCTGGTCAGCATAAACTGCGCCAATTCCAGCGCCTTGAACGGGGCATTCTCTTCGCCGTAAAGCGTAAATGCCGGGCCATTTAACTTCAAATATCCAGCCAGACGGCTTGCTACAATATTGCCTATGCCACCTGTAATGCCCTCTGGGTAAGGTTTGGGAAACAGGCTGTCTTTGACTATTTCCTGTAAGGCAACAGTATCTTCTTCTGACAGATGAATACCGTGGCTGGCCAAACTTTGTTTAAGTTGCCAGTTCATTTCATTGCGTGCCTGATAACGCAGACAGCCATAATCCACACCGCCAGCCATAATCACAGCGATATTGCGTTTACTGCCATCCAGAGTATATCCCGCGTCAATAAACGCTTGTTCCGCGATGGGCAACAAAAATAGGTGGGAACTTAAATGTGGCCCTACAACATTGGGTGGTAATTTGAAGTGCTTGCAGTCAAATTCAAATTTTTCAATATAAGAGCCTAACGGGGGTTGGCTGATCCCACGCATTGCCAAAATATCAGGACGTTTTTCCATGCCGACCCAACGGGTTTTCGGCAACGGGTAAAAATGCTGTATTCCCTGCTGCAACGTCTGATCCAGCGCCTTACCATCTTCGGTTTTTGCCATATGCACACCGATACCAATGATAGACAACCGATCAGATTTTAAATCTCCTTCGGAATTCGCTGGCTTGCACGCGGCTCTCCGTTCAGGCGTATCTTCACCAATGACCATGTGAGCATTAACCCCACCGAAACCAAAGGCGTTAATGCCCGCGCGTTTCGAACGATTGCTGGTAGGCCACGGCGCCGTTTCTCGCACAACATTCTCAATGTTCAGTTTCCCTTCCGGTGTCGGAACCAGTTGGTTAACTTTCGTGGTTGCCGGTATCAGGTTATGTTGCATAGCCAATATAACTTTCAGCAGGCTACCCATGCCGGATGCAGTGAGCATGTGACCATTGATGGCTTTGTTGGCACCAATTAAGGGGATTTTGCTGTGTTCACTAAAGAAGGCTTCAATGGTTGCCAATTCAACCTGATCACCAATGTTTGTTCCGGTCGCATGACATTCAAGATAATCGATACCCTGCGGATCATCCCGATAGGCGCGTTCCAGTGCGGTACGTTGCCCTTGCTGATCAGGCACTAATATGTGTTTGGCACCGGCATCATTGGATAAACCAATCGATTCAATCACTCCATAGATTTTGTCATTATCCCGCACGGCGTCGGAGTAGCGTTTGATCGCCACTACGCCCGCCCCTTCACCGGCTTTCACGCCTTTGGAAGCTCTGTCAAAAGGAATAGATTCCCCTTTTGCGGGAAAGACCTGCAACATGTTGAAACCGTGGTCAATATAGATATGGTCGGTATGGCAAATTGCTCCGACCAGCATCATGTCAGCCTTACGACTGAGAAGGTAATCCATTCCTAACTTAATGGCGTATTGTGCCGATGCACAGGCTGCATCAAGGCAATAACGAGGCCCGGACAACCCCAATGCCAATGCCGCAATCGTGGCATTGTGACCACCGGTAATTAAATTTTGGTCAGCTATTTTTTCACCATGACCATTAATAGAATTGTCTTGTGACCACACTGAATCAAATTGGAAATCCGGTCGCCCAATTAATTTTTGAATATAAGGTTGTAATATTTTTTGATAGAAAGGACTCATTATTCGTTTAACCGAATGAGTCGGCATTCCAATATTACCGAGAATTAAACCGGTTTTTTCCAATACCGTTTTATGTTGGCGATAACCGCTATCTTTTAATGCCTGTTCAGAGGCGTAAATACTCCATTTAAATAAGTTATCCAGTAAGTTCAATTCTTCTTCCGGCAAGTTATATCCTTTGCCATCAAAATGAAAATTCCGGACATGCCCATTATTAACATAATTGATGGTATCAGGCGTACCAGCTACAGGAGAATAATAACAGGCCGGATCTATCCCCAATTCCTGAGCAGATAAAGGGGTGGAGCAATCTTTTCCCTGTAGCAAATTCTCCCAATATTTTTCAATGGTATCTGCACCAGGAAATAAACAGCCCATCCCAACAATGGCAATATGTTCCATAAAGGAGAAGCTCCTGAACATGATTGAGTTACCCTGAGCGAATAATTTCGCCCAGGTATATTATCAATCTAATTTTTATTATTTATACCCGTTGTATTTCAAGTTGTCGCTTTATTTATTTCACTGCAACTGGATACAACCTGAATATTATTGGATATACGTGTCATTATTTTTCATCATTCATGATGGAGAATGATACCTGTTATTATTTCTGCTGATATTAGTTTTTTTGGGCGCTTTATAAGTTTCTCCGCCAAGCGTAATTTGGCATGAGCGGGGATCACGAAACTCGCGCACGAAGCGTTGAATACCTTCCTCAAGTGGAATAATCACCATGTTTTGTGCTTCATATGCCCGTTTGAGAACATCACTGACCATGCCGCCATCCCACGGCCCCCAATTTACCGAGCGGACTATCTGGCTATTTTTGCCCTTGAAAGGCAAGTAAACAAACTTGTTCAGAACTTCATTCGCCAGAGAGTAATCAGTTTGCCCGGCATTGCCAAAGAAACCGGCAACAGAGGAAAACAGCATAATATGGCGCAGGGATGTGCAATCCAGTTCACGACACAAGTTCTCCAGCCCTTTGACTTTGGCATTGAAAACGGAATGTAAATCCGCCAGCGTTTTCTTTTCAATGCGTTTGTCCGCCAGATTACCGGCTCCATGAATCAAGCCCGTGATTTGCCCAAGTTGCTGCTGCGCTTTACTCAATGCCATTTTCACTTGTTCTGCATTGGTAATATCACAATGCAGGTAAATCGCCCGTCCTCCGGCCTGCTTAATTGCCTGCAATGTAGCATTGATTTCAGCAATGTGGCTCAGGGGGTCTAACATGCTATTGATCTTAACGGGTGTCGGCTGTACACCTTGCGCTTGCAGGTAAGCTATCGCCGCCATTTTGCGTTCATCCAGCGTAGTTTTGCCTTCTGCCCATTCCGGCAACGGTACTGTTATATCCGTCCGCCCAAGCAGAATGAAAGCTGCCTGACGCTGTTTCGCCAATTCAATAACACATTGTGCGGTGATGCCACGAGCGCCGCCTGTTACCACCAAGACATCGCTTGTGTTGACCTGATTGACTGATGATGCTGACAGCACTTTTTCTTCTGTCAGTGCCAATGTCATGCGTTCACCATTCACGCTACGCCCGATTTCCGCCAAATCAGTCCGGTGATCCTGAAGTTCTTCCATCACTATCTGCGCAACATCGTTGTCTTTGATTCTGACATCAATGTCGATTGTCCGGCAGAAAACATTTCCCCATTCAATATTCAGTGATTTGGTCAATCCAGTAACCCCCGCAGACACAATCGGTAGATATTCACGACCCGAGGTGAGCAGTTCACCGTCGCCACGCATCACCACTATAAAGTAGCCAACCTGCGGACTGGCATGGTTAAGGCTGCCTTGCAGGTGTTTTGCCAGCAAGAATGTGGTTTCAACCGAACGATAATCCCGTTCGTTGAACACCTCAGCCACAGCATTGACACTTTTTTCCGGTACTGGCAGTTTTGGTGCTTGCAAGTAGATAACACCTTCAATAGTGCCTTGTTGCTGCTCGATATCTGTCAGCGTAGCACTCAATGCGGCTTCGTCACCCATTGCGATCGAGTTTTGCCCCAGTGTCAGGACAGCTACTTGCTGCCCCTGTTGCCTGAGTGCTGCTACTAGGTGATCCGCGCTGTTTGTTCCTTCATCGACTACCAACCAGCGTTTAGAGGATAAAAACACCCCCGGTAAGCATTCCGGCTTCGGCAGGGAATGTTTCACCACAGCAAAACGTGAAACGGGTGAATCAGCAAAAGAGGCTTCTTCATTCAGTACAGCTTGATTCAAGACAGCTTGTTCATTTAATACAGTTTGATTATTCAGTGCAGGCTGAACCGCAGGGGACACACTCAGTTGCGGTTCAGCTAATGGCTTTTTTACACTGTCAGCCCCATGTGAGCCTACTGTTGTTGTGAAAAACCCTAGCGTCTGCAATTTCCCTAATGAGTTTCCACTGTCAGCAGCATGGCCTTTGCTGTCTTCATATGAATGACGTTCCTCTACCACTTCGGTCGCAGACGACAGTGTTTCTGAACCAGTTTTATCGCCTCCCTGATTAAGCAAATCTTCTATAGTTTCGTTAATCATTTGCTTGAAGAAGACAGCCATCTTACTGATATTGCTCAAGGCATCAATGTCGAAAGTATCCAGATCTTTATTTTTTGAGGAGTCATGATAGATACCCGCATCGGCTGAGAAGGCATCAAACATTGCTCCAAAAATTTCCAGTCGCTTGATAGAATCAATACCTAAATCCGCTTCCAGATCCATTTCCGGTGTGATCATATCTTCAGGATATCCCGTCCTTTCACTGACGATTGCGACCAACTGGCTGATAATGCTTTCTTCTGTGATCTGCTCAAAACGTTTGATCTGTTTTTCTACTTCAGGATCGAGGACTTTTGTTTGTACCTTCGCTTGCACCTTAACTTCTGCCTCTACGGGCGCAGGTTTGATGGGTTCAGCAGCAACCGTTTCTGACGGCATGGTTGGTGTGGCGAGTATTTCTTCAGTTTTTGGCATAGACGGAATAGTTGAACGTAATGGCGTAATTTCCATCATCGTTTCTGTTTTTTCCGGTTTTTTTGCCGGTTCTACTTTTGGTGATGCTACTGTCGGTGATTGTATTGTCGGTGATTGCACTGTCGATACAGAGACAGGAGCCGGTTCAACAGACACGGTAGGCGCCACTTTCTCAATAACCGTCATCGGTGCTGATGGTGCCACGTTGGTGGCAGAATATCCCACCACAGATTGGGTCAAGCTGCTGACGGAAGCTATTTGCCCGGATTGGAACAAGCTTTGTTGTACTGCAAAATAGCGCTCATGGTTGGTATGATATAACTCAAGATTCTTATCCAACAGTTGAACACTCTGGCTCAGGCTGGAGAGCATCGTTGGCAGGTTTTGGTGATCTTTGCAACTTTCCAATAAGTTATACTGCTTATCCAATAGCATCGCCAATAACTGAATATACTCTTGTTGATTAGCCTGGAATTGTTGATGGAGTTGGCTCATGACTTGTTGCGCCTGCAACAGGCCATTTAATGTTTTCACATTTACCATATTCACATCTAAGTTTTCACTCAATTGGTTATTCTGTTCCATTGGGTTGTCTCGTCTTTGAATGATTGTCAGCATGTTCTGTTGAATAAATTGGGTTGAAGCGACCTGGTTATTTTTGGCTTCTGTTTTGATTTCTGTTTTGACTTCTTTTTCAACTTCTTCTTTTTCGACTTCTTTTTCTTCGACAGCTTTTTCAACAACACTTTCAACAGCCTGTTCGTTCTTGCTTTCAGTTGTATTTCTGGGTTGCAGGATTGGGGCTGATGGTACGGATGCAGACACTGATTCCGCGATAAATTGTTCAACGGTAGTACGATCGTCATCGCGCAAGGCATGTTGGCGTCGTGCTTGGTTTTTCGCGGATAAGAAGAATCCCCCTGTCAATTTGAAAGTCAGGCGTTTACTCTTGTCTTCTGTCATCGGTTGAGGGCGGACATGTTGGTTTATCTCCCGCAGCTTGATCCCCTCAGCCAATAACTGGGCTTGGGCACGCGCAAACTGTAACCGTTCTTCTCCCTTGTCGTTGGGATTGACAGAAATAACGGTATGCTCTCTGTGTTGCAGGATATCAGCGACCAGTTTGCCCAAAACGCCTTTTGGCCCGACCTCAACAAATAACCGCCCACCTTGCTGGTATATAGCTTCGATGGTTTGCCGGAATTTGACAGGTTTAATCAGTTGTTCTGCCAACAATTCCCGGATCGCCTGAGATGCATGTTCATAAGGCTCTGTCGTTGCACTGGAGAACAATCTGCATTGTGGTGATTGGAAATTGATGTCTGCCAGACATTCACGATAAAGTGGGTAAGCTGGCTGGATAAATTTTGTATGGAAAGCGGCTGATACCGGCAAGATACGGCAATGTACCGCATGTTTTTTCAATTCATCATGCAGTTGGTTAATTAGGGAAGTTGCTCCGCCAAACACCACCTGTTGTGCCGAATTGTCATTGGCGATAACGAGGTCAGGGTAACGCGCCAAGATCTCAGCACGTTGCTCATAAGCAAGCGAAGCGGCCAACATTGCACCTGCATCGGTATTTGTGCCACCTGTATTTGTGCTACGCAAAGCACTAGCGGATGCAGCCGCTCTGCCCCGAATAAGGGAAACACGATAGAAATCTTTATCGGAAAGCACTCCCGCTGCCCAAAGCGCGGTGACTTCACCATAACTGTGTCCAGCCACAAAATCAGGGGTAAATCCCATCCCTTTCAAGATATTGAAATAACCTACACTGATCGCACCCAATGCAGGTTGGGCGTTGGCGGTGTCTGTCAACCGTTGTTGCTGTGCCTCACGCTCTTCATCGGAAAATGCGGGGATCGGATAAATCACAGGAGACAGTTCATGCCCCAAATCACTGATAACTACATCATCCAGTGTTTCCAACGCTTGGCGCATTTCGGGATAGTCGTTGGCGATGTCACGAGCCATATTGACATATTGTGACCCCTGCCCCGGGAATAGGGCGACAATTTTCCCCTCCAGTGCTTTCCCTTGCGGGCGATAATAGATCCCGCGTGGATGTTCCCAGCCACTGGCACTGTTCTGCCGCAACTGTTTGATCGCAATAGACAGCAATTCCACAGCCTGCTCAACGGATTGTGCCACAAACAGTATTCTCGCCTGCTGTGGTTTTAAGTTTTCAATATCTTGCTGCTCAAGGTGCTGACGAATAGCATTTTCAGGCAAGTGACCGCTGAAACAGGTCAGGGCTTCTTCACATTGAGAAAGTAATTCCGCCGGATCTGCACCTTTAAATAACATGATCCAAGGAGATTCGTTCAGTCGATAACGGCCGTGAGTCTGTTTTTCATACTCTTCCAAGATGGCATGGAAATTAGTGCCACCAAAACCAAAAGCACTCAACGCCGCACGACGCGGTGTACCGTTGAAGGAACGCAGCCACGGTCTGGCTTCGCTATTGACATAAAAGGGACTGTTTTCTGCCAGCAACTGATGGGTCGGTTTATCCACATTGATAGTCGGTGGTAATACCTTATGATGCAACGCCAGAGCGACCTTGATCATGGCGGCAGCACCGGCGGCACAGCGTGTGTGCCCAATCTGGGATTTGATACTGCCAATTGCCACCGATTTTGGCGGTGTTGAGTATTCCCCGAACACCGTGTGCAGACTCTTAAGTTCTGTGTCATCCCCTGATGCTGTCCCTGTACCGTGCGCTTCAACTAATTGAATATCGCTCGGCATAAGCCCGGCCGCGTCATAAGCGCGTCTCAGTGCCTTCGCCTGTCCTTCCATCCGAGGGGCAAAAATACTCTTGGCACGACCATCACTGGAGGCTTCCAGAGATTTAATGACAGCATAGATTTTGTCGCCATCCAGTTCCGCATCTTCAAGGCGTTTCAAGACTAACATACCCACGCCATCCCCAAGCATCATGCCGTCCGCACTTTGATCGAAAGGACGGGACAAATTACTTTTTGATAATGCCGGTGTTTTGCTGAAACACAGGAAGGAAAAAATGGAGTTTTCTAAATTGATACCGCCAGTCAGCACGGCATCACAACTACCGGAGTGCAATTCACCGATCGCGGCTTTAATCGCAGCAAAGCTGCTGGCACAAGCTGCATCGACCATATAAGAAGTACCACCCAGATCAAAATGGCTGGCAATTCGGCCACAAGCAACATTACCCAAAAATCCGGGAAAGCTGTCTTCGTTCCATTCGAGGTATAGGCCATGTGTCCGTTCGATAATTTCATTTGCCACTTCTTCTGACAGGCCCGCTTTCATCATGATACGGCGCAAATAAGGAGCTTGTTGGCGTGAAGCTAATGAAAATGACGTATTGCCATTCCCAGCGCCCCCTAAAATGACGCCAATGCGATCACGGTTAACTTTATGGTTTTCTTGCCCGATTAACCCTGCGTCCAACATAGCCTGCTTGGCAACATAAAGTGCAAATAGCTGCACAGTGCTTATTGAATCTACAATGGCGGGCGGGATTTTGAATTCCACCGGGTCGAAATCAATTTCAGGCACAAAGCCTGCACGATGACTATACGTTTTATCGGCCACCGTTGGATTAGGATCGTAAAAGTCCTCTTTTCGCCAATATTCATCTTCTGATTTGGAGGTGATATCGATTAGTGAGTCTTTTTTTTCTATGATATTTTCCCAGAATTTATACAGATTCGGTGCATCTGGAAAATGACTCGCCATACCAACGATCGCGATATCCCCACGAACTTTCTTATCATGTAAAAATCCATCATGTAAAAGATATGACTCAGACATACATTCCTCACCTTTCTCGTTGCCGCTGTGCTGGCTGCAAATTGAAATGTTTTAGGTATATTAGCCAAAGTGAATCATAGAAATATTCCGATAAGAATATTACTTGTTTTTTTGGATAATTTTTCTGTTTTTTCTTTCCCATATAACCTGAAAAGAAAAACTAATAAAAAAAGACATACAACATAAAACCACTCACTAATTACCAACAGTTACTGGTTTAAAATAATAAGGAAAAATATGGCAACAAAAAATAAAAAGGTAGGGTTAATAAAATATGAAACATCATTATATATACCCAATAGATTTCGAGTTACATCGAGGCAGCAAGTAAATTCCCCCTCGGAAGCATAGATAACTATGTGACCGGGGTGGATAAACAAAACCAACCAAGACGCAACCAGAAAGAAGGATATAGAGGTTAATCAGCCCCTGTTTCCAACCAACATCAAGATAACTCTCCTTAATCTTAATTGATTCCATACTATTATTTAATGGGGTCAGATTAATGTTTATAGAAGAGAACTTATTAGTGAAAGAACAATGTATCAAAAAATAAAACTTCATCAAGAAAGTAAAGAATAAAGATGATAGCCAATCATTATCATCATGAGTGTCAGCCCCGATAAGCCCAATATTAGGGTTAAATATAATCATAAATCTTTTCTCTTATTACACAATTAATAACAGTAATTATTTTTTCTTTTTATCTCACATGTTACAATTTTAATTATAAGACCGAGAAAATAGTCTTACAACTCAACTAACACGATGTGTTATACCGCCATTTGATTTTTCTTTCAATTTCCATAAAAAACTCCCTTCAAGAAATTATTATTTTTTAACTTTTATAAAAAACAATAAGTTAACAAAAACAAATTACTTTCCAAAAGTTTAATCTTTTAATATGCGTAAAAAAAAAGAATATAATGCTATTTGGGCATCGTCGATCAGATTATTATTATTGTTAATATATTTTAAGGGGGGATAATAAAATATCACTTATTCCCTTTATCTTTCAAATTTCTTTTTTAACAGCAAAATAAGCAATTTGATGCCAAAGGTTTTTTTATGCGGAGTATTAATGATCCAGAAATGGCCTTTCCTTTGTTTTCGCAATAAAAATTGCCATAAAAGGAACAAGGCCATTGGTTGAGAATATTTTAAAAACGTGAGCAACTAATCTTATTTTATTGATTTTGGCGGCAATAAAAATTCACTAGGCATAGTATTTTGAACAAACAGGGCAATTAGGATTACGTTCAATGTTCTCAAACTCAAACCCTTTGTTAATTAAAAGAGAGTTAAAGAATAGCTTTGAGTTTACTACCATGTTATCTCTATAGCCCATAAACCACTTAAGAACCTCAGTAGCTCCCAAAGAGCCGGCTATAGATGTCGCTAGGACATTGACAGGAGCTGGGCCAGCGATTTCTGTTCCAGTATGATCATGAGGAAAAATACAGGCAAAACAGGCGGTTTTATCTTTAGGAATTAAGGTGGTTATATATCCATAACTGAATTGTGCTGCACAATGTACCATAACGACATTGTTTCTTAAGCAAAACTCATTAATTAAGTTTCTTTCGGCTGAAGTTTCTCCTCCTTCTACAACTAGTTCATATCCACTAAGATAATCATCGATATTTTCTTTTGTGGCTTTATCCGATATTAATTCTATTTCAATTTCAGGATTTAGATCTTGTAAGGTTTTTTTGCAGCTTGCCCTTTTTCTATCCCTATATCCGAGGTGCGATAGAGCAATTGTCGATTCAAATTTGAAAGTTCTACTTTATCAAATTCAATAATTCTTATATGTCCCATTCCAGCAGCAGCAAGACACATCAACAACGTTGATTTTACGCCTCCCGCACCAATGACAACGACTCTACTCTTAAGCAGTTTTTTCTGCCTTTCTTCACCCCATTCTGGAATATTAATTTGCCTGTTGTATCTTTCATCTTTAAATATAGACATATGTGAATCCTTTACTTATCCATTAAAGCCTATAGCCATTTTATACCTTTAATTTTTCAAGTTATCTCTTTATTAATTATGGTCATTTATCCCAGTCACATATTAGCTATGCTCATAAGAATTAAATCGATTACTACTTAGATGCAACTTAAAATATATCGAATATAGTGGTTATAGGCTTTTTATAAAGTTAAGGCTATTTTTCATTATTGAACTTAGTCATTACAATGCTTGCATGCCATCACCTTATTGTCTTTAATAGTAATTTTTTCACGAATGCTGGATAGCTCTGTATATTTCTCGAACAAATCATCAATAGACTCGGCCAGAACTATGGATTTTCCAATTAATCCTTCAGCATAGCCGACAAGTTGAAATTCTTGCATGATATTCACCTCTGTTTAAATGAATAGTTTCATTAATCCATTGGTTGTTACTTGGAGCAGTAAAATAATTATATGGAGGTAAAATTACACATAGGAATAATTTTATTAGCAAGCATTAAATGCGTTTTTTTATGACAAAAATGTCTTATTTATTTTTTTTTTATGCTTTTTTCATTTTGTTGATAGACGTATGACTGATCTATCCCATAATTTTTGAGTTATATTGAGGTGGTAGAATGAATACCCCACCAAGCCGTTAAATCATGTGGCGGGGTAAATGACGGCGCAGCCAATAATATTCAGGGCAATTCTGTCTGATTATTGCGTGCTAACCACAGTGAAAGTGCTTTAAGAGAATCCTGTGTGAACTCATCACAACGGGCAGTAATTTCTTCTGGCGTTAACCAATCAACCGCCGCAACTTCTTCTTCCTGTAAGGCAAACGGCCCATGAGTGACACAACTGAATAATCCTCCCCATATTCGGCAATTGCTTTCTTCGTAGTAAAAAGCACCGTGCTCTGCAAAGGGTACACATGCGATCCCTAATTCTTCTTCTGCTTCACGACGGGCTGCATCAAGCAAGTTTTCTCCTGCCATAACGACACCACCTGCCGTTGCATCTAATTTTCCCGGACAAAAATCTTTTGTCTCTGTACGATGCTGAACCAGAATTTTTCCCATTCCATCATGCACAACAATATAAGTAGCACGATGCCTCAAGTTTTGTGCTCTCATTTGCTGGCGAGTCGCCTGCGCAATGACTTCGTTGTCTTCATTGACTATGTCAATCCATTCAATATTTGCTGATTTTTCTTGCGCCATCCTAGAAACCTTCAATAAATGATTTATACTCGTCTTTGCCTTTCAAGTTCGTAACAATTTACAGACAAACAAAACCAGTGGTAATGTAACATAACTCTATTTTTAAAAGAGTTATTATTACTGGAGGTTATATGATAGATCTGTACTATGCTCCTACCCCTAACGGCTATAAAATCACTCTATTTCTCGAAGAGGTAGGCTTACCTTACACCATCCATCCTATTAATATCAGCACTGGCGAACAATTTAAACCCGAGTTTCTCGCCATTGCCCCCAACAATAAGATCCCGGCTATCGTCGATCATCAACCCGTTGATGGAAAAGAGCCTGTCTCTCTCTTTGAGTCTGGGGCTATTTTGCTTTATTTGGCAAATAAAACAGGTCAATTATTAAGCGACAATATACGTGAGCGTACCGAGCAATTGCAATGGCTGTTCTGGCAAGTCGCTGGTTTTGGCCCAATGCTCGGCCAAAATCACCATTTCAATCGCTATGCTCCTGAAGTTGTACCGTATGCCATTAAACGCTACGAGGAAGAGTCAAAACGCTTATACAAGGTGCTAAATACTCAACTGGAAAAAACGCCCTATTTAGGGGGAAACGAATACAGTATCGCAGATATTGCTACTTACCCGTGGGCTAAATGTCATGAGCATCAAAAAATCGATTTGCAGGATTATCCTGCGGTTGAAAAATGGCTTGATAAAATCTGGCAACGTCCAGCAACGCAAGCTGCCTATAAAGATGACTAAATGAAATTTAGGCAACAAATTCAACTCATGGTAAAATTATTAACCATAAAACTTGATATTGATAACAGATAACAGCATATTTCGCTGTCACGCAAGCCATCCCTTGTTATAGTCAATATCTGTTATCTATTTTCGTCACAGGGGGTGGCTATGCGTATCTTAATTACGGGAGGAACGGGGCTGATTGGTCATCGATTGACTTGTCAATTGCTATCACTTTCCCATTCCATCACCATTTTGAGCCGTTCACCACAAAAGGTATACTCTCTATTTTCCGACTACGTTGAATGCTGGACAACTTTAGATGAACAGCACGATTTAAACGACTTCGATGCCGTTATCAATCTTGCTGGTGAACCCATCGTCAATAAGCGCTGGACGCCCAAGCAGAAAGCAAAACTCTGTCAAAGCCGCTGGCAGCTTACTGAGCAATTGAGCAAATTGATTAACGCCAGTAAATCCCCACCTTCCGTGTTTATTTCCGGTTCAGCCATCAGCTATTATGGCGATCAGCAGCAATCGGTTGTGACTGAAAATGACACTCCTCACGATGAGTTCGCTCATCAGCTTTGTGAACGTTGGGAACAGCTTGCTTTACTGGCAGAAAGTGACAAAACCCGTGTATGTCTGCTACGCACTGGCATTGTGCTGGCAAAAGAAGGAGGCGCTATGCAAAAAATGCTGCCACTGTTCCGGTTCGGCTTAGGTGGGGCATTCGGTAATGGTAAGCAATATATGCCGTGGATACACATTGATGATATGGTCAATGGCATCTATTATCTGCTGGTATCGCCTGAATTACATGGCCCTTTTAATATGACATCACCCTACCCCGTCCATAATGATCAGTTCAGTGCCACACTGGCTAGTGTATTGCATCGCCCTTCTTTCGTGCGCATTCCTGCATTAGTGTTAAAAGTCATGATGGGAGAAGCGGCAGAACTGGTTTTAGGGGGGCAACAAGCTATCCCCAAAAAGCTGGAAGATGCCGGATTTGGCTTTCGATATTCTCAATTAGAAGAGGCCTTGCAGGATGTAGTGAAACCAAGTACCAATTTCTAGCTATCCTTTTCATCTTTCACGTTGCAGCTCTATTAGTCGCTAGTAGCTGCAACTTGGAGCTTATTGCGGTATATGCCCAATAGGTTTAGCACCCTGCCAACGTTTAAAGAGGTCTTCGGGTAAGTCAATGTTAAATTGATCGAGGACACGATTGACGGTTTGGTCGATGATATCCTGAAGGTGATCAGGACGATGATAAAATGCGGGAACGGGAGGCATTATCACCGCCCCGATTTCTGCCGCCTGAGTCATTAACCTCAAGTGACCTAAATGCAGAGGTGTCTCCCTCACACCCAATACCAGCTTGCGGCCTTCTTTCAAGACCACATCTGCGGCCCGGGTAATCAAACCATCGGTATAACTATGTACAATACCGGATAAGGTTTTTATGGAACATGGCAGGATCACCATACCCAATGTTTTAAATGATCCCGAGGAGATAGATGCAGCGATATCACGGCTATCATGTACTACATCCGCCAAAGCCTGAACATCCCGCAGTGTATAGTCCGTTTCCAATGCCAGTGTCTGCCGGGCAGAGTGGCTGATCACCAAATGCGTTTCAATGCCTGCTACTGGCTGCAAAATTTGCAGTAATCTGACACCATAAATCGCACCGCTTGCTCCCGTCAGCCCGACGATCAATTTTTTCATGCTTTCCTCTGAAATTCTGGCTACCCTTTATTTTTCAAGTTGCCTCACTATTAACAGTAACGGCGCTCATTTACCCCAGTCACATAGCCAACTATGCTTCTGGGGTCCGATTCAACTCGAAATCTATTGGGGATATAATTTGAGAATAATTAGAATATTATCCTTCATTATATATCTCCAGGCTCTCAATTTCGCTCTGTCCACGCACTTTCATATCATCGTCTTTGCGAAGATTTTCCAGATAATCAAGGTAAATTTGGTCAATGTCTTTTGTCACATAGATGCCATCAAATACAGAACATTCAAATTTTTCAATGTCCGGGTTCTCTTCCCTTACCGCCTGAATCAGATCTTTAAGGTCTTGGTATATCAACGCATCAGCGCCTATAAGCTGACGAATTTCATCCACTTCCCGACCATGCGCAATCAATTCATTGGCATTGGGCATGTCAATGCCATAGACATTCGGGAAACGGACTTCCGGGGCTGCCGAGGCAAAATAAACTTTTTTGGCTCCCGCTTCACGCGCCAATTCGACAATCTGCTCTGAGGTTGTGCCACGTACGATTGAATCATCCACCAGCAAGACATTTTTACCACGGAATTCAGCGCGGTTGGCATTCAGTTTACGGCGAACCGATCTACGGCGCTCCTGCTGGCCCGGCATGATAAAAGTACGTCCCACATAACGGTTTTTAACAAAGCCCTGACGGTAGGGTTTATCCAGAATATGGGCAATTTCCAGTGCAACGTCACAAGAGGTTTCAGGCACCGGGATCACGACATCAATATGTAGGTCTTCCCATTCACGAGCAATTTTTTCGCCCAGTTTTTTTCCCATTCGTAAGCGCGCGTTATAAACCGAAATTTTATCAATAAAGGAGTCAGGACGAGCAAAATAAACGAATTCGAACAGGCAAGGCGTCAATGAAGGATTATCCGCACACTGACGGGTAAACAACTGCCCATCTTCAGTGATGTAAATCGCTTCGCCGGAAGCCACATCACGCAGAAATTCAAAACCCAATGTATCCAGTGCAACACTTTCAGAAGCAACCATATATTCATTACGGCCATCTTTCAGTGTACGTTTCCCCAAAACTAACGGCCGGATGCCATGCGGATCACGAAAAGCCACTAAACCATGCCCGATAATCATGGCGACACAGGCGTATGCGCCCCTGATTTTCCGTTGCATCTCTGCGATTGCCGCAAAAATGTTGTCAGGTTCTAGAGGGAAATGGGGGAATTGCGTTAATTCATTGGCAAAAACATTCAACAGGATTTCAGAATCGGATGTGGTGTTAACATGGCGGCGGTCTTGTTCAAACAGCATTTTTTTCAATTCATGTGCGTTTGTCAGATTGCCATTATGTGCCAATGTGATGCCAAAGGGAGAATTCACGTAAAAAGGTTGGGCTTCAGAGGCGCTGGAACTACCTGCCGTTGGGTATCGGACATGCCCGATCCCCATATTTCCCTGTAAACGCAACATGTGCCGTGTTTCAAACACATCCTTGACCAACCCATTGGCTTTACGTAAACGAAAGCCATTCTTACCATCAATAGTCGCTATACCTGCTGCATCTTGCCCACGATGCTGAAGCACCATTAATGCATCATAAATCGACTGGTTAACCGGTGTAAAACCGGCAATACCGACAATACCGCACATGTAGTCTTTCCTCATCAGCCAGACGGAGAGGATTATCTCTCCGGTAGGAAACTTGACGCATTTTGCAGGTAGTCAAAAAACCACCTGATAATTTGACTGAACTGTGGGATCAGTTGTGACTGTTGCCAATCATGACTTTTGGGAAGAGGAGTGAAAGAATCCGCAACGAATAAAATGGCAGATACAATCAATACACCACGCAATGCCCCAAAACAGACCCCCAGCACCCGATCTGTACCTGACAGGCCAGTTCGCTGAACAAGTGAACCAATGATATAGTTTACTATCGCGCCAACAATCAATGTCGCAATAAATAAGATAGCAATCGCTACCCCATTACGCACCAGTTCATCTTCAAGGCGAGTAAAATACTCAGCCAGATAAGTATAGAAGTGGCTTGCGACAAAGAAAGCACAACCCCACGTTACCAGGGAAAGCGCTTCACGAACAAAACCACGGATCAAGCTAACCAGTGCCGAAAAACCAATGATGGCAATAATCGTGTAATCAATCCAGATCATATTTTAATCCAAAAATAGGCCCCGACACTCAGGTCTGGGGCATTCTAACAGAAAACGAAAACGTTTGCGTAGTAGATTTACCGCGCTACTGAAAATAATTTCCGGCAGACATAAGCACGGCGGCTGCCGCAATGAATTAACCTGTAACTGCTACTTACACCATGGATAATCACTTGTCATATCCAATCAATATCGCAATTGATCTCCCGCCGATAATAATGCGGGAAGTTTTTCGCTTCCCGCGAATTACTTTGAGGAGGTTATGGTTTGTAATTCTTGATTTGCCCCTGCAACCCAGTCGTTTCCCGTAATTCGGGCAGTTTGGATTCCAGTGTTTCACGTGATGCGTTAGGTCCTACATAAATCCGCGTCAACTGCCCCTGTATCGGAGAAGAAGGCACTGTATAAACCTGATGCCCCGTGAGACGCAAATTTGCCACAATCTCTTGCACTTTATTCGCATTTTTCAATGCACCAAGCTGAACAACATACGCTACACCCTGTGGTGCAGTATCAGGCTGAGTTGCTGGTTTAGCGGCTGGTTTAGCGGCTACCTTGGGTGGCGAAACCGTTTCAGGTTTCGCCGCCTCTTTTGGATCCGGCCTATTTGTCTCAGGAGGCGGAGCTATCACCGGCTCTGGCAAAAACGAATTCGACAGTATTTCTAATTGTTCGTTCTCGTGAGCTTGTGATGTCATTGCTTCTGCAGCTCCTTCAGGGGGAGTTGATGGCATGTTTTGCGTCAGTGGTGGGAGCGAATCAATGTCTTCTTCATCACCCGGCTTTGGTAACAATGGAATAGAAGCAAACTGGCCTTCGTTATATTTCTTATCGCCATCAAATATCACGGGCAATACAATCACGCCCAATGCTACAAGAACAATGGTTCCAACCAAGCGATTTTGAAATTTACTTGCCACGTTCCTTTTCCTCTTCCAGAGCCTCCATGACATGAGCGACAGTATGGAAAGAACCACAAACTACAATGATATCTTGCATTGCTGCATCTTCCATTGCCTGCTGCCATGCTGACTTCACTTCTGTAAATGTTCGGGCATTCGCAATATATCCGGCCAATATATCAGCCTCCACTCCCCTAGACTCATGTAATGATGTGCAGTACCACTCTTCAATCTGTCGGGAAAGGCAAGCTAACGTACCTGCAATGTCTTTGTCTTCCAGCATGCCCACTACACCACGAATTTTGCTGTCTGGTGAGCGGGGCAATTCTGCCAATTTTTGCACCAGATAGCCCGCAGCATGGGGATTATGCGCCACGTCCAAAATAACCAACGGATTTTCCCTGATAATTTGGAAGCGTCCCGGTAACTGGGCGTTTTTCAATCCCGTATGGATAGCTTGTTCATTGATGGCCCGGCTGACTTTATCGTCTTGTTGCAATAAACAATGAATAACCCCCATCGCTGTCGCGGCATTCGCCAACGGTAGGTTGGGTAAAGGCAAGCCATTAAATTGCTGATCGGCAGTTTGCCAGCTCCAGCAATCTATATCTTGCGAACCCGTATCCTGCGAAAAATGCCAATCTACACCACGACGGAAAAGGTTGGCTCCCAACTCATCAGCAACTTCAGCAATCGAGTGAGGCATATCAGGCTCACCGACCACAGCAAAATGCCCACGGCGGAAAATGCCTGCTTTTTCACGGCCAATGTGTTCGCGATCTGCACCGAGCCAATCTGTATGATCCAGAGCAATGCTGGTGATGGCTGCAACATCGGCATCCACGATATTGGTAGCATCCAGACGCCCACCCAGCCCCACTTCCAGAATAACGACATCAAGATCAGCTTCTTTAAAAAGCTGTAACGCCGCGAGTGTGCCATATTCGAAATAGGTTAATGAGATATTGCCACGCTGGGATTCAATATCTGCAAATACACGGCAAAAATCCTGTTCTGACGGCTCATTCCCCTGAATACGCACTCTTTCTGTATAGCGTACTAAGTGTGGCGAACTATACACGCCGACTTTAAGCCCTGCGGCCAGAAAAATGGATTCAAGAGTATGACAGGTTGTACCTTTCCCATTGGTTCCTGACACCGTGATGACTTTTGGTGCTGGCTCCAATAGATCTAATTGACTACCGAGTTTACTTACACGCTCAAGCCCCATATCAATAGCTTTAGTGTGCAGGTTTCCCAGATAGGAAAGCCACGTCGTCAGTGGCGACGTGGCTTGCGGAATTTGCAAAGTTTCAGACATCTTCTTTATTAGGATTGATGTTTGTATCAGATTCTATTTCAGCGGGTTTAATAACCTCTTCCGCTACCGTTTCTGTTTTCGTAGTAGGCTGAGGCTGGTGAGTCAGCATCGAAAGCAGATTGGCGATTTTTTCACGCATTTCTAGACGACAGACGATCATATCAATCGCGCCTTTTTCCAGCAGGAATTCACTGCGTTGGAAGCCTTCCGGCAGTTTTTCGCGCACGGTCTGTTCAATAACACGAGGGCCCGCAAAACCAATCAAGGCTTTCGGCTCAGCGATATTGATGTCACCCAGCATTCCCATACTCGCCGTTACACCACCCATTGTCGGGTTAGTCAAAACGCAGATATAAGGCAGGCCACGATCTTGCATTTTTGCTAGTGCGGCGCTGGTTTTTGCCATCTGCATCAGCGACATCAACGCTTCCTGCATACGCGCACCACCACTGGATGTAAAACAAACGAACGGACAGTTGTCTTCCAGCGCCTGTTCAACAGCGCGGACAAAACGAGCACCAACTACAGAGCCCATTGAACCGCCCATAAAGCTAAATTCAAATGCAGCAGCAACAACCGGCATATCGTGCAACGTGCCTTTCATCACGATCAAAGCATCTTTTTCCTGCGTCTGCTTCTGGGCTGCTACTAAACGATCTTTGTATTTTTTGGTATCGCGGAATTTCAGGATATCTTTAGGTTCCAACTCGCTACCCAGTTCTGTGCCGATACCTTCATCCAGAAATGAGGTCAGTCTCTGACGTGCTGGAATGCGCATGTGATGGTTGCATTTTGGACACACCTCAAGATTACGCTCTAATTCAGCACGATAAAGTACCTGACTACAACTATCGCATTTTGTCCAAACTCCTTCAGGTATACTTGCCTTACGAGTTTGCATAATTTTGCTTTTATTTAGAATCTTTTCAATCCAGCTCATTAATGAACCTTTCCGTCTGAATCTGGCTTATGCCAGCTTTTGTTTTACGTGCCATTAAACCACAATGCTATTACAGTGTGGATAAAAAACTGCTCAAACCTGTTAACGGCTATTTACTCTGTAAACGACCATCTACTTAATATCGTCTGCACTGTCTACTGCTTTTTTCGATGCAGCACGGCGATGACGCCAAATTTCTATGATGCCAGGCAGGATAGAAATAAAGATTATCGCAACAATCAATAATTTCAGGTTCTGTTGTATGACTGGCATATCACCGAATAAATAACCAGCATAAGTGAATAATAGCACCCATATTAGCGCACCGATGACATTATAAGCGGCAAAGTGGCGATAAGACATTTTCCCCATTCCCGCAACGAACGGTGCAAACGTTCTAATAATTGGCACAAACCGAGCCAAAATTATTGCTTTTCCACCATGTTTTTCAAAAAACTCATGCGTTTTATCTAAATAACTACGGCGAAAAATCTTTGAATTCGGATTAGTAAATAGTTTCTCACCAAAAACGCGACCAATAGTATAGTTTATCGCGTCACCAATAATTGCTGCTATGAGCATCAAGGCCACCATAATATGCACATTAAGATTATTGGAATCTAATGCAGAGATGGCACCCGCTACAAACAGCAAAGAATCTCCCGGCAAAAATGGCGTAACTACCAGACCTGTTTCACAAAATATAATCAGGAATAAAATGCCGTATACCCAATCACCATAATTGGCAACCAATTCAGCTAAGTGAGTATCAATGTGTAAAATAAAATCGACAATGAATTTCGCAAAATCAACAAAATGAGTCAAAAACTCCATAATATTCCTCGTTATGCACCAACATCCCTGTCATTATTCAAAAATGTCAGATCAAATCATTTCTCAGAAACTAAATCATTTCCCAGAAAAAGAGGCCCCATAACGGGTTCAGGTAAACCAAAATGTTCAGGATAGTCTACAGCAACTAAATACAACCCTTCAGCTTTAGCCGTTGCCGCCGCTTTTGTTCTGTCTTTTAGCGCCAATAATTCAGCCATCCATCCTATATCCTGATTACCACAGCCAATTTCCAGCAAACTGCCAACAATATTACGTACCATGTGATGCACAAAAGCATTCGCCTTGATATCCACGACAATATAGTGCCCATGTCGGCTGACATTAATATGCATCATATTGCGCCACGGTGAATTGGATTGGCATTGCACCGCTCTGAAGGAAGTAAAGTCATTTTCTCCCAATAAGCTCTGTGCCGCTTCATGCATTTTTTTCTCATCCAATGGATAGTGAAAATGCGTGACACCCTTTGCCAATACCGCCGGACGATAGCGATGGTTGAAAATCACATAGCGATAACGGCGAGCCGTTGCACTGAAACGGGCATGAAATTCATCATCCACCGTTTTAACCCAACGCACTGCAATGTTCGGCGGCAAATGGGTATTAACTCCCATTGTCCAAGCCGCATCTTTACGCAGTGCAAAAGTTTCAAAATGCACGACTTGCCCGGTCGCATGAACGCCTGCATCCGTTCTGCCAGCACAAAAAACTGAAATTGGTTCATTTGCTACTTTCGACAGGGCCTTTTCCAAACACTCCTGTACGCTTTTCACTTCTTGCTGACGCTGCCAACCATAATATCGGCTGCCATCATATTCAATTCCCAGTGCAATTTTTACTTTCTTTGCCTCTGGCACAGACTGGCTCAGCTCTGTATCAGACATCAGTAAAATTGCTCCTGCATCAGTTTTTCTGCAATTTCAACCGCCATCAACGCACCGCCAAAGCGGATATTATCGGCAACCGACCAAAATTGTAACATTTCTGGCATACCGTAATCGTTACGAATGCAACCAATGCTCAGGCCATCACTACCTGAAGCATCTGTCACCTGAGTAGGATAATCACCCTCTTCTGAGACCTGAATTTCTTCAAGACGTTCAAATTCACTACGTGCTTCTTCTGTACCGACCGGGCGCATCGTTTCCAAATTCACCATCTGCGCGATACCGTAGAAAACAGAAGATTGGACACAGCTTACGGAAACGGGCAGCCCGTCGTCTTCTAATACTCTGCGAATTTGATCGACAATGCGGCGTTCTTCACGCACAGTTCCTTCAACATCAGGTAATAAAGGCAGCATGTTGAAAGCCAGTTGCTTGCTGAAACGCCCTTCATCAGGCGGAATGCCATTCAATAAGCGGGCACTCTGCCCTGCCAATTCATCAATGGCCGCTTTGCCATGTACAGAAATCGGCAATATATTGGTCAACTGTAAACGCGAAATGCCAGCCGCGTCGATCAATGGCTTAATGGCAGTTAAAACTTGGTTTGTTGAGCCATCCGCCACAGCAACGATATTACGGTTACGGTACTCAGCCAAAGCATGGGGGTTAACACTTGGAACAACCAAAGGCACATCCGGCTCTGCTGAAAACAGACCGCTGCTGTCGATGACCAGACAACCTGCATCCGTTGCTTTTTCAATATACTGTGCTGTGGCTTCCATTGTTGCCGCAAAAAAAGCCAGTTGTACCTGTGACCAGTCAAATTCTGCCGCATCACGAACGATAATGTTTTTGCCATTAAAACGTTTGTTTTTTCCAGCACTTTGTTCACTAGCAAGAAGATGCAGTTCACCAACCGGAAATTGGCGCTCCTGTAATAACGCCAATATCGCTTCACCTACTGCACCCGTTGCACCCAACAGCGCAATATTCCAACCTTCAGACATGTTGGTTTTCTCCACTTCTTTTATTTTGCTGACAGGCAGGAACTCCTGCCTGTATTAAATCACTTTCGCGTTAAACTCGATTTGGCATTAAATCCAATCTTGGATAACAATTGAGCGCTTTTCTCTGAGTCACAATGCACCGTCAGTGAAGACCATTCCCGACGGTCTGGATAATTCTTGCGCAATCTATCAAAAGCGCCCTCCTGATCCGCTACCTGACGTAGAGGAGCATCATCACGGCGCACATCATACACTAAATGCATTAAGCGCTTCAGAATGCTTTGTGTCACTTCACCCTGTACAGTGACTTGGTTGAAATCTGATTCAGGCAACAAATCGGCCAGTACCGTTTTGCGAGGTTGCCCTAAGAATTCACTATAGGCTTCAAAAACCTGCGTTGTGCCCCGAGCCTTGCCTTCCAAGGTATAACCCGCAATATGAGGTGTGCCAATATCAACTAAGGCCAGCAAAGGTAATGAAAGATTAGGTTCTGGTTCCCAAACATCAAGAACAACACGTAATTTTTTGCCGCTTTGCAGTGCGGAAAGTAAAGCTTGATTATCAACCACCTCACCACGGCTGGCATTAATCAAAATTCGGTTGTCTGGTAATGCAGAAAGTAATTCAGCATCAGCTAAATGGTAAGTTTTATATGGGCCTGATTGATTAAACGGCGTATGAAAAGTGAGAATATCCGCTTCCTGCACCAATTTTTCTAACGGCCAAAATTCACCTTCATCGCCACGATCAGCTCTGGGAGGATCGCACAGTAACGTTTTCACACCCAAAACCGCCAGCCTGTCAGCTAAACGCCCTCCGACATTGCCAACACCGATAATACCGACAGTTTTATCTTTGAGTTGAAACTGATCTTGTTCTGCTAAGAGCATCAAGGCAGAGAATACGTATTCGACCACAGCAATCGCATTACAGCCAGGGGCAGAAGAGAAGCCAATCCCTGCCTGCGACAGCCATTGTTGATCAACATGATCCATACCTGCGGTGGCAGTCCCCACAAATTTCACTGAACTGTTTTTCAGCAAAGATTCATTAACTTTAGTGACAGAACGCACCATAAAGGCATCTGCATGATCTAAAACATCCGCAGGCACCGGACGCCCTGGGATTGCCAGTACTTCCCCCAATTGCTGAAAGAGTTGTTCAGCATAAGGCATATTTTCATCAACCAGAATTTTCACTTTTCTCATCCAACGGCTTAAAGGGCGTGATTTATTATTTTGCCACTTTCTCTGTATAAAACCTATATCAGCCAAGAGATTTCGAATCAGCCTTTCCTGAAACGTTCTGGCGATGTACCGGCAAGCTGCTGGAACATAGCAATAAAGGCTGATGATGAGCTATAACCCACATCAAATGCGATTTCATAAACACTTTTACCCTGTTCTAGTAAGGATATGGCATGCAGAAAACGCAGCCGCTGCCGCCATTCGCTAAATGACATCCCCAATTCCTGCTGACAACGCCGTGATAAAGTTCTCTCTGAGGTATACCGCTTTTTTGCCCATTCAGATAACGGGGTATTATCCGCCGGATTACGTTCCAGTGTCTGTAATATCGGCGCGAGCAATTTATCTTTTGACGAGGGTAAATAAGTACATTGCCTTGGTGATAGTTCCAGTTGATCAATTAATACCTGCGCCAGACGCCGATCTTTTTCTGTTTCCGGCTGCCGAACCTGCCGCTTAAAAAAGTCCTCCATAACAGTATGGAAGATGCTGCTCAATCGGAGAATACAAGGCTGCTGAGGTAAGTCATCCGTCCATTGAGGGGGAATATCCATGATCCAAAATCGCATCGTTTTACGGTTATAACTCGAATGTAAGATATTTTTCGGTATCCAAATAGAAAATTCCGGCGGGGCAAGGAATCGCTGCTCTCCCACCAACGTTTCCATCACACCACAAACGACATAAATCAATTGCCCAAAAGGATGAATATGTAATCTACATTCCGTATCCGCTCTCTGTGTTTCATCACGAAAAGAGAGTGTATCAGGCATCGTTGGCTGAAAAACAGATTGGTTAGCCGCTGTCCACTCGATCATATTTACTCCTGCAATTTTTTATTACACACAGTAACCAAAGGGATATATTGTCTTGATTGCCTCATCTGTTGTCAGATTATCGATGTATATAATAAATCGGTCACTGCTAAACTAAAGAAACGATACACTCATATAAGTCACTTAGTTCAATGAAGAATTTATTGTTTCCCCTCGTCGCGGTGCTGATCTGGTCAATGAACGCCGTCGTCAGTAAAGCCGCAGCCACCTCAATTGAACCTGCTGCAATCGCTTTTTACCGTTGGTTCATTGCCTTCCTAGTATTGACTCCTTTTATTTTATTGCCTGTCCTGAAACAGTGGAAAACAGTTAGCCAATATTGGTGGAAATTATTAATTTTGGGCTTTCTTGGCATGGTACTGAACCAAAGTCTTGCATATTATGCGGCCCATACTGTCAGTGCTACCCTGATAGGGATCCTTACTTCATTGATTCCATTATTGACCGTCATTATCAGTATTTTTGTCCTGCGGGTTGCCCCGACGGTGGGTATCACCCTCGGTACGGCATTTTCGTTGTTCGGCCTTACCTGGTTGGTCAGCAAAGGAAACCCAGCTTCTTTATTACAACATGGCTTGGGGATCGGCGAAGTATTGATGTTTATCGCATCTGCTTCCTACGCTTTATATGGCGTTTTAACAAAACGCTGGGCCATTCCATTACCTAACTGGCAATCACTCTATTTACAAATTGCTTTTGGTGTTTTACTGCTTCTGCCCAATTTCATCATGACGGAAAATGTTCAGTTAACGGCCGACAATATTTCTCTTGTTTTATTTGCCGGCATTCCTGCATCAATTATTGCGCCCTACTTGTGGATACAGGGTGTGGTGCGCATTGGTGCAAACATGACGTCTGTCTTTATGAACCTGGCCCCCGTATTTACCGCTATCATTGCTATTCTGGTTCTCCATGAAAAAATGCAAAGTTATCACCTGATTGGAGGGGGAATTGTGCTAGTTGGTGTGATACTTGCGCAGCAATTACGCATCCCACTCACGCGTAGAAAGCCTGAATACAATTCGAACTAGCAATCCGCCCAGTGCCTCACTCGGCAAAAGTTGGAGTGAGGCACCGTGATACAGGCTAATTTCTTTGACGATGGTCAGCCCTAACCCTGCGCCGTCCAACCCCGCGGCATTATCCAGACGGTTAAATGCCATAAGTGATTGGCTGATATTTTCTTCCGCAATACCCGGCCCAGAATCATCAATTTCCAGACAACAATATTTTTTGTCTGGGATCATTCTCACCCTGCCTGTCACCATCCCCTTTGGTAGCGTATATTTGATAGCATTGTCCAGCAAATTGGCACACATTTCTGCTAACAATAGGGGCTCGCCTTTAATCCATAGAGCGTCTTCCCCTTCATAACCTAAATCAATCCCTTTGCTTTCGGCTTGCTGCAAACGGGAAAAGCAGGCTTGTTGCAACAATTCGACAATATTGACTGGCTGATAATTTTGGATCGCCTCTTTTTCATGAACTTTAAGTTTTGACAGCTGCAATAAGCGATCGGTCAACAAAATCATACCATCCAAACTGTTGTTAATCGCTCGCAGAATTTTTTCCCTTTGTTCTGGGTCCTGCTCACCAAGTGCCACAGCTACCTGTGTTTTTAATACGGCTAAGGGCGTCCTGAGCTGATGGGAAGCATCTGCACTAAATCGCTCTTGACGCCCAACCATTAATTTTAAACGTTCTATATATCGGTTGAACGCTTGAAGTAATGGGGAAAGTTCAGACCACGGTAAAATATCTGGCAAAGGAGTAAGATCATTGACAGAACGGCGGATCATAACGCCAGAGAGTTTTTTCAGCGGCTTAAGTAACTTCTTTAGCAGAATGTAAGCGAGAAGCAGCGTTAACAACACGACAGTGCCCTGACTTACCAACGAAGAGAACAGTAATTGCTGCGCCATATATTGACGAGAAATCACAGTCTCAGCTACTAATATCAATGATATCCCCATAATACCGCCCTCATTAATGGGCTGGTACAGTGCCACAACGCGTATTCGCTGCCCCTGATATTCCGCATCATAAAAATACGCAAGTGCTGTGTACAATGGTGAACGCTGAGTATGCTGAGGTATGAGAGGAAGGTTATCGTAACCAGAAATCGTTTTTCCATCTGGTGAGATAACTTGATAGTAAAGACGATCATTGGTATTTCGCTCAAAGCTGTCCAAAACAACATAAGAAACATCGACAATCAGATGGTTATCTTGAACAATCAGACGTTCTGCAACCGTTCTGGCCGATGCAAGCAAGGTTCGATCATAGGCATATGTCGCGGCATTTTTCACACCGACATACTGACTATAAACAGAAGCACCGCCCAATAATACTAGAGGCACCCCAAAGAACAGCAGCAACTGGTGAAATAACGACCGTGGTATTTTGAAAAAATTCATTACTCCTTCAGCTCCAGCCGGTATCCCAACCCACGTAATGTATATATTCTCACGTCACTACTGAGTAGCTTTTTCCTCAATCGATGAACATACAGTTCTATACTTTGTAGATTCGCTTCATCCGATAGAGAAAACACCTGCTCAAACAATTGCAGTTTAGAAACAGGACGTCCTCGCCGATGAAAGAGTGTTGTTAAAACGGATAATTCTCTGGGCGTCAGTGCTAACGGTACATTATTTAATACGAAATAACCTTCATCTTCATAAACTAATGAACCGAATTTTTGTGTCTCTTGCGATATACCTGACCCACGACGCAACAACGCTCGAATACGAGCTCCCAACTCTTGAAAATCAAAAGGCTTAGTTAGGTAATCATCAGCACCAGAATTCAACCCGTTCACACGATCCGCCACATCAGTTTGAGCGGTCAATAACAGAACAGGTAAATTTTGCCCACGCTTACGCAATCGCAATAACAGTGAAAACCCATCCAACCTAGGTAACGAAATATCCAAAATCAGTAAGGCATAATTTTCAGTCTGCAAAAGCTGATCAGCCACAATACCATCTTCAGCCAGATCAACTACAAACCCAGAATGACTCAATGCCTTCTGTAACCAATGTGATAAGTCAGTATGATCTTCAACCAATAAAAGGCGCATGAGTAATATCCACTGTTAAAAATCAACAGAGGAATAAAACGGAAATATTATACAAATGCAACATTAAGATTTGGTAATTGTTTATGGGTTAACATAAAACGTCTTTAGAAACAATTGATCAACATTTTCATGTGAAACATTACGCAAATTAGGCGACTAAGTTCACATCCAGGCAAATTTTATTGTTAATGAAAGGTAATTGAAAGGTTTCGATTCTATAAATAAAAATGCACCAAAAATTTGTCATCCCTGTTATTTTTCTTTACTGGTGCTATATGAGGAATCAAAATGAGAATATTCAAAGCCTTATTAACCACTGCAAATCTACTTGTCTGTACTAATGCCTTTGCAATTGCTGCTCCCGATAGAACCGAATGTATTGCACCAGCCAAGCCCGGTGGAGGTTTTGATCTAACCTGTAAGCTGGTTCAGGTTTCTTTATTGGAAACCAAAGCCATCAACAAGCCGATGCGGGTAACGTTTATGCCCGGTGGTGTCGGTGCCGTTGCCTATAATACCATCATTGCTCAAAGACCTATTGAGTCTGGCACCATTGTCGCCTTTTCAGGAGGTTCTCTGTTGAACCTTGCTCAAGGTAAATTTGGTCGATACAACGTGAATGATGTGCGTTGGCTAGCCAGTGTCGGCACAGACTACGGCATGATTGCTGTGCGCAGTGATTCCCCTTACAAGACGTTAACAGACCTTATGGATGCGTTCAAAAAATCCCCTGACAGCATTGTATTCGGTGCTGGGGCTTCTATCGGTAGTCAGGATTGGATGAAAACAGCATTACTGGCAAAAGAAGCGGGTGTTGATCCCCGCAAGATGCGTTATGTCGCCTTTGAAGGCGGTGGAGAGCCAATTACAGCCTTGTTGGGTAACCACATTCAAGCCGTTTCCGGCGATCTGAGTGAAATCTTATCTTATCTTAATGGTGATAAGCTCCGTGTCCTTGCAGTCTATGCCGACAAACGCCTGGATGGTGATCTGGCACATGTTCCGACGGCAAAAGAACAGGGTTATGATCTCGTTTGGCCTGTGATTCGCGGTTTTTATGTAGGGCCAAAAGTGACTGATGAACAATACCAATGGTGGGTAGATACCTTTAAAAAGCTACAACAAACTGAAGAGTTCAAAAAACAACGCGATCTGCGCGGGTTATTTGAATTTAACATGACGGGCAAAGAGTTGGATGAGTATGTGAAAAAACAAGTTGTCCAATATCATGAGATGGCCAAATCCTTTGGTTTAGCAAAATAATAAGGTGGTATCGTGAGCGATCGTATCTTTGCCGCTGTCTGGTTAGTTCTTTGCGGAATTGGGCTAGTCATTGGCTGGGAAATCCATAGTGAATATAGCTATGAGCCTCTCGGCCCCCGCCCATTTCCAATCGCTATTCTTTCATTATCGGCGCTTTGTGCATTACTGTTGATATTCAAGAAACCTGATCTCATTCATTGGCCTGCGCCAAAAGTATTGCATCGTCTAATGTTATTAATTGTTTCACTAGCCATTTACGCATGGTCATTTGAATGGCTAGGTTTTCCTCTGGCAACAACATTGTTGACTATCAGTGTCGCATTATTGTTCAACGCCAAGCTCCCTGCAGCGATTATCTCAGGTCTATTTCTTGGTATTTCGCTCTTTTTTGCCTTTGATCGCCTGTTAGATGTCACGCTGCCCGTCGGCAGTTGGCTCAGTTAAGGAGACAACATGGATACTTGGATATATCTGAGCCAAGGTTTTGAAGTTGCATTAATGCCTAAAAACTTAGCCATTGCATTAATCGGTTGTTTTATTGGTACTGTTGTTGGTTTACTGCCCGGCCTTGGCCCCATAAATGGCGTGGCGATCCTTCTTCCACTGGCTTTTGCATTAAAGTTACCGGCTGAATCCGCTCTCATATTATTGGCAACAGTGTATATTGGTTGTGAATATGGTGGTCGCATTTCTTCGATATTGCTGAATGTACCGGGAGACGCTGCTGCAATAATGACCGCCCTTGATGGTTACCCAATGGCAAAGCAAGGTAAAGCGGGGGTTGCACTCTCTATTTCAGCCGTCAGTTCGTTTTTCGGTTCATTGCTGGCTATCACGGGCATCATTTTATTTGCCCCTCTTTTGGCACAATGGTCTTTGGCATTTGGGCCTGCTGAGTATTTTGCACTGATGGTTTTTGCGATTGCCTGCCTCGGCAGTATGATGAGCCAAAATCCCATCAAATCATTATTGGCAGCCTTAATCGGTCTGGGTTTAGCAACTGTAGGTGTGGATGCTAATACCGGCGTTTATCGTTTCACTTTCAATAGCATACACCTATCCGATGGCATTCAATTTATCGTCGTGGTGATTGGTCTGTTCTCAGTCAGTGAAATTTTATTGATGCTGGAAAGCACGTCTACGGGGCAAAAGAGGATACGCAACACTGGACGATTGCTTTTCAATAGGAAAGAAGCCGCTACCTGTGTCGGACCAACGTTACGCTCTTCAGTAATTGGTTTTTTTGTCGGCATACTGCCCGGCGCAGGAGCAACAATTGCGAGTGCAATTACCTATATGACGGAAAAACGGATCAGTGGTAACAGTGATTCGTTTGGTAAGGGCGATATTCGTGGTGTTGCTGCACCAGAAGCCGCAAATAATGCTTCAGCATGTGGTTCATTTATCCCGATGCTTACTCTTGGTGTCCCCGGCTCAGGCACAACTGCTGTCATGATAGGTGCTCTGACGCTTTATAACACCACACCCGGCCCGACTATGTTTACAGAACAACCGGACATTGTCTGGGGACTTATTGCCGCCCTATTGATCGCCAACATTTTGTTGCTGATTATGAATATCCCAATGATTGGGTTATTTACCCGTATACTGAATGTTCCGATGTGGTTTCTGGTTCCTTCAATAGCTATTGTTTCGGCAGTCGGCGTCTATGCTGTTCACAGTACCACATTTGATCTGATGCTGATGATTGGGTTAGGTGTTTTTGGCTATATACTCCGAAAATTGAACTTTCCAATGTCGCCATTGATTTTGGGGTTTGTATTAGGTGAAATGCTGGAACAAAATCTAAGACGCGCGCTATCAATCAGTAATGGACATTTTGGAATTCTATGGAGTAGTGCCATTGCTCAGGTTCTGCTGGTTCTGGCGGTATTGGTAATTATTGTCCCTCCTGTTTTACGCACCATTAATAAACGCCGTAATAAAAACCTGACACCATAATTAAAGTAGCCAATCCATAGCTCATGGATTGGCTCTCATTCTCGCTGATGATTTTTTTAGTAATTAGTCTGAATATTTACGCATCACCAGAGAAGCATTTGTACCACCGAACCCGAAGCTATTGGACATTACCGTTCTTAGCTCGCGTTCGGTAGGTTCAGTGATGATATTCATACCTAGTGCTTTTTCATCCAGATCTTCAATATTGATACTTGGTGCAATAACACCATGCTCCAACATCAGTAAGCTGTAAATCGCTTCATGGGCACCAGCCGCACCTAATGAATGGCCGGTCATTGCTTTAGTGGCAGAAATAGCAGGCGTATCGTCACCAAAAACTTCTCTAATGGCTTCCAGCTCTTTCAAATCACCAATTGGTGTCGATGTTCCGTGAGTGTTAATATAATCCACGCCACCTTCAATACCGTCCAACGCCATCTTCATGCAGCGTACAGCCCCTTCACCAGAAGGTGCAACCATATCCGCTCCATCTGAATTTGCGCCATAGCCGATAATCTCAGCGTAAATATGGGCACCGCGAGCCAATGCATGCTCTAATTCTTCAACAACGACAATACCGCCACCGCCTGCAATCACGAAACCGTCGCGGTTTTGATCGTAAGTACGGGAAGCTTGTTCTGGTGTCTCATTATATTTAGTGGAAAGCGCACCCATTGCATCGAATTCACAAGCCATTTCCCAGCTTAATTCTTCACCACCACCCGCAAAAATAACATCTTGTTTACCCAGTTGAATTAACTCAACTGCGTGACCGATACAATGTGCAGAAGTCGAACAGGCAGAACTGATGGAATAGTTGACCCCTTTAATTTTAAAAGGCGTTGCCAGACATGCCGATACGCCGGAAGCCATCGCTCGTGTGACCATATAAGGCCCAACGCCACGTAATCCTCGGGCACGCATACCGTCTGAACCTGCAACTTGGTTGTATGGGGAACCACCTCCTGAACCCACCACAATCCCAGTGCGAAAATTAGAAACTTGTTCATCGGACAGACCTGAATCTTTAATGGCCTCGTCCATTGCTAGATAAGCATAAATAGATGCGTCGCTCATAAAACGTTGGATTTTACGGTCTATCAAACCTGATGTATCCAGCTTTACATTGCCCCAAACGTGGCTGCGCATTCCCATTTCTTTGAATTTTTCAGAGAAAGTTATCCCGGAACGGCCTTCTTTCAGAGACTCCAGCACCTCTTCCTGGTTATTACCAATACTGGAAACAATACCCAGACCAGTGATTACTGCACGTTTCATTCCTTACCTCATCAATATGTTTACCAGCGGGATTTTCCCCTGCACTTTAGCGTACACTTGTACGCTGAACAAGTCCGATCAGGTCAAAAAATCACAGAAAAATTGATCTGGACTCAGGTCTTAAGCCCTAGCTTGGGTGGTACAACTACATGAAGGCCGTTAAAATCACTCATATTATTTTGTCAACGATACAGGCATTATTGTGAAAAACAGTGCTATCAGCAGCGCCACCCTAAGCTGGAATGAGCAGGGCACCCCCATTTCAGAGCAGTTTGATGATGTTTATTTTTCAAATCAAGATGGCTTAGAAGAAACTTTATATGTATTTTTGAAAGGCAATAATTTTCCTCAACGCTTTAACACCCATCTTCGCTCAGACTGCGTTATTGCAGAAACCGGTTTTGGTACTGGATTGAATTTTCTAACGCTCTGGCGGGCTTTTTCTGTTTTCAGACAGCAACACCCTGATGCCACCTTAAAACGGCTCCATTACATCAGTTTTGAAAAATATCCCTTGCAGGCAGCAGACCTGAAAACAGCACATCAACGCTGGCCCGAACTTCAGGAATTTTCAGAACAATTATGTCAACAATGGCCCTTGCCTCTTGCGGGTTGCCACAGGTTAATCCTTGCTAATGGCGCTATCACACTGGATCTTTGGTTTGGGGATGTCAATGATTTATTACCGGAGATAACTTCAAACCTGACTGGGAAAATTGATGCCTGGTTTTTAGATGGCTTTGCACCCTCCAAAAATCCACAAATGTGGAGCGAACAACTGTTCGCTGCAATGGCAAAATTTTGCCGTCCTAAAGGCACGTTTGCGACATTTACCTCCGCCGGTATCGTTCGCCGAGGTTTACAAGAAGCTGGCTTTACTGTCTCGAAGATTAAAGGCTTCGGACGTAAAAGGGAGATGCTTACTGGTATTTTATCTCCATCAACCAGTACTTCTCTCTTTCCATCTCGCACACCATGGTTTTCTCGCCAAACAGCCACACATACTGAGGATATCGCCATCATTGGTGGAGGTATTGCCAGCGCATTGACCGCACTGGCTTTATTACGTCGTGGTGCAAAAGTCACGCTATATTGTCAGGATGCTCACCCCGCTCAGAATGCATCAGGCAATCGGCAAGGCGCGATTTATCCTTTATTGAATGGTCGGGATGACCCATTAGAACGTTTTTTCACGTCGGCATTTACTTTTTCCCGCCGTCAGTATGACCAATTAATCAATGAAAATGTATTATTTGACCATCAATGGTGTGGTGTCAGTCAGCTAGCTTATGATGAAAAAAGTGACAAAAAAATAGGCAAGATATTGCAAACACAGTGGCCGGAAACAATTGCACTTGGCATGGATCGCCAACAAATTAGCCATATAAGCGGATTGGACGTTAATCATCATGGCATCCACTATCCACAAGGAGGATGGTTATACCCTGCTCAATTAACTCAATCAGTGATTAACCTTGCTGAGCGACAAGGAATGCAAGTGTATTTCAATCATAAAGTGACCCAACTGATTCAGAATAAAAATAGCTGGCAATTAGATATTGAGGGACAGAAGAATTTACAACGCAAAAACCACAGCGTTGTCATCATCGCCAATGGTCACTGCCTGCCACAATTTGAACAAACTAAAAAACTTCCTGTCACGGCTGTTCGTGGTCAAGTCAGCCATATTCCCACAACAAATAACCTCAGTAAACTAAAAAGTGTGCTGTGCTATGATGGGTATATGACCCCTGTTAATCACCATAATCAGTATCACTGCATTGGAGCCAGCTACCAACGCGAACAATTGGATACACACTATTCTTCTATCGAACAACAAGAAAACCGTAATCGTTTATTGAAATGTTTTCCTGATGTTGATTGGGTACAGCAAATTGATATTTCTGAAGGCAAATCCCGTCAAGGTATACGGTGTGCTATTCGGGATCATATGCCTATGGTTGGAAACGTGCCTAATTTCAGCGAAGTTATGGAAAAATATGCAAACTTACCCCAACGAATAAGTACAGGTGGCGCCGTTGATGATTCCCCTTGCTATCCTAATTTATTTACCCTTGGGGCATTGGGTTCACGCGGATTATGTTCAGCCCCTTTAAGTGCTGAACTACTGGCAAGCCAGATCTTTGGGGAGGCATTGCCGCTTGATGATGAAACATTAGCCGCTTTACATCCAAACCGATTTTGGGTCAGAAAGCTATTACGGGGCAAAGCAGTAAGAACTGAAAAGCCTTAAAAACACCTTATCTGCATCAGGTATGTAAAACATCATACCTGATGCAATATTCTGTATTTTCATTCTCAAAAACCAGCACTGCGTTAAGATGTGGTGATCAAACGTTTCATGGCACAACGTTGTTCTTCAGTAAATCCGTAATCAATTTCACTTTGTAAAATTTTGCGTAGTGCTGCTGTAATTTGTTGTGGTTTCAAAATGTCGAATCCCAATCTTTGATAAAAAGGAGCATTCCAACTGACATGACGAAACGTTGTTAATGTAACAGCTTGGAGATTACGTTGTTCAGCAACTTGAACCACTTTTTCAATCAATGCCCTTCCGATGCCTTTCCTTTGCCAATGTTCATGTACTGAAAGCTCCATAATATGTAACCCATCATTCAGTGGCTTAGCCAAAATAAAACCTATAGGCTGGATATTATTAAGGGCAATCCAACTATTGTCTTGTGAAAGATACTCCAGATGTTGTTGTTCCGTTTGCACATGACCATCAGCTATCCAGGACAATTCTGGTATAAAACTAAATAATTTCGCAGCAGAATATTCGACTGCTGGCAGTCGACTTACATCTGATTTTTGTGTTAAGCGAATAGAAAACATATTTTTTCTTAACTATGCCTCAGTGTTATTCATTTAATTCAGTAGAAAAAATACAATTACAAAACCGCATTACAGAAGTTAAATTTTTCTACTTAGTGAGCACTCAATAACATAAATCTCATTGCAGCAATAACTATACCAGAAAAACCAAACATGATTGTTACCATCCACTTAGTTTGAGAAGCTATTCTATCGGACATACTTTCATGTATAGATGATATTCTCTGATGTATAGATAAGATATCCTTACGCACAGATGACATCTCACTGTTCAAGGACGATATATCTTCACGTACAGATGACATCTCGCTCTTCAATGATGATATATCCTTGCGCACAGATGACATTTCACTGTTCAAGGACGATACATCTTCACGTACAGATGATATCTCGCTCTTCAATGATGATATGTCCATGCGCACAGATGACATATTACTGTTCAAGGTTGATATATCTTCACGTACAGATGACATCTCACTGTTCAATGATGATATGTCTTTGCGCATAGATACCATTTCACTACTTAACAACGATACATCAGTACAAACAGAACTTATTTCCTTACAAATTAATAAATTAATAGTCTCAATATCCGATTTTATCGCATAATTTGACTTTATAACGGCAACATCTGCTTTTACTTGTGCAACATCTGATTCCAGATTTTCAATTCTTTTTTCTAATGTCGTACTCATCTCTTTTTTCCCAACATATTTTAAGTAACTAAAATTTATCGAATCAGGTAAAAAAAGTATTTTATTATTTTCAGTATAAAATCCGTATTCACTCTGAACAGAATATCTTTCTGTTTTCATAGTACTGTCTCCTTAAACATCCCTGAATTATCCTTTTCCCAATTCGTTAATCACAAATTCATATCAACCTCTTGTATATAAGTTTAAGTTAGTTAATCATGTAAAAAACCATCATTCCCTACCCTGCTATTGCTCCAACTTTATCATCCCTACATTTTTTAATCATCAGACGTTCCATTAACAATATGATCATTTTAAGATAATAATAAATATTTTCACCTTATCGATTAAAGCAGAGATTATTTAAATAACATTTCAGAATAATAATAGAAAATCACACCTAACCCATAGTAATAAATAGAATGCTATTAATTGAAATATTAGCTATGGCGTCAATTTAAAACCCATATAAATTTACTTTATATTCATTATAAAAAGATCAAAAAAGATGAAGATATCACTATTTATTCTCATTATTGAGATCCAGTACGAATTTTTTTGTAATCGTGAATAGATGATGACTCTGCCCAATCAGAAAAAATAAAGGGCTACGTAAATAGCCCTAAATAGAAATAATGATGTATAAATAAATTAAGTTTTCGCATTATCCAGTAATGTTTGCCATGTCGTCAAAACCAAAACTTGATCCGGTGGTGTCAATTCACCCACTTTAATCGCTTTATGGACACTTTCTTCAACACGCTGATGGAGCTGCTCAGCGGTATTAGCACCTTCTTGTTCCAACTCAGCAACAGCCAATGTCAGATGCCCGCGGAGGTATCCACCAGCAAATAATTCGTCATCACTGGCATGTTCAACCATATCATCAATTTGTGCCAGAATGCGTGTTTCAAACTCTGCGAGCATTGTTATTCCTCAAAATCAATTTCAATTAGCAAAAGGATCTTCCGGATAGGGAAAATGTTCAGCTTCTAGTGGGGGAGTATTGTAAAACGATTGCAGACCTTGAATAAAGCGTGCTGCTCGTGTTGGTATTCCATTTTCAAGGTATTGCATGACTTGAGCATGCACTTTTCGCTGAAAAGCAAAGCGATCCGGCTCGAAATCCCCTTCCAGATTGTCACAACTGATATTAAAAGGAAAACCAGCTGACATACAGAATAACCACTCCAACGCTTGTGGCTTAACTTCTACTTTTTCGAATTCAGCCTGTGTTTGAGCATCACGGCCATCAGGGCAGTACCAGTAACCAAAATCAATCAGTTTACGGCGCTCTTTACCCGCAATGCACCAATGCGAAATTTCATGTAATCCGCTGGCATAGAAACCGTGGGCAAATACAATCCGGTCATAGCTCACTTCACCATCTGCGGGCAGATAAATCGGCTCATCATCACCTTTTATTAAACGGGTGTTACAATCATCGCTAAAGCAATTATCAAAAATTTCAATCAGTTGTTGATAATGATGTGCTGTCATGTATTAATGCGGATCCCAAAATTAAAAATAAAATGCCAACCAAGAGCGGATACTATCCCCATGATTATCATGGATAAGTTTTATACTCATTAAAAAAGAAACCGTGACTAACATCGGGCGGATCAATTTTTGCCCTCTGCTAAGTACAAGACCTGCACCCAACCGCGCACCAATCATTTGCCCTATCAGCATCACAGAACCCAGTAACCATATGACTTGTCCACTGAGAATAAAAAAGCCTAAAGCACCAATGTTGGATGCAAAATTCAGTACCTTTGCATGAGCCGTTGCTTTTGCCAAATTGTATCCACAGAGCATGACATAAGACAGCGCGAAAAAGGAGCCGGTTCCCGGTCCGAATATACCGTCATAGAAACCAATTCCGCTCCCAATCAGACAACCAAATGCGAGTGGACCAAGACGACGCTTCCGATCTTCTGCCCCAATATTGGGTACCAATAGAAAATAAAGACCGATAATGATCACCAATACCGGCAATAAATAACGCAGAAAATCCGGTGATACAAATTGAACCAATAAGGCACCCAACATAGCGCCGAACAGGGTCATAACGATAGCAAAACGCTGAGAGCGCCAATCCACTATACCACGGCGGATAAAGTAAAGACTGGCAGAGAATGAACTCCCTACAGCTTGAAGTTTACTCGTCGCCAGCGCCTGGACAGGGGATACTCCCACGGATAGCAGAGCGGGGATGGTCAATAATCCCCCGCCACCTGCTATAGAATCGATAAAACCTGCAACCATCGCAACCAAAAAGAGGAAACCGTAAATATCCGGGCCCAGTAATGACCATTCCATTATTTATTTCACCAGAAAACTGCTACCCATTATTATGATGCCTTTTCAGCATCGACCGGAGCTTGTATCAGGAACCCTTCCTGATTTACCAACGTGGAAGCGAAGATGTCACATCGGCACACTGTGCCCGCTGGCGCAGTAAGTGATCCATCAGTACAATTGCCATCATCGCTTCTGCAATCGGTACAGCACGGATACCGACGCAAGGATCGTGCCGACCGCGGGTCACCATATCCACTTCTTCGCCCTGACGATTGATGGTTTTTCCTGGCACCATAATGCTGGATGTCGGTTTCAGAGCAATATGTGCAACAATTGGCTGGCTGCTGCTAATTCCACCCAGAATGCCACCCGCATGGTTGCTGGTGAATCCCTGTGTTGTGATTTCATCGCGATTTTCACTGCCACGTAAGTTTACAACACCAAAACCATCGCCTATTTCAACGCCTTTCACCGCATTAATGCTCATCAGAGCATGAGCAATATCAGCATCCAAGCGGTCAAAAACCGGCTCTCCCAACCCCGCAGGGACATTTTCGGCAATTACAGTGACTTTCGCACCAATAGAATCCCCCTCTTTTTTCAGTGCCCGCAGTAATTCATCAAGTTGAGACAATTTACTATCATCAGGGCAGAAAAAAGGATTTTGCTCGACGAGATCCCAATCTTTCAATTCGCAGTGAATATTCCCCATCTGAGTCAGGCAGGCACGAATGTGAATGCCGTGTTTATCAAACAGATATTTTTTGGCAATCGCACCCGCCGCAACACGCATCGCGGTTTCACGGGCAGATGAGCGCCCACCACCACGGTAGTCTCGTAGTCCATATTTCTGTTCGTAAGTATAGTCGGCATGACCTGGGCGGAAAACATCTTTAATCGCACCGTAATCCTGTGAACGCTGATCGGTGTTTTCGATCATCAGGCCAATACTGGTGCCTGTAGTCACACCGTCAAAAACACCAGAAAGAATTCGGACTTGATCGGGTTCACGACGCTGCGTTGTATAACGGGAGGTTCCCGGGCGACGTCTGTCTAAATCAATTTGTAAGTCAGCTTCTGTAATAGCAATGCCGGGCGGAACACCATCGACAATGCATCCCAACGCGATCCCGTGGGACTCGCCAAACGTAGTGACACAAAAAAACTGCCCAATACTATTTCCTGCCATTCTTACCCTGCCATCATTAATGCGTTAAAAATGAGATCGAATAACCATAACCTACCCAATGATTAAAACCTATCTTATTTCATCAATTTTATTTGCCTTTAATTTGATGACGTATCCGTTTTAATCATTGAGCGCACTGAAAAAATATTAGTCTTTGAACTGATGGAAATACTCATGATGTTCAACTAATTGCTGACGAGTCAGCATGAAAACACCGTCACCACCATGTTCGAATTCCAGCCATGTAAATGGTACTTCTGGATATTGCTCAATCAGATGTACCATGCTGTTACCCACTTCACAAATCAGTACCCCGTCTTCCGTAAGGAAATCAGGCGTAGTTGCAAGAATACGGCGAGCCAGTTGCAATCCATCCACTCCCGCAGCTAATCCCAATTCAGGTTCACAACGGAATTCATCCGGCAGATCACTCATGTCTTCCTCATCCACATACGGAGGATTAGTGACAATAAGATCGTACTTCATCGGAGGCATATCACGGAATAAATCCGAACGGATCGGAATCACGCGATGTGAAAGCCCGTGATCCTCAATATTTTGCTCGGTGATTGCTAACGCATCAGCAGAAATATCAACAGCATCCACTTCAGCTTCAGGAAACGCATGAGCGCAAGCAATCGCTATGCAGCCACTGCCGGTGCACAGATCCAAAATGGTCGATGGTTCATGTGAAACTAATCCTGTAAATTGATTGTTAATCAATTCACCAATCGGTGAACGAGGAACCAGAACACGTTCATCGACATAAAATTCATGGCCGCAGAACCATGCGCGATTCGTCAGATAAGCCACTGGAATACGCTCGTTGATACGACGCAGAACACGTTCAACGATGCGATGGCGCTCTGTTAAGGTCAAGCGTGATGTCATCATCGATTCAGGAATATCCAGAGGCAAATACAGAGTAGGAAGCACTAATTGTAAAGCCTCATCCCACGGGTTATCTGTTCCATGACCATAATAGATGTTGGCAGCATTGAATCGGCTGGTAGACCAACGCAGCATATCCTGAATGGTATGCAGCTCCGCAACAGCCTCATCTACAAAAATTTTATCCAAAAGCACCTCCAAAACAACAAAAAAGTATTAACGCATAGACGCATGAAAAAGTATTAACGCGCTAGTTTGCCATGAACATAGACACAAATCAGCTTTCTGGACATGTGAATTATCTCAGGAATAAATTCTGTCGGGAAAATATCGTGCCAGAAGCAGGCCAAAACGAAGTGGAGAAAGATAAAAACCACCCTGTGTCGGCAGGGTGGATGAGGATATTGGGTGTTATTTAGACTTCTTCACCCACAGGTAATAGCTGATAGTCAATAATGCTATCCAGACTACCCCAACGTACAGTGCAAGCCGGGTACTGGGGAAATATCCCAACACCGCAATAACGAATGCCATAAATGCAATGGCTACAATAGGAGCAACAGGCCACAAAGGAACAGGAAATTTAAGCTGTTTAACTTCTTCTGCTGTCATTTTGCGACGCATCATATATTGTGACAGCAAAATCATCAGCCACACCCAAACAGTTGCAAATGTCGCGATAGAAGCAATAATTACGAAAATCTTTTCCGGCAGCAAATAATTCAAAACAACGCCGACCAGCAAGATCCCTGACATCACCACAACAGTGACCCACGGTACGCCGTTTTTAGTGAGTTGTGTGAAAAATGATGGTGCCTGTTTTTCCTGTGCCATACCATACATCATCCGTCCGGCACCAAAGATATCGCTGTTGATCGCAGAAATTGCAGCTGTAATTACGACAACATTCAAGATATTGGCTGCCGAATCAATTCCCAGATTAGAGAATATTTGGACAAATGGGCTCCCATTCTGTCCCACTTGATTCCACGGATAAATGCACATCAGAACAAATAAGGTAAGAACATAAAATAACAAAATACGGAATGGAACCGCATTAATCGCACGCGGAATGGATTTTTCCGGATTTTTCGCTTCACTAGCGGTAATGCCGATGACTTCAATACCACCGAATGCGAACATCACCACCGTAAATGAAGCAATCACTCCTGCAATGCCATTTGGCATGAACCCGCCATGTTCCCACAAGTTCGATAGGCCAATGCTATTACCGGCGTCTTGACCAAAACCATACATCATAAGGAAAAGGCCACCGATGATCATGGCGATAATAGCAGCGACTTTGATGATAGAAAGCCAGAATTCCATTTCACCAAACACTTTAACATTACATAGATTTATCGCCCCAATGAAAAAGACAATACTGAGTACCCAAATCCATTGATCGACATGGGGAAACCAGAGTTTCATATATATGCCAAATGCGGTGATATCAGCGAGACAGACGACTAACATTTCAAAAACGTAAGTCCATCCCGTCAGGAACCCCGCTAATGGCCCTAAGTAATGGGTAGCATAATAAGAAAAAGATCCCGGTTCGGAGCGATGAACCGCCATTTCTCCCAATGCTCGCATGACCATAAAAACGGCAGCACCACCAATGGCATAGGCCAGTAATACTGCCGGCCCCGCAGCATGAATAGCGCCAGCTGAACCATAGAAAAGTCCTGTGCCAATTGCAGACCCCAGTGCCATAAAGCGAATATGGCGAACACTTAACCCTCGCTTGAGTTGTGAGATGTTTTGCATGATTTATCCTGTGTCTTTTATTATTAGATTGGAAAAGATAAATACTACGATAAGGCCGGTGTTATCCGGCCTTAGACGATGTGTCTGTGCTTAGTTTTCTAAGATCTTTCCGGTCGGCAGCAATGCAGAAAGCCGTTGTTCAACCAGCAGTTGAATAGCGTTATCAATATCGGGGGCGAAAAAGCGATCTTTATCATAATGCGCAACTTTATCACGGAGGATATGACGGGCTTTTTCCAGTATCACACTACTCTTCAAGCCATGACGAAAATCCATCCCCTGACACGCCGTCAGCCACTCAATGGCTAAGATCCCACGCACGTTATCCGCCATTTCCCATAAGCGGCGACCCGCGGCCGGAGCCATTGATACGTGATCTTCCTGATTGGCAGAAGTAGGCAAGCTATCAACACTGGAAGGATGTGCCAGTGCTTTGTTCTCACTTGCCAGCGCTGCTGCGGTTACCTGTGCAATCATAAAACCGGAGTTCACACCACTATTTTCGACCAAGAATGGCGGCAACTGAGACATATTGCTATCCATCAGCAAAGCAATACGGCGTTCTGACAATGAGCCAATTTCTGCCAATGCGATAGCCAGATTATCTGACGCCATAGCAACAGGCTCCGCATGGAAATTACCGCCAGAAATTACTTCATCTTCTTCAGTAAATATTAGAGGATTATCAGAGACCGCATTGGCTTCAACCATAATCACATCGGCTGCATGACGGATCTGAGTTAAACAAGCCCCCATCACTTGTGGCTGACAGCGCAATGAATAAGGATCTTGGACTTTAGGGCAGTTATGATGAGATTCAGAAATATCACTGTAGTCTTCCAGTACCAGACGATAAAGGGTTGCTACATCAATTTGACCTTGCTGACCTCGTGCTTCATGAATACGTGCATCAAATGGTTTACGAGACCCCAAAGCCGCTTCGACAGATAGTGAACCGCAAATAATAGCCGATGCAAGTAAGTCCTCTGCGGCAAACAGTCCTTTTAAAGCAAATGCGGTTGAAGTTTGTGTTCCATTGAGCAGTGCCAATCCTTCTTTTGCGACAAGACGGATCGGCTTAAGTCCCGCTTTTTCCAGCGCCTCTGTTGCTGGCAACCATTCACCACGATAGCGAGCTTTACCTTCACCCAACAATATTAAGCTCATATGTGCCAATGGAGCCAAATCACCTGAAGCACCAACTGAACCTTTACTTGGAATGCAAGGATAAACTTCGGCATTGACCAGAGCGGCCAATCCCTGAATCACTTCCAGACGAATGCCAGAATAACCACGAGCAAGGCTGTTGATTTTCAGCACCATAATCAATCGGACAATTTCATCCGGCAAAGGCTTTCCCACCCCAGCAGCATGAGACAATACGATAGAACGCTGTAACTCTTCCAAATCTTCTTCTGCAATACGCGTATTTGCCAACAAACCAAAACCCGTATTGATTCCGTACGCGGTTCTGTTTTCACTAATGATACGATTGACACAAGCGACGCTTTCTTCAATGGCAGGGAAACATTGCTCGTCCAGATTAATGTGAACAGGATGCTGATAAACATAGCGTAATTCTTCAAATGTCATTTTTCCAGGACGTATAGTCATATTTTTCATATTAATAATGCTCCTTATTTCACATCAATCATTGGCAAGTTCAGATCTTGCTCTTTCGCACATTGGACAGCCAATTCATAACCAGCATCTGCATGACGCATAACCCCGGTTGCCGGATCGTTGTGTAGTACCCGGGCAATACGTTCTGCAGCTTCATCAGTACCATCACAAACAATGACCATGCCGGAATGCTGTGAGAACCCCATACCAACACCACCACCATGATGCAGGGAAACCCATGTCGCGCCACCGGCGGTATTCAATAAAGCGTTGAGTAATGGCCAATCAGAAACAGCATCAGAGCCATCCTGCATGGATTCTGTTTCACGGTTAGGACTGGCGACAGAGCCTGAATCCAAATGGTCACGACCAATCACAATCGGTGCAGAAAGTTCTCCGCTGCGTACCATTTCATTGAATGCCAATCCCAATTTGGCGCGATCACCCAATCCGACCCAGCAAATACGTGCTGGCAGACCTTGGAAACTAATGCGCGCTCTCGCCATATCTAACCAATGATGTAAGTGAGCATCATCTGGCAACAACTCTTTTACTTTAGCATCGGTTTTATAAATATCCTCAGGATCACCGGAGAGAGCCACCCAACGGAATGGCCCGATGCCGCGACAGAACAGAGGACGAATGTAGGCAGGAACAAATCCCGGAAAATCAAAAGCGTGTTCAACACCTGATTCTTTCGCCATTTGGCGGATGTTATTGCCATAATCAAAAGTCGGTATACCCTGTTTCTGAAAGGCCAGCATGGCTTCAACATGTGCAGCCATTGAGGCTTTCGCCGCTTGGATTACCACTTCTGGCTCAGTTTCAGCACGGTGGCAATATTCTTCCCATGTCCAACCTGCTGGCAAATAACCATGCAATGGATCATGTGCACTGGTTTGATCCGTTACCAAATCAGGACGCACGCCACGACTTACCAACTCAGGCAAAATTTCTGCTGCATTACCACACAATGCTATTGACACTGCTTTACCTTCCCGCGTATAGCGCTCAATACGCGATAAAGCATCATCCAGATCAACAGCCTGCTCATCTACATATTTAGTACGCAAACGGAAATCAATGCGGCTTTGCTGGCACTCTATCGTCAATGAAGTGGCACCTGCCAACGTTGCTGCCAGAGGCTGCGCTCCCCCCATGCCGCCCAACCCTGCTGTCAGAACCCAACGCCCCGTCAAACTACCGTTATAGTGCTGGCGACCCGCTTCAACAAAAGTTTCGTAAGTGCCCTGAACAATGCCCTGACTACCGATATAAATCCAGCTACCCGCAGTCATCTGGCCATACATCGCCAGCCCCTTGGCATCTAATTCGTTAAAGTGTTCCCATGTCGCCCAATGTGGAACCAGATTCGAGTTGGCAATCAATACGCGAGGTGCGTTTTCATGTGTTTTAAAAACACCGACCGGCTTGCCTGACTGTACCAATAGGGTTTCGTCATCTTCCAAATTCTTCAGCGTCTCAACGATTTTTTCATAACATGCCCAATTTCTGGCTGCACGACCTATTCCACCATACACCACCAACTCACCGGGATTCTCGGCAACATCAGGGTCAAGGTTATTCATGAGCATACGGAGTGGTGCTTCTGTCAACCAACTTTTTGCTGTGAGTTGTGTCCCTCTGGGGGCACGAATGATTACGTTGCTAAGTTTATTATTTTGCATCGTCACGATTTTCCTATTTCCATCTTTATTAATTTTATCAATTGTATAGTTGTATATACATGTCTGTTCAATAGGCAAAAATGTGACACAGATAAAGTCGATAATATGGCATGGATTATAATTAATAATAAATATCAATAAGATATTGATGATTTATTCTGTGATAGGCAGGGAAATTTTTTTGCTGTCTTTGTGTTTTATATCACACTTCATTTACATTATTATCACAAACATTGATGAAAACCTCTTCCCCTTAAAAGGGAAAAGAGGTTTTTTTGTGGCCCGATGACAAATCATAAACGAGTAAACAAATCATGAACTGATGGGCAAATCATGAACTAAAGTGTCCTTTCAATTTATATCGATGCCCAGGAAACAAAAGCTTGGCACTCGATACAATGAATTCTTTCGACCAAGTTCGGCGACTAATTAACAAACAAGGCGTATTTGCCTCAATTTGCAGTAATCGGCAAGAACGGGCATCGCCCGCAACCGCTTCAACAATATGCTCCCCTTCTGTCAGAGGCGCTACATGTGATAAATAATCATGGGCTGTTTGCTGGCTGAAATCTTGTTTCAGATATTCCGGTACAGCCTGAGCATTGACATAACGATCTTCAACCTGCACTGGCACATCATTTTCATAATGGACAATAATGGAATGGTAGATAGGCGTACCTACCGTAATACCAAATTCCGCTGATTGCGTCATATTGGCACTCTCTTCAGCGAGTTTTAGCACCTTGCAACTGTGCTGATGAGCACGTGAAGCAATTTCATCCGCAATACTGTGAATTTCAAACAGGGCAGACTGTCCTTTCGGTTCAGAAACAAATGAACCCACACCTTGCAGACGAAACAAAAAACCTTCTGTCATAAGTTCCCGCAACGCCCTGTTAGCGGTCATGCGGCTACAATTGAATTGTTTAACTAATTCCGCTTCTGAAGGAACACGATCATGCGGTTTCCATTCCCCTGTATGGATTTTCTCAATAATCGCTTGTTTGACTTTCGCATACAAAGGCACTGGTTTGGCAAATGTCTCTGGTAAATCAGCTGTCACAATGGCTCCCTTCTCGCTTATTTGTTCCACTAATTATTTGTTCCACCAATGGACTAATTGCCACGCAAGACGAGCCGCAGCCTTGCCTCCCATTCCTTGAATATCATACAAAGGATTAAGTTCGACCAAATCCACAGCTTGCAACTTTTTGCTCTGACAGATAAGTTGAATTAATGGCAGTAAACGTTCTAGCGGAACACCTAACGCTGCTGGTGCAGAAACGGCTGGCATTTGCCAAATTGGCAATACGTCCAGATCGATAGTCAGATAAATGATATCGACTTGATTAATGACATCTTGCAGTTGCTGCTGGACCTTATCCAGCATCGACTCAACACAATGCGTATCCCAAATAATGGTGACATCAAGATGGTTGGCCTCATCCAGCAACGCTTGAGTATTCGACGCCAAACTGGCTCCAACACAAGTGTAATTAAATAGGCGCTGATCCTTCTGGCAATAATGGGCAAGCTGCCGGAATGGTGTTCCTGATGTAGGTTGAGATGAATTTCGCAGATCTAAATGTGCATCAAAATTGATGATGCCTACACGCTGTGTCGGAAACGCACGATAAATTCCCATTCCATGTGCAAATGCCGTTTCATGCCCCCCCCCAAAAATAAGCGTTCGCATATTCTGCTGCTGGCACTCATATACCGCATCACTAAGGGCACTCTGTGCTTCACTCAATCTTTCGGGGTTGGCGCGGATATTTCCCAAATCAACCAGTCGATCATGGCCATCATAGCTTGCGAGATTTGCCAATGACTGACGCAAATATTCAGGCCCTAACTTTGCTCCCGGACGACCTTGGTTAAGTTTGACACCTTCATCACACTCAAATCCCAATAACGCAATGTGATGAGGATATTTTTCTGGGGAAAAATGGGCAGGTTGTTTGATTGTCTGAAATACACGCAAAGCATTATCCGCTTCGGCAAGATCATTACGCCCTTGCCAGATATTTTCCGATGTAGGATGCCATAAATTCATGTCCTTTCCCTCGTTATCATTAATTATGGTTATTGAAATGATTATGATGCGTGATTTCACCGCGATAAATACGATAAACCAACGGGTTATGTCCTATTTCATATAAAATATCAACGGGATTCTGAGCATCCCAAACAACAAAGTCTGCCATATAACCTGCCGCCAATTGACCATGACTGTCAGCCCGACCTAATGCTCTGGCCGCATGAATGGTTACGCCCAGCCACGCTTCTTCGGGTGTTAAACCAAATTGTACACAGGCCATGTTCATAATCAGGCGCAAAGAGGCAAAAGGACTAGTACCCGGATTAAAATCGGTCGAAATAGCCATCGGGACACCATATTGGCGCAATAATGCAATGGGAGGGCGTTTAGTTTCCTTTAGGAAATAAAATGCGCCTGGCAGTAGGACAGCGGCTGTTCCGCTGCGGCTGATAGCTTCAATCCCCTTTTCATCCAAATATTCAATATGATCAACTGACAGACCTCGATATTCAGCAACCAGTTCACTTCCTCCCAGATTAGAAAGTTGTTCAACATGGCCTTTTACGGGAATATTCAAGCGCTTTGCCGCATCAAACAGGCGCTTGGTCTGGCTAAGATTGAAACCAACCGTTTCACAGAACACATCAACGGATTCGAATAACTGCTTTTGCCAGAGTGTCGGAAGGATAGAATCACAAATTAAATCGATATAGGCATCAGGATTGTGTTTATATTCAGGGGGAACCGTATGGGCTGAAAGTAATGTCGGGCTGATTTCGATAGCATTTTTCTGTGCCAATGCCCGCACGACATTCAACTGTTTCTCCTCACTTTCCAGATCCAGTCCATAACCTGATTTTATCTCAATTGTCGTCACGCCTTCTGCAATTAAAGAATTCAGCCGATTTTGGGAAGACATCTCCAGTTGATAGGCTGAGCTGTTTCTCGTAGCATTGACTGTGAAATTAATCCCACCACCTTTAGCACTGATTTCTTCATAAGAAACACCATTCAAACGTTGTTCCCATTCAGACGCCCGATTACCACCAAAAACCAAGTGGGTATGACAATCAATCAGACCAGGGGTAATGAGCCGTTGCCCTACATCGATAACTTTACACTGGCTGGCTGGAACGCTATTTGTCGGTAAGATCGCTAAGATTTTTTCATCTCGAACAATAAGGTCATGCTGCTCTAACATGCCATAATTATTTTTGCCATCAATGTGATTAATTGTAGGGTTCATTGTAGCAAGTCTGGCATTACACCAAATAACATCGCTATCTTTCAGTTCAATCGACATTATTATCGTCCTGTTATTTTTTCTTGTTAGTATAAATTTTCATGTTGTATATACATATATTTTATAACCAGGCTCAATTGTCAAATCATTTTATGAACAACCTGACCTTTAAAACGATAGCTTCCAAGAAAAATCACAAAAAATCAGTTAAACTAACCAAAAGATGTGAGTGAATTAACGTGTAATGAAGAAGAAAAATCTACTAAACGAAGAAGATATCAGTCTATTCAGAACGTCTGTGACCGGAGCTCGTCGCATCGTTCAAGATACGGTTACCCATACCCCGAAAAGAAAAAAAATAAGCCATGTCGCCCCAAAGCGTCTTATGCAAGAACAAATCGACGCCAGTTACTATTTTTCTGATGAGTTCCAACCGAATCTCGATACAGAAGGACCAACCCGCTATATTAGAGAAGGTGACAATCACTATGAATTGAAGAAGTTGCGTCGTGGAGATTATTCCCCAGAATTGTTTCTCGATTTACATGGGTTAACGCAATTGCAGGCCAAACAAGAAATTGGCGCGTTAATTGCTGCTTGCCGACGTGAACATATTTATTGTGCCTGCGTTATGCACGGTCATGGTAAACATATTCTCAAGCAACAAACACCATTATGGCTCGCCCAACACCCTGATATTATCGCCTTTCACCAAGCTCCCAAAGAGTGGGGAGGAAACGCTGCCTTGCTCATTTTGGTAGAAATGGATGAATTTATACAACGTCAATAATTATTGACATATAATTCAATTACTTATATATAAATTGCTGAACAAATCTATAAGCAAGGCATAAGATGAGAACAGGGTGAAAGGAAGATCAGGCTAAGGGGATGTACAAGGTCAGTACACTAAACGCCCTGAGCTAATGACTAACGACGAATTTTGTCGGCAGTGAATAGAAGAATTGGGGCTGACCATTCTGTTACTCATTGTTTTTATATCAAAGCTTAAAATCAGCTCTGCAAATTCAGTGAGTGGGTTAGTACGTTAAACTTACCAACCTTGTGAAGAGGTCGCGACGCATTTCGTCGTAACCTATAGAGCGATTGAGGAAGCAATTAACTGATAGCCCTGCCAGTAAGAAGATCTCCCCATAACAGTGATCACCTGACCTTTCTGTAACAGCATCACCAATAGCTGCCATCTCATCAAATCCCACAACACGCAGCGGGTAATCATTGCGCTTATCGCTCTGTACCTGCATGGTAGCGTACTTTACCTGTCTGGCACTTTAATACGCTTGGGGGCAAAGGTAATCTTGCCTGTGACCGTGGCGACTATCAATGATGCGTTCTTTTGCTTTCTTCGTGCCATTTACCACCGCCTATAGATGATCTTGTTTTTTCTTCATAATAAAAATCAGTCAGTTAAATCACTGCGAACGTAATACGTATTCAGTCACTCAGTTACATTCAGCAAAAGGTGTTTGAGGAAATCTCAATACCCAAGATGGGATATTACACCTCGCGTAAACCATTGGGATTTCCCCAACAGTTGGTTAACTCGTTGATTTATCCGAGGTCCTCACTTTGGTTCTCAGAGAATACCTCTATGGTTACTTTATGTGCTGGACAAACACAATAAATGCATTGTGTTTCAACGTATTGCTTGGACACAAGGGTCTGGACAAAGCGACTTAACCCCTTGTTTCTGCCTCACTCTTTTGTGCTCCTCTTAAAGAGATGTGCAAAGTTTGTGAGTCAATATCATTTATGCACAAAGTCATTTGCGAGTAACTATCAGTTACGTTCAAAGTCCGATTATCGGATATTGAATTTTGCATCAACGTTTTTCGTCGACATAAATATGCATCATTTTACATACCGATATTTTTGGTGTTCAAACTAACCCTCTTAAAGATGGTAAGTTCTTGCTCTATGCAACGAGGTAACCAACCGACAATAAGTCCGGCGGTTAAAATAAAAGCAGACTGCATATTTGCAGTTTGATTTAATATTAATGAGTTAGATACTATTTTAGCCATAAAATCACCAGACTGATTTTATCGTGGGGGTCAAACTGACCCGAAATAATCGGGGCAGTGCTTGCCTCGGACACTGTTGATGGTATTTTGCGCCCCCCGATTTTGAGATGCTCAAAGTATAAGCAGACGCAAAATTTGGCGTCTGATTGAATATCAATGGGTTATCACCTAAGCCCGAATTAGGGCTTTGCTCTACCGTCAGATTAGTCGTTAGTCACTAAGTTACATTAAATAACCTTGTAAATATGAAAGCAAAAGGTATGGTGAAAATCCCGGTCATGTATTAAATAGTTAGATTGAATATCAAAAATAGTACTCACGCTCAATAAAAGTTCCTATCACCTTATCGTGCATTTCTTCGGATTTTGAATAACTGATAGTTTTTCTATTCAGTCTTTTTACTCGAGTACGCTGAGTTAAATTCGTTCTCTCT
>NZ_NJAI01000004.1:379763-396362 GCF_002632725.1 Xenorhabdus hominickii
GATTTGTGACAATAACGGCAATAGACGTCAGCTTTGGCCATGCTTTACCCTTAAAAGGCGGGAAGCATATCACAACAACTAACTATTTAATACATGACCTAATTTATTCCTTCGATAATAAAAAAGCACGGGAAGTATACAGAAATTAAATGCATACTGTAATAGTACCGTGATTTTATTATCACCTCTTTAACAATACAAAGCCGGGAAAGCCACCAAATGGCGACCGATTGCCTTTCCCAAAACGCAGTTCACACCCCGTTGACAACAACCCAGAACAGTCATCTTTTGACGGGTCATCTGTCGGATTACCATCAATATCAAAATACTGAGAGCCTGTGTAACCACACGGCGACTTGCGATATAACCCACGAATGCAACACGTACACAGACTGTGGATTTGCCGGGTGGGAATTTGAATACCCTGTAAATCGGCTGGAGAGGACAAGGCAAAATGAATGGTCGTGTTGTCTTCACTTGTCTTGCTGTCAATATAGAAGACGTCGATTTTCTCCTGCGTGGGATCGGCTTCGGGATTCCCCTCGGGAAAGCTACGGCATCCAGATAGTGCGCAAAGGTCATGCGGATAGTGACACGCGCCTGAGCCATGTTTTGATAGGCCAGACACAGGGCACTGATAGAGCCCTCCAAATTGGCAACACTGAGTGTCGGTGAGACCTCCCTGCCACCAAATAGACTTCATCGGCAGGTTGTCTAGGTTTTCCAGTTCCGTTTCTGCGTAAGGAATAGTGTGATTATGAAAATACAACTCCGGCCCACCAAAGACCGAGCCATCAACCGAAAATAATAGAATCTTGCTCCCCGGTTCAAGACGCTGGAGAGTGGCATTAATTGTCATAGTAAAGCTCCCTACGGGTGGTAGATGCGGGTGAAGGTGACCGATAAGGTGAAGTAAGTGCCGCTGGCCTGTAGGTTAAATTTTCCGACCAGATATGACCCCAGTTCAGATAACGGGTTACGCCATTTGAACGAGCGCCACCCCTGATGCTCGCGCAGAAATGCCACAATCGGTTCTACCTCAGACCAAGCCCCTATAAAAGACAGGGGCAGCTTTCCCGCTGTGAATTAATGCCATCCCCGGATGTCTGTTTATATCCGTCACCAAACTGAACGGAACGTACCACAGGCTCAAACTCACCCACCGCCCCCACTCTGGCGGGGAAATCAAATGTTTTTATCATCGCCTGCCTCCTTTGATGGCTACACTTAAATCGCCACCCTGACTTAAATTTTTACTCAGTAATGTTCTGAATCGTTGATCGACAAATTTAGCAATGTCATGCCCTGCGGATTCAAAGCCACCGGGGGCTTTCACTTCACTGCTCTTATCTGGGTCGACTACGATATCGACATTAATGGTTGTTTGATTAATTGATTCTTCAATTGGACCAAGGGATCAACTTCACCTACCATATCAAGACGCGGCGTAGCGCTCTGCCTTGCCTGCTCGGCCAGTTTTTCTTTGACCGAAGTTTGATATATCGCTTTACTGACTGACAGGTATTCCTGCTCGGTCAGCAAACGAGCATCATAAATCGCCTTGAGTTCCTGATTGGCTTCTTTTTCTTGCCGAACCAAAGCTTTTGCCGGTGCGTACTTTTCGGCTAAACGAGGTCGCATTGACCAGCAAGCCAACCGTTAATGTGGATAAATTTGCCATCACTTAACCCAATAATTTCATGACCGCCTCACACTGCGCCTGTGTCGTATCACGCGAAACAGGCGCAGAAGAGACCTCCTCTGTACGCGGTACGATAACGGCGCACCATCACCGGACGGCCACTGCCGTCATGACGCAGGGTGATTTCGCCCGTCTGTTCATCCATCAGCGGACGAACAAACCCGAAGATATTAATCAGAATAAAAACATGCCAGTCCATCAACTCAATGGGCTTGCCGGCCAATGCCCCTTTGACGTGGGGGACGAATTTGTAGAAATTGAGGATATGCTGCGCCCGGGGTTCACTGAACACAATCCCACGGGCTCCTCCGGTATTCAGGTCATTCAGGAAACGCTGGCAGGCAAATTTTACCAGTTCCCCGACGATAATTTCGCCTGCCACCACCCGTTCGGCGTAGCGAATGCCATCAGAGACTTTAGCCATGATTAATCCCTCATTTGTAAAAATTCAGTCAGTGGATCGGCTTTGTCTTCTCCGGCCATGTTGACCTTCGACTGACTGGAGGGTGACATACCGAACGCGCTGAGCATGGCGTGAATGCGTTTCCACGCATCGGCTTTCATGCCTGCTGTCGGATGCGCTTTAATTAACTCCTCATCGGTTCGGTAGGTGTAACCCTCTTTCTCCAGTGTTTCACAGTGCGTTCGGTATTAGACGTAGGCTTCAATCAGTAATTCAAGGGCTTTGGCATCAAGGCTGGTCAATACGCCGACTTTATCCAGCTCCCCGGCGATCCGCTCGTGCCAATACCGGCCCATTTTCCCAAAATGCTTGGGGATACCTTCTTCAAAATTTTATTATTTGATTCGCGCTTTAATCCAAGTTGTGAAATCACGCCCGACTTTAAGAAAAGTGTGTAATTTACGTCCGCTAACAGATTGAATTTCTTTGCCACCAATATCGCTAATAGCAACCGGAATACGTTCATCAAAATTGAGGCTACTCTGGTTTTTGGCGTGAGCGAATCCCTGACCGATTAAGGCCACATTTTTAGATTTCATATTTTTATCCTGTCTTAATTAACAGATTTTCGGCTGTAGGGGTTATTTACATTCTCTACTGTTGGTGGGTTACGTACCCAATGAAGCAAATCACTGAGCAACCAAGCACAAGAATTACGGCCTAGTGGTTTACGGGCAGGGAAGCGACCTTCATTTTCCAGTTTCCAGGCCGACGTTCTGGAAATAGAGATGATGTGATAGCATTCCTTTTCACGGATAAGACGTTCATAGGGTTCGCCATACTCGGAAAGGATAGAGCGGCGTTCTTCTGGCGTAGGAGTGTAAAATTTATCTGTCATTATGAAATCTCTTTTTTGATGTTATAAGAGGTATTCTAATGTTTTTATAATGTATATCTATACAGGTCTAGTGACTAGAAAAAGTGGTCTAAGTTATAGAATGGGGCTTCTTAGTCATAGAAACCCCTTTATAACTACTAGAAAGGGTAGGATTATTATTTGTTCGGTGATTTATAAGCATTGCTTAGTATTCCAGCAATAGCCTCTTGCGTTTTGATTGGTATTTCGTAATTTATAAAAAAGTTAGGTCTATCCATTAACTCTCTTGCAAATACTGAAAAATTAATAGTGCCATCATTTTTTCTGCATACTTGTTCAAATACATTCGGTTGTTCTTCTATTAATCTTAAAGCAGCTTTAAATATCTTTTCTCTGTTAGAGGCGTGGCGTTCTGCTGTTGGGTTAATAGTCTTCATTGGGGAAACTAAACTGTCTTTTTGGTATGTTAAATTAATTAATTCTGGCAATTTTTCTATGTCACCATTACACGAATTAATTTTATTAAAATCTTGATAATTGATCCAAAGGTTATCTTTATTAATTAATATATCTTTATTATCATCAAATAAAGGGTCATGACTCCAATAGTTAGATCACCCTATAAAGAATAGTATTCACCTTCGATGAAACTCCCTATCACTTTGTCGTGTATCTCTTCTGATTTGTGACAATAACGACAATACACGTCAACTCTAGCCATATCTTATCGATAAAAAGAAAGGAGTTTATCACAACATCTAACCATTGGCATCATGACCCATTTTGTGAAAGGTAATGCAAGTTTTGGTGGTTATGGTTTTCGTTTATTATATGGAAAAATACCATTTAATAAAAAGATTAGAGTTTTATTATCTAACTTCAGCTCTAAGCGGATTTTATGCATATTCTATGAAACTAAATGTTATCTTTGTAGATGATTCTGGGGATAATACTGATGATGGAGGTAATGGAAACCACTGTGACAACGGCCTTTATAACAAAGCCGATGTAAACTCAAATTATTCTGATGGAATTTTAAGTTTGAAAATAAAAAGTATTACAATAATTTAATTTTTTAAATCTCCTGAAAATCAGAAGGAAGACAGGATAGTTCCACTATATTCAGCTGCAAGAAAAATCCCTGAAAACACAGGTTTTCAGGGATTCAAAATTTTGGTGGAGCTAAGCGGGATCGAACCGCTGACCTCTTGCATGCCATGCAAGCGCTCTCCCAGCTGAGCTATAGCCCCACAAATGTGGTTCAGGTTTTGAATTCCAAATACTGGTTACTGGAACGTATTTGGTGGAGCTAAGCGGGATCGAACCGCTGACCTCTTGCATGCCATGCAAGCGCTCTCCCAGCTGAGCTATAGCCCCAAATCAAAATCCTGTGGAACGGGGCGAATCATATGAGACCCAGAGAATTCTGTCAATGTATTCATTAATATTCTCGGTGTAAGCGTTGAAAAAGCCACCAACGATCAATTTTGATAGCCAAAAATAAAGGCACTTCAATAAATTGAGTGCCTTCACTATTACTTCTCGTACTTCACATCAGAGAATGAAATGACGATTTATTGTGCTTCACGCTGAGCAATATAAGCCAGAGCTTTATCAATACGAGATAGCGAACGAGCTTGATTGATAGCATGGATCGTCATATCAACACTTGGTGATTGGCCTGCGCCAGTAACAGCAACACGCAGTGGCATACCGACTTTACCCATACCTACTTCCAGTTCATCAGCGGTCGCTTGAATTGCGTGATGAATATTTTCTGGGGTCCATTCTGTAATAGCAGCCAGTTTTGCACGAGCGACTTCCAATGGCTGGCGAGCAACAGGACGCAAGTGTTTCTTAGCGGCATCTGCATCAAATTCTGCGAACTCTTCATAGAAGTAACGGCAGGAAGCCGCCATTTCTTTCAGAGTCTTGCAACGTTCACCCAGCAGTTTGATCAACTCAGCCAATTCTGGGCCGGTACGAGTATCAATACCTTGCTGTTCAATATGCCACGCTAAATGAACAGCAACTTTTTCTGCTGGCAGGGTGTTGATGTAATGATGGTTCAACCATTGCAGCTTTTCAGTATTGAACGCACTGGCTGATTTGCTAATAGCATCCAGACTGAACAGTTCGGTCATCTCTTCAACTGTGAAGATTTCCTGATCGCCATGTGACCAACCCAAGCGAACCAGATAGTTCAACAGCGCTTCTGGCAAATAGCCATCATCACGATATTGCATCACACTAACGGCACCATGACGTTTGGACAGCTTTTTACCGTCGTCGCCAAGGATCATAGAAACGTGGGCATATTCTGGTACGGGAGCGCTTAGTGCTTTCAGGATATTAATCTGACGTGGTGTATTGTTGATATGGTCTTCACCACGGATAACATGGGTGATTTCCATATCCCAGTCATCGATGACAACACAGAAATTATAAGTTGGTGAGCCATCGGTACGACGAATGATCAAATCATCCAACTCTTGGTTGCTGAATTCGATTGGGCCACGAATGCTGTCATTAAAGATAACGGAACCTTCTTGCGGATTGCGGAAACGTACAACGTGTGGCTCATTGTGGCTATGCTGACATTCGCTATCACGGCATTGACCGTTATAACGTGGTTTTTCACCATTTGCCATCTGAGTTTCACGCAATTGCTCCAAATGTTCTTTAGAACAATAGCAGCGGTAAGCCGTGCCTTTCTCCAACATTTCATCAATAACTTGGTTGTAACGATCGAAACGTTTGGTCTGATAATAAGGGCCTTCATCCCAATTCAGATTTAACCAGTTCATTCCGTCCATAATTGCGTCGATGGCTTCTTGAGTGGAACGCTCCAGATCGGTGTCTTCAATGCGGAGCACAAATTCACCTTTATTGTGGCGGCTGTATAGCCAGGAATAAAGAGCAGTACGCGCACCACCAACGTGAAGATAGCCAGTAGGACTTGGTGCAAAACGGGTCTTAATTTTACTCATCGGGAATTGCCTTAATTACGTTTCTCTTTTTTTAGAGAGCGTTTTGGATGATTGATGTAACAATAGTGGGAGTTATTTTATCACTGCACTTCAATTCCTCAATGGCGTTAACGATAGGTTATTAAGAAAAGCCTAGATATATTGTTTAAATGATACCTTAGCGTGATTATAATTGTTTCATTCTGTTTAATTTTACGACGAACAGTGATTTTAATAATAAAAACCGTTGACTCACTTCGAACTATCCCTATAATGCGACTCCATCACGACGGGCGATTAGCTCAGTTGGTAGAGCATCTCCCTTACAAGGAGGGGGTCATCAGTTCGAATCTGGTATCGCCCACCATATTTCTCGTAGTGATAAGCGAAAGTAGTGGTAAATGTAGTGATAAAATGATTTTATGATTGGGCGATTAGCTCAGTTGGTAGAGCATCTCCCTTACAAGGAGGGGGTCATCAGTTCGAATCTGGTATCGCCCACCAATTATAAATCAGTGATATCGATGTCGTTATAGTCATCTTGAAGTGGGCGATTAGCTCAGTTGGTAGAGCATCTCCCTTACAAGGAGGGGGTCATCAGTTCGAATCTGGTATCGCCCACCACTTCATTGGATTGTTTCGCAGTATCACATTGATGTTTAGAATGGGTCGTTAGCTCAGTCGGTAGAGCAGTTGACTTTTAATCAATTGGTCGCAGGTTCGAATCCTGCACGACCCACCATTCAAATATCAAAATCAAAATTATCTAATTGGGTCGTTAGCTCAGTCGGTAGAGCAGTTGACTTTTAATCAATTGGTCGCAGGTTCGAATCCTGCACGACCCACCATTTAGATATAAAAATCAGAATTACCTAATCGGGTCGTTAGCTCAGTCGGTAGAGCAGTTGACTTTTAATCAATTGGTCGCAGGTTCGAATCCTGCACGACCCACCATTTAGGTATCAAGATATGAAGTGGGCGATTAGCTCAGTTGGTAGAGCATCTCCCTTACAAGGAGGGGGTCATCAGTTCGAATCTGGTATCGCCCACCACTTCATTTTTAACTCCTCAACCTTTCATTTCAGCGTTTACTTCACTTTTAATCCATAATTCTTGAATTTTTCCAAAACCCGCTGCATTTCTGCTTTAGAAAGTACAGGAACGTTTTCTATAATTGGCAGTATTTTTAAATATAATTGTGCCAATATCTCAATTTCATTGGCTAACCACAGTGCTTTTTCTAGGTTCACTTCCATAGCAATCATGCCATGATGCTGCATCAATAACGCCTTACTGTGTTTAATTTCTGTTTTTACACTATCAGCCAGTTCAGTTGTGCCAAAAGTGGCATAAGGAATACAGGGAATGTTATCGGTTCCTGTAACGGCTATCATATAGTGAATGGCGGGGATCGCATGATTGAGGATCGAAACTGCCGTTGCATTGATGGCATGGTTATGTACAACGGCATTGAGTTCAGGGCGAGCTTGATAGCAGGCTAGGTGAAAATGCCACTCGCTTGAAGGCACTTTATCAGCTTCATATTTTCCTTCATCACTGATATATACGATTTGCTCAGGTGCCAGTTTTTCATAAGGTACCCCGCTGGGAGTAATCAGAAACCCATTATGATAGCGGGCACTGATATTGCCAGATGTCCCTTGATTCAATCCAAGCTTATTCATTTTGAGACAGGTTTCGATGATCTCTTGAGTTATTTGTTCTCTGTTCATTATTTTCATCCTGAATAGTAATTACGACGGCTGCCCACATAGATCAGGAAAAAGCGCTCGTAATCATTCCTCGCTGGCATCGCAAATCCCACGTTCTGTAATCAATCCAGTGATAAATTCAGCGGGTGTGACATCAAAAGCATAATTTCCGCAAGATGTGCCTTGTGGTGCCGTATTGACCCAGCCTCGTGTACCTTCAGGCGTGATGCCGTATACATGGGATTGTTCTTCATCTGAACGCTGCTCAATGGGAATTTCTTTTACGCCATTCCATACCGTGAAATCCAAAGTAGGTGATGGCAAAGCGACATAAAAAGATAACTGATTGGCTTTAGCTGCCAATGCCTTGAGGTAAGTACCGACTTTATTGCATATATCGCCTCGGGCAGTCGTCCGATCGGTGCCGACAATGCAGAGATCTACCTTGCCATGTTGCATCAAATGACCACCTGTATTATCAGCGATCAAAGTATGTGGCACACCGTGTGAACCTAATTCGAAAGCCGTTAATCCTCCTTGATTGCGTGGTCGGGTTTCATCAACCCAGACATGAACCTTAATGCCTCCATTATGTGCCAGATAAATGGGGGCAAGAGCGGTTCCCCAATCTACTGTTGCAAGCCAGCCGGCATTACAGTGAGTCAGAATATTGACCGTTTCACCTTCTGATTTGGTTGCTGCGATATTTTGTATAATTTTTAGCCCATGCTCACCAATTTTGCGACACAGCTCTACATCTTCATCTGCGATTTCATTGGCGATACGATAAGCAGCTGTTTCGCGTAACGAGTGTTCGAGGTTTTCCAATGTTCAATTCCTTTCCGCATTAAAATAGGGTTCGGTAAAAATCAGGTCTTCTGTGAGCTTACAAAGTTCATGATTATTGGCGAAGCGAGCAGTCAGTTCTTTTTTTTCCTTGCTATTCATTCCAATATCTGAAGTACGGAACAGTGTATTGGCAAGAAAAACCCCGACATCTTTGGCAAGATGAGGGAGTTTTATCCCAGCAATTAATTGGTTACGTAGAATGATATGTTGAGACAGATACTCCATGGCAAAGAGAGACATTTCTTTATCATAAAAATAAACATCGGGAACATATTCTTTGGCGACTTTATTTTCTTCAATCAGCGCATGATATTCAAAGTACGAACGAACAAGAGAAAGTGTCCATGATTTACCAGCGACCCTGACGTAAGACAAAGCTTACTTCACGACAATGGTTTTCTCCTTTCCAGAGACAATAAAGACTAAATTGAGATTTCCATCCCCCACTTCCTGTATTTGCCAAGATTCAGTGGAGCCACCTAATGACATTGTTGTTGGTAAGTTTTTAGCCAGATAGAGTGGTAAAGATTCGCAAGTTTGTGGGATATATCCTACAAGGACATGAGCAGACATTATTTTTTTCATCCTGATAATTTCATGAAGCAAATTTCATAAATTGCACAGCGATAACTTATTCTGCTGTAATGATTTTTACATTTTTTAACTATAGATATGCAAAGGTAAAGTGTCTGTGATGGAACTAACGAATCTCCATTTAATGGAATACTAACTACGTTTGCGGTTTTGGCAGCGGAGGTAGGCCATAAGCCGCTCTGGCGCGATCACAGGCTTCATTATAATTGTCCGTTTCCCAAGCTTGGGTAAATTCTCTACAAGGAGAAGGTCTTTTATCATAGATAGAGCATAAGGTTGACTGACCAACTTCACCGCACAAACTAATACAGTGGGGATGAGGCTCATTTGTTCTTTCATACACCTCATGAAATTATTTAATTTTTCTGTTATAGCGGTGGGAACTGTCCCACCACCATCTTCGGCTTCTGCCCAATAAAATGAAACACGAAAATAGGCGCAGCAAGCACCGCAGTTGATACACGAGTTATTTTGTAGTTCAGATTGAGAAGTTAATGTTTGGCTCATATAAGATGTCACTATATGATGTTCTGCAACGAGTTTATTATTCTTTTTAAGCTACTATGATGTTTAAATCTAAATAACTAATATTAGCTTCATTATTTGGCAATAATATACCGTTTTTCAAAAAACGCTCCATCCCAGCCAGAGTAATACCATAAGCTTGTTCGGCAAAGAAAGAGCCTCCAGAGATCCGTTTCACACCTGCGGCGAAAAGTGCTTCTGCATTGGGGGCATTAGTTCTAGCCATGATATTCAGTGGTCCGTTAATATGAGAGCTAATTATTTGGCATGTTTTTAAGTCGGTCAAGCCGGGAATAAAAATGCAATCTGCACCAGCAGTAAGATAAGAATTAGCTCGGGAAATTAGATGCTCTGGTTCGGTACTTTCATTACGGAGCCATGAATCAATACGAGCATTAATAAATAAATCATAATTCAATTTATTTGCGGCTGTACGTACAGATGCAATCCTTTCAGAACCATCTTTTATAGACATCGATTTCCCATTCTGGGTATCTTCAATATTAATACCAAGACATTCGACAGAATACAGATCCTGTACAAGGTGATCCATATTTTCACCAATAGCTAATAAACCATCTTCGATATCGGCGGAAACTGGAAGATTGGTGTTGGAAGTAATTAAATCAAGTACCTTAATGATGATTTTTCTATCAGCTAATTGATTATCAGGATAGCCTAGGCTCCAGGATATTCCGGCACTGGTTGTTGCTATCGCTTTTGCGCCACTTTGTTCAGCTAAGCGGGTACTCATAACGTCCTATGAGTTAGCTAAGATCAGGCGACCCTCTTCATGCAACTGACGGAAAGTTTGAATTTTTTCATGTAGGCTTATTTTTATCATGTTGTTTTCTCAATGATGAGTGTTATTTGGCATTTAATATATGGCCTTAATTGGTATTATCAGCATGTATACGGATGTTGTTTGATAAAACCTAACTTATCATTACACTGGGTTTATTTACAGTCAATATATAACTTAAGAAAAAATTAAGTTTAACAAAATGTAAATTAATTTTCTTTGTAAATAATTTCACTTGATAACTTTTTCGTTTTTTATGATGAGTGGTAGATAGCTATGTAGACATATTTCGCTAGCTAACGAAGTAAGATAATAAAATAAATTCCAGAATAGTTAATTCTATTTTTTGGAGATTATTATGAAAGAGTGCCATATGGGTTATCAAGATTTTCATAAAATTAAATCTATTTTTTCAGATAAATCATTCACTGTACGCCCAAAATCAGAACCAGTTCCAAAGGAGATTGAAAACAGTTGTGCTGGTGATATTTTTTCAGCGCTTGTTCGTATGAGGGATGGTTGTGAACATGAAAGGTTAAAAGTAGCAGTAATGCAGGCATTAAATCATTTTACAGAGCAGGAAATTTATCAAACGACTTTAATAGTTGCAAAAATATTGTATAGGGATAAAAAAATACATTCGGCGGAATCATTGACTACATTTAATTATGCTTTACCTATATGTGTTATTGGGTATTTCTTAGGGATCCCACAAAATAAATGGGAGAACTTGGTTACTAATGCTCGTGAATTTTTCAAATGTATTATTTATAATGGAGATAGGAATAATATAACAAATTCAATTTTGGCATCAAAATATTTATATACTCAATTGAACAATTCTTCTGGTATTTTATTGAATAAATTAACAAAAACATGTTTGGTACAAGGTATTGATGATAAACATATTGTGATTTCGAATGCGATAGGCTTTTTCTTCCAAGTTTCAGATGGTACAACAGGATTATTAGGAAAATTGTTAATTCGATATGGAAAAAGTAAGGAGAAAAATGGTGTTAAGTTTTTGGATGAAATATTGAGTAATGATCCTCCGATAAACAACACACGAAGATTTACTATAGAAAATGGGAATAATCCAATTGAAAAATTAATGACTTTAACATTAAAGGCGAATGAAGGTACTTTACCTTTTGGTTATGGGAATCATTGTTGTCCTGGCGAAATTTGGGGAAAAACGATTGCATTATCTGCGTTTGATTTCCTTATTTCTCAACCAATCCCTGATCTTTTTATTTCATGCTACCAATGGAAGAATTCTCCAAATACGTCAGTTCCAGAGTTTATAACGTGTTAAAGTAAATAATAATATGTTTTTTTATTAATTTTTTAGTTATCTTTACTGTAATATAATAATGTTTTTTTAATAATATTATCATGGTTACTATATTTTAAGTTGTAGCTAGAAAACTACAACTTAAAGTTTTTTAAATATATAGGTTTTTTTGTTCAAGTAAGGAAAAAACAGCCTGAATAACTTTATTTAAATCAATATTATTAACATTCTCTGGATCATATAAAGTAATACATGTATCGTTAATTGCCAATGGTGCCCAATTTTCAGGTTTTGTCACACCATAAAGAGCAACTAGTTTTTTTGTAAAGCGGCCGCTAAATGGCAGATACCACCATCACCAACAACAATCAATGTCATATGATTCAATAAATTTAAAAAATAACTTAGTGATTCAGATATTACAATTTCACTATTTTTCCCTATACGTAATTTTAAATCTTCAGCTAAATTTATATCATTTTTAAATGAAGAAATTATAAATTTGGCATTTGGATAATGATTCAGTATCTTAAATGCTATTGAAGTCAGACGATCATTATTTATTAGGCTATTTTTTCGGTTATTAGAAACAGAAAATAAAATAATCGGTGAATGATAATAAATCGTCTGAGTTGTATTTTGAAGTACAATTCGGGGAAGTAACTCTGCAGGCAATTTTTTTTCGTTAGGTGAGAGTGTACGTAGTATTTTTAATGCCTGATGATAACCATTGACTTGTTTTTTACTCACTGGGTGGTTAATTAATTTAGAATGCCAATCTTTATCATCGACAACAGCATAACGTTCTTTAGCTCCTAATAACCATAAAAACAAATTATTCAGCTTCATTGGGGTAGGTTTAGCTGATATGGCAATATCAAATTTCTCTCGACGAAATGTCAATGCAGTCTTAAAAATCGAAAAATATTTATTCCCTTTGGGAATAATATTGATTTTTATGCCTGAACACAAATAATTAGCAAGTTCAAAATTACTGGCATCAATAAATAGATTAATTTCTGATTCCGGGTACTTAATTTGTAAAAATTTTACTAATGGCTGGGTACTAATGAGATCACCAAGTCCATTTCGACGCAATATAGCTATTTTCATATGATTTTTTTTAAAATAAAACAGTTATCGCACAGTTTGGGGGATATGTAATCAGAAAAGCTTTTTGTTTGATTATGTTACTCGTTGCTATATTTCTCTTAAGTGGAGTTGGATGTTACTGGTGTCCCTGCAGGAATCGAAAATAAATTTAACTAAATGAATTGTAATAACTTATTTTAAATTTGTTGTTTATGTGCCCCTTTTTTTGCCCCTTAAGTTATTTTGCATAACTAATTTATTTAATCTTATAATTTTAATGATCTTTATTTACTTAATAATACTTTATTAGACTTATAAAATAAAAATGCCATGAGTTTTAGAAATGGTTAAATTTGACGATCATTTTCAGTCTCAAGGCTTCGTATTAAATTTCATTTTTTTACGAGATAGGTCAAAAAGTTAGTAACAATTATTCTACTGATTGATTGTGAGCCTTACGCTCAATTAATCTACTATACGAATCAAAATAACGGCTAGGCCAGATTTCAGAGGGATGTATTTCGAGATAGTTAGCAATAATCCATTCGCCTTTAGGCCACGGGCGGCTAAGAGTATTTGCCAGTGTAGATGAACTGAGTCCCGCTTCACGAGAAATAGCCGCTAAGGTTGTTCCACATTTACGTAATGCAGCAATAATATCGGCTTGATGCCAGTCATTTTTAACATTAGTCATTCTTGCTACCCCTTCCATTAATTAATATTGATGGTGGCGATCCAGACAGGGTTTGCAGACCGGATGTATCCAACCGGTGAGGCCGAAACCTCCCCTGCCTGAACCACCATTGAAAAGGCGATAGCAGACACACTGGTAGAAATTTCCTACCAGTGGGATACATCCAAGGCTGCAAAACCTTGACCATTGGATTTTGCCAATGGCGGAGCTACTTTAACTGATTGGTTTATCTGGTTCAATAAGCGAATCAGTATAAACGCTTAACTTTTTGCGTTATATGCTATTAAACAGCCCATGCAAGCTGATACTCTTGCTACTCTGGATTCAAGCAAATATGACAGTTAGCTCAGTGCCAGAAGCGGACATTCCAAGCATCACAGTTTGTTGATTATTGTGGAGTAGGTTAGTCACGCATTTCCGGAAAGTAAAATACTAACCAAGAAATGGGGCAAAAGCTCCTGTTATAGTACAAATATCAAGCTAAATAAGGTCTATCTTTGCTTCTATCCAATAGATCAAAGAAAAAGGTATCTTCGATTCTCTTGTTAAGACCTATTTTTATGTTTGTAGAGTTATTGAAAAAGAAGTCTAGGTGGTATCGGGGGTGTAAGCGCCCATTAGCGTTAGCTTCATCATCATCAAATCTAAAGTAGCCATGATCAATGAGTAAAAGCGATGATATTGCATCACAGTAGTTAACAGCCTGTTGTATGTCTCTATCAAAGTTGTCACAAAGAGCAACAGAAATAGCCTCATGAGAAAAATAACCATTCTCGCAAGTGGTAATAACATTCCTGCATCTAGAGATGAACTCTGAATTAACAGGCATTTCATAAGCATCATAGTTAAAACTTATATTCTCTTCATATTCAATTACTTGAAAAGGTAAGTTCATAGTGAAAAAACCATCTGGCTTTCTAGCAATGATCCTTTTATTAGTTCCTGTGCTTATCAATAAATCAAAATATTTTGTTTCTTTGTTCCATGACTGATGACAAGAGTTAATTATTTCAGCCGTTACAAGCAGGTTTTCTAAATTTTAGAAAACATCCCTTACTGGCCTAAATCTGTCAAAATATTCACAAGGTATATTTTTAAAAAGATACTGACTCATAATTTCAAATTCCTGTTATATTCAATCTCAATGAGTTGAAAAACATAATCCCCATCAATTTCATCATCTTCAGAAATAATTTTTTCACTCTGTCTGTTATTTTTGCAATCAAACGCGGAGAGGCCTTCTTATCAGCACAAAAATTTTTTACCATAGTTGAAATTGAAATAGGCTCATCTAGGACAATAAAGTCTTTTTGATTAATTATCTCCTGATCCGACGGGAGGCGGACATTCATATAACTATTTATATTTAGAAAATCTAAACCTTGCTGAATGTTTTCCATTGCTGGATTTTCTTTGTCATCACCCAATACTAAATGGCTCTCTAAAAACGAGCGAGCCATCATTGTATAGAGAGCATTTCGAAATGTGGTTTTTTTTTACTAATTTCATAGCAAAACAAATTAAAAATGGAAATTCTAATCCTTTGGTATTATTAATGTTTGAGATGAATAGTTTCCCATCTTGTTTAGATTTTTTTCGTGAGAGATATTTGAATCCCAACCTAGTTGTTGTTTAACCTTTAATTTAAGAGATTGAATAACGTCATAAATATATACTGCAGTATCGAGAAAGATTACTGCTATATCCCCCTCTTCCAGAGTTGGATGTCTATGCCTAATATCTTTTATGATATCAATAATTTTTGTTGATTCATCATCCTGCTTGTCAAGCAAATGAAGGTTCGTGCTTTTATAATTCTTAGGTATATCTTCAAATCTTCGTAATGGATCTCTTGAAAGTTCTACACGTCCATCTATTTGTTTGTATTTGTAACCGCAGGAGTCCCACTTAGTTTCTTTTAGCCACCTTAAAACGGGTTCTTCATATAAGCCCATACCCAGAGCATGTGAAAACATTAAATTCTTTGGATCAGTTCTGTAACATTTCTTTAAAACTATTTCTGCTCGATTTACATTATCACTAATCGGCATAAAAATATTCTGAAACACATCGCCAGCAACATAAACCTTTTCAGATGTAATCATTTCACATAGATCGATAAAGCTTTGAGTAAAATCTTGGCTTTCATCAATGAACAAGTAATCAAGCGTTTTTTTTCAGAGCGACCACTATTATTGATATCGATTATTGCTTTCTTGCAGAGAGCATCAAAGTCTCCATTTCCAAACCCCCCAAAAGGAATTTCATAAAAGTAACAAATGTATCTATACATGCCTGAGAATGGATCGCGGCTTAATCCCCATGAGTTAAAGCAAAAAAGTTTTGTCCCCCATTCAATTTGTTTTTCAACTCTCATAAAATCGAAAAATCCTGGTATTCTGTTCCGCATTGTGGAAGCAAGAATTTTATTATAACAAGTGAAAGCTATCTTCGAATCTGGATTTTTAGAATAAACCTCTTTGAGTTTATGTAATAGTAATTCTGTTTTACCTGAACCAGCTAAACCCCAGGGCGCGAGTATACTTTTTTATCCCCTATTGAATGAAAAGTAATGGCATGATCTAATTAACCTTATTTTTCTTCTAATTACTTGCTACTTGCATATGACCCTGATTGAACATTTATCCGTTGTTAAAGAAACCCGCTCTGATATTAATCGTCAGTACGATCTGATTGATGTGATTTTTCTTGTCGTCAGTGCCATTATGGCGGGTGCCGAAGGTTGGCAAGATATTGAAACTTATGGCCGGGCAAAGATTAAGTGGCTAAAAACGTATCGCCCATTCCTCAATGGAATACCCCGTCGGCATACCATTGCGAGAATATTGCGTGCTATCGGGTCATGTATTAAATAGTTAGATTGAATATCAAAAATAGTACTCACGCTCAATAAAAGTTCCTATCACCTTATCGTGCATTTCTTCGGATTTTGAATAACTGATAGTTTTTCTATTCAGTCTTTTTATTCGAGTACGCTGAGTTAAATTCGTTCTCTCTATACGCTGAGTAAACGTCTTTCCAGTCAGGTGATCTTCCTCGGGAAGGTTATCATAAACAACATAATC
>NZ_NJAI01000004.1:396462-495563 GCF_002632725.1 Xenorhabdus hominickii
TGTGGGGCACCGAGCCAAGAAATAAGCTTAAAAAAGCAAGCTGGTGTGATGATTACCGCGCCAAAGTTTTCTTTGGCTGAATGTTAATCAAAGTATGCTCGCGCCCTGATTGCAACTGAACAAGAATCAGCAAAAACTAAAAGCTTTTTTGCCCCACAGGAAAACAAATCTGGCTTATATATCTACCGCGACAGCTTTTTCGGTAAGGCTCTAAAAAAACATTTATGTTGATGGGAAGTGTATTGGAGAAACAGCAGATAAAACATTTTTCTACACACAAGTATCAGGCGGCCAAAACCACAAAATATCAACCGAATCAGAGTCCTCCCCTAATGACCTGATAATTTTCACCGAACCTGGAAAAAATTACTTCATAAGGCAATACATAAAAATGGGAGTTTTTGTTGGCGTCGCTGGTCTGAGTGTGTCAACAGAAGAAAAAGGAAAAAGGGTAATATCTAAGGCCGGTGTTCGTCTTGCAAAAGAAGGGTATTGTGATAACTGATTTTCTTTGAAAGTGGCAATAGCCCCATCACGGGGCTTTTTTGTCGCTAGTGGAATATTATTTTCGAGTGTGCTAGCTTATATCGAATTAAGTACATAATATATGTGCAGTCCTTTAAAAAATCTGGTGAGTATCAGCCCTGAATACGCGTTAGGGCATCCTCCTAAACGGGAGGTTATTATTCTTGACCTGCTCTTTGAACAATTTAGGTGTGCTGAAAAAGCACAAACTATCCTAGCGTGAATGTACTCATTATATTTTCATATTTAAATTATAACACGAATTAATAATTCTATGACTTAAGCGGAAACGCTAATCTTTACTCATCCAAAAATCTAAAACCTCACAATTAACCTATGCAATTATTTTGCATCGGTCGTTTTTGCATGTTTTTTTCACAATTAAACCAAATAAAAAAGCCAGTATTTCGCTACTGGCTTTTGTCGTCCGATTAAAAGGAGAAAACAAATATGTTGGGTTACAGACCTGATATTTTGTCAATGTAGTCAGCAAACCACTGCATCATTTCACGGCGTTTATCGAGATACTGGGCGTGTTTATATATGCCTCGAATACTATTGCGGTCAATATGTGCCAATTAACGCTCAATTAGGTCATGGCTAAATCCGTGCTCATTCAGGATAGTGCTGAACTGGTGACGGAAGCCATGGCCGCTAGCGATCCCGTCATAACCAATTTGCCTAATCACTTGTAATACAGCGTTCTCACAAATTGGTTTTTTCTTGTCATTTCTACCAGCAAATACGAAATTAGAAATACTTGAAGTGATAGGGTGGAGAGTTTTTAGTAACTCAATGACCTGATTTGACATCGGAATTACGTGTGGTTTCCGGTTTTTCATTATTTCTGGTTCGATGTTAATTAGCTTGTTATCAAAATCGACATCGTTCCATTGCATGCTGCGCAGTTCTTTCGTGCGCAGAGCTGTGTATTGTAAAACCTGAGTGGCTATTTTTGAGATAACACTACCGGAATACGAAGATAACGCCTGATTGAATGAGGATATTTGGTCTACTGTTAGGAACGGATAATTCTTCTTTTTATATCCTGTCATTGCGTCGACTAAATCTGGAGCTGGATTATATTTTGCCCTTTCTGTCACAATGGCATATCTGAACACTTCTCCACACCTGCGCCGAGCTTTACTTGCTTGTTCCATCGCTCCGCGTTCTTCGAACTGACGGATCACCTTGAGTAAGACCAATGTCTCTATTTCTTCCATTGTCATATGGCCTATGCTTGGCAAAATGTCACTTCGGAACATACTTTGTAATTCTTTTGCATATCTTTCAGACCAGACGGCTTTTTTGAATTGATACTATTCTTGATAGATGGATGAGAATGTATCTTTAGGTTTTTCTGTGGATCTTTTCCTTTTTGATAGGTCTATTCCATTAGCTAATTCTTTCTTTAACTCGAATACCTTGTCTCTAGCCTCAGCAAGGGATATTTCAGGATACTTACCCACAGTATGAATCTTTTCTTTTCCCTCAAACTGATAACGTAATTGCCATACTTTTTTACCAGATAACGGAATGTATAGATAAAGACCGTTAATGTCTGATAGACGGTATGGTTTTTCTTTTGGTTTAGCTGAATCTACCTGTTTTACAGTAAGCATTGGGTAAAATTCTTTACCCAAAATTTACCCAAATAGGAGTGCGGATGTCAACGAACCAAAACGAACTTATGCGAACGGTGATTTATTGTATATTTTGGGATTTAAGGGATTTAAGGGATTTAAGGGATTTAAGGGATTTAAGGGATTTAAGGGATTTAAGGGATTTAAGGGATTTAGCGAACGGGTAAGAACTGCGATGAACTGTGGACTGGCGTCCCCTGCAGGGATCGAACCTGCAACTAGCCCTTAGGAGGGGCTTGTTATATCCATTTAACTAAGGGGACTTTTTACTACTATGTTTCATTTTGTTTCGAGCTGTTTGTATCTTATCTCTTTCTTCCTGTTTTAATCAAGTTGTTTGCCTTTATTTGTTTAGTTTTGTTTCTGCTCGTTTTTAGTTGTGGTCGGTTCGTTCACTTGCCATTGTGTACAGATTGAGTACATAATTAAACTTCAACTTGTGTACAGGTTATAGTTATGGCATTGAGCGACACTAAACTACGTGGTATTCACAATAAACCCTACAAAGGGACTCCGGAGTTAACCGATGGTGACGGCTTGAGTATCAGAATAACGCCAAACGGAACTATAACATTTCAGCATAGATATCGCTGGAATGGCAAGCCTGTTCGCCTTACTGTTGGTCGCTATCCTGAAATGTCGCTCAAGGATGCACGAATCGCAGTAGGTGAGATGCGCTCATTGCACACAAAGGGGTTTAATCCAAAAATGTATTTCTCTCATTCAGAAGGAGAGGCAACATTAAAAGATTGTCTTGACTACTGGTGGGATAAGTACGCATCTACGCTAAAACCTAATACACAGATACTTTATAAGTCCGTTGTGTACAACACGATGTACACACAATTCTCGTGTACACCAGTAGCTAGCATACCTGTGTCATCTTGGGTTAAGTTTTTCGACAAACAGGAAAAGGAAAACCCTAAAAAAGCCAGAGTGCTTTTAACTCAAATGCGTTCAGTTGTTAATTGGTGCATAGGAAGGCAGTTTATCCCGTCATGTGAAGTCATGAAACTTAGCGTGAAAAATACAGGCAAAAAACCAGACACTGGTAGCCGAGTTTTAACTTACACAGAACTGGCTAAGGTCTGGCTAGCCCTGGAAAATAATAAGATAGTTTCATCCAACAAAGTATTGCATCAACTCCTTTTATTATGGGGAGCTCGCCTTTCTGAATTGAGGCTTGCTACTGCTCGTGAATTCAATATGGATGACTTGATCTGGACAACTCCAGTAGCTCACTCAAAAATGGGCAATGTGATTAGGCGACCTATATTCGAGCAGGTCACCCCATATATAGAACGGATATTAAACATGAGTAATGATATTTTTTTTCCCGGTCAGGAGATTGATAAATCCATAGACCGATCATCATCAAACCTCTATATGAAGAAACTAAGGGAATCAATTGATATACCTGAATGGCGTACACATGACTTTAGGCGATCTTTGGTGACTAATTTATCAAGCGAAGGGATTGCGCCCCATGTCACCGAAAAGATGCTGGGGCATGAGCTAGGTGGGGTGATGGCCGTGTACAATAAACACGATTGGATTGATGAGCAAAAAGGGGCGTATGAATTATATACAGATAAGATTTTCTGGCATGTTAGGCAGCTCAAGAACGGTTGACTCCGCCATTATCAAGCCATTCACGTATAGCTGAATAACTGTATCGGGCGGGGGGTGGCTGAGAACTGGTTCAGGTAATCCATATTTTTTCTGAGTCTATACACTGCGGTTCTTTTCTTTCCTAACATATCAAAAACCTCTTTTTCTTCAATTAAATCTTTATCCATTTCTATTCTCCTTCCGAATAACTCTCACATAATAAGCCAGCACTGATTTAGCACTGAACCTCATGTGATTAAGTGGTTTAAATTTAGGCGTGTACTTATCGAGAATTGCGGTCACTGCTTTGTCGTCATATTTGTGTAACCCGCAGTAGGTTGCGGATTACACATTAAACGGACTCAATTATCTGTTGGATTTTGAGTTATGGTCATTGAGGGGGCTTGCTTATACTAAAGCAGATAAGTGAATAACCTATATGATATAGAAACTATCATTTCAGTGGTTCATTAATGATGAAGTAATAACAATTGTTATTTTTAGCAATTTCCTCAAAAAAGGGGATGATATGAAATTTTTATTTAGTCTTATTTCAATGGTTTTATTTTTAATCTCACAATCAGCTTTCCTGGCTAAAATATGATATAACATTTTCAAATCCAGCAAGGCCGTCTGGAGAGGTTTATCAGCTTAACTCCAATTCTGGTCTCACTCATTTATCTAGAATAAATGACGCATGTATGGCTAGCGCAGGCCCATTAAATTTCAGTGTTAGTAATGAATATAACATGACCGTTGAGGACATTAACTCTGGTCTTGGTATATGCTTTGGGATACAAAAAAAGATAATCTGGGCAGTGAGTCATACATATAATCCCGCCAGCACAGACCCTAAACCCTGTTTAATACAATTGAGTGCCACTTTTTACTGGGGAAATCACTGGCATGCGGCAGTTACGAGCACCTGTAATAATCTAATTAAACATGCAGCATGTGCAGATGAGAATTGTCTTAATTATTGTCCAGATCTGAATAATTGCCATATGACAAAGACAAGAAGTGTCGGCGTTTCCGTACCCGATAAGATAAATATAATCTTTGCACAGTAGAAATGCGCCGAGCTTTAAATATGATCATTTGTCTCTTAAAGAATTGAAATTATCTATACAAAGGTGAGAAATCTCACCTTTAACTCCTGCATGGTGTAGGCACGCTTCTGTTTCAAACGGAGATATGTACTTGTTTAACTTTTATTCCGGGGAAATTAACTATAGGGATTCCTTCAGTTTAAGGAGTCACCTATTTGGGAGGCTCTTCTTCGTTAGGTAGGTTAAAGCAGCTCTGTACGTTTAGCATACCAACCTGTAGTTGAGGCTCTCACTTTGGCTTGTCAATCAGCGAAATTTTCCGCCGATTACCGGATGATAATCATGGCTCAAATCTGAGCCATGATTAATAATCTGATTTTATTCATGAAATAAAAACGGGATCATCTCAAGGTATGACGTCCCACCTTGGGTACGCAATACCTTTTGTTTGCACAGGTACCTCACATACTATAGGGCAGGTTTCTGCCCTATAGTGATAGTGGCTTCCTTTCCCCCTGCCCTATAATTTCCCGCTTTTTTTCAGGTAACAGTAGCGGTCGATACCTCATCAATGTAATCAGTGAGTTGGTGGGTGATAAACTATCTTGATTGTGAATTGTTGTAAGTGAGCTATAAGTAGTAAAACGGGAAGAGATAAAACAAGGTGACTTTGTATTGTGTACATATTGGTGTACTTTTAGGATTTTAATTATAATTTTTTAAAATAAAAACAATAAGTTATATTTATAATTCGTTATATCCATTCTAAGTGGCAGCAGAAAAAATTATACCAGTTTTTCTTGCCGGAGATAAGGCATTACGAACTGTTTGCCTATATAATCACCACTCTTTTTGATTACCATTAATGAAAAACTGGCAGTATATTTAACACATTGGGTACATTGATCACCATGCAGTGTGATATTCACTGCCTAAAAGTTATTATGTGGAGAACAATATGAAGTATCGTCTGAGCGGGGTTGCTCTTACAGCCGCTTTACTAGTGGGATGTGCTAGTTCATCAAATACGATGCAACAGGGCCGTTCTGATCCGCTGGAAGGGTTTAACCGTGCAATGTTCAACTTTAATTACGATGTTCTCGACCCTTATTTTTTACGACCTGTTGCTGTAGCTTGGCGTAATTATGTACCAATGCCGGCGCGGAATGGTGTTGGTAATTTTATGAGTAATTTGGAAGAGCCCGCCAGCATGGTTAACAGTTTTTTGCGTGGTAACCTTAATGAAGGTGCAAAGCACTTTAACCGTTTCTTTTTGAATACCATTTTAGGTATGGGCGGGTTTATTGATGTTGCTTCAATGGCGAATCCAAAACTAGCAAAAGAAGATTCAGTACGTTTTGGTGGCACGTTGGGGCACTATAATGTGGGTTATGGCCCTTATGTTGTTCTGCCTGGTTATGGTAGTTTCACACTACGTGATGAAGGCGGTAATTTTGCGGATATGACTTATCCTATGTTGAGTTATCTAACGGGTTGGATGTCGGTAGGCAAGTGGATGGTTGAAGGTATAGAAACTCGTGCTCGTTTACTGGATTCTGACGGGCTGTTGAAAAATTCTTCTGATCCTTATTTGATGATGCGCAATGCTTATTTCCAGCGTCACGATTTTATGGTTAATGGCGGCAAGCTAGTGCCAGAAAAAAATCCTAATGCGGCAAGTATCCAAGATGAATTGGATTCCATTGATTAATTTGGAATAAAAAACCAAAAAAGGATAGCATTAGCTATCCTTTTTAGATCACCGCATTCGGTTAGAACGTATAGTTAAAGTTCATGCCGTACAGCCACGCAGTTCCTTTGGAATCAAATTCATAAGGTGTATTCAATGGCGCATCAGCATTTTCTTTCAGTTTTTCGCTAACACGTACTTTTTTGCCACGCATATAGGAAACACCAACATCTACAGAGGCATCTTTATTGAATGCGTAAGTGGTTCCAACACTAAACCAGAAACGATCTTGGTCAGGGATAGAGATAGAACGGTTTTTAGCTGGTACTGGGCTTTCATCGAAGGCGATACCGGTACGGAATGTCCAGTTATCGTCGTAGTAGTAAGTGGTACCCAGTGAGACACGATAAGCATCACGGAAACCTTCATGTTTCTCAAATGCGACTTTACCTGTGTCATTTCTTGTTGCTTTTAATTCCTTGAACTCGCTCCAGCCTGTATACAGGAAACTATAGTGAATTGCCCACTGTGGTGCAACACGGTTATAGCCTGAAAACTCCCACATATCAGGTAAGTTCAGATCTAGTTTACCTTTGACTGTTTTGCCGTCAGTGCCATTATCAAAGGTTCCTGGTATGAATGGCAAATCACTGCGGTAATCTCCGCTTTTGAATTTAACTTTGACTTTTGAACGGTAAGTCAGACTATAACGGTTATTTTCGTCGTACTGATATAAGAATCCAGCATTCCAGCCATAACCCCAATCTTTGCCTTCCATTTTGGCAGCTTCCGCACTCGCTGGAATTGTGACTGGAATACCTTTAGCTCTGAGTCCCTTCGTTATCATAGAGCCTGTCTCACCCATATGGCGAGTGATTTTAGCGTCTGCATAAACAGCATCGATACCTAAGCCAAAGCTGAACTGATCATTAAACTTGTAAGCACCGCTTAGGTTTAGGTTCACGGTTTTAAGATCAGTCTTGCCACCAAGTGGGCCAGCAGTGTAGTTATTGCTGAAACTGGTTGCTAATCCATAGTTGGAAGTCGCAGATGCACCGATAAACCACTGATCATTGATAGGCGTAATAAAATGCAGGTTTGGTATCCATGCATGTGGCGCAATGTTTTTAGCATCGGTACTGTTGTGAGTCAATGGAGATTGACCAGTGATATCAACATTCGGGTTGACATAAATTAAACCGCCAGAAAACGATGGGCGATTAAAAAGGGTCATGGCCGCAGGGTTACGGCTTCCCTCGGAAGCGTTGTCACCAACGACACCTGCTCCAGAAAATGCACGGCCTAGTCCTGATGATGAATATTCATTCAATTGAAAACCGGCAGCACTAGCGTTGGATGAGATGACTGCAACCGCCACTGCTAATGCTGAACGCGTAAACAGGTTTTTTTGGCTCATAACCAAAACCTCATTGTTTAATTATTATTAACATGCTACTCAAGTAGCTGAGAGCGCGGGATTGTAGAGTCGATTTGTCATAATGACAAATCAGACCAGTGCACGAAGTATAGGCCTGATAGTAGAATATGTTGCAAGAATGTTTTTAAAATATAATCAAGTTGATTGTTAAAATGCGACTCGTGTAACAAAAAATCGACAATTAGCGTTAATAATATGTAAACAGATATTGGCTAACGTGATGAGATCAATAAATCGTCAGATAACTGACTCTAAACATTGTAAATGCTGGTTATTAACCGTCTGAGTACAGTAAAATCATTAGCAGGTTTTTATCGTTGGAGAAACAAAGATGCCTGACGCAATTAATCGTTGTAGTATGGAAGAAACCACGGCTTGCTGTTGTGTTGATGTGGGAGCAGTCATTGATAATGAAGATTGTACGGCTTCTTATCAGAGTGTTTTTGCCAGTGAACAGGAAGTGAAAACAATGCTTAATGTATTGATTGAAAAAGCAAAGTCAGTGGAGTCAGAACCCTGTGTTATACAGCATAAAATCGAAGAACTTGATGGTGGAATACAATTATCTATAGATTTCACTTTTAGTTGCCAGGCTGAAGCTCTTATTTTTCAGTTAGGATTGCGTTAATTCATTCAGAACAACGGTTTTCCCATTGTCTTAAAACCTAAATCAGTGGGGAAATTTGTTGTCAACGATTGTAAATAAGAGTTTTTTCTTTCCATTTAAATCGCATATTCCCCATCCAAGTTGTATAAATTATAAATGCCTTAAAGTTGCGTTTGCTCGCATTTTTCGTTTATTCCTGTTTGCTATTTCCCAACATTGCGTTAACAATGCTTGATCAGGTCTGACCTCTTGTCAGATGCGTAAATGTTTTTAATCAATCAATTGATTTAATTAATAATTATTGTCAGGAGTTGCTATGGGTCGTTCTTCAACAAAAGTGACAGCGCAAAGGGAGCGTGTTGCTATTGTCAGTGGGTTGCGCATTCCTTTCGCTAAACAGGCAACTTTCTACCACGGTATCCCAGCTGTCGATTTGGGAAAAGCTGTCGTTAGTGAGCTAGTCATCAGGAGCGGTTTATCGCCTGAGAAGATCGACCAATTAGTTTTTGGTCAGGTTGTTCAAATGCCGGAAGCGCCGAATATTGCAAGGGAGATTGTTTTAGGCGCAGGTTTAAGTGTGAATACTGATGCCTATAGTGTTTCCCGTGCCTGTGCGACGAGTTTTCAAGCGATTGCAAATGTGGCTGAAAGTATTATGGCGGGTACAGTCAATGTGGGAATAGCTGGTGGTGCTGATTCTTCATCCGTTTTACCGATCGGAGTCACCAAATCATTAGCCCGCACTTTGGTCGACATGAACAAAGCCAAGAGCCTATCTCAACAGTTGAGACTACTCAGCCGATTAAAATTACGTGATTTATTGCCTGTGTCTCCTGCCGTTGCTGAATACTCAACGGGGTTAAGAATGGGAGATACGGCGGAGCAGATGGCGAAAACTTATCATATCAGCCGAGAAGAGCAGGACGCATTGGCGCACCGTTCTCATGTGCTGGCTGCTAAAGCTTGGGAGCAGGGGCTTTTGCATGATGAAGTCGTATCAGCACATTTTCCGCCATATCGCCAAACATTGTCAGAAGATAACAATATCCGGAAAAGTTCTGTTGAGACCTCTTATGCTAAATTACGCCCAGCTTTTGACCGTAAATATGGCACCGTTACAGCGGCGAATAGTACGCCATTGACTGATGGCGCAGCAGCCGTGATGTTGATGAGTGAATCGGTTGCCAAAGAACTGGGTATGACTCCATTGGGGTATTTACGCAGTTACGCATTTTCTGCGATTGATGTCTGGCAGGATATGTTATTGGGACCATCTTATGCGACACCGCTGGCACTGGATCGTGCTGGTATCACTTTGAATGAACTTACTCTTATTGACATGCATGAAGCGTTTGCTGCTCAGACACTGGCGAATTTAAAGATGTTTGCCAGTGAAAAATTTGCCCGTGAAAAACTGGGGCGTGCTCAGGCTATTGGTGAAATAGATATGGATAAATTCAATGTATTGGGTGGTTCAATTGCTTATGGACACCCATTTGCTGCGACAGGGGCCCGAATGGTTACTCAGGCGTTGAATGAATTGCGTCGCCGTGGTGGTGGGCTTGGTCTGACGACAGCATGTGCTGCGGGTGGTTTGGGTGCAGCAATGATATTGGAGGTGGAATAATGGCTCAGGCTGAAAAAGAAACCGTTATGTCAACAACGCAACCGGAGCAATCAGTATTCAGTTTTTCTATCAGAGACGACAAGGTAGGCGTGATCACCATTGATGTACCTGATGAAAAAGTGAATACCCTGAAGGCTGAATTTATCGACCAGTTCTTAACTATGTTTGAGAAAGCTCAACAAGCTTCTGGTTTGAAAGGGTTGGTGATTGTATCTGGTAAACCCGATACTTTTATCGCTGGTGCGGATATCAGTATGATTGCAAGTTGCCAAACTCAGAAAGAAGCGACTGAATTGGCTGAAAAAGGGCAGAAATTATTTGCCCAGATTGCTAATTATCCTTTACCTGTTGTGTCGGCTATTCATGGTGCATGTTTGGGTGGCGGCTTGGAATTAGCATTGGCTTGTCATGCGCGTATCTGTTCTTTGGATGAGAAAACGCGTCTTGGTTTGCCGGAAGTTCAGCTTGGGCTGTTGCCAGGCTCAGGAGGAACTCAGCGTTTGCCTCGGCTGATAGGGGTTAGCGCTGCTTTGGATATGATATTGACTGGTCGCCAGCTTAAGGCAAAACAGGCGCAACGACTGGGCGTTGTGGATGACGCCGTGCCTTTGGATATCCTGCTGGATGTTGCTGTGCAATACGTCAAAAAAGGCGTTGTTAAACGTAAGCCATTAGCATGGTCACAACGTATATTGGCGAGTGCACTAGGCAGGCCGTTGTTATTCCGCATGGTTCATCAAAAAACGCGAGCAAAAACTCACGGTCATTATCCAGCACCAGAGAAGATTATCAATGTGATCCGCACTGGTTTAGAAAAAGGGTTAGATAAGGGTTTTCAGGCAGAAGCTAGGGCATTTGGTGAGTTGGCGATGTCGCAGGAATCAGAAGCATTACGGGGTTTGTTTTTTGCTTCGACTGCGTTAAAAAATGAAACAGGTTCGTCAGAGCAACCCTCTGAGATCAAACATGTAGGGATTTTAGGTGGAGGACTGATGGGTGGTGGTATTGCTAATGTCACCATGACGCGAGGAAATTTACCTGTCCGCATTAAAGACATTAATGAAAAAGGTATCAATCAGGCACTGAAATATACTTGGGATCTTCTTTCTAAGCGTGTAAAACAGCGTCGTTTGAAATCAGCGGAACGTTCTCGCCAAATGTCTTTATTGACAGGAACCACGGATTACAGCGGATTTAAGCAAGCTGATATTGTGGTCGAAGCGGTATTCGAAGATTTGGTATTGAAACGTAAAATGGTCTCAGAAATTGAAAATCGCGCAAAACCTGAAACTATTTTTGCTTCCAATACATCTTCATTGCCCATCCACAAGATTGCTGAAATCTCGATACGGCCAGAACAAATCATTGGCCTTCATTATTTTAGCCCCGTTGACAAAATGCCATTAGTAGAAGTCATTCCACATGCAGGAACCAGTGAAAAAACAATTGCAACTGTTGTGGCATTGGCTAAGAAGCAGGGAAAAACAGCTATTGTTGTCGGGGATAAAGCGGGTTTTTATGTGAACCGAATCCTGACACCTTACATTAATGAGGCTGGTTATTGCTTGGTGGAAGGAGAACCCGTTGAGCATATTGATAAGGCATTAGTTGGTTTCGGTTTTCCTATTGGCCCAATCAATTTGCTGGATGAGGTTGGTATTGATGTCGGTACTAAAATCATTCCGATTTTGGTGGAGCAATTGGGGAATAGATTTGCGGCGCCAGAGATATTGGACGCGATATTAAAAGATGACCGGAAAGGCAAGAAAAATGGCCGTGGTTTTTATTCATATACGAATAAAAAATCTTCATTCTGGTCTTTTGGAAAACAAGCCAAAGAAGTTGATTCATCCATTTATTCCTTATTAAAAATCAAACCAGCAGTAAAAATGTTACCTGTTGACATTGCTCAGCGTTGCGTGATGCTTATGTTGAATGAAGCCGCCCGCTGTTTGGAAGAAGGGGTTATTAGAAGTCCTCGTGATGGCGATATTGGTGCTGTTTTTGGCATCGGTTTTCCGCCATTCTTGGGAGGGCCATTCCGTTATATTGATAAACTTGGCAGTGATAAAGTTGTAGAAATTTTACGTCGTTTGGAGTCGCTACACGGGGAAAAATTTGCTCCCTGTGAACGTTTAATCCAGATGGCTGAAAAGAAAGAGAAATTTTACGAATAATTTATATTTTTAAATCAAATAGATCGGCTCTTTTCGTCAAGAGTCGATTTTTTATAGGTTTGATTCAATGGATCATGATCTACCGCCAACGGGTGTGTATTCACCTTGGTTGCACAACTTTATATGTACTTCGGGGTATAAATCTTATCTTGTTGTACCTCTGTCAATATGATGTTTGACATGATGTGATGAATCATAATCTTTTGGTGAAGATAATGACATCAGGTCATCATGTGACTGAATTATTTTTCCTAAAATATCAATATTTCTTTAGTCATTTTATTTGTTTTTATTTTAGGGCAGAATGCTTGTTGATTCTAATTGAAATGTTTTATACCCATTTTCTTTCAAGTTGCAGCTTTGTTGGCTATGCTCACTCACCCAGTCACCTAGTTATCTATGCTCTTGGGATTCATTCACTTGCCATCGTGCTACATCTTGAAATTCATTGGGTATATATCAACAAGCATCTCGATAATATCAATTGGTTTTTCATGATTAACTCAGTAAAACCAACTGGTTGATTCAATAATATCTGATTGTTTTTCGTTGTATAGAAATAGATTGTGTAGCAACAGATATTGAGATTTATTTTAAATTAACTACACGGTGAGTTATGTACGTTTTTATTATGCGTCACGGTGATGCCGCTTTAGACTCAATCAGTGATATAGTGCGAGAGCTAACTCCACGTGGTTGTCAAGAATCGCAGAAAATGGCTTATTGGCTTGACCAACGAAAGCCTAACATTGATTGTGTATTGGTTAGCCCCTATATTCGAGCAGGGCAGACCTTAAAAGTCGTTCGTGAATGTCTGACATTGCCGGACAGAGAGGAAGTCCTGGATGAATTAACTCCGTCAGGTGATGTGGCTCTGGTAGCGAGTTATTTACGGATTTTAGCCTCTCAAGGACATAAGGCTGTATTGGTAGTTTCTCATTTACCGTTAGTGGGGTATTTGGTGTCTGAGCTCTGTCCTGCGCAAACCCCACCTATGTTTTCCACATCTGGTATTGCTTGTGTAGAGTTGGATCACCAAACTGAAAAAGGGGCTCTGTTATGGCAAACATCTCCGGCACAATTGTAGACAACAGCCAAATTAGGCGTCTTAATTTTATATATTCTTTATAATTTCAGCTTTGTTGACTCCCCAGTTACATAGTTATCTAGGCCTCTGGGATGAGTCAGTATAGCGATTAAATTAACATTTTACTATATGACCTTATGTTTTTTGTTCTGGAGCAGGATTAAGTTTGATACTCATGACACGAGCTGTCGCCCGGCATCTTGCCCTATTCATCTCCATATCAATGAATTGCTTATGTGTACCAAGACGACACACTGTGCCAGTGAATTCAAGTTGCCAAGTATGATGGAAAAATTGGCGAAGGTAACGTTGATGATCTGATGATCCCCTTTATATAATTTGATTTTATGTAACCGTATTAATCGATTGAATCGTAAGACATTGGGTTATTCAACGTCACCATTAATACATGACAAGATCATCGGTCAGGGTGGGATTCCACTTTGTATTTAATTTAATCAAAGATAAGCTGACTGCGGAATTCCCCTGACCACGTTGCTCTTCGGCGTTTAGCAGCCTGGCTATCCTTTATACTGGTATTTTGTTTAATCACATTTAACGCAATTCGGTTAAAAAGTGCCATTTGTGCTACACCATCAAGATCTTTGAGTGATAGGGCATCCTCCCGAAAAGTAACATCTAATACCCAATGCAGCTCATTTTCCACTGACCAGTGCCTTCTGATTACCTTGGCGGCGATTTCTGCATCCAAAGGAAGAGAGCTGACATACCAGCGTGAATTACGGTGGGCAGGTTGACCTTTCACACTCCGTTCACTGAACACTTCAATCACACTCTGTATTGAAAGCCATTGTTGCTGAAGTTCCTCAGGCAATGCAGCGCAGATTTGCATGACATGACGGAATTCTTTCCGTCCATGACCGCTATTTTTCTCTGTAAATTCAGCCAGTTCATCATGGTCATAATGCGCAGCAAAGTGCGATTTGACAAACGCATAGAGTTTTTTTGATTGCCTTTGAGGCCAACAATAAAATCCCCGCCTCGTTGGCTAATTAACTCCAGGGTTTCTTTCTGGCAGGGTGACAATCGCACCATCAAGAGCAAGTAATTCAATCAATTGCCTGGCAACCGGGCCTTCCTTACCTTTGCTTTCGGCCGCACGATGATAGAGGGCAACACCCGATTCAACATCATAAGCACTGACCACATGCAGGGCTTCAAACAAGGTTCCTTTACCGGTTCCTTTCAGGGGTTTTCCATCAATGGCAATAATACTTTTACCTGCCGTGACCCGGCGATGGTTGATCCAGGCATAAAAGGCTTCGATCTTCGATCAATGCATCTTGTTCTATTATTTTGATAATATTAGCAATGCAGTGACAGCGAGGAATACCGTGAGTAAACGGGATGTGTTGTTTAAGCCATTCGATTTGTAACTCACCAAATTCTTGAATCGACTTCCAACCAGAAGCCCCACATAACACAGCAGAAAAGGCTAAGAAAATCACATCCATTAACTCATGTTTTTTATTGATGTCAGAGCGTGGGTCATCTATCTTGCTGATAAAATTAAAAATACTCATTATTAAGATCGCTGTTTATGGAATAACGTGATCTTACCGTTTTAATAATAGAAATGCTGATAAAAAGTCACAGTTTGATTTTTATTTAACCTAAATAACCCTATCAAAAATGCGAGATCTCGCCCTGCCCTTCCGGGCAAACCAAAGTAAATACTCCTCGGGAAGATCAATCAGAACTCGTCCTTGATATTTGCCAAATGGCATGACCGTATTAGCAATTTCCAGCAGATTTTCTTTATTCATTATGTCAGCCTTTTTTGTCAGTATTATCTTTATACCCAATGGATATATATAAAGAAAAAGTGGCACCTGCCAAGATGCCACTTTCTGTCATTTCATTCAAATCAAAACTCAGTTTATAGAGTCCAATTATATGCTCAATATCAGTCCTGTGATTGCCGCAGACAGAAAACTCACCAGCGTTGAGCCGAACAGCAGTTTCAGGCCAAAACGAGCGACGGTATTACCTTGTTTTTCATTAAGTCCTTTAATGGCGCCAGCAACAATCCCAATAGATGAAAAGTTGGCAAAGGAAACCAAAAATACTGACAAAATACCTTTTGAACGCTCGCTCAATTGAGCAGCGATTTCTTGTAAGCTCTGCATTGCCACAAATTCATTAGAAACCAACTTAGTCGCCATGATACTACCTACTTTCAAGGCTTCATCACTTGGAATGCCAATGATCCATGCCAAAGGATAGAACACATACCCCAGACATGTCTGGAAAGTAATACCAAATATCAGGTCAAAAATTGCGTTAATACCCGCAATTAACGCGATAAAACCAATGAGTATCGCAGAAACAATCAAAGCGATTTTAGCACCTGCCAGAATATATTCACCCAACATTTCAAAGAAACTTTGTCCTTTATGCAGGTTGCTCATATGGATTTCTTCTTCACTCTCAGCAGAGTAAGGATTAATGAGCGACAGAACGATAAAGGTGCTGAACATATTAAGTACTAAAGCGGCTACCACGTATTTTGCATCCAGCATCGTCATGTAAGCACCCACGATAGACATGGATACAGTAGACATTGCGGTTGCTGCCATTGTATACATACGGCGCTGAGACATTTTGTCCAGCACGTCTTTGTAAGCAACGAAATTCTCTGATTGGCCCAAAATCAATGAGCTAACTGCATTAAAAGATTCCAGTTTGCCCATGCCGTTAACTTTAGACAGCACTGTACCTATCACACGGATCACAATTGGCAACACTTTAATGTGTTGCAAAATACCGATCAAGGCAGAGATGAAGATAATCGGACACAATACATTCAGGAAGAAGAACGCCAGATTCGCTTCGATCATTCCACCAAAAATAAAGCTGGTACCTTTCGCGGCATAAGACAACAAGTGTTTAAATAAGTTATCAAACCCCATAATAAACCCCAATCCTGCGTTAGAATTCAGGAAGAACCATGCCAGAAAGAGTTCAATAACAAGCAACTGAATAATATAACGGATCCGAATATCCTTTCGGTTATTACTCGCTAAAATCGCCAGACCGCCAATCACAACTAATGCGAGGAAAAAATGAAAAATATGAGACATAAAAAGAACTCCAAACATGATGCTGTGCAAATTTATAAATGCATTTCATGTAGCACGTAACAGTAAATTTTGATGATTATCACATTAATTTACTATTTAAATGGCTACAAATTCCCATTTAGCCAACCAGATCACACTTTCTCAATCACACTTTTAAGTAAAACGCGCATTATTCGCCCAATAACTGGAGCATTTCTTCTTCATCAATAACAGGTATCCCTAATTCATTGGCCTTAGCTAGCTTGGAGCCCGCCACTTCACCCGCTATTACCAAATCCGTTTTCTTGGAGACACTTCCCGTCACTTTTGCTCCTAAGGCTGTCAGTTTATCCTTCGCTTCATCTCTGGATAAACGACTTAATGACCCCGTCAAAACGACTATTTTACCTACTAATGGACTATCAATCTCTTCTAAATCCGGACCTTCCTCTGATTCCCAATGGATACCTATATTATTGACCAAATCGTCAATTACTACCTGATTATGTGGTTCACCAAAGAAATTAACAACATGGCTAGCAACAATGCCCCCCACATCTTGTACTTCAATTAATGACTCTGTATTCGCCGCACACAGCTTTTCCAATGTGCCAAAATATGAAACTAAATTGACTGCGGTAGCCTCACCAACTTCACGGATACCCAAAGAATAAATAAAGCGGGCAAACGTGGTTTTTTTCGCTTTTTCCAGTGCATTAATAACATTTTGGGCAGATTTAGGCCCCATCCGCTCAAGTCCCGTTAATTTTCCGGCAGTCAGACGGAAAAGATCGGCTGGTGTTTTGACATACTCTTTATCTACCAGCTGCTCAATGATCTTTTCTCCCATGCCATCAACATCCATAGCACGACGGGAAACAAAGTGTTTCAGTGCCTCTTTGCGTTGCGCTCCACAGAATAAGCCACCGGTACAACGGGCCACAGCTTCACCTTCGACGCGTTCGATATCTGAACCACAAACCGGACAATATTTGGGGAAAATTACTTCTTGTGTTTCTGTTGGCCTACTCTCATGAACAACACCCACGACTTGCGGGATAACGTCTCCTGCACGGCGAATAACCACCGTATCACCAATACGCAAGCCTAAACGCTCAATTTCATCTGCATTGTGTAATGTGGCATTACTGACCGTAACACCTGCCACTAATACAGGTTCCAAACGGGCAACAGGTGTAATAGCGCCTGTACGCCCTACTTGGAATTCAACATCACGTACGATGGTCATCTGTTCTTGGGCTGGAAACTTGAACGCTGTCGCCCAACGGGGTGCCCTGGCAACAAATCCCAATGTTTCCTGTAATTCAAGAGAATCAACTTTGACCACTACACCATCAATATCAAAGCCTAGTGTCGGGCGCTGCTGTGCAATGTTTTGGTAAAAATTCATCACTTGTTGAGTACCCTGACACAATTTCACTTTGTCGCTGACAGGTAATCCCCATTGCTTAAACTGCATCAAACGTTCGTAATGACTGGCTGGCAATTCTCCCCCCTCCAGAACACCAACACCATAGCAATAGAAAGTGAGTGAACGTTTTGCGGTAATACGTGGATCAAGCTGCCGCAATGAACCCGCTGCCGCATTGCGAGGATTGGCAAAGACTTTATTTCCTGTACGACGGGCTTCTTCGTTGAGTTTTTCAAACCCAGCCTGTTTTATGAATACTTCACCACGGATTTCAACGCGGGCAGGAATACTTTCTCCCTTCAAGCGTAGGGGAATAGCGTGAATAGTGCGGACATTGGCCGTAATGTTTTCCCCCATTGTCCCATCTCCACGAGTCGCAGCCTGCACCAACTCCCCATTTTCATACAACAAACTGACGGCTAAACCATCGAGTTTCAGTTCGCAACAAAAAACTAAATCACGACTGTCTTTCAAGCGATCACGGACACGCTTATCAAACGCCAGATAACTTTCTTCATCAAATACGTTATCCAAAGACAACATGGGGATTTCATGACGCACCTGCTCAAAAGCAGTCAATGGGGCGGCACCAACGCGCTGAGTGGGAGAATCAGGTGTAATCAGTGCTGGATACTGCTCTTCCAGCGCTTTTAATTCTCGCATCAAGCGATCATACTCAGCATCAGGGATCTCTGGTGCATCCATAACATGATACAAATATTCATGATGACGCAATGTTGTTCTTAATTTGTTGATTTTTTCGATAATATTTTCCATGACTTCTCACCAGAGATGAAAAACCCCCGACTGGCGGGGGTTTGATACTAAAAAAGAAGATTTATTCGCTGATGTTGAGCGTACTGCGGATACGCGCCTTATAAAGCTCGATCATTTGTGGTGTAAGCATTTTGCGCTCACCATCTAGCACGACACCACCAACATCAGAAGCGATACGCTGTGCCGCTTGTAGCATCAGCTTAAAATTCTGATTGGAATCGCCGTATGAAGGTACAAGCATAAACATGGACACACCAGGAGTAGTGAAATCAGTCATTTGGTCTGGATCAAATGAACCTGGTTTTACCATGTTAGCCAAACTGAACAACACAGCACCACTACCTGATGGATTCAAGTGGCGATGAAAAATATTCATGTCGCCAAACCGGAAACCTGCCTGCAAGATGCTTTGAAGTAATACTTCACCATTCAGCTCCTGCCCATAATGAGCAGCAACATGCAATACCAGCACGGTTTCTTTTTTGGCTTGCTCAAATTCAGCCTGCGCTTCATTCTCAACTGCTTTTGGTTGCCCTTCAACAGCCGATTCTGCTGCCCCAGCCCCTTTCAAGTTAGCCTGTTCAACTGGATCAAATAGCCCAAGCTGTGGCTCTGCCTGTTGTTCGTTAGCAACTCTTTGTTCATCAACAAATTTCATGTTTGCTGCTGGTTCATCAAATTGTTGACTTGCAAGTAAAGGGTCAGAACCATCATCAGACATTGCTGTTGATGATTCAGGTGCGCGACGTTCAATAACGGGTTCTGTACGATGTTCATTACGAGGCTTTACCGCCCCCTGAGCATTCGACTTTGACGCATTATCAAACAGTTCATCGCCATCATTATCCTCAAGCTCTTCCTGACGCTCCTGTTTATGACGTTTAACTGGGCGATCACGAAAGAGTGATGAACGCTCTTTACGGCTGGTCCACAACCCATGTAATAGCAAAGCTATTATGGCTATCGCACCAACAACGATTAATATCAGACGCAAATCCTGCATCATTGCTATCTCTGTTGTTTAAATTAATTGCCACCACGGCGGAATATTCTTTAGATAAGAGTATTTGTCAAATAAGACAAGTGCAAGTCTCTACCTACTTTTCTTACCATAAAGAGAGATATCCCCTGTTTTTTCGGATGTTTTTTACACACAAAACTACTGGTCAGTAGAAAATCCTGCCTATATCATACCGTCTCAATCATCTAAGAGAGAATAAGAAAATATGACGAATTCGACAAAATTGCCAAAACACTTGGGCGGGTTTCATTATATTATGCAGGGTTGGCAATTAATAACCCGCCCTGGCATTAAAAGATTCGTTTTACTGCCCTTGTTGGCGAATATTTTACTGCTCGGTGGTTCATTTTGGTGGCTATATCAAAAACTAGATAGCTGGATACAATGGACGCTCGATAAAATACCAAGCTGGATGCAATGGTTAAATTATTTGATATGGCCACTTGCAGTTATTTCCATTCTGCTAATTTTTACCTATTTTTTTAGCACACTGGCCAATTTTATCGCTTCACCATTCAATGGATTACTGGCAGAAAAGCTGGAAGCAGACCTGACGGGAACTCCAACACCAGATACAGGTGTTACCGATTTACTCAAAGACACTCCACGTATTCTAAAACGCGAATTAATGAAAATTCTTTACTATATTCCTCGCGCGATTGTTCTATTGTTGCTTTATTTTATCCCTGGTATCGGTCAAACCGTCGCTCCCATCCTTTGGTTTATTTTCAGTGCGTGGATGTTAGCTATCCAATATTGTGATTTTCCGTTTGATAATCACAAAATCAGTTTTTCAGACATGCGTAATATCCTGAGACAAGACAAAATTGATAATCTTCAATTTGGTGCCACGGTGAGTATATTGACCATGATCCCTATCGTAAATCTGTTCATTATGCCGGTTGCCGTCTGTGGGGCGACTGCCATGTGGGTTGATCGCTATCGCGCTCAAAAATTATATCAATCATAAATAACTTAAACAACATAAAATAATAGCCAACTATTCTTTTATAGAATAAGAATAGATTGAAACTTTATTTCCATAAATAAGATGTTAGCGTATGGTTAACCAGTATTTAACAGTATCTTAGGGGCTATAGAATAATGAGCAAAATTTATGAAGACAATTCGTTAACTATTGGTCACACTCCATTGGTCCGCTTAAAAAATTTCGGCAACGGTCGCATCTTGGCGAAGATAGAATCCCGTAATCCAAGCTTCAGTGTCAAATGCCGTATTGGCGCCAATATGATTTGGGACGCGGAAAAACGCGGTATCCTAACCAAAGATAAAGAACTTATTGAACCGACCAGTGGTAATACCGGAATTGCGCTTGCCTATGTTGCGGCAGCCCGAGGTTACAAATTGACATTGACCATGCCTGAAACCATGAGCCTTGAGCGCCGTAAACTGCTGAAAGCGCTGGGAGCCAATTTGATATTGACCGAAGGTGCGAAAGGAATGAAAGGGGCCATAGATAAAGCCGACGAAATTCATGATAGCAACCCTGAACGTTATATACTCCTACAACAATTCAGTAACCCAGCAAATCCAGAAATTCACGAAAAAACCACAGGCCCTGAAATTTGGGAAGATACCGACGGCAATGTGGATGTTTTCGTTGCTGGTGTAGGAACCGGCGGCACAATTACGGGTGTTGCCCGTTATTTGAAAAATACTCGCAGTAAACAAGTCACGATCGTCGCAGTAGAACCCGAAGATTCACCGATTATCAGCCAAAAATTAGCAGGTGAAGAGCTTAAGCCAGGCCCACATAAGATTCAAGGAATTGGTGCTGGTTTTATTCCTGATAACTTGGATTTAACATTAGTTGACCGTGTGCTTAAAATCAGCAATGAAGAAGCAATTCAAATAGCGCGTAAACTAGCTGAAAAAGAAGGCATTCTTGCAGGTATTTCCTCAGGTGCTGCGGTTGCGGCTGCTGTTAAATTATCTCAGGAAGATGAATATAAAGACAAAAATATTGTTGTTATTTTACCTTCTTCGGCTGAACGTTATCTCAGTACTGCACTGTTTGCCGATTTAAACAATGATTGAAAATCACTCGGCGCCATTTTCCATGGTATTGACAAAAAAGCGCCTTAAGGGTGCTTTTTTGTGCATCAGATCAAAGTTTAAAACTTTCCTAGATGATTTATTCAAGTAGCTTTAGTATTTAACCAGTAATTATTTTGATGCACGAAATTAATCGCTAAGCAGGTGTCTAAAGGGCTACTCAATTCAGCCATTACCCAGATAGTGTGTATTAACACTAAATCAACAATTGAATGCATCAAGTGTGTTAATTTTTTGATAGTGGCAATATACCCCTACAGATTTTAAGTTATAGCCAGAAAAGCGATAGCTTAAAAATTACAGGTATACACCGTCTTTCATTATCAATTTAACGGTTGTACAGGTCGAAGTGAATTCAACTAAACTAGTCTCAGAATTCTCTTGGCTTAACAACTAATACTTAAGTTATTGAGGAAATACTATGTTCCAGCAAGAAGTTACTATTACTGCACCAAACGGCCTTCATACTCGCCCTGCTGCACAATTTGTCAAAGAAGCAAAAAGCTTTTCTTCTGACATTACCCTAACTTCAGGAGGCAAGTCTGCCAGCGCAAAAAGCCTGTTTAAGCTGCAAACGCTGGGATTGACTCAAGGTACAGTCGTAACCATTGCTGCTAACGGCGAAGATGCACAACGAGCTGTTGAGCACTTAGTTAAGCTGATGGGTGAATTAGAATAATCGTCCGCTTAATCAAGCCAAACTATTTCATTCAGTTCATCCCCAGAGCGATAAAACCTGGGGATATTTAGAGCCTCCCCCCTGAAGGCGCAATGAAAGGCAATCACCCGCAGTAAGGTCGTATAGTATGATTTCAGGTATCTTAGTATCACCAGGCATTGCTTTCGGCAAAGCACTATTGCTGAAAGAAGACCCCATCACTATAAATCAGAAAAAAATCATTCCTGAGCAAGTAGAACAAGAAATCTCCCGTTTTAAGCTCGGTCGCGATAAATCCTCCGCACAGTTAGAAATCATTAGAGAAATAGCTGAAAAAAATCTGGGTGCAGAAAAAGCCGAAATCTTCGAAGGCCATATCATGTTGCTGGAAGATGAAGAGCTTGAGCAGGAAATTGTTAGCCTTATCAAGAAGAATTTAGCCACAGCAGATGCAGCCGTTTATTCCGTCATTGAAGATCAGGCTCATGCGCTGGAAGAGCTCGATGATGAATATCTGAAAGAACGTGCTGCCGATGTTCGCGATATTGGTAAGCGCTTGCTGAGAAATATTCTGGGGATGCCGATTATCGATTTAGGCTCGATTGAGGAAGAAGTCATCCTAGTTGCCAATGATCTGACTCCATCGGAAACCGCACAACTCAATCTGGATAAAGTACTGGGCTTCATTACTGATTTGGGTGGCCGCACTTCTCACACTTCCATCATGGCTCGCTCTTTGGAATTACCAGCCATTGTTGGTACAACCAATGCTACGAAACAAATCAAAAACGGCAGTTACCTGATTCTGGATGCGGTCAATAACCAAATTTACGTGAACCCATCTGATGCTGAAATCGAGCAATTAAAAACTGCCAAAAGCGAGTACCTGTCAGAAAAAGCCGAACTGGCGAAGCTCAAAGATTTACCTGCTATCACACTGGATGGTCATCAGGTTGAAGTATGTGCCAATATCGGTACAGTTCGTGATGTCATAGGTGCCGAACGCAATGGTGCGGAAGGTGTTGGTTTATACCGTACCGAGTTCCTGTTTATGGATCGCGACACTTTGCCGACCGAAGACGAGCAATTTGAAGCTTACAAAGCGGTTGCAGAAGCGGTTGGCAATCAGGCCATTATTATTCGTACTATGGATATCGGCGGTGATAAAGATCTGCCTTACATGAATCTGCCAAAAGAAGAAAATCCATTCCTTGGCTGGCGTGCAATTCGTATTTGCCTTGACCGTAAAGAAATCTTACATTCTCAATTGCGTGCTATCCTGAGAGCGTCTGCATTTGGTAAACTCCGCATTATGTTCCCTATGATAATTTCAGTTGAGGAAATACGGGAGTTGAAAGCTGAGCTGGTAATGCTCAAAGAACAGTTACGTAATGAAAATAAGGCATTTGATGAATCAATTGAAGTTGGCATCATGGTGGAAACGCCTGCTGCTGCAACCATTGCTCATCATCTTGCAAAAGAGGTTGACTTTTTTAGTATTGGGACAAACGATCTAACTCAGTATACTCTTGCGGTAGACCGTGGTAATGAGCTGATTTCTCATCTTTATAACCCAATGTCACCAGCCGTGTTGAGTTTAATCAAGCAGGTTATTGATGCCTCACATGCAGAAGGAAAATGGACTGGCATGTGTGGAGAACTTGCTGGTGATGAGCGCGCCACGCTGTTGCTCTTAGGTATGGGATTAGATGAGTTCAGCATGAGTGCTATATCAATTCCACGCATTAAGAAAATTATCCGTAATACCAATTACGGTGATGCGAAAGCACTGGCAGAACAAGCCTTAACTCAGCCAACAGCACAGGAGTTGATGGATTTGGTTGACACCTTTACCAGAGAAAAAACGCTCTGCTAAACAAATTAGCCAGAACACGGTCCCATTAAACTAACTAGGAGAAGATTCATGGGTCTGCTTGATAAATTGAAATCTCTGGTTTCAGATGATAAAAAAAACAGCGGAAGTATTGAAATTATCGCCCCATTGTCAGGTGAAATAGTCAATATCGAAGATGTTCCAGATGTTGTATTCGCCGAAAAAATCGTGGGGGATGGCATAGCCATTAAGCCAACGGGGAACAAAATAGTTGCACCTGTTGATGGCACCATTGGTAAAATCTTCGAAACTAATCATGCTTTTTCTATCGAATCTGATAGTGGCATTGAACTCTTCGTTCATTTTGGTATTGATACCGTTGAGCTGAAAGGTGAAGGTTTCAAACGCATTGCTGAAGAAGGTCAACGAGTACAGAAAGGCGATTTGGTTTTAGAGTTTGATTTGGCATTTTTGGAAGAAAGAGCAAAATCAACCTTAACACCCGTTGTTATTTCTAATATGGATGAAATTAAAGAGTTATCTAAAATCAGTGGTTCAGTGGTCGTGGGCGAATCTGTCATCATGCGCATCAAAAAATAACAGAAAAATCATTAAGAGAAATTACGCTCTTTTTTCTGTTGGCAACCTCAGCTAGAGTTGCGCATGATTTGTGAATCGTCGCTGTTTTATCAGGCATATTTATTGATTTAGTCTGATAATACAGAGGCGATTTCCCATTTACCGAATAACTTTAAACCTGCTGCCCGTGCCAACGCAGAAGATGCAAAGTTATCAATCTGGCATCGATACTGCGGTTCATATCCCTGAATATAAGCGTACTTACTGATAGCCCGCACTACTTTTCTAGCATGCCCCTTGCCTCTAAATGATTCCAGCGTCAATACACCAGTATCGGCAATTTGTGCATCCCCCCCAAGGATACATACTGGCAGCACTGACCAGACGTCCTTGCTCAAAAGCACCGAAAACTGCCCAGTGATCCAATTCCATATAAGCATCGTCCAAATCTTGCGCCGAAACAGAGGATTGGAACTGAGAGAAAATATCCCCATCATTTTCTTCTATTAATTGACGCAAAACATCGTCCTGATTTTCCTGCAACAATATATTCTTTTCAGCCTCTGAAAAATAAAAAACATAATCTGCACCATGCAAGGTGATGTCAGCCTTATGCAATTGTTGGCGAAAAATCGATTCAGACATATTTTCTTGATGATAAAGCGCCGATTTTTCGGCCAATTCAGGTGTCAGTACTGCCATAACCTGACCATTGGTCGTTTCCAATACCATAACCCGCTCATCTTCCTCCAAGTTAGCGTTTACAGCGACCGTAAGAAACTCATCACTATAGAGAATATCTCCATTCAACAATGAAGCTTGCCAAAAGCCAGTTATCGCTTTTGAAAATACAGACATATTGCTAACCCTCCTTAGTTAAAATTAAGCAAGCGCACACCGACGCTCACTCTCCTAAGCATGCCGATCAGATTGAATGCTTTAATTGACATCCTGTTATAGCGTCACCCCAATAGATAACAGACGAAAAAACTGTTAATTAAATACCTGAGTAGACAAATACCTATCACCACGATCGCAAATAATCGCCACAATAACCGCCCCCGGGTTTTCAGCCGCAATACGTAACGCCCCAGAAATCGCTCCTCCAGAACTAACACCACAGAAAATACCTTCCTTCTGTGCCATCAAGCGCATTGTGGTTTCAGCTTCCTCTTGTGTAATATCCAGAATTTGGTCCACCAACTCTTTTCGATAAATACTGGGCATATAGCCCGGAGACCAACGACGGATACCAGGAATTTGGCTATTTTCTGCTGGCTGTAATCCCGTTATATTGATTTTTTTTGACTGGGATTTTAGATAGCGGCTTACACCTGTAATCGTCCCTGTTGTTCCCATACTAGAAACAAAATGAGTAACCCGCCCCTGAGATTGCTGCCAGATTTCCGGGCCAGTAGTATTAAAATGTGCGAGTGAATTATCCGTATTATTAAATTGGTCGAGAACCTTCCCTTCTCCATTTTTCTCCATTTCTTGTGCTAAATCCCGCGCACCTTCCATTCCCAGCTCTTTACTGACCAAAATTAATTCAGCACCGTAAGCCCGCATTGATGCTTGTCGTTCAAGGCTCATATTTTCCGGCATTAGTAACTTTAGACGATAACCTCTTACCGCTGAGATCATAGCCAGTGCAATGCCGGTATTACCACTTGTTGCTTCTATCAGAACATCGCCCGGAGCAATTTCTCCGCGCAATTCCGCTTGCCGGATCATCGAAATCGCAGCTCTGTCTTTCACGGAACCCGCTGGATTATTACCTTCCAGTTTGACCCAAATCTCTGCATCAACATTTTCTGTGAGTCGTTGTAATTTTACCAGCGGAGTATTACCTATAAATTCTTCCAAACTTGCCACAGCATTACCTAATTCATATGAGAATGGACAACCAAATAATCATATTCAGAAAACTGTAGCAAGATATTAAACAAAATTCTCTATTCTTCACCATGAAACAAAGTAGGGAATTAATAACAAAATATCATTAAATCAAGCAGACTCAGCCAACCTCAAGGTTTCCAATGGCAAATCTCCTACATACAAACGAGGGCTTACTCCACCAATGAAATAGTAACTTCCCCTAACAGGAATAGACGGATTATCACGCCAGACAACTGACAAAAATTCGTCGCCCCACCCTATTGGTTGGACAGATAATAAAGAAAAATGCCCACGCGGACTTACTTCCACTATTTGTACAGGTAAAGGGCAAGAAGCGGTTTGCTGCTTACTAAGCGTCATATCCCATGGACGAAAAAAGACATCCACATTCCCTTGACGTAATGGCGTCACATTGACTGGAAGGATTTTTCCGCCAACCCAGAGCTGAGAACCTTTAATTTCACCATGCAGTTGATTGACCTCTCCCATGAATTCAAGCACAAAACGACTCTCAGGCTCATTCCATACCTGTTGTGGTGTGCCAATTTGTTCAAGGCTTCCTTGATTCATGACCACTACCCTATCAGCCACCTCCATTGCCTCTTCCTGATCATGAGTGACAAATACGCTGGTAAATTTCAATTCTTCATGAAGCTGACGCAGCCAACGACGTAATTCCATCCTTACCTGTGCATCCAGAGCACCAAAAGGTTCATCCAGCAAGAGGATTTGCGGTTCGACGACCAATGCCCTGGCCAATGCCACACGTTGTTTTTGCCCACCAGAAAGTTGTGACGGGTAACGGTCGGCTAGATGAGAAAGCTGCACCATATCGAGCAATGCCTTAACCTTACTGCGCAAAGATGCACTATCAGGGCGCTGACGACGAGGCAACACTGTCAGACCGAAAGCTACGTTATCAAATACCGTCATGTGGCGAAACAAGGCATAGTGTTGAAATACAAATCCGACATGCCGATCTCTCGCATGTATCCGGCTGACATCCTGACCATGAAATTTTAATTGGCCCGCACTCTGATGCTCAAGCCCAGCGATAATTCTCAGCAATGTCGTCTTGCCTGACCCAGAAGGCCCAAGCAGGGCAATCATTTCACCAGATTCAATATCTAATGAAATTTCGTTCAGTATCTGAGTCCGGCCAAAATATTTACTGATTTTACTGATTTCAATACTCATATCCTGCTCCTGATCTACCCTTGCTGGCGGCTTAGACGCCATTGCAACGCACTTTTGACAATCAAAGTAATAATCGCCATCACTGCCAATAAAGCCGCTGCCGTAAATGCACCAACGGTGTTGTAATCCTGATACAGCAGTTCAACCTGCAAAGGCAAAGTATAGGTTTCACCGCGTATTGCCCCCGATACCACGGACACAGCACCAAATTCCCCAATCGCCCGCGCATTGGTCAACACAACACCATACAGCAATGCCCAGCGAATATTTGGCAGTGTTACGTGCCAAAACATCTTCCAACCAGATGCTCCCAGCAATATGGCTGCTTCATCTTCCTGATTGCCCTGGCTCAACATTACCGGCACCAGCTCCCTAACCACAAACGGGCATGTCACAAATACCGTCACCAAAACCATGCCTGGCCATGAAAACATCAATTGAATGTCATAAATCCCCAACCAGCTTCCCAACCAACCATTTGCACCATAAAACAAGAGATAAAGCAGCCCAGCCACAACTGGCGAAACCGCAAACGGAATATCAATTAGTGTCAGCAATAATTGTCTGCCGGGGAATTGGAAACGTGTTACCAGCCATGCAGTAATCACACCAAAAACCAGATTGATAGGTACGGTAATCAGAGCAATCATCACCGTCAGCCAGATAGCATGCAGCATATCGGGATCGAAAAGGTTTTGAGCCATAATATCCAGCCCCTTGGAAAAGGCTGTTAAAAAAATCCACGCTATCGGAAGCACCAATAACAACACTGAAATAAGGATGCCCGAACCTATTAGTAACCACTTCCCCCAATTTATCGAGAAACGCTGCACTATCCTGTATTCGTGGTGTTTGTATTCGGAAAATTCAGTCATCAATGTCCTCCTATCCGTTTACCAAAGCGGCTTTGCAATATATTGACGCTAAACAATAGTAATAACGATGTAGCAAGGATGACCGAAGCAATCGCGCTGGCAGCCGGATAGTCAAATTCCTGTAGACGAACAAAGATCATCAAAGAGACAACTTCGGTTTGCCAGGCAATGTTGCCCGCAATGAAAATAACAGCACCAAACTCCCCTAAACTACGGGTAAAAGAGAGCACCGTTCCAGCAATCAATGCGGGTGAAACCTCGGGTAAAATAACCCGCCGAAAAGTTTGCCAACGGTTCGCTCCCAATGTCTGTGCCGCTTCCTCATATTCAGGGCCAAGTTCTTCAAGCACTGGCTGCACGGTGCGAACAACAAAAGGCAAGCTGGTGAATGCCATCGCAACAGCAATACCCAACCAAGTATTCGCGACTTTAATATCCAGATTATCAAGCCAAGCTCCGTACCATCCCGTGGTAGAGAACAACGTCGCTAATGTTAAACCAGCAACAGCGGTCGGCAAGGCAAATGGCAAATCCATCAAACCATCAAGTAAACTGCGACCTGGAAATTGATAGCGTGTTAATATCCATGCCATCAACATACCAAAAACCATGTTGAATACGCTGGCAACCGCCGCCGCCAGCAAAGTCACCTTATAAGCGGCAACAACCTGCGGGTTAGCAATTACCTGCCAATATTGTGTCCATGTCATGCTGGAAAGTTGCACCACTAAAGCACTTAAAGGCAATAACAGGATAAGGCAGGTATAAAACAGGCTACAACCCAAACTCAACCCAAACCCGGGTAAGACACGTTTGCTGGATACCCACATTATTTATGCCCTTCCATCAATAACTGATCGAGCGTACCACCCGTGTTGAAATGAATTTTCATCACTTGAGGCCAACTACCGAATTGCTCTTCCAGACGAAACAGTTTGGTTGCAGGAAAACGGGTTTGTTGCGCGTTCATGACATCTTTATCAATTACACGATAATTAAAATTGGCGATAATCTGCTGGGCAGGTGGGCTATACAGGTAGTTTAAATACGCTTTGGCAGCAGTTTCAGTACCATTTTTCTGGACATTTTTATCTACCCAAGTCACCGGAAATTCAGCCAAAATATCTACCGGAGGCACGATCACTTGGTAGTTTTCCTCACCATATTGTTTGCGGATGTTATTGACTTCAGATTCGAAACTAATCAATACATCCCCTATTCCCCGTTCAATAAAGGAAGTCGTTGCCCCACGCCCTCCGGTATCAAACACCGCCACATTCTGCAAAAAACGCTGCATCAATTGGCGAATTTTTTCTGGCTCCTGCGGGGTTTGCTGTTGAAAAGCCCCCCAGGCAGCCAGATAAGTATAACGGCCATTACCTGACGTTTTTGGGTTTGGAAAAATCAATTTCACGTCATTGCGCACAAGATCATTCCAGGTATGAATATGTTTAGGATTATCTTTACGTACCAAAAAAGCCATTGTGGAATAATATGGAGAGCTGTTATTCGGCAAACACTGCTGCCAGTTGGCGGGAATAAGATTGCCGCGATCGTGCAAAATCTGGATATCCGTGACTTGATTATAAGTGACTACATCCGCCTTCAACCCATGTAAAATTGCCAACGCCTGTTTAGATGAACCTGCATGAGATTGTTTGATGGTCAACTTATTCTGTGGATACTGCTCATTCCATTGCTTCTCAAATTCAGGATTCAAGCTCGAAAATAATTCTCGCGCAATATCATAAGAGCTATTCAACAACTCGACAGCCAAGGCATTGGTGCTATAAGCATTGAGGCTGACCAAAAGTGATAGGGTAGCCAACCCGCTCAATGAGTTATTTTTTATTGCCGCTATCTTCATCCAACACCTTACCTATCACGCGATTTGACAATGATTTCTTCTACTGTATCCAGAATATTTATAACAGGGTAGTTTACTATCCTCTGTTTTATATACCGAATTTTTATTAGAAATGATGAAACGCAATAAGATGCAGAAAATGTAAGGATATAGATTTGCAAGTGGGGGGAGCGATTGAAAGGAAAATATATCTTGTGACAGGCAATTTGAACCAGAACCGTACACAGAAACCAGAACATATACACAGTATCTGGGGATTTTAAACACAGCCCTGATTCAAAATGATCAATCAATAAGTCACCCAGGTGAATAGATAATCCATAAACAACAGATTAAAAGATAAAGACTTATCAATATTAAAGTGTTTGTAGCTGTGTCAATGAAGGAGCAAAGTAGTAACTCCCGTCACCGGTTTACTCATTCTCAATAAATCATCATGCTTACCATCCAACTCACCAACTGCTGTTCGATGTTATGTAAGCAAGCGCAATATGCGATAAAGAACAAACCATGTTTACCGCTGGCTGTACCATATGGCAAGCTTCGACGTAGAATTGCCAGTTCTTCACCATTCTCCTCAATAACGACACGTGAAACATGGGAAATCTTATTACGCACGTGTTCTTCCAGCTCGATACTCTCTTTTTTCGTACGACCGATCATCTTTTCCTGTTCTTCGTCAGAAAAACGCTGCCATTTGTTCAAGTTATGCTCATAACGCTGAACTAATACGTAGCTGCCATCCTGATCATGGCCTTCTGAGATTAAGGCAACCTCTGCACATTCACTACCTTTAGGGTTTTCAGTACCATCAATGAAGCCACTAAGATCCCGCTCTTCAATCCAACGAAAACCGTGAATTTCTTCCTCAACCTGAATAACACCATCGAAAGCGAACAATGCGGCCTGTGCCAGAGAAAAATTGATATCATGATGCAGTGACTGAATTTGAATAAACATGTCGCGCTGTGTTGCGGGGGCCAGACTTTTCCCTAATGGTTGAAAAGGCTTGAGTTCTGGCGCACTGCCCCATTAGACAGTATTTGCCATACTTCAGAGCCAAACGCCACCACAGCTCCCAATTTAGCATCAGGAAACTGTGCTTGCAGCTCAGATAAAGCCTGACAAAATACTTTACAACCTTTGCGCACTGCTTCCAGTTCAGTGCGTTGGATCAGTGCTTCGATAAAAATGCCAAAACAGCTATGCTCTAATAAAATACCACTTTGTGCATAAGTCATGTTTCTTTCCTTACTATGCTAATAGACGAACAGGTGCTAATGGACGAACAGGCTAAAGTAAATGGATTAAAAATGAATTCTGCTCACTATAATAAAATATTTTTTATTATAAAAATGGATAAAAAGAAATTTTTACTTTTAAAAATTATTTTTTAAAATTTTATCATAATTTCCAAATGATACGTGAAATTTTCCAATTCTTGAGAATATCATCAGAAGGCATTAATCCTTCAGGGCCGTCCCAAATTCCAGTAAATACATAGCTGACATGCTGACTTTGCGGGGCAATACAACTCACTGAGGGTTGTATGGTGAAATCATGGGAGCGGTGGCATGCGCCAAATGCTTTGCCATACAGTTCAGAGAAAGATGTTCCTATTTTAGCCCCCCAAACCGTTTTAATATCTTCGTCCAAAACGTCAATGCGATTCACCTTGCCATTAACCAAACCATGAAATTCTAGTTTTACCTGATCGTCTTTCATTCCCTGAATCACACTGATTAACTTACCGTTTTGCATTTCCATACCATTACGCAAACGATATTTACCTGCTAAGCCTTGCTCAATCGCCGCTTGAGTCATATCCGTCTGTTGATTGATTCCACCTATTCCTTGTGCCGACATACTCAAAGAACTACCAAGCCACTGAAAAGGTGATAGAGAAGACCATGAAAACTCTGTGTTTCCCGCACAGGCAGTCAACAACAATGAGCATCCCACCAAACTGCTAGCTGCTGCAACTCGCTGTTTAGAAAACAAATTAAATATAAAAAATTTATCCATCGCTGTTTTTACCTTAGCTTCTATAGGCTGTAACTTAAATCTATCAGACCCACACTCACAAGAAAAATTCATTTGTAAATACAAAAAACTTTCATCAACAAAAAACTCTCCAAACATGTTAATAATAAATTTATTTTAAAAAAATTTAATTATCTTTTAACCACTCTCAATTCGTGGAATTAAAAGGCTAATCCGAATTATTCATTCCCGAACACTTTTATTTAAAGGTAAGCATGGAATATAATCAAGTTAAAATTATTAATGCATCTGACTTTAAACTTATTTCAATAGTAATTTGGGGAAAGAAATAATTTATCAAGAAAAATAAAAAACATTCTCTATACTCCTTATCTTTCAAGTTGCAATTTTGTTAATTTAAGCTGCAACTTGAAATCTATTAGGTATATACTTAATCAATAATTAAACGCTTGCTAAAAATAGCACTTTCCTGCCCTAAATAATCATATTCCATCTTTTCACACATACAAATCGTTGCATCATTTTCTTCCGGAACCATGATCAAAATACTCGGACAACCTCTTGCCAATAATTTTTTCTCCAGACGAGAAATCAACGCATTAGCTATTCCCCTTCCTCTGAATTCAGGGTGAACGCCCAGATAATAAGCATGACCACGATGCCCATCATAACCACCCATCACTGTACCAACCACTTCTCCCGTAACTTCAGCAACCAAAAATAAATCAGCATAATGGGTCAGCTTACGCTCAATATCTATTTCTGCGTCATCACTAGAACCAATCAAATCACAGCGTTCCCAAAGTGTGATGACGGCTTCAAAGTCGTCTTGCCGAAATACCCTAATTTCCATAGTTAGCCAGCCTACATAATAAGCAATTGAATCAACGTTAATTATCACTGCTTTTATTTTGGAATCAATATGAAAATGCGTTTACTCATGCTAACAGGTATACTGCTGATTGCCATAAACTAACCAAAATGAAAGCAGAAATGAACATACCTAATATATCTCAAGTTAAGGATTTTTTCCTCTCATTGCAGGAGCAAATCTGCAAGCAACTTGAACACATTGATGGTCACTCAACCTTCATGGAGGATTGCTGGCAGCGAGAAGAAGGTGGTGGTGGACGCAGTCGCGTATTAACAGCAGGCAACGTTTTTGAACAAGCCGGTGTAAATTTCTCCCATGTCACGGGAACTTCACTACCTCCATCTGCCACCGCCCATCGTCCTGAGCTAGCCGGTCGCAGCTATCAAGCTATGGGTGTCTCCCTCGTTATTCATCCATTGAATCCCTATATCCCAACCAGCCATGCAAATGTGCGTTTCTTTATAGCAGAAAAAAAAGGAGAACTCCCTGTATGGTGGTTTGGCGGTGGTTTTGACCTCACGCCTTATTATGGATTCAAAGAAGATGCTATTCATTGGCATACCATTGCCAAAAATTTATGCCACCCCTTTGGCAATGACATCTATCCCAAATATAAAAAATGGTGTGATGATTATTTTTTTATAAAACACCGAAATGAACCACGTGGCATTGGTGGGTTATTTTACGATGATTTAAATACCCCCGATTTTGATACTTGTTTTAATTTCACACAAGCCATAGGTAATGGTTTCTTATCTGCTTATCTACCGATTGTAGAAAGAAGAAGACATATGGCTTGGAGTGATCGTGAGAGGCAATTCCAATTATACCGCCGAGGTCGCTACGTTGAATTCAATTTAGTTTGGGATAGAGGAACACTCTTTGGCTTACAAAGTGGTGGAAGAACCGAATCAATATTAATGTCTATGCCGCCATTAGTTCGCTGGGAATATAGTTATTCTCCAGAACCGGGTTCTCCAGAATCAGACTTATACACCTCTTTTTTGATAAAAAAAGATTGGGTGTGACAACTAATAACAGAAAAAAAACCAAATAAACTCCGAGTTAAATCGAGGTTGAAAAAAATCCCCCAGTTACATCACTAATGGTGTAATTGGGAGAGCTATCTATTTTAATCACTATATATATCAGAACACTGATAAAATTCTTTATTATTTTTCATTAGCAATACCCTGCCATAAAAAGTCAATATTTGAACTAATGACTTACTCATCAATTACAGCTAGCATTCATCTGGGCCCAGAAATAAACACAACATCTAACAACAAAAAAGGGTATTAATATGAACGATAATCAAATTAACAAATACAGCTTAATTCCTCCATTTGTCTTGGAACAGATCTCTGGCAACTGTGATAATCATACTAATCAATATGTATTAAAGACATTAGATCATATTTATCAATTAATGGACACTGACATAGAAGAAACCATCACTCAACAGAAAGATGAAGCAACCAATGATGATAAATTAAATCGTACTATCTATGATGCCAGAAATAAGGAGGAGTTTCCGGGAGAAAAATTATCTCGAAGTGAAGGCATGTCTGAGGATACGGATATTTATGTTAATGAAGCTTATGATTATCTTGGAAAGACTCATGAATTCTATAAAAAGATTTTTGGCCGTAATTCACTCGATAACTACGGACTAAAATTAGTTGCCACAGTACATTATGGTAAAAACTATTTGAATGCATTTTGGTCTAGAAAACAAATGGTATTCGGTGATGGCGATGGACAATACTTTAATCGTTTTACTTCTTCCATTGATGTTATAGCTCATGAATTAACCCATGGTGTCATTGAAAGCGAAGCAAAACTTCATTATGCCTATCAATCTGGTGCCCTAAATGAATCCATCGCAGATGTATTTGGCATCATGGTGAAACAATATTTCGATAATCAAAAAGCCGACGAATCTAATTGGTTATTAGGAGAAGGTTTACTAGGCCCAAAACTTAATCCAGATAATAAACCCGACCTTGCTTTACGTAACTTTATTCATCCAGGAACCGCTTTTCCCGGAGATAGACAAGTGGGACACATGGACAAATACGAAAAATTACCTTTCACAATAGATAATGGCGGCGTTCATATATTCTCAGGGATTCCTAACAGGGCATTTTATTTAGTGGCAATTGAGCTGGGAGGCTACGCCTGGGAGCGAGCAGGAAAAATATGGTACGAAACGTTATTAGATGAGCAATTATCTTCAGATGCAGATTTTGAGGATTTTGCCAAATTGACTGTTGAAAATGCTGAGAAATTATTTGACAACCAAATTTCAAATATTGTCAGTAACTGTTGGAAAAAAGTCGGAATTATAATTTAAAAAAATCAGGTTAAATTAACATTAACACAATATCAACCAATACTTAAAACAGTAATATTAAGATAAATATGGATTATTTATAATATAGTCAAGGATGACTCTTTCTTATATTTACAAATTAATGTTTTAAGTTACCCCTTAATCGCTTTCCATTAGTAGAAAATACTACTATTTTGATTAATAATTAATTCAGGATCTAAAAATAAAAACATGCACAACATCTAAAAAGCGGGGGTACTATTATGCTAAACAATCAAAATAAATTAAACAAATCAGGTATTATTCCTCCTTCTCTATTGGAGTATATTGTTAAAAATTGCAATCAAAGCGATAAGGCTTATATATTAAAAACATTAAACCATGTTTATAACCTAATGAGCAAACCCACTGAAATTGGTAGTTTAATCGATGAATATAAACCAGGATTTGATAGTCAATTAGATCGAACAATTTATGATGCTGAACATCAGGATAACTATCCAGGAAAAGCATTAATTCTAAATGAAGGTATGAATACAAGTACTAATACAGCAGCTAATGAAGCTTATAATTATATTGGTAAGACATATGAATTCTATAAAAAAATCTTTGGTCGTAATTCAATTGATAACCAAGGCCTTAAGTTAGTTGCTACCGTGCATTACCGAACAAACTATGTGAACGCATTCTGGGATGATCATCAAATGGTTTTTGGGGATGGCTATGCTCCATATTTTAATTGCTTCACCTCTTGCATTGATATTGCCGCACATGAATTAACTCACGGGGTAACTGAATGTGAAGCAAACCTTGATTATGCTTATCAATCCGGTGCACTAAATGAGTCTATCTCTGATGTGTTCGGTATTATGGTAAAGCAATACGCAAACAACCAAAAAGCCACTGAATCTGATTGGTTGATAGGTCAAGGAATATTTGGTCCAGCACTTAATCCAAACAATAGCCCTGATATTGCTTTACGATCATTGAAAAATCCGGGCACAGCTCATCCTACAGATGATCAAATAGGGCATATGGATCAGTATCAAGACTTACCTTTTAGAGATGATAACGGAGGCGTTCATAAATACTCAGGAATTCCCAATAAGGCATTCTATTTGCTGGCAACATCACTAGGCGGTTATTCATGGGAACAAGCCGGGAAGATTTGGTATGAAACATTATTGGACAAACGTTTATCCAATAAAGCTAGTTTTGATGATTTTGCAGCATTAACCGTTAACAATGCAGAGAAATTATTTGGTAAGCAACTTTCCATTGCTGTAATTGATGCTTGGTCTCAGGTTGGGATCCTGCTTAATCAATAAAAAATATATTTTAATAGACTTCAAATTCCAACATCGCCAATAGGTAGCAATTTAAAATATAAATTTATTTTTTCATTAAAAATATATTCAATGTATTTTTATCAATAAAGCACCAATAAATGGTGCTTTATTGATTTTTATCAAAAAATGCATACCCAATGAATTTAGAGTTGCAGCGTGACGGCAAGATAACGAATCTCCGAGAGCATGACTAACAATGTAGCTGAGGTTAATGATACGATATCTTGTTACAAACAGCACAATGATTGGTTGTTTGCAAAGAAAATCCTTAATTAGTGGAATAGAGGCCGAACATTTGTAATGTTAACGAATCGGAACTACAAGCATGAACAGAATCCGTGGTAAGCAACTCGATATGCGAAAAAGAGTCACATTTTTTCTGGCAGGAACATAGAATAAGTCAGCCCCTTGCTCTTTGATTAAAAATTAATCATACTGTTATTTAGAATCTATCCAAGTAGATGTATATTCTTGCAGTTAGTTTGAACACGGACTGAGCGCAGAAACTGGAGCATACACGTAGTACGCGAGAATTTTGAGTACAGCCCAGGTTCAAAATGACAAATAAAATAATCTAATGGGATAGACTCGTAGTGACTAGCGCGGTTAGTTTGGTTAATATTTAAGCCACATAAATTTTAAACGAACGAATTAACGCACAAGCAGGGTATAATTATGCAAGATAGTGAAACAAGAAAACACAATATAATTCCTCCTTATCTTCTGGAACATATTGCTAAAGGTTGTGATGAAAATGACAAAGCGTGTATATTGAGAACATTAGAGCACGTTAATAAACTCATGAAAGATTCTGTTAAAGAGGACGCATTAAATCCAAAAGACATAAATTCTATTAATAAAAATAAAGGAAATTAAAATTAGTAAATAAATCGTCGTCTTTATCCTTGCAATATTCATATTAACAGCAAAGGAATAAGGATGTTCCTTTCTTTATCCATTTTCATTCATAAATATTAATAATCATTAACCAAACGAATTTACGCTTTTTTTGCAAAAAAATATTTTTTCATTAGACTAAACACTGTGAATATAAACATGTATTTAGATAAAAAATAAATAACAATGAAAAAATATATATTGCTAAAATTAAATTTAACTAAATTTCACACAATAAATACTAACAAACTAATAAGCTTAATTTATTATCAATGATATTAAAGACATTAATTTAATAAATAAATTCCTAATATAACATTAGGCAATAAGTTAAAATCCTATACCCATCATCTTTCAAGTTGCCGCTTTGTTGGCTACATTCACTCATCCCAGTCACAGTAGTTATAAACATAGAGTTAGCTATGCTTCTGGGAATTCGTTTCCAAGGCATCAGCGCTGCATCTTGAAATCCATTGGGTATAGTCTTTTGTTTATTGCATCATTTAAATCATTAACGCTTCTTCAAATGTGACATTAAGCGTTTGCGTTTACGAAGCTGTGTAGCCGTCAAGTTATTTTTCTTACCTGCGAAAGGGTTAGCACCTTCTTTAAATTGAATACGAATAGGTGTTCCCATCACGTTTAAAGAACGGCGGAAATAATTCATCAAATAACGCTTATAGGAATCAGGTAAATCGGTCACCTGATTGCCATGGATTACAACGATAGGTGGGTTGTGTCCGCCAGTATGAGCGTATTTCATTTTAACCCTACGACCACGGATCATCGGCGGCTGGTGATCATCTTCTGCCATACGCATAATACGCGTCAGCAGCGAAGTACTAACGCGTCGCGTCGCACTTTCATAAGCTTCCAGTATTGATTCAAATAAGTTGCCAACACCACTACCATGCAGCGCAGAAATGAAGTGAACACGGGCAAAATCAACAAAGCCAAGACGCAAATCCATCATATCTTTAACGTGATCTCTATCTTCCTGACTCATGCCATCCCATTTGTTGACCGCAATGACCAGCGAACGACCACTGTTAAGAATAAAACCAAGCAGAGAGAGATCTTGATCAGAAATACCTTCGCGAGCATCCACCACCAACAGAACAACGTTGGCATCCTCAATGGCCTGAAGTGTTTTGATAACGGAAAACTTTTCAACGGATTCGGTCACTTTTCCACGTTTACGAACACCCGCCGTATCAATCAGGATATATTCACGATCCTCACGTTCCATTGGGATATAAATGCTGTCACGGGTTGTGCCCGGCATGTCATAAACGACAACGCGCTCTTCACCCAAAATACGGTTAGTCAATGTGGATTTACCCACATTTGGGCGACCAACAATCGCAAGTTTCAGAGGCAGGGTGGTTGGATCAAAAGCCTCTTCCTCTTCTTCCAACTCTTCAGCTTCAAGCTCAGCCTGTTCCAGCTCAGCCCAATAAGCTGCATTAGCCTCTTCTTCTGTTAACTCAACTTCTTCTGTTTCTTCTTTGTCGGAAAAAGGAAGCAACACACGCTCAATAAGCTGTGTTACTCCACGGCCGTGCGAGGCAGCGATGGAATAAATATCTCCCAATCCCAGAGAGTAGAATTCAGCAATAGAGGTATCAATATCAATACCATCAGTCTTGTTTGCCACCAAAAAGGTCGCCTTTTCACGGCTGCGCAGATGTTTGGCAATAGCATGATCTGCCGGCATCATCCCCGATCTGGCATCAACCATGAATAGAACAATATCGGCTTCTTCAATCGCCATCAGAGATTGCGCAGCCATGTGTGTTTCTACGCCATCTTCTGTACCATCAATACCTCCGGTATCAACGATGATAAATTCCTGTCCTTCGACTTCTGCCCGTCCATATTTACGATCTCGGGTTAAGCCAGGGAAGTCCGCTACCAGCGCATCTCTGGTTCGGGTTAAACGGTTAAATAAGGTGGATTTTCCAACATTGGGGCGCCCAACCAGCGCAACGACAGGTATCATTTTTGATGCCTCATGACTAAATTTAAATCGATATCCTGCTGGCAGTGATCCACTCAACATCGTGCACCACAACAGGATACTAAAAAGACGAAACGGCCCCTGTTATTGTCAGGAGCCGTATAGTTTCGTGTTATACCCTTCATCTTTCAAGTTGCCGCTTGTTGATTAACTGCTCAGCAACTTGATATCTATCGGGTATATATAACATTACATATCGTTAAAACACGTTCTGGTATTAGCGAGTATATAGGTAAACCGTCCCATCCTTCGCTTGTACCATCAGTTTATCGCTGGCAACAACCGGACGACTCAACAGGCCAGAACCATCAACCTTATTCTGAGCGACAAATTTGCCATCAGCGATATTCAACCAATGAAGGTAACCTTCGCCATCTCCAACAACCAGATAACCATTATACATTTCTGGTGCGGTCAAATTACGGTGCAAGAGATCACTTTGTGCCCACAATGTAACACCATCACTCTTGCGCAAAGACAAAATACGGTCATCTTGGTCGACAATAAAAATATTGTCACCCGTTACAACCATATCGTTTACAGAACCTAAATCACGTTTCCAGATGATTTGAGCAGAACGCATATCCATCGCCACTAAATTGCCGTTATAAGCAATGGCATAAATGGTATTGTCAGAAACAACTGGCGTCATATCAACATCATTTAAGCGATCAATTTCAGTAGAGCCCGTTACCTGAGAAATGCGCTGCTGCCAAATTAACTGTCCTTGTGAAAGCATAACGGCATTGATTAGGCCATTATCACCACCGACTATTGCTGCACCATAGGCTACAGCAGGGGCTGATTCACCACGAACGGATAATGAAGGTGTATCCATGTTAACTGACCAAACAATACTACCATCAGTTTCATGTAACGCCTGCAACATACCATTGCCGGTATGGATCAGAACAAGCCCATCACTCACAACAGGGCGAGACAAAGCTTCACCTGCAACCGTTGATTCCCATACAACTTTACCGTCCGTTGTATTCAGTGCGATGACTTTTGCCTTTTCCGTACCGACATACAGACGGTCACCAGATACGGTCAGACCACCAGAGAGCAATGCCGGCAAGCGTGATGATAGCAGGCCTGCATTTTCTGATAAATCCGTTGCCCACAGCTCCTTACCGCTATCTATATCAAGGGCTTTCACAACCCCCTTGCGGTCAGCAACGTAAACCGTTGACCCCTGCCAAGCTGGTGACAGGTGGGAGTAATAGCTTCCAACGCCACTCCCAACAGATTTATCCCAAACCACACGAGGATTGAAGTGATTTTCAACCTCCGGCAGCGGTGACATCGTTACCGTGTCCTGTTCGCTTGAGCAGCCCGCCAGCAGAACAGAAGCAACCAGCCCAACCAAGAGTGTTTTTCGCAGTTGCATTAGAAGTTAGCTCCCTTAGTTGGATAAGTTATTAAGTTTAATTTTGACAAGATCTTTCATTGCCGGAGGACCATCCAAGTCGAGCCCCTTGGAATAAGCAGCTCGTGCGCCAGCAATATCCCCTTTTTTCGCCAGAATATCCCCACGGATCTCTTCTGACACGGACAACCAGCCTTTACCTTTAACCTGTTCCAGCGTTTTCAATGCAGCATCTGTTTTATCTTCTGCCAATTGAACCCGAGCCAAACGAAGGCTGGAAAGAGACTGCATATTTTCGTCCTTGGCTTTGCCTGATGCCGCCAGCAAACTTTTCTCTGCCTGAGGCAATTCATTCTGCCCTACTGCATGTTTAGCTAGTTCCAACTCAGCCATCACGCCATAGATATTATTCGTTTCATTCGCGAATTTCTCTACGGCAGCAATGCCTGCTTTCGAATCCGACGCCAGCGATTTGTTCAACGTTTCAAATGTAACTGCCGTCTCATACAATTGATTTGTCTGATGAGTCTGCCAGTAACGCCAACCAATCAGAGCACCAACGCCCAACACCAAACCAACAGCGAGGTATTTACCGTTGGTGACAAAAAAACGCTTTATTGCATCAACTTGTTCAGTTTCAGTGGTATAGACTTCCACAGAGTCTCTCCTTAGCCTAAAAGTTCGCTCAAACGCGCTGCGATCGTTTGTTGTGGCAATGTTTCTTGTTCACCGTTACGTAAATCTTTCACCGTAACATTGCCAGCTTGAATTTCATCTTCTCCAAGGATCAGAGCAATTTTAGCTCCATGCTTATTCGCACGCGCCAATTGTTTTTTAAAGTTACCGCCGCCATGGTTGGTCATCAGACGTAATGCTGGCAGTTCATCACGGATTTTCTCTGCCAGTATCAATACAGCTTGTTGACATCCTTCACCAAAAGAGGAGAAATAAACATCAGCAACAGTCAAATCGGTAACAAAATCAGGGTTTACTTCTTGCACTAACAGAACCATACGTTCCATTCCCATTGCAAAACCAACCGCTGGTGTTGATTTTCCTCCTAATTGCTCAACCAAACCGTCGTAACGTCCACCAGCACAGATCGTTCCCTGTGCACCTAAGGCGGATGTTACCCATTCAAAAACAGTGCGGTTGTAGTAATCAAGACCGCGGACCAGACGCTGATTGATGCGATATGTAATACCAGCACTATCGAGGATCTGGCACAGACCATCAAAATGTTCTTTTGATTCGGCATCAAGATAATCAAACAGTTCCGGAGCATCATTAAGAAGTTGCTGAACTTCAGGATTTTTTGAATCCAAGACACGCAGAGGATTGGTATACATGCGACGCAGACAGTCTTCGTCCAGCTTCTCTTTGTGTTGTTCAAGGAATGCGACCAATGCTTCACGGTAATTTGCACGGGCTTCCAGTGAACCAATAGAGTTCAATTCAAGTGTAACGTGATCAGCAATACCCAGCTCGCGCCACCAACGTGCAGTCATTAAAATCATTTCAGCATCAATATCCGGCCCTTGCAGACCAAACACTTCAGCACCTAACTGGTGAAACTGGCGGTAGCGACCTTTTTGTGGACGCTCATAGCGGAACATGGGCCCGATATACCATAAACGCTGTTCCTGATTGTACAGCAGACCATGCTGAATACCGGCGCGGACACATCCTGCGGTATTTTCTGGGCGCAGAGTCAGACTTTCTCCATTGCGGTCGTCAAAGGTATACATTTCTTTTTCGACAACATCTGTCACTTCCCCAATTGCGCGTTTGAATAGCGGGGTCTGCTCTACAATCGGCGTCCGAATCTCGCTGAAACCATAACCTGACAGCACACGCTTCACCGTAGATTCAACTCGCTGCCAGATGGCTGTTTCAGCGGGGAGGCAATCGTTCATGCCACGAATAGCTGGGATATTTTTTGCCACGTTTTATTTATCTCTTATTAATATTTCTAAAATAGCGTCGATTATAAAAGCGAATACTTGCAAGGTTCAATCAGCAAACAAGACTATGTCCATACTAAAACCCATACTATATCCTTACATACTATGCCCATAAACCGGATAACCCGATGAGGACATAGGTTGGCATATGGTTAGCATGGGCCAGCATTAAGTATATTATTTATCAAGCTGATTAACGTGGATTCTGTTATTGGCGTCAAGGATCGTTGCCTTGGCACGGATCTTCGCTTCAAGCTGATCAATCATGTCTTTATTGTCCAAACGCTCTCTTTGACGAATGCCATCTTCATAAAAGCCACTTTTCGTTTTCGCACCCGTGACACCAAGTGTTGAGACTTCTGCCTCACCCGGACCATTAACCACGCAGCCAATAATTGAAACATCCATCGGAGTGATCAAATCTTCAAGACGCTGTTCAAGCGCATTGACTGTACCGATGACGTCAAATTCCTGACGTGAGCAGGTTGGACAGGCAATGAAGTTAATACCCCTTGAACGGATACGCAAAGCTTTCAGGATATCAAAACCGACTTTAACTTCTTCCACCGGATCTGCCGCCAGAGAGATGCGCAATGTATCACCAATCCCTTCTGACAACAAAATGCCCAGACCAATTGAAGATTTGACCGCCCCCGCACGTGCGCCGCCTGCTTCGGTAATGCCCAGATGCAAAGGTTGATCAATTTTTTGCGCCAATAAACGATAAGCCCCAACAGCCAAAAAGACGTCCGACGCTTTAACGCTTACTTTAAACTGATTGAAATTCAGGCGATCGAGGATCTCTACATGGCGCATCGCAGATTCCACCAACGCTTCTGGTGTTGGCTCGCCGTATTTTTCCTGTAGATCTTTTTCCAGCGACCCGCCATTCACCCCAATGCGAATTGGAATGTTATTGTAACGAGCGCAATCCACAACCTGACGGACACGTTCCTCATTACCAATATTACCGGGGTTAATACGTAGGCAATCAACGCCATATTCCGCTACCTTCAATGCAATCCGGTAATCGAAATGAATGTCGGCAACAAGAGGAACATTGACCTGTTGTTTAATTGATTTGAATGCTTCAGCGGCATCCATTGTTGGAACAGAAACACGAACAATATCAACACCAACACGTTCTAGCGCTCTGATTTGATTAACCGTCGCTTCAACATCAGTTGTTCGTGTGTTAGTCATTGATTGCACCGCGATGGGTGCTCCATCCCCTACAGGTACATTACCGACATAAATACGTGAGGATTTGCGTCTTTTTATCGGTGATTCATTATGCATTTTTACATTACTCCCCTACATCCCTGTATTTTGTTTATAAAATTACAACTATGCTGTGGTGAATAATACACGCTGTAATGAATAATAATACACACAGGCGAACATGTATTTTCCTTCCATGTTCGCCCAAAACGTTAAAAGTTTTATTTTAATGTCAGTTTGGCAGGAGTACCTTTCTTAATAAAGGTGCTCAGATCCACGGCTTTGCCCTGAAACTGAATCTTAACCTGAGAAGGTACGCCAATATTCAGTGAGTATGGCAATTCACCAGCAAATTTCAGGCTATCACCTCTACTTTTGGTGCCATTGAACAACACCTTGCCTTTGGCATCTTTAATTTCTAACCAACTTCTCCCGCTGAAATCCATTACCAATTCATTATTACTTGCGGTACTGATGTTATTCACATCAGCCGATGACGTACTCACAACAGAATTTGGTGCAGTTGCAGTACTGGTTGATTCTGCATTTTCTATCGGTTGATTCACAGGCAATGAGACTGTTTTTGATGGCACTGCCGTGGATGCAGGTGCACTGGAAGCAGCCGGAGTATTACTGTTTTCTCCTTTATCTTCTGTCACCTGTGCTGACGACATTTTATCTTGAGGCGTCACTACAGGTTGGTTTTCTTTCAGAGGAGCGGCTACCTGACCCTTTGCCGCACTTGAAGTACTCAAATCATTTTCATCACTTTGCGCCTGAGTAGTCTGGGTGCTGGATTGTTCTACCATTGAAGACAATTCTTTCTGCTGTGCTTTGTAATTCTGCCACCACCACAGGCCGGTCATTCCCAATAAAAAAATAATGACAATCCATGTTATTTTCATTAACCAACCATCACGCTTCTTGCGTATTTTTCCCGATGAAAAGCTTTGCATTGGAGAAACTTTCACGGTCTTAGTTGGCATTTGTTTATCTAAAATAGTTAATATTTCAGATTCAGGTAATTGGACAAGTTTTGCATAAGCCCGGATATATCCACGAAAAAATGTCGGTACGATATTTGAGGGGATATTATCTTCTTCAATATCACGAACAGTGGACAGTTTAAGACACAAGCGATCTGCCACAGTTTGCTGAGAAAGCTCATGTTTTTCACGAGCCTGACGCAAAATCTGACCTACTGTCAGATTGGCTTCTTCTGGGTAAGTTTCAGTCTTCATTGGCTAAGGACACTGGTACTGTTCTGGGTTAAAGAATTTACGCAAATTAATTTAATGCAGCCCGAAATCTATTGGTATAGAGCATCTAAACTTAATTTGTGCAGCGAAATCATCTTAATACTGCGCCGAACGCAGAAAACTATCTATTACAAGTAAAACTATCTATCACAAGTGTAGCGGCTAATGCTACTTTCCATATTTTCCGTGACCAACTTTTTAGCTTCTTCATCCTGCTTTTGTTCACAAAGAAAAGCATGATAATGCTGAACTACAGTATCATTTCCTGCCGCATACTGCATGGCCATTCTATAATGTTGGCTGGCAGTTTCGGGGCGTCCCGCATATTGTTCATGCAAGGCCATTCCCAAATGAGCCTCTGGATGACGTGGCTCCGCCAACAAAATCTTCTGAAAATGATATTTGGCGGCTGGTAAATTCCGCTCCACCAAATAAGCCTTTCCTAGCTGTAATCGTGTATCTATAGCAACGACCTGATGGGCACGGCGAGCTGAACGCTCGACACACCCTGTTAATAGGCCAACACAAACTATAGAACAAATTATTGATTTCCGTATCATAGCACTTCCATTTGTAAGGATATGTTAAACTTTGCCAGATTTTTAGCTATTAATCGTTATTAAACGAAAAATTAGACTGTTTTTACCTGAATAGGTTCACCCGCCAAACGTTTTTTCAATGTTCTTTTTGTTCTATCAATCACATCACCAGCAAGCTGACCACATGCAGCATCAATGTCATCCCCTCTCGTTTTACGCACAATGGTTGTGAAACCATATTCCATCAGGACTTTGGAAAAACGATCGATTCTGCTGTTGGAGCTACGGCCATAAGGTGCACCCGGGAACGGGTTCCAAGGGATCAGGTTAATCTTGCTCGGTGTGTCTTTCAAACATTCCGCCAACTGATGGGCCTGTTCCACACTGTCATTGACGTGATCGAGCATGACATACTCCACGGTAACACGTCCCTGATTGGCATTCGATTTGGTCAGGTAACGACGCACTCCGGCCAAGAACTCTTCAATGTTGTATTTACGGTTAATCGGTACGATTTCGTCACGAATATCATCTGTAGGTGCATGCAGGGAAATTGCCAGTGCAACATCAATCATATCACCCAGTTTATCCAGTGCAGGAACAACACCAGATGTCGACAATGTCACACGACGTTTTGACAGGCCGAAACCAAAATCATCCATCATAATTTCCATTGCTGGAACGACATTGTTCAAATTGAGTAATGGTTCTCCCATTCCCATCATCACTACGTTAGTGATGGGACGACGGCCACTGGATTTTAAGGAGCCAATAATCTTGGCAGCACGCCAGACTTGGCCAATAATTTCAGATACCCGCAGGTTACGGTTAAAACCCTGCTGGGCGGTAGAACAAAATTTACACTCTAAAGCACATCCCACCTGAGATGAAACACACAATGTCGCGCGCTCATCCTCGGGGATATAAACCGTTTCAACCTGTTGATCACCCACGGTGATCGCCCATTTGATCGTGCCATCAGAGGAACGTTGCTCTTCGGCAACTTCCGGTGCCTTGATTTCAGCAACTTGCTGCAATTTTGCCCTGAGCACTTTGTTGATGTCTGTCATCTGCTCAAAGTCATCATAGCAATAATGGTACATCCATTTCATAACCTGATCGGCACGAAAAGGTTTTTCGCCCATATCGATAAAAAATTGACGCATTTGTTTACGGTTAAGATCGAGTAGATTGATTTTACCGTTTTTCTTTTCGGGCGTGACAGATACGGCGGAGGTTGAAGGTGATACGGTTTCGTTAAGTTGGGACATTTTTTACATCGCCTCGTTGTTACACTTTCGGCTCTGTGCTGATCTTATTTCAGCACTAAGTTTTCATGCGGTGACTACCCGTTCAATAATCACGATTTCTCAGTCATATCGAACATTAAAATAAAATAACAAACGCCCCGCTAAGTCAAATCAGCGGGGCGCGACATTGTACAAACTTTACTGTTCAGATGCTACGAGTAACTGAAGGATCAATAACGAGGGAAGATCTCATCATCACTGAAAAAGTAAGCGATTTCACGGTTGGCAGATTCAATAGAATCTGAACCGTGGACAGCATTTTCAGTAAAGCTATCCGCATAGTCAGCACGCAGAGTACCTGCCAGTGCGTTATCAGGATTGGTTGCTCCCATCAGGTCACGGTGACGTTGAACTGCATTTTCACCTTCCAGAGCCTGTACCATAATCGGGCCAGAGGTCATGAACTCTACCAGACCATCAAAGAAAGGACGGCCTTTGTGTTCAGCGTAAAAACCTTCCGCCTGCTCACGAGTCAAATGCAGCATTTTGGCCGCGATAATTTTAAACCCTGCACTTTCAAAACGGGCATAGATAGAGCCGATAGCATCTTTCTTCACGGCATTGGGTTTAATAATGGAAAAAGTACGTTCAATCGTCATTGGATAACCTCTTTGGCACTTTCAGCGATAACTCATTTGAATTTTTATGCTCCCAGTAAAAATCTGAGGAGCGAATCTATCCTGTATCTGACAGGAATAAAAATAGGCGTTGATTATAGGAGGAGACTTTCTGCTTGCCTACAAAAAACATAACATTTCATTAAAACTTTCTTAGCGAAAATTATCATTTTTTAGCATAAATCACACTTTCGCTTTGTTACCTACGGCAAGTTAAACGGATTCACTGATATTTAGCCTTAATTGTTGGATAAAATATCTGCACTGTATGTTCATTCTCTCTTGCTCTGTTGATTCTATAAAATAATGCCTATTCAGGCGAATAGATCCCAAATAGGCATTCTGATCAAGATCATTGCATTGGCTTTTTTAACTTAATAGCAATTATAAGACTGTCTTTGTGACACATTGAACAAAAGGTTTAACCACTTCGCTCATTTCTCCGTTTAACGGTTTGTTAGTTTCGTCAGAAACATTAAGTGTCCCTGTAAATTGCTTAGAAGCATCGTTGGTTGTTTTATCCAATGTACCAATAATGTTAATAGTATATTTACGTCCTTCGGGTAATAACTCTATACATTTTTTCAGTGCTCCCTGTTGGGCCGGCGCTTGATTGTGCTTAATATCTGCCACTGATGTATTAGCAAAAGATGCAGGAATATAAAATGTACCCAGCAGTAAAACATATGAAAAATATTTCATCTCATTTCCTCACTGTTGACGTTTAATTAACAACCAAATTTATTGGGTATTATGATTGAATGACCGATTAATCCTCTTTAAACTCCAATATATCCCCGGGCTGGCAATCCAAATATTGGCAAATAGCATTCAGGGTAGAAAATCGAACTCCCTTAATTTTTCCTGTTTTCAACAAGGAAAGATTCTGTTCAGTAATACCAATAGCTAGAGCTAAGTCTTTAGATTTAACCTTACGTTTTGCCATGATCACGTCAAGATTAATAAGAATTGCCACGGTATCTCCTATAAAATACTCTTATTTTCTTCATATATATCACATGCTTGATAAAGAATACGCGAGATAATCGCCATACAAGCTGCAATGAAAATCGCTACAAAATGACCGGAAGTTAAGCTCACTGAAATAAAGCGCTCGCCAACTGGCGCAGACATGGTTAACCATAGTGTTAATAGAGGCTCACAAAAAATGTCTAAAAGACTCCATAAAATTACGCCCCAACCTACGTATTCTAAATATTTAACCGTAGTTTTGGAGAAATAATCACCTTTTCTGTAATTACCGAATAATCGATAAAAAGCCCAAAAACTCCCCGCTAACGATAATAGTGGGATGGTCGATATCAATATTCCTCCCGTTAACGTCCATGCACTGAAAGTGTCCTCATAAAAATGCGATAATATTCGCCCAGTCAGTGCAAGTTCTAATCCATATTTTTCCAAAACTAATTTTGGTTTCAGCCAGCTAATAACATTCATCACTATCACAGCAAAAACAATCAACAACGATAATTTAGACATCACCAAGCTAAGTGTCGTCATTCGTGTGAGTTTTGAAGCACTCATTATCCATCTCATCCGCCATTTGAATTTGGATCAAATTATAGTCTAAAATTATCGTAAAACAATAATACTTTGTTGTAAGAGATGAAATAAATCACATGAAATAATAAAAAATCATCTCAACACAAAATTGATTGAGCTGACTTGTCCACTCAAATCCAAGACGCTAAGCTGATATTTTCCCTGTTGTGACAGGTTCTTGACCCACGATTGATTATGTTTTGTCTCCGCAATCTGTTCACCATTCAAAAACCACCATTGCTGACCACTGCCTCCTTGTGTGGTTATCCGTAAGTCCAAAGACCGTTTGCCCGGAATGCGTTTCAACACATCTCCTTCACGAATACCAACAATCAACAAGGGCGCTTCATCCATTTTTATAGGAGGACATTGGGGATTAATAGGCGGGAGTCTACTTGCCCGTCGCTCTTTGGCTGGAAGCCATGCTTCTAACGAAATCGGCCACAAACTTACTGTTTCAGGCTGTGCATGAGAGCAATCCGGCGCAACACGCAATCCATTTTTATCCAGCCATATCCGTTCATTAATGCCAGAAATACCTTCCTGCCCAACAGCAGGCAACGTTGGAGGAATAGTATTATCCAGAATCCAGCTCAGGTGACGTTGACGGCAATTATGGCTTTCTTGAGGTAAAATTGTTCCGCTTGGCCAACAAATAATTGCCTGAGTGACACTCGCAGGGCGCGGATCCGCCGGAATAGGCATTGAGCTATGACGTAATTTCTCCATCAACAAGCCATTAATTTGGTTCATGATCGGGATCGCCGTAGCATAACCAAATTGCCCTATTACCGGCGTTCCATCAGGCCTGCCAACCCAAACTCCGATGGTGTAACGGGCATTTAAACCAATTGCCCACGCATCACGATAACCGTAACTTGTGCCGGTTTTCCACGCCAGAGGGACTGCCGCAGGTAAAACATTATCAGGTTGAGGACGCCCTTCCCCTGCCATGATCCTTCTGACTATCCAAGCTGCTCCGGCAGAAAATAATTGTCGGTTCCGTACTTCCTGTTGTGGCATAAAGCGCAATGGAGATGCTTTTCCCTGACGGGCAAAAGCGCTGTAAGCCGCAACCAGTTCATCCATGCGAGCCGCCGTTCCTCCCAAGATAAGGGATAAATTCGGTTCACTGCCGAGCGGGAAACGCAGCCTCATTCCTACATTCCGCAAATTGGCAGTGAATCGTTTGGCACCATAGGTTTCAAGAAGCTGCACCGCAGGCAAATTTAATGATCTTACCAGTGATTCACTGGCACTGACTGGCCCATTAAAGCCGCTGTCAAAATTGCCCGGACGATAATCATTAAAACGACGGGGAACATCCTGCAATAAAGATTCACCATGAATTAGCCCATCATCCAATGCCATCGCATATAAAAAAGGCTTGAGGGTAGAGCCGGGAGAACGCCATGCATTTATCATATCAACATGACCAAAACGACTATTATCCTGAAGATCCATAGAGCCAATATAGGCTTTGACAGACATATCTGTGTGGTCAACAACCAGCACCCCAATTGATGTTTTGGCTGCCAATTGGTATTTCCAGTTGAGAACGATATCTTCAAGCTGGCGCTGTAAATCTGTATCAATTGTCGTTTGGATCACTTCTTGTTGATTTTCATTCACCATCCGCCTTGCCAACAGCGGTGCAAGATGAGGAACCTGACGCGGAGCCAGCCATAAGTTTTCCTCTTTGATATCTGCCACTTTTTCCGCTGACCAAATATTATATTGCGCCAGTCTCTGCAATATTTTGTCACGAGCCACTTGTGCTCGTTCTGGATAACGATCTGGCCGTAATCTGCTGGGGGCTTGAGGTAATACCGCCAATAATGCTGCTTCACCAGACGAAAGTTCTGACGGTGATTTCCCCAGATAGGCCCAACTTGCTGCTCCGATACCTTGTAACGTACCGCCAAATGGCGCACGGTTCAGGTACATCTCTAAAATTTCATTTTTTGAATAATTCCGTTCCAATTGTAGTGTGCGCCAAATTTGCTGTAATTTACCAGCGAATGTGCGTGGATGCGGATCAATCAACCGGGCAACCTGCATGGAAATAGTACTACCGCCTGACACTATTTTTCCTGCGCGGATATCCTGCCATGCTGCTCTCAGCAAAGAGACAGGATTAATGCCCGGATGCTGATAAAACCAGCGGTCTTCATAAGTCAGTAATGCCTGAATATATTCAGGTGAAACTTGATCTAAAGTGACGGGATAACGCCAAACTCCCTCGCTATCAGCAAAACGCCACAAGGGCGAACCATCAGCCCCTACCACTACACGCGCCATTTTGATGTTATGCATGGGGAGCGGCCAGATTTTATCTGCCAGCCACATTACTGCGGGGATCACCAATAACATGACTAAAACTATCGTTAAAATAGCCAGAGAAATGCGGGAAGATAGTTTTCTCATTAAAACAGTATCCGAAAGGAAATAGCCCCTATCCTCAAGGATAGGGGCTGATGATGATTAGCGGACAACTTCCAGTTTTGTATCAGTTTCCCCCACCGCACGCCAATTTGGGACATACATGGATTCAACCTGTGGAGCAGGGATTTGATAAATCCCCGGTGCAACTGCCCGAGCTAAATATAGCAATGTGACTGGTTGGTAAGATGGAACAGCAACAGCGGCAACAAAGCGATCATCGCGGTATTCCATGTGCCGGATATGCGCATTTTGCATGTCTTCAACTAAATCTTGCAGGTTTGCCGCACTCTCACTCAAACTGGCGCTGCTATTTGCCAGATTCTGATTCTCAACTTCCAATCCGGCTGGCAATAAATCGACAACCAAGGCATCTGGCACCGATTCTGTCGCACTGATTTCCAGTTTCACAATCACCATTTCACCACTTCTCATTCGTTCAATATTGGCTGGAACTCCCTCCAGACTGAGGTAAGTGCGCTTAATTTTGAGCACGTTTGAGTAAGGACTCGGTGTATTCAGCGGATAACCCACCACATTCAAGCGTGAGTACAATGTGCTGTCACCCCGGTTGCTGATATCAATACCTTTCGAAATCTGATCCGCCGTTAATGTCTCAGTCAATGCGCTTTCACGGTTAAATGATGGCATTTGCTGATTAATCACCGCCTTCCATGGTTGTTCAGCCGCGCCAATAAAATAGCGTCCTGCCAAATAAATCGCATTACTCTCCTGAGTTGAGAAATAATCACGAGTGGTCAGTTCATTGGATAAACTGAGCAATTTCTCATCACGCTCTTTTTGCAACATTTCTTTCTGAAACATATTGTGCTCTGTTAACAGGGAAACAATCAGAGCGTTATCCCGGATAGTACTACCGTAATCACCCAACCCATAACCCGATTCGCGTGATGCATTAACCCCCAACTGTACAGCTGCGTCACCACGGGTATTATCTCCCATTAGTTTCAACGCAATACCAAGCTGAACCAAAGACAAACCATTTCCTGCCTGCGCTCGGCGTTCATAGAGCTGTCTCAACCCACTCAATGGTGCTTTCTGTTGGGTAGCCAATACTAATCCGGCATAAGCCTGCACAGAAAATTGGAGCGCCGCACGTGAGCCACTGTAGCGGTCACTGATGATACTTTTATCCTGTAAGTAGCGCAGTAAGCGGTTATTGGCTGATTTAAGGGCATCAACGGGAACGCTATAGCCTTGTTGGCTTGCACGGAACAGGAAATCTGTCGCATAAGCAGTCAACCAGAATTCTTCATCTCCATTACGGTTCCACAATGAAAAACTGCCATCATGACGCTGCATACTTAACAGATGGGTAATGCCCACATCAATTGCTGTCCGACGTTTTTCATCACTTTGTGTATTAATACCCAATTTTTTCAATTCAGCTTCATTGGAATAAAGTGATGGATAAAGCCCGCTTACTGTTTGTTCTAAGCAGCCGTAAGGATAGGCATATAATTCACGGATATAACGCGCGATTTGCAATGACGGTCTACTACTCAGCAATAACTGTCCTTCCAAAGTTTCTGGTGCCAGACCCGCAATTGCTGTCGATGGTAATTGCCAATTTTGCCCTTGATGGATCACATCAGCGAATTGAATGGTTTGAGCTGGATATGCCGGGCGAACACCCATTTTCCAACTATTTTTGTATTGTACCTGCTCTTCGTCAGATAATTTCAACCCATTCACTGTCAGGAAAATTTCACCTTCACCAAATCCGTAATCCGCCTTGACCGGAATTTGAATGGTTGTCCGTATTCCTTTTTCCAGTAGAAGCTTTTTACTTGTCACCCCTTGTAATTTAATCAGACCTTCCGCAGCAAAATTCAATGTCAGTACTTGCGGCTGCTCCGTCAAGTTGGTGATATCCAACGCTAATTGAGAATGATCACCACCCGCCATGAAACGAGGCAATGACATCTGAGTAATGACGGGTGCCGCAACGGTGATTTTGCGCTCACTGTGACCAAAGTTATCATCACTCCATATCTGCGCCATCAACCTAAGTTCTCCGTTGAAATCCGGGATCGGCAGAGTAACTTCTCCTTCTCCATTAGCATTCAGAGCCACTGGCTTGGCTTGTTCTGCAATAATTTTGACCTCCGTCAGTGGTTTTTTACCACCGCGATCAAAGTCGTCACTACCATCTCCACCAAAACGCAGATTCGCCTGACGCCCTTCAGCCTCAATCAGACGACCATAAACATCATACTGATCAATGCCATAACGTTTCCGGCTAAAGAAAGCATCATAAGGATCAGGGGTTTTAAAGTTAGTAATACTCAATACCCCTGAATCTACTGCTGAAAGCAGGACATAGGCTTGTTTAGGAAGTTTTTGTCCCGATTGAGGTGTAGCTTTGATTTTAACAGTGAGATCTTGATTTGGACGTATTTTATCAGGTGCATTTAAGGCCAGATTCAGTTTGCGTCTTTCATCCATCATGGGTAGATACAATACACCAATCGCCCGTTTAACTGTCGCCTGACGAGATTTATCTCCCGGACGTATGACAACTGCGGTGAGGTATAAATCATGACGTGCCCATTCTTGGTTAATCGGAACGTCAATATCCAAACCTTTTTCTGGTACATCAATTTCCTGCCACCACAATGGACCATCACTGGACTCCACCAGCAAATATCCTTTACCTTCTTGTGGTGCAACCATATGCAGCTTCACTTTATCGCCCGGTTTATAAGCTGCTTTATCCAGTGATAATTTGACCTGATCTGGACGAACTGCGCCTGTGCCACCCGTGTTATCCTGCCACGAATAACCAGCCCAAAAATTCAGACTTGTCACGAGTTGATTATGTGGATCGACGATCTCAATACGGTAAGTCCCCCAGTCAACAGGAAAACTGATTTTGGCGGTTCCGTTTTCCGCAATCTGGACATGCTCATCAGCCATCACTAAGTCTTTCTGGTCATAACCTGAATCCCACCCCGTGCTATCGGACCAACGCCAATAATAATCACGGCGTTCGTATATCAAACGTGCTCTTAATTCTGATACGGCATGTTTCTTACCACTAGCATCTGCATAGACGATGTCAAATTCTGCCAGTGAATTTTCATCTACGTTATAGCGGTTTTCATCACGGCCGGTACGATAGTCATAAATCGCTTTCTTATTGAAAAGTGGACGTATACCAACTAACTGCTTAGCAGGCCAGATGGCCTGTTCGGCCCTACGTGTCACAGGGCGACCACCGGATTCCAACAGGCTGGCCTGTACAATGACTTTCACAGGAGAAGTGACGGAATTCCAATTATCGCCACTGACGGAGAGATCCGCCTTCCCTTCTTTGTTCAGCGTGAAATCAAACTCATCCAATGTCCGGCTCAAATCTGTTTCTTTTACCGAACCAAATTCGTATCCCGGTAATTTAGTTACTGCATTACGATCAGGGCGTAAGAACAGTTGCCCTTGTAAGCGGTTATCCGCAGCCGGCGCACCATACAGGTAACGACCCGTTATGGCGAATTCAACATTTTCATTCTTCAATACAGGCTGATTATCCGCATTCCCGTTGATCTCTAATGCCATACGCTCGGGCATGAAATCTTCAACACTAAACTTGTAATAACGTGGCGTTTTATCACCTAAATCCAATCTCAGTGACCACATTCCCGTTTCAGCCTCTTGAGGGATAGGGTAACGATATTGATATAACCCGTTTTCAGCTTGCCAGACAAAACTACGGACAACCTGATTATCCGATTTCAATACATCCACTTTAACTGGCTGCGGTTTAAGTGGGCGGCCATCAGCATCACGCAATAAGCCATTAACGATCAGCGTTTCTCCCGGCCGATAAAGGTTTCTTGGGCCAAATACAAAAAACTGTTTGCTGTACCCTTGTGGGCCTCCGATATCAAACTCAGAGAGATCCAGAGCAGGAGAATTCAAGTCAATCATGCTGGTTCGTCCATCCTGAATAGCCAGCAGTAATTTTGCTTTGTCGCTTTTTTCGAGTGTTGCGTGCCCATCACTGTCAGTCATGGCTTTTGCCAGAAGTTGTCCTTTTCCATCCAACAGACGAATTTCAACCCCTTTCAGGCCAGAACCTTGTGCCAATGATTGAGTAAATACATCGATCCTGTGTAGATAAGTGTGCATCGAGACGCCAATATCACTCAATGTAAACAGGGTAATGGGATTGTTATAGGTATATTTTCCTGCTTGCTGCATGACAGCCAGATAAACACCATCTCTTTGTAACTCTTTGATGTTATTTAAAGGCAGCAATATTTTTTCACGGGTATTGGCGGTCGGATTAAGGTCGAAACGACCTGTATAGACTAATTCAGTATCTTGCAGTAGTTTCTTGGATTCCCAGTAATCCATGTTGCTGCTGTATTGCCAGTCGGCGATAAACGAGGGTAAAGCCTCATCTTTGATTCGGAAAAAATTAACATCAACACGATCAACATTGAGTGTCAGTATAGGCAGCCCTTCCGCCGCTTTACTGGGCAACAATATACCTTTGCTGGCAAAACCCACTGTTGGTGTAACAGATGCCGTTTTGAACTTTTTCTCATAACCGATCGCCAACTTTCGTTCATTTATCCCTTTCACGCCCTCATCAACCGTTAACTGTAATTCACGATCAGGGGGTAAATGACGTAACCGGAGTTCCATCTGGTTATTGGAAAGTTCCCATGCACCATCCAATTTTCCGGATTTCATATCAACCAGGTGTACTTTTTGTGAAAAATCTTGGTTGGGATCTAAAGGAATAGAAAATGTCACCACCATTGCACTGGCACCATCTAACTGTAGTTCAGATGCATCCAGGATAGTGACATCTTTGCCTGCATAGCGCTGTGTTGATATTTCTGATTTTGCGTTGCCACCTTGAGATTGATTTTCTTGAATCTTCTGTTCTGAAGTATTCTGTTTTTGAGCTTTATTTTCTTGCGTCTTATCTTGTTGAGACAATAACGTGTGTAGCTTATCCTTCTCTGAATTGTCGGATTGATCGCATCCGGATAGCACGAACAGTGCAAATAACGAGGCGAATAGCACGACGAGATATCGCTTTCTCCTTGCCCCCCATTGCAGAAATTGACGTTGATACATGACCATAACCCCTATCGTTTTACCGGATATGCCGGAAGATTATTTTTTTAGAAGTTCATTATGGTACTTCCTACCTCACATAACCAAAGCGCAGAAAAAATGGTTTTCTGGTACAGCGTTTGCCTATTATTGATTAATAACAGGAATGGTATCCCGCAGCCAGCTACCTAATTTCCGTTGATAGAAAGGTTGCGTATGCTGGATCAAATAATGGCTAATCCCTCCTTCATTTTCATTGACCAGACAAAAATCGACGGATTTGTCTTCATCAAGATATTCACAAGCCTGTTCTCCAGCTTCTTGAAGCAGCAAGTTAACCTCGTTGTCTGTTAACACTCCGCTGAATTCCAAGCCAATTAACAAACTAGGCTCTTCATCCAGATTTTTATCATGAGCCATGATTAGAAAAGCACGCCGAACGGGTTTATGCTGTTTGAATAAATCAATTAAGGCCTCAATAAGCTGAGCGGGTTGTTCCTCTGGCTGGCTGAGAGTGATATGGCTTCCACTGGGAACTTCTATTTCAGTAGCGACAGGCCCATTTGACAAGCTCATGAAAATCTCCGAATAGTGCTATTTAAACTGTAGTTAAATGTAGTCATTAGGATCCTTAAAAATTCAATCATAGCCTCCCATCTGAGAGGCTATCAAGAAAGGTATTTGAAAATATGACTGTTTATTTCTCTTTGGTTAACAACAAATTAGCAATAGTACGCACACCATATCCCGTTGCACCTGCAGCCCATTGTTCAACAGATGATTTACGGTAGGTTGCGGAGCAATCAATGTGTACCCAGCCTTTTTTATAATTTTCCACAAAGTGAGACAAGAATGCTGCTGCGGTACTGGCTCCCGCTGAATGCGCAGGTGACGCAATGTTGTTCAGGTCAGCAAAATTGGATGGTAATTGGCTGCGATGGAATTCAGCCAGCGGCAAACGCCAGAATAATTCGTTTTCAGTCTCTGCCGCAGCCAGTAACTCAGATGCCAATTTATCATCAAAACTAAATACAGAATGGTAATCGTTTCCTACCGCCATTTTTGCTGCTCCGGTTAACGTTGCAGCATCAATAATAAGCCGCGCTTTTTCCGCACTGGCATCAATCAAACCATCAGCCAAAACCAGACGCCCTTCTGCATCAGTGTTCATCACTTCAACGGTTTTACCGTTGCGATAACGTATGATGTCACCCAGTTTGAAGGCATTCCCGCTCACCATATTATCTGCAATGCTCAGGAACAATTTCACACGATGTTTCAACCCACGGCTGATTGCCAGAGCCAGTGCACCAGTTAATGTTGCCGAGCCGCCCATGTCCGATTTCATGGAATCCATTGAGCTAGAAGGTTTGATGCTGTATCCGCCTGAATCGAAGGTAATACCTTTACCGACCAGACAAGCAAAGACGGGCGCTTTTGCATCTTTTGTCGGGTTAAAATCCAATGCCAGAAAAACAGGGTCACGGGAAGAGCCACGGCCAACAGTATGTACACCTAAATAACCTTGTTCGTGCAGTTCATTACCTTTGATAATTCGATAACTCACCGCATCACCCGCTACACCACTGAGTAAGTCAATGGCTCTCTGAGCGAGCTGTTCTGGCCCTAAATCTTCTGCCGGAAGGTTGATCGTATCACGTACCCAATCAATGAATTTGATTCTGCTGTCGAGTTCTTGTTTTTCTGTCGCAGGCAGTTGTGGCCATTCAATAGTGCGTAATCCCTTGGGCGAACGGAACCCCAACCAAAATGCCCAACTTCTTTCTAGATCCCAGCCATCACCGGCTAAGGCAACGTTACGAATTCCTTGTCCATCAATTTTACGTCCTGCGCGTTGGATAGCCCCTAATTTTCCATTGTTATCCACGTGGATGGCAATCCCCTGGTCGCTTGAGCTAATAAGCGCTTTTTCACCCCAGCAAGCATGAGCGGGTTCATAAGACAGTGTTACTGGCATGATTTGCTTTGTCATTTTTTTCTCACTTCTTATCTTATTTTGTCTACTGCTTCACATATTGTTCACTGTTTCACAGTAAGGGTTTTTTAATGTAAAAAAACTGGCGATTGCCAGTTTTCCATTAAATGCCAACTATGCCAAGTTATTAGGCAAGAATAGGTGAGTTTGTGCACTTTTTGCTTTGCGCAAATTTCATGCTACTCATATTCATCCAGCCACACGAGCAAAATAGCTTCCAAGATTTTTTCATTGGATTTTTGAGGATCATCATCAAAGCCATTCAGTTGACAAATCCATTCATGCATATCGGTGAAACGCACTGTTTTAGGATCTAAATCCGGAAAATTGTCATACAGTGCTTCACCAATATCACGACTGTCAGACCATTTCATTTTTTCATTCTCCTATTTGTGCTCATAGCCATTCGTGTCAATAGCTATTCGTCGTGCCTATATCTATTCGTCGTGTCAATAAATTAGTGTTCACGCGCATGGTTGATGGTGTATTTCGGGATTTCAATGATTAAATCCTCATCAGCTACTTTAGCCTGACAACTCAACCGGCTTTCAGGCTCCAATCCCCATGCTTTATCCAACATGTCATCTTCCAGTTCAGTGCTTTCCCCTAACGAGTCAAAACCTTCTCTGACGATACAGTGACAAGTGGTACACGCACAGGATTTTTCACAAGCATGTTCAATTTCTATACCATTACGTAGTGCAACGTCTAGAATTGATTCGCCTTCCTTCGCGTCCAGTACTGCACCCTCAGGGCAAAGTTCGTTATGAGGTAAAAATACAATTTTAGGCATAATTAAATTTCATCCACAGAATGACCCGCCAAAGCCCGGCGGATTGATGTGTCCATACGGCGCGCTGCAAATTCCTGCGTTTGTTTGTCCAATTGTTTAATTGCACTTTCAATCGCATCAGGAGATGTTCCCTGAGCACTTTCAATTAATACTTGCGCGGCAGCATCAATGGCGGCCTGCTCTTCCTGACTTAATAAGTCAGAATCTTTTTCCAACGCGCCAGTTAAGCTTTCCAAAACTCGAGCTGCCTCAACCTTTTGTTCTGCCAACTTACGCGCCTGAATGTCTTCTTGTGCATTACTCATTGAATCTTTGAGCATACGAGCAATTTCTTCATCCGATAAACCATAGGAAGGTTTCACCTGAATGGAAGCTTCAACACCCGTGGATTTTTCCAATGCACTGACGCTCAGTAAACCATCCGCATCGACCTGAAAGGTCACGCGAATGTGTGCGCCGCCAGCCGGCAGTGGCGGAATACCACGCAATGTAAAGCGCGCCAATGAACGGCCGTCACTGACTAATTCTCGCTCACCTTGCACCACATGGATGCTCATCGCACTTTGGCCATCTTTGAAAGTAGTAAACTCTTGCGCTCGTGCAATAGGAATCGTGGTATTACGTGGAATGACTTTTTCCACCAAACCACCCATTGTTTCCAAACCGAGTGAAAGCGGGATAACATCCAGTAACAGCATTTCACTGTCAGGCTTGTTGCCTACCAGAATATCAGCCTGAATTGCAGCACCAACAGCTACGACTTTGTCTGGATCGATAGAAGTCAATGGCTCACGGTCAAAGAATTCTCCCACCATGCTGCGCACCAGAGGCACTCGCGTTGAACCACCAACCATGACCACTTGCAAAACTTCATCAGTTGTCACGCTAGCATCTTTCAATGCCCGGCGGCAGGAGATTAATGTGCGTTTGACGAGAGAAGCAATCAGTTCGTTGAATTCAGTGCGGGTAATGCGGCCTTGCCAGTCAGCAATACTGATTTCTGTGCTCTCTGCCTCACTCAAAGTGATTTTGGCTTGAGTTGCGATATCCAGCAGTTGACGCTGTAATCCATGATCTGTGTTATTGCTGATCCCAGCTTGTTCACGAATCCAATTGACCAGCAGCAAGTCAAAATCATCACCACCTAGCGCGGTATCGCCTCCCGTCGCCAGTACTTCAAACACCCCCCGGCTGAGACGAAGAATGGAAACGTCGAACGTTCCACCACCCAGATCGTAAACAGCGATCACACCTTCCTGACCAGAATCAAGACCATAAGCGATAGCAGCGGCGGTCGGCTCGTTTAAAAGCCGAAGAACATGCAGACCCGCTAAACGTGCGGCATCCTTGGTGCCCTGACGCTGTGCGTCATCAAAATAAGCTGGAACCGTAATCACGACACCATCAAGTTTGCCATCCAAAGTTTCTTCTGCCCGTTGAGCCAACGATTTCAATATTTCAGAAGAAACCTGAATAGGATCGACCAAGCCTGCTACGGTATTGATCAGCGGCAAACCATTTTCACTCGCTTGCAACTGGTATGGAAGGTTAGGATAACGCTGCTGAATATCAGACAGAGAGCGCCCCATCATGCGTTTGACAGAACTAACTGTATTGACAGGATCAGATGCCGCCTGCTGGCGCGCCAGCCAGCCAACCTGAATGTTCTCTTTGCGATATTGCACAACAGAAGGAAGCAAGTGACGGTTTTCACTGTCAGCCAGCGTTTCCGCCTGACCACTTCGGACAGTCGCAACCAGAGAGTGAGTGGTACCAAGATCAATTCCCACAGCCAGGCGACGCTGGTGCGGTGCGGCAGATAAACCAGGTTCGCTGATTTGTAATAAAGCCATGTGTGCCCCTATAAATCTATATCAGCCGACATTTATTCAACTGAAATGTATTCAACCGAAATCCATTCAGCTAAAGCTATTCAAATAAATGCTGTTCAGCTAAAAATCATCCAGCAGCCGTTCTTCCAGTTGTTCAACTTGCTGTTGCAATTTATCTAAAAAGCGTAATTTACGGACTGTATCGGCTGCAATTGTCCATTCAGAAGCATCAAGCTGCTGTTCCATCTGCTCACTGCGAGTTTTAATCATTTTATTCAAGCGAGATGAAAAACCAGCAAGTTCTGTTTCAGGCTCTGCACTATGCTCAATGGCATCAAGCTCTTCGCGCAACTCTAGCTGCTGCATGAGGAAAGCCATATCCTGCATCGTATGCTGTTCATTGGATAGATCGAACCCTTGCTGAGATAGCATATATTCTGCACGTTTCAGGGGATGTTTCAGCGTCTGATAACCATCATTGATGGTAGCTGCTTGTTGAAGTGCCAGCGTTTTTTCACGTTCTGGTTGGTTGGCAAAACGATCAGGGTGAAACTGACGCTGCAATTCCTGATAACGGGTCGCCAACTGTTCACGGTCAATCGCATAGCAGGTAGGCAACCCGAATAAGGTGAAATAGTCCATAAATTACTCTTGTTTTGCAAATACAGATAGTTTCGCAAAGTGTGGTATTAAACGAGGTTAAACGTGAAAACTTTCCCCACAACCACATTCGCTGGAAACGTTGGGGTTGTTGAATTTAAAGCCTTCATTCAGGCCCTCTTTGACAAAATCCAGCTCAGTGCCATCAAGGTAAAGGATGCTTTTACCGTCAATGATAACTTTCACGCCCTTATCTTCAAAAACCTGATCTTCTTCATTAACTGTATCAGCAAATTCAAACACATATGCCATACCAGAGCAGCCGGATGTTCTCACTCCCAAACGCAACCCGACACCTTTTCCGCGATTGTCAAGAAAGGCCAAAATACGCTGGGCTGCACTTTCTGTCAGGGAAATTGACATACAACACCTCACTTTTAAAACTAGTAAAGGTGGATATTGAACCAATATCCACCAGAGTTATTTGCTTTTCGCTAAACGCATTACTTGGCTTGACGCTTGCTCTTATAATCTGCAATGGCAGCTTTAATCGCATCTTCTGCCAAAATAGAGCAGTGAATTTTCACTGGTGGCAATTCCAATTCATCAGCGATCTGTGTGTTTTTGATCGCTTCTGCCTGTTCCAGCGATTTTCCTTTCATCCATTCTGTTACCAGAGAGCTGGATGCAATCGCAGAGCCGCAGCCATAGGTTTTGAAACGTGCGTCTTCAATGATACCTGAATCGTTGACCTTGATTTGCAGCCGCATGACGTCACCACAAGCAGGTGCACCTACCATGCCACTACCAACTGAAGGATCTTCACTGTCGAATGAACCAACATTACGTGGGTTTTCGTAGTGATCAATTACTTTGTCGCTGTAAGCCATATCGTTACTCCTGAAACCGTCTGATTAATGATGAGACCATTCGATGGTGCTAATATCCACACCCTGTTTGAACATTTCCCACAATGGAGAAAGATCGCGCAGGTGACCAATCGCGTTGTGAATCAACTTGATTGCATAGTCTATTTCTTCTTCTGTGGTAAAACGCCCCAAAGAGAAACGAATAGAACTGTGTGCCAGTTCATCATTCATGCCCAATGCACGCAGGACATAAGAAGGCTCCAAACTCGCTGAAGTACATGCCGAGCCAGAAGAAACCGCCAAATCTTTCAGTGACATCATCAAGGACTCACCTTCAACATAGTTGAAGCTGACATTTAGAATGTGCGGAGCGCCTAATTCTAAATCACCGTTTAGATAAACTTCTTCGATATCTTTGATACCGTTCCACAAACGCAGACGCAAGCCACGCAGACGTTCTGCCTCTGATTCCAGTTCTTCTTTCGCAATACGATAGGCTTCGCCCATGCCAACGATCTGGTGAACAGGTAATGTACCTGAACGCATACCGCGCTCATGACCGCCACCGTGTTGCTGTGCTTCAATGCGAACGCGGGGTTTACGACGAACATATAGACCACCAATACCCATTGGCCCATAAATCTTATGCGCAGAAAACGACATCAGATCAACTTTCAGTTTGCTGAGGTCAATAGGCAATTTACCGACACTTTGAGTCGCATCAACATGGAAAATGATACCGCGGCTGCGACACATTTCACCGATGGTCATGATATCCTGAACAATGCCAATTTCGTTATTGACATGCATGATGGAAACCAGAATAGTGTCATCACGCATGCTGGCTTCCAGCTCTTTCAGATCAATCATGCCATTACTCATTGGTGCAAGATATGTGATCTCAAAACCTTCGCGCTCCAACTGACGACAAGTATCTAAAACCGCTTTGTGTTCAGTTTTGCAGGTAATAACGTGCTTGCCTTTTTTCTGATAAAATTTTGCAGCACCTTTAATTGCAAGGTTATCTGATTCTGTTGCACCAGAAGTAAACACGATTTCACGCGGGTCAGCGCCGATCAGATCAGCAATTTGATTACGCGCAATATCAACGGCTTCTTCTGCCTGCCAGCCAAAACGATGTGAACGGGAAGCCGGATTACCAAAGATCCCGTCAATAGTTAGATAGTTCATCATTTTTTCAGCAACACGTGGATCGACTGGTGTTGTTGCTGAATAATCCAAATAAATGGGTAATTTCATTGCTCACATGCTCCGTAAGACACTTTTAATACTTCTGTTTGCCACAATTACGCACGCAGATTAACGTTAATCGTCTCTTGAGGCCTGCCGTTAGGTGTACGGCGCTTATCGCTGTCTTGACGATCAGCAACGTCTAACACTTCTTGGTTGTTCACTAATTCTTCTAAACTGATGCTGCTTAGGAAACCCGTGATACGATCACTGAGATCACGCCATAATGCATGAGTCAAACAGCGATCACCGCCCTGGCAGCCTTCTCTGCCCTGACAGCGAGTTGCATCAACGGATTCATCAACAGCTGAAATCACTTCGGCAACGAAAATCTTACCAGCATTTCTGCCCAGCAAATAACCGCCACCTGGACCACGGACGCTAGAAACCAGACCATTTTTACGCAGGCGGGAAAACAACTGCTCAAGATAGGAAAGGGAAATTCCCTGACGTTCAGAAATGTCGGCTAATGGCACCGGCCCTTCTTGTGAATGCAACGCCACATCTAGCATGGCAGTTACCGCATAACGTCCTTTTGATGTCAGTCTCATAACAAAAACTCCATGGTGAAATATGGGTCAAATTGTGACATTCCTGACTATTTTAGTCAACTATTTAACCTAGTAATTTACTCAACTATTATTTGGCTGCCCTACGCCTTTTTTCACCCGTTTACCTACGTTTTTACGGCGGTTTTTTGCAAAGAAACGATTATTTTTTGGCCCATTTATCCATGGAAGTCAGTATACCACGCAGAATATTCAACTCTTGAGTCTCTGGTCGAGCGCGGGTATAAAGACGTCTTAATTTGTTCATTATCTGACCTGGATGCGCTTTGCGGATGAAGCCAGATTCGTTCAGTATCTGCTCAAAATGCTGATAAAAACGCTCCATATCTTCGATAGCAGGATACTCTGCCTCATGATCTGGAGAAGCTGCTTGTTCTGGTTGTTCCTCAGCCGCAAGGTGTGCCATGCGAATTTCATAACTAACCAATTGAACAGCCATCGCTAAGTTCAATGAACCGTATTCCGGATTAGTTGGAATATAAAGGTGATAGTTACATCTTTGCAGTTCTTCGTTAGTCAGACCAACACGTTCACGGCCAAACACAATTGCAACCGGAGAGTGGCTGGCTGTTTTGACACAAAGCTCCCCACATTCACGAGGGGCAACCATTGGCCAAGAGAGGGTTCGGGAGCGTGCGCTGGTTCCTATAACCAATTCACAACCTGCCAACGCTTCATCCAACGTATCTACAATGGTTGCATTGCCAATAACGTCACTTGCACCGGCTGAGAGTGCGATAGAATGAGAGTCAGGCTGAACGAGCGGATTCACCAGATATAGGTTGGTCAATCCCATGGTTTTCATGGCTCTGGCGGTTGACCCCATGTTACCCGTGTGGGAGGTTTCTACCAGAATAATGCGAATATTCTCTAACATGACGGCTTTTAAGTTCAGTATAAGAATCGAATATCTTAACACAGCATTAGTCATTTTGACGAACTACTGCTATACTGCGCGCCGATTTGTTTCCCGTTCTTTAAAATCCTGGTGGAAGATACCCCATGCATCCGATGCTAAACATCGCTATACGCGCAGCGCGTAAAGCCGGCAATTATATTGCCAAAAGTTACGAAACTCCTGATGCTATTGAAGCGAGCCAAAAAGGCAGTAACGATTTCGTCACCAATGTTGATCGTGAAGCAGAAAAGCTGATCATTGACATTATCCGCAAATCTTATCCTAAGCATACACTGATCACTGAAGAAAGTGGTGAGCACTTAGGTGAAGAAGACGATTTCCAATGGGTTATCGATCCACTGGATGGCACCACCAACTTTATTAAACGTCTCCCCCATTTTGCAGTTTCCATTGCTGTGCGCATTAAAGGCCGTACTGAAGTTGCCGTGGTTTATGATCCAATGCGCAATGAGCTGTTTACTACGGTTCGTGGTCAAGGTGCTCAATTGAACGGCTATCGTCTGCGTGGTGCCAATGCCCGTGGTCTGGATGGTACTGTCCTTGCAACAGGCTTCCCATTCAAAGCCAAGCAGCACACAACTCCTTACATGAATGTACTGGGTAAATTATTTGATCGCTGTGCAGACTTCCGTCGCACAGGATCTGCTGCACTGGATTTGGCTTATGTTGCTGCTGGGCGTGTAGATGGTTACTTCGAGATTGGCCTGAAACCATGGGATTTCATGGGCGGTGAATTGCTGGTGCGTGAATCAGGCAACATCGTCACCGATTTTGTTGGTGGTCATAACTATATCAACTCTGGAAATATCGTAGCGGGTAACCCACGTATCGTTAAAGACATTCTGTCAGAAATACGTGAAGAATTAACTGAAGCACTGAAACGTTAATCTTTAAATAAAAATAATTTGAGCAATGTTTTTTGAGCAAGAATGCTTTTTTAAGCAAAAATGTTTCAGGGCACCTCCTGGGTGCCCTTTTTTATTGCCATGATTTTTAATCAGTGAACATGAGCTTCCACTTTCGGCCGCAGAAATAGTGCAGGTAATGCAACCAATGCCATAATCCAAAAGATGCCGTTCCCCATACTTTCATACATGAAACCAGCAATTATGCTCATGACTGCTATACCGCCTCCCATCGCCAAAGCAGAATAAGTCGCCTGCAATCGGATGATTTCATTTTCTTTTCTGGCACCAATAAAACGCATCGCTGCCAAATGACAAACGGTAAAGGTACCGCAATGCAAAATTTGAATAAGAATTAGCGCTGCTAATTCAGTAGAGGTTCCCATTAACCCCCAGCGAATGACACCACAAATACCCGACAACAATAACAGATTACGCGCGCTCCAACGACGAAACAGTTGGTTACTGAAAGTAAAGACAACAACTTCTGCCACAACACCTAATGACCAAAGATAACCAATGGTTGATGAAGAATAACCCGCATTCTCCCAATAAATAGAACCGAAGCTGTAATAACCAGCATGTGCTGCCTGTAATAGCGTTACACACACTAAAAATTGCCATACAGGCTTTTCAGACAAAAGTTCTTTAAAAGAGATCGTATTAGTATTTGCAACTTTGATTTTACCTACTGGCATAATCGAGGGTTTCAACATCATTCCCAGTAACATGACCGTAATGCTAAAAATCAAAAAGACGAGAATGATATGGTGTGTTCCAAATAAATCACTGCCAATCCAACTATTCAGACTGTCAAATGACAAATTCCATCCAAAATTGAGACTGCTGATTGAGAAGCTTATTCCATCGGCAGACATTAATATGCCCGTTAGCGAAGAACTAATAATAAAAGCAATCGATCCCCAAACCCTGACTTTGCCATAATCAAACGTAAATTGTTTTTGCCATGTTCCAGCCAGTGCATCGGATAAAGGTACCAATGGTGAAAAAAATAAATTGAAACCTATCATGACTAAGAAAAGCCATGCCCAATGGCTACCAAATACAAAACTGATAGCAAAAATCAATGTCAACAGGGAAAGAAGCCGCAACGCTTTAATTAATTTTGAAGGATCTTTTACCGTAGGAGAGATAATTAAACTGCCGATAAAACGGGAAACTAATCCTGCTCCAAGCAATATTCCTATCATTGAAGGTTCGATGCCTTCACCTTTCAACCAAACAGACCAAAAAGGTAAAAATATGCCAAAAGAGAAAAAATATGTGAAATAACCTAATCCTAACCAAAATGTTGATGGAACAACCATCCAAATGCCCCCATTTTTTCAAATGCAAAAAAACCCGCTCAAAACTAACGTTATGAGTCGGGCTTTAATATTATCGACAGAACTATTTGATGATACTGATCTCGATAGTTCTAATCGATATTTTGTTATAATTTATGCGTAAACCGGATATCTTGCACAGATCGCCAATACTTTCTGTTTAACGCTTTCAATCGTCGCTTCATCATTGATGTTATCTAACACATCACAAATCCAGCCAGCCAGTTCACGGGTTTCTGCATCTTGAAAACCACGACGCGTAATAGCTGGTGTTCCGATACGGATGCCAGAAGTAACAAATGGGCTACGAGGATCGTTAGGTACGCTATTTTTGTTAACGGTAATATTGGCACGCCCTAATGCAGCATCAGCTTCTTTACCCGTAATGTCTTTATCCACCAGATCCAACAAAAACAGATGGTTTTCAGTTTCCCCGGAAACAACTTTATAACCGCGTTGCAGGAACACATCTACCATCACTTTTGCATTCTGAGCGACTTGCTGCTGATAGATTTTAAATTCAGGCTCCATCGCTTCTTTCAGAGCAACAGCCTTACCCGCAATCACATGCATCAATGGGCCACCCTGACTGCCAGGGAAAACAGAAGAATTCAGTTTCTTATACAGTTCTTCATCGCCGCCTTTCGCCAGAATCAAGCCACCGCGTGGCCCCGCCAGTGTTTTGTGAGTCGTTGTTGTAACAACGTGTGCGTGAGGAACTGGATTTGGATAAACGCCCGCAGCAATCAAACCAGCGACGTGAGCCATATCAACAAACAGGTAAGCACCGATTTCATCGGCAATCTCACGCATCCTTGCCCAATCAACAACACCCGAATAGGCAGAGAAACCACCGATAATCATTTTTGGCTTATGTTTTTGTGCCTGGGAACGGATATCGTCGTAATCAATTTTACCGCTTTCATCAATGCCATAAGGCACGATGTTATAAAGTTTACCGGAGAAATTCACTGGAGAGCCGTGAGTCAGATGGCCCCCGTGAGCTAGATTCATCCCTAAAACAGTATCGCCGGGGTTCAGCAGAGTCATGTACACCGCAGCATTTGCCTGAGAACCAGAATGTGGCTGGACGTTAGCATAATCTGCACCAAACAGCTCTTTCGCACGGTCAATCGCGAGTTGTTCAACCACATCGACGTATTCACAACCGCCGTAGTAGCGTTTACCCGGATAGCCTTCCGCATACTTATTAGTGAGCTGAGACCCTTGAGCCTGCATAACTCTTGGGCTGGTGTAGTTTTCAGAAGCAATCAATTCAATGTGTTCTTCCTGACGACAGACTTCTTGTTCCATCGCTTGCCACAGTTCGGGATCGTAATTCGCAATATTCATTTCACGCTTTAACATTTGGTTCTCCTGACTCAGCTACGTCTCTAAAAAATACCCATGAGGGCCAGAATGCCACACAGTGTAAACTCTTTTTATCAAATGAGATAGTCTTGACAAGCCATTTTACGCAAACGATTGCTCTCGCATTAACTGCGCAATGGAAGCTGAGTAATTGATTGTAGTGTTAGCGATTTTAGATTTATTAATGATATTTGTGATCTTAGTCGAGATCTGCCTAACTATAAATTCTGATTCTTTGATTTAAATCAAGATCATTCTCTTTTCTCAATTTAATGTATTCCCAAACACAATAAGATGCATTTAAAATGCAACTTATAAAGTTCGGCATCATTTGAGAAATTCAGGAGTTATTCATGCTAGATAATCAGGTTATTACAACCATAAAATCCACCATTCCACTCATTGTCTCTACAGGTCCAAAATTAACTGCGCATTTTTACGAGCGAATGTTTAAGCATAACCCTGAATTAAAAGATATTTTTAATATGAGTAATCAAATCAATGGTGATCAGCGTGAAGCGCTTTTCAATGCTCTTTGCGCTTATGCTGCCAATATCGATAATCTATCTGCCTTATTACCGGCTGTAGAAAAAATTGCTCATAAACACACTAGCCTCAACATTCAACCCGAACATTACCAAATTGTGGGCACGCACTTACTGGCAACGATTGATGAAATGTTTCATCCTGGTGATGAAGTTCTCAGCGCTTGGGGGAAAGCTTACAATGTGCTGGCCGATGTCTTTATCAATCGGGAAGAAGAAATATATCAAAATGGTGAATTTCTAGAAGGCGGTTGGCGTGGGCTACGCCAGTTCCGGGTCAATCGGAAGCAGCAACAAAGTGATGTAATTACCAGCTTTGAATTTGTTCCCGTAGATGGTGGCAAGATAATGGACTATAAACCGGGGCAATATTTAGGAATTTATTTGGATGATCCGGCATTTGAAAACCGCGAAATTCGTCAATATTCACTGACCGCAGCCCCAAATGGCACCAGTTACCAAATTGCCATTAAACGTGAGTATCTGGGTAAAGTTTCAAACCACATGCACGATAACGTGCAAGAAGGAGATATCGTCATGCTGGCAGCGCCACGCGGTGATTTTTTCCTCGATACCTTGAATGATACGCCCGTTACGCTGATCTCTGCTGGCGTTGGTTTGACCCCGATGATGAGTATGCTTCAACATCTGCATAGTCAGCATCATACCAGCCCGGTGAATTGGTTCCACGCTGCAGAACATGGCAGTTATCATGCCTTCGCAGACAAAGTCAATGAAGTATCCCGCTCCATGCCTAATTTGTATTCACAGGTTTGGTATCGCGAGCCAAGAGATGTAGACCAAAAAGGTACACATTACCAACACTCCGGACTTATGGATCTCTCTCTCGTAAAAGATTCGATAATGATTGAAGGGATGCAATTCTATTTCTGCGGACCTGTGGCTTTCATGCAATATATTGCCAAACAGCTTCTGGAGATGGGAGTTGATGAACAGCACATCCATTATGAATGTTTTGGCCCACATAAAGTGATTTAACAGTGTCAGTTGTATAGCGCCTGATAAAAAACTTAATTGATAACAGTAACAAAGCCAGACCACCCTTGCATTTCATAACCATGCAAGGGTGGTCTGGCTACTCATATTTCTGTTATCAGAAAAATGAAGGGGATCGACGTTTTGACTAAATAGCTTCTTCGTCCTGCTCACCAGTACGGATACGTACAACACGGTCAACATCAAAAACAAAAATTTTACCATCACCGATTTTGCCGGTTTGGGCAATCTGCATGATCGTCTCGACGCAGGTATCAGCAATATCATCTGGTACGACAATCTCTATTTTTACCTTCGGCAGAAAATCGACCATATATTCTGCACCGCGATACAGCTCCGTATGCCCTTTCTGACGACCAAACCCTTTCACTTCAGTCACTGTCATACCAGTGATACCCACTTCAGCCAGAGCTTCACGCACATCATCCAGCTTAAAAGGTTTGATAATTGCATCAATCTTTTTCATGAAGTTTTCCTGTTATTACCAGTTTTTACGCCCGAACCCGGAAGTAATCGGGTAGCGCCGGTCTTTACCAAAATCACGCTGCGTAATACGTGGGCCGATAGGTGCCTGACGGCGTTTATATTCATTGACATCAACCAACCGGATCACCTTGCGAACAATGGCTTCGTCAAAACCTTCAGCAACCAAGTCAGCCACTGATTTGTCTTTTTCAACATATCCCTCAAGAATAGCATCCAGCATGTCATACGGAGGTAAGCTGTCCTGATCCAGTTGATCCGGAGCCAATTCAGCAGACGGCGGACGATCAATCACACGCTGAGGAATAGCAAGGGATACTGTATTACGGTATTTAGACAATGCAAATACCATAGTTTTAGGGACATCTTTCAAAGCATTAAAGCCCCCCGCCATATCGCCATACAACGTCGAGTATCCTACGGCTGATTCACTCTTATTGCTGGTCGTCAACACTAAGCGGCGGCGCTTGTTGGACATCGCCATCAAAATGACCGCACGGCAACGTGCCTGTAAATTCTCTTCTGTCGTATCTTTTTCTGTTCCTGCGAACATCGGTTCAAGTTGTGTCATAAACGCATCAAACATCGGTTCAATGGATACCACATCAAATTCAACACCCAGCAATTCCGCCTGTTCTCTGGCATCGTGGATACTCATTTCGGAAGTATAACGGAATGGCATCATGATCGCCTGTACATGGTCTTTACCCAACGCGTCCACCGCAATCGCCAGTGTCAAACCTGAATCAATACCGCCAGATAAGCCAAGTAATATGCCTTTAAAGCCATTTTTCTGTACATAATCACGAACTGAAAGCACCAGTGCCTTGTAGATTTGCGCCAACGGCGACAATTGAGGAATAGGCTCCGCCATCAACTCAATATTCATATCATTGAAACGGCACTGCTCAATTTGTTCCTCAAAAGCAGCCATGCGATGAGTAATTTCACCATTTGCAGCAAATACTTTTGAACAACCATCGAATATAAGCTGATCTTGCCCGCCAACCTGATTGAGATAGATGATGGGCAGTTGGGTACGCTGACAATGGGATTTAATTAATGCACTGCGAATATTTGGTTTTTCATGGTTATAAGGAGAAGCGTTAATCGACAGAATAATTTCGGCTCCGGCCTGTTTCAGAGTGTCAATGGGCGCATCAAACCACAAGTCTTCACATATTAATAAACCGAGATTATACCCCTTAAATGGTATAACGCAGCTTTGGTCGCCTGCCTTGAAATAACGCTTTTCATCAAAGACGCCATAATTAGGCAATAATTGTTTGAAATAGCGGGCAACAACTTCACCTTGCCAAAACAAGGAAAGTGCATTGTAGAGCTTACCGTCCTGTTGCCACGGATGTCCTACCAGAATGCCGATCTGAGAACTGGCCTCTTGCAAACGTACTAACTGTTCACGGCAACGTAGCTGTAAGTCAGAACGGAACAAGAGATCTTCGGGAAAATAACCAGACAGTGCCAATTCAGAAAACATCACTAGATCAGCACCTTTTTCTTGCTGTTCTTTTACTGTCTGCAATATCCTTTCACAGTTTCCTTCGATGTCTCCCACCAGCCAATTTAACTGGGCAAGACCGATATTAAGAGTACGACTCATAAAATGCGGCTCTCCTGGGCCATAATTCATCTTTCCGTCTTACTGGATCTCAATAAGACAAGCCTTAATAAGGCAAGCCTTAACAAAACAAGCTTTAGCAAGACAATTCATTTATGTTCCCTTCATCTTTCAAGTTGCAACTTGAAATCTATTGGGTATCTCCAATTTCTATTCAGTGTAAGAATTTCTGAAGTAGCAGGAAAGTTATTCCTTAAAATCATTAGCATCCAGCTCATGACGAGCCAGTAGTTTATAAAACTCGGTCCGGTTACGCCCTGCCATGCGGGCCGCATGCGTCACATTACCTTTGGTCATTTGCAGCAGTTTACGTAGGTAATTCAGTTCAAATTGCCCACGGGCTTCTACAAATGTCGGCAATGCCGTATTTTCTCCTTCCAACGCCTGCATAACCAAGGCATCACTAATGACTGGAGCCGTCGTCAGTGCCACACATTGTTCGATGACATTGACCAATTGACGAACGTTACCCGGCCAGCTTGCTGCCATCAGGCATTTCATCGCATTGGTGGAAAAACTACGAACAAAAGGTTTATGGCGCTTGGCAGATTCACGCAACAGATGATTTGCCAATAAAGGAATATCTTCCGCACGCTCATTCAGGGCAGGAATTTTCAGGTTAACGACATTCAAGCGGTAATAGAGGTCTTCACGAAACTGACCACGCTGCATTGCTTTTGGCAAATCGCAGTGAGTTGCAGAAATAATTCTGACATTAATGTCTATATCACGGTTGCTTCCCAAGGGGCGCACCTTACGCTCCTGCAACACTCTCAATAGCTTCACTTGCAGTGCTAACGGCATATCACCGATCTCATCAAGGAACAATGTTCCTCCCTGAGCCGCCAAAAATAGCCCTTCTCGGCTACTGACCGCCCCAGTAAATGCACCTTTGGCATGACCGAATAGTTCAGATTCGAGCAATTGTTCAGGTAAGGCTCCGCAGTTAATCGCGATAAAAGGTTTTTTCGCCCGGGGACTGACCCGATGAATAGCTTGAGCCAACACTTCTTTACCGGTTCCACTCTGTCCATTAATCAGCACACTGACATCTGATTGAGCGACCATCTTTGCTTGCTCTAATAAACGCAGCATCAGGGGGCTACGGGTGACAATTTGCTCACTCCATTGCCCATCTATAGCTGGTGTCGACAGTGCTAATGCATCACCAATAGCCTTATATAATGCATCGCGGTCCACAGGTTTGGTCAGGAAGCTAAATACACCTTGTTGCGTTGCAGCCACAGCATCGGGAATAGAGCCATGCGCAGTCAGAATAATCACTGGCATACCAGGATGTTGTTTTTGGATTTCCGCAAACAGTGCCATACCATCCATTTCATCCATGCGTAAATCACTGATCACTAGCTCTACTTTTTCTTTTGCCAGTATACGTAACGCTTCATGGCCACTCTCTGCGGTCGTGACTCGAAACCCTTCGCTGGTCAAACGCATTCCCAATAGTTTTAGTAAACCAGGGTCATCATCAACCAAAAGAAGATGGGCAGGGCTGCGCACTGTCATTGTTATTTGGCTCCTTTTTCTTCTGGGGAAGTCGCTTTTGTTTGTGTTTCCGGCTGCGTTGCCGATTTATCTTCCGGCTCTAATTGATTGGATAAAGTATCCCTTTTACGGGGTGAGCTATCTGTGCCATCCACATTCCCTGTTTCACCGGAAGTGACAACATTGCTTTGATCTTGCTTGCGAGAGGAAAGTTGGCGTTCAATATCAGTTAGATTTTCTAATTTACGAGATATTGAACGAAGTTCATTTTCTAAATGTGTTCGTGTTTCTTTCAAGCGGTCAATTTTGCTATCGCTATCAAACTGGAATCGCTGGAACCTCATTTTTTCTTCGGCAAGATTAATTTTCAGATATTGCTGCTCACGCCATAATTGTAATAATGGCCGCAAAACTACAGGAAATTGAACACCATACCGATTAAGATTTTCGACAATTTTACGACGTTCAGCCAATGAAGGAGTGGATTTGTTAATCAGAATGCTCTGTTTGAATACTTGTTCCCAATCAGTCAAACTGAAACGTTTCGCTACTTCACGAGCTTCCGACGGAGGCAGTCGATCGGTACAATCCATAAATCTCAGCCAATAAAGCCCGTTTTCCATTGCCGTTAATTTTGTTATATCCCAAATTGAGTCACAATTCTTAAGGCGATAATCCGTGACCTGATGCTCTGGCAGAATAGACTGCGCTATCGAAACTAAATTATCTGCCCCGGTAGTTTTAGCACACCCTACCAGCAAATAAGGAACGAACAATAGCAACACAGCACGGAAACTCAGGGTTGAAACCCTTGCCATAATGGGCTGCTTAACAGCAGATTTTTTGATTGGTTTAGTCACAATATCTTGCTGTTTCATCTCCATCATAAAGTGGTAAGTAAACCTGTTATACATATTATTTAATCATTCTTTGCGGTTAATGGCAGTTCAATTCGAAAACATACATCAGCAAATTCAGATTCTATCAGATGAATCACTCCTCCCATCTGTTTAATACAATCTTGAGCAATACTCAAGCCAAGTCCACTACCTTTAACTGCACCTTTTCGTTGAAGTTTTCCTTGGTAAAATGGCTCGAAAATCATGCTTTTTTCTAATTCAGGAATAGGCGTTCCTGTATTGGCAATATCAATCTGAAGATTTTTCCCCATTTGCCGACTGGAAATCCAAATGTTACCGGATTCAGCTCCATAGTGCACTGCATTGGAGTAGAGATTATCAATCACCTTCATTAATAAGTTGGGTTCCGCCCAGCAATAATCTATATCCAGCTGAATGTTTGTATAAATATTTTTCGTTCGTGCAGGCAGTTGATGTGATAATACAACACCACCAACAAGTTCTCTTAAAGATACACTCTGATGCTCAGCAGGGCCATCTGCCAATTTACGGTTATATTCGAGTAGTTGTTCGATAAGCTGCTGTAAATGCCTACTGCTGCTATCCAAAATACTCACGACCTCTTTTTGATCTGCGGTCAGTGGCCCGGCAATCTCATCAGCCAGTAATTCTGTCCCTTCACGCATACTTGCCAGAGGTGTCTTCAATTCGTGGGAGATATGACGTAAAAATTCATGGCGCTGCGATTCAAGCCAAGACAGGCGTTCGCTCAGCCAAATAATACGCTGTGCCAACGAGCGTAATTCCCGGGGACCTTTAAAGGATTCGATCTGATTTTCCAACGATAGTCCTTTTCCCAGTCGATTGATCATCCGTTCGATACCTTTCACAGGCCCGATGATCATACGCGTAAACAGGGTGACCAAAAATGCACTTAACAGGAATAAAATAAGGCTTTGCCAACCAAAAAAACGCCCCTTATCTGCAATATCTTTTTGTAACTGTTCACCACGACTGAAAATGATGTTGCGAGTTTCCTGTACTAAATGGTTATTGGCAGTGGAGAATTGTTCAAGCAGTTTATTGGTAGCTGGTTCAGGGGCACCATTACTACAGGAAATTTTGGTCAACCCTGGCAGTAACTCATTGAGTTTTTTTGTATACACTGTATTTGCCAACATGGTTATCTGCTTACCAAGCATATTCGTGTACTGAAGATATTGGCGTTGATAGAGTTTTTCCAGCCGTATATCCCCTAATACACAATATTGGCGATAACTACGCTCCATCTCAAGTGCAACACCTATCATCGCTTCGCTCCGACGGACATCCGCCAAGGTTGAACGATTAATTTCAGCCGCTTGAGTACTGAGTTGATCGAGGCTTTTATAGGCTTGATAGGCCAAAACCAATAGTGGCAATAATACCAACCAGAAAGCCATTAAAACTAATTGACGCAATGAACGCGGAAATAAACGCCATTTTTTCAAAGAAATCATCTCATAACCTACAATAACATTGTTGCTTATCAACATAAGGCATAGAAAAAAGTCTGCCAAATGATGAATTCTAAAGTTACTTTTTGTCTTTTTTTGAACTGGTTGAAAATTGTTGGCTATTGCAAGCGATGAGCATACATGAACACGATGGGCAGGATTTACCTGTAATAATGATGGCGGGATAGCAGCTTTATTACCATCCCGCCAGTGAGGAGCCGCCATGCCATTTGATAAATAAATTAAGCATGTAGGTGGTGCCTCACTCCACGTGTCGCCCTTTGCTTGATAAGGCCCGAAAGCGAGTATCATTAAGTTGGACGGTAGGCACCTTACTTCGGCGTCATTCTGGGCTTATGTGGCATGTTTCCACCTGATTGTGGGCCGACATAAAAAATTGAATGAGCAACTGCTTTATATTATGCACATTACATGCCAACTTGTAAAATAATTTATACTACATTGATTTTATTGATAATTTATAAGATACCGAATTCACTGGTGTTTTTTAGTCATATTTTTTAACGACGGATATGAATTTTTGTCTCCTATTTATGACACCTAACCACACCTATAAATTTTCATATTAATATCAACCAATTAAATGTCTCTTATTTGAGACATCCAATAAGGCCATTGTCGCTATATAGAGACACGTTCATTAATGCACTAAAAATAAAGGCTCTGATGAATTTTCAGGGCCTTTACAAAGAAAGAATAGAACAACTAGGTAAATTAGCCTAACTGTCTGCGTGCATTACGGAAAATACGCATCCAAGGACTATCTTCACCCCATTCTTTAGGATGCCAGGAATTGCTGACCGTGCGGAATACTCTTTCAGGATGAGGCATCATGACCGTCACCCGTCCATCTAAGTTAGTCACTGAGGTAATGCCATTCACAGAACCATTTGGGTTTGCCGGATAATTTTCTGTTACCAAACCGCGGTTATCTACAAAACGCATTGCAACTTGCTGATTTTTTTCAAGCTCAATTAAGTTCTGGCTATTTCTGAATTCAACCTGACCTTCACCATGAGCAACCGCGATCGGTAAGCGGGAACCTGCCATATCTTTCAAGAATAGTGAAGGGCTATCAGCCACTTCCACTAAGCTAAAACGTGCTTCATAGCGTTCGGAGCGGTTACGGACAAACCGTGGCCAATGTTCTGTTCCCGGAATCAGCTCATGCAGATTAGACATCATCTGACAACCGTTACATACGCCAAGCGCTAAAGTATCCGGCCCTGCGAAAAAGTTCGCAAAATCATCACGTACACGAGAATTGAACAGAATAGATTTCGCCCAACCTTCACCCGCACCGAGCACATCCCCATAGGAGAAACCACCACATGCCACTAATGTTTGGAATTGCTCCAGTGTTACCCGGCCACTCAATAAATCGCTCATGTGAACATCCACGGCTTCAAAACCTGCCCGATGGAATGCTGCCGCCATCTCAACATGAGAGTTAACGCCTTGTTCACGTAGTACAGCAACACGCGGACGCACTTGTTTCGAAATGTAACAAGCTGCAATATCTTCGGCGGGATCAAATGATAACTTCACGTTTAAACCGGGATCATTCACATCCTGTTTTGCCTGATGCTCTTGATCAGCACATTCAGGGTTATCACGCAGACGTTGCATTTGCCATGTAGTTTCCGCCCACCATAAGCGCAATGTGCTGCGATTTTGGCGGTAAACTTCCATATTGCCACTGGAAATAACGAAATCATTACCGACTTGAGCTTGCCCCAAATAGTGCACACATTCACTCAAGCCATTATCTGCCAGCAGATTTTCAACCTGCTCTCGGTCAGTTGCACGAATTTGGATCACTGCTCCTAATTCTTCGCTGAATAGAGCCGCCAAAATATCTTCATCAAATACACTGATATCGGCCTGTAATCCACAATGTCCCGCAAAAGCCATTTCAGCCAAGGTCACGAGTAATCCACCATCAGATCGGTCATGATAAGCCAGTAATTTTTGTTCTGAAATTAATCGCTGAATCGCATTAAAGAAACCTGCAAGCTGTTCAACATTGCGAACATCGGCAGTTTTATCACCAAGCTGACGATAAACCTGAGCCAAGGCGGTTCCTCCCAGCGCATTCTGCCCTTGCCCCAGATCGATCAACAGTAAGGCATTGCCTTCTTCGGTAGACAATTCTGGTGTGACTGTGCGACGCACATCTTCCACCCGGGCAAACGCACTGATCACCAATGAAAGCGGTGAAGTCATTTCACGCTCTTCCCCGTTTTGGTGCCAACGGGTTTTCATTGACATTGAATCCTTGCCGACCGGAATGGTCAATCCCAGCGCCGGGCACAATTCTTCACCCACTGCCTTCACTGCTGCATATAAACCAGCATCTTCACCTGCATGACCGGATGCCGACATCCAGTTAGCCGATAGTTTCACTCGTTTCAGATCCTGCACATAAGCAGAGGCGATATTGGTCAGAGCTTCCCCAACTGCCATACGTGACGATGCCGCAAAATCCAGTAATGCAATCGGTGCTCGCTCCCCGATTGACATGGCTTCACCATAATAGCTGTCCAAACTGGCGGTAGTGACAGCACAATCCGCGACTGGAATCTGCCACGGGCCAACCATTTGATCACGGGCAACCATGCCTGTTATGGAGCGGTCTCCAATCGTAATCAGGAATGTTTTTTCTGCAACAGCCGGTAAATGCAGAACACGTTTTACTGCATCTGCAAGCTCAATGCCCTTACGCTCCAGATGCTGCCCCTGCGCTTTCAGTCGTTGCACATTTTTCAGCATCTTTGGCGTATTACCAAGTAAGACATCCAATGGTAGGTCAATTGGCTGGTTATCGAAATGATCGTCGTTCAGCAGCAAATGCCGCTCTTCCGTTGCTTCACCAATTACAGCGTAGGGAGCACGTTCACGGCGGCACATTTCCTCAAACAGAGGAAGCTGCTCTGGTGCCACAGCCAGAACATAACGCTCCTGAGATTCATTGCACCATACCTGCAACGGACTCATCCCCAGCTCATCATTGAGAATGTTACGTAACTCAAAACGCCCACCCCGTCCACCATCACTGACTAACTCTGGCATGGCATTTGATAAACCACCAGCGCCTACGTCATGGATGAACAGAATCGGGTTTTTATCTCCCAATTGCCAGCAGCTATCGATAACTTCCTGACAACGACGCTCCATCTCTGCATTGTCACGTTGCACAGATGCAAAATCCAAATCAGCGTCAGATTGACCTGATGTCATGGAAGATGCCGCCCCGCCGCCTAAACCGATATTCATGCTTGGCCCACCCAGCACAATTAATTTTGCACCGACTGGGATATCGCCTTTCTGAACGTGATCTTCGCGAATATTCCCGATCCCACCCGCCAACATGATGGGCTTATGGTAACCTCGCAATTCTGTACCATTATGGGAGCAAACCTTTTCTTCATAGGTTCTGAAGTAACCCAACAATGCCGGACGCCCAAATTCATTGTTAAACGCCGCGCCGCCCAAAGGGCCTTCCAGCATAATATCCAACGCACTGACAATCCGCTCAGGCTTACCGAAATCCTCTTCCCACGGTTGTTCAAATCCCGGAATTTTCAAGTTTGAAACCGAAAAACCGACCAATCCTGCTTTGGGTTTGGCTCCCCGCCCGGTTGCACCCTCATCACGAATTTCGCCTCCCGAGCCAGTCGCGGCACCGGGCCAAGGCGAAATTGCCGTTGGATGATTATGCGTTTCAACTTTCATTAAAATATGGGCGGGTTCTTGGTGGTAATCATAAACACCGAAATCAGGATCAGGGAAAAAACGCCCGACATGAGAACCCTCCATCACTGCAGCATTATCTTTATAAGCAGACAGTACATACTCTGGCGTTTGTTCAAATGTATTTTTAATCATTTTGAACAAAGAGTTGGGTTGTTCCTGTCCATCAATAACCCAATCGGCATTGAAGATTTTGTGGCGACAATGCTCAGAATTAGCCTGTGCAAACATATAAAGTTCAATATCAGTTGGATTGCGTTCCAACGTCTGGAACGCTCTCATCAGATAATCAATTTCGTCTGCGGCCAAAGCCAATCCCAACTCAACGTTGGCAGATTCCAGCGCCGCACGACCTGATTGTAAAATATCAATTTGCTTCAAAGGGGCAGGTTGCTGGTGAGAAAACAGAGCGTTAGCTTGTTCAAACTCAGTGAACACACTTTCCATCATGCGATCATGCAATAACGCCGATAATGCTTGCCATTGCTCATCATTCATCCCGACACTATTTATCCTGGAATACTGAATATAATAAGCAATTCCCCTTTCTAAACGGACAATTTGGTTTAGCCCGCAGTTATGGACAATTTCTGTCGCTTTCGATGACCAAGGAGATATGGTGCCCGGACGAGGCGTAACTAACAGTAGTTGACCTTTAGGCTCATGTTCAGCCAAAGAGGGGCCATATTTTAATAATCGACTTAATTTTTCCCGTTCATCCCCCATTATTGGAGCGTTAATCTCTGCAAAATGCACATATTCTGCATAAATTTCTGTCACGGGAAGACGCTGTTCTTGGCACAGGGAAAGGAGCTTAGTAATACGAAACGCTGATAAAGCGGGCGAGCCACGCAGAATTTCCATAATTGTAGGTTCTCTCATCTTAGAAGCAAAGCCTGACTGATGCCTCAGGGGGAAACGCCTGACATTATAGAGGAATGTTCGCTCCGACGAAACCGTTTGCGTGTCTATTTATCAACCAAGCAATACACTCAACGGTGTTCCTTAATTAACTTAATAGACTTGCACATCCCAATTTTGTTAAGCAAAATTCCCGATTACTGGAAATTTAACCATGCTATTATCTTACGTTTCACTCGGAGCCTAATTGCGCTAAAAAGAGATAATTTTTTGATTAATATAAAGATAAATTATTTTGTTATCGTTATTATCGCGCTCCTTTCTGCTGCCATCATTGGCCTCAACATTAATTGGCCCAACAAACAGCAGGAGCAGATAAACAAGATCCTGACAAGAGGGGAACTTCGGGTTAGCACTATCAGCTCTCCTCTGATTTCTCTTAACCATAAGAATGAACCGATAGGATTCGACTATGAACTAGCCAAACGATTTGCTGATTACTTGGGTGTTAAACTTGTGATTAAGTTTCGTTCCAACATTAATCAGCTCTTTGAAGACTTGGAAAACGATAAAGCTGATTTTTTGGCCGCAGGTCTCCTCTATAATCAGGAAAGACTCGATCAAACACGCACAGGCCCTGCCTATTATTCAGTCTTACAACAACTGGTTTACCGTAAGGGGGCGATACGCCCACGCTCATTTAATGACGTAAAAAGCAAGCTCGTCATCATGGCAGGTTCAGCACATGCAAGCGAACTGAGGAAATTGAAAGAGAAGTCTTACCCTGATTTAACTTGGGAAGAAACACCAGACGGAAACATACAAAACCTACTCGAACAGCTATCCGAAGGAAAAATCGACTATACTATCAGCGATTCTATCAGCTTAGCCCTTCAACAGCGTATTCATCCCAATTTGGCTGTTGCTTTTGATGTCGGTGAAGAACGTCCGCTGACTTGGTACTTGAAGCGCAATGGCGATTACAGCCTCTATTCCGCTACGCTAGATTTTTTTAGTGATCTGGCTGAAAACGGTATCATGTCAAGGCTGCAAGAAAAATACTTCAGCCATATCGGTTCATTCGACTACTTTGATACCCTCACATTTATCCGTGCCATCAATAAAATCTTGCCAACATATCAGCCCATTTTTGAAAAATACGCGGGCTCTATTGATTGGAGATTAGTGGCATCCATTGCATGGCAAGAGTCACATTGGGATCCGCAGGCAACATCACCCACTGGGGTTCGTGGTTTAATGATGCTTACTCGTCCAACAGCAGAATGGGCTGGGATCAAGGATAGGCTAGATCCTGAAGAGAGTGTAAAAGGTGGAATGGCTTATCTGCACCATCTCATGGATCGTTTCCCAAAAACGATTCCCGACGATGAACGTATCTGGTTTGCTCTCGCCTCTTATAATATGGGATATGGACATGTTCTTGATGCCCAGAAATTAACTACCGAGCAAAAAGGTAATTCTGAAAGCTGGTTGGATGTTAAAACGCGTCTTTCTCTGCTGAGCAAGAAAAAATACTATACCAATACAACCTATGGTTATGCCCGGGGCTATGAAGCTTACCGCTATGTTGAAAATATTCGGCGTTATTACCTGAGCTTAGAAGGCTATCTACAGGCCAAAGCTAACCGCGAAAAAGCAGAAGAACATGAAACCACCGCGAATAAAACTACGATCAGCAATAAAACTACGGACAGCGAAATTCAAGATGAAAGTAAACAAATAACAGATACCAACACCGAATCTCATGAAAAGACGCCGGAAGAAAAAACACCGGCGCAATCTGAAAAAACACTTAATCCATGAATGGCTATAGCATTGCCTGCTGTTTCAATTTCTTCAATGCCTTATGCTGCTCCCTACGTTGTTTAAAAAAATAACTCAACATAGTGGAGCACTCTTCCGCCAGTACACCGCCAGTAATTTCAATTTGATGATTCATGCCCGGGTGGCGCAATATATCAATCAATGACCCCGCCGCTCCTGTTTTCATGTCGCTGGCACCATAAACCAGCCGCTGTATCCGGCTATGTACCATCGCTCCTGCGCACATAACACAGGGTTCCAACGTGACATACAGTGTCGTATTCAGCAAACGATAATTCTGTAATCGGAGGCCCCCCTGACGCAAAACAATAATTTCCGCATGGGCCGTGGGATCATGATTGGTAATCGGATGATTAAACCCTTCAGCAATTATTTTATTATCTGCCACCAATACAGCACCCACCGGAATCTCACCTTGTGTTTGTGCCTGCATTGCCAAGTAGATTGCCCGACGCATCCAATATTCATCACTATAGAGTTCGGTCACTGTATATATTTCTGTCACTACATGTTCTCTTACTTATAAAAATCTCGCTAATTATACCCAACATCAATATTGTTCACTCGTCTCAATTTACTGATTCAAACTGTATTTCATCAAGAAAAGCATCAAGAAACTGTTTCATGCGCTCTGTTCTTTCACGGGCTATTTTCTTGCCCGAATCAGTCTGAAAACCAGCTTCTATCTTAAATAGCTTGGTATAAAAATGATCGACCGTATAGGCTTTATCATCATATTCGCGCTGTGTTGCCAACGGGTCATTGAAATCATACAACGCGGAACCCATGCGGCCTGAGGTATAAAAACAGCGCCCAACACCAATCATGCCAATGGAATCCAATCGATCTGCATCTTGTACAATTTGGGCTTCCAATGTTCTCGGCGTTAATCCGGCGGAGAAACTATGTGCTTCAATCGCGTGATAGACGGCAGCGATATCCTTTTCACTCCATCCTAACTCTTCCAATATTAATGTCGCTTTTTCTGCTGCCATGCGCGAAGCAAAAGGTCGACTTGGCGAATTCTTTTCAACATTCACACAATCGTGCAATAAAACAGCCGCTAACACTAATCGTAAATCGCCGGATTCCGCCTCACAAATGTGTTTAGCATTTCGCCATACTCGATGGAGATGGGCAACATCATGAGCTCCATCATCACCTTCTATTGCCACAGGTAAAAGTTGTTGAGCTAAAGCTTCAAACGGTGAAAAAGATAACATAACTAAAAATTCCTCAATGAATGGAAAACTAGACTTAACAAAAATATATCACCGATATTCAGTCTATCATTTGCACAACATTTGCGTGTCAAACAACCTTCTCCTAATATGTGCGATATTTGATACCTAAAGAAATTTTCATCCATTTTAACTCTAAAGGGGTATTTCCATGCTGACGGGACTTAACCACTTAACATTAGCGACATCGAACCTTGAGCTCAGTCTGAATTTCTATATTAATCAACTTGGATTTACCCCACATGTTCGCTGGCAAAATGGAGCTTACTTGAGCCTGGGTGAATTATGGCTTTGTCTTTCTTGTGATGAAGCCAAACCCGCAAGGGATTATACCCACATAGCCTTTAGCATCGCGGCTGAGGATTTCCCTGCTTTCAAGGAAAAACTACTGTTTGTGGGTATACCGCAATGGAAAGAAAATCTCAGCGAAGGAGAATCTATTTACCTGCTTGATCCTGATGGACATCAACTTGAAATCCACGTCGGCTCTCTTGCTAGCCGTCTTGATACATTACGAAAAACGCCTTACCAAGAGTTAGTGTGGTATTGAACCCTGATTATCAATATCCACTACTGGACTGCTGCTGCCATAAATGTGCACCCACCAGTGCCTTCCAAGGTGAAAAATGCGCCAACCATGTTTCAGCTTGTTCAGCACTCACTTTATCTTCCTGCTTGAGCAAATATTGGAGATTGCGTCTGACAGCAACATCACCATGCAGTGAACCATTCAAATGATTAAATCCCCTCAGCAAGGCATAGTTGATTGTCCACATGCCGATTCCCTTGATAGCCAGTAAATTATCCACTAGCCTGTTAACTGCATCTTCTTCCTCTGGAATAGCTAATTCCAACTCACCAGAATCAATCAGCCGACTAACACTCAGCAAGGCATTCGCTTTCCCCACAGAAAAACCGCACTGGCGCAGATCATGTTCCGAACACTGTATTACTTGCTTATAGGTTGGATGACACAATAATTCAGAAGAATGTTGAATACCGATGGCTTGAATAAAGCGCCGACGGATGGATATTGCTGCACTTAAACTAATTTGCTGACCCATTATTGCCCAGCTTAATGCTTCAAAAGGTGTCGCTGATTGATAAATCCGTAAACCTTTTTGTCTGGTAATCAACTCTCCAATAACGGGATGGTCTTGATATATGGTTTCAAATTTTTCAACGGGTTGTTTCAACCCTAGCATATGTGAAACCAGATCCAATAACGCTTCATGTGAATAACGGGACTTATCACCATCAATATCAAGTTGTAGCTTAGCTCTGTTTTCTTCAATGGTTATCGTCAAAAGAGCCGGATTGTCGTGCCACATAATCCCCTTTTTAATTTGATTCTGCTGCACAATTTCAGAAATGCCCATTTCATCTCGTTGATGAAATGCCAAAAAGCCGCTCGTATGATAATTACTCGGTAACACAATTTCCGTCAAAGAACTCACTTTCATTACGAAAACTCCCAAGGCATACATAATTGGAATAGCTGTCTGATTGACTTCAAGTTGCAGCCAACAAAGGCACTACTTAAAAGATAGAGGATTATACTAACAGAACATTGATTGATAAAAAGGACATTTACCTCATTGGATTTTCAATTTTATATTTGGCTAATTCCTCATTCAGCTCTTGAATCTGATACTTTGATGGACTTAATACTAATAGATAAATACCAATTCCCATAAGAAAAACCATACTTAAAATAACCAGAAATAAATCTAAAGCTCCCCCAACCACATCACTCCAGCCATCGAATTGCAATAAAAACACAATCAATACAACAAATGCCAATGTAAAAAAGTACATTGAAAATATCTTTTCAAACCAATAAGTCATATAATAAAAAGGTTTAATATTTATCTGAACCACACCTGAATTTAAAACAGTATATGTCTTTAATTTTTTAAGGTTATCTATATATTCAGAACTCAACCCAGCTTGTTTTAGCTTGATAAATATTTGTCTGAATTTATCAGACTTTATTTTGGTAATATCAAACATGATTTCAGATACAATTTCGTATTTAATATAATCTTTATTGTTTTCGCTTAAGTAGCTATTGTACTGATTTAAATATTTAATATATTTTACTGCTCTCCGTTCTCTAAACATACTCACATCAGAATAAAGTTTCTTCAATACAGAGAGAATAATGCCAATAAAAGTCCCAATAGAACCCAAGACTTTCACTATGTCATTACCATGTTTTACTATGTACTCAATCATGTTTTTCTCTTAAAAAAGTTAAAACATACTTAAGTATATACCACAATAGTTCGACGTGGATTATCTAAATGGTTTATTATAATATCTGAGAAAATGTAACAAATACGATATTGGATTAACTTATTAATTTAAGTGATTTTTTTGCAAGAGACTGAAATGGCACTATTAATTACCAAACGCGGCATCAATTGTGATATGTGTGAACCATGTGATATAAGCAAGCAAAATCAATCAACTAAAATCATGTGTTATAGTTTGTGTTATGCGTTTCTGAGGCACTAAATTGATAGGATTGGGGCGAGTAACACAAAAAACATAAATAAATACTACTTTCATCTACTGAGTTTGTCCACTTGCTACCACCCCACCACCAGCTCACTGATTACATTGATGAGATATCGACCCCGCGACTACCTGAAAGAAAAGCGGGAAATTGTGGAGTGGGGGAAAGGCAAGCTACTATCACTACAGGGCAGAATTCTGCCCTATACGTAAGTGGGCTTTCAAATCCCATTTAGCATAACATATTTATTTTACTTAATTACTGTTCAGGACAGGAATTCCGGTTTTCTGACGGAAATAAGGGATATCAAGGGGTTGGGTTAAAGGGGATAATTGCCCCTTTAAATGCTAAACTTATCAGTCAGCCATAGGCAAATAGATTTTGTTAATGTTTCCCCAACCATTCCGTGCCATTCTAATCAGAAGTTCTCTCCAGTATTGATGAACCTTTTTATTGATGTTCACAGGTGGAGAAGTAGCCCACCTTCATAGACACTGATAAAGTCGCTTTCAAAACATAATGATTGGAGGTAATCCTATGTACAATTGGTCTGGAGCTGTGCCAGGAAAAGCCGAAAAAGGTCAACCTACAGGGCTTATTCTCAAAAAGGGAGATGTTATATCTATTGTTGCTAAGGGATGGGTGAAGTACGGACGTGGAGACAATCAATGGGCCGCACCTCAGAGTCAAATACCTGTAAAACCAAATCTATCATACGTCACACTCATTGCTAAAATCGGCGATAAAACCTATGAAATAGGAAATGGTGTGCTTCATAAAACGGTTCCTGTTGATGGAGAACTAATACTTTTATTCCTTGATGGCCAAGGTATGTATGGTGATAATTCAGGTGAATTTCACGTCGATGTCATAATAGAGTCTCGGTATTCCCCTCTAGAGTAAATAAATTAAAAACTGGGTGAACATATATTACCAATAAAATACAAACATTCTAATTGATACAATGCCAAGTGAAAAATCATATTATTTCACTTGGCACATAAGCCGGTCGCCCGGTTTTGTTCTTATTTGGGCACCTCCGGCCATGCGATATCCGGTGCAGTAGTGCAATCCACCCGATAGAGTTCTACCCGATATTTTCGCCAGGCCGTTAAGGCGGATTTCTCGGCACCGGTAGCGATACCTAAATCAACGGCATCCTGCCAGATATCAATTTTCTCTCTGGCTGTCCACAGGAATTGCCGTTTTTGTTGTTCGGCATCCTGAACCCGTAACTGCTGTACTTTCTGAACATCGGTTACCCACTGTTTACCGTCCCAGTTATCGAACGGGGTCTGTGGGGCTAAAAAGGTGAGTCCGATGGCGATGTCACCAATTTCAGTGATTTCTACCGGTTGACGGGTTTGGGTGCGATACGCCATTTTGCCGCGGTAATCAGGGACATATTCCCAGAATTTATCGTCAACGGTTCGGCAAATTGTCATATCCGGTACCAACTTTTCCATTGTCGCACTTCGTAATGATCCAGACCGCATTCCCCTTTCGATTTCCCAGCGATGTCCGGCCACCTGAACCAGCGTGTTGAGGTCGGCCTGGTCTTCGCGGGCATAGACGATATAGTAAGCACGACTGTAGTATTAGGTGATATAGTCGGCTGATTCGCTATTGGGTGTTTACCATGACAGAAAATAAACAAGTGGAAATCAATTTAAGAATATTGACTAGAAAAGCACCGGCTGTGCACCGCAATCGCCCAACATTGTTTGGCTTACAGGAAAAAGAAAAATTTTTGTTACACAGCGGGAAAGAGCTGAATGGTTTGCTTGCATTTGACACCAAAGTACGGATCAAAGATGTTGACGGCATGGCCAGATGTTTCGGCTCCCAGGTCCCCAGGTCCATGGTTCCGGAGCAACAAAACATTTGTACATCACCTGGCGCTTTGAAGATGGTGAACAAGAAATCATTAATCGTCTGAAAGTTGCATTGTTGATTTCCTGGCCGTTGGTTGAACAATCACTACGGCAAAATACCCCCTTGGTCACAGACGGGAGTGCACCCGAATGGGGTGTATTGAAGGACTGGCATGCTCTAGGTGTAGGTGAACACTGGGCAATGTTAAACAATTAAGCCCTGTGACTCATTAAGGTCATCAACAGGATGCCGAGCCTGACATCCTGCTTTACCTTGACTAAGCCAGAAGGCCCTGCAGACCGGCTAGCTTGCTACTTCCAGAAACTGGCAAAATTGTGCCACAGTAGGATTAGATTAGATTAAAATTTAATCACTAAGGTTTATCATGAACACTAACGCATATACCCTGATTGGGCGCGCTACCTGTCAGTTATTGGATAAAAACACACCGATATGTAACGAAACCATCGCCGAGGTTATATTTTGTATTTTTCATGCTGAATATTCAGGTGCCTACGATGAACAATGCGAGGCATTCAATGATGCCATGAAGTTATTGGTAAATAATCCAATAAAATAGTTGTAAGCTCATAGTTTACTGCTGGTAGATACAAAAAAACCGCACGAGGCGGTATATATGGAAAAGGCTACGCAATGCGCAGCCTTGAATTCAGTATATAGATTGGGATAATTTATTTATCAACCCAGTTAAGGCAGAAGAGCTTAATTTGACCAGTTTGTTGCATTTGTTGCAATAAAGCGCCTAACTTTTGTGCCTCAGAGTTTTGATACGAAAATTCGTAATCATAAGGTCCATCTCCCTCATGGTGACCTAGTTGTGCCTTTCCAAGATTATAAGACTCATTATTAACTATTACCCGAAGTTCTTTATTTTGGAAGAGGAACCCTACATTTTGGTAACTCTCCTTATCTTGTTTAGTAGATGTATTAATATAAAATGTATTACTTCTTTCACCCCAACTGAATGATGTTATTTCCGTAATATCTATCTCATTGTTTGGGCTAATATTTAAAGCGCCCATAGTACGCGGCCAGCCAACTAGTCTTTCTGATATATATCCCCAACCTACATTCCCAAAATAACTAGATATTTCAGTTCCTGACGTAAGGTCAAAAGACAACAGGCAGTCCATCAGGTTCCAATCACAAGCTAGCATATCTTTCTGTGTTGGCTGCCAGTGTGTTGAGTTACCTGAATTATACTTCTCAATATAGGGTGAATCATCAGGTACACCAGCAAGACGTGTATATTCAACAGGAAAATTCCAATTGCTACGATATACTTTCTTACCTAAATACACTTGAATCATTGCCCATGGGTATGAACCGACAGGTGCAACTGTATCATTAACTTTGACCTTATATTGCTCAGAGTCAAACGGACACTGTTTATTATCCAGCTTATTAATTTCAGACATAAATCCCTCACTTAATTATTTATTAATAAAGGTAATTTCACCCTACTGCTAAATTGCCAGTTAATATTACTTAGGTCGGATTTTTATCTCAATTTAATAACCATTAACAGAATTAATACGCATTAAAATAGGGTAGCGTATTATAAAATCTGTCTATTGGTCGAGTGCATGATTCAGTGAGTTGTATATTTGAAGTTTGGTACTGATAAAAAAACGCAGTTAAGTGGCGTTATGTGATTAATCAAATTTTACTATTTATTTACTATTTATCTTCCAGTGCCTTAATGATATCTGCATATTTAGTTTGAGTATGCAGCAAGGCTTTCCTGAACGCTTCGGAACGAGCATTAATAGAGTTAGTGGCATCAGCAGTGATTTTGCTAGATAGGACGTGTTCGCTGTCAATCATTTCATTCATTTGCGCCATACTTTCAGTAAGTCTGGAAAATAATTTATTGTCCATTGTTACCACCCCATCATGGTAATGCTCGCATGGCAAGCAACGAGCATTAGATTTTTTCTTTAATACCTGCCTGTTTCAGAATCGCATTAGCGGTATGCTTGGAGACTATTGTATATGGCACACTAAATGCTTTGTTGGTTATGTCGCTACGCCATATCTCATGGCTACCTTTGCCTTGTCTTACAAAATAACATCCGTGTGCCAATAGAATTTCTTTCAGTTGCGGATATAAGCCGGAACCCATCAGAGAGCTACTCTTGAATCAGATGATTGTTCTTGGACGAACTTAAGGCGGAAAACCTCAGAATGATCGCCAAGTCCATTAATCTCATAAAGCTCAGGCGCTATTTCCCAAACTTTTTCTGTCAGTTCATCGTAAGTTTTAGCTTCTGTAACCAACCCAAGTTCATCACATTCAGCAATCCACATGTCATCATGGATAACATTTACAACAAAAGCTTCAATTCTTGTTATAACCACTCCCATGTTTACCTCTCTGTATCCTGAGTTAAGTTACTTCAATTTTAGCACTCATTGGTTATAAAAACATCGAAATTAAAGCCATCCGTGGCTTACCGGAAATTAACTCGGCTTATTCGTGCTATCACCACCAGACTTAACGCCACCATGAACATGAGTTGAGAGGTTGATACCATTCCCCGTAACTTCACCCTTGGCATCAATAGAACCACCGAACTTAGCATCACCACCATGACTACCACCGCCCTGAGTTACAGCGCCGTTCAATATAATAACGGGGGCATTTACAGTATAGGAGGTGTTTGCCGTTACTTCGACTTGAGGTGCGTTAACGTTAATCTTATTCGGTGATACAATATTTATCTGATTGTCAGTAAACTCAACATATTGGGTTGGCTCAGAGTTCAATACACCGCCAAGATAGATGGCATCTGAATAGTTATGTGTTCGCCCAGTGCCGGGCATAGCAGATTTTTTAGTTACCTTTACTGTGCTTATATCCTGATCACACACCGCAATTAACCCAATATCGCCCGGAACAGGATTCATAATGATTGCGCTATTGCCACGCTGTAATCTCCAAACAGGAATTTCCAACTACGAAATTTTCGTAGTTTATATTTTCGCCAATCTCATCATTCACCCGAACGTGAAAGTCAGAGGGTCGTACTGGTTTTTCTCCCGCTTCTACACGAGCTGGATTGATAATGTCATTTAAGAAGTCAATACTTGACATAGTGACAACGACTGACTGATTTGCTAAATTTATATCCAACATATTTGTTTTCTCCTTTCAATAGGACGCCAAAAGCCAGTAGCGAAATACTGGCTTTTTTATTTGGTTTAATTGTGAAAAAAACATGCAAAAATGACCGATGAAAAATAATTGCATAGGTTAATTACGTGGTTTTAGATTATGGGGTGAGTAAAGGTTAGTGTTTCTGCTTAAGTCATAGAATTATTAATCTGCATTATAATTTATATATGAAAATATAATGAGTGCATTAATTCTAAGATAGTTTGTGCTTTTTCAGTACAGTGATATTAAAGAATGAGGACTCCCCACACGGGCGGGGCATTAATTGTAATTAGCCAGCCTTTTTTAGAGGGTTGCTTGCTCCAAGAAAGCCTAGAGCATTCCGGCATAGTGTGTACTTTGTCAGCACACCTAAATTGTTCAAAGAGCAGGTCAAGAATAATAACCTCCCGTTTAGGAGGGTGCCCTAACGCGTATTCAGGGCTGGCACTCACCAAATTTTTAAAAGGACTGCACATATATTATGTGCTTAATCGAATATAAGCTAGCACAGGGGTATTGCGTCCATTTCAGCGAAAAGTTCCACGATTACGCATAAATAAAAAATTAAATCATAATGTTATGTTTTTTTTGTATCTCTAATCGCTTTTGATACTCTGGATATTGTGTGTCTAGAGCAGCCAAGCCAATTGACGATATAACTATAGCTCTTCTGCCCTCTGAGAAGGTCTTCTATCTTTTGATGCAGTTTTTTATCCACCGGGCGGCCTTTGTATTTACCTTCCCGCTTGGCTTTCTTTACACCCTGAGCCTGACGGCGACGTCTGTCTTCGTAGTCCTTTCTGGCAATCGCCGCAAGCATATCAAGCATCATGCTGTTGAGCGCTGTAAGCATACGTTCAGTGAAATCGTCTGTATTTTTCATGAATTGGTAGCTGGTTGGAAGATCCAGAGAAACGACTTTCAGGCCCTTATGGTTAATCATATATTTCAGTTTTTCCCAGTCAGCTGTATTCAATCGACTGAGACGATCGACTTGTTCAACCAAGATCACATCGCCCGACATAGCAACATCAAGTAGACGAAATAATTCTGGACGATGAAGTTGGGCACCGGATTCATTTTCTTCGAACCAGCAAGTAACCTGAACTCCCAATCCACTTGCAAATTCAATCAGCTCATTTTTTGCCCTTGAAGCATCCTGTTCATCAGTCGATGCCCTCAGGTATCCGTAAATCCGCATATTGGTGTTCACCAGTGCACTATACATGGTGTTATTATTACGGTGCATTATACATCAGTCTGAGCTATTTTCTGCACTGAGTTTTAGTCAGTGCATTAAAGATACACCCTATCAGCACTCGCCGTGAACGTTTTTGACAACCTTTTTTGGTAAAAAGATCTATAAGGAAAAACTTGCAGCCGACGCGCCCAAGCCGGATACAAATTCTTAAAACCGATGAAATTGATGAGCTATATCGCCGCCCGGAATTCAGTCAGACAGGACGTGAAGAATATTTTGCCCTGAATGACACACTTCTTGAACACATCCACGCAATGGAGAAACTCGAAAACCGTATTTATTTCATTCTCTTTATTGGGTATTTCCGGGCTAAGCTAGTTATTCCCAAATTCCATTTGAAGGACGTCAGGCCGGATGTTCAGTATATTTGCCAGACCTACTTTTCAGGCGCAAAACCACGGTACACTGAGTTGGTCAAATCAACCCGATCCCGACTAATCAATCAGGTTCTGGCCTTGCTTAGTTTTGAGCAGCTAACACCCCCCATGACTGACAATCTGGTCTTACGTCTCCAGGACGTCGCAACCATCTATACTGATCCCCGATATATGTTCGATGAATGCATCGCATTCTTTAGTCAGCAGCGTATTGTCCTTCCGGCATACAGCACTATCCAGACGCTTGTTACCCGGACGCTCAGTGCCGAAAGAAAGCGAACCGAAGCCATTCTGTCCCGATAAATGTCGGAAAATACGGTTAACACCCTACAGAGCATCATGGCAGACAAAGGACTGCTTAACAGTCTGTCCGGATATAAGGGATCAGCCCGCAGCTTTTCGCCCTCAGAGCTGGAGCGTGAGCTGAATACGCACAGAACCATAAAAAGTATTTACCCTGAATTAAAATCTCTGCTTGAGGCTCTTCGATTATCCCGTGGAAACATGCTCTATTATGCCTCCGTTGTAAAGCACCGTTCAGTTTATAAAATCAGGCGAATGCCCAAGTGGCAGGGGCTGCTCTATCTGAGTTGTTATCTCTTTTTTCGATACAGGGAAAACAATGACAGGATGGTGACCGCATTTTGCCATCTTGTAACAAAACATCATGAATCCGCAAAAACGTTTTCCCAGCAAGAAGTCGCTGAAGAACTGGAAGTGGTCAGAAATAAGCTTAAGTATGCTGGCAACGTTCTGAACTTATTTGTTGATAATACACTCAGTGACAATGTTCCGTTTGGTGAAATTCGCAAGCAGGCATTTTCACTGATTGATGAAGCTGATATGAGAAAAATCAGCCAGCATCTTTATAAGGAGAATTTTGATCTGGTTGACTATCAATGCCCGCAGAACATCAAACTCTCTGCGCAAGCTGTTCAGGGCTATCGATATTGAGTGTTCCCCTGACCAGCCTCTGATGGCTGAGCAAGTAACCACTGCAAAAGCTGATCTGGACAAACACAAACGAATCACGTGTGTGACGCAGGAATTCATCCGTCCACGCGACCTGCGTTATCTTCTTGAGGGCGATGACGTCCATCTCCAGCAGTTTGAGTTCTATTTGTATCACCGGATTGATCATATGATCAACAGCGGCAGAATCTATGTGAGTGAGAGTAAAAAGAATAAACGTCTGGAAGATGACCTTATTCCGGTGGATGTCTGGATGACGGAAAAACCAGAGCTGATTGAAAAAACAGGACTTAATCGTCTTAGTGATCCCATTACCCAGACGCTGATGCAGTTGGAAATGAGGTTAAATACCTTGCTTGATCGCGTAACAGCTAACATTAATGCTGATGCCAATGATTTCGTAAAATGCCAGCCCCGCTCTAATCGTCTGACATGGAGTCTGGCGAACCGTCGCTGGAAAGCCGGTATTGACAACCCGGTTTACAGCCAGCTCAAGCACAAAGAGATTATTGAGATTATGAGTTACGTCAACCGCAAAACAGGTTATCTCAGCGCCCTTGAAAACTTGACAACCTATAAGAAAGAGTCAGAGGCACGGCAAGGCGATTTGATTGCCTGTATTTTCGGCAACGGAGCAAACTATGGCCTACATCGAATAGCCGCCGTTTCCGATCGCAGCGTAGGAGCACTCCGGGCTATCAATGATAGTTATATCCGGCCGGAAACGACCCATGCCGCCAATGATATTATTTCCAATGCGATCGCCCGCTTATCCATATTCAAGTATTACACCATCAATGAGGCCGCGCCTTTTGGCAGTATCGATGGACAAAAACACGGTTGCCGGATAAACACATTCAAGGCTCGCTTTTCTGCCAAGTATTTCCGCAAAGGTAAAGAGGTATCAGCATTATCGCTGGTCGTCAATCATGTTCCAATCAATACTACCGTGAACGCACCGAATGAGTTTGAGAGGCATTTTGCTTTTGACCTGCTCTATAACAACAGCAGTGATATCCAGCCGCTCTCGGTTTCGACGGATAATCATGGGATCAATAATGTCAATTTTACCTTGCTGGATATTTTCGGTTACCAGTTTGCCCCTCGTTATGCCAAGTTCAAAAAAATCTTTGAAGAATTGTTCGATATCACCTTGCTAAGTGAAAAACTCCATATTTCTTTGAAAAAACCGATAAAGCACAAGTTAATCATGGATGAATGGGAACATATCCAGCATATTGTTTGTTCATTGAGCCGCAAGGCAACCAATCAGAGTACCATGGTCAGAAAGCTGTCAAATGGCAAGAGAACTAACTCGACATTGTCTGCCCTACGTGAGTATGACAGGTTAGTTAAATGTATCTATTTGCTTGAATACGTGGACAATCAGACACTGAGACAGTTTGTACAACAGGCATTGAATCGGGGAGAAGCCTATCATCAGCTCAGAAGAGCCATCGCGTCTGTCAATGGAAATCAGTTTCGAGGTGGAAATGATTATCAGGTTGAACAATGGAACGATTGCGCCCGTCTGATCGCCAATTGCATTATCTACTACAATTCAGCCTTGTTATCCGGACTGGTAGAACGATTTGAAAAACAAAGTAACAGAGAGGCAATTGAAATACTGGCCAATCTCTCCCCAGTGGCCTGGAACCATATCCAGTTGGCAGGGAACTACATCTTCGCAGAACAAAACGACACATTCAGTCTTGACAGTCTGCTAGAAAATGTAGACCCACTGCTCGAATCAAAGATGGATGATAATGATGAGTATGATGATTACGAGGAAGCAGGCTGATTATTTTCATTCAACATTTTGAAATAGTTAGATAATTTTAACATCATGGAACTTTTCGCTGAATTGGGCGCAAACCCCCTAACATTCTACCTGATATTGGGTATGGTTCATATGCTAAGCCGAGTCAAACTCTAACGGATGGTGCCATCTATACACCAGGCGGAGGAATTAGCGCTCGTAATATGATTAATTCTTGGAAAAAAATGGAAAAGATGGAATATGTCCAGTTTGTTCAAGGAAACAGTGTCCTTTTATAGAGAAGTAAATAGAGAAGGCATTAGGAGCGTTGGATAAACATAGTAATAGTGAAACCAAGGCACTAATGACTTGTGATTACCATTTTAGTCAACCGTTGTTAAATATTAAAAATATGTTTAACTCTACGGCGCCTGTTATTATGGGTCATTTATCTATGCTTGAAGATAATAGATTTCATTCAACTTCGGATAATCTAAAAGGGCTTTTTGAAGATCGATGTTTACTAGATACTAGTATAGGCTCATTTAAGAGTTTATCATCTAATTATCAAACTACATTACAAATATTTGCTTATGGAAAGGAATCCAGGGAACCAGGGAACCAGGGAACCAAAAATATAATAACTTTTACCACCATATGGGTAGTGTGGAAGGCTCTGGAAGGAGTTCCCAATTTGGTAAAAGAGATATTAATTCAGCCATTAAAGAATTATATAACAATATGCTTCCTACAATGAAAAACTTTTTTGTGTTAGATGAATTTGTCAAGGAGTTCAATAAATCTGGTCAAATGAGCACATATGTAAAAAATATTGGTAAGTTAGCTACAGATTTTCTTGGAAGTGAATATCGCAATAACGACAATAAAGATATTGTCGAAAACCAATATGATTACTTCTCAGGAAGGAAAGCTGATTGGCAGCGAAACATACAGGAAGGCCTGTTTTTCCTTGGTAACATGGAAACAGCACTCACTATAGGGAAGCCAACTAGAGGAAGTACGAATATTACAAGTAGTGCAATACGTTTTGCAACGCAGGGAAAGCATAATATAAACCCTGCCGGAGTCCTCCAGGACAATTCCCGCATGGAGGGTAGCTAAGTTAATGCCTTTCGACATACACTATGGCAATCTGCAATTACCGCTAAATTCGGTGAGGAAACAGCCTCTCGTGTTGCTGATGCACATGAACGATATGGCACGTTAGATTTGAGTGTTCGCCACTTCAAAACGTCCGAATCTGCTGATGAAACGATTGATATGCTGAATAACCGAACAGGCCGACAAATTGGCGTGTCAAACGCAAATACGTCAATGAAAGAGCAGGCTAAAGTCGTGTTAAATCAGTTTTATAAAGAAGGTCTCTACGTTGCCAAAGAGAATGCATCTGGCTTTTCAGTAGTGAAAGAGAAGATTACAGATGAGCAGTTTTCTTATATGAATAGTCAATATGATAGAGGCGATAATGCAGGTTTTTCACCCGAACAGTTAGCCAATGGGGAGAGAAAAGAATCAAGTATCAAGAATCAAGAATCAAGAATCAAGAATCAAGAATCAAGAATCAAGAATCAAGTATCAAGTATCAAGTATCAAGTATCAAGTATCAAGTATCAAGTATCAAGTATCAAGTATCAAGTATCAAGTATCAAGTATCAAGTATCAAGTATCAAGTATCAAGTATCAAGTATCAAGTATCAAGTATCAAGTATCAAGTATCAATGATAACGACATTCAAAATAATGTAAATTTAAGCTCGGCTTTTTCGGTTGGAATGTATACGCAATTAAGTTCGATACTACCTCCGACAAAA
>NZ_NJAI01000004.1:495663-498372 GCF_002632725.1 Xenorhabdus hominickii
AAGATACCGATAATAGATCTGATAAAAGATCTTTTTATTGGTTTTCATATGCGAATGAAAATCAAGTGGTTAGGATAGATTAGATAAATAACCCGAATTCTGTTTAAGCCGTCACTGGGAAAAAACGAAGGCGCAGGCGGAGTGGGATAAAATAATGTTATTAAATCGTTTTATCATCTAAAGTGTACCGCAGGCATACAAACTAGCAGCATAGGGAACGCAGCCAGTATGTAGCATAAGCTAAGGAGGAACAACCCCATGAATAACGAACTATTTACTCGCGTTATCATGCGCCAGTATCCGATGACGATTGATCCGATTGTGACGGAAAATGGTGCGCTGGTGGGACAATAGCGCATCCACCGGTATTCCTGTCATGACCGCTTTACAGCACAAATTGCCTGAATTCTGCGTAACCCAGTAAAGGGCACGTTCATGCTCTATCAGGTGAAATGAATACGGCTGTCAGCAATGTATACGCATTAGAAGGTCAGTGTTTCTTTATTGGCGCCTGTGGTCTGGTTTCACAAGAAATGATTGATAAGTACAGGTATGATTATTGCTTCATGGGGTAATAACGGAACTCATTTGGGTAGGTATAAGAACGTGTAAGTATGTAAAAATATATCATTGCGTAACTAAGTATAGCAAAAAAACTATTTTTAACTTACTGAATAAGTTCTATTTTACCATATACTATATACCATAAGCTGATACCTCAGCTGTTATGTGATTCAATGAAATTAATTTGTAGTTTAGAAAAATCCTTTCATGCGGCATGGCATCGAAATTATTTATAGGAGGAAGAGATTTTATTAATTTCCATTCAGTCATTTTATGTCATTATTAAATTCGTGAGAGAATTATCTATATCTCTCTCATTAAATTTAGAAATAAAGTGTAGAAAAACAATCTCTATAAAGTGAAGAAATCTATCTGTTTTCATTTTTTATCTTAGGAGATGATATGTGTACTCGTATAGTTTATTTAGGTGAAAATGAGCAAACCATAACAACAAGAACGATGGATTGGAAAAACGAAATCGGAACAAATTTATGGGTATTTCCACGAGGCATGAACAGGGATGGTATTGCAGGCCCTAATTCTATTAAATGGAAATCTAAATATGGTAGCGTGATTGCATCTGGCTTCGATATTTCAACCACAGATGGTATTAACGAAAAAGGTCTTGTGGCTAACTTATTATGGTTAGCTGAATCTAAATATCCACAACCAAATGATAAGCGGCCTGCAGTATCAATTTCATTGTGGGCGCAGTATATGCTAGATAATTACGCGACAGTAGCTGAAGCCGTTGAATCACTGGAAAAGACGCCTTTTGTAGTGATGACGGATAACATGCCGGGCCAAGATCGTTTAACTACGTTGCATTTATCATTATCAGATGCGAGTGGTGATAGTGCAATTATTGAATATATTGACGGTGAACAAGTGATCCATCATAGCCGTGAATATCAGGTAATGACAAATTCACCAACGTATGAAGAACAATTGGAAGAGCAGACATATTGGGAAAACATTCCGGGCACAGAGGAACTTCCAGGCACCAATCGTTCTTCGGCCAGATTTGCTCGCGCTCAATTCTATATTAATGCTATCCCACAACAAACGACACCCAATAAAGCCGTTGCTGGTGTGTTCAGTGTGATTCGTAACGTTTCGGTTCCTTACGGGTTAATGGATACGTCAGAGGATTCCCCAGAAATTTCATCAACACGTTGGCGGACATTGGTTGATCATAAACGCCAACTCTATTTCTTTGAGTCTGCACTAACACCGAATATTTTCTGGACAGATATAAAGAAAATCGATTTCTCAGCCGAAACCGGTAAAGTGAAGAAACTGGAATTAGGTAAGGAGCAAAGCAATATTTTCTCAGGTGATGCCACTAAAGATTATGTTGATAGCGAACCTTTTGAGTTTCTAGGGCTATCTGATAAGCAACTCGATAATTAAATTTATGGGTACCTGTAGGTGCTTGCATTTAATTTAAATAAACAACCCCGCTGCAAGCAGCGGGGTATCTCAAAACAGTGTCAGTTGATGATCTGAATGCAGTTTGTAATATTCCTTACCTTTTACCGTAACACACGTCACTGTTACTCGTCATTTTCGAGGGTTCTTCCGCAGAACCCCTTGTATGACCGTCTAATGTTCGTTTGCTGGACAACGCAGCAACCTTGTGTAGTCATCTTCTGAAAATGATAGTGGAGATAAATTCACCGATCTGAATGTGTTTATGGCTGGCGTGACGTTAGGATGGACGGAAATTTCTGGGATTCCGGCTTAGAACCCCTTTTATATTAATCGATAGTTGCGGTCGGTGAGTTAAATCACCTCGCCAATAATGCCGTAAGAGGTTTGATACTGGTTTTCTGAGCCATCACTGCCGTGCTTCCCAGCGATCATGGTTGGTTTGTACGTTAATCCAGAAGTCAGAATCCGTTTCAAACAATGCCGCCAGCATGACCGCTTCTTCGATGCTGATCCGGCGTTTCCCGCTGATAATTTCACCCACAGTCGTTGGCTTTCTTAACATTGTATCCATAACTCCCCCTATCAATTAATATTTATGAGGATCAAAGTAAAATTTATTGATATTAACGACTGATTATATATAAAAATTAGCCCATAAAATTAAATGTGGCGTTTTTTATAGATTGCTGCAATATTATGTTAATAATTTAA
>NZ_NJAI01000004.1:498472-500974 GCF_002632725.1 Xenorhabdus hominickii
GATTATGTTGTTTATGATAACCTTCCCGAGGAAGATCACCTGACTGGAAAGACGTTTACTCAGCGTATAGAGAGAACGAATTTAACTCAGCGTACTCGAATAAAAAGACTGAATAGAAAAACTATCAGTTATTCAAAATCCGAAGAAATGCACGATAAGGTGATAGGAACTTTTATTGAGCGTGAGTACTATTTTTGATATTCAATCTAACTATTTAATACATGACCATTGCCTGCAATGGCAGTCATAATATCATTTCTGACAAGTGTTAACTGTTTCTGCGTTGCCATTTTTTGTAATCCTTTTTATCTAAGACATCAAAATAGTAGGAGTTCTCATCAATCACTTGTTTTTCTTTATTGCTTAATTTCACCTTTATTTCATAAATGCCAGGTTCAGGGATCTTTATCTGGTCAAATACAGCATTAAAGCTAGCAGTAACTTGATTCTCCGGTAATCTGATGTTTACAACAGTGAATTCTTCTCCTTCACCACCATAAGGATTTTCATGAAATTTTACGCAACTTTCTCCATTATGGAGAATATCTATAAATAGCCGATAGGATTGCTTTTTACTTAATCCTATTAGACTCACTATCACATCTAAGCGTTGAGTGTCTGGAAAACTGCTTACTACTTTTGTGATTATTGGTACCAATAAATCAGGGTTGACGTTCTTATTTAATTCAAGAGTGCAAAATGCTGTCGCTATTTTCTCTTTAATTTCCATAACACCACCCGATATTAAACATTTCTCACATTTAATCACTGAGATAATTTTAAGCGTTATTGATTATTTTATCAGCAATATCAAAAAATGTGAGAAGAATTACAAAAGCCTCGTTAGGGGTGTTTATAACTTACTCCATTGGATGAAGTTAAGAATAATCACTTCTAGCACTATGCATAGAGCATTCGCTCTTTATCCATATCTCTAGTTTTCTCACGCTCTCCGCTCTCGTCACGACCTAGCCAGTGGCCAACAAAATATTCGTGTGTTTCCTCGTCAGTGATGGGCTTTGATAGCACCACCACCTCACCAACACCATTTTTGATATCAATAACAACGCCACGCGCACGCAGCCAACTTATGAATCGCTTTGCCTCTTGGGTACTGTTTTTGCCTGTAAAAACAAACCTCAGCTAAAACAGAATCTGTATTCCCACAAAGGTTTCTCGCATTATTGTTGATATATTTCAATGCCAGAGAGCTTCCTTGAGCGTCGTAGGCAGACATCAATACTGGAAATGTCGTTCCTTTCATCTCAAAAGTCCTTCTTGTGGGGTTACCAATGCCCGTAACTTCTCGGTCGGATAGTCAATCGGCTTGCATTTACTCGCTTTGTATTACAAACGCTCCAGTTTGCTATACGCGCGCCCTCTGGGATAACACCGACTGAGTTTGCGGCCTAGATGGCGATCATCGACAAAACAAAATTGCCTGTTTTTGCTCGCCATTATCTGGCAGATAAACCGACACGGGAAGCGAGAAAGAAAAGCAAACAGGTTTTTGATCGGATGCGGAAATTCAGGAACTGGGAGCGCACGGATGCCTACCGATGGCTGGCATGGCGGCTGGGAGTCAGTTCCAGTAAATGTCATTTCGGTTGGTTTGATACTGATATGTGTGAGAAAGCAGCGAATATATGCAGGGAGTTTAAATGAAACGTTGGGAAATGCGCACGCTGATTGATGGAATATTAACAGGAAAAATAAAATATATAGGTGATGATAATGACTAATTCAGATTCACGCAGAGAGGCGTTTGAGAAATTCATAACTATTGAATTTCATTACTATAAAAATGGGCTGGATAAATACGATGATGGAACGTATATCAATATGTCAATTCAGAATTATTGGGAAGTGTTTCAAGCGGGATGTAAAGAAAACAGAAAAAATAAAGAGGAGTTAACAGAAACTGAACAAATATGGTTAAAAAAATCACAATACCATTTACTGAAATGTCCATCTAAACGATTAGGGTTTTATTGCATTGGCGGCAGGGAAATTGTTCTATTTGATGCCAACAAATACCCAGAGATTCATAATTTAATAAATTAAAACTCTGAGATTTAATTTTTCGATGCCATGGTTAAATTGGGTGCTGAATTTAGAACGACATTAATATCTCCTCGTAATATTGAATGTTAAACCGGAGGGATTTAAATGAATAATAATGTGATTGACATAGCGAATGAAATAGAAAAATTACAATTTAAACTGGCAATGTAATTATCTAATTCATGGACAATGGAAAAACTAAATTTAACTATTGCAATAGTTCATCACCTGTTGGAAAAAGGAGATAAAAAACAGGCGATGGATTGGATGGAAGGACTTCTTGATTGGACAGGGGAAGACCTATTATCTGAGGCAGAAAATAACGCCTGTGATTTAAACGGCTGGGTTAATAAGCGAATGGAAAATGAAGTAAGCATAACTAAAGCACTAGAAATTTTTCGCGCTGAAATGCCTGATATTGAAATAATTAGAAAATCA
>NZ_NJAI01000004.1:501074-530288 GCF_002632725.1 Xenorhabdus hominickii
CGTCAATTACAACGACGACCCGAGCGCGTAAAAAGTTATTTCAAATCACGGTTTATTAAATATGCCGCATAGCCGATGTATTTTTCCGCCGGGTTAATAACAAACGGGTAGCAGAATATATTGGTATCACACCAGATAATATATTCGATAAGGAGAATGTAATTTTTAGACCATTTGGAAATGATAAATTTGAAAAATTCGACCCCTGTAATAAACCAGCACATGCAATGCCAATTATTATCGAGAACGAAATCAGCCTGATATTTCAAGATAGAAAATTTGAATTTGCAACTAATGACGGTGACATTGAGTGTTCTCTCGATAATCCATATAAAGCGGCGATGGTTATTTATTTACATATGAAGAATAACAAATCTGATTCTGAGTTATTCAAGAGCCATATTATCAATGTTATGGATGGTGAGGGAATATATTTAGAAAATGAAGACATTACCGTCAACATTCATGACTAACGAATTCGAGAACAGACGACGACAGGTGGCAAGGGAGTGCCTAAGCATACTATTTTAAGAGGTAATTAATATGAACAAACAATACAAAGATGATGATATGTTAACTCCAGAAGAAGTATGTGGATTGCTAGGAGGCATTTCTCAAAAAACATTAGCGGATTGGAATAATAATCATAGACACAAAAAACTATTAGCACCTATAAGATTTACTAGTAAATTTATCCGCTATGAATACAAAAACGTGATGGCATTTAAAGAAAAATGCCGTAGTGTGTATTAGCTCTTTCGCCGTAGAAGCGCTACTTGGGTCATTATGCTATTTTCATGTGCTTCGAACGCCTGGCGTTTTAACGCTATTTCTTCTTGTAATATTTCATCGGAGAAATCGTAATGCTCACCCATAGGATCAGAGCGATTATCAGAATGGTGCATGCATAATTGGCTAATTTCTCGGGTATCTGAACGAGAATATCCCCGCGCGCATTTGGGCAATGATGTTACTTTTTAGAAATTTTCTACACATTGTGTTAAATGCGCTTGATTTCTCTTTAATCGTTCCTTCATGGACAACCCATTTTAAGGCATTCTCAGGACTATAGGTTTTAATTATTTTATCCAGAGAACGTTTAGAAAAAGGATTTTTTATGTTTCTGGGCTGCAAAAACACATAGTCCCGATTACATCCATTTACAGAATTACACCACGATTTTTGCTCATCAAGGATGATCTTCAGCATAGGTGTGATTGGTAATCTAAATTCTTTCTGCGTTTTCATTGCACCACGCATACCCATTAGCCCCGCAGGATAAACAATTTCCCCAGCAGCAGCATTCACATACTCCCAACGTAAATTTGATACGTTGATTGGTCTAACACCAGTTAATATCATATAGCGCATTGCATTTTTTGATGAACGGACGTGCACGCTGCAACATTAAGCCATAATTGAGCAATAGACTCTATATCTGTAAAACGACGGGTAGGAGTGGGTCGCTGCACGCGGGACGAAATGTAATCATCGGGAATGCTGGCAGCAATGTTTTTCCCTCCACAATGCAACGGAGCGGCAAATTTCCAAAATCTGCGCAACTCTCCAAATAGTTCGAATGCCTGATTATTGGATTTTGTTTCAATCCACAAATCCAGAACGTCAATCAAACGTTGATATGTAACATCGCTATATACTTCTCGAGGCTCGAACGATTCACGTAACTGTTTTATCCTGCAACTGTACGTATAAAAACTATGTTCACCGAGTTTTTTACGTTCGACCTTTGCTCGTAAATCATTCTCGTATGAATCCAAAATTTGATGCACTGACTCAGCGGTTAGGCCTTCTTTAGCCAGATCTTGAGCTTTCTCACGGGCTATAGGTAAGGTCAGGCCATTCGCCTAATTTCCGGCCTTTTAACCCCATACTTTTAGGGTACTCGGCATAAATAGTAACTTTCCCCGCTTTACTAAAATCTATCCTTAGGTAATTTTCCTTTTCATACTTAGATCGACGGGGCTTACCTAAATGTTTTAATATGGTTTTTGCAGCAGTAACACAAATTTTCATGTGTGAGCTAGTGTAAGGGGCTTACATGACTCCCAGCTAACCAGCGCTCTTAAATATTCGTCATTTTGAGGAGTTTTGGGTAATTGTGTTACTGCATTTTTCATTAAGAACTCCGTAATATCATTACGTTGATATAATAGCTCGCACATTACTATATTTTAGGCATCATAAATAAGTATGTGTTGCGGTTTTGTGTTACGGGATACAGTTTTTCAATGTAAACTATACTGTATAAAAACACAACAACCGGACAATCGTAACGAATACAGAAGTTATTTAACTCTTTGATTTTAAGCGATAGTTTTTGTAAGAGACTGAAATGGCACTATTAATTACCAAACGCTGCATCAATTGTGATATGTGTGAACCCGAATGCCCTAATCAAGCCATTACTATGGGTGCAGAGATCTACGAAATTGAGCCTGAACGCTGTACTGAATGCGTCGGACACTATGAAAAACCCACCTGCCAATCCGTATGCCCGATCACGAATACCATTATTCTTGATCCTGATCATCAGGAAACCGAAGAACAACTATGGGATAAGTTTGTGCTCTTGCATCATGCTGATAAGATCTAAATTTCCCCCTTCATCTTTCAAGTTTCAGCTTTGTTAACTGCCGTTTGAAAAATGAAGGGAGTGTTATTATTAAGATAATTCTAATCGTTCATTTCGTTTATCAAGAAAGCCATTTGTAAACATCACGACAACAGAAGACAATGTTATTAATGCCGCAAATATAGGAATAGAAACTAAGCCAAAACCATACTCAATCATCAATCCTGCTCCCCAGGCACCTATTGCACTTCCTAAATTAAACGCCGCAATATTCAAACTTGAAGCCAAACTTTGCCCGGCGCCTTCGGCACTTTGCAAGATCCATGTCTGCAATGGAGGTATAGTGGAAAATGCCGACATGCCAAGCAATAAAATAAAAATTAATGTTGATATTTTATAATGCATTGCCCACGTCATTAGAGCTAACGTGATACCTAATAATATAAGAGTCCATATAATAGCTGCAAAAAGATTTCTATCTGCGGCTTTACCTCCAACAATATTCCCTATGACCAACCCTACACCAAAGAGTAATAAAATGGGAGAAACTGATACAATATTAAAACCACTTATTTCGGTAAGTATAGGAGAAATAAAAGTAAAAACAGCAAATAATCCTGTATAACCTAAGGTTGTTGTTAATAAGCCCATCAATACTGATCTCCGCCCTATAATACGCAAATCAGTACGCCAATGACTGATTTCTGGTGGTGTGGTTGCTTTGGGAATTAAGGCTGCAATAATAAAAAAACAAATTAGACCTATCACAGTGATTGCCCAAAAAGTCGATCTCCAACCAAAATTCAGCCCAAGCCAAGTACCAAAAGGAACGCCAATAATGTTAGCCAGAGTAAGACCTGTAAACATGATCGCTATGGCAGATGAACGTTTTTCTGGCGATACTAAACTCGTTGCCAATACTGAACCCACACCGAAAAAAGTACCATGCATAAAAGCAGTTAATACCCGGGAAACCATTAACAAACCATAATTAGGTGATAAAGCACAAGCCGCATTACCACATATAAATATCACCATCAGTACTAGCAATATACGCTTATGGGGCCAACGACTCATTAATATTGTCAATAAAGGCGCGCCAACAACAACCCCCAACGCATATCCTGATATTAATAACCCTGCCGCTGAAATAGAAACCCCTAGATCTGAAGCAACTTCAATTAACAATCCCATAATAACAAATTCGGTTACTCCAATACCGAAAGCCCCGACAGTTAAAGCATACAATGCAAGTGGCATAAGTCATTCCCTAATGATAAAAATAACCCACAGAAAGAATTGCTTCCCTCTGATAATAAATTTACCCTCAGTCTAAATGCTCTTATCTAATAGTAAATAGATAGAGTTGATTATGACTTTTTCCAAAATGGAATAAATAAATGATACTGAATAACCTTGACGATATAGTCACGTTCTTAAAAGTTGTTGATAATAATAGTTTTTCATCAGTGGCAAAGGTAATGAATCAAACTCCTTCAAGTGTCAGTAAACAAATCGCAAGATTGGAAGCTGCACTTAAGACATCGTTATTCGAACGAAATACCCGAAAAATAAAAATTACAGATGAAGGAAAAGCGATTGCTGAACGTGCACGAGCAGCGTTGGCCATCTTGGAAGATATTTCAGATATTGCCAATAAAGGCAACTCTCATCTAATAGGCAATATTAAAATAACCGCCCCCAGTGCATTTGGTGAAAAATATCTTACTTTAGCCATTGCCTCTTTTATTAAAAAACATCCGGAAGTCAGCTTTAACGTGCAATTCACTGATCACATATTAGATCTATACAGTAATAATTTGGATTTAGCTCTACGTTTCGGGCAATTAACTGATTCCAGGCTCATCGCCAAACCTCTTGCCACAAGCCATCGTATCCTTGTGGCGTCACCTGAATATATAAAAAGCCATCCAATATTACATCCTCAGGAGCTGGAAAATCATAATTGCCTTGTATTCTCTTATCCTGGCCTGATTCAGCACACTTGGTCGTTGCATTCATCTGGTCAACAAGCCAACATCACGGTATCTGGCAATCTTCGCAGCGATAACGGCCAAGCATTACGTGCATGGTCTGTTTCTGGGTTGGGGATCGCTTTGCGGGAAACATGGAGTGTCATTGATGAAATTAAAACAGGACAATTGGTACAGGTACTACCGGATTGGAAGGAAAGTGCAACTGTACTAAACGCCATTAGAGCCCGCAGGGAGCCAATTCCCCGCAGGTTACGAACGTTTATTGACTATTTAGCTGATGAATGGAGAGACGCTGATTTTTAATTCTGAATTCAGCTTTCCAAGATCACTGTCGCACAGGCATAACGCCGTTCATCTGCCAGTGTGACATGCATGGATCTGACATTCAGTTTACCAGCCAAAACTTCAGCCTCTCCATGAAGCTTTAATGTGGGTTTTCCCAATGGATCATTAATCACTTCAAATTGATTAAAGGCCAGCCCATTGCGAATACCTGTTCCAAACGCTTTGGCTGCCGCTTCCTTCACGGAAAACCGCTTAGCAAGGAAGCGAATCGGCTGATTATGCTGTTGATATTGTTTCCATTCTCCATCACTGAGAATACGCCTTGCCAAGCGTTCGCCAGAACGCCCGACAATGTCCTCAATACGAGATATTTCAACAATATCTGTGCCTAAGCCAATGATAGCCATCAACAGCGGGCTTCCCGCAATAACGTTTTCATATCCGTGACAGCAGCAGACAACCCGCTGAATACTGCACGTCCAATGATGGCATGCCCAATATTTAATTCATAAATTTCAGGTAAAGCTGCAATACGCTGTACATTATGATAGGTCAAACCATGACCTGCATTGACTTTAATGCCTTTATTTGCCGCGTAGATAGCAGCTTCTTTAATACGCTGGAACTCTTTTTCCTGCTGTATTTCACTTTCTGCCTCTGCGTAAGCACCGGTGTGGATCTCAATAAATGGTGCTCCGACTTCAACAGCCGCATCAATTTGTTGGTGATCTGCATCAATGAACAGTGAAACTAGAATCCCCGCCTCTAATAAACGCTTAACTGCTGCGGCAATATGTTCTTTTTGCCCAAGCACATCCAGCCCGCCTTCTGTTGTCACTTCCTGACGTTTTTCAGGAACTAAGCAACAAAAAATAGGTTTGATCTGACAGGCAATACCAACCATTTCATCCGTTACTGCCATTTCGAGGTTCATACGAGTTTGAATCGTGCTTTTTAATAGTTGAACATCTCGATCAGTAATGTGGCGACGATCTTCACGCAGGTGAATCGTTATACCATCAGCCCCTGCCTGCTCTGCAACAAATGCAGCCTGAACGGGATCAGGGTATTGTGTCCCACGGGCATTACGTATAGTTGCAATGTGATCAATGTTGATACCTAACAATACCTCAGCCATTTTTAGCTCCTGCAATAACATAAGATTTAGTAAAGTCTACACTCTTCTTTATGAAAAAGTACCCGACTTTAGTTTTCATTTTTTTTGTTGGGGTTATCAGTTTTTTTATGTGCAAATTGGCGAAATAATTCACGGCTTTTTAGCGGTTTTCCACCCAAATAAGGTTTCAATGCAATGCGGGTGAAACGCTTGGCCGCTTTCAAAGTGATCTGATCAGGAAACTCACCCACCGCCAACGCTTTCAATTCATAACCAGTAAAGCTGTAGTGATCAACAACCAGGCTGGCTATAAATCCTCTTTCTTCACGATAGCGATAAGTCATGGTATCTGCTATAGACTCACCACTGCCTGCACAATGAAGATAATCTACACCGTATCCAATATTGGTTAACAACGCTAATTCAAAACGGCGCAAAGCATATTCCGGCGTATGTTTACTCGCCGCCAGCACTTGTAAGCATTGGAGATAATCGAAAAAAAGAGGGGGATATGCTGTTCCTGGCTCGAGGACTCGGGATAAGAGTTCGTTCACATATAGACCGCTGTAAAGTACGCTACCCGTTAGGGGAAGAGCCAATGAGATAGGTTCAGCATCTCTTAATGTTTTTATTTCGCCCCGCCCACTCCAGCGAATGAGCAAAGGGGTAAAAGGTTGCAAGCAACCTTTCAGAGAAGAACGACGGCTGCGCGCGCCTTTTGCTAAAACACGTACCCGCCCTTCATTTTCAGTGAAAAAATCCAGTAGCAAACTCGTTTCACTGTAAGGGCGCCCATGAAGCACGAAGGCTCTCTGCCAGCCGTCCACAAATCAGCCTTATAAGTCGTCGATGTAACCGAGGCTACGCAGCGCTCGTTCATCATCAGCCCAGCCGGCTTTCACTTTTACCCACAGTTCCAAGTGGACTTTAACATCGAACAGCTTTTCCATATCCTGACGAGCTTCTGTACCAATCGTCTTGATTTTGCTGCCTTTATTACCAATGACCATTTTTTTCTGGCCGTCACGCTCTACCAAAATCAAACCGTGGATCGTATACCCGCCACGTTCATTGGCAACAAATTGCTCAATTTCAACGGTCACAGAATATGGTAGTTCATCACCCAAAAAGCGCATCAGTTTTTCACGGATGATTTCTGATGCCATGAAACGCTGTGAACGATCAGTGATGTAATCTTCTGGAAAGTGGTGATCTGCTTGTGGTATATGGTTGCGCGCAATTTTGGCAATAGTATCAACATTCATGCCTTTTTCTGCGCTGATCGGCACAACATCAATGAAGTTCATTTGTTGGCTAAGAAAACCAATATGTGGCAGCAAAATGGTTTTATCTGTCACATTGTCCACTTTATTGATGGCAAGCAAAACGGGGCAACGTAAGTGACGCAGCTTGTTCACCACCATTTCATCATCAGGTGTCCAGTGAGTACCTTCCACAACAAAAATAACCAGCTCGACATCGCCAATAGAACTGCTTGCCGCACGGTTCATCAAGCGGTTGATTGCACGTTTTTCTTCAATATGAAGGCCCGGTGTATCAACATAGATGGTTTGGTAAGTCCCTTCCGTATGGATCCCCATGATGCGATGCCGCGTTGTTTGGGGTTTCCGGGAAGTAATGGATACCTTTTGGCCCAATAACTGATTTAATAAAGTCGATTTACCGACGTTGGGCCGCCCGACTATTGCAACAAATCCGCAATAGTTTTTTTCTTCGCTCATTCAAGCTCCAGTTGTTTTAATGCTTGTTCCGCAGCCGCCTGTTCTGCCTTGCGACGGCTGGAACCTATTCCTCTGACTGGTTGTTCAAATCCACTGACCTGACAGTGAATTGTAAATTCCTGATCGTGTGCTTCCCCACGAACTTGAACAACCAGATATGTTGGCAACGGCAAATGACGCCCTTGCAAATATTCCTGTAAACGTGTTTTAGGGTCTTTTTGCTTGTCGCCTGGGCTAATTTCATTCAAGCGAGTTTCATACCAATTCAAGATGATCTTTTCGATTGTTTGAATATCGCTATCAAGAAAAATAGCACCAATTAAGGCTTCAATACTATCCGCTAAAATGGATTCGCGGCGATATCCCCCGCTTTTTAACTCCCCCGGCCCCAGACGTAAACATTCACCTAATTCAAATTCTCTAGCCAATTCCGCCAACGTATTACCACGCACCAATGTTGCACGCATACGGCTCATATCTCCCTCATCAACACGGGGAAAACGATGGTAAAGTGCATTAGCGATGACAAAACTCAGGATTGAGTCTCCAAGAAATTCCAGACGTTCATTATGTTTGCTGCTGGCACTGCGATGAGTCAACGCCTGAAGCAATAAATCGTGCTGTGTGAAAGTATATCCTAGCTTATGTTGTAACCGGTTCGTTATTATGGAGTTCATGTGCTACCAATTCAGTTAGAATTCATCAAATAAAAGCACACGCAACAGACCTGCGAAGCTATCCTCTAAGAAGCTATACCTTAATAATTAAAATATATCCCCTAAGGTGTGCCTTACAAAACTGTTGCGTTTGCACTGGCTCCCTAAAATGTTCAACATCATAGAGAACCAGTCATCTCGTTTGAAAGAATATTCTACACTGTGAGATAAATTAATGCTGCGCTAATATATAAATATTAGTGAATTCCACCAATACGGTTCAAACGTACACTAGTTGGCCACTGATCTTGTTGTTTTTCAAAACTCATCCAAATAGCGGTTGCACGGCCTACCAGATTTTTCTCCGGTACAAATCCCCACGTACGGCTATCATCACTATTATCACGGTTATCACCCATCATGAAATAGTGCCCCTCAGGAACAACCCAAGTACCAAGTGGTAAACCAGCTTGCTGGAACGCAGGAGTCCTTTTAATTGGCGGAATAGTCAAAATATGGTGTGGCACATTACCTAAATTTTCAATCCGTTCACCTTGGCGAAAATCATATGGCCCTAACGGCTCATCAAGAGGAATTTGATAAACATTATTTATATTTTCTCCTTCTGGAGTTATATCCTCTTTAATTGTCCACTCACTAGGAAACATATCTCGATAAGTGACAGGTAAATCACCTTTGCATTCGGTATTCCAACCACAGCCAGGGAAAACCTGAATCTCTTTCTTGATATAATCGTAAACAATTTTATCACCAGGCAAACCGATGGCCCGTTTTACAAAATCCAATTTAGGGTCAAGAGGATATTTAAAGACAACGATATCTCCACGCTTAGGTTCACCGGTTTTAATTAAGGTTGTCTGTCTAATAGGGTCTTTCAGACCATAAGCAAATTTTTCAACCAAAATGAAATCCCCTATCAACAATGTTGGCATCATTGAACCGGAGGGGATTTGGAATGGCTCATAAACAAAAGAACGCAGAACCAAAACAATGGCTAACACGGGGAAGACAGATGCAAATGTATCAACCCATGAAGGTTTATTGATTTCTTTAGCCAAAACTTTCTGTGCTTCTGCACCTGCTACTTGTTCCTGAAGTTGAGCAAGCTTTCTCTTGCGTTCAGGAGCGAACTTAAACCGTTCTATGCACCAGAGAACACCTGTGATTAACGTTGCTAACGTTAAAATCAAGGCAAACGTGTTAGCCATTTAACCTCCTCGCAACCTTATTAATTATCTTTTCCGACATGCAGAATCGCTAAAAAGGCTTCCTGTGGCAGTTCAACATTTCCGACCTGCTTCATGCGCTTTTTACCTTCTTTCTGTTTCTGCAATAGCTTTTTCTTACGACTGACATCACCACCATAACACTTCGCCAGTACGTTTTTACGTAACTGCTTAACGGTAGAACGCGCAATAATGTGAGTCCCTATGGCAGCCTGAATTGCAATGTCAAATTGCTGACGTGGAATCAACTCTTTCATTTTTTCCACCAGCTCACGCCCTCGGTATTGTGAGTTATCACGATGAGTAATCAACGCCAATGCATCAACACGCTCATTGTTTATCAAAACATCAACTCGTACCATGTCTGAGAGCTGGAAGCGAGTAAAATTATAATCCAACGAAGCATAACCACGAGAAGTTGATTTCAAGCGGTCAAAGAAATCCAGAACAACTTCAGCCATCGGTATTTCGTAGGTCAGTGCAACCTGATTACCGTGATAAACCATGTTAGTCTGTACACCGCGTTTTTCTACGCACAGCGTAATGACATTGCCAAGATATTCTTTTGGCAACAGCATGTGACATTCTGCAATTGGTTCACGCAATTCACTAATATTATTTAAAGCCGGTAGCTTAGATGGGCTATCAACGTAAATAATATCACCACTGGTTGTCTCAACTTCATAAACAACTGTTGGAGCTGTGGTAATTAAATCGAGATCATATTCACGCTCCAGACGTTCCTGGATGATTTCCATATGCAGTAACCCAAGGAAACCACAGCGGAAACCAAAACCTAATGCGGTAGAACTTTCTGGCTCATAAAATAATGACGCATCATTTAGGCTCAATTTACCCAATGCATCACGGAATGCTTCATAGTCATCAGAACTAATTGGAAACAAGCCGGCATAAACCTGGGGCTTGACCTTTTTAAAGCCCGGCAGTGCTTTTTCCGCAGGTTGACGTGCAGTTGTCAGGGTATCCCCAACTGGTGCACCCAAAATATCTTTGATAGCACAAACCAACCAACCCACTTCACCACAATCCAGCACATCACGGTCAATACGCTTAGGTGTAAAGATCCCCAGACGGTCTGCGTTATATACCTGCCCTGTGCTCATTACTTTGATTTTGTCACCCTTACGCAACGTACCGTTTTTAATGCGGACAAGGGAAACAACGCCAAGATAATTATCAAACCATGAGTCAATAATCAGAGCCTGTAATGGTGCGTCAGGATCACCTTCCGGTGCTGGGATTTCTCGCACCAGACGCTCAATAACATCCTGTACTCCAATGCCGGTTTTCGCAGAACAACGAACAGCATCCGTTGCATTAATACCAACAATGTCTTCGATTTCTTCTGCAACACGTTCTGGTTCAGCAGCAGGAAGGTCAATTTTGTTCAGAACCGGAACGACTTCCAGATCCATTTCGATAGCGGTATAGCAGTTAGCCAGCGTCTGGGCTTCTACACCTTGCCCTGCATCGACAACCAACAAGGCACCTTCACAAGCTGCCAAAGAACGGGAAACTTCGTAAGAGAAGTCAACATGCCCCGGGGTATCGATAAAGTTTAATTGATAAACTTGACCGTCATTTGCCTTATAATCAAGGGTAACACTTTGTGCCTTGATAGTAATGCCACGCTCACGCTCAAGATCCATTGAATCGAGCACTTGTGCTGCCATTTCGCGATCTGACAGCCCCCCACAGATTTGAATAATCCGGTCTGATAGTGTGGACTTTCCGTGGTCAATGTGGGCGATAATGGAGAAATTTCGTATTTGCTTCATTATTAAATCTTTTTTGCCTTAATATTTCTGAATCATTCGCCTATGGACACACTGATGGACATAAAGCGACAGTTTATTGGTCAGGCTACTAGGCCTGAGGGGCCGTATTCTACATGCCAAACCTGCGAAAACCTAGTCATGCCTGTGGTTTTCGGTATGATCATGCGGTTTTCAGTATGACAAATAAAATTGAAACCTGTATGGTAAAATAGATTATTCTTGCTATAGAACCTTAATCGTATCAGGAGGTAAACCAATTTGTAACACAACTGGTTGGTATGCTTGCTGATTATCCCAATATGCAGCAATTTTGCGGGCGATGAAGAAACCGGCAGTCCCGCCGCCAATTCCTCCCAGACATATCCATAGTTGATCAGTTGTCAAAGATTGGAAAAATGCCCCTCCCAAAAACAACCCCAACAATGGTGTTAGATAAACCAGCATTGCTGAACGCAGCAAGCTACTTTCAGGAATGCCCACTTCGACCTTTTGGCCCGGTTGAAGAGGTTGAGGGATCTCCAGTTCTAACTGATGTATACTCTCTGGCCCTATCTTCTCCAGCAGATAAGAGCCACAGGTACCTTTAGCCTGACAACTGCCACAACCTGAAGATGAGCCATAACGCAATAACGCACGACCTTTTTGCCAGCGGACAACCGTAGCCCATTCTTTAACCATCAATTTTCTCCCGTAAACGTCACGCTTGCCACAATTCTCTTAGCCGTAGCGAAAGGCAACTCACCAATGACCGTAATGGTATTCTTGCCTTGGCCCAAAGTATAAACTGTCCGCCTACCTTGTCGAAATGGTTGTTCATCAACAGCCTTTTTATCTGATTTAACAACATTGACAGAGAAATTAAATAATCCATCACTGTACATGATGGATTGCAGCCATTCTGTCTCAGATAACTTATGACTATTACGAGAAATTTCTTTGAAACCGTCAGGTACCTTACCAACACGCCAACCAAACTGAAATTTTTCGGACGGCGGAATGAGTAACATTGGCGGCAATTTCAGATCAATAATCGCACCCAACTCCTTTTTAATGCTGTCATCCACTGTTGATGACACGACACGAAATTGCTCAATAACAGTAGCATTATCCTGATCCAATAGATCAATCAGCAAGGGCAGGTGGCTTTTTTCATCGATCAGAAGATTATAGTTATAGCGGGATTCATCTTTTGATATAACACGTACAAAATTCACTGGGTGATCGCCAACATGCGTACTGCCTGCATCAATGAAACGATAAAATTGCTGTAATTGCGAAAAATTAGCAAAAATGATCGGTGGCAGATAATCAACAATATGGTTGCCCCGTAAACTGAATGAATCCAGCCCTGGCTCGTAATAGCTAATTTGGTCACCACGCTGAATGATTTCTCGACGAGAACCATCCATCTGGATGATTTGAGCAATACTTTGACCATCAATAATGGCATGGCGGTAACGCAGAGGAATGAGAAATTGCTGTCCTAGATTGATGAAACCAAGTTCATAATTCAATGTTTGTACAGAGTCATTCATATCCTGTAACAAAGCCTCGGCGCTGCTTTGCTGCGCCGAGGCTTTTAAAGGATTTAACAGGCTAGCCGCCAATAAAAAAATCAAGAACCGAAGACGTTTCATTACTGCTGTTGTATCTGCTGTAATTGCGCTCCAATAGACTGATGATCAATCTGAGTGGCTCCATGATCTTTTTCAGCATGAATACGCCTGTCAAGTTCATATTGCTGCAACATTGCATCAATTCGTTTATTGCTTTCCCGAACTTCCATACTCAAGTCGCTACCAAAGGCTTCATCGTCGACCGGAGAGGTTAGACCAACAGGTGAAGCAGACCCCATCACAGGTAATGTATTAAAAGCAGGTGTCTCAGATTGAGTATCCGCGTCAACACTGCTGTTATTATTAAACTGTTGAACACCAATAATCACGGCCATAGATACGCAGGCAGCAACACTAATTTGTGTAATCTGGTTCGTCCATGGACGAATTTTGTCCCAGAATGACATTTTCGTCCACGTTTCAGGCCTTGGCTGAGATTCTAGAACAGATGCTGGATTAATATGGACAGCTTCTTTTTCAAGTGCCAAAGCGACTTGACCCGCAATATCCAAATGCAACACATCCCCTACATCACCACGCAGCACATCACGGACAAGATGGTATCTCTCCCACTGTTTCTGCATGGCTGCATCTCCAGCGGTTAAACGAATTACTTCACTATCAAGAGCTTCTCCATCCATTAGTGCGGAAAGTTTCTCTCTTTGCATGCCAAAGTACCCTTAAATATTGTTTTGTCCCACTACTGTTGAATGAGTGGTTGAACTTTATTATCAATAGCTTCCCTTGCCCGGAATATTCGTGAACGCACAGTGCCTACAGGGCATTCCATGATGTCGGCTATCTCTTCATAGCTCAAACCATCTAATTCCCTAAGCGTAATCGCTATCCGTAAATCTTCTGGAAGCGATTCAATGGTGCGGAAAACCACTTCCTTCAATTCTTCAGACAACATTAAGTTTTCTGGGTTCGAAATTTCTTTTAATGAATTTGATACATCATAGTTTTCGGCATCGTTAGCATCCAAATCATTAGATGGTGGTCGACGCCCCTGAGCAACTAAATAATTTTTCGCAGTATTAACGGCAATACGATACAACCACGTATAAAAAGCACTATCACCTCGGAAAGAAGAAAGCGCACGATAAGTCTTTATAAAAACCTCTTGAGCAACATCAGGAACATCGCCTTGAGGTACGTAGCGAGCAATCAAGCTCGCCACTTTGTGCTGATATCTGATTACCAGCAAATTAAATGCTCTTTGGTCGCCCTTTTGGACCCGTTCGACCAGCATTTGATCCGTTAACTGCTCGCTCATCCGAGGCTCACTCTCCTGAGGTAAAACTCCACATTTATACTTATTAAACCAATATGATGTTCTGCTTTCCCGAACAAGCATGACTTCGAGTATCAATTTACTGTGAAGTTCAACTTTGGCCGTAATTTTATATTACAACCACCTGTTATTTCGTATCACACTTCTTCTCTACCTTTAATGTTTCAAGCTGCTCTTTTTGTCTATTTTCAGCATCCATCTCTCTGCAACTTGAAATCCATTAGAGATATTGCTTAATTTATTTTCATTGGATGAATATAGTACAAATCATAGTCTCTATTTCATAGGAAACGCGATTTTAAATCCTAGAAAAAAGAAAGTTTCATTCTATAAGCAATAAAATCAGTTTAACCACATCAATAGTGTTAACATCATCAATAATAGAAATAAAAATCTGTTACTAACTGACGAAATTCGTCTGCGTATATGCCATCCAAGGAACGAATCGTTATTTCACTCACTTGCGTTTCCTGTTTTTGCAGAGATAACCCCAGCAACAAACGGTGTAACGGCTTATCCTGCCTGTCACGAATATTAACTCTAAAATGGGTAAACCATGTCAAATCTGACGCCATTCTTTCAAAGAATTCGCCAATATCATAGGGCAATACAACACAAAATAGTCCTGTCGGTGTTATCAGTCCTCGCACACATTCCAATAATCCCTTATGAGTCAGTGACTCCGTATAGCGAGCCTGATTTCGTGCTTCATTGCGACATGCTATCGCGGGTTCAAAATACGGGGGATTACTGACGATTAAATCATATTGAGTGCTATTTGGCCGTAAAACATTCTGCTGCATGTTATGTCGTACAAAATCATGAATATCCTGTTGATATACCGTAATACGGGAAGACCACGGAGATTGTTGTACATTATCAGCCGCCTGCATTGCAGCACACGCGTCCAGTTCTACCGCATCAATCAACGTATCCTCACTGGTACGCTGAGCTATCATCAATGCAATCAAACCACTGCCACACCCAATGTCCAGACACCTTTTCTTGTTATATACTGGTGCCCAGGCTCCCAATAACACACCATCCGTCCCGACTTTCATCGCACATTGATCATGCCCAACAAAAAACTGTTTAAATGTAAAACCTCCGCGACGAAAAGCGGGTTTATCTATCAATGCCATGAGCTATATCTGCTGAAATCAAAATTCGTCATAGCATAAATCTTATGGCCCACAGATAAAAGCAACCTGCTCATAGGATGCTTTATAGGGTGAAGAATGTGCCCAATCTGTTTATAATCGGCCACCCAAACAGAGGTATATGATGACTGCAACAAACTTTTCCGACTTCGAACTTGATGAATCCCTGCTCAATGCACTGAACGACAAAGGCTACGAACGCCCGACAGCGATTCAGGCAGCGGCTATTCCTGCTGCGATGGATGGGCGTGATGTCCTTGGCTCCGCACCAACTGGCACCGGCAAAACTGCCGCTTACCTGCTGCCAGCACTACAGCACTTACTCGATTTTCCTCGTAAAAAATCAGGGCCTCCGCGTATCCTGATTTTGACGCCCACCCGTGAACTGGCAATGCAAGTTGCAGATCAAGCAAAAGAATTTGCAGCCCACACCAATCTGGATATCACCACAATTACTGGCGGCGTCGCCTACATGAATCACGCAGAAGTATTCAGTGAGAATCAGGATATTGTTGTCGCAACGACAGGGCGTTTGTTGCAATACATTAAAGAAGAAAATTTCGACTGCCGTGCAGTAGAAACGCTGATCCTTGATGAAGCTGATCGCATGCTGGATATGGGATTCTCCAATGACGTCGAAACCATTGCAGGCGAAACTCGCTGGCGCAAACAAACACTGCTATTTTCTGCGACACTGGAAGGTGAATCCATCCGTGATTTCGCTGAGCGTCTGTTAACCGATCCCATTGAGATCGATGCAGAACCTTCTCGTCGTGAGCGTAAGAAAATTCAGCAATTTTATTATCGAGCTGATACGTTAGAACATAAAACGGCTTTATTGTGTAACCTTCTTCAGCAACCTGACGTAACAAAATCCATTGTTTTTGTACGAAAACGCGAACGCGTACGCGAACTTGTTGATTGGCTGAGCCAAGCGGGAATTCAGGCTAGCTTCCTTGAAGGCGAAATGGTACAAACCAAACGTACCGATGCGGTAAAACGCCTGAATGATGGCAGAGTCAAGGTCTTGGTTGCGACTGACGTTGCTTCTCGCGGATTGGATATCGACAACATCAGCCACGTCTTTAATTTTGATTTGCCTCGTACTGCGGATGTTTATCTACACCGAATTGGCCGTACTGCCCGTGCGGGTCGCAAAGGAACTGCTATTGCTCTGGTTGAGTCTCACGATCATCCTCTGCTTGGAAAAATCTGTCGTTATCTCAACGAACCTATGAAAATACGGGTTGTTGATGAACTGCGTCCGCAAACCAAAGCACCAAGTGAGAAAAAGAGCTATAAACCTTCCAAGAAAGTGCTGGAAAAACGCAAAGAAAAGAAAAAAACCGAAGAAACCAAGAAAACACGGGTGAAAGTGCGTCATCGCGATAGCAAAAATATCGGTAAACGCCGCACTCCTCAACCAAAAGCAACAGAATCTAGCAACAATTAATTATCAAAATACAGGCGAAGTCATTCAATGACTTCGCCTTAAAGCCTACCCTTCTCAGTCTATTTTCACCCGTCAACAAACACTACACTGTATCATGCCATTTAAACCCGCAGTGATGCGATTTGCCGATAAGCATCTTCAAATAGCTCTGTAATTGCAGGATCATCCATGGTCTGCGCCAGTGCTTGCAAGGAAGGTGTTTGCAATGATTGAGATTGCGATGATTGAGCTTGTAATGATTGCACTTGCAAGGAAACCATATCCTCATCGGTACTGTCTGCTGACGCCAACATGACATCACGATTATTCAACCAAGGCTTTTGATCCGTCATCAACTCCAGTACCGCTTCCAAAAAGTGAGCTTTAAAGGAGTGCAAACCATATCGGTGAGGTAAGGCATCCCACGTACTTTTCAATTCATATTCAAGCTCTATTTTATTCCCCATAGGTTGTGGAACTGGCAATATTTTTTGCAAGTTATCCAGCCAGTCATGCTGGACAACATAATGGCGTATCAAACCACTACTTGCCAATTCACGACCAGCTTCAGGTGATATTCCCATACGCTTTAATGTGGAATCTGAAACCCCCGAAGAATTATAAATGACCGCGGGTTTTCCTGTTGTCAGCGCAGCCACTGATGCCAAACCACCACCCAATGAATGCCCCGTAAAAATCACATTTTCACCGAATATCTTTAATGCCTTATTCGCCAATTCTATCGCTTGGTCATATTGTTTTTCACTATAGCCAAGCCCCTGACGAATACTTACCATGAAATCTTTTAATTCATTCGACCCGGTGAAAGAGACTATATATAACCCATTATTTTTATACACTCCGGCTTGAAATCCTGTAGAACTATCATTCAATGTATTAGGGTCAATACCTGCTTTTGATAGATCATCATTGGACAAACGTACATAATCACCAATCCCTAAACTTCTTTGACGATAAACATCACGAGTCACTAACGTCAGAGAGTAATCAATGAATTGAGATTGCTTACCTGCGATATCATTGGCTTTCAGTCCGACCGCTGCCATCGCACGAGCACTCAGATCATTAACCAGTGATTGATAAAGTACATTAGTTTGTTTGGTATTTTCTGAAAACAAAATGGTTGGGGAAGAAATTAGATCAACTTGATCGGTTGATGACTGGACTAGAGAATTAGGTTGAGGTTTGAGAGTACTTCCTTGTAATGAATAGGTTCCTAGTTCACTGAGAAAGTTGTTACTTACTGATAAGGTCATAAAATTCTCCTACAGAGTATTCAGGTGAGGTGTAATTTTAAAATCCCCTGATTATCTATCGGCAAATTTTTTAACACTTTTAACGATATTTTAATTTTTAATTAACAAAACTGACTCACCCAATAAGTCCCGATTTGTAACGCAACAACTTTTTCTTTTTTATTCCAATAAAAAAGGGGGTATTTACTCCCCTTACGCTTTGTTTTCAATACAATTCGTTTTCAGTAAAATTCGTTTTCAACACAAGAACTACAAGCTTTCTGTAAAGGTTCGAGCAATAACATCATGCTGTTGTTCTAGAGTGAGTTAAAACGCACTGCATAACCAAATACCAGCGCGAATAGGAAGATTCTTTGATTGAAATCAACTAATTTTATAAGGTTATTATGAATAAAAATATAACATGATGTTTTTATTCATTTTAAAAAAATAAGAAAACATAAAATAATTTTTATATTTCTCAAAAAAATTATAAAAACAGATATTCATTCTATGAATTAAACTTAGATTGAGATCAGAGGGTTTTCCTATGGATTGGGAATCGGTAAGCTTAAGCCCATCTGATAATCATATAGAAAGAGATTGGCTCTATGTCCGCACCTATCACATGGCACGATGTCATCGGCAATGAAAAGAAGCAGCCTTATTTCGTTGATACATTGGCTTATGTTGCCAATGAACGTCAGGCTGGAAAAACCATTTATCCGCCACAACAGGATGTTTTCAACGCATTTCGCTATACCGAATTGGCTGATGTAAAAGTGGTTATTTTGGGGCAAGACCCTTACCATGGACCAAATCAAGCCCACGGACTGGCCTTCTCTGTACAACCGGGCATTCCTGCACCACCTTCTCTCGTCAATATGTACAAAGAACTAGAATCAGATATTGCTGGATTCACTCGCCCTAACCACGGTTGCTTAATCAGTTGGGCAAAACAGGGGGTATTACTACTCAATACCGTGCTAACGGTAGAACGTGGCAATGCTCATTCTCATGCAAATCTGGGTTGGGAAACATTCACCGACAAAGTCATTGCAGCAATCAATGAACACCGTCGCGGAGTTATATTTCTGCTTTGGGGGGCTCATGCCCAGAAAAAAGGTCGTTTTATTGATACTCAACGCCACCATACGTTGAAAGCGCCACATCCATCTCCTTTATCAGCCCATCGAGGTTTTTTAGGCTGTAAACATTTTTCACAAGCCAACACCCTGTTAGAAACTCAGGGACTTTCCCCAATTGATTGGGCGCCTAACTTACCCCAATAATCTATCTCTACTTACAAAAATGCCGCCCTCAATAAAGGCGGCATTAAAAATTACGGCATACAGTAATTTTTATTTAGAAACAGCAACCATTGCAGGACGCAATAAACGGCCATTCAAAATATAACCTTTCTGCATCACGAACATAACATTATTAGGTTCATGCTGGTCAGATTCCAACATAGTCATCGCTTGATGCACTTCAGGGTTGAAAGGCACATTAGTGTCACTCACAACTTCAATACCGAACTTACCCACGGCATCGATAAACGATTTCAGAGTCAGTTCAATACCTTCAATCATAGGTTGCAATGTTTCATTAGCACGATCCGCAGCTTCTAGAGCACGCTCCAGATTGTCGATAACTGGCAGGAGTTCATTAGCGAATTTTTCCAATGCAAATTTATGCGCTTTTTCCACATCCAGTTCTGTACGACGGCGAATATTTTCTACTTCAGCACGAGCACGTAACATTGCATCGCGTTCGTTAACCTGAGCCTGTTTCAGTTGTTCTTCCAACTCGGCTACACGCGGGTCAACAATGTTTTCAGTCTCTGGCGCATCTGCCTGTTCTACATCTTTTTGTTGCTCTAATACATTTTCTGTATTTTCTGAGACTTGCTCGTCAGGTACTTTTTGGTCTTTACTACTCATGAATATCTCCGCGTAATTTGTATTATCATCGCCATTCCTGCTTATTATGGGGATCAAAACGCGGGATTCAAGGGAACACATTATATTGTGAAGGCGAAACCATATGCTAAAGGAAATAACAGTAATGAATAATGAATTCAAATGCATCGGTATTGTCGGCCGTCCACGTCATCCAGAAGCACTGGCCACACATGAAATGCTTTACTACTGGCTGATATCTAAAGGCTATTGCGTCATTATCGATAGACAAGTTGCGAAAGATATTGATTTAAAAGGCGCTCAAACAGGGGGATTGACAGAAATCGGTAAAATTGCTGATCTCGTGATTGTTGTTGGTGGAGATGGCAACATGCTCGGCGCGGCCAGAGTACTATCACGTTATGACATTAAGGTCATTGGTATCAACCGCGGTAATTTGGGTTTTCTGACAGATTTAGATCCCGATAACGCCTTACAGCAGCTTTCTGACGTTTTGGACGGTGAATACCGGGATGAAAAACGTTTTCTGCTCGAAGCACAAGTTACCAAAAAAGGGCAAAAATCTCGGCGTAGCACTGCACTGAACGAAGTCGTACTACATCCGGGAAAAGTTGCCCACATGATTGACTTTGAAGTATATATTGATGAACGCTTTGCTTTTTCTCAACGTTCAGATGGCCTTATCATCGCAACGCCTACCGGTTCTACAGCCTATTCGCTGTCTGCTGGCGGCCCTATCTTAACGCCCAACTTGGATGCCATCGTGTTAGTGCCTATGTTTCCGCACACGCTCTCAGCACGTCCGCTTGTTATCAGCAGTGAAAGCAGCATACGCCTGAAATTCTCCCAAAACAGCAGTGACTACGAAGTCAGTTGTGATAGCCAGATTGTACTGCCGATTCAAGATGGTGAAGATGTGGTTATCAAACGCAGTGAATATAATCTGCATTTGATCCATCCGAAAGATTACAACTATTTCAATACGCTCAGTACAAAACTAGGCTGGTCGAAAAAAATGTTCTAAAAAACAGATCACCCTACTTTACTGTATAAAAAACCAGTTTATACTGTATGAAAAAACAGACATGTTTTTATATACAATGCATGTTTTATATACAGTAAAAAGTAGGAGGAGCACGATGCTAACTCAGTTAACCATCAGTAATTTTGCCATCGTTCGCGAACTAGAAATTGATTTCCGCTCAGGAATGACGGCAATCACAGGGGAAACCGGAGCGGGTAAATCCATCGCTATCGATGCGTTGGGTTTATGTCTTGGCAATCGTGGCGAAGCCAATATGGTTCGCGCCGGTGCTCCACGTACTGACCTTTGTGCCCGTTTCTCGTTAGCAGATGCCCCTTCTGCTCGAAAATGGCTTGAAAAGCACCAGCTTGATGGCAGTTTTGATGATGACAATGAGTGCCTGTTGCGCCGTACAATTACCTCGGATGGGCGTTCTCGTGGCTTTATCAACGGCACGGCTGTACCACTTTCCCAGTTACGAGAATTGGGTTCACACCTTATTCAAATCCACGGGCAACACGCTCACCAATTACTGTTAGAAAACCGCCATCAAAGGCGTTTACTGGATATTTATACGGGCGATTTTGAACTTCAGCATGAAATGAAACAGTTTTACCAACAATGGCGCCAAAGCTGCCAGGCTCTCTCGCTGTTTCAGCAGCAAGCCCTTGAGCGTCGTTCACGTCAACAATTACTGGAATATCATCTAAAAGAACTGAACGAACTATCACCACAACCGGGCGATTACCAAGAACAAGACAGCGAATACAAACGGCTGGCAAACTGTGGACAGTTTCTGTCCGTAAGCCAGAATGTTCTCCAGATTCTAAGTGATAATGATGATCAAAACATTGTCAGTCTACTCAGCTATGCCCGAAGCGAATTAGCAGAACTTTCCAGCATGGATCACAAACTCAGTGAGCTACTCAACATGCTGGAGGAAGCCGCGATCCAAATTAACGAAGTCAGTGATGAATTACGTCATTACAGCGACCAGCTAGAATTAGATCCTAATCGCTTATTCGAACTGGAACAGAAAATTTCCCAACAAATCAACATGGCGCGTAAACATCACGTTGCACCAGAGGATTTACCTGCACTACATCAACAATTGCTGGAAGAACAACATCAATTATCTCAACAAGAAGATGATTGTGCCCACCTCAGTGAACTCGTCAGTCTGCACTACCAACAAGCTCTGGCGGTAGCAGAAAGGTTTCATCATGTTCGCCAGAAATACGCGGTGGAATTAAGTCAGTTGATAACAAACAGTATGCACCAACTTTCCATGCCCCATGGCCGTTTCACCATTGATGTCACCTTTGAGCCGGAGCATTTAAATATTGATGGTGCCAGCAAAGTCGAATTCAATGTAACCACCAATCCGGGTCAACCTCATCAACCACTGGCAAAAGTGGCATCTGGTGGTGAACTCTCCCGTATCGCACTGGCCATTCAAGTAATTACCGCGAAAAAAATGGAGACACCAGCATTAATTTTCGACGAAGTTGATGTAGGCATCAGTGGCCCAACAGCGGCAATTGTCGGTCACCTGCTGCGTGAATTGGGAGAATCAACCCAAGTTATGTGCGTAACCCACTTGCCACAAGTCGCTGGATGTGGGCATCAACATTTTTATGTCAGTAAACAGACTGATGGAGAAGAGACAGAAACCCAAATGCAACTCTTGGACAAAAAAGCACGACTCCAAGAATTGGCACGGCTTCTGGCTGGAGGTGAAGTCACAAAAAATACGCTGGCCAATGCCAAAGAACTGTTAGCGGCATAAATTATTACAACTTTTTTGTATACTTGAAGTCATAGATAAATGCGTAGAGGTTTTCAATCTCTTCAATGTTTATTATTATCGACGGCCTAACTCCTAAAGGAATGTAATTACTATGCGCTGTAAATTGTTGACTGCCGCTACTGTATCACTTGTTATGCTGACAGCGGGTTGCTCCATGTTTGAGCGAATTGTTTATCGTCCTGATATTAATCAAGGGAATTACCTGACACCGGCTGCGGTATCGAAGATCCAGAAGGGAATGACCCAACAGCAAGTTGCTTACACTTTGGGAACACCAATGCTGACTGATCCATTTGGAAGCAAGACTTGGTATTACATATTCCGCCAGCAACCTGGACATGAAAAAGTCACTCAGGAAACGCTGACACTTACCTTTGATAGCAAAGGCATATTGACTGATATTAAAAATGAAAAATCACTGCCAGAAAATCAGTGAGATGAGGATTTTATTAATTCGCCAGTAGATAAGCTGGCGAATTAATAGATGCTAATGACATTATTGAACATTATTTTTAGCGCGTTCAGCTCGCTTACGGCGCATTTCTTTTGGATCAGCAATAAGAGGGCGATAAATCTCTACACGATCCCCCTCTTCTAACGTATCGGACAGTTTAGCAGGACGGCTATAAATGCCGATTTTATTTGTAGTCAAATCGATATCATTGCGTAATGTCAAAAGGCCAGATGCAACAATCGCCTGCTCGACAGTTGCTCCTTGCGGTAACTTCACATTACACAAATACTGCCGTTCAGGCAGAGCATAAACGACTTCGATATTGATATCAGACACTATAAACCTCGCGAGCGCGTTGAGAGAATGCCTGAACCATATTACCTGCTAACTCTTTAAACACTTTACCAAAAGCCAGCTCAATCAATTTATTGGTAAATTCAAAATCAAGATGTAGCTCAACCTTGCAGGCATCCTCACTTAACGGAGTAAAACTCCATCCTCCCATCAGTTTTCGGAAAGGCCCATCAACAAGCTGCATATTAATGCTTTCATTGTCGAATAACGTATTGCGTGTTACAAACGTCTTACTAATTCCAGCCTTAGAGACCTCAACGGAAGCCGTCATTTCATTATTACTGCTGCTTATTACACGACTACCCACACATCCCGGCAAAAAATCCGGATAAGACGTCACATCATTGACCAATTTATACATTTGTTCCACGCTGTAGGGTACTAGCGCGGAGCGACTAATCTGTGGCATATCATTTCCTGTAAAACGTAACAGCGCTGAATAGTATCACTTAAATGTGGTTAAATAAAAACCTGATGACATTTAGAACAAAAAATATGCACTTATCGCTAAATATCATGCAGAAGAGATTTCTTTCACTAACGCATACAGTATAATACAACGCATTATGACAAAGAAAAAAGCACACAAACCCGGTTCGGCAACAATTGCCATGAATAAGCGAGCTCGCCACGAATACTTCATTGAAGAAGAATTCGAAGCGGGCTTATCCCTACAAGGTTGGGAAGTCAAATCACTGCGCGCTGGCAAGGCTAACATCAGTGAGAGTTATGTTTTACTCAAAGATGGTGATGCTTATCTTTTTGGCGCCACAATCACGCCATTGAATGTCGCATCTTCCCATGTAGTTTGCGATCCGACACGGTCACGCAAATTACTTCTTAACAAACGAGAGCTTGATTCACTGTACGGTCGAATCAATCGAGAAGGTTACACCATCGTTGCGCTTTCCATGTATTGGAAAAATGCTTGGTGCAAAATCAAAATTGGTGTTGCAAAAGGTAAAAAAGAGCACGATAAACGTTCAGATATCAAAGAACGTGAGTGGAAATTAGACAAAGCGCGAATTATGAAGAATTCAGGACGTTAATCACTGGTATTCTCGTCCAATATTCTGATATACTTACCGTTAGACACTTGGGGCTGATTCTGGATTCGACGGGATTTGCGAAACCCAAGGTGCATGCCGAGGGGCGGTTGGCCTCGTTAAAAGCCGCAAAACAATAGTCGCAAACGACGAAAACTACGCACTGGCAGCTTAATAACCTGCGCAGAGCCCTCTCTCCCTAGCCTCCGCTCTTAGGACGGGGATCAAGAGAGGTCAAACCTAAAAGAGATCGCGTGGATGCCTTGCCTGAGGTTGAAGCGTTAAATCCAATCAGGCTAGTTTGTTAGTGGCGTGTCTGTCCGCAGCTGGCAAGCGAATGTAAAGACCAGACTAAGCATGTAGTACCGAGGATGTAGAAATTTCGGACGCGGGTTCAACTCCCGCCAGCTCCACCAAATTTGGTAGGACAGTATCAGGACAACAACTTGAAAAACAAGAAGTTAGCCAAGTTGAGTGGTCACTGTCATGACAGTAAATGGACTTAAAAGTGCACGTGAAATGCACGTGAAGTTAGAATTGAGACACCTCAGACTTATCCTCTGAGGTGTTTTTATTTGTAACAAAGTGTAATGAGGTGTAACAAAAAACAGGCCATTTTGAGTCTGATTTTCTTCTCTGAACACTCCAGCCAAAACATATATTGAAGAACGGTCATCGAAATTTTAATCGAAAAATTCACCGTCAAAATTCCTTTCTAAATTGATGCTACTCTGTACGCATGAACAGTATTTTAAATTATTCAAATTTTTTGATGATATTTGGCATCTAGATACTTTTTTTGCTAAAAAATGGACAGTTCCAAGGCGAGAATGAGAAGGGAAACTACTATCACTATAGGGCAGAATTCTGCCCTGTAACATGTGAGGCACCTGCACAAGCAAAAGGTATGCGAAAAATTTCTCACACCCTCCCCCATGAGTATAAAACCAAAGTGGGCATTCCCACTTAAATGGGCTTTCAAATCCCAATTGGCGCGATCAGCCAAAAATTTGTCCTATTAGAACTGAGCCAAAGTGAGGACCTCGGCAGCAGGTTAATACGTTAAACGTACAGAGCTGTCTTAACCTACCGACAAGGAGGAGTCTCTGAAATCGGAGCCTCCTTAAACTAAAGGGCTCCCTAGAGTTAACTTTCACTGCCTCCGTTTGAAACGGAGGAATTAAATACTGAGCAGGAGTTTAAAGGTGAGAAATCCCACCTTTAGATAACTTATTGATTTTTCTTAATTACCGCCCAGAACGGGAATTCCGGTTTTCTGACGAAAATAAGGAGTATCAAAGAGTTGGGAGGAAGGCCACGCAATGCGCAGCCTTGAACTTTGATAATCAATTAAGGCTAACGCCAGTTGCAGTAGAAGCGCTTGGTTTGGCCTGTTTGTTTCAACAGGGCACTGAATTTTTGAGCCTCTGCTCGCAATTCAGAACCTACTTTATAAACATATTTGAAACGATAGCCATCAGGTTTATTTGAGCTTACTTCAGGTACACCCAAATTATACGTGACTCCTTCCACCGTGATATGCAGAGGTTTTTTAAATAATTCGCCAACCTTATCAGCACTGTTAGCCACAGTTGGTGTTTCTTGTACATACCAATACAATTCAAGCGGCTCAAGCGACGATTGGGTATCCTTGGGTTCCTCCCACATAACATTCATGATCTTGTCAATCGCGGTGGTATTTTGCGTGACCGACAATGACCCCAATGTCACAGGAATGTTTGGATAACCCACTATGGTGTCTGTATACCCATAAAAATGAGGAAATTGAGGCATAGACGCTATCGTAAACGTGTCCGATGTCAAGTCAAATACCAGCGTATTGTTGCCAGTTTCGGGTTCAGGTTTGATAAAGTCTTTCACCTGCACCCAATCACAAGCCATCAAATCTTCCTGTGTCGGCTGCCAAGGTGCCCAATTACCATAAATATTTCGTTTATCAATATGAGATAAATAATCGTAATTACCTTCGGTAACTGCTCTACGTGGAACAAAATTCAATTGTTCCTCTTTAGGCCAGCCACTACGACGAACTTTATTCCCCAATTTCAACTGAACCAGTGCCCACCAAAAAGAACCTACAGGTGCGATAATCTGATCGCCTTTATAATCATCTCGGTTAAACGGGCATTCATGTTCGGGATTAATAACGTCAGACATACTATTTCCTTATATTTATAAAATTGTTGGAAGCTAAACCTAATATTTAGCTTTCCGTCCGCTGCTAAACAGCCCGAATATATTAACTAATGCTTATGGTTGGGTGAATTGATTGGGGTTGTGTGGAAGGAGGTACAAGTAAGCAAACAGAGTTTAAAAGTTGGTAAATTTCGTCTTTGTCATGCTAAATTTTATCAGTAGAGGAATAGATTTTATTGATCCTTCCTTTGTTATTTTATGTCATCCTGCCATCAAAATATGCCACTCACCCATTGCAGTTAGTCAAGCCGCACTCTCCAGTATTGATGAACCAATTTTATTGATGTTCACTGGCGGAGCAGTATCCCACCGCCTTCATGTTATTTAGCAATCTGTATTGTTGATTAAATGAGGGAATAACTATGCAAGATAAAAAACCTGAATCAAAAGCCTTAGAAGACAACGTTGTAGTTGTACCAACTCGTGAATATGTTAAAGGCGCGATAGAAGAACATGCCCAGAGCCGTAATCATCCATATGCAACTCAGGTAGATCCGGGATTTGTTACACTAAGTAATGATGTTGATAGTGACAGTGAGATAACCGTTGCAACCTCTAAAGCTGTTAAAAAAGCATTCGATCTAGCCAATACTGCCAATCAAAGCGCTCTCAATAATAATTCCAATCTTTATCTGGAGAAGAACCAGAACGGGGCTGATATCCCGGATAAAGTAGAGTTTATTAAAAACATAGGTGCAGTATCCGAAAATGGTGGAGTTTATCCAGGTTCTTTCCAATTTCAGCAAGTAGAAACAACCCCGAAAGAAATTAACCCTGTAAAGATCGTATCTGCGCCGCCCTATCAAGAAGCTAATAAGCTTGTAGCCTTCACTAATTATGGTTGGTACCGCAATGATATCCAAACAGGAATTGTACGAGGTGGTGGAGCTGATACTCTTGGATACGCAATAGATATTAATACTCGGCGTGCTTTCGCAGTAGATCAAGAGGGACTAACTGTAAATCCAGATTCCCAATATGGTGGGATAAATATGTATCGGCCTAATGGGACGCTCTGGAGAATAGAAGGAAATCCTGATGAATCCACTATGTTATTAAACTTTGTAGACAGAACATCAAATAATTCAAACGCAAACAGATCCGTTCAAAGGTTACCTAAAGGCAATGGCACTATCATGTCAACGTCACAGTATTACGCTGATAACTCTGGAGTTGTAAGAAAATCCTCCCCCAGCGTAGTCATCCCCGGTGGTTCCGGTGGAGGTAGCAATTTCACCACGAACAACGGATCCGAAGGTGCTACTGTTGAGCATCTATCTGAGGGTGTTTACCTCATCAAAAACGTTCAAGGCTTTAATGTCGATGGAGCAATGGGTAGCATAGAAATCCCACTATGTCAGAACAAGTTGCCGTTAATCTGGATAAATCACGAAGTCCTGCCCGATGGTTCCATCAAATTAATGACCTACCATCGTGAACACCCAGATGCGCCTATTTTCGCTAGAAATGTAAAGGAGGGTTATGCTGACGGTGATTTAATCGATATCCCTGATGGCAGGTTTGTTTCTGTCCGGGTACAAATGCCTGACATTCAAGAGTCACAATCTTAATTCTTCTGTCGCTTTCAAAATATAATTTGGAGGTAATGCTATGTACGATTGGTCTGGAACTGTTTCTGGGAAACTTGAACAAGGTCAGCCCACTGGGCTTGTACTTCAAAAAGGAGACGTGATATCCGTTATTGCTTCTGGTTGGATTCAATATACCCTTGATAATGCACCAAATCCTTGGTCTGCTCCTCAAGGAGTTCCTCCTCACCCTCCAGGTGGAGGATTAATTGCAAAAATTGGCGATAAGACCTATGAAATTGGCAATGGCGTACTCCACAGGACAGCTCCCACAGATGGGGAATTAACCCTTTTATTTTTGGATAGCCATTATGAAGATAATTCCGGTGACTTTTATGTCAACGTTAAAATAGAGTCACGCTATTCTCCTCTAGAAGAAATAAAATAAATAACGAAAACTCTAACCCGCAGAAAGTTGCGGGTTAATTATTGCTCTACTCTACCAGTTCAGCTAATTCACCATCAGAAGTTACTTTTGCCATCTTCTGATTCCACACCGACTCTGCCGGCATCTGGACACGGATATCCAAGCGAGTGAGTAAGGGGCACTAGGCCCCTGTCATCACTTCGGCTGTTCCAGCCACTGGATATCGGGGCAGTAGAA
>NZ_NJAI01000004.1:530388-537588 GCF_002632725.1 Xenorhabdus hominickii
CCGGTTGCCGGGCACCGCCCCCAGTGTCGCCAGCGCTTCATTGGCGGTTCTTGCGCCTGTCCCGCCACACTGGATCGGTATCAATCCGGTCTCCAGAGTCCCGGTGTCATCAAATGACCAGACATGGCCGCCTTGCGTATTGTATGACCCCGTACGGTTATTATCTGTCACGTACAAATAGGTACTGCTATTGCCGCTGAGCAACCGGGTCTCACCGGTAGGCAGGCCAATGAGATGCCCGGCATTTTTGACGGTTTCCCGTAAGCCCAGGTTGTCCACAAACGCCGGTTTATCCGGAATGTCTGCGCCGTTCTTCGCTTTTTCGAGAGCGCCCTGTGAAATTAATTTTCTGATTGCCTCCGCTAATTGAGCCTCGTTAGTTTTATTTGGCTGTATTCCAGCGGCAGTCAGCACATTAATGATTTCTCTCTGAACGGTATTAAACCACGGAGCCTCTAATAATGTTGGCGGAACACCTGCCGCTACATTTCCATTCGTAAACTCATCATTGTTATCAGCGGTGTTTGTGATATCACCGATTTTTTGCATAGCTAATCCTCACTCAGTGAAGGTGATTAATGTTTAAATTTAATTAATGGCTGATTACGGGTTATAACCGAATTGCAGAATGGTGTGAGACGGGCTGATTTTCTGAAATGGGCATTCCAGTTTTTTATTTCCCCATGACCGTAACGGATCACCACAATAACTCCCACCCGCCACCGCGTAATTAACGGTGGTTGTCGGGGAATTAATCCGCCAGACAAAGGGCCAGTCCTCCCCGTTCAGAGCATCACCACACACAGACATGCCCGCTCTGGCCTGCCTGAATTCCGTAATGGTAATTTTAAATCCGAGCTCAGCCGCCACGCCGATGAAATATAATTTTGACTGACCACCCGTTCGTAATAATTTTGATACCACCGATTTTTGTCTCAATGAGATACTGTCAATTTCCCCCATGGCGCACTCATCAGGCAACCCCAGTGTTTTCTCCCATTCAGGCAACATAATGGTGGCGGTTGCCGGAAAACTGCCGGTTAATAACAAATGCGCATCCTGATCACTGCGGTGATAACTGTGTGCAATAGCCCCCATGGTGACGCTCATCACTGAATGGGGTGTTCGCGTCCAGGCCATGCCCGTTGGCAGTAATCCGTTGAGTGCTGCGGTATATTCACTGACGCTGTATTGTTTCATGTGTATTTGACCTCACCCCGCACAGGTAAATGTCCGACAGACAACGCCATGTTTTTTGTTGGTGACGTGATAACAAAACCGGCCGTGCCCGGCACATCCGCAATCGCATACTGCAGATCGGATATCAATATTTTCCCCGTTCCGTCCGGGTTTCCGCTCTCAAACAACACCGTATCAATCGCGGTGGCGATGCGGTGAGTGATGTCAGTGCCCACATGAGCGAGGCCGTTAATCGTGAAATCAACGGTGCGTTTTATCGGAGACAAGACCCAGATAATCGCTGTCACCGGCCGTAACGGGTAAATATAATCAGCGACACGCAACTGATCCCCGGACGCATGAACAGCATAGGGTTCATGTGATGAAACACCGTCGGCACCCATGGGGAAACCGTCACGCCCATTATTGTCACACATAATATACACACCCACCGTGCCCGCTCCCGCTGCTCGGGGTTTGACCCAGACGCGGGTAACCCCGGGGACGGCGAGTGCCCACTGTTTATAGTCATCATCCGAGCCGCCCTGTGGTGAACCCTGATAGGCGAGGAGCATACGAGAACGAAAATCTGATTCACGCTCAATATCAGTCCCGCCAGTTATCGCAACAATTGCCGTGCCCTCAACATTCACACCAGCAATACTCTGGTCCAGTGTTAATGCCGTGCCTGAAGGCGCATTACCCGCCGCGCCCCCGCCTGAATTGTCGTCGGTAACATCGGGCAATATCGCCATAAGAACAGCGTGACCCCGCCCATGATGAATCCGGGTTTCATCGACGGTTTTATATTGATAGCCATCGCCCCGGTTAAGTATCGTGCCGGCAGGGATAACCAGCCCGTCCGTCCCGGTAAATTGATAGTCCTCGCAACGCGCTGCTGTCGCCGGTTTTTGGAATATTTTTTCAGGGCGGCCCAGCCTGACAACCACTCATCGGTGGCCGTGAAGGGGGTGGTTTGTTTGGCTAGATAATCCAGATAGCCGTAATGCAGATGCGCCATTCCCGCATCCATATCCGCCAGCACCCCCATATTGGAAAACCGCAATAAGGGACCTGTCTTCTGCAATTCTGACTGCAGATAACTGCGATTTTGCTCGCGCAATTCGGTCAGTGTTTTTCGTTTAAATGGCATTTTCTCGTTCCCATACCCAGAAAAACCGTAAATCCTCATTATCGCGCCCGGGACGCTGATAACGAATGATCATGTTCAGACGATGGGGCCAGACAATCTGAGTGCCAATGTCGACAGCATCAGCCACGCCATCATCCAACATCCATTGCAGCGCCTCACGCGCGTAATCCTCCGCCGCCAGTGCGACAGCTGGGGTCAATTTCTGTCGATGCAACAACCATAAACGGGAACCTATCGGATAATCAGCGTCGTTATCGCCCCACCATCCCCGACGATCAGTGCCGTCAATGTCATCATCCGTCCGCGCCTGTCGGTCCGTAAATAAACTGATAATAATCGCGGTTTGCAGGTCATTACCGGTGACCAAATCACCGTGGCCAACCAGCCAATCGGCATGGATATTTTTTACATTCCACTCTGAGGTAATATCACTCATTTCACCGTCGCTCCTGTCGTTTGGCTGGTTACGGTTGAATCCCCTGACCTCACGCCCGGCACCGGATGGGTATGTTCGTTATAGGCATCACGCAGCTGTTTCATGGTAGTTTTGTTGCTGTTACAGTTATCAATAACATCCCCGGTGACTTTCAGCACTGGCGTATTCAGCCACACTTCGGTAGCGGCATTGACGGTAACTTTAGATGCATTGTTCACCGTGACCGGTTGCCCCTGTGCCTCGACGGTGATCCCTGATTCGGTCAGCAGGATATGCAGCCCCCATTGGTTATACACCACCACTTCACCGGGATTTAATCCCCGGTGCCGGTGTTGTTGATGATTGCTGCCAATCACCACCGCATTCGAGCGGTCACCCCCTAAAAATGCGAGGACAACATCGGTTCCGGCTGGCAGCCCTGACGAAAAGCCAAATTCTGCGATCCGTTTTGTGTTATCGCGGACTTCCATTGCCGTCTGATACTGCACCTGCTGGATGACGCCGCTATCATTACAGGTTGTGACCCGTCCCAGACCCAGCATCATCATGGCGCGACGATATAAATTTTTAACGTCCATAATCACGTAACTCCATAATCGTGTCGTAGAATTCGTAGGGTTGCACAGTGAATGCTGCCGGCGGCATCAGGGTTAACTCGGCCCGGGTTCCGTCATCTTTGTTGCGGACATAGGACACTTCTGACAATAGCCACTGTTCAGACGACAGTCCGAAAACAGGTAAATGAATCGGGATCAGCGTATTGGGTTGCCATAATGCCCCGCTGATATCCCGCCAACTGTCAACCAGCACCTTAAGAACTTTAGAACGTCCATAACGGCGGTTCATTTCCCAGTCAATGGCCTCCTGCTGGCGCTGGTGTGAATGCAGGGTGCTTTCGATAATGGTGACATAATTGCGATAGCGCATCTTTTCCGCTTCAGGGTCTTTTGCAGTTGCAATCTCAACCACCTTATAGCCCTGCCCGTTCGACAGTTCACTCAGGCCACTGACATTCATGGACAGGCCGCTGTACTCCGAAAACCGTTCATTCATGGAAGACTGGTAGTCCGCAAGTTCAATGTTTTTCCCCTGCTCTACACCACCATTGCGCACAATGCCGCATTCACTCGGCTGGGAATGACCAGAGGTGCGGATTGCACCATCAGGAAACGCTGCGCCGGATCTTCAATCAGCCAAGATTTCGGCGCATAGGCCATCGCCCCGTAGTTAAATTTCGGGTCTTTAATGGCACCAAACATACGTGTGCCCATCAAATCCACACAGGACATTAAAACCGCCCCGTCTGGGATCATCGGTTTTTCGATGTTATCAACCGGGTCAATAAACCAGTCATTATATAACCACAAATCAAAGTTCCCCCACCGACCTTTGTAGATGGCGCCTTTGGCAATCTGTGCGCCGGCGTTGATTTGGTTGCCATAAGGACTCAATGCCGGATAGTTGATAGCGTTGTCTTTAATGGACGTATCCAGCCGGAAAGCTTTCCATGATTTATTGGTAAAGACCAAATCTGTCGGCACCGCACCCGACTCTTTCAATATCCTTTGCTGCCAGTCTTCAATATCATCAGATGGCTGGGTATTAGTCTTGCCAGCCTCTACTTTCAATGGCCACTTATCGCTCCCACTCAACGCAATGGTTAAGCCAGCAGAGCGGCCAAAATCGATCACCTTAGCGTCGTAGCCCGCACCCACAACGGCGATTTTGCCGGACACCATGGCATTCGCGGCCATCCATTCGAGGCGGCGGTTAATCATGTCGATTTGGAATGTCAAATGGTGATGTAATTTGTTGTTATATAGTGATTTTATTTATCGATTAATGCGGTGGTATAGCCTAACGTATAGCAATAGCCGTTATCCAAGCCGCGCTATTCATTAATTTCAACTATATCCAGTGATAACCTGATATTCCATTATCAATAAAGCAGAGTCAGCGCACTAAACGTCCTGAGCTAATGACTGACAACGAATTTCGTCGGTAGTGAGAGGTCAGTACGTTAAACGCACCAACCTTGTGAAGAGGTTGCGACGCCATTCGTCGGAACCTATTGAGCGATAGAACTGACAGCCAACTGATAGCCCTGCCAGTAAGAAGCCTTTCCCGTCACAGTGATCACCTGACCTTTCCGTAACAACATCACCGATAGAGCCATCTCATCAAAGCCCACAACACGCAGCGGGTAATCACTGCGCTTCTCGCTCTGTGCCTGCATGGTAGCGACTGCCATCACTTTACCCGTCTGGCACTTTATACGCTTGGGGGCAACGGTAATCTTCCCTGTGATCGTAGCGACTATCGAGGGTGCATTCTTATTCTGTCTTCGTGCCATTTACCACCACCTATTGTCAAGGCTAAGTAGAGATATCCGCCTCTCAGCAAAGTTGAAATATCCACAAACTGTTAACTGTAAGTAATAGGTGAATACAGATAAGATATTACAACAATGTTGCTATTATCATTTAAGCTAATCCCCATTTATAGCTAAAAGGAAATAAGATATGCGTATTCGCTGTTCAGCGCGTTTGCTAATCATTAGCCCGTCTAATCGAGTATTATTGTTTAATTTTGTACATAATGACGATGCATTAACCGGTCAGTCATATTGGGCTACGCCTGGAGGAGGCGTTAAAAAAGGAGAGTCTTTTGAACAAGCCGCTATTAGAGAACTTCGTGAAGAAACAGGTATCCGAAAAAATAATGTTGGACAATGTGTTGCTCAAAGAACATTTGAAATGATTCTCCCTAGTGGAGAGGCTGTTTTAGCAAAAGAACATTTTTATATCGTAAATTTTGATAAAGAAGATATCAACACCACTGAATGGACTGAAAATGAAAAATCAGTTATTAAACATCATCATTGGTGGGAAATAGACCAGCTTATCAATACGTTGGAGACTGTTTATCCCAATAATATACCAGAAATATTTTTTACCGCAGTAAAAAACAATATCCTTCAGGAGCCATGACAGGGCTCCTGAATCTTTCTTCCAAATATTTCTTCTGAGCGAGATTGAAGAGTGACTAATGCTTCAAGCATATCGTCATTATTTAAAGAACATTGGGATTTCTTTTCTGTCGGCTTTTTACGCTTACGTGATGAACCATCACCAGCAGGAATGCTTTGTGAGCGGTTAGCGAACTAAAAGGCGTCGGCACTGACAGTCTGATATCCCTAAGCATTGTGCTGTCATTTTAGTCGTCAACCGTTGATCAATTACATCTTGAATGATTTTTAATCTATTAACGTCTTCCAATGTAAAAAACTCCGCTCTATAAGCCGTCATGTATATCCCTTAATGGTGAGTCTACGTGACGGACATCTTAACTTAGCTCAGAGCGGACATTACAACTTTGCTATTACACCTATAGATGACGCAAATTTTCGTTATGTTAAAAATCAACAGGTTAAAATTATAATTACTTTCCAGTTCCTGACTGCGAACGTAACACGTACTCAGTGACATTAAGTAACCTTGTACTGGACGGCTTAAACTCAAGCCCACCTGCGTTGTGATTACCACAATGGAGACTTAGCAAATTTACTCGAAAATCACGCTCTAACGAAAAAAACACGAAATAACTGTACCATCTGTACCACTTGGAATATTTTACTTTTATATCAATTGATTAAGGTGGTACAGATACGAAAAATAACTATAAATAACTGCGCCATATCTGTACCACGCTCACGGAAGCAATGACCAGTGGCAACTATCACGATTTCCGTGATGGTTGATTTACAAGCTGGACAAACACAATAAATACATTGTCTCTGGCTAGCTCTATTTGCGCTCCTCTTAAAGAGGTGTGTAAATTCTGTGAGTCAGTATTACTGCCGCGCAAAGTTTGTGAGCAAATATCACTTATGCACAAAGCCATCTGCGAGTAACTGTCAGTCACACCCAAAGTCCGATTATCGGATATTGGATTTTGCAGCGACGAATTTCGTCGGCACAAATATTCATCATTTGCATACCGATATTTTCGGTACGCAAACTGAACCTCTTAAAGAGGTGTAGTTCTTGCTCCATGCAACAAGGTAACCAACCGACAATAAGTCCGGTGGTTAAAATACAAGCAGACCCCAAATTCGGGGTCTGATTAAATATCAATGGGTTATCACCTAAGCCCGAATTAGGGCTTTGCTTTGCTAAAAGGTGTGGTGATTTCCACCATACCCTAAATGGGATATCACACTTTGAGAGGGTCACGATTTTGACCATCTACGGCAACTATAGGGATTTCCCCAACAGTTGGTTAACACCTTGACTTCCTTAATCTCCGTTTCTCTGCCGGAAATAAGTAAAAACAATAGGTTACGATAAATGGGATTTCAAAGCCCTTTTAACCGATTGATATTCCTCAATTCCTGCTCAGAGTCGGAATTCTGGTTTTCTGCCGGAAATAA
>NZ_NJAI01000040.1 GCF_002632725.1 Xenorhabdus hominickii
AACACTATTGCGGCGGAAATGCGTACCCTGCATGACAAAATCGGGGATGCCGCGTGGACGGACGAGCAGCGCACCGACTGGAACAAGGCGAAAACCGCACTGGACGGCATTGATGCACACATCCAGCGCGAGGAAGCGTTACGCAGTCTGGATCAACAACTGGTGGACAACACCGAGCCGGAGCAGCGTCAACAGTCTGGCAACCCGGAGACTGAGCAGCAGGAGCGCCGGGCGGCGGCTTTTGATAAGTTCCTGCGCCACGGTCTGGGGGAGATGACAACGGAAGAGCGTCAGGCCCTGCGTGAACTGCGGGCACAGGGTACGACACCGGACGAGAAAGGCGGCTACACCGTCCCGACCCAGATGCTAAATAAGGTCGTCGAAGCCATGAAAGCCTACGGCGGGATTGCCAGTGTAGCGCAAATTCTCAGCACTTCGACCGGGCAAACCATCGAATGGGCCACCGCCGACGGCACCGCAGAAGAAGGCGAGCTGCTGGGTGAAAACACCGCCGCCAGCGAAGAAGACACCGAGTTCGGCACCGCTTCCCTCGGGGCGAAAAAGCTGTCCTCTAAAATCATTCGGGTCTCCAACGAGCTGTTGCAGGACTCCGGTATTGATATGGAAGCCTATCTGGCAAAACGGATTGCTGAGCGTATCGGTCGGGGAGAGGCCAAGTATCTGGTGAAGGGCACCGGTACTGGCAGTCCACAGCAGCCGAAAGGGCTGGCGGCTTCGGTCACCGGGATGGTGGAAGCGGCAGCCAAATTCAGCTGGAAAGACATGAACGCCCTGAAACATGCGATTGACCCGGCGTACCGCAATGCGGGGACCTTCCGCTGGGCGTTCAATGACAGTACGCTGAAAATCATCACTGAGATGGAAGATGGGCAGAACCGCCCGTTGTGGCTGCCGGAAATTGCGGGGGTGGTGCCTTCGACGATATTAGGGGTGCCTTACGTCATCGATCAGGCGATTGCCGACATGGGGCCGGGCAGTAAATTCATCTATTGTGGTGACTTCAACCGTTTCATCGTGCGTCGGGTGGCCTACATGACCCTGAAACGCCTGATTGAGCGTTATGCGGAATATGACCAGACCGCCTTTCTGGCCTTCCACCGTTTTGACTGCATTCTGGAAGACACGGCGGCCATTAAGGCGCTGGTCGGGAAGGGCACCGTCTCCGCGGGCTAATCACCCCCGCTAACATCCTATGCCGCGTGAAGCGGTTTTTTTGTGCCCTGCGATCGGTAAACGTCGCGGGGCAGGAGGTTTTATGCCCTGCCCAACATTGGAAAAAATCAAGGCTCAATGCCGTATCGATGAAGATAACCACACGGACGACAGCTTGCTTGAAACCTATGCCGCTGCCGCCAAGACGCGGGCGGAAAGTTACCTCAACCGCACGCTGTATGATGAGAACGTGCCGGATGGTGATCCTGACGGGTTGCTGATATCGGCGGATATTGAGCTGGCGTTGTTATTGGCTATTGGGTTCTGGAATGAGAACCGCGAAGCCCAGTCACTCCCGGCGGGGTTTAAAGCCTT
>NZ_NJAI01000041.1 GCF_002632725.1 Xenorhabdus hominickii
CCCACCAAGCCTGATTTAAGCAAGGTGAAGTCTGCCCGCAATGACGACTACGGCAGCGATTACAAGGAAGACGAAATAGCGGAAATCATGTGCGGGGCTGATTTGGTGGGGGATGTGGTCAGTAGCTGGCTTAAGCTGGGCGAAAACCAGCCCACTATCTGCTTCTGTGTCAATGTCAGCCACGCCAACTTTATCACCGTCGAATTCAACCGTGCCGGGGTAAATGCTGAGGTGATGACCGCCAATACCCCTCAAGATGAACGGGATTTGATTATCCATCGCTTTGAGCAGGGTGCGACAAAAATCATTGTGAACATTGGCGTTCTCGTGGCGGGTTTTGACAGTGATGTCCGTTGCATTATCTATGCCCGGCCTACCAAGTCGGAAATTCGTTGGCTCCAGTCAATCGGCAGATCGCTGCGCCCGGCACCGGGTAAAGACAGGGCTATCATTCTAGATCACTCCGGCACAGTTCACCGCCTTGGCTATCCCGACGATATCGAATATGACGAACTGCCCCGCAAGCATGACGGCATGAAGTCCAGTTCCAGCTACCGGGAGCAGGAGAAGCGGGAAAAGTTACCCAAAGAATGCCCGTCCTGCCACTACATGAAGCCCGCCGGGGTTTACGTCTGCCCGAAATGCGACTTTAAGCCGCTAGTAGGTGAAGACATTGATGTCGATACCAGCCGCACTATCCAGAAGCTCAGCAAGAAAGCGCACGTCTACACTCAGGCCGAAAAGCAGAGTTTCTACTCGCAGTTGAAGTACTACCAGAATCAGCGGGCTTCACAGGGCAAGGCGATCAGTAACGGCTGGGTATTCTATACGTTTAAAGAGAAATTCGGCGTCGAGCCTCGAGGCCTTCATGACATGCCGCAGGAACTGACCCCTGCAGTAAACAACTTTATCAAGCACAAGCAGATAGCCTGGGCTAAATCCCGCCAGAAAGCAGCCCAGTCCAGCCACGAGCAGCAGGAAATGCGCCTTGGGGTGGCTCACCAAAAGGTGCGCGATATCCGTGACCAGTTATCAACTCAGTCATATCAGGGAGGCACACGATGAACACAATCAATACGGCCGAGGCGGTTATTGGGCACTGGCCTGAAATTTTCGCCCATTACAAATTACCTCCCGTGACAGGCAAAAATCACTTTAAAGGGAAGTGCCCAATATGCGGGCGGAAAGGGAAATTCAGAATCGATAACCAAAATGGACGCGGAACATTCATCTGTTCTTGTGGTAATGCCGGGGATGGCTGGGCACTGCTCAGATTGACGCAGGGGAAAGAATTCAAAGTACTGGCCGATGAGATTGATCAGTTACTGGGTATTCAGCGCGAAAAAGTTATCCCGAAGCCCAAGGTCAGCACCGTTGCGGATAAGCGCCAGAAGATGATCGCCCACTACTCACGTATGCCGGAACTGAAAGGCACCTCGGCGGAAAAATACCTCCAGCGCCGGGGAATTTACAGCCATCACCCGATTGAGCAAATCCGCTTCTGTGAAAAGCAGCCGACCTA
>NZ_NJAI01000042.1 GCF_002632725.1 Xenorhabdus hominickii
TAGTACTACAGCCGTAATCCATATTGTGCCATGATGGGGCTCTTCTTCCTTAAATAAAAGGCGGTGTCACATGCCATCCCCTGCCAAAATCTGGGAACAGGCGCTACAGGCATTACATGCCCGTCTGGCTCCCTTATTTCACTCTACCGGCTCACGACAACGCAGCCTCGCCTATCTTCGGGGATTGCTCAGTGATGTTGAACGTAAGAATAGCTGGCAACTGGCTGAATGGATGGAGGAAAGTACCCCCGATGGGATTCAATATTTGCTGGAACGCGCTGATTGGGATGTCGATATGGCCCGCGATATCCTGCGGGATTATGTCACTGAACACTTGGGCGATGAACAGGGTGTTCTCATCATTGATGAAACCGGTTTTATCAAAAAAGGGACACATTCTGCCGGGGTACAGCGTCAGTATAGTGGGACCGCCGGACGGGTAGAAAACAGCCAGATAGGCGTATTTCTTTGTTATGCCGGCAACGGAGGGCATGCCTTTGTTGACCGGGCATTATACCTGCCCCGCCAGTGGACCGATGACCGTTCCCGCTGTGAAGCCGCGGGTATCCCTGCCAGCGTCACTTTTGCAACGAAACCCCAGTTAGCCCGGCAGATGCTGGAACGAACATGGGATGCCGGCGTTCCCTGTCGCTGGGTGACCGCGGATGAAGTTTATGGCCGTGACCGTCGTCTGAGGGTCTGGCTGGAGTCCCAATACCAGCCCTTCGTGTTAGCCATTCCCTGCAATACCCCCTTATGGTGGCAAGGACCCAAGTATCTCCGTGCTGAACGGATTGCCGATACCCTGACCACCGCTGACTGGAAAGCAGGGTCAGCGGGAACAGGGACAAAAGGTGAGCGTTGGTATGACTGGGCTGTCGTGCCGTTATGGCGTTTACAGATAAGTGAAGAGGATCGACGTTATGGTCATTATTTGTTAGTTCGGCGCAGCCGGGATAGTAGACAGGAACGGGCTTACTATGTGGTGTATGCCCTGAGAGAACAGGCGGATCTTAATACGCTGGTTCAGGTGGCGGGTTGTCGCTGGGAAATCGAAAGTGGCTTTGAGGAAACCAAAGGGGAATGTGGGCTGGATCACTACGAAGTGCGGCGATGGCAGAGCTGGCACCGACATATTACCTTGTCGTTGCTGGCCCATGCAGTCCTGGCGGTTCTGCGGGTACAGGAGAAAAAAAACACCGGTAGGCCGGGTTCCGCTCAGTGTAGCGGAACTCCGTAAGCTGCTGTCAAAGCTGATGGAAAAAGCGGGAAAGACAATCGAACAGATTTTACATTGGTCAGCCTGGCGACGACGGCATCAATACCGGGCGCAACAATGTCACTGTCGCCGCCGGGAAAATCATCGGCTTACAGAGCAATTACGGCTGTAGTA
>NZ_NJAI01000043.1 GCF_002632725.1 Xenorhabdus hominickii
GTTGCCGGAGGCGCGATGGCAGGGGCGGGGGCAGTGGCAGGAACAGCGGCCAATACGGGCGCTATGGGGATGTCCACCAGTTGGCAGGCATATGTGGCAAATGCCAAAGGGGGGGGTTATAACTCACCAAGCCTGAGTGCCTACAGCGGACAAATTGTCAGCAACCCAACCTTGTTTGCCTTTGCTAAAGGGGCCGGACTCATGGGGGAAGCGGGGCCGGAAGCCATTATGCCGCTCGCCAGAACCCGCGACGGCAATTTGGGGGTTAGGTTAATAGGCGCCAATCTGCCGAATTCAGGGGGCGCCCCTCAGGTCTATATTACGGTCACTAATGAGCAAACCACCCAGACAACCTCGCCGGGCTGGGAGCAGTTCGGTAGTGAGATTGGGCGGTTTGTCGAGCAGCGTTACCGGGAGTTAATCAACCGGGACTTAGGTCAGGGTGGCACACTCAGCAGAGCAATTAAAGGCGGGCGATAATGAAATTAGAAGAGTTTACTTATATTCCGCGGGTCAACGCGGCAGGAGATGTGACCCAGAAAGTCCGTACCGTGCAGTTTGGCGACGGGTACACCCAGCGAAGCGGGAGTGGTCTTAACAGTGAGCACCAGAATTGGACCGTCAGTTTTGTCGGTAATAAACAATACATTGGTGAGATCCGACAATTTCTGGTGCGCCACGCCGGGTACCGCGCATTTAAATGGCAGAATCCCCTCTCGGATATGGGGTTGTATGTCTGCCAGGGGCATAAGCTCACGGCGATGGGCATGAATGGCAGGCAAGAGCCCATGTACCAACTCTCTGCGGTATTTGAAACCACCTACCAACCTTAGGATATCCCATGACAATTAATGCCGATCTCCAGCGCCTGGCGCCGGGGAGCAAGATTCTATTGTTTGTTGTTGATGGCTCGGCCTTTGGGGGGCCAGAGCTGTATTTTCATAATCACCCTATTCCGTATACCCAAGGCGAACTGACACAGGCAGACACTGACAATTTGCCCATCAAGTCTATCTGGTGGCAGGGGGTGGAGTACAAGCCGTGGCCGGTCGACATCCGGGGACTGGAAACTGTCAGTGATGGCAGGGTAGCCGCGCCCGCCCTTAAGGTATCCAATATCGATGGCACTATCAGTGCCCTGTGTCTGGCTTATCAAAATATGGCTCAGGCACGTGTCACTATCCGCATGACCTTTGCGCACTATCTGGATGCCCGTAATTTTCCCGAGGGGAATCCCGAAGCCGATCCCACGCAGGAGAAAATCGACGTCTTCTACATTGACAGTAAAACCCATGAAGATAATGAAAGCATCCAGTTCTCGCTGTCTTCGCCGGCCGATTT
>NZ_NJAI01000044.1 GCF_002632725.1 Xenorhabdus hominickii
GTACTTGCCAATGCTAAATCTAAGATTGATCAGCTCAGTGACGATTTGCGCACTAACACTCAGCGCGTGTTCGTCAAAGCCGAGTGCCCCGTGCGTGAAACCTCTGCCCCCTCCGGCGTGGATAGTTCAAGACCCGCCAGACTGGCGAAAGACGCTGAACAAGATTATGTACGTCTCCTCGGAGAACTTGAAACCCTCGAAAGCCAGTTCCTTGGATTGAGGGATTACGTGAATACTGGATGTTATAAGGTGAAGAAATGAACGACCAACAAGCCATACAACCACATCAACAACGTGTTATTGATGAAATGAAAGAACTTGATGAAAGGATTGAAAAACTATCCGACTTCATCGGTAGTGCAACCTATTACAAGTTAAATGAGGTTGATCAGATTCTTTTAGACACGCAGTTATCAACAATGAAGCTGTATTGTGAAATCCTGCACAGGCGATTTAGACGGTTTTAATGCACCACCCAGCAGAAAAGAACACCTTGCCACCTCAGAACAAATGATACTGGGGTGGCAGGAGTAGGTTAATACCGAATGTCAACGCCCCCTGAGTAATCAGGACTTTTTATTATTAGAAACAGGAAAAGAAATAATGTTTACAGTTAAACAGATTATCGAAAACGCTACATCATTGTATGAAACCAAAGAAATTACTATTGCTCGTATTGGTTCACCTCAATGGAAGCAGGCATTTGAATTGACAAAAGAACTCGGTGTTGAAACGCCAGATGTCATTGAGTTTATCCCGCCCTCCTATTCAGATGAAGAAATGACACAGGTTGTTGAAGAAGAGCATTCACTCAGCGTGACTCGTGAAAATGTAACAGCGGATGACTGTATCGCCATTGTCTGTTCATCAATACCCAGCCCTGCATTCCCAGAAATTCCAGAACTGGGTGGGAGTGGATATCAATTCCTCTATAAAGGGGATCAGCTTTATATCACCAATGAAAGCGGTGCTACGGTAGAAGTGGTTAAGTAAGATATGCAACCCTGCCACCTCAGAGCCAATGATACTGGGGTGGCAGGAGCCATCCTGTCTCCTGCTTGATTGTTATTATAAACAGTATTTAGTCGTTTTATCCGGATTTAACACAAGACAGGTAGCTATACACTCTGTATATGCTAAGGGTAAGAAAGCAAAAGGTAAGCAGACAACAGCATAAGTCTGCATCGAAGCTAAAAGAGTCGAGCCTGCTACTAGGCAAAGAAGAAGATATTTTTTCATAATCATTCTCCACATCTTTTACAACGTTGTTATCACAAAAACTGGTAAATCTAATAAACCCATTTTTCCCCAATAACA
>NZ_NJAI01000045.1 GCF_002632725.1 Xenorhabdus hominickii
AAAAGCGTCTATGGATTACTTAAATGAATTGGGTAAGCCGCTTAACTTAACCGAACTGGGAAAACAAAGAATGAGATTGAGTATTGAAAAATACAAAACGGAATCTCAGTCATCGGGATTTAAAGTATTTAAGCTTGTTACGACTGACAGCTTAACTTAACTCTCACCTGCTCCTGTTCCCATATCGACCTCCTATTAACTTAACTCACCGGGGCTGACATAACTCACCCCCACGGACGCCCATTGTTCTAATGGGGTGGATTATGCGTATGACTGAAAAAGACACGGAGTTCTGGGCGCATGTCTGGGACTGGTTAATTATCAATGCTCCCTTTCTGGGGGGAATGTTTCTGGCTGCATCGACTGCATTCGCCCGGGAGAAAAGGGATGGCTCAAGCTGGAAAGCCTCATTAGTCGAAGCCTTTATCTGTGCGGCAATCAGTGTCGGGATTATTAACGCACTGGAGTACGCACAGTTACCACTGAGTCTTGCTCAGTTCTTCGGTGTACTGATTGGCTTTTTAGGAACCAAGAAAATTGGGTCAATTTTTGATGCGGTCTTGACGTTCTTCAAAAACAAGTTTGGAGTGAACAGATAATGAAAATCAGTAAAAACGGTCTGGGCTTCATCCAGCAATATGAAGGCCTGAAACTAAAAGCCTATCCCGATCCTGCAACGGGAGGCATTCCGTGGACGATTGGCTACGGGCATACAAAAGGTGTTAAGAAAGGCGATGTGATTACAGAGCAGCAGGCCGAAGATTTTTTACACGATGACCTCACATTCGCTTACGCCACACTGGAGCGATTGGTTAAGGTGCCACTGACTCAAGGTCAGTTTGATGCCCTATGTTCCTTTATCTTCAATTGCGGCAGCGGCAACTTCTCCGGTTCTACTTTATTGAAGAAACTCAATGCCGGTGACTACAAAGGCGCGGCGGCGGAGTTCCCCCGATGGGATAAAGCGGCAGGTAAGGTGATGAACGGGCTGGCTAAGCGCAGGGCATCTGAGCAACAGATGTTTTTGTCATGAAATTCACGCTAACCCACTACACGATCATTGTTCTGATTGGTGTTGCAGCCGTAGCTATAGTCGAAAGTTTTTACTACCTTTCTGAGTACGAAAAACAAAAGAAAGTCAACGGCGACCAAGCAACCGAAATCCAGCAACTGACTGACCGTATCAACGACCAAAACACGCACATTGATATGCTGCATGAACAGGATGTTAAACGTCTTAAGGTACTTGCCAATGCT
>NZ_NJAI01000046.1 GCF_002632725.1 Xenorhabdus hominickii
TGACACCGTGTAATTTGGCAAATTCGGACTGGTTCATCTGTTACCCTCGTGTTACCTGTTACCCAAATTTCAAAATTTTGTAGCTAGTGAAATATCGCGGCGCGCAATGCCCGTGATATATCAAAGGCTTAGGAAGGACCCAAAAAATTATGCGGGTTACCATCTCTGTTACCTCACGTTACCCGACTTCTTTTGCCTCCGGCGCTGTATCATCAGCGTCTGCTACTCCCGCTTTCATGTAATACTCTACACTTGACATGAGGTTTTCTTTTTGCGCATTCACAATATGCTCGTAGACTAAAGCCACTCTCATTTCAAGGGTTATAGGGTGTCCAACCTCTCTCTTTATTGGTTGACTAGGGTCAAAAATATTAGCCACCTTTAGATAGTTTTTACCAGAATCACACCAAGGCACATAAAGGCTTGATTCAATAATTAGAAGTTCGTCCTTTTTATAAACTCTAACGTTTATGTTATCTCTCAGCTTATCTTTAAATTCTTTAAAAGCATCGGCAACGCCTCCTTCACTTTCGTCGACAGAAGGCGCTGCGGCATCAGCGTCAGCAACTCCTGCTTTAATAAGAACAGACAGAAGTTCTTGCCTGCTCATCGATTTCAGGCGAGCGATAGCTTCTTGCGCTAGCTGCATTTGAGTTTCCATATAACACGCCTTATAAGTTTGTTGGGACCGCGGTCCCAGTTCATATTTTTGAGACCAGATTAGCCATTGTGAGCGCGGCTAAGGTCTCTAACTCTTTGTTCCGCTGTTTGAGTATGTCCTCAAAATCAGCGGGTCCTTTCTGCTTGCAGCCGTATACCGTACCGCAAGTCATATCCGCCTGAGTATCAATACCACCGACCAATATACAATCGCACAGCTTGACATTCTTGCCCGCGTCTTCATCTTCTTCATCGCTTCCGCTGCCCCTTTTAGGATCTTCTGTTTCAAGCGCGATAAAGCTGTCCCTAATATTTCGGGCGATGTATTTCGCCCTGCTCTCATCAATATAGCGGCGAGACTCCATTTCTATATTGAGTGCATTCACTAAAGCTTCTCGTGCTGCCTGTTGTGATTCATAGGGTAATTGTTTGAATTTCATCATTAAGTTCCTTATATTGGTTTAACTGGGACCGCGGTCCCAGTTACTACTTAGCCGTTCGTATCGCCTCATCCAACGCTTGACTGATAGCAGCAGGCATCAACGATTGAGCCATTTGTTGCGCCCGTTCCTG
>NZ_NJAI01000047.1 GCF_002632725.1 Xenorhabdus hominickii
GGCGATAACCCGGCGCAAATAAAAATGCCACCAGTCCGTGTGCGTTAGGTACGCGGTGGGAACGAAGTGACAGCGTGCGTTATCAATATTCCTTTAACCACTCAAGAGAATGGGCAAAGAAATATTAACTTTAGTTTCAGGCGTTAACTAATTGTTAAGCATTATTCGTTTATTGTTGGGTAGAGCCTACGATTATTAGGCTTATCAAGCTTTTGATAATGACGTTACAAGTGGAGAGTAAAATGAAAAAATTCATTCTTCTTTGCCTGTTGGCGGGTTCGGCTATTTTAGCTCCAGTGCTAACTTATGCTCATTCTCCCAGCGCACCATCGAGTGGCCCTGTATGCTTTCTAACACCCACAGGGGAACATTGCGTAATGCCCTTTTTTCCTTTTCCAAAACCCGTAATTCCAATTCCCCCTTATATTCCACCGGCAAATTAACCAAATTGAACATACTATAAAACCGAGTAGGACGGCTCATTCCTGCCGTCCTCTCATGACCCACCGACACTGCGCCCTAACCTACTCCTGCCACCCAGCATCATTTGCTCTGAGATGGCAATGCGTTCTTTTCTATTTCCCGTATCGCCTTTTCCAAATACTGGATGCGCTTAAAAAGAAATACAGACAGCCCAGCAAAATCCCCCACGCTGATCAGTCGCGCTTGTTCGTTGAACTGGCGCTTTCATTTCTTCACCTTGTAACATTCAGTATTAACGTAATCCTGCAAGTACTTAGTTTGCTGCTCGTTCTCCGCCATCATTCGGAGGAGATCGAAATAATCTTGTCGAGCTGCTTCTGTAAGTTGTGGGGTTCCTGCGTCGCCCACGCTGCGAGAGGCAACGGTTTCAGGCACGGGACAGATGGCTTGGACACGCAGCTTGCGACGAGCAGCGGCAACATCAGCCAGAAGAGTATCGATTTCAGTCTTGGCATGGGCGAGTTCCTCAATGGAATACCCCGTCGGCATACCATTGCGAGAATATTGCGTGCTATCGAGCTGGATTCTCTGCTGGAAGCCTTACTTAACTGGGTCAATGAGCAGCGTGAATTGGAGAACAAATCTGTTATCGCTTTTGATGGGAAAGT
>NZ_NJAI01000048.1 GCF_002632725.1 Xenorhabdus hominickii
CTGGTCTGTTTGGGGGTCAGGCGGCGAACCCGCACCTGCCAGCCAGAATGGGCTTTGGGTAAATCGACGCGGTGTGACCGTTCATATTTGGTGGTAGTCTTGCCATCCACAGCCAGCGTGGGTAACTCCTGATACGCCCCCCCATCCGTGGCCACTTCAATCAGATAATCAATGCGATAGCCGACCGTGTCCCCGTCTTCTTTCTGTTTCTGCAATTGCGGCCAGGATAACCGAAGGCGCACCGCCGACAGTTGGGTATTGGTGACCGATCTGACCCATGACTCATTTAATTCAGTCCCGACGGTCAGTTCATTTTCCACGGCGGGCATGCCGGGAATATAGTCTTGATGGGGCGTACCGGGGCGGAATTCCCACTTCACCCCCTCAAAGTTTGCCTGACCCTCGGGACCAATCAGCGGGGTGTTATCCAGAAAGATATTAGTGCCGTTCAGCCCGCCCGCAAACTCACCTTCCCCCAGCGCCAATACGATTTTGGCATACGAGGTCGATTGCAGGGAATCCGGCGATTCGACCGGCGTGCGTGGACTTTCATTGCCGCCCTTGCTGCCCTGAATAAGATGCTGTCCCATAGTTCACCCATAAAAAAAGCCGCCTGAGCGACCTGTTAAGACTGATGACGTTTATTGCTGGTCTTCGGCGTAAATGCCCGCCGAAATGATGGCACCCCCGATGCGGCGCTGGCCGTACCCCAACGGAACGGGGTTTCCCTGTGCAATGGAGTTAACCGGGCCACCAAAGGCATATGAGGGTTTATTGTCGGGATCTTCCCGTCGCGCCAGTCCGCCCGGCATCGGGGATAACATCTGCACAACGCCCCCCAGCATCATGGAGGCCCCGGACATCACCAGCGGCACCCCATACGGCGTTGCCCACATAAAGGCCCCGGCCACCACCATCACCGCCCCTAAAATAACCTGAAACACCCCGGCCCGTTTGCTGCCGATGATCATCGGGGCAATGCGGATATCGGTATCACCGGATAATGCCAATTCATCCCGGCTGATATTGCGTTGCCCGTTAAAGACCGCAAAGGTTAATCCGCGCTCTTTGGCGGTCAGGAGAAA
>NZ_NJAI01000049.1 GCF_002632725.1 Xenorhabdus hominickii
TCAATATTTTCCCCGTTCCGTCCGGGTTTCCGCTCTCAAACAACACCGTATCAATCGCGGTGGCGATGCGGTGAGTGATGTCAGTGCCCACATGAGCGATGCCGTTAATCGTGAAATCAACGGGTCGTTTTATCGGAGACAAGACCCAGATAATCGCTGTCACCGGCCGTAACGGGTAAATATAATCAGCGACACGCAGTTGATCCCCGGAGGCATGAACAGCATAGGGTTCATGTGATGAGACACCGTCGGTACCCAGAGGAAAACCGTCACGCCCATTATTGTCACACATAATATACACGCCCACCGTGCCCGCCCCCGCAGCTCGGGGTTTGACCCAAACCCGGGTAACACCGGGGACGGCGAGTGCCCACTGTTTATAGTCATCATCCGAGCCCCCCTGAGGTGAACCCTGATAGGCCAACAGCATTCTGGAACGAAAATCGGCCTCACTCTCGATATTTGCGCCGCCCGTTATCGGTGCCATTGCTGTTCCTTCAACATCCACCCCGGCCCTACTCTGGTCCAGCGTTAAGACCGTACCGACAGGCGCATTACCTACCGCGCCCCCGCCTGAATTGTCATCGGTAACATCGGGCAATAGCGCGATGAGATCAGCATGTCCCTGTCCATGATGAATCCGGGTTTCATTGACCGTTTTATACTGGTAACCATCGCCCCGGTTGAGTATCGTGCCGGCAGGAATAATCAGCCCGTCCGTCCCGGTAAATTGATAGTCCTCGCAACGTGCTGCCGTCGCCGGTTTTTGGAATATCTTTTTCAATGCGGCCCAGCCTGACAACCACTCATCGGTGGCCGTGAAGGGGGTGGTTTGTTTGGCTATATAGTCCAGATAGCCATAATGCAGATGCGCCATCCCCGCATCCATATCGGCCAGCACCCCCATATTGGAAAACCGCAATAAGGGACCTGTTTTCTGCAATTCTGACTGCAAATAACTGCGATTTTGCTCGCGTAATTCGGTCAGTGTTTTTCGTTTAAATGGCATTTTCTCGTTCCCATACCCAGAAAAACCGTAAATCCTCATTATCGCGCCCGGGACGCTGATAACGAAT
>NZ_NJAI01000005.1:0-12382 GCF_002632725.1 Xenorhabdus hominickii
GCAGATGCCCTCATGAATATGTTGGTTACGTCTCATGCGGTGGATAATCCGCTGCGTGTGATCCCTGCCGTCGTCAATGTGGAATGTGGCCTTAACAAGCACATCGTCAATATCTGCCCGCTGGCGATGTTCCTCAGTCACGGTCTGCCTCCAGTTCTCTGACTTTCTGTTCGCCTATCTCAAGAGCGTTTTCCCTGCAAGGCATGACCACAAAAACAGGATTGCCATAGAGTTTGTTAACATCGGCATCAAACCGAAACAGACAACCACTTTCCATGCCGGAAGGTTCGATTTTTACCGCCATCGCTTCATCAAACATTTTGGCGGGATAGGCCAGATATTTAGCCAGAAGGGGCGGAACAACATTTTGTTTCTCTGTCGGGATAATCCTGTTCAAATCAGGGAATCTGCCATGAATAATTTCCAGATGAGTAAGCCCTTCAATTTTGTCTTCTTCTTTGAAATGTACGGCTCTCGCTTTTTCACCTAACTGAATCTCAGTCATTACTGCTTTTTCCGGAATATTTCCCCAGAACTGGATAACCAGATCAGTATCAGTGGCATCGTCATCGGAGAAGATACTGTTCTCTTCCGTGAGTTCCATGCGAACAGCAACATGTCCGTTAGTGGCTTCGAGGTGCTGTCGGGTGATATGTACCCCGGTTAATCCGGGGTGTTTCTTTGTTTGCTCTCCTTTGGCGATACAAACCAAGGCAGCGCGTAACAAATCAGAAGCAATGATCATGACTTCACCTCCGATGTGTCTGAGCATTGGTTTAAGGCAGTAATTGTTTTTTCGCTGAACGCCTCCGGCATCACAGAGAAGAGGGAGTGATGGGTTGAGGTCAGTCGATCATCGGTAAGTGCCGCCTGTGATTTTGCGATAGCCTCCAATGCATCATGAGCCTCCATAGAAATTCGCAGTGTGTGGCGATGTCCGCACAAGTAATCACCTAAATAGGTCACAATGTATTTTGTCTGTTCCATTTTCATCACCTCACTTTTTGCCAAACAGTTTCTTGAGATCCACACCGTGTACCGCCAGCCATGCTTCGGCAGGCCATGACTTAACATGTCCATATCGGGTGTCAGGAACCTTCACCGCTTCGATGTTGTTTTCCTTGCACCATTTGCGGAGTGGGGCGTACTGGTATTCTTTTTCTGTGGCGTTCTGCACCGCCGTAACCGTGGCGTGTTTTGTGCTTTCGCCCAGGCGTTCTTCCAGTTCTCGGCATTTGCGGGCGGCGGCACTGAGTTTGCCGAGGGCCTGAGCTTCACGACTGCGACTGATCTGTGATTTGGTGCGGCGAGCTTCATCACGTTCTTGAGTAATGACGACCTTTTCTTTTTCAGTTGTCAGCAATGCTTCCAGAGCTGCAATGTAATCACCGGGTAAAGCGGGGGGATTGGTTGCGGGTTTTTTCTGGTGAAAGTAAGCTGATTCCATTTTTTCAAAGAAAGACCATGCCTCGTCGGTATCAACGATTTTCGACATACGAGCAGCGCCTTTTTCAGTCCATAGAATCTGCTGACTTGTATGTTTACTAACCAACCCGATGTTATCGGGTACCTTCTTAAACTGACGTAATTCATCCCCTTCGAGCTTGAAATAATGGACGCCATCAATAAACCGTGACTTGTTGTTCAAGAGATTGTCTTGAATATTTTTTGCACTAGCACCATACCCAGCCGCCAGCGTTTCAGTGGTAACGACACGAACACCTTGCCATTCGATCACTGGCAGCTTGTTTGAATCGATAGTAATCAATTCGTTTTTCTTGCTCATTATTCTGCTTCCTTAAGTTCAATCTTCATTTTCTTTGCATGACGTCGCATGGCTCTATTAAGTGGTACTCTTAGGAATTCGCCTTCTGTTGAGAAATTGGCGATATATTTTTTTGAATTTAAATAATCACGTTCTTCGTCTTTTCCTAAACGCATTCCTTGAGGGATGGTCATTCCCATAAATCCTTGCTGAGTTTTACTTCTTTTTATTTTCGCCATCACAATCCCTCCCGAAGAGTTATTTTTGCTTTGCTATAGCCGGTATGTAATAAATGCCTTTTTTCGTTATGTTCCTGACGATATTCAGACCATAATTGAGCATTAATACTGGTGGCTACACTTCTGGCTTTTCCCCAATATGAAGCGGCAAGGTCATACTTCTCTTCTTTTTCCATCTGAATTGCTGTATTAGCAATATCTAAATAGGTTTCATTTTTCATTTTATTGGCTCCGTTTTCTTGGCAATGATTTTTAATATCTCACGCATAAATTCATTACCTTCTGCGGTTAAATTTCCGAATTTGGTAATGAAGCTGTCATATGTATTTATAAGTTCATGTAATTTATGTTGATGCTCGTCTAGTCCATCTTCAAAGAACTTAATTAAAGCGAGAATCAATATTTCCTCATCTAAGTCCAGCCTACAATTAGTTCCATTCACTTTAACTATTACAGAATGGCAACCATGTTTCTTTTGTAATGAATCCAATTTGGCGTGAATAAATGCCTTTCGCTTTCTTTCAAGCAAAGTTAATTGTGTCATTTTATATTTCCCGTTTTCAGAGCGAACGAGTCCCCAGCAATGGCGCTGTAATTAAAACGTGTTTATTGTTTTATTATTTTGATTGCAATTGGAAAAGTTTATTTCCTATAGCTATTAATTCATCTTGGGTTTTTCTGTGTTTTTCTATCGCCTTTATGTGTTCCTTTTTAAGTCGAGCAATTTTTCTTACCTGCCTAATATCTGCTTTCAGTTCTTCCAGTACCTGAGCATGTCGTTCTATAAACTCAGGGCGCATTTTCCCATTGCGCAATGCAGAAGTGCCGTCTTCCTGAATGACTTCTTCGGCAGGGAAGTTACTTGGTCTGCCTTCTTCATTAAACTGCTTTTGCGCCCGCACGTAAGTCAGTTTATTCAGTGCGCCTTTCTCACTCAGATAAGTCTTGCCGGAACCGCGAACGACATAGACTTCACGCGTTTCAATTTGGATATCTTGGTTGGTTGCGGTTTCGATGGGTTTAAGTATTTTCATGGTTATTCCTTATTGATTGAATTATTTTTTCTTCTTTTTTTATTTGTTTTCTTTCTCTTAATTCATGCCTTGCATTGACATTATTTTCATACTCAGCCTCGATAATAAGAGGCAATATAGAAAACAGTCGTGATAATCTATCAAGATCAGTCATTGCATCATCAGAAGAGTATTCTTCACTATTAGCCGCTGCATTAGCTAAGTTAGCAATAGACTTCATTCCATTTGTTATTGAGTAAATGACCTCATCGCTTGATGATGCCAAAAACTGTAGGTCGCTATCACTCATTTCATTTATTCGAATATTACTAACGCTAGTATGACGGTAAATATTATTCATGAATATTCAACTCCTCGGACTCGTGCTATTTCTTTGCCTATATTAAATACTGCGGCCAATGCAATACTAAGTAATTGTGCACCGGACAGACTTTTATCCGTATCCATTAATAAAGAAACATATGTTCTTAGACTTTCTATTTCACTCGCAACGCCTTCCAATTCATCGAATGCCTGATTATCTGACGTGATATATTCTTTATTTATATCCCTTAACCGTTGGGCTAAATCACAAGTTTGACGATGTACGCCACGACACATTAAATAAGCATCCAGTTCAGCTTCATTTTGAGTTGCAGACACTACGGGAAATATTGAGGCTTCAATTTCTTCTGCAATTTCGACGGCTGCTTGTAGTTTATTGTTCATGTTTAATTCCCCTCAGAATTAATATTATTTATCTCAGTTACGATTAACTATTTGACCCATCCAACCTAAAATTACATATGTAGGAGCTAATAACCTTTTTGCTTCCTGCTCATTAGTTGCCTGAGCTTTAATACATATAGGTCGCCTTTGTTTCATGTTGGAGCGCTCTATTGCGCCGAAGATAAAGGTTTTCATGATTACCTTTTATTGAATGCGGAGTAATTTTTTCAATTCAAGATTATCTTTAATAAAGAAAACATCACACTCTGGCAGTAATTCCGCTTGATTCCAGACGACGGCGGGATTTGGTTTTGGTTGAATAGAGTGCTGCATTGGGAAGACAGCAGTTATTGAAATTATCGTAATTTGGAGTAGTTTGAACTGAAATTGCTTTATTAACACGATCCATTGCTTTTCTGTTCAGTGATAATACTGGTCGTGTTGGTATTGTCATTTCTTCAGGATTGAGAGCAGTCTTTAACGCCATATTGATGGCTTTATCCTTGTTATATGCCTCTTGTTGCTCCTTTCTACGCTCATGCCTTCTTTTTCTTGCATTGTTGTAGCCATGAAAGTTGTGCATATCATCCCCCTTAGTTGATTTGTGATTGAGTAGTCTTCACGTCTCAGTCAGTAACCAACTGGTAAGAATGGTGCGCTTTTTCAGCGCTGTCTGTTAAGGAGCGGTGGTGCTTCATCTTTGGCTGTGTGCCTTGAATGCTTTTATTATCACTTTTAGTAATATGCTAGTCAACACTATTGGTAATATTATTTTATCACCAATAGTGATACTATTGATTAATAAAGAAATAAATTTTTAGAATGGATGGATATTGTGACTTACATCACTGACTGGTGTTTTACTGTTCGACTTGACTGATAGTTATGTAGGGAAAGAGCACAAAAAAGCCCTCGCAGGGAGGGCTGGTGAGATTCTGATAGTAGGCCGCGAGGTGCGGCCTATATAAAATTTATGACGTGGTTAACATTTCAAATAGTGATTGTTTACTATTGATATATGTTTTGCTAACTTGCTTTAATGCCGCGTTTTGCCATCATCTCAGCGAAAATCGCATTAAAATGATTTGATCTTGCTTTCATTTCACGCAAAAACCGCTCTGCTTCTTCGGAAGGTAAGTTATCAAACAGTGTTAATAGCTCTTTCTGTTGTTTCGTTAACTGGTTGTTGGCTGGCTTCACTGCTTCAATACGTTCGCTCAATGCATGAACGTATTGAGCCATCTCGACAATTTCTGCTGCTAAAGATGGGCTAAAATCATCTACTGTAATCTCCAGAATTTCAGCGAATTTAGCTGCATGAGATACACTGATAGCATTATTCGCATTTAATAGCTGCGCAACAGCACTCTGCCCCATTACTAGCTTCTCAGCCAGCACCTCTTGAGACAGTCCTAACTCTTTTTTCTTTGCCTCATATATTGCTTTGAGGCGGTTTGCGTCCGATATTTGCTCGTCGCTCAATGGGATCTTCTTCATTACTAGATTCTATAACTTAAAGTCATAATTACCAATCACCGTTAGTGTTGACTATTATATTACTATAAGTGATACTTGTGTCGATCTTAATAGGAGGATGACATGGAAAAAATTCCGTTATCAGATTTTGTATTCCAAAAAGGGCAGGAGGAAGCCGCCTCCCTGTTTGGAATTAATCAAAGCGCCATCAGTAAAGCTCTCTCAGTCGGGAGAAAAATTACTGTTATTGTCCACCTTGATGGGCGAGTTGAAGCGGAAGAGCTAAAACCATTCCCAGCTCATCGTCGTGGATAGTATCTCAATTTAAATTACTGCTCTTTAACATCTCTGTGCTGAAAAAGCACACCTACCAAATAACATCATCTATCTCAGGATAGATGACAATTCTGTATTTTTGTTAAACAAAACTTAATCAAAATCTGACCTCAGTAATTTTGCGTATCGAACACGTCCGTTCGGCACGTAGAAAGGCCAATTCCAATCGTGAATATACACCCAACCCACAACGTAACAATGCCCGAAATTTATCATCCGGGTGATGCGGAATGGATTCAAAAGATGCTTTCCGCCATGAACTCAACCACAAGGGAATACGCGAGGGATAAATACGCTTACGTCTACAAACTTAGGCGGGATGAAGATCCTGTGCCGCATCGCAGGGATAACACCGGCGCTAGGGCTGCTAACACATGGCTTCGATTGTTCTTCAAGAAAAATTACAGATCTATGAAAGGTTATACCGAAGAGCCGTTGTTAGCCCCGAAAGCACAGCCAGAGGACAAGCCCAAATCAGGAAACGCTTTAGGGCAAGGAGCCAGCCAGTAACACCGAAAATGGCTGTGTCTTCTGGCTGTGGAACGGAGGTTAGGGGATCACTAGGGCTGAACATGAAAAAACAGCCAAGTGAGAATAATTATCAAAATGGGGAAAAGCCAAAAAAATTGGCAGTCACGAAAAGTACTAAATATGTACCCCCCTATTTTTTTGGATAAATAAGAATGAATCTCAATAAGAAAGCAGAAGAAATCATCGCAAAACACAAAAAATTAATTGCATGGAAACCAGCAAAAGCTGTTGCCGCACTGGTGAAAATCGGAATGAGCGAGAGCGAAGCAAAGGAGTTTGTGAATAAAAACTCACCAGAAAGGAAGCCGCACAAGCCCCACAATAGCCACGCAAAGCCCGTGAATCTGGAAGCGCTGAGCACTCACTACATTGTGGTCGGTGATTACGATTTGCTGGGCCTGAAACATCAGGATGCACTGATTGCTGCCATCCGAAATGGCAAAGGGAAGAGTTCATGGCGTGATGAATCAATGGCGGTAACCCTGTTCGGATTAGTCAAGGCCTACCCGATCATCACCACAGCCGAAGTAAACAAATTCCTCAACCGGGGCGCATTCATCGACAGCATTCCACTGTTCATTGACGGGGAGGTGATCGAAGGTGAAGCGATGCCATCAGCGAATAACGAGAGCGTAAAAGACGTTTTTCGTGCGGTTAAGCAACTGAAAAAAATCACTGAGCACTTAGCGGATACTGGCACATTGACGCTCAATAAATACCTTGATCGTGTCCCTACCGATGAAGACGTTAAACGCGCCGTTGGCATTGTCGCACCAGCAATAACAAACCCGCACTTCCATAAAATCGATTATGCGCGCCAATACAACGATATGCCTGTAGACGCTCACGCCGAAGACAGCAAACGGATTATCAATGAGTGGAAAAACGAACTGAAAATCAAAGGAGGCAAGAAACCGAACAGCGAAACTTTGGCGAGTGCGACTGATTCGGATCTTGCAACAGGCACTAACGAAGAGTTACCTGCACAAAAGTATCGCACGGGAACTCAGGAAAATAAACAGGGGTGACGTCATGCTAGAAATTACCCCCAACTTTGCACAGGAACGCGGCTTAAGCCTGTTGCGTCAGAACTGGAAACAGCACCGTACCTTCATGGTGTACAGTCCAACGGGATCAGGCAAGACAGGCTTGGCGGCTTTCATCACTGACGGTTATGTATCCCGTGAAATGCGTGTGATGTTCTGCGTGCCTTATACGATCCTCGTAGACCAGACGGCAACAAAGTTTGCAGAGTATGGTTTACCGGAACACGAAATCAGTTACGTGTGGTGCGACCATCCCAATTATGACCCAACCCGGTTAATTCAGATTGCCTCAGCCGACACCATTATCCGCCGTGAGTTTCCCGACAATATCGATTTACTGATTATTGATGAGGCGCACTTACGCCGTAAGCGGATGCTGGAAATTATCCGTGACAGTGACATTCCGGTGATCGGATTATCGGGCACACCTTTTTCCCCGTTCCTTGGGGCTTACTACGAAAAGCTGATTAAGCCGACCACCATGAAAGAGCTGATTCAGCGTGGAGATCTGAGCAAGTACGAATTCTATGCGCCCACCAAACCCGACTTAAGCGGCGTAAAAAGCAATCAAAGTGCTGAATACGGCAGTGATTATAAAGAAGATGAGATTGCCGAAATCATGTGCGGCGCAGATTTGGTGGGCGATATCGTCAGTAACTGGTTAGCAAATGGCAATAACCAGCCGACCATCTGCTTTTGTGTCACCGTCAGCCATGCCAACTTTGTGACCGTGGAGTTTAATCGCGCAGGGATCAATGCCGAAATCATTACAGCGCAGACCTCCCACGAAGAACGCCAGATTATGATTCACCGCTTTGAACAAGGCGCGACCAAGGTTTTAGTGAACGTGGGATGTCTTTTGGCTGGGTTCGATAGCGATGTCCGCTGCATTATCTACGCGAGACCCACAAAGTCTGAAATCCGATGGGCTCAGGCGCTAGGTAGGGGCCTGCGTACTGCTCCGGGCAAAGAAGCCTGCCTTATCTTCGATCACTCCGGCACCGTTCACCGACTCGGCTACCCTGACGATATCGAATATGACGAGCTGCCCCGCAAGCATGACGGCATGAAGTCCAGTTCCAGTTACCGGGAGCAGGAGAAGCGGGAAAAGTTACCCAAAGAATGCCCGTCCTGCCATTACATGAAGCCCGCCGGGGTTTACGTCTGCCCGAAATGCGACTTTAAGCCGTTGGTAGGGGAAGACATTGATGTCGATACCAGCCGCACTATCCAGAAGCTCAGCAAGAAAGAACGCATCTACACCCAGACCGAAAAGCAGAGTTTCTATTCCCAGTTGAAGTACTACCAAAATCAGCGGGCTTCACAAGGCAAGACCGTCAGTGATGGTTGGGTATCCAATACATTTAAAGACAAGTTCGGCATCTGGCCTCGCGGGTTCCATGATACCCCACAGGAACTGACCCCCGAAGTGAACAATTTCATCAAGCACAAGCAAATTGCTTTTGCTAAATCCCGCAAGAAGTCGGAACCGTCCAGTAACGAACAGCAGGAAATGCGCCTTGAAGTAGCCCACCAAAAGGTGCGCGATATCCGTGACCCGTTATCCATTCAGTCCTCTCAGGGAGGCACACGATGAACACAATCAATACGGCCGAGGCGGTTATTGGGCACTGGCCTAAAGTTTTCGAATACTACGGCCTGCCTCCCGTGACAGGCAGGAAACACTTTAAAGGGAAGTGCCCAATCTGTAAGCAAAAGGGCAAATTCCGCATTGATGACCGTGACGGGCGCGGAACATTCATCTGTACCTGCAATGCCGGTGATGGCTGGGCACTCCTCAGATTGACTCAGGGGAAAGAATTCAAAGTGTTGGCCGATGAGATTGATCAGTTACTGGGTATTCAGCGTGAAAACGGGGTACCGAAGCCCAAGGTGAGTACCGTCGCGGATAAGCGCCAGAAGATGATCGCCCACTACTCACGCATGCCGGAACTGAAAGGCACCTCGGCGGAAAGATACCTCCAGCACCGGGGAATTTACAGCCATCACCCGATTGAACAAATCCGCTTCTGTGAAAAGCAGCCGACCTACCAAGGGGATTATCAGGCAATGTGGGCACTGGCGACAGACTCACGCGGCCAGTTGTGTTACCTGCACCGAACCTATCTGGACGGGGAGAAAAAAGCCCCGCTGGAGGTCACCAGAAAGATGATGTCACTTCAGGAAGAGACTTATCTTGATCATGCTCAATCCGTGGCAATCCGTTTGTTTCCGGTAGCTTCCACGCTGGGCATTGCCGAGGGGATTGAGACCGCCTTGTCCTGTAAGCAGATCTACAAGGTGAATACGTGGTCAACCATGAACGCCGGGCATATGGCGAAATTTATCGCCCCGCGTGGTGTTAAGCACCTCATTATTTTTGCAGATAACGACTGGAGCGCCACCGGGGAAGCGGCCGCCTATGCCTGTGCCAATAAAAACCTGAAAGCCAATAATGACATAGAGCGTGTCAGTGTGAGATGGCCCGACCTCGGGGATTTTAACGACCTGCTCCAGCAAGGTTGTCAAGCCAGAGAACGGGAATTTGTGAAAAAGCAGCAGGAGACAGCATAACAATGAAACTGGAATCAGCATTAAAACACTTTCACCCGAAGTCTCCGACATTTAGTGATACGTCAACCAGTACCGCACCGGACAGAATGAAAGGCATGGATACCGCGGCGGCTTTAGGGATGGCTGAATCACAGGCCAAGTTCGGCATGGCGGCATTTTTCGCCAAGAATGATGTCAGTGAAGAAGACAAGTTCAGCACCGTAGAGGCGTTGACCCGATACGCAAGACGAACTGTCCCTAAACTGATATCGAAGGCCACAGGGAATAAATTGGGGCAGTGTCTGGTGATCTTATCCAAGATGGCCTTTGAGGATTACGCCCGTTCAGCCGCGTCAATCTGTCAGTGTTCGGAATGCAAAGGAAAGGGGCTGATCTACGGGATGAAGGAGGTTGAGAAGCATCCCGGCATTACTCGTGCCGATGGCGTGGTGATTATCGAGCCGTGGATTAAAACGGAGCAAGTGGGTGAGCTTTGCCAGAAATGTAACGGGAAAGGCGTTCTGTCAAATCGCTGTCGTTGCAAAGGGCGAGGATTGGTACTTGATGAGGAAAAGACGGCATTGCAGGGTGTGCCGGTTCATAAAATCTGCCCTCGGTGCTCTGGGCGGGGTTACAGCAAAGTGCCCTCGTCAGTGGCTTATACAGCAATCAAGGCGCTTATTCCTGAGTTGACTCAATCGTCATGGTCTCGCAACTGGAAACCCTTTTATGAAAAGCTTGTGGGTAAGTGCTACACCGAAGAAAGCCATGCGGAAGCTGCATTTAGCAAGGTGACAAAATAAACTGTTTATGTCATCGACAATATTTGCATTTTGCATAAAGTTGGCGTACCATCTTCAAATAGTGGGAACTTGTAACTATACTCACTACGAATATTTAAGACCTCGCCTCGGCGGGGTTTTTTGCTTTCTGGGGGAATGAATGTCTGCACCAATCACCGAATCTTTAGTTATCCGTCCTGCATCTGAACAACCCACGCCGGATATGAATGGCAAAGAGGTACTGGTCTTGAATCCTTGCGATGGCTGGCACATTGGGTATGTCAATTTCTGGGATGGGGAATACAGCGGTATCTACCGATGGATAGGTGAGGAGTTTGAGCCTCGGTACTTTTATGTCGCTTGGGCATTACTGCCAGATGGCTTGAAAATCGGCGATGCCTTCGAAGACCAGAGCGCGACACCGGAAGAACATGATCGTTACTGGGCAGCAAGAAAGATGCCGAACGGGAAATAGCATTCCACCGTCGTAAATCCAACCACCTAAGAATCCTAGGTAGTTCAAAATCCCAGACTTGCGGGATATTTAGATGAATATTTCAATGCAGCGAATAGACGAAATGGCTGAAGAAATTATTTCTGAGCTTTTTGCAGACGGTAAAACTCCAATGGAACAATTTGGTATTAATTGGAAGCAGGCTGAACGCTTAGACTCACGAAACGAGGTTCAACTCGATCATGGTCGGTCAACACCTATATCACTATTAAATCAATATGTTATATGTGATTTTGGGTGGCGTGGTCAACACCTCGATCCCCCTAGATAACTCAACCTGTCGGTCAGACCGACTAGTTAAAATTCAAGGCTGCGCATGGCGTGGCTTTTTTCATTTCTGGAACTTTGGCGTAGAGGGTTCGCGCGGATGCCTGAAGAGCATTAGGACTCGGTTCGATTCCGAGAGGTTCCACCAAATTATCGAAGGTCGCTGAGGCGGCCTTTTTCGTATCTGCAATCCTAACTATTTGATATTCATTCGATGCCGGAATTCCGATATCGGAACCATCCCAGTTTTGCACAGTGGCAATAAATGGAACTCCTCTGATGACCATTGAAAACATCACCCTGAACCCCCCGGAGTCTAAGAGCGCGGGTATCACGCAAAAAAATATCGCTCAACTTAAGCAGCTTTTCCCTGAAGTATTCTCGGAAGGAAAAATCGACTTTGACGCCTTAAAAGCGGTGCTGGGTGAGGCCGTTGATGATTCAGACGAGCGCTATAGCTTCACTTGGCAGGGTAAGGCGCGTGCCCGTCAGATTGCCCAGACGCCATCAACCGGTACGCTACGTCCATGCAAGGAAGAGAGTGTGAATTGGGATACGACCGAAAACCTGTTTATTGAAGGCGACAATCTTGACGTGCTTAAGTTGCTGCAAAAGTCTTATCACAAAAAGATAAAGATGATCTATATCGACCCGCCCTATAACACCGGCAAGGATTTTATCTATAACGACAGGTTCAATGATACATCGGGTCGGCGTCATACAAATTGGCTGAATATGATATTTCCACGGCTGCTCGTGGCTAAAAACTTACTGCATCCGGAAGGAATGATCGCTATCTCTATCGATGATAATGAAGTCTTTAATTTAGTGAAGGTGTGTGAAGAAATATTTGGCTACGATGCCATTAAAATCATTGCGGTTAAAATGAGTGAAGCCAGTGGCCTGAAAATGACCAGCGTCAAAAAACGGGGCACCATTCCAAAGTTAAAAGAATATATCATGGTGATAAAACCGAGTGGTATCAATAATATTGAATTTACCCCCATAAAGAAACCTATCTGGGACCCGGCGTATAATATCTATTTGGATAATTTTAGCCGGGAGCACAGGGATTTTTATGATGCGATAAAAGAGTCGGAATATCTTAGTGATGAGCAGTTAAATAAACTG
>NZ_NJAI01000005.1:12482-125113 GCF_002632725.1 Xenorhabdus hominickii
TTCTTCGTACTGAGCTGAACACCATTATTTTTGAAGCGACATGGAGTGATAAGGCAACACCGGCAATGGTGGCAAGATTGATTTTGGAGAACGGGTATCGGAAAGGAGGTGTGTGATGGCAACAAGATATATTAAGTACAAAGAAATGATGGAGCTTACAGGAACAAGCAAACCCACTCTTTGGAGAATGTATGCAAAAAGGAATGAATTTCCCAAACCAGAAAGAACAGCAAGCGGAATTTTTCTTGGGTGGTCTGAAGAAGTTTATGAGGCTTGGGTTAAAGAAAAGAAGAAGTAACAACTTGACCCGTTACCTGACCCGTTAATTTGACGGGTTTTTCTTTTTTGTTCTTAACTCTTTGATTTTATGGTACGCCCTACAGGATTCGAACCTGTGACCTACGGCTTAGAAGGCCGTTGCTCTATCCAACTGAGCTAAGGGCGCATTGAGATGTGAAATAAGAAACATCATTAATGCGTTGATGTTGGGAGGGATTATACGGGCATAATGGATTGAGTCAATGGCCTTTTCGCTTATATGCTCATTTTATGATTATCAATAAAACTGACAGATGGCTCATGTTCTGACAAAATAGCGCTTATTCCTATACTTGATGATGGAATCTTAAATACATGTCAGCACAAATTATTGATGGGAAAACGATTGCGCAGACAATCAGAAGCGAAGTTGCAGAAAAAGTCAGGCAGCGTGTTGCTGCTGGAAAACGCGCTCCTGGTCTTGCTGTTATTTTAGTGGGAAAAAACCCTGCTTCTCAGATTTATGTCGCGAGCAAACGCCGCGCCTGTGAAGAAGTCGGTTTTATGTCCCGCTCTTATGACCTACTTGATACCACCAGCGAAGCCGAATTACTCTCTCTGATAGATAACCTGAATACCGACCCGGAAATCGATGGTATTTTGGTTCAACTTCCCTTACCTGCCGGCATTGATAATGTCAAAGTACTGGAACGTATTCATCCCGATAAAGATGTGGATGGTTTCCACCCCTATAATATCGGCCGTCTATGTCAGCGTGCCCCTAAATTGCGCCCCTGTACCCCTCGCGGTATTGTAACGCTGCTTGAGCGCTGCAATATCAATACTTATGGGCTAAATGCAGTTATTATTGGGGCCTCCAATATCGTTGGGCGCCCAATGAGCCTTGAGTTATTGCTGGCAGGTTGTACTACCACAGTAACTCATCGCTTTACCAAAAATTTACGTCAGCATGTTGAACAGGCTGATTTATTAGTTGTTGCCGTTGGGAAGCCGAATTTTATTCCCGGTGAGTGGATTAAACCCGGTGCAATTGTCATTGATGTCGGCATCAATCGGCTGGAGAATGGCAAAGTCATTGGCGATGTGGATTTCGATAACGCATCCGAACGAGCAAGTTGGATCTCCCCGGTTCCGGGAGGTGTTGGCCCAATGACTGTTGCGACATTGATTCAAAATACCTTGCAAGCTTGCGAGGAATATCATGATGTAGATAAGACTGAAGGATACTAATGGAAATTTTTTCTTTAGATGGACACCCTTATGTAGAGCTATGTGATTTGCTGAAGTTGCAAGGGTGGAGCGAAAGTGGTGCTGCGGCAAAAGCAGTCATTGCAGAAGGCTTGGTAGAAGTTGATTCTCAAATTGAAACCCGTAAACGCTGCAAAATTGTTGCCGGAAAAGTTGTTACCTTTAATGGTGAATCCATTCGCGTTGAAGAGTAATGCGGTAGGTAAATATTACCGCTAAGGCCTTTCGGAAAAACAGTACCTTATGTGTTTATATATTTAAGGTGCTGTTTTTTTATTTTATAAATAGAAACCAATTGTGCTTATTTTATCACCAATTCAAGAATAAATCCAAGAGTAAACCCAGAAGAAATACTAAATTGGGAAAACCAAAGTGTCGATCCAAAAAAATATATACTTAAATTCAATGCGTTATTGATATCCCTAAACATGAATTACCTATGAAGTTAAATATTGTTGGTCATGGTAACCGACACAGAAATACCTATTCTAATAGAGAACGTCATGTTTCTTGTCTAACACCACAACAATTATTTGATAGCATAAAATAACTATTAGATAAATATACTATTAATAGTATAAGGCTTTGTTGTTGTCATCCAGGAAGAACAGGCTTCGCTCAAGAACTTGCTAACCTCACCAATAAACCAGTTAAAGCTGCAACAGGACAACTAAATGTAACTGCATCTATTGTTTCTAAAAAACACCTCAATAATCGTTCTATAATTATTAAAACTCCCAAAACAAAAATACGGGTAGATAATAATAGGCACCATGATATTGATGTTTCTGATAGTCAATTTATCTGGTTTTATCCTCAAAATATGTGACATTGACGATGTCTTGATAAACAATCATGTCAGCAATGTTTTGGTTTTCTAATAAGTTGCTATACTGAGGGGCTTACGTACAACTGAAACGGAGTTAATTATGTTAAGTAATAGAGCTGCAAGAAGGTTGTTGGGTATGCCTTATAAATTAAGTAATTCTAAACGTAATGTAAAAGTTTCACTTATCAACCTTTCCTCCAGCGATAGTACACATCAAGTACCAGAGCATCTAAGTCATTCTTCTTTTGTTGCCATGAAGCGAGATGCGGCTTCAGGAAAAGTCACCTATCACGCTGGCAATGCGTTCTACCCTGAATTTCTAAATATTCATCGATAAATTTGCTGTTTTTATTCCGATAACGTATTACAACTAAAAATATCGCTGTGAAAGCATAAACACGATAAAAGCCGAACCGCCCACTATTAAGGGGGCGGTTCCGGATTAATGAATCAGTCAAAAGTGATTATTTACGGCGCCATGTCGTTCCCTGTGGGCTATCCTCCAACTCAATATCCATTTCATTTAATTGATCACGTGCCGAATCAGCCAATGCCCACTCTTTGTTTTTACGCGCATCGTTCCGTTGTTTGATCAGTGCTTCGATTTGGGCAACATCATTGTCCGCCTGTGCGCTGCCGTGCAAGAAACTTTCTGGATCTTGTTCCAAAAGTCCGAGAACGCCAGCTAATTTACGTAGTTCTGCTGCCAAACCACTCGCCGCAGTCAGATTTTCTGCTTTCAGACGGTTAATCTCACGCGCCATATCAAACAAAACGGAGTACGCTTCTGGTGTATTAAAATCGTCGTTCATCGCTTCAGTGAAACGCGTTTCAAATGCTTCTCCACCCGCTGGCTGGGCCAATTTATCCGTACCGCGCAACGAAGTATACAGACGCTCAAGGGCAGTACGCGCCTGTTTCAGGTTCTCTTCTGTATAATTCAGTTGGCTGCGATAGTGACCCGAAAGCAAGAAATAGCGCACAGTTTCAGCATCGTAATATTCCAGCACATCACGAACGGTAAAGAAGTTGTTCAATGACTTGGACATCTTCTCTTTATCAACCATAACCATGCCGGAATGCATCCAATAATTGACGTAAGGTCCATCGTGAGCACAGGTAGATTGTGCAATCTCATTTTCATGATGTGGGAACATCAAATCCGAACCACCACCGTGGATATCAAAGTGATGACCCAATGCTTTGCTGTTCATGGCCGAACACTCAATATGCCAGCCCGGACGACCTGCTCCCCACGGAGATTCCCAGCTCGGTTCACCCAGTTTAGACATCTTCCACAACACGAAATCCATTGGGTTGCGTTTTACATCAGCCACTTCAACACGGGCACCTGCTTGTAATTGTTCCAAATCCTGACGGGAAAGCAGGCCATAATTAGGATTGGAGTCAATGGAAAACATCACATCCCCATTGGCTGCAACATAAGCATGCTCACGTTTAATCAGCGCTTCCGTGATTTCAATAATTTCTAGGATATGTCGTGTTGCACGCGGCTCTGAATTTGGGCGTTGGATATTCAGTGCATCAAAGTCTTTGTGCATTTCTGCCAACATACGTGTGGTCAGATCGTCACAGCTTTCATTATTTTCAGTTGCGCGTTTGATAATTTTGTCATCCACATCAGTGATGTTACGGACATACGTCAGGTCATATCCCAGATAACGCAGGTAACGTGCAATAATATCAAATGCAACAAATGTTCTGCCGTGACCAATGTGACACAGGTCATAAATGGTAATACCACACACGTACATGCCGACTTTTCCTTCATGGATCGGCTTAAATTCTTCTTTTTGACGGCTTAGAGTATTGAAAATTTTTAGCATCAGTAGGTTTTCCGTAAAAAATTAATGTACGTGTAAAAAAATCGAATAAGTCTGCTGATTATAGGCTTCTTTATCAGCGATATAAACCAACATTCCGCCCATTTTTCGAGTTGCATAATGTTGACTGCGAGTTGAATTTAAACAGACTAAACTCAAAAGTAAAAAATCAAACAAAGTATTTCACCCTGATACGAAATGCTTTGGAAGTGCTACCAGTATCCTGTTTTGATACGGTTTTAGCGAAAAATGTCGTACACTCTCACTCAATACGGGTGGGGACATAAGGCGAAAATCCTGATAGGGTTTTCATACTCTATTGATGACAGCTAGAAGGTTAAACACAGCGTATCTTGAGCAATCACTGATGAAAATCAAGCCATGGTTGTCGAGACGTTAACATTATCAAACAACGAATATCAAACAATTAAAGACAGCGGGAAGCAGTCACAATACTGACTCAAAATCTCAGATATGGTATAACAGCGGTTTTTCCGAATCCCCTAAAATACAGGGTCAATCAAAACTATTATTAGGATTTCTATTATGGTGACTTTCCACACCAACTTTGGTGATATCGTGATCAAAACTTTCGCAGATGAGGCGCCTGTAACTGTTGAGAATTTCTTGGCTTACTGCTCTGAAGGTTTTTATGACAACACCATTTTTCACCGTGTTATCAATGGATTCATGATTCAAGGCGGTGGCTTTGAACCGGGTATGAAGCAGAAAACAACTAAGGAAGCTATCCAGAACGAAGCCAATAATGGCCTGAAAAACAGCCGTGGCACCCTCGCAATGGCACGTACTAATGATCCACATTCTGCAACCGCTCAGTTCTTCATCAACGTTGTTGATAACGATTTCCTGAACTTCCGTTCAGAGCGTCCAGACGGATGGGGTTATTGCGTATTCGCCGAAGTGGTTGAAGGCATGGAAGTAGTTGATAAAATTAAAGGTGTTTCCACTGGCCGCAGCGGCATGCACCAAGATGTGCCACATGAAGATGTGATCATTGAACGTATTACCGTTAGCGAATAATAACCGTTAACGCGAATCGTTACATGAGTACACTGTTTATTGCAGATTTGCATCTCAATGAGCAAGAACCGGCAGTAATTGCCGGTTTTCTGCGTTTTTTACGTGAAGATGCGATCCATGCTGGGAGCCTGTATATCCTCGGTGATTTTTTTGATTACTGGATTGGTGATGATGACCCTAATCCACTGCATACTAAAATCGCCCAAGCCCTCAGCGAGCTGAACCAAAAAGGTATTCCTTGTTATTTCATTCATGGTAATCGTGACTTCCTGCTCGGTTCCCGCTTTGCCAAAGAAAGTGGTCTGACACTGCTGCCACAGGAAAAAGTGCTGGAATTGCACGGCAAACGCATTCTAATCCTGCATGGCGATACACTCTGCACCGATGACGTCGGTTATCAGAAATACCGTAAGCGGGTGCACACTCCTTGGATACAATGGCTATTTTTACGGCTTCCTTTATTTATCCGGCTGAAAATCGCGGCCAAAATGCGTGCGGGTAGCCAATACGCCAACACTCAAAAATCCGAATCAATCATGGATGTCAATCAACAGGCAGTTATCGAACACTTCGAAAAATACCAGGCTGACTGGGTGATCCACGGGCATACCCACCGTCCGGCAATACATGATATTCAAGTTGGAAACAGAACCGTGCATCGCGGTGTGTTAGGCGCATGGCATCATCAAGGCTCGATGTTCAAGGTGACAGAAGCATCCATTGAGTTGATACCGTTCCCTTTTTGAAACCTTCTCGCTTATTTGGAATAAATCAGTAAATCAAGCAACGCAAACGTTTTCCTTATGCGATTCGCATGATATGATCCATCACATCAAACATCATCTTTGTTCTGGTGGACATCCAATACAGGAGCATCTGATTTATGACGGCCAGTCCTGATCCCGCAAACGCGACTTCCACAACAGCTATTACTTCCACAGCAACCATTATCTCTACAGAAGTACAACAGCACACTAAAATCGCCATTGTTATGGGGTCAAAAAGTGACTGGGCAACGATGCAACACGCTGCCGATATATTGACCTCTCTTAATATTCCTTTCCATGTTGAAATTGTTTCAGCACACCGAACACCTGATAAGCTTTTTCGTTTTGCCGAACAGGCGAGAGAAAACGGTTTTGATGTCATTATCGCAGGCGCAGGTGGGGCCGCACATTTACCAGGGATGCTGGCAGCAAAAACATTAGTGCCTGTGTTTGGGGTACCTGTACAAAGTGCAACACTGAGTGGTGTCGACAGCCTTTACTCTATTGTCCAAATGCCGAAAGGCATCCCTGTCGGCACTCTGGCTATTGGCAAAGCAGGTGCAGCAAACGCAGCATTGTTATCCGCCCAAGTACTGGCTTTGCATGATGATGCATTGTTTCAACGCTTGTCAGAATGGCGTCAAACACAAACGCAGGATGTTTTGGATAATCCTGATCCGCGGGAGGATGCATGAAGCCTGTTTGCGTATTGGGTAACGGTCAGTTGGGTCGGATGTTGCGTCAGGCAGGTGAGCCGTTAGGGATTGCTGTCTATCCGGTTGGATTAAATGCAGAACCGGAAGCAGTGCCTTATCGAAGCAGCGTGATCACCGCAGAAATTGAGCGCTGGCCCGAAACGGCATTAACTCGCGAACTGGCCCACCACAGGGATTTTGTCAATCGTGATATTTTTCCTCAACTGGCAGATCGTTTGCCACAAAAGCAGCTTCTGGATACGTTAGGTTTAGCAACTGCACCATGGCGGTTGCTTTCTGATGCCAGCCAATGGCCGCAACTGTTTGCTGAGTTAGGGGATTTCATTATCGTCAAACGCCGGACAGGCGGTTACGATGGGCGTGGTCAATGGCGTATTCGACCGGGTGATGAAGCCGAACTGCCACCTGAAATTTACGGTGAATGTATTGTAGAACAGGGTATCCCATTTTCAGGGGAAGTCTCGCTGATTGGTGCTCGTAATGCCAAAGGTGAGTCGGTATTTTATACACTGACTCATAATCTGCATCAGGAAGGTATCTTGCGTACCAGTGTCGCCTTGCCCAACACGGATAATCGTTTGCAGCAACAAGCAGAAACCATGCTGTCTACTATCATGAACCATTTAAATTACATCGGCGTTATGGCGATGGAATGCTTTATTGTTGGCGATAATTTGTTGATCAACGAACTGGCTCCACGGGTTCATAATAGCGGTCATTGGACACAGAACGGCGCTTCTATCAGCCAGTTTGAGCTTCATCTACGGGCGATTTTAGATCTGCCCATACCTCAGCCAGAAATATTCGCGCCATCCGTTATGATCAATCTGATTGGTACAGAAATAAACCTCGCGTGGCTCAGTTTATCGCTGGTTTGTTTACATTGGTATGAAAAGGAAGTTCACCCGGGGCGCAAAGTAGGGCACTTAAATTTAACTCATGCAGATAAGAGCATATTGAAAGCAGAGTTACAAAGGTTAGCCTCATTATTACCTGCTGAATATCAAAGTGGCCTTGAATGGGCACAAGATAAATTGAATTGATCGATCATATTCGATAACTAACTCAAGGAAGTGGTAATAGTTAAAAATAAGCTACCACTTCCTATTCCAGCTCTATATCCTTCGTCTTTCAAGTTGCCGCTTTGTTGGCTACGCTCACTCCCCCAGTCACGTAGTGATAAACATCAAGTTCGCTATATTTCTGGGAGCTTGTGCCCAAGACATAAGCGCTGACTCTTGAAATCCATTGGTATATTGATAGTTACTTTGTTTTTGATAGTGTCCGGGATAGCGTATCCACAATGGTTCTTGTCGTTTGGTCTATTTCATAATTGAGAAAATCACCCGCCTTGATCTTACTGAGATTAGTCATCCTTAACGTCTCTGGGATCAGGTTTAAAGCAATTGTATTGTTTTCTTCATCAATGCCATTGATAGTTAAACTACAGCCATGAAGACCAATAAAGCCTTTTAGAAAGAAATACTTAATGTTATCTTGAGGAATTCGGATAACCAACCGGTAAGTTTCACCTGTTGGAATAAACTCAACAACTTCTGCTATCCCTTCCACATGCCCATATAAGCTATGTCCACCGTTTTCCCGATTCATTTGATGTGACCGTTCAACGTTGACTTCATCTCCAATAGAGAGAAATTTTAACGTTGTGGTATCAGTCGTAAAATCAGAAATATCAAAAGAGACGCTATCCCCACTAAATTGAGTCGCAGTCAGGCATGTGCCATCAATCGCAACACTGGCTCCGATATTGATATCGTCAAAAAAATGTTTATTATTGCTAACTATCAGTGTGCTAAATCCATTATTTTTATTGAGTAATAATACACTCTCTTTACCTTGCACAATACCTGTATACATAATATACCTCCCAAAGCTTATTTCGTTAAAAATTTAATCAAATTTTCATTCCAGATTAATATTCAGTATTTACATTATTACAAATAGATTTTATTTTCAATCTCATCATCCCCATAACCAAAATAATTTTCACCCAACAACCCTGTTACAATAAATTATTTTAATATAAAATAAAAAAACAATGAATAACATCCATATATCATGGAATAGATACGGTAAATAAAAATTTATCAGATGGAGATCCATAAAAAAATTAAACACCACACTGCAATTCATCTTAATTTAAAAGATTAAACTATTTTAATTATTAAAAAATAAATTTATTTTACATTGATTATTGCGTTATATGTTATACCCAATAAATTATAAAAAAAAACAAACAAAAATAATAATTATTTGACATCGGACTACAATTCAATAAATGTTACTACCCTACAGTCAATTACCGATGAGATAACAAGGAGACACTACGTGCCACCTCTAAGGAAACAAAGAGTCAGCAACACCTTAAGGCCTATTACAACGACTGCGGGGTTATCTGCCATTCCATTCTTTTTTCTTTTCTCAACACCTGCACAAGCAGATGGTTTTGTTAATTTTCAATCGATTGATACTAGCCTCTACTTTCAATTCGAAAACAAAGTAGCCCCTCAAAAAACCGTCTCCCCCATTATCGAAGCCTTTGGTGATTACAAAATTGGCGATATGTATGTCTACAGCATTTGGCAGAATTCGCTGCAATCTGATTATCCGGACGATAAGAGCACCTATTACTATAAGTTTGTGCCAAGGCTCAGTGCCAGCAAAATCACCGGGTATGATTTTTCCTATGGCCCATTAAAAGATGTGCTTTTTGCCCAGTGGATTGCCAAAACCAAAAACGTAAAAAAATATGACTATTTCCCCGGCATCAGCCTCGATTGGCAAGTGGATGGATTCAGTTGGTTGCGCACCATTTTCTATTTTGAAAATAATGCCAAAGGGAACTGGGATGATCAGCGTATCCACATCGATTATGGCATTCCTTTCAGTAATCGTCTGGGAGATTTCCGTGTCGTTGGGACTTTCGATTATACACTGGGGTTAGGCGATAATCCTGAGATGATCGAATTCAAACCTGAATTGCATTATGACTTGGGGAAAAAATTGGGGTATCAATCCGGCCATTTATGGGCTGGTGTTGTCGTGAATCCGGTCAAAAATAAGTACAAAATAAAAGATACGCCGTACTTCCGCACCAACCAATTTAGCTATGGGATGTTTATTCGATACAGCTTTTTCTAATAAACACATAAAATAGCGCTGCTTTTAATGGTTTATATCCTTGATGGGGTCAAAATGTCCATTCAACACGACAAATTCGGACGTACTTATCAGTGGTTTTTGCTGATACTTTTAGGCATGGTCTATTTTTTATCCACAGCAACAACCTTTACGTCATTGGGTGTTGTCCTGCCCAGTATGATTAATGAACTGGGCTGGAGCTGGACTAATGCAGGTTTAGGGTTCACGCTGCTTGGCCTGACTTGTGGGTTATCCAGTTTTCTGCCAACGGTATCCATTCGAAAAGTTGGTGTTCGTTTCACGCTGTCCATTGGCCTGCTGATTTTTCTGGCTGGTTTCTACAATCTTTATCACACACACGCGATTTCATCTTATTTTATCGGTACTGCTTTAATCGGGGTCGGTTTTACCTTTTTGGCAACGGTTCCGGGCACTTATGTAATTTCGCGGTTATATGAAAGACAATCCCTGGCTTTTGGCTTCTATTTCACGATAGGTGGATTGGGCGGCGTAATTGGCCCGTGGATCTATTTTCTGGCAACTCGGGTTTGGGGGACATGGCGCATGCACTGGATGATTTCCGCCATTGCACTCTCCATTTTCGTTATCCTGACGATTATTACCCTTCAGGAAGGAAAACGAGAAGTCTCTCATGCCAAGGCGGTAAATCAAAAACACAATAGTCAGGACTCATCAAGCATTTATCGAACCAAACAACACTGGACTGCACATCAAGCACTGCGTACATGGCAATTCTATCTGATTGCAGCAACTTACACCGCGTTTTTATGGTGTGGTATTACGGTCAACAGTTTCGCAGTTGCCCATATTATTGAGAATGGTTTCAGTGAGGCTCTCGCCGCCGGACTACTGAGCACAATGGCCTTTATCAATGCCTTTTCCCGATTGGCCGGGGGCGCAGTCGGGGAATGGGTTGATCCGAAAAAATTATTGATTGGCAGTCTGAGCGTTATTATTCTTGGCTTGATTGCACTGAGTATCGCCTCGTCATGGCCATTTTTGCTTGCATTCACCCTGTTTGTCGGCATGGGATATGGAATGACTTTCCTCGCTTCCAGTGTGCTGCTCTCTAACTATTTTGGCCGCAAACCTTATCTGGAACTGTTCTCAATCATGAACCTGATTTCTACTTTGGCCTGTTTGGCACCCTTTTTTGCGGGAGCAATGAAAGATTATTCAGGTAGCTTTACGCCCGCATTCCTGATTATTGCAATCCCAGTTGTGGCTGTTCTTATCGTCACTTTAATGATGAGGCCACCCACTCAGAAATTGAGAAAACAATCAGGCAAAGACACGCAATTTGCTGAATAGCATAAACTGGGATAACGCACCAACAAGGAAACAGTGGTATCAAAGAAAGAGTTCGGGATATTTCTGCCGTCATCAAAGATAGGTAGCTCATTTACAACAATGGGGAGTCCCTATTCAAGGCCTCCCCATTACAAGCAGATTTTCGTTTACTCCGGCAAGCGCCGATATTGCCCCTGCCCTCGTAATAACCGAATACCCAACCAACTGCCACATGATGAAAGCAATAAGCTACTGATTATTGGGAGAAGAAGCCACATCGGCCATTGCGGTTGCCACGGGAAATTAAACACCTGAGTCTGCAACAACCAAAGCGCAATTTCGGCACCAAAGGCCGCCGCCAAACCCGCCATAAAACCAAGCAAGGCAAATTCACTCCATAATGTGCGGCGCAGGAGTTTTTTGCTCGCCCCCAATGTTCGGTATACTACCAATTCAAGCTGGCGTTGGCTCATACCGACCTGAATTTGCGCCAGTAAAAGTAATGCGCCACAAACCATCACCAGAACAACCATGATTTCCATTGCTTTGCTGACTTGCTGCAAAATACCCTGTATCTGTTTGATTATCGAGCCGACATCCAACATGCTGATGGTCGGGAAATGACGATTAATTTCCGTTAACAGTCGTCCATTCCCTTCATAATGAAAACTGGTCAGCCACGTTTTAGGCTGATTTTCCAATGTCTCTTTGGCGAAGATAAACACGAAATTTGGATTCACACTTTCCCAATCTACCTTACGAATGCTGCTTACCGTGACAGAAAATGTTCGGGTATCCCCGGTAAATGAGAGTTGGTCGCCCACATTGATATGTAATCGTTCAGCAACGCTCTGCTCCATAGAAACTTCGTTCGGCTTTGGTGGCCATGTGCCCGCAATCAGGGTGTTAAAAGGCGGCAATTCTGCCTTCCAGGTTAAATTCAACTCACGGCGCACAGTCGTACTATTGGGGTGTTTTTTATCCGCCCATTCAAGCGCCGATTGTCCGTTGATTTCCGTCAAACGTGCCAATATCACTGGATAAAACTCGGTCGGTTTTACCTGATATTTCGTCAATAATTCATTGACTTGGGTAATCTGTGGTTGTGTCATGTTAATCAGGAAATAGTTCGGGCTATCGGGCGGCAATTGCTGCTGCCATTGATTCAACAAATCCCCTCTTGCCATAATCAGCAAAGCCAACAACATAAATGACAGAGAAAAAGCCGCCAATTGTGTCATGGTCTGAAATGGGCGACACAGCAACCGATTAACCGCCAAACGCAGACTTAATTGACGAAAGGTCACGCGGCGTAGCAGCCATAAACCACTCCAACCCAATAATGCCAACAGCAGTGCGACAATCGGCACTCCCGCCAATAATGACCATAACAAGGGTTTGGTGCCTGCCAATAATACCAATCCTCCTGTCACAATCAATGCCACAGCCGGCAGGTAGAAATGCAATGGCCAGATAGCTGCCGTGACATCACTTCTCAATACCCGCGAAGGCTGAGTCGCCATTAATTGACGGTAGGGTCGAACTCCCACCAGCAACGTAATACCAAGCAGAGCACCAATTGCCCATCCCCACGGCCACATTCCTGCTGCCGGTAACATTTTGGGCAACATTCCGGCTAAAATATGAATCAATGCCGATTCAAAAACCAAACCTAAACTGGAACCCACAACAATCGCAGCAAGCAAGATCATCAACCATTGCCCGATGATCCACTGACGCAACGCCCAACGCCCTGCCCCCAGCGTTTTCAGGATGGCAATCAGGTTATGTCGGCTACGGCAATAATGCGTCATGGAAACCGCCATCGCCGCCACGGCCAGCAATAATGTCAGCAATGCTGACAACAGTAAAAACTGCTGCGCCCGCGCAATAGATTGCGCCAGTACACTGTTATCCTGTTCCAGTGTTAGCCAACGTTGATCGACTTTTAATTGCGGATCAACAAACTGTTGGAATGATTGAAGTATGGCGGGAGAGCCGGAAAACATATAGCGGTACGTCAATCGACTGCCGGGTTGGATCGCACCCGTTGCCTGAGCATCATCAATATTGATTAAAATACGCGGAGAAATTTGAAAGGGGCTAAAGCCACTATCCGGCTCTTGCAGTAGTTCTCCACTCACTTTCAGCGTGGTATCCCCTACGTCAAGCGTATCCCCGGCCTTGATGCCCAATAATGTCAGCAATCGTGGCGCGACCAATACCGCACCTTTTTCTGGTTTTAATCCTCGTGGGTTGGTTTCCAGTTCCCCATACAAAGGATAACGATCATCTGCCGCTTTCACCTGAGCTAATTGTGGAATATCTCCCGCATAAGTCATGGTCGAAAATGAGATTTGGCGACTGAGTGTCAGACCTTGTTCTTGTGCCTTTTTCAACCAATCTTCATCAACGGGATATGAAGCCCTTAAAACCAGATCCCCCGCCAGAAAATCACGGCTCTGATAATGTACACTCTTATCAATGCGATCACTAATACGCCCTAAGGCCAAGACACAAGCTACTGCCAATGTCAGAGACAACCAGACAATTAAAAGCGAGGGTGTACGCCACTCACGCCAAAACCAGCGCCAAATCATGCTTCTTCCCTCAATTTTCCATCTACCAAACGTAAGCGACGCTGGCAACGAGCGGCCAGTTGGCTATCATGCGTGACCAGAATTAATGTGGTGGCGTAATCGTGGTTGAGGGAAAACAGTAAGTCAGCAATGCGATCACCTGTTTGGCGATCAAGATTTCCCGTTGGTTCATCAGCAAACAAGATTTTTGGACGAGTACAGAATGCCCGAGCCAAAGCCACCCGCTGCTGTTCTCCGCCCGAAAGCTGGGCTGGCATATGTTTGAGGCGTTTTCCCAGTCCCAACTGTTCCAGTAACTCAATGGCCTGCTGGCGGCTTTGGTTTTCCGATTCGCCCCGCAATAGCGCCGGAAGTTGCACATTCTCCAGTGCATTCAGGGGCGGGATCAACATAAACGATTGGAAAACAAAACCGACATTCTCTGCCCGTAACTGTGCCCGCTGTTCTTCGTTCATACGACTAATATTCTGCCCCAACAGGTGGACTTCACCGTTGTTGCCATCATCCAATCCGGCAATAATTCCCAGCAACGTTGACTTTCCTGATCCTGACTCACCAATCAATGCAATTGTTTGTGCTGGCTCGACAACCAACTCAATACCTTGCAATATATTGATTACCTGTTCCCCTTGACCTACATGTTTAGTGAGATTATGAACTTCAAGAATACTTTCTACAGCCATGTATTTTTCCTTTTAGTTTTGTTGTTATGCAGTGCCAGAGCGGTAGCGGCGGATACCCTGCTTATATTAGGGGATAGCCTCAGTGCCGTATATCGCCTTCCTGTTGAGCAGTCATGGCCTGCTTTACTGGCGAAACAATGGCAACAAGCCGGCAAAAAAACAACCATCATTAACGGCAGTATCAGCGGAAATACTGCGGCACAGGGTCTTGATCGTCTGCCTGAATTATTGAAGCAGCACAATCCAAAGTGGGTTTTGATAGAGCTTGGCGCGAATGATGGATTGCGTGGCTTGCCCATTCAAAACATAGAACAAGATTTACAGCAGAGCATTACTTTAATCCAAAAAGCCGATGCACAACCTTTATTGATGCAAATTCGGATTTCTCCCAATTATGGGAAACGCTATACCGATTCTTTCGCAAAAATTTATCCGGCGCTTTCTGAACGTAACCAAATTCCCCTGCTGCCATTTTTCATGGAGCATGTTGCTATCAAACCGGAGTGGATGCAAGACGATGGACTTCACCCTAATCAAAATGCACAGCCCTTTATTGCTGATTGGATGTCTAAAAAACTATCGTTGTACATTATTCATTAATTTATCAGGATAATTTACCAGAGCAGGTTTTTAGCCGATAACTTGGCCAGAATATTATGGCCGTTATCCAACACACCAATATTGCAGATGCTGTTCGGCGGAGCACGGATGCACAAATGGACGCAACAGCCACACAGGTTGACAAGATGTGTGAGCGTAGCCGTGGCCGAAGATAATCTTAAATTGCGTTATGACCGTCTTTAGCGCTACTTTTGGTGGATTATCTGCGGCGCGATGCTGTCTACAGCGATTATTACTAGTTTAAGTACCAAATTTTTCTTTAGCCAAGACGTAGACAGAAATTACAACACAATTGTAGCCACTTATCAGAAAGTCGCACAGTTAGAAACGCAGTTTAAGGAACGGAATGGTGACCGTAATCAGGTTTTAGATAATTACGAAAGACTAAAGAAGAAATAGTATGATAGTAATATAAAAATCATTCCGTTTATTATTTGTGTAATTATGCAGTATTTTGATAAAAATCAGAGGTAAGTAAATATGGAAAAAATCACAGAGGGATTAATGATGGAATATGGTTTACATTAAAGGAAATTAATCTAATAAAGTCTGCGGCTCAGCGAGCTGAGCCACGATATAAAAAATAAATTTTTATTCTAAGCACTGGATTTTATGGTTTGATATTAGCTTTTCTGGTTATTTTATTTTCTGTTCTTTCTGCCATTACCTTTGTTCCAGATGTTGATTATTTGAGTATTATATTGACATTTTTTATTTCGATTTTTATTTTGTTATTCTTTCACTCTCCAAGGATTAAAATAAAAATCCTTTATGTTGATAAGAAAACATAAAGGATAGATGTTTATATCTTTATTATTTTTTTGTAATTTCCGGATGCAAAAACATTCCGTGAAACATTTCATCATTTTTTTCATGCCACATTACCAGAAAAAGTACAGGAACTGACTACCCGGCTGACAGATAATTTCCAGACTTTAATTCCTGCATCTTCAAGTTAATTGCGTATACATGCATAATCTGGTAACTACGAACATAATCTTGGTTTATATAATGGAATAATCTCCATACTTTTGGTTTCAGTGTGCTTCTAAATAACCCATAACCTAAAAATTCAGAAGAAAAAGGGACTTATTCCTTCGTATTCATCGCCATCTCGTATTGATTCTCCTGAGGATTCGTTTCCAAAACATAAATGCTGTATCTTGAAATTCATAGGGCTATATCTGAGATAGTAACGCTAACATAACCTCAATAACCTTCTCTTTATTTTGATCGATAAAAAAATGATCGCCCGGAATATATTGTACAGTTAGACCTTCGCTGGATAATTCTGACCAGGCATAGAGTTCAATCGGTTTAATGTCCGGGTCAGAATCTCCGCTTAAAACTGTTATCGGGCTTTTCAGCAGGCACCGTTTTGCCTGATAAGTTTCAGCCATTTTAAAATCAGCCCTTAAAACCGGCAGCAAGAAATCCATAAGCTCGCTGTTTAGCAGGACTTCATCCGTAGCGCCATTCATTTTCCGTAACTCACGGATAAATTCATCGTGAGGTAAGTCGTGAGTATTGGGGAAATTATGTCTCAAATGCGGGGCTGTGCAGCCTGATGCGAAGAAATGCACAGGAACCGGATAACCACAGGATTGTAATTTGCAGGCAAGCTCAAATGCCACCCGACAGCCCAGACTGTGTCCAATGAAAGCATACGGGATCTTCGTGATAAATTCCGCATGAAGCATTAACTCATCCACCAGCGAGTGCAAATCTTCATACGGCGCTTCATCAAGCCGAGTTGTTCGACCCGGCGGCTGTACGGCAACAATTTCAATGTCATCCGTAAAATGTTCGGCCCAATCAAGGTATGTCTTGGCAGATCCCCCCGCATAGGGAAAACAGAATATTCTCAGCCTCGGGCTATTGACCGGCTCCGGTATAATAAACAGCTTATTACGTTCCAAACTACGCTCCTGTTTTTCCAAAATTACCTATTGATATGCATATTCGAATTGCTATGACGTAACTGTTCCTCCGCTAACGCAATCAAATTTGTCAGAGATGGACGCTGATAAAAGGCTTTGAGTTTTAGCTCAATGGTAAAATGGGTATTAATTTTTGCCAGTAGACGCACAGCCATCAGAGAATCCCCTCCCAGCTCGAAGAAATTATCCTCTGGCAAAACAGTGCTGCGATTTAGCGCCTCACTGAAATGGGAACAGAGCTGTCTGGCAATATCAGAGCTAAATTCACATTCCACATGTTCTTCTGCCACAAGACAATATTGGTTCTGCCCTAACGTCAATAAAGACGCGGTATCAATTTTATTGTTAATGGTATAAGGGATAGCGTCAATCACCCGCCATTGCGTTGGGATCATATAATCCGGTAATTGACCTTGCAGATGCTGTTTGACCTGATCAATGAGTTTATGAGTACTGCCCGCAAACCCTGAAGCCGCCACCAGATAACCACAGAGCCGCTCATGGGGCTGTTTTTCAACTACGACCACAGCTTTATCAATATCCGGCACTTGCTTAATCCATGCTTCAATCTCTTCCGGCTCGATTCGATAGCCTCGAAGTTTGATCTGCTTATCCTTTCGCCCCAGACACAGCAACGTGTTATCCATGGTAAAACAACCCAAATCGCCGGTTTTATAAAGCCGTTCCCCGTTGATATGGGAGAAAGTATCTTCAATAAACGCCGCCTTCGTTAAGTCGGGACGCTGCCAATATCCTTTGGCTACCCCCGCACCACCGATGAATAATTCACCGACCACCCCTGCTGGTTGATGGCAACACCGTTCATTGAGAACATACATCCGTGTATTGGCAATGGGAGAACCGATGGGTAACACCCCCTGACTCCTTTGCGGATCTGCCACGATGTTCAATCGTTCTACACAGCAACCCACAACCGTCTCTGTCGGGCCATATTCATTAAAACACACGCTTTCAGGAGCAATAGCGTTGAGATAATCCAGATGGGTGCGACTCATCTGCTCGCCACCGACAACGATCACTTTCACGTCCAGCGATGTCTGCCGCTGCCCCAAACTGAGCGCCAGATGCTCCAGTTGTGAAGGTGTCGTTTTCATTAATCCCAGTGGTTTGTTCAGTTCTAATAAGCGCAGCAATGGCCCATCTTGACTATCCTGACTGACTTGCGAGGAGAACAACATGACGTGTCCGCGTGCCATCAATGGCAAGAGCAAACTGGTGATGGTGGCATCAAACCCGAAGGAAGTTGTCACGGGGACACCCAGCCCCCCCAAATCATGGGCCTTTGTCGGCATATAGGTTTGTGCTGCCCAGTTGAGATAGTTATTCAGCCCTTTGCGATAAACTTCAACGCCTTTCGGTTTGCCTGTCGTACCGGAGGTATAAATCATGTAGCAAAGGCAGTTATTTTGGGTGATGCGTTCCCATTGAGGTGCTAAAGGGCCAAAGTTCCTGTTGTTGTCTCTGTTCACTGCTTCCCATTCGCGCGTCAGCTCAATGACTGGGGTATTAAAACACGCCATCTCCGCGACCAACGACGCATTTTTGCCCTCCACGACATTTCCCTCAATCACGATGGCATCAGGACAAGCATCCTCGATAATCAGCAATAGACGGTTAAGAGGTAAGTGGCTATCGACGGGTATCCATACAATACCTTCCGTCAAACAGGCAATGATAGTGGCTAGAGCCAAGGGACTGGCACCAGAGAAAATCACAACTCTGGCCTGCTGCGCCGTTTCTGAAATAATATGTCGGCGTAATTCATCTGCGACTTTCTGGCTCAGAGAGTATAATTTTTCATAACTCATTCTTTCCGAATGCGATCCAACTAGGTATTCAACTGCTGTTAACTCAGGTTCTGTGTTCAATTGGCGGAAGAAATGCTGACAGAAGTCTTCCTGAAAGAGAATACCAGTCTGATTGAATGTCATCACCTGACGTTGATAATCATCCTCACTCAGCAAAGACTGAGCCAATACCTCTTGATCGGCATTGAGGATCATCGCGGTACACAATCGCTGATAACTGTTGCTTAATACACCAGAATAGTCTGTCGCAACATGGTCATATTGATATTCAAAACATAGCTCCACGGTGTCAATGTGATTAACCACAAACAACGTCAATGGGAATTTTCCCCCAACCGGGGTTAATTCATGTTGATAAGCACGAGTTCCGGGTAATGTCCAATCTGCCTGACCGACAAAATAGTTGTACATGACATTGAATAGCGGAGCCTGAGGGATCTGCTGCGCATGGCTGACACTGCGCACAATATGGCTGTAAGGAAATTGCTGATGTTGCATACCGGTGTAAAGCTGGCTACTCAACTGAGTGGCAATATCGGCAAAACTGATTTTCGGGTGGAAGATCACTTTAATTGGTAACACATTGATAAAGTAACCTATCGTTTTCTCCAGACACTTATCATCCCGCAAAGACGTGGGGACACCGAACACAATCGTTTGTTGTCCCGTCAATCGGTACAGTAGCGCAGCATATACGATAAAGTAAGCGAGTGCCGGTGAAATACCCAAGCTAGAGGCACAATGATTGAAGGAGTTAGCTAAATGCGGTTCCAGCAAACGCCGAACCATACCTCCCTGTTCATTCTTTGATGGTATGGGATTACCGATAGAGAGTTCCAACCGGCCATCTACTCCTGACAACTCCTTCAGCCAATAAGCTTCATCACTGTCCAAGTAGTCACCACGCAGTAATTCATCCTGCCAAGCCGCAAATTCAGCATATTCGAGGATATCGGCTCCTGTGTTGTCACTGAATAACGGCTCTCCTGCGTATGCAGTCGCAATATTATTGAGAATTAAGGCGACAGAATCATTGTCACAAATCAGGTGGTGGAGGCAAAAATGCAGAATATGGCGTTGCTCCCCTAATTTGATCAGCAGAAAACGGGCCAAACCGGGCTGGCTCAATGTAAATGGTGTCTCCAAGTTGTGCTGACAGTAAGTCAGTGCCCGTTGTAGTTGTGACTGATCATCATCATCCGAAGCCCCGTTTGGCTCAGACAGATCCACAACGATAACAGGCAATTCAACCGCAGGATAAATATGCTGCACCAGCCCCTGTTCAGTTTCGACAAATGCCGTACGGAAAGCTTCACTGTTTTGGATCGTCTGTGCAATTGCATCCAATAATCTCGCCTGATCCAACGCTCCGACTAACTCGTAGGTGACCGGCACAATGTAGAGCTGTTTTTCGGTTAATTGCTCCGCCAACCATAAGTCTTGCTGACCAGCAGATGCCTGTATTTCATCAATCTCAAAAGTAGCACCAACCTCAAAAGCACTATCCAGCTCAAAAGTACTATCCATCTCAGTATCAGTATTCATCTGGTCTTTCACCTTATTCATACCGGTTTGCCTCCCTGCCATTTGGATGCAGAATCGCCGCTAAGTTGCGGTGCAACTGGCTGATAAGAGACTCTGCCTCACCATACAACAGGCTCGGAGCGCTGGTTGTTTCCAGATTTTTCTGGACTTGTTCGATAGCTTCGTAATCCTCTTCCAACGCTTCCGCCAAATATTCCACATCTAATTGGCATACCTCCTTGATCTCTTCATCCGCTTTATGGATAAAGTTGAAGGTCTTCGACCAAGTTTGGTTGGCCGATACAGGATGGTAAAAAGAGACAAAAACATGATAAGGCTGCACCCCGATAATCACGTTAGGGAACAGTAAATAAGTAGCAACCATTTCCCGACGTATCTTATGGGGTGTTTGCTGGCGAACCTGAGCCAGATTTTTCAGTGGGGTCAGGATACGGCCGTGCTGGGCAAAAGAATCCAGTGAGTATAATTGACCATTCAATGTGGGTGCCAGACTTTTCCGGTGTAAAGACTGGACATGGTAATATTCGATAAAGTTTTCGATCAGCAGCTTCCAGTTAGCTTGCACCATTCTTTCTCGGGAATTCAGCAGTTGATGCTGTTCAAAATCGATTGCGGAAATTTGATCTTCAATAGCAGCGAACCAATTATCCAGCGAAAAGTCAGGCTTAGGATCGCTCGGTATTTGCCACAACATACCGAATCTTTGTTGGGCACTAATTGAATTCAGCGAACGATATTGGTCTGGTATTTCGGGAAATGCTTCCCGCCAACGAGCAGCAATCAAATGCCCCTGATGGCTGAATGACCAACTATGATAAGGGCAAACAAAGGCTTTTTTGCATCCTTCCGTGTGGTTTTCAAGCCTGGCTCCCCGATGTGGACACACGTTTTCAAATACAGCACAGCGATCATTGTCTACTTTGCTCACGATCATGGGAACACGGCCTTGGTAATCAACCGTGATAAAATCACCGATATTTTCCAGTGCCTGAATGGGCGCTATAAACTGCGGGATCTTTTTCCACAGATCTTTCTGTTCATCATTAAAATAATCCTGACAAATGTAATGCTTAACTTGGCTCTCATAGATCCCAACAGGTTCAGTTGCAATAAAAGAGTTACGCTGACTAAGCATGTCGATGAAATAATCAGCATAAGGAGAAAATACGTTATTCAGAACGCTTTCACCACCGTCAAGTAACCTTACTGTAGTATCGCTCATTAAGCATCTCCTTCGACCAGAGTCATATCCGTGAATGTATAAGATTGGGTTATGTACGATTGGGTTATATAGGTATTGTAAAAATCGAAATAACGATAAACAAAATCCAGATTTGGCACCGCAATGCCCACGTGTTGGCTGAGTCTGATAAAGGAAGCGAGTAAGGTGTCTGCCTCTGTTTCTTTGCCATGAAGAATATCCAGCACCAAAGAGGATTTAAAATCAGGAATGGACATCAAATATCCCATTGACTGACGCCGAAAATTTTCACTATCGCCGATGTATCCGGCTTTCTCGCCAATGGCCGTACATTCGTCAATAATCGCTTGGATCACGGTTCGGGAACTGCTATTACGCATCGCCGTTTCTACGCCTGAACGGACTAATCCACACACGGATGCCGCCGCATTCAGTGTGTTTTTAGCAAATGCTTTATGCTCTATATCTGTACATCCTTCGAAGGGAATGCCCGCTCGATTGAGTAAATCCAACGCCGCTAAGATGTCCGCTTCTGCCCGTTCTTCGGTCTGTTCAGGGACGCCAAGATAGCTGGTTTTAAGGAACCTCAATTTCAGTTTTTGTTTGCCATGCTGAGTCACAGAGAAATTGAGCACCCCACGAATAATCGTGACATCCAGTGCTTCATCAATAAATGGCCGTTCTGTGGCAAAACCATTCTGAAATAAGATAACCGGGCCACGAAGCCAGTGTTTATGACGCGATAATTGCTGACAAATATGCGGATTGGAGACAGTTTTACTGCACACATACAGTTGATCAAACTCTTTAGCCAAAAAAGCGCTGTAGTCTGTAAGGTGCTCATCGACAACAATGCTACCGAGATCTTGACTCGCTGCTTGTTCAGGTTTTGTCTCATCGATCAGCTGTATTTGGCTGATCGGTTGCGCTTGATGTCTTGTACCGCGTGAAGATAATAAAAAAACCTGACACCCTTGTTGCTTACATTGATGGGCTAAATAACACGCAACAGCACCCGTACCGATAATGCCTATCCTGAGCATATTATTCTCCCCCTATAGCGGCTAATAACCGGCGTGTCGAGATAAGCAAGGGAGGTAATATCAGTAAGGTGATCCCAATAAAGTAAAGATCCATTGGATTACCCGGCCCCCAAATCGCCCATCCTCCCTCCTGAGCCAGTAAGAGATCCAATACAATTCCAGTGATGAGATAAATAATGAAACTACTGAATGTCTTAACCAGATTACGCAGCGCGAAGACACGACCGTGATATATTTTCGGCACTGTGGTTTGCCATAACGTTTGCATTTTAATGATGCTTATCCGCATCGTGATAAAGCTAATCGCAATACAAGCACCGGCGACATAAATATTCTTTATCTGCGTCAATACCACAAAACCCGCCGCGAACAGGAATTCCAATGCTAATAGCGGCGTACGTCTTAATATAGAGGGCCGCCATGCCGATATAAGGCTGACGATCACCATGGAGACGCCACCGATAGACATCATGTAGCCTGCATCTGCGACAGAAAAGTAGGTAGTGAAATAAGGTACAATAGTGATTAACGCTCCCCCCACCAAAATGGCTTTGAAAAAGGTATACGCAATCATATAAGTCATTTCCGGCGATGCCTTGACCAACCGAACGCACCCGACATCCGGAAAAATAGCCTTCCAGTTCAATTTAGAGAGTGTGCCATCATCGTGCGGCAGAAACTGCACTGCGCTGACCCTGAACAATAACCCGGCAGCAAATGCACTGATCATGAAGGTCAACAGATCGATCGTCAGCACAATCCCCAAACCGTAGTGTGAGAACAGAAACGCGCCGATGATCGGGGCAAGCATTTGTGGTAATGAATCGCTGAGGCTGCCCAACGAATTAGCCCGATTCAGCGAAGCGGCCGGAACCAGCCGGAAAACCAGCGTGCTGTAACAATCAATCTGCAACGCAGTCAACACACTGGTCAATGCAATATAGAGATAAACCACGATGTTATTGAGATAGCCAAAGTGGTTGAAGATAAGCACAATCGCCAAGGCTAAACCCGCAATTCCTTCTGTCAGTAATAACACCTTACGTTTATCGTAATGATCAATCACATACCCGACTAACGGCATCAGTAAAAAGGCCGGAAGCACTAAGACCAAATACATGTTAGTGTAGGCAGTGACTGACATTTGTTTCTCTAGCAACCACAATCCGAACGCAAATTCGGTCAGCTCACTACCAAAAATCGACACGGCAATGCCAATCCACAGCGGATAAAACCCATTGATCCCCTTCATTCAACCATTACCTTTTTTTTACGACTACGGGCCTGTAATACGGGTTTTGCTTTTTGCCCTGTCATCTCTGCATGGCTATTCGGTGAGGATGCCTGCGACCCGGCTGTATTCCTGCTCTCAGCCAACGCCGATTCAATCCACTCGATCAGATCGGTCAATGTTTCGCAAGCCATAAACTCCGGTAGTCTCAGAGTCATGCCATGCTCTTTTTGCAATGCAGACAAAATTTTGATCGCGGTTAACGAATCTCCGCCCAACGCCACAAAACTTTCATTCATATTTAACCCATGTTGCCCAAGATGAGTCATCAGCAAACGACCCGCAGCGCTGTTAAGATCGACTCGTGATGGCGGTTGATCGACACTTTCAGAATAATGCGGCGGTAATAAACTGTGTTGTAATACGTGGTTTGGTGATGAGCTAGCTTGCAAAGGAAATCGTTTTATCGATACTTTGCCATTGGTAGTTTTAGGGAATTCAGCCAGATAGATAATGGCATGTGGCTGCATATAGTGAGCAAAGTTGCGACTAATAAACTGGCGTATCCGCTCGCTTAACGCCTTTTGTTCCTCTTTTTCAGCCTGAGTTTTTACATAACAGAGTAATTTTGTTTCCGCCACCGGAATGCGTGGATCAATCACACTGTTTGTCGTCAGTACAACCTGTTCGATTCCTTCCCATTGGCCGATGATACTTTCCAACTGAGTCGGCTCAATCCGATAACCACGTACCTTAATTTGAAAATCGGTACGCCCGAGGAATGACAAACACCCCTGTTCATCCATGCTGACCAAGTCACCGGTTTTATACATGCGCGGAATTGCATGATTGCAAGCTTCAAGCGGAATATACGGATCAGTCACATATTTGGCGGCGGTCAGGGTGTTATTACCGTAATACCCTTTGGATACCAGCGGACCGCCAATATACAGTTCACCAGACTCGCCACGCGGCACTGGCTGCCCCGCTTCATCCAGCACATAAAAACCAGTATTCGCCAATGGTTTGCCGAGCGGCACTGTTTCACCTACCCATGTATCAGAGGTAATTACCGAATCCGTAGCAGTAATGGTGGTTTCGGTCTGAGCATAAGCATTGGAGAAAATCCCCCCTTTCGGAACGTGCTGCTGCCATTTTTTAAGCGTCTGTGGGTCAACTTTTTCAGTCCCGACTAAAATGCGTCGTAAGTGGGATGGATAATCCATCGCAGGATCGTCCAAACTCTCCACCCATCCTTGCCAGTAGGTAGACGGTAAATCAGCCAGCGTAATCTGTTGCTCAATCAGCAATTGATTGAAATCAGCGAAGGTATTTGGCGGTGTATCACCGAAAAAGACAACCCGACCGCCCGCAGTCCAGACAGGGAAAAGTTCTTCAAGGACAATATCCCAGCACAAATCGGTAAATTGAAGCATCCGATCTTCGGGGCAGATCGCCAGATATTCCTTCATCATCAAACAGTGGTGGGCGATGGCACCATGAGAATTCATCACGCAATTCGCTTTTTGGGTACTGCCTGAGGTACAGGTAATGTAAGCAGTCTGCCCTGCTGGAATCACTTTTTCGGGATTTTGCAGTAACGCCGCGTTTTCCTCATCCACACCACATTGACGCAACAGCGTATCTTCATCGTAAAAGTTGAAATATTGCACATGAGAGAGTGTGTTGAAGGTGCCATAATCTTCGTCGATAAGGGCAAATCGCGGGGTCAATATTGAGAGCAGATATTCAACCTGAGTAACAGGGAGTTTTTTATCGATAGGAACATATACGCCCCCTGCTTTCAGTATGGCTAATACGGAGATTGCCAAAGGAACACCACGGCGCACCCGGACAAAAACAGGCTCTTCCGGCTGTAATCCTTGCTGTAACAAGTGATGGGACAACGCATTCGCCTGACGGTTCAGCTCAGCAAATGAAAGTTGCTTCATCCCTTCTGGCAAACCAGTATCAACTAATGCACATGCCTGTGGTGCATCGGCTGCGCGCCGTTCAAACAAAGCATGGATCGGTGCCTGATACAGAAAATCCTTCCGCACTGTTCCTATAGCAATAGAAGGGGCGTCCAGTGATTTCAGATAAGTGGCAATATCGGTCAGGGTCAGTGCATCCTGCTCTGGCACATTCACCAAATAATTCAATAATTGCCCCATTTTGCCGGACAGTATTTTAACTTGTACCTTGCTGTAGGCTTGTGCCGCGTACTCCCAGTGCAGATACAGGTCATTTTCGCTCTGGAACACATCCAAAGACAATTGACCAATAATGTAGCGTTTCGGATTATCTAACAATACCGACCAACTACCACTGTCATTAAGCCTGAGTTTACGGGTGCTGAAATTGAAATCGTAATTGAGATAACGGGTCAGCATTTCCGAACGATTGCCCAAGCTGCAATTTTGCATCGTCAGATCGTCAACGGTCACATCCTGATGGGAAAGAATCTCCAACAATTGCTCACAGGTCAGGTCAAGATATTCGCTGAAAAGCTGCTGTTCGTTACGGATATTCACCCGAACGGGCAACATTGCTGTCGTTAATCCCACCAGATTATCGAAGTTATCAAAGTTGCGCCCGGACACCGATGTGGACATAACGAACTGAGATTGTTTAAGTACCGAACCCAAAAAAATGGAGTAGACGGTATACATCAACATGTAAGGTGTCACGCGATGTTCGGTGGCGTAATGCAAAAGCTTGGCCGTCAATTCAGTCGGTAATTTCTCCAGATGGAAGCCCCCCGTAGCAAGCACGTCACCTTCTTCAGTGAGCACGGCAGGTGCCGGGGCTGGTAAATTAGCCAAATCCGTCTGCCAACCAGATAAATATTTATGCCAGAATGATTTTTGATGAATAAAGTCTGGTGTCCTTTTGAATGCAGCCAACCGTCCCAGATAATCTTGATATTGCAAAGCGGGTGGCAAGTCACTGGCACCATGATAAACAGCTACCAACTCGTCAATGAAGATATCAAAAGAGACGCCATCAACAACAGTATGGTGGGCAACCAAAAGTATGATATCCACCCGGCAATGATCCGATGCGTATTGCGCCAAAGGAGTTCCATCCCATAATGGTCGGGACAGATCAATTTGCGCCACATGTACTCTGAACATCGGCCCACGGTCGAGTATAAATTCTTCATCCAGACATGCTTGTTGCCATTGAGAAAATTTCTCTGGTGAATCGAGGAGCGACTGCTCAGCACGCATTACAGCATGATAATCAAATTGTCCCGCTGTCGTTTTAAACGTTTCAGGGCAAAATACCTGTCGCAGCTGTTGGTGACGATTGAATAAATACTCAATAGTGCTGTTCAAACGATGGGGCTGCAATTCATCGGTAATCACACACTGAATGAATTCATTGTAAGATTTTGAGGCTGCCGGATCGTACCAACTCGCCATCGCCAGATTTTTCTGCATTCTGGGTTCAGCCAAGACCGTTGTTTCCTGCATTTTCGGGGCAGTTGGTCTATCCAGCGGGCGAGAAAAAGAAGAGCGAGAAGAAACGATAATTCCCTCAACAGTTTTCTCGAAGGCGTTGAAACATGCCTCCAGTACATTATCATCATGAGCGGTAGAGAGGAAACAAGTGCGTCCTTCCCACGTATAAACCCCATTCATCAATAAATGATGGAAGAGCAGTTCGTGATTTTTCTTCTGGCTGAATTTAAAAAGTGATCCAAAATTCGCAACTTCTATCCCACTATTTGCTGCCGTGAATAAACCATTAAGCCGTTTAACGAATCCTGTAGTTCTGTCATTCAAATCAGCTTGTAACGATGGCCCTTTTGCTTTCATATGTAACAGCGTTGCTTCTGCGGCTGCCATTGCCAAAGGATGTTTACAAAACGTTCCAGCAAAGAAAGTGGTTTCATTAGGCGGGTAAGAGGCGTCACCAAATTGCCAGAAACCGCCATCAATATAATCCATAACTACAGCATCTCCGGCCAGCACACCAACGGGTAGGCCGCCACCGATAACTTTGCCATAGGTCACCAAATCTGCCTTGACCTGATAGTAATGTTGGGCGCCTCGGGCGTGGTAACGGAATCCTGTAATGATCTCGTCAAATAACAGGACGATATTCTGTTGTGAGGTGATTTTTCGTAACGTCTGAATAAAAGATTTTGGTCGTAAAGTGATATTGCGTGATTGGACGGGTTCAACCATAACCATGGCGATTTCATGCCCGTGGGCCATAATGTAATCCAGACTTTGCTGTTCGCCATAATTAAGCACCACAATATCCTGTCCCAAATTATCAGGAATACCGCTGGATTGAGGAAACCGCTCTCCTGGCTTCATGCCGCCCATAAAGAGGATTTCCGTATAATGACCGTGATAGGCATTATTGAAGATGACAACTTTTTGTTTCCCACTGGCAGCTCTCGCCACACGGCAGGCAAGCATAATCGCCTCAGTGCCTGAATTGGTGAAAGCGACACGTTCAACGCCAGTGATTTCGGTAATGAGATCCGCAACAACCATCGCGGACTCATCAACAGGCCCAAGATGAAAGCCGTGCTGGAGCCGCTTTTGCAACGCCTGTTGGATAAAATCGGGATTATGCCCAAAAAAGTTGACGCCAAATCCCATCGCGATATCGATAAAAACGTTACCGTCCAGATCGGTAAAGTGTGCCCCTTTTGCCGTTTTCCCCACAATCGGATAACACAGTTCTTTCAGTTTGCTGTTGAATTGGATCGCATTGCGGTTATCACAGAGAGCTGTCCGATACTTCTGAATAGTGGTTTTTGAAGCGCTGGTTTTCGCATTGTATTGTTGAATAAACGCTGTTGTTTCGGCATCACATTGCACAGGCTCTGAAAGCACAATCGGTTTGTAGGTAAATTTGGCTTTTTCACCCGATGAAGCTGCAGGCATAATCACCGTAGGCTGAGGCTGTTCAGAATGATGAGCAGGAACTTCGACGGATTGTTTGGTTGATTGAGTGCTGTTTAGCGGAACCGTATTTGATGTTGTAGGTACAGTTGATGTTATAGGTACTGTTGATACTGTGGATAATGCTGACACTGGCAATTGATTCGCCGTTGCAAAGTTCGTGGTTCCTCCCCTGACATTCTGCAATACCGCCAACTGTTGTTGGAACAGTTGCTGCATAGCGTTTAACTGAGCCACCATAATGCCCTGTTTAGTATCAATATCGTGTTTGGTTTCGCGGACAGTAGCAATAGGTGTGTTAACTATAGATTCGTTAACCATAGGGCCGTTGAACGCCATCGCAATAGGCGACACAGGGGACGACAATGATGCTAATGGAGATGTTGGTAAAGCTATCGGCTCATGCTGCATATTGACGGTTGCCTGTGGCTGTACCTGTGCTTGTGATTGTTGTGGCGTTGGCACCTCTGGCACAGATAGCGGCATCTGCAGCTTATCATTAACGCTACCAGCCGGAGCAGGTTGGGCCTGCTGACTGACGAAATTGGCAACCTTATCAATATTCGACAATCCCTTAAAAAATTTCCCGATACCGATATCCACCCCATATTGGGATTTAATATTGTTTTTAAGTCTAATCAATGTGAGAGACTCAATACCCAGCGCCAGAAAGTCAGTATCGGTAGGCACATGCTCACTCGCTAATTCCGACTGTAACCAACTTTGCAGAGAGTGTTTAATTTCATTTGGCAGTTGCGTCATTACGTTACTTTCCCTTCATAAGTTCTAATTGGGCTTGGAAAATGGCGTTCATACAGTCAATTTGCTGCTGCATGATGAAGAAAGGTTCATGATCAATCAGATTGCCCTGTTCATATTCTTCAGGCTTTTCCTGTTGCCTTGCGCCATTCGCTAACGTGGCGGTGTATTCCGTAAACCAACACGTTTCTGTCAGTAGTTTTCTGGCCGGTAATAAGGTGGGATTGAACGTGAACGGTGAATACATTGTCAGCCATTCTCTCGGCGAGCCGGATAAATGGTCGCTGGCCAGTACCGCCAATAAATCGCAATAATTGAGTTGCTGGCTGTTCTGGGAGGGGCAATAAGCGGAGGCAAGGTGATGCGGTTGTTTCTCCATCAACCACGTGCCGAGCATACTTTTGGGACCAATCTCAATGATCTTCAGCCCGGCCATCGCCGTTAAGTTCTCCAGATTACGTCGGAACAGGACGCGGCCTAACATGTGCTGCTGCCAATATTCTGCTGTAGCGAAACACTCTGTTTCCGGTTGCCCCGTCAGATTCGACAAAATCGGCACTTCTGCCGCTTTAAGAGGAATATCAGCGAGGAACGCCCCAAATTCTTGAGCTGCATTGCTCATCATCGGAGAGTGGAATGCCCGGTTAGTATTGATAAAGCGGGCATGGAGGCCATGCTGTTCCAGTTGTTGCCGGAAGCGCTCAAGCACACAACGTATACCACTGATGATGGTATTGGTTTCACTGTTTTCTGCTGCAATCGCCAGCTCAGTTTGTTGTTCAATCTTTAGCTCGTTTTCAATCAGAGCACTAACTTGCTCCGCCGAGCCATTCACCATCATCATCGCACCGCGGGGATCGCTGGCTTCCATCAATTGAGCGCGTTTGATAATAATCCTCAGCCCTTCTTTCAAGGAAAATACATTGGCGATGCAGGCCGCCACATATTCACCAAGACTGTGACCAAGCAGAATATCAATACGCCCGATGGCGGGACGCAGACATTGATAGAGCGCATATTCGAAGGCAAACAAAATAACCTGAGCAAACTCGGTACGGTTGATCGTCTGTTCGTCTATCGGCTCAATCAAAAGTTGTTTGACCTCCACCTTGAGTTGCCCACTTTCATATGCTATCTCCGAACACAATTGATCAATCTGATCAATCCACTGGGCAAATTGCACATTATGACGATACAACTGTGCCGCCATCGCTACCGATTGAGTTCCCTGCCCAGCAAAAACTAATGCCATCGTTGTTTTATCAGTAGTTGTAGCAGCAATTGATGGACCATTTTCACTGGCGCGATAACCAATCACTTCTCCTCTGGCTATTGCGGATAACTGCTCAACCAATTGTTCAGCACTATTTACCCCCAATGTACAGACAACCGGCAATACGGTACGTTGAGCCAGTGCTTGGCAAAAGTGCCTAAGCACAAATTGCTTTTGTGTCACATGTTGTTGCACATATTGCTGCACACCGACCAATAATCGGCTGGCAATAACCTTTAGGTGTGCTTGATCGCATCCGCTCAACACGCAAGGTAATGTCTCGTTTTCTGGTTCTGTATCAGAAAGTCTTTTTTTACTTTGGCTTTTGATCACCACATGCGCCCCTGTTCCTCCCATGCCAAATGCACTGACGGCCAGACACGTTTTTTCAGGGGCGAGCGGTTGTGCGGTGGTCGGGATCGCCAGCTGCCTTTCCACCAAAGTGATCCGTGGATTCAACTCGCTGAATGCCGCCACTGGCGGCGCCATTCTGTGTTTATCAATCAGCAAAAGCTTGATCAACCCGGCAATACCGGCGGCAGCTTCGAGATGCCCGATGTTGGCTTTGATAGCGCCCAGATAACAGGGAGTCTGCGCTTTTTGGTCATGAAAACAGGCATGGATACCCGCCATTTCGATAGGATCGCCCAGATGAGTGCCAGTACCGTGAGTTTCGAAATAACCGATATCGCTCGCCTTCACATTTGCATTCGCCCAACACTGTTCCAGCAACTGTTGCTGTGCAAGCGGATCGGGGGCAGTGATGCCATTACTGCGGCCACCATGATAAATTTCAGAAGCCAGCAGGCTTGCTTTGACATCATTGTTGTCACGAATGGCAAGATCGTGACGTTTGAGGAGCACCACCCCTGCTCCTTCGCCCAGAACGGTTCCGTTCGCCTTGGCATCAAAAGGACGGCATATCCCATCATGGGATAACACGCTCAATTGCTGCATTTCCCTGAAATGAGCCATATCCAGTTGTAGATGTACACCCGCTACAATGGCGGTATCACATTCACCCCGTTCAATACTCAACCTAGCTTGATGCAATGCCACCAGCGATGATGAACACAAAGTATCGACCGTTAACGAAGGCCCTCTTAAATCCAAAAAATACGATAAGCGATTAGCGCATACACTGTTCTGATTGTTGATTGCGCTGCTCGGATATCCCTCTTCCCCTGTCTCCGTGAGATAATCCTGTAACAATTGCCGGTAACCATTCTGGCTGATGCCAACAAATACACCGGTTCGGCTTTCTTTCAAATCATTCAGGCTCAGGTTAGCCTGCTCAATAGCCTCCCATGTCACCATCAACAATAATCTGTGTTGGGGATCCATCAATCGGGCATCTTTGGGGTTAATTTGGAAGAAACTATGATTGAACTGACGAATATCGTCGCAAAATGCCCCTCTCAACTGAATGCCGTTAGCCTCAAACTCTGCTAATAGTGGCGCCATAAAAGGACGATCCTCAGGGCAGCGGCTGAACTGGTTTTTTCCTGCCAGCAGATTTTCCCACAACTGATCGCAATCTTCTGCGCCAGGAAAACGTCCGGCATAGCCGATAATCGCCACATCAGCATTATCTTGTTTAGGCGGCATGGATGTTGTGGCCTCAGTGCGTAGGTGACTTTCATCTATGGCTTGTACTGCTGATGTTTGTACTACCAGTCTTTGCCAAAGCTGATGAATTGACGAACCGGAGAACAACACAACTTCTGTGACAACGTGACCGATGGCCTGACTTAAACTGGCCGCCAATTGGATGATGGTCACTGAGTTATAACCCAGATCCAATAAAGAACGTTGTACATCATCCTCGGCCAGCTCTTGGCCTCGCACTTGGCCAATGATGTGAACAAATGTTTCCCAGTTAATCCGCTGTTTGGGCGCGGTATCTTCAGAAACAACGGACGAAACAATATGATTTTCCGTAATTTTCAGAAATGAATGACATGCCGGATTTAGATGGAAAGACTCGCTGGTATCATATAAGGCATCACGCACAACCTGATAATTTTCGCGTACAGTACGCTGGGACACTTTAAATGATGGTGTGACTTCACCTTTGGCAAGGGACAGTGAAGTTTCAGTGACCGCCACCGCAATCAATTTAAGCGAACTCTCCGCCACCTGATAGTTATGCTGTTGTACCACCTCAACAATATGCTCCTGCAAGCGTGATGAATGTTGTAGTGTGCAATTCTCACCAAATCGCTGGCGACAAAGCTCAGGATTAATAAACAATAAAGCAGTAGCATAGGGACGTTGTTCAATATCAATAATGACATGGTTGATAATATCGGTCTTCTCAAACAGACTTTGTTCAATGGCATCACTGGACACCTTTTCTCCATTAGACAGTTTTTTGACCGAATCCAACCGTCCCAGAAGCACAAGTTCTCCCTTGACCATCTTGCCGAGATCGCCTGTTCTGAACCACTCCTGTTTAAAGCAGCGACGATTAGCGGCTTCATCTGCATAATAGCCCAGCATCACATTCGGCCCTTTTGCCAAAATCTCCCCGCTATCTTCATCAATACAGAGAGTTACATTGGGTAAAGGGCGACCTACGCTGTTGTGCTCTTCACAGTCTGAACCTTTAAGTGTCAGGCATGGACTGGTTTCCGTCAGCCCCCAACCCTCAGCAACGTAGATACCACAATGATTAAAATAGCCTTCAATATCTGCGGGCAGTTTGGAAGCGGCAGAGAAGATCATCTGCAATGTCGGTGCCACTGCACGGTGAAAATCCTCTGAATGTTTCATTTTGTTGGCAACTACTGTCAGTATCTTTGGCACACTGAAAAATCGTGTCGGTTTTAACTGACTCAAATTGGTACACAGCCGGGCAATATCCATGCCCCGACTGTTATCAATATGTAACATTGCCTGACTGAAAATGGCCGTGTATTTTTCAAATAATCCACCAAAACTGTGGTGCCACGGCAGATAACTGAGAAAAGATTGCGGGCCATCGAAATGCCATAATGTTTGCAGAGCCTGTTGCTGTGAAAGAATATTGTTCTGACTGAGCAACACGCCTTTCGGTTTGCCACTGGAACCCGAAGTAAACATCAAACAAAATGCTTGTTCTGCCTGAGTGGCCTGCAAATCTGTAGTGAGTGCTCTGAGCAACGCCTCCCCGATAACTTCATGACTGACTGCTTTATCTGGACTAATCAGGTCGGTTTCGCTGTCAATGCTGGCAAAGTCAGTGAAAGTGCTGGAATGCTCCAATGTCATCACCTGCCACGAGGTATTCTGCGGCAGCGTCTGCGCGAGTGATGTCCTTTCAGTAATGACTAATGCGGGTTCTGCCAATGACAGGCAGTAAGTCATCATCTCCTCAGAATAATTTGCATATATAGGAGCATAAATAGCGCCTTTAAGCTGACAGGCAAATTCAATAGCCAGTAATTCCCAGCAATTATGCGAAATTGTCACCACCCGCTGACCACGAGTAACGTTCAATTCATGCAAGTAACGATAAATGCGCGCAACGCTGCACAGTAATTGGCGCCAGCTTAGCTGACGCCCAGATTGCAAGTCGTTAAACCGTATTGCGTCAACATCGCTGAGTGCTTTTTTCAGTAACGCCAAAATAAGTACATTATCAGTATCAAGTCCCTGAAGGCAGACCCGCCATTGCTCGACAAAACGATCTGCTCCTGCATTTTGCTTTTGTTTACGCATAACTCTTAAACCAAATAAAAAAGATCACTCAAATACATCACGATTTCAGGCAGCAAAAACTAACCTCTATACTTAAATTTAAGGTAAAAATTTAAGGCAATACGTTGATGCGGCCGGGTAACGACAAGTGTTTAAAATCCCGTAATCTTGTTAAAATTTGGGTACGCTTCAACCAGCGGTCAGTGCCGTCATATCTGGGTTGGTACGCTTTGCGGCCATGAGCACAGCGGTAATTATCAATAAAGGCAATTTCACCGGGGCTTAAGACCAGATCAAATACCGCCGCTTCAGCTAATGCTTCCAATTCAGCCACAGCCTCAAGTTCTTCGGTATCCAATGCATCTTTATCCATATACAGAGGGTCATAGCGCATATGAATATGATCGCCGCTGCCCGTCAGGATAGGGCAAACAGTGTAATTTTCATCTCGTTCTTCTTTTGACAAACAAGGGCGGTCGTTAAAAATACGGAATTTGTTTTTCTTGAGGATAGTGACGGTTTTTTCACTGAGTTTGGAAAAATCAGGTACTGACACGCTGGTCGGGATTCGGTAAATATTGCGAATACACATAAAACCAAGGTAATCCGCACGATAGTCCAGCGAGGTATCTTCAGTATGCAGTAATAGATCCACGGAGCCTGTCCCTAACTGCTTTCCGGCGTCTTTTTGGATTGGAAAGATCTCTTGCACCAGTTTTCCGTCTTGTAAATCAGAAAAACCGACTACGTCACCGCATAAGCTAGACATCAAACAACAGTAGTAGTCATAATTACTGTTCGTATTGTAAACATCCTTCCAATGGTTCGGTGTTGCCCCCATCACCTCGGACATATCGGGATATCCCTTTATTACAACTAATGGATAACCTTGATGGCGGAATTTTTTGACTTCGATACGTAATCGGTTTGGTAATGACTCTACCCACTCCGGCAAGCAGCGAATAAATGCTTGATCGTCAGTAGAATGATAACGTTCTTGTAAGCTCCCGATGAGTACCTGAATCTCATCAACTTCTGAGTTTGACAATTCAATGGAATATATCGATTGGTTCATTATTGTTAATCCTTATGGTCATCAATTACCGTAATACGTTTGCGATCCGTTCAAATCCCTGCTCAATAGCATCCATTGACGCAGCAAAAGAAATTCGTACATGTCCACGATAAAGACAAGCTTCTGCCGGGATCAGGGCTACCCCTGCATGAGTGAGCAGATATTCACAGAATTGAGTGGCATCACGACAACGGTCATTGAGGTATTTTTCAACATTGGGGAACAGGTAAAATGCGCCAGCAGGAAGCTCACACTCGAAAAGTTCACGGGTATATCGGTATGCCCGATCCCGTCGTTGTTTGAGTATCTCTAATCTTTCCTGATAAAAATCCTTGGGCATTTCAAGTGAGGCAATCGCACCATACTGGGCAAAAGTGCAGACATTATCGGTCATATGACCATGCAGGTCAGAGACTCTGTTGATTAATTCAGGGTGGGCTATCATGTAACCAATACGGTAACCCGTCATGGCAAAGCTTTTGGAAAATGTTTGCACCGTGATGATGTATTCATTGTCATCAATGGCAGCCAGGCTATGATGTTCACCATCAAATATAATTTGTTCATAGGCTTCATCAGATAACATGAAGATCTGTTTTTCTTTGACGATTTGGCACAGTGTTTGTAATGCGGATTTCGAGTAAACAGCTCCGGTCGGATTATTCGGCGTATTGATAATGATAAGTTTGGTATTGTCAGTAATAGCCTGTTTGATCTTTTCAACATCCAGATCAACACCGATATTTTCAATTAATACCGCTTTCCCTCCGGCTAATTTGACGGCTTCAAGGTATGTCGCCCAACAGGGCACTGGAATAATGACTTCATCGCCGGGATTAATGACTGTCTGTAATATTTCATAAATAACTTGTTTGGAGCCATTGGTCACAATGACATTTTCAGGCGTCGCTTTAATCCGGTTATCTTCAAATATTTTTTGGCAGATCTTCTCTCTTAATTCAGGTTCACCGTTGAGCCAGCTATAACGTGTCCTGCCATCTATCAATGCCCTAATGGTTTCATTAACAATAGTGGCGCCAGTACTGAAATCCAGCTCACCTTCATTCAACCCAATAATGTCACGGCCTTCACTTTTCAATTTGGCAACGATATCTGCCAGCCCTACCGTCACAGAGGCATTAATGTTCTTTGCCCTGTTAGCAATGCGGGATGAGAAAGGATTCTCTTGTATCATCATGAATATCCCTGTTAATTAATATAGCAATGCTTAATCGTTCGTTTTAAAAAGCTATCGTGTTAAAAATCGATAGTTATGGGAGCCGAAAGTTGTAAAGATCGACAGCCTAAAGATCGCTCTTTTTATAAATCGATCGTCTTAGAGGGAATAATTTCACTATTACGGTGTTCAGCGGAATAATTATTCAAATCTGAAGGCGGCTTGATATATTCAGTAATATCTAAAGAGTCCTGTTTATAATTCTTCGCCGTAACACGACCATCTTCATGAGTGATGACATGTGCCCGGTTAACAGACAATTTGCCTAATGTCGTCGTAACGACATACTGCGGTACACTAAAACCTGTCTCGAACCCTACCATCGCATCCATAATTTCCTGCCCTTTCTCCAGAGTGGTCATGAAGTGAGAGACACCAGATACGTTATCACAATGGTACAAATAATAAGGACGTACCCTGATTCTCAAGAGCGCCTTAAGTAGTGACCGCATCGTTTCTACATCATCGTTGATCCCTTTTAATAAAACGGACTGGTTTTGCACAGGGATACCATGCCGCAGTAATCGATCACAGGCAGCGGCTGCTTCTTCGGTCACTTCTTTAGGGTGATTAAAATGCGTGTTAACCCAGATAGGATGGTACTTTTCCAACATCTGACAGAACTTTTCTGTCACTCTCTGAGGGGCGAATACGGGATAACGGGTTCCGATCCGAATGATATTAATGTGGCTGATGCTTCTCAGTCTCTTAATAATCGCTTCAAGAAACTTGTCATAATGTATTAAGGGATCGCCTCCCGTCAGCAGAACATCATCAATTTCGGGATGGCTCTCGATATAAGCGAAGTCTTCTTCATAAGATGCGACAAGATCCGAACCAAAATAGGTGCCGCTGACATCCGTTGTGTGAAACTTTCGCGTACAATGGCGGCAATAGACAGGGCAGGTATCCGAAACCAGCAAAACAATTCTATTCGGATATTTATGCACCACTCTGGCTGTCTTGAGGTTTGCTGTATCTCCTACCGGATCATTATCAGAGTTTTCCGCTACGCTCATTTCTCTTAAATGAGGAATAGTTTGTAATCGAATTGGGCAATTCTCATCATGTTTGTCCATAAGCGAGGCATAATACGGGGTACTCTGCCACAGATATTTTCCTTTAACGGCTTCTATGGCTTTCCTTTCTCCGTCAGTTAACGCAACCCATTTTTCCAGCCCCTCAGATGTTTTAATTAAGTTACGTAACTGAAACTTGGGATCGTTCCACTCCTCATCACTGAACGATTCTTTACTTAAGAACATACCATCTTCCTCATATGCTTTTGGATTCTCTATTAAGTGTGAGTCATGCTTCAAACCACGACAGTAAAATTTAGAAACAGGCGTAATAAAATAGCTCTCGCATCGACAACCAGAGGGATAACTCACGGAAAAAATGTGGGTATATAATACTGAGTGTTTTGGTAACGTCTGGATAGCATTTATTAATAACAACAGGGGATAATATAAATAAACCCTGAAAAATTGCAGACTTTAAAATATATCTCCCCCTTAAAAATAAATAATACTTTTAAAAACAAATACCCCATTGAAAATAAATACGCTATTTAAAAGCAAATACCCTACATAAAAATAAACCATTATTCCGAACCCCATTCAGGAATAAATGGATTCATATAATTGCCCCAATATGTTCAGAAGATTATGTTGGTACGGCTGTAGCCCCATAACCATCCGGTGCTCTTGAAACTCGAAGGTGTTAATCTCTTCGAAGGTCAAAAATACCCAACCTGCCGTGGATGACTATGTCTCCTGCTTCTTCATCTCCGGGTAGAACGGCACTTTTTGTTTAAACCTAGGGAGGATTTTATGCTCTAACACTGCATACACCATTAATCAGCAAGTCATCACCATCAATAACGCTTCTATCCGTTCTGGCTTTTCCAAGAAAATCGAGGAAGTTAGGAATTCCGGGATTTTCAGGAACAGAAAGCCACGCTCAACCTTTTGTTGCGCCTCGTAATTTGCAAGCTTGCCAGCAGAGCTTCCACATCACGCGTTTCATCGTCCATTTCGTTGGTGACTAAAATGAATATGCAAACTTAAAATAGAGAAATACAAATTACGTTGGTTCATTCATGGCAGAAACCATAAATTTTATATAGTCTTTCGATCTCCTCTCTCTTCTCGCTAGTCCCTTCGCCAAACTCAGGAAAATCCCAACCTAAGACAACGTTATTCTGTTACATTATTGACTCATGCAATGAACGTGATGAGTCATAGACTTCCAGAAAAATAGCTCGATAAAACCGCACACAGGCAAAGCCAAATAAGAACCTAACATAAACTAAACTTACTTATTAATGTCATCGCCTTACAACGAACCAGAGGAAATGCTCATGGAATCAACAGTAAATACAAACGATAACAACGCCTATATCATTAATATTGATGAATCGAATATTGCTCAAATCGTTCAGCACTCACTTACTCAGCTCGTCGTATTCTACTTCTGGTCGCCACAGAACTTACATTGTCATGAACTGGAAACGACACTGAATACTATTGCTCACGAATATGCAGGGAAATTTATTCTGGCAAAAGTCAACTGTGACCAATTTCCTCATCTCGCCGCACAATTTGGTGTGCGTGGCTTACCTACTGTACTGTTTGTTGTAGAAGCCCGCCCGGTTCAAGGTTTTGAAGGTGTTCAAACTGACGAAACCATCCGAAAAATTTTCTCCGAACTCTTAGTCCAAGAAGAAAAGTCACCAATCGAACAGGTGAATGACCTGCTTTTAGCAGGCAATAATCAGGAAGCATTAATTGTGCTACAAGAGATTTATCAGAAAAATTCTCCAGATACGGATATTACATTACTGCTGGCTCAAGTTAACATTTCGCTCAATCACCTTGAAGAAGCGCAAAAACTACTGGATACCATCCCATTAGAAGAGCAAGACCAACGCTATCATGAATTACTTGAACACATCGAGTTTCAGAAAGAAGCCGCTGATTCACCTGAAATTAGACAACTTCAGCAGGATTTAGCCGCTCAACCAGAAAATGCAGAATTGGCAATTAACCTTGCCTCGAAATTACATGAAGTTGGTCGTGATGAAGAAGCTCTAGAATTGCTGTTTGGTTTTCTGAAAAAGGATCTTTCTGCAGCCGATGGCGCTGTGAAAAAAGCGATGCTGGATATTATTTCCGCACTGGGTTCCGGAGATGTACTAGCATCAAAATATCGTCGTCATGTATACTCCTTGCTCTATTAAGTAATATTATTTATATACCCAGTAAATTTCGAGTTGCATCAAGGCGGCAATTGAATGAATCCCCAGAAGCATAATTGACTTCGGTACTGGGGTGATTCAGTACAACCGGCAAAGAGACAACCTGAAAGGTAAAGGGTATACATTCCATAATGAGATAATAAGGAATTTTTATGGATATATTCTCTCTAAGTGCTGTACCGATCCTAATTATTGTTGCTGTTGTTATCGTCTTTACTTGTGTCAAAACTGTCCCTCAAGGCTATCAATGGACAGTCGAACGCTTTGGACGATATACCCGTACATTAACACCCGGTCTGCATCTCATTATGCCGTTTGTTGATCGTATTGGACGTAAAATCAATGTGATGGAACAGGTACTGGATATCCCATCTCAAGAAGTCATTTCACGTGATAACGCCAACGTAACCATTGATGCCGTCTGTTTTATTCAGGTTGTCGATCCCGTTCGGGCTGCTTATGAAGTCAGTAATCTGGAACTCTCCATCATTAACCTGACCATGACCAACTTCCGTACCGTGCTCGGCTCAATGGAGCTGGATGAGATGTTGTCTCAGCGCGATTCCATCAATAGCCGTCTGCTGACAATTGTTGATGAGGCCACCAACCCTTGGGGGGTCAAGATCACGCGTATCGAAATCCGTGATGTACGTCCACCGAAGGAGCTGATCTCTGCGATGAACGCCCAGATGAAGGCAGAACGTACCAAACGTGCAGATATTCTTGAAGCGGAAGGTATTCGTCAGGCCGCTATTCTGAAAGCGGAAGGAGAAAAACAGTCACAAATCCTGAAAGCAGAAGGTGAGCGTCAGTCAGCGTTCCTGCAAGCAGAAGCCCGTGAACGTGCCGCAGAAGCTGAAGCACGTGCAACTAAAATGGTTTCTGATGCTATTGCTGATGGTGATATGCAGGCAATTAACTACTTTATTGCCCAAAAATATACGGATGCCCTGACCAATATTGGCTCATCAAATAACAGTAAAGTCATTATGATGCCACTGGAAGCCAGCAATTTGATGGGAGCTATAGGTGGTATTGCTGAATTAATTGGCGAAAGCAAGAAAAGCAAACAGGATAAATAATCATGATTGAACAGATCGCCACTCAACCAGCCTGGTTCTGGCTCTGTTTTGGTGGCCTGCTTCTGATTGCAGAACTGCTGGGAACAGGCGGATATCTGCTGTGGACAGGAACAGCAGCCGTTGTTGTTGCCCTGATCACATGGGTTTTCCCTGGTATGGGCTGGGAACTACAAGGTATTCTGTTTGCTGTTTTGACCTTGTGTTCGGTTATTGCATGGCGTAGCTGGCTACGCTATCGCCCACGTCAGGCCAGTGATAAAGTTCTCAATCAGAAAAATCACCAATTGATTGGGCTTCATGCCCGCTTAATCACAGATACCGAAAACGGTTATGGACGAGTCAAACTGGCTGATGGCAGTTGGCGCATTCAATGCGACCAAGAATTGCCTGCTAATACAGAAGTCGAAATTATTGCTGTCGACGGGATCACGTTGAAGGTGAAAGCCATTTCCCATCAACCGTGATGCATACAGCCCCCCGATAAGTGCTCAATGATGGGGCAATCAGCCCCATCATCTCCCGGACATTCAGCCGCCAGTGCCAGCAATTTCTCTTTTATCTTCTGTAATTCTGCGATTGTTTTTTCTATTTCCATCGCTTTTTGCAACGTCGCCGTTTTTACATCTGCACTGTGACGTTCGGGATTGCGGAACAATCGCAATAAATCGCGGCATTCTTCCAGTGTAAATCCGACTTCTTTCGCCTGACGCAAAAGCATCAGCTCATCGATGTGTTTTTGCTGGTAATAACGATAGCCGTTATCCCCGCGCTCTGGTGCTGTAATCAGATCTTTTTCTTCATAAAACCGGATAGCTTTGCTGGTTAAACCGATCTTCTGGGCAATTTCACTAATATTCATAGTTTCCCCTTGACCTTCCCCTTGCAGGAAGGTTTAGCCTTAATGATAAGTATATCACTCTGTATCAGGAGATATTGTTATGTCTACAACCACCATTCTCGCACTTCAAGGCTTGACTTGTCTGCATTGTGTCGGCAGTGTCAAAAAAGCGCTGGAAAAAATACCCGGTGTTGAACAAACGAATGTCAGTCTGAATTATGCCAAAGTTATCGGTGATGTTTCATCTGATGTATTGATTGCGGTTATTATCTCCGCAGGTTACGAAGCCACCATCGCCACACAACCCGATACTGAATTGCGACTATCAGGTTTAAGCTGCATGAAATGTGCCGGTAAAACACAAAAAGCATTAGAAGCTGTGGAAGGGGTCATCGCTACCGAAGTCAATACCAAAACGGCAAAAATCTACGGTAAGGCAAATAATGGCGATTTAATTAATGCTGTCAAACAAGCCGGATATCATGCCGAATTAGCAACAGCCGAAAGCTTAACAACAGTGGAATACTGCCCAAAAACTGAGCCGCTGACAACATCTGTCCCACAAGCATTCGTCCCACAAAACCGGGAATCTTTGGCAGCGGCAACCTCTTCAACTCCAGTAAAAAATGCTCCGGTTGAACACAATCAGAATGCAGTCATTGAGGATGACAGTATTCAGCTCCTGCTGGATGGTATGAGCTGTGCCAGTTGTGTCAATAAGGTACAAAAAGCACTGCAATCCGTTGATGGTGTGAAACAAGCCAGAGTCAATCTCGCAGAAAGGAGTGCATTGGTCACTGGCAGCGCTTCACCAGAGGCCTTGGTTACAGCTGTCATCAAAGCTGGTTATGGTGCAGAAATCATTCAGGATGAAACAGAACGCCGTGAGCGCCAGTATCAAGTTGCACAAACCAATATGCGCCGTTTCTACTGGCAATCCGCCCTTGCTTTGATTTTTGGTATCCCCGTTATGGTTTGGGGAATGATGGGTGATAATATGATGCTCACACCGTCAAACCACACTATTTGGCTGACCATTGGTTGGTTAACCCTTGCTGTTATGGTCTTTGCTGGTGGGCATTTCTATCGCAATGCGTGGCATAGTCTGAAAAATGGCAGTGCAACAATGGACACATTAGTTGCTCTGGGAACTGGTGCAGCATGGATTTATTCGATGAGCGTCAATTTATGGCCGGATATTTTTCCCTCCCAAGCCCGTCATCTTTATTATGAAGCCAGTGCCATGATCATCGGTTTAATTAACCTCGGTCATGCGTTGGAACAGCGTGCTCGTCAGCGTTCTTCCAAAGCACTTGAGCGGCTGTTAGATTTAACACCACCAACCGCAAGAGTCATTACTCCTGAAGGTGAAAAAACACTACCTCTGGCCGATGTACAACCCAATATGACACTGCGCCTGACAACGGGAGACCGTGTCCCGGTCGATGGAGAAGTTACTCAGGGTACAGTCTGGCTGGATGAAGCCATGCTAACAGGTGAAGCGATTCCTCAACAAAAATCCATTGGCGATACCATTCATGCAGGCACAGTAGTTCAAGATGGGACGGTATTATTTAAAGCTGCCGCTGTTGGCAGCCAAACAACACTGGCACGCATCATAAAATTAGTACGTCAGGCTCAGAGCAGTAAACCTGAAATCGGTCAACTGACAGATAAAATATCATCCATCTTCGTACCTGTTGTCGTTGCCATCGCCTTGATTGCTGGTGCTATCTGGTATTTTGTCGGCCCTGCTCCACAAATTATGTACGCATTAGTTATCATTACGACAGTATTGATTATCGCCTGTCCCTGTGCACTTGGGTTGGCAACGCCCATGTCCATCATTTCTGGCGTAGGCCGAGCAGCAGAACTGGGTGTCTTAGTACGTGATGCTGATGCTCTGCAACAAGCCAGCCAATTGGATACCCTTGTCTTCGACAAAACCGGAACATTGACAGAAGGGTTACCGCAAGTCACCGAGATCCACACCTTTAATGGTTTCACTGAAGAACAAGTATTGAAATGGGCGGGGGCATTAGAAAAGGGTTCAAACCACCCTCTGGCAAAAGCCATTTTGACGAAAGCTAAGGGGCAACAATTACCGATAGTACAACAATTCCGCACTCTGGCGGGATTAGGCATACGGGGTGAGATCGGTGATACCACTCTGTTATTGGGTAATCAAAACTTGCTTGAGCAAAATGACATTGAGACCACAGAGTTGACACCATTAGTTACAGCACAAGCAGAAAAAGGTATCACTCCCGTCATATTATCGGCCAACGGGAAAATTGCAGCCCTATTTTCTATCCGTGATCCTTTGCGTCAAGATACCGTTTCTGCCCTGCAACGTTTGCATCATCAAGGCTATCGTTTGGTTATGTTAACGGGAGATAATCCTGTGACAGCGAATGCCATTGCTAAAGAAGCTGGAATTGATCAAGTGATTGCCGGTGTTTTACCTGATGGCAAAGCATCAGCTATTCAATCACTCCAATCAGCAGGACGGAAAGTCGCTATGATCGGTGATGGCATTAATGATGCCCCTGCATTGGCACAAGCCGATGTCGGTATTGCGATGGGCGGTGGCAGTGATATCGCTATTGAAACGGCATCCATTACGCTTATACGCAATAACTTGCACGGAATTGCTGATGCGGTTGAATTATCCAAAGGTACACTGCGCAATATGAAGCAAAACCTGTTTGGCGCATTTATTTACAATACTCTGGGCATCCCAATTGCAGCAGGTATCTTATATCCTTTCACCGGTACATTACTCAATCCTGTCGTTGCAGGCGCAGCAATGGCGTTATCTTCAATTACTGTTGTCAGTAACGCCAATAGGTTATTACGTTTCAAACCTAAATCCTGAAATAGAAAATAGCCCCTTCATTTTTCAAGTTGTAGCGCAGTTAACAACGCTGCAACTTGAAATCGATCGAGTATAGAATTCAAAAGATTATGTTAGCATACCGATTAATGCCAGTGATTGGAGTGTGATACATGGGAAAACTAATAACATATTTCAGCAATATATTAGGACTTAACGCCCAACGGCATTACCCCTATCCCGCGTTTGACATTAATCTCACACCAAACAAGCAATTGCATATTGTAGGCAGTATTCATATGGGAACAGAAAACATGTTCCCACTTTCTGAGGTGCTACTGGAACAACTGGAGCAATCTGATGCTCTGATTGTTGAAGCGGATATCACACAAGTAGGTTCTCCTTTCAAAGAACAGTTTCCTGAACAAGTTGCGCTCTCAAAACGTTTATCCACAGAACATTTTGACTGCTTACAGCATTACTGCCGGGAGATCCATCATTCTATTGAACAGTTCAACCCATTACCCTCATGGCAAGTTGCATTGATCTTACAAGCTGTTCAAGCCCAATATTTGGGATTGCGTCCCCAATATGGCATCGACTATCAATTGCTGAATAGCGCAAAAGCCATCAATAAACCCATTATCGAATTGGAAGGGGCTGATACACAGCTCAATCTGCTTACCAACTTACCCAATGGCGGTCTTTCTCTGTTGGAAGACACGCTGACCCATTGGCATACCAATGCCCGAGCTTTGCAAACCATGATTAGCTGGTGGATGAACTACAGAATCGATCAAAAAGAACAAATACTGCCAATGACATTCTGCGAAGAAATTTATCAAACCTTAATGACTGAACGAAATCGCCAATGGAGTAAGCAATTACATACTTTGCCCGCAGGAAAATATCTGGTTGCTGTAGGTGCCCTGCATCTTCATGGCGAAAACAATTTGCGGCAACTGCTGACAAATATTCAGGAATAGGAACGCATTACTCCTTTTATTTTCACAAGGAAACTGATTACAGGAACAATATATGACTCCCGCTATTATCTTGCTGGAAAAGCAAAAAATTAATTTCAAACTTCATCCCTACGAACACGATGCCAATGAGCATAATTTTGGTGATGAAGTGGTTAAAAAACTCGGTTTGAATGCCGGACACGTCTTTAAGACGTTACTGGTTTCATTGAATGGCGATCCCAAAAACCTTGCCGTTGCTGTCACGCCGGTTTCTGGACAACTTGATTTAAAAAAGATTGCCAAAGTGTTCAAGGCCAAGAAAGCGGATATGGCTGATCCCCAGTTAGCGCAAAAGGTTACGGGTTATTTGGTGGGTGGCATTAGCCCGTTGGGACAGAAAAAACGTCTGCCAACCGTTATTGATAGTCAGGCACAAACCTTGCCAACACTATTTATTTCTGGTGGGAAACGTGGATTGGATATTGAACTGGCACCCACCGATTTATGTCAACTCCTTAATTGCTCATTTGCCGATATAGCGAAACTTTGAAAAAAGTTGCAATTCCCACTGATTTTTTCGAGCCAGCTCTGTTTTCTTTAAAGCAGGGCCTTGTGCCTTATAAGAAGGCCGATATACTCTCCACATAGCAAAATAATATTTATTACCTTTTAAATTAACTTCATTAACTTAAATAAAATAGGAGGAAGGGTTATCAATTCACTAGTTGCCATGCTATTTAATAATTAGATTGTTATTTAATTTCAACCATCTTATTTTATATCATGTCTAAATATTCCGAATAGTAAATAAAAGGCCACCCTCTTTAAGATGGCCTTTTTATAGTGATAGCTAACTGTACCCCATTACTCCGCTGCTATCATTTATACACAACTTCACCTTTCGGATCATAATCAGCAACTTTCAATGGAGAATGCTTTTCAATATAACCTTTCAGTACTTCAGCATCGATGAAGCCTGTATCTACATAACTAGGTAAATTATCGATTCGTGGATAACCATCTCCGCCGATCGCGTTGAAATTCAGGGTTGCCATGCGATAGGTTTTATTCGGATCTAATGGCTTACCGCCAATTTTCACATCGCTGATATTTTTGCCATCAATAACAAAGCTAACATTGTAGAATTGTCCATAAGCACCCGAATCTTTTTCCATATTCGCAGCGGCTGTTAAATAGGATAGAACTTCGCTACCTTTGAAATCCACATAAACGAGTTGGTTCGCGAATGGATGAACTTTCAGGACATCTTTATAAGTAATATCCCCTGCTTCGATCGAATCACGGATCCCGCCACCGCTCATTACAGCAAAATCGGCATTTGTCCGTTCCATCTGGGCAGCCAGTACAAGGTGAGCCATGTTGGTTTGGACAAAGCGAACCTGACTGCGATCACCTTCCAATTTGTTATCGACCGAGCCCACTTTAACATTAAGTTGCTGATCGCCTTTATCCTGATAAGGAGTCAACAATTTGAGCATGTCAGGGTTTTGCTGAATTTCATGCGTATAGTAAACCCGCTCTGTGCTGCCATCTTCTTTTGTTACTTTTTTCTTTAAGTTAATGGGGATCAATTGGTAACTAACCAGTTTAAATTCGCCATTACGGAATTGAAAATCAGCACGGCCAACATATTTTCCCCATTCATGGGCTTGAACAATCCAAGTGCCATTTTGACGATCTGGAGAACAAGGCGTTCCCGGAACATAATTCACTTGTTTATAGTTTTTGTTCTCGACAGACATACAGACCGGATCTTGTGAATGGCCCCCCACAATCATGTTCAAATAACCTGCCGGTAAACTACGCGCCATTTCAACATCTCCCGGCGCATTAGTGCCATGATGAGCATCGTCATAGTGCCCCATATGAGTAGCTGCAATAACCACATCCGGTTTTTCGTTCTTTCTCAGTTTTTCAATAACTTTTTTGGCTTCTTCAGCAGGAACTCGGAATTCAACATCAGGAAAGTTAGCCGGATTACCGATTTTCGCCGTATCATCAGTTGTCAAACCAAGAACAGCAATTTTTACGCCTTGCTTATCAAACATGACATAAGGCTTAAATAAGCGTTTACCCGTGCTGGTTTGATAAATATTGGCAGATAAAAATGGAAAATTTGCCCATTTTTGCTGTTGGTACAACACATTCAACGGCTTATCGAACTCATGATTTCCCAAAGCCATTGCATCATATCCCACCAGATTCATGCCTCTAAAATCTGGCTCAGCATCTTGCATATCTGATTCTGGTACACCCGTATTGATATCGCCCCCAGACAACAGCAAGATACTGCCTCCCTTCTTAGCAACCTCCTGGCGAATAGAATCCACTACTGTTTTTTGGGCCGACAAACCATACTCACCATGATCATTTTGCCAGAAGTGGCCATGATGATCATTGGTATGCAAAATTGTAATATCGTAGGTTTTGTCTTTTTCCCAAGCAGTTGCAACTAATGGCATCAATGACATAGAAACTGCAAGGGCACATACTGACGCTTTAAACGAAAATTTCATGGGAGTCTCCATGTTTTTGAAATATTTGATCGGTTATATGATCGTGGTGAGTTGTATGAACGTTTACAAGCCATTCCATCCGGCACTATGCCGCACTTTTCTGATCAGGATTACATACTTGCGTCATTAAATAATATCTTCTTTCACTTTTTTGAGATAGCTATCAAATTATATCTGGAATGTACTGTGGTTCAGCATGGGATATGGGTGATATTGGCACAACAGCACTCAGCTATATCACTGATCAAAACAGCATATTGTTCATTTGAAAACCTTATTTATTTACACAAATTCTTATTATTTTCACACTACACACATAAAAAACAAAGAAAAAACAATAAAAACCATAAAATTCAATAAGTAATAATTTCACCAAATTATTTTAGTTACTTTGTAAACAAGCGTAAATAATAATAAGACTTACACAAAATTGCATTAAAATGGCATTTGTGTAGATTACTCAAATTTTTACCATTCAATGTATTTTTTAGTCAATTTATGTTGAATTACTTATAAAATATATTATTACCTCACCTAACCATAAAATTTGTTATACCCAAAGGACTTGGAGTTACAGCACTTATGTCTTGGGAACTGTCTTGGGAACGAATTTCTGGAAGCCTAGACAACTATGTAACCGGGGTGACTGAGATAAGTGAGCGAAACCAACTAAAGCTGCAACTTGAAAGACGAAGGGTATATATTCTCTAACCAGAAGGAGCCTAGATGGAGCATTCGACACCTCTTATCACGACCATTGTCGGCGGTTTTGTTCTCGCCTATCTGCTTGGCATGCTTGCACAGCGCCTCAAAATTTCACCGCTGGTAGGATACCTTGTCGCAGGTGTATTAGCGGGACCTTTTACACCCGGTTTTGTTGCCGATACTTCTCTCGCCCCAGAGCTTTCAGAAATTGGCGTGATCTTACTGATGTTCGGTGTCGGTCTACATTTTTCACTTAAAGATTTGTTAACCGTCAAATCAATAGCCATTCCAGGTGCTATTGCCCAGATTGCAGTCGCAACGCTACTGGGCGTAGGATTATCAATGCTACTTGGTTGGGGGTTATTCACTGGTATTGTATTTGGCCTCTGCCTGTCCACGGCCAGCACTGTGGTATTGCTCCGGGCATTAGAAGAAAGACAGCTCATTGATAGCCAAAGAGGACAAATTGCCATTGGTTGGTTGATTGTCGAAGATTTGGCGATGGTTCTGGCATTGGTACTACTCCCTGCCGCAGCGGGTATTCTGGATAATCAGAATACCAACATTGGTCAATTACTCTTCGAACTAGCTATTACTATTGGCAAAGTTGTTGCCTTCATTTTATTGATGATCTTCGTCGGTAGGCGACTGATCCCCTGGATACTGGCGAGAACCGCCAGCACTGGCTCCCGTGAATTGTTTACGCTGGCCGTCCTTGCCATTGCATTAGGTGTTGCCTATGGTGCAGTGACACTGTTTGATGCTTCATTCGCCCTCGGAGCCTTCTTCGCCGGTATGGTATTGAATGAATCTGAATTAAGCCATCGCGCGGCACAAGATACCTTACCACTCAGGGATGCTTTCGCGGTTCTTTTCTTTGTCTCGGTTGGTATGTTGTTTGACCCAATGGTTCTACTCCAGCAACCTCTCGCCATTTTAGGAGCTCTTGCCATTATTATTGTTGGCAAGTCACTGGCTGCTATGCTGCTGGTTAAGATGTTTGGCCATTCCAGACGTACAGCGTTGACTATTTCTGTCAGCCTCGCTCAAATTGGTGAATTTGCCTTCATTCTGGCAGGATTGGGGGTCACTCTGGGATTGTTGGACGGAGAAGCCCGTAATCTTGTACTCGCTAGTGCCATTATTTCCATTATGTTGAACCCTGTTCTATTCAGTTTGCTGGATCGCTATTTGGAAAAAACAGAAACCATTGAAGAACAGTTACTGGAAGAGACTCTAGAAGAAGAAACCCAGATCCCTGTCGATATCTGTGGTCATGCCATTGTGGTAGGTTATGGTCGGGTGGGTCGTCTGCTTTGCCAACGGTTACAAGAAAAAAACTTCCCGGTGGTGGTTATTGAAAATACCCGTGCCCGATTTGAAGAGTTAGGTGAAATAGGCGTTAGTGCAGTCATGGGTAATGCAGCAAATAAAGATATTATGACTCTGGCACGGCTCGATTGTGCCTGTACATTATTCCTGACAATCCCCAATGGTTACGAGGCGGGTGAAATTGTTGCTAGCACCAAAGAAGTTCGGTCAGATATTAATATCATTGTGCGCGCCCATTATGATGATGAAGTTACCTATATTAAAGAGCGGGGTACTAACCTCATTATTATTGGCGAACATGAAATAGCAAAAGCGATGGCTGATTCACTTCCTGAAGAGTCGGGTTGTTCAATAGAGCCGCCACCATCACTTCCAGCCGCAACACCATCGTCAACAGCTTAATGTAACCATCAGGGTTATCTCTATCGATTTCAAGTTGCAGCCAACAAGGCTGCAACTTGAAGGAAGATGGACGGCATCACCCGCTAGTATCAGCGTTCCCAGTATGACTCTTCCAAGCTATCTTCTTTTTCCGGCAACCCTCGGGTTAAGCGTGGAGAATGTTGACTCAGTACTTGATAACTCACCCGGTTAGCGTACTTACATACCTGAGCCAAAGAGGAATAGGTTAAACAAGAACGCATATGTTTGCTGGAGTTTGGTACATTCATGCGATGATAGCTATTTGCAGTAATATCATGCAGTAATGCAGACAATGCGCCATCTCCTGCCCCATTGGTGTTCATGATTTTTTCAGGGCCCCCCATGTACGGTTCAATGTGGGAATAGACTCGCATTGGATTCTGACAATTTTCTTTACGCATCGCCCGGCTGAATTCATAGCGATTAAATTCTGCAATCGCGCCTGGCAACAAATGATGCGATGTCTGACGTTTATATTCTTCCTCAGTATAACCCGCCATATACAATCCTGCTGGCCCTGCGGTACACAACACCAAATCCACCCAGTTGAGCACCATATCTGCTGCCAACAAAGGATCACTGAAACCAGTCAGTTCTTGGGCTTCATCTTCATTCATTGCTACAACAGAAACATGTTCAGCCAGAAAATCACGCCACCACTGAGGATCATCAGCGATGACATATTTTGTCCCTAATGTCAGCACAACAGGTACGTTGTATTTTTTCGCATATTCAATAGCTTTCATCGTGGCTTCTGGCATTGGCTCGCCCGGTTTACAACGCACCAAATAGGCGGTAATCACTAATGCTGAGGCTTCCGCAATAATATGTTCTGGAATGCTTTCTGGACGGAGTTGGTTCATTAAACCCGGACTGATCGCAAACGTTCTTTCGCCGCTTTCTGTCACGAGGGTAAAACAGCGGCCAATTGGGCCATCAACACCCTGAAGGTGATTCAAATCCATACGACTGGATGTGTTGCAAAGATAGCAATATGCATAACTTCCGATCTGAATGTTATTGCACATGGCGCCAAGCAATACGGATTTGTCATCAGCCAAAACAGAGTAATTGTGCAAGGTATTACCGATAGTACCACCCGCAAATTCATGGCTGATCAGATTATTCTCGGTCAGTTCTTTGTAGAGTGCTTCTGCCACATCATCTTCAATAACTAACGAATGCCCCTGGCTCAAGTTATAACGCTGGATAAAACTCTCATCGACTTTAGCTTCAATATCTACCAACGTTTGGTCAATGCCGACAATATAAGCTCGGTTATTTTCGGTATCTACCATCTCTTTGATAGGCTGGAGTAAAGGATCTCTTAAACTGACAGGAAAATAGTGTTTAGATTTACGTTTACCAGGGAATTTCATGATTAATTGCTGTATTAGCGCCAAAATATGCGGCATATTAGCATAATACAACTGGGGGCAATACCGGAGAGAAACAAAAAATATGGCAATCAAAAAGACTGACAGCCAATGTTATTACAACATTGGCTGTCAAAGTATTAGATATCAATAAATAATATTAGGCTTCTTGCTTCTGGCGACTACGTACCATATGACGCAACAAAACAAACATGATGGACAAAATAAACCCGATAAAACCTGCACCAATCAAAATCAACAAACGCTTAGGAGAGTCTTTTGATGTCGGCACATAAGGCTCCTGCATGTACTTGAATGGTTTAAAGTCAACCTTATCAACATTCACTTTTCCTAGGTTGCTGATATATAACTGACGGTTACGCAGGTCAGCGTCAATTTTCGTTGGATCGGTAATACCTTCAGTAATTTGCAGTTTACGCTGTAATGCATCAGAACCCAGCGCAATAGAATAATCTGGGTCATCCTTGATCATAGCCCCGCCATTCGACACGGGTTTTTTAACACCGGCAGAGTCAGCGATCGAAATCGCATACTTCAATCGTTCAATATTTACATTACGCATATTATCAATACGCGATAAATCAATATCATATAATTTTTGTGAGTATACCAGTTTCTGATGAACCATATCATTCAGCTCATTTTTCACTTGATCACTCACAACCGAAGAAACGAAGTTGATATAGCCCGTCAACAAATTGTAAGCATTCTCCGCATTACCGGCACTGAAGGAGAGCATGGTTTCATCAACCTCATCGTCTTTCTTCGGTAAAGAAGAAGAGATGTTTTTATTAACAACTTGCTCAATCAGTTTTCTTCTTCCCTGTGCAGAACTATCGTTACTCTCGGCAAGTAAGCCCTTAAAGTAATCCGTATCAACTAGATACTCTTCACGTAATACACGTGAGTTATAGTTTTCAATAAAACGGTTATATAACGTTTCTTCCGTCACTTTCGGCTCAAGACTCAGAACGCGCAAATCGGTTAATACATTTTTCAATGGCTGAAACTCTTCCAGTCCCGGTTTAACCACCGCTGCTGTACTCGTCCATTTCTGTGGCAAAAATGATGCGAAACCGAAACCAATAATTGCAAAGATAAAAGATACTGCAATGATCAAATATTTTGATTGGAAGAGTACAGAAAATAACTCAAACAAATCAATTTCATCTTCCTGTGTCGAATGATAATAGTTTGAATTATCTTCATAAAAATCGGGGTGTTTAATAGGTTTATTACTCATTATCTATGTGTCCAATCCAAATAATTTTGCTTTTCAATGATACGCAAGTTTTTCTTGCCACACTCCGCTCAGGTAAGCACCATAACAAGCAGTGGCGAGTCATTTAATGATGTTATTTACCAACTGTTCGAGCAACACAATGTGAGCTTCATTATCATTAAGTGCAGAGATATATTCAAACTTTTTCCCTCCCGCCTTCAAAAAAATGGTTTTATTTTGCTGCTTTATTTCTTCCAATGTCTCTAAACAATCTGAGGAAAATCCGGGACATACCACTTGAATATGCTCCACGCCTTGTTCTGGTAATGCAGCCATAGTTTTGTCTGTATAAGGGGATAACCAAGGTAAGCGGCCAAAACGAGACTGATATGTCATCATAATTTTATCTGCTGGATAGTCCAATGCTTGAATTAATAGTTCACTCGTTGCTTCACAATTTTGTGGATAAATATCTCCCATTTTTGCCAAACGCTCAGGAATACCATGATAGGACAAGATCAAGCGATCAGGATGACCATGTTTTTTAAAACTCTGTTCAATGGTTTCTTTTAATGCTGCAATATAGGCAGGATGGGTGGCATAGCTTCGGATAAAATGCAGATGAGGAATTGTACGATATCTCTGCAATATTTTACTGATATTATCAAATACCGCCGCCGACGTCGTACTGGAATACTGAGGATAAAGTGGCAGTACAATCAAATCATCAATGTCTTGTTGCAGCAAATCATCTACTGCCTCAGACAAATAAGGTGAACCATAATTCATTCCCAAGACAACAGGAATTTCTGTCAGCTTTTCATTCAACAACTTTTGCTGACGGCGAGCATAAACCAGCAAAGGAGAGCCCTCTTCTGTCCAGATTTGTTGATAAAGCTTCGCAACACGGGAAGAACGGAAAGGAAGAATGAGACTGTACAAGATGGGGTTCCAAATAAAGGCAGGGATATCAACCACTCGCCTGTCACTCAGAAATTTTGCCAGATAACGTTTTATTGCTGCAGGTGTTGGCGCATCCGGTGTACCAAGATTGACCAATAGGACACCATACTTCTTGCTACTCATTCCTCAGTACTCCATTAAAATAACTAACAATCTAGTATAAAGCATGATTGATAGTCACATATAACATTTCATGGAATGAATATCTAATCGACGGGAACAAACTGAAAAAAATCAAGAGATGTGAATCGCCACCTGCACTGCGAAGGTGGCGATAATGAATGGCTTATTTAATGATTAAATTAAAACCCGCTACAGCCAGAAGAACCAAGCAACCGCAGAAATAATGGCAATACATGCTAAATTCAGAACGATACCCACTTTGACCATTTCTACCTGTTTGATATAACCGGAGCCATAAACAATGGCATTAGGTGGTGTTGCTACAGGCAGCATAAATGCACAAGATGCACCAATACCAATAATCATAGTCAATATAAGGACTGGCATTCCCAACGCTTCTGCAACCGTGGCAAAAATAGGCACAAGCAGAGCAGCGCTAGCCGTGTTGCTGGTGAATTCTGTCAGGAAAATAATAAACGTAGCAATCGCAACGATGATGACAAACCAATGACTTGAGCCAAAAGTTGCTGCCATGCCATTTGCCATCACTTCACTGGCACCCGAATTTTTCAAAACCGCACTCAGCGTCAAGCCACCACCGAACAGCATCAATACGCCCCATTCAGTGTTGTTTTGAATCTGTGACCAAGTTGATATACCCGTGATACCAATCAGGATAGCCGCGCTTACCGCGATAATCGTATCCAGATCTTTGACACCACCCAGTGCATCGCTGATAAATGAACTGAAAATCCAGCACACCACTGTGAAAAGGAAAATGGCCATAGCAATAACGCGCTTACCATTCCATTCTAGGTGCTCCAGCTCCAAATCAAATTTGTGATTCAGGTTTGGGCGCAGCATGATGTACATCACCCCAATCATAACTGGCATTAGAATCATCACCATTGGCACGCCATATTTCATCCATGTGATGAAATCCATACCTAATTGCGCTGCTGCAATGGCATTCGGTGGGCTACCGACCAATGTACCCAAACCGCCAATACTGGCGCTGTATGCGACCCCCAACAGAACAAACACAAATGTATTACGTTCAGTGCGTACATCCAGATTAGCGAGAATGCCGAGGACAAGCGGTAACATCATCGCGGCAGTGGCGGTATTACTGATCCACATGGAAAGCAGTGCCGTAATACCAAATATCAGTAATACCGCCACAGACAAACGACCACGAGCAATCATCAGAAGACGATTGGCGATCAATCTGTCCAGACCTTGGATATGTAACGCCGTTGCCAATGCAAAACCGCCGAAGAACAGAAAGATAATCGGATTTGCAAAAGATTTCAGTGCATCCCCTGTATTCATCAATCCCATTCCAACTGCCAAAATTGGAATGCACAATGCAGTAATGGTGACATGAATAGCTTCAGTCAACCATAACACACCAACAAATGCCATCAATGCCAAGCCAGCATTTGCTTTTTCTCCATAAGGCAAAAACTTAAACAAAGCTATAAGTAAGATAATATCCAGCGCGAGAATAATTAAGCCTCTTTTATTTGAGGGGGTTGGCCCAACCGCTGGGGTTAAAGATTCAGAAGCGTCCATGAAGACTCCATAAAACAATGAGACATAACACTGCAATGTAAAATAATAATTGATGAATCATTGCCATAAATGTTAAAGAATTACATTACATGTGAAATAATAAGGAGTATTAACAAAGAAAAAAATACGAGTTGTATGATTTTGGGATCTACTACGCGGGATTTGTCTAATTTCCAAATGATTGTTCAAAAAACAAACTTATTTTCTGTTGTCATATCACTCTTTCATGCCTTGAACGTATAAATAAGCACCTCTCAAGATAAAATATCCTGTTACTAAAAAGGCGAAAGAGTATAAACCCTTTCGCCAAAACATAAAAAATATTTATTTTTTATCGAAAAAAATCAGCAATTATGCCTGACCTTTTACTTCTTTCAGACCATTGAAAGGTGCGCGGTTGCCCAGCGCTTCTTCAATGCGGATCAGTTGGTTGTATTTAGCAACACGGTCAGAACGGCTCATAGAACCTGTTTTGATTTGACCTGCCGCTGTACCGACTGCTAAATCAGCAATAGTCGCATCTTCGGTTTCACCTGAACGGTGAGAAATCACCGCTGTGTAACCTGCATCTTTTGCCATCTTGATTGCAGCCAGCGTTTCTGTCAGAGAACCGATTTGGTTGAATTTGATCAGGATGGAGTTTGCGATACCTTTTTCGATACCTTCTTTCAGGATCTTGGTGTTGGTTACAAACAAATCGTCACCAACCAACTGGATTTTGTCACCCAGAACTTTGGTCTGATACGCAAAACCGTCCCAGTCAGATTCGTTCAGACCATCTTCGATGGAAACGATTGGGTATTCTTTGGTCAAACCTTCCAGATAGTGGGTAAATTCCTGCGAAGTGAAAGTCTTGCCTTCACCTTTCAGTTCATAGTTGCCAGTTTCTTCGTTATAGAACTCGGAAGCTGCACAGTCCATCGCCAGAGTGATGTCTTTACCCAATACATAACCCGCTTTTTCAACAGCTTCTTTGATCGCTGCCAGCGCTGCTGCGTTGGATTCCAGGTTTGGCGCATAGCCACCTTCATCACCGACCGCTGTGTTCATGCCTTTTGCTTTCAGCACTTTTGCCAGATTGTGGAATACTTCAGAACCAATGCGCACAGCTTCTTTCAGCGTGCTTGCGCCAACTGGCTGGATCATGAATTCTTGAATATCGACGTTATTGTCAGCATGTTCACCACCGTTGATGATATTCATCATTGGCAGAGGCATGGAGAACTTGCCTGGGGTACCGTTCAATTCAGCGATGTGCTCATACAGAGGCATACCTTTTGCTGCTGCCGCTGCTTTGGCGTTCGCAAGGGAAACAGCCAAAATCGCGTTAGCACCGAAGTTAGATTTGTTTTCAGTGCCATCCAGCTCAATCATCATCTTATCGATGTTTGCCTGATCTTTCGCATCCTGCCCAACCAGAGCCTGAGCAATTGGGCCATTGACCGCAGAGAGGGCTTTCAGTACCCCTTTACCCATAAAGCGAGATTTGTCGCCATCACGTAGTTCCAGCGCTTCACGAGAACCAGTTGATGCGCCTGATGGTGCAGCAGCCAGACCAACAAAGCCGCCTTCCAGATGTACTTCTGCTTCTACCGTTGGGTTTCCACGGGAGTCGATGATTTCACGGCCAAGCACTTTAACGATTTTGGACATTAGGTTTTCCTCAGTACAAGTTAAATTCCGAGCAACAGGTTGAAAATAAATATATTTTTATTTTAAAACCAACCCATTACCCCATATCTTATTTCAACTGGCCTTTCTGGTATTTGCCTGCAGCTGCAACAAAGCCAGCAAATAACGGATGACCATCGCGAGGCGTTGAAGTGAATTCTGGATGGAATTGACACGCCACGAACCATGGATGTGCAGGGTTCTCAACGATTTCCACCAATTTGTTATCGATTGAACGACCGGCAACACGCAGGCCTGCATCTTCAATACGTTTCAACAATAAATTATTCACTTCATAACGATGGCGATGACGCTCAACGATATCGTTATGACCATAAAGTTTACGTACCAGACTGTTTTCAGTCAGATGACACAATTGACCACCAACACGCATCGTCCCGCCAAGATCGCCCTCTTCGCTACGTACTTCTACGTTGCCGTTCTCATCACGCCATTCGGTGATCAGACCAACAACCGGTAACTTACATTCAGGTTCGAATTCAGTAGAGTTAGCCCCTACCAGACCCGCAACGTTACGAGCAAATTCAATTAAAGCAACCTGCATACCCAGACAAATTCCCAAGTATGGGACATGGTTCTCACGAGCATAACGCGCCGTCATGATCTTGCCTTCGATACCACGGCCACCGAAGCCACCCGGCACCAGAATCGCATCCAGACCTTTCAATACTTCAACACCACGGGTTTCGACGTCCTGTGAGTCAATCAGCTTGATGTTGACAGTCAGGCGATTTTTCAATCCGCCATGTTTCAGTGCTTCAATCACTGACTTATAAGCATCTGGCAGTTCAATGTATTTACCCACCATCCCAATGGTAACTTCACCTGATGGATTGGCTTCTTCATAAATGACCTGTTCCCATTCGGACAGATCAGCTTCTGGGCATTCGATGCTGAATCGTTTACAAATATAATCATCTAAGCCCTGAGATTTCAAGAGGCCTGGGATTTTATAAATGGAATCAACATCTTTTAAAGAGATAACCGCTTTCTCTGGTACGTTACAGAAAAGCGCAATTTTTGCTCGCTCGTTGGCTGGAATGATGCGATCTGAACGGCAAATTAAAACATCTGGCTGAATACCAATGGAGAGCAGTTCTTTTACGGAATGCTGGGTTGGCTTAGTTTTCACTTCGCCTGCGGCTGCCATATAAGGTACTAAAGTCAAGTGCATGAATAGGGTATTCTCACGACCTACGTCTACTGCCATCTGACGAATAGCTTCCAGGAATGGCAGGGATTCGATATCACCGACAGTACCGCCGATTTCTACCAGCACAACATCATAGCCTTCTGCACCACGGATAATGCGGTCTTTGATTTCATTGGTAATGTGAGGGATAACCTGAATGGTTGCGCCCAGATAATCGCCACGGCGTTCTTTACGCAATACTTCAGAATAGACACGACCCGTCGTGAAGTTATTGCGGCGTGTCATTTTGGTTCGGATGAAACGTTCGTAATGACCTAAATCGAGATCAGTTTCAGCGCCGTCTTCGGTAACGAAAACTTCCCCATGTTGGGTTGGGCTCATTGTGCCTGGATCGACGTTGATATACGGGTCCAGTTTCATAATGGTGACATTGAGTCCACGGGCTTCGAGTATAGCCGCCAAAGAGGCTGCGGCAATGCCTTTACCCAGAGAGGATACGACCCCGCCGGTCACAAAAATATAATTAGTTTTCATGCTGAACCTGAAAGTTTAGGTTTAAAAGGATAATGAATATAACAGGACGGGAAAGCAGTATACCCTAACCTTAATTTCGCTACAAACCATCTAGACAAGTTAAAGTGCCACACAATCAGTAACACAGAGAAATCGATGCACTTCTTTCTCTTTAAATTCATCAAGTTATTAGTATGAAAATTTTTCACGCAATTCAGGTAATCAGCCCCTCATGCAACATCCTTTTCGCTATTTCTATTCTGTTTTTATGCTATTTATCGTTATCTTCGTCGTCATCGCTGATCGATAATTGCTGTTTTTTAACCTGTTGCCACATCTCTTCCATCTCATCCAGTGTAGCCGTTTCCAATAACAAACCTTTGTCGAGGATCAGTTTTTCGACATTGCGGAAACGATTTTCAAATTTATGGCAGGCTTTTTGTAGCGCCATCTCCGGTTTATGTCCCAAGTGACGAGATAAATTGACAACAGAGAACAATAAATCACCCAATTCTTCTTCCAGCCGTGTTTCATCAACGACAGCCTGCCGGGCTTCATCCATCACTTCATCAATTTCTTCATAGACTTTATCCAATACCGGGCCAAGTGTATCCCAGTCAAAACCGACGGAAGCACAGCGTTTCTGGATTTTGTAGGCTTTCATCAATGCGGGCAGACTGGCAGGAATATCATCCAGCACCGAATGCTGATCTTTTTCTGCTCGCTCGGCGGTTTTGCGCTGTTCCCAGCTATCTATTGCTTTTTCACTGCTGATTCCCGCTTTTTGGTTAAATATATGTGGATGACGGCGCTCCAGTTTGTCACACACAGCCTCACAAATATCATCGAAATCAAACTGCTGCTGCTCTTGGGCCATCTGCGCATAAAACACAATATGGAACAACAAATCACCCAGTTCTTCTTTCAGACCGTGAGTATCATTGCGTTCGATGGCGTCAATGACTTCATAGGTTTCTTCCAGTGTGTAAGACGCAATTGTGGCAGCGGTCTGTACTTTGTCCCACGGGCAACCATCCTGGGGATGGCGCAGTTGCGCCATAATCCCCTTCAGCCGTTCAATTGATATTGGTTTCATTTTGTCCATACGTTTGTTAATTACCCTGTTCGTTAAGAGCCATGCAGGCGTCTGGCTTCAATCACATCAGGCAGTTGATTGAGCTTCGCCAGTACTCGGCCCAATACCTGGAGGTTATAAATCTCAATGTTCATGTCAATCGTAGCTAATTGCTGTTTCACGTCACTGCGGCTGCTGACGCCCAGCACATTGACTTTTTCATTGGCAAGAATGGTCGTGATATCACGCAATAATCCACTGCGGTCATTGGCAATAACCCGCACCACAAGAGAGTAGCCACTGGAGTAATTTTCACCCCATACGGCATCGACGATCCGCTCTGGGGCGCTGATCTCCAATTCTGCCAATTGGTCACAATCAGCACGATGGATGGAAATCCCTCGCCCACGTGTAATAAATCCAATAATATCATCGCCGGGGATCGGTTGGCAGCAACGGGCAATGTGGTGCATCAAATTGCCAACCCCTTCTACAACAACGCTTCCATTATCATTGGTTGTATTGCGTGGTGTATAAGTTTTACTCTCCAGATTACGAAGTGCCTTGCGATCTTCTTCTTCCGCCGTAGTTTTGTTGAATTTGCTTTGCAGGAAATTCACCAACTGGTGGAGGCGGATATCCCCCACACCAATGCCCGCCAGCACTTCTTCCAACGAATGGACATTATAGCGAGCAATCAGTTCTTTTTCGGCTTCCTTAACCGTGATCCCCAAGAGCGAGAGCTCATTATCCAGCATTTGGCGACCAGCAATAATGTTTTTGTCACGATCTTGCTTGCGGAACCAGTTGTGGATCTTCGCGCGACCACGGCTGGTCGTCACATAACCAAGGTTAGGATTTAACCAATCTCGGCTCGGATTCGGTTGTTTTTGAGTGATGACTTCGATCTGGTCGCCCATTTGGAGCTGATAGCTAAATGGTACGATACGTCCACCGATTTTCGCGCCAATGCAACGATGTCCGACATCGCTGTGGATGTGATAAGCAAAATCCAGCGGCGTGGAACCAATAGGTAAGTCAATGACATCACCTTTTGGCGTAAAGACATAAACACGATCATCAAATACCTGACTGCGAACTTCATCCAGCATTTCGCCGGTATCCGCCATTTCTTCCTGCCAAGCGATCAGTTTACGCAGCCACGCAATGCGGCTTTCATAACTGCCGGTTTTACCACCAGAAGTCGCCGCACCTTCTTTGTATTTCCAATGGGCAGCCACACCCAGTTCGGAATCATCATGCATCTGACGAGTACGGATCTGGATTTCAAGGGTTTTGCCATTCGGCCCCAAAACAACAGTATGAATGGACTGATAACCGTTCGGTTTCGGGTTAGCGACATAATCGTCAAATTCATCCGGTAAATGACGATAGTGAGTATGCACTATTCCCAGCGCGGCATAGCAATCCTGCAAACGCTCGACCACAATCCGCACGGCGCGCACGTCAAACAGCTCATCAAAAGCGAGGGATTTTTTCTGCATTTTGCGCCAAATGCTGTAAATATGTTTAGGGCGCCCGTATATTTCGGCATGAACGTCTTCTTTCAGCATGTACTTACGCAAGGTGGTAACGAATTTCTCGATATATTGTTCACGATCTATCCGACGCTCATGCAGCAGTTTGGCAATTTTCTTGTATTCATCAGGGTGCAGATAACGGAAGCAAAAATCCTCCAGCTCCCATTTTAACTGCCCAATCCCCAACCGATTGGCGAGAGGGGCATAAATATTGGAACACTCTTTGGCCGCCAGCACTCGCTCATCTTCACTGGCATCTTTCACCTCACGCAAATGGGCGATACGTTCTGCCAACTTAATAATCACACAGCGAAAATCTTCCACCATCGCCAGCAGCATCCGGCGAACATTATCGACTTGTACAGAGCAGGTAGAATCGGTGTGAGTGGCTTTCAGTTGACGAATGGCATCCATTTCCAGTACACCATTCACCAAATTCGTAATGCCCTTACCAAAAGTTTCCGTCATTGTTTCGCTATCGAGTAGCTTGGCATCAAGGATGGGAAAGAGCAGCGCAGCACGCATACTGTCATTATCCATGCTCAATGTGGATAGGATTTCCACCATTTCTACACCGCGCCATAGCAACAGCTCAGCATTGGGGTGATTCCGGACTTTTTCGTGACAGTAATGCCATGTTTCGGCCAATTTTTCACTGGATTGTGGATTAGTGATGTTTAAACTCGCGATCCACTTATCGACAGCAAATTCACCTGCCGGTGTGAGATGCGCACTTCTTACCGCAACCATTATTTTTCCCTCCCTACTCGATAACCATTGGCTCACGGCTGAACAGCGCCATGGATTCCAGATGGCTGGTGTGCGGAAACATATCCAGCATCCGCACACTAACAAGATGATAACCAGCCTCCAGCAGCACTTTGCTGTCCCGTGCCAGTGTTGTTGGATTACAGGAAACGTAAACCACTTTTTCGGGGACCAGTTTTACGATATGCGACATAACACCCGCAGCCCCTGCGCGGGCGGGATCTAACAGCACTTTATTGAACCCTAAAGCGGCCCAGGGCTGCTGATGAATATCCGATTCCAAATTTTCGTGGAAAAAATCGACATTATTAAGTTCATTAAGCTGGGCATTATATTGCCCACTCGAAACCAGTGCGGCAACCCCTTCTACACCAACTACACTCTGTACTTTAGTGGCAATCGGCAGGGTAAAGTTTCCCATGCCACAGAACAGATCCAACACTCTGTCTGTTGGTTGCAAATCGAGCCACGCCAATGCCTGTTTCACCATCTGTTGATTCACTGCATCATTAACCTGAATAAAATCCCGTGGGCTGAATACCAGTTTTAAACCATCAACCTGATACCACGGTTCAGGCTGCTCCTCCATCAAAAGTTCTAAGGATTTTTCATCACCCGCCAGATAGACCGCTACATTATGCTGCACCGCAAATGTGCGCAGGGATTCCCTATCTTCGTGCTTCAGTGGATCAAGATGGCGCAATACGATTAATGGGCCATTATCTGCCAGCACTAACTCAACGTGCCCCAGTCGTTTAACTGCACTCAGGCTATTCAGGCACTGAGACAACGGCTGCAATAATTGTTCCAGTTCAGGGCGCATGACCGAGCAATGTTTAATATTCACTAAATCATTGGTCTGGCTCTGACGAAAACCCATCAATAACGCCCGCTGCTTGGCATGGTATTGCAGACCAAGGCGCGCCCTGCGCCGATAACCATAGTCTGGGCTGTGAATAATCGGATGAGCGCTGACTTGAACGCCGGTTTCACGTTGGATCAAATGTTCCAACACACTGGCTTTGGTGTTGGCTTGCAGTTCTGTGGCGACGTGTTGCTGTTGGCATCCACCACATACTTTAAAATGAGGGCAGCGAGGTGCTACGCGATACGTGCTGTCTGATAGACGTTTCACCACTTTTGCCTTAGCAAACTGGCGTTTTTCTTCTGTCAGTTGGATCTGTGCCTGCTCACCCGGCAATAACCCTGAAATAAAAATAGTTTTTCCCTGATGACGGGCAATACCTTGCCCTTGAGCATCAAGGTTATCTGCGGTAACGGAAATAATGCCTCGGTTTACGGAACGACGATTTGGGGAGTAAAATTGCACCATGATTCTGACTGACTTTGAAAAATTGAATTCTGATTTTCCCACAATGGACGCTTATGACCAAATATAGCCTACGCACCCGTATGATGAGCCTGATATTGGTTCCTGTGTTACTGGTCGGAACGCTTGTTAGTATATCATTTATCTCATACCGCTATTACGAGTTGAAGAGCCTAATAGTCCGTAGTGGGATTAGTATTATTGAACCTTTATCTATTGCCAGCGAAGTGGGGATCAATCTGGATGATCGTCAACGCGTCAAATCATTGATAAATAGGCTACATCGCCGTAATTCTGAAATCGTCATGGCCATTGCCATTTTTGATGAACATCATAAATTATTTGAAATCTCTAATGATAAATATGATGTGAATCAGCTACGGCTCAGCCCAAATGATCCTATTCCGACGAAATTGACTAAGGAAGAGGACAGTAACAGTATCATCCTGAAAATGCCGATTGTTTCGGAAACCGCTTCTTTCCATGAATGGCATAATACGACCAACAATAGTAAACCCATCGGATATATTGCCATTGATTTGGATCTACGGGCGGCACAACTTCAACAATACAAAGAAATTGCCACGTCTATCATTCTGCTGATCCTCTGTCTCGGGGGAACCGCCTTGTTTGCCCACATTTTGGTACGTAAAGTCACAGAGCCTCTGGATTGTATGGTAAAAGCCGTTAACCTCATCCGACAAGGGCAATTGAACAGTCGAATAACCGGTGCCATGCCGGGGGAGTTAGCTGCTCTTCAGAATGGTATCAATACCATGGCGGAATCGCTGTCCAAATATAAAAACGAGATGCAATTGCATATTGATCAAGCCACTTCCGATCTGCAAATTACGATGGAACAGTTAGAAATCCAAAATGTTGAACTGACTATCGCCAAAAAACGGGCACAGGAAGCGGTCAAGATCAAAACAGAGTTTCTGGCGAATATGTCCCATGAATTACGCACCCCTCTGAATGGTGTCATTGGCTTTACTCGTCAGATGTTAAAAACACCGATTACGCTTCAACAGATGGAATATTTATATGTCATTGATCGTTCTGCCAATAATCTATTAAAAATCATCAATGACATTCTGGATTTCTCACGACTGGAATCAAATAAACTCGTTTTGGATCAAGTCCCTTTCCTACTGCGGGATACCGTTAATGAAGTGATCGAGCTACTAACACCTGCCGCCAATGTGAAAAATCTGCCGCTGTATCATTCTATTGATGACAAACTGCCTAACTTGATGATTGGTGATCCCATTCGTTTGCAGCAAATATTCACTAACCTGATCGGCAATGCCATTAAATTTACGGACAAAGGCAGTGTGACCCTGGATATTAAATTACGCCAACAACGGCACCATCTCGTGCAGATTGCTTGTACTGTGACCGATACGGGGATCGGTATTAGACCCGAATATCGCCCAATTCTGTTTCAGGCTTTTAATCAAGCTGATGCCAGTATTACCCGTCATTATGGCGGAACCGGTTTGGGTTTAAGCATCACCAAAAGGCTGGTTAATGAAATGAAAGGAAAGATTGATTTTACCAGTGAAGTCACCAAGGGTACGATTTTTTATTTTGATATCTGGTTGGAAAAAGAAGAGCTTTTATTGGGTTCATTATCAAAGCAGCTATCCATTCCTTCGGTAGCACCGCGTTTGCCCATGACTGTGATGGCAGTAGATGATAATCCCGCTAACCTGAAATTAATTGGCACTCTACTGAGTGAACAAGTTGAAAATATCTTGCTGTGCAGCAGTGGCATAGAAGCACTGGAGATAGCGCAAAAACAGCCACTGGATCTGATTTTAATGGATATCCAGATGGCAGATATGGACGGAATTCAAACCTCTGAACAGATCCATCAATTACCCCTGCATAAAGAGACCCCCATTGTTGCTGTCACCGCTTTCTCCTACTGCGAAGCTAGTAACTTTCATGAAAACAAAAAACTTCATGAGACAAAAAATTTTTATAAAACAAAAAATAGCAAACAAATACTATTTATTGACTGTCTCTCCAAACCATTAGATGAAAACCGCCTGAAAACATTGTTGAATCAATACAGCCAACAGAAAAAATCACCATCTATTGATTGGAAAATGGCCCTGAAGCAAACCGCAGGTAAAGAATCATTAGCACAGGAGATGCTGGAAATGTTGGTAAAATCATTACCTAAAATGAAGAATATGATTGAACAGGCTTTAGCGACTGATGATTGCGCAACTCGCAAATACTTTCAACATCAGATTCACCAATTACACGGCAGTTGCTGTTACAATGGTGTTCCTAAACTGAAAGCAATTTGCGGATTTGTCGAAAAACAACTTCAGCAAAACCTCACTCTGGTAGATCTGGAACCGGAGTTACTGGAGCTTCTGGATGAAATTGATCATGTGATCGCAGCAGCTCCCGAGATATTCAAAAAAACTACCCGGCTCACTTTGTTACCATAAACTTCCGGTATTCTTCGTAAGCATAATGGTCAGTCATACCACTGATGTAATCTTGAATCAGACGCGCCCGATAATAAAATTCGATGATATCTTTTTCGGCTTCATCAGTGGCAATAATTCCCTCCACAGCTTCGGCATAAGCCAGACGATGCTTAGTCGAAAGTTTGTGCAGAAGGCGGGTTTCAATAAAGTATTTTTTGTGGAAATTATTTTGATTCAGTTCGATAAAATCTTGCCGTGACAATGCCAGTAAGGGGCTATAAACGTCAAGTAAGCCATTAATAATCCGGTAACCTTGTAATTCCAGCTCTTCCACTTCAGGATGATTAAAAACCCGTTTGCGCGTGACACTTTTCAACGTCCTCAATAAACGGTGTTTATCTCCACCTCCTTCCAATAAAGCGTGGTTAAATGTACCGGCATAGATTTCCGGCAGATTCTCAATAAACAGCTTAGCGGTATAAGGAACCAACTTACCCGTAATAAATACCCGCAGGTACATAAAAAATTGTTCGTGAATATTGCGACGGGCTTCGTTGTTGGACGTTTTCTTATAGGCTTGAATCACCGTCGATTCGAACAAATCACCTTTATTGTGCCCACCATTCTCTTCCCACTCTTCTTTCAGGTATTCCACCAACTGATCGACATTAAAAATCCCCTTTTCAACCGCATCATCCAGATCAGCAATGCAATACGAGATGTCATCGGCGGCTTCCATGATATATGTCAGCGGGAAACGGCAAAAATCCCCCATTTGCAGTTCTTTTTTCAATTCGCGGATAAAACTGTCTTCTGACCAGTAATAACCTTTTTTCTTCATCAGATAATTGAATTCTTCGGGAATATCTTCAAGACGATAGGCTGGACAAGTATATTTCAAAATACAGCCGATTTGAGCATACGTGAGATTCAGCCGGAGTAGATTATGTGCCAAACGGATCGCTTGAGCATTACCTTCAAACTGGCATAAATCTTTACGCAATTGCCGACGGAACAGATCTTTCTTTTCTTCACCGGTTAAGAGCAATGCCGTCACTTGGCAACCATCTTGGCGTTCGGTGCTATCAGAGGCTGCTCGCGAATAATCGGGATCTAATCTGCGGGAGAACCAATCTTTAATCGCCGCTTCGCCAAAATGTCCGAATGGGGGATTGCCAATATCGTGCATCAAACAGGCCATTTCGATCAGGCTTTCAAATGCAAGTAAACGCTCACTTAGCCCGTATTCTTTCAGCAAATCTTGCTTCGCCAACTCCGAAATAATCGTTTTCGAGATATAGCGTCCTATTTGCTGTACTTCAAGAGAATGAGTCAACCGACTCCGTACAGCAGCGTTACGCTCAAGGGGAAAGACCTGCGTTTTCTGCTGCAATCGCCGAATCGCGGCGGAGTTGATAATCCTCCCCCGATCACTTTCAAATTGACGGGTCACCTGCTCTTCATCATCTGGATGAATAGAAGATTTACTGAACTTACGCTGGTAATTTAACTTCTGCTTGAAATCAATATTAGACATTAAACCTCCATTACCAAATGAAACGATTATTTAAAGTTAGACTCTCCGGTCAACGGCCATTCAATGATACACTTGCCGATTAAATCAGCCTCTTAATATAGGCACCCATCCATTAATCACAAGTGAGTATGACACAATGAAAGTAGGTGTAATAGGTGCAATGGAGCAAGAAGTTACATTGCTGCGCGATCAAATTGAAGGTCTACAAACGTTGTCACGTGGCGGATGTGAAATCTATACCGGCAAATTGAATGGCGTTGATATCGCCCTGCTGAAATCCGGCATTGGTAAAGTCTCCTCCGCACTTGGAACAACGTTATTAATTGAACATTGCCAGCCAGACATTGTTATTAACACCGGTTCAGCGGGTGGCCTTGATCCCAAACTGAAAGTGGGAGATATCGTGGTTTCCGAAGAAGTTCGCTATCATGATGCCGATCTCACCGCTTTTGGCTATGTCCCCGGCCAGATGGCGCAATGTCCACCTGCTTTTATCGCTGACGAACAATTAATCGCTCTGGCAGAAAAATGCATTCAATCTCTTGATTTGAACGCGGTACGTGGTCTGGTTTGCAGTGGCGATGCTTTTATCAATGGTTCAGAGCCATTGGCACGTATTCGAGCTACTTTCCCACAAGTTGCTGCGGTGGAAATGGAAGCGGCGGCCATTGGTCATGTCTGTCACCAATACAAAGTACCATTTGTCGTCGTTCGCGCTATTTCTGACGTTGCCGATCAGGAATCCCATATCAGCTTTGATGAGTTTTTGGTTGTCGCGGCACGTGAATCTACACGAATGATCAATGCCATGCTGACTGAATTCAGTAAACAATAAACCATCATTTAAAGTGGAGCATTGGTTATGAAATCATTTTTGAAAACATCCCCCCAGCGATTCATTTGGCTGGGTATCTTATTCTTTCTGTACAGTTTTCTATATAGTTTCAACGCTCCACTTTATGCATCTGCATCCCGCGTTATCAGCCTTGCTCCATCAACGACAGAACTGGCTTATGCAGCCGGACTCGGTGAACAACTTGTCGCAGTAAGTGCTTACTCTGATTATCCTGAAGCCGCCAAAAAACTGGAACAAGTTGCTGACTGGCAAGGCATCAATATTGAACGGATTATTGCCCTAAAACCTGACCTGATTTTGGCATGGCGAGGCGGTAATCCCCAGCGCCCGCTCGAACAACTCGCAGCTTTGGGTATCCCGATTTTTTATTCTGACGTAAAAAAAGTAGAAGATGTCGCCACAGAATTAGAACAACTTGCGGCTTATAGCCCACATCCGAATATTGCTAAAAAATCGGCCGCCGATATGCAAGAGAGATTCAGTCAATTAAAACAAACGTATACCAATGTAGATCCCAAGCCTGTATTTTTACAGTTTGGCATGCATCCGATTTTTACCTCATCCAATCACACCATCCAAAGCGAAATCGTCTCCATTTGCGGCGGCAGAAATATTTTTGCTGATAGCCATGTACCGTGGCCGCAGGTTAACCGTGAGCAAGTGCTTACCCGCAAACCAACAGTGATTGTTATGGGCGGAAAAGAAGAACAAAAACAGCAGGTCGCGGATTTTTGGCAGCCACATCTGAGTGTCAGGATTATCATATTGAATGATGACTGGTTTAGCCGTGCGGGGCCAAGGATCATTCTGGCAGCAGAGCAACTTTGTCAGCAATTAAATCACCCAGTGAAAAATAATCTCTTGGATGGTGAATAGAGGCGATATTCATAACTAAAGTTCCTGTTTATCATGTATATTCAATTCTCTAAAAAGCAAAACTGCATAAAAATACATACCAATCGATAAAAATACATAATCCATTAATTTTATTGTCAATAATTTATGTGCTGATTGATACAAAATAGAGAAAGAACTTGACCTAAATTTATTCTCTTACAAAAGATATTGGTAAATTTATTTATCGCTAAGTAGTGCACCACCAAACTTTCACAGGAGTTCTTTATCATATAAGAACGGGTGTACTTGGCGAGATTTATTGTCCGAATCCAGGAAATGAAATACCGTCTTTAAGCACTTTAATGAGTGGATAAAAAAAGATATTTTTAACTTATAATGCCTTTTTCAGAAAAAAATATTTTCTTATTATGGATGGTTATCAATGAAAACATTTTTAAAACTGGGGATGCTAAGCAGCGCGGTATTACTTCTTTCCGCCTGTGACCTATTGGATCCGGATAGCAAGAAAAACGAATTCTATTATAGTAACCCGACCAGCAGCAGCATCACGTTTAAAGTAGATGATAAAGATTACACGCTTGAGCCGGGTGCTAATGGTAGTGTCAAACTGTCGCCGGGTATGCACAGCATACAGGGCAGTAATGGCAATAAATTCAGCTTCATGGTATTTGACATCAATAAAGGCGGGATTATCAATCCCAACAATTATGTCTATTACACGCTATCTGAAGTGTATGCCGTTGAAGGTAAGGCCGATCGCTTTAAGCCATCGGTGTATGAAGTCACGATTAACGGGCATGAGCTTGAAATGCCGCTGAGAAGCAGCACCGCAACTGTAATTGACGGTAATCTCTTCCAGTGCAGCTACCCGTTGGGGAAACCATTTCCGGCTGAAATTACCACCAGTAATAAACAATCAGTGGGCAACATAAAATCAAAATGCTTTGATAAACCGGAACTGCTGAATTACTTCGTATCAGATTACGGTGAAAACTTAGCTCCGACATCTGTGGGTGATGAAAATAACGACACCGTCAATATGGTGTTCGACTATACGATCCCAAAACCTCAGTTTAAACACGATGAAGTCCAGAAAGAAGCAGAAAAACTGACTTCCTTATTAAACAAAATTAAAGAGTCTGACGATCCTGATATTCACGATAAACTGAAGAAAGAGATCCATCAAACCGTTATAGATTTAGTCAAAGCGGATACCAAAAATGCTACAAACAACACTGTGGCAGAAAATGGATATTACAACCAATTTATTAAACAAACTAGTAACTTACAGTCATACGGTATATTACCTAAGTAATCCTACCGAAACATGATTTATATTCTCATCAAGGTCACACTGTATGTGGCCTTTGTTATTTATAGATGCACAGCTTTCTCTATACAAAAGAACTAATAACTTCACGATACAAATAAAATATATTAACTTTTTATGATTATAAATTCTTATCTGGATGGATTCCAAAAATATGAGCAATGCTTTTTACCAAAGGGCTGAGTTCTATGCTCTCACAGCAGCCATACTTAACGGCACAATCGGCACATTTACCCATTTCGGGTTAAATTCAGGGATCAGCCACCATCAGGTTGCATTCTGGAAGTGTTTGATTGCCTTTCTGATACTGCTGGTATATTGCCTGACAAGCCCTTCTGAACGGCGTACTTTTTTGTCTTTACGACATAAAAGCCTCCAATTTGCCATACTCGCTTTCTTTGGCATTTTTTGCCTATATTTCTTCGAAACTTGGGCATTCAAGGAAGCCCCCATTCCGTTAGTCTCTTTTCTGGTCTATGCGGCTGGAGGCATTACAATAATTCTTTCCTCACTGTTTCTGGGAGAAAAAATTGGTATTAATAAATGCTTATCATTTGTGTTAATTATGGTAGGCGTTTATTGCCTCTTTAATTTCGCGGAACAAACTGATGGCAGTTATACAGGCGTAGTATTGGCCTTATTGGGCGGATTAGGCTATGCACTGTTTATCTTTCTCTCAAAACTGATGAACATTGGCAGCGGGATTTCTGTTCTGGTCTGGTTGTTTGGTTTTGGCAGCATTTACCTCGCCATTCCTGCAATACATGAAGGATTACAAATTCCTTCCGGTATCGCATTGCTGACAATTTTGGGGCTGGTGTTGCTACCATCAATCGGGGGATTCTATTTCACGACTAAGGCAGTAGAAAAAGGAGAAGCGAGTAGCGTGCAAATAACTGAAACCAGTGAGCCGTTATTTTCGACACTGTTTGCGTTCCTATTTATCGGGGAAACGTTAGGCTGGTTGGGAACACTGGGGGCATTTTTCATTATGTCTGGCTTGGTAGTCAGTATTATTAAAAAGTCCCGCCAACCGCAATTGATTTCGTCATAGGTACAATGAATACTACGGTCATATTCTGCAAAATAGCCTCCCTCCTGACTCCTATTACAAGGAAAGGGGGCTATTTATCGCAATAGCCAGAAGCTCAATCAGACACTAAAAGAAGAACCACAACCGCAAGTTGTTTTTGCATTAGGATTAGTGACGATAAAACGGGAACCCTCCAGCCCTTCTGTATAATCTACGCAACCCCCTACCAGATATTGCAGACTCATTGGGTCAACCACCAGCTCAACCCCTTGTTTCTGGATAGTCATATCACCTTCATTCATTTGGTCATCGAAAGTAAAACCATACTGGAAACCGCTACAGCCACCACCTGTAATATAGACCCGCAAACGCAGGTTCGGGTTTTCTTCATCAGCAACCAGCACTTTCACTTTATTGGCTGCGGCATCAGTAAACTGCAAAGGCAGTACTGCATCATCGCTCATATTTTTACTCCAGTCCGGTTGTCCGGCAAAAATTCTCGGAAAGTCGTTTGATACTTTCTGGTCAGTTAAAAACGATTATCCAATACCTGACTGATTCGTTCAAGTTTTGCCACACAAATGTAACAATGCGCATGTCGCTGCCGACAAAGCGGCAACTTGAAAGCGGTAAAATATAGGATGATTTGGTTTCCCCATTAGGGTGCTTTAGAATGGCATCCCCATATCTGTACCGTTATCTTTCAGGAGCTTTTATTCATGAGCCAGTCCGAAACGCTTTATTCTCAGGCAAAAGATGTGATCCCCGGCGGTGTCAATTCACCTGTACGCGCTTTTAACGGTGTTGGTGGTACGCCTGTCTTTATTCAACGTGCCAATGGTGCCTACCTTTATGATGTCGATGATAATGCTTATATCGATTATGTCGGCTCTTGGGGGCCAATGGTATTGGGGCATAATCATCCCGCTATCCGCAATGCCGTTATTGAAGCTGCAGAGCGGGGCCTGAGTTTTGGTGCACCAACCGCTGCCGAAGTAGAGATGGCGGAACTGGTCACAAAGTTGGTACCTTCCATGGATATGGTTCGCATGGTGAACTCAGGTACAGAAGCTACGATGAGCGCCATCCGCCTGGCTCGTGGTTATACTCAACGTGACAAAATCATTAAGTTCGAAGGATGTTATCACGGCCATGCCGATTGCCTGCTGGTCAAAGCTGGTTCTGGTGCCCTGACCATTGGTCAGCCTAACTCTCCGGGCGTTCCGGCTGATTTTGCGAAACATACCCTGACCTGCATCTACAATGATCTGAATTCTGTCCGCGAAGCTTTCGAAAAATACCCGGAAGAAATAGCTTGTATCATCGTCGAACCTGTAGCCGGCAACATGAACTGTATTCCTCCACTGCCAGAATTCCTGACGGGTCTACGTAAGCTGTGTGATGAATTCAATGCCCTGTTGATCATTGATGAAGTGATGACCGGATTTCGTGTTGCATTAGGTGGTGCACAAGCTTATTACGATGTTGAACCTGATATCACGACGCTGGGAAAAATCATCGGTGGTGGTATGCCTGTTGGCGCATTTGGTGGTCGTCAGGAAATCATGGAGAAACTGGCACCAACTGGCCCTATTTATCAGGCTGGAACGCTCTCTGGTAATCCAATCGCAATGGCGGCAGGTCTGGCTTGCCTGATCGAAGTCGCCCAAGTTGGTGTGCATCAGCGCTTAACCGAATTGACCGACAATTTGGCGGCGGGACTGCAGAAAGCCGCATCAGAAGCAGGCATCCCACTGGTTGTTAATCACGTTGGCGGCATGTTCGGTATTTTCTTTACCGATGCAAAAAGTGTGACTTGCTATCAGGATGTGATGCAGTGTGACGTTGAGCGCTTCAAGCAATTCTTCCATTTAATGCTGGATGAAGGCGTCTATCTCGCACCATCTGCATTTGAAGCGGGATTTATGTCCATCGCCCATTCTGATGAAGATATCCAGCGCACCATTGATGCCGCAGCACGTAGCTTCGCTAAACTAAAATAAGCGATCCCGCTTTCTCAGACGCCACTATCTACCACCAACGTTCCTGTGGCGTCTTAAATAAATACTCACATTTTCAGTCTCACTTACTGACAGACTCAGAATAATAAGTGTATCTCCCTCTCTAGAAACAATATCGAAGAACCCCCGCAGGCAGCAGTTTAAAACTTTTGCGGATGATAGAACTGAGACCCGCTTTAATTGATACGTTACGTTTAGTCTAGTACCCTAGATAAGGTTAAAAAATAACCTCGCTCACTGAATTCCGTGAAATGAGCTTGTTCTGCTGTGAATGAGAATTTTTGATTGATTTCGTTTCTGAAAGAGGAAAAATAATGTCAAAACGTACTATTTTGTTAACCGGAGCAAGTGATCGTATAGGACAGACTTTTTTTCTGGCCATGCAGGAGCGTTATATTTTTACTCTAGTGGATCACAAAAATCCCGATTATCCCGTTCAGGCTCCACATCGCTTCATCTGCGCCGATTTATCTGATCCTTCTGTTACTCAGCAATTAGTAAGTAATAGCAATGCGGAAAATATTATTCATCTGGCTGGTATTCCCCACGCAGATGCTGAATTTGAGAATTTATTGCCAGCAAATATTTTAACAACGACTTACCTGCTTCAAGCGGCTTCTCAATCTCAATACCGTCGTTTTGTTTTTGCCAGCAGTGCGCAAACAATTGAAGGATACCCAGTCGATAAGCAAATACCTGATGGTATCGCAGTCTCTCCTGCAAATGTCTACGGTGTCACAAAATGCTATGGGGAAGCGCTCTGCGCTTATTTTGCAACTCAAAAAGGCCTCTCTTCTGTTGCACTTCGTATCGGGGCGTTTCAATTTAAAGAGGATCACGCGCTGAAAAATGCCCGAGACCTGAGCGCCTGGCTGAGTCCTGAGGATGCTGTCCAGTTGATCACATGTGCTATTGAAGCGGAAGGTATCACTTTCTTTATCGCCCACGGTATTTCCAACAACCGGTTTAAACGCCTCGACCTCACTCAAACCAGAAAAGTATTAGGCTATTCCCCCAAGGATGATGCGTTTCAGACGTTTGACTTACGATTATTGGATAGGTGATGTGCTTTGGAATATTGAGGTATCTTAAGCTCCCCGCCAAATATGCGGGGAGTTAGACTTTATTACTAATCAAACATTATTACTGACCGAACATTTCTTGCAGCCAACCCGGAGCTTTTTCTTGATTCTCCTCTATCGGTTGTTGCACCAATTGTTGGCACAAGGCTTGTGGATCATCAGTCCAAACCGGTAATACTCTGATACCGCCGCCTTCACAGTTAAAGCTGCCATCTTCATTGATTGACATATCCGCTATGCCCTCCGGTGGGCGGTTATTTAATATCAGCGGGGTTTCATTTTCCAGATAACGACGGTAAATCGTCAGTGCTCCCGTCGAACCCGTCAACTTAGTTGGGCCATTGTTATCACGTCCAGTCCAGACAACCGCCACTTCCTTGCCATCAATACCAGTAAACCAACTGTCGCGAAGATCATTGGTCGTTCCCGTTTTACCTGCCAAATTGTATTTGCCATAATGGGCGGTCAGTGATCGGCCTGTACCACGTGCGATAACCTGCTGCATACCATACAGCGTCAGATAGGCGGCTTGTGGAGGAATGGCGCGCTCTGCCTGTGGATAACTCTGGTAAAGCAACGTACCATCTTCAGAAAGGATTGAACGCAGAGCCGACAATTTTGCTCGATTACCGCCGCTGGCGATAGTCTGGAACTCTTGAGCCATTTCCATCGGCGTCAGGCTAATCGCCCCCAATAACATAGATGGAATCTGCCGGATTTCCTTGGCTGGAATCCCCAATGAGACTAGCGTACTGCTAATACGATCTAACCCAATATCCAGCCCTAAATTAACCGTTGGAATGTTTATTGAACGTGCCAATGCATCAATCAACATAACCCGGCCACTGAACTGACGACTAAAGTTCCTCGGCTCCCATGGCTTGCCTCCCTCTTGCGGGATAGAAATCGGTTCATCCGCCAGCCAAGTATTCAGGCGATATTTATCCGGCTGGCTCAACGCCGTCAGATAAGTTGCAGGTTTGGCTAACGAGCCAATCAAACGACGGGCATTCAATGCGCGGTTAAATCCTGCATATTGTGGCTGTGCTCCACTCACCATCGCGCGGATTTCGCCACTGATACGGTCAACCACAACCATCGCACCTTCCAGATCAGGCATATTACGGGATTTCCGCAATTCAGCAATGCCCTCTTCCACGGATTTTTCCGCTGCATCCTGTGAAACCGGATCGAGAGTAGTGAAGATTTTCACGCCCGAGAGATTATTAACTTTATCACCCAGCTTTTCCTGCAATTCCTGACGCACCAACTGCATAAAGGCGGGTTGTGGAGTCAGCGATTCACTTCTCGGTTTTACACCAAGAGGTCGGGCACTCAACAGATCATACATTTTCTGATCAATAAGTTGTCGGCTAAAAAGGATTCGCAATACGATGTTACGGCGCTCCAGCGCGGCTTGGGGGTTACGCCACGGGTTATACCAAGATGCCCCTTTGACCATACCCACCAGCAATGCTTGCTGATCAAGGCTGAGTTCTTTAATCGGGCGACCAAAGTAGTACTGACTCGCAAGCGGGAAGCCACGAATCTGCTCATCACCACTCTGCCCCAAATAGACTTCGTTCAGGTAAAGTTCAAGGATACGATCCTTGCTAAACCGAGCATCCATCAGCAATGCCATGTAGGCTTCGTTTACTTTGCGACTCAATGTACGCTCATTGGAAAGGAACAGGTTTTTCACCAACTGCTGTGTCAGGGTACTTCCTCCCTGAACTGTGCGTCCTGCCGTCAGGTTAGCCAATACCGCACGGGCAATGGAAAGCGGCCTAACCCCACCATGCTCATAGAAATAACGATCTTCTGTTTCCAGCAGGGTTTGAACCAGTGAATCAGGAAAATCTGAGCGCGGAATAAACAACCGTTGTTCGCCGTTCGGCGATTGCATCATGGTGATTAATTTTGGATCAAGGCGGAAAAAACCAAACTGGCGCTGGTTTTCCATATTTTCGATGCTGGAAAGGTGGTTGTTATCAAAGGTCAGACGAGCCAAGATCTGCTCTTCTTTACCATCAGGGAAATCAAACGGGCGCCGCAGCATCTCAATACTGTTCCCTCTGACAACAAATTCCCCTGCACCGATGATTTTGGTCACCTGCCGATACTGCATACCTTCCAGTAATCGGACCATTTCATTTTTGCTGTAGTTCATGCCCGGTTCAAGGTCGACCACGCGACCGTACACCGCAGCCGGCAAATCCCAGACTTTTCCGTCGATGCGCTCACGAATTTTGTTATCCAGATAAAACCCATAAATAGCAAAGAGCAATACCAGAACAATAAAGATTTTTAACAGCAGCCATAAGGCCCAATTCCCTTTTTGCTTGGATCGACGGGGCTTTTTCCCTTTTTTAGTCATGACTTCATCCTCATCAAAATCATTATCTTCATAATCATCATAGTTATCCCGCCGATTGCGTTTTTTTGATGTTCGCCCACGACGAAGTCCCGATTTTTTACCCTTGCGTCCGATTGGCTGACGATCATCATCAGACATACCGAATTCTCCCAATGTTTATTCAACTCAGTTGGATAAATCGAAGTTGAGTTAAAGTAATTACATGTATTTTTTCACTCGCCTCGTCGGCGCCGTGTTGGCAGGATCATCTGGCCATAAATGTTTGGGATAACGACCCTTCATCTCTTTTTGCACCTCACGATAAGCCCCCCGCCAGAATGCAGCGAGATCTTGTGTGATCTGTAATGGGCGATGGGCAGGAGACAACAATTCAATGACAAGCGGAATTCGACCTTTCGCCAATACTGGATTTTGCTGCTCTCCGTACATCTCCTGCATTCTAACTGACAGTACTGGTGTCTTATCACTGAAATATTGGATAGTGATCCTGCTGCCCGTTGGCACAGTGTAATTAGTAGGCAATTCATTATCCAGTATTTGCCGCTGATGCCAATCAAGCAAACCCATCAGGGAAGATGACAATTCAATTTGGTGTAACCCCTTCAAGTCACCAACGCCCATTAAAGTAGGAAGCAGCCACTGTTCAAGGGAATTAAGCAAAGCCTCATCATCAACCGCAGGCCATTCTAGTTCTGGGAGCCATTCTATTGCTCTTTGCAAACGAATGCGTAGCTGCAATGCCTCCGGTGACCAATTCAAGGCCGACAAACCTTCCTGCCGCACCCAATTCAGCAAGGCTTCCTGCAATTCCGACTCGGAAGGCTTTGCCAGAGGTTGCGCTTTAACGATTAAACGCCCACATTGCAAACGCTTCCATGCCCGCAACGAACCTTTATTATCATCCCACTCCACGGCTGTATGTTGAGTAAACAGGTGAGGGTATTGCCGCATGGTTTGTTCAATGTTCAATGGACAGGCAAGCGAGACGCGGGCATCAGGATTTTTACTGCTTTGCTGTAATGAAGGCGTGACCAGCCAAGCCTCTCCCGAAAGCGGTTCTTCACGTTCTAATGCTACACCCAGCCCATTAGCTAACTGAAAACGCCCAAGATTATCACGGTTTTTGGCGATCCGATCAGGAAATCCCTGCACCAGCAATTCAGGGACAAGGTCGGGGCTAACGTTCTCTGCGCCTTGTTTTTCAACCTTGCCACCAAGATTCCTGATAAGCTGATTGGCCCTTTGCTGCCAGTGACGCTGGTTTGACATCACCCAATACGTCAAATCTGGTTGCCCACGACGCGGAGGTTCTTCCAAAATGGCGACCAGTTTCGCTGCTGTTGCCAGCACCACATGACCTTCTTCTTTAGATGTACCCTGTTCTTTAGCTACACTTTTTTCTCTAGCTGAACATAGCATAGCCGCCAAACGCGGTTCACTACCGGATTCTGCCATTTGCCAACCTCGGGCGGTCAGTTGTTGGTTATCATCCAATGCCCCTAACCGTAGCAATAAGGATGCGGCAACAGCCAGCGCTGGTTGCGGTGGATTATCCAACCAATGAAGTTGGGTATTGTCACGACATCCCCACTGTAATAGGGAGAGCGACAAGCCACTAAGATCGGAATGCAGAATTTCCGGCTCACTGTGTTCCGTCGCCCTTTCTGCCTGTTCCTGACTAAAGAGATGCCAACAAACGCCCTCTTCCAATCGTCCGGCACGCCCTGCCCGTTGTATCATTGACGCCTGACTGATACGCTGGGTAATCAAGCGTGTCAGGCCACTTTTAGGCTCAAATCGGCTGGTGCGCTCAAGACCACTGTCTACCACCAAACGAATACCTTCAATCGTCAGACTGGTTTCTGCAATATTGGTCGCCAACACCACCTTGCGCATTCCCGTTAGAGCTGGTGAGATTGCCTTGCGTTGATCTGACAGAGATAACGCACCATACAATGGACACAACAACGTATCGTCATCGACCTTGCCTTCCAATAGCGCCAACACCCGCTGGATTTCACCGACACCGGGCAAAAACAGCAACAGTGACCCCATCTCCTGCTGCAATAACCGCAATACCGCCGATGCGACTGATTGCTCAAAAGGCTGATGAGCGGAAATCGGATGATATGCTCTCGTGACCGGATAGCTGCGCCCTTCTGACACAATTACAGGGGCATCCGGCAGTAAAGAGGAAAGCCGCTGATTATCCAGTGTTGCTGACATAATCAAGATACGCAGGTCATCGCGCAGCCCTTCCTGCACATCCAGCAATAACGCCAACGCAAAATCAGCCTGTAAACTGCGTTCATGAAATTCATCAAGGATTACAAGCGAGACATCACTCAATTCAGGATCTTGCTGAAGCATTCGTGTCAGAATACCTTCAGTCACGACTTCAAGACATGTAGAAGCACTGACTTTTGTTTCCGATCGCATCCGATAACCCACTGTCATGCCAACGGGTTCATTTAATTGTTCGGCAAGGCGCTCTGCTACACTACGCGCAGCAATACGCCGCGGCTCCAGCATAATAATACGTCCGGCCAACTGTGCCTGATCCAATATCGCCAATGGCAATACGGTCGATTTTCCTGCACCTGTAGGCGCATGCAGCAACACCTGCTTTGATGATTGCAATTCAGCGATAACGGATCCCACAACGTCATAAATGGGGACATCATGAATGGAGGCGTTATGAATAGGGATGTTATGAATGGATAGTAACAAAGGATCTCCATAATGAATTAACTTTCAATAGGTGCCATTGTAGCATTGGCACCTTTGATTTCATTTCATCGAATTTCAAATCATTAAGACAACTGACCTCCGGTTATGAAGGAAAATTTATGGAATTTTCACCGCCCCTGAAGCCTGCCACCTTAATTCGCCGCTATAAACGCTTTCTCGCGGATATCCTTACGCCTGAAGGAGAAACGCTCACCATACACTGTGCCAATACCGGTGCAATGACCGGTTGTGCTACGCCGGGAGATACCGTGTGGTATTCCACATCGGACAATCCCAAACGCAAATATCCGAATAGCTGGGAAATGACACAGACTCAAACTGGGCACTGGATTTGTGTCAATACACTCAGAGCCAATGAATTGGCCTATCAGGCTATTGAAAAAAATGTAATTTCGGAATTATCTGGATATGAGCAAATTAGTCGTGAAGTAAGCTATGGAAAAGAGAAAAGCCGTATAGATTTATTGTTACAGTCAAAACAAAGAGTTGATTGCTATATTGAGGTCAAGTCAGTGACATTGTTGCAGGATAATTATGGATATTTTCCTGATGCCGTTACAATTCGCGGGCAAAAACATTTACGTGAGCTATCATTGATAGCACAACAAGGCCAGCGTGCTGTCCTGTTATTTGCTGTTTTACATTCTGGAATCAATCAGGTTGCGGCAGCAAAACATATTGATCATGATTATGCTTGTCTTTTGGAACAAGCTTGTAATTTAGGGGTCGAAGTAATCTGTTATAGGGCCAACATGATAGAGAACAGAATGGTTCTAAGTGACAAATTACCTTTTTTATCAATGGGATAATTTGTAAACAAATCATGCTGGAGGAAGTAGTTTTGCAATATATTTAGGCAGTAAACATGGCTGCCTTCACACCATTGCAAAACTAATGGCAGGAACAATTGCCAACCTCGCAGTCATCTGCTATTTATAGCGGCCTATTTTTTCCCCCCACTGTTGGGGGGTCGTTTGATAGTGCGTGTGTAAGGAGAAGCATTATGCAAGAAGGGCAAAAACGTAAAACCTCGTCCTTGAGCATTCTCGCCATTGCTGGGGTAGAACCTTACCAGGAAAAGCCAGGCGAAGAATACATGAACGATGCCCAGTTAGAGCATTTCAAGCTGATTCTGGAAGCATGGCGCAATCAACTCAGGGATGAAGTAGACCGTACTGTATCTCATATGCAAGATGAGGCAGCAAACTTCCCTGATCCAGTTGACCGTGCGGCGCAAGAAGAAGAATTTAGTCTTGAACTACGTAACCGGGATCGTGAGCGTAAATTGATCAAAAAGATCGAGAAAACGCTTAAAAAGGTCGAAGAGGAGGATTTCGGCTATTGTGAATCCTGTGGCGTTGAAATTGGCATACGCCGTTTGGAAGCTCGCCCAACAGCCGATTTATGTATTGACTGTAAAACGTTAGCTGAAATTCGCGAAAAGCAAATGGCTGGCTAACCGATTGGGTTAAGTACGGCGCTGAATGGCGCCGTATACCCCTTATTGATCTTATATGACTCGATCTGAACGTTCCTCGTTATATATTGGGCGCTTCGCTCCATCCCCTTCAGGTGATCTCCATTTCGGTTCCTTAGTGACGGCACTGGGCAGTTATCTGCAAGCAAGAGCCAATCATGGAAAATGGTTGATGCGCATCGATGACATTGATCCTCCACGAGAGGTCCCCGGTGCAACCAACCGAATATTAAAAGTCCTTGAGCATTACGGTCTTTACTGGGATGACGACGTTCTCTATCAATCCCGGCGCCATGAAGCTTATCGTGATATCCTTAACCAGTTAAAACAGCAAGGAAATAGCTATTGCTGTACTTGCACCCGTCAGCGTATTCAACAACTGGGCGGTTTTTATGATGGTCACTGCCAGCATTTACACCTGCCCCACCACAATGCCGCTGTTCGCCTAAAACAACACCATCCGGTTTACGGTTTTGACGACAAATTGCAAGGTTACACCACGGTATCCACTGCAATGGCGGAAGAGGATTTCATTATTCATCGCAAAGACGGTTTATTCGCCTATAATCTTGTCGTTGTTATTGATGATAATTACCAAGGCGTTACTGAAATTGTCAGAGGAGCAGATTTAATCGAACCCACGGTTCGCCAATTATCTCTGTATCAGCACTTAAATTTCACAATGCCAGATTACGTGCATTTACCTCTCGTGCTAAACAAAGAGGGAAATAAACTTTCTAAGCAAAATCATGCCCAACCGATCCCGCTGGGTGATCCGAAACCATTGCTTATTGATGCATTATCATTTTTAAATCAACCCACGATCACAGGCTGGCAGGATATCACCACAGATCAACTGCTACAGCAGGCTATCGCTGGTTGGAATATAAACACAGTTCCGCCAAAAAAGCATAACCAATGACAAAGCTAAATAAAGTGTTTCTATTAACGCTGCAAGCATTCTCAAAAAATGTCCTGTAAGTTATGATTGTCGGCTGTTTTTTTGTTTTAATTGATTAGTCACTATCGAGGTGTACCATTTTTAACCGAGTAGCAACTTTCTGCCGTAATTTGCTGATCCGCGATAATAGGGCAAAGTGCAATACACCGGCAGTCGGTGAAAGGCCAGTTACCATATCTGACCATTCTGCTCAAACAGAGAGCAGCTCTCTGCGTAGACGACGCAGAGTGAATCATTCATCTTCATCACATGCCGACAACGACAAAATGAAGAAAAAACCCGTAAAGGCAAAGCCTGCGGACTCCCCGGGCACGGTGTTCTCTCGGGAGCAGCATACCATTTCACGCAAGGACATTAGCGATAATGCCCTCAAAGTTCTATATCGCTTGAACAAGTCAGGTTTTGAAGCCTATCTCGTCGGTGGTGGGGTTCGTGATTTATTGCTGAACAAAAAACCCAAAGATTTCGATATCGCAACTAACGCTACACCAGAGCAAGTTCGTAAGCTATTTCGCAATTGTCGTCTTGTCGGTCGCCGCTTTCGTCTTGCCCATATCATGTTTGGGCCAGATGTGATTGAAGTTGCCACTTTCCGTGGGCCACATGAGCAAATTGAAAGCAATGATCGGAACCAATCACATAAAGCCCAGAGTGGCATGTTACTGCGTGATAACATTTTCGGTTCGATCGAAGAAGATGCTGCTCGTCGCGATTTCACCATCAATAGTCTCTACTACGGCATTGAAGATTTCGCTGTGCGGGATTACGTCGGCGGAATGTCAGACCTGAACGAAGGTATCATCCGTCTGATTGGTGATCCAGAAACCCGCTATCGGGAAGACCCTGTGCGTATGTTGCGTGCCATCCGTTTCGCCGGCAAACTGAACATGACTATCGAGCCAGCGACTGCCGAGCCAATCTCACGTTTTGCGTTTCTGTTGAAAGATATTCCATCAGCGCGCCTGTTCGAAGAATCCCTGAAACTGTTACAAACAGGGTATGGTTACAGTACTTATAAGCTGCTGCGTGAATACGATTTGTTTGAACCGTTATTCCCACTGAACCAACGTAGTTTTACCCAAGACTGTGACTCACCGATGGAAAAACTACTGGAGCAGGTATTAAAAAATACGGACTATCGCCTACAGAACGATAAACGTGTTAATCCCGCGTTCTTATTCGCTGCCATACTGTGGTATCCATTAATTGAACATGCGGAAAAATTGTCCCAGGAAGGCGGATTACAATATTACGATGCCTTTGCGCTGGCAATGAATGACATTCTTGATGAACAGTGCCGTTTCATTGCAATCCCTAAACGCCATACCACAACCATGCGTGATATCTGGCTACTTCAGCTTCGCCTACCCCGCCGTCAAGGAAAACGGGCAAATAAACTGATGGAACATCCGAAGTTCCGTGCAGCGTATGATTTATTGGAATTACGTGCCAGCATTGAACAACGCTATGAACTGAAAGAACTGGTGCGCTGGTGGACTGAATTCCAGCAATCAACACCGTCTCAACAGCGCGGAATGATATCAGAACTGGGTAATGAGCCTATTCGCCGCAGAACACGTCCTCGCCGTAGTCTACGCACTCCCCGCCAGAACAAGGACAACGGTTAATATGACACGGGTTTACATTGCCATTGGTAGTAATCTGGCTGATCCTTTGCAGCAAATCGATAGTGCGCTTGCTGCCCTGAAAATGATCCCTGACACCACTTTTGTTGCTCGCTCATCTTTTTATCGAACTAAACCGATGGGACCACAAGATCAACCTGATTACCTCAACCTTGCCGTCGCATTGGAAACCCAATTACAACCAGTTCAATTGCTTGAACACACTCAAGCAATTGAACTGGCGCAAGGCCGTGTCCGCAAAGGTGAACGTTGGGGGCCAAGAACACTCGATTTGGATATTATGCTGTTTGGCGATCACATCATTGACACTGAACGTTTAACCGTTCCCCACTACGGTTTAAAACAACGCGAATTTATGCTTTACCCGCTTGCAGAAATTGCACCGGATCTGGTGTTTCCCGACGGAGAAACACTGGCAGAACGATTGAAACAAGTTCCAGAGAATGGCCTGGCATTTTGGTTGTAGTACGGATGATTGTTGCATAAATGATTGTTGCATGGATGATTTCAGCGCAGATGATTTTAGCGCAGAGCGTTATAACATGAGTCGGTTTTATCGTTGTAACTTAGTATTTTTATGAAGGAAAAATAACTCAACATCTCATACAGCCGTGGCCGATATCTGGATAATCAGGGCCTATCCCATTGAGTATTTTTAGATCACCCAATGGATAGGCTCTAACTATATCGGGAGATAATAATGAAACCAACAACTCTATCTGACCTGTGGCAGTTAAAAAAAGAGAAACGCAAATTCGCTACAATCACAGCTTACGATGCCAGTTTCGCCCATATTTTTGCCGAACAGGGAATTAATGTCATGCTTATTGGTGATTCACTTGGCATGACTATGCAAGGATTCAATTCAACTTTACCTGTCACGATTGAAGACATCGCTTACCATACTCGCTGCGTTCGCGCTGGCGCTCCTGATGCGTTCTTAATTGCTGATATGCCATTCATGAGTTACGCCACTCCAGAGCAAGGCTGCAAGAACGCCGCCAAATTGATGCGCGCAGGCGCCAATATGGTCAAAATCGAAGGCGGAAGCTGGCTCTGTGATACAGTAAAAATGTTGACTGAACGTTCTGTACCTGTTTGTATTCACCTAGGATTAATGCCTCAATCTGTCAATATCCTGGGCGGTTATAAAGTTCAGGGGCGCGATCAATCATCGGCAAATCAACTCATTAACGATACGCTCGCACTAAAAGATTCAGGTATGCAAATGTTATTGTTAGAGTGTGTTCCTACCGAACTGGCGCGCCAGGTTACTGAAAAACTGACCACGATCCCAGTCATTGGCATAGGTGCCGGTAATGCTACTGATGCTCAGATTTTAGTGATGCACGATGCATTGGGCATCACCGCCAAACCGCCGAAATTTGCCAAAGACTTTCTCAAAGAAACGGGAAATATCCGGGATGCCATCCGTTTGTATATTGAACAGGTAGAAAGTGGTATCTATCCCGACCAAGCACACTCATTTAACTGATAATTCCCAGCATGACTGCGAATTAGAGGAGTACAGCAATGCTGATTATAGAAACGATTCCTATTTTACGCCGTGAAATCCGCCGTTGGCGTCAGGCAGGCAAAAGCATTGCTTTTGTTCCCACGATGGGAAATCTGCATGATGGTCATATGACATTGGTTGATACTGCCAAAGCGCAGGCTGACGTCGTTATCGTCAGTATTTTTGTCAATCCGATGCAATTTGATAACGAAAATGATTTAGCCACTTACCCACGAACGTTACAGGAAGATTGTGAGAAACTGAGTCGTCGCAATATTGATCTGGTCTTCGCGCCTAGTGCTCACGAGATGTACCCGAATGGATTAAACGGCAATCAGACTTTTGTCGAAGTACCTGAACTCTCTCATATGCTTGAAGGGGCCAGCCGTCCTGGGCATTTCCGTGGAGTCACTACCGTTGTCAGCAAATTGTTTAACCTTATTCAGCCTGATTTCACTTATTTCGGCGAAAAAGATTTCCAGCAATTGCAGATTATCCGCAAAATGATTGCCGATATGGCTTACGATATTATGCTGGTTTCTGTGCCTATCGTCCGTGATAAACATGGCTTGGCACTTAGTTCACGTAATAACCTCCTGTCTCCTGACGAGAAAAAAATTGCGCCTTCACTGCATAAGGTCATGCAGCATATCGCTGAGCAAATAAAGAAAGGTGAACGAGATACCGAGCAGTTGATTGAAACGGCAGCTTCACAATTACGTGAAGCCGGTTTTATTCCGGATGAGCTATTTATCCGCGATGCAAAGAACTTGGCACCACTAACGCCACAGAGCAAAAAAGCGGTGATCCTGATGGCTGCATGGTTAGGCCAGACCCGCCTGATTGATAATCAGCAGGTTGATTTAGACGCATAATTGAGATTAGAGATGTGTGCTAGTAATCACTCAAAGTGGCACACATCTCTTTAATTTATTATTAAAAACCCCTCCCATTAGGCCCCAACCTGTCGTTAGCAAAAATCCGCACTAACAAGCGCAATTTTGTTATTTAAAAGTGACAAGTTGGATTTGTTATCTTTCCTCTATCAATCACAAAGAGAGTTAATATGTCCTACAAATCACGCTTTGTTATCTGGGATACATTTACCCGTATTGGATTGTTACCAGTCAAAGTAGATGTGCGCAGCGCAATCTGGTCTCTGGATAAACAGAATTTGGATCAGCATAACGATAATCAATCAAATAAATAATCAATAATAACAAAAACTTGGTACACCTTAATTCCTCTGATTAATCAGAGGAATTAAGCACATTACCGAGTTATAAAACAGGACATTGAGTAATTTTAGTAAGGTGCGGGACATGCAATACTTCATTAGCAACAACCACTGCATGTTCTGCTACTTGTGGTAGCCTCATTCGCTCACTAAAGCGCCTCCGGGCCAGTGGTGATAAGTTTATCATCATGCTTCCCCTGCGCTCCTCAGACACAATACCAAGGTAACATTATGCCTTTAATTCCAACATTAACTGCTGTTCAAGTTCCCGGACCAGGGGGATCACTTCCTGACCAAAAAATGCCACGTCTTCCTGACAATGGAGAAATCCCAACAACAGTAGATCCACCCCCGCTTTTTTATACTCAATGATCCGTTCAGCAATCTGGTGTGGCGTTCCGATCAATTCAGGCTTAAAGCCATCGTTATATTGCACCAAATCTTCAAAGCTGGACTTCGCCCAATTGCCCTCTTTTTCTGGTGAAGCCTGACCGGCATTTTGTGTCTCATGTTGAAAACCTTTCACAGCGTCCACATCGGCGTGGTCAATGATTTCCTGAAGTACTTGTTGTGCCTGTTGTTCGCTTTCTCTGGCAATAACAAACGCATTCATGCCAATTTTCACTATGTGCTGATTTTGCTGGGCTTTTACTTTAATATCGTCGATCTGCTGACGTATACCCTCTACACTGTTACCGTTAGTGAAATACCAGTCAGAAACGCGGGCTGCCATATCCCGTGCTGCGCGTGAACTCCCCCCCTGAAAAATTTCCGGTTGTGGATCAAGCGGTTTTGGCTTCAGGCTATAATTTCGGAATCGATAAAAATCGCCAGCAAAAGTAAATTGACTCTCTTGCCAGATGCCCCGCAAACAACGAATAAATTCTTCAGAACGCAGATAACGCTCTTCATGATCGAGCCAAATTTCACCAATGGCTTTAAATTCACTGCGAAACCAACCGCTGACCACATTCACCGCAATACGGGCGCCGGAAAGGTGACTGATGGTCGCAATCTGTTTGGCTGCCAGTGCCGGATTCCAAGGACCGGGTAACAACGCCGCAATGACTTTCAGTTTTTCCGTTGCCGCCAGCAGATCCTGAGAGAAAGTGACTGACTCGTGCTGATTTTCTGCACCATAACCCGCGGTAAAGCGAATTTGGGTTAAAGCATAATCAAACCCGACACTTTCCGCGATTTGCGCCAAACGCCGGTTATATTGTGCATCCCACTGAGTACGTTGAGGGATCTTGCTGATTACCAACCCTCCGGAAACATTGGGTACCCAGTAGGCAAATTGCAATGGACGTTGATTTGTCATCATAATTGGCATATGAACGCATCCCGTTTGCCAGACAAGACCACTGCCTTAGCAACCTTTCAGCCCTCACCCTTTAGTAAAATGTAAAGATTCATCAATAAACAGCCATTAATAAACAATCATCAATAAGGTTCGACACTGCTGTTACATAATTGGGGGGCTGTTCACTGCATTATCCTGTTTGACTGGACGCTTATCGTTACCGATGGTCTCGCCAAAAGGCCCCGTATTAGCTGAACGAATTGACGAGCAACTCTGATTTCCCTGTAGCTGATTAACTTGTAACAATGGCATGACCAGCTCTGAAAAACGGTGTGCTTCTTCAAGGTGTGGATAGCCGGAGAAGATAAAATTACTGATCCCCAACGCCTGATATTCACGTATTCTTTCTGCCACCTGTTCTGGATTCCCGACCAAAGCGGTTCCCGCGCCACTCCCTACCAACCCTACTCCCGCCCACAAGTTGGGGCCAATCAGTAAATTATCCCTTAAGTCTTGATGTAATACGCTCATTCGCGCTTGTCCTGCTGAATCCATACGGGCAACATTCTGAGCCTGAGTAATAGTGTCATCATCCAGATGAGAGATCAAACGCTCAGCCGCCGCCCAAGCCTCTTCTTCTGTTTCACGGACAATGACATGCAAACGGATACCGTACTGTCCAGCAGACGTTCACCAGTTTTTGATAATCCCAAAGCAAGACCAATGGCTCCACCAATAGCAAAACCACACAATGCACGCCAGGTACTAATGTAGATATTGCTCCATAATTCACCACTTTTCAGCAGTATCTATCCAGCTTACAGTACTTTTTCAGGGGGAGGTAATATATGACTCGACAACCAGCCTTCACTGCCAGCAATCTGCCAAATCACAACCAGTAATATGGGCATCAGCCAAGGCAGAAAACGGACTGTAATCATTGATTTCTTATTACAGTATTATGTGCCTCCAACCATTAACAATTGAGGTGCTATAATTGCCTGCAATAGACGACGTTGAATTACCCGAAAGAAAGCTTTGAGATTTTTTTCAGACGGCTGAGGGTTTCGGTATAAATGAAAGGTGATGTTTTCTCATCATAGTATTGAATCTGACTATAGCAGGCATGAACGCCACTGATCATTTCTTCAGCTTTTATTAATGCCTCAGCATCGAAGTCCCCCACTTTGACCCTGGTAATTTCAATGCCTTTCTTGGTTCGCTACTGACAAGCATCATCCAATAAAATAAATGAGTTCGACACAGGAACCGGACTGTCACCCAAAAAGAGAATGCGCATATAAACTCCACCCATGCAGCTAAAAATGATGGTTTCATTTTTAAAGCTCGGAACCGTAGAAGAGAAATAAATATTTGTATTTTATAAATCTAAAAAACTGCAATAGAAAACCATTAACTAACTATGCGACTGGGATGAATGAGCATAGCCAACAAAGCGGCAATTTAGAAAAACGAAGGATATATTACCTAAGAGAATAACTTTTATTATTAAGTTATTTATTAGCTGCGCTACATGTTTCTTATATTGGCGATATATTTTTCTGGGGATATTGATGGAATGAATTTATGAGATATTAGATTATTCAAAATTGAAATTGGAGGGATGCGATCAATCAATTTTATTATCTATATACTCATAATATTTCAAGTTACAGCTTTGTTGGTTACGCTCACTCCACCGAAATTAACGGCGGAGTGTTTGTTTGGTTTGCCTATTAGTTTCTCAGACCTCGGCCTGATTCAATTAAATACCAAGCCAATAAATAAAACCCGGCAATAAAGGCCCCTAACATGCTTAATGTCATCATCACAGAAACATCAGCAATACCGAGAAAACCATAGCGGAAGCCACTGATCATATAGACGATTGGGTTAAGCTTTGATACTGATTGCCAGAAATCAGGCAACAGAGTAAGAGAATAGAATACGCCGCCCAAATAAGTCAGAGGTGTCAAAACAAAGGTCGGAATGATGCTGATATCATCAAAGCTTTTTGCAAAAATGGCATTCAGCAATCCCGCCAATGAAAACAGAATGGACGTTGCCAGCAAAGTGATCACCACCATGCCCCATGATTGGATCTGTAACGGTACAAACAACAGGGAAACCAGTGTCACCAGAATCCCGACGAATACACCACGTGCCACGCCGCCGCCAACAAAGCCAGTAATAATAATATGTGTCGGAACTGGCGCAACCAATACTTCTTCGATGCTACGTTGAAACTTAGCGCCAAAGAAGGAAGAAGAGACGTTTGAGTAGGAGTTTGTGATCACCGACATCATAATCAACCCTGGCACAATAAACTGCATATAGCCAAACCCACCCATTTCACCAATACGGGAACCAACCAGGTTGCCGAAAATAACAAAATAAAGGGACATGGTGATCACGGGAGGAAGCAAAGTTTGCACCCAAATACGGCCAAAACGGGTGATTTCTTTAATCCAGATGGTTTTCAAAGCCACCCAGTACAGTTGGATCATTAACTACCTCCTTGATTATTATTGGTCAACCCAACAAACAGCTCTTCCAGACGGTTCGCTTTGTTGCGCATGCTGCTGATTTGAATACCCTGCGTATTCAGCTGGAAAAAAATGTCATTCAACCCTTGCCCACGTTTTACGTCTACTTCCAGCGTGGCTGCATCGATCAAACGATAATCGTAACCTTCAACGATAGGCATCGTTCCTTTCGATACTAAATCAAATAAAAATGTCTCACATTCAAGTTGGCGGAGCAGATCTTTCATGCTGGTGTTCTCAACCAGCGCGCCATGCTGGATAATGCCAATATTACGGCACAGCATTTCAGCTTCTTCCAAATAGTGGGTCGTCAGGATGATAGTGGTTCCCTGCACATTCAACTCTCTTAAAAATTCCCACATGGAGCGGCGCAGTTCGATGTCCACTCCCGCAGTGGGTTCATCAAGGATCAGCAACTTCGGTTGGTGCATCAAAGCACGAGCAATCATCAAACGCCGTTTCATGCCTCCGGACAAACGAATGGCCCGTTCATTACGCTTTCCCCAGAGATCCAGTTGAGTAAGATAAATTTCAGCCCTGTGCTGCGCTACATTGCGCGGGACACCATAATATCCAGCCTGATTCAATACAATTTGAATCACTGTTTCGAATTGGTTGAAATTAAATTCCTGTGGAACAAGTCCGAGTTGCCGTTTAGCATTGACAAGATCAGTATCAATATCGTAACCAAATACTTTAACCTTACCGCTGCTTTTATTAACTAGGGAACTAATGATACCAATCGTAGTAGATTTCCCAGCACCATTTGGCCCCAAAAGTGCGTAAAAATCCCCTGCTTCTACACGTAAATCAATCCCCCGCAGCGCTTTCACTCCTCCCGAGTAGGTTTTCGTGAGCTGCGTCAATTCCAATGCATAAGCCATAAGTAAAAAATACCTTTATTTTTTGCTATTTTTGAGTGCAAGATAGAAATTATGCCATTATTTTTCCTACCTTTCTTCGCCGTGACAGAGATAAAATAAAAAACATTACTCAATTAAATATTAAATTCTCAAGTAATGTTGTATATGATTCTATCTCATAAACGTTATCAGGCTATTAGTTATGATGAGAAAAATTGAAGAACTGTTTGCCAGGAACAAACAGTGGTCAAATTCTGTAAATGAAGAAAATCCGCATTTTTTCAAAGAACTATCGAAAGCACAAAAGCCTCATTTCCTGTGGATAGGCTGTTCTGATAGCCGAGTACCTGCCGAGAAATTGATTGATGCTGCACCCGGCGATCTGTTTGTTCATCGGAACGTTGCTAACCTTGTGATCCATACCGATTTAAATTGTTTATCAGTTGTTCAGTATGCGGTTGAAGTCTTGCAAGTTGAACACATCATCATCTGCGGTCATTACGGTTGCGGCGGTATTGAAGCTGCCGTGAATGGCACTGAGTTGGGCTTAATTAATAACTGGCTGCTCCACATTCGTGATTTATGGTACAAACACAGTTCAATGCTTGGTGAGCTATCACCGAACGAACGACTGAACCGCTTGTGCGAATTGAATGTGATTGAGCAGGTTTATAACCTCGGCCACTCAACCATTATGCAATCTGCGTGGAAACGCGGCCAAAAGGTCATAATCCACGGCTGGGTGTATGGTTTGAAAGATGGTGAATTACATAATTTGGATATTACGGCTAACAGCCGTGAAACACTGGAACTTAATTATCGTCAGGCCATTTCTACACTATCGCAGAAAAAATAACAGATTGAATTAAAAACAAATGGCAGCATTTCGCTGCCATTTTCTCACTGTTGCGCTGATTACGTTAGTGATTGCTCCTCGCCACATTAAGCAAGAATTTACAGCATTTTTCGCTAAGCGACTTTGACTTATCGTAAAAATTAATCTTCCAGCAGGGTGACATGCCCGATATAAGGCAGATGGCGATAATGTTGAGCATAATCAATGCCATAACCAACCACAAACTTATCTTCAATCGAATAGCCAATCCATTCTACTGGCACATCGACTTCACGACGAGATGGTTTGCTCAGCAAGGTACAAATCGCCAGTGAGTTCGGTTCACGAAGCCCCAGAATCTCACGGATTTTGTTCAGCGTATTACCTGAGTCGATAATATCTTCAACGAGCAACACATCTTTGCCACGAATGTCTTCATCCAGATCTTTGAGGATTTTCACATCGCGGGTAGAACTCATTTCATTGCCATAGCTGGATGCAGTCATAAAATCCACTTCGTGAGGAACCTGTACTTCACGACATAGATCTGCCATAAAGATAAATGATCCTCTTAGCAAACCAACCAACACCAGTTCACGATTGCTATCACGATAATGTTCGGTAATCTGTTGCCCCAGTTCAGCAACACGTTGTTTAATCTCTTGTTCGGAGATCATCACTTCTACAATATGTTTCTTCATCAATATAACCATTTGATTTTGTTTTAAATAATCACAAAGCAAACCAAAATTTGGTGTGATTATTTACACACTGCTCAATACCATAAGCTCACCAAACGCATAAAATAACACTCAATGCCATCAGAACAAACCCTATTCGTGATATGGTCAGTTAAATTTTTTTACTGACAGAAAAAAAGGTAATTTTCTCAAAGTTAAGAAAATAAAGTTTGGCTAACAAAGATATTAATATGTTAACTTAGGCGAAACGGTAGAAAATCAGTATAATAGAAATTATGCAAAAAATTGCCTTATTGACTTACATCCTGGTTTTGTTTGGTTTAGCACAACCCGCACAAGCCCTATCTGAGAAAGATGCTGAAGATCTTGCTGATCTGACAGCTGTCTATATCTTCTTAAAATATGATTGTGGTTATAGTCAAATCCCTGATCGAGAGATTCGGCGTACAATTATCTATTTTGCTCAACATAAAAATTTGGATCTCAGCAATTACGACAGCCAGCTAATGGAAGAACTAAATCAGTCAGGCTACAACGATCTGAAAGGAATCCATCTGCCTCATGAGCTAAAATGCCGCTCGCTTGCCCGAAATTCCCTCAGTTTACTTGCCTATGTAAAATAGTTCCTTGTAAAACAGTTTGTTGTTAAATAGTTCTTTGGTTAAATGCCTCTACAGGTAAATTTCGCGGCGCAACCCAATTAATAGTTGGCTATTATGTGCACCCAATTCCTGTGAACATTACAATGGAGGAATACCAGAACATGTCACAGAAAAAAATTTGGTATGAAACATTACATGCCAATTTTGGTCAGTATTTTACCGTTGAAAATGTGCTCTATCACAATAAAACAGAGCATCAAGATCTGGTTATTTTTGAAAATGCAGAGTTAGGCCGGATTATGGCGCTTGACGGTGTAGTACAAACGACAGAGCGCGATGAGTGTATTTATCATGAAATGATGGCCCATGTTCCACTATTTGCCCACAGTCAGGCCAAGCGTGTCTTGATCATTGGGGGAGGCGATGGCGGGATGTTACGTGAAGTTTGTCGTCATCAATATCTCGACAATATCATAATGGTGGAAATTGATGTGGATGTTGTAGAATTTTGCCGTCAATATTTACCCAGCCACAACGCAGGCTCCTATGATGACCCCCGCTTCAAACTGGTCATGATGGTATCAACTTCGTTAAAACAACGTCTGACAAATTCGACATCATCATTTCTGACTGCACCGACCCCATCGGCCCTGGTGAAAATTTATTTACCTCTGAATTTTATGAACGCTGCGCTCGTTGCCTGAACGAAGGCGGTATTTTTGTCGCCCAAAATGGCGTATGTTTCCTGCAACAAGATGAAGCTATCAGTAGCCATAAAAAACTGAGCCACTATTTTGCTGATAGTAGTTTCTATCAAGCTACCGTTCCAACCTATTACGGTGGGATTATGACGTTTGCATGGGCTACTCAGAACCCAACATTGCGACAAGTGCCTTTAGCAGCACTACAACAGCGTTTTGAGAATTCGGGCATAACCTGCCGTTACTACACACCAGCCATACATGCAGGAAGTTTTGCCTTGCAACAGTACTTGCTGAATGCCCTGTCTGGAAGTCAATAATCCCTCATTAGCCGGGTGAACTAAATTGCTCAAGCTGAAATTGCACGGCTTTAACAATCTAACAAAAAGCTTAATTTTTTGTATCTATGATATTTGTTATGCGAAAACGAAGGCCGATCGCGACAGTTATATCGCGTACATTGATGAACAGTATAATGCGACCCGCCTGACTGAAATTCTCAGTGAAACCTATTCAATCATTGGTGCAAACATTCTTAATATCGCCCACCAAGATTATAACCCGCAAGGGGCGGGCGTAACCATTCTGATTAGTGAAGAACCCATAAACCCCAAGTTAGTGGATAATACGGAAAACCCTGGGCCACTTCCGGACTCTGCCGTCGCCCACTTGGATAAAAGCCATATTTGTGTACATACCTATCCAGAAAGCCATCCTGATGGTGGCATTTGTACTTTTAGGGCAGATATTGAAATCTCAACCTGTGGCGTTATTTCCCCTCTTAATGCTTTGAATTATCTTATTTATGAACTGGAATCTGACATTGTCACAATGGATTATCGTGTTCGTGGTTTTACCCGAGATGTTAATGGCATAAAACTCTATATCGACCATGAAATCAATTCCATTCAGAATTATGTGACGGAAGAAATCCAGTCTCAGTACCATATGATTGATGTGAATATTTTTCAGGAAAATCTCTTCCATACCAAAATGATGTTGGAAGAATTTGATCTGAACGAGTATTTATTCAATACCACAGCAGAAGAATTAAGCGAAACGGAAAAGAAAGAAATCACCCGTTTACTTAAAAAAGAGATACAAGAAATATATTATGGTCAGAATTTATCTGATCTATAGACATTTATACACTCTAACCTCGTTTACTGGCAGGTTATTAATCTGCCAGTGGTTATGATTTTATTTATCAAGCTTTTTCCCTCTTCCGCTCAGCAGGCATTATTTTAGCGGCACACCAAATACTGTACTCGTTGAAATTTTAGCGCCATAATTTATTTTCAGATAATCTAGAGCATCATGATGGTCAATGCCCGGAAAAACACAGACAGCATCGGATAATACTGTGATGTCATAACCCAGAAGAAATGCACTGTAAGCAGTGTGACGGACACAACAATGGGTATGCTGACCGGTCAGAATAACTTCAGTGACCCCATATCGCTCAAAGGTATTTTCCAAATCGGTTTTATCAAAAGCACTATAAAAATGCTTAGGAGATACAATTTCACGCTCTGCCCCAATGGGAGCCAGAGCATCAATAACATCCGCTCCCCATGTTCCCGCCAAGGCATGTTCACCCCAAATATCTATTTCTCGATCCTCTATATGATGTGCATCATTGGAATACACCACTAACCAATCGTGCTGATTTCTTGCATACTCGATCATTCGTTGAATTACCGGAATGATTTTCTTCGCGTTCTCTTCATTAGCAAGAACACCTGTCACAAAATCATTCAACATGTCGATGACAATAAGTGCTTTCATTTGTAATACCTTATTTTTTATTGGTAATGCTCTTAGAAAAAACAAGAATAATAAAAAGAGTAAATTGCATTCTATAATGACTGCGTGTTATTTCCAATATAGAAAATAAATATTAAATTTCTTTAAATAAAAAACAAAATGTAATATAATTGTTTTTTAATAAATATTAAATAATAATTTAATTTACTGTTCATTATTTAATAATTTCATTTATATGCAATAGATTTAAAATTCCAAAAAAAGACACCTCGTTATAGATGAAATATAAGAAAACAATTAATTATGATAATATATTATTTTTATAAAATAATATGAATTATTGGTTAAATTTTAAGGAAAAATCATGCAAAAACCCCTAAATACATATTTAGTACAGTTCTCTGATACCGGTACTGATGGATGGATTTATGAGCGACTTTCTGGTATTAACCATGTCAATAGCCAAGAAGCAGAGTAAATGGGATCCCAATGGCTCATATTTTTACAATCAAAATTCCAACCGAATACAACGTCAGAAGCTCAAAAACGGAATATTTATCTGTTTTTAAATCCGATGATTTTGAAGAGGATAGCATCGAAGGCGTAAATAAATTTTTACAAGAAGGTGATATCGCTCTGGGTGATGATCTATTTTGGCGTGAATTGATTGATTATCTTAATAATATTCACCATAGTGAAATATATCAAGAAGATGATATTGGCAGTGGTTGGTGTTTTATTTATATCACAGAAGAGGAATTTTCAGAAAAGCAGTGTGAATTACCAAATAAAGACTGCTTGCCACTTGACTATAATTTGATGCATGAAACCAATTGCTTTCTCTCTGATCAACCAGCTAAATATTTCAATTTAGAATCCCACACAGAAGATCCCAATACAGGCATTAAACCAAAAGAGTATCCACATTAGCTAAATGAGATTGAAAATGTCAATGGAATAAATTTATCTGATATTAAAGGGTATATCCCCATGTTCCATGAGGTAGATGAGAAGTTAAATCTAAATTTAGAAAGATATTTTTATGAACACCATTTTGGTGGCACTTTACACCCAGCTCAATCTATTCCAAATGAGTTAAGCGAGTATTACTTTGAATTTGATGAATCATTCGGCTCTCTCAATATAGGAGGAGATAGTGTTGCTCAAATAGATTTATTAACAAATAAAATTCATTGTGCTTGCGGTTAATGCTATAAAATACAAAGCCATTGTATACCCTTCATTTTTCAAATTACAGAGTAATAACAAAGTGACGACTTGAAATATATCTAACAATAAATAACAATAAATTATTTTTATATGTAAAAGTAATAACAATAAAAAATAGTTAAAAAAATATAGTTTAGTAGAATTACAATTAAATTTGTTATCTGAATAGCAAATTTAGTGTATTTATTTGCATGATTTTTCTTTTATGAACACTATGATATCTAACTTAATTTATAATAATTACTCTACAATATACAATATACAATAAAAATGAAGATAAAAATTGTCCTTATTGATGACCATGTTGTTGTCCGCTCAGGTTTTGCTCAATTATTAACACTGGAAAATGATATTACAATCGTTGGCCAATACAGTAGTACCAGTGAAGCATGGCCAAACCTACTGAAAAAGAGAATTGATATCGTTATCATGGACATTGCCATGCCCGATGAAAATGGACTTCAACTCCTAACACGATTACGTCCCAAATACCCTGATTTCCGGACTATCATGCTCAGTATTTATGACACAGCCGCTCTGGTTCAAAGTGCGCTTGACTCTGGTGCTCGCGGTTATCTGACAAAATGTTGTGGGCCAGAAGAACTTATTCAGGCAGTACGCACTGTTCATAAAGGCGAAATTTACCTTTGTGCTGATGCATTGAAGGCACTACGCCAAAAACCTCATGAGGTTAATGCATTAAAATTATTAACCTCACGGGAAAAGGAGATTTTTAATCTGCTAATCCGTGGAACTAACGTAAAAAACATTGCTGAACAACTTGAACTGAGCCACAAAACAGTCCATGTCCATCGTGCTAATATCCTTAGTAAATTACAGTGTAATTCTACTATTGAGCTGGTTCATTATGCATTACAACATCAAATTATTACAGGTTAGTCGATGAATGGAACAGCACGGTTCGGTTTACAGTCTCTATTTATATTTATTTTTTACTCACTTATCTGGATTTCATTATGGGTTATTAGTTTTTATTTACACAAAAATGGGCAACAAGCAGTCCTTTTTTTGCCACAAGGATTGAGGCTAGTTCTAATGATCCTATTATGGAAGCGTTATTTACCACTTCTTATTATTAGTGAAACTTGCATTCTCGCATTGTTAAATAACGATCAGCTCATCACAAATCCTATCATCTTACTTTCCCCTATTATTAGCTTTATTACAATATTAGGAATTAGAAAAGTATGGCAGCGTTACTCTCTTTATTGGCAACAACTCTCCATACTACTAGCTGGTGTTATTATAAATAGCCTGTTACAAACTCTTTGCCTCGGTTTTTCATTATCAAACAAAACAAGTCTTATTTTCCTTTCTTCACTTACTGGTGGTGTTTTATTATCTCCATTTTTTTACCTAATATATATCTATTTATACAAGCAAAGCTTAGAAAGCAACCAAATAACAGATGAATCATTTTACCCACAATTGCGAACACCTTTTTTAATGTGGTGTTTTCTATTCAGCTTATTAGGCGTCAGTGGGCAATTCTTTTTATCACCTAAAATTGAAGGACTTTTGTCAATTTTAGTTCTTATTCCCAATGTATTTATGGCCTATCGTTATGGCTGGCAAGGCGGTGTTTTCTCTGCACTGTTAGGAAGTTTGATAGTGACTTTAGCCCGCCAATTCAGCGGCTCATTCAATGAATTACAAGAAATGGAGATCTTTTTAACTACTCAAGCCTTGTTAGGAATTGGGCTTGGTATAGCAACCAGTCGCCAACAACAACTAGCAAGTAATCTGAATCTCTATCGGACACAGTTGGAAAAAGAATTAATTGTGCGCCATAATTTGATGCAAAACTTAGTACATATTGAGGAGGATATACGCAAAAATATTGCCAGAGAATTACATGATGAAATCGGGCAAAATATTACAGCCATTCAAATTCAGTCCACTCTGGTAAAACGTACAGCAAATTCACCGCTAGTCATAAAAGCAGCAGAACAAATCAAATATCTATCTCAACAGATTCATCAAGCCACTCGTCAACTTCTACGCGAATTACGTCCTCCTGCCCTAGATGAAATGCCATTTGAACAAGCAATTCATCATCTGGTGAATGAATTCGCTTTTGCAGAACAAAACATTACCTGTCAGTTTGATTATCAATTACCACAGGAACCGAAGAATAGCACCACTACTTTAACTCTTTATAGGCTTATCCAAGAACTACTGAACAACATCAGCAAACATGCCAATGCCAATAACATTACAATCGAATTAAAACAAAAAGAAAACTTCATCGAACTTCAAATCAGTGATGATGGAATTGGCATCATAGATGATCAGAAAAACACAGGATTTGGCTTAAAAGGTATTGAAGAACGTGTTCGAGTGCTTGGTGGAAATTGGAGCTTAAATACTCAGCAAGGAACTCACGTAGTGGTTAATTTACCTACAAATTCAAATGAATGTATTAAATAACCAAATTCAATTCCAATGTTCTAAAGCGATAACCTAATACTTTTATCCGCGTTTACTCACTCTGATGGAGACACATTATGCAAGCCAATAGCAATGAACAGATCTCACAGAATTATCGCTATTGGCGAAGTTACTTACTGGTATCGATGATTATTGGTTATGCCGCATTTCAACTGACACGTAAAAGCTTAAATATTGCCATGCCAGAAATGCAGGTAGAATTAACACTAGATAAAGATGACATTGGCTGGATAGCTAGCCTGTTTTATCTAGCTTATGGCTGCTCAAAATTTGTATCAGGAATTTTCCATGATCATACTGGCTATCGCTGGTTTATGGGAGTTGGATTATTAGCAACCGGATTGCTTAATATTGTTTTTACATTTTGCTCATCCCTAACAGCCTTGCTGATTGTCTGGACATTAAATGGTTTCTTTCAGGGATGGGGATGGCCTCCTTGTGCACGCCTACTCACTCACTGGTATTCCCGCAATGAACGAGGATTTTGGTGGGGATGTTGGAATATCTCTATCAATATAAGTGGAATTCTTCTAACGCTACTATCAGCAGTTCTAACGACAACCTATAGCTGGCGAGCTGCACTACTACTGCCTGGCATCATTAGCATTATACTGGGCATCTGGTTATGTCGGCGGCTACCCGGTACTCCACAAGAGCATGGTTTACCTAGCGTTGGAAGCTGGCGACAAGATGAAATGGAACTGAGACAAGAACAATTATCTCCACCAATGTCAATGATGAAGATTCTGCAAGAAACAATTTTCTTCAATCGTACTATTTGGATCCTTGGTTGTTCTTATATTCTGGTGTACTTCATTCGAATAGCAATACATGATTGGGGAAATCTTTGGTTATCAGAAAAACATGGTGCTAATTTACTCAGCACAAATCTCACTCTTTCTCTGTTTGAGCTAGGTGGTCTATTAGGGGCACTGTGTTCAGGATGGGGGTCTGATCTATTCTTTCGTAGTCAACGAGCCCCGATGATCCTACTGTTTTCTATTGGCCTATTTTTTTCAGTAACAGCGTTATGGTTAGCTCCCATGCAACACTATATTTTACTGTCTACTTGTATTTTCAGCATCGGCTTTTTCGTTTTTGGCCCACAGATGTTAATCGGATTAGCAGCAACAGAATATTGCCACAAAAAAGCAGCTGGTACGATCACTGGATATTTAGGATTATATGCCTACCTTAGTGCTGCAATTGCAGGGTGGCCGTTAAGTCAGATAATTCTCCACTATGATTGGTCTGGAATGTTCGCTTTACTAACCCTAGCTGCCGCGCTAATGGGATTGTTACTTATGCCTCTATTGATAGCGGATATTAAAAAATACAGCAAATTATCTCAACCAAGTAGCTACAGCTCACCTAGAAAATTCTAGGTAGCCCCTCTATGAATTAGAAGGAACTATTCCACAAAGCCACCAGTGATCCGACTTAATATACAGTGGCTTTTCCTGCCAATTGAGCAGTTTTTCTAACTTATAAGTTTTACTCATATTTAATGACTTACCTCAAATATCAGAGATATGGAGATGATCTGCTCCAGCACCTTTGAATTCATATCCCTTTACACCAAATAGTTCTCACTTTATTTGCAATGTAAACAGAATGATAACCCATGGTTAACATTATTGAATTTTTTACAACCAATATAATCTCAAAGTTATTAAAAATCATGCAGTGACTAGCTTATAATTCACACATTAAACATAACCTATTGTTTTAATTTAAAAATAATTAAAAAAATGACAAATAAAGATATATTATTATATTTCTATTAATTTTTAATAATATAGATTAAAAAATTATATATACATTTAATTATACAGCATATTTTTTCTGCCATACCATGAAATTAAGAATTAAAAAACAAAAATAACCATTTAAAACACACTTTTAACTACAAGAACAACTATAATTTGTAATTATTCAATCATAGACAACCACATCGACTATAATTTATTGCAAGATAATTTCTGTGCCAAATACCACTTATGGGTAATAAAATATAGAAAAAACCAGAATCAAATGAGACATTAGATAATTTAAACAATATGTTTTGAGATAAAATAATGATTTTATCTCAATATAATAAAATCCCCTTGAAATGGATAAATTAAAAAATAACATATGAACATTAATGTCTTTGATTGTCACTTTAAATTAAACAAACAACAAAAAACAAAATAATATATCGCCAATTCATCATTATAAAAAAACAAATAAAATTAACATACTAAACCTACCTTTAAAAATTAATAAACACACTAAAAAACCAATGACATTTAATAAAGAAATGAAAATTGTTACCTAGTTTGCAAATTTATCCTATTAATTTGCATAATATAGTTAACCACATCATGATATATCATGAATTAATTAGCAGGACTCTATTTTTAAATTAAATAAATAATATATCCAAACAGATTTCAAATTACAGCACGCTGAGGCTAGAGAACGGATCCCTAAGAACATAGATAACTATGTAACTATGTAACTATGTAACTATGTAACTATGTAACTATGTAACTATGTAACTAGGATGAGTGAAGACAACCAACAAAAAGCTGCAACTTGAAAGATGAAGGGTATAAGAGTTTCGTTTATTAATATTCATATTCGCCAACCCTAAATAGAAATTTTGAACATAAGGACATCATTAATGAAACTCACTTATCTCTCCACACTCATTGCCTTAGGATTCACAGCAGCAGCTATTACCAGCAATGCCCAGGCAGCGGGTCGGCTGATTGTTTATTGCAGTGGCACCAACGCCCTGTGTGAAACAGAAACCCGTGCCTTCGGCGAAAAATACAATGTCAAAACGACATTTATCCGAAATGGTACAGGCAGCACATTAGCCAAGATCGAAGCAGAAAAGCGCAATCCACAGACTGATATATGGTATGGCGGTACGCTCGATCCGCATTCTCAAGCCGGTGAAATGGATCTCCTGCAACCTTATCAATCGCCCAATTTGTCTCAAATTATGCCTCAGTTCCGTGATCCGGCAAAACGCAAAGGTAATTATACTTCCGCGGTTTATATGGGAATCTTAGGTTTTGGCGTGAATACAGAACGGCTGAAAGAAAAAAACCTACCCATCCCAACGTGTTGGAAAGATCTGACCAAACCAGAATATAAAAGTGAGATCCAACTTGCTGATCCACAAAGTTCGGGCACCTCCTACACAGCACTCGCGACGTTTATCCAATTGTGGGGAGAAAATGAAGCTTTTGATTACCTGAAAAAATTGAATAACAATATTTCCCAATACACCAAATCCGGCATTGCTCCTGCTCGCAATGCCGCTCGCGGTGAAACGGCTATTGGGATCGGCTTCCTACATGATTATTCTCTGGAAGTTGAAAACGGTGCACCAATGAAGCTGATAGCACCATGCGAAGGAACCGGTTATGAAATTGGTGGAGTCAGTATTATCAAAAATGCCCGCAATATGGATAACGCTAAATTATTTGTCGATTGGGTATTATCCAAAGAGGCACAAGAGTTGAGTTGGAAAAAAGGGCAGTCTTACCAAATCCTCACCAATAGTACGGCAGAATCTTCCCCCATGACACTGAATCCCGCTGAATTAAACCTAATCAATTACGATATGGAGAAATATGGTTCCCATGAAATTCGTAAAGGTTTGATCAACAAATGGGTGACTGAAATCAAGATGGGGAATTAAGCCCCTCAACCATCAATAACACCACTCAAGTAGCGGGCCTTGAATATGTGCTCGCTGCTAATAATGCGATTTATGTACGCTCAACATGAACTTTTATTGGGGGAATTATGTCTCACACCCTTACCTTGCAGAAACAGCAAGGTCGGGATTCTGTTTTCTGGTGGATTATACTGGCATTGATCTCATTTGCCCTGTTGCCATCATGGAGTCTGGATTACGGCCTTTTTGATTCAACACTGGAAGAAGTTCTGGCCGCTTACGGCTGGTACAGTATTAATATCAGCATATTATGGTTTTTACTGCCTTCAGCCTTGTTATTGCGCTCACGTTTTCCAGCCAAGCTGGACGCCCGCCAGCGCCACTATTTTGATGCAGGATATGCCTTGCTATGTGCGCTGTTTATTATCACTAGTGCAACACTAACCGGACGCGGGCTTGGTTATTCCACTATTATCCTGTTTATTGCACTGGGCGCAGTCATTACCCTCGCCCTTGCTCGTTTAGAATGGCTTGGTGGTGATAGTTTCGTTATTGGTTCGCTGGTATCGATCGTCGCACTGATTAGCATTTTTATTCTTTTTCCCAGCATTGCCATCTTCATTCCTATGTTTACGGATGAGTCTGGTCATTTCGCGCCATTCGCATTTCTGTCGATACTCGGACAATCCCATATCCTGAAAATTATTGCCAATTCAGTGCTGCTTTCTGTCACTGTTGGTTTGGGTTGTACGTTATTTGGGCTGATACTGGCGATTTACACTGCCAGAATCGCCAAACGTTCCGCTATTATTGGCCGAGTATTTTCTATTTTGCCGATTGTCACTCCGCCGTTTGTTGTCGGATTAGGTGTCACACTTATGATGGGGCGTTCCGGTTATATCACGGAGTTTCTGGCTACGTGGTTTGGCTTAACTAACACAAACTGGCTATATGGTTTTACGGGGATCTGGATTGCCCAAGTTCTGGCATTTACTCCTATGGCGTTCATGATTCTGGATGGTGCCATCAAGACGATCCATCCTTCTCTGGAAGAGGCTTCGTACACGCTACGAGCCAATCGTTACCAAACTTTTTTCCATGTTTTTATCCCGCTACTGAAACCTGCTCTTGCCAACGCTTTTCTGATTGTGATTGTTCAATCGTTGGCTGATTTCAGCAATCCACTGGTTTTGGGAGGTAACTTTGACGTATTAGCCACCCAGATTTATTTCTATATCACAGGCTCACAGCTCGATTATCAGTCAGCCAGCACATTGGGGGCATCGCTGCTGGTTTTCTCACTGTTAGTTTTCTGCATTCAATATCTCTGGATTGGCAAACGTTCCTATGTCACGGTTTCCGGTAAATCTTACCGTGGTGATGTACAACCCTTGCCAGTTTCGCTGGTGTGGAGTGTTTGCACCATGCTGTTTATCTGGGTGATTTTCAATATCCTGCTCTATGGCAGTATTTTCTATGGCAGTTTCACCGTGAATTGGGGAGTGGATTACACCCTGACGCTGGATAACTTTATCAAACTATTCGGTCAAGGAATGAGTGACGGAGCATGGCCTTCTCTATTGGATACTCTGTTATACGCTGGAATTGCCGCGCCAATCACCGCCATTTTCGGGCTGTTGATTGCCTATATCGTGGTACGCCAACAATTCCGAGGCAAGAAAGTCATTGAATTCACTACCATGCTCTGTTTTGCCGTTCCCGGCACAGTAGCAGGAATATCTTATCTTCTGGCTTTCAATAATGCGCCATTCTATCTCACAGGTACGGCATTCATTATCATCATCTCTATGACAATGCGAAACGTACCTGTCGGTATTCGGGCTGGTATTGCAGGACTCGGGCAGCTTGATAAGTCGCTGGATGAAGCCTCTCTCAGCCTACGGGCGGGTTCGATGAGAACTATCCTGCATATTCTGCTGCCACTCTTACGCCCGGCGATCTTATCCGCGCTGATTTATAGCTTTGTCCGCGCCATAACCACGGTCAGCGCTATCGTGTTTTTAGTCACGCCAGATACACGTGTGGCAACAGCCTATATCCTGAACCGTGTTGAAGATGGAGAGTACGGTCTGGCAATCGCTTATGGCTCAATTCTGATTGTGGTCATGTTGGCGGTAATTTTCCTATTTGACTATTTTGTTGGCGAAGCACGGGTTTCTCGTTCAAAAGCCCAAAATACCCAGTAATCATGGAGTGACGATATGACACAGCAACATTTTGTCGAATTAAAAAATGTAACGAAACGTTTCGGTAATAACTCTGTAATCGACTTGCTGAATTTATCCATCCCACAAGGACACATGGTCACTTTGCTGGGACCGTCAGGATGCGGTAAAACAACGGTTCTCAGGCTGGTTGCCGGGTTAGAAAAACCAACTGAAGGTAATATTTTCATTGATGGCGAAGATGTCACTGACCGCTCAATTCAACAGCGGGATATCTGTATGGTTTTTCAGTCTTATGCCCTTTTCCCACATATGTCGTTGGGAGAAAACATTGGTTATGGGCTGAAAATGCAGGGAAGACCAAAAGCAGAGATCCGAGAACGCGTCAGAGAAGCATTGGAATTAGTTGATTTAGAAGGATTTGAAGATCGTTATGTTGACCAGATCTCCGGCGGACAACAACAGCGTGTTGCCTTAGCGCGAGCTTTGATCCTCAAACCCAAAGTGCTCTTATTTGATGAGCCGTTGAGCAACCTTGATGCCAACCTGCGCCGCAGTATGCGTGAAAAAATCCGTGAATTGCAGCAACAGTTCAATATTACATCGCTCTATGTAACGCATGATCAAAGTGAAGCCTTTGCCGTTTCTGATACAGTATTGGTCATGAACAAGGGCAAGATTATGCAGATTGGCTCACCACAGGCTCTCTATCTCCAGCCAGCATCAAAATTTATGGCGAGTTTTATGGGGGATGCCAATATTTTTCCAGCTATACAAGGAGAGGACTATGTGGAAATTTTCCAATATCGCCTACCACGCCCTGCCAATTTCACAACAACTCGGACCTCTATTACCGTTGGCGTCCGCCCGGAAGCTATTACCCTAAGCCAACAAGGAAATGAAGGCCAACGTTGTACGGTCAATCATGTCGCGTATATGGGTGCACAATATGAGGTAACCGTTGACTGGCATGGGCAAACTCTATTATTGCAAATCAATGCAACGCAATTGCAGCCCAAAGTGGGTGAGGACTATTATCTGGAAATTTACCCAATTGGAATGTTTGTTTTGGAGTGATAGACACAAGGTGCGATTGATATGAAATTATGTCCTGACTTTTTGGTCAGGGCATATAACGATTATTTATTTAACTTCAACAAATTGGATTCAACCCTGACCATCCCACGATGTCTCCAGATACTCTATTGAGAGCTAACCCTCGCGGTTTAAATAAACACCTTGAATATTATTTCCATTATGAATAGTAACTCGGTTGCAACAGCAAAGAATGATTAGTATATTCAGAAAAACAGCTCTGGCTATCATGGCTTCTGTGGATGCAACTTCAATGAAGTTTTTACTGACATCCCGAGAAACAGCAATTCAACTCAGGATGTTCAAATACCAATGATCAGTAATATGAAGGAAGCTTCAGAACACCTCAATAATAAAAAAACTGGAAAATTAGAATTAACAAACTCACTATAAAACAACCAAACTTGCTGTGTTTGTTAAATTCTTTTTTGGAGAACAGCTCCACAACACCAGACTCCTGCGGCTCTCACCGCAGGAGATTTTTTTGGTCATAATGAAATAATTCCGCTTTTCTTACCTCTGAAAACAACTCGAAAAACAGATTGTCTATATAACCAGAAAGCGATAAAAAATCGGCTAAAAAATCGATGGGTTTCACAACTCAGGGTAATGTTTTTTTTGCTCAATGAGACTCTTCCGCAAACCATAGCGATAAATACCCCATTCTGTCTATCTCCCCCTCAATAAACCCTGTAAAATCTTCTATGCTTTCTGGGTATGTCACACCACAAAAAGACCCTTCATTTCACTTCAATACATAGGTTTTACAATGCATCAGTCTGATGTTGTTGATCGCTCGCTTTTTTCATTAAGTTGGCCGATTTTCATTGATATCTTTCTGCATATGGCGACGTTATTAATCAATACGTACATGATCAGCCATATTTCTTCTGCTTATCTCGCCGCGATGGGCGTAGGTAATCATGTTTTTGATCTTTTTATTACGATTTTCAATTTTATCAGTGTCGGTTGCAGCGTTGTCATCGCACAATATTTGGGATCAGGAAAACGTGAAAAAGCCAGTCAGGCAATCCACATTTCCATTGCCTTTAATTTTTTGCTGGGGTTTTTCTGTGCCCTGATTACGGTATTCTTCGGTTATAAGATCCTGTATATCATGAACCTGCCCGAGAATCTGATGGAAGATGGGTTTGCTTATCTGCATGTTCTCGGCATCTGTCTAATCCCCGAAGCCATTTCAATTATTCTGGCGGCGTGTCTGCGGGTTTATGGCAAGTCAAAATCAGCAATGTATGTCACGTTGATTGCCAACGTACTTACGATTGTCGGTAATATGATTGTTTTGTATGGCTTTTTCGGATTGCCTCAATATGGGCTGGAAGGCGTAGCGTGGTCTACGGTATTTGGTCGTACTATCGCCGTTATTTTGCTCTGTGGATTACTGTTCTGTGGTTTGAATATCAAGATCGAATTTAAATTGTTCGTACAATGGTCTAAAAATATACTGAGCAAAATCCTGCATATCGGCTTACCGGCCGCCGGTGAAAATTTAGTGTGGATCCTGCAATATATGACCGCACAGGCGTTTATCGGCCTGATGGGTGAAACGTCTCTGGCTGCGCAAACGCTGTATTTCCAATTGTCTCTATTTATTATGCTGTTCGGTATCTCCACCAGTATTGGTAATGAGATTATGGTCGGTCATCTTGTTGGGGCAAAACGCTTCGAGGATGCCTATATTCGAGGGCTAAAAAGTCTGCGGATTGGTGTTATTGTCACAGTGGGGGTCGTATTGGCATTCTGGATTTTCAGGGAACCACTCCTCGCCATCATGACAGAGGATCAGAAGATTATCGAACTTCTGCTGCCATTGTTCCTGCTCTCGGTCTTTTTGGAGCCGGGGCGTACTTTCAACATTGTGATGGTCAATGCCTTACGTGCTTCCGGTGATGCCCGTTTCCCGTTCTATACTGCGATTATTTTCATGTGGGGTATCTCCATTCCTCTAGGTTATTTTCTCGGAATTACGATGGGTATGGGCATTTTGGGGATCTGGATTGGCTTTTTCTGCGACGAATGGATCAGAGGGCTGGTTAACGCTTGGCGTTGGAAGTCAAAAAGGTGGCAAACCAAGCGGCTGAATGTCTGATTTAAACCAAGTTTTAAATTAAATTTCGTTTTGAATTAAATGTAAAAAAATGCCGCAAGTTTGTTTGCGGCATTTTTATTTCAGTCAGCAAATTATTGTTGTTCTTTGCCGTAGAATTCCGAACGAGGCCCATACAGCAAGCTACCATATCCACCTGCACTCAACAAACGGTGGCTGGTAATGCCTGCAATATCATGGCCTCTGTCCATCACAGTATTTGCAATCTGGGAGATGGCTGCCGATATCATCATACTTACAAGCCCGCCATCTGAATCGTTGTCATTCTCAACAGAAGATGCCGTCGCGACTCCACTCCACAGTTGTTTACCTGTACGCAAATCGACCAATCTGGCTGTCGCACTGACGCGGGTATCACTGTTAATGATTTGGTATTGCGTACCGTACTGTGTGATATTCAGGTAAAGGGCGGAATCAGCACCAAAAATGTCATACAGCTTTTTATAACTGACGTTATGGATATCCTGTGCTTCTGTCATCCCATTTTGGCGAAATGTTTCTTCAACTAACGCAACGGGGTAAACATAATAACCGGATTCTGCCAACGGATAAGTCACCTGAGACAGCAAACTACCAGACGCCTGTACTTCCACAGATGCATTCACGGCAGGCAGAACCAAGATAGATTTAGGTGAGCTTTCCCTCAACGCTGAATAATCATAGGGTGTGTGTTCGGCACATCCTGTTAGGATCAGCAATAATAAGGCACTGAACGCTAAAAAACGCTTCATTATTTCACTCCCTTATTCTTGCTTAGCAGAAAATTCATATAAGGTGCTGACTCAGGAAATAGTTTTTTTTCTATTTCGAACTGCTGGAAGGCGTCTTCAATATTACCTATTTTGCTATAAAGCAGTCCCATTTGTGCATGTAGCCCAGGTGGAACAGGTTTATCTTTGGACTTAGCCTGCTCGATAACTTTTTGCAAAGCCTGAAGCTGTTCCTGTGGCCCCATTTTGTCCTGCTGGTAATACTGATAAAGGGTTGGCTGATAATCTCCCCACACGTACATGGCCTCAGGCGCCTGTACGCATCCCACCAATAAGAATACGCCTAACAACATCCCTACCTTTTTCATCACAAACATGCGATTCACTTTCCTATATAATTAGTTAACTGGCTCCCACGCACCATTTTCAATACCAGCAACCAAATCATTGATCGCTTCGCGGATCGCCAGATCTAATACCTTGCCATTCAGGGTTGAATCGTAGCTGGAAGTGCCACCAAAACCAATAACCTCTCGGCTGGACAATTTATATTCCCCTGCCCCTGCAGAAGTGAAAACAACTTCAGATGTTTCAACATTCACGACATTCAGCATCACTTTTGCATAAGCAACCTGTGATTTACCACGTCCTAAAATGCCCCATAACTGATGATCACCGACTTCTTTGCGGCCAAATTCAGTCACAGATCCTGTAATCACATAATTAGCCCCTTTTAATTTCTGGGCCTTACCCTGCAACCCCGCTTCTGCTTTCAATTCTGCCAGATTGGTGCGTTCCAAAACGTTAAAACGCCCAGTCTGCTGTAAGTGGGTTACAAGGATCGTTTTTGACTGGTTTCCTAAACGATCAATACCATCAGAAAAAATGCCATTTTGGTAACTTGAACGGTTTTCAAATTTGCCTACAGCGATCGGGCTACGAATTCCTGTATAAGTGGTGTTATAAGACGAAACTTTTTGCACTTGCAGCGTTGATGAAGATTCAGTCGCGCAACCAGACAACATGAGAGAAGCCAGGCACAGCGAGGCTAATGTGAGTTTGCTTTTCATTATTGTGTCTCCCTTAATGAGTGATCAAATATGCCTGTCCAATTTCTGATATGCCCTTCATCTTTCAAGTTTTACTTGAAATTTATTGGGGATAAGGCAGATACCGACAACATAAAGTGATCGAATAATAAATATTGTTATAGGAAAAGTCTATTCAATTAAATAGGTGAAGCATCCTCCCATTGATGAATTGAATACATTTATTCATTAATCACCTGAAAACTACCGTGGTTGAGCCTCACAGAAAGTAAATTATTTGGTATTTTTTCTAATCATTCATATGAAGAATTAGCGGATAAGTTAATTTAAATTTCTGTCATTATATAAACAGATAGTAAAAAAATAGTAGAGAGAACAGATAGCAGGAATAATAGACATTAGAAAAAAATATTAGAAAGACATATTTATTCTTAAAAAGAAAAATGCATAATTTTATTGATTATATTAACCTGAATTATTGTTATATTTATTGATAAATTACAATTTAAATGACAATGCAGAAAAAACCATACCGCCACTACCTGTCCATCCCATACAGAGCTGATCTCTTTCAACTAACCCATTTTGTAATGGCATGTGCAATATCAAATGGAACAGATACGGTAATAATATTTCCTATTTTATGACCAACATGATGGATTTTATCCGCAGCATTAATTTCTTTTCCAAACCGATCCCACATGCAAGGTGCTCCTGTATGGATAAAAATCTTGTGGAGGTCACGACTGCAATATAATCCTTTTTGAATACTTTTGGCACTTCATATCCAGCATGTACATGCACAAGTGCCACATAAAAGCTAACTTGATATTTTCCGACCTCTGGAGAAATTAATTCAACATCACCTCAGTACAAAAATAATTTTCAATTAGGCAAAGAGATATAGCATAAATTACTAAAGCTATTTTATATATGAAATTGTCATATCAAATTTCATCACTAAAAAAACATATAATATAAAAAAACTCACATTTTTTAAATTAATTTAAAATACCTTAAAAAATAACCGATAAAAACACTCTCCTAGCAGATGAGTAAAATTCACATATCATGTCTTAAACATAGAACCCTAATTTGAGGTGTTAAAAATTGCCACCTACAAAAAACCACAATAAGATGGCGTTTATTAATAAGAAAAATCATTAGAAAAAGCAAGTGTAACTATAACTAAATCCAATCTGGATACAGGTATCAGGTTAAACATCGTGCAATTTCATCATCAAAAAAATCTAGATTAATATTCTTAATTACTCCATAATATTATTAACTCGGCGGCTATTTATATCTGATATACTGTGTCAATGAAAACAGATGCACGCAAGCTCACGATTGAGCAACTAGAGCTGCTGAGGCAGCAAGCTATTCGATTTCGCCAAGAGAAAAAAACCTTTCGCGAAATCGGTCAATTATTGAAGATCCATCCGGATACGGCTGGACGC
>NZ_NJAI01000005.1:125213-172378 GCF_002632725.1 Xenorhabdus hominickii
CGTCAATTACAACGACGACCCGAGCGCGTAAAAAGTTATTTCAAATCACGGTTTATTAAATATGCCGCATAGCCGATGTATTTTTCCGCCGGGTTAATAACAATAAAAAGGATTTAATACTGGAAGGATGTTTTGGAAAGATATAAACGTGATAAAGCCCACAACAATTTTCTCGAGTTGTTTCAATTGTTAATATCATAAACACACATAAGACATTAGCAAATAAAAATAAAATTTCGTTATTTATTAATTAGATAAGCATGAAATAGATTTGAGTTACAGCTTTCTTTTTTACACTATTTCTCTTCGTGATTTCTTATTGAACGCAATAAATAGCGTTTTCTTCTTTATGAAGAAGTTGTTCTCTTAGACATTGATTAGATGGAACGTTTAGGGAAATTTTTTCTCCTTGAAATCATTTACGATCAGCACACGATAATTCACTTGCTTAATGAGTGGTTACTCGGTGTTTATACCCCACAGATTTCAAGCTGCAATTAGAAAGATTGAGGGGATATGTGATGCATTTCTCTCTGTAACTGCTCAATACCTATTACAGCATCAAAGATGTAAGCGAGAGCTATTATGAAAAAAGCAGTAAAAAACAATGAGGCCCCGACCAATTTATCCTTGGCGGCCAAGCGTGCCAATATGACGGAAGTGGAATGGAAAAAAGCGATAAAATTCAATAATACCGATACAGGTTGGGTCATCATGAGTATTGGGATGGCAATTGGTGCCGGAATTGTTTTCCTGCCTGTTCAGGTCGGATTAACAGGATTGTGGGTTTTCCTGCTGTCTTCCATTATTGGCTACCCCGCTATGTATCTTTTTCAACGACTCTTTATCAATACCCTCGCGGAGTCAACAGAATGTAAAGACTATCCCAGCGTAATCAGTGGCTATCTTGGTAAAAACTGGGGTATTTTATTAGGCGTACTTTACTTTGTGATGCTCGTAATCTGGATGTTTGTTTACTCCACCGCCATAACTAATGATAGTGCTTCGTACCTACAAACATTTGGTATTACAGACGAATTAATGTCAAAAAATCCATTTTATGGATTGATATTAATTTGTACTCTGGTTGCTATATCTTCTCGTAGTGAGAAATTATTGTTCAAGTTATCCAGTCTGATGGTAATGGCAAAATTATTTGTTGTTGCTGCATTGGGCGTTTCCATGATCGGTATGTGGCATCTGTACAATATCGGAGTGTTGCCCCCCATCGATTTGCTGATCAAAAAAGCAATTATCACATTACCTTTTACACTCACCTCAATCTTATTTATCCAAACGCTAAGTCCGATGGTGATTTCTTACCGCAACCGAGAAAAAAACCGTGAGGTTGCCCGCCATAAGGCTTTGAGAGCGATGAATATCGCCTTTAGTATTCTGTTTTGTACAGTATTTTTCTATGCCGTTTCTTTTACTCTGGCAATGGGTCGTGATGAAGCCCTTAAAGCCTATGAACAAAATATTTCTGCACTGGCGATTGCCGCTCAGTTCTTTCCCGGAGGCTGGGTCATTGGTGTCAGTGTCATGCTCAATATCTTTGCTGTGATGACCGCCTTCTTTGGCGTTTACCTCGGCTTCCGCGAAGCTAGTCAGGGAATTGCCATGAATATTCTTGGTCGTTTGATACCTGCCGAAAAGATCAATGAAAAATGGGTTCAAAAAGGAATCATCATTTTTGCCATTTTATTGTCCTGGAGTGCCATTATTCTAAATGCACCAGTACTTAGCTTCACTTCCATCTGTAGCCCAATATTTGGTATCGTTGGCTGCCTCATTCCTGCTTACTTGGTTTACAAAGTCCCCAGTCTGAGCCACTACAGAGGAATATCACTCATTTTGATCGTCTTTACTGGGATATTGTTATGCGTTTCCCCTTTTCTGGCTTTTTCCTGATACGCAGAAGACTGATTTGTCATTAAGAGCCGCACGCTAAACCATGTAACACGCTGATCTACAGCAATAGACTTCAAGTTGCAATGCAGTAGCTAAAAAACAAATCCTCCGTTGCATAACGATTTATGCAACGGGGCAATAAATTCAGCTAACTAAGGCTACAATTTGAAAGAAAAAGACTATATTTTATGTCTCATAATGTAGTAAATAACCATTTCAGAAATAGAATCATTCTTAATTAATCACAAAATATATTTATTCAATTAAACTTCACAAATTGAACAAAATACAGTCTAAATTGCAAGCTTGAATTACAGTGATAATATATAAATGAAATAGTAACCACAGATATCAAAATAACCAAAATACTGTACTTCACTTTAACTCAGTCCTAAATATCTTCCTCCAATCACACAAAAACTCCCTGACCTTACCAATCCCCTCCAAAAAAATCAGAATAAAAAATCAACATAAGGAAAAAAATTAACACATTAAACTAAAAAAACACAATAGGAAGGTAATTTTTAATCAATTTTAAGGGTGCAAGCAGGCAAGTTAGACAAATCATTTACTTTTTTAGCTAAATACAGTAAAAATACACAACCAGTACACTCAAAAAGAAACACTGAAAGAATAAAAAACTAAAAGAAAAACCAGTCCAAATGATTAATTGTAAAATTCAATTGAGAAATTTTTTTATGTGGAATTTCACTTATGATTGCTCCATTCTGTACATTAGAATCATGTAACACGTATTTATAAAATTTCAATTAGTATTTTCATTAAAAATAAGACGAACAGAAGCAGCAATTTTTTATTTGCTGTTTTCTAATTAAATTAATCTAGTATTTTGCCAATCATGTTCAAAAACACTGATGGCTTGTTGTATTCGATTAGCTTAAATACCCTGGCTATTCACAATTGATCTATCTGAAGTAATAGGAATAATAATTTCATGAAGCAACGTAAATTTTTAACCCGATATGAAATAAACGCAATTTTGGCAGAAACAAAACAAGGGCGTCATGCAGAGCGAGATTATTGCATGCTATTAATGTGTTTTATTCATGGATTTAGGGTAAGTGAGTTATGTAATTTATGTTTATCCGACCTCGATCTAAACTCAGCTATCATTCATATCAGACGGTTAAAAGGTGGCCTATCAACTACACACCCTTTAATTCCAGAAGAAATTGAAGCGTTGAAGAAATGGCTCGATATTCGCCAAAAATGGCGGGAAGCCGACTCACCATGGGTATTTCTCTCACAAAAAACAGGCCCTGTTTCACGGCAGCAAGTTTATGGATTACTGAAACGTTATGGGAAGCAAGCTTCCGTCAGTGTTTCTCCACATCCCCATATGTTAAGGCATGCCTGCGGTTACGCATTAGCAGATCTCGGTCGTGATACACGTCTGATTCAGGATTATCTTGGACACCGTAATATTTCACATACTGTGATTTACACGGCCAGTAATGTGAAACGTTTTTCCCAAATTTGGGAGACGCATTCTAAATAAATGTTTTATTTTTCTTTACTGTTTTCATTTACATGAACTGTGATTACTACAATCTCCACTCACTAATTTGTGGAGATTACCGGAGCAAATATAATAGATAATTTCATCATAACGCAAATAAGTTATTATTTTTCATGTATGACAAATTCAGTTTATGAATGGATTTTATTTTTACTGTTTTATATTTGTTAATATATTGATTAGATTTTTACAGAAATTTAAATCTAAAAGATGGAATATATAATATAAGTTTCTATTTAAACACAAGTAGCAAGTTGATACACATTACCTGCAAGTTGCCTCTTTGTTGGCTGCACTCATTCCCCCAGTCACATAGTTAGCTATGCTTCTGGGGATTGATTGAGTTATCCGTAAGCGCCACTCCAATTAGGTAGACGACTCATTGCACTGCTCAATAAGGCATAAAAATAATAAATTATAATTCAGTAAATTTTTCGCGGATTTTCTGTTCTGGTAAATCCATACCAATAAAAACTAATACACTTTCACGTAACTCATCATTACGCCATTCTCTGTCCCAATCCGCGCTATAGAGACGCTGCACTCCCTGAAACAATAATCGGCGTGATTCACCTTTAATGGCAAGAATCCCTTTGTAACGCAGCAAATCATCCGCATAACTCAGCAACAGCTCTTCCATTAAGTCAGACACTCCAGATAATTCAACTGAATGCGATAAGTTAACGACAAGCGATTGGATGGTGTTTTGTTGTTTGGGTAGAAACCGAAACACAGGCTTTGAAACCGCCAGTTTATCATTCAACATAAAACCTTCGATATTGAACAATACGCTTAAATCCACATCACCTTGGATGACTTTATGGATCGGCGCTCTGGCATTGATTCTCTGCAAACGTTCAAGCAGCTCATCATGCATTGGGGCAATATCTGTTTTCGTCAGGAAAACCCTGTCGGCATATCCCACCTGCGCCTGTGCAATGGAAAAGCGATCTAATTGTTGAGCAGCATGAGCTGCATCCACCAATGTAATAATGCCATCCAATAAAAAACGCTGACACAAGATCTCATGGGAAAAGAAAGTCTGAGTAACCGGCCCTGGATCAGCCATACCAGTACATTCGATAATCAAGCGATCAAAATAAATTTCGCCCTTATCCATGGTGTCCAGTAAATCCAGCAGAGCATCTTCCAGCTCATTCGAACGGTTACAGCAGATACAACCGTTGCTTAATGTCTTAATCTGAGTAGCGCGATCACCAATCATTTCATTATCGATAGGGACTTCACCGAATTCATTTTCGATGACAGCAATTTTATGACCATGATTGGCATTGAGAATATGACGCAGTAGCGTCGTTTTGCCTGATCCCAAAAAACCTGTCAGTATTGTGACTGATATTGGTTGCATGTTTGTTTCCTGCTGAATCATCGTTTTTTTTCTTTCCACTCACAATATCCATTCATAATATTTATTCACTCTATCCATTCACAAACATTGTGCATTTTTCACTAACAGCAGCGCATGCCACCCTTGCCATCACCACCATAGCGGGCATTTTGACGTTCACGGAAAAATTCCTCATAAGTCATATGAGGCTTATCAGGGTGATTTTCTTTCATGTGCTGTACGTATGTTTCATAGTCAGGCACACCAACCAACATGCGGGCGGCCTGCCCCAAATATTTACCTGCGCAGCCAAGATTACCAAACATCATTTTTCTCCAAGAACCTGTTCTCCAAAAAATACCCCACATAATACGAAGTCGATTATGTGGGGTATACACACTTCATCTCTCAAATTGAAGTATTCCCTTCGTCTTTCAAGTTGCCGCTTTGTTGGCGGCACCTTGAAATCCATTGGGTATATGTATCACATCAGTGTGTAGACGAAACTTTTACCCCACCTTCTGGAACCGGAACATAAGGTGTTTCATTATCGGTACGTTCTGGGGTTTTGCTCGCTTTTATCGCCGTTTTGATGCCATAGATGATGATGCTATACACCACGACGAAGAATAGGATGCTTAAACCCGCATTGGTATAGTTATTCACTACAATGTGGTTCATGTTGCTGATCTGTGCAGCAGTCAATTCCGCTCCACCTTCAGCAATCCGCTGTTTGTACTCTTTCGCAAGGAAGAGGAAACCTTCCAGACGTGGATCATCGCTGAATAATTTCAGGCCCAATGCCCATGTCGTACAAATCAGCAACCAGACCGCAGGAATAACCGTTACCCAAATGTATTTGGTACGCTTCATTTTGATCAATACGACAGTACCCAGTACTAACGCAACGGCAGCCAGCATTTGGTTAGAGATACCAAACAGCGGCCACAGGCTCTTGACTCCACCTAATGGATCAACCACACCTTGATACAACAGATAACCCCATAAGCCTACACAGCCTGCTGTACCGATAATACCTGCAATCAGGGAGTCGGTTTTTTTCAGGAATGGGACAAAGTTACCCAAAAGATCCTGCAACATAAAACGACCTGAACGTGTGCCCGCATCCAGCGCAGTCAGAATAAACAGAGCTTCAAACAGAATACCGAAGTGATACCAGAAACCCATGTCGGCCGCAGGAATGATCTTGTGGAATACATGTGCAATTCCCACCGCCAAGGTTGGCGCTCCACCAGCACGGTTCAAGACTGATGGTTCACCAATGTCTTTAGCCGTTTGCAGGATTTGCTCAGGTGAAATGACGAAACCCCAAGAACTCACAGTCGCTGCCGCATGGGTAGTCACTTCCTTTAAGGACGCCATAATCATAGGTGCTTCTGCTGTGCCTAAGTTATGCAAATCAGGCATGGTAATGCCCAACGCTGCTGGCGGCGTATTCATGGCGAAGTACAGCCCCGGTTCAATGATGGATGCAGCAATCAATGCCATGATTGCAACAAACGATTCCATCAGCATCGCACCATAACCGATGAAGCGAGCATCTTTTTCATTCGCCAGTAATTTAGGCGTAGTACCTGAAGATATCAGTGCATGGAAACCTGACACCGCACCACAGGCAATGGTGATGAACAGGAATGGGAATAACGTACCTTTCCAAACAGGCCCTGTACCATCGATATATTGTGTTACAGCTGGCATTTTCAGATCAGGGTTCAGGATAACGATCCCAATCGCAAGACCAACAATCACCCCAATTTTCAGGAAAGTCGCCAGATAGTCACGCGGTGCCAAAATGAGCCAAACTGGCAATAATGCAGAAACGAATGCATAACCAATCAGCGCATAAGTAATGGTGGTATCTTTGAACGTCAGTGCAGGCCCCCAATAAGGATCAGCTGCAATAACACCACCGAACCAAATGGCAGCAATCAACATAAGAATACCCATCACAGAGACTTCACCAACACGTCCCGGACGGATATATCGCATATAGATCCCCATGAAAAGTGCAATCGGTACTGTCGAGCAAACCGTAAAGACACCCCACGGACTTTCTGCCAATGCTTTCACGACGATCAAAGCCAGTACTGCCAGAATGATGATCATAATTAAGAAGCAACCAAACAGGGCGATAGTACCCGGAACCCGTCCCATTTCTTCTTTGACGATCTCACCCAACGATGCTCCATTGCGGCGGGAGGAGATGAACAGCACCATAAAATCCTGTACCGCCCCAGCGAGAACCACCCCAGCCAATAACCACAATGTGCCTGGTAAATAGCCCACCTGTGCCGCCAATACTGGCCCTACCAATGGGCCGGCACCAGCAATGGCTGCAAAGTGATGACCAAACAGGACATTTTTGTTGGTGGGAACATAGTTCAATCCATCATTATTAACGACGGCAGGAGTGGCGCGTGTTGCATCCAATTTCATCACCTTGGTAGCGATATACAAACTGTAATACCGATAAGCAACAAGATAAACGGCTACGGATGCTACAATGATCCATAACGCACTAACATGTTCTCCCCGACGCAGCGCAACAACGCCAAGGCAAAATGCGCCAATTATCCCCAATATCATCCAAGGGATATGTTTCAAAAATTTATTATTGTTCATAATAAAACACCATATTTAAGGTATATACTCTTTGCCATAATGCCCTATGATATAAAACCTTCCCCTGTCATATTGGAAGGATCTGAGCCAGCGGTTGAATACCATATTAAGCGGTCATAATCCTCCAATCAGCGGTTTACATATAGAGAGAAACGATCAGATTTTGCGATCTAACTCACTTTTTAAAACCAAAATTAATGGCGTCATCTTTCAGTTGATTAAAATCTTCATATTCGCCACTAAATGAAATAACAGTATGTTGGTTCTCGCACTCTTGGTTAGAAAACCAATCACATTCAGATATCAGACGAGACTCTTCAATCCTCATCCATTTCGCTAACATTGACAAAAGGTGCAGACCACTGCGATGGGCATCTATGGTGTTTTTAGCAGAATAGTCATAACCGGTAATGATAAATGGAACTTGATAGTTTTGTTTATTATCATCGTTATGGGTAAGATTTTCGTCATCCGTGTTTTTATGCACAAATGACAATCCATGATCTGAAAAATAGAGCATCGTCCAATGTAATTGGTTCTGATTAGCAACCTTTTCAACTTCCGCCAACAAACTGTCTGTATTGTGAATACTCTGGGCATAACATGAGATATTTTTGGAATGAAAATAGGTACTATATTGTTCATTAGTTCTGACACAAGGTTGTGGATGCGAACCCATTAGATGAATAACGACTAATTTTTTCCGCTTATCTTTCGTCAACGCCTTGCGAATATGAGAAAGCAAATTTTCGTCTGGCATATAGCTACGATCGTCTGAACTACCTTCCTTTAAAAAAGTATGATAATTAGCCTGCTGTCCAATCAATGCCACAGGAGAATCAAATCCACCTTTCATACCTTGGTTAGACAGCCAGTAGGTTTCAAATCCCGCTTTTTTCGCCAGAGAAACGACACTGTTATTCAATTGAATTTCGTTTGATCCACGTATTGCTAAAGAATTCATTAGCGATAACTGCGTTGACGGTGCTGAAGAAATATAGTTGGTTAATTTTGTTGAATTGACTTTATCTAACCACGGGGTATTTGTATCTGGAAATCCATAAGCATTCAGAAAATCTTTACGAACACTTTCACCAATTACCATGATGTATGTGTCATATTGTCCTTCTTTGACAGTAGGCTTCCAGTCATCCTGACGATCGATAATCTTGGCAAATCGGCTATTTTCGGACATCACTTTCTCATAATTCTGATAAGCATCCCGGAAAAAACGGACTTCTGGTAAACTGGTATTCAAAAGCTCTGAGCTATCTTCAAAATCCGATTTAATATATCCCTTAACAGGCGACCAGAAAGCCGAAATGAAGAACAGAAAGAATAACCATTTTTTCCCTTTATTAGAAAAAGTGACATTTAATTTAAATGAAAACATCATCAGCACAAAAATGGCGATGGCTATTATATAAGTTACAATCGGCAACCCACTGATATATTCCAATGTTTCATTTTTATTCGTATAAATCAATGATCCCACAGCATTGACATCCGGATAACCGTAATTAAGGCCAATCGGGGTATAGAGCATTCCCAAAAGCGAAAAAAAAGCAATCAAAAAGACATACATTCGTTTACTGATAGCCGCCACCAATAAGAACAGAGCAAAGGCACTAAATACATATATCTGTTTTAACTGATAACCCAGAGATGTATGTATTAAATAAATCAGAAACCAAAGAATAATAAAATTAAACAAAAACTTTTTTTTATGCAAAGATAAAGACATAGTCATCCTATGATTTTATATATCCGATAAACTTAGAGTTTGATTGAAATGCTATTAAACCAGACTCCTGATAGCATAGCTAAAAAACCCGATGCTATTTCAAATCAACTCACAGTGAGTTCACTATCGCACAGAAAGAACGCAGATTATTGAGAGATTGACAGATAGCGTTCAAAAGACTCACGCTCTTCTTCCCGCAAAGTCAGCACCTGAAAACCATCACGGGTAACCAAGATCGTATGCTCAAACTGAGCTGATAGACGGCGATCTTTGGTGGTAACTGTCCAGCCATCTTTATGCAGTTTAACGTCCTTTTTCCCCTGATTGATCATCGGCTCAATAGTGAAAGTCATGCCTTCTTCCAGCACTATTCCTTCACCCACCCGACCATAATGCAGGACTTGTGGCTCCTCATGCATACTGCTGCCAATGCCATGCCCACAATATTCGCGCACTACCGTATAATTATTCGCTTCAGCATGCTGTTGTATTGTGTAACCAATATCCCCCAACGCAATACCCGGTTTAACAATCTTAATCGCCTTATACAGACATTCTTGAGTCACATCCACCAAACGCTGGGTATGGGAAAGTACGTCACCGACACAAAATGTGATGCTACTATCACCATAATAACCCTCTTTTATGACCGTCACATCGACGTTAACAATATCGCCATTCTTCAGTTTTTTCTCCGAAGGCCAACCATGACAAACGACATGATTTACCGAAGTATTGACTGTATAAGGAAAACCGTACTGCCCCAGACTGCCTGGTGTCGCATCAAGGGTATTGATTATGTAATCATGGCAAAACGTATCAATTTCAAGAGTCGTTATGCCCGGCACAATAACCGAACGAACGGCTTCAAGTACCTGCCCCGTCAAGCGCCCTGCTATTTCCATTTTCTTGATTTCTTGCACATCTTTTATCAGTATTCCATTGCTTTTTGCCATTATTTTTCCTCTATTCAATATTATTTATACCCAATAAATGTCATGTTGCAGCGCGGCGGCAGGGGGACAAATTTCCAGCAGCATGGATAACTATGTGACCAGAAATAGTGACCGAAATGCATGAATACAGCCCACAAAGCAGCAGCTTAAAAAATGATAGGTATAGATCTCTTTTTATAATGCACTTATATCAGTGAACAACTCAAGATAACACCCACCTCAAATTCTTTTAAAATAATTCGTATTTTGACCTGAATCACACCATACTGAAATTTATCATACGTGCCCCTTCCTCCTTCTATACTAACCAATTGATTTAAAATGGATATATAATGAAAAGGTTCTTTTGAATGACATAAATAACGAAGATCATTTGATACTAAAAAAGCAACCCGGTTAGGGAATGACAAAAAGTGGCCGAGAAAAGATAATGACAAATCTTTATTGACCACATAATTTCCCCACTATCCAATTTTCCAATAACCATCTTTTTTTTGCTCCAATGCGAATCAAATATTCTGCATCCTGTAATATTTTGATATTACACTCTATAGTGCGACGATTTACCCCCAAATTTTCAGCTAATTGAATTATGGTAATTGCAGGGGCAACAATAATAACAGCTAAGATTTTTTGCGACGTGGCATTGAATCGCCGTGAATTTTGTACCGACACCTGCACCGACATCGCAACAGAATTCCGTTTTTGGCTATCAAGGCTTTCTCTCAGCGCTTCGGCTAATTTTTCCAGCATAAAATCGATAAATAGCATACAGTTACTAGCACGATCACATAAGGAAAAATCATGATTCCAAAAGAATATCGAGGTGGATGTTTATGTGGCAACATCAAGTTCCTTGCTCTGGGTGATCCCAATAACCCTCATACTTGTTCTTGCTCTATGTGCCAACGTCATTCCGGCGCATTAACACTTTGCTGGGTGGAGTTTCCTAAAGAAGCGGTCCAATGGACTGGAGAAGGAGGAGAGCCCTCATTATATCGCTCTTCTGATTATTCCTGCCGGGCATTTTGTAGCCAATGTGGCAGCTCACTAGGTGCGATTGATGATGGTCCTACCGTTGGATTAATTCTCGGTAATTTCGATCATCAAGGACAACAAGAACTCGCTCCGCTTTCGCTCATGAAAGATTAAGTATCAGGCTGCTACATTGCAGCCTGAACATATAGATTGCTACCGCCAAATCTCACTTTTTTGGGATAAATCCTCACTTAAATTTTGAGCAAGGATTTCAATCAAGAGATTAAAGCTGATTTGGTCTAGAATTTCACCGTAAGGTTCGTTCTGAACGTACGATGAAGAAAGTGAGAATATAATTAAATAATTTCAGATAGATATAACAAAAAATAACGCAAAAGACGAGGTTAATGACGGATTCAACTTTCAAGTGCAACGCCATCTATGCAGCCCACGTCGTTCTACAAAAACCACTTTGGGTTGCCTGAATTACAGACACTTATTATCTGAATTCAGGAACAATAATAATTATTATCATTAATGTGGATATCATAAAGTTCTCTTGGATTGTGCATAAAGCAATCAACTCAATTACATGAAATCATAGGTGAGATTAAATCGAGCCACTTCGCAATCCTGCTGAATAATCAAAAAATCCGATACATTCCTGCGAGTAATCCTGCTAACCTAAACCCCCAAATCTTCCTAATCTAATCCACAGATGAATCACACGGATTATCAGTGATAAGATAGCGTTTTTGCCCAGGATGAGGTTCATTAACGTCCCATCCTTAGCTGATTATATTTAGGTTTTGTCATTTAGATGGGTTGACTGAGCGTCGATAGCCCAACCGAGTCAACAGGAATAATAATTTGAATCAAATCAATATGAAAGAATCTCCAGCAAAGGATATAGATAGTCATACTCCCATGATGCAGCAGTATCTGCGTCTGAAAGCACAACACCCAGATATCCTTATGCTTTATCGGATGGGGGATTTTTATGAGTTGTTCTTTGACGATGCCAAAAAGGCCGCAAGGTTACTGGATATTTCACTAACCAAACGCGGGCAATCGGCAGGTCAACCTATTCCTATGGCGGGTGTTCCTTATCACGCTATCGAAAACTATTTGGCAAAACTGGTACAACTCGGTGAGTCTGCGGCAATCTGCGAGCAAGTAGGTGATCCGGCGAGCAGTAAAGGCCCCGTTGAACGCAAAGTTGTACGTATTGTGACCCCCGGTACGGTGACTGATGAAGCCTTGCTACAAGAGCGTCAGGATAATCTTCTGGCCGCTATCTGGCAGGATAATCAGGGATTTGGTTATGCAACGCTGGACATCACTTCCGGACGTTTCCGCGTTTCCGAGATGGCCGACGAAGATACCATTGCCGCAGAATTGCAACGTACCCGTCCTGCAGAGCTACTTTATCCTGAAACATTTGGGCATATGGCGTTGATTGAACGCTGTCATGGTTTGCGTCGCCGCTCAATGTGGGAATTTGAGCTGGATACAGCAAGACAACAACTGAATTTGCAATTTGGCACCCGCGATCTCATTGGCTTCGGCGTGGAAAAAGCAACCCTCGCCCTACGTGCTGCCGGCTGCTTGCTGCAATACGTGAAAGACACGCAACGTACCGCTCTGCCCCATATCCGCAGTATTACGATGGAGCGCCAGCAAGAAACAGTCATTATGGATGCCGCAACCCGCCGTAATCTGGAGCTGACACAAAATCTATCTGGTGGTATTGAAAACACGCTAGCTTCAGTGCTCGATCAGTGTGTGACACCAATGGGCAGCCGAATGCTAAAACGCTGGCTACATGCGCCCATTCGTAACAAAGACATACTGGAAAATCGTCAGCAGGCCATTTCCGCTTTGCAGGAAATCGGCTATGAATTGCAACCATTTTTACGTCAAGTCGGTGATTTAGAACGTGTACTTGGCCGTCTTGCACTCCGCTCTGCCCGCCCTCGTGATCTGGCCAAAATGCGCCACGCCTTCCAGCAATTGCCGGATATTCATCAAATCATGGCATCTTCCGATTCGCCTTATATTCAAGCGTTAAAGCAGCGCGTGGGACATTTTGAAGAATTACAGACGCTGTTGGAACATGCGATTGTCGAAACTCCGCCTGTTTTAGTCCGTGACGGTGGCGTGATTGCCACAGGCTATAATGCTGAGCTAGATGAGTGGCGAGCCTTAGCCGACGGTGCCAGTGATTATCTGGATCGGCTGGAAATTCGCGAACGTGAGAAGCTCGGTATCGATACCCTGAAAGTAGGCTTCAATGGGGTGCATGGCTATTATATTCAGGTCAGCCGTGGACAAAGCCACTTAGTACCAATCCATTATGTACGCCGTCAGACGCTGAAAAATGCGGAACGCTACATTATTCCAGAGTTAAAGGAATATGAAGATAAGGTGCTGACATCCAAAGGCAAAGCTCTCGCCATTGAGAAAGCCCTGTATGAAGAATTGTTCGATTTGTTGCTGCCTCATCTGGCAGAATTGCAGACCAGTGCCGAAGCACTGGCAGAGCTGGATGTGCTGGCGAACCTTGCTGAACGTGCTGAAACACTGAATTACACGAGCCCGACATTGACAGATAAAGTCGGGATTCAAATCACGGGTGGTCGCCATCCGGTTGTTGAGCAAGTACTCAGTGAGCCTTTTATTTCGAACCCATTAACGCTTTCGTCACAACGCCGTTTGCTTATTATCACTGGGCCGAATATGGGGGGAAAAAGTACCTATATGCGCCAGACGGCCTTGATTACACTGCTAGCGTATATAGGAAGTTTTGTTCCTGCCGAAAAAGCCGTCATTGGCCCCGTAGATCGCATCTTCACCCGTGTAGGGGCATCCGATGATTTGGCTTCAGGACGTTCCACATTTATGGTGGAAATGACTGAAACGGCCAATATTTTGCATAACGCCACCGAGTACAGTTTGGTTTTGATGGATGAGATTGGGCGTGGTACATCAACGTATGATGGCTTATCTCTTGCTTGGGCCTGTGCTGAAAGTCTGGCTAACCGCATCAAGGCGATGACACTATTTGCAACTCACTATTTCGAGCTGACGATGCTGCCTGAAAAATTGGAAGGTGTCGTTAATATTCATCTGGATGCCGTTGAACATGGCGATACCATCGCTTTTATGCACAGTGTGCAAGAAGGCGCAGCGAGCAAGAGTTATGGACTGGCGGTTGCCTCTTTGGCGGGTATTCCTCGTGATGTTATTAAACGAGCGCGCCAGAAACTCAAGGAGTTGGAATCACTCTCCAATAATACGACAGCGAGCCACGTCGATACACCACAATTGACTCTGCTGACAGAAGAAACGTCTCCGGCAGTTGAAGCACTGGAAAACCTGAATCCAGATACGTTGACACCACGTCAGGCACTGGAATGGATTTATCGTCTGAAAGATATGGTATAACCATGAATGCGGTGATAATGAATAGCTTAGCAATCAGTAATGTCTCAATGAATTTTGATACCAATCTGCTATCACCCATTTATCAATTTTTACAGTGTGAAACCCCTGAACAATGGGTAAAAAAAGCCCGGCAGCCTGAAAATCTGCCGGTTTTACTACGCGACCATCTGTTATGTGAGTTAAAAGCTGCTCAAAGTGCGATGTTCTTAATTCGAAATATGCCGTTGATCCCGAAAGTGCCGATACTTTGTTGGCATGGTTTAAGCCTTATGAAGACTTTGCCTATAAAAAAATTGGCGATATCCACTCACTGAAAGGCAAAAATCAGGTCACCAAGCAAATTACTGCCCGGGCAAAGTCACCTTATAGTCAGGACTTAATTGATAAAATGGTGTTGTTGATTAAGGAAGAATTACACCACTTTTATCAGGTACTGGAAATCATGGATGCCAGAGGGATCAGCTATGACAGCATCAGCACCAGCCGCTATGCCAAATCGCTGTTCCAACATATTACCAACCATGAGCCTTATACACTGGTTGATAAACTGATTATTGGTGCTTATATCGAGGCGCGTTCATGTGAACGTTTCGCGAAACTTGCTCCTCATCTGGATGAAGAATTAGGCAAATTTTATATTTCTTTGCTGCGTTCTGAAGCACGCCATTATCAGGATTATTTAACACTGGTCCAATCGATATCCAAAGACGATATTACGGAAAGGATAAGTTATTTCGGCCGGATTGAAGCAGAACTTATTCAAACATATGACCATGATTTTAAATTTCACAGCGGTATTCCTGCTATCGCGAATAAATAAACGCAAGAATAAGTGAACAAAAGATAAACCGGTTAAGCGAAAGATAAATAATAAACGAATAAAAGGTGGACTTATTTAGCCCACCTTTTATTATGGATTAATATACTATTTATCTTTCAAATTGCCACCCTCAGGATTAGCGTCTCTGCACTCAATCAACGAGTTATAGAGAAAGCCATTTATTTTCCGTCACGCTGCAATTTGAAATCTATCCGATAAAATAAGTCACTAAGTGCGGAATAACGACTCTATATTCAAGCCTTGGTTATGCAGTATATCTCTAAGACGACGCAACCCTTCAACTTGAATTTGACGAACTCTTTCTCTTGTTAATCCTATTTCTCGCCCAACATCTTCTAATGTTTCTGCTTCGTATCCCAGCAAACCGAAACGGCGGGCCAAAACCTCACGCTGCTTTGCGTTCAGTTCAAACAACCATTTGACGATACTGTGTTTCATATCGTCATCTTGAATAGTTGTCTCTGGCCCAGAATCGTTCTCATCAGATAAAATATCCAACAATGCTTTATCTGAATCACCACTAATTGGCGTATCGACAGAAGTAATGCGTTCGTTAAGCCGCATCATACGACTTACATCTTCAACAGGTTTATCCAGTTTTTCGGCAATTTCTTCGATACTGGGTTCATGATCCAATTTGTGTGCTAGTTCTCTTGCAGTACGTAAGTAGACGTTCAGTTCTTTGACTATGTGAATAGGCAGACGAATTGTTCGAGTTTGGTTCATGATAGCTCGTTCAATTGTTTGTCGGATCCACCATGTCGCATAGGTAGAAAAACGAAAACCTCTTTCAGGATCAAATTTTTCCACCGCACGAATAAGCCCAAGGTTACCTTCTTCAATCAGATCCAGCAGTGCTAATCCCCGATTGCTATATCGGCGTGATATTTTGACGACCAATCGCAAGTTACTTTCAATCATGCGTTGGCGTGCGGCCATATCTCCCCGAAGTGCCCGTCTGGCAAAAAGAACCTCTTCCTCTGCTGTTAACAGTGGAGAAAAACCAATCTCTCCGAGATAAAGTTGTGTTGCGTCAAGTACTCGTTGGTTTACCCCTTGCAACAAATCCAAATCGTCATCAAGACTAGCTACATCATCCCCATCTTTCAGCAACGCTTCATCAAAGTCATCAGCTTCCATGCTATTTTCGTCTAAATCCGCATCATACAACTCATTAACTTTAAGCGTACTTTGGCTCATCAGCTGCTCCTACCCATGATAATGCGGGCAGGAATATCAGATCCCTGCCCCGGTTTATCGCTGCGGAAGATAACGCAGCGGGTTTACGGATTTTCCCTTGTAGCGAATTTCAAAATGTAATCTTACGGAACTTGTTCCGGTACTACCCATGGTGGCAATCTTTTGCCCCGCTTGAACATCCTGCTGCTCACGTACCAACATGGTGTCGTTATGAGCATAGGCACTCAGGTAGTCATCGTTATGTTTTATTATTATTAAATTTCCATATCCGCGTAGCACATTTCCGGCATAAACCACTTTCCCACTAGCAGTTGCAAATACGGGTTGGCCACGACTACCCGCAATATCAATGCCCTTATTTCCCCCCAGAGAATCAGAGAAACCTTCAAGGGTTTTTCCTTCCGCAGGCCATCTCCAACTACTAGTAACCCCGTTGCTATTGCTAATGGTGCTATTGGCGCCTGTATCTGTTGCTGTAGATACTTTTAAAGAGGAATTGTCGCTAACAGAAATAGTTTCTCTTGGCAACATCCTTTCAGAGCTAGGTCTATCAATATTTGCAGGATACGCATTAATTTTTTGAAAATCAACCTGCTTAATTTTAGATTGGTTGCTATTTGATGCTGATAATACACCATTATTGGAGGTTACATTATCTATTCTCAGGACCTGACCAACATTTAAGCCATATGGTTCCAAAATATTATTTATGCGAGATAGATCACGAAAATCAACCCCTGTAATCCATGCTATATAGAACAACGTATCCCCATGCTTAACCGTGTAAGAGCTTCCGCTATAGCTTCCTTTGGGAATACTTTCATAGTTACGGTTATAGACGATCTTTCCTTGATGTGAGCTATCTTTTGCAGCATGATTCACTGGATAACGATTTTCCATAGCACGATTTTCTGGTTTGCGATTCATTGAAATGATTGCAGGAGAAGATGGCATGGGAGTCGAAATTGATGGCGGTCTGGAGGATATTCCTCCATCTTTTGCCTTATTATCAATATTCACTATTGGAGCAGGGCGGTCTGGTGTATTGCTACAACCGACTAGCATAATTCCCATTACAGTATTGGTGATTATCCACTTTATTTTTTTCATTGGGTTTCCTAAATTCATACCTTATTCCCCCACAAAGGAAAATAATAAGTGTTAAGAATGATTATTTATAAAGAAATTTAGAATCATAAGAGATTTAAAGCGAAATATTTTGCTTAATTTCAGCAAAAATAACAGCAACTTTAAAAAATTAAGACAAAGTAATTAGCCAGTTATGCCAATTCACCTTGAATTAGGGGTACAAAACGGACGGATTCGATAACTTCGCCATGAAAATCATTCCCATAACGATGTACCACTTTCAGTGACTGAGAGCGCTCACCTACAGGCAACACCATCACTCCTCTGTCAGCAAGCTGATGAAGGAGTGATGGTGGAATTTCTGGCGGGGCTGCTGTGACAATGATGGCATTAAATGGCCCTTTTGATGGCCATCCATACCATCCATCACCGTGACGGGTTGAGATATTATGTAAGTCGAGCTGCTTTAACCTGCGTTTAGCCTGCCACTGTAATCCCTTAATACGCTCTACGGAGAAGACGTGTTTGGCTAAATGAGCAAGTATTGCCGTCTGATAACCCGATCCTGTACCAATCTCTAGTACATTGGCATCAGCCGTTAAATTCAGCAGCTCTGTCATACGGGCAACAATATAGGGCTGAGATATCGTTTGCCCATGTCCAATGGGCAGTGCCGTGTTTTCATACGCCTTATGCGCAAGGGCTTCATCAACAAAACTTTCCCGAGGCACTTTAGCAATGATGTCCAGTAGCTGTTCGTTATGTATACCTTGCTGACGTAATTGATCCAGCAAATTTTTCATTGACCGGCTTAACATTCCCCGATATCCCCGACTTTTTTCAACCAATCGTTTATCAGTTCTTGTGCTTTATAAGCCGTTAAATCCACCTGCAAAGGCGTAATAGAGACAAATCCTTCCTCTACCGCAGCAAAATCCGTATCAGGCCCAGCATCATGTTTCTCGCCCGGAGGGCCTATCCAGTAGAGCATACTTCCTTTGGGATCTTCCAAAGCATAAACTTCTTCAGCAGCACAGCGACTGCCACATCGTGTCACCCGAAACCCTTTGATTTGCTCAATAGGGATATCAGGTACATTGATATTCAGAATATTACCTGCTCTCAGTGGGAATGCTTGCAGCATGGTTAATAAACGCAATGTCACTTCTGCTGCTGTTTCGTAATGTTCCTCACCATTGAGTGATACCGCCAATGCAGGTAATCCTAAATGACGCCCTTCCATTGCAGCCGCAACGGTACCGGAATAAATCACATCGTCACCAAGATTAGGGCCACAGTTGATTCCTGAAACCACAATATCAGGGCGAGGACGAACCAAATTATTTACCCCTAGATAGACACAGTCTGTCGGCGTACCTTCCTGAACAGCCATATCACCATTTTTCAGTGTATTAATGCGCAAAGGGCGATCCAGCGTTAAGGAATTCGACGCACCGCTGCGGTTACGATCAGGTGCAACCACCTGAACATGATAGTGTTTCCGCAATGTAGCCGCTAAGGTTTGAATTCCCGGAGCGGTGACACCATCATCGTTACTCAGCAATATCCGCAGCATTGAAGTATCTCATTGATTTTATTAAGTGAAACATAGTTGATACGTTAATTTCCCCTAGAATATTGTCCTGTTTGTTTAATGTAACCCGCGATTGGACAATATTAAGACAATTAGAAAATTGTTTGATCTTAGCATGACGTTACCAGTTTTGTAGAGTGCTTTGCATTCAGACCATAACAAATGAAAGAAGCCACCATTTACGTAAGCCATTGAGTGAATTAGCGCAGCCAACTATGCTGTGTCACTATTCGGCACAACGATTCCGAACAACTATTCCATACAACTATGTAGCCATCGATCCTCACTAATCACAATTGTCATTGGCTGCTGAGCAAGTTTTGCCGAGAGAGTCGACTTTCCCGAGGCTATTTTTCCACACAATATGTGGAGAACAGGCCTGTCTTTATGGGTGGAATATTTATAATTGGGAGGTTCTGATAAAGACATATTTTTCCTCGCTAGACGGTGCCAGACAAAGGCCCACCTTTCCAAAAAGTATGTTAATAGGAAATGATGCTTTTGAGTTTTATATCAATAGCTTTATATCAACAAATAGCGTGAAAGGACAACTCTGAACGAGATGAAATGACTCTATTTTGGTGTTGCCAAGAGACACAATGAAAAGCCATTTGTATTTCTTGGCATCAACCTATGGGAAAGCAATAGAGTTAATTGAGGTAGTTACCCGCAATAATGGTGACTACGAAATAATAACTACTCCGCAATATCAGCCTCGTTATTTTGCTCCTGATTGATAATCTCCCTAACAACACTGGTTGCAAAACTACCTGATGGCAGAGAAAAATGGAGGGTCACAGTTTGATCATCCAGCCATTCCCAACGCAGGTTAAGCGGCTTGATCAACATTGCCCGACGGGCGCTCTCTACACGCTCACGCTTAACTAATGACCAAAGCAATTCATAATCTTGCAAGTACTGCTGCTCAAAATCCAAAGCCTGATGCTGAGTGCCCAATGCCTTATCACCCGGCAAAGGAGCGGTTATCTGTAATTCCCCACCCATAACCCGTTGCTGCAATACATCCAGTTCAGATTCATCAGCCACAAACCAGCTTCCGCGTCCTGTTAGTTGTAACGCATCCCCATTTTGTACCTGCTGATGCTCACCCCGCGCAATACGCAGGCTGGCAATGGCGTTAAACATGGCGCTACGGCAGGCAGAGAGGTAAAAGCTACGGCGGTTACGTTCTCTGACTTGGATTTCATTAGCAGCCCAAAGCTGTGCCTGAACCAGGTTTTGTCCACCACGACCAAAACGTTGCTCACCGAAGTAATTCGGCACACCAGTCTGTGTTATCTGTTGCAAACGTTTTTCAACGGATGGGCGGTCAGATATTTCTCTTAATACCAGTGTAAAATCATTGCCTTTTAATGAACCAATCCGGAGTTTCCGTTTTTGGCGGGAAGTCGCCAGTACCTCACAACCCTCAAGCTGGAACGCCGTTAAATCAGGATCTTGTTTTCCCGGTAGGTGCAAACAAAACCACTGTTCCGTAACTGCATTTCGATCTTTTAACCCCGCATAACTGACCGAGCGAGCAGGTATTTTGGCAAAACGAGCTAAATGATCTGCCACAAATTGGGTATTACACCCTGTTTTGCGGATATGAATCATCAAATGTTCGCCTTCTCCATCAGGAGAAAATCCCAAATCTTCACGAACAATAAAGTCTTCTGGTGAGGCTTTGACAATACCTGTCGCTTCTGGTTGGCCATAAAGCCAGTGTAATTCACTCAATGTCATGCTTATTCCTTTACCAGCAAAGCCACGGCTTCGCAGGCAATACCTTCTTTACGGCCAACAAATCCCAGTTTTTCTGTGGTTGTTGCTTTAACATTAATATCGTCCATATGGCATTCAAGATCTTCTGCCAGATTGATCCGCATTTGGAGAATATGGGGCAACATTTTCGGTGCCTGTGCAATGATGGTGATATCCAGATTGCCAATTCGATAATCCTTTGCACGAATCCGGCGATACGCTTCTTTCAACAACTCACGGCTATCCGCACCTTTAAAGGCAGGATCAGTATCGGGAAATAATTTACCGATATCGCCTAATGCCGCCGCACCCAATAAAGCATCAGTGACAGCATGCAAAGCAACGTCACCATCTGAATGGGCAATTAATCCCTGCTCATAAGGAATACGGACGCCTCCAATGATCAATGGCCCTTCTCCACCAAATTTATGCACATCAAAACCGTGTCCAATTCTCATAAGATAGATTCCTTCGATTTTCGGGATAGGTAAAACTCAGCCAATGCCAAATCTTCGGGTTGGGTCACTTTAATATTGTCCGCCCGTCCATTGACCAGTACGGGTTGGTAACCACAATACTCTAGCGCTGAAGACTCGTCGGTGATGCATGCTTTTTCTGCCAGTGATTTCATTAAGCAATCACGCAATAGCTGTAAAGGGAATAACTGTGGGGTCAAAGCGTGCCAAAGTCCTTTACGATCAACGGTATGATCAATGACGGTATGGTTAAGCGTGGCGGATTTTTCTACTAATGGCGATCCCATACGTTTCATGGTATCCCTCACGGGGGAGGCTAAAAGGCCACCACACACTTCTGGCGATTCCAAGCTGTAATCAATCAGCCGTAGCAGGTTCTCAAGGTCATCCCTATGCAAACAAGGTCGGGCGGCATCATGTACCAAGACCCAAACAGCTCTGTCTGTCGGTAAACTCGCCAAATAGTTTAGTCCGGCCAGGACAGATTCAGCGCGCTCCTCTCCGCCAACCACAGTGGTAATCCGTAGATCAGAAGCAATGGCAAGCTGTCTAAAATGCGTATCAGCAGGATTAAGCGCAACAATGATGCGCTCAATACGGGGATGTTCAAGCAATGCTGACAAGGTATGGTCAAGGATGGTCTTTCCGGCAATCTGAAGATACTGTTTTGGGCAGTCTGATTTCATCCGGCTACCAATGCCCGCAGCAGGGATCAATGCGACTATTTCAGTAAAAGCGTTTTCTGTAAAAAAACGGCCAGCAAGCGCATCAGGCATGGAATTATTCATTTCGATTATTATTTACTGTTCTGATTCAAGGATGGTTGTGCATTTTGTTTCGAATTATCTGGCACCATACGGTAAAAGGATTCTCCCGGCTTAATCATGCCCAATTCATCACGGGCACGTTCTTCGATCGCCTCCTGTCCTCCTTTCAGATCTTTGATTTCAGCAAATAGCTGGTCATTACGTGCTTTAAGCGTAAAGTTGTCGATTTCTTGCTTATCGACCTCTGTTTTAACCCGCATATAATCATGAATACCATTTTTGCCGAACCACAGCGAATACTGTAACCAGCCAAGTAGAACCAACAATAGTAGCGTTAGTTTGCCCATCTCCGCCCCCTGAAAAACCCGCTAATCATCCCACAACTGAAAGCATGACGCCACTATCACAATACATGAATCACAAAACATGATTGCAAGACGTAATGGATACGCATCGAATTAAGTGAGTGTAGAAACACATTATTCCACTCGCAATAGTGTGTTTCATGGATGTTTCGTTGGAATAATAATTAAGCAGGCAGGATACCGTAGTTTTTCAGTACAAAAAGTAATTTTTCAATTGATAATTCTACGGATTGTGCTCCATCTAAATAAATATCGGGATGTTCTGGCGTTTCATAGGCGGCATCAATTCCTGTGAAATGAGGCAATTCTCCCGCTCGCGCTTTTTTATATAAGCCTTTAGGGTCACGAGCTTCACACACCGCCAATGGAGTATCGACGTGTACTTCAATAAACTGCCCCGATGCCATAAGTTCACGTACTTTTTGTCGTTCTGCTCTATTGGGAGAAATAAATGCGGTCAGTACCACCAGCCCGGCATCAACCATTAATTTTGAGACTTCTCCTACTCGCCGGATATTTTCTTGTCTATCGATTTCAGTAAATCCCAAATCACTGCACAGGCCATGGCGTAAATTATCACCATCCAGTAAGTAGGTTTTAATTCCTCGCGAAAATAATACCTGCTCTAATGCCCCTGCAAGAGTGGATTTTCCTGATCCCGATAACCCCGTAAACCAAATCACTAATGCAGGATGTCCATTCGCTGTTTCTCGCTGTTTTCTGTCCAATACATGTGAGTGCCAGACAATGTTATTAGCGGCATGATTAGAAATATTGCCAGGATCGTCGGAAGAAACTGAATTTTTAATTTGAGACACTTATTTTCCTCCCAGTAAGTCACGTACTCCCCAGTGAGGGAAATGACGACGAACTAACTGATTGAGTTCTAATTCAAACTCACTGTATTCTTTCGGCTCCTCGTAAACATCAGTTTGAATTTCACGGACTAGACCCGCACCTACCGTGACATTCGTCAAACGATCAATCAGAATGATGCCGCCGATATCCACATTTTTCCGGTAATTATCGAGTAATAACGGCTCATCAAATGAAAATTCCACCAGCCCAATTCCATTCAATAGCAATTCAACCGCAACTTTCTGAGTCAGGTTAGTAATATCCACCTGATATTGGACATTATCAACTTTGGCACGGCTTTTTTTGCCCGCGACTTTGATATCCACACTTTGCCCTTGAACCAGCGGTTTTTCTGACATCCATACGACATCTACCAAAGCATGGCGTGCTACCGTCATTTGATCTTCGACGGCAATCAATAGATCACCTCGACTGATATCAATATCATCTTTTAGTACAACAGTGATGGCTTCTCCAGATACGGCAAAGGGCAGATTACCGTCAAAAGTGACAATCTTCTCCACGGTGGAAACGACACCTGATGGCATAACTTTGATTTTCTGGCCTTGGCGTAAAACCCCTGACGACAAAGTACCACTGTATCCACGAAAATCGAGATCAGGGCGGTTAACATACTGCACAGGAAAACGTAGGGGCTGTTCCGATGCTTTTGTCTGTACATCCACAGTCTCAAGAAATTCCAGTAAAGTTTTTCCCGTATACCATGTCATTTTTTCGCTGTGAGTGGCAATGTTATCGCCCTCCAGTGCTGAGACCGGAACGAAATAAATGTCCAAGTTGGCAGGTAATTGAGCAGCGAAATCCAAATAATCCTGTTTGATCTGCTCAAATATATTTTGTTGATAGTCGAGCAAATCCATTTTGTTCACTGCTACGACTAAATGGCGAATCCCCAACAAGGTACTGATAAAACTATGCCGACGCGTTTGTTCTTGAACGCCTTTTCGTGCATCAATCAACAAAATGGAGAGATCACTGGTTGAAGCACCCGTTGCCATATTGCGGGTATATTGTTCATGCCCCGGTGTATCTGCAATGATAAATTTGCGTTTTTCTGTGGAGAAGTAACGGTATGCAACGTCAATGGTGATGCCTTGTTCCCGTTCGGCAGCTAATCCATCAACCAATAATGCCAAATCCAGTTTTTCGCCCTGAGTCCCAATCCGCTTGCTGTCGCTTTGCAATGTCGCAAGCTGATCTTCATAAATCTGACGGGTATCATGTAACAAACGACCAATTAGTGTACTTTTGCCATCATCCACGCTGCCGCAGGTTAAAAAGCGCAGTAATCCCTTTTCCTGCTGCGCCCGCAGATAGGCTTCAACGCCACCTTGCTGTTTGATTTGGCTAGCGATAATTTCATTGTGTGCAACTGCTGGCATATCTGGACTCCTTAAAAATAACCCTGACGTTTTTTCAGTTCCATCGAACCAGATTGATCACTGTCAATCAGCCGCCCCTGCCGCTCACTGGTTGTCGATATCAACATTTCTTCTATGATTTCCGGCAGCGATTCGGCTTCCGATTCCACCGCACCTGTCAGCGGCCAGCAGCCAAGTGTTCTGAAGCGTACTTTGCGCTGACTAATAACTTCTCCGGATTTCAGGTTGATTCGATCATCATCAACCATAATCAACGCCCCTTCTCGCTGAATAACAGGGCGCGGTTTGGCAAAATACAGAGGAACAATTTCGATTTGTTCCAGATAAATGTATTGCCAGATATCCAATTCAGTCCAATTAGATAACGGGAAGACCCGGATGCTTTCCCCTTTGTTGATCTGGCCGTTATAGTTGCGCCAGAGCTCCGGGCGCTGATTTTTAGGATCCCAGCGGTGGGAACGGTCACGAAATGAGTAGATACGTTCTTTAGCCCGCGATTTTTCTTCATCGCGCCTCGCGCCACCAAACGCGGCATCAAAGCCGTATTTATCCAGCGCCTGTTTCAGCCCTTCCGTTTTCATGATGTCAGTATGCTTTGCACTACCGTGAATAAACGGGTTAATTCCCAGTACTTCACCTTGGGGATTACGATAAGTCAACAATTCAAAACCGTATTTTTCCGCTGTGCGATCACGGAAGTCGTACATATCCCGAAATTTCCATCCCGTATCAACATGTAATAAAGGAAAAGGCAATTTCCCCGGATAAAATGCCTTACGTGCGAGATGCAGCATCACCGAGGAATCTTTACCAATGGAATAAAGCATTACTGGATTAGCAAATTCAGCAGCCACTTCACGAATGATATGGATGCTTTCAGCTTCAAGTTGCTGCAAATGGGTCAGTCTTTTTTCGTCCATTGATAGATCCTTAGTCTAAGTCAATAACAGAATGGCGGTTTATGTGGGCGACAGACTGTGTTTGATCAATTGACTGCGCTTGATGCCCGAACCATGCTATTTGGTGGTGGAGTTGAGCCACCTCTCCCACCACCAATAATGCGGGCGATGGTGCGTTCTGTGCCAACCGTTCGAGTTCAGACAATGTTCCGGTCAACACTTGCTGTTCAGGTCGAGTGCCACAGCCAATGACCGCAACAGGGGTATTGGCATCTCTCCCATGTGAAATGAGTTTCTGGCTAATCAGGGCTGACTTTATGACGCCCATATAAATTGCCAGTGTTTGATTACCTCTCGCCAATGCCGGCCAATCCAGATCATTGCCATTTTCATGGCAGTGGCCTGTAATAAAAGTGACGCTTTGCGAATGTTCTCTGTGAGTCAATGGGATACCTGCATAAGCCGATGCGCCCACTGCCGCTGTAATGCCGGGTACAACCTGAAAAGGAATACCTGCCGCTGCGGCAATTTGTAATTCTTCTCCACCACGACCGAAGATAAATGGATCGCCGCCTTTTAAGCGAACCACTTTTTTCCCCTGATTCGCCAGTTTGATGATAAGCGTGTTAGTTTCTTCCTGTGCAACTGAGTGATTTCCCGCTCTTTTTCCAACGCAGATCTTGTCTGCATCACGGCGCACTAATTCCAAAATTTCCGCACTAACCAGATGATCATACAGTACGACATCAGCCTGCTGGATCACCTGCAATCCCTTTAAGGTCAGCAGTCCCGGATCACCCGGCCCCGCCCCAACCAATGCCAACTCGCCTTGACGGTGTTCTTGGATATGGAGCAACTCCTGCTCTAGCTGCTCTTCTGCTTGTTTAAGTTGCCCGTTCGCGATCAGAGTGGAAAAACGTCCATTAAATGCTTTTTCCCAAAAGTGGCGCCGTTGACGCATGGAAGTAAGGTGCTGTTTCACACGTCCACGCCAGCCCCCCGCAATTTTTGCCATTGTGCCAAGATGAAATGGCAACAAAGACTCCAGTTTTTCTCGCAGTGATTTGGTCAATACAGGGGCTTTTCCTGCCGATGAGATCGCAACCATAATCGGAGAACGATCAATAATTGAGGGAAAAATAGCAGAACAAAGTGGCTGATTATCGACGACATTCACCAAAATAGAACGATTATTGGCTTCTGTAAAAATATATTCGTTGAGAATAGAATCGTCAGTCGCTGCAATCACCAAAAATACGCCAGCAAGATATTCTGGTTTAAACGTTCCCTGTAACCACTCAAACTCGCCCTTTTGATAGCGTTGTTGCAATTCAAGATGCAGTTCAGGCGCCACAATCTTTAGCTTGGCACCTGTACGCAACAATAAGCTCGACTTGCGGGAGGCGATTTCTCCGCCGCCCACCAGCAGTACAGATCGGGCTTTGAGCTCAACAAATAAGGGTAAATAGTCCACGGTGGCAGATCATCCAGTGTAAAAGCTGTACGTGTTCCCTTCATCTTTCACATTGCAGTTTTGTTGTCTGTGCTGCAATTTGAAATTTATTGGGTATACAACCTATTAATTATTATGAGTACTAGATAATGAATATATGAGGCCACGATCAGGTTATGAAATGACAAAAAGGAATTATTTGTTCCTGAATCGCATAAGGTGACTGCTCCCCGCCCTCCGGGCGAGTCTTCCTACGTCAAAGATCGCTGCTTATTCATGACAAGTCTTACGCTGGCTTTCATGGTCAGAGACGGGTTGTTATGGTCGTGAGAAGACTCGGTGCAGTATACAGATGGGGATCAACGTCCTAGAGCTTCCACACGCAAACCTGCTGCTCGCCATCCTGGTAATCCATCTCCAAGGCGTAGTGCTTTGAATCCTTTGGATCGCAGTAATGAAACAGCCTGAATAGAGAGCACACAATATCGTCCACCACAATAGGCGAGGATATCCTGATTACGAGGCAGCTCTTCAAGGTGGTGTCCGAGCACTTCTGTTGGGATGTTAATAGCTCCCGGAATATGTCCTGCCGCATAATCCTCTTCCGAGCGCACGTCCAGCAGTAGTACACCTTCCTCCTGCCTGCGGAGCAGTTCTTCAATAGAGACACCTTCTAAATGTCCTGGATGATGAATGCTGTCGGAAACGACACGCTGAATCTCGGTTTGCTGATAAGCAAGATAGTCTCGTAACGCGCTCAGTATATTTGCAACTGGACCATCACCAATCCGATACAGGACATGCTTGCCTTCGCGGCGGGTTTGGACGAATCCAGCACGTCGCAATTGCTGCAAATGTTGTGAAGTATTGGTGATAGAGAGACCCGATATTTCTGCCAAATGTTCTACCGAGCTTTCGTGTCGAAAGATTGCCTCAAGCAAGGTCAATCGATGTGAATGCCCAAGTGTCTTGGCGAAATCCGCCATTTCGCTAATAGCATAGGTGGTGTGATTATTCATTTTTATATAATAACAGCTTAAAACCTAAATATTTGCGACATAGATTACATAATTCGTCTAATTATGTAATTAATCCATTCATTTATGGAATGATGGATTTATAAAATAAAATGACCACAAACTGGGCAAGTTCACGCATACGCCATACGGAATTCAATGGTCATAGAAGGTTCTGCTTGATGTCTGATTTCGACTCAACTGTAATTTTCATTTTGCCGAAAAGATGCCGTTCCTGTTGTTTGCACTGGCAAGTTGCTGGCCTTTTGCGAAGCTGTTTCTACGATGGGCGAGTAATTTATCGATTGCCAACTAATGTGGCCAAACAAAATACTGATTAACTGCGAGAAATACAGAATGAATAAAGCTCGAATAACCTCAACAACAGTGAGCGCATCTGTTCGGACCCGTGTCAAAGTTCCCATACATCTTCGTAGCAGTCACCAGAGGTTTGAAGCCGAGATGGTAACGTTCTCTGGTCTTTGCGACACTGGAGAACATCTTGCAATCGTTTTTGAACCGCTCAGCAGCTCACCGCATGTTCGTGTGCATTCCGAATGCCTAACAGGTGATGTGTTCGGTTCTGCGCTTTGTGACTGCGGCGAGCAGCTCGACGAAGCGATTACCATGCTCGGTAAGCTTGGTGGCATCCTGCTCTATCTACGCCAAGAAGGTCGCGGTATCGGATTGTACAACAAACTTGACGCGTATGACTTGCAGATTTCACAAGGCCTCGATACGTACGCTGCAAACCAAGCGATCAATTTTCCTGAAGACATGCGTGATTTTCGCGTAGCCGCAGAGATGCTGCAGGCACTTGGTATTTTCGAGATATCCCTTGTTACTAATAATCCGGACAAGATTTCGCAGCTCGAGAGAAGCGGGATTAGTGTCAAGCACGTGTTACAGACCGGAGTGTTCGTCAATAGTACGAATCACCGCTATTTGCGCACGAAGATCGACAAACACCATCACACCATAAACCTTGGCGAGGAACTCCAATGATCACTCATCATGCACCGATCAGCGGAATTGCCGCATACCGTGATAAGTACGTCTTAACAGCAGGCTACGATAACCAGATTATCTTGTGGGATGCCAAGACCCAACGTCCACTCGTCCGTGCAATGCACGATCACCTAGCGAATCAGGGAGTGTTCTCGCCCGATGGTGCTTATGCCGTTACATCATCATCAGATTATAGTGCTCGGCTCTGGACTGTCCCCGACTTACGGTTGGTCGCTGTGTTCGCCGATCATGAGGACGATGTAGAAATGAGCGTATTTCATCCGAATAAGCCTCTGGTCGCAACTGCTTCACGCGATCATCACGTTCGGGTGTACGATTTCAGTGGCAAGCTGCTACATACGTTCAAAGGCCATTCAGCTGACGTAATCTCGGTTGAATGGATGCATAATGCCGACGAACTTGTCTCGTCAAGCGACGACGGTACGATCAAGCGTTGGTCACTTGAGAAAAACAGCCTCGTCGCTGACATCGATCTCGATGGCATCGAAACCGATACGATCGCTATCGCAGCAGACGGACGCATATTCGCAGGCAACGACGAAGGAGAGATAATTTCAATCTATACTGACGGTTCGCAGGTGACATTTAGGGCACATGATGCGGGTGTAAAACGTCTTGTACTCGACCATAACAGAGGCCTTTTAGTGTCTCTATCATACGATCGCACAATGCGGCTATGGAAAGTGGATCCATTTGGGCATTTGGAAGAACTCGTGAGCGCGTCGTTGCCGCCTGAAGTATGGCCGCGTTCATGCTCTTTCGAAGGTGATGATCACATTGTGTTCGCGACTTTCCAAGCCAGCTATCGTCTGTACAACTGGAAATCCAATGACTGGGATTTGACTGAGCTAGCGCCAACACTCGTCGTCAATGCAGCCGTGTTAGTCGATGGCCAACAATGGACGATTGGTGATGCAGGCATCGTATGGGTCGATCAGCGTGAACACGCACGCACGGGCAGTCTATGCAACTTTCTCACGCCCGTAGGTGACGTGATCCTGACAGGTGGGCAACTCGGCAAAGTGTTTGATGCGCGTACTGGTCGCGAGTTGTACCAGCATCGTTCCCCACTAAACTGCGGAGTGGCGTTCAAGCGCAATGGCATCGATCATGCGGTGCTCGGTGCATACACGGGTGAAGGTATTGTGCTGCGTATAGATGGTTCGCAAGTAACGCACGTCGCTGACCTGCCACTGCATGGTAACGCGGTTAAGGGCATTGCCATCTCTGGTGATCTGATTTTCTCCATTGCGGCAGACGCGTCAGCGACTTGGTATCGTGTGTCAACACTTGAGCAGGTATGCATGCTTAAGAATGCACACGAGAAGATCGCGAATGGCTGTATCGGCCTCAGTGACGGCTATTTTGCATCGGTAAGCCGCGATCTGAAATTGCGGATATGGTCACCAAATCATCATGTGGATGTAATCTCGACTCCCCACACACACTCGATCAAATGTGTTGCGGCAGGAGTTGACGGTCGCTATGTCGCGACTGGCAGCTATAACGGCCGTGTTGCTATTTATGACCGTATCGATAGCCTCTGGGTAATCAATGAGCAGGTAACGACTGCGGGAGTGTCGTCCCTCAGCTACGATCCGCTCACACATGTGTTTCTTGCAAGTTCATATGACGGCAATGTCTATCACATCCCGCTGGAGCACATATGAGCAGTGGCACTAAACCGCATTATATTGATACTCAGCGGGTAATCGTTCCCGTTGACGTTCCAAGCACAGCACCACACGACTATGAAGAGGTATTACGCTCGGATTTTGTGTCGAGTTATAACGAGGGACGAGACGTCTGGACCGAAGAGGCCGCAATGCAGCAGGCAAGTACTATCTTGCATGCTCATCTTGGTCGTTCTTCCGATGTCCTAGACGTTGGCGCAGGTCGCGGACGTGATACCCAGTTCTTACTAGCTCAAGGTCATCGGGTCACAGCGATTGACCTTGTTGAACTCCCCGAGTGGGCACAACTAGTGCAGAACTGGGGCAATCAGGTTCTATTTAGCACAACACCCGTGACTAATCTTGATGGTGAGAACCTTTTTGATGGAGTGCTAGACAACGGCTGTCTACATCACCAACATCCAGACGAATACATTATATATCTCAGGCGCATCCACGAGCTTTTACGTTCAACTGGGCTCTTCACAATATCAGTGTTTGAGTCGAAAGAGCCAGGACGGCTGTATGCAAATAAAACGCAACGGCTTTATCGTGAGTTCACAGAGTCTGAGCTTATCGAGTTGTTGCACATCACGCATTTCACTCTTGTTAGTGTGCATCGAGTACCGCGTCCAAAAGCCGGACTGAACTATTTAGTTATGACGGTTAGAAAATCGTGTTCTTACTGAGATGAGGCCATGCCCATGAAACTTATGCTCGCCGACAACCCTAATTATCTCAGTGATCGTGCAGCGATGGCACTGCCAGAAAATCTATTCGTTGCGCGCATGCCCACGACGGTATTTTCAATGCATCTCGATCTACTGCAATTTGAGCCTGCAGAGTGGATAGCAATCGCGCAGAATCCGTCTACGCCATTCGAACGCCGTTACGCAGCGGGTACATTGCTCAGCTTTTCTGGCGATCCACGTATCCGTCCGCTTGATCCTGAAATGTGTGATGTACCCGGTGCAAGCGTTTGGCTCGGCACTGCACCGGAGCAAGTTCCACAGGTAATTGCCGAATGGGAATGTGTCGGTGTAATCGAGGAATGGATAGCTAAGGAATGCCCACGCTACAACGTGGAAATCAAGGAATTCCGGATTATGCGCTATCCAGTCACAAATCTCGAATATCGGCTCTTTCTTGAGCAAATGAGTGCGCCATGGCTTCCGACGTCTTGGTCCTTCGGTGTCTACCCAAGCGAGAAAGCAAATCATCCAGTCTGGTCTATCCCTCCGGAAGCAGCAGAAGCGTATGCAAATTGGCTGAGCAGGGCTACGGGTCGGCGTTTTCGGTTGCCTAGTGAAGCTGAATGGGAGTATGCAGCTTCTGGAGGTACTGGATCCGAGTATCCGTGGGGTAACGAGTTTAATCCTTACGCAGCCAATACGGTCGAAGCAGGGCCCTTATCGACAACGCCTGTTGGTATATTTCCTCTTGGTCGTAGCACATTTGGAATCGACGATCTTGCTGGCAATGTCGAGGAATATGTCGCCGACGATTATTATCCCTACCCTGGAGGCAATGTGATTAACGATGATCTAGCAAGCACTCAGGGTAGCTATCGGGTCGCACGTGGTGGTAGCTTCACGCGCTTTGGCGATCTGGCACGCTGCACACGTCGTCATGGCCGCTATCAGCGTGATATCTACGCGATGGGTTTTCGGCTCGTAGAGTCGCTTTAAGCATGGTCAGAATTGTGATTAGACCACTTTATAACTGTAGTAGCGTATCTGAAGACAGCACCTTTGCGATGAGCAGGTTTTCCAGCAGAAGGATAACCTATCAATAGTGTAGCAAGGCGTACCAGCTTCTCAAAAATCATATTATTTAACGAGGGACTTCAATGATCGAACTAGCAGCTGAGACAATTTATGAGTCGGCAAACGACAAAATTGCACTGACTTCAGTCGTCGACTTGGTGAAATTGTCCGACCAATACCGGCAATCGGCAGTCCTGCACTATGCCGTTGCCGAAAAGCTATTTGATTTGACACAGGAAAATTGTACATCGGCCAAAATTGCCAAGAATTTTAACATGGTCGAGAGTAAGGTATCTATCCTGTTAAACGCTCTTGTTGCTCTCGGGCTTCTGAGGAAGGATGGCAACGAATTTTTGAACACTGAGTTAACTACGCGATACTTGACAAGTACTAGTTCCGACTACATAGGCGCGATTATTGAACATCAGCATTTGCAGTGGGATAACTGGCCCCGGATTGGAGAAGTTCTACGTAGCGAAAAACCTCTCGACTTCCAACAGGAAAACCGTTTCATGCGCGATGAACGCGCTCGCAACGCGTTTAATGACGCAATGGTACGCTTGAGCCAGCCCATGCGCGACATCGTGAGCGGCCTCAGTGTTTTCACGAACGCAAATACGTCGATCGACCTTGCCGGTGGACACGGTACCTACCTCGCAGAGGCGTTACGTTGTCATCCACAACTGATAGGCCAGATATGGGATCTACCAACGACCCGAGATGCTGCGCAAAAAACTATTGAAGCATACGGCCTCAGTGGACGGCTTAAGTTTTGTGAGAAAAACCTGCTTGATCCTCTCAACTTCGAGAAAGCAGCCGCTGACGTAGTTATGTTGAACGACTGCCTTCACTACTTTGATGAAACAGAAGTACTTACAGTGATCCGCTACGCATCCAATATTGTTAATCCCGGTGGAGTACTCTTGATCCTCACAATGACAATGGATGAAAATCGTATCACTCCCGCGCTATCTGCTGACTTCTCACTCCATATGATGATTAACACCAATCACGGCGAACTACATCCGACTCAGTGGATAGCGCGCGCTGTGCATGAGAATGGCTTGTCTATCAGTGAGCACTCAATTGGCCGCTATACACTTCTCATCGGTCAACGCCCTGCTAGTGAGGTATAACTATGCTTGTCTTCAAACTGATCAATCTTGATATTAATCCAACAGACGCAGAACAGGTCACTCGTGTATTATCCGAGCAATGCACAGTAGCCGGCTACCGATTGAGTATAGTAGAGGTGGGCAGTACAACGCCGGATGGGGTGTTTGTACTTTCGAGTGGTACACCGAATGTTATAAATAACAATAGACTAGCTGAAGTTGGGCCGATTGCTGTTGCACAGGTTTGTATCGATCGGGAAAGTATCGGCGGTGAAGCATCTGCAGCATGGCACGAAGTTCCTCAGGGTGTGTTCGGCTATCCCTTCGCACTTGAGATGAAATCTATGGGAGAGTCAGCCGATATCGTACGTGACTGGCTTGCAAGCTTCGCTACATTCACTGCCTGTATCAAGATGTGGCGGCGCCTACGTGACAAACCTGAAGATGGCAAGCCGCGCGAACTACGAGTGAATCATATTAACATCCTTGCTCGAAATCTTGACAAATCTGTCGATTTCTATCATCGAATCTTAGGAGCATCCTATTGCTATAATCTAGGTCCAAAGAAGGTTGTGATGGAGCTAAACGGCTTCGACTTTTTTATCGAACAAACGGATACCGTTGTTTACCCACCAGGTTACCATTTTGGCGTGCGCACAGACCCTGAAGGTGTCAAATCGATCGCTGTAATAGTAGAGGCAGACAGCAATATCAAGATCGTAAAAGGCAACGGCCCAACTCCTGGCTATCATTTGGGACTGGATCGTGTGCGTACCGCTTTCTACTTCGAAGATCCTGACGGTCTTGTAATTGAGATTTATTCACCAGAAATCGAAATGCTTGAGAGTAATCCATATCTCATCTCGCAGCATTTTTCTCCGAACTGATAACCATTTTCAACCTATTAACAAACGAGGTAGTCCATGAGTTCTAACAATACTCCCTCTTGGGGAGAACTGCTTTCCGGACGTAACGGCTTGCTCTCAATTGCGCTTGCAGGGGGAGTTGCGCTACATGCGATCAATATCTATATCGCGACGACAATCCTACCGTCCGTCGTACGAGATATTGGTGGGCTTGAGTACTATGCATGGAACACCACGTTGTTCATGGTCGCGTCGATTATTGGCGCACCATTGTCCAAAAACGTACTAAGCCGTTTCGGACCGCGTGCTGCTTATCTCGTCGCTCTCATTGTGTTCTGTGGGGGGACACTCGTGTGCGCAAGTGCAAAAGACATGTTGTGGATGCTTGTTGGACGATTTGTGCAGGGCTTCGGCGGTGGCATCCTGTTTGCACTCAGCTACGCACTCATTCGTATCGTATTCGATGGGCGGTTGTGGCCCCGTGCAATGGCGATGGTGTCCGGCATGTGGGGTATCGCCACACTCTGCGGCCCTGCAATCGGCGGCATCTTTGCGCACTCAGACACCTGGCGTCTCGCATTTATCGCTCTTTTGCCTGTTGCCGCCGTGCTGGCGGTGATCGTGCTCGTCCAGTTGCCGGCCTATGAGAAATCTAGTGCACAAACGGAGCGAGCCGCAATTGGCAAGATTCTGCTGCTCGGTGTATCGGTACTCATCATATCGGTCGCAAGCCTGTCGAAGGAAGTTTTTGCAAACATCGGCGGTGTCATAGCTGGCCTCGTGATCTTCGCGTTGATTGCGCGCTTTGATCATAAGTCGAAAATTAAACTGCTGCCGACCGGCGCTTACGATATACGCGCGCCTCTTGGCGCAATTTATGCGTGCATGAGCCTGCTTGTAATCGGTATGACGAGCGAGATATTCGTACCGTATTTTCTGCAAACCATCCACGGCTATCAGCCGTTAATCGCTGGCTATGCGACTGCACTGATGGCGGCGGGTTGGACGGCTGGCTCGCTATTCAGCTCCGGACGCAGCGCACATACTGCGCAGGCGCTTGTGCGGCGTGGCCCGATTCTCGTTGTGCTTGCGCTCATCGTGCTTGCCATCATCATGCCATCGCAGCACCTGCTCAGCCCGGTTCCTAGCCTTACCTTGATGTGCGTGGCGCTCGCTGCGGTTGGTGCCGGCATTGGTGCCACCTGGCCGCATCTGCTCACACAGGTATTTACGAACGCGCCTGCTGGTCAGGAAGATCTTGCGTCGACATCGATCACAACTGTGCAACTGTATGCAACAGCTATTGGCTCAGCACTTGCCGGTATCGTGGCCAATCTTGCCGGATTCTCTGACCCTGGCGGTTTAGCTGGCGCTCAGAGTGCCGCTATGTGGATGTTCGCAGTCTTTGCGATTGCTCCGGTGCTCGCTATGTTTATCGTACGCCGTGTACGCATTGTATGAATTCGCCAAGCGTCTGCCCACGAAGACCCATTATGAGGACTAATCATGGACTCGATAGCCGGAATCGATCTATTTAAGGCTCTGCATGCATTCGGGATCGCCGGATGGGCGACAATAGGCGTGATCAATAATGTGCAGTCATTCACAGTGACGACGGGCACAGTCGGTCGCATGATGAGCATGGCATTTCTCAAACAGGAACCGCCCGTGAATACACCGTTGCTGCGTCGTGCAACAACATCACGGGCGATGCATGGAGCTGCACTTGCCTTTATTGTGGTACTGCAGGCAATTACCGCTATTGCCATGTGGATAGGCGGTTATTTGCTACTGATGACGGCTTCATCATACCCAGAAGCGCTACCATGGCTCAATGTGGGTATTACCTGCTTTGCTATGTGTGCGTTCGTTCTGTTACTGGGGGGATTGTGGTATGGCTACTGGATACGGCAAGAGGGCCTGCAACTTACACACATTGCTATCGTTATTTGGTCGATCGCCGCATTTTTGCTGTTCCATCTCAGTATGGCACCCGAATTGATAGGAGACATTCGATGATAAGTTCCCTTCCACTTCACGATGGTGATTGCTTCGTGCAAGTTAACGATGACGTTGCCGCTAGGCTTGATGGATTTGAGCTACGGCTTCTCGCAAGCCGCGTTGTCGCGATCCGTGACAACCAATTCCTTGATTTACAAAACCTAATTGCAGGGGGAGGTGCTATTACACGAAACGGTAATCCACATGACCTACGACGGCAAAATCTCGCAGTGCTGCATTACGATCTTAGCCGTCATGGCGAACTTGAATTGCGCGAGCCTAATGCTGACGGTGCTCGTCTTACCGCGCTCACGCCGAAAATTATAGCTACAGCCTCATCATCACCTATCCAAGAAGTACGGTTATCATCCAGCGATCGCCTCGCGTTCCTGCCGTTCGAAGAGGCGCGTGACGTGCCGAATATATCAGCCGACGCAATCCATAATATAGCAACGCAACTTACATTGTCGCATTGGCCAGCAAACCGAACTCCGGCTCGCTACAAAGCGAACCTGTCAACTGAAAGCGTATTTCGCTTTTTGTCTGATATGTCAGAGTATCCTGATGTGAGACATGTGACGACCGACCACTTTGATCTAGATGGACTAGCATCTGTCTACGCACTGATCGCGCCTGATCACGCGCAGAGCCACGGACAACTTCTCGTCGACGTTGCACGGTTCGGTGATTTTGCGTGTGGTCATAACACAAAGGCACGCCAACTCGCATTCGCTCTAAACACAATCGCTGCACAAACATCACACGCTACTGGAATGATACCAAACGAAAGTTTGCGTATTACGGCACTCTTTAGCACAATGCTGCCAGCATTGCGTGATTTGCTGGATGTTTCTGTAATCCACGATGCGCTTTGGCGTGATGCCGAACGGCATCACATGGAAACGGAAGCGTTACTCGACAGTCAGAACGTGACGGTTGAGCAATACCCTGAAATTGATCTTGCGATATTCCGTCTACCTACCTCTAATGTGCCATATGTGCGCATACCGCAACGTTACTTCGGACTTTCGTCTATTGCCTTCCACAACCGCACACCATTATCGACGATCGCTCTCGTCACGCAGGATGACATAGTCATCCACCAGCGCTATGAAGGATGGGTGGAGTTAGATTCTGCTGCACCACGACCGCGTCGTGATCTATCGATTTTAGCGCAGGCGTTACAATCAGCCGAAACAAAAGATTTCTGCTGGCACTACGATGGTGTGCAACACATTATGCCACGACTTGGACGCGACGGCGCACAGCTGAGTAGTTTACCGATAGAGACGATCGTGAGCGAGTTGAAACACTTCCTCGCGATTGCACCCGCGGCTTGGTCACCAAGTGTATATGCTGCTTCTTAGGCTCTGTACGAAAAGTCCCACCAATTAGCGAAAAACATCGTACCCCTCGCCCAATGCTGGCAGGGTTTATTACGGCATTTTTCGCCAAATTTTTAAGGTGTTACCAAAACCGATTAAGCAAAATATTCAACATGAATAAAGGCTGACCTCTTTTATAAGAGGTCAGCCTCATAAAAAAACAACATGACTCTCAATATTAACTTAACTTTCGTGTAAACCACATTCGCGCTTTAAACCAAAAAAACGGGTCTGCTCTTCACTCATGCCCAGCTCCCATTTTTGGGTAGTATGGGTATCTCCTACGGAAAGATAGCCTTGTTCCCAGAATGGATGGTATTCAAGGCCATGCTGCGTTAGATATTGATGCACTTGCCGGTTGTCCCAGTCAATAATTGGCAGAATTTTGAAAACGTCTCGTTGAATTGCCAGCACAGGTAAATTAGCCCGGCTTTCTGATTGCTGACGACGTAACCCCGCAAACCAGCTTTGTGCTTGCAACGATTTCAAAGCTCGGTTCATCGGCTCAACTTTATTGATTTGATTATAACGTTCAATGCCCTCTACACCCTGCTCCCATAATTTTCCGTAACGTGCCTCTTGCCAAGCAGAGGAATTATCTGCACGAAATATTTTTAAGTTCAGATTGAGTTTTTCGGTCAACTTATCGATAAACTGATAAGTTTCAGGAAATAAATATCCCGTATCAGTGAGGATCACAGGAATATCAGGATATTCCTGTGTCACCAGATGCAAGCAAACAGCCGCCTGAATACCAAAGCTAGAGGAAAGCACAAACTCGCCAGATAAGTTCGCCAATGCCCAACGAACGCGTGCACGGGCATCCAGTAATTCCAATTGTTGATTAATTTCAAACAAGGTGGTGTTTTTTTGCTCTGTTGTTAGCCCCTCTAACTCCGATAAATTTGGCTGACTCATATCGCCTCCTGCCAGTCATAAAAATCAACGGCTGAATTTAATACAGGTTTGATGATATCAACGCGGACCAAGAAATCGCCAAAACATTCATCAGACTGACGTTCTGCAGCCCAACGGCCAATTAATTCGTCCAGTATTTCCAGAATTTCTGCGGAAATAATATTTTCCCTGTACATACGGGGAATACGGCTGCCAATGCGGTTTCCACCAAGATGCAGATTGTAACGATCAGGCGCTTTACCGACCAAACCAATTTCTGCCAGCATTGCCCTACCACAGCCATTCGGACAGCCCGTGACACGCAATATAATCTCTTCATCACCGACACCATGTTTTTCCATCAACGCATCAACATGGTCAACAAAACTTGGAAGAAAACGCTCGGCTTCCGCCATCGCCAGTGGACAAGTAGGAAATGAAACGCAAGCCATGGAATGATGGCGTAAGGTCGTTACGCTCTCATCAATTAATCCATGCAGAAGAGCAATTTCCTCAATCCGTGTTTTTTCGCTTTCAGGAACCCCAGCCACAATCAGGTTTTGGTTGGCGGTCAAACGAAAATCACCTTGGTGAATTTTCGCAATTTCTGCAATTCCTGTTTTTAACGGCTTGCCGGGATAATCTAGTAAACGACCATTTTCAATAAACAAAGTTAAGTGCCATTGATCATCAATGCCTTTTAACCAGCCAATTTGATCGCCTCTACCGGTAAATTCATAAGGCCGGATCGGTTCAAATTTCACACCCGCACGTTTTTCAACTTCCCGTTTGAAGGTTTCGACACCAACACGCTCAAGGGTATATTTGGTCTTGGCATTTTTGCGATCGGTACGATTGCCCCAATCACGTTGGGTTGTCACCACTGATTCCGCAATTGCCAATGTGTGTTCCAATGCAATAAAACCAAATTCACTCGCCAACCGCGGAAACGTTTTTTTATCGCCGTGGGTCATGGCCAGCCCCCCACCCACTAACAGATTAAAGCCGATCAATTGGTCGTTTTCTGCGATAGCGACAAAATTAAGGTCATTGGCATGCAAATCCACATCGTTTTGTGGTGGAATAACTACCGAAGTTTTAAATTTACGCGGCAGATAAGTTGCTCCAAGAATCGGCTCTTCATCGGTTGTTGCGATTTTTTCTTTATCCAGCCAAATTTCAGCATATGCGCTGGTACGAGGCAATAAATGTTCCGATATCTTTTTCGCCCATTCATAAGCCTGTTGGTGCAAGGCTGATTGCACGGGATTGGAGGTACACAATACGTTACGATTGACGTCGTTAGCTGTTGCCAGTGAATCCAACCCCATTTGAGCCAGTAGTTGATGGGCAGGTTTAAGGTGGTTTTTCAAAATGCCATGAAATTGAAAGGTCTGTCGATTGGTCAACCGAATACTGCCATATAAGGTATTTTCTGTCGCAAACCGATCAATCCCCAACCACTGGCGAGGTGTAATGATACCGCCCGGCAGGCGGCACCGCAGCATCATGGCATGACGGGGTTCTAATTTTTGTTCTGCGCGCTCAGCACGAATATCACGATCATCTTGCTGATACATACCGTGAAAGCGGATAAGGAGAAAATTATCGCCCTCAAACCCGCCTGTCAGCCCATTTTTTAAATCTTCGCTGATCGTTCCACGCAAGTAGTCACTTTCTAACTTCATACGTTCACTATCAGCAAGTTTGCCTTCAACGTTCAAAGGGCCCTGTTTTTTATTGTTCACATTGCTCATGTTAGTAAACATCTCTCTGATAACGGCGCTCAACGCGCAATTCATTCAAGAATTCATCAGCCTGTTCAGCGTCCATTCCACCATGTTGTGAAAAGATGCCCAACAAGGCCTGCTCTACGTCTTTTGCCATACGGTTCGCATCACCACAAACATACAGATGCGCGCCGTTTTGGATCCAGCGCCAGACTTCTTCTCCCTGCTCATGCAGTTTGTCTTGTACATACACTTTCTGTTGTTGATCCCGTGACCATGCCAGATCAATACGGGTCAACAAGCCATCTTTCACGTAGCGCTGGAATTCAACCTGATAAAGAAAATCTTCAACAAAATGTGGATTACCGAAAAATAGCCAGTTTTTACCTTCAGCTCTCTGACTATCACGTTGTTGTAAGAATGCCCTGAATGGGGCGATGCCAGTACCCGGTCCAATCATAATGACAGGTGTTTGGGGATCAGCAGGTAAGCGGAAGTTGTTATTATGCTCAATAAAAATGCGTATGCTGTCGTCTTCCTGCAATCGGTCAGCCAGATAACCAGACGCCCCACCTGTACGAGCCCGCCCGTCAATATCGTAACGAACCACTCCCACCGTAATATGCACTTCGTTTTCAACTTCAGACTGTGAAGAGGAAATGGAATAAAGCCGTGGTGTCAGTGGACGCAACAAGTCAATAAATTGTTGGGGTTCAGGATGTGAGGCTGCGTCCCTGACCATATCCACAATAGGCGTTTTCTGGGCGTATTGCTGCAATGCCTGTTTATCAGCTACTAATGCCAGTAATTTTTCATCTTTCGCCAATGCGGAATATTTCTCAACAATCACCCCAGTATTTTGGGTGATCTCCAAATAATGGATCAATGCCTCACGTAATGGGAATGACTGACCATGTACATTGACCTGTTCAGAACCCTCCAACCAAAGCAATGTGATTAATTCATCCACCAAGGCGGGATCGTTTTCAAACCAAACTCCGAGAGCGTCTCCGGGTTGGTAACTCAGCCCTGAATCCCCAAAATCAATTTCGATATGGCGAACATCTTTGTCAGAACCACACCCCGTAATTTTCTGTTTTGTCAGCAATGATGCTGTCAGAGGATTATCTTTGGTATACTTCTCACCTACAGCGTCCAATTGCGTAACTAAAATAGATTGAGTTGGAATGGATTGAGTTGAAATGGTCGTTTTTGCCTGTACTGGCAAACGCTGTTTCAGAATATCCGTGATTTGCTGACGCCATTGGTCAGCTTGCTCCTGATATTCTACATCCACATCAATACGATCCAGTAGGCGCTGGGCACCCAGCTCATTCAAACGATTGTCAAAATCTTTTCCTGCCTGACAAAAATTTTCATACGATGTATCCCCCAAACCAAATACAGCATAAGCTGTCTCTTTCATTGAGGGCGCTTTTTTGGAATAAAGATATTTATACAGTGCAACTGCTTCTTCGGCGGGTTCTCCTTCACCTTGTGTTGAAGCGATAATAATCAATACCCGCTCTTGAGAAATTTGCTTAAATTTATAATCACCCGCATTAATCAATTTCACATTAAGATTTGCTGCCAATAACGAATCTCGGAGTTGTTCAGCTAAACGTCGGGCATTGCCTGTTTGTGACGCAGAAAGCAAAGTCACAGTTTCTTGAGCTGGAACGGCTGGCGTCGCCATCTCAGTTTGTGGTTGGTGATTCACCATTCCCCAAAAATATCCCGACAGCCAAGCTAATTGATGCGGGGAAAAATCACTGGTTGCTGATTGCAAACGTGATAATTGTTCTGGAGAAACAGGTAGTAATACAGTTGAAGGTGGTTTTGCAGTCATTATCCAGTGCCCTTTGCTATAGCCAATATCCATGTCATATAAATTTATGATGTATACCATTGATCTTTAAATTATATTTTTGTTGGTTACATTCATTCGATGACTTCCTCAATACAATTCGAAATCCATTGGATCTAAAAATAATAAACATGGATTAATTATCAGGTTATCCCAAAATAAGATGAGTATTTAAAGAAAGGATCGCAATATCTCATAACCAAAAAGCCTAACTTTATTTACAGATTTAATATATCGATAAAGTCGTTAAGCGCTGTGCGTTATATCTCCAGAAAAATCACGTTAAGCTTGCAAAGTTCAGGTAGAATAGCCGGCCTTTTGAAATCAGGGAAAAGCATCATGAGTACAACTATCTTTAAAGATTTTCAGTTTGAAGCTGCGCATCACCTGCCACATGTTCCTGAAGGACATAAATGCGGGCGTTTGCATGGGCACTCGTTTATGGTACGTCTGGAAATCACCGGAGAGGTCGATCCGCTGACAGGCTGGATCATGGATTTTGCCGATGTAAAAACTGCGTTTAAACCTATCTGGGAACGGCTAGATCACCATTATCTCAATGAGATCCCTGGGCTTGAAAATCCAACCAGTGAAATCTTGGCTAAGTGGATCTGGGAACAATTAAAACCGACATTGACTCAACTCAGCGCTATCATGGTCAAAGAAACCTGTAGTGCAGGTTGTATCTATCGTGGAGAATAAGGATTCAGCACCAAGATCTGGTGCTGAATAAACCTCAGGCGATATTTAAGTATTTATGAGTCTGCATAGAAAAACGCCAGTTGCGGGCAATGCATGTTTCTATACATAAACGGGTCGCTTCTTCTTTCTGACTTATAGGCTGTAAGGCAATAACCGGGACAGGATTTCCATCGAGCATCGTCAATAGTTCATCCAATGCTTCAATATCGCGCTCCCGTCCAACAGGATGTTTGATCTCGTCCGCACGCTTCATGGCTTCAGGCAAGACCTGATATCCACCACGCATTTTTACCTTCGGCGAAACCGTTACCCATGTTTTGTCAGAACACTGGATTGTATGTGTACCACTTGTCTCTATCTGACATTGGTAACCTTCACTTTCCAGTGTTTCAGTCAAGGGACGCAAGTCATATAAGCACGGTTCCCCCCCTGTGATAACAACATGACGCGCGCTGTAGTTTTGTCGGGTGAATATATTGAGCAATTGCCTCGCTGTAGCCACACCCCAAATATCACTGTCCTGCGATTTTAGTAAGATGTTGTCCATTGGTTGCTGTTTATCAGCTGCTTTTTCCCACGTATGTTTGGTATCACACCAGCTACACCCTACCGGACATCCCTGTAAGCGAACAAAAATCGAAGGAACACCGGTAAATACCCCTTCTCCCTGTAAAGTCTGAAAGATTTCATTTATTGGGTAGATCATAAAAAACCCTAATTTCACTAAAACTACCCGTTATTATTACAGATATCTATCCCGCGGACATCCATCTTTATGGTAAGGTACGAGGTTGCGTTTGCTGGCATCTCATGCCAGACAGAGCATTATATGCCTGAAATACTCTCTGGCATGAAAAGATAGATGGAAATAACGAATGCAAAATAATGAAAATCAGCTTAAACAGGGCTTAAGCGTAAGGCATATCCGCTTTATGGCTTTAGGCTCTGCAATAGGCACGGGGCTGTTTTATGGCTCAGCAGCAGCAATTCAGCAAGCTGGCCCCGCTGTATTGCTGGCCTATCTAATCGGTGGTGCTGCCGTATTTATTGTGATGAGAGCACTTGGCGAAATGGCCGTTCATCATCCCGTTTCAGGTTCTTTTTCACAATATGCCAGCCATTATCTGGGGCCTTTGGCCGGTTTTTTGACCGGTTGGATCTATGTACTTGAAATGCTGTTTGTTTGTCTTGCTGATATTACTGCATTCGGCACATATATGAAGCTTTGGTTTCCACATGTTGATCAGTGGATTTGGGTTCTGGGTATAGTCTGTTTTATTGGTGCCTTGAATCTCTGCCACGTAAGAATCTTCGGGGAAATGGAGTTTTGGCTTTCGATTATCAAAGTCACAGCTATCATTGCCATGATTATCGGTGGCATTGCCATTATGTTTTACGGTTTCGGGCAAACAACTGATCACGCGACTGGTCTGTCAAATTTATGGGAGCATGGCGGCTTTATGCCAAATGGCATCAGTGGAGTCATTGCCTCATTCGCCATTGTTATGTTCGCTTTTGGTGGTATAGAGGTGATTGGTATCACCGCCAGTGAAGCAAAAAATCCAGAAAAAACGATCCCTAAAGCAATCAATGCCGTCCCGTTTCGTATCTTGATCTTCTATGTTCTGACCCTGTGTATTCTAATGTGCATCTATCCATGGAATCAGATTGGTCAGGAAGGAAGTCCATTCGTACAGATTTTTTCCAATCTGGGAATTAATTCCGCTGCAAATATCCTGAATATCGTAGTTATTACGGCTGCTATTTCCGCTATCAATAGTGATATTTTTGGTGCCGGCAGGATGATGTACGGTATGGCGCAGGAAGGACAAGCACCTGAGTCATTCAAAAAATTGACCCGTAATGGTGTACCGTGGATGACTGTTCTTGTCATGACAGCAACGCTGTCGATTGGCGTCGTGCTAAATTATCTAATCCCTAAGGAAATATTCATTCTTATCGCCTCTGTCGCAACATTTGCGACTGTCTGGGTATGGTTAATGATCTTAATTTCCCATGTCGCCATGCGCCATCAAATGAGTGCGGAAGAGATCAAAACACTGAAATTTCCAATTCCGATGTGGCCAATTGCTCCCGCAATTACGATTATTTTCATGATCAGCATCATCGCATTGCTAGGCTACTTTGAGCAGACAAGAGATGCTCTCTATGTTGGAATAGGTTGGGTACTTATCCTCACTCTGGCCTATTTCTTTGGGGTCAAAAAAAAATTATCGGCAACACGTCCATCTAATCAATAATACCGAAAAAAGCGCCAGAGAAATTCCGGCGCTTTTCCTTTATCTACTATTTCCATGTCATAAAGCAAATTTAACAATCAAAGGGTTGTGATCAGAAGCCTTCGTAGTTAAAACCGATGCACTCGAAACTTTTAGCTCACGATAGAAAATAAAATCCAGGGGCTTACCAAAAACAATCTTTCTGCGATCATCATTAAAATAAACTTCTTTTAATTGCATCCGCTGGGCAAAGTGCTCCAACACATTAAACCTCTGACGGCTCCACGTATTAAAATCACCGGCAAAAATTATGGGGCCATGATGCAGCATAATGTGAAGGCCAATGTCGTTAAGTTGTCGGCTATATACATCAATGCCAAAACTAAAATTAATAGCATGTACATTTATGACCATCAATTGACGATCATCGGGTAATGAATAAATTGTGATTAATGAAGATTTTGAGAATCGCAGTATCGGCTCTTTTTCACGTAATGGATAACAATAGACGGGAGAAGAAGATGCTAAGGTCATAACACCAGATGGGTGCTGAGGGATAGAAAATGCAGGAACTTGATCTGCAACTAAACCTGTAGCAGCAACAAAATCCAGTAATTCAGGCGTTGTTTGCGCCTCCTGCAATAAAATGAGTTGGCTATTCTTAATCAAAGAATCCAAAACGTCTTGCCACGATCTGCGTTGTTGTTTGTAGATATTCCATATGGCAACGCAAAACTCATGATTATAGATTGGCAGCGGCTGCCCATAGGGTAATGAGTTGTCTGCAAGTAATTGTGTAGATGTGGGTAAAACTCTCGCTACAGGCTGACCTGCAATATAGCGCATGGCATAGTTTTTTGTCGCATTTCTCCTTTTAGCATATAGCTTTCTCACATAGTCCCTTTTTGCCAAGCTTTTCGCCAAATATCGCCCTACCATACGTCCCCCATCAACAGCACACCCGCTTGAACTCTTTTATCTGTCAGTCTCATCTCTGCTGGTGCGAATATTACTATCATCCAGAAAAAATTTGAGGTTCATCGAGCCTTTTTCATCAAACTTGGACAGTAACTGGTTAAAAATTTTGTTGATAATGGCTGACTTTGAGCTGTTGTTAAATCGGTTATAAGTGATTTTTCAAGAGCCATCACATTTAGGTGAATCACGCTACATAGCCTAAAACAAACTCTTAGAATATGCTCCGTAATGATGATACTACCACTTTATTTTAAGAAACACGGCCTGAGTAGCTATCTCAGATATTAAATGTGTCAAATATTAAACGGCTCTATTTGCCCCTTGATACTCAAGATTTCAGATGATTAAGAATAACATATAGAACCATTACTGATTACAATATCGGCGTTAGACTGTTTGGGAAGTCAAGAAACTTATGAATGATAAGAAAAAAATTAATATACTTCGATGAAATCGTTCATATATCAATAAAGAATTAACATTTTATCAATAGAAAAAACCCTGAGATTTCTCTCAGGGTTTTTTCTAAATACGGTGGCGGTGCGGACGGGACTCGAACCCGCGACCCCCGGCGTGACAGGCCGGTATTCTAACCAACTGAACTACCGCACCACCGAATTTCTT
>NZ_NJAI01000005.1:172478-175704 GCF_002632725.1 Xenorhabdus hominickii
TGTCTGGCAGTTCCCTACTCTCACATGGGGAGACCCCACACTACCATCGGCGCTACGGCGTTTCACTGCTGAGTTCGGCATGGGGTCAGGTGGGACCACCGCGCTATTGCCGCCAGACAAATTCTGTTTCTCATCTCGAACAAGCTGATTAGTCTCTGAAACTGCTCTCTCACCCCAAAACACCTTCGGTGTTGTCAGGTTAAGCCGCACGGTTCATTAGTACTGGTTAGCTCAACGTCTCGCAACGCTTACACACCCAGCCTATCTACGTCCTCGTCTCGAACGTTCCTTTAGTGTCCTCTAGGGACAAGGGAAGACTCATCTCAAGGCAAGTTTCCCGCTTAGATGCTTTCAGCGGTTATCTCTTCCGCACTTAGCTACCGGGCAGTGCCATTGGCATGACAACCCGAACACCAGTGGTGCGTCCACTCCGGTCCTCTCGTACTAGGAGCAGCCCCTTTCAATCTTCCAACGCCCACGGCAGATAGGGACCGAACTGTCTCACGACGTTCTAAACCCAGCTCGCGTACCACTTTAAACGGCGAACAGCCGTACCCTTGGGACCTACTTCAGCCCCAGGATGTGATGAGCCGACATCGAGGTGCCAAACACCGCCGTCGATATGAACTCTTGGGCGGTATCAGCCTGTTATCCCCGGAGTACCTTTTATCCGTTGAGCGATGGCCCTTCCATTCAGAACCACCGGATCACTATGACCTACTTTCGTACCTGCTCGAGCTGTCACTCTCGCAGTCAAGCTAGCTTATGCCATTGCACTAACCTCACGATGTCCGACCGTGATTAGCTAACCTTCGTGCTCCTCCGTTACGCTTTGGGAGGAGACCGCCCCAGTCAAACTACCCACCAGACACTGTCCGCAACCCGGTTCACGGGCCTACGTTAGAACATCAAACATTCAAGGGTGGTATTTCAAGGTTGGCTCCATGCAGACTGGCGTCCACACTTCTCAGCCTCCCACCTATCCTACACATCAAGGCTCAAGGTTCAGTGTCAAGCTATAGTAAAGGTTCACGGGGTCTTTCCGTCTTGCCGCGGGTACACTGCATCTTCACAGCGAGTTCAATTTCACTGAGTCTCGGGTGGAGACAGCCTGGCCATCATTACGCCATTCGTGCAGGTCGGAACTTACCCGACAAGGAATTTCGCTACCTTAGGACCGTTATAGTTACGGCCGCCGTTTACTGGGGCTTCGATCAAGAGCTTCTCCTTACGGATAACCCCATCAATTAACCTTCCAGCACCGGGCAGGCGTCACACCGTATACGTCCACTTTCGTGTTTGCACAGTGCTGTGTTTTTATTAAACAGTTGCAGCCAGCTGGTATCTGCGACTGGCCTCGGCTCCAAGAGCGTGTCTTTTCACCTAACGCCAGCGTGCCTTCTCCCGAAGTTACGGCACCATTTTGCCTAGTTCCTTCACCCGAGTTCTCTCAAGCGCCTGAGTATTCTCTACCTGACCACCTGTGTCGGTTTGGGGTACGATTCAATGTTACCTGGAGCTTAGAGGCTTTTCCTGGAAGCGGGGCATCAGCTACTTCAGCACCGTAGTGCCTCGTTATCACGCCTCAGTGTTAACAGAAGAACGGATTTACCAATTCTTCCCACCTACACGCTTAAACCGGGACAACCGTCGCCCGGCCAGCCTAGCCTTCTCCGTCCCCCCTTCGCAGTAACACCGAGTACGGGAATATTAACCCGTTTCCCATCGACTACGCCTTTCGGCCTCGCCTTAGGGGTCGACTCACCCTGCCCCGATTAACGTTGGACAGGAACCCTTGGTCTTCCGGCGAGCGGGTTTTTCACCCGCTTTATCGTTACTTATGTCAGCATTCGCACTTCTGATACCTCCAGCATGCCTCACAGCACACCTTCGCAGGCTTACAGAACGCTCCCCTACCCAACAACACCTGAGTGTCGCTGCCGCAGCTTCGGTGCATGGTTTAGCCCCGTTACATCTTCCGCGCAGGCCGACTCGACCAGTGAGCTATTACGCTTTCTTTAAATGATGGCTGCTTCTAAGCCAACATCCTGGCTGTCTGAGCCTTCCCACTTCGTTTCCCACTTAACCATGACTTGGGGACCTTAGCTGGCGGTCTGGGTTGTTTCCCTCTTCACGACGGACGTTAGCACCCGCCGTGTGTCTCCCGTGATAACATTCTTCGGTATTCGCAGTTTGCATCGGGTTGGTAAGTCGGGATGACCCCCTAGCCGAAACAGTGCTCTACCCCCGAAGATGAATTCACGAGGCGCTACCTAAATAGCTTTCGGGGAGAACCAGCTATCTCCCGGTTTGATTGGCCTTTCACCCCCAGCCACAAGTCATCCGCTAATTTTTCAACATTAGTCGGTTCGGTCCTCCAGTTAGTGTTACCCAACCTTCAACCTGCCCATGGCTAGATCACCGGGTTTCGGGTCTATACCCTGCAACTTAACGCCCAGTTAAGACTCGGTTTCCCTGCGGCTCCCCTATACGGTTAACCTTGCTACAGAATATAAGTCGCTGACCCATTATACAAAAGGTACGCAGTCACCCTGATAAATCAAGGCTCCCACTGCTTGTACGTACACGGTTTCAGGTTCTGTTTCACTCCCCTCGCCGGGGTTCTTTTCGCCTTTCCCTCACGGTACTGGTTCACTATCGGTCAGTCAGGAGTATTTAGCCTTGGAGGATGGTCCCCCCATGTTCAGACAGGATACCACGTGTCCCGCCCTACTCGTCGAACTCACACCACCTGCGTCTTCAGATACGGGGCTATCACCCTTTACTGCCGGCCTTTCCAGACCGTTCTCCTGACGCGGATGCTGATGTTGGTTCTGGGCTGCTCCCCGTTCGCTCGCCGCTACTGGGGGAATCTCGGTTGATTTCTTTTCCTCGGGGTACTGAGATGTTTCAGTTCCCCCGGTTCGCCTCATTAACCTATGAATTCAGTTAATGATAGTGCAACGGATTGCACTGGGTTTCCCCATTCGGGTATCGCCGGTTATTGCGGTTCATATCACCTTACCGGCGCTTATCGCAGATTAGCACGCCCTTCATCGCCTCTGACTGCCTAGGCATCCACCGTGTACGCTTAGTCGCTTAACCTCACAACCCGAAGGTGTCTTCGGACTGGAGTGATTGAGAGACTCCTCAATACTGCCGCCTTAGCGCGGTTACAGTACTGATTGTTTCAAATTTTCAGCTTGTTCCAGATTGTTAAAGAGCA
>NZ_NJAI01000005.1:175804-214940 GCF_002632725.1 Xenorhabdus hominickii
TAGGGTCTTGCGAGTGCCCACACAGATTGTCTGATTAAATTGTTAAAGAGCGGGGCAACCGGAGAGGTTCTCCGTGTTGCGAGGCTGCGTATCTTACGCTGTTTGCCTCCGGAGTCAAGCGTTTATTTTTCGCCGGTCTCCGACTGGCGTCTGCGGCATGTCTCAGCTCAGCGTCGGTCAGTGGTGGCGCATTATAGGGAGTTTTCGGCGCCTGGCAATAGTTTTTTTTAAATTCTTTTCTGTTCGTATTTTTTTTCTCCAACACGATGTAAAAACAAGCAAAATAGCTATTTTTCTGGTTTTTTATCACACGATATTTGCAAGAATGTCTCAGAAAAACGATCTACCTGCTCCCAATCGGTATATTCAATTTCTTTTGTCGTATCCGTTTCTCCGCCAGTCATGCGCATAATGAATTGAATCATGATGCGATCACACCAACGATAGCGGGGATAAAGTAGCGCCCCCGCAAATACATCACATAAATCGGGCTGCCACGGACTCTTCATTAAGAACTTACGTATATAGGCATTCGTTTCTGGTGTTCTTTTTTCCGGTTTTCTGGCTGTCAAATTGACACCAAAGAATGCCGTCGGCATTTGCTTCAATTGTTTCTGGTGATGGATGGCAAACTTATACAGTGCAGAATTGAAATGACCATAGCGTATTGATGCCCCAACCATTACTTTATGATAAGGCATCAAATTCACCTGTTTAACGGTAGCAAGATCTCTTAAGTCACATTCAACACCTGCACGACGAAGATTCTCTGCAATACGAGTAATAATTTTTTTGGTCTGTCCATCCTGAGTAGAATAGAGCAGCAAGTAACTCATAGATACGCCCTTATTAAACAGCGAGCCACATATACCCTTTATCTTTCAAGTTGCAGCTTTTTGGGTTGTACTGCAACTTGAAATCTATGGGGTGTCAGTAATTATTCACGCCAAAAAGTCGGTGTGAACAGGACTAATAGCGTGAACACTTCCAAACGTCCAAATAACATAGTGACGACCAATATCCATTTAGCTGTTGGATTCATGGTCGTGAAATTCTCAGCAACCGTCCCCAACCCCGGCCCTAAATTATTCAGCGTTGCAGCAATGGCAGAAAAAGCGGAAAACTCATCAACGCCTGTTGCAATCAATAACAACATACCAATGGCAAAGACCAGTGCATAAGCAGAAAAGAATCCCCACACGGCTTCAATAATTCGTTCTGGTAATGCCCGTCGTCCTAATTTGATGGTGTATACCGCATTCGGATGCACTAGGCGTTTTAGCTCACGGGACCCCTGCAAAAATAACAACAGAATACGAATAACTTTTAAACCACCTCCCGTCGAGCCAGCACATCCTCCAATAAAGGCAGAACATAGTAAAAGGAAAGGCAAGAACAGAGGCCAGTTGGCAAAGTTATCAGTCGTAAATCCCGCAGTAGTCGCCATAGAGACAACTTGGAAAAAAGCGTGATTAAGCGCTTCCCATTCTGATTCATAAACCGAATGCTGCCACAATATCAACAGGCAAATCACCAATAATGCCAACTGAATGGTAATGAACATGCGAAATTCTGGGTCACGCCAATATACTTTCAAGCTTCGACCAGAAAGAACGGCAAAATGCAGGCCAAAATTACAGCCGGAAATGAGTAAGAAAATAGCAATAATGGCGTTAATGGCCGGGCTGTTGAAAAAACCAATGCTAGCATCATGAGTGGAAAATCCACCAATCGCGATGGTAGAAAAGCTATGGGAAATTGCATCGAATACCGACATACCCGCAGCCCATAGTGCTACCGCACAGGCAATGGTCAGCAAAACATAAATCAGCCAGAGCGTTTTTGCTGTCTCGGCAATACGGGGACGCATCTTATTATCTTTCAATGGCCCCGGCATCTCAGCTCGATAAAGCTGCATTCCCCCAACCCCCAATAAGGGCAAGATCGCCACAGCGAGAACGATGATCCCCATACCTCCCAGCCATTGCAACATTTGTCGGTAAAAAAGGATGGCTTTGGGAAGAAAATCCAAACCAACAAGAGTCGTTGCTCCTGTTGTTGTTAAAGCGGAGAATGACTCAAAAAAAGCATCTGTAACCGAAAGATTAGGCCTTTCTGAAAAAATAAAAGGAAGAGCACCAACACTACCCAATACTGTCCAAAATAGAACAACAATCAAAAAACCTTCTTTCGGTCTAAGTTCATGCTTTTGCTCCCGATTGGGCACCCACAAGAATAAGCCAATCACAAGAGCAAAAATAAATGTCTGGCTGAATGCTTTGCCTGCGCCATCGCGATAAATCAATGCCACCAAGCCCGGGATAATCATTGTGACAGAGAAAAGAATGACAAGCAGCCCAACAATACGGGTTATGGCGCGAAAATGCATTCGGCTAGTTCCTTAGAAATCCGATATGATGAAATAATCATGATTTTGGTGTTAAAAACAAAGCACCGCGACTTAAATCCCGTAATTTATCACCGATTTCCTCCACAAGGGTAGCGGGTAGCGAAACTTGCAGAGTCACGTTTTCAACATATTCACTGGCAAGCACTTGCCCCGAAAATTGCTGTAGTAATTGTTCCACCATCGAAATATGCGAGTATTCACACTGTAATTGGTACAATTTCTGCGGCACCTTATATTCAGTTTCCAATAGCTTCAGCGCTTGTTGCACACCATTGCCATAGGCTTTAACCAATCCACCTGTGCCAAGTTTTATGCCACCAAAATAACGAACGGATACTACAGTAACTTCACCCAAGCCACTACCTATTAGTTGGGCTATCATAGGCTTACCGGCAGTTCCCGTCGGTTCACCATCATCAGAAAACCCCAATTGTTGAGAATCATCCGGCGCTCCAGCTACAAAAGCCCAACAGTGATGCCGGGCATCAGGATATTGCTCCTTGATACCTTGGATAAATAACTTCGCTTCATCTACCCCGCTGGTATGTTCCAGCAGGGTAATGAAACGGCTCTTTTTTATTTCATCAGTAAAACTGACTGAAGCCGCAGGGATCAAATAAGGCTTCATTATGACAATTGTAAATCTCTGGTCATATTTTCAATTTTTCCATCGTGTATAACGATGTTATCTTCAATACGAATACCACCATAAGGTTTCAGCAGTTCGATCTTTTTCCAGTCAAAATGCTGGCGGTGTTCGCTTTCTCGCCACTGTGACAATAAGCTTTCAATGAAATAGAGCCCTGGCTCAATGGTCAAAACCATTCTAGGCTCCAAGATACGGGTACAACGTAAATAAGGGTACATATCAGGGGCTGGCAAATGAGTACCGCTATCATCTTGCATAAATCCTGCTGAATCATGAACTTGCAAACCAAGCGGATGGCCCAGCCCATGAGGGAAAAATGGTGTTGTCAGCCCTTTTTCAACCATACCTTCCTCACTAATACCATGAATAATATTATGTTTTATCAGCAAAGTAGCTATGCGGTAATGCATATCGATATGGTAGTCGGTATATTGTATACCTGTTTTAATTGTGCTGATAATCGCCTTCTGTTCTTCGTTCAGATCCTTAATCAAGGAGGCAAAATCGTTATTGGATTTTGCAGCATAGGTTCTGGTGATATCCGCAGCATAGCCATTATATTCTGCACCAGCATCAATCAAAAAACTGCGAATTTCAGAGGGGGTGGTCTGCTGTAATTTGGTGTAGTGCAAAATAGCCGTATTTTCATTCAAGGCAACAATATTATCATAAGGAACATCGGTATCACGGTGTCCCGTTGCCATCAAATAAAACATATTGATTTCGAATTCGCTCACGCCAGACAAAAATGCATCATGAGCGGCCAAGTGTCCATTAACCGCAGTTTTCTGAGCTTCGCGCATACACGCCAGTTCGTAATCTGTTTTATAAGAACGGTGGTAACCAAAATAATCCAAGACAGCTTTGGGATTGATATTGTGCTCAAGAATTCCCAACGATTTGGCACGCTCAGTTTGTTCCCCAATATAGGCTGTATTTGGCTTCGATAATCCATTCAATTGCACATTGATATCATCAGCTTTTGACAAATGGATCATTTCCACTTCTTCAGTCCAGTAGCTATTGGGCAGAGACTCTACGCTATGCCAATAATCTACTGGAGAATAAAACCAAAGTTTAGGTTTATTGACACCATCAACCCATAGCCAGCAATTCGGCACTTTGGTCACGGGAACCCAAGCCTTAAAGTGCGCATCAGCCTTGAAAGGGTAATTGCGATCATCAAGAAAAATGCGCAATGCTTCACCAGAATGAATAAGCAGAGCGTCAAGCCGTGTTCGTGCCAATATTTCACAAGCACGTTTTTGCAACGTTTTAATATGTTCGTGATACAGAGATGCCAACTTTTCCATCTTAATTAGCCTTTTGTTTTTCTGACAGAAGCTTAAATCTTACCATAATTCATTATTTTTTGAGTTCCCACATAAAAAATCTCCTAACCAGAACCAAATGATAATATTTATATTTTTCAAAAAATTAAAAAAAAACACAATGCATGGGTATAAATTTTACCTGTGATCTGGCCTACAAAAAATTAATCATTGGTTTGCATTAAATTAACACACTAATCACAATCAACCTTATCTGGTCATACCAGATGGTATGCACTCATTGAGGAGAATGACATGCTCTACCTAAGTGACACTATTCAAGTAAAATGGCTGAAAGATGGCATTGCAGAACTGATCTTCAATGCGCCGGCTGCAATTAATAAATTAGATACAAAAACCGTTGCTTCACTGGATAAAGCCGTTGCTGCTCTTGAGCAACAAACTGAACTAAAAGGGCTGTTATTACGTTCTGAAAAACAAGCCTTTATTGTTGGTGCAGACATCACTGAATTTTTATCATTATTCAACGCACCCGCAGAAAAACTTCACGAACTGCTGGATCTTGCTAATAATATTCTTAACCGCATTGAAGACCTTCCTGTTCCTACCGTCTCTGCTATCAATGGTTATGCCCTTGGCGGTGGTTGTGAAGTCGTGCTTTCAACTGATTTTCGTGTCGCATCCCCCGATCTTCGCATCGGATTACCCGAAACTAAGTTAGGCATTATGCCGGGATTTGGTGGTTCCGTTCGTTTGCCACGCTTAATTGGTACGGATAATGCGCTCGAAATTATTTCCGCAGGCAAGGATATTAAAGCGGAAGAAGCACTGAAAAATGGTCTGATCGATGCCGTAGTAGCTACCGAGAAATTGGTTGATTCTGCCGTTTCAATTCTGGAGCAAGCCATTAAAGGCGATTTGGATTGGAAAACCGCCCGTCAGCCTAAATTGATGCCACTGAATCTCAATGAAATCGAACGTACCATGAGCTTTACCGTGGCAAAAGGCATGGTCATGAAAGTCGCAGGCCCTCATTATCCCGCGCCAATCACTGCCGTAAAAACCATTGAAAAGGCGGCAACACTGGGTCGTGATGAAGCGCTGAAATTGGAGTCCGCCAGTTTTGTTACACTAGCACATACCAATGTTGCACGTGCTTTAGTCGGTATTTTCCTTAATGACCAATATGTCAAAGGACTCGCGAAAAAACACCAACAAGCTGTTAAAACGCCTGAACATGCTACTGTATTGGGCGCAGGTATCATGGGTGGCGGTATCGCTTATCAATCAGCACGCAAGGGCGTTCCTGTACTGATGAAAGATATCAATCAAAAAGCACTGGACTTAGGTATCAATGAAGCCTCCAAGTTGCTGAATAGACAATATGAACGTGGGCAACTAGACGCCATGAAGATGGCGAAGATCCTCTCATCTATTCAACCCACCCTCAATTATGCAGGTATTGAGCAGTCACAGATTATTGTTGAAGCCGTAGTAGAAAATCCCAAAATTAAAGCTACCGTTCTGGCAGAAACAGAATCACACATCAACAATGATTGCATTCTGGCGTCTAATACCTCCACGATACCAATCAATTACTTAGCCAAGTCGCTAAAACGCCCAGAAAATTTCTGCGGTATGCATTTCTTCAATCCAGTACATCGTATGCCACTGGTTGAAATTATTCGTGGAGAAAAAACATCGGATCAGACCATTTCAACCGTTGTGGCTTATGCCAGTAAAATGGGTAAAACACCGATTGTTGTCAATGACTGCCCTGGTTTCTTCGTAAACCGAGTTCTGTTCCCGTATCTGGCTGGTTTCGGCATGTTACTGCGTGATGGTGGCGATTTCCGGCAAATCGACAAGATTATGGAGAAAGAATTTGGCTGGCCTATGGGTCCTGCTTATCTCATTGATGTTGTCGGCATTGATACCGCTCACCATGCGCAGACTGTCATGGCACAAGGTTTCCCTGAACGTATGAGCCGTGATTATCGAGATGCCATTGATGTATTATTCGAAAATGAGCGTTATGGCCAGAAAAATGGCATTGGCTTCTATAAGTATGCTCAAGATAAAAAAGGCAAACCGAAAAAAGAGCAAGATGAAACTGTCGATCAGTTGCTGGCAGATATCAGCAAACCGAAACATACTTTCTCTGGTGAAGAAATCATTGCTCGTACCATGATCCCAATGATTAACGAAGTCGTTCGCTGTTTGGAAGAAGGTATCATTGCTAGCCCCGCAGAAGCAGATATGGCTCTGGTTTATGGTTTGGGCTTCCCTCCATTCCACGGTGGTGTTTTCCGTTATTTGGATACCATGGGAACCGCAGCCTACGTGAAGATAGCCGAAGGTTATGCGCATTTAGGCGAGCTTTATCATATACCCGCGGGCCTGAAAGCAAAATCCGAAAGCAATGAAAGTTATTATCCTGCCCCAGCAGAACTTGCTGTTAATCCAGGTGAAAAAGCGTGAGGTCTGAAAACATGGAAAACGTAGTTATTATTGATGGTATCCGTACCCCAATGGGGCGCTCAAAGGGTGGTGTATTCCGTCAGACCCGTGCCGAAGATCTCTCCGCACATCTGATGAAATCGATACTCCAACGCAATCCTTCCGTACAACCTGAGCATATCGACGATATCTCTTGGGGCTGTGTGCAACAAACATTGGAACAGGGATTCAACATTGCACGTAATTCTGCATTACTGGCAGGTATTCCCCATTCAGTTCCCGCTGTAACCGTTAACCGTCTGTGTGGTTCTTCAATGCAGTCATTGCATGATGGTGCCCGCATGATCATGACTGGCGATGCCAATATTGCGATGGTCGGCGGTGTTGAGCATATGGGTCACGTTCCCATGACACACGGTGTCGATTTTCATTCTAAATTAAGCCGTAACGTTGCAAAAGCAGCCGGAGTTATGGGTCTGACGGCTGAAATGCTGGCAAAAATGCACAATATCAGCCGTGAAATGCAAGATGAATTCGCACTACGTTCTCATCAACGTGCAGCGCAAGCAACTGAATCAAAGGCTTTTGCCAGCGAAATCGTCCCTATGTATGGGCATGACGCTGACGGAAACATGAAATTCGTCGATTTTGATGAGGTCATCCGTCCTGATACTAGCCTGAAAGATCTGGCTGCTCTGCGCCCTGTCTTTGATCCTGTGACCGGAAGTGTTACAGCAGGTAATTCCTCAGCTCTTTCCGATGGCGCCTCTGCGATGCTGATCATGAGTGAAAGCAAAGCCAAAGAGTTAGGACTGAAGCCTCGTGCTCGCATCCGTTCAATGGCAGTTGTTGGCTGTGATCCTTCTATCATGGGCTATGGCCCTGTACCAGCAACACAGATAGCATTGAAAAAAGCAGGTTTAAGCCTTACCGATATTGGCCTAATGGAATTAAACGAAGCATTCGCTGCACAATCCTTGGCCTGTATGAAGGGATTGAATCTGCTGGATAGCATGGATGACCGAATCAACCTGAACGGTGGTGCAATTGCTCTCGGACACCCATTAGGTTGTTCTGGAACGCGTATTACAACTACCTTGCTGAATCTAATGGAACGCAAAGATGTACAGTTTGGGTTGGCAACTATGTGTATTGGGTTGGGTCAGGGCATTGCCACAATTATTGAAAGAGTTTAGTTGTTGAATTACCTGAGTGTACTGCCCAATAGATTTCGAGTTACATCAAAGTGACAAGTGAAGGAATCCCCAGGAGCATAGTTAATTATGTGACTGGGGTGAATGAACACAGCCAAAGAGATAACTTGCAAGATAAAGGGTATATCTGACGATTGAAGTTTCTTAACACTTTTCCCTTGTCTGTCTTATCTATTGCATCACACGAATAAGTTGTTGCCGTAGTTTCCCGCCTGTCAGGGGCGGGTTTTTTTATTATTATTGCTTTATTTTTATTGCTCTATTTTTTTTCAAATAAATGATTCAGATAAACTCAAACGCATCTCCATACATGCGGTCAATAGATGCATCTCGCTCACTAGAAAACCGCTCACGGGCAATTTTAGCCATTTCAAAGCGACCAGCAATATAGATGTCATGATCTGCCAAACTGCCGAAATCTTCCAAAACAGCACTCAAAACGGTGCCTGTTCTGCCCCGCCAGTGTTCATCAACTTGTTCAACCACAGGAACAACTGTCAAATTGGGATAGCACTCACTCAATGCCTGTAATTCCCCCAAGTCATAGAGATGTTGCAGCTCACGTCCTCCCCAATAAATTGAGATTTCACGATTAGGATTTTTTTCCAATGCAGCTAGTAAGATTGAGCGGGTATAAGAGAACCCCGTTCCCCCAGCAATCAATAAAATAGGATTTTCACTGTCCTCACGAAACCATGCTTGACCGTGTGGAATATCAATATCAATGACTTTTTGATCCAATACTCTATCCATCACTGCCATTGCATACAGATTTAGTTCGGAAGCCCCAATATGCAGCTCAATTATCTGTTTTTCTGATGGAGGCGATGCCATAGAAAAAGGACGCTTATCTCTTTCATCCATAATCACCATCAAATATTGCCCTGCACGGAAAGAAAAAGGCGAATCAGGTAATAAACGAACCCGATAAACTGTATCTGTAATGGAGTCAACCGATGTTACTTTACAGCTTAGTGTTGTCATGCGTTCCCTCTTATCGCTTCAAAATATCTAATTGATCCCAAATTTCATCGACACGGGCCCGAACCTCATCACTCATCACTATCGGACGCCCCCACTCCCTTTGTGTCTCTCCTGGCCATTTATTCGTTGCATCTAATCCCATTTTTGAGCCTAACCCAGAAACTGGAGATGCAAAGTCGAGATAATCGATTGGTGTATTTTCCATTAAGACAGTATCTCGCTGCGGATCCATTCGCGTTGTTATCGCCCAGATGACATCATTCCAATCGCGAGCATTGATATCATCGTCACAAACAATAACAAATTTTGTGTACATAAACTGCCTTAGATATGACCAGACCCCCATCATGACCCGTTTGGCATGACCTGCATATTGCTTTTTCATCGTAACAACAGCAAGTCGATAAGAGCAGCCTTCTGGTGGCAGGTAAAAATCTACAATTTCAGGAAATTGTTTTTGCAATATTGGCACCAGAACTTCATTCAACGCAACACCTAACACGGCAGGTTCATCTGGCGGACGCCCTGTGTAAGTTGAATGGTAGATAGCATCACTACGCTGGGTAATATGAGTTATTGTAAAAACCGGGAACATATCTACTTCATTATAATAACCTGTATGATCACCGTACGGCCCTTCAGGAGCTATTTCACCGGGTTCAATATAACCTTCAAGAATGATTTCAGCACTTGCAGGCACTTCCAGATCATTGGATATACACTTAACAACTTCCGTTTTATGCCCGCGCAATAATCCGGCAAAGGCATACTCAGACAAAGTATCAGGAACTGGGGTAACAGCCCCTAATATTGTGGCCGGATCAGCGCCCAGCGCAACAGACACAGGGAAACGCTCTCCCGGATGAGCCTGGCACCACTCCTGAAAATCGAGCGCACCACCACGATGGGATAACCAACGCATAATAAGTTTGTTTTTACTCAATACTTGTTGACGGTAAATGCCCAGATTCTGGCGTTCTTTATTAGGCCCTTTAGTTACCGTCAAACCCCATGTAATCAATGGTGCGGCATCTTCCGGCCAACAATGCATAACAGGAATACGAGTAAGATCCACCTCATCACCAGCCCAAATTAGCTCTTGACAAGGAGCGGAATTAAGGCGTTTAGTTGGCATATTCAGCACCTGTTTGAATTTAGGCAGCTTACCAACCAGATCACGAAACCCTTTTGGTGGTTCTGGTTCTTTGAGAAACGCTAATAACTTGCCAACTTCATGCAATGCCTTCACATCATCCTGCCCCATTCCCATAGCAACCCGCTTAGGTGTACCAAACAAGTTACATAACACGGGCATCGAATATCCCTTTGGATTTTCGAATAATAAAGCAGGCCCACCAGCACGAAGAGTACGATCCGCAATTTCAGTCATTTCCAAATAAGGGTCAACTTCCACACGGATTCGTTTTAATTCACCTGATTGTTCCAACAAGGAAAGAAAGTCTCTGAGATCGCGGTATTTCATATTGTTCATTTGTGCCGATTTTCAAGGAGGGAGGGATATTATAAGCCCTCCCATGAGGGTTACAAGGTAAACTCATAACTTACTAAAAAGCAATGAGTTTAGTTCAATCTTGTGGGTTGGATTACTTAGATACGCCCGAATGATACCCACTCAACTATTTCCTCTGTAAGAATAAAATGACTCTCTCATAATATTCATAATTTTTCGATAAATTGTCTATCATAAGGTAGCACGTAGACCTTTACTGAAAATAAGCTTTACGAGATAAAAAATAGGGTTTACACCTTAAATTACTTTTAGCTTTATTGATGACCCCTAAGCACTGGTTTTGTTATGCTAAAGATCCTAGGCAATGGAGGCGAAATATTATGGGAAATTGGTATCTTCTTTACTGTAAACGCGGGCAAATCTCTCGGGCGATAGAAAATTTAGAGAGGCAAGATGTGATTTGTCTGGCACCTACAGCCAAAATTGAAAAAATCATTCGGGGGAGGCGAGCCACCGTTACTGAACCATTGTTTCCCAATTATCTTTTCGTACGCTTTGATCCTGAGATCATTCACACCACTACAGTTAGCTCAACTCGTGGTGTAAATAATTTTATTCGGTTTAGTACTTATCCTGCCATTGTCCCACAGACATTAATTGATGAATTGATGTCCGTCACTGAACAGGAGTTTATCGCACCTGAAACCCCAATTTCTGGTGATACTGTGCTGATTACTGAGGGAATTTTCGAAGGAATCAAAGCTATTTATAACGAACCAAATGGAGAAACTCGCTCTGTTCTCCTACTAAATATTCTTAATAAAGAAGTTCCCAAAATTTTGGATAATACACAATTTATCAAAGCCTAATAATGAAAACGGGCCTATTGCCCGTTTTCATTATTTATTCTACTATCGTCGATCTTTATGTAGACAATCAGTACTTTTGTTCGTGCATCCATTGAGCTGCACGTTTGGCAAAATAAGTCAGAATACCATCAGCACCCGCCCGTTTGAAACACAGTAGTGATTCCATAATCGCAGGTTGTTCTTTCAACCAGCCATTCTGAATTGCTGCCATATGCATCGCATATTCACCAGAAACTTGATAAGCAAAAGTAGGTACACCAAAGGTATCTTTCACCCGACGGATCACATCCAAATATGGCATACCAGGTTTCACCATGACGCTATCTGCACCTTCCTGTAAATCCTGTGCAATTTCCTGCAATGCTTCATCACTGTTAGCCGGATCCATCTGATAGGTCATTTTATTGCCACCTTGCAAATTACTGCTGGAACCAATTGCATCCCTGAATGGCCCATAGTAACAAGAGGCATATTTAGCGGAATAAGCCATAATTTGAGTATTTACATGCCCATCAGCCTCAAGCTGATCACGAATAGCACCGATGCGGCCATCCATCATATCGCTTGGTGCGACAATTTCAGCCCCTGCTTCAGCATGAGATAATGCCTGTTTGACCAGAATCTCTTTGGTAACGTCATTGATAACATAGCCATCCTGATCAATGACACCATCTTGCCCATGTGTTGTGAATGGATCGAGTGCAACATCGGTCAAAAGACCCAACTCAGGCACAGCACCTTTCAGAGCATGAATAGTGCGCTGAATTAAACCATCTGGGTTATAGGCTTCTTTTGCATCTAATGATTTTTTATCCGCCTCAATAACCGGAAACAGGGACAAAACAGGAATACCCAGTCGGGCAATCTCTTCAGCTTCTTTCAGCAAAAGATCGATTGTCAGACGATACACTCCTGGCATAGAAGGGACTTCCTGACGCTGATTTGTACCTTCCATCACAAATACGGGGTAGATCAAGTCATTGACAGTCAGTTGATTTTCGGCAAATAAGCGGCGAGAAAAATCATGACGGCGCACACGGCGCATACGACGACCGGGAAAACTGCCCGGAAATACATAGCTCATACTGCTCTCCTAATATAAAACCCAGCGGCTCTGCGCTGGGTTAATAGTCATCGCTTCATGCTAATGATGTTAACACCATCAATCAGTTAGCGATAATCATGAATAGTTGAGATCACGTTATTTTTTAAGATCATCACCCACATCACCATCTGATTCATTTTCTGAATTGGCTGATTTACGCTTGCCCGATTTACCAACATAGAACTGAGAAAGCAAAATCCCCAATTCAAATAACAAATACATGGGAATAGCTAACAACGTTTGTGAGAAAACATCAGGTGGCGTTAACAGCATGCCAACCACGAATGCACCGACCAAAATATAAGGGCGTTTTCTTTTCAGCGATTCAGGCGTTACCGCACCACTCCAACACAGCAAGATAATGGCAATGGGCACTTCAAATGAAACACCAAAAGCCATAAATAACGCCATCACAAAACTCAGGTAATTGCTGATATCTGTCGAGATCACAACCCCTTCTGGCACCGTATTGACAAAAAAACCAAATGCGAGGGGAAAGACCACAAAATATGCAAATGCCATTCCCAAATAAAACAACACACTGCTGGAAAACAATAAAGGCGCGATCAAACGACGTTCGTGCTTATACAGTGCCGGAGCAATAAATGCCCATACTTGGTAGAGGATCATCGGTACCGAAGCAAAAATAGACACCATTATGGTCAGTTTGATAGGGGTAAAGAAAGGTGATGCAACATCTGTTGCAATCATATTTGCGCCTTTTGGCAATTGTTCCATTAAAGGTGCAGCAATAAGTCGGTAAATATCATTGGAAAAATAAACCAATGCAAAAAAAACCACCAACACGGTAATTAAGCTATTTAAAATCCGCCTACGTAGCTCAATCAGGTGACTGATAAGGGGTTGAGTTTCATCCACAGACATATTCTAGTGTTCGCCATTTACTTGTTCAGCGGATTTCTTTTTCTGCTGTTCTGGTTTTGACATCGATGATTCTGAAATAATTTGCTCAGCGCTCGATTGCTCTGAGATCGACTGTTCTGAGATTGAGTGCTTCAGCTCCGACTTAGGTTCAAAAGAATGAAAATGTGTTTCATCCTCCTCAAGCTCCCTCATTTCATCGGGTTTAAGCTGATACGTATTTTTCAGCGATTCTGCCGTCTCTCTTAACACTTCCATGGATGCTTTCAACTCTGGAGACAGTGATTGCATATCGACTTTTTCTTCCATTTTTTTCAGGCTGTCCTGTAACTCTTTCAATTTCAATTCCTGAGAGAGTTCATTCTGGACATTAGCCGCCATTGCACGTAATACCCGTATCCATCCGACCACTGTTTTAACTGCAATAGGTAAACGTTCTGGCCCCAAAACGACCAAACCAATGACCATCACCAGCAGCAACTCACTAAAACCAATGTCAAACACGGTTTATACCTACTCTTTATTTTTGCTCTCAGATTTTTCAGACTGTACAACCGTCGACTTTTCAGCGAGACTTTTGGTTTCGAAATCGGCATCATGGCTTGTTTTTTCAGCCTGCTCCGGTTTCTCTTCATCATTCATTGCCTTTTTGAAGCCTTTGATAGATGCTCCCAAATCTGAACCCAAAGTACGAAGCTTATTCGTACCAAACAGCAGTACAACAATGACAGCAATAATGAGCAATTGCCAAATACTTATACCACCCATACTGATCTACCTCTATTTATCGGAATGATTCACCGGAATATGACTAATGATTCCATTATAAACTACGAACTTTATGTCCGAAAATATAGCAATTACGCCAAACAATTCAATAAAGCAATTCTTATTTACATTTAATCTTTATTGACTTTTAATCATCACTGACACTTGCTTAAGTTACACCAACCCAATACCCACGATACAATTCCGGCGCCCATCATTCCCCATGATAAATGTTTCTGCTCTATGACGAGAAGTAAACAGCCACAGATAAACAATGTTGCCCCCACTCCCAATAAGTAGAGTGACTTACGCTGTCTGATCTGCTGGTTTTTGAACTGCTGCGATATCTGATCAATGCTGGCCTGTAAACGACGGTGCTGTTGAAGTGTGCCATACACCAATTCAGGCAGTTCCGGCAATTTCTCCGCCCAATAAGGGGCCTTTTCTTTAAAGGCTCGTACAATCGCTGGTAGCCCAACCTGATCATGCAACCAATCTTCCAGAAACGGTTTTGCTGTTTTCCATAAGTCAAGTTGAGGATAAAGTTGACGCCCTAAACCTTCGACGTACAGTAACGTCTTTTGCAACAGAACCAACTGAGGTTGAACAGCCATATTAAAACGACGAGCTGTATTGAAAAGATTCAACAGAACATGCCCAAAGGAAATTTCTGCTAGTGGCTTTTCAAAAATCGGTTCACAAACGGTACGAATAGCAAACTCAAAATCTTCCACATTGGTATCGGCAGGAATCCAACCAGAGTCAACATGCAACTCAGCGACTCGGCGGTAATCGCGGTTGAAAAAAGCAATAAAATTTTCAGCCAAATAGCGTTTATCGTCTTTATTCAATGAGCCAACAATACCGTAATCGATACCAATATAGGTTGGATCTTCCGGCTTTTCATGACTCACAAAGATATTGCCGGGATGCATGTCCGCATGGAAAAAACTGTCACGGAATACTTGAGTGAAGAATACCTGAACACCACGCTCAGCCAACAGTTTCATATTGGTATTCTGAGCTTCCAAAGCTGCCACGTCAGACACAGGAATTCCATAAATGCGCTCCATAACCAATACGTCCTCCCGACAATAATCGGAATAAACTTCTGGTACATAAAGGATCGAACTATCTTCAAAATTCCGGCGCAATTGAATCGCATTTGCGGCTTCACGCAACAAATTTAGTTCATCAAGTAATGTCTTCTCGTATTCGCGCACAACCTCACGTGGACGAAGACGACGACCATCAGGTAACAAAGGCACGAAATTCGCTAAACGATACATTAAGCGTATATCAGCTTTGATAACAGGCAGAATATCAGGACGGATCACCTTCAGGACAACGGCTTTACCATTCTCTTTCAGACGGGCGGTATGTACCTGAGCAATGGATGCTGAAGCCAGTGGCTGTGGATCAAAATTCTCAAACCATGTTTCCAGTGGTCCCTCCAATGCGGTTTCAATCGATTTCCGCGCCACGGCACCATCAAAAGAAACAACCCGATCTTGCAGCATTGAAAGTTGATCAGCAACCGCTGTAGGAAACAAATCGCGACGGGTAGAGAGCATCTGGCCAAATTTAATCCAAACAGGCCCAAGTTCTTGCAGCGCCAAACGCAGACGTTCACCAAGTGGTTTATCTTTGTGTCGATTGCGTATCCAAAAGAGAAAATAACGCCCAAAACGCAACGGCCATGTCAGACGAATATTAGGGATCAATTCATCTAATCCATAGGAAAGAAAGACTCTGATGATAAAATAAAGTCTTTTGATTTCACTAGGTGTCATGTTTCTCCTCCAGCGCCGCCAACCGTTTTTCCATTTGAGCCATTTCATTGGCAACAACATCGACTTCTTCGCTGAAGTGAGCTACTTCCAGCGCGCTGGGAGTCATTCTCCACTCTTCCGTCAATGATTCGATGAAGTAAGTTTTCTTTTTTGCAATAGTATTGCTGGCAAATTTAATGCCTTTCTTCATCACTTGACTAACACCTTCTGCCACAATATCACCGAGATAAGGGGAAAGGTAATGAGCAAGATCCCACTCCAACATATCCAACAAGGCTGACCATTGCTGAATAACCTGCATATCCCCCTCAATGACAATTTCACCGCTGTTAATCAACGTTGAAAGACACTGACGATCCCGTAATTTGAGTAATGCGGGTATTGTCGTTTTCATTGAGCAGTCCGCAGGTTCTGACCATTGACTCAAAACATCAACTTGCTTTTCACTGAATATCAGTACCAGCGGTGTTTCTATTTCTTTTAATTTAATGGACAGTATTTTTCCCGCTAGCCTTAAACGGGCTGGCTTCAACATCGCTTCACGATACAAAAGGTGATTAAGCGTTGTTTCCAGAAAAGCAGTTATTACTGGAAACAGCACCTTGTAATTCAATTCTGTGTAATTCAATTCCGTAGAATTTAACACTACAGAATTCACGTTATGGCTTGATGAGGGTGTTTCCATTTCAGAATTTGAACCCTTTATGCAGTGCAACGATCCCCCCGGTCATATTGGTATAAGAAACTTGGTCAAAGCCAGCTTCTTCCATCATACCTTTTAAGGTTTCCTGATCAGGGTGCATACGGATAGATTCGGTTAGGTAACGGTAACTCTCCGCATCCTTAACAACCATCTGCCCAATTCGAGGTAAAATATGGAATGAATAAGCATCATAAACCTTGCTCAATGGAGCCAATACAGGTTTAGAGAATTCCAGCACCAATAAGCGTCCCCCCGGCTTAAGCACCCGACACATGGAACGCAGCGCTTTTTCTTTATCCGTGACATTACGTAAACCGAAAGAAATAGTGATGCAGTCAAAATGGTTGTCAGGGAAAGGCAGTTCTTCAGCATTAGCCTGAACATAACTGACATTACCTACGATGCCGATATCACGTAATTTTTCACGTCCGACTTTCAGCATCGAATCATTGATATCCGCTAGGACTACCTGACCTTTTTCTCCCACAATACGTGAGAACTTAGCCGTCAGATCACCAGTTCCGCCGGCAAGATCAAGCACCTTATGACCACGGCGGACACCACTTGATTCAATAGTAAAACGCTTCCAGATACGATGAACACCAAATGACATCAAATCATTCATCAGGTCATATTTTGAGGCTACAGAATGAAACACCTCTGCGACCATATCTTTTTTTTCTTCTTTGGCTACGGTGCGAAAACCAAAATCAGTGGTTTCTTTCGATTGATCTGCCATGTGACTTGTCCGTTTTTTATTCAAAAAATTTATAACAAGTGTACCAGCCTTTCCGACAAAACCCTATCCAGACTTCACTCATTAACCTGTAGCGATTGGCAAGATTTATCAATCAATTCTGGATCAATAGGGCGTTTCACATCTACACCTAAATTGCGAAATCCTTCGGCCTGACTGATCAGGTTGCCTCGCCCATCCACCAGCTTTTTCATGGCTAAATCGTAACTTGCCTGTGCTTTGTTGAGGCTTTGCCCCAATCCTTGCATATCATCCACAAACAGCCGCATTTTGTCGTACATCTTTGCTGCTTTATCGGCAATTAACCGGGCATTTTGGCTTTGATATTCATAACGCCAAAGGTTATTGATAGTACGTACAGCAACCAGCAATGTGGATGGACTGACCAACATAATATTATGTTTCAAGGCTTCATCAAGTAACTCAGGAGCCTGATTAAGTGCCACTAAATAAGCGGGTTCCACTGGGATAAACATCAAAACATAATCCAGTGACAGCATACCAGGTAATTGCTGGTAATCTTTCCGCCCCAGACCACGTATATGCCCTTTTACCGAGTTAATATGCTCTTGTAATGCCTGTGCTTGTTGCTCTTCGTCATTACTGTTGAAATAACGTTCATAAGCAACCAAAGACATTTTGGCATCAATAATTACATCTTTTCCCTGTGGTAAATGCACAATCACATCAGGCTGAAAACGCTCACTATTTTCAGCTTTAATATTGACCTGCGTATCAAACTCATAGCCTTCACGTAGGCCGGAAGCCTCCAGAACACGCGTTAATACCATCTCTCCCCAATTACCCTGCATTTTATTATCTCCTTTCAGGGCTTTAGTAAGATTAATTGCTTCTTTTGCCATCTGTACATTAAGTTGCTGAAGATTACGAATTTCATAGGTTAGAGTGTGGCGTTCACGAGCTTCTTGACCAAAACTGTCTTGTACCTGACGACGGAACCCTTCAAGTTGTTCACGAAATGGCATCAAAATATTATTGATATTTTGGCGACTATATTCGTCAGTACGAAGCCGATTTTGCTCAAAAATACGGTTGGCGAGATTTTCAAATTGGGTATTTAAGCGCTGTTCACTGTTAATCAGCAAACGTTGTTTTTCCTCAGCGGTCAGTCTGCTTTCTTCAAGCCGAGTGCTCAATTCTCGCAATTCGACTTCCTGCACACTATTAATTTCTCGCTGGGCCAATAATTCTTGGTTTAGTTGTTCACATTCAGTACGCCAATAGTGAGATTGTTCCAGTTTTTCATGGCTGACGGCCAATTGACTATGTAATTCACGCAGATCCTGCTCTTTTTGTTGGAGCCGCTGATGAATGGAAAGCCAAACGAAGAGCCCTCCGCCCAGCAATCCACTTAAACCACCAATCAGCATATATAACCACTGGATATCCACCTATACACCCTCGCTTACTTCATTGTCGCTGACTTTCATTCCGGTTAATTGTTCCGGTTCATGATGTCTCAATGTAAGTTAAATAGATGCTGTATAGATGTCCAGATTATTTAATGAGTTTCTTTCAGTTTGCAAAGCGGCTCGCAATTACCCCATCCATTCTGCTAACCAGTGCAGACCAAAAGCGCCCGGAGCCAAAATACCGAATGCCCAGAGCAATGCAGAAGCTAAGTTGGCGAGCTGAAAATAACGCTTCGGCATAGCGCAAATTCCAGCCACCAGCGGCACAACAGCCCTAAATGGGCCAAAAAATCGCCCAATGAAAACACCCCATACTCCCCAGCGTTCGAAGAATCGATGACCACGAACCAATGTTTGTGGATGACGAGAAAGCGGCCACATCTTGCCAACATTTTCTTTGTAGTGGGAACCAAACCAATAAGAGAACCAATCTCCAAAAAAAGCGCCAGCTGCTGCGGCTATCCATATTGGCCAGAAATTCAATCCACTTTCACCAATCAATGCTCCTAGCCCCAATAAAATTATCGTCGCTGGCAATAATAGAGATATAAATGCTAGAGATTCGCCAAATGCTAGCAGAAAAATAATGGGGATTGCCCAAGCTTCATGGGCTTTTACAAAGTCTGTGACCAATTCGATGATTTCATGCAGGTTCACATTAGTCTTTCCTGTGTTAATCAGTACGTATCATAGGTTAGCATCAGGGACATAAATCAATGCTAACCTAATATTTTTACTCAAGAAAATAATCTTGTAATTTTTCACGCGCGACAATATTGAGCCCGATATCTTTTTCCAGCCATATATCCACGCTACCGTAATGCTGGTTAATGCTATTTAGTGCAGTCAGTAAGAATTCTTCTCTGACGGAATAAACATAAGCAAATTGTTCAACCACTCTTTCATTCATCACTTTTGCGTGTTCATTCAACAAATAATCTCGGTACGGGGCCAACGTAATATTGGTCAATAAATAGTCTTCCATTACCATATCCAAATCAGCACCTAATGCCAGCAAAACCAGAGCAGAACCAACTCCCGTTCTGTCTTTACCGACCGCACAGTGTTGTACAATTCCACCTTTCTCTGGTTGCAGCAATAACGTAGCCAGAGTCTTATAAGCTGGGTTGTTTATGGGTAACAACTCGTATAGACGTGACATAAATACTTTTGCATCAAATTGCTCCAGTATTTCTTTATCTAACTTATCCAGATTGGCATCCACTTCTTTGGAAAGCGGGTTTGCTGGAGCATGATGATAATGCGCCCCGTGCCATATCTGATCTGGTTTATCTATTATTTCGCTATTATCACGGTAATCGATAATCTGGAATAGATTTTGGTCGACCAAAAAAGATTGATCATTTTCTGTCAATCTGTCCAATGATCCGGAACGAAATAGCAACCCTGATTTGATCTTAGCCCCATTATTAAGTGTTTTATTACCTAAATCACGAAAGTTAATGCCGCCATTCAAAGGAAGTAGTGAAGGATGAGATAGTAATGTTGTGGTCATAGTCACTCTTGTTGTGATTGAAATATTATTAGCACAAAACGTTATGACATTATCAGATTTTAGAATGAAAGGAAGGAAAGATCGTGTAAACAATAGAGCCAGAATACTCTGGCTCTTGGTGGAAGTTGTTATAGCAGTCGGCGGGCAGCTTCAACAACAATTCCTAACGCGTTGCTTTCTGTTTTCTTCAGCAGCTCAGTATCTGGAATTTCCTGTTGAGTACGGTTAACAATTACACCAGCTACCATGCCAGCACGCAATCCTTGGCTTGCACACATAGTCAACAAGGTTGCTGATTCCATCTCAAAGTTCATGACACCCATTTCCTGCCACTCTTTCATAGAGCCTTGGAAGCGACGAACAACACGACCTGAGTATGTATCGTAGCGTTCCTGGCCCGGATAAAAAGTATCGGAAGAGGCTGTCACACCGACGTGAGTAACAGAACCGGATGCCTTCGCTGCTGCATGCAATGCATTCGTACACTCAAAATCAGCCACTGCCGGGAACTCCATTGGCGCAAAATGCAAGCTGGCACCATCCAAACGAACGGCGGCTGTCGTAACCAGTATATCCCCTACATTAATATGAGGTTGGATCGCACCCGTCGTTCCAATACGCAAGAAGGTACGAATTCCCAATTGCGCCAGCTCTTCTACCGCAATCGACGTTGAGGGGCCACCAATACCTGTAGAGCTGACAATAACGGCTTTTCCATCAATTTCTGCGCGCCATGTTGTAAATTCGCGATGGGAAGCCAGATGTACTGGGTTATTCATCAATCTCGCGATTTTCTCAACACGGTTAGGATCGCCAGGAACGATCGCCAGAGTTGCGCCTTGCAGGTCGCTTTTGGTGATACCTAAATGAAATACATCAGACATATCAAACTCCTCAACGGACGTGATTCAAAAATAAAAAAATGAATACCTAAGTTTAATAAATACTCTGACATTTTTTAGTGATTAAAATCACTCTTAATTAACCTAAAAAAGAAACACATACATATAAATGTGATTTAAATCACAATAAAAAAGGGAAAGAATGTTGTGAGTATATAGCTGAAATGGAAACAATATTCGAAGGGTACTCACAAAGCCCACAAACAAAAAGCTCCCTTTACTACACTATTACTATGCCTTTACTACACAGTGAGTACTACAGAGCGCAATTGCATCACTTATATGATAAGGTTAAGAAGCAATATACCGCACAGCCCAATCGCCCAAGCGATTGTTGTAGGTATTGACCAGACAATAATTTGTTGCCTCGCGTCTTTTATCCCCATCATCCGGTTAACCACCCAGAAAAAACAATCGTTGAAATAACTGAAAAACAGTGTTCCCATCACCGCAGCCTGAGCTGCGACTAACATATTAATATCGGGTATATGCTTGATAACAGGAGCCGAAATTGAGGCTGCGGTAATCATTGCCACAGTGCCAGAACCTTGGATTATGCGTATTAGCGTTGCGATGGTAAATGGGATCAAGACAGGTGTTATTGGCAAGCTAGCAACATATTCCGCCAATATCGTCCCTGTCGAACTTTCGTTTAATACGGCGCCTAATGCTCCACCAGCCCCTGATACCAACAAAATAATGCCCACCGTTTGTAAGCCTGTCTCCAAATGTTCAATCACCTCATGTTTACTGACTTTTGGCATAAGTGTATAAACTGCCAACAAAACGCTGATTGCCAGTGCGATAATGGGTGAGCCAAGGAAATTAATGGCCTGAAAATAGAAATAATGTTCCTTTCCGGCAAATGCATCAGTTTTCAATATCAATCCACTAATGACATTAACGAAAATCAGAACAATAGGCACAACAATTGGCAGAAGAGAAAGAAACAGGCTCGGTAACGATTTATTAGATTTTTCTTCCATATAATGCTGATGAATTTGCTGCAAATTTTCTTGTGTCTCAGCAAATTGATATTCAGGATATTTAGTTCCCAACCATTTCGCATAATAGGTAATACCAACAACGCATGGAATAGCCAGTATCATACCTACCAGCATCATTTTGCCTACACTTACCCCAAATATTCCGGCCACACCGAGCGGCCCTGGAGTTGGCGGAACAATATGGTGAGTGACGACCAACCCTCCTGCCAATGCGACTCCCAGCGTCAATACATTTCGTTTGCCTTTCTTTGCTAATGCTCTCACCAGCGGATAAAGGATCACGAAAGCCGAATTAACAAATATAGGGATACTGACAATATAACCGGTGATCGCCAACGCCCATTCTTCGCGCTTTTTACCTAACCATGTAATCAAACTATAGGCGATCCGCTCAGTGGCACCAGAAACCTCCAATATCCTCCCCATCATGCTTCCCAATCCAATCACAATGCCAATATTGCCTAATGTCGAACCAAAACCTTTGCTGATCACCTCAACAACATTGCTTATAGTTAAACCACCAGAGATCCCAGCGATTATTGCAGCAATTAACATAGCAATCAGTACGTGAACACGAGTACGCAATACCAAAAAAATCAGCGTAAATACCGCCACTCCCAATCCAATAATTGGAATGTAAAACTCCATCATAAAACCTCATTTCAATCTGTATTATCGGCGATAAATGCACGAATGGTATCGCTGAATGAGAAATCGGAAGTAAATCCCAAAGTAAGACTACGGCTGATATCAAAACTTCCCGGCCAACTTGACACTATTCGATTAATTCTTTCATCTAATTCAAAACGAATAAGATCCACTGCTTTTTGGCCAACCACCTCATTCAGTGCATCTATCATGCTCTGTACTGTAACGCTGATTCCCGGCAAGTTTACAATACGTGAAAGAGCAAATTTTTCTGCTGGTATCTGTGCTGCATGAATGAGATTACGCACGACTACCGCAGGGCTAGACAGCCACAATACAAGCTCACGAGAAACTGGGCAAACACTACGTTCTCCATGCAATGGTTCACGAATAATGCCACTTGCAAATGAAGAGACTGCCCTATTGGGTTTCCCGGGACGAACACTAATAGTCGGTAAGCGAAGGGCTCGTCCATCGACATATCCTTTGCGTGAATAATCGTTAATCATCAATTCACACATTGCTTTTTGAGTACCATATGAAGATTGAGGGTTAACTGCACAATATTCGGTCACTGTTTCCGGTAGTTCACCACCAAATACAGCCAAGGAACTGGTGAAAATAAACTTCAGTGATGATTTTTTGATACGGGCAGATTCCAATAAGCCACGAGTTACATCAAAATTGACACTCATTCCTATATCAAAATCTTGTTCAGCGTGGCTACTGACGATAGCTGCTAGATGAAATAAAACATCACTCTCTGCATCAATCAAATTTTCGATAGAATCTTTCTGTGTCAAATCCATTGCTAAACATTGGACTCTAGGATCGTTGATAGGAGAAGTTGGACATTGGATATCAGTTAGCATTAATTTATTAAAATTCAGTCCATGACTATTTTTAAGCAAAGCAAAAGCCAACTGCTGGCCTAAAAAGCCAGCACCACCAGTAATGATAATTTTCATCTAAAGTTCCCCTTTCATAGTCTCTTAGGACTATTTTGTAAGTAAGAATTTATTTTTTATGATTCTTATACATTAACAACATGTAGTTTCAGCCCTATTTCCTGTAACTGTTGTTGTTCTGATATCGGTAATTGTCCATCACACACGATGTCATTTAGATTTGAGAGTGGACAAACATGAAACATGCCATATTTGCCATACTTGCTACTATCAGAAATCAGTATTTTCCTGCGAGCAATAGCCAATAAGGTTTGTTTCACAAAAACTTTTTCCTCATGGGGAGTAGAAATACCATGTTCAATATCCCATGAGCTGCTACTAATAAATGCAATATCTACATTCAAGGTACGCAATACCATGGCTGCGGTATTTCCAACACAGGAATAATTACGTTTATCCACTTGTCCACCTGTGTGAAACAAATTCAGTTGTGGCTTATCCATCAAATGATGTGTAATCGAAAAATCATTCGTAACAACCGTCAAGTTGAAACGCTCTGCTAATACTTGGGCAATTTCAAACGTCGTGGTTCCTGCATCCAAATAAACCACCTGCCCATCTTTCACCAATGAGGCAGCATATTTGCCAAGTGCGCGCTTGTGTCTATGATTAATTAGTGCTTTTTCATTCCACGGTAATTCCTGCCGTAAAGCATCATTTAACTGAATACCTCCAATGATGCTAATCACTTTACCTTCATCTTCCAAAATACGAATGTCTCGCCTTACAGTCATATGAGAAACATTCAGCAATTCAACTAATGCGCCAATAGAAACTGTCCGATATTCATGTAAGTGGCGATAAATAAAATCTCTGCGTTCTGGGGGGCTCATTAGCATTCCTACTACATTACAGCACAATCATAATCGGGCTTTTCTTAACCACCCAAGTCCTTCTTCAGTGTGGCCTACCGGATAATATTCACATCCAAGCCACCCTTGATATCCCATTTCATTCAACTTTCTAAACAACCAAAAATAATTGACCTCACCACTATCTGGTTCATGACGTTCCGGTACTGAGGCAATTTGGATATGGCTGAATTTCCCCCACAATCGTTCTATAGTTCGCAATAAATCACCTTCCATAATCTGGCAATGGTAAAGATCCAATTGAATAAAAACATTTTTACGGGCAATAAATTCCAATAACAATTCAGCCTGTTTCTGTGTTGTCAGAAAATACTCGGGCATATCGCGAATATTAATCGGTTCAATTAATACATTAATATCATGTTCAACCATCACATCCGCTGCATACTGGATATTTTTGATATAGCACTCACGTTGTTGCTCTTGTGTAAACTTCCCATCCAATTTTCCAGCCATCGCATGAACTTGTTTACAATCTAATGCCAAGGCGTATTCCAGTGCCTGATGTACTCCTTCAGCAAACTCTTTCTCTCGTCCGGGTAAACAAGCCATTCCTCTGTCACCTGAATACCAATCTCCAGCGGGCATATTGAACAATACTTGAGTCAATTGATGTTTCTTCAACAATACGGCAAGCTTCCTCACTGACTCTTCATAAGGAAACAAGTATTCAACACCTTTGAAACCCGCGCTTGCAGCCCGAGCGAAACGTTCAGTAAACGGAGCATCGGTAAACATGACACTCAAATTTGCTGCAAACTTAGACATAAATAATTCTCATTATTACTTTAGGTAACGAATTTCTTTCGATATCCCTGTGCATATCGAAAAAAGTCCACCTCACCAAAATTACCTGATTTTAATGCTAGCCAACAATCACTCTGTGGGTCATATACCCACGGAACGCCTGGAGCAATAGATGCACCAATAGTGAATTGATGTATTTCTAAACTTTGCACAACCTGCGCGGAAGTTTCTCCGCCAGCCACAATAAAAGTATTAAATCCCTGTTGCTTCAGTTTCCTAACAATATCAGCAAAGATGTGTTCAACAGCCTTACTCACTTTTATCGCTCCATACTGCTGCTGAATCAAATTTAATAACTCAGGAGGCTGTGTAGCATACAACATCGGTGCCAAATCATTCGTGGATTGTTGCATGACCCACTCTGTCAACTGACTGGAATATTCGGAGTTGTTGAGACATTCCTCCACATTTAATGCCTTAGCAGGAGCTACTTTTTTATACTCAATAACTTGTTTATTTGTCATAGTGGAGCAACTTCCCGAGAGAATAACAGTCCTTCGACCTCTGGCTGGTGGAGTATTTACCATTATCGAGTCTACGGGAGTTTGTCCTGTATGGTGGCTGGCAAGTGCGGCTCCGAGACCTGATCCCCCCGTAACCAGAACCATGTCTGATGCAGCTTGAGCAATCAGTAATAAATCCTCCATGCTCATGGCATCGACTACCGCATAACGAATGCCACTCTGGCGCAATGACTCCAATTGATGGCAAATAGCCGATGTTCCTTGGCGGACATCGTTAAGATTGACTAAACCCGCCAATCCTTTTGATTGCTGCTCGATCAATCTCAGTAAATTGGCATCTTTCATTGGAGTAACAGGATGGTACTGCATGCCACTTTCGTTCAATAATTGTCCATTAACAAATAGGTGCCCATGTACCACTGTCCTTCCGTTAATGGGGAGGGCGGGACAAATCAGACTGATATCAACTTGGAGTTCATCCATCAAAGCATCTATAACAGGACCAATATTGCCTTCCGATGTGGAATCAAAGGTTGAACAATATTTGAAAAACAGTTGTTGGCAACCAGTCTTATGTCGTAACCATAGACAGGACTTCAAAGAAGTTTCAATCGCTTCATCAACAGGGCAAGAACGACTCTTCAAACTGATCACAACAACATCTACATCATATGGAATGGGAGTATTGTCATCGGGTATCCCCAATAATTGGATAACCCGCCAGCCGTTTTGTACCATAAAACTGGCAATATCTGTTGCTCCGGTGAAATCATCAGCAATCACTCCCAATTTAATGGTCATTACTTTCCCTGGTAAAATTATTAACCCTAGACAATTACAGGAATTCTACTTTCATATAGAAAACCGGATTGAGCTGTTCAAGCGATTCAGGGAACTCAGAAGCCATAATGGTTAATTGCCCTTATATAGCCTCCAAGATTCCCCTATTGCTTCTACCAGCTTGAGTTTTTGAAAGAATTCAATTTTAAATCAAAACTATAAGTTGGAATACCTGCTCTTATTAAAGACTGTGCGATACCCATTCCCATCGCTCCCAGCCCTATAACCCCTATTTTTTGTATTGAATTATTCATGAGGTTCCCTGGTGTTGTATGACAATTTGTTACCTTTTTAATCTTCACATAGATAATTTCACAAAAAAACGATGGATATCACATTCAAGATTAATCTTTTGCAAGACAAAATTGAATCAACCATTTGAATTTAATAATTTTTTAAATATATCAGCAGGAGAAATTTTTCACACAACAGTGTGAATAACATAAACGAAACTACTTGATAGCTAAATACTCGAATCCTTAATCTGAGGTGCATTTGAAATATTGTGCTACTGTAATAATTAAATCTGTTATTCATCTTTATCTCATAATATTTCTACTGTTTTATTCCTGTAAACGTACCTAACTGAGTGCTTTATCTGATTAAGCCAATAAACACCAATAAGAGGAGAACGACGATGGGCTTTTTCGATCAAATCGCCAATATACTGAATGGCAGTAAAAATCAGCAATTCCAGCATATAATGGATTGGGTTGAAGGTCAGGGAGGAATAAACGGAGTCATTGAAAAATTTTCCCAGCAAGGGATGGATGGCACGATCCATTCGTGGATTGGTTCAGGAGAAAATTTACCTATTCATGCTGATCAACTTTCTTCTATCTTCGGTTCTTCAACTATCCAGCAATTAGCAGAAAAAATTGGAATAAATCCCGATGAAGCGTCTTCTTTGCTATCCAAACATTTACCGAATTTAATCGATAAGGTGACGCCAAACGGTGAAGTGCCAAAAAATCTGGATTTAAAATCGATTGGTATGAGCCTGCTAAAAGATAAGCTATCGGGTAAATAACCTGTTTCGCCCGCCACATTTCATCCACTGTGGCGGGCTTTGTAAGATTAATTATTCACTGAAGAACGCAGGTGTTTTGCAGCTTCTACCATGTTTGCCAATGCTTGTCTGGTTTCTATCCAACCTCGGGTTTTCAGACCGCAATCTGGGTTTACCCATAAGCGTTCAACGGGGATACGGTCAGCCGCTTTACGCAATAACGCTTCAATCCATTCAACACTTGGCACATTTGGTGAGTGAATATCATACACACCAGGCCCGATCTCATTCGGGTATGAAAAATCTTCGAATGAATCTAATAGCTCCATATCCGAACGAGAGGTTTCGATAGTGATCACATCCGCATCCAGTGCTGCAATGGACGGCATGATGTCATTGAACTCGCAATAACACATATGAGTATGGATTTGGGTATCATCTTCCGCAACTGCGGCACTCAACTTGAAGGCATCCACCGCCCACTCCAAATACGCCTGCCATTCTTCTCTGCGTAACGGTAATCCTTCACGCAGTGCAGGTTCATCAATCTGGATGATACCAATGCCTGCTTTCTGTAAATCATCAACTTCATCACGTAGGGCCAGCGCAATTTGTTTCGCGATGGTTTCACGGCTGACATCTTCTCTTGGGAATGACCAACAGAGGATCGTCACCGGCCCCGTTAACATGCCTTTTACGGGTTTATCCGTCAAAGATTGCGCATATGTCGCCCAATCTACAGTGATCGCTTCTGGGCGGCTAATATCACCAATGATGACGGGTGGCTTCACGCAACGGGAACCGTAACTTTGTACCCAACCATTTTGAGTGAATACATAACCGTCAAAGTACTCACCAAAATATTCCACCATGTCGTTACGCTCAGCTTCACCATGCACCAGCACATCCAATCCAAGACGTTCCTGTTCTTGAATTGCCTGTTTGATATGCTCGCTAATGTTGGTTCGGTAATAAGTACTATCCACTCGGCCTTTTTTGAAATCGAGTCGTAAACCACGAATTTCCGTTGTTTGCGGGAATGAACCGATGGTTGTTGTTGGCCACAATGGCAGTTTATAACGCTCACGCTGGAGTTTAGCCCGTTCAGGATAGGATTGATTACGCTCACTATCTTGTGGCTTGATCGCAGCAATGCGCTCAGCAACCGTCAGATTATTAACCCTCGTGGAACTACGGCGGGCACGAATTGGGGCACTATAAGCATCCAATTCAGCCTGCTTACTTCCTTCTTGCGGATTCAGTGCCTGTGACAGCAAAGACAGCTCCGCACATTTCTGCAATGCGAAAGCAAACCAGCTCTTCACTTCTTCATCCAATCCTGTTTCATCATTCAAATCAATCGGGCTATGCAACAATGAACAGGAGGTGCCGACCCAGATGTTTCTCTTACCGACCAAAGGTGCAACAAGTTGGTATTTTTCACTCAAATCGGCTCGCCAAACATTGCGACCATTGATGACACCCAATGAAAGCAGCCAATTTTCTGGCAATGATGAATGCAAATTCTCAAGAGGATCTTGTCCTGCTACTAAATCAACATGCAGCCCTTGTACTGGCAGCGATTTGATTGTTGTAAGATTATGGCCGATGCTATCGAAATAGGTCGTTAATAACAGTTTCGCCTGCCCTTCAAGTGCCTGATAAGCCACCGAGAACGCTGCAAGCCACTCTTCTGGAAGTTCAAGTACTAGCGCTGGCTCATCAATTTGTACCCATTCAATGCCACGTTTTGCCAATTCTGCCAACACTTGCTGGTATACCGGAAGGATGTCGGCTAATAAAGATAGGCGATCAAAAACTTTGCCTTTTACCTTACCAAGCCATAAATAGGTCACAGGCCCCAAAAGAACAGGTTTTACTTTATGTCCCAATGCCAGAGCTTCATCCACTTCATCCAACAATTGAGTCCAGCCCAGTTTAAATTCCTGTCCCTCCTGAAATTCAGGCACGATATAATGATAATTTGTGTTGAACCATTTGGTCATTTCAGAAGCTGCCGCTGGCGTACCGGTTGGTGCACGACCACGGGCAATACGGAATAGAGTATCTAGATCAATGTTGCCATCTTCATTTTGATGGCGAGGTGGAACGTTGCCCAGTAATAAGCTGGTGGTCAATACCTGATCATACCAAGCAAAATCTCCGACCGGGACTAAATCAACACCCGCTTCTTTTTGTTGTTGCCAGTGACGAGCACGTAATTCACGGCCTGTTTCCAGCAATTCCTGTTGAGAAATTTTGTCTGCCCAATAATTTTCTTGCGCCTTTTTCAGCTCTCTTTTCAAGCCGATACGTGGAAAACCCAATGTATGATTCAAAACTGTCATGTCGTCACCCGTGAAATTTTAGCCGTCTAGATGTTTACACATCTATAATCAACAGGTAGTGTATAAACCACAAGCGCAAATTATTCATAATCATCTTGAAGGTTTTTCATGATAGAAATAAAACATTTAAAAACACTACAGGCATTGAACCATTGCGGGTCGTTGGCAGCAGCAGCAAATTATCTATATCAAACACAATCCGCACTTTCTCATCAATTCAGTGAATTAGAACATCGTCTGGGGTTTAAGCTATTCATTCGCAAAAGCCAACCTTTGCAACTAACCCCTCAAGGAGAAGTGTTATTAAGGCTGGCGGAACAAGTATTACCGTTAATCACGGCTTCCCTGCATGAATGTAATGAACCAGAGCAGACAAACTTACGTATTGCTATTGAGTGTCATAGCTGCATTCAATGGCTAACGCCAGCACTCAGGCGTTTCCGCGAAAGTTGGCCACAAGTTAACGTGGATTTCAAATCAGGAGTGACGTTTGATCCTCAGCCTGCGCTGCAACAGCGGGAACTGGATATTGTTCTGACATCTGACATCATTGCGGATAGCAATCTGCATTATATTCCGCTGTTTGACTATGAAGTGAAGCTGGTGATTGCACCGGATCATCCATTGGCAAATAAGCGCAATATCCATCCACAAGATCTTGCCGCTGAAACCCTGCTGATTTACCCCGTCCAGAAGCACCGGTTTGATATCTGGAGACGTTTTCTTCAGCCTGCAGATGTCACTCCGACATTGAAAACAGTTGATAATACCCTTTTGTTGATCCAGATGGTGGCAGCGCGTCTGGGAATCGCGGCATTACCGCATTGGGCAGTAGAAACATTCGAAAAACAAGGTTTGGTAGTAACCAAAACGTTAGGGAAAGGATTATGGAGCAGATTGTATGCTGCCAGCCGGGAAGGAGAGCAGCATCAACCTGCCATTAATACGTTTATTCGTTCGGCGCGCCAGCACGCGGTGGATAACTTGCCGTTTGTGAAGCAGGTTTCAGTATCCAGAGACGATGAACCCAAAGGGACGCAACAATCAAACTGCCTCCAATGGTAAAACTCAGCCAATTAGGATGCTGCTGCCAAATTGCAAAATTGACCAACAACCCTGCCGGAACCAGCATATTATTCATTATCGCCAGTGTTCCGGCATCTACTTGAGTCGCACCATAGTTCCACATAAAATAGCCAATACCGGACGCCCCAACGCCTAACCAAATCAGGACTCCCCATTGTAACTGAGTTGTCGGTAATTTTTGTGGATCACCAAACATCAACCAACCGAGAATGGCGACAACACAAGCACCCAGATAGAACCATGAAAACGCCACTCGTTGTGGGATCGGATAGACTTCCATCAAACGCTTATAACCAACCTGACCAATAGCAAAGAAAATATTCGCCAGTTGTACTAACACCAAGCCAATCCAAAAAGATTCACTGAGTTGGTCATAACGAATAATCGCAGCCCCAACCACCGCCAACAAAGAGCTTAGCGCATATCCCCAACGCAATCGCCGACGTCCCATCAGATCATAAATCAATGTGACATAGAGCGGCGTCATAATGGTAAACAGCAAAAATTCAGCCACAGTCAGATAGTGATAAGCGTGAAATACAAACAAATACATCACACCAAGCTGACAAGCGCCGACGGCCATATACAGAGAAATAACTTTCAGCGATAACCCACGCCAACGCAAAAATGGCAAAAATACCATTGCAGCCAGAACTACCCTGACCAAAACAGAAAACCAGCTATCAACCTGACCGGCGAGATAAGCACCGATCAGGCTAAATGAAGCGGCCCATAAAAAAGTTGTGATCGTTAACAGCCACATAGTTTATTGATCTTTCCTACTTTTATTGGTCTTTTCCCACTAAAAGCGCTTCCAGCAAATCAAGATCATGCAACAGCGTTTGTAGTGTTTCATTACTAATTTTACGAGTTGCACGCAGATGATATAACTCACCTCGTTCAGCTCTTAATGCCGTCAAGCGGAAACGACGCTCCAACTCTTCAACCATAAGATTATGTTCGGTTTCATCCGTACCCGCTGTGCGACGCCGCAAGTAACCGGTAACTCGGGAAGCAATCTCACTAACGACCTCAGCATCCAGCTTTTCTTCAGTGCTGGCAGACAAACGCTCTTCCATCTTATTCATACTGACAATCGCTACTTCAGCCATTGCTGCTTTTGCCATTCTGATTTCATTCAAATCTGCTTGCTTATCCCCTACTTGCATGCCACGCAGCAGCAAAGGTAGCGCAATAACACCCACAAACAGGGAGAACAAAATCACTCCCGCAGCAATGAAAATCAACTGATAACGCGCAGGGAACGGATCACCATCAGGCAAGAACAGCGGCACAGACAGTGCACCTGCCAGTGTAATTGCCCCACGAACACCGGCAAACGAAGCCAGCCACAATTCACGGGTAGTATAAGAAGCAAGCTCCAGTGGTTTCTTCTTCATCATGATCTTGCTGATATTTTTCATCAGCCACAACCACACAAATCGCAGTAATACCAACGCAACGTAAATAACCCCAACGGCAGCGAATAGCATCCAGGTTTCAACATTCGGATCAAGATCTGCCTGAGCCACAGAAGTTTCCCAGATCCCCGGCAATTGCAGCCCCAGCATGATGAAAACAAGGCCATTGAAAACAAAGGCCAGCATTCCCCATACATTATCGGCACGCAGACGCATATCCAATGGTGCATTGCGGATCACTCCCGCCTTACTGATAGTCATACCCGCAGCAACCGCCGCTAAAATGCCGGATACACCGATATGTTCAGCAATCATGTAGGAGGCAAACGGCAACAACATCATGAACACGATTTGCGTTGCAGGATCATCCCCACTCCAACGGCTCATCAGACGCAGTGATTTACTGTACAACCATGTGATAGCAATACCTGACAACAACCCACCAATCGCAACTTTAAAAAATTCCACCGTTGCGCCAGTGACAGTAAAAACCATCGTTCCCATGGCAATCGCCACGGCGAATTTCAGAGCTACCAGACCCGAAGCATCATTCATCAATGCTTCCCCTTCCAGTATACTCATCATATTTTTAGGGATACGCCCTTTTCCAACAATCGATGATAATGCAACCGCATCGGTTGGTGATAACACCGCCGCCAGTGCAAAAGCAGCAATCAGTGGGACACTCGGCAGTAACCAGTAAATGAAGTAGCCAATACCGACAACTGTCACCAATACCAACACTAAAACGAGGACAAAGATTTCACGCCCATGCTGGAAAAACTCTCTGGTAGGTGTTTTCCAACCATCAACAAACAACAAGGGAGGGATAAGTAAAACGAGGAATAGTTCAGGATCGAAAGTAACGTGTAAACCAAAATGAGGCCAGGCCAGCAACGCTCCCATTGCTATTTGTACTATGGGCAAGGGGATACGGAAAGGAATCATTTTAGTAAGAACACCAGAAACTGACACCACCAAAATCAAGATCAAGATAGTAAAGAATATTTCCATGTTACCCTTACAAATTGCCAAAAATCCGTCGGTGAAAAGATTGTGACTTTTTTTTCCTGCCAATAACAGCGCTAATAACCATAAATATTAAAGTTATTAAAGAAAATCAAAAAACAATCACATTGTGAATCAATGACCAGCAAGCCATTTATCTATTTTATACTTTATCGGCAAGGGTATGCTGAAAAATTAACAGATTTTTACAGATATCTGATGGCGGAGGGAATGCGCAATCTTTAACCGATTGCGCATTTTTTTCAATCAAATAGCCCAATTTCCGGCATAAAACACAGCCAAGATAATGGCAAGAATAACTGTACCAATATTCAGTTTACGCCATTCACCAGAGAAAATACGTCCAACAACCAACACACTGAGACCCAACATAATGCCTGTCACTATGTTGCAAGTCAGTACAATAAACACCGCACACAACAAGCCAGACATAGCATCAACAAAATCATCAAAGTTCAGCTTCCGCACGTTACTCAGCATCAATAATCCAACATACATCAGAGCAGGAGCTGTAGCATAAGCAGGTACTAAATAAGACAATGGAGACAGAAACAGTATAAACAGGAACAAAACACCAACTACTGAAGCAGTTAAACCGGTTTTACCACCAGCAGCAGTGCCTGCCGCAGATTCAATATAAACGGAGGCTGGAGAAGAACCGATCACCCCAGCAAAAATGCTGCTGACAGAATCAGCAGTCAATGCCTTGCCCCCACTGATAATCTGCCCCCTCTTATCCAGCAGATTGGCCTGCCCTGCCACTGCACGAATCGTACCGGTCGCATCAAATATCGCTGTCATTATCAATGCCAAAAGACTGGGTAATACAGCAGGTTGTAAAGCCCCCATAATATCCATGCTGAACATTAGGGACAGACCATCGTCTCCCAGTGAGGGTAATTTAAAGAATCCTTGATATTTCACGGCTGGGTCGAAAATCAAGCCGATAATTGAAATAGCGATAATTACCAGCACAATACCACCGCGTATTTTCTTCCGTTCCAGACCGATAGTTGCGGCCAAACCCAATAACGTCATAATCACGGGAAATGCGCTCAATGAGCCGAAAGCAACGGGCAAACCTACGTGTGGATTCTTAATCACCAGTCCGACCCCGTTAGCAGCAATCAGCAACAAGAACAATCCAATACCAATACCCGCCCCATGTGCAATACCCATTGGTATATTGCGCAATATCCATGCCCGTACGCCTGTCACTGAAATCACCGTAAACAGGCATCCCATCAGAAAAACCGCACCAAGTGCCACGGGAACACTCACTTGCTGCCCCAAAACCAGGCTGAACGCTGTAAATGCAGCTAACGAAAGGGCGCTACCAATCGCCATTGGCAGATTAACCCACAGCCCCATCAATAATGACCCGAACCCTGTCACCAAACAGACAGAAATAAATACTGCAGTGTGAGGAAATCCGGCTTGTCCAAGCATCCCCGGCACCACAATAACGGAATAGACCATCGCCAAAAACGTCGTTAATCCAGCGAGCACTTCCTGACGTACTGTCGATCCACGTTCAGTAATCTTAAAATACTTATCGAGTTTGCATTGAGTTGGTGCCTGCATACCAGACATATTTTTCCCCTACTCTTGTATTGTTCGCGTTGAAAAATCTATTGCCATATCTCCCCCCACTTTACCTAACGAAAACGATTACATTTCAAGAAAACAAAAATCCATGCTGTACTTGTAGGTTCAGCCACTCGCTTGCGCAATCGTTTGGCTCTTGAGGCAAAAAAACGGTGAGAAAATTTGAAGCGGATGATTATCCAGTGAATCAGAGATGAGAATCAAGAGATAATCACAAATTTTTTGATGAGGCTTTGATTTGTTTGTATAATTGTAGTTTTTTATTTCCCTAATGTAAAATATGCATTTTATTTATGGAAAAAATAAATAGCAAAAATATTATCTAGTTTATCAATAGAATATTTAATATTGTATAAATTTACCTTTCAATAACATCCAACATATCTTTGATATAGGAAATTAAATAAAAAACCCGATTGAAACTTGATTTTTATTGATATTCTCAACCATATTAATCGAATGTTCTGCATTTCTCTAGTCTTCAAATACAGTAATAGAAAGCCAATGAAAATTATATTATATTGACATTTAAGGCATTACCATAAAAATCCAGAATATCAATTACCCTATAAACAGAATAAATCCTCTGAATAAAAAATAAAAACTTAAATTCCATTATTATAAATAAGGATCATCCTTTCATCCAGAACGGCTTGTTTTTTAACAAACTTTCCACCTCATTTACTTTGGCTGGAGATATTTTACCTCTCCCTATTTTTATAAAAATAGGAATAAAATAAAAACATGGCCTTCAATAAAGTATAGCATACTAACTTCAGTTGATATTTTTTTCGCAGTAACCATATTTTTTATCACTAACCCATTCCCAATGTTAATCACATTAATATTTATTAGTTACTCCTTTTAACTATTATTTAATTAATAAACAATGTGAAGAAACGCTATATTTATAATAATCGTTTAGTTTAAACTAAAAACATTATGTAATGTCCGTTTCTCTGTATCACAAGAAGAAATTATGTTAACTAAAAAACAAAACAATAGTCGCTTTTTACGATCATTAAATGGTTAATTAAGGCGAACTGGATGAGAACTAAAATACGCTCAAAAATGTCACTGAGGTCACTTATCAGGAGAAAAAAGCACTGATCGCCGCATCATTGACAATCATTTCATTGGCGATGCTATTGTTATTAAGTGTTGTACCTGAAAATAGCATTCTGCGTCGGATTAATCAGTAATTCTCCCTTCCTAAAAAAGAGGATCTGCCATGAAGACATCTTTTATCTCTACCACCTTTCCTGATGATTACCACCAAAATATCCGCCGGATGAAGCAAGCTATGCGCAACCAAATCGGGGATATCGAAAGCTTATTCACTCAAGTCTGTGACAAAATAGAAAAAGAGCTGGCCACAGCTCGCGAAGATGTAAAAAATACGGGCAGTGCCTGGCCTGAAATCCAATGGCGTGATCTAGTAGAAGACCGAATAACCGCAGAAACGATACAAAAAATTAAACGTCGTGGATGTTTGGTTGTCAGGCAAAATTTTCCCCGTGATACCGCAATAGCTTGGGATAAATCCATGCTTAATTACCTTAAGTTGAATAATTTTGATGGTATTTATCAAAGCGAGGGGGATAGCTATTTCGGCAACCTTGAAGCATCTCGTCCAGAAATTTATCCTATTTACTGGTCTCAGGCACAGATGCAGGCCCGACAGAGTGAAGAAATTGCGCAGGTGCAATCTTTTCTCAATCGCCTATGGAAATTTGAATCAACAGGAAAACGTTGGTTTGAGCCTGATATCAGTATTATTTACCCCGACCGCATTCGTCGCAGACCGCCGGGTACGACTTCCACAGGGCTTGGTGCGCATACTGATTCTGGAGCGTTAGAGCGTTGGCTGCATCCTGCTTATCAAAAAGTATTCCAAAATATTTTCAATAATCGCTTTGCCGAATACGATCCCTGGGATGCTGCGTATCGCCCTGATATCAATGAATACCAGTTGGATAACGTAACCCGATGCTCGGTTTTTCGCACATTTCAGGGTTGGACAGCGCTGTCAGATATGGCTCTAAATCAGGGGCTTCTGCATGTAGTCCCTATTCCAGAAGCGATGGCCTATCTGCTGTTACGACCTTTGCTCAATGATGTATCTGACGATGAACTTTGCGGAGTTACCCCCGGCAAGGCGTTACCCGCCTCCGAAAAATGGCACCCTCACCTCATGCATGGATTATGCAGTATTCCTCCACTACAAGCAGGAGATTCTGTCTGGTGGCACTGCGATCTTATTCACTCGGTTGCTCCAGTGGAAAATCAGCAAGGTTGGGGAAATGTGATGTATATCCCCGCTGCACCTCTGTGTGACAGAAATCTGGCTTATGCGCATAAAGTCGTGGAAGCACTTGAAAACGGCACATCTCCGGCAGATTTTCCCCGTGAAGACTATGAAAAGGAGTGGAGAAAACGCTTTACTCCTGCTGACTTAAACACCATCGGCCTGCGAGGTCTTGGGTTAAATTGAACCGATAGCCTTATATCGCCTCTCTTGTCGATATAAGGCATCGACACCAATATCGATACATTTTTATGCGGCCTTTGTGCCCGACCTTGTGTAAAATCCTCTCAATTCAAGTTGTAACCGGTTCATTAGGATATAGACCATTTCCGTAAGACTTAAGGAGAAACACCATGACAACTTATGCTCTGGTAGGCGATATCGGTGGTACAAATGCACGACTGGCATTATGTGATGTGGATACTGGGCAACTAAGCGCTGTCGAATTCTATCCTTGTGCATATTATGCATCGCTTGAAATTGTTATCCGCCAGTACCTGAAACAGCAGAACTGTGAAGTCAATTATGGCTGCATCGCCATTGCCTGTCCGGTAACGGATGATGTCATCAGCATGACCAATCACAGTTGGCGGTTTTCCGTCAGCCAAATGAAAGCGTCTCTTGGCTGGGAGCGTTTTGAAGTAATTAACGATTTTACCGCCGTCTCCCTCGCCATTCCGGTTCTGGGCGAAAATAATGTGATTCAGATTGGCGGTAAGCAACCTCAAGCTAAGCGCCCAATCGCGGTTTATGGTGCAGGTACAGGATTGGGAGTTGCGCATCTTATTCATACTGGAAATCAGTGGATAAGCCTGCCCGGTGAGGGCGGTCATGTGGATTTTGCACCAGACAATGCGGAAGAAGACCATATGCTAGGCGTATTAAGAGAAGAATATGGTCATGTCTCCGCTGAACGTATTCTTTCCGGGCCTGGGTTAGTGAATATTTATCGTTCGCTGACAAAACTAAATAATCAGCCCGTAGAAGAGCTTACCCCTCGCGATATCTCCGATCGCGCTCTGAGTGGAAACTGCCCTACCTGCAAGTGTGCGTTAGAGCTTTTCTGTACGGCACTGGGGCGTTTTGGCGGAAATTTGGCACTAACTATCGGTGCATTCGGCGGCGTCTATATCGCGGGTGGGATCGTCCCACGTTTCCTTGATTTCTTCCAAAAATCAGGGTTCCGACAAGGGTTTGAAAGCAAAGGCCGATTTACCAGTTATTTGCAAGATATTCCTGTGTATCTGATTACCCATGATAAACCGGGGTTATTGGGTGCTGGTTCTTATATTCGCCAATCGCTGGGTAAAACGATTGAGTAAGTAGGTTCGGTATCGTTTGTATTTGCTCATGCTATTTATTTATTTGATTTGTTGGTAACAGATTTAAGCGATATTTAGCATGGGTATCTTACTATTAACCCGGCGGAAAAATACATCGGCTATGCGGCATATTTAATAAACCGTGATTTGAAATAACTTTTTACGCGCTCGGGTCGTCGTTGTAATTGACG
>NZ_NJAI01000005.1:215040-255188 GCF_002632725.1 Xenorhabdus hominickii
GCGTCCAGCCGTATCCGGATGGATCTTCAATAATTGACCGATTTCGCGAAAGGTTTTTTTCTCTTGGCGAAATCGAATAGCTTGCTGCCTCAGCAGCTCTAGTTGCTCAATCGTGAGCTTGCGTGCATCTGTTTTCATTGACACAGTATATCAGATATAAATAGCCGCCGAGTTAATATCATTATCCAATACCGAGGGCAAGTGAATGCACCCAGTCACATAGCTAATTATGTGACTGAGATGAATGAGCGTAGCCAATAAAGAGGCTACTTGGAAGATGACAGATATATATTATTTATAATAATCCTTCTATATATTCAATTAATTGTAAATTACAATTAATTGGCTCTGAATTCATTGTTCCATTTTTATAACAAGTAAATCTGTACATCATTTCCCCTATCTTTTTTATAGTTATAATAGAGTTTTTATTGCAAGGTATTTTATCCAAATCAAAACCAGACTGTAAAACAACAAATGGAGTTTTTGAATTTAAAGAGGTGATGCATTTAAACCCTAAATTTTCCAATTCATTTATTTCGTTATCCATTAGGTTAAAGTAAGCGACATTAAAAACACTTGGATTATCTTCACATCGACTTAACGCATTATTATATGCTCTAATATCCACTGTTCCTGATTCAGATATTCTTGCTATTTTTGATATTTCAGGATAGTGATTTTTATTTTTAATACAAAGAACACCTAATCCGGCCTGAATAGCAAGATGCTTATGTAATGGAAAAAATAATATTTTTGAAGAAATGGCTACTTTGTGATGCCATATTGTACCTACAGACTGAGCTGCATCTAAAACAAAATCAGATTCTTTTAATGAACAAACGACTCCCGTTTGAGGATCGATATGGGTTAACAGTGGTATAGAACGTGGAAAAGAATCTGTTGTTATATTATTATAGAGCTCATAACTACCCTCTCTAACAATTAGAGAAGTTGAATGCATGTTTAATCCATAAATGACATTTAGTAAGCAATGAGTACTATTATTCAACAAGAATATTTCTTCGTGATCTAAACACAAATATCTTCTAATATTTTCTTTTATTTTATTCCTAATAATACTTACCTGTTTATAGTAATTGTTATCACTATGCTCTTCAAAGTTAAAATCTAATATTTTTGAATTTATTGATGAATCATCTAAACATTTCATTATTCTATTAAGCCGATTTTTTTGAGTTTAGGGATGATGTTATCCTTAAAAATACTCCCTATTTGTATTTGTTCTGATTCTTTTGATGTGATCCATTTTAAATCAACTATTTCTGAACATGGGGAAGGATTTCCTTTTATCTCAATTAACCATGAGTTAATTTCTATTAACTCATCCTCAAAAATTGACTTTGAATAATCGACGCTAAAATGAATGGGATTGGTAAATGTGACTCCGATTTCTTCTTGTATCTCACGAGTCAAACATTCAATTTGAGATTCATTACCTTCAATTTTACCACCTGGTGATATATATGCGGAGGTTTTATGTTTCCTAACCACAAGTAATTTTTTATTCTTGACAATAATCGCAGCGCATTTTTTAATCACAAAACCTCCTGTCAAATCTACCCTACTTTTAAAGGCACTCTTTAGCTACATCGATAACGATACCACCAGTAAGAAATTCAATAATATCTCTACTTTTGTTTTCTTTTCTCTTTAAGTAAGAGAGAATTATTTCGTCGGAAGCATAACTAAAGCTATCTGAAAAAATAGAAATTCCTTCTAAGGATTTAGTAGATATACCTGCTTGCAACAAACGATATTTTACATCATCTTGTGATTTAGCAAATTCATATATAGGGCTGTTATACTCAATTTTATACTCTTTCATAAAATCGACGAAATACTCCTTCGCAACTAATCTTTGTTCAGGAAATTCTTTTTGATAATGAGTTATTCCATCATTAATAATTTTTATTCCAGTTTTCATACAATAGCAAATAATGTGTGCATGAATTGCAATTTTTTCACCTAGAAGAACTAGGTTCTTTTTATAATTTAATATATCTTCTTCTAAATTTTCAATTGCCAATGTTCGGAATGAACCACTAATATCTTCAACATGATGATTAATTAAGAGGTCACCAAATTTGTCTTTTAACTCTTGTACTCGATATTTAAGAATACCTCTGTGCAGTGAACAACCACTGTTGGCAGTGAATAAATGAACGGGTATATTTTGTAGCATTAAATGTACTGCGACTAAAGTGCTGTCTCGTCCGCCTGTAAACATTACCAGCTGAGCCTGTTTATTCATTTTTTATTCCTTTCTTTTCAATTGTCCTATAATATCAAAAATAGAGTTAGTGATAATATATCCTTCATCTTTCAATTTGTCGCTTAGTTGGCTATGCTCACTCACTTCAATCACATAATTAGTTATGCTCCGTGGAGAATATTTTATTTATTTATCACTGAAATTATAATTTTATTTAATATAATTTCATTAATTATAAAACAATCAAAAATAAATTTCATTTATTCATAAAAAAACCAAAAAAACGATTTTTCAGAGTGACAAATTTTATATTTAATTGGATAAAATACAAAAAATAACTCATTAATGTTGTCATTAAAGTTTTCTATTTTTTAAATAGCACTAAATACTTCATGATACTAAATTAAAGTGATGACAATAATTTTATGTGACTTCACTTTACATATCAATATTATTATACCAAACACGTAGTATAAAAAACACATACCAGTCTATACCACTAGTTTCTCTCAAGATTTTGATAGTGTGTATTTCTTACTTGAAGATAATCTGACAACCACCGAAATAAAGCAGGTAATGGTCAGATCAAGTTTTAATTACTCTAAATTGGAATAGTGGGAGCAAGCCCCACTAGATATCGAGCAGCTTTTCAATCCACTCAAAATGGTTCTAATTACCTGATACTAAAAATACATTAAAATACATTAAAATACATTAAAATACATTAAAATACATTAAAATACATTAAAATACACATTATTTTCATATAGTTAAAAATAAACACCTTATTTTTGTAATGTTTTTTGTAAGTTATATACTTGATTTTGACTAAAAACTTTACTTTTTTAGTGAGGTGGTGCATTTTTGAACAAAAATATGTTCTTCCTCATTTCCTCATTTCCTCATTTCCTCATTTCCTCATTTCCTCATTTCCTCATTTCCTCATTTCCTCATTTCCTCATTTCCTCATTTCCTCATTTCCTCATTTCCTCATTTCCTCATTTCCTCATTTCCTCATTAGTTTAATCCTTTTGGTGATGATGCCGAAATGTCAATATCCATTTAAAGGAATAAGTATCTATCCGTTGACTGGTAAACTAATACGGCTATAGCTTGTGAACCACAATCAACATGTTGGAAGCATTACCACCTTGCCGCCGCTCCTATGCAAAGGGAGCTATTCTCGATTATTTCAAGGCTTTTTATGAAAAGTAGCGAATCAGGAGAGGGTGTAAACATCGTGCCTTTGTCGCGTGTACCACGTCAGACTATTGAGCAATTGATTTCACTCATCGATCGTGACGAGATACGCTCGTTTAATGAAGAATTATGCGATGAACTTAACGATGCACCACAGGGAGCTGAGTTAATTTGATCGTTTTAGTAATTTGCGGTAAAGGCAAGTTCCCCTGAGCTGCACCTGATTTGTAACTCAACAACCACCGACTGAAGTCGGTGGGTTAGTGATTAACGGACTGAAAGTCCGGATACGCATCGGCTGAACGATGTGTCAAGTATCCAGCCTGAAGTGATCATTCGGGTTAGGTTCAAAATGATGCGCCAAATAGGCTGTTATCATCTCTTCAGTTAACTGGCCTACCGTCGCACAAAAATAGCCTCTTCCCCAAAAATACTGACCCTAGTAACGCTTTTTCAGGAGAGCAAACTCTTCAAACAACTTGCTCACTGCCCTTCCTTTTATTCGCCTCATAATTTCTGAGGGCGCTAAGGTCGGAGGACAATTCACCAGTATGTGTACATGGTCGACTCCTTCTACTATCCTGATCTCAAACGCTTCACATGTCTGACGAACTAACTCTCGCACCCGTAGACTAACTTCACCTGTCAGTACTTTGTATCTGTATTTCGTTACCACACGAAATGGTACTCAATCTGAAATACCGTGTGGCTGCCATATTCAGAGCTATCGTATGCAACAACGTCATTATTCCCCCTTTTTCTATCGACTAACTACATAAATATCAATCAAGACACTTACACTCGTGATTTCCCTGTTAATGCGACAGAGAGGGCCAGCGCAACTACCCAGCAACCACCCGTGATTATATTGATTCCCCCAAAAAGTGGCCTCAGCCAAAATAATGGGTGATTAACTTAATGTGTTCGTCATTCAGTTGACCTGATTCACTCAATAATCCAATCCAAGCTTTGATATAGTCATATTTGGCCTGAGATAGATCTTGGCGGGCAGTATAGAGCAGCTGTTCGGCGTTGAGAATATCGACATTCACTCGTTGCCCCAGCAGCACGCTTTTTCGTGTAGCAACGACTTGTAATAATGCTGCTTTTACCCCGGTTTCATAGGCTTGTATCCGTTTTTCGCTATTACTACAGGCATTATAATTTTTCCGTAAGGAATTCAGAATATTGCCAGACTGAGCATCCATCTCATACTTGGTTCTGCCATAATTTGCTACCGATTGACGTAATGCAGCTGAGGTGCCTCCACCATTATAGAGGTTCATGGAGACACGTAAGCCAACAGAATCCGTTCGGTATTTTTGATCAATGCTGTTATCACTGCTGGATTTATTTTCGTTATGGGAGGCGTATAGTTCCATTTTAGGCAGGAATCCTGAACGATTGCGCTCAGTATCGTGGTGCGCCGCTTCAACTTTTTGGCGGGCAGCCATCAACTGATGGATTGTGGCGTAACGCCAATTGCTCCCAGTCAGTATAATGTTTTAAATCCAGCTTGATGATTTTGAATTTGGGGGCGTCAGATAGGCGATTAACCGGTAAATCCGTTGGCAATGGTATGCCAACTAATAGCTGTAAGTCACGAATTGCCGCATCCAGCTCATTCTTCACGGTTAATTCATTTGCAAAAACCTGACTGTAGCGTGCCTGAGTTTCCGCCACATCAGTACGGGTTCCCTCACCAGAAGAAAATAATTTCTGATTGTGTTTCAGTTGCTCCTCATAAGCGATACGTTGCTGAGTAATTTGCGCCAGCCTGTCTTGTGCGTAAGCCACTGCGATATAACTGTTGACGACTCTGACCGCCAATTGCTGGCTGGCTGCCCGAAAACGGGCATCACTCATTAGGGCATATGATTGACGTGTTTGATAACGTGCCCATGCTTCGAAATCAATTAACGGTTGAGTCAAAATAATCGCGCTATTGTAGCTACCATATTGCTGCTCACGCTCTTCTTTGATGCGTTTTCCCAACCGATTTTCAGAATGAGATTCCATTTTCTGCCAGTTTTTAGGCGCATTCTGGTAACTGAATGATAACTTGGGCAGCAATTCTGCCAGCCCAAGATTATTCTCTTCTTGTCCTGCTTCCCACTCTTTGATGGCCATCTGAAATGTTGGATCATTCTGTAATGCCAGCGCATAAGCCTCTGTCAAAGAAAGCGCACAGGAAGAACCAGAAAAAATTGACATCCCTATTAATAACATTGCTGAACAAAGAGGAAATAACAAAATACGTCTATTGGCAATTCTGAGATATTTCAACATCCCTATTACTCCTCAGTCAGCGACGTGGATGCTCTATCCATCAACGGCTTGAACAGGTAACTCAATAGAGAACGTGCCCCTGTTTTAACGAAGACTTCAACGGGCATTCCGGGCTTAATATTCAATCCCACCAGTTTCTCCATGCCTTCTGGGGTTACTCTCACTCGCATTTGGTAATAAGGCTCTCTTGTGATGTTATCCACCAAACGGTCAGCAGAAACCACCGTCACATTCCCCGTAACTTTCGGTGTTCGGCTTTGATTGAAAGCGGTAAACATCAAATCAACATCCTGCCCGACTGCGATTTTATCAATCAGATTCACCATTAAACGCGCTTCTATTTCAAGCGCACTTTGGGTTGGCAGAATTTCCATCAGCTTTTCACCGGAAGCAACTACGCCACCTTGCGTAAATACGGCTAACCCAACCACAGAGCCATCTACCGGAGCGGTAATGAAAGTGTGCGACAGATCGAACTGAGCCGTTTCCAGCTTATTTTTCAATTCATTCACCAGTACTTGTACATCTGCTAGTTGGGTACGTACTTCACGCTGGTAATCCGCCTGACGTTGGATAACCCGCTGCTGCGTTTCTTGTCGCTGTTTTTCAATCTGCCCCATTCGTCCTGCCATCTCGGCCATGCTGCCACTTAATTCACTTTGATTACGCAGTAATTCCAGATAACGGTTACGGGGAAAGTACCCTTCTTCTGTCAAAGGTCGTAAATTTGCCACTTGCTCTTTGATTGAAGCCTGTTGTTGCTGTTTGCTTATCAACGCTTCCCGTAGCCCTTTAATCTGAAAATTTATCCCCTCTTCAGCCTGCTGCATTCCCGCAAGATCACTTCGCAGCATTTCTCTACGTGACAAGAAAAGCTGTTTCTGCAACGCCAGGATATCGTGAATACGGGGTTCTGATTGGGAAGTCAGCAAAGTGGCCGGGAAAACAATCGATTCCTCACCTTGCTGTTCAGCCAATAATCGGGCTTCCGTTGCCTGCGTGGTGTAGAACTGTTGTCTGAGAGAATCAATCTGTGCATTGGCCTGTACCTGACTGAGCTGAATTAAAACCTGCCCCGCCCTGACGTGTTCCCCTTCTTTCACCTGAATCTGCCTGATAATGCCATTCACCGGAGATTGCACAGTTTTACGGTTGCCATCCACCACGACAATACCAGAGGACGCCACCCCTTTATCAAGAGGTACAAATGCTGCCCAGATAAAAAAACCTAGAATGCCAATGCCAATAATCAGCCAGCCTATTTGCAGGTAACGATTCGCATCCAGCGGCAATAATCCTGACGCCTCGTGTTGGGCCTCTTTTACGTTGGTCTGATAGGACATCTTTACTCCCAGATAGAAATAGCCCAAGAATGACAATAGGGTTGAACCTTGTTATGAAACATGTTCGACCGTTTTTGGCTGTTGTTGTAATGAAGATTGTTGTGCTGAAGGCTTAGATTGAGATAATGCCGCCATAACTTGCTGGGAAGCGCCAAACATTTTCATTTTTCCCTGTACTAGCAACAAAATTTTACTCGTTTGTGAGAGGAGTGAAGGACGATGAGTGATAACCACCACTGTTTTTCCCTGATCCCGTAATTGAGTAATCGCACGGTTTAACGCTTTTTCGCCGAGATCATCCAGATTTGAGTTAGGTTCATCCAACACCACAAGCGACGGATTGCCATATAAAGCACGAGCCAGTCCAATTCGTTGTTTTTGTCCACCCGATAGCCCTACACCACTGGCACCAATTATCGTGTCATAACCCTGTTCGAGGTTAAGCACCAATTCGTGGACACCCGCTTTTTTTGCCGCTTCAATGATTTTTTCAGGATCAGCATGATGAAAACGGGCGATATTCTCAGCAATGGTACCAGCAAATAACTCAATATCCTGCGGCAAGTAACCAATGGATGCTCCCAATTCATCTTTGTTCCACTGGTAAATATCAGCCCCATCGAGACGCACTATGCCTTCTTGAGCAGGCCAAATTCCGACCAACAAACGCGCCAATGTAGATTTCCCAGATGCACTGGGGCCAATTATTCCCAGAACCTCACCGCTGTTCAGAGAGAAATTGAGATTTTGCAAAACATAATGGGGATTTTTAGACGCCTGATCTTGTCCCAAGCGTATTATTCCGGGGGGCATTGCAGATACATTTTCTAACAACAATGTGCCCTTAGGAGGAGGCAATGACATGCCACTTTTACGTTCAGGTTGGTCTTGCAATAACGTATCCAATCGCTGCCATGACAAGCGGGCAGCATTCCAGCTCTTCCACGCCTGTATCAACTGCTCAATCGGGGATAATGCCGTCCCATTAAAATAGAGCCCGCAATCATCATGCCCGGCGTGATATGTCCTTCAATCGCCAGCCAGCCCCCCAAACCCAAAATCAACGATTGCAAAGCCATACGCACTGTTTTAGTCAACGCTGTAATGGATGCAACCCGTTCACTGGCAATACGTTGAAAATTCAGAAAACGCTCATGTAACCCAAACCAACGATGACGCAACGCAGGTAACATGCCAAGTGCTTCGATCACTTCGGCATTACTCAAATTGGTACTGGCCAAATTAGTTGAGCGTAAAGACAACTGACTTGCTTCAGCTAAAGGAGCTTTGGATAACCACTGGTTCAATACCGCCAGAGAAATCAGAATGATAGCACCCACCAACGCCAGCAAACCTAAATACGAATTGAATAGAAAAATGACACACAGATAAACAGGGAACCAAGGGGCATCAAAAAAAGCAAACAGTGCATTCCCTGTGAGGAACTGGCGGATAGTCGCCAAGTCATTGAGCATCTGCCCTGCATCTGTTGAACCATTTTTTAAGTTGGATTCATACGAAGCAGTATAAATCCGTTGGTTCAGGCACATATCAAATTGATTACCAATGCGTATCACTACCATGCTTCGGATATATTCCAGCCCGCCCATGATGGCAAACATGCCAAGGGTAATCAGCGTCAACATTAGCAAAGTCATTTCATTACTGGAGGGCAATACTCGATCATAGACTTGCAGCATATAGATAGAGGGAACCAGCATCAGAAGATTGATGAAGACTGTAAATAAACCGATAGTCCAAAATACCTTGCTGCGTGCACGGATAACATCCGTGATTTCATCTTTCGGAAAGTGTACTTTCACAATAATACCTTCACTATCAATCAATTGAGGCTTGCAGGAATATCGTTCAAATGAATATGAGTTAATTCAACCTGATGTCTTTTCCATTTTTTTGACGCAACACTTTCTTGCTGCTTGAAATGACTCACCATACTTCTTTTCCTATTTAAAAAACCATTAGTTCTAATTAACAAAAAACAACAATAATAAACTATTAACTCAACAGGTTATTCATTATACGGCGGCCATCATTTCCTTCCTTTCTCAAGAAGAAAATTTTAGCCGCCGTATTTTTAGATGATTTTCATGAAATGAAATTACGTCATTTATTTCATGTGGAAATTTATTTTCCTGATTTTTTTAATTTAACAATCTCATCCCAATTGTTAATGAATTGCGTGCATTCATTACATCCAAGTTGACTTGCTTTCTTATAATATTCCTTCGCCTTATTAAAGTCTTGGCTTACGCCAATTCCATTTAAATAATTAGTTCCAATCGTACGGTAACCTTCAAAATGGCCACTTTCTCCAGCCAGTTCAAAAAGAGACCGAGCTTCAGCGTATTTATTTTCTCTTTCAAAAATAAACCCTAAATTAATCATGGATTCTGGCTTGTATTTATCATTCCTAGAAATAGATAAATGATATCTTTCACTGGCCTCCTGATAATTACCTACAGTATGTTGTATTACGGCGAGCATCCAATTTGCTTCTTGGTCTCCAGCGTTTGCTTTATTTACCAACTCAAAATATTCATTTTCATTTTTAGGCATTGGGATAGATAATGCTGATAAAAAATCCTCTGGGTAATTAAATATAGCCGATGGGACATTATGCTTGTTCATGTTCGAACTCTGCGCCGTTAAAGATAAAAATAACAAGGAAAAAATGAAGTTCTTTTTATTTTTTAAAAAGAAATCAATCATAAGATAGCTTCACTAAACGTCTCATTTACCCCTACTATGTCAACGTGAGAGGCAACTGATTCAATTGTATTATTTTTGTTCACGGCAAAATATACATCCACTATCTTAGTGACATTTCCATTGTTCCAATTCACGGTACTTTCCAGCTCATGAACGTTACCGTTAATATCTTTGAATCCATTTTCCTTATGTGCAAGATTTATAGAGGAAATCCCTGATTCACTTAGTTTATGTAATTCCCCGCTGTCAGTTATCGCATCATGATTAGAGTCAACCCATAACTCTAATGAGTTCCATAGGGTATCATTTTGGTCAAAAATACCATCGCTGTTATCATCAAGATCTGCTAATGCAGTAAACCCATTATCTGCTTGGATTCCATTTTTTAATATAAAGTTATTCCCAAACAGCTCATTTCCATTATTTATTTTCCCATCTTTGTTTTTATCCCACACCAGAAATGCACTGTTTGACTCTATCCATCCTGAGCTTTCAATAATACCGTTATTATCGTGATCAAAAAACATGCTACCGTTTTCTGCTATAGTACTAATACCATCACCAGTGAGATCAATAACAAGTGGTGTTTCTTTGTTTTCAAATTCCGAAATGTGTTGTTCAATAATCTCTTTCACCATATTTTGGTCTAAATCTAGAAGACGTATTACTCCATCTGGTGTTATCCCTTGTAATGGCGGAATAGCATCGATCCGATGTACTTCGTTCTCTACTTCTGTGACTGCTAAAAGAGAGTTTACAAAATCTATACAGTTATTAGTAAGGAGATGGTAATCTTTTTTGAAACTTGTTCCTCTCGCCCAACCTTCAAAATTATTACTTTTCAGTTCAGAAACGTATCTCTCGATATTACCAACAACAGGCTCTGAATATAATGGATATGAGACACTGACTACCTTTGATGGATCGTATGCCATAGAGTCTCTAAATGTTAGGTTATCAACTCCTCCGACTTTTTTCTCATCACCTAAACCCCATCCGATAGATTCTCCCTTAAATTCAACCCATGCATGTCCAAAAGTAGATTTACTAACGACTCCTGCTGCATTTGTATATTCCGTTCCTGATGGTGCTACCTTTATTGTTATAATATCACTATATGGCTGTATGTCCTCGTCGGACCGGTGGAAGTTTGTTCCTCGAGCTCCTCTACCATTTGCACTATACATGACATCGTAGGCCCCAATGACTCCATATGAATGTTCAGATGGTATTGGCGACATAGGTCCAGATGGCATCGGTGACCAAGGCCTAGTTGTTATAGGTGACATAGGACCAGATGGCGTAAAATGAGATGGAAAAACTGGCATAACTGTTTCCTTGTTAAAGATTAAAGAATCTCCACTTCACGTGAAGTGGAGATTTTTATGATAATAATAGTAATAATTATTATTAATATCATCTTTATAATTACCAGTTAATTATTATTAAAAAATATTAATTTGATATTCACTATTTTTAGTGAAGCATTTAACTTTAAAATAAATAAAAAATAGTTTATAAGTCTATATTCACTCTCGTTTTTGCAACACTAATTTTGATGAATGTTGGACTTGCGTAAATCAATCCGGTGTCAATATGAGCAACTAAACCTACATATCAGGTAACTATGCGACACCAGAAAATGATACCGTGAATATCTAGTTGGATCTTTCTCTATCTATGACGGGTAACGGTGCATTCAGCTTTTCTTCAGATAAACCATGCCGATATGCGTTATACTGCCAAACAACATATTGCTCAAGAAGTCTGGCATTTTCGGCTTTTAGTCGAGCATTCACTTCCTCAAGGCGCTTAATACGCTGGCCAGCTATCGTTAAAGACGGCGGCGTCTTTGTTTCCAAGAAATCACCTTTTAGCCTGGCCTTTTTATCCAGAAAAGCCTGTTTAATTTGTTTATTGGCATTCAGTGACTGCCTCGTTGGACGATTGCCTATGTGCTTCATGACTACGTCACAAAGACTGTCCATGTCAGTTTACCGAGCCAACCGTCAAGAGTCCCAAGAATCTTTTCTAGATCCAAGCCTGTTAAGTGTTTAGCCAAAATCACCTCCCAGTAAAGCCCTCATTTCATCTTTATCCGATCTGTCAAACTCAACTTTCGGTTGCGCAATTTTTGCAGCCATTTCGCGTTTTAGCGGGCTAAATTCTTGATTGTTGCGTGAACGAATTACCGCACCGTCCTCAATATCATCGGACTCAAGAAGTCGAATCAACTCTACTGTTCGCTCTAAAGTTTGCTTTTGGTGCTCAAACCATCGTCCCGCGCCATAGAAACCTTCTACCATGCCTGCTGTAGCTTTCTCTAACTGCGCCTGTGTCTTATCCCTTTGGATTTTGAGTCGGGTTAGTTTTTCCTTGTCACCTCTCACACATACTTGCTCAGTACAATTGATACAGTCTCGATACTTCTGGCAAGGAATCATCGAAAAGTCATGAACACAAAATCCATATTCCGTTACCTTCACGAGCAATATTACTTCCTAGCGTATACCTAAATCTCCGAGTAGATAGATTTAGCCTCTTTCCTGTTCGCTCAGAGTAAACATCAAGTAGATTTTCCAGCTTTCTCACCATTTCATTACAGAAATCTCGCTCAATATGTAGCTCATCACTAATCAATGTTGTCATCAATGACTTAGCATCCTTGTACTCTTTTATTACTTCAAAATCTGGAAACAGTGGCAGCTCTTGTATTGTTTGATGAGTTAGTTCATAACCAATTAATTTTGAGCATTTTTCTGATATTTTTAGTGAGTGTAGAGTTAATAAATCCCAGAGATCTTTAGTAATTGGGTAGATATTAAATTCAGTCCGACATTTAAAAAACCTTTGCTCTTGGTAAATTTATCCAGTATTCGTGAATTTTACCGACCTTATGCGAACAAATGTCTTTGATCTTTAGGCTTGTAATTTGTATTGGTCTTCTACCTGTATATACAAGAACTGTCGATAGCGCATAATCCGAAAGGTTTATCTTCCCAAACACATATGCTTGCATCATTGCATCAATAAGAGCGCTCATTTCAATTTCGGTTAACGGTCCCTCCTCAGGATCTAAGCTCTTTATCGCTTTTCCTTTCTCCAGTCCTCTTAAGCGTAGACCATCTAGAAAATCAAGAACTTCTTTAGATATTCCGGGGTATCCCCATCCTGTCAATTTCGCACGAACATTCTTATTTTAGATAGGTTTTGTTCCTCATCACGCGACAGAGCCGAGCGGTACGAAATCAGCGAATGAACCAGAAACTCACGATCTCCCATGAGATTAAAATATTGTCTGGTTTGATCGTTAAGTCCCCTAACTGTTTCCGCCGCGTATTCTTCAGCACAGCGCGCCAGCACAGTTTTTAGCGAAGACTCTACAATTGGTTTTAACTTTGACATCCATTTAACAGCAACCACGACATTCTTATTTAACTTCCAGGAACTATCGTTTATATCAAATTCCCTGCCATCCCGAGATATGAATATTCTTTTCTCATATCCAATTTCAACTTTTTCATAATTATTCATCAGAAGTTACTCCTGACACCCAATATTGCGTTGAAACTCCAAAACAGCTTCTTTGGCTTTTTCTTTTATATGCCGCCTGTTATATGTAGCAGCTGTTCCTGAAGTTTCTTTCCAGCCCATGAGGTAAGACCTCATTTGTTCTTCTTTCTCCGGGCTATGCTTACCTGCAACTTTATCTAAAGCCTTTGAAAAACTGTAGTTCCAACTATGCCTAAAGGCGTGTGCGTGAACAGGAGAAAATTTTTCTGCGACACCCTGCAAAGCTGACATCACTTTTCCGAAACCACTATTGGATAGAGGCTCACCTTGATAGGTGCCTTGCTTATGGGTCACAAACAAATAGGGGTGTTTACGGGCACGAGAAAAAGCTGAACGATATTTCATAACATACTCACTCAATATATCGGATAATCAGTCGATTATCAGTAAAATACGCTCTTCTGTTTTTACTAAAGGCTGGTAAACGCGGTGATCTACAAAGCTATCAGTACGTCTGACAATTCGAATTTCATTTGCGACAAAATCTATATCATCAATTCTCAGATTAAGTAGTTCACCTCTCCGAATACCTAAATAATGTAGCAAAGCTATAATTGCGGCATTTCGTACTTGTAACGAATAGCCTTGATAGGGGTTATTATCGTGTCCAGGCTTTGATACTTCCATGACCTCCTTCAGCAAGTGAGAATCCAGCCCTTTATCTTCTCGTGAAATTTCTGACCTTCCTTTCTTTTTAAGGCGATGAGATTTGATATTTTTATACATCGCATCTATTTCAATCTTCATATTCTTACTGGGATTTGTAGTGATAATTTCAGCGAGCCATTTCAAATAATCAGCTATAAAGGTCATGCGAACATATTTGGTTGGAGAATTCACATTGGTGGCAGTCGTTAGACGGCTTTGTTTTATATTTACGACTTTCTCATTCTGTTCCGAGGGCGACCGCAATGGTAAAGAACAATAATCTCTTAAAGAATCAATTTCCCATACCTTCAGCCATTCAGCTCGTTTCCATCGATCTTCAATATCGACAGAATACTCAGCAGTCTACGAATAAAGGACTTTCATTGAAGTAATATACCTTTGAATGGTCGCTACAGACTTAGCGGCTCCACGGATTTGAGAAGTACTATATAAGTTAGGATAAAACAGCGGGACACCAGAAGAACCATCGACAAGAAGTTTTAGTCTCTCTCCTGTCTCACTCACAATATGCTTGGTCATTAGGCTAGTCATATAGGTACCATTCTTTACATTTTATAAACGTAGCCGATAACTAAAAACCTGCAAGAAATATTTTACAGTCCTTAAAAAGGAAAAGCCCCGATTAACGGGGCTTCCAAGAAGATAATTTACATTATAGTCTATGGTATTTTTTAGAACGGGATATCGTCATCGAAATCCATTGGTGGTTCATTGCTCTGTGGCGCAGGAGACTGTGCCGGGCGAGATGGTGCACTACCGCCACTGAATTGCTGAGAGGCTTGTGGTTGTTGTGGTTGTCCCCAACCGCCTTGTGCTGGAGCTTCTTGGCTTGCGCCGCCGCGCCCGCCCAGCATTTGCATGGTGCCGCCAATATTTACCACTACTTCAGTGGAGTAACGGTCTTGACCACTCTGATCCTGCCATTTGCGAGTCTGCAAAGCACCTTCGATATAAACCTGAGAGCCTTTGCGCAGGTATTCACCAGCAACTTCTGCCAGTTTGCCGAAAAGTACCACACGGTGCCATTCGGTTTTCTCTCTCATCTCACCGGTTTGCTTATCACGCCAGCTCTCAGACGTTGCCAGAGTAATGTTGGCAACTGCACCGCCGTTCGGCATATAGCGAACTTCCGGGTCCTGCCCCAAATTACCCACTAAAATAACTTTGTTTACGCCTCTGCTGGCCATTCGGAATACTCCTGATGAAATGAATTTTGCTAAAAACGGACTTCTCTAATTATAAGCGAAGTAGTTTACCATGCGAGGACTAAGTTTAAACAGAGACCCGTTATATTATACTTTGCGAAGCGCATCGTACTTTACATTACATTGTAATGGTTACAGCATGATCCCCCATCAAACACTGTATATCCATTCAGCAATGTTTGTGCAATAATAACTCGTTTACGAATTTTGTACTATCAATAATCTGGGAAATGGTATATGGATAACATCGAAGTTCGGGGCGCCCGCACCCATAATCTCAAGAATATCAATTTAGTAATTCCCCGTGACAAGCTGATAGTCATTACTGGACTGTCAGGCTCCGGTAAGTCATCTCTGGCTTTCGATACACTGTATGCGGAAGGCCAGCGTCGCTATGTGGAATCGCTCTCTGCGTATGCCCGTCAGTTTTTGTCACTGATGGAAAAACCGGACGTCGATCATATCGAAGGGCTATCCCCTGCCATTTCTATTGAGCAAAAATCTACTTCTCATAATCCGCGATCTACTGTTGGTACAATCACCGAAATCCATGATTATCTCCGCCTGCTGTTTGCTCGTGTGGGTGAACCTCGCTGCCCTGAACACGATATCACGCTGGCAGCGCAAACGGTCAGTCAGATGGTGGATAATGTTCTAGCTTTGCCGGAGGGACAACGTCTGATGCTATTGGCTCCCGTGGTCAAAGAACGTAAGGGCGAACATACTAAGCTGCTGGATAATCTCGCTACACAAGGTTATATCCGTGCCCGTATTGATGGCGAAGTGTGCGATTTATCCGATCCTCCTAAACTTGAATTACAGAAAAAACATACCATTGAAGTAGTTGTCGACCGTTTCAAAGTACGTGATGATCTCGCTCAACGGCTGTCTGAATCATTCGAAACTGCATTGGAGCTATCCGGTGGTACTGCTGTCATTGCCAATATGGATGATGCAGAGGTAGAAGAGTTGGTCTTTTCTGCCAATTTTGCCTGTTCTGTCTGTGGCTATAGTATGAGCGAACTAGAGCCGCGTCTGTTTTCTTTCAACAATCCCGCCGGTGCTTGCCCAACATGTGATGGTTTAGGCGTCCAGCAATTTTTCGATCCTGAACGTGTTGTCCAAAATGGAGATATCTCTCTTGCGGGTGGTGCAATCCGTGGTTGGGATCGCCGTAATTTCTATTACTTCCAGATGTTGAGATCGCTGTCAGAGCATTACAAATTTGATATTGAAACTCCATTTAATCAGTTAACTCCTGACATTAGAAAAATAGTGCTATACGGCTCAGACAAAGAGTCCATCGAATTTAAATATACCAATGATCGTGGCGATGTAACCGTCCGTAATCATCCGTTTGAAGGTGTGCTGCATAACATGGAACGCCGCTATAAAGAGACGGAATCCTCTGCTGTACGTGAAGAGTTAGCAAAATATATCAGCAATCGTTCTTGTATCTCTTGTGATGGAACCCGATTGCGCAAAGAAGCACGTTATGTCTTTATTGAAAATACTACGTTGCCGCAAATCTCTGATTTCAGCATCGGTCATGCAATGGAGTTTTTCCAAAATATCAAGTTGAGTGGGCAACGCGCTAAAATTGCCGAAAAAGTCCTGAAAGAGATCCGTGATCGACTGAAATTTCTGGTGAATGTCGGCTTGAATTATCTGGCTCTTTCCCGTTCAGCGGAAACTCTTTCTGGTGGTGAAGCCCAGCGCATTCGTTTAGCCAGTCAGATTGGGGCAGGCCTTGTCGGTGTAATGTATGTGCTGGATGAACCTTCCATTGGCCTTCATCAACGGGATAATGAGCGTTTGCTGGAAACGTTGCTGCATCTGCGCAATCTGGGCAATACCGTTATTGTGGTCGAACATGATGAAGATGCCATCCGTGCAGCCGACCATATTATTGATATCGGGCCTGGTGCTGGTGTACATGGCGGTGAGATTGTTGCCGAAGGCAACATCACTGATATCATGGAGAGTGAGAAATCTCTCACCGGAAAATTCCTGAGTGGAGAACGTCAAATTGGCATTCCAGAACAGCGCGTACCTGCCAATCCCAACAAAATACTGAAACTAATTGGGGCAAAAGGCAATAACCTGAAAAAGGTGACATTAAAACTGCCTGTCGGCCTGTTTACCTGTGTCACCGGGGTTTCCGGTTCGGGTAAATCAACATTGATCAACGACACACTATTCCCTATCGCACAACGTCAACTAAACGGAGCGACGAACATTAATCCTGCGCCTTATATGGACATCGAAGGATTAGAGCATTTTGACAAAGTGATCGATATCGACCAAAGCCCGATAGGCAGAACACCCCGTTCCAACCCTGCCACTTATACTGGCGTATTTACTCCGGTAAGGGAGTTATTTTCAGGTGTCCCAGAATCCCGTGCGCGTGGTTATACACCGGGACGTTTCAGCTTCAACGTTAAAGGCGGACGCTGTGAAGCCTGTCAGGGCGATGGGGTAATTAAAGTTGAGATGCATTTCTTGCCTGATATTTATGTGCCTTGTGATCAATGTAAGGGCAAGCGTTATAACCGTGAAACGCTGGAAATCAAATATAAAGGAAAAAATATCAATGAAGTACTGAGCATGACCATCGAAGAGGCCCGAGAGTTCTTCGATGCCGTTCCAGCCCTTGCCCGCAAGTTACAAACCTTGATAGATGTTGGCCTTTCCTATATTCGTCTGGGGCAATCAGCAACGACACTTTCAGGGGGTGAGGCCCAGAGGGTAAAACTCGCGAGAGAATTATCCAAACGGGGTACAGGTCAAACGCTTTATATTCTTGATGAACCGACAACCGGCCTACATTTCGCGGATATTCAGCAGTTATTGTCCGTTCTGCATCAGCTACGGGATCAGGGAAATACCATTGTTGTAATCGAGCATAATCTGGATGTGATCAAAACTGCCGATTGGATTGTCGATCTTGGCCCTGAAGGCGGTAGTGGTGGCGGTGAAATATTGGTATCGGGAACACCCGAAGAAGTCGCTCAGTGCGAGAAGTCTCATACTGCCCGTTTTTTGAAACCAATACTTGAACGTGATTAATTTATTTTAGTAACTAAATGACGTTACGATCCTCCCCACTTTGTGGGGAGCCTTCCTTATTCCTAGATCAATTGTTAACTAAATTCATAACAATACGTGTATACAAGGCATTTACTGCCATTATTTACAATGAAATAACTTTTCATAAATCAGCATCATATTGTTGAGCTAATATTATTAATGATCACATTTCCAATGCATTAATGCCATAATGGCATAATGGCATAATGGCATAACATATAAGTTAAATTTATAATGGAGATTAAACATGTATATGTTTTTACCGTTCTTAATTGCGCTAGTGATCATTGCCACTGTCATTACTGGCAAGAAAAAGCTGACGTACACACTTTGGTTTGTTTTGTTAATCATCACGGTCTTTTGGTTTAAATATCATGCCACTGACGCATTAAACCTTTCTTTCTAACCGTTGGAGACCGTAATGAATAACACTATGTCATCATCACAAAATGTTAATCTCGCAGTAACCATGAATATCCTCGGTTTATTCGGTATCAGTGTGGTTCTGTTAGTCGCTTTTTATTATCAATTGGCACTCTATGATTTACCTTGCCCATTATGCCTGTTACAGCGTGCCGGCATTATTATGATTGGTTTCGGCTTTCTGTTTAATATCTATTTTGGTATCAAAAACGCTCACTATAGCCTCTCAATATTCGGCTGCATCGTGACTGGCTTTGTCGCCATGCGCCAAGTTTCCCTTCATATCCTGCCGGGAGATACCGGATATGGTTCAACTTTCTTCGGATTGCATTTTTATACTTGGGCTGCAATTCTGTCTATTCTGACTATCATTGCTATTGCAGTTATCATGCCTCTGAAAGCCGGTAATACTGATTCGACAAGATACACGCCACCCGCATTAGGCAAAGTTGTCATGTGGCTATTCGCCTTTTTGATCGCAGCTAATTTGATTTCTACCTTATTGGAATGTGGCAGTGGGCAATGTGATGACAACCCAACTTTCTATCAATTACTGAAAAAGTAAATTTTCATACCGGAATTACTCAGCCGAAAGGCTGCGGTGTCTCAGCAGCCTTTTACTTTCTACTATTTCCTTGAAAAGGCTATTCCCTTGAAAGGATTCTCTCTTCGAAAAACCTATTCACCAGAAAAAATAACCTATTAAAAAATACGCCACGCGATTATCGATTCAATATCATTGAATCGATAAAATAACAGACTTCATGTGCTTCCTCTGGTGTCGGAACCTCCAACTTACCCAGCATCCGATCCAGTACCTTATCCGGTACAGCGTATTGGCGATGACTATTCTGCTGCCGCCAGAGTTTGTAATCTTGCTCAATATAGACAATCCTGACTCTGGCGTTATAACTCACAAACAATTTAACTAATTGCTGGCGCATTTGAGCAGTGAGATTCGTGGCATTCCAAATGAAATCCTGCTTGTTACGTAATTTCTCTCTGGCTTGCTGTTTCGCCTGTTGTACAACCCAGCCATTGGCATTTTTATCTTCTGGACTAATTTGATACTCGCGACGAATGGCATCTAAACTAACAACGGGAACACCTTTACCTTGCTGTTGAATAAAATGATCTTTCCCCATTCCCGGCAATCCACACAGTAAAGTTACCTGACTACCGTAGTCATCATAAGGTTGATAGTTCGGTTGTTCACTGTCAGAGGAAAAATAATGAAAACGCGCTTCACCAGAAGAAAATTCTCGTGGTTCACGCCAACAAAGCTGTTCATGACAATAAAGTTCAAACAGTTCAATCCGTTCTAGCAATTCCTGCGCATCATGGCATGTTCGACCCAATACATCTGCTTTTGCCAACAGAGTCAGCAAATAGGTATCGACACGTAATGATGCGGCCAACAATGCCTTTTGTGGATTCGGTTTTTCCATTAACCACAATGGCAATCCATGAAAGCGCACAAGCGCAGCAATTTGTTCCCGTATTGCAAATGGCACAGGTATTTGCTGGAACAAAATTTGTCTGGCCGTTAATTCACCTTTACGGGCGTGACCTGGTGAAATAATACGTCCATTACAATCCGCTCTCGTTGTACTACGTTTCTCTACATCATGTAATAATGCTGCCGTCCAGAGAATTTCTTGTTCTTCCGCCGTCAACAATGAATATTCCGGCATCTGTTCCAAGGCAGACAATACCATTTGCGTGTGAAGCGCAACATCACCTTCGGCATGATGAATGAGATCTTGCTGAACTCCATCCATATCAGCGATAAAAGAGAAGGTCGAAGATAAATAATCCCATGATTTATCGCGACTGAATACCCAACTCATCCTCTTTCTCCTTTTACGCGATATTTATTGGCATTAGAAAGATATTCAAAATGGAGTGAAGCTCTTTGCCAATGACGTTTCCAATGGATATCCGTTTTGACATGATTTTTTCGCACATATTTAAATACGTGATGTGAAAAATCAGTCACCAAATATTCCCCTGCATCGCGACTAACAATACCTTCCATTGAACACCTTTGTTGAGTTTTTGTGTCCCATGAAGATAAACGGCTGTCTTGTTTTGCCGTTTCAATAATATTTTGCATAAATGCAGGTTCACATTGTGTTTCAGGAAGGATGATTTCAGGCACAGTTGGAAAGTCAAATAATGCGGCATAAAATTTGACTTCTTCCCAACTAAGCCAACTATCTTTAATACGTGCAGCAAACACAAAAAAATATTCTTCAAGATGACGATATTCAATGGAGTGAATGGCATAAAGATTTTCGCCAAAGATCTCGATATTACCTAAATCATCCTTGATTAATTGCCAACGCTGACGAATTTGCTGAGTCCATGCTGATTGTGTTGGTGCAGCATGCGAACGAGCAAATACGCCAAATTGATTCAGGCAATTATTTTCACCATCTAATTTTTCAGTGTGAACAAGCTGCTTAATTTTTTGCACATCTTGCCACCAATGATGATTAATACGATCGTCACTGGTTGTGCCCGGCGAGAACGGGTAATGGAACGTTCTACCATACTTTCTTGATTGCATATCCATAATGCTTTGACTCTTTTTAAGAATTATCTCAATAAAAACGCGATAGCGCTTTTATGGGTTAATGTTCATCCTAATAATTGATGAAAGAGCTCAAGAGTTGGTATTACATTTTTTTATTTCCATTCAATTAATTTTTTAATGTCAAAAGATTAAGTTAAATATTCGATTGGGATTTAATATTACAGTGAAAGGTTTTTTAGATTTAGAAGGCTACTATATATGAAGCAGTTATAGATTGACAGGGCGAACAAACTTCAATCACAAATACCCTATAAAAGTCTTCAAATTTGAGCTAGCACTTTCAAGTTGCAGTTTTATTGGCTGCAACTTGAAATTCTACCCGAGATATAAAATCACTGACTCACCGCAGCAAACGCCTCAGCAATGCGCTGTACGTTATGATGGTTCACACCGGCCATGCAAACACGGCCTGAACCAACCAGATAGACGCCAAATTCTTCACGCAAGCGCTCAACCTGTGCCTGACTGAATCCGGTATAACTGAACATGCCACGCTGTTTCAACAAGTGATCAAAATTTTTCTCTGGCAGCGCTTTTTGCAGGGCATCTACCAACACACTCCGCATTTCACGAATACGCAAGCGCATCCGTTCAACTTCATCCAGCCATTGGTTTTTTAATTCAGGATCACCTAAAACTTTAGCAACAACCTGTGCGCCAAAATTTGGTGGACTGGAGTAAATGCGACGCACACTGGCTTTCAATTGTCCCAAGACGCGTTCAGCCTCTTTTGCATCATTGCAGATCACTGATAATCCACCAACACGCTCACCGTACAATGAGAATATTTTCGAGAATGAGTTGCTGACCAAACAAGGTAATCCCGCATTTGCCATCGCGCGAATTGCATAAGCATCTTCTACCATGCTATCGGCAAATCCCTGATATGCAATATCAAGGAAAGGGAGCAACTCCTGCTCTTTAACAACCTGCACTACCCGATCCCACTGGTCATTAGTCAAATCAGAACCTGTGGGGTTATGACAACAAGGATGCAGCAGAACAACGCTTTTAGCTGGCAATTGTTTGAATGTTGCCAACATTTCGTCAAATTTTACGCCTTTGGTTTTGTCATCGAAATAAGGATAATAATTCACCTTAATTCCTGCTCCAGCAAAAATGACGGCATGGTTGTCCCATGTTGGGTCACTACACCACACTTCAGAATCAGGGAAATAACGGTGTAAGAAATCTGCACCTACTTTCAATGCGCCTGAGCCCCCCACGCTTTGAATAGTTGCAATCCGTTTCTGAGTTAACAAAGGATGCTCTTTACCGAATAATAGCTCCTGAATTGCCACACGATAGGCAAGCAAGCCTTCCATCGGGAGATAAAGAGAAGCAGGCTGTGGCAAAGCACTTATTTGTTTTTCAGCGGCAGCAACAGCCTGTAATTGTGGGGTTATACCCTGTTCATCGTAATACAGTCCAATGCTCAGGTTGATTTTTTCTTCACGAGGATCTTTTTTAAATTCCTCCATGAGCGACAGGATCGGATCTCCTGCGTACGCATCAACATTCTGGAACACTATGTTATACCTCCCTGCTACAAAAGTTATATTAAAGACGCATTAACAAACAGTATAACTCAGCGCGTTATTCGTCTAGGTATTCCATCGCAACACGTGAAGTCAGTTTAGTGATTAATTCATAAGCACTGATACCCGAATGTTCTGCGATTTTTTCAACCGGCAAAACACTTCCCCAAAGGGTCACTTCATCTCCAACTTTATCCTGACATGCTGGCCCCAAATCCACGGTAATCATATCCATGGAAACACGGCCAACAATCGGCACTTCCCGACCATTAATAAATGTGGGGGTTCCTGCTGGTGCACTACGGGGATAGCCATCACCGTATCCTACGGCTACAACACCAAGGCAGGTATCACGTTTGCTACTCCATGTACCACCATAACCCACAGATTCATCGGCTTTATGTTTACGTACAGCAATTAAGCTGGATTTTAGTGCCATTGCAGGGATCAAATTGAAATCAGCAGCAGTTTTATCGGCCAGCGGAGAGGCCCCGTACATCATTATTCCGGGGCGAACCCAATCCAAATGCGCCTGTGGCCACAATAAGATACCACCCGATGCCGCTATCGATTTTTCGCCAGATTTCCCTGCAACAAATGCCATAAATTGATTGATTTGTTGTTGAGTCGTCTCTACTGCAGGTTCATCTGCACGGCTAAAATGACTGATGATATTAACGGGTTGTTCTACATTATGGCAGCGGCTCAGACGTTGATAAAATACTTCAGCTTCATCAATTCTCACCCCCAGACGATGCATGCCTGTATCCAGCTTCATCCACACTTTAATCGGATGGGACAAATCCGCCTGCTCCAATGCTTCAAGCTGCTCAATGCTATGCACCACGGTTTCAATATGATTGACGACTAGAACAGGTAAATCTGCCGCTTCAAAGAAACCTTCCAATAGCAAGATTGACTTAACGATCCCGCCACTACGCAAGGCAAGAGCTTCCCCAATCCGGGCGACACCAAAGCAATCAGCGTTTTCCATTGTATACGCAGTTTCTAATAAACCATGTCCATAGGCGTTTGCTTTCACAACTGCAATCAGCTTGCTATCAGGAGCTTTTACCCTGACTTGTTGCAGATTATGTCGCAGAGCGCGGCGGTCGATAACAGCAGTTGCCGCTTTCATTTTGTCCCCTTTTATAATTTTCCGGCTATGGCTTTCCAGCCAAGTTTAGTAACTATTCGTTAAATAAAAGAAAAGCTTGCCCCATGGACGCTGATTATTGCAGTTCGTTTGAACATGAATAATAGGCCCTAGGTTTATTCGTCGATAATTTATTCGTCGCTATAGCTTGGTCCTGCATAGTTATCGAACCGTGACCATTGTCCATTAAATGTCAACCTTACCGAACCGATAGGACCGTTACGCTGTTTACCAAGAATAATTTCTGCTACACCTTTCAGTTCACTGTTGTCGTGATAAACCTCGTCACGATAGATAAACATGATCAAATCAGCATCCTGTTCGATGGAGCCTGATTCACGCAGGTCGGAGTTAACCGGACGTTTGTCAGCTCGTTGTTCCAAGCCACGGTTAAGCTGGGAAAGTGCAACAACCGGCACTTGAAGCTCTTTCGCCAGTGCTTTCAGTGAGCGGGATATTTCCGCGATTTCCAGCGTCCGGTTGTCAGATAAAGAAGGCACCCGCATCAATTGCAGGTAGTCGATCATAATCAAGCTAAGCCCGCCATGTTCGCGGAAAACCCGTCGAGCACGAGAACGGACTTCTGTCGGGGTCAAACCAGATGAGTCATCAATATACATATTGCGCTTTTCCAGCAGGATCCCCATGGTGCTGGAAATACGCGCCCAATCTTCATCATCAAGCTGACCAGTACGAATGCGCGTTTGGTCCACACGGGAAAGGGACGCCAGCATACGCATCATGATCTGATTGCCGGGCATCTCAAGACTGAAAATCAGAACGGGCTTGTCCTGCATCATCGCTGCGTTTTCACACAAGTTCATCGCAAACGTGGTTTTACCCATTGAAGGACGGGCCGCTACAATGATTAAGTCTGATTTTTGCAGTCCGGCAGTTTTTTTATCCAGATCCTGATAGCCAGTAGAAACTCCCGTTACACCATCATGTGGACGCTGATAAAGTTGCTCAATCCGTTCAACGGTTTCTTCCAGAATTTGTTCAATACCTTTCGGGCCTTCATCTTTATTCGCCCTATTTTCGGCAATTTGGAATACCCGGGACTCCGCCAAATCCAGCAACTCTTCACTGTTTCTCCCTTGGGGATCATAACCCGCATCCGCGATTTCATTAGCTACCGCAATCATGTCGCGAACGACGGCACGTTCACGGACAATATCTGCATAAGCATTAATATTCGCAGCGCTTGGGGTATTTTTTGACAACTCGGCCAAATAGGCGAACCCACCAACATTATCCAGCTCCCCATTTAGTTCAAGGGACTCTGACAATGTAATCAAATCGATAGGTTTACCTGTTTCAAGCAAACGCTGCATTTCAGCAAAGATACGTCTATGTGGGCGACTGAAAAAATCATTGCTGACAACTCGCTCGGAAACATTATCCCAACGTTCATTATCCAGCATCAAACCGCCCAACACGGATTGCTCTGCTTCCAAAGAGTGTGGTGGAAGTTTCAGCCCTTCCACTTGGCGATCTTTTGGTTCAGCCATACTGTTGTTAGTTGGTTTTTTTCCAGCCATGTATACCGCATCAATCTACTAAACAAAAAAAAGAGATAGCGCATCAGTATACGCCATGAAAACTGCCTTGAGTAATTATATAGTCTATACTCGCAATTTAAATACAACCAATTGATATTGAATAAATAATCCTCATTTTTAAACGAGTTTGTTCTTGTTTATTTATATAATTGTTTATACATAGAACACTGAACAAATCTATAAACAAAGCATAAGATAAAAACAAGGCAAAAGAAAAGAAAGAATGAGAGTGAATGTATGAACAATAAAACGTGGTCAGTACACTAAACGTTCTAAGCTATTGAAGTGATAATGACGAATGTTACTGCTAGTGAGAAGATACCCCGTTACGGCTATCTTCCCGATGATTTTCAAATGGAACTGATTATTTTTATGATTTATCCCGAACCTTACGTTCAATCAATTCACCATACGAATCAAAATAGCGACTCGGCCAGATTTCAGATGGGTGTATTTCGAGATAGTTAGCAATAATCCATTCGCCTTTAGGCCACGGTCTGCTGAGAGTATTTGCCAGTGTAGATGAACTGAGGCCAGATTCACGAGAAACAGCCGCTAAAGTTGTACCGCGCTTACGTAATGCAGCGATGATATCAGCTTGATGCCAATCATTTCTAACGTTATTCATTCCTGCTACCCCTTCCATTAATTGAACATTGATGGTGGCGATTCAGACAGAGTTCGCAGTACCGGAACATACCCATCCGGCGAGGCCGAAACCTCCCCTATCAGAACCGCCATTGAATAGGCGATAGCAGACACACTGGTAGAAATTTCCTACCAGTGGGGTATGTTTACAAGGCTGCGAAACCCTGACCATCGGATTTTGCCAATGGCGGGGCCACTTTAGCTGATTGGTTTATCTGGTTCAATAAGCGAACCAGTATAAACGCTTAACTTTTACGTTATATGCTGTCCAGATGAGAGCTATGCCCTTGCTACTCTGAGTTTAAGCAAATATGACAGCCAGCTCAGTGCCATTATGAGAAATTGTGATGAAACTTGTAGAGAAGTGAATGAGAAAAAAGCAACCCTATTACTTTTTCATATCCAAATATTTATTTAATGTAGAATTACATAACCAAGCTAGGTTAGGTGATTGTTTTATTAAAATTTCGCTGTCACTACAAAAATATATATGTTATCAACGTTAAAGGCATGGAGGCCGTGTGCCAGTATCAGAGAAGTTAAAAAAAGTGATTTGGTCTAAAGCTGCAGGTAAGTGCTCTATTTGCAGAGAAGACTTATTGCTAAATGATGAAGCCAAAGAACTGACCCATTTAGTTGGCGAAGTTGCACATATAGTTGCAGAAAAAAAAGACGGCCCACGAGGAATATCCGATCTTACCCTATCAACAAGAAATTCTGAAAGAAACTTGCTTCTGCTCTGTCTTATGCATCACAAGGTAATTGATGATAACCCAAGTTCTTACCCTGTTGATAGATTACTAGAAATAAAAAAATCACATGAAAATTGGATTTCTGAAAATCTGGCCAGTAATCCTATCTGGGATACCAAGCTCCACCAGATGTATTACATAAACGTACCACGACTTTCTTTGTTATGTTCTAGATATGGGTATTCGCTAGATCTTTCGCGCTATGGCCGAATTAAAGCATTACATGAGTTAGGCTGGGAGCTAAATGGCCTAATGGCTGGCTTTAGTAAACTTTTAAGCATGGTGGAATTAAAAGCTGTGCCAATTGAGACTGCACTCACGCAGCCTTCTCTTATAAAAGGAATGTACATAAGTTTTGATCGCCGTTTCAGGACAAAAAACATACGAATGCCCAACTGCTTATCCGATTACACAACAATATTTAAAAGCGACTTGAAAAAAGATCCCCATATTTACACTAAGATTGGAGACTACAAAGTGGTTGCTTTTATTGATAAGCGCTGGGTGACTACTAGCACTGCATTCTGCCAGTTTCGCCCTAGCTCTGGCCAAAATGATTTTGCAGGCATTGCATTCGTTAATAGCGTAGATATAACAGCAAAGATCGTAAATATTACTCCATATGTGGTTGGCATGCCGAGCAACGAATTTATCGAAGCTTTCTATGCAAAATTCTAACAAAGAGTAGCTAGAGACGAGTATTCTGTTCGCTCTAATTCTCACAAAGCACGAGTTAAAGCCCACCTATCTCTCAGTAAGACTGCCATAAATAAACATCCCCGTCGCAAGCGACGGGGAATTAAACCCTCGAGATTAAATCTCCCTCATTATAGGAGATTGGTTATAATTATCTCACAGTGGAACAAAGACCGCATCATCGGCGAAAGAGGAATATAAATTGATTCCTTATGCCAATTTAGACGGTACGTGGGTAGATATATACAAAGCAATAGAGAACCTGCTGTTTGATAGAGAAAAAATGTAACAAATAGCCGCGAAGAGTGTATTACGTTGCGTTTAATGAAGTCCCTAAGATAGCGTCAATGTCTGCTCCTCGCTCAAGCTGACTGTCAGATTTAGTCGCTCCTTTCTACAGTACACAGTCAGATGAGGTAGCGACTAATTCCAAAAGGTGTGTGATATTTAACCTTTCGAGCATTTGATTTCATTAATTCCCATACTGCACAGGAATTAAAAAAAGCAATTAGTTATCTAAATTCCGTCAAAGTCATCTAGTCTCTGTTTCTGTTCCTCACTTAAGCTAGACACAAACTCTTCATGCTCAGCTTGCCATGTACCAAAACTCATCAGGAACGCAATCGCAGGATCGATTTTATTCGCAGATTTCTTCTTATTCGGTTTGATATTAGCGTTAGCGTCCGTTTCCATAACCACATTAGACATCGCCCATGCGAGCAGAGGATCGCCGTTGTGACGAATGATTTTGCGGTTAACAAACACCTCGGCAGATTTAGCCACAGGGCTAAAGCGCATATAGGTTTGTGGGAATGGTTCAACGTCCAAGCCTGCGCCCTGTAATTGTGTTCGTAAGTGGGTGGCGTTCCATGTATCAAAGCCCACCAGCTTGATATCAAAGTGCTGGCTGTCTTTAAGAATGTCATCACGGATACGGTCATAATCAATGCAATCGCCTACGGTAGTGCGTATCCAACCTGCCTGTACCCATTGGCGATAAACAGCCCGGTTCTTATTGGCAGGATTCTGTAACTGGGCTTCGGGTAAGTAATGGCGGGTTAGTAATAACAGCTCATTATCCACGGGGAACGTGTAACAAATACTAGTGATATCACCTGTTGAGGACAAATCTAACCCAGCGTAACACTCTAATCCTTTGAGGTCGTTTTCATCATAATCTGTCTGGCAAGCTTTCCATGCCCCTTCGCCCATCCACGGTGTTTCACCCTGACACCAGATATTAAAGCGTTTGGTCAGCATTTCTGTCCATTGTGAGGGAATGCCCCGCGCTTTCTGGATGGTGTCATGCAACGCAGCACTGTCCACGGAGATATTCAGATTGGGATTGGCCTTTATCCAAAGTGCGTCATTATCAATTTCGTTCTCGTCGTCCAGCTCGTAGATCAACGCAAACAGCGATTCGTTCAGTTCTTCTCCGCTCAGTATCTGGCAACAATAATCATAATGTTGTTTACAGGCTGAAATTACATTGCTGCCTGCCGTGGTGATGGCAAACAGTATACCTTCTGGACGAGCACCCATTCCCAACTCAAGGGCAGAATATACAGCGTTATCAGGGTGTAAATGATACTCATCGACAATTGCCAGACTAGGATTAGTCCCTTCAATCGTGGCAGCTTTGGCAGCCAGTGGTTTTAGCAGGCTGTTGCTCTTGGCATAGGTTACTTTATGCTGTTGGACAGTTACCCGTTTTTTAAGCGGTTTTGATAACAAGCACATCTGGCGGGCATCATCAAACACAATACGCGCCTGATCGCGACTCACGGCGGCGGTGTAGATATCCTGCTGACCTGACTCCATCACCAGAAACCAATTTGCCAGTATCGCAGCAACGGTGGATTTGGCATTTTTGCGCGGCACCTGAATATAAGCACTGCGATATTTTCGGCGTCCGGTTGCTTTGATCTTGAAGCCAAACAGGTTAGCAAAAGCGAACTGCTGCCACGGCTCTAATATAATCGGTTTACCGCGCAAGTGGCCTTTGACGTGCGGACAGTAACGGGAAAAGGCAATAAACCGTGCCACCACCTCCGAATCAAACACATAAAGCGGGTTATTCAGGTCGTTAAAGTAACGATTCACCGCCTGTTTTACCCGTTTACCGGCCGGAATTGTGCCGTTTTCGATATCAAAAGCGTATTGTTCCCATGCGTTCATAGTCGGTCTAGCTCGTCCTCTTCCTCTGTTTCCACCGGATTTTTCCGCCGTGATACCGGATCAAAACCCAGCAACGCCGACATTTTTATCATGATTTTTTCAGCGTCAGCTTTGGCGCTCAGTGATGGATTACGGCTTTCACTGCCCTGACTGTTCACAATGCTAAAGCCTCTGATATCAAGGTCTGCCACAGCCTTTCGGTAAATGGCATAGTTGACGCAATACAGTTCTAAATTGTTCCAATCGGCGGCGTTCAGGTCTTCCCGCTCGCTTAAGATTTTACCTTTGGCCTTCCACTGACTGGCGGCAATATCATTTAAATAAGTAGGCGGTTTGGGTGCTCTTGCCATAATGTTCTCTGTTCCTTGTGATTTATTTTCAAAAAAATTGCCGTGCGTAAAAATTGAAGGAGTGGGCGGTTCCGCTCAGAGGGGCGTTTGTCATTTTTGATACCCCTACCCCTACCCCTACCCCTACCCCGTTATTTCAGTTTGTTATTATTCCGAACGTACGGCTTCTGCTTCCTGTTCCTGATAGCTTCCCTGTTTGCGCTTGGCTTTGGTGATGGGATCTGTCTGGACGGTCTTACGGTTATGGCAGGTCTGGCATAGTGCTTTATGATTGGATGCAGGCCAAAACAGCACATCCGCTTCACCCTGTATCGGGATGATGTGATCTACAATGGTTGCAGGCATGTAGCAGTTCTGCTTGAGGCAATGCACACATAAGAGATGCGTTTTGAGATACATCAATCTGTATCTACTCCATCGGTTACTGTAGCCACGTTTGGTACGTGTACCGCGCTGCCTGTTCTGTTCCCGCCGATGCTCCTCACAGCGACCAGACTTTACCCGTTGCTTACAACTTGGATAGCTACAACGCTTTAACGGTTGCCACGGCATCAGTAGATACCCACATCACGATAGACAGACCACAGTGATTTGATGGTAAAAGGCACTTCTTTTAGCTCTGCGTCTGTTACCATTTCCCTATTCTCATACAGCAAGCCGATATATAGCAGGCAACCGACTTTAATCTCCGGGGTAAAAGCCAGATCATCACCAAACCGCTTACCGATATGTTTCTGACAAACTTCCAGCGCAGCATCGGCATAACCCGTTAATAAGCTATCATCAAGGATGTAATCTTCCTCCAGCCGACAATGCTGCTTGATTTCATTCAGGGAAATTTCAATCTGGCTCATCGGAATATCCCTCCCTTGCAAAGCAACTCTAGGCGGGTGTATTTCGCATCGGGGATGACCGCCATAATGCTAAAAGCTGTGCCCGTCGTGTTCGCTCCGTGAAAGGTAATGCTGTTCGCTGTGGTCACATCAGCACGATAACGCAGCCAGATACGCACGGTGGCTTCGGAGAAAACGGCGCCGGATGCCACCAGCTCCCGCCTGCTAATCGCTTTCACTTCTGCCCAGACAGTGGCTAAATCTACCCAGTTGTTGAGAACTTCACCAAATTTACCCCGACTGGCTTCATTTTTTCGGATTGTCACCCGATGCCGTAATCTGCCTGCTCTCATTCGTTACTCTCCTTGTCTTGTTTAATTTCCACGGTTTGCTTCCATGCCTGACTGAATTCATCGCCACCAGCACGGGGTGATAAGCCCTCCCGTTCACGGGCTTCATTCGGGCACATCACACCGGATTTAATCGCCGTCTCATAACTCTGGAAGCGTTCTTTCGGATTGGCGCGAAGCAGCTCGGCGGTATGGGTTATTCACGTTCTCTACTGTGGGTGGATTGCGCACCCAATGAAGCAGATCACTAAGCAACCAAGCACACGAATTGCGGCCTAATGGCTTACGGGCAGGGAAACGGCCTGCATTTTCCAGTTTCCATGCTGATGTTCTGGAAATAGAGGTGATGTGCTGGCGTTCTTTTTCACGTATAAGACGATCATAAGGTTCACCATATTCGGAAAGGATAGAGCGGCGTTCTTCTGGGGTAGGAGTACTGTATTGCATGATTATGTTACCCTCACTGTTTAATTGTTTTTGTGAGGGTATTTTACTTAAAAGAAATTATTACGAAAGAAAGCCACATTTGTTACGTATATATCACAATTATCATGCTCATCATCAAACTCATTAATTTCGATTATTGAGCTGCTTTTAATATAACCACATTCTCATAATTGCCCGCTAATACATCCAGTCGCTCACACCATTTGTTTAAGGCGTCCAGCTTCTCTGGTAGGTACTGGCTCTTGTTGTATATCGCCATAATGCCCGGCAATGCATGGCCTAACAGTTGCTCAACGACATGAGGTGCTATGCCTATGTCATTTAATTTAGTTGCAAACGTTCGCCTTAAATCATGCAAAGACCATTCCTCATCATGCTCTAATTTTTTCCATATTTTTCTGCCATATTGTGCGACTGCTTCAAGTTTTTTAATTTCCCCTAAGAGATAACCACTTTTATGGTTTTGGTGAATAATATTCATTAAAAATGGCTTTATATATTCTGGTATTGGACGAATAATTTTTTCACCTGTTTTGCTATTTTCTTTTGGGACAGTCCATAACATAGAATTCAAATTCCATTCTGAACATTTGGATAACCTGATCTCCCGTGTCCGACAGCCAAATACAACCAAGATTTTCAATAAATTACTATAATAAGGTAGGTAAATACCTGTATTTATGGAGTCCCATAATTGACCAAGTTCATGATCGTCTAAATATCGCTGGCCTTTATTTTGTTTTTTTCCAACATCCTGAATAGTTAAATCATCCAATACATGGCTGACTGCATACCTTCTTACTCGGCAAAATTTTAGAGCTTGCTTGCACAATTGAAATACAGAACCAGCAGCCACTGGAGCTTTCTTTTTCATTCTATCAAAGCATTGCAGCCAATATATTGTTTCGCAGTCAGACAATGCCATTTCACCAATATAAGGATAAATATGTTTTTCTAATTGCAGAATAAGGGTATCAATATTGACTCGATTCTCTCTACCGTAGTGCGCTATCCAATATTCAATAGCGTCTTTCACAGTAACTGGTTTTAATGATTCCTGCATCACTAAGTTAAATTGCAGCTTTGGATCTTTCCCAGATGCTAACCAACTACGACATTTATCCCTCGTTTCTCTAGCCTGCTTAAGACTTACATCAGGATAGCGCCCAATGGTAAGGCGGTTTAACTTTTTTCCATCAAGCCGGTAGGTAAAAACCCAACTAACGCCACCAGCTTTAGATGCTTTGGCGCTCAACCCCGCACCATCGGCAAAAAATTCAATATTGCCCCTTTCTTTTCCGTGCAGGGTTCTAAGTTTTTTGTCACTGAGCTTGTTTAGTTCGGCAGCCATGATCGCTAAAAGTATTTATACAATTGTTTATACGCAGTGTGCTGCAAGAGGGGCAAAACGTCAATAAACACTGTAACAACATACAGTTGAATGATTGATTAATTATTTGATATTTATATAAAAATAATAATCATGGACAAACTTCAAAACACAAAGTAAATATATATAGTCTGTAATTATTTCGAGCACATTCACGCAGTTTGCAGCGATTGCATTGCAAACGTGCGAGGCTGTTCCCAATATTTATACCCCATGGATTGCAAAATGCAGCGCGGCGGCAAGAGAGCGAATTCCCAGAAGCATAGCTAACTATGCAACTGTGGTGAGTGAACGTAGCCAATAAAGCTGCAACTTGAAAGACAATAGGTATACAACATAATGAGAGAGTTACCATGGCAAAACGTATTCAATTTTCCGCCACGGGCGGCCCTGAAGTGCTCCAATATTGTGAATTTACGCCTGCTGACCCTGCAGCTGATGAAGTACAAGTTGAGAATAAGGCTATAGGTATTAATTACATTGATACCTATATACGTAGCGGGTTATACCCGCCAGCCAATCTACCCAGCGGCTTGGGAACAGAATCTGCCGGTATTGTCACTAAGGTTGGAGCTGCTGTGACATCCATTAAAGTTGGTGATCGTGTGGTTTATGCCCTGTCAGCTTCTGGTGCTTACAGTGAAGTGCATAATGTACAAGAAAACAAGTTAGCTATACTGCCAGAGGCTATATCATTCGAGCAGGCGGCTGCATCATTCTTGAAAGGTCTAACTGTTTATTATCTTTTCTATCAAACACACAAACTCCAAGCAGGGGAAACCTTCCTATTCCATGCGGCCGCTGGTGGTGTTGGTTTGATTGCTTGCCAATGGGCAAAAGCATTGGGAGCAAAATTGATTGGAACAGTTGGCTCAGATGAAAAAGCCCACCTTGCCAAAACAGCGGGAGCATGGCAAACCATCAATTATAATAGCGAGAATATCGTGGAGCGTGTTTGGGATATCACTGATGGGGAAAAAGTGGGTGTGGTTTATGACTCCGTCGGTCAGGCAACATGGCTGGATTCACTCGATTGCCTAAAACCCAGAGGGCTGATGGTCAGCTTTGGTAACGCCTCTGGCCCTGTAACAGGAGTCAATTTGGGTATCCTCAATCAGAAAGGCTCACTTTTTCTCACTCGCCCTTCCCTTCAGGGTTACATCACCACCCGTGATGAATTGAATGAAGCCAGCAAGGTGCTCTTTGATTTGATTGCCAGCGGCAAAATCAATGTGGACGTACCAGAAAGCCAGAAATTTCCATTAAGCGAAGCGGTACGAGCACACCAAACATTGGAAAGCCGTGCAACCCACGGTTCCAGTTTATTAATTCCATAGTTTATTATTAATCAAACAGTTTTGATCAACTGAGCGGATTACATCCGCTCAGTTACCATTTCCAATGCTTTTTCAACAACCATAACATCAGCACCAGATTTGTGGGCGTTTTCACTCAGGTGACGACGCCATTGGCGAGCACCGGGAATACCTTGAAAAATACCCAAGATATGGCGAGTGATATGGCCTAAATAAGTGCCTTTTGACAATTCCTGCTCGATGTAAGGATAAAGCGCCTTAACCGTATCGACAGTATTTGCTACCAGAGCTGTTTGATCAAACAACTCACGATCCACATGAGCCAGAATAGAGGGATTTTGGTAAGCCTCTCGCCCAATCATCACGCCATCGACATACTGCAAATGCTGTTTCGCTTCTTCCAGTGATTTAATACCACCGTTAATGGAAAGTGTCAGTTGCGGAAAATCTTTCTTCAATTGGTAGACCCGTGGATAATCCAACGGTGGAATTTCACGGTTTTCTTTTGGACTCAAGCCTGACAGCCACGCTTTACGTGCATGGATAACAAAATTATCGCAACCACTATTTTTCACGACGGTATCGATAAAATTGCACAAGAATTCATAGCTATCCTGTTCATCAATCCCGATGCGGGTTTTGACAGTGACCGGAATATCCACCACATCCTGCATCGCTTTAACACAATCCGCTACCAGCACCGCGTCCCCCATCAAACAAGCGCCAAAACGACCATTCTGCACACGATCAGAAGGACAGCCGACATTTAAATTGATTTCATCATAACCCCGTTCCTGTGCGATTTTGGCACAATGCACCAAGGCTTCAGGCTCACTACCACCCAATTGTAATGCCAATGGATGCTCTTGCTCGTTATAAGCCAGATAATTCCCTTTGCCATGAATAATCGCGCCCGTTGTAACCATTTCGGTATAAAGCAACGCTTCTTTGCTTAATAAGCGATGGAAGTAACGACAATGACGGTCAGTCCAATCAAGCATGGGGGCAACGGAGAAGCGGGAAGGCTTGAATTTTCCAGTATTGGTTGATATTCCAGTGAATTTACTATGTTTTTGTATCTGTATATTTTCGTGCATTTCAATACATTTTAGGCTATTTTGAGTTTATCGGTACACCATCCAGTACACCACACCAAATGGTGTACTGGTGTCTGGGAGGTAAATAATGGCCTACTATAACATAGTGAAACGCCCTCGTGCTGACGGCACTATTAGATATCGTTGTACAGTGGGAATAAAAGAAGGCGGTAAACACATCCATCGTGAAACCAAAACATTTGGTAAAATGGCTCAGGCTAAGACCTGGGGGGCTATACGATCCGCTGAACTGGAGCAAAGCGGAATTCCCGCACAGAGTGATACTGAAGATTTAACCGTTGGTGATTTATTGTATAAATACATTAATGATCCAGATCTGGGTAAAAAATCAGGGAGGACTAAGCAGTACGTATTACAAATGCTGTTAGATAGCGACCTAGCAAAACTAACACTGGCTGATCTATCGGTGAGTCATATTGTTGAATACTGCAAGCAAAGGAAATCTACAGGCATAACCCCATCAACCATCAATCATGATATTAGCTACTTAACATCAGTATTAAAATCAGCCAAACCAATCTATAACATAGATTATGTCTCAAATCCTGCATATGAAGCTCGTTCACTTTTAACCCAAATGGGATTAATCGGAAAATCTCAGCGTCGTAGCAGAAGACCTGTGCAAGATGAGATCAACAGACTTATTGAAGGATTGCGGAAACGCAGTAGTCATAGAGAAGGGAAAATACCCTATGAGGACATTTTGAATTTTTCTATTCTTAGTTGTATGCGCATAGGTGAGGTATGCAAAATAAGATGGGATGATATAGATGATAAGCAAAGATCCGTCATTGTTAGGGACAGGAAAGACCCAAGAAAGAAATCAGGTAATCACATGTCTGTTCCTCTACTGGGAGACGCATGGGAAATAGTCCAGCGACAACCAAAAACGAATGAATTGATATTTCCCTATAATTCTAGAAGTGTAACTGTGGGGTTTCAGCGAGTCCGTAATGCGCTAGGTATTGAAGACCTCCGCTATCATGACTTACGCAGAGAGGGAGCCAGTCGTTTATTTGAAGCTGGGTTCTCGATTGAAGAAGTAGCCCAAGTTACAGGTCATCGCTCTCTCAATATTCTATGGCAGGTATACACGGAACTGTATCCAAAGTCCCTGCATGAAAAATTTAATAAGCTAATGCAGCAGAAAGAAGAGTAATCCCAAAGGACAGAATTCCACCCTATAACATGTGAGGTATCTGCACAAAAAAAGTATTGCGTACTCAATATGGGATATCACACCTTAAAGATGCTTCAAATCTGAGTCATCTTTATTATTCAGTAATCAGTCAAAAATTTGGCCTATTTGAAAGCCAAACTGAGGACCACGGTAATAGGACTCCTTAAACTAAAGGAATTCCTGTAGTTAATTTCCACTGAATAACTTGTTGATTTTGCGTAATTCCCGCTCAGGACAGGAATTAAATTAAATCAATGGGTTAAAAGAGGAGGATTGTCCTATTTGTATAACTTACTAATTTTTATATAATTATTTAGAGAAGCAGAAATTAAGGAAAACAAGAGGGTTATAAACAAAATTATGATTTTCAATCAATTACCTATATGATTACGGAAAATTTTCGGTAAAGGATATATTATGCTATTTGTCGCCATGCTTTTCATGTCAATTGTAACTTTCTTCTTCTTAACCATATTAGTTAGCTATTTCTTTATATTGGAAAGAAATATGAAAAAAACTATATGGGTCTCGTTATTAATGACATTTATTTTTATATTAAGTCTATTTATTCCACAATTTTCTTATCAATATTTATTTTAATTGGATATTTTTTATAAAGTCGCGCATTAAATGCGCGGCCATGAAAAATTATTTTTTATCCTTAAGAAGTTGCAGTACTCTATTCTCAAAAATCCTTCCGTCGACACGGAGATTTACATTTTCCTTCCATTCTCCAGTGATATCAAATGGCTCGCCACCCACATTAATATCCTCTTTCCCCCAATTAAATGTGTCGTATGGGTCAGTAAATTTATCATACAATTTATAATTTATTGTACCAGATACATTATATCCATCACCCACTTTTTCAGCACTAACGTTTGTAAGACTGCCACTGATCTTTGCGCCTCCAATCCCCCACAGCGGATCATAAATCGGAACGTTTTTTTCTAGACCAAAATTATAATTATTTTCAAAATCAATTCGTTCACCACTTTGAATCTGTGAGATAAAACGAGATTGAATGCTACCCTCTGGTCTGCCAAATGCACCTGGTTTCTGCATCAATCCACGAATCCGATCATGTACACCGATTTCAGAAAGAGTCAGTTCTCGGCCGGATTTTCCGAAAAAATGCCCCAACATACCGAATGAACTCATATTGTTTTCAGCTTGTTTCACTTTATTAGCAAATGCTTCGTTTGAACCAGACCCACTCCTACCAAAGTTTAATTTTCTAAGTGGAAGCATTTTCGTCAAATATAATTTTTTCACCTGTGGCATATTGTCTTTGGCGTACTCCTTCATTATCTCTTCAATTACTTTATCCCCCCTTCTATCCCTTGGATATGGGCAATCTTTTTCACCACATATTGGACAGATGTTTTTATCTAACCCTTTCAAAAAGTCCATATTCATTTTATTCTCATCCGACATAAATATCCTTGATAAATATAAATAAACTTCATTAGTTGCACATGTGAAATATTATTTAATAAACTAATTTATATCGAGTAAAACATCTTGGATTCACATATTTTTAAATGTGTAATGTTATCGATATGAAGTAATTTTACATTTGCATTTCATACAGATATACCAAAATGACATGTGTGGTTATTCTTACAATTGTAAAAGTTTAATTAATAGTTATACATTTTTTAATGCTATAAAATGGTTAAAAATCAAATGAGTTAAATAACCATTTTTTAGTAGTCATATGCATTTCTAATATCACAACTTGTCGAATTTATTCTGAAATAAGCTAATAAATTTAATCAGTTACATCTCAATAAATTAACTGTTCGCTGTTTGCTACACCGTCCAATTCCCCTGCCTCACATTCCACACCGAATCCTCTGGCATCTGGACACGAACATCTAAGCGGGTGCCGGCGGGTAAGTCACACGGCTCATCCTCGGTATAATACGTCTGTGCCTCCATGGACTTGATGCGCCGGTTCTGTAGGCGGGCAGGCATGTGGGTGTTCTGTCGGTGCGTCACTTTGAGGTCGATGGCCCCATCCGGCAGCACCTTATCCTCGACATACACCAGTTCATTGCCGTTGATATCACGGGGCACACTGATACCGCCATGCACCCCCCATGCGCCATCGGCGTTATAGCCCAGCACACCGGAGACCCGATAGTGACCGAGGCCAAGTCTGGTGACCGTGGCGCCTTCGGATTCGTCATTGGTTTCAAACTTGCCATCGGGGTGGATTTGGAGAATAGGGGAACTCTTTCTAATATAACCATTGTCATCACGCCAGCAGTTAGCCCCTAACGATAATACATGTCCAGTTCCTCTGGGGAATCGCATTTCATACCATTGAGAGTCATTCCATTTGAAAACAATATGAGGGTCATTACCGTGGGTTTTTAGGTTAATACGAGTTTCATCCGTAAAACAGGAAATTTCACGTGCAGCATCAAGCCGGTTTTCTATTACAATGTTGCTCTGAATTGTTTGTATTCCCCCGTTAGATAAATCCCGTGCCACTGCATTTGAGGCTCTATTTACCGTATCCCGTAAACCCAGATTTTTCACAAACTCCAGTTTATTCGGAATGTCTGACCCGTTCTGGTTCTTCTCCAGCTTCCCCGCCATTGTCTGTCCTAGCTGAGCTATTTCCGCCTTCATCGCCCGAATCGATTGCAGGGCCACCGTCTGACCGTTCGGCAGGATCACATTTACCACGCCATTCTGGGACATCCACGCATCCATGTTCTGGAGAAACTGGATGATATAGCTGTTAGCGGCCACCATGTGCCGAACCCCATCCGAGACGGAATCCGGCAGCGTGGTCTGAATCTGGTATTTCACCGCATTCAGGGTGACAGCGGCGTTATCGGCCAACACCAGCTCAGTATCCGAGTTCACCGCCTGAATCATATGTAACCGGTTGCCCTCGTCGGACTGAATTAAGATAAGCTGGGCGGGAGCCACCCCGTTGATGTTGTCTTTAAATCGGGTGCCCGTGCCCCGGATAATAGCCGAGCCGGACACGGTGGAAATCGTGCCTTGTGAATAGTACATGCGGGTATTCCTGAAAGGTTAGAAGTAGTCGTCGAAATTAATCGCGTAGATGTCGTAGTTGATGGGTTTGTAACTAAAATGGTCCGCCTGAAAGTATTCAAAATCCATTTTGCCCGCTTCACTGATTGAAATAGTGTTACCGGAAAAGGCAAAGCCCGAATCCGCAAAGCGCCATGAGTTTCCGCCGACATTTTTAACCAGCTTCGCCAGCCGGTTGACATGCACCATCGGTCTGGCA
>NZ_NJAI01000005.1:255288-258121 GCF_002632725.1 Xenorhabdus hominickii
GCCCCCGTCGCCGGGATGCACCCGAATACCTAAAGCCATTTATATTTCTCCCACTTTAATTCGCAACGTACCGCTACCATCAAAGACCGCCAGTCCGGTGTGGTCGAGGGCTATTCGTGCCCGGCCTGAAATCCCTTTCATCTCAAACGCGCCATTCTTCGGCAGGTTCCAGCCGCTGTGAGGCCAGTTATCCGAACGAATGCCGTCCGCAATTTTTGCCATCGTGATGGAGGCATCTTTGATTTTTGCCCCGTCAATCACCGCCGTGCCGAGAAAGGCTTCCCGGATAAAGACCTGCCCGTCCTTAATCATGAATACCGAGTCCAGTTTGCCATTGACCGGATTCAATACAGAGAACTGGTTTGCTCTGACCGCGAAGTGGGTTTCCACCCGGCCATTTTTCACCTCGGCCCCAATGGCCATACCCGCACCATAATATTGTCCCTGATAATTCACCCCAGCCCCGATATCCTTGAGGGCATAGCCGTTTCCGTCGATGTCAAAGACGGCGGTGGCCTTAGTGCGAATGACCGCCGATTGATCCCTGAATTGCACCTGTACACGCTGCTCGCTCTCGGCAAAAGAGGAATCCAGTTTGATCAGGGCTTGTTGGTTCGCCAGAATAGAAGCGCGATTTTCCCCGACGTTGGCGTTCACTTCCTGAATGGATTGCGCCCACGAGGTTTGAGCATCCACAAAAACCCGGTCAATACGCGAAATTTCCGCCTTGTTCTCGCCGTCTTTGACCATCAACTGAACGGCCGTTTGCTGAATCGCCGCCCCGTTAATCAGGTCAGCTTCGGCCTGATAATCCAGTTGCTCTTGTATCCGCTTGCCCGCTGCGGTGGTGAGGAAGGTATTGCCGGTTGCCGCCAGTATCCAACTGGTATCTGTTGAAGACTCGCCCCGGATAAACGCGGTCCACGGGGAGGGATTGCCGGATTTGTCCACCAGCCGCGCCCGGAAGTAGAAGGCCCTCCCCGCGGCCAGCCCCGGCATCGTGTGCGTTCGTTGGGGGTAGGGAATATCGGCCAGCAACATCAGCCCTTCCCCGTCATTCGTCGGGCTGTACTGGAGTTCGGTTTTCAGCGTGTCGTCAGTATTGGGGGCAAAGCCCCAGTCCAGCTGGATACCAAAGATAATCGGCGTGGCTGTAAAGCCCAGCGGAACCGGCGGGTTACCGGCTTTCCCTTTCAGGTCGGTTTCCGGCGCATTGGCCCAGAGGCTGGATATCTCAGCGGCATTAATGGCCCTCACCCGCGCCTGATAGCGGCCAGCATAGATGTTGGGCACTTCAACCCCTTGCGTGGAAGTCCTCGGGGCGGCTATCCAGTTGCCGTTATCCCGTCGCCATTCGGCTTCATACGCAATCGCACTTTCTGCCGCCTCCCATGTCACGCGCAAGGTCGTGACCGCAATCCCCTGATTGACGACCGAGTAATTGCTGAGTGTGACGTTCTTCGGTGGCGGCTGCACACCCGGCGGGATCACGGAAATGGGCCGCTCATCAAGGCGCGTGCCGGTGTCAATGTGGGTGTATTTATCCGGGTTGTGCTCAACGGCAGTGATTTCAAAAGATACCCCGTCTTCCCCCTCTTTGATGCCGGTCACCCGGAATAGCTGGAGAGCGAGGTCAGCCGCATCAATCGCCCAGATGTTTTCAGGGGCAGGAATTTCTGAATAACCGGTGGTGACCGTGATCACCGTTCCCTTCACCGCCTGAATAGTGCGCCCCTCGGCTTTGCCCGACGGCAGGTTCAGGATTAACCGCTCGCCCACTTGTGCCGAAGACACTCTGTCCAGCGTGATATTACGTCCATCAGCCGCGCTGATACGCCCACCCAGTACGCGACCGGAGAAGGTTTCATCCGCCACCCCGATAATATAACCGGGCAACGGAATTCGGCCCTCCAGCCCCACGGTAAAGGTGACCATCCGGTCATACTGGTTGGTATACAGTACCCACTTGCCGCGCCGCTGGGCCTCACTCTGCCGGGTGCAGCCGATTGCGGTGATATCCGCCTGTTTCACCTGATACCGGCGCATTAACTGAGGGTCGAAGACCGCTTCCACGGCATCCTGATAACCGTTCTGCGGATCTGACCAGCTCACCATGGCGGTGGAATAATGGGTTTTCTCGCTGGCACTGGAATAGGTAAATTTACCGTCCCGCACGTTGGCACGGGTGAAGTTTAAATCCACCGTGCGCGGCATATCCGCCAGCACATTCATGTTATTGTTCGCCCAGAAGGTCATGCCGTTGAAGATGCCGACAATATCCCGCAGGACAGTCCAGGCGTCCTCCTGCGACTGGATATAGACATTGCAGGTGTGCCTCGGCTCCATCCCCCCTTTGCCATCCGGCACCGGCTGGTCACAGTGCCGGGCAATGCGGTACAGGTCCCATTTTGCCAGCGCCAGATTCTCGGCTTTCACCCGGGTACCAATACTGAACCGGTCATTGATCATCAGGTCATACAGTATCCACGCCGGATTGTCTGTCCACGCCCATTTAAAGGCGCCTGACCACACCCCCGAATAGGTGCGACTGTCCGGATCATAATTATCCGGCACCCGGATAATCCGCATCTTAGGTTCACAGGAGACCTGCGGGATATTGCGAAACTGTTTGGCATCAAACTGAACGAATAACAGGGCCGTTTCCGGGTAGCTTAATTTGGCGTCGATCACCTCGGTGATGGCTTCAACGACCATGGCATCGGCAATCCGGTTGCTGGTCTGTTTGGGGGTCAGGCGGCGAACCCGCACCTGCCAGCCAGAATGGGCTTTGGGTAAATCGACGCGGTGTGACCGTTCATATTTGGTCGTGGTC
>NZ_NJAI01000005.1:258221-281474 GCF_002632725.1 Xenorhabdus hominickii
TACCCATCATAAGGCACCTGATTGCTGAGCTGCCCGTACAGATGGTGTAGCATCAACCCGTCACCGATATACACCCCGGCATGATTGGGTTCATTGGCTTGTACTTGCATAATGATCACATCGCCCACCTGCAATTCACCGCTACACTCGGTAAATCCAGCCTCAGCATAGTTTTTCATGTACAGGTTTTCACCCCGGTTCCACCAGCCCTCTGAGCGTGCAAAATTGGGGATCTCAATATTGCGTTCCAGTCGATACCAGTCACGGACGATGGCATAACAATCCCAAATGCCGTGCACGAACGGGCGGCCCAACAGTGGTTTAACTCCCTCGGTCGGCATAATGGTTCGAATATCACCCTCCGGCCATGAAGCAATGACCCACGGGATTTGTGACAGGTCACATTGTGCGATATCCAGTTGGCTGGGCTGTGTCGTGGCGTCCGGGTGACTGTGGACGATGGCAACAATAGTCCCCGCATCTTCGGCTTTAGCGTAATCTTCGGGATGGAGGCAAAATTGCTCGGTGGGTGAGGGGGCGGCATTGCGGCAGCGGATATATTCCTGTCTGCGACTGTTTTGAATCACCAAACCACAGCATTCATTGGGGTATTCGGTTTCGGCATGAGTCATGATCGCATTCACCATCGATTTTCGCAGTATATCCATCTCACCGCCTTAACAATGCAGAGCCGGGGAAGCCACCAAATGGCGACTGATTGCCTTTCCCGAAACGCGGTTCACACCCCGTTGAAAACAACCCAGAACAGGCATCTTTTGACGGGTCATCGGTCGGATTACCCTCAATATCAAAATACTGAGTGCCTGTGTAACCACACGGCGACTTGCGATATAACCCACGAATACACCACGTACACAGGCTGTGGATTTGCCGGGTGGGAATTTGAATGCCCTGTAAATCGGCCGGCGAAGACAGCGAGAACTGGATGCTTTCATTATCTTCATGGGTTTTACTGTCAATGTAGAAGACGTCGATTTTCTCCTGCGTAGGATCGGCTTCGGGATTCCCCTCGGGAAAATTACGGGCATCCAGATAGTGCGCAAAGGTCATGCGGATAGTGACACGTGCCTGAGCCATATTTTGATAAGCCAGACACAGGGCACTGATAGTGCCGTCCAAATTAGCGACACTGAGTGTAGGAGATGCCGCCCTGCCATCACCATTAACTTCTAATCCCTCAATCTTCACCGGCCACGGCTTATACTCCACTCCCTGCCACCAAATAGACTTCATCGGCAGGTTGTCTAGGTTTTCCAGTTCCGTTTCTGCGTACGGAATAGTGTGATTATGAAAATACAGCTCCGGCCCCCCAAAGGCCGAGCCATCAACCGAAAATAATAGAATTTTGCTCCCCGGCTCAAGGCGCTGGAGATCTGCATTGATAGTCATGCGCTGAATGCCTGTTCAAAAGTTGCTGATATTTTCATGATGCCTCCCGCCATTGGAGTCATGGTTATTGAGTCGGATTTGACTCGATATAATCCTTTTTCACCAAATGGAGGTCTCCAGATAAATGATTTTGCTGTGTGATTACGGATAAACTGAAAGATTGGCGTTACTTCTTCTTTTGCTCCTAAATAAGAGTACGGCCATGATTGTGTTTCGGAATTAATCCCATCACTGACAACCTGTTTGTAACCATCACCAAACTCAATTGATTTAACTCGGTGTTTAAATTCACCACTGGGAGAATCTTGAATTTGAGTTCGCCATTTAAATTCTTCGATAGCCATATGAGTACCTATAAAAAGAAAAACCGCAGTTAAGCAGCATTGGATTTAGACGTAAAAAAACCGCACTAGGCGGCTAGGATTTGGATGTAAAAAAACCCGCTCAAAGGCGGGCTTGTTAGATATTTAAAGCCATCCGTGGCTTGGGGTTAGTTCAGTAACTTCTTAGCCTTCCTTCAATTGCACACTTCGTCGAATAGGTTGTCCCAGCAGCATCCCATAAGTAAGTGTAGAACCGTGAAGCTATTGGTGAATTCACTAACTTTAGTGCTGGTGATATCGATTCTTCCCATATGTCGGCCATTTTGCTGAGACGACTATAAATCACTCCAATGTTATTTAGCTCAAGCGACAAGTCCATTTTTGCAGGTTGAGGTGATGGTAGCTCTTCTTTACCCAAGAACTCACCTTCAATCGCTTTAGTCGCTAGATACTCTATCGCAGAGGGAAGCTGGTCATTGGTTAACTCATTTATACTGTTAACCCCAAACTCATGATGAACCATTTGGAACAGTTTTTTGTTACTGACTCCATATTTACCCATGAGAACATTAACCAGTCCGCGAAGAGGGGTGCGGTCTTGAGTTGTGGTTTTCAGTGCAACTGGCTCAGCTTCTTTCTGGTTGAAATAAAAATCCTCCAACTTCTCGAAGACATCCCATGCTTTGTCAGTATCCAACATCTTAGCGTGGCGGGCTGCTCCGCGCTCTGTCCATAAGGTTAAGTGGCGCACATTTTGAGCAATTTTAACAAAGTTACTTTGAGTAACCTTGTGCTTAAATTCCTTTAATATTGAACCGGTTAACTTAAAGTAGTGTTTTCCCTCAATGAACCTTTCAGCATTTCGAGAATGGTTAACTTTAATGTTGTTAACATTTGTTTCATACAATTGAGATAATAACTCAGTGGTGATTACCGGAATACCGTTATGTATGATAGCGGTCATACTTTGTACAGAATTAGAACTTTTAGTTAATTCATTTACTGGTATACTTAACATGTCTATTTTCCTCAGCAGGTATTAGACGTTTTATAAGAAGCCCTGACTGTTCCACCAGTTGGGGCTTCGCCGTTTCAGATTGATACTATTTATTACGTTATTGTCACTTTTTGTAAAGATAACCTTTGTGAATTTGGGAAGCGCCTCGTAAATCAAATTTATAACGAGTTAATCGGTTGCATTGACTCAATAGCGCTGATAATTTAACTATCCCTTCCAGCCATCCGTGGCCTTCAAATCCTTAAGCTACTTCTACACCGTGAATCAGATGTCTGAGCGCCTTGATGCCGTTCTCGTTGTAACGGAAAGCTTCGACCTGCTTATCTGAGTGAGCGGACTTGTCCAGAAAGACCTTGCCGTGTTGTTTATTTTTGAGATTGTGCTCATTGGCAACCCGTCCGATTTTGTTTGCTGATACATCCAGCATTTTTCCTACTTCACCAGCCGTATAATACTTTTCTTCCAGCACAGGAAGAGGAACGGCTTCAAAGCCGACTATTGGGTTAACAATATTAGCGGCTGCACATTGTTTTGCTTCATCGCTCAGGTTTGGCATCATGTCAAACAGGTTGGAGATCGCATCAACCGACATCTTCAACGTTCTGGCGCGGCGATATTCAGGTAAACCTGATTTGCTTTTCTCAGGTGATACTGGCGCTAACTTACCAGAACGGTAGTCAATGAAAGTCTGGTTGACCTGTAATTGGAATGATGGGCTTATCCATCCTGCATATGAAACAGCGAGAAGTTCGTGAGCAAATGTGCCGGGATTCGTGCCACCCAAAATAGTGATGATTGATTTTTGACCACTATGCATATTCACATACTGATTATCTTTCAATAACTTAACTTCAAGTTCTAGCACTAAATCACTTGCTTGCTTTGTTCTGAGCCATTGCCCCGGTGATTTGCTTGCGCCTGTACCACTCGCCTTATGCAAGGCATTCAGGTTAAAACGGCCTTCTGAGTCGGTAGTGATTTCTACACCTGCAATGACAGGAAGATTTTTATTTGCTACATTATTCATATTGTCACTCTCTGTTATGGGTTGACGCGTTAGTTTCTTCGAACGTTACTGACAAATTAGAAGCCTCAACTGCTCCAACAGTTGGGGTTTCGACTTTATTAGGCCTCATATTGCATCTTCTCTATCAATCCATACGCCTTTTTTAACTGATAAATAACTTCAGTATTGAATTTCCGACTTTCTTTCTCTCCATTCTCCTCGATGGCCTTACAAACTTCCTCAGGGAACCGAATCTTGCGCTGGTACATGTCTTTTGCTTTTTGCATTTTTATCTTTCTCCTTTGATTGTCACACCGTGAGGCATAACCTAATTGTCACACCGTGCGTCATTGAAGTCAACCCCACGGTGGGGCATAATTTCAAAATTAGTTATTTGATCACAACTGGAATTCATTATGAGCAGAGAAGACCCGCAATTACGCATCAGGCTTCCCATTGAATTAAAAGAAAAAATAGAGGAAACAGCAAAAGCGAACTCTCGTTCTATGAATGCAGAAATCGTACAGAGGCTGGATGTTAGTTTTTTAAACGAGTTACCTACAGAAAAGCTAATTCCAGCCAAAGATGCTGTTCAAATTGCAAACAAGGCAAAAGAAGAATTATCAGGCATTATCCTCAAAAGAACATTTAATGAGATAAACAAAAAAATCCGCATTGGACATACTCAATTCTCTATCTCTCTTGAGGATTTACAATTAGATGCTCTTGATGACGATGAGTTTGACTCTGTGTTAAAACTAACATTCGACTCGCTAAAAGATCTTGGCTATGAAGTACCAGAAAGCGTGTTGGATCCTGATGGCTTTCTTATCGTCATACCGAATAAAAAATAACAACCTTACATCTGAATTAAAAAACAAAACTGTAGCACTCCATGCTTGAGCAACTACTCAACAAAAAAGCCCCGTGATGGGGCTGTTCTATTGTTAGCAGGGAAATTTTAAATTTCTTCTTTAATACCCGCCTGTCTCAGTATTGCATTGGCGGTATGTTTAGAGACTATTGTATATGGCACGCTGAATGCTTTGCTGGTGATGTCGCTACGCCATATTTCATGGCTGCCTTTTCCTTGTCTTACAAAGTAACAGCCATATGCCAATAAAATTTCTTTTAGCTGCGGATATAAGCCAGAACCCATCAGAGAGCCACCCTTGAATCAGATGATTACTCTTGGACAAACTTAATACGGATAACCTCAGAATGGTCGCCTAGGCCATTAATCTCATAAAGTTCAGGCGCAATTTCCCAAACTTTCTCTGTCAGCTCATCGTAAGTCTTAGCTTCTGTAACCAATCCAAGCTCATCACACTCAGCGATCCACATGTCAGCATGGATAACATTTACAACAAACGCTTCAAGTCTTGTTATAACCACTCCCATGTATTACCCCTTTGTATTCTGAGTTAATGAATGATTATCTATCTCAATCTTAGCATTAATTGGTTATAAAATCACCGAATTTAAAGCCCAACAGGATATATTATCTGTTGTTATTATCTGCTAATTCATTATTCCAATACTTTATTTTTCTGATAAATGTCTCATGAACTTCACTAGGTAGAGTACGCTTTATTGTGGAGATCTCATCTTCAAAGTCTTGATACACGTTCGTTGAATCTGGTGATTGAATAAAAAATGATTCAACTAACTTTTTCACTCCATCATCATTTATCATGAAGCCGTCTTTTTTCTTTATAAGAAGTTCCTCTGTATTAACAGATTTTCCTGCAACTTCCACAGTAGTACTTCCTTTAGCCAAATCACTACCGCAATGCTTGCATTTGAGCGCTTCAACGTTGATCTGTTCTGCACAAAATGGACACTTTATTTGATTGTTTTTACTATCACCATTAAGAGTTTTCTTTCCTCCAAAGATAGCCAACAACAAACCACACAAAACGACAAAGCAGCTAATCAACAAGAGATTTTCTCTTTGAGCCACCAACCCGATATTATTAACCCTTCCACCATATCCAGTTGCTACACTCACATCCATATTAAATGATGCAAAAACAGCAAGAATACCGATGACCAGAAGGAATATTCCAAAGCTTTTCATCCCTACCATCCTCATTTAATTAATCTTATTTATGCTAAAACGGCTCTCTCATAATTTTTCATCTACGGCAGGGATAAAGTTGCTATTTGGTTGATAAATCATCTTAATCTCTATGTTTTTATTATCTTGAAACATGAATATAGTTGATATGGAAGAAAAATCATCGGACAACCACAACGCATGTCCATTCATTGCTTCTTCGGATGTACCTCTATTTTTATTAATGGCAGAAATTAATTTATTCCTCAGCTTATTGCTTTTGGGTAATGAAAAACTTGCCATTACTAAACGCTCATTGTAAAAGCACATCTCAACATTGGCTTTTACTCCCATTAATGAATAGTCGGATTTATCAACATTTGAGCATACTGCACCATCTATCCTTGGCTTATTATCTTTGGCCTTGGCATAAATGGAGCTATATGGCTGCTTGAAATCTACACCGCCAATAATATTGATAAATTCAACATTATCTTGATATCCAGCAAACCTTAATCCATGAGGGTAAAGCTCAAACTGAGTTGCACCTTTTGATTTTAATGGAATTTCAATAAAAACACTCTGTGAGAGTCTAAGAGAGTCTGTAACAGCATGATACTCAACAACATTTATAATTCTTTTGTTCTTTCCTAATATGATGAACGGCAATTCGTTGACTCGCCCATCATCATATTTTATATACCCAATACAAAACTCCTCTATACCACAATCCGCCTCATCGCCGCCGATAATAATTTTTATAGAGTCCGTATTTTTATTATTAATGCTAGTCGCTAGTAGTGCTATTTTTATTCCGTTATCATTTTTTTTACTATGTAAGGTTGCATAATTAATAGTTTTCCCTCGCATCTTATCGAGGCTTTCCTCGTACTTCCAGCCAGCAAAAGAGCTAAAACTTACCAAAAATAGCATTAGAAAACTTATTATCTTCATCTTTTCCCCCCACTTTAATCAGATACATGAATCTTAATCAAAGTATGGTGCAAAATGAAGCAAAATGGACAGTTACAAGTCGTAATGTGATCTACACATAAGCATATATTCTCATTTGCTTTATGGTTACATCTCAGCCCAAAGCAACCAACCGAAGGGATGGCTGATTAACTTCGGGGAGATGTGAGATGGATAGAGATAAATACAATGAGAAATTTACAAAATTTCCATATAAAACAAATATTCGTGAAGATGGCATTAATAATGGGGGTATAGACCTAACAAAAGAACCGCATCGAATTGATGAAATTCATGAAATCCAAGACTATCCTTTTATGAAAAAAATCTTACTAAATATTAACGCAAAAAACCAAACATACATGACATTTGGTTGTGATTTTGGCATCTTAAATGATAACCATAGTGGGTATATCGATTTTTCATATAGACCAGATAAAATTCCTGCTGACTATACTGTCATACGAAATCTAGATAATAATTTTTATAGGTATTTATCTAGTCTTGATTTGCCTTGGATCGCTCCCGGTAGTCCAGTAGACTACGCCAAAAACGCGCTTCGTTGGGAATATTCAAGTCTAGTAGTTTATGACTCCCCCAAGTATGAGAAAGTTTCTCTTTGGATGCGTGCGAAAGAGTATGAAGCTCTTGAGTGGCTGGCAACTTATGTTCATGACTTCTTGGTTGATCATCACTAATCATAATTATTTCTCACAAAAAAGCCACCGAATTGGTGGCTGTTGGTTAATAATTTCTACCGTCTACCACTAACCGCTCTGATGATCTTATACAAATCACCACCATCACGGCTTTCTTGAACTAACACAGACCTTATTTTCTTCGTCAGTGATAGCTCTGCTGCCCGTGCATCGATATTTGAAGCGGTAGATTGCTGTTGCTGGTTTTCTACATGAATGCCGCCAAGATTGACCTGAACTCCACCAGCGGGCGTAGGTTGCATCCCGTACATCCTTGGTGTCGGAGTATTTACTGTCATTGGCTGAGAGCCACCAACATGACCACCGGAAGCATAGCCACGTTTGGCGCTATCCATTAGCCGATAGAGGTTATCGACACCTAAACGCTGAGTTGACTCTTTGGTGAACACGAACTCACCACCATGAACCACACCTTTAGGCTCGTATTTGCCACCATTTCCGGTGTAACCTCCTCCAGCAAATCCAAGAGCTGCTCCGAATGAAGTACCACCAAATGCCGCTTTCATGGCTTGCAGCATAGCCATTTGCATGAGCATTTTGGTGATCATTCCAAGTATGGATTTGGTGAAGTCACCAAAGTTAGCCTTACCAGTGAGAAGAAAATCAGACAAGCTATTACTCATACCCGCAAAGGCTGCTTGGGAGATTTGTGCAACATTGCCGTAGGTGTTGGTGGCTTGATCTTGGAACTCAGCAAAACCTTTTTGAATGCCTTTTTCCCAGTTGCCTCTCAACGCCTCTTCTTTTTCGAAATGCTTCGTTAACGCATCTTTTTCTTCTGGCGTTTTGGCTTTCTCTAAAGCTATTTCCTGCTGATAGACTCGATCAGATTTACCAGCACTCTCAATCATAGCTCTTGTTCGTGCATTAATTTCTTCAATTCGCTTATGTTGCTTATCCAATTCTGCGTTTTTTTTCTTTTGCAATTCAACTTCATCGCCGACTATTGCTAAAGCACGCTGAGATTCAAGAATAGTGTCTTTTTGCAGGAGAAGTGACTTTTCTCCCTCTGTCAATTTACGTTTGCCTTGAGCCTCTTCCAGAATGGCAATCTTGGATTCCATATCCCACAACTTTTTACGCTCAGAGCTAATCACGTCACTGACTGTCTTATGCTCTTTAAGGACTCTTAGCTGTGATTGTAAAGATAATAACGCTTGATTTGCAGTTTCATCAGCACGAGTCCCTGCATCAACTTTAAATTTAGGCTCTTTAGGAGTTTTCCTCCCAGTACCGGGCATTTTGCGGTCACGATGCACATAGTTGATCTGCTTCTTAGCTTCTTCGTACTGCTCCTTAGTTAGTGCGTATTTTCTGGCTTCCAGTTTTGCCAGTTCCTCGTTACGCCTAGTTTCCCGACTTGCATATTTATCATGGTAATATTGGCGAATCTTAAAATTTTCAATCTCTATCTGCTCGGCGTTCTTTTTAGACTGCTCCCGTGCATTTTTGATATCAACTTGAAACTTTTCTTCTTTAAGAGCCTCTATCTCTTTTTTCAGTCCGTCAATCCTATACTGTGGAGTGATGAATAGATTACTAAGGTTTTTAAGTAACTCTTCTTTTTCGCGTATTTGTTCATCTAGCGTGTTTTTTCTGCCTTTATTGAGCATAGAATCCCAAGCCCATTTAGCAGCATTTTGTACTCCCAGCCATGCAGATTCAAGATACCCCAGATTTTGAGCTATATCGTTTGCACCATCGTTGATAGACTGCGCATACGCATCGATGGCTACTCTAGCCGCTTGCGTTTTATTGCCTTGCAGTTCCAAGGTGCGGATTTGCTCTAACTGTGCAGCGGTAAGATGGTGATTGGCCTTTTCCAGTTCCAGCGACATTTTTAGCGGTTCGTCCTGCAACCGTTTAAATTGATTGATTGTCGTATCAACCGCCTGACCAGTAATGTAATTCATCTGCGCCGCTGCTTTAGCGACGCGAGATATTTCATTATCTCTGAATAGCCCTGTACCAACCACACTGGCAATAGACGCAGCCATTTCAGACCGAGTAATGCCACTCCCTGCCATAACACGAGCCATTTCGTTGAGTTGCCCGGCGGTTTTATTGGCGTAATTACCTGTCAAAATAAGTTGCTTATTGAATTGAGTAAATTCTTGCTCTGCTTCATAAGCGACCTTGGCAATACTTCCTATTCCTGTAATTACTGCCCCCCAAATTCCACCACGCAATATCACCCCCATCCCCATTGAGCTGGCAATGTTTTTCAGTCCATTAATAACCGATTTATTTTTTCCGCTTAAGTTGCCAGTTTCCTTGCTCGTTTCTTTTAGCTTGTTAATGTAAATCTCTGCCGCAGAGCTAACACCTAGCTGTGCTGCCCTGTGCTTCAATAATTCATTACGGCTGAGATTCTGCGTTGCAAGCTGATCTTTTAATCTGGCAAGAAACGCCTGACCTGCTGCGCCCTGTTTAGCATCAGCCTCTGCCATTTGTTTCTTTTTGCCGATAATGTCAGAAAGAATGTTGCGATAGGACTCAAGGTCTAGCTTCTCTGACTGTCTGGCTTTTCTGGCTTCCGCCTGAATCTTGGTTAATTGTTCTGTCGCAGTGGCATTGCGCTTAATGGCATCAATCTGTTTAAAAAACGCCTCTGCTACTTTATCTTGCTCTGCTGCAAGGGTTCTTGAAGTAGCCGTCGCTCTTTGTTCCTTTGCTGCCAACTCAGCAATACTTCTGTGTACCCTATCAATTTCTTTAGCCATTGCAGCAGAAGCCGCTGCTTGATTGTCTGACTGGCTGGTAAATTTATTGGTGGAACTACTGGCCTTATCAGCAGCATCTTTAAATGAGTTTAATTTCTGCTCACCCCTCTCAAGGTCAGAGGTGTTAACCTTTAATGAGATAGTTGCTACATCAGTCATTTTTGTTTCCTTCGGACATAAAAAAACCTCCCGAAGGAGGTTATGCAACTTGTGGATAAATTAACTTCATCTGGCCTTTTATGTTGAATGCCGTCATGCATCTGGCTTCGAAATCTTTGTAATCGACACAGCTATTTGCAATGTTGGTAACAGCAATCATTTGAGCTTCAATGGAGCGTAGTGCTTTATCTTTTAGAAATTGATGGATTTTTTCACCGCTATTCTTTGCTGATTCCTTGGCTGACTCATAGACACAAACAGGTAAAGCAACGCTATAAACCCATTTCGCAGTGATTTGCCCAAATAATGCAGGACTCCCACCAACATGACCGAAATAGGGAAGACTGGTCATTTTGGATAGCGCTTGATAGTACGGCTCTTGGAAGCGCTTTTCCCATGTTGTTGGCTCTTGATAGGTCAGCAACCCAATCACCTGCTCTTCTGTCAAGGTCAGGTTCTGAGCCACCAGCATGTTTTTGATATGACGGTCACACGCTCTGGCAAACTTAGGGGACAACCAGCGAGCAAATTCAATCACTAGCTCAGGATGAATCCAAGTGCCACCATGACGCCCTTTTCTCACATCAACTAAAAGGTGAGAAATCTCACCTTTAGAATTTATTGCTTCAATATCAATTTCTTCGCCAATTTCTTTTGCGTACTCTTTTGTTGAGTCCAGCCTCAACCAATCGAGTGTTCTCTTGCCAAAATGTTGAGCAGCGAAAGTAGCGTTCACCCAACAATCATTGTTAAACGGAAACAATTGCTTGTCATATTCCATGGGAATTATTTTAATCATCGTAAGATACCTTCAGGTGATAGAGTCTGTTCACGCAGGAATGAGCGACCCAAGACGGTACGATGACAACCATCGCCCACCCTCAGACTCGTATCCCTCAAGACTCTTGGTTTTACGCCCGTGACAGCGCCAGAAATGAAAAAACCTCCACTGGGGAGGTTTATATGCGACTTCGGGATAAATGGATTTCATCCCTGAGTCTTTTAATTTGACTTAATTTAAAACCGAGCCAATATTTAACTGGCTCAATATCGAGTGAACAATATGGAGATCATTATGGGTAAGAAGCCCGGAGAAAATACTGGTAAGGATGGCGGTATCTATCGTGAAGTAGGTCCTCGTGGCGGCAAAACTGATAATTTCGCCACTGTAAGGGATAACGAAAAATTGCCACCAACATCTAAATCCGGTAACACTTGGGAACTTGATAAAAGAACTCCCAATAGCAAGCGGTAAGTAAAACTAAGCCGGGTCACTCCGGCTTTTTGATAGGCTTCTCGCAAAACTCAACCAATCTGCTTATCAGGTAGCAAAATGTCTCATTTGCCTCACCTGTACTCACATTCACACCAACACGATGACAGATATCGAAAGCAACATGGGCGCATTCATGAGCTAATGTCGAGTTTTTGTCATTGAATACGCCAATAATATGCAGAACACCACTTTCACTACTCACGGTACGACTCATACCGTTCGAACCCTCTTCACCACTGTAAATATCCAGACGTGCATGTAATACTTCCCATTGCTGCCAAGAGTGGCAAAACACAATATCGCCAGACTCGAAAAGAGGCACACGCATGAATGGATATCCTTTGAGTAACTTTTTCATTGCGTTACCTTTCTCACTTCTTATGCATCAATTCGAGCGCCTTAACTTCCATCACCCGAATATCATTAAAAACGGTCGCTCTGTCTTTGATGTTGAGATAATCCATGACCTGATTCAGCGGGGAGTAGTCCAGACCCGTCGCGCCATTCATGCCAACACGCCATTGTGTTCGCATTGCGTTAAAGGTCAGATACGAATCCCATACATCAGGCCACACCTCAATATCATATTCTTCTGGGATAAAGCCAAAGGCTCGCTCAAAATCAGCGGCATCTTTTGCACTTATTCCTCCATACAATGATTCAGCGACCGCGATCAGTTTTTTTCGCGATTACCCAATAACTCGTTATAATAGGTAGTCGTGATTGCTGTTGTCGCTGACGGATAGTTATCCAGCAACAGTTGTAAGTTTTCGGCGTTGTAGGGTTCTTCTATTGCCCAATCAGCAACAATTTTTTCAAAGAACTCCTGAGCCGGCATTTCCCGCATTTTATCCAGTTCGCTGATCGGCTTGTGATTGAACGTGAAAGTCACAACCTCGGGTTTTTCTTGCCCTGCAACGGGGATCTGAACATCTGCTTTGAATTTTGGGTTAGGAACAAGCGTAAACTTAGCCATTTAAAAAATCCTCAAAAGAAAGCCCCGTGACGGGGCGGTGATTATTCTGCGTTGGTATAAATCTGCATTTCAGATTTGAGAGAGAAGCGGGCAGTAACGTTTTCCACTTCATTCATTGCTGTGTTAGGGACACGCTGGAACGACACGGAAGCGGTGTAATAGCGGTCTTCTGCTGCACGCTTGTTATAGAAACGGATTGCGGTAATTTGCTTGCTGTCATCCAGTTTCATGAGCAACTTACGGATAGGCAGTTTGGCGTCATGAGCGAATGTGTAAACCTGAACAACCCCGTTTTTGTAGGTATCGATGGTTTCCGCCTGCTCATCTTCCAAGAATTGAACTTCCTGCGTCTGCTGATCGCCACCTTCGGTGGAAAGTGTCATGACTTGCGGCATCACTTCCCATGCCAGCACTTTTTTCAATGAACCCGCGCCGCCACCAATAGGGAATGTATTCTTATCCGTCGTATCAAGACCTTCCAGTGTGATACTTTTCTCTGCTGTCATTTTTACGCGATAAGCACCGGATGCTTTCTTCCAACCAGAACTGACATGAACAATGTCACCTTTAGTAATGCCAGTGGCTGATTCAACCGCCAGCACCACCTCTTCTGCATTGGATGCTGCGGAGAACTTAACTTCTTCCCCATACTTATTTGCAATATAAACACGGGAGCCGTTAGGAATGTTATAGGCCATCATTAACCTCTTTTATGCATAAAAAAACCGCTCTCAGCGGCTGTATTATCGAATTGTGTCACATCGATAGGCTGTTCGTATGGGTATGGTGTAGTTAGCACCATCCTGTATGGCAGGGAAGATACTCGGCTCATCATTGAGATAAAGGCAGTCAGTCCATGAAAGGCCGTTTGATAGATATTCGGATAATCGGTCAGCAATCCCCGTCAACGGTGAATCACCTGAACCGGATTTACCCACCACATTCACCTGAATCACACCACGGAATATAGGCATATCCAACGACAACCCAATGTTTTGTGTCGTCGCTGGCATAATATGCAGTTGCAGGTACGGGTCATTAATGTCATTGAATGGCATGTTAGGCCACGCCACTTTCAGTCCTTCTTGTTTGGCAAACTTAGCAATGTGAGAGCGAATGGTCTCATTTATCGTTGATTGATTCATGATCCTGTCTCCACAACAGCCTCGCTAAAGAACTTCTGAAACTCTTGTGCTGTCACAGCGACCATACCACTTGGTGCTTGTTTCGAATGTCCCATTTCAAGGCGATAGGCATAAGGCACTACGTTTGAGAAATAGACGGCTTTCACCCCAACCTTGAATTGCCCAATAACCAAATCACCGACCGATTTAGTCATATTGCCGCTTTTATCAATACGTCCTGTCTCTTCGGTGGGAATGTCATCAAAGGTCACTTGCCAATTGCCCCGGAATCGACCACCTGTGTATCCCGGTGGCGCTTTGATTTCCATGGAATCGTGTGAGCGAGCGCGTTTTTTTAGCTGTCGCCTTTTAGGAGTCAGGTTTTTGGGATCTGACTGTTGCTGCTCATTCCAGTTATGCACGGCCTGATTGTATTCACTTGCTGTTTTGTTAGCCTTCCATAATTCAGGGTTGCCAACGGGAGACATAATGACTAATCGTGACAATATTTTGGTAAACACTCCCCTTGATGCTATTTCAATATTGCCTTTGGCTTTATTCACAAACGCATCAATGGAGGCCATAAACGGATCTGACATATTAGCCCCTCAACTGAGATTGATAACAAAGCACGATATCGGCGGGTTTTACTGGATTAGGTTCTAGCACTCTCAGCCAGTGCCCATCAACCTGCACTAAATCACCTTTTTCAATGGCTATCTCAGCCGAAAAAATCAATTTAACGTCATTGGCTAATATGAGGGCGCCATCTACTTCATGGGGGTTGTATTTCGCTCTTACGCCAATGACTTTAAATCTCGTTTCAGGTTCATGGTGCTCCATTCCATTATCATCAACCCAGTGCTTCCCCTCTCGTTTTACAGTGAACGGAGTACCGAATTTCTTAAGCAGCCGAGAAGATGTGTTTTTCATACGCGGATAGAATGCAACCATAATTACCCCCGAAAAACCTTAAATGACGTGCCATTGCCAGCCAAAAAGCCATTTAATGCGCCATTTAACCAAGAAATATTCGGCTTGCCAGAGTTAGTTCCTCCTGCATAAGTCACGGATACCGCACCACTGACAGATTCTGAAATCACCTCACCACCAACAGTAGGCGTGAGGTCATAATCCAATGAATCAATAGCTAACCGACATTGGGCATTAATTATCTGCTTTGGGATTATATTTTCAGGGACTGGCTCACCATCGACATAAATTCCCTTGCGGGGGAATGCCATCGGTTGATCTGCATTAGCTTTTCGCCCTTTCCACTGCTTAGTGGACAAATAGTCCATCGCCTGAAACAAGAGAGGCGACAGAACGCTATCATCAGGCAATGAATAACCTCGCTGCATGGCAAATTGCTTTAAATCATCCACACTGGCGTAACTATTGAATGCTGGCGAGTTTTTATCTGAATCAATCATGCTCACCTCAAATAAAAAAGGGGCCTAATGCCCCTATTGATTACTCGCTGCCCTTTGTTCCTTTGCTACCAGCGACAGCCTTACCACTCAACACTGCGGCAAACGGTACGTTTTTGCGGTCAAATTTCCGCACCCAATTACCCGCTTGGGCAATGTCCGTTGTTGATGGTGTTTTGTTTGGGTCTTCCTCTCCCAACCAGCTAAATCCCGCAGGTTGCAGGATAAACGTCTTGCGCTCCCACAACACCTCGGCACCTCCGCCGTTACCGCCAGATGCTTTGCGGTCCAGCTCAACCGGAGTATGTGGATTCCCGCTACCATAGCCGAATGCTCCACCACCAAAGAAAACAGTGAGATAACGCCCATCTTCATATTTCAGGCTGTCATCCATAAAAAGAGGCTTGCCCAGATAGGTTTGCAAGATAATACGACCTTCTGAGTCACGGATGGTTTCAATCAGGTTCTTAGTCGCCATCTGTTTCATAACGACAGAGTGGACACCAATAGCGCTGAATGTGTCGGCTGCGTCACCTGCGGTAAACGCAGCGTCAATCAGATTATTAGCCGAGATTTCATCTCCACCTTGAATCACCATGTCGCTATCATTTTTCGCAATGTTGCTGCCAATAACCCCGCGCGCCGTACCGATCAGGTAGCGCTGCCACTGACGAGTCCAGTAAGTGCCAAAGCGGTTACGGATATGAGCCATCGGTTCACTGTTTGCTAATTCTGCCGCCAAATCAGCAACGCCATAGCCCTTGTTCAGGAACAGTACGCGAGATTTCAGGCTGGATTGAGAGGCTTTCCCTACCTGACCAATTTGGTCAGGATCATCTGAGGTCGCATTAGGCGCTTCGTTCGCGTCTAAGTCATTCCAGTAGTTAATCGTTGCCGTACCCTGACTATCAGATGCGATGGTGTCTAACTGAGGCAGACGAGTGATAATGCCTGACTCAAATACGGCGGTCTTTTCTGGGCTATTCAGTGGTGCGATTGCTTGATAATAATCACCACGAAAAATGTCGGATAAACGGGTTGTTGCCATTATATCTTTTCCTTACATTACTGAGTTTTTTGGAGGCGTTTAAATTCCTCAGGATCTTCATCAAATAAACGGATGCGCTCTGCTTCCGTATAATCGTGCCAAGTTTTACCGCCGCTTCTGGTGACCGTGGAGCGTGACTGACCGTCTCCGGCAGTTCCAGTCGCCTTGCTACCGATAACAACAGGCGCAAATAACTTGTTGCTACGGAATTCTTTTTCCAAATCGTCGATGGTTAATGCTGACGGCTTACCTTCTGCATCTATGACGCGCGTCTTGCCTTCTTCAACGATTAGCCGTGATTTGATATGCGGCATAAGTAACTGAGCACTGTCTCCCGCCAGTTTAGCTGCCAGAGACTGAGCCACGTTATCCACCAGCAGCGTGCGCAGATTGCTGTCTTTATCTTCGAGTTGGGTTAGCAGCTCTTTTTCACGGGCAGTGAGCTTTTCAGACCAGCTTTTTTCCAGCGATTCAATATCCCCGTTTTTACGGGCTTGTTCTTCGGCGGCTTTTTTTGCTGCTTCTTCCGCTTGACGGCGCTTCTCTTGTTCTGACTTCTTCTCAGAAAGCAATTCATCGACTTTCCTTTGCAGACCGGAAACATCGGGAATTTCTGGCATCCCTTCAATCTGCAACTGATACTTGCCGTTGTTTTCTTTGTACATGGCTTTCTGTTCATCAGTCAGTGCGTCAAATTCTTCTTTCGTTAGTGCAAATTTAAACATCGTAAACCTCGGGTTTTGATGGTGCAGTCACCGACTGCGGACAATAAAAAAGGCCGCCTCAGCGACCTTGTGAATTGTGTGAGCCGATTATTCATAACCAGCTTCTCTGAATGCTTGTTCGTCAATCTGCTTGAGTTTATCCAGTGAAATAAACTCACCTTTATCTGTGTAGAATTGCGAAGGGTGCATGCCGCCTTCTTTCATCAGCCGGAAACGCGTCTCACCAAACACTTGCTTCTGTCTCCATTCTGATTGTCTCTGTATCCACTCAATGAAGGTTGTATTCTCTGGCACCTGGCCATCCATTGAGGCTCGTGTGCCGTCACCCATTTCATCAATATCAATGCCGAGTTCACGCCATGATTTCACCACCAGCGTTTCCATTGAGCGACAATTAAAATGAATTTTACCGGGGCCTTGCAGGTAAGGGACTTTGTGGCCAATAGGTTTGCCACTCAGAGTGTACTTAAGCCCATCACGGATAATGCAGTCATTGGACGTTTTGTTATCCAGTGTTGACACCCAGCGTTTACAATCAAGAATATCTTTATTGGCTTCTGCGAATTGATCTCTCGCTACTGCTTGTAAATGACTGACGGCTGTTTTAGCGATAGTGGTCGCATTAGCCCGACTCATTTGCAAAGCACCGTCTTTATACCCTTGATTGGCATGACCTCTAATCTTTCGACCAATATCAACCGCACTATCACCGTTCAGATAACCATTACGAACCGTATTACTAATACGAACCATGCGGTCTTTTTCCAGACCGTCAGCCCACTCTGATAGCAATTTTCCTTGAAACGGACGCGCCATCACCGATGAATACAACATTTCTTCTGTAGCACCCACCAGTGGGTATTGCCTCAGGATGGCATCAGGTAATAGGGAGTCAAATAGTGACGGATAGTAGCCAATCTCATAGCGGACATGCTCTAACATTTCACGGGACAACACAAAAAATGCACTTTCAACGGCATTTTTGTTTATCATTTTGGCGCTATAAAGCAATGACTCTAAACGCCTCGCTGTGAAACTGTCAGTGTCAATGCTTGCATCATCCAGCGCGACAATTAAGGAGGCTGTGAGTTCAGCATCAAATGCATTCAGCGCCTTCACCATTTTACGGGCAACTCCGGCGCCATACCGGCCGGAAAATAAGGCGTGAGCAATCAACTCATCCATTATCATTTCATTGATGGATTTCATATTACTCCAGCATTTCAGGTTCTTTGTTTCTTAACTGATCTTCAATGTCCTCTGGTCGCTCATCTTGAGGAACAATATTGATGCTTTGCAAATATCGAATGAAATCAACTTTGCGCATCTCACCCGATTGGACAGCGGATAACAGAACCGAAATAGACGCAGAATCAAGTTGTGCAATGTCATACGTTTTATTCAGCTCAATTGTCGCTTCACCTGCACCTGCAAACTGGATGCAGAATTGCAATGCTCGGTTAAATGCCTGCTCTATGTTACCGGCACACAATGACAAGATAGAGTTATCTGTTTGCGCCTCGTTTTGTGCCTGTGTTGCTGTTCGTGCTGATGTACCACGTTCTATCAGTTTCGCGCCCAGCATTGCCATTTGCTTTTCCCGTCGTTCCGCTACAGTTATCTGAATATTGCGTTCTTCCGGCTGTGCAAATTTCATATCGCCATTTGGAGGCAGAAGAACACCACTGCGCGAGCCAACGGTAAATCCATCAGAGAAATACTTATCCGCCCACTCCTCATTGAGACCTGTTAACGCAACCATCGGCTGCCCGACTGTGTGCGCTGATTCCGCGATGTCAGCCTCAGCCTGATAGTGTTTAATATTCACATAAGCAATGTCAGCTAACGGTGGCGCATCCGGCGTGTGGTCATTATTCATTGAGCCAATCCATGACCACGGCAGCTCAGGCAACGGTTTACCACTGGCGTCTGTCAATTCAACCCAATCGTCGGCAATTAAGTTACCGTCCTGATACCAGTTGCGCGAATAGGCCTCACCGTCAATCAGTCGCAACTCAATCCAACAATCAATCATCTGCAACTCAAAATTATCGGACTCTTTTGGCTCTTGAAAATGAACAACCACTAATGACGTTTTACCGTTCGTTACACGCCAGTTGATGATTTGCTTTGCCGTAAATAACCGGATGTACGGACGGCCTTTTTCAGCCTCTGATTGAATGCCCGCACCTGAGAAGTCAGTCAACAAACCCGCACGTCCACGCTGCAACACTTGAGAAAGTGAATCGCGTATCATTTGGGTTAGTGGTTGGCCTTCGCCGTCTATATCCGTTTCCAAATACTCAACACCACCCGCAATATCAATTTTGACGGGTTTATTAAAGGCAATACCTAACAACCCTAGCAATGTTCGTCCTGTGGCGTTAATGAACGACGCCCGAAGTAAATAGCGTTTATATCGCTCATTGTGTGGATCGTCTTTCTCTTTCTTATCCGCTGGGTGGGGTAAATATTTTTCTTTCCGGCTTTTGACCACCCTTTCGCCATCAACACAATCGCCGATCATGTTCCACTCTAGCAGAAATTCGTTGTACGCCGGATGCTTGTAATCAACGTTTGTGTTCATGTCAGTTCCAGTTGAAATTGATTTTCTTGGTGAACCGCCTGATATTACTTCTGCTCACCGCAAAATAACGGAAGCCATCAGCACCATGTGATGTGAAGTCATGAAGTGGCTTATCTTTCCAGCAACCGCGCTTGTCATCCCATTCTTTACGGTAGCTTTCCAGATGAGATATCCCCTCACTGCATTTCTCTTCATCAAATACGCAATTGGACAGGATTTCACGCACCGATTCTATGCCAGTATCCACACCAACCTTTGGCACAACCTTGAATATCATTGAGTATTTCTGACCGTCGATTTCGTACCCTTCACGCGCCAGTTCTCGTCGAGACTTAGCATCAGATCCAAACTCACGGTTATCGATATCATGTGGCCCCCAATGATCACCGTAGATATAGCCTTTGTCCTTCAACACCTTCATGTAGTGCCGCAAGCCTTCGCCAGAGTTCTCGTAGTAGTCGATGATGTGGAACTCTTCTCCGACTTCACGCACGAACCAGATAGACGTTGAATCACCCACCCCAATATCCCAGAAGGTATGAACGGGCAGATGTGAGTTATCCGGTAATTTGCCAATGCGTTTGTTTTCATACAGCCAGCGGAATTGCTTGGCGTAGTAAGCGCCTTCTACTGATTGCTGGAATGCCTCAGAGGGGATCGACGGGTATTCCCGCTTCATGTCATCGCCGAGCGTCTTTTCTTTGGCGAAATACCAAGCCTTTTGACGTTCAGTCAGTGTGATACCGTGCTTACCTTGCAGCTCTGCGAAATAATCACGTAGGCGCTGCGGTATTGGTTCCACCGGGTCAATGGCATAGAGCGGATTCTTCCACCACGAGAAAAAGAAAAACTTCCAGTCGAGGTTAGATAATTGCTTACCCTGCATCTGCGCTTTCTCTGCCGTCTGACAGTAATCAAAGAAGTATCCCGCTCGCCCTTCTGCTGTACTTTCAATCGTGGTGAAACAGTCCGTTGATACCGCTTCAAATGCCCCGGTGACAATTTCTCTGGCTTTGTCGGGGAACTTGGCACAAATTTTCCCGAACTCCGACACATGCAGATAGCGCAGCGTGCCACCACGAAACGAGGTTGATACATACAGTGAACCGCCCTTGCGAAAGACTAGCTCCCCAGATGCATCGTTACTAGCAGGGTTGGCGGCCTTAATCTCATCCGGTAATCGGTCGTAGGCATATTTGACCTTCTCACGGAACAGGCGCTTAGCATCGTTTAACGTGTGGGCTATCAGGGCGCACTTAGCTGACTCAAATAGCGCTGCGTCAAGCTGAATAATGCACACCTCAGTCGTGAAACCAAGCTGTCGTGCTTTCAGAATGATATTGCGGGTGTGCATTCCTTCAAAATACTCTAACTGTTCCGGTGTCATCTTAAACCGGATAGTCTTCCCTTCTTTATCCGTAATCCAATAGAGATTATTCAGCCTCCAGAGCTTATCGCGCAGTAATGCGAGGTGTTCCGGCTTCATGATTACCCCTTGGCAAGATCGTCCATCAGCTCAGATAGCGTTCCGACAACATCATGCTCATTTTTGACCTGCTCACGGAATGCCTGAACGCTGATATGCTTGCCGAGAAGCTCCAGATTCTTCACCTTATCCGGCCACTTTATCTTCTTGAGTAACGCGGCTGTATCTTGTGAGCCTGTCTCAACAACTTCCAGACCAGATAAGGTTGTGCGCCATACTTTGGGCCAGTCTTTTACGGGTTTGAGTTCTCCACTATCAGTGAGAATATCGAGCACATCCATTTGGTCAATTTCAACCAGCCGCTTTAATACATAGGTGGCATTAACTCCAACCTCTTCATTGCGTTCTGCTTTTAGTTCTGCGATTCGTGACTGGATATCAGGTTTTGACAGGTTTTCGGACGCAATACGATTTGCTGTCTTCTCGCTGTACCCCGCACGAATGGCCGCTTGTGTGGCGTTCAAATCAACGAGGTACTCGCGACAAAACATCTCTTGTTTGTCGGTGAGTGCCATGTTTATTTCCTGTGTATATCAATGAAGGCAAATGCCGCCTCTTTGTGTTCATCTTCACTGCCAATAGGGACAGGTATTACTCCAGCTTTTAAGCAGGCCTCAACGATTAGAGCGTCATCAGAAATTGAATTAGTTCGTGAGAACATCAGAACCTTACGGATATGCCTCAGCCCAGAATTGGACATACCAACCTGCACCGAATAGCAGATCACCTGACCGATGCCAGCCAGAACGCTTTGAAGGCCGTTACGCCCATCTTTCAGCTCACAGACGCTAGCAGAACCATCATCATGCACTAAGAAGAAATCAACTCTTCCTCTCGGCATTGGAAACTCAGACTCTGCTCGGATTATTGGTGCCACTTGTCCATCAAATAGCTTTATGTGCGCATTAGAGCTAGCAAGGAAAACTTTAATTACGCCAGAAAGAAACGCCTCTCCGCTTTTCTTAAAATGGCTATATAGCAACTCAGGCATTCCTGCTTCACGGTAAGCCGATTCGATGGCCTCCCAATCTGGTTTAGCCATTTTATTTCCTTATCTTGAGAACAGTCCGCCACATCGACTTTCGCGATTAACGAACTGGCGTATTTCTTCACGGACTAGCTGCCGGAGGTGATCGCCATGGCTGGCTTTGGTTATTTTGGCTGAATCAATGCCAGCCGATTTTAGGTCAAGAGGCTTAATGACTGCTCTCACCTTCCCTTCTGAATCACGGATCTTGAAGCTATCGGCAGTAATTTCAACTTTGGCTCCTGCATCTACTGCCGGTGTCATACCTGCGTCATAGCGACGACCGTTAATGCGATCCATCAGTTCAGCAATATGCTCCAGTTGAGATTCAAGTTGGTTCAATGCTTCGGTGTCATACTTGATACCAATGGTGAAGGTCTGTGTTGGGGTACTTTGTGTCATGTTCTGTTCTCCATATAGCAAAAAACCCTCCAGAGAGGGTTGTTGTCGTTTCAAGTAAGTTAAATATCTTCTTCCAGTTTCGTACGATCTAAACTCATTTGCTCATGGTATGACTTAAATGCATCTAATGATTCTCTTAATCCCTGGGTTTTTTCTTTGAAGTCTGAACTCGTATAAACCAACTGACTGGACTCTTTATCGCCCGTAAGATATACATTAACTGCTACCGTATCATTATCATAAGCGAAAGTTATAACTCCGCCATTTTTTAGCGCGTCCTCATATTCTTCTTTTGATGAGTACGATGATGGCTGTCCATACTTTTTTTCTACCGATTTGCTTGCTGCCTTCGTGAATGGGCTAACATCAATTTCTAATCTTTTAAATTTCCCATTTAAAAAAATTGCCATTGCCTCACGCTTTTTATTAGCAATTGGGAAATCGGAGCATAAATAAACTGACATTTCTTTTGCTAGATAGTTTTCATCAACTTTTTCAAAATGACAGAACTTCTTTGAAAGAAACTCCTCTTCTGCCATGCCAAATTTTGCATCTTTATACCCATCAACCGCCATTGCACCGAAGCTAGCCATCCCTAATGCAAGCATAACTACTAATTTTTTCATGTTATCTCCTTTTGCTTTAGGCAATGATAACAATGACATTTGATAATCCCAACTTAAACCTCTATCAAGCACCCGAATGTGGATGCTTTGCAGAATTAAATAAAAGACCGCTGAGCGGCCTATCATTACTGTACGCTTTCCATGATTGAAACCATGT
>NZ_NJAI01000005.1:281574-382564 GCF_002632725.1 Xenorhabdus hominickii
TGCCAGACCGATGGTGCATGTCAACCGGCTGGCGAAGCTGGTTAAAAATGTCGGCGGAAACTCATGGCGCTTTGCGGATTCGGGCTTTGCCTTTTCCGGCAACACTATTTCAATCAGTGAGGCGGGTAAGATGGATTTTGAATACTTTCAGGCGGACCATTTTAGTTACAAACCCATCGACTACGACATCTACGCGATTAATTTCGACGACTACTTCTAACCTTTCAGGAATACCTTTATGTACTATGCACAAGGCACGATTTCCACCGTGTCCGGCTCGGCTATTATCCGGGGCACGGGCACCCGGTTTAAAGACAACATCAATGGCGTGGCACCGGCGCAGCTTATTTTAATTCAGTCCGACCAGGGCAACCTAATCCATCTGATTCAGGCGGTGAACTCGGATACCGAACTGGTCCTGGCCGATAACGCCACTGTCACCCTGAATGCCGTGAAATACCAGATTCAGACCACGCTCCCGGATTCCGTCTCCGATGGGGTCCGACATCTGGTGGCGATTAACGCCTATATCATCCAGTTCCTCCAGAACATGGATGCGTGGATGGCCCAGAATGACGTGGTGAATGTGACGTTGCCGAACGGCCAGACGGTGGCGCTGCAATCGATTCGGGCACTCTATGCGGCGCTGGCGGGGAAGCTGGAGAAGAGCCAGAACGGGGCAGACATTCCGGATAAAGCGGCGTTTGTGGGGAATCTGGGATTTATGAGGGATGTTATTCGACAGGATTTAGCTAACGGAGGCGTGCAAAAAATACAAAGCGGGCTCATAACCAATGGTTATCTGGAGGCGGCTGATGAGATTTCCTGTCGTACAGATGACGCGAGAATGAATCTAAAAACGCGTGACGGCGTACCGCATATGGTTTACAAATGGGGGGATCCTAATTGGCACAGCATGAATTTCCCCCGAGGCAGTGGCACCGTATTATCTTTAGGCGCCAATTGCTGGCGTGATAATAGTGGTTATATCAGGCAGGGTTCCCCCATTATCATCATTCACCCCGATGGCACTGTTATCACCAATGACGAATCCGAAGGGGCCACGGTTACTAAACTTGGCCTCGGTCACTATCGGGTCTCCGGTGTACTGGGCTATAACGCCGATGGCGCATGGGGGGTGCATGGCGGTATCAGTGTGCCCCGTGACATCAACGGCAATGAACTGGTGTATGTCGAGGATAAGGTGCTGCCGGATGGGGCCATCGACATCAAAGTGACGCACCGACAGAACACCCACATGCCTGCCCGCCTACAGAACCGGCGTATCAAGTCCATGGAGGCACAGACCTATTACACCGAGGATGAGCCGTGTGACTTACCCGCCGGTACGCGCTTGGACGTCCGTGTCCAGATGCCAGAGGATTCGGTGTGGAATGTGAGGCAAGGGAAGGCGGGGCTAAATCAGATATCAAATGGTCTGAGCAACCGGAGTAAGGGGAAGGGTTAGCAAAATCCTCCGTATATCCTCGCCCATTACGGGCGGAGATATAAGAAATACTTGGAGATGTAATGAAAAATGGCATAACCGCTGATATATTTGTTTATTAATACAAATGAACTCAGAAGATGTTTTTACCAAAGGGTTTTGATAAACAGGACAATATACAGGATAATATTTAGTGTTTAACTAAAATTTAAATTTAAAATCAAATAGATAAAATCAAATGCGTCTTTTTATTGCAGAAAAACCTAGCCTTGCGAGAGCCATAGCGGATGTTTTACCGAAACCTCATCGACGTGGGGATGGGTTTATTGAATGCGGTAATAATCAGTTTGTTACCTGGTGTGTTGGTCATCTATTGGAGCAGGCTGAGCCAGATGCTTATAATAGCCGTTATGCTCGCTGGGTATTGGCTGATTTGCCGATCATTCCTGAAAAATGGCAGTTAAAGCCACGCGCTGAGGTGGCTAAACAGCTCAACACGATTAGATCCCTGTTGGGCAGGGCAAACGAAATTGTTCATGCAGGTGACCCTGATCGTGAAGGGCAATTGCTGGTGGATGAAGTGCTGGATTTTTTGGAGCTGGATTCCGAAAAAAAGCAAAATGTCCAACGTTGTCTGATCAATGACCTGAATCCTCAGGCAGTCACAAAGGCAATTGAACGGCTGAGAAATAATCGGGAATTCGTTCCTCTGTGTGTTTCTGCACTCGCCAGAGCCAGAGCGGATTGGCTTTATGGCATCAATATGACCCGCGCTTATACATTATTGGGCCAGAATGCAGGTTATCAGGGGGTATTATCGGTTGGCCGTGTCCAAACACCTGTTTTGGGGCTGGTTGTTCGTCGTGATGAAGAGATAGAACATTTTGTGCCAAAAGATTTTTTTGAGGTTAAAGCACATATTGTTACGCCAAATACAGAGCGATTTACCGCTTTATGGCAGCCGAGTGAATCTTGTATTGATTTTCAGGATGAAGAAGGGAGAGTTATTCATCGGCCATTGGCAGAGCATGTTGTGGCACGCATTACTGGGCAACCCGCCAATGTCACTGCATATCAGGATAAGCGGGAATCAGAAACGGCACCATTGCCTTTTTCACTATCGGCCTTGCAGATTGAAGCTGCTAAGCGTTTTGGTTTGAGTGCTCAGAATGTACTGGACATTTGTCAGCGACTGTATGAAACCCATAAGCTGATTACTTATCCACGCTCTGATTGTCGCTATTTACCAGAAGAGCATTTTATGGGACGTCATGCAGTCTTGAATGCTATTTCGGTTCATTCTGCATATTTGCTTCCGCAAAGTTCTTTAGATATGGAGAAAAAGAACCGTTGTTGGGATGACAAAAAAGTTGATGCTCACCATGCAATTGTTCCAACCGCCCGCAGTAGCCAAGTCAATTTGACTGAGAATGAAAGCCAAATTTACAGTTTGGTTGCCAGACAATATTTGATGCAATTTTTCCCGGAGGCAGTGTTTCGTAAGTGTACAATTGAACTTGATATTGCCGGTGGAAAATTTATCGCTAAGGCACGCTTTTTGGCGGAAGCTGGCTGGAGAACCTTACTGGGTAACAAAGAACGGGATGAGGAGAATGAAGGTACTCCATTACCTGTGGTTGCTAAGGGTGATGAGCTTTTGAGTGAGAAGGGTGAAGTGGTGGAAAGACAGACACAACCACCACGGCCTTTTACTGATGCGACATTATTATCTGCAATGACGGGTATTGCACGATTTGTGCAGGATAAGACATTGAAGAAAGTGTTGCGAGCGACAGATGGTTTGGGTACAGAAGCGACTAGAGCAGGGATTATTGAACTGTTGTTCAAACGGGAGTTTCTGTACAAAAAAGGACGGCATATCCATGCCACACCTGCTGGACGGGCTTTAGTCCATGTATTGCCGGATATGGCTGTATTGCCGGATATGACGGCACATTGGGAGTCTCGATTGACGCAAATCAGCGAAAAGCAATTTCGTTATCAGGATTTTATGTTACCTCTTCAAGAAACATTGCAACAATTGATTTGGCAGGCAAAACAATATCGTAATTTGAAAGCATTCAGAGATTTGCCTCCCGTTCCCAAGAAAGGGAAAAAAGGAAAACAAGGAAAATTCAGCAAGACAAAGACAGATATACCCAATCAGGCATAACAAAAATGATAACACAGCACCATAATTGACGGTGCTGTGTTTTATCCTCGTCATCTTCCAAGTTACAACTTTGTTGGTTACGCTTACTCCTCCCAATCATATAGTGGTTTATGCTCCTGAATATTTTCTCCCAAAACATAAACGCTGCATCTTGAACTCCATTGAGTATATATCAGGTAATTATATTGCGAATTCTGTCCAAACAGGGGCATGATCAGACGGTTTTTCCATGCCGCGAATATCATAATCGATGCCAGAAGAGATACATCGTGCTGCTAATGGCTGGCTGGCAAGTAGCAAATCAATGCGTAACCCACGATTATCATCAAACCCTTTTGAGCGATAATCAAACCAGGAAAATTGATCATTGATTTCGGGATGCTGCGTCCGAAATGTATCAACAAGTCCCCAATTTTTAAGTCGTGCCATCCATTCTCTTTCTTCCGGTAAGAAAGAACATTTGCCGGTTTTTAACCAACGCTTTTGGTTATTTTCGCCGATCCCAATATCGAGATCAGTTGGGCTGATATTCATATCTCCCATAATAAGAATATGTGATTTTGGGGTGTGATTACTTTCTAGGTAGGTTTGTAAATCCTGATAAAATTTTTCTTTGGCAGGAAATTTAACCGGGTGTTCACGACTTTCTCCCTGGGGAAAATAGCCGTTGATTACGGTTAATAAACCGATAGGTGTTTCGATATCAGCCATAATAATACGACGTTGTGCATCATCATCATCGGTAGGGAAACCTTTACGAACATCTACAGGTTGTTGTCGGGTAAGTAGAGCGACGCCATAGTGTGATTTTTGACCATGATAGAAGACGTGATAACCGAGTTTGCTCACCTCTTCTAACGGAAACATTTCGTCATGGACTTTTATTTCCTGCAATCCGATAACATCTGGTCGGTGTTGTTCAACAATGGCAGATAGCTGATGAGGACGTGCTCGCAACCCATTAATATTGAATGAGATAAATTTCATATCGTTATAATAACCTTTGGAATATACTGATTTTTAATGTTAACAGATATAAATAAATATGTAACCATTTATTAAATAATAGAATTTTCATAGTTGCATTGATATATCGCTATTTTACTCCTATATGTAATACTATATTGAGTGTAATACATTCTTTAGCCAAAATTTTGAGTGTCGAATCGTTTTTTTTAATAATAAAAACCCCCTAAACTAATGTGTGGTAAATTAAAGAATATATAATAATCGACTAGTTATAATTGGTTATATTAAACATGAGATATTATCTTTTTTTACAAGGTTTTTTACCTTGGAATTTATTTTATGTCATGAGTTACAAAAAATAATTAATGAAAAAGTAGAAGAGTTAATCAATCTCTGATAGAAAATTGAACTTGTAGGCCATGGTTATATTTATTAACGGCTTACAATCACGGTGGAATATTCATCATGATATAGGTGAATTATATAGTTCATCTAAACCGCATTATTGCATCAGGGACTGGCATTTTATATAAATGCCATTTGAAAAATAACAGTTTTTATTGTACAAAATTATACCTTCATAATATCAAGTTTGATTTAGCGGTTACCTGATGAGAAGGCCATTTCAAGGATATTATTTTAGCCACAAGTTACATAGGAACGGTGAATTATGTTTTTTTCTCGTAAATTAGAAGCATTCATGGCGGTGGTGGAAATGGGTTCTTTAAGCAAAGCGGCAAGAGTGATGAACCGTACGACTCCCCCAGTCGCTAAATCAATTAAAGACTTTGAAGCGACGTTAGGAAAGCGCTTATTTAAAAGGGAGAAGTTTGGGATGATTCTGACCAAAGACGGAGTGGAGTTATATAATGACCTAAAAGAGCTGTATTTGAAAGAGAAAGAAATTACAAAGAAACACATCAGCGGAAGTATTTGTAACGTTGTAAATATATACCATGATTGGGGTAAGAAAAAGCATCTGATTTCGCTTTATAAAGCAGCAGACAGAAATAATGCTCAGGTTAATATATTACGCTTCGGTTATGATAACATCGATGAAATAGTTGATTACGAGGGCAATACGATAATTTTAAGTTCAGAAAAAATACTTAGTGATCGCTTCAGCCTTGTACGGAAAATTGATGGACCAAACTTGGGGATCTGCTGCCGTAAAGAGTTATTGGATGAAGTGAATAACGATGTGACTCAATTACTTAAAAAGAGAACATGGTTATGTGATCCAGTACTCTATAAAGGTAATTTGGTAAAGAATTTGGAAGAGGAGATGATAAAAAGTGGGGAGAAGGTCAACATTCGACAAATGGATAATATAGAATGCTGCCTTAATTTTATTCAGTCAACAGATTATATCTGCATTACAGACTCTCATTCGGGTGCATTGGAAGAGGGAGAAAGCTTAGGCTTTATTCCAATATCACGACCTGACGCAGTTAATCAGTGTTATGTCTACAAATCAAAGTCTCATTCAAGCGTGTTAAATCGTTTCATCGATTCTGTCAGCGATATGGAGTGACAGATTGCATAAGCGGAGCGAACTGTTTATGCTTTCCTGCTCCGCTATTGATATTGTAAGTGCATTAAATTTCATTAAATTAGTCGTTAATCTAATTTGTTTTCTCCAAACAATATAGTCATGAGTTTCGATAGTTGATGAAAGCAATGGAATTATTATTTGTTGTTTTTTAATGCATTAAAAGCTTGGAATGGATTTTTGATAGTGGTGAGGAAGGATGAATAGTCATTTCGTTCCTCACCTTCGGGCCAAATCACACCTCATATCTTCTTATTTCACTACATTCACTTTCACACGCTATCATCATTGTTATTTTGCTGCGCTTAATCAGAGACTGAGTCGAAGGTCCTCTTTTTTCTTTAATGAAAATCATGTGATTGTTCTAGAATTTGTTGGGCGTAAAGAAGAAATCTTTGATGGTGGTGGGGGAAGGATTCGAACCTTCGAAGTCTGTGACGGCAGATTTACAGTCTGCTCCCTTTGGCCGCTCGGGAACCCCACCAAATTTTTGAGTTGTATACTGTCGTTAGCAGCGGACGGCATAATATCAAATAAGCCGCCGCTGTAAAGTAGATAATTGAAAATAAAGTATCAAGTGTTGTTTTTTTGAACTTTATGATCAACTCTTGGTCTGCCGGGACATCACAGAAATAACTCGCCATTTAATCTATGATATATAACAATTAACAAATACTTTATTGCTTATTAAAGGATAACAGTACGATTACCGTATACAAAGACTCGCTGAGAAAATACACAGTGTAAGGCTTTGCTTAACACGTTTTTTTCAACATCACGTCCTGCCCGCATCATCTCTTCAGCAGTATAAGTATGATCCACATTTATTACATCCTGAGTGATAATTGGTCCTTCATCCAAGTTATTATTTACATAATGAGCAGTAGCACCAATAATCTTCACACCACGTTCATACGCTTGATGATAAGGGCGCGCACCGATAAATGCAGGTAAGAATGAGTGGTGAATGTTGATTATTTGATTTGGATAATGCTGAACAAATGCTGGTGTCAAAACTCGCATATACTTAGCGAGCACAACATAATCAGGTTTATATTGATCGATTTGGGCCATCAATGCTTCATCATGTTGCTCGCGGGTTAAACCTTCATGGCTGATGTGGTGAAATGGAATGCCGAATTGCTCAACTAATTGTTGTAGGATCGTATGGTTGCCGATAACAGCAGCAATTTCGACATCCAGCCCATCATAGGCGCTTTTTACCAGTATATCACCAATACAGTGCGCTTCTTTTGTCACCATCAAAACGATACGACGACGGCCCGCAGTATTTAATTCACGGCTTGAGCCAGCGGGTAGGGCATCATCTAAATCTGCCAAAAATGTTTCATCATTGAAAATACCTTCCAATTCTGTGCGCATAAAAAAACGACCGGTAAGATGATCCACAAACTCATTATTTTGAACAATATTTAATTGATGTTTGTAGCAAATGTTAGTGATCTTTGCGATTAATCCTTTAGCGTCAGGACAAATTGTGCGCAAGATCTTTTTTTGTATGTTTGTGTTTTGCATGGATTGAGAAATCCTCAAATTTTCTTCATGGTGTGGTGAATTGTGATGCTTGATCGTTAGATAGTAATTTAACTACAGCACTTCTTGTATTTTTTTCCTGAGCCACATGGACAAGAACTATTTCGACCTACTTGAGGACGAATTCCATCGATATAAAACCAATGTTGGTCAATGAGTAAAAAACGTGAGCGTTCATGAATCAATTGTCTATCTTGCTTTCCCTGTTCAATAAAGCAAGCTGAAAATTCGACATGAGCTTCATCATTATGTTTACCCGGACTCGTTTCGAGAACATTTAATCCCAGCCATTGTACACTCACAAAACCTTGTTCTATTTCTGTACGCCAATTTTCAGCCTGACAATCAGGATGCCAAGTAGCAATGAGATAATTTGCATTTTGTGTGACATAAGCACTGTATCTGGAACGCATCAAAGATTCAGCATTTGGAGCAGGGTGATGATTTTCGAGATAAAGATTACAGCAATGAGTGAAAGGTGTTCCACTGCCGCAGGGACACATTTTTGTCAAAATAACTCCAATTATTTAAGGTGGCTGTTGTTAATATAAGCAATATTGCAAAGATATGTAAGAGTATAAATTGTACTGACCTATTGGGCTATCATCGGCTGATGATACTCGAATATGGGCAATGGTCGCAACGCTTGGTAAGGGGCCGCCGTTATGGAAAAGGTACTGAAAGGAAAGAGGATATTAGTTGTAGAGGATGAGTCGGTTTTTGGTTCTTCAATTGTGGGTTATCTGAATTCGTTGGGGGCGATAACGGCGAGTGCATCAAATGGGCGGGTGGCATTACAGAAGGTAGAGGAAGAGATGGAGCCTGAACTCATCTTTTGTGATTTGGATATGCCCATCATGAATGGCTTAGAATTTATTCACAATATGGCGAATAAAGGATTGGCTATCCCCATCATTATTGTTTCTGCAACAAATAAAATGATGGAGATCGATAATGCGTTGCGTCTTGGGGCGACAGATATCTTGTTAAAACCGATAGCTAATTTCAATGAGATAAAAAAAATTGCGTTGAATTATTTGTATCCAAAATTATTTTCTTCTGAGCTCATAGAGCGAAGCCAATTGAGACAGGAGTTTATGGTATTAAAACATAATACATCCACTATCTGGGGATTATTAAAACAATTACAACCGCCTGTTTCTCAGGTTATCGCTAACTGTAGGATAAATTATCGGCTGTTGAATATCGCAGGTAAAACCGGATTAGTTTTCGATATTGCTGCACTGTCTGAGAAGGAAATGATCTTCTACTGTCTTGATGCTAGTCATTCAAAAGACAAAAGTGCTAGTTCTGCACTACTATTGAGAGTAGCTTTCAATCATTTGTTGAAGAAGAAAAAGTTTAATAAAAATAATGAATTGATTGACCTGCGTAACATCACGAATTGGCTGAACCGGATATTAAATAATGAAGATGCAGCAGAACCGCTTCCTTTACTGCTGGGTTATTATGATACATGCAATAAGACTATTTTATTATCGTCAACCGGATTAAATGCACATATTCAATCTGGTAATCAACAGAAACAGTTAGATAGAAGAGCTTCCTTTGGTACATTGAAGGTCAAGCATTTAAGGCATATTGTAGAGCAAAATTCTTTTTGGCAATGCCGAGTGTGGAATAGTAGGAACCAAATAAAACTGATATTTTCCCCGCTATCTTGTCAGTGATTTTATAACATTTACACCTCATTTCATGAGGATATTAGGCATTTAAACACGGACATATGATTAAAAATTTACGCACTGTATATCTGGTTGAATTAACTGGTATACTCGTGCGCGTTATTTTTATGAATGCAGATTTTCTGCGTAGATACGATTTTTTCAGAGAGTTAGTGCTATGTTTTAGCTGTACAGAAATTTGTCCAGAAACAACATAGCAGTAGGAGACAATATAGAATGTCAGCAATAAATAAAAAGGTAAGAAAAGCTGTTATACCTGTCGCTGGTTTGGGGACTCGGATGTTGCCGGCTACTAAAGCGATTCCTAAAGAAATGCTTCCGCTAGTCGATAAGCCGCTGATTCAGTATGTTGTCAATGAATGTATCAAAGCAGGCATTAATGAAATTATTCTGGTAACACATTCATCTAAGAACTCTATAGAAAACCATTTTGATACCAGTTTTGAGTTGGAAGCGATCCTTGAAAAAAGGGTCAAGCGCCAATTACTGGACGAAGTACAATCGATTTGCCCAAAACACGTAACGATCATGCAAACTCGCCAAGGAATTGCAAAAGGATTGGGGCATGCGGTGTTATGTGCCAAACCCCTTATTGGTGATGAGCCGTTTGCGGTTATCTTGCCTGATGTTATTTTGGATGAATACAGCATAGATTTGTCAAAATATAATTTGAGCGAAATGTTGTCACGCTTTAATAGTAGTGGGGCAAGCCAGATTTTGGTAGAGCCTGTTCCTGTAGAAAGTGTCTCGGATTATGGCATTGTTGATTGTCTGGGCGAAGAGCTACAGCCCGGTGATAGTAAACCCATTGCTCGTGTGGTTGAAAAACCGAAACCAGAAGAGGCACCATCAAACCTTTCCATCGTTGGTCGCTATGTTTTGTCTGAAAAAATCTGGCCATTGTTGGCGAAAACGGCACCAGGAGCAGGAGATGAAATACAACTGACAGATGCCATTGCCATGTTGATGGAAAAAGAAGCGGTTGAAGCTTATCATTTGCAGGGCCGCAGCCATGATTGTGGTAATAAATTGGGTTATATGCAGGCATTTGTTGAATATGGCATGAAACATAAGGAACTGGGTAAATCATTCACGGATTGGGTCATGGCTTTACAACATCAGATTGAAAAATAATCTACTAGTAATTTAAGGTGTTATATGAAAGTTACTGTATTTGGTATTGGCTATGTAGGCTTAGTTCAAGCCACCGTATTTGCAGAAGTTGGGCATGATGTACTTTGTGTTGATGTTGATGCAAAAAAAGTCGAGAACCTGAAAAATGGTCATATCCCTATTTTTGAACCAGGTTTGGTACCTCTGGTAAAGAAAAATCATACTGAAGGGCGTCTGAATTTTACAACGGATGCCAAAGCGGGTGTTGCACATGGCAAATTACAGTTTATTGCAGTAGGAACACCTCCTGATGAAGATGGATCAGCCGACCTTCAATATGTCACGGCCGTAGCTCGGACCATTGCAGAAAATATGGATGGCTATAAAGTTGTTGTTGATAAATCAACTGTGCCAGTAGGGACTGCGGATAAAGTTAGAGCAGTGATGCAAGCAACATTAGCACAACGCAATATGGAACTTCCGTTTGATGTTGTCTCCAATCCTGAGTTTTTGAAAGAAGGTGCCGCAGTTGCCGACTGTATGCGACCTGAACGTATTATCATTGGCTGTGATAATGACGATGTGGTGGATATCATGCGCGAACTGTATGAGCCATTTAATCGTAATCACGATCGTATGATAGTCATGGATATCCGCAGTGCGGAACTGACGAAATATGCTGCTAACTGTATGTTGGCAACAAAAATTAGTTTCATGAATGAAATTGCCAATTTGGCTGAAATGCTGGGAGCCGATATTGAAAATGTGCGTCAGGGAATTGGTTCTGATTCACGTATCGGGTATCACTTTATTTATCCTGGCTGTGGATATGGTGGTTCATGTTTCCCGAAAGATGTTCAGGCATTGATCCGGACTTCAGAACAAATTGGCTATACTCCAAAAATTCTTCAGGCAGTGGAGCTGGTTAACGAAAAACAAAAAAGTAAATTGCCTACTTTTGTTAAACAGCATTTTGGTCATGATTTATCTGGCAAAACGTTTGCTATTTGGGGATTGGCATTTAAACCTAATACAGATGATATGCGTGAAGCATCAAGCCGTGTGTTAATGGAAACATTATGGGAATGTGGCGCTAAAATACAGGCGTATGATCCGGAAGCTATGCAGGAAGCTCAGCGTATTTATGGGCAACGTAATGATCTCTCTTTAATGGGAACAAAAGAGGCTGCATTAAAAGAAGCCGATGCTTTGATTATTTGTACAGAATGGCAAAATTTCAGAGCACCTGATTTTGATGTGATTAAGGATTCATTAAAAACACCTGTAATTTTTGATGGACGTAATCTTTATGATCCTGAACGTCTGCAATCACGTGGGTTTACATACTATGGTATTGGTCGTGGTGCCTCTATCAATCCGGTTATTTGAGTTATGATATGAAATTCTTAGTTACAGGTTCTGCTGGTTTTATCGGTTTTCATGTTAGCCAGCGATTATTGAATATGGGTCATGAGGTTGTCGGTATCGATAACCTTAATGATTATTATGATGTTAATTTGAAGGAGGCGAGATTAAATTTATTACTCCCTCATTCGAATTTTAAATTTGAAAAATTAGATCTAGCAGATAGAGTTGCTATCCCTGAATTGTTTGCTAAACACCAATTTCAGCGAGTGATTCATTTAGGTGCTCAGCCAGGTGTTCGCTATTCAATACAAAACCCAATGGCATATATTGATGCCAATATTGTCGGTCATATCAATATCCTTGAAGGATGTCGTCATAATCAGGTAGAACATTTATTATATGCATCTTCAAGTTCAGTATATGGGCTAAATAAAAAGCAACCGTTTTCCACTGATGATTCAGTTGATCATCCCGTTTCTTTATATGCGGCAACAAAGAAAGCTGATGAGTTAATGTCTCATAGCTATTCACACCTTTATCAACTCCCCACTACCGGGTTGCGGTTTTTTACTGTATATGGGCCATGGGGGCGTCCTGATATGGCTTTGTTTAAATTCACTAAAGCTATGTTAGAAGGTAAATCCATTGATATTTATAATCATGGTAATATGGTGAGGGATTTCACATATATTGATGACATTGTTGAATCTATAATCAGATTGCAAGATATCATTCCTGCATCCAATAAAGACTGGCTAGTTGAAGATGGGCAGATATCTGCCAGTTCTGCACCATATCGTGTTTACAATATTGGTAATGGTCAGCCGACAAAACTGGGCGATTTTATTGAAGCCATTGAAGTTTCATTGGGAATAAAAGCAAAGAAAAACTTTATGGATATTCAGGATGGTGATGTGTTATCAACATGTGCGGATTCCAGCGCACTTTACAATAAAATTGGTTTTTCCCCCGATACTCCGGTGAAGGAAGGGGTGAAGCGGTTTGTCGATTGGTATTTAGATTTTTATCAGAAGTCGTGATAATGAGAATATAGAAAAGGAGCTATTAGCTCCTTTTTTATAAGTCTATGTTAATAAAAAACTAAGTTAGTGTTAAATTTTTCTTTAACACATAGAGAATATGATAACGACTTAGTCGCTAATATAACTCATGGTGTTGCTACATCAGCCAGTAATTAACCTAGCTCTAGTTATATTAATCATAAAACAAAAATACCCTTGATTGGGTATTTTTGTTATTTGGCTTACAAAGCAACTGATTAGATTAGGAAATCTTCCAGTGTTTTGCCTTCTTCATCAATTGCTTTTTTGATTACAGCTGGAGTACGGCCTTGGCCAGTCCAAGTTTGAGTTTCGCCATCGCTATCAACGTATGAATATTTAGCTGGACGTGCAGCACGTTTAGATTTACTTGTAGCTTTACCACTTAAAGCGTCAACTAAATCGCTTAATTCAATACCGTCTTTTTCCAGCATTTCACGGTATTCTTGAAGTTTACGTGTACGTTCTTCTATTTGTGCACGAGCTTGGCTTTCTTCATCACGACGTTCTTCAACAACAGTCGTAAGTTTTTCCAGCATTTCTTCTAAAGTAGTCAGTTCACATTCTCTTGCTTGTGCGCGCAAGGTACGGATGTTATTTAAGGATTTTAAATTTTCGCTCATTGTCCTGGTCTCAAATTATAATGATGATGGCTGATGTAGGGATAATAATAGAATGCTATTTTATTTTCTGCAATAGTGAATTTACTTTCTCAGACTAAAACATATCATTTTAAAATGCAATTTTTCATATAATCGATATATTGCGTTTTAATTCTGCTATTGGGATTATCATTTTCCAATAACCATTGAGAGCCGATTACTGTAAAGTTGAGTAAGGGATGCAACGTATAAAACTAATTTATAGTCAATCTGTAAGGAATGTTAACTATTCTTCTGGAAATAAGTTAATGGATAAGTATGAGATGAATGTTTTTTATGGGTAATCGGTTAGTTATGATTATAGAGAGGTGAGTTGAACAAAAGTAAACCATTATGATTATTAATATGCAAAGAATGGATGTGGAAATAACTATATTCTTTTCGATGTTAAATTCGTTCATTAGTCGTGCAGAAATCGCTTATGGTGCTGATTTTATATGCACAAATGTGATGATTATCATGAAAATAATTTTTTCTTATTCACTCTAATTTCTTTCTTCTACCCCACATTTGACAATAACAAGGATAATTTCAATCAGAGTTTATGGTAAACTTACGGCGATATATCACCTGATTAAATTTGACAAGAGGATGGAAGGGCCAATGGCTCAGCTTTATTTTTATTATTCTGCCATGAACGCAGGGAAATCAACTTCTTTATTGCAATCTTCCTATAACTATAACGAAAGAGGAATGAGAACACTGATTTTTACAGCAGAAATTGATACCCGATTTGGTAAAGGAAAGGTCAGTTCCCGTATTGGCTTATCCGCTGAGGCTTTGTTGTTTTCACCAGAAACAAATATTGCTGAACTTATCAGAAGAGAAAACGAAGCAGAAAAAGTCCACTGTGTTTTGATTGATGAATGCCAATTCTTGACGAAAGAACACGTCGAGCAACTCTGTGAAATTGTAGATTATGACGATATCCCCATTCTTTGTTATGGGTTACGAACAGATTTTCAGGGCGAATTATTCAGTGGAAGCCATTATCTCCTCGCGTGGTCGGATAAATTAGTAGAGTTGAAAACAATCTGTCATTGTGGCAGGAAAGCCAGCCATGTATTGCGTTTTGACAGCGATGGGAACGTTGTTTACGATGGTGCTCAGGTTGATATTGGTGGTAATGAAAAATACGTTTCTGTATGTCGTAAACACTATATTGACGTTATTCGTAAAGCTAAGGCGAAACAGGGCTAACGGGTAGCAACATTAAATCAATTGGATAAATTTCATCAAATTTGAGCATGAAATAATAAAAAGGCGCTGGGTTGCCCCAACGCCTTTTAAGTTACATCAGCTTATCATTATGATTGTCTCTTATTATTCTTTTTATTTGGTTTTACTTCCTCCTGAGATAAGGACGATTCTGTAAATTCACGGCCATAGAAAGAATCTAACAACAGTTGTTTCAATTCTGAAATGAGTGGATAACGCGGATTAGCGCCGGTACATTGGTCATCAAATGCATCTTCTGCAAGTTTGTCTATTTTCGCGAGAAAATCAGCTTCCTGAACACCTGTTTCACGTATTGATGTCGGGATGCCTAACTGGAATTTCATTTCTTCCAGCCAAGCCAGAAGCTTTTCAATTTTGGCCGCCGTTCTATCATCGGATACAGTTAATCCCAAATGATCTGCAATTTCTGCGTAGCGACGTCGTGCCTGTGGGCGATCATATTGACTGAAAGCCGTTTGCTTTGTTGGATTATCGTTAGCGTTATAGCGGATCACATTACAGATTAACAAAGCATTAGCTAAACCGTGTGGAATATGGAATTCAGAACCAAGTTTATGGGCCATTGAGTGACACACACCCAAGAATGCGTTGGCAAAGGCAATACCTGCAATTGTTGCTGCATTATGGACACGTTCGCGAGCAACAGGGTTTTTTGCACCTTCATGGTAGCTGGCTGGCAGGAAATCTTTCAATAGTTTCAGCGCTTGTAATGCTTGACCATCAGAATATTCATTGGCTAAAACAGAAACATAGGCTTCTAGGGCGTGAGTTACTGCATCAAGTCCCCCAAAGGCACACAGCGATTTTGGCATCGCCATGACGAGGTTTGCATCGACAATCGCCATATCGGGGGTTAGAGCGTAATCTGCTAACGGATATTTATGCCCCGTGATCTCATCGGTGACAACAGCAAAAGGTGTAACTTCTGAACCTGTACCAGAGGTTGTGGTAATGGCAACCATCTTGGCTTTTACACCCATTATCGGGAACTTATAGATACGTTTGCGGATATCCATAAAACGCAATGCCAGTTCTTCAAAATGCGTCTCAGGGTGTTCATACATCACCCACATGATTTTGGCTGCATCCATGGGAGAACCCCCGCCGAGGGCAATGATGACATCAGGTTTGAACAGATGCATTTGCTCAGCGCCTTTGCGAACAATGCTTAACGTCGGATCGGCTTCAACTTCAAAGAAAACTTCAGTTTCTATACCGTGAGATTTCAAGACGTTGATAACTTGATCGGCATAGCCGTTATTAAACAAAAAGCGATCTGTCACGATGAAAGCACGTTTTGCACCATCTGTAGCTACTTCTTCTAATGCTATAGGCAAAGAACCACGTCGAAAATAGATAGATTTTGGCAATTTATGCCACAACATATTTTCGGCTCTTTTGGCGACAGTTTTTGTATTAATCAAGTGCTTTGGCCCCACATTTTCGGAAATAGAGTTACCTCCCCAAGATCCACAACCCAGCGTGAGAGAAGGTGCTAGTTTGAAATTGTATAAAGCTCCAATACCGCCTTGGGATGCAGGTGTATTGATCAGAATACGGGCTGTTTTCATCCGATCGCCGAAATATTTAATCCGTTCAGCTTGATTATCTTGATCGGCATAGAGACATGACGTATGCCCAATACCGCCCATTTCAACTAATTTTTCAGCTTTTTCAACGGCATCTTCAAAGTTTTTGCCGCGGTACATGGCAAGTAGTGGCGATAACTTTTCATGGGAAAAAGGTTCGGCTTCACGGACCAGAGTCACTTCACCGATAAGAATTTTTGTATTCACAGGGACGTTGATACCAGCCATTTCCGCAATTTTTGTGGCTGACTGACCGACAATGGCAGCATTTAAGTTACCATTTTTCAAAATAATATCTTGAATGGCCTTCAGCTCTTTCTCTTGGAGGAGATAGCCTCCGTGGGTTGAAAAACGTTCACGGACCTGCTCATAGACAGAATCAACAACAATGACAGATTGTTCTGAAGCGCAAATTACCCCATTATCAAATGTCTTGGACATCAGAATGGATGCGATAGCACGCTTAATATCCGCTGATTCATCGATCACCACAGGCGTATTTCCGGCACCGACACCAATCGCGGGTTTACCTGAACTATAGGCGGCTTTTACCATTCCAGGGCCGCCTGTTGCCAAAATCAGGTTAATGTCAGGGTGATGCATCAACGCATTTGAAAGTTCAACTGACGGTTCATCTATCCAACCGATTATGTCTTTTGGGGCCCCAGCTTCAACCGCTGCTTTCAGGACGAGTTCTGCCGCATGATTGGTTGCCTTTTTGGCACGTGGATGAGGTGAGAAAATAATACCATTGCGGGTTTTCAGGCTGATGAGTGCTTTGAAAATTGCAGTGGATGTCGGGTTTGTTGTTGGAACAATACCGCAAATTAGGCCAATAGGTTCAGCAATAGTAATGGTACCGAAAGTATTATCTTCAGATAAAATGCCGCAGGTTTTATCATCTTTATAGGCGTTATAAATATATTCAGAAGCGAAGTGATTTTTGATCACTTTATCTTCCACAATTCCCATGCCTGATTCAGATACAGCTAATTTCGCCAATGGAATACGCGCATCTGCGGCAGCAAGGGCTGCCGCCCGGAAGATACGATCAACTTGTTCCTGAGAAAAATGAGAAAACTCGCATTGGGCTTTTTTTACGCGAGCAACTAATTCATTAAGTTCAGTGATCTGAGTTACAGCCATAAAAATTACTCCTGATGATAAATGTTAAATTTTCTAAGGAAATTAGCTGCAAGATTATTAATTCATTAAATAATATCATGAAATTAATTTTCTTATAATTAATCTCATTTATCGCCAATCACCTTTAAAAACCAATTAACCAAATGATTAAATTGGAAATAATTAATTTGGTTGAAATTCTATATTGAAGATAGATTACCATTTGTAGGCTTTTTAATAGTGATTTAGATCATGAAAACATTAAGCTGACTCAATTCAGCTTGTCGATTTAACAATAATGATTTTCAATCAAATTATGAAAATAAATTTAAATATTTATTTAACCTTATTAGTACAGTTTATTAACTTGGCTTTTATCCAGTTCCTTATCGAGAGGTTCATTTATTGGCAAAATCGCTGGGTTAATTGATTTAACGTAACGAAAAGCCGCTGATTTACTGTATTTTCTTAGTTGTTGTTATAATTTTTATTATTTAACTCTAAAAGGAGGTAGTTGTGGATGAGTCATTACTGGGGGTTGCTGGATATATTAAATTTTTTATGGGATTGTTTGCGCTAGTAAATCCAATTGGTGTTTTACCTGTTTTCATTAGTATGACGAATTATCAGACAATGGAGGGGCGTAATAAAACCAATCTCATCACAAATTTATCTGTTGCTATTATCTTGTGCATTTCATTGCTGGTTGGTGATTCAATCCTTTATGTGTTTGGTATTTCTATTGATTCGTTCCGTATCGCTGGTGGGATGTTGATAGTAACAATTGCGGTGTCGATGATTAACGGTAAATTGGGAGAGGATAAACAGAATAAACTGGAAAGATCAGAATCAGCAGTGAGAGATAGTGTTGCTGTTGTTCCATTGGCATTACCTCTTCTGGCGGGGCCGGGGGCTATTAGTTCTTGCATGGTATGGAGTGCACGTTATCAAGGATGGCAAAATTATTATGGATTAGCATTAACCAGTTTGTTATTTGCCTTTTGTTGTTGGTTATTATTCCACTCGGCATCTTTGTTGGTAAAGGTTTTGGGACAAACAGGCATTAATGTGATTACTCGAATTATGGGATTACTGTTAATGTCGCTGGGTGTCGAGTTTATTGTTACTGGGGCAAAAGCTTTGTTTCCGGGCTTGCTGTAATACAGTAAAGATAACTTATGTGTTCATTTGGAATGTTACGATAAAGATATGCAATTTTTTCCTTAAACAGGAAATAAATTGGCTATAAATTCACTAATAAATGTGCAAATAAAGTTCAATTGGTCAATAACACCATTTCGGCATAATTTTCTAAAAACCATTGTTCATATTTTATTCCTTTTTAATCTACGTCTCCTCTACATCATACTGTAATTTTTCACACTACTTTACTTTCTATAATCTTATCTGACTGGTGTCTTATCTGAATGTTTTGTGATGAAGATAGGTTTTTACTCTGTGATGATTGCTTTTTGTTAAAATAATGTTTATTTTCTCTTTCGATAGCATTTTATGGCTTTTATATTGAAAATATAAGATTAACTTGATGATTTTAAAGAGATTGTGTTTGGTTTGATAATGTGTTCTCTATAAAAATCACGAATTAGCTTAGTGTGTTAATGAATCTATTATAGAAAGCCTATAACAATTATTATACATGGACTTATTTTTAACAACTCAATTGTAATTTGTTAGCTTCATGAGTCAATTATTGGAGTTAGTAGATTAAAAAAACGATTTATTTGCTGTTAATGGCTTGGAGAAAAAATGAGAAAAAAACCATCAAAGTTGGGACAGTTGATTTCAAGTATCGTTTTATTGTCGTTTCCTATTACACAGAGTTTTGCGGTCACCGTTCCTGTGGGGGGAGCACTTGCTGAAAAACAAGAAGTAACGGTTAATAATGGCGTTGAAGTGACTTCACTCGATCCACATCAAGTTGAAGGTCATCCAGAAACTGTCGTTATCCGTAATCTGCTGGAGGGACTGGTAACGACAGGGCCAAGTGGCGAAACCATACCAGGAGTGGCAGAACGATGGGAAAACAAAGACTATACAGTATGGACGTTCTACTTACGTGCCGATGCTAAATGGAGTGATGGCAAACCTGTTACTGCGCAGGATTTTGTTTATAGTTGGCGGCGTCTTGCGGATCCAAAAACAGGGTCGCCTTATACCAGTTATTTGCAGTATGCCTATGTTCAGAACATCAACGACATTCTGAAAGGAAAAAAATCACCAGAACAATTGGGTGTCAAGGCATTGGATGATCGCCGTTTCCAAATAACTCTCAGCCAACCAGTCCCTTATTTGATCGATATGTTGAGCCATACAGCGGTGAAACCCGTCAGACAGGATGTGGTTGAAAAATGGGGTGTTAAATGGACACTACCGGAAAACCATATTGGCAACGGTGCTTATATATTGAAAGATTGGGTCGTCAATGAACGCATTGTGTTAACACGTAACCCGCAGTATTGGAATAATAAAGAAACCATCATTGAAAAAGGTACTTTTCTGCCCATTGTTTCAGGGATCAGCGATGTTAACCGTTATCGTAGTGGGGAGGTGGATATCACTAATAGTGCCATTCCACCTGATTTGTACCAAAAGATGAAACGGGATGTTCCTGATCAATTGCAAGTCTCACCTTTCTTGTGCACGTTTTATTATGAAATCAATAATCAAAAACCGTTGTTTAAAGATAAACGGGTGCGGGAAGCGATAAAGCTGAGTCTTGATCGGGATATTATCACGGAAAGAATTATGGGGCAGGGGCAAATTCCAGCCTATAGTTTTACTCCGACTTATATTGGTGGTGGCCTGGCTATTCATCCTGAATGGGCAAGTTGGACACAAGAACAGCGTAACCAACGAGCAAGGGAACTGTTGAAAGAAGCTGGTTTTGATGCCAGTAATCCCCTTAAATTTACTTTGTTATACAACACATCAGAACAGAACAAACAACAAGCCATAGCTGCGGCCTCTATGTGGCAGAAAAATATTGGGGCAAAAGTCACTTTACAAAATCAAGAATGGAAAACCTCTCTCCAGAATCGCCATCAGGGCAATTATGATGTCGCAAGAGCAACATGGTGCGGTGATTATAATGAACCTTCTGCTTTCTTAAATACGCTATTGTCAAATAGTAGTAACAATACCGGTTTCTATCAAAGTCCTGTTTTTGATAACTATCTTAATCAGGCGCTCGCCGCTAAAGATGAAGCAACACGTAAAGAATTTTATCAGTTGGCCGAAGCTCAACTTGATAAAGATTCTGGGCTGATACCGGTTTATTACCGTGTCAGTGTACGTCTCATTCGTCCGACGGTTGTGGGAATGACAGGAAAAGATCCCCTTGATTACGTTGATCTAAAGAATTTGTATATTAAAAAAGTGAATAACTGATTGTTATCACAATGCACTGTTTTGAAAAAATCTGTCTTGCTGTAAACAAAATAGTTCCATTTTGGATACGAATAATAACCATTCTAATGCGTGGATATGGCATCCATGGATCAGATGATATCAATTGGAGTAAGAAGAAGATGATAAACACAACACATAAAAAACTTGCTGCTGGCATTACAGTAGCTTTAGGCATAATGATGGGGGGGCAGGCTTTTGCAGCGGAAGTTCCTGCTGGTGTGCAATTGGCAGACGCTGCAAAACAGGTGCTGGTCCGCAATAATAGCTCAGAACCCCAATCATTGGATCCACATAAAATTGAAGGTGTGCCAGAATCCAACATCGCCCGTGATTTGTTTGAAACGTTGGTGATTAATGACCCCGACGGAAAAATTATCCCCGGCGTGGCAGAACGTTGGGAGCATCAACCCGATTTTAAAGTGTGGACATTCCATTTACGCAAAGACGCGAAATGGTCTAATGGTGACCCTGTCACTGCAGATGATTTTGCTTACAGCTTCCGCCGATTAGTAGACCCAAATACAGCATCCCCTTACGCAAGTTTTATGCAGTATGCTCACCTTCTGAATGTTGATGATGTCATCAGAGGCAAACAAAAAACCGAAACGTTGGGCGTGAAAGCATTAGATGATCATACATTACAGTTAACATTAAGTGAGCCTGTTCCTTATCTGGTCAAGTTATTTGTCCATACAAGTACATCACCTGTCCATCGTGCAACGGTAGAAAAATATGGCGAGAGATGGACACAACCCCAGAATTTCGTTGGTAATGGTGCTTATAAAGTCAAAAGTTGGGTGATTAATGAACGTATGGTTTTCGAACGGAACCCGTACTATTGGGATAATAAAAATACAGTCATTAATCAGGTCACTGTTTTACCCATTTCTTCTGAAATCACGGATGTTAACCGATATCGTTCCGGCGAAATTGAAATGTCTTACGATAATTTACCCGTTGAATTGTACCAAAAGCTGAAAAAAGAGATCCCCGAACAATTGCGTGCAAATCCGAAATTGTGCACTTACTACTATGAAATCAATAACGAAAAACCACCATTTAACGATCCACGAGTACGTACAGCACTAAAACTGGGAATGGATCAAGACCTTTTAACTAATAAAGTAAAAAATCAGGGTGATATACCTGCTTATGGCTATACACCGCCATATATTGCTGATTTTAAAGATGAGAAACCAGAGTGGTATGTCAAATTAAATCAGCAACAGCGTAATGAAGAAGCGAAAAAACTGTTGGCAGAAGCTGGATTTACCAAAGATAACCCGCTGAAAATGAAATTGCTGTACAACACGTCTGATCTGCATAAAAAATTAGCCATTGCTGCTGCTTCTGTTTGGAAAAAGAATATCGGTGTTGACGTTTCTCTTGAAAATCAGGAGTGGAAAACCTTTCTTGATTCCCGCCATCAGGGTAATTATGACGTTGCCCGCGCAGGATGGTGCGCTGATTATAACGAGGCCTCTACGTTCTTGAACCCTATGCTATCCAATAGCAGCAACAACACTTCTCACTATAAGAGTAAAGAATTTGACGCATTAATAAAGCAATCTCTCGAAGCTAAAACGGATGAAGAGCGTGCTGAAATTTATGCTAAGGCCAATGCTCAACTGGATAAAGATTCTGCCGTTGTCCCCGTCTTTTACTACATGAATTCTCGGTTATTAAAACCTTATGTAGGTGGTTATACCGGTAAAGATCCATTAGATAACTTCCATACCAAAGATTTATACATAATAAAACACTAGGGAACTGGCAGGTGACTCATTTGAGTCACCTATTTGTCAGATAATTAAAAGGCTGAGGTTTGGCCAAACAATAGGAACGGGCAATGCTAAAATTTATTTTACGCCGCTGCTTAGAGGCGATCCCGACACTTTTCATTCTCATCACGATTTCGTTTTTCATGATGCGGCTTGCACCGGGCAGTCCATTTACGGGCGAAAGGAAATTACCGCCAGAAGTGATGGCGAATATTGAAGCGAAATACCATCTGAATGACCCTATCTATAAACAATATTTCAGTTACTTAATCCAGCTTTCCAAAGGGGATTTTGGTCCTTCATTTAAATATAAAGACTACAGCGTAAATGATCTGGTTGCAGAAGCTTTGCCTGTTTCTGCTAAATTAGGGCTTGCTGCCTTTGTTATGGCGGTAATATTTGGTGTCAGTGCGGGAGTCATTGCAGCATTGAACCAAAATACAAAATGGGACTACACGGTGATGGGGTTTGCCATGACGGGGGTTGTGATCCCCAGCTTCGTGGTTGCTCCCTTATTAGTTTTGATATTCGCCATCACATTAAAATGGCTACCGGGGGGAGGATGGAATGGTGGAGCACCGAAATATATGCTCTTGCCGATGGTCGCACTTTCCCTTTCCTATATTGCCAGCATCTCCCGTATTACCCGTGGTTCTATGATCGAAATCTTACATTCCAACTTTATTCGTACAGCACGAGCTAAGGGTTTGCCATTACGGAAAATTATTTTCCGCCATGCACTAAAACCAGCTTTATTGCCTGTGATTTCTTATATGGGACCTGCATTTGTCGGCATCATTACGGGTTCCATGGTTATCGAAACTATTTTCGGTTTACCTGGGCTAGGGCAATTGTTTGTTAATGGCGCATTAAACCGAGATTACTCATTGGTGCTTAGTTTGACGATTCTGGTGGGAGGCTTGACGATTATGTTTAATGCTATCGTTGATGTGCTGTATGCCGTCATTGACCCGAAAATTCGTTATTAAGACTGGAGCACGCAATGTTGATGAATAAAAAAAATAGCGAAGCTCTGGAAAATTTTTCTGAGCAACTGGAAATCGAAGGTCGCAGTTTATGGCAGGATGCACGCCGTCGTTTCGTGCATAACAAAGCGGCGATTACGAGTTTGTGTATTCTGTTTTTGATTACATTATTTGTGATTTTAGCTCCGATGCTGGCTCAATTTACTTATGATGATACAGATTGGAACATGATGACGATGCCACCGGATTTTGAATCTGGTCACTATTTTGGCACAGATTCATCAGGACGTGACCTACTGGTGCGAGTTGCCATTGGTGGGCGTATTTCACTGATGGTTGGGATCGCCGCTGCCTTGATTGCTGTATTACTTGGCACCTTGTATGGTGCGATGTCAGGCTATCTTGGCGGTAAAATCGATATGGTTATGATGCGTTTGCTGGAAATCCTTAACTCATTCCCATTCATGTTTTTCGTTATCCTCCTCGTTACTTTTTTTGGTCAGAACATTCTGTTGATTTTCGTTGCGATAGGTATGGTGTCATGGTTGGACATGGCGCGTATTGTTCGCGGTCAGACATTGAGCTTAAAACGTAAGGAATTCATTGAAGCGGCATTGGTTGGTGGTGTGTCTACCCGCCATATCGTGTTGCGTCATATTGTGCCAAACGTCTTGGGTGTTGTCGTGGTTTATGCCTCATTGCTTGTACCCAGCATGATCCTGTTTGAATCCTTCTTGAGCTTCCTTGGTTTGGGAACCCAAGAGCCTCTCAGCAGTTGGGGAGCTTTATTAAGTGATGGTGCCAACTCAATGGAAGTCGCTCCGTGGTTACTTTTGTTCCCTGCGGGTTTTCTGGTAATGACTCTGTTTTGTTTTAACTTTATTGGTGACGGCCTGCGAGATGCCCTCGACCCGAAAGACCGTTAAGGAGAGCCTATATGAATAGCTTAGAGACGACAAAAAATGCTGAAGCACTACTAACAGTGAAAGATCTGACTGTGGCATTCAGCACTCCTGATGGCAATGTAACTGCTGTGAATAAACTGAATTTTGATTTGCAGGCAGGAGAAACACTGGGGATCGTGGGAGAATCTGGTTCGGGGAAGTCGCAGACGGCATTTGCGCTAATGGGATTATTGGCCAGTAATGGTACTGTCAGTGGCTCTGCCAACTTTAATGGACGAGAAATTCTTAACCTGAAAGAAAAAGAGCTAAATCGAATGCGGGCGGAAGAGATCTCGATGATATTTCAAGATCCCATGACCTCTCTTAACCCATATATGAAAGTGGGTGAGCAATTAACCGAAGTATTGATGTTGCACAAAAATATAGGCAAAAGTGAAGCGGTTGAAGAATCCATTCGCATGCTGGATGCCGTCAAGATGCCAGAAGCACGCAAGCGTATGAAAATGTACCCGCATGAATTCTCTGGCGGTATGCGTCAACGTGTCATGATTGCAATGGCTCTGTTATGCCAACCCAAGCTGCTGATTGCCGATGAGCCAACAACCGCCCTCGATGTGACGGTTCAGGCACAGATTATGACTTTGCTTAATGATCTGAAAAAAGAGTTTAATACTGCCATTATCATGATCACCCATGACTTAGGTGTAGTGGCCGGCATTTGTGACAAAGTATTGGTTATGTATGCTGGGAGAACAATGGAATATGGCACAGCGCGAGACGTGTTTTATCGTCCTACACACCCATACTCAATCGGGTTATTGAATGCTGTGCCTCGTTTAGATGGTGATGAGGAAATATTGGCAACTATTCAGGGTAATCCTCCCAATTTATTGCGTTTACCGAAAGGATGCCCATTCCAGCCACGTTGCCAGTTTGCTTATGAACGTTGCGCACAAGAAGAACCACAGCTGGAAAGCTTTGAACTTGGGCGCTTGCGTGCCTGCTTTAAACGCCAGGAGGAATTAGTATGAGCACAATAGCTGAAAGGCGTGTCCTATTGGAAGTCGATGACCTCAAAGTGTACTTTGATATCAAAGACGGAAAACAGTGGTTCTGGCAGCCCTCTAAAACCTTAAAGGCGGTGGATGGTGTCACCCTGAGATTGTACGAAGGTGAGACTCTGGGGATTGTTGGGGAATCGGGTTGTGGAAAATCCACACTTGCCAGAGCGGTGATTGGATTAGTGAAGGCATCTGGCGGTTCGGTTTCCTGGCTTGGACAAAATCTTCTGGATAGAAATGCCAAGCAATGGCGAGATATTCGCAATGATATCCAAATGATTTTCCAAGATCCTTTGGCATCATTGAACCCGCGTATGACTATCGGTGACATCATCGCAGAACCCTTGAGAACGTATTACCCTAAAATGAAAGATGGGGAAATAAAAGAAAAAGTTAAAAAAATGATGATGCGGGTAGGGTTGTTATCTAACCTGATTAACCGTTATCCCCATGAATTTTCTGGGGGGCAGTGCCAACGTATTGGTATTGCACGTGCTTTGATTTTAGAGCCTAAATTAGTTATCTGTGACGAACCTGTTTCAGCGCTGGATGTTTCTATTCAGGCACAAGTTGTTAACTTGTTGCAGGAATTACAGCGGGAAATGGGGCTTTCCCTGATATTTATCGCGCATGATTTGTCGGTAGTGAAACACATCTCAGATCGCGTATTGGTGATGTATTTGGGGAATGCGGTGGAATTGGGTACTTACGACGAGGTGTATCATAATCCGTTACATCCTTATACCCGAGCACTGATGTCAGCGGTTCCCATTCCTGATCCAGATAAAGAGCGTGACAAACATATCGAATTGTTGGAAGGAGAGCTACCTTCACCGATTGACCCTCCGTCTGGTTGTGTATTTCGCACCCGTTGCCCAATGGCGGATGCAGAATGTGCTAAAACCCGTCCATTGCTTGAGGGTAGTTTTAAACACGCAGTGTCCTGCCTTAAAGTTGATCCACTATAGTATAGCCAGAGCCCGTGGTGTGGATGCCAATTAAGTGACATTGTCACCAATATAAATCTAATGCCCTCATTAACGAGGGCATTTTTACCTGTCATGGAAATATGGAGGAGAAAAATAACGTATTATTTTTTCCATAATATGTGACAGATAGGGTGAGATTTTTCCCGGCAGATCAAAACGCGAGCAAAGATATCATCAATTTCGGCGTCTTCAGATTCTGCCAAGCCGATAATAACCTCTGAAAAAAAATCCGGATCTAAATCGAAATCAATATGTTGAAACCAAATATCTGAAGGTTCTAACAATTCAGCTCCGCCCCGTTCTTCAAACTGCAAATTAAACAATAGACTGTCAGCTGGGTCGAGATTAGAAAGTGCTTGTTCCAGAAAGATATCATACGCTTTCTCAAGAGCTTCATCTTCAGTCATTCGGTTGTTAAAATCCAATTGCATAGAATGTGTCGGTTGCTTTTCCATGATGGTATTGTCCGAAATTAATAACAAAATGAAATTAAAACATGTTCTATATTGAATGAATACTTATATTCTTATTGAAATATCTATCGTTCACCAACGTGTTGTTTTATTGTTCCATCCCCATTCATCTTTCAATCTACCACGTTATTATGATGAATTATAAAAGAGGACTGAAAAAGTAACAGATACGTTCAAGTATACGGTGCCAAAATGGGCGTTTCTCCCATTTATTGTTCGCAAGCAGCGTTGAGCGCATTATATAATCTTGCTGAACCAAAGTTAAATCATTACCAAAATGCTCATCGTCAATCACAACAGTGATTTCGAAATTTAGCCACAAGCTACGCATATCTAAGTTGACCGAACCTACCATGCTAAGTTGCCCATCAACTAAAACACTTTTGGTATGTAATAGTCCATCTTCAAATTGAAAAATTTTTACACCCGCTTCCAACAATTCTGCAAAAAATGCACGGCTGGCCCAGCGAACGAGAAATGAGTTATTCTGGCTTGGAACAATAATACTGACATCAACACCTCGCAAGGCCGCCGTACAAATTGCATGCATCAAATCATCACTGGGAACAAAATAAGGTGTAGTCAGGATAAGTTGCTTACGGGCAGCAAAAATAGCAGTCATCAGAGATTGCTGGATCAATTCATCAGGAAATCCTGGCCCGGAAGCAATAGCTTGAGCCGTATGTCCACTAGCATGTTCGAAAGGTATGGTGATAGTGTCAGTAGGGGGAGGAAGGTGGCGTTTCCCTGTTTCCATTTCCCAGTCGAAAGCGTAGATGATGCCCAGAGTTGCTGTAACCGGTCCTTCCATTCTTACCATGATATCGACCCATTGACCGACCCCGGCATTTTGTTTAAAGAAACGAGGGTCAACCATATTCATGCTGCCAGTGTATGAAATATGATTATCGATCAGAATAATTTTTCTATGTTGACGTAAATCCATACGACGCAAGAACAAACGGAATATATTTACTTTCAGCGATTCGACAAATTCAATCCCTGCTTTGCGCATAATATCGGGATAAGGGCTGCGGAAAAATTGCCAACTTCCTGCTGAATCCACCATGACTCGACATTTAACCCCGCGTTTGGCCGCGCGCATTAGAGCGTCAGTCACTTGATCAACCAGCCCTCCAGATTGCCATATATAAAATACCATCTCAATATTATATTTGGCATTTTCAATGTCATTAATAATGGTTTTTAGGGAATCTTCATAAGACATCATTAATTGCATTTTATTACCCCTGACGCCTTTGATCTTTTGGCGGCGTTCGCATAATTGAAATAGCGGTGTGGCAACTTCACTATTTTCATAGGCGAAAATATGAGGGCATTTCCTTAATTCAGCAAGCCACTTGGCGACAGATGAACGCATTTGTTTAGCTTGTTCAACTCTGCGCTTGCCAAGATGTAGTTCGCCGAATGATAGATAGGCGACAATTCCCACTAAAGGAAGGATGTAAATAATGAGCACCCAAGTCATTGCTGATGTTACTGGACGGCGTTTCATCAAGACCCGAATGGTGATACCGGCAATAATCAGCCAGTATAAAAAAATCGCAAGCCAGTTTAATACAGAATAAAAGGTTGTCATACGTGGCAATCAATCCTGTTTATTTAAGTGTTTCATATTGTCACAACCACAAGTTATCTATATCTTGCCATTTCAATGCAACTCGAAAGAAAGATACAGTGCATCTGCTATTGTGCCAGACTGCTAATAAGTTGACATCCCCGATGGTGAAGATTAAGAATAGTACCACTCAACTTAATGAGTGAATTAATTTGGAATATTTTATGAAACAAAGCAGGAATGAAATGGGACGTTGGCGCATGATACGTCAAAGTGTCTGTCGTCGTCGTCGCTGGTTAGAATCTCAGTCACGCCGCAATGTCCATATTTATGCACTGCGCAAGGCGGATTCCGACAGGCGTCGCAGGTCTATTCTATTCATCCAGAACATAGAATGGGTTTAATACAATATGCAGCATGGAGTAGATGTTTTTGAATCGTTATTGAATATGATAGTCATTTGCATTTAAACTAGTGGTTATCCGAAAACTGATTATCATGCTGCTACTTAAGAATTCTTTTATGCGTTGGATACCTTGGCCAGTACTACTTTCCATTTGTTTACATATTTCTATTGCTGCAACGCTTCTTCATGTGTTTAAACCTGAAAAGCCAATAGAAACAATTCCCATGTCTGTTGCTATGATCCAGTTGGCTGCTGAAGAGGCGCCTGTCTCTGAAACTGCTATGCCTGAACCAGTTCCGGAACCTCAACCTCCGGTACCAGAACCTGAGCCTATTGCGAAAATTGCACTGCCTAAACCTGAAAAAAAACCGGAAGTGAAAAAGCGGGAAGAGAAAAGGATTGTCAAAAAAGAGTCTAAGCCAACAGAGAAAAAAGTAGAAAAAATTTCAGAACAGCCACAAAAACCAGTTTCTGATCCGAATGCACTAATGGCAAATAACTTGAATGATAAAAAACCAATTGATCCTGCTATCAAGGGTGAATCTAAAGTACAAAGCGGTCCGAGGGCATTGAACAGACCAGATCCTGATTATCCATCCAGAGCACAACAATTGGGTACTGAGGGTGTAGTAAAGGTAAAATTTGATATAGATGAAGATGGTCGTGTCAAGAATATCGAAATTCTTTCTGCAAACCCTAAAAATGTCTTTGAGCGTCCGGTGAAAAAAGCGATGAGAAAATGGCGTTATGAAAAAGTACCCGCTACTGGGTTTATAGCCACCATCGAGTTTAAAGTGACGGGTATTTCACAAAGTTAATTAAACCAAATATTCTCGGCTATTTTTCAATTTGTCACTTTTCATTAAGAAAAAAGGAGCGGAATTATTAAGTTCGCTCCTTTTTTCTGTGTGCCTTCGAGTTACATTTTGGATAACTCTCTACTCTGAATCGCTGCTTTCCAATTTTAAGTGCATTTATTTAGTCAGAGCTAATCATTAACAATCACATATAGTCATGTATTTAAAGTTAATATTATGAATTTTAAATTAATTTTGTTTATTTTTTGTCTCTAATTGTTAGTGGTAGTCATAGATGTTCGCCAGTGTCATGATAAAAATGTACATTGACGTGTACATGAACTACATTAAAAGCTGTATTATTTTTTGAGGAAAGTGATATGGCAATTACTGATTCATGGCTGCGATCTATTAATGGCAAGCCTCAAGAAAAAATCACTACCAAATCAGATAGGGATGGCCTGTCTGTTCGTGCTACCCCTAAAGGTAAGATCATATTTCAATTCAGATATTGCTGGAACGGTAAAGGGGATCGAATCGACATAGGAACCTATCCGGCGACTGGTTTAAAAGATGCCCGTGACACTGTAACTTTCTACCGTGGAGAGTTAGAACAACACCGCAACCCTAAAGTAGTCAAGCGTGTTCGCAAAGAATCCGCACTAAGCGCAGTGACTGTAGAAGGACTTATACGGGATTGGTGGAAAACAACAGTGCAAGGATCAAAGGTTAAAGCTGATGACGTCTTGCGCACTTTCGAAATTCATGTTTTTCCTAAAATCGGAAAACTGCCTCATGATGAGGTGACTCTTCATATTTGGCTTTCTCTAATTGAAGATGTTACCAAACAGGTTCCTTCGGTTGGTATTCGTATATTGACATATTCTAAAACTGCACACCGGTGGGCGGTTTGGCGAGGAATGACCAATCTCACTCCATTATCTGATGTAGAAAGAAGTGATTTAAGTAAAAAAGATATGGGTGATGATATTGATGAATTCGACTCTGAAAAGGGTGAAAGGACATTAAGCGAAGAAGAATTAGTGGTGCTTTTCCAGCTTATAAATGCCCCCAGATATAATCCACGTAATGCATTAATAATAAAATTATGTTTGTTATTTGGATGCCGCATTGGTGAGTTACTGAAAGCTAAAGTAAGTGATTTTGAGAAGAACGTTTGGACCATTCTCCCTAAAAATCACAAGACAGGCAGAAAATCTAAAAAACCTATTGTTAGGCCATTGACACTAGCAGCCAAGGAATTAATTGAGCAAGCAAAAAAATTGAATCATAAAAGTTCATATCTATTTACACCATTTGATGGTAAGCCGTTCAAGCGGGGGGCGCATGATGGGATAATTAGTAGGCTCAATAAAAAAATGTCTACTCATCTGCCTGATCATACTCACTGGTCAATCCATGACCTGCGTACAACTATGCGCACTGAAATTTCCGAATTAACATCACCTCATGTGGCTGAAATTATGCTGGGGCATAAATTACCGGGAATATGGCAGGTGTACGATAAGCACACCTGCCTAGATGAGCAGAGAGAAGCCTATGAACGCTGGTGGGAGAAGCTGACTAAAATTGTTTCCCGTTCTCCCAGTCAAAAATATCCTGTCACAGAAAGTTAAGCTGGTCGGATTTAAATCTGGGTTTTGGGAAGCCTTCTCGTTTTTGCTTCCCATTACCGCATCACAATCTTATTGTATGTGGCTTTACGCCATACCGATCTGCCAGTTCCTTTGTTTTGATGTGGGGGGATTCCGCCATCACACACCTCCTTTCTGATACCTGTTCTTCAAAACTATTTTGCCACCGTTGCAGGAGTTACAGCGTCACTCAAAGTCGCTTCAAAAATAATGGCATTCATCTCTTCACTGAGAATATCATCCAATTTTTTTGGTCTCGCAGAGTAGGGCACCTCATCGGGCACCCCGTTCATCATGTCGATAATGAGTTCAGCGATTGCCTTTTCTCCCCGTTCTGGCTTCCGGTAGCCTGCCTGCCAGACTGCCTCGGTGATATCAGCAGGATCACCCCAGACCGAGGTGATTATCTGGGTGAGGTGGAATGCATTATTGATCACTTGATGGCCTCCTTGTATTCGATTAACCCAGAGTCATTTGCGGCGGCATTAGCCACTATTGGAATGTTAAAGAAGCCTGCCAAAGGAAAAGGGTATCAGGGCAGAACGCCCCGCCTGAGGCACTTAGGGAACACACAGCAGCGGGCGTATGTGATGATGTTTATACCGGATGAAGAGGAATAAACACTACATCACGAAAAACCTGTTTATAGGTTGTCTCAGAGAAGATATAAAATAATTAACTATATAATATTTATATAAAACAGTATCTATTTCTGAGACAACCCTGAGACAATTTAACCCCGCTTTGAGACAACTTAGGGGTATTTTGAGACAACCCAGAAAATAAAATAATCTTATCTTTGGCAGGCTATTTTTTGCTGAGACAACCCAGAAAATCAAATTAAATCATTATTAATCATAAAGATAAAAAATAAACTCTCGAAGTGACGGGAAATTGAGACAACCAAAAATAGCTAAGTTGTCTCAGAAAAATAATTAACTCATTAAAAATCAATTAATTGACCTTATTGAGACAACTGAGACAACCTCTATTCGCATATCTATATACGAATTAAAAAACATTATCAAAAGAAAAGCGGGTTATCATATCGTTATCTGATTATCATTTTTAAAGGATTAAAAACCATGAAAAGCCGCTATGACATTCGCTACTCATTATCCGCACTAGAATTATCCAGGATAACTAAGTCAATAAAAGACCATAGAAAAACAGAAATAATGAAACCGTATGGAATGTTTATAAACATGTGGAAAATCTGCTTCTTCGGTGCTAGCTTTGCCGTCTTTTGGCTCTTTTTAAATGCAGTTATCCTTAACTTGAAGGCGGATGATGTAAGTGATGCCATTATTCGGATCAAAGATATGAACATCTGTGCATTTGTCTTGCTTGGTGTTTCTTTGGTTGGGTTTGGTATAACGGAAAAGCTAGAGCAGTTTGTCATGAAGAAAAATGAAAAAAAAAAGAGCAGGATAACCAGGAGTACGTCCGACATGTGAAAATAAACCGACATTACATTGAAAATGTTCAGGTATTTGGTAGCGTAAAGGCTTTCTGGTCATTCATCAAAAAAGCTTACATCAATGAAGAATTTATGTTTATACAAACAAACGACAATGAATTTATTGTTCTCCCAGCCAGATCGTTAGCGTCAGAAGAAGAATTCCAGCAATTATTTAGGTTCATCACAGAGCAGATCAATAACCATTCCAAATAAAAATACCGCCAACACACAACTCAGAGCGATAAAATGTACTTGTGTTTGGGATGAATCGCACATCATCAAGTCACTACAACAAGCAAGGATAATATTGATGTTTCTGCAATGGATTAAGCGGGCGCTTATTTGGATGATAAAGGATATTTTTAATGATATCAGATGGATGGTGTCAGCAATGTTTGGGTTATTCGCTCTCATTGGCTTGTTTGTTGCACACGAATTCAAATTAGCTCTGTTCTTTTTTGTTCTGGCAGTAATCCCCTGCTTCCCTGAAATTTGGCGGTTCCTGAAAGCCAGAATAAATAATAAAAATAGATGGTTTTTAAAGACCAATAGTGTTTATTTATCAAGTTAGTATCATGAAGTTTTTTCTCTTGCTAATTACAGGATGTATCTATGGCATAAAGGTGGGATTTCTCACCTTTAACTCCCGCATGGTGCAGGCATCCTTCCGTTTCAAGCGGAGCGATTAGATACCGTTCACTGCCGTCATTTGAAATCGCAGCAGTGTACTTGTTTAACTTTATTCTGGGGAAACTAACTGTAGGGATTCCTGTAGCTTAAGGAGTTACTGATTTGGGAGGCTCTTCCTCGTTAGGGTAGGTTAAAATAGCTCTGTACGTTTAACGTATTAACCTGTAGTCGAGGTCCTCACTTTGGCTCAATTCCAATCGGACAAATTTTTGGCTGATCGCGCCAATTGGGATTTGAAAGCTCATTTAAGTGGGGAATGCCCACTTTGGTTTTATGCTCATGGGTGAGGGTATGGTGATTTTCACCATACCTTTTGCTTGTGCAGGTATCCCATATGTTAAAGGGCAGAATTCTGCCCTATAGTGATAATAGCCTTCCTTTTTATCCTCACCCTATAACCCTCAATCATTCCTATCTAAAGAGCATAAGATCATAAAATCAATTGCTATATGCTATTTTGAGTGAGTTTCCCGTTTGCACATGATGGTGTACATTTATGGTTTTATTGGATTATTAATTTGGTATAATTAATTGTTTTAATTATCTTACTTTAAGAATCGCTGCTTTCCAATTTGAAGTGTCTTTTATCTTCTGGCAAAGGACGGGATTTATTATTTTCATCAACGGCAACATAAGTGAAAACCGCATCTGTGGCGCGGTAACGTTGACCAACGGGTTCGGACGCGACTTTCTTAACCCAAACTTCAATATTGATGGTGATTGATGAATTTCCCGTTTTCAGGCAACGGGCATAACAGCATACGACGTCGCCTACCGCAACCGGTTTCAGAAAACTGATGCCATTCACGCTAACAGTCACTACGCGCCCTTGAGCAATCTCTTTTGCCAGAATTGCACCGCCAATATCCATTTGAGACATCAGCCAGCCCCCGAAAATATCCCCATTGGCATTAGTATCAGCAGGCATGGCCAGTGTACGGAGAACCAATTCTCCGTTTGGTAAGCATTGTTGTTGTGTCATTAGAAAACTTGATTTATTTGGTGAATACAACATTACCTGCCGATACATCGGCAGGTATCCCTATGAAGGTCATTACATTATTTTTGTTCGCGAGGCAGATGACGGTAGATATATACCACACTCAATACAGTAAAAACCAGCGTCAATGCAGTTAACCCGAACACTTTAAAGTTTACCCAAATATCCTGAGATAGCCAGAAAGCGACATAAATATTTGCCAGAGCACAGGCTATGAAAAAGATAGCCCAGGCTGTGTTCAATTTGTTCCAGACAAAATCAGGTAATTCCAGTTCTTTACCTAACATACGTTGAATCAAAGGTTTTTTCATAACCCATTGGCTGATAAGCAAAACCAGAGCAAAAATGGCATAAATAACTGTCACTTTCCATTTAATGAATAAATCGCTGTGGAAAGCGAGCGTAAGCGTGCCGAAAACAGCAACCATGACAAATGTAATTAAAGAGGATTTTTCGACTTTGTGATAAATCAGGTAAGTAATGACAACGGCTAAACCCGTGGCCGCAATTAGAGCACCTGAGGCATAAAAAATGTCATACATTTTGTAAACGACAAAGAAAACGACTAATGGCAAAAAGTCTAAAAGTTGTTTCATAAGTTGAGCCTATTGTGATGCCAATGATGGCATGTTCTTGAATTTGTGCCAGAGTGTATCAGATCTCAATGAAATGGTTTATTTATCAGGAAAAAACATTTTTCATCTACCCATGTAATTTTATCATACTGGACGAAAAATTGAGTGGTGTCGGGGGAGGCTTGAGAGTTTCAATTTACCACCGCATTATATGAGATTCATTTTCATGAAAGGGCATAAAGGTCATGTTGTGGGAAAAATTGCGTCGCTGGATGCCAGGTTTGGGAAATCTCTATCACTATCGTAAAGAGTATTTTAGTCATGATATGCGTGCTGGGCTTTCTGTTGCTGCGGTCGCGCTGCCTGTAGCAATTGCTTATGCGGAATTAATGGGAATTAGTGCCATTATTGGCTTATATGCCTGTATCTTACCGATGTTTGCTTATGCGTTGTTCGGTACTTCCCGGCAACTCATTGTTGGGCCTGATGCGGCAACTTGTGCTGTTATTGCTGCTGCAATTACACCTTTGGCTTTGGGAAATGAACATGTTCGCTGGCAGCTTGCTATTATCATGACGTTAATGACAGGTTTCTGGTGTGTTTTAGCAAGTCATTTTCGGCTGGGCGCATTCGCAGATTTTCTATCTCGTCCTATTTTAAAAGGCTTCATTAATGGGGTAGCAATTACCATCATGGCAGATCAGCTTGCCAAGGTTTTTGGGTTGTCTGGTTTGCCTGCGGAATTGATTGAACGTTTGATTGCGCTTCCCCGCAAGTTAGTGGGATCTCATTGGCCGACAGTAGGGGTGTCCGTAATAACGCTAATGGTATTGCTTGGTGTACGTTTTCTTCGACCAGGCTGGCCTGCACCGTTGATGGCAATGATAGTAGCGACTTATGTCAGCTGGCAATTTGAACTTAACCAACATGGTATCCAGATTGTGGGTAATATGGGGAGCGGTTTGCCTATCGTTCCCATGCCAGAATTTGAACTTGGCATCATGCGTGATTTGGTTGTGCCTTCCATTAACCTTGCGGTTATCAGTTTCGTTAGCTTTATGATGACGGCTCGTAGTTTTGCCAGTAAAAATGGCTATCAAGTGGATGCAAATTCTGAACTCAAGGCATTAGGCATTGCTAATATTGCTTCATCATTATCACAGGGATTTGCTGTCAGTGCCGCCAGCAGCCGTACAGCCGTCAATGATGCAATTGGTGGTAAAACACAGTTGGTATCGGTAATTGCTGCTACAGCCATTTTATTAGTCCTGCTGTTTATGATCGAATTTCTGGCATATATTCCTTTATCCGCACTGGGTGTTGTCCTGATTTTCTCTACCTGGTCATTATTGGGCTTAAAGAATATTTGGGCTTATCGGAAACGTAATCGTCAGGCTTTTATTCTTTCAGTTTTCACGTTAGTTGCGGTTTTGCTGGTGGGAGTGATTGATGGTATCGGTTTTGCCGTCTTACTGGGATTATTGCAATTCTTGCGTATTATTTTCCGGCCTTCCGATCAATTGCTAGGCGTGAATAACCAGGGTATGGTTCGTTCCATTCATCAAGATAATGATGTCAACCCTGTGAATGGTATCATGATGTATCGTTTTAATTCGCCCTTAACCTATTTTAATGTCGGATACTTTAAAAAACGGGTATTACAGCATGTAGACAATGCGTCAAAAGATAGCGTGTCAAATTGTCCTATTTGGCTGGTGGTCGATGCTGTGGTCAGTTTTACTCATGATGATGTCAGCGTTTTTGCTGTTTTGGATGAATTAATTACGGAATTAAAAGAGAAAGGGGTGACATTGGTATTGGCGGGGCGCAGGACAGAATTGAATCGCTGGATTAAACAGAACAAACTCAGCCGCAGCGATGAAGATTTAATTATTGTTCCCGATATCTACTTCGCCATTCGTCTGATTCAGAGTAAGCAGCAGGCTGAGGAAAAACAGAAAGAATAGTTACAGAAAAGAGTTACAGAAAATAATCATAGCTCACCCGCCCCGTTTGGGCGAGGTGAGCTATGGCGTGCTTATTGCGTATCGTTTGTAGATTTATTTTTTGGCTTAACCAACATATATAAGCGGAACAGATAAATCAGAAACAGGGCTGATAATAGATTATTCAGCATTGATAGTACCATATCGGGCATTCTCACCAGAACAAGTGCAAGTATCAACTTTATGGCAAGCCATAACAGCGTGGCTGGGATCAACAGACGCAAGTTGTCGAATGCCAATTTCCAGCTATCCTGCATGGCGGAAAAAACATTTTTGCCTTTTTCAAACAGAAAAATAGGAGCAAGTGCAAAGGTAATAGAAAATAGTACACCTGGTAGGAACATCAAAGCGTAGCCAATTTGGACTAACAGGGTACAGATAAACATAAGCAAAAACATCTTAGGCAGTAATGTTATTGCTAATGTACTGGCATGGATGGCATTAGTTTGCTGACCGTTAGAGACAGCGCTGATGAGTACCAACACGCTGGCAGTAAGTAAGGTACTGCCGAATATGTTAGAAAATAAGATACCGAATGCTGTACGCAGGAACATGAACTGTTCGTCTGGCGTTAAGTGCGCCACAAAATCTTTGATTCCTGCATTGCCAGATTCTTTGAAGGCATTTTGTATCCCGATCAATAACTGGAGTTGCTCACCGTTCGGCATTAAAAAATGCTCAAGCAGTGTTGTCACCAACGCGGCCAAGACAGAGAGTATGACAATATTTAGCAGATGGTTCTTTAAGAAGTTGATACTGTCGCGATACAGGGAGTTTGCCGTAATGGGCATGAAAGTAGCTCCTATCAAATGAAACAATAATAATGTGCAATTGTACCTTGTTCCGGGGATTATTGGATACCTAAGATTTTTTTCTTGCCGTCGCACTGTGGGTAGTTTTTGTTGGTATAGCGACCTATTTTTGTTAGACAATATTGGCATTTGTTTTTATCAAAATGATAAATGTATTAATTTTATGTTAATTGATTTGGGTTTTATATTTAATATTATTTATCTGTTATTAATTATTGCTATTAGCCGAAAATTGGAATGAAAAATATAGTTTTTAAGTGGTAATGAAATTAATATTCAGTTAATTTTGATTTGGATCAATTTAAAATACTTCACAGGTGAAATAATAAAATCGTAAGTACCTTATTTGCCAAAAATATTTAAAAGATGTGATCTGTCTTAGATCATAACAGTAAACAAACGGGTATATTTCTGACTGTTTTAAAACCATATAATTGGGATGGATAATGAAAAAAATTTCTGCGCTCTTATTGGCTGCGGCTACGTTAACTCCGTCACTGACCTTTGCTCATGAAGCGGGTGATTTCCTGTTTCGTACAGGTACCGCAACGGTTAGGCCAAATGCTGGCTCTGAAAATGTGTTAGGATTGGGATCTTTTGGTGTCAATAATAATACTGAGATGGGTTTAACTTTTGGTTATATGATCACCGACAATATTGGTGTTGAATTATTGGCCGCGACACCATTCCAGCACAAAGTAAGTTTACCTGGTGCTGGTGAAATCGCCGAAGTCAAACATTTACCACCAACCCTAATGGCACAATATTATTTTGGATCTACAGAAGATAAATTGCGCCCTTATGTTGGGGTTGGCGTTAACTACACCAAATTCTTTAGCGAAAAATTTAATAACGGTAATGGTACTGTTCAGGCTGCTAATTTAAATAGTTTGGACCTGAAAGATTCTTGGGGTATTGCGGGTCAGGTCGGGCTGGATTATCAACTGGATAAAAATTGGATGCTGAATACCTCACTTTGGTGGATGAATATCGAAACGGATGTGAAATTCAAAGTGGGTGATGAGCAGAAAAAATATAAAACCCGCCTTGATCCATGGGTCTTCATGTTCGGTGTGGGTTACAGTTTCTAATTGTGAGACGCGGATAATCAGTAAGTTATATGCCCAAAGATATATATCTAATAGATTTCGAATTGCATCGTTTATGTCGTTGATAACGAATTCCTGGGAACACAGTTTAACTATGTGACCAGGGTGAGTGAACATAGCCAAAAGCTGCAATCTGAAAGACGAAGGGTATAAGTGTTTGACATGAGAGAGAACCAATGGGGCGTAGTTTGCCCCATTTTTACCCCCGTTGTTTTTCAAGTGGCGGCCTTCATATCGCGAACAAAATGCGTTAGTTTTTCCAACATAATTTGAGGCTGATGCAAGTTATTTTCGATGATTTTTACCGTGGCAGAGCCTGAAATCGCACCTGCAGCACCACTATTGAGTGTTTCTGTGATCTGTGTAGGTTCTGATATCCCAAAACCTTGCAATGTAGGGGCAGCGTTATACTCTTTGAGTTTATTGATCAAATGATTTAATGGCTGCTTGGCACGATTTTCACTTCCCGTAACTCCTGCTCTTGATACTAAATATGTATATCCACGCCCAAATGAAGCAATTTCACGCAATAAATCGTCATCGGCATTAGGAGGGCAAATAAAGATTGGAGCGATATCATGTTTCATCGCAGCTGAATGGAAAGACGATGACTCGGAGAGTGGTACATCAGCCACCAGAACGGAATCAATCCCTGCATTTTTGCAACGACGGTAAAACTCATTGATCCCATTGTGGAAAACCAAATTCGCATAGACAAGCAATCCTATTGGTATATCAGGGTGTTTAACCCGAATTTGTGCCAATAAATCAAAGCACAATGTGGGTGTGACTTTGGATGATAGCGCGCGCAAATTGGCATTTTGAATGGTTGGCCCGTCGGCAAGGGGGTCTGAAAATGGAATACCTAATTCAAGTGCGTCCGCTCCACCAGCAATTAATGCATCAATAATTTTCAGCGATAGCTCCGGGGCAGGATCACCTAAAGTTACAAAAGGAACAAACGCGCCCTGATTTTGTGTTTGCAGTTTCTTAAAAAGTTGGTCGTAACGTTCCATCAGATTTCCCCCCTAGATTTTAAAATATCGTGAACAGTAAAGATGTCTTTGTCTCCACGACCAGATAGATTGACAATCAATAATTGCTCTTTGTCCGGAGCTTGATGGATCATTTTTAAAGCATGGGCGAGTGCATGAGATGATTCCAACGCGGGAATAATGCCCTCATTGCGTGATAGCGCTTTGAAAGCTTCAAGCGCTTCATCGTCAGTGACTGAAACATAATCAGCTCGACCGATACTATTTAAATAAGCGTGCTGAGGGCCAACGGAAGGAAAATCTAATCCAGCCGAGAGAGAGTAAGATTCTTCTATCTGCCCATCTTCCGTTTGCATAATCGGTGCTTTCATACCGAAATAAATCCCTAACTTACCGTGTTTCAATGGAGCGCCATGTTTCCCTGTTTCGATACCATGCCCAGCCGGTTCAACCCCGATTAGGCGAACATCGTTTTCTGGAATAAACTCAGCAAACAGGCCAATGGCATTAGATCCTCCACCGATACAGGCAATAACAGCGTCAGGCAGGCGTCCTTCTTTCTCCAAAATTTGTGCCTTGGCTTCTTCACCAATCATACGCTGAAATTCTCGTACCATTGTTGGATATGGATGTGGACCCGCAGCGGTACCCAATAAGTAGTGGGCTGTTTCATAGCAACCAGACCAGTCACGCATCGCTTCGTTACAAGCATCTTTCAATGTTGCTGAACCGCTGTGAACAGGGATCACTTCAGCGCCCATCAAACGCATACGAAAGACATTGGGGGATTGGCGTTCAATATCTTTTGCTCCCATATAAATGCGGCATTTTAACCCCAGCAATGCGCAAGCTAGGGCAGTCGCTACGCCATGCTGACCCGCACCGGTTTCAGCAATGACCTCTTCCTTGCCCATGCGTTTCGCCAATAATGCTTGCCCCAAAACCTGATTGGTTTTATGAGCACCGCCGTGGAGCAGATCTTCACGTTTCAGGTAAAGGCGTGCTTTCGTACCTTTAGTTAAATTTTTACACAGAGTTAAGGCGGTGGGCCTGCCTGCGTAGTTTTTCAACAGATCCTGAAACGTCTGCTGAAATTCAGGATCTGTCTGTGCATCAATAAAGGCATCTTCTAATTGGTTAAGGGCAGGGATCAAAATTTGAGGAACAAATTGCCCCCCAAAATCGCCAAAATAAGGATTCAATTTACTCATTATTCTACTCATCTCTTGTCTGAAAAATTAGTGATAACAGCGTAATTGTTGAAATACCTGTTTGATTTTTTGACTGCTTTTGATGCCTGGAGAAACTTCGACTCCAGAGTTAAAATCCAGTCCATAGCAACCGAATGTTGCTGCTTGTTGGCAATTATCTGCGTTCAAACCACCGGCCAAGATAATGTCCTGTTGAAGTCGAGGATTGATTAAAGTCCAGTCAAATGGTTTTCCTGTTCCTCCTGCGCCATTATCTAGCAATACGTGATCAACATTGGTTATTTCGGAAAATTCCACAGTCTTAGACATATCAATGGCTTTCCAGATTTCACAATGCTCAGGTAATACCGAGCGTAAGGTATTGATGTAATCTTCGTCTTCATGCCCATGTAATTGCACGGCTGTGAGCGAAAGTGTACGAGCGATGCCACTGACAAAATCAACGGATTGATTTTGAAACACACCGACATATTGTAGAGAAGCTTCATTGATGATTTGTTGGGCTTTTTGCAGGCTAATTTTGCGCGGTGATTTTTCAGCAAAAATAAGACCACCATAGACCGCGCCCACTTGCAGTGCGGTTTTGGCATCTTGTGGTCGGGTTAAACCGCAAATTTTGTTATCACCTAAAATCAGACGACGCAAAGCGAGGTTTAAATTTTGTTGAGCCATTAATGCACTGCCGATAAGAAAACCGTGGGCAAATTGACTTAAATCACGCACTTGTCGGTGCTGGTGGATACCGGATTCACTAATGATAATGGTGCCTTCTGGTAAGCCCACAGCCAGTTGGCGAGTGCGATCTAAATCTATGGATAAGTCGCGCAGATCCCGATTATTGATACCGATAACTTTTGCTTTTAATGTAATAGCCCGACGGCGCTCATCTTCATTACTGACTTCGGTCAATACGCCCATATCAAGACTGTGTGCCAGCACGGACAGCTCGCGATATGTATCATCATCAAGTACGGAAAGCATGAGTAAAATAGCATCCGCCTGATAGTAACGGGCGAGATAAACCTGATAGGCATCGATAATAAAATCTTTGCATAAAACAGGTTGATGCACGACTGAACTGACCATCCTGAGAAAATCATAATTACCCTGAAAATATTTTTCATCGGTCAAAACAGAAATTGCGGCAGCATAAGGTTGATATGTTTTAGCCGTGCGAACGGGGTCGAAATTTTCACAAATTACCCCTTTTGATGGAGACGCTTTTTTGCATTCTAGAATAAAAACGGTTTGTTTATGGGTCAGTGCCTGATAAAAACAACGGTGACTCGGTACGATATCATCAATAAAACTTTCCAGTGGTTGTTCTACTTTACGAGTGACCAGATATGCCGCTTTGTCATCAACAATTTTCTGTAATACACTGGTTTTCATGATTAAATCCTCGCCGCCAATGCGGTCACTTTTTCATAAGCCTGACCACTGTAAATGGTATTGAGTGCTAATTGAGTATTGTCACGTAAGTCTTCTTGTCCGTGCATCTTCATTAAAAGTGCTACGTTTGCCGCGACAGCATCGGCATGGGCTTTTTGCCCGCGACCTTGCAATAACATCGCTAACATATCGCGATTTTCTTCTGGTGATCCGCCTCTTAATGAAGATATCGGATGGTTCGGTAAGCCAAAATCTGCTGCCGTTAATTGATATTGGATGATCTCTCCATTATTAAGTTCTGCCACCTGAGTCTGGGCATGCAAAGCAACTTCATCCATGCCCCCACTGTGTACAACAGCGGCTCTTTGATAACCCAAAACTTGTAGAGTACGGGCAATGGGTTCTACCAACTCCGGGCTATAGACTCCGATGAGGGACAGAGGAGGACGAGCAGGATTGATCAATGGGCCAAGTACATTGAATAATGTCCGAGTTTTCAATTGATGGCGAACTTGTACGGCATGGCGGAAGCCCGTGTGATATTGAGGGGCGAACAGGAAACAGACGCCAATATCATCCAGTGCACTCCGTGAATCTTCGGCACAAGCATCCAGTGCAATGCCGAATGCAGCCAGTAAATCGGATGAGCCTGAACGACTGGAAATACTGCGGTTGCCATGTTTTGCTACTTTAAGGCCACAGGTTGCGGCGATAAAGGCACTGGCCGTTGAAATATTGATGCTATTTGTGCCATCTCCACCTGTGCCGACGATATCGCAAAATGTGTATTCAGGACGAGGAAAGGGAACTGCGTTTGCTAAGAACGCTTGGGCTGCACCTGCAATTTCTTGTGGCTGCTCACCACGCAATTTCAGGCTAATCAATACAGCGGCCAGTTGTGCATCACCCAACTCACCTTGAATGACAGCGGTAAATAGTTCCTGACTTTCTTGTTGTGTCAGTGCCTGGGCACTGAATAATTTGTCAAAAATTAACTGCATTTTCCCATTCCTTACTATTTAGCGCCTTTAATTCGATACACTTAAATGCAATATCCTTAAGTTCAATACGTTTACATTCAACATATTCAATTTAAAGCCCATACTAAAGTTTGCTCGAGCAATTTGGCTCCTTGTGTAGTCAGGATAGATTCGGGATGGAACTGGAACCCGCAGACTTTATGCTCATCTTGGCGTACCGCCATCACAGTATCGCCACACGAGGCAGAAATAATCAGCGTGTCGGGAACGTGTTCGCCAGCAAGAGAATGATAACGAGCAACAGGCAACGGATTTGGCAGGCCGGAAAACATACCTTGTCCATCATGAGTGGCTGGTGTTGCTCTTCCATGCAGGATTTCTTTTGCAGCAGAGACTTCACCACCATAGGCTTCAATAATCGCCTGATGCCCAAGACAAATTCCGATCACAGGGGTTTTGCCTATCACTTGTTTAAGCAATTCAGGCATACAACCTGCATCTGAGGGTTTCCCGGGACCGGGTGATAACATCAAAAGAGGTGATTCCATCTCACCAAGTTTGGCCATGATTATGTCGGTTGACACGGTATTGCGGTAAATAATGACATGATGATCATGGGTACGCAGTTGATCCACGAGGTTATATGTAAAGGAATCGACATTATCGAGTAAAAGAATATTAGCCATCAGAATGTCACCTCTACATTATGGGCTTGAGCAATCGCGCGAATAACAGCTCTGGCTTTGCTGTGAGTTTCATCCACTTCTGATTGAGGAATGGAATCCAATACAATGCCAGCACCGACTTGCACCGCAGCTTGACCTTTTTCCACATAGGCAGAACGAATCACAATGCAGGAGTCAAAATCCCCTCTACCGGTAAAATAACCGACTGCTCCGCCATAGCTGCCACGCCGCTCGCCTTCATATTCTGCAATGAGCTGCATGGCCCGAACTTTAGGCGCCCCTGTCAACGTCCCCATATTCATACAGGCCTGATACGCATGAAAGATATCCAAATCATTGCGAAGTGTGCCGACGACACGAGAAACGAGATGCATTACAAATGAATAGCGATCGACTTTGGTTAAATCGGCGACATAGCGACTACCTGCTTCACAAATGCGAGCCAAATCATTGCGAGCCAGATCAACGAGCATGACATGTTCAGATAATTCTTTCGCGTCTGTGCGCATTTCCAGCTCAATACGGCTATCGACATCGACATCCAGCTCTCCGTTAGCATTACGCCCACGTGGACGTGTACCTGCTATCGGATAGATTTCGATCTGTCGGTTACAGGCATCATATTTAAGTGCGCTTTCTGGTGAAGCACCAAACAGGCAAAAATCCTGATCTTGCATGAAAAACATATAGGGACTTGGATTTTGTTTTTTCAATGCATGGTAAGCGTTTAGTGGGGATGGACATGGTAATGTGAAACGCCGTGATGGCACCACTTGAAAAATATCGCCTTGACGGACAAATTGCTGTAATTGCTGCACGATATTTGCGTATTGTTCATCACTTTGATTACAGCCAATAGTAATGTCAGGCAATGTGACAGGTGAAAGTGTTTGAAGTGGTTCTGCAATGGCTGAGGATAAAGTATCCAGACGTTCTTTAAGACGTTTTTTTTCCGAATCAGATTCGCCAAACAGAGAAGTTTGCAGAAAAGAATGCTGATCTTGATGGTCGATCACCAATAGTGTTTCCGCGAGATAAAAACAAAAATCAGGGCAGTTCTGGTGATGTTTTACTGTGGGTAAGGGTTCAAATCCGGCTACTAAATCGTAAGAAAACAACCCGCCAACGAAGATGGCATCGGGTGATTCTGAGAACGATGCCAATGCTGTCAGAGCGCGTAATGCATCAAAAACAGAATCCAATTTTAGACGGCTATCTTCGTCCAAATTGTGTTCAGTAGCAGGAAACTGTGCCCGAATCACGTGAGATTCTACACTCAATTCGGCTTTTTCTGAGAGTAAATGAGTAAGTATGGGAAGTAGGTTCCGACCATTTTCGGTGAGTGCTTCAAACGTGACTTGCCGCTCGTTGGCGATAATGCGCATAGCACTATCAATGATCAATATGCTTTTGATATTATTTTTGCTTTGAATCTCAGCAGATTCCAATAATAACGTTGCTGGACGATTGCTGCAAAGTTGATGGAAAAGTAGTGTTGGATCTGTTTTATAAATGGTATCCATCTGATTTATAAAAATATTAAATTCTTTGCCAGCCATATTTATACCCCGTTTGCTACTTTCATCCACAAAAACTTACGATAAAAAAACCCGCTTTTTAAGGCGGGTTTAGGCACTTGCGTATCTGTACTTATGCGCGTGAGCCAACCGCCCTGAATGGAGAGTCGTGCCACCAACGATTTATTTGCATATTTTTTTGTATAGATACAATCATTTTCAAGTGCCTCATTTGTTCAATAGTGTTTTGGTAAGGGAGCCTTTCAATCAACCCGTGTACTAGTAAACTGATTCATAGTTCGCTTGTCAATGATTTTTTTTGATGCGTCTAAAAGTGAGTTAATGTGAGGATGTAAATTGTAAAATAATCTGCATTGACCGTGAAAACCCCCTAAATCAAATAAGGTGATAATCAGGGGAATTGGTCAGTAGGTTCGATAGTTCCAGTATCCGGAGCCAGTACGATTAAAACTTCTTATACAGCACCTGCATGGTTGCAGTCATCGGACAGTGTTAACTTTACGGTCGTGGGAGTTCTGATAATCGGCTTTCGACCTCCGTGTTATTAAATATTACCAATTATCGCTCTGTTTTTTGAGAAAGCTGCGGATCAGGTGATGTACAGTTTTTGTTCTCAACTGACAAACTACGTCCATCATGTAAAAGCTAAGACTAACCAGTAAATTCCCCCTTCAATCCTATCCTCTGTGTTATCATCTGCGCTTTGTGTTTAATATCATTTGATAGAGAGTGCCTTTGTTTCCCTCTCCCCCCGACAAAACAGGTACAGGATAATGACTGAAGCTGCCAGTGAAATGACAAAACGCTATGACCTGCATAGCCATACGACCGCTTCAGATGGTGTGTTATCACCGGAACAGCTTGTAGACAGAGCCATCTTTGTGGGTATTGATGTATTGGCAATCACTGATCATGATACGACAGATGGTATTCTGCCTGCCTTAAACCATATTCAGCAAAATAATTTGCCGTTGACATTGGTATCCGGTGCCGAGATTTCAACGTCATGGGAGAATTTGGAAATTCATATTGTTGGATTAAATATTGATATCAACTCTATTTCCTTAAGAAAACTATTGGTCAATCAGGTTGATTTAAGAAAACAGCGTGGTATCGAAATTGGACATCGATTGGCCAAAGCAGGTATTCCCGATGCTTGGGAAGGAGCATCCAGACTGGCGAATGGTGGGCAGGTCACTCGCGGGCATTTTGCCCGTTATCTGATAGAAGCGGGGATTGAACCGACAATCCCGAAAGTTTTTAAAAAATATCTGGCGAAAGGAAAGATCGGTTATGTCCCTGCTCAATGGTGTACAATTGAGCAGGCTATTGAAACCATTCACCAGGCTGGTGGACAGGCTGTGATTGCCCATCCCGGCAGATATGATTTGTCGATGAAATGGCTGAAACGGTTAATAGCTTGGTTTAAACAACATGGCGGCGATGCAATGGAAGTTGCACAGTGCCAGCAGGCCCCTAATGAAAGGCAACAACTAGGTCAACTAGCGAGAGAGCATGGGTTGAAAGTATCATTAGGATCGGATTTTCACCAACCTTGTTCATGGATAGAACTGGGACGCAATTTGTGGTTACCCGGTGATGTTGTACCGATATGGCACGACTGGTCACGGATTGGGACTGCACAGAAGTAGAGGTTATTGTTATGAGCCAGTTTTTTTATGTCCACCCCGATAATCCACAAACTCGTCTTATTGATCAGAGCGTGGAAGTGCTGAAAAAGGGTGGCGTTGTCATTTATCCTACTGATTCAGGGTATGCCATTGGTTGTTGCCTTGAAAATAAGGATGCTATGACCCGCATATGTCGTATTCGTCAATTGGATGGACGCCACAACTTTACGCTGATGTGTCGTGACCTGTCTGAAATTGCAGCTTATGCACATGTGGATAATCAGGCGTTCCGATTGATTAAAAATAACACGCCGGGAAATTACACCTTTATTTTACAGGCGACAAAAGAAGTTCCACGTCGCTTAATGAACGAAAAACGCAAAACAATTGGTCTACGTGTTCCTTCTAATCCTATCGCTTTGGCGCTGCTGGAAGAAATGCATGAACCATTGATGTCGTGCAGTTTGATTTTACCCGGAAATGATTTTGCTGAATCTGATCCAGAAGAGATTAAAGATACGTTGGGTAAACAAGTTGATTTAATTATTCATGGTGGTTATCTTGGGCAGCAACCGACAACGGTAATAGATTTAACTGGGGATTCGCCAGTGATCCTTCGTGAAGGCGAAGGTGATGCAACACCTTTTTTATAAGGTGTAATTCCTTTTTTATAAATCGTACGATTTAATTTTTTATTTAATAACACGACGCCTGTGAAGGCGACAACAGAGGTTGCTCAATGAGCGATAAAACAGAAAAGTTACAAAAAATTCTCGCGCGTTCTGGCCATGGTTCCCGTCGCGAAATTGAAGGATATATCCAACAAGGGCGCATTAGCATTGATGGCAAGACCGCAAAGTTGGGTGATCGAATCGAAGTTAAGCCCTCAGTAAAAGTTCGTCTGGATGGACGAATCTTAAATATCAAAGAGCCGCAGAAAACAGTTTGCCGTGTTCTGGCTTATTACAAGCCTGAAGGTGAATTGTGTACGCGTCAAGATCCTGAAGGGCGTCCGACGGTATTTGACCGTTTGCCGAAACTGCAAGGAGCACGTTGGATTGCAGTAGGGCGTCTGGATATCAACACCTGTGGGTTGTTGCTGTTTACCACTGACGGCGAATTAGCAAACCGCCTGATGCATCCAAGCCAAGAAGTAGAGCGTGAATATGCTGTTCGTGTTTTTGGTGAAGTGGATAATGCAAAACTCCGTCAGTTGACGCAAGGTGTACAATTGGAAGATGGTCCTGCTTCTTTTAAAACCGTTACATTTAAAGGTGGAGAAGGTATCAACCAATGGTACAACGTGACATTGACCGAAGGCCGTAATCGTGAAGTCAGACGGTTGTGGGAATCAGTTGGTGTGCAGGTTAGCCGTTTGATCCGTGTACGCTATGGTGATATCGATTTGCCGAAAGGTTTACCACGTGCTGGTTGGACTGAGTTGGGGCTGGAACAGACCAACTATTTGCGCGAATTGGTTGGTCTGGGGGCCGAAGTTGTGACCAAAGTGGCGGTTGAGCGTGATCAACGTCGCCTCAAGGCTAATCAGATCCGCCGTGCGGTAAGACGCCATGCACAGGTTGCTGCTCGTCCTGCCGGAAAGCGTCCTGCAAGTAGTTCTCGTCAGAATGCCGGAAGAAAAACAGCGCCTAAAGGTCGTTAATATTCTTCAAGCCGCTGTTTCAGTTTATGCCAAAACTTAGGCTAAATTGAAACAGCGGATTTATCTATCAATCAACGTATGATTATTCAGCCGGTCCCGCTTTTCGGCCGGGTTGGGCATCAAAACTGATGCCAGAATCATTCCGGCTATCATCACCCATAACATAAAGATAAACAGGCATAATATCCGCCGGAGTCTTTAATTTGGCGGAGTTTTCGTCGGGAAATGCACTGGCCCGCATATTGGTACGTGTACCTCCCGGATTAATACAGTTAATCCGTAGAGTGGTTTTCTTATATTCTTGTGCCAAGATTTGCATTAAACCTTCTGTGGCAAATTTAGAAACGGAATAAGCTCCCCAACCACTTCTGCCTTCACGGCCTACACTGGAACTGGTAAACACCAAAGAGCCATTAGGGGATTTTAATAACAGGGGAATTAATGCCTGTGTCAGCATAAAAGTAGCATTAACATTTATTTGCATGACATCATGCCAAAGCTGAACGGGTTGCTTAATGATAGGGGCGACAACGCCAAGAAGCCCTGCGTTGTGCAAAACGCCATCCAGATGGGAGTCATGTTGTGCTAATTGTTGGGCAAAAGTCCGGCATTCTTCAACGGTCACGGTAAGAAGGTCCATAGTATAAACGTCGGCAGATAAGCCTCCATCGTTTTCAATCTGTTGTTTGACTGTTTCCAGTTTTGCGGTAGTACGTCCTAGCAAAATAACTTTCGCACCGTGGCGGGCGTAAGTCAGGGCAGCTTCACGTCCAATGCCATCGCCAGCACCGGTCACTAAAATAGTTTTATTTTGCAGCAGGTCATTATTAGGTTGGTAATCTAACATCAAACAATCTTCCTGTGTTTCTTATAACGATCTGTTAATCACGGTCTATTAAATATCATCAGAACAAAACTGAAGGCTTTCGTCAAATTGACCTAAGTTGGTAAAAGTAAGACCTTAATCAGGTTAGGTTAAGTAAACTGTTAGAGCACGGTCTTCGGTTTTTAGTTAGAATGAAATGTATTGTTCATCATAAATTAATAAAGGTGGCTTTGTGGAATATTTGTCGCTATATGGACTATTTTTAGCCAAAATTCTCACTGTGGTAGTTGCAGTCGTTATTTTGGTGGTATTTTGTTTCGGATTAGGTGTACGTAAAACCATGCATAAAGGAGAATTAAAGCTGACCAATCTTGGTGAGTCATACAAGGAAAAACAGCGTCAGATGCAGCAAGCCCGAATGAGTGAGGCTGAACGAAAAGTTTGGCAGAAGGCATTAAAAAAGCAGCTAAAAAATGATGCCAAGCAGAAAAAAGTGGCCGTTAAAACGGGTCAGAATGGACTACAAAAACCAAATCTTTATGTTCTCGATTTTAAAGGCAGTATGGATGCTCATGAGGTTGATTCCCTCCGTGAAGAAATCAGTGCTGTACTGGCTGTAGCTGATAAAAAAGATGAAGTTTTACTGCGTCTGGAAAGCCCAGGAGGTATGGTTCATGGGTATGGTCTTGCAGCATCACAGTTGGCGCGTTTACGACAGAAAGGAATACGTTTGACGATTGTTGTGGATAAGGTGGCTGCTAGCGGCGGTTATATGATGGCTTGTGTGGCTGATCACATCATTGCCGCACCTTTTGCTATCATTGGCTCTATTGGTGTTGTGGCTCAATTGCCAAATATCCATCGCTTGTTGAAAAAAAATGATATCGATGTGGAGCTTCATACTGCCGGGGAATTCAAGCGTACCTTGACGCTGCTGGGAGAAAATACTGAACAAGGACGGAAAAAATTTCAGGAAGATCTGAATGAAACGCATAAATTATTTAAATCATTTATCCATCAGCACCGCCCATCTTTGGATGTGGAGAAAGTAGCGACAGGTGAATATTGGTATGGCATACAGGCAAAAGAAAACGGACTGATTGATGAGGTGGGGGTCAGTGATGATTTTCTGATTGAGCAAATTGAACACTGTGAAGTCATTGCGGTTAGTTACTCCCGCCGTAAACGTATGGTAGAACGTTTCATGGGTAGCGCAATGGAAAACGTTGATAAATTGTTTATGCGCTGGTGGCAAAGAGGTGAAAAGCCACTGTTATGACAGTCTAAATATGGCAGTAAACAATTATGATAGTAAACAATAACGCTGATTGTTAACATCAGTTGTTGAAATCATTATGTATACAGTGCGGGTAAATGGAGGGCTGTCAATTCCTCTATTACCCGCATAATTTTAATTGATATCCCCTTTATCATTCAAATTACCTTTTTGTTGCTGCGCTTGTTCACGCTTATCGCGTCATTTGCTGTTTTGATGTAACTTAAAATCTAATGGGTATAACTTTATCCGTGATCATTTAATCAGACGTCAGTCTACCAAATGATACCTTACGGACAATATATGAGCTAAATGTTTAAACATATTAAACACAGCGGTGCTTTTTGCAGTGGGTAAACCGTACTCATCCAGAAAGTACTCACCTTTGAATACTAATACGTCATTTTTTTGTTCTACGCTCTCGGCATACATTCCTTGTATAAAATTTTCGTGTTCCCTAATGATTTCATTTGCTTTTTTCAGTAACTGTTCCCGCTTGATAGGTATTGTTTCAGTTTGCATCTATTGTGCTCCTCCAAGAAATAAGTTGTTGCGCATCGTTTTTTATCAGGTAGAGTGTGGGCTTTTCGTCATGCAGATGGAAGATTTTGTTTACAACTGTTAAATCATACAATTACATGGACTGTGTTGATAGATAAAATACCTTAAATATTTCAAAGGGTTTTGCGCTGAAACAAAAGTACAAGATAAAAATTAGTTGATATCTTGCAAATCTATCGCAATATAAAAAGAGATTTTATTTTATATATCGCAACATAACGCCGTGATTTTCGCCATCTGAAAAGAAGATAATTAGGTAAAGGTAACTATGGGTAAAGCTCTTGTTATAGTGGAGTCCCCGGCAAAAGCCAAAACAATCAATAAATATCTCGGGAATGACTACGTGGTGAAGTCCAGCGTAGGGCATATCCGTGATTTGCCGACGAGTGGAGCAGCGAGTCAAAAGAGTTCAAGCTCATCTACCGATAAGAATAAAAAGAAAGTAAAAAAAGATGAGAAAACAGCGCTGATAAGTCGTATGGGAGTCGATCCCTTCCATAATTGGGAAGCGAACTACCAAATTTTACCCGGCAAGGAAAAAGTTGTCGCGGAGCTGAAAACTCTGGCTGAAAAAGCTACTCATATCTACCTCGCAACGGATCTTGACCGCGAAGGGGAAGCCATTGCATGGCACCTGCGGGAAGTGATTGGTGGGGATGACACTCGTTTTAGTCGAGTTGTGTTCAACGAAATTACCAAGAATGCAATCACACAGGCTTTTGATAAACCGGGTGAATTGAATATTGATCGCGTTAATGCCCAACAAGCGCGCCGTTTTATGGATCGTGTTGTGGGATATATGGTTTCACCGCTCTTGTGGAAAAAAGTGGCCAGAGGATTATCAGCCGGACGAGTACAATCCGTTGCGGTTCGTCTTGTGGTTGAACGAGAGCGTGAAATTAAGTCATTTGTACCGGAAGAATATTGGCAACTGCATGCGGATCTAGCGGCTAAAGGAGACATTGCTCTCCATATGGAAGTGACCCATGAAAAAGGGAAACCATTCAAGCCGGTAAATGCTCAGCAAACGCAGGCAGCGGTATCTTTGCTTGAGAAAGCACGATACAAAGTGACTGATCGCGAAGATCGCCCGACGTCCAGTAAACCGAGCGCACCATTCATAACTTCAACATTGCAACAGGCAGCAAGTACGCGGCTTGGCTTTGGTGTTAAGAAAACCATGATGATGGCGCAACGTTTGTATGAGGCGGGCCATATCACTTATATGCGTACTGACTCGACTAATTTGAGCCAGGATGCGTTGGACATGGTTCGCGGTTATATCAGTAATCATTTTGGTGACATCTATTTACCAAAAAGTGCCAATGTTTACAGTAGCAAGGAAAATTCTCAGGAAGCGCATGAAGCAATTCGTCCTTCTAATGTCGATGTTGTCGCGGATGAACTGAAGGACATGGAAGCTGATGCGCAAAAATTATATCAGCTTATCTGGCGTCAATTCATCGCTTGCCAGATGATGCCAGCAAAATATGATTCCACGACGTTGACTGTTCAATCAGGCGATTTTGAGCTGCGTGCTAAAGGCCGTACTCTGCGTTTTGATGGCTGGACGAAAGTCATGCCAGCCCTGCGAAAAGGTGATGAAGATAGCACTCTGCCAGAGATTGCGGTAGGTACAGAACTTGATTTACAGCAATTGATACCAAGCCAGCACTTTACGAAACCACCTGCTCGTTTCAGTGAAGCTTCGTTGGTCAGGGAGCTGGAAAAGCGTGGAATTGGCCGTCCATCGACTTATGCATCGATTATTTCAACCATTCAGGATCGTGGCTATGTGCGTGTTGAAAATCGTCGATTCTATGCGGAAAAAATGGGTGAAATCGTCAATGATCGTTTGGGCGAAAACTTCAACGAACTAATGAGCTATGACTTCACGGCAAGAATGGAAGACCAGCTTGATCATGTTGCTAACAATGAGGCGAACTGGAAAGGGGTTTTGGACGAATTTTTCACTAATTTTAGTGCGCAGCTTGATGTTGCGAGCAAAGACCCTGATGAAGGTGGTATGCGCCCGAATCCGATGATCATCACCTCGATTGATTGCCCGACTTGTAGCCGTCCGATGGGCATTCGTACAGCGACAACGGGAGTATTTCTTGGTTGTTCTGGTTATGCATTGTCGCCCAAAGAACGATGTAAGCAAACTATCAACCTGATCCCAGAAAATGAAATTCTGAATATTCTGGAAGGTGATGATGCGGAAACCAATGCGCTGCGTGCCCGTTGTCGCTGTAAAAAGTGTGGCACTGCAATGGACAGCTATTTGATTGATAATCAGCGTAAACTACATGTATGTGGTAATAACCCAGCATGTGATGGTTATGAAGTCGAAGAGGGCGAATTCCGTATCAAGGGTTATGATGGCCCGATTGTTGAATGTGATAAATGTGGTTCAGAAATGCACCTGAAAATGGGACGTTTCGGTAAATACATGGGTTGTACCAACGAAGAATGTAAAAACACCCGTAAGATTCTGCGTAACGGGGAAGTTGCACCACCGAAAGAAGATCCGGTTCCATTACCTGAGCTGGCATGTGAAAAATCGGATGCTTACTTTGTTTTGCGTGATGGTGCTGCAGGCGTATTTTTGGCAGCCAACACTTTTCCTAAGTCCCGCGAAACACGTGCACCGCTGGTTGAGGAGCTTGTTCAGTTTAAATCTCGCTTACCAGAGAAGCTGCGTTATTTGGCGGAAGCACCTGTTGCTGACCCAGAAGGGAATAAAACAGTTGTGCGTTTTAGCCGTAAAACGAAACAACAATACATTTCTGCGGAGAAAAATGGCAAAGCAACCGGATGGACAGCATTTTTTGTTGACGGTGCTTGGGTAGTGAAAGAAAAATAATAGTTTCAATGTTTAGTTAGTACATATATCCATCATTTATTGGATATACTTCATTGAAATATATTTAGATGGATATTTCTTTTTTTGCTAAAAATATAATTTTTCTTTCTAGAAAGCCAGCCTTAAGGGCTGGCTTTTTTTGTATTTCAACGGAATTTAAACACAATATATTTGCAACAAGTGTTTAATAATAGTTACTTGCTCTAATTATTTGTTATATAAATATACAGTAAGTGTTATAGTAGTTATATGCCTATAAAGAGCTATTCCACATGGTTATAAGCGCATAACTATTAGCAATATAGAAATCAATTAAACGACAAGACATTCATATATTTGATTATTAGGGACAGTGCTGATATGAAACTACAGCAATTGCGTTATATTGTCGAGGTGGTTAATCACAACCTGAACGTATCTTCTACGGCGGAAGGATTGTACACCTCTCAACCAGGGATCAGCAAACAAGTCAGGATGCTTGAAGATGAGTTAGGTATTCAAATATTTGCTCGTAGTGGCAAACATTTGACGCATGTGACTCCGGCTGGTGAAGAAATTGTCCGTATTTCACGTGAGGTTCTGTCAAAAATAGACTCAATTCGTTCTGTTGCCAGTGAACACACCTATCCAGATCGTGGCTCTCTGTATATTGCTACTACCCACACACAAGCAAGATACGCTTTACCTCCTGTTATTAAAGGCTTTATTGAACGTTATCCCAACGTATCGCTGCACATGCATCAAGGTTCACCAACCCAGATCGCGGAAGAAGTATGCAAAGGAAATAGTGACTTTGCGATAGCGACAGAAGCACTTCATCTTTATAGCGATCTAATTATGTTGCCTTGTTATCACTGGAATCGTTCAGTGGTGGTAACGAAAGATCATCCTCTCGCCAATAGACAGAATGTGACGATTGAAGAATTAGCAGAATATCCAATTGTAACTTATACTTTTGGCTTTACTGGACGTTCTGAGTTGGATGTAGCCTTTGACCGAGCTGGTTTGAAACCCAAAATTGTATTTACGGCAACTGATGCGGATGTGATTAAGACTTATGTGCGCTTAGGCTTGGGAGTTGGTGTGATTGCCAGTATGTCCGTTGAAGCTGTTCAGGATAGTGACTTGGTACGCATCGATATGCGTGATAAATTCAGTTATAGCACAACTAAAATTGGCTTTCGACGCAGCAGCTTCCTGCGTAGTTATATGTATGATTTTATTTGGCGTTTTGCTCCTCATTTGACACGCGATGTTGTGGATAAAGCCATTGCGTTGCGCTCCAATGAAGAAATCGAAGAAATGTTCAAAGACATTGAACTACCGATAGTGTAGAAAAGATATTTAATCTCATCAATAAGATAGATATAAAGAAAATATACAATATCAAAAAGATTAAACCACCCCCTGGTAGCAAGGAGGTGGTTGATCTTTATTTTCTCTTGCCTTTGAGAGTGGAGCTGTGTCACCGAACCCCGTTCACGCTATATGAGATGGGGTTTCTATCCCTTTATTTATATTAAGCTTGATTATATTGATTTACTTACCTGTACCGATATTGTGTACTTTCATATAGTTCGCTAACTCTTTATCGTCAGCTCTCTTATTTTCGCTTAATGCTGTGAAAACACCATTTTGATCGTCAACGCTTTTATGCTGATCTAGTTTTTCTTTGGCCTGTATTTCATCAATAATGACTTTAAACTCGACAATAGCTTGCCGTAGTTTGCTGAGGTATTCTTCTGGCATCAGTTCAGTATTTTTGATCAAGTCAGTTTCATATTGATTCATTAATGCTGCCAAGGCTAACTTAATTTCATCATCATTTAAGATTTTTGTAACACCGTAACAATGAACAGCGGTGTAATTCCAAGTTGGCACGGCGTGGATGGATTCATACCACGTGGGAGAGATATAGGTATGTGAGCCAGTAAAGACAACTAAAACCCTTTGTTTTTCCAACTCTTTCCAATGTTGATTCGCTTTAGCGACGTGACCTTATAAAACCCCGTTTTCTCCCTCATCAAGGTTGAATACAAACGGAAGATGTGTGCCAGTCAAAGAGGGCTAAACCAGTAACTCAAAGCTATAAGTGGAGATAAATTCAGTGATATGATCTTTGCCCGTCATTTTCATTTTACGAGGTATGTACATAGTTTTTTAGTTCCATATATCCCCTTCGTCCTTCAAGTTGCAGCTGTTGTTGGCTGCGCTTACTCACCCTGGTCATGTAGTCATAAACATAGATTAGCTATGCTTCCGGGGATTCGTTCCCAAGAAATAAGTGCTGCATCTTAAAATCAATTGGGTATAAAATTTGTGGGTTAAATCTTGTGGATGAAATTTAACCACGCTAACTTCAAAAAGTTAGCATAGCAACTATGTTATGGCCGTTTTTTGTTATTACACTTTAAATTCACCATTGAAGAAATTATCGGAATTTTCTATTGAAAACCTCTTATTTTTAAGAAGGAAATTATCAAAAGCCATTTTTATTTCAGGATCTTCCAATGCTTGATAATCAAATAACGCGACGTAGGAAGAGTAAGTAAACTCGACATTGATCGTTTCATTGGAAGCACAATTTGACGTTATTTCTGAGTTAGTTCGATTAAAATCTATTTTATACAGTTTTAGTTTAGGGACATACATGACTTGGCCTTCAACTCCAATTGCTTCAATGACACTAGCCAGTGTAAGAGTAGAGTAATGGTCGTCATTCCTTTTTAAGCCTAATCTGATGGCTTCTCCTTGTTGTCGTAGAAAGTTAGAAAAACTTTGCATACTGGGAGAATATGTACTCAAAACAAGATCCATGATGAGTTGGAGCAAATTTGTTGCGATAGAAAAACCCACCATTTCATGGCGATAGGTTTGACTTTCGATATTTCTGACACTCATCAATGGCAGTTTCGCTATAATGTCTCCCCAAAACTGAATATCTGTTTTATATCCTTTACCATGAGCATGGACATATTGATTGATATAATCAGTCGCTATTGAGGAAAGCGCTATCTGTGTCTTTTTGATTTCATTAAATTGCTTTATGACATTGGCTTGGTCGGTAATTTGCGAAGTAATGATAAATTGGACAAGACCATCAGTGTCATTTAGCCGATAATTTGACAAGGAAAATTTATGATCAATATCAGCAGAAAAAAATTGATCCGCTTGCTGTATATTAATCAAATAATTTTTGTGTTTTTTATCTGTTGCTATATTCATAATTTATCCCTCTATCTTTAATTAACTTATTGAATATAATTAATATATTTTCCAATGTTTATTCTGAACTCTATTAGAGTTAATCCCACCAGAATTTTATGCCATGAATAAAACACATCTATTTTGGAAGCGCCATCCCTAAACTTTATCAGTAAATGAGGATTTACAGTGCATTGGCAAAATGTGTGGTCACTGAATAACAAATGTTCTCTTATGTGTTATGTTTAAAAGCGTAGTTGCTCATAATAAGAAAGGAGGAGTTATGTCGTTTAGATTGAAAACGGACTGTGCTTCAACACTTTCGATCGATATTAAATCGGTCGGCAGTAAAACCTATCATTATTACAGTCTACCTCTATTATCCGCACAAATGGGTGAAATATCCCGTCTACCAAAATCCTTGAAAGTATTGCTCGAAAATCTCCTGCGCCATATTGATGGTGGATCTGTGGTGGAGGACGATTTAAAAGCGTTGGTGGAATGGCAGAAAAGTGGTCATGCAGATAGAGAGATAGCCTATCGTCCAGCACGTGTGCTGATGCAGGATTTTACTGGTGTTCCGGCTGTGGTAGATCTTGCTGCCATGCGGGAAGCGGTATTGCGGCTCGGTGGAAATATAGAACAAGTTAACCCGTTATCTCCTGTTGACCTGGTCATCGACCATTCAGTCATGGTGGATAAGTTTGGCACAGAACAGGCGTTTACAGAAAACGTTCAGATTGAGATGGAGCGTAACTACGAACGCTACCTATTTTTACGTTGGGGACAAAAGGCTTTTAATCGTTTTCGTGTTGTACCGCCGGGAACGGGGATTTGCCATCAAGTTAACCTTGAATATCTGGGCAAAGCGGTTTGGTATGAGAATCAGAATGGTCAGGATTATGCCTATCCTGATACGTTAGTAGGGACGGATTCCCACACAACCATGATTAATGGTTTGGGGGTTCTTGGCTGGGGGGTTGGGGGAATTGAAGCCGAGGCTGCCATGCTGGGACAGCCCATTTCTATGCTCATTCCGGATGTTGTTGGTTTTAAACTGATTGGAAAATTGCTAGAAGGGATCACAGCAACTGATCTCGTACTGACTGTGACGCAAATGTTACGTAAACACGGCGTTGTGGGCAAATTTGTTGAATTCTACGGCGATGGATTGGCCGATTTACCTTTGGCAGATCGAGCAACCATAGCCAATATGGCACCTGAATATGGCGCAACCTGTGGTTTCTTCCCTGTTGATGACATTACATTAGATTATATGCGATTAACTGGTCGTCACGATGAAGAAATAGCTTTGGTGGAAGTCTACTGTAAGACACAGGGGCTATGGCGTAATAAAGGGGATGAACCCATTTTTACTAGCAGTCTTGAATTAGATATGTCAACGGTTGAGGCAAGTCTGGCTGGTCCGAAGCGTCCTCAGGACAGGGTCGCGTTGAGAAATGTACCGCAGGCTTTTCAATCTGCGATGGAATTGGATATCCATAAGACTCAAAGGCATTTATCAATCGAGCTAGTCACCTTAGATGATCAAACTTTTTCACTGCAAGATGGCGCAGTCGTGATTGCGGCCATTACATCCTGTACCAATACTTCTAACCCAAGTGTATTAATGACGGCGGGCTTACTTGCCAAAAAAGCTGTTGAGAAAGGTTTACAGCGTCAACCGTGGGTTAAGACTTCACTGGCTCCCGGTTCTAAAGTCGTGACTGATTATCTGGAGGTGGCGGGCTTTATGCCATATTTGGAAAAACTCGGTTTCAACCTCGTGGGGTATGGTTGTACGACCTGTATTGGTAACTCTGGGCCACTTCCAGACCCTATTGAAACGGCAATTAAGCAATCTGACCTGACTGTTGGTGCAGTACTTTCCGGTAACCGTAACTTTGAAGGACGCATTCATCCGTTGGTGAAAACAAACTGGCTGGCATCACCGCCGCTGGTAGTGGCTTATGCGCTTTCTGGCAGTATGAAAAAAGATCTGACCCGAGAACCTATCGGGAAGGATCAGCTGGGTAATGAAGTTTATCTGAAAGATATTTGGCCTAATAGTCAGGAAGTTGCGGAAGCGGTCGGAAAGGTGAGAACTGAAATGTTCCATAAGGAATACAAAGCCGTCTTTGAGGGTGATGAAAGTTGGCAATCTCTGGAAGTTGAAAGTTCTGCGACTTATTCTTGGCAGCCAGATTCGACCTATATTCGTCATCCCCCTTTTTTCAATGATATGACGGCTGAACCTAAACCAGTAGCAGATATTCATCAAGCCAATATATTGGCAATTTTGGGCGATTCGGTCACAACAGATCACATCTCTCCGGCAGGGAATATCAAGGCTGATAGTCCAGCTGGGCGTTATTTACAAGAACACGGTGTTCTGCCAAAAGATTTTAACTCTTATGGCTCAAGGCGTGGTAATCATGAAGTTATGATGAGAGGGACATTTGCCAATATTCGTATCCGTAATGAAATGCTCTCCGGCACTGAAGGCGGGTACACGCGACATATTCCATCACAGTCCCAACTGGCGATTTATGATGCGGCCATGCGTTATCAGGAAGAAAACATACCGTTAGCCATTATTGCGGGTAAAGAATATGGTTCTGGCTCAAGCCGTGACTGGGCGGCAAAAGGAACAAGATTGTTGGGAGTCAGAGTCGTCATTGCGGAATCTTTCGAACGTATTCACCGCTCTAACTTGATTGGTATGGGGATTTTGCCACTGGAATTCCCTCAAGGTATTAACCGCAAAACATTAAACTTGATGGGGGATGAACAGATAGATATTACTGGATTAGGTAACATTAAACCCGGGCAAACAATAGCAGTGAAAATTACCTATACCAATGGACAGGAAATAGTGTTCGATGCCCGTTGCCGCATCGATACAGGAACTGAGCTGGCTTACTTCTATAATGATGGCATTTTGCATTATGTCATTCGTAATATGCTAAAATAATAGCTGCCAGATAATTTGTATCCCAAAACAAAAACTGCGCCCACACCGACGCAGTTTTTATTGATTTTTTCAGAAGATAAATAGAGAAATTTCAGCTTGATTTAAGCTATTAACGTTATTTAAACAACCAACGTTATTTAAACAGTAAGTGACCCATACGGCTGGCTTTAGTATCGAGATAGTGAGCGTTGTTGGGATTACGGCCTACAATCAGCGGTACACGTTCGATGATATTAATACCAGCTTCTATCATGATCTCAACCTTTTTAGGATTGTTGGTCAGAAGGCGAATTGCATTAATATTTAGTAGCTTATACATATCTGAGCAAAGGGTGAAGTCTCTCTCATCGGCAGCGAAACCTAATTGATGGTTGGCTTCAACCGTATCAACGCCTTGGTCTTGTAAAGCATAGGCGCGGATTTTATTCAGCAAGCCAATATTGCGACCTTCCTGACGGTGATATAGCAGAACTCCCCGACCTTCCTTACTAATTTGCGACAGCGCAGCTTCTAGCTGAAAACCACAGTCACACCTTAGGCTGAATAATGCATCTCCCGTGAGACATTCAGAGTGGATCCGAGATAATACGGGTTCAACACCCGAAATATCACCGAAAACAAGGGCGACATGGTCACGGCCTGTTTCGATTTCTTCGAATCCAATCATTAAAAATTCGCCCCAGGGCGTAGGTAATTTTGCTTCAGCTATTCGTTTTAGCTGCATTTTAGTATTCATATGTTGATTTGACTCGTGATAAATATTGCGATACTCAGAATAATACCGATTGAGAAGTCAGCTAAAACTACGCAAAAATTTTCTCGGATTACCATTTTCTCTGATTACAACGCATGCACGCCAACGCATTATAACAGAAATTACTGATCTACAAGTATGGATATAAAAGTGTCTTTGACTTAATGATGAAAATATTAACATGCTAAACTATAAGCAGATTTTTGCATGCAAGTTGCTGTGAGTTTGCTTTGAAAAAAAAGATAGGATTGCCGACTGACAAGTAGAATAATATCACAAAAAGAAGGAAATCGGCGTTTGTGGCAATAAATTGCTTCCTTTGCGTAGACGAGAAATGCTAATTTAACACGCCACTACGTCTGTTATTTGGCATACCCAATAAGCAACAATAGATAACAGGAAGAAATGTGAAATATTTTCTAATTTTATTACTGGCATTGGTTATTTTTGTTCTCTCTGTGACGCTAGGGGCAAATAATAACCAAATGGTGACATTTAATTATCTGATTGCTAAAGGTAATTATTCTATATCTACATTACTGGCTGTGTTATTTGCTCTCGGTTTCACCCTCGGATGGGGGATCTGCGGGGGATTTTACCTGCGTACTTACTTTTCCCTACGACATGCAAAACGTAAAATCAAGCGTCTGGAAACTCAGTTGGAATTGCCATCTGAGTCACCCGCAAAAGCAGTATCTACCGTAGTATTAGACAAGGAATAATTCTCCATGTTAGAGCTGTTGTTTCTGTTGCTTCCTATTGCCGCCGCCTATGGCTGGTATATGGGGCGCAGAAGTGCTCAACAAGATAAACAGCAATCGGCTGATCGTCTCTCACGCGGATATGTTGATGGAGTTAACTTCCTACTCTCCAATCAGCAGGATAAAGCGGTAGATTTGTTTCTTGATATGTTGAAAGAAGATAGTTCTGCATTTGAGGCTCATCTAACGCTAGGAAACCTATTTCGCTCCCGCGGTGAAGTTGAAAGAGCTATTCGCATTCACCAATCTCTGATGGAAAGTGCTTCTCTGACGTTTGAACAGCGCTTGCTGGCTATCCAACAACTCGGGCGGGACTATATGGCTGCCGGAGTATACGATCGGGCTGAAAATATGTTTCTTCAGTTAATTGACGAAACTGACTTCCGTGAGAATGCCCTCAATTCTTTGTTGACCATCTATCAATCAACCAGTGATTGGAGCAAAACCATTGAGGTGGCTGAAAAGCTGGTAAAATTGGGTAAACCCCATTTTCGGGAAGAGATTGCCCATTTTTACTGTGAGTTGGCACTTCAATGTATGGGGCGTGATGATTTTTCTGAGGCAATCGGGTATTTAAATAAGGCGGCTCAGGCAGACAAAAATTGTGCCCGCGTATCAATTATGCTTGGCCGTATTTATATCTCTCAGGGCGAATATGCTAAAGCGGTTGGTACACTGAAATGTGTTCTCGAACAAGATAAGCAACTAATCAGTGAATCTTTACCAATGCTGCAAGAATGTTACCAACGGTTATCTCAACCGAAAGAGTGGGAAACTTTTGTGCAGTGCTGTGTAGAAGAAAAGTGTGGTGCAATTTCTGAATTGCATATGGCTGACATTATTGAAAGAAACGAAGGGCGCGATATTGCTCAAAATTACATTAATCGTCAGTTAGAACGCCATCCGACAATGAGATTGTTTTATCGCCTGATGGATTACCATTTGGTGGATGCAGAAGAAGGGCGTGCTAAAGAAAGTCTGATCCTTTTGCGCAATATGGTTGGTGAACAAATTCGGACAAAACCTGATTATCGATGTCATAAATGTGGCTTCACTTCCCGCTCTCTATATTGGCATTGCCCATCATGTCGCTCATGGGATTCCATCAAACCGATTCGAGGTTTGGATGGTCAGTGACGCTGTCACTATTAATGGTGCCATGAATACATATTTTTCTTCATTAGTGATTAAAGTTCATTAGTAATTCAAGTTAATAAGTAAATGAAAGGGCCTAAAAATGACTTCTCATACAGCTCAAGCTTTAGATAAACAGATTGATTCCCTTGTTATCGTTGCATTGGATTATGACAACCAAGATGCAGCATTGGCATTTGTTGACAAGATTGATCCACAATCTTGTCGACTGAAAGTAGGCAAAGAGATGTTTACATTGTATGGCCCACAATTCGTTCAGGCTTTGCATCAACGAGGCTTTGACGTATTTTTGGATCTTAAATTCCACGATATTCCCAATACAACGGCAAGGGCTGTTGCGGCTGCAGCGGAGTTGGGTGTCTGGATGGTCAATGTTCATGCGAGTGGTGGCGCGAGAATGATGACCGCTGCGAAAGAAGCACTGTTGTCCTACGGTAAAGATGCTCCATTATTGATTGCTGTTACCGTGTTGACCAGCATGGAACACTCCGATTTGTTGGGTATTGGTATTGATATAACTCCTGCACAACATGCGGAACGTTTAGCATTATTGACCAAACAGTGCGGTCTGGATGGTGTAGTTTGTTCCGCCCATGAAGCACAACAATTGAAAACCGTATGCGGCCAGACGTTCCAACTTATTACACCGGGTATTCGTCCTGAAGGTGCCGAGGCGGGTGATCAACGCCGTATCATGACTCCACCTCAAGCTGTTCAATCTGGGGTAGATTATATGGTGATCGGGCGTCCAATTACTCGCGCAGAAAACCCAGCATTAGCTCTACAGCAGATTAATCAATCTATTGGTATTGGGGTTGCTCATGGATAATAATTCGCGTCTGGTTTACTCGACAGATAGCGGTCGTATCCAAGAAGAAACCATCAAACCCGCTCGCCCGAAAGGTGATGGTATCGTTCGTATCCAGCGCCAAACCAGCGGACGTAAAGGCAAAGGTGTTTGTGTGATCACGGGTATTGATGCCGATGATCAAACACTAGCCAAACTGGCGGCGGAATTGAAGAAAAAGTGTGGCTGCGGTGGCTCTGTCAAAGATGGTGAAATCGAAATTCAGGGCGACAAACGTGACTTGCTGAAACAACTGTTGGAAGTGAAAGGAATGAAAGTGAAGCTGGCGGGAGGCTAAACCCAGTTTCGTATATCCTATAAGCTATGCAGTACATTAACTGCATAGCTCTGTTAACTGAATGACTTTGTCTGGTCAGGTTATCTAAAACTAGTCCGTGAAAAAGCAGTTAGTCAAAATTTGTGTAACTTATTCATTCAATTCCCCGATTGGGTCATGATACGTGCTGCTGTAGCTAATACGTCAGGACGAGCAATAGCCTTTTTGTCATTCGGCTGAGTAAAGTAAGTGACCAAAATTAATGGTGCTCGTTTATTGGTTGGCCAGATCACCGCGATATCATTTGTTGAACCATAATCACAGCGGCCAGTTTTATCTCCAACAAGCCAATCTTCTGGTACACCGGCACGAATGCTGGTGCCACCCGTTGTATTTCCTTTTAACCAATTAGCTAATAATTCTTGTTGTTCTGCGGCTAGAGCATTTCCCAGCGTCAAATTATATAAACTGTCCGCCATAGCTTGTGGGGTGGAAGTATCACGTTCATCACCCGGTTCAACGATATTTAATTCAGGTTCTTTGCGATCGAGGCGAAAGTGATTGTCGCCAATTGTGCGGGCAAATTTGGTGACTTCATTCGGCCCACCTAATTGGTCAAGAAGCAGATTCATGGCCGAATTATCACTATATTGCAGTGTTGCCGCGCTTAATTCTCCTAATGTCATACCATTTTTCAGATGTTTTTCTGTTATGGGACTGTATTCCACAAGGTCTGATTGTTGATAGTGAATTCGTTGGTTCAATAAATGATTATCTGTTTCACTTTTTTTCAGAATAGCTGATACCGCCATGAATTTGCTGGTACTACACAAAGGGAAACGTTGGTCTGCTCGATAACTAATGACAGAATGATCCGCAGTATCAATTAATACAGCGCCAAGATGTCCATTGGCGTTTTTTTCTAATATTGCAAGTTGATCTATAATCTGATTTTGCTTAATCACTTCATTTTGATGGGAAGTTGCATTGGCTGGGAATAAAGTTATCGCACCAAGCAGAGGAAAAAGTGCGGTTGTCATACTTGCCAATTTTGTTACAAAAAATCGCATATTGGTCATCTCTCAAGAAAGGTTGGAAATTGTGTTAATAATCTGATGTTTTATTGGATGGGGTATCAATTCATGGGGATGTTAGCTGTTATAACAAACTGCCGCCATTTATAGGCGGCAGATGTGTTAGCTCGATTAACTTTAACTTACAGGACGAGCTACGATATTGCGTGTTTCCATTCTGACTTCTTCAATACGGACATTGATGATGTCATTCAAGCGATAAGCCGCTTCACCTTTAATCAGGACAGAACCTGTTTCTTGGCTGCATTGAAGTTCATCACGAACAGCATGCAAGAATGGCCCAGGGACGAAAGCAACGGCACCATTATCAACCAAACGAACGCGCAGGCCGCCACGGGTGATATCAATAATTTCTGCTGGGAACGTTTTGTCTGTACCAGCATGCGGATGAAGGAAGCGGGCATAGAGCCAATCGCCAACATCACGCTCTGCCATACGGTTTGCCCGGCGGCGTTCTGTCAATTGTAGGCAAACCTCTTCAGTTGGTTTTTCGGCTTCAGTTTGTTGAATAATCGCCTTTAACAAACGGTGATTGATAATATCGCTGTATTTGCGGATAGGGGATGTCCAAGTCGCGTACGCATCAAATCCCAATCCAAAGTGTGGGCCTGGTTCTGTTTTGATTTCCGCAAAAGTCTGGAAACGACGGATACGACTATCTAAGAATTGAGTTGGTTGTTGATCCAGCTCACGTCTCAATTTGCAGAATCCGTCCAGTTGCAGTAATGCTTCGCCATCTGCTTCAATGCCATTTTCCTTGAGAACTTCAACTACTTGCTCAATTTGCGTTGATTCGAAACCAGTATGGACGTTATAAATCCCGAAGCTTAATTTATCACGCAACAGTCTGGCTGCACACAGGTTTGCCGCGATCATGGCTTCTTCAACAATGCGGTTGGCGGTACGGCGCTGTTCAATCACGATATCAACAACGTTGCCACCTTCATCAAGAATAAACCGATAGTCTGGACGCTCCTTGAAGACCAACGCGTATTGATGACGCCAATTATTGCGGCGTTCAAACATCTCTTTCAACAGCGTGACTTGAGTAATGACAGAGTCGGATTCTGGTTTCCAACCTTCCTGGCCTTCTAACCAGTCTGAAACTTCGTCATAAACCAGCTTGAATTTCGATTCTACCCACGCGGCGAAGAATTGAATATCATCGCCCAATTGACCATTTTCCAGAATGGAAACCTGACAAACCAGAGCAGGGCGGCGAACATTTGGACGCAGAGAACATAAATTATCTGACAATTCACGAGGAAGCATTGGAATATTGAAGCCCGGCAGGTAGTTGGTGAAGCTACGCTGGTAGGCAATATTGTCCAATTCACTATCAGCCTTGATATAAGCTGTTGGGTCTGCAATTGCAATGGAGAGTTTCAGGCTGCCGTCGTCATTTTTGGCGATATGCAAAGCATCGTCCATGTCTTCCGTTGTTGCACTATCGATTGTCACAAAATCAAGAGCAGTAAGATCGATGCGTTCTATTGCATCATCATCCAACTGGCAATCGGTCATATCAGGAGACTTACGTTCCAGACTATGACGTGCCAGAGTGACCCACCAAGGAGCATAATGATCATCACCTTTGGTAATGTAGCCTGTAATTTCGGCTTGGAACCCGCGGTCACCTTTTAGTGGATGGCGGCGCATTTCAGCGACAGCCCAATCACCTTGTTCAAAAGTGTGTGTAATGTCATTAGAAGGGCGGCAGGGAATGGAATCTTTCAATAATGGATGATCAGGAATAATCCACAGGCGGTTATCATTTTCTTTCTTTTGAACTTTTCCTACAAAACGAGTCAAAAATGGCTCAATTAGCGTTTCTGGCTCAGCGATTTCTTTCTCTTTATCTGTGTGGATAGCAGCGGTAATCCGGTCACCGTGCATGACTTTCTTCATGTTCGGAGGTGGAATGAAATAGCTTTTTTGTCCATCAACTTCTAAAAACCCAAAGCCTTTCTCAGTTCCTTTGACTAAACCTTCTACACGAAGAGTTTGAGAGTGGAGTTGCTGTTTTAGCTGTGCAAGCAGCGGATTGTTTTGAAACATAATATCTGGGGAGTATGGAGTTATTATCGATAATTTTGGACAACAGTTTTACGCGAATCGAAGGTATGGAGCAAGTAACATCTTATCAAAACAGGAAAAACTGTGTAGTAAGCCGAAGAATTAAACATTTTCTTGTAATGGTAGTAATCATCCTCAGATTGATTATAAGGATGATTAACTCTTTGAATTATCTTCTATAATTTATTTTTCCCTATTTTCTGCCTGCGACAACAAATAAGCGTATAAATTAAACAATTCATCCCTCTCATTTAGTTACAACATACTATTTAAATCTAACTACTATCGAAATCTATAATTAAAGAATTTCACCAACTAAATATAAAAAGCAGTGAGCAGAGGCTAAAAGTCTGGTATTTCTTGACCATTACATTTGATACATGGCATAAACGAGGTCTACTTTAGCAGCAGCGTCTGGCCGATCCGACATTCGATTGATATCTTCGGAGAATGAACATGATCATCTGTGAGTCTAAAGAAATATCAGAAACGCAACTGATTCGTTGCATACAGACATTGACACTCGCCTTTGATGGATATTCCTTAATGCGGCATTTCCTCGCTGAGGATGATCACCGGCAGAGAGTGAGGCTCTATCAGGAGACTTTTCTTAGGAAGGTAGGCATGACAGTAGGACACGTATGGGCTACCGATGATGGAACTGCTGTATCAGTATGGACAGCACCTGATATTGAAGACGCAGAGGAAGTTTTCACTCCTCTATCTATCGAATTTGAAAGGATCGCGGGATCGAGAGCAAACGTAATGCGGTCATCTGAAGCTATTATGGCGAAAGAACGTCCCAAGTTTCCATGCTGGTTCTTGGGGGTAGTAGCCGTAGATCCGGATTTTCAGGGGAAGGGGCTTAGTCGTGCGGTTATTGAGCCAGGCATCGAGAGGGCCGATTGCGAAGGATTGCCGGTGTTCCTCGAAACTTCCGATGACAAAAACGTAAGGTTCTATGAACGCTTGGGATTTGAAGTGACGGCAGCATACCCACTTCCTTTTGATGGTCCTGTAACGTATGCGATGATAAGATGGGGGAGATCGCAATGACCTCGCTCGTCATTTGAGTTGGATATGAATACGAGATGACCTATAGAAATATCCATGTAAAAATTGGTGGTTATCGGCAGATATCCGGTTATCACCCTAATTTAAAAAATTCATTTTCCCTCTTCATTTAGTTACAACATAATTTTAAATTTAACTACCATAAAATCAATCAATCCTAAACAAGCGAAAAAAGAAAGATTTCGTCGTGATTATGTTGAGATAGGACTTTAGTGTTTATTTATTTACCATCCTTACTCGCCCTGTTGTTGGAGGCGTTGTTATTTCTGTTGGACAGATTCAGTCACTGGTTGATTGAATTAGGGCAAAAATATCCACTTGGAAAAAATATAGATGATTTACATTCATATGCGGAAATGTTTGCGAAGGTAATATAAACAAGTTCGAGATTTGGGACAAAATTCGTAAACTGTTTTTTGAACAATCTGAAGCCAGACAAGAAGGGCTGTTAGCCGGGCATTTCTCATTTAATTCCAAAGGAGCCGGCTCTGCGTGTGATGACAGCGGATTGGCTGCCATCATGTTGGGTGAGATCAGTCATAAACCTTATGGAATTGCTTGCCATATAATGACATAACGAGTCCGGCCAGAATTAAAATACAGGAGGTGATTTTATCTATACTGATAGTTTCACCAAAGATAATGGTACTACCAACAAAACCAAATATAGGTACAAGTAATGATAATGGGGCAACACTGGAGACAGGGTATTTGCTGAGTAATGAATTCCATACCCAGTAACCGATTAATGTCGTTGGATAAGCTTGGAATAATACGGAAAATATTGTCATAGCATTTAGATTTTCACCGAGGTTAGAGAATGCAAAAGAACCATTGGTGATATATCCCATCAAAAACAGGGGGAGTGGAGCAAATAAGCAAGACCAAACTAGAAAACTGAACACATTTTTACTTTTGTTTTTTTTCATAATGACATTTGCGATGCTCCAGCTTGTGGCGCCAAACAGCACAATAATTACGCCCCATAGTGTGATTGAACCATCAGTTAAACGCAAAATAAAACCTAGCCCTGTCAATGCTAAGATAAAGCCTAACATTTGATGACGGTGGATACGTTCTTTTAAGAAAATACATCCCATGATAATGGTGAGGAAAGCACTAAATTGCAGCAATAGTGAGGATACTCCTGCTGATACTCCCATCTTGACACTAAGATTGACCATTCCCCATAAACCCACACCGAAGATAATGCCGTACAGTGCTACGATTTTCATTGGTACATCAGGCCTGCGAATAAAAAATATAGCGGGGAAGGCACATAGCGAAAAACGTAATCCAGCCAATAAAAATGGGTCTAAGGTATTTAATCCCAATTTTATTACACTGAAATTTAGGCCCCATATTAGTGTGATTAAAAGAGCCGCTAATAGGTCAATGATTTTCATCTATGTTCCTTTTAATATAAGGGAATGTTAACAAAGAGGCAGTTTGAAAGATGAAAGGTATAGTAGGGTAATTGAAGTACAAAGTCTGTCCCCTATAGTGATTAAATAGGAGACAGACTTTGATATTAAACAGGAAGGTGAAAATTCAGTAAGGCTTTATTATTCAGTTTTATCTGAATACTCGCAGAGATCTTCAATGATACAAGAACCACAGCGCGGTTTACGGGCAATGCAGGTATAGCGGCCATGCAAAATCAGCCAATGGTGGCAATCAACCTTGAATTCAGCCGGCACGACTTTCAATAATTTCTTCTCAACTTCATCAACGTTTTTCCCGGGAGCAAACTGAGTCCGATTACTGACTCGAAAAATATGCGTATCAACGGCAATAGTCGGCCAACCAAAAGCGGTATTCAAAACAACATTCGCTGTTTTGCGGCCAACGCCCGGCAGGGCTTCCAGTGCTGCACGATCGTCTGGTACTTCACCTTGGTGTTTTTCCAACAATATCCGGCAGGTTTTAATCACATTTTCGGCTTTAGTGTTATATAACCCGATGGTTTTTATATGCTCTTTTAAACTATCAACCCCTAAATCAAGGATGGCTTGTGGCGTATTGGCAACAGGATAAAGTTTTGCTGTTGCCTTATTGACGCTAACATCAGTAGCTTGTGCTGACAGTAAAACGGATATCAGTAATTCAAAAGGCGAGTTGAAAACCAATTCGGTAGTCGGGTGTGGGTTGTTATCCCGTAAGCGGGTAAGTATCTCAACCCGTTTTTGTTGGTTCATATCTGGTTGCACCTTCAGCTTCTTGTGATATAGCTTCCACAGCTTTTTTCTACATTGTATTTTTTTCTATATAGTATTGGCGTTCTTTATTTTCTGAACGATTTTTCATACGTTCATCAATAAGATACTTTCCTGCCAGCATCAAACCTAGTCCAATAAAGGCACCGGGTGGCAGGATAGCGAGCAGGAAAGGCGAATCCATATGAACAATTTCAATACGCAGTAATTTAGCCCAACTGCCCAGTAGTAGATCAGCTCCATCAAAAAGGGTGCCATTACCTAAAATTTCACGTATCGCGCCTAATACAAACAGGGCAAAGGTTGCACCGAACCCCATCGCAAGACCGTCAATCATTGAATGATAGATTGAGTTCTTAGATGCGTAGGCTTCTGCACGGCCGATCACGATACAGTTAGTGACAATCAAGGGAATAAAAATCCCCAATGATTCATAAAGTCCAAAAGCAAAAGCGTTGATTAGCATCTGGACGGCACTAACGACGGACGCAATGATCATCACATAAATGGGAATACGGATTTCGTTGGGAACCCAACGGCGTAAAGCTGACACTGCAATATTGGTACTCAACAAAACCAACGTGGTAGCTAATCCTAATCCCAGTGCGTTGGTTGCGGTGGAGGAAACGGCTAACAGAGGACAAAGTCCGAGAAGTTGCACTAATGCGGAGTTGTTCTTCCATAGCCCCTGAATAAATAGATTTTTGGTTTCGCTCATGATTATTTTTCTCCATCTTCACAGGTTGGAAGTACAGACAATTGTGTCGGCACTGTTTTCAGATAAAGGGTTGTCCGTTTAGCGGCATTGACGACAGCGCGAGGCGTTATAGTGGCTCCGGTGAATTGATCAAACTCACCGCCGTCTTTTTTGACCGCCCAATTGTGATCATCATGTGAAGCGACTCTTTTCCCAGATAAAGAATAGATCCAATTGGAAATACGGGTATCTATTTTATCTCCCAAACCCGGTGTTTCATGGTGTTCAGTTACGCGAACGCCTAGTACTTTGCCAGAAAAATCAGCGCCTACCAGTATTTGAATAGCGCCTGAATAGCCATCAGGGGCAGTACTTTCCAACGCGGCTGCAACGGGAATGCCATCTTTACGAGCAAGATAAAGGTGATGAGGTTGTTGATTACCCAATGCGTTGTCTGTCACAAGATAACACTCATCCTGCATTTTATTGTTGTATAAGTTAGGAGGAACAACTTGATCTAACAGTACCTTGTGCTGTAATGCGGCTTGTTCGGCAATTTGGTCTTTTGTTAGTAAATAAACAATTGCCGTTAACCCAGTTGTACAGGCCGCAAAAATTGCGAGGATTATACCGTGACGTCGCATAGTTTCTAACATGGCAATTTTCCCTATTTATGACCGTAAGCACGAGGTCGTGTGTAATTGTCGATAAGCGGTACACAAATGTTTGCTAATAATACGGCGAATGCCACGGCATCAGGATAACCACCATAGACTCGGATTACCCAAATGAGTATCCCAATGATGGCACCGTAAATAAGACGGCCTTTTGGCGTCGTTGAGGCGCTCACCGGATCGGTTGCAATAAAAAATGCACCTAACATGGTTGCACCGGAAAAGAGCTGCAATAAAGGTGATGAATAACGAATAGGGTCAATCAACCAGCTAAGCAATGCACAAACACCCAGAGATAAAATAAATGCGGTTGGGATCTGCCAGTTAATCACTTTTCGGTTGAGCATAATCAGACCGCCAACCAGATAAGCGATATTGACCCATTGCCAACCAATGCCCGCCAAAACTCCCTGCAATATCGGTTGCTGTAGCACTTCGTTGATATCATGGGTCAGTCTGCCGGTTTTAAAACTGTCCAGCGGCGTTGCCTGACTCAGACCATCAATGCCTTGTTGCAGTTGTAACAAGGTAGATCCATCAGGCGAGTGCCCAAAGAAAATAACCATCAGGCTATCCCAAGGAGTTAATGTGAATACCTGTAAAGATTCTGGTGGCATCCAACTTGTCATTTGTACAGGGAATGAGATAAGCAAAACGACATAGCCAACCATCGCAGGATTAAATGGATTTTGCCCAAGCCCGCCATACAGGTGTTTGGCAATAATGATGGCAAAAAATGTCCCGAGCACGATTAACCACCATGGTGCTAGTGGTGGTAGGCTAATTCCCAGAAGTAACCCCGTAACTAAAGCTGAGTTATCTTTGAGGTAAGGAATAACCAATAGTTTTTTAAGTGCAATGACCGCAGATTCAGCTAACAAAGCGGTAATAATTGCCAGTAAGATCTGGAACAAGGTTCCATAGCCAAATAGATACGTTTGTACAGCTATGCCGGGGATGGCAGCTAAAACCACCCATAACATGATTTGGCTGGTACTTTTTTGATTGTGTGTAAAAGGCGAACTCGCGACTTTTAGTTGGTTATTGTCAGTTTTTACTGGCCTGAATTTCATTGATAAATGTCACTATTCTGTTGGAATTTCTTGTTTTTCTTGAGCTGCCGCTTTCTTGGCTTTAACGCGCGCAATAGCCGCCGAGACAGCGGCTTTGCGCGGGTCAACTTCTTCCACTTCAGCGGAAAAAGTTTGTTGCGGCGCTGGTTCAGCCTGATTTTGAGCGGCTTTTTTCGCTTTTGCTCTGGCTATCGCGGCGGCGAGGGCGGCTTTACGAGGATCATCATCTTCAACCGGTGCTACCGTTTCAGTATCTACATTTGTAGTAGTTTGTTTTTCTGCCTGACGAGCACGTAATTGCTCTTTTCTGGCCTTGCGTGCTGCAATTGCCGCGGCATTATCAGGTGATTGGCCTGCTTGTACTGTGATTGCCTCACCAGTATTACTCTGTTTTTCTTTCACACGAGCAAGGGCAGCCTGCACTGCATTTTTATCGTTGCCACTGACTTGAACAGCCGCTTTTTTATGACGTTCTTCTCGAGCCAGTTTCTCTTGTTCCATACGTGTCTGTTTGGCTTCAAAGCGAATTTTTGCTTCTGCTGAACGGCGGGATTCTGCATCTATAGCCCGTATTTCTGCTTTTTCTTGTCGATAATATTGAACCAAAGGAATATTGCTCGGACACACATACGCACAAGCACCGCATTCAATACAGTCGAACAAATGGTGATTTTTGGCTTTTTCATGTTCTTCTCCACGACTAAACCAATAAAGTTGTTGAGGTAACAACCCAGCAGGGCATGCTTCAACACATAAACCACAACGGATACATGCTTCTTCAATCTCGTTGGGTTCCATTTCCTGCGTAGAAGGCGCAAGAATGCAGTTACTGATTTTGACAACGGGTACACTGAGATCAGGCAGAGTAAAGCCCATCAATGGCCCACCCATAATGACCATTTGTTCTGATTTGGGACTGAATCCCGCTTGTTGTAGCAGAAATTGAACTGGTGTACCGAGACGTGCCCAAAAGTTACCGGGTGAGGTGACTGCTTCTCCTGTCAGAGTCACTACACGTTCAATGAGAGGCTCTCCGTTAATAATTGCGCGCTTGATAGCCATCACTGTACCCACGTTTTGCATGAGTACGCCGATATCAGAAGAACGCCCACCGGAAGGAACTTCCTTCCCTGTCAGGATTTTGGTCAGTTGTTTTGCGCCGCCAGAGGGATATTTTGTTGGAATAACACGTACAATAATAGACTTATCACCATTAAGTGCCGCATTGAGTGCATCAATGGCTTCGGGTTTGTTATCCTCAATCCCAATTAACACCTGCTTTGGATTGAGCAAATGCATCAAAATACGGATACCTTCGATAACTTCGTAGGCATGTTCCCGCATCAAACGATCATCAGCCGTGATATAAGGCTCACATTCTGCTGCGTTGATAATCAATGTATTGAGATTGTGTTGGCCACCTTTTAGTTTTATTGCAGTAGGGAAGCCTGCACCACCCAAACCTGCGATTCCGGCTTGTTGAATGCGTCGTAACAAATTGTCAGTATCAAGTGTCGTGTAATCGGGCGTCTGGATTCGATCACACCAGCGATCTTCGCCATCAGGACATAATCGGATGCATAATTCTTTCAATCCGGAAGGATGAGCTGTGACACAAGGTTCGATAGCTGTAATTGTTCCTGATGTTGAAGCGTGAACAGGTACTGTCCGGCCGCTTCCCAGCGTCAATGGTTGGCCTTTCAATACGTTATCACCAGCTTTAACCAGTAGCTCACCTTCTGGTCCCAAATGTTGCTGTAGAGGAATGATTAACTCATCTGGCAGCGGCGCATAACGCAGAGGAGTACGGCTGGATTGCAATTTCATTTCCGGTGGATGAATACCGCCCTCAAAATCCCAGACTTTATTTTTGTTGAGCAAGTTGAGCAGATTAAACATTGTTTTTAACCTCAACAGGCTTAACGGAAGATAAAAAAACAGGTTCTAGTGTCACGTTAATATTTTTTACTGGAATAATATTCTTTACCGGGATCGTATTTAAATCCCATTTCCAATTTGATGTGGTAGTAGCGACAGGGATCATCGTGATGCAATCTGTTGGGCAAGGAGCGACACACAGGTCACAACCTGTACAGAGATCTTCAACAACGGTATGCATGGCACGGTTTGCACCAATAATGGCATCAACCGGACATGCCTGAATGCATTTTGTGCAGCCAATGCAGTTTTCTTCGTCAATGAAAGCCACTTTTCTGGCAGGATTTTGTATGCTGTCATCGCCATCCAACGGTTGTGGATCAACACCCAGTAACTCGGACATTTTGAGCATAACCTGCTCCCCGCCGGGAGCACATTTGTTGATCATCTCACCATTATTGGCGACCGCTTCCGCATAAGGACGACAGCCGGGATAACCACATTGTCCACATTGACTTTGGGGTAACAAATTATCGACTTTCTCAACAATCGGATCTTCTTCTATTTTAAAACGACGGGCAGCAAAACCAAGAATTAAGCCAAAGATTAACCCGAGTACGCTTAATACGCCGATAGCAATCCATAATGACATCATTAGAATTTCACCAAACCACTAAAGCCCATAAATGCGAGAGACATTAACCCTGCAGTAATAAGCCCTATCGATGAACCACGAAAAGGGGCGGGAATATTGGCAACAGCAAGACGCTCACGAATAGCAGCGAACAGTACCATTACAAGGGAAAAACCAGCCGCAGCGCTAAATCCATATACAGCTGATTGAAGAAAGCCGTGAGATTGATTGACGTTCAGCAGTGCGACACCGAGTACAGCACAGTTGGTTGTAATCAATGGCAGGAAGATCCCTAAGAGCCGATAAAGTGTCGGGCTGGTTTTGCGGACGGCCAGTTCAGTAAATTGAACCACGACAGCAATGATGAGAATGAAACTTAGGGTGCGCAAATAAACTAAATCGAGTGGAACCAAAACAAAGGTGTTTATCAGCCATGAGCTGATAGAGGCCAGAGTTAGAACAAACGTTGTTGCTAACCCCATGCCAATGGCAGTTTCGAGCTTTTTAGATACACCCATAAAAGGGCATAGACCCAAAAATTTTACTAAAACAAAGTTATTGACCAAGACTGTGCCAATAAATAGAAGAAGGTATTCAGTCATTGCTATACCTGAAAATAATATATTGGAAGATGAAATATTGTTTGTAATCTGAATAGAAATTCCCCACCTTTGATGAAGGCAAGTGGGGCAATGATAACAATCAATTGTGGGGTATGTTATCGATCTTGTGTGAAAGTCATTTTTACTCGATGTGAACGCTTAATATAAGGAACGAAAACGGCAGCAGCCAGTAATGGCCATAACAATGAACGTATTGCCATCTCATCAGTAATGGGAGAAAAGGCAAAAGATTTTATGGCAATCAGAATTGAAATCATCAGCCAAATAATAAAAATACGTGGGAAACGTTTTGAACGAATAAAAAGCAATTTCAATGTCCAGGCAGTAAAACACCACATTATTGCCGTGGTGAATACCGAGGTATACCACATGGTCGTAAAACTCCCATCGACTTGATGAATGACCTCATTTTTTTGGATAAACATCATGGTATATAGCAACAGCATCAAACTGGCGGAGATTAATGTCATGATTAGATAAGCGGCAGGTGCTAATAGCCAGCCGTTAATGCGATAGTAATCGTTGGATTGATACATAAAAATCGTCACTCCATCATGAGTGTTTTGATATAGAAAAGAGATAGTAACACAGGAATCGGGATTATTTGCTAACGAGTGATAGGTGGTGATATTTTCTGATGTCTTGTTTCCGTTCATTTTTTAGAGGCAGTTATGAGTGATATTTTAAAAGTGGGTTTAGTGGGATATGGCTATGCAAGTAAAACATTCCATGCGCCATTGCTTGCAGGGACATCCGATGTTGAATTAGTCGCAATTTCCAGTAGTGATGCAGAGAAAGTCAAAAAAGACTGGCCAATGGTATCCGTTGTTTCTTCGCCAGAGGCTCTCTTTAATAATCCTGATCTTGACCTTATTGTGATACCGACTCCCAATGATACTCATTATCCACTGGCACGACAGGCGTTGGCAGCAGGTAAGCATGTTGTCGTTGATAAGCCTTTTACTATTACTGTGGAACAAGCTGAATCACTGAATAAACAAGCGGAAGAGGCGAATTTATTGCTGTCTGTATTCCATAATCGCCGCTGGGATTCTGGTTTTTTGACTGTGAAGTCACTCATTAAAGAAAATAAATTAGGTGAATTGAAATATTATGAATCCCACTTTGATCGCTACCGGCCTGCTGTTCGTCAGCGTTGGCGGGAAGCGGCCGGTGCGGGAAGTGGCATTTGGTACGATTTAGGCCCTCATTTACTGGATCAGGCTGTACAACTCTTTGGAAAACCAAAAGCTATTAACGTTGATTTAGGCATGATACGCCCGAATGCGGAGACGGCGGATTATTTTCATGCGCAGCTCAATTATCCTGATTTGAAAGTCATGCTACATGCAACAATGCTTGCAGCGACAGAGTCGCCTATTTATACGTTGCATGGTATGGCCGGAAGTTATATGAAGTATGGGCTGGATCCACAGGAAGAACGTTTGAAAGCGGGGGAAAGGCCACCACGGGCAGATTGGGGATATGATGCCCGCGATGGTTCCGTGACGTTGTCACAAGATGATGATTTGATTACAAAGGTGATTCCTACTTTACCCGGCAATTATGGTGCTTATTATGCCGCTATTCGTGATGCCATTTTATTTGGCAAGCCAAATCCGGTAACTGCCAATGAAGCCATTCTGATCATGAAACTCATTGAAGCAGGTGAAAAATCAGCTAAAGAACAACGTACCATTTTAGTTGATTAATAGCAGTACCCAGAGAATTAATTAACATTCTGGCAATCTGTGGAAGATTAAAGCACGTCAAAGCACATGGTGGAGCTATTTTAATGAATTTACTGCAAAAATTAAGAATCGACCCTTTTTTGGTGATATTGATTACCGTAGTGATCATCGCATCGTTTTTTCCCTGTGAAGGTGAGGCGAAAAAATGGTTCCAGCATTTAACAACGGCGGCTATAGCGTTGTTATTTTTTATGCATGGTGCGAAATTATCTCGTGAGGCTATTTGGGCGGGGATAGGGCACTGGCGTTTGCATTTGGCGATTTTCGCTAGCACTTTTGTCCTATTTCCGATACTAGGTATGGGCCTGCATTTTATTGTGCCGGAATGGATGTCACCTACCGTCTACATGGGGTTTCTTTATCTTTGTGCTTTACCTGCTACTGTGCAATCCGCAATTGCTTTTACTTCTGTTGCAAAAGGAAATGTTGCCGCGGCGATATGTAGTGCTTCCGCTTCAAGTTTGTTAGGTGTGTTCTTGTCTCCATTGTTGGTGGGGTTTTTGATTCAATCTCATGAAGGTGGCAGTCATGCCGATACGTGGCAAGCGATAAAAGATATTATTCTGCAATTGATGGTGCCTTTTATTGCTGGGCATTTATCTCGTCCTTTGATTACTAATTGGGTGGAGCAACATAAAAAATTGATCAATATGACGGATCGTTCTTCTATCTTGCTGGTGGTGTATGTTGCATTTAGTGAGGCAGTGGTGGAGGGTATTTGGCATAAGATTGATGCTTATTCGCTCATTATGATTGGTACCGTGTGTAGTCTTTTATTGGCTGTAGTTTTAATGATTAACGTATACAGCGCACGTTTATTTGGTTTCAGCAAAGAAGACGAAATTACCATTGTGTTTTGTGGTTCTAAAAAGAGCCTTGCTAATGGCGTGCCGATGGCAAATGTATTATTTCCTGCGTCAATGGTGGGGGTAATGCTGTTGCCGCTGATGATTTTCCACCAAATCCAATTGATGGTCTGTGCAGTACTTGCACAGCATTATGCACAGCGATCAACATCAAAAAAGGCAGATTAATTTTCTGCCTTTAACGTTATTCAAATGTTACTTATTATTAACGATTTGTTATTAACGATTTGCCACTTTGGTTTTCAGTGCCTGTTTTTCCGCTTCACTAAGGAATGCAGTTGTTAATCCATTAATCTGTGCCTGCCGAATTTGTTCTGGTGACAAACCGGCGGCAGGTGCAGCAACGTTATACTCATGACGAATTTCAATACCTTCTACTGCGGGATCATCGGTATTGATCGACGCCAAAATGCCGTGTTCAAGGAATTGCTTCAGCGGATGAGCTTGCAAAGAACTGACAGTACTGGTTTGCAGGTTTGAAGTCAGGCAAGATTCGATACCAATGCGGTGTTCAGCCAGATAATCCATCAGAGCGGGATCAGTGATAGCTTTAACACCGTGTCCGATTCGGGTCGCGCCCAGATCACGAATGGCATGCCAGATGCTTTCCGCACCCGCAGCTTCACCCGCATGTACACTAATGTTCCAGCCCGCATCACGTGCTTGAATAAAATGTTGTTCAAAGATATGGCCTGGAAAACCCAATTCATCACCCGCCAAATCTAATGCTGTAATGTGTTTTTTATGGGCAAGAAGACCAGCTAATTCCTGAGTACAGGCTTGTTCACCAAAAGTTCTGCTTAAGATACCAATCAAACGGATCTGGATATCATGTTGTAGGCTGGCGGAATGGATACCATCAACGACAGCCTCAACAACACCTTCAACGGGAAGTTGATGTTTCATTGCCATGTAATAAGGAGAAAAACGTAATTCAGCATAATCCAAGCCTGCATTGATGACGTCTTCGACGTTTTCAATGGCAACTCTGCGGCAGGCATCTAAATCAGCCAGAACAGCAACCCCCCAGTCCAGTTTTTGAAGAAAGCTGACAAGGTTGGGCTCGTTCTCAATAATTTGAACATGGGGGAGTAATGCTTCCAGTTCATTGGCAGGGAGAGGGATATTATGTTGACGTGCAAGAGACAAGATAGTTTCAGGACGAATATTGCCGTCAAGATGACGATGTAAATCGATTAGTGGAAGCCGTGCGTCAATCATTTTTTATCCTTCTTATCAAAATTTGCATATACAAAAAAGCCAGTCAACACGTTGACTGGCAAGAAAATGAAAGCACTATTAATATGTTAGCTATTCAGGTTTTTTAACTTTGAGCATGTGCTTTCTTTTGGCAGAGCCTGAACAAAATCCTGATTATTCAGCTACAGGAAGCTCAGCCTCATTATGCTGATTTTGCTCACCATCAACATCATCATAGGATCCGACAAGGCCATTATCAAGCAGGAATTGATGCAGGCTGGACTCTTTGTCGTTTAATTTGACTTTATCATTGTCGTAGTGGAAATTGAGGCCAATTGTATCTTCAGTATCAGTGAAGAGTTTGAGGGCGGTGCCTTGTGCTGCCATCATTTGCACCTGTTGTTTTCCTTCTGTTTCAGCAGCCGATTTGTCTTTACCTTTGAGCTGTTGTGACAAGGCGATAGATTCTACTATCATAGGTTTTGATAGCTTAATATCCAATGATAAGTTTTTGATTATTTTACGAATAATGTCTTCAGAATCTCCTAGCATTAGGGAATTTAGATCTTCAGGAAAATTATTCAATGTAACGTTGAAGTTTATGGCACTCTCACCTTTACTATTTTTAGCACTAAGCGGTTTTATACTAAATTGTGCGTTGTGTTTCAGCATTGTTGGAAGGTATTCTAGCATTGCAGCATTTGCCAACTTGTCGTGAGACTCGAAGTCACCAGATTTTATTGCTTGGATAATAGAATCATAATATGCCTGATTGAACTTACTGTATGCTAAACCATCCAGATTATTCAGACTGAACACGAATTTACTTGAACCAAAATCGATGTCTTTAATTTTTAATCCGTCAATACTAAAAGAAACTGTATTGTTTATATTATTCTCGTTGTCCTCTCCAACAACAGAAGCAGTTTTTACGTCTTGAATAGACAAGTCATTATCGTCTAACCCGGTTAGCTTGATCTCACCGATATTGAAGTTGCTATTACCAAGGTAGGTATCAAATTTATTTTTTTTAGTATCCATTGAAAAATCAATATTTTTCAACTCAATAGATTCATTTTTCTTGAAATCTATTTTTACTTCATTGCTTTTTACAGTTGATGAAAATTTGTTAAATTTATTATCGGTATCAACAGTAATTGTTGCTCCAGAGAAGCTCAGGTTGTCGCCTGTTGCTTCGTCTTTGTACTCAACAGGAATAATATTGATATCGAAATATAATGATTGGTCATAGCCTATTCTTGAATCTACACCGAATAAGGATTTACTTTTGGTGATTTCGAACAATTTTTCCGTTACATCATTTTTTTCAAGTTCTGTGTGTATGGAGGCTAACTTAGGTGCTAACTTGAATTTTGCGATATCGGCAAGCGGGAATGGCCCATGGTCGATCCTGGATTTGAAAACGATATCTTCGTTCTTTTCCTTGTTTTTTTCTTCCTTGTTATTTTTGTGAGAGAGAACTAACAGAGCATCAGAACTAAAAATGCCACGTTTGAATTCTTTCTTTTGTAATTCCCCTCCGGTACCAGCAAGTTTAGCATTTGCTTTTTCTAAAATTTGGTCGATGCGACTTTCAATTTGCTTACCTGTGTACCATGAGGCACCTGTCCATGCTGCACCTAAAGCAACAATAACACTTACAGCAACTAACGATTTTTTCATGTGGAAATTCCATCCTTATTTAACGCATATGGCATTGTAGGTGTATGCGTTTTTGTATGTATGTCAATAATGGTCGTTAAGTGTATAGTCTAGACAAAATATTTTTAATCAGTATTTACTGGAAATGTGATTAATAGTCTATGAAATATATCGTAACCATTTGAATATATTCTAATTAATTGGATGCCTTGGCTATTTTGCCATTACCGTGAATAGTTACGGTTCTTTCTATAGCAGATAAGAAGATTGATTCACCTGAGAATATTCTCAATTCCTGCTCTCCACTGCTGATAACCACTTGACCTTCAAAACAAAATAGAACCGATGCGGTATTATTTTCAAAGGTTATTGGTTGTTCTGAAACAGCATAAACTGAAAAACAGAAATCATTGACAGGAACAGGGTAGCTCAAGACGACTTTTTCTTGTTTTGGTATGGTCAACAAATGATTAGTGGATTTTGGCGTAAAGTCCAGATTTGCCATTAATTCTGGAACATCAATATGTTTGCTGGTTAAGCCGGCTCGCAGCACATTGTCAGAATTAGCCATGACTTCCAAAGCCACACCTTCAAGATAGGCATGAGGGGTACGAGCATAAAGAAACATCGCCTGACCTGGTTCCAGTTCAACAACATTTAGTAAAAGCGGAGAAAACAGGCCATTGTCATCAGGATAGAAAGCACTCATTTTTTTGATGGTTTCCCATGGGGCTCCCTGATGGCTGTTTAATGCAGCTTTTAATACAGCAATAGCTAAACGTTTTTGATCGCCGTGCATGTTCAGCAATTGAGAGAAGAGAAGAGATAAATTCTGTTCTGTCGGATGCTGAAGGAATACTTGAATATCGGGATGTGCAGCAGAAACATTACTGAGTAATTGAGCTATCTCTGACAACGGCCGGAACGCATTCATTGCTTTAAATGGTGTTAGTGCATACACCAATTCAGGCTTATGGTTATCGTCTTTGTAGTTACGCTGCGCAGAATCCAACGGAATTCCTTCTGCGTTTTCTTTGGAGAACCCAATTTCGGCAGATATTTTATCAGGATGTACTTGAATAGAAAGAGGTTGAGCTGCACACAACACCTTAAACAAGAACGGTAATCGTTGGAATTGATGGGCTATTTTTTCTCCCAGATATTTTTCAGGTTCTTTAGCGATTAGCGTATTCAGAGCAACAGTTTCACCCGTCTGTGGATCTGTCACCAGCGAACTACATTTTGGATGCGCACCCATCCAGAGTTCTGCCATAGGCTGATTATCAGGGTTCTCAATACCATAGATATCTGTCAGGGTAGTTTTGCTTCCCCAATCATAATGTTGGATGTTGTTGGTCATTTTCAGCATGGCATGTTCCTGTATTTCCTATAATAAAAAAATAAATTTATTTATATGATAACAATACAATAAACACGGTTACGTCGCATTATCGATAATAAATTTATGGCATGATAAATAAATGCCGACTAATTTATCTGCAAGTTTGTTCCGGCGTGTTCAATTATTCTGTGTGCTAAGGAGATAGTAATGGCAGCCAATCGCATTGAAAAAGACTCAATGGGACCTATCGAAGTACCTGCTGACCAATTATGGGGAGCGCAAACGCAGCGCTCACTGGAGCATTTCCGAATTTCTCAGGAAAAAATGCCTGTTGCTCTGATTCATGCTCTTGCATTGACTAAACAAGCTGCAGCCAGCGTCAATATGGATTTAGGTCTTCTGCCTAAAGAACGTGCTGACGCAATTATTGCTGCTGCAAAAGAGGTGTTGGAAGGTAAACACCCAACAGAATTCCCTCTTGCTATCTGGCAGACCGGTTCGGGAACTCAAAGCAACATGAACATGAATGAAGTGTTGGCGAACCGTGGTAGTGAGATCTTAGGTGGACAGAGGGGCAATGAACGTTTGATCCACCCTAATGATGACGTAAACAAAAGCCAAAGTTCTAATGACGTATTTCCAACCGCTATGCATGTTGCGGCTGTTATCGCAGTACGTGAACATTTGTTGCCAGAGTTAAAAGCACTACAAAAGACACTGGCAGATAAAGCGGAAGCATTCAAGAACATCGTAAAAATTGGTCGTACCCACTTACAAGATGCGACTCCTCTGACATTAGGTCAGGAAGTTTCTGGCTGGGCGGCTATGCTTACGCATAACCTGAAACACATTGAGGACAGTATCCCTCATGTATGTGAATTGGCTTTGGGTGGAACCGCAGTAGGTACTGGTCTGAACACTCATCCAGAGTATGCTGTTCGCGTTGCGAAGAAAATCGCTGAATTATCCGCTCAACCTTTTGTGACTTCCCCGAATAAATTTGAAGCACTGGCAACTTGTGATGCGTTGGTTCACTCACATGGTGCATTAAAAGGTTTGGCTGCATCATTAATGAAAATTGCTAACGACATTCGTTGGCTGGCCTCTGGCCCTCGTAGTGGCATTGGTGAAATCTCCATCCCTGAAAATGAGCCAGGCAGCTCGATTATGCCAGGTAAGGTAAATCCAACTCAGTGCGAAGCAATGACCATGTTATGTGCTCAGGTCATGGGTAATGATGTGGCTATCAATATTGGTGGCTTATCTGGTAACTTCGAGCTGAATGTATTCCGTCCGATGGTGATCCATAACTTCCTGCAATCTGTTCGTCTGTTGGCGGATGGTATGCGTAGCTTCAATGAGCATTGTGCTATTGGTATTGAACCTAACCATGATCGTATTACTCAGTTGCTGAATGAATCATTGATGCTGGTAACAGCATTGAATACCCATATCGGCTACGATAAAGCGGCTGATATTGCAAAGAAAGCGCATAAAGAAGGCCTGACTCTAAAACAATCAGCGATGCAGTTGGGATATTTGACTGAAGCTGAATTTGACGCGTGGGTTCGCCCTGAAGATATGGTTGGTAGCATGAAATAATGCTTCTAGCCATTGTTGAGTGTTTTATCTCAGCAATGTTACTACTAAAAAAAACCGGAGAACATTGACTCCGGTTTTTTTACATCCTAAATCTCTCGGTAGAGATGTAAACGAGGGATAATCATCTCAAGTGGCTTAGCCTTTGGCTTATATCTATGCTTAATGGCATTGGCATTATAGTCGGATAACGAACCAATCTTCGGCGTAATTTCACTATCATCTGTGTAAAAAACAATAAGAGGGAGTGGACAAGCATACTGAACTTGCTTTTGTATCTCCGAATACCATACGCGAGTAATAGGTTGTACTTTTACAGGACGTTTGATTTTTAATACCACGTCATCGGGCAGTTTCTTGATATCAGTAATCTCTAGTGCCACCAATGCGGCCCACTGATCACTGGAGTATGGCGGAACTGCACGTCCTGCATTATAGCTTTTCTCCAACTGCTCCAGAATTTGTTGTTTGGTAACTTTATTGATGATGTTTTTATTGGCCCAACCAAAATTGATGGAATCAGGATTGAGTAGGGGAGTGATAGTCCGATAAGCGTTCAGAGTGATTAGACCCCGCAAATGGTCATGAACAAATTCAAAGCGTTGTTCTTTGCTAACACCTGATTGTTTAGTAACGATATTTTCCAACTCAACTTTTAATTGATTCACTTCATTGATGGCATTCATTGCTTCCTTGTATTGCTGGTGGCTGACAGAAAAACACAACGCACCTGGAAGCCGACTTGCTGCTTTACTACTGATATTGGGGCTATTATGATGTATGAATAATTTCTGATAGAAGTGTAAGCCTAAATTCAGAGCTTCAGATCCTTGCAGCGGATTAACCATAATTTCAGTCAATTGCTCATGCTCTTCACCTTTTTCTATTAGAGGTAATTTAAATACCCGGGCATTAATAACGGAATAGTTTGTTAACAATGAAATCAGTTCAGATAATTTTTCTTCTTGTTTTTTAAAGCAAGTCGTAAGCGATTCTATCGAATGGTATTTATTCATGTTCATCCTCAACGAAATAGGGCATCAACTTCTACTACTTACATTCATTAGTTACAACATACTTTTAACATAAAATCAACCCAAAAAATTCCACAACAAAAAAATAAATTACAAAACATTTCAATATTGTGATAAAAATCTTAAAAAGAGATAACATATATAATTAATATTCTGATGATGTATTAATACTCACACGCAGCCAGCTAGTTATAATAAAAAAGTTTATCCTCTTATTTTTATTCACTATTCTCATAGTAGGTGAATAGCACTAAAGGTTATTTAATATGAGGAAATTAATCAAGCCATTGAATTCATTCAACAAGGTGATGGATGTATTATTACCGCACTCAGAATTAGTTGCATCTGACTTATATAAAAAAAGGGCATCAATTAGAATTGAAAAGGAATCCTCAAAAATTTTTTTATTGAAACAAGGGCATGTCAATATACGAAGAGTAAGTGATGATCTAGTTATTTCAACATTCTTTTCACCTTATATTATAGGGCTATCTTTCCATCCTGGTTCAGAAATTTATTATTCTATTGAACTAGGGTCTGATTGTAAGCTTTACCAGATACCCAAAGTTAGTGTTTTGAATAAAATCAAGAAAAACGATCTCTATCGAGAATGGATGAGGATAATTTCATATAAAATTGCTTTTCTATATGCAAGAGATATTGGCCTTGTTCGGCATAGTGCGAAAGAAATAGTGTGTTGCCTATTATCCCGTTTAATGACTTTACCTAATGAATTTAGAGAAAGTATCACGGCCATCAAATATATAGAGCAACGATGTACACTTTCTCGTAGTTGTATACAACGCACCTTATTTTCGTTAAAGAAGGAAGGGTGTATTGAAATTGATGGGGGATACTTAACAAAAGTTTTTAAGTTACCTATACAATGTTATTATTAAAATTCAATATTCATTAAGAATATTGCCAACATATTCTTATGTATGTCAGCAATTACCTTGATTAATTGACTAATTTATTGAGCTTAAATCCCAAACAAAGGGCAATGATAGTTAAAAGTAAAATAAATACGGCAATACCGTTCCAGGCAAAATTAAACCAAAACAAACCACCTAACGTTCCAGCAATACTTGACCCTGCATAATAACAGAATAGATAAAGCGACGAAGCCTGCGCTTTCGCCCGTTTAGCGCGTTGTCCGACCCATCCACTAGCAACAGCATGTGCAGAGAAAAAACCGGTTGTCAGTATCACCATGCCTAACATAATGGTCCAAATGGAAGAAAACACTGTCATTAAACAACCCACCAACATCATACTGATAGCGATTAATAAAACTTTCCCTCGCCCATATTTATTTGTTAGAGAGCCAGCCTTTGCTGCACTGTAAGTACCGGTTAGATAGGCGATAGATAATAATCCGACAATAGTTTGGCTAAAATGATAAGGAGCTTCTAATAGCCGATAACCGATGTAATTAAACATAGTAATAAAGCTACCCATCAGTAAGAAGGCTTCGGCAAACAGAAAAGGCAAGCCCAGATCACGAAAATGCAACTTCAGGTTGATAAGTAATGTCTTCGGTTTTAGTGAACTGGATTTAAAATTCTTTGATTCTGGTAACATTTTCCAAAAGGTTATTGCGGAAATTAAAGCAAACGTACCTAACAAAATAACAGAAAACCGCCATGGAAAGTGGTCTGCAATCACCCCAGAGATCAAGCGCCCACTCATTCCCCCTATAGAATTACCGCTGATGTAAAGTCCCATCGATAAGGCAACATAACTAGGATGGATTTCTTCACTTAAATAAGTCATCGCTACAGCAGCAACACCACTTAATGACAAACCAACAAGGGCTCGAATCAACAAAATACCATTCCAGCTTGTCATTATAGAACCCAATAGAGTAAACAGGGCTGCGGCAATCAATGACACAACCATGACATTTTTGCGGCCAATTGCATCAGAAAGAGGACCTGTAATTAACAATCCAAGGGATAACATTCCAGTAGAAAGTGATAAAGCTAAACTGCCATTAGCTGGTGAGACATTAAATTCTTTTGATAAGATGGGCAGTATTGGTTGAACAAAGTAGAGCAATGCAAAAGTTGCTAACCCAACAGAAAAGAATGAAAGAGTAACACGCATATATACAGCATCTTCTCGCTGAATGTAGTGCTGTTTGTTTTTTCGACCCTTTGTGTTTTCAATGTTGCTTTCAACGTCAGATACAGCTGATTTTTCACTGACGCTTTGGATTGTATTCACATTACTTCCTTATCTATATCCGTGTGGTAAAAAAAGTTAACAACTTGATTCAGATCAAGGATAGGAATTAGTAAATATTTTGTCTAATATATTAATCATTGCAAATAATATGTTAAAAGTATCAATTAGGTGACAGATATGGCAATTAATATTGAATTAAGACATTTGCGTTATTTTATTGCGGTTGCTGAGGAATTACACTTTGGGCGGGCAGCAGAGCGATTAAATATCTCACAACCGCCATTAAGCCAACAGATTCAATCTCTTGAAGCAAATATAAATGCTCAATTGCTGGTACGTAATAATCGGAATGTCAGCTTAACATCTGCCGGTCACATGTTTCTTCAAGAAGCATACCAGGTGATTGCTCAAGTTGATGCAGCAGCCACCAGAGCTGCGCGAATGCAACAAGGAGAGTTAGGGGAAATATCCATTGGCTTTACGTCCACCGCACCTTTTATGCATAACGTTGCACTTAGCTTGCGTCAGTTTCGGGAACGTTACCCTGATGTGGCGATTCACATGCATCAAATGAATACCAAACAACAAATTGCACCTTTGCAGACCGGTAGGATTGATATAGGGATCATGCGCAACACGCTATTACCTGATAACTTGACGCATCAATTACTCTTTCGGGAGCGTTTTATGTTAGCCGTATATGACGACCATCCCTTACTAAGGTATGCAGATAAAGGTGTTGAACTAGAAATGTTATCTGACTACCCACTGGTATTTTTTGAACGTGATGTGGGAACGGCTTTGTATGATGAGATTATTGCCTTATTGGCCAACGCAGGAGTGACTCCAATAATTTCACAGGAAGCAGGTGAAGCCATGACAATTCTGGGCTTAGTTGCTGCCGGATTAGGGATCAGCATTATCACCGAATCATTTACTCGAATGAAACTGGATGGTGTCCAATATCTGCCTTTAGCAAATAACCCTGCTTATTCCGAAGTTTGGTTGGTTAAGCATAAAAGTTGCAATAATAGTGCTGCCGCAGATCGGATGACTGACCTTTTGATCGCAACTTTTGATTTAAAGTAATTTAGGCGAAGAATCATAGATAGAATAGGTGAGAAAAAGTAACAATCACGATAAGTTCGTGTGAAAGATCACATTTCTACCTCAAACGGATATCTTCTCATTTAAACAACGACATAATCGTTATTAATTATTTAGCAGGATGAATTAAATAGCGGGAGGCGAGGTGAGTGTTGATGTACAACCGAGTCATATTGACCAAATTAAGCAAACTAATGTTGGGTTGATCTATCGGTTAATTGATCAACATGGCCCCATCTCACGTATCGCTCTTTCTAAAAAAGCTCAATTGGCACCAGCCAGTATTACGAAAATCACGCGGGAGCTCATTGATGCTCATTTAGTAAAAGAAACTGAGTTTCCTGATCTCGGTTTTCGTGGGCGTCCTGCTATCGGATTGAAAGTAGAGAGTGAAAGGTGGCAGTTTTTATGTATCCGTATTAACAAAAGCACTATTACCATTGCGCTACGTGAGTTGAAAGACAATCTTGTGGTAGAAGAAGAAATACCGTTCCTCATGACCCAGAGTCAACTTTTCTTAAATTGCCTTGCTGATAAAATGGACGATTTTTTCTTTCGTCATCAATCTGTTATTGAACGCCTGACGGCAATCAGCATTATTATTAATGCGCCTGTTGATCCGATTAACGGGATAATTCGTAATTTGACGTACTGTAGTAATATGCAGGACATTCCTCTGAAAGAATTTTTACACCACCGCACAGGGCTGCCAATTTTTTTACAGCATAGTATAACTGCATGGACAATTGCAGAATTTCTATATGGAGCAGGGAAGAACTGCCAAAACCTAATCCAGCTCGTCATTGATGATAATGTTGCTGCTGGTGTTATAACAGCAGGACAAATACTTCATGCTGGGCAGCATGGTGTCGTGGAAATCGGGCATACTCAAATCGATCCTGAAGGTGAGCCTTGCTACTGTGGCAATATAGGTTGCCTTGAAACTGTGGTAAGCATCAAAAATATTTTGGCAAAAACTCGTTATCTGGCAGAAAGGTGTCTTGATACCTTAACTTATGCAATAGTCAGCAATAAATCATTGACCATTGATTCACTGTGTCAGTCCGTTATTGACGGTGATTCCTTAGCAATCGAAATTATCCATGACACAGGAGAACATATCGGGCGGATCATGGCCCTTATGGTCAATATATTTAATCCCGAAAAAATTTTGATTGGTTCGCCATTGAACGGTGTGAAACATATACTTTATCCTGCCATGCAACAACAAATAGCTCAACGTTCACTGCCTGGTTATAGCCAACAAATTGATATTGTTGCTACCCAATTTGATAACACAGGCACACTCCCCGCAGCAGCATTAATTAAACAATCTCTATATAACGGCGAATTACTGATAGCGCTTATGCAAGGGTAAATATAACGCATATCAAGCAAAATATTGAGCTAACGCAATCCCTATCTCAAATACATCCCCTACACTTTAAGCCTGCTCGCTAAAAAGCGTAATCGGTCTATCTGTCATTACGGAAAAATGAATTTATGTTAACGCGCTTATTTGTTACAGGCTCGGATACCAACATTGGTAAAACAATTGTTACCCGCGCATTACTGCAGGTCTTGAATCGTGAAGGGACAACTGCGGTAGGATATAAACCCATTGCGACCGAGAAAAAAGACACTCCTGAGGGCATACGTAATCGTGATGCTTTAGTCATACATCAATCCTCATCAGTTCAAGTGGCTTATGAAGAAATAAATCCGATAATTTGGGAAAGTAATTATGAAGAAGAAAATCGGGTCGACTTTACTCAAATGACGAAAGGGCTGAGAAATTTAGGTCATAAAGCCGATCGCGTGATCATTGAAGGTAATGGTGGTTGGCGTATGTTGCTCGACGATGAAACATTTTATTCTGATTGGGTTGTACAAGAGAAACTGCCAGTCATTCTGGTAGTGGGGATCCAAGCTGGATGTGTCAATCATGCTATTTTGACCGTTCAAGCCATTATAAATGATGGGGTGTCACTGGTTGGCTGGATTGCTAATCGTATTAATCCTGGTTTGGCGCATTATGCAAAGATATTGGATAGGTTACAGCGTCACATACCCGCACCACAACTGGGTGAAATTCCTTATCTGTTAAGGCCAGAAGAGCGCGATTTGTCCTGCTATCTAGATATTTCTGCAATATCAGAATTTGATAACTCATCCTCTTTTGATAAATAGCCATAACTAATTAATAAGACAAACAAAAAGAGAGCTGATGTTTAGCTCCCTTTTTTTTACATTTTCTCTGGCTACTGCTATTTGCATTTATTTGTATTAGTTGGGTTATTTAGTGGAATAGTCTTAGTGGTGCCTGGATGAGAAAAACGGGTATAAATTATTTTTTTGTTACCGTGATCGCAATAGCCAACCATTTTTCCATTGCCTTTAACCGTATTGTCTTTAGCAACTTCATCACTAGAAACAATGTCAAGCTTAAAGCCCGTTTTCGGGACACCATTTTTAATGATCTTCTGTGCTATTTCTTCTTTCAGACTTTCACATGTAGCTTGTGCTACAAAAGGGGAAAGAGTGAACAGTAAAACACCAGTCAGTAGAATTTTTTTCACCAGTATCTCCCTATTCTAATGTTGGAGTTGTGCCTATCAAGGGTGGATGGACCGACCTGTATTGATATCCAAACAACGCTTTGTATTTGGTTCCCAATAAGCATTGATGTTTGTGCTTTTCAAACAGGTTTCACGATTATCAACTTCTACTTCATACTTATCAAACTCTTTCTCCTTACGTTTGTTCACTTTTTGGCGCAAATCTCTCTGATCATTCCATTCTTCTCTCTCTTGACGAGCCTTTTCTTTGCTCATCGAATTTTCGCCTCCTCCATTGATAGTTACGCATGTACTATCTGATGTGCAAGGCGTAGAAAACGCAGGGATTTGCCAAAATAATGCACACAATAGCGCGATAGTAGATACGCTTTTCACAATTAAAGAAGTATGAATACTCATGTCTGAACCTCTTTCAGTATGTCATTTATCGAGAAGCTACCAAAAAAGCGTTACATAATAAACATAAGCTTTTTCAGTAGAAAAATATTGAGAGTTAACCGTTCATCAAAGTAAGGTTAGTACATCTAGTTAAGATTATGAGTTCCTATGTACACTCAAACCTGCGAATGATTGACAAACTGGCATCATCTCTAATGTATTAATATTGACACGAGAAGGGAGATTGGCAACCCAAAATACGGCTTCTGCAACATCATCTGCTGTCAAGGCTTCTGCTCCCTCATAGGTTTTGCTCACTTTATCTTCATTACCTTTAAAGCGAATTTGAGAAAACTCTGTACCTCCAACAAGCCCAGGTTCAATATCGGTAACTCGGATGTTTTTCCCTTGTAGGTCTGCCCGTAAACCTAGGCTAAACTGTCTAACAAACGCTTTCGTGGCACCATATACGTTACCACCGGAATATGGCCAGCTTGCTGCCGTGGAACCAATATTAATAACGTGCCCGCAATTATTTTCCACCATGTGAGGCAATAGGGCGCGAGTCATGTTTACTAATCCTTTAGTATTGGTATCGATCATCGTTTCCCAATTATCAGGATTAGCTTGATGAGCAGGCTCTAGCCCTAATGCAAGACCAGCATTATTCACAAGAACATCAATATGTTTCAATGCGTCGGGTAATTGTTGAACTACTTGCTCGATTGCAGAGCGATCTCTTACATCAAGCTGAATGGGGTGGAAGTTTTTACCCAACTCTTTTTTCAGCTGATCTAATCTTTCTTGGCGACGCCCTGTAGCAATAACCACTGAACCCTGTTTAATGAATCTCCTTGCAATTGCTTCACCAAAACCTGAAGTTGCTCCTGTCACAAAAACAATCATAATTCACCTCTATTTGTAAGTTGTTATCATTTATTTTCACATTAGTAAAAAATTTCACTGTTATTAAGTCAAGTTGAAGTTTTTTTAGTTTGAACGCTATTTTGAATAGACGAACATGTGTTCACCTGATGCTGCTGGTGGTATATAGGCTGCTTCCAATTGCTGTATAGACACGCAGATACTCACAGGATTCAATATTAGTCAAGCTGGCTCTAATTATGAGAAGCCCATATGGTTACTTAGGAAAGAAAGCACAGGATTGATAATTCTGAATGATTTTTGGATTATTGAATTGGCAGTTTTGGAATTGAAGTTGGATAATTTGCTGAAACCGTCTTGTATATTTAATACAAAAATAATGGCTCGCTAAAATTGTCTTGATTACTAATGCTGTTCAAAAGGGTGATTTGCCGCTGGATCACTAAATAACATTCCAAAATAGTGCTATACCTTGTACAACTTAAACCCTTTGTATTAAAATGGTTGAAGGCACTATGTGTAGCAACATTATGAAATCCTATTTAGCCATGGTGGTTTGAGTGAGGAAAGTAACTTTATGAGTAGTCGTATCCATCGAATTATGTTCGGCGATGAAGATAAAACAGATGAGATTATTGGGGTGGTCCTTCAGACCGGAATCAAGGAAAAAATTATTGACCGTGTTCAGCGGGGCTATTCATAGTGCTTTTATTTTTAATTACAATTGATTCGCATAATCTCGAACCGCGTTATGTTTAATTGCTAGGCTGCTAGAATAGCGGTGGCAGTCTAGCAATTTAGCATAACGTGGATTGTGCGAATCCCCGCATCGATCTTTCCTGTCCACCTGCCCAAAAGCCCACACCCCTTGACTCCCTAAACTAGTACACGAGGGGATATGGGCGCTATTTATTCACATTCTGATCGCACTGCATTAGGTCTTCAATTCTTGAATTCCTATAACGGTTATTTTGATTCATTTCACCGTCAGCATAAGCCCTTACAATCCCAACCTGAATATCACAAGAACATTGCTCGTTTCGCTCAGTCAAAACGGGATTATTTGTTCTCTCGGCAGCGTTATATTCAAGTATTTGGGGAGCAGGAGGGAGCTTTTTACCGTCTCTTGATTCTCGCGTTCATCAAATCATTTTTTTATTTGAAGTCGATTCGTTACCTGAGTTTTCCCTTGATTGGCGTATGTATGTTGCTTATTTGGCATCTGGATTTGGTTCTTTTTCTATCTCTGTAGCGCAAGCTGTTTGTAGTTTAGTTAAGGGATTAGGTGTCGATAAAGCGGTAACAAGATTAGAAATGGCTTATTCTTTGGCGTTTGCAACTCCAGACGGTAAAGGAAAAGGCATTAATCTTTTCTGTTCAGATGAAGATCTGCAATTAATTGCGGGTGATTTTGTTCAATCGCTATCTGATTCATCTTTATGGTCTTGGTTTGATTCATCTGATGATCGGGATGCTTTTTGTGATGCTTTTATTGAAACTATTAAGAATCGCGTTGAGCAGGATTTCAATTTTTCTGCTGATACTGTGTCGAATTTGATTCGAACTCGGTCTGGTAGTTCACTCCTACATAGGAAATTCGGCGTTATTTTACGCTTTATGAATCCTTACTTTGTTCGTCGTTACTTAGACAGGCAACGCCTTTCCAGAGTGCTTGAGATCTCCCGTATTTTGATGATGCTTTCACCGTTAAAGCCGTATTCCTCTGATTGGTTACTTTCACACTATAAACATAAGGATGCCAAAACATTGCGTTTTCTTGAGGCAATGGGAATTTTTGATGCTGATGAAAAATTAGTTTGTAGCTTGAAAGAGGCGTTTGATTCCTCTGTTTCTAATCGTAAAAATCGGGTTGTCGAATTGATAGTTCGTGCGAAAGGTGTTTGTTCATTAGCCGAGAATATGGGCTTGCAGGGTTATTTTATCGTGTTGACTTGTCCTTCTCGCTTTCATTCAGTCAGAACAGTGAAGAACAGTAAAACGGGTAAGGCTTTTCATCTTGAAAATCCACAATGGGCTGAGAATGGAATGCCGACTGTTCGTGATTCTCATCAATGGTTATTGGACATGTTTACTCGTGTCCGTAAACGCTTGGATAAACTTGATATCACGATCCCAGGATTGAGAACCGTTGAGCCTCATGCTGATGGTTGTGTTCACTGGAATATATTGTTTTATTCCCAGTCTGAGCATTTGGATACGGTTTTGTCAGTTTTTAAGGAAGAAGCATTTAGGGATTCACCAGATGAGAAAGGAGCGCAACAGCATCGTATAAAAATGACAGCGGTTGATCCTGAGAAGGGAGATGGCTTCTCTTATATCATCAAATATATTACTAAGATGGCAGGATTTGAGGATTCTAAAGGCATTTCAGGGCTGAATGACAAATATTCGGGGGCATCATTTCAGAATGCTGTACAGCGTGTATCTGTTTGGTCTCGTGTCTCAGGAATTCGGCTATTTCAGTTCTTCGGTTGCCCTAGCGTGACTGTTTATCGCCAGTTACGGCTTCTGCGTCACCCTTTGAAAAAAGGGGATATTTCATTGGAACATTTCACTGATGATGAGAAGTGTGAATTAGAAGAATTACGTCTTGCTGCTGATAGCGGCGATTTTTTAAGTTATATCGAGTTAAGCGGTGGTTTTTTCTCGGACTTTGTAGCAAGGCCATATTACTTAACTCAGATTATTGATGGTGAAGAAAAGAGGAACTGTTATGAAGAAACAGCCAGTAAAACTGTTTACGGTTTTACCTTCCATCACCATGTTTTTATAACTCGTTTTACAAATTGTGAGGTTAGACGAATGAATGAAGCAGATAGCCTTGCGCTGGCATTTTTACGCGCAGATGAAAGTACTTTAAATCAGGACTTTCTTGATTGTCTTGAACAGGGTTCTGATGATTTTGAAGATGATTACGAGCCAGAAAATGGGAGACGCTTACAGAGTTTATTGGAAGGAGCACGTTAATAATGAGCTTTTCTCTGTATGCATCATATATTCAAATGGGTGCCTTATTATGTAGCAGAGATGCTGCATCATTATTACCTTCCAAAATTGTTTGTTTTTCATTCTCAGAAGATAGCTTTTTGGGGTTTTTATCGTGTCTTTTGAAAACAAAGCGGCCACAAGGTGAGGTCGCGAACTTTGAGACTGTTTTGTTTTCCTTGGACTCGGACTCGGCCCGTGTTGTCTAATGTGACTTATCAGGATGGACGGCCTGTACAGTCGATTGAATATCGTTCCAGCGGGGTAATTTTCGATATTCAGCCAACAATTAAAAGTCAGGCGATTGATTTAAAAATACAGCAGCAGCTATCCAACTTTGTCAAAACAGACACGGGCGTGAATCAGTCACCCACCTTGATTAAACGTGACATTGTTACTGATGTTTCGGTCAAAAGCGGTGAAATTATAGTGTTAGGTGGTCTGGCTGAAAACAAGGTAGAAGAGGGCGAAGCAGGATTCAGTTTTCTGCCAAAAGGCTTTTTAACAGGCAAGTCAAAAGCGAATACGAAGACCGATATTATCGTATTATTGCAGGTAAAAGTTATTTGACGTTATCGAGCACGGAAAAACCGCCCCCGCAGCGGTGCGAGGAGGCAGGATTTTTCGGCGCAGATAGCGTCATTGTGTTTTTATATTGGCTATAATCTGGATAAAAATAGAGTATCGGGTATTTGGGGTAGATAGATATGAGAAATATTATCGGATATGAGCAACTTGATATTTTCTAGGTAATTAATTACTTAGAGGATATTTTTATGTCTGTGAAAAACCAGAGTCGTGACCGTCTTCCAAATGGAAGATTGAAATCTTATCGTCGGGTAGGGAGACAGTTTGCCAGTTGTAAAAAATGGTTTGATAAATCTCCGTCTTGGTATCGTAACTTAATGATGACCAGACCAGAACGGCGGGAAGTAAAACAACTTCTGTCTAAGGTATTAAACGGTAGCGATCCTGATGGAATGGCGTTTCCGATACACAATAAACCCTTTGCATGGTTTTATTGAATAGCGTCAATTTTGCCTATCTTTATATCATCGTTACAATGTAAGAATACTTATTTTAGTGATGACGGTAATTATGGTAATTACCGTAAGATAGTGGACTTTAGGAATCAGACGTTCATATCTAACGAACTAACCACTCATGTTTAGCGAACTAAGCGCTCATGTTTAGAAAAAAGGGAGAGGGGGATATGAAAAACTTAAAACACATGCAGAACTACATACCGAGTGGATGAAAAATCCTGAATATAAAGTAGAATATGAAGAATCCTCCGATGAAGAAGTGGAATTTCATATAATCCAACATAATAAAAATTAAAGAGAAAAAATCGTTTTTGATTCAAGGTTTGATAAACTTCGGGAAGTTTGAGTTTATTCTATTGTAATAGCTCTGATGATCGTAATGTTGCTCGTTCAATGGATTGGATGCCCGTTAGGGCATGTAAGGCGGCATTCGAAAGGTTATGGGAGAACAGGGCTAATCCGCCGATACAAAGGGGGGGCTGAATCAGGGAATACGAAACCCTCCCTTCACCCTGCTAAGCCCGTGAGCGAAGCGAACCACGGAATTATCAGACTCACGAAAGCAGAACGGTCGATAGACAAAAGGCTATTCAGCGGATACGGCGAACTAAATGCTCATGTTTAACAGAGTGAGTGCTTATTTTTAACGAACTAAGCACTCATGTTTAAGATGTTAAAGTTATAATAACTTATTAATTTTAAATATTTTTTACAGTCTCGGAGCTAATAATTTTTTTATATTTCGTAGTCCTTCTAATCCACCTGGTATCATAAAACCTAATGTTCCATCATTATGATCTATAACTTCTTGGAGTTTGGCTGTGTTTTTGTATTTTTCAATCTTTGATAATGCATAAGAAGCATCTTCTATTAAATTGTATATTTTTATTTTTTTTATGTTTTCATGCCATTTTTTTGTTTCTTCATTGTAAATATATACACGATCAAATCCTCTTGTTATGCAATAACCAACTACTTTCCATTTTTTCAAGTTATTTTCCTTAAAGAAATTTAGTGGGGGATGTATATCAAAACAAATGTATTATTTACTAAAAACAGCCCATATAGCTAATGCTATCACTATGAATATTAAAAAATTTTTAGGGCTTGTTGGAATATGCATTACATTTTCCTCTTAGTAAGTGTGTCATGCTGTAGTGGCCTAAGGTTCTCTTCGAGTTTTCAGCCTTGCACCTGATGTTTTACAGAATGGCTTAAGTTTTTAGCTGAGATTTCCACGGCGCTTTATACCCCATGAGTTTTTTAAAACCTGCATTATTAGAAAGCGGTTGCTCCAGTATTTGCATGAATGCATGATATTTTTCGTCGCTAACGAATAAGTGGTGCTGATCGAGTATAACTTCTTTATTATTAATAAGTAGTTGATTATTATTATTTTTAGTGTCTTTCATATCATTCCCTTATTAATCTATAAAAGAGTAAAATCTCCTCAGTAGAGGAGATCTTTGTATTTTTGCAGTTAGTTTTGAGTCTGTTGCTTAACAGCATGAATCAAGTCCTTTGCTGCATCTTTTGCATAATTATCAATCAAATGGTTAACAAGGTCTGTCCATGAGATAGATTTTCCCGCCACATGACTGGCATCTATTGCTAGTCGTTCAAGCTTCAATTTTCTTTCGGCGACAATGGCCATAGTTGTTCGCTTAGGTGTAGACATAACAGTGTTCGCCTTTTTATTAGTCAAAATCTTATATTGACTTATTATAGGTAAACATTCATGTAATTGTATCTTTGTACTTGTATAAGTGTTTACCATGTGGTAGATTTTTTTCAGTGCATGATTGTATATGTGCATATTTTGCTAACTGGAGCCATTGGAATGTGAGTTTTTTAGTCGGCTAGTGGAATGGTAGATCGGGTACTCAGGGTCAAACCTCAGTACTTTTTTAAAAGTGTTAATGGTTCGCACAATCTATATTATGTTAAATTGATTAATGGCCAGTTAGCTCATAACCCTTCCTCTGCTTCAGAATAATCATAGAGTTATTATTATTTCTCTTTCTCATCTTCCCTTGCTGGATAGGCTTGATTGGGGCTGCTCTCTCTATCACACCGTATTTTTCGTACTCAGCATCGGTATGAAAACTAGAAAATTGACGAGTGACACGAAAACAGCCTTATCCTGATGTATTCAACCTACTCAAGTAATGATTGGTGAATGGTTACCCATGTTATCGGAGACTGAAACTTCTGAGAGGATTCAGTCATGAAAAATTTATTGATACCGTTACAAATATATTACAAATATAAGAGCCTAAAACTGTAATCCTTTTGATAACAATCGTGTTTTTTGTTCACAGAATAGTCATGTTTCCTTTTAAGATACTTTTTTTTGTTGCAATAACCAGTTATCTAGTTCATTTGCGAACCGTTGGCGATCACGTTGGTTTAACGTAGCAGGCCCTCCCGTGTGGATCCCACTCGCTCGCATCGTATCCATAAAATCACGCATAGCTAGGCGTTCACGTATTGTCGCTTCACTATAACGTTCACCGCGTGGATTGAGTGCTATCGCACCTTTTTCGATCACTTCAGCAGCAAGAGGAATATCTGCTGTAATCACTAAGTCACCAATTTCTGAACGACGAACAATTTCATTGTCAGCGACATCAAATCCAGCAGGGACTTGTAACGTACGTAAAAAAGCGGATATAGGTACACTTAGTCGTTGATTTGCCACGAATGTAACCTGTACTTTTTCACGTTCTGCTGCACGATATAATACTTCTTTTATAACCTTAGGACATGCATCAGCATCTACCCATATAGGCATAACAGGTTCCTCTCAATTTCATATTATTAGCTATATATGTAAGTCTAACAGGTCTTGCATGGGTCGCCTGACTCAAAAAAATTAGATGGCTTGTCTTTACTCATAAACCAAGCCTGTACGAAATACGATAAAATTGCTACAGGGCATGTCAAAAAACCTGAGATAAACCCAATACCAATCAGATGGTAAAGTTTTATTTTGTTCATTTTTTGAACAATGGGATCCAATTTTTCTGATATCTCCAGTATTTCATGATGAGATACAATAATCCTGACAATGAACTGAAATGCTGTAGAATTTTATAAGTTCCTATAAATAACGACAGCACAAAAACAACGCTGTCCTTATAGCCCTGCTTTTCATAACGAGCAAAGGATATTGGGAAAAGAATAGATAGGGGACGTTATGCATCATCCTGTACAGTTGCGTTATCCTCATTGGAATTCTGTTTTTTGTGAGAACAAGCCACTGGCTGAGCACTCCAGAAGAAAAGCTATTGAGTGGTGCATTCAACATGACGCCCTCTGGTTTAGCTCTCATTTTGGTCATGTATTAAATAGTTAGTTGTTGTGATATGCTTCCCGCCTTTTAAGGGTAAAGCATGGCCAAAGCTGACGTCTATTGCCGTTATTGTCACAAATC
>NZ_NJAI01000005.1:382664-420321 GCF_002632725.1 Xenorhabdus hominickii
GATTATGTTGTTTATGATAACCTTCCCGAGGAAGATCACCTGACTGGAAAGACGTTTACTCAGCGTATAGAGAGAACGAATTTAACTCAGCGTACTCGAATAAAAAGACTGAATAGAAAAACTATCAGTTATTCAAAATCCGAAGAAATGCACGATAAGGTGATAGGAACTTTTATTGAGCGTGAGTACTATTTTTGATATTCAATCTAACTATTTAATACATGACCCTCATTTTCCAGGCACTTCCTATGGGAATATCAAACAAACAGAAAATCATAAATATGAGTGGCTAATGACTGGTAAAAACTAAAACTCAACTATTTGATTATTATATATCCTCTTTGTTAAATGCACTTCAGCAGAAAAAAGATATCCCAGTTGTCGCTGTATTAGAGGGCCAGTGGAAAACTTTCACCACAATGATATAAAAGTTCTAGCATACCCTGTTGGAGTTATTTGCTTTGAAAAATATAGGTGCATTGATACTGGCAAGGATAAAATAGATCATGCGCGTAAACATGGTCTGCCGAATTTATAGATGTATCACAGCCTTGATTAAAAATATTTTTCTAGCTGTATCTGTATTTCGTTTTTATCATAACTGTACAACCAGTTCACATTGCTGCGATTGTGTCGATGGCGGAAAATTAAAGAGGGAGTCATTCCCAATATCTTAGTGGTAGGGAATTCAATGGAAGCAGTATAGATTTGTTCGTTATCTTTACGTCTGGCACCCAAGAATGGGCTGTAGGCTTTTTTCAGTGTGAAAAACAGTGATCCATTAATGTGGGAATAGAGTTGCCCAGCTATTCCCACATTCACTTTCCATTGCTGATAGCGAGCTGCTGGTTGTTGATTGTTTTGGTAGATCCAACCACCGCCGCCAAACAGAACTAATTTTTCACTGAGGGCATGAGATAGGTTGAAATAGGATGAGGAATATTCACCGTCTTTCTTGCGGAAACGCGGCTGATAACTCAATTTTTTATGTCCAATTTCAATATTGAGTGTGGTTTTATGGGCGATAAACCACTGCCATTCCATTTTGGCACCGATGGCATGGTATTCGGTATTCCCTGCACGCTGTTGATATTCAAACAGGGGGCTAAAGGTGAAATCATGGGTTCTGCTTTTATAGTTGTAGCCACCGACCAGCAAAAACGTATTTTTGTTTTCGTTGTGGTAATGGCGATAATTTTCACCATAAATCAGGCTGCGGCCAAAAATGCCGTGATGACCGATAAGTGGGTAATGTCGGCTTAATATAGCGTTATAAGTTATCCCCCAATCTTTGATAGGTTTTGGCGATTTCCGTTCAATCACGCACTTTCCCTCTTTGGAAAGCAGGCAGACCGATTTCTGATTTGGAGACATATTTATATTATCGTCATAGGTATAACCGAGTGAGAACGCGCTATGCCAGCCATTTCTTCGGGTTATTGCTTTCAGATAACTGTCGGTATTCTTTAGGACCATTATTGGTAACTGATGTTGTTTACTGACTTCTTCAAATAACTGCCCGGATTCTCGATTTTTGTGATCTTCAAAATAAGTACGGGCCAGTTCCAGTTTGATGCGCGTAAGATTTGGTTTTTGACGTAGAATTTTTTGATAATAAGAAGCCGCAAGCGCCAAATTTCCTTCAAAATGGGCCAGACCACCTCGAGCAAAATCGATGAGTAACGGATCGTGCGCAGGTAGTTTTTGATAAGCGATCAGGAAGCGTCTTACGTCTTGCCACTGTCGATAGTTAATGGCAAGGTACAGGACTTGACCGATATCTTTAATATTGTTTTCTACCTTGAATTTTTGCCCATGAATTATGATCGATGAATGGCCACTCTTTGTAGAAATGGTATTTGATATTATTAAGCTGGCCTCATTTTTTTGTTGATTGTGCTGTTGATTATATCGCGCATCTTGCCAAATATTGTGGCTAATATCTTCATTGGACTGAGCCGCTGGAAAGATGAATGAGATCAGCAGTGAGGTCAGTAATATAGGTGCTTTTCTCTTGCCAGTTACTTTTCTTTTGTCAGACATAGAAAACACTCGCTTACAGAGCCCATATTATTGGGAATAAACAGGGATACAAGACTGTCAAGATGAAAGGAAAAAGTGGAGATAACAGTACCCCAAATGGCACTGTTATCCGAAAAATTACTGTTTATTGCCGCCGAAAGCCGTATCTTTGTTTCTATCACTATCAAATTTGGCAATCCCGGCCAGAGAGGAGGCGGCATCACCATAGAATTTCCCATCGGTGGTTCCATTGACACTGCCATTGGCTGTGGCTTTGCCTGAAAATCCGGCATCATTATTTATATTGGCATCAATACCTATATTTAGTGAACTATTACTCAGTGAACCATTCAGTTTTTGGGAATCAAAGTCTGCGACTAATTCACCGGAGAGAAGATTGCTACCGTTATATTGGCTAAGGCCTTTCACCGTGTAAGTCGCAGTGCCGTTTTTTGGCATATTGGTTGTAACATCTTTGCCTAGATAAAAAACAGTATGGGTGATGTCCGATTTATCGGGTTTTTTTTGTGCCCATTCACCGAAGTAAACTTCTGCATTTGGAACCTGCCCGATATCGATATATTGATTCTCGATACCCAAAATTCTTGATCCTTTTTGTTTGACGTCATAGATATTGTTCTTGTCGAGAGTGGCGAGTTTTTTCAGCTCAGAGGCAGTGAAGAGCTTACCCCCAAACCCCAGGTATAGAAGAAATACCTAGGGCAGGATCACCCTTTTTCTCTCCGAGTAGAATATGTGGTTTGGTTTCTTGTTGGCTTATACCATAGCCAACTTTTGCTTGAGTCTGTGTTATCACTCCCAAAACGCCTAACACAGTGATTAATATATTGACCTTTTTCATCATTAGCCCCACTGAGTATGAAGTATCTTGTTATCCTGTCATAAGAGCGTCCTAAATTTTTTTGTACAGCAAACGTATGAATTAAAAATGTACACTGAGCAAAATATGATTAATAAATAGTCAGGTAAACCAGTAATAACATTACGTTTTTAATTTGTTGATTTTCATTACTTGCGATGTGGTTAACATATTGAAATTAAATATGTTTGTGTATTAAAAAAGTAGGTGAGCGAATTTGTGGATATTTCACCGCCTCAATTAATCCAAAATTCACGGCGGATGGGACTAGCGCGGCTGGAAACTAATACAACACATTATTGCCAACCCCGTCTGGGCCCGCATTCCCAGTAATTTATCCAACACAACATGGCGGCCGAAATTTTCAAAACCACCAAGCAAGTAACAACGGACACACATTCATCGGGCTGAGACACCTGATGGAAGTAGTAGAAAACGAAGGCAGCAGATTTTCGGTGTTCCTTGCCGGTCTGCCGGTCATACGAAACTGCGTAATGACCTGCACAGACTAGCCATCAGAAGCCAAAAGGACGGCTTTAAGTGGCCTCTTTTACCTCACATTAAGGTGCTTTACTCTGCTTGTATTCCGATAAAGCAGTCGCCCTTCCCGATGAAGAATAACCATCCATCATCCATAGCGCGAATATTTGGTGTTTCTTTAGTAGTCCAATGAATAGATACACAGGGTTGACTCTGTACTGAACCGTAGAGGTTAATATTCTGTTCCTGTCCATTGAAAGGAAAGATAATTATTGAGCTGATACCTGTTCTGACTTTCAGGTTATAACATTCTTCATCCGTAATATTGTCGGGTAGCATGATTCGTTTAAAGACTCTACCATTATGATAAAAATGTATTTCACCAGAAGATATTCTGTAGATTGCCCCCGTTTGTGAATCAATGTTAAGTAACTCCCAATGTATTCAAAATAATACCTCCCCCCATCGTTTGAGATACACGCCGAACAACCGCACTTTTTGCTGTACTGGGAGGACCGATAACCAATAAATGCTCTCTTGCTACTGCGGCAAGGATCATCAATTCGGCCAGTTGTTCACGACCGATGAGTCCATCGGTAGCTACATGAATTGCATTTCTAATATTTGTAATAATTTCTTTTAAAACAACCATTGTGATGTCCTATCTATCTCGATTGGTAACACGAGCATTCCAGTTATGTATCAGAGTGTTGTTCATATGATGCACATTTTCAAATGGGCGCTGGCATAGGTTTATAACACTGGAATGACAAAAATGGGTATCTGATGTGAAATAAAGCATAAATATCTTCTTGTTAGAATAGAGAATATAACTTCTACGTTACTTGGTTTCCTTGATAATCGCACTTAGATCGATATCGGCATAAAGTACCTCTTCTTCGTTAGGATTTTGCAACGGTCGCTTGGTGGCCTATTTAACGACGGTTACTCGATATATTGTAGTTATTGACATGATGGATTGCCTCCTTGGCACTAAAAAACCGATATTAAACGGATACTATAACCTATCATGAGCGTTTTCTAACGATACTGAATGGATAATATTTACAATGAATAAAAAAATAAAATTAAGAAATAATTTTTAAAAGAAATTAATTAAGTTAGTTCAACTAGAAACTATTAATATGGTTAATACCTATGGTCAGAAACTTACATCTCAGCTTCTTGTATTGATTTTTTGTTAGATTTCAATCGCTTTTTTCCTTAAGCTGTTTAGAATGACCCCGGAAATTCTTGATAGAAATCAGATATTGATTAGTGCCAATGTAAAGATCACCACTCCTGTTGAAATAAATACCCCCATACTTATGACAGTAGTTTACTCCTATGCCATCAACAAGTTAGAATCATCATCCGGATTTCAAACGCGATCCGCTACACTTATCTGAATCCGAAAATATAAACTATAAAAATGATATATAAGGAGCCACTTTATGAAAAATGAAAGAAGACTTTTTCTGAAAAAGGCGAGCGTTACGGGGGCCGTATTTTCATTATTACCTCTGATGCCAGCAGGAGTTCTTGCCTCTTCACAGAGTCAACCAAAGAAAGGGGATGGTATTGATATAGGCGTTTGTGAAATGACTCCAGAGGAAATGTCAGGTCCATATTTTATAAATAACAAATTACTGAGAAGGAATATAACAGAGGATGAACCAGGAATACCTCTTTTATTGACAATGAAAGTCATTGATTCTGTAACCTGTAAACCTTTAGATGATATCCTTATTGATATATGGCATTGTAATGCAATGGGAAAATATTCAGGTTGGAAATACATAAACCCAGATCTCGAAGCTCCATCTGATAATATAGGAACGATTTCAAGAACTGATGAAAGCACGTTTCTTCGTGGGGCACAAAGGACAGACAAAGAAGGCATAGTCAGATTCACCACAATTTTCCCTGGATTTTATGCTGGAAGAGCTATACATATCCATTTATCAGCAAGGAATGCCAATGTACAAAAAAGACAGGAAGATAAATTCTATTTTGTAGGCCAACTTTATTTCCCTGAGGATATATCTAAAGAAGTAATGATTAATGATATGTATTCTCCAAGGGATATTAATAGGCTTGAAAATGAAGATGACTCCATCTTTTCTGGAGTTAAAAATAGAGCTGCAATTTTGACAGTAAAAAAAATAGGTGATAATCCATTGGATGGATTACATGGAAAGATAGTTTTATCGATTAATAAAAACAATGTGTCCAAGAAAATAACCCCTAAAGACTTGGCTAAATACACTGTGTAGGTGAATCTAATTCAGAAAAATTCTCCATAATCACGGTTTGAGATCCAACAGGATGAAAATATACGCTAAGCGGTATCGAAAAAGAGACTTTGTGCTCTCAAAATAGTAGAAATTCGATATTTGGAACCGCTTTTGAGGCCGAAAAACAGAGTTTCATATGTATTAGCTCAGACCTGATCTGACAGTTACCGGTTATTTATATAGGTATCTGTCAGATTACATCTGGCCTAAATTCTTCTCAGCTCAGATGTGTTTTTCATCCCTCAAGGCTATCTCAACTCTATTTAAAACGGTAATTATTTATGACGAACATTTCATATGCTCCCATAACCATTACGGCGGCTATCAATAATAGTCAGGTATTGGCAAATAATTTGGGGCGAACCTTATTGTTAAAATCTGCAAATTATTCATAACTAATTCAGTAAGATATCGGCAATTTTATAACTTAGCGTTTGTGTATCAATAGTCTCCTGATTGCTCAGGACTGCAATAGTTAAACATGAGTTCGGCAAACGTATAAAATAAGTTCTGTAACCTGCCCAACCGCCGGAATGCTCTAAACTCGGTTCTGCTAAGTGGTTGTGATGTTCTAAACCAAAAGCATAAGGCTCATGATTTTTAACTGTATCTCCAATCAATGTTTTTTCTGGTAATACTTGAGTCATACGCTGGACTAATGCTTTTCCACCAGCCCTACCATGAGTTAAGTTTTCGCCCCATAACATGAGATCTTCAACTGTTGAGTGTACCGCTCCATCGCCTGTGTGTGTCCATAACGATTCAAGAAGCTGACTTTCTTGGCTATATGCGTGTGCAAATTCAACAGCTATTGGGTATTCATCAACAATGAATGTGTTTTTCATTCCTAGAGGTTTAAAAATACGTTCTTGGCTGAGTTCACTAAGTTTCATTCCACTCGCTTTTTCAGCCACTTGTGCCAGTAAAAAGTATCCTGTATTGCTATACTCGAAAGCAGTTCCTGGTGCAAATACAACTTGAGATTGAGCGTACAAGTGATGTAATGACTGTTCAATTGTCAACGGATCTTGTTCACTAATTCCAATTGAATCGGCCAACTCCATATAATCAACCAATCCACCAGTATGATAGATTAAGTGACGCAAAGTTACGGGTTCTGCATAACAACCTAAATCAGGCAGATATTTTATAATTGAATCATCTAACGATAAACGACCATCGTTTTCTAACAATAGAATAGTAAATGCAGTGAATTGCTTTGAAACTGAAGCAATATTAAATACGCTGTTTATTGAAAGTGGTTTATGTGATTCTAAACAAGCTAAACCTATAGAGCCTTGATAGGTTAGGCCGCTGTCGTATTTAGCCATGTACACAACACCAGGAGCATTTTTATCGAATGGTGTTAAGAGTTTATTTAGTGCTTTGATAATTTTGGTGTTTTTACGCATAATAAATGAATATATAAAGTTATTTCACATCACACTATTGAAATTAATTGAATGATAATACTATAAATTTACATCAAAGGACCAGCCTACTTCCCTGTATCTGACACAATTCCTAATACTTTCATCTGGATAGTTATTTTAACCTTCCAAAAGTACATTATGTTTTTTTAGTATTTCTTTAACCCTATCTTTAGGGATGGAAAACGAAGTGTTACCATTTCTCCCAACCATTTTTTTTGCTGCGATCATAGCATTAATTATTGCTTCTTCTGTTGCTTCTATTGTTGCCTCATACAAAGGATCCAGTTTGTCATTTGGCAGTATTTTTATTGTTTTCATCTCTTCCCTAGAGAATGCATCGCTATTTGCAGTTGAAAAGGCAATAAATATCTCACCGCTAGTATTCCTGGCAACACCGCCTACTCTTGCAAGTCCAAGAGAGACTCTTTTAGCTATTTTATCTAATTGGTGAGGAGCCAATGGAGCATCAGTGGCGACCACGACTATTATAGAACCCGCATCTTTTATTTTTTTCTTGTCTCCATGATATATCGGTTTAAGATCTTTTATTTCTTTACCAACTGGAATTCCCACAATAATCAAGTCATCCCTATCACCAAAGTTGCCTTGAACAAGAACGCCAACAGTATATCCGCCATCTTTTTTATCTAGAATTCGTGATGAAGTACCTGTTCCTCCCTTAAAATTAAAAAGGTTCATCCCAGTTCCACCGCCAACATTACCTTCTTCTATCGCCCCTGATTTAGCACTATTCAGAGCATTATAGACATGCTCTTTTTTTACATGCATACCATTTATATCATTTAATATTCCATCCCACGTTTCTGAAACTACAGGTAAAAACCAGAATAAATCATCTTTTAGTGGCGATGTTAGATTATTATCAATCATCCAGCTAATTGTTGAATCTCTGACAATACCAACACTATGAGTATTGGTTATTAATATTGGTGTTTCCAAGAAACCACTTTCTTTAACCCATTGGCTACCTGTCATATCTCCATTTCCATTTAAAGAGAATATACTAGAAAATACAGGGTTAAATCGCTTTCCTTTTGGTAGTATGGCTGTCACGCCTGTTCTTATAGGGCCTTTCCCAACTTCTAGCTTTCCATCACCTTCTATTATGGTTGAATAACCAACTTTTACCCCACTAACATCTGTAATTGCATTATATTTCCCTGTTACTCCTGAAAAAGGAATGCCTAAATCTCTTGCTCTAATCTCATTGGCTAAAGAATTAGAAGCTATCATTGTCGATATAGATAAGATCATAATATTTAATATCTTCATATTTCTCATAAATCCTCCTTGTGATAGCAAATTAATTTGAAGGATCAAGGCTTGGAACATGAAGATTCAACATGAAAATAATTCGCTTTCGGCCAGTCGATATAACCTTTTTCCCCATTTCCGTAATGGGTTTCATTAGGCGCATTAACGAGTTCAATGCCGCAGCGTAGGCGTTCGACCAAATCAGGGTTGGAAATAAACGGGCGTCCGAATGCAACTGCATCAACTTTGCCTTCCTCCCGGCGGGAAATTGCAATATCAAGATTATAGTTGTTATTGCCGATATAAGCCCCGTCGAATAGAGACCTCAGTGCATCCAAATCAACACTTTCAGGAACTTCACGGCTTTTTCCTGTCGTTCCTTCAACAAAGTGGAGATAAGCCAGCTTGAACTTATTGAGTTGCTGAATCAGGTAACTATAAGTTGCCATCACATTGCTATCAAGTGGAGTGTTCCCGACTTCTGTTGTTACTGGCGATAATCTAATGCCAACTCGCCCGTCCCCCCAAACATGGGTTACAGCTTCAACAACCTCCAGAATTAGTCTGGCTCGGTTTTCAATTGAGCCACCGTATTGATCAGTGCGATGGTTAGTGGAATCACGCAGGAACTGTTCCAGCAAATAACTATTAGCTGAATGAATTTCGACACCATCGAACCCTGCACGTTTAGCGCACTCCGCTGCATGTTTGTATTGTTCAACAATACCAGAGATCTCGTCGGTTCTTAGTGCTCGTGGCATAGAGACTGCTTCAAAGCCATTATTGGTGAAAACCTTACCGTCTGCTTTAATAGCGGATGGTGCTACAGGTGCTTCTCTATTTGGTTGGAGATCAACATGTGAGCAACGACCGACATGCCACAATTGCATTACAATTTTACCGCCGGCAACGTGAATAGCCTCTGTGATTTTTTTCCATCCAGCTACCTGCTCTTCCGTCCAGATACCGGGGGTTAAGGCATAACCACGCCCTTGTGCTGAAATATTGGTTGCTTCTGAAATAATTAAACCAGCACTCGCTCGCTGAACATAATAGGTGACATTAAGTTCGTTCGGGACGCCCTCCTCATTCGTGCGGCCGCGTGTTAAAGGAGCCATAACAATACGGTTGTCCAGTTCAATTTTTCCTAATGTGGTAGGTGAGAAAAGATCGGTGTGAATACTATTATCAGCCATGAAGATTTCCTTTTTTGATAATCTATTTTTGTGAAGGTAATTCAAACAAAAATCCTTTAGTCAACGGTATTGATTAAACATTGCAACCTATTATTATCGTTACCTGCGATACTGAGCGGGATAATATTTAAAACGGAGAAAAATAACACCAATCAACAATTTTAAATTGAAATAAACTAATGTTTAACATAAACATCTTGGTTATAGCTTCACTGTGTATTTATTTATAATAATCTATCATTTTTCGATTCAGCTTTTTACTCGGGTATGATGGAGTTGAAATAAAAACAATAAAAATATAAATCATTAAATTACAATGAGATATGTCATTGTATATTTATGGGCTAAATTCTTATTCAAGATAAGTTAAATTGATCTCAACAAATTATGTCCTTTTTACGCCCGTTTTTCTGGTATCGTTTTATCATGGATTATTTAAAATAAATCGTCTTCGTCATCATCTTCGTCATCACCTATCATATCCAGAAACATGTCGAGTAATTCATCACCATCTTCATCATCGAACCAGCCGCTTATAGACATTTCTTTCTCAAACAGTTTACATATTTCAGTTGATGCTGCTTTAGGATCATCACTGCCATTAATTATTTTTTCGATTTTCGCCCGTAGTTTCATTTTTGCCTCTGTTTTTGACTAAATTAAATTTTTTATGTTTTATTACAAACATAAATACATTTCAACAATATACTTCACTTTCTCTAACCCTGCTCGCAGAGATGAAAAATTAATCATAAAGGTATGTGATTTTAGCAAAAGCAGAGACAGCGTTAGAGGTACAAGAGGGCATCATCCTGAACTTAGTGAATTAAGATTAAAAGTATGAATGTAGTTCAATAACATACTTCACTTTTTTTAGTACCATCAGCAAAGATTTTAATTCTACTGACCCTATGGCTAAGCGGATTGCATGTGGTACATGCAACGATGTCGCAAACGGTTCAGCGGTTGATACAGAAATATTTTCTTGTATTAGGGCCATTGCAACTTGATCGGCTCTAGTCTCCTCTGCCAATGGGAGCCAGACAAAATAAGATGATGGATGGCTGATATATCGTATCCCAGCAAATATTTCTTTTACAATCAATTGGCGTGCTTGAGCATCTTTGCGTTTTTCTTCTTCCAATTCAGCGACCGTACCGTCATGTATCCATTCACAAATGATGGATGTCATTAAAGCCGGTGTATTCCACGTGGTTACTCTAATGGCACGTGTAAGAGCGGGCAAATGTTGATCAGGCGCAACAATAAATCCAACACGTAATCCAGTAGCAATACTTTTGGAAAACCCTGAAACATAGATGGTCAATTCTGGGGCAAGCTCAACAAGTGGCGGTGGCGCATTCTCTATCAGAAAAGCGTAAACTGCATCCTCAATAATGAGCAGCCCATATCGACGAGCCAGTTCAACTAAGCGCTTACGTTGGTTTTCGCTCATCACCCATCCCAATGGATTATGTAATGTTGGCATCGTATATAAGGCACGGACACGACGATGTTTGCACAACTTTTCAAGTGCCTCTAGGTCAAGGCCATCTTCTGCAGCAGGAACAGAGAGCAGCTCGAGATGATATGTTTCGGCCAGAATTTTGAAACCCGGATAGGTCAAAATATCTACTGCGACAACATCTCCAGGTTTTAATAGTGCCATGACTGTGCTGGCTAAACCATGTTGAGCGCCACTGACGATTAATAAATTATCCATAGGAATATTAATTTCCCGGCTTTTTAGATACTTTGACATTGCTGCACGTTCATGTTGTCTTCCCCCATGTGGCTGATAGCGTAACAATGCTTCTATTTCACCAGAAATGGATAATTTTCGCAGGGCGCTTCTCAGTAGCTCTGTCTGAGAAGGTAGTGAGGGATAATTAAAATTAAGATCGACCATATCAGTAATGACATGTTGCTCTATTCCTAAATTTGCCGGCAGAGCAATTTCACGTACAAACGTCCCTCGACCAATCTCCCCACTCACTAATCCCATTGCTTCAAGTTCAGCATAGACCCGAGTGGCTGTAACTAAGGACATTCTTTCATCTGCCGCCAGTTGTCTATGGGTTGGTAGCCGCGTACCAGGGGAAATTCGACCAGAACGTATATCCTCAGCAAATTTATCAACCAGCGATTTGTAACGGGAATGGGCCATAAGAAAATGTATCCATGACAATAATTTGATTGTCATGATGTTGAGCCATACGATGCTTACTCGCAACAATTAAAACTAATTGGGGAATAATGGTCATGCTGAATGAGCTTAAAAGTAAGACAGCAAGTGGATGGATTAATGGTTGCCTCGGTGTGCTTATCTTCAGCGGATCATTACCTGCAACAAAAATCGCTGTCATGGATTTTGATCCTATTTTTCTGACGGTCGCCCGTGCTTCTATTGCAGGTTTATTCGCGCTTATTGTTTTATTCATCTTTAAAGAAAAACACCCAATATATAGTCAAATCGTACCCTTAATCATCGTCGCCTTAGGCGTTGTTGTCGGATTTCCTCTTTTAACGGCATTAGCTCTTCAACATATCACTTCAGCACACTCAATTGTATTCCTTGGGTTATTACCTCTTTCTACGGCTATTTTTGGTGTATGGCGCGGTGGAGAACACCCTCATCCCGCTTTCTGGATATTTTCTATTGTGGGTAGTTTATTAGTAATGGGATTTGCATTCATACAAGGTGTATCTGCTTCTCTGGCCGGAGATACATTAATGCTTGCCGCCGTTTTAGTTTGTGGGCTTGGTTATGCGGAGGGAGCAAAACTTTCTCGTGTTTTAGGTGGATGGCAAGTTATCTGCTGGGCGCTGATTATTTCACTACCTGCAATGCTTATCATGACGTTTATGTTTATGCCAAATTCATTTGCAAATGTCAGTACACCGGTGTGGATTAGCCTTGTCTACGTGTCCCTTTTCAGCATGTTGATTGGTTTTATTTTCTGGTATCGGGGATTGGCGCAGGGAGGCATCGCTGCTGTTGGCCAACTTCAGCTACTGCAACCTTTTTTTGGACTCGCGTTGAGCGCAACTGTACTTGGTGAACCTGTAAACCTATTAATGATAGCTGTAACTATTGGTGTTATTCTTTGTGTTGTTGGCTCACGGCTATTTGCAAAGTAAAAACCAATCCTTTTTATTAATATATTTCTGATATAGATACCATTATGCGTAGAACTGATCATCTTGGTGGGATAACAGCGTTTGTCACAACAGCACAACTAGGAAGTTTTACTGCGGCAGCGGAACGCCTCGGAGTGACAAAATCGGCTGTAGGGAAAAGCGTTGGACGACTTGAATATCGCTTAGGGCTTAAACTTTTTCAACGTTCCACCCGCAGCTTAAGTCTGACTCCTGATGGAGAAGTCTTCCTGATAAGTTGCCAAAGCGCTATTGAGATCCTTGAACAAGCTGAAGCGGCACTCACTTCACATATTGCTTACCCTGCGGGACGACTCCGTATCGATCTACCGGCTGCATTCGGCCGTCAGCGTATCCTCCCTAACCTTTTGAAAATTACGCGTGATTATCCAGAACTGACGCTTACTGTTTCGTTCTGCGAGCGCTATGTCGATTTAATTGAGGAAGGCATTGATCTTGCAATACGAATTGGTGAACTTGCTGACAGTAGTGGGCTCGTAGCCCGCAGATTGACAACTCAAAAACTTGTTATTTGTGCATCACCAGATTATTTGCATTATAGCGGTGAACCTAATACTCCTGACGAATTAAGCCAACATCGGTGTGTCGTGGGGTTTCGCAGGGATCAGCCAGTATCTTGGTTATTGAAAGAAAAGAATGGTGAAATGAAACGTTACACTCCACCAGAAACTTATGAATTCGCTGATGGGGATGCAATGTTGGCGGCAGTTCTGGCTGGGTGTGGATTTTCTCAATTGCCATTATGGATGGTGGGTAAATATCTTGAGAGTGGAGAACTCAAAGAAGTATTGCAAGGCCATTCAGGTGGAGAAGTCCTTATTAGCGCGTTATGGCCTAAAAACCGTCAACTGCTCCCCAAAATACGTCATGTTGTAGATACATTAGTGGAGATGGAAGAAAATGGTTTGCTGGATTAATCGTAAGAATCAATACGTGAATTTAGATTGTTTTTTCGGCCATTTTTCGGTAGTCGCTATTAACCTTGCTTTTAAAATAAATACTCAAAAAGGCCATTAATGCAAAGAGGATACTACTCAATATAATCGTGTGTACGCCAAATTGAGCAAGAAACCATCATCCGGTAATAGAGCCAATTGTGATGCCTAAATTAGAAAAAGAGATATAAAGGCTGTTAGCAAATTCTGGCGCTTCGTTAGCTTCTTTCATAATCCATGTTTGGCTGACAACCAGCCCAGCAGAATGTAGACCACCCCAGAAAATGGTCAACACACACATCGCTATCGGTGAAAATCCCCAAAACCAAACTTGGATATAGAGGATAATTAACAAAATAGGATAGGCATGAGTTGTATTTACAACATTTTTTGCAGAAAGCTGCTGAATACAAAATTACCCAGAAATCCACAAGCACCAAATAAGATTAAAATCATACTGGTGGAATTATTATCAAAGTGAGTAATTTTCGAAAGGTAATCTGCTATATAGCTAAAACTTGAGAACATAGCGGAAAACACTAATGTGGCCGTAGCGAGCGTAAACCATAATTTTCCTTTACGCAGGATAGTGACTTGATCGGAGAAAGAGCTGCTTTTTGTGATAGGAATTGAAGGCACAAAAAACAGGATACCAATGAAAGCCAGCGCACAAGTCGCTGTACCAAAATAAAATGCAGCACTGAGTGACAGATGTTCAGCTATGAATGAACTTATAGGCATTCCTAAGACCATTCCTACCGCGCCCCCAGCGAAAACTTTTGCTGTGGCGCCAGCACTTTTTTCCTTTGGAACTGAATTCACTGCAACGACAAGAGCAACTGCAAAGAAAACAGCATGTACCAGCCCCGGTAGGATCCTGAAAGTCAGCATCAAATTAAAGATGTCTGTTGTGGCATAGATGAGATTAGAAATAACAAATAAAAGCAGAATAGTGAGAAGAACATGTTTCCTGTTATATCGAGATAACATTAATGTGATGAATGGGCCAGTCACGGCGACCACAATGGTATAAACACTGACAAGAAAGCCGACTTGAGTCGGTGTCACATTCAATTGTTCTTCAAGTTGAGGTAATAGCCCAATAACAGCTATTTCAGTCGTAATAACACCAAAAACTGCAATGGATAACGTCAGCAACAACATAGAACTCTTATTTTTCATCATGATAACCTTACTTCATCTTAGTTTCTAAATGTAAGCAGGATGATGGCAAAAAACGTGTAAAAACAGAAGGATGCTTTCGTCTATTGTCTGTAGACATAACTTCTTCAATGATTTTTAATTAATAGATGTGAAGCCGCAACATGGCGGCATTAGAATGAATATCTGGTGGCTATTCTGAAGGGCAGATAGAGTTATAAGGGGAAGCTCTCAACTACGCTAAATTCAATAACAACAATCTCCATATCCGGTGAAAAAACGCCTTCGCTGGTAAAGAAACGTTGATGCTCCAATTGCCAGTGAAGCAAACTCCTATCGCCCTCGCCTTCTTTCCATGCCAGTTCCGCTGGCATTTCTGAGAATTGCATTAAGTGCATATCAGTCACTCTGACAGCGCAAATGGGGCTTTCTTGACTATTGAAGACAATATAATGATTGCCAACGGTGATCTTACCGTCATCGGCTCCATAAGAAGCATAAGAATGATACGAACAACTCGTCGCTGTTTTTATCCTTTTAACAACTAATTCAGACAATTCATCCTGCATAGCGGGAGAATCACCAAATGCCCAATGCCCTGCTTTTGGATATTTATTCTCAATCAGTTCTATGACTTTATCTGTTTTCATATTATCTTTCTGATATCTATCTAAGTTTATGCGGAACCTTATTTACTAACATAATGACACCGTTTTTAACCATAACTTTATGTCAAAGTTATGACATGAATCCCTATTATAGATTTAATGAATGAGAAATCTTACAAGTATGAGCGGTAAAGTTACCGCTCTTTGAATAAGTTAATGATATTAATTGGTTACTTGGAAAGGCAAATTTAGCCGCTTCATTATTTTCGTGTTTAATCCAATGCTGAGTAATAGTTTTACGTCGAGTGTAAAAACGTACGCCATCCGGGCCATAATCTGCCCCCATCAAGGCGCTGGCGGCATTATTTAAATCAGCATCTGGCATTAAGACAGCATGATTTTTCGCTCTCCCCAGTGCCTAAACGCGTTTACCACGTCGTGTTCCTTCACTGTGAATATATTCTGCTATTGGCGTAGAACCGACAAAACTCAGCGCCTTCACATCAGGAGATTCAATTAAACCATCAACCGCTTCTTTATTACGCCAGGCAGGAAGTGCGGTTTTCGCCGCAGCAATGGCTTGCTTTACTGTCTCTCTACTTGCCATCTCAACTTGGCGTATTACGTCACCAGAAGAAGGATTAAATACCGCTGAAGTTCTGCCGCATGCTATTTCCTTTATTTAATCTGATGCAAAACATCACCCACAGCGTTAAACAAGCGATCAAGGTCACCCGTTTTCGCATTGAACATAGGGCCAAACTGCAACGTATCACCACTAAAACGCACATAAAATCCGGTTTTCCATAATGCGATACCAGCATCAAAAGGGCGAATCGCTGCGTCTCCATCCCGTGGGGCAAGCTGGATTGCCCCCACTAGACCGCAGTTACGAATATCTATCACATTTGGGCAGTGTTTCAGACCATGTAATGCTTGTTCGAAATGTGGGGCAAGCTCAGAGGATTGTTGCAGTAAATTCTCTTTTTCCAACAATGCTAAGGAGGCCAGTCCTGCTGCACAGGCAACGGGGTGAGCTGAATAGGTATAACCATGGTTGAACTCGATCATGTGTTCAGGTAAAGATTGAGACATAAAGGCATCGTAGATCTTACTGGACGCAACGACACCTCCCAGAGGGATGGCACCGTTGGTCACTTGCTTAGCGAACGTGAGCATGTCAGGTGTAACATCGAAATATTCAGATCCACTCCAACGTCCTAACCGCCCGAAACCGGTAATCACTTCATCAAAAATCAGTAGAATATCGTGTTGGGTACAGATTTCCCGTAAGCGTTGTAAATATCCTTGTGGCGGGATAATGGCACCTGCGGATCCGCAAACAGGCTCCACAATAACAGCGGCAATATTACTGGCATCATGCAATTCAATAAGCTTCAATAATTCATCAGCCAGCTCACGGCCACCAGTCAGTGGTATTCCTTTCGTAAAGGCCATATTGGGCTGTAATGTATGTGACAGGTGATCAACATCCATAAGTTGACCAAACATTTTACGGTTTCCACCAATACCACCAAGACTCGTACCCGCGATGTTTACGCCATGATAGCCTCTCGCCCTTCCAATCAATTTCGTTTTGGATGCTTGTCCTTTGACACGCCAATAAGCACGCGCCATTTTCACTGCGGTATCAACAGATTCTGAACCTGAACTGGTAAAAAACACGTGATTTAAATCACCTGGCATCCGGCTGGCGATCTTATCTGCCAACTTAAATGACAAAGGATGGCCATATTGGAAACCGGGGGAATAATCTAACGTTCCCAATTGTTCAGAAACCGCTTGACGAATCTCATGGCGGGAATGTCCTGCTCCACACGTCCATAAACCGGATAAGCTGTCATAAATGCGCCGACCTTGATCATCTACCAACCAGCTTCCCTCTGCGGAGACAATCAAACGTGGATCTTGTTGAAAATGACGATTAGCACTAAACGGCATCCAATGCGCTTTAAGGTTCAATGTTTGAAAAGAACTTGTTTTAAACGAATAGTTATCTGACATTTTTTAACTCCTCGCATAAGGTTGTAACAAAGAGTTTGCAATGAAACTACATTCAAATTAAATCTCAATTATCGAATCATTAGTTATGAGTTTACTTACGCAAATGAAATCAACAAACTTTAGGCAAGTAACTGATTTTGGTTTGAAACTATTACGGATCTTTAAGACCCTCGCAGAATGTGGCAGCTTTTCCGCAGCAGAAAGTTCGCTTGGTGTTACACGTTCAGCGATTAGTCTCCATATGAACGATTTAGAAAAACGGTTAGGGATGCGGTTGTGTCAAAGAGGCCGTGCTGGATTCTCGTTAACGGATGAAGGCAGGGAAATTCTGTGTGCTAGTGAAACCATTATGGCGTCAATTGAAGAGTTCCGACAACATGTGAACCAAATGCACAAACAATATTCTTTTTTAATAAAAGTATTTGCTTTATTTGTTTTAATGGGAAGCATTCAATTATCTCATGCTGAAAATAACAACAACAACAAATTAATGTGCAAAAATGTGAGTTGGCAGCCAATTTGATTTATTGAAGTCACTATCTACTGGTGAGATTCAACCACCAGTAGATATAATTATTATTGATAGCTTTATTGAGTAAAACAACCAAATCATATACATAGGTTGCCAAAAAATTTTTTAACAAATCCATAAGAAATGCAGTAAGATTGGCACCCAATCGTGTAAATTGATTTGGATCATTAGCTTGTTATCGCTTTTTCGCCTGTCACAACGTCGAACACCTGCCTCGATCGCCTTACTGGCGATTTTGATGCTGTTCATTGCGCCAGTGGTGTCAAAAACACTGGAGCACCATCGTGATGGTATCAAAAGTGAGATAAACCACAGCATGTCTGTTTCTGACATGCAAAATAGCGACAGCAATAGCCATCATAAAGCGTCATCGTCATCACACTCTATGAACCATCATGGGGCTGATCATATTCATATGGGATTGATGGACGATATCGCTTGTGGTTACTGTCAGCTTCTGATTAACCTGCCATTATTGGCTGGCGGGTCTGTTCCTTTCATTTTATTGGTGCTAACGATCTCGCGCGCACCACCAGTACCACGATTTTCTGGCCCAATAATTCAACTGTTCTACGGCGAGTCACAACCCCGTGCCCCACCCCTTAATTAATCTGCTGACGCTAAAGTAAATCATTTTATTTACCTTGCCTTATCAAATTCGTATGGCAAGTCAGTCTTGCTTCAAACAAATTCTAAAAACAGGATTTGTTGTTAATTAAGGGATATTTTTATTTTATGTCTACTACACAATTATTCCACGTATCGCCACTGACAACCGCTTTGGTTATTGCCCTTTCTATACCTACCAGTAGCTTGGCTGCTAACGAGGTTAACACCAAAGAGACAAAAAATACGCTTGCGGTTAATGATAATGAGTCTGTAATAACCGTAACCGCTCCAGCAGTTTCACCTCTTGATGTTGCTACTTCACTCAAAACCCCTCGACAACCAATACCTGCCAGTGATGGTTCTGATTACCTGAAAACTATCCCCGGATTTTCACAAATCCGTAATGGTGGTACGAACGGCGATCCCGTATTCCGTGGCATGTTTGGCTCTCGCTTAAGAATGTTGATTGATGATGGTGAAATATTGGGGGCTTGTGGCGGACGTATGGATGCACCCAGTTCTTATATTTCACCAGAAAGTTATGATGTTCTGAGTTTGGTTAAAGGGCCGCAAACCGTACTCTGGGGGCCCGGTAATTCAGCAGGAACTGTCCGTTTTGAACGCACCCGTCCCCAGTTTGAAAAACCGGGAGCTAAAGGGAATGTCAGCACTGTCGTCGGTTCTAATAAACGCTGGGATGGTAATGCTGATCTGATTTTTGGGAATGAATTGGGTTATATCCGTTTGATCGGCAATAAATCCCGTTCCAATGATTATAGAGACGGCGATGGTAACCGTATTCCTTCTAAATGGGATAAATGGAATACCGATATCGCACTGGGCTGGACACCTGATGCCGATACCCTGCTGGAGTTAAGCGCTGGACAAGGTGATGGTGAAGCACGTTACGCTACTCGTGGCATGGACGGTTCCCAATTCAAGCGTAAAAATTTTGGTGTACGTTTTGAAAAATCCAATATCGGTGAGGTATTTGACAAATTTGAAACTAATTTTTATTACAACTACGCCGACCATGTGATGGATAACTACTCCCTGCGTACCGCTCCTCTGCATATGGAAATGGTCTCAGAGCCAGATCGTCTTACCATGGGTGGCCGTATGGTGGGCACTTGGATTTGGGAGGATTTCAAATTGCAAAGTGGTATAGATATGCAAACGAATACTCACCGATCCAACACCGATCGTTATATGGATAAAACCAAAAGAGTGGGATGGGTGAAGAATGCGCGTTTCCGTGATTATGGTATTTTTGGTGAATTAACGTGGGATGCTGCTGAGCAAAGTAAAGTCATCGGTGGTGTACGTCTGGATCGCGTGCAGGTATATAAATATTCGACTCAACAAGAGCGTAAGGATACCATTCCTGCTGGTTTTGTCCGGTTTGAACATAATATGAAAGGTGTCCCAGTTATGTTTTATGCCGGCGTGGGTTATACCGAGCGCTCGCCCGATTATTGGGAGTTGTTTTCAAGTAGAGCAGGCAAAAATGCATTCACTGACATAAAGAACGAAAAAACGACTCAGTTGGATATTGGTGCGCAATATCAAGATCAAGACCTGAAAGGTTGGGTATCGGCTTATGTTGGTAAGGTGAGTGATTTTATTCTATTCCGCTATAGCGAAAATAATAACCAAGCGCATAACGTGGATGCCACTATTATGGGTGGTGAAATGGGGATTGCTTATCAGTTGAATGATAACTGGAAAACTGATGCAAGTTTGGCATATTCCTGGGCACAGAATGCAACTAATCATCGTCCACTACCACAAACTCCGCCTTTGGAAGCACGTTTCGGCCTGATTTGGGATTATGGTGATTGGACAAGCAGCGGATTGCTGCGTTTGGTTAACAGTCAGCATCGAGTCGCAATCAATGAAGGTAACGTTGTCGGTAAAGACTTTAACAACAGTAAAGGCTTCGCCATTCTGTCAGCAAATACAGCCTACAAAGTGACTAAAAATATGCAAATTAGTGCAGGTATTGACAACATTTTTGATAAAAACTACAGCGAACACCTTAACTTAGCGGGAAATGGTGGTTTTGGTTATTCTGCCAATACACAAGTGAACGATCCAGGTCGCACTTACTGGGCTAGAGTTAACGTTAAATTCTAATATCACTTCTTTTTTAGACTTGGCTCGCCCTGATTTCGTCAGGGCGAGTTTTTACCAAAATAACTTTCATTAAAGTTATATCAAATTAACAAGTTAAATATACCTTTCAGAAAAGATATTTTCATATCTCGCTAAAAACTCTCAGTTTGTAGACTCATTCGTTAATAACCAGTGTCGTAACAATGTTGCAAGTTGTTCTTGTTGAACTTCCGTCAGCGGTTCAAGAATAGATTTTTGATTCTCCAAATGACTTTCAACTGCCTTGTCTATCAGAGCCTTTCCTGCCGGAGTAAGAAAAACTTTGCAGCTACGGCGATCCTCTTCATTAGCGATACGTTCAATCAACCCTCTTTGTACCATATGTTCAATGCGAGTACTCATTGCTCCTGACGTTAGCATTACAGATTGATACATTTCAGTCGGTGTAATTGGGGTGTTATTACGACGTAATGTCGCAAGAATATCAAATTCAATAGTACTCAAATCGTATTCTTTGAAAGCATGTTGTAGGCGTAGCTCAATAATTTTGCTTGCGCGAGCTAATCGCCCAATTACTCCCATTGATGACGGATCAAGGTCTGGACGTTGCTGTTCCCACTGTATCAGTAACCGGTCAACGTGATCGTACTGCATGCTTTTTTATCCTATTCATTTTATTTTGACAAAAAGATACTTGATAAAAATCGATTAGGCTATTATTTTAATTTATCTTTATATAAAGATACTTTTTATTATGTTATTTTTGCGTTAAAAAACACCGAGAAATTGATGTTCAGGATGAAAAATAAACAAATAAAAAAGAGGCCGCTATGTCAGAAACTAGGGTAGTTAATAATATTTTACTCACTGCATTGGCTCCGATTGTCTGGGGAAGCACTTATATCATCACAACGGAAGTATTACCGCCCGATACTCCTTTGTTGGCTTCTACCATCAGGGCATTACCTGCCGGTCTGTTATTGCTGTTGATTTGTCGTACTGTACCCAAAGGGATCTGGTGGTTGCGTATCAGCATATTGGGCTTACTCAATATTGGGGCTTTTTTCTATTTTCTCTTTGTGACCGCAGGCTATCTCCCTGGAGGAACAGCAGCATTAATTATGTCTTGCCAACCCATTATTGTGATATTACTGAGTGCTTGTTTGTTGAAAACCGTCCTCACAATAAAACACATCACCTCCACAATATTAGGAATTATTGGGATTGGCTTATTAGTATTGAATTCAGCCACCAGCCTAAATTGGCAGGGAGTTATTGCAGGTCTTGCAGGATGTAGCTGTATGGCATTAGGTGTTGTACTAACCAAATATTGGAACCGCCCCACTCACTTATCATTACTCAGTTTTACGGGCTGGCAATTAACACTCGGAGGATTAATGTTATTGCCGGTTGCGATCTTAATAGAAGGTTTACCGCAACAGATCAGCATGATTAATATACTTGGTTACGGTTATTTATGTATGATTGGTGCTGTTTTTTCTTATATCATCTGGTTTCGGGGCATTGAAAAGTTGTCGGTAATCACGATTTCTTTCTTGGGATTTTTAAGTCCGGTATCAGCCTGTGTTTTAGGGTATTTTTTTCTAGAACAAACTTTTTCTTTGCTTCAATTCGTTGGGGCTTGCAGCATTATTATTTCTGTTTGGATCTCGATCCCCAGAGGTCAGATAGAAAAATCCGATAACTCTATAAATTAGACAAAATAACAGGAAAACACATGAAACTTGTTTTAATTTCAGGTAGTCAACGCCCAAATTCTCATAGCCAACGCATTGCTCATTATTTGCAGAAGTTGAGTCAAGAACATGGATTTACTACCCAGCTCCTTGAGCTTTCCAATGTAGAATTACCCTTACACGATGGTTATGCAACTGATATATCGGCTGAAACACATCCGTGGCAGGCGGTTGCGCAACATTTAAGAGAGAGTGAAGCATTTATTTTCATTACTCCTGAATGGCATGGAATGGCAACACCAGCACTAAAAAACTTATTATTATATTGTTCAGTCACAGAGCTAGGCCATAAACCCGCACTTTTGGCGAGTGTATCTGCTGGCATGAATGGTGTTTATCCCCTTACTGAATTACGAATGACAGGATTTAAAAACAATCATGTTTGCTTCCTGCCTGATCATTTAATTTTCCGTCAGAGTGACAACTTAATTTCAGCAGACCTGATTTGTAGCAATTCTGAATTTGAAGGGCGTACTAATTACACGCTGAAACTACTGAAATCTTATGCTCAGGCATTAAAGCAAGTTCGTGAAGATATTGGCGAAGAAAGTAAAAATTATCCATATGGTATGTAAAATCTCAATAACCTACTCTCGCCATTAAGCTCTAGATCTCGGCTCAGATTTTTGAGCCGAGAAAATATCAATTAGCTATCTTGTATCGATCCCAATCAAATTCCTTGGCATGAGACAATACTGTATAAAAACACAGTATCCCGTATTTTTGGCACTTTTGTTTAACAATCAAACTTACTTTGTTTTTAATTTAATCAATAGTACTAAAAAATCCGCATCAATCAAGATACTGACTTATTAATACAGTGTATCCTTAAGCCATTGGGGTAATTTCTCATCATAGTCAGCACCATCAAAATTGCCTTTACTGATTTCTTTTAGAATATTGCCGGCACTGGGTAAAGTATTGCGCTCAAGTTGAGTAGAAATATCCCATAAACCAGAGCGCAAAGGCACATTGGAAAAAAACTGCATCTACCGTGATACGCAATACAGAACGAGGCGGTATATTACGATGAACAAAACGCACTAGCATGTGGGGATCAATAACAATTTCTGCCCGGCCATTGACACGTAACGTTTCTCCTATCCCCGGAATAAGAAACAATAACGCCACATGATTATCGTGCAGAATATTGCGCAAACTATCGATCCGGTTATTACCTCTTCTATCTGGTAACAGCAGGGTTTTTTCATCTTCAATATGTATAAACCCTGCTTGATCCCCTCGGGGCGAAACATCCATCCCTTCTGAGCCAATTGTTGCCAATACCGCAAAAGGAGATGACTCGATGAAAGGACGATATACAGGATGGATATAATTTACTTCTTTAAAAACAGAGGCCGATGCCGGTTTTTCGTATATTTTTTCAAGTGTAGCGATATCAGTCACAATCTTAGTCATCACTGTCATCCTTCTCCTTTGCAATCGGTTGGCAATTATCAATAGGCCAAACACATAAAATATTCTTCACAACCCGTATTTTCATCTACTTCCTCGCTGGCAACATAAAAGCCCTGCGATAAGTAGAATGCGTAGCTAGCTTGGTTTTGCTTATAAACGGATAACGTGAGTTCAGTTCTTCGGTTTTTGGCATCATTAACTAACGCTTTGCCAATTCCCTGTCCTTGTTGCTCCGGCGATACAAACACGGCAGCCAAGTTATTTTCGTGAAGTGCATAAAAACCGATTACATTTTCTTCCTGAACATAGACATATACTTCTGATGCCGGGATGTAAATATTTCGCATATTTACCACTTGTGATTGCCAAAAATCAGCCGGCACAAAATCGTGTGCTTTAATGGAAGCTTCTAACCAAATAGACAGAACTACTTCCATATCTGCTTCAGTAAATAATCTGATCACTTTTTTTGATTCCTTTATGATGAGATTTGCTTTTGATGTAACTTTTTCAATAAGAAAAATACAATAAAAGCGGCGATTACATTGTAGAGCATACTGTGTACAAAAACATTTTGATAAGTAATAAAAGGGAGAGTATTCATATTGTTCGAATTCCACTGGGCTAACACGTTAACCACAGCAACACCAAAAGCAGCCCCGATTTGTTGTAACGTCGCAATTACGCCTGATGCCATACCTGCAAATCTTACGTTAATAAAAGCCAGGACTACATTAAGCAATGGTGTCATGACAAAGCCTTGGCCATATCCGAGAAGGAATAAGATCGGCACAATAAACAATAATGGAATCGTCATTGATGAGACTACATCAGATGATAACACCGCAATAGCAATAACAAGGGCAATAAAGGTAACGGCATAAAGTAACGCTCCTGCAACGATAACTTTGCTACCAAAACGTTTAATCCAATAAGGCGCATTTAGTGAGGATAAAATAAATCCTATACTTGCCGGAACAAAGAGAAATCCACCCTCAAGTGGCTTAAGGCCTAATCCATTTTGTGAAAACAATGCAAAAATGAGAAAAAATGAGCTGGAAGTGGAATAAACGAATAAAACCAATAAACAACCCAAGCGGAATTGCTTATTTTTCAGCAAATCAAAATCTAATATAGGTGTCTTCCCTCGAAGGACATAACGTTTTTCATGACGAAAAAATTGTAACAGGATCAAACAAGCAAGAAGAAGTAATCCCCAGCACCACATCGGCCAGCCTAATATTGGCCCAACTAAAATTGGCAGTAATAGCGCAAAAATACCTATACTGGAAAGTGCCACCCCAACCAAATCTAACTCCGATTTTTCCTGTGCAGCACTTTCTTTGATATAGCCTGAAAAAATTAAGGCCAATAACCCAATGGGAACATTGACTAAAAAGATAGAACGCCATTGCAAATCCCATAAGTTGATAGAAACCAGCCAGCCGCCTAAAGTTTGTCCAGAAACAGCGGCAAAACCTAATATCATGCCTAATAAACCAAAAGCCCGGCGGCTATTGTCCCCATCAAAATTGACACGAATACTGGCATAAACTTGTGGGAATAACAGAGCTGCTGATAACCCTTGTAAGAATCGAGCGAAGATTAAAAGAGTTATTGTTGGCGCAAGGCCGCACAGCAAAGACGTCAGAGTGAAAGTTAATATGCCTAACTTAAATAGGCGTCGCCGCCCGAATAGATCACCTAAACGACCACCTGTAATCAATAGCAACCCAAACCCAATTTCATAGACCACAATAACAAGCGTAATTTGGAATAAACTCGCCTGTAAATGTGATTGAATATTGGGAATAGCAATATTGACAACGAAAAGATCAAAAACGGTCACAAAACCAGCTGATAGTAAAACTGACAGAGCTAAATAATCCCTTTTAGTCATGACATGGCTCCTCACCATATTTAAGATAAGCAGATGTTAACTGCTTCATTGGTCTGTTACAATTTAACTATTTATACTGTTACTAAAAGTAATGGATTGAAATAAATGAAAAATTTGAAGAGATCACGTACCGAATTAGCCAGTTTTTTACGTAACAAAAGAGAAAGTCTTAGCCCTGAATCTGTTGGATTACCCCATATTAGGTGTCGTCGTACCCCCGGTTTAAGACGTGAAGAAATTGCAGCTTTGGCGGGAGTGGGTGTAACTTGGTATACATGGCTGGAACAAGGTCGCGAAATTGGTGTGTCTGCCACGTTTTTAGATAGTCTTTCCAAAGTGTTAAAATTAAATGTGGCTGAACGCAGGCATTTATATTTGCTAGTGCATATGCGTGAACCCTTCGAAACGGGGCAAACATGGTGTCTTGTTTCACCACTCATCAAACGGATTATGAATGATTTATCCCCCCATCTAACTTACGTACTGAATTTACATTGGGATGTCTTGGCCTTTAATCAGCCAGCAGATGAGATCTTTCATTTCAGCCAATTTCAAGGCGAACAACGCAATTTCTTGTGGTTATTGTTTACCTGTGAACATTATCATAAACTATTTTGTCATTGGGAACGGGATGCTTATCGTTTATTGGCCAGTTTTAGGCGTGATTATGTCCTGCGGCTAAAGATAGTTATATCCATGATATTGTGAATCAATTACTTGAAACCTCCCCTGAATTTAATGAAATGTGGCACAGGCATGAAATTTATGAACCCTGTAATGGTATACGGGAGCTAACGGTGAATGCACAAGTCGTTTCTTTCGATTACACATCAATGATTATTGATCAAGAAAGACATTTACGAATGATTGTTTATGCGAAAAATTGAACTGCGTTATGTTACGCTCCGGGTTCCCCGTCCCAATAATCAACCTCGTTACTGACCCGCCCAACAAAATGAAACACGTTTCCGTCTTGTCGCTTCAATACCGACTGAAACTTACCCGAGTCTGGATATTCAATCAAATCTGCTGAAACATTCGCTGACATAGAAAGATAGCGCAATGAACCTGACCCTGTGTTGATTATTTGATGGGCAGTCTCTTGCCCTCCCGCCGGAGCACCTACAACGTCACCCTTCTCGATCAAAAATTCATCGGAGCCAAAGCGGTAGGTACCGTTACCTTCAAGAATAAAGAAAAGCTCGTCCACACTATGATGGTTGTGATACGGGCAACTACTTTTACCTTGCGGTACTTCGTTATAGGTGATACCTAAATGCTTGAGACCAAGCTGCTGTCCAAAGGAACTATCTGATCCCTCATAGCCTTCGCCCTGTTTCCAAGTATTGAGAGTAAGATTTTTAAGATTGATAATGGGATTCATGACTTATCCGAGTGCCGTTAGATTATCTTGTTATAATTCCGCATATTTCATGACTTATGGAATATGATTTTATATCTGTTTCAAAGATTGTGAACTACGTCTCAACTAATGTGCATGTAGAGCACGTTTCTGTCTCAGTTAACTGGCGTCGAAAGTGTCCTTCCATTCTCGGATTGATCCAGAAAGGCATTTACAAATGGTTATTTATGCGAAAAATTGAACTGAGTTATTCGATTAAAAAATTCTATTTTTTTAAGAACAATTTTTATTAATTAAATATTAAATTAAAATACCGCCCTGATGTTTCAGATGGAATTATTTATACAAATAGTACATTAAAATAATTAACTGAAAATCAAAATATGAAAAATAAAAAAGTAGTTGGTTATGCTCGGATTTTTTATTATTTTTACCAAGGTAAATTTATCATCCTAATCATAGTTATTTTTCATAATCAAGGATATTGATAGAAACCGCCATTCAATAAACTATCACTATCGTTAGCACTGACGGCAATGCCAATAAACCAAAATTTAACATGCGAGTAACAATAATATTTATATAAACACCCATTATGTAGCTATCTAAACCATTCTTGTAAATTAAAAGTTATTTTTAAGTTAATTTTCCTCTTGCCTTTTTGAGCTAATTATTATGCTATAGCATCCCGTGAATGAAGAATAATATGAACAAAATTGTCTCGCGGGATATTAATGCATGCGGGGTAAAATCGTCTTCGTTCACTTTTTATTAATAAAGACTTTCCGAGGAGCAGATGTATTAAATAGCGAATTGAAAGTCACCACTTTTTGAAGGATGGGCCTATTTCTATGAAAAAAAATAATTCGGTAAGACCTATATTTTTGTGGATGACATTATTTTTTGGATTACTCCCTGTCAATGCTTCAATGGCAGATGAGTATCAAGAACAAGGTAAAAATAATTCACCTAATAGTTGGCTATCAGATGAATTTAATCGTCAATGGGGATTAGCCGCTATTGGTGCTCAATACGCTTATGCCCGAGGTTATACAGGAAAAGGTATTAATGTTGGTGTATTAGATGAGGCTGTTAGTCAACACAATGAATTTTCAGGTAAATTAAAAATACTTAGCCCTGAAGATACTTGGAACTATGATAGAGATCGCTACACTGGCATTATCAGTTTCGGTGCACATGGTAATCATGTTTCAGGAATTATTGCAGCAAATAGAGATGGGAAAGCAATGCACGGTGTGGCATTTGATGCGGGTTTGATTACTGCGAAATATTTGCAAAATGAAAATAATCGCACAGAAGCCATGATCCAAAGTAATGTTCGTGTCATCAATAACAGTTGGGGGGTACGCCCTAACTACCGCAAGGATGCCTACGGTAATCCTATTCGCCGTAAGGATGGAACAATTGATTACTATGAAGTCACACTGCAAGATGTGATTAATTATGCCACCCCGATTAAAGATGAATTAGATAAGTTAAGTCGTTCTCCTATTCCAGTTATGGATGACTATACAACCAGAACGGCTGGTCTATTACGTGCTGCACGTCACGGAAAATTAGTTGTTTTTGCTGCGGGAAATGCAAATAACTACAACGTCACTTGGATACATGCGGGTATGCCGTACTTCTTCCCGGATGTATTGAAAAACTATCTCAGCGTTTCCAACCTAACCAGAGAAAGTGCGATTATTCCTTCCTCGACCAGCTGTGGGTATACCGCCAGTTACTGTTTAGCTGCTCCAGGAACCAAAATTTACAGTAGCACGGGCGATTTTGTTTCTAAAAATAATGGAAAAATTGATGAGGATGCTCTCAATAATGGTGAGCTGACAATTGATCCTACCTATGATTCTTATACAGGCACATCAATGGCATCGCCGCATGTAGTCGGTGCTGCGGCTGTCCTGATGCAACGTTTTCCGTACATGACGGCTGGGCAAATCTCTGATGTTCTAAAAACCACCGCAACCGACTTGGGTGCCCCCGGATTGGATGAATTGTATGGCTGGGGGATGTTGAACCTGAAAGACGCTATTGATGGCCCCAAAATGTTCATCACTGAGAAGGACATTCCCAAAAAGTACTATATTCCCGGTTCATATACAGAGACACAATTCACTGCCAATATTCCGGGTATAGGTGGCCTGATTGAGAAAGGAACAACTGTAGAACGCGTGTGCGACAGTATTGAATGCGCTTATGACAGTTGGGGTAATAGTATTTCTGGTCATGGTGGATTGACAAAAATCGGTAAAGGCATACTCGACCTTGCCGGTAAGAATAGTACTTATAAAGGCCCAACCTTGATAGAACAAGGTTTGTTGCAGGTTAGTGGCTCAATAACCTCTGATGTCACTGTAAAAGATAATGCAACTCTGGGAGGAAGTGGTACTGTCGGTTCGATCATCGCACATAGCGGAGCCACAATTGCACCCGGTAGTTTAAATTCAATTGGTACACTGAACGCTGATCGTGATGTTACCTTCCAGGATGGTTCACGTTATCTGGTAGAAGTCGCACCAAATAGGCAAAGTTACAGTGATCGCATTTACAGTAATGGTCTGGCAATGTTGAACGGTGGTGAAGTTCAGGTTTCGTTGGAAAACAACAGTAACCTGCTCTCAAAACAAGAAGTTCGCAGCCTGCTTGGTCAGCAGTACAATATCCTACAGGCAAATAGCGGTATTAACGGTCAATTTGCTACTATAGTACCGAACTATTTATTCGTTGGTACTCAACTTAGTTACCAGACTGATCGAGTCATGCTGGGTATAAAACGTAATTCCACTACATTCGCCAGTTTGGGTAAAACCGCTAATGAACGCGCGGTGGCTAATGCTGCTGATAAACTGAGCTTAGGCCATCCGGTTTATGAGAGTATCTTAATGTCCGATACGCCTGCACAGGCTCGTAAGGCATTCCAACAACTCTCCTCTGGACAGATCCATGCAGATATGGCCGCTGCACAAATCAATAGTAGCCGTTATTTGCGCGATACATTGAATACCCGCTTGCGTCAAGCAGATGGCGGAATAACAGGCCAGGATATCAAAGCAGATCAAAACGGTGCTTGGGTACAAACAATAGGCAACTGGCAGCGTGCTAACGGTAACAATGAAGTTAATGGTTATCGTGTATCCAATTATGGTGTGTTACTGGGTGCAGACAAAGAGTTGAATAATGATTGGCGGTTTGGTGTTGCTACTGGTTATACCCGCTCTTCTCTGAGTGGTGCTGATAGCACTTCTGCCCGCAGTAACAATTTCCATCTGGCTCTGTATGGCAGCAAACAGATTGATGCTCTGGCATTACGCGCTGGCGCCGCTTACAGCTGGCATCGTCTTGATACAGAGCGCTCGGTTGCTTTCGGTAGTCAGTCCGACAATCTGAAAGCCAAATATGGTGCACAAACTGGGCAGTTGTTTACTGAAGCTGCTTATGGAATTAATACTTCCTGGCTGAATCTGGAGCCGTTCGCCAATGTGTCTTATGTTAATTTCCATAACGATCGCATTAATGAACATGGTGGAGCTGCTGCACTGAACGGTAATAAACAATCGAAAAATGCAACCTTCTCCACATTAGGAGTACGTGCTGATCACAAATGGCAGACTCAAAATGAACTGACAGTCGGCATATATGGTGAATTAGGTTGGCAACATCAGTTCGGCAAAGTAGATAACGGAAGCCAATTAAGTTTTAACAATAGCAATGCAACGTTTACTGTCAACAGTGTGTCAGCATCGCGTGATGCCGCCGTAATCAAAGCGGGTACGGAATTCGGTATTAACGAAAATACTAAGCTGTCTCTGGGATATAACGGTGTATTGTCAAGCAGCCATAAAGATAATGGCGTGTTCTTGAAGGCTAACTTGCGTTTCTAACTAGTAAAAAAATATACCCAAAAGAGTTAAATTTGTGGTCAACAAAGCTGCAATTCAACTGAATGAAATGAAAGGTATAAATAGACAAAACTCACTGCTGGCAAGAGCTGGCAGTGAGTTTTTTTTAGGACTATTGTCCTCACGCTGATACAAACCACTTCGGTAGCACTGATTAATGATTAAATATCATAATGAATTTGGGTCATTAAAACATCCAAGGGAGGAAAATCATGACTTATCGTAAAATTCTATTAATTAGTTCGCTTTTTATTTCAACATCATCTTTAGCAATAGCAAGTGATAACGGTGCTCCGTTAATGAAATCAACCGATCTCGGTGCTGAGAAATACAGAACTGTCGGTAAATTCAATGGATTTTCACATTGTACTGCAACGTTGATTGCTGGTGAAAATACACCAAGCGAAGATACGCCAGCGTTGATACTTACCGCAGGGCACTGTGTTGATAGCAATGTGGATACAAATGATGTAACCGTTGATCAACCTGCCCCTGAATATTGGGAATATACGCCAGATTATTTTATTGATAAAAAGGATAATTTTTTACCAATCAAGGTCAGCCGTATTTTGTATTCAACCATGAAATACCAAGATGTCGCAGTCTTACAATTGAATACAACTTATGGTGAGTTAGCTAAAAAAGGCTATCATCCTTTGAAGTTAAAGAAAAATATTGAGATGAAACATCAACCTATCGTGTTGACTCATATCCCTGTCGACAATGTTGATTATAATTATGCTTATCTCAGAAAATCTGAATGTAATATTACCGGAAAATCACCTGTATTGTATGAAGGTGGCTCTCCGTGGGTTTGGTCTCCTGTTTTCTCGGTTAACTGTGCAGGTGTCGTCGGCGGAACGTCTGGCTCTCCTGTTTTTGAGAAAGGCGAAACAAACGTTATCGGAGTACTCAACACAACAACGACACCAGGAATGACTGGTTGTGGATTTGGTAGACCTTGTACAGTTGAGAACAATAAGGGTATTGCAACAGAAGGTGCCAGTTATTTTATCCCTGTCGATACTATCGCCAATGCGATAACAAAGGATAATAAGCTAGACCTGTCTAAGCTCGAAAATAATAGTGGCAACATTTTGGAGAGAAGCACGCCTTGGACATCTTGGATATCTCAAAGTGTTGACCCTTCTGACGGTAAGAAAGCAACATGGGATGTTATTATCAAGGAAGATGCCGACGTCAAGAATATTCGATATAAAACAGGGTTAATCAGTGACATAGACTGTACGGATGAGGCTGGATACGGTGCTTCTACTCCTGCCAACTCAAAAATGCTGGAAAATCTGCTTGTTCCTGAAAAAGATGGGATCTACAAACTCTGTGTTATTCATAAGAACAATGATGGTCAATGGAAAAAGACAAAAGACGCCTCTGTTATGTTACGGGAAATTGATAATACTCCACCATCAATGAAACCCATTTTAAATAAAAATGATTATGGAAGTGATACTTGGTATGTAACTACTAATGCCCGTCCACATGACATCGTAAGTGTACATGTGAAATATGGCCCTAAAGCGGTAACTCATTGTGACGATAAATCAGATTACAGACCTTTCTGGATGCCAATAAAGATGGCGAAGTCTGAAGCTCCATGGCGTGTATGTGCATATGGTGAAGATGTTGCAAAAAATGCCAGCCAGATTACTGTGCTTGATATTGAAACAACGTCAGCCAAATAAATATTAAAGTAACTATAGTGAATTAATTATAAAGACGCGGGACAATGATTTGACATTATCCCGTTTTTTTATCTTTTCATTTGGTTTTTTTTGACAATAAAAATCATTTCTTCTGCCTGATCATGATAGGTATCTCCTTGCCAACTCCCTAACACATCTGTCGCTATTAGGTTTGCTTCAGCGAGTGCTTGCTGAATATCAGCAAAGCTGGCAAATGTAATAGTTGAGAATGCCTGATATTCCTGTTTATCATTTAAAATTCGGTAATACGTGCCGTAAGTGACGGTATCATCGTGAGCTTGAAAATCATTCCATGCCAAAACAGGGCCGAATGTTGGATGGAAAAACTCGCGTTTAGAATCTTCTTCAGCCCAGGTCAGCCACTCTTTTGCTAAAGGGTTACGACTGTCAAAGATACATAGCCCCTCTTCTTCCAAATGTTCATGAATACATTTCAGTACTGCCACCCGATCTTGATAAGTCAAAAACACTTGAAAAACATGACCAGATAAAATAATTAAGTCGAATTTCTGACGCAATACCAACTGCTTGGCATCAGATTGTATCCACGTAATTCGTGATCCTGCTGGCTTGGATTTAGCAATGTTCAGCATAGCATCAGCAATATCAATGCCAAATATCACTTTATCGGGATAAGTCAGAGCAATTTGATTGGCCAGCATTCCCGTACCACAACCCAGATCTAAAATAGTATGGGCATTTTTGGCAAATTCGACATAGTAATCATCATTAGCTTTCCATTCGTTATCGAAATCGTAAAACTGGGCTAATGTGCTATCCTGATAGAGTCGGTCAATTGTCATGTCTGATAAACCTTAGTATCATTTTAAGTCCCCCCAATATCTTGTTTTTCTTTTATACCACCATCTTATCAACATTAAACATCCCCGATGAAACTTTAAACAATTAACTCTATTTCTATCAATTTTTCTCTCTCAATCCTATTTTTATTTAAGGAGGCCTGCTCATGCCGCCACGTACGATTCAATCTACAACTCAGCCTATAACGACGCCTAAAATTTCACCGATAATGTTACCCCTGTTTTCACTTGCTGTATTTTTCATCGGTGCGACGGAATTTATGCTATCTCCTATGCTCAAGCCCTTGGCTGAAGCATTCAAAACAACAACAAGCAAAGCGGTTTGGCTGATATCTGTTTATGCCCTGGCCTATGCAATAGCTGCCCCGATTTTCGGCTGGTTATCTGCTCGGATAAATCGGCGAAAATTGGTGCTGATATCTTTGCTATTTCTTTCATTTGATGGATTGGCATTGACTATCGCCCCCAATTTAGAGATCGCAATCGGATTGCGCATCTTCGGCGGCATGGCCTCGGCCGCTTTGATTCCGACAATTTTTGCTCTGGTTGCAGAAGTTTTTCCACCCCATAAACAAGCCTCTTCGATGGGGATCGTTATGTTTGGAATGACAGCCGGCATTGCAGGTGGTCCTGTTTTTGCTGGTGTTTTAACGGAATTATTTCATTGGCGGATCCCATTTCTGGTGAGTGCAATGGGGGCTTTTCTGCTTTTTGTGTTAGGTCAAAAAAGTATGCCACCCCAGCAAATGAATGTGCGAAAAATAGAACACCCGACACTAACATTTCGACGGATGTTCCAGGGGAACTTAATTCGCCCTCTCATCGCAAAGGCACTTTGGAATGGTACTGCCGTTTCTACTTTTATAATGGCTGGAGAAGTGATGAGCCAACATTATGGCTTGGGTACAGGTACAGTTGGTCTCTCAGTTTCTGTATTTGGGATTGGACTTGGGCTTGGTAATTTATCTGTAAATTTTGTAAAACGCTTGTGTATCAAAGACGAATGCGTTCTTTTGCTGTCAATAGTATTACTTTTCTCTACTATTTCTGCATTTATGTTAATGCCCCTATTCTTACTTTTTAGTCTGGCTTGTTTGATGTTATGGGGATGCGTGCTTGGTATTGCGGCGCCGATAAGTACTTCTATTCTGGCAAATCGAGCGAAACAAGATAAAGGCCAGATATTGGCAGTGTCGGAAAGTCTGAATAATCTGACCATCTTGTTTTTACTTCCTACTGCCACCCTGCTACTGACACAACAAGGTGCGGCGATCACAATGGTAATACTGGGAATCTGCTTAATAGCCGGAATTTGGCTGACATCAAAAGATCTATAAGTAACAATGTCACTTAATCAAAGCCGGTAAAATGGGGTGACAAAAATAAGCGAGTTTTGCATGGGTTTCATGGAACGTTTTTTTTAACCAATCAAGAAAAATAGCCTGCGGTGTATTGGCGTCAAAAGTATTGGGGGATATAAGGTAATAAGCAGAACCATCGGGGATAAAACCATAAGGTGCACTTATTCGTTTAGCATTCAATTCTTGTTCAATCATGTATATGGAACTGATCCCAACACCATGCCCTGCCATCACGGCTTCCAGTAAAATATAAAAGTGTTCAAACCAATGTTCATTCTGCTTTGGGATGATTTGCTTAACATCTGACATCCAATCGTTCCATGCTCCGGGGCGAGTATGCGTATGGAGTAACGTGACTGGTTTATGTGTAATAACACCGTTTTCTGCCTCTGGTAAACAAATCGGGCCTATCCACTCTCTTCCCAAGCGTTCAGCAACGTACCGTTTATCCCAAAAGAATAATCTAAATAAAAAAAATATAAAATATAAACAATAAGTTACTTTAAATTCACCATCTAAATTTATTTGAAATGTACACGCATATGTACAAACAGAAAGAACACTCTATATGGCACATAGTGATTGATTTTACACTCGTTAGATGGGAGAAAAGCTACTATCACTATATGGCATAATTCCACCCTGTAACATGTGAGGTACCTACACAAAAAAAGGTATTGCGTACTCAAGGTGGGATATCACACCTTGCGGCAACCATTGGGATTTCCTCTATAATTGATTAACTCGTTGATTTATCCGAGGTCCTTACTTTGGAGGAAGCCGGATAACCCACTACCGACGAAATTCGTCGTCAGCCATTCAGTTACATACGGGAAAATACCGCATGTATCGAAGTAAAAGGTATTGAGGAAATCTCTATACCCCCCCATGAGTATAAAACCAAAGTGGGCATTCCCACTTAAATGGGCTTTCAAATCCCAATTAACAATATTGATCAGGGTTCTCGGCTCACGAACGACCTTTTTTGGAATTTTCCAAATAAGTCTCGTAGCCGTCATGTTCAGCAAAGAAGAAAAGCCTCCCAAATCGGTGACTCCTTAAGTTGAGGGAATCCCTACAGTTAATTTCCCCAGAATAAAGTTAAATAAGTACACTGCTGCGATTTCAAATGACGGCAGTGAACCAAGTTGATCGGTATTCAATCGCTCCGTTTGAAACGGAAGGATGCCGAAGTTAAAGGTGAGCAATCCCACCTTTAGATAACCTGTTGATTTTACTAATTTCCGGCACAGAGACAGAATTCAATTAAATCAAGGGATTAAAAGAGGAAGATTATCCCATTTAGATAAGTGATTGATTTTAGTTGGCCCCTAAAAACCCATGGCCTGCGACTTAGAAGATGGAAAAATTACCTTGCAAATCACAACAATTAACGTATTTTTCGGCGCCTGTCCCAGATCCGTCTCACCTTTTTTTAGCCTCTTGGGATTTCACATTGCCATTTATTAATCAACAATTATTATAACAACGATTAATATTAACAGAGGGTATTAAAATGAAAAAATTGATTATTTTATTAGCTGGAGCTACCTTGTTATCTGGGTGCGCGCTTTCTGAGAGAACTATCGCTTTAATTAACGAGAAGAAAAACGCAGTGACTGATGCTCAAAAATATAGTTATTTAATGCATGTAACGGATGGAGAATATTATAACTCTCGCCAGGACGGTTATCAGTCCGTTCAGTCAATTAAAGATAAATACCTTGAAGAAGCCTCTATCACCGAAGTATCCGAATATTTCAAAGAAAAATTAGTCAGTTCTTGTTTCAGAGAAGAATATTATAGATCTGATGAAATTGGCTGTGTGTATAATTTTTATTCAGCGGAAAAATATTATGCAAGAGGTGCTAATAACACAGCAGCAAGGGCATTAAAAGTAAAAAATGCTGTGTTAAAAGAACATGAACGTCAAGTTGAATTCGCTAAAAAGATAGCACAAGAAATAAAAGAAAAAAGATTAGAACCAACAGAATCATATTTAAATAGGTTCTGCAGAGAGTCTGCAAAAATAGTTGCAATTTCTTATGCTACTGAAGCAGATGTATACCCAAATTATGATGCTGAACCCGCTGCGATAATGCTTAGTATCTCTGACAAACAGTTTGATCGCTTTCAAAAAAAGGCTCGTTCAGATAGAAAAGGGGTTGCTATGGTTCGTAATAATCGGAAAAGTCAAGAAGTAATTTATGATTCATACAGAATGACTTGTGAGTTAGAGCCAGAGTCATATATATTCAACTATAAGAAAATATTTCGTTGATTATAATTTTTAACCCGCAACTTTCTGCGGGTTTACTGGCTTCATTCCACTACCGCTTTCTGCCTCACATTCCACACCGAATCCGCCGGCATCTGGACACGGACGTCTAAGCGGGTGCCGGCGGGTAAGTCACACGGCTCATCCTCGGTATAATACGTCTGTGCCTCCATGGACTTGATACGCCGGTTCTGTAGGCGGGCAGGCATGTGGGTGTTCTGTCGGTGGGTCACTTTGATATCAATGGTCCCGTCCGGCAGGACTTTATCCTCGACATACACCAGTTCATTGCCGTTGATATCACGGGGCACACTGATACCGCCATGCACCCCCCATGCGCCATCGGCGTTATAGCCCAGCACA
>NZ_NJAI01000050.1 GCF_002632725.1 Xenorhabdus hominickii
GCGCACCGCAGCGCCAATCTAAACATCGAGCCTTTATTTAGGAATGAGCCTTTGAGGAGTCAGCTAAAACTGATGCTACTCGATGGGCTGATCTCCTATTGCGGCAAAGGTTCATTACCTAAGTAAGGATAAGCATCGTGAGTAACATTATTCATTTTGAATATGAAGGTCATCCTGTATTTTTTAATGAAGAAGGCTGGATTAATGCAACGGATATAGCTTCCAAATACGGGAAAAAGCCCGCCAAATGGAAAGAGCTTCCTAGCACCAAAAGTTACATAAAATCCCTCGCGAACGCCCTAAATATGGGCAATGTCCGAAAATCGGACTTTGGTCTGATAGTGACGAAAAGAGGTGGTTTTAATGCCGGGACATGGATTCATCCAAAGTTGGCCGTCTCTTTTGCTAGATGGTTATCTGATGATTTTGCGGTTTGGTGCGATTTGAAAATTGATGAACTAATTCGAAGTCATCAACCCACATTCACTGACCAGCGCATCAATGCCATCTTTCTTCTCGATAAACCCGCTACATGGGAAAAGCAGTTTCAGCACCCCTTTTATCAGGCACTCAGTCGTATGTCAGGGTTGCCTTATAAGGGTCATGTTGGCGGCACCCCGTCACTGTTTGGGATGATCACATCCAAGTGGGTGTATCAGGTTGTGCTGCCTGATTCGGTTTACGCTGAGGCAAAAGAAGCTGCCAAAGGCAATGGAGAGAAGATTCACCAGTATCTTAAGCCAGAAGCCTTGAAACTGGTCAAAGAACAACTGAAAGCGGTCACTATATTGGCTAACGGCTGCGTGGACTACAAAGACTTTGAGGCACGTTGCGTTCAGTCATTTGGCAAGTCAGGCGAGCAAGGTATGTTAATCCTGCCGGTAGAACGGGAATTCAGTTACTCAGCGGTCAGGCATTAGTTCTTTTGCGTCGGGTTATCGCCGTCTGACGGTATTAGCTGAGACCTGTTCCCTTTGCATCGAGCGTACCGACAGAATCAAAAATAACCCATGCCACCGTGTAGGACGGTCATTATCAGCAACATCCGCTGTAGGCAGA
>NZ_NJAI01000051.1 GCF_002632725.1 Xenorhabdus hominickii
CCACTGTCTTTGGCTTTCGCCTCCCCCGCAATTTCTTTCAGCACCGGCGTATCCCGCAGCATCGGCGCGATTTCGGTCTTGCTGTAGTCCTCGGCATCCTCCACGCGGGGCTGCACCACCAGTATGGGTGACGGGTCGTGAGACAGATAATAGCCGACAACATGGTCAAGGATTTTGGTGTAACCCACGCGGGCCGATTTCATGACAGACACCTGAGTCACATTCGGATCGGTAATGGCATCCATCATGCCATCCTGATAACCAAAGGAGCGGAATTTACCCGTTTGGGCACTGTTCTCTTTGGACAGAACGGCGTATTTATTGGCCCACTCGCTTAACGATAACGGCTCCGGGGGACAAATGTCAGAACGGCACTGATTCAGTACAAGGGTAAAGTTTTGCCATGCTGCATTATCCCCCCTGTTTACTGTGATCAAGGCTCAATTCCTCCATCGCCTCGTAGATGATTTCCTGTAAGGCCGCGACAAACGCCGTATCCGTTGAGGTGGCTGCCTGAGCTCTCAGTCGGGGGCCGTGTTCAGGGGCGATAGCGATCAATCGGGTACGCAGGCGGGCATATTGCTGCCTGACCGCATCGATCATATCCTGCCACGGTAACACCTGACCGGATTTCAGGTCGTAATCGTACTGGGTCAACAGCGCCAGATAGTTTTCCTTCATGGTCCGGGCTTCATCCAGTGACATCGTTGCACCCCGTTCAGTCAGAATGCGCTCGACAATTTTTGCCGGGGTATCGGGGGCTGGGTTGTTACCTGAAGTGTTACCCTGGGGGGTGTTACCCTGTTTGTTACCTTTGTTGTTACCTGTTGCTTGTTTTTCCGGTCGGGTAACAGTTTTCCGGTAACGCGCAATATTGGCATTTGAGGCCTCAACATTGATGTCGTCACCGTCCGTAACCAGCCAGCCACGGGCTTTCCATGTGGTGACGGTCTTGCGGCTGACACCGTGTAATTTGGCAAATTCGGACTGGTTCATCTGTTACCCTCGTGTTACCTGTTACCCAAATTTCAAAATTTTGTAGCTAGTGAAATATCGCG
>NZ_NJAI01000052.1 GCF_002632725.1 Xenorhabdus hominickii
CAGCGGGGATGAACAGACGATTGTGGGCACGGTTGTCTCCGGCCGTGATGTGCCGGTTGACGGGATCGAATCCAGTGTGGGGCTGTACATCAACACCTTACCGCTCAGTGTGCCGTGGGCGGCAGACCGCAGCGTGAGGACCATCTTAAAAACCATACAGGACGATATCGCCGCACTTAACAGCCACAGTGCCGTGTCACTCGCCAGTTTGCAGTCCGAAGGAGCACGTTTATTCCACAGCCTGCTGGTTTTTGAGAACTATCCGGCACCTGTAACGAGTGAGGATGACGGCAGAATTGAAAACAAACTGACCTTCCGTCAGGCTGTCGAAAAAGTGGATTACCCCGTCTTACTGATGGCTTATGAACAGGGCGACAGTTTGACGGTGAAATTAAGCTATGGGGAAGACTGGCTGACGGGCGAACAGGCGGCGCATTTATTGCGCCAGCTTGAGCGTATTCTGCGTGTGGTTGCCCGTGATCCTGACCAGCCCCACACGTCGGTGAATTTCCTCAGTGATGAAGAGCGCCATACACTACTGCATCTCTGGAACCAGACCGACGTACCGTATCCGCAGGCCAGGACATTGCCGCAGCAGTTCGAAGCCCGTGCCGCCGCTACGCCGGATAATATCGCGCTGGTGTTTGAAGGCACCACGCTGACCTACCGGCAGTTAAACGAACGGGCAAACCAACTGGCGGGCGTGATCCGCGCCCGTTACCAACAGCAGGGCCATCAGCCGATGCCGGCAGATACGCCCGTGGCGCTGTATCTGGATCGCAGTCTGGAGATGGTGATCAGTATACTGGCGGTGCTGAAAGCGGGCGGGGCTTATGTACCCATCTCACCGGCCTACCCGGCAGAGCGCGTCCGGTTTATTCTGGCCGATACCGCCGTCCCGTGTGTGGTGACCCAACAGCACCACCTGACAACGCTGGAGGAGTACGCCCAGGCGTTGACGGTGCAGCCGGCCCTGATTGCCGCGGAGGATCCCGCGGTGACTGCCGGCCAGCCGGTGGATAACCCTGAGCAGCTCAGTCAGGCCACC
>NZ_NJAI01000053.1 GCF_002632725.1 Xenorhabdus hominickii
CCGGCATCTGGACACGGATATCCAAGCGAGTGAGTAAGGGGCACTAGGCCCCTGTCATCACTTCGGCTGTTCCAGCCACTGGATATCGGGGCAGTAGAACAATCCCCTGACTATTATTTTGGTTTTTTCAATTCATCCGGTATCCACTCCTGCGTGTCAGGATGATAGGTTTCCGGCCCGCCGGAAAAATTATCAGGGACATCCACGTCAATGTGGGGTTCTACCGGACGAATGCCGATGGTATACGACCGGTAGTCACGGGTTAGCACATAGATTGTTTTCATTTTCATCACATCACCTTCCAGACATGCACCCGGCACGCAACATTAGTCCAATCGGTACCGTCAGCATGACCTGCGGCAGACCCGGTATCCATACCCCGCGCCCAGAATGACGCCGTACCCGCCTGAACCACAATCCCCTCAGCAACACAGGAGGCGGCAACGCCGTGACTGCCGTTCTGCTGGAAAATCCATTTCGTATCGAACCATTCATTGCGTTCATAGCCGCGATTGACCTCAGCCAGCACAATACACGGTGTACCGTTGCCGAAGGGGTTGGATTTAACGATCCGTTGCGAGCGTTGTATGCGGCCAAAATCCAGTAACGCGTAGCCGACCTGATTACGGGGCAGCCCCCCCAACGCGGCTAACCCTTCCTCAGCCGTTCTTGCGCCTGTGCCGCCGCACTGAACCGGTATTAATCCGGTGGTCATCTTTCCGGCACCGTCAAAGGCCCAGACATGCCCGCCACGGGTATTGTATGACCCTGCATGGTGATCGTCGGTGACGTAGAGGTAGGTGCTGCCATTTCCGCTCGCGAGCCGGGTTTCCCCGGAGGGTAAATTCATCAGGCGACCGTCAGCCGGATACGCCCGGACATCTGCCGCCGTTAACTGAATGTCAGCGGTCAGGGATTGGCCATTGATAGTCCGGTTGCCGGGCACCGCCCCCAGTGTCGCCAGCGCTTCATTGGCGGTTCTTGCGCCTGTCCCGCCACACTGGATCGGTATCAATCCGGTCTCCAGAGT
>NZ_NJAI01000054.1 GCF_002632725.1 Xenorhabdus hominickii
GAGCTGCTGAGGCAGCAAGCTATTCGATTTCGCCAAGAGAAAAAAACCTTTCGCGAAATCGGTCAATTATTGAAGATCCATCCGGATACGGCTGGACGCTGGTTCAAGCGCTATCAAGCTGAAGGAAACACGGCCATTGTCGCCAAAAAACGTGGCCCCAAAAATAAAGTGGGCCGTCTGAATGCAATTCAGCAACAGAAAGTCATTGAGGCCATCCGGAACCACATGCCAGAGCACTATAATCTGGGCTTTGCCCTTTGGACACGCCGTGCTGTGGGGGCTTTGATCAACCTGTTCTGGCGCATCGATATTCCTGTCCGAACGTTGGGCGACTACCTGAAACGATGGGGATTTACGCCACAAAAGCCGTTGAAAAAGGCGTGGGAGCAGGATCCGGCTCGTGTCCAAACGTGGCTGAATGAGGAATATCCCCGCATTCAGGAACTCGCCCAAAAGGAAAAAGCCCACATTTTTTGGGGTGATGAAACCGGCATCCGAAATACGGAGCAACATGGCCGGTGTTATGCGCCCAAAGGCCAAACTCCCACACAACCCATCCCGGTTAAACGGCATACCCTGAATATGATCTCCGCCATCTCTAATCAGGGAACGGTTCGCTTTATGCTGTATGAATCCAATATGACGGCCGATCGCCTGCTTAAATTTATGCGGGCCTTGATCGCCTCCAGCGAAGGGAAAAACTTTCTCATTCTGGATAACTTACGGGTTCATCACGCCAAAAAAGTCAAAGACTGGCTGGAACAAGCGTCAGTGAAGCAGCGTCTGGAAGTGTTTTATCTTCCCGCTTATTCCCCGGAATTGAACCCAGACGAGTACCTGAATTGTGATATTAAAGGGATGATACATAGCGGCCCGGCAATGTGCAGTGTAAAAGACATAAAAAAAGGACACGTTCTTGTATGCGTCAATTACAACGACGACCCGAGCGCGTAAAAAGTTATTTCAAATCACGGTTTATTAAATATGCCGCATAGCCGATGTATTTTTCCGCCGGGTTAATA
>NZ_NJAI01000055.1 GCF_002632725.1 Xenorhabdus hominickii
GAGACCTGTTCCCTTTGCATCGAGCGTACCGACAGAATCAAAAATAACCCATGCCACCGTGTAGGACGGTCATTATCAGCAACATCCGCTGTAGGCAGACGAAGTGATGTGACAGCCGGAAAGACGGCCTGCATTGCTATCATGATTCACCGAGTAGTGATAGCTATGCAGTAGAGAGCAAAGTCCGATTATCGGACATTGGGTAGATAACAAACTGAGGCCATTATGAAATTCAAACAATTACCCCATGAATCACAACAGGCAGCACGAGAAGCTCTGGTTAATGCACTCAATATAGAAATGGAGTCTCGCCGCTATATTGATGAGAGCAGGGCGAAATATATCGCCCGAAATATTAGGGACAGCTTTATCGCGCTTGAAACAGAAGACCCAAAACGAGGCAGTGGAAGCGATGAGGCGGAAGATTAATCTTCACTCAAACCAGACCAGCTTCTATCTCCGTCTGATTTAGTGACAAGAATGGATGGGTTTGATTTTACTTTCTTCGCCGTATCATGAGCTAAGTCACGAATTTCATCTGTGGTTTTATCTTTGCTGATTGAATATTCCGCATCTGGTAAACGATAAACTTTACCACTCTTAGTAGTGATAGTGCGTTTAAACCCAGCTCTTTCCATTTTTTCATGCAAATTCTCATAATCCTTTGAAATTGCATTATGTAATTCAACGCGAACAGTAAATTTTGTCATTCTTCTTATTCCTTGTTTTGATTATGGAATAACCAAGCTATCAGTTTCCCTTAATTGCGGAAAGTGAGGAACCACCTTATCTGATGTGGTGAAAAGTAGGTAATACAGGAAATTGCGAGGTAAGCATGGCTAATCTCAACGATCTTGCTAATCAACTGGCAAAGATACGAAAACAAATCCCGTTCGCTATGGCTCAGGCGCTAACCAACGTTGCGCGTAAGATAGAGAAAGCACAGAAGGTCGCACTAGAACGTCGATTGGAGAACCCAACGTCATTCACCGTGAAATCAGTCAGAAGTCAGGGTGC
>NZ_NJAI01000056.1 GCF_002632725.1 Xenorhabdus hominickii
CAGGCGTTGACGGTGCAGCCGGCCCTGATTGCCGCGGAGGATCCCGCGGTGACTGCCGGCCAGCCGGTGGATAACCCTGAGCAGCTCAGTCAGGCCACCGATCTGGCCTACATCATCTACACCTCCGGCACAACCGGCCAGCCGAAAGGGGTGATGATCGAGCATAAGGGGGTGGTGAATCTGGCTCAGTTTATCGCCCGCACGCATTTACTGGATGAATCGGTCAACGCGCTGTTCTTTTCCAACTACGTGTTTGATGCCTCCGTGTTTGAATTGTTCCCCGCACTGATAGCCGGCTCGGCCCTGTATATCGTGCCGGCGGCGCTGACGACGGACAGCGAACGCCTGCTGACCTTTATCAGGGACAACCACATCACCAAGGCATTTATTCCCACCGCGTTGATGAACCATTTTGCCGCTGAGTTATCCGACTCCCCCCTGCGGGTTATCCATACCGGCGGTGAAGCGCTGAATGCGCTGGCTATCCGGCCGGATATCACGGTGTTTAACCAGTACGGCCCGACTGAAATCACCGTCTGCGCCAGTCAGAACCGGTTGCAGGACGGGGACCGGGCAATTGGGCAGGGGATTGATAATACCCGGCTGTATGTGCTGGATGCCGCCGGTCAGTTGTCTCCCCGCGGGGCGCCGGGGGAACTGTATATCGGCGGCGCCGGGCTGGCACGGGGGTACTGGAATCAGCCGGAACTGACCGCGGCCCGGTTTGTCGCCAACCCGTTTGCGACCGAAGAGGATAACGCGCGGGGCTATACCCGCCTGTATAAAACCGGCGATTGGGTGCGCTGGCGGCCGGACGGCAAGCTGGATTATCTGGGGCGCAATGATTTTCAGGTCAAAATCCGCGGTTACCGCATTGAACTCGGGGAAATTGAAACCGCCCTGGCAACCCATCCGCAGGTGAAACAGGCGGTGGTGATTGACCGGGTGCATGAAGGGCAGAAAGCGCTGGCCGCGTATCTGGTCACCGACGACACCTTACCAG
>NZ_NJAI01000057.1 GCF_002632725.1 Xenorhabdus hominickii
TAACCCGAATTCTGCTTAAGCCATCATTGGAACAGCTTCTTCTGAGTAGAAAACTTTCAGTGATGGTTTTTTCAATTTAAGGCAGTAAGCAATCAGTCCACCTAAAACGGTCAACATAAATCCTCTTATACTTCGGTGGCGAGAATGCTCTATCTGAGAAATTAATTTTAATTGTCCATTAATCGTTTCAATGATAAAACGCTTTTTTAACATTATTTTATCCCACTCAGCTTGCATACGTGCTTTCATGTTACGCCGTTTTTTCGTGATGAAAGTGACACCGGTTTTGGCTAAATCGTCCGCCAAGTCCTGACTAAGAGAACCTTTATCGCCGTAAAGAGAACCCATTAATTCTGTTGTTAATTCGCGAACAGGTTCCCGATCATCCACATTACCGGCAGTGACTTTAAGCGCTAGAATTTCCCCCTGATGATTGACAACCAAGTGTAATTTTAAACCATAAAACCATCCCATTGAATTTTTTCCACGCTGTGCTATTCCCGCAAAGACCTTATGTCGAGGGATGCGAATGTTATGGCAGACACTCAAACTGGTGGAATCAATAAAAGCAATACCTGTGGGTTTCCCTTTTAATTGAGTCAGATAGCTGCATAGTGGCACCAAAACGGAAGGGACAACGCTGATAAAACGGGTATAACTGAGTAAAGTGGAGAAGTCGCGGTGGTGGTATTGCCAAATATGTTCTAAATAAAAATTTTTAAAATCACGGTAATGCGACATATGAAAAAGGATCAAAATGGTCATGATTTCACTGGGATACATATGACCTTGTCGGCGGCGTAAACGATGCCCACTCTCAAGACAAAATTGTTCCCATTGAGGAATGAAAAAACGGCAAAAATCATCGACATCACAGAAAATTTCAACTAACTTGTCCATAGCCTGTTCCCCCTCGGAGTTGTTTTCGGTGTGCACCAAAACTTTGCTCCGGGAACAGGCTTCTCGTCAATTTCTTATCCAGAATTCGGGTTAA
>NZ_NJAI01000058.1 GCF_002632725.1 Xenorhabdus hominickii
CTTACCTTGTATTAGTAGAGGGAGATGTTTGACGACAAAAAACAAACAGTTTTTTGAATTCAGCTTCTGTTTTTTATCCAGGCTCTCCTTGTTATCGACACGATCCCTCACATCATCACCGTTTCTGTGATTAAAATAATTTTCCGATATCCTTGTCAGGTTAAGTAATAATACATGCGCCTGAAGCTCTTGTTTGACTCCTTTTTCATTATGTGAATGGAAATCTTCAATGCACAGAATTGATTTGGATAGTTTATATAATTCCTCTATTTCCCATCGTTGATGGTATAAGTCATTAAAATCTTTTACCTCATAATAATCTTGTTCAAGTAAAGTTGTAGCGAGAATATATTTAACATCTTCGTGAAAATACTTTATTAGCCGTAACGTTATAGTCGGGAATTCAAAAAGAAGTTTTCTTTTTCTAAGGTCTGACTTTACTGCATCTGATGGTTTATATGTCACAATAGCATCATCGCAATGGCTGTTAGAAAAGTCTCTAATCACTTTGTTTCTATTACCTTCCTGTATTCTGAATATCGCATTCAAATTATTTTTTATCACTTGATGTAACATATAATAACTAAAATACCCCCTATCTAAGATAACGACAGCATCACTATCTAGATATCTAAAGTGTTTTTCTGCACAAGCTCTCTCGTTATTATGATTAACAAATTCAATATCATATATAATTGAATTCAATATATCATAAAGACAACTCATCATCGCATAGGGATAATATCTGGATGTTTTTTGCGTGACCCGATAGCCATTATTGATAAGTTTTCTGGGAACATTTAGTTTTGAACCATCAATAGCAAAAAGCCGGTGTCCCTTCCATGTTGTTGAACGAGAATCCTTCTCCCAGACAGATACGATATCTTTGTTTATAGTTTTAATAGCATCATCAGGTAATTTTATTCTGGCTTCGCACATCGATGAAGCAGAGATAGGATTATATTGCGGAAGTGGT
>NZ_NJAI01000059.1 GCF_002632725.1 Xenorhabdus hominickii
CCTCTATCAAGCACCCGAATGTGGATGCTTTGCAGAATTAAATAAAAGACCGCTGAGCGGCCTATCATTACTGTACGCTTTCCATGATTGAAACCATGTCAGGATCCATTTGGGCGATAATGTTTTGCCGAGTATCTGCTAGCATTTTTTTGCGGCCACCAACACCCCAATAATTCATCTTGCGAGCGCAGGCGCTAACCTCTTGTTTTTCGTTTGCAATAAGCAAATCAAGTCGATTTAGCATGGTCATATTTGAAATACCACTGAGTGCTGCTTCGCGGAAAGTTTCATAAACACTAATTTCAAACTCAGGCTTAATCCAGGCTGCATAGCGAATAGCCAAAAGCTCTGCACCCCATACGCCTTGGTCAGCGCCCCCATTAACAACCTTAAGTGATTGATTTTCTTTCAGACGACTTTTTTGTCTTCTGGAGTCCAATGCGGAAACAAACTTTTTTACTGATGCATTACGAATAAATTTGTTGGGTCGCTGTGACTCTGTCGCTTCGCCTTTTAATACTGCGGCGGCGTGTAGGTCGTTTAGGCTATATCTGCCTGCATTATCCACACGAACAGATACTCCATTAACAATTACTGTTGGATATTTCATGCGTAGTTCCTTATAGAAAGTGAACCTGTTCGTACAGAAAGACCGCCCCGAGATAACTACGCTATTAGCGGTTTTCTCAGGCTCACTTTCTGGAAGGTTCTCGGATTAGATGTGCGCGTACGAATGCGCTGAATTCAGATACAAAAAAGCCACCACGGAGGTGATGGCTTGGGTATTCCTTCAACCACTCAGGGAGTGGGCAAAGAAATATTGACTTTAGTTTCAGAGAGTAACTAATTGTTAAGCATTATTCGCTTGTTATTGGGGGAAGATGGGTTTATTAGATTTACCAGTTTTTGTGATAATAACGTTGTAAAAGATGTGGAGAATGATTATGAAAAAATATCTTCTTCTT
>NZ_NJAI01000006.1:0-11228 GCF_002632725.1 Xenorhabdus hominickii
ACATGGTTTCAATCATGGAAAGCGTACAGTAATGATAGGCCGCTCAGCGGTCTTTTATTTAATTCTGCAAAGCATCCACATTCGGGTGCTTGATAGAGGATTGTAGAGGTTTTGGGCTTCGGTCTTATTTAATTCTAAATCTAATTAATCCAATCAATTAATTCTAAATCAGCCCGTCACGGGGCATTCAAACACAGAGCCTTACGGGGTGAGTCTATGGGGTAAGCAGTATTGCTTTAACTCTATGGGCTGCTTTATCCGCGTGAACTTAGGCTTACCACCTAAAGGAAAGCATTATGAGAAAGAAGAAGATAGATAGAGGCGGTCGAATTTACGTTGCCACTGATGGCGTTAAGGTAAAAGTCGGCATGTCTGCTCGTGGGAAATGCTTGGGAAGATTTACTGAATTAAAAAAAGAATTTGGATTTTCCGTTATCGAAAGCTTTGTGACAGAGAGACGATTTGATTACAGGCTTATTGAAAAAATGACACATAAAAAATTGGAGAGTCATTGGTTACACAATGAGTTTTTCTCTGTTCCTTTTTCGGATGCTGTCAATGCTGTAATTGAATCTATCTCTGATCTTGATTCTGGTAACTTCAGCGGAAGTGTTTATCAAAATATAAACCGAGGTAGGTATTTATTCTGATTTATGGGGAAACAATGAAAAACGAACTCGAAATTAAACCGTGCCCTATCTGTGGTGAAGATGAAGCAGCAGTTATTTACTCATCAAATTGCGTTACGGTAGAGCATCGCTGTAATGGCGCCAAGAATATTATTAAGTTAGTTAGAGACACGGAAGATGATGCTTTTCAGGCATGGAATCAAATTGCAGAAAGTGCAGCCAGACCAAAAACCTTCAACTACTGGAGGGTTGAGGTATACGTTGAAGGCCAAGACATGGCTATCATTGGATATAGCAAACGCGAGATGCCATTTAGCGACAATGACGGCGACTATTTAAGCTTCTATCAGAGCGCTAGCGGAATCGACTTTATCACTATCCCACTAAGTAGAGTTATTGCTTTGAAGTCTTATGCGGTGACTGAATAATTAAAGCGAGGTAAATATGCCTGAGCACACACCACCAGTGAGAGCAAGAGAGTTAGGTATAACTGGGCGATTCAGATTCAGGAAACAAACGCTGACATCCCGCCCGGTACTACAAGTTGAAGTCCTGGTCAGGAAAACACGGTTGGGAACTCACAGTATTGATAGGACTGATCCCATATGGCGAGATGCGTCTTTGCAAGAAGCGATACAGATTCAATATGGTACAGGGTTCATTGATTCCCCAGAAAGTTAAGGAATAAAGACAATGGCACAAAAGAAAATCCAGCTCACTGATGGGCAGAAGGTTCTTTTTGATGCCTTAACGAAACTTCAGCAGAAATTCGCGTTAGGCATCTTAAGAGGACTGAACCAGATAGATGCTTACAAACAGGCGGGATACAAGGCAAAGACAACAGAAACCGCCCATGTCTGTGCAAGCGAAATCCTAAGAAATCCTAAGGTAAAAACTTTTCTCGACGCCATGAACCAAGAAGCTGTTTCCGATGCGGTCATGAGCCGCCAAGAAGCCCTAGAGCGACTTTCTACGATGGGCCGTGTTTCTATTCATGATATTGCTGAATTCCGTAACAGTCAGATAGGGAAAGACGAAGAAGGCCAGCCCGTATTCCAAGCCGCATGGCAATTCAAGGATAGTGCCTTACAGAACCCCGCAGCCTTAAGCGCTATCTCAGAACTGACCACCGGCAAAGACGGCATCAAGTTAAAACTGCATGACCCGAAAGCGGCGATTAAACAACTGGCTGATCTGATGGGCTGGGAATCGGCTAAAAAAGTCGATTTGAGTTCTACTGACGGCTCCATGACCCCGAACAATATCGACCTCAGTCACCTGAGTTTTGAGCAGTTACAGGAACTGAGAAAAAATCGGGAAAAGTAGTCCTATTTAACATAATGGTCATTCCACGCCCCAGTAGTTTTTGTTTCAAGTAAATTTGCTATCCAAGCAAGCAAAAACACAAAACTTCTTCCTGATTTAACGCCTTTTATTTGTTACTGATTTGTTATCAAAAACACGAAAATCATTTCGCTGTGATTTTGGTGCGAACGGCTTATTTTTCTCACTTTGGTGCTGACATGGATATTGATAATGCAATGCTGGATGAGGCTATCGAGCGGGAAATTGCCCGGCGCAGTTTGCATGAGTTCATTCAGTACATAAACCCCGACTATATCACCAGTGATTTCTCGCGTCAGGTCTGTGTGGCACTGGACGAATTTCTGCTCGATATGATGGCCGGTAAGCGACCAATCTTAATATTGGGTGCGCCCCCTCAGCACGGTAAGTCAGATATTGTCTCGCGCTATCTGCCTGCGTACTTCTTTGGTAAGTACCCCGACATGCGTGTCGCGGGGCTGTCATACGGTAAAGACCTTGCCTCAGAAATGAACCGTGATGTGCAGCGCATCATGATGGGGGATGAATATAAGGAACTGTTCCCCGGCTCGGCACTGAATACGCGTCGGGTGGTCACGATTGAAGTGGAGGCCAAGCGAAACTCAGAGACCTTCGAAATTGTCGGGCGCAAAGGGGTTTATATCAGTCAGGGGGTCGGCGGCCCTTTAACGGGGAAAAAAGTCGATTTGGGCATTATTGACGACCCGATCAAGAACGCGAAAGAAGCCCTGAGTCCGACAACCAAAAGTGGCATTTGGAACTGGTACGTTTCGACCTTCAAAACACGGTTATCAAAAAACTGCGGCGAAATCATCATGGCGACCCGCTGGGCGACGGATGACTTATCCGGCAAGGTGATTGAAGCCAGTGGTCAGGCACGGGTATTGGCATTCCCGGCCATTAATGAGCATGGCGAGGCACTGGTGCCGGAACTGCATCCTATTGATGCCCTGCTGGAGAAAAAGGCGTTGTTTGGTGATTACTTCTGGTCAGCCATGTATCAGCAGTCACCGAAGCCCTCCGGTGGCTCGATTTTCAAAGAAGATTGGGTGCGCTATTACCTGCCGAAAGACTTACCTGAGAAGTTCGATCGGGTTATCCATAGCTGGGATATGACCTTTAAGGACAGTGAGGGCACGGATTACGTGGTCGGTCAGGTCTGGGGCAAGAAAGGCGCTAACGCCTATTTATTGCATCAAGTGCGCGAACGCATGAGTTTTACGGCCACCCTGAAAGCGGTCAAGAAAATGGCGGAAGACTTCCCCGATGGCCGCCGTAAGCTGGTGGAAGATAAAGCCAATGGCCCCGCAGTGATTGATTCACTCAAAAGCACCGTATCCGGCCTGATCCCCGTCGAACCGGACGGAAGCAAGGTTGCCCGCGCCCACGCGGTGACGGCTGAGTGGGAAGCAGGCAATATTTGGCTACCCCATAAAGACACCGCCTCGTGGGTGGTGGATACCGTGGATGAAATCACCACCTTCCCTGTCGGTGCACATGATGACGTGGTGGATGCCATGACACAGGCACTGCGCGATTTGTATCAGAAGAAACGGGGTATCAGCATGAACCCAGACATTATTAACCAAGCGATGCATCATTCGCGTATTCGTCGGTAAACATCATTATGGCAAGAAAAAAACGTCAGGCTCAAAAGCTGCGGCGGGGATTCGCTTTGTCTCAATCTATTTGGGATCGGCTGGAATCAGAACAATACATCCCTACGTATGATGAAGTTAAAAGCCTCTATGGGCCAGTGAAAACGCTGGGCGCACCGAAAGAGGCTGTTATGGCAATGGACAGCGCCTTAAGTTCTGCGGGCGCGTACACCCTCATTCAACACGCGTGGGAACATGGGCAGGGTTATGCGCTGGGGCCGTCATTTATGGGCTATGCCGCCTTGTCATCATTAACGCAGAACGGGCTAATTCGGGCGTGCATTGAAACCGTTGCTAATGATATGACGCGTGAGTGGATTGAAATTAAAACCGTTGATATTGATGGTCAGGGTGAAGGCGCTGATAACAATAAAGCCATTGAAGATGCCCTGATTGATCTCAAGGTGAAAGACATATTCAACAAAGCGGCTGAGTATGACGGCTACTTCGGTGGCTGCATGATTTTCATTGATACCGGTGTCACCGATAATCAATTATTGGTGCCGCTGGATATTTCAGATAAATCGGGAGAGCTGAAAGATTTCAAACGCTTTGTGCTGGTGGAGCCGATTAACATCTTTCCGGGCCGATATGAAAGCACCGATCCCCTCAGCTCTCGCTATTTTAACCCGGACACCTGGTGGGTTTTGGGGAAAGAAGTTCACGTATCCCGACTAATCCGTATTTGTGGCAAAGAAGTTCCGGTGTTGCTGAAACCCTCCTATAACTTCATGGGAATGCCACAGGCGCAATTACTCTATGACTATGTCATTCATTTTCAGGATTCGCGAGCGGCAGTATCCAGACTGTTAGAGAAATTTTCACTCACCGTGCTGAAAACCAATATGGAAGACATTCTAACCAACCCGCATTCAACCAAGTCGCTCGATGGACGATTAGCATACATGGCTCGGCATCGCTCTAATGATGGAGTGTTGGCAATCGATAAAGAGATGGAAGATATCGATAAGCTTGAAACGCCGCTATCGGGGGTGACGGATATTGTTGGCCAGACACTGGAGTTTATTGTTGCAATTAACCGGACACCTGCCGTCAAGCTGTTGGGTGTATCACCCAGTGGATTTAATGCGACAGGCGAGAGTGATATCAAAAACTACAACGACCACGTTAAGAGTCAGCAGGAAAAAGTACTGCGTGCAGGGCTACAAAAGGCGTTGGATATCATTCAAATCGTCAAATTAGGTCGATTAGATAAGTCTGTGAAATTCAATTTTGTCGATTTAAATGAGGATGACGCAAAGTCTACGGCTGAAACACAGAAGACTAAGACCGATAGAGATGTCTCGCTGGTTGACGCGGGGATTATCTCGGAGAAAGAGGCCAGACGCCGCCTGTCTGTCGAACCTGACAGTGATTATTTCGGCATTGATGTTGATGAGGTTCCAGAGGTCAATCATGAGGAAGAAGAAATCGAAAACGTCTCGACCTACGCGCCCCAACGCGGGACTGGAGCGGGAATATTACCGCCGGATGCTGGGATTAATTCAGGAAATGGCGGATTCCGTTGATTACTGGCTATTAGCAGAATACAAACGTCAGCAGCCCCAGATTGTCGGTGATGCCTCTCCCGCCAAAGAGCTAAACCAGAAATTGTTCTCGGTGATGGGACGATGGAAAGTAAAGTTTAACCAGATGGCAGAAACCATTGCTGTGTGGTTTGTCAATCGTGCCAATACCTATGCGTCAAACTCAGTGAGAAATAAGCTCAGGGTGGACAGCATCACCGTTAACATGCGGGTCACGCCAGAGGTACAGAATGTCTTAGACAGTCTGTATGAACAACAAGTCTCCCTGATTAAGTCCATTCCTGAGCAATATCTGACGCAGGTTCAAACGCTGGTGCAACAAAGTGTCGTGAATGGGCGGGATGTCGGTTTCCTGAAAGAAGCATTAAAGAAACGCTACGGTGTGACAGAAAGCCGCGCCAAGACGATTGCCCGTGACCAGAACGCCAAAGCCACTAATGCCATTGCGCGGGAGCGTTGTAAATCCTCCGGTATCACAGAGGGAATTTGGATTCATCGCGCTGGTGGCAGCAAATCCTACCGTGATTCGCACATCAAGATGAACGGTCAGCGCTTCAATCTGAGTGAGGGATGTTATGACCCTCATGTGCAGCGACATATCCATGCCGGTGAATTAATCAATTGTAAATGTGACTTCCGGCCTGTCATTCCTCAAATTGGAAGTGGTTAACCATGTCTAAAGAAAAAAACTCGGTCGTGTTTGACGAGGGAAGCCGACGACGTATTGATGCCAATGGCTACCTGCATGTCTCACAGACGCATCTGACCAAAGAACAGGTGGTGCCCTATATCGGGCGGGAAATTCCCGGTTGGGAAGATCTGGGATTAGAACCTGGTCAGCTTTATTACGGTTACCGACCAGGGGATGAATTGGAGAAAGCCCAGTCAACATTTAACGGTGTTCCCCTGCTTTATATTCATAAACAGGACAGCGCAGAACAGCCGTTAAAAGAGCTGAGGGTTGGCTCGATTGGAACAACGCCAATATGGGACTCACCCTATCTGGATAATGCCTTAACCGTGACTGACCAGATGGCGATTGATGCTATTGCAGATGGCTCACTCAAGGAATTGAGTTGCGGCTATTTTTTTGAACCCGACTTTACACCGGGTGAGTTTAACGGTGCCGCTTATGATTTCGTGATGCGAAACATCCGGGGGAATCATGTGGCGCTGGTCAAAGAAGGTCGGGCGGGTCCCGATGTATATGTCCATGACGGCTTGCCGTCTCAATTGAAGGTACAAGAGATGTCAGAAGAAAACAAAACTGATAAACCCGATGTCATCGCGAAAGATGATCCGAATGCGGCTCTGCCACCCGAGGATAAGAAACAGAATGAATTCGTGATAGACAACGATGCCGTCAAAGAAAAAATGACGGAGTTGGGTTTGGCGACGGATGATGAAGAAGCCGTTAAGGTCTTTATCAGTGGTATGGAATTCGCTCATGAGCTTGCAGAGAATGACTCGGCATCTAATCCTGTCGGTGATAATAATCAGGCAGACCCTAACACGGTGAACAATCCTCCCCCAGAGGAAAAAAAAGAGAGACCACCCGCAATGGATCGCAATCCAAAGATAACATTGGATGCCAACACTATTCGTCACCAAGCAGTTGAACAGGCTAAAGCACATTTCAGGGCACTGAATGAAGCCGGACAAAAAGTCCGCTCGCTGGTGGGTGACGTGGATGTGATGGCCTTTGACAGCGCCGAAGCGATTTATGCGCACGCCCTGAAAAACAAAGGCTATGACCCCAAGAAATACGACAAGACCGCGTATAAAGGCATGGTAGACATCTTGGCAGCACAAAAGCCTTCTGCATTCGCTCAAACGCCGGTGATGGATACCGCCCCAAGCAGTCTGGAAGGGCCATTCGCAGGCTTGAAAAACATCAAAATTTAAGAGGTCATCATGGCATTACAAAAACAAGTCGGCCTGTACTACGCGCCGGCGGTTCCCGGTGACAGAGCCACGCAAAACACGGTCATTTACACGCAGGGTAATCCGAGGTCAGAGGGTAATATCACTATCGGCCATTTCGTCTTTGCGGGCACTGATCCGTTCAAACAAGTGAAAGCCTCCTCAACGGGCAAAGATGCACCGGTGGGCTTTGTTGAACGCATACTGGCGTACTACAACTATAACCTGATATCGTCTGCAACCATGACCATTCCTAACCAAACGGATGTTACAGTTGCGGTGCGGGGTGATTTCTGGTGTGCGCCAACCAATCAGAATGCGTCCATTGGTCAGACGGTGTTTGCCTCCACGACTGATGGCAGTATTCAAACAGGGGATGCGAAAGCCACGATTGACGGTCACGTCAAAACCGACTGGATTGTCAAATACTACGACGCTGACAGTAATCTCGCCATCATTTCTAACTGGCATACCGCCTAACTATCCAACTGACATTATTCACGCATGACGACACTCTGAAATAACGGGTGGGCTTTGTCATGCGTGCATGGAGAACAGAATGAGTACACCTTCTTTTGAACAAGCCAAGCTCTATGGCTTTATTTTCAACGGCGCACGTGAATGGATTACCCGTGACAATATGCCACGACTGATTCAGGATGCGGCGTTAATCACCTCACCCAACTCCAGTGTGCCGGCAGAATTATTGGCTTACGTAGACCCAACTGTCATTGATATTTTGACAGCACCACGTAATGCCCGTGAGCTGTATGGAGAAGAAAAACGCGGAGACTGGACAACGCCGTATTTCAAATGGCGTATCAATGAAGTGGCTGGTAATACAGCGGCTTATTCAGATTTCGGACATTCCGGTAAATCTGTAACGAATAATGAGTGGCACACTCGCGAACAGTACCGTTATCAAACAGTAATTCAGTACGGCGATCTGGAGACTGATATGGCCTCTGGCGCGAAAATCAATCTAGCCGCAGATAAGCAACGCTCCGCTGCTACCACTATCGATATCGACAGTAATAAGTTTTATTTGCTGGGGGTGGCAGGAAGAGAGATTTATGGTGCCCTGAATGACCCGAATCTCAATCCTGCAATCGCGGCTGCTCCCTCTGGCGAAAAAGGCTCCACTAAGTGGGCGGATAAAAACACACAGCAACGCTATCGGGATATCTTGAACTTGTTTGCGCGCTTGGTTAATCAGACTCAAGGGTTAATTTCTGAAAGTGACGAATTGATTCTGGCTATATCACCAACATTGCGTGTGCAACTTGGGGATGCCACTGACTTTAACGTTTCTGTTATGAAAATGCTGACGACCTACTTTAGTAATCTCAAGTTGGTCAGTCTGCCACAATTAGGTGGTCCAAGTGGCGAAACTATCCAACTGATCGCCCCTAAAGTGGCAGGGATGGAAACGGGATTGCTGGGCTTTGGTGAGAAAATGAGGGCGGGTCGTATTGTGCCTGAGCTGTCTTCGTTCTCTCAGAAATTCACAGCAACTACCTATGGCGCAGTAATTCGTATTCCTGCTGCGATAGCGCAAATGACAGGTATGTAATCCATACACAACAATTAAAAAATCATGGTCTCTCAGGAGGCCATTTTTTATGCCGGAGAAAGAGCATGTCAAAAGGAAAAACCGTTAATGTCCGCCTGAATCACCCGCATGGTATTGAGTTTCCAATGCCAGATGGAACTCAGGTTATTTTGAGGGGTAACGCCTTTCATCTACTTGGAATGGATAAAGGTACGCTTCCCGTAGGTCTGTACGGGCAAACAGTCGTAGATACGGATCGGTGGGATTACATCCTGAAAACCTACAGTGAGATGGAAATATTCAAAAATAACCTGTGTGTCTGGGATGAGAAAGAAGCCAGCGCTAACGATAAAGCCTCCGAGAAAAAAGAACTTCGTCACGGTCGCGAACCTGTTGATACCAGTAAGACGGCAACAGAACCCGCTAAGGAGAGCGCCTGATGGCTATCGTCACATTTGATAGTGACGCGTTCCTTGAGCTGTATCCCCGCTTTGCAGGCATCCTGACTAAAGGGCAGTTACAGCAGGCCTTTGATGTGGCCTGTTTGCTGCTCGATAACTCTGATAATTCGGATATTCCCTATGAGCCTGATGGTACACAGGAACGCAAGACGCTGCTGTACCTGCTGGTTTGCCACATTGCCACAGTGACATTATGGGGGAACAATAATCAGGCAGGGCCAGCATCCAGTGCTACAGAAGGCTCAGTCAGTGTCTCGTTTGCCGTGCCTGATGCCGCTAATGCGTCGTGGTTTAAGCTTACCCCGTGCGGGCAAATGTACTTGCAGGCCACTCGTAAATATGTGGTCGGTGGACGTTATTCAGCGGTGAAACACTACCATCCGTGGGGGTGAGTTATGGCAACCAATGACAAGCTGAAAGCGGCGTTTTCCCGTATCTCCAGAAATCTCAATATCAAAGTGAGCGCAGGGGTGCTGGCGGGTGCAACCAATGAAGACACTGGGGAAAAAATAGCCCCTTATGCTGCTGCCAATGAATTTGGTACGCGAAATATTCCGGCTCGCCCTTTTATGAGAAGCACAATTGCTAACAAATCTGATGAGTGGAAGCGGCTGATTGGCGACCAGTTACGAGGGCAATCGCAAGATGAAAGCAGTGTAGAGGCGGCATTTAACACACTAGGTATGATCATGGCGGCTGACATTCAAGAGAGCATTAGGAAAAACATACCACCTAAAAATAGTCAATCCACACAAGACGCTAAAGAGCGCAAAGGCATCAAGGACTACGATAAAACCTTGATTGATACTGGCGGTATGGAAGGGGCGATTGATTACGAAGTTATTAAAGGTGGGGAATAAAAGAAAACCCGACACCGAATTCAAATAAATGAACTGAGGTTATTATGAAATTTGAAGAGTTGCCAGATGTTGCGAGAGTAGCCGCAATTGAAGTATATAAAATGATTGCTATCCGCGAATTGGTCTTAGTTGACAATGAGTGCAAGGAGCAGCAAACAGCCAGACTGGAAAATCTGGCTGAAAGTTTAGTTAAAGGGTTTTCAAAGCTTTATGATTCAGCCTGTGAGTACGGAATAGCTAGCTCAAGTCACTGCGAGAGCATAAGAATGAGTAAACCTGAAAGAATGGTACACGAACTAGCAAAAGAAGAAGGTATAACCTTTGACCAAGCTATAAAGTTGGTCGCCGATATGATTATTATCAGACGAGCCAACTTGCCTAAAGATGGTCAAGTCCCCGTAGTTTGTAATGGTCAATTAGACTGATACAGTGACGCTGCCCAGTCAGCTAATACGCCAACAAAAACTGCGGGTTCTCTTTTCGAAAGCGGTTTGGACGCATTCATTACACGAGATAAGATAGTTGTTTTTTCCCAATCAGATGTTCCAAAGTAAGTACCATCGGGTAGGTTATGATTTTTGCCATCAGAGGATGTGATGCGTCTATAAAACCCAAGACGGAGCATTCTTTCATGTAATTCATCATATTCCTTATAACTAGCGTCATATATCTCAACTCGAACCAAGTAATTTGCCATTCTTCTTATTCCTTTTTTTTGATTGTGAAATAATCAACTTATCAGTTTCACTTGATTGCGGTAAGTGAGGAACCACCTCGCCTGATGTGGTGAAAATCAGTCAATTAACGCCAGTTAAGACGGTAGTGAGCTGGTGGGATTATTGATATATTCTGGAGAATGACAATGGACTTATGAGGGAATATGTAATGGAAGAAATGATGAAAACAATAGCTTCGCTTTTTGATGCTTATATTGTTCTATTTAGTTTATTTTGGTGCGTTACTATTCCTATAGGGGTAGGTCTTATAGCTCCGGCATGTATATTTAAAACAAAATTTAGCAGAGTATTTTTTCCAATATCGGCTATGTTCTTTTTATTTCCATCAATATTTGTGCTTTTGTCGATAGTGTTATCTAAATAATTTATTGCATTACCAAAAACCAGCCTCGCCAATGCGGGGTTTTTTTGTACCAGAAAAAAGGTGAGAAATGAATCTTCATGGTATCGCATCCGCAGCCATTGGCGCGGTAAATCCCTTTATCCCCGCTCAGATTTATCGATCAATAGGTTCAGT
>NZ_NJAI01000006.1:11328-30391 GCF_002632725.1 Xenorhabdus hominickii
CAGACGGCAGAAAAGAATGCATTGCTGGTAGCTACAGTAATTCGATCTGAGTTTGCCATTGAGCAATTCCGGCAATTGGGTGGGGCTATAACACCGTTATACACCAGTGACCCACGACAATTGAGCATTATCAACGGTGAGCAGCAATGGGAAACCCGCTGGACACTGGACTTTGTGGGGCAGATAAACCCGATTGTCACTGCCCCACAGGCATTTTTCGATAGCGTATCAACGCGCACTATTCCGATGGAGTCTATAAATGGCAATTCCAATTAGTAAAGATGTAAAAATTAACCCCGGCGTACTGGCGGCGGTCGGGAATGCGGTAGACCTGAACGGACTATTGCTGACAGACAGTGAATACGCGTCTGTTGGTGCGGTGTTGTCGTTCTCATCTGCCGCAGATGTTGCCGCGTATTTTGGTGGGACGTCGGATGAATACCGCATGGCCCAAACCTATTTTCAGGGGTTCAATAACTGCACGAAAACACCCGCAGAATTACTGTTTTCCCGTTACAACCGCGCACCCAGTGCCGCATGGTTGCGTAGCGGATCATTAGCGGGGATATCAGTCGATGAACTGAAAACCATTTCCGGCACACTGACACTAACCATCAACGGCAAAAAAACGGATGCCGCTATCAATCTGGATGGCTCAACCAGTTTTGCCGAGGCTGCGGCCAAGATAAAAACCGCGATTGGAGAGAGTGCGAACGTGGTCTTTGATACCACACATAAGGCATTCATTATCACAGTTACTGCGGGCAAGCCGGAAGCCTCATCCATCACATTTGGCAGCGGAACTGCGGCGGATGTGCTGAAAATGACCGAAGCGGCTGGTGCGAGAGTGTCACAGGGTGCCAATGTTCCCTCAACCGCTGATTTGTTCAGTGCAATCACCAGTCAGTCACAACGCTGGGCGGGATTCTCGACCGCGTTTGAATGTACGCCAGAGCAAAGCGTACTGTTTGCCGAATGGTGCAGCGCTCAGGAAAAACGCTATTTCTATGTGGCATGGACAACTGAGGGAATAGCAAAAGTTAAAGGGAATACCAAGACCATTGCGAGCCAAATTATCCAGAACAGTTATGGTGGCATTGTTCCGGTCTACTGTCTGGATGGCAAGAAAGCGGCGGCGGTATTAGGCTATGCGGCGGCACTGGATTTTGTCCGCAGAGAGGGACGTGTACCGTTTAAATTCCGTGAGTTTGACGGGCTGAGTGCCGATGTTACCGATGCCATCACCTACGATGCGCTGATATCGAATGGATATAACTTCTACGGCCAGTATGCGGCCAACAATATTGTCGAAAACTATTGGGCTGACGGCACTATCACCGGTGATTTTAAGTGGCTGGACAGTTTCGCGGGGCAAATTTGGCTGAATGCCAACCTGCAAGGGGCGGTGATTGCGCTGTTTAAATCCAACAAGACTATCCCCTACAACAATGCCGGGCGTGCGCTGGTGGCTACCTCAATGACAGATGTTATCCAGCAATTTAAGACATGGGGAGGCATTCGTGAAGGCGTCAACCTGAGTGCGGCACAGAAGCAAGAAATCATTAACGCAGTCGGTGAAGATGTTTCTTCCACTGTATTTGCCACTGGCTACTACCTGCATATCGGGGACATGCTGCCCTCAATCCGTGTGGAACGCACCAGCCCTAGCTGTTCATTGTGGTATTGCGATGGCGGCAGTATTCAGAAACTGACATTGGCATCAACGGAGGTTCAATAATGGCGAATTCTATCACGGCGGCTGACGCTATCATCACACTGTCAGTCACCAACCTTTACCCGTCCGGCGTACAGCTACAGGGCTTTGCGGCTGACAATATTTATGGCACTGAGGCGTTAGAGCTGGCCGAGACCGTGCGCGGAGCAGACGGCAAGCTGTCAGCGGGTTTTATCTACGGCAACATCGCCCAGACATTCTACATCATGCCGGACTCCGACAGTCGCGATATATTCGATACATGGGCGACCACCTCAAGGGCCAGTGCTGCTGTATTTCGTTGTAATGCCACGGTCATTCTGCCCTCGTTGAAACGCAAGTATTCCTGCGTGAATGGCGTACTGAAACAGTGGAAAGCCTTACCGGATGCAGGACGCGTGTTACAGGCGAGTCAGGCAGTTATCGAGTGGGAATCCATCACAGCGGAGGCATTTAACTAATGGCACGGAAAGAAACATTTATCACTATCGACACGGATAACCGGGACAAGGGTAAGGTGTTCTTCATTCAGGAAATGGCCGCGTCCCAAGCTGAGTGGTGGGCGATGCGGGCATTGATGGCAATGGGGAAAGGTGGTGTAGAAATTCCCGACAATCTACGCCAGATGGGAATGGCAGCAATGGCCGTGGAAGGATTGAAAGCTATCTCCCATATCCCGCCGGATGATGCAAAACCGCTGCTGGATGAGCTAATGAGTTGCATTCAGGCGGTTCCTAACCCTGCCAACAAGGAAGTTCGCAGGGCGCTGGTGGAAAATGACATTGATGAAATATCGACCCGTCTGAAACTGCGCGGAGAGGTATTCAAATTACATGTGGATTTTTTCGATACCGCCAGCCGTTAGATATTCCGCCCCGCTACACCAACCCTGACAGGCCGTTCGGTCTGATTGAATACACCAACGTCCCCAAAACTGTTGCCGCTGTCATTGCCGCCGGTAAAGCGACGCTCGCTGAACTGGATACCGTCTATGGCGTGGAAGATATGTGGACGATGCTCGAAATCATTCAGGTGGACAATCACAACGCCCGTGTTATGCAAGGGGATAATTAATGGCAAACGTTATTGATGAACTGGTCATCACACTGGGACTGGATTCAAAGGATTTTAGCGCTGGCGAACAGGCTGTCACTGCGGCAATGGACAAGCTGACTCAGGTCATGGAGAAAGTTGTCGCAGCGTATGAGGATGGCGAGAAGAAGACGGGCGAATCACTGGAAGAAACAGGCAAGAACGCTGATAAGACTGCTAAAGGGATGGAGGCCGCAGGGAAAAAAGCCTCCTCCTTCTTTTCCAGTATTCGCGGTCAGATTTTGGCATTGGCTGGGGTCACTCTGTCACTGAGTAGCCTTAAAAACATGCTCACCAGTCTGACAGGGAAATTGACACAATTGGCAACTAATGCAGATGCTTTCGGCATGTCGGCCAAGCGGTTAGATGGCTGGTCAAAGGCGGCGATATCAGTTGGTTCCAGTGCTGATGAGATTGTAGGGAGTTTTGCCCGGATTAATGATGCAAAAGCCAAGCTGAGGGCGGGAGAGGCAAACGATCCATTAGTTCAGGAACTGATAAAAATTACTGGTCAGGCTGGGTTGAATATCGATTTTGCCAACGAAAGCACAGAGGATATTTTTAAGAAAATCGTTACCGCCTTTCCAGTGCTGAATAAAGACCAGCAGCAGGCATACGGTAGCAATTTAAACATTGGTTACTCTCTACAACAAGCTTTCGCGTCTGGAAAGTTCCTAAAAACCGTCGATGAGTTCACTGACAATTCTGGTGTTAATAATAATGCAATAGAGATAACCCGACGCTGGCAACACCAATGGACGAAAACCAGTCAGTCATTCGAAAAAATCCAGATTCAATTGATGGAAGCATTAGCGCCTCATATCGATAAGTTTAATCAATGGCTGGAGGACTTGGCGGCATGGATGGCGAGTAATCCTGATGCCATCGAAAAGGCAGTTAATGGCTTTTTATCCACTATTCAGGAAATTATCACGGTTGCTAATGAAGCGGCTGGTGCTGTGGGTGGATGGAAAACTGTCATCCTTGCTCTGATTGGATTGAAGCTCGCTGGGTGGCTAATGGGAATTTACAAAGCTGCCGCTGGGATGTTGGGCGCTGGTGGTTTGGGTGGAGGCGCAGGAAAGGGCAAGCTTGGAGGATTGATAGGAAAAGCCGGGATATACGGTGCTATTGGATATGCAATGTATGATCCGGTGGAGTCAGTCGCGACTTCGATTGTTGGAGAAGAGACAAAAAATACACTTGATTCGTATGGATTGTATCTGGCGAGCGATTGGACCTCGTTTTTTAGTAAAAAAGAATATGAGGCATATCAGGCAAAACTTGATGGTAAATCGGCGCCTACCGAAAATGGTACCAATAAATCAATAGACGAAGCGCAACTCCGGGAAGAAGAGAAACGCGAGAACGACCGCGTTCTGAGGGCAGAGGCTGAACTCCAGCAGAAGATGGAATACAGCAATAACTGGCTGAAAACCACTCTGGATAAGCTTACAGACTCCATTGAAAAGCTCATTAAGGCTTTACCCAGAGAGCTACTTCCTCAGCAATCTTTTGCACCGGCTATTTCCCTACCCGCAGATGGAAAAATACCGCGTGGCATCCGAAACAATAACCCCGGCAACCTGAATTTTGCAAAGCAACGAGGTGCTGTGAAAGAAGGTGGAGAGAATGGACGCTTTGCGGTGTTCTCCACCATGCAAGAGGGGATTGCCGCGCTATACCGACAACTACAGCTCTACTTTGGTCGTGGCATTAATACGATTTCGTCCATCGTTAAAAAGTACGCGCCAGCCGCTGACGGGAACAAAGTCGATGCCTATATTGCCGCTCTGACCCGTAAGCTGGGAATTGATGCCAACCAGAAAATTGATACCGCAAACGTTCAGCAAATTATCGATTTGATGGAGGGCATTATCCGGCACGAGAACGGGGCTGGTTATATCAACCGGAACGACATCATTCAGTCATTACCGCAGCCCGGTGCATTGATGGCTGCACAATCTCGTAAGTCCGTCACTACTAGTCATTCTACGGTGACTGACAGTATTCACATTGGCACGTTGCAGGTCAGTTCTAACGCCAGCTCAGTTAAAGGTGTTGTCAGTGACGCTCGTGATATCGGGCGCTCACATGTCTCTCTCACCAGCACCGCAGGAATGGGGACAACGTAATGTTTTCACTGAATCAAACCACGTTAATGAATGCTGCTCGTGGTGGTGGAATATTGTCGATTATCAACAGTGTTCTGTCTCCGGGCTATGGCATTTATTATTCAAAGGGTGAAAAAGCAGGCCATAAGCCGTTCTCCCCAACCTCTTACATTTCGGTAGAGATTAGTAGTGAAGCGACCATTGCCACAGCCCCGCTGGAAAAAGGTACGTATACCTCGTTTAACAAGGTTCAACGTCCTTCCGAGGTTCGCGTGACATTCACCGTTGAGGGATGGTCAGGGTTCTCTGGTTCTTTGCCTAACCTGACCAACTTCACATTAACATCGCGCACCGATGTTCTGGAAACACTGGAAAAGATGTGTACCACTGCGGAAGTCTACGATATTGAAACACCGGATAGGGTTTATGCCTCCTATGACCTTATCAAGTATGACTACCGGATTAGAAGTGAAAGCGGTGTCACTTTACTGATTGTGAACGCAGTATTTCAGGCTGTTATGGATGTGGCTGAGGTGACTATTAGTGGCAAAACAGCACAGGCGAAGTCGCAGCCGGATCAGGACTCTAAAGCGCCCAGTCTGGAAACTAAAGAATCCAATAGCGGCACTAAACCGCCAACGCTGACAGACGTCAAAAAGGCGATGACGGGCTTGGGTAATTCTGTTCTGAATGCAGCCAGACAAGTAACGGATAAGGTAGGCAGCACCATGCAAAAAGCAGCCAGTACGGTAACGGAGCCACTATCTCAAGCCATTATTGATGGCTCAAATAACCTGAATACTGCGGTCAAAGACCTTGCTAAGAATCTAACATGATTGAAGAAATCACACTTAAATCACTTAAGGCGCAGCGCTTGACCGTCACACTCAATGGTCAGGTATGCAGTATTCGCCTGTACCAACGCAGTACTGGAATGTACATGGATTTGACCGCTGACAATAACCCCTGTTTTCAGGGGGTTCTGTGCCTCAATTGCAACAAGATAGTGCGCTACCCCTATCTGCCATTTAAAGGGGAGCTTTTCTTCGCTGATTTGGAAGGCAGTTCTGATCCCGAATGGCAAGGTTTAGGCACTCGTTACAAACTCTATTACCTCACACCGGATGAAATGAACTCATGAGTTATATTCAACGCAATATCAAAGTGGAATTTACCCTTGAGCAGGGCAAGACCTTTCAGGGTGGCGGCGATACCCTCACTATCAGTAATATGCGCTGCTATGTCACTATCGGCGCATATGGTGGCGTGAGTGGAACGGAGGTCACGCTGCATCTTTGGGGATTAAGCGATTCACAAATGACAACTCTCAGTCGTAAATCCATGTGGGTGGATGGTGCACCGATGAACCAGATGCGTGTCTGGGCGGGAGAAAAGCTGATCTTTGAGGGAATTATTCGAGATGCTTATGCTGACTTCAATCAGATGCCTGATGTCCCGCTAATCATCGCTGCTGACATGATGTTTAAATTGAGGGGGCAGGCCGTAGCTCCATTTAGTGCGGCTGGTGACGTCCCCATTGATAACATCATTATGCCAATGGCGAAATCTATTGGATTGGCATATGAAAATGCAGGGGTAACAGGTGTTCGACCGAATCCTTATTTTGACGGCAATATAGTTCAGCAAATGCTTCAAGCTGCTGAATCCGTGAATGCATATATCGATATTGACACAGATAAAGTCACTATATGGCCTAAAAATGGGACGCGACGAGGTTCTACGCTATTTATCTCTCCTGAAAATGGTTTGATTGGTTATCCGGTTTTTACGGGGAGAGGATTGAGCATTACTACTATGTTTGAGCCAGAACTGGTAATTGGTCGAAAAGTGGAATTAAAAACATCATTACCTAATGCCAGTGCTGTTTATATAGCCACAAGTGCTGAACATCATTTGACTTCTTGGATTGAAGGCGGTCAGTGGCACACCTCATGTATATTGAAGCCTATGGGGAAGGAGAAGAATAGTGGGTAAGTTAAATATCGATCCGGTTGACCTAAACAGTGATGCAAACTCTCAGGATTTTATCATGCGTCAGTTTCTTGGCCGCAATCATTTTATCACTTTAGCTCATGTTGTTAATGTCAGAGAGAATGTCGTGGATGTAAAACCAATGGTTCATGCAATGACGGCGAATGGAAAGCCAATAGAAAAGGAAACTATTTATAATATTCCTATTTGGCGTCTACAGCGTGGTAGCAGTGCTGTGATTATGAATCCGGTTATAGGTGATATCGGAGTGATTGCCATATGTGATCGAGATATCAGCGTAGTAAAGGCCACTAGAAAACCAGCAATGCCCGGCTCTCTTATGATGCATAACCTATCGGATGCCATCTATCTTGGCGGTGTATTGAACTCTGAGCCAACACAGTATGTTGAGTTCGCTGACAATCAGATAAATATCGTTTCGCCGAATAAGATTAACGTCAATGCACCACAAGTCGAAGTAACAGCAAACATCTCCTATACTGTAAATGCCCCCGTTATTACATTGAACGGTGCTGTAACTCAGGGCGGAGGCAGTCATGGCGGTGATGCTAAATTCGGTGGCTCCATTGATGCCAAGGGTGAAATCACAGGTAACGGAATCAACCTTTCATCACATGTGCATAGTGGGGTAAAATCAGGTGATTCAAAAACCAACAAACCGGAGTGATGATGAAGTTTTTTTCGTGGAAAAAATCAGTAATACTAGCAGCGTTATTCTTGTCATTTCAATCTTTGGCAGCAGGGTGTATTTCAAGTGATCTTGACGAGAAAAAAGCTTGTGAAGAGGTAAAGAAACTTAAGCCTAACGTTGATAAGCTTATGGTTTCGGCGAAAAAGATAACACAGAATAATAATTCATTTCAGTCACTTAGTAGATTACTTTCGGCTCAAATGAATCATTGCAAAAATAACAAATGCTATAGCGCCACATTATCAAACTATTTTTTTGTCTTGGTCGGAATTAATAACAGAGAGAAAACAAAAATTAATGGTAAAAAGATGAATATCTCAGAGGCATGTGATGACGTTACAAGGATGAGATATTTTTCTGCTCTGTCCGCTTATTCCTTGGATTACAGCGATCAGAATCTATATGAAGGCAAGGCCAAAGAGTTTGGTAAAAAAGTCTTCATTTCTGATGTGTCGCCATATATAAAGGCTTATCTTGAGCCTGTTAACATAAAATATAGGCGCGCTTATATTGCAGGACAGTCATATTTTGACAATATATTTGCTGATCGGTTAGGTGGGTGTAAGTCTGAACCTTTTACAGTAATACCTACACTGCCCTTGATGGTTTTAAACAATATAATTACTTTTGATGATCTCACCGAGATTTATCAAAAAAGTAGTTATTAAGTAACATCAGCAATACCAAGGACACGGATGGCTTTGATCTGACTTTCATCGCGAATGCTCCCCGCATGCGCGGGGATTAACTTCTATTCACCTTCAATGAATTCTCAATTGAATTTATCAATTCAGATTTTGGAATAATTAAATACTATACTTTCGGCGAGTTAAATAATATAAAGAAATAAACTTTGTTATATTTTCAGTCCATAAATTTAATGATATGTGATAATGTCAAAAATTATTATACGTTATTATTTTTCTCTTTGCTAAATATAAATATAAAAATAAAAACCCATATATCTAAAACCATGAAATATAACATAACCAACTGATAAATATATGATATATTTATTTAATTAGATCATAATTCATAAGTTAATTTCGGACTTACATTGTAATTAAGTGTGTTTTTTTATACAGTACTGTATAAAAAAACCATAACTAACACTATATTTTTACTGTAGTATGTTTGTTATTGATAATAATAAAGGTACTTTTTGATTATGACTGCTCCAATAATAAGCTTTATAAATATGAAAGGTGGGGTTGGTAAAACTACGTTATGTGTTGGTATCGGAGAATATCTTGCTAATTATATGAATAAGAAAATTCTTATTATTGATGTTGATCCGCAGTTTAATGCGACACAATCATTAATGGGAAAATATGATCGTGTCGATGAATATATAAATAAATATCTTAAGGATAACAGAACAATAAGACGTATATTTGAAACTCAAACAACAATTATGAATAGAGTAAAAACAGCACAGGCAAGTGATGTGATAATTAAGGTTGAAGATAACCTACATATGATATTAGGGGATATTAATATCATATTTGACACTACTCAAGAAGCTGTAAGAATAAAGAGGATTGGTGAGTTTATAAGAAGTAATAATCTACGTGAAGAATACGATTATATACTTATAGACAGCCCACCTACGATATCTTTATTCACTGATTCTGCTTTGGTTACATCAGATTATTACATAGTTCCAGTAAAAATAGATTATTATTCAATATTGGGTGCAACAAGTTTACTCAATGTAGTTCGTAACCTTAAAGATAATCACAGCCTAACTATAGAACATTTAGGATTTATTTATACAAATACTAATAGAAATCCAACTCAGAAGACAAGCAGGATAAAGGAGGATTTTGAAACAAAACAACAATTTAGTTCGTTATACTTTTTCAATAATGGCCTTCCCTATGAAAGACACCTGATGGTTGGGCTGCGCGGAAATATTCCTTCATGCTATAATAAATCAAGAATAGCTATAGAAAATATTTGCCATGAATTTGTTGAAAGAGTAGACATGCTAGAGAGGATTAAAAATGGATAAGTCAATAGAAATATTGAATATGATAAAAAAATTAAAACATGGAAATGTTAATAAGGAGTTTTTTCTTGGATTGGTTATTACTTTAATTTTATCAAAGGAAATATTTAAGAAAAATTCAGAGGTTGCATTATACTTGGATAATGTTTTTAAAGTGGTATTTTTACCCTATACTGTAAGATCTAGAACGCTTATTTCTGCAAAAATAAGCAGAGTTATCATTGAGTTAAGTAATAAAGAAATAGAAAATCTATCCTCATTGACTGTTAATTACATAATAAATAACCATGAATTAAAAAATGAGAAAAAACCTGTTGCAAAAAACAACAAAAAAGGTAATGCGCTATCTAATATGGATAAATGGATTGAAGGTATCCTTAAGAAGGAATAATTATGTTTTTAACTAATGATCCGTTCTCTATAAAAAAAGAATTAGATGAATTTAAAAGGATTGTTGGTAGTGTTATTAAGAATGGGAATGATATCAATCTAATGACTAGCATGATAAAACAAGCAATGCTTTATAATTTAATCCTCCTTAATAGAGAGAGTTTAAATAATAAGAGTTATGTTAATGGGATTATATATGACATTCTTAATGCTATTATATCTATAATGAATGGCAGAGAAAGATATGTTCATTTAAACATTAGATCCATGATTGAACATGTATCAAGAATAGCTTTAAATAAAAAATACAAAGGTGGCGATTTTGACGGAACAGTTAGGCGGAAAGATTTTGAGTTTTTAAAAAAAGAAAAAAATCACTCTAAAAGTAATTGGAAGTATTTGCATGACTGTTATATTAGGTCTTGTTATTACATTCACTCTTCTCCTAAAGCCGATTTAAATTTTACAGCAACTTTTAACGAATTAGTTAATGATGATTATAAGACGGTAAAATCCAAGCAAATAATAAACTTACATAAAATTATCAGCTCTATCACTAATATATTTTTGTTATATTTCTCTTCCGAAGTATCTGATGTGTTCTTTAGGACACAAAAAGAACTAAAATTTTTATTAGGGAATAGTTTATATAAAACATATCAAGAAATAACGTTATAACTACATCATATCAACGATAAACAACTTTTATGTATAAAGCCCCTTATGGGGCTTATTTTGTGGTTACCATCAAGGATGGTTTACATTGATTGTTGAAGATAAATAAATTCCATATCTTATTGATTTAAATTGATTTATTTGAAATCCTGCACTGGTAGCTGTCTCCACCATGCTCATTAATAAAGTAACTTACCGCACCACCGGTAAGTCGATTGATGGCTACGTTCTGCATAGTGCGCCATTCGTCCCCACGAGACCATTCTATCTGGTATTCTATTCTCTCATCCGTGATGGTTGGGTTCATGACGCGGAAATTAGTAGAGTCTCGCCCATGAGATTCACCATCTTCAGAAACGATAACAAGACCGGTCCATTTAGCGCTCTTGCCATTTTTAACGCAGTTTGTTCCGGAAAATTCAGGCCAGCCTTTAACATCAAAACAAAGGGTATTTGGGTCGGATAAATAAAGTGAAGGCCAAATAGATGTAATTGAATGCTCAGGGGATTCGTTTTCACAAATAATAGGAGATGCAGAGAACGCCATCATAGGTACTGATAACGCTAATGCTGCAAAACTTTTTAAATATTTCATCGGTGTTCACTCTGTCGCTTAATTGCGGTTTTTTGCTGGTGGAATATTTCTTCTCCATCACGAAGAACTAGGTAACTTAGAAGATATTATTCAACGGTAAACTATGACCATATGCTAAAAGCCCCAATGGGCTTATTTTTTATCTAGAGTTCGAACTAGCTCATTGATTAGCATATCTTGCTCATGCGTATGTCTGCGCAATTTAACCAGCATACCTTCGATGGCCTTTTCACGCTCATTTTCACCTAAACTTATGCGTCCTTTTGAAGCATCTAGTGCATCTTGTAGCATCTGGACTATTTCAGAATTCATGGATCTGCTGTTGAGTTCAGCCATTTTTGTTATTTCATCCCTCATGCCAGCAGGCATACGGACATTAAACCTATCCATTTCTTGGCTTGGGTATTTCTTAGTCATGGTTCACCTCAAGTTATGATGAATTAATCATAGCACCAACTTGACATATTTATAAATGATGCTAAATTGGTTTTAGCACCAAGTTGGTTTTAATGCTAAATTGGTTTTTATTAAGGGGATACTATATGAATAATGAATTACACAGCCAGAACAAAAGCACTCAATTCAGCCTGAGATTGCCGGACTCAATGCGGAAGGAGCTGGAAGAAAAAGCAGGGATGGATTTTATTTCTTTGAATTCAGCGATTGTAATGCGATTAGCAAAATGTTTGAGAGAAGAGAAAGGACATGCAGCACAATAAAAGCGAAACCTCGAAGGCTGGAACCAACGAGGCTTCTAAAACGTTAAATCTTTACGAGGAAAATAACGCTATGAAAATTTTAGCACCTGCAACACAAGCTGTCACTATGTCAAGTATTGAGATCGCGGAGCTGGTCGATTCTCGACACGATAATGTCAAACGTGCCATCGAAAGATTGGCAAAACGTGGGGTAATTACTTCTCCTCCATTGGAGGAAAAGCCCACTGTAGGCCGTCCGGTTACATGTTTTATGTTCTCAGGCGAACAAGGCAAACGCGATAGCATTATTGTAGTCGCTCAATTATCCCCTGAATTTACCGCTCGTTTAGTTGACCGCTGGCAGGAACTGGAAAACAAGCTGTCTCAGCCTCAGATCCCCCAATCCTTACCCGAAGCACTTCGCCTTGCCGCTGACTTAGCAGAACAGAAAGCGGAACTTGAGCACAAGGTCGAAGAAATGAAACCAGATGTCGCAGCACTGGAGCGTATCGCAAAATCAGACGGTTCTATGTGTGTTACTGATACCGCGAAACAGTTACAGGTTCGTCCCAAGGTTCTTTTTGACATCCTGAAAGAAAATCATTGGATTTATCGTCGTATTGGTTCGGATGTGTGGACTGGATATCAAGACAAGATTCAGACTGGCTATCTTGAACATAAGGTAACGGTAGTCATGAAAAATGATGGTAGCGAAAAAACGACAACACAGGTTCGCATCACTCCGAAAGGCATTTCCAAACTGGCTAAGATGTTGAGTGTGGAAAAAGCAGCTTAAGGATTTGAAGGCCAAGGATGGCGGAGAGGGATAGTTAAATTATCAGTGCTACGGAGTCAATGCAACCGATTAACTCGCTATAAATTTGATTTACGAGGCGCTTCCCAAATTCACAAAGGTTATCTTTACAGAAAGTTACAATCACGTAATAAATAGTGTCGCTTTAAAACGGCGAAGCCCCAACTGGTGGAACAGTCAGGGCTTCTTATACAACATCTACAACTCTTGCAGGAATATAGACATGTTAAGTATACCAGTTAATGAACCAAGTAAAACTATTAACGTCCCATTTCATGGCTCAGATCTATATGTCGTTAATTATAACGGCGAACCATATGTACCGATGAAGCCTATTGTTGATGGTATGGGGCTAGCTTGGCAATCGCAGTTAGAGAAGTTAAAAACTCGCTTCTCAAAAGGTATCACGGAAATCGTTATACCTTCAAAAGGCGGTTCACAATCAATGGTTTGCCTAGCCCTCCGCAAACTTGCTGGTTGGTTAGCCACTATCAGCCCAAATAAAGTTAAAGCATCTATCAGGGATAAAGTTATCCGGTATCAGGAAGAGTGCGACGACGTTCTTTATGAATACTGGACTACTGGTGAGGTTAAGGCGAAGAAGACCTCGACTCAAGATAGGACACCTCTTCGCGGACTGGTTAATGTCCTCATGGGTAAATACGGACTCAATAGTAAAAAGCTGTTCCAAATGGTTCATCATGAATTTGGCGTCAACAGTATAAATGAGTTAACCCATAACCAGCTTCCCTCTGCGATAGAGTATCTGGCGACTAAAGCGATTGAAGGTGAGTTCTTGGGTAAAGAGGAACTATCTGTTTCAGAAGTTAAACAGATATCCGACGACGATTTGCAAATCCTATGCTGGCTATGGAAATACTCAATTGATATGGCTCACCATATGATTGATGTAGAACCATTACTTAGCATTGCAGGGCATAGACTTGCTGGTGCATATGCTGAACATCCGCGCAGAGCCATTAGAAAATCCAACGAAGCACGTCGCATTCTTGAGAAGGCAACGGAACATATTCAAATTAAGCCTGTTCAGATGGATAACTGGCGGATACTACATAATCTCAGACAGGAGTCTTTACCAGCATAACCCCAAGCCACGGACGGCTTGTAACTAGATCTGCATTATATACATTGACTGTCTTATTGGTGCTGCTAATCTGTACACATACAGAAAAAGAGGTGCATATGGAAAAAGCTAACGACATCCAAAAGATAACGAGACAGGCTGATAATTCAAAGCGTGAGTCTACTGATGCAGCTAACTCTATTGATGATGCTCGTTCCGAAGCGTTCAGGAAAGCCTTGCTGCATACTCAAACTAAATATGCAGATATCATTAAGGCACTGGAAGATAAATAGTAAAATTTGATTAATCACATAACGCCGCTTAACTGCTAGTCACGGATGGCTAAAAACTGAAACATTTTGATACGTTTTAATGGTCAATGAAACAAAAGAAATACAACCTCGGTTGTTGATTTGATATCAAGATGCCCCTATGATTACCTTAAGGTAATTTATCAATGAGATAAATTCTAATCGTCTATTTACTTTAATTTCATAACGTTAGGGGGCTATATGAGAACTGAACATACCAGATCTATACAGACTATCAGCCACTTGACAGAAGTTATTGATTCTTTTAAGGACAAGAGCACGGATAAGCTTTTTAACGTCCTTCGCCTCAGTGTAAGGCAAGATATTAATAGACAATTATTTATAGTGACTCTTAAAGATGATAATAAGAGTGATGATTTCTATGTTGTGCCATTTGCTGAGTTAATTGTCAGAAGGGAAAAATTTAAATATCTCGTTGCTCCTGAAAAACAATATCCAGAATTTGATGGCAATATTAGTTCCATCATGAAACATATCGAGTCTATTATTAAAAATTTCATTGATAATTACAAAATAACGACTACCCATTAAATTCTCATAGGGATAGCGATGGCTCCTAATCTTATCAGTTCGTATTCAAAGGACTTGAGCAAAAAGCCAAGTTACGTCTCAAGGAGTGTTATTGATGAATATTATCATTTATCATCAGAAGATGATGATCTGCTTAAAATAACAGAATATGCTCTTGTTGGGAGTGAATACCATTACTATTCAGAAATAGTCTATATGGGGTGCTCCACTCCTAATTTTTACTCTGAGCATGCAGAACGCTTGAGGGAATGTGGATACCACACTGAGCATATTATCAATGAATTAATTTCTCTTGATATGCATGAGCCATCAGAAAATATATTGGTTGGGAGGATTGCGTACAGTGATTTTAATTTTGTCGATAAGAAAACAATTAAAACTGGCAAGCAGATAAAAGCCGTTTATATAGATAAAAATTTCCGAGGAGTCGGAATTGCTAGTTCGATTTATAACAGCTTATTATTGAAACACGAATATATTATCTGTGATAGTATCCAGAGCCTATCGGGTGGCTCTTTATGGGCTAGCAAAATTATTGAATTAGGTGAAGTTCGCATCTATGATGTCACTCAAAAGAAATTTTCAGATGTGTTAACTCCTCGTGGTATCGGTATGAAAGGTATCATTCCGTGGAGTGCCGTAGATCTACCTCCCAGCGAATTATCAAAGTGGGAACCAAGGCCGCTATCACCTGAATCTTGCCATCATATAGTCAACATCATAAGTAAAGATAAGCTATATAACTAACCCGCCCCCGAGCGGGTTTTTTGTATCTACCAGCAATAAACTATGAGCTTACAACTATTTTATTGGATTATTTACCAATAACTTCATGGCATCATTGAATGCCTCGCATTGTTCATCGTAGGCACCTGAATATTCAGCATGAAAAATACTAAACACAACCTCGGCGATGGTTTCGTTACATATCGGTGTGTTTTTATCCAATAACTGACAGGTAGCGCGCCCAATCAGGGTATATGCGTTAGTGTTCATGATAAACCTCAGTGATTAAACTTTAATCTAATCTAATATTAAATAAATGATTTGGCAAGGCTGCTCAATATGAGCCTTTTTCACATCTAACGCCGCTTAATTGCGGTTTTTTTATTGCAACAACCTCACTTCGGTGGGGTTTTCTTTTATTGGAGGACTGAGTGCAAACCTGTTCATTACGTCTCAATCCTGATGACTGGGACATTATGTTAGACGCAGCGGGCGATCTGGCTATCACCCAAAATCCCTATGCAGTTGCCCAAGATGTCGCGTGTGCGTGCAGTACGTTCTTGGGTGAATGCTGGTATGACACAACGCTAGGTATTCCTTATTACCAACGTATTTTTGGACATTGGCCCGGTACGCAGCTTATCAATGCCAAGATGGAACAAGAGGCTCTCAAATTGACTTATGTTCAGTCTGCATCATGTACCGCAGTTAGTGATGCAAATCGGAGTATTAATGGTGTGATGGTGATAACAGACAGTAATTTTAACCAAATGACGGTGAATCTATGACGAAAACAGTAAATTTATCAACCAGCGTCCCGTCAGTGACATTCACTAAAACGGGGCTGCTGGTGCCGGATGAAATTGACATATTGAACGGGCGGCTCAGTGATTTGTCTACGGCAATGGGCGGTCAGATGAGTACCAGTCTGACATCACCACAGGGACAGATTGCGGTGAGTGACTCGGCCATTATTGCAGATAAAAACGATCAGCTACTGGCTATCGTGAATCAGATAAACCCGGACTATGCCTCAGGGCGTTTTCAGGATGCGATTGGGCGAATTTATTTTCTGGACAGGATCCCGGCGTCAGGCACGACGGTAACAGCGAGATGCACAGGCATGGTCGGGACGGTAATTCCGGCGGGGAGTATTGCGCGTGATAAAACCGGTTATCTGTATCATTCGTTGAACAGTGCAACCATCCCTGCCACAGGCTCTGTTGATATTGTTTTTCAGAATACCACTGTAGGTCCAATACCGTGCCAGATTGGGGATCTGGATACAATATACAGTTCTGTACCCGGTTGGTCTGGGATTCGTAATGAGGCCGCTGGTGTGCCGGGGGCAAATGAGGAAAGCCGGGCTAATTTTGAATATCGTCGTCGACAATCTGTTGCCCGCAATTCCAGAAATACGTTAGGGGCTATTCGTGCCGCAGTACTGGAAGTTGCTGGCTTAGTTGATGCGTATGTTATTTCTAATAATAGTGGCTTTACAAAAAATACAGGGACATCCAGCTACCCATTATTACCACATTCAATTTATGTAGGAGTCTACGGAGGGAAAGCGGATGACATCGCTAATGCAATTTGGAACAGTGGTCCTCCGGGTATTGATATGTGTGGTAATACAGAGCTCACGATAGTCGATAAGGATGGGTATGGGCAGCCATATCCTGAATATGTCATCAAGTGGGAAACGGTCAAGCCAATCGGCGTCTCTGTGCGGATTAATTTGCGGAAAAATGAATTTCTGTCGTCGAATATCAAAGAATTGGTTGTGAACGCAGTCCAAGATGCATTTAATGGCATTGATGGTGGAACACGGGCTCGCATAGGAACAACATTATATGCCGGACGCTATTACTCCGGCGTCTATAATATTGATCAGGCAAATATTGATATTGTCAGCATTACCCTGAGCAGGGATGCCGCTCGTTATGATGCCGCGGTGAGTTTTGGCATTGATGAGATACCCACGTTGGATAGTTCCAATATCATGATTAATATGATGGAGGTCTAATGTGAAAAATGTGGCCGAGACCATACTCGCCCAATACGCCGCCAGCCCTAAATTGAATTCCATCATTAATAGCTTCAATTCCGCAGTATCCCCCGACGAGTTTATCGATAATTTTTATGACCTGATTTGGAATATCGAAACCGCAGAAACCTACGGGTTAGATGTGTGGGGAAAGATTGTGGGTGTTAATCGCCTGTTAACTGTTCGGGATGATTTTCAATATCTGGGGTTCAGTGAGGCTCGTCATTCGGTGCCAGAACGTTCCGACCCGCGCCCATTTAATCAGGCACCGTTTTATGGTGGCGGAACATCAACAAAAACAGTCGAGCTGACTGACGCAATGTATCGAAAACTCATCATGATGAAAGCAATGTCGAATATCACCGATTGCACCGTTCCGAATATTAATCGCATGTTGATTTATATGTTCGGAGAGAGCGGGCAGGCGTATGTGAAAAATGATGGTGGCTTGAGAATGAGCTACGTGTTTGAGTTTGAGCTATCTACAGCCGAACTGGGAATAGTTCAATCATCCGATGCGCTGCCATATCCCGCAGGGGTGAGTGTTTCAATTATTCAAAAGGTACAACAATGAAATTAAATGATAAACCACGACAAATTTTAGTCCCATTTGCTAGTACCGGTGATAAGAACGTGATCCCAGATGCGGCAACAGAAAAAACTAAATCCAGTGGTAATGCGACCTATGACAGTGGATTTCCGCCCTCAACAATGACACCGATTTCGGCGGGTGGGATACCACCACACGGCAAAGATTTTAACGGGTTACTGAACGATATCACAGCAGCGCTGCGTTATTTGCAATCAGGTGGGTTATACACATTCAATGCGGAGTTTTGTCGGGCTATTCTAGGGTATAGCATTGGGGCTGTAGTCCTCAGTGCAGACGGCAAACGGATTTGGTGGAATACTGTAGACGGGAACATGACAGACCCGGACAGTGACACCGCGATAGGGTGGCAAAATGTGCTGGCGGATCCTGATGGGTTATTTTTGCGGAAATCCAACAATCTAGCTGATGTTACTAATAAAGCAAGTGCGCGTAGTAACTTGGGTCTGGGGGCTATTTCGACGTTAGACAAACTTCCAGATGCAACTCTATCTCAGCAAGGCATTGCGCAACTCAATAATTCTGTAGACAGCAACAACGAAACTCAGGCAGCGACACCGAGAGCAGTCAGACATGTGAATGACAATGCCAACTCCCGACTGGCAAAGAACCAGAACGGGGCGGACATTCCGGATAAACCGGCGTTTGTGGACAACCTTGGCTTACGGGAAACCGTCAGAAATGCCGGGCGTCTCATTGGCCTGCCTACCGGTGAGACCCGGTTACTCAGCGGCAATAGCAGTACCTATTTGTACGTGACAGATAATAACCGTACAGGGTCATACAATACGCAAGGCGGCCATGTCTGGTCATTTGATGACACCGGGACTCTGGAGACCGGATTGATACCGATCCAGTGTGGCGGGACAGGCGCAAGAACCGCCAATGAAGCGCTGGCGACACTGGGGGCGGTGCCCGGCAACCGG
>NZ_NJAI01000006.1:30491-66433 GCF_002632725.1 Xenorhabdus hominickii
GCAGGAAATAAGTAAAATTAACAAGTTACCTAAAGGTGGGATTTCTCACCTTTAACTCCTGCATGGTGCAGGCATCCTTCCGTTTCAAACGGAGCGATTAGATACCGTTCACTGCCGTCATTTGAAATCGCAGCAGTGTACTCATTTAACCCTTTATTTAGGGAAAACTAACTGTAGGGATTCCTTTAGCTTAAGGAGTCACCGATTTGGGAGGCTCTTCACTTTACTGGGCATGGGGACTATGAGACTTTTTTGGAAAATTCCAAAAAAGGTCGTCCGTGAGCCGAGAACCCTGATCAATATTGTTAATTGGGATTTGAAAGCCCTTTATAAATCACTCTTCTTTCTGCTGCATTAGCTTATTAAATTTTTTATGCAGTGACTTTGGATACAGTTCCGTGTATACCTGCCATAGAATATTGAGAGAGCGATGGCCTGTAACTTGGGCTACTTCTTCAATCGAGAACCCAGCTTCAAATAAACGGCTGGCTCCCTCTCTGCGCAGGTCGTGATAGCGGAGGTCTTCAATGTCTAGTTCGACACATGCTTTTTGAAAACCATGAGATATACTTGAGGATTTATAGGGAAATATCAGTCCACTCTCAGATTTAGGTTGCCTTTGAACAATATCCCATGCCTCCCCAAGCAAAGGCACAGACATATGATTACCCACTTTCTTTCTTGGGTCTTTTCTGTCCCTGACAATGACGGATCTTTGTTTATCATCTATATCATCCCACCTAATTTTGCACACCTCGCCTATGCGCATGCAGCTCAAAATTGAGAAATTGAGAATATCTTCATAAGGAATCTTACTTGTCCAATGATTCCCTTTTCTGCGTAATACCTCCATTACTCTCTCTAATTCCTCGCGTTCTGGCCTTCTGCTGCGTCGCTGGCTTTTACTGATCAATCCCATTTGCGTTAACAGAGGACGGGCTTCATGTGCGGGATTTGAGGTGTAGTCTATATCATAAACAGGTTTGGCTGCTTTTAAGACTGAGGACAAATAGGCGATATCATGGTTAATGGTGGCAGGGATAATTCCTATAGAATATCGTTGCTTGCAGTGATCAATAATGTGACTCACTGAAAACTCAGTTAGAGTAAGTTTTGCTAATTCACTATTTAACAATGCGTTCAATATGCCCTTCTTGGTTCTTCCTGCTTTCATACCCAGATTGGGATCGCTGATGTATTTGTGTAACAAATCACCCACGGTTAAATATTCGACCTCATTATTCGATGGTATCCCGTTCTGTTCCAATTCAGCTACCCGCATAGCACCCCAAGTTTTAGCGTGGGCTTGCTTTCCGAATGTACGGTTCTCTCTGTAAATATATTTACCGCCGGATTTAACACCCACAGTGCAGCGGTAACGGACAGTGCCGTCTGCACGTGGGCGTTTCTCTATGCTATAGTAGGCCATCTGTGATGTTCTCCTTGTTTAAATTTTCACAAAGCAATGGGGTGCTATGAGGGGTGCTGATAATACAAAAATAGCTCAAAACTTCTTTAAATGCACGAAAATCACCAAAAGTTGCAACTCAGTAAATTCAACGCAATAGCGAGATATGACGGGAATGTTAGCGTTTTATTTGAATATTTTTTTTATCTGCCGGCTATATACAGTAGGAGAAACTCATGAAGATCGTTGAGGTAAAGCACCCATTAGTGAGGCATAAACTTGGTCTGATGCGAGATCATGATATAAGCACCAAACGCTTTCGTGAACTGGCCTCAGAAGTGGGTAGTCTTCTGACATATGAAGCAACTGCTGATTTAGAAGTTGAAAAAGTGACCATTAACGGATGGTGTGGTCCGGTGGAAATTGACCAGATTAAAGGGAAGAAAATCACAGTAGTACCTATCCTGCGTGCGGGATTGGGGATGATGGATGGCGTACTGGAAAATATTCCAAGTGCGCGGATCAGTGTTGTTGGTGTGTATCGTGATGAAGAGACACTCGAACCTGTACCTTATTTTCAGAAATTAGTTTCTGACATTAGTGAGCGTATGGCATTGGTTGTTGATCCGATGCTGGCGACAGGGGGTTCCATGATTGCCACTATCGATCTGTTAAAAAAGGCAGGATGCCCTGTGATTAAGGTATTGGTTCTGGTTGCTGCTCCAGAAGGGGTTGCCGCATTGGAAAAAGCTCATCCAGATGTTGAGTTGTACACTGCCTCAATTGATGAGCGTCTCAATGAGAATGGATACATTGTTCCGGGCCTGGGAGACGCAGGCGATAAGATATTTGGTACGAAGTAACATTTTTAGCCGACTGGAAAGTCGGCTTTTTTTTGGTTTCTAGCAAGACAATATAGAGGACATACAGAATGACCCGTCGTACTATCGATGTACGTACAATTGGCGTAGATGAAAGGCCACCACTGGTGCAGACCATTCCATTAAGTTTACAACACCTATTTGCCATGTTTGGGGCAACCGTTTTAGTTCCCATCCTGTTCAAAGTCAATCCAGCAACCATCCTGCTATTCAATGGAATCGGAACGTTACTGTATCTTGTGATATGCAGAGGAAAAATCCCGGCTTACTTAGGCTCTAGTTTTGCATTTATTTCTCCGGTATTGCTGCTATTACCTCTGGGATATGAGTTGGCACTGGGGGGATTTATTGTTTGTGGTCTGTTGTTTTGTTTGGTTGCCCTGATTGTTAAGGTTGCAGGAAGGGGATGGATCAATGTGATGTTTCCACCTGCGGCTATGGGAGCCATTGTTGCGGTGATTGGTCTGGAGCTGGCTGGCGTTGCTGCTGATATGGTTGGTCTACGCCCAGCGACAGGGGCAGATATCAATACGGCTCATTTGACTATTTCAATGGTAACGTTAGGCGTGACGATATTAGGCTCGGTCATGTTTCGTGGTTTTATGGCGATTATTCCTATTTTGATTGGGGTGTTAGTGGGTTATGCATTGGCATTCATGATGGGAGAGGTTGATTTGACACCAGTACGCGAAGCTCCGTGGTTTGCATTGCCGACTTTCTATACGCCACGGTTTGAATGGTTTGCCATTATGACTATTTTACCCGCAGCTTTGGTGGTCATTGCTGAGCATGTTGGGCATTTGGTCGTTACCGCCAATATAGTACAGAAGGATTTATTAAAAAATCCGGGTCTGCATCGTTCAATGTTTGCGAATGGTTTCTCAACGATGGTTTCGGGTTTCTTTGGTTCAACGCCTAACACGACTTATGGTGAAAATATCGGTGTTATGGCATTGACGCGTGTTTATAGCACATGGGTGATTGGTGGTGCTGCAATATTGGCAATATTGCTTTCTTGCGTCGGTAAATTGGCAGCGGCGATTCAAATAATCCCTGTTCCTGTTATGGGTGGTGTTTCCCTGCTGTTATACGGTGTTATTGGTGCATCAGGTATTCGAGTTTTGATTGATTCGAAAGTTGATTACAGTAAAGCACAGAACTTGATCCTGACTTCTGTGATTTTAATTATTGGTGTCAGCGGGGCAAAAATTCAGGTTGGTGCTGCGGAATTGAAGGGGATGGCGCTTGCAACTGTTGCAGGCATTGGTTTGAGTCTACTCTTTAAGTTGATTAGCATTATCCGTCCCGACGAACCGTATATCAATTCTTCTGTAGAATCGATTAAAGATGATAAAAAGTGTGAAATAATAGGATAAGTTAGATTAGTCAAATTGATAAGAAAGGGCCTTTTCTAAAGCCCTTTCTATTTTCAGAAGTACAATAGGTAATTTAATATCTTTTTTTCAAGGCTATTTTAGCTAACCCATTGTATGTGTGGACTTGCTCTCTTAATTTTTCGACTATGATATCAGATAAATTATTTGGAACGGTATAATAGAAATTTCTATCTATATCGCGAATACCCAAGGAAAATATTTCTGATTTATTTATTTCACTAATATTATAAGGAATTTTATTATCATCTTTATTAAAGGTGTTAATTTTCCCATCCTTGTCAAGGAAAACTCATTCTAATATATCAAATTTTTAATTTTCTTGGATTATATGGAATATTTTTTCTCTCAAAGGAGAAAATAATGTACGGTATCTGTTCGTGTTGACTTTTTTGTTTTCGATGTCTTCGGCTATTATGAACATATTTTTCTCCTCCCATTCTATCATTTTAAATTTCCATTTATCAGAAAAATTTTTTCCTTTACAAATAATATCTGCCCAAGGGTCGCATATCCATGATTCTGGTTGAATACGTGAGAATGCTTCCTTCATCAATTTTTGGCTAATCTATACTGATAACGACATGATCATAAGGTTGTAGAGCTTCATATAGGATGAAATATATTATTTTGTTTGGGTTGGGATCTTCGTTCTTGTAATAATTAAAAATTTTCAATGAATGAAGCTTGATTAAATAATGAAACGCATAATTAGAGAGTTCGTCACAATTTCCGACAAGATTCATTTTGAATTTACTTTCATTGTAGCATTTATAACGTTGAGAGGATGTTTCTGTCCTTGTTGAGTACCTGCGTAATTTCTTAAGAACACTTTCTTTTTGTTCAATAGTATTCATTAGCTTATGTACTATGGGAGATTCATATTCTCCGACTTTATCAATTTTTTTGTTTCAAATTGAAATTTATTGAAAGAACCACCCACAAAAATGGTTTGAGTTTTCTTTATCACATTCTGTAATATGTTATTTATAAACATATTAACCTACTAGTAAAAGCAATTAAGATGGTTAAGTGAGAAATTCAGTAATGTGTCGTATTTTTACCAATAGCTTATATGGCAATGGGATGTGAAATAAAATTTGCACTGGGAAGCGCATTTCTAGCGAGTAAACAGAGTTGGTTTTGTTACAGGGGCTTTATTGGGAAACATGCTTTGATACTAGCCTCATGCCTAACAGAATGACAATATATAAAAAATAAATTTTTGCCATTCAATTGATTGTAAACTACCCATTTTATGGTGTGATTCGTATCGACAATAACCGCTCGTTTTAAACAAAGCATTCGTTTCATTTATAGAGACTTTTTGTGGTAGACTTAGCGCTGTTCGTTATCCATTCTGTTTGAGGTGCTTCTGAATACACCGTCGCAGCTTTCATTGCCATTATATTTGCCCGATGATGAAACATTTGCCAGTTTCTTTGCAGGTGAGAATACTTCCTTATTAGCTGCAATAAAATTGGCCATTAGTCAGTCACACGGTAGCTATATCTATTTTTGGTCCCGCGATGGCGGGGGCAAGAGTCATCTGCTTCATGCAGCCTGTGCCGAATTGTCCCAACAGGAAGAAGCCGTGGGATTTGTACCTCTGGATAAACGGGCCTATTTTGTTCCCGAAGTCCTTGATGGGATGGAGCATTTATCATTAGTGTGCATCGACAATATCGAGTGCATTGCTGGTGATCAGGAATGGGAGATGGCTATTTTCAATCTTTATAATCGGATTGTGGAGATTGGCCGAACTTGTCTTTTGATCACAGGTGATCGTCCTCCACGGCAGATTAATCTGACGTTGCCAGACCTAGCCTCTCGCTTAGATTGGGGGCAAATTTACAAATTACAGCCTTTGTCTGATGATGAAAAAATTCAGGCATTACAGTTGCGGGCAAAATTACGGGGTTTTGAATTACCTGAGGATGTCGGGCGCTTTGTATTGAAACGGCTCGATAGAGAAATGCAAACGCTATTTAAAACATTGGATGAGCTTGATCGGGCTTCCATCGTGGCGCAACGCAAACTGACCATCCCATTTGTGAAAGATATCCTTGAGCTTTGAGCAGATAAGGCAGAAAGGAAACGGGATAATAGTGAAAAAGTGATAGAGGATATACCTCTATCACTTTTTTGTTTGATTTTTATTTAATTGCACGGCAAAGGTGGCTAACCTAAGATCTCTTTAACTTGTTCTGGGGGACGGCCTAAACGCGCCTTATCACCGACAACAACAATCGGGCGTTCTATCAGTTTGGGATTGTCTGCCATTGCTTGAAGCAAGGCTTCTTGAGATAGCGAATCAACACCGAGATTTAACTCCTGATAGAGCGCTTCTTTGGTTCGCATTAATTGACGGGCATCGTTGAAACCGAGCTGTTCCAATAGCACTATAAGTTGTTCCACAGTGGGTGGTGTATCGAGATAGTAAATGATTTCCGGTGCAATGCCGAGATCTTCAACCAACTTGAGTGTTTCACGGCTTTTTGAGCAGCGGGGATTATGATAAAAAGTAACCTGTTGCATGTAAAAAATCCCTCATTTTTTATATTGGCTATAACTTTGTTGCAGTTGGCGCAATTGATCAATACGGGCATCATACCGTTTTTGATCATAACTCCCCAATTTTACCAATGCGCTGGCCTTACTGAGATATTCTATGGCCATGTCAAATTTGCCTTGTAATGCCATCGTTTCCGCGTAGGCAGCCAGTTCTTCATTGCGTTTCCCTTGTTTCCCGGCGGATTCCATTAATAGTTGCCACCCAATGAGATCGTCAGGGTTATTGAAAGTATAGCGAAATAGAAGTTGTGATGCTTGTGGGTATTGCTTGGCTTCAAGGTAGGTATTAGCAAGATTGATTTGCAATATTGGGTTACCTTTCTGGGTCTTGAGTGCGTCCTGCAAGCGGTTAATAGCGTTGGCATACTGTTTTTGTTCGATATCGATATCTGTCATCGTATCAATAAACCAAATATTATCGGGCTGTTTATCCAGTAATGGCGTTAATATTTTTCTGGCTTCAGAATAGTTTTTATCTTTAGAAAACAAAATAGCGTGCCCATAAGCCGCCGCAAGCTGCTCTTTGGTGGTTCCTTGGCTATATTTATTCAGCAATAGCTCAATATCAGGACGTCGCTCGGTTGAAAACATTGTCAGGATACGAACACGGGCAAACAGGAAATTCTGAGACTCAGTAACCGTCTTAGTGGGATATTGATTTGCTCTGTTACGGGCATCAGCTAAACGGCTGGCAGGTAATGGGTGAGTATAGAGTATTTCGGGAAGTTTGGAGCTGTAGCGAGATTGGTCTGCCAGAATTTGCATGAAGGCCGGCATGCCATGTGGATCAAATCCTGCCCGGCTGAGAGTCCGCATACCAATGCGATCAGCTTCCTGTTCGTTCGATTGGGTGAAGCTGATCATGCCTTGCTGGAAACCAGCAAGTGTGCCGCTAAGTGCGGCCATACCAGCCTGTGGACTGGCCATCATGAGCAGAATGGAACCCAGTGCGCCAGCCCAAGCGATTGGACTTTTACGCTGTTGATCTTCCATCAATCGGGCTAAGTGTCGTTGTGTTACATGGGATATTTCATGCGCAATGACGGATGCCAGTTCACTCTCTGTGCGGCTATAACGGAACAGGGCTGAGTGAAGCACAACATTACCACCAAAAAATGCGTAGGCATTAATATTGGGGTTATTGATTAAATAGAAGTGAAAAGGTGTTTTTACTGAATCAGCGTGATTAACTAACTTCTGACCTAACTTATTAATATATTGCGTTAACAATGGATCATAAATCAGTGGAGCTTGGGCTCGTATTGAACGGATATATAAATCGCCCATGACCATTTCTTGATTGATACTGAGAGTCGCACCTGCTGTGGTGCCAATATCAGGTAGAGCATCTTCAACCGGTGCGGAGAAAACAGAAGTATTGCCACATAATAGCAGGCTGATAAATATAGCCACCAGATTTTTTTTTAGCGTTTTTCTCATAGGACCATTCTCATAAAACAGTGTGCTCCAATTAGCTATCAATTTCATGAATACGTGTATGATAGCAGAGGGTAACTTAAAATCCGCCAATCTTAATAAGTTTTAGTAAAAATAATCATTGAGTACTGCTGTCAAGGAGTTGTATTTATGTTGGATATGATCATGCAATGGTATCGCCGCCGTTTCACTGATCCACAAGTTATTGCTTTATCGATAATTTTGTTGGCTGGATTTGGAATCATCTATTTTTTTAACGGAATTCTGGCTCCTGTCCTTGCCGCCACTGTGCTAGCTTATTTGCTGGAATGGCCAACAATGCAGTTAGAAAAACTGGGATGTAGCAGAACGCTTTCTGTTTCCATCGTATTAGCAATTTTTATGAGTATCAGTGCATTAGTTATCCTGATTGTCGCTCCGACCGTCTGGCAGCAAGGATTAAACTTATTTTCTGATATCCCGAATATGATCAACCGTTTTAATGAGTATGCTCATGCTTTACCTTCCCGTTACCCTGTACTGGTCGATGCCGGGATTATTGATATGATAGCTGCGAATCTTCGCAGTAAACTTTCTCTGGCCGGAGAATCCGTTTTTAAATTTTCAGTAGCATCACTGATTGGCTTATTAACGCTTGCTATTTACTTGATCCTTGTTCCTTTGATGGTGTTTTTTCTGTTGAAAGACAAAAACCAAATGGTGATGGCATTACAGCGCGTATTGCCGCGCAACCGTGGTTTGGCAGGAAAAGTATGGCATGAGATGAACCAGCAAATTACCAATTATATCCGTGGTAAAGTGACAGAAATGGTCATTTTGACTATCTGTACGTATGCAGTATTTGCCTTCTTCGGATTGAATTATTCCTTACTGCTTGCGGTATTGGTCGGTTTGTCAGTACTCATTCCTTATATTGGTACTGTACTTGTTACTATTCCTGTCATTGTTGTAGCACTATTTCAATGGGGGCTTGGAACTGATTTCTGGACACTGTTCATCGCATATTTGATTGTGCAGGGGTTAGACGGAAACCTGCTTGTGCCAATCCTTTTTTCAGAAGCGGTTAATCTTCATCCGCTAGTTATCATCCTTTCTGTTGTTATTTTTGGTGGATTATGGGGATTCTGGGGAGTTTTCTTTGCCATCCCACTGGCTACGTTAATCAAAGCCGTCATTCATGTTTGGCCGGAAGATAAAATTGAAGAAGAAATATGATAATCCACAGTCAGTATTGCTGGTGGCTATGGTGGAATATGTTAAGTCTATATTAAAGCTATATTAAAGTTGTATACCCAATGGATTTCAAGATGCAGCCCTTATGTCTTAGGAACGAATCCCCAAGAGCATAGCGAACTATGTGACAGGGACGTAAGCGTGGCCAACAAAGCTGCAACTTGAAAGACGAAGGGTATAAACGGAAATAAAGATAAGGTGTGGGGATGAGGTCATTATTGGGTTTGCCTCTGGCCTATATGTTTGGAGTGTCATCACAGGATTAAATCCACCTACGGTAACGGAAAGTGCGTCATATTATCCGCAAGTTGCTGCTCCATGTTATACCAGCCATAGTCTTAGCTTTTCAGGAACGTCGCCGATGGCGTTAATATTCATCCCCGCTCTCAACTTTGGTTGCGGGGATGAATTATACTATCTGATTATTATCGAATTACAGTGGATGCTGTTTTAAGTAATTCAGTACAACTTGATGATGATCACTGGTTTTGAATTTATCAAAAACATGTTCAACATCGCCTTGTGGGTTAATTAAGAAACTAAGGCGATGAATACCATCATAGGTTTTCCCCATAAACCGCTTTTCTCCCCAAACACCAAATTGTTCGGCAATCTGATGATCAACGTCAGAGAGGAGCGTGAAATTTAGCATCTCTTTCTCAACAAAGCGGGATAATTTTTCCGGTGTATCCGTACTGATGCCCAACACTTCAATATTGATGCTTTTTAGTTCTGCCATTGTGTCACGTAAGCCACATGCCTGAACTGTGCAGCCTGGCGTCATTGCTTTGGGATAAAAATAAACTAAAACACGCTGACCTTTGAAGTCAGATAAACTAATAGTTTCACCATCTTGGTCAGGAAGACTGAATTGAGGTGCCTTATCACCGGCTTTCAATGGATTCATCGCGTATTCTCCGTTTACTCGTTTTGATTTGAATGATTTTGGATACTACTATGATTTTGGATACTAATAGTGCCTTGTGCATTTAATTCTGTACATAGGTGATGAAAAGTTTCTTTAAATATAGTGCCGTTATCATCCAATGGATGATGGCCTGTAATTTGAATTTGCAGGCGAGCAGACATATCTTCTTTGGCAGAATGGGTTTTTGATACCAGTTCAGCGATATTGAGATTTTGGGCCGTGAATAAACTGGTAAAACGTTCAACAATCCCCGGTGAATCATCCACGTCCACTTTGACGGTAATCGTCGAAGGAAATGTTTTCTGGGCACCACATCGGGTTCTTTTCATCACTATAAGTAGCTCAAGTTCTGCACCTTTCTGTGGCAATGTAGATTCGATCAAGGTAATGGCATTCCAGCTTCCAGATAGCAACATGATAAAGGTAAATTCTTCGCCAAACATTGCTAGACGGCTATCTTCAATATTACAGTCGCATGAACTGACAAGGCGGGTTATGGTATTGACGATGCCGGGACGATCTGTACCAAGGGCCGTTATCACTAAAAAGTGTTGTTCTGATGTTGGCAAAGCGATTTTCCTTTATATTGTAGTTGGTGTGTCTGCTGTGTTTAAACATAAAAAATCATCAAGAGAAGGTCAATCGCATTTGTTAAAGGAAGTACGATTATAATTTCTGTTTAATCGTCTACACTAGGTATTAACAAAATTCATTGAAATCGCGTGCTTAAAGAGTTTTCTTCTGTATTACAAGAAAGTACCATGAGTTTCTCATTTGCGGTTAAGTTAATTAAAGGTGGAGATGGCAATGGTGAACTCTCATACTGGATTTACAGGCAGCATGGTTGCGTTGATAACTCCGATGGATTCAGTCGGTCAAATTGATAAAGCCAGTTTGAAAAGGTTGGTGGATTATCATATCGCTAATGGTACATCTGCGATTGTGTCTGTTGGAACAACGGGTGAATGTGCAACGCTTAAACATGATGAGCATGTTGATGTCGTACTGACAACACTGGAATTGGCTGATGGGCGCATTCCAGTGATTGCAGGAACGGGTGCAAATGCGACGGCAGAAGCTATTTCATTAACTCGTAGTTTCGAAAACACGGGTGTTGCGGGTTGCCTGTCAGTGACACCTTATTATAATAGACCGTCACAGGAAGGTTTATATCTGCATTATAAAGCGATAGCCGAAAATACTGACTTACCACAAATACTGTATAATGTGCCGTCTCGTACCGGATGTGATTTGCTGCCACCGACAGTCGCTCGCTTGGCGAAATTGAAAAATATTGTTGCAATTAAGGAAGCAACGGGGAACTTAAGTCGGGTCAGTCAGATCCAAGAATTGGTTAATGATGAAAATTTCATTCTGCTAAGTGGTGATGATGCAAATTTTGTCGATTTCATGCAGCTTGGTGGTAAAGGGGTTATTTCTGTGACAGCGAACGTTGCAGCAGCGAAAATAGCACAAATGTGTGAATTGGCTGCACAGGGTGAATTTTTGAAAGCTCGTAACCTGAACACTCGACTAATGGAATTGCATCATCAATTATTTGTTGAACCTAGCCCGACGCCAGTCAAATGGGCCTGCCGTCAACTGGAGTTAATTGCTGATGACACACTGCGTTTACCCATGATTCCGCTAACGCAGGAAGGGCAAATTTCAGTTGGTAAGGCCATGAAAATGGCTGGATTACTGTAAAATTTAGGGAATTTTAATGGCAACATTATTGCAAAAATCGAAGGTCATGAAGGTTGCTGGTCTGTCATTGGTAGTTTTTTTGGCAGCCTGCACCAGCGATCAGCGCTATAAACGTCAGGTAAGTGGGGATGAATCCTATATTGAAACGCCCCCGCTGAAAATATTGAACATCCCTGCGGGAACGGAATTACCGTTACAAAACGGCGAATATAATATTATGCAAATACCTTCAATGGGTAAAGTGGGCAAAGAGCTGGATATTCGCCCACCATTACAAACTCTTGCATTATTGACGGGTTCCCGCGTTGAGAATAGCGCTCAAAGCAGTAAGTTGTTGCTTGAAAATACCTCGGAATACAGCAACTTGTGGGCACAAGTAAAGAATTTGTTGGCGAAGAAGAATTATCCGGTTAGCCAGGAAGATGATTCTGCAAAAACATTGACGACTGATTGGATTACATGGTCACGAGCAGATGAAAATGTTCCATATCAGGGGCGTTACCGTATTTCGGTTACACAACAGGGTTACCAAGTAGTGCTATCTGTGTCAAATGAAGGCTTGAAACATGGTGAAGGAAATGTCACCAATCCTGACGAAATCCAGCATTATAATGTGTTAATGTTTAATGAATTGGTGAGTGGCTTAAGTCAGCAACAGGAGGCTGCGAGCGAAAGCGGTGCGAAAGACTCTGGTATATTATCCGTACAAAGCGGTAGCGATAATACTGGGCTGCCGCAAGTTATTGTTCGTGCACCATATAATGTGGTTTGGAATAGATTGTCATTCATATTGGAAAGCATTGGTATGCAAGTAACGGATCGTACCCGCTCAACGGGAGCGATCGCCGTGACTTATAAAGGACGTAGCTCTTCTGATTGGAAAGCTCTGGGTGTTGAAGCTCCTTCTATTAGCGAAGGGAATTACAAGCTACAGGTTGGTGACTTGGATAACAGAAGTAGCCTGCAATTTATTAGCGAGAAAGGCAAACCGTTGACTCAGTCTGAAAATGATCAAATGGTGGCTGTGCTGGAAGCCGCATTTAGCAAATCTACAAGCAAGTAATACATATAAAGGGGCCTAGGCCCCTTTATATTTTTTGGTGGAGTTTTTTGTTTAATTTTTTACAGTGATACCCGGTAGATTTCGGGTTGCTCGAAAGGTGAAAGGTATCAAGACGTCATATCTCTGGAGTGTAAGATGCAGAAAAAAGCTGAATTGTATCGTGGAAAGGCGAAAACAGTATATGCCACTGATAATCCTGATTTACTTGTGCTGGAATTCCGAAATGATACATCAGCATTGGATGGAGAACGCATCGAACAGTTTGATCGCAAGGGCATGGTGAATAATAAATTCAACCATTTCATTATGAAAAAACTGGAAGAAGCGGGCATTCCAACGCAAATGGAGCAGTTGCTGTCAGATAATGAATCCTTGGTGAAAAAACTTGATATGGTGCCTGTTGAGTGCGTTATTCGTAACCGTGCTGCGGGTTCTCTTGTGAAGCGTCTGGGAATTGAAGAGGGGATAGTGCTGAATCCACCATTGTTTGATTTGTTCCTGAAAGACGATGCTAAACATGATCCGATGGTTAATGAATCCTACTGTGAGACATTTGGTTGGGTGAGTAAAACACATTTGGCTGAGATGAAACAGCTAAGCTACAAAGCCAACGAGGTATTGAGTAAATTGTTTGATGATGCTGGTTTAATTTTGGTGGATTTCAAACTGGAATTTGGTTTATTCAAGGGCAAAGTGGTATTGGGGGATGAGTTTTCACCAGACGGCAGCCGTTTGTGGGATAAACAGACGATGGATAAAATGGACAAAGACCGCTTCCGTCAGAGTCTTGGTGGATTGATTGAAGCATATGAAGAGGTTGCACGCCGTATTGGTGTTATTTTGGACTAGTGACGCAAACGATTACTTATCTTAATGACTGGGATATACAGCCTGTGAATATCTAGTATTTGGTGAAATCATGGGACATTTATACTCGGTAGAATTCTAGGCATATCAAGGTAGTAATTAGATGAAACTCCAGTCATGTGGTTGTTTTATAACAATATGACTGGAGCTAATAAGCGAACAAACGAAAAGATAATTGTTATTCTTTATCGAATGTCAGATTATGACTCCCAGCCATTTTCATTCATACATTCCTCAAACTGTTTTTTTCTGGAACCTTCGTTAACATCCATAATATAGGTTTCAATTTTGGGAAAGGTTTGATCGTAAGTAGTTTTTTTGTCACCACTGCCGTAGCTGTTATGTATAGTTGTGGTGTTTGTCTTGTAGGCAACCTCATTTTTTACAGGAAATTGCTTTAAGGCTAACTTATCGCAAATTCTTTTTGCTTCATCTAATGGAGTAGGGTTACTTGTTATGGGTACCCAACGTGTCATACAAGCTGTTAATGAAGCACAGACTATGATGGATAATGCTAATTTTTTCATATCGTATACGAACGCATCCTGTTTGCAATGCACTCCTTACAATCTTTCTGCGTTCACTCTGTTATTAATGTTGTTATTTATCAGTATATTACGAGTTAATCGATTTGTTACTGACACGATAAGTCAATTGCCTATGTTCTAATACCTTCCTCTATCAAGAAGCAATATCGCATCATGATTTGGGGTAGTGATTATTTACTATTTTTATCACTTAAGGCAAGAGTGTTAAATTTTATACTTGCTGCCCCATTTTGTTACTCTACTGAATACACCCCCTTTCATTTTTTAATAGTCTCTTTGTTGGTTGTGATGCAATTTAAAAGCTTGTGGATATAAATATTTTGGTTAACAGCGAAAATTTTCAGTTATCATTCAGTACCATGCCAGAACCCATGTTGCGGAGTTATAGAAAAATCAAACCTTGTTTTGTTGGAAACTTTATTGGAAACGTTGTAGGAAACAAAAATTCATGAGCCATATTGATCCCACTTTACTTATTTTGCTCGTGTTGGCGGGGCTTGGTATCATCAGTCACAACATGACAATCACGCTTGCGATGTTATTTTTGTTAGTGGTTCGCATTACACCACTGAACCAATTTTTTCCTTGGGTGGAAAGGTATGGTTTGACGATAGGTATCTTGATTTTGACGATAGGAGTCATGGCACCTATCGCAAGTGGAAAAATTGCGGTGCAGGAAATATTTAGTTCCTTTCTGAATTGGAAATCACTGCTTGCTATTGTCGTTGGTGTCATTGTGTCGTGGCTCGGAAGTCGTGGTGTTGCTTTAATGTCCAATCAGCCTTCTACGGTTGCTGGATTATTGGTTGGCACAGTATTGGGTGTTGCCCTATTTAAAGGGGTTCCCGTTGGCCCGTTGATTGCTGCCGGTATTTTATCAGTCATGATTGGTAAATCATGACTATGCTGGATAGGGTATGGGTAACATTACAAGCACAGATGCAACAACAGGGACAGCGTCGTTTAGTGGTATTGAGCGGTGATCCTCAATGGAGTGAGTTGATTGTTACTCAGCTGCAAAATCAATTTTATGGGGATTGGATAACAGTTTCCTCTGATTTACCTGATGCTATTGAGCCGACAAGATCCACTAGTTTGCTTGGTCGTGAATTTTTACACGGTATTTTTGATGCGACGAAAGGGTTTAATGCTGAGGCATTAGCGATACTGGCTGGCACGTTAAAAGCGGGCAGTTGGCTGGTCTTACGCGTTCCTGCTTGGTCACAATGGGCGGATCAGCCTGATGAAGATAGCTTGCGTTGGAATGAATCGGAGGGAGTGATCCCAACGCCGAATTTTATTCGACATATTCAGCAGCAGATCTTTGCCAGCCCTGACATTTTACTTTGGCGGCAGGGGGAACCTTGTCAGATGCCGCCATTACCTCAAACCGAACCGTGGCGGATGCCAGACGGGCATCCAACGGTGAGTCAGCGGCAGATTCTTGACGAGTTATTACCCGTTTCACGGGGAGTTTGGGTCGTCACTGCGCCGAGAGGTCGAGGGAAATCCGCATTGGCAGGAATGTTGGTTCGACGTTGGCAAGGTAATTGTTGGTTATGTGCACCGGCAAAAATCACGACAGAAGTTATTCAACAATACGCGGGTATTCCAGATCATACTGAACAAAATGTTTCAGGGCGGGAAACACCGTTCTGGGCAGTAGATAATCTGCTGAAATATTGTCGGTCGAAAAAACGAACTCGCGACGATAAAAGCGAAACAGACTGGTTATTGATTGATGAAGCGGCTGCCATCCCAACGCCCCAGCTAGCTGAATTGATCAGCTATTTTCCACGAGTATTATTAACCTCAACCGTTCAGGGCTATGAGGGGACGGGACGTGGTTTTTTGTTGAAACTATGTACTGCATTACCGAATTGCCACATTCGTGAATTGAAAACGCCGATGCGCTGGGCAGAAAATGATCCATTGGAAACATGGTTGGATAATGTGCTTTTCTTCGACGAGCAATTACTGCTTGATCAATCTCCAACTCATTGTAATTTTGAAAACGAGCTGGTTTTCTATCCTATAGCTCAATCCATGTGGTTACCACAATCCACATTATTGCGTCAATTTTATGGGTTATTAACCAACGCACATTATCGCACATCCCCTTTGGATTTACGTCGGTTACTGGATGGCAAAGGAATGACATTTCTTGCTGCCTTATCCCGCACTTCAATGAATAAGGAAAACCTAGTCGGTGCGTTGTGGATGGTGAATGAAGGTGGTCTATCACAGACATTAGCGCATGAAATATGGGCAGGGCGTCGTCGCCCGAGAGGAAATTTGGTTGCTCAATCTTTAGCAGCACACAGTGGTTTCCCAGTGGCTGCGACCCTAAGTTCCCAGCGCATTAGTCGCATTGCTGTACAAGCGCAATATCGTCGCCGTGGGATCGCGCAATATTTGATAACCCAACAGTGTCAGGAAGCAGATAAACGCAAACTTGATTTTCTCTCTGTCAGCTTTGGCTATACGCCAGAGCTTTGGGCATTATGGAAGAAGTGCGGTTTTCGTTTGGTGCGTATAGGAACTTATCGGGAAGCGAGCAGTGGATGTTATACAGCGATGGCTATTCTGCCGTTGAGTGAGCAGGGAAAGCAATTTACCCAATCAGTACAACAGCAATTATCCCGTAATGCAAATGGTCTGGAAAAGTTACTCGGCTTTGCTTTACCGATTGAGCATGATGAAGATGAACAAATCAATGGAGATGATTGGCTGGAATTGGCTGGATTTGCTTTTGCGCATCGTCCTCTGTCTGCATCTCATTTTGCATTACAGCGACTCTTGCTGGTGAGTGATTCGGCTTTACCTGCATTAAGAAGGCACCTTCAGCAGAGAATAGATATCGAACAGTGCGTAAGTGATTTATCGCTAAGCGGGCGTAAGGCGTTATTGAAGCGTTGGCGCGAAGAAACGGCGCATGCATTGGCAAGCCTGGATGAAACGCTTGCCAATCAGTGGAAAAACTGGGTTATTTCTTGCGCTTCTGTTGAGGCCAATCGTCCTCATCATCCCACTCAGCGTTAAGATCTCGGTGAGGAGGTAATTTTGGTTTATTATCTAAAAAATATTTTTGATCGACACGGCTTAATGCTTTTACCGCATTAATGATGATACCGACGAGCACTAACAAAACAATCCACCAATAATCTATCAACCAATGCATGGTATTTTCCTCAAATATTAAGAGCCTCTTCCATAAGGCTCTTAGTGCTTAATCTGCTATCTTAATATATGTTGCAAATAGATAGGGTAGGTTAGTTGTCAACCAATCTATGCCAGCAATATCACGATTTTGCCAGACATTCAGCAGCACTTGCTCATCAAATAAACCTTCGGCTTCATGGGATATCGGCCAATAGCTGATATGCCATGGCTCATAAGCAACACCGACGTTGTAGCGAGTAAATGGACGGTAAAAATCATAATGAGACATATTTTCTGTCAACCAATCGGTTAATGGCTCAAAGTAGCCCCCATTTTCATATTCCCAAGGTTCAAGCAGCAACTTTTTACCTTCTGGTAACAGGAATGGGTCATAAAAATCCACTTCAGTGCCCCAATGATGACGGCTCGCCCCCGGCAGAGCAGACCAACGAAGAATAGCTTCACAAAGCTCACCTTCGTTCATTACTGAAATATCCAGTGGCTGGCTATCAGCGTCCAATACTGGTCGCTGGCCGTGAAATTTTTCATTCCAGATGGTTTGTTGGAGAGTGAAGTTACGGAATGAACTAGCGGGTTGTAATTTAAAGCCCGCTTTGGCTGCATCCTTCTGCATGGCTAGAAACGCTTTGGTCGCGTTAAATTGTAAACGATGATTGCCAGCAAACGTGACCAGATGATCCGTCGCTAAGCCCGTCAACATTTCAGGTGTCATCATTTGATTAATTGCTCCATGATCCGTTGATAAATCAGACTCAATTCCTGTAAGTCAGACACGTTAGTACATTCGTTGGTTTTATGGATCGTGGCATTAATAGGCCCTAATTCCACGATTTGCGCCCCCATTTTGGCAATGAAGCGTCCGTCTGATGTACCACCGTTGGTTGATAGTTCTGGTTTATATCCACAACAATGTTCAATGGATTCAACCACAGCATCAACAAGCGCGCCTTTGCTGGTCAGGAAAGGCTGGCCTGATAGCCACCAATCAAGTTCGTATTTCAGGTTATGCTTTTTCAGCATATCTTCAACTTGCTGGCGGATCTCCGTATCTGTCAGTTCGGTACTGAAGCGGAAATTAAATTGAACCCACAATTTGCCCGGAATGACGTTATTGCTGCCGGTTCCAGCTTGAATATTGGCGATTTGCATACTCGTCGCCGGGAAAAATTCATTACCATTGTCCCATTGAGTATTGACCAGTTCTTGTAGGAAAGGTAGTACTCGGTGAATAGGATTATCTGCCAATTGAGGATAGGCAACATGTCCTTGGGTACCAAAGATAGCCAGATTGGCGGTCAGGGAACCTCGGCGCCCGTTCTTGATCATATCGCCAAGGCGTTGTTGACTGGAAGGCTCTCCCACCAAACAATAATCTAAACGTTCATGGCGAGACATCAAGGCTTCAACGACTTTCACTGTACCATATGTGGCTTTAGCCTCTTCATCAGAAGTAATCAGAAACGCCAGGCGGCCTTGGTGCTCAGGATTCACCTCAACAAAACGTTCAGCAGCCACAACCATTGCAGCCAAAGAGCCTTTCATATCTGCGGCACCGCGGCCGTACAACATCCCATCGCGGATAGCCGGCTCGAAAGGGGGCGTTTGCCATTGTGATATATCACCGGCAGGCACGACATCGGTGTGTCCAGCAAAAGCAAAGGTCGTGCCTGTACCCCGATACGCCCAAAAATTCAGAGTATCGCCGAAAGGCATTCGCTCTATTGTAAAACCAATATCTTGCAGGCGCTGAATGAGAAGTTCCTGACAGCCTTGATCATCAGGGCTGACGGAAGGACGCTGGATTAACTGTTGAGCAAGATCAATTACTGGACAAGTCATGATTGGGCCCCCTATCTAGTCATGCACAAAATTGTTGGTATTGTTCGGCTTTGAAGCCGAGTAAATAATTTTCTGTCGCTGATCCCGCGGTTTTTAAATCTTCTGAGTTTGAGACCAAAAGTGGGCGCTTTATGATTGAGGGCTGTTCCAGCATTAGCGCTTTGGCGGCTTCTGCATTATTAATGGCCTGTTTTTGATCATCAGATAATTTGCGCCAAGTTGTACCACGAGTATTCAGCAAAGATTCCCATCCAATTTGTTCAATAAATGACTGAAGTAGTTCAGGGGATAGACCATCAATGCGATAATCATGAAATTGATAAGCGATCTCTTGGTCTTCTAACCAGCGACGTGCTTTTTTTATCGTATCGCAGTTTTTGATACCGTAGAGAGTGAATGCTTTGTGAGAAGTGGTACCCGACATGATGAGATCCTTAGTCTTGTTTAACGTATCTGACATAATGCGGGAAATTTGGCATTTTATCCAGATAACACGTCGTTGAGCATGTGTGTAGGTTGGAGATTCTCTAACATATTGGCTGTGAGGGGCGAATTGTTTGTACCTTGAAATTTATCAGGTTTATTGAAATTATTTTGTTACTTAAAAAACAATAAATAAAGTATATAGTTTCATTTGGTGTCATATGTGAAATTAATTCAACTGGAATTAAATGACTATCTATCTATACCAGATAACTCACAATTTCCCTGCTGATAAAACTTAGGGAAATTGTGTTTCATATTATTGAAAATATTGAAAATTAAGTATCAGATGAATGCTGTTTTTCTGTGTCTTAGATAGATAATGGTGGCTTCGAGACGGGATCGGGATTTAAGTTTTTTCAATAAGTTACGAGTGTGAACTTTCACGGTTTCTTCTGAAATAAAAAGAAAATCAGCGATTTCTTTATTTGTCATTCCTTCTGAAATTTCTTTTAAGACATCTAATTCACGTTTAGTTAATTTTGATAAAGGATCGATATAAAGATGACGGGTGGATAAATACTGATGAACTTTTTCACTGAACACTGCATGGCCATCCACTGCTTTTTTTATGTTACTTAGTAATGAAGTAAGTTCAATATCTTTTAATAAATAACCATTCGCACCTGCATCAACCGCATCATAAATATCACTGCGATTATCCGAATCGGAGAGTACCAGAAGATAGGAGTCAAGTCCTTTACGGCGTAGAGATTTAATTGTATCGATTCCAGAAAGACCGTGTATTTTTAAATCTATCAAAATAATGTCAGGCTTTATCTGGCAAGCGATATTAATCGCATCTTCACCATTATCAGTTTCGGCAGTCACAATGAGTTCATGTTCTAATTCAATTAACTCTTTTAAGCGGTGACGAATGATAGGATGATCATCGACTATCATAACTGAGTGATTATGCATGTTCCTTCTCCCATATAGAAATGCAGATTTTGTGTTTGATGCAATATAAAAGACAGGTATCTGCTTTATGTTAAATTGCTGTGTAATTTTTATGGAGTATATCAAATCATCAATAATGAGATTCTGAAAATATATCCTGATATAAAAATAAAAATATCGCAAACAGGTTTATCCATTCAAGTGAAATAAAATTAATTTTCATAAGAAAATGCGTTTCCCTAATTGCTAATAATTTTCCAAATAAATTTACAGGAATATTTTATAGAGTAATTTTTGATTTTGTAAAATTATTTTAAAGTTGATTTTATAATGCTACTTTAATTAATTTATCAGGTTATTAATTAAAGTTAAAAATACTGCTATATGAGTACGTCTGGAATAATATTCATATAATATAGGTTAATGTAAAATCATGTGTTGTCTGTTTTTTTGCCCTTTGGTTTTGAAGATCATGCATAAAATGCGGTTAACATCATGATTTAACCTTCCGTAACTATTATACTGAGCAGATTTTCATTTATACCCAAGAGATTTCAGGTGACAGCGTAGCCAACCTAGCAGCAGCTTGAAAGATAAACGGGACAGACATGACTTGTAAAGGATCAGAAGATGGACGAAAAATTAAAACAAAGTGCTCTTGATTTTCACGAATTTCCACAACCTGGCAAAATCACGGTAACTCCGACCAAGCCAATGACAACACAACGTGATTTGGCATTAGCCTATTCACCGGGGGTTGCTGCTCCTTGTCTTGAAATAGCAAAAGATCCTCTGGCGGCCTATAAATATACTGCACGTGGTAATCTTGTCGCGGTTATTTCCAATGGCTCTGCTGTCTTAGGACTGGGGAATATCGGTGCCTTAGCGGGTAAACCTGTTATGGAAGGCAAGGGTGTTCTGTTCAAAAAATTCTCGGGCATTGATGTGTTTGACATCGAAGTGGATGAATCTAATCCCGATAAATTAATCGATATCATTGCTGCTTTGGAACCGACTTTTGGCGGCATCAATCTTGAAGATATCAAAGCGCCAGAATGTTTTTATATTGAGCAAAAACTGCGTGAACGCATGAAAATTCCTGTATTCCATGATGACCAGCACGGTACAGCAATTATCTGTACTGCAGCGGTACTGAACGGATTGCGGGTTGTAAACAAAGATATCAGCAACGTTCGCATGGTTGTATCGGGGGCAGGAGCGGCGTCGATTGCTTGTATGAATCTGTTGGTGGCGCTTGGCCTGAAACGTGAAAATATTGCTGTTTGTGACTCGAAAGGTGTTATCTATCGTGGCCGCGAAGAGAATATGGAAAAAACCAAAGCGGATTATGCAATTGAAGATAATGGCAGCCGTACACTGGCTGATGTGATCCCAGAATCCGACATTTTCTTGGGCTGCTCAGGACCGGGCGTATTGACACAAGACATGGTGAAAACCATGGCAAAAGATCCGCTGATTATGGCATTAGCCAACCCAGAGCCAGAAATTTTGCCACCGTTGGCAAAAGCAGTTCGCCCTGATGCAATTATCTGTACAGGCCGTTCCGATTTCCCTAATCAGGTAAACAATGTTCTCTGTTTCCCATTCATCTTCCGTGGTGCATTGGATGTTGGGGCGACCACCATCAATGAAGAAATGAAACTTGCCTGTGTTCGTGCTATTGCAGATTTGGCATTGGCCGAACAAAGCCAAGAAGTTGCTTCCGCCTATGGCGATCAAGATCTATTCTTCGGCCCTGACTACATTATCCCGAAACCGTTTGACCCTCGTTTGATAGTAAAAATCGCTCCGGCTGTAGCAAAAGCCGCAATGGAATCAGGAGTTGCAACACGGCCGATTGCCGATTTCGGAGCGTATATTGAAAAACTCAATGAGTTTGTCTATAAAACCAATCTGTTCATGAAGCCCATTTTCTCTCAAGCGAAAAAAGAGAAAAAACGCATTGTCTTGGCAGAGGGGGAGGACGTTCGCGTACTACATGCCACACAAGAACTTGTTTCCCATGGGTTGGCATTCCCTGTTTTGATTGGCCGTCCTAGTGTTATTGAAATGCGGATTAAGAAACAAGGTCTGCATATTGAAGCCGGTAAAGATTTTGAAGTGGTGAACAATGAAAATGACCCGCGTTTCAAAGAGTATTGGCAAGAATATTATCAAATAATGAAGCGCCGTGGTGTTTCTCAGGAACAGGCTCGCCGTGCAGTAATTGGCAATCCAACATTGATCGGTGCAATTATGGTTCACCGGGGCGAAGCAGATGGACTGATTTGTGGTACTGTTGGTAGTTACAATGAACATTATCAAGTCGTGAAAGATGTCTTTGGCTTCCGTAAAGGGGTACATACCGCAGGCGCCATGAATGCTTTGATGTTGCCGATGGGGAATACCTTTATTGCCGATACTTATGTCAATGAAGATCCAAGCCCGGAAGAATTGGCAGAAATTACACTGATGGCGGCTGATACTGTGCGTCGCTTCGGAATTGAACCTAAAGTGGCTCTGCTGTCGCGTTCAAGTTTTGGTTCTTCTGATTGTGTATCAGCGCAAAAAATGCGTAAAACACTGGAAATTATCCAGCAAATGGCTCCGGCACTTGAAATTGACGGAGAAATGCACGCTGATGCTGCATTGGTGGAAAGTATTCGTCGCGATATTATGCCGGACAGCCCGCTGAAAGGTTCTGCTAATTTATTGATTATGCCAAATATGGAAGCCGCTCGTATTAGCTATAATTTGTTACGTGTTACTAGCTCGGATGGGGTAACAGTAGGCCCAGTATTGATGGGCGTAGCGAAACCTGTTCATGTTTTGACACCTATTGCTTCCGTGCGTCGTATCGTAAATATGGTGGCATTGGCGGTTGTTGAAGCACAGACTAACCCTTTGTAACGTTCGCTACTGTCCCAACGTTATCATTGCAGTCGGAATGAATGCGTGCGCTACCCCGATAAGTCTTTGCTTATCGGGGTATTTTTATTTGTAAATAATTCTCATTATCTATAATATGCGGGCAATTTTTCTTTTGATAATGAATAGCGATGAAAACATCTACCTACATAAAACCATCTACCTGCATAAAATCAACTTTTTTAGCTTGTGTTCTCCTGCTTGGTGGTTGTGCTGTTACTCCAAACAATGCTCAAAATACCTCTAAAGAGGTGCTTCAAACTTTGCCTGGTGAATTAATGCAATCTGGGGCGGTGATGGATATGCAAACGGGGAAAGCCATCACCCCTGATGAGCTTCTTGCACAACTAGCGAGTTATCCACGCGTTATTGTGGGTGAAAAACACGACAATCCTTATCATCACCAAATAGAGTTATGGTTGGTACAACAACTTGGTAAAAAACGTCCCCAAGGTGCTGTATTACTAGAAATGATTGACCCAGACCAGCAAGAAAAAGTGAATAAAGTTAAAAACTGGTTACAGGGTGATCCTATTGTCAGGGATGAGCGAGTCGAAAAATTATTAGCTTGGCATCAGGGCTGGCCATGGAAATGGTACGGTGATTTAGTGATGGAACTGATAAGAGCTCCTTACCCGTTGTTGGCAGCAAATCTGACGCGCAGTGAAATTGATCAGGCATACAAGGCTGGAGATAACACCTCATTAGTTTCTGATGATGTCAAAAAACTTATTGAAGAAACTATTAAAAATTCCCACGGTGGAAATATAGACGCATTGCGCCTTGCCGGCATGGCCAAAATTCAGCAAATGCGCGACCGAAGAATGGCAGAACAGCTGGTTAAAGCACCATCACCTGCATTGTTATTTGCGGGCGGATACCATGCAGTAAAAGCCATGGGAGTACCTCAACATATGAAAGAAATTGCACCAAATGAAAAAATGGCTGTACTGGTTATTGCAGAGCAAGGTGTTTCTTTGAACAGTGAATATGCTGATTTCGCTTGGTTTACACCAAAGGTGAGTGAAAATATAACTAAATAATAGTAAGTATCACAAGGATGTGAGTCATTTTTAAATAAAAATAGTTTTCATTTATATATACAATTGATTATCATTATCTTCATTTATTATTTGACATAATGCGTTATAAGAGATGTTGACATATACCACGTATCAAAATGCTCACACAAGTCATGTGACAAAATCTTTGCTCGCTGCGATTACACTTCATGCCTTGGTGGTAGGGTGGTTAGTTTATAAACCAAAAGATATTGATATTGAAGAATTTCTACCACCACCTGCGGTTATGGTGGAACTGTCATCGCAGACGGAAGCAATACATAAAATACAAAAACAACCCATTGGTATTGAACAGCAGTTATCTGTTGCCAGTCAGCAACTGGAAAGCAAGATTGATGAAGTTAAAATGCCAAAATTAGATGTAAATGAAGATGCTTCGCTTTTGGTACATAAGCAGAAGAAAAAAAAGAATGAGCAAGATGCCCCGAAAAAAACACAGCCTGTTAAGCGCGTGAAAGCAGAAAAGCAGGAAAGCGAAAAATCCCAAAGCAGTGCGGCACCAACGACCAGCAGCGCGAAAGCAGATAATGTGACTGCCCGCACGGCTGCATCTTATGAAAGCAATTCAGACGCTATTGCCGATGCGAGGGCTGTTTGGCAGGCAGAAGTCAGTGGGCACCTGAACCGTTATAAAAAATATCCACAGGATGCCCAGAGAAGAAACCGAACAGGGCGTCCTATGATGAGATTTACTGTTAATCAATTGGGAAACGTGATTGACAGTGAATTAATCCGACGTTCAGGGACTAACTCACTTGATAGGGAAGCCAGGCTCGTGTTGGAAAGGGGGCAACCTTTGCCTGCACCCCCTGATTTTATTTTAACGAATGGCAGGATTACGATTGAACTGCCGATAGATTTTTATTTATCTCAATAAAAATACAGGATTGATGGCATGCCACAGTGTAAAACGATATTTTCTCCAAATACAAAAAGGACAGTGTGCAGTAGAAGATTAATACTCAGTTTTTTGCTGGGTGGTAGTTTGCTGAGTAATAGTTTTTCCACTATCGCAATGGAGAATGATATCGCAATGAAGAACAGTATGGTGCCACCTATAGCCACAAAACAGCCACACAAGATGGATATCCACGGTGATACTCGCGTCGATAATTATTACTGGTTGCGTGATGACAATCGTCAGGACAAAAAGGTCATTGATTACTTAACTGCTGAGAATCAGTATACCGAGCAAATGTTGAAATCGGGTCAGGAATTACGAGAAACACTGTATGCCGAAATGACTGGCAGAATGAGTAAAGAAGATAAGACGGTTCCTTATACCTATAATGGCTATGTTTATCGTACCGTTTACGAAGCAGGAAAAGATTTCCCGATTTATCAACGCAAACCTGTCGATAGTTCAACCGATTGGCAGGTTATGGTCGACGGTAATGAGCGAGCAAAGGGACATAAATTCTACCAGCTTCGTGGATTCGTCGTTACATTAGATAACAAACGTATCGCCGTAGCGGAAGATACTCAGGGTCGTCGTAATTACCATATTTCATTTAAAAATATCGATGATGCTGATTGGAAAAATAATGTTATAGAAAATACGTCTGGCAATATTTTGTGGGCAAATGATGGCAACACACTATTTTATGTGCGTAAAGATCCACAAACCTTACTGGCTTATCAAGTCTTCCGTCATCAATATGGTACAGATACCAAGCTGGATCAAAAAATTTACCAAGAAGAAGATGACCGTTTCTTTTTATCGATTTCGGAAACCACCTCGCTTAATTATATTTTGATCATGAGTGTCAGTTATTCGACTTCAGAGTATCGACTGATTGACGCGAATAATCCACAACGGGAACCACAGATTTTTTCTGCTCGTCAAGCTGGGCGAGAATATTATCTCGACCACTTCCGTGGACAATTTTATATTCGTTCTAACCATGGAAACCCATTATTTGGTTTATATCGGGCGGAGGCTATCAATAAGCCTTGGGAAACCGTCGTTGCACCACAGAAAAATACGGATCTGGAAGATTTTGCTCTGTTCAATAATTGGCTGGTGGTACAGGAACGAACCAAAGGGGTATCGTCAATTCGTCAGATTGATTGGAAAACTCAGCAGGAGAAACGCGTTAAATTTGATGATCCAGCATATATGGTATCGTTAGGTTATAACCCTGAGCCAGAAACTGATTTCTTACGCTATCACTATTCATCAATGACAACACCAAGTTCAGTATTCCAATGGAATATGCAAACGGGTGAAAATGAATTGCTGAAGCAGCAGGAAGTTAAAGGGTTCAATAAAGAAAACTATGAAAGTCAGCGTATTTGGGTGAAAGCCCGTGATGGTGTTGATGTCCCAGTTTCTCTAGTGTACCGCAAATCTCTCTTTAAACAAGGAGAAAACCCGATCCTAATTTACGGTTACGGTGCTTATGGCATCAGTATGGACCCTTATTTTAGCTCTCCTATGCTGAGTTTGCTCGATCGTGGCTTTGTTTACACTTTGGTGCATGTACGTGGTGGCGGTGATCTGGGTAAAAATTGGTATCTGCAAGGTAAGGTCAAAAATAAAATGAACAGTTTCCATGACTTTATTGATGCCACTAAGGCATTGATTGCGGAAGGATACGGTGATAGCAAACGCGTCTATGCCGAAGGTGGTAGCGCGGGTGGTTTATTGATGGGAGCAGTCATCAACCAAGCCCCTGAATTGTACCGTGGCGTGATTGCGAAAGTTCCATTTGTTGATGCCTTGACAACCATGCTTGATTCATCCATTCCATTGACGACGGGTGAATACGAAGAGTGGGGCAATCCAAATAATAAAGAAGATTACTTGAATATTAAATCTTATAGTCCTTATGACAATATCAAACATCAGCGTTACCCTCATTTATTGGTCACAACAGGATTGCATGATTCTCAGGTGCAATATTGGGAGCCAGCAAAATGGGTTGCAAAATTAAGGGAAATGAAAAAAGGTGATAGTCTATTATTATTGGAGACGAATATGGATACCGGACATGGTGGGAAACCAGGCCGTTTTAATCGTATTAATGATATTGCCTTTGATTATAGTTTTCTTTTGATGTTGGATAACGCCAAAACTTATTTTCCAGAATTAAAAAATTAATAATAAAGGTAGTTATTTCCCATAATACTGATAAAAATTATCAGTATTATGGGTGTTTTATACACACATCTGCGAAACAATGTGAGCAGCAATAAATATTTTTCTATTTAGGATGATGTTAATGAAAATTGTGGCAAAAATAGCTGGAGCCAGCGCAATGCTGATTGGGCTTCAGGGAATCGCTTATGCTGAAAACACAAATGACAATAAAAAAGATAAAGTCATGCGATTTAGCGCATTGAAAGTTTCAGGTGCTCAGGATAATAATAACGCTCCTCAGATTGAAGCAATGGAAAAACCTGGTGCCTATAGCTCTGTCGGGGAAGATAATAAATTGGAGTCCGTGGATAGCGTATTGCGTAGCTTGCCGGGGACTTATACTCAGATGGATGCAAGCCAAGGTCAAGGGATCGTAAGTGTTAATATCCGTGGCTTAAGTGGTTTTGGCCGCGTTAATATGATGGTGGATGGTGTTAGCCAGAGTTTTTATGGTTCTTCACCCAGTGAACTTTCACATGGTGCACAGCCTTATAGTCAGTTTGGGGCATTAATTGATCCCAATTTTATTATCCGTGTCGATGTTTCTCGTGGGCAAGCTGATGACGCTGATTCCATCAATGCCTTAGTGGGAAGTGCTAATTTCCGTACCATTGGTGTTGATGATGTTGTATTTGAGGGTAATAATCTGGGAGTCCGTACTAAATGGACGTATGGCAACAATGGTGTTGGCCGAAGTGGCATGATGGCTTTTGCAGGAAAAACACAGGCATTCAGCCCAGAAGGTTCCTTGGGTGCCTTATTCGCTGTGAGTGGACACAATATTGAAGCGCATTATAGAAACGCTGATGGTATCAGTAGTGAAGAATTTGGCACTAGCGACACATTCAAACAAAAACCAAATTCTCAATTGATGAAACTAAATATTAAACCTAATGAATTTCATGACTTGGAACTAAGTAGTCGTCTTTACCATAATAAATTCAATCGTCGTCATATTGATAATTATGATTATCATTTGAAATATCACTATACACCATTTACTGAATTGGTTGATACCAAAGTTATGCTTAGTACCAGCAAGGGACAACAGAGTTTTCAAAATCGTTCAGTAGGAGTATTGGGTCATAGTGATGCAAAAAGTACATCTGATTCTATTAATATCCGTAACACCAGCCGATTCAATTATGCTGACACTGATTTCGCGTTTACTCTTGGTGGCAAATGGATACGAACTGAATATCGTAAAAAAATAGATACAAGTTCGGATGATGAAAAAACAGATGGACAGGTGCGGGAAAATAATGCCTTTGATCCAAATGGCAAGCAAGATATTTCTAGCATTTACAGTAGATTGAAAATTGAACGGGGGATTTATACCGCTGATCTGGGGTTACATTACATGGATTATAGTGCCAAAGGATTAAAACCAGCTTGTGACGAACGTGTAAATTGTTTTCCTCAGGGCGAGGCGCAATTAAACTTAAAAGATCGTGGGTTTAATCCAAGTATATTATTATCAGCGGAAATCATTCCTGAATTTCAACCATTTGTAAGCTATACGCACTCAATGCGAGCACCTAATATTCAGGAAATTTTTTATTCTAATGAAGGTGGTGCTTCTATTAATCCATTCCTTAAAGGAGAAAAAGCAGATACTTATCAAATTGGATTTAATAGCTACCGTCCGAATCTAATCGCGGAAGGGGATTCATTCCGCCTTAAGGCTACAATGTTTCATACTAAAATCAAAAATTATATCCTTAATGAATCTTATTTGCTTTGTGCAAAAGGTAGAATTTGTAAAGATGATGGGATGTTGACAAATGAAGATTGGGCTGGGGTCGATCCTAACTTTAATATGTATATCTATAGCAATAGCCTGACACCAGTAACTATGCGTGGTTATGAACTGTCGATGAATTATGATGCTGGTATATTCTACAGTGTACTGGCATATAGTCAGCAAAAAACACAGCAGCCAACTTCAATCTCAGCATCTTATTTTGGTGCAAGCCCTGCATCTCAATTGCCAGAGCGCTATGCTACTCTGGATATGGGAGTACGCTTATTTGATGAAAAAATGCGTATTGGCGCTATTGCAAAATATACAGGGGAATCTTATCACCAAGATCCTGCAATAGAATTGGATGAAGAAAATGGTAACCAAGTAAAAATGAAAAAGGATGGTAAGATACCGACGATTATTGATTTGTATACCGATTATCAAATTAATAAAAATGTTTTAGTTAAATTCTCTGTTCAAAATTTAACCAACCGAAACTATTCTGATGCATTGAACCGTATGAACACATCACCTATGATGGCAGAGCAAGATACCAAAACCCAAACCGCCCGTGGCCGAACCTACGTGATGGGGGCAGAGATTCGCTTCTAATTTTCTTATGGAGAATTAGAGCAATAGTAGCGGTGAAGATTCACCGCTATTTTGTGAAATCTATTTTAATTTCTTTCTCTTGCTTACTTTTGTGACCTGTGTCACCTGACTCTCAACCCAGCCATCCTGCAACTGCGTTTTCACCATATCACCTGATTTTACCTGCTTAACCTGCTTCAAAAGTTTCCCGTCAGAGACTTCGCTGATACTGTAACCACGACTCAACGTTGCTAATGGGCTAACCGCCTCCATTTGTGAACAGGAAACAGCAAATTTTTCCCGATAACGTCCTAACTGTCGTTCAATCGCCTGTTTTAAACGAAAATCAAATTGCTGAATAGATTGACTGTAACGCTGAATCTTCTGCTCAGGATGGATTTGTAACAACCGCTGATTTAACTTCTCATATGAAATTGAGTTCTGCTTTAAACAATGTAAAAAGCTATCAATCAATTTTTGTCGTAATTCAGCTAAGTGATTTTGCTGACGTGCCAGCCGCAAATCAGGGCGTTGTTGCTGGAGACGATGGTGTAGTACATTAAAAATTCTCTGTTTTTGCGCGAAAAAGTAATCCATTGCCATTTCCATGCGCTGTTGCAGAGATTGAATTTGCCGTAATAATTCTATCTGATTACGGCTTACCAATTCCGCCGCTGCGGAAGGCGTCGGTGCGCGTAAATCAGCAACAAAATCAGCAATTGTCACATCTGTCTCATGCCCGACAGCGCTAACAATGGGAATACGGCTTTGGAATATTGCTCGTGCAACGTGCTCATCATTGAAACACCACAAGTCTTCCAGTGATCCTCCACCACGACCGACAATCAAAACATCACACTCTTGCCGGGCATTCGCCAGCTCAATTGTCCGAATAATCTGCAATGGTGCTTCTGCACCCTGAACAGCGGTGGGGTAAATGATAATTGGCAAGGAAGGATCACGGCGTTTCAGTATATTCAGAATATCGTGCAGTGCTGCGCCACTGGCGGAAGTAATGACACCGAGCCGTTTGGCAGGAGAGGGCAGCGGTTTCTTATGAATTTGATCAAATAAGCCTTCTGCGGTGAGTTTTTGCTTCAACACTTCAAATTGCTGTTGCAACAAGCCATCTCCGGCAGGTTGAATACTTTCCACAATCAGCTGATAGTCACCCCGAGGCTCATACAGCGTAATTTGCGCCCGAACCAATACTTGCTGACCGTTTTGTGGCTGAAATGTTGCCTTCAGATTGTGACTTCGGAACATGGCGGCACGGATTTGTGCTCGTTCATCTTTTAATGTGAAGTACCAATGTCCCGATGATGGCTGAGAAAAATTGGATATTTCAGCGGATAGCCAAATTCTGCCCATTTCTAGCTCCAATAGCTGACGGACAGTCTGATTAAGACGGCTAACAGAAAAAATTCCGGGGGTGACTGGTATTGACATGTGAGCTAGATCAGATTTTAAAATAATGAGTTAATCAACTAATATTATTCTCCTTACATGACTAATCAAGAATTTTTTTCAGAAAATGCTGGAGAGGACTGATTTTGGCGTGTATAATGCCGCGGCAATATTTTATCCCTCTTATTGCTCCATTGCTTGGTGAGATATTGCTCATGTTACGAATTAAAAAAGAAGCATTAACTTTTGACGATGTATTGTTGGTCCCTGCCCATTCTACAGTCCTGCCTAATACAGCAGACCTGTCCACTCAATTAACTTCTACTATTCGTCTGAACGTTCCTATGCTTTCCGCAGCCATGGATACTGTGACGGAATCTTCTCTGGCAATCGCACTGGCACAGGAAGGGGGCATTGGCTTCATTCATAAAAATATGTCAATTGAGCGTCAAGCCGAAGAAGTCAGCCGCGTGAAAAAGCATGAAAGCGGTGTTGTTACCGATCCTGTCACTGTAACGCCACAGACGACTCTGCGTGAAGTCCATGAACTGACTGAACGTAATGGTTTTGCGGGTTATCCGGTTGTCACTGAAGCAAACGAATTGGTCGGTATTATTACTGGTCGTGATGTGCGTTTTGTCACCGATCTCGAGCAGCCTGTAACTGCGGTCATGACACCGAAAGAACGTCTGGTAACAGTAAAAGAAGGCGAAGCCCGTGAAGTTGTTTTGCAGAAAATGCATGAACAACGTGTTGAGAAAGCGCTGGTTGTTGATGATAACTTCCACCTGCTTGGTATGATTACGGTGAAAGATTTCCAAAAAGCAGAACGTAAACCAAACGCTTGTAAAGATGAACAAGGCCGTTTGCGTGTTGGTGCTGCTGTTGGCGCAGGTGCTGGCAATGAAGAGCGTGTTGATGCCTTGGTTGCTGCCGGTGTGGACATATTGCTTATCGATTCTTCCCACGGCCATTCTGAAGGTGTTTTGCAACGTATCCGTGAAACCCGTGCTAAATATCCAGATTTGCAAATTATTGGCGGTAACGTAGCGACTGGTGAAGGTGCTAAGGCATTAGCAGAAGCAGGTGTTAATGCGGTTAAAGTTGGTATTGGTCCAGGTTCTATCTGTACGACGCGTATCGTTACCGGCGTAGGTGTTCCACAGATCACAGCGATTGCTGATGCGGTGGAAGCACTCGAAGGTACAGGAATTCCTGTCATTGCTGACGGTGGTATCCGTTTCTCTGGTGACATAGCCAAAGCGATTGCGGCGGGTGCATCCTGTGTAATGGTAGGTTCAATGCTGGCAGGTACAGAAGAATCTCCGGGTGAAATCGAACTCTATCAAGGTCGCTCTTTCAAATCTTATCGCGGTATGGGTTCTCTGGGGGCGATGTCCAAAGGCTCTTCCGATCGTTATTTCCAGACTGACAATGCGGCAGACAAACTGGTGCCAGAAGGTATCGAAGGCCGTGTGGCTTACAAAGGTCTACTGAAAAGCATCGTTCACCAGCAGATGGGTGGCTTGCGTTCTTGTATGGGGCTGACGGGTTGTGCAACTATTGACGAACTTAGAACTAAAGCAGAATTCGTTCGTATTAGTGGTGCGGGTATTCAGGAAAGCCACGTTCATGACGTGACGATCACCAAAGAATCACCAAACTACCGTTTAGGTCTGTAATTTATTTAGGGTGGTCCGTAATCGGGCCACTAATTTTTTATTTTTTATTGCCACTTGTTTTTGGAATTCACCTCAAATGACAACTAATATCCATCAGCATCGCATTTTGATCCTTGATTTTGGTTCGCAATATACTCAGCTTATTGCCCGCCGCATTCGTGAAATTGGTGTTTATTGCGAACTTTGGACATGGAATGTTACTGAAGAGCAAATTCGCGAGTTTAATCCTAGCGGCATTATCCTTTCTGGTGGGCCGGAGAGTACAACCGAACACAATAGTCCTCGTGCACCGGAATATGTTTTCAATGCAGGTGTACCGGTATTGGGTGTCTGCTATGGCATGCAAACCATGTCCATGCAATTGGGTGGACAAGTTTCTAATTCTGACGAGCGTGAATTTGGTTATGCTCAGGTTGAGATCAAGAATGACTGCGAGCTGTTCCGTGGTATTCAGGATGCCCTGAACGAAGCAGGTAAGCCGCTGTTGGATGTGTGGATGAGTCATGGTGATAAAGTGACAGCTATTCCCGCCGATTTCACCATTGTTGCAAGCACCGACACTTGCCCATTCGCTATTATGGCCAATGATGAAAAACGTTTTTATGGTGTCCAGTTCCATCCAGAAGTGACTCACACACATCAGGGTCTGAATATCCTGAAACGCTTTGTACTGGATATCTGCCAATGTGAAGCGTTGTGGACTCCAGCTTCTATCATTGACGATATTGTAGAACGCCTCCGTGCACAAATTGGTGATGATCATGCCATTCTGGCGTTGTCTGGCGGTGTGGATTCTTCTGTAACAGCACTGTTGTTGAGTCGTGCGATTGGCAAGCGTTTGACCTGCGTCTTCGTAGACAACGGTTTGTTGCGTTTGAATGAAGCGGATCAGGTGATGGAGATGTTTGCAGGTAAATTTGACCTGAACATCATTCATGTTAAAGCGGAAGACCGCTTCTTGTCCGCGTTGACGGGAATTGATGATCCAGAAGCCAAGCGCAAAATGATCGGCCACGTATTTATTGATGTGTTTGACGAGGAAGCATCGAAACAAACTGAGATTAAATGGCTGGCTCAGGGGACAATTTACCCAGACGTTATCGAGTCTGCGGCATCTGCAACCGGCAACGCACACGTCATTAAATCTCACCACAATGTAGGTGGTTTGCCAGAAGATATGAAACTGGGTCTGGTTGAACCGCTGAAAGAGTTGTTCAAAGACGAAGTTCGCCGTATTGGTTTGGAGCTGGGTCTGCCATATGACATGCTGTATCGCCACCCATTCCCAGGCCCAGGCCTTGGTGTTCGCGTATTGGGTGAAGTGAAGAAAGAGTATTGCGATCTGTTGCGCCGTGCAGATGCTATCTTCATTGAAGAACTGCATAAAGCGGATCTATATCATAAAGTGAGTCAGGCATTTACTGTATTCCTGCCAGTACGCTCTGTTGGTGTCATGGGCGATGGCCGTAAATACGACTGGGTTGTTTCCCTGCGTGCAGTAGAAACTATCGACTTTATGACCGCTCATTGGGCACATTTACCATATGATTTCTTGGGTCGTGTATCGAACAGGATCATTAATGAAGTCGATGGTATTTCGCGGGTAGTTTATGATATCAGCGGTAAGCCACCAGCGACGATTGAGTGGGAATAATTTAAAGCCTTTCCAAGCCTCACCAAATCATCATGATTTTCTAATTAAGACCCTGATTTAAGGGTCTTTTTATCCCCAGGCCTCACCAAATCACACCGTACCAGCATGTAATTTTTGACGGTATTTTTGACGGTATCGTAATATACTTTATATTGAATAGTTCAAAATGCCGTCAGAATTTTTCTTGAAATTGACGGTATCAGATCAATAAAATGGGTACCGACATGCTTACCGATACGAAGATAAAAAATCTCAAACCCACGGATAAATTATACAAGGTTTCTGACCGTGACGGGTTGTATGTGGCTGTAACAAAGTCAGGCACAGTCTCGTTTCGTTATGATTACCGTATAAATGGACGTCGTGAAACTGTTACGTTAGGGAAATATGGCGGTGACGGTATTACATTAGCAGAAGCGCGAAAAAAGTTAGTTGAAGCAAAAAAAATGATTTCTGACGGTTTATCACCATCCTCAAAAAAGAGGACTGAAAAAAAATTATCTGATAAATCAAATACATTTTCTACATATTCTACTCTCTATTTTGAGAATGCTAAGTTTGCGGATAGCACCAGAAAGATGAAAATGTCGGTATTGGAGAGAGAAATTGTGACGGTATTAGGACGGTATTTAATGACTGAGATAAATACCGTTATGGTCAGGGAGTTATGTGAGAAGATTAAATCTAGGGGGGCTAGGGCTACTGCACTACAGGCGAGGGAGATAATACAAGCGGTTTATAATTTCGCTATATCTCGCGGGGAAGCATTCCAAAATCCAGCGTCAAATATTCGAGCCTCATCTATTGCAACTTTTGATGAAAGAACCCGGACATTAACACAAAAAGAGATTGGGATTTTTTTGAATGCATTGGAAGAAATAGGTGTAATGCAAAGCGTGAAAGCCGCAGTATGTTTAGTGTTTTTGACATTGGTTAGGAAAAGTGAGCTGATTAAGGCTGAGTGGAATGAAATAGATTTTGCTGCGGGGGTATGGACGATACCTCAAAACAAAATGAAAGCTCGACGTCCTCATAATGTATATCTTTCTCAGCAAGCCTTAGATCTCCTTATCGCATTAAAGACATTCTCAAGCGCATCTGAATATATTCTACCAATGCGTTATGAATTGCGGCGTCACATGTCTAATTCAACACTAAACAATGTAATTAACCCGAATTCTGCTTAAGCCATCATTGGAACAGCTTCTTCTGAGTAGAAAACTTTCAGTGATGGTTTTTTCAATTTAAGGCAGTAAGCAATCAGTCC
>NZ_NJAI01000006.1:66533-76676 GCF_002632725.1 Xenorhabdus hominickii
TCCATAGCCTGTTCCCCCTCGGAGTTGTTTTCGGTGTGCACCAAAACTTTGCTCCGGGAACAGGCTTCTCGTCAATTTCTTATCCAGAATTCGGGTTAATTAGTACAACCATAGCGCATATCAACAGGAAAGGGGGAGAGTTCGAGCATTTCACAGTACATGATATTAGGCGAACAGGTTCAACTTTATTGCATGAACTAGGATTTAACACTGACTGGATTGAAAAATGCCTAGCTCATGAACAAAGTGGGGTGAGGGCGGTGTATAACAAAGCAGAGTATGCGATACAACGAGCTGATATGTTACAGCAGTGGGCTAACATGCTTGATTCTTGGAAGGCAACATACCGTCTCTAAGCATGTTATAAGTTTTATTGGTCGATGGTTGCAGGTTGTGATCTCTGGCTTGTGTTTTTACTGTAACCATCCATTTTTCTACCTCACTCTCATCCCATACTACCTTTTTAGATACTAAAGGAAAGCGTGATGGAAATAACCCCGCTTTTTCTAGTCGATCGACCTGCGTCATTGATAATTTGTTTTTTTTAACCAGTTCTTTTTTGTCTAAAAAATTCATGTCTACACTCCTAAACATTCATCAATTTCCTGAGATACAACATTCAAGCACTCCCTTGCCACCTGTCGTCGTCCGTTCTCGAATTCGTTAGTCATTGGTGAACTTTTCTGCTAACTCTTTGGCGATTAAATCTATTTTTTCGCTGAGCTGTTTAATTCCTTCAATATCTTCGTCATTAATTTTCATCCTGATTAGGTCACGGATTGGTTGATTCAGATGTCGGTAATAACCAATCGGTGATAAACTTTCCTGACCGATGTTTTCACTTGACTTTAATATTGTCTTAGTGTTTAAAATAAATTTTCGACTAAGTGCAAGTGCCTCTTGAGCCTGTCTAGCTTCCTCTGACTGTTTGTTTAATTCGTCCTTAGTCGTTTGGATAATCTCCGCAAAGTAATCAGGACTGGTACTGAAATGAGGGACTTCCTGTACGGGCAGTTGAGCGGAGTTTTTACCAAAACCAGATGCACTGGGGTTAAAATCCAGCATTCTCTTTGCGCTACTGCCGGTTCCTTCAATACGGATGCGCCCCATCACATCAGCAACTTTATAAATTTCACCTTTAGAACCACCTTGAATATCCAGTCGTTCCACCAAGTCTTCACCGACCTGCTTTTCCTCCATGTGAGCGATCAGAATAATGTCCTTACCAAAGGATTTAAGCAGATTTAACCAGCCTGAAAATCCGGCTTTCAATGCACCGAATCCCTGCAAGGATAGCTGACCACCATACCCTTTAAATTTGGGATTCTTGCGGATTAATTCTGCTGCGAGACAATCCAGTGCGCGTCCTGCGGTATCAACGACTATCGTTTGATAGGGCGTCAAATCCGATTCAGCTATTTGCTCAACTTCTCCCCATCCGCTAACCTGAACCGTGTCTTTACGGAACTGTGAGCGGTGAGCACCTTTATCAAAATCCAGAAGAAGTGGAGAGGCTGCAGTAAATGCCATTGATGTTTTACCGAGTCCGGGCGGGGCATAAATACAGGTGATTAGGTTCTTTACTTCAATCGGCTGGGTTGCCTTAATAATTTTTAACGCCATTTTTGTATCCTCTTTTAACCTTACGTAAGCAAAGGGCGTACAATAGATTGTTGATGTCTTCATCAACCTCATCACCCATATCAAACAGCTCGCCAAACAATTCATTCATCCGTGGTGAGAAAATCGCACCAGTTCCCTCTGGTAATGAGTTATATAATTTGTGAGCGTCTTCTCCCTGTTGCGCCAGAACTACCTCTTCATTCGCAGCCTTTTTCCCTTCCTGTTCATCCAGTGCTTCCTGAGCGCCATAGGGGATATAATCGTTAAAAAAGTTCAGGCAGCCTCCTTGAGCATCTGTTCTGCGATAGCCATAATCTCCCGATAGGCTATAGCCTGCCTTCGTGAGTTCTTCGGCGAGACGTTCTACATCGCAATGCACTCTGGCATAAGCAAACATGTCACTGACATCGAAGTCAGAGCGACTGGCAAACTCTGCAAATGGAATATTAAATTGCATATCACCAAGATCGGAATATTCAATATGATTACGCCCGTGTCTTACATATTCTTTCTTTTTTTCAACATAGCTGTAGCTGATTGATGGGTGCATGATTACCTCCCGTCGTCAGACTGGAATAAATACAACGATTGAAACAATGAGTAATGCCAGACAGCGCTTCCATGCGCGCCTGTTCCTGACTGCCTGTGGTTGTGTGGGAATGACTCGGCAAGCGTCGTGGATCATGCTGCACTCTCCCAACCTGTGATGGAGAACCTGCCCATCTTGGGGTGATACCACTGTGAGCCGCGTTGCTCTGCTTCTTTCATCATCTGGTACAGAGCCTTTTCGAATGCGTCTTCATGTACCACTGACATTTGCGTAACCTGTCCGCCCGGTGCAACATGAGGAACTTTCTTGTGTGGCACTGACCAAGCCATGACTAATTGCTTGCTCTTAGCATTACTAAGCCCATAGGTTGCCTGTAGATTGCTGTACCCCTGATATCCTTGCGGGATAGTGCCTTGTTCGCCCTGAAATATATAGGCATCGCTATACTTATTAGGGCTATTCGTTTGTTTTTTCTCAACTTTATCCATCAGAGGAAGTTGGGTAACTCCTTTTTTAGCGAGCCTTTCAATAGTTCTTTTAACATTGCCATGAGTAGAATTGACTAATTCCGCAATTTCCAGCGAAGACATTTGTATTTCGGTATTCATTAAATTTCGCATGTAGACATCCCTCGTTAATGAAAACGATTAATGATTTCTGGGTTGGATTATTTAGAGGTTAGGGAAATAAGCGCCTTGGCGTGCAGTGCGGCAGATTCGCGGTCGAGGTGGATTAGGCCCATTCTGAGATATTCTAATTCAACATCCATATTGTCCCATGTTGTTCTAACGGTGTGTGTCACATCTAATTTTGGTATGTAATAAACGGTCCCGTATTTCAGAATCTCCCTCACTGGTTCCGGCACATCTATATCACCGATTCTGATAGTGCGGGGTTTTAGTCTGTATGTACGTTCAGGTGAGAACGTGATTTCACCATTTAGCGGTATTCATTCGCCCAGATATTTAATTTCGAAATGCTCCCACGGTCTATCCGTCTCCTGCGCTAATTTCGCGTATGCCATGATTAAATCGGCGTGGATATGTTTAGCCATTGTTATTCTCCCGTACTTTCATCATGGCATCGGCCATTCGGTATGCAGCCGTTGCTATACGCAGTGCCATTCCAGTCTATTGAAAAGCTATCATCTGTTTCATACGGCAACTCGGTTCCTGCGTCCATGCATCGTCTACACCAACTGTCATACCCTACTATGGTTATGTTCTGGCCAGATGGGGGTAACATGTGGTATTTGTTAGTTCTGTCCATCATGCAATCATAGCCACCGCTATTTAAAAAACTGTCCACATAACCTGTATCTCCATTTTTTAAAACGACCCTATCTCCTATTTTTAATTTTGGATATTTCTTCAGATCTATATGGTGCATCATCATTTTCCTATATTCAGGTAATAAAAAGCCCCGCATTGGCGAGGCTGGTGTTTAACGGTGATTGTTATTTAAAATTCTCTAAAGAAAGTTCTCTGAAAAACAGTGCAGTTATTGGTGGAGCTAAAAATAATAATGTCAAGAATGCACATGCTATTTTGGTTATTTTTGTCTTGGCCTTTTTAGTGAACAGGAAGGCGAAAAACAATCCTAAAGGAACGCTAATAAACCAGAACCAGCTGGTCAATAAAAAATAAGTGATACCAAGCAAAATTATCAATAATATTAATGATGATATTGGTTCTGGCATTGCTTCTATTACATCAAACACCACACTCCCTCATGAATCCCATTGTCTAATCCCTGAATATATCAGAGTCACTCACCACAGCCCACTCGGAAATGAGCTGGAGTTAGTTACTTGAGTAATATGTCACTAGCTGCGCCTTGTAATTCACTTCGGTGCTCACTAAATGATTTCATTAATTGCGTGAACAATTCTCTAACGCTATCTGGCATATTGGAGTTTGACGCAAACCGGTTCGACATCGAATTCAGTAAAGACGGGGCGAAAAACTGGTTTTCTAAGGTCAGTGCAAAACTGAATTACCAGAACGAAATGGCACGTAAACGCAAACAACAATATCCGCCACACCAGACACAAATCACCATTGCACAAAATGGCCTTGTATTCCTCTGAGGTCAACCATGAAATCCATTATCAAATCATTGCTAATCAGCGGATACAGCTACGGCTTGTTGAGCGCCGGATTTGTTCGGTATTGGTTCAAGAAATTAAATTTGAAGGAGACATGATGACAATCACTGAACTGTCTGATCGTCTGTGGTCTGATGTTGAAAGAGTGGCTAAATATCTACTGCCGAACGGCAAGCGAGAAAGTCATGAATGGGTTGCTGGGTCAGTGGATGGCGAGACCGGAAAGAGCCTGAAAGTGAATCTGGCAGGAAAAAGAGTCTGGTCAGATTTTGCGGAAGGAACGGGGGGTGACTTGCTGGACTTGTGGGTTCAGGTGAGGGATTGCAGTCTCCATCAAGCCATGACCGAAGCCAAACAATTTTTAGGCATTACCGATGATGATCATCACTTCGAGGCTAAGCGCCAGAAGAAATTTAGCCGACCGAAGCATGAATCCCTGAAAAAGAATATCCGTAAAACTGAAAACGGTTACACCTACCTTGAGAGTCGGGGGATCAGTCGGGCAACAACCGAAGAGTACAAGGTGTGTGATGCTGTCGTCTGGTCACACGATGAGAACCGAGAATTGCCCGCTATCGCCTTTCCCTACAAGCGGGACGGTGAGTTGTTGCAGGTAAAGCGGATTAGTACTGAGCGTCCTAATGGGAAGAAGGTTATTTCGGTTGAGGCGGACTGTGAGCCAAGCTTGTACGGATGGGATGTGTTGCCTAAAGATGCCAGAGCGGTGATCCTCTGCGAGGGTGAGTGCTGGTATGACACAACGTTAGGCATCCCTTATTACCAACGTATTTTTGGACATTGGCCCGGTACGCAGCTTATCAATGCCAAGATGGAACAAGAGGCTCTCAAATTGCCTTATGTTCAGTCTGCATCATGTACCGCAGTCAGTGATGCAAATCGGAGTATTAATGGCGTAATGGTGATAACAGACAGTAATTTTAACCAAATGACGGTGAATCTATGACGAAAACAGTAAATTTATCAACCAGCGTCCCGTCAGTGACATTCACTAAAACGGGGCTGCTGGTGCCGGATGAAATTGACATACTGAACGGGCGGCTCAGTGATTTGTCTACGGCAATGGGCGGGCAGATGAGCACCAGTCTGACATCACCACAGGGACAGATTGCGGTGAGTGACTCGGCCATTATTGCAGATAAAAACGATCAGCTACTGGCTATCGTGAATCAGATAAACCCGGACTATGCCTCAGGGCGTTTTCAGGATGCGATTGGGCGAATTTATTTTCTGGACAGGATCCCGGCGTCAGGCACGACGGTAACAGCAAGATGCACGGGCATGGTCGGGACAGTAATTCCGGCGGGGAGTATTGCGCGTGATAAAACCGGTTATCTGTATCATTCGTTGAACAGTGCAACCATCCCTGCCACAGGTTCTGTTGATATTGTTTTTCAGAATACCACTGTAGGTCCAATACCGTGCCAGATTGGGGATCTGGATACAATATACAGTTCTGTACCCGGTTGGTCTGGAATTCGTAATGAGGCCGCTGGTGTGCCGGGGGCAAATGAGGAAAGCCGGGCTAACTTTGAATATCGTCGTCGACAATCTGTTGCCCGCAATTCCAGAAATACGTTAGGGGCTATTCGTGCCGCAGTACTGGAAGTCGCCGGTTTAGTTGATGCGTATGTCATTTCTAATAATAGTGGCTTTACAAAAAACACAGGGACGTCCAACTATCCATTATTACCACATTCAATTTATGTAGGAGTCTACGGAGGGAAAGCGGATGACATCGCTAATGCAATTTGGAACAGTGGTCCTCCGGGTATTGATATGTGTGGTAATACAGAGCTCACGATAGTCGATAAGGATGGGTATGGGCAGCCATATCCTGAATATGTCATCAAGTGGGAAACGGTCAAGCCAATCGGTGTCTCTATGCGGATTAATTTGCGGAAAAATGAATTTTTGTCATAGAATATCAATGAATTAGTCGCGAACGCAGTCCAAGACGCATTTAATGGCATTGATGGCGGAACACGAGCTCGCATAGGAACAACATTATATGCCGGACGCTATTACTCCGGCGTCTATAATATTGACCAGGCAAATATTGATATTGTCAGCATTACCCTGAGCAGGGATGCCGCTCGTTATGATGCCGCGGTGAGTTTTGGCATTGATGAGATACCCACGTTGGATAGTTCCAATATCATGATTAATATGATGGAGGTCTAATGTGAAAAATATGGCCGAGACCTACCATTACGATCATACTAGTCGTTATTTCTTTAAACGTCGGAGTTACGAACGTTGGTATATGTGAATTTTCGCATATGCTTTTCGGTAATTCCCTTGAGCACTACCAGTTTTATGCACTCTGGGTTGTGCGGATTACCTCATATTTTATTGGGACTGATGGTTGGTTGGTGCGCAGCCCTTGCCGGTGCTATTTTGCAGCCGATTGCTCGCAATCCGTTGGCCGACTCCGGCCTTTTTGGTATAAGTCAGGGGGCTATGACGATGATCATTATCTTACTGGCGTTCATTCCCTCCACACCTAAGATGCTGATCGTCCTTGCTGCACTGACTGGTGGACTGATTGTTGCGTTGTTTTTGACTTTACTCGTCGGCAATAATCGCGCAAGTGGCTTGGTAATTTTACTGATGGGGATTGCCGTCTCGTCCGTTCTCAGTTCTGTCAGCTCTTTTCTTATTCTCTATCTTCCGACAGAGTTATCCTTGAATCTTGCTGGATGGATGGATCGTTGTTTCAGGCCAGCTGGTCAGTTATTGCATATTGCATCATTCATGCCATTATTCTTATTGAGTATTATCGGTATTCTGATCACTGGCCCCGCTTTAAACCGCTATGAGCTTGGAAACGAACTTGCTTTGTCCCTTGGGAGCCTATCAAATATTCTCGTCCGATGCTGATGGTATTTTCTGTCTTGTCAAGCGCAGCGTCTGTCACCACAGTGGGACCATTGAGCTTTCTAGGGATACTGGTGCCACATCTGGCCAGCTTTGTTTCATCGGCCACAGGCAGCGGCCGACTGTTTCTTTCCGCTCTGGTGGGCGGCAATTTAGTCGTTGCGGCGGATATCATGACAAAAGCAGCATCTGCAGAAGTCTTTCTCCCTATCGGGTTGAGCTTCACACTCATTGGCGTGCCCCTGTTCATCCTGACGATGCGGCTTAGCGCGCTGCGTAAACGCTAAATATCTGCCGTATCTGTTGTGCTTTAATAAATCCGGACACTAATGAAATGACCGAGTAAAAACATAATCTGAAGTACAGGCTACAAGTAGCCTGTATTGGTACTTACACGGATTTTTACTGTTAAGCTGAGACGACATCGCGCCCATAGTTTTTAGCGTAAGCATTTTCGACCCCCGTAAGGATTTCAACGATATCAAAATACCGATCCCATAACGGTGTTTCACGCAACTCTTCAACGAGCAGTTGGTAGCTTTCATGATCTTTGGCATCCCATACCCAGATGTCTGTGACTCGTGTTGAATAAAACTCGACGTCATAAAAACGCAGCGAAACACCGGCGGCATGTTTTTTGATGATGGGGGTAAAGACTTCAGCAAAATGTTTGAAGCGTTGGTCGATAGAGAAACCCAGCCATTCAGGGGTTGTTTTGACCAGCATGAATACGGTTAAAGCGGGGGTAAAATGTTGTGATTGAGACATGATTGTCGTTCCTTGCATTCGTTGTTGAGGCCTCTATAATGCGAGCTATTACTTATTTTCACAACTCGCATTCCCCCATGACAACGTTATCAAACCAAGAGCGACCAGGGTTACGAAAACAGCCGAAACAAGCGCGCTCCCTCGCGATGGTTGAAGCGATTATTGAGGCCACTGCTCGCATTTTAGAGCGGCATAGTCACGAGGGTTTTTCGACAAATGCCGTTGCAGAATTGGCTGGCGTAAGTATCGGTTCTCTGTATCAGTACTTCCCATGCAAAGATGCGCTGATGGGGGCGCTAATCGTGCGTGAGTCAACACGACTTATCACGGAAGCACAAAAGGCGGTAACAAAGACGAGTGGACGTGCTGGGATTTCTGCCTTTATTAAGTCCTGTGTCGATCACCAACTACTCCGCCCTGCTTTGGCACGGTTGCTTGACTTTGAAGAGGCTCGTTTGCCTTTTGATAGGGATGTACAGTGGGCGAATACACAATTGCGCAGCATTATCACTGAACTGCTGATAGCTCCCGATATTCCTCCCCAGGCTGATATTCAGGCTGCTACGCGAGACGTGATGGCAATAATCAAAGGCATGGTTGATACCGCAGGTGAATACGGTGAATCTGCCAAATCAGAGCTTACAGAAAGGGTTGAACGTGCTGTATTTGGTTATCTATCTTTCTGCTCACATTAAGTGAAAATGAAATTGGGTTCAGGCCCACATTAACTGTAAATGACGCTGTCGGCTCGCAATCCATTTTTATGGACTCATGATAATTGCAAATGAAAAATTTGTCTCTTTTGGGGTTTTGGGTGAGTAGACCTACCCAGTCACCCAAAACCCGGCCGTGTATTAAATAGTTAGATTGAACATTAAAAATAGTGCTCGCGCTCAATGAAGGTTCCTATCACTTTGTCGTGCATTTCCTCTGATTTAGAGTTCGATTGAGTCTTTTTATGCGGATACGCAGAGTGAGATGGGTATCTCTTGATACGCTGGGTAAATTTCTTTCCTGTAAGGTGTTTTTCTTCAGGAAGGCAATCGTAAACATCATAAGCTAGCGCTGATTTTTCTTGTTACCGACAAATGACCCTTGTTCGTCTATTTCACAGATAATCTGGACGGCGCTTCCTGACAGAGGCAGTGTAGTTACCTGTCTTGGCGTGAGTTTTTTAACGTACGGATGACTGTATTAATGCCAACCTTCAAGACACGTGCTGAGTCTCTGACACCGGCGTTATTCAGCGACATATCAACGATCTGTTCTTTCATACCGGGCTTACAGGCTTGATAGGTGTAGTTCAGTTGAAAGGTTTTACGGCAGGTATAGCAATGATAACGAGGATGCCCACTACTTCCTTTTCCATGCCCTTTAACCTCTTTTGTTTTGTGACAATAACGACAAACCACATCAACTTTAGCCATATCTGACCAATAATAAAAAGCAAGGAGTTTATCACGATATCTAATTATTGGGAGCATGACCGGTTTCTGTCCATTCTTGATGAAAAAGCCTTGATTGACTGGGCTGAAATTTGCCTGAATGGCAGCAATATTCGCGCGAGTAAAGATGTCGCAGGCGCGAAAAAAACATCCCGATATCGCTGACGATCATGCGCTGGGTCACTCACGCGGGGGTTATGGCACCAAAATCCACTTGGCAACCGACGGAAGGGCTTTCCTCTCAACCTGATTTGACGGCGGGGCAAGCCCACGAAAGTCAATCCACCATCCCTTTGCTTGACGGCATTGGCATACAGCGCAAAAATGGTTTCATGAAGCGGCGCGGCAAAGCGGTACTGGCAGATAAAGGCTATTCGGGCGGAAAACGCCGCGGTTATTTGCGGGAAATTGGGGATCAAGCGCATTATTCCGTATAAAATCAATGAAAAAGGCAGCACTGATGGCCGCACGAAATTTGATGAACAGGCTTATCATGACCGTAATATTGTCGAACGCTGTTTCGGTTTTCTCAAAGGAAATCGGCGTATTGCAACACGCTACGAAAAAACCGCCCGAAACTATCTGTCCATGGTGAAATTAGGCTGTATTCGACTCTTTTACAGGCGATTATTTAATTAAGGGACACAGCCTAGTACTACAGCCGTAATTGCTCTGTAAGCCGATGATTTTCCCGGCGGCGACAGTGACATTGTTGCGCCCGGTATTGATGCCGTCGTCGCCAGGCTGACCAA
>NZ_NJAI01000006.1:76776-86661 GCF_002632725.1 Xenorhabdus hominickii
TGTTCCCAGATTTTGGCAGGGGATGGCATGTGACACCGCCTTTTATTTAAGGAAGAAGAGCCCCATCATGGCACAATATGGATTACGGCTGTAGTACTAGTACCTAAGATGCTTGGTGTTGTACTTGGTGGTTATCATTCAATAATGAATAAGCCGTAAACTAAAAGATATTCTTTTTATTCATTTCTACCACCATAATAGTTATCTCATTGTAGCGGAAACTGAATTTCAATTTCTGTCCCGTTTTTTTTGCGCTTTTTGATTTTTATTTGTCCTGAGAGCAGTGATATCCGTTCCCGTATAATTGCTAGTCCAAAGTGTTCTCGTTCCGTTAATGTCTGTGGCATACCACGGCCATTGTCACTAATAACAGTAATGATTTTTTTCCCAACAGGATAGATGCGAATACTGATCCAGCTTGCATTCGCATGTTTATAACAGTTATTTAAAGCTTCCCGAATAATTTGTATCAGATGTCGGGCATGACCAATGGGAATGACTTGATGCGTGATCCGATAATGAAATTCAATATTAAACCCCAACCGATGGTTGAATTCTTTGATTAAAACCTTCAATGATTCATGTAAATCATGATGGTTTTTTTCTGTTTGTAGTGAAACCAGCATTTCTCTGAATTGTTGGCCCGCAATATCAAGTTCTTCCTTGATTATTCTTAAAGCAGTCAACCCAGCCCTTGAAAATTTATCTGTGCGGAAGTGTAGGCTATTAATCTGAATCTTCAGAAACAGAAATGATTGCGCGACGGTGTCATGCAGATCTCTGGAAATGGTTTTTCGATCATCACTGATACTTTGTTGAATTTTCTGGTACACACTATTCTTGAGTGATAAATACTTTGCCAGTGCATCAACAACGGATTGAATCAAATTACGTTCATAAATCGACAGTGGTTGCCCCTGATAAGTCAGTATTTGGATCATTCCATGAAAAGTACGTTTATCATATAAGGTCCACTTCTGAACTCGTGGAAGGTGAGTATCTAACGTATTATTTCGGTACTCAAAATGATATTTTCTCGGTGGATGATAAAGCATGATCCTCACTTCACTAAAAGGAACCAATTGATTAAGTTGGTAAAATACCCTATGAAAATTATCAGAGAGTGAAGTATTAATATTGAGCTGGGAATGAACAGATATGAGAAAACGCAGATATTGTTTTTCCCGTTTCAAAATAGTTATTTTTATCTGCTCTTTTCTGGGAATCAATGTTACGCGAAAGGAAATCATGTTTGCGTTATAAAGTAATACAAATAAAAATAATATATTGAAAGTGTTAAATAATGCCCACAATTTTTCAACCAGCGTGAGGGGGGTATGAAATCCCAGAAACAGAAGAACAAACAAATTGAGGGTAATAGCTATACCGCTCAACCAGACTGTTGTCGTCCCTGGATTGTCAGAGAAGGTTTTCATCAGTTAAACAATCCTCTTGCTGCCCTGATCAAAACCTTAGCTTAATTAATTAAAAGTAGTTAATAATCACTTGATTTTCATTCCCGCCGTTGTCATTAGGACGCGAAACAGTGTGGATACGGCATACAACGCCAGTACACTACAAAACCAAATTGTTACCATCCAGCCTAAGCGTTTCCATAGCGAAGAGCGTTGCGCCATTGTTTTAGGATATATCGTTTTAGGGGATATCGTTTTAGTGATAGCCTTGTTCATGAGTGATTTTTCCTCGGAAGACATAATAACTCCAGAAGGTATAAGTCAAAATGATCGGGATGATGAATAGCGCACCAACCAGCATAAAGCCCAGTGATTGTGGAGGAGATGCGGCCTCTTCATAGCTAATGAAAGGGGGAATAATGTTTGGCCAAATACTGATCCCCAACCCACTGAATCCCATGAAAATCAGCAATAATGCGCTCAGAAATGGGGTGTAGTGTTTTGAATTGCAATTCGCTTTCAATAGCTGCCAGCTTGACCACAAGACCATTAATGGCACAGGAATGAAGAAAAACAGATTTGGCAGACTGAACCAACGCTCAGCAATGGCTGAATGTGCGAGGGGGGTCCAGATGCTGATAATGGCAATAATCGCTAACATCAATAACGTCAGAGAAGGCAGAACTCGATACATTTTTTGTTGCAGGTGGCCTTCGGTTTTCATCACCAGCCAGCCGCATCCCAATAAAGCATAAGCGATAACCAGACCCAATCCACAAAAGAACGGAAAAGGTGCCAGCCAATCAAAATAACTGCCCATATAGACACGATTTTCGACAGTAAAACCTTCAATAATCGCTCCAACGACCACACCCTGCATAAAGGTGGCAAGGATTGATCCGACAATGAAAGCCTTATCCCAGAGGTGTTGGTGTTTTGCTGTAGCCTTGAAACGAAATTCAAAAGCAACACCGCGGAATATCAGGCCCAGCAGCATAATGGTCAGCGGAATTGCCAATGCATCCAAAATTATTGCATAAGCCAACGGAAATGCACCAAATAACCCTGCGCCACCCAGCACTAGCCAAGTTTCATTCCCATCCCAGACGGGTGCCACTGTATTCATCATCAAGTCACGATCGGATTTATCTTTAATCAGGGGATATAAGATACCGATGCCCAGGTCAAAACCATCCATCACGATGTACATCATGATACTGAATACGATGATCAGGAACCAAATCAAGGGGAGATCAATGCCCATTTACTGACTCCTTATGTGGAGTTTGAGAAAGGCCTTTACGGATAATCTTCATCATATAGGCGTAACCGATGCCGAAAACGGCTGCATAAACAACAAAGAAAATCAGCAGGCTGATACTCATATGGACATCGCCATGCGCCGATACTGCATCTTTGGTACGCATCAGGCCATAAACGACCCACGGCTGGCGGCCAATTTCTGTGGTAAACCAACCGGCTAAGATCGCGATCAGGCCAGAAGGCGCCATAATAAACATAAAACGAAGAAACAGTCGGTTTTCATAAATACGTTTTTTATAACGTAAGCATAGCCCCCATATCCCTGCAACAATCATTAAAATCCCAAGCCCGACCATGATCCGAAATGACCAGAACACCATAAAGACATTCGGGCGATCTTCCGGTGCGAATTCTTTCAGCGCCGGAATTTGTTTATCCATACTGTGTGTCAGAATCAGGCTGGCAAGATAGGGAATTTTGACCGCATACTGCGTTTCTTCTGCTTCTTGGTTGGGGATGCCAAACAGAATCAATGGAGTAGCTTCACCGGGATGATTTTCCCAATGTCCTTCCATCGCAGCGATTTTGGCAGGTTGATGCTTCAACGTATTTAGCCCATGCATATCGCCAATCATTGCTTGCAGAGGTGCGATAATCAGGATCATCCACATCGCCATTGACAGCATTTTTCGCATGGCTGATGAGTCATGACCTTTCAGCAGATGCCAGGCAGCAGAAGCAGCAATAAAAAATGCCGAAGCAAGGAATGCCGCTGTGCTCATGTGCAGCAGGCGATAAGGGAATGACGGATTGAAGATCACCGCAAGCCAGTCAACGGGAACAACTTGATTACCAATAATCTCATGGCCCTGTGGTGTCTGCATCCAACTATTGGAGGCCAATATCCAGAATGTAGAAATAATTGTGCCAAGGGCCACCATGCAAGTAGCAAAAAAGTGTAACTTTTCGCCAACTCTAGCCCAGCCAAACAACATAACCCCAAGGAAACCCGCCTCAAGGAAGAATGCTGTCAGCACCTCATAAACCAGCAAAGGGCCTGTGATAGTACCGGCAAAATCAGAAAAGAAGCTCCAGTTAGTGCCGAACTGATAGGCCATTACCAAACCTGAAACAACGCCCATGCCGAAATTAATTGCAAAAATTTTTGACCAAAAGTGGTATAACGTTTTGTAGTCTGTGTTGCGAGTCTTAAGCCATAAGCCTTCCAGCACAGCCAAAAAGCTGGCTAAGCCTATCGTAATGGCCGGGAAAATAATGTGGAAAGAAACCGTAAATGCAAATTGTATCCTTGCGAGTTCAAGGGCATTTAACCCGAACATAGTGACCTCTTATTGAAATCTATTGGAGCGATGGGTAAACGAAGTTGAAAGTGTGAAGAAGTAAAACACAGGGCGTTTAGGTATAATAGTTACAATTTTTTGTTTATTGACTATAACAGTTTGGTGGAAAGCCAAGTATATGCCACGTTACGGACTTATTATTTCTATTTAAATGATTAAAGTTATCATGATTGTTTAATCAGCAATGAAATTCATTGATGTCTATAGAACGTAGATTAATTACTTCGAACAATTAATATTTTATTGACAATGCATGTTAAAGTTATTTTTTAGGTTATATTATGAAAAAAAATATTATGTTTGTCATGGGTCTTGATAGCCCTCGTTCTGATTATTTGGATAAATTTTATGCCCAAAGTCGCTATGGTGGTGAAAATATCTATTTAACTATAGATATCTTAAATTATTCATTAAAATTGGATTTTTCAGCAGAAAAATTCTTAAATAGAATGGGCGAATTTTTAAAAAATAAAATTCCTGATATTCTATCTGAAGTTGATCTGTCTAGAGCCCAAAAAGTTTTCTATACTTACATGTGGCTGGTTTTCAATACTAAAGGAGATATAATAGATTTTTCTCTTACGCAACAACAAGAAAAAGAAATAATGGATGTGATTCCTTCTGATGTTACTTATTATTTATTGAAATGCTGGGGCGATTTTTTAAATCGGAATGTAAATAAGTTATCACTCCATGATACTTTTATCCGAAGAGAAAACAATAAAAATAAGAGTAGTGGTGATAAATTTTATGATAATTACAAAGCGGGTTTTCTAGCAAAAAATATTCCTTTTCACTATATAAATGAAAAAATAGAACAAGAAAAGAAGATCAAGTCTAGAAATATGTTTTCTGATGATCCATGCACACACGAAAATTTAGTGAATACACTTGGAAGTAAAGATTATACCTCTCATGCTTTCGGAAGTTATCTTAAAAGTGATGAAGAAGGTATTTTGAATGTTTTAAAAATTAGGAATGAAATTGGAAAAATAAAAGATCATGCTTATTATACTGAGAGCTATGAAAAAAAATATCATGGGGAATTAATCTCAAGGACTTTTGCAACCTCGTATTGGAGGAAAATATCAAAAATAGCCGTTGATTGGATTGAAGAACAAGCAAACGATCCAAATTCGCCGGTTAAAGGGTTGATATTTTATATGAAGGAAGATAACCGTTTTAATAAATATAATGTAAAGTCTAATATAGATGAAACGAAATTTAATCATAACTGGCGGCATTGTGATTACAAAAATATTGGTTCCATTGATTATAGATCTGCAATTGCTCATGCAGAGCTTAGGCATGCAAGAAAATTAATGAGTAGTGATCCCAATTATCATATAGAGATGGTTTACATCAACGACAAGGGTATTCTTAACCGGATTAAGAAATTTCTTAATAAAATATAAGATATATTTATTATTTAACTCATAATTAACATATTTATCATCCCCATAGAGGAATTTGTTTCTGGAAGCATTCGATTTTTTGTTGCGCTGAAAATTGAAATTTATTGAGTATAATAGTGATATTTTTTGGATGTATTACTATAACAATTTAACCGGGTGCCTTGCATATGACGCGTTACGAACAATTGGCTGGAATGATCCGCCAACAGATAGAAGACGATATTTGGCAGGTTGGTGACAGATTGCCATCACTACGGGAATCGGTGAAATCATCGGGATTGAGCTTGATGACGGTGCTGCAAGCCTATCAATTGTTGGAAAGCCAGGGCTGGATCGTAGCGCGCCCGCAATCAGGATATTATGTCGCCACTCGGTTAAAGCCTTTTGCCGCCGCAAAGGGAGGAAAGGGACTAAATTTGAGTGAAAATGTAGAAATCAGTGCTTCTATTTTTGATGTTTTACAGGCGTGCAAAGATCCACATATCATCCCATTTGGTTCCGCATTTCCCGATCCTTCTCTGCTGGCTGAACCCAAGCTGTCAAAAATATTGGCTTCTGTTGCTCGCCGCTTTCTCCCACATAGTTCACTGGAGAATCTGCCTCCGGGTAATGAAAAATTACGCCGTAATATATCCCGTCGTTATGCTTCCCATGGTATCCATGTTTCACCAGATGAAATTGTCATTACTGCGGGAGCAATGGAATCACTCAGTTTTAGCTTACAATCAGTAACTTCGCCGGGGGATTGGGTAGTCATTGAATCTCCGGCTTTTTATGGTGCGTTACAAGCGATAGAGCGATTACGCTTGAAAGCTGTCGCCATTAAAACGGATCCGCAAACAGGCATTGATTTGGATGCATTAGCGGAAATTGTGCAGAAATATCCAATAAAAGCTTGTTGGTTGATGTCGCGTTTCCAAAATCCTTTGTGCAGTACGATGCCCCCTGAAAATAAACAACGGTTAGTGGAAATTTTGCATCAGAGCCATATCGCGTTGATTGAAGATGATGTATATGGTGAATTGTATTTCGAGCAGGAGCCCCCAGCACCTGTAAAAGCATGGGATAAAGAAAATAACTTCATGCATTGTTCATCATTTTCAAAATGTCTGGCACCTGGCTATCGGGTGGGATGGGTGGCTGCGGGAAAACATGCGAAGAAGATCCAGCAATTACAGATGATGAGTACAGTGTCTGCCAGCACACCAACACAACTGGCAATTGCTGATTATTTGTCTCAGGGAGGATATGACAATCATCTGCGGCGGTTACGACGACAGTTGGAGCAGAGGCAAATTCAGATGTTACGGGTTATCAGGGAGCATTTTCCTCAATCCGTAAAAGTAAATAGTGCCCGTGGCGGTTATTTTCTCTGGCTGGAATTTGAACCGCCTTTCAATGCTAATCGGCTATATCAGCTGGCGCTGGCCGAAAATATCAGCATTGCGCCGGGTAGTATGTTCTCCACCAGTTCTCAGTTTGATCATGCTTTCCGCTTGAATACCTCGTTTGCATGGAATGAAACTCACGCGTTGGCAATGAAAAAATTGGGAAATATTTGTCACATACTTTTAAAGGAATGCGGGTAATAAATCACACTTCAACTATTTCAATATTGTCGTAAGCATAATTATTTGCGATTGTTTCTGTTAACAATTTGACATATACCCATCGACTTCGAGTTGCCTTGAAGTGAGTGAATGTAGCCAACAAGAGGCAACTTGAAAAATGAAGGGTGTAAATAATCTTTTAGCACCATAAACAGGATACAAAATGGTGGGGGAGGGCATGAAAATGAAGTGTTTCGATTATGCAACATTGCCAAGAGTACAATGGCCTGAAGGGAAAGGAGAAACAAGAGATATCGTTTGCTGGCCTGTTACTGATGATTTCGCCTGGCGAGCCTGTTTTACGACAATTCACCAAAGTGGAGCATTAGGGCAATTTCCTGATATTGAACGCACAATTGTCTTGCTGAAAGGGAAAGGAGTCCGTTTGACTAGTCCGGGTTTTTTAGAGCACGAACTGGTTAATAAAGTGGCACCTTTCCATTTTTCGGGTGATATTCGTGGACATGCTGAATTATTGGATGGCTCTGTACAGTGTTTTAATATCATGACCCGACGATCGTGTTGGGCATCCGAGGTATCACTGGTTTCTGATGAACGTTTACTGCCGACATCGCACAGTGGCGTACTTTATGTTTTAAAAGGCCGATGGGAAATGGCGGGAACAGATAGTGTCCAACTGGCTTTTGGTCAAGGCGCGTGGTGGCTGCCAGATATACGGGAGGGGGCGATCAGGCCATTAGTTGCAGATAGTCAATTGCTATGGGTTGATTTACGCCCGATCGAGTAAATTGGATAATTATTGAATATTAATAGAGTAAGCGGCTTGTTTTTATATCAGGCCGCTGATTTTTTATGGGTATATATCCAATAAATTACAAGGTGAAGCAAAAAGTTGAGCGGTTTTTTCTATTCCTGAAAGGCCTGGAATGGATAGAGACATTATTGATGGTCATGACGTGCTGCTTGATGGTTTACGCGGCACTGGAGTATAAAATTTGGCGCGGACTTAAGCAAAGAACCCCATTTTTCCCAAAAAATATGAAGGATAAGTCGACACAATTCCCCATGGCATGTTGGGTATTTTTGAGCTTTGAATGTATTAATCCTATAATTCTATGAATTGAAATGTTTTAGCATTTGTTTTTAAGAATTATTTCAATAAACGACAAGTCATTATGGTTTTTTATCACATGTGTTTTTGTTATTAAATCTCAGTTAAATAAAAATATTTTACATGCTATTTGTAATAATTATATTAAGGAGGATTTTATAATTTTTTCACTTATTTATTGTGCTGTTTATATTGGGTCTATCTTGTTTTTTTCTGTTTATCTATGAGTTGATGGTGAATTTAAAAGTATCATAATTATCTATTATATGAATGATTGCCAAGGTATTTATTGGAGTGATTTTTATTCTTTGGCGTAATTTATAAAGCGATATATACGCAATTAACTTGAAGATGCAGGAATTAAAGTCTGGAAATTATCTGTCAGCCGGGTAGTCAGTTCCTGTACTTTTTCTGGTAATGTGGCATGAAAAAAATGATGAAATGTTTCACGGAATGTTTTTGCATCCGGGAAATAGACCTTGTTTCTTATCTGCTCATTCGCGTACTTCCATAATCGCTCAATTGGGTTGAGGTTAGGGCTGTAAGGCGGCAGATAATGCAATTCAATATTCAGGACCTCGGCAAAAAATTGCACTCTTTCAGAGCGGTGGTAACCGGCTCCATCCAGAATAATATGAATTTTTGGTGAAAGCGGATAGGTTTCCCGGATTGCACCGAAAAACAGGACAACATTTTTCGCGTTAATTGTCGGATATTCACGAATAATGGTCTCTTCAATCCATTGCAAATTGAGTGCACCCATGATGTTAAGGCGAGTACGGCTACCTGTGGTTTCAACCTCGTTGACATGCTCCTTTCCGTGTCTCATCCAGCCGTAACTTAATTTTGTGGACTGGGTAGGATGCATGGCATCAATAAACAAAATCGGCTCATGTTAGCCACATTCCGCTTTCAGCGCGTTGTAGGTCTCAATAAATTGTTGCTGCTTATCCGCATCAAATTTATGAGGCGTTCCCATCGGCTTCTTGTCGCTGAACCCCTGACGGTGGAGCCATTTCGTCATCCCGGCCACAGTAAAAGTCACCTGCCAGCGTGCCCAGACACAAGCGACAATTTGCGCGGTAGTATGCACCAAATTTGTCGTCAGATACACAACTCATTCTGTCGTTTGCTCGGCAGACAGACGGCTTTCAGAGCGCCCATTTTCAGGGGGCGCAATCTTGATCTGATACGAATGAAAAATAAAGCATTTTCAATTACGAAGGGTATATATGTAAAAATAGAATATGGGGGAGTAAAAATGATTGGTTATATTACATTGGATACGAATGATTTTTTCCGTGCAGCAGCATTCTACGATGAGCTGCTTGCCGAATTCGGCACTCAGAGTGTAATGGAAACACCGGCTTTTATCGCCTGGGGCCCGAATTTTAATATGACGAATTTGTGCATTATTAAGCCTTTTGATGGTAATCCGGCCACGGTGAGTAATGGGGGAATGATCGCGCTCAATGCTGATAGTCAGGAGAAGGTCGATAAAGTGTATAACAAAGCGATTGCCCTTGGAGCCAACGGATGAAGGAAAACCGGGATTTCGTGGCGAGCATGGTTTTTATGCCGCCTATTTTAGAGATCTCGACGATAATAAATTGAATGTCTTCTGTATGTTACAGGGATAATCTCTATTACTATTAACCCGGCGGAAAAATACATCGGCTATGCGGCATATTTAATAAACCGTGATTTGAAATAACTTTTTACGCGCTCGGGTCGTCGTTGTAATTGACG
>NZ_NJAI01000006.1:86761-102870 GCF_002632725.1 Xenorhabdus hominickii
GCGTCCAGCCGTATCCGGATGGATCTTCAATAATTGACCGATTTCGCGAAAGGTTTTTTTCTCTTGGCGAAATCGAATAGCTTGCTGCCTCAGCAGCTCTAGTTGCTCAATCGTGAGCTTGCGTGCATCTGTTTTCATTGACACAGTATATCAGATATAAATAGCCGCCGAGTTAATAAGACGTACACAGGCAACTATAATAACGTTGACTGAGATAATTAACTTAAAAGTAATTATTTATTCTTGTTCAATCGTAGTTGAAATGTATTAGACGCTCCCAAATATACTTTTTCATGGCTAAGTTAAGTTGATTAGGAAGAAATAAATTTTTTAAAAAAATGTCATTTTATGGATAAATAGTGATAGCGCTAAAAACAATCCAATTATATAGTTAAAATGGTTTTATTTTAAATGATAAATTAATCTTATTTATTTGGTGTTGATATATGCTTTAGGGACTGTTTATTTAAAAATGAGAGGGTAATAATTAAAGTTACAAACTCTGATTGGAGATTTTTTATAAAAAAATCATCACTACTATTTCTAGTGGAGGTTATTTATATGTATTTTTATATGCCATTCAATAATGATTTCTTTGTGAACGAATGGCTTTGGATCATTTATTACACTTAGAGTGTATCCCAATAGGAGGTATTTGATATTATAGTCAGCCTGCTTTTTTCCATTTAGGGGATTTTTTCATGAATAAGAAATCAATAGCCCAATGGTTCATTTCTGATGAACTCTGGCAGAAAATTGACCCCTTGCTCCCGCCACATAAAACCCATCCCCCTTTGGGCTGCCATCGTCGCCGTGTCGATAATCGGGCCGCTATGAATGCTATCTTTTTTGTGTTACGAACCGGATGCCAGTGGAATGCCCTCAATGCCACCGGGATTTGTTCTTCAAGCCGTGCCCACCGCCGTTTTCAGGAATGGGTGGCTGCAGGCGTCTTTGAGCGACTCTGGCAAAATGGCTTACTCGCCAGTGAAAAAATAGGGGCTATCGACTGGAGCAAATTGGCACTGGATGGCTGTTTGACTAAAGCGCCCCTGGCCGGCTCAAAAAAACAGGCCGCAACCCAACAGACCGGGGGAAACAAGGCGTAAAGCGAAGTTTGCTCACGGATGGACAGGGCTTGCCATTAGCGATTGCGGTTGCGCCCGCTAATATTCATGATATCAGACTTGTTATAGCCACCTTGGACGGTTTACAGACAGGAGGCTGGGGTTATGGCACCCAACTCCATCTGGATAAAGCTTATGAGGCGGAATGGCTGGAAAAAGAATTAAAAACCCGTGGATACGTACCCTGCGTACACTCAAGAAAAGAAGAACAAGATGCGCTGGCCGAACAAGATGATTTTAAAGTGAACCGTTGGGTTGTTGAAAGGACACACAGTTGGCTTAATCGTTTTCGTCGTATTCTGGTCCGTTGGGAAAAACGTATTGAAAATTATGAAGCCATGCTTCATTTGGCTTGTAGTTTAATTGCCTGGAATATAATCCTATTGGGATAGGCTTTAAGTGTGGGGTGACAAAATAGTAGTTATTTGGGCAAATGGACTAGCCTCTTAACCTTGGTGATAGTTATGACATATATGGGAAATAACTTAGACTCGTTGTAATTACCGCGCTTGGCAAGCACTGAGTATATACCATAATTTAGGTCATAAAGCAGACTGAGACTTACTTAAAATCCGACCTATTAAATCATAAAAACCGTACTAATCGACCGTCAAGATCAACTAAGACATGAACAGCTATTTTTCCCCCACTACAAGTCTGATAATTTAACAGAACTTCCAGTATTGCTGATAATGGGTTATCCTTCCGGAAAATGCAATAATGCAGAAGGCGCGCTTAATGGGGTTTGAAGCGTTAATCTATTCACGTTTCCACCTCCGAAGACGGAGGGGAGCAGCCACACTGTCACCTGATGTTTTCTGTCCGCATCAATGATGCTATTCGCAGTGACTCTGAACAGTATTTCCGACGTTATAACCCCAAAAAGCCCGAACACAAGGCTGTCAGAAAGCCTATTCCGTGCTGACTATTGAAACCCGTAAAGCACGTCTGATGCAGCTTCGTGAGAACTGGCAAAATACCTGCAACCAGCATTTTGAACGCACTCAGCGCCCGAAACGCCTCGCAGAAGAAATCCAGAAAGAGACGAAAGCACTGATCGTCGCCGACAGTCTGATTCGCGATGAAGAGCTACGGCAACTCAGAAAAAGTACTCAGCGACTGAATGACGCGGCAACGCAACACCTTCATGCACTGGAGAAAGACAGCCGGACAGACTCGCTGCATAAACAGTCTCGGGAGATTGTAGCAGCATTGTAGAGCCTGAAAACAACCCTTTCAGACTTTCATCAGGCAGAAATCACGAAGCTATCCGGTGAGGTCACAACGTGCCTGGATAGCTTCAAAATGGGCGCGCGGGATGAAGTTACCAAAAGTATGCAGAGCAAACTTTAATAAGCTCAGTGAAACTTTTGGTAAAAAACTACCGCAACGGCTGGAGATAACAGAAGCATCTTTTGATGCACTGGATAAAAGACTCAAGGCAACTTATGACAGACTGGAAAACGTTAACAGCCGACTGCAATACCGGTTTATTGCATGGTTTGCAGTGGGTGTGGTGGCGATGGTTAGCACACTGTTTTTCCGGAAAATATTTGTCTTTATCCTGGTTTAGGAAAACATGAAAAACTATAAACTTAGTAGGAGACGTACTTGAAGATGGAACAAAAGTGGATTAATGAATACAATATTTGGTTTTATGCACTATTCGGAACAGCTGTAGGTGCAGGAACTCTGTTTCTCCCTATACAATTAGGATTATCCGGACCACTTGCTATGTTGGTTATGCTATTGATAGCATTCCCATTTACCTATTACCCTCATCTAGGTCTTGCGCGTTATATCATTACCAGCAATTCCCATTCTCCCACATTACTCAGTGCAACCAAACAATATTACGGGATCAGGATAGCTCGTATCATCAACTTTTTTTACGCACTAACTTTCCTGCTTATTATTTTTGTTTATGCAATATCTATCACTAATTCCGTTAACATTTTGTTGCAGCAATTTTGGCAGATTCAGTTTCCACGAACACTAACAGCATTTATGGTAGTTCTAGGATTACACCTAATTTTCTTATTGGGTAAAAAAATCACATTGAAGTTCATGGGCGTGTTAGTTCTTCCACTCATTCTTTACCTGCTGACATTATCTATGACGCTTGTATTTCAATGGGATAGTGCAAACATTAAACATCTTATCAGCAATATTCATATTGATCTGGATTCAGTGAGAGCACTTTGGTTACTAATGCCAGTTATGGTATTCTCTTTCAGCCACACCCCAATCATGTCTACTTTTTCTAACCACTGTAAACGAGCCTATACAACAGATGCGGAATACCACATTAAACGGATTGTGAAACCCACTTATGCGCTAATCTGCATAGTCATTTTGTTCTTTGTATTTAGTTGTGTTTTAACGTTATCACCTCAGGAAATACAGGCAACCAAAGACAACAATATTACCATTCTCAGCGCGATCGCGCAGAAAGAGGGCTTGTATTGGATAGCAATAACGGCAACCCCTGTTGCTATTATTGCTATGACAAAATCATTTTTAGGAACTTACTTCGGGGCATTGGAGGGAGTCAGAGGATTAGTCGGAGCATTGGAGAGTAAAATTCTCCATCATAAAGAAAATAAAGTGCGAGATAAGTTGATCGGCATGGCTATCGTTTTTTGCCTTACTTTAATGATTACTATCTGGAATCCGAATACTCTGAACGTTATCGCAGGCATTACTGGACCTATGATTGCGCTTATTTTGTTTATTTTACCGTCTCTATCAACGTACTTGGTTGAACCACTACGACCCTATCGTTCTTTTTCTAATTTGATGGTTCTATTAGTCGGTCTTGGTAGTTTTGGTATTGCTGTTTTTAGCCTTTTTAGCTGACAGCCATTCTCAATGGGGCTTCTGAAAATAATCGAATCCCCATACTTTCGTTATGACCACGCCTGGGAACTGGAAAATCTGGGATTCTGGTACACACACTCTATAAAACGTATTCAGCTTCTCCCGGATGCTGAAATTTCAGACATCTATGATAATACAATGATTAAAAACAAGTGAACTTTTCGAGGGAATGGGCCCCCCATAAACGCTGATTTTCGTCTGCAAAAATCATTAACAATCATGGTGACTAAAATTTCGCCTAATTTGACTTGCAATGAAGATATGTTAAGTCATACTAGGCTGTGTCCCTTAATGTATATTTCGTATAAAATCAATGAAAAAGGCAGCACTCATGGCCGCACGAAATTTGATGAACAGGCTTATCATGACCGTAATATTGTCGAATGCTGTTTCGGTTTTCTCAAAGGAAATCGGCGTATTGCAACACGCTACGAAAAAACCGCACGAAACTATCTGTCCATGGTGAAATTAGGCTGTATTCGACTCTTTTACAGGTGATTATTTAATTAAGGGACACAGCCTAGTTTAGTGAAAATTACAAGCGACAGTAGCTTCCTTTCCCACCGTTCCACGATGGCTTTTACCCGCCAGTACTGAAACCATTCAAACAAATGCGCGTGCTAAAGTGACTCACTGAGACAACACAAAATTAAGAATTAATTCCTAATTTATCAATGTGATGATAATTATTATCGAGGTGAAAGTTAAAATTGAGACAACATAAAATAGACCGTGTTGTCTCAATTTTTAAATATTAATCATTATAAAATAATTGGCTAAGTGAATTGAGACAACCGAGACAACACTGTTTGCTTAACTTATATATTAAAGAGAAATAAAATTATTGTTATTCATGAGAATCAATTTGAAAGTGATATTAATGGCTGACGACGAATTTCGTCGGTAGTGAATCTTAAGAGCGAAAAAACATCTTTAATCTTAACATATTTATTTTTATTATGACGCAAATTTGCGTCATGATTGACTGATTTATTTTATTCATGAACCAAAAACCGGATCATCTCAAGGTGGGACATCACATCTTGGTTTATATATGCAGGTGAGGGTAGTGATCAAACGATTAATTAACCAAAACAAAGCCCCAATACCATCAATCTCATGTTATGTGCGATCAAAGGTGTCGCTGAAGAAGTGAGATCCAGCCGTCACATAAACAGCCATACGTATCAGGACATTAAATCGGTAAAACGGCTCAAAGGTGTCCGTGTTAGTAAAGGCAGGATGCTGGAGAAGAGTGAAATTAATTAAATATTTCAGCATCTTGACAGTTTTAACAGTGCTATTTCTGTCCGTGATGCGGCCATGTTTGTCGTCATGGTGGGATGCGGGTTAAGGCGTTCTGAAGTAGTAGATTTGAAATATGAGGATATCGATTTTGAAAGTTCACTTATCATTATTCACGGTAAAGGGAATAAAGAGCGTGAGAATTATATGCCTGACGAAATTAAAGAACGGCTATTGTTATGGGTGAACGATGTACGAGGAATTCATTCAGGCTATCTGTTTAACAGTATATTAAAAAATGATGATGTGACAGGTAACAAGTTGGGCACATCGTCAATTCGTTTTATTTTTGAACGATTATTGAAAAATTTAAATATCAATATGAAGGAATTTACGCCACATGATTTAAGAAGGACCTATGCTTCATCATTACTTGAAAATGGTGAAGATATTTTCACCGTGAAAGAAGCACTGGGACATGCCAGTGTAACGACAACTCAACAATATGATAAGCGGAGTAAAAAACGGCTCAAAGAGGCGGCTAAGCGATTCTTATTCAAATAAGAAGAAATCGTGATAAAAAGGGCTCTGTCGCATTAACAGAAAAAGCCTAAGTCAATGTGGAGTTGATTACTCTTTATTCAGTCAATCGATAAAACCTCCCTGCCGGTGACAATACCTTCTCTTCGGGTTGTGAGGATTGCCCTTTACGCAGCATTGAAACGAGCTCTATTCCCGTTAAAATCGTTTGGACCGGCGAAACGATTTGAAGCCTCACATCGGCCGTATCCGGCGTTTAATGTTTTGATGATCTTACTCAATGAGATTATTGCGGTATTTGCTCTGCCTAATGGTGATGGTTTCTTCTTCGGGTTTATCGGCGGTGTTCGCCCCACTTTTATCAAGGGTCATGACCTCGGACTCAGCATGGTGGCGAATCGCCTTGCGAAAGAAGCGCAACGCGGCTGCGGTATCCCGAGTCGACAGTCTGCTCTGCCGTATCGACCGACCGGTACAACTATTTCCACTGTCCTTTGATTTTGATGTCCGTCTCATCCCTTCGCCAGCGTTGACCAACCTGACGTTTATGCCGACGAAAAGCCTGATTGAGCAACGGCGTGAGTCGAAGTACCCAGCGGTATAAAGTAGAATGATCAACGTGTACTCCTCGCTCCGCCATCATCTCTTCGAGATTGCGCAGACTCAAGGCGTAAGCAAGGTACCCGCGAACACCCTGAGCCGTAATATCACCAGGATAATGTAACCGCTTGAAGGCTTGTCGAATTAAAGACACGGGCAACTCACTCCGTAAAAGATCGCATATTACCTGCTCTTCCCTTAATACAACAGAACCGTTTCGATCCATCGTTAATAACAGCCGTATTGAGTTCACTACATGTGACTTAGGTGTGTCGTAGTGGGATAACTTGGGATGAGATATCAAGTTATTACCTTGAAATACGAGGGGTATATATTAATTAATTTTTATAATTAAATAATATTATGAAAAAATATATCATTAAATAATAATTTGTTGCCATTTTTATCTTAACCCACATTCAGCGGTTTAAATAATTTAATTAATGCAATGTTTGTTTTTGTAATTTATTCTGGAAAAATTTCAGTGTTGGGTATAATGTTTATATATACCTAATGTGAACAATGGAATGTTGCTATTATTTTTTCAATATCGTATTGGATGGGGTTTTTATGTCATTAATGATAAGGGTTTCTATTGTTAATAGAATTATAGCCAATAGATTTCTGGTTCCATCGTAATGGAAAAAACAAAGGGTTCATTAAAAGGATAATGAGTTTTTTTATTCTTGTTTTTCATAGGGGAATTAAAATGAACGCACAACAAAATAATGGTTTATTAAAAAAAATTAATTCACTATCCACCTTTACTCTTGTATTATCTGATGGGAGCTGGGAAGGCGAGCTGTTTGCGAATGGAAATATGCAAGTTGGTATCATTATTAATATAAAAGCTGATACTGGTAATATTAATTGGCCGGAGATAGTACCCTTATCTCCTGAGCAATTAGATAGTATTGAATTAGTGAATAAAATAACAGGCGAAAAATTATCTGGTGAGTGGGCATACAGTTCTGAGCCAAACGATTACTTTCACCAGTTTCCACGGCGTGGTATAACAAGAGACACAAATTTATCATACGGAAGAGACGCCACCAATGATGACCTTGAACCTCAGCGAAAAACTTATTGGCTGAAAACAAAAAAAATTGAAACCATTGAAATAATGGCAAGAGTTACACTGGATGGAAAAACATTTTTATCAGATGATTTTACTCATAAGGGATCACATATTTTTGTTACAGGCCGTCAACCAATCATTTATCATTCTGATAGTCTGGTGTTAAAAACTGAAGAAAACGTCGCCCATGGTACATATGAATTTAAAGAGACAATTACTATAATTGATATGTTTGGAGAGCACCCGTCAACTTCGTCTAAATACCCGACATGGACTCAAAATAATTATTACATCTTTCCTAAAGAAGATCATGGGTTTGCAGTGCATGATGTTGAAATTCGAAATACCATAAACGATAATGATTCTCTTAAGTATAATTATCGAAGATTTACCCATCATACAGAAGATGGCCGTCTTTTCCTTTGGTTTCTTTGGGGAGCATATAGTACTAAGAGAAAGGCTGGAGCAGCTTATAGGATCACAACAATTACGGACCCGGCGTCTCGCGGCCGTGTAAAAAGGGAAGCCACCCCACAAGAGGAGATAGTCACAACACCACGCACAGATGTTGTTAGTCTGAGTAGGCTTTGCTTCGAAAATCCAGCCGCTGATTTTTGGGTTGACCAGCCTGACCAAATTCCACAATTCAAATTCCGTGACATCTATGGTAATGAGTCTGTTTTTCTAAAAATTATCATGGATAAAGCTGATTTTATCCATTTACAAGAGGGTTGAATAGCATAAGTCCTACTTTATACCATATGGGATAATAGGTAACTAAAATATTAAAAATAGGATTATATTTCAATTGTGATCCTTTATCTTGAAATATTATTTAATATTTTTCCTGGCTCATGAACCTTATTTATTCATGATATTAATGGTCTTTAATATATGGATTTCTGACTACCATAACATTCTGCCTTGAAAAAAGGGGATAAAGATGAATAACAATTTCACTTCCCATGCTACCAATTTCCAAAGTACTGCTGCGGGGCGTGTCGATCCCCGCACCGGGCTGTTTAATTATATGATGCCGGTGGCGCACCTTATTGGCAATAATCGTCTTGGTCCAGAGCAAATTCTTGCGCTTACTTACAGTCCCCTCAACGGGATGGATAGGGGTTTTGGCATCGGTTTTTCTCTGGGACTCACTCAATATCATGCTAAAAACCGACTTTTAATGCTCTCAACGGGCGAGCAGTATAAGGTGTTTGAAACGGATGAAGAGGTCTCTTTAAAACAATACAAACAGGATGTGGTTCGGTTTGAAAAGGACGTCGTGCAGAATGTTTACCGAGTGACCCATAAATCTGGTCTGGTGGAAATCCTCACCGGCTCCCGAAGTCTCTATGACCTCAAAATTCCCACTCAAATAGTAAACCCGCTGGGATATACCCTGAAACTGGACTGGGATTATGAGACGTATACTATGCCCCGTCTTGTTACTGTATCGGACGAAAGCGAAAAGCAGGTACTGTTAAAAATCCAGTATAAAACGGCTTTCTATACCCGTATTACGGTCTGGCCCGGATCATCGGAATCTTATGATATCCAATTACTCTTTGAGAATGACAAGGTCACTCAGATTATCAATCTGACGAGTAACCAAACGTTAATCTGGAAGCTGGAATATGACTCAGACAGCGGTTTTTTAATCCGAGTTTCATCTCCGACAGGTACCGCTGAATTTGTAGATTACGATTTTGATGGCCATCAATTTCCCGAAGAGGCAGCTCTGACGCCTTTACCTTATGTCACCCGGTACACGCAACAGATAAAGCAAAGTCCTGACGTCATCAGGCACTATGAATATACCGAATTTAATTTTCTGGGTTATGGGAGTAACGAAAGCTGGAATGATGATGAAGATTATCTCTATGGTGTCCTGACAAACTATCACTACGGCTCGATCGAACACTGGGACAATGGCCGGGAGCAGCGTCATATTACCCGACGTTACAATAACTACCATCTGCTGATTTCAGAAACCGTGCGACAAAACGGCTGCCAGCGGCAGCACGAGACGAAATATTATACCCGAATAGGGCAGACGTTTGATGAGCAGCCGCCGCAGTTCCAGTTGCCGCAATCCGCCACGGTCCGCTTTATCAGTGACAGCCGTCAACGAGAGGAAGTGACCCAAACCGAGTTTGATGCGGCGGGCAATCCCACCGTCCAGATCGCGTCGGACGGCACCCGAACGACGTGGGCTTATTATCCGGCAGAGGGGGAAGCGGATAAATGCCCGGCCGATCCACACGGGTTTGTTCGTTACGTAAAATCCAAAACGATCATTCCGCCACCGGCAGAGGGCTATGACGATGCGCCTGTTCATCAGGTGATCTACCACTATGACCCATTATCCACGCGCCCCGGCAGCCTGACCGATTATGCGGTCGTTTGCGTCTGGCAGGGTGGGTACAGTGACGGTCAGTTGCTGCATGCGAGCCAGACCCGGTATGTGGATAAGGCGGAGTCTCCCCACCACGGACGGGTGGCGTCCATTGAGGAGACCGTGTACAGCGTGTCGGATGCCGGTTCAGCGGCAACCGACACGCACTGGACAAGCCAGAAGACCTTCAGCTATACCCTGAAAGAAGGGAAACTACGGCGTACCATGCAGTGGCGCGGGCATGACGGGCTTACCGCCGTCGGAACACAGGTTAAATCGTGTTTCAGTGGTAAAGTGTCGCATGAACAGGATCCGCTGGGCTGCACGGCGCATTATGACTACGATGATGTTGGGCGTCTGCTAAAACAGGTAAATAATGCCCACACCCGTTATGCCCAGACAACACAGTATGCTTACACTATTGAACAGCCTGGGGCGGTCACCACCACCCAGCAAGATGTCTGGGGCAATCAGGCCCGGATCCGGTTTGACGGACTGGGGCGGCTTTGTCATCAGGAAATACTGGTGAGGGGGCAGGAAGCGCGGGGCTGGTGCCGGGTGTTTGACACCGAGTATGACAGCTGGGGACGGATAGTTGTCCAGAACCACCATGACTGGCTGTCAGTGGGCACAGACCCGGAACAGGTCGAACCGGTTTCTATCCGCCAACAGACTACCTACGACAACTGGGGGCAGCTCTGCCAGATAACGGATGGGCCGGGCAAACGGGTACGGCAGGATTACGATCCGGTGACCCGGACAATCCGCAGCACAATGGAAGCGGATGGTCTGCGTTTCGGTCACACGGAAACGGTGTTCGATCTGCGGCATCAGCCGCTGACGGTGACCCAGTACGACAGTCATGGCAAACAGGCAAGTCAGCAACAGTACCATTACGACGGCCTGGGGCGGTTGCGGGCCACGGTGGATGAACTGAAACAGAAGACCGAATACACCTATGACGTGTTTAACCGGGTATCTACTGTCCGGTACAGTGACGGTACGGTAGTCCGGAAACGCTATGCGCCATTCAGCGCTGACAGCCTACTGATGCAGATTGACGCAGACGGGAAAGTGCTGGGCCAGCGTGAGTTTGACAGCCTGCACCGGGTGACAGCGACCACAGTTGGCGGCCGCACCCACCTCGCCACCTATCAGGGAAGTCTTCCTGCGCCAGAGATGGTCACCGATCCGCTCGGGCAGACCGTACACTATCAATATGAACCCCGGCTGGGCAACGTCCTGCTCCAGATGACGGCGCCGGGCATCAAACAACACTTTACCTATGACGCCAGAACTGGAGCGATGGCCCAGGCGGTGGCGGCACAGCAGACATCCCATGCATTCAAGTATACGTCGGCCGGGCAGTTACAACAGGAAACCGTGCGTTTTGATGATCCCGGTGCCGGCGCTGCCCGGAACACCGAGTACATTTATTCACCTGCCGGGAAACTGACGGCGTACCGGGATGTGACGGGAAAAATCCACCGGCTGCGTTTTGACACGCTGGGGCGTCCGGTTGAGACGACTGATGAAGCGATTAGCGTGACATGCCGCTATGATACCGCCAGCCGGATGCATAGCTGGACAGTACACGACAGAGAAAATGCGCAACAGCTAACCACGACTCTAACATGGGATGACTTTGGTCGGGAAATTGGTCGCCGGATTGAAACCGGCACGGAAGTGCTGACACTGGCGCAGACCTATACGATCACCGGTCAGCTGGCGAGCCGGATCACCCGCTCCCAGCAGGCCGGTCTGCTACGTCAGGAAAGCTATATCTATGATACTGCCCGTCGCTGGCTGACTGAATATCAGTGTGAGGGAGCAGAGTGTCCGCAGGATGCATATGGAATGCTCCTGACCCGCCAGCAATTTACCTATGACCGGCTGGGGAATATCCTGACCTGCGTAACGACGCTGTCGGACGGCAGCCGTGATACGGCTACATTCAGTTACAGCCTGTCAGATCCCTGCCAGTTGCAGCAGATTACTCACACGCACCCAGAGTATCCGGCTGTTATCACACTGGCCTATGATAAGGCCGGCCGGTTGATCCGGGATGAGGTCGGGCGTGAACTCATCTACGATGCCCTGGGCCGGCTGGCCTCGGTGACGCTGAAAGATAATGCCAGCCGTTATGGGTATGATGCGGCTGGCCGGCTGGTGCTGCAACAGTTGGGCAGCGAACAAACCCATGAACTGTACTATCAGGGCAGCGTCCGGGTGGTGGAAGTGCTGCGCGAAAGCGGGGCAGAAACCCGATTGGTGCAGGCAAACGGGGCACCGGCGGCGACATTGACCGGGCGCGGTGCGTATTTGCTGGGCACGGACGGGCAGGGCAGTGTGCTGATGAGTCAACAGAATACAGACACACTGGCCCGTCATTGCTACACCCCGTATGGGCAGCAGGCGGCAGAAGCGCGGAATCCGGCGCTGCCCGCTTATACCGGTGAACGGTCAGACCCGGTGGGGGGCGGTTATCATCTGGGGAATGGCTACCGCACGTATAACCCCGTGCTGATGCGGTTTACGGCGCCGGACAGCTTAAGCCCGTTCGGTGCCGGGGGCCTGAACCCGTATGCCTACTGTCTGGGCGACCCGATCAACCGGAGCGACCCGAGTGGGCATATGAGTCTGGGCAGTATTCTGGGAATTGTGTTTGGTACGATTGGTCTGATAGGGGGGCTGGCAGCGGCTATCCCGACTGGCGGGGCGTCTCTGAGTATCGGGGCGGCGATTTTAGCCGGCGTGGGTTTTCTGGGAGATGCAACGGGTATTGCCAGTGCAGCAACCGAAGAAAGCAATCCACAGGCATCGGCAGTCCTGGGCTGGGTGGCTTTCGGGCTGGGTGCTATGAGCCTGGGGAGTACGCTACTTGGCGGACTGGCTCGGGGAATGCGGCTGACAGGGGAACGGCTGACAGGCAGTTTTGCGCAGGGGCTGAGCGGAAAGAGAAGTGTCAGAGAAACAGGGTATGTACACGCTTTCAGAGAGATTAAAAACTTAGCTGGTCGTGATATTGTGGAAACCATAGGTAATAGCCAAATAAATAATATTGAGGTTAATTTGGCGACTATCAGTGATAGGACTCAACTCCCTAAGTATCGTTCAATGTTCGAACATCTTTTAAAATTAGGGTTTGTGGAATCCCCCCCAGGAAGTAATATCTATAGAATAGATAACACTGTGCCAATGAGCAACGTTGTTTCTGGTCAAAGTACTCATGTGAATATTACAAATGATATTTACTTAAGGTTATATGCGCAATTTATTACTGGCAATTCTACAGTAACGCACATTACCCTTACTAATTCATTGCGCTCAATCATTGATGCTCAGGTAGCAAGTAGAACGCACTTTACTGATACAACAATGTTAAGAATGCAACGAATGTGGGGGTTCACCGGATATAGTGGAACGTTTAAAGATTGGATAGTTACTGAGATGACACTTAGATTCTCTACCAGGGAACAAGATATAAGAGCATTAGCAGATATTATCCAAATTTCAGACACAATTTCTTTTCGTGTATTATATAATAACTTCATTTAGTTTTTTATATAAAATATCATCTGTAATTAAAAATGTTGGATGTGAATTGAAAAAAAATTTATTTTAATTAACCTAAGATTCGTTTAAGGGGTCTGACGCTCAGTGGAACGAAAACGGTTCTGTCACATTAACGAGCATTTTGGTTTATCGTTGTGAAAACTCAGGATGGAACCCGATATGCCCCTTATCCGAAAGGCGTTCAAACGCCTGCATTATCCTGGTGATATTATGGCTCAGTATGTCCGCGGGTACCTTGCTTACGCCTTGAGTCTACGCAATCTCGAAGAGATGATGGCGGAGCGAGGAGTACACGTTGATCATTCTACTTTATACCGCTGGGTACTTCGACTCACGCCGTTGCTCAATCAGGCTTTTCGTCGGCATAAACGTCAGGTTGGTCAACGCTGGCGAAGGGATGAGACGGACATCAAAATCAAAGGACAATGGCGTTATCTTTATCGTGCCGTTGATACTGCTGGCCAGATGATTGATTTTTTACTGACAGCAAATCGGGATACCGCAGCCGCCTTGAGATTTTTCCGTAAAGCCCTACGTTCACACGGTGAACCTACCCGCGTCACAAACAATAACATCGGGGCCAATACTGCGGCGTTAGCCGTACTGAATACCGAAATATCAACCTCAGAAGCGACTAAAATCCGGCAAAAGAAATACCGCAATAATCTCATTGAACAAGATCATCGAAACATTAGACGCCGGATACGGCCGATGTGAGGCTTTAAATCATTTCACTGGGCCCAAACGATTTTAGCGGGAATAGAGCTCGTTTCGATGCTGCGTAAAGGGCAATACTCACAACCCGAAGATAAGACATTGTCACCGGCAGGGAGGTTTTATCGATTGGCTGAATAAAGAGTAACCAACTCCACATTGACTCAGACTTTCTCTGTTAATGCAACAGAACCGCAGGGTTTCCTTCTGGTCAGAGACGAATTTCGGCGCCCTCAGCCGGGCATCGTGACCATACTGACGGAATAATCTTGCCCCGTAGTGGGCACCGGAGCAGGCTTCCATCCCGATCACACAAGGTGGCAAACTGGCGATAAGTTCAGGAAGAGCAGCCCGTGATACTCTGGGTTTTACCAGAACAGTTTTGCCATTGTGGTCAACGTCATGAACAGCAAACACATTTTTGGCAAGGTCAATACCGACAGTAGTGATGGTCATAACGAATTCCTCGAGATAAAAAGCCACCCATAATTGCACGAAAGTTAACCAGTCGCGTAACCAGGGGAAGTCCCTTCCATTCGTTAAGTCTACTTATGCACCACTAATAAGATTAATGCCTTTCGCGATCATAATTGCGTTGATTCAATGTTGTCTAACGATGATACCCTGGATGCACACAACCGAAAGCGTAGAAAGCGCACCCCGTCAAGCTCAACCTCTCCGTCTGGCTTAAATCCCAGTCGAAAAATACCTTTTATTTTTGTTCTGGACGGAGGAAGTAGGATTGTTATGGTTTCGAGATGCATCTCATTAAATGCACGTCTAACTATCTCTTCATAGATTATCTTACCTGTTCCCCAATAGTTGGGATGAAGCACCAGAGCCAGATCTGCGTCACCTTCTTCAAACTGGAGTCCCCCCAGCCTGCAAACTTAGAATCAATTACAAATGCCCAGGGACCATAACCATGCTGGATCCATTGGGCCTCTTTTTGTATTACCCATTTTTTGCATATTATACGATCGAAGTTTGGGCTACCCAGCGGCATTAGCCGCAGAACCTCTGGGTGGTTGTTAAGCTCTATAATGTCATCAAGGCTGATTTGCGCCAGATGTTTAAATTCCAGATTCATTTATTCCCTGTTAATGTCGCTTACTTCATGATTTCGGGGAGAAGGACCGATGCTAAACCCTAAGCATATCAAATACTGGCCGGACTGACTCCAGCATCAGCGAGTAAATTCTGGACGACAGGCCAGCCCTCTAACTTGTCGCAAGTTGGGTCTCTAATAGCTAAACCCGCCAGAATGGATGGTTACTAGATGACAAGAGGGCGTGAAAGTCCCGAAAATAAATAGTAATAGGAGATGATAATGTGCGAAAATTCTCCATATGAATATTATGAGATTGTTTCTTCTAGTGGTGGTACTTTTTGTTTTAGATTCCTATTGGAATTTTTACTTGTATGTTATTTTACCTTTTCAAGATTAAAAAAAACCAGGATGGTAATTTTATGTCATACATGATTTATTTATCTTTAAATGGTAAAAAAAACAAGGCGTAATATCAGTTGGATGTTCAACTCTTGATTCTATAGGAAATAGATACCAAAAGGGGCATAAAGATCAAATACAGGTATTAAGCCTGAATCATGCAATTTCACGACAACAAAATGTCAGTCATCAACCCATACAATTTATTAAACCAGTAGATAAATCATCACCATGATTAGCGATGGCAATAGATTCAAACAAATCCCTAAATGGTGCTTTTGTTTTTTACAGAACAGGTCAAGCTGGACAATTGGAATTATTCTACGAAGTAAAAATGGTCATGTATTAAATAGTTAGTTGTTGTGATATGCTTCCCGCCTTTTAAGGGTAAAGCATGGCCAAAGTTGACGTCTATTGCCGTTATTGTCACAAATCAGAACATGTCAAAGGACATGGAAAAGGGAATGGCGGACATCCTCGTTATCGTTGCTATACCTGCTGTAA
>NZ_NJAI01000006.1:102970-141557 GCF_002632725.1 Xenorhabdus hominickii
AGAGAGAACGAATTTAACTCAGCGTACTCGAGTAAAAAGACTGAATAGAAAAACTATCAGTTATTCAAAATCCGAAGAAATGCACGATAAGGTGATAGGGACTTTTATTGAGCGTGAGTACTATTTTTGATATTCAATCTAACTATTTAATACATGACCCTTTTATCGCCCTTTAATATTCGGTTTTATTGTACGGATGATTATGCTGTGTATGACAGCCTCCCAGAGGAAGAACACCTGACTGGGAAGACATTCACCCAACGTTTAGAAAGAAATAATTTAACGCATCGTACCCGAATAAAAAGACTGAATAGAAAAACCATCGGTTACTCAAAATCTGAAGAAATGCACGATAAGGTGATAGGAACTTTCATTGAGTGCGAGCACTATTTTTAGCGCTCATTCTAACTATTTAATACATGACCGAATAAGAGGCTGGTAATACCAGCCTCATTAATCATTATCAAATTAATTTATATTGATATCTCTTCCTTAATCCCTAATGAATTAATTATTTCCATACGAATAACAGAAGTGCATTCAAGAATATTATTATGATGGTGATTATCCAATAGTTTAATCTCTAATGGATTGATTACCCATTGAGAAATATTATTGTCTGTCACTTTTATGATTAATTCAATCAATTTTACTTGCGAATAATCATTATGATTAGGATTGATTTCACCTGCTTTAAATAGCGTAATATTTGTATGTTTTAATATTCCACTTAAATCACAATCAGATATTTTATATTCCAATGGCGCAGTCTCCAATACTTTATTGATATAGATATCACTGGCGCCCATTTTCTGTAACTCATCAGTGATGAATAAGTTTAAATTTGACATGTCAATATTATTTTTAAGCATTGTTATCTCAGCGTTGTTAATTACAGTATCTAATAAGAATAACTGGATTTTTTGTGCGCCAAGCTGTTCTAATTGATAGGCAACTTCCATCGCTAACTGTCCACCTAATGACCAGCCTAAGATACGGATAGGTTGGTCAATAGAGATTTCAGTCAGAATTAATTCCATATAAATCTGAGCTAATCGTTGCAATGAATCTATTTGGTTATCTGTGCTGAGATTGTAATTATCGATACCAATACAGTTATAGTTATCCGCTAACATATTTGCCAGAGGAGCATAGGATTCACTACCGCCATTAGCTGGATGAATCATAAATAGTTTATCCGTTGCCATTGATTCTGGTGTTAGGAAATTAAGTAAACTGATTTTTTTATTATCCGTTGCCAGCCACTGGGATAATAAAGCAATACACTTGCAGCTAAATAAGATATTTAACGGAATATCAATGGCCATTTTATGGCGTATTACTGAAGTGAGTTTAATCGCCAGCAGAGAATTTCCGCCAATATGGAAGAAGTTATCTTCAATACCCACCCGCTCCAGTTCTAAAACATCCTGCCAAATAGCACAAAGCTGGGTTTCCAGGGCATTACGGGGCGCGACATAACTTTCTCTGTTACCGAAAACAGGTTCTGGTAATGCCCGGCGATTTACCTTGCCGTTCAATGTCAGTGGGATAGCTTCCATAAAGATAAAACTGGCGGGCAGCATATAGTCCGGCAGGCGGCCTGATAAATGTGTCAACAGTATTTCATCGGATAAGTTCTCGAATAAAGTGTCCTCGGTGACCAAGTAGGCCGCCAGCACCTTATGACCGTGACGCTGGTGGTCAATCACTACGGCCTGTTTAATCTGTGTATGAGCCGTCAGCGCACTTTCAATTTCCCCCAGTTCAATACGATAACCGCGAATTTTGACCTGAAAATCATTGCGCCCCAGATATTCAAGTTCCCCGTTGGGTAACCAGCGCACCAAATCGCCGGTTTTATACAGGCGGGTATAGCCTTTTGCGATGTCTTCTGCGGTTGCAAAAGGATTAGCAACAAAACGCTCGGCCGTTAATTCGGGGCGGTTCAAATAACCCCGCGCTACACCAGCGCCGCCGATATACAACTCACCTGGCGCACCGACAGGCGAAGGGTTACCATAACTATCGAGAACGTAAAGACGAACGTTATTAATAGATTGACCAATATTGGTGGCAATATCCCCATGCTGATATAGCTTCTGTGTCGCACAAACCGTGATTTCTGTCGGACCGTAGGAATTTATCACGTTGCTATGTTGGCTAAAATGATCCATAAAGTCCAGAGAGGGTGACTCTCCGCCGGTGACCAATAATTGGAGTGAAGGCAATTCCACATCAGTCAACAATTTGAGTATTGCTGGCGGCAAGGTAGCCATTTCAATGCCTTCCCGCTGAATGAGTTGCACAATGGCAGGTGCATTCCGTTCTGCTTCACTGCAAAGGTAAAGCGTCAGGCCATTCAATAACGCGGGGAATAGTTCGTAAACAGAAGCATCAAAGACATAAGCGGCGAACATTAAGCTTTTGGTGGTCTTCTTAACATCAAAAAATGTGGTTTGAGCTGCCGCCAGATGCGCCACATTTTTATGTTCAATCATGACGCCTTTAGGCTGACCGGTAGTGCCAGAGGTATAGATGATATAGGCCAAATCGGTCGGTTTACTGATGGATTCTGGGTTCTCCACGGGCTGACTGACCGTGTCTGCCTGGTTATCTGCCGCGATAAGGATTGACGACTCAGTCAGTTGCTGGAGAGTGGTCAGATAGCGCTGTTGGGTCAGAACACAAGGTGTTGCGGTGTCTGTCAGAATAAACTGCACCCGCTCTGTAGGGTATTCCGGCGAAACAGGTACATAAGCGCCTCCGGCTTTCAGGACCGCCAGCATACTGATAATCATTTCCAGACTGCGGTCAAAATACAGGGCTATTAGTGTCTCTGCTGGCATCGTTTGATGCTGCTGTTGCTGATAGCGTTCACGGATCACAAACGCCAATTGGTTTGCTCGTTCGTTAAGCTGATGATAGGTTAGGGTTTCACCTTCAAACACCAGTGCGATATTATCCGGATTTGTTGCAGCCTGCACCTCGAATTGCTGTTGCAGAGTTTTATCCTGCGGATAAGGGGCATCAGTCTGATTCCAGATATTTAATAGGGTATGACGTTCCTGCACAGATAAAATATCAATGCCGGACAACGGTTGTTGCTGGTCTGCCACAAAGGCGGTCAATACCCGTTGGTAAATATCAGCTATACGTGTGATGCTGGTTTCGTTAAACAGGCTAAGGGCGTAGTTCAGGCAACCGGTAATCGCCGTTTTTCCATCGGACAAAAACAGGCTCAGGTCAAACTTGGCCGGGCTGTATAAAGTCTCATCCAGTGTTACCGGACTAAATGGCAGACGGCAGTCTGACGGATTTTCACCGCTATTATTTTCACCGAAAGTCTGTACGCTAAACATCACCTGAAATATCGGATGACGGGCGGTATCCCGTTCAATTTTCAGCGCATCAAGAAGCTGTTCAAACGGCATATCCTGATGGGCTTTGGCACCGGTAACCAGTTTGTGTGTCTGTGCAATCAACGCGGTTACATTGTCGGTGTGTTGTAGCTGTGCCCTTAAGGCCAGTGAGTTAACGAACATGCCTAACAGGGGCAGAGTTTGCGCATGGTGGCGGTTATCCGTCGGTGTGCCGATAACGATATCATCCTGCCCGGATAATTTCGCCAGCGTGAGGTAAAAAGCACTGAGCAGCACGGTATAAAGGGTGGTTTCCTGCGTTTTTGCCAGTGTGCGTAGCTGTTCAGACAGTTGGGTATCCAGCTCAAAGTTGACATTTCGTCCCTGATAATTCACCTGTGCAGGTCTGGGGTGATCGATAGGCAGAGCCAGAGATTCATAGCCAGCCAGCACTTGTTGCCAGTAAGCCAGTTGTTGTTCGCGGACGTCACCTTGCAAATAATCCCGTTGCCATGCCGCGTAATCCCCGTAATTAATCTCTAACTCAGGAAGCTGGCTGTCATGGCCAGCTTGAAGCGCGTGGTAAATCTCCGCCAGATCCGCTATAAAGATATCAATGGACCAGCCATCCATTGCGATATGATGCCATAACAGTAATAAGTAATGGCTATCCGCTACCTGATAATGCCTCAGGCGCAGGCTCGGTTCGATGGTTAAATCAAAAGGTGTAGCGATTTCAGCGTACGCACTAGTGAGCAGCATATCCCTGTCGTCACAGGATTGAGACTGAATCACCAAATCTTCATCCAATACCTTCTGATACATCTGGCCTTGATCATCACTGCGATACACGGTTCTCAGCACTGCATGGCGTTCAGTAAGCTGATTAATGGCGGTTTTCAGTAAAGGCAGAGAAGTATCCTGAGCCAACTGAGCCAGATACGGAATATGGTAAACATCCGAACCTTGCTCATACTGCTCGATAAACAGCATCCGCTCCTGCGCAAACGATAAGGGATAGTATGATTGTGTTAAGTGAGGGATAACCGTACAAATTTGTTCGTCCATCTGAGTGGCTAACCCGGCTATGGTCTTCAATTCAAACAGTTGTGCCAGTGAAATATCAGTAGATAGGGTACGGCGAATGGCGGCAATCAGCTTAATGGCGGTCAGGGAATTTCCCCCGATACGGAAGAAGTTATCTTCAATACCGACCCGTTCCAGCTCTAAAACCGCCTGCCAAATAGCGCAAAGCTGAATTTCCAGTGCATTGCGAGGAGCGACATAACTTTCTCTGTTACCGAAAACAGGTTCCGGTAAGGCTCTGCGATTCACTTTACCATTTAGCGTCAGCGGAATAGCTTCCATAAAGGTAAAACTGGCAGGCAGCATATAGTCCGGCAGGCGATCAGATAAATGTTCCAGTAGAATTTCGTCGGATAAAGCTCCCTCAGAGACCAAATAAGCCGCCAGTACTTTATGGCCGCTATGCTCACGGTCAATCACTACGGCCTGTTTAACCTGTGGATGAGCCGCTAACGCATTTTCAATTTCGCCCAGCTCAATACGGAAACCTCGGATCTTGACTTGAAAATCGTTGCGACCGAGATAGTCAATATTGCCATCGGGCAGCCAACGACCTAAATCACCGGTTTTGTACATGCGAGCTCCCGGCTCGGTAGAGAACGGGCAGCTTATAAAACGTTCAGCAGTTAATTCAGGACGATTGAGATAACCACGGGCAACGCCTTTGCCGGCGATATAAATTTCTCCTGTGACGCCTAAAGGTACCGGCTGACCATTCGGGTCAAGAATATAGATTTGCGTATTGGCTATCGGACGCCCAATCGGCGGCAGCGTTGGCCAGTGCTCTGTCTCTTTGTCCAGTGTGTATGACGTCACAACGTGGCTTTCTGTCGGGCCGTAATGGTTATGTAGCCGGCAGTGACAGGCACGTTGCAGCAGACGCTGAATAGCGGGCGTTATACGCAGTTGTTCACCGGCAGTAATAATATGTCTTAGGCAGGAAAGATCGTCTTCTTCACTGAGGTTGACTGCATCGGCAAAATGCTGGAGAGCAACATAAGGCAGAAAGATTCGCTCAATCTGTTTTTGCTGAACTAGCTTAAGGAGCTGCTGAGGGTCTCGGCGTAGGGCTTCATTAATCAGCACCAGACAGCCGCCTTCACACAACGTGGTAAAGATTTCCTGAAAGGCGACATCAAATCCCAGCGCCGCAAATTGCAGGGTTTTACCGGCTGTAGTGGAATGTTCAGGCGTATGGCGATGCCATTGCAGCAGGTTTGATAAGGCTGCCTGCGACATTTCCACCCCTTTGGGTAACCCGGTTGAGCCGGAGGTGTAGATCACATAGGCCAGATGGTGGGGTGCCAGCTCCTGTACATCAGGGTTATGAGCAAGCTGTTCAGTGAGATAAGCCGGCTGTTTATCGAGTAATACCGTGATATGACTGGCTGAGGGTAGAGCAGCATCAAGAGCCTGTGCGAGAGAAGTTTGGGTGAGTAAGGCGACAGGTGCCGAATCCTTAAGTATGTGAGCTAATCTCTCGTCCGGAAGGGCTGGGTCGAGTGGCACATAAGCACCGCCCGCTTTAAGAATGGCGAGTAACCCCACCACCATCTCCGGACTGCGTTCAACACAAATTGCGACACGTTCATCAGGACGCACACCCAGCGTAATCAGGTCATGGGCCAGACGGTTGGCGCGGCGGTTGAGTTCACCATAACTCAGCGTCTGTTCCTCAAATTCCACCGCAATGGCATCAGGGTGTTGTGTTGCCTGCGTTTCAAACAACTGTGGCAGGGTTTTATCCTGCTGATAAGGGGCATCTGTTTGGTTCCAGCTGTTAAGCAGGGTATGATGCTCTGCCTCACTGAGATAGGTGATTGAGGTATGAGGCTGATCCGGGTGGCATGCCACCGCATGTAGAATACGTTCAAGCTGTCCCAGTGAGCGCTGTGCCTGTTCATCAGTCAGCCAATCTTCATCATAATTAAATTTGATGACTAAACGGTTACTTTGTTCATACGCTATCAATGACAACGGATAATCCACTTTTTGGACCGTGCCTCGGAATATTAGCGTTTGTTCTATGCCGGTCTGGTTCTCGTCTGCCACCGGAGCAGGGTAATTTTCAAACACCAGCAGACTCTGGAATAACCGTTCTCCACCGGATTGCAGGCTAGCAAGAGAAACGGCACTGTGGCTGTTAAGATCGGCGATATCTTTTTGGATATATTGTAAAACGGTGACCACGCTGTCGGTTTGTTTCCATTGCACTACCAGTGGCAGGGTATTGATATACAGACCGACACTGGATTCAATGCCTTCAACAGGGACATCACGGCCGGAGATAGTCGTACCGACAATCGTCTGCTCATCACCAGTGTAAATGTGCAAAAGTTTATGCCAGGCAAATTGCAGTGCCACATTCAGCGTCACCCCTTGTGTCCGACAGGTGTTTTTAAGCTGCTCATAAGCGTTGCCCTGCACAGTGAGTTGCTGTTCAGCCGGTTTTTCAACTACTTTTATCTGAGTTAAATCAATCCGGTGGCTTAGCAGCGCCGATAAATCATTTGCGTTCTGATATTGCGCCTTGCGTGCTGTCCAATAAATATCAGCTTCAACCTGATGTTCCCGGTAATATTGCTGAGTCGCCAGATAGGTATTATCCACTACAATCTTTGGAGCCTGTCCTTGTGTCAGTGCGTTGTAATATTCATGGATGGTTTGCAATAAAACCGGGTAGCTCCAGCCATCAATAATGCTGTGGTGCAGTGTGATAAGTACAGTAACCAGCTGTTGATGTTGTTTAATCAGGGTAAAGCGCGCTAATCCGGGCTGACTGAAATCAAACGGCAGAGCGAGGTCATATTGTTGAATTTTATCAATCGCCCTGTTTTTTTCTTCTTCTGATAACTGGGTAATATCTTCGTGCCTGAAATTTGCCGCATCAATACTGGCACCCGCTGTGACGATTTGTAATATTTCTCCTTCCCAATCAAAAGCGGTTCTAAGGATCGGGAAACGGCGCGAAGCCAGTGTCCAGGCTTGTTGATAGGCAGCGACATCAACAGGAGCGTGATAATCCAATAGCAGTTGCACACGATAAGCATCATCCTGTGGCTGAGCCAGATGATGGTAAATAAATCCTTGTTGTAAGCTGGTGGCGGGGTACAGCGCTTCAATCTGATATTGTTGTTGAAGCTGGCGCAGGTGTTTGCCTGAAAGCCCATTGATACCGTAGTCACTGGCGGTTTTTATTCCCCCTGTCTGCACCTGTTTTTGCGCCGCAATGATGACGTCATTGAGTGCCTGTTCAAATGCCCGGATAAATACTGCTGTCTGGGAAGATGACAAACGAGAATCGACATAAAACAGCAGTTTTCCGGCCTGAACGACCCCATTAATCCCCAGCAACAAATGACTGTCGTTTTCGCTGGCTACCATCGTTCCGCAATCATCGTCAGTGATTGACCAGTCCTGATGGCTGGCACTGCCTAATTGCCCCAGATAGTTGAAACTAATAGCAGGCAAATCACCGGTCAGATAGCCCGCCTGCTGTAATGCACCGTAACCGATGCCTTTGTTCGGCACCGTGCGCAGCATCTCTTTGGTATGAATAAGGGTGTCAGCCATATCCGACTGTTTTTCCAGACGAACCGGGTAAAGCGTCGTGAACCAGCCGACGGTTTCTGAAACATCTATTGTATTATCAATAGCTTCCCGCCCGTGTCCTTCCAAAATGATGTGGTTGACGGGCTGAGTGAACGTCTCCTGTAAGGCCACGGTCAGCGCACTCAGCAGTAAGTCATTAATTTCCGTGTGATAACCTGCGTTAGCTTCATGCAACAGGATATCGGTCATTTCCACCGAAATTCCTAGCTGATGGTGTGTGAGGCTGTCCAGCACAGGTTTGCTGTTATTGCCTGCCAGCACCTGCTGCCAGTAAGGTACTTCATGTTGCTGCTGCTGGGCATACTGGTGGACAGCGGCTACCCATTGGCGATAACTACTGGTTTTTGCCGGTAAGGCCATACCCTGCAATAACAAACGCATATCTTCGGCAATGATCCTCCAGGATACCGCATCGATAATCAAATGATGGAAGGCAAAGAATAACCGGGCACTGCCATCGGCATAGCCGGTCAGATGAGCGGCCTGCCATAGCGGCCCGTTGTGATAATCGAACCCACTTTGCCACTGGGTGAGTTGTTGATAGCGTTCATCCTGATTGCACTGACGGATATCACCGTGTTTTAACCGCGGCTGTGAAGATGAAGTATCCGCAGAATAACACTGGCAATATCTCTGTTCCGTTGCAACAAAATGGGCGCGTAATATATCGTGCCGCTCAGTTAATGCGATCAGTGCTTGTTCAAGCTGGGAGGCTTGAATATTACCGGGGATCTGAACCATAAAGGCCTGATTCCAGTGATGTGGATGCGCTAACTGCCAGTCAAAGAAGGTTTGCTGGACAGGCAGTAAAGCAAACTCCCCGTTTAATAACCCTTGTTCGGCAACGATTTCGGCAGTTGAAGCTGTTTGCATCAGTAATGGCGCTAATTGTGCCACCGTCGGGGCCTCAAAAATGGTTTTCACCTGAAGTGAAAAACCGGCCTGACGGAGTTTGGACGCCAACTGGATGCTGACAATGGAGTCGCCACCAATGCGGAAGAAATTATCATGAATACTGACCTGCTCCACGCCCAAAACGCCCTGCCAGAGAGTACAGAGCTGGGTTTCCAGCGCATTGCGGGGCGCGGCATAATGGTCAGTGGTTATCTGGATGGGGTCAGGCAGGGCACGACGATCCACTTTACCGTTCAGCGTCAGCGGAATCGCGTCGATAAAGGTAAAGCTGGCGGGCAGCATATAGTCCGGCAGGCGTGCTAATAAATGCGTGAGTAGTGCTTCATCGACTAAGATACCCTCAATGACCAGATAGGCTGCCAGCACCTTATTTCCGTGATGATCACGATCAATCACGACGGCTTGTTTGACCTGAGGATGCGCCGCAAGGGCACTTTCAATTTCCCCTAATTCAATACGGAAGCCACGAATTTTGATCTGAAAATCATTGCGCCCCAAATATTCAATATTGCCGTCCGGCAACCAGCGCCCCAGATCCCCCGTTTTATACATTTTTGCCCCCGGCTCTGAGGAAAACGGATCGGCTAGGAAACGTTCTGTCGTCAGTTCGGGTTGGTGCAGATAACCTCGCGCCACGCCATCGCCGCTGATATAAACTTCACCAGAAGCGCCCACCGGTACGGGCTGTTGATGGGCGTCAAGCAGGTAAATCCGGGTATTGGCGATAGGGCGACCGATCGGGATAGATTGCGTGACATCAACAGGGGCAGTGATCGCATAGGTCGTTGCAAAAGTGGTGGATTCAGTCGGGCCATAGCCGTTAAGCAGGTGAGCAGGCGGATGGTCTGCCGACAGCACCTGTTTTATCTTCTGCGGATTGAGGACATCCCCCCCGACCAGCAGGTAGCGTAGCTGCTCGAACACGGGCTGCAGCGTATCAAGATATTCATTAAACAAACCGACGGTTAACCATAACGCGGTCACTTTTCCCTTGAGCAGAGCATCACGGAAACAGGTTGGTTCGAGTAATACAGCATTAGGCACAATATGCAGACAACTGCCATTAAGCAGTGCCGCCCAGATTTCCCAGGTGGCAGCATCGAATGCGGGATTGGCACAATGGGCAACACAGTCATCCGAGCCGATATCAGCAAAGCCATTGTTGATGATCAGGCGCAGTATATTACGGTGCTCAACCATCACCCCTTTGGGTTTTCCAGTCGAGCCGGAGGTGTAAATCACGTAAGCCAAATGACGAGAAGTCAGTCCCAGTGCCTGTGTATCCGGATTGTTGTCCGACTGAGTGTCAAAGCCCAGAGCAGGGTTATCAAGCCACACTGTGGTGACTGATGTAATCAGTTTATTAGCCTGTGCAGTTTGCGTCAGTAAGGCCACCGGTGCCGCATCTTCCAGCATATAGGTCAATCGTTCCGTGGGATAAGCCGGATCGAGTGGCAGATAAGCCCCGCCAGCCTTGAGAATTGCTAGTATCCCTACCACCATATCCGGGCTGCGCTCAAGGCAAATCGCGACCCGATCATCCGGCCTAACCCCCAGTGCAATCAGATGATGCGCCAGCTGGTTAGCGCGCCGATTGAGTTCACCATAACTCAGTGTCTGTTCTTCAAATTCCACCGCAATGGCATCAGGATGCTGTACTGCCTGCGTTTCAAACAACTGTTGCAGGGTTTTATCCTGCGGATAAGGGGTATCTGTTTGGTTCCAGCTGTGAAGCAGAGTATGACACTCTGCCTCACTGAGACAGGTGATAGCGGTATGAGGCTGCTCCGGGTGACAGGCGATTGCGTGCAGAATACGTTCAAGCTGCCCCAGTAATCGTTGAGCCTGTTTATCAGTCAGCCAGTCTTCACCATAATTAAATTTGATAACTAAACGATTATCTTGCTCATACGCCATCAGTGATAACGGGTAATCCACTTTTTCCACTGCGCGTCGAAATGTCAGTGTCTGTTCGATGCCGGTTTGGTTCTCGTCTGCCACCGGAGCAGGGTAGTTTTCAAACACCAGCAGGCTCTGGAATAACCGTTCTCCGTCAGATTGCAGACTGGCGAGAGAAACGGCACTGTGACTGTTGAGGTCGGCGATATCTTTTTGGATATTTTGTAAAACGGTAGCTATGTTATCTGGTTGTCCCCATTGCACAGCCAACGGCAAGGTATTGATATACAGACCGACACTGGACTCGATTCCTTCAACGGGGATATCACGGCCGGAGACGGTAGTGCCGACAATCGTCTGCTCATCACCGGTGTAAATGTGCAAAAGCTTATGCCAGGCAAATTGCAGTGCGACATTCAGCGTCACCCCTTGTGTCCGACAGGTGTTTTTAAGCTGCTCATAAGCGTTACCCTGCACAGTGAGTTGCTGTTCTGCCGGTTTTTCAACCGTTTTTATCTGGGTTAAGTCAACCCGATGGCTTAACAGCGCCGATAAATCATTCGCACCCTGCCATTGCACTTTGCGTTCAGACCAATAAATGTCAGTATCGGTCTGATGATCCCGGTAATATTGCTGGGCCGCCAGATACGCGTTATCCACTACGATTTCAGGCGTACGTCCCTGTGCGAGTGCGTTGTAATAGTCATGGACGGTTTGCAATAAAACCGGGTAGCTCCAGCCATCAATAATGCTGTGGTGCAGTGTGATAAGCACAGTAACCAGCTGCTGATGTTGTTTAATCAGGGTAAAGCGCGCTAATCCGGGCTGACGTAAATCAAATGGCAGGGTGCGATCATGTTGTTGAAGCGTATCAATCGCCCTGTTTCTTTCTTCTTCTGATAACTGGGTAATATCTTCGTGCCTGAAGTTTGCCGAATCAATACTGGTACCGGCTGTGACAATTTGTAATATTTTACCTTCCCAGTTAAAGGCGGTTCTGAGGATCGGGAAACGGCGCGAAGCCAGTGTCCAGGCTTTTTGATAAGCGTCAACATTAATAGAGGCGTGGTAATCCAATAGCAGTTGTACGCGATAAGCATCATCCTGTGGCTGAGCCAGATAATGATAGACAAACCCCTGTTGCAAGCTGGTGGCAGGAAAAATAGCCTCAATTTTTTTGTTTTTGGATGAAGTAGCAGGCGCATCCACACCAGCATGATTTTCACTGGAAATAAAACGCTTGAAGTCTTCTACCGAGAAGATACTTTTTTCATTTAAAAAATCTAGAATGTTTTCTCTTTTCTGTTTAACTTTATCAATAAGTTGATCAGGGGGAGTTCCCCCTGTGAATGTCAGTTTCAACTTATTCTCATAAACCCATACTGATGCCTGATTTTTGTTAAGTTCTTTAAATAGCGTCAACATTTCTATAAATCCAAAGTAGTTTCATTTTCAGAATCGTGGTGTGAACTGACATTATTGGTATGTTCAAAATAGTGGGTTAGCTGGTTGAATTGTTCCAGCGAAACACCCTTGATACCGTAATCACTGGGAGTCATTATTTCTCCCGTTTGTGATTGTTTTTGCGCTGTGGTGATGATGTGATTGAGTGCCTGCTCAAATGCTCGGATAAATATGACTGTCTTAGATTGTGGCAGGCGGGAATCGACATAAAACAGTAATTTTCCGGCCTGAACGGCGCCATTAATTCCCAGCAGCAAATGACTGTCGTTTTCGCTGGCTATTGTATTTCCGCAATCATCATCGGTGATTGACCAGTCCTGACGGCTGGCGCTGCCTAACTGCCCCAGATAGTTGAAACTGATCACCGGCAAATGATCGGTCAGATAACCCGCTTGCTGTAATGCGCCATAACCAATTCCTTTGTTTGGCACGGCGCGCAGCATCTCTTTGGTATGAATAAGGGTGTCGGCCATATCCGTCTGCTTTTCCAGACGAACCGGGTAAAGAGTCGTGAACCAGCCGACGGTTTCCGAAATATCAATTGTGTTATCAATAGATTCCCGTCCATGCCCTTCCAGAATGATATGGTTGACAGATTGGTCGAATGTTTCCTGTAAGGCCACGGTCAGCGCACTCAGCAGCAAGTCATTAATTTCCGTGCGATAACCGATATTGGCTTCATGCAGCAGGATATCGGTCATTTCAACTGAAATCCCTAGCTGGTGATGCGTAAGATTATCCAACGCAGGTTTGCTGTTATTGCCTGCCAGCACCTGTTGCCAGTAAGGCACTTCATGTTGATGCTGTTGTGCATACTGGTGAACAGTGGTAACCCATTGGCGATAACTGCTGGTTTTCGCGGGTAAGGTCATACCCTGCAATAGCAAACGCATATCTTCCGCAATAATCCGCCAGGATACCGCATCAATAATCAGATGATGGAAGGCAAAGAATAACCGGGCACTGCCATCGGCGTAGCCGGTCAGATGAGCGGCCTGCCAGAGTGGCCCGTTGTGGTAATCGAACCCAATCTGCCACTGGGTGAGTTGTTGACGAAGTTCCTCCTGATTACACTGACGGATATCACCGTGTTTTAACTGCGGCTGTGAAGATGAAATATCCGCAGAATAACACTGGTGATATCCCTGTTCCGTTTCAACAAAGCGGGCGCGTAATATATCGTGCCGCTCAGTTAATGCGATCAGCGCCCGTTCAATCTGTACAGATGGAATATTGCCGGAGATCTGAACCATAAACGCCTGATTCCAGTGATGTGGATGCGCTAACTGCCAGTCAAAGAAGGTTTGCTGGACAGGCAGTAAAGCAAACTTCCCGTTTAATAATCCTTGCTCGGCAACGACTTCGGCAGTGGAAGCTGTTTGCATCAGTAATGGGGCTAACTGTGCCACCGTCGGAGCCTCAAAAATGGTTTTCACTTGAAGCGAAAAACCAGCCTGACGCAGTTTGGATACCAATTGGATACTGACAATCGAATCCCCACCAATGCGGAAGAAATTATCGTGGATGCTTATCCGTTCCAGCCCTAAAACCGCCTGCCAAATAGCACAAAGCTGGGTTTCTAAGGAATTACGGGGTGCAACATAATTTTCTCTGTCACCGAAAACAGGTTCCGGCAAGGCTCTGCGATCCACTTTGCCGTTCAGCGTCAGTGGAATAGCCTCTATAAAGGTAAAACTGGTGGGCAGCATATAGTCCGGCAGGTGCTCAGATAAGTACGCAAGCAGCATGTCATCGGACACAGCATCCTCGACAACCAGATAGGCTGCCAATACTTTATGACCCTGATGTTCACGATCAATCACGACGGCCTGTTTGACCTGTGAATGAGCCGTCAGCGCACTTTCAATTTCTCCCAGCTCAATACGGAAGCCACGAATTTTAACCTGAAAATCATTGCGGCCCAGGTACTCCAGTTCGCCATTGGGTAACCAGCGCACTAAATCGCCAGTTTTATACAGACGGGTATAACCTTTGACAGTATCGTTTGCGGTTGCAAAAAGATTAGCAACAAAACGCTCGGCCGTTAATTCGGGGCGGTTTAAATAACCCCGCGCTACACCAGCGCCGCCGATATACAACTCACCTGGCGTACCGATAGGAGACGGATTTCCATAACTATCAAGTACGTAAAGGCTGGCATTATTGATAGCTTTACCAATATTGGTGGCGATATCTCCATGTTGATACCGTTTCTGTGTCGCACAAACGGTAATTTCTGTCGGACCGTAAGCATTCATCACATTGCTGTGTTGGCTGAAATGCTCCATAAAATCCAGAGAGGGTGATTCTCCTGCGGTAACCAATAACTGGAGTGAGGGTAATTCCACATCAGTCAACAATGTGAGTATTGCTGGCGGCAAGGTGGCCATTTGAATGCCTTCCCGTTGAATAAGCTGTGCAATGGCAGGGGCATTCCGTTCTGCTTCATTGCAAAGGTAAAGCGTCAGGCCATTCAATAACGCGGGAAATAGTTCGAAAACAGAAGCATCAAACACATAAGCGGCGAACATTAAGCTTTTGTTGGTCTTCTCAGCATCAAAAAATGTGGTTTGAGCCGCCACCAGATGTGCCACGTTTTTATGTTCAACCATCACCCCTTTAGGTTGACCGGTGGTGCCAGAGGTATAGATGATATAGGCCAAATCGGTCGGTTTACTGATGGATTCGGGGTTCTCAACGGGCTGACTGACCGTGTCTGCCTGGTTATCTGCTGCGATAAGGATTGACGACTCAGCCAGTTGCTGGAGAATGGTCAGATAGCGCTGTTGGGTCAGAACACAAGGTGTTGCGGTGTCTGTCAGAATAAACTGTACCCGCTCTGTAGGGTATTCCGGTGACACCGGCACATAAGCGCCTCCGGCTTTCATCACCGCCAGCATACTGATAATCATTTCCGGACTGCGGTCAAAATATAAGGCTATCGGTGTGTCAGCCTGCATCGTTTGATGATGCTGTTGCTGATAACGTTCGCGTATGACATGGGCCAGCTGATTTGCTCGTTGATTAAGCTGGTGATAGGTCAGAGATTCGCCTTCAAATACCAGTGCGACATGATCCGGTGTCCTTGCCGCCTGCGCTTCAAACAACTGTTGCAGGGTTTTATCCTGCGAATAAGATACATCAGTCTGGTTCCAGTTGTGCAATAAGGTATGGCGTTCCTGCGCAGATAAAATATCAATACCCGATAACGGTTGTTGTTGATCTGCTACAAACGTGCTCAATACCCGTTGGTAAATATCAGCGATACGTGTGATGCTGGTTTCGTTAAACAGGCTGAGGGCGTAATTCAGGCAACCGGTAATCGCTGTTTTTCCATCAGATAAAAACAGGCTCAGGTCAAACTTGGCCGGGCTATATAAAGTCTCATCCAGTGTCACTGGACTGAACGGCAGACGATTGTTTGACGAGTTTTCACCGAAATGCTGCACGCCAAACATCACCTGAAATATCGGGTGACGAGCGGAATCCCGTTCTATCTCCAATGTATCAAGGAGTTGCTCAAACGGCATGTCCTGATGCGCTTTGGCACCGGTAACCAGTTGATGGGTTTGCTTAATCAGCGCGGTCACGCTGTCAGTGTGTTGCAGTTGTGCCCTTAAGGCCAATGAGTTGACGAACATACCCAACAGGGACTGAGTTTGCGCATGGTGGCGATTATCGGTCGGTGTGCCGATAACGATATCGTCCTGCCCGGTTAATTTCGCTAGCGTGACATAAAAAGCACTGAGCATCACAGTATACAGTGTGGTTTCTTGTGTTTTTGCCAGCGTGCGTAGCTGTTCAGACAGTAGGGCGTCCAGCTCAAAGTTGACATCCCGTCCCTGATAATTTACCTGTGCAGGTCTGGGGTGATCGGTGGGCAGAGCTAAAGATTCATAGCCAGCCAGAACTTGTTGCCAGTAAGCCAGTTGTTGTTCGCGGACGTCACCCTGCAAATAATCCCGTTGCCAGACGGAGTAATCCCCGTAATTAATCTCTAACTCAGGAAGCTGGCTGTCACGGCCTGCTTGAAGCGCGTGGCAAATCTCCGCCAGTTCCGCCATAAAGATATCAATGGACCAGCCATCCATTGCGATATGGTGCCATTGCAGTAGTAAGTAATGGCTGTCCGCCATCTGATAATGTCTCAGACGCAGGCTTGGCTCAGTGGTTAAATCAAAGGGTGTGGCTATCTCGGTGCGCGCGTTAGCTAGCAACGTATCTCTGTCGTGACAGGATTGAGACTGAATCACCAAATTCGTGTCCAATACCTGCTGATACATCTGGCCTTGATCATCACTGCGATACACGGTTCTCAGCACCGCATGGCGTTCAGCTAATCGGTTAATGGCGGTTTCCAACAAAGGCAGAGTGGCTGCGTTATCCAACTGAACCAGATATGGGATGTGGTAGACATCGGAACCCTGCTCAAACTGTTCGATAAACAGCATCCGCTCTTGCGCAAACGATAAGGGATAGCGCTCTTGTGTCAGATGCGGGATAACTGTGCAAATTTGCGCTTCCATCTGCGTCATTAAACCCGCAATGGTTTTTAATTCAAACAGTTGTGCCAGTGAAATATCGGTAGACAAAGTACGGCGAATGGCGGCGATCAGCTTAATGGCGGTCAGGGAATTTCCGCCGATACGGAAGAAGTTATCTTCAATACCGACCCGTTCCAGCTCTAAAACCGCCTGCCAAATGGTGCAAAGTTGGGTTTCCAGTGTATTGCGGGGAGCAACATAATCATCTTTATTTCCCCAGTTCGGTTCTGGTAAGGCCTGACGATCCACTTTACCGTTCAACGTCAGCGGAATAGCCTCAATCCGGGTAAAGCTGGCAGGCAACATATAGTCCGGCAGGAGAGAAGATAAATGGCTGATTAATCCTTCGTCAGAAAGTTCACTCTCAATAACCAGATAAGCGACCAGTGCGGTATTGCCCTGATATTCGCGATCGATGACAACAGCCTGTTTAACCTGTGGATGAGCCGCCAGCGCACTTTCAATTTCACCCAACTCAATGCGGTAGCCGCGAATTTTGACCTGAAAATCATTGCGTCCCAGATATTCTAGTTCTCCATCGGGTAGCCAGCGGGCTAAATCACCGGTTTTATACAGACGAGTGTAACCTTGTTCTTTGTTCTTATCTGTGGCAAACGGGTTTTCGATGAAACGTTCGGCTGTTAATTCCGGTCGGTTTAAATAACCCCGTGCCAGCCCTGCGCCACCAATGTAAAGTTCTCCGGGGGCACCAATCGGAGCCAGTTGTCCGGCAGGATTCAGCACATAGGCATACATGTCGCTCAGTGGTCGCCCAATGCGAGATACAGCGGTGGTATCGCCTTGCGTTAACTTTTTGTAAGTCACATGTACGGTGGTTTCGGTGATGCCATACATATTGATGAGCGCCGGTTTTTGATCGCCATAACGATCCCACCAGGGTTTTAACTGAACCGGATTTAATTTATCGCCACCAAAGATCACATAGCGAAGGTGAGGAAATTCTGCGCTGTTGTTTAATGCTTCGTCGATAAAGGCATAAAACGCCCCCGGCGTTTGATTCAATACCGTAACATTCTGTTCGGCGCAGAAGCAACTGAATTGGCTGAAATCTTTGGTGTATTCGACAGTTGGGATAATTAAACGCCCGCCATAGAGTAGGGCGCCCCATAATTCCCACACACTGAAATCAAACGTATAAGCATGGAAAAGAACCCAGACATCATGCTGATCGAACTGGTAATCTTTTTGGCTGTTGGTGAATAAGCGGTTGACGTTATGGTGGGTCTGCAAGACACCTTTTGGTTTCCCGGTCGTGCCTGAGGTATAGATAACATAGGCTAAATCTGTCGTTTGACCGGCTAACACCAGATTTTCTGTTGAATAGTTTTCAGTGACGCTCCAATCATCGGCGGCAATCAGGGCTGGCAGAGTCACGTGTGCTTGTGTATAAGCCTGCAATGTTGGAAGAAACTTTTGCTGAGTCACAACACAGGGTGATTGAGTATCGTCCAGAATAAACTGAACCCGCTCCGGAGGATAATCCGGTGATACCGGCACGTAAGCCCCTCCAGCTTTGAGTACCGCCAGAATACCGATTACCATTTCCGGGCTGCGATCCAGATAGAGCGCGATCAACGTATCCATTGGCATAGGTACACTATGTTGTTGTTGATAACGCTCACGGATCACAAGCGCCAGTTGGTTTGCTCGTTCATTAAGCTGGCGATAGGTTAGGGTTTCGCCTTCAAACACCAGCGCGACGTTATTCGGATTTGCTGCAGCTTGCGCCTCGAATTGCTGTTGCAAGGTTTTATCCTGCGGATAAAGAGCGTCGGTCTGGTTCCAGCTGTGCAATAGGGTATGACGTTCCTGCTCTAGCAAGATAGGTAACTCACTGACTAAAACAGCAGGGTTATCAATAATAGTCGTTAGCAGGTTATTTAACCGTTCAAGGATATTATTGATATCTGAATCACTAAAATAAGCTTGTAAATATTGGATAGTTATTTTTAATTCCTGATCATAGCCATGATCTTTCAATCGAAATACGATGGGATTAATATTAAACTCAGTGTCTATATGAAAATGTTGAGTTTGGTTAATTTCAGTAGCTGATGCTGAAAAACGGTCATATAAAATAAGGATATTGGGTAAAGAAAATCCATACTGCTTCGCAAGACGGGCGAAATGTGAACTGGGAAATTTCCCGTGGCGATGATTGCTTTTAAGCGCTGATTCGACCTGCTTAATTTGTTCAACAATAAGGGATTCTCGTGAAATATGGCAATGTATCGGATACATATTTGCTTGCATTCCGACAACATATTTTTCAGATTTTGTTGTTCTTCCGTGTGTTGTTGTATTGAAAACTAGCTCTTGTTGTCCTGTTAATTCAGCCATGATAATAGAGATAAGGCTATAAAAAAAGACAGGTATGCTTGTGTTATTTTCATGACAAAAAGAGCGTAAGTCATTTTTAACTGAGAGGGGGAATGTTAGTGTTTTATGATCAGTGCCTGTTTTCTGGTAATAAGGTATTAATTGGTGTATTTCATTTTCCTTTAAAAAATCCATCCAATAATTTTTGTCATATTCATAATTAAAATTATTTAAATACTCTCTTGCTTTTTTTACTGCCGTGAGATATTGCGGAATTTCAGATAACCACGTTGTGAATGTTCCATTCTTAAGGCATGTATACAATTTATAAACATATTCGTGAAATCGATATAATCCGACACCGTCAATGAAAATATGGTGGAATGTAGTGAAAAAGTAATTCTTTTCATTAGTCAGACGGATTAATGTTATCTGGTAGGGTATTTCATTTAAGTAATCTATAGGGGTATTGGTTTGTTGCTTCATCCACAGAAGCGCGCTATTTTCAGGGTCAGACAGTCTTGAAACATCGTATTCATTGATTAACGTGGGAATGCTTTGTTCCTGAATGTATTGAACCGCTTCATTGTCGGAATTGATTAATATACGTAAACGTAAAGTATCAATATGCTGATGTAGCAAATTCCATGCTTTTTGCAAGAGGGTAATATCAATATTTTCCTCTATTAATGTATACCAACCCAGGGTATTTATTGAGCTATTCTCATAAAGAATTTGTTCGTAAAACACATTCTCCTGAGCAGGATGGAGGTGATGTAAATCTGGACTCAAATGATCCTCAACTTTTCTCATAATTAATTATATGAGTGTATTCCGCTTACAAGTTAGTCATAGTTAATAGTACAAAATGAATGGGACTGATAATTTGCCTGGCCTTAACTTTCACATTAGAACGTAGCATAATATCTCATGATGTCCTTACAAATAATCTTGCAATCTTTCAACACTCATCCTCATGAAAGATAGTTATTGTTTAATAGTTAGTTTTTTGTTTTCCCAAAACACCAGAATATATTTTTTTATGCGGACATAATTATTTTATTATTACTCATGAATACCGTTCTTTATAGTATAATAATGATTGTCATTCTAATTAGTGTCTATGTTGTTTTTTATTACTCTTGTTTTTTTTGTTGTTTGTAGGAAAATTTAGTTATTGATTTTTATTTTTTATTGTTGGTGACGTGTTGGAATTAGATATCTTTTTAGCCAAAGATTATGTTACGAGATCAATAAGAATACTTTCACCTATACAGTACGCAGGGCGGTTATATTTAACCCCAGTTGGTGAGGGCTTTTACACCGCTTCATATACAGGATCTTAAGAATTAAGCCTTTCGAAACATGTATCCAATGTCTTGTTTTTAAATGATTTTATTTGCGGTGTTTTGAAAGCGTTCTGGTATAAATACGCTTTTGCTTTTGCCAGCCAAAAACACGTTTCCGACCATGCCCTTTGAAGTAGATTTTCTATTATTGGCCTTAGCCAAATCTCCGTATTTTGAGCCACTTTGAGCAGTGAGACTGCCGTAAATAACCGTCTTGCCAATGAGCGCCTGAGCAACAGAGCCAGATAAGCCCTGTCGTTAACGTTTCTTTCCGGGTGGCAAATCCGTGCCAGTTCGTGTGGCTCTGTCGCATTAAGGCGTCGTTGGGTAACATGCTGTTTTTTTTGTGATGTTACCTGACTATGCCTCTGATCCGAAAAGCCTTCAAACGTCTGCATTATCCTGTTGATATCATCGCTCAATGCGTTCGCTGGTATCTGGCCTACGCCCTGAGCCTGCGTAACTTGGAAGAAATAATGGCAGAGCGCGGCGTTGTTGTTGACCATTCCACGCTTCACCGCTGGGTCATTCGCCTGATACCGTTGCTGAATAAGGCCTTTCGCCGACATAAGCGCACCATGGGGCGTCGATGGCGAATGGATGAAACCGACATAAAAATCAAGGGCCAGTGGAAATATCTGTACCGGGCGGTTGACAGCAACGGTCAGACCATCGACTTCCTATTGACCGCCAAACGAGATGCCGCGGCAGCCCTTCGATTTTTCCGTAAGGCCATCCGGCATCATGATGAGCCCGAAGTGGTAACCATCGATAAAAGTGGTGCCAACACGGCCGCTTTGGCCACACTCAATGCCGACAAACCCGATGAAGAAACCATTACCGTCAGACAGAGTCAGTATCTGAACAACCTTGTGGGGCAAGATCACCAGAATATAAAACGACGAGTACGGCCGATGCGGGGATTCAAGTCAGCATGAGGCATGAAGCATGGACAAGAACATCATCGACAACCTGACGCAACTGGCGGAAGTCGGGGTTTGGGGAGCAATGGAACAGTAAAGAGAATGTAATGAACGCATCCCAACCACTTAGCCTTTGGCTCTGTGCTGCGTTCATTACTTTCTCCCTAATGCGACAGAACCAAAATTTTTCAGGAACTGAAACAAACTTTCGGAGTGAAAATCATTACCGATGTGCATGAACCTGCACAAGCCCAGCCTGTTACTGATGTGGTCGATGTGATTCAGCTTCCTACCTTCCTTGCTCGTCAGACCGATCTGGTTGAAGCAATGGCGAAGACTGGCGCAGATGAAAGCCATTGATGATGTGGTGAAAGGTTTTCCTGAACTGGATACCAGCAAATAATCACTGAAACTGTCAGGTTTTCTTGATGATGCGGTTACAGGCATTCTGTCTTGTAACCGCTTATTTTTGTCCGGAACCAGCGCCTAAGTGGCATGAAACAGTACGTTGGGGCTAGGGGCCTCTGCAATGGTCACTCGACCATTTCCGCAATCTGCTTGTTATGACTATTTTGCTGACTTATTGTTTGCTCAATATGCCGTACCACATAGGCAGCATCCTGATCGATCCCCAGAAACCGCCCAGAGCCCCATGTATGTAACCACGGCAAACCAATAAATGTGACATCCGGATCAATGGTAATACCCCGATCATGTTTTGGATAACCATTAGCTTGAAAAATATCTAAATCAATCCATGAATAATCCGGCCTAAAACCTATACACCAAATCACGGAAGTAATATTTTCTTTGGCTAAATTAATGTGTGTGATTTCTTGTTCTGGCTGCCAAACAGGCTGATATACCGATGCAGGCTCATCAGTCTCAATGTTGTTTTTAGCTAAATATTCATCAATAGAGGCATTAATCCGATTATAAGTAGCATCGGCACTATCCAGATTTTCTGATAAATCTGGCCTGAACCAGAGTTGCCCCTCTTTATAGTCATCAAAACGGCCAAGCAACTGCATACTTTCTAAAGCAAATTTACGCAGATCAATATCATGTCCGCCATCACGGCCTGTAACATAGTGGTTGGTACTGTTACGTACTTCTTCACTATAGCGATGATCTTTCGCAGTCGTTTTGTAATGGCCCATATCAAACAGCCACTTCACCACATCTTTGCCGCGATAGAACCGGGCACAACGTGGGGCATCACCTGTCGATAAATAGACTTTTTTGCCTGCCAGATGTAAGTCTTCGGCAATTTGTGATCCAGACTGTCCTGACCCGACCACCAGCACCGTACCTTCAGGCAGTTGATCTGCATTCAAATATTCTTCCGAATGCATTACTTTTATATGCTCAGGCAAAACATCGCTTAATTTTGGGTAAATTGGGGTGTGATACCCGCCTGCTGCGACTACAAGCTGTTTGGCTGTGGTTGTGCCGTAATTAGTTTTAATGACAAACTTATATGCTGCCACTTTTTCCACATGTTCTACCTGAATGTTTAAAATGGCAGGTGGATTTAGTTTTTCAATAAATTCATCAAGATATTCCACGATTTCGTGCTTTTTCATAAATCCGTTGGGATCTTGCCTTTGATAAGGATGTTCAGGCAACAGGCACTGCCAGTTCGGTGTCACCAAGGTAAAATTATCCCAACGTTTATGGCGCCAGCTATGGGTCAACTCGGATTCTTTTTCCAACACCACATGATCAATGCCTGCTTTTTGCAAATAGTGACTGATGCATAAACCTGCCTGACCACCACCAACAATCACCACATCATAATTTGGCTGTAATATTTGATTTTGGATATTTAACATAGAACATCCCTCTCATTTATGCGTCATTTCAATAACTGTAATTTGATCTTCCGGACTGAGTTCGAACAGTTTGGCTTGGTATTGAATCATTGCCAGATTGTCCATAGCTGAACTACAGCTAAAGCCATAACATGCCCGTACTCTTTTTGATGCGGCATACAGACCATCTTCAACCTGATGCAAAAACTGCGTACTCGGGTAACACTGGCCAATGGACAAATATTCATAAATCACGGTTGAGGGTGAGTAATATTGAATCTGTTCTCCATTGGGCCACTTCACAGTAAAATTCACACTGGGCATAACATAGGCTCCTACTGGCTTTCAGGTTCAATCTATAACGGGTTGAACCTATAATTTTTTTAACTGGTTTTTTTAATCAAATGCTTTCAATTAAATGTTTTCAAGACATTCGCATAACAAAAACCGGTAAATACTTGGTTGTTAAAATCCCAAAATATGCCGTGTTGCTGTTGTTGCTGCACTGTAACCACACCACTGACATTGGTTTCAGCAATCACTGTGCAGGCAATGTCCTGACTGTGAAACAGCTTGATAATTTCTTGACATTTATCGACATTGGCAGTCAGTAAAAAACCAAAGCTGGGAAAAATTTGCAGCCATTTAGACCAGTCGACATCACCGGGTTTAGGCATGGCATCTAGGTTGATATGAGCCCCCGAGGCTGTAGCTTCGAGCAACATCAACAAACTGCCTAAAATGCCGGCATTGCTGATATCACGGGCTGCATGAACCAACCCTGCTTCCGCCAATTGCGGCAACAAGGCAATTTGTGACTGTAAAACGCTGTCAGATACATGCTCAAAACATTTCCAATAAGTGGTATTGGGGTGGAATTGTCCTTGCAGATTTAAAGCCATCAAGATTTTTTGTTGTGGTTTGACATGCAGCACTGAAAGCAATTTTCGCGCCGTGCCTTGAATCGCAACCGATAAAGCGGGCTGATAAACTGTACCAAGATTGGTATGCCCACCGACCAATGGCACACCATAAGCACGACAAGCATCCTGCATGCCTTGCACTAACAACTGTGCCTGTTTGCTGTTGGTATGCCAAAGACTGTTCACCACTGACAACGCCCGACCGCCCATGGCGGCAATATCACTAATATTCGCCATGACTGCTGACCATCCTGCAAAATAAGGATGATTGGCCACAAAATTTGGCAACATACCTTCACAGGCGTGTAATACATACTGACCATTCAATGGCAGTGCCGCCGCATCATCCCCAGGGTAAGCATATAAGCTATCCAATGAATCAACATGGCAGGTTGTATTGGCTGAAACTGTATTGGTTGAAATACTGGATGCAATCGCCTGCTTGGACCGCATGGCGGGTGTGTGTCTCAATATCTCGAGTAATTGATTGAGTTCCATCATTGCGTCTCCTTCTGCATATAGGTTTGCATCGGGATATACTGCAATGGATAGTTTTCAATCTGTGCCTGCATTAACACATGTGGAATGTTGGCAACGGTCAACTGACACAAACTATCCCAACACAATCTTTGGAAGTAGTGTTCATTTTGACTTTGCACGGTGGCTAAAAAAGTACGGCATCCCAAGTTCTTGGCGGTCGATACCGCTGCATTGATTAACGCTTTACCAATGGTATGGTGACGTCGGTATAGAGGCTCTACACATAAACGCCCGCCATACCACGTCTGTTCGCCATCGGGGAAAATCCGTACTGCGCCAATCACACGATCATGCTCACCAGCCATTTTCCCAATGGCAACAATACCTAATGCTTTAACATCGTACTCGTCCCGATCTTCTTTCAAGATTTTCTGTTCATCGCGAAAGGTCACTTCACGCAAACGATAATATTGGCGGCATTCCCAATCTTCCGATACCATTTTGATGGCAATGTCATCGCTAATAAATTGTTTCAGCTCTTCATTTAGCCCAAGCAGCCAAGAATAACGAGAAAGTTCCATACCATATTCTCCTTATTCATATGCTTTCAGCGAAGAACAAGCGCCGCATTTGGCACAGCCTGCCTGAGTATTTTCTGAGTTCAAGCCATGTTGTTTGAGTTGCAATCCGATTTTCGGGTAAAGCGACTGCATAAAGGCGTGATCAGGTTTAGGATGATGTTCTAATGGTGTACCTTGAATTGGCACAAACGGCACCACAAATGGATATACCCCCATTTCAGTCAGTTTGGCAGTCATTTCCACGATTTCCGGTTCGGTGTCGCCCAATCCAGCCAAAATGTAGGTACTGACTTGTCCTCGGCCGAACACGGCAACGGCTGCCTCAAATGCTGAAAAATACTTTTCCAGCGATACTTCAGCTTTGCCCGGCATAATTTTTTGCCGTACACGCTCACTCACCGCCTCAAGGTGCATTCCAATCGATACAGCGCCTGCATCTTTTAAACGTTTAAACCATGCAAAATCATCGGGTGGCTCGCACTGTACCTGTATTGGTAAATCTACTTGTGCCTTAATTGCCTTGACCGAGTCATATAAGATTTTTGCTCCGCGATCTCCCGTATTTGGCGTCCCTGTGGTGATCACCATTTGCTTGATACCATCCAGCTCAACGGCTGCTTTAGCTACCTCTGCCAATTGTTCCGGGCGTTTACGGATCAAGGTTCGACCACCTATCAAAGACTGATCAATTGAGCAAAACTGGCACGCCGTTGCCTTGTCATTCATACGAATGCAATGCTGTAACACTGTCGTTGCCAACACATCATGGCTATGTAAGGTCGCAATTTGCTCATAGGCAATACCTTCGGCGGTTTTTAAATCATAAAATCGCGGGCGTACAGGTATAGTTAAGGTTGCCACCGGGATCCGGTTTTTAAAGACAGTCACCTTGTCAGAGTTCAGATCAGGTTTTGCAGTATAGGGAGAGTCTTGTGCTGCAAGGTTCAGCACAGGAATCATCATGGTTTTTCCGTCAAGGCTCAGTGCCTTATGATCGCTTGGCCCTGCACCACCTTTGCGGGATAAACCAAGCTCGCCTTCCCATTTCAGACCGTTACATTGCAAATCGGTCAGTAATTGTATTGCAGACATATTTACCCCCTATTACTTGGGTTTAATCAATATGGTTCAGATCTGGGTTTCATTAAATTTCGCGTGTTTTTCGAGATGATTTTGATCTGGTGTTTCAATTTTCAGTTCGTGCAATACATTTGTCGGACGGCGATCAATCAATAAGCTAAACAATTCAGGGCGACTGTAATGTCCCACTGAATCCATCATGCGTTTGCGTTTATCAATCAGGCTAAGATCCAGATTGGCAATGCAGTAACCTTCATCTTGTGTGAGCGGTTCAGCTAAGAACTTGCCTTCGGGAGAAACAATGGCGGTAAAACATCCCCCTGAAATTGGACCGATATTACAGCCTGTATCCTGCATAATTTGCTGCTGCTGTTCGGGATGCAGCCATGCGGTGGCATTGACCACAAAACAGCCGGATTCTAACGCATGGTGTTGAATGGTTGCACTGATTTGATCAGCAAAAATTTGTCCTACCAACGAACCAGGAAACATGGACGCATGAATTTGCTCACCATCTGCCATCAAGGCAAAACGTGCCAACGGGTTGTAATGTTCCCAGCATGCCAGCGAACCAACACGCCCCACCGCAGAGTCAATGGCATGCAGGCCACTGCCATCACCTTGGCCCCAAACCATTCGCTCATGGTAAGTTGGCGTAATTTTGCGGCGATGCTGAATGATTGAACCATCGGCATCAAATAGCAGCTGGGCGTTATAAATCGTACCACCCGCACGTTCATTAATGCCAATCGATACCACCATGTTGGCTTCAAGGCAGGCTTGACCAATCACCAGAGTTGCTTCGGAAGGTACAACCACCGATTCATTCAACAACTTTAAATGCTCTTTTCCCATGGCAAATGGCGGTTGTACAAAGGAAAAATAAGGGTAATAAGGCACGACGGTTTCAGGAAAAACGGCAAATTGCACACCTTGTTTTCCAAGCTCTGAAATAATGTCACAGATTTTTTTTACCGTTGCGGCTTGGCTATAAAGCACAGGGCTACATTGCACTGCGGCAGCTTTAATGATTCTGTTCATGTCTTATTCCCCTTATGAGTTTGCGCTTACTTAAACAGTCCAAGTATCAATAACTAAGGCATTTTCACGACGCATCAGCAGTTTTAAATCCATCACATCCAATGGATTAATCGGGCGAATTCCCGGAATAAGTGCTTTCTCGGTTTGGCCATACATTGCTTGCAACGCAAAACGACAGGCATAGACTTCGCCGCCTTCTTCCATAAAGGCTTTCAATTGGTTATTGACGGCAAAATGACCCGGAAAAGCCTCAGCCCCTAAAGTTGGAAAACCACGTTGAACACCCAATTGCACACCCGGGCCGTAAAGCAAAATTTTGGTTTCAAATCCCTTACGCAATAAACGCTTTGCCTGTAACACATTGATCAGGCCAATTGATCCTTCAAATGCAACGGTATGGAAAGTCAACAATGCCTTTTCACCCGGCTGTGCTTTGACGTCCTCAAACACTTTTTCTTCGTAATCAACAAGAAAATCGCCATCTTTATATTGTTCGATATCAACTTTTGGCATAACAGCTCCTAGTTCAATGTTATTTTGGAATGAATCAATATGTCGTCTTCCTGTGTTATAGCGAAAGCTATGCCAAGTTATATTTCTGGGTAGGGGATTTGTGTTTATATTATTGAAAAATATAATTAAAATTTATATAAAATATTTTTATTAATATAAGTGTAACCGCTGGGATGCTATGATTTTCCGTAGTATTATGAATTTTTATAGTTTCAATTATGAAACTTCATAATATGAATATGATGAATAATATGAATACAAATGATTTTATTTCGGATTGGGTAACTTCTGAAAACTCGATTCGTCCGTTGGTATTTGAACACACATCACAGGCATTAATTGTGCTAGATCCACATCAAAACCAGTTTATTGATGTGAATATCAGTGCCACTCGATTATTGCGTTATGAACGTCATGAAATTATTCAAAAAGCAGTAACTTCCGTTTTTGGTCATTTAAGCCAACTGCCACACCTGCTGGCATTTACCGAAGAAGCTTTAGAAAAAGATTGGGCTTGGAACAATGAGCTATGTTCCTTTGATAAACATGGTGAAAAAATCCAGTTAGATATCACTTCTATTTCATTGCCCTATAAAAACAAAACATTGTTGATATGGTCGCTGGTGGATGTCAGAGAGCTAGAACTGCGCCAACTTAAGAAAAATACCGATAAAGCCATCCGTACAGATTTAAAAGAATGGCAAGCCTTACAAGAATTGTTTATCGACTCCGACACAGGCAAGCATTTATTACTGAGTTCAGTCGGGGACGGTATTTACAGTATCAACAAGCAAGGCTTGTGCACCTTTATCAATCCTGCCGGGGCTAAAATGCTGGGGCTGCAACCTGAAGATGTGCTGAGTAATAATATTCATAAAATTCATCACCATACCCATGAAAATGGCGATCATTACCCTGTTGAGGAGTGCCCGATTTACGCAGCAGTACATGATGGTATTGTGTATGAAGGTATTCAGGAAATTTTTTGGCGGCGTGACGGCAGTTACTTTCCAGTGGAATTTACCAGTACCCCAGTGATCCGTGACAGTGAAATTATCGGTGCAGTGGTGGTATTTCGCGATATTACCGATCGGCTGAATACCGAAAAACAACTGACTCATGCCCTTGAAGAACTGCAAGATTTAAAAAGCCGCCTGGAACAGCAAAACGAATATTTGCAGGAGGAATTTTTACAAGAAAATAAATACCATGAAATTGTCGGCAATAGTACATCTATTTTACAGATTATCGAAAAAATCAAGGTAGTCGCCTCAACGGATGCCAACGTGATGATTTATGGTGAATCCGGTACAGGCAAGGAATTGATAGCCCGCGCGATTCACCAATTCAGTCACCGTAAACAACAACCACTTATTCGGGTCAATTGTGCCGCGATTCCTTCGGAACTGTTTGAAAGTGAATTTTTCGGGCATGTCAAAGGGGCATTTACTGGGGCTGTGCGTGACCGTATCGGTCGTTTTGAATTGGCAGACCAAGGCACATTATTTTTAGATGAAATTGGCGATATTCAACCAGAGTTACAAAGTAAGCTACTGCGTGTATTGCAAGAAGGCACCTTTGAGCGGGTCGGCGAAGAAAAAACGCGACATGTGAATGTACGGATTATTGCCGCCACCAACCGTAATTTAAAAGAAGATGTGAAATACAAACGCTTTCGTGAAGATCTGTATTTCCGTTTAAATGTATTTCCGATTCATTCCCCTGCCTTGCGTGACCGTAGGGAAGATATTCCGCTTTTGGTTACACATTTTACCAGACTGATTTGTGACAATCGTAAAATTAAGTATCTGCCATTTTCACAAAAGCATATTTTGGAGCTTCAGCAATATGACTGGCCCGGTAATATCCGTGAGTTGCAAAATGTCATCGAACGGGCGCTAATTACGGCAAGGCAAGGCGCTGTTTCCTTTAAATATTTGTTGGAACAAGATCAACAGCAACCTAAGATTCAGTGTCAGGATATTTACAATGAACATCAACAAACCGAAGGCGTGCTGACTATAGAACAATTCAAGGAGTTGGAAATTAAAAATCTTTCCCTTGCGGTTAAACAATGCAAAGGGAAAATTTTTGGTGATAACGGCGCAGCAAGATTGTTGGGAATAAACCCGACAACCTTGATCTCACGCTTAAAGAAATTAGGGATTGATTATTAAAAATCTCATCCAGAGGCAGACTATTAAATTAATCTGTTTCTATTTCTTTCTGCACTTTGGATATCCGACAGGCTTTGCGTTGCCATGGCCGCTTTGCAGCAAGCAATATGCCCTCGAACGCCTGTCCCCCGTCATGAGCGACAGCGATCAGGCATGGCAGGAGCTAAAAGCCTTGCTGGATACACGGATCAATGAAGGGATGGATCCGAGAAAAGTATCGGCCAAATTCTCAATGAAGAACTTGCCGGGAGCGACCGCGCCTGATGGACTATGTACTCACGAAGGCGGCCGAAGCTGATTTGCGCGCAAGCAATGGGGCGAGGCGCAGGCGCACCGCTACATTACCGCGCTGGAACACGGTATTGCGCAGCTTGCTGTCGGCCAAAGCGCATGGCGTATTGTGACCGTGACTATGTGTTTTGCCTGCCGCGAGAGAATGCGCCTGCGTTAATCGAGGCGATTTTTCACGAGCGTATGGACTTGCTCACGCGCCTTGCCGACAGGTTATAGGCAATATAGGGGTTGTACGCCGAAAATTTTGTCACCCCAGCTTAAGCCCCTCAATGGTGACTCCTTCAGGTTGTCCGTGCTGGCGTATCGTTTTATGGAAAAAACGCCGGGCGGCTGCCGTTGCATATCGCGGCGAGTGGTCAGCAAAAAGTCAATCGATATCAGTTTCATCCCTCCGCAACCGGGAACCAACGGGCTTTTTGCGTGGTCGGCGAAGGGCTTCCAAATCACGCAGGCTCAGCGCGTAGGCCAGAGACCCGCGACCACACTGAGCGATGATATCAACAGGATAATGCAGGCGTTTGAACACATTTCGGATAAGGGACATAGGCGAATAACTTAATAAAAAAGCGACATATTATCCATTCACCGCTTAATGCGACAGGACAGAGCCTTTTATTGTCAGCCCACAACGAGGGCGCTTAAAGAATTGAGCTAGATCCGGCAGCTGACGAGAATTATCCCGGCTTAGCGCCCCTTCTTCTTACGCCCAGGCTGGGTAAAGCGCTTACGGGCAGCCGAGTTGCTGTCGGATTTTTCGGTGTTTTTCGGCCCGTTAAAGCCCGGCTTTTTAGCGGCAACGCGCTCAGTCTGCGCTTTTTTCGCCGGTTTTTCTTCGGACGATGAGTTTTCAATCAGCTTAAATAACGCGATCAGTTCATCGTCGGTCAAATCTCGCCACTCGCCCTGAGGCAGTCCTTTCAAGTTGACGTTCATGATGCGCGTGCGCTCAAGCTTAGTAACTTCATAGCCAAAGTGTTTACACATGCGGCGGATCTGGCGGTTAAGCCCCTGCACCAGCGTGATACGAAACACCAAGGGAGCTTCTTTCTGCACTTTACATTTTTTAGTCACCGTTCCCAGCATCGGCACCCCGGCGCTCATGCCCTGAATAAACGCATCGGTCACCGGTTTGTTGACTGTTACCACGTACTCTTTTTCGTGATGATTTCCGGCACGGAGGATCTTATTGACCAGATCGCCGTGATTAGTCAGAAAAATCAGTCCCTGGGAATCCTTATCCAGACGCCCTATCGGGAAGACGCGCTGGCTGTGGTTAACGAAATCACTGATGTTATTCCGCTCACTATCTTCCATCGTGGTGATGATGCCAACCGGCTTATTCAGCGCGATCAGCACTAGGTCTTCTTCATCACGCGGCTCAATAAGCTGACCGTTAACTTTCACTATATCTCCGGCAACTATCTGATCGCCAACGGCGGCTCGCTTACCGTTAATAAAAACATTCCCCTGTTCGATGTAACGATCGGCATCGCGACGAGAACAGATGCCGCTCTCGCTAATGTATTTGTTAAGACGAATGGATGGGTGGGTCAGCATGGTTTCTCCGTAAAAAGTGGACTATACCTTACCCGAGTTACGTTGCAAAGCCTGATCGGGGCGAATTGTGTGGGGCTGTTTAACAGAGAGAAAATGTGATAATGCGGAAATTGTAGTGGCGCAGAAAATCAGGACACCTTTCTAGGGGATCGGTCGCATGAACAGAGAAAGTCTGTGCAAAAGTGAGATTGATTAATAATTACGCCGCCAGTTGATAGAAAAAGGCGGCCGGTTCCTTCTTCTTGCGGATATTGCCCTTTACGCAACATACTGACCCATTCAATCCCAGCCAACACGGTCTGTACTCGTCTGAAATTCTTGAATCCCAGCATAGGACGTGTCCGTCGTTTGACGTCACGGTGATCCGGTGATTACGGCTACCAACCTGACGGTCGCCTCGATGATCGCAACCACGTGGAAGCATCCGCACCGCCTTCGGGTACATTGGCGTGACGGACGCCCATGAAGCGGCTATTGAGTATGATGAATTTGCGGATAATCGGTTGGCTGATTCGATAATGCAGGCAGAGGCTATCGGATGACTTTGTGTCGATGCTTGGGAACAGGCCACATAGTAGCAAATAGGGGTTCTACGTCGGAACCCTCGAAAATGTTGTCACGTTTGTCACTTCATAAAGAGTTACGGGTTTTCTCTACTGCGGGCTAGCGTTCGGTAGTAAGCTGGGGTGACAAAATTTCCGGCGGTTCCGGCTTAGGTGTGCCACGAATGCACCCGGTGGCAAATAAAGGGTGCAATGCTGTGCGAGAGATGAGGGTCGGCCCCTCGGAGGCGGTGTCCAGACGCCGCCTTCAAACTACCCTGAGCTGCTGTCGTTAAGAGCGATGGGTGAGCGTCAGGGAATCCGCGCACGATGCTCTAAGGGTAGCCCAGCAACGATGCTGGCGTACCAACTGGGTGCTGTTCTACGTTGAACGATGGCTAACCGCGTCGGTGCATATGCTGGATGGAACGGTACAAATAAGGGACAAGGGAACGCCGCAAGGTGGTGTCATTAGTCCATTGTTGGCAAATCTGTTCCTGCATTATGCATTCGACATATGGATGAAACGGGAATTTCCCGTCGTTCGGTTTGAGCGGTACGCTGATGATATAGTCATCCACTGCAAAAGCCATGCGCAAGCAATTATGTTGCTTGGCAGGCTCAGAAAGCGCCTGGCTGAATGTAAGCTGGAAATGAGTCCTGCAAAGACAGGGAAAGAACGGGGGAATATCCTGAAATCAGCTTCGACTTTTTGGGCTACACATTCAGGCCAAGAAAGTCGGTCTCGAAAGGGGGAGAATTTTCGGTGAATTTCCTGGAGGCAATGGCACGATGGCTCAATCCCATGTTACGTGGCTGGGTTGGGTACTATGGGCGCTTTTATCGATCAGCAATGGATTGTGTAGCCAAACATATCAATCTGCACCTTGCTAAATGGGTTATTCGCAAATACAAGCGGGTACACGATAGTCTGGCTCAGGCGTATGAATGGTTAGACAGGATACGGAGCGCTAAGCCCAGTCTGTTTGCACACTGGGAAATTTGTACGCGATGCTAACGCCGGATGACGGGAGACTGTCACGTCCGGTTCTGTGGGAGCGTAGGGGCGGTTCCCCTACGCCACCCGATAACCCCTATGCCGATCATCATCGTGTTTCGGCGGTGCATACGGACATCGATCACTTGCATGTTGTACCGTTGCAGCACCTATACCAGAACCTGCATCAGTGACAATTACAACTTTTGAGTTAAAACGATTAGCCCGCCGTTGGGCATCCATTTCACGACTCCTACAATGTAGTCTCCAATAAGGCTTTATTTTTATTTCACCTAATATAAATTTATCCAACTAAGAGCACTCAGTGTAGTGAAGCTTGCCGGCTATGGGGAAAACCATGTTTTTTTGCCTGCCAAGCCACAATTAATCCGATCAACAGCAAAATACATATAACCCAAGGGAATGAGGATACCCCGCTGGTTTCCAGTAATATTCCCCAATAATACCCCCGCCAGCAATAGTAAGGTTCCAGGCTGTAACAACCATGGACTGTGCCACATCAGCACCATCCCCGGCAGCATCTGCAGAAGCAGTTTGCAGTAATGTAGCTGCACCACCAAAAGTTAATCCCCACAGAGCAACGCTCAGATAGATAACAGACGAGACTTTTCCGCCAAAACCAAGCATGATTGCAATTAAGGCGAATACGCTGAGGCTGAGCAATACCAGTATTCGTAGATAACGATCAACCAGCAGACCGATTAAATGAATATCCTTATCAATTTGTTATTTATTAAATGTGCTAAAAACAACCGATTTTGGCACATGGATAAAAAATTACTACATTCCATAAATTGGATTTTGGCCCACTTCATCGAAAAGTTGACTCACTACTACTCATTACATTATGTGATAAATTCGGTCATGTATTGAATAGTTAGATCACTCGCTAAGATAAGGATTGCCGCCAATCCCAAGGCCGTCAATATTCTCAGGAAAACCTTATTTGATAACGCCCCGAATGGTTTAAACACTATCGGTCAGCTGGCAAGGTCGCTTGACGGTAACAAAAACTTTGCCGAAACGATGAACCATGCGTTATTGGGAAAAATGTCAAAACAGGAAATCGTATTTCTTGATGATACGGGAAAATTTCAACATTGTTTATCGAGCGGTTTTTATAAGGTCGGGATTAAAAATATTGCAGCTGTGGCCGATACACCCGCAGGGTTTTACGGTTACGGTATTTTGGAAGTGCATAATAGCAATGGCGTAATTGCCCAACGTTACACCGCCCATAATGGACAAGTCGCGGTACGGCAATCGTGGAATAATGGTACGGAATGGATCGGTTGGAATGCCGTCTATTCATCCACAACGAAACCTACTGCCGCCGATGTCGGGGCGTATAGCCGAGGCGAAATCGATGGCCGTGTCAATGACGTCAGAAACGTCGCAAATAATGCACAAACAGCAACGAACAATGCCAACCATAACGCCAACAGTCGTCTCGAAAAATCAAAGAATGGTGCAGACATTCCCGATAAAGACGCATTTCTTTATAACCTTCGTAAAACGATTCTAAGCTGTTTGCAGAATCAACGTGATTTAAACCCATAGCTTTACAACAAAAATGCCTACAGCGCATTTTAGCGACTGTGCTAATGGTTAAAAAACATGCTATATTTATTTTGCCTGTCCGGTGCGAACAGATTTCACAATCTGTCAGGCTGAAATGCACTACATCTAACATTTAGCCTAAAAGCCTGTCCACTTCGCTGATTGGCGTGAGCAGGTGCGCGAAGGCGTGTGGGAAATGAGGATCGACGTAGGGGTTTGGGGTGCAATGGAACAGAAAGTGCACTTAAGCCCAGAGTCTACCCACAAACCCGTGGGCGGGAGTACCAAGCTGAATACGTGAGCAAACCGGTGTAAACGGCAGCTCGCACATTATTAACTCAACGAAGGAAGGATCGCTGAAAGGTTACGCAAGGTACGTGAAGAAGTGATGGCAAACAGGTCGGACCGTGACCCACTAAATCTTAATGATTTTCCGGTCTTAGAGTCCTTTGGATAAATGAGGCGTGGGTCAGCGTATTCCATCAGAGCCAGCAGGTATCTGACCTGCACCAAAGGCCGGATGCAAAACTGCAGCCGTGTCCTGTTCTACATCACATCAAAACGACCCTTGCCAAACGGGAGGCATCCATACAAACACCATGAACGAGCTGTCCTCACAGCAGATCATCGCCAGCAATCGGGATGCCTGGAATGATTCGGCAAAACACCACAAAAAAACCGCTCACTGGAACGCGATTCTACGCGAGGTCGGCCAGTCGGATTTTTCGTGCCTGGACCCAACCCTCACGGCGTCGTTGCAGCAAGTGGGCGTCGCCGGCAAGGACGTGCTCCAGTTGGGGTGTAACAACGGTCGGGAAAGTCTTTCTTTGTTTGCACTGGGCGCCCGCTCAGTGGTGGGAGTCGATCAGTCCAGCGCCTTTCTCGAACAGGCTGGGGAACTGAACAGAGCATCGCCGCACCACGGCGAGTTCATCGAGGCGGACATTCACCATCTGCCCCAGACGCTTCATAAACGCTTCGACGTGGCGCTGATTACTATCGGTGTATTGAACTGGATGCCCGACATCCGCGTGTTTTTTGCTCATGTTGCCAGCACTCTCAAGGTCGGCGGCAGCCTGGTGGTTTACGAGACTCATCCGTTTCTCGAAATGCTCGATCCCAAGGCTGACGAACCGTTTGCCTTGCAAACGTCGTACTTTCGACAAGAGCCTTTTGTCGAAGATGAAGCCATTGTCTATGAAGGGACCGCGCCATCAAAAGCGCCAACTTCCTATTGGTTTGTCCATCCCTTGGGCGACATCGTGTCGGCCGCAATCGACGCCGGACTGCAGATCACTCATCTCAAGGAATACCCGCATTCCAATCGTGAGCAGGCGTATGACATTTACGAACAGCAGAACGCCCAGTTGCCGATGTGTTACACGATGACAGCGCGCAAGACTTGATTGACGCTCCCCGTAGGCGCTGGTTTGCGGTATCTCAGACAAACTCTTCGCTGGCAAGCCGGCTTCTATAGTGGGGCATAGGTATCTACACATATCTTGAGCTTGGCGAAAACCCTGTAGCCGCTGCCTAGGAACGAGTTTGTGATGGGTTTAAGCAGCACCCGAGGGGGCGGGCTACAGAAACCCGGTATTTAAAAGATGTGTAGATACCTAGGACAGCCTCATTGACAAGATCTCCGGTAGTATTTGGCATTACAAAAACAGAGGGGGTCAGGAGGAAACAAGCCGAAGATGATGAAATTGGTTTATACTACAACCGTTTTCGGCACTATGTTCGGGACACAGAGCAGTATCTGATGTTAGACCCCAGACCCGATTGGGCTGCTGGGGGGGAACGTCACTAAAGAGAATTTTTCCATCGAGAGCATAAAAAAGTGTGGGGCACTTGAGTTACTTGTCTGTAAAATGGGCAATTCAACCGGACTACTACCTATTAATGACCCATGAATACTTATACCGTTAAGTGGCTCTCCGCCTCAATCCTCTGATTTAACGGCGCTTCAGGTTGTCAGGTGAAATTTCTTTAGCTGCTTTGCCGCATAAGTGCCCCACACTTTTTTATACTCTCGAATGTCTCAGATTGTGCTAGCTCTGGCATTAGGAATGTCAAAAGAAAGTGTCTCTAAATGGGAGCGAGAAGAAAAAAAACAAGTGGTCCAGCTCTTAGAATGCTCCGCATTCTTGAGCAACGCGGACCGGAAGTTTTACTAGTTTAATTAACCCGAATTCTGGATAAGAAATTGACGAGAAGCCTACTACTGGAACAGGCTATGGACAACTTAGTTGAAATGTTCTGTAATGTCGATGATTTTTGCCGCTTTTTTATCCCACAGTGGACACAATTTTGTCTTGATGGTTAGGAAATTGAACCGCTTCTTTTCGCTGATACCTGACCTAAAACGGCCCTGATAAGCGTCGGACAGAGCGAGCTATTGCGTGCGCTTTCGTATAAAAAAACGCTTTAGCTTGATTTTTAACCTAAAACCCGCGTTTTAGGCACACTGATCCTGAGATGACGTTTGCAGCCATCGTTTTCGCTCCATCCGGTGAAGTCTCTCCGACAGTAATTCTCCCGCTCGCAGCCCTGCCTGAGCGCCGGAAAAACACAGCCGGTTTCCACACAAAATGCATTGATACGGATCCGTACCCAAGAATCCCTTCATCAGCACTGCGGGTCATGATGTCAATGGTGAGATGTTGTGATAAACCCCTTTCTTTTTATCGGTAAGATATGGCTAGAGTTGACGTGTATTGTCGTTATTGTCACAAATCAGAAGACGTAAAAGGGCACGGTAAAGGAAATGGGGGGTATCACTGTTATGCTTGCCGTAAGACATTTCAATTGAAATACACCTATCAAGCCTGTAATCCCGGTATGAAAGAGCAGGTTGTTGATATGAAAATGAATAACGCCGGTGTCCGTGATACCGCCCGTGTACTAAAGATAGGGGTTAACACAGTCATTCGCACGTTAAAAAACTCACCCCGAAAAATGTGACCAACCTTCCCCTTGAGGGGAATGAAATCCAACTTATTTGTGACGTTGATGAACAAGGGTCATTGGTGAGTAGTAAGAAAAATCAACGCTGGCTCTGGTATACTTGGGAGCCTCGCCTCAAGCGAATGGTGGCGCATATTTTGGGTGATCGCAGTACGGCGACTTTACGCAAACTCTTGAGTTATTATCACCATTTAAGGTCAGGTTTGACTGTACGGATGAGGATTCACCTTACAATAGACTTCCTGAAGAAAAACATATTGTTGGAAAACATTACATTCAACGTATAGAAAGAACCAATTTGATATTCCGTACACGTTTAAAAAGACTGAATCGAAAGACGATTGGCTATTACAAATCAGAAGAGATACACGACAAAGTGATAGGATGTTTCATCGAACGTGAATACTATTCTTCATAGGGTGATCTAACTATTGGAGTCATGACCCAGATTTCTAAAGTGTCGAAGGCGATGAAATGGCCACTAAACCCCGTTAGCTAAATAACTACGCGATTAAAACTTCCGAAGGTAAGTTGATTATAACACTA
>NZ_NJAI01000006.1:141657-210471 GCF_002632725.1 Xenorhabdus hominickii
ATAGAACACAAATGGGGCGGAGCAAAAGCGATAAGGAGGCAAAAAAGATGTTCAGTTGATGAGTTGTTTACGGAGCATATTGAATATGTCAGGTTATGTTGATTTTTCTATAGATAAAGCGGCAGCACATTCTTTTCCAATACAGAAGACAGACGTTTTATCACGACGATGCCAACTGGTATACTGAGACTAAATTACAGTAAAAACGCCTGCATCTGATTCGTTGTTTTCACCTTATTCCTGACCAGCGACTCCCTGACACTGTGTAATGCCCTCATCGTCTGCTGGTTTTTCGTACTGGGCTGAACAAAACGTATGGCAGGCCGGGATGCTGCTTCACAGATGGCTTCAGCATCAATATAATCGTTTTTATTACTTTTAACGAATGTCCGAACAAATTGGAGGATAAATCAGTTTAGCCGCATGTCTTAAGGCGCTAATCTTGCACGCCATGAAATGGGTACCGGCACCGGCTTCCATGACAACAGTCGCGGAAGGGGTCATCGCCAAAAATTCAAAGAGCTTGGTTCGAGTTAATTTCTTGCGACAAAGTGCCTTTCCATTCTTATCCTGACAATGGCTGTGGAAAGTTTGTTTACCGAGGTCGATACCAATAAGTGCAATACTATTCATGATAATGGTCTTTTCTGAAAGAAAAACACGCTGTCAATATACGGTAACAGAGTGGGGGATGACCATCTCATTAAACTCAGATTCTGATACGTAACTGAAGCCATTTATCCCAGCACCGAAGTGATTGTCTATTGCGAAATGGATCAGCCGTGGTCGTATGTGAAGCCAAAGAACAAACCCCGTTGGCTCTTTTATGCTTACGACAGAATTCGACGAAAAGTGATCACCCCTGTTTTTGGCTCAAGAATAAAGAAAACACTGAAACGTCTGAGGGCCTTGTTAACCCCTTTCAACATTGTGATCCATATGACCGTTGGTTGGCGGGGCTATGAAAACGCTGACAGGAAAACTGCATGTGATCAGCAAGCGCTATACACAGCGCATAGAGAGGCATAATCTGAATCATCGTCAGTATTTGGCAAGACTCACTCGCAAAACCCAGTTTTTTTCAAAATCTGTAGAAATGCGTGACAAATTTATTGGGTATCATCTGAATATTTGGCATTATCAATAAATTTGAGTCACGACCGAGAAAGCGACGGTAGATATTTACAAAGGGATTCAGGTTCTTGTAGAACACAGGAAATAGTTGTTTGGAATGGTCAAGTACAAGATAGAGGAGATATGGTTTGTACAGAAAGTATAGCAGGCTGTTTAGTTTATATAAATGCCGCAAATAGCCAATAGTTACCATTAGGCTGTGTCCCATAATGTATATTTCGTATAAAATCAATGAAAAAGGCAGCACTAATGGCCGCACGAAATTTGATGAACAGGTTTATCATGACCGTAATATTGTCGAATGCTGTTTCGGTTTTCTCAAAGGAAATCGGCGTATTGCAACACGCTACGAAAAAACCGCACGAAACTATCTGTCCATGGTAAAATTAGGCTGTATTCGACTCTTTTACAGGCGATTATTTAATTAAGGGACACAGCCTAGAAATACCTGTTACTCGAAGAGTGTTTATTATCCTATGGGTTGCGGGAAGGTGGCACCCTCAACATTAAAATTGAGTACAAAGAATGAATCAAGTAGTATTGTCGAAATAATACGGTGGATGTATATCTTACGACCACTCTAATAAGTGGTCGTGATTTTTTATACTTTACTTCATTCTACCTGTGAAAATGGCAAAACGGATTCATCTGCTGTTAATACTCTGTCATTATTTCTTTCTTTATTAAGGATTGATGGATCAATATCGTAACCTATAAGATTTGATAATATGTATTTGTTCATTAATCCACTCAAATAACCACCTTCATTTCGGAATGATTCTATTAATTGACAGTTATATTGATGATTATTTGATTTGTACATAAAAGGTACAAGGTATTGCTCTCTACCTTTTTGATAGCCATGTCCTTTATTAACAATTTCTCCATGGTCAGAAGTGTATATTAAAGAGTAGTTAATATTTTTTTTATTAATAACATTATATATATTATTTATAACCCTATCTGTATGATGGATAGTTAGGTCATAGTTATCAGCATTAGGCAGTGCCATTTTATCAGCATCATCGTAATTTTTATAAGGCATATGGCTACCATGTAAATGAATTACAATGAATTTATTTTCTGCATTATCTAAAAAAACTTCATTCAACAGAAAACTTAGGTTGTCATCTTTAAAGTTTGTGAGTTTTATTATATCAGATTTTTTTGCTATAAATCCATATTTAGATGAGTGAAGTCCATTTAAGTCTTGTGAACCCAACCAATACGTTTTGTAGTCGTTTGATTTAGCCATTTCTATTATTGACTTGTTTTTAAATAAATTTTCTTCACTTTCAGGAGAATGGAAAGCAAGGCTCATCGAAACAGAATTTCTTGTTATTGGAGCACTGGAGTGTGCATTATTTTTTATACATCCTCCACTGGAAGAAAATATACGATTCATGTTTGGTGTTGTATTTAATTTGTATCCATATGCGCTATAACGAGTTGATAGTGATGACTCACCCATTATTAAAATAACAGTATTAATTTCAGGCTTGTTTTTTCTTGTTATTGATTTGTTGACTTTATTTATTTCATTAATGTTTGCATATTTATCATTTGAATGACTAGAAATATACAAATAAAAAAAATCACCAATAACAGCGGGATATCTGTCTCTTATAAATAGACCAACTGTTTTATCATCTTCTCTTATATCTGACAATAATTGTTTATCAACGGAAGAAGCACTAAGACAAAACGTGATAAAGAAAATAAAAATAGGTAAGATTTTAAATGTTATATGGTACTGAATGTTTTTTGATTTTTTTCTTATTAGATAAAATAAAGCTACTGTAACTACTAAAGACGGTAATAACATTATGAAAAATAAATGTCCGGCCATAGATAACGATTCTTCTTTATTCGTCTCAATAAATGAATCTAGAACTGATACAGATACTCTTTCACCGAAAACAAGAGAGTAATTTATTTGGATAATAAGAAAGAAAAATAGTGCACTACCAGTCCTGAACAAAATTTTACTCTTTCCATTAATTAACAAAAAAATTGATAAGAGCAGTGCGAAAGTTGACATGTGAGGTATGCTGGAATCTTTTTGAAAGATAAAAATATTCAGTAGATAAGATAAACCCAATATTGCAATAATAGTCAAAATGTACTTGTATGAGATTTTATTTATTAAATTCATGAGTGATATTGTGTAATAGTGATATAAAAATATTATTATACATACATTAATTTATTAAACAAAAAAAAATAGAAGAGCATTTACTTCTTTGATAAAGAAGCAAAAGTGAGGAGCTGTTATTGATTTTATTGCTTATACATTCGATTTTCTATCTTCCACCGCTCTACAATCGCGCTTTGGTTTGACTGGGAAGAGGCGGATATATTGAGTTAGCCTCCATGCCCAGATAAAGAATAAAAGTGATTAACAACACACAAGGGTTGTTGCTATCTCTACGTCTTTTTTATTCCTAATTACCAGTGGGTAGAGTCTGTAACTATTTGTTTTTTATCAAGGTTAATTGATGTTTTTATTAGGATTTTGTTATAACTTATTGATTTTATTTAAAGTAACAATGATTTTAAAGTCTCTCGGTCTTTAGGTTGTTCGGGTTCAAGTTCCGATACGGCGACATACTATAAGTTTTCTGCGTCTACTGTAGTCCATTGGAATCAATATGCCTCTGGGGCATAATCAGGGGTGTCTACACATCTATTGCAGCCTAAATCAGAGGGGCATATCCCTTTGAACGCATTGCTCGTGAATGGTACGCTAGTAACAAACGATGGAATGAAGATCACAGCAACTGGATCATGCGTAGTCTTGAACAATACATTTTCCCCATATTGGTGCTTTCGATGTATGCACTTTGAGAACAAGTCACTTATTAGCCCCTATCAAAGCTGTTGATGCGGATGGCAAACATGACATAGCCTAACGATTACAACAAAGTGTCACTGCTATCATGCATTATGCCGTCCAGAATGATATCCTCGAATCCAGTTCGGCCGATGATATGGCTGGCGCTCTCACTACAGTAAAATCCAAACATCACCCCGCATTACCTCATGAACGTTTACCTGAATTTTTGACCCGTATTTCCCGCTATCGTGGGCGATTGATTAGAATAACCACTATTCTGTTCTTATCTACTATGACTTTTTTCCCTATGCACTCAATGTATTGTCCTGATAAGGTCTAATTATTCTGGCTATAATTAGGATTTCAAACAATCACTCTATTATCGATAATAACAATTGGCTAAATATTATAACAACATGTTCGTCTGGGGGGGGGGACTAAACCTGTTATTACCATAAAAACACGCGTCTGTAACTTGTGCCACACTAAAATATTCGAACATGTTCCTTCGTTCTCGCTTCTCGCATTTCGCTATGTTGTTTTTTTGAGGGCAGGCGCGGCCAATAAATACTGCCGTGCCTGCCCACTAAATACAGTGCTTTTTATGCACCTGCAAGGGATCGTCGGAAAGCCACCAATACTGGTGCTTTGCGGGGTATAAGATCCTTTGCGAGGTGTGCGGATTTGTGCGGGGAATGAACAACTTATGCAAGAGAAAAGTCGTTACATTTTTATAAAGCTAAATTACCCTTATTCATAAGTATCTATAGTGTTTATGAGGGTATTTTATGCCTCATCCATTCACAACAGTTGCTCGTATTAATAATTTTATTGAATACGAACGGAATCGTCGAAGACGTTGGAGTCGAAACCATCATATGAATGAGTTATTTTACTCTGGTCTTGAAGCTACCGTTGTAAATCCACATGATTGCTACCCACGTTTATATCTTACTCATGATATTGACGGTAATCTAATGGTTTTAATCTATGTTCATAGCCTTGGCAGGGATTGACATTATATGACCCTATTACAGCAGTCGGTTGGTATCTGGCTAATGATCATTTGGTATGTTATACCGACGAAAGACTATAAACTTGATAACGCCTGAAACCTCATTTACGACACTTAGTAACATTATTGATGTGATGAATAGTACCTATACCCATTTTATTTAAAATAAATTTAATAAAAATAGTCTGCTATGCATTTCAGGTTTGTTTAGTATATAAGCATAACTGATTTTTAATATTTTATTAATGAAATATATTTATCACAAACTAAAGTGAAGAATTTTTTCTATGACTATTTTTTTCTACAGACATTTTGTTGAAGATAAATTGAATAACGTATGACAATTATCATTATTGATAAAATTGAGTACCTCAGTTTACTCAAAAATAGTTCACGACTGCTAATTAATGGTTGCCATGATAGCATTGATTAGATTTATTCTAATACACAAGTATTATTTAAAAATCTCTATATGAAATAGATACTACATTAATTTTTGTTGCTTTTAATAAAAATATATGAATTGTAGTAAATATTATTTTTTTATTTATTTTGATGTTTAACAGAAAGATGATTTTGTTTTTTGTGTTTTATAAATAGTAGGCATTACAACTGAATTATATGCCTGTCGTCTTTCAAGTTGCAGCTTTGTTGGCTACGTTCACTCACCCCAGTCACATAGTGGCCTATGCTCCTGGGGATCTGTTCTCTTGCCGTCGCGCTGCACTTTGAAATCCATTGGGTATAGAGATCTGTTTAAAAAACAACCTAAATGAGGAAGCTTAATATGAGTAGCGTAAGTATAAAATTCAGTGATGGACGTAATGACGTTGTTGGTGTTGATAATGCCAATGCAATTCTGCGTGAAGTTGGTGTGCGGATTAGTTTGGCATCTATTCCAGAAGAAGCTAAACCTATTATCAAAGTATCAAAAACCCGTGCAACTAACGATGAAGAGAAGAAAAAACTTATTTCCATCTTTAATTTAAACCGTGCAGATTTTCTGGAGCAAATCCGGCTTGCTGGGCGAACTCCAGCAGTTAATCGCGGTGGCTATTTATCTACTACAGAAGTAGATGTTCCCCCTTATCCAAAAGTTTACGATATGAAAGAAATGACAGATGAAACGAAAAAGTACGTACTGAGTAAATTTGGTCGACTGCATGTAAATTCTTCTGAAGATGGCTCCGGAATTGACGAAGTAATGACTGTGATTTCAGGCGGCCCATTAAATTGGTTCTTTGTTCTGAACAATGGAGTGACTGCTAACGTGTTAGTTAATGAAGTTGGACCAAACGATCAGGCTATACGCCTCAGCTATCCGGGATTGGGCCCTCATGGTGGTTTCATTAATGCGGATCAAGGTTTACTGGTGGCATACGCACATGGTCCGGAAACATTTGTGATGCGTTATGAGGATCCCAGCGTAGCTCATTCAGAAATACTTAATACCAATCCTTGGATGGACTTTTCGGGTGACAGGCCGAAACTATTAGATAAGGTAAAATAAATTCGAGCGGCTATTTAAGTCCCAGTTTAAATAAAACCTGTTTTCTGATATGACCGACAGAATTCGGGAAAAACCCACACAAAAAATTTGCTTATTTATGATATAAAACAAGATATTATATCTGTAATTTTGCCAATAATCTGCGGCCGCCTGTGTGCGGCCCATTGAGAAAAATTTATCCTGAAGATTCCTTCACTGTCGTACAAGAAATAGAATCGCATTATCAATGTATAAATAAATTTCTATATTTCTAATTTAGTAGAATTATGCATGCGTTGCCGTAATAGCATTTGCAATCTAATCTGCATTATAAAACAAGCGATGAACAGCCCGGAACACATTCCCCACCAGACACCATCAGGGCCGAGAGAAGACTGCGAGAGCCACCATGCAAGTGGAAGACCGATCCCCCAATAACTCACTCCAGAAATAATAACTGTAATTTGAGCATCCTTCAAAGCACGGAGAAGTCCACATACCATTGTTTGCCAACCATCCAGCAGGCACAGTAGGGCGGCAAACGGCACCAACATTAATGCGATATTTTTGGCTTCGGTTGCCTGATTTACATCTGAAGGTAGGAAAAGGGACAATAATTCATTTGGGATCAGCAGTAAGGCAGTGATGGTAAATAATGACCATAATAGAATTAGAGTGTTTCCAATCCAGGATAAGCTATGTACTTTATGCCAGTTTCCCGCACCTGAAGCTTGCCCAGCACGCATGGAAACCGCATACATCAGCCCTAGTGGCACAGTAAAACTTGTGATGACCAATTGCATGAGGCTTTGATGAGCCGCTAGCGTGATAGCGCCTAAAGCTCCCATTAGCCAGGCACAGCCATTAAACAAACTATTTTCCAGACCCAGTGTTCCCGCTGTAGGTATACCAATTTTAAGTAATTCTGGCATGGTGGCTAAATTTTTGCGGGTTAATCGGGTAAAGATTGGATAGCGTTTGTAGTTGCGATGCAGGCAGAGAATAACAACGAATGCGATTCCCATATAACCATATGTAATAGTAGATGCAATGGCGATGCCATATATCCCCATCATTTGGGATAAAATCAACCCTAAACTACCAGAGAGAATAAGTGCGCTGAACATAATAAAAGGGATGGGCCCCGGTTTACCAATACCGGCGGTGAACCCTCTCAATGCGAGAAATAAGAGGCCAAATGGCATACCCCAAACGAGTATGTGCAAAAATTTCTGGGCTATTTCTACCGTATGTGCAGGTTGTCCAAGCATCAGCATCAGAGGGGTAATATTCCACAAAAGTATTCCCATTCCTAGAGATAAAAGCAGAGCAAGAAGTAACCCACAACGAATAGCAGATACAATATCGCGACGGCGACCTGAGCCATGATAGATAGCAACCAGATTGCCGGCAGCGGAAATGACACCGAATGACAATATATAGCATAAGTAAAATGCCGAAATGGCCAACGCACCTGCTGCCAATACCTGCGGGCCGAGTTGCCCCATCAATAATGTATCGATGAATAAAATCCCACTTTGAGCACATTGGGAAATAATCAATGGCGTCGCAAGCGTCAGAATAGAACGTATATCATCCAGCCAATTAAGGGGCTTAATAATATTCTTTGTGTGAAGGTCTATATTCAAATTTACATCCTTGCTCAACTTGATAAATCTGCCCCACAGAAGAGTAGCTGTGGGGCAGTCTTTTTTTAGCTATTACTTCTGTTTATTGACTACTTTGTTCACTGATAAGCGTGTTGGTTTTAGGTAAAGCACTTTGTTGGGCAAATATCCGGTTGAGGATATTCGCTATCTCCTCGATGTTGCCTTCCTTAAAGATATCATCATGGGTAGCGTTAATACGGTAGGTATTAAATTTCCCCTTGACTAATTCATCCCAATGATTAACAAGATTGTCAAAAATAAGTGGATTGTTGTTTTCTTGCTTTTGTGACGCTTGTATCAGTACTACTCGCCCCGAATAAGGATGTGGCTGATAGTTCATCAGCAGTTTTGGATTGTGCTGTAACTCAACCGAAAAGGCTTTACCAAAAGCACTTTCAGGATCAACACCTTCCTTAGACATGAAATCTTGCAAGGCAATCTCGTCAGGCTGTTGCCAATGGTGATCCGATGCAAAGAAACTATCTATCAGGACAAGCATTTCAACCTTTTGACCCATAGCACGCAATTGTTGAGCCATTTCATAAGCGACTACGCCACCATAAGACCATCCGCCTAAATGATAAGGTCCGTTGGGTTGTGCTTTACGAATTGCTGCAATATAGTGCTCAGCTTGTTGTTCTATGCTGACGAAACGCCCCTGTTTTTGACCAAAAGTAGGGTTGTTTAATCCAAAAAGTCGTTTGCCCGGCATACGTTTGCTTAAGGCAAGGTACGGAAATGCCAAGCCAAAAACAGGATGAACCAGGAAAATAGCTTTATCGGAACCTTTTTTTGAAATGGTTAACAAGATTTCTTTGTCTGGATTCAACATCTCTTCACTAAAAGTTTCCGCCAACTCTTTTGGTGTTGGGTGCTGGAAGATGTCTATGATTTGTACAGGTTTGCCCAACTTATTTTCGATAGTGACGGCAAGTCGCAGGGCAAGTAGTGAGTGACCTCCAATCTGGAAGAAATTGTCAGTAATACTGACCTGTTCCAGTCCTAAAATCTCTTGGAAAGACTCGGTTAACGAACGCTCAATACGCGTGCGAGGGGGTTGGTAAGTGTTGTTTTTGAGGTGTAAACGAGAAACAGCAGGTAAACGACGACGATCCAGTTTACCGGAGGCGTTGAGTGGGATCTCATCGACAGGGGTAAAAGAAGCCGGAATCATGAATTCTGGGATACGTACTGAAAGCGCCTGACGCAGTTGCCCGATCCACTCAGGTGTTGGTGTTGCACTGGAACAAAAGTAGGCAACCAGCTCTTTATCACCAGATTCTTCTTGGTGCATGACAACAACTGCGGCATTAATGCCGGGATAGGTCAACATGGCGGCTTCAATTTCACCTAACTCGATCCTGAAACCACGAAGTTTCACCTGATCATCAATTCGACCGAGATATTCAATATCACCACTGGATAGATATCGGGCATAGTCGCCGCTTTTGTACAACCGCAGAGAGAGGTTGTCTTCAGTAGGAAGCTCAATAAAGCGTTCGCGGGTCAACTCTGGTCGATTGAGATAACCACGAGCCAAACCTTGTCCCCCGAAATAAAGTTCACCGACAACACCAACAGGACATGGGTTTAATTGCCTGTCCAGAATGAAGGCATAAGTGTTATTAATTGGTCGCCCAATCGGAACGCCTCGCACGAAGTCATTCTTATGGTTGGTAATATCGTAGGTTGTTGAGAACGTGGTATTCTCGGTTGGCCCATAACCGTTAATGAGTTTTTCTGGTCCTTGTCCGCTATTTAACAATTCTCGAATATGCGGGACGCTTAAGGCTTCACCACCAATAATGAGGGCACGCAAGGGCCGGAACAAATCCGGGACAGCGGAAACTTGTTGATTGAATAGGCTGGATGTCAGCCACATTATGCTGAGAGATGCTTCACGAATGGCAGAAAACAGTTTGTGAGGATCCAGCACGGTTGTTTTATCCAAAATGACCAACGTAGCACCATTGAGTAAAGCTCCCCAAATCTCAAATGTGGCGGCGTCGAATGCCAGGCTGGATGCGAGTGCGATCCGATCTTTTGGTGATATGTCCAGGAAACCGTTTTCTTTCACCAGCCGTATAATACCTTGGTGTTCAATACAAACACCTTTGGGCAGACCGGTGGAGCCAGAGGTATAAATGGCATAGGCCAGATTGTCCCGCTCGATATTTCTTATCTGTTCAGAAATAGTACCTTCAGCGTAAGGTAATTCGTTAATTGAGTTTAGGTAGATTATTTCACCTTCGAACGCTTTACATTTGTGCGTGGTATCGTTGTCGGTAATCAGACAGAGTACCTCCGCATCGTTCAGGATGAGAGTGATTCTCTCTGCCGGGTAGTCATTATCGATAGGGACGTACATTCCCCCAGCTTTGAGTATTGCAAGGATTGTTACGATGGCTTCCGGTGAAGGGCGTAATAACATACCGACAGGTGTTTCATGCGTGACTCCTTTGAGTTGCAGGAAGTCTGCAAGTTCTGACGATTTTGCATCCAGCTCGGCATAACTTATTGAGCGTTCTCCTGCGATGAGTGCAATGGCATCAGGATTAGTGCTTACTTGTTGTTTAAAGATCGACACAACATTGCCTTTGGCTTTAGATATTGATGCCGTTGGTATGGGCAGTGAACCTGTTTGCAGCGGTATATTTGCCAGCTCCAGTTTCGGTGTATGCGCGACCGCCTGAAGTAAGGTGGCGAAACTGTCGGCAAAGTGACGGATAGACTCTTCACGGAACAGTTCTGTCGAATATTCAAAAGCAAGCTCAAGCCCATGGCTATCTTCTTTGACTGCGAGCAAGAGATCAAAGCGGGCTATTTGCGTATCGACTTCGAAGAATGTGGTTTTTACATCAGGAAGATCGAGTTGCCACTCGTTTTCGTTTTGCATATCAAACATGGTTTGAAACACCGGATGTTGGTTAAGTCCACGTTTGACCTGACAAATTTCCACGACTCTTTCAAACGGAATGTCCTGATGTTCATAAGCATCCAATATATTACTCTTGACGACGTTCAAAAATTCATTGAACTGCATCTCAGGAGTACATTGGCTGCGGATAGCGACGGTGTTAACAAATAAACCAATGGTCTTTTCAATCCCTTGGTAGTGTCGGTTAGCGATAGGAACGCCGACAACAAGATCTTCTTGAGTGGTCAGACGATGCAACTGGGCTTTATAGGCGGTAAGCAGCATCATGAATAGCGTGACCCCGTTCTGTTCGCCTAATTTGCGCAATTGCACATACGTTTCGTAAGGTATCCGGGAGTTGAGTACTTTTCCGTGATAGCCCAGTTGTGCCGGACGAGTATAGTCTGTTGGCAAGGCTAAATAATCTGGGGCACCGGATAGCTTAGCGCGCCAATAGTTAGCCTGGTGTTGCAGATCAGGGTTAGATAGATACTGGCGTTGCCATGTGGCAAATTCGCTATAGCGCATTCCTTGTTTATCGGTTGGCATGGATCTGTTTTTGATGATAGCGCTGTACCGTTGTCCAAGTTCATGCAGGAAGATAGTACGTGACCAGCCATCCCAGATTAGATGATGAACATTCATGAAAAAAACGTTGCGGGTGGGGCTTATCTCTATCAAGCTGGCACGAATAAGTGGCCCATGTTCAATATCGAAAGGTTGGATAGCTTCGCTTTGCAAAGAAACGTTGAGATTATGCAACCACTGGTCATCATCGGCGAACACGTTATCAGCGAATACCTTACCATCAACAAATTGCAAAATATCAGGGGTATTGGCGCTGATATTCAATACGGGTTGCTCATCCTCTTGATTGATTGTTGAGCGGAAAACTTCATGAGATACCAATAACTCACGAAATGCCCGAACGAATGTCTGTTTGTCTAACTGACCTTCCAAGACGAAAGCGATAGGAACATTATATAGCGGCGAGTTTGGTTGCAGTCGGGAAATGAACCATAACCGCTCTTGAGCGAATGACAAAGGTGCAATACGTGAAGTCGTACAAGAGAGTAAATCTGGTGCCATTCCAGCGTGGGTCGGGGAGGCAGAATTTGAGGTACTGTCTATCAATCCTTCAATTTTTTGGGCCAACTGAGCAATCGTTGGTGCATCGAAAATGGTGCGCAGAGGAAGATTGATTTGCATCGAATTGCGGATTTTTGAGATCAACTGTGCTGCGAGCAATGAATGTCCTCCCATAGTAAAGAAGTTCGCGCCGATACTACGTACTTCTAAACCGAGGACTTCGCTCCATAGTGATATTAATTGATGCTGGATATTGGTTTGAGCGGGGCGTTCTTCTTCTTCGGTATGGATGAGGCCCTGTTTTTGAGTATCTTCAATCAGGCGTTTGCGATCCACTTTACCGTTGGACGTCATCGGAAAACTCGGGTCAACAATAATGTGTGCCGGAATCATATAATCAGGCAGTTGGCTGCGCATGTGTTCTTTCAACAGGTTACGATCTACCGAGTACAGTGTCTTGGCTTTCTCCTGCAATTGACCCAAATAATCAAGCCCCTCCAATACCAGTGATGGTTGGATACCAAAATCAACCAGACAGGCGATTTCATCAACGCCGATATCTTTTAATTGGCGTACCACACTCAGACAGGATTCAACGCTGCCGATGAGTGAAGACGTTTTAGAATATCGTTCAAACGCCAGTTCGATGATAGCTTCCGCTTCTTCTTCTGTTTCGAACATCTCCTCTTTACCAAATGATTTCGCCATTTTTTCAAGGGATAAGTGCGCACGCAAATAGTCGGAGAAAGGTTTGCGGCAGATTTCCACTGCATCTGATTCATCCTTCCAGACAAAGGCATGAAGCATTAAGGTAATAGTTTTTTCTGCTGGGTTATGACCATATTCCCGCAGAGTCTGTCGATAAAGGGCGATTTTTTCTTGTAGGACTTCTACTGATTGTCCCAGAAGGTGAGTCAGTAAATTGGTTCCTGTTTTGCCTGCTTCTACAAAGGTGGAAGGGTCGCCTGCTGCGGTAATCCACGTTCCCAGATTTTCCTGTTGTGGTCTTGGATATACACTGACTTCACCGATATTGCCGACACCATCTTTGACAGTGATGGCTTCGCCACGCCACAGCGCTTTAATCGTTTCAATGTGTTCAGCCATGACTTCGCGTCTGTTGGCAAAATTCTCAGGAAGTAGTGCGAAGTCTTTAGGATTCCAACCAGAGGCGAAAGCCAATCCGACTCGACCGTTAGACAAATTGTCGACAACAGCCCATTCTTCAACGATTCGTATCGGATTGTGAAGTGGCAGAACAACACTGCCAGCGCGGATTTGGATCTGATTTGTGATCATCGCGATAGCCGCACCCAAAACGGAAGGGTTAGGGAACTGACCACCGACGGCATGGAAGTGACGTTCTGGTGTCCATATTGCTTTAAAGTTGAGAGTATCAGCACGTTTCGCACTTTCCAGATAGAGCTGATAGCTCTCTTTCGCCGATGTCTCGAAACCCGCAGAGAAGTAAAACAAACTGAAATCCATTGCGGCTGAGGTGTGTTCATGTTTCGGAATAATATGTGCAACCAAGCTGGTATCGCCAGATTGACCTTTGACGGGGATAACAACTGCTTGTTTTACCGCGGGAGCTTGTTCCAGACATTGTTCAATCTCACCCAACTCAATTCGGAAACCGCGTAATTTTATCTGGTTGTCCGAACGGCCAAGATACTCAATACGACCATCTACCAAAAACCGAGCAACATCACCAGTGAAGTAGAGGCGGCCTAAAGAAGCGTGTTCAATGAAACGTTCCGTCGTTAAATCTGGGCGTTGATGATAGCCACGTGCTAAACCGGCACCGCCAATATAAAGATTACCGATCACACCAATGGGTGTTGGCTGCATCTGGTTATCAAAAATATGGATAGAGGTATTGGCGATAGGGCGCCCAATGGTTATTTTATCAAAATCAGGATATAGGCGCTCTGTGGTAGACCAAATAGTCGTTTCTGTTGGCCCGTATACGTTCCATAATTCAGCCCCAGTGCCTACGAGTGAATGAGCAAGCTCTTCACTAAGTGCTTCTCCACCACAGAGGATCTTAAATCCAGTCGGGCATTGCCAGTTTGCTGCTAACAAGAGCCGCCAAGTGACTGGCGTAGCTTGCATAATTGAACAATGGTTTGTCGTGAGAAGCTCTGTTAATCGTTCACCGTCAGAGGCTTCCTCTTTATCTGCAATCAGTAACTTACCCCCCGTAATTAATGGTAGGTACAGTTCCAGGCCCGCGATATCAAATGAAATCGTCGTGACTGACAACAGAGAATCTTCTGCTGTGATTCTCAACCGTTGTTGCATATCGAGAAGCAGATTACTTAGCCCGCGTTGTGTGACCTGAACGCCTTTTGGCACACCTGTTGAGCCGGATGTAAAAATAACGTAAGCGAGATCTTCAGGTTCATTCAGTACGGATAATGCCGCGGTATTTGATTCGGCAATAACAGGCCAATCTGTATCGATGAATAGCGTCTTATCTTGCGGCCAGTTTTGCTGATTTTTCAATGACGCTGAGGTGATCAACACAGTTGCATTGGACTGGGTCAGCATGTATTCGGTTCTGTCTGCCGGGTAGGCAGGATCAATCGGGACATAGGCCGCTCCAGATTTTATCACCGCCATCAGCGCGATGACCATATCCACTGATCGCTCAAGTGACACCGCCACCAATTTGTCGGGTTCTGCCTCTTTGGTTCGAAGGTATTTGGTTTGAAGGTATTTGTTTCGAAGATAATGCGCTAATTGGTTAGAACGCTTGTCGAGCTCTGTGTAACTCAATTGGTTGTCTTTACAAACTACCGCGATGGCATCACAACGAATGCTTGCTTGTTGGCTGAATATTTCGCTGACATTGCGCTCCAAATCGAAATCAGCATTAGTGTCATTCCATTGCGATAACGTTTTATTTTCCTCAGTACTGATGACTGAATGTGTGTGCAGCGCAGCGTTTGGTTGTCGTACGATGGCATCCAATAATGTATTGAAGTTTGCACAGAATCGCTTTATGGTCGCAGCTTGGAACAGATCAGTAGAGTATTCTAATTTGATCTGGGCGCCATCATCGTCTTCCAGTATGGTCATCGATAAATCAAAACGAGAACTGTTTGAATCCACCAGCAGCGCCTGACTTTGGATGCCCTGCATTTGTAACCTGAGTTCATCTCGATGCTGATAATCGAACATTACCTGAAATATAGGGTTAAAGCTGAGATCACGTTCTTGTTGAAGTGCTTCTACCACTCTTTCAAACGGAACATCCTGATTCTCAAAAGCAGTCAGTGTGGTATCCCGTACTTGTTCCAGAAGGGCAGGGAAAGTCAGTTCTCCACGACACCAACTGCGGATAACAACCGTATTGACGAAAAGACCGAATACATTTTCTACTCCCGGATAATGGCGGTTGGCTGCTGGTGTGCCTACGGGAATATCTTCCCGACCGCTATAACGGGCGAGCAAGCTGGAAAAAACAGCCATTAAGGACATGAAAGGGCTTGCTCCCTGTTTCAGACCCAACAGTTTGATAGATTCCAGTGCCTCCTTACTGATTCTGTCCTGATGTAATGCACCACGATAAGAGGTGGATTTAGGGCGAGGCATATCTGTCGGAAGAGGCAGAAGAGCGTCGCTGTTTTGCAGATGTTCTTTCCAATAATGAAGTTGTTTGTTGATATCTGATGACATGATTTGAGTCTGTTGCCAAACAGCAAAATCAAAATAACTGATATCTTGCAACGTAGGAACTTGCAGCGTAGAAAGTGGGGTATTTTCTTCACACTGCCTATTATAGGCTTCTCCCAGTTGGCGAAGATACAGGCTGAGTGACCAGCCATCCGTAATAAGATGGTGGAAAGTCAGTGCCAGATAATGCTTCTGATCATGAATCTGGAACAGGGCCGCTCTCAATCCGCCTTCATTTTCCAAATCCATAGTACGTGTCGCTTCAGCACTGAGTAATTTAGCCAACTCGGCTTGCAGACTGGTGCTATCAAGGTTTGCCAACCATTCACAATGGTAAATTTTAAACTCAGTCATCGCATTAGCTAAGACAAGTGTCACTTGAACATGTTTTTGTACAAATCGTGCACGGAGTAATGGATGATGTTTTTCAACATGAATGAAAGCCTGTTGCAGCTTTTTGATATCTAAAGTGCCATTCAATTCAAATGCGACAGGGATATGATAAACGGCTGAATCGGGTATCAGTTGTGACAGAAACCAAAGCCGTTGCTGGGGGAAAGACAGTGGATAATTCTCAGATTGTGCCTGACGTGGGATCACGATTTCTGAACGGTGTTCTACGTTTGAAGCGCTATCTATCTGTGCTGCTAAGGCACGGATTGTTGGTGCTTGGAAGAAACGCCGCAAACTCAACTCAACACCAAACTGTTTGTTGATGGCTGACAGTAATTGTGTTGCCAGCAAAGAATGGCCGCCCAGAGTAAAGAAACTGGCATCTGCACTAATTGAACTGATAGCAGTGATATCCAGTAGTTTTGACCAATGATGACTGAGCCAAATTTCTGTTTTACCCAACGGGGCAATATATTCATCGGGTGATAATGCAAGAACATCAACGAGTAAGTGCTCAAGCGCTTTGCGATCTAACTTGCCGGAGTTAGTTTTGGGTATCGCATCCAGAAATGATATAAGGCCGGGAACCATATAGGCGGGAAGTCGGGCAACTGCTAACTGGCGTATTTCAGTCAGAATTGAGTGTGAACGCGCGATGGCATCCGGCTTGATGGTAACAAATGCTGTCAAACGTTGGTGGCTTTGCCCGTTTCGCTGAACAGTAGCAGCGGCGTCCTGAACATCAGGGTGGCGTTGTAGCACGGATTCTATTTCACCCAGTTCGATACGGTAGCCGTTCATCTTCACTTGATCATCCCCGCGACCAAGGTAAGCCAGTTCACCATCTTGACGCCAGGCTGCGCGATCGCCTGTGCGCAGTAAAATCCCGTGAAAACCCAGTTTCCGTGAAATATCAGAGTCAGGTTTTATATGTATAAAACGCTGTTGAGTAAGTTCATCTTGGCGGAGATAACCGGCTGATACACTGTCTCCGCCTATATAGAGTTCGCCTTCGATTCCAATGGGTGTTTGCACCATTTTTTCATCAAGAACGAATAAATGAACATTGTCTATGGGATGACCTATAGGTACTGAGAACTCTCCGGCACTTTCACACTGCGTGAATGACAGTGAACGTGTATCGAAATAAGTCACGTCTGCACAGCTTTCGGTCAGACCATATTGGTTAGATAGCCAGCCATCAGGCAGACTGTCGTAGAATCGTTTGCAGATATCGAGCGTCAATGGCTCGCCACTCACAACCCAAAGTTTAGTGGTTGGCACTCGCTGTCCGAGATCAGGGAAAATAGTCAACATGGTGCCCAAATAGGAAGGCACAAGGCAAATTCGATAAATAGAGTAACGTGCCAGCGCTTGCACCAATAAATTGGCATCTTTTACGACGTTGTCAGGTAATAGTTGTAGTGGAACACCTTGACAAAGAGGGCCAAAAATCTCCCAAAAAGAGTCAACCGTCGTGAAAGCGGTGTTTTGGAAACACACTTCGTCAGGCTGGAACGGTTGGGCCTGCCACATCCACTCCAGTCGGTTAATCATTCCAAGGTGCGTGCCCATTACACCTTTGGGCTGGCCTGTTGAGCCTGAGGTATAAATGATCCATGCCGTGTCTGTCTCAGACAATATCGTGCCGGGGTTTTCCGTTGGAAAGTGGTCTAACTGTGTAAGATGACTGACATTGATTACATCAATATCCAGTCCATCAAGAGCTTGTGACGCTGTCTCATCGGTGAGCGCAAAGCGTGTTTGTGCATCCTGAACGATCATTTTGATACGATCGCTTGGAAAATCTGGATTTACTGGTACATAGAAAGCACCAATTTTTAGTAATGCAATTAATGAGATAATTGCATTCACTCCACGTTCGTAGCAGAACAGAACTGAAGTCCCCTTGATAATACCTTTTTTGCTCAGGAAAGAAGCGAGCTGGTTTGCGCGCTGATTCAATTGACTAAAGGTCAACGTATCATGAATGCTAATCAGTGCGGGTTTATTCGCGTGGTATTCCGCACTTCTTTCAAATAAAGCAACGACGAGTTGTCGTTTTGAGCATGAGATGTATTCCATCATTTTATCTTTCTAATTTTCCAGCCGTATCTTTACGGCAATGTTTAGATTATTGGGTACTTATTTGGTTAAAATTTTCTTTGGTCAAAATTTTCCGTTTCCAATAAGGCATGGTGTGACTTAAACACGCTGCCTTGTCGGACGAATGCGGAAATCATCGACATGGACATGGGGAGGGAGTTCCAGAGCGAAATGAATGACATCCGCAACATCTTGGGCGTGTAAGAAAGGTCCTTGCTCGCGTTCTGCCTGCTCGAACCATTCCATATTGTATCCGGCTGTAGCCTGAAATTCTGAATGGACAAATCCCGGCTCGATTAATGTGACGCGAATGAGTTTCTCGCACAATTCTTGACGTAGTGATTCAACCAGAGAATGCAGGGCAAATTTAGTCGCGCCGTATACAGGGTTTCCGGCTGATAATGTACGACCGACAGTTGAACCAATCACAACAATATCCCGGACTTTGGGTTCTATGAGTGCTTGTTGTGAGAATAAAGTCGCGCAAGAGCGTAACTGGTGCATGGCACCTAATAAATTGATGTTAATGAGATCTTGCCACTGCTCAGAGTCGGATGTGGTCAGTGTGCCCGGTAATCCTCGTCCAGCACTCAATACAAAAGCGGTAGGAGTTTGACCGATTTTTTGCTCTGCCAGCGAATGAAGTTGGTCATAATGATTGCTGTCTGTTGCGTCAGCACACAGTCCCACGACAGTGTGGCCCATTTGCCGATGCTCTTCTTCGATTTGGCGAATACGATCAGCTCTACGGCCACTGAAAACCACTGCGGTTTGATTTTGTGCGGCGAGATCTAACACGGCTTTGCCCATGCCAGCGGTAGCACCAGAGATAGCAATAACTTGATGGTTTTTCATTATAACGCTCCTAAAGTTTCAGAATGGCAAACAGTGACATTTTTTATTGTCGAATTAATCAAAGATGGTTGGATAACGTGCTGATCCAGCAAGTGATTGATGAACTTCTCGGCCCATGCATGGTCAAGTGGCTTGAATATAATCCCGTGACGCTCTAGGTGTGTGAGGGTCTTCCTGTGGTTAAATTGGATGTTGCGATCACCTCGTGCTGACCAGAAGTAGCCAATGGCAATATCCTTATGATCTAACCGACCTGATTGACGGAATAAGTGTTCCAGAGAAGGGCTATTAACCTTTTCGATTTGAGCACCGTATCGCTCCAGTACATTAATAAAGGTTTGTATTGGTAATGTGTATTCAGAATCCAGATGGAAAGTTCCACCATTTAGAGATGTATCTAACGATAGTGCAACTAATCCATGAGCAACGATATCGACTGGACTGAGAACGATTTTTTCATCGTAAGAAAGAGGGATCTGACCTAAAGCAACAATACCTTTTAAACTTTGTACTAAGCGGTTGTCTGCGGCATTTCGTTGGAATTTACCGCTTTGAGAGTGTCCGGTTACATTTCCGGTGCGGTAAATAAATGTTTCACTACCCCGGTAAGCGAAATTACGTACCAAAATTTCCGCATCGTACTTGTATCGCTCGTAACTGTTTTGAAACTCTTGGTCTATTTCCAGACTTGTTTCGTCGAAATAGCGTGGCTGTTTACCTTTTCGAGTACCGCTTACAGCGAGTGTTGACATAAAGTGGAGATCTTTGGGTTTGCCCGTTTCCGCAAGGTGAATACAACCTTTTACTGGAGCAAGAATATTGTCATGGGCGATATTGCCGCTGCCCACAAGTTTTGTGTCAGCCGCAAAATGGTAGATTGCGTCTATGGTTTGGCCTAATGACTCCCAGACTAAATGAGTCAGCCCAAGATTTGGCTGAACCAGATCGGCAGAGAGACATTGAACACGATCTTTATGGTGTTGCAGCGTTTCTAATTCAAAGAATGTTTGCCAGGCTTCTTGCAAACGTTGTTCGGCAGTTGTTTCTGATCGGGGACGAATTAAGCAATGAATGCAGGCATCCGTATGTTCCAGTAGTTTTTGTAGAACATGAATACCAATGAAACCAGTCGCTCCTGTGAGAAGTATATGTTTGTATTGACGCTGTTTTTCTTGCTTTGTACGAGTTAATAACGCGGGTAGTGGATTCCAGATTGCCCCAGCAGAGTTGTTGCTATCCAGAATGGCGACACTTTTCTTTTTATAACTCAAAGGAATATGACGCAACAAACGAGCATGTAAGCGCTGTGCCCATGCTAACATTTGCTCATCATTGTATTGCTGACTGTTAAAGTTGATGTCCAGCAGTAATTGTTGCTTATACATGCGACCAGTGAGTTTTAGCTCATGTATACGGTTATTTGTTGTTCCTCTTAAGGACGGGAGAACAACATCGGCTGGCGTTAATTGCCAGTCATTCCTAATGCCGAGTTTAAATTGCCCAGCATAATTAAAGCAGAGTGCGGCTGGAACGGTATTTTCTATTGGTAATAGACCATGAGCCGTACCCAGATGAGGGAGTGTGTTCATCCTATCGTTGACGATAGAGACTAAAACATCATCTGTTTCTTTAGTGATGTCGAATGTAAGCGGGAAAATGGACGTGAACCAGCCAGCCGTACGTGATACATCAATATCAGAACGCAGTGATAAGCGACCATGGCTCTCCACATCCACATTGATAACGGATTTTGCTTTGAGTTGTGCAGCTTCTTCTAGGAATGCGGCCAGCAGGTACCTATCCAGCGTACAATTCCACTTTTCGGCTGCAACTTGATTGATATGTCGGGATTCCTGTTCAGTCAGGGCAAGCCATAGTGTTTTTGAATCTTTTTCCTGCCCGGGATTTAACTCTGTTCTTTCCATTTGAGGCTGTGATTGCCAGTAATGGATGTCATTAACAAATAAATGCCGTTCCGCTTCCAAATGTCGACACCAGTCATCGAACTGGTTGAGATTGAATGACTTCGTTGAAGTTTCCAGGCCGGTTTCAACCGCGTAATGCCTCATTAAATCATCCAATAGCAATCGCCATGTAATGATATCAACGGCTAAATGGTGAGCTATCAGCAGCAAGATCGAAGGACCGTCACAGAAATCAAGTAAGGTAGCGCGACAGAGTTGGCCGGTGTGAAGATCTAATTGTGATTCCAACATTTGATAAGCTTCACGCACGACTGATTCTCTCTCTGACCAAGAGCGGGCAGACGTGTGATCGTGTATAAATATTTTTTGGCTGATTTGGCCGGCAATAAACTGCCACTCTTGTAAGTCGTTACAAAAGAAACGAGCAGTGAGCATTGGGTGCTCTGTAGCAAGTTGCATGAACGCAATGTTAAGTTTGTGATGGTCAAGTTTAATGCCGACTTCTAGAGAGAGTGCCTGAGTCCAGCGGTTTGGCTCTTGCATATTTTGCCGGAAAAACCATTGCTGAGAAGGAGAGCAAGAAGTGACTTCACCGAATTTTTTATGTTGAGCTATTTTATGGTTATTGGAAATACGTAGACTTTCCAATACGCCTTGTACCGAGGGTTGGGAAAGAAAACTATGTGCAGTGAGAGGATAACCTTGAAGCTGTAAATCGGACACCAGTTGAATGGCATCAAGTGAATCGCCCCCTAATTGGAAGAAATCATCATTTATGGTGAACGTAACACCCTGAAGCTGTTTTTTAAATGCGCGTATAACGTCTTGTTCGCATTTATCGGTCGGATTACCGACAGGACCTATTGATTCTTTAGATTGACGCTGTTCGAAATTTTCAATCAATATTCTCTTGATAGATGATAAATCTACTTTGCCGTTGGGAGTCATCGGCATACTGTCAAGATATTCGAAGCGGGCAGGGATCATATAAGAGGGAACTCGCTCACTGAGAGTATGGCGCATTTCCTCAATATTGTTTGCTATACCTGAGTAAGCACACAATAAATAATCGTGGTTATTGTAACGGTGACAGAATGTGACAGCATGGTCGACATCAGTAAGATTGCGTATTTCTCGTTCTACTGCTTCAAGTTCGACCCGATAACCTTTAATTTTGACTTGTCTATCAACCCTGCCGAGAAAGTGTAATGTCCCGTTTGTTTCTCTTCGAACTCGATCTCCTGTGCGGTAATACAAACCTGCATAGTCAGAGAGTTCAATAAAGCGCTCTGCACTGGCCTGAGGCAAATTTCTGTAACCTTTTGCAACAGAAGGTCCACCGATGAATAATTCTCCTTCAGTGGAACCTTTGTCGCTGAATTTACCATCATTCTCACGTAAAAGAATTTGAGTACACCCGAAAGGTTGACCAATCGGTAATGTCAATTCGGAGGTAGAACGTAGCTCCTGAAGTGAAGTTTGATGGATTGTGACACCTATAGTCGTTTCGGTTGGGCCATAATGATTAACCAGACGTTGTGTTGTCAGGTGCTCAAGGCTGGCTCGGGCTAGTTCTGTTTGTAGAGCTTCTCCGCCCAATAAGAGGCATTCTAAAAGTGGTTCATTGTATTTTTGAGCCTGTAGTGCGGTTAGGACAGGTCGCCAATGAGTTGGTGTAATCTTTAAGACCTGAATATTTTTGTCAGAAATAAGGCGGGCAAGGGCAGCAGGGTCTTTGCGTTCTGACTCATTAGCGAGGTATAACGAACCGCCCGACCAAAGAGATAAAAATAGGCAGGTATTACCTAAATCAGCGGCGAGTGTGCTGACATGACCATATATCAGATGGGGCGCTAAGTTTAACTGTTCCGTTAGTGAACGACAATAATGGGTAAGGTTATCGTGGCTAACCTCAACGCCTTTAGGCGCTCCTGTTGAACCTGATGTGTATAATACATAGGCTACAGCGTGACCATCTGGCATTGATGGAAGTTCTGAATCATGTCGGTCTGAGGATGCTGCATGATAAGTTACCCAACGGAAGCCGCTTTCCTGCGCGAACGTTTCATTATCTTCATCGGTGATGATGAAATCAGGTTGAATGGCATGCAACCTTGCCATTGTTTCTTGATGATTGTTACCCGTTTCCACAATGGTATAGGCATGACCTGCTCGCATGATCCCAAGAAGTGTTGCGATAATGGCAGGTTGCCTATTCATTAAAATTGCGATAAGTGAGTCAGGCTCAGCTAATCGCTGATTAATGGATTTTGCGATACTATAACAATGGGTCGCCAATTGTGCATAAGTCATGGCTCCCGATTTAGAATAAATCGCTACCTTATCGGCATTATAAGAAAAGTGATACTCAATTTTTTGCAATAACATTTTTTTCTTTCTGTGCTAGTCGTAAAATTAATAGAAATAGAACTAAGTGATATTTTTAATCACTCAGATATGTTATTTAGCATCAGCATGATAAATGTAGGTGCTTATGGTTAATGGAAATAACTAATATTTAATTTTACATATAGAACTCCCTTGCTTATTTCAGCAATATATAAGTGAATTAAAATAATGATTCAGAAATTTGGTTAATTTTGGATAGTAATGAATAAAATAATTTCCATAGTTGTATTATGTATTAAAATACAGCAAAGAAAATTAAGTTATGATCACCTTTCTGGTATAAATCACCCAGTTGATGATGAATGGATGTTGATTTGGGCTGGAATTGAGTGTTGTTTATAAAACGATATGACGTTTGTTTTGAAGTTGGATTTGAAGAGGTAAACGTTAAATTTTTTTAAATAGCTTGGATTAAATACATTCATGAATGTACTTTTTTTGCAAGCAATGCTTGGATAGACAATAATATTAGAAGAGTGAATTAAAGTGTTTTTGTATTCTTGCAGACATGAGTGATATCCACAGAGAAGATATTGTATATAATAACTGTTCATCATAATTTTGCATAACCTCTATCAGTAACAGCAAGGACACAACAACGGTTATGACCAAATACCCATAAAAAATGCAACATTTATGTAAATTAATTTACATGTTAATAATGTTGCATCATAATTAATATCATGTCAATAACTACTGGAGAGTGTTGAAGTTTTGTGAATGGAATTTGAACAAAATACTCGTTTGATATAATCACTTGCGACCGCATTTAATATGCAATGCCCGTGTAGTATCACAGATACCTGTTCTTTATTTTGAAAAAAATGAGTACAAAGTACTCAATATACATCGGGAACAACACCTTGAATATAAGACTATCCGCTCAGTATTGGGTCAAGTCAAAGTGGATAGCCAATCTAATGAGATCGGCTATCCCTGAATTGCTGCAACGACAACGGCTGGTATTTTCCGGGTGTCTGGTCACATTTGATGCGAAGGCTGTCAGAAAGCGGTTGCCCTGATCAGAGTGAAATAGCCCAACGGGCTGGTGTTCATACGTCCAGTCTCTCCTGTGCAACGGAATTTTTTTGTATTGAATTTTGCATATCGCCATTTAAAGCCAAGTGCATTTTTTCCTTATCTAACGCATTTTCCCAGCGAGCGACAACAATGCTGGCGCAGGCGTTGCCAACTAAATTGGTCAATGCGCGACATTCAGACATAAATCGGTCGATACCTAAAATAAGCGCCATTCCGGCTACAGGTACACTTGGAACAACCGATAAAGTTGCAGCAAGAGTAATAAAACCTGCGCCGGTGACTCCCGCAGCACCTTTTGAACTTATCATGGCAATTAATAATAAAGAAATTTGTTCTGCGATACTCAAATTAATGTTGGTTGCCTGAGCAATAAACAGTGCAGCCATTGTCATATAAATATTAGTACCATCAAGATTAAATGAATAACCTGTAGGAATAACTAATCCAACAACAGATTTCTCACAGCCTGCATTTTCCATTTTACTCATCAGGCTAGGCAAAGCGGCTTCAGAAGAGGAAGTGCCTAATACTAACCATAATTCATCTTTAATATATTTAATTAATCGAATAATGGAAAACCCATTATATTTAGCAACGGCACCAAGAACAATAAGAACAAAAAGTAATGATGTAATGTAAAAAGTGGCAATTAACGTGATTAAATTGCCAATGGATGAAATGCCATATTTACCGATGGTAAATGCCATTGCACCAAATGCACCAATAGGAGACAATTTCATTAACATACTCACCATCTTAAAAACAACTTCTGAAAGATTTTGAAAAAATAGTAGTATAGGTTCCCCTTTTTTGCCTATTGACGCTAAAGCAAGGCCGAAAATAATAGAAATAAACAGTACTTGAAGAATATTACCATTTACAAGCGGGCTGACAACCGTGTCAGGTATGATATCCATAAGAAAACCGACGATAGATGACTCGTGAGCTTTCTCTACATAGCCTATGACTTTACTGCTGTCCAGCGAGGCAGGTAAGATATTCAGGCCATCACCGGGACGAATGATATTTGCGACAATCAAACCAATAACTAAAGCAAGAGTTGAAAATGTGAGAAAATATGTCATGGCTTTCCCGACAACCCTACCAACTGCTTTCATATTATTCATGCTTGCTATGCCTGTTACTACAGTCAGAAAAATAACAGGAGCAATAATCATTTTTACAATCTTGATGAAAGCATCACCTAATGGTCTTAGTGATTCACCAATATCTGGATAAAAATGACCAAGAGTTATACCGAATAAAATTGCAACAATCACTTGAACGTAAAGGATTTTATATAAAGATTTTTTCTTTAAATGATTAGACATAGAAATTCCTGTTATTAACAATTTGATTTATATCCTTCATCTTCCAAGTTACCTTTTTGTTTACACCTCGGCTTATCGCTTCAATGTAACTCAAAATCTATTGGGGATGATATTACGACCACTATTATTTGTAATATATTACCCGGTGCGTCGTAAAGCTCTGTCTTTCAGAAAGGACCACAAAAAACCACCATTATCAATTAAGAGCTGTGTTGATCTTATTCCCTCTCGCTTAATGATCGGGAACCTGTTGTATGGATAATAAAAGGGTGTAGTTCGCTCAGAGAACTTGAACGTCCGGCAGATGACGGAATCGTGCTACGTGTTCTCATTATTTTCTTCTGACTCAGGAAGCGATTTTACGAGAAAAAAGGCGGTAAGAGTGGAATTTACTTTGCGTGCCATGGCGTATAACTTATCAAGGGCAGTTGCCTTGTCTTCACTTATAGCTTGCGAATAATCGACTTTGCTACCCAACTCGTTAATTTGATGTATTGTATCATCTTTAATCTGGTCTTTTAGAGGTGCCAATGCAATAGTAAGTGACTCTTTACGATTACTGTTCTTCAAGAAAGAAAACTGTTTGTTTTTTTCTTCATCAGACAAATTTTCTTGCCAACGCTGCTGAGAAATTCGCACCGCATCTCTCATCAGTGCTTCATGTTCTTCTATTTCGCCGTAACCCCATTGTAATAATTTCTCAATATTTTCCTCAGTGTCATCTCCCATTTGGGATGTGGCTAATGAATCAATTACTTGTTTTACAACATATTATACAAATTCGCTATGGGTTGAAAAGTAACTGCGCAAAATTATCTTTGCATCTTCTGCTTCATTAGCAATCTCTTCAGGAGAAGGAACTCCCGTGGAAGGTGGACAAAATGAAAAGGTATCTATCACGCTATTTACAAATAATTTCTCAATACTGTATCCAGAATCTTTATAACAGGATAGTTTACTACTCCCCATTTTATAGATCTAATTTTTATGAGAAATGATGAAATGTGGTATAGCCGATGAATTCAGGGATATAAAGAGTTAACGCGTCATACGTATATCCGGATGTGCTTAACTGGAGTTATTCAATAGATGCTGGTGAATGGTTACTTAAATCCTGCTAGAATTCGCGGCGTGAAATAGGCATTATCGTAGTGAATTGACAATAAATAACACCAACAGGTTAATTAAATGGAAAGTAGGTGCCAGAAACTGAATGTGCTGCGTAAAGTTGATAATTTTTTAATGTCTCATAAGCCCAATAACAGCACAGGTGTTAAGCGATTTATTTTAGAGTTTCTTTTCTTTGGATTGATTAATGCACGCTCGTGCTTATTTGCCGGTTTCTTTTTTTTGGCTTTATTTTTGGTTCCAGCAAAAGGCATCGTGGGCATACCACGTTATGATGTACTATTAGTATTTGCAGTGACCTTTCAAGCATTACTAATACGATTAAAACTCGAAACATGGGATGAATTGAAAGCGATTTGCGTCTTCCACTTAGTCGGTTTTATGATGGAGCTATTTAAGACATCAGCATCTATTAGTTCATGGCAATATCCTGATGCTGCGTTTACCAAGCTTTGGAGAGTCCCACTATTTACAGGTTTTATGTATGCGGCTGTGGGGAGCTACATTATACAGTCATGGCGCTTTTTTAAGGTACGCATTGAGCATTACCCACCATATTGGATGGCAACACTGGTGGCACTGGCAATTTATATCAACTTCTTTAGTCATCATTATATTGATGATTATCGCTGGTACTTAACTGCTTTTATTTTCGGTTTGTATGCACGTGGTACTGTTTTTTATACGCCGTTGGATAGAGAATGCAGAATGCCACTATTACTTGCTTTTATATTGATTGGTTTTTTTATTTGGTTGGCGGAAAACTTCGGTACCTTCTTTGGGATCTGGCAATACCCGAATCAATTAGGTGCTTGGTCTGTTGTTCATGCAGGAAAATGGGGGGCATGGTCATTATTGGTGGTTGTTACCTTTACGATTGTAGTTCACCTTAAACATATCAAAGCGAATGTGGCAATTGCTCGTTAATTTAGTAATGTTACTTTTTTCTCATTTAGAAATGTCCCTTTTTCATGCATAACAGTATGAAACGATATCATCATAAAGGGCGTAAGGATCTAAATATATGACCCGCGAAAGGAGCAAATATGGCACCGAATAAAAAAGCATTACCTGTTTTTAAATATCACCCAGATCCCATAGGAACAGGGGCATTTTCTACCGATAAAACCGTTAACTGTGATTGCTGCCATCAACCGACTGATATTTATTATGAACACCCATTTTTTTCTGTCGATGATATCGATGCCTTATGCCCTTGGTGTATTGCGGATGGATCTGCCAGTAAGAAATTTGATGGTGAATTTCAAGATAGTACCAGTGTAGAAGGCCTCGACTATGAATATGATGAAAGCGGTGAATTTTCAGGCACAAAGAATCCGTATCCCTCAGAAATGTTTAATGAACTTGTCACAAAAACGCCGGGGTACAGTGGTTGGCAACAAGAGCTTTGGCTAGCACATTGCAATGAACCTTGTGCATTTATCGGTTATGTGGGTTGGGATGAAATAAAAGATAGGCTTGATGAATTCGTTTCTCTAGAAAACGATATCGCAGAGTATGGTTTTTCAATTGACGATCTTTCCCGTTGCCTACGTAATAACGGTGATTGTCAGGGATATCTATTCCACTGCCTCCACTGCGGCAAACTACGCCTGTGTTTTGATTTCAACTAATAGCACAATGTTTATCTATCCGGATTTGATGGGGTGTCTTACCACCCCATATCATCGTTTTTATTCATTCATTAATCGAACAATCTGCTCCGCCAATTCAGGTGTTGCGGCAGTTAACAAGCTTGAAAAACAGCGATAACACGCATCGAGATCACTGTACAACATCCAGCCTCCCTATCCTTGAGCAACATATACGATAGTTGAGATAGTTGGAAAGCTAATCACACCGACATCAGGTTCACCGTTTTCAACATAAGCGATTAATGCACTAAGTAATGGCACATCATAAATAAACGCTCGCGTGCCATCAATCGGATCAATGATCTAACCTGACTCAAAAGTTTCGCTTCCTGCGAGATCAAACTCTTCATCAAGGATAGGCACTCCGGGGCTACGTTTAGTAAATAGTTCGCAATTTAGTTTCAACACGTAAATCCGTTTGTGTGACAACCGAACGGTCTGGATTGTAATCAAACGCTCCCGCACCTTGAAAAGCATCAACTGTCATAGTTTTTAATGATTTCACGGCTTCAAGTGCAATCGCTAGCATAGACTTTCGCCTCCTGTATGAGGCATAACATGAGCTGCTAGTATAACAGACAAAGAAGAGATAGTGTCTTACGCAGCGAAGAGTAAGGCTCTGTTTTGCTAATTTTCTTGGTGGAGAGAAACTTCACCAAACGTCATAAAAATCAACGTACTTCCGGCAACACCACGATAAACACCCTGCTGGCTATTGAGTTCACAAGCTAACGCCGCCAACTGCCACGCTTCGTTTTCATCCATTTCACTGACATGCTCGGTCAATAAAACATTGCTATAGCGCTCACCATAAGCCTGTACAGTTAATGCATCCTTCGTCAGAGATTTTTTTATCGAACTATTTGCCCAGCCCCACATCCAGCTCCCCTGATTTTGGTCGTAAGTGCCCACAATCTGCACTGGTGCCATTGCCACTATATTATCTGGAGCATGAAAAATGATGGTACCCTCATCTTGATCGACAGACCAACTCGCTTCATCTAGCTTCCAATTATCACAGTGGAACTGACTTTTATGTTGTAATGCGTTCATGCTACGTTCAATTAGCGCATCATAGGACATTTGTTCAAGTTCATTATTCATTAAATGTATTCCTTGTAGTGTAAAAGCAACTGCCTTGAACGATATTTTTATGAGGTAATTTTATAGTACGATTCATCCCACTCCTCGTTTTTTTTGACCATGGCATTTAGGATAGTGAGAAGCTTACACATACAGGCAACGAGTGCCACTTTTTTCGGCTTCCCGACAGTCAGAAGACGGTTGTAGAATATCTTTATCACCTCTGCCATCTGAGGCAGCACTTTGGCATCAATGCGGTCGGTCTTTGCCAGATACCCCATGGCACGAGCAAAATCACGGGCTTGTTTGGGATTGATGACAACGACATCAAAAACTTCAACTTGAAGCACACAAGAGATAGCCACTTCCAGCCCATCGGTTGCCGTATTTATAGTAATCGGATTGCAAGATACAAGGACGATGAGGGTCATAATAGTTATTCAAGTATTAGGTGATATCTCTTACCACTTTATAGATATCGCGGTACCCCTCTGGAGGAACCCATTCATTCTTCAAACTGCGAAACAGCCGCTTCATTGGCTTCTTTGAATGCCCTGTAGAAAATAAGCCACCCTCAATACAACGGGTTTCCAACGCATTGTTCAATGCGCTGCACATCAGATCCGCATCCGGTGAGGATGACATCGCCATGCCAACAACACGGTAGGTAAACAAGTCTATTACCACCGCAAGATAGCACCATATCGTATTAGGGCATACAGGAGCGAAATGTCGCCGAAAAATATTTGGTGATGCTCTATTTTCTAGGGTTCTTCTATAGGCCCTCCTTTAGGCGAAGTGTATTTGGCCAATAGGACGTTTGGGCTTTAAGGCCTAAATAACTGGAAAATTCACAATCGATAAGTTTATTTACAACAGTGCAGTACTAGGACCCGGACTGAGCCAGTGAGTTTGTTCGTACTATCGGCCTGTAAAATATGAAATCTTCGATCCTTCTCACAAATTTGCATATTTTTTCTGATGGGAAAGCTATAGAAAAGCTGAAAGTTGCATGTATGTATCTAACCTTTCTTGTTTTTTTACATTTTTGATACAAATTTGACGATAATGAAACCATTAAATATATTAAATAATAGGTTATATTTTATGCATTCAATCCATCAGGAGGTAACCATGTCGGTGCCAACGCTTAGGCATTTCATTAATGGCCAGTACATTGAATCTAAAGGTTCTGAATATTTTGATCTGGTAAGCCCGGTCACTGGTGAATCTTATGCGCGTTCTCCTAACGCGACCGAGGCGGATGTTGATGATGCTTATGCATCGGCTAAAGAGGCGTTTAAAATATGGGGGCGCAGTACACCCTCGGAACGTCAGCAGGCGTTGCTAGCGCTGGCTGATACGGTGGAAAAAAACGCTGAACGTTTGATTGAGTCACAAAGCCGCAATACAGGGCAACTCAAGCACCTGATTGCCTCTGAGGAGATTGCGACGTCGGTGGATCATATCCGCTTCTTCGCTGGTGCGGCTCGTTTTTTGGAAGGTAAGGCTACAGCTGAATATCTTTCTGGTATGACTACCAGTATCCGGCGTGAACCGCTGGGCGTGGTAGGGCAGGTTACCCCATGGAACTATCCGTTGATGATGGCGGTATGGAAGATAGCGCCTGCTCTGGCAGCAGGTAATACTGTGGTGCTTAAACCGAGCGATACTACACCGGAGAGTACTCTGTTACTGGCTGAACTGTCTGCTCCGTTCTTCCCTGTCGGCACCTTTAACGTGGTGCTGGGTAATGCCAGCGCGGGTGCCCTGGTTGTTTCACACAAAACGCCGGCTATGGTTTCCATCACGGGTTCCGTACGTGCGGGTTTGCAGGTTGCGTCTTCGGCGGCGGCTAATCTCACCAGAGCGCATCTGGAGTTGGGTGGCAAGGCTCCAGTAGTTGTTTTTTCCGATGCAGATATCGACAAAGCGGTGGAGACCATTGCTACCGCGGGGTACTTCAATTCTGGTCAGGACTGCACGGCAGCTTCACGTGTGCTGGTGCATGAATCTGTTCACGATATCTTTGTCACTAAACTGGTGGCGGCAGCTAAAGCTACCCGTTTTGGCGATCCAGAAGATAAAGAAGCGCTGTATGGGCCGCTTAATAATGTTTGCCAGCTGGAGCAAGTCAAAGGGTTCATTGCGCGCCTGCCCGCTCATGCCCGTATCGACACAGGGGGCCGTCAAGCTGATCGTTCGGGGTATTATTTTGAACCTACGGTGATTACTGGTCTGGAGCAATACGATGAAATGATTCAGACCGAGATTTTTGGCCCTGTTATTACAGTGCAGAAGTTCTTAACAGAACAGGATGCTATCGAGAAAGCTAACGATGTGAAATACGGGTTGGCTTCGAGTGTCTGGACCCGCGACCATGGTCGCGCGTTGCGTCTGTCTCGTGAGCTTGATTTTGGAACTGTCTGGATTAATACCCATATTCCTCTTACGGCAGAGGCACCGCATGGCGGCTTCAAGAACTCTGGATACGGTAAGGATCTGTCGTCTTATGGTTTCGATGAATATACGCGTATCAAACACGTGATGAGTTCTAACGACTGATACAGGACACCCATAATGAATCAAAATAGATCTGCACGTGACCTGGTGTCACGTGCTCACCACGAGCTGTTTACTGACCGTGATGTGGGGGCACTTGAACGTTATTTTGTGCCGAATTTCATTGAACATTCCCCGTTGGTCAAAGATGGTCTTGCCGGACTGCGTGAGTTGGTTCAGACACATCCTAAACTACACCATGAACCGTATCGTGTACTACAGGACGGTGACTTAGTTGCTATCCACGGCCGTTTTACGGGGTTAGACGATCAGCCGTTGGTCGGTTTCGATCTATACCGGGTTGCTGATGGTTTAATCGTGGAGCACTGGGATGGCTTAGTGCCGCAGTCCGCGCCCAATGCCAGTGACCGAACTCAGTTAGACGGTCCGACTGAAACGGGTCATAACCATGATAGGGAGAAAAACCGCGAACTGGTGGTTAACTTTTTCACGCGTACCCTGATCGAAGGACACTATGATGAGTTTAGAAACTACACCAATGGTGAAGAGTTTCGCCAGCACAGCCCCGATATTCCTGATGGTACGGTTGCAGTCGTTGCATTTCTTAAGCAACTCAAGGATGAAGGACGGGGCCTGCATTATGCAAAAATCCATCGTACAGTAGCCGATGGGCAATTTGTTCTGAGTCATTCGGAGGGGAGTATTGCCGGAGTACGTCACAGCTATTTTGAGCTATGGCGTGTCGAGAACGGCAAAGTGGCTGAGCTTTGGGATGCTATCACCCCAGTACCGGAGGATGAGCAAGCACTGCATCGCCACGGTATTTTTTAGCGTTGTTTGTAGACATGTAAAGTTTGCAGGCATGCTGAAATACCGTGTCATTTCAACCAGGAATTAGAGAATGACAGCATATTCTATCGTCTACGCATCGCTCGATCAGGCTACCCGGACCGAACAGGTTGTGGAACGTTTAAGTAACGCGATCATCTCCGGGATATTACAAACGGATGAGCAGTTACCTAACGAAAATGAGCTGTCTCGGCTGTTGGGTGTGTCACCGGTAACTGTTCGTGACGCCTTGAACACACTGCGCGCTAGGCAGTTGATCGAGACTCGACGCGGACGTCATGGCGGTAGTTTTGTGTGTCAAGTTTCCGTTGAGACAATGCAGAAATATCACCCGTTACGACTGATAGCCTCAGGTGAACTGGCTGATTTCAGCGAGTTTCACTGTGCAGTGATTGGTCACAGCGCGAGGCTTGCGGCTCAACGTTCAACGCCGGGTGAACTGAAAAAACTTGAGCAACTGATTGACAGCTTTACGGCTGCGACACAACCGGATGCCCGTATACAGACAGATATGCGCTGTTTGTTAACTTTAGCATCCCAAGCACAGTCGGCTAGGCTTGCCAATCAGGAGCTGGAGATTCAGGCCGAATGGGTGCCTTTGATGGGGTTTTTGTACAGAGAGACTACCATTCACAGCGAGGTTGCTGCTGCTTGGCATACACTCCTGGCTGCTTTGTATAAGGGTGATGACCTAGCCTGTTACCAGATGGCGCAGAAGATGATTATCCGAATTACCGATCACCTGCTTGAATGCAAATTGCGTATGGATGCTGATGCGCCATTCTTGTAGAGGTCTGATCGCGAGTAACGCGGCTGCATTCATCCCAGAAAAGGGGGAAGGCATATGTACAACGACATACACGTAGAACGGGCTAAGAGCATCTTAGACGATATTCTGGTCACGGCGCAGCAGGCCACTGCAGCTCTAGCGGATAAGACAGCGCATATTTTATTGGAGCTGCCATTATATCATATGGAAGGTATCCGCTTGGCGCAGGAGCAGCGCGGTGCATTGCAAAAACATATCCACGATGTACTGCGTAACAACGCTTGGTGTAACGGGGCGGGATTTGCCAGCTATGCAGTAACGAAGACGGTTGGAGAAGAGGGAGGTTACTGGACGTTGGAGTGGTGGCGTCAGGAAAGGAATACCATTCAGTATGCGAAGCTGGAACACAATCAGGAGCAGCGCAGACACCTGGATTTCCGATTATTTGAGTGGTTCCGGCAGCCAGCTAGCCGTCACCTTCCTGTTATCGACGGCCCCTATGTGGATTATGTCTGCAACGGCGCCTACACGATTACGATAGCCCATCCGGTGCTTATCGGTGAAAAATTTGCTGGTGTTGCGGCGGTGGATATTCTGGTCTCAACGCTGGATCGGTTACTTCTGCCAGCTCTGGGCGCTATCGGTAAGCCAGCATTAATTATTAATGACGATGCGCGTGTCGTGACTTCAACAGTGCCGGGTGTTCGTTCAGGTTCGCTATTGAAGAGCCAGGACGTTAACTGGTCGGCCGATGGTGAAGTACCTTCACTGCGCTTGGTGATCCTACCGTCATCACATACGGAATCACACAGGGCGTTTGTCTGCTGAAGCCCACTTATTCAGATTGCTGAGGAGTTTTTACTTATGACTGAGTCAATGTTAGCTAAAAGGCGCAGCGAGGCTATCGCAAAAGGTGTTGGCGTGACCACACAAGTTTATGTTGAGCGTGCGGAAAATGCTGAAATCTGGGATGCTCAGGGGCAACGCTATATTGATTTTTCCGCCGGTATCGCTGTGGTGAATACCGGTCACTGCCACCCGCGTGTTATTGCCGCAGCCAGAGATCAGATGGAGAAGTTTCTCCATACCTGTCATCAGGTAGTGCCTTATGAAAATTATATAGCACTAGCCGAACGACTGAACCGTCTGGTGCCCGGTAATTTTGTAAAGAAGACCGTTTTTGTTACCACCGGGGCTGAGGCAGTAGAAAATGCCGTGAAGATCGCGCGTGCGGCTACCGGGCGCAGCGGCGTGGTGGCTTTCAGCGGCGCTTTTCATGGACGTACCTTCCTCGGTATGTCATTAACCGGCAAAGTCGCGCCGTACAAAATGGGGTTCGGCCCGCTGGTTAACGACGTTTACCGTGTCCCGTTTCCGGTAGAACTGCACGGTATCAGCGTGGAACAGACGCTGAATGCACTGGAGAATCTCTTCAAAACCGAGATTGAGCCCACACGCGTCGCCGCCATCATCATCGAACCGGTACAGGGCGAAGGCGGTTTCTATCCTGCGCCTTCCGAACTGCTCAAATCCCTACGCGAAATTGCCGATCGCTACGGTATTGTATTCATTGCCGATGAGATACAGACGGGTTTCGCGCGTACGGGAAAATTGTTTGCTATGGAACATCATGAGGTTGTGGCTGATCTGACCACAATGGCAAAAGGTCTGGCAGGGGGATTGCCGCTGGCGGCTGTAACGGGACGAGCAGAGTTGATGGACTCTGTGGTGCCGGGTGGTTTGGGGGGAACCTATGGAGGTAACCCGGTGGCGATTGCGGCTAGCCACGCAGTGCTGGATGTGATCGAAGAAGAGAAGCTGGCTACGCGTGCGACGCAGTTGGGGGAGCGGTTAAAACACTGTCTGCATGGGCTGCGGCCACGTGTCCCGCAGATCGCCGACGTGCGTGGGCTTGGGCTAATGATTGCGGTGGAGTTTAACCGTGCAGACAGTCAGGAACCCGATGCCGGTTTTACCAATACTGTGCGTCAGAAAGCGCTAGAGCGAGGCCTCATTCTGTTGACGTGCGGTGTACACGGTAACGTGATCCGTTTTCTTCCACCGCTGACCATACAAAATGATATTTTTGACGAGGCGCTTAACATTCTGGAATCTGTGCTGCTCGATCTGAACTGTAAAGAAGGAAAGTAATGGCTGGGAGTTCTTTACTGGCTCTGTTGGTTCATAAGAGAGGACAACAATGCACTGGTATTTAAATGTATTAAAGAACTATACCTGCTTCAGAGGGCGAGCCCAGTGTAAGGAGTTCTGGTATTTCGTTCTGTTTCAGATCCTGGCTGTTCTCATCATTTCTTTTCTGGAAAGGTTGTTTGCTGTTGCCAATCCTGAAATTTATATGGGGTGGTTCAGCGCTATCTATCTGCTGCTCACATTTCTGCCGGCTCTGGCGGTAAATGCCCGTCGCCTGCACGATATCAACTGTAGCGCCTGGTGGTTACTGTTACATCTTATCCCGTTTGTCGGCACTGTTATCTTATTGATTCTCGCCGCTCTGAAAGGGCAGGCGGGCAGCAATAAATACAGTTCAGAGAACCGGACTCACTCACAGGGAAATACCCCGGGTCAGGTTAACGGGTAATTTCCGGTCACAAAGGAGTGCTGAAATGGCAATGAACAGACGAGATTTTATCTCTACTGCCGCGACCCTCGCAGGGGCAGGAGTACTTTCATCTATACTTCCCACGACATCTCTGCTTGCCCGGACCTTAACTGCGGTCGATACTTCGACCGTTAATATTGACCAACTCCGGCCAACGCTGTTGCAGGATGCACAGTACAGAGCCAGCCGGTTGGGGTTGGACCCGCGCATCTGGAATTGGCATAGAGACGTGGCTACCAACGCCATGCCCGCCAACTATTATGAGGCTTCCCTGGCTGATTGGCCGGCTTTTGGCAGTTTTTCTAGAGACCAGAGCTGTGAGGTTGTAGTTATTGGTGGCGGGTTGCTGGGGGCTTCCACTGCGCTGCATCTTGCTGAAGCGGGCATGGATGTGATTCTGGTTGAAAAGGATAACATTGGTTCGGGAGCCTCTGGTCGTAATGGTGGGCAGATGACCCCCGGAATTGCCCGCTGGGAAGCTGGAACCATACTGGAAAAATTTTCACCCGATGAGGCCAAACGTTTATGGCGTTTTGCATCGGTTGAAGCGATGAATCTTGTGGATGAACTCCGCGAGCGTTACGGTTTTGAATGTGATCGCAAATATGGTCATATTACGGCAGCGATACACCCAGGTCATATGGGGCCATTGGTAGCTAATGCCGATGCCCGGCGCCAGCTGGGAGATATGGCGGTGAAGGTTATTGGGCCACACGAATTACAGGAAGAATATGTGCGTTCGAGTATCTATCATGGTGCCAATATAGACAGTATCGGTGGGCAGGTTCAGCCTCTGGCGCTGCTGCGAGGCCTAGTTTATGGCTTTACCAGACTGGGTGGACGAGTCTATGACAGAACGAAAGTGCAGAGCATCAGGCAGGATGCCAACAGCACGGTCATAGAAACTGAGCGGGGAGTTATCAGGGCGAGTAAAGCCGTTGTACTGGGGGTACATGGCTCCACCGATGAGTTTATCTCCGGCCCTTCCACTACAGTGCCTTTTTTCACCTATGTGGCGGTAACTCCGCCGTTGCCAGTGGATATCCAAGAGCTAATCCCGTCAGATCTGCCAGTCTACGATACACAGTTACAGATAGACTATTATCGCGCGGTGCGTGACAACCGCCTGTTGTTCGGTGGACAGGGTACTGGCAACTCCTGGTCACCGCGTGATGTGAACAATTATTTGCTTGAGCGTATCAGAACCGTGTTCCCTCATCTGGAAAAAACCGAGCTGGAATACTCTTGGGGTGGGATCAGCGATCTAACCCTGAACGGTGCCACCGATGCCCGCAAAAGCGGTGACAGCATCCCTGTATATATGGTACATGGCTGGAGCGGTCATGGAGTGGCGCAGACTGTACGCATTGGCAAAGCCATCAGCGACGATCTCACCGGACGCAATCACGACTTTACTATGCTTACCCGCATCGACCACGCGAGTATTCCGTTGGGCTCCTATCTCTCTCCGGTAGCTATCCCATTGATTAAAGGCGCTCTGGGAGTGGTAAGTACACTTAATCCGACAGAAATGGTTTCGTTCTGAATGGCTGGTTTCATTAGCCGAGAAGTCGTTATTATGCTCTTCACTACCTTAAAGAAATTTTCCATAGAAAACCGGAGAAAAACGTCGGGGCCTGCTGTGGCGGGCATTATTCGCATCGAACAAGGTTAGGAATGAACTTCGTCACACGACATTTCGCGTTGGTAGCAGCGCGGCCGCAAAGGATAGAGGTGCAGCTCCCTGACGGGAACGTCCCTGATTCACTGCCCGGTACAACCGGGCTTTAAGGTCGCCTTGTTTCGCTGCTCCCACCGCGAGTCGGGTTAGCCCCGATTATCCCAAATGATGATAAACACCAGTGCTAACAGACTGGCATAATTTCGTATTTTATTGTAATTACAAGAAAATATTTAATTCTGGCAAATACGTTTTCCACCCAGTGTCAGTAATGATATTCATAGCAGAGTGACTCACTATCATGAAACTCGGCTTTTTCACTTGAAAAGTGTAAAAAATTAATCCTGACACGACCACCAATAAAAAGCCTGATGCACTACGGTGCTTTGAATGGAAAGAGGTATCCAGAATACCGTCCAGCATGGCCGAAGCTACGTACTCAAAGGGTAAATATATCGAATCATTATGCCGTTCAAATTTCCCTCATAAGACGTTAATAGGCCTTAGAGTATTTTTTTCAGGAAGTTTAATCATGATCAGCTCAAATATGCAGCTTTGAGCTTTGGGATGGTTGTTTTAATTCTAAAGAAATTAATTTCTTAGTGATATGGGGTGAGTAGTATGTAATTGTGGGATAACTGTCTGAAAGACATTATTAAATGGGCAGAGAATGCAGTCAACGTTCAAGCACTGATTCAAACGGGTTCTCTGACTCGAAAAGACAATTCCAGTGATGATCTCTCTGGACGTCTGGAGCGGGAAGTTGCCCAATATCTTGGCTTCGATTATTCGCAGGAATGTGAAATTCGTATAACCGAACTGAACCGGAAGATTTTGTCACAGCATGCGCTTTCGTTCCTTTTACAATAATGACGAAATTATCTGCACAGCGGCAGTAAGCCACCGAAAAGCACCACTGCCAGTCACCTTTAATAGCTAGTTTACGCCCAATTTTGATACTGTTGTTATGATATCAACGTGCTTTATTGCATAGGTAATATCGCACCAGATACTGGTCGAACTCATGGAGCATGATGCGAACCCGTAACGTCCTTCTCTTTTTGTCAGCGGCAAGACAACTGTAAAAGCCTTTGATTACCGGATTAAAACAGGCCGCTACTAGCGTGGTCATGTGCTACTAGCAAATCAACTTATTAATTTTAAAGGTAAAATTATCAAAAATATCAATTGATAATGATTGTTATTTTTGATAATGCTTATCAAATGCTATATTAGTATCTTTAAGTTATCTTCACTAGTGGAAATTTTATGCGGTCGTGTATTTATTTAATGCAGTCTATTCGCTGATAGGCTCTCTTAATAAGGGGAAATACACGCCCTGCGAGAGAAGCTTTTGACTTAAGTCTTCTGATATTAATGTAGATTATTACCATTTTTCTAACACATTTTCTTTCAGCAACATGAGAATGGAATCACGTGATGGGGCATAGCAAATTGAAATCTTATGTTGCTTCGCCTCGTATGCTCCTCATAGACGAGCATCTTCTCTGCGAGATTCTGATTTTTTCTCCCTGATGTTGTAACTGTTCGCCTTACAATGAACTTTCTGCCAGGTTATGGGCCTTGCAGATGAAGGATTGCTGTGGGTTCAGGCGATCAGATTAACTCATCATGACCATATTTGAAGTGTTATAACCCGTAAAGACCGTCAGTAGGACAGTAGGATTTTTTTAAGGATAATTATCATGCCCAATAATAGCTATCAATCGCTGCTTGTGTCCGCGCAGGCAACCCTTAAAGAGATGCAGCGCAAACCGGATATCAAGGCGTTGCTCCAGTCTATCAAGCAAGGGTTTAGTGAAAGTGGTCACAGGTGGACTCCTGAACTGCTCAAAAAGCATAAAGTGTTGTCAAAGACGCTGGAAAAGAATGCTTATATACGCTATAGCAATGACAGGCCGATTGGTGTCAGTGGACTCGATGAAGGTGAGCAACAGTTATTTGTCAGTTATGTCAAAGCACTGTCGGCTCGTACCTCGACGGTCGATATCTTGGTACAAGGCAACGAGAAGACAGCTTTATCTGCTCAAACCGATACCGCTCTGGGCGGTGCTGACGCCTTCCGAGTGATTCCCAAGGATTTCAAGCAACGTCATGGTACCCGAGCCAAGATTGGTGCAAGGCTAACTATCAATGTTGACAAGGCTCATTTCAACTCACTTGCCAATGCGTTGACCCAATTGTTCAACGATGATAATCGTGGCTGGCTGGAGCAGGCCAAAATTATGGGCCCGAAAAATTTGGGCCGCCGTACCGACCAAGCCGTGATCTACCTATCCAGCGCAGGTGTTGAACACGCCCATGCTATCGGCAATAAGCTCAGTGAATTGTTACCGGCGACAGCCTTTATCGAACATACTCCGACTGGCATGTATCGCGTAGGCAAAGGCATTGCCTATTCTGAAACGGTTGAAGGTGAATCGAGTAGTCATGGTCAATCCCGAGCACAGTTGATAGCGGTAGCAGGCACAGAATCTTTGCTCACCAATACTTCGATCGAGAGAACTCTGCCGCGCACCTTGCAGGAGCGCGGGTATGATATCCAAAACCCAGCATTACTCGCACAATCGATACGGGATAGTGAACTCAAGGGTGGGCTAGTGCCTATGAGTGGTAGAACCGAATCCCGTCAGGGCAGCAACGATATTCAACAGTTTGCCATCGATCCTGAATTGTTTGCTAAATCCAATACTATCAGTGTCGAGATATTGGCCAGAGCAGGGCGACTCCCGGCAGAGGGACGTGCCCAGTTGGTGAAGATTAAGAACGGCTTATACGAGGTCGAATACTCTGCTCAAAGCACGAATGATATTGCTGAGGGAGGCGCTAGCAGCGTACCTGCGTATTTCCTCGGTTATAACGGTGCAAATCAGTCCAATACGTTGCCAGCCTATGTGGATATTCCTAAGCATGCGGTTCCAGGAAGTTTTCTGTTTACTGGGTCATTGTCGGGATGTTCGATTGTGGTGACCAACCTTGATGCTAATACTTACCGAGTCTACCACGACGGTCGGGTCAATAGTTCGCTGCTGTATGACAATGTGGTCATGGCAGTGGACTATCAGGATTATCAGATAGCAGGCACCGCTGAAGGTCTCGCTGCAGCGTACATGCAATACGTTAATGATGAATGGCAGTTGGTGTTCCAGCGCCAGGAATATCAGCGAGACGGCCACATGATCTGGCCGAAGTTGCGCAATGGTGAGGAATCAATATCGATTAAGGTTGCTGATAGCCAAATGGCTGAGCGTAACCAAGCCCAATTTACAACTTACCGTGAAAATATTCATCAAAAACTCAAAAAGATCGCTACTCAGTTCGGAGTATCAATCGAAGGGATCTCTGATGGTGTTTACGAAGCGGGAGAGTTTTCTCCTCATCATCCGGCGATTGCTGCGTGGCTTGAGCTACGAGATAAGGTTCAAGCCGAGATCACGGCAGACATTCAGCAGTTGACGGACCGACGAAGAGAACTCTATCAGACCCAGGGCAGCATCAGAGACCGTTCTCAGCTTACCCTGATTGATCAACAGATAAAGCAGATCAATATCACGCTGGAGTTCTACAAGGAACAATACGATTCAGTTTTGCGTGAAGTGTTCTCCGTCGAACAAAGCTGGTTATGGCAGCAGATCAAGTCCAAGGACGGTATAGATGCAGTGTTGCGGATTAATGATACCTCTATCCAAGGAGGCGGTCGGGAACGCGAGCGTAACTTGGGCGAGCGTTATGCTATTGCTGAAGCTTATCAGCAAGGCGAACAGAGTACCGAGTTTACTGATGGCCTGCATAACTTCCAAGATATCAGCATCCCAGGTTTTAATGACAGGATGTCGGCCTTAGAGATGAAAAGCCTGTTTTTTGACAACCAGCTTACCCCTAAACAGCGGGGGGCCTTGAGTGGTCGCATCACTGAAGCCAGTCGGGCTGAATACATCGACAAAGTATTGAAGCAGACAGCGGTGTTCAGTGAGGATTTTCAGCGTGCTGGTAGCAGCTTCAGTCATTTGGTACCACAAGATTTTTATCTGTCATTGATCGGAGATGTGTCTGGTGGCCGTTGTTATCCCTTAGTCAGGGCCATGGCTGTGGCGCTGGCCAGCAATGGCGAGGCAGGTATCAACAGTCTGGTGGAAAAACTCTTCTTGGCCGCTGCTGCTCCTCAGGAAGGCAGTTCTACATTGTTAAAAAACAGTTTGGCAAGATTGCACTCCAATGTTGAGGCCGTGCAGGCGTCAACGGTGCGGGGTCAGGTTACGTTGCCTGAGGTTGTTTCCTTGTTAGAGGGCACAACCGGGACCTCGGTGTTCGCTCTCAATACCCGAAATCATTCGATGATGGTGGGATGTACTGCCGGAAATGAAGGTCGTCGTTACTATTTCTATGACCCAAATGTCGGGATTTTTGCATTCGACGATTCGACCAGTTTCTCCAGTGCCATGAATAAACATTTGGTGAAGCGCAATATGGCTGTTCACTATGGCTCGCTTGGTAGTAAGTCGGTCCCTGCCTTTAATTTGGTAGAGATCGATCCTGAGAAGATGGCAAGGGTACCTGTGGGCAATGGTTTGGATGTCGCTGACTTAACCCGTCCCGATGAACTGGCCACCGTCATAGAGCAACGGCAGTGGGTCAAACAAACGGTTAATGCCCAGGTGAAAATTGCTGAGGATGCCCAGTTACACACTGCATTGGCTACTTTCGATGCTGAGAAATGGGGAGCAAAATTCGATGAAGCGATGACAAAGCTTGCTCAGGAAAATAAGCTTGGTCAGCACTGGATGCCCGTGATTGGCAATACCGAGGATCAGGGTGAAGGCCGCTACAGCGTCCAATTCATCAATCGTGATCACCCTGAGGAGATTCATTGGGTGAGCAGCAACGATGCCACTTTTGTCGAGTTCCGCCGTTTCATTGATGAACATATGTTCACTCTGAATCAGCATTTCACCCTCGAACGCGGTCAGATACGGCCCAAAGGTGGTGTCAGCGAGGTAGCTTCGGTTGATGGGCTGAATGCAGGGTTTGCGGTACAGACGCTGATCCAGTGGTTTGCCGACAAGAACCGCCACGATGCTGCAAATGGAATAACTTCGCTTGATCTGGCTACCGCACTCAAAATCCACAGTTACCTTAATTATGCTCAAATGGTTCACAGTGGCGTGAATGACGTAACCAAAGTTACCGAGTTGGTGCGCACGGCATTGCGTGGCGAAGTGCTGGTCGCTGAAACTTCGCTCAAAGGATATTCTTCAGCTTTGGCTCATACCGTCAACGAAGGTATCGGTGTGCTTTTTGGTGGGGCCGCTGTTGTGTTGGATGCCTATGAACTGGCTCATGCCGAAACTGAGACACAGAAGGCCGTGTTCGGAACCCAATTGGCGTTCGATTCAGCCAGCTTCGTCACTGGTACTGCCGGAATAGGTGCTGGGCTGATTGGCGCCTCGACGACTGCGGCTGTACTCGGTGGGGCTGGAGTGATTCTTGGTGGGCTTGCGGTGGGCTTTACGGCGCTGGCTCAAGCCTTTGGTGCGGTCGCTGAGGATGCCAAAGCGGTGGGGCGTTACTTTGATATGCTTGACAAGGCTTACAAAGGTAATGGCTATCGTTATGACAGAGAGAAGGGAGTATTGGTACCTCTGGCCGGCGCTGTGATCAAAACCCTTGATTTGCGCAATAGTCAGATCGATTTCGACAGTCAATACATTTATCGCACCCATTCAGGCTCTACCGGTTCTGGGGAAATCAATTATTTCTTCTGGATCGGCGATTTTCCAAAGATGGTACATGACCGTAAACAAGCAATTGAGGTACGCAGCGGAATTGGTTACAAGGATGCTTCTCATAGACTCGACCACAGCGACAGCAATGTGCTGATTCTGCCGGGAACACCCAAATCCTTTATCAAGTATGAATACATGCAGCTCCCTGGCGCAACTATGCGTCACGATACTGGCTTTGATGTCATTCGCAGGCTCGAAGAAGACAAGCGGTTTGACTACGACTTCTACATCTTCCCAGGTGAAGTTACTATCCGTAGGATTCATCAGGAGTATGTGGCGACACCGATCGAAGTGGTGCTAGACCAGCACAGCAGGAAACTTATAGTGCCTGAGCTCCCCAAGGAGCTGCATGGATACCTGCATTATGAGATCAAAGGTGCAGGAGGCGAGTACCTGATCGGGCTGAATGAAGGTACCAGCGTGAAGCTTACGAGTGACGTTCCCAACCCGGATGGTAGTGGCAATATACCGTCGCGCTGGATCATTGATAGCAGCCAGCTTTCCAGCGATACCATCAAAGTTTCGGAGAAACAACTGGAAGTCGGTGGGGTGGTAGTCGAGCTCGACCCGATTCAGAATGGACGGGTGCTGGTGGTCAATAGCAAGGGCGATGTACATGAAGTTGACTTCTCTAACCAAAAAGCTCTGGTGGTAAGCGAAGATGCAAGTAAGTGGCAAGTGCCCGGTCAGAAAATTGAGCAGCATCTGAGTGATCTGGCTAAAGCACATCAGTTGCACGGGCAGTATGTGGTAGTAGAAAACTATAGCCACAACGATCGTGATGTTGGTCGGGCTTTCTATGATGTGACTAAAAAGCGGATGCTGTTCACCGACACTACCCACGAACAGGCCAAACATGCTCAACTGGGTGCTGTGATGGGCGACCAAGCCTATTTCTACGATGCCGACAACGCGGTGGCGTGGCGGGTAGACATTGCTACCGGACAGGTCGATGCGCAGTTTGAACCATGGTTCAACACGAATGAGGGCCAGATCAGTCGGCTATGGCAAGAGGGGGATGCAGTCTACCTTGCACGCCGTTACCAGCTGAATGGGAGAAAAGCTGAGTTGGGCTATCGGATCATCGGTGACCGAATGGAGTTGGTCAGTGCGGTGGGTGATGATGCGTTGCTTCAACTTTCGGCACGCACCAGCCAGCATGGTGATAAGCTCAAATCCATACTTCAAGGCTACGAGAACAATACGCCCCAGCGTGAGACACCGACATATACGTTGGGTACACGGCTGATCCGGCCGACCAGTGCCGAACTGGTCACCGTGTTCGGTAAGGATGCAGCTGGCGTGGCGCATCGCTACTGGATACGTACCAACGATGGTACGTTGATTAAGCCGAATCTGGCCCCCCCAGAGGATCAGACCTTGCATTTTGAGGAGCACGAACAGACCCGTAGTGCTTGGCAGATCCCGGCTGACCTCGTGTTAGCGGGCAGCATTACCCGCCCCGCCAATACAGAAGTGTTCTTTTTCTACAGCAAAGAGCAAAAGGTTCTGTTCCGTCAGGAAGGTTCGGGTCAGGCTGTTCTCGATGCCAACCATCCCAGTGCATTGCGCGTCAACACTCCAGCATTGGCCAACGTGGTCAACCTGAACGGTAGTTTGCTCGCCATCACCGAGGATGGGCGTGTGGCCCAGATCGATGCGTTGGGGCAACTCAGCTACGAAGCAGTCAACGAGCATTGGCTCAAGGGTCGGCCTCTCTGGTGGCAGGATCTGGCCAGCGTCACAGATAGCAGAGCCACTCTGGCAGTATTTGGGGTCAAGGGTTCTGATGGCAAGAGTCTGCTGCCAGTGTGGTACCACAACGGTAAGGTGGTAGTGGCTTCGGCGGCACTACAGGGTAAATCGCTTCAGTTTTTGGGATTTGAAGCGGATGGCGCCTCTGCACGGCTATTCGAGGCCGAAAGCGGTAAGCTGTATCACCAGCCAACCATGACCGAGAATGCGTTGGCCGCTGCCTTTGGTACTGACCAAGTGCTTAGCGCCTCGGCACAACTTCCTACTGCCAGTGAGTTGACACCAGGGTTGTCTTTCAAGGAAGTGCAACAAGTTGATGTCGGTATGCGCCTGATTACAGTCGGGGGTGAGATTCTGTTGCGAACGAATAATGGCAAGTTGCAGTTAGCTGGTGTTGACAAAGATTGGTTGCAGCACCATTTTTACAAAGAATGGCTACGAGACGATATGGTTCTTCTGTCACGGGAGCTTACTGAACTCGCTGATCAGTGGCAGGCTAAAGGGGTACTGACCTTGCAGGATGACAATATGCGAAGCTGGTTCGATGTTAGCAGTGGTCAGATATTTTCAAATAATGAAATCCCTGTCTCGGACAAGCTGCGTTTCGTGGGGACCAATGCAGAAGAAAAGACGGCGTATATATATGACCAGACGACTCAGGCGCTGTATAAGAGCGATGGCGGTAAGGCAATAATACTTAATCATTTCATCGGATTGGATCGCATCAATTCGTCTCTGTTAGTTCAAGGAGGGAAGGCCAATGACACTCTGACTCTACCGATCATTGACGGTGTTGATAGTTTGGTGCTGTATGGCGGGGCTAATAACGATACCTATCGACTCAGTAAGGAGATGTGGACCCACTATCGTACGGTTATCATCGATAATGAGGATCCGAGCCAAGCCTTGGATCGCTTGATCCTACCGATAGCCAAGCCTGAGAGCATTTTGGTGAGTCGGCGCAATGATGACCTGATGTTGACCGACTCCGACAACGGAACGGCTTTAGTGGTACGCCAGGTATTTGGTAGCCAGGCCAAGAATCATCAACATCTGCATATCAATCTGAAGGGAGCTTTGTCGGCAATTGACGTAGAGCACTTAGTCAAGAATGTTAGCAAACAGAGTGACACCGATAGGATGTTGATGGATTTATCCTGGGCCAGTAGGCGATCAAACATGACGGCCCATTCAGTTACCACTGCCTCAAAGGTTGAAGAGCTGAGTCTGGCGAATCTGATTGGGGCCATGGCCTCATTCCCTGATACTGGCAGTGCCTACGGGCACTTGCCGCAAGGTTTTGCGCCTGCTAAGGCCGAACAGCCGTTTTTGATACCTGATTCTACTCCTGTCATAAAGTAACTACGAGAAACAACAGGAGGGGCTAAATGCCGCTCCTGTTTCTGTTTATTCAACCAAAATTGCGGTTTGTCGAAATTACATGATTTTATTCCTGTTTTTATACCATGAAATAAAAAGATTTAGAGTTCCTCCCCAGAAAACACCATCAAAAATACCACTGAGTAAGCCGAACAGTAGATTATAATGTAATGAATGCAGTAACACTGGGTGGATGCTTAACATGGCAGTCATAACAAATTTACTTACAAAAGTAATGACAATCAATATCAGTGTCAGAGAAGTACCCGAGCGAATAATTAAAGTGCTGTCAGATTTTTCTTTCAATCGTGGCTGAGATTTCCAAAGTACCCAACCAATCGCAATTCCGACAATTAGACCTGCTACCATTGTTATTAATGATAAATCTGAAAAGTAGGTTTTGTAGAGGACGCTATGTACTCCCCAAACTAAAAATACGATAGGTAACAAGAAAATGCGTTCTATACGCATTTCACGATCGCTCAAAGCCTTAATTCCTTTCATAACAAGAAATACAAAAAGAATCCAAACCCAGACAGGCGTGTCTTTTATAGTGGCGATGAGTGACATGTTATTCTCCGTTAATCTTCTTCATGTAAGAAATATCTAACCTAAATGATTTAGATTTTTTCTGTCATGCGCTCTCATTATTGTTGGTAAATACTTAGATATGAGCATAGTGAACATAACCAAACTTAAAGAGGATAAATGAGAAGATGCCCTTGATACAAAAATATAGCTTATTATTTCATTAGATCACTTTTCCGTCGAAACATATCTTGTATCATCAATTTTAGCCGGACTCGCCGATATTGGGTCATGACTCAAATTTATTGATAATGGCAAATGTTCAGATAATACCCAATGACGTCGTCATGCATTTTTACAGGTTTTGAAAAAGACAATGTTTTGCGAGTGAGTCTTGCTAAATGCTGACGAATATTCAGGTTATGCCTCTCTATGCGCTGTGTATAGCGCTTGCTGACCAGAATTGGAGCGTCCATTACGGTGGACTCTTTAACTGCACAACAAGATGGGCAGGTAACACCAATCATTGTCATCTGAATGTTCTCTAAATAGGCATATTGTACATGATTCAATAAATTGATATCACGACCAAAAACTCGGGTGCCGACGTGTGAGCAGAACAAAATTAAGATAGATGCTACTTCCATGCATGATAGCCAATACTGTGATGCAGTTCTTGATGGGATAAATACGAATCGGTGTATTTATGCGGATGACGTATCGTCATTTTGAGTGGGATGAGCTTTTAGCCATCCCCTAAAATGTGAGACTCTGGTGTTCAGGGGCTTTTTATCATCAGAAGCAGGAGAAGAAGCTATGTTTACCGTAAAACAAATTATCGAGAACGCAACCTCACTGTATGAAACCCAGGAGATCACCATTGCCCGGGAAGGTTCGCCTCAGTGGAAACAGGCATTTGAATTAGCAAACGAGTTGAGGATTAAAAACCCAGACATACTTGAGTTCACGTCACCTATCTATGCAGATGAAGATATGACCAAAGTTTTGCGCGAAGAAAGTATTCTCAGTACTGAGCGTGATAATGTATCACTGGATGATTGTATAGCCATTGTCTGCTCAACACTCCCAATCCCTGCGTTTCCAGAAGCTCCAGAACAGGGTGGATGTGGGTATCAGTTCCTCTACAAAGGGGATCAGCTTTATATTACCAATGACAGTGGTGCTATAGTCGAAGCCGTCAAATAAACCGTTCAGCCCCTAAAACTCAGGGGCTGCAAGCGTTCCGAATCGGGAGGAAATTGTTTCTGTATCCACGCCTCCGAGTAGCTAACAACGGTAATGCTGGTGGTTTCCTTACCTGTTTCATGCTTTTTGGCATCTTTTTTTGATGACAAAACTGACATTGCATAAAGAGCAATATCTTGAATGCATTACCGTTTTAGAGGGGGTTAATTGATAAATTCAATATCGTTTAAATAGCCCGTATTGGTAAAGTCTTTCCCATTGAAAAATCGAATAAGAAAATCGGCCAGCACATCTGGGCGTTCTACCATGACGAGATGATCCGATTTTTTTATTGTGGTGAATATTGAGCGAGGGAAAATAGAAGCGCAGACTTTGACATTTTCAGGTGGTGTAATGATATCGTATTCACCCGTTGTAAATAAGATAGGTTTGTTAAAGTTGTCAGCTCGTTCGTATTTCTTTGGTTTCAAAAGGCGCGTCTGGAGAAGTTCATATCGCTCCCCTTGATGTTGTGTTGATTCCTGCAATGTTTTTTTTAGAAGCTTATATGTAGTATCTTTTCCTAGTATGTCAACACCGGGTTCGAGGCAGAGAATGCTTGAAATTATCTTCTCTACAGACTCCTCGTATTTTCCTTCAGAAAGTAAGCGCAGGGCTGTATTCAATCTATCTTGTATGTGCGGTGGCTGAGTTTGCGCAGTACCAATTAATACAGCTTTATTAATTCTATCAGGCCAATGATATGTAAATTCTAGGGCAGTAAACCCACCGTAAGAAATACCAATGAGGTTTATCGTCTGCAAAGAAAGAACATCTAGAATATGTTGGATACATTCAGCTAGAAACTCAAAGCTTTTACCGTCTGGAATATCGTCCGCAGACCCTGTTCCCGGCAAATCAACCATGATTAGAGGACTGTCATCTTTAAGAAGGTACTCAAGATGCGGCAGGGAGTACATATCTTGGAAACCACCGGCAATAATTAGCTTTGGCACTGCTGTGGCAGCATAGATATCACCAATTACACGAAAAGCATACTTTACCCCTTGCCATTCAATTTCCCTCTTGTCTTGTGGTGGAAGACGATGAGTTGAATCGATAAAAGCAGAAAGGGATTCAACAGTTCTGAATCTAAGTACGTCACTCCAATCTATTTTCTTTCCTAAATGTTGCTCAATAAAAATTTGTATTTCAACCAAGGAAATCGAATCTGCCCCAAGACTGAAAAAGTCATCTTTGATGCTCATTGATTCTACATGTAGTACTTCTTGGCATATTTTCAGTACTTCATTTTCGGTGAGATTTAGTTTATGACTTTGTGATGATGACGTCGTCATATCGGTCTCCTATCATCATTTGCTTACTTTTGATTAAAAGATGTCTAACAAAGTAAATAAAAGAACTATTTTTGATCAAGTAATAATCAATATCAACTGTAATTTAAGGTATTAATGCAACACAATCAGCAATGTTTACCAAGAGGGTGTCGCAGACATTTCAAATTTAGTACAGCGGCTCAAATCAACGGGTAATTGTTCGGAAAAAATCTCAGGTCATGACGCCAAAGGGATGTCGTAGTGTTTCCCAATGTGTGCACCAATGAATTTTTGATTGATAACTTATTCAATATATTCAAACTGTTGATAGGTTTTAAGCGTCGTGTTTTCAGTCAATAAATGTACTCATGATTTTTTCATGCATTTTGGTCGATTTTGAATAATCGAGTGTCTTTTTGCTTTCTTTTGTTATTCTTGTCTGACAGACACGATGATTTTCGGTGTGGGCATTTGGGAACAGTATGGCGACTTGGAATTTGATATGTCGCTGACTTTTTTGTACGTGAAAAATCGCGAATAGGGTGGATTTTTACTGCTTGAAAAAATCACCGGCAGAAAACTGACGGTGATTATACGAAGATTAAATTTTATAACAATTCAAATGCCTGAGTGATGATGGCATCAGAATAAGGCTGCTGACCATTTTCCATCTGAATGATGGCCTTAACTAATCGGCTCACGGTAGCAATATTGTCTACATTAATTACAGTGCTACTGGAAACACCAACTATTTTGCAGACATACGCAATATAGCTTTCGGTGTTATTTTCATTCGGCGGCGCCCAACGAGAAATGATCTGTCGAATACTATTTAATCCATATTTTCGTTCATAATTACGAATAATCTTGATAATGGCGCGTATACCGTACTCTGGCGATACAAATTGGCAAAATGATTTGTCTGTTTGTGTATCACATAAACCCTGCCATTTATCCCCGTGGCGGATATTCCCCGGGTTGTGGTTACGGATCCCTCTTGTCATTGTTTATCTCCTAAACGTTTATTAATGGCACGGATAGCAAATTCACGCAGTTTTTCTACACCAATAAAACCAACAGCACCGCCAAGTGCAGGTGAAACACTGCTTGGAATGCCAAATAGTTCCAATCCGCTGGAGAACCCCCACGACAGTGCTCCGCACAGTAGCGGTTCGACCCAGCGATTTTTCCGCTCTACACCGTCATAAATCAATCGGCCATAACAAATCATGATGGCCAAAATAGAGCCAGATATCTGCGGCCAAGCATTTTTTAGGCCGTTGAGTAACTCGGCCCATAAATCAGGATGTTCTTTCATTATTCGTCCCATAATTTAATGATGGGGTCACAGCAGCAGGCGTTTTTAATCAATTCAATCCAGAAAAAATAAGGTTAAATAATCCTTATCCAGGATTGGTTTTTTAGCACTTGCTTAATGACCCCTTGTACTCGTCCATAGTAACGTCAGTAAAGAAAATCCACATTGTCATGCCGTTGTGCTCTGGCTCTTACTTAAATCAACGTTATGATTGCGTGGGCCGTATAGACGGCTTTATATTTCCTACGGCCAACGCCAGTTCAGACAGGGTTGGATGAGTAAATAACGCTGCCAGCGGGATCTCCATATTTTGCTCATGCATACGAGCCAGCAGTTGTATTGCTATCAATGAATGTCCCCCAGCTTGAAGAAATTGTCATGACGATCTACTTGTTCCAATTTCAGTAATTTCTGCCAGATTTGGGCCAGTACCATTTCCACGCCATCAATGGGGGCGTCATAACCGTGTTTCGTAACGGCAGACGCGGGCCGTGCCTGATGGTCGATCTTGCTATTGGTCTGAATGGCGTTGAAATCGATCGGTAACTGTTGATGTCCGGTGGTGGGTAGAATAGGGATGCCCACGGTTGGCTGTTGGGATTCGCTTTCCAGCGTTTTAACCAGATCCGCCAAGGTGGTGGTGATATCAGCGTTATGCCAATCGGAATAACGGATGCAAACATCCCCATCGTCTGTTTTTGCCGGGCATTTTTGCGGTTGTGTACGGGAATATCAATGACAATTTCATTCGCATCAGTTATACGTGTGAAATAGCAAGCGAGAACTGCATACATGAAATGTAGTAGGGGTAATCTTGTTCCGGTCACGGTCTTTTCGATACGTTGAAAAAGCGATTGGTCGATTGGCCAAAAAATATATTTGTTTTGCCGTCTTGCTGGAATACTTAGGTTGAAGCAATGGTGGTGGCAGGTTTTCATAGCGTTTCAACCAGAATTGCAGATCGTGTGAATAGTGTTGAGAAGCCATCTAATTTTCCTTCAATGCGGATAAAAAAATCGATGTTGTAATTGGGAGACTCGGGATGAATAGCCTGCTCGAGCCAGATGATTTTCTGTCGAGAGTTGAGGGGAGATGCATCAAGGGGAGAATTATCATTATCAACAGCTAAGGAAGTTTCTAAGGAATGATTGTGATTATGACTGTGTGGCATATTCATTTATCCTTTTTAATAGCTCAGATTTAATCTGCACCATCTATTTGAAAATAAGATACTTAATTTTTTTTGCTTAATCTGAGATTTGGGTGAAAAATGGACTTGGCACGCATTCAAAAGTAAGAACTTTCGACCGATGTATGATTTAAAAATAAAATATTTCAGGTAACTTAACTAAGTTACTATATGATGTCGATATTTTTTGTCGTAGAAAGGCGCCGATTAAGCATATATGCTATGTGAATAAGTTATAGGCGTGTGATTATGAAGCAAAATTGGCTTATTAATTAATACTACTATTTATTAATAATATTTATTATAAATAATAATCATTGTAATCTACTTCTGAATAGAAGATATTCAGTGGCTGTTCTGGCGGCTACTGGTATGGTAAATATCCGATGAACCGTTACCGCTCTCCGGGCAACGGGGTGAAAATTCAGTTTCTCGTGTTATCCAGCTTCGGCTATAACTCAGCCACAGTCAGCAAATGAGTTGCAATACCCCAATTCACCACTTCAATCTGTTTTCCTTCAATATCAATCAATGAATAGCTACAGTTTCGATGAGCATATTTTGTTGTCTCTGTATCGAGATCACCTCCTTTCAATTTCCATATCAATGCCTGTAATGCAAACCCGTGAGTAACACAACAAAGCGTTTCATTGTGGCTATTTGTTACTAACAACTTTGTTGTTAAAAATTGTAAATAAGCGAGTATTCTTTGGGCAACTTCTATGGCAGATTCCCCTTCGGGAGCTGCTATCGTTGGTTCTCCGGCAAGAACACGAGATGAAATGTCAGGGTAAATATACTGTGCTTGTTCAAAAGAAAGTCCTTCCAGCAGGCCAAGATTTTGTTCTCGTAAGTTTTCATTGATTTCTAGTTCACAACCAAAATGTTCTGCCAAAATCTGAGCTGTGGTACAGGCTCTGCCCGCTGGAGATGAAATAATTCGGCTGATGGGGTAATTTTTTATTGCTGCCAATAATGAATCTATCTGGCGAAATCCTCTATCCGTTATGGGGCTATCCAGCTTCCCTTGAACAATTCTATTAATATTCCATTGGGTTTCGGCGTGTCGTATGGCAATTATATGCATTATGTTTTCCTGAAATTAATTATATATATAAAACAAATGAAATTAATAAAAAGTAAACGAAAAACAAATTACATAGAAAGACTAAAACAATAGTTATTAATTATTTTCTCAGTTATTTCAATAAATATGGTATTAATCCTATATCGAAAGTTATTTCCTGATTATTTACCTGAATTGCACAAACTGAAATAGACACTATATTAATCAATGTGATTTTAATCATAGGAACTTATATTCTAATAAATAGTTAACTAATGTAATTGTGTTATCGATATTGGTGTCAAGCATCTGATGGTAATTGCCAAGTAATACTGAATTTATTTTGTTATTTCAAGTAAAAATAGCTAAGGAAAAATGTTATGAAGGTATTGATAGCAAAAAGCGAAGTGGGTACTCAATATCATAGCCATTATATCGAAAATGCGGTGCAGCGGTTGGCGGAAAAATTAACGGAAAGAGATGTTAATGTTGTTACTGCAGATTCCCTTGATGATAGCTATACGATAATTTCAGCCAATGAGCCGTTCGATTGTTTAATGATAAGTTGTGCACTTATAGATAACGATTTATATCGTAGTATACAAAGATTATTGAATAAATTATTCGAGCGTCAGGAAAATGTTCCGGTATTTTTATTAAGTGATCGGGAAAAAACCGTATTTCTATTGAATCATGAATTTTTGGAGCATTTGGCGGAATTCGCCTGGATATTGGAAGATTCAGCAGATTTTATTGCTGGTCGGGCTATTGCGGCAATGCACCGTTATCGTCAACAATTATTACCGCCTTTAATGTCAGCATTGATGAAATACAGCCAAGTCTATGAATATTCTTGGGCTGCTCCGGGGCATCAGGGTGGGGTAGGATTTAATAAAACTCCTGTTGGCCGCTTATATCATGACTATTATGGGGAAAATCTCTTTCGTACCGATATGGGGATTGAACGTGCTTCATTAGGCTCGTTGTTGGATCACTCCGGTGCTTTTGGTGAAAGTGAAAGAAACGCGGCCAGAGTATTTGGTGCAGATCATTCTTACTCGGTAGTGGTAGGAACATCAGGCTCTAACCGTACGATTATGCAGGCTTGTATGACCGAAGATGATGTGGTCATCATTGATCGTAATTGCCATAAGTCCATTGAACAGGGGTTGATCCTGACAGGGGCTAAGCCTGTCTATATGCTGCCAAGTCGTAACCGCTATGGCATCATTGGCCCGATTTATCCGCAAGAAATGCAGGCAAAAACACTACAGAAAAAGCTGAAGCAGAATCCACTGACGCAAAGTATGGCTAAACGTAAACCTTCTTATAGCGTAGTGACAAACTGTACCTATGATGGTGTGTGTTATAACGCTAAGCATGTACAGGAGTTGCTGGATAAGAGTGTCGATCGGATACATTTTGATGAAGCATGGTACGGTTATGCGCGCTTTAACCCAATTTATCACGATCATTACGCAATGCGGGGCGAGCCGAAAAACCATTCTGGGCCGACGGTTTTTGCAACCCATTCATCTCATAAATTACTGAATGCACTCTCACAAGCGTCTTATATTCATGTACGGGATGGGCGCAATCCGGTGGATTTTTCAAGGTTTAATCAGGCCTATATGATGCATGCGACAACTTCGCCCCTGTATGCGATTTGTGCTTCAAATGATATTGCGGTTTCCATGATGGATGGCAATAGTGGTTATTCTTTGACGCAGGAAGTGATTGAAGAAGCTGTTGATTTTCGTCAGGCATTAGCGCGTTTGAATCGGGATTTCAGCAAAAAAGGTAGCTGGTTCTTTAAGCCTTGGAATCAGGAAAAAGTGACAGATCCTGCGACTGGCAAAAAAATTGCGTTTGAAGATGCTCCGAAGGAGTTACTGACAACAGAACAAAGTTGTTGGTTAATGCGTCCGGGAGACAGTTGGCACGGATTCGAAAATTTACCGGATGATTGGAGTATGCTTGACCCGATTAAAGTCAGCATATTGGCGCCGGGTATGGGGGAAAATGGCAAGTTACAGAAACAAGGCATCCCGGCGGCATTGGTAACAGCATGGTTAAGTCAGCACGGTATTGTCCCCACCCGCACCACGGATTTCCAAATTATGTTCCTGTTTTCAATGGGTATTACCAAAGGAAAATGGGGCACTTTGCTTAACACCTTATTGTCTTTCAAACAGCATTATGACGCTAATACGCCTTTGAGTAAGGTTTTGCTGGATTTGGTGAATCAGCACCCAGAAATATATGGCCATTTAGGGTTGAAAGACCTGGGCGACAAAATGTTTGCCTATCTGCGACAGAATAATCCAGGCGAGAAATTGAATCTGGCGTATGCAGACTTGCCTGAGATGGCGATGACCCCGCGAGCGGCTTATCAAGCGATTGTTGCCAATAATGTGGAAATGGTGGCACTCGAAAATCTCCCTTATCGCATTGCAGCGAACTCCATTATTCCATATCCACCCGGCATTCCGATGCTGCTTTCTGGCGAAAATTTCGGTGATAAAACCAGCCCACAAATCGGGTACTTGCATGCCCTGCAAAAATGGGATCATGAATTCCCGGGGTTTGAACATGAAACGGAAGGCACGGAGATTATCAACGGTATTTATCATGTCATGTGTATAAAAAAGTGAGAACAGGAAGATAAATTATGGCTACAGTTTCAGAGACGAAAAAAGTCGGATTGATCCCTGTCACACTGATGGTTTCGGGCAATATTATGGGGTCAGGTGTTTTTCTTCTACCTGCAAGTCTGGCTTCAACGGGGGGAATCGCCATTCTTGGGTGGCTGGTGACAATTATTGGTGCCGTGGGGTTATCGATCGTTTATGCCAAAATGTCCTCATTGGATGACAGCCCTGGTGGTTCCTATGCCTATGCACGACGGGCCTTTGGGCCCTTTTTGGGCTACCAGACCAACGTTTTGTATTGGCTGGCATGTTGGATCGGAAATATTGCGATGGTTGTCATCGGGGTAGGTTATCTAAGTTATTTTTTCCCTATCTTAAAAGACCCCATTATTTTAACGATCACTTGTACGGCGATACTATGGATATTTGTCTTTTTAAACATTATTGGGCCGAATGTCATTACCCGTGTGCAGGCTGTAGCGACAACACTGGCGTTGATTCCCATTGTAGCGACTGCGGTATTTGGCTGGTTCTGGTTTAGCGGCAAAACCTACATGGAGGCGTGGAATGTCAGTGGATTAAATACTTTTGGTGCGATCCAAAGCATCTTAAACGTGACATTGTGGTCTTTTATCGGCGTGGAAAGTGCTTCTGTCGCTGCGGGTGTGGTTAAAAACCCTAAGCGGAACGTGCCGATTGCGACCATTGGTGGCGTGCTTATCGCGGCTGTTTGCTATGTCCTGTCCAGTAGCGTGATAATGGGAATGATCCCCAATGCGACGTTGAAAATCTCGTCTTCACCTTTTGGCGATGCGGCCAGATTAGCATTGGGCGATACAGCAGGCGCAGTGGTTGCTTTTTGCGCGGCGGCAGGATGTTTGGGATCGCTGGGAGGTTGGACCCTGCTCGCAGGGCAAACCGCTAAGGCTGCTGCTGATGATGGACTGTTTCCTTCGATCTTTGCCAAAGTGAATAAAGCCGGAACACCTGTTGCTGGTCTGTTGATCCTCGGCGTTTTGATGACGATTTTTCAACTCAGCAGTATTTCCCCGAATGCGGCGAAAGAATTTGGGCTGGTTTCTTCCGTCTCGGTTATTTTCACCTTGATACCGTATTTGTATACCTGTGCGGCTTTGCTGTTAATCGGCCACGGTCATCTTGGACAAGAAAAGACACGATATATTGCCATCACTTTTATTGCCTTTATTTATTGTATCTGGGCTGTATTGGGTACGGGGTCAAAAGAAGTGGTATGGACATTGGTTATGATGATGATCATAACGGCCATGTATACTTTTAATTACAACACGAAGCATCCAGTCCCTTTTCCTTTAGATAAAAGTGAGTTGGATAAAGAAGAGTTAGCCCAAAAGGAGTGATTCAGGTTTCGTGTATCATGAGGTGCTGAAATTTCAGCACATTTTTTTAATCTCTCTGGGTTGAATTTTCCGTCGATTGCGCCGCATAAACTTAAGCTGAACGATGCGAAGCAGGTGATTTCATATCAATACCCCGCTGCTTGCGGCGGGGTTGTTTATTTCGAAACAAACGAAAAACTATACATATTTAGACATCTCATTAATAAAATTTACTGCCAAAATAAGAGGGTACAACTATTACCACAGAGTCATAGGATCTGTGGAGACCCACGAAGGGTCTTCACATGGTATTTTAGACCTTACGCTGCAATGACTTGTTCATGACGAAGACCGTGCTCAACAAAGAGATAATGAGGAGAACAATCACTACCCATGCAAAGGATATTGCACCTGCTCGATCAAGCAAAATACCACCTATGATACCACCACCAGCAACTGCGGTATTCCAACCTGTCGTATAAATGGATTGTGCAACATCAACTGAATCACCCGCGAAACGAGCCAATGCCGTCTGAGTGATAGTGGCAAATCCGCCGAAGGCGAGACCCCAGATAGCCATACATAGATAAACCATCTGTGGAATATCACCCCAAAGACCGAGCAACAGGGCAGTAGAAGCAAAGATCGCGATACTCGCTACGGCAAGGAATTGCAGTCGTCGATCGACCATTGTACCAACAAACCATAGGCCAACTATCGAGCCAAGTCCAAAGATGAGCAGAATAATATCCACATTCTTGGATAAGCCTGAAGATTCAAGGAAAGGCTCGATATAAATATAGAGAATGTTGTGAGCGATAACGAAAGTAAAGACAACAAATAATACGGCACAAATGCCTGTTTTCATAAATACGCCAACAAGAGACTGGCGCTGTTCCTTAGTTTGACCAGGAAAATCTGGAACGATGGCGATCACCCACATGATGAGTAATAATGCTAGGGCAGACATCAGTCCAAAAGCGCCTTGCCAACCAATAAATCGGCCGAGTAACGAGCCGAGCGGCACACCGAGTACCAAAGCGATGGTCGCGCCCATACCAGATATTGCAATCGCTCTCCCGCTGAGATGAGAGGGTGACATACGCACCGCATAACCAGCTAACAGTGACCAGACGATACCACCGAAAACACCAGCGAAAAAACGAGCTATCAGTGAGACATTATAGTTATTGGAAAGTGCAGTGATAAGATTAACAACAGCAAAACCGAAGATCGCTATCAATAGTAAAGGACGTCGCCGCATGCCTTGTGTAAGGGCTGTCACAGGAATGGCAGCAACCAACGCTCCTATAGCATAGGCAGTGATAAACTGACCAGCTAGGCTTTCTGATACCTTTAAGTTTTCGGCAATAGAAGAAAGCAACCCGGCTGGTATGATTTCGGTCAACAGAGTGATAAAGGCTGCCATCGCCAAAGCAAGCAGTGCCGCTATAGGCAAACGTCCAATTTCCTTGTATTGAGCAGATACAATCGTTTTATTCATCAATTAGATTCCTCAAGTTGAGTAGACCAGCCCCTAACAGAGCGTGACTTTGATATGGTGCACACTCAAATAAAGAAGAAAAATAGGCTATAATGAACAACATATATGACATATTTGTCATATATGTTGTTGGAAACAGGAAGCCTCAGCTATCTTGAACTACACTTTTCTGTTCAGCCTTATATTCCAGTTTCGAGACAAAACGATGCCATGAGGTATCGGCGACATGTTTTGCCAGCCTGCGGTTTTTTAACATATTTGATGATTTCAATGTCTCGACTATCACTACTTGGTTTTCGTTAATGATCTGCCTTGGGAGTTTATGCTGAAAATCGTGGTGGACATTGGCTATATGTTCATGGCATTTTGCAACCAATTTCTTGTCTTAGCCTACTTCCTGCTGCTTTTTTTTGCGTGAAAGGGCTTTCTGTTTTGAGTTGAAAAAATGTTGAAACTCAGTAATCAAGGTTAATCACCGTTTTTTGTAACACTATGATATTTATACATGAATGACTTAATGTGTAATGCCTTGTTGTACATAAACCGGACAACGCCGAATTAGGCATTCAGAAAGCCTTCCTACTCCGGTGTTGGATATAGACGTACTTTTTTGGCCCTTAACATCGTCAGTGCTTATTGATATCGTTAAGTTATATTAACCTGCGGGAAGATAACATCAATTGGGTCATCAACATGCGTATCTAGACGGATTTTTACGAAAACGGTACGGCGGCTTTCACTAATTTTTAAATAAATTTTCAACCATAAAATCGATAAATACTCTTAGTTTGGGCGATAAATATTTTCCTGAAGGCCAAAGTATTCTACATGTTGTTATATCTTGATTAAAGTCATCTAAAACGGTGATAAGTTTTCCTGTGTTTAGCTGAGTACGAATAGCTAAATCAGGAATACATGCAATACCAAGACTATTTTCTGCACAAGATATTAATGGTTCAAGTGTGTTAATCACTATTCTGGTAGGCCATTCCGTCTGTAAAATTTGACTGTATTGACTGGTTGGCCAAATATCCAGTTTTCCTGTACTCTTATAACGATACATTATACAGGTATGTTTAATAAGTTCTTCTGGTCTTTCAGGAATTCCAGCTTTCAATAAATAATCAGGGGAACCAACTAGGATCCTTTTGTAAGATCCAAGTACACGAGCCATTAAACGTGAATCAGTTAATTCTCCTGTACGTATTACAGCATCAAATCCTTCTTCAATTAAATCGACCAAACCGTCAGTGCTATCTATTTCTAATTCAATATCAGGATACTGCTGGCTGAATTTTACAAATTGAGGCATAAATAACACCCCAATTGACGGTATACTTACTTTCAATTTTCCATATGGCAATAATTGTGATTCGGAAAGTTCATTTTTTGCTGCCTCTATTTCGTCAAGAATGCGACGACAACGTTTGAGAAACAGAGTACCTTCCGGTGTTAAAGTCACTATACGTGTGGAACGATGAAAAAGTCTTACCCGTAACTTTTCTTCAAGACGAGCTATTGCTTTGCTGATAGCTGAAGATGATATACCTAATTGGTTACCTACTGTAGTAAAATTTCGTGCCTCACTTATACGAACAAAAATTTCGAGAACGCTAAGATTATCCACCACGATTCTCCCTATCAATGACGTAATTGTCACATTTGTTATGAACGACAACGTATTGTAGTACACATCTTTATACTAAATAATCCGAATTCTGTATAAAAAATTAAATTAAGTACATATTCTAAGATTTAAGTCTTAGAACAATAAAAAACCAATCTTAAAAGGAACAGGCGATAGATAAATTAGTTGAACTTTTCTGCGATGTCGATGATTTTTGTCGTGCTTTTATTCTTCAATGGAAGCAATTTTGGGTAATGGCACCAATTTATTGATAATGAAGAATGTTCAGATAATATACCCAATAACTTTATCATGCATTTCCACAAATTTTGAAAAAGACAATGTCTTGCGAGTGAGTCTTGCCAAATGTTGACACAGATTCAGATTATGTCTCTCTATGCGCTGCGTATAACGCTGACTGACCACATGCAGTTTCCCAGCCCGCCTCTCCAATCATCGGTCTGAAAGGGGCCAGCAAGGCCATCAGACGCATCAATGTTTTCTTTGTTCTTGGGCCAAAACGTGGTCGAGCACTTTTCGTCTGATTCTGTCGTAGGCATAAAAGAGCCAGCGAGGCTTGTTTTTTGACTTCACGTACGACCCTTGCTCATCCATTTCGCAACAGACAATCACTTCGGTGCCGGGAGAACTAGGCTGTGTCCCTTAATCTCAATTAATCGTATTATCATCTCATTGATTCAATGACTGGATAAAGATGATGGCACGCTACGACATTCCTGATGACGCATGGATATTGATAGAACCTTGTTTGCCTCCTGTCCATTCAGAGCGGGCAGGACGTCCACATGTTGAACACCGCCGTGTCATGAATGGGATGTTCTGGGTTATGCTCAGGGGCACCGTGGCACGACTTACCGGAACGCTATGGTCCTTGGAAAATGAGTTATAACCGATTTAACCGTTGGTCAAAATTGGGCATTATCAACAAAATATTTAATCGGTTACTGTCCATGCTTGATGAAAAAGGCTTGATTGACTGGGCTGAAATTTGCCTGGATGGCAGCAATATTCGCGCGAGTAAAGATGCCGCCAGCGCGAAAAAAAACATCCCGATATCGCTGACGATCATGCGCTGGGTCGCTCACGCGGGGATTATGGCACTAAAATCCACTTGACAACCGACGGAAAAGGCTTTCCTCTCAACCTGATTTTGACGGCGGCAAGCCCACGAAAGTCAATCCGCCATCCCTTTGCTTGACGGCATTGGCATACAGCGCAAAAATGGTTTCATGAAACGGCGCGGCAAAACGGTGCTGGCAGATAAAGGCTATTCGGGCGGAAAACTCCGCGGTTATTTGCGTAAATTGGGGATTAAGCGCATTATTCCGTATAAAATCAATGAAAAAGGCAGTACTGATCTGATGGCTGCACGAAATTTGATGAACAGGCTTATCATGACCGTAATATTGTCGAACGCTGTTTCAGTTTTCTCAAAGGAAATCGGCGTATTGCAACACGCTACAAAAAAACCGCACGAAACTATCTGTCCATGGTGAAATTAGGCTGTATTCGACTCTTTTACAGGCGATTATTTAATTAAGGGACACAGCCTAGTAGGTTGGACGAATGATCTATTTGATAAAGTAATAACTTATTAATTTAACTAAAATTATGACAAGAATTAACGTTATCTTATCGAGTGAATTGTGTGATCAGCATTTACTCGCAGAACATAGAGAATTGACTAGAATCCCCAATGATATAATCAAAAGAAAAGGTAATATTAAACTGACAAAGTTAAAAGCATATACATTAGGGGAGGGACATGTGATTTTTTTTAGAGATAAGCTGTTATTTTTAAAGAAAAGGTATGAGGATATTCATCAGGAGTGCTTAAATCGAGGGTTTTCTGTAACGAATAGATGGCCTGATGAAGTTGGTATCTATAACCATTTGTGGAAGGATTATCAGGTAACTGATACAGATATTTCTATTAATGAGGTAAGGATTAAAGAGCGGATGCCCACAAAACCGAGGTATTCATCATATATTAATAAAGAGACTCAGAATTAGGTTTTATTTTGATCTAACTTAGGGGATAAAAAATGATCCAAATAGGCGAAGATAAATATTGGATAAAATCAGTTTTAGTTAATCAAATCCAAGCGATGGGCATAAAACAAGGTGATGTTGTCATGGCTCATGTTTCTATGCATTCTGTTGGTGATTGTTTAAATGGTGCTGATGATCTTATTCAGGCTATGTTAACCGTTATTGGAGTTGACGGAACATTGTTGTGTTATACAAATTGGGAACAAAATTACGAGGACAGTATGGATGAAGATGGTTGTGTACCACTTGAACTGAAACCTGAAATTAAGCCGTATGATCCATCATTTTCGCGTGCAAGCAGAGATCATGGTGTTTTTGCTGAATGTATCAGGACAACCAGAGGGGCTATCCGAAGTCAAAATCCAGGCGCATCTGTAGTAGCAATTGGAAATAATGCAGAATATTTCACGGAAAATCATTCATTAAATTATGGCTATGGTAATAATTCTCCATTTGCAAAATTTGTAGAGCATCATGGAAAAATTCTTATGGTTGGGGCCCCATATGAAACAATGAGTTTTTTACATCATGCTGAGCATTTGGCAAATATTCCAAATAAAAACATTCGTAAAATGGAAATACCACTATCTAAAAATGGCCATATAGAATGGGTTAAATTAGAAGAATTTGACACAATCTATCCTGTCTGTGACAAATTTCAAGAAGGTTATTTTAAGGATATTATTGAAAAATTTTGCCATTTGAATACAGAGGCGATTAAAGGTGTCATTGGTTCTGCTAATACATTATTAATCTCTGCTAAAGAAATATTGGATTATGCAATTTACTGGATGGAGAACTATGATTGAGTCATCAATTATTCTGATAAATAATCTGCCTTTATTGCATGAATATCTTATCCTATGGCTTCATTTCTTTAGAAGCTATACATGTTCTATGTTAATAATGCCAAAACATCATATTGTTTAACTTCTTTTCATCAAACGGAAATATCTATTAATCATTGTTGATATATTTGTGTTATCACTTTATCTATGAGCATGAGTGATGAATTAGGCTGTGTCCCTTAATGTATATTTCGTATAAAATCGATGAGAAAAGCAGCACTGATGGCCGCACGAAATTTGATGAACAAGCTTATCATGACCGTAATATTGTCGAATGCTGTTTCGGTTTTCTCAAAGGAAATCGGCGGATTGCAACACGCTACGAAAAAACCGCACGAAACTATCTGTCAATGGTGAAATTAGGCTGTATTAGACTCTTTTACAGGCGATTATTTAATTAAGGGACACAGCCTAGCTTCAGTTACGTGTTTGGTCCTTAGTTTTTTAAATGACGAAAGACAGTATTAAGACCAATTCCCATGATACGGTCTGTCGCCCGATATTCTATCTATTCATTGCCATATCAACGATTTGCTTATGTGTGTCGGGAGGACATGCGGTATAAGTGAACTCAAGCTGCCAAGTATGACGGCAGGATTGGCAAAGGTAATGTTGATGACCAGAACGGGAGCGCCCATTACGGTGGATCTCTTTAACCGCACAACAAAATGGGCAGGCAACATCAATCTTCGCCATCTGAATGTTCTCCAAATAGGCATACTACACATGATCCAATAAATTGATGTCACCACCGAGTAGGGGCTAATATGTTTATGCCCTTTATTTTTTTAATTGTAGTTGCCTTGATACACCTCAAAATCTATCGGGTATAGGTGTTAGATAACTCACAGTAAATTAGGCTGAATTTCAATATACTCAGAAAATCAGAATAATTTGGTATTTCAGTAATAGGAGCGTGCATATGTACAAAACTATTTTAGTACCAGTAGATATTTCAGAAGAAGATCTAACCAACAAGGCAGTTGGCTGCGCGCTTAAGATCGCCAGAGAAACTGGGGCCAACTTACATTTTCTACATGTATTACCTATTTCGTCAGCGATTATCAATGCTTATGCATTAGGTTATATGGAGATTAAAGACAAGGCGACAATCAAGGCTGAACAAGACTTGAAAAAACTGGTTGATTCCATTGACCTACCGAATGATCACATATCCTATTCGATTGCGTTTGGCTCACCAAGAGATGAGATTACTTCCACAGCAGATGAAATTGAGGCTGATTTGATTGTTATTGGTTCAAGACGGCCTAATATCACAACCCACCTGTTGGGATCTAATTCTGCGGGAGTTGTTAGATATGCAAAAACATCCGTATTGGTAGTGAGATAATATTCCTATCGGGAATAACAGAGTGGCACTTGTAATAAATTTTGTGGCTTTACGATTGATACTTAATAGTTAGCATTTCTATCCGATCGCAGGGGAGTATATATGTATAACACGATTTTAGTTCCAATCGATATTTCAGAAGATCCATTAACTGATAATGCACTTAATCATGCAAAATATCTGGCAAAAATATCTAATGCAAAGGTTCATCTGTTTCACTCAGTGCCAGACATATCAAGATTCTCAGTGAGTTATAGTTATCACTATGATTTGCTGAGTGCTTTTGCCAAAAAAGCAGTTTCGAATTCTGAAGAGGAACTTAAAAAAGTCGTAGAAAAAATCGATTTACCTAAAGACAAAATATCATTCTCGGTTGCCTTTGGTTCTCCACGAGACAAAGTCCTGTCTATTGCCCATGAAATTGGCGCGGATTTGATTATAGTCGGCTCACGTCGGCCTGATATTTCAACTCATTTATTGGGATCAAATGCATCGAGTATTGTAGCGTATGCTGATATCTCTGTTTTGGTTGTGCGATAATTGAGTTAATTTTTTAATCTGATAATTAGTCCTAAAAACCGTGCAAGGGATAGCACGGTTATCTTTTTTAAATTATTATATTAATTTAACTAACATATTTAGATATCCAATGGATTTCGAGTTGCAGCACTTATGTCTTGAGAGCATGCCTTCTGAGGGATATATTATATGCTGAAAATCTTACTTATTAGCTGCCCATGCCAGCAGTTAATTTCATTATAAACCATTATCTATTATTAGATAATGGTTTATTTTTATTATTGAGTCAGGTCAGAGAAAATTTCGGTTAATCAGAAAATGAATTCAGCGTAATATCTAGCTGATTTTTACCAGCGATAATAACTTGAATCTGTAAATTATTTTCTGAACTGTTAGTAGTAATGACAGTCACTTCTTCATTCCCTGAATATTTTTTTACAACTTCCAGCAACTCTTGCTCAAGCTGTTCAATTTTAGTGTTAATGGTCATTTATCCCTATCAATTCAACTAAATATTCTAAATCTGCTGTAATATTACTCAAATAAATAGCATTCAATAGTTTAATAAACATGATATTTTTCTGCTTAAAGTTCCAATAAAATGCGTTATGACTGGCATTAAGTCATATTAGTATTAATTAATCAAAATAATGGGTTGTTTCATCATCATTTAAGAAAAATATGACGAATAGTATTTGTAATTTTAGGTGTATATCAGGCAGGATAACAGGTGAATATTATACATAATAAGTAAATAGGTATCATTTTGAATAGTAAAATTGGTCTTTGGGCACGTTATATTTTGGTTTTTGGATTAACCGTATCTTTTAATTTGTGGGGTGCTCCAACCAGTTTCGAGCAAGCCAAAGCTGAGTCAAGAAAAAATGTCTATGAGGGGCAAGTAAAATCAGGCATAGGTACGCTGTATTGCGGCTGTGATTGGCAATGGGTTGGCAAAAGTGGTGGGCGTGTTGATTTAGCTTCTTGTGGATATCATGTAAGGTCGCAGCAAACAAGGGCAGAGCGTACTGAATGGGAACATATGGTGCCGGCTTGGGTATTTGGGCATCAGCGTCAATGCTGGACGAATGGCGGAAGAAAGAACTGTGTTGATACTGATCCCGTATTTCGCATGATGGAATCGGATATGCATAATCTGGCGCCTGCGATTGGTGAGGTGAATGGTGATCGTAGTAATTTCAGTTATGGAATAGTCGCCAAAAATACACCGAATATGTATGGAGCTTGTAGCAGTAAGGTAGATTTTAAATCCCGTCTGTTTGAACCGCGCAATAGAGTAAAAGGTATGGTTGCCAGAGTCTATTTTTATATGCATGACCGCTATAACCTGACGATGTCGAGCCAGCAACAGCAATTAATGATGGCATGGGATCGCCAATATCCGGTGGATGATTGGGAGCGTGAACGGGATAAACGAATCGCTCGTATCATGGGGCACCATAATCCATTTGTGACCGGCAGTAAAAAGTGGGAATTGGGGCATAAAAATTCAGGGCAGGGATTAGTGGCACAAAGTGGATTACCAAAGCAGAGCAATCTGCATACTGTGAATAACCAAGCACCAAGCTCTAAAGTCGCAACAAAACCAGCGCAGGATGACAGAATTAAAGGGAATAAAAACAGTCAGATTTACCATCTTGCACACTGTTCTGGTTATAAAACGGTGACGGATAAAAACGTTGTTTACTTCCGCTCAGAAGCGGAAGCTAGAAGAGAAGGATACCATCTGGCCGGTAATTGCAAAAAATAATCGAGAAGGCATTATTGTTGGTTATTTGTGATAATTTTGGCAGTAGATCATTAGCGAAAAGGTAAATAAATTTCAGAGATGTTTACTGTTTGACCTTGTCATAAATAAAAAACTGTCATTATACTGACATCATAGTCCGTTAGATTACACCAACGAAAACGGAAAGATGCGAGGAATGCTAATGACAGATACTGAAACTGCATTCTCGGTGTTAAGAATCGAACCGACGATCGATATCAAGACTACTTATAAAAAGTGGTGATTTCGGCGTCGGTTTTTTCATGGGCCTTAATGAGCTGAAAAGGAAGCTCCTATCTGTTTGATATATACCCAATAGATTTCACATTACAGCTTTCAAAGCCGTAACGTGAAGAGGATGAAGGTACAACACAGTTCGAAAGTGTACAGCTAACGATAAGGTGTGCGACTATGGGTAGACAGAAAGCAGTGTTCAAATCTCGCCGTGAAGTTAGAAGAATTTTAAAAAAAGACATACATCAATCGCGTTATCATAATGATGATAATGTCACTTCACTGGTACAGATCGGAGGTGTCGATGCTATTGGAATGGCGCGAGATAACAGGGATATTTCAAAAATCCAGCCACGCAATGAAACACAATATCGCTATATGCGGGCAATTGATAACAAGCAATTGATTATTGCTAGTGGTGAAGCTGGCTGTGGCAAAACGTATATTAGTGCAATGATGGCTGCCGACGCTTTAATTAATAAAGAAGTTGATAAAATCATTGTCACACGACCAGTACTACAGGCTGAGGAAGATCTTGGTTTTCTTCCGGGAGATATGGCGGAGAAGTTTGCTCCTTATTTTCGTCCTGTTTATGACGTCTTACTAAAACGCATGGGGGCTTCATTTTTACAATATTGTCTGCGTCCTGAAATAGGCAAAGTAGAAATTGCACCTTTTGCGTATATGCGGGGAAGAACCTTTGAAAATGCGTTTGTAATCCTTGATGAAGCGCAAAACGTTACTATTAACCAAATGAAAATGTTTCTGACTCGGTTGGGAGAAAACGTAACGGTGATTGTTAATGGTGATATTAGCCAGTGTGATTTGCCAGAAAGTGTTCCATCGGGGCTAGTAGATGTATTAGCGCGTTTTTCTGATGATGAGTCGATTAGTGTGATTTATTTTTCTCCACAAGATTGTATTCGTTCCAAACTGTGCCAGAAAGCACTGGTGGCTTATGGTTGACACCCAATAAATTTCCACCCCCAGCTAACTATGTGGTCATGTATTAAATAGTTAGTTGTTGTGATATGCTTCCCGCCTTTTAAGGGTAAAGCATGGCCAAAGCTGACGTCTATTGCCGTTATTGTCACAAATC
>NZ_NJAI01000006.1:210571-252612 GCF_002632725.1 Xenorhabdus hominickii
GATTATGTTGTTTATGATAACCTTCCCGAGGAAGATCACCTGACTGGAAAGACGTTTACTCAGCGTATAGAGAGAACGAATTTAACTCAGCGTACTCGAATAAAAAGACTGAATAGAAAAACTATCAGTTATTCAAAATCCGAAGAAATGCACGATAAGGTGATAGGAACTTTTATTGAGCGTGAGTACTATTTTTGATATTCAATCTAACTATTTAATACATGACCGAAAACTCCTCTTCTTCCAGGTTAGGCTCTAAAATTTCAGGAGTAGGTTTTGTTTTAAAATACGGACTTAATGTCATAACATATACCTCATTTGTGAGACTTATAATTGTCTATATCTATTATTTCAAATTTAGGTTGGTGTAAAAAATCCATTACTGCTTCAGAAACACCTCCTGAAGTTTTACCTTCTGGAACCCAATGTTGGTTTGCTCCGAATTCGTTTCCAGAAGGTACTTTTAGATTTCTAAAATCTTCTTTCTTGATATAAACCGCCATAGTATCTGAATTGCTTAAATACCCTTTATTCAAGCCTGATTTTTGCTCAACTAATATCTAATTACTTTTAGATTAAATCATTATTTGATCAAATTCTGACGCAGGCATAACAAATCCACCATCCGGCCCGGCTGTACCATAATTTTTGTATGAGTTTTTAGACGTAAACTTAACCGCCCATCATCAAATTTAGATAGGTGGGCATCAATTTTAGACTTAGGCATATACGTCGTTGGATCAGGTCGGTGCCCTTTTTGGTCATGTATTCAATTTGTTGTTCATCGTGTATACTCCCTATTTTTTGTAGGGAGTTAAATGGCAACGGTAGAAGTAAAATGTCGATTTTGTCGACAAACAGAGTCGGTGAGAAAACATGGTTCCGCTCAAGGTGAACACCAGCGTTATCGTTGCCTGTCCTGCCGTCGCACTTTTCAGCTTGAATAGACTTATCGAGCTTGTCAGGCGGGCATAAAAGAACACGTTGTGGATCTTGCGATGAATAATGCAGGTATCCGTGACACTGCGCGGGCATTGCATATTAGTATTAATGCCGTCGTTCGTGTTTTAAAAAATTATCCCCACGATGTGTAACCTCATTATCGTTGGATAATGTGGAAACTCAGATCATCTGCGAAGTTGACGAGATGTAGTCATTTGTCGGAAATAAAAAGCAGCGACGTCGGTTATGGTATGCGTGGGAACCCCGAATGAAGCGCATTGTTGCCCATACCTTCGGCAGACGAAGTAAAAAAACATTGAAGAAATTACTCAAGAAATTATCCCAATTTAAAGTGGCTTTTTGGTGTACAGATCATTTCAAGGCTACAACTTGTTGCCCGCAAATAAACACCTCACCGGGAAAAGTTTCACATAGCTTATTGAACGTGAAAATCTCACCCTTCGAAACCGAATTAAGCGGCTGAATCGCAAAACATTGGGTTATTCAAAATCACCGGAAATGCATGACAAAGTCATCGGTACTTTTATCGAAAGAGAATATTATGTTTAAGGCTAATCAACATTTTTAATATGTGACCATTTATCCCATATTTTCCTGCTGCGATCACCCAAAACATGGGCCACAATGCGTTTCATTCGGGGTTCCCACGTATACCAAAGCCAGCGCTGATTCTTCTTACTTCCTACAAACGACCCTTGTTCATCTATCTCGCAGATAAGTTGAATATCACTGCCTCCAGACGGTAAGGTAGTCACGTTCCGGGGATTGAGTTTTTGAGTGTTGTCATGACGGTAGAAGTGGCAACTTTCAGTACATGCGCAGTATCACGAATACCGCTGTTATTCATTGCCATATCCACAATCTGCTCTTGAACGCCTAGTTTACAAGCTTGGTAGGTATATTCCCACTGCAAGACCTTACGACAGGCATAGCAGCGATAACGGGGATGCCCTCCGTTTCCTTTTCCATGTCCTTTAACGTCTTCTGATTGATGACAATAACGACAATGAACATCAACTTTAGCCATATTTCACCATAAAAAAGGCAGAAGCATATCATAACAACTAACTATTCAATACATGACCTTTGTATCTTGTTCTACCTAGCAAATGTCGTCATTCAGAGTATTGCTGTTTTCTTAATTATTAATGGGCTGGGATACTCAATCGACTATGACACCATATCACCTATTCTACAGGCTGTAGTTACCGCCGCTATATGGATACCTTATTTTATGGTATCTGTGAGAGTTAAGAGAACTTTTGTGAATTAATCAGCTCAACGCATTCTTTTGCATTCCCTGCAATCACCTAAAATGTGGTAGTTATTGTAGTCCTAATTGTTCAAAGGCTAACTGACACTGTGTTTTGATATATCTCAGCAACCACAGGATCACCTGTCTGAGGTGGCAATGTTTTCTCCGATTTCAAATTGGAAAATTTGCAACTTTCAACATGCGGGATACATAATCGGCGCATCAAATCAGTGAATGAGCAAACCTATTACACTGATGACGAACTGTGTGATTTACCTGCTGGGACTAGGCTGGACGTCCGTGTCCAGATGCTGGCAGATTCGGTGTGGAATCAGAAAATGGTAAAAACCATACCTGATATCGCCTGATCTGAATAACAGGAAGGGATAAGGGCAATGTGTTCTTATTGTTATTTTAATTCAGCTAATTTTTGTTGCTGTTGATTCCAAATAGAATCCTCTGGCATTTGCACTCTAACTGAAACAAACCTGCCATCAGGGATATCGATCAAATCACCGTCAGCGTAGCCTTCTCGTATATTTCTGGCGAAAGCAGGGACGTTTGTGTGTTCACGGTGGTAGGTCATTAATTTGATGGAGCCATCGGGCAGGACTTCGTGATTGACCCAGATTAATGGTAGATCGTTTTGGCATCGAGGGGTTTCTATGCTACCCGATACTCCAGCGGCATTGAAGCCCTGAACATTTTTGATGAGGTAAATACCCTCAGATAGATGCTCAACAGTAGCACCTTCGGATTCGTTGTTCGTGGTGAAATTGCTACCTCCACCGGAACCACCGGGGATGACTACGCTGGGGGCTGTTTTATAATATCCGCTGTCATCCACAGTCCACATATTTGACGTCATAACCGTGTAGTTTTCCCATGCATTACCACCGACATGCCTCTTTACGTACATGATAGTACGACCATAATTTGGCATTATAATCATCTGGTGATTACCGGAGTTGTAACACGTTTTAATAACAGAGCCAAAATCGCCTAATCGGTTAGATGTGCTAGATGTATACGAATAACACCCTGTTTTATATCCAAATTCCTCCATATTGCCCATGTGAGATTGATCAACCATACTGCTTGTACCAACGCCATAATCCCCCACTTTCAGTGCATTTTCTAACCCAATATTCCTCACAAATACCTTTTTATCTGGAATATCTGCCCCGTTCTGCTCTTTAGATAAACGAATATTTGCATTATCATTTGCGTTGTTGGCATTTCGATTGGCTACATTTGCTAAATCGTATGCCGTTTTCACTGCCTTGGATGTAGCAGCATAAGTCTCGTCATCTCTATCTACTGCGTTACTCAGGATAACGAAACCTTTTTCTCTGAGTGTTGCATCTGGATGGTTGCGGCTTTTGGCGTGGTCTTCAATTGCTTCTTTAACTGAGTTTTTGACATATTCCGGAGTTGGAACGACAACAAAATCACCATCTTCTGAAACAGGTATATCAGGCTTTTTATCTTGAATACTCATATTTATTCCCTCATTTAATCAACAATACAGATTGCTAAATATCATGAAGGCGGTGGGATACTGCTCCGCCAGTGAACATCAATAAAATCGGTTTATCAATACTGGAGAGTACGGCTTGACTAACTGCAATGGGTGAGTGGCATATTTTGATGGCAGGATGACATAAAATAACAAAGGAAGGATCAATAAAATCTGTTCCTCTACTGATAAAACATGATAGGGGTTAAAAAGACAACTCCTCTTTAACCTAATCCCTTGATCTTCCTTATTTCTGTCAGAAATGAGAATTCCCGTCCTGAGTAGGAATTAAGTAAAGTCAATAACTTATATAAACGCAGAATTTCCCGATTTTAAATCGGGAAATTCTTTTAGCTGATATTCTGCATGTTAAAGAGCAGACTTCTGGCCTATAGTGACAGTAGTTTTTCCCCTAACTTGTATACAACGTTACCTCTTACGACCCAGAATTTAATATTATTAATTTTTGATATTGTTTTGGAAAATATCGAAAAAATTCATGAAACGTCAGACGTTGCTAGTAGATTAATCTATTAGTGATATTTAAGAGGGTAGAATAATGACTGCTACACGCGATAATATTCATCAATATAATATTCAAACTCGCCATGCTGGTATTGCAGTAATAGATACCGGAGGTAATGGATTGCCTATTCTTTTCATACATGGCAATTCAAGTTGTAAAGAAATATTTCGTCATCAAATCAACTTATTGAGAGAGAAATATCGGGTTTTAGCACTGGATTTGCCCGGCCATGGGGCATCATCAAATGCCAGTGACCCACGTCAAGCGTATTCAATGCCCGGTTATGCACATACTGTCATTGAGGTATTGGAAAAAATTGGTATTAACAGAGTGGTGGTTTTTGGTTGGTCATTAGGAGGACATATTGGATTAGAAATGTTGGCTCTGTTTCCTAAAATGATTGGGTTAATGATTTGTGGTACTCCGCCAGTATCAAATGGTGTAGATAATGTCGCTAGCGGTTTTCGTCCTAGCAAACATATGAGACTTACCGGAAAAGCCGAATTTACTGAGGAAGACATTAAAAATTTTGCAGCTGAGACTTGTGGTGTTAATGCACCGCATGAACCGTTTCTTATTGAAGCGGTAGCAAGGACAGATGGATTGGCACGGCAGTATATGTTTGAAGCCTTTCTTTCTCCTCAAGCAACGGATCAGAAAATATTGGCTGAAAACAGTAAAATACCCTTGGCTATTGTTAATGGTGCGAGTGACCCATTTATCAACATTGACTATATTAATGGACTAATTTATCAAAACCTTTGGAAAGGGCAGGTGTTTAATTTAGCAGATGTTGATCATGCACCTTTCTGGGAAGCTCCTGAGTTATTTAATCCTATTTTGGCTGATTTTATCAATGACTTTCAATAGGCATAAGTAATAAAACTACAACTTAAAAAACGACAGATATAATAGTAAGTTAGGATACCCGTTCAATTAAGAATGGGTATCCTGATTTTTTATTCATATATCCATTTTATTTTTCAGGTTAAAAAATTTTTGATTATGCTACACCATGTGTAGCTAGTAGAATTTTTAGTTTGCAGAATATAGCTTATACACAAGCTTTGTGAGCAATGTCCCACGGGATTTTGTCACAAAAATTTTTAATGCACATATCTTTGAATGTATCATTAAGGCCATTACAAAGATATGCACTAGCGTTAGCGGTGACGGTTGTTCCGATAACAAATGCAAGTATACAAGCAGCTAATTTTCTGTTCATGATTTAATACCTTATATTGAATGTGTTGATAATTATGTGACAGGGTTTGCACTAACTTTACAGCAACTGCATTTACATTATTTTCTGTGAAGGATGTTGTTGTTTAATAATATCTCATGATAATAGTGAGATGCTTTTATCCTACTTTTTTGAGGGTGAAAGCATGATTAATGCATTGTAATAAATGAATTTTCTATTATTACAGTATATTTAATTCATGTCAGTTACTAACTTAATTGTATTTCACATGTTTTTAGAATTTTAAATACATTTATTGAATGTGAAAATAATAATCAGGTAAACTAATTTTCGCTCTTCATGGTTTATGCTCATTAATTTTAGAATCTATGAGGATAAACACATTAAGTATAATCACAGTGGCATTCTTGCAAAGGTTTTATCTTTTTACTATTTATTTTTTATTTGAGTTGATGGTTTATTTAAAAAACAAGAGTTATATTTCTTGAGTTTTTACTTTTAAAATAATGGCGAATGATATTTAAATAATGCTTTCAATAGGATGAGGGGATTTTAATGAGTTAATTTTCTTAGTGTAATTATAAATTAAGTTATTTATTGCATGTTAACTAGTGGAGGGATTTTTTATTTTTTAAGTTATATCTCTGTTGATTAAACCTATTCACCCAGACAAGTTATTAACTATAAAAAAAATCCACGCATTTGCGTGGATCTTAAGTACGTTATTCAGCCTCTGTAATATCGTGTGATACCGAGAGGCTTAAACAATTTAAACATTAAACAAGAAATTCATCACATCACCATCTTTAACGATGTATTCTTTCCCTTCAGCACGCATTTTGCCGGCTTCTTTCGCACCTTGCTCACCTTTGTAAGCAATAAAATCTTCAAACGCGATAGTCTGAGCGCGGATAAAGCCTTTCTCAAAATCTGTGTGGATTTTACCCGCTGCTTGTGGTGCAGTCGTACCGACAGGAATTGTCCATGCGCGGACTTCTTTCACGCCTGCGGTGAAGTAGGTTTGCAGGTTCAGCAATTCATAGCCAGCGCGGATCACACGGTTCAGGCCTGGTTCTTCCAAACCCAGTTCAGCCATGAATTCTTCGCGGTCAGCATCTTCCAGCTCTGCGATATCAGATTCAATAGCAGCACAAACTGGAACAACAACAGAGCCTTCTTTTTCTGCAATAGCACGAACGGTATCAAGGTGTGGGTTATTCTCGAAACCGTCTTCATTGACGTTGGCAATGTACATGGTTGGTTTTAACGTCAGGAAGCTCAGATAGCGAATCGCTGTTTTTTCTTCTGCACTCAAGTTTAAAGCGCGCAACATTCCCGCTTGTTCAAGGTGAGGAAGGCATTTTTCCAAGGCTTCCAGTTCAGCTTTCGCGTCTTTATCTCCGCCTTTGGCTTTTTTCTGAACGCGGTGGATAGCGCGTTCGCAGGTATCCAGATCCGACAGGGCCAGCTCGGTATTAATAATGTCAATATCGGTGGCAGGATCAACTTGACCGGAAACATGGATGATGTTGTCGTTTTCAAAACAGCGTACAACATGGCCAATAGCTTCTGTTTCACGGATGTTGGTCAGGAACTGGTTACCCAGACCTTCACCTTTTGACGCGCCCTTTACCAGACCGGCAATGTCTACAAATTCCATAGTAGTTGGCAGTATGCGCTGTGGTTTGACGATTTCGGCCAATTGGTCGAGACGTGGGTCTGGCATCGGCACAACACCGGTGTTTGGCTCGATAGTGCAGAACGGGAAGTTTGCTGCTTCGATACCTGCTTTGGTCAGCGCATTGAATAATGTAGATTTCCCAACGTTAGGCAGGCCAACGATACCGCATTTGAATCCCATAGATTTATCACCTTAGATCACTTATAAACCAACGAGCTTACGCCTGTCGGTGGGTTATAAAAAATTGGCGCTATTATACACGCAATAGCCCTTTGCGCCATGCACTCCCAACTAGGCGCTGGCTTTAAATGCATGTAAACGGTTAATCGCCTTGTTCATGCCATCTTTAATAAGAATGTCAGTGCAGCTCAATGCTTCACTGATAGCATCGTCAATCAGTTTTTGTTCATTGGAGGTTGGCTTGCCTAGTACGAAACCCACGACTTTATTTTTATCACCCGGATGGCCGATACCAATACGCAGGCGATGAAAGTTAGGGTTATTGCTGAATTTGTTTTGGATATCTTTCAGACCATTATGGCCACCATTGCTGCCACCCTGTTTCATTTTTGCCACGCCGGGAGGGAGATCCAACTCGTCGTGAGCCACCAGAATTTCGTCTGGCTGAATGCGGTAGAACCCAGAAAGGGCAAGGACTGATTTGCCACTGAGGTTCATGAAAGTGGTTGGTACCAACAGACGGATATCCTGCCCATTAATGTTAATACGGGCGGTATAGCCAAAAAATTTACTTTCTTCTTTCAGGGACTGGTTATGGCGTTGCGCTAATAAATCGACAAACCATGCTCCGGCGTTATGTCTGGTCTGTGCATATTCAGCTCCAGGGTTTGCCAGGCCAACGATTAATTTTATGTTACTCACAGTCTTGGTTCGCTTATTGGCAATATACTCTTCATCGTTCAAATGGCCATTTCATCGGTTGCCATTCTAAATCTATTGAGTATAAAACAAAAAAAGAGGTTCATTTTACCTGCCTCAATGCTTGAGTACAAAACTCATTATGATATTAAAACATGTCATAATGTTTATCTGTAAATTACCTCGGTTACAAATTTATTGGGCCTAAGGTGCTTTTAATAAATTTTAATGTGTCAGAATGTAAAATATTAGGTGTAATTTCGTACAATTCGTGATCTTTGCCGCAATAACCTTTTGGATGCTAAGGCTATAATCAATACAACAGGAGATATCTACTACTTTCGTGCTTTTGAGTTCGTTACGTTCAAAAAAAGTATTGGAGGTTGGTTATGAAACGTAAAATGATTCTTGGTAACATTCTGATGGGATTGGGAATGGCGGGAATGTTTGTCAGTCTGGCTTATGTATTGGTCAGCCATATCTTCAATATTGAGCAATCTGAGTATCTGACAGGTATTGCACTAATGGGGCTATTTGTAGGTGCCCTGATTTGGCTGGTAGGGGCCAGTGTTGGTGGAAGAGAGCGGGTTACTGACAAATATTGGTGGTTGAAAAATTACGATGAACGTTATCGCCGTAAAAAACCTCGTCACCCATGATTTTTATAAATGTTAAAATACAGCACATCTAAACAAGGCGGCAATTTTTTCACCGCCTTGTTTGTGTTTTTTGTCTGCATTTTTCTTGTCTTATCATTTGTTCGGCATGTTAAAAGCGAACATTGATACCAAAATTGAAATTATAGTTATTTCTTGCTTCTGTTCCTTTATCTTCATGAGACACGGCTGCGAATGCCCGAAAGCCATTGTTCAGATTGGCATTGACGCCGATTGTGTATTGAAAACGATTTCTATCTTGTTTTTCTCTCTTTTGTACAAAACTTGTTTTGGTGGAGTTGATGGCACTGCGAAGTGTGCCGCTTTCATTGTCGAATTGATGATTAAACAGGATAGAAGCGTAGGGGTTGAAACTGCCTAATTGGGTATCTAAGCTCCAGCCCACGGAGCCACTTTGGGAGTTATAGTTTTGATCCCCAAAATGCATGGAAGTGCTATTGTTGCCGGATTCCCGATAGCTACTAATACTTCCTTTGTCCCAGACATATTGAAGAATTGGGCTGGTCGTCAGGTAGTTGGTGATAGGGATATTCCAGCCTGCCGTGATGCGTACTCCCCATTGGTTACCTGTGGTAGAGCCGATTTCCCTCCGTGTGGCCTTTCCAAGTTGGATGGTACGGATCAGACTATCATAATTGGCATGTGAATAATGTACGTCACCGCTCAGCCAACCTTTGTGATAGTAATTCAGCAGCGCATAAGCGGTTACAACGTGAGCTGTATCTGCATAGGTAAAGTCAGAGCTTGTATTTTGTTCATCCCGATAACGTGAAACTGTTGCTCCCAGCAGGAAATTATCTGTCAGTTGATAATCGCTCCCTAATGTGAAGGTGTTATTGCGGTATCCTGTATAACCCCCGAATACACCAATTTCTCCTTGGGCATTACTTCCATTGCGAAGTTGTTGCAGGTGCCCGTCAAGTGAGGACTGAGCGGCTGTAACAGGCATTCGGTTGATTTGATTAAGCACCATCACCTGTAACGGTGCGTTATAGATAGACATAATATATTGCCCGATCACCTGATGAGCATAAGGTGTGGGATGAAAGCTATCGGAAAATAAGAATGATTGACTTTTATCAAAATCGGGATCAGTCGAATCGCATAAAAGAGCAAGAGAACCTTGTGGGCAGGCATAACCGAGAGTATTGGAGACACCATAAATGGTGGGGTTATCGATGACTTCTCGTAAAAGGCGATTAACGTCGGCTCGTAAGATATTCCCATTACCGAGTTGATTGTCTACTTTCTGGTTATATTCGTCAGAAGATTGGGAAGCAATTTGGCTGTTTTTATCGTAGGCGGTAAGGAGTTTCAGGTAGATTTTTTGAGCCTCGATGGGATCTTTGGCTGCTGCATTATCAGCAACTTTTTTAAAAATCCCTTCAATTACTTGACGTCTGATCGAGGTATTAGGGGTCGGGTATTTATTGATGGTTTCGTGAGTTTGTTTCAGGATTGCATCAATTTCTTCGCTGGGAATTTTGCTCTGTTCTAATGCTCCATTAAGTACTTTTTCCAGCACCTTTGGCGTGGTACCAATATCGGGAACATTGGGAACAATAATCAGACCTGCACCGGCATTAATCAGTTGATTGACTTGTGATGCTGCGGCTGTGGAGCTGGTGTCAATGATCCTTTGTGCCTCGTCTTGATTACCCTTTGCCGCATACTCAAGGGCTTCAGAAAGATTATTTCCACCGACCCAATGTATATACAGGCCATTAGGTTCAGCGCGTCCAGCGTGTGTATCCAGATAATTATTAACCTGTTTTTTAGTCGTAGGGTCAAATAATATTTCCTTAGTCACCCAGTCAGTTGAACCATCCGCCGTCGTGCCACCTTCGGCATAATTGGTTCCACCGTCATTAGATGTGATTAGCTTTTTACCAGTGAGGATTCGGGCTATATACTCATCGTATAGCTCAGAATCGTTTCCATTTGTTGTGAATCTTCCCAAATTTCCGCCGTCACTTAAACTATCACCAAAAACATATACATTGTTATAAGCGTAGGCATTTGTGATGAAGTTAATTAAAAATACTGTTGTAGCTGATGTTACCCAATATGCTGTTTTCATTGGCGTTCTCCTAATAAGGTAGCCTGATGATTACTAGTGAGTACTATTTCAAACCACATAGATAGAGAATTAACACTACATTAACATGTGTATATAAATGCTGAATGACGAGAAAATAAAAACGCAAGGCAGTGATATTGTGCCCTGCGTTTTGAATTGGGTATTCTAATTCTGTTTTTCTACGGTTTTGTGGACAACGGTTTTGTACACAAGAAAATTAAAAATTAGAAACTGGCGTTAATACCTAAACTGAAGTTGTAATTAGGGTCTTGAGCACTGCCTTCATTACGGGTAACGGACGCAAATCCACGCACGTTATTAAACAGGTTTTCATTCACTCCTACAGTATATTGACGCCAGTCGGTGCTCTGTTTACTGCTTTCCTGCACAAAGGATGTTTTGGTGGAGTTAATGGCGCTGCTCAGTTTATATTTCGTATCACCAAATTGATGATTTAATTGGACAGAAGCATAAGGATTGAAGCGACCTAACTGAGTATCGACTCTCCATCCCAGTGTTCCGACTTTGGAGCTATAGTTTTGGTCGCCAAAGTGCATGGATGTGTTGTTGTTGCCGGATTCACGATAGCCATCGATATCACCTTTATCCCAAGCATACTGAACGATTGGGCTGGTGCTCAGGTATTGAGTGACAGGGATATCCCAGCCTGCTGTAACGCGCATACCCCATTGCTTACCTGTGGTAGAACCGGTTTCGCGACGTGTGGCATCACCAAGTTGGATAGTACGGGTCAGGCTGTCATAATTGGTACGTGAATAATGGAAATCACCACTCAGCCAGCCGTTATTATAGTAGTTCCACAGTGCATATCCCGTCAGGATATGACCAAGACCTTCATAAGAGAAGTCGGCGGCAGGTGTGCGCTCATCTTTATAGTTAGAATACATGGCTCCTAACAGCACGTTATCCAGCAACTGGTAATCACCGCCCAGCGTGAAGGTTTTATTCTGGCTACCGGTATAACCGCCGAAGACACCGATTTTGCCTTGATCGTTGCCGCCATTACGCAATTGTTGCAGATGGCCGTCTAAGGATGAACGGGCACTTTTGACCGAAGTACGGTTAACTTGATTCAGGGTCATTACCTGTGTTGGGGCTGTGTAGATAGAGGTAATGTATTGCCCCATGAGTTTGTGCGCCAACGGCGTTGGGTGGAAATTGTCAGCGAATAAAAATTGCTTGTCTCTTGTGAATCCTGGGTCATTGAGGGAACAATTATTGGCATCTTTTCCTTGTTCACAGGCATAGCCTAACGTATTTTGGATGCCATAAATCATTGGATTGGCGATCACTTCACGTAGCAGGCCATTGATATCAGCACGTAAGATATTGCCATTACTTTGGCTGATTTGCTCATCGACCAGATTGTTATAGAGATCAGTGAGGTTTGAGGCCCCTTTGTTGGCTTTAGCGTAAGCGGCACTAAGCTTCTCATACGTCTTCTCCGCTTGGGCTTTGTCAGTTGGGAATGCGCCTTCTGCGATTTTTTTCAAAGCACCTTCAAGGACTTGACTGCGGTAATCATTATTAGGAGTAGGAAATGTGTTAATGCCATCGTGGGTTTGTTTCAGTGCCCCATTGATTTTTTCATCGATGGCATTTTTTTGTTTTTCAGGTAGGTCTTTATAATTTTCAGGGGATAAAGCTTGACGAAGCAATGTTTCTAAAAATTTAGGTGTAGTACTAACATCGGGAACGGTAGGTGAAATAACTAATCCAGCCCCTTTGCTGACAAGCTCGTTGATTTGAGCAGCGGATGCATTGGCACTGTTTTTAACAATGGAGTAAGCATCAATTGGGTTTACTTGTCCGTCTTCTAAAGCTTTGGCAAGGTCATTACCTCCGACCCAGTGAATATAGATGCCGTTAGGGTCAGCTTTTCCATTATGGGCATTAAGGTACTCATTTACCTGAGTTTGTGTATTAAACCCATATTTACTGTATTTCTCAAGAGCTGTAGCTCCGCCTTGAGCATAATTAGTACCACCTTTATTGGATGACGTTAATTCACTGTTCGTGATTTGTTGCGCAATATACTCATGGTATAATTGACTGATTGCTCCATCTGTCGTATATCTTCCGTTATTTCCACCATCGCTCAGGCTATCACCAAAGACATAGACTTGGTTGTAGGCATTGGCAGTAGAAATAGCATTGATTGAAAGCGCTAACAGTGCAGGTGTGAATAAAAATGCCTTTTTCATTGGCACTCTCCTTAATAGTAGTTTTTTTATTTATGTATTAGCATCTCGTCTTTTAATGAAAAGCGTCCGGCGGCTCCATTGATGAAATTGGAGATGCTGATATGTTTAGATTTCAAATAAATCGACGTTATACCCGTTATCTTTCAGGTACCGCTATTCTCATCCCAGTTACTATAGTTTGCTGTGCTCCTGAGAATGCGTTCTTTTGCCACCACGCTGTAACTCGAAATCCATTGGGATATAGGCAGTTAGCTTATTGACAATGACTGTCTTTTGTTAAGTATGGTTCCCTGTCAACGATATTCCATATTGCTTTGAATTTTTTATATAATGTGATGTTAAAACGTTCAGCCTTTAAATATTTCCCTCAACATAATTTGGCAAAGTACTCCTGTACTGGATTCAAGTTGGAGGACGCTATGACTTTAGTTTTAGATATCGATAGCTCACCACATAAATAATACTTATTTTTTGTCATAGGAAATATTAATTATCGATACTATTTTGGTATTAACAATTGATATTTTTTTATTGATCGAACACTTAATGCTTATTTGGCTTACGGCAAAATGGGTAGAAGGGAGTCGTACTTCATTTTTCCAAGGGAACCAACATAACGCCAACAGGTCTAAACCTACCGCTATCGACTTAGCCACAGGTTAGCAGCAACCTTTTAATGACACCAGTATTTGGCTACTGGACGTACCAGATGAATTGGTATACTTGCAGAGTATTAATTTGTTGTTGTTTATAACTTCAGCGGTTCATTGTGTTTAAATAGGCTAAGAAATACCTTAATTAACTTATTGATAAAATTAATTATTTTCTTTGGTTTAATATTTCTTTAAATTATTAATCCACTATGAAATTATTATTTTTGTGTGTTTTATATACAGAAATCCCCGTTGTCGCATTTGCGGCAACGGGGATTTTTAAGCAATGATTAATTTAATCACTTGAATAAGTTAGCGCTTAATATCGACGCTAAGGCTTAAACATTAGTGTTCAAACATAGCAGAGATAGATTCTTCATTGCTGATACGACGAATAGCTTCAGCAAGCATGCCTGACAGTGTCAGAGTGCGAACTTTGTTCAATGCCTTAACCTCATCAGACAGAGGAATAGTGTCGCAGACAATAAATTCATCTATCACTGAGTTCTTGATGTTTTCCACTGCATTACCAGAGAAGATAGGGTGGGTTGCATAAGCAAATACTCGCTTCGCTCCACGCTCTTTTAATGCCTCAGCCGCTTTGCACAGTGTGCCACCTGTATCGATCATGTCATCAACCAGAATGCAATCACGGCCAGCCACGTCACCGATTATATGCATCACTTGAGAAACGTTTGCACGTGGGCGACGTTTATCAATGATAGCCATATCGGTATCATTCAGCAGTTTGGCAATCGCACGGGCACGAACAACACCACCGATGTCTGGAGAGACAACAATTGGGTTTTCCAGATTTTTCTGGAGCATATCTTCCAGAAGGATTGGACTACCAAATACATTATCAACCGGAACATCGAAGAAACCCTGGATTTGTTCGGCGTGCAGGTCAACTGTAAGAACACGGTCTACACCAACGCTGGATAAAAAGTCTGCGACGACTTTAGCCGTGATAGGCACACGAGCTGAACGGACACGACGATCCTGACGAGCATAACCGAAGTAAGGAATAACGGCAGTAATACGACCCGCGGAAGCACGACGAAGAGCATCAACCATAACGACTAATTCCATTAAGTTGTCGTTGGTTGGCGCACAGGTGGATTGGATGATGAAAACATCACCACCACGTACATTTTCATTGATTTGAACACTGACTTCACCATCGCTAAAACGACCGACGGCTGCGTCTCCCAGGCTAGTGTACAGGCGGTTGGCAACACGTTGTGCTAGTTCAGGTGTGGCATTACCAGCAAAAAGCTTCATTTCGGGCACGGGAAAAACCTCAGGCTTGCGTCCAGAGAGATATTGTTGACCAATCGAACAAATATTGCTCATTGGTTCAATAACACGGTTATCCCAGAGCGGAATGTATGCAACGGAGAGATGTTGACACCACGCGCAACAAAGCCCTGCATCCACTCTGGGGCTTGATTTAACACCTTACGGGCCGATGCTTCTGATTCGAACTCGCCGAAAACACATGCACCGGTTCCGGTCAGACGTGACGGTGCGTATTCTAACAGCCATAAAAGAAGCTGTTCAACCTTACGAAAACGTTTTCTTGCGATTGGTTCACAATCATTTGCGAATGGTGCCTTTAATAATGCGGGGAGAGAGCGAATCGGAGAATTTCTTTTTAATTCAGGATCTGTGAAGATCGTCGGGGTTGAGATCTCAATTCCGGGATGAATAACCAAAAACCATTTCTCTTCCGGTGAGGCTGGTTGGAGTTTATCCCCGATACCTTCAGCAAAAGCGGCATGGCCTTTGACAAAGACCGGAACGTCTGCACCAAGGCTGACACCGAGCTGTGCCAGTTCGTCATCGGACAGCTTGGCTTGCCAGTGATGGTTCAGAGCAATTAATACCGTTGCAGCATTGGAAGAACCTCCCCCCAGGCCACCGCCCATCGGTAAGCATTTATCAATGCGGATATCGGCTCCCAAATATTCGGTGCCAAATTGGCTTGCTTCACCGTGATCCTGCAATGCCCGCTTTTGTAATAGATAATCCTGCAATAATCGGGCAGCCCGAACGATTAGATTATCATCGTGAGCTACACCGACAACTGGCGTTAGTAGGTGGATTTGATTATCCTGACGGGGCGTAATGGTGATTTCATCGCCATAGTCTAGAAATTGGAACAGCGTTTGCAGTTCGTGGTATCCATCAGGCCGTTGTCCTGTGATATACAAAAATAAATTCAATTTTGCCGTTGAAGGCCAGGTTAAAGTCATTATTGCGTCGTCCAGTTATCCATTTTTAACTTTATGCGGTTTTTTCCTTGAGTGAGTTCCAGACGATTGGGTAAAGCAGGGATCGTGGATGTATCGTATCCCTGATAATTTACCTGCCAAACGTCGCCATTTTTTCGATCACTCACAGATTTAAGCAAATAATTAGCATCCAGTTGGAAGTTTTTGGCATTGCCGGGCAAGCCGATAATCCAATTTTTCAGATTATCCAAAGGAATATCCATATCGGTAAGCTGATGAATCAACGTATCGGGGTCATCACTAAAATATTTCTTTCCTTCATTATCAGTTAGTTGGATCATGTTTGGTTTGACGAATAGTTCTAATTCTGTTGTGCCCAGTGGATTCAGCAGCAGTAATTTATAATTATCAGGCGAGTATTGTTGCCAGAAAAAACGGGCATACACTTTTTTCTTATCGGCCAGATAAGCGAAAGAGCCTCGGGTCTGGTAATGTTCCAGTTTTTGCAGTTGCTGTTCTCGGGCTTGCCATTGTGGGGTATTCGCTGATCCCGTCCCTGTAGGAGGCTGAGTGATTGTACAGGCAGTCATTAATACAGCGGATAGGGGAAGTAAGCGGAAGAATGAAGATATTTTCATACGGTAACCCTTGGCAATAAAATAGTCTAATGGGGGTGGTTTTTGTGATTGGATTGTGCCACCAAAGTCTATAATCAAAGCGTTAATTTAGCGAAAACTTGGCAATAATTCTCGAATAAATTACAGCAGAACTGTCCGATTGACTTTTATTGAACTGATGCATCAAGTAAAATGCTCAGCCATGAGAGTCCTTATGAAGGGTGTGAGTTTATGAAAATGGTTCTTAATATCAATGATGAATTTGATCCATGTGATAGCTCAACGCAGTTAAAATGACTTTATTAGCACTCGGTATCAATCATAAAACAGCGCCTGTTTCTTTACGTGAACGGGTGGCCTTTTCTCCTGACACGATAGGGCTTGCGCTTGATAACTTGCTCCAGCAGCCGCTGGTGCGAGGTGGTGTTGTGTTGTCAACCTGTAATCGCACGGAACTTTATCTTAGTGTTGAACAACAGGATGATTTTAAAGAGGAATTAATTAATTGGTTTTGTGGGTATCATCAGCTCAATCCTGATGACCTGAAATCAAGCCTCTATTGGCATCTGGATAATGAAGCAGTCAGCCACTTGATGCGAGTTGCAAGCGGTCTGGACTCACTTGTCTTGGGGGAGCCACAGATTTTGGGGCAGGTGAAAAAAGCCTTTGCCGAGTCGCAAAATTATCAATCCCTATCGGGCGAACTGGAACGGTTGTTCCAAAAATCGTTTTCGGTAGCCAAACGAGTCAGAACAGAAACAGAAATTGGGGCAAATGCCGTTTCTGTGGCTTTTGCTGCTTGTACGCTTGCACGGCAAATTTTCGAATCTCTTTCCCGACTGAGCATTTTGCTGGTGGGGGCAGGGGAAACTATTGAATTGGTGGCGCGTCACCTCAAAGAACATGGCGTGCGTCAAATGATGATCGCGAACCGTACGAAAGAGCGGGCACAGACACTTGCCAGTGAAGTTAACGCAGAAGTTATTTCTTTGCAGGATATCGATACCCGATTGTCTGAAGCGGATATTGTCATCAGCTCTACCGCAAGCCCACTGCCGATTATCGGCAAAGGTATGGTCGAACGAGCATTGAAATTACGCCGAAATCAACCGATGTTGTTGATCGACATCGCTGTTCCCCGTGATATTGAACCGGATGTTGAAAAATTGAGTGATGTTTATTTGTATAGCGTTGATGACTTACAGACCATCATTCAGCAGAACCTTGCCCAACGTAAAGCCGCTGCGGTTGTTGCGGAAAGTATTGTGCAACAAGAAAGCAGCCATTTTATGGATTGGTTGCGTTCTCAAGGGGCTGTTAATACAATTCGTGAATATCGGGAGCAGGCAGAGAAAATCAGGGCTGAGATGACGGCAAAAGCGTTGATGTCCATAAAGCAGGGTGCTGATGCTGAACAGATTATCAACCAATTGACTCACCAATTGACGAATCGTCTGATCCATACACCAACTAAATCACTCCAACAGGCCGCCAGTGATGGCGATTTGGAACGCCTGAATCTATTACGGGACAGCCTCGGGCTGGATCATAACTAACCCTATTCTAAATAAGGTCTGATATTACGAATGAAGCCTTCTATTGTCGCTAAATTGGAAGCATTGCAAGAACGCCATGAAGAAGTTTTGGCTCACCTCGGTGATGCTGAAGTGATCGCTGATCAAGAGCGTTTCCGTGCGTTATCAAAGGAATATGCTCAACTTACCGATGTGACTAACTGTTTTAAATCCTGGAAAAACGTTCAGGATGATATCGAAACAGCCGAAATGATGCTTGATGATCCCGAAATGCGGGAAATGGCGCAGGAAGAACTCAAGGACGCAAAAATTCGTAATGAAGAGATGGAACAGCAGTTACAGCTATTGTTGTTACCGAAAGATCCGGATGATGAACGCAATTGTTTCCTTGAAGTTCGTGCAGGCACAGGTGGTGATGAAGCTGCGATATTTGCCGGTGACTTATTCCGTATGTATAGCCGCTACGCAGAATCCCGCCGCTGGAAAGTTGAGATTATGAGCGCCAATGAGGGTGAGCACGGTGGATATAAAGAAGTCATTGCCAAAGTTTCCGGTGATCAAGTTTATGGGCATTTGAAATTTGAATCGGGTGGTCACCGTGTTCAGCGAGTGCCGGAAACAGAATCTCAGGGGCGCATTCACACCTCTGCCTGTACTGTGGCCATTTTGCCTGAAATTCCAGAAGCAGAGTTACCGGAAATTAGCGCCAGTGATTTGAAAATTGATACATTTCGTTCTTCCGGTGCGGGTGGTCAGCACGTCAATACCACCGATTCCGCGATTCGAATTACCCACCTTCCAACGGGTATCGTTGTGGAATGCCAGGATGAGCGTTCCCAACATAAAAACAAGGCAAAAGCGATGTCTGTGCTTGCTGCGCGTATTCGCGCTGCGGAAATGCGAAAACGTCAGGAAGCTGAAGCTTCTGAGCGTCGTAATTTGCTCGGTTCAGGCGACCGCTCAGATCGCAACCGCACTTATAATTTTCCGCAGGGACGAGTGACTGATCACCGTATCAACTTGACGTTATACCGTCTTGAGGAAGTAATGGAAGGCAAACTGGATATGCTTATCCAACCAATCATTACTGAGTATCAGGCAGACCAATTATCCGCATTATCAGAGCAGGATTAATGAATTACCAACGTTGGCTACAATTTGCAGCGAAGCAACTGTCAGAGAGTGACAGTCCTAAGCGTGATGCGGAAATTCTGTTGGGGCATGTGACAGGGCGTTCCCGTACTTACCTGATTGCTTTCAATGAAACACGCATTTCAGAGGAAGAATCTCATCGGCTTGAAGGCTTGTTGGCTCGCCGTATCAACGGTGAGCCTATTGCTTATATAGTTGGTGAAAGAGAATTTTGGTCATTACCGCTTACGGTATCGCCAGCAACATTGATTCCTCGTCCTGATACCGAATGTCTGGTTGAAAAGGCGTTAGAATTATTGCCGGATTCGCCCGCCCAGATTTTAGATCTCGGAACAGGAACGGGCGCGATTGCGCTGGCGTTGGCAAGTGAACGGCATGATTGCCATGTGATGGGCGTTGATATTAACCCTGATGCTGTAAAACTGGCGAAACATAATGCAGAGAAAATAACGGAAAAATTGGCGATTCACCGTATGGATTTTTTGCAAAGTGAGTGGTTTGCTGCGGTGGGTAATCATCAATTTGATATGATTGTTAGCAATCCTCCGTATATTGATGAGTCTGATCCTCATTTAAGCGAAGGGGACGTCAGGTTTGAACCCGCCACGGCATTGATCTCCGCCCAAAATGGCATGGCGGATTTGCAGATAATTGTAGAGCAAGCCCGCCACTTTCTGTTACCAAATGGATGGCTATTATTGGAACATGGCTGGAGACAGGGAACCGTTGTCAGAAACCTATTTTTGGAGAAGGGTTATCAACAGATAGCGACTTTTCAGGATTATGGTGGTAACGAACGTATCACGGTAGGTCGATGGAATAAAAATGAAACCCATAGTTAATTATGAATTCAATAATGCTCCCCTGATTGACGGTATTATTTTAGTAACACAGGCCATTCGCCCGGATTTTCCTCAAACTTCGGTGGCTGAACAGTTATCGGGTTTGGTTGAAGAAGCCCGGCAGAAACTTTCTTCTATTACTGATCCAAAAATAAAATTGCAGTCATTATTGACGCTTTTTTATCGGGAATGGAAATTTGGCGGGGCGAATGGAGTGTATTGTTTATCTGATACCCTGTGGTTGGATAGTGTACTGCGGACACGGCAAGGTGCGCCAGTGGCACTGGGGACAATATTTATACACATTGCTCAGGCGCTGGCTTTGTCAGTACAGCCTGTGATATTCCCCACCCAATTGATCTTGCGGATGGATTTGGCTGAAGAACCGACATGGTTTATTAATCCCATGAATGGCGATTCTCTTAATGAACACACACTTGATGTCTGGTTGAAAGGCAACATTGGCCCTACAGTTCATCTGGAAAAAAAAGATTTACAGGAAGCGGACAATGTCAGTCTTGTCCGCAAAGTCACCGATACCATTAAAGTTTCCCTGATGGAAGAGAAAAAGATGGAATTGGCGCTTAAAGCCAGCGAAATTGTGCTGATGTTTGATCCGGATGACCCATATGAAATCCGCGATAGAGGGCTGATTTATGCACAACTCGATTGTAGTCACATTGCTGTCTCGGATTTGAGTTATTTTGTGGAGCACTGCCCTGAAGATCCTATCTCAGAGATGATAAAAATGCAGATTAACTCCATTGAGCAGAGATCGATCGTTCTTCATTGAGCAGCATCATAAGAATAAGACGAAACTTCTCGGCTCCCATTTATTTTTTATGGATACAGCAAATTTATTTGCCCTTAACAAGAAGGTATAAGCATGCAACAGAAAGTGGTTAATATTGGTGATATCAAGGTCGCGAATGATCTGCCTTTTGTACTGTTTGGTGGTATGAATGTCCTTGAGTCACGGGATTTGGCCATGCGCATTTGTGAGCATTATGTGACCGTGACACAAAAACTGGGCATTCCTTATGTTTTCAAAGCGTCTTTTGATAAGGCTAACCGTTCTTCTATCCATTCCTATCGTGGGCCGGGTTTGGAAGAAGGAATGAAAATTTTTCAAGAACTGAAACAGACTTTTGGCGTGAAAATTATCACAGATGTGCATGAATCGGCACAAGCCCAGCCTGTTGCAGATGTGGTTGATGTTATTCAGCTTCCTGCTTTCCTTGCTCGTCAGACCGATTTGGTTGAGGCAATGGCAAAAACCGGCGCCGTGATTAATGTTAAAAAACCACAGTTTGTTAGCCCAGGACAAATGGGAAATATTGTGGATAAATTCAAGGAAGGCGGTAACGAGCAAATAATCTTGTGTGATCGCGGCAGCAACTTTGGTTATGACAACTTAGTCGTTGATATGCTGGGCTTTGGTGTCATGAAACAGGCAACTGATGGTGCTCCAGTGATTTTTGATGTCACGCATTCATTGCAGTGTCGTGACCCATTTGGCGCAGCTTCCGGTGGTCGCCGTGGTCAAGTTTCTGAGCTGGCTCGTGCGGGTATGGCGGTAGGGATTGCGGGTCTGTTCCTTGAAGCTCATCCTGATCCAGAAAATGCGAGATGTGACGGCCCGTCAGCGCTGCCACTGGCAAAATTGGAACCCTTCCTGATGCAAATTAAAGCGATAGATGATGTGGTGAAAAACTTTCCTGAGCTGGATACCAGCAAATAATCACATAATCGGTTGAGTTTTTTTATGGGGCGATTACAGGTCGATAACCTGTAATCGCTTATTTTGATATGGTTTGATAAAAGTAATATATTAATAGTGGGTTGATAATAGGGGCAGCAGAATATTTTTTTCATCAGTTAAAAGAAGTATTACATGCTGAAAAATTAACTTATCTTATTTATCGATTGTAGTATCTTCAAAGTGAAATGATTTATAATTATTTTTATTTCATTGGAGAGATTTCCATAATTATCGTGGAAAGTAAAATGTGGGGTATGATTAGGTTGAACATCCCAGAAATTTCTATTAGGTGGTGATTGGAAGTACAGTCTACTGATGCTAATAGCATCTACGCGAGGTGTCGTTGTTATCTGCGCTTCTGGAGTGGAACTAATTTAAAAAACATGGTTTATGATAAATCCAATTGTTGTTTTCATGAAATTATTAATAATTAAATTTACTTAAAGTTATTATTTTTTATTTTTATCTTAATTAGTCCGTCATTAATTACTTTGTTATGATTATGTTAGATAAAAATGCTTTGGTAAATATTAAGACTGGCAATGTCTATCTTTAGTCAGAGTATTTTATATATTATATGTTTGGCATTATATCTTTTATTTTTCAAGTTGCAGCTTTATAAGCTGCAACTTGAAATTCATTGAGAGTAGCCGGAATGGTAACCTGCTGAATAGTAGATCAATCCACTCCTGTTTCCTTCAGTGCACCGGGTAATGTGGCATGAAAACTCAATTGCCCTTCAATGGGCGCTATTTTGGCTCGTGCTAATGTTTTCAAAGGTTGGAAAGGGATATCACACACGACAATATGTTTTTCCTCTCCTGCCTCTTTAACAAAATTCTGGAAGGCGTTCAGACCACCCGCATCCAGAACTGGCACAGCATCCCATTGCATGATGATGGTTTTATAATCGGTCCCTTTCTCTTTCAATTCCGCAAAAATACGCTCTGCGGCAGCAAAGAACAGAGGGCCATTAATCCGAACAACCAGCAAACCTTTGTTGCTATTTGTTAACGAAGAGGTGCTGATCCGCGTCATATTGGCAATTTTGCGCATAAACAGGAGGGACGCCAGAACAATCCCAATCGTGATTGCTATCACCATATCAAACAGGACCGTCAATGATAGGCACAGCAGCATGACGATGATATCGTCTTTAGGAGCATGGCGAATTAAATCCACGACCTTATGTGCCTCACTCATATTCCATGCCACAATCAGCAAAATAGCTGACATCGCTGCAAGTGGCAGATAAGAAAGCATCGGTGCGAGAACCAGAAGCGTCAATAATACCAGCAAAGCGTGAACGACTGCGGCGATCGGTGAGGTTGCTCCAGCCCGAACATTGGCGGTTGAACGAGCTATTGCCGCAGTTGCGGTGATCCCACCAAAGAAAGGCGCAATAATATTACCCATTCCCTGACCAAGCAGCTCACTGTTGGAATGATGTTTTTTTCCCGTCATACCATCCAGAATAACCGCACATAACAGGGACTCAATGGCTCCCAACATTGCCATAGAAAACGCAGCGGGCAGTAGTGCCGATACCGTATTCCAGCTCATGTTAAAAGAATGGGCATCAGGCAAATGCCACGGCAGAACAAATTGGGGAAGGATCGGCGGAATACCCTGACCTTGTGTACCATCGGCCAATGTATAACTAAATGACGAACCTATCGTTGCCACATCATGGCCCAGTAGATGCATGATACCCATGATGCTGGTGCCCGCAATCAAAGCTGGTAAGTGACCCGGTAACTTTACCCTCATTTTTGGCCAGAAAATCAACACTAACAGCGTTGTCAAACCGATGAGCGTATCGCTCAACTGTAGAGAAGGCATTGCTTGAAAAAGCGCAATCACTTTATCAATATAATTTTCCGACACGTGATTCAGCGTCAGACCAAAGAAATTTTGCACCTGCATCGTGGCGATAGTGATCGCAATACCAGAAGTAAATCCCAGAGTGACTGACAGGGGAATATATTCAATCAGTCGGCCTAATCGTGCTAACCCCATAACGAGCAAAATAATACCCGACATAAGTGTCGCGATCAGTAGACCACTTAAGCCAAATTGCTGGGAAACAGGGTAGAGAATCACCACAAAAGCAGCAGTTGGCCCCGAAACGCTGTAGCGTGATCCTCCGGTGATAGCAATCACAATGCCTGCGATCGCAGCTGTATATAATCCATACTGTGGGGCAACACCACTTCCTATTGCCAGTGCCATGGCCAGTGGGATAGCGATAATCCCCACAGTAATTCCCGCAATTATGTCTTTGATTAAACGGGAAAAAGAGTAAGACTCATTCCAACAGGCGTCAATAAACGCACTAAATGGACGTATTCCCTTAATTTTATGAGTATTCATTGTAATAGAAACCAAAAGTAAGACATTGATGATAGTCTGAAAAAGTGATACTAGAATATCGCTTTTACCAGACCAGAAAGGTGTTGCATGTCAAAAAGTTAACTACGTTACTTATTGTTCGGGCATCTTCCAGATGAAATTGCTCAAAAGTATCTATGATGAGTCGTATTTCATCAGAGCAATTCCCATACTAATGGCATCCACGTGTGATGTGGTTTGTATCTGTGCTTCAGAGGAAAACGGTATATGTCATAGCTTGGGAACAACCACTTTTCATAGGTTCTATATCCAATAGATTTCGAGTTGCCGCACGACGGCAAGAGAACAAATCCCCAAATAAACCAAAAATAAAGATTTTCAGCTTTCGTGTAGTGAGTAAATTTACGGAAGCCGGTATTGCTCCTATTATTATCATCCACAGTATTCCATATTTTGACCTCCTTTACGTCGTACTCAGTTTGAGGAGTGGTGTAATTTATCTGAGACCCATGGTAATTGGTAGTATAATGAGATACTCGGTCAACAATATTTGTTACATATTTAGAAACTATTTATATATCGGCGGCGATATTTTCGCCTAAAAAATTCAGTAGTTCAATTCCTTCCTGTTGGCGATTATTTGTCATTTTAAAATTCATTTGGTCTTTTTTAATTTTTAAATAAAAAATGGAAATGCTGTAATTGTTTTTTAAAACAGCCGGTCAGTCTAATTAAACTCAGTTCGGATTTTGTTATTTGTTTAATGAACAATATTTATCTATAAAATCTATTGTGTTAAGGCTATTTTTTCGTGAAGAATAAGCATTACACATATACCCAACATACTCACATAAACACAATGGATTTCAAGATGCAGAACGACGGTAAGGGAACGAATTCCAGTAGCATAGCTAACTATGTGACTTGGGTAAGAGAGTAGCCGACAAAGCAGCAACTTGAAAGACGACGTATAGACGTGTATATAAAGGAAAACGCCTTGAACAGCATCCCGGTTCTTCGAGACAAGTTCGAACACCACCAAGTCATCATTTATTTCGCTGCCGTAGTGGCTGCGGCTATCATCTCGCTCTCGATTTCTGGCACCTCTGACCTTAAAGACGCGATCAATCCAGCACTGGCGTTGATGCTCTTTGTCACCTTTTTACAGGTGCCGCTTGCCGATCTGGGACAGGCCTTCACGCGCATACGTTTTCTTGGCGTACTGCTTGGCACTAATTTTCTGGTAGTGCCGTTACTGTTGGTTGTCCTGATTCAGTTACTGCCTCCCGACCCCTATGCTTAGACTCGGCGTCCTGTTCGTATTGTTGACACCTTGCATTGACTATGTGGTCACATTTTCGCACTTAGGACGTGCTGATGCCGCCTGCTGCTGGCAGCCACTCCGGCGCTTTTCATTGCTCAAATGCTGCTGTTGCCTGCCTATCTCGGCGTGTTTTTGGGGAGTGCGGCGGCCGATCTTGTTCATCTGGTCCCGTTCGTTCATGCGTTCGTATGGTTGATTGCCATACCGCTTACTCTGGCTGCAATGATGCAGATTTGGGCTGCTCGTAGCGATATCGGCCAGCGTATCGCCACCGGCCTTGGCCTGCTCTGCCAGTGCCCGCGACGGCCCTGGTTCTGTTTATCGTTGTGGCTGCTGTAGTGCCTCAGCTCGGAGCTGCAAGCGAGGACGCCTTGCGTGTAGTTCCGCTGTATGTAGCTTTTGCAGTGACCGCTCCGCTTCTTGTCTGGATGGTTTCTCGTCTGTTCCGCCTTGATGCAGCGGCTGGTCGAGCGGTGGTATTCAGCGCGGGAACGCGCAATTCCCTGGTAGTGCTTCCGTTAGCCTTGGCAGTGCCCGGAGCCATTCCCGTGCTGCCGGCCATCATCGTGACGCAAACGCTAGTCGAGCTGATCAGCGAATTGGTTTACATACGCCTGATACCGAAGCTCGGCCAAGACAGTAAATTATGACGAAGAAATTCTGATTATCCATACTTGCAGGATGTTCAGAGTGACATAATAGGCGTGCTGGAAACTAGATTGGTCATTCCATTATTCCCGAAATCAAATTTTAATGGACAGGTTTCGACTCGATTATGTCCTACACTCATTATTGATGGTAAGGAGTGCTTGGTTATGATTCATGAAATGGCGAACATCAGGCTCTCTATGTTAGGAAGTGAGGTAACAATGTTATCTCACATCGGAAACTGATTAAAAATGCAATGGATTTTCTGTTTGATGGGTTTTGATTGAATATAATTGCCTGAGAAAAAGCAGTGTGGATTTAGGCGAATACCCATAATTTTATAACAGTATAACTAAGCTGATAATTATTTTAGAATCGGAAGATATGCTCAGTAATTTTTCCTACTGGTGTCACATAATTAAATGAATAAGGCAGCAGTCTTATGAAAGCATTTCAAAGTAACGCAGTTCACTCGGTATTTAATCATTATCCTGAACGATATAAAAAACTGCTACTGACGCTAAGAGCGTTAATATTTGACGTTGCATCAAAGACGGAAGGGGTAGGCTCAATGACTGAAACCTTGAAATGGGGGCAACCTAGTTATCTTACTCTTGAAACTGGATCGGGAACAACAATCCGATTGGATCGTTTCGGTGACTCGCATGTGGCTATTTTTTTTCACTGTCAGACCACATTGGTTGATACGTTCAGGACACTTTTTCCCGAACTGAATTATTCAAAAAATAGAGCAATAGTTTTGGATCCAAAAGCCGATTTGCCAACAGATGAGTTGAGTATATGTATTGAAATGTCACTCACTTATAAGTTGAGGAAAAAAAGATAAAGACTTCATTCAGAAAACAGATATTGACGATAAAAATATGTACCTCCACAATGTCCCTCAGGCAGGAGACCCAATTTCAAGGCATGGGATGCGATCTGTTTGATAAATATGAATACCATAAGTTGCCTATGAAGTGATTTTTACTTTATATAGCTAACTAATCATGGGTAAAAATAAACCAATTTAAGTATGGTAGTTCATGAAGCTAATCCTGCCTGCTAATGCCAACGAATTTTTAATACTTAACCTGAATTCTGGTTAAACCGTCACTAAGATATCCATTTCTAAACGGGTAATATTCAATGATGGTTTATTCTTTTTGAGGCAATAAAAGACAAAAAATCGGAATAGGATGCTATTATTTTTTGCCGTTATTCTATATTATTTGTGATAGATAACTTAATGAATGAGCTATTTTATAAAGTAGAGTGGTTATATCAAAATAATATGGATTTTATGAAAAATAATTTTTTTGTTTTTTTTGTATTTGAAGGGCTATCAATAATCACCATGATTATAATATCTTTCATAATGATTTATGAATCAGGAATGCCGGAACATTTTTTTAACAGTTGGCTTTTTTTAGGCATTTTGATAGTTTTCTTTTATTTTTTTATCTTTGGATTAATTATGTTTGTGCTCTATATAATCACCAAAGATAAAAGAAATTTTTTTCTGATTGCGAACATATTGAATTTAGGGATAGTTCTTTATAATGTAATGATTGGGTTTGATTTCATATCCTCCTTATCTTTAATCATCCCGCTAACGGCTATACAAATCATAGGGTATTTGATTTTATTGCGTTTAAATCTTACGTGAGTTAACTAATCTGTGGCAAAAATATAAAATAGGTTAGTGTAGATCAGATTGGGTGAGGATGTTTTCAGCAACTTCTTCCCCACTCTTCCGGTAAAGCTCTCGCCTTTCTCTGATCACTCTCTGGTATTCAGGCTATTGGTTCTCAATTTCTTTCGTGCTTTTAAAACGGACACCGTTAGTCAAGAGATAGCCATAAAGCTATCGTTATTTCAGATTGCCTGAACTGGGCGGTGATCCATCATATTGCAGATCTGCTGCTATTCTTTATCAGCCGCCGGTCCACCCGCCAGCTTTAATGTGTTTCCCTAAATTACCCTGTCCGCCGTAAAGCCCCATCCTTCAACGGCTGTCGCAATAACAGAACTTCCATGTACCAACATGTTTCCTATTGCATTCGTGATTTAAATAACATATTTATAACATATATTGTGATCTTAATAACATGTTAATAACATTGAGCGAGTTAGCCCCTTGACCTGCTAAAACAATAATCCCAATACTTACATATCAACCCCAAATCCCAATGTAGTGAGGACACCTTGGCAGCAATAAATCCTCCTGAGCCTAAATTTAGTTTCGGCTCCTATGTCCGCTTGTTGTCTTTTCCCGGACACGCATTGCTCTCGTTGTCCGGCATGGTCATTCGATTTCCGGTAGCCATGCGCTCCATTTGCTGCTTAATGCTGATTTCCGCAGTCACCCATTCGTTGTCCACCGCGGGGACTGTCGCTGGGGCATTGATGATAGCTCAGGGAGTAGCCAGTCCGGTATTGGGTAGGCTTGCCGACCGATTCAGCCAGCGAAATGTGTTACTCGTCTCCTGTTGCTGCCACTGCCTTGCAATTACCGCACTCCTTGCCTCGGTGCTACTGAATTTACCTCTATGGATGATATTAGCCTCTGCTATCTGCGCTGGTTGTTCGGCTGTTCCGGTTGATGGATTTATTCGTACCCGGTGGGCTGCCATGATTGCCGATGACGCCCTGAGAACTGCATATGCTCTGGAAACAGTGATCGATGAAGTTATTTTCCTATTGGGACCATTAATAGCCATCGTTCTCTCCACGACATTCCATCCCGCTGTCGGTCTGGTTTTCTGCGCAGTGCTCACACTTAGTGGTTCTGTAGCCCTTGTGCTACATCGGCAATCTGAGCCTGTTACAGTGCAAAAGAGAGACGACAAATATGAAAGCAGAGCCATTAGCATGCCATGGGTACGTATGTTAATGATTTCCTATGCCGCAGTGGGCATATTTCTTGGCTCGGTCGATGTGATGATGATCGCCTTTTCTCAGGCACAACAGACTCCGGCGCTCGCAGGGGTACTATTGTCAATCTGTGCCGTGGGTAGTCTCGTTGGTGGCCTCTGTTACGGTGCGATGAACTGGTCTCTGCAACCATCCTGGTTGCTGTTGTTTACGTCGGCCGCGCTATGCGCGGGCACCATTCCTCTTGCGCTCACCACTACCTCAGTAGTTATGGGGATCAGCGTTTTTATTGCGGGTATCTCGGTGGCTCCTGTATTAATTTCCAGCAGCACTCTCTTGGGATCGTTGACTCCCAAAGGTGCCCTATCAGAGGGTTTTGCCTGGCTTTCCAGCGCTGGATGGCTTGGTTTTTCCGTGGGGGTATCGGTAGGGGGGAAACTTTCTGATCTGGGTGGTTTTAGCCAAGCTGCCTGGATGGCTGTTGGCGGTGGAGCCATCGCCTTGTTAGCCAGCGTTATCGGTCGGACTTATCTTCACAAGAGGTTAATTCCATGAGATTTATCCCTATCTTACTGAAACAAGAGAGGCAGCAATTGTGAATCAGTCATCAATGGGCGTTCCAGCCCCACGCATCACTTTCAATGAATTTGTTGCCTTTGGTGTTGAAGCAATTATCCGGGCTGACGTACCCGTGATTATCACTCACTTACCTTTTGACGTCACCACTAATGTTAAGACTCTCATCGCGCAGCAATTGGGTGACAACAACGTAACACTATTCAGAGAGCCCAATAATAAGCAAAATACCGAGCGATGGCAGACCACGAAAGTTCAGCTCCGTCACTTTCTGGAAAATGAGGAATACCGTGCCGACGATAGTACATGGTATCGTATTGTTTCCAATATCATGCACAATCCAGAAGACATCAATGCTCTCCTCGGTTTTGATGCATTTTCACTGCTGGCTTCACGCAGGGGGCTCCATGCCGCCAACTTGTGGGTCAGTTACCATGGCGTATTCACGCAAAGCCACTTCGATGAACTGGAGAACTTCAACATCGCCCTGCTGGGCAGAAAGAAGTTCATCTTGCTGCCCCCAGGCAGGCGGGACTACTACCCGCGTTCTGTCTGGCATGGCTTCGGCGACAAATCTCAGGTTTTCGATTTTGACAACGTTGACCCTCAGCGTTTTCCCCGGCTCGCGGCAAAAATCCCGCAGCGCTGCGAGGTTATCTTAGAACCCGGTGAAATGCTCTACCTGCCTTTGGGATGGTGGCATCAGGCCGAATCGTTAGACGAGCTGAACATCAATATTAATTTCTGGCTGTGGGATTTGAAAATCCTGCTCAGACCGTATGTTCTCTATTCTGCACTATACACCGCGGTCTACCGTAAGCTCAAAGGCGTCTACAACTACCAACCAGAGTCAGAGTCTACTAGGGGGAGGGGAAATAAATGACCTATCGTAAGAATATTATTCCAGCCAACAAATTCCGTAACAACGACAAAGCTATTAGCGTTGGTAATCCATTCTGGGATATGTCAGAACACCACGGACTTGCTGGAATTGTCGCCGACCTTGACAATGATCTCCTGCATATCCGTCACGGTCATCAGTTCGTAAATTTCAGTTGCTGTTCCTATTTGAATCTGGACTCGCATCATAAGGTTATTGAAGGTGCCCTTGATGCAGTGCGCCGATATGGCGTCCTTGATCACTGTATTGCCCGCAGCCGGGTACAAATTCCTGCCTTGAAGGAACTGGAAGAGTCTCTGGGTGAGCTATTCGGTGCTGATGTCCTCAGTGGCGTGTCGGCCAGCAGTATCAGCGGTGGTTTGCTACCCCTCATCGCTTCCGGACATTTAGGTAACGGTAATCGACCTTTAATGATCTTTGACAAGCATGCTCATGTGTCGCTAGCTGCCGCTAAACCCGCCTGTGCTGATGAAACCGAGGTCGTTACCTGTAACTACCATGACCTGAATTTCATTGAAGATAGCTGCAAGAAATATGAACGGGTTTGCTACGTCGTCGACGGTAGCGACAGTCTCGGCGGTTATGCACCGGTTAGGGAATTGGCCGAACTGCAAGATAAATACGGCCTGTTGGTGTTCTACGATGATTCGCATTCAATTTCAGCCTATGGTGAGCGCGGCATCGGTTATGTTCGATCACACAGTCCGGCGTTGAATGAGAACACCATCATGGTTGTCACACTCAACAAAGCTTTTGGTACCAGTGGAGCAGCTATCTTGCTCAATAACTACCCGCAGTCTGTGTTACGCCTGGTTGAACGATTTGGTGGTGGTCTGAATTACTCACAGAACCTGAACACTGCCGCCGTCGGTGCCAGCTTAGCTTCAGCAGAAATTCACCGTACCGCTGAATTACCAATATTGCAGAAGAAGCTGTACAACAACATCGCACTATTCGATTCTCTCATCCCCACAACGCAAAGCGGACAGACTTACCCAATACGGTTAGTTCCTGTGAGTGATGAAAGGGTTATAGACGCAGGACGCCAGATATTAGAGGCTGGTTTTTATGTGTCTCCGGTGTTTTTCCCCATTGTTGCCAAAGGTACTGCGGGTTTGCGGGTGATGATGCGTGCCGGACAAACTGAGGAACAGATACGCCATTTGTGCAGAATATTCTTTGATGTGAGGGCAGTCCAATGATGGGTAGTGGACGAGCAATTCCACGCAGCATTCTGTATACGCCAGCCTTGTCACTGGATCGCGTGGTTAAAGCGTGGTCTTACGATGCCGATGTGCATTTGATTGATCTGGAAGACTCCGTACCAGGCCCATTCAGGGCCGAGGCAAGGACCCTCTGCCGTACAGCCTTGGATAATGCACCCCAGCCCTCGAATATCGCCGTGCGAATCAACGCATTTGGTACGATTGATGCTGTATATGACCTTGTCATGCTCAATGAAAGTAGCGTGACTCCGGGGTTTATCGTGATGTCCATGGTAAAGTCCCCAACAGAGGTCATCCTATTGCGGGAAACACTGGCTTCTACCGGGAAATACCCAGAAATCTACCTCACAATTGAGACCGTGGAAGCGATCACTGATCTTGATAAACTCGCCGCTGTGGCGGATGGACTGATTTTGGGTTCAGCGGATCTGGCTGCTACCCTCGGTGTGGAGATCACCTGGTCTGGAATGCTGGCCGCCCGTCAGGCGATGGCGTTGGCGAGTGCCAGATATGGTATTGGCTGTATTGATACCGCGAATTATCGTCTTTCTGAATCTGAGGTGCTGGCCGATGAAGTTCAGCGAGCCAGAGAATTGGGGTTCCACGGCAAAGCTACTGTCCATCCCGGCGAACTTGACCTGATCAATTTGGCGTTACGGCCCTGTGAAGAGAAATTACTGGCCGCGCGCCGAATAACCGACGCCGTGCAGGCAGCAGCTGGGGGAATAGCGTTGCTGGATGGATGCATGGTTGGCCCGCCATTTGCCCGTCTAGCTCACAGTACTATACAATCAGGAGAGGCTTGGGCCGCTCGTTTCGGTAAGGGGAGTATATGACTATTTCTGTAGCCGTCATCGGGACCGGGGCTATCGGTATGGACCTGATCAACAAAATCCATCGTTCACTCACCCTCAATTGTCGCTTGTTGGCCGGACGTAATCAGCACTCAGCTGGTTTTGACATCGCAGCTCGGTTTGGCTACCCGACTAGCGCCGACGGTATTGACGCAATCTTGGCAGCCCCAGAACCATTCGATGTGGTATTCGACGCGACCAACGCGATGTCGCATGTCGAACACTGGGAACGGCTGCGTCCCCTTGGAACCCTACTTATAAACCTGACCCCCTGTCACCTGGGGCAGATGATAGTACCGACCGTGACTGGCGCAGACGCGTTGACAGATCGCCATGTCAGTTTGATCAGCTGCGGTGGACAGGCGTCGATACCGATCGTACATGCACTCAGCCAACGTTTTCAGATTGAAGATATCGAGGTGGTGGCAACAGTAGCCAGCAATAGCGTGGGGCGGGCCACAAGGATTAACATCGACGAATACGTAGAAACCACGCAAATTGCACTCAGTACTTTCACGGGCGTACCAAATACCAAGGCGATCCTCAACATCAGTCCAGCCGTGCCACCTGCCATGTTCAGGGTAACTATCTTTGCGGGGATAGTTGGGGCAACGACCGAAAAGGTTAGCTCGGTTGTTGCAGCGGCGGCTGATAAAGTTCGGGCGTTTGCACCGGGTTATACGCTCACCGCTTGCCGTGTCATTGACGGGCGCGTGTTTATCTCTTTAGAAGTGGTCGCGAGCAGCAAGGTGATGCCAGAATACGCCGGGAATCTGGATATCATTAATTCTGCTGCTATCCTGGTTGCCGAGCAGTATGCGGCTCACCAGTACCAATCTCAGAGCCTAGTGGTATAGGTAAGGGGGGCTGATGACAATCTTAATTCATGATTCAACCTTGCGTGACGGCCAGCACGCGGTGAAACACCAACTTACTGCTGCGCAGTTGCGGAACTATGCGACAGCCGCCGACCAAGCAGGTATTTCGGTTGTCGAGGTGGGCCATGGCAATGGGCTTGGAGCCTCTTCGTACCAGGTTGGTCGTGCTGTGTTGAATGACGACGAAATGCTGATCACCGTACGGGAGGTCTTGAAAAACAGTAGGATGGGCGTATTCATGCTGCCAGGCTGGGGCACCATTGCCGACTTATCGAAAGCCCTTGCACACGGCGCTGATGTGGTGCGTATCGGCATCCATTGCACGGAAGCCACTCTGGCTGAACGCCACCTGGGATGGTTGCGTGAGATGGGGGCGGAGGTGCATGCGGTATTAATGATGAGTCATATGGCCAGCCCTATACAGTTGGCCGAACAAGCAGCTTTATTAGTGAATTATGGGGCACAAGCTGTCGGCATCATGGACTCTGCGGGCCATCTTTTGTTCCCGGACGTCACTGCGCGTATTACGGCGTTGCGGACGGCGGTCGAGGTGCCTCTGATTTTTCACGGACACAACAATTTGGGGATGGCAGTAGCTAATTCGGTGGCTGCTGCTCAAGCCGGAGCTACAATAATCGATGGCTGCTCCCGGGGGTTCGGTGCCGGGGCAGGCAATACCCAACTGGAAGTGTTGGTTCCCGTTCTGGAACGTTTAGGATTCACGACCGGCATTAGTCTTTATGATCTTCTTGATGCCGCTGACCTTGCGGCCCGAGAATTAATGCTGGCTCCGCCAGTGATTGATTCACTGGGCATCGTCAGTGGTCTGGCCGGCGTATTCTCGGGTTTCAAAAATCCTGTCATGGAGCGAGCAGGTACAGCAGGGGTAGATCCTCGCGATGTGTTCTTCGAACTTGGAAAACGGCAGGTCATTGCCGGGCAGGAAGACCTTATCGCCGAGGTTGTTGCTGGGTTAAGAAAGGTGACTTTGTGACGATGAAAATAATCAACGCGGATGAAATGTCTGGTGATGACCGATTTCGGCAGGTGATGACAACACTGACTGATGTTTTCCGCGACCTGAGTGCCGGTAGAGAACAATCACCGGCGCGGCTCTTATTGCAGCATGGTCCGTCTGAGATGTTGATCAGTCCGGCGGCTTGGATGCAACGTGGTGTGGCCAGTGTCAAGATCACTACACTCACCCTGGGTAACTCAGGTCAAGGGCTTCCTTTGATCCACGGTATTGTCGTGCTTACAAACATCAACACTGGGCAGGTGATTGCGTTGTTTGACGGCGCAGATTTGACGGCAGTGAGAACCGGCGCTGTTGCCGGTCTGGCAACCAACCTGTGTGCTCCCGTCGATGCCGGTGACCTTGCCATCCTCGGTGCTGGAGTTCAAGCACGCGCTGTACTACAGGCGATGCTGGTCGTACGCAAGATCCGCTCGGTTCGGATTTTTTCCCGTTCAGCGACTAGAATTACCGAGTTCGTGCAGTGGGCTCGCACGGTTACGGGGATTAAGGTCACCGTATGTGACTCGGTGTTCGAAGCAGTACGCGGTGCCGAGATCATCTGCACCACCACGTCAACCAGCTCCAGTGTACCTCTGATAGAGGCTGATTGGGTGGCTCCAGGGGCACACTTGAATATCATCGGTGGTACCCATGAAGACGCCATTGAAGTTGCCCCTGCCTTGCTGAAAAGTGCGTTTGTTGCCGTAGAAAAGAGTTCTGCTGCTCAGGAAGAGGCGGGAGAAATCCGGGCTGCTCTCCTTCTCGGGTACATTCAGTCAGAAGAGCTGCATGAACTCGGCGCGCTGATCCTTGGCGAATCGGCTGTAGAGGAAGGCAGAATCACCTTGTTCCGCAGTGTAGGACTGGCTATTGAGGACACCGCCGCTGCGCTAGCCTTGTACGTCCCCCCGGAGAACATATGACACTAAGACAGATCGGCAAGAACGAATACATCGAAGAGCATGGCGGAGACTATGAGGACTTCGAGCCTGGAATGGTCATTAAACACTGGCCTGGCCGTACTATATCTGAGGCCGACAACACCTGGCTAACCTTACTGACGATGAATCAGCATCCGCTGCATTTTGATCAGGCTTACGGCGCTAAGAGCGAATATAGTCAGGTTTTGGTGAACAGTAGCATCACTCTGGCTCTGGTCAGCGGCATGACTGTTCAGGCGTTATCGGCTCGTGCGGTAGCCAACTTAGGATGGGACAAAGTGCGCTTGAAAGACCCGCTTTTCGTCGGCGATACCCTCTATGCTACCAGCAAGATCCTGGCTAAACGCCATTCAAACTCTCGTCCTGGCAAAGGGATCATCACAGTAGAGACAGTTGGCATCAAGTCGACAGGAGAAACGGTCATCACTTTTGAAAGGTCCTTCATGGTTTTCTGCCGCGCAGATCTTTCTAACAGTCACCCTCACAGGATTTAGCCGGGGGCCACAACTTGGTGCTGAGAGTGGATTGAATATTGAGAGCGTACTTGTTGATTTGGCTCAGAACTACTTAGCTGAATATATTGTTTCTAACCGAAAACCCAGCGCGTCGGATTTTAGCAAACAGGGCGATTTATTCAGTAGAGGCAGAATAGATCACTCTGTTTCTTATTTGAAGGTTAAAGCAGCCTTTAACTCAATGAGTCAGGATGTCGCCAGCAAAAACAGAAAAAATACTCCCCATTGCAGGATTAAACTAACAGTTGCCCGTTTTAATAGCCTGACTGCACCATAGAAACGAGTATTCATAGTTTGTGATTTTGGTGATTTATTAAATATCAGTGATAATGCCTGATCAAACTCGGCGCTTTTTTCAGGGTACAAATTGAGGATCTGAAAATAGTGACAATCCAACCAAAGACGCCAGCAATAATATTGGCAAAACAGGGCGGTGAATAGCAACACTGCATAGAGAGTGATGTTATTTAAGTTAGCCATTAATATTACTGTTGCGATCAGGATGGAAAGTACTGAAAGTGCTGATATGAATCGCCAGCTTTTTAATGTAACAATCATCACCTGACTGGTCAGATATTCACAATTTAATTTTTCCGAATTCATATCAGATCCTCCGTCCCAAATAAGATTCTGCCCATAGAGTCAATACATTGAGGTGTGTTTGCCTGAATGTGACATGGGGTCTGGCTTCGCGCAGAATATTGACCACTGTGGATATATCATACTCAGGGTGCTGTTTCAGCAACCATGCTGCTACGACCATCGCACTACGGGATAAACCGAGCGTACAATGTACGAATACCTCTCCCTGCTGATGTAACTTACCCAGTGAACAAACCGCAGATTGTACAGCTTCGGGGGTTAGTGGCAGCAAGTCAATTTGTGGCTGGCAAATATAGTTAGTTATCTGTACATAGGGTTTTCTGTGCCATTCTGCGGTCATATCAAGTACACAGACTGTCATGGTGGAGTTACGTGGCAGGCTGCCGAGAATAATTCCTTCTGTTATTTTATTGAAAGGAGCGCTTTTACGCCGGAACCAGAGATAAGAGAACCAGGCACCCAATTGGTACGGTGCCAGTAGCCAGCGTGCAGACAGTGACATTTTTCCATCCGGCTGTTTTTGGAACACGGAGCTACCTAATCCTGCATAACCGAGTGCCACCACCAGTAACGATATGGCAGGCCACAGTAATATCCAAAAAGCTCCACCTAAAAAACTAGCAGGAAGTGCAAATAATATACTGCCTGCCAGATAATAACTGCATAAATTCCACGCGTAGTGATCTTGGTTAGATTGCCATTGCCATCGATGTGAAATAGGTAATAAGTAACTGATTATTATGCCAACGGCAAAGCCTGTGATGATATCAATAAAGTGATGTTGCCATGTGGTTAAAACAGATAATGCAATCAAAATAGACCAAACATGCAACAAATGGCGCGAGTAGCCATGCAAATTTGCAGAATAGCGCAGCCAAAGTAACCATAGCAGCATAATATGCAGAGAAGGAGCTTGATTATAAGGCAAATCAAATAATTCCAGTTGTTCAAAGAACCATCCAAAAATGCCTTCAGTGACAGGGCGTGAAAACGAAAACTTTAATGGAAATAACAAAAATCCAGTGCAGGCAACAAGTGACGCCGTCACGAGTCTCCAGCTATGAATCCACTGTTCACGGCGATTGGTACAGATAAATAGCGATATCCCATAGAACAGATCGATGCTCCAGTAAGGAATAATCGTCCATGGCCAGAAAGGGATATTATGCTCCCAACTGAATGCCACAACATGAACATCATCTCTATGAGCAGTGAATTGGTTAACTTGACCGTATGTAAGAAAGAAGAACGGTACCAGAAATAACAACCAGATAACGGCGGTTATCCATAAGCGTTGTCGGCTATCAAAAGAGAAATGCATGAAGTGTTTTATCCCGTATTTATTCTTAGCGGTGAAGACGTCTGGCAATCGAAACAGAAAAGATGCCCCAGTTATCTGTTAACTGGTACAGTTTTTCAAATCCGGCTTTTTCCACCAAGGCATCCATTTCACCTTGTGTACGGCGACGCATAATCCACGGTTGATTTTTACGGTGACTGGAAAGAACGCGGGCAATAACTTCGAGTTGAGGATGCCAGGGTTGCCCTGTGTATATCAGATAACCATTTTCTGTAATGGCGTCGGCAAGTCCACGCAGAGAATCCCTGACTAAGTCATTATCAGGGAATAATTCATATAGACCAGAGACAATACCGAGTGTCGGGGCTGGCGTTGTGGCAGCGATACTTTCGGCATCGAAGGCATTACCAATAATAAACTTGATCTTGTCTGTTAAATGACGTTCTGCAATGTAAGCCTGTCCTTGAGTTACATTGAGTTCGCTGTAATCCTTGAGCAAAATGGAATCAACTTTGCTGAATTCGTTAATTGCATCAAAAATATAACGTCCGTGACCGGCAGCGATATCAACGATATGAACAGGCATATTTTGTTTATGGAGGTTGCAAATAGCATGGCGAATCAATGTCTCAAGATGAATTTTACGTTGTCGTATACCTCGCCAACCAATGTTGCTCAGATAGTACTTATCCAGTACCCGCCCCAAAAGTCCTTTGCCCTGCGGTTGATTGCGATAGGCATAATCAAGTGTAGAGCCGGAATCAAACCCTGTTTCAAGCCCGATGCGTATGCCTTCAGAAGCTCTGCCCACATGAGTGTTTATTGCTTTTCTCATCAATTGATAAATAAAATTTTTCGGGCTGAAACGGGGTAATGGTGTCACTAAAGAGCGAAATTCATCCGCAGTATTACTCCAGATATCTTCATGACTGTAATCATGTTGATAGCGTGGAATAGAGAAAATGCGTTCAATGAAGGTCCTGATCTTGTCAAAAGCTAGGTGGCGATGTTTTTCGCCCAGTGTATCGTGATAGAAATCTTCCATCACATATCTCTCTTTTATTGGGCTCGTGAGTTGTTGATAAAATTGATGTTGTGGCTTTGAATTCACAACATAATCACTACCTGAAATAAACAACAGAGTGGGAAGTGTAATGGCTGCGGCATCTTTAACTACCCGTTCTGCGGTTTGGTAAAGTTCCAATAGAATATTGACCGCGATTTCCCGGGTAATTAATGGATCATTATTATAAGAAGCAATTCTGGTTTGATCATGTGTCAAAAATTTCGCTTTCACATAAGAGTTAACAAAGAAAACACCTCATGCTTTTTGCATGAGGTGCAGCCCTTGTGTGGCGAAAGGAACATATAATTTAATATCAAACGCGGGGGCAGCAAGGATCATGGCGCGGATTTTAGGGGCATAATCGTGTACCCATGCAGATATCAACACTGCCCCAACGCTTTGGCCGATAACCACGATATTTTCCATGGCAATATCGTATTCCGTGGCAATAAATCTGATGAACTCATCCACATCATGAATTGATGTGCCCATTGATGGGCTATAACCGCGTGCTCCCTCTGTTTTTCCGTGTCCACGGGCGTCCCACGCAAACATGGCAACATCAGGGAGAGCAAGCTCATCAACGATATGTTGGATTCGTCCTGAATGTTCATGACCACGGTGAAAGATGATAATCGCTCGCTCTGCATGGCGTTGTTCCTGTGGCCAGTAACGGTAAAACAGGGAGGTATTATCTGATGTGGTGAAATAATGTTCTTCAGCAATACGTTGGCTGGATGACGGCGTCATATGAATACCTTATTTGGATTATGATTGTACGGTTTGATTGGTTTCACGCAACGCTTTGACAATGCGCTGGTAGCAAGTCATCAAGAGCAAAATAATCATGAAGGGGAACAAATAACTACTCCAGCTCAGGGTCGAAGGAAAAATCGCGATTATCAATCCATAACACCCAAAGACAAAAGCGCGATCACTTTTTCCCATTGGGCCATCATAGCGACGTGATGCCCCGATTGTTTGAACCAATACACCAACGAACTCAGAGAGAATGGTGAGGAATAAAATAACCAGCAGGCTCACATTGTTTACTTCGGGTAGAAAACAGAAAGGAAGATAAAGTGCCACGTCCGAGACTACATCTCCCAATTCGTTATAAATGGCACCAAGATGGGATTGTTGGTTGTGCTCACGTGCCAACATGCCATCAATAGCGTTCAGCGCCATGCGAACAAAAAGAAAAACAGGCAGCAGCCAATAGAGATTGGATGAAGGAAATAGACTCAACAATAAACCGATAAAAATAGACAGGAAAAGGGCGGTTAATGTGACCTGATTCGCGGAGGCTCCTTGCTTGTGCAGATAGATTACGATGGGACGGAGTAGATTTTGGAAACGTGGTTTCAAATCATATATAGTCATGTTGCCCTAGATCCTTTAGTGGTCAAATCATCGTTAATATTAATAAAATAAAAGAAGTAATAGGCTATAACGGAGATAGCACTATTTGCAGATCCATCTTCCTGCTTTGGCTGACTCGGCAAGCCTTTTCAAGGTCAATGGCTCAGGTTCAGTATAAGGTATTATCATGGATTTAGGCAGCAAGAAATTCGGGAGACAACTTGGTTCTTCTGGCCAGTATATTGAGAATATTGAACCTTTCTTTATCAACCTAAAATGTTTTAAAATAACCATCCATAATTTCTTTTATTGTTTCCCAAATATATGGATGTGAACCCGTTGTCAAACTGGTATTAAGATCTAATTGCCATAATTTATTTTTTACAAACGGGGTCTTAGAGTGTGGATAGTCACTTTGCTCTAAATCCTTTAATATCCCCTTCATCTTTTTACTTTTAAGCTTTTCCCTTTGGGAATGCGAGGGGAATTTTGTCTAGGACACAGCGTTTGTTATCTCTTATGGAAATTTTGCGTAGTTATCACTTCCCCGTACAGGGAAAAGTATTGGCGCAAAAACTAAATATCAGTTTAAGAACACTCTATCGTGATATTGCTACCTTGCAGTCTCAAGGGGCAATTATCGAAGGCGAAGCGGGTATAGGTTATGTTTTACGGCCGGGGTTTGTGTTACCACCGCTGATGTTTACGCAAAATGAAATAGACGCTTTGGCATTAGGCGCCAGCTGGGTGGCTAAACGTGCAGACCCACAGTTAAAAGCATCGGCAAACAGTGCAATAAGTAAAATTGCAGCGGTAATCCCCACAGAATTAAAACAATTTCTGGAAACCAGCTCATTATTGGTCGGGTCAGCTTCCACAACAGTTCAACCTTTTGTTGATATTCAGCAGATACGACAAGCGATCAGCCACAGACATAAAATCACATTTTCTTATCTGGATCTAAAAGGAAATCAATCAGAAAGAACGATATGGCCATTCGCGTTAGGATATTTTGAAAATATCAGCATTGTTGTTGGCTGGTGTGAATTACGTAAAACATTTCGCCATTTCAGGTCGGATAGAATTATCCACCTGAAGACAGAAAAACAAGCTTATCCCCGATCAAGACAATCATTACTTAAAGAGTGGCGGGAAAGGGAGAAAATATCGAATTAGTGCTGGATGGGATAGGTATTTGGCTTTTATACATGGATCGCTTTTCGTGGTATTTTATTTCATTTTTAAATTAAAACCATCTTCAGGATAACCGCATGAATGATTAAATATTATCCATGTCTGCAAAATTTACCTTAATGCTTTTTCTAATTCGGTAAAAACTATTCGGATAATGATGTGTTTACATTTTTGTTTTTTGTCGCTTTTAAGGATTAAAGCGACATGGTAATAATAGGAGAAGAAAATACAAATCATTAACAATGACTTATTAAGGTAGAATTTATGAAGAAACCTTACCGTTGGTTGAGATTCACTCCTCTTATTTTTAGTTTTTTACTCTCAGCATGTAATGAAGACAATTACAGTTTTAAATTGCGCTCAGATGATTATGCTGAGGCGCATAATAAGTTCAAAACTCATATCGTTGATGACAGTTTTATTGGTGATGGACAACCCGCGGTCATGTATTAAATAGTTAGATTGAATATCAAAAATAGTACTCACGCTCAATAAAAGTTCCTATCACCTTATCGTGCATTTCTTCGGATTTTGAATAACTGATAGTTTTTCTATTCAGTCTTTTTACTCGAGTACGCTGAGTTAAATTCGTTCTCTCT
>NZ_NJAI01000006.1:252712-317081 GCF_002632725.1 Xenorhabdus hominickii
GATTTGTGACAATAACGGCAATAGACGTCAGCTTTGGCCATGCTTTACCCTTAAAAGGCGGGAAGCATATCACAACAACTAACTATTTAATACATGACCCAACCCGCTACACCACCAGGAAATATCTTTTCACTGATATCTTACCCTGCTGAAGATGGGGATATGGCTGCATTTCTTAGTCCTTCACCGAGAGATAATACTAAAAAATATCCGGCAGTCATTTGGTTAACTGGTGGGTATGGGGGAATTGGTAATGATGATTTTTTCTGGTCTGAGCAGCCTGTTGATAATGATCAATCAGCATCGGCATTCAGACGCGATGGATTAGTATTGATGATCCCGAGTTTCCGAGGTGAAAATATCAATCCTGGGCGTTATGAAATGTTTTATGGTGAATTGCGTGATATTGAATCAGCAAGGCAATATCTTGCAAAACTACCTTATGTTGACCCAAATCGAATTTATTTGGCAGGGCACAGTACTGGTGGTATGCGAGCATTATTAGCCAGTGAATATACTAAAGGATTCAGAGCCGTTTTTTCGCTGGGTGGTATTCCCGATTTGCGTTTGCGTCTTGAATATGGTTCAGGTCCTGTTGCAGTTCCTTTTGATCAGAATGATCCAAGGGAGTTTGAGCTTCGTTCTCCCCGTACTTTTTTAAGTTCCATAAAATCGCCGACCTTCTATTTTGAAGGAGAGAATTCTTATTGGGAGGAGTTTGATGAAGTCAAAAAAATCGCTTCGGACAAAGGTATTCCTCTACATATTTACAGCATCAAAAATGGTGACCATTTTAATATCATCAGGCCAGTGAGTAATATCATCGCGGAAAAAATATTAAATGATACGGATGAAAAAGTGAACATTGAGTTTAATAAGAATGACTTTTTAAAACTACAATATCATCTCTCACTTCTAAACGAATAGATTTTATGTTGTAGCAGATGATGAAAAATCGGTCGTGTATTCAATATATTGATTGTCCTTAAATAGGATATTCACGATCGATGAAAGCTCCGATGATTTTTTCATGCATTTCGGACGATTTAAATAAACCAGTGCCTTACGATTCAACCAAATCATCGGACTGTCATTAAGGCTTTGGTGTATTTGGCTATAAGTATGAAGTAGGGCAATTTATCCATCTGTTAAATCTGGTGGCATCCATTCGCTGTATTGATGGATTCCTTCATCAACATATTTTTTTATTGCGTAAAAAATCTGATAGAAATAAAAACTATCCACAATAATACGACAAGTTAATAATTTGTTGGTTTTAATCAATTTGAATGGTTTACAGGTGAATAATGATGACGGAAATGCAATATATACAACTCTAAAAAGAAATTGATTATAGATAAAATGGAATCAGAAATAATCAGAGAGGTGAATGATAACGGCTCAATTAGTCTTTTATACTGCAGTGATAATGGGTATGCAGGTTTTGATATACAGAACGGAACGGTTATTGCGGATGACTGATCAACGTCATCGGCTTAATCAGATTTGAAGGAAAGTGAAGACTGCTGACAAAAACTGTCACTCTGGGTTGATATTCTGATGGCTCTTATCACTTGAGACAGAGACTTAACCGCAGGAGTTTTTCATGTTAACCCTTACTTTTTCTACATCGGTAAACGCAAGACCATCGCAGATTTGGGCCCATTATGTCGATTTTGAATTGAGAAAAAAATGGGAAACTGATCTTGAATATTTTGAATTCGAAGGGGAAATAAGAACAGGACAATATGGCCGGATGTTATTAAATGGTCGGCCAGAAATCCGGTTCTACCTTGCGAAGATTGAAGTGAATAAAGAATTTACCGATCAAGTCAGTCTTCCACAGATGGGCATGTTAACTTTCTGTCATCAGATCATGACCGATGAAAATAACATGGCTAATCACATTCAAGTGACCGTTTCCTTTGAACCCGAAGCGAATGTTCTCGATGCCCAAGCTGAAAGTTTTTTTAAGCAAGTGACGCAAAATCTGGTTGAAACGGTATCAAGACTTAAGGCTATTGTTGAAATTGAGGCGAAAGCAGAGTCCGCTTCTATTAAACCCAATCTTCAACTGATTTATGTCTCAGATATTGAGCGTTCGACTGCCTTTTATAAGAGTGTTTTTAATGCTGAACCGGTCTTTTCCAGTCCTCGTTATGTAGCATTTAATGTAGGTAAGGAAACTCTGTTTGCTATTTGGAGTGGTGGGACAAACCCAGATAGAGAAGTTCCGCGATTTTCAGAAATAGGCATTATGTTGTTGTCTCATGGAGATGTCGATCAGCTTTTTGAAAAATGGAAACAGAACTCAAATATTGAAATTAAGCAGGAACCCTACACTGATGTTTTTGGCCGTACTTTTCTCGTGAAAGATCCTGATGGTCATGTTATTCGAGTATGTCCTTTGGATTAAGGTAAATAAAGGAGAGAGTGTTCTATGCTAGGTTTTAATCATCAGTATGGCAGATACCTTGAGATTGACGATGCTCATATTTATTATGAGATTCAAGGTAAAATTAATGGTTATCCTCTGATTTTTCTGCATGGTGGTTTAAGTGACATTGAGACATTTAACCAAATAGTGGGCGATTTTGGAAATACTTACCAGCTTATCGGTATAGATAGTCGGGGGCAGGGGAAGTCTACTTTAGGGCAAGGGAATCTGACGTATAAACGCCTTCAACAAGATGTCGAAGCGGTAATCCGGTATTTAAAGTTAGAAACATGCAGTATTATTGGTCACAGCGATGGAGGTATTGTTGCATTACGATTGGCGGTGGCGGGTATTATCTCAATCGATAAGATAGTGACGATAGGTGCTCATTGGGTGTTAAAAGAAGATGATCCGGTAAAAGAGATATATAAATACGTTACGGCGGAAAGTTGGCGTGAAATTTTACCTGACAGTTATGAAAATTATCATAGATTGAATCCACAAGCGGATTTTAACAAATTAATTAGCAGTCTTACTTCTATGTGGCTAGATGCGGGAGATAGTGGTTATCCCAGTAAAACTATACGTAACATAACTTGTGAATTACTAGTGATTAGAGGAGATAACGATCACTTAGTTTCGCTGACCAATTCAACAGAGTTAGTCAGTCAAGTTACTCATTCTTATTTGCTAAATATGCCTTTCATGGATCATTCACCTCATGAAAAAAAACCAGAACTACTGATGCCATTTTTGAAAGAATTTTTATCACGTTAAATTAAAGAAATGAGATACCACTTAGGGTAGAACCAACACAAGTCACGTCCTCTGAAAGAGTCATCTCTTGTGTTGGTTCAAAACTTCAGGCCCTGGCAACAGGGCCTGCCACAACTGCAAACCGATACATTAAGAAAATGGTCTTTAACTGCTGACAACCACGCACCCGAAATAACTAGAGCTTAATCTGTACTGTATCGGTAACGGTTCATAATCCAAGTTCACTGGCGATGATGTTACGTTGAATGTCGGATGTGCCCGAATAAATGACTGATGCGATGGAATTGCGCAGTCCTCTCTCCGTAGGGCTATCGGCCAGGTAGCCTTGTGCTCCGTAGATCCGCAGTGCATCTAGCGAGAACTTCGTGTACGTCTCGGAGACGAACAGTTTCGCACAGGCGGCTTCCATCATGGCATCTTTGCCTGCATCCTTAAGTCTACCTACTCGGTAGACGAGTTCGCGAGCGGCATCCAGATTGACTTTCATGTCGGCGATGCGATGGGATATGGCCTGATTCTTCCCTATGGCTTGACCGAACTGGTGGCGTGTGCGTGCATGAGTGATACATGCTTCAAGGGTATGGCGCATTGATCCCAAAGTGGTGGCAAGAAGGCATCCACGTTCGTGTTCCATGGCACTTTCGAAAACCTTGATGCCTCGTCCTTCCCTACCCAGTATTGCATCAGCAGGGACACGGCAATCCTTGAGCGTGATCTGCCCCATCTGAGCGGTACGTAGTCCCATTTTCTCCAGGGGGGCGCTTAACTCCATCCCCGGGTTTATCGCCTCGACAAGGAACGCAGTTACGCCAAGTGGGCCAAGTGTGGGGTCGATCGTGGCGTAGATAACAAAAAGATCGGCGATGGGAGCGTTCGTGATGTAAGTCTTTGAACCGTTGAGGATATAGCTGTCGCCGTCTCGTACCGCTTGGGTGCGCATGGAGAATACGTCCGATCCAGCCTCGTTTTCCGTCGAACCATTGGCACCAATCAGTGAGCCGTTCATCAGGCTGGGCAGAAAGCGCAAACGTTGTTCAGGTGTGCCGTGGATGGCCAGTGGCATGGCAACGGTCCACAGGTGGGCGTTGAGTGAAAACAGTAATCCCTGATCCTCACAACCGTAACCCAGTCCTTCCATAACCGCGATGAGGTCGGACAGTGGCGCTCCCGCTCCACCGAGGTTTTCGGGTATGGCCATGCTGATCAACCCAAACTCTGCGCATTTTTGCCAGCCATCCCGATGGAAAATACCGGCACGGTCGGAGGTTGTTATGTCTGTGCTTAGTTGATCGCGGGCAAAATGCGCGGCATTATCGCGTAGCGATATCCGGTGTTCATCAATTCTGTTTGACATGGCATTGGTGCTCTAGAAGTTGGTAATTAGTCTTTCCCGTCGAAGTGCGAGGAAGGTCAGATAAGTAGCGGAAATGGTCGGGAACCATGTATCGTGCAAGTCTCTCGTAACAGAATTTACTTAGATCTGTTGGGGAGAGCAGGGGATCGCGAGCAACGAAAAATGTTGTGATAGTGGTGTTCCCATCGGTCTCGGTGCTGACTACTGCACAGGCAGTAAGTGCAGGATGAGTCACCAAACATGATTCGATCTCGTCCAGTTCAATCCGGTATCCATGACGCTTAATCATTCGATCAAGCCGCCCCATGAAGATGTAGCCCTCAGATGAGGAACGAACTCTATCTCCGGTGTTGTACCAGCGTTTGCCGTTGAGGTTGAAGATTCTCTGGGCTGTTTTCTCGGGAGCATTCCAATAACGGGTGAAGACAGAAGGCCCTGCGATGCACAACAACCCGGGTTCGCCCTCTGGTACAGGTTGCAGATGCTCATCGACGACGAGAGCTTCACAGTGATCACAGGGATAACCTATCGATAACTGTTCTGTGCGGTCTGTTGGTATGACCGAGGGCACTTGGTAGACCGTGCACACATTAGTTTCTGTGGGACCGTACAAGTTGTAATAGGTTGGTTCAGGCCATATGTGCATCAGCTTGCGTAATTTCGTGACAGGGAAGACTTCCCCAGCGAATAGCACGAGCCTTAGCCGGTTATGAGTCGGTCTGCCTTCTTTGTGCTGTTCGGCCAGCATACCCAAAATTGCAGGAGCTGAGTACCAGACAGTGATCTCTCGGTTGGATATAAATGCGGCGAGATGCCGTGGGCTTGCAGCAAGATCAGTGTCAATCAGGTGAATACATGCACCATTCTTCACAGAGACATAAATGTCGAAGATAGACAGGTCGAAGTGGAATGGGGCGTGGCTGGATACCTGATCTTCCGCCGTTACATTGAAAAAGGCTGAGGCCCATTCGATGAAGTTAATTGCGTTGCAGTGGCTTATCGCTACGCCTTTCGGCATCCCGGAAGAACCGGAAGTGTACAGGATGTAGGCGAGCTGGTTTGCATCCGGTATGCTGCGTGGGTAGTCGAGTTTCTCTTCATGCAGTATGTCCAGTGTTTGCCACTTTTCATGCTTATCTTCACATGTATCTTCGCACGCGCCGCTTGTCTCTTCATTATGTGGCTGCATTACAACGATACAAGATCTGAGCTGAGGTGCGGCTTGTGTCAAATGTAACGCTGATTCAGGATCAGTGAAAATGACTCGAACATCGCAATCGCTGAATACGGTCGATGCCCGTAGACCCGAACTGCCTGCATCTGTAGGTACATATACTGCACCTAGACGAAGAACGCCAAAGATGGCCGCAAGGGTCTGGGAACTCTTACGCATGAAAAGCCCCACCCGATCACCTGCGGCAACGCCTTTCCGATGGAGAAAAGCAGCTATTCTATCCGCCGCAGCGGAAAGCTCTCCGTAGCTGATTGTTGATCCGTCAGAATCAACGACCGCACGAGCATCAGGATATCGTGCTGCGGTGTCGTCTAAGTATTTTGCCAGGTCTCCCGAAGAATCGGGTTGTTCCGGCAATACAATTTCAGTCGTCATTCTTTAACCCCTGACAACTTTTCCTCCACATAACGCTCGATCTCGCGAATAGTCGTAAAGCGAGTTCTCGGATCACTGACACCGACTAGGATGTCGAATTCATCCTCCACAAACGAGACCAGTCGCATGATCGCCAAGGATGAAAGGACGCCTGACTCTCCCAGATTTAGATCGTCAGAAATATCCGAGTCATTTCCTTTTAAGATATCGTCAATCACAAATGCACGAATTTTCATCAAAATATTAGACATGAGGTTTTCCTATAGTGGTAATGGACTATTAATTTTCACTGTGGAGTTGTCGGATTGATGACCGAAGCTTCTTTGGGAGGAGCGGCCAAAACGACGTGTGGCCAGCGGAATACGGCTGCGGAGGCTTCAGCTTGGCCGCCGAAGCCGTACAGCAATACTGTGTCGCCGGGTTTAATACGGCCATCCGCCGCTGCGGTATAGGCGTTGAATGGCATCAGCACTGGCCCGATATTGGCGACCTGCGGGAAAGTATTTATGACCCGCGCGGGATCGACACCCAACGCATTGGCGGAGAACTCTGCATGCCAAGCTGTCGGAGTGTTCACCACGATGACATCAATATCCTTCAATTCAAGTCCAGCCTTCGCCAATGCGCCCTGAGCCGTATGTAAGAGATACGGCTCAGCCGTGGCACGTAGCACGTGGGAGATGGAAGGATCTACGCGCAATCGGATCTTCTGCCCAGCGGGTGTTGTTTTCAAAGGATCTTCGACCGCGTCCAACAGCCAAGTCCCACAGGTTATGCCAGTGTGTAAAGACTCAGCCCCTAATAAGCCAAACCCGTTTTCTACCGGCCCGACCAGAAACGCCGCCGAGGCATCGCCGCACAGCCGCAAAGTCACATCATCATCTTCGATCGCACGTGATAGTCTAGAGGTCGTGACGACCAGAACTTGTTCTTTCAGTCCCGCCTGCACCCAAGCGCACGCGGTTAACAACCCCGACATGGAACCGCCACAAGTCGCTTCCACGTTGAATGCTCCGCCACCCGTTCCCAGTGCCTGTGCAAGATATCCTGCGTCACCTGAACCAATTCTATCGGGGAACATCGACACCGCGATCAGGCAATCCACCTTATCCGGTGAAACATTCGCTGCATCCAATACACGACGCGCTGCTTCAATCCCAAGTTCTACACTCCCTTCACCATTCGTTACGACTCGGCGCTCGACGCTACCGAAAAAGGGATCTTCCAGATAGTGCTCCATAGCGGCATCGTACGGGTTGACCTTCCGACGTTTGGATGAATTATTCGACCCAGATGCCATTACTGATGGTTCGGTCTGCTGCTGAGGAGTCTCTCCACTCCACCAAGCATTTGTGCGTACTCCATCAGGTAAATACACAGCGAGTGCTTGAATTCCTACTGATCGCATGCAATATCCTTAATTAATCAAAAACAAAGTTAAGACAATATCTGCTTATATCCGAAGGACAGTTATATCCTGCTCCTTTGGTTTGATAATTTTGCAGATAAATTTCACAATCATTCACCTTATAATCCAGCATTTTTTTCTGGATCGAGGTAAACAGAAGGTTGCTAAGGTTTTCTATGCTGAAAAACATAAAATGATTAAATGATTAAATGATTAAATGATTAAATGATTAAATGATTAAATGATTAAATGATTAAATATATAACATCATTAAATAATGAAATATTTTTTATAAATTATGAATCATAACATTTTTTGTGCTGTTGATTTTGGGTAAATATTTTGGAAGTGTAGAAAACAAAAATATAATCTTTAAAGATTATATATTGGATGAGTTTTTCAAATATGATGTTTATAGATATCATAAGAAATAATCAATAAATAGCAGAATGTTATGTAGTGTATCGATGCTTAATGAAAAAATAAATAGCTTATTTCAGATGTGTTGCGACTAACAATGAATAAAATTCATCGAGTAATAAATAATATTAGATCTTGCTGAGGAGAAAAGATTGTTTGTGTTTTTAATAATTACCTTTTAATTAAGGTAAAAGTTTTTAATAATCAATATCATATGTCTATTACTATAGGGGTGTTATTATATTAAATTTTATATTTACAATAATTGGATCTTAATAAAAAACAAAAAAACAGATCTGTATTTTATTTTTTGTAAAAAAGAAAAACTTCATGGCTGAATCGATACATACCAAATTATGACTGAATAAAGCATATTAAGAGTTAAACGTTGTATGTTATTTCAATGAAAAATAAATCATGTGAAATAATAAACTGACTAAATGGAACTATGAAGGTGATATCATCAGGTTTAAAATTATTTAATCAAATTTTTAAAAATTCATTTGGCTGTTTTCTTGATTTTTATGTTCGGGAAATGCGTGAACTATTTGAAAAAGAATTCAATATTTAAATTAATGACTAAATGTACCTGGGTGACAATATATTAAAAACCAATAATTTTATCTGGAATAATTATTTTAACATTAAAAAAGCCATGGAATTTAGAAAATATTATTTGCAATAACATAAACACATCAAATACAGCTGGATGATGTACTCCAGTACCCGAAGTAAACACCCAGCCGGAAGCCCGCCATAAAATCTTCTGAATTAATCATGCATCAAATTTTGCAGTGCTTCCCAGAATAGGCTTTGTTGCGCTAGCTGGCGCTGTTCTTCAAGCATGTTCTCAAGTATTTCCTGAGTCGTCAGCGGATTTGCCAGCACGACACGCAAAACAACGGTCGGTTGCCGATCCCACTGTACAGGTTTGAGACAGGTGCGTGAAACAAAGCATTTTCCTGTAGACCATTGCATGGTTTGTATACTTTGGTTAAGTGCATTCAGGGCATCATGCAATTTCTGTTGTACAGATGCAGACCCTTTGCGCAGTAATTGCCGTACCAATGCGGGAGCGTATCGGTAGGTCAGCAGACAAAGTTGTGGTTCACTGATCAATTCGAAATCATCCTGCTGGCGGATCAAATTCGCGAATTGTCGGGCTTTCTCGATACTTGCATCAATCAGATGAGCAAACCCCTGTCTACCCAGCAGATGGAAGTTACTGTAGAGCATCAGAGACATTGCACTGCGCGAACCTTCCAGAGTATGACGTCCTAAATCCTTTGAACCCTTGCGCACAATATAATTTGCATGTTGTGCAATAGCTTCGGTCAGGGTCGGCTGACGGAACAACACCATACCGGCTCCCATGGGCACATACATTTGTTTATGGGCGTCGATTGCTACGGTATCAGCGCGCTCTATTCCCTTAAATAAATACTGGTGGCGTGCCGACAACAAGCTCGATCCTCCCCAAGCGGCGTCTACATGGAAATGGCATTGCTCCTGTTCAGCAATGTCAGCGAGGGTGTTTAATGGATCGATGGAACCTGTTTCTGTCGTGCCTGCGATCCCGACAATGGCCATCGGCTTGATATTGCGTTGTCGCAGATGTTGCAATTGCATGAGCAGGGCATCAATGCAGATCCGGCCATCTTTATCCGCCTCGACACTTATCAGAGCATCTTGCCCTAATCCGAGTACATCTATGGTCTTTTTCAGCGAATAATGGCCCAACTCAGAAACTAAAATAGCCAGTCCATTGTAACCATAATGGTTAAGTCCTCTGGCTAACCCTTCACGGGATAGTCCGGCAAAATCCCCATTGGCTGGCATGAGCTGATTCCGACAGGCCCACATGGCGGTCAAATTGGCCACTGTTCCTCCAGAGCAAAAAGTAGCAAGAGCATGCTCACCGCTGTGAAGCCACTGCTTATAGAACGTGTCATCACAGTTGTATACCAGTTTGTGCATCATACCCAGCACTTGGCGCTCCAGCACAGTCAAAACGTGAGAGGTTTCCAATTTAACTACGTTTTGGTTGAGCGCCATTAATACCTTGCCGAGCGTGGGGAGGTGCCGGGGTAGTGCCGATGTCATGTGTCCGACAAAGGTGGGGGATGACACAGGTATAACTTGACGGAAAATATCTTTGCTCAGATGCTGAACATGTGTCCCGATATCGACGGGTAATTCTGGTATAGTGACTGAGGAAAATTTTTTTTCGAGTTCATCCAGATCTTGTGGTGGTTGATTTAACTCGTGGCGACAATAATCTACGGAATTGTCTGCGATATTTGCTTCCAATCCGAGCAATTCTTCCTCATTGGCATGAGTGATAAATTGGTTGAGGAGCGTTTGCCATTCCTGATCATCCAGGCTAGAAGTATGACGGGTAAAATCGTCAGCCTGTTCTTTGTTCAGACTATCAAGAAAATTCTGCATTGAGCGCCTCTTTTGTACATGATTTACCTGTCTAAAATCTTTAAATACCGTGTATTACGAATGACTGCCAAGATTAACGCTGTCATAACGGCCGCCCCGATCCTGTTCCGGCAGATTTAGGTCAGTTCTGGGGTAGAGAATTTTTTTGGAGTAGCATCATCTAATTTTTGCCATAGCCAAGCAACTAAATGCTTTACTTGTGGATTGGATAACATCGTCATGTGATTACCCGGTACCTGTTTGGTGATGAGTTGATCAGCATGTGTACCCCACTGGGTTGCACGAGTCTTTGTTTCATCTGCATCTCCTTCTTCTGCGTTGATCAAATGAACAACGCCCTCATAGCAAGCACGGGGTATATAGCAAGTATTCAGATTGGCTTGCATGACGCGGATGACACCCTGAAACAATAAGACTGGTGTCTTGACCGGAAAAGCCCCACATTAATTAGCGTGCGAAGTAAACACTGAATTTGTTCATCCGCCTCCAGACCATCAAGGTTTTGTTTTGTGAGCGATAACGGTTGTTTCGATATTATATTATAGATGTCGACCAAGCCCATTATTGTTTCGATACAGTTTAGTGGCTTGGGCATATGACCTTGAGGGTCAGGTTCATCGGTATCGATCAGAACAAGGGTGGATACGGATTCTCCTTCCGCCTGTAATTGTAAGGCAATCTCGAAAGCAATCCAGCCATCAAAAGAATGACCCAATAGGCGATAGGGGCCGTGTGGTTGAATGCGACGAATAGCTTGGATATGGCAAATTGCGAGCGCCTCAAATGAGGATGGGGGATGTTCAAGCATATGGATACCGATTGCCTGTAGCGCTTAGAGGGACGGGATTCTCATCAAATGGCGATGTTGCTTGAGTCAAAAGTTCGCTAACAGCCATCGCCAAATCACACAATATCGGATGCGCAAACAACGCAGTGAGAGGAACAGATATGTTTTGCTCATGCATACGGTTCAGCAATTTCATGGCAAGCAGTGAATGTCCCCCTAGCTCGAAGAAATGATCGAGGCGACTGATGCGTTTTACTCCCAGTAAATCTTGCCAGATCTGCGCCAAAACGGTTTCAGCTTTGCCGACGGGAGCCTCGTAGCTGCGTGCGATTACAGCAGACTGACTAGGGGAGGGCAGTGCTTGTCGGTCGAGTTTGCCATTCGGGGTCAGAGGAAAGGATTCAAGGATCATAAAGACATTGGGCAGCATGTATCTGGCGAGATACTGAGAGAGTTGTCGGCGCAGTTCGGCGGGAACTAATTCCACACCCGCTTGAGGCAATACATAAGCAACTAAACGTTTATGACCGGATTTATCTTCACGAACGAGAACCACTGCTTCGCGCACACCGTGGCATTGAATAAGCCGCGCTTCGATCTCACCGGGTTCGATGCGGAATCCGCGTAGTTTAACCTGAAAATCATTGCGGCCGAGATATTCAATATTGCCGTCAGCGAGCCAGCGGCCAAGGTCGCCGGTTTTGTACATACGGGAATTCTGATCTGATGTAAAGGGATCAGAGAGGAAGCGCTCAGCGGTCAGTTCGGGGCGATTCAGATAACCGCGGGCAACGCCAGCACCGGCGATATAAATTTCGCCCGTCACACCGAGGGGAACCGGCTGACTACGAGGGTTGAGGATATAGATCCGGGTGTTAGCGATGGGATGACCGATATGATTAGCAAAACCCGTCTCCCGATTCATTCGTATCCAAGTTGAATAGGTGGTGGTTTCAGACGGGCCGTACAGGTTACACACATTCTGTACGGATGAACCAGCAAATAAATGTTCGACGATGTGTGGTTTCAATGCTTCACCGGCTAAATTAACAGACTGTACTGTCATAGGAATAGCCTTGGCATCGTTCAGGTGAGCGATGACTGAAGGTACTGTGTTGATCAGGCTAACGGATTGTTCTGTATCGATTAGCGACAGTGCATCAGGGACAATGTGAACCGTACCGCCGGAAAGCAATGGCGCAAAGCATTCGTACACAGCCAAATCAAAATTAAGTGAAGTGGCAAATAGGGTGTGTGCTAACTCTTCCCGACTGAAATTAAGTCTAGCCCAAGTGAGGAAATTGACCGTATTGCAGTGGGCGATGGCGACTCCTTTTGGCTGACCGGTGGAGCCTGAGGTGTAGATGACATAAGCCAAGTGGCGTGAATCCAGCCCTAACGTCTGCGCATCTGGGTTATCCTCCGATTGTTTCTCGATGGCCGGAATCGGGTTATCTAATATCAGTGTCGGCATAGTGCTGACAAGCTTATCTGCTAGCGTGTTTTGAACCAATGAGTTTTGAGTGAGCAATACTACCGGCGCAGCATCGTTGAGCATATACGACAGCCGTTCAGGCGGATAAGTGGGATCGAGCGGTACATAAGCCCCGCCGGCCTTAAGGACACCGAGTAAGCTCACCACCATCTCTGTGCTGCGCTCAAGACAAATCGCTACCCGATCGTCAGGTTGCACACCTAGAGCGATCAGATGATGAGCCAGACGGTTGGCGCGGCGGTTCAGTTCGCTATAGCTGAGCATCTGCTCTCCACATGCTAGAGCGATAGCATCGGGGGTATGCATTACCTGAGACTCAAATAGCTGGTGGATCAAGGCATCTTGAGGGAAATCTGCCTGAGTTGCATTGAAGTCATCCAATAGCTGCCGGCGCTCGGTTTCAGGCAATATGTCCAAATCCAACGCGGGAGTATCGGGAGCGTCTACCAATGCGCTTATCAATTGCTCCAGTGCTTTTGTTATGTAGGCATTTATTCTATTCGGATCGATAGCGCTTACGGTCTGTGTTGATAACACAAAATATTCACCATTATCATCAACAGATATTTCAAGTGGGTAGTTGGTACGTTGGTTGCTATCTAAGTTCGTCAGACCCAATAATTCCATATTTGCGATATTGTTATGTTTATCTCTGCTATTCCGGGCGTTATCACTGCTGTGGTAGAAATTCAGCAGGGTGCTGAATAAAGGCATACTAACCGAACCACTGCAACGTTGTGCAAGAGACAATGGCGTTTGTTCATAGCATAATAGATTGGTGCAGGCGTCATTCGTCATGTTGAGCAGTTCATTTGTGCTGATTTCCCTTAATTTGAGCCTTAAGGGGAGGGTATTGATGAACATGCCTAATGCGCGTGTACTGCCCTCAATGCCCGACATGCGCCCGGACAATACGGTGCCAAAGACGACATCATCTCGATTGCTGGTGTGTGCTACCACGAGGGCCCAAGCTGCGTGGAACAAAATTGCGGGGCTAGTACCAAAACAACGGGCTGTTTCACGGATTGCCTCAGAGAGTTCGACATCGAGTATTTTTTGTGTCTTGGTAATATGTTCCTCACACTGCTGAACATCAGTCAGGCCAAAAGGGGCGGTTATTTCATCGACATCTGCCAAGAATGTTCGGAAGAAGGCTTCTGCTTCCTGTGTTTTCCCTGTCTGACGTGTATAGGCGACAAAATTGCGGTAAGGAACTGGCGGAGGTAAATTAGTGCCGGATTCCGCCAGAAAGGCGCTCATTTCTGCGAGCAAATACCGAAGTGAGAGGTTATCGCCGATGATGTGATGCAATTGGAACAAGATATATAACTCAGATGAGCAAGGATCGGTGGCGACGTGTAAACGTATGAGTGGTGCATGGGATAAATCCATGTGCAAATGTGACAAAACCATGCTTGCTCGCATGTGGGCAATCACGTTGGTATCGTCATCGAATGTCAGCAAGTTAACAGGCAATTGTGCATGTCGGTGTACCACTTGGACAGGTTGAGATAACCCAGACCAGTGAATGGAAGTACGCAGGATATCATGCCGGTCGATAACCGTTTGCAGTGCCGTAATGAATGTATCGAGCTTTGTTTGGCTTTCTATATTCAACAACGATGATATTACGTATGGATCTCTGGTGGGTTCAAGCAGATGATGGAATAAAATTCCCTCCTGTAACGGTGCAAGTGGATAGATATCTTGCACATTGGCCGCCCCGCTGGGCAAAGCCTTAACGAGAGTATCAATCTCAGCTTGGGACAAAGAAGTTAAAGGCAGCATATCCTGCGTCAGAGTTGTACAGCCTTCAGGAATACTATTAGGCGGTACAACGAAAGTATCAATATCATTTGGGAGCGTTAAGATAGCCTGAGCCATTTCGGTGAGAATAGGGAAAGAGAATACGTCGTGTACATCAAGTTGCCAGCCGAGGAGACGAAGTCGCTCGAGCAGGCTAATAATCATGAGCGAGTGACCACCCAACTCAAAGAAATGGTCGTGACGGCCGATTCGTGCCAATCCCAATAACTCCTGCCAAATCTGAGTCAGCACCGTTTCCATTTCACCGATTGGCGCCTCATAGCCACGAGCCACCATGGCAGATGATTCAGGTGCAGGGAGTGCCTGCCGAGCGAGTTTGCCGTTAGCGGTTAACGGGAAAGTTTCAAGTACCATAAACGTGCTGGGCAGCATGTACTCGGCCAAATGTTGGGCAAGTTGTTGCCGCAATTCGGTGGGCACCAGTGTTACACCCGCCTGAGGCAACATATAGGCGACCAGCCGCTTCTGGCCCGGTTCATCTTCACGGGCCAGTACCACCGCCTCGCGTACGCCGTGACATTGGGCGAGACAAGTTTCTATTTCACCAAGTTCGATAGGGAAACCACACAGTTTGATCTGAAAGTCGTTGCGCCCCACGTATTCGATATTTCCATCGGGATGCCAACGACCTAGATCACCTGTTTTATACATACGAGCGTCAGGATCGGCGCTGAAAGGGTCAGCAAGGAAACATTCAGCAGTCAGTTCCGGGCGGTTCAGATAACCACACGCAACGCCGGCACCAGCGATGTAAACTTCACCGATGACACCGAGAGGAACCGGTTGTTTGTGAGTGTCGAGAATATAGGCTTGAGTATTGGGCAGTGGCTGGCCAATCATTGAAGCACTCGATACATCAGCCGCAGAGTAGTATTTATACCAAGTCGCATCACCGTTGATTTCAGACGAACCGTAGAAATTCAATAAACGAATTTTTGGATAATTTTTCATCACTTGCCGGGCCAACTCAGGTGTCAGTTTTTCCCCGCTGCAAACCAAGGTTCTGATTGATTTCAGGCCATCACCCTGATCACCATCACCCTGTATGAGGCGTTTCAATATCGAAGGCATAATCACTAAGTAGTTAACATTGGCGTGGCACAACCCTGTACTGAAACGCGTCATATCTTTGACGTGATGGTCATTGAAAACCACCAATTTGCCACCGGCTGATAAAACACCCAGCGTTTCGGTTATTGAATCGATGAAGCTGATGCTGGTTTTCAACGCCGCTATCAACGGAGGTGTTACGATATCGCGGACAAACCATAATAAGCGATTGCATAGGGCTTGGTGGCTACTCATTACGCCTTTGGGGTGTCCGGTGGCGCCGGACGTATAGATCACATAAGCCAAATGGTGGGCAGTCAGCATCAGCATTTGCGCTTCAGGATTGTGGTTCGGTTTTTCCGCCAGCGTTGTGTCGAGCTCATCGAGTATTATTGTGGGTACTGATGTGGGCATTGAGCCAGCCAATGTATCAACCCACGCAGCCTGAATAAGAAGTATTACGGGAGCGGCATCGTTAAGCATATAAGCCAGTCGTTCAGCCGGATAAACGGGGTCGAGCGGCACATAAGCCCCTCCTGACTTAAGGATCGCAAGTAAACCCACTACCATTTCCACACTGCGTTCGGCACACAGTGCCACGCGATCATCCGGATGAACGCCCTGTGCGATCAAATGATGCGCCAGCCCATTGGCACGGCTATTTAGCTCGCCATAACTCAGTGATCGCTCTCCACAAACCACAGCGATGGCATCGGGGTTGTGTTCGGCCTGAGTTTCGAACAATTGATGAATCAGAATATCTTTCGGGTAATCCGTTTGGGTAGCGTTGAAATCTACCAATAACTGGTGTTGTTCTGTTGGTGACAAAAGTGGCAAATTTCGGATCTGTACTTCGGGATTGCTGAGGGCGGCCTCCATTAATACCGCAAGGCGAGACTGGAGAGCAATGACTTCTGTGCGTTTCAGATAGTGAGGGGAGAAATTAAATTCTACTGTGACGGGTAGATTGATATCTTGATTGTGAGTGAATCTGTATTGATATAGCCCTATAAAAAGAGGCAGCGGTGTCCCTCGTTTTATTTTTACGTATTGAATGGTGACATCTGGTATGCAGTCACTCGTTTCAAATGATTCAAATGACAACATAACGTCGAACAGTTGGGTGCGCCCTGTCTTCTGCTGGATTTGAGTATGCTGATTGATCTCTGTGATTGGCAAGCGTTGATGCTTATAGCAAAGGCGCAATTCGGCGGCGGCTTTGCGCATAACATCGAGAAACGTGTCATGGGGAGCAAGGGTGATGCCCACAGGAATAACCGACGAGAACATGCCCAATGTGCATTTTTGCTTGGCGTTCCTGCGATTGTGCACGGGAATACCAAGGACGATGTTTTTCGTATCAGTAGTACGTGAGAAATAGCATGCCAAAACAGCATACATAAAATGCAGGACAGACAAACCATGTGCGGTAACCATATTCTCAATACGGCGGAAAAAATCTCTATTCATTTGCCAAAGAACGGGTTCAGTTTGCCCGTGTTCTTTTTTGTTGTCTGGATTTGGATGTCGGAGCAAAGCAGGAGGTAAAATTTTATAGCGGTCTAGCCAGAATTGCAGGTCATGTGCATAGCGTGGGGAGCCGAGATAAGCACGATCTTCAGTGATAAAATCGAGGTAAGAAGGTGCGGCTTCTAATTCTTCTCCTCTGGCTAAGCGACGATAAATGTTGGCAAGCTCTGCGGGCACTCGCCCTAAACTCATGGCATCCCCGATCAAATGATGGCAACAAAACTGCCAGTACCAACGTTTATCACTCACTCGTATCAATTCAGAGCGCCACAGTTTTCCATTCAAGTCGAACGGATGCATGAAAGTAGCCTGAAAGTGTTGTGCTGCTCGGGCTTCTGCATCGGTGTGGTGTGAGAAATCGTAGATTGTCCCCCTCAAGGGAAGAGAGTCAGCCATTGCCTGAAGTGGTAACTCTTGGGTATAGATAAGTTGCAAACGCAATGCATCATGACGATGAACAAGGGCCTCAAAGGCGCGTACTAACAGCGTTTCGTTCAACTCCCCCTCAATGAGAATAAGTGAACCTAAGTGGTAGTTTGAGGTATCAGGATGGAGAATTTGGTCAAGCCAAACGACTTGCTGAGTAGAACTGAGTGAGAATTGGCAAGAAGATCCAGGACAATTCTCAAACGCGAGTTGCTCTTCGTTGATACAATTGCATGACTTAGGCATTACTTAACTCCTGCTCACTAGGCTAACGGATTAGGCTAATAGATTGAATGTGAGTTATGTGACATGGCTGCTCATGGAAGAATTAAGTCTTTCATAATCAGATACTTTATTTTTTTTATCCCGGTTATAAAAGGGTTATAATTCGTTTATTTTTGATAAGGATTATTAAAATTACTGAATGGTTGATCAGGTGGGGGAGAGGATTAGAGTGAGTGGCAGCCGCCAATTATCATGATGAAAGCATGGTGTGTTAACAGCAGCCAATGTTTCTCAGGCAATAGTCGAAAAATGAGATGTTAATGGAAAAATAAAATTCTCTTTAACTATTTTATTGTTGGATCGAATAAATAAAGCATCATCACAAGGGGTAATCCTATTTGGCATCCTAATTTAAGTGATTCTCGTTTAAATGCAGAATTTGCAAAATAACTTCCAAAATTCTATTTCCCAATATTTTTCTATTCAATACCAGCATTGCCTATACGGCAAACTGTGTTAAAGAAAAATAATGCTGTAAAATTTCAAGTGGACAGGATAATCTTGATTTATTATGTGAAAAATTACTTTTAAGAAAAGAAAGTAAAAAATAAATTTAATTATCAATGGAAATCAATCCTGTCTGGATTGTTTTATAGGGAATAATATCATGGTGAAATATGTACTATCGTGATAAGTCTGGTTTTTTACTCTTAGATAAAAAAGATAAATTGGATTATTATAGTCAGCAGAAGGCTTTCATTGGGAATAAGGTGACTGCTCTTGATGTTTATAATAAAATGACACAGGAAATACCACTGTGGTTACGTATCTCTTTTACTATAAGAGATAAGATTTCAAGTCTTTCTGATGTAAAAAAAATTCATGGGTTCTCTGGTAATAATTTAAAAGAAACACCCCGTGATGGAAGTTATATTGATTTTTTTAAGATTGAACGTATCAGTGATGATGAAATGTGTCTGTTGTCGAAAGATATACACTTGACAGTTTTATTATCTCTGAATGTTTTCTCTAATAATGATAATGGCGGCGATTATATAATAACTGTAACAGCATCTGTGATAACTCATAATTTTTTTGGGAAAATGTATATGATACCGGTATCTCTCACACACGATATTATTGTGAGGAGTATGCTATCGAAAGTTAAGTTTCCATGAAAACAGTTAAAAGCCTATTTCATTAGGCTATTTTATTTGCCATTTCGAACCTGAGCTATGCTCAAAACCCTCACGTACTAATCCTTACATACTGTGTGTTTAACTTTATCCATCTATTGGAGTACATAATTCTATAAGTGTACCTTCGAGAGAACGAACATAGGATACCGTTTGTCCCCATGGTTTTTTCATCGGCTTCTGAACAGAAATAGCGCCAGCATTAACGGCGCTTTGATGCGCTGAATGGATATTTTCTGTGGTAAAAGCCAGTTCGAACCCCAGTGGTTTAGTGTCAGGGTTGGTGGGGATGAAATATTCTCGACCGAAGTTATATTGCCCCAACGTCAGAGAAGCGAACGCTAAAGTCGTCGTTACGGTATCTATCTCACCATAATCACCTGATGAATCTATAAATTTTCGCTGGAATCCAAACGCTTTTTCGTAAAATTCGAGTGTTTCGCTTACCGAGTGAACGTAGATAACGATATAGCCTAATTTCATTTTATTGTCCTCATCTCCAGTAGTATTTAATGTTGTGTATTATTTCGATACTTAATATGCATTTTGTGCTTAATGAGCCGAATCCGATTAAAATGTAGTCCATTGGTGCTTATTCTACAATCTATTCCCTTCATACGGGTTGGGAATAAGCGCGTTTTTGCTGTTAATCTACGGGCATTGCTTACATGACTTAATAAGGATCAATAGATGCAAAAATATGCACTGCCGGATGAAATGGCTGCGATCGAGATTAACCTCCCGGGGGAGCTGGATGTTTTAACTCTGGTGAAAATGCCTGTTCCTAAACTTGAAATAGGAGAAATCCTTGTCAAAGTCGCTGTTGCAGGGGTTAATCGCCCCGATGTTCTACAGCGACGCGGACATTATCCTCCACCTCAGGGAGCTTCTGATATCCCTGGCTTAGAAATCTCAGGGACAGTTGTTGCTGTTGGTCCACAAGTAAAACATTATACTGTCGGTGATCAGGTATGTGCGTTAGTCGCAGGAGGAGGGTACGCTGAATATTGTAATGTACACGAAAGTAATGTATTGCCTGTCCCTAGCGGTTATAGCTTGTTGGAAGCCGCTGCATTGCCGGAAACATTTTTTACGGTATGGGTAAATCTATTCCAACGCGGTAAGCTGAAAGCAGGCGAGACAGTTTTGATTCATGGTGGAACTTCCGGCATTGGAACCACTGCCACTTTATTGGCAAAAGCATTTAATGCTCGTGTTATTACCACGGTGGGTTCTGAAGAGAAACGCCAAGCCAGTCTAGCATTAGGCGCAGATTTTTCTATCAACTATAGAAACGACGATTTTGTACATAAGCTCCATCAGATAACTAATGGGCATGGCGCAGATGTGATTGTTGATCTCATCGCTGGGGATTATGTGGAGAAAAATTTCCAAGCGGCAGCCATAGAGGGAAGGATCATCCAAGTTGGTTTGCAGCATGGTAAGGTGAAGGAGCTAGATCTGATGCCATTGCTGAAAAAACGTCTGATTATCACGGGTTCAACATTACGTTCTCGTAGTGTTGAAGATAAAGCTATTATCGCCAGCGAATTACGCGAAAAAATTTGGCCGTTATTGGAGCAGGGGGTGATTAGACCGCAGATTTTTAAAACATTTTCGCTGGATCAGGCATCAGAGGCTCACGCTTTGATGGAAAATAGTTCACATATTGGAAAGATTATGTTGATGGTATAGGCTGTTTTGTCGAAACTTGTCGAGGATTCTCACTCTCCCTTTAGGGGAATATATATGCAAAAAAGCCTGAACGTAATTGTTCAGGCTTTTTCTTAAAATGGCGGTGAGGGAGGGATTCGAACCCTCGATACGTTTTCACGTATACACACTTTCCAGGCGTGCTCCTTCAGCCTCTCGGACACCTCACCAAATTTTGTTGTTGCAGTCTTCAATTAAGAAGATTTTTTGCAATGTGTCTACTGACTCTTAAATATAAAGCTCAGTTACACATTAAAAAAGCCTGGGCTTTTTGTTCAGACTCTTTTATAGAATATGGCGGTGAGGGAGGGATTCGAACCCTCGATACGTTTTCACGTATACACACTTTCCAGGCGTGCTCCTTCAGCCTCTCGGACACCTCACCGTATTTTGTCGTTGCAGTGATTTTGTTTGAGTTCATCGCTACAACGGGGCGCTACTATAGGGAAAAGCAGAACAGGCGTCAACAGGCTGATGACGATTTTTTCAAGCTTTTTGACTGATTAGACAAATAAAAAACAATTTGTGCGCTTGACAGACAATTAAGAACGCGAAGACTCTCTTTTTACAAGGAATCATCGAAAATATGTTAACCAGATAACATTATCCATATTTTCATTCTCGTCTTTTCATCAGAGGATTGTAACCTTCAGCAATGGGGGAACCCTATCAAAAAACAAAAAAAGGAATGAGATTTTATGAACATCATTTTTTTTCACCCTTCCTTTAATAGTGAAGAATGGATTCAGGGAATTCAAGCCAGGTTACCTGACGCTAATGTTCGGAAATGGGTGCATGGCGATAATGCGCCTGCTGATTACGCTCTCGTTTGGCTACCGCCTTATGAAATGTTATCTAATCGCCCAGAGATCAAGGGCATATTTGCACTTGGTGCAGGTGTGGATGCCATCCTGAAACAAGAATTGAAAAAGCCGGGGACGTTACCCGCAGGTGTGCCGCTGATACGTCTTGAAGATACCGGAATGTCGCAGCAGATGCAGGAATATGCCACTGCTGCTGTTTTGCACTATTTCCGCCGTATGGACGAATATAAGCAATACCAAGGGCAGCGCCAGTGGAAGCCTTTGGCTCCCCATAATCGAAAAGAATTTGTCATCGGTGTGTTAGGTGCTGGGATTTTGGGACGTAGTGTTATTGGAAAATTAAGGGAGTTTGATTTTAATGTGTGTTGTTGGAGTCGGACACCAAAGCAAATTTATGACGTTGAAAGTTTTTACGGTAAAGAACAACTGAATGATTTTATTTCTGAATGTAAGGTATTGATTAATATTCTGCCAGAGACACCAGAAACTCGAGGTATTCTCAATCTTTCATTATTCAGCCAGCTAAAAGCAGGTTCATATGTGATTAATATCGCACGGGGAGGGCAGGTCGTCGAACAGGATTTGTTGGTTGCCATCGATAAAGGTTATATCGCGGGTGCAACGCTTGATGTATTTGTTGAGGAACCATTATCAAATCTTCATCCTTTCTGGACTCATCCTCGCATTAATGTTACTCCCCATATTGCTGCAAATACTATCCCTGACCCTGCTATGGATATCATATGTGAGAATATTCGACGGATGGAAAATGGTGAGCAACCCACAGGGATCGTTGATATGACCCGTGGTTATTAACAAGCTGCTTTACAGCGAGGCAGACTATTAGGGACAATGACAATATTGACTATTTGGATAAGTTATTGCGATTGGACGAAATCATGAATGAATTTTCTATTGTTTGCCGTATTCTGGGAACATTATTTAACCGAGCGCCACAAGATCCTGTTCTGCAATCCTTGATTACCATGATCGCAGAAGGGAAATTAAAACAAGCCTGGCCTTTGGAACAGGATGAATTGTTGGATCGGTTACAGCAACACTGTGAAGTATCGGTGATTGAAGCTGATTATCATGCTCTGTTTACCGAAGCATCTGCGGGTGTTGCGATTTGTCGTTCTGATTATACAGAAAGTGAAGAAAGTGAAATCCGCCAGTTTTTAGCAGAGCGGGGTATGCCTTTATCTGATGCACCTGCTGATCAATTCGGCTCTTTATTGCTGGCTGCGTCATGGTTGGAAGATCAGGCGGCAGAAGATGAAGTTCAGGCTCAAGTGACGTTGTTTGATGAATATTTGTTACCTTGGTGTGGTCAATTTCTTGGCAAGGTTGAAGCTCATGCAACCAGCGGGTTTTATCGAACGTTAGCGATTATTTCTCGTGAAGCATTACAGGCATTGCGTGAAGAGCTGGAAGCTGAGTGACAATGTCACGTTTTTTGTGTTACGAACATGATATTATGAACATTTTGAATAGATAAATTTATCAATAATTGATTGATAAAATAAAAGCGAATTATTAACTAATAATTCGCTTTATTACTTCATTGACAATAAAAATTATTTATCAGTCAAACCAATAATTAACTTACCGGGTTTAATTTCCAACCCTTTGGCCAATTTTGCAGCGGTGGCTTCAGCTTTGCTTTTTTCTGGATTCAAAACATAAACCGGGTGAATATCAAAAAATTCACTCAAAGATGTATTTAGATAAGGTATTAATGCCTTAATCGGTGTAGCGGCTTTTTCTGGTGTTGTTTGATAGTCTACGATTTCCAATTCCTTAATGAAGATGGCACCTCGTTCTGGATCAAATACAGGTTTAGCGCTAATGGTAAGCTTCATATCGGCCTGAACCGTTCCTAGCAACGTAGCCAACTGAATTTTTGCCAGCGTAGAGAGTTCAATTTTTTCTGGATCTTTACGGCCTACTTGGCTGGTTAAATCCCCCAGTGTAATATTGGCTTTGGCGGCACCAGGAATGCTGATTTGCTTCTGATAATGCACTTTTTTTAATAAATAATCATTCAGAAGACCTTCGCTGATGCTGATGTTCTTGAATTGATCACAGCCGCTGACGACTCCTACCATGGCTAACGCCACTGCTAAGAAAAACTTCCTCATGTTGTCTCCTTTTATTTTCAATGGCTGATTTTATACCATGTAGTGCCTGATTAATTTATTAACGGCTTAATTTTTATTGATTATGATAGGTTCAATCTTTTTCTGATTGAATTGGTGATGCAAAGCATAAATGGTTATTAACCCCACCAATCCCAACAAAATCCACGGTAATTGAGGCATATTCAAAGCACGGCCGGTATCATAAAGCCATCCACCGCCGGTATAGCCAAATGCCCCTCCCAATGCTAATCCTAAACGGCTGAACCCCATATAACTGCCTCGTGTCCGTGGATCAGCCATTGACGCACTCAACATTTCGCGAGCAGGCTCTGCTGTTACCAGCCCTAAGTAGAACAAGCAAATCAGGCCAAACATGAAATGTAATTGATTCACCCAGCCGATCGGAAACATACAGATACTCATTAAAAATAGGCCGGCTATCAAGCGTTGCTCCTGCCGGAAATATTTTTCACTCCAGCGAGCGATAGGATAGAGTAGTGTCAGGGAAATAACGGCTTCAATAGCATACATCCACTTAACCGCGGTATGTGTCCCGGAAATTTCATGGATAATGATCGGAAACATGAGCATGACTTGTACTGACAGAACAAAATAACCCGTCAATGTGAGCACATAGTAGAAAAATCGATTGTCTTTAATAACGCGTTTCAGTCCTTCTTTGATAGGCGTTCGGGTTGTTGAAATGCGATATGCAGGTAAAAGCCATGCGTTAAAGAAGGCCGCCAGTACAAAAATGGCCGCCCCAATCCAACAGACAATATTGAAGTTATATTGTAACAACCAACTTCCTATTAGTGCGCCAGCCACGGCACCTGCGCTGTCTTGCATCAATAAGAATGAATAAAAACGTCCACGTTCATGAGGACGGGTTAATTTAATGATTAATGCCGCTCTTGGTGGATCGAACAAGGTTCCTCCCAATCCGGACAGAATACAGGAAAGAATCAAGATCCAAGGTTCAGATGCCACAGCCATCAGGGCAAAGCCTAATGCACGTAGTAACATACCTATGACAATCATTAACTTAGCGCCAAACCGATCTGCAATGGCCCCACCAAAAATGCCAAGCCCCTGCTGTACCAGTTGACGTAACCCCAGAGCAAAACCAACAATAACAGCAGCCCAGCCAAGTTGTTCGACAAAACGAATTGAAATTAAGGGAAAAACAACGAAAAATCCCAAAACAACTAGTAAGTTATCAAATAAAAGAAAATATTTACCCAAGTTACGTGCTTGTGAGACTAATGCCATTTTGCACCATTGAAATATGAAAAAATACATGTAAGTTTTTTTATTTTGGACTTAATCCTTACCTTAAGGTAGAGAGATATAGATGATATTTTTTTATCGTAAAGTGTTGGTGATTATTTATATAAAAGCTAAATTATTGCAGTTTTTTTCAAGCTAAAGTGTCAGGAGAGGGTATGTTTGGTTATCGTTCTACATCACCTAAAATTCGCTTTATTACTGATAGGATGGTCGTTCGTCTGGTGTATGAACGGGATGCTTATAGATTGGCTGAATATTATGCAGAAAATAAAGATTTCCTTAAACCTTGGGAGCCGACAAGGGATGGTAGTTTTTATCAACCTTCTGGATGGACAAATAGATTGAATTATATTGCTGAGTTACAACGCCAGGGGGCGACATTTAATTTTTTGTTATTAGATCCTGACGAAAATGAAGTGATGGGAGTGGCTAATTTTACTAATGTTGTACGCGGGGCATTTTATTCTTGTTATCTCGGTTACTCTTTAGGTGAGAAATGGCAGGGGCAAGGGTTAATGTATGAAGCGTTGCAGCAGACTATTCGCTATATGCAGCGACATCAGAAAATGCACAGAATTATGGCCAATTACATGCCACATAACAATCGTAGTGGTAGTTTGCTTAAAAAACTGAATTTCGAGCAGGAAGGTTATGCCAAGAACTACTTAATGATTGATGGTATCTGGCAAGATCATGTGTTGACGGCACTGACTGATAATGATTGGGGTAAACTTGGATTATGAAAAGTATAACTCATGTAGTCATGGTTTTTGTCTGTTAAACTTGAATTACGGCTGCTATCTCACTGATATATCTTGTCTGCTATTTTATGACACCTTGGTGATAGCTTTACATCTTTTATGTTCATTTCATAAAAATCAATTTTTAGAATAACACCATGAATCTACTGAAATCACTGGCTGCGGTCAGCTCAATGACGATGTTTTCCCGCGTTCTGGGCTTTATCCGTGATGCCATCATTGCCCGCATATTTGGTGCTGGTATGGCGACAGATGCCTTTTTTGTTGCCTTCAAATTACCTAACCTGTTACGCCGTATTTTTGCTGAGGGCGCTTTTTCCCAAGCTTTTGTTCCTATCCTTGCTGAATACAAAAATCAACAAGGTGATGAGGCGACTCGTACATTTATTGCCTATGTGTCAGGGATGTTGACATTGATACTGGCGATAGTCACCGTGTTGGGGATGATTGCTGCACCTTGGGTCATCTATGTGACTGCTCCGGGGTTTACGGATACACCAGATAAATTTGTTTTAACCCGAGACCTGCTCAGGATTACCTTTCCCTATATTTTTCTGATATCACTGGCTTCTTTAGCGGGAGCTATTCTCAATACATGGAACCGATTTTCTGTGCCTGCCTTTGCACCAACATTGTTGAATGTCAGTATGATTTTTTTTGCACTGTTTGTCGCACCTTATTGTAATCCTCCAGTGATGGCTTTGGGGTGGGCGGTTGTTGTTGGTGGTATTTTGCAATTGGCTTATCAGCTTCCTCACCTGAAAAAGATAGGCATGCTGGTGTTGCCACGGATCTCTTTCCGTAACAGCGCTGTATGGCGCGTTATCCGTCAGATGGGGCCTGCTATTTTGGGGGTTTCAGTCGGTCAGATTTCCTTGATCATCAACACCATTTTTGCCTCGTTTCTGGTTTCAGGTTCGGTTTCGTGGATGTATTACGCTGACCGTTTAATGGAGTTGCCTTCGGGGGTTCTGGGGGTAGCGCTGGGTACGATCCTATTGCCGTCATTGGCAAAAAGCTTCTCCAGTGGTAATCATGAAGAGTATCGGAAATTAATGGATTGGGGGCTGCGCCTCTGTTTTTTGTTGGCATTGCCGTGTGCGGTGGCGTTAGGTATTTTGGCAGAACCACTAACGGTATCACTTTTTCAATATGGCAATTTCTCTGCTTTTGATGCTGAAATGACTCAACGGGCATTGATTGCCTACTGTTTCGGTTTAATGGGATTGATTGTTGTTAAAGTTTTGGCTCCCGGTTTTTACTCTCGTCAGGATATTAAAACTCCGGTCAAGATTGCGATTGCGACCTTGATTTTAACTCAGCTAATGAACCTTGTTTTTATCGGCCCATTGAAACATGCGGGTTTGGCGCTTTCTATCGGCTTGGCTGCCTGCTTCAATGCCAGTATGCTTTATTGGCAGTTGCGGAAGCGTGAAATCTTCAAGCCTCTGACAGGATGGGGGGTATTTTTGCTGAAATTAGTTGTGGCAATTGCGGTGATGGTCGGGGTATTACTGGCAATGTTGTGGGTTATGCCTGCTTGGGAGCAGGGTAATATGGCATTGCGCCTGCTACGATTGATGGGGGTTGTGATTGCTGGTGCGGGCAGTTATTTTGCTGCATTGGCTTTGATGGGCTTCCGATTGAAAGATTTTGCTCATCGGGGATTACAGTAATTATACAAATATTCTTACCAATACCTGCTGGATGTTCATAACGACATTATCGATGTGTTGGAAATTCCGATTGGTGCTCCTGCTGTTCCCGAAAATCCACTTCAACGGAAAAGTTCCGACTCGATTATGTCCGACGTTGACCAGTTCCCTGATGGATAAAATGCCCTAACAGAAGTTAAAAAAATGGCGTGAAAATTATATCACGCCATCGTTTGAATTTTGGATGAAGTGTTTACATCCGTTCTACTGTCTGGATACCCAGAGTATCAAGACCTTGCTTCAAAGTTTTCGCCGTCAGCAGAGCCAATTTCAGGCGACTCTGACGCACTTCTTCGCTATCAGCATTCAAGATCGGGCAATGTTCGTAGAAACCGGAGAACAGACCCGCCAGATCATACAGGTAAGCACACATCACATGAGGTGTACCTTCACGGGCTACGGTAGTGATCGTTTCTTCAAACTGTAACAGGCGAGTAGCTAAAGTTTGCTCGCGCTCTTCGTCTAGAATGACAGGTAAGGTCAGGCTGTTTTCATCGATTTCAGCGCGTTTGAAAATGGAATTTACGCGGGTATAGGCATATTGCATGTAAGGTGCAGTATTACCTTCAAAGGCGAGCATATTATCCCAGTCAAATACATAGTCTGTAGTTCGATTCTTGGAGAGATCTGCATATTTCACTGCACCAATACCAACGACTTCGACGATTTTTTTCAGTTCGTCTTCTGGCATATCTGGATTTTTCTCACGGATCAGGGCATCAGCGCGCTCAATGGCTTCATCCAACAAGTCAGACAGTTTTACTGTACCGCCAGCACGGGTTTTGAATGGCTTGCCATCTTTGCCCAACATCATGCCGAACATATGGTGTTCGAGTGACAGAGATTCAGGAATATAACCTGCCTTACGTACAATCGTCCAAGCTTGCATCAGATGTTGATGTTGGCGTGAGTCGATGTAGTAAAGAACGCGATCAGCATGTAAGACTTCATGACGGTATTTAGCACAGGCGATATCTGTAGTGGTGTAAAGATAGCCACCATCTTTTTTCTGGATGATAACACCCATAGGCTCGCCTTCTTTGTTCTTGAACTCATCAAGGTAAACCACGATAGCGCCTTCGCTCTCAACCGCTAGCCCACGCTGTTTCAGATCAGCAACAACGCCCGGCAGCATGTTGTTGTACAAACTTTCACCCATGACATCTTTTTCTGTCAAGGTCACATTCAGGCGATTATAGGTTTCCTGATTCTGTGACATAGTGATATCAACCAGCTTACGCCACATTACACGGCAATATTCATCACCGCTTTGCAGTTTTACGACGTAATTACGGGCACGAACGGCAAATTCTTCGTCTTCATCGTAAGTTTTCTTCGCTTCACGATAGAATTCTTCCAAGTCCGCCAATGCCATGTCGCTGGCATTTTCATTCTGCACTTTTTCCAGATAGGCAATCAGCATCCCAAATTGGGTTCCCCAGTCACCGAGATGGTTGGACCGGATGACTTTATGTCCCAGAAATTCAAGGGTACGAACAGCTGCATCGCCAATAATAGTGGAACGAATGTGACCAATGTGCATCTGCTTGGCAACATTAGGTGCGGAGTAGTCGATAACAATGGATTGGGATTCTACTGGCGCAACACCCAGTTTTTCGTCTTTCAGTGCAGTTTCGATATGGGTAGCAACCCAAGCTTTATCCAGAAAAATATTGATAAAACCCGGCCCTGCGATTTCAACTTTGCTGGCAATTCCTTGAAGATCCAGCAAACTGACAACTTTCTCCGCCAGTTGTCGGGGTGGCATGCCCACTTTTTTAGCCGCCGCCATAACACCATTCGCTTGGTAGTCACCAAACTGAGTTTTTGCAGATTGACGGACGTGTGCTTCACTGTCGGTTGGAGCACCAGCTGCAATCAGCGCATGGCTGATTTTTTCTGAAAGAATAGCCTGAATATTCACCGTGTTACCTTAAGTTACGCATGAGAGCCCCTGCATTTGAACTCTGCAAATGCTGCCAAGCGTGTGATTATAAGAAAATAACGGGGTTTATATCATATTCAGCATCCCGCATGCTACCATCAGCCTCCGCTGGTGGTATGACTTTTTGTTTTCAGCTTGCCTTTCAGGCGATTCTTCGGTATTTCGATGATTTTTTGATGGTAATGAGATGATACACTTTTCTGCAATTGATGAGTTACAGGATTTAACCGCTGATTTATGTGAGTTCGAGAAAAAATTAACACAGTTTAGTGAGCATCTTGGTTTACACCTGACGCAATATTCAGCGGACCATATTTCCCTGCGTTGTAATAAGACTTTAATCGCGGAACGTTGGCGTCGAGGTTTTCTACAATGTGGTCGGTTGATGTCTGAAAACATAATTAATGGTCGCCCGATTTGTTTATTTGAATTGGAACAGCCAATAACTCTGTTTGATTGGCAGATTGATTGTTTGGAATTACCGTATCCGGGCAAAAAACATTATGTTCACCAAGGTTGGGAACATGTCGAAATTGTTCTGCCAGTACAGCCAGAACAACTTATGTTGGAAGCATATCAGTTATTACCACAGCCTCTTCCTGCTGGTTTTCGTACAAAAGAAAGCCATCCCAAAGGCAATAATGAAAGATTACCTAACCCAACATTAGCGGTGACAAATGGTGAAATTACGGTCAAGTTTCACCCTTTTTCCCTTAAGGAGATTATAAAAAGTGAGGGCTAAGCAGCAAAAATGACTTTTTTCCTATGTTAATTCAGCAAAAAATTCTAACCTTGTGATTTGAAACAAGCTATTAAGGCAGATGACTTGTCATAATTAGTGAATTCACTAATGAAATATTTTAGAAACGTATAAATGGTTTGACGAATGTATATCCAAGGGGCTTTGAATGATAAAGCTGGAAATTTGCTGTTATAGCATAGGTTGTGCTGTAGTTGCACAACAGGCTGGTGCTGACCGAATTGAATTGTGTGCAAGCCCGTCGGAAGGAGGAGTGACACCTAGCTTTGGGGCATTGCGGCAAGCACTACAGCAGCTATCCATTCCGGTGCATCCGATTATTCGTCCAAGAGGAGGGGATTTCTGTTACAGCAACGCTGATTTTGAGGTCATGAAAAATGATGTTGCTCAAATCTGTGATATGGGATTTCCTGGGGTGGTTCTCGGCGTTTTGAACGAAGATGGTTATATTGATATGCTTCGCATGAGGAGACTGATGTCATTATCAGGGAAAATGGCGGTCACTTTTCATCGTGCTTTTGATATGTGCTTTAATCCATATGTTGCTTTGCAACAACTGACTGACCTCGGTGTACAGCGTATTTTAACCTCAGGCCAGCAGCAAAATGCTGAAATAGGATTGCCTTTGTTAAAAGAGCTGACACAAGCAAGTCAAGGACCGATCATTATGCCGGGAGCGGGTGTCAGAATGAGTAACATCAGTAAATTTTTGGAAATTGGAGTGACGGAAGTTCATAGTTCAGCAGGTAAGGTTGTCCCTTCTTCCATGAAATACCGAAAAGCGGGTGTGACGATGAGTTCGGACGACTGTGATGTCGATGAGTACTCTTACTACAGTGTTGATGGGCAGTTGGTCGAATCGATGAAGGGAGTGATTAATCTGATTAAACGGTAAAAATAACAGGCTGTTTATTCTATAGAATGAGCAGGCAGATAGGGATAAAAAGTGGCGCTAATTATAAGGTGTGAACCACCGCAATGGGCAGTTCACACATCATAATTATGGCTTGCGAGCGATTAGGACAGCCCGCAATGGTGCAGGATAACCTTCAATCGTCTTACTGTGATCGCTGGGGTCAAGGAAATCGGCCAGTGATTCGGTCTTCATCCATTCTGTCTGACGTTGCTCATCCTGTGTAGTAACCGCCTGATCAACAATCCTGACATCCATAAAGCCACACTTTTCTAGCCAGTTTTTCAGCATTTTGGCGGATGGAATAAAATAGACATTCCGCATTTGTGCGTAACGTTCACCCGGAATAAGACATTGATATTCGTCACCTTCAATGACCAAACTCTCTAAAATTAACTCACCACCTGAAACCAGCTGATTTTTCAATTGCCACAGATGATCGAGGGGAGAACGGCGGTGATAGAGTACGCCCATTGAAAATACCGTATCAAAGGCCTTCAGTTCTGGTAATTGTTCAATGCCCAAAGGTAACAGATGGGCGCGCTGATCATTACCCAGTAATTTTCTGACGGCTTCAAATTGGCAAAGAAAAAGTTGAGTTGGATCGATACCAACGACGAGTTGTGCACCTTCACCGACCATACGCCACATGTGATAACCGCTGCCACAACCGACATCCAGTACAGTTTTACCTTCTAAAGGCGAGATATGCGGAAGTACTCGATCCCATTTCCAGTCAGAACGCCATTCGGTATCAATGTTAACGCCATATAGCGAAAAAGGCCCCTTACGCCACGGCATGAATATCTTCAGAATATTTTGAATGCGGTTCTTTTCACTGCTCGATAACTCTGGTTCATGGGCAGTAATGACGCCATTTTTCAGGTCAAGATGGGTCGGCTGGATTTCAGGCAGATTCTCCAGATTTTTTAACCATGAACTGAACTGACCATGCAATGATGCTTTGTGCCAATGGTTTAATTGTGCTGGCAGGCATTCTAACCAATGATTCAAGTGGTTTTTGGCGATCAACTGATAAAAATTACCGAAATTGATCATTGGTCAGTTCCTTTTATTGCCAATAATGAGCCGAAATTGAAGCATTGGTACCAGACTTCAACTTGCTGGAATCCCGCTTTTTTGAGGCGTGATTTATGGGTTTCAACAGAATCTGTCCGCATGACGTTTTCCAGCATGCTGCGTTTTTGGCTGATTTCCAGCTCACTGTAACCGTTGGCTCGTTTGAAGTCATAGTGCATATTGAATAATAAATCGCCAATTTGTTCATCTTCGAAATTGAATTTCTCAGACAAAACCAGAACACCACCAGGTTTTAATCCTGCATAGATCTTATCTAGCATTTTTTTGCGATCATCGGGGTGCAGAAATTGTAACGTGAAATTCAGCACGACCATTGATGCATTTTGAATGTCGGTATCAAGAATATTCTGTTCGACGACCTCAACGGGGATGTTGGCCCTGAAAGAGTCAATGTGGCGGCGGCAGCGTTCAATCATTGCCGGTGAATTATCGACAGCGATAATACGGCAACCATTGATACTATTATTAATGGTATTATTATCAATCGTACTACAATCATTGGCACTTATGGCACGACGGATGGACAATGTGGCTGCACCTAGGGAACAACCCAGATCGTAAATTTGACTGTTTGGTGTTACAAAACGGCCTGCCAGCATACCTATCATAGAAATGATATTGGAATAACCGGGGATAGAGCGTTTCACCATATCGGGAAAAACTTCGGCAACTCGTTCATCGAAACTCCAGTCACCTAAATTGGCAATTGGGGCAGAGAACAGACTGTCCTGTTGATTATGTGGATCTTGATTTGACATAACTGCATTGGTTTTGGAAAAAATAGAAGCAGACATTCTAACAGAATGCGGGAAAAGGCAGAAAGGGGTAATCAATAGAAACCCACAAGCGGCAGAAATACCGCCTTGGGCAGCTTTATTGCTAGTGTTCAATTACCCCAGTCACATAGAATTAGCTGTGCTTCTGGGGAGGTGCTCCCTTGTTGTATACCCGTCGTCTTTCAAGTCACAGCTTTGTTGGCTACGTTAACTCACTCCAGTCATATAGTTATAAACATAGAGTTAGCTATGCTCCCGGGATTCGTTCCCTTGCCGTCGTCCATTGGGTATAGATGGTGTTCTATTTACGCATAGAGAGAAAAAATTTGTTCCCACGGTAAATGGTAAATATTAACGATAATCATTATCGTCATTGATATATACGTTGCTGCCATCCCCATGCGTCGCCAACGTATTTCGCGATGACGCAGACCAAAGTAGTGCAGTATTCTTCCGGAAAGCAGAACTAACCCACAGATATGCAGCATCCAGACAGCTGCGCCATTCATCTCCATCACAAGCAATAACAGCAGTGAAATTGGAATGTATTCAACAGCGTTACCATGTACCCGAATGGCGGTTTGTAATTCGTAAAAACCACCATCACCATGGACTACCTGATATTGCGTTCTTAATTTGACTACATCCAGAGACAGCTTAATCAACAGTAGTGCGCCTAGTACTATATAAAGCGAGCTAACCATTTTTTAACTCCATTGCCTAACTAAAAAAACGGCTGAATGATGATAAACTGCAAAAAGAAAACTGTCGCTATAAATCATAGTATTCAATAATAAATCCTATGAATGTTATCTGGTAGCAAAAAATTGTCTTGCCAAGAACAAAGTTATGGCCTTATCTCCGGTGATAATTTCCAGTATAATGGCTATCTTTTTTTGACAATTCTTCCTAAAAGAACAATGCCAAAATTTCCGCAGCAGAAAGCATAACGAGCTGATTAAAAGGATATTGTATGCGAACTAATTATTGTGGGCAGTTGAACCGAGTCCATGAGGGCCAAAAAGTAACACTTTGTGGATGGGTAAACCGTCGTCGTGATTTAGGTGGCCTGATCTTTATTGATATGCGAGATCGCGAAGGTATCGTTCAGGTCTTCTTTGACCCAGACCAACAAGAGGCATTCGCTCAGGCTTCTGAACTGCGTAATGAATTTTGTATTCAAATTACCGGGATTGTGCGTGCGCGTCCTGATAGCCAAATCAATAAAGATATGGTAACGGGTGAAATTGAAGTTTTCGCAGAAAGTCTGATGATTTTCAACCGAGCAGAGCCATTGCCACTGGACAGTAATCAAAATAACAGTGAAGAACAGCGACTGAAATATCGCTATCTTGACCTGCGCCGCCCTGAGATGTCTCAGCGCCTGAAAACGCGTGCAAAAATCACCAGTTTTGTTCGCCGTTTCATGGATGATGCAGGTTTCCTTGATGTGGAAACACCGATGCTGACCAAGGCAACGCCCGAAGGTGCGCGTGACTATTTAGTGCCAAGCCGTGTCCATAAAGGTAAGTTTTATGCACTGCCACAGTCTCCACAGCTTTTCAAACAATTACTGATGATGTCCGGTTTTGACCGTTATTATCAAATTGTGAAATGCTTCCGTGATGAAGATTTACGTGCAGACCGCCAACCAGAATTTACTCAGATCGATGTTGAAACTTCATTTATGACCGCAGAGCAAGTTCGCGAAGTCATGGAAAAAATGATCCGCGAACTGTGGTTGGATGTTCGGAATGTCGATTTGGGTAACTTCCCAATTATGACATTCGAAGAAGCTATGCGTCGCTTTGGTTCGGATAAACCAGACCTACGTAACCCGTTGGAACTGGTGGATGTGGCTGATTTGGTCAAAGACGTAGAGTTTTCCGTTTTTGCTGCACCAGCAAATGATCCAAAAGGTCGTGTGGCTACTATCTGTATTCCTGGTGGAGCAGAACTGAGCCGTAAACAAATCGATGAATATGGCAAGTTTGTTGGTATCTATGGCGCAAAAGGGCTGGCATGGATGAAAGTTAACGATCGTGCAGCAGGTTTGGAAGGGGTACAAAGTCCGATTGCCAAATTCTTGTCTGCCGAGGTGGTTGACGGTTTGTTGTCTCGTACCAATGCGCAGAATGGTGATATTCTGTTCTTCGGCGCTGATAAGAAAAGTGTCGTTACCGATGCCATGGGAGCGCTACGTCTGAAGTTAGGACGTGACTTGAATATTACAGATTTGGCAAGCTGGAAACCGCTTTGGGTCGTTGATTTCCCAATGTTTGAAGACAATGGCGAAGGTGGTTTGACTGCAATGCACCATCCATTTACTTCACCATGTGATATGACAGCTACAGAATTGGAAAACAATCCTGAAGCAGCTATTGCCAATGCTTATGATATGGTTATCAATGGTTACGAAGTGGGTGGTGGTTCTGTTCGTATCCATCGTAATGAAATGCAACAGACTGTATTCCGCATTTTGGGTATTAATGAGCTGGAACAGCAGGAAAAATTTGGCTTCCTGTTAAATGCCCTGAAATACGGTACACCTCCTCATGCAGGTCTGGCTTTTGGTCTGGATCGTCTTGTCATGTTATTGACAGATACAGATAATATTCGCGATGTGATTGCCTTCCCGAAAACAACCGCAGCGGCATGTTTAATGACTGAAGCACCAAGTTACGCAAATTCAGCATCACTGGAAGAACTGGCAATTACAGTTGTGAAAAAAGAGAGCAAATAATGGCTTACAAGCGCCCTGAATCTGTGTTGGTTATGATTTACGCCGTTAACAGCAAAAGGGTGCTGATGCTACAGCGACGGGATGATCCCGAATTTTGGCAATCCGTAACGGGCAGCCTTGAAGAAGGCGAAAAACCGCGGGCCGCGGCATTACGTGAAGTGCAGGAAGAGATAGGCATTGATATCGACAATGAAAATATTGAATTGATGGATTGTCAACGCTGCCTTTATTATGAGATTTTCTCTCATTTACGATATCGGTATGCCCCAGGAATAACGCGCAATAAAGAACATTGGTTCTCGCTGGCGTTACCTGAGGAGCGTCAAATCTTGCTGACTGAACATTTGGCTTATCAGTGGTTGGAGGCTGAACAAGCCGCCAGATTAACTAAGTCATGGAGCAATCGGCAAGCAATTGAAGAGTTTGTTATTTAGTCTACTAGACGTTTTATCGGAGATATTTTCATGGCAGGTCATAGTAAATGGGCCAATACGAAACACCGCAAAGCTGCGCAGGATGCAAAACGCGGTAAGATTTTTACCAAAATTATCCGTGAATTGGTAACGGCCGCACGTTTGGGTGGGGGAGAACCTGATTCTAACCCACGTTTGCGTGCAGCCATCGATAAAGCGCTGTCCAACAACATGACTCGTGATACCTTGAATCGCGCAATTGCTCGTGGTGTGGGCAACGATGAATCAGATAACATGGAAACCATCATTTATGAAGGTTACGGCCCGGGTGGTACAGCCGTTATGGTTGAGTGCCTGAGTGATAACCGTAACCGTACAGTTTCTGATGTTCGCCACGCATTCACCAAAACGGGCGGTAATTTGGGTACGGATGGTTCTGTTTCTTATCTATTCACCAAGAAAGGGGTTATTTCTTACGCGCCAGGATTGGATGAAGATGCGGTGATGGAAGCAGCATTGGAAGCCGGGGCTGACGATGTTGAAACTTATGATGATGGTGCGATCGACGTCTATACTACACCAGAGGCTTTTGGTGATGTTAAAGATGAGTTGGATGCTGCGGGCTTCAAGGCAGATTCTGCTGAAGTTTCCATGATCCCATCCACCAAAGCAGAACTGGATGCAGAAACTGCACCGAAATTACTTCGTCTGATCGATATGCTTGAAGATTCTGACGACGTTCAAGAAGTTTACCATAATGGTGAAATTTCTGATGAAATTGCAGCATTGCTGTAATTAGCATCAAAATTCACAGCGTAGAGAAAGTGTTCCTTATATCAGGGCACTTTCTCTAACGTTTTATCCCATATCACAGGCGAGAAGAGATCTAGGCGAATAAGGCGATATGGCGATTATTCTTGGTATTGACCCCGGTTCCAGAGTTACGGGGTATGGTGTTATCCGCCAGCAGGGACGACAACTTATCTATCTCGGTAGCGGTTGTATTCGAACAAAAGTAGATGATTTACCCACTCGTTTGCAGAGGATCTATGCCGGAGTTACCGAAATCATTACTCAATTCCAGCCCGATGCTTTTGCCATAGAACAGGTTTTCATGGCGAAAAACGCAGATTCCGCTCTGAAGTTGGGGCAGGCGCGAGGTGTGGCGATGGTAGCTGCGGCTAATCAATCTATTCCTGTGTTTGAATATGCGGCCCGACAGGTGAAACAAACAGTAGTTGGTACGGGAGCGGCCGAAAAAAGTCAGGTTCAACATATGGTACGTTCGATATTGAAATTGTCAGCTGACCCGCAAGCTGATGCCGCTGATGCACTGGCTATCGCTATTACACATTGTCATTTTAATCAAAATTTACTGCGGGTAGGTGATGCGCGGTTAAATTTAACGCGCGGGCGTCTGAAATAGTTTATGCTGGATATACGTCCAGCTTTTTTTGTGCTATAAGCTAGCAGAATGATTTATTTTTATTTTCAGGGGGTAAACAGTGATAGGGCGTTTGAGAGGAACCGTGTTGGAAAAACAGCCACCGTTGGTTTTATTGGAAACTAATGGTATCGGTTATGAAGTTCATATGCCAATGACCTGTTTTTATGAACTGCCTGAAATCGGCCAAGAGGCCATTTTATTTACACAATTTATTGTGCGTGAAGATGCCCAGTTATTATATGGTTTTAATGATAAGCAAGAACGCGCGCTATTCCGTGAACTGATTAAAGTGAACGGCGTCGGGCCAAAATTGGCTTTGGCGATCCTTTCTGGCATGTCTGCTCAACAATTTGTTACCGCGATTGAGCAGGAAGCGATTGCTTCATTGGTCAAATTACCGGGCGTTGGCAAAAAAACGGCTGAAAGGCTGGTGGTAGAAATGAAAGATCGCTTTAAGGGACTTAACGGCGATCTATTTAATCAAAGTCATGATATTAATTTGCCCGCTGCAACCAAACAGGCAAATTCCGACGCTGATATTGAAGCGGAAGCAGCCGCAGCATTGGTTTCTCTGGGGTATAAACCGCAGGAAGCCAGCCGAATGGTGGGTAAGGTTGCCAAACCGGGGGCAGATTGTGAAACCCTTATTCGAGAAGCGCTTCGTGCAGCTCTGTAATCGCAGGAGTTAAGTGATGATTGAAGCTGACCGTTTGGTTTCAGCAGAAGTTCTGCAAGATGATGAAGCCGTTGATCGCGCTATCCGACCGAAATTTCTCTCTGAATATGTTGGGCAACCTCACGTTTGTGAACAGATGGAAATTTTTATCCAAGCTGCACGCCAACGTGGAGATGCACTGGATCATTTATTGATTTTTGGCCCTCCGGGATTGGGTAAAACTACGCTGGCAAATATTGTTGCGAATGAAATGGGGGTTAACCTCCGGACAACATCGGGGCCAGTGCTGGAAAAGGCGGGGGATCTCGCTGCCATGCTGACCAATCTGGAACCTCACGATGTGTTGTTCATTGATGAAATCCACCGTTTATCGCCCGTTGTGGAAGAAATTCTTTATCCCGCAATGGAAGATTATCAATTGGATATCATGATTGGAGAAGGGCCTGCGGCCCGTTCAATCAAAATTGATCTTCCTCCATTTACGCTGATTGGAGCGACCACCCGTGCGGGTTCTTTAACTTCTCCTTTGCGCGATCGATTTGGTATTGTGCAACGCCTTGAATTTTATAACACCGATGATTTGCAAAGCATTGTGTCCCGCAGTGCCCGCTATATGGGTTTGGGTATCTCAGACGATGGAGCAAGGCAAATCGCGATGCGTTCCCGCGGTACGCCTCGTATTACAAACCGTCTGCTGCGTCGTGTGCGTGATTTTGCTCAAGTCAAAGGTGATGGTTCAATTAATGGTAATATTGCTGCTCAAGCCCTTGATATGTTGAATGTGGATTCAGCCGGGTTTGATTATCTTGACCGTAAATTATTGGTTGCCATTATTGATAAATTTATGGGCGGGCCTGTTGGGGTGGATAATTTAGCTGCTGCGATTGGTGAAGAGAGGGAAACCATAGAAGACGTTCTGGAGCCTTTCTTGATCCAACAAGGATTTATTCAGCGGACTCCTCGAGGACGAATTGCAACCAACCATGCTTATCGGCATTTTGGTCTGAGTAAAGAAGGGGCATGCTAGATCTAAACAAACTAGTTCAAATCACGTTCTAAGAGCTGGATGTCTTGTGACTTACAAGGAAAAGGATGTTGCCGCGACCTATTGGCAGTAATAATTCTCCATCATTAAAATGAAGGGTTACATTTGTTCGAATTGCAACCCTTTGATGTATGTAACCTGTACCTGATTAATTTTGTGATGAAGTAGATTAATTTCAGTTTTTCGCTTTACACGCTAAACTCAACGTAAATAACATTGCTGCACAAAGCACAACTGAAGGCCCCGCAGGTGTGTTATAGCATGCTGATAAAGTTAATCCTCCCGTGATAGACAACATCCCGATAATAATTGCAAAAAAGGCCATTTGCTCGGGTGTTCGGGAAAAACGGCGGGCGGTAGCAGCAGGGATAATCAGCAGTGAAGTGATGATTAGCGCTCCGACGAATTTCATTGCCAGCCCTATGGTCAATGCTGTCACTAACATCAGTAGAACACGCAGGCGCTGAATTTTTATGCCATCAACAAAGGCCAAATCCTGGTTGACTGTCATTGATAGCAGGGCACGCCATTGCCATGTCAATAATCCGGTAACAATTACAACACCTACCGCAATTAGCCAGAGATCTTCGTAAGTGACAGACAGCAAATCGCCGAATAAATAAGCCATCATATCGACACGGACATTGGTCATAAAGCTGACAACGACCAAACCGAGAGATAGCGCACTGTGAGCCATAATGCCTAACAGTGTATCGACCGCCAATTGCGGGCGTTTTTCCAGCCAAACTAAAATGATGGCTAATATCAATGTCACTGCAATAACCGCATAAAACGGATTTACATTCAATAAAAAACCGAATGCGACACCGAGCAATGAAGCGTGTGCCAGCGTATCACCAAAATAGGACATTCTGCGCCAGACAACAAAAGAACCGAGTGGCCCAGCAGCAATTGCTAATAAAATACCAGCCAGCCAACCGGGAAGTAATAATTCGATCATCGACGTGGTTCTCCACCATTTTTCAAAATAATTTTTCCTCTCAGGTCATGTTGATGATTGTGATGATGACGATAAACCGCCAGTTGTTCTGCGCCATGACGACCAAACATTGCGATGAATTCTGGATGCATTGATACTACTTCAGGGGTACCAGAGCAGCAAATGTGTTGATTAAGGCATAAAACTTCGTCTGTTTTCGCCATCACCAAGTGCAGGTCATGGGATACCATAAGTACCGCGCAATTAAGTTCTGTTCTGATTTGGTTGATTAAATCGTAAAGTGCCAGTTGACCATTGACATCAACACCTTGGGTTGGCTCGTCAAGAACCAGAAGTTGAGGATGATTGAGCAAGGCTCTGGCGAGTAAAACTCGTTGGGTTTCTCCACCTGATAGCTTTTGCATCGGTTGTTCCAATAAATGGGCAGCTTTGACGCGATTTAATACTGGTATGATATCTGCTGATTTGACGTTGGGTCTTAGCATCATGAAGCGTTTAACAGTCAAGGGCAGAGTGGAATCAAGGTTAAGCTTCTGTGGAACATATCCAATTTTTAATGCTTGGCTGTGTTCGATAGTGCCTGATGTGGGGGAAACTAAACCAAGAACGACACGAACCAACGTTGACTTTCCAGCGCCATTTGGGCCGATTAGCGTTAGGATCTTGCTTTGTTTGAGATTGAACGAAATATTGTTTAATACTTTGCGGTTACCAAATTCAACCGTAATATTTTTTAGGGTGATCATAGTGGACATGTTAAAAGAGTCTTGCAGAATCATTGGGATGTTATAATATAACATTATTCAAATTACTGCATGGAATATTCATATTATGTTACACAAACCTCAGAAATACGCGCATAAATTTTTTTGTAAAGTCGCGTTAGTTGCTGCCATGCTGGCAGGAGTGAATGGATTTGCTCAAGCAGATGTCGTTACATCCATTCGTCCATTGGGTTTTATTGCTGCTGCCATTACTGATGGTGTAACAAACACTCAAGTACTTTTGCCTGATGGGGCTTCTCCACATGATTATGCTTTACGTCCATTAGATGTTAGGAAAATCAATCAGGCTGACTTGGTTGTCTGGATTGGGCCAGATATGGAAACTTTTTTAGCTAAACCAATAGCTAGAATTGAACAAAATAAACAACTGGCACTGGGTGGATTGCTTAGCATTAAGCCATTGTTATTGAAAAACAGCAAAGATGATAATGAACCAGTTGAATCGAGTCAGCAAAAACATGAAACTGATCACGAACATCACCATCATGGTGAATATAATATGCATATTTGGCTCTCTCCTGAAATTGCAGAAAAAGCCGCTCAGGCAATATATGAACGACTTGTTGAGCAGTATCCTCAACAAAAACACCAATTAGAAGTAAACCTACGTAAATTCAATGGACAGCTTGCACAAACTGATAAGAATATTGCTAGTATTTTAAAGCCTGTGCGAGAACAAGGTTATTTCGTTTTTCATGATGCATACGGTTATTTTGAAAAACATTATCAATTGGCTCCATTGGGGTTTTTCACGGTCAACCCTGAAATACAACCCGGCGCGCAGAGATTACATTACATACGAACACAACTGGTTGAGCAAAAATCCAAATGTATTTTTGCTGAACCTCAATTCAGGCCAGCCGTTATTCATGCCGTGGCAAAAGGCACAGGTGTACGTACTGGGACACTTGACCCTTTGGGGAGTGGCATCATATTGAATAGAGACAGCTATACGAAATTTATAACTCAGTTGTCAGAACAATATGCGAGCTGCCTGAATTAGTAAAATAAGGAATTTTATTAGTGCAGCAGATAGCTAAAACTATCTTTTTGGTATACAACAACCTGCCGAAACCACACAAAATTATGCTGGGGTCTTTGACGTTAGTAACTTTGGCTATCGCGGTATGGCGGCCGGTTGTTTATCATGAGATAGAAGAACGTACTGGCAATATTATTCTCAGCACACCCAATAATATCTCTGGTGTGGTTGATGAGTCAGTAACCGATAGTGATACTGATGAAGTGTTCCCCGATGCTGGGATTAGGGATGAAGATAGCGGCAGTTCCGATACAATAGAAGAAAATATTCCCCATCAATATGTTGTTTCCAGTGGTGATAGCTTAAGTTCCATTTTAACTCAGTTTGGAATTGATTCCTCCGATGTCGCGTTGTTGGCAAACCAATATAGAGGATTGCGTAATTTAAGCATAGGTCAGTCCCTATCATGGACTATTGATGAAAATGGTAAGTTAAAAACTATGACGTGGGATGTTTCACGCCGTGAAAAGCGCGTTTATACCCGTGAAGGAGATGATTTCCAAGAAGCAAAGGAACTCCAGAAAGGGGAATGGAAAAACAATGTTATCACCGGCACAGTCGATGGCAGTTTTAATGGTAGTGCTCTCAGTGCCGGGTTAACCAATAGTGAAGCCAGAGAAGTGATAAAGGCGCTGCAATGGCAGATAGATTTTCGTAAGTTGCGTAAAGGCGATCGTTTTTCTGTGCTGATGTCTCGTGAGATGCTTGAGGGAAAGAGTGAGCAAAGCCAATTATTGGGTGTTCGCTTGCAAAATGGTGGAAATGATTATTACGCCTTCCGGGCCGATGATGGTCGTTTTTATGATAGTAACGCGTCCGGTTTGGAACGTGGCTTCCTGCGTTATCCGACAACGAAACAATTCAGAGTATCATCTCCTTTCAATCCACATCGCTTAAATCCGGTAACAGGGCGGGTTACCGCACATAAAGGGATTGATTTTGCCATGCCTGTGGGAACACCCGTTATGGCGGTAGGTGATGGGGAAGTTGTTGTCGCGAAATTTGATGGTGCGGCCGGTAACTTCATCGCTATTCGACACGGCCGTCAATATACGACTCGGTATATGCACTTGAGAAAAATACTGGTAAAACCTGGTCAGAAAGTGAGACGTGGTGAACGTATTGCGTTATCAGGTAATACAGGTCGTTCAACTGGCCCGCATTTACATTTTGAATTCTGGGATAACCAGCAGCCTGTTAATCCACTTACTGCGAAATTACCGCGTTCTGGTGGGTTAAATGGTAAAGATCGTGCTGAGTATGTAGCAATGGTCAAGGAAATTAGGCCTCAACTCGTGCTAGATTAAATGCACAGGCTTTCAATTATTGAAGACACAAAAGCGGATGATCGATATCATCCGCTTTTGTATTGTTTTTTGTTGGAAATTTGCGTTTAGAAAGCGAGTGCTGGGAGCATCAGAATTAGCTCATGAATAAAGTAAAAGATACAGATAGTAAATTGGGATATGTCCCTCGGTTTCATCGCTCTTATTTGCATCCCCGTTATTGGGGGCTTTGGGCTGGTGTGGGAATATTGGCGGGATTAGCTTATATCCCAGTAAAATGGCGTGATCCATTACTGGCCAAGATAGGGATTTTGGGGGGCAGAAAAGCGAAAAGTGCCCGCCGTAGGGCAAAGATCAATTTAATTTATTGTTTTCCTGAACTAACGGAACAACAGTGCGAAGATTTGATTGATAAAATGTTTGCCACCGCGCCTCAGTCATTTGTCATACTGGCAGAACTTTGTCTGAGAGGGGCTGAATCGACGCTTGAGCGTACTCGATGGCATGGTGAAGAAATTATCCAAACCTTAAAAGCACAAGGTAAGAATGTCATTTTACTGGTTCCCCATGGTTGGGCGATTGATATTCCAGCCATGCTGTTAGCCGCACGAGGCCAAAAAGTGGCTGGCATGTTTCACCATCAGAGTAATCCTGTTGCTGATTATTTATGGAACAAAGTTCGGACTCATTTTGGTGGACGCCTGCATTCCCGTGAGGTGGGCATCAAACCATTTATTGCGTCGATCCGTCAGGGGTTTCTGGGCTATTATTTGCCCGATCAGGATCATGGCGAAGAACACAGTGAGTTCGTCGATTTTTTTGCTACTTACAAGGCGACTCTACCCGCGGTTGGGCGTTTGATGAAAGTCAGTCGGGCATCCGTTGTGCCATTATTTCCGGTTTATGATCACCAAACTCATCAGTTGGATATCTATATTCGCCCACCGATGGATGATATTGAAGGGCAGGATGATGCTTATATTGCCCGTCGTATGAATCAGGAATTAGAAGAATTGGTTAAACCAAATCCTGAACAATATACGTGGATATTGAAATTACTTAAAACACGGAAAGAAGGAGATATTGAGCCTTATAAAAGGAAAGATCTTTAATTCCTGATCACATTAGGTATCGGTATCAGAAGGGGCAGCATGCTGCCCTTTGTCATTTGCATTTGTTGGGTCGATTACTCGACTTCAAGTATGCGGCAAGTATTGGTACTGCCAATCGTTCTCATTTGATCACCTTGAGTTACCAACACCAAGTCCCCAGAATCGAGATAACCTTTATCGCGCAGACGCGTTATCGCTTCGTTTGCCGCTGAAATCCCATCAGTGTGTGTGCTGCAATAAACCGGAGTGACACCTCGGTAAAGAGCGGTACGGTTTAACGTCGATTCATGGCGCGACATGGAAAAGATAGGTAGGCCAGAGCTGATACGTGACATCATACGAGCCGTGCGGCCTGATTCAGTCATGGCAATAATTGCCTTGACACCTTTCAGGTGATTGGCGGCATACATAGTGGACATTGAAATGGCTTCTTCAACGCTATCGAAGGTGATATCCAAGCGATGTTTGGAAACATTGATGCTTGGCATTTTTTCAGCCCCTAAACAGACTTGAGCCATGGCGGCGACAGTTTCTGCTGGATATTGGCCCGCCGCTGTTTCAGCCGAGAGCATAACAGCATCAGTACCATCCAGCACCGCATTGGCAACATCCATCACTTCAGCACGCGTTGGCATTGGATTGGTGATCATGGACTCCATCATTTGAGTGGCGGTAATCACGACACGATTCAGTTGACGGGCTCGGCGGATCAGTTTTTTCTGTACACCAACCAGCTCAGGGTCACCAATTTCAACGCCCAGATCGCCCCGGGCGACCATGACGACATCAGATGCCAGAATGATTTCATCAATAATTTCATCGCTGCTGACGGCTTCTGCTCGTTCAACTTTGGCGACAATTTGCGTTTCACAACCCGCATCTCGTACGAGTCGGCGAGCATAATTCAGGTCTTCACCTGAGCGAGGGAAAGAAACGGCAAGATAATCAACATTAATTTTGGCCGCAGTGATAATATCTTCTTTATCTTTTGCAGTTAGTGCTTCAGCTGATAATCCGCCACCCAGTTTATTGATGCCTTTATTATTGGACAGAGGGCCGCCGACAGTCACTTCCGTGTAGACTTTCATGTCCTGAACATTCAAGACTTTCAGCTGAACCCGCCCATCATCCAGTAGCAGAGTATCTCCGGCTGTAACATCGGACGGTAAACCTTTATAGTCGATACCGACTTTTTCTTTATCCCCTTCTCCTTTACCCAGCGTGGCATCCAGCAAGAATTTATCCCCAATATTCAGGAAAATTTTCCCTTCCTTAAAGGTGGATACGCGTATTTTGGGTCCTTGCAGATCACCGAGGATGGCAACGTGACAGCCCAAACGGGCAGCAATTTCGCGCACTTTATTTGCGCGTTGAATATGATCTTCTGCGGTACCGTGAGAGAAATTAAGGCGGACAACGTTAGCACCCGCATTGATGACTTTTTCTAGATTATTGTCACGATCTGTAGCAGGGCCAAGTGTAGTGACGATTTTCGTTCTTCTGAGCCGTTTGGACATGTATTACTCCGTTGACCTGTGAAGTATGCGTTTTTGATTACCGTAGCATAACCATTTAACTTCTTGATAATCAATCCCGTACTGCTAATGGTGCAGATGAGGGAAGTCTATTGGATATATATATGCTATCAGTCTGGAGAGCTGATAAATAGTGAACAAAAACAAAGTTTATTTTTCTTGGGTTATTCATTCTTATCAAACCGAGAATTACGTAATGCTTCTTTGACCCTCTTCAAGTTATCTCTGAATTTTGAACCACGGCGTAGTGTAAACCCCGTTGCCAATACATCAATGATAGTAAGTTGAGCAATTCTGGAGACCATTGGCATATAAATATCCGTATCTTCGGGAACGTCCAGCAGAATCGAGAGAGTCGCTTCGTGTGCTAAAGGGGAACCCGTTGAGGTGATGGCGATCACTGTAGCATCATTTTCACGGGCTAGTTTGGCAATTTCCACGAGGCTTTTTGTTCGTCCGGTATGAGAAATCAGCACGACGACATCTCCTTCAGTGTTGTTAATACAGCTCATTCTCTGCATCACAATATCGTCAAAATAGGTGACCGGAATATTGAATCTAAAAAACTTGTTCATGGCATCATGGGCGACAGCAGCAGATGCTCCCAAACCAAAAAACGAGAGCTTTCTTGCCTGCGTTAGCAAGTCAACCGCACGGTTAATCGCCATAATATCCAGATTACTCTTGACTGTCTCCAGATTAGCCATAACAGATTCAAAAATTTTGTTGGTATAAGATATGACGCTGTCACTTTCTTCCACGTTGCGATTTACATACGGCGTGCCATTGGCAAGACTCTGTGCCAAATGCAATTTAAAATCGGGGAATCCTTTGGTGCCCAAGCGGCGACAAAAACGATTAACCGTAGGTTCACTGACATCGGCCACTTTAGCCAGAGTGGCAATACTTGAATGAATGGAAGTTTGTGGTGAAGCGAGGATGACCTGCGCAACCTTTTTCTCTGACTTACTCAAAACATCAAGACTATTTTGGAGCCGTTCCAGTATGTTCATAAAACGCAGTTCAACCTCGGTTTTAACGATTTCATTAACAGAAGAAACCTATGTCATTTTTATGAAAATATACTACTTGTTATTGAAAGCTGGCAGTGACAAGTACCCGATGTTCTGAGGTTTTTCATGAAAATATGACAAGTGTCTAACTTTCAACTTGGTAATATTACTTCTTAAACGTTGTAAAATTTCAATTGTCGCTATAAAAGTAAAACTCACATGAATATAAAAATGGAGTACAAAAAGCATTAGTGAGGTTTATGTAGGCAATAAATACCCAATAGATCCGATATCGTAGCCAACAAAATGGCAACATGAAGAAGAGAGTATCGATGAATAATCGGTGTTTACTGCTTATAACCAAAAGAGTACATTACTCGATGGTTCTGTAAAAAAATTACAATATCCCGTAATTGAGGAGATGCAACATGGCGGTGACGTCTACAGCTCAGGCTTGTGATTTGGTGATTTTTGGGGCGAAAGGAGACTTAGCACGCCGGAAATTAATGCCTTCCCTTTACCAGTTAGAAAAAACGGGTTATATCCACCCAGATACCCGAATTATTGGTGTCGGTCGCGCTGATTGGGATAAAAAAGCGTATATCAAAGTTGTTGAAGAAGCGTTGACCACATTTTTGCCCGAGAAATTGGAGCCTGAACTGTGGAAAAAACTCAGTTCACGTCTGGAATTCTGTAATTTGGATGTTAATAAAACGGATCATTTCACCAAATTGGCAGAGGTACTCAATACAAGCAACTTGCCAGCGATTCATTATTTTGCCATGCCGCCAAGTACATTCGGAGCAGTATGTCATGGTTTGGGCGCAGCGGGGCTGAATAAGGGACCTAATCGCGTCGTGATGGAAAAGCCTCTGGGAACAGATCTTGCTTCTTCCAGAGCCATTAACGATGAAGTAGCAAAATATTTCAATGAAAAGCAAATTTACCGTATTGACCATTATTTGGGCAAAGATACAGTACTGAACCTACTGGCGTTGCGTTTTGCCAATTCACTGTTTGTTAATAATTGGGATCATCGCACGATTGATCATGTGCAAATTACCGTAGCTGAAGAAGTTGGTATCGAAGGGCGTTGGGGGTATTTTGATCAGGCTGGGCAGATGCGTGATATGATCCAGAACCATCTTCTGCAAATCCTGACTATGATTGCTATGTCACCACCTGCTGACCTGACAGCCGATCGTATTCGTGATGAGAAAGTGAAAGTATTGCGTTCATTGCGTCGAATTGATAACACCAATGTGCGGGAAAAAACCGTTCGCGGGCAATATACCGCAGGTTTTGTGCATGGTAAGAAAGTTCCTGGTTATCTGGAAGAAGAGGGTGCGAATAAAGTCAGCAAAACTGAAACTTTTGTTTCGATTCGTGTTGATATTGATGATTGGCGCTGGTCTGGTGTTCCTTTCTACCTGAGAACAGGGAAACGTTTACCGGCCAAGTGTTCTGAAGTTGTTGTCTATTTTAAAGAACCACCCCTGAATTTGTTTGCTGAATCCTACCAGCAATTACCACAGAATAAATTGACGATCCGCTTGCAGCCAGATGAAGGTATTGATATTGAAGTACTAAACAAGGCTCCGGGATTGGAACATAAACACCGCTTGCAAACGACCAAACTGGATTTGAGTTTCTCCGAAACCTTTAATCAAACGCATCTTGCGGATGCTTACGAAAGATTGCTGTTGGAAGCTATGCGCGGTATTCAGGCGCTGTTTGTCCGTCGCGATGAAGTGGAAGAAGCATGGAAGTGGGTGGATTCCATAATAGAAGCATGGGCAGCGGATAATGAACCACCAAAACCTTATCAATCAGGTACTTGGGGGCCGGTGGCGTCCATTGCTATGATTACCAGAGATGGGCGTTCGTGGAACGAATTTGAATAACGAACTCTATTTTCTACTATTATCTGGCCGTGTCATGCGGTCAGATCCCATTCAAACCTACTCTTTTTAAATTTTTTGAAACACATCACGTTAAAAAAAGTTCCCATAGGTTACTAATTGGTTGATTTCAGTTCAAGCGATAATGAGTGAAAAGAAAGGGAATATAGTATGCGTGATGATGACACAAAAACTTGGCATGACCAATGGGCGCTAAAGCGTGAGCAGATAAATCGGGTGAAAGGTAGGGGAGAAGAGGATGTCAGAGATCAGTGGATTTCTGAACGGATAAAGAGTTATGACAAAGATGTACCAAAAAACGCGTTAACAAAGTTAAGTGCAATTTATAAAAATAGAGCCACAATAATTAACCATAACTGTTTGGATGAATTTGATACTATCCACAAACCGAGACCCGGAAGACATAAACCTCCTTTCCAACAACCACACGAAAGTTTAGATAATATATATATGCTTGAACGGTCTTGGCCTGAATCAGATAGACATAAACAACGTCAGCCTAGATTGAATGTGTTTAAACAGTGTTGTTGGCCTAGAGCAAGATATGATGATGACTGCTATTATTATGTGATGAAAAGAATAGATTCAATGGAGATATGCGTTCCAGATGGGCATTACATATACGTTATATATTCTGATATGCCTCAGATCGTTGTATGTAGTATTTGTGATTTCTCCAAGCCTCTAGTTACAGGCCATACTTCGCTGATCAAAGGCAGGCTTTTATGGTATCGCCATGATGCCAGTCAACCTCTCCCAAATGATGATGATATCGATCATACAAAATACCCTGTATTGTTAGCTGGTGAGCTTTTTTTCACCCATGGTATATTAACTCAGTGGAATAATCGGAGCGGCCACTATCGCCCCAGAAGTTCTCCTGTGTTAGAATTTGGCGCGACAGATCATATATTGCCTCGCAAGCTATTTAAAGACGTATTCCAATAGGCGATTTTATTTGTCATAATATACGCCTATCGGGATAGCGGCTGTGTTTAAAGTCAAATAGTTTGTAAAGTTAACTGTGTAACTTAAAAATGTGTCTGTCAGTTGTGTTTATTGTTTGGACATGCTAAAAATAGAGGCAATTAGTTACATCACTAACATGAGGGTTCGTAGTATATCACGCAGTGATCATCGTGTGATGAAAGAATAAAATATCATGAATAGCGCCAAAAGCGTCAACATTCAACATAGTAATAAAATTCAACGTTGTACCCACGTTTTCTTTCTCTCTGCTATCTTATCCAGTGAACACTACTGGTGCGGTGCCCTTTAGCGTCTTCTCCTGTTAACCGGTTTTTCGCCGGTAATCCTCATTTGCCAAAATATTTCGCTAAAACGTCAGTTTGATTCTGATACCGCGTATTCGCGTGCGCGTCTGACCTTGTGGTATTTACAGCTTGATATCTTGGCATGCTTTACTAGTATGTTCAGGAGAAAAAAATGATTTATTGGATATTTCTTGCATTGGCAATTGTGGCAGAAGTAATTGGTACTCTGTCGATGAAACAAGCCAGTGTTTCGGGTGATTTTACAGGCTTGATTGTGATGTACACCATGATCACCGCTTCTTATATTTTGTTGGCAATTGCCGTGAAAAAAGTCGCATTAGGGGTGGCTTATGCCCTGTGGGAAGGTATTGGAATACTGTTTATTACCGCGTTTAGTGTACTTTGGTTCAATGAGTCGCTTTCATTGATGAAAATGGGTGGATTGGTACTGCTGATAGCTGGAATTGCCTTGATTAAAGTAGGGTCAAAAAAAGCCTCAAGTAAGACTAAGATATTAAGCAGCTCTCCAATTAACATCTCTAACAAACAAATCGAGGAGGCATAATATGTTAACTCAATTTGAATGGTGGCATGCTGCGTTCTTGGTTCTGGCTGTTGTTCTGGAAATTTTTGCAAATATTTTACTGAAACTATCCAATGGTTTTCAGCGTCTTTGGATCGGTATCTTATCTCTGGTTGCTGTTTTGGGCGCATTCAGTGCGTTGGCTCAAGCTGTTAAAGGTATTGAACTTTCCATTGCTTATGCTTTATGGGGAGCATTCGGCATTATCGCTACGGTAGCTGCGGGCTGGATTATGTTTAATCAAAGACTGAACTTTAAGGGATGGGGTGGTATTGTGCTGCTATTGGCTGGCATGATAATGATTAAAATGGCTTAGAGCTTATTCATTAGGTTATTTTATTTACACAAAATGGCATTGAAGGCGCTATAGCGCTTTCAATGCCATGTGCATTTTGGTGAATGCAGATTATGCTTATAAAGCTGCGATAATTTTGATTTCTACTTTATATTCTGGGTGCATTAATTCGGCCTGAACGGTACAACGAACAGGTGCACTTCCAGCGACAACCCACGCATCCCAAGCGATGTTCATGCCCGCAAAATCGGCTTTATCTGCCAGAAAAATCATGGTATCAAGGATTTTGCTTTTATCTGAACCAAGGCGATGTAACAGCGTATCAATGGCAGCCAGTGTATCGACTGTTTGTTCTATAATATCGCCGTCCAGCTTTTCTGGTATGCTGGTATAATAAATGGTGTCATTGTGAACAACCGCTTCTGACCAACGGGCATTGGGATCAATACGTTTAATAGTCATTAAATGTCCTGTTAATTTATACAGTTTTTTGCTGAATTGGGTAGTTATTACAATCCAGTATTGGCATAATTCTGCCACATTTTATTGAAGAGACAATCCGTGTCAGACGATTTTGCGAAAAATGGCGTGCTTGCCAAAGCTATAACGGGTTTTAAGCCACGTGATGCCCAACGGGAAATGTCTTCAGCTATTACAACTGCGATCAAAAAACAGCAACAATTGGTGGTAGAAGCAGGTACAGGAACCGGTAAAACCTTTGCTTACCTGGTTCCTGCTTTACGTTCCGGTAAAAAGGTGATCATTTCCACGGGTTCCAAAGCATTGCAGGATCAGCTCTACAATCGCGATCTCCCGACTATCGTTGATGCTTTGGACTTTAAGGGTAATCTGGCGCTATTAAAAGGGCGTTCAAATTACTTATGCCTTGAACGCCTTGAACAACAGTTAATCGGTAATTCCCAGATGGAAGCCGAAATACTGACGGAAGTGATCAAACTGAGGCATTGGTCAGCACAGACGGTAGAGGGTGATATTAGTACTTGTCATCAAATTGCGGAAGACAGCACGGTTTGGCCATTGGTTACGAGCACTAATGATAATTGCCTTGGCAGTGATTGCCCAAGCTATCAGGAATGTTTCGTACTGAAAGCTCGCCGCAAAGCGATGGAAGCGGATGTGGTCATTGTTAACCATCATTTATTTATGGCGGATGTGGTGATTAAAGATACCGGATTTGGCGAATTAATCCCGCAGGCTGATGTCGTCATATTTGATGAAGCACATCAAATTCCTGATATCGCCAGTCAATATTTTGGTCAGCAATTAAGCAGTCGCCAATTGATGGATTTATCGCGTGATATCATCATAGCTTACCGTACCGAAGTGCGTGATCAGGCTCAATTGCAAAAAAGTGCTGACCGACTTAGCCAAAGCGCACAGGATTTTCGCTTATCTTTGGGAGAAAACAGCTATAGGGGTAATCTTCGTGAAGCTTTGCAGCAGCCGCAAATTCAACGTGTATTAGTACGGTTAGATGATGCGCTGGAGCTTTGCTATGACGTGATGAAACTCTCCTTGGGGCGCTCAGCTATGCTGGATGCTGCGTTTGAACGGGTAACGATTTATCGCAATCGTCTTAAGCGCCTGATTGATGTTACGATCCCGAATTACAGTTATTGGTTTGAAAGTTATGGGCGGCATTTTTTGCTGGCACTGACACCGTTATCTGTTTCCGATAAGTTCAGTGAGATGATCCTAGCACAATCGGGGTGTTGGATTTTTACCTCGGCAACCTTGTCGGTTAATGAACAACTTGATCACTTCACAGAACGTTTAGGACTAAAGCAAGCTCAAACGCTGCTTCTGCCCAGTCCCTTTGATTATCAGCGCCAGATGCTATTGTGTGTTCCACGCCATTTACCTTCGCCTAATCAGCAGGGAGGCGCAAAATGGCTTGCTCGCATGTTAAAACCATTGATTGAAAGCAATAAAGGGCGCTGTTTTTTCCTTTGTACTTCCCATCAAATGATGCGCAGCTTAGCGGAAGAATTCCGCGCCAGCATGACACTTCCGGTATTGGTACAGGGAGAAACGAGTAAGGGGCAACTGTTGTCACAATTTATTTCAGCGGGTAATGCTTTACTGGTGGCTACAGGTAGTTTTTGGGAGGGAGTAGATGTTCGAGGGGATGCGCTGTCCTGCGTTATTATTGATAAATTACCGTTTACTGCACCGGATGATCCACTGCTGAAAGCTCGTATTGAAGATTGTCAGTTGAAAGGCGGTGATGCTTTTAACGAAGTTCAACTTCCCGATGCGGTTATCAGTTTGAAACAAGGGGTTGGGCGTTTGATCCGCGATATTGATGACTATGGTGTTGTTGTCATCTGTGATAACCGATTGGTGATGCGTCCATATGGTGAAGTGTTTTTGAACAGTCTGCCAGCTGCATATCGTACCCGTGATTTATCAAAAGCAGCCGCATTTCTTAAATCTCGGCCATCAGAGTCAGAGTAAAATTGTCGGGGTTATGATAGTATAGATCCCTTGTTTTGAATTCAATTCTTGCCGGAGTTAAGGCATGTCCACGCGGATTTTAGCTATTGATACTGCAACTGAAGCTTGTTCTGTTGCACTTTGGAATGAAGGTGCCGTTGAAGCACAGTTTGAGATTTCCCCACGAGAACACACCCAACGTATTTTACCGATGGTGCAAAATGTATTATCGAAAGGTAGTGTGAGCCTGCAACAACTGAATGCGTTGGCATTTGGCCGTGGGCCGGGCAGTTTCACAGGCGTGCGGATTGGTGTTGGTATTGCCCAAGGACTGGCATTGGGCGCTGAATTGCCGCTGCTTGGTGTTTCTTCCCTAAAAACGATGGCTCAGGGGGCCTTTCGCCTGAAAGAAGCAACAAATGTTTTGGTTGCCATTGATGCACGGATGGGAGAAGTTTATTGGGGGCAATACAGCCGTAATTCGCAGGGTGTATGGCAAGGTGATGAAACCGAGTCAGTTTTAAAACCTGAACAGGCACAAGCGATAATGAGTTCCTTGTCTGGTGAGTGGGTGATTGCCGGAACGGGGTGGGAAGCCTATCCTCAATTATTGGAGAGTCATTTATCATTGGTAACCAGTGATATTACACTGCCTTATGCGGAAGACATGTTACCACTGGCTGTTCAAATGTGGAACGCGGGGGAAGCAACAACAGTTGAAAATGCGGAACCTGTTTATCTGCGTAATGAAGTAACATGGAAAAAATTACCCGGCCGTTAAGGTTATTGTGACTATTAGGGTAAAACGCATGCAACTTGGCGGCAGGAAGTGATGTTTATCAGTATATACGATCGTTAGGTTATCAATAGTCAGTCTGATTTTTCCAGAATTGGAGGATTTATATGCTCAATGGAACATCCTACCAGAGGATAATAAGAACGGCAGTACTGTTGGGAACGATGATACTTGCAGGTTGTATGTCGATCCCTGATACCATCAAAGGAACGACCGAAACACCCGTGGAAAATTTGCTTTCTGTCAAAAATGCGCCTGAACTCTATATTGGGCATGAAGGGCGCTTTGGTGGAAAAGTACTTAGTGTCTTAAATGAAAAAGATCGAACCCGGTTGGAAATTTCTGCGGTGCCACTGGCTGATAACGCTGTTCCATATTTGCAAGCAGTTTCTTTGGGGCGCATATATGCTTACGTGAATAATTTCTTAGAACCCACAGATTTTAAAAATCATTATGTGACTGTGGTTGGTTTGATCACTGGCATTGAACAGGGAAAAGTAGGTAATAGCCCGTATAGCTATGTTGAAATAAATGTCACAGGTTTTAAACGCTGGAATGAATCTCAGCGAATCATTTTGCCTGCTGCTATTAGCTCAGAACCATGGGGCTATTATGGTAATCCTTATGACCCATTGGCTTGGGGATTCTATTCTTCATCTCAACCTGCACCGATTGAAAATATTTTAACGGAGTAATCCTACCCGTTGAGCAAATTAATACAGACACTATAAAATAGCCTTGTGATTACCAAGGCTATTTTTTTGTTAAATCCTATTTTAATTCTATTCTTAATAATTATCTTCTATTAGGTTATCCTTCTTATAACTATTTTGAATAACGGTGTGACTTTAAGTCAAAAATAAGTAAATAGGTGTATAATTAACAAATTATAAATATGATTATTAATAAGTTGATTAACTAATTGATAATTAATGAAAAAAATGAAGGCAGCAGAAGCTGCCTTATTTTTTTGCAGAGATTAATAGTATTAAATTAGTGATGTGTATCGCCAACCTGAACATTGTTGCTTTTCAAACTGGTACGCTGAGTTAATAATTTGTTAAATATGCAGGTCTGGTTTGTTTTATGGTCAGTGATTACATCGCAATTAGATTTCAGGAGTATTCAACTTGGAAAAAGTCTGGCTAAAACATTATCCGGCAGATGTTCCGGCAGAGATCGATCCCGATCGTTATTCGTCGTTGATTGAAATGTTTGAAAATGCTGTGGCACGTTATGCCGATCAAGTCGCATTTATCAATATGGGCGAGGTGATGACTTTCCGTAAATTGGAGGAACGGAGCCGAGCTTTTTCTGCTTACTTACAGAATGGACTGGGGCTGAAAAAAGGGGATCGTGTGGCATTGATGATGCCAAATTTACTGCAATATCCTGTGGCACTGTTTGGTATTCTCCGTGCTGGGATGATAGCGGTAAATGTTAATCCGCTTTATACCCCACGTGAATTAGAACATCAGCTTAATGACAGTGGGACATCCGCTATTGTCATTGTTTCTAACTTCGCTCATACCTTAGAAAAAGCTGTTTTTAATACACAAGTCAAACATGTCATTTTGACGCGTATGGGAGATCAACTTTCCCGTCCGAAAGGAACATTAGTCGATTTCGTTGTTAAATACGTTAAGCGCCTTGTGCCGAAATATCATTTACCGGATGCCATTTCATTCCGTAGTGCTATGCACAAAGGCTACCGTATGCAGTATGTCAAACCGGATGTGAAAGGTGAAGATTTAGCATTCCTGCAATATACGGGGGGAACCACTGGGATTGCCAAAGGTGCAATGCTGACTCATCGTAATATGCTGGCAAACCTCGAACAGGCTAAAGCCAGTTATGCTCCTTTATTGAAGGTTGGGGAAGAGCTAGTGATAACGGCCCTGCCGTTGTACCATATCTTTGCTTTGACGATAAATTGCCTGTTTTTCATTGAATTGGGGGGACAAAATCTGTTGATTACCAACCCTCGCGATGTAAACGGCACGGTCAAAGAGCTATCGCGTTATCGCTTCACTGCGTTGTCGGGTGTTAACACGCTGTTCAATGCTTGGCTGAATAGCCCAGAATTCCAGAAGCTGAATTTCTCCTCATTGCGTTTGTCTGTTGGTGGTGGCATGGCTGTGCAAAGATCAGTGGCCGAAAAATGGCAAAACCTAACTGGTTGTCATCTACTGGAAGGTTATGGATTGACAGAATGTTCTCCTCTGGTTTCAGCTAACCCTCATAACTTGACTTATTACAGTGGCAGTATTGGTTTCCCCGTTGCTTCGACAGAGATCAAACTGGTGGGTGAGAATGGTAACGAAGTCCCTGAGGGAGAAGCGGGTGAAATGTGGGTGCGTGGTCCACAGGTGATGAAAGGTTATTGGAATCGTCCAGATGCCACTGCGGAAGTGCTTAAAGATGGATGGTTGGCAACAGGGGATATTGCCAGAATAGATGAAAAATGTTTTTTCAACATTGTTGATCGGAAAAAAGACATGATTTTGGTTTCCGGTTTCAATGTCTATCCAAATGAAGTAGAAGATATTGTTTCTTCCCATCCTAAAGTGTTAGAGTCAGCAGCAATCGGCGTTCTGAGTAAAAACTCAGGAGAAATTGTCAAAGTGTTTGTGGTTCGTAAAGATCGCAGCTTAACTGAGGATGAACTGAAGACACATTGTCGTCGTTACCTGACAGGATATAAGGTGCCAAAGCTCATTGAATTCCGCGAAGAGTTGCCAAAATCCAACGTAGGAAAAATTCTTCGTAAAGAGCTACGTAACGAAGAGTTGGCAAAAGCGGACAATGTTGCTAAAAGTTGATCAGGCTCATTTCTATACCCAATAGATTTTTTAGGTGTAGCTCACAAAACTGCAACTTGAAAGAAAAACCGTATAAGAGTAGATGAAAAAGTTTTAAGATCGCTATCACATTAACAACGCCGGTTTTTACCGGCGTTGTTGTACATATTTTATGAATGGCTAAGAGAATGATGTTTTGAATTATCAGTTGATTGCTTCCGATGACCAATTACAGTCAATCTGTGATCGGGCAAAAAAACATGCAAGAATTGCATTAGATACCGAATTTATACGTACACGGACGTATTACCCCCAATTAGGTTTGATACAACTGTTTGATGGTGAACGTCTTTCTCTGATTGACCCTCTTGAAATTTCGCAATGGCAACCTTTGAAGGATCTATTGACTGATTCAAACGTATTAAAATTTATCCATGCTGGTAGTGAAGATTTAGAGGTTTTTGGTAATAGTTTTCAATGTTTGCCAGCCCCCATGATCGATACTCAAGTACTGGCTGCATTTATTGGTCATCCTATGTCATGTGGATTCGCAACATTGGTTTCTGAATATCTGCATGTGGAGTTAGATAAGAGCGAATCACGCACTGATTGGTTGGCACGTCCGTTGAGTGGAAAGCAGTGTGAGTATGCTGCCGCTGATGTCTACTATTTATTGCCACTCGCTGATATTCTGATGGAAAAAACAGAGCAAGCGGGATATATGGATGCGGCAAAAAATGAAAGTGAGATGATTGCCCAACGTCGCCAAGAAGTGTTGATGCCGGAACTCGCTTACAAGGATATTGGCAATGCATGGCAATTGCGCCCGAGACAATTGGCCTGTTTGAAAAAACTGGCTGCTTGGCGATTAAATCAGGCACGGGAGCGTGATCTGGCGGTTAACTTTGTAATCCGCGAAGAGAATTTATGGCAAGTTGCCCGCTATATGCCGACGTCTCTGGGGGAATTGGATGCGTTGGGATTGAGTGGCCAAGAAATCCGTTGTCATGGTCGCCGATTATTGGTAATGGCAGCAGAGAGCAAAGATATTCCAGAGGAAGAATGCCCGGCTCAAATTATGAATTTGATTGATTATCCGAGTTATCGTAAGGCGTTCAAAGAAATTAAATTATTGGTTACTCAAGTGAGTGAGTCCCATCATTTCAGTGCAGAACTGCTGGCATCTCGCCGACAAATTAATCAATTACTAAATTGGCATTGGAAACTGAAATCACTGGAAAATCAGCCCGAATTATTCCGGGGCTGGCGAGGGAAGTTGCTGGTACAACCCATTGCAGAGATATTGGCGAATTACTCCGCCCAATAGCGACTTCAATTTCTCTGTTTTAATTCGCATAGTTTCGATTCCCTGCCCGGCTTAACGGGCAGGGAATCGAAGATAGAACTATACTTGTGACACTATTTCAGCAGCAGTATCATTTTCATCTTCGCTGATGCTAAACCACGATAATACTGCATCCGACGAAACCAACCCTTAGCTGTTCTAAACTGTATTTCCCGTCCTATTGGATCGTAATAGTGTGTATCAGCATAAGCCAGTTTGCGCGCACTATCATCGGTCACATAACGCTAATCATCCAGAAAATAAGGTTGATAGGTATAGGATTAATGCCAATTATTCGTTAGTCATGTAATGAATATGGAGAGAATGATTACCAAAATAGGAGAGGGATGGGAATTGGAAAAAAATGAGAGGAAGACATTAATGGATATGTTGAATATTTGAAATCGGGATGTACCGACATCCCGATTTATTCTTGAAAAATCATACGCTTAAATTAAATAGCATCATTTAATGGTGCTATTTTGGCGATTCTTCAGTTTCTGGTAATGTTACATTGAGCTCTAATACGGAAATATCATCATTTTTCTGCTCAAACTGGACAGAAAGCATTTCTGGGTCGATTTGTACATATTTACAAATAACGGCCAGAATATCCCGTTTCATTTCGGGCAGATAAGCAGGCTCGGAATCACCGCGCCGACGCTCTGCCACGATGATTTGCAGCCGCTCCTTGGCAATATTGGCTGTCGGTTTTTTTCTCGACAGGAAGAAATCTAACAAAGCCATGCGTTACCCCCCAAACAGGCGTTTTAAAAAGCCTTTTTTTTCTTCTTCGATGAAACGGAAAGGCCGTTCTTCACCAAGTAAACGTAAAACAGTATCTTCGTATGCTTTACCTGCATCAGATTCTTTATCCAGAATAACCGGTTCTCCCTGATTGGATGAGCGGAGAACGGACTGATCTTCTGGGATGACGCCAAGTAAAGGAATACACAGAATTTCCAATACATCTTCCATGCTAAGCATATCGCCACGGCTCACGCGTCCCGGGTTATAACGTGTCAGCAGAAGATGCTCTTTAATAGGTTCATTGCTTTTTTCTGCACGGCGTGATTTAGAGGCTAAGATGCCTAGAATACGATCGGAGTCACGAACAGATGAGACTTCTGGGTTTGTTGTAATAATTGCTTCATCGGCAAAATAGAGTGCCATCAATGCACCGCTTTCAATACCAGCAGGGGAATCGCAGATAATAAATTCAAATCCCTGTTGATCTAATTCATTCAGGATTTTTTCAACACCATCACGTGTGAGTGCTTCTTTATCGCGAGTTTGAGATGCAGGCAAGATATATAGATTTTCAGTACGCTTATCTTTGATTAGCGCTTGATTTAAGCTGGCATCACCTTGAATGATGTTCACGAAGTCAAAAACCACTCGGCGTTCACAGCCCATGATCAAATCGAGGTTTCGTAGACCGATATCAAAATCGATAACTACGGTTTTTTTCCCTCTTTGGGCGAGACCGGTAGCAATGGCCGCGCTTGAAGTGGTTTTGCCAACGCCACCTTTACCAGATGTAACAACAATAATGCGTGCCATGAAGCGATTCCTTGTTATAAGGGCTAGACTAAGGTTTCAATAGTTAATTCGTTATTTACCAGACGTAATTTTGCGGCTTTACCGACAAAACTTTCTGGAATTTTTTCGCTGAGCCAATATTGACCGGCAATAGAAGTGAGTTCTGCATTTAAATGGGTGCAGAAAATCTGGCTCTCTTGGTCGCCAGATGCGCCTGCCAACACCCGTCCACGCAGCATACCGTATATATGAATATTCCCATCAGCGATTAATTCTGCACCAGCGCTTACATTATTTGTCACAATGAGGTCGCTATTTGGTGCATAAATTCTTTGTCCTGAACGAACAGGCGTACTAATTATACGAGTTTTTTTGAAAATAGGTTCGGTCGGTTTATTTTCTTGAGTAAGAACTTTCTGACTTTTACCTTCTTTCAATAAAGGGAGTTCAGATTTTAGAACAACTTTTCGTTGTTCTTCACTTTGACATCCACTGATGCCAACAACACGCAACCCAACAGACTCAATGGCTCGGTGGAGTGCGAGGAGATCTGCCTCGATAGGGAGATCCGATATATTGATAACAACAGGAGCATTTTTTAGGAATTCAGGAGCTTGCTCCATTTTTTCCTGAATAGCTTTATGAATGACTTCCGGCTGGTCATCATGCAAATGAACGACCGAAAGCGTAAAATTACTGCCTTTTAGCTCAATTGGCGACTGTGGCATCGATATTCTGACTCAGCAAGGTTAAGTTTTCCGGAGCAGTTTCCTAGAACGGCCTCTGGAAGACGATATTATTAAATATAATAAGCATGTTATAGTTAGTGAATTATTCAAGCAAGCTGCATAGTTAATTTAAATAGAGTTGATGACAATGATTTGTGTAATCTATAAAAGCCTAAAACGTGACCAAACATATCTTTATATTGAAAAAAAAGATGATTTTTTGCGTGTTCCAGAAGAGCTATTAAAAACATTTGGTGAACCTCAATATTCAATGATGATTTCATTAGCAGAAAAACAGAAACTCGCTAACGCAGATATTGAAAAAGTTAAATCGGCTTTGAATGAACAGGGGTTTTATCTACAAGTGCCACCGCCAGTGGAAAGTTTGATTAATGAACATCTGGCTTCAAACAAACCTAGCAAGTAATGAAAAATAACTAGCAAGGGCTTGATCCTGAACTGAGGAGCTGATTTATGAAATTAATCACTAGAGTGACTTTGTTGTCCGTGACTCTACTGGCAGGGTGCAGTATATCAAATGGCAAACAGTCGTACGACCAATCCATGTTGCTTGCACATTCACAAACAAAAGTCAGGGCTTTGGAGCACCATTTTCCATTGAAATCCCGTGAACCATCACAATTTCCGGCTTATGTGGCTTTGCTGAAACAGCAAGCGAGAGAACAGGGTTTCAGTGAAAAAACACTGGATCGGGCATTTGCCAATATCCATTTTATTTCGCGCGTTATTAAGGCTGATCGTAACCAGCCGGAAAAAAAAGCCACATTGGATGACTATTTAAACCGTGTTTTGCCTACCTGGAGGATTGAACAGGGCGTCACGCAATATCAAAATAATCTTCCTCAGTTAGACAAAATCAGCCGTAAATATGGTGTTCCGAAAGCCTATATTGTTGCCTTATGGGGATTGGAAAGTGGTTTTGGCAAAGTACAGGGAAAAGAAGATGTCATTTCGGCGTTATCCACCCTCGCTTTTGAAGGCCGCCGAGAAGAGCTTTTCCTCAAACAATTATTAGCAGCACTAGAAATAATTGAAAATCAATACATTGATGAAACTCAAACTTTAAAAGGCTCTTGGGCCGGGGCGATGGGACAAAGTCAATTCATGCCAACCTCCTATTTAACTTATGGTGCTGATGGTGACGGTGATGGCAAAATTGATATTTGGAACAGCAAAGAAGATGTTTTTGCTTCGACTGCCAATTATCTGTCCAAAGAAGGATGGCAACAGGGGCTACCGTGGGGATACGCCATTTCACTGCCTACAGAATTTGACGTAACATTGGAAGGTATTGAGCCTGAGCAGGGGAAAAGCATCGCTCAATGGCAAGCATTGGGGATTTCATCTCCACATTTTGCTAATCTGCCTGCAAATACCAAAGGTTGGATTGTGATCCCTGATGATCCTGTGCAGCGGGCATTTTGGGTAACGCAAAACTTCCGGACTATCATGCACTGGAATCGTTCTTATTATTTTGCTCTCAGTGTTGGTATGATGGCGGATGGTATCACACAACGAACTCATTTCCTCACTCACTGAAAATCAGGTCTTGAAAGTATCGGATCTTAAAACTGTCGGGTTTTAAAAACATCGGATTGAAAACAGATAAGGAAAAATGTTATGTATCAGCATCGTGATTGGCAGGGCGTATTGTTAGATTTTCCTGCCAATAAAGTTGTTTGTGTCGGTAGCAATTACGACAAACATATAAAAGAGATGGGTTCTCAATCCACTGAAGAGCCAGTGATATTTATTAAACCTGAAACGGCACTTTGTGATCTATGCCAGCCTGTTTTCATACCGCAAGAATTTGGTTCTGTACACCATGAAGTTGAATTGGCGGTATTGATTGGTTCGACACTCAAAAACGCCAATGAAGAACGAGTCAGTAAGGCGATTGCAGGCTTTGCTATCGCACTGGATTTGACACTACGTGATTTGCAGCATGAATTTAAACAATCGGGGCAACCGTGGGAAAAGAGCAAGGCATTTGATAGATCATGCCCGATATCGGGTTTTATTTCCGTTAATGCTTTTGGCGATCCACAAAATGCCCAGCTATCCTTGACAGTAAATGGCGAATTGCGCCAAAACGGCAATACGAGTGACATGCGAACGCCTATCATCCCATTGATTAGCTATATGTCACGCTTTTTTACCCTGCGCCCGGGCGACATCATCCTGACGGGAACGCCTGAAGGTGTAGGGCCACTGCAATCTGGTGATATGCTGAACGTCTCTCTTAACGAGCACGTTTTAACAACCAGAGTGATTTAACCATGAGGAATGACAGAAATTATGTCTCAACCTTTCTGGCAGGGGAAAACCCTGGAACAAATGACAGATCAGGAATGGGAAGCATTATGTGATGGCTGCGGTCAGTGCTGCCTGCATAAGTTGATGGATGAAGATACTGATGAAATTTACTTCACCAATGTTGCATGCAACCAGCTGAATATTAAAACCTGCCAGTGCAAGAATTACGAAGATCGTTTCAGATATGAGCCTGACTGTATTAAATTGACCCGAGAAAATATGGTGACCTTTGAATGGTTGCCGCAGACTTGTGCTTACCGTTTAATTGGCGAAGGGAAAAAATTGCTGCCATGGCACCCACTGGTCAGTGGTTCAAAATCAGCCATGCATCAAGAACGCATTTCTGTCAGGCATATTGCCGTGCGTGAAACAGATGTGGTGGATTGGGAAGATCATATTTTGAATAAGCCTATGTAGTTACTTTACTTATTGATATGAAATGGATTTCGTATCACATGGCTGTAGCGTGGCGCATTAATATCTTTCAGTCCATCAGGAATCAACACTTCCAATCCCGGCTTTCCAGAAGCTCCAGTAGAACAAGGTGGATGAAAGGGGATTGGCTTTATATCAGCAATAAAAGTGGCGCTACAGGTATTCCAGTGGTGGCATTCTTGTATTGTCGATTTTGGCATAAGCCAGAGAGAGAATAGAAATGTTAAAAGTAATCGCAGAAGATTTTATTCAGATTGATGCTATAGATATTGTACTTCCACTTTATCGCGAGTTAGTTGAGGCAACCAAGCGTGAACCTCTTTGTATTGCTTACGACTTATATGTTGATCAGAAAGATGCAGGTCATTTTATCTTTGTTGAGGAATGGCCTGACCGGGCTGCTTTAGATGCCCATTGTGATAGTGAACATTTCCAGCGTCTTGTCCCTATGACTAGTCAGTATAAACGGAAAGAGTCTACATACATATTAATGAACAGTGCATTAACGAAGGCATAGGCGCCATATCATAAGTGATTTGCGAGAATCGTTCGGGTAATGAAGTATGTAACATTCCTTTACTACTACTACAACTCGACGATCCCAGCGCGATGACTGATTAAATACGAAGAGAACAGCAACACAAAGGAGCTGGCATTGATCGCCAGCGGCATATCCTGCTCAACGGGCATTACACTTTTTATAGCGACGATAAGTCTATTGACCTAGCTACATTCGTGGCAGGGTTAGATTTAGGGTGACAAAGTTTTCGGTCATGTATTAAATAGTTAGTTGTTGTGATATGCTTCCCGCCTTTTAAGGGTAAAGCATGGCCAAAGCTGACGTCTATTGCCGTTATTGTCACAAATC
>NZ_NJAI01000006.1:317181-341201 GCF_002632725.1 Xenorhabdus hominickii
AGAGAGAACGAATTTAACTCAGCGTACTCGAGTAAAAAGACTGAATAGAAAAACTATCAGTTATTCAAAATCCGAAGAAATGCACGATAAGGTGATAGGAACTTTTATTGAGCGTGAGTACTATTTTTGATATTCAATCTAACTATTTAATACATGACCAAGTTTTCGGTGGTTCCAGCTTATCAATGGCATTCGGTTAAGGAAATAATTATGTTATAAACATAAAGTTTAAATGGGGGAGAGAATCATGAATATCTATCAACGCCTAAACAAAACTTTTTTAATTCATGTTCAAGAATTGATAAATCTTGGCAAAAAAGAAAGAGAATAATTGATACAAAACTGATTATTCATTTCCTAATGAAAATTATATCAGGAAAGAATAATCATGGATATTTTTATATTATCAATGAAATATGGGATGACTGCATTCGTGAAAAAATATCACTTCCGCAATATAATCCTATCTCTGCTTCATCGATGTGCGAAGCCAGAATAAAATTACCTGATGATGCTATTAAAACTATAAACAAAGATATCGTATCTGTCTGGGAGAAGGATTCTCGCCTAACAACATGGAAGAGACACCGGCTTTTTGCTATTGATGGTTCAAAACTAAATGTTCCCAGAAAACTTATCAATAATGGCTATCGGGTCACGCAAAAAACATCCAGATATTATCCCTATGCGATGATGAGTTGCCTTTATGATATATTGAATTCAATTATATATAATATTGATTTTGTTAATCATAATAACGAGAGAGCTTGTGCAGAAAAACACTTTAGATATCTAGATAGTGATGCTGTCGTTATCTTAAATAGGGGGTATTTTAGTTATTATATGTTACATCAAGTGATAAAAAATAATTTGAATGCGATATTCAGAAAAAGACTCTCGAGCATTAATATCCATTGACGGGAATGCTTTACCCGAGGCAATTTCTAATAAATGTTGCGATGAGTCGGTAAATAGTGAGTCAATTGAAATTACTTCATCACTCATTACACTGTTCTCATTATGTGTAGATTTATCATTGGAATTACCTACTATCAACTTTAAAATCTCACTGCGATTCCTTGCTTCTTTATATACCATCAATGATGTAAGTGCTGATACACCTTGCAAAGAACGAGAGAATGAAACGTGACTATGACGGCAAATATCAAAAATTGAATTATAACCTGCATTTTTAATTGATAATGCAATTATATTTTGTGCGAATTTTTCATCTTTCATGCTTAACCTCAATATTATGTTTTAAAAAGATGTTTTCTGTATTAATACATGCAATTCATGTTTTAATATATAATAACCTTTTCTTTTTTAAGTAGATGTTGGTCTAATATTTTGACAATAAAAAGTTTCATCATATTAACGATGAGAAGCTGCTTTGCCAAATTGATAGTTCATAAAAAATTACAACATGTGAAATTTATTACTAATAAAATAAATGAGTGTTGTATCAAATTAGAATCTCCTTAATAATGAATTTTTAATTATAAATTTAGTGGGTGTTATATTATTTGTGATTGGAGTTGGCTTGAAAATAATGTAAATAAAAAATGGTTTTTCATGGCTAATATACGTATTATTATTTGCAATGAAATAATTATCTGGAGTATTGTGATAACAATCACTGGAACATCTGATGAATAAAGAAATATATTTCAGTAGTTATGTAACATAGATTGAAATAAAAAACCACCATTCCAGTAAAGGTGTGTTCTATAAATAATACACATGACAATGTCATGCAACAATAATCTAAAATATTTTAGATGTGATGTGTGATAACTGTCTAACATGATGGGATTTTATAAAACACTTTCGATTATATTAGTGTTGAATAATGGATAACGAAATTGTAGTAATTAAAACCGTAACAAGTTTTTATTACGATTTTTGTGCTATGGAATAAAAATACTCTACGTCTCTCCTCAAAAAAAACACTGTCAAGAGCATTACTTATTAGGCCGAGCAGTAGATTGTAATTTAATGAATATAGCAATACTGGATGATTAATACGGTAGCCATAATAAATTTGCTTGCAAAAGTAATCACAATCAGCGTCATCAATATTTATGACAAGATGGCGGGTGTTTTTTTAATCAAAAAATCCGCGATTTTGCCCTGAATGAGAAGGTTTTTTGTGATCCAAGACAAAATGGCTCAGGTGAGTAATTGTACGAATTTCAGGCTATATTATTAGCCCTGTCTGGTTTTAATTTCTTGTGTTGTTTGAATTCGTCGTTTATACATTATTCGATTCCTGCAGCAATTTGGTTCATTCTTAATTAATTGTAATAAATATTAGAATGTTACTTATGTTAGTTACTAAATATATATGGAGTGCTGTTGGTACAATTTTTGTGGCAAGTTACTTTACTAATTAATATTTAAAGGATTTAGTGCCACCAAGCTATCGTAATTGCTCTGTAAGTAGAACATATCACCGATGTCTATATATTTCGTATCCAGAAATATTTTATTAATTTACAGGCTATCCAGAAAGCTACGCAGTACTTCATTGGTACGCTCTGGAGCCTCAAGGTTTACGGTATGACCGGCATTGGGAATACGTACAATTTCAACATTTGGAAAGGCTTTTTCCATCACATTTGTTGCTTTTTCAACAGGAATTGCCTGATCATCTTCTCCATGAATAACAAGTACAGGCTTACCAAAATTACGGGCTGTAGTTGTGTAATCGTCTTTTCCTATCCAGCTTTGCACTTCACTCAATACTGATTTGGCTGGCAGTTTTGTCCAACTTTGCAGAGTGTCAGATACCAGTACCGGATTGTTTTTAAGTGTATAGGAGCCTAAAATAAATGAGGCTGCTTCGCGTGCCAACTCCTGTGATACGAAACCATCGTAATCAAATTTGTGAAACTCTTTCATATAGAGTTCTTGCTCTTCTTGAGAGTACGATCCAAGCTTGGAGCCCACCATAACCAAGGCCTCTACGCGATCAGAAAAATGACGAATAAATTCGGTGGCCATATAGCCCCCCATCGACATACCCAATAACACACATTTCTCTATACCTAAATCATCAAGAAGTGACCGACAGTCATCAGCGAGATCTTTGAGATAATAGGGCGTGTTGTATGCAGGTGTACGGGCTCTTTGATCATAAGCAATCGCGCAATAACCGTCCTTGATTGCCTGTATCTGTGGAGCGAACATGGTTCTGTCCATCATTGTGCCATGTACCATAACCACAGCTTTTCCCTTGCCTTCAAGGATGACATTGCTGTATTTGTGATTGTGTTGGTGCTCATTTTGGGGCTTCATTTTTTGTCTCCTTTAACTCTAGCTTATTATTTTTGTTTAAAAAAAAGATAGACCCAAAAGAGCATACTAAATAATAAGTTAGAACTCTAATATAATCAGAGCAAAATCAGGTCAAGTAATTGTGAGTTTTTCTGTTGTTTTTCCAACTTTAAACAGTCAAGAAAAACTGATAACTTGTTTGTTCAATGGTCAATACAAGGAAAGAGAAATGGCAAGTTATTTGATTCGTGTGGAACTTTATGGTACAGGTTCTGACGGTTATGAAAAACTGCATAAAAGGATGACGGCGAATCAATTCAATCAATCTATCCGTTTTCCTAACGGGAAGTGGCACCGTCTCCCTAGTGGAACTTATGTTGGTAACTCCCAGCTAGAATCTATTGAATTAGCTGAAAAAATCAAATCAATGGCTACACCGTTCTCGAATAAAGATCCAGCAATATTTGTCTGTACGTACAGTAACTGGAGCGCATCACTTTATCCTGAAAAACAACACACTGAATCTGGATCAGGTGAGTGATTGTACAAATTGCAGGCTAGATTATTAGCCCTGCCTGGTTTTAATTTCTTGTATCGTTTGAACTCGTCGTTTATATATTGTTCGATTCTTGCAACAACTCGGTTAATTCCGAACCAATTGTAATAAATATTAGAATGGTACTTATGTTGGTTACCAAATATATATGGAGTACTGTTGGTACGGTTTTTGTATCAAACAGTTAAGGCCACTACCGCGCAGCTATAGAGGCTTGTTTGATAATGAGGGAAGTAAATATGAATAATAGATGGATGAGCTATATAACGTTTGTAGGGGTGTGGGTTGTCGTAACACTGACGATTGGTTTTATGCTGTCATAACAAATTTGAACGCAGAATTAACAGATTACCCAGTATTATACTGGGTAATCAAGAAATTATATAAGTGTGAAGAAGTTGACGTGGGAAAAATGTGATATCAGATGGTGCTTGAACGACTTCACATAAATGCGCTTACTGGGCAATATTCCACAAAGTATAAATCAATGTATTTTTGCCATTAATTAATGTAAGTTGCTCGCCTTTTAAGCTGACTTTTGCTCCTTTAGTCAGCACGTCATTGATCACCTGATCCCACTGATTAAGCTTTTCATTGACACAGTACATTTGGGTACTGGCTAAATGCTTGACTGTCAGAATGTTGTGCTTTAATTTGCTTTCTCCCATGAAATTGTTGCACATGGCACCCGAAATAAGCATTTTTTCATTAAATGTAATGGAAAGCTTACTGTCTTCTTTATTTGACACTTCCTCACTATTGACACTGACCAAAGCAAAATGATGGTTTTGTAGATCTCTGACGGTAACATTCCCTGTGGCGCTAACTCCTGAAGATTGACACGCTGTGAGTAGCAGAGTGGCGACCACAAACGGAATCGCTTTTTTCATTTGATCTCCTGATGATGCTCGTTGAGATTATCCAACAATATTCGGACAAGTCTCGCCGGAGGTTAATTGCTGAATATTTTGTAAAGTCGTTTCACTAATGCTGGTTAATGCTTCTTCTGTCAAAAATGCCTGATGACCAGTGAACAGTACATTATGGCAGGAAGACAAACGGCGGAAAATATCATCTTGAATAACGTCATTGGATTTGTCTTCAAAGAATAAATCGCGCTCGTTTTCATAAACGTCCATACCTAAAGCGCCAATTCTTTGTTGTTTCAAGGCATTAATGGCTGCAATGGAATCAATTAGGGCGCCTCGGCTGGTATTGATAATCATCACACCATCTTTCATTTTACTAAATGCCGTTTCATTCAATAAGTGATGGTTTTCTGATGTCATAGGGCAATGTAAGGAGATAACATCAGATTCAGCGTATAAAGTATCTAAATCCACGTATTCTACGCCCATATCCAAGGCTTCTGGATTAGGATAGGGATCATGTGCCAGTAAATGCATACCAAAGCCTTTCAAAATTCTTAGAGTAGCAAGGCCGATTTTTCCTGTACCGATAATACCCACGGTACGTTTATGCATATTGAAACCGGTCAGTCCTTCAAGGGAGAAGTTAGCATCTCGGGTGCGTTGATAAGCACGATGAATGCGCCGATTCAGACACAGCATCAACCCAACCGTGTGTTCAGCCACTGATTCAGGTGAATAAGCTGGTACGCGAACAACTTGAATGCCTAACTCCTTGGCTGTATCCATATCAACATTGTTGAATCCGGCACAACGTAATGCCAAGATTTTGATGTTCATATCTGCCAATTCTTGCAAGACTTCACGTCCGCCATCATCGTTGACAAAAATACAAACAGCATCTGTGCCAATGGCATTTTTTGCAGTTTGTGGGCTTAGGGGAAAATCAAAGAACTCAATATGGTAGCCAAGGCCAAGTTTTTGGTTGAGCATTTCAAAATGTTTACGATCATACTGCTTTGTGCTGTAAACAACCAATTTCATAACAACATCTCCGCCATACAGTAACTGTAAGATCATTCGAGCCATTCATTAAATGCATTTTGCTGCATAAATTGTCAGCAATAATAACGTCTACTGAAGGTTCCAAGCGTTATCCCTCGCTATACTCGAATAAATCACCTGATAAGCTATTCCTGTTAATAGCTTATATACCGTTTCAAGTTGTCTCGTTGTTGGCTGTATTCATTCACCCGGTTACATAGTTCGTTATGTTTTTGGGGATTTATTCAATTTCAGCTTTGATACAACTCGGAATCTACTGGGTATATAATAAATCGGCTTAGAGCCTGATATGAGACTATCATAACAGGAAGTTGCTCTCAGCTTGAAAAGAAGAGATACGGATTGATGACCAAAATATTAAAAATGTTAGTAGTGATGATGACGCTGCTGGTGTTATTGGTGTTGGCGGGTTGGCATACACTTCCACGCTGGCTGCCATTGATTGCCAGCCATTGGTTACCACAGGGAGTCACTCTTTCTTTAAGCCAACCAGAATTGAAAAATAATGCATTATGGCTGGATAGATTGTCATTGATGGCAAAAGAGTGTGAGTTGATCAACGCATCAGGAATATCTGTGGGCTACCCACATCGGAGAAATACAGAAAAGCATTATTGGAATATCCATGTTGCCAATATTGATAGCCAAAGTCAGTGTTTCGGACAACTACCGACTACCGAAAAACAGTCAGAACCATTCGCTCAAAAATCCGTTCAAGAGATATTATCTTCTATCCCTTCGATTAACCTTGTCGTTGAGCGTTTTGCTCTTATGCCATGGCAGGAGTTTGCCGGAAAACTTCAATTTGGTTCATCATCTCAGGGATCAACGCTTTCTTATCAAAGTGAGCAACTGAAGCTAAATGCTCACATTGCAGATAAAAAAACGCTCACTATTCACCAATTTTTTGTGAAACTGTCCGATCAGGAAATCGACTTGAATGGGGATATCACACTGCCTTTGGATACTGAATCGTTGCCCAATCAAGGGCAAATCACAGCATATTTATCACTAAATCAGTATCCCGAACCATTGCAAATTGCATTGAAATGGCAAAAGCAAAGTGGAGTACTCACTGTTTTTGAAGAAAAGAAAAAACAGTTACTGGCGGAGTTACCCTGGTCATTCAATGAATCCCAATGGTTGATAACTGACGGTAAATGGCAATGGCAGGATGCCAGTCAACCCTTATCTGGGAGAGTGAACATCACGCTAGACCAGTGGAAAAAAGGTTTGGCGGGTATGTCTGTCAGCGGACGGATAAATTTAATCACTCAAAATGAACAGGGTAAAGGCAATGTTGTACTCTCACTCCAACCGACACTGATTAATGTAAACAATGCCCATATTCCGTTTCAGTTAACAGGTCAAATGAATCACAGTCAGATGATAATGACCATGTCATTACCTGCTGTTATAACTGGGCCGTTGATCTCGCCTAAAATAACATTTAAGCCAGGTGCATTGTTTCGGGCATGGGGAAAAGTCAGTAAAACTTTTACCGTTCAAGAGGCACGCTTACCCTTGGCAGGTACTTATTTGACCCGTGAAGGTTTTACTGGTCGTCTTCAGGCAATTGTGGCAGCACAAGACAGTTATTGGGGAAGAATTAAACTACATTTGGATGGGTATGCCGAAGATTTCATGCCCGCTCATGGAAATTGGAAATGGCGTTATTGGGGCAATGGATATTTACCACCGCTACATGCCAAATGGGATATTGCTGGCACCGGAAACTGGAACCAATCACAGATAACGGTGAATGCATTAAATACAGGGTTTGATCTCATCCAATATGGCCTTGTGCAGATGAAATCCCCACGTTTAAAACTGACCAAGCCATTAGTTTGGGAACGCGATGCAAGCCGACCAATATTCACTGGGGATTTACAATTATCCGCTCAAAAAACAAAATTTCGTTCCGGTGGCTTTTTACCACCTTTTGATTTTAAGGTGACTCTTACCGGGCAATCACCGGATAATTTTATGTTCAGTGGAAAACTGCATTCCAAAGGTATTGGTCCCATTCCGCTCTATGGGCGTTGGGATGGTGAGCGGTTACGAGGTGAGGCCCGTTGGCCACGGCAATCTTTATTAGCATTTCAGTCTTTAATTCCCCCCGATTTGGGAATGACGGTACGTGGTGGGAATATTTACGCCCAAGCCGCTTTTTCGGCAGCGAAAGGGCAGGGTGTGCGTGCTGGTGGTCACTGGGTAGTGAAAGATGCGGGTATTTGGCTGAAGAATGGGCAAGTTTACGGTCTGGACTTTGTTTTACCATGGCGTTTACAGGAGCATACTTGGCAATTGGGGACGACATCACCGGTTCAGCTCCGGATCAAATCATTTAAAGGGCTGTTTGATATGCAAAACGTGACAGCCGATCTACTGGGTTTTTATCCTCCAACTGACAAATTGCCATTGGTATTAATCAACGTGAATGTTGATATGCTGGATGGTAAATTAAAAATGAATAAGTTACAGATCCCACAAAAAGAAGCGGCTGTATTGAGGTTTGACAAACTCAATCTGAGTAAATTGTTCGGTGTATTAAAAGTCAAACAAATGGCGATGTCAGGAAAGATCAGTGGTGAATTACCCGTATTATTAAATAATGAATACTGGATTATTCAGCAAGGGTGGGTATCTAATGAAGGGTATTTGACATTGAGACTGGATAAAGACACGGTTGATTCCATAGGAAAAAATAATTTATCGGCAGGTATTGCAATGGATTGGCTGCGTTATTTAGAAATTAGTCGTTCAAAAGCCCATGTTACTCTCAATAATTTGGGAATTTTGACGTTGCAATCAGAAATCAGTGGGGTTAATCCTGTGGTTGATAGAAAGCGTGAAGTTAGACTTAACTATCGTCATGAGGAGAATGTTTTTCAGTTATGGTGTAGTTTGAGTTTTGGCAGTAATCTGGAAGAATGGTTACAGAAAAATGTATCTGTAAACGGGAGTGATCAATGATAACACAAACTGGATTCAGTTTACCGACGCTCAGGGTGAGCATGATATTGGTCAGTATTATGTTGATTAGCCTGGTTTTGTCTGGATGTATCAGGCTGGAAATGGCAACGCCGGATAAGCCAATCAATATCAATATGAACGTGAAAATTGAGCATGAAATTCATATTAAAGTTGATAGGCAAATTGAAGATATGCTCAAAAATAACTCCAATTTATTCTAAGGGCTAGAATATGAAAAAAGCAGGAATGATATTTTTGCTAAGTCTGCTATTCAGTTCTTTTGTCATGAGTATGACACTGAATGAAGCGAAACAACAAGGGGTGGTGGGAGAAACATTCAGTGGCTATTTAGCACCCGTAAAAAATACCCGAGATGCCCAATCTGTGATCAAAAAAATTAACGGGGAGCGGAAAAAGAAATACGCTGAAATTGCTGCTCAAAATAACATGACAACGGATCAAGTTGCAAAAATGGCGGGTGAGAAATTGGTGAATCGCGCAGAGACAGGGGAATATGTGCTTGGCATTAATGGAAATTGGGTAAAGAAATAAGCGCGCCGGTTGGCGCACTTAAGCTTGATCAGGCAACGATGTCTTCTAATTGCGCCTGAGCCATTTTTTCTATGACATTATTCATTGTATCACGGGCATTTTGGTGAGCTTGATTTGCAGAATCTGCACCCAGAGCCAAACCTTCTGCAAATACGAATTCTACGTCAGTCATGCCGATAAATCCGAGAAAGAGACGTAAATAGGGTGTCATCAAGTCAGTCGGGCTGTTTTTATGAATACCGCCACTGCTGGCTAAAATAATAGCGCGCTTGCCTTTGAGTAAACCTTCGACGCCTTTTTCGGTATAACGAAAAGTCATGCCTGCTCGGGCGATCAGGTCAAAATAAGCTTTTAATTGAGTTGGAATAGTAAAGTTGTACATTGGAGCCGTGATGACAACAACATCATGCGTTTTTAATTCCGCAACCAATTCATCTGACAAGGCTAGCACTGACTTTTGTCGTTCTGTCAGTTCTGCATCACTTGGGCGCAAGGCGCCGATTAACTCTCCATCCAATAGCGGAACTGGGTTTGTAGCTAAATCGCGCACAGTGATAGAATCATCTTTGTGGTTAGCCAACCAATTATCAATGAAATAATCGGCCATTTTGTTGCTTTGAGATGATTGCGCCAGAATGCTGGATTTCAATACCAGAACTTTACTCATTTTGAATTCCTTATTAACTCAGGAAAGTTAATATGTTGCTAATAGTGTTAATGTGCTAGCTATTTTAGGAAGAGTATCGTTCAAACAACAGCGTAATATTTCGAGATTGGTATTCAAATTTATTGAATGATTAGTAGAGGGTACATAATATGCAATCCATATTATGCAATCAATGAAGCTAAAAATTGACCGAATGTAGTATATATATGGGGTACATTGAGCTGCATAAGATATGTTACACTTCTAATAGTTAAGTCATAATAAACCATCCTCTGAGCCTGCAAAGACAGCGCTACTCAGTTAAAAAAGTCACAAGGATTTATCACAGTGGAATCACCTTTGACAGCACCTTTCGCTGAATTATTCGCTGAACTTGATCACACATCGCTGCGAGATCAGTTCCGTTTGAAAAAACGTCTGCATGGAGCAGTAAAAATTAAGAATCAATCCTCCTTGCAGGCTGTCGTACAATCCATTTCTGAGGATATTGCCGCAGCAAAACAGAAAGTCACTAATCGCCAAGCGGCATGTCCTGCAATTAACTACCCTGAAAACCTACCTGTTAGCCAGAAGAAAGACGATATTTACAAAGCTATTCAGAATAATCAGGTTGTTATCATTGCCGGGGAAACTGGTTCGGGTAAGACGACCCAAATTCCAAAAATCTGTCTTGAATTGGGTAGGGGAGTTAAAGGGCTGATCGGTCATACTCAACCTCGTCGTTTGGCGGCCCGTTCCGTTGCTAACCGTATTGCGGATGAGCTGGAAACATCGCTTGGTTCGACGGTGGGTTATAAAGTCCGTTTTAATGATCAAGTCAGTGAAAATACTTTGGTCAAATTGATGACTGACGGTATTTTGCTGGCGGAATTACAGCAAGATCGCTTGCTGTTGCAATACGATACATTGATTATCGATGAGGCTCATGAGCGCAGCCTGAATATTGATTTTATTCTTGGCTACCTGCGTCAATTATTGCCGAAACGTCCTGATCTGAAAGTTATCATTACTTCTGCAACCATTGATCCTGAACGTTTTTCACGTCATTTCAACAATGCACCGATTATTGAAGTGTCTGGGCGGACTTATCCGGTAGAAGTACGTTACCGTCCAGTGGCGGGTGACGATAATGACACTGATCGTGATCAGCTTGAGGCCATCATTGATGCTGTAGATGAATTGGGGCGTGAAAGCTCAGGCGATATATTAGTTTTCATGAGTGGTGAACGGGAAATCCGTGATACAGCAGATGCTCTCAATAAGCAGAATTTCCCGCATACTGAAATTTTGCCACTCTTTGCGAGGCTGTCAAACAGCGAGCAGAATCGCATTTTTCAGTCTCATGTTGGGCGCCGGATTATCTTGGCAACCAATGTAGCGGAAACATCACTGACAGTACCTGGTATCAAATATGTGATTGATACCGGTTTTGCGCGTATTAGCCGTTACAGTTACCGAACCAAAGTACAACGTTTGCCAATTGAACCTATCTCTCAGGCATCAGCCAATCAGCGGAAAGGGCGTTGTGGCCGTGTTTCAGACGGTATTTGTATTCGTCTCTATGCGGAAGATGACTATTTATCACGTCCAGAATTTACTGATCCAGAAATTCTGCGTACCAATCTGGCCTCTGTTATTTTGCAGATGACTTCGATTGGCTTGGGAGATGTCAGCGCATTCCCCTTTGTTGAAGCGCCCGACAAACGCAATATTCAAGACGGTGTCCGCCTGTTGGAAGAGTTGGGAGCCATTGATCCTGAATCACTGTCAGAGGGGGCTTACCGTTTGACGACAATGGGGCGGCAATTGGCACAGTTACCCATCGATCCGCGTTTGGCCCGCATGGTATTGGAAGCTAGAGCACACGGTTGTGTCCGTGAAGTCATGGTGATCACATCGGCGTTGTCGATTCAAGACCCACGGGAAAGACCACTGGAAAAACAACAGGCATCTGATGAAAAACATCGTCGTTTTGCCGACAAAGATTCCGATTTCATTGCCTTCCTGAAATTATGGGATTTTCTGATTGAACAGCAGAAAGCGCTTTCCAGCTCCCAGCTCCGTAAACTTTGCCGTCAGGACTATCTGAACTATCTTCGGGTCAGAGAATGGCAGGATATTTATGCTCAACTTCGGCAGGTTGTAAAAGAACTAGGTATACCAATTAACAGTCAGGAAGCGGATTATCAGAGCATTCATATCGCTTTGCTGACCGGTTTGCTATCCCATATTGGGCAGAAAGACACGGATAAACAGGAATATACTGGTGCTCGCAACGCTCGTTTTTCGATTTTTCCGGGTTCAGGCTTATTTAAAAAGCCACCCAAATGGGGGATGGTTGCTGAATTAGTGGAAACCAGCCGATTATGGGGGCGTATTGCCGCACGTATCGAACCGGAATGGATAGAACCACTGGCTGCTCATTTAATTAAGCATCATTACAGTGAACCACACTGGCAGAAATCACAGGGCGCGGTGATGGCAACAGAAAGAGTGACTCTGTATGGTTTGCCGATTGTGACAGGGCGTTTGATCAATTATAGCCAGTTTGATCCTATGTTATGTCGCGAACTGTTTATCCGTCATGCACTGGTTGAGGGTGATTGGCAGACACGTCACTCATTTTTCCGCGCTAACCTTAAATTGCGTGAAGAGGTTGAAGAGCTGGAACATAAATCCCGTCGACGGAATATTTTGGTAGATGATGAAACTCTGTTCAGTTTCTATGACCAACGTATTGGCAACGATGTCGTTTCGTCTCGCCATTTTGATCATTGGTGGAAATTGACGAGTAAAGATCAGCCGGAATTGCTGAACTTTGAAAAGAGCATGCTGATCAAGGGAGATGCCGATAAAGTCAGCGCATTGGATTATCCGAATTATTGGCATCAGGATAATTTGAAATTCCGTTTGAGCTACCAATTTGAACCGGGAACTGATGCTGATGGCGTTACTGTGCATATTCCATTGCCAGTCTTGAATCAAGTTAAAGATGAAGGATTCGACTGGCAAATTCCGGGTATTCGCCATGAATTGGTTGTTGCATTGATCAAATCATTACCGAAACCAGTACGCCGTAATTTTGTACCCGCCCCTAACTATGCGCAGGCATTTTTGGAGCGGGTCACACAGCCACAAACTACGTTGTTGGATAGCCTTGAGAAAGAGCTACGCCGTATGACGGGAGTGACGGTGTCACGTGATGATTGGCAGTTGGAGCAGGTGCCTGATCATCTGAAAATCACCTTCCGCGTTCTTAATGAGAAAAACAAGCCATTAGCAGAAGGCAAAGATCTCTCAGCACTAAAACTAAAATTGAAAGGCAAGGTTCAGGAAACACTTTCGGCTGTTGCGGATGATGGTATTGAACAAAGCGGGCTGCATATTTGGAGTTTTGGGGAATTACCTGAGTGCTATGAACAAAAGCGTGGCGGTTACTCAGTTAAGGCTTTTCCTGCCTTAGTGGATGAAAAAGACAGCATTGGCATTAAACTGTTCGAAACCGAATCCGAACAGCAAAATGCGATGTGGGAAGGTACACGCCGCCTGTTATTGATGAATATTCCATCACCGATTAAATATCTGCATGAAAAATTACCAAACAAATCCAAACTGGGTTTGTACTTCAACCCATATGGAAAAGTGTTGGATCTGATTGATGATTGTATTTCCTGTGGCGTGGATAGATTAACTGCGGAAAATGGTGGGCCGGCTTGGAATGAACAAGCATTTTCCTGTTTGCAGGATAAAGTGCGTGCTGATTTGAATGATGCAGTCGTTGATATTGCTAAACAGGTGGAACAGATCCTGACGGCAGTCTTTGCCATTAATAAACGTCTGAAAGGGCGGGTGGATATTGCGCTTGCACTCGCGTTATCGGATATTAAAGAGCAAATTTCTGGCTTGGTCTTTAATGGCTTCGTGACCGCCCACGGTTGGAAGCGTTTGGCTGATGTTTTGCGTTATCTGAATGGTATTGAGCGCCGATTGGAAAAATTGGCAATTGATCCTAATAAAGATAGAGCACATATGAGCCGGATTGAAAATATCCAACGCTTGTGGCAGCAATGGCAAGCAAAACTCACTATTCAGCAGAAACAATTACCAGAAGTGAAAGAAGTTCGCTGGATGATAGAAGAACTTAGAATCAGCTTGTTTTCTCAGCAATTGGGGACGGCATATCCAATATCAGATAAGCGTATTTTGCAGACAATGGAAAATATCGCATCATGAGGAATAGGAATTTTTCAAAGGATTAAAGAAGAAGCAACCAAGTCGACCGCCATTTTATTGTTATGGCGGTCGGCTGCTGTCTATTGATAAGTTAACGACATTGTTATTGTCACATCTGCTTTGCCTGGTGTAACTCGCGGCTCTGTCTGAATATAACGAGCACGCAATGGTATGGAGAAATTTCTTATGTATTGGCTAGATCGAAATTTAAGTGGGAGATGCACCAATAGTGGTCTATTACCAAACAAAATCTGCAAACCAATCCCGGTTGCCATGACGTTGTCACGGTTATAATCTAATGCCCAAGTATCGTTGGAATGATTTTTTGCAGGGCGCCCATCCAATGTTACCTCGACATCGAGGTTTGCATCACAATCCAATTGTAGATTGAAATCTCTTACGCCAGCGGTGCTGTTAACACCACGAAATTCACTTATTTTGACATTTCCCATATCAACGATGGTTGTATTTTGTTTGAAAGAACAACCTTGAGTAATGATACGAGTATTTGTCAAATAGAAAGAGTGGATAGAAATATCACTGCCTAATCTGGCTCTGGTTAATAATTGGTTCCCAACCTGCCCTGAGCCTGTAGTAGGGGCAATTTTGATTAATTGTACCGTTATGTAACCCCATGTTTTTCCACAATACTGTGTTCTATATTGAGATTGACGCGATGGGTAACAGCTAAGTGGGTATTCTACGACTCTAGGTAACCAGTCTATGCCATAACCCGGCCCCCATGTATTGATGCGTATCCCAACACCGGGCACACCGGATTCATAAATTGCATCATAGTTATAGTGTGCTCGATCAAAAGCAGGTTCATCCCACGAAGCTTGTGTTGGTCGGTCGCAATAGGCGATATCTCCTTGATTATCGACATGGTCTATGAGAATTTCTTTGATAGTCGTTCCTATCGGATGATCTCTTGGGATGACTATAGTACCAAGAGAGAGGGTCGTCGTTTTGGCAGTGACACCTGAATTATAGTGACACTGATTATTTGCCTGGCTGGCAAAACTGTTCATCATGCCGCCGATAAACAAACTCACCATTAGTAATTTTAAACCGTTAACCATAAAATAACTTCCATAATATTTAAAAATAGCAAATAAATATCTCGCATCGTTATTCACAAGACGTGTTCAGTATGTATAAACCCGATTTAGGCATTTCATCTGGGAGTTGATAATTAACATGGCACTCTTGAGCATTTTTGTGTCCCCATTTCACCCAAATTCGGCCTGATTTAGGAATACCACTGAGATAAACCTGCCCATCATTACTGACAATGGCACTATTCGACTCATCTGCTTCATTCTCATTTTGTTGCTCCAATGTTGCAGTTGCGCCAAAAGGAATGTCTCTGTCTTGGTGGGAAAGTGTCATTAAGACCCGATAACCAATACGAGTTTTAAAATTGGCCAGAGTTAATGAGCCCTGGGTAGGAATGATCGTTTGCGTGTTGATATCAATATCAACATTGTTACCCATTGAGTAAGTATCTAGGGCAATACGGTTTTTTCGATAGCTGCTGACATAAGGCACGATGGCGTAACCTTTCCAGTCAGTTTTGATACCGGTATGATTTTGTACTTTAACACCGTGAGCACCATTAGCACGCACCAGTACCAGCGTATCTCCCAGAGATTGAGAAAAGGTGACACCATAAGGATGGGCAACGAGTCCGCCATTTAAACCATAAGTTAGCTGCTTGGAATGTTTGTCGTAACTATAGCCAGCATTGACTTGACTATATGCATTTTTGTATTCCGCACTGATATTTCCGCCAGCACTTTTATTGTGATTAGTATAATTTTGTTGAATGCCATAAGTCAGCTTGTTATCTTCAAGAGCAGTACCGTTTAAGCTGAGTTGGTGAGAAGTATCGCTGTTTTTTCTGCTGGTCATGTTATAGCTTACCCAGCTATTTTTCAGCCAACGATCAAGGGGGATCTGAACGCTTAATGATACAATCTTCTCATTGCGATTTGCACCCGGGAAAGCATTGTAGGAGTAGTTCAGGTTATAGCTGATGGAATTATAATTTGTGCTATAACCCGCACTGATATTTTTTTCATAGCCTTTCTGATGCCAGTAATCCTGTTGTAAAGCTGATAAGTAAATAGACCCCAAATCACCCAGAGGCTGGTTAATATGCAGCTGTAATTTGCTGCGTTTATTGGTGCTATTGTGAATATTCCCGCCATTTCCAGTATCTAATTTATTTGCTTCTTTAAAATCGTAAAAATTTTGAGTCGAATAACGATAACCAGCAAGAGTGAGGCTAGTGCCAGTTTGAGTAATATCTTTGGAATACTGGAAGCGATAGGATTGGCCATAATAGCTGTCGTTGAATATTGAACGGGTTTTGGCATAGGTTACATCAAAAGAAAGTGAACCCCAATCAGACAGGCTATACCCTGTGCCTAAAGCGATAGATTGATAATCTTTTGCTAGCGTGGTTCCGCCATATGCAGTGACATGGTTGGAAACACCATATATCAGCGTACCCTGCATAAAATACGGTTCTTTACTACGATGAGAATTGGGTTTGTACTTTCCCAGAGCCAAGGAATATCGCAGGCCATTTTCCCGTAACATGATAGGCACAGTAGAAAAAGCCTGCACAGAACGATGCTCTTTCCCATCGGCTTCCTTGATGATTACTTCCAAATCACCAGTGGAAGTTGTTGGATAGAGATCATTGATAACAAAAGGGCCGGGAGAAACGTAAGATTCATAGATAATGTAGCCATTTTGTTTAATGATTACTTGGGCATTGCTTTGTGCAATTCCTCTGATCGTCGGTGCAAACCCTTTTAGACTATCTGGCAACATATTGTCATCGGAAGTCAACTGTATCCCGCGGAACTGGAAGCCATCAAAAATGGGTGAGGGGGTATAACTGTCACCAAACGTCAATTGGCTTTTCAGTGCATGAATATCACGCTGAAGATAAGTATTGAGATTTTGCCACTTTCTTTCTTGACTGCTGTAGGTGGAATAATTCCGAAAACGCCAAGCATCCCAGTTAGCGCCTGTTCTGAGATTGAGAAAATGGTTTTTTGTTGAACCAGATTGCTCATCTTGCCAAGCCATAGAACCGCTATAGCTATAATTGACCATTAGGGAAGTTAATCCCTGTTCCCACAAATGTGGAGGCACATAGTCTCTGGCCTGATTATGCAATGCCGCTTGTGGAACACTGATATCCAGCCGTTGATGTTTGAAATCAAAAGAGGATGATGCCGATGGAATATATTGACTAATATCATCAAGCTCTGAATCTTGTGGCAAATCACGCAGTAAGGGGAGTGTTTCAATATTCACTCCAATTTCCTTGAGTTTCTGTATTTTAAGTTTTGGTGATAGCTTATTATTTATGATAATAAAGTCGATATTTCCGGTATCTATTTTCTCCCGGTTAAGATAAATGTCTACCCAATAACGGCCGGGTGGCTGCTGTTCATCTTGAGTAAAGAAAGACAAATCAATATCTTCTGGAAAACCTGAATGGGTTTCCAACGCATTGATATTGAAATACTCTTCAGCATAAGTTTTATCGTTATAAGTCCAAAAACAAATGGTGAATAATGCGCAGAGAAAAAACACCCTATTATATAGGCAGCGCAGGCTTAGCTTGATAAACAACACCCAATAATCAGAAAAATTTTGTTGAAGATAATGACGGTAGTTATCCATGATACTTTTATAATTTTGATATACCCTCTATCTTTCAAATTACATCTTGAAATTTATTGGGCATATAAGTGGTATGGTTTTTTGCTCAGAATGTACTTTTTTCTTCTGGCGTTACACCGCCAAAATCATTAATAGTTTTCCAAGTCACTTGCCTGATGTTTTTAATAGGCACATCCCAACTCAATTGTTCAAAAGGCGGGACCATGCCTGGGGATTTGATTTCATAATTTTTCGTGTCATTACCAGTAGACAACTCAGAAAAAGAGATATAGTAAGGCGTTGGATTTTTGACAATGAGTTTATGACCGTCGGTTTTGAACTTTAGAGTCTTATAAGCAATATTGGCATTATCTTCTAAGTTAGCAGGGCGATAGAATAACTTAAACCGTGACTTTACCGTAATTTGCAATTGGTTTTGTTTCGACTTGGTTGTAGCAGGAATAGATTTTACATTGAGCCAGAATAAAGATTCTCTGTCATCGGGTAAATTATTTCCGGTTTTAACAATTCGTAAAATATTTTCATTCCCAGCGGCTAATTTAAAAAGTGGGGGAGTGATAATAAAATCGGCTTTAGTTTCATCATGTTCGCCTTGAATCCAAGATTGAATAAGATAAGAAATATCTGTTTCTGGATTGTTAATGGAAATAGAGGCTTCTTTTTGATCACTAATATAAACAACACGCGTGCCACCAATTACTATACCCGCAAAAGAGGTATTGGTGCTGAAAATGTAGATGAGAATAAGAATCAAAATGCGAAAATATTTCAAAGTGATTGCTCCAAACAATATTATTTTTTATGTTTAGTATTGCTTTGGCTTCCTTGCCATCAACTCCTTTAGGTATAAATAATGAGTTATAGATAAAATTAGTTATAGATAATAGTGAAGTTAGCTACTGCGTCACCTGCCCCTGGTTCTACCTTCTCAGCTGTAGCAATATATTTGGCAACGAAACTCAGCTCATCAGTTTTTTGACCACTTAAACGTTGAGGATGTGAACTTTCTGCTATACTTATCAAAGAAGTACTATTATCTTCATAAAGAGCGATTGCAACACCTTTGGCAACATTTTCTCCGTTTTTACCGCTTAACGCTAAAAACCGGCTATTGGTTCTGTCCGTTTGTCCGTCAAATTTGACCTGAGCTTGATTATATTCTTTTGGACAGTCAGTCAATTTAATATTAAAACGAGTAGGGGCAGAAGTACTATAAAGCCCATTGAATGCACTTGAGCTAATAGTTCCCATATTTACGGTTTGATTAGCTGAGTTTGAATCAACTTTACACGCCGTAGCGGTAATTTTTCCCGTAAATTTGATTTGCCCATCAAAAGCATGAGCGGTAGACATAAATACAGAAGAAACAAATAAAGATGAAATAATTAGCTTGGTTTTCATTTTGTTATATATCCTGCCTCTGACGATTTAATACGACAGAGAGATAGATTATTGAGTTAATGTTAAGACCGTACATTAATACAGCAGTTGAGTTGTTTAATTTCACATCAGAAAGATAACAAAGAAACAGTAACTTATGTTTCCTTATCAACAGATGATGGAGAGAATATAGTAGCGAGTAATTAGAAAGAGTCAAAATAATAACTTGACTAATCTTGGTATTCGGATCTTTTGTCCTGTGTAGTTCGTATTAATAGAATTGTTATTCATAAATCTGATCTTTTTTTAAATACAATTGAACTTTTATTCTGTTTTATAAGTTTAATTATTAATTGATGATATTCTGTAAAAATAAATGTGACAAAAAACGGTAATATTGGTTATTTCTTTTCCCGCCACATTATTTAACATAAATATTATGTATTTGTGAATAATGTTTTGTAGCCTCATTTTTAATTTGAGTATTTCGTATAAGTCAGTCACTTTATCTATACTTAAGCCAAATTCCAACAACGATATCTAGCAAAAATTAACTTATCCTATAACAATATTCAGCAGTATATTTTCAGATCTAAGAAAACGCTATTTTTTTAACAAAAATGTCACATTAAAAACAGAATAAATATTTATGTTTAGATTGTATTTTAACCCCATTCATTTTATTTAGTTACAACATACTAATAAAATTAAAAAAGAAAAAGAAATCTGAAGCCTCAACAAAAAATCAAATCACATACTATATAAAAATAAAAAATTCAATAATGCTAAAAAATTTGATGAAATCAATTTTACGATCAGTTTTTATCAAAAAGGGGAGAAATAAATTCTCCCCTTAGTAAGTCGACGTTTGAGCTGAATGGCTTGTTTCTAATATTGCGTTAGCACCCACAAGGAAGGGAGCGAGGTAAGAAGAAGAAGCACTATCGCCAATTTTTCTATTATGTTTAGTGGAGTTCTTTCATTATCTTGTCTTCGGGCATAGAGGAAAACCAATAACCCGGGCGCATATAGCACGACTGAAAGTAACAAATTCATCAAACCAGATGCATAGAGTAACCATAACCCATAAGCACAAGCTCCCATAGCAATAGATAATAAAGCACGACTACCACGTTGAAATGCAACTTTCACTAAAAATGCACCCACAAGAAAGTAAGGCACAAGGATCATTTCTGATGCAATTGAAAGCAATGTATTGTAATTGCTGCCACTTAACCAAATTAGAATCAAAGAAAGCTGGATTGCACCGTTCGTTATCCAAAGTGAAGATTTAGGTGCTTTCTTACTGTTTTGTTTATTGAAAACCTTAGGAAAAGAGCCATGTAGTGAAGCAATAAACGGGACTTCTGCCGCCATGATTGTCCAGCTCAGGTAAGCGCCACAAACAGAAATAATCAAGCCCGCGATAATGACAATTTCACCCGCAGATCCCATTAATCCAACCAGCAAATTTGCCATTGAAGGATTACGTATGCTTGCTAACTCAGGTCTTGTGACTAAACCCAAAGAGAGTAGGGTAACAAGCACATAAACAGTTAATGCTGAAATAACAGCCAGCACGGTTGCGATGCCGATATCTTTACGTCTTCTGGCTCTACCCGAAACAACAACAGCACCTTCAACACCGATGAAAACCCACAAAGTGATTAACATCGTATCTTTAACTTGTTCCCAGACTGGTACGCCCATTTCCACACCAGTGAAATCGAATGTGAACACATCCATTTTAAAGGCAATGGCAGCCAAAATAATAAATATGCCCAATGGCAATAATTTTGCCATTGTAGCCAATTGATTAACGCCTGCTGCGGTTTGTACACCCCGAAGAACCAACCAATGAACAAACCAAAGCAGGATGGATTCACCTATCAGAGATTGCCACGTATTCCCATCACCGAGAATTACTGAGTGCTCGGTATCAGTGAAAAAGCTTAATGCAGCAAAAACAATAACCAAATAAGAAACATTAGCGATAATGGCACAAAACCAATATCCCCATGCGGAGCAGAACCCAACTAACTCTCCAAATCCTTCTCTTGCATAAGTAAAAATACCGCTATCCAAATCAGGACGCAGACGTGAAAGTAAAAGCAATGAGATAGCTAAAAAGAGAATACCTATGCCAGTTATTGCCCAACCAATCATTAATGCAGCAGGACTGCCTACCTCCGCCATGTTTTGCGGCAAGCTGAATACTCCAGCCCCAACCATAGAACTGAGTACCAGTGCTGTTAGAGACGTGAGACCTAATTTCTTTTCCAAAGATACGTTCCTAAAAGTAATATAATCTATATAATTGACTAGAACACTTGTCCTGAATATTGAACACATATTGGACATTTATTGCATCCATGCTACGGATTGCAGGAAAGATTCAGTAGATAAATCTAAAAAAACAGGCAGATTTTACGGAGTGAAGGGAGTGTATGCAATGGGTGACTATGCAAAAAAATATAAATTTTATGCACAAAATTATGTAAGAGGAGTAAGAAAATGGATTATAGATAGCTTTGCAGATTGTTTGGAACTCACAAAGTGTTAGCTGGTGAGTAAATTTCTAACTTGTGGAAAATAAAATAAAAAAGGCACAAATATTTTTATTTGCACCTTTTCCATATTTTGATGAGTAATGTTTTTATTATTTGAATAAATCAGCACTTATAGTGACATTACCACCATTAGACTGCCATTCTCTAGTGACATGGTAGTATTTGGCACCTTTCTCTGCGGCACGCTTAGCAACCTGATAAGAAACTTCTGGGGCAGTGGTGTAATAGCCAGAGAAAGTAATAGAATCAAACGGAACCATCAGAGCGGCGGACGCCTTATTCAGTTCTTGGATTTTTGTACCGTCAGGTAAAGTTACAGTGTAACGCCCGCCTTTTGATGACTGAGTTTCGAAAAAGCGCCCGACGACATTACTCGCCGAAGTTGAAGATGCAACACCTGGAATTTCAACTTTAGTCGCTTCTTCACCACCTTGTGCCAAAGCTTGGCGTCCTGAGTCAGAATCAGCAGGGATCACGGCATCATTAGATTGGATTTTACGTTTTGGCGCATCTTCTTTATAAACATAAGCTGTAACTATTTGGTTCCCACCATTATTAGGTGCAATGTCACGAACAATAAAGAAGGAAGCGGCATCTTTCTTTTTGGCTGCTTTGGCGATGGCTTCTTTCAGATCAGGATCGGTAGGGAAATAACCATTCACTGTTACAGTATCAAAAGGTTCCAAAGCGACAGCTTCGGTTTTAGGTAACTCTTTGATACCACGATAGACACGATAATCAGTTTTTTTATCTAATTTTTCTGCATCTTTATGATACAAATCGGCTACAACACGTAAATTACCACGTCCATTGAGATCATCAAGGCTTTGAATATAAAAGCTCTCAGCGCCTTTTTTATCTGCTTGACGGGAAACTGCATCAGCAGCTTCATAAATTGCATTAAAACGACCAGTAACTGCGATTCGCTCAAATGGCTTGAGCTGTGCGGCTTGCTCTGGAGTCAATTCTTTAGCCGCATGCGCAGCAGTCATTGTGGTTAAAGATAACACCGCTGCCGCGATGAACGTTGTCTTCAGCTTCATAAAAAATCCTTTCGCCTTGCGCATTAAAATATTTATAACGTGCTGAACATTGTTATGTATCACATAGGCCGCAATTATTACATGTAATAATGCTATATATTCTCACGTTTACATATTCATTCATGGAGTTTAATTTATCTATATGATATTAAATCATTATTTAATCATTGTCACCCCTATAATATTCGATGTTATTCATAGATCTTCATCTTACTTCATGAAAAAAATGTACATATGTGAGTACATAAACTACATTAAAAGCTGTATTATTTTTTGAGGACTATGTTATGTCAATTACTGACTCATGGCTTCGCTCTGCCAATGGTAAATCCCAAGAAAGAATGATCACTAAATCCGATAGAGACGGCTTGTCCGTTCGTGTGACACCTAAAGGAAAAATTATATTTCAATTTAGGTATCGTTGGAACGGAAAAGGAGATCGGATTGATATTGGTACATATCCAGCAACCGGCTTAAAAGATGCTCGTGATCTGGTAATATCTTATCGCGGAGAACTGGAACAGCACCGCAATCCTAAAGTAATTAAGCGTGTCCGTAAAGAATTAGCACTGAACGCGGTAACTGTTGAAGGACTTATTCGGAGGTGGTGGGATACAGCAATGGAAAGTAACCGGGTTAGCGCCGATGAAGTTTACGTTCTTTCGAAATACATGTTTTTCCCAAAATTGGCGATCTGCCCCATGACGAAGTAACGTTACATGTTTGGCTTTCTTTAATTGAAGATATTTCTAAACGAATTCCAACCATAGGAAGGCGTATATTGATATATGCTAAAAAAGCTCATAAATGGGCTGCTCGGCGAGAAATGATTGATGCCACTCCTTTATCAGATGTAATATCAAGTGATCTAGAAGGGATTGAAAAGCATTCTGGAGTTGATATAGCTGGTGATATTGAAACAGGCGGGAGAACACTAAAGGAAGAAGAATTAGCAGTTCTTTTGGTCATGTATTAAATAGTTAGATTGAATATCAAAAATAGTACTCACGCTCAATAAAAGTCCCTATCACCTTATCGTGCATTTCTTCGGATTTTGAATAACTGATAGTTTTTCTATTCAGTCTTTTTACTCGAGTACGCTGAGTTAAATTCGTTCTCTCT
>NZ_NJAI01000006.1:341301-347882 GCF_002632725.1 Xenorhabdus hominickii
TTACAGCAGGTATAGCAACGATAACGAGGATGTCCGCCATTCCCTTTTCCATGTCCTTTGACATGTTCTGATTTGTGACAATAACGGCAATAGACGTCAACTTTGGCCATGCTTTACCCTTAAAAGGCGGGAAGCATATCACAACAACTAACTATTTAATACATGACCGTTCTTTTTCGTATTATTGATAACTCAAGATATAATCCCAGAAATGCACTAATGGTAAAATTATGTCTGTTATTTGGGTGCCGTGTGGGTGAATTACTGAAAGCCAAAGTTAATGATTTCGATTATGAAAAAAATATTTGGATCGTCCCTCCTGCAAATCATAAAACAGGGAGAAGCTCTAAAAAACCTATCGTTAGACCCATTATTCCAGCGGCTAAGGAGTTAATAGAGCAAGTAAAAAGATTAAACTATGGTAGTGAATATTTATTTGTTACGTTTGAAAAAAAGCCGTTTTCTAAATCTGGGCATACTAAATTGATCGAAAGACTTAACAAAGAAATGTCCAAATACTTTGATGATTCTTACACCTTCTGGTCAATCCATGATTTGCGCAGAACCATGAGGACAGGTGTGTCTGAATTAACGCCGCCTCATGTAGCTGAGATTATGATAGGGCATAAATTACCGGGCATATGGCAGGTGTACGACAAGCACACCTACCTAAATGAGCAGAGAGAGGCATATGAACTTTGGTGGAATAAGGTAACTAAAATTGTTTCCCGTTCTCCCAATTCTCAACATCTTGCCTAGCGAAATGGAGTTCTCTGCCTTTAAATCTGGGTTTGGGGAAACCGTCTTTTTTCTGTTTCCCATTCCCGCACCATGTTCGGATGGTATTGGGTTTAACCCGTAATTTTTTAGCCAATTCACTGGTGGTAATATATTCAGACTCTTCCATCACGCACCTCCTTTCTGATACCTGTTCTTCAAAACTATTTTAGCTACACTCGCCAGAGTGACAGTGTCACTCCATGTCGCTTCAAAAATAAGCTTCGTTCTTTTCATCCTTTGCTAGCTGGTGGCGTAACTCATCAAATCGTCCAACCATGTGATCGAGAGACGGCAGAGCATTAATCCCGATGTTTGATTTTCCCGATTTGAAATCGATAAATGCCTGGTTCACATCAAGCTGAAAATCCGGTCGAATCCATCCCGCGTAAGAAACAGCTATCAGCTCGTGAGCGTAAGTACCCGGTGAAGTACCTCCGTGAGCGGAATCGACGGCTTTCTGAGCAGACGCCAAATCTGGCGTTTGAATACTTTTCAGTAACTTAGCCTCCAGTTCTGCAATCAGTTCCTTTGCATACTTGCTTCTGAGCCATCTGTTTGGTGCTTTTTCTTCACCCTCACCACTGGCCTTGTGTAATGTGTTCAGGTTGTAGCGCCCGAATTCATCAAGGGGAATTTCAACACCGACAACCACGGGTAATAGTTTGCCTTTCATTATTTTTTGCCTCGCTTATTGCGGTCTTTGCCTGCCGTCTTCATCGGTGTTAACTTCACTTCAGCCACTTTGGGTGCGGGTGGCAGAGGAGGGCTGATGCCCTCATGAATGTAAAAGTTACGTCTCATGTGGTGGATAATCCGCTGCGTGTGATCCCTGCCGGCGTCAATGTGGAATGTGGCCTTAACAAGCACATCATCAATGTCTGCCCGCTGGCGGTGTCTCTTAGTCACGGTCTGCCTCCCTGCAAATGGTTTTGTAAGCCCGCATCATGTGATTGGCTTTGCCTGTGATCACCGTTCTTCTGAAAAACACCCCGGAAGAAGCAGCCCGAACAGGTGTGGCCAACAGGGCAGCATCAACACAACGATTGTGTGTGCGGCGTTCTGTAATAAAGCTGGCAAGGATGATTTGTGCTGTGCTGCCTTTATCCTGATATTCGATTTTCATAGCGTTTCCCTTACACCCGGCATGGCATGACAACAAACTGAGGGTTGCCATAACGCTGATTGATGTTGTCGCCAAACTTCATTAAGCAGGCAGAGGACGTGGCAATTCTCTGTCATATCTAATCCTGATATTCCGTACAAACACGAGCTACGCCCCGATCTGCCTAAAGTATTTCCACCGCCCACAGAGGTAAGTGCTCATGAATAACTTTCAGGCAATTACGGTCTATGCACTGGCGCTGGTGGTGCTTCCGATATGGGGAGCGTGGTTGTTGTTGGGTGTTCTGTGATGGCGACTTTTCGTGATTTTAGCAACGTAGTGATGCCCGAAGTTTATCAGCCGGGCGATGCAGAATGGATTAAAGAGATTCTGTCAGCCATGAAACCAACCATGAGGGAGTATGCGAGGGATAAATACGCCTATGTCTACAAAGTTCGGCGGGATGAAGATCCTGTGCCACACAGCAGGGATAACACAGGGGCTACAGCCGCCAACACATGGCTCAGGCTGTTTTTCAAAAAGAATTACAGATCGATGAAGGGTTACACAGAACAGCCGATGGAGGTATCGACACAGTGAGCGGTTCAGTTTTGAGGTTGTACCCGCTAGAGAGTACACCCATGTATCAGTTTGATAGTACATGGGGAAGAGGGGAAAACTTTCTAGGGGGTTTGGGGGTGATCTTTGAAAGGGGTGTTAGGGAAGGCACAGCCAAGAGGAAGAACTCAGATCTTAATATAGATCACTGTAGGGGTTACAAAATGGGACAGGTGGCTAGACGTCCAAATGGGAATAAGAAAAAGGCTTGTCCTCTGGCAGTGGAAATTATTCAAGTGAGGGTATCAATGTTAACTGAGAAGGGAAATGTAAGAGGGTGCAAGAAACCGAACAGCGAAACTTTGGTAGGTAAGACTGATTCGGTTCTTGCAATCGGTAATACAGATGCGGTTACCGAGACAAAGTATCGCACGGTTACTATAAAAAATAAACAGGGGGCGAAAGGATGCTGAAAATTACCCCTAACTTTGCACAGGAACGCGCCTTAAACATGCTGCGTCAGGAGTGGAAGAATTTTAATTCGTTCATGGTCTACGCCCCCACAGGTGCGGGCAAAACTGGGTTATCTGCCTTCATCACGAGGGGCTTTGTATCCAAGGGGATGAAGGTCATGATGATCTGCCCATACCTTGTTCTGATAAATCAGACTGCCCAGCGCTTTATCGAGTACGGCTTACCGGAGGATGAAATCGCGTATATCTGGCGTGACCATCCCAATCAAGACCCGTCAAAGCTGATTCAGATTGCGTCGGCTGACACGCTAATACGCCGTGATTTTCCCGAAAACATTAATCTGCTGGTGATTGATGAAGCGCACCTGAAACGCAAAAAGATACTGGAAGAAATTACCCGGCTGACCTCGGAAACAGACTGTAAGGTGGTAGGGCTGTCGGGTACGCCTTTCTCGCCGTTCTTGGGTCACTACTATCAGAAGCTGATAAAGCCCACCACGATAAAAGAATTAATCCAGCGTGGTGACCTGAGCGCGTATGAGTTTTACGCCCCGACCAAGCCCGATTTAAGCAAGGTGAAGTCTGCCCGCAATGACGACTACGGCAGCGATTACAAGGAAGATGAAATAGCCGAAATCATGTGCGGGGCTGATTTGGTGGGGGATGTGGTCAGTAGCTGGCTTAAGCTGGGCGAAAATCAGCCCACTATCTGCTTCTGTGTCAATGTCAGCCACGCCAACTTTATCACGGTCGAATTCAACCGTGCCGGGATAAATGCTGAGATCATGACCGCTAATACCCCTCAAGATGAACGGGATTTGATCATTCATCAATTTGGGCAGGGTGCGACGAAAATTATCGTCAATGTGGGCGTACTGGTGGCAGGTTTTGACAGTGATGTCCGCTGCATCATTTATGCCCGCCCCACCAAGTCAGAGATCCGTTGGTTACAGTCAATCGGTAACCGCCAAAAGATAATCACCCTTTACTCACGCATGCCGGAACTGAAAGGCACCTCGGCAGAAAAATACCTCCAGCGCCGGGGAATTTACAGCCATCACCCAATTGAGCAAATCCGCTTCTGTGAAAAGCAGCCGACCTATAAGGGGGATTATCAGGCAATGTGGGCACTGGCGACAGATGCACGCGGCCAGTTGTGTTACCTGCACCGAACCTATCTGGACGGGGAGAAAAAAGCCCCGCTGGAAGTCACCAGAAAGATGATGTCACTTCAGGAAGAGACTTATCTTGATCATGCTCAATCCGTGGCGATTCGGATGTTTCCGGTAGCTTCCACGCTGGGCATTGCCGAAGGGATTGAGACCGCCTTGTCCTGTAAGCAGATCTACAAGGTGAATACGTGGTCAACCATGAACGCCGGGCATATGGCGAAATTTATCGCCCCGCGGGGCGTTAAGCACCTCATTATTTTTGCAGATAATGACTGGAGCGCCACCGGGGAAGCGGCAGCCTATGCCTGTGCAAATAAAAATTTACTGGCGAACAACGATATTGAAAAGGTGAGCGTCAGATACCCCGATCTGGGGGATTTTAACGACCTGCTCCAGCAGGGTTGTCAAGCCAGAGAACGGGAATACGTGAAAAAGCAGCGGGAGACAGCATAATGCGTGATATTCAGATGGTATTGGAGCGCTGGGGTGGATGGGCAGCAAGCGGAAATAGCAGCATTAATTATTCACCTATCGCGGCAGGCTTCAAAGGCTTATTGCCTTATACATCAAAATCAAGGCCCTCTTGCTGTGATAATGACGGCATTGCTGTAGATGGCGCTGTAGGTCAATTAATAAAATCAGGTCGTACAGATGAATTTGAGTTAATTGAATTGCACTACATTCACGATATTTCGAAATCAGAAATAGCCAGAAAAAAGAAGTGTTCTGAGGGAAAAATACGGCAAAATCTTATGGTCGCAGAAACCTTTATAGAAACTTGCGGGATATTTAGATGAATATTTCAAGAAGGCAAAACACATTGTCATGGTGACAATGTTATCTTGCGTCTGGTGTTAGAGTGATATCCCTAACCGTCAGCCTCACGAAACGAGGTCAGCTATCAGCACCAAACTTCAAATATACAACTCACTGAATCATGCACTCGACTAACAGACAGATTTTATAATACGCCACCTTATTTTAAGGCGTATTAATTCCGCCAATGGTTATTCAATTGAGATAAAAACCTGACCTAAGTAATATTAACTGGCAATTTAGCAGTAGGATGAAATGACCTTTAACGAATAATAAAGTGAGGGATTTATGTCTGAAGTTAATAAGCCAGAAAATGATAACGCTGACCTCAAGTGTCCGTTTAATCCAGACCAATATAAGATTGATGCTATAGCGGCTCCAGTTGGTACCTCCCCATGGGCGCTGATTCAAGTGTATTTAGGGCATCAGGTGCATCGTAGTGATTGGGATGCACCTGATGAGTACATACATCTTGTTCCCGGCAATGGCAACGATATAGCTCCCAGCATTCAGAAACGCGATAAACATGGCATGTTGACATCTTGGCAGCCAACACAGGAAGATCTGATGGCTTGTGATTGGAGTTTTTTGAAACAAGATGATTGTATGCTGGCGTTTGATCTTAAAATAGGAACAGGAAAATATTCTGATAATGAACTGGATTGGGGATATCTTGCTGACAATGAATCTGCAGTTGGTCCTGCTCACGAAGGTCCTTTTGGCTCGCTGGCTACCCTGAAAAATAACACAGATATTATCAAATTTTCTTATTTCGCATGGCAAGGTAGATCGGATAATTATCGGGGAATTTTGATTGGAGTTTCATCTGGTAGTACTCAAGCAGGTTACCAGAAGATGGTCGAATTATTTGCAAAAGACCTTACTGTTAGTGTTAATGGTGTACCTTATCATCTTGGTAGTAGTACTGCTCTCCAAAATATGGTAGGACAAAAACCATACGAATTTATTGGGCAATATACAAACGATGATGCCCAAAAATTAGGTGCTCTATTGAAACAAAACGTAAATAAAACACTGCATTTTTGCTTTAACTGGAAATAACCCAAATCTACATACTGAATTCAAGGCTGCGCATGGCGTGGCCTTTGTCACATAACTACGAAAAGTCATTTTGTTTGAGATATATACAAGCTAGAGTGTTCATCTGACGCAATTAGGACAGAGGTTGGATGAAACAGTTAGACTTACCACTTATTGCTCGTGAAGAAAATAATGTGGTAATCGCTCAACGTGCATACGATGGATACATTAACGCAACAGCGATGTGTAAAGCTGCGGGTAAGCAGCTTGGGCATTATCTAGAAAATAATATCTCAAAATCATTCCTATTAGAATTGTCTATCGATATCGGAACTAATTCAATTGGTTATGGCATATCGCGCAACCATACAATCATTTAACGCGACAAAAGATTGCATTATTTGACAAAATGGCGCATATTATAAGTGCGCTTCCAAAGGCGTATGCGTCTCACATCGCATGTAATACAAATCCCGCAGAGAGAATACGCAAATGGCTATTAGTATCCGTTTAGATGATGACTTCGTGAGTGATGTAAAAATCCACGCAGAAGCGTCAAGCAGGAGTGTGCCAAAGCAAATCGAGCATTGGGCAAAAATAGGTCGTATCGCCGAAGATAACCCAGATTTACCATACTCC
>NZ_NJAI01000006.1:347982-355480 GCF_002632725.1 Xenorhabdus hominickii
GCGTCTTATCAACAATCACACGCCGTATCAGTCTGCCATCGCAACGCTCAGGGGAGGTTACCGCCATCTTAGCCGGTACACCACACGCAAGATGGAAGCGATCTGTTCAGGCTGGGAACTGTTAGACGGGGAAGATAAGAATCTGGAAGCATTCAACTACAGTCTGAGGGCCAATGATGCGAACGGGTATCAGGCATCATTACGGGCAGCGAATGAGAAGCTGGAACGGTACATTGAGCCGCTGAACTGGGAAGACATCGAAAGACTGGGCAACCATCATGCTTAAACTTTTTGGGTCCTTACCCGAGATCTTATATATCACGGGCATTGCGCGCCGTGGTTTTTCACTAGCTATAAAATTTTGAATTTGTGTCCCATGTCCCACGTCCCAATAAAATGTATTTGTAAATTATTTCAGATAGTTACGTTAAATTCACTTGGGTTTTGTGTCCCACTTTTTATGGGACATGTCCCATCTCAATGTCCCATATGTCCCAATGTCCCATTTCTAGCGAAGGATGTCCCATGTCTACAATGAGTATCAGCAAATACGCGAAGCATGTCGGTGTGAACAGGAAGACCATTACACGCTGGATCGGTGAAAATAAATACATTGTCATCGACGGCAACAAGGTCAATGTTGAAGCCAGTGACCAGAATTTAAAGCAGTACCGCGATAGCCAGGATCTTCGAACACAGAACGCCAAAAAGAACCCCGGCACATTAGACGCAGGGTCATTAGAAACACGCGCTAAGGCGGTCTATGACGAGCTATTGAGTGGCAAGGTGGATGTACGCCCGATAGAAGAATCCCGCGCCATTAAAGAGCACTATCTGGCAGAACTGGTCAAACTGGAGCACAGCATCAAATCCGGTGAGGTTCTGCCGTGGCGGGATATGGTGAACAAAGTCAGGCAGGAATACGCCCGGATGCGCACCCGTCTGATAGCAATAGCCCCTGAACACGGTCCACGGCTCCGGGCTACCGCGTCCAGCTCCACAGATGCCGAATTCGTGGCAGCCTTACAAGAGATTATCTATGAGGCCATGTATGAACTGAGTGTTGATAGTCAGTCCTCTCTGGCGTGATAAGGGCGATATGCCTGCCAGTAAGAAGCAGTCCATACACACCACACAGCCAATGGGAGGGCTTGAAATTAAGCGGTTCCCGTAAATCCCTATGCGCTTAGTCTTAATGCTATAACCCTTTGAATTTACTTATTTCCGGCAGAAAACCAGAATTCCGACTCTGAGCAGGAATTGAGGAATATCAATCGGTTAAAAGGGCTTTGAAATCCCATTTATCGTAACCTATTGATATTCCTTATTTCTGTCCCTGTAACAGAATTACTTAAAATCAATCAATTAGATAAATGGGAGAATTATCCCTTTTTAACCCCTTGATATTCTCAATAATCACCATTGGTGGAAGTTGAATAACCCTTGATATTCCTTATGCACACCCATCATTGGTGGGTGGGATTACGATCAGCGAGTTATCTAAAAGCGGGATTTCCCAACTTTAACTCCTGCATGGTGTAGGTTTAGATGTCAGCTCATCCTACATATTAAAAAGATGAATAGTATCTTTCTAATGACTAATGTTTGTCTTCCCGCTATTTGATATCTTTACTCCAAAATTACAACAATCCATGTGCTTATATTAAGGTGTTTTATTTTTCTGCTAGTTTTAAAAAATATTTTTATAAAGTTATTTGTTAGGGGCCATTTTTTACTTATTAGAATAAATTTGTTTATTATATAAATCGACATGGTTGATGTTGATTTTGAGGGTGGCGTGTTTTTTAAAAAAATTAATCTTTATGGAAATTCCATTGTCATAATATATGTGAGTTTTAGGTGCAATCAATAATGAAACGATAAATATAAGATGCGCAGGAGAGAAAATATGAAAATAAGAGATAATAATTTTTCTTTAAAGATGATGGGAATGACTAATGTCGTGTTTAATGTTACTGATCATTATATTACCAGCGGTCAAGGGTGGGAAGGTGTTACCGTATCAGATGACTCAGAAGGGTGTATTTTTCTTGTAAGAGCAGGGAGAAAGGGGTCATCGGCTCCGGCGGATTGGTTTAAAAATAAGGTGACTGGGGGAAATGCGATTGCGTGTGATACTTTAGCACCGTTACCGAGTAAATTGAATTTTGCATTCATAGGCGATCTGTCATTTGAACATGGTGGAAATAAATATTCAGGTACCGATATTGTTATAGCGCAAGGGCATAATGCTAGATCTAGAAATAATTGGTGGCTTGGTGGTAAACATATGTCAGAAATTACAGATCTTCCCTTAGGTATCTATAAACTTCAGGGGCAGCCATTTAAAGAATCTGGTGGTGTTTTACCTGATGCGATAGTGACTTTTGGGGTGAAAACCGGCTGTGTGTCAAATATGTCCATGGGAATTCTGGGGATGTAATTATTATAGTGATTTATGATTTTTAGTAGATTTTTAATAGAATCAATACCGAAGATTGAATTATGAAATCAATCTTCGGTTTAAGTTTTGTTGTGTGTTTTTCATACTAGTTTAGTGAAAATTACAAGCGACAGCAGCTTCCTTTCTTACTACTCCTCAATGACTTTTACCCGCCAGTTCTGGAACCGCTCAAACAAATGCGTGAGCTAAAGTGATTCACTGAGACAACGCTGTTTGATTAATTTATATATTAAATTATGGTTACTCATGAGAATCAATTTGAAAGTGATATTAATGGCTACCGACGAATTCCGTCGGCAGTGCAAAGCCCGAATTCGGGCTTAGGTGATAACCCATTGATATTCAATCAAACGCCAAATTTGGCGTCTGCTTATACTTTGAGTACCTCAAAATCGGGGGCGCAAAAATACCATCAACAGTGTTCGAAGCAAGCACTACCCTGATTATTTCGGGTCAGTTTGACCCCCACGATAAAATCAGTCTGGTGATTTTATGGCTAAAATAGCATATAACCCATTGATATTTAATCAGACCCCGAATTTGGGGTCTGCTTATAATTTTCGCGGCAGTAATACTGACTCACAGAATTTGTACACCTCTTAAAGAGGTGCGCAAAAGAGCTAGCCAGAGACAATGTATTTATTGTGTTTGTCCAGCTTGTAAATCAACCATCACGGAAATCGTGATAGTTGCCACTGGTCATTGCTTCCGTGAACGTGGTACAGATATGGCGCAGTTATTGACAGTTATTTTTCGTATCTGTACCACCTTAATTATTTGATATTTAATTGAAATATTCCAAGTGGTACAGATGGTACAGTTATTTCGTGTTTTTTTCGTTAGAGCGTGATTTTCGAATAATTTTCTAAACCTCCATTGTGGTAATCACAACGCAGAGGCTTGAGTTTACGCCATCCAGCACAAGGTTACTTAATGTAACTCAGTGACTCCGTACGTATTACGTTCGCAATGATTTAACTTGTTGGTTTTTATCATGGTTGAAAAACCAGTTCATCTATAGGTGGTGGAGAATGGCACGAAGACAGAAGAAGAATGCACCCTCGATAGTCGCTACGATCACAGGCAAGATTACCGTTTTCCCCAAGCGTATCAAGTGCCAGACGGGTAAGGTGATGGCAGTCGCTACCATGCAGGCACAGAGCGATAAGCGCAGTGATTACCCGTTGCGTGTTGTGGGCTTTGATGAGATGGCTCTATCGGTGATGTTGTTGCAGAAAGATCAGGTGATCACCGTGACGGGAAAGGCTTCTTACTGGCAGGGCTATCAGTTGGCTGTCAGTTCTATCGCTCAATAGGTTCCGACGAATGGCGTCGCAACCTCTTCACAAGGTTGGTGCGTTTAACGTACTGACCTCTCACTACCGACGAAATTCGTTGTCAGTCATTAGCTCAGGACGTTTAGTGCGCTGACTCTGCTTTATTGATAATGGAATATCAGGTTATCACTGGATATAGTTGAAATTAATGAATAGCGCGGCTTGGATAACGGCTATTGCTATACGTTAGGCTATACCACCGCATTAATCGATAAATAAAATCACTATATAACAACAAATTACATCACCATTTGACATTCCAAATGATTAACCGCCGGTTAGAGTGGATGGCGGCCAGTGCGCTGGCGAGCGGCACGATCACGGTGGCGGGCGATGGCTATGAAACGAAAGTCGTCAACTTCGGGCGTTCTGCTGACCTGACGGTTACCCTGAGTGGCAGTGACAAATGGCCGACAAAGGTGGATGCAGGTAAAACCAATAATCAGCCAACGCAGGATATTGAAGCCTGGTCACAGCGCATTCTGAAGAATTCCGGTGCGGTTCCTACCGATCTGGTCTTTACCACCCAGTCATGGAACGCATTTCGTCTGGATACTACGGTGACCGACAGTGCCATTAAGTATCCGGCATTAAACCCATATGGTAATCAGATTAACCCCGGCACACAGGTGCAGAAAGGTGCCGCCTACAAAGGCCGTTGGGGGCAGTTTGATTTGTGGGTGTACAACGATTGGTTTATCGACCCGGTGGATGGCAAAGAAAAACCGATGTTGCCAGAGGGGACGGTCATTATGTCTGGTGCTGACCTGATGGGAACGCGCGCCTTTGGTGCCATCATTGACCCCGCATTTAACTATGGTCCGATGGCCTATGCGCCGAAATCGTGGTTACAGCAAGATCCCGCGCAGCGTTTCCTGATGATGCAGTCTGCGCCGCTGGTTATCCCTAGCCGAGTCAACGCAGCATTGTGCGCAAGGGTGGTGTGAGATGGCGAAAAAACAGGAAACAGTCACTGATGACCTGGGCGAATTACCGTCCGAATTACAGGTGAACCCCACCGAGAATGTTGACCCGCAAATAACCCAATCTGAGTCAGCCCTGACAAAATTCTCAGGCACACTCCCTGACGAGCCAGAGGATGATGATAAAGAGGAAGACGTGCCTGAATGGGTCGTGCTGAAGGGAAACACCGTCCAGCATGACGGTGTGGCGTACTCTGAAAACTCCGTCATTTATTTGTCTGACGAGGACGCGGAACGCCTGATTCAACTGGGTGTTGTGATGCGGCTGGATGACCTGAAATCGCAGTTATTGTCTGGCAATTCCGTCACCGTTCAGGACGGCGTTAAAATCCAACAGGAGGCCTGATGCCGATTGACTGGGATAAACACCTGCTGGCACCGTTGCATCAACAATTTGCCGAGCGGGTGAACTGGCGGCCTATGCAGGGTGAGCCTTACGACATCATGGGCGTGTTTGACCGCGCTTATATCCAGCAGGTGGAATCGCTCGACGGGGACAGCAGCATTAACACCACAAAACCGTTGCTGGGTGTGCGTGATGCGGTATTCAAATCCCCGCCACAGCAACAAGACCGGCTGTTTGTGTACAGTGTCAATGCTGAATTTGTTGTGAGTGACGTTCAGCCGGACAGTCACGGTGGGACGCATTTGCAACTCAACAGGATTAAACCCAAAAAATGAACGCATCAATCATACGTAATAAGGTAGTTCAGGCGCTTATGGGGAAAACAGACGCGAAATCCCGCGTTTATTCCCCGCGCGACTGGTCAACCCGCGGGGATAATTACCCCTGTATTCTGGTGCAAACCCCGTTTGATCATAAAAAATCATTGGGCCGCAACGTTCCTCAGTTTAATACCACAACGACAGTCAGGGTCACCGGCAGGATAGAGGAATTCGACGGCGACGCTGATGATGGGGCAGAACAGGCGGAACTGGCATTAGAGGTGCTGCGGGAACAAATCGAACGGGCGGTCATCAACAGTTATGAGCTGACGAAAGTCATACAGCAATATGCTGAAATTCGGTCACAAATTGATATCGACGCCAGCGGCGAGGGGCATTTCGCCCAGCTCCTGATGGATATCGACATTGAATACTATCAGGGACCGGAAGATTTTTACCCGATTGAAACGCATCAACTGGATAGCATTGACGTGACCGTCGCGATGCCAGAACACACCCCTGAACCCCATATCCGAATTAATCTGGAGTAATCCTATGTTTGTAAAACCTGTTGCCGGGCGGTTGGTGCGCTGTCCGGTTAAGGGCGAGCCTTTGCCCGAATCCGGTGCCGAGGTGCCGGATACTCTGTTTTGGCATCGCCGGTTAAAAGATGGCGATGTGTGTTTATCGCAACCCGTGACGGAAAATAAACTCGTCAAAAAGGCCGCTCAGGAGGCTGAATAATGGCAATTCCTTTTTCCCGTATTCCCAATAACCTCAGAACGCCGCTGTTTTTCGTCGAGTTCGATAACTCCATGGCAAACAGTGCCATAGCCACCCAGCGTTCACTCATCCTCGGGCAAATGCTGGACAGTGCCGTCGCAACGCCCGATATCCCGATCCGTATTTCCTCAGCAGAACAGGCTGCGTCCCAGTTTGGACACGGCTCATTGCTGCACGGGATGACAGCCGCGTATCTGGCGAATGATCAGGCGGCTGGATGATATCTACCAGACTCTGATGTCACTGCGCTATGCGTTCATCACCAGTGCAGCCCTGAACGGCGCTGAATCCGGCCGACTGGCTCAGTTCAGTTTGCCCGCCGTTCTGCCGTCGCTGAATGTGGCCAACCGGATTTATCAGGATGCAGGCCGCAGTGATGAACTGATTCAGGCGACCAATCCCCGTCATCCGGCCTTTCTGCCCGTCAGATTTAAGGCGTTGCGCAAATGAAAAAAACGGCGAATGAGCTGTCGTTGGTTATCGGTGGCAGGGTGATCCATGGCTGGGACAGTATCCGGGTGACTCGCGGTATTGAACGATTACCCGCTGATTTTGAACTGATGTTGATGGACTATTATCCCGGCAGTCATGAAAAACAGCTCGTCGAGGCCGGGCAACCCTGTCAGGTGTTGTTAGGCGATGACCCGGTTATCACCGGTTATATCGATATCTGGAATTCATCCATCAACAAAAGCACCCACCAGATAAGGGTAACGGGTCGCAGCAAGTGTCAGGATTTAGTGGACTGCTCGGCGAAATGGCCGCAAAACGTCATTTCGTCGGCAACGGCATTGCAGATTGCCCAGAAACTGGCGCAGTGGTACGGGATAGCGGTAACGTCGGATGTGACCGATATGCCTCTTGTACCGCAGTTTACCCTGAACTGGGGGGAATCCTCCCAGGAGGTGATTGACCGCATCACCCGCTGGTCGGCGCTGTTGTATTACGACACCCCTGACGGCAATCTATTTCTGACCCGGGTGGGTGACACGGTGGCGGCCAGTGGTGTAGAGCAGGGGAAAAACATTGAACTTGCGGACTACCAGTCTTCCATGAATGAACGGTTTTCGGAGTACAGCGGCCTGTCTATGAATGTCAGTGGCCTGAGTGAACTGTCGAACGGGCAGAGCTATAAGGTGGTTGAGATTGCAACTGCAAAAGACCCTGAAGCGGAAAAGATGCGCTATCGCAATTATGTCACCATTATCGAAAGCACACTGCATACATGGGGAAAGCAGCAGGATTCGATTAATTGGGAAATGAAC
>NZ_NJAI01000006.1:355580-419919 GCF_002632725.1 Xenorhabdus hominickii
AAATCCCGGTGAAGTGGTGGTGTATAACCAGTGGGGACTGCATATCCTGCTGACCGAATCGGGGATCACCGTCGAGGCACAGGGGCAACCGGTCACGGTCAATAACGCATCTGAAGCGACCGTTAATGCATCAACAAAGGTGTTGCTGAATACGCCGGTATTAGAGGTCAAGGGCGATGTTATTGATAACTGTAACAGCAACAAAACTACCATGAAACAGCTCCGTGATACCTATAACGAACATACTCATCCGGTGCCGGGCGTGAGGTCAGGGGATTCGACCGTGACCAGCCAAACGACAGGAGCGACGGTACCTCAGCGTGGGATGTCAAAAATATCCATGCCGATTGGCTGGTTGGCCACGGTGATTTAGTCACCGGTAACGACCTGCAAACCGCGATTATTATCAGTTTGTTTACTGACCGGCAGGCGCGGGCGGATGATGACATTGACGGCACTGATCGCCGGGGATGGTGGGGCGATAACGGCGCTGATTATCCGATAGGTTCCCGTTTATGGTTGCTGCATCGACAGAAGCTCACCACTGCCGTCGCACTGGCGGCGGAGGATTACGCGCGTGAGGCGCTGCAATAGATGTTGGATGATGGTGTTGCGGAGTCCATCGATATTCGGACTCAGATTGTCTGGCCAAATCGTCTGAATATGATAATTCGTTACCAGCGTCCCGGCCGTGATGATGAGGGCGTTCGGTTTTTCTGGGTATGGGAGAGGGACAATGCCGTTTAAACGAAAAACGCTGACGGAACTCCGGGAGCAAAACCGCAGTTATTTGCAGTCAGAATTACAGGAAACAGGTCCATTATTACGGTTTTCCAATATGGGGGTATTGGCCGATATGGATGCGGGGATGGCACATCTGCATTATGGCTATTTGAATTATATCGCGAAACAAACCACGCCATTCACTGCAACCGATGAATGGTTGTCAGGTTGGGCCGCATTGAAAAAGATATTCCAAAAACCGGCGACGGCAGCACGTTGTGAGGACTATCAATTTACCGGGGCGGACGGGCTGATTATTCCTGCCGGTACGATACTCAACCGGGGCGATGGTTACCAGTATAAAACGGTCAATGAAACCCGGATTCATCATGGGCAGGGACAGGCTGTTCTCATCGCGCTATTGCCCGATGTTACCGACGATAATTCAGGCGGGGGTGCGGCGGGTAATGCGCCTGCCGGTACGGTCTTAATGCTGGACCAGAGTAGGGCCGGGGTGGATGTTGAGGGCACGGCAATTTCACCGATAGCGGGCGGCGCAAATATCGAGAGTGAGGCCGATTTTCGTTCCAGAATGCTGTTGGCCTATCAGGGATCACCTCAAGGGGGGTCGGATGATGACTATAAACAGTGGGCACTCGCCGTCCCCGGGGTTACCCGTGTCTGGGTCAAACCCCGAGCAGCAGGGGCGGGCACGGTGGGCGTGTATATTATGTGTGACAATAATGGGCGTGACGGTTTCCCCATGGGTACCGACGGTGTCTCATCACATGAACCCTATGCTGTTCATGCCTCCGGGGATCAGTTGCGTGTTGCTGATTATATTTACCCGTTACGGCCGGTGACAGCACTAATCTGGGTATTGTCGCCGATAAAACGACCCGTTGATTTCACGATTAACGGCCTCGCTCAGGTGGGCACTGACATCACCAACCGCATCGCCACCGCGATTGATACGGTGTTGTTTGAGAGCGGAAACCCGGACGGAACGGGGAAAATATTGATATCCGATCTGCAGTATGCGATTGCGGATGTGCCGGGCACGGCCGGTTTTGTTATCACGTCACCGACAAAAAATATGGAGTTGTCTGTCGGGCATTTGCCTGTGCGGGGTGAGGTCAAATACACATGAAACAATACAGCGTCAGTGAATACACCTCAGCACTCAACGGATTACTGCCAACGGGTATGGCCTGGACGCGAAATCTCCATTCAGTGATGAGTGCCACCATGAGGGCTATCGCGCACAGTTATCACCGCAGTGATCAGGATGCGCATTTGTTGCTGGAGGGCAGTTTCCCGGCAACCGCCACCATTATGTTATCAGAATGGGAAAAATCACTGGGATTACCTGATGAGTGTGCCATGGGGGAAATTGACAGTATTTCATTACGGCAAAAATCGGTGGTATCTAAATTATTACGAACAGGGGGCCAGTCAAAGTCCTATTTTATCAGTTTGGCGACTGAACTCGGGTTTAAAATTACCATTACGGAATTCAGGCAGGCCAGAGCGGGTCTGTCTGTGTGTGGTGATGCCCTGAACGGGGAGGACTGGCCCTTTGTCTGGCGGATTAATTCCCCGACAGCCACCATTAATTACGCGGTGGCGGGCGGAAGTTATTGTGGTGACCCGTTGCGGTCATGGGGAAATAAAAAACTGGAATGCCCATTTCAGAAAATCAGTCCGTCTCACACTATTCTGCAATTCGGTTATAACCCGTAATCAGTCATTAATTTTAATTTTATTATCACTTTCATTGAGTGAGGATTATTTATGCAAAAAATCGGTGATATTACAAATACCGCTGATGGCAATGGTGAGTATACAAACGGCAATGTCGCTGCGGGTGTAACACCAACACTATTAGATGCTGCGTGGTTTAATACAATCCAGCGAGAAATGATAAACGTAATATCCAAAGCGGGGATCGAGTTAAATAAAAATAATGATGCTCAATTATCAGAGGCAATATCTCAATTAATAGCCAAGAGTAAAATGACCCTGACAGATAGTTTAGGGAAATCGAGTGAATTAGCTGCCAGTCAAAAATTAACTAATCAGGTTAATGACAACGCCAACGCCCGATTAGCAAAGAACCAGAACGGGGCGGATATCGAGAATAAACAGCGTTTTGTTTACAATCTGGGGCTGACCGATACGGTAGACCTTGCCGTCAGTGCCATACCGAAATCCGCCATTACTCAACACTCCGGGATATCTCAGGATGAGGTGATGAGTCAGTATATTACTTCACAATTAATAAGTGAACGTATCAGGAAAGTGGATGCTGAATTATTAGCTGTGCCTATCGGGGGCATCTTGATGTGGTGCAGTCCGGTGTCCTATCCCGATAATTTCCTGTCAATGGCAGGGGGATGGATTGACCGCGAAAAATACCCTGAATTACTCAAACACTACCCGTCCGGACGATTACCCGACTGGCGGGGTTACGTGCCTCGTGGCTGGGATAATGATCGCGGGGTAGATTCGGGCAGTGGCAGGCAATTAGGCTCGTTTCAGGAAGATGCTATCCGGGATATCACCGGAGTGATTAGGACCGGCAGCCGTAAAACAGATGGGATTTACGACAATACCACCGGGGCGTTTTCAACGAGCGGCACGGGCGGCAAAATTGCGGTTTATGGTGAATCAGACCGTCCCAATGCCTATACCTATGAGGACAGGGAATTTCGGGCATCGCATGTCGTCCCGACCGCAACTGAAAACCGCATGAAAAACGTGGCCGTGATATTTTTAATCAGGGGGAGATAATGAACCAACCCACAATACCCCCCGTACAATTTGATGAAAAGGGTTTTGCCTTGTCTTATGGCTGGGCGCAGGTTTACCGTGCCAACACGGTAACCCGGGAATACGTCGGTGCAAGAGTGGAGCGTACGTCGGAAGGACTCAGTTTGTCTGCGGGGGCATATCTGGATGAACCGACTTTACCTCCGTTACCGGATATGACAATTTTCCGAACCGTTGACGATAAATCCTGGGAATATGTCCCTGATTACTGCGGTAAAATGGCGTATCGCACCCAAACCCGTCAACCGGTAGAAATCACTGAAATTGGTGACATAGCCGTCGGACTCACCTTTTTAGCCCCACAGACCCCGTTCGATAACTGGGACGGTAAACAGTGGGTAACCGATGTTCAGAAAGTACAGCAGTTACGGGTTCAGGATGCCGAACAACAAAAACGGCAATTCCTGTGGACAGCCAGAGAGAAAATTGATATCTGGCAGGACGCGGTTGATTTAGGTATCGCTACCGATGCCGAGAAAGCCGCTTTGCTTGCATGGAAGAAATACCGGGTGCTGCTCAACCGGGTGGATTGCACTACTGCACCGGATATCGCATGGCCGGAACAGCCGAAGTGATAATAGGGGCTGAGTGCCCCTGATTTTATTTCGCTGGGGTTATGTCAGTTAATGCATAAGCATAAACTTTCCCTTTAACCACCCCTTTGGGAGCTTCTGGAAAATTCGCCATATTTGATAGGTTATGGATCGTTGCATAACCTGACGCAAAAGCATTTAAAATGATCCCTTGGGCAAAAGGCCCTATTGATATGTAGATATCATAGTTATCACCGGATGTATTGATAGTTGCCAAATCAGTAGGTGCACTGCTATTGATTGTGTACATCACCGCATTGATTCCGTGAGGATAGTTATTCCCTGTTCTTAAGACTATATTGGCGATAGTGCATTGCTCAAAATGACCAACATTGTATCCAGAACCACCAATTAGATTAATATTAATGGTGCTTGGAGAGGCCATCGTCACCTCAGCAATTTTTACCCAAGCTGCTTTTTGAACCGTTAGGTCATAGATATATTGCTTACCTTGAATGGAATTTTTTGCCAATTCTACGGTTTTCTCTAAACCAAGATTGCTTACAAACGTATCCTTATCAGAAATATCCGCTCCATTTTGATTTTTAGCTAACCTACTTTCGGCGTTAGTATTTGCATTGACAGCATTCTGATTTGCGGTGATTGCCAATGCTTTAACTTCGCTGATATTAGAATCAGTCTCTGTTTTAGTGTAGGCTCCAACATCCCCCGCACTAAGGCTAATATCAGCAGACAGTGCCTTGCCATTAACTTTACGTCCGACTGGAACGCGGGCATTGGCATTATTGTTCGCGGCATTCGCCAAATCATGTGCAGCCTTCACTGCTTTTGGTGTTGCCGCCATAGTTTCGCTATCACTACCGACATCATTACTCAGGACAACAAATCCTTTATCTTGCAATGTTGCATCTGGATGGTTGCGGCTCTGGGCATGTTCTTCTATCGCGCTTTTAACATATTCACGAGTTGGCACAACTACAACGTTGTCTTCTAATGCTTTTGATTCAGGTTTTTTATCTTGCATATTTATTCCCTCAGTTCATCAACAATACAGATTGCTAAGATTGCTAAATAACATGAAGGCGGTGGGATACTGCTCCGCCAGTGAACATCAATAAAATCGGTTCATCAATATTGGAGAGTACGGCTTGATTAACTGTAATGGGTGAGTGGCATATTTTGATGGCAGGATGACATAAAATGACAGGTGGGGAATTAATAAAATCTATTCCTCTACTGATAAAATTTAGCATGATAAAAGCGAGATTTCCTGTATTTAACCTCTTAGTTTTCTTAATTTCTGGCTTTATGTATAAAATTAATAAAATCAATATGTTATATAAATGGAATTTGAAGGCTCGTTAAGGTGGTAATTCATGGAGAAGCGTTAAAAAAATAGAGAGCTAAAAACAGGAGGGAAGTTTCTTTTTCCAGTAATACACTGAAAGTAAGTTAATTTATTATTTTTGCCCAGTACCTTTAATATGACAGCTTAGATTCAAGCCCTCCCTGTAGTGATCCCCACATGTTAAAGGGCAGAAAGCAGCCCTTTGATGATTATCTTTCCTTTTTATTCTCACCTTGAAACCGCTCCCAATTTTTCTTATCTAATAAGTATAAAATCAATTTTTATGTACCACATTATGTACGCTTTTAGCGTGTACATGGTTGCGTACATATATTTTATTTTATATGAAAAATTAAATGTAATTCATTGTTTTTATTTATTTATTATTTTTTGTCATGAGTATTACATTTAATGCCAATTGTCGCACGAAATTATGCTTTGCAAATAAACGATTATTAGTTTTTGGTATATAGAACCAAGAATTTTAATAAATGTAGTGATTTATACAAACTGAAGTATCGTTTACATTGAAAGGTCATTTTGTTTCTCTGACAATATGTTTTCTTACGCAATGATGACAATTCATTAATACTATTTTCATGATGTTACTATTTTTCATTTTATTGATAGGTTTTACTGATGGTAGTAATAAACGCAATCTAATCGTTAAATAGATTTCAACAAGTAATAATCGGCAATATCTCATCTTCAAAGAAGGAAACATTATGCATATTGGTGTACCAAAAGAGCGCCTTCTCAATGAAGCTCGCGTTGCTGCCACTCCATCAACCGTGGAGCAATTGTGTAAATTAGGATTCCACATCACAGTTGAGACAGAAGCAGGGCAACTTGCCAGCTTTGGCGATGTTGCTTATCAAAAAGCAGGAGCTGATATTGTAGAGCATCATCAAGTTTGGCAAGCAGATATCATTCTTAAAGTTAATGCCCCTAAAGACAATGAAATAGCCTTGATGAAAGAAGGTGCTACGCTAGTTAGTTTTATCTGGCCAGCGCAAAACCCAGAATTACTGGCAAAGTTGTCAGAGCGTAAGATAACGGTTATGGCAATGGATTCAGTACCACGAATTTCCCGTGCCCAATCTCTCGATGCGCTCAGTTCTATGGCAAACATTGCAGGCTACCGAGCCATTATTGAAGCAGCCCATGAATTCGGACGTTTTTTCACAGGACAAATTACAGCCGCAGGTAAAGTACCACCAGCTAAGGTCATGATCATCGGAGCAGGGGTTGCAGGGTTAGCAGCGATTGGGGCTGCGGGTAGCCTTGGTGCCATTGTCCGTGCTTTTGATACACGCCCAGAAGTGAAAGAACAAGTGCAAAGTATGGGGGCCGAATTTCTGGAATTAAATTTCAAAGAAGATGCTGGTAGTGGTGATGGTTATGCAAAAGTGATGTCGGAAGCTTTTATCAAAGCAGAGATGGAATTGTTTGCTGCACAAGCAAAAGAAGTCGATATTATCGTCACAACTGCATTGATTCCAGGTAAACCTGCGCCATGCCTTATCACTAAAGAAATGGTTGATACCATGAAGTCGGGTAGCGTAATTGTTGACCTGGCTGCCCAAAATGGGGGTAATTGCGAATACACCGAGGCCGATAAACTTGTTGTGACACCAAATGGAGTCAAAGTTATCGGTTACACCGATTTGCCTAGCCGACTACCTACTCAATCATCGCAACTCTATGGAACAAATCTGGTCAATTTTCTGAAATTACTATGTAAAGAGAAAAATGGTGAAATCACCATTAATTTTGATGATGTCGTTGTACGTGGTGTCACTGTTATTAAAAACGGAGAAATTACATGGCCCGCGCCACCAATCCAGGTTTCTGCTCAACCGATAGCTAAACCTGAATCGGAGAAAAAAGACAATAAGCCAGCAGAAAAATCGCAATCTCCGTGGCTGAAATATGGGTTATTCGCATTAGCAATAATTCTATATGGCTGTCTAGCGCGTGTCGCTCCGAAAGAGTTTTTATCCCATTTTACCGTCTTTGTTCTGTCTTGTGTTGTAGGTTACTACGTTGTTTGGAATGTTACTCATTCATTGCATACACCACTTATGTCTGTCACCAACGCTATTTCCGGGATTATTATCGTTGGCGCAGTATTACAACTTGGTGAAGGAGGATGGGTGAGTTTCTTCTCATTCATTGCAGTATTAATTGCCAGCATCAATATCTTTGGTGGCTTTACTGTCACACATCGAATGCTGAAAATGTTTCGTAAAGGATAAGGGGTAGCTTATGTCGAACGGAATGGTTACAGCTGCATATATTGTTGCCGCTATTTTCTTCATTTTCAGCCTTGCTGGACTTTCCCGCCATGAAAGCTCCAAACGGGGTAATATTTTTGGTATCGTAGGTATGGCAATTGCGTTGATTGCCACAATTCTGGGACCTGATGCCGGTAACGTTGGCTGGATTATTTTGGCAATGGTCATCGGCGCTGTTATTGGTATTCGTCTTGCTAAAAAAGTGGAAATGACGGAGATGCCGGAGCTGGTCGCTATATTGCATAGTTTTGTTGGCTTAGCGGCGGTCTTGGTGGGTTTCAATAGCTTTATCAGCCATGACATTTTCGTCAATATTATTATGCATCATATTTATCTGACAGAAGTTTTCCTCGGGATATTCATTGGTGCTGTGACATTTACAGGTTCTGCTGTGGCATTTGGTAAATTGCGAGGGATACTCTCCTCCAAACCATTGATGTTGCCACATCGCCATAAACTCAATCTGGTTGCTTTAATTGTTTCCTTTGTTCTGATGGTCACCTTTATAAAAGCAGAAAGTACTGGTTTACAAATTTTCACTTTGCTAGCAATGACAATCATTGCACTTGCTTTTGGCTGGCACTTAGTTGCATCTATTGGTGGTGCGGATATGCCAGTGGTTATTTCCATGCTGAACTCATATTCAGGTTGGGCGGCAGCGGCAGCAGGCTTCATGCTGGACAATGACTTACTGATTGTTACTGGTGCTTTAGTGGGCTCTTCAGGTGCAATTCTTTCTTACATCATGTGCAAAGCGATGAACCGTTCTTTCATTAGCGTAATCGCTGGCGGTTTTGGTACAGATGGTTCTTCAGTAACTGATGAACAAGAGATGGGAGAATACCGTGAAACAACAGCAGAAGACGTTGCTGAACTGCTAAAAAACTCAACTTCAGTGATTATTACTCCTGGATATGGCATGGCCGTCGCCCAAGCACAATATCCGGTTCATGACATCACGGCAAAATTACGCGAGAAGGGGATTAATGTTCGTTTTGGTATCCATCCGGTTGCGGGACGTTTGCCTGGTCACATGAACGTTTTACTTGCTGAAGCTAAAGTTCCTTATGACATTGTCTTGGAAATGGATGAGATTAATGATGACTTTGCTGAAACAGACACAGTTTTGGTTATCGGAGCTAATGACACAGTTAACCCTGCAGCTCAGGACGATCCTTCCAGTCCGATTGCAGGAATGCCAGTTTTGGAAGTCTGGAAAGCACAAAATGTCATAGTGTTTAAACGTTCTATGAATACAGGATATGCCGGAGTACAAAATCCAGTCTTCTTTAAAGAGAATACACAGATGTTATTTGGTGATGCTAAAGCGAGTGTTGAAGCAATTCTTCGGGCTTTATAGCAGCCATAAAACAGACTTTATATCAAGAGCTTCGTGTTAAAACATGGAGCTCTTTTTTACTTCCTCTCAAATCTAACAAACTACCAAACATGAATAAGCCGTTGACAAGTTGGCTGAATATTATAATCAGCTATTAAATATCAGCCTATTTAGTCAGAGAAAGAAAATATTTGTCAATTTTATGAGTTAGATCCTAATAGGATAGTCTCTAACTCATTATAAATAATGAATAAGTTAGGCCTCATAGATGAGAGCAATGTTATGAAATATTATTTTTTGTTATTTAAATACGGTGTAAATATTACTAATGTATTCTTAATTAAGAACTTTCAAAACTAACCAATTATCCCATAAGCCATTTCTCAAATATTTATTGCTCCCTCAAGTCTGACATGTTTTATCCGGTTAATGGGGTTCTATTGTCCAGTATTTTATTAAATTAAAGGGAAATAAGTATGCTTGCTGATTCTCTGACAGAAAATCATTCTTCCGATTGTTGTGTGCATGAGTTTTTTGAGAGACAGGTGTTGAAAACACCAGATTCTGTCGCTGTTCGATTTGGGGAGCAATTACTGTCTTATCGGGAGTTAAACCGTAGGGCAAATAGATTAGCACATCACATTCATCGTTATCATCATGATGGCGATAAAATTTCTTCAGTAGGGATCTGCTTAGAACGTAGTATTGATACCGTTGTTGCGGTTATTGGTGTATTGAAAGCAGGGGTCACTTACGTACCGATTGATCTCAGCTATCCTACCGAACGTCAAGCTTATATTCTGAACGATTCCAATGTGTCGGTGGTTATTTCTCGTGATGATATAATTTCCTCACTTCCAGAGACAATTACCTGTATTGATTTAGCTCACCATGATTTTTCCTCTAGGAATGAAAATGACAATAACGATAGTGAGGCAGAAAATCTAAGTGTTAATTGCTCCCCCCAAGATCTCGCTTATCTTATTTATACCTCGGGTTCGACAGGAAAACCCAAAGGCGTACAAATGCCTCATCAGGCTTTAGTAAATTTGCTGGTTTGGCAGCTCCAAAATCAAGGCGATTATTCTGGTAAAAGAACTTTGCAGCTTTCGCCACTCAGTTTTGACATTTCGTTTCAAGAAATCTTTTCCACCTTATCCTGTGGTGGCGAATTGATACTAATCTCCAACCACCTACGGCTGGATCAATTGGCGTTGATATCCTTTATTGCAGAGCAACGGATTGAACGAATATTTCTGCCCTATGTCGCACTGAATGGTTTAGCAATGGCCGCTATTGCACAGAAATGTTACCCGGAAAACCTTATTGATGTGATCACCGCGGGGGAGCAATTAGTGATTACAACCGCTATCAGGCAGTTTTTCAATATATTACCCCATTGCCGATTGCATAACCATTATGGCCCATCAGAAGCACATGTTGTGACAGCTTATACCTTGGAAGGAAAAGCGGAAAATTGGCCTGTGTTGCCTACCATCGGTTCGCCAATCCATAATGTTGAAATCCATTTATTGGATGCCAATAATCGTGCCATTACGGATAACACACCGGGAGAACTTTGCATTGCAGGGCGACAATTGGCGCATGGCTATCATCAACGTCCTGAAGAAACGGCTGCCAAATTTGTCTATCTTGCCGTGAATGGAAATTCCCCCACACGAATGTACCGTACTGGTGATTTAGCAAGATGGCGGGAAGATGGATTGTTGGAACTTTTTGGCCGGATGGATTTTCAGGTCAAAATCCGTGGATACCGCGTTGAACCAGGAGAAGTTGAAGCTTTGTTGATGCAACATCCCGCAGTGCGTGATGCGGTAGTACTGGCGCAAGGTGAGAGTTCTGAAGACAAGCGTTTGGTTAGTTTTGTCATTGCCTCGGAACAAGCTTCCCTGCACCATTCTCAGAGCAGCATCAAAGAGAGCATTCAGCAGTTTATGAAAATTGTGGCTCCCGACTACATGCGGCCCGCAGCCATTGTCATCGTCGATAGCTTCCCTTTATCTGCCAGTGGAAAACTTGACCGCAAAGTCTTTCCGGTTATTTCCATAGGAAAACTCAGACAGCAGGATTTCGCCCCAGCGAAAGAGGGAGCTGAACAGGTGCTAGCTGAAGTGTGGCGTGAATTATTAGGTATTAAAACCATCAGCAGAAATTCCCATTTCTTTAATCTGGGTGGTCATTCATTACTAATCATAAAAATGGCGTTAGCTTTACGTCGTCGTGGATTCACGGCGGATGCACACATTCTGTACCAGAATCCAGTATTGTCTGAATTGGCAATGCAATTGCAAGTTTGTGAGCCAACGGAGAAAGACTCAGACATAGTGGAAAAAGTCCTGTTACGGGATGACAAATCTGTTCCGTCCTCATTTGACTTAAGCAAGCATTGGGGAGAAGGGGCTGTTGCGGAAGTTCGTCGGATATTACCAGAGAATTTGTGTAATCAGATCCGGCAACAATCTAGAATACACGGAGTCACGGCTGCCGCTTTATTTCACTTGTCTTGGGCAAAAGTGATCGCTTGCCTGACAGGATGTAATGACGTTGTATTTAGCACCGTGTTACTGGGGCGTAGGTTGATGTGTGAGGATGTCGAAAAAGCAATGGGGCAGTTTATCAAAATATTGCCACTTCAATTGCACTTGGATAGCCAGTCTGTGCTTACCTGTCTCTGGAATGCGCAAGGCAGCCTGATGAAATTGGTGGAGTACGAGTGGGCATCATTATTGGATCAACAATTAGAATCGGCGCGACAATCAATACAAGCATCGGGAACAACATCATTATTTAACTCATTACTGAATTACTACCATAGTGAACTATACAACACTATTCCGGCACATCCTTTTCAGGCAGAAAATCCTGTCCCTGCGAATGAAATCAATTATGCTGGAATTACGGAGCGGACACACTATCCGATTTACATTAGCATTGATGATCTTGCGGAAGATTTTGTGATTAATGTGCAAATTGCACAGGAGATGCGAGGGATTGAACCTGTATTAATTTGTGACATGTTCTTAATGATATTACAGGAAATGGTAACTGCGCTGGAAATTTCGCCAGAGAAAAAAATAGGGCACATTTATTGTAGTAATTTAGCTCCTATCTGATGTTTTTATTTGGAGTATCCGAAAAAATTAATCACCCTGGGAAAACTCGAATAATTCGGTTTTCCCAGAAGTGTTATTACGACTTATCCCAATAGACTCTTAGTCTTTTTTATCGGAATAAGGGCGTACGTATTTCATAATGCACTCAAGTTTTTCACAGGTTTCCTGCCATTCTCTTTCTGGTTTTGAATCTCTGACCAGCCCCGCACCAGCCTGAAGCCAACTACGTCCTTTATGTTGATAGAAAGAACGTAATACCAGCGCGGCATCCAGTTTGCCTGAGCTATCCAACAACATGACACAACCACTGTAAAGCCGGCGCGGTTCACCTTCATAACGAGAGATGGCTTCCAATGAAAGCTTTTTCGGTATCCCTGAAGCGGTAACTGCCGGAAATAGGGCAATGAAAGCATCCCAACGATTTTTGTCCGTTTGCAGCAATCCTTTTACTCGTGATGCCAAATGTTGTACCGAACCACGTTCACGAATAGCCATAAATTCTGATACGCAAAGCGTGTCTGCCTGACAAATCGGGGCCAGTTCTTCTAATGCGAGTTTGGCAGATACAGCGTGCTCAGCGATTTCTTTCGGATCAGAAAGTAAATCAGCCCGCAACTGTTGATCCTGCTCCTTGTCATGTGTCAATGCTCTGGTGCCTGCCAATGGTTGGCTATTAACCCAACCGAAACCATCTGCCTCAACTACGGTTTCAGGGCTGAAACCGTAAGCAGAAAATTCTTCATCTCGTAAGAAGAAAGAGCGGGCTGGGGTGTTAGCCTGACGGCCTAGCCAGTAACTGTGTGTTATATCAACATTTGAACCAAGTTCAACCTTGCGTGACAGGATCACTTTTTGATAGTGGCCTGCGGTAATATCCTTGACTGCACTTGCAACACTGTTTTGATAATTATTTCTAGCGTTTGTTGTATTGATAATTTCCAGCTCTTTTGTATATGGGAAAGCCGGTGTGCCTGCTTGCTCAGCTAGCCTGACTTTTTCTCTCAATATTGGGATTTGGTCTTCTTCCAGCGTCCGTATCAGAACTTGTCCTTGAGTTATGCGTAATTCATGCTGTGGAACAGTGATTTTTATTAATGCTTCATTTTGCTGTTCTAATGATGGATCTAATGGTATCCCGTATGTCATATGGGAAAACTCAAATAGTGTTCTGCCATAAGCACGCCAGTCTTTAATAGGAATCGTGTTGAGTACCTGCTCAAGTTTCTGGCTTAATGTATTGATATCGTATGGATAATGATTTCCTTTTGAATCAATCAATTGTCCAGATGCATCTGCGCTTATGGTGGCTGCACAGCCTATCCCTAATGACCATTCCCCTTTGATTTCATAGAGTGTACAAGGTTGTACATCATTGTCTGCGAGCAAGTGGGTGACCAGATCTAATGGAGTGCTGGTAATAGCGATAGTGTGTTCATGATATTGTTGCATTGGGCTTCCGTGTTCTGTTTGTGCCATCTGTACTAACTGACGTTTGTCGATTTTTCCTACTGTGGTTAATGGCCAATACGCCACAAACAACCATTGATCAGGGATTTTATGACGCTGAACGCCTTTCTGATGTAAAAATGTCTGTATCTGTGTGGGTTCCGGTTGGTTGCTACTTTTTGATATGCAAGCACAAATTCGTTCACCCAAGAGTTCATCAGGAACAGCGATGACAACTGCATCATCAATATCTGGATGTTGCAGCAGTAATGTTTCAACTTCTTGTGTCGAGATTTTTTCGCCACTGCGGTTGATCTGCTCTTTGATTCGTCCCTCAACGATTAGGTTACCTTCTGGTCTCATACGAACCAGATCGCCTGTACGGTAGAAACCATCAATGGTGAAAGCGACAGTATTATGTTGCTCTGCCCGGTAATACCCTGCGATGGTATAGGGGCCTCGTGTAATCAGTTCGCCTACCTCACCGGATGCAACAGGTTGCAGATTGGCATCAACAATTTTGATCTCATCTTCTTCTGATAATGGGCGCCCCTGGGTGTTAATAATGACCTCATAGGGATCGTCCAGTCGGGTATAGCAAAGCAATCCTTCCGCTGTGCCAAATACCTGTTGCAAAGGCCCAAGGCGTGTCATGACCTGTTTTGCCAGTTCCGGTGTGAGCCTGCCTCCACCGACTTGTAAACAGCGCAGGGATGAAAGGTCGCTCTGTTCCCAATCACGGGCCTGCTCCCAGAGTCGGGCAAGTGCCGGGACTAACGCTACATGTGTCACCTTGTGCTGTTCTATCAATGGCATGGCTTCATCACAACTGGCGGTATCACTTAGGAGTACGCATCCTCCCTGAGAAAGTGTGCCCAGAATTCCGGGGCTGCCTAAGGTGAAATTATGTGCAACAGGCAGTACCGCTAAATAAACACTTTCGGTATTAACTGAGCACAGGCGAGCTGAGAGTACAAAATCATAAGTATAGGCATCGTGAGTGCGTGGAATTAATTTCGGTGTACCTGTCGTTCCACCGGAAAGCAGGAGTACGGCAATATCGCCGTAACATGGGCCAGAGACATCAAGCGGTTCACCATCAATGGAGGATAAAGCAATAAATTCCTCCGCTTCCCCATCAACGATAACATGCTGCATATCAGGGCAAGATGCCGCTACTTCCCGTGCCATTTCCCGATAATCAAAACCGTGAATACAATCAGGGATAATATATGCCACTGGGTGGGCAATCTGGCAAAGTGCATGAACATCATGTGCCCGTTGTGTCGGCATTAGTAACACTGGATGAGCGCCTAGCCTGAATAGGGCAAAACAGGTAACAACAAAAGAGATCCGGTTAGGTAATTGCACCATAACGTTGTCACCACGACGGATCCCCCGCTGGAATAATCCACTTGCCAGCCTTTCCGCAGCTTGATGGAGTTCACGGTAAGTTAATTGTTGCTCTTGATAAATCAGCGCTGTTTTATCACCCCAGATACTCGACCATCCTGCAAGCTGTTGGTCTATTGTTTCGCCATTCCAATGATAGTCTGGCGTCATAGTAAGATTTTTTTCTGGGATTGAATAAGGTGCCATTATGCGAACTCCTGTGGATAAACATATTGCATAAATTGTGTAACGTGACGAATAAAACTTTGCGGCTCTTGCGTGATATAAAAATGACTGCCGGCAATCTCTTGGCAGCAATACGAAAGGTTTTGCTTGTCACCGGCAAGCCAATGGTGCCACTGCTCAACTTCCAGACCGGAAGCCTCTTTGTCTTCGTGACCATAAAGCAACAGGGTTGGTGTTTGCAGTTTTACTGAATCGGATTGAATAACATGGTGATAATGTTCCGTAGCCCAGAAGTCAGCACGCAGCATGGGTAAGAACAGCGCCAGTAATCCGGGATCTTCCCGTAACATCGGGCTGCAACCACCGATATCAATCAGTTGTTCAATGAATTCATGCTCTGGTAATCCACTCAATTGACGGCGGGATTGAAGATGGGGGGCATGACACCCAGAAAGTACCAGTGCTTTAGGAGAACAATCATGTTGTTCAAGGCGTTGGCAAGTTTCAAAAGCGACCTGGGCCCCCATACTGTGACCAACCAGTATCAGGTTCTCTCTCTGTGCTGGCGTGAGTGACACGATCAGATCAGAAAGTGATTGGGCTAATGGCGCAATTCTGGTGACTGCATGTTCATTCATGCGGCTGTCACGTCCGGGATAAATCACCAATGAAACGGCGATATCTGGGTTTTCCAGAGTAGACCATTGGCGAAATGCGCTGCTGCTGCCCCCGGCAAAGGGGCAGATTAATAGGGTATATTTGGGCTCGCCACGGGGTGTCAGACACGGGCGAATCATCGGATGCGCAGGGAGTGCCCATTTCATCAGCATTCTTCCTTAATGAGCATCAATTGAGCCGGATCAATCCAGACCGGGGGCTGTAAATCCTGAGTAACAGGTTCTCCCATCATGCGCAAAATCTGTTGCCATAAGCCTGCTAACCGTAATTGGTAGCCGTCACTGAAAGCAGGGGGGCAAAGTGCGCCATTCAATACAGAACTTAAGGTGTTGAGTAGAAATGCCACGCCTTCAGCACCATCACATTCAAATGCTGTCATCCAGTCTTTGGTTGCCGGACAAAGAACGTGAGATGTTGTTTGGTGTTGATAAGCTCCATCCGGCTGACTGGCAGTCAGATAGAGGCTCTGGTCACTATTCAGATGATTAGGGGCATGAAGAACCGGTGTCCAGATCACCGGCCCATAACTGGCTTCCTGCGTCAGATAACCCGCAGGCCAAATCAGCGTCATCTTGTGCATGACAAGGTTATGCATATCGGGATCTCTGGGGTCCAGATAGGACTGAACATCCAACGTTATGGTTGTTCCCGCCAAACTCAGTTCAAAGCAATGAAATGCATGACCCCGTTGCCCCATATAGGTTATCTCTATTTGTTCCGGGCAATGACAGGCCTGTAACAACAGATCAATGGCGGAAAACAGTAGTTGACGGCTGGTTGTCAGATAGCCATTTATCGGGTGTTGTTGTGATAATTGACTGATCTGGTGCGCCGCATGCAACCAGCTTCTGCCGGTATGGCATTGGCTGTAAAAGCTATTGACCCAAAATATAACACCATGTTTATCAGCGGTTGCCTGATGTCTTTTGATAGCTTCTGCATCAAGGGGATGTTCCTGAATAACAGAAATACCCCGTGCCAATAATGCCTGAGTTAATTGATCACCTTTGCCCCCGATAACTTCTGCACGTATGACCACACAAGCAATATCAATATCATCCGGCAATTCATCCAGTGAGCGGAACAGTGGCACATTGAAATCACGGGCCAATTGCTGTGAGCGAGGGCTTCCCTGTGCCAGAATACCGGCCAGTTCCAGATCTGGCCGAGGTTGCAGGAACGCATTAAGGTACAGTTCGCCAAATTTGGCACCTACAATCAGAACCCGCCGTGGCTTTATCATATGTTCTCCTTAACAGGCTCAATAGTCGGGACTGAACACAGAATGTTTTTCAGACACATAACCAGAGAGCTGACATGTTTGTGTTGGAATAAGCTGTAGTGATTACCATCAAGTTGTGTCACGTTGACTGGCCCGAACGCTTGCCAGCCGAGATCCATTGAGGTGATTGTTGTTGGATCGAGATAATCCATAAAATCAGGTAACGCCTGCATGGCCCGGATAAGGCTGAAAGGTTGTGAACTTTGTGGTGGACAATAGTCAAGTAATGCACGCAGATTATGGTGCCATACGGTATAAAGCTCAGTCAGTGAGCCATCAATCTGTACTGATTGCGGTAAGGCTTCATGCAGCGCTTGCAGGAATGTTTCAGTATCGGCTGCGATCGCGTGGTTATCCAGTGCCAAGTCTGGGAATTGTCCCTGTAAATCGAGCAGGAAATGACGGTGGCAGAATATATCATCCTGCGTCAGATCAGAGCGTGTATTTGGGGAGAAACTATCAATCAGGATGCAATGAGAAACGTGTTCACCCGCAACACGTAATTGATGTGCCATTTCATAGGCCACCAATCCGCCGAAAGACCAGCCAGCCAGTGTATAAGGGCCTTTAGGCTGGAAGGTACGGATTTGATTGATATAGTCAGCCGCCAATGCTGCAACGGAAGGCTTATCGATATTCAGGTTATCTGGTGAAAATGCCAATCCAATCAGGCGTTGATCGCCGAAATTAGCCGCCAGATGACGATACCCCAACAGATGTCCGCCAATAGGATGGACGATGAACAATGCAGGTTGTTCAACATTTCCCTCGTTCAGTATCACACTTTGGAAAGTATTTTCCGGTTGATGCTCAATAAATTCAGCCAATGAATGTACGGTATCGTAAGTTTGTAGCAGGCTGAGCGGGTACTGGCGATTAAATGTCTGGTTGATTTTCACCATTAACCGTACGGCTGCCAAAGAATCTCCCCCAAGGGTAAAGAAACTCTCGTGCACGTTGATACCTTGTTGCTCTAATACTGATTCCCACAGGCTTAATATCGTGTGTCCTATTGTACTGAGAGCCGCTGATGGCGTTGAGTTAACTTCTTGCGCTTTTTCAACCAGAGTAGCCAATGTGCGTCTGTCAATTTTACCGTTGTCGGATACAGGTATCGTATCGAGAATGACAAATCTCTGTGGGCACATCCAAACCGGCAGAGTTTGCTGCAACCAGTGAGGCAGTACTGGTAAAAGCTCGGTAGATATTGGTGCGTTGTTAGTTAAACGTAAGCCAGCAACCAGTTGTAATGCGCCGGTTGGTGTCGTATGTGCAAACACTAACGCTTGTTGTATTGCAGGATGTTCACATAAACGATGCTCAATTTCGCCTAATTCAATCCGGTAGCCCCGAATTTTAATCTGGTGATCATTGCGCCCCAGAAATTCGATGTTACCGTCCGGCCGCCAGCGCCCTAAGTCACCTGTGCGATAAAGCCGCTCACCCGTTTGAGGATGCGTGATAAATGCGAGTTCTGTTTTTTCAGTGTCAGTCCAATAACCCAAAGCCAGTCCTTGCCCACCAATATAAAGCTCACCAGTTACCCAGACAGGACAAGGCGAAAGTGCTGCATTAAGCACATAGAAAGTCTGATTATCCAGAGGCTTACCATATGGAATACTGCGCCAATTCGGATCGACCTGTGTGATAGGATAGGCAATAGACCAGATTGATGCTTCGGTTGCACCGCCCAAACTCAGCAAGTTAAGTGCGGGATGAAGAGCATGTAATTTGGCCGGTAAATGAGTCGGTATCCAATCACCACTCATTAGTATCCAGCGCAGACTGTTCAGGGAATGCGGATAGCTGAGGGCATATTCTTCAAGCAGTTGCACAAATGCCGGAACTGAGTTCCAAACAGTAACCAATTCTTGTTGTAACCATGCCAGTAATTTGTCGGGTTGCTTACTGTCACCGGGAGAAGGCATGACCAATTTTGCCCCACGGCTCAGCGTGCCGAATAGATCATAGACTGAGAGATCGAAGGTTAACTCTGAGATTGCCAGTACGCTATCGTGCTCATTGAGTGCGATACGTTGGTTAATATCAATAATCGTATTGACTGCGCCCTGATGATCTATCATCACGCCTTTCGGTTTTCCGGTAGAACCTGAGGTGAATATGACATAAGCCAGATCTTCAGGTTGTACAGATAAACGCGGCCCGCTGGTGACTGGCAAGTTGTTAAGCAACGTTTCATCCAGAGAGAGGACTTGCACATTGTCAGGCCAGCCCATCTGTTGTGCAAACTTGGGTTGTGTCAATACGGTATCAACTTTCCCTGATGCCAATAGCTGATGAATCCGCTGTTGTGGGTAGCTGGCATCAATAGGCAGATAAGCGCGTCCTGCCAATAGAATTGCAATAACCGCGACAACCTGTTCCCAGCCTTTTTCCATCACTATACCAATCAAAGATGAATCTTGATTTTCCTGTGCTTGCAGATGAGCCGCCAGTGTCAGGCTTTGTGACCACAAAGTGCGATAGTCGATCTGGCGAGAAGCATCTACCACAGCCGTATGTTGTGGATAACGATTCACAGCCTGTTCAATCAGCGAGCAAAGGGTGTGTGGTGGAAAATCACTCTTTGTCGCATTACTGTTCTGGCACAAAGCGCGATCATTTGCCGGGAGCCATTCAGGAAGCGGGGTGCTCCATTGGTAATCCGGTTCGAGCAGTGCAACGATACTGGCTTGATAATGGGCAAACATGTTTTCTGCAACTTGGGGCTGGAACAGTTGCGGCAAGATCGCCCATTGTATGGTGACACTGCCTTCTGCGCCGGAAATGAGCATACAGTCGAGATAAACATGGGGTGTTTGCGCACCAAAGAGATTCAGTGTTCCTAATCCTGATGGCCCTTTACCCGCAGTACCAGTTGTATCGTTGAATACGATCGGCATGCCGGCGTTCAGGTTGTGGCGGTGCTGATTTTTTTCTCTGAGTACCAATTGCCCGTCAAACAGCGCATGTTGAAGATCAGCTAACCATTGTTTTTGTATCTGGTTTATCGCATCGTTGAACCCTGTGATATTACGTAAATCCACTTCCAACAATGAGGTAGTAGACAGATTGCCGACTAACATATCGCAATGTTGTGGCATTAACAGGCGGTTGCCATGCAAAACATTAATAGTGAAATGCTCGCTGTTACTCCATACTGACAAAACATGAGCAAATAGTGTGAGCATCACTTGTGATGGCGATACCCGGTGTTCTGCTGCGCGTTGCTGCAAACACTGCCATTGTTGTGGGCTGATATATCCTGTCAGGCACTGTTGATCCAGTTGCTGTGACTGGTGATCTTTCAGTGGTAATACTGGTGCATCGGGCAGTGAAGGCAAACGATCTAACCAGTATTGTCGGCTTTGTTGCCAGGTTTCTTCGGTTTTTTCATTCTCCAGTGCCTGAATATAGTCACCAATAACCGCTGTCGGTGGCTCTGGCTGCCAATCAGATTGCTGATACCAATGGTGTAAATCACGCAAAATCAACGTCAGGCTCTTCCCGTCCGCTACCAGCAGGTCGATGGTCAGGTGCAATAGATGCGTCCGGTCATCGGTATGGTACAGCGTTAAATCAAACAGCGGCCAGTTGTTGCTGGGAACACCTTGAATACGCAGAGTCTCGCGGGCGTTATTCAGTTGTGTTTCACGTTCATTCGGTATCATGTTACGGCAATCAATAACTGTCGGTGTATAACAGGGAACTTCCGGCAGAATATGATATTGCCCCTCTTTCACATAACCGCGTAATTGCGCATGATGGTTTATCACACGGTTCCAGGCGGCAGTAAAACGAGGCAGATCAAGCTTGTCGATAGCCAGTTCAGCGTAGAAGTGGGCGATACCATTACCAAACTGGAACAGTTGGCTCTCTCCCAACCAATAAGCATATTGCAGGGGGGTGAGTGGCAGCATCTGTTCTGATGCTGGCTCAGTTTGATGCGGTGTTGCCAATGCCACTGAATTTGTCTCAACAACCCGCAGAGTACGGCAAAATTCACTCAATTTAGGATGTTCAAACAACTGTTGAAGATTGGCTTGTTTGTAACCTTGGCGGCGTAGTTGCACTATCATGCGGGTCGCAATCAAACTGTCACCACCACTTTGGAAAAAGTCACTGTGACGCTGTATTAACTGAGGCAACAATGAACTCCAGAGCGCAATTACCTGCTGTTCAATATCATGGAGTGGATCATCTTTTGTTTCCGGTTGCACCGCTTCCGTGGTTAACGGTTGTACTGTGCTCTCTTTGGTGGTCACTATCGATGGCAGTGTTATTGATGGTAATGCAGCCAACGGTAACTGCTCTTGCTGCTGAATATGCAATGAGTAAGGCAAGGTAGAAAATTGTGCCGCAATTTCACTGATATTCAGCCGTGCCTGCTGTTCTGCCCGCGCCAGAATCAGTTGTTGATGCAGTTCTGGTCCGTCTTGTCCCGGCCATTCCAGTGAAACCCGATAACCGGACTTTTCCAGGCACTTACGCCAGTCGGCAAGTTCCAGCAATGCGCTATTATTTTTATCATCACCGCGATCGTCGGCCCAGGCGTTAATGCCCTCAATAAATCCGACACTGGCGAGTTGCATGGCACTTTCGCGCTTGGTGGATTCAATAATCAGCAACCATCCGCCGGATTTCAGTAATCGGGACAGGCGTTTCAGGGTATTTCGCAGATGAATGGCATCATGTAAGACGTTAACCGCCATAATCAGGTCATAACCAGATTCAGGATGTTGGCTAAAATCAATGCGCTGATTAATGTCGAACAAAGCAAATTTTACGGTTTCGCCGTAGTGGTTGAATAATTGGCGTGCATCATCCAAAAATAGTGGTGAAACATCAGTAAAGTGATAACTCTCAATGGATTGAGAATTATGTTGAAGAACTCTTTCTGAAGTGGCTCCTGTTCCGGCACCCACTTCCAGTACCGTGAAATGTTCGGATGTCTGGCTCAATTGCCGGACAATTTCAGCAGCAGTTTGGTTCAGGCAACGTAACGCAGGGTTCTCACTGTAGAGGCTGGTTGTGGTTTGTTTATCGGCAAACAACAATTCCAAAGCATTGGTTCGTCCGGCAAGCAGGGGATCATGTTGTTCAATACATGTTGCTATATAACGGCTGATAGTTTGGCACCACACGGCATCATCCAGTTTTGCCGTAGGGGCAGGAATCTGGCTGAGAGGTTGCAAACAACGGTATCCGTCACCGATTTTTTCAATAAATCCTTGTTTGCTTAATAACGCAAGCCATTGGGCAAGCAGGCGTTGATATTGTGGTGCCAGTTGTAAGCGTTGTTCGATCTCTTCACGAGAGTGACATTCTGTTGAATAAGAGAACAAGTTATGGCGCAGTAAAGTTTGTCCCAGACCCAATAATGCTTGTTGCTCAATATATTGCCAAGAATGTTCAAATGCTTGTTGTTCCGCTAATGTTGGTAGCGGTAAGACTTCGGTGTTTATAACCAGTGGTTCTGGCAATGATAATGACAAATTATCTTCTGCCACCAGCCATAAATTGTAACCATGAGTGTCATCCTGACGTGGCTGAATTTCTGCCAGCCGTATTTCAGGCTGAGAACGCAGATATTGTTCAGTCTGACGAAATTCAGGATGTTGTGGCCAGAAGTCATAACGTGTTTGTCCGGCAGGTGGTGAACAAAGATCATGATGCTCTAAGCGTTCAGGCTGGTGGCAAATTTGTATTATTTGCATTAACAACGCGTTGTAAGCGGCAAACAGTGCTTCAATAACCCCCGGCTCTAACACATCATCCATGCAATACCAGTTGAACAGCAGCTCACCGTCCACTTCCATAACCTGATGATCCAGCCACACTTGTGGGGTTTGGCTCAGAACAAAGACCGGATCACCCAGTAATTGAGTGATGGATTGTTTGATTGCGACACCTTCTTGTGCCATTCCCAACATACTGGTGAAAACGACAGGCGTTAGTGGTTGTCTGTTTTGGGTTTCACCATTTTGCAGGCGACCAAGTTCCCGTAACACTTCAACCCCATTGACATGACTATGACTCAGGCGCTGCCAAAGCAAGGCCTGCGTTTTTTCCATACTGGCACGCAGGGAAGTTGTTTTGCGTAAATCAAAATCCATCAACATGACTGAGGTAAAATCACCAATCAGCTCCTGAACCTCTGGATGGAAAGGCTGTCGGTTAAAAAAAGTCAGATTGAGGGTAAACAGCGGATGACGGCTGTACCATTCAAGCGTATGGGCAAACAGTGTCAACAAACCCGCAGATGGTGTCACACCCCATTTTTTCCAGCTTTGTTTAAGTCGTTGCCAGTCTGATTGTGCCAGCCGACCTTCATAAGTCGTGAATTGTGGCTGACTACGCTGAGGCAGTTGTGGGTTCAACGGCAATCTAGGTGCCGGTGGCAGTAAGAGTAATTGTTCTTGCCAGTATGCCCATGATGCTCGCCATTCTTTACTTTCGCGTTGCGCTTGTTCTGTCATCACATAATCGCGGAAAGTAAATGCTTGTGGAGCCAATGGTTGTTGGTGATAAGCCCGTTGTAGATCGTCCATCATGATCCGGAAACTCTGTACGTCGAACTGCAACAGGTCCAGATTCATATGTAAGCGGCAACACTCATTCGGTAACAGCGAAACAGAAACTTCAAATAGTGGCCACTGTTCCGCAGGTGGCACTTGATAGGATAAAGCATGACGACGCCGAGACAAAGCCTGCTCACAGGTGGTATCGTCTAGTGTTCGCAAATCATCTTGTGATAAAGCATACCAAGGCGTTTCAGGCAGAATTTTTTGTTGCCCATCTTCATCCACAATCATGCGCAACATGCCGTGACGCTGAATTAAAGCATTCCATGCCTTCTCAAAACGTAAGATATCAAAACCATTCAGGGCCAGATCCCATTCAAACAGAACGTGACAAGCCACACCACCAAAATCAATGGCTTGAGTACGGCCAATCCAGTAAGCATGCTGAATTGGCGTCAGAGGAAATGGCTCATGATGTTGAGTACTGTCAATCATGATCGCAGATTGAACAGAGGAGATAGGGTGCTCAGGCAATGCGTCTCCGATGAGTGCATTAATCCCTTCCAGCGTCATATTCTGATAAGCCAATTCTGCGGTTAATCTGAAACCAAATTGCTGGTGGATCACTGTATTCAGTTCGAGGAACAGAAGGGAATCCAAACCGAATTGCAATAAATCCTGTTGTGGCTCCAAACTTTCAGGCTGTTCTAAGCGCAATAATGTCGCGATACTATTACGCAGCCAGTTAAGCCGTTGTTTACTGTCTTGATAAAGTGTATTACCGGCGGAGAGTGAAGATGTTGCAACCGTATGGGCGGTGCCAGTCTGTAAGCGTCGCAAAATATCAGGATGATGTTCATCTAACCGCATTGCCAGATAGCAAGGAGAGGTGGTATGCAGAGATTGATTGAGATGCCAAATACCCTCATTGACGCTGAACGGTAACATGCCATCTTGTGCTAATTTTTCCACTAATCGTCGGTCGCTGGCCATGCCAATGCCACCCCAAACGCCCCAAACTAATGTTTTTACCATCAATGGCTCGGTTGCTGTCAGCGCTAAAGACTCCAGACAAGCGTTGGCGATTGCATAGGCTCCTTGACCCTGAGCACCTAGCATTGAGGCGGCAGAAGAGTGCAGCAGCAGATATTGCGCATTATGTTGCTGAAGTACAGATTGCAATGTTAAGGCACTCTGGGCTTTGACGGCTAACATTTGTGACAGATGCTGATGCTCAAGTTTTGCCAGCGGGGTGTGATCAGCAATACCAGTGGCATGAATCGCACCCGCGATACCATCTTCTTGTGCCAGTGTTTGCACCGCGTTTAACAAGGCTGGTGTGTCAGTGACATCAACATTAATCCAGCGTATTTCGCATTCGGTATTCAGTGATAACTCTTGTACAACAGCATCCCACTCTGCATGTTTGCGGCGGGCAAACACGGCAATTTTACGAGCGCCTTGAGTCAGCAACCAACGAATGGAAATTTGCCCGATCCCCCCCATGCCACCGGTAACAATATGCCAGCCCCGATGAGGAATCGACATCGGCTGTTGCGATAATGGTAAAGGTTGACGCTGTAAAATAGGGGTAGCGACTTGATTTCCGCGTACTCTCAGCCAGCGATGCTGTTTATCCAGATAACCAAATGCTAATGACAAAGCGTCAGTATCGTTGATATCAGCGATATCAATCGCCTGAATACGCCGATGGGGATACTCTTCAACCGCAACACGCAACAATGCCCAGATAGCATATTGAGCGGGATTGATATCCTCTTTTGATAAGGTACTTTCAGATTGAGCGCAGCAAGTTACAACGGTTAAGGATATTTTTTCATCACGTTTTAATTCTCTAATGACCTGATCACACAATTCAACAACATCATGGCCCTGGAGCAGTAATAACGTATTTTCGCTTTCAGGTTGCAAATCAATACCTGCCTGACGCCAATATTGAATAATCGAACCATTCACTGTTGACGAACGAAGGGTATATGCCGTTGAAGATCTTTGCTTATCCGCAGTATTTGGTTTATCTACAGTATTTATTGTGCACCAATTCAGGGCATAGTGAGTATCAGGACATGGTTGTGGTGCAGGAAGCCATGATTTTGTCGTAGCCGGAGATACCACTAATTGGCGGGGCAGATCAGTCCGATCACTCATCAGTGCGAATAAGCGTTCACCAGCATGGATCAATGCAGGAAAATCAGTGAGTAAATTCGCTTCCAATAAGCGGCGTTTGGCATACGGCAAGACACGGTGAGGACGATATATTTTACTTACTGTTGGCCCGGGAACTTTCTGGTAATAGCCTTGCTGAACACAATGGTTCAATAATTGCTCCAGCAAAGGGCGCCAGCAAGGTTGCAATCGGCCGGCGCGAATCGTGTCGATAGCACTGAAACCTTGTTCAGCTTCGTGTCCATGACATTGATATATCAGAGCATCGGTATACAGCGCCCGGAGTATTGCTGCATTGAAGTTTTGCTCAATGGCAGGATCAAGCAGAGAATTGACATCAAGCCCAACATTAGTATTGGCTGAATGTTGTTCAGATTTGGCAGCGGCGAAGCTGTAATGCTGTTTATCAAATGGATAGAGTGGTGCATGGCATTTTATCCCACTAAACGGGAAAAGACGCTGCCAATCAAGTTGTGCACCGGCACAGTAAAATTGCATTAGCGCAGCTTGCTGATCTGTCTCTGGGGAACTTTGACGATGTGCACCTGCAACCCATGTTTCCTGCGGTAAACCGCTACGCCGCCCGATGCCCGTTAGCTGAGCATCAGCGCCGAACTCTACGAATAATGCCACACCTTGCTGGCGAGCAACCTCAATGGCTTGATGGTAACGCACCGTCTGACGCATATGATTACGCCAGTAGTCTGGTGAACCTAATTGCTCAGAAGTTGCAATATTAGCGGTTAGGGTAGAAATCAGCGGAATTTCTCCCGATGCAGGCTGTAACTGGCTATTATGCTGAGAAAGACGCTGAGAAAATTCCTCCAGAATTGGTTCAAGCATGGCTGAATGTGCTGCACAGGCAACGTTAAGACGCTGGTAACGAATCTGCTGCTGTTCCAGACGTTGTGCCAGTGTGTTAATTTCCGTTTCTGTACCAGCCCAAACCCAGTGTTGTGGGCCATTACAAACCGCCAAATCCAATACCAGTGAATGAGTCAAGGGAAGAATATCGTCTTCGTTGGCAAACACTGCCAACATTGCGCCTTCTTGGGCGCATTTTTGCATCAACTTGCCCCGTACTGCGACTAACGGCATCACTTGTTCAGGCGTAAAAATTCCGGCAACAACGGCAGCGGCGAATTCTCCGACAGAGTGCCCCAGTACATAATCAGGCTTTAATCCAAGCGCTCGCCAATGTGCAGCCAACGCAATTTGATGCGCCACAATTGCTGGTTGTGCGTATTCAGTGGTGGCTAATGCGGCATCATATTCTCCGAACATCACTGCTTTTAATGGCAGAGTCAATTCAGAGGCACAAGCGATACAACAACGATCCAGCATAGCGGAGAAAACAGGAGAACTGGCATACAAGACTTTTCCCATGCCAGACCATTGACAGCCCTGACCGCTGAATTGCCACAGTTGTTTACTTCCTCTCCTGGCTTGTCCGCTAAAAATATCTGGTGTTGGGCTATGATTCGCAAAGGCAGACAAGCTTGCTGCACTTTTTTCAGCATCTTGTGGGGTTAATGTCAGCGCTAAACGCCAGGGCAGTGAAAGATCGCGACCCTGCAATGCAGTCCAGGCCAGATAGGCGTGATTTTCTGATGTCAATGCAGTCGCGTAACGTTGGGCCAATTGACACAATGAGGATTCAGAAGCGGCAGAGAGCAACAAAGGCGTGGTTTGTGTCTGATCCTGAGAATGATTGACACAGCGATGATGCAATTCTTCAGGCAATGATTGCACTACGATATGGCAGTTGGTGCCGCCAATACCAAATGAAGAAACGCCAGCGGTACGCAATTCTTGCGGCCATTGTTGCCCTTGTGTTGCCAGCTTGAATGGGCTTTGCTCCAGTCGTAATGCCGGATTTGGTTGCTGTACATTAATCGTTGGTGGAATGTAACCATGCCAGACAGACAAAACTGCTTTGATCAAGCTGGCAATACCTGCGGCAGTATCAAGATGTCCTATGTTGCTTTTTACTGAACCAAGATAACAAGGCGGTACTGCTACACTACGGTCACAGAATATGCTGCGTAAAGCGTCAACTTCTATCGGATCACCAAGTGGTGTACCTGTACCATGTGCCTCAATCATGCCGATATCATCAACGCTGATATCTGCTAGTTGTAATGCTTCAGTAATAACGCTGCGCTGACCATTAACCGAAGGGGCAGTAAAGCCAACTTTTTCGTTGCCATCGTTATTAATGGCACTGCCACGCAATACCGCCATGATAGGATCACCATCGCGTAACGCATCACTCAGACGTTTCAGCGTGACAACACCAACACCATTGCCGCCATAGGTGCCATTTGCTTGGCTATCAAAGGGACGGCAATGTCCATCAGGTGAGAAGATCATCCCCGGTTGATACAAATAGCCGCTTTCTTGTGGGAAAGAAACTGCCACACCACCAGCCAGTGCCATGTCACATTCACCGGAACGCAGATTTTCACAAGCCATATGTACAGCAACCAGTGAACTTGAACACGCTGTTTGTATTGTTAAGGCGGGGCCTTTCAGATTTAATTTATAAGCAGTACGAGTCGCAAGGTAATCTTTGTCATTACTCATCAGCGCCTGTAGCCCTTTCACTTTGCCAACATCGGTCATAGTGAATTGTGACCATGAAGGCCAAGTACTGACCCGGCTACTACCGAAAACACCTGTTTTCAGGTGTATATTACGCGGTGAATAACCGGCATGTTCAAGCGCATGCCAGGCTGTTTGCAGGAACAGACGTTGCTGAGGATCGAGCATTTCTGCTTCCTGACGTGAATAGCCAAACAGTGTAGCGTCAAATTGTTCCGCGTTCTCCAATATCGCTGCCTGGTTGACAAAATTTTCACTATCAATGACTTCAGGAGGAATACCTGCATCCAATAATGTTTGACGGGAGAGTGTGGTAGTACACTCAACCCCATGTTGCAGGTTGTGCCAGAAAATATCGCTATCAGGTGCCTGCGGAAAGCGGCAGGCAAGGCCAATCACTGCGATGGGATCACAATTATCGTAGTGAGGCGTTAAATCAGTCATTGTGCAGCTCCTTTATGACGTTTTTCCCGTTGTTGCAAACGCTTTTGTTGTTGACGCTGACGAAGAGTAATCGACTGGCAATTTTCGTCTTGGGTGTCTTTTCGGCAACGCAAACTGAGCGTCTCTGGTGTTGGATAAGCAAATAAATCAGTAACGGAAAGATGCTGGAAACCCGCATGTTGTAATTGACTATGCAATTGAATTAGTTGTAGTGAGTTGGCTCCAGCCTCGAAAAAGTTCTGTTGTGCATTGATAGGTTGATTTATGACAGATAAAAACAGGCGTTGAATTTCGCTGCATGTTTCACTGCATATTTCATGGCGTACTTGTAGATCGAATCCTTCCAAACGTGGTGATGACGCAATAGCCACAGTAGCGTTATCTTCAACCGTATTATCTTCAATCATCAGGCATTGCTGGCGTGGTATCAGTTGTTCCAACGCAGAATGCCAGCTCTCTGGTTGTGCAGCGAGGGTGCGCAATAGCGCCATATAGCTGTTGAACATGTTTTGTAACTGATGTGGCTCAAATAATTCTTCAACCGCATCCCAGTTCAGGCAAAGCTCGTTATCAGATTCATAAACCTGATGATCCAGCCAGATTTGTGGCGTTTGCGAGATACCCCAAACCGGTTTCATCCATGATGAATGTGAAAGGAATTTCCCTTCATGGGTTCCCAAAGCACTGGTGAAAACGACCGGCATAATGGCAGCATCAGGGCCACGGCTCTGAGCAAGTTCACGCATCACTTTGATCGCTGAAATATGACGGTGATCCAGATCCTGCCATAACTGTTGTTGCAACCGTCGTGTACTTGATAACCAGTTTTTCTCCGGGTGCCAGGCCAGTAGTGACAGTGAAGTGAAATCTCCCAGAATATGTTTAATATCTTCGTGCCAGTGTGGGCGATCGAAAAGAGTAAGGTTAAGGGTTAATTCCGGCTTGGTGCTGAAAGCGGACAGAACAGCCGCATAAGCCGCAATGAGGAGCGCAGAAGGGGTTATCTGATGAGGTGCAGCATGTTGCTTTAACTGATTCCATTCATGTGCAGATAACCGATCGCTATAGCGAACAAAACGCGGTGATTGAACACTTTCTGGTGCAATACGCAATGGTAATTGCGGAGCCAGTGGTAATGTCTTTACTTGCTCCTGCCAATATTGCAGCGAATTCTGATGCGTCGGTGTTTGTTGCTGACGTAACACACAATCCCGGAATGTGACGTTCAGTGGCGGCAATTCGTGTTGCTCGTCAAGGTATAGCTGTTCTAATTCAGCCAGCAATATTTGCATGCTCAATCCATCTAACAGCAAATTATCCAGACTGACAAATAGCCGGGAGACAAGGTTGTTGTCTTGTGCCAGTTGGAAATCGAATACCGGCCAGTGACTGACATCCAATACCTGATGTGACAGACGGTCGCGTAGTGTGTCTGCTTCACTGAGAACAGCAAATTGGTGTTGTTTAACAGAGAAAAGCGGAACATTTTTTAATATCTGCTGCTGTCCATTTATCACAATAGTTCTGAGTACCGGATGGCGCAGGATCAGGCGATTTAATACCCGATTAAGACGTTGCACATCCAGTTGTTCTATCCGGTATTCGATAAAGAAGTGCGCACCAACACCACTCAGGGTAAAGCCAGGATGGCGCCCGACCAGATAGGCTTGCTGAACTTCGGTCAATGGGAAAGGTTGATATTCATCTTTATCCTGCTCTTTAGATGATGAAATTTCAGACAGAGGATCAAGCAGAGGAGAAAGTGTCGCGGTGAATGTCGCTAATTGCGGATGACGGAAAAGGTGGCTGAGTTCACCTTTCAAACCTTGTTGTGCCAGTTCACCTATCAGGCGTGTCGCTAAAAGACTGTCACCACCAAGTTGGAAAAAGTCGCTGTTACGATCTGGCTGCGCAGTATTCAACAATCGTTGCCAAATGACAGCCACCGCTTGTTCCTCTGCATTCAGCAAAAGTACGTCACTCTGGTTTGTCTCAGTTTCGGTTTTCGCACTGAACAGCAAACCTTGAGCCAGTGCCTTACGGTCGATTTTACCGTTAGGTGTCAGAGGCAGACGGGGAATAACATGCAAGCGCTGTGGGATCATATATCCCGGCAAATATTGGGCCAGTACGGACTTAATTTTTTCCCTATCAGGGATAGTGACGCTGTCACTTACTTGCATCAATAACAGACTAAGGCTACCAAAGGTAATGGGTGTATCCGTCTGTAATGGGAGAAGAGATAACCACTGTGATGCAGAACGTAGCTGAATACCGTGAGGTGAGAGCAACTCGGTTGTGATCAGAGAGATAGAGGAAGCATGATGTAACTCTACTGCTAATACCAATGCACCGGGTTGTGCCAAAGGCATCAACGCTTTGATGCAGTTTGCTGGATCTGTTTCTCGGTGTAATACATTGTTTAGCAGGATAATATCTGCCTGATGTTGTAGCGACTCAGGAATTTGCTCAGGCCAGTGTTTTATTGATGCATGAGCGTGGTTACTTAATCGGGTTTGCATCTGGTTAATCATTGCCTGAGAACGTTCAAAGCCGATATAGGATAGATGTTGATCAGTAATATGTTCTGCCAGCCATTGGGCACAGAGACCACTGCGGGCGTCGAACTCCATCACGGTAACTGGGCGCTGTAACCGTTGGGAAAGGGCAATAATGACCTGTTTTAATCCTGCCAGCCATTGTTGAGTTTCTGGCAATACAAAGAGCTGTTGCTCTGGTGCGAATTGCGGATCATCAAGTAATGTGACGGCTGTTTGTTGTCCGGTAAGAATATTACGCAGCGTAGAATGCCAACGCTCAGGAATATATCCTGCTTCATTATTGAGTGCCTGACTTAATATAGAAGATGACAATCCGGCCTGATATATGTGATGTGCAGACTCAACCAATAGACTGCATTCCAATGGATTACACTGGCAAAGGTACGCCAGCATACGGGCAAACCAGTCATGATATTCCGGTTGAGGTTGATAGTGTTTCAGGCAATCGGTGAGCGATTGTGGTGAAGTAAACGTAATACCATAACGAGACAGATGTTCCAGCAAGAATATTGCAACTTGGAATTCGCGGCTATCATCAGGTTGACTCGTCTTATTGGTTATTGCCTGCATTGCAGGAAACAGCTCACGATAGTTTGTTGGTAACTGTGGAGCACGATTTACGCGTTGGCATAAAACATCGCCTTCCAATTCAAGGAACGCCACCAGCGATTTATCTTTTTCGCCACTGGTCAACGCAACTCCTTTACTAATACCGGTTACTTGATTGAGGGCGGCATCTATTTCTCCTAGCTCAATGCGGTAACCACCAATTTTGACCTGACTATCGCGGCGTCCCACAAACTCAAGCCAGCCTTCGGGGTGATAACAGCCCAGATCACCAGTACGATACCAGCGTTCTCCCTGATCAACGACGAATTGCGCCGCAGTGCGTTCTTCGTCATTAAAATAGCCTAATGCGACGCCGACACCACCAATCCAAAGTTCACCAACAACCCAGTCAGGGCAATCACGGCCATCTTCACCCACGATACGGTAACGCTGGTTAGCCAAAGGATAACCATAAGGAATAGAGCGCCACTGTGCGTCAACTTTTTTGACAATATATTCATTCGACCAGATAGCAGCTTCCGTTGCTCCTCCCATGGCACTGAGTACACCATCAGGATTGAATGCCTGGTAACGTTCAGGCAGTGACAAGCCGACCCAATCACCGGACAGCATAACGGTACGAAGCGTTTTCGGCGCATCAACCTCTATCCCTTCACAATAGGTCAGCAACATATCGAACAGTGCTGGTACGCTGTTCCACAACGTAATGTTATGTTGCTCGATCAACATTTCCCATGTTGATGGATCACGACGTTGTGCTTCATTAATTAATACCAGTGCCCCACCGGTACTGAGAATGCCAAAAATGTCATAAACAGAGAGGTCGAAATGCAGGGCAGAGAGTGCCAGCAACCGGTCACTGCTTTGAACCTGATGACGACGATTTATGTCCAGACAAGTATTGAGAGCGCTTTGGTGACTGATCACAACACCTTTTGGTATCCCGGTTGAACCCGAGGTATAGATGATATAGGCCGGATCGGTTACCTCACGTTTAGCCATGCTGGCTAAAGGGGATACTTGTTTATCCTGATGCCATGAAACACAGTGTACATCCTGTGACCACACCGTATTTTGCTGTGCAGGATCAGTGATAACGATATTGATTCCGGCACTTTCACAGATAGCTCGACGGCGGCTTAATGGCTGATCCACAGGGACGGGAACGTAAACACTGCCAGCATAGAGTATGGCTAATACAGCGACAATTTGTCCGATGCCTTTTTCCATACTAATCGCAACCCGGCCTCCCGGCATCACCGACATTTCTTGCAATACAGCGGCTAACTGACGGGCTGCCAGACTGAGTTCGCCATAACTCATTTTTTGATTGTGAGTTACCAACGCAACAGCATTAGGAGTGCGCTCTGCCTGTGCAAACACGTCCTCATGCAATAAGGCATCGGGTAGTGGTTCAACTGTATTATTAATTTGATGACGCAGATGGTATTGCGATTCAGGCATCAGATCCGGTAGCTTTTCGCTCCACTGTGTAGCATTTTCTGTCAGATTCTCAATAAGCCCTTGGTAGGCAGTGAATAAGGTATCCATTAAGCCATCAGGGAAGAGTTCATCGTTGCTATCCCACTGAATATTGAGCGCGTTTTCATGTTCAAAAGCGACGAAATCCAACCATACCTGAGGTGTTTGTGATATTCCCCAACTTGGTTTTCCCAGAACATCACGGGTATTCTCACCATATAAAGGACGGCCTAAATTGCTGGTAAATACAATTGGCGCCCCGTGTGGATGGTTACCTCGTTTCTTGAGTTCACGTAAAACTTCTACACCAGACCAGTGACGATGTTCGTAAGCTTCGGCAAATGTTGCCTGTGCATCTTTAGCCAGTTGGCAAAACGGTAAATTATCACCGGGAATGTCTAACAGCAGAATGTTGGTAAAATCCGCCAAAATGTTGTCAACCGCAGGATGCAGTGAAGCTCTGTCAAATAGCGTTAGGTTAAACAACAAGCGTGTTGAATTGCTCCAGCGACATAATAAAGCGGCAAATGCAGTCGCCAATGCCATGGTTGGCGTAACCCCATTTTGCTGTGCGAGATGTTTAAAACGTTCCCAATGCTCAGGTGCTAAACAGAAACGTCTGCGCTGAATCCGGACATCTTTTATTAGGGCTGGGTCCCGAGCCAGAGGAAGTTGGGGAGCAAGAGGCAAAGTATCTAACCGACTACGCCAAAATACCTCGGCATCCTGTCGGGCTTGCCCGAATTGGCCCTGATATTGCGTTAGATAACTGCAAAAATCATAGTCAGAAGAAATAGCAGGCAGGCTGCGTTTGGCAATTACTGCGGCCAGTTCGGTAAAGAACAGACTGAAACTGGCCGCATCCATGATCAACAGGTCGATATTGGTATGCAGCCGGTGTTGATTGTCACCAAACAGACTAAGTTGAATATCGAAAGTTTCTCCTTCGTCAACCTGTAATACCCGGTGGCTCAGTTGTTCACGTATGTTGCTCAGAGCTCGTTGCTGTTCATTTTCTGTCAAACTGCGTAAATCATGAACGGTTAATTTTTTCCAATAAGCATGGGTCATGCCTTGCTGGCGTCCATCTGGCAAAAAACGTACTCGTAACATAGGATGCCGCTGAATCAGCACATGAATCGCAGTTTCCAATTGTTCTGGTTTCAGCCCGATACCATCAAACTCTTGATACAAATGGCAACCAATTCCTCCCAACGTTTGTTCCGGTGAACGCCCGACAAAATAAGCATGCTGTACTGCCGTCAATGGGAAAGGGCAAGCATCTGCAATTCGTGGTTGTGGCGTTGTATCTTGGGACACTGTTTGAGTGACAGGTGCATGACATTGTGGTGTATTGCACTGTAAGAGCTGGCTCCAGGCATGCAGTGTCGGTTCTTGGTAAAGTTCGCGCAGAGTGACGCGATGCCCCTGGCGTCTAAATTGATTTAACAATGCCATTATTTGCATTGAATCCAATCCATTACGAATTAAATCGTCATCATCACCCACCAAAATATTCTTTTGATTAAACAGGCCAGATATGAGTTGGCGCAGCGAATCAGGGGAGAGAAGGTCCATGTGCATGAAAAAATCCTATAAAAATGGCAGTCACGTAATAAGTTAAAAATGAGTGGATCACACCTTGTTCGGGTGAATGTTTCCGGGTAAATGTTTCGGATGTAAGTGCCAATGCTCTTCTGAACCAAGGTGATTTTTCCAGAGAGATTGATAAAGCGGGCAGCGATTCAGTAATTCGTCATGGGTACCGCTATCACACAGGGTTCCATGATCCATTACCAATATTTGATCAGCGCGGGTTATTGTGCTTAACCGATGAGCGATAACGAAAACGGTTTTATTCTGGGTAAGAGAATCAAACGCTTCTTGTATCAATCGCTCATTTTCCGGATCCAGTGAAGCGGTTGCTTCGTCCAGGAATAAAACAGGAGACTGTTTTAGAATAGCGCGAGCAATGGCAAGACGCTGGCGTTCACCACCGGACAATGTACCGCCATCCACACCTAAAAGGGTGTCGTACCCTTGTGGCAAGGCCATAATCGTATCGTGAATATTGGCAAGGTGGGCGGCTTGTTCCAATTCCAACTGAGTTGCATTCGGATTGCCCAAACGGAGATTATTCGCGACAGTATCCTGAAAGAGTGCTGTTTCCTGGAACACCATTGTGACGGTGTCATACAGGGCTTGGGTCTGATAATGATGGATAGGAGCACCACCCAGCCGGATTTCACCTTTACCCAGTTGATAAAAAGAGAGCAATAAATAGGCCAGCGTGGATTTACCGCTGCCACTTGGCCCCACAATGGCGGTCATACTGCCTTGTGGCGCATAAAATGAAACGTTTTGGATAGCTGGTTGGCTAGTGCCTGGGTAGCTAAATGAAACATTGTTAACTTCAATATCGTATTTGGCTGGTGCTGCTAATGGCCCGGAAACTTGCGTTTCAACCGCTTCTATCTCTGCAATATGCATTTCGCCCACTTGTGTCAATGCGGTCACATTGATCAGGGGAATGATCCCGCGTAAAGGGGTAATCGTGGCAAACAGCAGCAAAATCGTGATGAGCATTTCGGAAAGTGTGAGTGCTTCCGGAGAATGGAAACGTAGTGCTCCGGCTAGAATACCAACCACCACACTGGTATCAATGACAATGTAGAACAGACTCAGTAGCGGTATGCTTTTAAATACTCCACGGCGGAATGCAACACGTAATTGCTCAATTTCTTGGTCAAAACGCTGCTCTACCGTTGTGGTCGCCGCTGCTGCGCGGATAAAGGCCATGCCTTGTGCATACTCTACGATCGATTCAGACACGTCAGCCATCATCGCTGCCCGTCGACGCAATATTTCATTTAGCTTTTGACGGATTGCGCCCAGAATGATTAGACCAACCATCAATACCAATAGGGCACTGCCAGCAACAATCCAATCAAACCAGAATAAAGCCAGATAAATGAGCGCCAGCATCGTAATCTGACAGGTAATTTGTGGTGTGGTATAGGCGGATTGATTTTCCTGCCATTGCACATCTTCGGATAATGTCAGTGCTATTTTTCCGGCACTTAGCCCCCGGATTGTTGCGACAGACATACTGACAAGCCGCTGTAGCAAAGAACGACGGATTTCTATACCCAATCCATAAGCAGCAATGGTGAGTTTACGCAGTGCGCGAGACATAAAAGCGAACCGCAGCACCAGTAACAGAATCAATAACGTCAGAGTGATAAACGGCAGCATATTATTGCCACTCTCTTTCAGATGAGTATCCTCCAGATGGGTGATAGCCCAAGCTGCGATGGCAAGTTGAGCAATAATCGCAATGATATCAAGCTGCTTATATAACAACCCACAGAACCAAACCCGTTGCAGTTTCGGGGGCAAATGTTGCTGGAGACGATTAAATAGCCCCATGATAATTTTCTCCTGTTCCGGTAGTTTCTCCCCGCCAAGCGGCCCACTGTTTGGCATATGCGCCTTGCTGTGAAACCAATTCATCATGGGTACCTTGCTCAATAATTTGTCCTTTATCTAAGACCAGTATTTGATCAAGATGACGGATAGTCGGCAGGCGATGGGCAATAACAATCACTGTTTTGGTGTGACATAGTGCATTGAGTGCTTGTTGCATCTCTTTTTCACATTCAGGATCGGCATAAGCTGTGGCTTCATCCAAGACAAGAATTGGCGCATTTTTCAGGATAGCGGAGGCAACGGCGATACGCTGTTTTTCTCCCACAGACAAGCTGATACCGTTGTTAAGCACAGTATCGTAACCTTGTGGTAGCTGTTGAATAAATTGGTGTGCCTGTGCTGCGGTGGCTGCCGCTTCAACCTCGGCTTGGGATGCATCAGGGCGGGCCAGTCGGATATTATTGGCTATCGTATCGTTGAACAGAAATACACGCTGAAAAACAAAAGAAATGTTATTACGCAGGGTGGGTTCATCCATATTACGGATATCAATACCACCAACGGTAATTTTGCCTTGTTTCGGGTCCCAAAGACGAGCAATCAAACTGGCTACAGTCGATTTACCCGAACCACTGGCTCCTACCAGGGCCAGTGAACTTCCGGCAGGTACGGAAAACGAGATGTTATTTAATGCATTATCCTGCCCATTTTGATAGGAGAAGCTGACATTATGCAAGGTAACGCTATGATCGATAGGGGATTGAGCATTAGTCGTTGGACTCTGAGTACATGGTGTTAATTCAGGTTGATTCATTAACCAGTGATAACGTGTGATTAATGCTTCTTGCTGTTGCAAACGTGTCATCACCGCGAACATGGATGAAGCAATATTGCCGAATGCCATAGCGGCCAGAATAAAGAAGGTGAATTCAAATACAGAGATTTCTTGTCGGTTAAATAACCAGACTGCCAATGGAAGTACAAATAATAAGTTAGCGCTCGATAATACAAAAAAACGGCTGGATTTTACCTGCACTTTCTCAACCCAGACATCGATAATACGTGTCAGGGCAGTGAATGCTTCTTCAGCTCGCTGTAGCGCAATATTGCCGCCTGAATAGGTTTTTACCACAGGGATAGCATTGATAACTTCACCCATGGTCGAAGCAATACGATTTTGGGCTGCGTAAAAGTGCTGAGTTGTGGTTTGAACTTTTATCTGAATATAGATGAATAATAAACAAGCGCCCAAAGTTGGGGCGAATGCCGCTAATGCTAACCGCCAATCGATGACCAACATAACACTCAATGCGATCAGCGGGCCAAACAAGGTTGCGGACATCTCTGGAATGATATGGGCAATACCATCTTCAAGCTGTTCGACGTCATCTAACATCATCTTCTTGATTTCGGTGCTGTCAGTCTGCATGAAGAAGCCTAGGGGAACAGACTTCAACTTACTGCTGATGTTACGACGAACATCAGCCTGAACATCGGCGGCAATCAAATGAGAAACAAATGTTGAGCCACTGAAAGTCAACATAGCAGCAAAGGTAAAACCCAATAACGTGACACCGTAACTCAATAACGTGTCATATTGTCCGTCATAGATAGATTGGGTAATTAACCCAGCAACCGCTGCCGGTAGTATTTGTAGACCAGCAGAAACGATGGCAAGCAAAATTGCAATGTAACTCAGCGTGCGGTATGGGCGCATCATACCCCATAATGTCTTAATGACACCGGCATCAGCAGCGCGTTGCTCTGGCGAGTTCTGCGCAGAAGAGTCATAACTAAGCATAGGTGCTTTCCTTTTGGAAATCTCGGCGCTTGCGTAATATCCAGAACAGGCCAGTGAGGGTGAAGAGTGATGCAAGAGCGAAAAGGGAAGCGTAACTTGCTTTGGTCACAATTAGCCCGCCCAGCATTGAACAGATGATCGCTATACTCATATCTGCGGATTGCATCAATGCAAAATCCACACCAGACTGTGTACCTGCTGCCAGAGACATCATCTGGGTATACAAAGCAACAAATTTAGCCGCGGTGATTAACGTGATGAAAATGTATATGGCTGAAAGTAGGGAGAGAGAAGTTTCTGATTGTTGGGCAAGCCAGAAAATCCCCGCTAAGACCACACATTCAAGCAGCATAAGGCCCAATAATGTTTGAATAGCTCCTAGCTTGCGTACAATGATGCCGCCAGACAGGACACCAAATAATCCGGCCAATGCACCACCACTGGCTGCGATAATGCCAAGCTGAGTTAGATCTACTCCGCGATCGATTAAAAATGGGGAGAGCATTCCGAGTGACAGGCGCGTACCTACCATACATAACAGTATTAAAACCAGTGCTTGTTTAACCGGAGCACGGCGTAATGCACTCTTCAGAGAGGGCTTTGCCATATCTTTTGAAATCATAGCCTTTGAAACATCCGGTTCTTGCTTCTCCTGAGTTTTTCGGATGAACAAAATAGGCAGTGACATCAAGAAAATCACAATGGTTAATACACCTGCACCAATGTGCCAGCCATACAGTGAAGTCAGATATAAAAACAGGCCGCTGCCGATAATGGCCCCCAGATAACCGCCCCCGACCTGCATGACATTGCTCCAGGGACGATGTTGTGGTGATAACCGGTCAATAGCATGACCATCTGTGGTGGTATCTACGACGGTCAGGCAAAGTGTTATCAGAAACAAAGCCGTAATAATCAGCGGCATATGTTCAGCGGGGTTTGCCAATGACATAGCACAGAAAAGCAGGGTAATTAGCAGATTGCCACAGAGCATGAGGCGGCGAGGGTGAGTATCCCCCGAACCTGTTTTACGATAGCGCTCTACAATCGGCGCCCAAAGGAACTTGCATGCCCAGGGTAACATCAACAGATAAAGTAACCCTATCTTATCTGGTGTTACACCGTGGCTGCGCAAAAATGCGGGCATGCTTTGTAACGTTAACATGCCAATGGTACTTTGGATGGTGTAAACACCAGCCAAAGTCAGAAGCAGTAACGAGACGTGACGGGAATTTGAAATATTGTGCGTTTGCGTCATAGTGCAACGCTCACGTCCAGCCCAACATTCAAGCCCTTACTTATCATACTGAGCGTACTGGGGCCTTGCTGGAAACTAGAGACTCGGTACTTTTTGTTGCCCAGATTTTCGCCATAAAGTTTGACGTTAACACCATGAGCCATTTCTAAACTTAATGAGGCGTCATAAAGAGTATATGCTCCTTGTTCAAGGGTATTCGCTTCATTAAAGTAGCTTTTTGAATAGTGGCGGGCGCCCGCATTTACATAAAGGTTGCCTGGCAAGATTGTCTGATTAATCAGATAGTCGACACTTGTATTAAGCATGATATCTGGCGCATATGGCAGACGTTTGCCATTGTAACTTACGCCATTTATGGTATCGGTTGCATGAGTGAAGTTTGATTTACCTACACTGCCGCCAAGAGAAAATCTGAGTCCTTGCATTGGTTTGATCTGGCTACTCAGTTCAATCCCTTTACTTTCTGCTTTTCCGGCATTGCGAATGGATTGCATGGCAATAGGCCCAACATAGATCTGCTTATCTCTTGAACGGATATAATAAACTGCGCTGTTTAACGTCATGGCATTGTTAAAGAAAGATGTATGCCAACCGAATTCATAATTATCTGAGGTTTCGGTATCGTAAGATTTTTTATCATTGGCAGAGGAAACAATATTGTTGAACCCGCCGGGTTTATAACCTCTAGTTGCAGAAACATAGAAACGGGTATCAGGCGTGAATTGCCAGCCCAAAGCCGCTTTAGGTGTAAACTCGTTATTGGAAACTTGATTATTAAACGCATCAACCGCCATCGTGCCAGAACGGCCTGTATAGGCTATCTGCGATTTTTCATGCGACAAACGTCCGCCAAGGGTCAGATCCCATTGGGAAGCAACCGGTAATTTAACTTCACCAAACAGCGCCAGTGATTTTGTTTTAATCGTGTTAAGGGAATCACTGTAGTAACCAGGATAAGCACCAACCAGATGTTTACTATTTTCATCTGAGAACCAACCGCCGAGAATACTGGTTATTCCATTTGAATAGTTGGAATTTAAACGCAACTCTTGGGTTGTGGCGTCGTGTTTCTCTTTCCATTTACCCCCGACGAAATTACGGAAGATATCGCGATCCTGATAAGAAGTGACACTGGTCAATGCATTGTCACCGAAATCATATTCAGCTTTCAGTGCATAACTATTGACTCGTCGTTTTAAATCAGGGGTAGCACCATCAAACTTTTTCCGCCGGAATTGTTCGTCAGTTAAATAAAGTTCTTCGTGAGAATTAAGATCTTCATGAGCAAAGCTAAGTTCAGCGCTGAAAGGGGAATCATCTGGTGCAAATGTCAGTTGTCCTTTACCCAACCAGGTTTTGCTGGAATCAATATTTTTATCACCCCGATTTGGGGCATCAATTTGGCCGGGTTCTTTTACCCAGCGTAGGCTAGTACTGCCATAAAGAACACCCTCAATAAGAGGTGTTGATCCACTGAAGGAACCGCCTTGTTTCAATCTGGAATAATTACCAGATAAGTTAAGCCAAGGACCTTCTTTGGGCGAACGGGTAACAATATTGATAACACCCGCTTGGGCGTTTCCACCATATAAGGTGCCTTGAGGGCCTCGTAATAATTCTACACGTTCTACATTGATTAATTCTTGTGTTAGAAATTGGTGGTCCTGAGGAACGCCATCAACATAAATTCGAATGGAAGGTGAATAGTAATCAGGTGAACTGATGCCACGAATTGTGGTTGCCGAATAGGTTCGATTGCCACGAGAGCGGATTTGTAAACCGGGGAAAGCACGTTCAAGATCCTGCACTTGGGTGATGCCCGCCTGCTCAAGTTCTTCGCCAGTTTTAACCAAAACGCTGCCATCAATTTTATTTAATGCTTCTTCTCGTTTGTTAGCCGTCACGATCAAAACATCTTCTTTAGCTTCAGGTGCATGTTCTGCCCAAGCCATAGGTGAAACCAGGCAACATAAGACAGATGCCTTAGCATATTTTCTTTTCATATGAATACTCGTTATGCCTTGTCAAATTATGTTTTACAAAAAACAAGTGTGGTAAAACAAAAAACATCTCTGGGAGACTAACGATAGTAGAAAATCGGGGCTAACGGGATAGGGACAAAAGTAGCGCAATGCGTACTATTGATAATGATTATCATTAATGATAAATTGCGTGATATTTACATTATGTATATATATAAAATAAAAGCATAATGCTCTTAACACACACAACATGCTGTTTTTTTTATGTAAATAGCATTTGAAATGGAATCTGATGCTAATTTTACAGGGGATCTCATGAAGACGATCTATAGCGAGAAATTGGGAGTTTTCACTGCTGGCCATTGCAGTTATATACATTCACAGGTGGAGGAAAATGACATAACTCCCTCGTTGTTAACAGAGGAACTATCTGACGGAATTCACATAAACCGGATTCGTCTTGAGCTAAATAAAGATTTCACTGAATATTGTGAAGGGCCGCCAACAGTATCAATTGCTTTTGTTCTAAGCGGGAAAGGGAAAATGGCGATTGAGAATGGTGATGATTTAGATATTAATCCAGGAACAATGATTTTTTTCTATTCGCCTAAGATGACGCGTGGCATAAATTTCTTTGGCTGTGGAGCATGGCATATTCTTGATATCCGTTTTTCTCTGAACGAAATTGAAGCTCAGGAGTTGCCATCTTTTACCAAACTAACAACTGGTTTTGAAAAAAATGCGAGTTATAGCGATGTCTTGATGATGGCTCGTCCTATCTATCCACCATTTATGCAGATAGTCAATCAAATAGAAGAATGTCAATTAAATGGTAGTGTCAGAAAGGTTTATTTAAAGGCAAAAGCGTTGGAAATACTTGCTTGTGTGACTGCTCAAATTTATGACTGCCAGTATAATGCGATTAACGGCTTGCAGCGTCGTGCGGTTTACAATGCAATAAAGATAATTAACAGCGACTATCATTACCCTTGGACAATAAAATCATTATCAAGAGCAGTTGGTCTGAATGAACGGAAATTAAAAGAGGGATTCCGTGCAGTTGTTTTTCGTACATTTCATCAATATTTGGAAAACGTTCGTATGACTACAGCGGAAGATTTATTGAAGAAAGGGATGAGTGTCATTGAGGTTTCAGCCGCAGTGGGGTATTCCAGCCCAAGCCATTTTTCTAAACGTTTCCGGCAACACTATTTGATCAACCCTAAAGCATGGCAAGCAAAATATGCCGTTAACCATACATTATTGACCGAGCATATTGTTATGTAAAGTCAGCAAATCGTGCTCTACCGCCCGCTTAACAGCGGGCGGTATTACATATGAATATAAATATTTTTACCTAATCGACCTGGCTACAAAATAACGATATCGTTATTTTTCTTGTATAACAAATGATTAATTTTTTAATGGTTAATTATGGCTTCTTGCATACCATGATATATAGTCATTACTTGATATTGGTGTTTCAATTCCAAATTTATCCACTTCAAAACTGGAAATATAATCATTAATTTTTTCTGCGTACTCACGTATATATTCTGTTCGTCTTTCATCTGTTTTTTTAGATCTCTGCAAATCAATAACTTCATTTTGTAACAGTTTGCTCATGTTGCGGTGAACCCAATCAAGGAGATAACCTTCGATGATCATATCAATATCATCCATGTGATATGTGTCTATGATTGTTGTCACTAAAGATAAAACAGCATATGTTTGACTTAATTCAATAAAATCGGTGTCATGCTTATTGATGAAATCAAAATTTATTTTTTCTCCATTGATTATCAGTTTATTTAATTTATTTAATATAGAATTCATGTAATCATTTAAAATAAAAAACAAATCATGCTGAACATTTTCTTTACGGATGGTTACTCCATTAATAAAAATAATCTCTCCAGCTTTCAGGGAAAGTACGATATTATCACCTTCGGCGGTAATTGCACCAAAATTAGCTATTAAATAATGGGGGATTTTGTTGTTCATAAATAACCCATGAGCGCCACAACGCTCTCGGCAATTAAGTAATATTTCTTGTGTACGCCATGTGCATAAGGATTTTGCAGTAATAATTTCAATAAGTAGCTCATCTGGAAAGTTAAAATTTTTAACTGATCCTGATAGCATTACTGAAACTTTTTTCGTTAACTCTCTTAAATACAACGCATGTGTGACTGTACTCAGGGTATCCCAGGCAAGGCCTTGGCTAAAATGAAAATAATTTATCACTGGCATAGCACCAGAGTAGCCGAAAGTTTGTCGATGATGACCATATGTACTGGTGATATGGAGAGCCGATTTGGCCGCTGTAATCGAACTAACAGCCATACATAATTTCCCAGTATGTATGCGGTTTGTAACTAATGAAAACCGTTCTTTTAATTTTTTAGTATGTAATGATACCTGACCATTTTTGGTCAATGTTATCATATTGCCAGCAAGGAGCCCTTCAAAAGGAATTTCAATATTATCAAATGAAGTTATTGCGTTATCAAGATAAAATCCCGGCTTATCACCAAGCGAAGTAATTTTAACACCAGTAATTAATTGACCATTTACTGACAGAGGGACGACAAATGGAAAAATACCATATTTTTTCCCTGATACATTGAGCTGAGCTAAAATCACAGCTATTTTAGGTAACTCACATGGTATGGTATTAGGCATAAATTTATATGCACCAGAATTGGGAGAGTTAAGGATGAATACACCTTTTTCTGGTAAATAACTAGCCTGTGTTTCTATTGCTATCAGATTATTACCGTAAGCTAATTCTGTCGCCAAATATACGCCAATAGCACGACCTGAACAAAGCTCTTGGTATAAATTTTCTATATATGGAGTTTGATCGCCTAAATTGGCAATCGTCCCTATGGCTAGATTAAAATGAATTGACATCATAGAAACGACTGCGCCATCATGCGGAGCCACTAGCTCATGAAGCGTAACAAGATCATTAAATGATGTCACATTAATATTATTATTATGAATATAATTAAGTAACTCCGTGAATTTTTTTACTGACGATTGGTAATCATTACAGGTCACTTTAAGTATATTGACAATATTATCCGGCAGATTGGAAGTACCTATACTCAAATAGTGTTTTAATTTTAATGCTGAGTCACATAATAATTTCATCTTATTAATGCCTTATTTATTAATAATAAAATATATGTACGGTTCAATTTTGTTTTTGACATAGAACAGTGTTAAGAGCATTGATGATAAGTTATCTTTAGAGTTTCATGAACGCTAATTAATTCCATGTAAAAGACTTTTTATTAATAACAAAATTTTTCGTATATCAGTGCAACTATATTTTATATTGAGAATAAAAATTAAGGCAGGTTAATGAGCGAGGATACACTGCTATCGATTATGGTGTCCCTGTCTGTACTTTCCCGGCAACAAGCTGCGTTCAACTATTTCCAAATACGGACTCTACATTTCCTGAGTCTCTATCACCGTTTTTTGAAAATAGAGACTTCTATTTATTAGGCATTAATTTCCGGGTGGACCCCGTTGTATGGCTGAATATTCATCAACATAGTAAAAGAAGCGCTACTGACTGAATAATAGAAAAGTTACAGTTTTGGGAGCATTCAAAGGTTCGTGAGGTATTGAGTCGTTAACATTAATGTTTCACAATTTTGATTAACAACTCCCACTGAGCGTATGTATCGACTAGTTCATTTTGCAGGTAAATGTATGTTGATAATTGATGGTGAGGACACGTTTACTTCCATGCTGAAAACTTTATTTATTTCTATGGGGGAGAGCGCACAGCTCATCAAAGTGCAGGGCGAAATTAATTTTTATCCTTATGACTTAGTGGTAGCTGGGTAATCCGCTGGATGAAATATGGTCACCTGCGAATGAATGAAAAACTTATTATCGAGCAAGGATTTTGTTGAGATGTCGTTGTGTCATGTTTGGGAAAATCACGGGAGATAGTGGTCATACTGTGAATATTGGGTTGTCAGGAAAAATAGCATTCTTTGCAGACTGCCGTGGATACATATTCGTCAATTAAAAATAATTAATTAAAACAATATCTTAACTAAGTTGCTCCAGTCAAAAACATTCTACTTATTAAAATATACATTTGAAAAAGTAGCTTTTTTTAAATAAAATGGTGTGAGTAAAGTTCCCCAATTTTTACAGCGCGTAACCATTAAGACGCTGTAGAACTGTACTAAAAATAGGCATTCAGGGGATAGTAGATGGAAATGTTGATTCCGTTTATCCCTTATTTTTTGGGATGTGGTTTTGGCGAATTGAAGACATTGATGTCAGGAGGTAACTTTGAACCACCAGAATAAAAATAACCACGAAAATGATGATGATGATAAAAAATCACTTATTGTACTGACTGGCTCTCAACAAGATCAGAGGATGGTGACGTCTTTATCCATTCCGGGAAAACAGATCTATGACAATCCTGCGATTGCTTATCTTGTCAGTCTCGGTTCCAAACGCAGTCGTCAGACTATGAAATCATTTTTAAATATCGTGGCAAAAATGCTTGGATATCAAAATGTGCAGGACTGTACTTGGAGCGCATTGCGTCGTCATCATGTTCAAGCCATTATGGAAATGCTTTCAGATTCGGGTAAAGCCCCTGCAACGATCAATACTTATCTTTCTGCTTTGAAGGGGGTTGCGTTAGAAGCATGGTCAATGAAACAGCTCGATACCGACAATTTTCAACATATAAAACAAGTGCGTTCTGTCCGAGGAAATAGATTGCCAAAAGGAAGGGCACTTGAACGTTATGAAATCAAAAACCTGTTCTTTACCTGTGAAAATGATATCAGTACAAAAGGATTGCGTGATGCAGCCATTATTGGTGTGCTTGTAGGATGTGGGCTGCGTCGATCAGAAATTGTTTCTTTAGATATGAAAAATATTATTCGTCGCGAACAAGCACTGAGAGTTATGGGGAAAGGTAATAAAGAACGTTTATCCTATATGCCGGAAGGTACATGGGAACGTTTAAACCGTTGGGTAGATGAAGTACGCGGTGATCATCCCGGGCCACTTTTTACCCGAATTCGTCGCCATGATGATGTAACTGATAATCGTCTGTCAGATCAAGCGATTTACCATATTCTTGAGATACGCAGAATAGAGAGTGGATTGGAAAAATTTGCCCCTCATGATCTACGCAGAACATTTGCATCTGTCATGTTGGATAATGGTGAAGATATAGTGACCGTCAAAGACGCAATGGGGCATTCAAGTATCACTACAACTCAAAAATATGATAGGCGTGGAGATGAACGCTTACGAAATGCCGCTAGAAATCTGGATTTTTGATGAAGACTAATTCCTATTTTTCAACCACACTTCACATTCTTTTTTTAAAATAGTAAACGTTATTTCGAAAAACGCTATTTGCCTCTGTATGATTATCCAGCAGAGGCATGGTACTATTTTGTACATAAGATTCTTGTTGGCGTTGTTCAATTTGATATTTTTCATGTAGTTAAAATTACAGGTGTGCTTGTTATGACCTCAAAAACACTTTGGAATACTTACGGTTCAACTTCTCTTTTCGTTTTATTATGGAGTAGTGGAGCTGTCTTTTCTCGATGGGGACTGGATCATAGTTCTTCCTTCGCGATTTTAACTGTACGTTTTGCCATTGCTTTTCTATTCTTATTACTTCTCTGCTTATTTAGAAAGCGTTATTTTCCCATGCAAGGAACGACCAAGAAAGTTGCGGGTGTTGGCTTATTGATCATTGCTGGGTATTCTATTTTTTATTTTCTTGCATTGGAGAATGGAATTACTCCCGGCATTTTGGCAACAGTAATGGGAATTCAACCCATTATTACACTTTGGGTGATGGAACGACATTTCTCGTTTCGTCGTTTGATGGGCTTACTATTATCTTTGACTGGTCTGATACTCGTTGTGTTTCAAGGGTTAGTCATGACTCAATTTTCTTTTGCAGGAACTTTTTTTTCTTTAGCTGCACTGGCTTGTATGAGTATTGGTGCTATCTTTCAGAAACAGATCCAACAACCTCCCTCCGATGTTCTACCTTTACAATATGGCGTAAGTTTACTGGTATGTTTGTTATTTGTTCCTTTCAAACCATTTCATATTGAACCTGTTATCGGTTTTATTATTCCCGTACTGTGGCTTGGTTTAGTCATCTCAGTAGTTGCTCAATTATTACTTTATCGTCTTATCAGAACAGGCAATCTTGTTAATGTTACCAGTTTGTTTTATCTTGTTCCGGCTGTAACAGCAATAATGGATTATTTATTTTTAGGTAATGCATTATCTATTTTAAGTATGATTGGAATGGTTGCAATAATACTAGGTTTAGTTCTGATTTTTCGTGAGAAAGGAACAAAAAACCGTTAATAATATTAAGTTAATTCAAATAATTATAATTATTATAATTTATTTTTATATTATGTGTTGTATTTAAAATAATAATGCCATTAAAAATAACTATAGTTGCTAAATTTTAAAATCCGATTAACCTAAACAGGAGGCCATAATCGGATTTTTTATTATACAACGGTAGAACCTATCCCATTAGATCCTTAACTAAATTCATTCTTTATAATATAAGGACATAAATAACGAAAGGAGATAATATGAAAAATTTACCTCATTCGAAATTATTTAAATCACCTGTCAATGCATTTACTGAATGGGACCCGCTTGAAGAAGTGATTGTTGGTATTGTTGATGGTGCCAGATTTCCTTCATGGCACATGGCATTAGAGCCTGTCCTGCCAGAACAACAAATTGTCAATTTTCAACGAAATGCAGGCCGTACTTTTCCCAAAGAACGTATTGAGGCAGCTTCTCGAGAATTGGAAGAATTTGTTCATATTCTTGAAAGTGAAGGAGTTAAAGTCCGTCGTCCTGACGCACAAGATCAATCACTAGTATTTGGGGCCCCAGGATGGACAAGTACAGGATTATATTGTGCCATGCCTAGAGATGTACTTTTGGTTATTGGTGATAACATTATTGAATGTCCATTGGCATGGCGATCTCGTTATTTTGAAACAGCCGCTTATAAGTCTTTATTGAAAGAATATTTCAGAGCAGGTGCTAAATGGAATGCTGCACCGAAACCTCAACTGACTGATGAACAATATAATTTTAATTGGGGAAAAGAGAGTAATGAACAGCAGAAAGTCGCTCTTGCTGTTACAGAATTCGAACCCACTTTTGATGCGGCTGATTTTTATCGTTGTGGCCGAGATATTATTGCTCAAAAAAGTCATGTAACAAATGATTTTGGGATTGAATGGTTAAAACGACATATTGGTGATGAATATCGAATACATGTATTTGAATTTGATGATCCAAACCCCATGCACATTGATGCGACGTTTGTTCCTATTTCACCTGGAAAACTGCTAATTAATCCTAAAAAAGTATCAAAAATTCCTGATTTATTTAAAGGGTGGGATGTATTACATGCGCCAGCACCGATTATTCCGGACAATCACCCTTTATATATGACCAGTAAATGGATCAATATGAATATCCTGATGTTGGATGAAAATAGGGTAATTGTTGAAAAACAAGATGAACCCATGATAGCAGCAATGAAACGTTGGGGATTTACGCCTATTCCATGTAATTTCAGAAATTTCAATAGCTTTGGTGGATCTTTTCATTGTGCAACATTAGATGTGAGACGTTGTGGTAGTTTACAGTCTTATTTCTAATTATTCATCAATAAATTTTAAAATCATCGGTAGTGAGTATCTGAAAAATTCAGGTAATTTTATTTTGTGATGAGATCATTCATTTATTTTATAGAATTATTGAGTTTGATACTCAATAGGTTTCAAATTGCAGCGCGGAAAAAAAAGCGGTAATTAGAAAGATGAAGAGCACAGAGATATTCTCTACCGGAAATATTAGCAGTGAGGTAAATATGAAAATCTGGAGATATTCAACTAAAGATTCCATCATGTTTATACTAAGCTTATTAAATATTATTGTCAGTATAACACTGGCATTATCTTGGAGTAATTTATCTATTTCAGCTTGGTCAGTTAATGTTACCATTCTGTCATTCATGACAACTTATAATATTATCGTTATTTCACATTTTTTACTCATACCCCGTGGTTTATATCACCAACTATGAATAGTTTCGTTTCCATGTTGAACTCCATCAACATAGGACAATCCCTTCAAGCTTATAACTTTACTCATGTCAGGAATCACCATAAATATCATAATGATAATGGAAATCCTATCAACGATAGGTCATCAACTTTTTTAGGTGGTAAAGGCGGTGAACACAACACATTGTGGAATTATGCTGTTCTTGGAGGTTTCAGCACCTTGTACAGTATAATTCCACACATATTATGGGCGTTATTTTTATGGGCAAAACCATTTAGTGGGCGTGACCATCATTTTGAAAAATTGGTTTCAAAAAATGAAATCAATAAAAAGAAAGAATTTGCTCAATTGCGTTTGGATAGGATTACAATGTTTATTGGTCTAGTAATTTTATTCAGTATATCTTGGCAATGGACATTACTTTGTTATTTACCTTCACTCTTATTCGCTTTTATTTTAGTGAATTTACAAAATTATTATGAGCATCATGGGGCTAATCCGGAAAGTAAATTCACCAATTCAGTCAGTCATTATGGGAAACTATATAATTTATTGACTTTTAATGATGGATATCATCAGGAACATCATATTTCAGGTGGTACGCATTGGAGCCTTCTACCTAAATTACGTGAAAGATACATTGACAAATTTAAAGAGTAGGAAAGAATTATCAGCCCAGTGCCAGCAATTTTAGGTTTTTTACACAGAAAAAGAAGCTTGCTGCATAAAAAGCAAGAAACAAAGACACGGTAATCCTCGTAAATAGGTGAAGATAAATAACATATTACTTAAAAAAATAAAGGAATAGCCATGATGCCTAAAAAATTATCACTAACAGGAATAAAACTGACAGCATCAGAATTTGTTATACATGAGACTGAAGGTCATATAGCAATAGATACAGTTGATGCTCTTTTAAATGGTCATCTAGCTGCATGTCGAATCCGTAACTTTTTATCATGGGAACAACGAAAGAAAATCATTGATAACTTTTGGCGATCTTCAGCCAGAAAACCTCGCTATGGTGAAGGAATAGATGGGGTAGAGGGGTATTTTCTTGGTGCTTCTCACATAGAGAAAACGACTTTTGAGTATCTAAAAGAAGCTGAGTATTTTCACTCTGCAATTGATGAATTATTTCAAGGAGCAATTAATCCTCTGGAGCGGTTTGTGGATCAACTAAATGAGTCACGGTCAGAGAACTTATTGCATATTCGGCCAGCTACATATCAAGGAATTCCTGCTGGTAATGCTAAAGCGGTTTACTGGAATAATTCCGGAGAATTTCTTCTCTTACCTCATGATGATTTAGCTCAACTTAGCGACCCATTACAAAGTGGTTTTGAAATTCAATGTGTCCAGCGTGTGATGGCTGTGAATTTTTACGCAGAAGTTCCACAAGGTGGTGGACAATTAAAAGTATGGAATATAGATCCAGATGTTGCTTCTCGTTCAGCTTTTGGGCTAACACATAGTGGTTTTCCTTATCCAGCAGAGTTACTCGAAGAACATGAAAGTATGGTTATCGATATAACTCCAGGGGATTTAATCCTGCTCAATGGCAATTTGGTACATGCTGTTTTAACGGGAAATGCCAACCAGTTGCAGGAAAAACGGTTGCTTATTACGTGCTTTATGGGTATCCACAAAGATGGTGACCTTATTTGGTGGACATAGATTTTGGAACAATATTATTTAGCGTATATTATAAAATTGCCCGAAATAAGCATGATTTTGATTTCGGGCAATCATTTTCTGGCGATAATTGTTCAATTTATGGCTCTTCATCCACACTAATAGGACAAACAAATCCATCTGGTTTAATGGCAAGCAAATCACATTTTAATTTATCAATAACATGCTCAGCAGTATTACCAAGAAACGCAGCGGATAGCCCCGTTCGGCCTAGAATGCCTAAAACAACGACTCCTGCATTTAATTCATCGCATACTTCCGGAATGACTTTTTCCGGTATACCTTCATGAACATGGGTGTACTGCTCACTAATCGAAAATTTTTGCCGCAATTCCTTCATAGAAACAAGATGTTGACCACGCAATGCTTGGTTATACACATTCGGATCAAAATCAGGTAGCTCTGTGGCAATATTTAAAGGTGCAACCGGATAAGCACTAACAAGATGAATCAGTGGTTCTTTTACAATTCGATTGGCAAGATCTTGTGTTTCTCGCACTAATTTAAGATTTAGTTCATTATGATAAGATTCTTCATTGGATAAATTGACTGCAACAACCGCAGAGCCACTTTCTGGCCATACTTGATCTTTTACCATCCAGACAGGACAGGGACTTTTACGTAGCAATTGCCAATCAAGTGGAGTGAAAATGATGGATCCCAGTCGAGAATGCTGATGTGCCATTTTCAATAATAAGTCATGATTTTCAGTGATGATTTCTTGAATAATGGCTTCGTAAGCGCGATTGTGCCAAACAACTTTGATCTCAATATCAATCCCTGACTCAAGATAGTAATAGGCTTGCTGCTTTATCCAAGCGGCTCGTTGCCCAATAACACCTTTGCACATGGCATTTCTTTCTTCGGGAGAAAGAAGGCTGGTCATTTCATATGAAATATCATAGATAGGTAGAAAGGCTTTAATTCGACCACCATTACGCTGCACGATATAAACTGCACGTCTTAATGCGGGCTGATCATCCTGATTGGGGTCAATTGCAACTAAGATATTTTGGTAGTTTGCCATATTGAGTTCCTCGCAGAGGCTGAATGCCCCCTTCATACAGAAGATAAACCAATATAACCAACTATAACAGGGTAAAAAAATGCCAGATCAGGAAAATATAGTGATCTGGCTTAAAATTTAGATGACATCAGGATGCGGTAGCGGGAGCTTTACCAGCCAATTCCGTCAATTTAGCCATATCTTCGACCGCGATATATTTGCCTTTGACCGCCAAAATGCCATTCTTCTGGAAACGGCCAAGTAAGCGACTAATTGTCTCAACAGTCAAACCAAGATAATTGCCAATGTCGCCACGTGTCATGGTCAAACGGAATTCACGAGGTGAGAAGCCTCGTTGCGCAAAGCGGCGGGACAAGTTGTAGACAAAGGCGGCCAGCCTTTCTTCCGCATTCTTTTTGGAGAGCAACAGGATCATCTCTTGGTCACCTTTGATTTCGCCACTCATCAAGCGCATCATTTGCTGACGCAGATTAGGCATTTTTCCAGAGAGATCATCCAGAGTTTCAAACGGAATTTCACATACCATCGATGTTTCGAGAGCTTGGGCAAAACTTGGGTGTTCGGTGTTAATAATGGCATCGAACCCAACTAAATCACCCGCAAGGTGGAATCCTGTAATTTGTTCATCGCCTTCTTCAGTAATTGTATAACTTTTGATTGTCCCAGAACGGATGGCATAGAGTGATTTCAATGCATCACCCGCCTTAAACAACGTTTGCCCTTTCTGGATAGGCTTCTTGCGCTCGATGATATTATCTAGCTGATCAAGTTCGTGTTCATTTAAGGTGAAAGGAATGCAGAGCTGGCTAATGCTACAATCCTGACAGTGGATTGCGCAACCACCAGATTGAATCCGACGAATAATACGTTTTTCCGGGATCATAGGGAATGCTCATTAGAAGTGATTGATATGAGAGCTAATTTAACATATTTAGGTAGCTCTGATAAGAGGTAGATACTCCTATTAATCACGGCATAACTATCGAAAAAAAGTAAATTTTTTTTTGGATTAACATTGAACTTGCGTAAAATTTTGCCCATTCAATATAATATCTCAATCAAACTAAAATTGAATCAATAAGATATGGATGTAATACGCGTCGATGATGTTTTTTGATTACAGAGAAATGGAATAGAATTGACATGAGTGAATGGCTGTTGATTGCATTTACAATGGCAGTACAAGGCTCCATTGGGCTTGTGCTGATGAGTGCACTTTATATTTACTGGTTTAAGCATAAATTAAACACATGGCACAATTCGATGACTATCATTGTGCAAAGAACCTTATTAGTCAGCAATGTGTTGGCAGGGATCAAGTTAGTGGCCTCCCTAAACATTTTAGAGTACCCGTTGAATGTTTATCACTCATTCCGTCATGTTATGCCGGAATGGGTAAACACAGAAACAACTTTTGCTGCCATCTATTTTGGTCTGCTGGTTTTATATACGATTTTTATCGTAATCATAAAACAAGTACATGCTTATATCCTTCTGGGGATAGGTATCATTGGTTTAATCAGCCTTCATTATATGGCGATTATTTACGTTAACAGTGAGATGGTCACTTGGACAAACATTAATACTTATTTTCTGTTCTACAGTGCGGTGTTTACATTGGGGCCTGCGTTGGCACTGTCATTTATTGGTTGTCCGTTAAGAAAACACATTCAAGGACCATTGCCTATCAAATTGGTGATGACAGCACTGTTGGTTGTGTTTATCAGTATAACAGTGCGCTTGATTGAACACCCAGCCTATATGGGGTGGTTAGCGGAAGCCATAACAGTGAATGATAATGCTATTTTTCCACACCAAGTTGAACTTAATATCAAAAGTGCCTTTGGACTGAGGATGGTTTCATGGTGCTTATATATCATTGCAATGACAGTTTGGACGTATGCTTTATGGAAGGAGAAATATAGCTTATCATTGCATAATAATTATTCTATTTTACTTGGTGCAATTTTTATGTTTATCGCTGAGTTAGCTAATCAATATACATTTTTTGCTATGTGCAATATATAACATACTCTTTATTTTTCAATTTACAGCTTTGTTGGTTGTATTCACTTACTCCAATCGCATAACTTATCTATGTTTTGTTCTGCATAACAGAATTTGTGAAAAAATCACGCTTTCTGTTATGTGTGAACGCCATCATTAGAGCCTAATGGTATGGCTTGTATAGTTCATATATAAATCTTTACTCCATAACACCTTAAGACATTCTTCGCATTTCTTTGTAGTAGCGCACAAATTTAAAGTTAATTATTAACTTATTATTAATATTCATAGAATAATGTCTTATATCTACAAAAATAGATTAACCTGGCACAGGTAGTAGAGTGATTTTTGTGCATTACCTAAAAATCAAACAATATACTTTCAAACAGTTATTGTGGGCTTTTTATCAGCATCACAAGGAATCCTTCATTCATATAGAAAATAAAAAAATTTATTAATAAATTTATAAAATTTAACTTTACTATAAAACACAAAAAATCAGTTAAAAGGTTGCGCAAATTATGACCAAGCCATTTCATCCAAATTTAAATATAGATGCGTTGTTTTTGGGCCCAAAATCAGAAAATGCGGTTTTTTTTAGAGAGATGATGGACTATGCAGTTAGCGAACACATACATTGGCGCTCAGGTTTTCATCCCGAAGATTCGGCCTTGGTCACATCTGTTGACCGTTATGAACACAATTACAGAGAAACACTTTACCAGACAGAAGGGATCTTAAATCAGTTATCAGCAAAACTGAAAAACACGTCAATCCCTTTCTTTTCTCCCCGTTATCTTGGCCATATTAGCAGTGATACGTTGATGGTTTCTAACCTTGCTTATGTTATGGCCATGATGTACAACCCAAACAACTGTAGCTATGAATCCTCTCCTACAACAACAGAGCTGGAACTTGAATCCGGGTTAGATCTCTGCCGCATGTTTGGTTATGATCCTCAGCAATCTTGGGGACACATCACTTCTGGCGGTACTGTAGCTAACTATGAAGGATTATGGGTTGCCAGAAATGTAAAAACGTTACCTTTTGCAATTTCCCAACATCCAAAAGCAAAAGATCTGCTCAATCATAAATCTCCTCAGCAATTGAGAAACATGTCAACGGCTGAAACTCTAGATTTAATCAGTGAACTGCAACAGCGTGGAATTTTCGAGGAAGTCCGCGATATGACGTGTCGTGGCATTGGAGTAAAACCAGAAATATTGGGCAAACTACTGGTTCCACAATCCAAGCATTACTCTTGGATGAAAGCAGCAGATATTTTTGGTATCGGTCAGGAAAACATTATTTCATTGCCTGTTAATGAAAACTATCAAACTGACATTGTTCAAATGAGGAAGATAGTTTTTGATTTAATTGAAAAAGGCGAGTCAATTTTGGCAATGATTGCTGTGGTAGGAACAACGGAGGTTGGGGCGATAGATCAAATTGATAAAGTCATCGCATTGAGGCAGGAATGTGAGGAGCTTTATGGTGAATCATTCTATATCCATGTTGATGCAGCTTATGCAGGATACGCTTGTTCTATGCTCCTGAATGAACAAGGAGAGTTTGTAGAATATGATGATCTGGTTAATCATCATCGTACGATAGGAATTATGCCTGAAGGCATTAGCTGGCCGAAACCGGAGGTTTACCAAAGTTTCAAGGCATTGAAAGAAGTTGATTCGATTACAGTTGACCCGCATAAGGTTGGATTTATTCAATACGCGGCTGGTGCCATCTGTATGAAAGACAAACGTATTCTCGACCTGATTTCTTCCCGGGCGGCTTATGTCTTTGAAGAGAAAAACGATAATACGAATCCCTCAGCTATCAATAGAGGAATTCTAGGTTCATCTATCATGGAAGGCTCAAAAGCAGGAGCGACAGCAGCGGCTCTCTGGGCTGCCCATCGATTATTACCTTTGAATATCAATGGATATGGAAAAATCATCGCTGCCGGTATTGTCACCGCTCACCGTCTATTGGATAAGCTCGCGAATTTAGCGCCAATAGAAGTAGGTATGCATCGGTTTGAAGTGCATATTATGCCATTCCCTGATTTTCATATGATTAACTTCACATTCAAAGAAGTTGGCAACGAGAGTTTGACCCGCCACAATGCCCTCAATAAACGCCTTTATGAACTTTGTTCATATTATACAGGGCGTGCTTATGCCAACGATTTTCTTACATCATCCACCATACTGGATTACAAAGAGTATGGTGATACACCGCAGCATTATGCAGAAAAATGTGGTTTTAGCCGCAGTGAATGGGAGAAAACCCGCCGCATTTATGTATTACGAGCTGCGGTAATGACTAGTTGTTTGCGTAATGAAGAACATTTCGAAGAGTTTTGGCAGAAACTTCAAGCTATCTTTGTTAGTAAACTGAATCAGTTGGTTGATGAAGAAGAGAAAAAAGTACGACGGACAACCAGTATAGATAAACCGTTTATTGCTGTCCGGTCATGATAATTTGAATATGACGTCGCTGACATTTTCATTAACCTAAATAACTACCAGCAAAAAGAGCCTGAAAAGCTTTTCAGGCTCTTTTCATTACCTCGAATATTTCAATATTATTTATTTTATACCTACCCAAACAGTCCAAAAATCTTTTTCAACAATAAAATCCGACAGCGTTCCCAGCTTCTGAATCAGATCGTACCATTCTTATTGGGCTTCACGGCCAACATAAGCATATTTGTTTTCTTTGGCATTAAAGTTGATTGGCATAATCAATGTCCTTACGGTTGCTTTCTCAATTGGCGATAGGGATCACGCCCAAAGAAACACCGAATCCCATCAGAATGACACCAATGACTCGATTAAGTATGGTTTGTTTTTCTAACATGGCAGCTCTAAGTTTATAGTGAGAAAAGAAAACAGCAACGCTTATAAACCAGATAAGGTGCATGAGAGACATAAAAATCCCATAACTCATTTGCAAGCCGATACTGGTGGATGGTGAAACAATCTGAGTAAAGGTACTGACAACAAAAAGTGTCGATTTAGGATTCAATACATTTGTCAGAAAACCCGTTCTAAACGCCGTAATTGCAGCCTGTTTTGTTGAGTTAATATCAACATCAATTTCTGTTTTTGATGTGATCGTCTTATAACCTATGTAGATAAGATAAATAGCTCCCGCAACTTTTATGGCGAGTAATATATTGGGTGAATGCGCAATTAAAATACCAATACCAAGGATGGTATAAGCAACATGAACCAATATACCTGATGCTATCCCAATGGCTGCTAATATGCCGGCTCGTCGGCCGTAAAGATAACTGTTGCGGGTGATCATTGCAAAGTCAGCCCCCGGGCTGATAACTGCAAGAATAGTAATAACGGCTACAGCAATTAACTCTGTCATTATGTCCTCTGAATAGCACTTGTCATATTTTGATAACTTATTTTATTGATCTATTTGACTAAAGAATAACGATTAATTTACGCTGAAATGATTGAGAAAAAATCAACAATAAAGGATTGTAATGAAAGAGCTACCCCCACTGAATTCGTTGAGGGCATTTGAAGCGGCAGCCCGTTACCAAAGTTTAGTCAAAGCAGCAGAAGAATTATGTGTGACACAAGGAGCGGTCAGTCGTCAAATCCGGCGATTGGAGGCTATTTTAGGTATTACTTTATTTGAACGCAGAAATAGGGGGATCTTTTTGACTCCTGCTGGTGAAAAACTCAAACAAACCTGCCAACAAGCATTTGAACTGCTAGCATCGACACTCGATGAACTCCAACAAACATCCCAAGGAACACCGTTAATTGTTTCTTGTGAACCCACAATCATGATGAAATGGTTGCTTCCTAATTTAATGAAGTTTAAGGAAAACTATCCTGATATCGAAATTCATTTAGTCTCAGGGGGTGGCAATATCGACTTTTCGCGAAATTCGGTCAACTTAGCCATTCGGCGAAATGATTTTTTTGGGGAATACGTTTAATAAGTCATCCGTAATCATGAGCAGTCACATATAATCACATATTTAAATTCAACCATTTGATTTTTATTTAAATTAAACCATTCCATTGCTTGCTATAGTCATCATTAGTCACAAACATTCATCTTGTATCATGAAAAAAATGTACATATGTGAGTACATAAACTACATTAAAAGCTGTATTATTTTTTGAGGAAAGTGATATGGCAATTACTGATTCATGGCTGCGTTCCACCAGCGGTAAACCCCAAGAGAAAATGATTACTAAGTCTGATAGGGATAGCTTATCTGTTCGCGTTACCCCTAAAGGAAAAATCATATTTCAATTCAGGTATCGATGGAACGGCAAAGGAGATCGAATTGATATTGGTACTTACCCTGCAACCAGCTTAAAAGATGCTCGTGACGCTGTCACTTTTTACCGAGGAGAACTCGAACAACACCGTAACCCTAAAATAGTTAAACGCGTTCGCAAAGAGTCTGCATTAAGCGCAGTGACCGTAGAGGGACTAATGCGAGAATGGTGGAAGACGACAATGCAAGGCTCAAAAATTGAGGCTGATTCTATTTTGCGTTCTTTCGAAATTCATGTGTTCCCTAAAATCGGTAAACTTCCTCATGATGAGGTGACGCTCCATGTTTGGCTTGCCTTAATTGAAGACATTTCCAAGCAAGTACCGTCAATTGGCACTCGCATATTGACATACTCCAAGACTGCGCATAGATGGGCTGTCCGGCGCGGAATGACCAATTTAACTCCATTATCTGATGTGGAAAAAAGTGATTTAGGAGGAAGAGCTGCGGATGCTGATCTCGATTCTGAGATGGGCGAAAGGACATTAAATGAAGAAGAGTTAGTGGTTCTTTTTAAACTCATTAATGCTTCTGACTACAACCCCCGCAACGCATTAATAATAAAATTGTGCCTGCTATTTGGATGTCGCGTTAGTGAGCTGTTGAAAGCCAAGGTTAACGACTTTGACTATGAGAAGAATGTTTGGATTGTTCCGCCCGCCAACCATAAAACAGGGAGAAGATCCAAGAAGCCCATAATCAGACCTATCATTCCAGCAGCTAAAGAATTAATCGAGCACGCAAAGAAATTAAACGGTGGAAGTTCATATTTATTCACAGTATCTAGCGGAAAACCCTTCGCTCGGGGATCATACATTCAAATAATTACAATTCTTAATAAAAGAATGGCTCCTTACCTGCCTACTTGCGCTCACTGGTCAATTCATGATTTGCGTAGGACTATGCGCACTGAAATTTCCGAATTAACATCACCTCATGTAGCTGAAATTATGCTGGGGCATAAATTGCCGGGAATATGGCAGGTGTACGATAAGCACACCTACCTAGACGAGCAGAGAGAGGCCTATGAACGCTGGTGGGATAAGTTGACTAAAATTGTTTCCCGTTCTCCCAGTCAAAAATATCCTGCCGCAGAAAGTTAAGCTGGTCGGATTTAAATCTGGGTTTTGGGAAGCCTTCTCGTTTTTGCTTCCCATTACCGCACCACAATCTTATTGTATGTGGCTTTACGCCATATCGGCCTGCCAGTTCGTCTGTTTTGATATAAGGTGATTGATTCATCATTTACCTCCTTTCTGATACCGGTTCTCCAAAACTGTTTTCGCCACCATTGCCGGTGTTGCCTTATCACTCCATGTCGCTTCAAAAATAATGCTGTTCAATTCCGTTGTGAGAATATCATCCAAATTTTTTGGTCTCGCAGAGTAGGGCACCTCATCGGGCACCCCGTTCATCATGTCGATAGTGAGTTCAGCGATTGCCTTTTCTCCCCGTTCTGGCTTCCGGTAGCCTGCCTGCCAGACTGCCTCGGTGATATCAGCAGGATCACCCCAGACCGAAGCAATGATTTGGGTGAGGTGGAAGGCGTCATTGATCATTGTTATTCTCTCCACTTTCCAACCAGTTAAAGAGTTGCTGTATATTCTGGGCGTCTATTACTCGTTGCCCTGTATCCAGAACTTTGACTGTTATTTGGGTGCCTTCAATATCGACAGCCTCTTCCTCTATAACTGTTGGTAATTTTTCTTCCTGTTGAATCTGCTCATCTGCCTTCTTCAATAACCCGCTCGCCCATTCTTTCCCGTCATCAATATGACCAGCCAACCCAATTTCATTTTGTGCGTTATCGATGCTTATCATTATTCTTTACCTCGCTTATTACGTGCTTTCTTCACCGGTGTTAATTTCACTTCGGCCACTTTGGGCGCGGGTGGCAGAAGAGGGCAGATGCCCTCATGAATATGTTGGTTACGTCTCATGCGGTGGATAATCCGCTGCGTGTGATCCCTGCCGTCGTCAATGTGGAATGTGGCCTTAACAAGTACATCGTCAATGTCTGCCCGCTGGCGGTGTCCCTTAGTCACGGTCTGCCTCCCTGCAAATGGTTTTGTAAGCCCGCATCATGTGATTGGTTTTGCCTGTGATCACCGTTCTTCTGAAAAACACCCCGGAAGAAGCAGCCCGAACAGGTGTGGCTAACAGGGCAGCATCAACACAACGGTTGTGTAAGCGGCGTTCTGTAATAAAGCTGGCAAGGATGATTTGTGCTGTGTTGCCCTTGTCCTGATATTCGATTTTCATTGAAACGCCCCCTTACACCCGCGTTGGCATGACAACAAACTGAGGGTTGCCATAACGCTGATTGATGTTGTCGCCAAACTTCATTAAGCAAGCGCCTGTCATGCCGGAGGGGTGCATGGAAACGGTGATGAGTCTTGAATCAATCCCAAATATTTTGTAGGGGTAGGCCAAGTACTCAGCCTGAAAGTGGGGAATAACATTTTCCACTTTCTTTGGGATCACGCGGTCTAAATCAGGGAAGCGACCATCCAGCATGGTTAAAACGGTGAATCCAACCCGAATCCCGGCAATATCCCGGTGAACGGCATAAGGTTCTTTGGTGAAATGCAGTTCCGTTGTGTCTGCTTTCTTGGGGATCTTCCCGTGAAACTGCACGATAGCTTTACGGCGCGTATTCACGCCATGCTCTAACCGAAAAGCGACATAGCCGTTTGTTGATTCCAGATATTTTGGAGTGATATTCACCCCACACAGGTAATAACGCGGGTCATTTTTAGCCACACAGACCAGTGCGGCACGTAATAAATTGGAGTTAATGATCATGACTTTACCTCCGCCTTTGAGCATGCATCCAGACTGCTAATCGTGTTTTTGTTGAATCCTTCCGGCATGACAGAGAAGAGCGTGTGATTAGTTGACGTCAGCTGCTCGTCAGTGAATACTGCCTGTGATTTTGCGATAGCCTCCATTGCATCATGGGCCTCCATAGCAATACGCAGCGTGTGTCGATGCCCGCAAGGGTAATTAGCCAAATAGGTCACAATGTACTTTTCCATTTCCATCACCTCACTTTTTGCCAAACAGTTTTTTGAGATCAACACCGTGTACCGCCAGCCATGCTTCGGCAGGCCATGACTTAACATGTCCATATCGGGTGTCAGGAACCTTCACCGCTTCGATGTTGTTTTCCTTGCACCATTTGCGGAGTGGGGCGTACTGGTATTCTTTTTCTGTGGCGTTCTGCACCGCCGTAACCGTTGCGTGTTTTGTGCTTTCACCCAGGCGTTCTTCCAGCTCTCTACATTTGCGGGTAACAGCACCGAGTTTGCCGAGTGCCTGAGCTTCACGACTGCGACTGATCTGTGATTTGGTGCGGCGAGCTTCATCACGTTCTTGAGTAATGACGACCTTTTCTTTTTCAGTTGTCAGCAATGCTTCCAGAGCTGCAATGTAATCACCGGGCAAGGCAAGGGGATTGGTTGCGGTTTTTTTCTGATGAAAGTAAGCTGACTCCATTTTTTCAAAGAAAGACCATGCCTCATCGGTATCAAGAATTTTCGACATGCGAGCCGCACCTTTCTCTGTGAAGAGGGTGATTTGATTTGCGTGTTTATTAACCAAGTCAATATTATTGCCTTGGTTCTTAAATGATTGAAAGTTATCACCTTTAAGAGTGAATACATGAATACCCTCAAGAAAGCGGCTGCGGTGATTAGCGATATTGGAACGGATGTTTGTTGGTTCTGTACCATACCCAGTCGCCAGCGTTTCAGTGGTAACGACACGAACGCCTTGCCACTCGATCACTGGCAGCTTGTTTGAATCGACAGTAATTAATTCGTTTTTCTTGCTCATTATTCTGCTTCCTTAAGTTCAATCTTCATTTTCTTTGCATGACGTCGCATGGCTCTATTAAGTGGTACTCTTAGGAATTCGCCTTCTGTTGAGAAATTGGCGATATATTTTTTTGAATTTAAATAATCACGTTCTTCGTCTTTTCCTAAGCGCATTCCTTGAGGGATGGTCATTCCCATAAATCCTTGTTGCGTTTTACTTCTTTTTATTTTTGCCATCACAATCCCTCCCTAAGAGTTATTTTTGCTTTTCGAACACAGCGCAGATTATTCTTGGTACATTCCTGTTCTTGTTTTTTATCCTGAGATAATAAGAGCGCATTTCCCCATGCTTTGGCGGCGCGGCGAAATAAGCCTTTCAGTTCTAAATTCCGTGCTAATTGCTTTGCTTGTTCATATTCAGTCATGATTAGCCTCCGCCTGTTGAAACTTTTGTTTCCACTTATTTGTTTCAGGATGATTTTCGAGGTGACTTTCCAATACCTCCGCCGTTCGTTTGTTTACTGCTGCTATTTTTCTGTTTTCTTTCTGAGTTCTTATTGCTGCGCTATAGCTGGTATGTAATAAATGCCTTTTTTCGTTATGCTCCTGACGGTATTCAGACCATAATTGAGCATTAATACTGGTGGCTACACTTCTGGCTTTTCCCCAATATGAAGCGGCAAGGTCATACTTCTCTTCTTTCTCTTTCTGGATGGCTGTATTAGCAAAATCTAAATAGGTTTCATTTTTCATTTTATTGGCTCCGTTTTTTGTGCGACATATTCCAGAAGGTGAGTCATGAAATCCTCACCTTTGGAGGTTAAGTTTCCGTTCTTGGTAATAAAGCAGTTGTAGGTATTAATAAGCGCATGTGGCTTATGTGGATTGTTATCTAACTCATCCTCAAAGAATTTAATCAAAGCCTGTGTTAATATTTCCTCGCCTAAATCCAGTCGATAATTAATCTTTCCTACTTTGATTATCTCAGTGTGGGTTCCGAATTTAATTTGTAATGAATCCAATTTGGCGTGTACTAATGCCTTTCGCTTTCTTTCAAGCAAAGTTAATTGTGTCATTTTCTATTTCCCGTTTTTAGGGTGATCAAATCCCCAGCGATGGCGCTGTAATTAAAACGTGTTTATTGTTTTATTATTTTGATTGCAATCGGGAAAGTTTATTCCCTATAGCTATTAATTCATCTTGGGTTTTTCTGTGTTTTTCTATCGCCTTTATGTGTTCCTTCTTAAGTCGAATAATTTCTCTTTCCTGCTTAAGTTTG
>NZ_NJAI01000060.1 GCF_002632725.1 Xenorhabdus hominickii
GATTATGTTGTTTATGATAACCTTCCCGAGGAAGATCACCTGACTGGAAAGACGTTTACTCAGCGTATAGAGAGAACGAATTTAACTCAGCGTACTCGAATAAAAAGACTGAATAGAAAAACTATCAGTTATTCAAAATCCGAAGAAATGCACGATAAGGTGATAGGAACTTTTATTGAGCGTGAGTACTATTTTTGATATTCAATCTAACTATTTAATACATGACCAATATCTCGGCTGATCCGTGATAAATTAAATGGGGGCAATAATAAATAACGGATGGGTAAAGACCAAATTAAATCAAGTGAAATAAAAAACGGCATCCGACAATGACAGTGTAAAAAATTAAAATGATTGCCGTTTAGAAGTAATATCTTTAGATAACGTAAATGATTAGTACATCTAACCGATTGATATTTGTCCATGAAAGGTGTTTATTTTTGAAATAATATGATATTAAAGTAAAAAATAAGATAATAGTTTTAACGAAACCATGATCGTTTTCATTTCATGAGTTAGATCACAAAAAAGCTGATTTTAGAAAAAAGATTTGGATTCACATAATAAGAACCAGCTATTCATTCAAATAAAAGTCAATATTGCGGTGAGATCAGTCTTAAATGTAAATAGCCAAATTAATATTTGGCTAATTTAGCAATATGAGGATTAAGTCAATCCAAATAACTTAACTTTGTTAGATTACAGACTGGATTTCAAAGGGCCGTTTTCAGTCCTATAGTGATAATAATTTACTTTCCCATTGTGCTATAATTTCTCGTTTTTCTTTCAGGTAGTCATAGCGGTCATAGTGTTTAGTTGAGACACCGGGTTTTTTATGGTTCTGCAACCTATCTCTCATCTCTGAACCAGGGCGCGAGTATACTTTTTTATCCCCTATTGAATGAAAAGTAATGGCATGATCTAATTAACCTTATTTTTCTTCTAATTACTTGCTACTTGCATAT
>NZ_NJAI01000061.1 GCF_002632725.1 Xenorhabdus hominickii
CCGCTTAACTTAACCGAACTGGGAAAACAAAGAATGAGATTGAGTATTGAAAAATACAAAACTGAATCTCAGTCATCGGGATTTAAAGTATTTAAGCTGGCTGGCAGCTTAACTTAACTCTCACCTATTCCTATTCCCATAACGACCTCCTATTAACTCACTCGTGAGGTGAATGATAATGAATGAATTTGATGAAATCATTACAGATATGATTGTAGAAAGAGATAAATATCTGACAGATCTCCAGCATATGGTAATGACCTGTGCGGCATGGGGAGTTAAAAAAGTTGATATTGACGTAACAGCAGCGGCGTTAATGATGAAATTGACAGAAAAACTGCTTCGCTCCCAAATCTCATTGGATAATGCTCAGCGTCAGCAATCTGTTATTGATTCAGTTCGTAACCCAAGTTTCAGCGGGTACGGCATACCAGAAAAAAGCGAAACCGCGGAAGCAATCTCGCTTGAGCTGAAAGAAAAATTTATTTCAGGCTTTTCTCGCGAACAGCCGAAAGAATCTCCTGCGCAATACCAAGAGACTCCTGTCGATTGTTAAGAGAAAGACGAGCTTTAACCTCATTCTCGATTTCCCAAATGAATGAATTAGCATTTTCAGATTGTTTTGCTAATACAGCAATTAGGGAGATCAGCACAGCCTCGGTGGCAACATCATAATTTGATGCCGGACCTGCGAGAGCTGTTTTTGTTTCAAAAGATGCCATGTTTTTCCTTTCACAGAGGTAATCAGCCATCCCTCCAGTTGATTAATGTTTGGCTGATCTAACAACATACCTTAAGTATTAACTTATTACTTTTAACCTACTCACAGGGGCGGCCATAGCTCACCCCACGGACGCCCATTGTTCTAATGGGGTGGATTATGCGTATGCCAAACAAAGACCCAAGCAGCTTTGAACTGTATCAATGGCTGCTG
>NZ_NJAI01000062.1 GCF_002632725.1 Xenorhabdus hominickii
GCCCTCCAGCCCCACGGTAAAGGTGACCATCCGGTCATACTGGTTGGTATACAGTACCCACTTGCCGCGCCGCTGGGCCTCACTCTGCCGGGTGCAGCCAATTGCGGTGATGTCCGCCTGTTTCACCTGATACCGGCGCATTAACTGAGGGTCGAAGACCGCTTCCACCGCATCCTGATAACCGTTCTGCGGATCTGACCAGCTCACCATCGCCGTGGAGTAATGGGTTTTCTCGCTGGCACTGGAATAGGTAAATTTACCGTCCCGCACGTTGGCGCGGGTGAAGTTTAAATCCACCGTGCGGGGCATATCCGCCAGCACATTCATGTTATTGTTCGCCCAGAAGGTCATGCCGTTGAAGATACCGACAATATCCCGCAGGACAGTCCAGGCGTCCTCTTGCGACTGAATATAGACATTGCAGGTGTGTCTCGGCTCCATCCCCCCTTTGCCATCCGGCACCGGCTGGTCACAGTGCCGGGCAATGCGGTACAGGTCCCATTTTGCCAGCGCCAGATTCTCAGCTTTCACCCGGGTACCAATGCTGAACCGGTCATTGATCATCAGGTCATACAGTATCCACGCCGGATTGTCTGTCCACGCCCATTTAAAGGCCCCTGCCCACACCCCCGAATAGGTGCGACGGTCCGGATCATAATTATCCGGCACCCGGATAATGCGCATTTTGGGTTCACAGGAGACCTGCGGGATATTGCGGAACTGTTTGGCATCAAACTGAACGAACAATAAGGCGGTTTCGGGGTAACTCAGTTTAGCGTCAATCACCTCGGTAATGGCTTCAACGACCATCGCATCGGCAATCCGGTTACTGGTCTGTTTGGGGGTCAGGCGGCGAACCCGCACCTGCCAGCCAGAATGGGCTTTGGGTAAATCGACGCGGTGTGACCGTTCATATTTGGTGGTAGTC
>NZ_NJAI01000063.1 GCF_002632725.1 Xenorhabdus hominickii
GGTATTGCCTCTGCTTCACCACGATTATTAATATTAAAAATAATTGAGCAATGTGGTATCGATAATTATTTTGAATATATATCTTCAGCAGATGATATATCATATAATAAACCACACCCATTGGTTTATCTTAATGCAGCCGAAAAAATGAATGTGTTACCTAACGAGTGTATAGGGATAGAAGATTCCAAAATTGGCATGATTGCAGTTAAAGCAGCCTCAATGAAATGTGTAGTTATACCAAATAATATTGAATATGATTACTCATATTGGGACTTAGCGGATTGGAAGATAAAAAAATTATGGGAATTAGGAAACATAATTTAATTAATTAACCTCAGCTCTGCTTAAGAAGAGCCAAGTCAGAGCCCCGTAAATTTAAGCTCGGTTTTTGGGTTGAAAAGTGTAAACAATTAATCCTGACACAATCTCCAATAAAAAACCGAGCGCTTACGCTGACGTAACCCGTTCCCGATTAATTGTTGATGCCAGAGCGGTTCAAATTTTTGGCAAAAATCATCGACGCAGCAGTAAAGTTCTTCTCAAGTAATCATCGCCCAAGTATCTCCATGATTTTGTTTTTTTGCCAAAAACTTTGATCGTGCCTCAGGCACTTGAGTTTCCTTCTTAAGCGAAGCTCAGGTTAGTTGGATTGATTTTCGGTTCAAAATCGTCAAAGACATAAATTCTATTTGTATATAAAAATAGGACTACGTCACATGGGGTTCCGCCGAAGAACCCTCATGTGACGATTCTGAGAACCTTTACGCCATAGCCAGAATTTTGTAGACCGTAGAACGCGCTATTTTTAATTGTCTGGATATAGCTAAATCATATTAATATGACATAATATCTAAATCTAAGATGACAAGGCATAAAATGAGATGGGCTACAGCTTAGATTTTCGAAAGCGAGTACTG
>NZ_NJAI01000064.1 GCF_002632725.1 Xenorhabdus hominickii
CCTATAGCTATTAATTCATCTTGGGTTTTTCTGTGTTTTTCTATCGCCTTTATGTGTTCCTTCTTAAGTCGAATAATTTCTCTTTCCTGCTTAAGTTTGGCTTTCAGTTCTTCCAGCACCTGAGCATGTCGTTCCATAAACTCAGGGCGCATCTCACCATTGCGTAAGGCAGAAGTGCCGTCTTCCTGAATGACTTCTTCGGCAGGTAAGTTGCTTGGCTTCTTTTCTTTATCAAACTGTTCTTGCGCCCGCACGTAAGCCAGTTTATTCAGTGCGCCTTTCTCACTCAGATAAGTCTTGCCAGAACCGCGAACAGCATAAACTTCACGCATTTCAATTTGGATATCTTGGTTGGTTGCGGTTTCAATGGGTTTAAGTATTTTCATGGTAACTCCTTATTGATTGAATTATTTTTTCTTCTTTTTTTATTTGCTGTCTTTTTCTTAATTCATGCCTTGCATTGACATTATTTTCATACTCAGCTTCGATAATAAGAGGCAACACAGAAAACAGTCGCGATAATCTATCAAGGTCAGTCATTGCATCATCTTGGGAGTATTCTTCACTATTAGCCGCTGCATTAGCTAAGTTAGCAATAGATTTCATTCCATTTGTTATTGAATAAATAACCTCATCGCTTGATGATGCCAAGAACTGTAGGTCGCTATCACTCATTTCATTTATTCGAATATTACTAACGCGAGTATGACGGTAAATATTATTCATGAATATTCAACTCCTCGGACTCGTGCTATTTCTTTGCCTATATTAAATACTGCGCTCAATGCAATACTAAGTAATTGTGTACCGGACAGACTTTTATCCGTATCAATTAATAAAGAAACATATGTTCTTAGATTTTCTATTTCACTCGCAACGCCTTCCAATTCATCGAATGCCTGATT
>NZ_NJAI01000065.1 GCF_002632725.1 Xenorhabdus hominickii
ACATAACCTGACATATTCAATATGCTCCGTAAACAACTCATCAACTGAACATCTTTTTTGCCTCCTTATCGCTTTTGCTCCGCCCCATTTGTGTTCTATAGGGTTCAAATCCGGACTATAAGCGGAAAGCCATTCCAGTTGACATTTGCTGTCTGCTATCGCTTGTGTCGTGTCATTCCGTTTATGGAAAGGCGCATTATCCATCACTATCACTGCTCCGTGTGGAAGCTTTGGCAGCAAATCTTGCGTTACCCACGCATAAAAAACATCGGCATTAATATTCTCGGTAAATAAGCTTAAGGTGACGAAGGTATTTTCGAGAATGGCGCCAATGACGTTGATACGGCCTTTTGCGTGCCAGTCATGCGTACCAAAACAGCGTAACCCTTTTTCCGAATATCCATGTTTACGTGGCATCGATTGAGCAAAACCACTTTCATCCAAATAAACAATGGGTCTGCCAGTCTGTTCATAATCGCTGATGCGCTCGAGAAATGCCTGACGAACTTGAGGATCAGCGCGAGGGGGTTGGAGCGTTTTTTTTCTGGGTGATCCGAAGCCGTTTCAAGGCGTAATGAATAGCCGATTGTGAGACACCTAAACGTTTTGCTCTTTCCCATTGATAGTCATCAGGAAAATTTTGGACATCCGCAATGAGTACCTCATCAGGGATTTTCGTGGCGGGTTTATTGCGGGTCATACAAGGTTCTATTTTATTGCACCACCGGAACAAGGTACGCAGGGAGATTTCAAAATGGGCACTCGTTTGTTCGAAAGTCAACGAATGCTTGTCTTTGTATGCCAGTACTCGCTTTCGAAAATCTAAGCTGTAGCCCATCTCATTTTATGCCTTGTCATCTTAGATTTAGATATTATGTCATATTAATATGATTTAGCTATA
>NZ_NJAI01000066.1 GCF_002632725.1 Xenorhabdus hominickii
ATCGGTATCACCGGATAATGCCAATTCATCCCGGCTGATATTGCGTTGCCCGTTAAAGACCGCAAAGGTTAATCCGCGCTCTTTGGCGGTCAGGAGAAACTGTTCAAAGCCATCAATCAGGACCGAGAGGGCGTGAATGGCTTCCTGGGGGGAAGCGACGACCAGTTTGTGCTCGCGGCCGAATTGGGCACCGAGGACACCATAAAGCCGCACTGTTCGTACTGTATTCATGAGGTTACTCCAATAAAAAACCCGCCGGAGCGGGTTGATAAGTTAGGCTGATCGTTATTGTTCTCGCCATCCATACTTAATTTTTAGGCACTTAAGCATCTCATCTTTGATAATGAATGGATTTCCAGCAGCTCCCCAGTTTGCAGCTTGCTGAGTTGCAATATTCATGCACTCATATTTATCTTTCTCAAGCTCGGATAGTGATTTATGGTCATGAACCAGCATTGTTTTCGCACACCCAGACAAAAGAAATGCGAACAATGCCAATATTGCTATTTTTTTCATTATGATGTCCCTCTTTGTAGGTGCATCAATAATAGCAGATCAATAGTTATTACGAAGAATAATGACCGTCCTATCCTGCCAATACCCATCATAAGGCACCTGATTGCTGAGCTGCCCGTACAGATGGTGTAGCATCAACCCGTCACCGATATACACCCCGGCATGATTGGGTTCATTGGCTTGTACCTGCATGATGATCACATCACCCACCTGCAATCCACCGCTACACTCGGTAAACCCAGCCCCCGCATAGTGTTTCATATACAGGTTTTCGCCCCGATTCCACCAGCCCTCTGAGCGTGCAAAGTTGGGGATCTCAATATTACGCTCCAGTCGATACCAGTCACGCACAATGGCATAACAATCCCAAATGCCGTGC
>NZ_NJAI01000067.1 GCF_002632725.1 Xenorhabdus hominickii
TTGGTCAGCCTGGCGACGACGGCATCAATACCGGGCGCAACAATGTCACTGTCGCCGCCGGGAAAATCATCGGCTTACAGAGCAATTACGGCTGTAGTACTAGAATGGATGATGAATCATCACCAGTAACCGAATCTACTATAACCATGACTTCGTCTATTATTTGCTTTCTGATTAGCCCTTTTGTTGTGCAGTACTCAGCATCAGGTAATTTAAATAAACGTCCGTCATCAGCTCGTACTTCTCGTGCATAACCATTTATAGCCATCTTTCTATGAAGCTCTTCATAATCTTTTGCGGTGGCATCTTTCATTTCTATACGAACGGTAAAATTTGTCATTTTTGCCATTCTTTTCATTCCTTATTTTGACTATGGAACGACCAACCTATCACTTTCTCTTAATTGCGGTAAGTGAGGAACCACCTCGCCTGATGTGGTGAAAAGCAGGCAATTAATCCCCAGTTAAGGCTGTAGTGAGCTGGTGGGATTACTGATATATTCCGAGGGGATATACAATAGATTCATGAGGGAATATGTCAGTTTCAACCTACGATATAATAGAGTTTTTGTTGTTTAAGATTGCACTATTTGGTCATTCATATTGGTTTATTTGCATTCCTGCCGGATTGCTTTTTTCTTATGCGATATTTAAGGCGAAAAAAGCAGTCTTAAAGATTCTATGCGCAATGTTGGCTCTCCTATTTTTAGTGGCTCCAGCAATAGGCCGAATAATTTAATTACGAACAGCATTTATAAACACCAACCTCGCCAATGCGAGGTTTTTTTGTACCAGAAAAAGGTGAGAAATGAATCTTCATGGTATCGCATCCGCAGCCATTGGCGCGGTAAATCCCTTTATCCCCGCTCAGATTTATCGATCAATAGGTTCAGT
>NZ_NJAI01000068.1 GCF_002632725.1 Xenorhabdus hominickii
GCACCCTGACTTCTGACTGATTTCACGGTGAATGACGTTGGGTTCTCCAATCGACGTTCTAGTGCGACCTTCTGTGCTTTCTCTATCTTACGCGCAACGCTGGTTAGCGCCTGAGCCATAGCGAACGGGATTTGCTTTCGTATCTTTGCCAGTTGGTTGGAAAGATCATTCAATGTGGCCATATTCATTCCCCAGACAAATAATCCTGCATTATTGGGCTATCATTATTCGAATCACCTATAATGAATTGGCCAATCACAGGAGTTCATATGAAAAAATTAGTCATCCTGTTAGCCGCATTACTTTCGTTTGGTGCTAACGCTAAAACCCGAGTCGATGTGTCTAAAATTCATGGGAACATTAAAGTTGTTAGCTCTGGTGCGGACTATAAGGTGAAGATTGTGAACTCATCACCCGACCTGAGAGTCAAAGTTGTGACCAGTTCCGCGAGTGCGCCGAGTAAATGGAAAATGGTAAATTCATTCCCTGATTACAAGATTCAGTTCGTCAACGCATTCCCTGACTTTACTATCAAATACGTCGATTCGTTCCCCGGCCCAGTCAAGTAATTCACTATAAGTTGGGTCTGCATAAAACTGATATAAAACTCTGTACAACCCACTCAGTGAATAGCTTGTTCAGAATTTGCCGTCTCTCCGGCTGTCACATCACTTCTTCTGCCTACAGCGGATGTTGCTGATAATGACCGTCCTACACGGTGGCATGGGTTATTTTGATTCTGTCGGTACGCTTGATGCTAAGGAAACAGGTCTCAGCTAATACCGGCAGACGGCGATAACCCGGCGCAAATAAAAATGCCACCAGTCCGTGTGCGTTAGGTACGCGGTGGGAACGAAGTGACAGCGTGCGTTATCAATATTCCTTTAACC
>NZ_NJAI01000069.1 GCF_002632725.1 Xenorhabdus hominickii
CAGCAGGGGTTTGTTTATCACTATCTGGCCCAGCCGCAGGACGATGCCTATCGGGTGCAATTACTGCTGGATTATCACGACAATCTGGATCTGGCGGCTTATCAGCAGGCCTGGCGGCTGGCCTCACTGCGCTTCCCTGTCCTGAGAACGGCCTTTGACTGGGAAGGTGAGGTGTTACAGATTGTGACTGAGGGCGCCAGTATCGGTGCCGCTAATTTCACTTTCAAGGACATCAGCACTGTGCCGGTAGCTGAGCGTGACAGGGAAATCGAAGCGATCCAACGTCATGACCGGACTCAACCGTTTGACTTAAGCCAGCCCGGGTTAATCCGTTTTACCCTGATTAAGCAGCATGACCAGTTGGTGACGGTCATGGTGACTCAGCATCACTGTATTGCCGACGGCTGGAGTAACCCGATTTTATTGCAGACGGTGCATGAGTATTACAACGCGCTGGGGCAGGGGCAGATGCCTGAGATCGTAGTCGATACGGCGTATCTGGCGACGCAGCAGTACCACCTGCATCATCAGGAGGCTTCCAAAGCCTATTGGGCGGCGCGCAAGGCACAATTTCAGGGAGCGACAGCGCTTTCTGCCCTGTTAAGTCACGAGATTGATCTGAACCGTATTAAAACCGTTGAAAAGCCGGCTGAGCGGATATTGACGATACAGGGTACCCCTTACACGCAGCTTAAAACGCTGTGTCGGGAGCTGGGGGTGACGCTGAATGTGGTGTTGCAATTTGCCTGGCATAAATTACTGCACAGTTACAGCGGGGATGAACAGACGATTGTGGGCACGGTTGTCTCCGGCCGTGATGTGCCGGTTGACGGGATCGAATCCAGTGTGGGGCTGTACATCAACACCTT
>NZ_NJAI01000007.1:0-10208 GCF_002632725.1 Xenorhabdus hominickii
CATGGCTTTGAAGGCTTTTTCTTCATCATCCAGAAACTCCCATGACGGATCATGCTCTTCCATATACTTACCGGTGAACTTTGATAGGGCTTCCGGTTCATCCTGTAACCTCGCCTTAATCTTCTTCGAAGACAGGTCTGTTTCACGTAATAACTTAACGGCCAGTACCGGACTGTTTTCTGCCTCTTTCGATACCGCAACATTGTGACCACGGCTGTGTTTCTTCGGGGCGGCTGGTTGTTCGTCTTGCTCAGTGATGAGATCTGTAGCGAGTTCCTGTGCAGGCGAAGTCGTGTAGTGTCCAGAATCATCAGCCCGTGCTGACAGGTGACTAAAGCCTGTAGCTGTTGTGTCTTTGTGAGCGGCTTTACGTTTGAAGCGGCCTAATCCCAATAAATTCGACATGCTGTAATTTGCCATTGTTATCTTCCTGTCTGTGATAAAGCCTTGTCTACCAGCTTGCGGGCCACTTCGTGAAGGGTGGGTTTAATACCGAGTTCTGAACGGCTGTATTCGTCCTGCTGGATCTTGCGTAAGGCATCCATCTGCTGACGAGTCAGTAAAATCGCTTTGTTATCGACTTTCATCTCTAACCTCAAATGCTGATAATTTATACAGCTATATTATTGCAATATATGCAACAAATCAAACTAATGATGCAATTTAAGCAACAATACAATTCGCTATAAATTAAGGGCAAACAGGAAGCGGCAGTATCATGAGATGCCGCCGTTTGGTGAGGGTTTGATATCGGGACAAAATACTTTCTTCCGCTAGGGATATTGCATGGAGGTGGTGACTTTCCCTGTGGTTTTTTCTTGGAATCTTTGCCGTTCTCCGGTCTTGTTATCGACCAAGGCTATTTCAACCAGAAAAGGCTTATCACCGATAGCTTCCCTGACTGCCTTTGCTATGTTCGCGGCGATCACTTCCTCATACCCACTCTCTTTCTTCTGACCGTAGAGTGATGGGAATGGTTGTTCTTGCGCGGTAAGAGAATACTTCAACCGCTGTTCTCTAATTATTTCTGGTTTTCGCAACCCCCTCCAGCGATCACTGTGGATAGCATCATTAATGCCATCTGTAATCTGTTTTTTACTATAGGGGTTTATATTCTCATTTTCCTGCTTAATCATGGCGGCCATAAGGTTATTCAACACCTCTGGATCATGCATATCTAAACGTTGATTACGGGCGTACCCAGTTCGTTGAGAGACTGAACGTACATAAGCCTCAGTATTGTTTCCGGCCTTTTTGGACGCGTATTTATCAAGAAAGAGATCAATAGTATTAAGACCCCTTTCTGCATCCAGCATCAGTTGACGCGCCATAGCCGATATCCCGTCATGTGCGGTACCAAATTTCACATAGGTGTGAGTTTTGCCATAGTCTTTACCTACTGCGTTCGGCGCTGCGACTAAATTCCCAGGATTATTATTGCGAATACCACGAGGCTGTCTTCCTGATTCTTTTAGCGGGTTGGCGTAGTTGGACTCCCGCACAACAGGCATATCAGGCACTTTCTCACCCACATGGCTGGGTTTTTCATTCGGAAAATAATAAGTGTTTAACTTTTTGATTAAGTCTTCTGACGCATATTCAAGCAGCAAATCCGTCTTTTCTTTAAAGCTCAGTGTCCTTCTGAATTCATCATCTTTTTTTGCTTTTTCTAGTAGTGCTAACTGGTCACCACCGTTATTAAAGCCGAACGGATTAACGAATGTGGCTGCTCCTGTCAAAAAACCATGAACCGGATTCTTGTCTTTAGCCGCTGTTTTTGCCTTATCCCATTGACCAAAGCCCGTCAGTAACATGTCATCCCTAAATTCTCTCAACGCTCCTGCGGCTCTGGCTTCGACTTCGTTTATGCGCTCACCCAGTTTCTCAATTTGTTCATTGTCTTTATCCTGCTTGGTCAGTCCAAAAGCATCTGATTTACTTAATAACTCTTCAATCTTAAATTTGCCATTTATTTTCCGTCCTCCGTCCCTCAGAAATGACAACGTATTAGCATCCAATCCCAAATGCTCACGTAACGTGTTTTGCGTTTCAGGTACGATATTATTCCATTCCGCCGCGAGGTTTTTCATTGTCTGGTAAACATCTGCGTTATCGTTTTTATTTTTTGCTATTTCTACGCCCATTTTATTCAGTTCGGCTTTTGTGGCGCTATTTCTGATCGTGAGGGCATTCTGACGAACGGGATAAAGTGATTCGACAGACTGATCAGCCTCGTCCATTGCAGCCCCGGTAGAGAGCTGCATCGCCCCGGACATACGGGTAAAATCCGCCACGCTCATCCCTGAGTTTTTTGCCCGTGTACTGCGGGTGATCGCTTCTTTGCCGGCATCCCGGACGCTTTGATACAGTTTTGTTGCGCCATATCCTATAGCGCCCACCCCGCCGACAATCCCCCCGTATTTTTTGGCAAGACCGCCATACTTTGCGGTTAATTCACCCACATTTTTAAGCGGAGGAATAATAGCGCCGATATGTTGAACGTTATCCTTGGCAAACTGCGACATGTCACGCAGTTTATTGCTGACAGAGCCGACATTATCCAGCGTTTCGCTGCCGCCAAATCGCAATTCCTCACGAACGCCTCTCAATGATGGATACAGGCTTTTTACCTGTGTCTCCATGTCACTAATTGCTTTAGTCACGTTCTCATCTGCATTGATTTGAAAGTCAAATACATTAGCCATTAGGTTTAGCCTCTATAATGCGTTACGCCTGCTCAGCCCACCAACTAAGCCATGATCGACTCAGGAGCCACGCATCTTGTGGCCCCCAGCGGTAAAAATAGGTGACATCTGCCGCTAATCGTTGCCATTGCTGGAATCCTGATCCCCCGACAAAAAAACCAAAAGAAACTCCCGGCAAACGTTAAAGTCGCTAATCGCCATCTTCTTTAAGACCGACTCGGGTATGTTTGATACCAGCGCAATCAGCAATCGCATAGCAGGCAAAGAACTGTTAGGGTTCTTCGTTTGTGCATCGTAGAACTGATCAACCTCAATCAGAACGGGTTCGCGCAAGTGAATTTCTTCATAAACTTCTTTGCCGTTATTGCTTTCAATGCGTCGGCTTAATTGAACAACTTTAGTCTTTTCCACGTTGATTCCTTAGTTTTCTGTTATTGAAATTCTTCCCAGCAAACGTCGAACTTAGCTGATAATTTATACAGCTATATTATTGCAATATATGCAACAAATCAAACTAATGATGCAAATAATGAAACAATAAAAATTACACAAATTATAGGCAGACAAGGAACGGCAGAGTTATGTCACCTACCGTTTAGTGAGGTTTGATGAAAGGGGATTAAGAATATTCACTATCAGCACCAAACTTTGAATTTACGCCTCACTGAATCGCACATCATCTTTCAAATTATAAGCCTTGCTATAGTAGGAATCCGATTGAGATGAAAATTTGACCTAAGTAAGGTTTCTGGTGCGTTAACAGAAGAATGAAATGACCTTTAGCGAATAATAAAGTGAGGTGTTTATGTCTGAAGTTAATAAGCCAGAGGATGCCACCCTTAATTGCCCATTTGATCCCAGTCAATATAAGAAGAAAGTTGATGTTGAAGTTGATGGTATACCACCCGTCAGCTCTCTTCCGTGGGCGTTAATTCAAGTGTACTTAGGAAAGGTTTTAAGTCGTAACAAGTGGAACTCTAATGAATACATACAGCTTTCTGCTAAAAATGATGGTAGTGAACCTGTCCATATTGAGAAGCATGACAAAAACAATATACCGCAGACTTGGGAACCAACACCGGAAGACTTAATGGCCTGTGATTGGGGATTAGTGAAGATAACACCAAAGCCCGAAGATTGCATGCTGTCTTTTGAGCTTCAATTAGGACGAAAAGATGGTAATTGGGGGTATGATAACAATAAACTATACGGGGGCGAAGGTGCTTTTGGGGATTTAATATCAGTACAAAATGAGACTAATATTACAAACTTGTCAATATTGGCTTTCCATTGGGAAAATGACGCATTTTTTACTGTGATATCCTCAGATACTGATTATCTCCCAGAACTATTGGGGTTACTCAAAAAAACTCTTTATGTAACAGTTGATGGTGTAGTCTACAATCTCGGGGAAAATTTTGGCGGTAACCCCGGACTAGATACTAAAATTAAGGCTTATTTTTCTGGTTATTATGATTATAGTAATGATGCAAAAAATCTAATAAACATATTACAACAAACAGGTCAAATCAGGCGCTTTTGCTTCAACTGGCAATAAATCTACACACTTAATTCAAGGCTGCGATTACGTGGCCTTTTTCACGTAAAACCACCTTTAACACCTTGATATCCTTTATTTCCTGCATGGTGCAGGTTTATAACTATGTCACACTTCCGTTTGAAACGGAATCAGTGAAAGTGATGGATTACAGATAATTAAGAACTTACCTCTCTTAAAGAGGGGCAGTTAAAAATAGCTCAGTATGTTTGATATGCCTACCTGATACCTTTATTGCTTATTCTGGCTTTCAGGAACCGCCAAATTTCAGGGGAACAGGGGATTACTGCCAGAACAAAAAAGAACAGAGTCAATTTGAATTCGTGTGCAACAAATAAGCCAATGAGGGTGAATACCCCAAACATTGCTGATGCCATCCATCTGATATCATTAAAAATATCTTTTATCATCCAGATAAGCGCACGTTTAACCCATTGCAGAAACATCAATATTATCCTTGTTCGCTGTGGTAGTCAGTTTATATGTAATACATTCCAGATATTAGAGCCACCAATTTATCAGCGGCTCTTTATCCGGTTCTATTTTTTGTATATATAGTGAAAAGTTACCGATAACGCTGACAATGAGCTAAAATATAATTTAATATCAATGAGATATAGTGTTAAATCGTTGTCGGTCAATTGTCGCTCAATTTTTTGACATCTCTAAAATCACAAAATTACTTTTATATTTCAATTGGATAATCACTTTCTTTCATTGTCGATTTTCGACAACGCCGCTAATTCAAAATTCCTGATTTCTTGATTTCCGCTTTTGAGATATTGAACAGAGCATTCATTGAACCAGTATCTTCTGCACAGACTTTGTAACCAGCGATCACCATTGCAACGATAAAGGCCACATTGCGTATATAGAAAGGCTCATCGGTATGACTGAATTGATTGGCGTTCTCGCGCTCAACGATATGCTTGAACTTATACGATGTGGAATACCCTGTTTTGCTGATCTGTTTGGTTTTGGCATCCATCAGGTTATGACGTGCCAGCCAGCGTAAGCAGCTTTCTACTTCACGATAAAACATAACACTACCGATCAGTTGCTGCGGTTGGTGTTCGTATTCCTTGCCTCTTCGTGTAGCTAACCCGTCCGTGCTGAAATGGGGGAACTGGATAATCAGCCAATTCAGCGCCTGAATGATTTGCCCTTCTATCGGCTTATTTATCCAATCTTCGGGCTTGTGTGAGGTGATCCCTTGCTGCCAGTAGTCTGAGCCACCATCTTCAATACAGCGCCTGCCTGTGAATTGCCATTCGTTCTGCATAGCTTCGGTTGAGGCGTTACCGTCTGTTCTGTTTTTCTGGGCTTCTGTCCACTGTGACGCATACTCAGTAAAAGCAATCGTGCTGCCTTGCCGAAACCAGTGTGCCATCATGATCAACGTTTTAGAGAGCGTTTCAGTATCATTTTTACTTTCGCATTCTCTGGCGAAACTCTTTAACCGTTCACGCTCTTGAGACATCATTTTCTGGCCTGTTAACTGATTATCCATAAGTTTTATCATGTGTAGCCGCCTCTTTTTTGCCTGCCAGTGAATAACCCTTTTTATCTTTCGTATTCTTCGATGTATCGTTCACTCTTTAATCTCCGTTTAATTTGCGTGTATGGTGTGTAAAAAGTTTTATCGTCTGAGTGTTCATGTGTTCATAATTAAATAATTAGCATATAAAACATATTTTTATATCATGAATACCCCATGAACACTTATGAACAGTTGATGTAGAGTCTTCATAAAAATATGAACAGTTATGAACACTTTATGAATACTTCAACATCAAGTGTTCATGGTTTATTTATTTGATATTTATATACTTTTTTATACCCATGAACACTATGAACACTTTTAGCTAAAACTTTTCATATTTATGATTGTGTTGGCACTCGTGGAAGCCAATCTTCCGCCTCGGTTTCGTTTAATTCGAGGTTTGTCCTGTACCCATGCATCGTTCTTTCCCTGAGATACCTTTTCCCTAATTCTTTTAAGGCGCTATCAATCGACCGCCCGAACGTGGTCAGGCTTAATGAGTTCTTATTTCCGTTCCCTTGCATGTAAGACATATAAGCGTGATACAGGTACTTACGTGGGGCAGGAGGGGTAATATTGGCATTTCCCATTAACATCCCGCTCGCCCCTTCCAGCGCGATGAGATAAGCGCAAAAATCTATCAACGGATCTGTCTCGCGTTTTATCTCTGTAGCCTCCCCTGAGCCTCTTTGTTCAATCAGTAAGGCATTGGCTATCTCTGGTTGCGGAAACTCACGCAACAGATCGCGGATAATCACAGGAATTTCAGCCTCTATCTTTTCTGGCAGGCTCTTGTCTTTATTTTTTTCTTCCACAATGTCATTAAAGTGGAAAATGACACGCCGCCGGGCAATCCCGTTATTGCGTTCCGTAAACTGCATGGGCTTATTACCTGTTATCAGGACAACGCATTTCATCATGATGGAAAATTGTTTTTCATATTTCGGGTTGATCCCGACACTGTCACCCCCTGTAATGGCTTTCAGCCCTGCACCGTCTCCACTGTATTTATTCTGATCGGGCAATAAAATAAGTTTTTTGCCGACAAACTGCGCCCGCCCTCGTGCATCATCAAGATCTTTGAGTTCACCGCTCGACGCATTGTGCTTTCCGGCTAACAGTTCTGCTACATGAGCAAAAACACTTTTTCCGCTGCCACCTGCCCCCGTTGCTTCAATAAACATCTGCCAGTCATGACGGTTGCCAAAGACCATATATAGCCCTGCTTTAATGCGTCTGGCCTTTTCTGGGTTGCCACCTGATACATGGTTCAGCCATTTCAGGTAATTAGGGGCATGTTCTTTTAAGTTCTCGCCTTCTTCCGGTTCGGTATAAGTGATCCCATTCTGGTGCAGTAACCAGTCATCAGGGTTATGTGGCCTAAATGCATGTGTTTTGGTGTTCAGTACACCATTAGAGAACCCGATTAAATCAATACCCGTCTCTCCCATAGGCTCGGCAATCACTTTCAGGACATCAACCACGCCGCTAATCCGTCTCATGCCGAAATGGGTTTCATTTTCGATAAAGAAGTTTGCCATTTCACGGGATAGCTCGCTGTCTTTCATTGGTTGCCATGTTGCCCCGTTATAGTGATAAATCGTCAGCGATTCAGGATGCACGGCTAACTGCCCGTATCGTGATATTAACAATGTTGCCAACTGATTGGGGGCTAACTTGGCAATATCTGTTTCGGTATCAATTTTTGGCTTTTTCTTCTGCTTTCCCGAATTAATCTCAATAACGTTAGTTGTACCCATACTCTTTTTCCCCACCTGATATAACTCTTCACTGAATACCTGCTTTGCTGCCTCAAGGCCGTGATGTTGGCGATAATCATCCCAGTCGGCTTTGTGTTCTGTCGGTGGTAATGTGACCCACCCGTTGATCGCTTTGGCGGTCTTCTCTGCCGCCATCTTGCCGACGTTCTTCTTCGGCTTGCCGTTGTTATCCAGTTCCTCCGGTGAGTGCCAATCATTGTCGGCGGCAAGGATGATTTTCACGTCTGGCCACCGTTCCCTGACCTGTTCAGCAACAGCGGATAAATTCCCCTCATCCATCGCAGCCAGCACCAAACCCTCATGCAATTGGCTGACCGTTAACGCCGTTGCATAGCCTTCTGTAATGATGATCGTGTCCGGCATTCCGGTGATTGCCGATAAGGGGATAAAACTCCCCTTTTTCTGCGTACCAGAGACAAGGCGCTTTTCACCATTCGGCTTGATAATCTGAGCACCGGTGATTGTGCCGTCCAGCGTCTGAGTCACCAGCAACAAAGAACCGTCTTTCAGTAGCGTCTGATTGGGGCATTGCAGCCCCTTTTTGGTCAGATAGTCAGATTGCCCGATGGTAGTCTGAGCCACCAGCTTGTTCACTTTCTCCGCTATCAGAGGAACCTCTGATTTGGGAGCCTCCTTTCTGGCTGGCTTGGGTTCTGGCAAAGGTAACGCCAGTGCATCAGCAACGACTTTAGCCACCTCAATAATCGTGATCCCCTTCGCCCTCACCAGCAAATCAAACCCATCACCGTGATTCGGGTTATCACACTGGCGACAATGCCAGTCACCGTGACCATGATCATCCATAAAGTGAAAACGGTCAGTGCCGCCACATATCGGGCAAGCACCATGCTTACCCTTTGCCGGAACCTCCACACCACAGGCAACCAGTAAGCCTTCCCAATGGCCTTGCGCCGCTGCTTTCACCGAACGAATATCAATATGACTTACCATTTGGGGAACCCCTCGCGGTGATGAATTTCAAACTGGGCGAGCTGCTCTGTGTCGTTGAGTGCCTTTGCTATTTTTGGCAAGTACATCAAGGCTTCACTGACGCTGCGCAAGTCATCTCTGGCCTGTTCCTTCGAATAATCTTCATTAGCCTCTGCCCAGAATCCCAACTCGCCTATTGAGGACAGTGCAGCCATTACACCACTGAATGCCGCTTCGGAATTCATACGCAAATCTTTGAGTTCTTCGGTGCTCATACCGTCGAAATTAGTACGTACTAAGTGGTTATAGATATCAGACATAATCAGGCTCTCCCTGCGTAGGTGTATTCTTGAGTGAAACGGCTTAATGGCATGATGCACGGGTAGGTATAACCTTCACGGACAAACGTCACGCGGTTAAAGGCGACCGACAACACCTGAACGGTTTCCCCGTTCTTATGGGTGTAATAGCCATGAGGTGTGGGGTTAGGCATGGTTCACCCCCTGACGAGAAACGAATATCAGAGAGGACATGCCAGCCAATAGACGGGCTTCACCTTCGCTATCTGCCAGTACCGTGATAAGACGCACAGGGTGAAGATCCACCAGCCGTTGAGTGCCCGATGCAATTAGGAATGTAAATTTAAGGCGAGTTTGGGTATGCTGTATGTCATCCATAGCATTAACTCCGATAATGTTGTGGTTAGACGCCTCGATAGTGTTACAGCACTTCGGGGCGTTGTTGTTTTTACAATCTACCTTCAATAAGGTGATTAGCACCAAACCGACAAGGTGATATACACAATACATTGAAGTGATATGCACTTCAACAGTTTTTTCATGTATACTGCTATACACCAATTCAAATGGAGTGTTTAGCATGTCAACGGGTAATATCAACAATAAATCAGTACAATTAGCGTCTCGTGTTCCACATGAAGTCGCTGAATTGCTTGAGGCAACACGAAAAAAAAACGAAAGTGTTGGAAGATTTATCGCAACAGCAATAAAAAATGAAGCCGAACGCCGACAATATAGGGAAAATGACGCCAACCAACTTTTGTCTGATCTGAATGACACCCTAAAGACACTCAAACAAATTGAGGAAATAGGAATAAAGATTGGTGCTGATTTGCAAACTGTAGTCACGACGGCCCATAATGAAATCAAACGCCGCCAACGCAAAACCAAAGCATCATCTGAGCAGTAACTAACCAAGGCAAAATTATTGACTTGGTTAACTACACTTCTTAAAGAGTTGTAGTTAATTAATTGATTTATCTCATGACGCAAAGACGCGTGATCCCAAAGGGTAGCATTCGCCGTGCTATCCTTTTCTTTTTGTGCTTGACTAAATGACGGTCGCAAAGTTTGTGAGTCAGTATTACTGACGCTCAAATTATAAGCAGACTGCAAATATGCAGCTTGACTATGTTTCAATGGGTTAGGTAACTGACCCGAAATTATCGGGGAGCCTACAGCATGACCAAACGCCAAATCTGGCGTCTGGATATTTATCAATGAGTTATTAAGGTGTCCGAAAATATTCGTATACCCATCGGCCAAAGTGAGGACTTCGACGACAGTAGGACTCCTTAATCTCAAGGAGTCACCAGAAATAATACTCTCGCTTAAACCGATAGAATGGCTTCCGTGTATCATTGCTTCGATTCCATGCGCTGCGCTAACCAA
>NZ_NJAI01000007.1:10308-14461 GCF_002632725.1 Xenorhabdus hominickii
TCCCGTTAATAGTTCCCATAGTTAACGGGATCATTTCGGCATAATTCTTTTTTCGGCTCTCTTTGTGCTGAACCAAAATAGGCTCTTGGTTGTTTTCAGCGTGAGCAAGCCCCTGACCATTTAAAGTCATATTTTTAGATGTCATCGTTTTACCCTGTCTTAATTAATTCGATTTTCGGCTATAGGGGTTATTTACGTTGTCTACTGTTGGCGGGTTACGTATCCACCATAAAACATCACTTAATAACCATGAGACGGAATTACGCCCCAATGGGACACGTTTAGGAAACTTCCCCTCTTCTTCTAATACCCAACGACGAGAACGCGATAAACTGGAAAGGTGCTCACATTCTTTTTCTCTGATTCGGCGATCATATTTCTCACCATACTCATTTAAAATTAATTGTCGTTCTTGTGGTGTCGGTGATGTAAATTTCATTGCCATATTTTTATATTCTCCAAAATAAAAAACCCCGCGAGCGAGGTTATTATTAATTTAAATGATGTCTGATTTTATTCTGGCTTCCAAGTGCCTTTTATCCATGCCTGAATCTCAGATAATCGATAAACTTTAGTTTGTGGGCCTATCGTTATTTTGGCAGGAAACTCCCCTTTTTTCTCAAGTTTGCGGATGTATTGACTATCTAATGAGGTTAGCCATTCGCATTCTTCCGTTCTGATTAGCCTATCAATTCCATCTAATCCCTCCAATTCCTCACGAGTTAATATATTTATCATCTTTCATTTCCTCTTTTTCAATTAATGAATCTAAATAACCAACCCACCAGTTGAGGGCACATCTCTTTTGCTCAATATATTTGCTTCTATTATATATTCCAACCACTCCACTTAATGAATGGCCCAATAATTGCTCAACCACGTTATGTTCAAAATTATTATCACTTAAATTTGTGGCAAGCACTCTCCGCATATCGTGAGCTGTCCAATTTTCTTTGTGATTTAATCTCTTCCATATCGCCCCAGTAACTGAGCTGGCTGTGGATTGCCCCATGCTGAATCCAATAACATAGCCTCTATTTTTTGTTGACTTATGTAATAGAAGCAACCAACTTTTAAAACTATCGGGTATCGGTCTAATTATTTCCTTGCCGTTCTTACTGTGCTTGGGTGGCACTCTCCAAATATTATTTAGCAAATCCCATTCATCCCATGTTGATAATAATATTTCTGATATCCTGCAACCAAAAACAATTAAAAATCTAAAAATAACTCTATATTCATGCGAAATAATGTGATTATTATATTCTTTATTCACATAAAACCATAAATCACGCAATTCATCACTTGTTAGCACTCTATCTCTCTTGCTAGATCTCTTACCAACATCTTCAACTTTTAAATCATCAATCTCATGACTGATTGCGTACTTTCTTACCCGACAAAATTTCAATGCCTGTTGTGATATTCTTAACATGTCACCAGCTTGTACAGGGGATTTCATTTTGATTTTGTCAAAGCACTTAATCCACATAGTCAGTGAGCAATCATTTAATGGAACATCGCCGATCTCTGAATAAATATGTTTGCATAAATAACTTCTAATACGCAGTGCTGCTTTACGTTTGTTAATAGCATAGTTATTGATCCAATACTCTATCGCATCTTTTACTGTTACTGGCTTTAAAGTGTCTTCTTTTATTATTTTTATTTGTATTCGTGGATCTTTCCCTTCAGCTAACCATGCCCGGCATTTATCTCTTTGCTCTCTTGCAACTTTAAGGCTTAAATCGGGGTATTTACCCAATGTTAACCATATCGGCGCACTTTCACGCCCATACAGGCGGTAAAAGAAAACAAAGCTGATTGTCCCTTGTTTACTTAATCTGATTGATAACCCGTTCCCGTCCGCTATCGTCTGTTGTTTTTCAACAGGTTTACCGTACAAGGATTTGAGCTTTTTATCACTGAGTTTATTGACCGCCATTGAATGAACCTTGTTTTATTTTGCAATACACATTGCAATACGCAAAGTACTGCAACAGCCAGAACAGGTAAAAAAGCGTCAAGACATAAAAAAATTAAATTATCTTTTTTTTCAATCCATTGGAAACAACATGAACACACGTTAAACCCTGTTAAACATAAATTTTATATACTCGCGGTAAATATTGATTTCATTATCCGGTGACCACAGTGCCGGTTGCCAGTTCGCCAGCTGGTCGCTGGATGAGTCGGCGGCATCATACGGAATGCGCCCGCTGCCCGATAAGGCGTTAAATTTCAATTTGGCATTCGAGGGCGGCAATGGCTCACCATTGGGTCCTAAAATTTTAACGCTCATTAGTATCTCACCCTGATTGGTCGCCGGGTCGTCATTCCCAGTTCGGTTTGTATTGCCTGAATGAGCGCCAATAAATCACCCAGACTGGTTTGCTGATACGACACGGAGCGCGTCCCGTCACCTTGCGTATACGAAAATGAGACCCCTTTAGCGCCGGTCGACAGTTCAATATACGCTTGCTGAGCGGTACCGAGGGCTGTTTTTAACTGCTCACGGCTCATGCCGGTCAGCAGACTGGTTCTTTGCATTGACTCTCCTTAGGGCAAAAGCTGTGACATAGGCTTCCGTTTGGGCTTTTCCTCCGTTGACTGAGGAATAATGGCTCCGGGGAAACGCAGATTGGTTTTTATTTCCGGTTGTGCCGGGGGTGTGATTAACCGATCAGGATTACCGGCGATATTGTCTGCCAACGCATTCAGTTTCAGCCCCATGTACATCAAGCCGCATCGCTGCATAACTATAAACACGACAGTCGAGTGCTTCGTTGGCACTACCGGGATCACCGACCGCTCGGCCAATAACTGACTGAAATAATGCAAATCACGATCAATAGGGAAATGCATATAAGAGGGAGCCGGATCTGTATTCTCTGGCGGCTCAATGTGTAACCGACCACGAACAGTATCTTTAGCGGCATTCACGCCAATGATAATCGGTTTAAAACTGGATTTAGACCGTGAAGTAATGCGCTTGGTGGGCCACACCGGAGAACGTTTTCCACCCCGCGCCGACTCCCCTTTGATCGCCCAAATACGACGACCTAAACGAGCACGGCAAAAGTCATACACTTTTTGCGTATGATGACCGCCGGAATCCATGCAAGCCGCGATAATCGCAAAGCCCCGACCATCAGCCCGGCGCCATATTTGTTTAAGATACGCATCGAGACGTTCCCACGGCTCGTCTGTTTCCAGATCACCTTCAATCACATCATGGGCAATCGACCAGCTTTCTTCGCTACGCCCCCAGCCCACCACTTCAATTTCAAAGCGGTCATCTTGGGTATCGATGCCAGCCGTGATTACCGCAACACCATCCGGCACTTCCGCCGCCCAGACTTCGCAGCGCTCCAGTAACTTACGCTCACTGAGGGCTTTTTCGCCCCGGTCTTCATAGGGTTCACCCAATACCAGGTTAATGAACGTCTGGCGCATTAACGGATCGTCTTTCACCCGCAACCATTCGGCCACCAGATATTTCCACGCCGCATTCGGGAACAGGCTGTACCCCGCCCAGATATGAAAACCGGCATGGCCTTTAAATGACTGACTAGCTCGCCATTCGCCCTGTTTGATCATGCCGGGCTTATCGCTGTCCTGAATGACACAGCCATGATGACGGCAGACGTAATAGGCAGTATCCGGCAAGCCATTGTCATTGCTGTCTTTATCCCACTTGATGCCATAGGGGGTATCAGGACCGCCCCATTCCAGCACCTGAAACTCACCACAATGTGGACAGGGGACGTAGTAGTAGCGCTGATCGCTGTCCTTGAAGGCTTTTTCTATCCGACTGGTCTCTTTTACGGTCGGGGTTGAACCGAGTACAATTTTCCGGTTCCAGAAGGTTTCAGAGCGCTTGATACCCAGCGCTATCTGGTCACCTTCCGCACCCGCGCCCCCCGAGGGGTAACCGTCCACTTCATCAAACAGGATGATGCGACAGGTGATACGGCGAAAACCGCCCGGTGAGTTAGCCCCCACCAGAGTCAAGTTGGCCCCGTTGGAAAACTGCTTCTTAAGAATGGTCTGGCCACTGTCTTTGGCTTTCGCCTCCCCCGCAATTTCTTTCAGCACCGGCGTATCCCGCAGCATCGGCGCGATTTCGGTCTTGCTGTAGTCCTCGGCATCC
>NZ_NJAI01000007.1:14561-31633 GCF_002632725.1 Xenorhabdus hominickii
GGATGCCGAGGACTACAGCAAGACCGAAATCGCGCCGATGCTGCGGGATACGCCGGTGCTGAAAGAAATTGCGGGGGAGGCGAAAGCCAAAGACAGTGGGCAGACCATTCTTAAGAAGCAGTTTTCCAATGGGGCTAATTTAACCCTGGTGGGAGCTAACTCGCCGGGTGGGTTTCGTCGTATCACCTGTCGCATCATCTTATTCGATGAAGTGGACGGGTATCCCTCTGGCGGTGCCGGGGCGGAAGGTGACCAAATCGCACTGGGGATTAAACGCTCCGAAACGTTCTGGAACCGAAAAATTGTCTTGGGTTCTACGCCGACCGTAAAAGAGACCAGCCGGATAGAAAAAGCCTTCAAGGACAGTGATCAACGCTACTACCACGTCCCCTGCCCATATTGTGGCGAGTTTCAGGTTCTGGAATGGGGTGGTCCTGATACCCCTTACGGCTTGAAATGGGATAAAGACAGCAATGACAAGGGATTACCGGATACCGCGTATTACGTTTGCCGTCATAACGGCTGCGTTATTCATGACAGTGACAAACCCCTCATGATCAAAGGCGGGGAGTGGCGGGCTGAAAAACCGTTTACCGGTCATGCGGGCTTTCATATCTGGGCGGGTTACAGCCTGTTCCCGAATGCGGCATGGAAATATCTGGTCGCCGAATGGTTGCGGGTGAAAGACGATCCGTTAATGCGCCAGACGTTTATTAACCTTGTTTTGGGTGAACCTTATGAAGACCGGGGTGAAAAAGCCCTCAGTGAGCGTAAGTTACTGGAGCGTTGCGAGGTGTGGGCGGCAGAAGTACCGGACGGTGTGACTGTCATGACGGCAGGTATCGATACCCAAGGGGATCGCTTTGAAATCGAAGTGGTGGGATGGGGACGCAGCGAAGAGAGCTGGTCCATTGCCTACGATGTGATTGAAGGTGATCTGGAGACGGACGAACCGTGGGCGCGACTGGATGCTTACCTGAAACAAATCTGGCGCCGTGCTGATGGTCGGGGTTTTGCGATTATCGCGGCCTGTATGGACTCTGGCGGAAACCATACACAGAAGGTGTATGATTTTGCGCGTGAACGGTTGGGTCGTCGGATTTGGGCCATCAAAGGGGAATCTGCTCGCGGTGGTAAACGCTCTCCTGTATGGCCCACCAAGCGCATTACTTCACGGTCTAAATCCAGTTTTAAACCGATTATCATTGGCGTGAATGCAGCCAAAGATACTGTTCGTGGCCGGTTACACATTGAACCGACAGAAGATGGCACACCGTCACCGTCCTATATGCACTTTCCGGCTGATCGTGATTTGCATTATTTCAGCCAGTTATTGGCCGAGCGGTCGGTAACTAAAGAGTCAGGTGGTCAGCGATATCGCGTGTGGGAGCAAATTCCCGGTCGTGCCAACGAAGCGCTGGATTGCCGTGTCTACAGCTACGCCGCGTTATGCGGCCTGATGTACATGGGACTGAAACTGAATGCGCTGGCAGACAATATCGCCGGTAATCCTGATCGGTTAATCACCCCCCCGGCACAACTGGAAATAAAAACCAATCTGCGTTTCCCCGGGGTCATTATTCCTCAGTCAACGGAGGAAAAGCCCAAACGGAAACGCATGGCACAGCTTCTGCCCTAAGGAGAACCCATGCGAAGAACCACGCTGCTGACCGGTATGAGTCGTGAACAGCTTCAAGCTGCACTCAATGCCGCTCAACTAGCCTATATTGAACTGTCAACCGGCGCGAAAGGCGTCTCATTTTCGTATACGCAGGGTGACGGGACGCGCTCAGTGTCATATCAACAAACCAGCTTAGGTGATTTGTTAGCACTAATTCAGGCAATCCAAACCGAACTGGGGATCACAGCAAGACGACCCATCAGGGTGAGGTACTAATGAGCGTGAAAATCTTAGGGCCTAATGGTGAGCCGTTACCGCCCTCAAATGCCAAATTGAAATTTAATGCCTTATCGGGAAGTGGGCGTATTCCCTACGATGCCGCTGACTCATTCAGTGACCAGATGGCCAACTGGCAGCCTGCGCTGGGGTCACCGGATAATGAGATTAATGTTTACCGTGACCGCATCGTATCACGTATGCGTGATCTGGTGCGTAATGATGGCTGGGCTGCCGGGTCAATTACGCGTGTGCTGGATAATGCTGTAGGTGCCTGTTACCGTCCGGTATTTAAACCGGATTACCGCATGCTGCGGCAACTGACCGGCAATACGTCTTTTGATGCTGTCTGGGCGGCAGAGTACAGTCGTTTCATTACCGCACACTGGCGATCCTGGTCAAATGACAAAGGTCGGTACTGTGATGTGGAACGCAAACAAACCGTATCTCAAATGCTGCGCCTCGGATTCAGGCACAAGTTACTCGATGGGGATGCACTGGCTGTCCTGCAATACAGAACGGACAGACTGGGACCCGGTAAAGCCCGTTATGCGACAACGATTCAGATTATTGATCCCGATCGCCTGAGTAACCCGCAGGAACTGATGGACATGCCTCATGTACGCGGCGGGGTAGAAATTGACGCTGACGGCGCGCCGATCGCTTATCACATCCGGGAGGCTCATATGGGTGACTGGTGGTCGGGTAGGAAAACCATGACATGGAACCGGATACCACGGGAAACCTCATGGGGTCGCCCGGTGGTTGTGCATGATTTTGATATGGAGCGCGGTGCGCAACACCGCGGGATGGGTATTCTGGCCCCTATCGTTCAGCGCCTGAAAATGCTGATTAAATATGATGAATCAGAATTAGAAGCCGCGATTCTCAATGCAATTTTCGGGGCTTATATCGAATCCCCTTATGATGCGCAAATGGTCGCCTCCGCCCTCGGTGACAGCAGCAATTTAGGTGGCGACGAATTGAGCGCGTATCAGACTCAACGGGGTGAATACTATGAAGATAAGCGCCTGAATCTTCAGAACGGTGCACGCATTCCGCATCTGTTCCCGAATGAAAAAATTGTCACCCTGTCAGCCGCGCGTCCGACCAGTAACTTTGACGGCTTTGAAAGCGCGGTACTGCGTAATATTGCCGCGGCAACCGGACTCTCCACCCAGCAGGTCACGCAGGATTGGTCAGATGTTAACTATTCATCCGCCCGCGCTGCTATGTTGGAGGCGTGGAAAACGCTGACCCGCCGCCGTGATGATTATGCCAACGGTTTTGCTCAGCCCATCGCTGTGGCTTTTGCCGAGGAAATCCATGACGTTGAGAATGTTCCCCTGCCAGCCGGTGCGCCTGACTTTACAGAAGCCTCCGCCTCTTATTGCCGTGCACGGTGGATGGGACCCGGTCGCGGGTGGGTCGATCCGGTTGCAGAGAAAAAAGGGGCCATTCTCAGTATGGAGGCAGGTTTATCGACGCTGGAAATGGAGGTCGCTGAAAACATGGGTGAAGACTGGGAAGAACTGGTCGACCAACGCAACTATGAAATTCAGCGATTTAAAGAACTGGGTATCGCTGTGCCGAGCTGGGCGCAGGCAGAAGAATTTGCGCCCGATAACCCGACAGACAAACAGGAGGCTAAGTGAATTTACCCCATTTAGCCCAAAAGCTATTTAACACACCACTGGCCATACACCCGCGCAAAGCCGAAGTGGTCATGAGTGCGGTGATGGAACGATTTGGTATCACTAAAATTCAGGCCGGGAGGGACTGGGATGATGACGATGACTCATTTTCCCGTCGCAAACGTGATACCGGTTACGACGTACTGGAGGGGATAGCGGTGATTCCGGTGCAGGGAACTCTGGTTCAAAAGCTGGGTTCTCTGCGGCCGTACAGTGGTATGACGGGTTATGACGGTATCAGGCAGGCATTTTTAACTGCATTACATGACCCTGATGCGTCAGGCATCTGCCTCGATATTGATTCACCGGGTGGCGAGGTTGCCGGTTGTTTTGACCTGGTTGACCTGATTTACCAGTCACGAGGCCAAAAACCTATCCATGCCATTCTGAACGAGAACGCCTACTCAGCTGCTTACGCGATTGCCAGTGCTGCGGACAAAATCACCGTGCCCCGTACCGGTGGTGTGGGTTCTGTCGGTGTGATTGTGATCCATTGTGACTGGTCGCAGAAAATTAAAGAAGACGGCCTAAAAGTCACCATCATCACTTACGGGGATCGCAAGGCAGAAGGTAATCCGCACGTACCACTCGATGAGAAAGCCCAACAAGCTATTCAGGCTGACGTCGATGCAATGGGGCAGTTATTTGTGACTACCGTTGCACGTAACCGTGGAATGACAGAAAAAACCATTCGTGACACACAGGCTGCCTGCTATCTGGCCGCTGAGGGTGTCCAGTTGGGTTTGGCTGATGTTGTAGCCACACCTGATATCGCATTTCAAACACTAATGAAAGAGGCTGGAGTTTAATATGGTTATGACAACATTTGCTCATCTGATCCCGTCGTTTGGCATGAAAGCAAAAATGTCAGAAGAAGAGGATGAAAAAGCACGCAAGGCAAAAAGCCGTCGTGCCGAAGAAGACGAGCACGAAGAAGGTGCCGAAGACGATGAAGAGCAAGACGAAGAAAAGGAAGGCAAAAAAGGGAAAAAAGCCAAGAAAGCGAAGTCAGAAGACGATGAGGATGACGACCCTGATGCTGAAGACGACGATGAGGATGACGACCCTGATGCGGAAGACGACGAGGATGTCAAAAAAGGCCGTCGTGCCGAGCGTAAACGTTGTGCCAGAATCTTCGGCAGCCAATATGCGGCGGGTCGCCCGGATATGGCGGCACATTTGGCTCTCAATACCAGCATGTCAGCCAGCGAAGCCATTAGCACACTGAAAGCGATGGGGACGGTGCAGTCGCAACCATACCGTGCATCACTGGATAGCCGGATGCAAGCTGAGCCGCCAGTGCGTGTCGGACCGGATGCCAGCCAACCGGCAACAGGATCACCCGAAGCGCTGGTCAGCAAAATGACCGGTTTGTATAACGCCAACAAAGGAGCGAAATAATGGAAAACTTCTCTCAGAATCCCTTTCAGCCGGGCATGACACAGGCTGTTTTTGTGCCTGACCAGTTAATTTCCGGCCCGTTGCAAATTGTCACCGACAGCGTAACGATTGCCAAAGCGGGTGTATTGAAGCGCGGTACGGTACTGGGTGTTATTACTGCCACCGGTGAATACGCGGTCAGTAAAAAAGGAGCCGGAGACGGCAGTCAGATCCCCAGTGCGATTCTGGTGGACAATGTTGACACCACCGCTGACAGTGTGACGGGTGGCGTTTATCTGATGGGGGAGTTTAACCACCATCGGGTGATTTTCGATGAAAGCTGGGCGCTCCCTGAATTAAAAACCCAATTGCGTACCTTTTCCATTTTCCTGCGCGACAGCGAACAAGCCTAAATCCCATTTCTGATTGACGTCGCTATGCTGGCTCCGGCAGGCGTTGTGACGTCTTTTTTATAAGAGAAACGCATGAATATTTATGATACTAACGTGTTAGTGCAGGTCGTACCGAACCTGCTGACCAGTCAGAACTGGCTGCTGGATAAGTTTTTCCCCAACATCGTGGAATCGGACACTGAAGAGGTCTCCGTTGATGTGGATGTCGGTCTGCGCCGCATGGCTCCGTTTGTTTCCCCGTTAGTGGAAGGTAAACTGGTGGAATCCCGCAAAATTCAGACCAACACATTCAGACCAGCCTACATCAAAGACAAGCGCGCCCCGGATTTACGCAAACCCATTCGCCGCCAGATTGGGGAACGCATTGGCGGTCAGTACACCGCTGCGGAGCGTGAGATGTTAAATATCCAATTTGAGCTGGCTGACCAAATCGATATGATTAACCGCCGATTAGAGTGGATGGCGGCCAGTGCGCTGGCGAGCGGCACCATTACGGTTGCAGGTGTAGGTTACGAAACGAAAGTCGTCAATTTCGGGCGTTCTGCTGACCTGACTGTCACCTTAAGCGGCAGTGATAAATGGCCGACCAGGGTCGATGCAGGTAAAACCAATAACCAGCCAACACAGGATATTGAAGCGTGGTCACAGCGCATTCTGAAAAATTCTGGTGCCGTGCCGACCGATCTGGTGTTTACCACCCGGTCATGGAACGCATTCCGTCTGGATACCACGGTTACCGACAGTGCCATTAAGTTCCCGGCATTAAACCCGTACGGTAACCAGATTAATCCCGGCACGCAGGTGCAGAAAGGCGCAGTCTATAAGGGACGCTGGGGACAATTTGATTTGTGGGTGTACAACGATTGGTTTATCGACCCGGTGGATGGCAAAGAAAAACCGATGTTGCCAGAGGGGACGGTCATTATGTCCGGTGCTGACCTGATGGGAACGCGCGCCTTTGGTGCCATCCTTGACCCCGCATTTAACTATGGTCCGATGGCCTATGCGCCGAAATCGTGGTTACAGCAAGATCCCGCGCAGCGTTTCCTGATGATGCAATCTGCGCCGCTGGTTATCCCCAGCCGGGTGAATGCGGCCTTGTGCGCAAGGGTGGTGTGAGATGGCGAAAAAACAGGAAACAGTCACTGATGATTTGGGCGGATTACCGCCCGAATTGCAGGTGAATGTGACAGAGAACCTGCAAGAACCTCAGTTAGAGCCGGCTCTGACAAAATCCCCGGATACACTCTCGGAAGAGCCAGAGGATGATGATGAAGATGAACGCGTTTCTGATGAAGAGGCGCCGGAATGGGTCGTGCTGAAGGGAAACATCGTCCAGCATGATGGTGTGGCATACCCTGAAAACTCCGTCATTTATTTGTCTGGCGAGGACGCGGAACGCCTGATTCAACTGGGTGTTGTGATGCGGCTGGATGCGCTGAAATCGCAGTTATTGTCCGGCAATTCCGTCACCGTTCAGGACGGCGTTAAAATCCAACAGGAGGCCTGATGCCGATTGACTGGGATAAACACCTGCTGGCACCGTTGCATCAACAATTTGCTGAACGGGTGAACTGGCGACCGCATGGCGGCAAACCGTACGATATTATGGGCGTGTTTGACCGCGCTTATACCCAGCAAGTGGAATCGCTGGACGGCGACAGCAGCATTAACACCACAAAACCGTTGCTGGGTGTGCGTGATGCCGTATTCAAATCCCCACCACAGCAACAAGACCGGGTGTTTGTGTACAGTGTCAATGCTGAATTTGTCGTGAGTGATGTTCAGCCGGACAGCCACGGCGGGACGCATTTGTTACTCAACAGGATTAAACCCAAAAAATGAACGCAGCCACAGTCCGTAATCTGGTTGTTCAGGCGCTTATGGGGAAAACAGACGCGAAATCCCGCGTCTATTCCCCGCGCGACTGGTCAACCCGCGGGGATGATTACCCCTGTATTCTGGTGCAGACTCCGTTTGATCATAAAAAATCATTGGGCCGTAACGTTCCTCAGTTTAATACCACAACGACAGTCAGGGTCACCGGCAGGATAGAGGAATTCGACGGTGATGCTGATGATGGGGCAGAACAGGCGGAACTGGCATTAGAGGCGCTGCGGGAACAAATCGAGCGGGCGGTCATCAACAGTTATGAACTGACGAAAGTCATACAGCAATATGCTGAAATTCGCTCGCAAATTGATATTGATGCCAGCGGCGAGGGGCATTTCGCCCAGCTCCTGATGGATATCGACATTGAATACTATCAGGGACCGGAAGATTTTTACCCGATTGAAACGCATCAACTGGATAGCATTGACGTGACCGTCGCGATGCCAGAACACACCCCTGAACCCCATATTCGAATTAATCTGGAGTAATCCTATGTTTGTAAAACCTGTTGCCGGGCGGTTGGTGCGCTGTCCGGTTAAGGGCGAGCCTTTGCCCGAATCCGGTGCCGAGGTGCCGGATACCCTATTTTGGCATCGCCGGTTAAAAGATGGCGATGTGTGTTTATCGCAACCCGTGACGGAAAATAAACTCGTCAAAAAGGCCGCTCAGGAGGCTGAATAATGGCAATTCCTTTTTCCCGCATTCCCAATAACCTCAGAACGCCGCTGTTTTTCGTTGAGCTCGATAACTCCATGGCAAACAGCGCCATAGCCACCCAGCGTTCGCTCATTCTCGGGCAAATGCTGGACAGTGCCGTCGCCACGCCCGATATCCCGATCCGTATTTCCTCAGCAGAACAGGCTGCGTCCCAGTTTGGACACGGCTCATTGCTGCACGGGATGACCGCCGCGTATCTGGCGAATGATCAGGCGGCTGAATTGTGGGTGTTACCCCTGAAAGACAGCGAGAATATGCTGGCGGCGAAAGGCCGCGTTAAAGTTTCGTCACTGCCGACCCATACGGGTGTTATTTCGTTGTATATCGCCGGTCAGCGCGTGCAGGTTACGGTCATGGCGACGGATAAAGCGGCTCAGATTGCAGCGGCATTAGTCACCGCCATTAACCGTAAAACTGCGCTGCCGGTGACCGCAACCGCGACGGATGACACGGTGACAGTCACCGCCAGAAATAAAGGCGATCACGGCAACGGTATCAACGTTTGCCTCAATTACCGTGGGCAGGCAGGCGGTGAGGTCACTCCGGCAGGACTGGCTCTCACTATCACCCCCATGACAGGGGGCGCGGGTGCACCGGAACTGAAAAATGGCCTGTCTAACCTGAGCGACCGGTCATTTGATTTTATCGTCAATCCCTACACCGATACCACATCACTGGATGAGATGAAATCCTTTCTGTCAGATACAGGGGGTCGCTGGTCATGGGAGCAACAATTGTACGGCCATGCGATCAGTGTCGTCAGCGGCACCTACGGTGAACTGGCGGATGCCGGCGCGCGCCGCAACAATCAGCATGAAACCGTGCTGGGTGTGACGAAATCCCCGACCCCTAATTACATCTGGTCAGCGGCCGTCACCGGTGCAGTCGCGCCGTCACTCAGAAATGACCCCGGCAGGCCGTTGCAGACCTTGCCCGTGGCGGGCGTTCTGGCCCCGGCAGCAGAAGACCAGCTCGGCCTGATTGAACGCAATAATCTACTGCACAGCGGCATTTCAACCGTGACGGTGGCCGATGACGGCACAGTGCAGATTGAAAATGTCATTAGTACGTACCAGAAAAACCCGTATGGCGATAATGACGACAGTTATCTGCAGATAGAAACGTTGTTTTTACTGGCGTTTGTCTCTCGTTACATTCGCACGCAGATCACCTCTAAATTTCGTCGTATGAAACTGGCGGCAGACGGCACACGATTTGCGGCAGGCTCGGCCATTGTGACGCCGAATGTGGTGCGTGCCGAACTCATCGCCCAGTACCGGACACTGGAGCGTAACGGTTACGTGCAGGATTCAAAGGCATTTGCGAGTGGGTTGAAAGTGGAAATCAACGCTCACAACCCAAACCGACTGGATGTTCTTTGGACGGGCACATTAATTAATCAGTTGCGCGTGTTCGCCCTGCTCAACCAGTTCCGTCTGCAACCGACAGCATAAGAGAAAATTATGGGAAATACATCAAACCGGCTGGCGGGGACCGCCTACGTCTCGGTGAATGGGATCTCCATCATGGTAGTGGGTGATTTTACCTACAGCCCCTCAGCAGTCACCCGTGAAACCCTGACCGGCATGGACAGTGTGCACGGGTATAAAGAAAAGCCCAGCGCCTCCTTTATTTCCTGTCGGGTACGTGACAGCGGCGGTACCACGGTCGCCGATTTTAACAGCCAGACCAACGTGACCATCGTCGCGGAACTCGCCAACGGCAAGACTATCATCGGTGAAGGCATGTGGACCGTGAACTCGCAGGAAGTCAAAAGCGAAGATGCGGAGTTCGAAGTTCGTTGGGAAGGTATTTCAGTTACTGAAAACTAAGGAATTAACGTGGAAAAGACTAAAGTTGTTCAATTAAGCAAACCCATTGAGAGTAATGACGGCAAAGAGGTTTATACCGAAATTCATTTGCATGAGCCTGCGCTGATAGAAGTTGAGCAGTTTTACGATGCACAAGCGAAGAGTCCTAACAGTTCTTTGCCTGCTATGCGATTGCTGATTGCGCTGGTATCAAACATACCCGAGTCGGTCTTAAAGAAGATGGCGATTACTGACTTTAACGTTTGCCGGGAGTATCTTTTAGTTTTTTTGTCGGGAAATCCGGACTTCAGCAGTGGCAGCGACTAGCGGCAGACGTCACCTATTTTTACCGCTGGGGGCCACAAGATGCGTGGCTCCTGAGTCGTTCAAGGTTGAAATGGTGGGCTGAACAGGCAGAACGAATCATGAAGGTGGGGGGGGAATAATGGCTAATGTGTTTGATTTTCAGCTAAATGCGGATGAAAACGTCACCAAAACGATTGCTGAGATGGAGATGCAGTTAAAAAGCCTGCGCCCATCATTGGCAGGCGTTCGTGAGGAATTGCGATTTGGCGGCAGCGAAACGCTGGATAATGTCGGTGCCGTCAGCAATAAACTGCGCGATATGTCGCAGTTTGCCAAAGACAACGTTCAACATATCGGCGCTATTATTCCTCCGCTTAAAAATGTGGGTGAATTAACCGCAAAATATGGCGGTCTTGCCAAAAAATACGGGGGGATCGTCGGCGGGGTGGGCGCTATAGGATATGGCGCAACAAAACTGTATCAAAGCGTACGGGATGCCGGCAAAGAAGCGATCACCCGCAGTACACGGGCAAAAAACTCAGGGATGAGCGTGGCGGATTTTACCCGTATGTCCGGAGCGATGCAGCTCTCTACCGGGGCTGCAATGGACGAGGCTGATCAGTCTGTCGAATCACTCTATCCCGTTCTTCAGAATGCCCTCACGATCAGAAATAGCGCCACAAAAGCCGAACTGAATAAAATTGGCGTAGAAATAGCAAAAAATAAAAACGATAACGCAGATGTTTACCAGACAATGAAAAACCTCGCGGCGGAATGGAATAATATCGTACCTGAAACGCAAAATACGTTACGTGAGCATTTGGGATTGGATGCTAATACGTTGTCATTTCTGAGGGACGGAGGACGGAAAATAAATGGCAAATTTAAGATTGAAGAGTTATTAAGTAAATCAGATGCTTTTGGACTGACCAAGCAGGATAAAGACAATGAACAAATTGAGAAACTGGGTGAGCGCATAAACGAAGTCGAAGCCAGAGCCGCAGGAGCGTTGAGAGAATTTAGGGGTGACATGTTACTGACGGGCTTTGGTCAATGGGATAAAGCGAAAGAAGTCGCTAAAGATAAAAATTCAGTTCATGGTTTTTTTGCGGGAGCAGCGGCATTTGCTAATCCATTTGGATTTAATCATGGTGGCGACCAGTTAGCATTGCTGAAAAAAGCAAAAAAAGATGATGAATTCAGAAGGACACTGAGCTTTAAAGAAAAGACGGATTTGCTGCTTGAATATGCGTCAGAAGACTTAATCAAAAAATTAAACGCTTATTATTTTCCGAATGAAAAACCCAGCCATGTGGGTGAGAAAGTGCCTGATATGTCTGTAGTAAAAACGCCTGACTACCCGAATCCCAATCAGCGTAAAAAAAACGGCAAAACCACTCGCGGTGAACGGAATAAAAATCCCGGCAACCTCAGAGCAGCTTCCAATGCCATTGGCAGGGATGGACCTGACCCGGAGAACAGTTTTGTTCAGTTCAGAACAATGGAGGATGGGTTGTCTGCCATGAGCCGACAATTGATGCTGTATGGTGACAGGGGAATTAATACGTTAAATCGTATTATTCACAAATATGCGCCGATAAAAGACAAAAATAACACGTTTGGTTATATTGATTTTGTGTCTAAACGAACAGGCATAAATCCGAATGAAAGGTTAAATATGCATGAGCCTGAGCTTATCGAAAGGCTCATGAAAGCGATGATATTCAAAGAAAGCGAGATGCAATTTAGCCCAGAAGAACTGCAAAGGGCGATTATGGCTTCTATTCATGATCCACGCTGGGCTGGATTACGCGCGAATCATCACTTGCAAAATCAGCGAATGTTATATGGCTCTAACGGGCAAGAGCAACCACTCCCATCACTCTACAGTCAAAACAGACAGACTGAATACGATGAAGAAACGATCAAAAAAATTGCGCTAGCGATTCAGGAAGCTATAGGCGATAAAACCATCACAGTTGATATTAATTTGGTCAATGACAATACGGGAGAGCGGCAAAGGTTCCAAACAAAAACCGCAGGAAAAATCACAACCTCTATGCAGTATCCTTGAAAATGGCTTATATTTCATTCAGAGAAGTGATTTGTTATATTCTGAATGAAATATAAAAACTGAGTGGATAACGATGAGCATATGGAATACATCTTTACTTACTATCGCGTTATTTTTGGTATCTGCTAGTGTGGGTGCTGCAAGTTTTGATTGCACTAAAGCTTTCAGTAAGACCGAGAAGCTAATTTGCAACACCTCGGTTTTATCTCAGGCTGACGATGCTCTGTATGTCGATTACCTCCAAGCAAAAATTGCCACTGGTAACAGTGATGATTTTAAAAAATTAGTTAAGCAAAACTGGAAGCTACGCGAAAAAAACTGCGATACAGAAAAATGTTTACTTGATTGGTATAAGAAATCTACTGAACTCTATAGGCTGATTTCCGCTAATCAACCCTCATCTAAAGGTGATGAGGGTAAGCTTCACTCATATGGAGAAAGTGAAGCGGAGAAACAAGCTGATGATAATCCTGACATTCCAGAAGTTGCAAGTAAAGTGCATTGTGATACTTACAGAGGGGGCAGATATGAAGGGTTTATTTTCCCTCCATCTCTCTCAGGGGGGCGTTACAGTGTTGATGGCGTTGTATGTTATGAGGGTAGGAATATAACTTCATGGGTCGCAGGGGAAGGCATGAAAGTTACAAGCGCCCTGATACCCAACTCTAAAGAATCGTTAGCCATCGTTACTATTGAAGAAAAGAACCCACGATCACTCAAACCCAAGAGCAGCGTCAGGATAATTTATGTAACTCAAAATGGCTTTCGTGGCAAAGAAGACATTATACGGCAAAGATACACCGAGGATCCCAAAACGACTCTTTTTAACATGAAAATCGTAGGCTATAACCGCGAGAAAGGTATTGTTTATTTCTCTGTTCCTGCTTGGGCTGTCAGTCATGCTATACATGCTTTCACAATTCCTTTTGATAATCAGTACATGAATATAAAGGAAAAATTCATTACAGACGGTGATTTAACATTTGTTAACATGTCTAACTTAGTAGGTAAGCCAGAAAATAATAAATACATCGGTAGCTTAGTTGTTGAACAAAGCGAAATAAGAGAAGGTGAAGGTCGTGTATATAACGAGTATCTAATATCGCCAACAGGTAAAAGGATCTGTGAATTGGATACTGATGTTGAAGATTGGAAACTATACCTGCCATGTAAAAAATAGCCCCATCATGGGGCTTATTTTTATCTTTTATTCCTTTCAAGCTTCACTGCGTTTTCTGCGGCTAGCTTTGCAATTTCCTCTAATATCTTTCGTTCAGTTATGGGATCTATTTTCGTTGGCTGACATTTCATTGATGATTGGATTTGATCGCCTGATTTATGCTTTCTGACTGCATCTAACAAAACAGCAACAATCTCAGCATTTACAGACCGCTTATTGTCTGATGCCATATTTTGCACGGCTTCTTTAAGGTCTTGCGGTAGACGAATGTTTATTTGTGGCTCACGGCTCATAAGTAAAATCCGGTGCAATAATAATGTTGACATGGTAGCCACCTGCTACTAATCTATCAATGGTAGCCAATGGATATCATTAGTGAGGAACTATGAACAAAACAGAAAGATTGCCACAGGTAAATATTAGGATGCCAAGTGAAGTAAGGGAAAACTTGAAATGCATTGCAGGTACACAAGATAGATCCATGAACTATGTAATCGTTAAGGCACTTGAAGAATACATAGCTAGAAACAGTGAAGCCCCAACTATTACGAGTAGTCAGGGCTTCTAATTTGTCAGAAACTTATCGAGGTAACCGACATGACTAGTATAGCAATTAGCAAAACGAATAACACGAATCAATTAACTTTCCGTAGTACAGTTTTTAATCCGGTATCTCATGCCAACAAGATTTGGTTTACCGCCGCTGAGTTAGCGAAAGCTCTTGAGTACAAAAAGTCAGATGCCGTTACCCAGATTTATGACCGCAATTCCGATGAGTTTACCTCAGCGATGACAACGACCCTCAATTTGAGTGTCGTTAGAAAAACAGGCACAGTCTCAATGATGATACGTGTCTTCTCACTCAGAGGCGCTCACTTAATCGCTATGTTCTCAAAGACAAGTGTTGCAAAAGAGTTCCGCAAATGGGTACTGGACATACTGGATCGTGAAGTTGAGAAAGAGCCAGTGGCTACAAAACCTAAAACTCGTCGCTCAACAGCCAGCCAGTTAACACCACTGCGTCAAACTGCCGAGCGTCTAATCACGACTGGTCTTGGTCGGATTTATCCCGATATCTGGAAACTGGTTCATGAGCATTTCGAAGTTAAACATATTACTCAGCTTGAACCATCACAAATAACGGAAGCCATAGAGTTTTTAAATGTGCTGGAGGGTGAATATCTTGGTAAAGAAGAATCGCCCGTTTTGCATGGTTATTCTGGGTTCAGTGGAAAGTTACTAATGCAACTGGAAAATGGCAAGGTCGTTTACTCCTCGGCACTGACGCCAAAGCATCATGTAGCGACCATAAATGACTTTATGGAAATAGCCCAACGAGCTGGATATCTATTGATACATAAGGAAGATATGCAGCCAATGATGAAGGCACTTGAAGGCTATAAATTCAGAGCATAAAACTAAGTTTAAATATTATCAGGCCGCTTAATTGCGGCTTTTTTGCGCCTAAAAAAGAGGTATCACATGGCCTTTATTAAAGATGCTATTTCTTCATTGCTGGGTGGTGGCAGTGATGCGTCATGGCAGTGGGCTGAACATCTTCACCCGGCCTCGTTCCGTGGCGTGCCCTTTGCGGTGGTGTCCGGTGAGAGTGTCTTTGGCCGTCGTCAGGCGGTGCATGAATACCCGTACCGTGATACCGCGTGGGTTGAGGATTTAGGCCGGGCCACCCGAAGGATCACGCTGCGGGGCTTTATTGTTCAGGACAGTCGGGTTTATCACGCGCCCGATGTGATCACCCAGCGTAAAAATCTGGTTGCCGCCTGTGAGACGGGTTCAACCGGTACCTTGATCCATCCGACACTGGGGGAATTGACGGTCAGTGTGACAGACAGTGGCCTTCGCATGAATGAAAGCGTCGAGTTCGGGCGGGTGTTTGAATTCACCCTGACGGTCATCGAATCCGGGTTACAGGTTTTTGCCGTCACAAACAGCACCCAATCCGCGACTGAGGTTAAAAATCATTGGTTGCGAACGTATACCACTATGTTGGCGAAATATGTTTCGGCAATCAGGGGGGAGATCCGTTCCGTCGTGCAGGGCATGAAAATCATTCAGGCGACGGCTAACCAGTGGATTGGCATGGTGACCCGTTCAGTGGATGAGGTGACGAATCTCAGCGATATGCTGAAAACCACGTTTGGCAGCGAGCGTTACGGGCGTTATCAGCGCGGGAAAATTGGCGGCACAGTGTCCGGTGCGACAGGTATTCGGTCACGCGACGCTCAACACCGTGATGATGCGGAGATCGTGAGGAAAAACACCGCCGCCGTCATCATGGGGCGCAAATCCATTGCTGAATCTATCGACAGGCTATCCCGTTCACTGACCGTTGAGGCGTTCAGTCAGGCCGCGCACGGTGTTGTTGATGCCATTATCAGTTCTGCCGGAAGTACGGATGAGAAAATGGCGATTTTTGAGAATTTAGCCACATTTCAGAACGCCCAATACCAACAAAATTCAGTCGATCGTCATGTGACCGAAATGACGGTGTTGTTACTGGTGGTACTGTCTGCCGGGGCAATGGCCCGGACTGCCAGTGAATTCACGCCTGCAAACACGCAGGAGGCTAATGACCTGCAACGACGCGTGTGTCATGCGCTGGATGCGGCGTCAGTGATGTCCGGGGATTTGGGGATGGATGATATCTACCAGACTCTGATGTCACTGCGCTATGCGTTCATCACCAGTGCAGCACTGAACGGCGCTGAATCCGGCCGACTGGCTCAGTTCAGTTTGCCCGCCGTTCTGCCGTCGCTGAATGTGGCCAACCGGATTTATCAGGATGCAGGCCGCAGTGATGAACTGATTCAGGCGACCAATCCCCGTCATCCAGCCTTTCTGCCCGTCAGATTTAAGGCGTTGCGCAAATGAAAAAAACGGCGAATGAGCTGTCATTGGTTATCGGTGGCAGGGTGATTCACGGTTGGGACAGTATCCGTGTGACTCGCGGTATTGAACGATTACCCGCTGATTTTGAACTGATGTTGATGGACTATTATCCCGGCAGTCATGAAAAACAGCTGGTCGAGGCCGGGCAACCCTGCCAGGTGTTGCTGGGCGATGACCCGGTTATCACCGGCTATATCGATATCTGGAATTCATCCATCAACAAAAGCACCCACCAGATAAGAGTCACCGGGCGCAGCAAGTGTCAGGATTTAGTGGACTGTTCCGCGAAATGGCCGCAAAACGTCATTTCGTCGGCAACGGCATTGCAGATTGCCCAGAAACTGGCGCAGTGGTACGACATCACGGTGACCTCCGATGTGACCGATATGCCTCCTGTACCGCAGTTTACCCTGAACTGGGGGGAATCCTCCCAGGAGGTGATTGACCGCATCACCCGCTGGTCGGCGCTACTGTATTACGACACCCCTGACGGCAATTTATTTCTGACCCGAGTGGGTGAAAAAGTAGCGCCCAGTGGCGTCGAGCAGGGGAAAAACATTGAACTCGCGGACTACCAGTCCGCTATGAATGAACGGTTTTCGGAGTACAGCGGCCTGTCCATGAATGTCAGTGGCCTGAGTGAACTGTCGGACGGGCAGGGCTATAACGTGGTCACCATTGCCACCGCAAAAGACCCCGAAGCGGAAAAGATGCGCTATCGCAATTATGTCACCATTATCGAAAGCACACTGCATACATGGGGAAAGCAGCAGGATTCGATTAATTGGGAAATGAAC
>NZ_NJAI01000007.1:31733-96072 GCF_002632725.1 Xenorhabdus hominickii
AAATCCCGGTGAAGTGGTGGTGTATAACCAGTGGGGACTGCATATCCTGCTGACCGAATCGGGGATCACCGTCGAGGCACAGGGGCAACCGGTCACGGTCAATAACGCATCTGAAGCGACCGTTAATGCATCAACAAAGGTGTTGCTGAATACGCCGGTATTAGAGGTCAAGGGCGATGTTATTGATAACTGTAACAGCAACAAAACTACCATGAAACAGCTCCGTGATACCTATAACGAACATACTCATCCGGTGCCGGGCGTGAGGTCAGGGGATTCGACCGTGACCAGCCAAACGACAGGAGCGACGGTACCTCAGCGTGGGATGTCAAAAATATCCATGCCGATTGGCTGGTTGGCCACGGTGATTTAGTCACCGGTAACGACCTGCAAACCGCGATTATTATCAGTTTGTTTACTGACCGGCAGGCGCGGGCGGATGATGACATTGACGGCACTGATCGCCGGGGATGGTGGGGCGATAACGGCGCTGATTATCCGATAGGTTCCCGTTTATGGTTGCTGCATCGACAGAAGCTCACCACTGCCGTCGCACTGGCGGCGGAGGATTACGCGCGTGAGGCGCTGCAATAGATGTTGGATGATGGTGTTGCGGAGTCCATCGATATTCGGACTCAGATTGTCTGGCCAAATCGTCTGAATATGATAATTCGTTACCAGCGTCCCGGCCGTGATGATGAGGGCGTTCGGTTTTTCTGGGTATGGGAGAGGGACAATGCCGTTTAAACGAAAAACGCTGACGGAACTCCGGGAGCAAAACCGCAGTTATTTGCAGTCAGAATTACAGGAAACAGGTCCATTATTACGGTTTTCCAATATGGGGGTATTGGCCGATATGGATGCGGGGATGGCACATCTGCATTATGGCTATTTGAATTATATCGCGAAACAAACCACGCCATTCACTGCAACCGATGAATGGTTGTCAGGTTGGGCCGCATTGAAAAAGATATTCCAAAAACCGGCGACGGCAGCACGTTGTGAGGACTATCAATTTACCGGGGCGGACGGGCTGATTATTCCTGCCGGTACGATACTCAACCGGGGCGATGGTTACCAGTATAAAACGGTCAATGAAACCCGGATTCATCATGGGCAGGGACAGGCTGTTCTCATCGCGCTATTGCCCGATGTTACCGACGATAATTCAGGCGGGGGTGCGGCGGGTAATGCGCCTGCCGGTACGGTCTTAATGCTGGACCAGAGTAGGGCCGGGGTGGATGTTGAGGGCACGGCAATTTCACCGATAGCGGGCGGCGCAAATATCGAGAGTGAGGCCGATTTTCGTTCCAGAATGCTGTTGGCCTATCAGGGATCACCTCAAGGGGGGTCGGATGATGACTATAAACAGTGGGCACTCGCCGTCCCCGGGGTTACCCGTGTCTGGGTCAAACCCCGAGCAGCAGGGGCGGGCACGGTGGGCGTGTATATTATGTGTGACAATAATGGGCGTGACGGTTTCCCCATGGGTACCGACGGTGTCTCATCACATGAACCCTATGCTGTTCATGCCTCCGGGGATCAGTTGCGTGTTGCTGATTATATTTACCCGTTACGGCCGGTGACAGCACTAATCTGGGTATTGTCGCCGATAAAACGACCCGTTGATTTCACGATTAACGGCCTCGCTCAGGTGGGCACTGACATCACCAACCGCATCGCCACCGCGATTGATACGGTGTTGTTTGAGAGCGGAAACCCGGACGGAACGGGGAAAATATTGATATCCGATCTGCAGTATGCGATTGCGGATGTGCCGGGCACGGCCGGTTTTGTTATCACGTCACCGACAAAAAATATGGAGTTGTCTGTCGGGCATTTGCCTGTGCGGGGTGAGGTCAAATACACATGAAACAATACAGCGTCAGTGAATACACCTCAGCACTCAACGGATTACTGCCAACGGGTATGGCCTGGACGCGAAATCTCCATTCAGTGATGAGTGCCACCATGAGGGCTATCGCGCACAGTTATCACCGCAGTGATCAGGATGCGCATTTGTTGCTGGAGGGCAGTTTCCCGGCAACCGCCACCATTATGTTATCAGAATGGGAAAAATCACTGGGATTACCTGATGAGTGTGCCATGGGGGAAATTGACAGTATTTCATTACGGCAAAAATCGGTGGTATCTAAATTATTACGAACAGGGGGCCAGTCAAAGTCCTATTTTATCAGTTTGGCGACTGAACTCGGGTTTAAAATTACCATTACGGAATTCAGGCAGGCCAGAGCGGGTCTGTCTGTGTGTGGTGATGCCCTGAACGGGGAGGACTGGCCCTTTGTCTGGCGGATTAATTCCCCGACAGCCACCATTAATTACGCGGTGGCGGGCGGAAGTTATTGTGGTGACCCGTTGCGGTCATGGGGAAATAAAAAACTGGAATGCCCATTTCAGAAAATCAGTCCGTCTCACACTATTCTGCAATTCGGTTATAACCCGTAATCAGTCATTAATTTTAATTTTATTATCACTTTCATTGAGTGAGGATTATTTATGCAAAAAATCGGTGATATTACAAATACCGCTGATGGCAATGGTGAGTATACAAACGGCAATGTCGCTGCGGGTGTAACACCAACACTATTAGATGCTGCGTGGTTTAATACAATCCAGCGAGAAATGATAAACGTAATATCCAAAGCGGGGATCGAGTTAAATAAAAATAATGATGCTCAATTATCAGAGGCAATATCTCAATTAATAGCCAAGAGTAAAATGACCCTGACAGATAGTTTAGGGAAATCGAGTGAATTAGCTGCCAGTCAAAAATTAACTAATCAGGTTAATGACAACGCCAACGCCCGATTAGCAAAGAACCAGAACGGGGCGGATATCGAGAATAAACAGCGTTTTGTTTACAATCTGGGGCTGACCGATACGGTAGACCTTGCCGTCAGTGCCATACCGAAATCCGCCATTACTCAACACTCCGGGATATCTCAGGATGAGGTGATGAGTCAGTATATTACTTCACAATTAATAAGTGAACGTATCAGGAAAGTGGATGCTGAATTATTAGCTGTGCCTATCGGGGGCATCTTGATGTGGTGCAGTCCGGTGTCCTATCCCGATAATTTCCTGTCAATGGCAGGGGGATGGATTGACCGCGAAAAATACCCTGAATTACTCAAACACTACCCGTCCGGACGATTACCCGACTGGCGGGGTTACGTGCCTCGTGGCTGGGATAATGATCGCGGGGTAGATTCGGGCAGTGGCAGGCAATTAGGCTCGTTTCAGGAAGATGCTATCCGGGATATCACCGGAGTGATTAGGACCGGCAGCCGTAAAACAGATGGGATTTACGACAATACCACCGGGGCGTTTTCAACGAGCGGCACGGGCGGCAAAATTGCGGTTTATGGTGAATCAGACCGTCCCAATGCCTATACCTATGAGGACAGGGAATTTCGGGCATCGCATGTCGTCCCGACCGCAACTGAAAACCGCATGAAAAACGTGGCCGTGATATTTTTAATCAGGGGGAGATAATGAACCAACCCACAATACCCCCCGTACAATTTGATGAAAAGGGTTTTGCCTTGTCTTATGGCTGGGCGCAGGTTTACCGTGCCAACACGGTAACCCGGGAATACGTCGGTGCAAGAGTGGAGCGTACGTCGGAAGGACTCAGTTTGTCTGCGGGGGCATATCTGGATGAACCGACTTTACCTCCGTTACCGGATATGACAATTTTCCGAACCGTTGACGATAAATCCTGGGAATATGTCCCTGATTACTGCGGTAAAATGGCGTATCGCACCCAAACCCGTCAACCGGTAGAAATCACTGAAATTGGTGACATAGCCGTCGGACTCACCTTTTTAGCCCCACAGACCCCGTTCGATAACTGGGACGGTAAACAGTGGGTAACCGATGTTCAGAAAGTACAGCAGTTACGGGTTCAGGATGCCGAACAACAAAAACGGCAATTCCTGTGGACAGCCAGAGAGAAAATTGATATCTGGCAGGACGCGGTTGATTTAGGTATCGCTACCGATGCCGAGAAAGCCGCTTTGCTTGCATGGAAGAAATACCGGGTGCTGCTCAACCGGGTGGATTGCACTACTGCACCGGATATCGCATGGCCGGAACAGCCGAAGTGATAATAGGGGCTGAGTGCCCCTGATTTTATTTCGCTGGGGTTATGTCAGTTAATGCATAAGCATAAACTTTCCCTTTAACCACCCCTTTGGGAGCTTCTGGAAAATTCGCCATATTTGATAGGTTATGGATCGTTGCATAACCTGACGCAAAAGCATTTAAAATGATCCCTTGGGCAAAAGGCCCTATTGATATGTAGATATCATAGTTATCACCGGATGTATTGATAGTTGCCAAATCAGTAGGTGCACTGCTATTGATTGTGTACATCACCGCATTGATTCCGTGAGGATAGTTATTCCCTGTTCTTAAGACTATATTGGCGATAGTGCATTGCTCAAAATGACCAACATTGTATCCAGAACCACCAATTAGATTAATATTAATGGTGCTTGGAGAGGCCATCGTCACCTCAGCAATTTTTACCCAAGCTGCTTTTTGAACCGTTAGGTCATAGATATATTGCTTACCTTGAATGGAATTTTTTGCCAATTCTACGGTTTTCTCTAAACCAAGATTGCTTACAAACGTATCCTTATCAGAAATATCCGCTCCATTTTGATTTTTAGCTAACCTACTTTCGGCGTTAGTATTTGCATTGACAGCATTCTGATTTGCGGTGATTGCCAATGCTTTAACTTCGCTGATATTAGAATCAGTCTCTGTTTTAGTGTAGGCTCCAACATCCCCCGCACTAAGGCTAATATCAGCAGACAGTGCCTTGCCATTAACTTTACGTCCGACTGGAACGCGGGCATTGGCATTATTGTTCGCGGCATTCGCCAAATCATGTGCAGCCTTCACTGCTTTTGGTGTTGCCGCCATAGTTTCGCTATCACTACCGACATCATTACTCAGGACAACAAATCCTTTATCTTGCAATGTTGCATCTGGATGGTTGCGGCTCTGGGCATGTTCTTCTATCGCGCTTTTAACATATTCACGAGTTGGCACAACTACAACGTTGTCTTCTAATGCTTTTGATTCAGGTTTTTTATCTTGCATATTTATTCCCTCAGTTCATCAACAATACAGATTGCTAAGATTGCTAAATAACATGAAGGCGGTGGGATACTGCTCCGCCAGTGAACATCAATAAAATCGGTTCATCAATATTGGAGAGTACGGCTTGATTAACTGTAATGGGTGAGTGGCATATTTTGATGGCAGGATGACATAAAATGACAGGTGGGGAATTAATAAAATCTATTCCTCTACTGATAAAATTTAGCATGATAAAAGCGAGATTTCCTGTATTTAACCTCTTAGTTTTCTTAATTTCTGGCTTTATGTATAAAATTAATAAAATCAATATGTTATATAAATGGAATTTGAAGGCTCGTTAAGGTGGTAATTCATGGAGAAGCGTTAAAAAAATAGAGAGCTAAAAACAGGAGGGAAGTTTCTTTTTCCAGTAATACACTGAAAGTAAGTTAATTTATTATTTTTGCCCAGTACCTTTAATATGACAGCTTAGATTCAAGCCCTCCCTGTAGTGATCCCCACATGTTAAAGGGCAGAAAGCAGCCCTTTGATGATTATCTTTCCTTTTTATTCTCACCTTGAAACCGCTCCCAATTTTTCTTATCTAATAAGTATAAAATCAATTTTTATGTACCACATTATGTACGCTTTTAGCGTGTACATGGTTGCGTACATATATTTTATTTTATATGAAAAATTAAATGTAATTCATTGTTTTTATTTATTTATTATTTTTTGTCATGAGTATTACATTTAATGCCAATTGTCGCACGAAATTATGCTTTGCAAATAAACGATTATTAGTTTTTGGTATATAGAACCAAGAATTTTAATAAATGTAGTGATTTATACAAACTGAAGTATCGTTTACATTGAAAGGTCATTTTGTTTCTCTGACAATATGTTTTCTTACGCAATGATGACAATTCATTAATACTATTTTCATGATGTTACTATTTTTCATTTTATTGATAGGTTTTACTGATGGTAGTAATAAACGCAATCTAATCGTTAAATAGATTTCAACAAGTAATAATCGGCAATATCTCATCTTCAAAGAAGGAAACATTATGCATATTGGTGTACCAAAAGAGCGCCTTCTCAATGAAGCTCGCGTTGCTGCCACTCCATCAACCGTGGAGCAATTGTGTAAATTAGGATTCCACATCACAGTTGAGACAGAAGCAGGGCAACTTGCCAGCTTTGGCGATGTTGCTTATCAAAAAGCAGGAGCTGATATTGTAGAGCATCATCAAGTTTGGCAAGCAGATATCATTCTTAAAGTTAATGCCCCTAAAGACAATGAAATAGCCTTGATGAAAGAAGGTGCTACGCTAGTTAGTTTTATCTGGCCAGCGCAAAACCCAGAATTACTGGCAAAGTTGTCAGAGCGTAAGATAACGGTTATGGCAATGGATTCAGTACCACGAATTTCCCGTGCCCAATCTCTCGATGCGCTCAGTTCTATGGCAAACATTGCAGGCTACCGAGCCATTATTGAAGCAGCCCATGAATTCGGACGTTTTTTCACAGGACAAATTACAGCCGCAGGTAAAGTACCACCAGCTAAGGTCATGATCATCGGAGCAGGGGTTGCAGGGTTAGCAGCGATTGGGGCTGCGGGTAGCCTTGGTGCCATTGTCCGTGCTTTTGATACACGCCCAGAAGTGAAAGAACAAGTGCAAAGTATGGGGGCCGAATTTCTGGAATTAAATTTCAAAGAAGATGCTGGTAGTGGTGATGGTTATGCAAAAGTGATGTCGGAAGCTTTTATCAAAGCAGAGATGGAATTGTTTGCTGCACAAGCAAAAGAAGTCGATATTATCGTCACAACTGCATTGATTCCAGGTAAACCTGCGCCATGCCTTATCACTAAAGAAATGGTTGATACCATGAAGTCGGGTAGCGTAATTGTTGACCTGGCTGCCCAAAATGGGGGTAATTGCGAATACACCGAGGCCGATAAACTTGTTGTGACACCAAATGGAGTCAAAGTTATCGGTTACACCGATTTGCCTAGCCGACTACCTACTCAATCATCGCAACTCTATGGAACAAATCTGGTCAATTTTCTGAAATTACTATGTAAAGAGAAAAATGGTGAAATCACCATTAATTTTGATGATGTCGTTGTACGTGGTGTCACTGTTATTAAAAACGGAGAAATTACATGGCCCGCGCCACCAATCCAGGTTTCTGCTCAACCGATAGCTAAACCTGAATCGGAGAAAAAAGACAATAAGCCAGCAGAAAAATCGCAATCTCCGTGGCTGAAATATGGGTTATTCGCATTAGCAATAATTCTATATGGCTGTCTAGCGCGTGTCGCTCCGAAAGAGTTTTTATCCCATTTTACCGTCTTTGTTCTGTCTTGTGTTGTAGGTTACTACGTTGTTTGGAATGTTACTCATTCATTGCATACACCACTTATGTCTGTCACCAACGCTATTTCCGGGATTATTATCGTTGGCGCAGTATTACAACTTGGTGAAGGAGGATGGGTGAGTTTCTTCTCATTCATTGCAGTATTAATTGCCAGCATCAATATCTTTGGTGGCTTTACTGTCACACATCGAATGCTGAAAATGTTTCGTAAAGGATAAGGGGTAGCTTATGTCGAACGGAATGGTTACAGCTGCATATATTGTTGCCGCTATTTTCTTCATTTTCAGCCTTGCTGGACTTTCCCGCCATGAAAGCTCCAAACGGGGTAATATTTTTGGTATCGTAGGTATGGCAATTGCGTTGATTGCCACAATTCTGGGACCTGATGCCGGTAACGTTGGCTGGATTATTTTGGCAATGGTCATCGGCGCTGTTATTGGTATTCGTCTTGCTAAAAAAGTGGAAATGACGGAGATGCCGGAGCTGGTCGCTATATTGCATAGTTTTGTTGGCTTAGCGGCGGTCTTGGTGGGTTTCAATAGCTTTATCAGCCATGACATTTTCGTCAATATTATTATGCATCATATTTATCTGACAGAAGTTTTCCTCGGGATATTCATTGGTGCTGTGACATTTACAGGTTCTGCTGTGGCATTTGGTAAATTGCGAGGGATACTCTCCTCCAAACCATTGATGTTGCCACATCGCCATAAACTCAATCTGGTTGCTTTAATTGTTTCCTTTGTTCTGATGGTCACCTTTATAAAAGCAGAAAGTACTGGTTTACAAATTTTCACTTTGCTAGCAATGACAATCATTGCACTTGCTTTTGGCTGGCACTTAGTTGCATCTATTGGTGGTGCGGATATGCCAGTGGTTATTTCCATGCTGAACTCATATTCAGGTTGGGCGGCAGCGGCAGCAGGCTTCATGCTGGACAATGACTTACTGATTGTTACTGGTGCTTTAGTGGGCTCTTCAGGTGCAATTCTTTCTTACATCATGTGCAAAGCGATGAACCGTTCTTTCATTAGCGTAATCGCTGGCGGTTTTGGTACAGATGGTTCTTCAGTAACTGATGAACAAGAGATGGGAGAATACCGTGAAACAACAGCAGAAGACGTTGCTGAACTGCTAAAAAACTCAACTTCAGTGATTATTACTCCTGGATATGGCATGGCCGTCGCCCAAGCACAATATCCGGTTCATGACATCACGGCAAAATTACGCGAGAAGGGGATTAATGTTCGTTTTGGTATCCATCCGGTTGCGGGACGTTTGCCTGGTCACATGAACGTTTTACTTGCTGAAGCTAAAGTTCCTTATGACATTGTCTTGGAAATGGATGAGATTAATGATGACTTTGCTGAAACAGACACAGTTTTGGTTATCGGAGCTAATGACACAGTTAACCCTGCAGCTCAGGACGATCCTTCCAGTCCGATTGCAGGAATGCCAGTTTTGGAAGTCTGGAAAGCACAAAATGTCATAGTGTTTAAACGTTCTATGAATACAGGATATGCCGGAGTACAAAATCCAGTCTTCTTTAAAGAGAATACACAGATGTTATTTGGTGATGCTAAAGCGAGTGTTGAAGCAATTCTTCGGGCTTTATAGCAGCCATAAAACAGACTTTATATCAAGAGCTTCGTGTTAAAACATGGAGCTCTTTTTTACTTCCTCTCAAATCTAACAAACTACCAAACATGAATAAGCCGTTGACAAGTTGGCTGAATATTATAATCAGCTATTAAATATCAGCCTATTTAGTCAGAGAAAGAAAATATTTGTCAATTTTATGAGTTAGATCCTAATAGGATAGTCTCTAACTCATTATAAATAATGAATAAGTTAGGCCTCATAGATGAGAGCAATGTTATGAAATATTATTTTTTGTTATTTAAATACGGTGTAAATATTACTAATGTATTCTTAATTAAGAACTTTCAAAACTAACCAATTATCCCATAAGCCATTTCTCAAATATTTATTGCTCCCTCAAGTCTGACATGTTTTATCCGGTTAATGGGGTTCTATTGTCCAGTATTTTATTAAATTAAAGGGAAATAAGTATGCTTGCTGATTCTCTGACAGAAAATCATTCTTCCGATTGTTGTGTGCATGAGTTTTTTGAGAGACAGGTGTTGAAAACACCAGATTCTGTCGCTGTTCGATTTGGGGAGCAATTACTGTCTTATCGGGAGTTAAACCGTAGGGCAAATAGATTAGCACATCACATTCATCGTTATCATCATGATGGCGATAAAATTTCTTCAGTAGGGATCTGCTTAGAACGTAGTATTGATACCGTTGTTGCGGTTATTGGTGTATTGAAAGCAGGGGTCACTTACGTACCGATTGATCTCAGCTATCCTACCGAACGTCAAGCTTATATTCTGAACGATTCCAATGTGTCGGTGGTTATTTCTCGTGATGATATAATTTCCTCACTTCCAGAGACAATTACCTGTATTGATTTAGCTCACCATGATTTTTCCTCTAGGAATGAAAATGACAATAACGATAGTGAGGCAGAAAATCTAAGTGTTAATTGCTCCCCCCAAGATCTCGCTTATCTTATTTATACCTCGGGTTCGACAGGAAAACCCAAAGGCGTACAAATGCCTCATCAGGCTTTAGTAAATTTGCTGGTTTGGCAGCTCCAAAATCAAGGCGATTATTCTGGTAAAAGAACTTTGCAGCTTTCGCCACTCAGTTTTGACATTTCGTTTCAAGAAATCTTTTCCACCTTATCCTGTGGTGGCGAATTGATACTAATCTCCAACCACCTACGGCTGGATCAATTGGCGTTGATATCCTTTATTGCAGAGCAACGGATTGAACGAATATTTCTGCCCTATGTCGCACTGAATGGTTTAGCAATGGCCGCTATTGCACAGAAATGTTACCCGGAAAACCTTATTGATGTGATCACCGCGGGGGAGCAATTAGTGATTACAACCGCTATCAGGCAGTTTTTCAATATATTACCCCATTGCCGATTGCATAACCATTATGGCCCATCAGAAGCACATGTTGTGACAGCTTATACCTTGGAAGGAAAAGCGGAAAATTGGCCTGTGTTGCCTACCATCGGTTCGCCAATCCATAATGTTGAAATCCATTTATTGGATGCCAATAATCGTGCCATTACGGATAACACACCGGGAGAACTTTGCATTGCAGGGCGACAATTGGCGCATGGCTATCATCAACGTCCTGAAGAAACGGCTGCCAAATTTGTCTATCTTGCCGTGAATGGAAATTCCCCCACACGAATGTACCGTACTGGTGATTTAGCAAGATGGCGGGAAGATGGATTGTTGGAACTTTTTGGCCGGATGGATTTTCAGGTCAAAATCCGTGGATACCGCGTTGAACCAGGAGAAGTTGAAGCTTTGTTGATGCAACATCCCGCAGTGCGTGATGCGGTAGTACTGGCGCAAGGTGAGAGTTCTGAAGACAAGCGTTTGGTTAGTTTTGTCATTGCCTCGGAACAAGCTTCCCTGCACCATTCTCAGAGCAGCATCAAAGAGAGCATTCAGCAGTTTATGAAAATTGTGGCTCCCGACTACATGCGGCCCGCAGCCATTGTCATCGTCGATAGCTTCCCTTTATCTGCCAGTGGAAAACTTGACCGCAAAGTCTTTCCGGTTATTTCCATAGGAAAACTCAGACAGCAGGATTTCGCCCCAGCGAAAGAGGGAGCTGAACAGGTGCTAGCTGAAGTGTGGCGTGAATTATTAGGTATTAAAACCATCAGCAGAAATTCCCATTTCTTTAATCTGGGTGGTCATTCATTACTAATCATAAAAATGGCGTTAGCTTTACGTCGTCGTGGATTCACGGCGGATGCACACATTCTGTACCAGAATCCAGTATTGTCTGAATTGGCAATGCAATTGCAAGTTTGTGAGCCAACGGAGAAAGACTCAGACATAGTGGAAAAAGTCCTGTTACGGGATGACAAATCTGTTCCGTCCTCATTTGACTTAAGCAAGCATTGGGGAGAAGGGGCTGTTGCGGAAGTTCGTCGGATATTACCAGAGAATTTGTGTAATCAGATCCGGCAACAATCTAGAATACACGGAGTCACGGCTGCCGCTTTATTTCACTTGTCTTGGGCAAAAGTGATCGCTTGCCTGACAGGATGTAATGACGTTGTATTTAGCACCGTGTTACTGGGGCGTAGGTTGATGTGTGAGGATGTCGAAAAAGCAATGGGGCAGTTTATCAAAATATTGCCACTTCAATTGCACTTGGATAGCCAGTCTGTGCTTACCTGTCTCTGGAATGCGCAAGGCAGCCTGATGAAATTGGTGGAGTACGAGTGGGCATCATTATTGGATCAACAATTAGAATCGGCGCGACAATCAATACAAGCATCGGGAACAACATCATTATTTAACTCATTACTGAATTACTACCATAGTGAACTATACAACACTATTCCGGCACATCCTTTTCAGGCAGAAAATCCTGTCCCTGCGAATGAAATCAATTATGCTGGAATTACGGAGCGGACACACTATCCGATTTACATTAGCATTGATGATCTTGCGGAAGATTTTGTGATTAATGTGCAAATTGCACAGGAGATGCGAGGGATTGAACCTGTATTAATTTGTGACATGTTCTTAATGATATTACAGGAAATGGTAACTGCGCTGGAAATTTCGCCAGAGAAAAAAATAGGGCACATTTATTGTAGTAATTTAGCTCCTATCTGATGTTTTTATTTGGAGTATCCGAAAAAATTAATCACCCTGGGAAAACTCGAATAATTCGGTTTTCCCAGAAGTGTTATTACGACTTATCCCAATAGACTCTTAGTCTTTTTTATCGGAATAAGGGCGTACGTATTTCATAATGCACTCAAGTTTTTCACAGGTTTCCTGCCATTCTCTTTCTGGTTTTGAATCTCTGACCAGCCCCGCACCAGCCTGAAGCCAACTACGTCCTTTATGTTGATAGAAAGAACGTAATACCAGCGCGGCATCCAGTTTGCCTGAGCTATCCAACAACATGACACAACCACTGTAAAGCCGGCGCGGTTCACCTTCATAACGAGAGATGGCTTCCAATGAAAGCTTTTTCGGTATCCCTGAAGCGGTAACTGCCGGAAATAGGGCAATGAAAGCATCCCAACGATTTTTGTCCGTTTGCAGCAATCCTTTTACTCGTGATGCCAAATGTTGTACCGAACCACGTTCACGAATAGCCATAAATTCTGATACGCAAAGCGTGTCTGCCTGACAAATCGGGGCCAGTTCTTCTAATGCGAGTTTGGCAGATACAGCGTGCTCAGCGATTTCTTTCGGATCAGAAAGTAAATCAGCCCGCAACTGTTGATCCTGCTCCTTGTCATGTGTCAATGCTCTGGTGCCTGCCAATGGTTGGCTATTAACCCAACCGAAACCATCTGCCTCAACTACGGTTTCAGGGCTGAAACCGTAAGCAGAAAATTCTTCATCTCGTAAGAAGAAAGAGCGGGCTGGGGTGTTAGCCTGACGGCCTAGCCAGTAACTGTGTGTTATATCAACATTTGAACCAAGTTCAACCTTGCGTGACAGGATCACTTTTTGATAGTGGCCTGCGGTAATATCCTTGACTGCACTTGCAACACTGTTTTGATAATTATTTCTAGCGTTTGTTGTATTGATAATTTCCAGCTCTTTTGTATATGGGAAAGCCGGTGTGCCTGCTTGCTCAGCTAGCCTGACTTTTTCTCTCAATATTGGGATTTGGTCTTCTTCCAGCGTCCGTATCAGAACTTGTCCTTGAGTTATGCGTAATTCATGCTGTGGAACAGTGATTTTTATTAATGCTTCATTTTGCTGTTCTAATGATGGATCTAATGGTATCCCGTATGTCATATGGGAAAACTCAAATAGTGTTCTGCCATAAGCACGCCAGTCTTTAATAGGAATCGTGTTGAGTACCTGCTCAAGTTTCTGGCTTAATGTATTGATATCGTATGGATAATGATTTCCTTTTGAATCAATCAATTGTCCAGATGCATCTGCGCTTATGGTGGCTGCACAGCCTATCCCTAATGACCATTCCCCTTTGATTTCATAGAGTGTACAAGGTTGTACATCATTGTCTGCGAGCAAGTGGGTGACCAGATCTAATGGAGTGCTGGTAATAGCGATAGTGTGTTCATGATATTGTTGCATTGGGCTTCCGTGTTCTGTTTGTGCCATCTGTACTAACTGACGTTTGTCGATTTTTCCTACTGTGGTTAATGGCCAATACGCCACAAACAACCATTGATCAGGGATTTTATGACGCTGAACGCCTTTCTGATGTAAAAATGTCTGTATCTGTGTGGGTTCCGGTTGGTTGCTACTTTTTGATATGCAAGCACAAATTCGTTCACCCAAGAGTTCATCAGGAACAGCGATGACAACTGCATCATCAATATCTGGATGTTGCAGCAGTAATGTTTCAACTTCTTGTGTCGAGATTTTTTCGCCACTGCGGTTGATCTGCTCTTTGATTCGTCCCTCAACGATTAGGTTACCTTCTGGTCTCATACGAACCAGATCGCCTGTACGGTAGAAACCATCAATGGTGAAAGCGACAGTATTATGTTGCTCTGCCCGGTAATACCCTGCGATGGTATAGGGGCCTCGTGTAATCAGTTCGCCTACCTCACCGGATGCAACAGGTTGCAGATTGGCATCAACAATTTTGATCTCATCTTCTTCTGATAATGGGCGCCCCTGGGTGTTAATAATGACCTCATAGGGATCGTCCAGTCGGGTATAGCAAAGCAATCCTTCCGCTGTGCCAAATACCTGTTGCAAAGGCCCAAGGCGTGTCATGACCTGTTTTGCCAGTTCCGGTGTGAGCCTGCCTCCACCGACTTGTAAACAGCGCAGGGATGAAAGGTCGCTCTGTTCCCAATCACGGGCCTGCTCCCAGAGTCGGGCAAGTGCCGGGACTAACGCTACATGTGTCACCTTGTGCTGTTCTATCAATGGCATGGCTTCATCACAACTGGCGGTATCACTTAGGAGTACGCATCCTCCCTGAGAAAGTGTGCCCAGAATTCCGGGGCTGCCTAAGGTGAAATTATGTGCAACAGGCAGTACCGCTAAATAAACACTTTCGGTATTAACTGAGCACAGGCGAGCTGAGAGTACAAAATCATAAGTATAGGCATCGTGAGTGCGTGGAATTAATTTCGGTGTACCTGTCGTTCCACCGGAAAGCAGGAGTACGGCAATATCGCCGTAACATGGGCCAGAGACATCAAGCGGTTCACCATCAATGGAGGATAAAGCAATAAATTCCTCCGCTTCCCCATCAACGATAACATGCTGCATATCAGGGCAAGATGCCGCTACTTCCCGTGCCATTTCCCGATAATCAAAACCGTGAATACAATCAGGGATAATATATGCCACTGGGTGGGCAATCTGGCAAAGTGCATGAACATCATGTGCCCGTTGTGTCGGCATTAGTAACACTGGATGAGCGCCTAGCCTGAATAGGGCAAAACAGGTAACAACAAAAGAGATCCGGTTAGGTAATTGCACCATAACGTTGTCACCACGACGGATCCCCCGCTGGAATAATCCACTTGCCAGCCTTTCCGCAGCTTGATGGAGTTCACGGTAAGTTAATTGTTGCTCTTGATAAATCAGCGCTGTTTTATCACCCCAGATACTCGACCATCCTGCAAGCTGTTGGTCTATTGTTTCGCCATTCCAATGATAGTCTGGCGTCATAGTAAGATTTTTTTCTGGGATTGAATAAGGTGCCATTATGCGAACTCCTGTGGATAAACATATTGCATAAATTGTGTAACGTGACGAATAAAACTTTGCGGCTCTTGCGTGATATAAAAATGACTGCCGGCAATCTCTTGGCAGCAATACGAAAGGTTTTGCTTGTCACCGGCAAGCCAATGGTGCCACTGCTCAACTTCCAGACCGGAAGCCTCTTTGTCTTCGTGACCATAAAGCAACAGGGTTGGTGTTTGCAGTTTTACTGAATCGGATTGAATAACATGGTGATAATGTTCCGTAGCCCAGAAGTCAGCACGCAGCATGGGTAAGAACAGCGCCAGTAATCCGGGATCTTCCCGTAACATCGGGCTGCAACCACCGATATCAATCAGTTGTTCAATGAATTCATGCTCTGGTAATCCACTCAATTGACGGCGGGATTGAAGATGGGGGGCATGACACCCAGAAAGTACCAGTGCTTTAGGAGAACAATCATGTTGTTCAAGGCGTTGGCAAGTTTCAAAAGCGACCTGGGCCCCCATACTGTGACCAACCAGTATCAGGTTCTCTCTCTGTGCTGGCGTGAGTGACACGATCAGATCAGAAAGTGATTGGGCTAATGGCGCAATTCTGGTGACTGCATGTTCATTCATGCGGCTGTCACGTCCGGGATAAATCACCAATGAAACGGCGATATCTGGGTTTTCCAGAGTAGACCATTGGCGAAATGCGCTGCTGCTGCCCCCGGCAAAGGGGCAGATTAATAGGGTATATTTGGGCTCGCCACGGGGTGTCAGACACGGGCGAATCATCGGATGCGCAGGGAGTGCCCATTTCATCAGCATTCTTCCTTAATGAGCATCAATTGAGCCGGATCAATCCAGACCGGGGGCTGTAAATCCTGAGTAACAGGTTCTCCCATCATGCGCAAAATCTGTTGCCATAAGCCTGCTAACCGTAATTGGTAGCCGTCACTGAAAGCAGGGGGGCAAAGTGCGCCATTCAATACAGAACTTAAGGTGTTGAGTAGAAATGCCACGCCTTCAGCACCATCACATTCAAATGCTGTCATCCAGTCTTTGGTTGCCGGACAAAGAACGTGAGATGTTGTTTGGTGTTGATAAGCTCCATCCGGCTGACTGGCAGTCAGATAGAGGCTCTGGTCACTATTCAGATGATTAGGGGCATGAAGAACCGGTGTCCAGATCACCGGCCCATAACTGGCTTCCTGCGTCAGATAACCCGCAGGCCAAATCAGCGTCATCTTGTGCATGACAAGGTTATGCATATCGGGATCTCTGGGGTCCAGATAGGACTGAACATCCAACGTTATGGTTGTTCCCGCCAAACTCAGTTCAAAGCAATGAAATGCATGACCCCGTTGCCCCATATAGGTTATCTCTATTTGTTCCGGGCAATGACAGGCCTGTAACAACAGATCAATGGCGGAAAACAGTAGTTGACGGCTGGTTGTCAGATAGCCATTTATCGGGTGTTGTTGTGATAATTGACTGATCTGGTGCGCCGCATGCAACCAGCTTCTGCCGGTATGGCATTGGCTGTAAAAGCTATTGACCCAAAATATAACACCATGTTTATCAGCGGTTGCCTGATGTCTTTTGATAGCTTCTGCATCAAGGGGATGTTCCTGAATAACAGAAATACCCCGTGCCAATAATGCCTGAGTTAATTGATCACCTTTGCCCCCGATAACTTCTGCACGTATGACCACACAAGCAATATCAATATCATCCGGCAATTCATCCAGTGAGCGGAACAGTGGCACATTGAAATCACGGGCCAATTGCTGTGAGCGAGGGCTTCCCTGTGCCAGAATACCGGCCAGTTCCAGATCTGGCCGAGGTTGCAGGAACGCATTAAGGTACAGTTCGCCAAATTTGGCACCTACAATCAGAACCCGCCGTGGCTTTATCATATGTTCTCCTTAACAGGCTCAATAGTCGGGACTGAACACAGAATGTTTTTCAGACACATAACCAGAGAGCTGACATGTTTGTGTTGGAATAAGCTGTAGTGATTACCATCAAGTTGTGTCACGTTGACTGGCCCGAACGCTTGCCAGCCGAGATCCATTGAGGTGATTGTTGTTGGATCGAGATAATCCATAAAATCAGGTAACGCCTGCATGGCCCGGATAAGGCTGAAAGGTTGTGAACTTTGTGGTGGACAATAGTCAAGTAATGCACGCAGATTATGGTGCCATACGGTATAAAGCTCAGTCAGTGAGCCATCAATCTGTACTGATTGCGGTAAGGCTTCATGCAGCGCTTGCAGGAATGTTTCAGTATCGGCTGCGATCGCGTGGTTATCCAGTGCCAAGTCTGGGAATTGTCCCTGTAAATCGAGCAGGAAATGACGGTGGCAGAATATATCATCCTGCGTCAGATCAGAGCGTGTATTTGGGGAGAAACTATCAATCAGGATGCAATGAGAAACGTGTTCACCCGCAACACGTAATTGATGTGCCATTTCATAGGCCACCAATCCGCCGAAAGACCAGCCAGCCAGTGTATAAGGGCCTTTAGGCTGGAAGGTACGGATTTGATTGATATAGTCAGCCGCCAATGCTGCAACGGAAGGCTTATCGATATTCAGGTTATCTGGTGAAAATGCCAATCCAATCAGGCGTTGATCGCCGAAATTAGCCGCCAGATGACGATACCCCAACAGATGTCCGCCAATAGGATGGACGATGAACAATGCAGGTTGTTCAACATTTCCCTCGTTCAGTATCACACTTTGGAAAGTATTTTCCGGTTGATGCTCAATAAATTCAGCCAATGAATGTACGGTATCGTAAGTTTGTAGCAGGCTGAGCGGGTACTGGCGATTAAATGTCTGGTTGATTTTCACCATTAACCGTACGGCTGCCAAAGAATCTCCCCCAAGGGTAAAGAAACTCTCGTGCACGTTGATACCTTGTTGCTCTAATACTGATTCCCACAGGCTTAATATCGTGTGTCCTATTGTACTGAGAGCCGCTGATGGCGTTGAGTTAACTTCTTGCGCTTTTTCAACCAGAGTAGCCAATGTGCGTCTGTCAATTTTACCGTTGTCGGATACAGGTATCGTATCGAGAATGACAAATCTCTGTGGGCACATCCAAACCGGCAGAGTTTGCTGCAACCAGTGAGGCAGTACTGGTAAAAGCTCGGTAGATATTGGTGCGTTGTTAGTTAAACGTAAGCCAGCAACCAGTTGTAATGCGCCGGTTGGTGTCGTATGTGCAAACACTAACGCTTGTTGTATTGCAGGATGTTCACATAAACGATGCTCAATTTCGCCTAATTCAATCCGGTAGCCCCGAATTTTAATCTGGTGATCATTGCGCCCCAGAAATTCGATGTTACCGTCCGGCCGCCAGCGCCCTAAGTCACCTGTGCGATAAAGCCGCTCACCCGTTTGAGGATGCGTGATAAATGCGAGTTCTGTTTTTTCAGTGTCAGTCCAATAACCCAAAGCCAGTCCTTGCCCACCAATATAAAGCTCACCAGTTACCCAGACAGGACAAGGCGAAAGTGCTGCATTAAGCACATAGAAAGTCTGATTATCCAGAGGCTTACCATATGGAATACTGCGCCAATTCGGATCGACCTGTGTGATAGGATAGGCAATAGACCAGATTGATGCTTCGGTTGCACCGCCCAAACTCAGCAAGTTAAGTGCGGGATGAAGAGCATGTAATTTGGCCGGTAAATGAGTCGGTATCCAATCACCACTCATTAGTATCCAGCGCAGACTGTTCAGGGAATGCGGATAGCTGAGGGCATATTCTTCAAGCAGTTGCACAAATGCCGGAACTGAGTTCCAAACAGTAACCAATTCTTGTTGTAACCATGCCAGTAATTTGTCGGGTTGCTTACTGTCACCGGGAGAAGGCATGACCAATTTTGCCCCACGGCTCAGCGTGCCGAATAGATCATAGACTGAGAGATCGAAGGTTAACTCTGAGATTGCCAGTACGCTATCGTGCTCATTGAGTGCGATACGTTGGTTAATATCAATAATCGTATTGACTGCGCCCTGATGATCTATCATCACGCCTTTCGGTTTTCCGGTAGAACCTGAGGTGAATATGACATAAGCCAGATCTTCAGGTTGTACAGATAAACGCGGCCCGCTGGTGACTGGCAAGTTGTTAAGCAACGTTTCATCCAGAGAGAGGACTTGCACATTGTCAGGCCAGCCCATCTGTTGTGCAAACTTGGGTTGTGTCAATACGGTATCAACTTTCCCTGATGCCAATAGCTGATGAATCCGCTGTTGTGGGTAGCTGGCATCAATAGGCAGATAAGCGCGTCCTGCCAATAGAATTGCAATAACCGCGACAACCTGTTCCCAGCCTTTTTCCATCACTATACCAATCAAAGATGAATCTTGATTTTCCTGTGCTTGCAGATGAGCCGCCAGTGTCAGGCTTTGTGACCACAAAGTGCGATAGTCGATCTGGCGAGAAGCATCTACCACAGCCGTATGTTGTGGATAACGATTCACAGCCTGTTCAATCAGCGAGCAAAGGGTGTGTGGTGGAAAATCACTCTTTGTCGCATTACTGTTCTGGCACAAAGCGCGATCATTTGCCGGGAGCCATTCAGGAAGCGGGGTGCTCCATTGGTAATCCGGTTCGAGCAGTGCAACGATACTGGCTTGATAATGGGCAAACATGTTTTCTGCAACTTGGGGCTGGAACAGTTGCGGCAAGATCGCCCATTGTATGGTGACACTGCCTTCTGCGCCGGAAATGAGCATACAGTCGAGATAAACATGGGGTGTTTGCGCACCAAAGAGATTCAGTGTTCCTAATCCTGATGGCCCTTTACCCGCAGTACCAGTTGTATCGTTGAATACGATCGGCATGCCGGCGTTCAGGTTGTGGCGGTGCTGATTTTTTTCTCTGAGTACCAATTGCCCGTCAAACAGCGCATGTTGAAGATCAGCTAACCATTGTTTTTGTATCTGGTTTATCGCATCGTTGAACCCTGTGATATTACGTAAATCCACTTCCAACAATGAGGTAGTAGACAGATTGCCGACTAACATATCGCAATGTTGTGGCATTAACAGGCGGTTGCCATGCAAAACATTAATAGTGAAATGCTCGCTGTTACTCCATACTGACAAAACATGAGCAAATAGTGTGAGCATCACTTGTGATGGCGATACCCGGTGTTCTGCTGCGCGTTGCTGCAAACACTGCCATTGTTGTGGGCTGATATATCCTGTCAGGCACTGTTGATCCAGTTGCTGTGACTGGTGATCTTTCAGTGGTAATACTGGTGCATCGGGCAGTGAAGGCAAACGATCTAACCAGTATTGTCGGCTTTGTTGCCAGGTTTCTTCGGTTTTTTCATTCTCCAGTGCCTGAATATAGTCACCAATAACCGCTGTCGGTGGCTCTGGCTGCCAATCAGATTGCTGATACCAATGGTGTAAATCACGCAAAATCAACGTCAGGCTCTTCCCGTCCGCTACCAGCAGGTCGATGGTCAGGTGCAATAGATGCGTCCGGTCATCGGTATGGTACAGCGTTAAATCAAACAGCGGCCAGTTGTTGCTGGGAACACCTTGAATACGCAGAGTCTCGCGGGCGTTATTCAGTTGTGTTTCACGTTCATTCGGTATCATGTTACGGCAATCAATAACTGTCGGTGTATAACAGGGAACTTCCGGCAGAATATGATATTGCCCCTCTTTCACATAACCGCGTAATTGCGCATGATGGTTTATCACACGGTTCCAGGCGGCAGTAAAACGAGGCAGATCAAGCTTGTCGATAGCCAGTTCAGCGTAGAAGTGGGCGATACCATTACCAAACTGGAACAGTTGGCTCTCTCCCAACCAATAAGCATATTGCAGGGGGGTGAGTGGCAGCATCTGTTCTGATGCTGGCTCAGTTTGATGCGGTGTTGCCAATGCCACTGAATTTGTCTCAACAACCCGCAGAGTACGGCAAAATTCACTCAATTTAGGATGTTCAAACAACTGTTGAAGATTGGCTTGTTTGTAACCTTGGCGGCGTAGTTGCACTATCATGCGGGTCGCAATCAAACTGTCACCACCACTTTGGAAAAAGTCACTGTGACGCTGTATTAACTGAGGCAACAATGAACTCCAGAGCGCAATTACCTGCTGTTCAATATCATGGAGTGGATCATCTTTTGTTTCCGGTTGCACCGCTTCCGTGGTTAACGGTTGTACTGTGCTCTCTTTGGTGGTCACTATCGATGGCAGTGTTATTGATGGTAATGCAGCCAACGGTAACTGCTCTTGCTGCTGAATATGCAATGAGTAAGGCAAGGTAGAAAATTGTGCCGCAATTTCACTGATATTCAGCCGTGCCTGCTGTTCTGCCCGCGCCAGAATCAGTTGTTGATGCAGTTCTGGTCCGTCTTGTCCCGGCCATTCCAGTGAAACCCGATAACCGGACTTTTCCAGGCACTTACGCCAGTCGGCAAGTTCCAGCAATGCGCTATTATTTTTATCATCACCGCGATCGTCGGCCCAGGCGTTAATGCCCTCAATAAATCCGACACTGGCGAGTTGCATGGCACTTTCGCGCTTGGTGGATTCAATAATCAGCAACCATCCGCCGGATTTCAGTAATCGGGACAGGCGTTTCAGGGTATTTCGCAGATGAATGGCATCATGTAAGACGTTAACCGCCATAATCAGGTCATAACCAGATTCAGGATGTTGGCTAAAATCAATGCGCTGATTAATGTCGAACAAAGCAAATTTTACGGTTTCGCCGTAGTGGTTGAATAATTGGCGTGCATCATCCAAAAATAGTGGTGAAACATCAGTAAAGTGATAACTCTCAATGGATTGAGAATTATGTTGAAGAACTCTTTCTGAAGTGGCTCCTGTTCCGGCACCCACTTCCAGTACCGTGAAATGTTCGGATGTCTGGCTCAATTGCCGGACAATTTCAGCAGCAGTTTGGTTCAGGCAACGTAACGCAGGGTTCTCACTGTAGAGGCTGGTTGTGGTTTGTTTATCGGCAAACAACAATTCCAAAGCATTGGTTCGTCCGGCAAGCAGGGGATCATGTTGTTCAATACATGTTGCTATATAACGGCTGATAGTTTGGCACCACACGGCATCATCCAGTTTTGCCGTAGGGGCAGGAATCTGGCTGAGAGGTTGCAAACAACGGTATCCGTCACCGATTTTTTCAATAAATCCTTGTTTGCTTAATAACGCAAGCCATTGGGCAAGCAGGCGTTGATATTGTGGTGCCAGTTGTAAGCGTTGTTCGATCTCTTCACGAGAGTGACATTCTGTTGAATAAGAGAACAAGTTATGGCGCAGTAAAGTTTGTCCCAGACCCAATAATGCTTGTTGCTCAATATATTGCCAAGAATGTTCAAATGCTTGTTGTTCCGCTAATGTTGGTAGCGGTAAGACTTCGGTGTTTATAACCAGTGGTTCTGGCAATGATAATGACAAATTATCTTCTGCCACCAGCCATAAATTGTAACCATGAGTGTCATCCTGACGTGGCTGAATTTCTGCCAGCCGTATTTCAGGCTGAGAACGCAGATATTGTTCAGTCTGACGAAATTCAGGATGTTGTGGCCAGAAGTCATAACGTGTTTGTCCGGCAGGTGGTGAACAAAGATCATGATGCTCTAAGCGTTCAGGCTGGTGGCAAATTTGTATTATTTGCATTAACAACGCGTTGTAAGCGGCAAACAGTGCTTCAATAACCCCCGGCTCTAACACATCATCCATGCAATACCAGTTGAACAGCAGCTCACCGTCCACTTCCATAACCTGATGATCCAGCCACACTTGTGGGGTTTGGCTCAGAACAAAGACCGGATCACCCAGTAATTGAGTGATGGATTGTTTGATTGCGACACCTTCTTGTGCCATTCCCAACATACTGGTGAAAACGACAGGCGTTAGTGGTTGTCTGTTTTGGGTTTCACCATTTTGCAGGCGACCAAGTTCCCGTAACACTTCAACCCCATTGACATGACTATGACTCAGGCGCTGCCAAAGCAAGGCCTGCGTTTTTTCCATACTGGCACGCAGGGAAGTTGTTTTGCGTAAATCAAAATCCATCAACATGACTGAGGTAAAATCACCAATCAGCTCCTGAACCTCTGGATGGAAAGGCTGTCGGTTAAAAAAAGTCAGATTGAGGGTAAACAGCGGATGACGGCTGTACCATTCAAGCGTATGGGCAAACAGTGTCAACAAACCCGCAGATGGTGTCACACCCCATTTTTTCCAGCTTTGTTTAAGTCGTTGCCAGTCTGATTGTGCCAGCCGACCTTCATAAGTCGTGAATTGTGGCTGACTACGCTGAGGCAGTTGTGGGTTCAACGGCAATCTAGGTGCCGGTGGCAGTAAGAGTAATTGTTCTTGCCAGTATGCCCATGATGCTCGCCATTCTTTACTTTCGCGTTGCGCTTGTTCTGTCATCACATAATCGCGGAAAGTAAATGCTTGTGGAGCCAATGGTTGTTGGTGATAAGCCCGTTGTAGATCGTCCATCATGATCCGGAAACTCTGTACGTCGAACTGCAACAGGTCCAGATTCATATGTAAGCGGCAACACTCATTCGGTAACAGCGAAACAGAAACTTCAAATAGTGGCCACTGTTCCGCAGGTGGCACTTGATAGGATAAAGCATGACGACGCCGAGACAAAGCCTGCTCACAGGTGGTATCGTCTAGTGTTCGCAAATCATCTTGTGATAAAGCATACCAAGGCGTTTCAGGCAGAATTTTTTGTTGCCCATCTTCATCCACAATCATGCGCAACATGCCGTGACGCTGAATTAAAGCATTCCATGCCTTCTCAAAACGTAAGATATCAAAACCATTCAGGGCCAGATCCCATTCAAACAGAACGTGACAAGCCACACCACCAAAATCAATGGCTTGAGTACGGCCAATCCAGTAAGCATGCTGAATTGGCGTCAGAGGAAATGGCTCATGATGTTGAGTACTGTCAATCATGATCGCAGATTGAACAGAGGAGATAGGGTGCTCAGGCAATGCGTCTCCGATGAGTGCATTAATCCCTTCCAGCGTCATATTCTGATAAGCCAATTCTGCGGTTAATCTGAAACCAAATTGCTGGTGGATCACTGTATTCAGTTCGAGGAACAGAAGGGAATCCAAACCGAATTGCAATAAATCCTGTTGTGGCTCCAAACTTTCAGGCTGTTCTAAGCGCAATAATGTCGCGATACTATTACGCAGCCAGTTAAGCCGTTGTTTACTGTCTTGATAAAGTGTATTACCGGCGGAGAGTGAAGATGTTGCAACCGTATGGGCGGTGCCAGTCTGTAAGCGTCGCAAAATATCAGGATGATGTTCATCTAACCGCATTGCCAGATAGCAAGGAGAGGTGGTATGCAGAGATTGATTGAGATGCCAAATACCCTCATTGACGCTGAACGGTAACATGCCATCTTGTGCTAATTTTTCCACTAATCGTCGGTCGCTGGCCATGCCAATGCCACCCCAAACGCCCCAAACTAATGTTTTTACCATCAATGGCTCGGTTGCTGTCAGCGCTAAAGACTCCAGACAAGCGTTGGCGATTGCATAGGCTCCTTGACCCTGAGCACCTAGCATTGAGGCGGCAGAAGAGTGCAGCAGCAGATATTGCGCATTATGTTGCTGAAGTACAGATTGCAATGTTAAGGCACTCTGGGCTTTGACGGCTAACATTTGTGACAGATGCTGATGCTCAAGTTTTGCCAGCGGGGTGTGATCAGCAATACCAGTGGCATGAATCGCACCCGCGATACCATCTTCTTGTGCCAGTGTTTGCACCGCGTTTAACAAGGCTGGTGTGTCAGTGACATCAACATTAATCCAGCGTATTTCGCATTCGGTATTCAGTGATAACTCTTGTACAACAGCATCCCACTCTGCATGTTTGCGGCGGGCAAACACGGCAATTTTACGAGCGCCTTGAGTCAGCAACCAACGAATGGAAATTTGCCCGATCCCCCCCATGCCACCGGTAACAATATGCCAGCCCCGATGAGGAATCGACATCGGCTGTTGCGATAATGGTAAAGGTTGACGCTGTAAAATAGGGGTAGCGACTTGATTTCCGCGTACTCTCAGCCAGCGATGCTGTTTATCCAGATAACCAAATGCTAATGACAAAGCGTCAGTATCGTTGATATCAGCGATATCAATCGCCTGAATACGCCGATGGGGATACTCTTCAACCGCAACACGCAACAATGCCCAGATAGCATATTGAGCGGGATTGATATCCTCTTTTGATAAGGTACTTTCAGATTGAGCGCAGCAAGTTACAACGGTTAAGGATATTTTTTCATCACGTTTTAATTCTCTAATGACCTGATCACACAATTCAACAACATCATGGCCCTGGAGCAGTAATAACGTATTTTCGCTTTCAGGTTGCAAATCAATACCTGCCTGACGCCAATATTGAATAATCGAACCATTCACTGTTGACGAACGAAGGGTATATGCCGTTGAAGATCTTTGCTTATCCGCAGTATTTGGTTTATCTACAGTATTTATTGTGCACCAATTCAGGGCATAGTGAGTATCAGGACATGGTTGTGGTGCAGGAAGCCATGATTTTGTCGTAGCCGGAGATACCACTAATTGGCGGGGCAGATCAGTCCGATCACTCATCAGTGCGAATAAGCGTTCACCAGCATGGATCAATGCAGGAAAATCAGTGAGTAAATTCGCTTCCAATAAGCGGCGTTTGGCATACGGCAAGACACGGTGAGGACGATATATTTTACTTACTGTTGGCCCGGGAACTTTCTGGTAATAGCCTTGCTGAACACAATGGTTCAATAATTGCTCCAGCAAAGGGCGCCAGCAAGGTTGCAATCGGCCGGCGCGAATCGTGTCGATAGCACTGAAACCTTGTTCAGCTTCGTGTCCATGACATTGATATATCAGAGCATCGGTATACAGCGCCCGGAGTATTGCTGCATTGAAGTTTTGCTCAATGGCAGGATCAAGCAGAGAATTGACATCAAGCCCAACATTAGTATTGGCTGAATGTTGTTCAGATTTGGCAGCGGCGAAGCTGTAATGCTGTTTATCAAATGGATAGAGTGGTGCATGGCATTTTATCCCACTAAACGGGAAAAGACGCTGCCAATCAAGTTGTGCACCGGCACAGTAAAATTGCATTAGCGCAGCTTGCTGATCTGTCTCTGGGGAACTTTGACGATGTGCACCTGCAACCCATGTTTCCTGCGGTAAACCGCTACGCCGCCCGATGCCCGTTAGCTGAGCATCAGCGCCGAACTCTACGAATAATGCCACACCTTGCTGGCGAGCAACCTCAATGGCTTGATGGTAACGCACCGTCTGACGCATATGATTACGCCAGTAGTCTGGTGAACCTAATTGCTCAGAAGTTGCAATATTAGCGGTTAGGGTAGAAATCAGCGGAATTTCTCCCGATGCAGGCTGTAACTGGCTATTATGCTGAGAAAGACGCTGAGAAAATTCCTCCAGAATTGGTTCAAGCATGGCTGAATGTGCTGCACAGGCAACGTTAAGACGCTGGTAACGAATCTGCTGCTGTTCCAGACGTTGTGCCAGTGTGTTAATTTCCGTTTCTGTACCAGCCCAAACCCAGTGTTGTGGGCCATTACAAACCGCCAAATCCAATACCAGTGAATGAGTCAAGGGAAGAATATCGTCTTCGTTGGCAAACACTGCCAACATTGCGCCTTCTTGGGCGCATTTTTGCATCAACTTGCCCCGTACTGCGACTAACGGCATCACTTGTTCAGGCGTAAAAATTCCGGCAACAACGGCAGCGGCGAATTCTCCGACAGAGTGCCCCAGTACATAATCAGGCTTTAATCCAAGCGCTCGCCAATGTGCAGCCAACGCAATTTGATGCGCCACAATTGCTGGTTGTGCGTATTCAGTGGTGGCTAATGCGGCATCATATTCTCCGAACATCACTGCTTTTAATGGCAGAGTCAATTCAGAGGCACAAGCGATACAACAACGATCCAGCATAGCGGAGAAAACAGGAGAACTGGCATACAAGACTTTTCCCATGCCAGACCATTGACAGCCCTGACCGCTGAATTGCCACAGTTGTTTACTTCCTCTCCTGGCTTGTCCGCTAAAAATATCTGGTGTTGGGCTATGATTCGCAAAGGCAGACAAGCTTGCTGCACTTTTTTCAGCATCTTGTGGGGTTAATGTCAGCGCTAAACGCCAGGGCAGTGAAAGATCGCGACCCTGCAATGCAGTCCAGGCCAGATAGGCGTGATTTTCTGATGTCAATGCAGTCGCGTAACGTTGGGCCAATTGACACAATGAGGATTCAGAAGCGGCAGAGAGCAACAAAGGCGTGGTTTGTGTCTGATCCTGAGAATGATTGACACAGCGATGATGCAATTCTTCAGGCAATGATTGCACTACGATATGGCAGTTGGTGCCGCCAATACCAAATGAAGAAACGCCAGCGGTACGCAATTCTTGCGGCCATTGTTGCCCTTGTGTTGCCAGCTTGAATGGGCTTTGCTCCAGTCGTAATGCCGGATTTGGTTGCTGTACATTAATCGTTGGTGGAATGTAACCATGCCAGACAGACAAAACTGCTTTGATCAAGCTGGCAATACCTGCGGCAGTATCAAGATGTCCTATGTTGCTTTTTACTGAACCAAGATAACAAGGCGGTACTGCTACACTACGGTCACAGAATATGCTGCGTAAAGCGTCAACTTCTATCGGATCACCAAGTGGTGTACCTGTACCATGTGCCTCAATCATGCCGATATCATCAACGCTGATATCTGCTAGTTGTAATGCTTCAGTAATAACGCTGCGCTGACCATTAACCGAAGGGGCAGTAAAGCCAACTTTTTCGTTGCCATCGTTATTAATGGCACTGCCACGCAATACCGCCATGATAGGATCACCATCGCGTAACGCATCACTCAGACGTTTCAGCGTGACAACACCAACACCATTGCCGCCATAGGTGCCATTTGCTTGGCTATCAAAGGGACGGCAATGTCCATCAGGTGAGAAGATCATCCCCGGTTGATACAAATAGCCGCTTTCTTGTGGGAAAGAAACTGCCACACCACCAGCCAGTGCCATGTCACATTCACCGGAACGCAGATTTTCACAAGCCATATGTACAGCAACCAGTGAACTTGAACACGCTGTTTGTATTGTTAAGGCGGGGCCTTTCAGATTTAATTTATAAGCAGTACGAGTCGCAAGGTAATCTTTGTCATTACTCATCAGCGCCTGTAGCCCTTTCACTTTGCCAACATCGGTCATAGTGAATTGTGACCATGAAGGCCAAGTACTGACCCGGCTACTACCGAAAACACCTGTTTTCAGGTGTATATTACGCGGTGAATAACCGGCATGTTCAAGCGCATGCCAGGCTGTTTGCAGGAACAGACGTTGCTGAGGATCGAGCATTTCTGCTTCCTGACGTGAATAGCCAAACAGTGTAGCGTCAAATTGTTCCGCGTTCTCCAATATCGCTGCCTGGTTGACAAAATTTTCACTATCAATGACTTCAGGAGGAATACCTGCATCCAATAATGTTTGACGGGAGAGTGTGGTAGTACACTCAACCCCATGTTGCAGGTTGTGCCAGAAAATATCGCTATCAGGTGCCTGCGGAAAGCGGCAGGCAAGGCCAATCACTGCGATGGGATCACAATTATCGTAGTGAGGCGTTAAATCAGTCATTGTGCAGCTCCTTTATGACGTTTTTCCCGTTGTTGCAAACGCTTTTGTTGTTGACGCTGACGAAGAGTAATCGACTGGCAATTTTCGTCTTGGGTGTCTTTTCGGCAACGCAAACTGAGCGTCTCTGGTGTTGGATAAGCAAATAAATCAGTAACGGAAAGATGCTGGAAACCCGCATGTTGTAATTGACTATGCAATTGAATTAGTTGTAGTGAGTTGGCTCCAGCCTCGAAAAAGTTCTGTTGTGCATTGATAGGTTGATTTATGACAGATAAAAACAGGCGTTGAATTTCGCTGCATGTTTCACTGCATATTTCATGGCGTACTTGTAGATCGAATCCTTCCAAACGTGGTGATGACGCAATAGCCACAGTAGCGTTATCTTCAACCGTATTATCTTCAATCATCAGGCATTGCTGGCGTGGTATCAGTTGTTCCAACGCAGAATGCCAGCTCTCTGGTTGTGCAGCGAGGGTGCGCAATAGCGCCATATAGCTGTTGAACATGTTTTGTAACTGATGTGGCTCAAATAATTCTTCAACCGCATCCCAGTTCAGGCAAAGCTCGTTATCAGATTCATAAACCTGATGATCCAGCCAGATTTGTGGCGTTTGCGAGATACCCCAAACCGGTTTCATCCATGATGAATGTGAAAGGAATTTCCCTTCATGGGTTCCCAAAGCACTGGTGAAAACGACCGGCATAATGGCAGCATCAGGGCCACGGCTCTGAGCAAGTTCACGCATCACTTTGATCGCTGAAATATGACGGTGATCCAGATCCTGCCATAACTGTTGTTGCAACCGTCGTGTACTTGATAACCAGTTTTTCTCCGGGTGCCAGGCCAGTAGTGACAGTGAAGTGAAATCTCCCAGAATATGTTTAATATCTTCGTGCCAGTGTGGGCGATCGAAAAGAGTAAGGTTAAGGGTTAATTCCGGCTTGGTGCTGAAAGCGGACAGAACAGCCGCATAAGCCGCAATGAGGAGCGCAGAAGGGGTTATCTGATGAGGTGCAGCATGTTGCTTTAACTGATTCCATTCATGTGCAGATAACCGATCGCTATAGCGAACAAAACGCGGTGATTGAACACTTTCTGGTGCAATACGCAATGGTAATTGCGGAGCCAGTGGTAATGTCTTTACTTGCTCCTGCCAATATTGCAGCGAATTCTGATGCGTCGGTGTTTGTTGCTGACGTAACACACAATCCCGGAATGTGACGTTCAGTGGCGGCAATTCGTGTTGCTCGTCAAGGTATAGCTGTTCTAATTCAGCCAGCAATATTTGCATGCTCAATCCATCTAACAGCAAATTATCCAGACTGACAAATAGCCGGGAGACAAGGTTGTTGTCTTGTGCCAGTTGGAAATCGAATACCGGCCAGTGACTGACATCCAATACCTGATGTGACAGACGGTCGCGTAGTGTGTCTGCTTCACTGAGAACAGCAAATTGGTGTTGTTTAACAGAGAAAAGCGGAACATTTTTTAATATCTGCTGCTGTCCATTTATCACAATAGTTCTGAGTACCGGATGGCGCAGGATCAGGCGATTTAATACCCGATTAAGACGTTGCACATCCAGTTGTTCTATCCGGTATTCGATAAAGAAGTGCGCACCAACACCACTCAGGGTAAAGCCAGGATGGCGCCCGACCAGATAGGCTTGCTGAACTTCGGTCAATGGGAAAGGTTGATATTCATCTTTATCCTGCTCTTTAGATGATGAAATTTCAGACAGAGGATCAAGCAGAGGAGAAAGTGTCGCGGTGAATGTCGCTAATTGCGGATGACGGAAAAGGTGGCTGAGTTCACCTTTCAAACCTTGTTGTGCCAGTTCACCTATCAGGCGTGTCGCTAAAAGACTGTCACCACCAAGTTGGAAAAAGTCGCTGTTACGATCTGGCTGCGCAGTATTCAACAATCGTTGCCAAATGACAGCCACCGCTTGTTCCTCTGCATTCAGCAAAAGTACGTCACTCTGGTTTGTCTCAGTTTCGGTTTTCGCACTGAACAGCAAACCTTGAGCCAGTGCCTTACGGTCGATTTTACCGTTAGGTGTCAGAGGCAGACGGGGAATAACATGCAAGCGCTGTGGGATCATATATCCCGGCAAATATTGGGCCAGTACGGACTTAATTTTTTCCCTATCAGGGATAGTGACGCTGTCACTTACTTGCATCAATAACAGACTAAGGCTACCAAAGGTAATGGGTGTATCCGTCTGTAATGGGAGAAGAGATAACCACTGTGATGCAGAACGTAGCTGAATACCGTGAGGTGAGAGCAACTCGGTTGTGATCAGAGAGATAGAGGAAGCATGATGTAACTCTACTGCTAATACCAATGCACCGGGTTGTGCCAAAGGCATCAACGCTTTGATGCAGTTTGCTGGATCTGTTTCTCGGTGTAATACATTGTTTAGCAGGATAATATCTGCCTGATGTTGTAGCGACTCAGGAATTTGCTCAGGCCAGTGTTTTATTGATGCATGAGCGTGGTTACTTAATCGGGTTTGCATCTGGTTAATCATTGCCTGAGAACGTTCAAAGCCGATATAGGATAGATGTTGATCAGTAATATGTTCTGCCAGCCATTGGGCACAGAGACCACTGCGGGCGTCGAACTCCATCACGGTAACTGGGCGCTGTAACCGTTGGGAAAGGGCAATAATGACCTGTTTTAATCCTGCCAGCCATTGTTGAGTTTCTGGCAATACAAAGAGCTGTTGCTCTGGTGCGAATTGCGGATCATCAAGTAATGTGACGGCTGTTTGTTGTCCGGTAAGAATATTACGCAGCGTAGAATGCCAACGCTCAGGAATATATCCTGCTTCATTATTGAGTGCCTGACTTAATATAGAAGATGACAATCCGGCCTGATATATGTGATGTGCAGACTCAACCAATAGACTGCATTCCAATGGATTACACTGGCAAAGGTACGCCAGCATACGGGCAAACCAGTCATGATATTCCGGTTGAGGTTGATAGTGTTTCAGGCAATCGGTGAGCGATTGTGGTGAAGTAAACGTAATACCATAACGAGACAGATGTTCCAGCAAGAATATTGCAACTTGGAATTCGCGGCTATCATCAGGTTGACTCGTCTTATTGGTTATTGCCTGCATTGCAGGAAACAGCTCACGATAGTTTGTTGGTAACTGTGGAGCACGATTTACGCGTTGGCATAAAACATCGCCTTCCAATTCAAGGAACGCCACCAGCGATTTATCTTTTTCGCCACTGGTCAACGCAACTCCTTTACTAATACCGGTTACTTGATTGAGGGCGGCATCTATTTCTCCTAGCTCAATGCGGTAACCACCAATTTTGACCTGACTATCGCGGCGTCCCACAAACTCAAGCCAGCCTTCGGGGTGATAACAGCCCAGATCACCAGTACGATACCAGCGTTCTCCCTGATCAACGACGAATTGCGCCGCAGTGCGTTCTTCGTCATTAAAATAGCCTAATGCGACGCCGACACCACCAATCCAAAGTTCACCAACAACCCAGTCAGGGCAATCACGGCCATCTTCACCCACGATACGGTAACGCTGGTTAGCCAAAGGATAACCATAAGGAATAGAGCGCCACTGTGCGTCAACTTTTTTGACAATATATTCATTCGACCAGATAGCAGCTTCCGTTGCTCCTCCCATGGCACTGAGTACACCATCAGGATTGAATGCCTGGTAACGTTCAGGCAGTGACAAGCCGACCCAATCACCGGACAGCATAACGGTACGAAGCGTTTTCGGCGCATCAACCTCTATCCCTTCACAATAGGTCAGCAACATATCGAACAGTGCTGGTACGCTGTTCCACAACGTAATGTTATGTTGCTCGATCAACATTTCCCATGTTGATGGATCACGACGTTGTGCTTCATTAATTAATACCAGTGCCCCACCGGTACTGAGAATGCCAAAAATGTCATAAACAGAGAGGTCGAAATGCAGGGCAGAGAGTGCCAGCAACCGGTCACTGCTTTGAACCTGATGACGACGATTTATGTCCAGACAAGTATTGAGAGCGCTTTGGTGACTGATCACAACACCTTTTGGTATCCCGGTTGAACCCGAGGTATAGATGATATAGGCCGGATCGGTTACCTCACGTTTAGCCATGCTGGCTAAAGGGGATACTTGTTTATCCTGATGCCATGAAACACAGTGTACATCCTGTGACCACACCGTATTTTGCTGTGCAGGATCAGTGATAACGATATTGATTCCGGCACTTTCACAGATAGCTCGACGGCGGCTTAATGGCTGATCCACAGGGACGGGAACGTAAACACTGCCAGCATAGAGTATGGCTAATACAGCGACAATTTGTCCGATGCCTTTTTCCATACTAATCGCAACCCGGCCTCCCGGCATCACCGACATTTCTTGCAATACAGCGGCTAACTGACGGGCTGCCAGACTGAGTTCGCCATAACTCATTTTTTGATTGTGAGTTACCAACGCAACAGCATTAGGAGTGCGCTCTGCCTGTGCAAACACGTCCTCATGCAATAAGGCATCGGGTAGTGGTTCAACTGTATTATTAATTTGATGACGCAGATGGTATTGCGATTCAGGCATCAGATCCGGTAGCTTTTCGCTCCACTGTGTAGCATTTTCTGTCAGATTCTCAATAAGCCCTTGGTAGGCAGTGAATAAGGTATCCATTAAGCCATCAGGGAAGAGTTCATCGTTGCTATCCCACTGAATATTGAGCGCGTTTTCATGTTCAAAAGCGACGAAATCCAACCATACCTGAGGTGTTTGTGATATTCCCCAACTTGGTTTTCCCAGAACATCACGGGTATTCTCACCATATAAAGGACGGCCTAAATTGCTGGTAAATACAATTGGCGCCCCGTGTGGATGGTTACCTCGTTTCTTGAGTTCACGTAAAACTTCTACACCAGACCAGTGACGATGTTCGTAAGCTTCGGCAAATGTTGCCTGTGCATCTTTAGCCAGTTGGCAAAACGGTAAATTATCACCGGGAATGTCTAACAGCAGAATGTTGGTAAAATCCGCCAAAATGTTGTCAACCGCAGGATGCAGTGAAGCTCTGTCAAATAGCGTTAGGTTAAACAACAAGCGTGTTGAATTGCTCCAGCGACATAATAAAGCGGCAAATGCAGTCGCCAATGCCATGGTTGGCGTAACCCCATTTTGCTGTGCGAGATGTTTAAAACGTTCCCAATGCTCAGGTGCTAAACAGAAACGTCTGCGCTGAATCCGGACATCTTTTATTAGGGCTGGGTCCCGAGCCAGAGGAAGTTGGGGAGCAAGAGGCAAAGTATCTAACCGACTACGCCAAAATACCTCGGCATCCTGTCGGGCTTGCCCGAATTGGCCCTGATATTGCGTTAGATAACTGCAAAAATCATAGTCAGAAGAAATAGCAGGCAGGCTGCGTTTGGCAATTACTGCGGCCAGTTCGGTAAAGAACAGACTGAAACTGGCCGCATCCATGATCAACAGGTCGATATTGGTATGCAGCCGGTGTTGATTGTCACCAAACAGACTAAGTTGAATATCGAAAGTTTCTCCTTCGTCAACCTGTAATACCCGGTGGCTCAGTTGTTCACGTATGTTGCTCAGAGCTCGTTGCTGTTCATTTTCTGTCAAACTGCGTAAATCATGAACGGTTAATTTTTTCCAATAAGCATGGGTCATGCCTTGCTGGCGTCCATCTGGCAAAAAACGTACTCGTAACATAGGATGCCGCTGAATCAGCACATGAATCGCAGTTTCCAATTGTTCTGGTTTCAGCCCGATACCATCAAACTCTTGATACAAATGGCAACCAATTCCTCCCAACGTTTGTTCCGGTGAACGCCCGACAAAATAAGCATGCTGTACTGCCGTCAATGGGAAAGGGCAAGCATCTGCAATTCGTGGTTGTGGCGTTGTATCTTGGGACACTGTTTGAGTGACAGGTGCATGACATTGTGGTGTATTGCACTGTAAGAGCTGGCTCCAGGCATGCAGTGTCGGTTCTTGGTAAAGTTCGCGCAGAGTGACGCGATGCCCCTGGCGTCTAAATTGATTTAACAATGCCATTATTTGCATTGAATCCAATCCATTACGAATTAAATCGTCATCATCACCCACCAAAATATTCTTTTGATTAAACAGGCCAGATATGAGTTGGCGCAGCGAATCAGGGGAGAGAAGGTCCATGTGCATGAAAAAATCCTATAAAAATGGCAGTCACGTAATAAGTTAAAAATGAGTGGATCACACCTTGTTCGGGTGAATGTTTCCGGGTAAATGTTTCGGATGTAAGTGCCAATGCTCTTCTGAACCAAGGTGATTTTTCCAGAGAGATTGATAAAGCGGGCAGCGATTCAGTAATTCGTCATGGGTACCGCTATCACACAGGGTTCCATGATCCATTACCAATATTTGATCAGCGCGGGTTATTGTGCTTAACCGATGAGCGATAACGAAAACGGTTTTATTCTGGGTAAGAGAATCAAACGCTTCTTGTATCAATCGCTCATTTTCCGGATCCAGTGAAGCGGTTGCTTCGTCCAGGAATAAAACAGGAGACTGTTTTAGAATAGCGCGAGCAATGGCAAGACGCTGGCGTTCACCACCGGACAATGTACCGCCATCCACACCTAAAAGGGTGTCGTACCCTTGTGGCAAGGCCATAATCGTATCGTGAATATTGGCAAGGTGGGCGGCTTGTTCCAATTCCAACTGAGTTGCATTCGGATTGCCCAAACGGAGATTATTCGCGACAGTATCCTGAAAGAGTGCTGTTTCCTGGAACACCATTGTGACGGTGTCATACAGGGCTTGGGTCTGATAATGATGGATAGGAGCACCACCCAGCCGGATTTCACCTTTACCCAGTTGATAAAAAGAGAGCAATAAATAGGCCAGCGTGGATTTACCGCTGCCACTTGGCCCCACAATGGCGGTCATACTGCCTTGTGGCGCATAAAATGAAACGTTTTGGATAGCTGGTTGGCTAGTGCCTGGGTAGCTAAATGAAACATTGTTAACTTCAATATCGTATTTGGCTGGTGCTGCTAATGGCCCGGAAACTTGCGTTTCAACCGCTTCTATCTCTGCAATATGCATTTCGCCCACTTGTGTCAATGCGGTCACATTGATCAGGGGAATGATCCCGCGTAAAGGGGTAATCGTGGCAAACAGCAGCAAAATCGTGATGAGCATTTCGGAAAGTGTGAGTGCTTCCGGAGAATGGAAACGTAGTGCTCCGGCTAGAATACCAACCACCACACTGGTATCAATGACAATGTAGAACAGACTCAGTAGCGGTATGCTTTTAAATACTCCACGGCGGAATGCAACACGTAATTGCTCAATTTCTTGGTCAAAACGCTGCTCTACCGTTGTGGTCGCCGCTGCTGCGCGGATAAAGGCCATGCCTTGTGCATACTCTACGATCGATTCAGACACGTCAGCCATCATCGCTGCCCGTCGACGCAATATTTCATTTAGCTTTTGACGGATTGCGCCCAGAATGATTAGACCAACCATCAATACCAATAGGGCACTGCCAGCAACAATCCAATCAAACCAGAATAAAGCCAGATAAATGAGCGCCAGCATCGTAATCTGACAGGTAATTTGTGGTGTGGTATAGGCGGATTGATTTTCCTGCCATTGCACATCTTCGGATAATGTCAGTGCTATTTTTCCGGCACTTAGCCCCCGGATTGTTGCGACAGACATACTGACAAGCCGCTGTAGCAAAGAACGACGGATTTCTATACCCAATCCATAAGCAGCAATGGTGAGTTTACGCAGTGCGCGAGACATAAAAGCGAACCGCAGCACCAGTAACAGAATCAATAACGTCAGAGTGATAAACGGCAGCATATTATTGCCACTCTCTTTCAGATGAGTATCCTCCAGATGGGTGATAGCCCAAGCTGCGATGGCAAGTTGAGCAATAATCGCAATGATATCAAGCTGCTTATATAACAACCCACAGAACCAAACCCGTTGCAGTTTCGGGGGCAAATGTTGCTGGAGACGATTAAATAGCCCCATGATAATTTTCTCCTGTTCCGGTAGTTTCTCCCCGCCAAGCGGCCCACTGTTTGGCATATGCGCCTTGCTGTGAAACCAATTCATCATGGGTACCTTGCTCAATAATTTGTCCTTTATCTAAGACCAGTATTTGATCAAGATGACGGATAGTCGGCAGGCGATGGGCAATAACAATCACTGTTTTGGTGTGACATAGTGCATTGAGTGCTTGTTGCATCTCTTTTTCACATTCAGGATCGGCATAAGCTGTGGCTTCATCCAAGACAAGAATTGGCGCATTTTTCAGGATAGCGGAGGCAACGGCGATACGCTGTTTTTCTCCCACAGACAAGCTGATACCGTTGTTAAGCACAGTATCGTAACCTTGTGGTAGCTGTTGAATAAATTGGTGTGCCTGTGCTGCGGTGGCTGCCGCTTCAACCTCGGCTTGGGATGCATCAGGGCGGGCCAGTCGGATATTATTGGCTATCGTATCGTTGAACAGAAATACACGCTGAAAAACAAAAGAAATGTTATTACGCAGGGTGGGTTCATCCATATTACGGATATCAATACCACCAACGGTAATTTTGCCTTGTTTCGGGTCCCAAAGACGAGCAATCAAACTGGCTACAGTCGATTTACCCGAACCACTGGCTCCTACCAGGGCCAGTGAACTTCCGGCAGGTACGGAAAACGAGATGTTATTTAATGCATTATCCTGCCCATTTTGATAGGAGAAGCTGACATTATGCAAGGTAACGCTATGATCGATAGGGGATTGAGCATTAGTCGTTGGACTCTGAGTACATGGTGTTAATTCAGGTTGATTCATTAACCAGTGATAACGTGTGATTAATGCTTCTTGCTGTTGCAAACGTGTCATCACCGCGAACATGGATGAAGCAATATTGCCGAATGCCATAGCGGCCAGAATAAAGAAGGTGAATTCAAATACAGAGATTTCTTGTCGGTTAAATAACCAGACTGCCAATGGAAGTACAAATAATAAGTTAGCGCTCGATAATACAAAAAAACGGCTGGATTTTACCTGCACTTTCTCAACCCAGACATCGATAATACGTGTCAGGGCAGTGAATGCTTCTTCAGCTCGCTGTAGCGCAATATTGCCGCCTGAATAGGTTTTTACCACAGGGATAGCATTGATAACTTCACCCATGGTCGAAGCAATACGATTTTGGGCTGCGTAAAAGTGCTGAGTTGTGGTTTGAACTTTTATCTGAATATAGATGAATAATAAACAAGCGCCCAAAGTTGGGGCGAATGCCGCTAATGCTAACCGCCAATCGATGACCAACATAACACTCAATGCGATCAGCGGGCCAAACAAGGTTGCGGACATCTCTGGAATGATATGGGCAATACCATCTTCAAGCTGTTCGACGTCATCTAACATCATCTTCTTGATTTCGGTGCTGTCAGTCTGCATGAAGAAGCCTAGGGGAACAGACTTCAACTTACTGCTGATGTTACGACGAACATCAGCCTGAACATCGGCGGCAATCAAATGAGAAACAAATGTTGAGCCACTGAAAGTCAACATAGCAGCAAAGGTAAAACCCAATAACGTGACACCGTAACTCAATAACGTGTCATATTGTCCGTCATAGATAGATTGGGTAATTAACCCAGCAACCGCTGCCGGTAGTATTTGTAGACCAGCAGAAACGATGGCAAGCAAAATTGCAATGTAACTCAGCGTGCGGTATGGGCGCATCATACCCCATAATGTCTTAATGACACCGGCATCAGCAGCGCGTTGCTCTGGCGAGTTCTGCGCAGAAGAGTCATAACTAAGCATAGGTGCTTTCCTTTTGGAAATCTCGGCGCTTGCGTAATATCCAGAACAGGCCAGTGAGGGTGAAGAGTGATGCAAGAGCGAAAAGGGAAGCGTAACTTGCTTTGGTCACAATTAGCCCGCCCAGCATTGAACAGATGATCGCTATACTCATATCTGCGGATTGCATCAATGCAAAATCCACACCAGACTGTGTACCTGCTGCCAGAGACATCATCTGGGTATACAAAGCAACAAATTTAGCCGCGGTGATTAACGTGATGAAAATGTATATGGCTGAAAGTAGGGAGAGAGAAGTTTCTGATTGTTGGGCAAGCCAGAAAATCCCCGCTAAGACCACACATTCAAGCAGCATAAGGCCCAATAATGTTTGAATAGCTCCTAGCTTGCGTACAATGATGCCGCCAGACAGGACACCAAATAATCCGGCCAATGCACCACCACTGGCTGCGATAATGCCAAGCTGAGTTAGATCTACTCCGCGATCGATTAAAAATGGGGAGAGCATTCCGAGTGACAGGCGCGTACCTACCATACATAACAGTATTAAAACCAGTGCTTGTTTAACCGGAGCACGGCGTAATGCACTCTTCAGAGAGGGCTTTGCCATATCTTTTGAAATCATAGCCTTTGAAACATCCGGTTCTTGCTTCTCCTGAGTTTTTCGGATGAACAAAATAGGCAGTGACATCAAGAAAATCACAATGGTTAATACACCTGCACCAATGTGCCAGCCATACAGTGAAGTCAGATATAAAAACAGGCCGCTGCCGATAATGGCCCCCAGATAACCGCCCCCGACCTGCATGACATTGCTCCAGGGACGATGTTGTGGTGATAACCGGTCAATAGCATGACCATCTGTGGTGGTATCTACGACGGTCAGGCAAAGTGTTATCAGAAACAAAGCCGTAATAATCAGCGGCATATGTTCAGCGGGGTTTGCCAATGACATAGCACAGAAAAGCAGGGTAATTAGCAGATTGCCACAGAGCATGAGGCGGCGAGGGTGAGTATCCCCCGAACCTGTTTTACGATAGCGCTCTACAATCGGCGCCCAAAGGAACTTGCATGCCCAGGGTAACATCAACAGATAAAGTAACCCTATCTTATCTGGTGTTACACCGTGGCTGCGCAAAAATGCGGGCATGCTTTGTAACGTTAACATGCCAATGGTACTTTGGATGGTGTAAACACCAGCCAAAGTCAGAAGCAGTAACGAGACGTGACGGGAATTTGAAATATTGTGCGTTTGCGTCATAGTGCAACGCTCACGTCCAGCCCAACATTCAAGCCCTTACTTATCATACTGAGCGTACTGGGGCCTTGCTGGAAACTAGAGACTCGGTACTTTTTGTTGCCCAGATTTTCGCCATAAAGTTTGACGTTAACACCATGAGCCATTTCTAAACTTAATGAGGCGTCATAAAGAGTATATGCTCCTTGTTCAAGGGTATTCGCTTCATTAAAGTAGCTTTTTGAATAGTGGCGGGCGCCCGCATTTACATAAAGGTTGCCTGGCAAGATTGTCTGATTAATCAGATAGTCGACACTTGTATTAAGCATGATATCTGGCGCATATGGCAGACGTTTGCCATTGTAACTTACGCCATTTATGGTATCGGTTGCATGAGTGAAGTTTGATTTACCTACACTGCCGCCAAGAGAAAATCTGAGTCCTTGCATTGGTTTGATCTGGCTACTCAGTTCAATCCCTTTACTTTCTGCTTTTCCGGCATTGCGAATGGATTGCATGGCAATAGGCCCAACATAGATCTGCTTATCTCTTGAACGGATATAATAAACTGCGCTGTTTAACGTCATGGCATTGTTAAAGAAAGATGTATGCCAACCGAATTCATAATTATCTGAGGTTTCGGTATCGTAAGATTTTTTATCATTGGCAGAGGAAACAATATTGTTGAACCCGCCGGGTTTATAACCTCTAGTTGCAGAAACATAGAAACGGGTATCAGGCGTGAATTGCCAGCCCAAAGCCGCTTTAGGTGTAAACTCGTTATTGGAAACTTGATTATTAAACGCATCAACCGCCATCGTGCCAGAACGGCCTGTATAGGCTATCTGCGATTTTTCATGCGACAAACGTCCGCCAAGGGTCAGATCCCATTGGGAAGCAACCGGTAATTTAACTTCACCAAACAGCGCCAGTGATTTTGTTTTAATCGTGTTAAGGGAATCACTGTAGTAACCAGGATAAGCACCAACCAGATGTTTACTATTTTCATCTGAGAACCAACCGCCGAGAATACTGGTTATTCCATTTGAATAGTTGGAATTTAAACGCAACTCTTGGGTTGTGGCGTCGTGTTTCTCTTTCCATTTACCCCCGACGAAATTACGGAAGATATCGCGATCCTGATAAGAAGTGACACTGGTCAATGCATTGTCACCGAAATCATATTCAGCTTTCAGTGCATAACTATTGACTCGTCGTTTTAAATCAGGGGTAGCACCATCAAACTTTTTCCGCCGGAATTGTTCGTCAGTTAAATAAAGTTCTTCGTGAGAATTAAGATCTTCATGAGCAAAGCTAAGTTCAGCGCTGAAAGGGGAATCATCTGGTGCAAATGTCAGTTGTCCTTTACCCAACCAGGTTTTGCTGGAATCAATATTTTTATCACCCCGATTTGGGGCATCAATTTGGCCGGGTTCTTTTACCCAGCGTAGGCTAGTACTGCCATAAAGAACACCCTCAATAAGAGGTGTTGATCCACTGAAGGAACCGCCTTGTTTCAATCTGGAATAATTACCAGATAAGTTAAGCCAAGGACCTTCTTTGGGCGAACGGGTAACAATATTGATAACACCCGCTTGGGCGTTTCCACCATATAAGGTGCCTTGAGGGCCTCGTAATAATTCTACACGTTCTACATTGATTAATTCTTGTGTTAGAAATTGGTGGTCCTGAGGAACGCCATCAACATAAATTCGAATGGAAGGTGAATAGTAATCAGGTGAACTGATGCCACGAATTGTGGTTGCCGAATAGGTTCGATTGCCACGAGAGCGGATTTGTAAACCGGGGAAAGCACGTTCAAGATCCTGCACTTGGGTGATGCCCGCCTGCTCAAGTTCTTCGCCAGTTTTAACCAAAACGCTGCCATCAATTTTATTTAATGCTTCTTCTCGTTTGTTAGCCGTCACGATCAAAACATCTTCTTTAGCTTCAGGTGCATGTTCTGCCCAAGCCATAGGTGAAACCAGGCAACATAAGACAGATGCCTTAGCATATTTTCTTTTCATATGAATACTCGTTATGCCTTGTCAAATTATGTTTTACAAAAAACAAGTGTGGTAAAACAAAAAACATCTCTGGGAGACTAACGATAGTAGAAAATCGGGGCTAACGGGATAGGGACAAAAGTAGCGCAATGCGTACTATTGATAATGATTATCATTAATGATAAATTGCGTGATATTTACATTATGTATATATATAAAATAAAAGCATAATGCTCTTAACACACACAACATGCTGTTTTTTTTATGTAAATAGCATTTGAAATGGAATCTGATGCTAATTTTACAGGGGATCTCATGAAGACGATCTATAGCGAGAAATTGGGAGTTTTCACTGCTGGCCATTGCAGTTATATACATTCACAGGTGGAGGAAAATGACATAACTCCCTCGTTGTTAACAGAGGAACTATCTGACGGAATTCACATAAACCGGATTCGTCTTGAGCTAAATAAAGATTTCACTGAATATTGTGAAGGGCCGCCAACAGTATCAATTGCTTTTGTTCTAAGCGGGAAAGGGAAAATGGCGATTGAGAATGGTGATGATTTAGATATTAATCCAGGAACAATGATTTTTTTCTATTCGCCTAAGATGACGCGTGGCATAAATTTCTTTGGCTGTGGAGCATGGCATATTCTTGATATCCGTTTTTCTCTGAACGAAATTGAAGCTCAGGAGTTGCCATCTTTTACCAAACTAACAACTGGTTTTGAAAAAAATGCGAGTTATAGCGATGTCTTGATGATGGCTCGTCCTATCTATCCACCATTTATGCAGATAGTCAATCAAATAGAAGAATGTCAATTAAATGGTAGTGTCAGAAAGGTTTATTTAAAGGCAAAAGCGTTGGAAATACTTGCTTGTGTGACTGCTCAAATTTATGACTGCCAGTATAATGCGATTAACGGCTTGCAGCGTCGTGCGGTTTACAATGCAATAAAGATAATTAACAGCGACTATCATTACCCTTGGACAATAAAATCATTATCAAGAGCAGTTGGTCTGAATGAACGGAAATTAAAAGAGGGATTCCGTGCAGTTGTTTTTCGTACATTTCATCAATATTTGGAAAACGTTCGTATGACTACAGCGGAAGATTTATTGAAGAAAGGGATGAGTGTCATTGAGGTTTCAGCCGCAGTGGGGTATTCCAGCCCAAGCCATTTTTCTAAACGTTTCCGGCAACACTATTTGATCAACCCTAAAGCATGGCAAGCAAAATATGCCGTTAACCATACATTATTGACCGAGCATATTGTTATGTAAAGTCAGCAAATCGTGCTCTACCGCCCGCTTAACAGCGGGCGGTATTACATATGAATATAAATATTTTTACCTAATCGACCTGGCTACAAAATAACGATATCGTTATTTTTCTTGTATAACAAATGATTAATTTTTTAATGGTTAATTATGGCTTCTTGCATACCATGATATATAGTCATTACTTGATATTGGTGTTTCAATTCCAAATTTATCCACTTCAAAACTGGAAATATAATCATTAATTTTTTCTGCGTACTCACGTATATATTCTGTTCGTCTTTCATCTGTTTTTTTAGATCTCTGCAAATCAATAACTTCATTTTGTAACAGTTTGCTCATGTTGCGGTGAACCCAATCAAGGAGATAACCTTCGATGATCATATCAATATCATCCATGTGATATGTGTCTATGATTGTTGTCACTAAAGATAAAACAGCATATGTTTGACTTAATTCAATAAAATCGGTGTCATGCTTATTGATGAAATCAAAATTTATTTTTTCTCCATTGATTATCAGTTTATTTAATTTATTTAATATAGAATTCATGTAATCATTTAAAATAAAAAACAAATCATGCTGAACATTTTCTTTACGGATGGTTACTCCATTAATAAAAATAATCTCTCCAGCTTTCAGGGAAAGTACGATATTATCACCTTCGGCGGTAATTGCACCAAAATTAGCTATTAAATAATGGGGGATTTTGTTGTTCATAAATAACCCATGAGCGCCACAACGCTCTCGGCAATTAAGTAATATTTCTTGTGTACGCCATGTGCATAAGGATTTTGCAGTAATAATTTCAATAAGTAGCTCATCTGGAAAGTTAAAATTTTTAACTGATCCTGATAGCATTACTGAAACTTTTTTCGTTAACTCTCTTAAATACAACGCATGTGTGACTGTACTCAGGGTATCCCAGGCAAGGCCTTGGCTAAAATGAAAATAATTTATCACTGGCATAGCACCAGAGTAGCCGAAAGTTTGTCGATGATGACCATATGTACTGGTGATATGGAGAGCCGATTTGGCCGCTGTAATCGAACTAACAGCCATACATAATTTCCCAGTATGTATGCGGTTTGTAACTAATGAAAACCGTTCTTTTAATTTTTTAGTATGTAATGATACCTGACCATTTTTGGTCAATGTTATCATATTGCCAGCAAGGAGCCCTTCAAAAGGAATTTCAATATTATCAAATGAAGTTATTGCGTTATCAAGATAAAATCCCGGCTTATCACCAAGCGAAGTAATTTTAACACCAGTAATTAATTGACCATTTACTGACAGAGGGACGACAAATGGAAAAATACCATATTTTTTCCCTGATACATTGAGCTGAGCTAAAATCACAGCTATTTTAGGTAACTCACATGGTATGGTATTAGGCATAAATTTATATGCACCAGAATTGGGAGAGTTAAGGATGAATACACCTTTTTCTGGTAAATAACTAGCCTGTGTTTCTATTGCTATCAGATTATTACCGTAAGCTAATTCTGTCGCCAAATATACGCCAATAGCACGACCTGAACAAAGCTCTTGGTATAAATTTTCTATATATGGAGTTTGATCGCCTAAATTGGCAATCGTCCCTATGGCTAGATTAAAATGAATTGACATCATAGAAACGACTGCGCCATCATGCGGAGCCACTAGCTCATGAAGCGTAACAAGATCATTAAATGATGTCACATTAATATTATTATTATGAATATAATTAAGTAACTCCGTGAATTTTTTTACTGACGATTGGTAATCATTACAGGTCACTTTAAGTATATTGACAATATTATCCGGCAGATTGGAAGTACCTATACTCAAATAGTGTTTTAATTTTAATGCTGAGTCACATAATAATTTCATCTTATTAATGCCTTATTTATTAATAATAAAATATATGTACGGTTCAATTTTGTTTTTGACATAGAACAGTGTTAAGAGCATTGATGATAAGTTATCTTTAGAGTTTCATGAACGCTAATTAATTCCATGTAAAAGACTTTTTATTAATAACAAAATTTTTCGTATATCAGTGCAACTATATTTTATATTGAGAATAAAAATTAAGGCAGGTTAATGAGCGAGGATACACTGCTATCGATTATGGTGTCCCTGTCTGTACTTTCCCGGCAACAAGCTGCGTTCAACTATTTCCAAATACGGACTCTACATTTCCTGAGTCTCTATCACCGTTTTTTGAAAATAGAGACTTCTATTTATTAGGCATTAATTTCCGGGTGGACCCCGTTGTATGGCTGAATATTCATCAACATAGTAAAAGAAGCGCTACTGACTGAATAATAGAAAAGTTACAGTTTTGGGAGCATTCAAAGGTTCGTGAGGTATTGAGTCGTTAACATTAATGTTTCACAATTTTGATTAACAACTCCCACTGAGCGTATGTATCGACTAGTTCATTTTGCAGGTAAATGTATGTTGATAATTGATGGTGAGGACACGTTTACTTCCATGCTGAAAACTTTATTTATTTCTATGGGGGAGAGCGCACAGCTCATCAAAGTGCAGGGCGAAATTAATTTTTATCCTTATGACTTAGTGGTAGCTGGGTAATCCGCTGGATGAAATATGGTCACCTGCGAATGAATGAAAAACTTATTATCGAGCAAGGATTTTGTTGAGATGTCGTTGTGTCATGTTTGGGAAAATCACGGGAGATAGTGGTCATACTGTGAATATTGGGTTGTCAGGAAAAATAGCATTCTTTGCAGACTGCCGTGGATACATATTCGTCAATTAAAAATAATTAATTAAAACAATATCTTAACTAAGTTGCTCCAGTCAAAAACATTCTACTTATTAAAATATACATTTGAAAAAGTAGCTTTTTTTAAATAAAATGGTGTGAGTAAAGTTCCCCAATTTTTACAGCGCGTAACCATTAAGACGCTGTAGAACTGTACTAAAAATAGGCATTCAGGGGATAGTAGATGGAAATGTTGATTCCGTTTATCCCTTATTTTTTGGGATGTGGTTTTGGCGAATTGAAGACATTGATGTCAGGAGGTAACTTTGAACCACCAGAATAAAAATAACCACGAAAATGATGATGATGATAAAAAATCACTTATTGTACTGACTGGCTCTCAACAAGATCAGAGGATGGTGACGTCTTTATCCATTCCGGGAAAACAGATCTATGACAATCCTGCGATTGCTTATCTTGTCAGTCTCGGTTCCAAACGCAGTCGTCAGACTATGAAATCATTTTTAAATATCGTGGCAAAAATGCTTGGATATCAAAATGTGCAGGACTGTACTTGGAGCGCATTGCGTCGTCATCATGTTCAAGCCATTATGGAAATGCTTTCAGATTCGGGTAAAGCCCCTGCAACGATCAATACTTATCTTTCTGCTTTGAAGGGGGTTGCGTTAGAAGCATGGTCAATGAAACAGCTCGATACCGACAATTTTCAACATATAAAACAAGTGCGTTCTGTCCGAGGAAATAGATTGCCAAAAGGAAGGGCACTTGAACGTTATGAAATCAAAAACCTGTTCTTTACCTGTGAAAATGATATCAGTACAAAAGGATTGCGTGATGCAGCCATTATTGGTGTGCTTGTAGGATGTGGGCTGCGTCGATCAGAAATTGTTTCTTTAGATATGAAAAATATTATTCGTCGCGAACAAGCACTGAGAGTTATGGGGAAAGGTAATAAAGAACGTTTATCCTATATGCCGGAAGGTACATGGGAACGTTTAAACCGTTGGGTAGATGAAGTACGCGGTGATCATCCCGGGCCACTTTTTACCCGAATTCGTCGCCATGATGATGTAACTGATAATCGTCTGTCAGATCAAGCGATTTACCATATTCTTGAGATACGCAGAATAGAGAGTGGATTGGAAAAATTTGCCCCTCATGATCTACGCAGAACATTTGCATCTGTCATGTTGGATAATGGTGAAGATATAGTGACCGTCAAAGACGCAATGGGGCATTCAAGTATCACTACAACTCAAAAATATGATAGGCGTGGAGATGAACGCTTACGAAATGCCGCTAGAAATCTGGATTTTTGATGAAGACTAATTCCTATTTTTCAACCACACTTCACATTCTTTTTTTAAAATAGTAAACGTTATTTCGAAAAACGCTATTTGCCTCTGTATGATTATCCAGCAGAGGCATGGTACTATTTTGTACATAAGATTCTTGTTGGCGTTGTTCAATTTGATATTTTTCATGTAGTTAAAATTACAGGTGTGCTTGTTATGACCTCAAAAACACTTTGGAATACTTACGGTTCAACTTCTCTTTTCGTTTTATTATGGAGTAGTGGAGCTGTCTTTTCTCGATGGGGACTGGATCATAGTTCTTCCTTCGCGATTTTAACTGTACGTTTTGCCATTGCTTTTCTATTCTTATTACTTCTCTGCTTATTTAGAAAGCGTTATTTTCCCATGCAAGGAACGACCAAGAAAGTTGCGGGTGTTGGCTTATTGATCATTGCTGGGTATTCTATTTTTTATTTTCTTGCATTGGAGAATGGAATTACTCCCGGCATTTTGGCAACAGTAATGGGAATTCAACCCATTATTACACTTTGGGTGATGGAACGACATTTCTCGTTTCGTCGTTTGATGGGCTTACTATTATCTTTGACTGGTCTGATACTCGTTGTGTTTCAAGGGTTAGTCATGACTCAATTTTCTTTTGCAGGAACTTTTTTTTCTTTAGCTGCACTGGCTTGTATGAGTATTGGTGCTATCTTTCAGAAACAGATCCAACAACCTCCCTCCGATGTTCTACCTTTACAATATGGCGTAAGTTTACTGGTATGTTTGTTATTTGTTCCTTTCAAACCATTTCATATTGAACCTGTTATCGGTTTTATTATTCCCGTACTGTGGCTTGGTTTAGTCATCTCAGTAGTTGCTCAATTATTACTTTATCGTCTTATCAGAACAGGCAATCTTGTTAATGTTACCAGTTTGTTTTATCTTGTTCCGGCTGTAACAGCAATAATGGATTATTTATTTTTAGGTAATGCATTATCTATTTTAAGTATGATTGGAATGGTTGCAATAATACTAGGTTTAGTTCTGATTTTTCGTGAGAAAGGAACAAAAAACCGTTAATAATATTAAGTTAATTCAAATAATTATAATTATTATAATTTATTTTTATATTATGTGTTGTATTTAAAATAATAATGCCATTAAAAATAACTATAGTTGCTAAATTTTAAAATCCGATTAACCTAAACAGGAGGCCATAATCGGATTTTTTATTATACAACGGTAGAACCTATCCCATTAGATCCTTAACTAAATTCATTCTTTATAATATAAGGACATAAATAACGAAAGGAGATAATATGAAAAATTTACCTCATTCGAAATTATTTAAATCACCTGTCAATGCATTTACTGAATGGGACCCGCTTGAAGAAGTGATTGTTGGTATTGTTGATGGTGCCAGATTTCCTTCATGGCACATGGCATTAGAGCCTGTCCTGCCAGAACAACAAATTGTCAATTTTCAACGAAATGCAGGCCGTACTTTTCCCAAAGAACGTATTGAGGCAGCTTCTCGAGAATTGGAAGAATTTGTTCATATTCTTGAAAGTGAAGGAGTTAAAGTCCGTCGTCCTGACGCACAAGATCAATCACTAGTATTTGGGGCCCCAGGATGGACAAGTACAGGATTATATTGTGCCATGCCTAGAGATGTACTTTTGGTTATTGGTGATAACATTATTGAATGTCCATTGGCATGGCGATCTCGTTATTTTGAAACAGCCGCTTATAAGTCTTTATTGAAAGAATATTTCAGAGCAGGTGCTAAATGGAATGCTGCACCGAAACCTCAACTGACTGATGAACAATATAATTTTAATTGGGGAAAAGAGAGTAATGAACAGCAGAAAGTCGCTCTTGCTGTTACAGAATTCGAACCCACTTTTGATGCGGCTGATTTTTATCGTTGTGGCCGAGATATTATTGCTCAAAAAAGTCATGTAACAAATGATTTTGGGATTGAATGGTTAAAACGACATATTGGTGATGAATATCGAATACATGTATTTGAATTTGATGATCCAAACCCCATGCACATTGATGCGACGTTTGTTCCTATTTCACCTGGAAAACTGCTAATTAATCCTAAAAAAGTATCAAAAATTCCTGATTTATTTAAAGGGTGGGATGTATTACATGCGCCAGCACCGATTATTCCGGACAATCACCCTTTATATATGACCAGTAAATGGATCAATATGAATATCCTGATGTTGGATGAAAATAGGGTAATTGTTGAAAAACAAGATGAACCCATGATAGCAGCAATGAAACGTTGGGGATTTACGCCTATTCCATGTAATTTCAGAAATTTCAATAGCTTTGGTGGATCTTTTCATTGTGCAACATTAGATGTGAGACGTTGTGGTAGTTTACAGTCTTATTTCTAATTATTCATCAATAAATTTTAAAATCATCGGTAGTGAGTATCTGAAAAATTCAGGTAATTTTATTTTGTGATGAGATCATTCATTTATTTTATAGAATTATTGAGTTTGATACTCAATAGGTTTCAAATTGCAGCGCGGAAAAAAAAGCGGTAATTAGAAAGATGAAGAGCACAGAGATATTCTCTACCGGAAATATTAGCAGTGAGGTAAATATGAAAATCTGGAGATATTCAACTAAAGATTCCATCATGTTTATACTAAGCTTATTAAATATTATTGTCAGTATAACACTGGCATTATCTTGGAGTAATTTATCTATTTCAGCTTGGTCAGTTAATGTTACCATTCTGTCATTCATGACAACTTATAATATTATCGTTATTTCACATTTTTTACTCATACCCCGTGGTTTATATCACCAACTATGAATAGTTTCGTTTCCATGTTGAACTCCATCAACATAGGACAATCCCTTCAAGCTTATAACTTTACTCATGTCAGGAATCACCATAAATATCATAATGATAATGGAAATCCTATCAACGATAGGTCATCAACTTTTTTAGGTGGTAAAGGCGGTGAACACAACACATTGTGGAATTATGCTGTTCTTGGAGGTTTCAGCACCTTGTACAGTATAATTCCACACATATTATGGGCGTTATTTTTATGGGCAAAACCATTTAGTGGGCGTGACCATCATTTTGAAAAATTGGTTTCAAAAAATGAAATCAATAAAAAGAAAGAATTTGCTCAATTGCGTTTGGATAGGATTACAATGTTTATTGGTCTAGTAATTTTATTCAGTATATCTTGGCAATGGACATTACTTTGTTATTTACCTTCACTCTTATTCGCTTTTATTTTAGTGAATTTACAAAATTATTATGAGCATCATGGGGCTAATCCGGAAAGTAAATTCACCAATTCAGTCAGTCATTATGGGAAACTATATAATTTATTGACTTTTAATGATGGATATCATCAGGAACATCATATTTCAGGTGGTACGCATTGGAGCCTTCTACCTAAATTACGTGAAAGATACATTGACAAATTTAAAGAGTAGGAAAGAATTATCAGCCCAGTGCCAGCAATTTTAGGTTTTTTACACAGAAAAAGAAGCTTGCTGCATAAAAAGCAAGAAACAAAGACACGGTAATCCTCGTAAATAGGTGAAGATAAATAACATATTACTTAAAAAAATAAAGGAATAGCCATGATGCCTAAAAAATTATCACTAACAGGAATAAAACTGACAGCATCAGAATTTGTTATACATGAGACTGAAGGTCATATAGCAATAGATACAGTTGATGCTCTTTTAAATGGTCATCTAGCTGCATGTCGAATCCGTAACTTTTTATCATGGGAACAACGAAAGAAAATCATTGATAACTTTTGGCGATCTTCAGCCAGAAAACCTCGCTATGGTGAAGGAATAGATGGGGTAGAGGGGTATTTTCTTGGTGCTTCTCACATAGAGAAAACGACTTTTGAGTATCTAAAAGAAGCTGAGTATTTTCACTCTGCAATTGATGAATTATTTCAAGGAGCAATTAATCCTCTGGAGCGGTTTGTGGATCAACTAAATGAGTCACGGTCAGAGAACTTATTGCATATTCGGCCAGCTACATATCAAGGAATTCCTGCTGGTAATGCTAAAGCGGTTTACTGGAATAATTCCGGAGAATTTCTTCTCTTACCTCATGATGATTTAGCTCAACTTAGCGACCCATTACAAAGTGGTTTTGAAATTCAATGTGTCCAGCGTGTGATGGCTGTGAATTTTTACGCAGAAGTTCCACAAGGTGGTGGACAATTAAAAGTATGGAATATAGATCCAGATGTTGCTTCTCGTTCAGCTTTTGGGCTAACACATAGTGGTTTTCCTTATCCAGCAGAGTTACTCGAAGAACATGAAAGTATGGTTATCGATATAACTCCAGGGGATTTAATCCTGCTCAATGGCAATTTGGTACATGCTGTTTTAACGGGAAATGCCAACCAGTTGCAGGAAAAACGGTTGCTTATTACGTGCTTTATGGGTATCCACAAAGATGGTGACCTTATTTGGTGGACATAGATTTTGGAACAATATTATTTAGCGTATATTATAAAATTGCCCGAAATAAGCATGATTTTGATTTCGGGCAATCATTTTCTGGCGATAATTGTTCAATTTATGGCTCTTCATCCACACTAATAGGACAAACAAATCCATCTGGTTTAATGGCAAGCAAATCACATTTTAATTTATCAATAACATGCTCAGCAGTATTACCAAGAAACGCAGCGGATAGCCCCGTTCGGCCTAGAATGCCTAAAACAACGACTCCTGCATTTAATTCATCGCATACTTCCGGAATGACTTTTTCCGGTATACCTTCATGAACATGGGTGTACTGCTCACTAATCGAAAATTTTTGCCGCAATTCCTTCATAGAAACAAGATGTTGACCACGCAATGCTTGGTTATACACATTCGGATCAAAATCAGGTAGCTCTGTGGCAATATTTAAAGGTGCAACCGGATAAGCACTAACAAGATGAATCAGTGGTTCTTTTACAATTCGATTGGCAAGATCTTGTGTTTCTCGCACTAATTTAAGATTTAGTTCATTATGATAAGATTCTTCATTGGATAAATTGACTGCAACAACCGCAGAGCCACTTTCTGGCCATACTTGATCTTTTACCATCCAGACAGGACAGGGACTTTTACGTAGCAATTGCCAATCAAGTGGAGTGAAAATGATGGATCCCAGTCGAGAATGCTGATGTGCCATTTTCAATAATAAGTCATGATTTTCAGTGATGATTTCTTGAATAATGGCTTCGTAAGCGCGATTGTGCCAAACAACTTTGATCTCAATATCAATCCCTGACTCAAGATAGTAATAGGCTTGCTGCTTTATCCAAGCGGCTCGTTGCCCAATAACACCTTTGCACATGGCATTTCTTTCTTCGGGAGAAAGAAGGCTGGTCATTTCATATGAAATATCATAGATAGGTAGAAAGGCTTTAATTCGACCACCATTACGCTGCACGATATAAACTGCACGTCTTAATGCGGGCTGATCATCCTGATTGGGGTCAATTGCAACTAAGATATTTTGGTAGTTTGCCATATTGAGTTCCTCGCAGAGGCTGAATGCCCCCTTCATACAGAAGATAAACCAATATAACCAACTATAACAGGGTAAAAAAATGCCAGATCAGGAAAATATAGTGATCTGGCTTAAAATTTAGATGACATCAGGATGCGGTAGCGGGAGCTTTACCAGCCAATTCCGTCAATTTAGCCATATCTTCGACCGCGATATATTTGCCTTTGACCGCCAAAATGCCATTCTTCTGGAAACGGCCAAGTAAGCGACTAATTGTCTCAACAGTCAAACCAAGATAATTGCCAATGTCGCCACGTGTCATGGTCAAACGGAATTCACGAGGTGAGAAGCCTCGTTGCGCAAAGCGGCGGGACAAGTTGTAGACAAAGGCGGCCAGCCTTTCTTCCGCATTCTTTTTGGAGAGCAACAGGATCATCTCTTGGTCACCTTTGATTTCGCCACTCATCAAGCGCATCATTTGCTGACGCAGATTAGGCATTTTTCCAGAGAGATCATCCAGAGTTTCAAACGGAATTTCACATACCATCGATGTTTCGAGAGCTTGGGCAAAACTTGGGTGTTCGGTGTTAATAATGGCATCGAACCCAACTAAATCACCCGCAAGGTGGAATCCTGTAATTTGTTCATCGCCTTCTTCAGTAATTGTATAACTTTTGATTGTCCCAGAACGGATGGCATAGAGTGATTTCAATGCATCACCCGCCTTAAACAACGTTTGCCCTTTCTGGATAGGCTTCTTGCGCTCGATGATATTATCTAGCTGATCAAGTTCGTGTTCATTTAAGGTGAAAGGAATGCAGAGCTGGCTAATGCTACAATCCTGACAGTGGATTGCGCAACCACCAGATTGAATCCGACGAATAATACGTTTTTCCGGGATCATAGGGAATGCTCATTAGAAGTGATTGATATGAGAGCTAATTTAACATATTTAGGTAGCTCTGATAAGAGGTAGATACTCCTATTAATCACGGCATAACTATCGAAAAAAAGTAAATTTTTTTTTGGATTAACATTGAACTTGCGTAAAATTTTGCCCATTCAATATAATATCTCAATCAAACTAAAATTGAATCAATAAGATATGGATGTAATACGCGTCGATGATGTTTTTTGATTACAGAGAAATGGAATAGAATTGACATGAGTGAATGGCTGTTGATTGCATTTACAATGGCAGTACAAGGCTCCATTGGGCTTGTGCTGATGAGTGCACTTTATATTTACTGGTTTAAGCATAAATTAAACACATGGCACAATTCGATGACTATCATTGTGCAAAGAACCTTATTAGTCAGCAATGTGTTGGCAGGGATCAAGTTAGTGGCCTCCCTAAACATTTTAGAGTACCCGTTGAATGTTTATCACTCATTCCGTCATGTTATGCCGGAATGGGTAAACACAGAAACAACTTTTGCTGCCATCTATTTTGGTCTGCTGGTTTTATATACGATTTTTATCGTAATCATAAAACAAGTACATGCTTATATCCTTCTGGGGATAGGTATCATTGGTTTAATCAGCCTTCATTATATGGCGATTATTTACGTTAACAGTGAGATGGTCACTTGGACAAACATTAATACTTATTTTCTGTTCTACAGTGCGGTGTTTACATTGGGGCCTGCGTTGGCACTGTCATTTATTGGTTGTCCGTTAAGAAAACACATTCAAGGACCATTGCCTATCAAATTGGTGATGACAGCACTGTTGGTTGTGTTTATCAGTATAACAGTGCGCTTGATTGAACACCCAGCCTATATGGGGTGGTTAGCGGAAGCCATAACAGTGAATGATAATGCTATTTTTCCACACCAAGTTGAACTTAATATCAAAAGTGCCTTTGGACTGAGGATGGTTTCATGGTGCTTATATATCATTGCAATGACAGTTTGGACGTATGCTTTATGGAAGGAGAAATATAGCTTATCATTGCATAATAATTATTCTATTTTACTTGGTGCAATTTTTATGTTTATCGCTGAGTTAGCTAATCAATATACATTTTTTGCTATGTGCAATATATAACATACTCTTTATTTTTCAATTTACAGCTTTGTTGGTTGTATTCACTTACTCCAATCGCATAACTTATCTATGTTTTGTTCTGCATAACAGAATTTGTGAAAAAATCACGCTTTCTGTTATGTGTGAACGCCATCATTAGAGCCTAATGGTATGGCTTGTATAGTTCATATATAAATCTTTACTCCATAACACCTTAAGACATTCTTCGCATTTCTTTGTAGTAGCGCACAAATTTAAAGTTAATTATTAACTTATTATTAATATTCATAGAATAATGTCTTATATCTACAAAAATAGATTAACCTGGCACAGGTAGTAGAGTGATTTTTGTGCATTACCTAAAAATCAAACAATATACTTTCAAACAGTTATTGTGGGCTTTTTATCAGCATCACAAGGAATCCTTCATTCATATAGAAAATAAAAAAATTTATTAATAAATTTATAAAATTTAACTTTACTATAAAACACAAAAAATCAGTTAAAAGGTTGCGCAAATTATGACCAAGCCATTTCATCCAAATTTAAATATAGATGCGTTGTTTTTGGGCCCAAAATCAGAAAATGCGGTTTTTTTTAGAGAGATGATGGACTATGCAGTTAGCGAACACATACATTGGCGCTCAGGTTTTCATCCCGAAGATTCGGCCTTGGTCACATCTGTTGACCGTTATGAACACAATTACAGAGAAACACTTTACCAGACAGAAGGGATCTTAAATCAGTTATCAGCAAAACTGAAAAACACGTCAATCCCTTTCTTTTCTCCCCGTTATCTTGGCCATATTAGCAGTGATACGTTGATGGTTTCTAACCTTGCTTATGTTATGGCCATGATGTACAACCCAAACAACTGTAGCTATGAATCCTCTCCTACAACAACAGAGCTGGAACTTGAATCCGGGTTAGATCTCTGCCGCATGTTTGGTTATGATCCTCAGCAATCTTGGGGACACATCACTTCTGGCGGTACTGTAGCTAACTATGAAGGATTATGGGTTGCCAGAAATGTAAAAACGTTACCTTTTGCAATTTCCCAACATCCAAAAGCAAAAGATCTGCTCAATCATAAATCTCCTCAGCAATTGAGAAACATGTCAACGGCTGAAACTCTAGATTTAATCAGTGAACTGCAACAGCGTGGAATTTTCGAGGAAGTCCGCGATATGACGTGTCGTGGCATTGGAGTAAAACCAGAAATATTGGGCAAACTACTGGTTCCACAATCCAAGCATTACTCTTGGATGAAAGCAGCAGATATTTTTGGTATCGGTCAGGAAAACATTATTTCATTGCCTGTTAATGAAAACTATCAAACTGACATTGTTCAAATGAGGAAGATAGTTTTTGATTTAATTGAAAAAGGCGAGTCAATTTTGGCAATGATTGCTGTGGTAGGAACAACGGAGGTTGGGGCGATAGATCAAATTGATAAAGTCATCGCATTGAGGCAGGAATGTGAGGAGCTTTATGGTGAATCATTCTATATCCATGTTGATGCAGCTTATGCAGGATACGCTTGTTCTATGCTCCTGAATGAACAAGGAGAGTTTGTAGAATATGATGATCTGGTTAATCATCATCGTACGATAGGAATTATGCCTGAAGGCATTAGCTGGCCGAAACCGGAGGTTTACCAAAGTTTCAAGGCATTGAAAGAAGTTGATTCGATTACAGTTGACCCGCATAAGGTTGGATTTATTCAATACGCGGCTGGTGCCATCTGTATGAAAGACAAACGTATTCTCGACCTGATTTCTTCCCGGGCGGCTTATGTCTTTGAAGAGAAAAACGATAATACGAATCCCTCAGCTATCAATAGAGGAATTCTAGGTTCATCTATCATGGAAGGCTCAAAAGCAGGAGCGACAGCAGCGGCTCTCTGGGCTGCCCATCGATTATTACCTTTGAATATCAATGGATATGGAAAAATCATCGCTGCCGGTATTGTCACCGCTCACCGTCTATTGGATAAGCTCGCGAATTTAGCGCCAATAGAAGTAGGTATGCATCGGTTTGAAGTGCATATTATGCCATTCCCTGATTTTCATATGATTAACTTCACATTCAAAGAAGTTGGCAACGAGAGTTTGACCCGCCACAATGCCCTCAATAAACGCCTTTATGAACTTTGTTCATATTATACAGGGCGTGCTTATGCCAACGATTTTCTTACATCATCCACCATACTGGATTACAAAGAGTATGGTGATACACCGCAGCATTATGCAGAAAAATGTGGTTTTAGCCGCAGTGAATGGGAGAAAACCCGCCGCATTTATGTATTACGAGCTGCGGTAATGACTAGTTGTTTGCGTAATGAAGAACATTTCGAAGAGTTTTGGCAGAAACTTCAAGCTATCTTTGTTAGTAAACTGAATCAGTTGGTTGATGAAGAAGAGAAAAAAGTACGACGGACAACCAGTATAGATAAACCGTTTATTGCTGTCCGGTCATGATAATTTGAATATGACGTCGCTGACATTTTCATTAACCTAAATAACTACCAGCAAAAAGAGCCTGAAAAGCTTTTCAGGCTCTTTTCATTACCTCGAATATTTCAATATTATTTATTTTATACCTACCCAAACAGTCCAAAAATCTTTTTCAACAATAAAATCCGACAGCGTTCCCAGCTTCTGAATCAGATCGTACCATTCTTATTGGGCTTCACGGCCAACATAAGCATATTTGTTTTCTTTGGCATTAAAGTTGATTGGCATAATCAATGTCCTTACGGTTGCTTTCTCAATTGGCGATAGGGATCACGCCCAAAGAAACACCGAATCCCATCAGAATGACACCAATGACTCGATTAAGTATGGTTTGTTTTTCTAACATGGCAGCTCTAAGTTTATAGTGAGAAAAGAAAACAGCAACGCTTATAAACCAGATAAGGTGCATGAGAGACATAAAAATCCCATAACTCATTTGCAAGCCGATACTGGTGGATGGTGAAACAATCTGAGTAAAGGTACTGACAACAAAAAGTGTCGATTTAGGATTCAATACATTTGTCAGAAAACCCGTTCTAAACGCCGTAATTGCAGCCTGTTTTGTTGAGTTAATATCAACATCAATTTCTGTTTTTGATGTGATCGTCTTATAACCTATGTAGATAAGATAAATAGCTCCCGCAACTTTTATGGCGAGTAATATATTGGGTGAATGCGCAATTAAAATACCAATACCAAGGATGGTATAAGCAACATGAACCAATATACCTGATGCTATCCCAATGGCTGCTAATATGCCGGCTCGTCGGCCGTAAAGATAACTGTTGCGGGTGATCATTGCAAAGTCAGCCCCCGGGCTGATAACTGCAAGAATAGTAATAACGGCTACAGCAATTAACTCTGTCATTATGTCCTCTGAATAGCACTTGTCATATTTTGATAACTTATTTTATTGATCTATTTGACTAAAGAATAACGATTAATTTACGCTGAAATGATTGAGAAAAAATCAACAATAAAGGATTGTAATGAAAGAGCTACCCCCACTGAATTCGTTGAGGGCATTTGAAGCGGCAGCCCGTTACCAAAGTTTAGTCAAAGCAGCAGAAGAATTATGTGTGACACAAGGAGCGGTCAGTCGTCAAATCCGGCGATTGGAGGCTATTTTAGGTATTACTTTATTTGAACGCAGAAATAGGGGGATCTTTTTGACTCCTGCTGGTGAAAAACTCAAACAAACCTGCCAACAAGCATTTGAACTGCTAGCATCGACACTCGATGAACTCCAACAAACATCCCAAGGAACACCGTTAATTGTTTCTTGTGAACCCACAATCATGATGAAATGGTTGCTTCCTAATTTAATGAAGTTTAAGGAAAACTATCCTGATATCGAAATTCATTTAGTCTCAGGGGGTGGCAATATCGACTTTTCGCGAAATTCGGTCAACTTAGCCATTCGGCGAAATGATTTTTTTGGGGAATACGTTTAATAAGTCATCCGTAATCATGAGCAGTCACATATAATCACATATTTAAATTCAACCATTTGATTTTTATTTAAATTAAACCATTCCATTGCTTGCTATAGTCATCATTAGTCACAAACATTCATCTTGTATCATGAAAAAAATGTACATATGTGAGTACATAAACTACATTAAAAGCTGTATTATTTTTTGAGGAAAGTGATATGGCAATTACTGATTCATGGCTGCGTTCCACCAGCGGTAAACCCCAAGAGAAAATGATTACTAAGTCTGATAGGGATAGCTTATCTGTTCGCGTTACCCCTAAAGGAAAAATCATATTTCAATTCAGGTATCGATGGAACGGCAAAGGAGATCGAATTGATATTGGTACTTACCCTGCAACCAGCTTAAAAGATGCTCGTGACGCTGTCACTTTTTACCGAGGAGAACTCGAACAACACCGTAACCCTAAAATAGTTAAACGCGTTCGCAAAGAGTCTGCATTAAGCGCAGTGACCGTAGAGGGACTAATGCGAGAATGGTGGAAGACGACAATGCAAGGCTCAAAAATTGAGGCTGATTCTATTTTGCGTTCTTTCGAAATTCATGTGTTCCCTAAAATCGGTAAACTTCCTCATGATGAGGTGACGCTCCATGTTTGGCTTGCCTTAATTGAAGACATTTCCAAGCAAGTACCGTCAATTGGCACTCGCATATTGACATACTCCAAGACTGCGCATAGATGGGCTGTCCGGCGCGGAATGACCAATTTAACTCCATTATCTGATGTGGAAAAAAGTGATTTAGGAGGAAGAGCTGCGGATGCTGATCTCGATTCTGAGATGGGCGAAAGGACATTAAATGAAGAAGAGTTAGTGGTTCTTTTTAAACTCATTAATGCTTCTGACTACAACCCCCGCAACGCATTAATAATAAAATTGTGCCTGCTATTTGGATGTCGCGTTAGTGAGCTGTTGAAAGCCAAGGTTAACGACTTTGACTATGAGAAGAATGTTTGGATTGTTCCGCCCGCCAACCATAAAACAGGGAGAAGATCCAAGAAGCCCATAATCAGACCTATCATTCCAGCAGCTAAAGAATTAATCGAGCACGCAAAGAAATTAAACGGTGGAAGTTCATATTTATTCACAGTATCTAGCGGAAAACCCTTCGCTCGGGGATCATACATTCAAATAATTACAATTCTTAATAAAAGAATGGCTCCTTACCTGCCTACTTGCGCTCACTGGTCAATTCATGATTTGCGTAGGACTATGCGCACTGAAATTTCCGAATTAACATCACCTCATGTAGCTGAAATTATGCTGGGGCATAAATTGCCGGGAATATGGCAGGTGTACGATAAGCACACCTACCTAGACGAGCAGAGAGAGGCCTATGAACGCTGGTGGGATAAGTTGACTAAAATTGTTTCCCGTTCTCCCAGTCAAAAATATCCTGCCGCAGAAAGTTAAGCTGGTCGGATTTAAATCTGGGTTTTGGGAAGCCTTCTCGTTTTTGCTTCCCATTACCGCACCACAATCTTATTGTATGTGGCTTTACGCCATATCGGCCTGCCAGTTCGTCTGTTTTGATATAAGGTGATTGATTCATCATTTACCTCCTTTCTGATACCGGTTCTCCAAAACTGTTTTCGCCACCATTGCCGGTGTTGCCTTATCACTCCATGTCGCTTCAAAAATAATGCTGTTCAATTCCGTTGTGAGAATATCATCCAAATTTTTTGGTCTCGCAGAGTAGGGCACCTCATCGGGCACCCCGTTCATCATGTCGATAGTGAGTTCAGCGATTGCCTTTTCTCCCCGTTCTGGCTTCCGGTAGCCTGCCTGCCAGACTGCCTCGGTGATATCAGCAGGATCACCCCAGACCGAAGCAATGATTTGGGTGAGGTGGAAGGCGTCATTGATCATTGTTATTCTCTCCACTTTCCAACCAGTTAAAGAGTTGCTGTATATTCTGGGCGTCTATTACTCGTTGCCCTGTATCCAGAACTTTGACTGTTATTTGGGTGCCTTCAATATCGACAGCCTCTTCCTCTATAACTGTTGGTAATTTTTCTTCCTGTTGAATCTGCTCATCTGCCTTCTTCAATAACCCGCTCGCCCATTCTTTCCCGTCATCAATATGACCAGCCAACCCAATTTCATTTTGTGCGTTATCGATGCTTATCATTATTCTTTACCTCGCTTATTACGTGCTTTCTTCACCGGTGTTAATTTCACTTCGGCCACTTTGGGCGCGGGTGGCAGAAGAGGGCAGATGCCCTCATGAATATGTTGGTTACGTCTCATGCGGTGGATAATCCGCTGCGTGTGATCCCTGCCGTCGTCAATGTGGAATGTGGCCTTAACAAGTACATCGTCAATGTCTGCCCGCTGGCGGTGTCCCTTAGTCACGGTCTGCCTCCCTGCAAATGGTTTTGTAAGCCCGCATCATGTGATTGGTTTTGCCTGTGATCACCGTTCTTCTGAAAAACACCCCGGAAGAAGCAGCCCGAACAGGTGTGGCTAACAGGGCAGCATCAACACAACGGTTGTGTAAGCGGCGTTCTGTAATAAAGCTGGCAAGGATGATTTGTGCTGTGTTGCCCTTGTCCTGATATTCGATTTTCATTGAAACGCCCCCTTACACCCGCGTTGGCATGACAACAAACTGAGGGTTGCCATAACGCTGATTGATGTTGTCGCCAAACTTCATTAAGCAAGCGCCTGTCATGCCGGAGGGGTGCATGGAAACGGTGATGAGTCTTGAATCAATCCCAAATATTTTGTAGGGGTAGGCCAAGTACTCAGCCTGAAAGTGGGGAATAACATTTTCCACTTTCTTTGGGATCACGCGGTCTAAATCAGGGAAGCGACCATCCAGCATGGTTAAAACGGTGAATCCAACCCGAATCCCGGCAATATCCCGGTGAACGGCATAAGGTTCTTTGGTGAAATGCAGTTCCGTTGTGTCTGCTTTCTTGGGGATCTTCCCGTGAAACTGCACGATAGCTTTACGGCGCGTATTCACGCCATGCTCTAACCGAAAAGCGACATAGCCGTTTGTTGATTCCAGATATTTTGGAGTGATATTCACCCCACACAGGTAATAACGCGGGTCATTTTTAGCCACACAGACCAGTGCGGCACGTAATAAATTGGAGTTAATGATCATGACTTTACCTCCGCCTTTGAGCATGCATCCAGACTGCTAATCGTGTTTTTGTTGAATCCTTCCGGCATGACAGAGAAGAGCGTGTGATTAGTTGACGTCAGCTGCTCGTCAGTGAATACTGCCTGTGATTTTGCGATAGCCTCCATTGCATCATGGGCCTCCATAGCAATACGCAGCGTGTGTCGATGCCCGCAAGGGTAATTAGCCAAATAGGTCACAATGTACTTTTCCATTTCCATCACCTCACTTTTTGCCAAACAGTTTTTTGAGATCAACACCGTGTACCGCCAGCCATGCTTCGGCAGGCCATGACTTAACATGTCCATATCGGGTGTCAGGAACCTTCACCGCTTCGATGTTGTTTTCCTTGCACCATTTGCGGAGTGGGGCGTACTGGTATTCTTTTTCTGTGGCGTTCTGCACCGCCGTAACCGTTGCGTGTTTTGTGCTTTCACCCAGGCGTTCTTCCAGCTCTCTACATTTGCGGGTAACAGCACCGAGTTTGCCGAGTGCCTGAGCTTCACGACTGCGACTGATCTGTGATTTGGTGCGGCGAGCTTCATCACGTTCTTGAGTAATGACGACCTTTTCTTTTTCAGTTGTCAGCAATGCTTCCAGAGCTGCAATGTAATCACCGGGCAAGGCAAGGGGATTGGTTGCGGTTTTTTTCTGATGAAAGTAAGCTGACTCCATTTTTTCAAAGAAAGACCATGCCTCATCGGTATCAAGAATTTTCGACATGCGAGCCGCACCTTTCTCTGTGAAGAGGGTGATTTGATTTGCGTGTTTATTAACCAAGTCAATATTATTGCCTTGGTTCTTAAATGATTGAAAGTTATCACCTTTAAGAGTGAATACATGAATACCCTCAAGAAAGCGGCTGCGGTGATTAGCGATATTGGAACGGATGTTTGTTGGTTCTGTACCATACCCAGTCGCCAGCGTTTCAGTGGTAACGACACGAACGCCTTGCCACTCGATCACTGGCAGCTTGTTTGAATCGACAGTAATTAATTCGTTTTTCTTGCTCATTATTCTGCTTCCTTAAGTTCAATCTTCATTTTCTTTGCATGACGTCGCATGGCTCTATTAAGTGGTACTCTTAGGAATTCGCCTTCTGTTGAGAAATTGGCGATATATTTTTTTGAATTTAAATAATCACGTTCTTCGTCTTTTCCTAAGCGCATTCCTTGAGGGATGGTCATTCCCATAAATCCTTGTTGCGTTTTACTTCTTTTTATTTTTGCCATCACAATCCCTCCCTAAGAGTTATTTTTGCTTTTCGAACACAGCGCAGATTATTCTTGGTACATTCCTGTTCTTGTTTTTTATCCTGAGATAATAAGAGCGCATTTCCCCATGCTTTGGCGGCGCGGCGAAATAAGCCTTTCAGTTCTAAATTCCGTGCTAATTGCTTTGCTTGTTCATATTCAGTCATGATTAGCCTCCGCCTGTTGAAACTTTTGTTTCCACTTATTTGTTTCAGGATGATTTTCGAGGTGACTTTCCAATACCTCCGCCGTTCGTTTGTTTACTGCTGCTATTTTTCTGTTTTCTTTCTGAGTTCTTATTGCTGCGCTATAGCTGGTATGTAATAAATGCCTTTTTTCGTTATGCTCCTGACGGTATTCAGACCATAATTGAGCATTAATACTGGTGGCTACACTTCTGGCTTTTCCCCAATATGAAGCGGCAAGGTCATACTTCTCTTCTTTCTCTTTCTGGATGGCTGTATTAGCAAAATCTAAATAGGTTTCATTTTTCATTTTATTGGCTCCGTTTTTTGTGCGACATATTCCAGAAGGTGAGTCATGAAATCCTCACCTTTGGAGGTTAAGTTTCCGTTCTTGGTAATAAAGCAGTTGTAGGTATTAATAAGCGCATGTGGCTTATGTGGATTGTTATCTAACTCATCCTCAAAGAATTTAATCAAAGCCTGTGTTAATATTTCCTCGCCTAAATCCAGTCGATAATTAATCTTTCCTACTTTGATTATCTCAGTGTGGGTTCCGAATTTAATTTGTAATGAATCCAATTTGGCGTGTACTAATGCCTTTCGCTTTCTTTCAAGCAAAGTTAATTGTGTCATTTTCTATTTCCCGTTTTTAGGGTGATCAAATCCCCAGCGATGGCGCTGTAATTAAAACGTGTTTATTGTTTTATTATTTTGATTGCAATCGGGAAAGTTTATTCCCTATAGCTATTAATTCATCTTGGGTTTTTCTGTGTTTTTCTATCGCCTTTATGTGTTCCTTCTTAAGTCGAATAATTTCTCTTTCCTGCTTAAGTTTG
>NZ_NJAI01000007.1:96172-103372 GCF_002632725.1 Xenorhabdus hominickii
CCGGTTGCCGGGCACCGCCCCCAGTGTCGCCAGCGCTTCATTGGCGGTTCTTGCGCCTGTCCCGCCACACTGGATCGGTATCAATCCGGTCTCCAGAGTCCCGGTGTCATCAAATGACCAGACATGGCCGCCTTGCGTATTGTATGACCCCGTACGGTTATTATCTGTCACGTACAAATAGGTACTGCTATTGCCGCTGAGCAACCGGGTCTCACCGGTAGGCAGGCCAATGAGATGCCCGGCATTTTTGACGGTTTCCCGTAAGCCCAGGTTGTCCACAAACGCCGGTTTATCCGGAATGTCTGCGCCGTTCTTCGCTTTTTCGAGAGCGCCCTGTGAAATTAATTTTCTGATTGCCTCCGCTAATTGAGCCTCGTTAGTTTTATTTGGCTGTATTCCAGCGGCAGTCAGCACATTAATGATTTCTCTCTGAACGGTATTAAACCACGGAGCCTCTAATAATGTTGGCGGAACACCTGCCGCTACATTTCCATTCGTAAACTCATCATTGTTATCAGCGGTGTTTGTGATATCACCGATTTTTTGCATAGCTAATCCTCACTCAGTGAAGGTGATTAATGTTTAAATTTAATTAATGGCTGATTACGGGTTATAACCGAATTGCAGAATGGTGTGAGACGGGCTGATTTTCTGAAATGGGCATTCCAGTTTTTTATTTCCCCATGACCGTAACGGATCACCACAATAACTCCCACCCGCCACCGCGTAATTAACGGTGGTTGTCGGGGAATTAATCCGCCAGACAAAGGGCCAGTCCTCCCCGTTCAGAGCATCACCACACACAGACATGCCCGCTCTGGCCTGCCTGAATTCCGTAATGGTAATTTTAAATCCGAGCTCAGCCGCCACGCCGATGAAATATAATTTTGACTGACCACCCGTTCGTAATAATTTTGATACCACCGATTTTTGTCTCAATGAGATACTGTCAATTTCCCCCATGGCGCACTCATCAGGCAACCCCAGTGTTTTCTCCCATTCAGGCAACATAATGGTGGCGGTTGCCGGAAAACTGCCGGTTAATAACAAATGCGCATCCTGATCACTGCGGTGATAACTGTGTGCAATAGCCCCCATGGTGACGCTCATCACTGAATGGGGTGTTCGCGTCCAGGCCATGCCCGTTGGCAGTAATCCGTTGAGTGCTGCGGTATATTCACTGACGCTGTATTGTTTCATGTGTATTTGACCTCACCCCGCACAGGTAAATGTCCGACAGACAACGCCATGTTTTTTGTTGGTGACGTGATAACAAAACCGGCCGTGCCCGGCACATCCGCAATCGCATACTGCAGATCGGATATCAATATTTTCCCCGTTCCGTCCGGGTTTCCGCTCTCAAACAACACCGTATCAATCGCGGTGGCGATGCGGTGAGTGATGTCAGTGCCCACATGAGCGAGGCCGTTAATCGTGAAATCAACGGTGCGTTTTATCGGAGACAAGACCCAGATAATCGCTGTCACCGGCCGTAACGGGTAAATATAATCAGCGACACGCAACTGATCCCCGGACGCATGAACAGCATAGGGTTCATGTGATGAAACACCGTCGGCACCCATGGGGAAACCGTCACGCCCATTATTGTCACACATAATATACACACCCACCGTGCCCGCTCCCGCTGCTCGGGGTTTGACCCAGACGCGGGTAACCCCGGGGACGGCGAGTGCCCACTGTTTATAGTCATCATCCGAGCCGCCCTGTGGTGAACCCTGATAGGCGAGGAGCATACGAGAACGAAAATCTGATTCACGCTCAATATCAGTCCCGCCAGTTATCGCAACAATTGCCGTGCCCTCAACATTCACACCAGCAATACTCTGGTCCAGTGTTAATGCCGTGCCTGAAGGCGCATTACCCGCCGCGCCCCCGCCTGAATTGTCGTCGGTAACATCGGGCAATATCGCCATAAGAACAGCGTGACCCCGCCCATGATGAATCCGGGTTTCATCGACGGTTTTATATTGATAGCCATCGCCCCGGTTAAGTATCGTGCCGGCAGGGATAACCAGCCCGTCCGTCCCGGTAAATTGATAGTCCTCGCAACGCGCTGCTGTCGCCGGTTTTTGGAATATTTTTTCAGGGCGGCCCAGCCTGACAACCACTCATCGGTGGCCGTGAAGGGGGTGGTTTGTTTGGCTAGATAATCCAGATAGCCGTAATGCAGATGCGCCATTCCCGCATCCATATCCGCCAGCACCCCCATATTGGAAAACCGCAATAAGGGACCTGTCTTCTGCAATTCTGACTGCAGATAACTGCGATTTTGCTCGCGCAATTCGGTCAGTGTTTTTCGTTTAAATGGCATTTTCTCGTTCCCATACCCAGAAAAACCGTAAATCCTCATTATCGCGCCCGGGACGCTGATAACGAATGATCATGTTCAGACGATGGGGCCAGACAATCTGAGTGCCAATGTCGACAGCATCAGCCACGCCATCATCCAACATCCATTGCAGCGCCTCACGCGCGTAATCCTCCGCCGCCAGTGCGACAGCTGGGGTCAATTTCTGTCGATGCAACAACCATAAACGGGAACCTATCGGATAATCAGCGTCGTTATCGCCCCACCATCCCCGACGATCAGTGCCGTCAATGTCATCATCCGTCCGCGCCTGTCGGTCCGTAAATAAACTGATAATAATCGCGGTTTGCAGGTCATTACCGGTGACCAAATCACCGTGGCCAACCAGCCAATCGGCATGGATATTTTTTACATTCCACTCTGAGGTAATATCACTCATTTCACCGTCGCTCCTGTCGTTTGGCTGGTTACGGTTGAATCCCCTGACCTCACGCCCGGCACCGGATGGGTATGTTCGTTATAGGCATCACGCAGCTGTTTCATGGTAGTTTTGTTGCTGTTACAGTTATCAATAACATCCCCGGTGACTTTCAGCACTGGCGTATTCAGCCACACTTCGGTAGCGGCATTGACGGTAACTTTAGATGCATTGTTCACCGTGACCGGTTGCCCCTGTGCCTCGACGGTGATCCCTGATTCGGTCAGCAGGATATGCAGCCCCCATTGGTTATACACCACCACTTCACCGGGATTTAATCCCCGGTGCCGGTGTTGTTGATGATTGCTGCCAATCACCACCGCATTCGAGCGGTCACCCCCTAAAAATGCGAGGACAACATCGGTTCCGGCTGGCAGCCCTGACGAAAAGCCAAATTCTGCGATCCGTTTTGTGTTATCGCGGACTTCCATTGCCGTCTGATACTGCACCTGCTGGATGACGCCGCTATCATTACAGGTTGTGACCCGTCCCAGACCCAGCATCATCATGGCGCGACGATATAAATTTTTAACGTCCATAATCACGTAACTCCATAATCGTGTCGTAGAATTCGTAGGGTTGCACAGTGAATGCTGCCGGCGGCATCAGGGTTAACTCGGCCCGGGTTCCGTCATCTTTGTTGCGGACATAGGACACTTCTGACAATAGCCACTGTTCAGACGACAGTCCGAAAACAGGTAAATGAATCGGGATCAGCGTATTGGGTTGCCATAATGCCCCGCTGATATCCCGCCAACTGTCAACCAGCACCTTAAGAACTTTAGAACGTCCATAACGGCGGTTCATTTCCCAGTCAATGGCCTCCTGCTGGCGCTGGTGTGAATGCAGGGTGCTTTCGATAATGGTGACATAATTGCGATAGCGCATCTTTTCCGCTTCAGGGTCTTTTGCAGTTGCAATCTCAACCACCTTATAGCCCTGCCCGTTCGACAGTTCACTCAGGCCACTGACATTCATGGACAGGCCGCTGTACTCCGAAAACCGTTCATTCATGGAAGACTGGTAGTCCGCAAGTTCAATGTTTTTCCCCTGCTCTACACCACCATTGCGCACAATGCCGCATTCACTCGGCTGGGAATGACCAGAGGTGCGGATTGCACCATCAGGAAACGCTGCGCCGGATCTTCAATCAGCCAAGATTTCGGCGCATAGGCCATCGCCCCGTAGTTAAATTTCGGGTCTTTAATGGCACCAAACATACGTGTGCCCATCAAATCCACACAGGACATTAAAACCGCCCCGTCTGGGATCATCGGTTTTTCGATGTTATCAACCGGGTCAATAAACCAGTCATTATATAACCACAAATCAAAGTTCCCCCACCGACCTTTGTAGATGGCGCCTTTGGCAATCTGTGCGCCGGCGTTGATTTGGTTGCCATAAGGACTCAATGCCGGATAGTTGATAGCGTTGTCTTTAATGGACGTATCCAGCCGGAAAGCTTTCCATGATTTATTGGTAAAGACCAAATCTGTCGGCACCGCACCCGACTCTTTCAATATCCTTTGCTGCCAGTCTTCAATATCATCAGATGGCTGGGTATTAGTCTTGCCAGCCTCTACTTTCAATGGCCACTTATCGCTCCCACTCAACGCAATGGTTAAGCCAGCAGAGCGGCCAAAATCGATCACCTTAGCGTCGTAGCCCGCACCCACAACGGCGATTTTGCCGGACACCATGGCATTCGCGGCCATCCATTCGAGGCGGCGGTTAATCATGTCGATTTGGAATGTCAAATGGTGATGTAATTTGTTGTTATATAGTGATTTTATTTATCGATTAATGCGGTGGTATAGCCTAACGTATAGCAATAGCCGTTATCCAAGCCGCGCTATTCATTAATTTCAACTATATCCAGTGATAACCTGATATTCCATTATCAATAAAGCAGAGTCAGCGCACTAAACGTCCTGAGCTAATGACTGACAACGAATTTCGTCGGTAGTGAGAGGTCAGTACGTTAAACGCACCAACCTTGTGAAGAGGTTGCGACGCCATTCGTCGGAACCTATTGAGCGATAGAACTGACAGCCAACTGATAGCCCTGCCAGTAAGAAGCCTTTCCCGTCACAGTGATCACCTGACCTTTCCGTAACAACATCACCGATAGAGCCATCTCATCAAAGCCCACAACACGCAGCGGGTAATCACTGCGCTTCTCGCTCTGTGCCTGCATGGTAGCGACTGCCATCACTTTACCCGTCTGGCACTTTATACGCTTGGGGGCAACGGTAATCTTCCCTGTGATCGTAGCGACTATCGAGGGTGCATTCTTATTCTGTCTTCGTGCCATTTACCACCACCTATTGTCAAGGCTAAGTAGAGATATCCGCCTCTCAGCAAAGTTGAAATATCCACAAACTGTTAACTGTAAGTAATAGGTGAATACAGATAAGATATTACAACAATGTTGCTATTATCATTTAAGCTAATCCCCATTTATAGCTAAAAGGAAATAAGATATGCGTATTCGCTGTTCAGCGCGTTTGCTAATCATTAGCCCGTCTAATCGAGTATTATTGTTTAATTTTGTACATAATGACGATGCATTAACCGGTCAGTCATATTGGGCTACGCCTGGAGGAGGCGTTAAAAAAGGAGAGTCTTTTGAACAAGCCGCTATTAGAGAACTTCGTGAAGAAACAGGTATCCGAAAAAATAATGTTGGACAATGTGTTGCTCAAAGAACATTTGAAATGATTCTCCCTAGTGGAGAGGCTGTTTTAGCAAAAGAACATTTTTATATCGTAAATTTTGATAAAGAAGATATCAACACCACTGAATGGACTGAAAATGAAAAATCAGTTATTAAACATCATCATTGGTGGGAAATAGACCAGCTTATCAATACGTTGGAGACTGTTTATCCCAATAATATACCAGAAATATTTTTTACCGCAGTAAAAAACAATATCCTTCAGGAGCCATGACAGGGCTCCTGAATCTTTCTTCCAAATATTTCTTCTGAGCGAGATTGAAGAGTGACTAATGCTTCAAGCATATCGTCATTATTTAAAGAACATTGGGATTTCTTTTCTGTCGGCTTTTTACGCTTACGTGATGAACCATCACCAGCAGGAATGCTTTGTGAGCGGTTAGCGAACTAAAAGGCGTCGGCACTGACAGTCTGATATCCCTAAGCATTGTGCTGTCATTTTAGTCGTCAACCGTTGATCAATTACATCTTGAATGATTTTTAATCTATTAACGTCTTCCAATGTAAAAAACTCCGCTCTATAAGCCGTCATGTATATCCCTTAATGGTGAGTCTACGTGACGGACATCTTAACTTAGCTCAGAGCGGACATTACAACTTTGCTATTACACCTATAGATGACGCAAATTTTCGTTATGTTAAAAATCAACAGGTTAAAATTATAATTACTTTCCAGTTCCTGACTGCGAACGTAACACGTACTCAGTGACATTAAGTAACCTTGTACTGGACGGCTTAAACTCAAGCCCACCTGCGTTGTGATTACCACAATGGAGACTTAGCAAATTTACTCGAAAATCACGCTCTAACGAAAAAAACACGAAATAACTGTACCATCTGTACCACTTGGAATATTTTACTTTTATATCAATTGATTAAGGTGGTACAGATACGAAAAATAACTATAAATAACTGCGCCATATCTGTACCACGCTCACGGAAGCAATGACCAGTGGCAACTATCACGATTTCCGTGATGGTTGATTTACAAGCTGGACAAACACAATAAATACATTGTCTCTGGCTAGCTCTATTTGCGCTCCTCTTAAAGAGGTGTGTAAATTCTGTGAGTCAGTATTACTGCCGCGCAAAGTTTGTGAGCAAATATCACTTATGCACAAAGCCATCTGCGAGTAACTGTCAGTCACACCCAAAGTCCGATTATCGGATATTGGATTTTGCAGCGACGAATTTCGTCGGCACAAATATTCATCATTTGCATACCGATATTTTCGGTACGCAAACTGAACCTCTTAAAGAGGTGTAGTTCTTGCTCCATGCAACAAGGTAACCAACCGACAATAAGTCCGGTGGTTAAAATACAAGCAGACCCCAAATTCGGGGTCTGATTAAATATCAATGGGTTATCACCTAAGCCCGAATTAGGGCTTTGCTTTGCTAAAAGGTGTGGTGATTTCCACCATACCCTAAATGGGATATCACACTTTGAGAGGGTCACGATTTTGACCATCTACGGCAACTATAGGGATTTCCCCAACAGTTGGTTAACACCTTGACTTCCTTAATCTCCGTTTCTCTGCCGGAAATAAGTAAAAACAATAGGTTACGATAAATGGGATTTCAAAGCCCTTTTAACCGATTGATATTCCTCAATTCCTGCTCAGAGTCGGAATTCTGGTTTTCTGCCGGAAATAA
>NZ_NJAI01000007.1:103472-140660 GCF_002632725.1 Xenorhabdus hominickii
TTCTACTGCCCCGATATCCAGTGGCTGGAACAGCCGAAGTGATGACAGGGGCCTAGTGCCCCTTACTCACTCGCTTGGATATCCGTGTCCAGATGCCGGAGAGTTCCATCTGGAATCAGCAACAACGAAAACGGGCTGAAACAGAATAACAGTCAGGGGGCCGAGTGTCCCTTATCTCATCAATGTAATCAGTGGGCTGGGGGTTAGGGTTATATATGAGCTGGTATATTTCAGCCCTCACTTCCATAAAATACAATTAAATTAATAATTGAGTACAGAGTTGAGTACATAAATTAAATGACTTTATTTTATATCCTTTAAATACAATGTATTAAATTTAGTATCTCATAATCGTGGAAATAGAAACTTTGTTTTTCTTTACTGGTGTTCAAAGTCGAGAATTCTCCGTCATCGCCAATTCATAGTTCAAGTGCGTCCCAAAAACGATGATTTTCAGTGACACTAAATTACGTGTTATACATGGTAAACCATATTCCGGCTAATCTGAATGATCGTTCTAACTCGCTTTGAGTCTTATCGTGAGTTATTTTACTGAAATTTCGGATGGTTTAAGTAATTAAATTTCAATATATTACATTATGTTCAGAGGCTGATAATAAAAATTACAGAAGCGCTGCCGACACCGCAAGAATATGCCAGATTACGTGAACGTGCTGGATTATCTGGAAAATCTATTGAGGCGGAGGAGAAAGGGTTACCGAATTCACTATTTGCAATTTATCTGCGTGATCAAGGAGGATTGATTGGAATGGGACGTGTTACTTGGTTGGAGGCACAAGCATTGTCTGGATCTTTTGTTTCTCTGATCGCAAATGAACCCCAACTCTATGAAAAATGGGGGTATCAGTTAACCGCACCATATGCACAAGGTATATATCGTCTTTTAAAGATTCAACACTGATACAACAAATGATACAAAGAATATATCCTGAAGGTATTCAATATCAATAAATTGTCGAAACCGACTTGTCTATGTGTTGCTTGAGATTGTATTGTGTAGACAGCATAAGAAATTATCAGTCTAATGAAGAAGGTGTAAAAAATGGACAACACAAATAAACCAACATTCCACAATGTACTGGAGTTTGTGCGTATATTTCGCCGTAAAAACAAATTACAGCGCGAAATTGTAGATAATGAGAAAAAGGTTCGGGATAACCAAAAACGCGTGTTATTACTCGATAACTTGAGTGACTACATCAAACCGGGGATGTCGGTTGAAGATATTCAAGGTATTATTGCTCATATGCGCAGCGATTATGAAGAGCGCGTTGATGAATATATCATCAAAAATGCTGAGTTATCTAAAGAACGCCGTGAATTATCTAAAAAACTTAAGGCAATGGATGGCGGGGTCAAATAAATTTGATTTGCAATAGATTTTTGATCGTAATTAACCACGCTATTAGGCGTGGTTGTCCATTCATATTCAGTAAAATCAGTTCCAGTGCGGCTTTAATTCTGGATCAACTAAGGCATAAATCTGATAGTAAGCCTGTTTATCTTCCGCCATTTGCGCTAGCTGCTCAGCTACATCTTCTCGGCTAACCATGCCATGAACTTCTTCTTGATAACGCTGACAATGCCCAGTCCCTGCTTGATTGGTAAGGCCTCCAGGACGAACGATTGTAAAGTCCAACGTGCTGGTTTGCAGGTAACTTTCTGCCAGTGATTTGTGTCTAACCGATTGTCCGAATAATGATTTTGCTCGCGGTGACAATGACTTCCAACTTTCACCACAACCGATGGAAGTCACTAATAACATGCGTGAAACTTGAGCTTGTTCCAATGCATTTATGATGGTAATGTTGCCATAATGGTCGGCATCACCACCTCCAATAGTTGAGAAAACAATCGGGTTTTTTCCAGCGAGTGTTATCGATTTTTCTATGCTCTTTTTGTCACAAGCATCACCTTGTATGACGTTAATACCCAGTGCAATCAGTTCTATAGCCTGTTGTTCATTACGAATTAATGCTGTTACAGGTCGATTTTGTTTGAGAGCAATAGTGACTAAATGGCGTCCAACGCCTTTTCCAGCACCAAAAATTAGCCAAGGTTTCATAGGCGGGAATTCTCCATAAAACTAACCGCTTAAAATGATAATGATAACCATCTCAGTTTATTGGAATTACCTGTTGATTGGAATGGATTGTGGAAAGAAATGAAACAGGCAAGTTTTTTGTAATGGATCGGATAAAAAAATGGCTCCTTTTATTGGAGCCATTTTAATTTTACAGGAATTACAATATCTACATGAACGACAATATCGAATTATTCAAATGATTGTGGTTTAGACATGGCTGAAGTTGCAATGTCCGTTGCAGAGTGTCCACCTGCACCGCCTTTTCCTCTGAATGGATAAGCAGGGCGCTGCAATTCATTAATAATAACCGGTTGTGTCACCATTTCTGGTGCTGGTGCCTTCGTCATTGGGGAGTAAGCGTGATGATTTTTTGCCACGATAATCGAAGGCTCAGTAATTTTTGTCTCTTCCGTTTTAACTTCCTCTGCCTGAGAGCATATTTCCGTTGCGACAGCTGGTTGTTCTTCATGATGTTCCTGTTCAACAATAGACGCCACAATGATAGGGTCTGCTATGTGACGTGTTTCTCCAACATCATCTGATGTTGCGTCATTCAATATCTTATCATTTAACGCTTCTGGTTGACGTTTTTCATCATGGTTGATGACAGACTCCACGGTTTCTGAGTCCGAAACCTTAGGTGTTTCTAGTTTCTGTTCCACAGATGTTGTAATGGAAGAATCATCGGCAGCAGGTTTAACAGTATCTTGGGGGGTAATAACCTTCTCTTCCGAGACTTCAACATGAGTCACGGTTGAGATTGGTGCCGATTCTGTTACCGCTGGCACGATAAGCACATTTTCTTCCTGTACTGGCGCCGTTTCTTCTACAACATCAATAGCAGCTGAGATATCCAGCTCAGCGGTGGTTACTGGTATAACAGGATAACGAACCCAAACCTTACCTGACGCCAGTTCCGGTGATACCACGGCCATTGTCAATGGTACGGGTGATTGAGCCAAACTACGTTCATCACGATAACGGCGACGACGTTGACCGCTGACACGCAAATGACGTGGAGAGCGGCGGGAACGACGTGGCATGGTGTTATCTTGTTGCTCACTATTTTGTGGGGCAGACGAACCTTGTGCAATGGTGCCTTGTGGCATTGCAGGTTGGTTGGCTGCTTCAACATTTGTATTAATAACGGCAGGTACTGAAACTTTTTTCTCTGCTTCGGTCTTTGTTGATACTGTTTCAGATATTACTGCTGGTAAAGCAGCAACGGTGGCTTCTTTTTTCACTTCACCGATGTCACTTGTGATACGTACTTTTTGTTCGAGTTGGCGGCGTTGACGACGCGGCATGACTGGCTGACGCTCTTCGACTTCCTCCTCCTCGACAATATCAGGTCTATTTGTTGCCTGTTGCGCTTTAGCTTCCTGCTGTTGCTGACGTTTTTCTTCCTGACGGCGGCGTTGACGCTCAGCTCGCTGTTCACGGCGTTGTTGTTGCTGTGCTTCACGAGCTTCATTGTCTATTACAGTATTATCCTGAGCATCGGTTTTCGGCTGGACATTGCGGCCTTTACGTTGCTCATCGCGCTCACGGTTGTTGTTGCGAGTTTCATTCTCGTTACGTTCGCGACGTTGATTATTCTGGCGGCGCGGATTACGGCGTTCTGATGAGCGACGATTATCATTACCAGAAGCTTTTCTGCTCTTTTCCTGAGTTGGTTGTTCTTCTTCAGCACTGAACATTTTTTTCAGGGCATTGAAGAAACGACTGAACAACCCTGGTTTTTCAGGTTGTTTTTGATTAGTGGCTACAGCCTTTTTCTCTTTTGCTTTTGCTGAGACCGATGCAGGTGTTTCTGTAGGCAGATCAAAAGTTGAAATAGCTGGCTGTTCTGGACGTTTACGCTCATTCAGCCCTTCATCCTGAGCATTTATCATTTCCGCTTCATGCAATTGCGGAAGCAGATAACTCAAAGCAGAAATTTCTTCACCTTTACGTACACGTAAAACAGAGAAATGCGGGGATTGCATCTGATCGTTTGGAACGATAACAACACCCACAACGCCTTGGCGATGTTCAATGGCACTGACGGCTTTACGTTTTTCGTTCAGCAAATAGGAAGCAATTTGTACAGGAACAATCGCATGAACTTGATGCGTGTTTTCTTTTAGTGCTTCTTCTTCGATCAGGCGCAGAATCGACAAAGAAAGTGATTCGTTATCACGAATAGTTCCTGTACCGCTACAGCGAGGACAGACGTGATGACTGGATTCACCCAGTGATGGGCTTAAACGCTGACGAGACATTTCCAACAAACCAAAGCGGGAAATACGCCCGATTTGAATACGGGCACGATCTTGGCGAACGGCATCACGCAGTCGGTTTTCAACTTCACGTTGGTGACGCACTGGAGTCATGTCAATGAAATCGATAACAATAAGACCACCAAGGTCACGCAGACGCAATTGACGTGCAATTTCATCGGCGGCTTCTAAGTTGGTATTAAACGCAGTTTCTTCGATATCTCCACCACGGGTTGCCCTAGATGAGTTGATATCGATTGCGGTCAAGGCTTCAGTCGTGTCTATAACCACTGAACCACCGGAAGGTAGTCGAACTTCACGCTGAAAAGCCGATTCAATTTGTGATTCTATCTGATAATGGCTAAATAGAGGAACTTCACCGCTGTACAGTTTGATTTTACTGGCAAAATCAGGACGCCCCAGAGCAGTAATATGTTGGCGTGCCAAATCAAAGATTTTCGGATTGTCGATCAAGATTTCCCCAATATCCGGGCGCAAATAATCACGGAATGCGCGCACAATGACATTGCTTTCTTGATGGATCAGGAATGGAGCGGGATGGTTGTCTGCGGCTTTTTTGATTGCTTCCCAGTGTCTCAGACGGAAGTTTAAATCTCCCTGCAAGGCGTCTGCGGATTTACCTACACCTGCGGTACGGACAATAAGTCCCATGCCTTCAGGGACTTCAAGGGAAGAAAGTGCTTCTTTTAATTCGATGCGATCATCACCTTCGATACGGCGGGAAATACCGCCAGCTCTTGGGTTATTTGGCATTAGAACCAGATAGCTGCCAGCCAGACTGATAAAGGTTGTTAAAGCTGCACCTTTATTGCCTCGTTCTTCTTTATCAACTTGAACGATGACTTCCTGACCTTCCTTGAGGATATCTTTAATGTTAGGACGACCATGCGAATGGTAATTACTTGGAAAGTACTCGCGAGCAATTTCTTTAATAGGCAGAAAGCCATGTCGTTCTGCACCATAATCAACAAAAGCAGCTTCTAGGCTAGGTTCAATCCGAGTAATTTTACCTTTATATATATTTGCCTTTTTCTGCTCATGTCCTGGACTTTCAATATCCAAATCATAAAGACGTTGCCCATCAACAAGGGCGACACGCAACTCTTCCTGTTGTGTTGCGTTGATTAACATTCTTTTCATTCTAACTTACTCATTATTTTTTACATTGGTATAGAGCCGCGAGTAAAAAAGATGCACTACTGGTTACCGATGGCCTCGTGTCTTCTACAAAACCGTCAGCCTCACGGCTATCGTTTGTATAGAGGCGCCTATTTTTCGGCGAGCCTGAATTTCATTTAAAACAGTACTCTTTATTGGGGATGCTGTAATAAATTGGTACAGATTTAACCCAATCCAGTAAGCTGCAACCCGCAGCCCATAAATTGTTTGATTAAACATTACGTCTTACGCCATTGCTGCGCTTTTGTTTGATCAAACAGATAACAAACAATTTCAATCTTGCCATTCATAGTTTAGTAAACTGTGGCCAGAAAGCATTATTCCATTGCTATTGGGGTGATAGCAAGGTGACTTTATCGCTTTAAGGGTTTTTTATTAGGAAATAGTGACAAGTTGTTAATCTTTGGTCTTTATCCTAAGTCACTTGAGACAATGAAGCAGAAAAATGTGGATGTTATTTAGACACACTTAAAAATGAGTGGCGCTCTGTTTGTTGGATAATTAGAATCTTGCCCATGAAAACAAATAATCAAGTTGTACAGTTTGTCACGATTGATGACGACGAAGCCGGTCAGCGCGTTGATAATTTTTTGCTGGCTCGTTTGAAAGGTGTACCTAAGAGCATGATTTATCGGATCTTGCGCAAAGGTGAAGTTCGAGTTAACAAGGGAAGAGTCAAGCCTGAATATAAATTGACAGCAGGTGATACCGTTAGGATCCCACCCGTTAGGGTAGCAGAAAGGCAGGAGGTGCCTGTATCAGCTAAGCTGGACAAAGTGGCCGTTCTGGCAGAATGCATTTTGTATGAAGATGATCATATTCTGGTTATTAATAAACCATCGGGAACAGCAGTACATGGTGGCAGCGGGTTGAGTTTCGGAGTAATCGAAGGATTACGAGCACTGCGCCCTGAAGCACGTTTCCTTGAACTGGTGCATCGCCTTGACCGCGATACATCGGGCATTTTGTTAATTGCGAAAAAGCGTTCAGCATTGCGTGCATTGCATGAACAGCTTCGTTTGAAACAAATGCAGAAAGATTATCTGGCATTAGTGCGTGGTCAGTGGCAGTCCCATTGTAAAGTGGTAGAAGTCCCCTTATTGAAAAATATCCTGCAAAGTGGGGAAAGGGTGGTAAAAGTTAGTGGTGAAGGCAAACCTTCAGAAACACGGTTCAAAGTTGAAGAACGGTATGCCTTCGCTACATTGGTGCGTGCAAGCCCGGTTACGGGACGAACTCACCAAATCCGCGTGCATACTTTACATGCAGGTCATCCTATTGCTTTTGATGATCGCTATGGTGATCGGGCATTTGACGCACAGCTTGCAAAAACTAGGCTTAACCGACTGTTTCTGCATGCGAGTTCATTGAAATTTACCCATCCATCTACAGGAGAAACCCTGCGTTTCGAAGCACCAATAGATGATAGATTGCGAAATTGCTTAAAGAAATTGCGCCAAAATAATTACTGAGAACATGCCGTCAGTGGGTTTACTCCCTGACGGATAAGCATTTCTGTCAGAGTAATTAATGGTAAACCAATTAATGTGTTGGGATCTTTACCTTCTAGCTTTTCAAATAATGTAATTCCTAATCCTTCACTTTTAAAACTACCAGCACAATTAAAAGGTTTTTCTTTGTTTAAGTAGCTGATGATTTCTGATTCGGTAAGCTCTCTGAAATAAACATGAAATAGTTCACAACGGGTATCGGTATCGCCAGTTTTGCTATTGAATAGTGTAATACCAGTATAAAAAGTGACACATTTTCCGCTGGCTTTTTTTAGCTGGGCGAAAGCGTTCTCAAAATTATGGGGTTTACCCGTAATTTTTTTATCTAAAATACAAACTTGATCGGAACCTATAATTAGATGACGGGAATAATTTTGTTGTAATGTGGTTGCTTTTGCATGTGATAGCCGCATGACTAATTGTTCAGGGTTTTCATTTTTGTGTGGACTTTCATCAATATCAGGAGAGGCACAAGTAAAAGGTAACCCTATTTTTTCTAGTAATAGGCGGCGATATGCTGAAGTTGACGATAAAATAATCGGAAGCATCATTTTTCCATAAAATACGTAGAGAAATATTCACAGGCATTTTAAACTATATGCCGCTTAACAAGCGAATATTTGGCGGAAAGGTGCAGATGTGTGGCCTTTTTCTTTGACTATGTCTCATTACAAAGATAATATGCGCGCCTTATGCAAAAGGTAAAATTACCCCTGACCATCGATGCGCTTCGAGCAGCTCAGAAAAGACTGGACTACCAAGGTAGTTATTCTGCTGAGCAAGTTTCTCGTATTGCAGAATCCGTGGTCAGTGTGGATAGTGATGTAGATAGCTCTTTATCATTTGAAATTGATAATCAGCGTTTGGCAGTGATAAAAGGGCATTCTGATGTGGATGTTACTCTTAGCTGTCAGCGTTGTGGCAGTAATTTCAGCCATCATGTTCACACAACGTATTGTTTTAGCCCGGTCGTTAATGACGAGAAGGCTGAGGCATTACCGGAAGAATATGAGCCAATAAATGTTAATGAATTTGGCGAAATAGATTTGCTGGCAATGATTGAAGATGAAATAATTCTATCTATGCCGGTGTTTCCGGTACATGATTCTGAACACTGTGAAGTGTCCGACGCGGATATGGTGTTTGGCGAACTGCCTTCTGAAGCAGAAAAACCAAACCCATTTGCCGTATTAGCCAGTTTAAAGAAAAGTACTTAAGGAGTAAGGTCAATGGCCGTACAACAGAATAAACCAACTCGTTCTAAACGTGGTATGCGTCGTTCTCATGACGCACTGACTGCAACACATGTCTCTGTAGACAAAACTTCTGGTGAAACTCACCTGCGTCACCATGTGACTGCTGATGGCTACTATCGTGGCCGCAAGGTAATCAACAAGTAATTCAGCTAACTATTAGCAAGTTGATATCTTGGCTAATCTAACCTTAGCGTTAGATGCTATGGGCGGGGACTTTGGTCCTCGCGTCACGGTGCCTGCTGCATTGCAGGCACTGGCATCTAATCCGCAATTAAAATTATTGTTGGTCGGTGATCCCGAAACCATCTCTCCTTTGCTTGCAAATAAAAATGCTGAGCTGCTCAGCCGTTTGCAAATTATCCCTGCGGAACATGTCGTTTCCAACGATATGAAGCCTTCTCAGGCTATTCGTTCCAGTCGTGGTACTTCAATGCGTATTACTCTTGATTTGGTGAAATCGGGTGAAGCGCAAGCCTGTATCAGTGCGGGAAATACAGGGGCCTTGATGGGGCTGGCCAAATTGATGTTGAAATCCATTGAAGGAATTGAACGACCTGCGTTGATGACGTTAATACCTAATCTAAAACAACAGAAGACCGTTGTATTGGATTTAGGCGCTAATATTAATTGTAATAGCAGTATGTTAGTTCAATTTGCGATTATGGGCGCCGTAATGGCCGAGTATGTTACAGGTGTGGATAACCCACGTGTTGCTCTACTCAATATCGGGGAAGAAGAATCGAAGGGGCTGGATAATATCCGCGAAGCTGCTATGACCTTACGTAATATCTCAGCAATTAATTATATAGGTTATGTGGAAGGAAATGAGTTACTGACGGGAAAGACAGATGTGCTCGTGTGTGACGGCTTCGCAGGTAATGTTACGCTGAAGACGATGGAAGGTGCGATCAGAGTGATTCTATCTCTGGTAAAATCGCCGGGTGGTCAGCAGAAAAAATCATCTTGGTTAATGAAAATACTCAAGAAGATATTCAAGAAATGGTTGCTAAAACAGGTCATGAAGCGGTTTGGTCATTTAAACCCTGACCAATATAATGGAGCTACATTGCTAGGGTTACGTGGCATTGTTATTAAAAGTCATGGTGCTGCCAATGAACACGCGTTTAAGGCTGCCATCGATCAAGCTATTCAGGCTGTAGAGAAGCAGGTTCCTGACAGAATCGCTGCCCGGTTGGATGCAGTATTGCCCAAGAGTGAATAAGCATAGAATGTATACAAAAATCTTAGGTACGGGCAGTTATTTGCCTGCTCAGGTGCGTACTAACGCAGATTTAGAAAAAATGGTGGATACGTCTGACGAATGGATTGTGACTCGTACAGGCATCCGTGAACGCCGTATTGCAGCTGAAGATGAAGATGTGTCAACGCTGGGCTTTAAAGCGGCGGCAAAAGCTATTGAAATGGCTGGAATCGATAAAACACAAATTGATTTAATTGTTGTTGCAACAACAAGTTCAACCCATGCCTTTCCAAGCGCCGCTTGCCAGATCCAACACTTGTTGGGGATTCAAGGCGTTGCAGCTTTTGATGTTTCCGCTGCATGTGCTGGCTTTACCTATGCGTTAAGCATTGTCGATAAATTTATTAAAACTGGTGCAGCTAAACATGCATTGGTGATTGGTTCTGACATTATTTCAAGAGTTGTAGATCCTGAAGATCGCAGTACAATTATCATCTTTGGTGATGCCGCAGGTGCAATGGTCGTTGGGGCTTCAGAAGAACCAGGCATATTATCTACGCATCTTCATGCTGATGGTCGCTATGGTGATTTATTGTCATTGCCGCATCAGAGCCGCGTGAAGTGTGATACACCTGAATACGTTAAAATGGCTGGCAATGAAGTCTTTAAAGTTGCTGTCCGTGAATTGGCCAATATCGTTGATGAAACGTTAGAAGCCAATAACTTGGCTCATTCCCAGCTTGATTGGCTGGTACCTCATCAAGCAAACTTGCGTATCATTTCAGCGACAGCCAAGAAATTAGATATGACAATGGATAAAGTGGTCGTGACGCTGGATCGTCATGGCAATACCTCGGCAGCATCTGTTCCGACAGCGTTTGATGAAGCGGTGCGTGATGGAAGAATTCAACGCGGCCAGCTTGTCTTACTTGAAGCATTCGGCGGTGGCTTTACCTGGGGCTCAGCGCTAGTACGTTTTTAATTAAACAGGAAAATAAACATGTCTGATTTTGCAATGGTATTTCCCGGTCAAGGTTCTCAATCTTTGGGGATGTTGGCGGATTTAGCCTCAGAATTTCCTCTGGTTGAACAAACTTTCGCAGAGGCTTCTGCTGTTTTAGGATATGATTTATGGGCTTTGGTTCAGCAAGGCCCAGCAGAAGAACTAAACAAAACGTGGAAAACCCAACCTGCGTTGTTGGCAGCTTCAGTCGCTATTTGGCGTGTATGGCAGGAAAAAGGCGGCAAAGCACCTTCTATTATGGCAGGTCATAGCCTTGGCGAATATTCTGCACTGGTCTGCGCTGGTGTGATTGAATTCCAGCAGGCAATTAAGCTTGTTGAATTGCGTGGAAAGCTGATGCAGGAGGCTGTACCAGAAGGACAAGGGGCGATGTATGCCATTATCGGTTTGAATAATGAGACCATTGCAAAAGCATGTGAAGAGTCCGCACAAGGTCAGATTGTTTCACCAGTCAACTTTAATTCACCCGGACAAGTTGTGATTGCAGGTGAAAAAGACGCGGTAGAGCGTGCTGGCGCAGCATGTAAAGCTGCTGGCGCAAAACGAGCGTTACCTTTGGCCGTTAGTGTTCCTTCACATTGCGCACTTATGAAATCTGCAGCCGAGCAGTTAGCTTCTGCGCTGCAAGAGGTTATGTTTAATCAGCCACAGTTCCCTGTTGTCAATAATGTTGATGTAAAAGCAGAAGATTCTGCCGATGCTATTCGCGACGCGCTGGTTCGTCAGTTGTATAATCCTGTACGCTGGACAGAATCAGTTGAATACATTGCCGATCAAGGCGTTGAACAACTGTTGGAAATTGGGCCAGGTAAGGTATTAACTGGGTTAACGAAACGTATTGTTGATACTTTAAGTGCTGTAGCAGTAAATGATGTATCATCACTCACAGTTGCTCTGAATAAATGACTGAGGAAAACATGAGCTTTGATGGAAAAATTGCACTGGTCACTGGCGCTAGCCGTGGCATAGGTCGCGCGATTGCAGAGTTATTGGTTGAACGTGGAGCCTGTGTTATTGGCACCGCAACCAGTGAGAAGGGAGCCGAAGCAATCAGTGCCTATATTGGTGATAAAGGCAAAGGTTTTGTACTGAATGTCACAGATTCAGAATCCATTGAAAATGCACTCTCGAATATTCGTGCTGAATTTGGTGAAATAGACATTTTGGTTAATAATGCAGGCATCACTCGTGATAACTTGTTGATGCGCATGAAAGATGATGAGTGGCAAGATATTATTGACACTAATCTTTCTTCGATTTTTCGTCTGTCAAAAGCAGTAATGCGCTCTATGATGAAAAAACGTTATGGACGTATTATTTCCATTGGATCTGTTGTTGGTACTATGGGAAATGCAGGGCAGGCGAATTACACGGCAGCGAAGGCAGGAGTTATTGGTTTTAGTAAATCATTGGCTCGTGAAGTTGCTTCTCGTGGCATCACCGTCAACGTTGTTGCACCTGGTTTTATCGAAACTGATATGACCAAAGCGTTGACAGACGAACAACGCGCAAGTATTTCTGCTGGAATTCCTGCCAATCGTCTTGGTGATGCAAAAGAAATTGCCAGTGCTGTAGCGTTTCTTGCTTCTGACGAGGCCGCTTACATTACGGGTGAAACATTGCATGTCAATGGTGGCATGTACATGATCTAAAAAATGAGCGAACCCTCTGTTTCTGATGTGTTTTTATACAAAAAGAAGCAAATTGTGGTTCGACCAGCCGGGATTTGGTTGCATCTTTTCCTGTATTTTATAAACTACGAAAACCATCGCGAAAGCGAGTTTTGATAGGAAATTTAATAGTATGAGCACTATCGACGAACGCGTTAAGAAAATCATCGTTGAACAACTGGGTGTTAAAGAGGAAGAAGTTGTAAATACAGCTTCATTTGTTGATGACTTGGGCGCTGATTCTCTTGACACAGTTGAACTGGTAATGGCTCTGGAAGAAGAGTTCGATATCGAGATCCCAGACGAAGAAGCTGAGAAAATCACTACAGTTCAGGCTGCTATTGACTACGTTGAAAACGCAGGTAAATAAGCACACATACCTAGGCGGTCATTCGACCGCCTATGTTTTTTGTCCTAAATTTTTTCCCTCCCTGGAGGATAACCGTGTCTAAGCGTCGAGTAGTCGTGACCGGACTAGGCATGTTATCTCCTGTCGGCAATACAGTAGAGTCTTCTTGGAACGCTGTTTGTGCCGGACAGAGTGGTATCGGCCTTATCGAACATTTTGACACCTCTAACCATGCAACTCAGTTTGCTGGTGTGGTGAAGAATTTTAATCATGAAGATTTCAATATTTCGCGCAAAGATGCACGGAAAATGGATCTCTTCATTCAGTATGGCATTGCTGCGGGCGTACAAGCCATTGAAGATGCAGGAATCGAAGTAACAGAAGCTAATGCTGGCCGCTTTGGTGCTGCTATTGGTTCTGGTATTGGTGGTTTAGGTCTGATTGAAGAAAACCACAGTACATTGCTTGCTGCTGGGCCTCGCAAGGTCAGCCCATTTTTTGTACCTTCGACCATTATCAATATGGTGGCAGGTCATCTGAGTATTCTGTATGGTCTTCGTGGCCCTAGCATTTCTATTGCAACCGCTTGTACTTCTGGTGTACACAATATTGGTCATGCGGCGCGTATCATTGCCTATAATGATGCTGATATTATGCTTGCAGGTGGTGCAGAAAAAGCTAGCACAGAATTTGGTGTTGCTGGATTTGGTGCTGCACGTGCATTATCGACTCGTAACGATGCTCCTGAGAGCGCAAGTCGTCCTTGGGATAAAGATCGTGATGGTTTTGTTCTGGGTGACGGAGCTGGTGTTGTCGTTCTTGAAGAATACGAACACGCTAAAAAACGTGGCGCAAAAATCTATGCTGAAGTTGTTGGCTTCGGCATGAGCAGTGATGCTTACCACATGACATCTCCTCCTGAAAATGGGGCAGGTGCTGCTTTGGCAATGGAAAATGCTCTGAAAGATGCGGGCATTTCACCAGAGCAAGTGGGTTACATTAATGCTCATGGCACGTCAACACCAGTTGGTGATATTGCAGAAGCTCGTGCAGTAGAGTCTGTTTTTGGTGAAGGCACTAAAGTATTAGTGAGTTCAACTAAATCAATGACAGGCCACTTGTTAGGTGCTGCGGGAGCGGTTGAATCTATTTTCACTATTCTTTCTCTGCGTGATCAGATTGTTCCTCCAACCATTAATTTGGAAAACCAGGATGAAAACTGTCATTTGGATTTAGTTCCAGGTGAAGCACGTAAAGTTGAAGGAATGGAATACGCATTGTGTAACTCTTTCGGCTTCGGTGGTACTAATGGGTCATTGATTTTCCGAAAGATCTAAACGCGTTCTGTTTTTATAAAAAGCCTCAACAAATGTTGAGGCTTTTTTACACCTGTTTTTTATGATTCATTCTGAATGACTGCTTTTGTATGGGTTTTTGCACTGCTGAGGCACCTATACTATTATAACTTTCCTTAATAACTAGGGTTATAGCGCCTTTTTTATCAAAAATAAGAAATTAAGATGACGTATTGGATTAATGGTAATCAGTGTGATCAATTATCAGTGAATGATCGAGCGGTACAATTTGGTGATGGCTGTTTTACCACAATAAGAGTTGAGCAAGGGCAGCCGGCTTTGTTGACTTTACATATCAAACGGTTACAAAAAAACGTTGAAAAACTGTTTATGCCAGCACTGGATTGGCTGCAACTTGAAAGCCATATTAAACAAGTCGTGGTGGGGTGTGAATCAGGTGTTTTGAAAGTTATTCTCTCCAGAGGAGCGGGAAGCCGTGGTTATAGTATCAATGATACAATTGCACCCACTCAGATTCTATCCCTGAGTTCATATCCTGAACAGTATATTACTCAGCGTCAAAAGGGCGTTTCATTGATTCTTAGCCCCATTTCTATGGGAATTAATCCCCATTTGGCAGGCATTAAACATTTGAATCGTCTAGAGCAGGTTTTGATTAAAAGATCTATTGAACAATCCAAAGCTGATGAAGCATTGGTGCTTGATAGTGATGGGTTATTGGTTGAGTGTTGTGTTGCCAATATATTCTGGCGAAAAGGAAAAAATGTTTATACGCCAGATCTTCGGCATTGTGGCGTGGAAGGCGTTATGCGGCAGAGAATAATCGAATTATTGGCAAAAAGTGATTATAGTCTGTCATGCGTTATGCGCTATCCTGAAGTGCTGGCTCATGCAGATGAAGTAATCATTTGTAATTCCCTAATGCCAGTACTGCCAGTAAATCAAATTCAAGCACACAAAAGTCAACCTGCATGGAAATATCAATCAAGAGAGTTGCATGAGTATTTATTACCCCAATGTTTAGGTCTCTAATGCTTAACTCTCTATTTTTTAAGACTCTATTTTTCAAAGTATTAGCTATTTAGTACTCATCATTACAGCATAAACAAAAGTGATTACCGAATGAAACTAAAAAAGCGTATTCTCATTCTCCCCGGATTGATTATTGCGGTCACAGCGATCCTGTTTTTTGCTTTTGTGAAAAAAATAGAAAACTTTGCTGATCAGAATATTAGTCTTCATCAAGAACTCATATTTACTGTCCCGGCAGGAACTGGACGTGTTGGCCTAGAAACCTTACTTATCCAACATAAATTAATTGAAGATAATCACTTAATACCGTGGCTATTCCGGTTAAATCCTGAACTCGCGAGATTCAAAGCCGGAACCTATCGTCTGAAAGAGGGCATGTCTTTAAGATCAGTTCTACATCTGTTTGCCAGTGGCAAAGAAACTCAGTTCTCTATTCGTTTCGTTGAAGGCAGTCGCCTTTCTGATTGGTCAAAAGTATTGCAAGGTGCACCTTACTTAAAGCACGAAGCGGAAAGTAAAACCCTACAAGAGCTGATTAATGCTCTCGAGGGAAAAACAGGAGATTCACTGGAGGGCTGGTTTTATCCTGATACTTATCTGTATACAGCTGGCACGAGTGACATGGAATTACTCAAGCGGGCTTATAACAGAATGAAGGTGGTATTAAAGCAAGAGTGGAAAAATCGCGAAAAGAATCTGCCATATAAGAATGCCTATGAAATGTTGATCATGGCTTCTATCATTGAAAAAGAGACGGCAATTGAATCTGAACGTACTAAGGTTGCTTCGGTATTCGTGAATCGCCTACGGTTAAAGATGCGATTACAAACTGATCCGACGGTAATTTATGGATTGGGAGATAAATATACTGGTACGATTTTTCGCAGTAATCTCAACACAATTACGCCATACAATACTTATATGATTGAAGGATTGCCGCCAACACCTATTGCTATGCCAAGTCTGGCTTCTATTAAGGCAGCAGCACATCCTGCTGCCACAGAGTATTTATATTTCGTCGCGGATGGTAATGGCGGCCATACATTCACCACCAATTTGGTAGCACATAATAAGGCGGTAAGTGTTTATCGTCAGAGATTAAAGCAGGATAAATGAACAGCAAATTTATTGTAATTGAAGGGCTTGAGGGCGCAGGGAAAACGACAGCAATTCAAACAGTGGTTGAAACATTGAAACAATACGGTATTTCTGACCTGATTTTTACCCGTGAACCGGGTGGAACACCCTTGGCAGAAAAACTACGCCAGCTGATTAAACAAGGGATCGAAGGCGAATCACTGACAGATAAAGCAGAAGTATTGATGCTATATGCCGCCAGAGTTCAATTGGTGGAAAATGTCATTAAGCCAGCTTTAGCTAAAGGAACTTGGGTGGTCGGTGATCGTCATGACCTTTCTTCTCAGGCTTACCAAGGCGGTGGGCGTGGTATTGATCTGAATTTAATGACATCATTACGCGAAGCTGCTCTGGGTGATTTTTGTCCTGATTTGACCATCTACCTTGATTTACCTCCAGAGGTGGGTTTACAACGTGCCCGTGAGCGTGGTGAATTAGATCGCATTGAAAAAGAATCTTTGAATTTCTTCCATCGGACGCGTGAAAGATACCTCGAACTGGTAGTGAAAGATGACAGTATCAGAACAGTTGATGCGACCCAAGCACTGGAAAAAGTGCAGGATGATATTCGCCATACTTTACTTAATTGGTTAAAAGACAAAATTGGGTAAAAAACATTGGCTGAGAGAATAGGAAATACAGGCATGAATTGGTATCCGTGGCTTAATCATGCGTACCGTCAGTTAGTTGAATCCCATCAGCAGGGGCGTGGGCACCATGCCGTTTTGCTCCATGCTCATGAAGGAACTGGAGCTTCTGCATTAGTGTATGGATTGAGTCGCTGGTTAATGTGTCAGGATAAACAGGGTATGAAAAGCTGTGGCAAATGCCATGGCTGTCATTTAATGTTGGCCGAAACCCATTCTGACTGGCACGTCCTTAGCCCCGAAAAGGGAAAAAATATCATTGGCGTGGATGCTGTACGCCAACTCAATGAAAAACTCTTTGAACATTCACAGCAAGGAGGGGCTAAAATTGTCTGGGTGTCATCGACTGAATTTTTGACTGATGCAGCGTCCAATGCTTTACTGAAAACATTGGAAGAACCCCCAAAAAGCACTTATTTCTTGTTACAGTGCCAGAATCCTGCAAATTTGTTGGCAACATTACGTAGTCGCTGTTTTTATTATTTTCTCTCTGTACCAGAAAGCGAGATAGGGCTTTATTGGCTACAGAATCAGCTTCCCGCCATATCATCATTGGATGCACAGACAGCATTAAAACTTTCTCAGGGAGCACCATTGGCAGCAGAGCGGTTGCTTCAGACTGAAAAATGGCAGCAGAGAAGGGCATTTTGTCAGGCGATAGCACAGGCATTATATAAATGTGATACCCTGTCACTTTTACCATTGTTGAATCGTGATGATGTACAGCAATCGTTGCATTGGTTGATCAGTTTATTATCTGATGCGGTGAAATGGCAGCAGAAGGCACAAAATTACTGCATTAATCAAGATCAGCAGGTTTTGATTCATCATCTTGCTTCCGCTCAAAATGTGGAAAAATTATTAAGTACAGTTGATGATTGGATGCATTGTCGTCATCAATTATTATCTGTAGTGGGTATCAATCGGGAATTGATGCTGACAGGGCAACTGCTCAATTGGGAAAAGCAACTCAATTGGAAAAAGCAATTATCCCCCACACAGTAACTTATTTAGATACGAGCATATTATGTTTTTAGTTGATTCTCATTGTCATCTCGATTGCCTTGATTATGAAAAACTGCACAAAAGTGTAGATGATGTGGTGGCAAAAGCCGCAGAACGGGATGTGAAATATATGCTGGCAGTGGCGACTACATTGCCCGGTTTCCAGCAAATGAAAAAATTGATTGGAAAACGAGAAAATATAGCCTATTCCTGCGGCATTCATCCATTAAATCTGGATGAAGGTTACGATTTTGAAGAAATTGCCCGATTGGCGAGAGATGAGGATGTAGTCGCATTGGGTGAGACCGGTCTGGATTATTATTATCAGAAAGAAAATGCAGAACTTCAACGAACTTCATTTCGTCAACATATCCGCATTGGCCGTGAATTAAACAAACCAGTGATCGTGCATACCCGTGAAGCAAGGGAAGACACACTGAAAGTATTGCGGGAAGAAAAAGTACAAGAGTGTGGTGGTGTTTTGCACTGTTTCACGGAAGATAAAGAGACAGCAAGCGCTTTGCTGGATTTAGGGTTTTATATCTCTTTTTCTGGCATCGTCACCTTCCGTAATGCTGAACAGATCCGTGAAGCAGCAAAAATTGTCCCCCTTGATCGTATTTTGGTAGAAACTGATTCACCTTATCTGGCACCTGTTCCTCACCGTGGCAAACAGAATCAGCCAGCTTATGTGCGTGAAGTTGCTGAATATATGGCAGTTTTGAAAGGTGTTAGTATTGATGAATTGGCATCGGTAACCACAAGAAACTTTTGTGAACTATTTCATATTGATATTCAAGAAAATAATGACAAAAAGGAGAAATAAGATGGCAGAAGAAACTATTTTTAGCAAAATCATTCGTCGTGAAATTCCTGCTGATATTATTTATCAGGATGAGCTGGTCACAGCATTCCGTGATATTTCACCTCAGGCGCCGACACATATTTTGATTATCCCTAATGTATTAATCCCAACGGTTAACGATGTTACTACTGAGCATGAAATTGCGTTGGGCCGTTTGTTTACGGTTGCAGCAAAAATTGCAAAAGGTGAAGGGATTGCAGAAGATGGCTATCGCTTGATCATGAACTGCAATCGTCACTCAGGGCAGGAAGTTTTCCATATCCATATGCATTTGGTTGGTGGGCGTCCATTGGGGCCTTTATTGGTAGAATAATAAGTTGGCAGAATCGCATCACTCGCGTGTATCGGCACAAGGTAGTGACGTAACTGGAGTAGTTTAATGAAAAGAATTTTCTTTATTATATTATCAGCGATGTTGCTGACGAGTTGTGTACTTGAAAAAGCACAACCGCCTGCTCCTGTTACACCGGTGGAGCCAATAGAGAAAAAAGAACCGTCGGTAGAGCCATCGGAAAAAATTCTTCAACCGCCCAAAATACAATCTACTAATTGGAATGGTATTGTTCAGCCCTTGGTTGAACAGATGGTTAAGGCCAATGGACTGGAAGCGGGAAGGTTATTACTGATTGATTCTGTTAAAAATAACACTAATGGCGTGCTTCAAAACCTGAAAGCGACAGATGCTGTTATTGGTGCAGTCAGCAGCAAACAGGTCTTTAACGTTGTACCAAAATCTCAAGTCTATACAGCCAGAAAAGCACTGGGTTTATCATCGGAAGATAGCTTGGGCTTGCGTAGTAAGTCCATTGGACTGGCTCGTTATTTGAACGCCGACTATGTTCTCTATTCTGAGGTATCTGGCAATAATAGTCAGCGTGTTATAGAGATGCAGCTGATGTTAGTCCAAACCGGCGAAATACTTTGGTCAGGTCGTGGTGACGTTAACTAACGATAATTCGTTATTGGCAATATTAAACCAGCAATGGTCAGATATTCCCGCAGAGGCTTGGGAAATCAAGCCATTGACCGGTCTGACACAAGGAAGTGTCTATATTACGGATGGTGTGCGTCAGATGGTTGGACGTACACTAACAGCACACAGTGGAACTTTGGGAGTCGATCGTCAACGAGAAACTCGGGTATTACGTCGTTTATCTCCTACAGGTATTGCGCCTAAAGTGATCGCTATGAGCGGTACTTGGCTATTACTTGAGTGGCTTACGGGAACAAAGATCAAATCAGATATATTGAGTTTCCCAGCGTTACAGCAACTATTAGCTCGGACAATGGCTACTCTTCATCACCATACCCCATTGGGATATCCTCTTAAATTTAAACAACAAATTTCATCTCAGTGGCAGCAAATTGACCAGAAGCGTCTATCTCCCCGCTGGTTACATCTACATAAATTATTTATGGCGGCAAAAATGCCCACCGCGTTAAAAATTGCTCCTGATCATATGGATATCCACTCTGATAATCTGCTGATGACCGAAGAGGGGTTAAAATTAATTGATTGGGAATATGCCGCTGATGTTGATATTGGTTTCTCATTGGCTGTGCTATTTGAGGGCAACCAATGGGATGAGATACAGCAGAAAAATTTTTTGGATTATTATTGTATCGGTGCATCAGGATATTCAGATCTCAAGCTATTGCAGCAGCAGATTAAGCGATGGAAACCGTGGGTGAGATACATGATGCTAATGTGGTATGAAGTACGTTGGCAACAGACAAAAGAGCAACAGTTTTTATCATTGGTGTACCCGCTGCGCTGTACTTTTAAGCTAGCGTAACGGTTGGTGGAACCAATTTTCATCCAATATATTTTTTATTCACAATAATAAATTGTATACCCAAAGCTTGAAAAATGAAGGGTATTACAGATGGCAACCAATAAACAGAAATGAGGAATGCTATGGGGCCAGTAATGTTAGATGTTGTTGGTTATGAATTGGATAATGAAGAACGCGAAATTCTGCAACATCCATTAGTGGGCGGTTTAATTCTGTTTACCCGCAACTACCATGATACAAAACAATTGTGTGAATTAGTGCAGCAAATTCGTAAATCTTCCCATCACCGTCTGGTCATTGCTGTTGATCAGGAAGGGGGACGTGTTCAGCGTTTTCACGAAGGCTTTACGCGTTTACCTGCTGCACAGTCTTTTGCTTGCATTAATGACACACTTATGGGAGCACATTTAGCAGAAGAATCTGGTTGGTTGATGGCATCAGAGATGATTGCAATGGACATCGATATCAGTTTCGCACCCGTGCTGGATTTGGGACATAAATGTACAGCAATTGGTGAACGCTCATTTCATGAAGAGCCAGAACCTGCGATGGCTATGGCTGAAAAATTTATTAAAGGCATGCATTCAGCGGGGATGAGTTCGACGGGGAAACATTTTCCTGGGCATGGGGCCGTGACGGCAGATTCCCATAAAGAAACACCAAGGGATAATCGCTCGATGGATGCCATTAATTGCCATGATATGGTCATTTTCCGGGATTTTATCCAGCGTAATCTGCTGGATGCGATTATGCCGGCTCATGTTATTTATTCCCAGATAGATCACCGTCCTGCCAGTGGTTCGCCGTATTGGTTGAAATCTGTGTTACGTCAGCAATTAGGGTTTGAAGGTGTAATTTTTTCTGATGACCTATCAATGGAAGGCGCTGCGGTTATGGGAAGTTATGCCGAGCGTGCACAAACATCATTAGACGCAGGCTGTGACATGATTTTAGTGTGCAACAATCGGGAAGGTGCGGTCAGCGTGTTAGATAGCCTGCCGATGATCAACTCAGATAAAATCTCACGGTTATATCACCGAGGTAAACAATTTAGTTTAGAAGAATTACAGCAATCTGAACGTTGGCAGCAAGCTCATAAGGCACTGCATGGCCTGTGTGATAAATGGCTAAGATGTGAATGATTATTGAATTAATGTAAATTTATTTCGATAAAAGGGGGAGTAGGATGCCATCAGCAATTCTATTCCTTTTATACCTGTTGTCTTTCAAGTTGCAGCTTTGTTGGCTACGCTTATCCCAGCCGTATAATGTCCACTTTATGCGCTTGAAATCTTTTATTCACACAATGTTAACATTGTAAATGTCAATTATTCATAAACCCGATTTAAATCCAATTAATTGAAAATTATCGTGCAAATTTTGTGATTGATGTCTAATTAATCAAAAGAATTTGATTGTGGTTATTTTTGGTATGACCAATTAACTAGCCATGATATTCTGACGATATTTTCAGTATGAAATTTGTCTAGCCTGATGTTATTTAAGGACGTTACTCACGTTTTACCTAAAAAAACGGGTTTAGCATCTTACATAACATTATGTGTATTTTCAGTGGGGTAGTCATGACAACGCCAAAGACAAGAATTGTCATCATTGGTGGGGGCGCTGGTGGTTTAGAGCTGGCAACGCGTTTGGGACATAAACTGGGACGTAAGCAAAAAGCCGAAATTACTTTGGTGGATCGCAATAATAGCCATTTATGGAAACCATTATTACATGAAGTAGCAACGGGTTCTCTTGATGATGGTGTTGATGCATTGAGTTATTTAGCTCATGCCAGTAACCATTATTTCAATTTCCAGTTAGGTACTCTCACGAATATCGATCGTGAAGAGAAGAAAATCACTTTGGCTGAAATTCGTGATGAAGGCAGTGATTTATTGGTACCAGAGCGTGAACTGGTTTACGATATTCTTGTCATAGCATTGGGAAGTCAGTCGAATGATTTTGGTACGGCTGGCGTGAAGGAAAACTGTATTTTCCTTGATAATCCACAGCAAGCACATCGTTTCCATAATGAGATGTTAAACTTGTTCCTGAAATATTCTGCAGTTCAATGTGCAGAGGAGAAAGTAAATATCGCTATTGTTGGCGGTGGTGCGACGGGCGTTGAACTTTCCGCAGAGCTGTATAATGCGGTTAAACAACTCAACAGCTATGGTTTTGAAAGCTTAAATTCAGATGCCTTAAATGTGACTTTAGTTGAAGCAGGTGAGCGAATTCTGCCTGCATTGCCAACGCGCATTTCCAGTGCGGCTCATCAAGAGTTGACTAAGCTTGGTGTTAGGGTATTAACTAAGACGATGGTGACCAGTGCCGATGAACATGGCCTGAATACGAAAGATGGTGAGCATATCAATGCGTCCCTGATGGTTTGGGCGGCAGGGATTAAAGCACCTGATTTTATGAAAGACATTGCCGGGCTGGAAACAAACCGTGTCAACCAGTTAGTTGTGAAGCCAACTTTGCAAACGACATTGGATGATCATGTTTTTGCCATTGGTGATTGTGCATCATGCCCGAAAAAAGAGGGTGGTTTTGTTCCTCCTCGCGCTCAGTCTGCTCACCAAATGGCAAGCCGTTGCTATGACAATATTCTGGCATTATTAAATGAAAAACCATTAAAAGAATATGTCTACAAAGATCATGGCTCCTTGGTTTCATTATCTAAGTTCAGTACGGTTGGTAGCCTAATGGGGAACTTGATGCGTGGTTCAATGATGGTGGAAGGCCGTATCGCGCGTATGGTTTATATCTCTTTGTATCGTATGCATCAGGTCGCTCTGCATGGATATATCAAAACCGGCTTAATGATGTTGGTTGGTGGAATTAACCGTGTTATTCGTCCTCGGTTGAAATTGCACTAATGAGCTAAAAAAGTGGTTCATCTGAAGGTAGTTAACTTAGATGAGCCACTTATCTATACTCTTCATCTTTCATCTTTCACCTTGTGTTTTTATTGACTACACTTATTTTCATTCGTTACACCGTTATCTATTCCTCTGAGCGGTTGTCCTTTTTTCTCTGATCTGCAATTTGAAATCTATTGGGTATATTTATTGTTATACGTACCATAATTATTATTATCTAAATATATCGCAAGGATTTATTATAATAAATAAAATCGTACAGATATTAAATGCAAGTGTTTATTTGAAACTTATCATTATTATGATATAGGCTTAATTATAATAATTCTGATATTGTTTTGATGCGATGGAAAAGATAAATTTAAACAACGTTGTCGTACATGAGTTACTTACAGATAAATGAAATAGTTTATCGGTACATCTAATTAATCGTTGTAATAAAGCCTGCTTTAGTTAGGTTACTGGTGTATCACAATATTGCTCTGACTGTTAGGATTGAGTAGATTGTAAATGGTATCTCAAAATTAACTTTTGGTGTATTTGAATGATGGAATGGGATTTTTCTTAAATAATGAATTGAGCACATTTTTTGCCTCCTTCAAATATTGAAGAAATAGTTACCAATGAAAATGTGTGGAACTTATTAATATATAAGGTGCTATGTGGGTAAATTAAAGATAAGACAGTACGTAATTGGTTCTGTAATTGCTATTGCTATCAGTGTTGTTAGCGCAACGTTTTATTTTGAATCCCCACGTCCCAGCGTTGCTAATGTGTTATCAGTGGATCCGATTAAATCGAGTGTTGCTGTCCGTCAATATTATTGTCATATCAGGGTATTACCCATTCCCATTACCGTGGGTAAAATTGAAGGGGATCGTTTTAACGGACACGAATACCGTATATTAACTCTTCTTGATAGCTTGAATGTAAAGATGGAATATCCTGCTTTGAACCATTCAGCATTAAAAAATTGCATCATCGTTGATTTTAAAAAACCGTGTATTGTTGGATATGATGTAAGTTATGTTATAGGTGAGGAACCAGGAAAAGTCAGAATGTTGTATAAACCAGAGGAAACGATACCCTTAAATGAAAAAGGTCAATTAATTATCAAGCAACATTCAGAACCGTGCTTTTCTTCTGCCTTTTAGTCGAGAACTGCACTATTTCGCCTGTAATCGTATTGATGAACGATATTATCAAAATAGTGCAATATAGAATTAAATCTGATTTTGTTCGAACGTTTTCAGTAGATTCTGGATGAAAGACAAGCGAGTAGCACGTTCCGTTAATTCAGTAATGAACTTCAATTTTGATGGACCATCCAATCGATAGATGTTGGGTTGTGTCTGTAATAAACCGATCAAATAATTCGGATCAACTTTATTGTTATTGCTGAATTCGATGAATCCCCCTTTTTCATGTGCTTCAATGCGTTTGATACCCAGCCTTTGGGCGGCCAGACGAATGGAAGCTGATTGTAGCAGTTGGTGCCCCGGATCGGGTAGTAAACCAAATCGGTCAATAAGTTCGACTTTCAGTTCATCCAATTCGGCATCATCTTTTGCACTGGCAATGCGCTTATAGAAAGACAGGCGCATGTTCACGTCAGGAATATAGTTATCTGGCAAAAGTACCGGCATGCGCAGTTCTATATCAGTCTGATTGTTGGTTAAATCTTCAAGTGAAGGAGGGCGCCCATTTTTGAGGGCATCAACAGCACTTTCCAGCAACTCCATATAGAGAGTAAAACCAATGCTGGCCATCTGCCCACTTTGGTCTTCGCCCAGAAATTCACCGGCTCCCCTGATTTCCAGATCATGAGTGGCCAATGCAAAACCAGCACCTAAATCTTCAAGGGATGCAATGGCTTCCAGTCGTTTTTGAGCATCACTGGTCATGGCTTTTGGATGAGGTGTCAGTAAGTACGCATAGGCTTGATGGTGGGAGCGCCCGACACGTCCACGTAACTGGTGTAACTGAGCCAATCCGAAATGGTCGGCGCGTTCAATGATGATGGTATTGGCACTGGGGATATCGATTCCTGTTTCAATGATGGTGGTACATATCAGCACATTAAAACGTTGGTGATGGAAATCGGTCATAACGCGTTCCAAATCACGCTCACGCATTTGCCCATGCCCTACAACGATTCTGGCTTCGGGAACTAATTCTTTCAGCCGGGATTTTGCCTTTTCAATGTTTTCGACATCGTTATACAGATAGTAAACTTGCCCACCACGCAAAATTTCACGCAGGATAGATTCCCGAACCAAAAGGCTGTCATACTCACGCACAAAGGTTTTCACTGCCAGCCGACGGGCTGGAGGCGTGGCGATAATGGATAGGTCGCGCATACCACTCATTGCCATATTGAGTGTACGGGGGATTGGTGTTGCGGTCAGGGTCAGGACATCGACATCTGCACGGATGGCTTTAATACGTTCTTTATGGCGAACACCAAAACGGTGCTCTTCATCTACGATCAACAAACCGAGATCTTTCCAGCGCAAATCATTTTGCAGAAGTTTATGGGTACCGATAATAATATCTACTTTTCCCTCAGTGGCCATATTGATAACTTGCTGTTGTTCTTTTGCGCTGCGAAAGCGAGATAGAACTTCAATATGTACAGGCCAATTCGCAAAGCGATCTCGGAAATTATCATAATGTTGCTGTGCCAATAGGGTTGTCGGTACGAGTATGGCGACTTGTTTGTTATTGGTGATGGATAGAAATGCGGCTCGCATAGCCACTTCTGTTTTCCCAAACCCGACATCGCCACATACCAATCGATCCATGGCAATGGGTTGGCTCATATCATCAAGTACTGCGTTGATAGCTTGTTCTTGATCGGGAGTTGTATCAAACGAAAAGCCCTGACAAAACAGTTGGTATTGTTCGCGATCGAGTTTGGAGGCAAAACCTGTCTTGACAGCACGTTGTGCGTAAATATCCAGTAATTCTGCTGCTACATCGCGTATTTTTTCCGCTGCTTTCTGGCGAGCTTTGCTCCATGCATCTCCACCTAGCTTATGAAGTGGGGCGTTTTCTTCTGCTCCACTGGCATAACGGCTAATGAGATGAAGAGAAGAAACCGGCACATACAGTTTGTCTTCTCCGGCGTAGGTCAGGATAAGGTACTCAGCCTTAATGCCACCGGCTTCGAGCGTTATTAGACCCTGATAGCGGCCAACACCATGCTCAAGGTGTACAACAGGTTGTCCGGGCTTTAGCTCAGCGAGATTGCGGATTAGCGTATCGGTATTGATGGTACGCCGATTATCCTGACGACGACGGCTGACACGTTCACCGAGCATGTCACTTTCACAGATAAGTGCAAGTTTATTATCTTCATCAACAAAACCGAGTTCTGCCGCACCAACCATCAAGAAATGACCGTGTTTATCGGCCTCTATCAGTTGCTTGATTTTTATTGGCTTGATTTTGATCCGCGATAACAGCTCTTGTACGGATTCCCGACGCCCTTCACTTTCCACCGAAAATACGATCTTACCGTTAAATTGCTCCATGAAATGGCGTAATTTATCCAAAGGCGCTTTCTGCTGGGCGGCAATCGATAAATCAGGCAAAGCTTGATAAGCAAGATTGGTATTTCCTGCTTTTTGCGGGAGTGTTTCATTGTTGACCTGAATACGTGGCCAGTTTTTCAATTCTGAAAATAACTTATTGACTGGCAGCCAGAGCCGTTCAGGGGCAAGTAACGGGCGCATAGGATCAATTTTGCGGCTTTCAAAACGCTGTTCTATATCCTGCCAGAAACGCTCAGCAGTGCTAACTAAGTCTTGTGTAATCAGCAGTGTATTTTTAGGTAGATAATCAAGAATGGCAGGTAAAGGATGTTCAAAGAACAACGGTAGCCAATATTCGATACCGGCTGGCAGCATTTTTTTACTGACTTGCTGATAGATATGTTCAGCATCGCGGCGGACTTCGAATTGTTCGCGCCATTGGCTGCGAAACAGTTCAATAGCGTGTTGGTCGGTTGGGAATTCATGGGCTGGCAATAAACTGATTTTTTCCACTTCTGCCAGCGTTCGTTGGGTGTCTACATCAAAAATGCGCAGACTGTCTATTTCATCATCAAAAAAATCAATGCGATAAGGGGATTCGCTACCCATAGGGAAGAGATCAAATAAAGCGCCGCGTGTAGCAAATTCACCATGCTCAAGCACTTGTTCTACACTGCGATAACCAGCCTGCTCTAACTCTAACCGCAATTTATCGCGTGAAAGCCGTTGCCCTTTGTGCATGACCAAAGCATGCCCTCTAAGATATTCATGAGGGCAGACTCGTTGCATCAAGGTATTGACGGGAAGGATTAATGCACCTTTCGTCATAGAGGGGAGATGATAAAGTGTGGATAAACGGTTGGAGATGATTTCTTGATGGGGAGAAAAACTATCGTAAGGTAAGGTTTCCCAATCTGACAGCATATTAATGGGAGCGTGAGTGAATTGCTGAATTTCATCATGCAACCTCAGGGCGTTCTGCATATCTTTTGTCACCAGCAGTATTGGCCCTGAGTGACGTTCAATGATTTCGGCGCATTCAACAGCACAGGAGGCACCGGTCAAATGACCTAGTTGGCGGATATCACCGCGACGTTCAGGAAGTTGATAACGATATTTTGCTGACATAAGCGTTTGATGTGTTCTCTAAGATTCAGGCCATTCCCAACACATTTTTAACCCAGTAGCCTTACAATAAATATGCTGGCAGGTTGAGAGAAAGTAAAAAAACCACATGACCGGGATGCGGGTGGTCCTATAAGGTATTGCTACCCTTTATTATCCCCGAACACTTTGCTTTGGCAACAGAAGAGTATCAGATTTCAAGTTTAGATAAAGGATGAAATGATTAGGAATGTTGATTATTGTTGGTAGCCAGTACTCGTTTTCTTGACTATCAGACTTGAAAACATCTGTTACAAGAGGAGGTTTAACAAAGGGGGGCCTTTTCTTCAAGGTTAGCATTTGGGCATAGCTGACCAATCAGAGAAAATCGGCCTTAACATATTTTTTTACATTATAAATATAAATCGTTTTAAAATCATGATAATGGCTCATATGGAATAAAATGAGGATCGCCATGACTTCACTGAGAGAAAGGGAAGCTTCGTGGTGCCGTTTGAGTAACCCACTTTCAATTTAAGCGTAGGCTATTCTGTTCCTTTTATCTGAAAAACTCTTTTGCAATACAGGGGAAGATCATATACAAATCTCAGGTTTAATATGAAGTGGCAAAGTGTTTTTTATTTTATTATCAATTGGGAATATCAGAAATCTGATTAATTTTAAATATTCCTGTGCTTGATGAGTGTATGTATATTTTTAATTGATCATGAAAAAATCAATGTATAAATATGAGAATTTATTTTTTTAATATTTTAAAAGTGAGGGATAAAATGATTGAAATTCTTGATGTTTGGGGTGAGGGGCGAATTGTTGTTAAAAAATGCCAATCTGTGTTCTGTCAAGACGAAATTGTTACGGGTTTTCCTAATGCAATAAATATAAATAAATTTGATCAAAAAATATCCAATGGTCCTAATAAAGGAAAAGATATTCCTAATCTTTCACCTGTTAATGATTATGATTATCCAGTTTTTGATATACCAGATAATTCATATAAATATATTACATTAAAAGGAGCTCCATTAACCCAAGGCACGGCCAACGAAATTCTACGGGTTTTCTGTAAAGAACCTAACTTTGGGCGTATTTTCTTTTATGACTTAGATACAATCTCTTCAAATATTTTTCGTGGAATGACTGGAGATCATTTTGTAGTACTTTATGGTCGGTATAAACCGTCTGAGTTAGGATTTCCTTTTAATGAGATTACAGCAGAAGTTGTTGATGTTTTCTTTCATAAATAAAATAATCTGAAATTTAGGAGGATTTATGTCTAGTGTTACTGATATTGTTTCTATCGCTAATAATACACCTTATACCATGTCTGTAATAAATGGTGAGAACAGTAACCAAATATTTTCAATTGGGTCAGCACAAGCATGAAATGGAAGTTTATGGGTACCTTGGATTGGAAAAACCTCTGAGAACTACAAAGCTATAAAATTAATATTAGGTGCACGTAGTGATTATTATATTTACGTTTTTCAGGATTACTATTATCCCTCTGGTGCAAATGCTATAAAATATCTTGCTGATTCATCTATGAATTACAATGGTGAAACCAAAGAAATTGAAGGCGATAATAGAAATGGAGGAAGAAAAATTTTAGTCGTAAATCTAGTTGGTAGAGTTTTTTCCTTAAAAATGTTCAAAGGAGGTTGATGGTGGTTTAAACTTAATTTTGTATAATATTTTCAATTAAAATAGATTGAACTCTAAGGGAACTAAAAACACTCTAGACTTAATTTTAATAAGGTAATAGTTCCCTTTCTGGCATAAGTTTTCTATTCCTGCATAAATATGACTCTTTAAACTATTTTTAGCTTTTATCTGTATCAATATATTTTATACGCTTCTCTAAACTTGTCGTTTATTTTGTCATTCATCCTTATTTCCTTGGTAACAGCTTTAAATGTATACTTTCGTTACTCTGGGATAAGCCTTTCAAGATCTTGATCTGTATTAAATTTGAACAGTCAATTTGCACACCTAGTCATCAATAAATAATCAAAAACAGAAAAATTAGGTAGGAATCCGAGAGTTGCTGTTTTTATCTTCAACTTGAAAGGGGGAGACGCAAATTTTGGTAAAACGGTGATAGTATGTAGTCAGTGGAGTTAATAAATACCCTATGGGTTTCAAGATACAGCCAACAAAGTTGCAACTTGAAAAGTGATGGGTATACATAACGTACTTTCATAACTAGAGATAGAATATGGAATTTTTCACTAATCTATTGTTTCTAAATAAACTTCTTTGATATGGCGGATTTCATGTTCCAATCTGTCTCATTATTTATAGGATTGCGCTATATGCGTGGGCGAGCGGTCGATAAATTTGGCCGTTTTGTTTCATGGCTATCGGCTATTGGCATTACGTTGGGAGTGGCAGCACTGATCACCGTATTGTCAGTGATGAACGGGTTTGAACGTTCACTGGAAGGTAGCATTTTAGGTTTTATGCCTCAGGTTATCATTACATCGGAAACCGGCTCTATCAAACCGGTTGAACATCCGAGTAGCCAGTTGGCGGAATTAAAAGGAGTTAACCGAATCACACCTCTTGTACAAGGTGATGTAGTGTTGCAAAGCCCGCGTAATGTTGGTGTTGGGGTTATGTTGGGCATTACACCTGATGAATATACGCCATTGGCGGAATATATTGTCGATGTTGATCGCAGCCAGCTACAACCGGGACGCTATTTTGTTATTTTGGGAGAAAAATTGGCAGCAAAATTGGGCGTTAAACGTGGTGATAAAATCCGCGTTATTGTGCCGAGTGCCAGCCAGTTGACGCCGATGGGCCGAATTCCTAGCCAGCGATTATTTACAGTGGTTGGTACATTCCAAGCCAACAGTGAAGTTGATGAGACAGAAATGTTGGTTAACCAGCAGGATGCGGCACGGTTACTACGTTATCCGATTGGCAATATTACGGGCTGGCGTTTGTATCTTAAGGAACCACTCTCAGTTGATAGTCTGAGTCAGCAAAAGCTTCCTGAAGGGTTGATTTGGAAAGATTGGCGTGAACGCAAGGGTGAATTCTTTCAAGCGGTTCGCATGGAAAAAAATATGATGGGTTTATTACTGAGCCTTATTATCGCTGTAGCTGCTTTTAACATTATTACCTCTCTTTCTTTGCTGGTCATGGAGAAACAGGGTGAGATTGCTATCTTACAGACCCAGGGGCTGACGCACTTTCAGGTAATGGTAATCTTCATGATCCAAGGAGCGGGAGCGGGCATTATTGGTGCCATATTGGGAACTGGGTTGGGGGTACTGCTTTCCAGCCAGTTAAATAGTTTAATGCCTGTTATCGGCCTGCTCACTGAAGGGATTCAATTACCGGTTGCAATTGATGCCACGCAAGTCGTGACAATCGCCCTCAGCGCCATGCTGATTTCTTTATTATCCACTTTATATCCTTCTTGGCGCGCGGCTGCCACCCAACCTGCTGAGGCTTTACGTTATGAGTAACCAACCCTTATTGCTGTGCAATCATTTGTGTAAAAAATATCAGGAAGGAAAGGTTTCCACAGAAGTATTAAGAAATGTCACTTTTTCCATGCAACAGAGAGAAATGATGGCAATTGTTGGTAGTTCGGGTTCTGGTAAAAGTACACTTTTGCATCTGCTTGGTGCTCTGGATTCACCAACTTCTGGCGAAGTGCTTTTCAAGGGGCAATCCCTGAAGCTGCTTTCTTCTTCTGAACGGGCCGAATTACGTAACAGGGAAATAGGCTTTATCTATCAGTTTCACCATCTACTGCCAGATTTTAGTGCGTTGGAAAATGTCGCTATGCCGTTATTGATTGGCGGTAAGAAACTGATTGGTGGTAAAAAACATCAGGCACAACAAAAAGCACTCGAGATGCTGGCGGCTGTTGGGCTGGAGAATCGGGCGCAACATCGGCCTTCTGAGCTATCAGGAGGAGAGCGTCAACGTGTCGCGATTGCCCGGGCGCTGGTCAATGATCCCTCACTGGTCTTGGCAGATGAGCCGACGGGCAATCTTGACCAGCGTAATGCGGACAGTGTTTTTCAACTGTTGCAAGAATTGAATCAACAGCAAGGTACGGCATTTTTGGTCGTAACTCATGATTTAAAATTAGCTGGCAGATTAACTCGTCAATTAGAAATGCGTGATGGGTATTTACAGGACGAATCAACCCTGATGGGGGAGATGTAATGGCGAATCTGCCTCTTGCGTTATTTACCGCATTACGGTTCAGCCGAGGACGCCGTCGTTCAGGAATGGTTTCTCTGATTTCTGTCATTTCGACACTGGGTATTATGCTGGGTGTCGCTGTGCTGATTATTGGCCTGAGTGCCATGAATGGTTTTGAGAGAGAACTGAAAAATCGGGTACTTTCTGTTGTTCCACACGGACAGATTTATGCGGTAGAACAGCCTTTTCAGGATTGGGAATCGGCGCTTTTGCGGGTGAAACAGACCCCGGGTATTGTAAGCGCCTCTCCCTATATTGAGTTTACCGGCTTGATGGAGCATGGCGAAAAACTTCACGCTGTGCAGATTCGTGGGGTGGTGCCGGACACAGAATCTGATGTCAGTGCGTTACCTCAGTTTGTGCGGGATGGGGCATGGAAAACATTCAAAGCGGGTAACAATCAGGTCATTTTAGGGCAAAGTGTAGCAAATTCACTGCATGTAAAACAAGGTGATTGGCTGACGGTCATGATCCCCAATAGTGATCCGAGTCTGAAACTCTTACAGCCTAAACGTGTTCGCCTACATGTTGCGGGTGTTTTCCAGTTGAGCGGTATGTTGGATCATCGCTTGGCCTTGATTCCCTTAGCTGATGCTCAGCAATATCTGGATTATGGCTATGCCATAACAGGCATTGCTATCAAAACGGATAATGTTTTTGCAGCAGAACAGCATGTTTGGGATGCGGGGAACGCCACGGGGAAATATGTGTATATCAGCACATGGATAAAAGACTACGGTTACATGTATAACGATATCCAGATGGTGCGCAGTATTATGTATCTGGCGATGGTACTGGTGATTGGTGTTGCCTGCTTTAACATAATTTCAACGCTGATTATGGCGGTGAAGGATAAAAGCAGTGATATTGCTATTCTACGTACATTGGGTGCCAAAGATGGCCATATTAGGGCGATCTTTTTATGGTATGGATTACTAACTGGTATGATTGGTAGTCTTATCGGTGTAGCGGTTGGGATTTTTACCTCGTTGAATTTGACGACTATTATTAAGGGGTTGGAAAAGATGCTTGGGCATCAACTCCTTTCGGGAGATATCTATTTTATTGATTTTCTGCCGTCAGAATTACACCCGACGGATATTTTTTATGTTCTGTTGACGGCATTAATATTGAGCTTACTGGCTAGTTGGTATCCTGCTCGTCGGGCCAGTAAACTTGATCCAGCACGAATTTTGAGCGGTCAATAATATGCCAAGGTATTAACGAATGTATAAGCGCATTATCGTATAATCTAATTGGCAAAATATGAATCTGCGGAACGTTCTTAGTTACCATTTTTGGGTGTTGTTCTACGGTGCTGTCCTCAGATATATGCCTTTGGATATATGTCTTTCGATATACAGTATCCATGGAATAGACACCGAATGAAGGAAATACTATTGGAAATAGCCATATGAGAGCTCGTTATCAGCATAGTAAATTTTTCCGGGTGAAACGATTACGGCGTCAGCGATTACATAGACAAAATTTTTACAGGGATATTCGATTGGCAAATAAAATAGAAAAGCCCCATGTGGTGGTGCTGACGGGGGCAGGGATCTCTGCTGAGTCAGGCATTCGAACATTTCGCTCTTCTGATGGCCTGTGGGAAGAACATCGAGTTGAAGATATTGCGACACCGGAAGGTTTCCAACGTGATCCCAAAATGGTTCAGGCATTTTATAATGCCCGCCGAGAGCAGCTCCAGCAGCCGGAGATCAAACCCAATGCCGCACATTACGCATTGGCAGAACTTGAGCAGGAGCTTGGCGACCATTTTTTGTTGGTGACACAGAATATCGATAACCTGCATGAGCGAGCAGGGAGTCATCGTGTTCTACATATGCACGGCGAATTACTGAAAGTTCGTTGCTGTCAGTCTGGTCAGGTGGTTGAATGGGCAACTGAGCTAACGATGAACGATCTCTGCCATTGTTGCCAATTTCCGTCCCAACTGCGCCCTCATGTGGTGTGGTTTGGAGAAATGCCATTGGGCATGGAGCAGATTTATGCCGCGTTAGCTGATGCTGATATATTTATTGCAATCGGAACCTCGGGTCATGTTTATCCCGCAGCTGGTTTCGTGCATGAGGCCAAATTATCTGGCTCGCACACTGTTGAGCTGAATCTTGAGCCTAGTCAAGTCGAGAGCCTATTCGATGAAAAATACTATGGTCACGCCAGTAAAATTGTCACTCGATATGTTCAGTCTTTAATTCACCAGATTAAGGCAGATAAAAGCTGATTTGACGCAATATCTAAGCTATCCATCTTCTCCATAATTAATCCATAAGATTTATGGGGGAATAAAAGATGGATAGATTATTAGAGCGTTTTTTTAAATATATTTCATTTGATACTCAATCAAAACCATCCGCTAAAACCATTCCCAGCAGCAACGGTCAACTGAAACTCGCCAAAGCGCTCTATGAGGAAATCATTCAACTTGGCTTTGTAGATATCACCCTCAATAAGCGAGGTTGTGTAATGGCAACATTACCATCAAATGTTACCTGGCCTGTACCTGTTCTTGGCTTTATTGCACATCTTGATACATCACCGGATTTTTCTGGTAAGCATGTTAATCCTCAAATTTTGGAAAACTATCGCGGTGGTGATATCGCTTTGGGAGTTGGAGACGAAGTACTGTCGCCAGTTATGTTTCCGATATTGCACAGTCTATTGGGCAAGACACTGATTACGACAGATGGAAAAACACTCTTAGGCGCTGATGATAAAGCTGGTATTGCTGAAATCATCACGGCAATGGTGCGCTTGAAACAGAAAAATGTTCCACACGGTGATATTCGGATTGCATTTACGCCTGATAAAGAAATTGGCAAAGGTGCTCACTATTTTGATATAGAAACGTTCGGGGCGGAATGGGCCTATACCGTTGATGGTGGCGGTATAGGGGAATTAGAGTTTGAAAATTTTAATGCTGCATCAGTGAATATCAAAATTATGGGTAACATGGCTCACCCGGGTAGTGCTAAAGGTGTGATGGTTAATGCATCGTCGCTGGCAATGCGCATTCATCATGCTTTGCCCCCAGAAGAGGTGCCTGAACATACAGATGGTCATGAAGGATTTTACCATTTACAGAGCATAAAAGGCACGGTAGAGCGAGCTGATATACACTATATTATCCGAGATTTTGACCGAAATAATTTTGAAAAACGTAAAAGAACGATATTCGCCATTGCAGAAAAGGTAGGAAAAGGGTTACATCCAGATTGCTATATAGAGCTGACAATTGATGACTGTTATTACAACATGCACAGTGAAATGATCAAGCATCCACATGTTATTGCACTGGCTAAACAAGCTATGTTGGATTGTGACATTGAGCCGATAATTCAGCCGATCCGTGGTGGTACTGATGGTGCGCAGCTATCTTATCGAGGTCTGCCTTGCCCGAATATTTTCACTGGTGGATATAATTATCACAGTAAGCACGAATTTATTTCATTGGAAGGTATGGAAAAGGCGGTCAGTGTCATCATGCGGATCGCTGAATTGACAGCAATTGATCAAAATAATTAGTTACTTAAAAAATTAATTATTTTAAAAACAATCTATTACATGAGAAATAATGCGTTATCTGATGAGCTTAAAAGTAAAAAATGAACATTTAATCAAAGGGGCAAATGTTGCCCCTTTTTTTAGTCATTAATCATTAAAATACCAATAACCACAATTGACCAAAGCGGTAAGCAGGGTAATGAATCGAACATCATCGATAGCGTCACCTAACTGTCCGGCATTGACCTTATCATACTGACAAAGTGCATCTGCGGCATGAAGATGAGGAGTATCTATTAATTCCCCATTGACGAAACATTGATCACCGACACGTAGGGCGCGTAACCCACTCAATCGGTTCAAGGCTTCACCCTGTTTCAGCAATTCATAAATCTCATCACTTTCATAAGGGGGTTCTGGTGGAGCAAGATCCAGTTCATGACGTGATTGAGATATGAATTCACCAAACCAATTTTGGAAAGTCTCTGGCTGTTCCAGCAATTCACGCATCATGGAACGAAGAGTCGTCAGTTCATTTGTTTGGATCAGGGAAGGATTATCACGAAATGTCAGTTCTGGATCGCTGTAGCGATGGCTGCCTAACTCATTTGCGAGAATATAATCAGCAAATCCACTGAATAATTCGCGGGCGTTGGGGGAGCGGAATCCAACAGAATAGTTCAGTGAATCCTCAATGGCATAACCTTCATGTGGAAAACCCGGTGGAATATAAAGGATATCGCCCGGCAGCATTTCTTCATCAATGATTGCTTCAAAGGGATCAACCTGTAATAAATCAGGATGAGGGCAATGCTGTTTCATAGGGATTTTATCCCCTACACGCCAGCGTCGACGGCCTTTTCCCTGAATGATGAAAACATCATATTGATCAAGGTGAGGGCCGACACCACCACCGGGTACAGAGAAAGAGATCATCAAGTCATCCATGCGCCAGTCAGACAGCACACGGAATGGTTTCATAAGAGCAGAAGAGGGGAGATGCCAGTGGTCAACAGCCTGTACAAGCAGTGACCAATCTTTCTCGCCTAAATGGTCGTAGGTTTCAAATGGCCCATGGGAAACTTCCCAGCGGCCATTTTTCTGGCTGACCAGACGACTATCGATTTCATTTTCCATCGCCAGTCCCGCCAGCTCATCGGGAGAAAGGGGATCAATAAACTGATGGAAACCCTGTTTAATCAGCAATGGTCGTTTTTGCCAATGGTTCTGCAAAAACGCTTGCCAGTCCAGATTTAGCTGATAATCCATGGTGACATCCTGAAGTGAGAGGTGAATTTCGCGCTATTATAACCCAAAGATTTCAATTTGCAGCGTGGTGGCAAGGGGCAGACTCACGAGAACATAGATAATGATGTAACAGGGAGCAATGAGTGCAGCCAATACCTATTTAACCCGAATTCTGGATAAGAAATTGACGAGAAGCCTGTTCCCGGAGCAAAGTTTTGGTGCACACCGAAAACAACTCCGAGGGGGAACAGGCTATGGA
>NZ_NJAI01000007.1:140760-150866 GCF_002632725.1 Xenorhabdus hominickii
GGACTGATTGCTTACTGCCTTAAATTGAAAAAACCATCACTGAAAGTTTTCTACTCAGAAGAAGCTGTTCCAATGATGGCTTAAGCAGAATTCGGGTTATTTATCATTTATTGTCATTGAGTTGTTGTGACCTAAATATCACGTTTACGCGAGCACCACCGAGTGGACTACCCTCAATACTAATATTTCCTTCATATTGTTCGACAATTTCAGAAGCTATGGACAAGCCTAGTCCTTGACCCGATTTTAGTGTGTCAGCACGTAAACCACGTTGAAAAACCATCTCACGTTTCTCGGGCGGTATGCCAAGCCCATCATCATCAATAATGACAGTGACAGAATTTTCACTCATAAATGCGGTGACTTCGACAAATTCCAAACAATATTTACAAGCATTCTCCAGAACATTTCCTATTACTTCTAAAAAATCATTTTTTTCACCCAACCATGTAACTTCAGGGGAAACATCCAGTGTAATGTTGACATCTTTACGCTGATATACTTTTGTCAGAGCACGGATAAGGATGTCTAGTAAGGTTGGGACAGAAGACACTTTCCTCAAGGGCAGATTATTATCACTACGCATATTGACCCGGTGCAGGTAGTAACCAATTTGTTGGGAAATTCTATCAATTTGTTCAAGCATGATAGGTTCAGCTTGTTCAATGGTCATTTTTTGCGGCGGACGCAGAGTACGTAGTGTTGATTGCAGCACTGCCAAAGGTGTTTTCAGACTATGAGTTAAGTCAGAAAGTGTCGTCTGATATTTTGCATAGCGCTTACGCTCATTATCTAATAAAGCGTTTAAGTTCCTGATTAGTGCTTTTAATTCGGCAGGCGGGTTTTCATCTAGTTTTTCTCTTTCTCCTTTTTCCAAAGAGCTTATTTGACTAATCAATGACTTAATTGGAAGAATACTCCAATCAGCGGCAAGCCAGATTAATGGAATGACGAGAAGCAAGTTGGCTATTAATACATAGCTAAACCATTCCCAAACCTTCGCTTCATCTTGTGTATTATTTGGGAGAGCATCAATGATGACGATAGTTAGTGCTGGCAGATTCTTAGTTGCAGGATAAATATTCACGGCAACTAAATAGGTAAATAACACACTACTACTATCGCCACTATCGCCACTATCGCCACTATCGCCACTATCGCCACTATCGCCACTATCGTCGACTCTTTTATTTGTACGGTCTTGATTTGAACCTGATGATTGGGCATGAAAAAAGCTCCCGTTGCTTTGTTCTTTTAAAGGAACTTCTAAATCATATAAGCCATCTTTTTTTAACCAATCAGGCGTAAGCATTTTTTCCAATTCAGGAATGATCTTCTGACGCCAGAGAATATTTCCTTTTTCATCATAAATAAGTGCCAATGAGTAGGGATTTATCAATAAATCTTTTGAAATACGAAGATCTAGATTGTCGTTTTCCCACTTAGCGAGCGAAAAAAACAAATCACTTTGGCTACGTAATATAGAATCGATCGTTTTATCTAAACTCACTAAATACCCAACAATGGCAACAGTTCCATAGGATAGCGTCAAGGAAAGGATAATAGCTGACGTTGCCATCAAAAAACGGGTTCTCAGAGAAAAGCGTTTTTGAGTGAATTTAAGCATCATGAGTTTTCACATCAAAGCGATAGCCTTGGCCTCGTACAGTGACGATAACTTCTTCTGACCATTCATTTGATATTTTTTTCCTTAAGCGCCCCATTAAGACATCAATTGTATGGCTTTCACGTAATTCAGCATCTGGATACAATTGACGCATTAATGATTCTTTACTAACAACTTTTCCATTATTGCGCATCAAAGTTTCGACAATCGTATATTCAAAAGCGGTCAATTTAATGCTGGTATTACTGATAGAAAGCTCTTTTCGTGAAAGATCAATTAAAAATGGCTGAATTTCAACTAGTTGTGAAGCCAATCCACTATTGCGTCGCATTAATGCTTGTATGCGAGCGTTAATCTCCTCCAAATGGAACGGTTTGGTAACATAATCATCTGCTCCTGCATTTAGTGCAGTGACTTTTTCTTGCCAGCTTTCACGAGCGGTAAGAACTAGAATAGGTAGATTAATTTGCTCACTGCGCCAGCGTTTTAGCATACTGAGCCCATCCTCCCCAGGTAATCCCAAGTCGACGATAGCAATATCAGGATGGCTTTCTTTTATATAATAATCAGCTTCTTTCGAATTCTCCGCAGCATCAACTTGATGACCAATATCTCTCAATTGTACTGTTAAGTGATGGCGGAGCAGTGCATTATCTTCAACGATCAATATCCGCATAATGGTTCCTATGCTAATTAGTAACGTTTACAAATAAATTTAAAATAGCTAATTAGGAAATTTCGTCAATAAGTATTAAATAAAATTACATATATGTATTATTTCCATTGAAGTTAAGTTTAGTTGTCATTTATTTTTTTTACCATCTTAATTTTTTAAAAACAAAAGGTTATATTGAAATAATATGTAAATTTACAATCTATTTATATTTTAGATAGAAAAGTATTATTTTTAGATTATAAACTTATCTATTATTTAACTTATCGCGCACTAAATTAAAACTTATCGTTAATATAACTTAGTTAAGTGAAGCAATATTTTAGCTTTTTGTTGGGAATTTTTGAGTTGCTGCAAAGTTGCAATTTGAAGTGTATGAGACATGGGCGGGGATATCCCGCCCATGTAATGGATAAATATTATTTTAGCTTGTCAACCAGCGACGCAGCATAACCAATGTAGTTTGCTGGAGTCATGGATTTGAGACGTTCTTTTTCCGTTTCAGGCAGTTCAAGTCCATCAATGAACGCTTTCATGCCTTCTGCATCAACACGTTTACCACGAGTGAGCTCTTTTAATTTTTCGTATGGTTTTTCAATGCAATAACGGCGCATAACAGTTTGGATCGGTTCTGCCAATACTTCCCAGTTGTGATCCAATTCATCCAGTAGATGCTGCTCATTAACTTCTAACTTATTCAGTCCCTTCATGGTGGATTGATAAGCAATTAAGGCATATCCCAAGCCCACACCAAGATTGCGCAGTACGGTTGAATCTGTGAGGTCACGTTGCCAGCGGGAAACAGGCAGTTTGCTGGCAAGATGTCCTAAAACGGCGTTTGCCAATCCCAGATTTCCTTCGGAGTTTTCGAAATCAATCGGATTGACTTTATGTGGCATGGTGGAAGAACCGATTTCCCCAGCAATAGTTTTTTGTTTGAAATGATTCAGCGCGACATAACCCCAAATATCGCGATTAAAATCGAGCAAGACGGTATTGAAACGTGCTACACAATCAAACAATTCTGCAATGTAATCATGAGGTTCTATTTGGGTGGTATACGGATTCCATTGGATGCCCAGAGATGTAACAAATGATTCGCTGAACTGATGCCAATCAATGTCTGGATAGGCTGACAGATGTGCGTTGTAGTTGCCGACAGCCCCGTTGGTTTTACCCAGAATGTCCACTTGCTCAAGCTGACGGAATTGACGCTCCATACGATAAGCCACGTTAGCCAGTTCTTTACCAATGGTTGAAGGCGTGGCAGGTTGCCCATGTGTACGTGATAGCAAAGGCAGGTCACGATAGTCATGGGCCATACGCGTGATGGTATTGATCAACTGACGCCATTGAGGTAGCAACACTTCTTCACGAGCGGTTTTGAGCATCAACGCATGTGATAGGTTATTGATATCTTCTGATGTACAAGCAAAGTGAATAAATTCAGAGACTTGATGTAGAGCAGGGATATGCTCGACTTTTTCTTTCAGAAAATATTCAACAGCTTTCACATCATGATTGGTTGTGCGTTCAATTTCTTTGATGCGCAATGCGTCTTGTTCATTGAAGTTTGCAATAATTTCATCAAGGTAAGCGTTTGCGTTTGTATCAAAAGCAGGAACTTCTTTGATTTCAGCCGTAGCGGCCAGCTTTTGCAGCCAACGCACTTCTACCTGAACACGAAATTTTAGTAAGCCGAACTCACTAAAAATGGCACGTAGTGAACTGACTTTATCGCCGTAACGGCCATCAATTGGAGAAACAGCGGTCAGTGAGGATAATTCCATTGATAGCAACTCCCGGATTTTATTTAACATTTTTATTTAAAAACGAGTGAGAATGTCTTTTGCCTGTCGGATCAGGCGCTGACGAGAAAACATGATTTGTAAGCGGTTACCGCCGACTTGTTGCCATAAAACGGCACAACGGATACCTGCCAGCAACACAGCCCTGACTTTTGCCTGAATCAGTGTATTACGTAATACTTCTGGTGAACCCGTGACTTGAATGCGTGGCCCAAGAGGGCTAATCACATCAACGTAAATTCCTGCAAGGGCGTTGAACATTCCCTCTGACATAGGTTCAAAATAGGTTTGCTGACGTTCTAATTGTTTAATTCGGTTTGTCAGATCATCGGCAGCCGCTGGATTTTTATTCAAACGACGCTCTAGTGCGATCAAACTCAGCATATAGCGGGTAAGATCGGCTGAAACACCACTGTTTGAACCATTGAACATGCCCAGCATCGCATCAAGACCAATGCGCAGGTTGTTGGCATTATTGCCAAAAACATCCAAAGTGGATGCCGGGTTCATATTCAAAATACTGTTAATCGTGATTTCAAAAGCATCAGTATCGCACTGGCCTTCATGGGCAAGCGTTTGTACCAGACGACCTGACTGGCAGATACCTGCCAGAGCCAGTGTAATGTCGTAATAATTTTTAGCCACAATTACTCCTGTATACGTTGTTCGATCACACCACCGCCGAGACAGACTTCACCTTGATAAAACACGGCTGATTGACCGGGGGTGACAGCGGCAACAGGGCTATCAAAACGAACTTCAATTTTATCTTCACTCAGGGGAACGACAGTGCAGGGGATATCATGCTGACGGTAGCGGGTTTTTACCACACAGCGAATTTCTGTTTTCAATGCCTGGCGGTCAACCCAATGAAGTTGCTGGGCAATTAAACCGACGGACATTAGACGAGGATGCTCAGGACCTTGGGCGACAATCAGCGTATTGTGTTCGACATCTTTATCAACAACATACCACGGATCTTCACTACCTTCTTTGGTTCCCCCAATCCCCAGTCCTTTGCGTTGACCTAGTGTATGGTACATCAAGCCGGTATGCTGGCCGATAGTCTGACCATCCACGGTAACAATCGGGCCTGGTTGGGCGGGTAGATAGCGTCCCAGAAAATCACGGAACTTACGTTCGCCAATAAAGCAAATACCGGTCGAATCTTTTTTCTTCGCTGTGGCGAGACCGATTTCTTCGGCAATGCGGCGTACTTCAGGTTTTTCCAATTCCCCGACGGGAAACAGGCTCTTGGCAACTTGCTGGTGGCTTAAGGTATATAAGAAATAACTTTGATCTTTATTGCCATCCAGACCACGGAGCAATTGGCTGGTGCCGTCCACATCCCGACGGCGAACATAATGCCCGGTTGCGATGTAATCAGCCCCTAAATCCTCGGCGGCAAACTCAAGAAATGCTTTGAACTTAATTTCTTTGTTACAGAGAATGTCTGGGTTTGGTGTTCTGCCTGCTTTATATTCAGCAAGAAAATGTTCAAACACATTGTCCCAATATTCGGCTGCAAAATTGATGGTATACAACTCTATGCCAAGTTTGTCACAAACAGCTTGGGCATCAGCAAGATCAGCCGCGGCTGAGCAATACTCTTCACCATCGTCTTCTTCCCAGTTTTTCATGAACAGGCCAGCTACCTGGTAGCCCTGCTGTTGCAGAAGGTAGGCGGAAACTGATGAATCAACACCGCCGGACATTCCGACAATGACTTTTTTCTGGCTGTTATCTGACATGGATATATCTCACTGCGGAAAAAAACAAACGCAATACTCTAGCACGTTGGCACACACGGTGCATCAAACGTCTGCATGTACTTTTTATTTGAGTTTTATTTACGTCATCATTTGGCGAAAAGCGAGCCATAGCTGTCCAATATCGATAGTGGATAAGCCCTGCGTTCCAAATAACAGCGAATACTTTCAGCCACTAATGGTGAGCGTAGTTGCTGACTGTTAAGGATTTCTTCAGCGCTTAACCAATGGCAGCAATGAATATCATCATCTTGTGGGGCTGTATCCATGGTTTTTTCCATTTCTATCAGAAATAGAAATCGGATAAAGGGGGTTTTGTCGGGTGCAATCCATTGGTGTAGTTTCAAGAATGCCTGTGGTTGAGCCTTAATCCCCGTTTCTTCCCATAATTCACGTTCAGCAGCTTCTAATAGCGTTTCGTTGGCTTCAAGATGGCCCGCAGGCTGATTCCAGAAGGGGATGCCATTGATCAGTTCTTCAACAACTAAAAATTTATTTTCTGCATGAACAATGCATGCAACGGTGACGTGTGGACTAAACAAAATTAATTTCTCTCCATTCCCCGGGGGATAATGACCCCAATTGTATTGAACCCATACTGAATCGGATAAGGCGTAATGTTGGAAAACCGACATGGGTTGTCATTCTGCGTACCTGACGATTGCGGCCTTCATACAGCGTAATTTTGAGCCAGCTTACTGGAATGCTTTTCCGTTCTCTAATGGAGGGCATTCGTTCCCAGAGCCATTCTGGCTCTTCCACTAACTCTGCACCAGCAGGCAGCGTCGGGCCATCTTTTAATGTGATGCCATTGCGCAGCTTATTTAGGACAGTTTCATCAGGAATACCTTCAACCTGAACATAATAAACTTTAGCGGTTTTTTTGTGGGGTTGAGTCAACTTGGCCTGCAATTTGCCGTCATTAGTCAATATCAATAGTCCTTCGCTATCGCGATCCAGACGTCCTGCGGCATAAACATCAGTAAACGGAATAAAGTTTTTTAATGTGGTTCTTCCCATTTCATCAGTAAATTGGGGAAGGACATCATAAGGTTTGTTAAAGATTAATACTCGACGGGGGCCAGTTATTTTTTTTATAGGATTATTATTTTTTCTTTGGCTGAATCGGTTAAGTTGGCGTTTTTTAAAAGAGATATTTGTCATGATAAGTTATCGCGCAAAATAAAGGGGCGTATTATACCTTAAATCTGTGAGCATTGGCGTTTGCAGAATATTCAAGTAGTATTGACACGTCCCTTACAAAAAATTAACAAGGCACTGCGTTTATTCGAAAGGAGAGGTTAATGGAAAGCAAAGTAGTTGTTCCGGCGGAAGGTAAAAAAATTACTATTGATGCCAAAGGTAAATTAAGTGTTCCGAATAACCCAGTAATCCCTTACATCGAAGGGGATGGCATTGGTGTTGATGTTACGCCGGTTATGCTGAAAGTTGTTGATGCTGCGGTTCAGAAAGCTTATGACAATGAGCGCAAAATTTCTTGGATGGAAATTTATACGGGTGAAAAATCCACACATGTTTATGGTAAAGATGTTTGGTTACCAGATGAAACATTGGATTTGATCCGTGAATACCGTGTTGCTATCAAAGGCCCTCTGACAACGCCAGTTGGTGGTGGTATCCGTTCTTTGAACGTGGCACTGCGTCAGCAATTGGATCTGTACGTGTGCCTACGTCCTGTTCGTTACTATCAAGGTACACCAAGCCCTGTTAAGCGTCCTGAATTAACTGATATGGTTATTTTTCGCGAAAATGCGGAAGACATTTACGCGGGTATTGAGTGGAAAGCAGGTTCAGCGGAAGCCGATAAAGTCATCAAGTTCTTACAAGATGAAATGGGGGTTTCTAAGATCCGTTTCCCTCAACAATGTGGCATTGGTGTGAAACCATGCTCAGAAGAGGGCACTAAGCGTCTGGTACGCGCAGCGATTGAATATGCTATTGATAATGACCGTGAATCAGTAACTCTGGTTCATAAGGGTAATATCATGAAGTTCACTGAAGGTGCTTTCAAAGATTGGGGTTATGAGCTGGCTCGCACTGAATTTGGCGGAGAACTGCTGGATGGTGGCCCATGGGTTAAGATCAAAAATCCTAAAAGTGGCAAAGACATCATCATTAAAGATGTGATTGCAGATGCCTTCTTGCAACAAATCCTGTTACGCCCAGCAGAATATGATGTTATTGCTTGTATGAACCTGAACGGTGACTACATCTCTGACGCACTGGCTGCACAGGTTGGTGGTATTGGTATTGCTCCTGGTGCAAATATTGGTGACGAGTGTGCATTGTTCGAAGCAACACACGGTACTGCGCCTAAATATGCGGGTCAGGACAAAGTTAACCCAGGTTCTGTGATCCTTTCCGCTGAGATGATGCTGCGCCATATGGGATGGTTCGAGGCCGCCGACCTAATCGTTAAGGGAATGGAAGGCGCGATTGCTGCTAAGACCGTGACTTACGATTTTGAGCGCCTGATGGAAGATGCTAAGCTGCTGAAATGTAGCGAATTCGGTGATGCGATTATTTCCAACATGTAATAATTATATATCGGAATAGATAACGGGGGCTTAATAGTTCCCGTTCTTTTTAGCGATGTAAAATATCTTCTGCAAAACTCCTGCAAAACTCTTCTGCAAAACTGGTTATAATTTGATCGCTATTTCACTGCCAAAATAGTCCAATCTTTACCTCTATCATCATGGTATTTATCTGTCATAGATTGGCTCTTATGTCCTAGCAATGTTTTCGTATCAATTCCTTGTTCACGATAGAGACGCTCTGATAGTGACCTTTGTTCGTGAAAACTGGGAGGGGTACCTTTCTCCCACTTGAGCTCTGTCTCATCACGGATCTTTTGAAAACTGGCAGTGATTGCATTAGCTGATACTTGGCCGCCCCTTTGGGCTTGTGAAGTAGTATGGTGATAGTGGAGCATGTGAGGGCTTAATATCCTGTCTCTACAACGTATTATTACATCTTGTAATGTAAAGCCTATTTTTTCACATTTGAGGCTGAGAGGGATCGCCAGTTTAGCTCCTGTTTTTTCCTGAATGATATGCAAGTAATCATCCCATACGTCATCGAACCGCAATTTGGCTATATCCCCTAAACGCTGTCCGGTAATTAGAGCTAATAACATCGCATTCTGTAAATAGCGTTGAGTTTTCCCAGCGTGATCGAATATTATTTTCCATTCCTCCAGACTCAGTCTTTGTCGTTTAATTTTATTAATAGGCATTTTAGTAGCTTTAGCAGGGTTGTATCCCGGAGGGACTTCACCCGCATGTTGGGCTTCTTTGAAAACATCGATTAAAACCATGCGAACAATTTGGGCCATCCTTGTTTGCCCGCGTTCTTTATACTCATCAACTAAAGTTGCAATATCTTTAGTTTGAATAATATCAATACTCTCGTTACCGCAATGCTGCCTGAATGCTTCGACTGGTGCGATTTTTTGCTTTACGGTGTTTGGTTTTATTTCACCTGCGTTTAGCCGTTCTTTTTGAATTTTTAAATACTCGTCTAACCAACCCGTAACAGAAATCCCTTTTTTTATTTTTCGGCTGATTTCATCTTTGACTTTTAATAGCTGAGTCATTTTGACCTCAGCTAAACGGGAGTTGGCTTCTATAGCAATTGCCTTCGCAGATTTTTCATCATCACCTAATCCGTGAAATTTCCCTGTAACCGGATGTTTATAACGCCAGTAAATCTTTTTTGTTCTGGCATCAGTGTAACAGGATAAGCCGGGGATATTGACATTATATTTACGTGGGCGAGCCATCTTCTAAAATCCTCATTAGTCTGGGGTCATCATTTTTCTTGATAATAGGTTTTTCTATAAATCCAACAAATCTAGCGCTTAATTCAACTCTCCAGCACCTTCCGGCTTTGTATGGTCTAGGGGAGATCATGCCGTTTTTTGCGTAACGTATTAGAGTCTGGTAGCTTGGGACTGGTTCAGAAAATTCTTGCTCTGCCCATTCTCTAAGCGTTTGAGTTCGTGCCATAGTTTTTCCCATGTATTATATTAAGGATAACTTAACAATATTGGGCTGCTACTTTTTGCAACCCTTAATTAATAGTTGCGATTCTTTATTGTTCTTTCTGATACCCGTTCTCCAAAATCAATCTTGCCACCATTGCCGGTGTTGCCTTATCACTCCATGTCGCTTCAAAAATAATGGTGTTCAGCTCAGTACGAAGAA
>NZ_NJAI01000007.1:150966-154217 GCF_002632725.1 Xenorhabdus hominickii
GCAGATGCCCTCATGAATATGTTGGTTACGTCTCATGCGGTGGATAATCCGCTGCGTGTGATCCCTGCCGTCGTCAATGTGGAATGTGGCCTTAACAAGTACATCATCAATGTCTGCCATCTGGCGATGCTTATCTGTCACGGTCAGCCTCCAGTTCTCTTACCTTCTGCTCGGCAAATTCGAAGATGTTTTTGTGAACCGGTAGAACCACAAAAACAGGGTTGCCGTAAATTCTGTTCGTAAAAGAACAGAACCGGAATCGGCAGGGTGCTTCCATGCCGGATGGCTCCATTAATACCGCCCCTGATTCCTTAAACATCTGAGAGGGATAAGCCAGATATTCAGCCAGGAAGCATGGGATCACATTTTGTTTCTCTGTCGGGATGGTTTTGCCTAAATCCGGGAAGCGTCTATCGATTATCTCCAGACGGGTGAAGCTAAAGACCTTATTGTCTTCCCCTAAATGAAAAGCCTTTGGTTCGTCCCCTAACAAAATGTCGGTGAAGCAGGCTTTTTCTGGAATATCCCCACAGAACCGGATAATCAGGTCGATGTCAGCAGCATCATTATCATCAAAGAAAGTACCGCTATCCTCTGTGAGCTCCATGCGCACCAGCACATGCCCATTGGTTGCCTCAAGATGTTTTCGGGTGATATGTACCCCCGATATCTGGGGGTGCTTTTCTGCTCTTTCTTCTTTGGCCACACAGACCAATGCGGCACGTAACAAATCGGAATCAATGATCATGTGAAACTCCTGTTAATGAATAACCGGCATAGTGTTAAACTCGCCAGCCTCTACTGATTTGATTAATTCATCGTGCAAGATAGAAAGCCCCTCGCGCCCTTTCTCAGATAGCCGGTTACCTTTCTCTGGCTGCACATTGATAAAGTCCATGTACATTCTTACCGCCATATCCGCGCCTTCTTCGCTACCGAACTGCTCAAACGCGATCCCCTCAACATGGGTTACCAACATCATGCGCTCTGCTAATGGGTATATCGTGATTGCCGCCTTCCCATTAACGTAAATAGCCGCGGTATCAGTGCCCCCCTTGCCATTATCAATTTCACGCGTGCCGTTTCTGTCTATTTGCTCTTGCACAAATGAGGCTGACACAATCCACCGCCACAACATCAACCGTTGTTCATTGGTTGGCTCATAAAAGCCCGCTTTCCAGCCGTGAGAGAGAGTCAGTACCAATTCAAAGCCCAGCAATAAATCATTGTCATATTGACCCGCATCCAACGACTCCAACGCCTTCTCATAACTCATGATTTCGCTGTTCGCTGCCTCAGTGATGACAATGACGCCATACTTGCTGTAATCAAATGTGGTTTTAATGTGTCGCCTTGTTGCGTTCATGAATATCCCTGCTGGATTGGTGTGATGTTTGCTCATTATTTGCCCTCCGGCGTATAAACCGCTTTGTCGTGTTGATATTCGCCGTTCCAGCTCTTCTTCATGGGAAGCTCGCCTTTCATGTACATGGCATAGAGGCGATGGCAGCCTTTTTCCAGTAACACGGCGGTGCGGGTGATAAAAGGGTCTTGTCCGTGAGGTTTGATCTCGTTTTCATCTTCGGTGAGATAGCGATCACGAGCATAAGAAGCGACACGCCAGCGCGGTTTTTTCTCCGGGTCTTTCTGCTCGTTGTAGAGCCAGTTCCGCTCCATAGCCCACCACATGATTTTTGTGGTATTTACTCCGTTCAGGCCTTTGCAGAAGGCGGGCAGGGTCATACCTTTGGTAAAGTGCTTTTCCAGACTACCCACCGTTGCATTCAGGGTTTTATTCTCACCCACAAGGCGCTCGACGTTCTCGGCATAGACAGACAGCATTGAACGTAACTTCGCGGGATTGCTTAACAGCTCCGCTTCTGTTGTGATGCTGTCGCGACGGGTGAAGTAGAACTCGGTCAGGTCGTCGAAATAGTTCCACGCCTGATCGGTTTCCAGCATCTTGGAGTGATTCGCTGCGCCGCGTTCTGTCCATAGAATCAGGTTTCTTGCATGCTTGTTAACTGAACCTCTTAAAGAGGGGCAGTTCTTAAGTGACTGTAATTCATCACCTTCAACCCAAAAATAATGTTTACCATCAACAAACCTTTCCTTATTTCTGCTGAAATTATTGGTAATCATTTTTTCAGTAGCCCCATATCCCACCGCTAACTGATCAGTAGTCACAACACGCTGACCGCGATATTCGACAATCTGTAGCTCTTTGGCGGATACTGGGATTAATTCGTTTTTCTTAGTCATTGTTCACCTCTTCCAATTTGATCCCTTTTTTCTTTGCGTGACGTCTCATTGCCCGATTGAGTGGTATTAATACTTCGTCGCCTATCGAATAAGGGGCGATAAATTTTTTTTGAATTTGCGTATTCTGTTATTGAGTTCTCTTTTAATCGGAATAACTGAGGAATTGTTATTCCATCAAATCCCTGCCGGTTTTTACTTCTTCGTTTTGTCATTACCTAAGTCCTTCTGGTGTAATTGTTTAGCGATTAGTTCTGTAATGAAGCTAATAAACTCTTTGCCTGCTGGCGTGAGGTTTCCGTAATTATTAAAATACTCAGCGTAAGAATTAATAATCTGTTGCTCGTTCATTTCTGCTGATTTACATACTTTATTTTCATAAAGAGTAATTAACGCCTGAGTAAACACCTTATCATCTAAATCGATTTGATATTCGATACCGCTAATTTTTCGCTTAAATGAGGATGTCTTACCTTTTTTTCTTAAATGCTCAAAGAAAGCATTAACGAATGACTTTCTTCTTCTGGCTAATAAACTTGTATTTTCCATAATTAATCATCCTCATCACATGAGCATTCAGTAGTGCGTTTAAATAGATCTGCAATTTCATCTGCTAGCTCAAGCTTGGATTCTAATGTTGGTAATATCTGTTTTTGAAAAGCTACATATAAAGCAGCAAAATAAACCGAAGGGTTTCTGCTATCTACAGGTCCGCCTTTAGTGTGCAGAGTTAAATTACCTTCTTCGTTCTTTTCTACTGTGATTCTTATTTCAAATTGTTCTTTCATTTTCTATTTCCTGTTTTAGGGCAAAGAGAATCCCCAGCAAAAGGCGCTGTAATTAAAACTTGTTTATTGTTTTATTATTTTGATTGCAATCGGGAAAGTTTATTTCCTATAGCTATTAATTCATCTTGGGTTTTTCTGTGTTTTTCTATCGCCTTTATGTGTTCCTTCTTAAGTCGAATAATTTCTCTTTCCTGCTTAAGTTTG
>NZ_NJAI01000007.1:154317-159262 GCF_002632725.1 Xenorhabdus hominickii
ACCGGACAGACTTTTATCCGTATCAATTAATAAAGAAACATATGTTCTTAGATTTTCTATTTCACTCGCAACGCCTTCCAATTCATCGAATGCCTGATTATCTGACATGATATAATCTTTATTTATATCCCTTAACCGTTGGACTAAATCACAAGTTTGACGATGTACGCCACGACACATTAAATAAGTATCCGGTTCAGCTTCATTTTGAGTTGCAGTAACTACGGGAAATATTGAGGCTTCAATTTCTTCTGCAATTTCGACGGCTGCTTGTAGTTTATTGTTCATGTTTTATTTCCGTGATTGTTATCAATTCACCATAGTTCACTCGGAAATGAGCTGTAATTAGTTATATTCAGAATGAATCTTACTTACATAATCATTTAAATGATGAACAAAATTATAACTATCCCACACTCTATTAGTGTGTATATCATAGAAAGCAGTAGCAATAAATTTATTACCTTTGAAAATATCGTACTTAGTATCGCCGACTTCAATCACATCAAAACCATAGTTTTTACAAGCAGAAATAAATTTACTTTGTTTGACTAAAACAGTAGACCAATCACGAAATTTTTTACGCTGCAACCAAGCCTTTTTATTGAAAAAATTACGGTCTTGAGAACGAGGAGAAAATAGGTTAGCCAAATGACGGTAACGAACATAATCTTTTCTACATTCAGCCGCTAATAATGCAGAAGTGCTTGTTAATGTATTCATGTTTTATTTCCTTAGAATTAATATTGTTTATCTCAATTACGATTAACTATTTGACCCATCCAGCCTAAAATTACATGCGTAGGAGCTAGTGACTTTCTCGCTTCCTGCTCATTAATTGCCTGAGCCTTAATGCATATAGGGCGACGTTGTTTTGTGTTAGCTCGCTCTATTGCGCCGAAGATAAAGGTTTTCATAATTACCTTTTATTGAATACGGAGTAATTTTTTCAATTCAAGATTATCTTTAATAAAGAAAATATCACGCTCTGGCCGTAATTCCGCCTGATTCCAGACGACGGCGGGTTTTAGTTTTGGTTGAGTAGATAGCTGCATTGGGTAAGCAGCAGTTATTGAAATTATCGTAATTTGGAGTAGTTTGAATTGAAATTGCTTTATTAACACGATCCATTGCTTTTCTGTTCAGTGATAATACTGGTCGTGTTGGTATTGTAATTTCTTCAGAATTGAGAGCAGTCTTTAACGCCATATTGATGGCTTTATCCTTGTTATATGCCTCTTGTTGCTCCTTTCTGCGCTCATGCCTTCTTTTTCTTGCATTGTTGTAGCCATGAAAGTTGTGCATATCATCCCCCTTAGTTGATTTGTGATTGAGTAGTCTTCACGTCTCAGTCAGTAACCAACTGGTAAGAATGGTGCGCTTTTTCAGCGCTGTCTGTTAAGGAGCGGTGGTGCTTCATCTTTGGCTGTGTGCCTTGGATGGTGCCATTATTAACTGATGGTTAATTTTAGTCAATAACCAAAGGTTAATTAAATTAAAAGTTAAATTTTAACTAATTGAATTTTAAGTTAATAAATTTTTTAACTGATTATGAAAGTGTGATTTGAATCAAATAATTCAGGTGGATATTTGAAGTGGTAGCCGCTGATTAGCGGCTATTTTTGGGAAGGATGAAGATATGATCTACCAAGCCATTACTGACCAGTTTATGACTCGTCCAATAATTTTAACACTTTGAATTTCTGCTATTTCATCAGGAAATTCAATTGAGTTAAAGCTACGCACAATCAATTTTCCGGGTTGCCTATATAGCAATTTAATACGAAATAAATCGTCTTGTTCAATAGCATATATGCCCCCATCAACAATATTTTGATGGCCACGATCAACTGTTACGGTTGAACCATCAGGGATAACCGGTGACATACTGTCACCATGAACAGGGAATGCTACAACATTTGAAGGATGCGCCCCGTATCGACGAAGAGTTGAGCGTGAAAACCTCAATTTAAACCCATTGTAATCTTCGTTAGTACAGCAGCCACTTCCTGCGGCTAACTCTATGCTCTTAAAAAATGGGATAACAACCTCATCATCATTGATTGGGGTGGTGGAATCCCAAGGATCGACTTCTTCTAGTTCTAGCTCTATTTTGGATAGCGGTATTCCATCTACCTTTTTAGAGCCTCTACCATATTCTAACCACTCCGGCCTGACATCAAGCCATTTACTTAAAGCCAAAATATTACTGGAGTCCGGGATTGACTCAGCGTTCAGCCACTTCCAAACCGCAGGGCCGCTGACTTTTATTTTTTGTTCGGCAAGAGCGTCAGTGATCTTCTTACCTAGTCCACGTCCAGCAAAGCCTGCTTCTAGGCATGCTTCTTTTAGCCTTGCAGTGAACTCAGCTTTGTCATTTTTTTTAACCATAAGTTAATTATCATCCAGACTTGACTTAACTGTCAGTTAGAATTTAGAATTAACCATTAGTTAATAATTTTAGCTCGGATATTAACCAAATGAACCCAATTGAATTCGCAGTTAATGCAGTAGGCGGACAAGTTGTCGCTGCAAAAATCTGCGGGAAAAGCACCGTAGCAGTCTGGAAATGGGTGCAAAACGGTTGCTTGCCTCGCACTGAGTACACGGGAAAAACCCAATATTCAAAATTACTAGCAGAGCATTCTGGCGGAAAGTTTACCGAAAAATGGCTACTGCAAGCGGCAAATCCAGATAAAGGATTGGCGTAATAGTTACTGCTCTTTAACATCTCTGTGCTGAAAAAGCACACCTACCAAAAAATATCATCTATCTCAGGATAGACGACAATTCTGTATCTTTGTTAAACAAAACTTAATCAAAATTTAACTTCAGTAATTTTTGCGCATAGAACACGCCTACTCGGCGTGCAGAAAGGCGAATTCCAATCGTGAACACATACCCGATCCACAACGTAGCAATGCCCGAAATTTATCATCCGGGTGATGCGGAATGGATTCAAAAGATGCTTTCCGCCATGAACTCAACCACAAGGGAATACGCGAGGGATAAATACGCTTACGTCTACAAACTTAGGCGGGATGAAGATCCTGTGCCGCATCGCAGGGATAACACCGGCGCTAGGGCTGCTAACACATGGCTTCGATTGTTCTTCAAGAAAAATTACAGATCGATGAAGGGTTATACCGAAGAGCCGCTGTTAGTTCCGAAAGCACAGCCAGAGGACAAGCCCCATTCAGGAGTGGCTTTAGGACAGGGGCAAGCAGGTAACACCGAAATGGCTGTGTCTTCTGGCTGTGGGATCGGTGGTTAGGGGATCACTAGGGCTGAAAATGAAAAACCAGCCAAGTGAGAATAATTATCAAAATGGGGAAAAGCCAAAAAAACTGGCAGTCACGAAAAGTACTAAATAAGAACCCCCCTATTTTTTTGGACTAAATGAGAATGATTATCAAAAAAGAGAAAGCAGAAAAGATCATCCAAAAACACCGTGCTTTTGCTAACTGGAAACCAGCGCGCGCCGTGGCTGAACTAGTGGCCGCTGGGATGTCAGAAACCGAAGCAACGACAATGGTCAAAACAAACGCACCGGAGCGGAAAGCGCATAAGCCACACAACAGCCACGCAAAGCCGGTGAATCTGGAAGCATTGAGCACTCACTACATCGTGGTCGGTGATTACGATTTGCTGAGCCTGAAACATCAGGATGCACTGATTGCTGCCATCCGAAACGGCAAAGGGAAGAGTTCATGGAATGATGGGGCAATGGCGGTAACCCTGTTCGGATTAGTCAAGGCCTACCCGATCATCACCACAGCCGAAGTAAACAAATTCCTCAACCGTGGCGCATTCATCGACAGCATTCCACTGTTCATTGACGGGGAGGTGATTGAAGGTGAAGCGATGCCGTCAGCGAATAACGAGAGCGTGAAAGACGTTTTTCGTGCGGTTAAGCAACTGAAAAAAATCACTGAGCACTTAGCGGATACTGGCACATTGACGCTCAATAAATACCTTGATCGCGTACCGACTGACGAAGACGTTAAACGCGCCGTTGGCATTGTCGCACCAGCAATAACAAACCCGCACTTCCATAAAATCGATTATGCGCGCCAATACAACGATATGCCTGTAGACGCTCACGCCGAAGACAGTAAACGGATTATCAATGAGTGGAAAAACGAACTGAAAATTAAAGGAGGCAAGAAACCGAGCAGCGAAACTTTGACGAGTGAAGACTGATTCGGTTCTTGCCGTTGGCACTAACGAAGAGTTACCCGTGCAAATTATCGCACGGGAACTTAGAAAAATAAATAAGAGCAACGTCATGCTAGAAATTACCCCTAACTTTGCACAGGAAAGAGGGTTGAATCTTTTAAGGGCTGAATGGAAAAAGTACAGCAGCTTTCTTGTTTATGCTCCCACGGGGGCAGGGAAAACCGCTCTATCAGCCTTCATTATTGACGGGTTTGTATCAAAAAACAAAAAAGTCATGATGATCTGCCCATACCTTGTTCTGATAAATCAGACTGCCCAGCGCTTTATCGAGTACGGCTTACCGGAGGATGAAATCGCGTATATCTGGCATGACCATCCCAATCAAGACCCGTCAAAGCTGATTCAGATTGCGTCGGCTGACACGCTGATCCGCCGTGACTTTCCCGAAGACATTAATCTGTTGGTGATTGATGAAGCGCACCTGAAACGCAAAAAGATACTGGAAGAAATTACGCGGCTGACCTCGGAAACAGACTGCAAGGTGGTAGGGCTGTCGGGTATGCCTTTCTCGCCGTTCCTCGGTCACTACTATCAGAAGCTGATTAAGCCCACCACGATAAAAGAGTTAATTCAGCGTGGTGATCTGAGCGCGTATGAGTTTTACGCACCCACCAAGCCTGATTTAAGCAAGGTGAAGTCTGCCCGCAATGACGACTACGGCAGCGATTACAAGGAAGACGAAATAGCGGAAATCATGTGCGGGGCT
>NZ_NJAI01000007.1:159362-163802 GCF_002632725.1 Xenorhabdus hominickii
GGCCGCCTATGCGTGTGCCAATAAAAATTTACTGGCGAACAACGATATTGAAAAGGTGAGCGTCAGATACCCCGATCTGGGGGATTTTAACGACCTGCTACAACAGGGTTGTCAAGCCAGAGAACGGGAATTTGTGAAAAAGCAGCAGGAGACAGCATAATGCGTGATAACGATATCCACTATCTGCTAGAGAAGTGGGGAGCATGGGCTGCGGCAGATAATAGCGGTGTAGATTGGTCACCAATAGCAGCAGGATTCAAGGGGCTGTTACCATCCACCAATAAATCACGGCCTCAGTGTACAGATGATGAAGGGATTATGGTTGATGGCTGTGTTGCTAGGTTGAAGAATCATCGGCCTGATGAATATGAACTGCTGATATTACACTATGTGTATGGTGTATCGCTAAGAAAGATAGCGAAGCGGCGGAAGTGTTCAGATGGAACGGTGAGAAAGGATATTCAAACTGCTTTAGGATTTATTGAAGGTGCAGCTTGTATGATTACTGGATGGAATTAAAATATTTTATATAGGAATATTCCTATAGCAACGAAGGTTGGTACCCAAGATAGAAATTTAAAAAAACGAATTGTTCTGCGGCATATTCGTTGGTTATTATTTAGCTCATCAAGAGCATTTTTAATATCTACCTTTAAGTCTTCTGGGTACCTTATTGATTCTGTATTAAATGGTTTAAATGCAATATCTTTAGCATGACAAATTCTAAAAAATTGCTTCTCTTGGTTAAATAAAATAAGAAAAACAAAAATGGAAGTTAATATTATCCCTGATAAAATTACAAGAATTTCATAAGAATTGGTTAGCTTGAAAATACCCAGCGATGCGAGTAAGGATACCGGTAATGATAACACCTTATTTGTTAATTCATTTGTGATTTTTGAAATTTTTTCTGCAAACTCAGCTTCAGCGGTAGCTACTTCTTTTCTGGCTTTGTGAAATGAAAAGCCGCTCATATATGTAGAAAGGTTGTTTTCAAAAAGGTGAATAAAGTCAGGCCATTTTTGGATTAACATTTCAAATGTATAATCTTTTTCTGATATAAACTCTACTAAAGTATTTCTGAATATACCTATTTTTTCTGCATAATGAGGCATTGTAGAAGAGTCATTAGTTATAATGTTTTTTAATACACCATCATCTATATGGTCACACTCAAGCATTTTTTCAGAAAAAGATGTTTCTAAAGCTATTGAGGTTGATTTTGCATCTGAATTTCTCACAAAGACGAGGCGATAATTATTGAGTTCACTTTTGGTATCATGAAAATGGGCTATTTCTGCAAGTGATTTTATTATTGAGCAAGTTTTTTCTATTTTTAAAATGAAATCAGGTTTTTTATCATCTTGAGAGCAATAATCTATGGATGCTATATAATAATTATTAGGCATGGTTCCTTTTTTAATGGAATTGATACCTATAAATTCTTTTTCTTCCCTGTAAAATCTTTCTGCGCCATTATTTTTTGGTGTAATAAATGTATAGGAAATGGAACCTTCTGTAAGGGAAAGAATATCGTCTTCTTCAATATGCTCACCATCAAGCTCAAGGTCTTCAAAAGAACCAAAGCTTCCCTTGGCTTCAATGAGAGATGCGATTAGCTTATGGACATTGTCAGTTAATTCAACAGTTGCAGAAAAAGAGCGACCATCAAAACTTGGTTTTGAAGATGCTCTGTATAGCTCCACAATTGTGGAAAAATTTGCCATTGTTAATCCTGTTCATCTCTTAATTTTTGATTTTATTTAAGATTTTTACTTATTTTTGTTCTAAATTCCGCAGGAAGATTTGTGAAAGCTAATATCCCAGTATCCTCATTATACCAAACATCATCATCCGCCGTAGAGCCCAATAATGATTTTTCAAAATTAAAACTGAGATCTGAACCTTTATAAATGACATTTTTGATCTTTTTTAGTGATTTTTGGCTTACAACAAACTCTACAGGTATTCTTATTTCCTCACTATTAAGATGTTTCATCAATTCTGAAATTAAATCCTTTCTAGCTTCAGAATCAATATATGTCATATGCGATGTAGCAATAGATTCAATATCGCTAAGTTTAGCGGATTTTTCGCTTTTTGATTGCTCATCAAGATATTCAATGACTTGTTGTCTAAACTTGGATGCGTGTTCTTTCAGCTCTGTTTTTGATAAAAAAAACTTTTTAACTTCACTGGGGAGTTTTGTTGTTGCTCTTGCTGATGCCATGCCTTTATCACACCCTATTGCTGCAATAAAGTAAGCTGAAGCCGATTGCCCATTCCCCTTACATACAAAACTTAAATAGCTAAGGTCTGTTTTTTGAATTTCATCGGCATTTTTATATTTTTCATAAAGAGAGAAATTTATCCTAGCGGCTTGGTTTATTTTTGTTAAGTCAAGATGAATCATATCTTCAGGCTCTAAAGCTGGACTTATTGTCACTCCGTCCTTTTTCTTTATCATGGAAATAAGGAAAAAACGGCAGTCATTGACAAAATAATCGCAAAATACAATAAACCCACCAGATGACCAAGGTTCTTCTTTAGCTCTTTTTACAAACTCCCTCATAACTTCATGGGATAGAGAAACGAACAACTCTGCGGTACAGTCTTCTGAACGGTAGTAGTCATCAAATTTTGATGGGATAAATTCTTCATCCTGTTCTGATTTAAAAACTCCATAATGAGCTGAGTTTCCTTTTGTGCCGTATAGATCAGATATTTCTTTAATGAGTTTTTCAACCGTAGGATTCGTTTTATCAAGTGTGCTACGCCTTAGGTTATACGGATGAGAAAAATCAAAATCTTTCTTTGCTTCTTTTATAAGCTCATGAACTATAACGTACTTGATGATAGGAGAGGCCATTTTAAACCCTTATAATTTATACATCTATGTGCATAGTGCAAGAAACTGAGGAAAGCATACAAAAAAATTAACGCGTACGCAAAAATCATGATATCGTGATAAGAGTGAAAACTATGTCACACAGCTTATTAACTTCAGACCTCGCCTCGGCGGGGTTTTTTGCTATCTGGAGGCATGAATGTCTGCACCAATCACCGAATCTTTAGTTATCCGTCCTGCATCTGAACAACCCACGCCGGATATGAACGGCAAAGAGGTGCTGGTCTTGAATCCTTGCGATGGCTGGCACATTGGTTATGTCAATTTCTGGGATGGAGAATACAGCGGTATCTACCGATGGATAGGTGAGGAGTTTGAGCCTCGATATTTCTACGTCGCATGGGCGTTACTGCCGGATGGCTTGAAAATGGGCGATGCTTTTGAAGACCAGAGTGCGACACCAGAAGAACATGATCGTTACTGGGCGGCAAGAAAGATGCCGAACGGGAAATAAGTTTTCTGCCAGCACCAAACTTCAAATATACAACTCACTGAATCACGCACTCGACCAATAGACAGATTTTATAATACGCCACCCTATTTTAAAGCGTATTAATTCTGACGATGGTTATTCAATTGAGATAAAAATCTAACCTAAGTAATATTAACTGGCAATTTAGCAGTAGGATGAAATGACCTTTAACGAATAATAAAGTGAGGGATTTATGTCTGAAGTTAATAAGCTGGATAATAAACAATGTCCGTTTGATCCTGAGCAATATAAAGAGAAAGTTGAGATTAATAATATAGCACCAACTGGCTCTTTTCCGTGGGCGATGATCCAGTTATATTTAGGGTATCCAGTCCGTCGCAATGGCTGGAATGATGAATATATAAAGCTTGTCCCAGGATCAACAAGTAAGGATGGAAAAATTATTCCACCTCAGGTTTGGATGATTAATAAAAATGATGAAATAATTTGGACTCCAACACAAGAAGATTTAATGGCATGTGATTGGTTTGCTAGTATGCTAGCTTTTGAGGTCAAACTAGGAATTGATTCAGATAATAATGAGTGGGGGTATTCAAAAGACGATTATGAAAGCCTACATATTATTTATAATACAGTGAATATTACAGATATTCCCCGGTTTGCTTGGATTGAATATAAGGATGATCCATCTAGCAACCAAATTTCTTGGTATGTTGCTGCGGCAAATAAAGAAAACCTTCAGAATATAATTAATCTATTTGATAATAAAGATCTCTATATAACTGTTGATGGTAATACTTATAATCTTGGCTTGTCAGTAGAGGATGTTGGAAGTGGTGAAGCTGGATATGAATATAGTTATGGTTTTACGCATGTAAGCGCTGGAGCACAAAAATTAAGCTCTGTAATGAAACAAACAGGTAAAACTAAACGTTTCTATTGTTACTGGAGTTAAACTAAATCTACACACTAAATTCAAGGCTGCGCATGGCGTGGCCTTTTTCATTTCTGGAACTTTGGCGTAGAGGGTTCGCGCGGATGCCTGAAGAGCATTAGGACTCGGTTCGATTCCGAGAGGTTCCACCAAATTATATCGAAG
>NZ_NJAI01000007.1:163902-166705 GCF_002632725.1 Xenorhabdus hominickii
AAAAGCGTCTATGGATTACTTAAATGAATTGGGTAAGCCGCTTAACTTAACCGAACTGGGAAAACAAAGAATGAGATTGAGTATTGAAAAATACAAAACTGAATCTCAGTCATCGGGATTTAAAGTATTTAAGCTGACAGCTTAACTTAACTCTCACCTATTCCTATTCCCATATCGACCTCCTATTAACTCAACTCACCGGGGCTGACATAACTCACCCCACGGACGCCCATTGTTCTAATGGGGTGGATTATGAAGATGAAAGAGAATCCTGATTTCTGGGTGCATCTGGGTGACTGGCTCATTTCGATACGAGAGCAAGGCATCGGGGCAACCCTTGCAGGGTCGATGGCCTTCCTTCGCGGTCGCTACAACGGTGGCGGATGGCTGCGTGTCTCTATCGACGCCTTTATGTGTGCCATGTTCGCGTGGTTCATACGTGATGTATTAAATCTTATCGGTCTGAATCCTGACTTGGCCTACATCGGCAGTGTGGTGATTGGCTATCTGGGAACGGACTTTATCGGCCAATTGCTGCGTAAGGCGGCAGAGAAAAGAGCGGGGACATCCTCTGATGAAAATCAGTAAAAACGGTCTGGGCTTCATCCAGCAATGGGAAGGCCTGAAACTGAAAGCCTATCCCGATCCTGCAACGGGTGGCATCCCGTGGACGATTGGCTACGGGCATACACAAGGCGTTAAGAAAGGCGATGTGATTACTGAGCAGCAGGCCGAAGCCTTCTTGCATGAAGATTTACAACCTATTTACATCACGCTGGAAACAGCGGTTAAGGTGCCACTGACTCAAGGTCAGTTTGATGCCCTGTGCTCCTTTATCTTCAATTGCGGTGCGGGCAACTTTGTTCGCTCTACCTTGTTTAAGAAACTCAATGCCGGTGACTACAAAGGTGCGGCGGCGGAGTTTCCCCGATGGGATAAAGCGGCAGGTAAGGTGATGAACGGGCTGGCTAAGCGCAGGGCATCTGAGCAACAGATGTTTTTGTCATGAAACTCAGCGCAACCCATTACACGATCATGGCTCTGATAGGGATGGCAGCAGTAGCTTATTATTACCGTTCTGAGTATGTGAAACAGAAAATCACCAACGACTATCAGTCCGATGAAATCCAGCAACTGACTGACCGTATCAACGACCAAAACACGCACATTGATATGCTGCATGAACAGGATGTTAAACGTCTTAAGGTACTTGCCAATGCTAAATCTAAGATTGATCAGCTCAGTGACAATTTGCGCACTAACACTCAGCGCGTGTTCGTCAAAGCCGAGTGTCCCGTGCGTGAAGCCTCTGCCTCCTCCGGCGTGGATAGTTCAAGACCCGCCAGACTGGAGAAAGACGCTGAACAAGATTATGTACGTCTCCTCGGAGAACTTGAAACCCTCGAAAGCCAGTTCCTTGGATTGAGGGATTACGTGAATACCGAGTGTTATAAGGTGAAGAAATGAAAACGGAAGTTGACTTGGTTTACTTTGAGAAGAACAGGCAAAAGCGAACATCTACTTCTAAATACACTGTAATTGATCGTGGTGAGCAGACTACGCTGGAGCAAACGCTGGTTATAGAAAAAGCGGATTTTGACAGCTTCAAGGCTTCAATGCAGTTCGACAAAATACCGTCATTTGAAAATGAAAAAGATGCAGCACTAAAACTGGCTGATTGGATGCGTCGTATGAGTGAAGCGATAGAAAACCACTGGCAGGACAAGAAACAGTATCCAGAGGCATTCCCTCTTGCTAAACAATGGAACGCCTTGCCACCTCAGAACCAATGATACTGGGTGGCGGGAGTAGGTTAGGGGGCAGTGCAGAAGAGAGAAATGAACCATGAGTGAAAAGTTATTTCTAGAATTAACTATCCCATTGTACAAAGTGAAGGTACTAGTTTTCAGTAAAGTAGAAGATGCAGAGGCGAGGTTTGGTAGTGGCTTCCTGTACCGAAACTATGCGGCTCAAGTTCGTGTGGTAAACGATGATGAATCAGGAGTTGACATTATAACACTTACGTTTCTGAATCCAGATAGTTATAGCACCGAAATACTGGTTCATGAGTGTGTACATGTGGCTTGGCGGGTTTTAGATTTGGTAAGAATTAAAGTGAGTTTCGCCAATCAGGAGCCTTTGGCCTACATTGCCGGTTGGGTAGCAAAAAAAGTTAATGATTACATGGCTGAGCGAATCGAAAAGGCTAGTACAACATAATCTAGCCTTGGCAGGTCAATAATTACTTACGGGAGCTATCAGGAGTGCGCTCGATTTGTTCCCATTGATGACCGGGTTTGGTGGTTGGTGGTAGTTTTTCATTATCCCTTACTGTAGCAAAATTATCTTTTTTGCCACCACGAGGGCCTATTTCCTGAAAAATACCGCCATTCTTTCCTGTGTTGGTGCCAGGATTTTGCGCCATGGTATTTCCTCTTACAAATTGGTGGTCACAAGGCCAATCCACTATAGATTGACGCAATAAATATGTGGTCGTATTTTGATCTTTCAATAGTGTTAAATAAATATTTTTAATTGATTATCAGTATGGAAAATATTAGCGACTCGGAAAGAGTGAAAAGAAAGTTGTAAAAATAGTAAAAGAAAGACTTAAAGCAGTATCTAATCAAATTTAAAATCAGTCTATTGCACAACGACCCAAGCCATCACATCCGTGGTGGCTTTTTTGTATCTGCATTTCACTGCGCACCGCAGCGCCAATCTAAACATCGAGCCTTTATTTAGGAATGAGCCTTTGAGGAGTCAGCTAAAACTGATGCTACTCGATGGGCTGATCTCCTAT
>NZ_NJAI01000007.1:166805-177941 GCF_002632725.1 Xenorhabdus hominickii
GATTTGTGACAATAACGGCAATAGACGTCAGCTTTGGCCATGCTTTACCCTTAAAAGGCGGGAAGCATATCACAACAACTAACTATTTAATACATGACCGCGCGTCGTCGCCGTACTGCCAGTGCAGGTAACCTGTGCTATTTACCGTTAGATCTGGACGGTATCACCCAGAACGGGTGGGACTGTATCAGAGAAATTTTATCTACTTACCGTGGATTCGCCTACACCACGGCCAGCCATGCGCACTCGGTTGTACAGGGCGTATTATCCTCTCCCCGTCGCGCGAGGTTTCTCCTACTAAAAAACAGCTGTTGTTACAGGCGATTCAGTCCGAAATTATGAGCATTGTCGATTTGCTCTATGATGGCCCTGCAAAGTGGGACGATTCGGTTTACCGTCCCGCACAAATGGTTTTCCTGCCTGACGAACGGGCGCAGTTTTGGTCATTTGGCGGGGCCGAAGTTGATGTCGATACGCTACTGACCACCGTACCGGTACCTACTGAAATCCCAGACGAGACCGAACATGACGACCTCACGCGCTTGGTGGATTTGGAAAATATAGATAATAACATGTTTGATGATCTGCGCTCGGCGCTCTGGCATTCCAGCCTGTTACAACACGCTGAAAATTATCCCTCGTGGGCGGCAATGGGGAACCGGTTAGCGTGATTCAAAGACACTGACCACGAAGAAAAGGCCAAAGCTCTATGGGTAGAGTGGTCAGCCAAAGTCGATAAAGGTGATCCTGAAGCCGCAGCTAACAAATGGGAAAAACTCACCGCTGACCGTACGGGTTTTCAATCCATTTTCTCGTTGGCACAAAAAGCAGGGTGGGTGAATCCCGGAGCTGAACGCTTCCAGTCTGCCGTTGCTTGTGTTGATGATTTTGAAGATGTGATAGGGGAACTTACTGAGCCCGCGTTCTTACCCTCGTTCAAACGTGATAAGTGGGGGCAAATTGAGGCAACAATAGAGAACGTCACCAAAGCTGTAATGCGTCCTGATTTTATCGATGTGGAAATTCGTTTCGACCAGTTCCGTGATGAAATTATGTTCGCCCCCGCAGGGACTGAGCAATGGCAAACATTTGGTGACGCTGATTATGCTCGGCTACGTATCACACTGGAGAAACGTAATTTCAAACCTGTAGGCCGCGAGCTGATCCGGGATGCAGTGTTGTTGGCGGCTGACGAGAACCCTTTTGATTCCGCTATCGCATGGCTAAATGGCCTGAAATGGGATGGCGTCCCGCGCATTGAACAGTTCTACCACACTCACTTGGGGACAGAAGATACTCCGTTTACACGTGCGGTTTCTAACTATATGTGGACTGCATTAGCTGGACGGGTATTAAAACCCGGTATCAAAGCTGACATGGTGCCCGTTTTAGTGGGGAAACAAGGCTGTGGGAAGTCGTCCGGTGTCGCGGCACTTTCCCTTGTTCCTTCTTTTTTTACTGAAATCTCATTCGCTGAGAAAGATGATGATCTGGCCCGTAAGATGCGTGGGCGTTTAGTGGCTAAAATCAGTGAGTTAAGAGGGTTGAATACTAAAGAACAAGAGGCTATCAAGGCGTTTGTCACCCGCACGCCTGAAAATTGGATACCTAAGTATCGTGAATTTGCTACCCAGTTTCCCCGGAGAACCCTTTTCGTCGGTACGACCAACGAAGATGAGTTTTTGGACGATAAAACAGGTAACCGGCGCTGGCTACCTGTAGAGGTTAAAAAGATATCAGTAGAGGATATTAAGTCCGATCTGACCCTGCTATGGGCCGAGGCAAAAGTGATTTTTGAAGAAGACGGGATACTGTTTCGTGATGCCGAACGGTTAGCCGCGGCTGTACACGAGCAATATACCATCAAAGATGTGTGGCTAGAAACTGTTGAGCGTTGGTTAGTTACTCCTGATTTGATGACAGAAGAGATACCCCGAACTCGCGAATTTTTACGTGCAGGGGATGTTTTGCGAGAGGCTTTGAACATTGATCCCAAAAACATTGGAAGACGTGAAGAAATGCGAATTAGCAAAATTTTGCTAGTTTGTGGTTATAAACGTGTTTTAAGACGCATAAACGGGAAATCACAACGCGTTTATGAAGCCGACGTAACAACCTGTAACAACCTTGAATAGTGAGGTTGTTACATTTAATTCCATGATTTAAAAAAGGAATTGCAACCGTAACAACCTAGTTCTAACTACCCCCCAATTAGTATATAGGGGCTCTATAGGAAAGGTTAAGAAAAGGTTGTTACAGGTTGTTACACCTCTTAATTGGTAAAACTTTTCCAGTTCGCAGTGCAGGTAACAAATTGCGGCTTGGATTTGGTGAAAAAGCAGCACATGCACGTAAACACGAAGGCTTCCAGTAAAAAATTTTGGGGTACACGAAAGTACAGGACAAAATGCTATGCGTGATATTCAGCAGGTTTTAGCGCAGTGGGGTGGGTAGTCAACGTCTGAGCAGGTTCACGTTGGCTGGTCGCCGGTTGCCGCTGGATTTAGCGGTCTACCGCCCGCCAACGGGGATAATCGCCTGACATGCAGTGATGCGGACGGGCTAATCATTGACCTCTGCGTTGCACGTCTGCAGGCGATAGGGCAACCCGAAGAATTGGAATTTATTAAGCAGCACTACATGTATGGCTACTCTAAGAGGGAGATAGGACGCAGGTACGAAACCAGTGAGCGGGAAGTTAGGCACCGCATACAGTGTGCCGAACGGTTTATAGCGGGTTGCTTAGAAATTCTTGATATTCAATTGGATATGGATTTATAGATTAAAAAACAATCAGTCAAACCTGAAACATTAGTGCGACCCGCAAAAAGTGTGCTAATGTGGTAAAAATGGTTTTTTATATCCGGCGAAAAGGCTCCCACTGCGAGGAGCCTTTTCTTTTGCCCAAAATCCAAAACGGGGAAAATACAGCTTAGGCATACTGATTTGTCCGAACCTCAATAGTGGCGATTTGTTACAAAAATGTTATAGCGAAAAACAGGCTAATAGGGACGAGAAGATTGTTGTTTTCAGAGGTTACCCCACAACCCGTATGCCGGATAGGGTTCACATTATCGGTGAGGGTAACAATCTGACCGGGGATAACCTGAAGCGCGGGTAAGGTGCTGCCGGATGGGGCCATCGACATCAAAGTGACGCACCGGCAGAACACCCACATGCCCGCCCGCTTACAGAACCGGCGTATCAAGTCCATGGAGGCACAGGCACAGACGTATTATACCGAGGATGAGGCGTGTGACTTACCCGCCGGCACCCGCTTGGATGTCCGTGTCCAGATGCCGGCAGAGTCGGTGTGGAATGTGAGGCAGAAAGTAAGAGGTGACGATAAACCCATAGAAATTACAGGGTTAGAAGATACGTATTGATTCTTTTCTATCTGTGTGTAGGAAATCACACAAGTTTAATTAATTAAAAAAATAATAGAGCTGAGTTAAATTTATTATTAATTAAGGATGATGAATTAGGTTGTCTAAAATATTATTCATTTGTTTTACATTTGTTTTACATTTGGTTTTTGTAATGATTCATAATTGTTATCTATAAAGTCCACTGTATTTTCCTACAAAAAGTAAAAAGCAATATACAGAAATATTATTATTTTATTTATTTGGAGTGACGTAAATGTCAGAGTTAATGAATAGCAGTTCCGCAGTAAGCCCACAAGAATATATGAATTCACTGTATTTTGATAAGATGATATTAAATGCATCAAAGGTTGAAGATGCATTTAAAACTAATAATGTTGTTTTATTGAGAACAGCTGATATAGATGTCTCTATTGAAATACCTATCGATAAGAAATTAGTTGTTGTTCCTCCATTAGGTAGCCAATCGGTTGTAATAAGGAAAAGCGGTAAGGTTTTTACTGTAAATAAAGGTTCTCAACTTATCGCACCTTATCTAGAAGCTGCAGATTACGATATGGATGTTGTGACAGTAAATGGTTCATCCAGACCAGCAATGTTATTGGCTGTTGGTCAAGAAACAATAGTTGACGTCAACATATATGGGCATTACACACGAGGTCGTGGAATAGTTATGGATGCGACCACTGGGAGTAATGGAAAATCAGGGATTATCTCTGGAGTACATATTAAGGCAACGGTAAGGGGGATGCGCACAGCATATGAGGAAATTTTAGGCCGCACAGGAGAAGAGGAAGACGCGACATATATTAATAATAACCATATAAATTTAACTATATGGAAGTGCATGAATGGTTTGATGCAATTTGATTATGATTATTTTGGTGAAAGAGAAAAATATGGTGAAATATCGGGTAATGATTATAAGTTATATTATCAATCATCGGATGAATCAATTAATATATTAAGGCTTTGCGGTATTTTTAATGTGGTCACAGGAACAGTATGGGATACGGATTACCCTAATCTGCATCAAAAATCCATTGATATTCGAGGTATGTCTAATGTTGTTGGTTCTAAATTATTTCCAAGTATTACTTCAAATTTTGTAACAGTAGATAACTCCGAAAGTAATGGCAATACCTATATTGGAGCAGGATATGGTATTAATAGATCAGATTATTGGGGTTTAAATGTATTTAGCAATGCCAGCCTAGTTTCCCATAATAAAAACAATATTAGAAGCATTGAATCGTCACTTTTTTTCATTCAAGATGAAAAAAATGTAGCCCCCCATAGCAATTTTGTTGTTGGATCTATAAACCTAGATTATAGATTTCGATATAATCTCCCTATTATTGCAGATGGTTTTATTGTAATAGAGAATAGAAATAAATTGAGTTCTGCTAGTGTTACAGTTGGAATTGGTACTGGTTCAGAGAGTAAGCAAAAAGCAGTTAGCGATATGTATAGAGTTCCATACGAGGACGCAGTAAAAATACCAGTAAGTGTAATTATTTCAGAAAATAAGATTAAGGCTTTCTCTGGAACAACATTTTGGTATGGTTATTTAGATGATTTACCTGAAAAAAACGGAACAGTTAATGTTGTTCTTACCGTGAATTCTGATGCACCTGTATCGGTTGCGAGTGCCCATTTAACTATTAAGTGTTTATTTATGTAATTGTATTTTATTAACTAATGGCGTTGCTTTTTAAAGTACACAAGCAGCGCCATAAATTTCTTTGATTAAATTTTCATAGTCACCAGTGAACCCCTTCTCAGAATAGTAAAACATTTAATGAATCATTAGAGGGAATGCATACTTATTTTCTTCAATAATAACAATATTGCACTTATTTATGCCTATGCGAAATCCGCATAGGCATATTGAAGTTATTTTAGTGGTTAGTTGGCTTAGGGGGAGCCATTCAGAGAGTTAAAAGTGGGACATATTTGGGGCAAGCATCGAAAGGTAACTGCGGGTAGCTTTCGGTAAGATGGGACGTGTGAGCGCCGATAAATGCGTTAATTGTTGTGATTCGCAAGGTAATTTTTCTATCTTCTAAGCCGCAGGCCGCGGGTTTTTAGGGGCCAACTAAAATCACTCACTTATCTAAATGGGATAACCCTCCTCTTTTAACTCCTTGATTTAATTGAATTACAACGCCATGCAGGAAATTATTAAAATCAACAGGTTACATAAATGGGATTTAAAAGCCCTTTTAGTTTCTTTATTTCTGCATGACGCAGGTTTTAGATACGGGATTATTCGGTTTGAGCCTTACTCGCTGGACGGGACAACTAATCCCTGCATATCATGGCATCATAATAAGACTGTCACTGAGTGTGAGCTTGATAGCCTTAGTGGCAGAGTTCTTTCTCTTTCGCATACCAAGTTGGCGCTTTCGCAGACTTACGCTCGCAGACAACATACCCAGCATCCAACAATTTGAAATGCATATACAAGGATAGCGGAATACTCACGACAAACCCGAGTAATGCAATAGCGAGACAAAAACCTATAATCCGATCATGCAGTGTTATTGATTTTTTCTTTTTTTTCTTTTTCCTGTTTTTTGCTAGCTCTTCTGGCTTGCGAGTTATCCCCAGATAGATTGCAGCAAGCAAAAAATACAGCATGAGTGGCGAGAGAAAAATAATCACGAACATGACATAAGAGGATTGCACCCGGTCTTCCATCTTAAATGCCGCTATCAGTTCGCTACCCGCAGTAAAAACCCCAAAAACCAGCATCACTAAAACGGCTAATAGTCCTAAAATAACACCAACCCTTTTTTATTGTCATGACTCTCATTCCCTATGCATGTAACGTGTTGCTCTGATTATTCTGATCGTCATCAGGATTTCAAAACATGACCTTATTATCAATATTAACAATGGGCTAAATACCATAACAATATGTCCGTTTAAGAGTTAAACCTGCCATCGCTATAAAAACAAGCCTCTGTATCTTGCGCCACGCTGAATGCGTTTCTACGTTCTCGCGTTTCGCCATATTGATTTTTGGCGGTTGGCACGGCCAATAAACACCGCTGCGCGCAGTCGTGACCCCGCCGCGCCTGCCCACTAAATGCAGTGCTTTTTATGCACCTGCAAGGGATCGTTTAAAGTGCGCCAGTGCTGGCACTTGACGGGGTGTGAGATCCTTGTTTGATTTTGCGGATTGGTGCGGGAAATAAGTAGTTTTATGCAGGTAAGTATAAACGAAATATCTTACCAATGAGAGGACAGATAAACCCGTTTAAAAGTGGATTTATCTGCTGAGTGTGGTTAATAAATTACCAGAGTACTATTTTCCCATCCGCATCTCTTTTAGTTGGCGCCTCACCAAGTTCAGCATTTACGCAGAACTTATTGGCTTTCACCATAGCGTTTATACGTTCTTTCAGGCGTTTTTTATTGCTATCGCTAGCCGCATAGAAATTAATCACTGATTTACCATTTTTTCTATAAACGTCAGCTGATTCACCGTCTTTAAAACCGACTGTATCTACACTGTAACCCCAGTAATCAGGTTTATAACTATGCAAAATCAATGGATCATATGTTCCCCATTCACGAGCTAAACAACTTGCCAAATACTTCGGTTCATTGTCTGAGGTATATACAGCATAGGGCTTGCCTTTTGCAGGCGGCTGAAATTCAAGCCCAGCGCATCCAGATAGCGTTAATGCTAATACTGAAGCGGTTATAATTTTTTTCATAAAATACTCCATATTAAATAATATTATCAGTAAATTATAAGGCTATCATTTCGTGACATGTCACACCATTACAATTTTACTTCATACCAGCCCAGCCCAGCCCAGCCCAGCCCAGCCCAGCCCAGCCCAGCGCAACTCAACAGGCAGAATCACCTGACAAGCAGCATTCTGTCACCGGAAGTGCATCGCCACATTTTTCACATTGCTGTGCTGCCAGTGTTTCCATTGTCTGACGTAGCTCCACATCATCTTTGCGAATCAGCAAAGTGAGATATTCAACTAGGTCATACGGATCACGTCCCGGTCGTCTTTGCGCACAATTTCGCTTTAGCATTGCCAGTTCCTGATTATCGGCCAGCAATTCTATTTTGGTGACGCCAGCTTCCTGCTGGCGTTGACGTTGGGCGGCCTTGCGTTCTGTGGGAGATTTCGCCATTGTGTTTATTCTCCCTGATTACCAGCGTGGATGAGGCAGGCGACACAAATACAGCTCTTCAAATGCCTGCGGTGACCACATGTTACGAATCCGTTCCTCATCTAAGCGACCTTCAACATCATCAAACAACGTCACCGTATCGAAAAAGCCGATCCACACCCGATACGATTTCCAGTAAAGAACTTTTTATAAGCCTTCTCGCCGTTATCGCCTGAATCTCTGGAGGAATAAAACGTTCTATGACATCCCTCATTCATTGATAAGCTAAGAGCTAATTGCACCAGCTGAATAGGATTATCAGCCCAAGCCCACTCTGATACGTAGACATCTCCGTACAGTGCAGCAACAAGGCTGTTTTCATGTGCAAAGCGAATTTCAGCCCCATTACTGAGCCTCAACACCTGAATATCTTCAGCATTTTCGGTTAAGCATGCTTGCTGTTCAGGAAAATACTGAGCAATGTTATAAACAAAATTCTGTAGCCAGCCCTTATCAGACATAAAAATCTTATTTCGCCTTGTCCGGCAGGCATCGTTTAACGCTTCCAGAACGAAATAATAATCCGCCCCAGCTTGCCTGCACTTATGCAAAAAGCGGTTACGATGATGTTGATTAGCTTTCCAACGTTCCTGCCAGACAAATAAACCTGACTCAAATTTATGATTGATATTGTTAATGATTTCGGGCGTTAACTTTAAGGTGATCATTCAATTACAGGACAGCTTCACACGCAACGCTGAAAATCAGGCGTTTCTTGTAGAAACGGTAAACGGCATTGATACCCTGAAATCAATGGCGGTTGAACCGCAAATCATCCGTAAATGGGATAACCAGATGGCAGCTTATGTGGCTGCGGGTTTCAAAACCCAGACCTTATCGACTCTCGCCAATGAAAGCGTCTCGCTTATCGGCAAACTTGTAACGGTTGCCACACTCTGGCTGGGTGCCCGCCTTGTGATAGAAGGGCAACTGTCGGTGGGAGAACTGATCGCATTTAATATGCTGGCTGGCCGTGTCAGCGGCCCTATTATGCGTCTGGCTCAACTATGGACCAGCTTCCAGCAAACTGGCGTCTCGGTGCAGCGTCTAGGAGATATCCTCAATTCCCATACTGAATTGTCTCAGTCTACACGTAGTACGGTACCGCCGCTCAAAGGGCAGGTTACATTCGAGCAGGTGCATTTTCGCTATCGTCCCGATGGCTCTGAAGTGCTGAGTGGCGTCAACCTGAGCATTGCTGCCGGAGAGATTATTGGTGTGGTTGGCCGCTCCGGATCAGGCAAAAGTACCCTGACTCGCCTGTTGCAGCGGCTCTATGTGCCGGAGCGCGGGCGGGTGATGGTCGATGGCATGGATCTGGCATTGGCTGATGTCTCCTCGTTGCGCCGGCAGATTGGCGTCGTGTTGCAGGACAATATGCTATTCAACCGCAGTATTCGTGAAAATATCGCTTTGAGCGACCCCGGAGCGCCGATCGAAGTGGTTATGCATGCCGCCAAAATGGCGGGGGTTCATGAATTTATCCTTGAGTTGCCGGAAGGTTACGACACGATAGTGGGTGAACACGGTGCGTCACTTTCGGGCGGTCAGCGACAACGGGTGGCGATTGCCCGTGCCTTGATTGGTGATCCTCGTATTTTGATTTTCGACGAGGCAACCAGTGCGCTGGACTATGAATCTGAACGGGTGGTTCAGCAGGCCAGTGTCTTGCAGCACACTGCCGCTCAGGAGGAAGCACGGCGTCGGCGTGAAACTGTTGTTGCGCAAAATCGTTGCGCCATGCTTGACCTGCAACAGGAAGCCAACCAGAAAGCAGTAATTCTGGGGCAGGAACTGGCAAAAGCCCATCACCAGAAAAAACTGACCAGCCTCAACGCACCAGTGGCGGGCACAGTTCAACAACTCGCAGTCCATACCGTTGGTGGTGTGGTGACACCCGCTCAGTCACTGATGGTCATTGTCCCCGCAAACCAACCGATAGAAGTGGAAGCCATGCTGGAAAACAAGGATGTGGGTTTTGTCCACATAGGTCAATCGGTCACCGTCAAGGTGGAAACCTTTAATTTCACTAAGTACGGAACCGTTGATGGTGAAGTGCTCAGTGTATCGAATGATGCTATCGAAGACGAAAAGCGGGGGCTTATCTATAGCACTCGTATTCGTCTGAAGTCGGATCACCTATTGGTCAATGGTCAGCGAGTTGCACTGTCTCCGGGCATGTCGATAACAGCAGAAATAAAAACCGATCAGCGTCGGGTGATTGATTACTTCCTAAGCCCGTTACGGCAGCATATCGATGAAAGTTTGAGAGAACGATAAAAAAACCGAAGGCGCGTAAGGTGCTTTCTGTCTGATTCGCGCATTATTTTTACCGTTTTTCCGGGGTGGGATAAGTGATTATTGAGACTTTTTGCCATCTTACTTTATTGGGAGCAACAAAATGAAGGTATTACCTCGGTACTGGGGCTATCTCCTTATTTTTTTAGTTTGTGGCTGGTTAATCCTCTTTTTTTTAGGCTTTACCGGACTGGTCCGTTGTACCGGGTTCGTCTCGGGGTTAAGTGGTTGCCATCAGCGAGCGGAAACAATACGCAAACCCATTGATGTCACCAAGGCCGGTCAGTCAGTGATTTTCGATTTTGAAATCCCACAGGAGGGAGGATATCAGTTTGCTTTGCTGTTTGATAAGGGGAATGACTATGACGAAATGTTAAGACGACTTCGATTATTCGGAAGTAAATTTTACGGGAGTATTGATGAGGAGGGGGTCATCACTCCAGTTTTACTCCATCTCGTTAAAGATGGCGACCAGGTTTTTTTTGACGAGAAAATTAATGCAGGAGGAAACGACGGAGGGCTGAGTTTCTATTATGAAGAAAAATATGTGAATGCGGCTATACGGGACATTAAATCATTTTCATTATCCCCCGGGCGTTACTCTGCAGTTATTACCACTTTGGAGGATATCCCGGCCTTTAAGGGGATCGAAAGTTTTGTCGAGTTCGGCTATTACAATCCGAAAATTTGATTTTCGTAGAAAAAGTTGAGGGTAATGAGGTGAAGGTATTACAGGTATACGGAAGGTTCAAATACTGGCGCAATATTATAATCTTTTTAAGTTGTACCTGGCTGGTGGCTTGCTCTAAGCCTATTCATATCTACAAACCGATTGATATAACAAAGTCTGGCCAATCAGTAAAATTTGATTTTGAAATCAGCAAAACTGGAAATTATCAATTTGCTCTATTGTTTGATAAGGGTAATAACTACGATGAAATGTTAAGAAGACTTAGATTGTTCGGAGGTAAGTTTTTCGGAAGTACTGATGATGACGGGATAATAACCTCTATTTTACTCCATGTTGTTAAGGATGATGAGGTTTTTTTTGACAAAAAAATAAATGCAGGAGGGCATGGCTGGGGACAGCGCATAAATTATGAAGGAAGAAGTATAAATATGGCTGTGCGAAATATCAAAATACTTGAGTTACCCCCCCCCTGATTTTTCCTTTGTTCATGATCTTGCTCTCTTTAATGAAGTTAAGCAGAAAAATATGCGCTCTTATCTTGGCACAGAGCGCTATTGT
>NZ_NJAI01000007.1:178041-203255 GCF_002632725.1 Xenorhabdus hominickii
ATCATTCGTATCGCTACCCGTCAAAGCCCATTGGCTATGTGGCAAGCGCAATATGTCCAAAAGCAATTAGAGCATTTTCATCCAGAACTGAAAGCCCCCCCCCCCCCCCCCGGGCGTTATTCTGCTGTTATTACTACCCTGGAGAATGTTCCTGATTTTAATGGAATAGAGAGTTTTGTTGAGGTCAATTATTTTAATCCGAAAATTTAATTTATATAGAAAAGATCAAGAGAAATAACAACTAGAGGAAATAAAAAATATGGAAAAGAAATATACCGTAACCTATAAAGTTGCTCCGATGGGGGCTAAGTATGTTTATCAGGCCGATAAGAACGAACATAAAGCAGGAGATGTGCATTCTTCATCTGGCGGGCATATGTGGTATGTGATAAATGATGGCAACGGTAATGAAAGAAGTTACGGTTTCGAGTCAGTGTATGATCAACCCTGGGGGGAAGTGCGAGTAACAACTCATGATAATGCTGCCTACCAACAGACCTCTTATGAAGTTACCGTAGCTTTGAATGAATCTCAGTATAAGAAGTTAATCGCATTTTCGCAAAATCCAAAGGAAATAGGTGGATTTAGGGATACAGAATACAGTTTGCACAGCAACAGTTGCGTCGATTTCGTATTCTTTTCATTAACATCTATTGGATACAATACGCATGGTATGCAAGGAAATCTGGTTCCTGTAAATAACATTATTCCTTTGAATAATATGTTCAAATTTAATGGAGCTGAAATCATTAGTAACCATTTTATTCGTGATGGTTAGTATTATGAATATCATGAAGCAAGAGATGTCACTAAAACTTTATGGTTGACCCCTGATGAAGGTAAGCGTGTCCCAGAATCGTCAACAAACTTGATTAATATCGATATCAATTCCTCTCCCCAGCCCCAGAAACATATTCAGGGCGAAAACCAAGCGCGGCAGGATGTTGCTAACGGTTATATCCAAAATGCGCGACACACAAAATATCTGTCCTCGGAGATATTCTCAATAAAACAGACTTCACCTCAACCCAGATGGCTGGCCTTGCCACCGGGGGCATTCGTCCCGGTGAAATGCAGCTCGACCCCAATGTGCGGCCCAACACCTATCTGTCGGAGTTCTACAAACCCTTCTACCAGCCCCGGAGACACGAGTAAACTGGACTTCGGTCTACGCAACGCAGCCACGTTGAACGGCTTATCAGCGATGACGACGTTCAACACGTATGTTGACCCGCTATTATTGGATCTGAGCGGTAATGGCGTACACATGACAGACATCCGTGATGGCGTGTTGTTCGACATGGATAACAGTGGCACGCTCAAGCGCAGCGGCTGGGCGGATCGCAATACCGGAATACTGGTGATTGACGATGGGGGTGGTCAGATAAAAGATACCAGCCAGATGTTTTCTGAGTATTACAGCGGCAAGGCCGGGATACATGGTGCTGCAGGCGAGAAAAAATTCAAGGATGGTTTCGGTGCGCTGGTCAGTGAAGATGCAAATAAGGATGGAGTGATTGACCAAAATGATCCGATCTGGAGCAAGTTGCGGGTCTGGGTCGATGGCACACATGATGCGAAAGTCGATGCGGGCGAACTTAAGACACTGGCGGAACTAGGTATTAACCAGATTAGTGTCCGTTCCTCGGATAAAGTCGAAGTGCGCGATGGAAATCGGGTTGTTGCCAGTGGATCTTTCACCATCAATGGCGAAACCCGGGAAATGCTGGCTGTTGATTTTCTCGGTGACCCCGTCAGCAACACACTGAGCACTCAGGGGACGGGTACGCGAGTGACTTCTACCTACAACGATATCACGACCACGGCTTACGCCAGCCAGAGTGGAACAGATGAAACCCTGGATGCGGAACAACTGGGAGTAAGCAATCTGTATGGGGGCAGTGGTAATGATACCCTGATTGCGGCAAAAGCCGGCAGCTGGCTGGTCGGAGGTGCAGGGAGCAATACCTATGTTGGTGGTGCCGGTGATGACGTTTTTGTTATCAGCGCTTCTGACGATACGAAAAACATCCACGGTAATGGGGGGCACGATACTGCAATCATTGTCGGCAACAAAGGTATAGAACTAGACATGGCTCAGGCCGGTTTAACTGTCGCACAAGGTGGAGGTGGCAATGATGTCATCAGAAGTGGTGGAGCCAATGGTGTCTTTATCAAGGGCGGCTCTGGCGACTCAGTTCTGATCGGTGGAATGGGTAACGACGTCCTAGCCGGAGGCAGCGGACACAATACCATCATTGGTGGCAGTGGTAAGGCAGTTATCTATGCGGGGCCTCAGGGCGACACAATCTATGCTTCCGAAGGTGGCAGTATCATTCACGCCGGTGGCGGAGACGATAAAATTTTCGGCGGTACGGGTGATGATATTATCGAGGTAGGGCACGGCAATGCCTCGATTGATGGAGATGATGGGGTTAACATCGTCAGCCTGCACGGCAACCTCGGGGACTATCAAATTACCCGCACTGACAGTGGATACATCGTGACCGACAAAGTTGTCGGGTGTGACGGCACGGTAACGCTGAAAAATATCCAAAAACTTAATTTCGCGGATATTTCGGCTGTTGATTTACAAACTCCTAATGCAATGCCTGTCGAGGATGTCATCACCCATGACAAGGATGGTAAGGTTTTTTCCCGCACTCAGCCTCATCTGATTTCCGCAGAGAGCCTGCTGGCCAACGATCAACACCTCAACAGTCTGGGCGACCTGCGCATTGCCAATGTTGGGGTTGCGATAGGCGGTACAGCCAGTCTCACAGCACAGGGGGATGTCTTATTTACGCCGGATGCAAATTACACCGGCGTAATTAGCTTCAAATATGGTGTAACCGATGCAGCTGGTAATCCTTCAGCCTCGGTAGTGGATCTGAGCAGCGGGGAAACCGCACCAATGCGGGCCGTTGCTACCTTACTGACGCCGGAAGTCCCGCTCGATCCACTGGCTGCCCAGCAATGGTATCTGAGCGATGCCAACATCTTACCAGTTTGGAAAGACTATACCGGCAAAGGAGTGCGTATCGGTCAGTTTGAACCGGGCGGCAAATTCGCCACCGGGCCAGAAATCTTTGATATCGCTCCCCCCGACCTTGCAGAAAATGTTGACAAAGCCTGGCTGCAAACTCAACAGGCCAATGGTACCTTGCCAAACGTGGTTTCCAACCATGCGACAATGGTAGCGGGTGTAATGGTTGCATCGAAGAATGATATCGGTGGCGTAGGCGTTGCCTATGATGCCACGTTAGGCGGCTATTATCTGGCCAATGACGGTGCTGATCTTGCAGGATTGGGCATATGGTCAGCTTTGACGTTGCCAACAATAGCTGGGGATTCACTAACGATTTCGCGCTCAGCAGTTTTCAGGATGGTTCCATAAATACAGCTGCATCGCTGAGCCTGAATGCGCAGTACGCAGCGGCTAATGGCCGTGGCGGATTGGGTACCGTCATAGTGGCGGCGGGTGGTAACGATAGAGAAGCCGGCGGTAATGCTCAGGGATCACTGACTAGTAACAATCGTTTCGCTGTGCAAGTCGGTGCGATTAACGCACAGGGCGATTTATCGACCTTGCAGATTGGTTTTTCACCGTTCTCGAACCCGGGTGCCAGCCTGCTGGTTTCTGCACCGGGCAGTAATGTGGTATCGACCAGCCATATGCTGAAAACCGAACGTGGCTCAACTTTCGGTAATGATTATACCAGTATGCAAGGCACCAGCTTTGCCGCACCGATCGTCTCCGGTATTGTTGCACTGATGCTTGAGGCCAACCCGAACCTGGGCTATCGTGACGTGCAGCAGATCCTTGCACTGTCCGCTCGCAAGGTAAATGACCCATCCACCGAATGGAGCGACAATAGCGGCCATCACTGGAATGGCGGTGGAATGCACACCAGTAATGATTATGGTTTTGGCGCAGTCGATGCACGATCCGCTGTTCGCTTGGCCGAGTCTTGGATGACGCAAAGCACGGCTGCCAACGAGTACGTCTATAGTGCTTCCAGCGGTGCTCTTGGCAAAACCCTGGCTGCGAGTGAAACGCTGTCATCCTCCATTGCTATGAATGCTGGTTTGAACATTGAGCATATCGAAATTGATTTTGACGCCGAGGTAGGTCGTCTTGGCGATTTAACGCTCAAACTGATCTCTCCCGATGGCACTCAGAGCATATTGCTCAATCGCCAGGGTAAGATTCCAGATGGCCTGCCGGGCGCGAGTGCAACTGATATGGGTAGCAGCCGGTCGGGGACGTTCAAGTACAGCTTTATGTCGCCCCATGATTTTGGTGAAAACTCGGCGGGTAACTGGACGCTGCAAGTAACCAGTGCAAATTCAGGCCTGCCAGCCACACTCAATGCCTGGTCACTACGTTTGTACGGCAGCAAGAGTACACCGGATGACACTTACTTTTACACCGACGAATATATCCAGTCAGTGGTCGGGCAAGCCAACCGTGCGGTACTGGATGACGCGGTCAATGGTGTGGCAGGTGGGCGTAATACCCTCAATGCAGCGGCGGTTTCACGCGATACCTCGGTCAACTTGCAGACCGGTGTTGCCAGTATTGGCGGTGCCGCGTTAACTATCAAGGATCCATCGAGCATTCAGAACATTGTCACCGGCGATGGCAACGATACGCTGGTTGCCGGTAATGCTGATGCCTTGCTTGATGGCGGGCGTGGGAACAACACGCTGGTTGGCGGTGCGGGTAAGGATTTCTTTGTGGTTCACCGCCGTGAAGCAGGCAGCGATATTATCAGCAACTTCGAGGCTGCTCGTGGCGAAATCATCGATCTGGTCGGGTTTCGTGGAAAAACATTTGCTGACCTGCTACTGACTCAGCAGGGAGAGGATGTTAAGGTTGATCTGGGTAACAACCAGAGTATTACCCTGAAAAATCAGCAAATCACTGGAATTAGTGCTGAGAATTTCAAGTTCCAGGATTCCTTTATCGCACCAATGACCTACACCAGTAGTGATACCTCTACGCACCAACCACAAGAAGGCCTGGGAACAGTGATCCTTAATGGCGGAGGCAATAGGGTCTCGCTCAGTACCGATGCTCAGGGTCAGATGAAATTTAGCTTGGATGGAACTATTTATAGCCATGATAGTGCAACATCAGACACTTTTGTTATAGCAGCTCAACCAGGTGCTAATAATTACAGAAACGCATTACGTGGGTTCCGCCACGGAATCGATAAGATCGATCTGCGTCAAGTTGGCATCACTGACTTTAGTCAACTTTCTATCACTAAAAGCAATCGTGGTACGATCAATGGGCTGTCACAAATTCATGGCGTTAACGTCACGTTTAATGGGGCAAACGGTGCTGATTCAAAAGTGGAACTGCTTTATCTCGATACTCTGGATATTTCACAGATCGATGCAGCCGACTTCATTTTTGCGGAACATGCACCAGACTTGGTACCCACGGTCAAACCAGTCGTGCCGCAATCTCCTGATACATCAACTATTACAGTGCTGGACTCATTGACACCGAGCATACCTTCTATTGATATTGATCGGAAGCCAATTACTATTCCTGATTGGAAACCGATTACTATTCCGAAAATTGATCCAGTAGTAGAACCGACACCAATAACCACTGATCCCAATACTGTTATAGTTAAAAATACTTTTGCCGAAGTTACGTTGGGAGATGAAAGTAAAACGATCATTGTGGAAGCTCACCTTAATAAAATTGTTGCTGGAAATGGCGATAATAAGGTTAATGTAACGGGAAATGGTTCCAATATCACTCTAGGTAATGGTAACAACACCATTATCGGTAATGTTGATAAACTAACAGTTGGATATGGTGACAATAAGATCAATGTAACAGGACGAGATGCCGATATCACGCTAGGTGATGGTAATAACATCATTACCGGCAATGTTGGCAAACTAATAGCCGGAAATGGCGATAACAATATCGAGTCCAGTAGTACTATGGCTAAAATAGAAGTAGGAAGTGGTAATAATCATATTGTTGCTAACGGTACTATGTCGATGGTAAAAGTTGGTGATGGTAATAACAATATTTTGACCAGTGGTACTATGTCGACTGTAGAAGTCGGGCATGGATTCAATGAGTTAGAATTTAGCGGTGATATGGGCAAATTGGTGTTAGGAAAGGATATCAGTCTTGATAATCTGAGATTCCAGCATGCTGGGCAGGATTTGCAGATTTCGGTCATTGGTGGCAAACAGGAGGTCACTCTGCATAATTGGTATGCCAGTTCTCCTGAACGACCAGCAAGCATTATGGTCGGTGATGGCCATCGCTTGATGGATAGTGAGGTTGAGCACCTTGTTCAAGCCATGGCTGCATTCGCGCCGCCAGCACCTGCAACCTCAATGCTCAGCGATGTTGAGCAACAACGGCTGCAACCTGTACTGGCTGCCAACTGGCACTAAATGTAATGGGTAATAGCGCCCGCGATAATCATCGCGGGCATCTTACTAGCTGGTAAAAGTTGTGTGTTGTTCTACCTTGAACAAACATTTGACTCGCTTCAATCCAATAGATAATGTATGGAGCTGTAACTAAAACGATCCTATCGCCTGCAAGGATCAACGTTAAGCGGCGAAATAAAATTCCCGTAGCCTGAAAGGGAGAGCAAGCATTGCGGTACACCTGCCCACCTTTGGAAGCAGATATTGCCAAGTATGAACAATCTAAACTGTTCGGCAATGAAGGTTTCTTAAACTAAGAAATACACCCAAAAGGTGTTTTTATATTGTCAATCAAGTGTAGTGAACGTGGATTCATACACTGATTTTTAAAATCAATATAGACCCTATTTCCCTTCATCTTTAATGAGCTATTGGATGGCTTTTGCACATCACGTTCATATTTCTACTATCTCAACTTGAATTATTCAGCGGGTAAGTTTCTACACGCAAATAATTAACTCATAACTACCGTTTGACTCTGAACCTTGCGGCATTTTGCTGGGCTTACTGGCATTTCAACACCTGCACAACTTTTTCTGACCGTTCACAGAACTCAAGGCGTCACTTTTTGCCGGTTTACCGCTGAAAGTGACGCCGCAGCCAAAGGACAACACGACGATGACAGGCTCATGCCTGCTTAACCATACAGTGCATCTGACACTGCATTTTTAGATTGAAAAAGAAGAACCTGACGATATCGAGGCTGGCTTTTTGCAGGTGGGGATGACCTGTTCATACAGGTGGCAGTACTGCGTACTCAACCGATACCCCGCAATACCTCAACCTGCGTTCACTCTGGCGCACAGATATCCGTCAAGGGCAAAGCAGGTATTGCCTGTTTTGTCCGCACTGTCGCGCGCCAGAGATCGCATGTTGTCAGGTATCAATAAGGGGAAGCCAATGAGCCGATTGATTAAAGAATTGAAGTTTTTTGCACGGAAAGGTGGTGGTGGTCATAAGACATGCCATAACCGTATTCGGATCGCCGGACGTTTGGGCGCGTTGTTATTGAGCTTGAATATTCAGGTAAAAAGTCTCAAGAATTTGAAAGCCAAACATGTAGAGCATTACGTTGATGCCCGTTTACCGTGAACCTTTGCACTGGTGGAGCACATAGATGCTACTAAAACCGTTATCCAAGGGGAGTGCTTTACTCATCACAACGGCATTATCTAAACGGTCGGTCCACGCCTTGATTTGGGCAACGCCCGTTTTACCCTGCCTGATGTATATGCCAATGTCGTTTGTTTGAGCATAGGTCAGTGACAGTACGTCCGCCTGCCGGGTACAACACAGATAGGCTAACTCCATAGCAACCTGAACGAGAGGGGGCGCAACGGAGTAAAGCGCGTTGTATTCCGCATCGGTAATGTACCGATCCCGCGGCGTTTCCCTGAATTGCCGGACGCCTTTACAGGGGTTGCTGCTCACAATGCCACGTTCATACCCCCAGCCAAATACACGGGACAAGAAGTTTTTCTCTCTGTTGGCTTGCGTCTTGGCTTTCAATCCTCGTTTATCCATATACTTACGAATATGCTGCGGTTGAATGTTATCCGGTAGCATATTCCCGAATACCGGCAATAATTTGCCTGCGTACTTCCGGTAGTCTTTTTGGGTCTCTTTCGCCAAGGCTGAAAAATCTGCGGAGAACAGAAACGCATTTACCAGCCCCTGTAACGTTTCTTCATTTTTCTGTTCAGCGATCAGTTTTTCATACGCTAACCAAACTTCTGCCTGTGTTGCGGGAAAATCACACAGACGAATTGTCCGGCTGTCATAAGTCTGGAATTCATACGCAGATCTGCCCCGTCGAATTCGCGGTGGCATCCAGTTATCTGCGGGGTTTTTACGTTTTCTACCCATCTAGCGCTCCGAAATTAGGTTCTTGAGGGGCAGGAGCATAGTTTCTAATCCGTTGTGACATCGGGTTGTTAAAATGCTCCCAGGTGGTTCGGGGTCTCCCGTCCCGGCGAGTGATAAAGAATATGCCGGCTTCTTTTAGCGCTGCACACTGCTTAGACGGAATTTGATACCCAGTTAATTCAGCAATATCGGTATCGCTAATGATGCCGGTTTTTATATCCATATTGACCTCGATTATCTATTAACCGTTCGGGGTGAACATCACCGTCCTATAAACGGTGCTGCATAAAATTAGTTGCGGAATGTTACTATACTTACCGTTTCTTCATAGCCTCTAATAAAATATCTTGTACTTCCCGCTTAGAATTTCGGCGCTGCATGACCAGCTCGTCCATGGTGCCGTGAGCGATAATGTGGTGAACAAACACCGGGCGGTTGTGTCCGGCCTGTGCCTGTCGGGTAGGGCCGATACGTTCAATGATTTGCTGGTACTGCTCCAGGTCCCACCAGTGGGAGAAGAACACTAAGATACCGGACATGAGTTTCTTTCCTCTTTCTGGTCAGGGTACAGATACATCGATGTGTAAATTACCTAATGGTTTGATGTTACAAACATTTAGCCGCGGTATTATGACCCCTGGCGGCGTTGGTGAGGTGAGCACGTTGGATATTCGGTAAGGTGATTGATTTTTACTCAGCTAATTGATAGAAAAATGCCGTTGGTGAAATCGGACACCCTTCTTTTTGTCGGTATTGTCCTTTGCAACATACAGATCAATTCAATCCCTGCCAACACGGTCTGGGCTCGTCTGAAGTTTTTGAACCCCAGCATAGGACGTGTTTGACGTTGCGGTGATCCTGTTCAATCAGATTATTAAGGTCCTTATTCTGCCGGATAACCATGACGTCTTCCTTTGGCTTTCCCTTGTTTAACTCGTCCACGGCGGCTTTATTGGCGCCACTTTTATCAATAGTCGTCACGTCAGGTTGCCCATGCTGACGCATCGCTTTCTTAACGAAACGCAATGCCGCTTTTTTATCCCGATGAGCGGTCAGCAAAAATTCAACCGTATTACCGTCTGAGTCTACAGCACGGTAGAGGTAACGCCATTGCCCTTTGATTTTGATATCAGTTTCGTCCCTTCGCCATCGACGCCAAACTTTGGGCTTGCTCCACTGATAACGTTTAACGATCAACGGAACCCAGCGATGAACCCAACGAGAGAGCTTGGAATGATCAACAGCCATCCCCCGCTCAGCCATTATTTCTTCCAAATTACGCAGGCTCAGCGCGTAGGCCAGATACCCGCGAACACACTGAGCGATGATATCAACAGGATAGTGCAGGCGTTTGAACACATTTCGGATCAGGGACATCGTCCTGAACTCGCTAAAAAACTGGGGAGTTTACCTGATGTTCCGTTAATGCGACAGAACCCGTCAGTGACGTTCTTGCTATACTCCGTCAGTCCGTCGTTATCAGCAGAACCGTGACGAATCTCAACAAATAAGGAGATAATGCGCAAAAAATAAAAAAAAGAAATAATCCAAGTAATCAATACGTTTAATGACAGGTTTTGGAATAGGCATATTTATTTTCTGGTAAAATAAATAGATAAAAATATATTATAAAAATCATATAATAATAAAAATTAAAAATATTCAATATGTTACAATGTATTACGCTCAAAAGTTAGATTGGAAATGACATATTAAGTTATCCTTATATATTCATAGATGGCAAAGTAAAAAAATCATTATGTTATCTTTAATGGATTTTATTTCCATAGTTGCTATTGATTTAATTGAAATTACTTTCATATGCCTTTATAAAAATATAAATTACAATAATATTGTTGACATTTAAGATGTTAAATGTGATTTTTTATTTTGTGTTTTTCTATAAGTAAATTCAACTTACGTTGAGTGATTGTTTATTTTTTAGTGACTATATTATAGTGCTTATTATTATACCGGTTAATTTTATTATCTACTTATGAAAAATAAAACTTATTCTTTATTATTTATCGTGTTAATGGTTTTTCTTTCTATGGGAGGATTGATTTCATCAGACATATTTCTTCCTGCCTTGAGTAAAATGGGACATTATTACAACGTTAGTGAATCTAATGTACAGAGTGCGATATCCATATTTTTATTTGGCACAGCCTTTTCTCAACTTATTTATGGTCCATTGAGTGATTGTTTAGGAAGAAAAAAAATTCTCCTTGCGGGAATTATTATATGGTTAATTTCCACTGTTTGTATTTTCTACAGCACACATATAAGTGAATTGTTGCTATTGCGTTTATTTCAAGGAATAGGAGCTTGTGCCGGTATTACATTAAGTCGCGCTATCATTAATGATTTAATGGAGAAGGAAGAGGCTGCGAGTTTATATCTAATCATTTTTCCTTTTGTGGGAATGTCACCAGCAGTAGCACCAATGATCGGTGGAGTACTTAATGAACATTATGGCTGGAAAGCTTGTTTCTTATTTTTGACTTTATTTATAACAGTCACGCTTGTATTGATTTTACTGGTATTGAAAGAATCACTACCTGTAGAAAAACGTCAAAAATTGAATGTTAGAAGTGTATTGAATAATATTCATTACGTACTAATAAATAAAAAATTCCTCTACTATGCAGCAATCCCTTGTTTTGCTTATGCGGCATACTTTTCTTATTTGATAGAATCGCCTTTTATTCTTACAACTATGGGGTTACCAGAGAAATATATTGGCTACACTTATATCATACTCTCTTTGAGTTATGTACTAGGTAACCTGACAGCTAAGAAATCAAGTCGTCAACGAAGCTTACGAAAAACGATCTCTCGTGGCTATATATTCTTTATCGTTGGAGGAATTGCTTTCACAATACAAATGTTTTTAAGTCCTTATCCATTGTTAACATCGGTGCTAACAATAGCAATATTGACTTTCGGCAATGGTTTTTTGCTACCACTTGGTACGGCATCGGCAATCGCTACGAATGCACAAGTTGCAGGAACTGCTTCTGGTGTGATGGGAACATTACAATTGGGCAGTGCAGGATTAGCATCACTCCTTATCGGTTATATATCTCACCATGATCCCATGAAAGTGGCAATTATTATCACTATTATTTCCCTTGTTGGCAGCTCTATTTATTTAATGGGTGATAATGAGAAGTTAAAGTTAAGAAGGAATCAAAATGGTTAATAATATAGATGTAACACTACGTGATGGTGGATACCTAAATAATTTTAACTTTACAAAAGAATACGCGATAAATCATGTCAAGACACTGGTCAAAGGAGGTGTGGAGTGGTTCGAAATTGGTTATCGTAATGGTTCTTTTAAACCTATACCAAATATTGGCCTAACAGGTATATCCCCAGACAGTTACATTAGTGATATCCATCAAGTGATACCTAAGGCGAAATTGGTCGTTATTGCACACCCACACAATATTAATGTTCATGATATTCATGCAATGAAGGCGAATGGTGTTAGCTTACTTAGGCTATGTATCAAGACTGACAATCCGCAACCATGTTTGGCATTATGTGAAACTGCGCAGGTCATTGGAATGGCGGTGAGTATCAATTTTACTCGAGTAAGCCAGCTTCCTATCAGTAAAGTTATTCAGATTACCAAACAATGCGAACATGCCGGTGCTGATATCATTTACTTAGCGGACTCAAATGGCAGCTTATTCCCAGAACAAGTATCGCAGTTATTTTATAAACTAAAATCTGCTACTCAATTGCAATTAGGTTTTCATCCCCATGACAATTTAGGGCTTGCTACGGCGAATAACATTGAAGCTATGAAGTCTGGAGCCAGTTTTATTGATAGCTCTTTATCAGGAATGGGAAAAGGAGCTGGAAATCTCAATTTGGAAAGCTGGTTATCATTTCTCAATTTGAGTCAAAATACTAAACAATACGATCTTGAGCACGTATTTAATCAACTTAATGAACTGCAATCCCATCACTTTTTTGCTGCATCTAAACGCGAACTTATTGATGTAATGATGGGGGTGTACAATCTGAATGTAGAAAATAAAACAGCTCTCGAAGAAGGGTTACGATGTGGTATTAATTATGCGTTTCAGGTTGTTAAGTCTTTGAGGGGAACAACAGCATGATACAGCATAATAATGCCGGGCATTTTAGTCCTGAAGCAGTAATTCTCTCTCCAGTGATGCCGCTATGGGATCATGGTGACTTTTGCGCTCCACTGGTCTTATTATTAGAAAAACTTGGATACCGGGTATCTATAATTGATACATTATCTTTAATTAACCACGTTAGCCCTGATTTAATTGATCCTGACTGTTTTATTAATGCTATTGAGTATGAATTAACTCAACATTTTTCTAAGCCCTACCTTCTTATTGGATTTGCTATGGCAGGCACTCTAGTACAGTTACTGGCGTCGCGCTTAAAAATGCTTACGGGAGTCATTTCAGTCAGTGGTCCTGGATATGCAGATATATTACTGAGAGATAAATTAGGACAATTAATAATGTTACTGAAAAAAAATCAGTTGGATGAATCCATTTCATTATTGCATGACTTTGTTATTCCCGAAGGAGGAATACCGCCTTCCATCATATCCGCTATACCGAACCATTTAAAAGATAGTGCAGAAAAACGTTTAATAATAGGGTTTTCATTGTTGCTGCAATTCGATGCAAGAACAGTGCTGTGTAATTATAAAGGAAAATTCCTGAGTATAGTTGGTGAGTGTTCACAATTAGCTACTGTACATAATCAAGTTGTCAGTTCTAACCTTATGCACAATTTGGTTGTAGTTGAGGGAGCAGGAATGCGCCCCTGGAACGATCAACCTGAACTTATTAATGATGCAATTAACAATTGGCTTAAAATCTTATGAACAAAAAAATTCTTGTTTTACCTGGAGATGGTATTGGTCAAGAAGTATGTGATGCAGCTCTTCCTGTATTTAAAGCATTAGACCTTCCTGTGACATTGACAATTGGCGATATCGGTTGGACTTGTTGGGAAAGAGAAGGTAATCCCGTACCTGAAAGTACTTGGGAACAAATATCTTCAGTTGATGCTGTATTGCTCGGTGCCATTACCAGTAAAGGCAAAGAAGAAGCGCAACAAGCACTGCCATTGTATCTTCGTGAAAAGGTGGGAAATTATGTATCACCTGTTATCCAATTACGTCAACGTTTGGATTTATACGCAAATATTCGACCAGTACGTTATATAGAAGGGGAACGTAAACCTTTTCGCTGTTGTGTTATTAGAGAGAATACAGAAGGATTATATGCGGGATTCGATTTTAAAGGAATTCCTGCTACTGCTGCTGATTGGTTAACTCATCCTAATATAGACAAATATGGACCTGATGAGGTGACATGGTCAGTACGTCTACAAACACGTTTTGGTCTGGAGCGTCTGTTTACCACCGCCTTCGAGTATGCAAAGGAAAATAATTACACGCGCGTAACTTTTGCTGATAAGCCGAATATTATGCGGGAAAGTGGGCATTTTGGAAAGGCTATTTTTGATACCGTTGCAGCACGTTACCCTGAGATAAAGGCGGATATTCATAATGTAGACGCAGTGGCATTGTGGTTAGTAAAAAAGCCGCATGAATTTGGTGTGATTGTTGCTGAAAATATGTTCGGTGATATTTTGTCCGATCTGGCTGCTGGCGTAATGGGAGGACTTGGTTTAGCTCCTAGCGCTAATATTGGTAGTGATATTGCATACTTTGAACCTGTACACGGTAGTGCACCTAGCATGGCGGGTAAAAATAAAGCTAATCCAGCAGCTATGTTTTATACAATAGCTTTGCTATTGGAGCATCTTGGTTTTATTGATGCCTCCATGAAAATTAATTGTGCAGTAGATAATGTAATACGTGTAGGGCAAACCGTAACTTATGATTTGGGAGGAAGTGCTACGACCCAACAAATGGCACAAGCTATTATTAATACTTTAAGCGAAAAGTGCACTAACAAGTCGGCATCAATTATTACGGTTGGTGATGAACTACTGAGTGGTCAATATATTAATACTAACCTTCAGGATATTAGCTGCTATCTCCTAAAGCAAGGATATAAAGTAAAACAACAACAGGTTTGTGCTGATGATATTCACCAAATTGTTACAGCCGTAATTCGTAGATTGGGGCAGGACGCTCTCATCGTTGTGTCCGGCGGTCTTGACTCTACCCCAGATGATAAAACCCGTGAGGCTATAGCTAGAGTAGCAGGGCAGCCTTTAGAAATACGTGACAATATATGGATGGGAATACAACAACAGTTGAAAAAATCAGAGGGATATTGTGACCCTCAAAATCAACTGCAAGCAATGTTTCCAGCCAGTGCAGAAATTATACCTAATGCTGTAGGGACAGTGCTTGGTTTTAGCTTAAGTGTGGATGGAAGTAAAATAGTCGTATTACCTGATACCCCTTCGCAGATGAAACTAATGTTGTCAGAGATGCACTCTATTTCTCAATGATTAGCATGAGAAAATGAAATTGCCATATGAAGTTCCGTGTATGCCCGTGTACTCAAGGAAAAAATCTAATGCAAACTACACTAATTGAGAAAATCAAAGAACAATTAATGGCACTCGATAGTGCTGCTATATCGGATGCAATGGATAGCCTGCATATTCCCGCAGGATTAGCTGGGATAATACCACGCAACTCAGGAGTCAAAATAGCTGGACCAGCTTTTACTGTACGTTATGAGCCTATCATTCCAGAACAGGGAAAGTTTCTCAATGCTGGAAACTATATTGATGAAGTACCTGTTGGGCACGTAGTGGTGGTTGATAACCAAGGGCGCACGGATTGTACTAGTTGGGGTAATATCTTGACCTTTAAGGCTATACAAAAAGGAATTGCAGGCTCTGTAATTTATGGATCAGCTCGAGATTTATCGGAAGTCCGTAGGCTGGCATATCCCTTATTTACAACAGGGATTTATATGGTATCTGGAAAAAATAGAGCTAAAGTTGTAGAAACTCAATGTACTCTGAAAATTGGTGATGTAGTCGTATCTCCTGGAGATTGGATTTTTGCTGATGATAATGGTGCGTTAGTTATCCCACAGCAGCATTTACTGACAATTATTGAGCGCGCTGAAAACGTTGAAAAAACTGAACAAGCCATTATTGAAGCAATAACAAATGGGGAAGATTTAGTTTCCGCTCGTGAAAAATTAGGATATGCCGTACCTTGGAAACATGACTCATGAATCAAAAGTTTATAGAGTACTGGGGAAAAAAATTTAACTTTCTGGATATTCATTATCATGCCCGCCCCGATAGTTATGTTCGTAGATATAATGTACTCGAAGCAGGAAGAGAATATGCACGGCATAATGGTGGCGTTGTACTCAAAAATCATTTAGGTAATGTTGCTGCTTTATCATCACTGGCTCAGGAGGAAGGACTTCCAGTTTTTGGTTCGGTAGTATTGAATGCAGCAGCTGGAGGAATGACAACCAACTCAGTAATCCAGGCACTAAGTCAATACCAGTTTGATGAAGCCCCCAGATTATTAGTTCATTTGCCAACTATTGTTCCAACAAATCATAAAAGTGTAATGAAGCGTGCTTGGGCAAATACTGCTGCTCACACATGTGCCCAACAATACTTGTCTGTTGTCGATAGTAACGGACGGGTACGTAAAGAAGTCCATGAATTAATTCGTTTTGCTCAACAATATGATGTTGTGTTGTCATCAGGTCATGCATCGTGTTACGAAGTTATGCAACTTATTGATACGATTACTGCCGCAGGGGGTTGTAGGTTTATGCTTAACCAACCCGCTAGTCCGATAACGGGGCTAAAGGCGAAAGACCTTAAGGAACTGGGTGAGCATGACTGGCTTTATGTGGAGCAGACAGCACTAACCATTTATCTCGGTTATCAAACAACTGAAGATTTTTTCGAGGTATTATCAGAAGTAAATAATGTGGTTTATAGTTCTGATCTTGGTCAGCCTGTGCAGCCAGATATTGATAAATGGCTGAGTGACAGCAAATGTTGGTTTAAAATGGCTGGTCTTAGTGAGTCACATATCCGAGACATCTCCTTGCTTAATCCGTTGAGGATGTTGGCTCCTGATTAGAGCTAGGGGCTGTTGACGTTTTGTGAAGGAAACTTGAACGGCATGACGATCTGGTATCCTTGTTTTCGACAAAAAACCGTTACTTTGAGAATACCATGCCGAGAACTATGTTACCCGCTCCTTTGTGGAATAAGCTATTTTTATTCATGTAACAAAATGGATTTGTCTACAACAAAGAAGAAGGGATCCGTTTGGGAAACGGAAAATATTGTACGTTAAGACTGAATATTGGCCTATTCCACACGCTCTTTACCCAGTGAGTAGTATGGCTATCCTCAGTAACCATCAGGGAAGGATAATAAGAGCCAATATTCGAGCGAGGCTAGTGAAAGTATGTGAAGCCAAGATTGCGGCTAAAGGGGATAATGTTGGCGTGTCATTTTATGCTTTTTTTGCCAACAAGAATGATGACCCGGAATGACTCATGGAAGTAGCCCAATGGTGGATCTTTGAGATGAAGCTGGACCACTTCGAAAAAGCCAGAAAAATCATATCCCTTATATGTATTAGCTTAGATTCGACCTGACATTGTTCTTTGGCTGAACACGGGGTCCGCTTGGAAAACGGAAAATATCCTACGTTAAGGCTGTTTTATATACAAATTGATATTATCCGAATTCTACCTAGTTGTTCAGCTCAGTCTTACTCTAACTGAGCTGCAATTAACGTTGCTTTAGTTTTTTTTCAGAAACAGATATCACTTGAGTAATCATTCTATTATTTTTTATATCCATTAGGGATAGGTTAACAATAGGGTTTATTTTTCAAAGAGAAAACAATAAAACTAATTGTTGCCATCAGGCAAACACTAGTTGCAGCATAAGCCATTAGCCATTCAAAACCAGAGATTAAGGCGGTGTGGATAATCTCATTAGGATCTGTTATATGACCTAGACTTCTTTCTACAGCAGCAGTATCTCCAGTCGCTATTTTTTCTGCTAATCCTCGTATTTGTTCATTACCTATTAAATTTAAATGGTTATTTAAATAGATGATGATTCCTTCAACTAAAAGAAATCCCATTACCGCAATATTAAATGCTAATGAAATCATACGTGCGCTTGTGTCAGAACCCGATGCCATTCCTGCTCGTTCAATAGGAACTGATGCCGTTATCGTATTTGTTGCTGTAGTGTTTGTTGCACCGACTCCTACTCCCGCTAACATACAACCAAGTAGCATTATCCATTCTTTCTGGTGATGTCTATTGGCAATAATCATTAAAATAAAACCAGTACTAATGATGAGAAGACCTATAGGGATCACCATTCTTGGTTTGTAACGAACAGCCAAATGCTCAGCGAATGGAGGAATAAAAAGGGTTGGTAATGTATATGCCAGTAATGCTAAACCTGTTTCAACACTGTTATAACCCAAACCTAAGTGAAAATAGATAGGCAGGTAGATGATAAATGGCCAAAAGCTAAAGTTTTGTCCCATTGAGCCAAATAGCGCACCAGAGAAATTACGAATTTTGAATACAGAAAATTCAAACATCGCTTGGCTATTAGCACGTTCGGCAAATATAAAAGCAATAAAGCTCAGAATTGATAACCCAATGATACTTAATGCTTCTACACTGTTAAAACCTAACGTTGGTCCTTGAGTAATAAATAGTACCAAACAGAAAACACCCATAGATAATGTTAATATACCTTTTAAATCCAATTTAGCGGCGTTGATATTACGTGATTCTTGTACCCCTTTTACACTTAATAGTAAGGTGATAATGGATAAAAATACGTGAATTAAAAATACCGACTGCCAATTTATATAAGTAAGAATAAGGCTACCTATTATCGGCCCAAAACCAAGCCCTGCACCAAAAACAATCCCCCAACACGCAAATGCATTTCCCCTTTCTTTTCCGTCACGAAATTGGTTAGAAATAATCGATATCTGGCAAATCAGCATCATCGCAGCACTAAGCCCTTGTAAAAAACGCGCTATAATAAGAACAGTTGCGTTGGTTGTGAGGCCACAAATTAAAGACGTAATACCAAAGGAAACAATACCTAGAATAAATATTTTTTTACGACCATAACGATCTGCGATTGTACCAACAGCCATTAAGATTGTTGTCATTGCGATAGTATATGCAGTCATTACCCATTGTAGTTGGCTAAAACTAGCACTCATTACCTTTTCTATAGTTGAAAGGACCGGCGGGATGCTTGATATCTCCAACCCTAGCATAAGAGCAGATAAACAAACTGCAATTAAAGCATATTTCCCCTGCTGCATAGATGTATTATTCATAACAATCCTTTGATAATATTGGTTATTTAATTAATGTGTTACTTTTTGAACAGGCCTTATTCTCAATAGTATTGATGAATTATCTATATATCAATGTTATGATTTTGTATTTCTATGACAACATTATGGGATGATTAATGAATCGAATGGCGCTTGATGTAGAATCCGTAAAAGCATTTATTTATATTATTGATTTCCAAAGTTTTACTAAAGCAGCGGATGCATTGGGTACAACTCAGGGAGCGATAAGTGTTAAATTGAGGCGCCTAGAAGAACGATTAGGCTATAAATTAATTGAACGGACGCCCAGATTAGTACGATTATCGGCCCAAGGTACCGTTTTTATTAATGCTGCAAGAGAGTTTATTGCTGCGCATGACAGAGCCATAGCTGCTCTTTCATGTGAATGTCGACGTTTCAGGTTAGGTATTGCAGAACATGTTGCAGGACCAGAAATTCCTGCGTTATTGGCTAAACTAAATGAACGAGATCCCGCTTTAACAATTGAGATCAGATTAGAAAATTCAACTCAATTATTAGAGGCCTTTGATAGTGGGGAACTGGATGCTGTCATTGTCAGGCAAGATGATGATTACCGAAGCGGTGAAGATCTAGGCCCTGAACATTTTGGTTGGTTTGCGGCTTCAAATTTCCATCAACAGCAAGGAAAACCATTAAAACTTGCTTCATTAGCACCTTGTTGCCGTTCTCGGAATATTGCCATTGATGCGTTAGATAATGCAGGAATAGAATGGGTAGAGGTATTTGTTGGGGGAGGTAATGTTGCTATTATGGCCGCGGTATCAGCAGGTCTCGCGGTTTCTGCTTTTTCATGTCGTCTTGCCCCTCCTAATACTATTGAAGTTGGAAAAAAATTTGAATTGCCAGATTTGCCTTCCTCTAGGATCATATTACATTCAAAACTCACAGATCAACGTTCCAAAGAAGCGCTGCGTACATTAGCAGCTGCATACCGCGAACATGGAACTTCCTAAGAGGAAGCCAAAGGGGCTCTGTCGCATTAAGGCGTCGTTGGGTAACATGCTGTTTTTTTGTGATGTTACCTGACTATGCCTCTGATCCGAAAAGCCTTCAAACGTCTGCATTATCCTATTGATATCATTGCTCAATGCGTTCACTGGTATCTGGCCTACGCCCTGAGCCTGCGTAACTTGGAAGAAATAATGGCTGAACGGGGGATGGCCGTTGATCATTCCACGCTCTCTCGTTGGGTTCATCGCTGGGTTCCGTTGATCGTTAAACGTTATCGGCGGAGCAAGCCCGAAGTTGAGCGTCGGTGGCGAAGGGACGAAACTGATATCAAAATCAAAGGGCAATGGCGTTACCTTTACCGTGCTGTGGATTCAGACGGCAATACGGTTGATTTTTTGTTGACCGCCCATCGAGATAAGGAGGCCGCTTTGCGTTTCGTTAAGAAAGCGATGCGTCAGCATGGACAACCCGACGTGGTGACGATTGATAAAAGGGGTGCCAATAAAGCCGCGGTGGACGAATTAAACAAGGGAAAGCCAAAGGAAGACGTCATGATTATCCGGCAGAATAAGTATCTTAATAATCTGATTGAACAGGATCACCGCAACGTTAAACGGCGAACACGTCCTATGCTAGAATTCAAAAACTTCAGGGGAGTTCAGACCCTGTTAGCCGGGATTGAACGGGTCAGCCTGTTGCGTAAAGGACAATACCCACAAGAGCCGGAACACCCAATTTCACCCGCCGCACTGCATAAAAATCACTTAAGATAATTTCGCTCGCGATCTCTCGGTTAATGCGACAGAACCCTTTTTTTGTACCTTGGCAGTTGGCTATTTTGATTACTGGCAGATCTATGCATTTTAGCTATTATAGCTATTCAAGCCCTTTTAGACGGTAGGTGATGTATGGAAATTATTCCCGCACAACTAGCTAAGAACCAGTTTGGTGACCTGCTTATGAAAGTTCAGCGTGAGCCTGTGGAAATTAGTAAGCATGGTAAGCGTGTGGCCGTGGTTATCTCTCCTGAAGAGTATGATCAGTTCGCACGGCTCAAGTTACAGAATTTAAAAGCTGTTCTGGCTGAATCTATTGCACAAGCTGATCGTGGAGAATTGCATAATATTGATGATGTATTTGCCCCGTTGACGGTTGATAAATTTGAGGATAAGGTTTAGGGATGAGTGTTCGGTTTACTAAGAAGGCCAGAGAACATATTCGTGCAATAAAACTCTATTCTTATGCGCCGATGGGGGCGAGTGTCGCGGAAGCTTATATAATTTCGTTACGTGTAACTATGACGGAAATTCTTGATCGTCACCCATCTCCCGGTCGTGACCGCAGTGAGGATCTTTATTTTGGTGTGCTGAGTTTCCCCGTAGAGAACCACATTATTTATTACCGGGAAGTTTCGACTGGTATTGAAGTGTTGACGGTGTTACATCAGACGCAAGATCCACATAACCACCTATAGTGGAGAGCATAAAACGTGGGGCACTTTAATCTGGCCAGCAGTATCAACGGCACGATAAAGATAACGCCATTGTCCTTTGATTTTGATGTCCGTCTCATCCCTTCGCCAGCGTTGACCAACCTGACGTTTATGCCGACGAAAAGCCTGATTGAGCAACGGTGTGAGTCGAAGTACCCAGCGGTACAAAATAGAGTGATCAACGTGTACTCCTCGCTCCGCTATCATCTCGTCTAAATTTCGCAAGCTTAGAGAGTAAGCCAGAGACCCGCGGACATACTGAGCCATAATATCACCAGGATAATGCAGGCGTTTGAACGCTTTTCGGATAAGGGGCATATCGGGTTTCATCCTGAGTTTTCACAACGATAAACCAAAATGCTCGTTAATGTGACAGAACCGTTCTCGTTCCACTGAGCGTCAGACCCCTTAAACGATGAGATGGTCTTCCCCTCCTCAACAATAGCGCTCTGTGCCAAGATAAGAGCGCATATTTTTCTGCTTAACTTCATTAAAGAGAGCAAGATCATGAACAAAGGAAAAATCATTGGAATCGATCTGGCAAAAACACATTTTTATCTTTTTACTCTTGATAAGGAAGGCAACCCGGCAGGGAAGAAACGATTATCCCGTGGTGAACTGCTGAGATGGTTGGCTCAGCAAACCGTGGTCATCGTCGCGTTGGAAGCCTGTGGCTCGGCTCACCATTGGGCAAGGGAAATCCAGGCACTCGGACACCAGGTGCTAATTCTCCCTGCTCAACATGTTAAAGCTTATCGGCGTAAGCAAAAGAATGACTATAATGATGCCCAGGCAATTGCTGAAGCCTGCCAGCATGGTACAATCCGTCCGGTGAGAGTAAAAAGCCTTGAACAGCAAGATGAGCAAACTTTTCTGAAAATGCGGCGACTGGTGGTAGAAGAAAAGACGCAGCTGATCAATCATATCCGCGGATTGCTGGCTGAATATGGCATTATTTTGAAACAAGGTGCCTCTGCTCTGCATCATCTTTTACCGAGCTTGTTGGAAGACGGTAATCCTGCTATGACTCCAAAGTTAAAAATACTGATGCAGCGCCAATATGCACGTTTAGTGACCTTAGAACAAGAGCTAATCTGGTATGACAGTGAATTGAGAATACAGGTAAAGAAAAATGCGGTTTGTCAACGGCTCCAAACCATTCCCGGATTTGGTCCCCTAGTGAGTCAGTTATTCAAAGTTTGGATGGGGGATGGACAACAATTTAGACGGGGACGCGATGCATCAGCGGCCCTGGGACTGGTTCCCCGGCAATTTAGCACGGGAGGCCGGCAGATATTGCTGAGTATTACAAAATGTGGTGATGGTTATATCAGAGCCATGCTAATCCAGGGAGCACGGTCCGTGGTTAGCCGGGCTGCCAATAAAACAGATACGCTGAGCCTTTGGATTAATCGACTGCGAGAAAAAAGAGGGTTTAACCGTACTGTAGTTGCACTGGCCAATAAGTTGACACGTATTGTTTGGGCCATTATTTCCCGGCAAGAAATCTATATCCCTAAGGGGGTTAGTCTGGAAAACGGTTAATGCAAAGCTACATACGATTGGTGTTATAGAAATTGAAGATATTCCCAAAAGTCATGCATTGTTAAGAAAGCGAAGATGATGAAAAACAGGTCAAACCGACGCCCCGAAAACCTGTTGAGCTTTTAGGCGATAAAAGCCGTTTAAACGTTAAGGACGGAGCGTGCGAATGCCTCATCAAGGCCAGAAGTCATGCCACTTCAGCAGTAGGCCGGATATACGTAAGCTACCTTGTTCTTTTGTCTGAAAAGCTCTCTTGCAATACTGGGGAAGACCATATATGAGTTTAATTTAGCTTCCTGTTTCAAGCCATTAAATCATTGAGTACGACATATCAGCGTTTTGTTTTCCCTGTATTTTGCTTGATTAATGAGCCAAAATTACTTTAACGAATCTTAAGAAGGTGAGAGATGTTAAAGATAATTGCTACAGCTCTGTTTCTGATGCCTGCCGTTGTTAATGTTGCTAGTTTTGATTGCACTAAAGCAACAAGCAAGGCCGAAAAGTTAATTTGCTCTACTCCTGTGCTATCCCAAGCTTATGATGTTTTGTATGTCGATTATCTTTAAGCGAAGATTGTTACTGGGAATAATGATGATTTTAAGGCGTTAGTAAAGCAGAATTGGAAACTTCGTGAAAAAAACTGCAATACGGTTTAATGTCTTAAAAACTGGTATAAGCGTTCATCTGAAATTTATCAGCAGATTGCTGTTATAAAACTGAAAGATGCTATGAAGAAGGGCAAAAAGTTATTCTTAGTGGTATTTGCTAAGGATTACCTATCCTGGCCTTTCCAACTATGAAAGTATAGAAGAGGGGGATATCTCAGAACCTTATATGGACACCGACTTAGTTCAAGTAGGTAAATCAATTTTCTGACAAAAGTAGTCGCAAACATATATTCGGCTTCAAAGAGCCCTGATGAAAATCCGCACTCTCTGCCCTCACTAGTTCAACAGCTTTATTAGGCTAAGGATCTTACCAGGTTCACAGAAAGTCGGTGCTACCTGTCAGTACATCTATTTATGGACTTCAACGACATATAAAATTAACATGACTCTTCATCGCAGGATATAGACCGATTGTTGGTTAACCAATGCCCAAGCGATCCGGGCATTCTTATTGGCTAATGCCACTGCTGCTTTATTGGTGCCACTGCGTTCTATCAAGCTTTTTAGCCAGTACTGTAATTCACTACATTGTTCGTCAGGCCGCTTGCTGAGTCGGTATATGACAGAACGGGCCCCATGGATCAGTATTCCCCGTAAGTAGGCATCTCCCCGTTTACTGATACCGAGTCGTTTGGTTTTTCCACCACTGCTGTGCTCTTTCGGCACCAACCCCAAGTAACTGGCGAAATGGCGGCCGTTTTTAAACTCTTTACTGTCGCCCAGCGCTATCATCAAGGCAGAAGCTTCTAATGGCCCGATACCCAGTAAGGTCAGTAATCGATGAATATCCTCATTTTGGGCATTCAGATGGTCAAGACGTTTATCCAGTTCTTTCAGGCGTTGCTGAAGATCTTTCAGTTCAAACAACAACGCCTGAAATAATTGACGGCTCAACACAGTCAACTCATTCTCAGCATTTTCCAGATGTTCAGGTAAACATTGCTCTACCTTATGCCCACTTTCTGGGATAGCAATACCCTATTCCAGCCCTAATCCACGTATCTGGTTAATCAGCGCTGTCCGATTTTTCATCATACGCTGACGAACCCGGTGTAAGCATTGAATATCCTGCTGTTCTATCGTTTTTTCCGGTACATACCGCATACCTGGGCGACTGTTAGCCTCCACAATGGCAATCGCATCATTTTTGTCATTTTTACTGTCCATTCTGAAAGGCGTGACATGTTGAGGGCTAATTTGTTTAACTTCATGTCCAAGTTGTCTGAATTGACGACCCCAATAATTGGCACTGCCACAGGCTTCCATCACTATCCTTGATGGCGCTTGTTGGGCAATGAAAGGGTGAGTTTTTCACGGGATACCATTTTGTTCTGAATCGGTTTCCCAGTGGAAGACACGATATTTAACTGAAAAACTCGCTTTGACAGATCAATTCCGATAACTTGTTCCATGGGACACCTCTTCATATTTTGCTGATATATTCAGCATGGCTCACTGAAGCCGGTTTGGGGAGGTGTCCATTTCATTAATTCAGAATCTTTCCTGCACAGTAATAAGACAAGAAAGGCCAGATTAACAAACTGAAGGCGGGTATTTAAATATCGCTCACAGTTTTTCCATAATCTACGGCATTTATCCAGCCAGGCAAATGAACGCTCGACAATCCACGGGTTTGGGATAATCCTGAACGTATGAAGCTCATTACGTTTGGCTATTTCGACGGTGGCCCCCAATATCTGGTCATGTATTAAATAGTTAGTTGTTGTGATATGCTTCCCGCCTTTTAAGGGTAAAGCATGGCCAAAGCTGACGTCTATTGCCGTTATTGTCACAAATC
>NZ_NJAI01000007.1:203355-384368 GCF_002632725.1 Xenorhabdus hominickii
GATTATGTTGTTTATGATAACCTTCCCGAGGAAGATCACCTGACTGGAAAGACGTTTACTCAGCGTATAGAGAGAACGAATTTAACTCAGCGTACTCGAATAAAAAGACTGAATAGAAAAACTATCAGTTATTCAAAATCCGAAGAAATGTACGATAAGGTGATAGGAACTTTTATTGAGCGTGAGTACTATTTTTGATATTCAATCTAACTATTTAATACATGACCCAATATCTCACGTATACGATCAGCGAAGGGGGCTCCCGTGTAACCGCCATTCGCCAGGATATTCGTCACATCAATAAGCGCATTCTTGTGCATAGTAAAGGCTGCCAACATGCCTTTTCTGTCCGTCACATCAGCGGTAGTCACCGTGATAGCATGGGGAAGTCCCTGGTTGTCCACGGCAATATGCTGCTTGATACCGGACACCTTTTTACCCGCGTCATACCCTTTTTCACGCGCCGTGTCCGTGTTCCTGACACTTTGCGAATCAACTATCACGAAAGCGGTGTTGACGTTCCGACCATGGTTGATGCGGACCTCGCCAACGACATTTTTTTAAAGCTTGCTCGAGCAGGCTGGGTTCGGTTTCTGACGGCTTCTCTTTCCAAAGTTTGAAGTAGTAATAAACCGTGCTTTTGGAGGGAAAATTGCTGGGCAGCATATCCCACTGACAACCGCTCTTGAGTAAATATAACAATGCACAAAATACCTCATAGACATCGACTTTTCTGGGGCGTGTGCGCTTCCTGTTACTGAGCAACAGGGGTTCAATTTCCATGAACACTTCTCGACTAATGTCACTAGCATAAGCTTTTCTCATCCCAGCAGTTTACATGAGAACCTATTCAGGTTTAAAAAGATTCTGAATAGGTTCTCAGAAACTTATTGGATATTGCAGCCAGATAAACCTATTGAATGTGCTAAAGGTGCTGCCAAATGGAGAAATAGTAATTTAATGCAACTGGTGATCAGCTCTGATTTTTATGACATCTATAGAAGTCTTGTTGGCAATCGGGTGAGAGTAACTGGAAGCATCATGTATTCGGAAACTGGACACCATCATACTCCGCTGATTCTTAATACTCAAAGAATTGAAGCAGCTCATAAGTGACATATTGAATAGTGTGGGTAAAACTACAGCATCTATGTAGTATTCTTGAGTCGAAACCAGTTGTATAACAAAGATGGTTAACTTATCAACTGATAATTTCTCTATTTGTAAAAAGATTGATGAATCTTGTTTAGAACAATCAAATGAACCTCAATGGAAGAAATTTGCAGTAGAAAATAAAAAGCAGATTGATCATTATAAAAAAATGCAAGAAAACTAAAAGAAAAAACCAAACCTCGAATGAATTACGAATACGAAAAATCGTAAACAGAGTCACTAAAACAGCAGGATACTATGATTTCAGCGTTTTTTATCAATAATTATCGCTCTATTCGCGATTTGCGGATTGTACTTGGTGCTCTGAATGTCATTACAGGGCCAAACGGCAGTGGTAAATCTAATTTATATCGGGCATTGCGATTATTGTCTGAAACGGCTCAAGGGGGAGTGGTTAACTCTTTGGCTCTTGAAGGTGGTTTGGATTCTGCATTTTGGGCTGGGCCAGAAACTTTCTCCAATGCCGTACGCACTGGTACTTTACCAGTGCAAGGCAGGGTAAGGCGGGAAGTGAAGCGTTTGCGCCTTGGGTTCACGACTGATTCATTAAGTTATTCTATTGCTCTTGGCTTACCAGAGCCGTCAATGTCTGCTTTTACGTTAGATCCTGAGATTAAACAGGAATGTATTTGGGGTGGAGGAAGCTACCATCCAGCAGGTTTAATGGTTGAGCGAAAAGGGGCGATAATTCGGGTCCGTAAGGGCCGAAAGTGGCAAATTGCATCAGAACATATTAATAGTTTTACCAGTATGTTCGATCAGCTTGCAGATCCTTCAACTGCACCGGAAGTCTTTCACTTGCGTGAATTTATTCGTGGTTGGCGTTTTTATGATCATTTTCGTACTGACAGTGATGCACCAGCTCGCAAAGCACAAATCGGGACACGTACACCTGTTTTACACCACGATGGGCGAGATCTGGCTGCCGCTTTACAAACAATCCGCGAAATTGGTGATGCTCAATTACTTGATGAATCCATTGATGATGCTTTTCCGGGGGCATCTTTGCATATTGCTCGTTCAGACGAAGGGCAGTTTACGATACAATTTCAGCAGCATGGTCTTATTCGTCCACTTTCGGGGGCAGAGTTATCAGATGGAACGTTACGTTATCTGTTGTGGATTGCTGCGTTGTTGACGCCTCGCCCGCCTTCAATGATGGTTTTAAATGAACCGGAAACAAGTTTGCATCCTGAACTTTTGCCTTCATTAGCTCGACTTATTATACAAGCATCCAGACATACGCAGCTTTGGGTTGTTTCGCACTCGCCAGTGTTGATTTCGTCATTGGGCCAATCTTCACTGTGTCAGCCGATTCAGCTTACAAAACAGCTCGGGGAAACGTATATTTCTGGAATAGATATTTTGGATGAACCTGCATGGCGATGGCCAGATAAGAATTGAATATCTTATTTTTGATTGAATCTGTCAGTATGTGATAATCACTCCTTGTTCAATAAATAGTGTGATTCTTCTCACGCTTTACGTTCGAATAAAGCAAAACTAGGAAATATTCCTAGTTTAACTAAGGCGCTAGCTCAAGCCAACCTTTCTCCAGTTTCTTAAACTGCTAAGCAATAACAATACCTACGAAAATTTTCGCATTCTTGCGGTTCGCCTTTTTTATTTCTACCTGCATCAAAAAGGTCCTTCTTCTCGTAGTTATCTAAGGATTTCACATGATTAAAATTTTAGAACAAATCCGTAAGCCGACGCTGGATCTTCCAGCAGAAGTACGCAGAAAAATGTGGTTTAAACCCTTTATGCAGTCGTACTTGGTCGTTTTTATTGGTTATATGGCTATGTATTTGGTACGTAAAAACTTTAACATAGCTCAAAATGACATGATCTCGACTTATGGTTTGTCGATGACGCAATTGGGCTTGATAGGGTTAGGATTTTCTATTACCTACGGAGTTGGTAAGACCGTCGTTGCTTATTATGCAGATGGTAAGAATACTAAACAATTTTTGCCATTTATGTTGATTCTATCTGGTCTTGCCATGCTGGGTTTCAGTATGAGTATGGGTAGTTCCAGCATCAGTCTTTTTCTGATGGTGGCATTTTATGCGTTGAGTGGTTTTTTCCAAAGTATAGGTGGGCCTGCCAGCTACTCGACGATTACTAAATGGACTCCCCGTAATAAGCGCGGAACCTACCTTGGTTTGTGGAATATGTCACATAACGTAGGCGGAGCCGGGGCTGCGGCAGTTGCACTTTTTGGTGCCAATTATTTCTTTAATGGTCACGTGATCGGGATGTTTATTTTCCCTTCTATTATTGCGCTGATCATTGGTTTCATTGGATTGCGTTATGGTAGCGATTCCCCTGAAAGTTACGGTTTGGGTAAAGTAGAAGAGTTATTTGGTGAAGCTGTTAGTGAAGAAGACATAGCGGCAGAAGAAAATAACATGACCAAACGTGAGATCTTTGTTGAATATATACTGAAAAACAAAGTGATTTGGTTACTCTGTTTTGCCAATATTTTCCTTTATGTCGTGCGTATTGGTATCGACCAATGGTCAACGGTGTATGCGTATCAGGAGTTGGGACATTCAAAAGAAACAGCCATCACTGGTTTTACCATGTTTGAAGTTGGGGCGTTGGTCGGGACATTGATGTGGGGTTATCTGTCAGATTTGGCCAACGGTCGTCGCGCTCTGGTTGCTTGTATTTCGTTAGGTTTGATTATTGTCTGCCTTGAGTTCTATCAGCATGCTACCAGCGAATTCATGTATCTGGGTTCTCTGTTTGTACTCGGTTTCTTGGTGTTTGGCCCACAACTGTTGATTGGCGTGGCTGCGGTTGGTTTCGTGCCGAAAAAAGCAATTAGTGTTGCCGACGGTGTTAAAGGAACGTTTGCTTATTTAATCGGTGACAGTTTTGCCAAACTTGGTTTGGGTATGATTGCTGATGGTGTACCTATCTTTGGTTTGACGGGCTGGAAAGGGACATTTGTTGCTCTTGATGCTTCAGCATTTGCGTGTCTTAGCTTACTCGTTTTTGTTGCTATCGCTGAAGAGAGAAAGATCCGAAAAATAAATAGAATCAAATAGATCATATTGCAAAAATACAGGTGCTGCTTTATATCCACAGCAGCATCTTTTCATTGTTTTTTTATCTGGAAGCCGCATCTATTGCGAATCTATCCTAATAAGAGTAGCTTTATCTGATTCTCTAATTAGATAATAAATAGTGATGATTAAAGTAGCCTTAGTGGATGATCATGTTGTCGTGCGTTCAGGATTTGCACAGTTACTGAATCTAGAATCTGATATTGAAGTGGTGGGCGAATTTAGCTCATGTGCTGAAGCCAGACAAGGCTTGCCAGGTTCAGGCGCAACAGTCTGTATTCTCGATATTTCGATGAAAGATGAAAGTGGGTTGTCATTACTGCCCGATCTTCCTTCAGGTATTAGCTGTATTATGTTGAGTGTTCATGATTCTGCCACGATGGTAGAAAATGCGTTGAAGGCAGGGGCACGTGGTTATCTCAGTAAACGCTGTAGCCCGGATGAATTGCTTCAGGCGGTGCGTACCACAGCAAATAATGGTTGTTATTTCACACCGGATATTGTGCTTAAATTGACGTCATCAAAAAATAATCCTAAGTCATTGGATCATCTGACTAAACGGGAACGGCAAATAGGTGAGATGCTTGCCAGAGGTATGGATGTCAAGATGGTAGCGGTCGAATTGGGACTGAGCCACAAAACGGTGCATGTTCATCGAGCCAATGCGATGAGTAAATTAGGGGTAACAAATAACGTTGGGCTGGCAAATTATTTTTCCACTAGTGAGCCTTAATGCGTCGATATTTGCTTAATTCATTTTGCGGCTGGCTGTTGTTTTCCTGTTGGTGGTTTTGCTTATGGGTAATTGCTTACTATTTTGTCAATGACTCAGAGCTGGCTATCTTATTTTTTCCTTTCGCTTTACGCCTTGGGATTGTATTACATACCCCTAAGCGTTACTGGCCGACCATTTACGGCGCAGAATGTTGGCTCACCATTGGTTTGGCGTTGTTAATGGGGCAACCCCAATGGCTTACGATCTTAATGGCCAGTATAGCCAGCCTGCCCCTTGTTTGGTTTGCCTGCCGATATTATGGTGGCAGCCAATGGCAACGATTTGCTGTCATGATGGGGGTCATTCTTGCAACGTCAATCATTAATGTTGTGGTGGTAAGCAATCATAATTCTGCTTTGGTTATTGCATTTTTGGTAAGTTTAACCGGCGGTGTGATGCTGGTTCCTTTGTGTTATTTAGTGTGGCATTACTTGTTTCAAAATATTTGGTTTCCTTTGACTGCCAATCTGGTATCTCATCAGATTCATTTTCGCCTCCGTCACATTATTCTGTATACCCTCTTGTTTATAGGGAATATCTTCATTCAGATTGGTGTTCCGAATGAATTGCGTTACTTTGCCCCTTTTTGTTTAGCCATCCCAATTATTTTGTTAGCTTTTCGTTATGGCTGGCAAGGTGCTGTGCTCGGTACTCTATTGAATAGTATCGCATTGATTGCCGCACGCAGTGGTGTTTCGAATATGGAGATCACTGATTTACTGTTATCACTTTTGGTACAGACATTAACTGGGATCATGCTAGGGATAGCGGTCCAGCGTCAGCGTGACCTCAATGCACAGTTAGAGCGTCAATTACGCTGCAATCACAGCTTATCCCGTCAATTAGTGAAAGCAGAAGAATCAGTAAGACGGGAAATTGCACGGGAATTGCATGATGAAATTGGTCAGAATATTACCGCCATTCGTACACAGGCTAATATCATCCAGCGAGTAGAAGTGGCACCCATTAGCGCTAATTGTGCGAAAACTATCGAATCATTATCCCTCAATGTTTATGATACAACTAAAGGATTGCTTAGCCGATTACGTCCTAAAATTCTTGATGATCTCGGCTTGAAAGAAGCAATTGAACAATTATTGCGGGATATGGAGTTTGAAACCCATGGTATAGTAGTGGATATTCATTGGGTTGCAGATTCTGCTGCGATCATTGAGCAACTGAGTGACACAACCAAAGTCACATTATATCGCCTTTGTCAGGAAGCCCTGAATAATGCATTGAAATATGCTCAAGCGGATCGCATTGAGTTGCATTTTTCCGTTAAGGGGATGATTCACCTATTGATTAAAGATAACGGCATTGGCTGTAAGGCTGAAGATCATATGAAAGGATTTGGATTACGGGGCATGCGCGAACGTGTTCAGGCTCTTGGTGGAAAGTTTTCGATTCATAGCGAAAAACGGCAGGATGGTTCTACTTATTTGGGTACTGATTTATCGATTATTTTGCCTAAATTTTAAGGCAGAGGGTGGCGGATTTAGAGCTTTAAAGATATGAAAAGGCCCTCGGAATGAGGGCTTATATAATCAACGAAATATTTTATTATAATTAAGAATATATGATTTTGGGTTTGAGTTACAAAGCATATCATATGCCTCATAAACTATTTTTTGATCTTGAGGATTGTTGCGCACCATAGCAATATCTCTCTTATCTGAACTCACTTTTTTCTTAAGGTGTGCAAAAGCCTTATCTGTAAGACCAAGAAACATAACTTTATCGGTTTCAAGATCATAAATCTGATAAGTATCTACGATGCTGGCATAAGCAGTTGCAACGACTCTGGATGATGCACGACAGAATCTACCTATATTTACTTCTGTGAATTCCCATGACTCTCTTTTTGTATTCTAAACATTAAAAGAGGAAAAGCTTCCCCTTTTAACTCCTTGATTTAATTGAATTCCCGCTCTATGCGAGAAATTAGTAAAATCAACAGGTTATCTAAATTCGGGATTTCCCATCTTTAACTTCTGCATGGTGCATGTTTTCCCGATTTCAAATCGGAAAATTCTTTTGGCTGATACTCTGCATATTAAATAGCAGATTTCTGCCCTATAGCGACAGTCGCTTCCTTTCTTACCGTTCCGCAATCTCCTGCTTCTCTTTCAGATAGTCGTATGCTGAAATTTATCAAAGTTGTAGTAAGTGGAAAGCATGTCTAATACTATAGAGCCATCCTCTGAGTTGGAATTTCTGAGTGCTTTTCTTGTTTGTACATACATATGTACATATTTGATTGCTATAACGAATTATATAGATGCAATTATTTGTTTTTAAAGTAATAAAAATAAATAGCCTAAATTTTAAGGCATGTTATGACATTTTTTTCTCAATCAAAGCCAGCGCATCACAATCATTTGTCTGATGGAGAGATCCGGGAACAATACCGTTATTGGCGTTTGCATATAATGCTGAGCCTTTATGTAGGATATGCGCTGTTCTACTTTACGCGTAAAAATTTTAACTATGCGATGCCTGCCATGATAGCTGATCTTGGCCTCGATAAGAGTGAAATTGGTCTTATCGGTACTTTGTTCTATATCACTTATGGTTGTTCCAAATTTCTTTCCGGTATTATTTCGGATCGTTCAAATCCCCGCTATTTTATGGGAATAGGACTGATTGCTACGGGGATAATCAATATATTTTTTGGTCTGTCCAGCTCGGTTGTGATGTTTACCTTTCTTTGGATACTAAACGCTTGGTTTCAGGGATGGGGTTCGCCGTCATGTGCTAAGTTGCTCACCTCTTGGTATTCTCGTTCAGAACGTGGATTCTGGTGGTCGTTATGGAACACATCACATCATGTAGGTAGTGCGTTGGTTGCTTTGTTCGTCAGTTTTTTAACGTTACATTTTAGCTGGCGGGAAGGGTTTATTGTGCCGGGCTGTATGGGCATTTTGGCAGGACTATTTTTATGTTGGCGATTACGTGACAAACCTACGACGATGGGATTACCGACTATTGGTCAGTTTCGTAACGATCACTTGGAAAGGATACAGGAAAGCCAAGGGCAAGGGTTAACCACCAAAGAAATACTGAAAACTTATGTTTTTCGTAATAAATACATTTGGTTGCTTTCATTTAGTTACGTGCTGGTGTACATCGTCCGTACCGTGATTAACGACTGGGGAAACCTCTACCTGACGGAATATCATCATTATGATTTAGTGAGTGCAAATGCGGTATTATCACTTTTTGAGGTTGGTGGATTTATGGGGTCGCTGGTGGCTGGTTGGGGTTCAGACAGATTATTTGCAGGTAATCGTGGGCCGATGAATTTGATATTCGCGATGGGGATTTTTTTGTCAGTGGCCGCTCTGTGGTTAATGCCTGTTACTGATTTAGTTTTCCAATCAATTGGTTTTTTTACGATAGGTTTTTTTGTTTTTGGCCCACAGTTGCTGATTGGCATGGCTGCGGCTGAATGTTCACATAAAGATTCTGCGGGTGCTGCAACGGGTTTTGTTGGCCTCTTTGCCTATACCGGAGCCGCCCTTGCTGGTTATCCTTTTGCCATCATTCTGGAAAATTACCATTGGACGGGGTTGTTTATTACCATTTCCATCTGTTCTGTTTTGATAGGTTTATTATTACTTCCATTTTTGCAAGCTCAGTTTCCCCGACAAAGAACCGAGGAACTATGAGTTTAGTTGTATTTTAACATTTGTAATTGAGCGGTATAAAATATCTTCTAGCATTATTGTATAATATATTGGTTTATTGCCTATTACACCATTCATCCTTGGCTATTTCCCAAAATTCACAGTTATATTTTCCTGATACATATTCTTTTTCTTCCACTCTTGTTAATCTGGCTCCCTGTCTCAACGAGACTCTTTGCGAGCGCTGATTAATACTGGCTTTTTGTGTGGTAAGGACGGATTTTCCCAATGTGTGAAACCAATAATCAGTGACTTTTTCACAGGCTTCACGCATCAGCCCCTGGCCTTGATATTCTGGAGATAGCCAGAAACCTCTATTATTATCTTGTTTATCATATAACCCAATTATACCAATGAGTTCATCAGGATGAGTCTTTAGCCTTATAGACCATATCCATGCTTTTCCTGCTTGTATTGTTGGAAGGGCAATATTATTGACAAAGTACTCTGCTCCATCGTCGGGATAGGGCCAGGGAACGGCACTGCTGTCTAAGTATTTGACGATATCCCAATGAGGGAATTTTTGCTGAATTTGAACGGTATCATTACAAACTAATTTTTTTAATAGAAGTCGCTTAGTTTCTAAATTATTAAATGGCATAGCGATCTCATTTGTAATAATAATGTTATTTAATGGTAATCAAAAACAATAGGTTTAGAGTTCAAAATAGTCAACGTGTTTCTTCAATTTGGCAAAAACATGGGGTCTAAAAACATGGTATAGTACACCCTTAATTTTTTCCTATCCCATCGGAATGTTATGTCTTATCAATGTCCTTTATGTCATTCACCATTATTGTTTACCCATCATCAATGGCGTTGCGAAAATAATCACCAATTTGATTGTGCTAAAGAGGGGTATGTTAATTTGCTGCCCGTTCAGCATAAACGCTCAAAAGAGCCGGGTGATAGTATGGAGATGATGCAAGCGAGAAGGACGTTTTTGCATTCCGGTCACTATTATCTGTTGCAGCAAAAAGCGATTGAATTGCTTGATGAGTATTTGCCTGAAACGGCTGACTCGTTACTGGATATTGGTTGTGGTGAAGGATATTACACGGCTGAGGTGCAGGAGCAGTTAAATCTTCTTCGGCATTTGGCGGTATATGGATTGGATGTGGCGAAGGTTGCTGTTCGTTACGGTGCTAAACGTTATCCTAATGTCAATTTCTGTGTAGCATCCAGTCACCGACTGCCATTTTCAGATAGCTCACTAGATGGTATTTTGCGGATTTATGCACCCTGTAAGGCAACAGAATTGGCGCGAGTGGTGAAACCGCATGGTATTGTTTTAACTGTGACGCCAGGCCCACGCCATCTGTATCAATTGAAAGAGCTGATTTATCAGGAAGTGCATTTGCATCCTGAAAACTATGAACAATGGGAAGGCTTTAAATTAATTGCGACCGAAACCTTGGCATATCCAATGTCATTGGATGGTGAACAAGCCCATAATTTACTGCAAATGACACCTTTTGCTTGGCGAGCATCTGAAGACGTTAAAAATCAGTTGGTAGAGAAAGAGCAATTTTATTGTGAAGCAGATTTTACGCTGAAGGTATATCGACGTACTTGATAATCCACTTTTATATTTTCAATTACCTTCTTTGTTAGCCGAATTCATTCACCCCCAGCTACATAGCTAGCTATGTAGCTGGGGGTTTATTTTAAATTCACTTCAAATAATTGGATTGAAGTAAGAAACTATTCTGCATACATAAATAATTTAAGGTGTTCAAACAATATATTAAATCCAATGAGGATTAACACTAACCCACCAATCAATTCGGCTCTTTTACCGAATATAGGACCGATATAACGACTAATTAACATTCCCAGCGTAGCCATAATCATTGTTGTGATCCCTATGATCATGGCTGTATGCAGGATATTAACTTGTAAGAAGGCAAGACCGACACCAACAGCCATAGCATCTAAACTGGTTGCAATAGCCGTGAGAATTAATGTCATTGAACTGTGATTGCGTGGGATGGATTCGATGGCTATTTCGGGGTCACGTTTGAAACTTTCTATAATCATCCGACAGCCAAGAATACACAGTAATAAAAAGGCAACCCAATGATCCCATTCAATAATATATTGGCTGGCATATAATCCTAATGACCAACCAATTAAGGGAGTACAGGCTTCTACTGAACCAAATATGATACCTGTACGGATAGCTTCGCGAAAATGAGGACGATGGAGGGCAGCTCCTTTTCCTAGTGCTGCTGCAAAAGCATCCATGGAAAGTGCTAGAGAGAGTGTCAGTATTGCATAGGTATTCATCAAAATAGCCTCGGTTGGGTGATTCCATATACACATAACCCACCCCCAACCAATGGTGTTGCTATGTGTCTATGGTCTTGCCAACCGATTGATACCTTTTATCTGAAATCTATTAGGTATACAACCTGAATTCTGTCAGGCTCTTTTAGGCATTCGTACCACGTTTTATTTTAAACGAGTATGTTGATACGAATTTTCCAGAGATTGTCTGGAACAGGCTACTCCCCAATGACTAACGCGGACAATAACATATTCAGAATAAAAGGCAAAAAGTATTTTATTATCATCTTAAAGATGATATTGATAACTATTATCATCCTATGATCGATCGGATTAAATAAGACCAATGTGAATTATTGACCTTATTTAATATATGGATTTGAGATAGATGATGTTATTTATTATCCACCAGAAATTGATAAATTTTATCTAAGTCATCCAAATTTGTTACGGAAATATATATTTTATTATCTTCTAATTCGATCATAAGAATACCATCTTCAGATAAGTTCATTTCCTTAATTTTTGTATAAGAGAGAAATCGGTTGGAATAATAAAAACCGTGCTTCTTGAAGAGTAGTTTTGGTGAGCGAATATAACCAAGATATAACGTCATTAGTATGATGAATGATAATAAATAGGTAGTAAACTGGCTACCATGCGAGATGATATTGTTGTAAATAATAATGATGATTAAAACGATAAATATCAGGGCGTCAATCCTCTGTTTTCTTTTGAGTTTTATATTTAATTGTGTTTTCCCTTTGAGTTGATTGACAATGAATTCATCATAAATTGCAAAAGAAAGCATTAATAAAATTAAACCTATCAAGATGATATCATTCAAGCTCATTTTGTCTCCTGATTTGATAACCTTTAATAATAAGTAAGGGAGGTATTATCCTCCCCTTTATTTGTATAGCTAATAACTTTTTCGCCAAGGTTATTTGGCTAAGCCCAGAAAACCAAAATGATAACCTGCGATACCTATAACAAAGAAACCCACAATGATCCACAAAGGATTCATTTTTTTCCGCAATAGCCACATACAAGCAAATGTCAGTAATAGCGGGGCAATACCTGGCAATAGTTGATCCAGAACGGATTGGACAGATGTTATCTTAACCACGCCTGTTGTTGGATCAGGTACTTTGGATATAACGAGGGGAATATTGACTTTTGTCCAACTATTAACCAAAGCCCCCATAACAAAGAGACCTAGAATTGACGCCCCTTCAGTCAATTTTTGTAAGAAGCCGCCCCCCATGTCTTTGACGATATCCATCCCTTTTTTATAACCATAGGCGACGCCGTAATAACGAGTCAGCAAACGTACGAGGTTAAATAAGAAGAAGAACAGAAGCGGCCCTAACAAGCTACCACCCATCGCAATACCGGCACCAAGTGCCGCGAAAACAGGGCGAACGGTACCCCAGAATATTGGATCACCAACCCCAGCCAGTGGCCCCATTAAACCGACTTTAATCCCGTTGATTGCGCCATCATCAATGTCGGCACCGTTTGCACGCTGCTCTTCCATCGCCATAGTGACACCGAGAATAGGTGCTGCAACGTAAGGGTGGGTATTAAAAAATTCCAGATGGCGTTTGATAGCCTGCTTCCGTTCTTCTGTATTTTCCGGATAAAGACGACGAATGGCAGGTACCATTGAGAAGCAGAATCCCAACGCCTGCATACGTTCAAAGTTCCATGAACCCTGAAATAGACTAGAACGGAGGAAGACACCACGGATATCGCTTTGTGTCAGTTTTTTCTGGCTCATATTTGTTGTCTCTGACATGTTGTTCATCCTATTAATCTAATTCGTTATCAAGATCATTTGGGGTATTGCCGGCTGGAACGGCTACCTGTGATTGATTGTATTTGGGGCTAAGCTGGATATACAGGATCGCCAGAACAGCACCAACAATACCCAGTATCACGAGGTTTTGGACATAAACAGCAGCCACGAAACCAAGATAGAAGAACGGCATCAGATAACCCGCGCGCATCATGTTAATCACCATTGCGTAACCAACAACAACAATCATTCCACCTGCGATATTGAGACCTGTCGTGACAACTTCCGGAATGGAATGCAGTATATCTTGGACGCCGGATGTTCCGACGGACAATGCTACGCCCAATGAAGGCAATGCGATACGCATTGCTTGAAGCATTAATGCTGAAATATGAATAACGCTGATCGCACGTAGATTACCGTTTTCTGCGGCTTTATCTGCGGCGTGCTGGAATCCAACAGTCAGTGTGCGAACAATGATGGTCAGAACTTGGCCTGCCGCCGCTAGCGGGATAGCCAGCGCAATACCTGCACCGACATTTTGTCCACCCGCGATAACCAGAATAGTTGAAATGATGGAAGCTAAAGCGGCATCAGGGGCGACTGCTGCACCGATATTCATCCAACCAAGAGCAATCATCTCCAGTGTACCGCCGATGATGATCCCTGTTTTAATATCGCCTAACACTAAGCCGACTAATGTACAGGCAATTAATGGTCGGTGAAATTGAAATTCATCAAGAATGGAACCCATGCCTGCGATACAGGCAACGATGAATATCAACACAAGTTGAACAACGGTAATTTCCATTGTTTTTCTCCTGTAACCAAATGTAATTTGGTAAGAATTTTGTTATTGAGTAATGGTTAGTAAAATGAAATATTTTGTTGTTTTTAAACTTTCTTGAGCAGATCCATCATATTCAAACGAGGATCGCTGGCGACTTTACGAGCTTCAAGTTCTATACCACGAGAATTCAGCTTTTTGAAGGATTCAATATCTGTTTTATCAACAGAGATAGCGTTATTGATCTGAGTTTTACCCTGACGGAAAGCCATACCACCGATATTGATGGATTCCAATGAAACACCACCTTCGATGATACGCAACACATCGGTAGGGTTAGTGAATAGCAGCATAACGCGTTCGCCCGCATATTTAGGGTTGTTGTAAACGCGGACGCATTTAGCAACATCGATGACATGAGCGCTGACACCCGGTGGTGCAACTTGTTTCAATAAGGTAGAGCGAACGATATCTTGAGCAACTTCGTCACTGACGACGATGATACGTTTGACGTTAGTTTCTTTTGTCCAGCGGGTTGCAACCTGACCATGAATTAAGCGGTCATCAATACGTGCAAGCGCAATTTTCATGTGACCACCTGCCGTTGGTGCTGAAACGGGAGCCGTAACTGGAGCCGCAGGTTTGACTGGCTCTGTTTTTTTAACCTCTTCTTCTGGCTCTGTTTTTAGTGCCCGGATACCTTCTTTTCCTGCTTCCAAAGCAACAGAAACTAGTTCTTCCATTGATGGATTATCGTCACGGCACATGAAAGCTTCAACCAGCATTGGGACGTTTACACCAGTGATAATCTCGTAATTTTCTTTGTCTACCACGATACGGTTTGCAGCGTTGAACGGGCTGCCACCCCAAGTATCGACAAAAAACAAAACTCCTTGCGTTGTATCAAGTGATTCCAGTTTTCTGTTGTATTTATCGAATAACGTATCAGCATTTTCACCAGGTATGAAGTCGATATAAGAAACGTTTTCTTGTTCTCCAATCAACATCTCTGCGGTGTGAAGCAGTTGCTCTGCCGCAGCCCCATGTGTGCCAATCATAATGGCTATACTCACTTGTTTTCCCCTCTGTAACAATTGAATCCAGTTTTGGTTCAAGCTCAATATTCTTAATGTATCGTATTTCCTATTAACAAATATGATAGCTGCAAACATAAAGTCTTATCGAAAATCTATCTCTATATTTCACCTCTCATAGTGTTATATTTCGTTACATAAGAAAATATGTCGCTAGATTATCATTTGAAGCCTTCAAGAAAATTGCTATCAGTCAGAAAAATTAAGACAGGCTGTTTTAATAGGTGAAAACGGGGTTTTGATTTGTTATATATATTTTTTTGTTATTTTATTCTTAAATTTTATTTATTTTTGGTTTTTATTACTGTTTCCGGTAACATTTTATTAATTTTTACATAAAAAAATTGTGATACTTTTGTCATAAAATAGAAAAAAATATACTTTGATGATCCGTTTCAGCTAAAAAAATACCCCTACCAAATGGCAAGGGTATTTTTCCAGATATTTTTCAGGTGTAATGAAAGTAGGCAACAATACTATTCATTACAAGGTCAATGCGGTCATCACAAAGTCAATGAGTGGTATTTTATATTAGTCACACTGAACTTTGATCGCCAAGCCACCGCGTGAAGTTTCACGGTACTTCGCGTTCATGTCTTTACCTGTTTCATACATGGTCTCAATGACCTTATCGAGAGAAACGCGTGGCTCGCTGGTACGACGAAGTGCCATACGAGCTGCATTTATTGCTTTGACTGAAGCAATGGCGTTACGCTCAATACATGGGACCTGTACTTGGCCTGCAACAGGGTCACATGTCAGGCCGAGGTTATGTTCCATGCCGATTTCTGCCGCAATGCAAACTTGCTCAGGGCTTGCGCCAAGTAGCTCTGCAAGACCAGCGGCTGCCATTGAACAGGCAACGCCTACTTCACCTTGACAGCCAACTTCGGCACCAGAAATAGAAGCATTCATCTTATATAAGATACCAACAGCACCAGAGGCCAAGAAATAGCGGATGTACAGTTCCGGTGTCACTGGTTCAATGCAGTGATTGTAATAAGCTAAGACTGCCGGCACGATACCACATGCACCATTGGTTGGGGCTGTAACAACACGACCACCTGCGGCATTTTCTTCATTGACAGCCAATGCAAACATATTCACTAAATCAACGACATTCATTGGGTCATTGGAAAGGTTGTTTGATGATGTTAGCATGCGGTGCAGTGCTGCCGCACGGCGAGGAACGCGCAGTGGCCCTGGCAATATTCCCTCTGTATTCAAACCACGATCAATACAGGCTTCCATAGTCGCCCATACATCTGCGAAATACTCAGCAATTTCTTCTTTACTGTGTAAGTCCAGTTCGTTTTTCATCATCAAGCCTGAAACGGACAGGCCTGTTTTGTTGCAGTTCATGAGCAGGTCAGCAGCAGAACTGTATGGATAAGAAACAGGTTTGGTATCTTGAGATGGTTTGCCAAAATGTTCTTCATCAACAATAAAACCACCACCGATAGAGTAGTAGGTTTTGCTGTATATTTTTTTATCACCTGCGAACGCATGAATTTGCATGCCATTTTCGTGCAGTGACAGGTTATCGCTACGGAAGTTCATACCCCCATCGCGAGGAAAATCGACTTCATGTAAACCATTTGCCAGTGGCAAACGTTGAGTTTGCTCAACATCACGAATAAAACCTGGAATAGAATCAATATCAACAGTAGCTGGCATATTGCCAGCCAGACCCATGATGATAGCGATATCCGTATGGTGACCTTTCCCGGTTAATGAAAGTGAGCCGTATACATCAACAGCTACACGCGTGATAGAGGACATTACTCCTTGGTTTACAAGATCATCGACAAATTGTTTTCCTGCTTTCATCGGGCCAACAGTATGAGAGCTGGATGGGCCAATACCCACCTTAAACATGTCGAAAACGCTAATCACGCCAGACTCCTTTAAGAAGAAAGAGATATAGTTATTTATAATAAAGCGCGCTACTTTACTGTTATTTAGTAGTGTTGATAAAGGAGTTTACAGTTTTTTTTTAATTATAATAGCAATTGATATGATTTTGAATAATAAATGCACGAAAACAAGTCATCTTACGTTCGATTTAGGTTGTTTTTTGAACTTGTTGTGCGAGTTGGTAGAGAATAGCTGCGGTTAATCCCCAAATCATTTGTTCTTGATGCCAATAAAAGTAGATGCGGTGCTGGCGACTACGGTATTTTATGTCTAGATATTGATAGTGGGGCAGAGAAAGCGCATCAAACAGTGGAACTTCAAAAATCTTTGCCACTTCTGCGGGATTCGTCCGAAAAGAGATGGAGGGGGGAATTAGCCCTATCACCGGAGTGACACGATAGCCTCCTCTGCTATCCAGAGGGGCTAATTGCCCCAGTATTTGGACTTTATCTTGTGGAATACTGACTTCTTCTTCTGCCTCCCGCAAGGCGGTGGCAATAATGGAGTAATCTTCAGGGTCAGCGGCTCCGCCCGGAAATGCAATTTGACCTGCATGGGAACGGAGGCTGTGAGATCGCTGAGTGAGTAAAAGTGTTGGTTCCGGCTTACATATAATCGGCAGTAATACGGCGGCATTCCGTTCATTGTTTGCTAAATGCGTTGGTTGCTCAGGAAGCTGTAATTGAAACCGATGAATGAAGTCAGAAAGTGAAGTCATGGTATATCAAGTTTCCCTAATTGAGGTAAGATCCGCCCGAGTTTATCAAATGTTTCCTGATACTCTTTTTCAGCAATACTATCTGCAACAATACCACCCCCAGCCCAACAGTAAATTTTTCCCTTTTCTGTCAGTAAGGTACGAATAGTGATATTGCTGTCCATTGTACCGCAGAAACTAATATAGCCAATAGCGCCGCAATATCCATGTCTGCGATGTGGTTCCAGCTTTTCTATGATTTTCATCGCACTAATTTTCGGGGCGCCGGTAATTGAACCACCGGGAAAGCAGGCACGAAGTAAATCGGTAGCATGATATTTATCAGGTAAGAGTGCCGTAATGGTACTAACCAGATGATGTACGGCAGGGAAGGGTTCCACGACAAATAATTCAGTAACTTTAACCGAACCCGGAGTGGCAACCCGGCCAATGTCATTTCTCAGTAGGTCAACGATCATCAGGTTTTCAGCACGGTCTTTGCGTGAATTTGCTAATTTTTCAGCCTGCAGTTGGTCTTCGGCAGGATCTGGCAAGCGAGGTAATGTTCCCTTGATGGGACGAGTCTGGATTTTCTTATCTTCCAGCAGAATAAAGCGCTCAGGTGAAACGCTGATGATGCAGTGTTCAGGTAAGCGAATAAAAGCAGAAAAGGGAGCCTGATTACTCTCATTGAGTTGGGTGAATGCCTGCCATTCATCTCCCTGATAATCAGCATGGAAACGTTGTGATAAGTTAACCTGATAGCAATCACCACTCTGTAGATGACGATGGATTTGGGCAATTTTTTCGTGGTATTGTTGGTCAGTCATGTTAGAGTGCCACTGACTTGTCAGGGAAAAATCTGCCTTCCTGTTTTCCTGCAACGATTTTAACCATGCCAGCCGTCCATCAATATCGTGATAGCTCAGTAAAGTGGCTTTCTGTTGCTGGTGATCAACAATCAGCCCCCAGTCATAGATCCCAATCGCCATATCAGGAAAATTCAGCTCATTGGCTGCAATTGTGGGTAATTTTTCAATTCGTCGCCCAAGATCGTATCCCCATATACCTAATGCCCCGCCTTGAAAAGGGAGGTCGGGATCGAATGAGGGAGTGATATCACATTCATAAAGATGTTTTTTTAGCAACAGGAAGGGGTCTTCCTGAGAAAGAGAAACCTCGCCATCATGTGTAATTTCGGTAGACCCACCGTGAGTAACGAATGTTGTCACGGGTTCGGCGACGAAAATATCAAATCGATTATGTGGGTGTTCGGCAGCGCCGGAATGTAACAACATTGCCCATGGAGATGAAGAAATCGGGGCAAAATAGCGTGTGGCAAGGTCGGGAGTATAAGGTAGTTGTCGTTTTTGTAATGCAATCTTCATGGTGAACCAGTGTTGGCGTTAGATAATCAATAATAAATAGCCGAGATTATCACAGAATCTTACTCCTGACCTGAGATAAAAAGACTATAATCCCCGCTTGTGCTATTAATTGTTATCTTATGTCTGAGGTTCTAACTATGTTTTCAGGTATGCCAGCATTATCCCATGAAGAGCAGCAAATTGCGGTAGAAAGGATCCATCAGCTCATTTTAGAAGGAATGGGAAGTGGGGAAGCAATTGCCATTGTTGCTCAGGAGTTGCGCGATAAGCATCAGAACAATGAACAGATCCATGTTTTATTTGAGGATGATGAAAAATAGCTGCAACGCATTTTTAACAAAAATCACATAATTACTTTCTACTACATGTTAGTTTACTACAACTTTTAATCCATAATATTTGGATGGTAATAGGAGGTAATATGAAGGCAAGTCAGTTTATTCATCGTATGGGATTATTGGGTGTAGGGGTTTTGCTTTCTGTTTCATTTACTGCGACCGCTGCCGAGAATGAGCGTGTGGCGACGTTTGTTTCTTGTACTAATTTAACCAAAGATCAAATAGCAGCGCAGGTTAAGCAAGATTTTCTACAAAATCGCATTAACCATTGGGATAAAGATAGAAAGCAATTAGGAACGCCAAAACCAGTCGCATGGATAAATGTCAACGATATTACTGGTGATAAAAACGCATTGCAGGTTCCGCTTATTGTCCGAGGCTCAAAAAATGACAAAAGTTACAATGTCACTATTGATTGTCACAAAGAGACTATTAGTTATAGTGAAATAAAGTAAATAGACTGTCATGCTATCTTTAAATATGTACGGGATACTAGGAAAGTATCCCGTTTTGTTTAAACAGTGAGAGGCCTTGATGATGGAACAACGGAAACTTTATCCCCCTTATGGTGTGAATCAAACAGGGTATTTAGATACAGGAGATGGACACCAAATTTATTGGGAACTGTGTGGCAATCCGAAAGGTAAACCCGCAGTATTTATTCATGGAGGCCCTGGTGGTGGTATTGCAAATTATCATCGGCAGTTATTTGATCCTGAACGTTATCATATTATGTTGTTTGAGCAGCGTGGCTGTGGTCGTTCTAAACCTCATGCGAGTTTGGAAAACAATACAACTTGGCATTTGATAGATGATATAGAACGGCTGCGTAATTTGATGGGGGTTGAGAAGTGGTTGGTCTTTGGTGGTTCATGGGGATCAACCTTATCTTTGGCTTATGCGGAGAAATATCCCGACCGTGTGTCAGAACTGATATTGAGAGGGATTTTTCTGCTTCGGCCACAAGAATTGCATTGGTATTATCAGGAAGGGGCTTCTCGTTTTTTCCCAGATAAATGGGAACGCACATTATCCATTTTATCCGAAGAAGAACGTGGTGATGTGATTGCGGCTTATAATAAACGTCTGGTGAGTGATGATCGGCAAGTGCAATTGGAAGCGGCGCGTTTATGGAGCCTCTGGGAAGGTGAAACTGTAACGTTATTGCCTTCTGAAAATGCTGATTCATTTTCAGAAGATAAATTTGCTTTAGCGTTCGCACGAATTGAAAACCATTATTTTATCAATGGTGGTTTTATAGATGAAACCCAGCAGTTATTGGATCATATTGATGTGATTAGGCATATTCCGGCTATCATTGTGCATGGGCGTTATGATATGACGTGTCAGGTACAGAATGCTTGGGATCTGGCAAAAGCATGGCCGGAAGCTGAATTGTACATTGTGGAAGGCGCGGGGCACTCTTTTGATGAAGCGGGCATTTTGCACCAGTTAATCCAAGCCACCGATAAATTTGTTACTCAATAACTAAGATAACCACCCTCGAAGTGGTGGTTATCTTTTTTCATCTATTTAACGGCTTTTGGGCTCATAAGGTAAGCGGGACAGGAATCTCGATTGTTGGCGGTAGTGACTTAGACGCTGTTGGAAATATTCCCGCAGATGCAGTGGTTGTGACTGTTTAATAGTGTCAGAAATGACAGGCATATTATAGCGCTCTTTAAAAGCAACGCCGGATGCTGCTAAATCAACATTGACCTTATCCATCTCATCTTTGGATAATTTGGCTAAGTTATGCTCCATTATGGCCTCTCTAAAAGGTAATTCTCATTTATCGGGAGAGAAAATTAATCGACTCTTTTGACTTTAGCAAGTTGTTTAAAAAGTTTAAAAAGTTTAAAAAAACATCTTGGTAAATATAAATAATATCTATTCTCATTTTTATTATAAATTTAACTTTTTAAGTGGAAATGAAATTAAATAAAATTGATTCTTGTTTACTTATATTTAATGAGATTTATTCTTATATTTATAGTTAATTTAATCTTTTATTATCATAAGGTTAAATGTTTATATTTTATTTTTGTTTTATGTGTTTTTTCTTGGCATAATACATCTAATTTAATAAAGTTTTAGGAGGGTTGGCTGATGTTAAAAAAAGAAATGATCAAACAATTAAATGAGCAGTTAAATCTGGAATTCTACTCTGCGAATTTATATTTACAAATGAGCGCATGGTGTAGTGATAAAGGGTATGAGGGAGCCGCGGCATTTCTGAGATCACATTCACAAGAAGAAATGCAGCATATGCAGCGTTTGTTTGATTATTTGGGTGACACTGGTTCAATGCCTGTTTTGGGCGCTATTCAAGCTCCTCCTGTTGAATTTGATTCTATCTCTGATGTATTCAACCAGACTTATGAGCATGAAAAGTTGATCACAGAAGAGATTAATAAACTTGCTCATGTAGCAATGATGACACAGGATTATTCTACGTTTAACTTCTTGCAGTGGTATGTTGCCGAACAGCATGAAGAAGAAAAATTGTTTAAGTCCATTCTGGATAAATTGGATATGGTAGGTGGAAGTGGTAACTCTCTGTTCTTACTGGATAAAGAATTGAAGGAACTATCTATGGCACCCGCCCAGGCCTGATACTCTCTCTACTTTTCAAGTCATAATTTGAACTGTTTTGTACCGCTATTCCTGCTTTCTTCGTTTATTTTTGAGGCAGGAATAACGATTATTTTCATTTCCATCCTTATTTTTGAGTAGTACCTCACAGGTCAAGACATTACTCGTAGATTATCGCAGATTAAACTTTTTTTTTGATATAGAATTCCCATCTGAGTAAAAAATTTATCTGTATATTAAAGGGTTATCTACTATGTCTATTCTTAACATCCGTTCATTTTGGGCAAAATTATCTACACTTGTGGTTCTGTTTGTCGGTATGTCTTGTCAACAGGCTTTAGCTCATGCACATTTGAAAGATCAGGCTCCTGCAGAAAATACGATTATTGAAGCCGCGCCACAATCCATAAAACTCAGTTTTTCAGAACGCATTGAGCTTGGATTTAGCAAGGTAAAATTGATTGGCCCAGAAAAAACAGCAGTCAAAACAGGTAAATTGGAACTTGATCCTGAAACCAAGACTGAATTAATCCTACCCGTTGAAGGTAAACTTGCTGCGGGTGAGTATAGTGTCGATTGGAGTGTTCTCTCTGTCGATGGTCATAAAACAAAAGGTACTTATCGCTTTACTGTAAAATAATGATCTCTCTAGAGGCGTTATACCTATTTTGTCGCTTCTCTCATTTTGTCATTGCCATGTTAATGTTTGGCCTTAATTTATTCATTGTAATGCTTGCTTCTGGTCATTTTTCGACGCTAATGAGAGAACGATTGAATGTGGGAGTTTCAATCAGCACCGTGCTGGCTTTAATAACCTCAATCGTTTGGTTTATTACACAGGTTGGGTTAATGGGGGATGGTTGGCACGATGTTTATGAGCCAGATATCTGGCTGGCTGTATTGGAAACTGTTTTTGGGCAAGTGTGGAAATGGCAGCTATTGATTGCGGCGCTTGCTGCCTGCGGATTGTTTCTTTCTCACACTCAGGCCAGATATTTCCTGTTGTTGGGGTGTTCGGTCATTTTGCTGTCCAGCCATGCCTTCATAGGCCATGCAGCGATGTATGAAGGAAAGATCAGGCTATTATTTCAGGCTAATCAGATTCTTCATTTATTGAGTGCTGGTTATTGGTTTGGCGGGCTATGGCCATTTTTACTATGTCTGCAATTCTTGCGTTTGGAAAAAGCATCAGAAGTAAATATACACAGTAATCACGTTCACACAGGAAAGGCAGATAGTTGTGGAAATATTACTGTTGACCTATATGCGGAAAGTATAGCGGCAATGAGGCAGTTCTCTTTTTTCGGGCATTTTGCCGTTGCTCTGGTGATTGTGACTGGAATTGTGAGTACTGTTATCTTGCTCCCGGGTTGGCCCACTTTTAGTCGTACTCTTTCCGAATATCAATCCATGTTATGGTTGAAAATAGTTTTAGTCATTGGCATGGTGCTTTTGGCACTGATTAATCGTTATATTTTAGTACCAAATTTAAGACAGAAAAGGTGTTATCAGTTGTTGATAATCAACAGCTGGTTGGAAATCATTCTCGGAGCTTCTGCATTATTATGTGTCGCGATTTTTGCAACTCAACCTCCTGCATGATTTTTGAATGATTGGTGCAAATCAAGGTATATAATCAGATGAATTGGCGATAAAATCCGATTATGTGTCTATCAGGGAAATAATTAATGAAACGACTATTTTTGACTTTGCCTTTTTTGCTTCTCTCTTTTCAGAGCGTTGCTGCACCGATACAAACTATTAGTAAGTTACAATTTGGGAAACAATGGGCATTTACCCGTGAAGAAGTTATGCTTGATTGTCGTTCGGATGGAGCGTTGTTTGTGATAAATCCAAGCACACTGATGCAGTATCCTTTGAATGATCGAGCAACACAACTTATGAAACTTAATAAAGTCATTGCAACTTCATTAGATACGATCCTCTTAGATGATCTTGAATATCCCAATCAAAAGATGAACATCGAGCCATTCCAGAAAGCAGCATCGGCGCTATGCGATCATTCCGGCGATAAAAAATAATACACTTAAGGCAAAAAAATACCTAGTTTACTCGCCAATAAAGAGCAAAATTTGGTAAATCATGGCATGTCAACTATTCTTTAAGTGGTAAGTTGTTCTACGTCTCAATGGCAACTTTTTAGTGCAGGGCTCTTTAACAGAGCCATTTTCCCTAGGCTGAGTAGCGGAGTATACTCGGCCTTTTTTTATTTATTATGAGGAACGAAGACTTTTGCTCTCTTTTTAAGAAATAATTTCATTAAATTATATGTACAATGAGCATGAGGGGATAAAACAGTTGTTCAGAATGGGCGTAAGGTGTTTCATAATAAGACTATGAGCAAGGGCACGAATCTGACTGCAATTCAGAGTAATTTTTGATATAGGCTGTGATATACCCCTAAATTTTACAAGTGAATACTGGTAAAAATAATTAAAGAAAATTTAAATTCAGGGAAACAGGCGGCATTTTGGAAAGATGTAAGCCATGATAAGCAATCTTTTCAGAAATGTTTTGTTAAGTATGGCAAAAACATTTAATTGTAAATAAATTGTAATTTTATTGTTAATGCATTATCTGTTACATAGGGGCGTATGGATAAAAATGAATTTTATCAAGAGATAGCGGATAGCTTGATAGCACTATTATCAGGCGAATATGATTTTATCGCTTCTCTTGCCAACACAAGTGCATTGTTATATGAACGTTTGGATAATGTTAATTGGGTTGGATTTTATTTAGTAGATAATGATACCCTTGTCTTAGGGCCATTTCAGGGTAAGATCGCCTGTACTCGCATTTCTGTAGGAAAAGGTGTGTGCGGAACCGCTGTTGCAAATAACAGCATCCAGCGTATTTCTAATGTACATACTTTTCCTGGTCATATAGCTTGTGATTCCGCCAGTAATGCTGAGATTGTCCTTCCTTTGGAAATCAATGGACAAATTATTGGAGTCTTGGATATCGATAGCACGGTTTTTGACCGGTTTGACGAAAATGACGAAAATGGCTTGAAGGCGCTTGTTATCAGGCTTTGTGAACATGTTGAGCAGTGCGTTGTGTCAAAGTATCTACAACAGAATGTAACTTAATATACGTATGACGTGGCATTTATCAGCAACGCTATTATAATGTCGCCTGTTCATGCCTGCGCTGGTTGGCAAAACCGTTGTAATCAGGAAATTTCATGGAAAATCAACCTAAGTTGAACAGTAGTAAAGAAGTCATTGCTTTCTTGGCTGAGCGTTTCCCGCTCTGCTTTGCAGCAGAGGGTGAAGCCCGTCCTTTGAAGATCGGGATCTTTCAGGATATCGTTGAACGTATTCAGGGTGAAGAGTGTTTAAGTAAAACACAACTTCGTTCTGCTTTGCGTTTGTATACTTCTAGTTGGCGTTACCTCTATGGTGTTAAAGAGGGAGCTCAGCGTGTTGACCTTGATGGGAATGCGTGTGGAGAGTTGGAAGTTGAGCATGTTGAACATGCGCGTCAGCAATTGGCAGAAGCAAAAGCGCGTGTACAAGCTCAGCGAGCTGAACAGCGTGCCAAGAAACGTGAAACTGAAAACGTATCTGACAAGAAAAGTGAACGCCCAGTGAATAAAAAGCCGGCTCCTCGCCGTCAATCATCAGGTGATGGTGAAAAACGTTCACCTCGTTCACAAAACCGTCTGCAACAATCACGTAAGCCAACAGATAAAACCACAAAGAAAATTGCACAACCTGAGTTAACATCAGTTACAGATGTATCCTCTTTAAAAATCGGCCAGACCATCAAAGTCAATGTCGGAAAAAGTTTAATGGATGCTGCTGTGCTTGAAATTGCAAAAGATGGTGTAAGAGTGCAGTTACCTACTGGCTTGGCAATGATTGTACGCGCAGAACACTTAAAGTTCTGATACGGAGGCCAACTCGGGCATGAACAAACTCATTAATTTGGCTTTCGTTTTAGGTTTATTATTTTTTGGTACAGGGTATGCGGATACTATCAATAGCAATGTTGCTAGCAATGGCAACACAACTAGTGGTAGTGCCATTAATGATCATAATTCCGCAGTTATCCGTCTGAATCAGTTGCCAGATTTAAAGCCGGAGCCACAATATGTTACTGTGAGTAAACGGATTGTTTCCCGTTTTCTGCATTCTCATTATCGTCAATTTTATATAGATGCAGATTTTTCAGGGAAAGTATTTGATCGCTACCTGAACTTACTAGACTATAGCCACAATGTTTTTTTGGCATCAGATGTCGCACAGTTTGCGGATCAAAAGAGTGCTTTAGGAAAAGCTCTTGCTAATGGTGATCTAAAACTTTCTTATGCACTGTTTAACTTGATGCAACAGCGTCGCTTTGAACGCTATCAGTATGTACTCTCTCATTTGGATCAGCCTATTGATTTAGAGGGTCATGATACGATTGAAACAGAACGTTCGAAAGCGCTGTGGCCAACGAGTGTTGAAGAATTAGATAAGCTTTGGAATGCCAAGATTAAATTTGATTGGATAAATTTAAAATTATCTGGAAAAAATGACAAAGAAATCAAAGAAACACTGGCCAAACGCTATCGAACTTTGCTGAAACGTCTTACGCAAACCAATAGCGAGGATGTATTTCAAGCTATCATGATGTCTTTTGCTCGTGAAATAGATCCTCATACCAGTTATCTCTCTGCTCGTGATACAGAACAATTTAATTCAGAGATGAGCCTTTCTCTTGAAGGCATCGGTGCTGTTTTACAATACGAAGATGAATATATCGCTATCCGTTCATTGGTTGCAGGAGGCCCGGCAGCCAAGAGTAACTTGCTAAAAGATGGAGATAAAATCATTGGTGTTGGGCAGTTAGGCAAGCCTATTGTCGATGTTGTCGGATGGCGTCTTGAGGATGTTGTTGCTCTGATCAAAGGCCCGAAAGGGAGTAAAGTCCGCCTTGAAATCGCGCCAATCACGAAAGGGGCAAAAAATCATATTGTCACCTTAACCCGTGAAAATGTTCGTCTTGAAGACAATGCAGTCAAGATGTCAGTGAAAACGGTTGGCAAGGAAAAAATCGGTATCCTTGATATACCGAGTTTCTATGTTGGTCTGACTAATGATGTAAAAGTACAATTGCAGAAACTCACTAAGCAAGGCATTTCCGCGCTTGTGATTGATTTGCGTAGTAATGGTGGTGGAGCGTTAACAGAAGCAGTATCGTTATCAGGCTTGTTTATTTCTACTGGTCCTATTGTTCAGATCCGGGATAATACCGGCAAAATTGCAGAAGAGTCAGATACGGATGAGGCCATATATTATAAAGGCCCTTTGCTCGTTTTAGTTGACAATAGAAGTGCTTCCGCCTCTGAAATTTTTGCGGCCGCGATGCAAGATTATGGACGAGGATTAATTGTAGGGGAGCCGACTTTTGGTAAAGGAACCGTGCAACAACACCGTTCTCTGGATCGCATCTATGATCTTATGTTACAACCTGATTGGCCAAAAACAGGTTCAGTACAATATACTGTGCAAAAGTTTTATCGGATAAATGGTGGCAGTACTCAGCTTAAAGGTGTGACACCAGATATCATTATGCCGACAGGGGAAGACTCTGAGGATAGAGGTGAAAGCCAGGAAGACAACGCATTGCCATGGGATAGTATCCGGCCTGTACCTTATACTTCATTAAAGATTATTTCAGAGCTAACACCGCTATTAACTAAACTCCATAACCAACGTATCGCCAATGACCCTGAGTTTAAACATATCAAACAGGATATTGCTTACTACAAAGTTATGAAGGCTCGTAATGGTGTTTATTCTCTGAATTATGCTCAAAGAGAGAAAGAAAATAAGGAATACGAGACAATTAGATTGGATCGAATTAATGAGCGTTTTAAGCAGGATGGCAAAAAACTGCTCAAATCACTTGATGATTTGCCAAAAGATTACAAAGGGCCAGATCCTTATTTAGATGAATCAGTAAAAATTGCACTAGATTTAGCGCATCAGCCTGTTGAAAAGACTGTAACGAAGTAGTTTTACAAGTTCGTTATAGATAAAAGGCCGGCTTAATAGCTGGCTTTTTTGCTATATTATAAAGTTATGTTGATTCTATCTCCTAATATTTTAGAAAACTTGAATAATATGGGGTAAGCCCCCACCTTATGGCTTAACTTTTAGTTGAACTGTTTGATAATTAAAGGAAGTAAACTTATATGATGAGAATAGCCTTATTCCTTCTCACTAACCTAGCTGTCATGGTGGTGTTTGGGATAATACTTTCACTTACAGGAGTTCAGCGGAGTAGTGTTGCTGGCCTCATGATTATGGCCGGTTTGTTTGGTTTTGGTGGTGCATTCATCTCGTTATTAATGTCTAAGTGGCTGGCCTTGCGTTCTGTTGGCGGTCAACTTATTGAAAAACCAGCTAATGAAACTGAAGCTTGGTTGATGGAAACGGTACGTCGTCAATCTGATCAGGTTGGGATTACTATGCCGCAAGTTGCTATCTATGATGCTCTGGATATCAACGCATTTGCGACGGGAGCACGTCGTAATGCATCTCTGGTTGCCGTTAGTACGGGCTTGCTGAACAATATGAGTCGTGATGAAGCCGAAGCGGTAATTGCACATGAGATTAGCCATATCGCCAATGGTGATATGGTAACGATGACTTTGCTACAGGGTATTGTAAATACATTCGTTATCTTTATTTCACGTATCATTGCACAGGCCGCTTCAAGCTTTCTTTCAAGCAATGATGATGAAAGTGAAAGCAGCAGTAACGGTAATCCAATCGTTTATATGGTGCTTTCCATGGTATTGGAAATCGTATTTGGTATCTTGGCAAGTATTATTACCATGTGGTTTTCCCGTTACCGCGAGTTTCATGCAGATGCAGGTTCAGCAAAATTGGTTGGTCGTGAAAAGATGATTGCTGCATTGCAGCGTCTTAAAACCAGCTATGAGCCTCAGGAAGGGGGTAGCATGATGGCATTCTGCATTAATGGTAAGCCTAAGAGTTTCAGCGAATTGTTCTTATCCCATCCGCCATTGGATAAGCGTATTGAAGCTCTGCGTAGCGGTGAATATATAAAATAATGCAGTAAGCCCCTTTGGGGAGCTGTATTAATTTATAGTGGGTTGTATTAATTATAAGCCGGGGAGCATAATGACTTCCCGGCTTTTTTGATCACATCTTTAAAGGAATTTTCTACTGAAGCATTGATATGGATAACGGGGGCTATCTGAAAAGACTAGGATTGCATCACCCCCATATCTTAATCTTGTTCAAATATTTCTTTATTGGTTTCGCCCATCAATTGACTGGTAATAGTACCAGCAGCCATTGCTCCGTTGACGTTTAATGCAGTACGACCCATATCAATAAGTGGTTCAACAGAAATCAGCAGAGCAACCAAGGTGACAGGTAAGCCCATGGCAGGCAAAACAATGAGTGCCGCAAATGTTGCTCCGCCACCAACACCGGCAACGCCAGCAGAGCTTATAGTCACAATTCCAATGAGAGTAGCAATCCACAAAGGGTCGAAGGGATCAATGCCTACGCTTGGTGCAACCATCACTGCCAGCATGGCTGGATAAATACCAGCACAACCATTTTGGCCAATCGTCGCACCGAAAGAAGCAGAAAAACTGGCGATGGATTCAGGTACACCTAAACGGCGAGTTTGTGTTTCAACATTCATAGGGATACTTGCGGCACTTGAACGGCTGGTAAATGCAAATGTCAGCACAGGGTTTGCTTTTTTAAAGAATTTTAGCGGGTTAATACCAGTAAACGCCAGAAGTCCGCCATGTACTACAAACATCAAACCCAATGCGATATAGGAAGCAACAACAAAGTTACCTAATTGGGTAATATCATGAATATTGGAGCTGGCAACAACTTTTATCATTAAAGCCATCACGCCATATGGTGTTAGGCTCATAACCAAACGAACTAATTTCATTGCCCATGCTTGCATAGTATCAATGGTAACGAGTACTCGCTCACCTTGTTCATGGTTATCTTTAAGCATTTGCAATGCAGCAATACCTAAAAATGTCGCAAAAATCACAACGCTGATAATAGAGGTCGGGTGTGCTCCTGTTAGATCAGCAAAAGGGTTTTTAGGGATAAAAGAAAGGATGATTTGTGGCACGCTCATATCTGCCACTTTACCAACATAATTGGTTTCAATAGCAGATAAACGAGCTGTCTCTTGAGTACCTTGAATTAGCCCTGCTGCGCTTAATCCAAACAAATTGGCAATTAGAATTCCAATCAAAGCGGAAATGGCTGTAGTGAGTAATAATGTGCCAATTGTCAGAAAACTAATTTTTCCTAAAGACGAAGCTTTATGTAAACGTGCTACTGCGCTCAGAATAGAAGCGAAAACCAATGGCATGATAACCATTTGCAGTAATTGCACATAACCATTGCCGACGATATTGAACCATTTGATGGATTTTTTCACTGTAGCATTGTTTGCACCATAAATGATGTTCAATGCCAGCCCGAAAACAACACCTACGATTAGAGCTATCACAACTTTTTTGGACAAGCTCCATTTATCTGAACTCGTTTTTGCTAATAAAATAATCAACGCTACAAAAACGAGCACGTTGATGACAAGTGGTAAATTCATCCCTAGCCTCCAAGAACTTGTATACCCTGATTTTTCAAGTTGCAACTTTATTGTCTGCATTGCAACTTACAATTTATTGGGTATCGCTATATTTATATGATTTTTCTGTATGGTATGTAATCGCGTTAGGTGATGACAGGTATATCCTTTATCTTTCAATCTGTTGTCTTGTTAGCTGTGCTGCGACTTGAAATCTATCGGATACATACCATGAAATGTGTAAGAGAGAATGGTATCAGCATAAGAATCTGCTTGCTTATAATTAAATTGAATTAAATATAATTATTTGTCATCAATTAGTTTAATTGGTTATATAGATTAATCTGTCTTAGCCTTATTTCTATACAGGCATTGTAATTAAACGAGATAGTCTGATGAATCATAAGTATTGATCGCAAGGTAATACGCAGTAATTAGAAATATTATTTATGTTTCTTCAATAACCCCTACTTTTACATAGGGGATGATTTATTAAATACAATTCAAATCAGCTGCTTGTAGAGATGCTGTAATTTCTCGATTGGTAGCTTATCAAAGTAGTGAATGAATGAAAAATCGAGGTGCTGTGGGAGAAGAATAGCGATGACCACTACTAAAACAGCAATAAATCGTTCTGCTTTTTTATGCTCCTTTCCTCTGAGAATAGGAATACAAAAACGTATTCTCAGAGGCCATAAAAGTGGAATTCCGGCAGGAGTAAGCATATCAGCAATCAAATGGCTGATATAACCCACAATCATTGCATGGAAAAAATCAGTTGGAATAGGCCAATCAGAAGGCATTTCAGTCTGGAATAAAGTAACACCTACAATTAACGCCAATAGACTATGTGTAAATCCACGATGTCCGCATAGCCGAGAAATAGGAATGGATATAAAACGGAACAATCTACCCAAAGTAGAGCTTGGATGATCAATATCAGGTAATAGTGAAGCCAGAAGTACGCCAGGAAGCATATGTAGCCAATCTCCCTGTGCTATTTCTGGAGTAATTTCTAGCTGGTGAGCCAATACAAGGCTGGCAACTGAAAAGAGAAGATGCCCTTCTGCTGTCATAACGATTTATATTAATTATTGCGCTAATTGCTGTCTATACATACAGTGGCAGTATAGAGGGTTTTGCATAAGGATGATAGGGGGTAAATAAGAAAAATCTTTTATTTATTAATGCATGTCCAATTGATTTTGAGCTGAACTGGTGCAGAAAGTGAATAAATCTATATTAATATTATGGGTTAATTCTAGGCTAGTCTGTATTCTGTGAGCAAAGAAAGAAATATTTTTTAGAAAAAGTAAGATCATTACGCTATAAATGAGGTTAAAGTAAGCGCCTTATGAGTTATTTTTGAATAAAAATAGAGTGATTTATGCCAATGGGGAATGTTAATGACGTATCAACAAGCTAGATATGTTGCTATCGCAAAACGGATCTTGGGCTGGATTATTTTTGTACCAGCTTTCTTGTCAACTTTTGTTTCGGTAATCAAGCTAGCATGGCAACATGGTGTTCAAGGTGATGGCGTTAATGCAGTATTGAATGATTTTATCAAGATGATGGCAGAAATGATTAAATTCAATACATCATTTTTGGATTTTTTTTGGAAATACTCTCCAGCGCCTGATCGTATAATTGGTATTGCAGGAGGGAGCGTCAGTTTTTTTGTCATCTATCTTTTAATGTTTGTAGGTTTGGCGATGAGTGCATCTGGTTTAAGAATGTACAATCAATTTAAATTCATCAAAGAGCATATTGAAGATCAAATGCTCCTTGAGAATGCTAAAGAAAACGGAATGACTAAGGAACAATTGGAAGCTAAAATCAAATTTCCACGTCATTCTTTATTCACCCAAATTTTTCCTCTTTACATATCACCTGTTATTATCGGTGCAATTGCTTATTTTTTATCAAAATTACTGGGCTGGTAATAAAATATAATAGCTGCGTAAGGTGAGTCCACGCGGCTTTTTACAGTAATGAGTTACTCAATGAGAAATCATTTGTCAGGATAGTATTTTTCAATGTTTTTTATCTAAAAATTAGCCATATTTCTTAAGGAGATTAATTTTATTAAGTTAATTTAATCAACCCATAGTTAAATAACTCTCTTTTCTACCCTTTAAGTTTATTCCACTCGTATTGTTGTATTGAGTTTATTGAGCTCAATAATCAATCTGTTAATTTTATCTTTATAGGGATATTTAGTTAAGATTTGGTAATGGTTTTGCTTATTTTTAAATGCCATATTAATAAATTTTTATCATGATTGTTCGTGCAAGATCTTATCAATCATATTTTGTGCTGAGGTAAAATTATCCTCACCAAAAATATTACATCGATTTAGTAAATAATAGAGTTGGTAAATAGGTTGGCGCTCAATAAAGTCATGTGGCAATGGCCAGATACTTTGGTAACCATCAAAAATCTGTAAGGGAAGGTCTGGATAAAGTGGCAACATGGCGAGGTCACATTCGCGATCTCCCCAATAGCATGCAGGGTCAAACGTTACAGTAAGATCGTTATTTAAGGATGCGCAGTTTGTGGGCCAGAGATCGCCATGCAGCAGGGAAGGTTGAGGTTGATGGTTGTGTAATTTATCACTGATTATCTGGACAATTTGACTGATATCTCCAAATATCATTCCCTGATCAGCAGCAAGCTGTAATTGCCAACCGATGCGTTTTTCTGCATAAAATTGATTCCAGCGTTTCTGCCACCCATTAGGTTGTATGGTGGTTGCAAGCATGTTATCAAAATCAAAACCAAATTTCGGTTGTTCGCTCCATTGGTGCAGTTCTGCAAGGTGTTGACCAAAACGATATGCACTATGGGCACTAAATGATTTTATGGGTAAAAATTCCAACAAAAGGAAACTATGATCTCGACTATGCCCTACACCGTAAACTTCGGGAACCGAGATTGTTTTGCTGCGAGCCAGTAATTCCAATTGCTCTGCTTCAGCTTTAAAAACTGGCAGCATTTCTTTCACGTTGGATTTGACAAAAATAGACTGGTTGCCATATTCAATATACCAAGAGCGGTGAATATCGCCCCCTGTTAGTTCCGTTTTATCGTGAATTTCAGCTTCACCAAAATATTCACTTAATAGACGGTTCACAGTTTGCCACATGATTCACCTCATTAAGTTGACAATTGGTATGGTCATATTACAGCCAGATGTAGCATTTGAACAGGTTAAAATAGTTTTTTTAATAGAAATTAATAGCGCCATATCTAAAATTTGACATGGCACTCTGTTTCGTTAATTTTATTTTTCCGTAATTGGCAATGTATTCGTGAGCGTTTTTTCGAACGACTTTTTGCGTGCTTTCTGGTGAGCCAATTTAATTTGGTTATGAGTAAGTGCAATGGTGAAAAAAATGGCTTGAATGATGACGATACAAGGCCCAGTCTCACCATCAATATGGAAGCTGACTATTGTACCGAGTACGCAGGATGATACTGAAGCGACCATAGCAACAATAAGCATGCGGTCGAAACTCCGGCAGAGAATAAAAGCAATAATGCCGGGTGAAATCAACATGGCAATAACAAGAATAATACCGACTGCTTGTAGTGAGGCGACAATTGTTAAGGCCAACAGAGATAATAAGCCGTAATGAAGAAGCTTTACTGGCAGGCCAATAACTCTTGCCTGATTGGGATCAAAACAGTAGAGCATAAAATCTTTTCGCTTCAGCAACACAATTGCTAGAGTGGCGCCTGCAATACACAGCGTTTGGATCAGTTCATTTTGAGTAATACCAAGTATGCTGCCAAATAGAATGTGTGTGAGATGTTGATCCGTATCTATACGGGTAAACAGAACCAGACCCAATGCAAACATACCAGAGAAGACAATTCCCATGACAGTGTCTTCTTTGATTCTACTGTGTTCTTTCAGATATCCGGTAGCAAATGCACAAAATATACCAGAAAGGAAAGCACCTACTGCCAGCGGTATACCGGTTACAAAAGCTATCACAAGCCCGGGTAGGACAGCATGGGAAATAGCATCGCCCATCAATGACCACCCCTTTAAGACGAGATAACAGGACAGAATTGCACAGACTGTGCCTACTATAATGGCGGTAAAGATAGCTCGTTGCATAAAATCATGCATGAAAGGCTCAATGAGCCATTCAATAAATGTATTTATCATGATTGCCCCTCTTGAGTTAATGCCAGAGATTCCTTTCTCGCTCGTCTGCGGGAGGCTAACATGCCATGTTTGGGAGCAAAGAAGAAAGCGAGTAAGAAGATCACAGTTTGCATTGTGACAATCACACCGCCTGTAGCACCATTGAGGAAGTAACTCAAATATGCCCCAACACCACTTGTGAGTGAACCGATAGTGACAGCAATGATTAGCAGGTGCTTAAACCTATCAGTCAATAGATAGGCGGTTGCACCTGGAGTCACTACCATCGCGATAACTAGAATGGCACCCACCGTTTGTAAGGCGGCAACGGTGCAAGCACTTAATAAAGTGAAGAAAATAATTTTTAATCGTAATGGTGATAAGCCTATAGAAAGAGCATGGGTTTCATCAAAGAAAACAACCAATAAATCTTTCCAAAGCAACATCAGTATGATAAATGACACTGTGATAATAATTTCGACTTGTAAAACGTCCTCATCAGCAATTCCCAATATATTACCCAGAATAATAGTTTGTACATTCACGGACGTCGGATTTAAAGAGACGATGAGTAATCCAACAGCAAAAAAAGTAGAGAATATAAATCCTATCACCGCATCTTCACGCAGCCGCGTAATATGACGCACCAGTGTCATCGACAATGCTGCGAGCATTCCGGTAAAAAAAGCCCCTCCGGCATAAGGTAGCCCGAGAGCGTATGCACCTGCTACACCCGGTACAACCGAGTGAGAGAGAGCATCTCCCATCAATGACCAACCTTTCAACATCAAATAAGCAGATAAAAAAGCACAAACAGCACCGACAATGGCACTTACCCACATGGCTTTTACCATATAGTTGTAACTGAATGGTTGTAGCAGCAGCTCCATCATGGTTGTTTTTCCTTTTGTTTTGGACTTTGTCGTGGTGGAACATGATGGTTATGCCCATAAAAGACGGCGGCACGCTCATCATCAGTAATGACGGTCAGTGAACGTGGATCATCATCATTATGTAGTTCAGAGCCGGAAAGATTAATATGGCGTAAAACGCCACCGAAGGTAATTTCCAGATTTTTTTGGGTAAAAGTGGATTCAGTGCGACCACTAGCTAATACAGTACGGTTGATTAAAATAACATGGTCACAAAATTCAGGCACACTGCCGAGGTTATGTGTTGATACCAACACTAAATGCCCCTCATCACGCAAATCACGAAGCAAATCGATAATGGCATTCTCTGTTTTAACGTCTACACCAGTAAAAGGTTCATCTAATAGTAAAACTTTCCCCTCTTGAGCCAGTGCACGGGCTAAAAATGTTCTTTTTTTCTGGCCACCAGAAAGTTCACCAATTTGGCGATCACGTAATTCAGTTAAGCCAACGCGCTCAAGTGCATCATCGACTATTTCATGGTCACGTTTGCTAGGTCGGCGTAAGAATCCCATTTTTCCATAACGTCCCATCATTACGACATCGGAAACCAACACTGGGAAATTCCAGTCTACATCTTCTGTTTGAGGAACATATGCGATTATGTTTTGTTTTAATGCAGTTTTAATAGATTGCGTGTTAAGGGTGATTTTCCCTTGAGAAGGTGTGACTAATCCCATGATGGTTTTAAATAATGTAGATTTCCCACTGCCATTCATACCGACTAACGCACAGATTGTACCGCCAGTAATATCAAAACTAGCGTCATAAATAGCAGTATGTCCATTGTTATAAGTGACAGTAGCTTTATCAACAATTAGGTGAGGTTGCTCAAATAATGGCTGACGATTTGATGATGTGCGATTCATTGATTAAATCCTTTTGCGATAGTATCTACGGTAGTGTCAAGCAGGTCAATGTAGGTAGGTACAGGACCTTTTGGAGCTGAGAGAGAGTCTACATAAAGCACTCCGCCGTAACGCGCCCCGGTTTCTTTACTAACTTGTTTTGCTGGTTTGTCTGAAACTGTACTTTCGCTGAAGACGACTGGGATCTTATTTATCCTGATTGTATCAATGACTTGACGAACTTGCTGAGGAGAACCCTGTTCTTCAGCATTAATCGGCCATAAATAGACTTCTTTGAAGTCATAATATTGCGTGAGATAGCTAAAGGCTCCTTCACTGGTTACCAACCAGCGTTGTTCTTTGGGAATACGGGATAGCCTTTCTCTGAGAGGGATGTCCAATTGAGCTATCTTTTCTGCATAGATTTTGGCATTTCGGTTATACACGTCGGCATTTTTGGGATCGTATTTGACGAGAGATTTACGTATATTTTCAATATAAATCAACGCATTTTGGGGTGACATCCAAGCGTGGGGATTGGGGTTTTGATTGTAGGGGCCTTCACGAATTGGCAAAGGAGTAATACCTTCAGTAATGACAGCTACAGGTATTTCTTTCATGTTTTCAAAAAAACGTTCAAACCAACGTTCAAGATTTAAGCCATTCCATAAAATGAGATCTGCACGCTGTGCTTTAATAATATCTTTTGGTGTTGGTTGGTAATCGTGAATTTCTGCACCGGGTTTTGTGATGGATTCAACAATGGCAGCATCTCCAGCGATATTCTGAGCCATATCTTGAATAATAGTAAATGTCGTAACAATTCTGAATTTTTTATCTGCATGAGCTTGCTGAGAGAATAAAGTCATTGTTAATAATGCAATGATCATACTGGATATCGGAAAAACAGAAAGAGAGCGTTTTTTGTTCATCATGGCAAACCTTACTCGTTATATATATCATTATTGATAATGATTATCAGTATCGTTTATGTAAAGTCAAGGTGATATCGAATCAAATTAGTGATATATCCTTAATTTTCAAAGTCGCAGCTTCGTTTGCCGTGCTCATTTATCCCACGAACAGAATCATTTATACTTCTTTGAATTTACTTTCTTACCATCCTGTTACAAATTAAAATTTTTGGGGTATAGATTTGGCAGCTCCCCTTAACTTTTTGTCGCATTGCATGATGGCAATAAACACGATGCGAGCAAAAAACAAGTCCCCTGTCTAGAGGTAGATGAAAAATGGATTAATTTATTTTAATTCGCGATAGCCAAATATTTTTGGCTTATCAGCAAAATTATATATGATTTATAGGAATAAACTTAATCTTGGAGAAAGTAACGTGAAATTAACATTTAGTTTCATTGTGTTGGCATTGTTATTGACGGGATGTACAGGCAAAAAAATACATCAATCTGATGTCAAAAGGCAAGTAATGGCAAAAAATATGCTTGATAAAAATAATGTTGCTTTTGGTTCTCGTAGGTCTACAAATCTATCTGGATCAACTCTGTTTGATGGTTTTATTGAACAAGCGGCAAAACGCTATGGTGTCGATGAAACGCTTATCAAAGCAATTATTCAGGTGGAATCTGGTTTTCGTCCAGAAGTCGTCAGTAAATCTAATGCGGTTGGGCTGATGCAAATTAAAGCGTCCACGGCGGGGCGGGATGCTTACAGAATAAAAGGAAAATTAGGGCAGCCAACGATACATGAATTGAAAGATCCTGAAACCAACATTGATCTTGGGACTGCTTATATCAGTATCTTGAAAAAACAACATTTAGAAGGCATCGTTAATCCAGAAACACTGTATTATGCAACGATAGTTGCTTATGTGAATGGTGCAGGAGCATTGTTACGAACGTTTGATTCAAACCGGGCTTTAGCCATTAATAAAATCAATCGAATGACGGCAAATGAGTTTTATCAATATGTTCAGAACAACCATCCTGCACCACAGGCTCCACGTTATTTATGGAAAGTGAAAAATGCTTATCATTCTTTAGCCATTATTGACTAACTGAAAATTACATAGTGACTGATGTTTATATTTTCTATAAATATCCAAAATTATCACTGTATTTACAGATTTTTCTTATATTGTTTTTCGAAAAATTGTTTGCTGAGCGTAAAGCTGTCACTTCTTAATTTTCTTAACTTATTAGGCCAGAGAGGATTGATTGGTACGTAGTAGTGGGCATTTTTGGCTTGCTGAACAAAATAACAAAATTCTTCGTAATTTTTAATAACAAATATGATTTCAAATTCCTCTATTTTTTCTGGTAGTAAAAATAGAGCGGGAAAATTATCATATATATTGCTTGTAGGATTGCCAGAATCAGCACTGTGATGAACAAGATTTGGTTTATTTAATGCGATTTTTTGGTTTATTCCTTCAATTATTTTTTCAATGCGATTAGATATGTTACCTAAATTGGGATCTTCTTTGCTATTAAATTCTTCTTTGTTAAGGAGATTTTTTGCATTTTTTTCTCTGTAATGGCTACGTTGTTGTATATAATTCTCATATGTTACTTCAGGATTTTTTATAATGTCGGCGTTGCCATAGAGAGAGAGCTTAGGAGCAATTAAGAAAAGATCATAATCTGCAGTTAAAGGTTTACCTGTCTTAGTAGACGATAAAACTTCTATTGGTTTTTTGTTATGATAAATTGTATAATCCTCTTTTTCGTCAGGTATTGCTTGAAAATTAAAATGGTACTTATCTTGTGTAGTATAAGTATTATTTTCTGTTCTCTTATATATACCTCTATTAACTCTATCTTGAAATAGTTGTTTTTCTAATTTCAAAGGAATTGCATAGGCATTTCTATTTCTGATACATTCTTTTATTTTCTTATTAGACTCTTGAATTTTATTTGAACCTTGAACCTTGAACCTTGAACCTTGAACCTTGAACCTTACTATATTTCTGCTCTACAGGAATGAACCCAGCTTGTGGTCCCCATGATGAGCTTTTTCCTTTAATATGAAATGATTTTGTTGGATAGCCTGCAGCAATCCAGTCTCCTGCAACATTTTCTACGGAACGAAAACCAATAATACATTGTTGTTCCGAAGAATATTTTTGTAATTCTACAAGATGATTGGGCTGAATACCTCCTATTTTGTATTTTAGTTGTTTAACTAGTTCTTCAGGAGTTTTTTGATTGTATCTAGACGGCATAATTATAGTCTTATATTTGCTGTATTTTTAAAAGAGTAAATTAACAAACTAAATGGATGTTGCGTACATCCTTGAGTTTTCCCTATTTGAATCATATAGAGAATATACAACTCTGTTTTATCATATTGCAAGTTTATAAAGTTCATATATTTTTATATGTTAAACAAAGAGTGCACATTGGCTTGTTTAATGATTTTTTAATAAATATTAAATATTAAATATTCTGTTATCTTGTTGCGATAACATAAGAAAAAATTAATTACATGGATATGCTATGAAGAAATTAAATTCCGGAATAATTTTGGGAGTAATGGAGTTTAGCTCTATGACTGATGAATGTATTGATAATAAAAACTAGTATATTTGTACTAAATAGAAATCTAATAGTCATGGTGATGAAGCTATCACTTCCTATTGATTCCAATGCTATTCTTATTTCACCATATCTGAAATTTGCGATAATGGTGATGTTGAAGCAAAAGAGCTTACGACGGATGGTAATGCTTAAGTATCTGCCAAGTTAATTGGCCTTGTCATAGAATTTTTCTGGTCTAAAATAACCCTTCTGTTCCTTAAAGATTTTTATAAGCACATTTGGAGTTTTTATGAAAAGGATATTGGTAATTTCTTTATTTTTTTCAATCAATGGCACTTATTATGCGAATGCAAGACTCATGAAGAAAAACGTTGTACGTTATACATTAAGTTAAACTCTGATAGTTCAGTTCAATCAGTGTCAGAGTATTCAGTAGCAAAACAACAGCCTAAACAAAAAAACATTGAAACCAGTGACAAGGTACTTTGTGAATACGTTAAAACGACTGTTACACTTGCCAAAATACCGGAATTTCCTGATGGTATACATTTCAAAAATATAATTCTTGATTTCACACCAGAATAATTATCAAGCAATTGATGAGGCTGATTTAATGTCAAGATGAACTATTTTAACACCCACTCTGTGTGATAGTATGTGGGGTGAGTTAGGACAAATGTACCGGATCCTTCTGAAATTGTGTCCTTAAATGCGTACACATCTTGCGGAGTGAAGCAAGAATTTGTTTCTAACGTGCTGACTAATAATTAATTTGATTTAATGCAAGTGATCTTTCGTATGGGTCACCACTGTAGATAAGGATTTTAAATGCCTGTAATTACTCTTCCTGACGGTAGTCAACGTCAATTTGAACATGCTGTTTCCGTAATGGATGTCGCGCGCGATATCGGAGCAGGCTTGGCAAAAGCGTGCATTGCCGGTCGTATTAATGGTGAATTGGTTGATGCTTGTGAATTAATTGAAACCGATTCTAATCTTGCGATTATCACGAGCAAGAATGAAGAGGGTTTGGAAATCATCCGCCATTCATGCGCACATTTGCTTGGTCATGCAATCAAGCAATTGTGGCCCGGTACGAAAATGGCTATCGGTCCTGTAATTGACAATGGTTTCTATTACGATGTTGATTTGGATCGTTCTTTGACGCAGGAAGATATCGAGCTGCTTGAGAAGCGCATGTTGGAACTTGCCAAAAAAGATTATGACGTCATTAAGAAAACAGTCAGTTGGCAGGAAGCCCGTGACACATTTGCGGCTCGTGGCGAAGAATATAAAATTCAAATTTTGGATGAAAACATTAGCCATGATGATCGTCCTGGCCTGTACTACCATGAAGAATACGTTGATATGTGCCGTGGGCCGCATGTACCTAACATGCATTTCTGCCACCACTTCAAACTGCAAAAAATTGCAGGCGCGTACTGGCGCGGTAATAGCGACAATAAAATGTTGCAGCGTATTTATGGCACTGCATGGGCAGATAAAAAACAGCTGAATGCTTATTTGCAACGCTTGGAAGAAGCGGCTAAGCGGGATCACCGTAAACTCGGTAAACAGTTAGATCTATATCATATGCAGGAAGAAGCACCAGGTATGGTATTCTGGCATAATGATGGCTGGACGGTTTTCCGTGAACTGGAAACATTTGCCCGTGTTAAATTGAAAGAGTACCAATATCAAGAAGTAAAAGGTCCATTCATGATGGATCGTATCTTGTGGGAAAAAACCGGGCACTGGGAAAACTACAGAGAAGATATGTTTACAACATCATCGGAAAACCGCGAATATTGCGTGAAGCCGATGAACTGCCCAGGACATATCCAGATTTTTAATCAGGGCTTGAAATCTTACCGTGACTTGCCATTGCGTATGGCCGAATTTGGCAGTTGTCACCGTAATGAACCATCCGGCGCTCTGCATGGTTTGATGCGTGTACGTGGCTTCACTCAGGATGATGCGCATATCTTCTGTACAGAAGAGCAGATCAACCAAGAAGTCAGTAGTTGTATCCAAATGATTTATGATGTGTACAATACCTTTGGTTTTGAGAAAATAGTGGTTAAACTGTCGACTCGCCCAGAAAAACGTATTGGCACTGACAAACAGTGGGATACAGCGGAAGCAGACCTTGCTAAGGCACTGACCCAAAATGGTATCGAATTTGAATACCAACCGGGTGAAGGCGCATTTTATGGCCCTAAAATTGAATTTACTCTATATGATTGTTTGGATCGAGCGTGGCAATGTGGTACTGTGCAGCTCGATTTTTCACTGCCAGCACGTTTGAGTGCGTCATATGTGGGTGAAAATAACGAACGTAAGGTTCCTGTAATGATTCACCGTGCCGTTCTTGGCTCTCTGGAACGGTTTGTCGGCATCCTGACGGAAGAGTATGCTGGGTTTTTCCCAACATGGTTGGCACCTCAGCAGGTCGTTGTCATGAATATTACCGATGCTCAGGCAAATTATGTACAGGAATTGGTTAAAAAACTTCAAGATGTAGGCATTCGTGCAAAAGCAGACTTGAGAAACGAGAAGATTGGTTTTAAAATTCGCGAACACACTTTGCGTCGAGTACCTTACATGCTTGTTTGTGGCGATAAAGAAGTCGAATCAGGAAAAATTTCTGTTCGTACTCGCCGAGGCAAGGATTTAGGTAGCATTGATGTCAGCGAGTTTACAGAAAAACTGCTGACAGAAATACGCAGTCGCAATCTTCACCAATTGGAGGAATAAGGTATTAAAGGCGGAAAAAGAATTCAACCGGCGCGCCCAAATCGCATTAATGAAGAGATTCGCGCCTCTGAAGTTCGTTTAACTGGGTTAGATGGCGAGCAGATTGGTATTGTCAATCTGAGGGAAGCTCTTGAGAAAGCTGAGGAAGCTGGTGTTGATTTAGTTGAAATCAGCCCAAATGCCGAACCGCCGGTTTGTCGTATTATGGATTACGGCAAGTTCCTCTATGAGAAGAGTAAGTCAATCAAAGAACAGAAAAAGAAACAAAAAGTTATTCAGGTCAAGGAAATTAAATTCCGTCCTGGTACAGATGAAGGCGACTATCAGGTCAAACTACGCAACCTGATTCGTTTTCTGGAAGATGGCGATAAAGCTAAAATCACCCTGCGTTTCCGTGGGCGTGAAATGGCGCATCAGCAGATTGGTATCGAAATGCTTAACCGCATCCGTGACGATCTGAATGAACTGGCTGTGGTCGAATCCTTCCCATCGAAGATCGAAGGCCGCCAGATGATTATGGTGCTCGCTCCTAAGAAGAAATAGTCAGGCAGACAAGTAATAAAACTCCAGCCAGTTCTGGATGGAGTTTATTCGCCTTACTAGTTCGTTGTAATCAACAATGCGAAGTGGAAATAAAAATGCCAAAGATTAAAACAGTACGCGGCGCAGCTAAACGCTTCAAAAAAACCGCAAGTGGTGGTTTCAAGCGTAAGCACGCTAACCTTCGTCACATTCTGACTAAAAAATCAACTAAGCGTAAACGTCATTTACGTCCAAAAGGTATGGTCTCCAAAGGAGATCTGGGCCTGGTTGTTGCTTGCCTGCCTTACGCATAAGCAATTTTTTTAGATTAGAACTCAGAGACGATAGGAGAAGTATATGGCTCGCGTAAAACGTGGTGTTATTGCCCGTGCACGTCACAAGAAAATTTTAAAACAAGCGAAAGGCTACTACGGTGCTCGTTCGCGTGTTTATCGTGTTGCTTTCCAGGCTGTTATCAAAGCTGGTCAGTACGCTTACCGTGACCGCCGTCAGCGTAAACGTCAATTCCGTCAGTTGTGGATTGCACGTATCAACGCTGCTGCACGTCAGAACGGCATGTCTTACAGCCGTTTCATCAACGGCCTGAAAAAGGCTTCGATTGAAATCGACCGTAAGATTCTGGCTGACATCGCTGTATTCGACAAAGTAGCATTTGCTGCTCTGGTTGAAAAAGCGAAGGGCGCTCTGGCATAAGTCAGATTAAAAGAGGGAGCAAGCTCCCTCTTTTACTTTTACTCAAAATATGGCTTACTATTGAGCAGGTTAAAAAGAATACAGTGGAGAAAATAATCATGATGAAAGCCGCTATTTTTCGTTTCTTTTTTTACTTTAGCGCCTGAAATTGGGGGCTTTGCGCGTAAGAAAAGAAACGAAAAATAGCGCTTGAGCCTCCGATGTGGAGGCTTTTTTATTTTTATGACCCTACTAATCAATTAGTTTGGGGCATAGTCGATAACAACTAAAAGGGCCATCTGGCCAAAGGAAGAGGAAAACGATGTCACATCTTACTGAGCTGGTTGCAAAGGCAAAAGCAGCCGTAGAAGAAGCCCAGGATGTTGCCGCGTTGGATTTGGTGCGAGTTGAATACCTGGGAAAAAAAGGCCATTTAACCCTCCAGATGTCATCGCTGCGTGACTTACCCACCGAAGAACGTCCAGCGGCAGGGGCTGTTATTAATCAGGCTAAACAAGAAGTTCAAGAAGCGTTGAATGTGCGTAAAGCAAAGCTGGAATCAGAGGTTCTGAATGCCCGCTTGGTAGCCGAAAAAATCGATGTTTCATTGCCTGGCCGTCGTATGGAAAATGGTGGATTACATCCTGTAACTCGCACCATTGAACGTATTGAAACTTTCTTTGGCGAATTGGGTTTTTCTGTTGAATCTGGCCCAGAAATCGAAGATGACTATCATAATTTTGATGCCTTGAATATTCCTGCGCATCATCCAGCGCGCGCTGATCATGATACTTTTTGGTTTGATGCAACGCGTCTGCTGCGTACCCAGACTTCTGGAGTACAGATCCGCACCATGAAAGATCGCCAGCCGCCAATCCGCATCATTGCTCCAGGGCGTGTATACCGAAATGATTATGATCAGACCCATACTCCAATGTTTCATCAGATAGAAGGGTTGATCGTTGATAAAAATATCAGTTTTACCAACCTGAAAGGTACATTGCATGACTTCTTGAATAACTTTTTTGAAGAAGATATGCAGGTTCGTTTCCGTCCTTCCTATTTTCCATTCACTGAACCATCCGCAGAAGTTGATGTCATGGGTAAAAATGGCAAATGGTTGGAAGTCTTGGGCTGCGGTATGGTACATCCAAACGTATTGCGCAATGTGGGTATTGATCCTGAAGTCTATTCTGGTTTTGCCTTTGGCATGGGAATGGAGCGCCTTACTATGCTTCGTTATGGTGTGACTGATTTGCGTGCGTTCTTCGAAAATGATTTGCGTTTCCTCAAACAATTTAAATAAGGCGGGTATATCTCATGAAATTCAGTGAACTCTGGTTACGCGAGTGGGCAAACCCAGCCATTAACAGTGAAGCATTATCTGATCAAATCACCATGGCTGGTTTGGAAGTTGATGGTGTTGAAAAAGTAGCCAGTCAATTCCACGGTGTATTTATTGGTGAAGTGGTTGAATGTAACCAACATCCTAATGCAGATAAATTACGTGTGACAAAAGTCAATGTTGGCGGTGAGCGTCTGTTGGACATCGTTTGTGGTGCGCCTAATTGCCGTCAGGGGCTTCGTGTTGCTGTCGCTATAGTAGGAGCAGTACTTCCGGGTGATTTCAAAATAAAATCTGCTAAATTGCGCGGAGAGCCTTCTGAGGGGATGTTGTGTTCATTTTCCGAACTAGGTATTGCAGAAGATCAGGGTGGTATCATCGAACTGCCATTGGATGCCCCGATTGGGACTGATCTGCGTGATTACATGAAGCTAGATGATAATACGATTGAGATAAGTATTACGCCTAACCGTGCTGATTGTTTGAGCATTATGGGTGTTGCCCGTGACGTAGCTGTTATTAATAAGTTGTCTATGACAGAGCCCAAAATCGAAGCGGTTAAACCAACCACAGAGGCGACACTCCCTATTCGTGTTGACGCCCCTGAAGCCTGCCCACGTTATTTGGGGCGTGTTATCAAGAACGTGAACGTCAAAGCGACCACTCCATTGTGGATGCGTGAAAAACTGCGTCGTGGTGGCATCCGTTCGATCGATCCGGTTGTTGATGTCACCAACTATGTTTTGCTCGAGCTAGGACAACCACTGCATGCGTTCGATCTGGAACGTTTAAATGGCTCAATTATTGTTCGTCTCGCTGAGCAAGGTGAAAAACTTACCCTGTTAGATGGCAATGAAACCGAACTTTCTGCTGAAACATTAGTAATTGCTGATGAAAAGCAAGCACTTGCTATGGCAGGGATTTTTGGCGGGGAATATTCTGGTGTTAATGCTAAAACTCAGCATATTATGCTGGAAAGTGCGTTTTTCTCACCGCTGGCAATTACAGGTCGTGCGCGCCGTTATGGCCTGCATACTGATGCTTCACATCGTTTTGAACGTGGTGTTGACCCACAGATTCAATATAAAGCGATGGAGTATGCCACTCAGCTACTGATCGCCATTTGTGGCGGCGAAGCGGGAGCAATTGTTGGTGTTACTAGTGAATCACATCTACCAAAACCAGCAACGATTATTCTGAGTCGCCAGAAATTGGATCGCTTGATTGGTCACTATATTGCTGACGAACAAGTCACTGATATCCTGTCGCGTTTAGGTTGTCAGGTCACTGTTCAGAACGATAGCTGGCAAGCTGTTGCGCCTAGCTGGCGTTTTGATATGCAGATCGAAGAAGATCTGATTGAGGAAGTTGCCCGTATTTACGGTTATAACAACATCCCTGATGTACCAGTACGTGCTGACCTAGTTATGACTTCACACTGTGAAGCAGATTTGTCACTAAAACGTGTCAAAACAATGTTGGTGGATAAAGGTTACCAAGAAGCGATTACTTATAGCTTTGTTGATCCTAAGATTCAACAACACTTACATCCACAGGAAGAAGCACTAATCCTGCCTAACCCAATTTCGGCTGACATGTCTGCAATGCGTTTGTCTTTGCTGACAGGGTTATTGACTACAGTTGCATATAACCAGAATCGTCAGCAGAATCGCGTCCGTCTATTTGAGACAGGACTGCGTTTTGTGCCAGATGAAAATGCGGAACATGCTATTCGTCAGGAATTGATGCTTGGTGGCGTTATTGCAGGAAATCGTTTTGAAGAACACTGGTCGATGGAAAAACAATCAGTTGATTTCTTCGATTTGAAAGGTGATTTAGAATCCGTTTTAGAATTGACTGGTAAACTATCTGGCATTTCCTTTAAGGCAGAAGAACATCCTGCTTTACATCCTGGGCAGAGTGCTGGGATTTATTTGGAAAATAATTATATTGGTTATATCGGCGTTGTTCATCCAGAACTGGAACGCAAACTTGACTTGAACGGCCGTACCGTGGTATTCGAATTACTGTGGACCAGTCTGGTGGACCGCGTAATTCCTGAAATGAAGGAAGTTTCACGCTTCCCATCTAATCGCCGTGATATCGCAATAGTTGTGCCTGATAATGTAGCCGCAGAAGATGTTCTTGTTGAATGTAAGAAAGTTGGCATAAATCATATAGTTGGCATAAACTTATTTGACGTGTATTGTGGTAAAGGTGTCGCGGAAGGTTATAAGAGCCTTGCTATTAGCTTAATCTTACAGGATACCTTGCGTACACTGGAAGAAGAAGAGATTGCTGCGACCGTCAACAAATGCGTTGCTGCATTAGAACAGCGATTCCAAGCATCCTTGAGGGACTGAACTTATGGCGCTTACTAAAGCTGAGATGTCAGAAAATCTGTTTGAAAAACTGGGTATTAGCAAACGTGACGCTAAGGATCTAGTAGAAATCTTCTTTGAAGAGGTGCGTCGTTCTTTAGAGAATGGAGAGCAGGTGAAGTTATCTGGATTTGGCAACTTTGATTTGAGAGATAAAAATCAACGTCCTGGCCGTAATCCAAAAACAGGCGAAGATATACCAATTACTGCTCGCCGTGTTGTCACTTTTCGTCCGGGTCAAAAGTTGAAAAATCGGGTGGAAAAAGCGTTACCAAAAGAATAAAACATAAAAAAAGGCCGCACTTGTGCGGTCTTTTTCTTATCTTGTCTATCTGATCGTATACGACCAGATATGCCTCTCTTTTCTGAATGATCCCATATCGTCATGCATTCTGTTTATGATTTACTCACTTATCAGAAAAAACGTGCCTATAGAGTGATGGCGTTTTTATCTGTTTTCTTCGTTGTTCTATTTATCTTGTCATTATGCGCTGGCGAAATTTGGTTCTGGCCTAATCAATGGCTATCTGATCCGGCTCAACTGTTTATTTGGCAACTGAGATTACCCAGAGTTATTGCTGTGATAGTAGTCGGTGCGAGTCTGGCTGTATCAGGAGCAACCATGCAAGCGTTATTTGAAAACCCTTTGGCGGAGCCAGGATTACTCGGGATCAGCAATGGAGCGGGTGTTGTAGTGGTATTTTTAATACTTGCTCTTCATGGCATTGCTCCATTGTGGTTATTGAGCGTTGGTGCAGTATTTGGGGCGCTTTTTATGACGCTTATTCTGCTAGAATTTGCCAGAAAATCTCAAGTGACTAACAGTCGTCTGCTACTGATTGGTGTCGCCTTTGGGGTGATATTTGGTGCTTTGATGACATGGATGGTTTATCTCAGCACTAGCTTAGATTTAAGACAGTTGATGTATTGGATGATGGGGAGTTTCAGTGGCATTGACTGGCGTCAAAAATGGCTAGTTATTGCATTGTTCCCGGCTATTTTCTGGCTAAGTTGCAAAGGTCATATTTTGAATTATCTCTCATTGGGGGAACTACAGGCTCGGCAATTGGGTATTTCTCATCATAGGTGGCGTAATTTATTTGTACTCGTGGTTGGATTATTAGTGGGTTTGAGTGTTGCTTTAGCCGGAGCAATAAGTTTTATCGGCTTAGTGATCCCCCATATTTTAAGGTTGATTGGCTTGATGGATCATAAAACATTGCTTCCTGCCAGTGCATTGGCGGGAGGAAGTAGCTTATTGCTGGCTGACTTATTTTCCCGTTTAGCATTATCTCACGCAGAAGTTCCAATTGGTGTTGTCACTGTAACTTTAGGAGCACCAATATTTATATGGCTTTTATTAAGAACAATGAATGGATAAATATGTGTGAGATCCGTAGATGGGGAAAGGAATGAGGACGATCGTATGACCAACCAACCAATTTTGATTTTGAATAATGTTACTGTTGATAACAGACTAAGTGCATTATCTGGTTCTGTTATGGCTGGGGAGCAAATTCATCTGGTTGGTTTAAACGGTTCAGGGAAGAGTACTCTACTTTCAGCAGTAGCGGGAGTTTTATCCTACAGCGGCAGTATTCACTTGGATGGCAGAAACTTGGTGAATTACCGCCCAAACGTACTGGCAAAATGCCGGGCTTGGTTCTCTCAATCAGCCTCTATTCCTGTTATGCCTGTTTTCCAATATCTGGACATGTTCCGTCCTGAAATGGCGCCATTCGCTCAAAGTGAAAAGGTATTACATGAACTTTGTCAACAAATGAAACTTCTTCCGTTACTTTCTTCATCGATTGGGCAGTTATCAGGGGGAGAGTGGCAACGTGTTAGGCTGGCGGGGACTTTTTTTCAGGTTTGGCCGGAATTGAATCCAAATGGAAAGTTACTCTTGCTTGATGAACCAACTAATAACCTTGATATAACCCAACAAGCTATTTTGGGTAAGTTAACAAAACGATTTTGCTCATTAGGTGGCACGGTATTGTTGAGTAGTCATGATCTTAATCATACATATGAACAGGCTACTCGTGTATGGTTGCTCTCACATGGAAAGTTATTGGCATCGGGTGTGCCAGAAAATGTAATGAGCGAACGAAATTTATCGGATATTTTTGAAGTAAAGATTGTACATATCCAAAATAACAACTATAAATTATGGAGAGTCAACCATGAGTGAAATCCACTTTAATTAATTGCTTTTTACTGCCTTTTAGTGCTCTGGTTGAATTAGATTTGTCTGTCTGTTTAGGTTTCGTTAAACAATCATCTATTAGAGTTTCTGATTATAAAGAAAATCAGGTTATACAAGGCTTAAGGCAATTATGGATAATTTTCTGCCATTTTCCCTTCCGTCGATTGGAAGTGAAGAGATAGACGCAGTAGAGAAAGTTTTACGTTCAGGTTGGATTACTTCAGGGCCACATAATTACCAATTAGAGCAAGATTTTTCCCGTATGTTTGGATGCAAGCATGCGATTGCATTATGTTCTGCCACTGCTGGCATGCACTTGGCTTTGCTGGCATTGGGTATCGGTCCTGGTGATGAAGTGATTACTCCCTCTCAAACCTGGGTTTCCACTATCAATATGATTTGTTTGCTGGGTGCTGAGCCAGTCATGGTTGATATTGACCGTGATACGCTGATGGTCAACGCAGAAACAATCAAAAAAGCGATTACACCAAAAACCAAAGCGATTATCCCTGTTCATTATGCAGGAGCACCTTGTGATCTTGATGCTCTGCGCGCTGTTGCCAAAGAAGCCAATGTTCCGCTGATAGAAGATGCAGCTCATGCTGTAGGCACTCGTTATAAAAATGAGTGGGTGGGAGAGCATGGAACGGCGATTTTTTCTTTTCACGCGATTAAAAACATGACCTGTGCTGAAGGTGGTATGTTCGTTACAGATAATGATGAACTTGCACAACGGATCCGCTGTCTAAAATTTCATGGGTTGGCTGTTGATGCTTTTGATCGGCAAATTCAAGGTCGAAAACCTCAGGCAGAAGTAGTTGAACCGGGGTTTAAATACAATTTATCGGATATTCATGCGGCAATTGCGGTCGTACAACTAAGCCGGTTGGTATCAATGAATGCAAGGCGTCGGGAGCTGGTAGAACGATATTCTGCTGCCCTGACAAATTCACCTTTAAAAATGCTCAGTACTCCCGAATATGAGCATTTGCATACCCACCATCTTTTTATGGTACGTGTCGACAAAAATATTTGTGGTATTGACCGCGATACATTTATGGCCCGCCTGAAAGATAAAAATATTGGCACAGGTTTGCATTTTAGAGCAGCCCATACGCAGAAATATTATCGGGAACGTTACCCTCAACTTTCCTTGCCTGCATCGGACTGGAACTCGGCAACGCTTTGTTCATTACCACTTTTTCCAGACATGAACAATGATGATGTAGATCGTGTCGTTAAGGCGATAACTGAAATTCTTGCGGAGCATAAATAAGTGACATTTGAGAAGATCAATAAAATTTCGGTTGTTATTCCCGTTTACAATGAAGAAGAAAGTTTGCCTCAATTATTGGAAAGAACAATCGCGGCTTGTCAAAAACTTGAGCAGAAATATGAATTAATCTTGGTTGATGATGGTAGCCGTGACAATTCTGTCAATATCTTAACTCAAGCGGCAGAGATACCTGAAAATCATGTTATTGCCATTTTACTTAACCGCAATTATGGGCAACATTCAGCGATAATGGCAGGATTTCATCAGGCTGAAGGTGATCTGGTGATTACACTTGATGCTGATTTACAAAACCCGCCAGAAGAGATCCCTCGTTTAGTAAAAATGGCCGAAGAAGGGTATGACGTTGTCGGTACACGCCGTGCCAACCGTCAAGATTCTTGGTTCCGTAAAAGTGCATCCAAACTCATCAATGCGATGATAACTAAGGCGACAGGTCGTTCAATGGGGGATTACGGTTGTATGCTGCGTGCCTACCGCCGCCACATTGTCCTTGCGATGCTACAGTGTCATGAACGCAGTACATTTATCCCTATCCTTGCAAACACCTTTGCACGCAAAACGATAGAAATTGATGTGGCTCATGCCGAGCGTGAGTTTGGGGATTCTAAATACAGTTTCATGAAACTGATTAACCTGATGTATGACCTTCTGACCTGCTTAACAACGGCACCATTACGGTTATTGAGTGTGGTAGGCAGCATTATCGCGATAACAGGTTTCCTGTTATCGGTATTGTTAATTATTTTACGCTTTATCTTTGGCTCAATGTGGGCTGCTGAAGGGGTGTTTACGCTGTTTGCTATTCTTTTTATGTTTATTGGTGCTCAGTTCGTCGCAATGGGATTGCTCGGTGAATATATTGGCCGGATATATAACGACGTTCGTGCTCGCCCTCGTTACTTTATTCAAAAAGTGGTCGGAGTTAAAAAGACCAACGACAATCAGGAAAAAAGCTAATGAAAGCAGTTATTTTTGCCTATCATGATATTGGTTGTGTCGGACTTAATGCGCTAATAAAAGCAGGCTTTGATATTCAGGCTGTATTTACACATACCGATGATCCGAATGAAAATCACTTTTTCTCATCTGTTGCCCGTGTTGGCGCAGATTTGGGATTGTCTGTATTTGCACCGGAAAATGTGAATCATCCACTTTGGGTAGAACGTATTAGTGAGATGAAACCGGATGTTATTTTCTCTTTTTACTACCGCAATATGCTGAGTCAGGAAATTTTATCACTGGCTGAAAAGGGCGCATTTAACTTGCATGGTTCCTTATTGCCAAAATATCGCGGTCGTGCTCCGGTCAATTGGGCTGTCCTTAATGGAGAGACAGAGACAGGAGTCACGCTGCATAAAATGCTGACGAAACCAGATGCTGGAGATATTGTTGCGCAGCAGGTCGTACAGATTGGCGAAACCGATACTTCTCTGGACATACACGGAAAGGTACGTGAAGCCGCTGTTGAGTTATTGGATAATATTCTACCTCAGATAAAACAAAACGATTATCCATCGATTTCACAGGACGAAAGTCAGGCAACTTATTTTGGTCGCCGCACGGCTGAAGATGGTGAAATATTCTGGCATAAACCTGCTAAAGAAATTAATAACTTAATTAGAGCCGTAACTGAACCATACCCGGGTGCTTTTACTTTCTTAGGCGAGCGTAAAATTACAATTTGGCGCTCACGTCCACTTAACCAGGATCATGGCAAACGCCCTGGAACCGTCATTTCTACTGCGCCGTTGGTCATTGCTTGTGGTGATGGCGCTCTGGAAATTATTAGTGGGCAGGGTGAATCAGGTCTTTATGTTCAGGGAAAACGACTGGCACTTGAAATGGGGATCGTGGCTGGTGTTTATGTTGGCCCGAAAGCAACCACACAAATCAGCCGTCGTAAGCGTGTTCTGATTTTGGGGGTTAATGGATTCATTGGTAATCACTTGACCGAACGCCTTTTGGATGATGGCAATTATGATATCTACGGGATGGATATAGGTTCTTCTGCCATTGAGCGCTTTATTGGCAATCCTCGTTTTCATTTCATTGAAGGGGATGTCAGTATCCATACTGAATGGATTGAATACCATATCAAAAAATGTGATGTCATCCTCCCACTCGTGGCGATTGCGACCCCAATTGAATATACCCGCAACCCACTGCGTGTTTTTGAATTGGATTTTGAAGAGAATCTGAAAATTGTCCGTTATTGTGTGAAATACAATAAACGGATCATTTTCCCGTCAACGTCTGAAGTTTATGGCATGTGTGACGACAAGGAATTTGATGAAGATACTTCGCGCCTGATTGTCGGACCAATTAATAAACAGCGTTGGATCTACTCTGTGTCTAAACAGTTACTTGACCGGGTTATTTGGGCATATGGTGCGAAAGAAGGTTTAAAATTCACCTTATTCCGCCCATTTAACTGGATGGGGCCAAGATTGGATAATTTGGATTCAGCGCGTATTGGCAGCTCAAGAGCAATTACCCAATTAATTTTGAACTTGGTGGAAGGTTCGCCAATTAAATTAGTAGATGGTGGAGAGCAAAAACGTTGTTTTACAGATATTCATGATGGCATTGAAGCGCTGTTCAAAATCATCGAAAACCGGGATGGTTTGTGTGATAGCCAAATTATCAATATTGGTAATCCAACGAATGAAGCCAGTATTCGCCAATTGGCCGAAATGCTGCTGGATAGTTTTGAAAAACACGAGTTACGTGGGCATTTTCCGCCGTTCTCTGGATTTAAAAAGATCGAAAGTAGCAGCTATTATGGTCAAGGCTATCAAGATGTTGAACATCGTAAACCAAGCATTAAAAATGCGGAAAAATTGCTTGGCTGGAAGCCGACCATTGATATGAAACAAACCATCGATGAAACACTGGATTTCTTCCTGCGAGGAGCAGTTGAAGAACTGAAAAAGGATTAGAAAGGAAAAATTAGGACGAAATCGGGAATTAGGAATAAGGCCATGAAACAAGTTGGTTTAAGAATTGATGTGGATACCTATCGAGGCACTAAGGAAGGTGTACCGCAATTGCTTGAGATTTTGCAGAAGCATCGTATTCAAGCCAGCTTTTTTTTCAGTGTTGGGCCGGATAACATGGGGCGCCATTTATGGCGCTTGTTGCGCCCGAAGTTCCTCTGGAAAATGTTGAGGTCAAATGCTGCTTCCCTTTATGGTCTGGATATCTTACTGGCTGGTACAGCATGGCCAGGGAGAACAATCGCCAAAGAATTGGGGCATTTGATGAAACAAACCCAGGATGCAGGTCATGAAGTTGGTTTACATGCGTGGGATCACCAAGGCTGGCAGGCAAAAGTAGGGCGTTGGTCAGAGGCTGAATTGATCGAGCAAGTAAAATTAGGGATTGATGCGTTGAAAAACGCGATAGGGCAATCTGTTACCTGCTCAGCAGTTGCAGGTTGGCGAGCTGATGAACGAGTGCTGGCAGTTAAACAGCGTTTTGGTTTTGATTACAACAGCGATTGTCGTGGGACTCATCCATTCAGACCGCTTTTGCCTGATGGAAATCTAGGTGCTGTACAAATTCCGGTTACATTGCCAACTTATGATGAAGTTGTTGGAACACAGGTCAGTGATGCAGATTTTAATCATTTTATCCTCGAAGCGATCAAAAATGACTGCGGAGTTCCTGTTTATACAATTCATACTGAAGTTGAAGGTATGTCGAAGTCTTCTCAATTTGAAACATTACTGAACATGCTTCATCAGCAAGATATTACGTTCTGTAAATTAAGTTATTTGCTACCTGAAAATAGAGATACGCTTCCTGTAGGGAAAATTGTTCGTGCGGATTTCCCTGGTCGTGAAGGCTGGTTAGGTTGCCAACAAGAGGTATAACGCAGATATGTTGAATACTCGGACGAGTAAAGCAGGAGCCGTTTTGATGGCTCTTTTTTTTATCCTTACTTACCTATTGCCATTAGAAGGGCGCTTGTTATGGCAGCCGGATGAAACCCGGTATGCTGAAATTAGCCGAGAAATGCTGCAACGTGGGGATTGGATAGTGCCCCATTTCTTGGATATTCGCTATTTCGAAAAACCAGTTGCTGGATATTGGATCAATAACATTAGCCAGTGGATTTTTGGTGATAATAATTTTGCTGTTCGTTTTGGCTCCGTGCTTAGCATATTAATCAGTACATTACTGCTTTATCGATTGGCGATAATGATGTGGCAATGCCGCCGGACGGCTTTTGTTTCTAGCCTGATTTACATTTCTATGTTCATTATTCTTTCGATTGGCACTTATAGTGTCCTTGACCCGATGCTTTCTTTATGGGTGACTGCGGGGATTGTGAGTTGCTATTGGGCACTTAAGGCGGGGAGTACCCGAGAACGGGTTTTGGCATGGTCAGTATTGGGGCTGACTTGTGGTATGGCTTTTATGACTAAGGGATTTTTGGCATTAGCATTACCAGTGATTGCCATGATACCTATTACGATATATCAGAAACGTTTTTGGGAAATGGTACGTTTTGGGCCGATTGCTGTTATTACCGCAGTGCTAATCAGCTTACCTTGGGTGATTGCGATTGCTCTGCGTGAGCCGGATTATTGGCATTATTTTTTCTGGGTAGAGCATATACAACGCTTTTCTTCTGATAAGGCACAACATATAGCACCCATTTGGTATTATTTGCCGATCCTAATCTTAGGGGTGATCCCATGGTTAGGATTTTTACCCGGGGCTTTGATTAAGAGTTGGAAAGAGAAAAAAAGCCATCCAGAAATGTTTTTCCTATTTTGTTGGTTCATTATTCCATTTATATTTTTCAGTATCGCAAAAGGAAAATTACCAACTTATGTGTTGCCATTTATCGGCCCTTTGGCATTGATGATGGCAAAATATAGCGTTGATTGTGTCAAAAATGGCAATATGAAAGCCTTGAAGATGAATGGATTGGTGAATGTCTTCATTGGACTCATTGCGATTCTGGTACTGGTTGTCACGGCAGTGATTGGCAGCCGCCCACTCTATCAGCCTCATGAATGGCTGAAATTGCTGATAGGAATTATTGCCTTTGGTTTTTGGGGAAGCATTGGTTATCTGTGCTTTATACGTAATGGTAAACATTGGTTATGGGCAGCATCTTGTTCACTTGTCCTCAGTTTATCAATCGGTAGTGCACTGCCCATCAATACGATTGATTCTAAATTACCCCAGCATTTCATCAGACAAAATGAAACAGAGTTGGCTGACAGCAAATATATCTTGTCTCAGTCCGTTGGGGTGGGTGCAGCGATTGCATGGGAGTTGAAGCGCAGTGATATTTATATGTTTGATCGTACTGGAGAATTGGAGTACGGGCTTGCCTATCCTGATAGCCAACACCGATATGTGACACAAGAAGAGTTTCCTGAATGGTTAGCGAAAGCACGTAAAGAAGGTCAGGTAGCAATGGTTTTCCTATTATCGTCAAAAGGTGAACTGCCAGAATTACCAAAACCAGATCTGGTACACCGCAGCCACCGTTTTGTTCTTGTGATTTATAAGAAACAACCATGAGCAGCAATATAGTGTTATTGATTTTGGTGAGCTTGCTAACCTGCGCGGGTCAGTTATGCCAAAAACAGGCTGTGATTTGCTGGCAAAGAGATACCCCCTATAAAGGGGTATCTATAGCGATATGGCTGTCTGGTGCTATTCTTCTGTTAGGGATAGGAATGGTATTTTGGCTGCGGTTATTGCAATTTTTGCCGCTAAGTATCGCCTATCCCATGCTTAGCATAAATTTTGTCGTAGTGACCCTAATTGGACAATTCCTGTATCAGGAAAAAGTGGGGCTAAAACACTGGATAGGTGTTTTTGTCATTATGTTTGGGATTTTGTTGATGAGTTTGAGTCAATGAAAGGTTATTTTTGGGGATTGGTAAGTGCTTTATTGGTCACTGTCGCACAATTATTATTGAAATGGGGTGTGGCCCATCTACCTGAGTTTTCATTGTCGACATATTGGTTGGATATTGAATGGCTTTGGTTAAATTGTAATCATTTGCTGATAGTTATGGCAGGATTAATGGGTTACGCCTTGTCCATGCTATGTTGGTTTTTTACCCTGAAATATCTGCCGTTGAATAAGGCGTATCCTATTCTCAGCCTGAGTTATGTTTTTGTATATCTAATGGCGGCTTTATTGCCTTGGTTCAATGAAACCATCTCATGGTTGAAAACGGTGGGTGTTATTTTTATCTTATTGGGTGTTTGGTTGATCAGTCGGCCAGAAACAAAATGAACGCATTGAGTATCTGATGTTTTTAATTACAGGGAGAAATACAGATGATGATAAGAGCAGGGTGTTTATGCTTATTATTCAGCCTGTTCCTCGTTGGTTGTAGCAACCCTGTTTCCAAATCTAACCCACCTCCATTGAGGTCTGCTCTTTCTGACCCAATTATGGTTATTGTGTCCCTGAAAGATCAACTGGCTAAATGGCATAACACACCTTATCGCTATGGAGGTATAGATAGACGAGGAGTTGATTGTTCAGGTTTTGTCTACCGTACGTTTCATGATCGTTTCAATATCCAACTGCCACGTACAACGAGTGAACAAACCAAATTAGGCACAAGAATTAATAAAGATGACCTGATGCCGGGGGATTTGGTGTTTTTCAAGACGGGTAGTGGAGAGAGTGGCTTACATGTCGGTATTTATGATACTAACAATCAATTTATTCATGCATCTACCAGCAAAGGTGTAATTCGTTCCTCTCTCGATAATGTGTATTGGCGCCGTGTCTTCTGGCAAGCTCGTAGAATATGATTCCCCTCTTAATCCCATTATTCCGGTAGCGCTTTATGATATCTTAAGGCACTATTTTTCTTTGCCGGAGTTAAATATGTCTACATTACGTCTACTGTTGTCAGATTCCTACGATCCTTGGTTTAATCTTGCGGTTGAAGAGTGTATTTTTCGACAGATGCCTCCAAATCAACACGTTTTATTTTTATGGCGTAATGCGAATACCGTTGTTATTGGGCGAGCTCAGAATCCCTGGAAAGAGTGTAATACTCGACAGATGGAACAAGATGGCATAAAACTGGCTCGGCGTAGCAGTGGTGGTGGAGCGGTATTTCATGATTTGGGTAATACATGTTTCACCTTTATGGCGGGTAAACCTGAATATAATAAAACTGTTTCCACACAAATTATTCTGGAAGGGTTAAAAAAGTCCGGTATTCATGCGATGGCTTCCGGCCGCAATGATTTGGTTTTACCTTCTCCAGAAGGAGAACGTAAGATTTCTGGCTCTGCGTATAAAGAAACGAAAGACAGAGGATTTCATCACGGCACTTTGCTGATTAATGCAGATTTGAACCGTCTTGCTAATTATCTCAATCCTGATCTTAAAAAATTACAGGCGAAGGGCATTACTTCAGTTCGTTCCAGAGTGACGAACCTATCCGAATTATTGCCTGATATTACACATGAAAAGATTTGTCAGGGTATTATTGATGTATTTTTTGAATATTTTGGTGAGACAGTTGAGGCGGAAATAATTTCACCGCAGGCTTTGCCAGATTTACCGGGTTTTAATGATATTTTTGCTAAACAAAGTAGTTGGGAATGGAACTTTGGTCAGGCACCCGCCTTCAGTCATACACTGGATACACGGTTCCGTTGGGGTGGAATTGAGCTACATATTGAACATGGTGTGATCAGCCGTTGCCAGGTGTTTACTGATAGCCTAGAGCCTGCTCCATTCGAACTATTAGCTGAAAAACTGGTAGGAGTGCTGTATCAACCAAAGACAGTTGGGCAAGTGGTTCAGCAAATCAGTGAACAATATCCCGCTTTGGATGCAGAGTTGCAGCAATTTTATCACTGGTTTGTTAGTGAATTGAAATGATTATAAAGTTTCGGAAGTGTAAAAAAATGGTCAACAATAGGGAAGTTGACCATAAAGGAGAAACTTATTATAAATATAAGATGGTATTTCTTATTCCGCACTTATTCTATTTTTCGTAGCAATGTAAGAAAGTCTTGAATTCAGATAACTGCCTATTCTCTCTGAATTTAGCTGGTGTGGTATTAAAATACTTTTTAAATATCCGGGTAAATGTAGCCTGAGAACTAAAACCATATTGCAGCGCAATATCAAGAATTGGCAAATTATCTTCACGCAAAGACTTAGCTGCTTCATGGAGGCGACGTTGACGCACATATTGCCCCAGTGTACAGCCTTTTAACTCTTTAAAGATTCGCTGTAAATGCCATTTTGAATAGCCACTTTTATAGGCAATAGCATCTATTTTGATACTCTCAGTTCTTTGAAGCTGGCTTTCTAACCATCTGACAATATCGTTGATAACACTTTCTGACATACGTTACCTCCCATATGGATGGGTCTTTTACTGATAAATATCGATAAATAGTAACTTCCGTTATTGTGTGAGTCATTTTAAGAATTTCTTTTTTATCGTATACGCAAAATGTGCGGTTTAAGATTAATAATTATCAGACATTATTTGTTTTTTCTCTTATTAAATAATTGATCGCACCAGATGTTCATCAATTTTCAGCGCCAATGATATTATTTCAGAATTATTGACTATTTATAGGGTTTTAATACGCTATCACTTGAATTATTTGACTAAAAAATGTTTTTTTATTTTATATGCTTTGGTGGTTGCCGGGGTTACTGGTTTACTATTTTTGGATGTGAATTACTTACATAATGGTATCTTAGAGGATTCACTAACATAGTGGTTCATTCCAAAACAATAAATTCAGTGCTGTAAATTGAAATTTGATTTCAATTTACAGCCAACAAAGTGAGATTTTTACTGTCGAAGATAGATCTGCGGCTGGTGAGTTTCAGGGTGCTGTGTAACGCCTAAGTCTGCTTGGTACCATTGTTTGAGAATATCATCACGCAATACATCCTGTGGCGCACCAGAAGCCACTAATTTCCCCTTATGTAACAAAATAATTTTATCAGCATAAAGTGCGGCTAGATTTAAATCATGCAGTACACAGCAAACGGTGAGGGGGGACTGGCGTGTCAGGCGGTGAACCAATCGTAATGTATGTTGTTGATGATAAAGATCCAATGCGGAGGTCGGTTCATCCAAAAATAGACAGGATTCAGTGGGTTCTGGATGCCAAAGCTGAGCCAAAACTCTTGCCAACTGCACTCGTTGTTGTTCCCCACCTGATAGTTGCTGATAATTTCTGTATCGTAATTCTTCACATTCAGTCAAAGTAATAACGTTATCAATGGCGATTTTCTTGTGGGCATTTTCATGAGGTACACGACCCATTGCAATGACCTCTTCCACACTAAAAGGGAACGAGAGAGAACTATATTGCCGCATTACTGCACGAACGCGGGCAAGTTGTTGCGTCGGCCAGCGAGAAATTGGAACGCCTTTCAACAAGCATTCTCCTGAATAGGGAGGAATATAGCCTGTTAATAACCGTAACAGGGTTGATTTTCCTGCTCCGTTTGGGCCAATAATCGCAATAACTTCCCCCTTGTGCATGGAAAGTGAGACATCCTTGATTATCTGCCGCTGTCCGATGAAATAGTTTAGATTTCTAGCTTCAAGTAAATTATCTGACATGATAGGTTTCATTATAAACGGCCTCCTGATGGCTTAAGAATTAGCCATAAAAAATAGGGAGCACCGATCAGGCCAGTGATAAGCCCTACAGGTATTTCGGCGGGAGAAACCAATGTTCTGGCCAATGTGTCGGCTGTTAATAAAAGACATGCACCACCTAGAGAGGATGTCGGTAGTAACCAAGTATGGTCGCCACCAAACCGTAGTCTGGCAAGATGTGGGATAACCAAACCGATAAAACCGATAACGCCTGTCAAAGCAACAGCGCATCCGATCAATAAAGTACTTAGCAGCAATAATTGATATTTAGTGCGTTGGACATTGAGTCCTAAGTAGTGGGCTTCTTCATCCCCCAATTGCAGCAAATTGAGTTTCCGCGACTGACTAAATGCCAGTATACAAGTAGGGATAATCAGTGATGCGGCGATAATGAGGGTTGGCCATTCAATTTGACTCAGTGAACCCATCATCCACAAGTTAAATTGACGCAATTGCTGATCGTTACTGACATAACTCAATATACCAATAAATGACATACATAGCACATTGATGGCGATACCTGCCAACAGTAGTTTTGACAGGTTACCGTGGCTATATTTATTAAGAGAAAATATCAGGAATGAAACCAATAGGCTGCCGATAAAGGCTGCAATAATATGACCGTATAACGTGATGCTGGCAGGCAGGGTGAAAGGCAGAATACTGGCAGGCACAACAATAACCATTGCTACCATCAGTGCTGCCCCACTGCTGATCCCCAATAATCCGGGGTCAGCGAGAGGGTTACGGAATAATCCCTGCATCACGGCACCCGATACAGCCAGCGCGCCTCCAACGAGGATCGCCAATAGAATACGCGGTAACCGAATATTTAACCAAATCTGCCACTGTGGGTCATCCAGCGAGGATTCCCACAGGGTTTTAAAGGAAAGTGGCAATGCCCCCATATTGGCTGAGCTGATAGCTAAAAAGAACAGCAATAAACCAAGTATCATTAAGCCGAGGCTGGGGGATTGGGAGCGACTCATTGAACTTTCTCCGCTGCCTCACGGATTTTTTTCATGACGGCTGGCGTTTGAATACCAAATCCTAGCAGACCCATTTCATCAACAACAACAACCTGCTTTTGCTTACCGGCTGGTGTGAAACTTAATCCGGGAAGCTGCCAGACTTTATCCATACTACCCAACGTCTTCATCCCTTCTGTACTGATCAGCAGTAAGTTCGGCTTACTGGCGATCACACCCTCTTGAGATAACGGGCGATATCCTTGAATATTCTGCATCGCATTCGTGGCACCAATAGCACGGATAATTTGATCGGCTGCGGTTTGCTGACCTGCTGCCATAGGCATGATACCGCCGTGGCTCATGACAAAAATTACTTTGGTGGAAATTTTTGACGTGGAGATATCTGCCAGTTGTTGGTGAAATTGTGCAACCAACTCTTCACCACGTTTTTCCTGATTGACCGCCTTAGCGACGGTCATGATTTTTTCAGGAACGGCTTCTAACGAGGCTGTGCTGGTCACTTTAATGACTTTTACACCAGAGTCTTCGACTTGCTTGAGTACGAGAGAAGGCTGAGCCAATTCACTTGCGATCACCAATGTTGGGTGCATGGATAAAATCCCTTCTGCATTGAGCATTCTCATATACCCTACATCAGGCAAAGAGAGTAATGCCTTGGGATTTTGGCTGGTACTGTCCCTTGCGACAACGTTCTGCCCTTCACCAAGTGCAAAAATAATTTCAGACACATCACCACCAATAGTTACAATACGTTCAGCAGAGAACGCATTGAAAGAGATGGCAAGCATAAATGTTAGAAGCCACTTTTTCATGCTACACAAGTTTCCTGTTCTGGTTGCAGTTTAGGCAGAGCGGCAACTTGTTCGCGCCATTTCGCCTGTTCAGGAGTACCTTCGGTACGTTGGCCGTATAATTGTGCAATTTGGTTGCCATTGGCATCAAATAATTCAAGGCTGGTAACAAAACCATCAGTTATTGGTTTGTGGGTGATCCAGCTTTCTGCGATAGCACTTTCAATCAAGTGCAGAGTGAAATTGTGGTTGAAAATGTTGAGCCATTTTTGAGCGGAGTTCTCTTCTTGATAAGGCACCAAACGCTCCAATTTACCCGTGAAAATCTGAACACAACCTCGGTTTCCGACAAAAACCATGATCTCATTCTGATCTTTGTAAGCAGTTTCAACAAGTTGAGTCAGTGCTGAGTTGTCTACACGGTATGCCAAATCATCTTTCACTGCGTTGAAAATTTGCTGACGGTTCAGATTATGACGTTTCATCATAATGAAGAATTGATGAACGTCAGTCATAGCACGCCATTCTTCATCTAATTGCATTTGCAATTGTTCAGTGACTTCTGCATGTTCAGGCACTTCTTCCGGCTGAATTGTCAGTGCTGGGTTTTCAGTGGTGTGATATTTTTCAATCAGGGCTTCCCATGCTGTCATATCAGTATTGCTGGTGGTATAGACTTTATGCAACGCATCGCCTTGACGATCAAAGAATTGGATGCTGTGACGCACACCATTTTTGGCTGGCTCAATCAAAGAGAAAATACTAGTCCAGTGCTCGAAGAATAGGCGCAGGTCAAGCTCACGGGGGTTGAGGATCAAACCAACATGTGGGCTGAATTTGGTATTTTCATAGCAGCCAATATGTTCGTGAACGGCAAAATCATTACGGGTAATTGCCTTGGTTTCGCCAACAGATACCAGTTCTTGAAGAAGAGTAGGAGCATCAACACTCAAACGTTTTGCGTCAATACCTACTCGGCTATGCAATAGCTCTCCTTCGCTGACATTGAGGTAAGCGGCCAGGTCACGTGCATACTTAGCTTTTTTTTCTGCTTTGGCTTGTTGATAACGCTCATAAAGTGACTGATTCACAGTTGCTAGCTCCTTAAAAAACTTCGTTTAAAAATTAATTTAATTGTAAAATTAATAATATGGTCTGTTGCTATTTACCACTGGTAGCTGACAAACAGCTTGGCGTTACGGCCATTTTGTAGTGCACCCTGTGATGAATAATATTCTTTATCAAAAACGTTACCCAGAACGATAGAGGTACTTAATCCTTTTAATGTGCCATCGTTGTGATAACTGACATAAAAATCATTGACGCCATAACCTGAGTATTGAGTGGCTCTTTTCTTGCCATTCTTTTCGCGGAAATCAGTATGCTGAGTAAATTTACCAACCCATCCAATGGAAAAACCTGTTCTGGCTAATGGAATATCTAATTTGCTTGTCAGGGTATCCGGGCTAAGCTCTTCTATCGATTCTCCGGTTTTTTCGTTCTTACCCGTTGTACGATTGTAAGCGAGATCCCAAGAGAACCAGTCAGAATCATATGTCATTGAAACATCCCAACCCCAGATTTTAGCTTCAGGGATATTGATTGATGTTGTATATCTCATACTAGGCATTATTACGATAGAAGAGATGTAATCCTTCGCTTTGGTATCGAAATAGCTTGCCTTAAATTTCAGACCATCATTATTGGTGAAGAGCTCATCAAAACGCAGCCCGAAGCCATATTCCAGCGTCTCATTGCTTTCAGGACGCAAATTGGGATTGGGTTTCCAATGATTAGTGATTGCAGGGCGTCCCTTCTCTGGATTTGGTGGGATATAAAAATGTTTCGAATCGTTATACATTTCACCAATGGTTGGTGCACGGAATGCCTGAGAATAGGAGGCAAACAGCATTGACCAATCAGTCGGGGTAATGCTGATGGCGCCTTTTGATGACCATTTATCGGCGTTGATATCGCTATGTTTTTTATTCGAGGCTTTGTAATTGTCATAGCGTGAGCCAATAATGAATGAAATTGGCAAATAGCGCAGGGTCATTTCATCTTGGATCCAACCAGATGCAAAACGAATATCGGCGTTAGGGAAACTTTCTGTATTACCGCTTGGTTTTTGCTTCTGTTTATAGGTTTCACCACCATAGGTGACTTGATGTGAGGCAAAAGTATTTGCTCCCAAATGGGAACGGTTTTCTAATTTTATGCCGTAAGTTTCTTGTTTTCGACCTTCAAAACCTTTTTCTTTGGTTTTGGCATTAATGTTGATATCTGAGTAATAGACATCTGCTCTGGCATTTAACCAGTTATATTGTGATGGGTTTAATTGATAAGTCAGTTGAGCATCACGTTGTGCTGTAGTGCGATCTGCCCGTTGATTACCATCATCTTCATTGGGTAACTGTGGATTTTTTGGCTCATGTGCCTCATTACGGTAATAGCGTAAATCACCGCTCAGTTTCTGACTGTCACTTATCTTCCATGTGCCTTTTGCCAGCATATTGCCAATGGTTTCATCGTTATAACCTTTCATACCATTGCCATAACGGATATTGCCGGCATCTCGGGTACCGAATGCAAATAAACCGTCAAATTGATCCGTTTTGCCGAATGCAGCTCCACCAAATCCCAGACTATGGTCACCTGACCCCGCACGGCTGAAAATGCGAAAACCAGTATTCTTACCTGCTTCTAATAAATCAGCGGCATCCACTGTTTGGTAAGCAATAACGCCTCCCAAAGCACCACTACCATATAATAGAGCGGATGGGCCACGAACGATTTCAATTTGTTTAATTAAGGCTGGGTCAAGGAATATGCCATTGAGATGCCCGGTATCCGTTCCTTGTCGAACACCGTCGACAAGGGTCAACACCCCTTTTTGAGAGTAGCCTCTCATCGAGATATCCTGCCCATTGGCACGTCCTGAACCTGCAATTTCAATTCCTGGTACGTTGCGCAGTAAATCATTTGCATTACCTGCAACTTTACTGCTGGCTGAATTACCTTCAATGACCGTCACCATCATCGGCGCCTCGAAACTGTCACGTTCATTACCAGTCGCGTAAACAGTTATCGTATCTTTGGATGGTTTATCTTTTTGGGAGCGCACTGTTTTGGAATCTACTATTGTTGCATTTGCAGAAGATAAACTCGCAAAGACCATTACACTTAATGCAGACAATTTTAGGCTTGGCGATTTAATTAGGGTCATGCAGGCCAATCTCCATGTTTTTATGAACAAAAATAGCTGAACACCTTACTGATATTCAGCAGGTGGATCTGCCAGAGTGTCTATGTGTCAGAATAAACTTGCTGGGTTTGGTTGAATGTAATGGGGAAAACTCAGGAAGAATCTGCTGTTGCAGGAGATTAGTGTAGCAACGTTGATAATACGCTAATTTTTCCATAATCAATCTTGAACAATAATTATTCTAATATTGAGAATAATTATCGTTTCTATAGTGATTAACTTCAAGCTATTTTTTTTATGACTGAGATTTAATTGTAATTATTTGATTTTAAATTATTTTTATTAACTGGCTCCAGCAGTAAAAAGACATAGGAGCCAGAATAAGGAAAGGATTTAGGAACGATTTTGAACGGCATCGGCAAGGATACTAATAAATTGTTCCGTATCTTGCCAGCTCAGACATGGGTCAGTAATGGATTGTCCGTAGGTTAACGGTTCTCCCTGAATCACTTTCTGTGTACCTTCGACCAAAAAGCTTTCAGCCATAACGCCAGCAATGGCTGTTGAGCCAGACTGAATTTGTGCGCCAATATCTCTTGCTATATCTAATTGACGCCGATGAACTTTTTGGCAATTACCGTGGCTGCAATCCACGATCAGACGTTCAGGTAAGTGAAATTCGCGCAATTTATGGCAGGTTGTTGCAATATCTTCAGCGCTGTAATTCGGCTGTTTTCCGCCACGCATAATAATATGCCCATAAGGATTCCCACTGGTTTGATAAATGGTCATCTGACCATTTTTGTCAGGGGACAGGAACATGTGTTTGGCACGTGCAGCACGTATGGCATCAATAGCAATAAGAATATTGCCATCAGTCCCATTTTTAAATCCAACCGGGCATGACAGAGCAGAAGCCATTTCTCGATGTATTTGGCTTTCCGTGGTTCTGGCACCAATAGCTCCCCAGCTAATTAAATCAGCAATGTATTGACCGGTGACCATGTCCAGAAATTCCGTGGCGGTAGGGATACCCAATTCGTTGATATCAATTAACACCTTACGGGCAAGTGACATCCCTCTATTGACCTGACAGGAGCCATCCAGCGTGGGATCTGAAATCAATCCTTTCCAGCCAACAACTGTTCTGGGTTTCTCAAAATAGGTTCGCATTACAATTTCCAGACTGTGCTGGTATTTTTCGCGCAGCGTACGCAAGCGGGAGGCATAATCAAGGGCGGCATCAACATCATGAATGGAGCAGGGCCCAATAATGACCAGCAAACGTTGGTCATTACCTGTCAGTATGGACTCAATACGTTTTCGTGACATTGTCACATTTCGCAAAGTCTCTTCTGATATAGGGTACTGCTCGGTAAGTGTTTGAGGTGTGATCAGGCTATCAATGCGGTGGGTTCTTAACTCATCTGTTTTGTACATATACTTTCTCGAATTCTACTTCACATTGAAACAGGGTCTGGAATGACTGGAATCACAATAACTCAACTTTCAGCAAATTCAATACACAATAATGATATTTTCACGAGAAAATTTCGTTAACTATTATGATATATTTCGGTCTTTTAAGATCAAAACATCCGGCGTTTTAACCCCATACTGTCAATAATTTTGGTAGAAATCTCTTCTACAGAGTAATTAGTGGTATTTAAATAATTAATCTTATTTTTACGGAATAATGCTTCAACTTCGGCAAGTTCAACTCGACACTGGCGTAATGAAGCATAACGGCTATTTTCGCGTCTTTCTTCCCTGATAGCCGCAAGTCTTTCCGGACTGATAGTCAGGCCGAATAATTTATGCTGGAAGTGTTTTAAACTGGCGGGGAGTTGTAGGTTATCCATATCATCTGCGGTGAAAGGATAGTTTGCTGCCTGAATACCGAATTGCATTGCAAGGTAGAGGCTGGTAGGTGTTTTGCCACAACGGGATACACCTAGAATAATGACTTGGGCTTGGTCGAGATTGCGTAATGAAATGCCATCATCATGAGCAAGGGCGTAATCAATGGCCGCAATGCGGGCATCATATTGATTCAGATTTTTTTTAGATAAACCATGGGTTCGGTGTAATTCAGGTTTTGGCTCTAAACCGATTTCTTGTTGTATTGGAGCAACTAGTGTTTGAACAATATCCTGACAGAAACCATCACTTTGGGTAATAATATTTTTAATTTCATTCGAAATAATGGAATAAAAAACCAGTGGTTTGAGTTGCGTTTGCTGATAAATCATATTTATTTGATCCCTAATTTCTTCAGCCCTCGTTTGAGTTGACACGAAAGGAAGGGTATAGGAGGTAATGGTAATTGGAAATTGGGATAACACTGCGTGACCCAATACTTCTGCTGTGATTGCTGTACCGTCGGAAATAAAAAATACACTACGTTCCAATTTTTCATTTTCCGATGTTGGGAAGGTGTGAGTTTCTATCATTGTTTTTTTCTTTTATGGTTTGGTTGGATTAACCAGGCTTTTCGGATCGCTGGCTGAATCGTTTGTATAAAGTAATCATCTGTACAATCCACTTTTCGATTATACTCGCAAAAAAATAATATTGTTGGGTGGATCGATTCACCTTTCTATAACTGGCAAGACAATGTGCTAGGCTATTTTCTGCTGTGAAAAATAGCCTTAATTTTTCCGATTTGTACTTACGAATATAAGAAAGGATTGTTTCCAATGTCCAATAATGGCCTCACTCCAAGTAATGTGCTCTGGTATAACCAATTAGGTATGAATGACGTTGACCGAGTCGGTGGTAAAAATGCTTCTCTTGGCGAGATGATTACCAATCTGGCCGAACTTGGTGTGTCTGTTCCGAATGGTTTTGCAACGACTGCACAAGCATTTAATGATTTTCTGGAACAAAGTGGTGTGAACCAGCATATTTATCAGTTGCTGGATGAAACCAATGTTGATGATGTTAATCAATTGGCCAAGGCTGGTGCACAAATTCGTCAGTGGGTAATTGATACACCATTTACGGCTCAACTCGAAAAAGATATTCGTGAAGCTTATCTGCAATTGTCTGAAGGCGAACCTAGTGCTTCATTTGCAGTACGTTCTTCCGCAACTGCTGAAGATATGCCCGACGCCTCTTTTGCTGGACAGCAGGAAACTTTCTTAAATGTGCAGGGTATTGATAGTGTGATGGTTGCTATCAAGCATGTCTTTGCGTCACTTTTCAATGATCGGGCTATCTCTTACCGAGTCCATCAGGGGTATGACCATCGCGGTGTTGCTCTGTCTGCGGGTGTGCAGCGCATGGTACGCTCTGATCTGGCATCATCTGGCGTGATGTTCACGATTGATACTGAATCAGGTTTTGAACAGGTTGTGTTCATTACATCGGCCTATGGTTTGGGTGAGATGGTTGTGCAAGGGGCAGTGAACCCTGACGAATTCTATGTCCATAAACCTACTTTGGCTAATAACCGTCCGGCGATAGTGCGTCGTAATCTTGGCTCTAAAAAAATACGAATGGTTTATGCTGATAGTAAAGAGCATGGAAAACAAGTATGTACGGAAGATGTATCAAGTCAACTGAGCAATCGTTTTTCTTTGAATGACAGTGAAGTGGAAGCGTTGGCAAGACAGGCCGTATTGATTGAAAAACATTATGGTCGCCCGATGGATATTGAATGGGCCAAAGATGGACACAATGGCAAACTTTATATTGTACAGGCTCGCCCTGAAACGGTTCGTTCAAATAAGCAGGTCATGGAACGCTACCAACTTAACGAACAGGGTAATGTGTTGGTGGAAGGCCGGGCAATTGGGCATCGTATCGGTGTTGGAACTGTTAAGGTTATTCATGACCTGGGTGAAATGGATCGTATTCAAGTAGGGGACGTATTGGTCACTGACATGACCGATCCGGATTGGGAACCTATCATGAAAAAAGCGGCGGCAATTGTCACTAACCGTGGTGGACGCACCTGCCATGCAGCTATTATTGCCCGTGAGCTTGGTATCCCTGCGGTTGTTGGTTGTGGAGATGCTACTGAACGCTTGAAAGAGGGGCAACAGGTTACTGTTTCCTGTTCGGAAGGTGATACCGGTTTCGTTTACCAAAATAAATTGGATTTTGTCGTCCAAAGCTCCCAAGTTGATGAACTACCAAAATTAGATGTAAAAATCATGATGAATGTGGGCAATCCTGATCGTGCATTTGATTTTGCGTGTTTACCAAATGAAGGTGTGGGGTTGGCTCGTTTGGAATTTATCATTAATCGAATGATTGGTGTACATCCCCGCGCTTTACTCGAATTCTCCCAACAGTCTCCAGCATTGCAGGAACAGATTAATTCACTGATGGTTGGTTATGATGATCCTGTTGAGTTTTATGTTGGACGATTGACTGAAGGCATCGCAACGTTAGCAGCAGCATTCTGGCCGAAGCGTGTGATTGTTCGCCTGTCAGATTTCAAATCCAATGAATATGCGAACTTAGTCGGTGGGGATATGTACGAACCACACGAAGAAAACCCAATGTTAGGTTTCCGTGGGGCTGGCCGCTATGTTTCTGATAGTTTCCGCCAGTGCTTCGCTCTGGAATGTGAAGCGGTCAAACGAGTACGTAATGTGATGGGATTAACCAACGTTGAAGTGATGGTGCCTTTTGTTCGCACTGTGGTTCAGGCTGAAGCTGTGGTGGCAGAGCTGGCATCGCAAGGCTTGAAGCGAGGTGAAAATGATCTGAAAGTCATCATGATGTGTGAGATTCCATCAAATGCGTTATTGGCAGATCAATTCCTTGAACATTTTGACGGATTTTCAATTGGCTCCAATGATATGACGCAGCTGGCTTTGGGATTGGATCGTGATTCTGGCGTAGTATCTGAGCTGTTTGATGAACGTAATGATGCTGTTAAGAAATTACTTTCGATGGCAATCCAATCAGCTAAACGTCAGGGGAAATATGTCGGTATTTGTGGACAAGGCCCTTCGGATCATGAAGATTTTGCTGAATGGTTAATGAAAGAAGGAATTGACAGCTTATCGCTTAATCCTGATACAGTAGTTAAAACGTGGATTTCTCTGGCTGGCAATAATTAGCACCAGGTAATTAAGAATTGAATTAAAAGCCTGTTAGAATACTAGTGGGCTTTTATATTCTATGTAACATAGTCTATTTTTAATATGATAATTAGCAATAAACAAAAAATGAAATAACAACTAAAAAAAAAGCCTATCATGGGCTGACAGGCAAAGACTACACACAGCAATATATGTATTCCTTCATTGGTCTCAGTCTATGGCGTATATAGACTGAGATAGCAATTAACTGGGAAACATTTGTTTCGATAGAAGGAATACTAATTTAATAAATGAGTTTATTCATTAAGAATCCTCTTAATAAATAGAACCTGAGAAAAGAAATCTTATAAATATAACTTTTTTGCAACAATTCCCTTGGAAGTATTTCTTTTTAGAAATGAAATTATATTTTCAATGAAGCCAAATTATATATTCACCAGTTTGATAATTGCGCGAAAAAATAATATTTCCGCGCAGTTATTTGATTATTTTACATGTTTTTCTTCAAAATATTTTTTTGTATCTTCCATCTTGCTTCCAGGTAAAGGAACTTCATTCATCCATGCCAACAGCAAGCGGTAGGAAACAGCCAGTACGACAGGACCGATAAATAATCCGATTAAGCCCAGTGAAAGTATGCCGCCGATTACGCCTGTAAGAATTAAAACCATGGGCAAATCAGCGCCAAGGCGGATAAGGAAAGGGCGAAGAACACCATCCATTGTAGTCAGAACTAGGCTCCAAACCACCAGAATGGTTCCCCATGTTGTTTCTCCTGTCCAATAAAGCCATGCGATGGATGGTATAAGGACAAGTAAAGGCCCAAGCTGAGCAACACAGCATACAAACATCAATACTGTTAATACCATTGCATAAGGAATGCCTGCGATTGCCAGCCCAATTCCACCTGCGATGGCCTGAACTAACGCGGTGACAACTACCCCAAGGGCTACTGCACGGATAGATTGCGCAGCCAGTATAACTACGGCATCACCACGTTTGTCTGCTAATCGAATGGCAAAATGGCGGATACTGAGCATGACCTGTTCACCTTTCCAATAAAGTAACACACTGAACATCACCATGAGTGCCAGATGGAAAAGGAAACGGCCTGCATTGGCAGCTTGAGCAAAAAACCATGTCGCTGCTTTACCGATATAAGGCTGGATTTTGCTAAGAAGCATGTTACTACCATCCGCAATCAGTTCTTGCCATTTGAGATATAAATCATTACCAACGACGGGCATCTGGTTGAGCCACTCCAATTGTGGTAGTTGAAGAGCAGATGGGGATTTTGCCCATTCTATTAGTGGTGCACTGTTTTCTACTAAGCTAGTAACAAGCAACGAAATGGGAATAACAAATAATAAGACTAATAGTAATGTCATGATGGAAACAGCGATCCAGCGCTTTCCCCACAATCGACGTTGCAATTTTTCCAATAACGGCCAGGTTGCAATAACGACCATGCCTGACCAAATAAATCCTAAAACAAAGGGACTTAAGACCCAAAAGCTGGTTGTAATGAGCAATAAAATGAAAAACAGTGCGAATAACAGCTTGGGTAAGTCTTGGTGTGATTGCGATTTTTCCATGAAATAATTTCTCGTAGCAATTGAAAATACTGTAGGCAGTAACAATAGTAATTAAATATAACGTTGTTTCATAGGTTGCTCAAAATAGGTAAATATTGTGATATGGTTAAAAGCCTGCTTGCTCAGGAAATTGTCTGAGTTACGCTATCCAAGATAGTATATAAATAAAGCAATGTGGATACTTATTTAGAAAAAGGGGCACTAGCCAATGATCCCACGTATATCACAAGCCCCCCATGTCAGTGAACTGGCACAGGAATATTTGACTGCACTGAAAGAAGCCGGCTTTACAGGAGACACAGCCAGTAGTTACGCCGATAGGCTGACGATGGCGACAGATAATAGTATTTATCAGCTATTGCCACAAGCGGTTGTGTTTCCGCGTTCCAGTGCCGATGTTGTACTGCTAACAAGGATAGCAGGTGAAGAGTGTTTTCAAACTCTAACATTTACTCCTCGTGGTGGTGGAACCGGTACGAATGGCCAATCCCTTAACAATGGAATTGTGGTGGATATGTCCCGCTACATGAACCGTATTTTGGAAATTAATCTAGAACAAGGATGGGTTAAAGTCGAAGCTGGTGTGATTAAAGATCAACTTAACCAATATCTTAAACCTTTCGGTTATTTTTTCTCTCCAGAACTCTCAACCAGTAACCGCGCCACATTGGGTGGAATGATAAATACAGATGCTTCCGGTCAGGGATCATTGTTATATGGTAAGACTTCAGATCATGTATTGGGTGTGCGTGCCGTTTTATTAGGAGGGGAAATGTTCGACACCCGACCTATGAGCACGGTATTGGCGGAATCGATTGCTCAGGAAGAGAACATCATTGGACATGTCTATAAAACCGTGTTGGAACGCTGCCGGGAACAACGGAAGTTAATTATTGAGAAATTTCCTAAACTTAATCGGTTTTTGACAGGGTACGACTTGCGTCATGTGTTCAGTGACGATATGCAGACGTTTAACCTCACGCGCATTTTAACGGGCTCTGAAGGTACATTAGCCTTTATTACAGAGGCTACTCTGGACATTACACCGCTGCCAAAAGTTAGGCGGTTAGTGAATGTCAAATATGACTCTTTTGATTCTGCTCTGCGCAATGCCCCTTTTATGGTCGAAGCCAAAGCACTTTCAGTTGAAACGGTGGATTCTAAGGTACTGAATCTAGCGCGTGAAGATATCATCTGGCATTCAGTGAAAGAATTGATTACTGATGTACCAAATAAAGATATGCAAGGGCTTAATATTGTTGAGTTTAGTGGCAATAATGAGCAGAAAATCGATCAGCAGCTTAATGATCTCTGCTTGCGCCTTGATGGATTGATGGCAAAAAATCAGGCGGGCATCATTGGTTATCAGATCTGCCATGATTTAGTAGATATCGAACGTATTTATGCCATGCGGAAAAAGTCGGTTGGTTTGCTTGGTAATAGCAAAGGTTCTGCCAAACCTATTCCATTTGTTGAAGATACTTGTGTTCCTCCCCAATACCTTGCTGATTATATCGCTGAATTTCGCCAGCTTTTGGATGGGCATAAACTTAATTACGGCATGTTCGGGCATGTAGATGCCGGTGTTTTGCATGTGCGCCCTGCATTGGATATGTGTGATCCTCAACAGGAAATTTTGATGAAGAAAATTTCCGATGAGATAGTGCATTTGACGGCTAAGTATGGCGGTTTGCTATGGGGTGAACATGGTAAGGGATTTCGGGCAGAATATAGCCCCGCTTTTTTTGGCAAAACCCTATATGACGAACTGCGCCGAATAAAAGCAGCTTTTGATCCACTTAATCGATTGAACCCAGGAAAAATTTGCCCACCGATTGGAATTGATGCGCCGATGATGAAAGTCGATGCGGCTAAACGTGGAACGTATGACCGTACAATTCCGGTTAATGTGAGAACCGCATTCCGTGGTGCAATGGAATGTAATGGCAATGGCTTGTGCTTCAATTTTGATGTCAAAAGCCCAATGTGTCCCTCCATGAAAATTAGTCAACATCGCATACATTCTCCTAAAGGCAGAGCTACCCTTGTCAGGGAATGGTTACGACTTTTGACGGAACAGGGAGTTGAGCCTAAGTTATTAGAACAAGGATTACAGCAGGCACGCCCCAGTTTGCGGGGATTGATTGAAAAAACCCGGCATAGTTGGCAGGCATGGAAAGGCGAATATGATTTCTCACATGAAGTGAAAGAGGCGATGTCAGGCTGCTTAGCTTGCAAAGCTTGTTCAACACAATGCCCGATCAAGATTGATGTGCCATCATTCCGCTCACGTTTTCTGGCTCTTTATTACAGCCGTTATCTGCGTCCGTTACGTGATCATATCGTTGCTAATGTTGAGCATAGTACACCGTTGATGGCAAAAGCGCCCCGGGTATTTAATTTTTTCTTGAAACAACCCTGGGTACAAAAAATCAGCCGGCATACCATCGGCATGGTTGATTTGCCGTTACTTTCCCATCCAACATTACAACAGCAGCTTTCAGGGCATTATGCAACAAGGATGACATTAGAACAGTTGGAAACACTATCTCCATTTCAGCGTGATCAGCATGTGTTAATTGTTCAAGATCCATTCACAAGTTATCACGATGCGAAGGTCGTCGCTGATTTTGTGCAATTAGCGGAAAAGTTAGGGTATAAACCCGTTTTGCTGCCATTTTCACCCAATGGGAAAGCTCAACATGTCAAAGGGTTCTTGAGTCGGTTTGCCAATACAGCGGGGAAAACGGCCGATTTTCTTAATCGAGTGGCCCGCCTGAATATTCCTATGGTAGGCGTCGATCCAGCTTTAGTGCTTTGTTATCGAGATGAATACAACGATATTCTTGGTGAACAAAGGGGAAATTTTCAAGTCCAATTAGTTCATGAGTGGTTAATCAGTATCCTGCCGGAGAGAGTGGCACAAGATAAACTTGATGGTTCAATATCCCGTCATGAGTGGCATTTATTGGGACACTGTACCGAAGTCACTGCTCTTCCTAATAGCGGTAAACAGTGGGGCGATATCTTCCGTCATTTTGGTCATCAATTGAATAATGTCAGTGTGGGATGTTGTGGCATGGCGGGGACATATGGCCATGAAAAGAAAAATCTGGAGAACTCGGTTGGTATCTATAGCCTTTCATGGGCGCCGGCGATGAAAAATAGGACTCTGGAGCATTGTCTGAGCACAGGGTATTCGTGTCGAAGTCAGGTGAAACGTATAGAAGGAAAGCAACTTAAACATCCATTGCAAGCCTTATTGGAGATAATGCCGTGATTTGGAAGCGTAATATAGACGTGAATATGCTTAATCAAATGAATAGTGAGTGTATAGTGGGGTATTTAGGGATCGAGATTACCCAGCTTGGTGATGATTTTATTGAAGGAGTAATGCCAGTCGATCAACGGACTAAACAGCCATTTGGTATACTGCATGGTGGAGCATCCGTGGTATTGGCTGAGACACTCGGCTCGTTTGCAGGGTATCTCTGTTCAGAAGGCGAACAAAAGGTGGTGGGTCTGGAAATTAATGCAAACCATCTTAAGTCCGTTCGTGAAGGCGTAGTGAAAGGGATTTGTAAACCTGTCCATCTTGGCCAGTCACATCAGGTTTGGCAGATTGATGTCTGTAATGAACAACAACAATTATGCTGTACATCTCGCCTGACGACGGCTGTTTTATCTTAGCGTTATCCTATCAAGTCTTCTTATTGTGTTTTCGTTCCCGTCAGCATTTTGGACTGACGGGAACGAAAATTCGTGTTTGGCGTTGAAGGTATTTGGAATTGAAGATAGTTAGAATTACTCTTTGAATGCCGTGAATGGGATAGAATAGTCTCGTAAAATAGTCTATTAATTAACCACCAGCACTTATGTATCATTTCAGGAAGCATGTATGAAGCGATTTTTAACTTTTATCGGCGTGTTCTTGATTGGGATATTATCGTTAAGTGGATTGGCTAATATTGCCCATTCTGTCGAATACCCATTGCCACCTGTTAGCAGTCGCCTTATTGGTGAAAGATCCATCTATATTGTACCTGATGATGGGCTTTCGTTGGAGTCCATTGCAGCTAAATACCAAATAGGTTTATTAGCAATGTTGGAGGCCAATCCTGGTGTCGATCCATATTTACCGAAGGCTGGTACTGAACTGGTTATTCCGTCACAGATGCTGCTGCCGGATACACCTCGTCAGGGTATCATTATCAATTTGGCTGAGCTAAGACTCTATTATTTTCCCACAGGGGCAAATCATGTCATTGTGTATCCTATTGGGATAGGTCAGCTTGGGCGCGATACACCAACAATGACAACGTCAGTCAGTCAGTTGATCAAAAATCCGACATGGACCCCAACCGCCAATATTCGCAAAGATTATGCTAGTCGGGGAATCATTTTGCCTGCCGTGATGCCTGCTGGCCCTGAAAATCCAATGGGAGACTTTGCCTTACGCTTGGCGGCTGGACGGGGCGAATACTTGATTCATGGTACCAATGCGAATTTTGGCATTGGAATGCGTGTCAGTTCGGGATGTATTCGCTTGCGGCCTGATGACATTGAGGCTTTGTTCCGCTCTGTTCCGCGAGGAACGCGAGTTCAAATCATCAATGAACCAGTGAAATATGCAGTCGAGCCAGACGGTAAACGTTATATCGAAGTTCATCAGCCACTTTCTAAAAAAGAGACAGATGATCCACAAAGCATGCCAATTCAGCGCTCTGAAGGTTTGATGAAATTCATTGATAATCGTCAGACGGATGAGGCTCTCATCGAACAAGCAATTATACACCGTTCAGGAATTCCAGAGCTGGTAAATAAAGATCAAGTTTCAAGCAAGCTAAAGGAACTAGACATTTCGAAGCCTGTTGAAAATCGAGAAGCAATCTATCCTGAAATTAAATTGGTTAAATTTTCTCCACTTCATCAACCGAAACCGGTTTATCAAACCGAAAACTAACTCCCTAATAATAGAGAAAAAGGCAGAATTTTGGTTTAAGTCAGGTGTAGTAGCGGATGTCTTAGAGATAAAATGGCGTACAAATGTACGCCATTTTTGTTATTTGCACCAAGTTTATTTCTTGTACGACTTAACTTGGTTATTAAGGCGTTGATTTGCACGAGCTGCTTCGTCTTTAGCTGATTGCACATCAGAGCGAACAGAACTAAGGTCATTGCTCAGCTGGTCAACTTTAGAACCCAGAGTTTGAACCTGAGAGGCAAGCTGTTCAACTTTAGTCGCGCTCGAACAACCCGCTAACATAGTAGAAGCCAGAATTACTGCACCAAGTAGTACTTTAGTACGATTCATTACAATACCCTCTAGATTAAGTTAATCTCCAAGTAGCTATCTAAGTATTACACAAACTATTTTAGAAAGAGAATAAATTTTTGCTACGAAAAAAATTCTACTGATCTTTATCTAAATATAAGCTAATAATTTTTGAATAGTGACAATAAAACGATAGAGGTATGGGTGATTTAAGTAAGGCAAGCATAACAAACATAACTGCTAGGTGATGTATATTCCACTTTTATTTTTTAGCGTTATCAGCGAGAGCACTAATTGTCTATTTTACGGTAGAGAAGTAATTGAATAATTATCAATAAACTAATGAGAATTATTTCTATATTCTTTTACCTTGAGTAGGCGAGTGAATGAATCTCTGGGGACACAGCCAACAATATAAAAAGGCCCAATTTGATGTAAGGCAAATATGAGCCTGATTCATGATTGACAGTGCTGCCCAATTTTAGGCAGCAGAGCTATTCAAAATCACGAAGTCTTAAAGCACGTGAACAGAGGAGGTGTTTGTTGTACCACTTGGTACCAGTGCACCGGATACCATGACAACGATATCACCTTTATTCGCCATCCCACTTGCCAGAGCAGCTTCTTTACCAATGCGGTAAAAATCATCTGTAGAGGCGATTTCTTTGACAATTTGAGTTGAAACACCTTTAACCAACAGTAATTGGCGGGCAGTGATTTCATTTGTGGTCAAAGCAAGAATCGGTGCGTTAGGGAAATATTTGCGGATAGATCTTGCTGATTTGCCGCCATAAGTTGCTACAACGATCAGTGGCGCTTCCAATTTTTCTGCAATTTCAACAGCACCACGGCTGACTGCTTCGGTAACACGCAGTTTCTGGGTTTTGGTATTTTCAATCCGGCTGGTCATGACGCGATCTGTACGTTCACAGATGGTTGCCATGATGGATACTGCTTCAACTGGATATTTCCCTTTCGCACTTTCACCAGAAAGCATCACTGCGTCAGTACCATCTAAAATAGCATTGGCAACGTCACCTGCTTCAGCGCGAGTAGGGCGTGGGTTTTTGATCATAGAATCCAGCATTTGAGTTGCAGTGATAACAACTTTACGAGCTAAATTACATTTTTCTATCATCATTTTTTGAGCGAAGATGACTTCTTCTACTGGGATCTCAACGCCCAGATCACCGCGGGCAACCATGATACCGTCTGAAGCTTCCAAAATTTCGTCGAAGTTATTCAGACCTTCCTGATTTTCGATTTTGGAAATGATTTGGATATGTTCGCCGCCGTGAGCTTTCAAATGTTCACGGATTTCCAGTACATCGGAGCGCTTACGTATGAAAGAGGCAGCGATGAAATCTACGCCTTGCTCGCAACCGAAAATGAGGTCTTGTTTGTCTTTTTCTGCTAATGCAGGTAGGTTGATAGAAACGTTTGGCAAGTTAACGCCTTTGTTTTCGCCCAAATCACCGTTGTTCAATACTTCACAAATGACTTCAGTTGCGGTGATATCTTTGACTGTCATTGCGATCAAACCATCATCAACTAATATTGTGTTGCCTGGTGTGAGATCTTCTGGCAGACCAGCATAAGTCACAGCGACACGATCTTGATTGCCAATGACGGATTTATCTGTTGTAAAGATGAAAGTCTGGCCCGCAGTTAGGGAGACGTCATTGCCATCTTCCAATTTCATGGTGCGGATTTCAGGACCTTTAGTATCCAGTAGAATTGCTGATTTTTTGCCTGTTTTCGCTGTGACTGCGCGAATATTCTTAATGCGTTGACCGTGTTCTTCGTAGTCACCGTGAGAGAAATTTAGGCGCATTACATTCATGCCGGCATTGAGCAGCTCAGTTAATTTTTCTTCGGATTCTGTTTTCGGCCCGATAGTACAAACAATTTTGGTTTTTTTCATGACAATCTATCTACTGGTTTTAATGGATTAAAAGAGTGAATCGCCAACCATTGACATTTATGCCAGCATCATCTGGTGTTATAAGTTACGCAACATAATAGAAAACGGGTAGCAGAACGCGTCGAATGATTTGTTTAGTATGAAGTCAAACATGTTTAGACATGTGGACTTGGATCGATTAATCATCTGTAATTTTTTCTGGACTCGGTAAACCAATTGGCTGAAACCATTCAACTTATGACAGAAGCGTATTATAGAGACTAATTTCTGTGAAATGAATCAAAAAAATGGTTCTCGAACAGATTTACATCAGGAAAGGACAAAATAATTAGAGCGATGTTAAAAAAATCATAGGGTTGTTGTGCAAACGGGATGTAATTGAATTTTTAATAAGCGAAATGGATTAAGTAACAATAGGTTTATACAAGTAAGATAAAGCAACAAAAAGGAACAGGGGAAAAGTGATTTTAAGATAATTAGAGGAATATATTAAGATATGGTGCGTCCGAGTGGACTCGAACCACCGACCCCCACCATGTCAAGGTGGTGCTCTAACCAACTGAGCTACGGACGCACATAATGTTCTATATTTTTGAAAAAAAATATTTTCAACCTGATTTTGGTGCGTCCGAGTGGACTCGAACCACCGACCCCCACCATGTCAAGGTGGTGCTCTAACCAACTGAGCTACGGACGCAATCTAAATCATCATGGCTGACAACGGGAAAGAATATTAACGGGCACTAAGCCTTCTGGCAAGGGAAAAAATGCAAATTCTTGTTTGACTGCTCGCATTTACATCTTTTAGCATGAATTTGCAGCTTTTCCCCTTAAGTTGATAACTAAATATACAATGTCATCGAGTGGATCGTTTCAGGACAGAATGGACTGACTGTTTTTGTGTCCACAAAATTCGATAGCCCATCATGATCGCGGCTGCGGTTAAACCGATAATAAAACCAATCCAGAAGCCCTGTGGTCCCATCGGTTTAGTGACATAATCAGTTAGTGCCAGAATATAGCCACTAGGTAACCCTAAAATCCAATAGGCAATGAAGGTGATAAAGAAGATAGAACGTGTATCTTTATACCCACGCAATACTCCGGATCCAATAACTTGGACGGTATCAGAAAGTTGGTAAATAGCCGCAAATAGCATCAAGTGAGAGGCAAGAATGACAACTTCAATATTATCGTTGTACATAAATGCGATCCGCTCGCGGAATAATATTGTGAAAGTAGCGGTTAAACAGGCAATGATTAAACCAACAGCAAGACTGGTGTAAGCTGCTATTTTAGCTCCTTCAGTTGATTTCTGCCCAAGGTTATGGCCTACGCGGATGGTTGCAGCGATGCCCAGTGACAGTGGGAACATAAACATCATGGAGCTGAAATTGAGTGATATTTGATGCCCTGCGACGGCTACAACACCAAGCGGAGAGACCAACAGTGACACAACAGCGAATAGTGTAACCTCAAAGAACATTGCCAGCGCGATAGGTAACCCAAGCAATATAATACGTTTTTGGGTCCCCCATTTAGGCGCTGTAAAATTATCAAATGTATGAATATCTTTTTGGGAAGGAGAGTGTTTCACATATGCAAGCAGCAGCAGGAACATGACCCAATAGACTGTTGCGGTTGCTACACCACAGCCTACACCACCCAACTCTGGAGCACCAAATTTGCCGTAAATGAAAATATAGTTAACGGGAATATTGACCAATAACCCCATAATACCGATGACCATTCCTGGCTTGGTTTTCGATAATCCTTCACATTGACCGCGTAAAACCTGATAGAACAAATAACCGGGCGCTCCCCACATAATAGCATGGATAAAATCCGTTGCTTTTTGTGCTAAAACAGGATCGACATTATGCTGTGCTTCTATAATAAACCGACTGTTATACAATATTGTAATGATTAAGACAGAAAGGAACGCAGCAAGCCAAAAACCCTGTTGGATCTGACCTGCAATATTTTTTCTTTGGCTGGAGCCATTCATGTGTGCCACAATTGGCGTTAAAGCTAACAATAAACCCTGACCAAACAGAATAATTGGCAGCCAGATTGATGTACCAACAGCAACCGCTGACATTTCAACAGCACTAGCTTTACCAGCCATGACTGTATCGACGAACCCCATCGCAGTTTGTGAAAATTGTGCGATGACGACGGGGATCCCTAAAGCGAGCAAACTACGCGCTTCATTTAAATATTTCTGCACGTACTACACCTTTTTGATTAAAAATTAACTGGAAAATAAGAAGTATTTCTGCGAGCAAACGACATTAGTGGAAAATGTATCGCCTAAAAGCTCGGTCATTGTATAGAACTCATTTTATTAAGCCAATTATTCCACTTCTTTGTTGGCTTCGTTCATTCACCATAGTCACATAGTTTAGTTATAAACATAGGGTAATCTATGCTCCTGAAGATCAGCTCACGTGCCGCCTCAATGCAACTTGAACTCTATCGGGTCTATACTCAATAATAAGCGCTATACTCAACAGAAAACGTGTTTAAAAGCGATGAGTGGGTTAAACTAACTTATTATGCAAAAATGATTAAAGAGGTTCCCATGTTTACAGGTATTGTTCAGGGAAAAGCACCGATTGTTGCCATTGACGAGAAAATGAATTTTCGGACCCACATTGTTAAATTTCCGGCTGAATTATCACCCGGAATTGAAACAGGGGCTTCAGTTTCCCACAATGGTTGTTGCTTGACTGTAACTAAAATAGACGGCGATTTGATTAGCTTTGATTTAATGAAAGAAACGCTGCGTCTGACCAATCTCGGTAAACTTAATGTAGGTGACCTAGTCAATCTGGAAAGGGCGGCTAAATTTGGTGATGAAATCGGCGGCCATTTGATGTCCGGTCATGTTATTACAACTGCTGAAATTGCCAAGATATTTACTTCAGAAAATAATCATGAAATCTGGTTTCGAATTCACGACAAACAATTGATGCGTTATATCCTGCATAAAGGCTTTATTGGTATTGATGGAATTAGTCTGACAATTGGGGATGTAGTGAATAATCGTTTTTGTGTTCATTTGATCCCAGAAACACTGGAACGTACAACGTTGGGTAAAAAACGCCTTGGAGAAAAGGTCAATATTGAAATTGATCCGCAGACTCAAGTGATCGTAGATACCGTTGAACGAATCATGGCACAGAAAGAGCAAGAAAGATTACTGTCGCAGACACAGGTTGAAGAACAATAAAAATACCTTTAAGTTGTGTTAAAGGGTTTGTCGCAACCAATTTAAATAGAACACCAAAGCTACAGAAATCTTATTTCTGTAGCTTTTTGAATGTCATTCAGAGAGAAATTCTCTATCTGGGGACTCTTAACCCGTTTTCAACGCCTTGTTGGCTGAATATGATCTGCCATAGCTGAATGTCTCTTGCTCGGAATGCACCTGCACAGGCATTCAAATAATAACTGAACATCCGTTTGAATCGCGGACTGTAGTTATGTTCTATTTCGTGCCAGCTTGTAATAAATCGCTCATACCATGCCATGAGCGTCCGGTCATAATCTGCGCCAAAGTTGTGCCAATCTTCCATGACAAACTTTCCATTACTCGCTTTGGCAATTTTTCCAATTGATGGTAAGCAGCCATTAGGGAAAATATATTTGCTAATCCATGAATCGACGCCCAGTTTATCCCGATTGGAGCCGATAGTATGAAGAAGGAATAAACCATCTGGTTTCAGATTCTTTTTCACTATACTGAAATAATGAGCATAATTTTTAGGGCCAACGTGTTCAAACATACCGACGGAAACAATGCGATCAAATTGGAGATTCAGGTTGCGATAATCTTCAAGGATAATTTTGACGTCAAGATCTTTGCAGCGCTCTTGGGCGTATTTCTGCTGTTCTGCGGAAATTGTTAACCCCGTGACAGATACACCGTAATTTTCCGCAGCATAGGCTGCCAGTCCACCCCATCCACAGCCGATATCTAATAATGTCATACCCGGTGATAGTTGTAGTTTTTCGCAAATTAGATGGAGCTTATGGGATTGGGCTTCTTCCAATGTATTGGCGTTTTTCCAGTAGCCGCAGGAATATTGCATATGTGGGTCAAGCATTCGGGTAAAAAGATCGTTACCTAAATCATAGTGTTCTTCACCAACAATCCATGCACGTTTAGGCGTTTGTAGATTAAATATACGAGATATGAATATCTGCAAAATATCTTTAGTACTTTTGGGAATACGATGCTCTAAACCAGCACGTAATACTTTATGGAAGAAAATATCAAGTCGCTCACATTCCCACCAGCCATCCATATAACTTTCACCCAGTCCCAAAGAACCTTCTTTTAATACTCGCTTGTAAAAGTCAGGGTTTTTGATTTGGATATCGAAAGGACGTTTGCCGTTGATTTCAATATCAGCATCTTGAAGCAATTCATGAGCAATTCTATGCCAAGAATTAGTTATTGTTTTTTGACTTTCAACAAAAGATGAACTCATATACTCTCCAACATTTGTGTGATGGAATTTTGAGGTGTCACTTTTTAGCTGATGTTATCTTTATTTAAAACCACGAGGGCTTGTTTAGAAAAATATATAAATTATAACTAAATGATACAGTTTTTATTCATCCTGAATTTAAATAGGGCTTCTATGCCCTTGAAAACCTCAAATTCCGAATTTTTAGAATAATGAATCTGTATGAGTATATGAGTTAAATAACATTTAAACAATCATCTAAAGGCCACATATGATGTAACCTTTAGATAATAATGTTCTTATTTATTATTTTTTTGAGCGAATATTTAATGTGTAATCTGTGCTTTTTTGAGTGTTTTTCTTTTGTAACCAATAGCCTAAGGCCATTGGAACAACAGTAGAAACCATAACTGTTGTAGTAGATACAAGAGGAAATTTCATAAAGATGGAGACAATCATACTTGCGACAAAACAAAGGCCCAATTGCAGAGCATTTTGCAATGCAGCAGCCTTACCACTGTTTTTAGGATAAACAGAGAGTGCATTTGACACGGCAATTGGGTAGGACGCGCCATTCATTGCCGCCATAAAACAAAATGGAATCAGAATAGCCATAAATGAAGGGGTACTGAATATAGAAAGCAAATAAATAGCTGCCATGCTAATAGCATAACCTATCAGCAAAAATGGAAATATCGTTTCACTTTTCACTTTTTCCAATAAGATCCGACAGCCGTACCCGCCGATCATAAATACCAGAGTTTGAGGAATATAACTTAGACCGATATCGGTCGGATCATACCCCATTTCGTTCAAAATTATTGGTGAGCCCGTTAGCCAAGCAAAAAAACCAGCACTGCAAGAAGCATAAATTAATACGTTTCCGCTAAAAACGGGGGATGCTAGTAATGTAAAGAAAGAAATCGACTGTTGATCGGTATTAGCATCGATCGATTTATGTTTATTGTTCAGGAGAAATGTGGGTATCAAAAGTAAAAGCGTCACTGCCATTAAAACAAGAAAAATAACTCTCCAGCTAGTATGTGACAGTAACCATGCTCCCAATAAAGGTGCGAGGGCAGGGGAAAGAGCGACCAGAGGCATAATCATGGCAAAAACGCGTTTTGTTCGTTCTGTGTCATATCTATCGACAACCAAAGCTTGCCAAGTCACTGCTGCGGAGCAGACTCCAACTGCCTGAATAAACCTCAGGATTAGTAGTTGAGTGGAATCAGTTATCCAAAGGATCCCTAAACAGCTAATGGAAAATAAAGATAATCCGATAATAAGGACAGGTTTTCTTCCTATGCGGTCAGACAATAGTCCCCATAAAAGCTGGGCAACGGCAAAACCAGCAAGAAAGATACTAAGACTCGCACTAATGGCGCCTTCTGATGTACCTAGTTCTGCTTTCATCGCGTCAAAAGCAGGTAAATACATATCAATGGCCAAATAACCGAGCATACTCAGGCCGGCAAGATAAAACATGAATAGGGTGGAATTTTTATTTGTTGTCATTTTCTTAGTAACTTGGTGTGGTAATGGATAAGGAAATACTTGGTTTATTCTATATGGCATTATTTTTATTTGTGAAACGGTAATATTTGCATCATGCTGTGAAAAAAATTGAAAGGAAGATATATGTGGTCTGAATACTCTCTGGAAGTTGTTGATGCAGTTGCCAGAACGGGAAGTTTCAGTGCGGCTGCATCAGAGCTTCATCGTGTCCCCTCTGCTGTCAGTTATACGGTAAAACAACTCGAAGAATGGCTGGCTGTACCTTTATTTGAACGACGTCATCGTGATGTTGAGTTAACCGAGGCCGGCGCTATTTTTGTTAAGGAATCGCGTATTGTTATCAAAAAAATGAATCACACTCGTCATCAATGTCAGCAAGTTGCCAATGGTTGGAGGGGGCAGTTAAGTATTGCGGTTGATCAGGTGGTAAAACCTGAGCGAACACTTCGATTAATTTTGGATTTTTATCGTCATTTTCCTGATATTGAATTATTTGTTTATCCTGAAGTTTTTAATGGGGTATGGGATGCCATGGTAGATGAACGGGTGGATGTTGCTATTGGTGCGACGCGGGCTTCTCCTGTTGGTGAGCGTTATAGTTTCAGGGATATGGGATTCATGCCTTGGTTATGTGTAGTAAGTCCCGAACATGAGCTGGTAGCGATATCGGGAAAATTGAATGACGATCAAATGCGTTCATATTCCAGCTTATGTCTTGAAGATACTTCGCGCAGTTTGCCTAAGCGTAACACATGGGCTTTGGATAATCAGCGACGATTGATCGTTCCTGATTGGGATATTGGGCTGAATTGCCTGATGGATGGGTTATGTGTAGGAATGGTGCCCAAGCACCGTGCATTGCCGTTAATCCGCAAAGGGAAACTGACTGCACTCGAACTTGAACAACCATTACCTGATAGCCCATGCTGCTTAACATGGTCGCAAAAAAGCCATTCACCAGCATTAAGTTGGTTGCTTGATTATCTTGGGGATAGCGAAACGCTTAATGCAGAATGGCTGCAAGACGATTAATCGTTAACGGCGATAATCGATGAAAGGCCCATCCGCGACAGAACGTCGTTCAACGAGGCGCGGGTGGACTTCAATAGTCTGTGCATCTTCACGTTTGTTGACGATTCTGTCCAGTAGCATAGAAAAAGCCATTTGCCCCAGACGTTCTTTAGGTTGGTGGATGGTTGTCAATGCTGGAGTAAAATAGCGAGCGTTACGAATGTTGTCATAACCGATGATGGAAATATCTTGTGGAACACGTAATCCCAATTCATCAGCAGCGCAGATTGCTCCCATAGCCATAACATCTCCACCGCAAAAGACAGCCGTTGGACGTTGTTTCTGATTCAGGATCTTATACATGGCTTGATAGCCGGACTCAGGTTCAAAATCACCTTGGACAATCCACTCATCCCGAATGGCGATGTTGGCCTCTTTTAGTGCTTTGATAAAGCCTTGGTGACGTCCACCCCCGGTATTTCTCGCTAATGAACCAGGAATGGCAGCAATGTCACGATGACCGCGTTCAATAAGATAGCGACCAGCCAAATAGCCACCATGGAAGGCGTTATCGACAATCGCATCGGTAAAATCCCCTCTGGATTCACCCCAATCCATGACTACCATGGGAATATTGCGATACCCTTCCAGCATACTCAATAATTGTTCTGGGTACTCTGAGCACATGACAAGTAAGCCGTCTACACGCTTTTGGGCCAGCATTGCAAGGTAGGCTTTTTGTTTGTCAATATCATTGTGTGAATTACATAGGATCAAAGTATAGCCTTTGCTGTAGCAGCTATTTTCAACAGATTCGATGATTTCAGCAAAATAAGGGGCTTCACATGAAGTTGCCAGTAGTCCGATAGATTTGGTGTGGTTAACTTTCAAACTACGCGCAACTGCACTCGGAGAATAGCTCAGTTCTTTAATCGCAGCCCAAACTGCGGCCTTTGTATCTTCGGCGACGAAGCGGGTTTTATTAATAACATGGGATACGGTTGTGGTCGAAACGCCAGCGCGTTTAGCCACATCTTTAATCGTTGCCATGATAAAAAGGACTCCTGACCTTATGGTCTATGTTTATATACCCTTCATTTTTCAAGCTGCACTGGATTGACTGCATTTATCTGCCACCACGTTACAACTTGAAGTCTCTTGGATATAGATATTTGTTAATCGTTTGCCAACATATTTATATATAGTGTGATGGTTGGCAACAAGTTAGCGATAAACCTTGGATTTTGTCTGATCTAGCTCAAAAGTGAAAGTAATAATCGATGCTATTATAAAGTATATAGATTAAATACCACGGTACAGTTTTAGATAATAAGTTGGAAAAGCGACTTAAGATTTATGGTGTTGGAGTGTCTTAATTTTCACATTGAGGATGTTCTATGGATACAGATCTGAAGCTGGGGTTAATGGCTGCCGGTAGCGCATTGATAATGATTGTTTTTTTTGGAAGTCTTTGCCTAATCTGATCAAGATCTAAAAAGCATTTTTAGGTGTAATGTCGCCTATTTTAAGGGCAGATTCTCCGGCATTCATGATTCTATGGATGCTAGAGAATCCGCCCTTGCTATTTTTATCTGGCGAGAGAATTTATCTATTAAGCCAGATTTTCTTCAACAAATTTCCAGTTGACCAGAGCCCAGAAGTGCTCCAGATATTGAGGACGGGCATTACGGTAATCGATGTAATATGCGTGTTCCCAAACATCAACAGTCAGTACTGGTTTATCTTCGCCAGTCAATGGGGTTGCTGCGTTAGAAGTATTTACGATAGCTAGGCTACCGTCAGTTTTTTTGACCAGCCATGTCCAGCCAGAACCAAAGTTTTTCAGAGCTGCATCAGTAAATTGCTGTTTAAATTCAGTAAAAGAACCGAAAGCGCTGTTGATTGCATCTGCTACTTTTCCGGTTGGTTCACCGCCGCCATTTGGTGACAAGCTATGCCAGTAAAAAGTATGGTTCCAGACTTGTGCTGCGTTATTGAAGATGCCACTTTCAGATGTTTTGATGATTTCTTCCAGTGATTTATCGGCAAATTCGGTTTCTTTGATCAGGTTATTCAGGTTTACAACGTAGGCGTTGTGGTGTTTGCCGTAGTGATATTCCAAAGTTTCTGCTGAAATGTGTGGTTCTAGGGCATCTTTGGCATAAGGTAATGCTGGTAATTCAAAAGACATTGCATGCTCCTTTTTTATATCGGGTTTTTGGCTATGCAAATCATGATTTGAGTAGTAATCATGAGCACAGCAAATTCAAGCTTTTTATTATGTTACTGTTTTGATAATTATCTTAACAACTTTTCTGTGAAATAACAGGGAAAAAGATGCTATTTTGCTGCGATCTGACGTAGAACTGAACTGTAAGATGGACAAGTTGTAGTTAATTGGGGTGAAAAATATCAAATGGCGATTTCTGCAAATCATGACAACTAGTTTGTAGCAGAAAGTTCACGGTAGAAAATTTGCGGTAGAAAGTGGTATTCTAAATCAATCTTTTCTGATGCTGGTAAACAGCACCTGTGGTTTAAGGAAGTAAAAATGACAACTATTGAGAAAATCGAGCGCCAAATTAAAGAAAACCCAATTCTGCTGTATATGAAAGGTTCCCCAAAATTGCCAAGTTGTGGCTTCTCCGCTCAGGCAGTTCAGGCTTTATCTGCTTGTGGTGAACGTTTTGCTTACGTAGATATTCTGCAAAATCCCGATATTCGCGCAGAATTGCCTAAATATGCAAACTGGCCGACATTTCCTCAGCTTTGGATAGATGGCGAGCTGGTGGGAGGATGTGACATTCTTATTGAAATGTACCAGCGCGGTGAATTACAAACGCTGATCAAAGAGACTGCTGATAAGTATCGCGAACAGGAAGAAGGTGAGTAATTCATCAATATGATGAATGTTCTTCGTTGCCCCATACCCCTTAGCAGGTATGGGGTTTGAAATTTTAGGGGTTGTCATCCGTTTCAGCAGAAGGTAAAGGCCAGCCACCGAGCCGTTTCCAGCGATTGACGAGTTCGCAGAAAAGCAAAGCTGTCCGGTCGGTATCATAAAGTGCGCTATGTGCTTGATTGCTATCAAACGGCATTCCCGCGGTGATACAAGCTTTAGCGAGAATGGTTTGACCAAGAACTAACCCACTGAGTGCGGCTGTATCAAAAGTGGCGAATGGGTGAAAGGGATTGCGTTTCAAACTGGCACGTTCTGCAGCTGCCATCACAAAATTATGATCAAAATTAGCATTATGGGCGACCATAATCGCACGGTTACAGTTAGTATCTTTCATACCCTTGCGGATCATTTTGAAAATAGCATGTAATGCGGTGTATTCACTGACTGCTCCCCTCAGAGGATTTGTTGGATCAATACCCGTGAATGCCAGAGCCGCAGGGTCTAGATTAGCCCCTTCGAATGGGTCAATATGAAAATGCAATGTATCGGCAGGGGTCAACCAACCTTCTTCATTCATTTTTAAAGTAATTGCAGCAATTTCAAGTAAAGCGTCGGTACGTGCATTAAATCCTCCTGTTTCGACATCAATGACAACGGGATAGTAACCACGAAAGCGTCCGCTTAGCATGTTTTGATCATTTTTATTAGGCATCTGATTTTGTTCTTAAACTTCAGGATTTTGTTTTTAACTCTGGGTTAAGGAGTATTATGACAAAATTTGGCATGTCTTGCAGAAGTAATGCTTATCCAATGAAGAGAATGAAGGGCAATAAGATATGCCCTTTGCATGTGTGTGAATAATTAATTGCCTAATGCACTGCTGGCACTTGTGTTTTCGATGAGTTCGATTTTATATCCATCAGGGTCTTCAACAAACGCAATGACAGTTGTTCCACCTTTGACAGGCCCTGCTTCACGGATCACATTTCCACCAGCGAATTTTATGCGTTCACAAGTCGCTGCGACATCATCAACACCCAAAGCGATATGCCCAAATGCGGTTCCCATTTCGTAGTTTTCAACACCCCAATTGTAGGTTAGCTCGATGACGGCACCTTTACTTTCATCGCCATAGCCAACAAAAGCGAGGGAATACTTATACTCTGAGTTTTCACTGGTGCGAAGTAAACGCATTCCCATCACCTGAGTGTAGAAATCAATCGAGCGTTGCATGTTGCCAACACGGATCATAGTATGGAGTAAGCGCATGATTACCTCTTGATATTTATAGTCTTATTGTGAAACGTTGCTCACATAATTGTATATACCTGAGTACTATAACTTGTATAGATAAAATAATTCAATTTGTCCTTTCATCTATTTAATTTCAATTGGTTACTATTTTAATTTAAATTTTTATGTTAGACACTTATACTGATTTGCGTTGGTAGTTTCCTCTTTATAGGGGAAAGAAGATAAGATTTTATCGTCTCAGTGCAGGAGGTTTAGATGGCTGAACAATTAGAATTTTTTGTTATTCCAAACCCTTGCCAAGGGATTTGTGAATCGGATGTTCGTGGTTTTTGCCGAGGATGTTATCGAAGTCGAGAAGAACGATTTATGTGGATGAAATTATCAAATAGTGAAAAAAGAAAAATATTGCGTTTATGTCATCAAAGACATCTGAGAACATTAAAAATAAAAGGTAATGATGAAGATATTATTCCAGAACAGCCCGATTTATTTTAATTTTATGCTAAATTGGTGAAAAAATGTTATTTATATGAATAATAATTTATGATTACCGTAAAAACACGAAGTACTACCAGTAATAAATGATATATTTTTTATATTTTTACCTATTTATTTGACATATGTCATTTAAAAGTATCATTTCACTTGACCTAATAAGATGTTTAATTAAAGATTTCTTATCAAAGAATTATTTATTGAACAATAAAAGAACTATTTTTTATCTTATTGTTTTTTATGTTATTTATTATTATTGCGGCCCTGTCTGTAAGAGAAAAATGATATTAATGTAAAAATATATAGATTAGTATTTGGATGGCGGTTATTCTTATAGAACTTTAACCGAGTGGAAATGTATATATTTTGGGGGTTTGTATTTTTTTTGTTGATATTTAAAATTACAATAGTTTAGTTTGAGGATTATTTTATAAAGTTTATATCGTTGGTGGATTAATGCGCGATTCTATTCGGTGCTCCGTAAAACTTCGCTCTTTAGGGCGACGAAGATGTCAACTTTGAGTAACAAGCCAACGCGACACTAATTAGGTAATTAGCGAAATTTTTGATTCTGCTAATGTAAGCATGATATAGGGTGCGTATCCATTATTCATATGAATAAACTGATTGGATAGTTCATTGATGTTATATGAGTCTCTAATTATAAGGAGGGGTAATTGGAATTGACATTGGGATCAGATCTGGCACGTTTAGTCCGTGTTTGGCGCGCTTTAATTGATCATCGTTTGAAACCGCTGAAATTAACTCAGACACATTGGGTTACTCTATACAATATTAGTCAGCTGCCACCAGAACAGTCACAGATACAGCTCGCGAAAGCTATTGGTATTGAGCAACCATCTTTGGTGAGAACTCTGGATCAATTAGAAGAAAAGAAACTGATTACACGACATACATGTGCTAATGATCGACGAGCAAAAAGAATCAAATTAACCGGAGAATCGGAAACCTTTATCAGAGAGGTAGATAGTGTTATTGATTCGACAAGGAAAGAAATCTTGGAGGGAATTACTCATGATGAGTTAATTCTACTTGCTTCTGTAATAAAGAAAATCGAAAAAAATATTAGCCAATTACATAAACAGGTAATATAGGAATTAATCGTAGTAAGAAAATCGCGGTCCAGATCTGGTACCCGCGATTTTTTAGTTTTGTGTTATTCCGTATTTCAGAGTGGCGATACAGTTAGAGATCTCCCACTATCAGCGATTTTGACACGTTGGCCTCTGCTGAATTGGACTTGATCCAATTTTTGTATTACGATGACATGCTGCCCGTTATCTTTACGAATTTCTAACTCAACACCTTTCGTCTTGTCGATAGCGCTTTCGATTCCTGTACCAGCCATTCCGCCAGCAATAGCTCCTGCGGCTGTAGCAAGTCGTTGGCCTGTACCACCGCCGACTGTATTACCCAACAGCCCTCCCAAGACGGCCCCACCAATAAGACCCAACATATTGGAACTACCTTCTTGATTACCTTTGATAGTGACGGGACGTACAGACAAGATAGTGCCATAGGTCACAGCTTGAGCACGTTTGGCTTGGTCAATAGTATAAGTATCGCTAGAAAGTGCTCCCATGTCTGCACAACCAGATAGAGTGGTTACTACAACTGCACCAACCAGGAAACGTTTGAACATAGTCACTCCTAATTTTAATGCCCGATGGGGAAGCTTGATAGTAAATCTACAACCAAGCATTCGGCTACTATTTATTGTTAGTAGCAAAGCGTTAGTAGCAGAGCGGATACATTGGTCAGCCACTAATGACTCATATCAACATATATAATAAATACCTAATATGAACTTAGAAAGGAATAATTCCTGACCAAAAGTCTAGCATGTTTTGTGAAGGTCTCTCCAAAACTCAGATTTTATCTCTGATATTGGCTATTAAACATATATAGTCCAAATGGATGTGCTTTATAGTTTATTCATTATCAAATTTAATCCACTTGCTAAATGTAATCCATTCTTTAAGTAGGGGAATATTTATGAAATCAGGGTGTTATATTGGTGTAATGTCTGGCACTAGTATGGATGGCGTTGATGTTATTCTAGCAACGATTAGTGATAAAGTTGTTAAACAGGAAGTAAGTTATAATCATCCTTTCCCGCAAGAGATCAAGCAAGAATTACTTTCTATCTGTCAGGGACAGCAAACGACATTATCAATAGTAGGAAGATTAGACTATGAACTTGGCACTCTTTTTGCGGAGTCTGTACAAGGGTTGCTGGATAAAGCTGGGCTGACTGCTAACGATATTACTGCAATTGGGTGTCATGGGCAGACGGTTTGGCATGAGCCAGATGGTAAGAAACCTTTCACCATGCAAATTGGTGACAATAACCGTGTCGCCGCTCTTACCAATATTACAACGGTAGGTGATTTCAGACGACGTGATATGGCTTATGGTGGTCAGGGAGCACCTTTGGTACCCGCATTCCATATGGCAGTATTGGGTCATCCGGCAGAACGGCGTATTATTCTGAATATTGGTGGGATTGCAAATATTTCAGCGCTTCTGCCTGATACTGCCGTGAAAGGGTATGATACTGGGCCTGGTAATATGTTGATGGATGCCTGGATATGGCGGCATAAACAATTACCTTACGACAAAGATGCACTGTGGGCCAGTGAAGGAACCGTCAACGAACCTTTACTTCAGAAAATGCTTTCTGATCCTTATCTTGCGCGCACAGCACCGAAAAGTACGGGGCGTGAATACTTTAATATGACATGGCTGGAAAAACAGTTAGCTGATTATCCTAACGTTGAACCTGTGGATGTTCAGGCAACGTTGGCTGAATTAACCGCTGTGAGCATCTCTCAGCAGGTGATACTGAGTGGTGGATGTGATCGCCTTCTGGTTTGTGGCGGTGGAGCACGAAATCCGCTCGTTATGAGTCGGTTATCTGCTTTATTGCCGAATGCTGAAGTGGCGACGACAGATAAATATGGATTGAGCGGTGATGACATGGAAGCGCTGGCATTTGCGTGGTTGGCATTCCGTACTATGTCAGGCTTGTCAGGAAATTTACCATCAGTGACGGGTGCAGACAGGGAAACGATTTTAGGCGCAATTTACCCTGTAGTCAGATAATAATATCTAATACTCATTAGGAAATCGAGAGTTAGAAATGTCAGAACATAATGAAACAGCTATCGCAGAATTACGTCGCGAATATATACGCGGTGGATTAAGACGAAAAGATCTTACTAAAGAACCGATTGAACTTTTTGAACGTTGGTTTAAACAGGCTTGTGAAGCCAGACTGAGCGATCCGACAGCAATGTGTATTGCCACAGTTGATGAGCATGGTCAGCCCTATCAGCGCATTGTTCTATTAAAACACTTTGATGCTCGCAGCTTAGTTTTTTATACCAATCTTGGTAGTCGTAAGGCTAAACATTTGGCTCAGAATAAGCGGATCAGCCTCCATTTTCCATGGTATCAACTGGAAAGGCAGGTTAGTTTTCTCGGTAAGGCGGAACAATTATCGCCTATTGAAGTAGTGAAATATTTCCATAGCCGTCCGAGAGATAGCCAAATTGCAGCTTGGGCTTCTCAGCAATCTTCACGGATTTCTGCCAGAGGAATTTTGGAAGGTAAGTTTTTAGAGTTAAAACAGAAATTCCAAAATGGTGAAGTCCCTTTGCCTAATTTCTGGGGAGGATTCCGAGTCGAATTTGATTCAGTAGAATTTTGGCAGGGTGGTTCACATCGTCTTCATGATCGCTTTTTGTACCAGCGTGAAGGTGATGAATGGCATATTGATCGTCTGGCACCTTAACGGTATTGATTACAATAATAGTACTGGCTACAACAGCACTAATTACTGTTTTTAATACTGGCACTTATATTACTGGCGTTTTATGCTATAGCTCGCGATTTATAACGAGTTTCTCATATAAATAAAGAATACAAACTGATGGAGTCATTGATGTCTAGCAACAACCTGATTAAACAACTGCAAGAGCGGGGCCTTATTGCCCAGGTAACGGATGAAGAGGCGTTAGCTGAGAGACTGGCGCAAGGTCCGGTTTCTCTCTATTGTGGCTTCGATCCTACCGCTGACAGCTTGCATTTGGGTCATCTGGTTCCCTTGCTGTGTTTAAAACGATTCCAACTTGCTGGGCATAAGCCTATTGCGTTGGTTGGTGGTGCGACAGGTTTGATTGGCGATCCAAGCTTTAAAGCAACTGAGCGCAAATTAAACACAGAAGAAACTGTTACAGAGTGGGTGGAGAAAATTCGTAAACAAGTTTCACCATTCCTTAATTTTGATGGTGAAAATGGTGCGGAATTAGCCAATAACTATGAATGGTTTGGTGAAATGGATGTGCTTACTTTCCTACGTGATATTGGTAAGCATTTTTCCGTTAACCAGATGATCAACAAAGAAGCGGTGAAACAGCGTCTGAACCGTGATGATGTTGGTATTTCGTATACTGAATTTTCTTATAACCTATTGCAATCATATGACTTTGCTAACCTGAATGGAAAATATGGTGTTGAATTGCAGATTGGTGGTTCAGATCAATGGGGCAACATTACTTCAGGCATCGATTTGACGCGTCGCTTACACCAGAAACAAGTATTTGGTATGACTGTACCTTTGATTACTAAATCTGATGGTACTAAATTCGGTAAAACAGAAGGTGGAGCAGTTTGGCTAGACCCGAAAAAAACTAGCCCATACAAATTCTACCAGTTCTGGATTAACACTGCTGATGCAGATGTTTACCGTTTCCTGAAATTCTTTACTTTCATGAGCATTGAAGAGATCAATGCGTTGGAAGAAGAAGATAAAAATAGCGGTAAAGCTCCACGTGCCCAATATGTATTAGCAGAGCAAGTCACTAAGCTGGTGCATGGAGATGCAGGTCTTGTTGCCGCTAAGCGGATCACTGAGAGTTTATTCTCTGGTGCAGTTGCTGATTTGACCGAAGATGATCTTGCGCAATTGGCTCAAGATGGCATGCCAGCGATTGAACTTGAAAATGGAGATGATTTGCAACAATCACTTGTTACTGCGGAATTTGTTCCTTCCCGTGGACAGGCTCGTACCATGATCAACTCAAACGCAGTTTCCGTCAATGGTGAGAAACAGTCTGAGCCTATGTATGTATTTGCGGACAGTGATCGTTTGTTTGGACGTTATACTTTATTACGCCGTGGCAAAAAACATTATTGCCTGATCAACTGGAAATAATCCATAAAGGTGTCACTAAGTATTAAGGGCAACATTAATGTTGCCCTTAAAGTATCTGATATTCTTATAAACTACTCATGGTTCTAAAAATAATAAACTAGGCATTATCATGAAAAATGTTCTTTCAATTCAGTCTCATGTAGTCTTTGGTCATGCGGGGAACAGCACGGCTGTTTTTCCAATGAATCGTATGGGGGTGAACGTATGGCCATTAAATACGGTTCAGTTTTCTAACCATACCCAATATCCTCAATGGCGAGGGTGTGTAATGCCTCCAGAGCATTTGGCTGAAATTGTGCAGGGTATTGGTGAAATTGATAAATTAGCATCCTGCCATGCAGTATTGAGTGGTTATATTGGCTCTGCTGAGCAGGGAAATTATATTCTTGATATAGTGAAGTAGGTTAAGCTAGCTAATCCTGATGCTTGGTATTTTTGTGATCCTGTCATGGGACACCCAGAAAAAGGATGCATCGTCGCACCCGGAGTTGCTGAATTTCTCTGTGAAAAGGCATTACCGGCCAGTGATATTATTGCACCTAACTTATTGGAACTTGAAACACTGACTACGCGGAAAATTGAAAATGTAGAACAAGCGATATCCGCCGCTCGTGAGTTATGTGAAAAAGGCCCTAAGATTGTGTTAGTTAAACATCTCAGTCGTGCAGGCTATCGAACAGATTGCTTTGAAATGCTTCTGGTAACTAAAGAACATAGCTGGCATATCAACCGTCCATTGATTGATACAGGTGAACGCCAGCCTGTTGGTGTCGGTGATTTAACCAGTGGCTTGTTCCTTGTTAATCTATTGAAGAGTCAATCTTTGACCAATGCTGAATTGCAATTTGCGCTAGAGCATATTACAGCCGCCGTCTATGAAATCATGCTGGAAACTCAAAGGCGTGGGGAATTTGAATTACAGCTCGTTGCTGCTCAAGATAAAATGGTCACTCCAGAGCACCAATTCCATGCTGTACAAATAGACTGACGCTGAAAATTATTATTCAAATTATGCTTCCGGTAGCCTTAATCAATGTGTTGGGTCATTGAGTCAGAATACCGGAAGCACTCTCTTCTATGACTAAATTATTCCTTCTGTTTTTAAAGCATCGTGAACATGCGGGCGTTGCTTAATTTTTTGTATATAGGCATTCAAATAACTTAATTGGGATAAGTCCAAATTTATCCGAGGAGTCCAGCCGCAGGTTGTAAATAGATAAGCATCTGCCACTGTAAAATGATCACCGGCAATATATTCACGTTTTGCTAAGATACTATCAAGATAAGTAAATTTTGTGAGTAACTTGCTTCGAATAGTAGAACGATAACTTTCTGGTGCTGCCGATGTAGGTGAAAATACCCCGAAATTTTGATGTATTTCGCTGGCAATATAATTCAGCCATTCAATTTGATGATAACGTTCCAGCGATCCGGCAGGGGCCACTAAATTCCTATCTAATTTCTGATCGGCAAGATATAGAACAACAGCCAGACCTTCTGTGAGAATGACATTATTGTCGAGCATGAGTGCTGGAACTTGTCCTTTGGGGTTAATTTTAAGGAAATCATCGCCATTTTCAGTGAGTTTACTTTTTAAATCTACTTTTGTTAGGCTAAAGTCCAGTCCGGTTTCACGGAGAATAATGTGCGGGGAGAGTGAGCAAGCACCCGGCGTATAGTACAGTTTCATTCGTTGCTCCTTAATCAAGATTTTTTAATACAGGGATGCAATAGAACGCAAGAACATTATTTGAAGTTTTACACTATGGATACATTTTATGATTCTACATTAACTAGTGATAGTTTGTGTGTAGTATCTACCTGAATGATCTTTCAATTCAAAAGTAGTCAAATAATCGGAGTGTGTGAAGGAAGAATTGATGCAGAGGATAGAAGAGAGATAACCCCCACCGTAATGTGGAGATTATCTTAGGATATGAGTGAATTATTATTTTAATTCTAACTCATTCATAGCTGCAATGCTGAAACCACCATCAACGTGTAGAATCTCGCCAGTAATGCCACCAGACAGATTAGAACACAGGAATGCAGCAGCGTTACCGACATCTTCTGTTGTTACAGTGCGACGGATAGGAGTAACGGCTTCACAGTGTGCCAGCATTTTACGGAAATCCTTGATACCTGATGCAGCCAGGGTACGGATTGGGCCTGCGGAAATACCGTTAACACGAATGCCTTCAGCACCCATTGCATTTGCCATATAACGCACATTTGCTTCCAGAGAGGCTTTTGCTAATCCCATCACATTGTAGTTAGGGATTGCACGCTCTGCACCCAGATAACTCAGGGTTAGCAATGCAGAGTTAGGATTCAGCATGTTACGACATGCTTTTGCCATTGCAACGAAGCTATATGCGCTGATGTCATGTGCAATTTTGAAGCCTTCACGGCTGACGGCATTAACATAATCGCCATCAAGCTGTTCAGCAGGAGCATAACCGATAGAGTGAACGAATCCGTCGAATTTAGGCCACACTTTGCCCAACTCAACAAACAGTGCATCAATGCTTTCATCTTCGGCCACGTCACATGGCAGCACGATATTAGAATTCAATGATGCAGCAAACTCTTCGACACGAGGTTTCAATTTGTCATTTTGGTAGGTAAAAGCCAATTCTGCACCTTGTTCGTGCATTGCCTTGGCAATTCCATAAGCGATAGACAGTTTGCTGGCGACGCCAGTAATGAGAATGCGCTTGCCGGTCATGAAACCCATAGCAGTATCCTTATTGTTCTTTGTAGTCAAACACCAATATTCAGGAGTAATAAAAATAATATACTCAGCATGACAATGGTATTTATTGTTAATAAACGGAGATGATTCTACCACGACCAAGAGAAATGTGGTGAGTTTCCCTTGCTGTTCCGATCAGTGAATAAAATACACTCTCTATCTTTCAAATTGCCTTTTTGTTCCCTTACTGCCTCAATTCAACTTACAATTTATTGGTTAAAATCTTAAGTGATATCTTGCCGCCATGCTTCAGTGGAGAGTGCTTCACCAAAATGGCTGGCTATCAATTTACGTGTAATTTCATGCAGTGGAGAAGCCAATACCTCCGCTGTATTACCACGTTCGACAACTTCCCCTTGATGCATTACCAGAACTTGATCACTGATGTGTTTCATCATCCCAAGATGCTGGGTTACATAGATATAGGCAATACTATGTTGTTCCTGTAATTCCAACATCAGATTGATGATTTGGGAACGTAGTGACATATCAAGGGAAGCTAATGCCTCATCGGCAACAATAATTTGTGGCTGCAATATCAGAGCCCGCGCCAGCGCAACACGTTGTTTCTGTCCTGAAGCGAGCATGTGTGGATAATAATTAGCATGATCTGGCAATAATCCAACCTGACGCAATGTTTGGTTGATTCGTTTTTCCCGCTCAGTAGGAGACAGCTCCGTATTCAGGATTAGGGGCATATCCAGGATCTGACCAATACGCTGACGAGGGTTCAGTGAAGTGCTCGGATCCTGAAAAATCATGCGAATTCGTTGACTGCGATAGCTGTAATCTCCGTAAGCCAGTTTGTGCTGATTAATCAGGATTTCACCCGAAGTTGGCTCAATAACGCCAGATAGCATTCTTGCCAGCGTGGATTTGCCGGAGCCATTTGCACCAATAATTGCCAGTGTTTTTTTAGGTTGCAAATTGAAGCTCACAGGTTTTACGGCGTCAAGATGGTGACTGCGAAACAATCCGGTACGATAACGGAAAGTTTTGGTCAAATTTTTGACTTCCAATAATGTCTCAACCACTTATTGTTCCTCCATGTTCAAGGGAAAGTGGCAGGCGAAAGAATGGTTTTTAATCACTCGTAACCGTGGCGTTTCGATACAGGTTCGTTGGGCATAGGGGCAGCGAGGTCCCAGACGACATCCAATGGGCAAATGTTCCAGTGAGGGAATCACTCCTGGCAGTGTATTCAGACGGCTTTTATGGGGCAGAGGGCTACCAAAATCAGGAATTGATCGGATCAGCGCCTGAGTATAGGGATGGTGCGGAGCTACCAGCAGTTCATCGGGAGTTGCGCATTCGACAGTCTGACCGCAATATAGCACATTGATACGTTTGACTAATTTACTCATCATTTGCAGATCATGACTGATTAACAAGATTGTCATGTTGTTGTTCTGATTTAAGCTCGATAGTAAACGAAATATCTGCGCTTGTGTTGTTGGCTCCATTGCGTTGGTCGGTTCATCTGCAATCAACAATCGCGGTTGATTAGCAAGAGCAATGGCAATCATCACTTTTTGACATTCACCTTCTGTCAATTCATAAGGGTAACTACGCATGATGTCATTGTGGTCTTTGATGCCAACACGATGCAGCAGTTCAATGGCACGGCGTTTTCGCCAATTCAATCGTTGCCACCAACGGCCTTTATATGTCCATCCCGGAATAGACTGAATAAGTTGCCTACCAATATTTTCTGATGGATCAAGACATGATTGCGGCTCTTGAAAAATCATTGATATATTATGGCCAATCACTTTACGACGCTGTCTTGGCGTCAGGCGCAATAAATCAATGTCGTTAAAGCGAAAACGATCAGCGGTAACGTTAAGATTATCTTTTGTAATTCCACATATCGCTTTGGCAATCAGGCTTTTACCTGAACCTGATTCACCTGCTAATCCCAGAATTTCACCTTCTGTCAGCGAAATACTCATTCGGTCAACGGCTTTGACGGGGCCTTCTGCCGTTATGAATTCGATGGTGAGGTTTCGAATATCGAGCAATGGCATCATTCGACTCCTGCGTTAATGGCGCGGTGGAGGCCGTCACCCAGTAAGTTAACCAGTAGGACACTGAACATAATTGCGGCACCGGGCAACATAACGGTCCAAGGTGCCGCATAGATCAATTCCAATGAATTGCCCAACATGGCACCCCATTCGGGAGATGGCAATTGTGCGCCAAGATCGAGAAACCCCAATGCAGCGATATCAAGGATAGCGATAGAGAGCGTACGGGTTAATTCACTGACTATTACCGCAGTGATATTAGGAAAAACGGCATAGCGCAAAATATGATAATTTGAAGCACCATCCAGACGCGCTGCGATAACGTACTCTTTATCCAGCTCATCATGCACTGAAGTATAAATTGTACGCACAATCCGAGGCAGTAACGATAGCGAAACCGCAATCATGGCATGTTGCAAGCTGGCTCCAACAAAAGCAACCACAATAATTGCCAACAGCAGTGAAGGAATAGAGAGTAGGGCATCAAGAATATGGTTCAGGACAGCCGATCTTAATCCCTGAGTTATTCCGGCAAGGCCACCGATGATTAATCCGACAATAGCAGCCGCTGTGGTTACAACTAATGCGGCTCCGAATGTGGAAGAAGTACCAATCAGCAGGCGGCTGAAAATATCACGCCCAAGGTCATCGGTTCCAAGGAAAAAGGCAACATTACCGTGATGTGACCATGACGGAGGCAAAAGCTGGTGGATAAATTGTTGATCAAGCCGATAAGGGGCGAGTTGGTCTCCAAATAAGCTTAATGCAATTAAAACCAGCACACCATAAAGGCCCGTCATCGCCAATATGTCAGAATAGAAAAGTCGCCAGATAACTTTTAATGGCGAAGGCATTTTCTTTTCTCGGTAAAAGTTATCTAAGGGCATACCATTCCTTATGCTTCAGGGGATTAGCCATTGCTCCTATAATATCGGTCAGTACATTGACTGAAATAACCAGAGCACCTATCACCATAACGCCCGCTGAGATCGCTGAATAATCTTGCTGACGAATAGCACTGATAAGCCAACGCCCTAATCCGGGCCAGTTAAATACCTGTTCTGTCACCATAGCTAATGTAAGCATGGTTGAAAACTGTAATCCCAGCTTGGGAATAATAGGGGGCAAAGCATTATGCAATAGATGTCGGCGTATGATTGTCAGACGAGACAAACCACGTGTTGCTGCTGATTTTATATAATTTGCAGTTGATACTTCTTCTGCACTATTGCGCATTAAACGTATGACTTCTGTCATAGGAGCGACGGCCAGAGTAATCACCGGTAGGATCATATGCAAAATAACACTGATGATCATCTCATTGCGATAAGGTGCTTTTGACAACCAAGCGTCAATCAATGCTGAGCCTGTCACCGGCTCCATTCGGTAGAGTAAGTCAAATCGCCCTGAAACGGGCAGCCATCCTAAGTGAAGAGAAAATAAAAGCGTTAGCAATAGAGCCAACCAGAAAACAGGGATAGAAAAACCGCACAGAGCAAACGAGCTGATAATAATATCCACTTTTTTGTTACGCCAGACACCCGCGATGATCCCAAGAGGGATGCCAACTAATAACGCCATAGAAAAAGAGAGTATGCAAAGTTCCATAGTTGCTGGGAAGACTTTGTACAGTTGCTCAATAATCCGTTCGCCATTAATGCTGGAAATGCCAAAATCCCATTGGAGCAAGCTGTGGAAATAGAACACATAGGCATCTACCAGTGATGCACCACTTAAGGGACCATGTGGTGTGAAATACATCAAACTGAAACTGATTAATGAAAGCAAAAACAGAGTCACAATCAAGAGCAACAAACGACGCAGGATATAAATAATCATTTGCTTCCCTTTTTATTTTCAGCGGGGGGAGAGGTTTCCTGTTCGCGGTACACTCCGGCAAAGGAGCTGTTACCAAACGGGCTTAATACTAATCCCTTAATGTTATATCGAAATATCTGTAAGCGCATTGAATAAGCTAATGGTAATACAGGTAATTGCTGCGCGAGAATTTCTTGTGCGTTATGATAATTTTTGATGCGTGATGCAAGTTGCTGATTTAACAGCGCCTGATGCAGGGCATCATCAAAAGCAAAGTCGCACCATCGACTCAGATTTGTTTGGGACGCGATGGCAGCACAACTCAGTAATGGACGGAAAAAGCTGTCAGGATCGTTACTATCTGTAGACCAGCCAGCAAGTGTCATATCATGTGTTTTGTCCATCAATTGAGTTTCCTGAAAACGCCCTTCGACGGGGCGGATAGACATTTTAATTCCGACTTGAGCTAAATCTGCCTGAATGAGTTCTGCCATTTTAAGAGGACTTGGATTATAGGATTGTGACGCAGTCGGAACCCATAATGTTAACTCCAATCCATTTAACCCCAGTTCACTTAACATGTTGCGGGATTTTTCAGGATTGTATTCGGTAATTTCGGCACGATTATCATATGCCCATGAAGCACGGGGTAAGATGGATGCGGCTGTTTCAGCCGTACCATAATAAATGGATTTCATTAGTCGCGGGTTATTGATGGCATAAGCAATGGCCTGACGAACTTTCAACTGATTGAGTGGTGGTTTACTTGTATTAAATGCAAGATAGGCGATATTCATGCCTGAGCGCAATGTCTGGCGCAGGTTTGGATCATCATGCAACATATTCCATTGGTTGGCATCGGGATAGGCCAGCACATCACATTCGCCCGTGAGGAGTTTGGAAATTCTGCCTGTGCCACCGGCACCAGTATCTACAACAACTTGTTCCATGCGTGGTTTACCTTTCCAGTATTTATCATGGCGAACGAGCCTAACAAATTGTTCCACCTGATAATCTTCCAGCATGAATGGCCCTGTTCCGACAGGTTTCCAATCTATTTGTTCTTGTCGATTTATTTGGTGCAGTTTTTGAGCATATTCATGAGACAGTACAGGGGCGTAATAAGTTGCCAGATGCCAGATAAAGGAGGCATCTGGTGCTTTAAGGCGGAATTCAACGGTGTATTTATCGATCTTGCGAATGTCCTGTACTGAATCACCAAATTGCAAACTATCAAAATAAGGATAGTGACCACCATTGACATCATGATAGTAGTGCGTTTTATCGAAGACACGACGGAAGCTGAAAACGACATCATCTGCATTCATGTTTCGGGTTGGGGTAAACCAGGCGGTTGATTGAAAAGCGACATTATGGCGCAAATAAAAGCGATAAGTTGCTCCATTGTCCCGTACTTCCCAGTGAGACGCCAATTCAGGAATCAAACGATAGGTGAAAGGATCAACACCCAGTAGACGATTGTAAATCTGTGCTGCAAGCGTATCCACCGTCAAGCCACTGATGGTCATTTGTGGATTAAACGTATTCAGATTGCCATTAACGCAATAAATAAAGCCATTTTGCCGTAAGTCGGTCGAAAGGTGGGACAAATTCTCCGATGTGCTGTCCGGTTTAGAACTTAGCTTGGTTTTCATCGGTTCTGAAATAATTTTACTCGGTGCTGGAATAGTCTCAATGGGTTCTGGAGTCGCTTTGTTTTCCGCCAGAACGGGAGTTGAAAGCAAGAATATGATCCAGTAAGTCAAATAGCGCATATAAAACGTCATTCATAAAAAAGAGTTTGGCCATTGTAACTTAATTAACGCTTTTTGCTCAAAATCAACACTCAGAATTGACGATGAGAAAAATTCTCAATAAAACACTTTACAAATCGCATTGAGAAGTATTATCATTTGAATCGTGCTATCGGGGGAGACACTATGCGATATCAAGTCGGTATGCGATATCAAATAGGTAATCCAATGAAAGGCACGACATTGCTCACATTGCTTCCAGTATTTTTATTAGCCAGCTCGGGTGCTGGCTATTTTTTTATCTATTAATCATCCACATGGCTATTGATATGGTGTTTTTTAATTAACCCACGTAGCTGGTGGTAAGTCAAATTGAGCCTGTCAGCTGCTTTTCTCTGACTGAATTGGCTTTCTGTCAATGCCTGCATAATCAAAATCTTTTCGTTGTCATTTTGCCATTGTCTTAAATTGAGAGGTAGTTTGGGAAGGGAGTAATTGGTCATTTCACCGTCAGTAGATATTTCACCATTACTGGATAATGAGATAGCAGGTTCTGCAGCATCCATCTGTGATGATGTAAACGGATTGATAATAATAGTATTTAACTCGCTTTCATTATCTCCGTGCCGATAAATGGAGCGCTCTATTACGTTCTTTAATTCACGCACATTGCCGGGCCAGTGATAAGAAAGTAATTGTTGTTTAGCTTCGTCGGTAAATCCGGGGAAAAATGGCAAGTTCAATTCACGACACATCTGAATCGCAAAGTGCTGTGCCAGTAGCATAATATCTTGTTTCCGTTGACGTAGCGGGGGGATTTGAACCACATCAAATGCAAGCCTGTCGAGTAAATCAGCCCTGAATTTCCCACAAGCAGCCAGAGCGGGAAGGTCTTCGTTAGTTGCACAGATCAAACGAACATCCACTTGTAACGACTGATTACCCCCTACGCGCTCCAGATATCCGTATTCAATGACGCGCAGTAGTTTCTCTTGTACCTGCATGGGGGCTGTGGCTAATTCGTCGAGAAATAGTGTTCCGCCATCAGCACGTTCGAAACGACCTTGATGCTTCGAATGCGCACCTGTGAATGCTCCGGCTTCATGGCCAAATAATTCTGAATCAAGCAAATTTTCATTAAGCGTTGCACAGTTTAGCGAAATGAAAGGGCCTTGCCAACGTGGAGAAAGATAGTGCAAACGGCGAGCAATAAGCTCCTTGCCCGTTCCTCGTTCCCCCAAAACTAAAGCGGGTTTATTCAATTTTGCCAGCGCAGAGACTTGTTCCAAAATTTCAATAAAACAGTTTGCTTCTCCTAATAGGTTATCCGTGAACTGAGACATGGTATTTTTCGCCAATAGTTGGTAAATTTAACCACATTAAACCATTGCGATAAAAAGTCAAATATAAATTAATTGAGTTATTTCAATTGGATAAGAAGGTTGTAAAAGTTGGCATGTATCTTGTATTTAATTAAGTGTCTTACCGTGTATCTTGTATTCGTTTTAATCGTACACAGACATAACATACATACATTCTAATGAAAGAGGTCTATGACTATGGGTATTTTTTCTCGCTTTGCTGATATCGTGAACGCTAATATTTCTTCTCTGCTGGATAAAGCTGAAGATCCACAAAAAATGATCCGCTTAATGATTCAGGAAATGGAAGATACACTTGTGGAAATTCGCTCAACTTCTGCCCGCACTTTGGCCGAGAAAAAACAGCTTCTGCGTCGTATCAGCGCGGGTGAAAGCCAAATCGATAGCTGGCAGGAAAAAGCTGAGTTGGCTCTGAGCAAAGATAAGGAAGATTTGGCTCGCGCAGCGTTGATTGAAAAACAAAAAGTCAGCAGTTTGGTTGAGATGTTAACAAACGAGCTCTCTATTTTGGATGAAACCCTTGAGCGTATTAAAGGGGAAGTCACCGAACTGGAAAACAAATTGACAGAAGCACGTGCGAGACAACAATCTTTGACTCTGCGTCATCAGGCTGCGGCATCTTCTCGTGAAGTGCGACGTCAGTTGGATAGCGGTAAAATTGATGAGGCAATGGCGCGTTTTGAACAGTTTGAGCGTCGGATCGACCATATGGAAGCAGAAGCAGAAGTCGTGGGGTTGGGGAAACAAAAATCACTCGAACAACAATTTGCAGAATTGAAAGCAGATGATGAAATCAGTGAGCAACTTGCGGCCCTAAAAGCTAAAATGAATATCAAAGATTCACAATAATGGTAATGGTATTTGTAATGCATGATGATATGTCATGTACAACTTCTGTTATGCATAGCTAAGGAAAGAGAATGAGTTATATATTTCTTGGGATCCCGCTGACCCTCTTCGTACTTTTTGTTTTACCAATCTGGTTGTGGTTGCATTATAGCAACCAGAACGCCAACCGGGGGCAGCTAGGGAACAGTGAAATCGAACGTTTGGAACAATTGACAGAGAATGCACGACGTATGCAGGAAAGGATCAAAACACTGGAAGACATTCTTGATGCAGAGCATCCAAACTGGAGACAGTCATAATGTCGAACACATACAACCGGAAACTTTACCGTCTGCCAGAGCAGGGGATGGTTAAGGGGGTTTGTGCCGGGCTAGCAAATTATTTTAACGTGCCCATTCCTCTTATCCGCACCGTTACAGTACTATCGTTATTCTTTGGGTTATTTGGCATAACGGTATTGGCTTACATTATTTTGACCTTTGTCATGGATCCTGCGCCAGCGGGATATTTATCAGAAGGAAGAAATAGAGAGCCATCGACAAAGAAAATGTTGGATGAAGTCGATTATCAACTGAAGGTGAGTGAAGCGCATCTGCGTAAGATGGAACGCTATATAACTTCTGAAACTTACAATGTGCACAGCCGTTTTCGCCAGCTCTAGGCAGTGAACAACGATAAGCCATAAGTTTACTATTCAGGATCTGGCCAGTAGCAGTGGGGATAATGCCAAAATTATGCTGTCGGTGTTACAGGTCAGATTAAGTTACAGGCCGGATTAAACAAAAGTCACGGTATCTCATTTAGGAGAAACATGAAACGGTTGCAAAACGAACTGACCGCTCTCGTGAATCGTGGAATGGACCGCCATTTGCGGCTGGCGGTGACAGGATTAAGCCGCAGTGGAAAAACCGCATTTATTACTTCGTTAGTGAACCAATTGCTTCATATTCACAACGGAGCCAGATTGCCACTATTTTCTGCTGTGCGTGATGGACGCTTACTTGGCGTGAAACGAGTACCGCAGCGAGATTTTGGTATTCCTCGTTTTGCTTATGATGAGAATATCGCAGCATTACACGATACTCCTCCTTATTGGCCAGTACCCACGCGTGGAGTCAGTGAGATTCGCTTGGCGCTACGTTATCGCTCTGAAGGTTCCCTATTTCGTTATCTTAAAGAAACTTCCACCCTTAATCTGGAGATCGTCGATTATCCAGGTGAATGGTTACTTGATTTACCTATGCTGGAACAAAATTATCTGGCATGGTCACGGCATATGAATGGGTTGCTGAAAGGAGAAAGAGCGAATTGGGCCAAATCGTGGCTGGAATTATGTAAACAATGTGACCCACTGGCACCTGCGGATGAAAATCTGCTGGCCAAAATATCTCAGGCTTATACGGACTATCTACATCAGTGCAAACAGCAGGGGCTGCATTTTATTCAACCGGGGCGTTTCGTCTTACCGGGGGATTTAGCAGGCGCCCCCGCACTACAATTTTTCCCGTGGCCGATTATCGACCATATCGGGGAACTTCAATTAGCCAAGGCGGATAAACATACCAACATTGGCATGTTGCGTGAACGTTTTGCCTATTATTGTGATCACATCGTCAAAGGGTTCTATAAAGAACATTTTCTCCGTTTTGATCGGCAAATTGTTCTGGTGGATTGTTTACAGCCTTTGAACAGCGGGCCACAAGCGTTTAACGATATGCGACTCGCATTAACTCAACTTATGCAGAGTTTTCACTATGGTAAACGAACTTTGTTTCGTCGTTTATTTTCTCCCTGCATTGATAAGTTAATGTTTGCTGCCAGCAAGGCTGATCATATTACTACGGATCAACATGCTAACCTTGTCTCTCTTTTACAGCAATTAGTTCAGGAAGCGTGGCAAAACGCGGCATTTGAAGGGATCAGCATGGATTGTGTGGGGCTTGCATCTGTGCAGGCAACAGAAAGTGGCATTGTGATCCATGATGGTGAAAAAATCCCAGCTATCAAGGGCAATCGCCAATCAGATGATAAATTGCTGACATTTTTTCCGGGAGAAGTACCACAGCGTTTGCCGAATAGTGAATTCTGGCAAAAACAAGGGTTCAATTTTGAGTCATTCCGGCCACGACCAATCAATGCTGACACACCGTTACCCCATATCCGCATGGATAGTGCGATGGAGTTTTTATTGAGAGACAAATTAACATGACCGATCCCTTGAAACCGAGAATTGATTTTGATGACCTTGTGCAAACATCATCAGAGCCGTCACTAAAATCGAAAAAAGAATTCAATGGACAGGAAAAGGAATTCTATCCGGCTATGCCAGAGCTGGAAGCTGAGGAGCAGGAAGGGGAGTTTGAAGGTGCAGTGAAAGCAGCACTGAAACCAAAGCGCAGCTTTTGGCGAAAAACTTTTTCCGGCGCAATATTGTTGTTAGGTATCAGCGTCATTGCACAATTTATACAGTGGATATACCAATCGTGGCAGCAGCACGATTGGATCGCACTGGGAGTCGCCGCTGCTGGTAGCATGATTGTTTTTGCGGGTATAGGCACGGTGATAAGAGAATGGCGGCGTCTTTACCATTTACGCCAACGCACGGAAGAACGAGATATCGCGAGAACACTATTACAAAGTCACGGCATTGGTCAGGGGCGTCAATTTTGTGAAAAAATCGCAGAACAAGCCGGAATCGGGCAACAGCATCCAGCCTTGCAGCGTTGGCAGGCGGTAGTACATGAAACGCACAATGATCGTGAAATTGTCATGTTATACAGCCAATTGGTTCAGCCTGTTGTAGATGCACAGGCCAAGAAAGAGATTAGCCGTTCTGCTGCGGAATCTGCTTTGATGATTGCTGTCAGCCCGTTGGCTATTGTAGATATGGCTTTTATTGCATGGCGGAATATTCGACTTATTAATCGTATTGCGACACTTTACGGTATTGAATTAGGTTATTTTAGTCGTATTCGTTTGTTTCGGCTCGTATTGTTGAATATTGCCTTTGCGGGAGCGTCTGAATTAATCAGAGAAGTCGGTATGGACTGGCTGTCACAGGATATTGCAGCCCGGCTTTCAGCCCGTGCCGCACAAGGGATTGGTGCAGGGCTGCTGACGGCGCGTCTGGGCATTAAGGCAATGGAACTGTGTCGTCCTTTGCCATGGATTGACGGAGATAAACCGAAACTGGGCGATTTCCGTCACCAATTACTGACTCAGCTTAAAAAAAATACGTTATCGGTTAAAACGAAAAGCACACAAAAAGATAAATAAAACAGTACAGTAGCTAAATATTGGCTACTGTCAATTTGGAATGACACCTTACTTTATCGTCAACTTTTACTGACAAAGGCTTCATCTATCGTACAGTAACAGGTAACATTTCAGACGGTTATGAACATTGTGTAAATAAGGTCGGAATAAATGCGATTGGAAGTTACTTGTCAGGATCGAATTGGGTTAACTCGCGAGTTACTTGATTTACTGGTTTTACGAAATATTGACCTGAAAGGAATTGAGATTTCTCCTGCTCGTCGTATTTACCTTAATTTTACTCAAATTGATTTCAACACTTTTCGTTTATTGATGGCGGAAATACGCCGCATTAGTGGTGTGATTGACGTCAGGACGGTTGCTTTTATGCCGTCAGAGAAAGAAAACAGGGCGATGTGGACACTACTGAGTTCGGTTCCTGAACCTATTTTTTCCATTGATATGAAAGGCAATATCGAACTTGCCAATCCCGCTGCTTTGGCATTGTTTGGTCTGAGTGAAGAAAAGGCTCGTCAAAAAAATATCGGCTATCTGATTAGCCATTATAATTTTCTCCGTTGGCTTGAAAGTGAACATCACCAACCTCATTCGACACATTTATCCATCAAAGGGTTGGAGTATGAGATGGATCTGATTCCCATGCAGCTAACGGATGAAAATCAAGTCGTCAGATGTGTCGGGGCTGTGATTATGCTGCGTTCTGCTGCTCGTCTGTCTGTGTCACGGGTTAAATCACCACTTCAAAAACTGACTGTCAATGATGATGGAGCCTTTGAACACATTATTGCCGACAGCCCTAAAATGGTTCATGTCGTTGAGCAGGCACGTAAAATGGCGATGCTTGACGCACCTTTGTTGCTCATTGGTGAAACGGGAACAGGAAAAGACGAATTTGCCAAAGCTTGTCACCTGCGAAGTGCAAGGGGAGAACAGCCTTTCCTTGGGCTAAATTGTGCTTCTATGCCGGACGACGTTGTAGAAAGTGAGCTATTTGGTTATGCGGCGGGAGCCTATCCGAATGCGTTAGAAGGTAAAAAAGGATTCTTTGAACAAGCGAATGGCGGTACGGTTTTATTAGATGAAATCGGTGAAATGTCGCCACAGATGCAAATCAAATTGCTTCGCTTTTTGAATGATGGAACATTCCGTCGCGTTGGTGAAGACAATGAAGTAAAGGTTAGTGTTCGGATCATCTGCGCAACTCAGAAGAATTTAATTGAGTTAGTACAGAAAGGGGAGTTTCGTGAAGATCTCTACTATCGGCTGAATGTCTTGACTATCACATTACCTCCTTTACGGGAGCGTCAGGCAGATATTATGCCACTGACAGATTATTTTGTGACGCGTTTTGCAGCAGAACAGGGGTTGGAAAAACCGAAATTTTCTCATGATCTGGAACAATTTTTGTGTGGTTATCACTGGCCGGGTAATGTCAGACAACTGCGGAATGCTATCTATCACGCATTGACTCAACTTGAAAGTAACAAATTGTCTCCGCAGGATATCCAACTGCCTGAATTAGAAACAGAAGTGACATTTAGTGAAGATATTCTGGTGGGTTCTTTGGATGACATCAGCAAGCGCTTCGAACGTTCTGTATTGACGCGCCTTTATCGCCACTATCCGAGTACACGTAAGCTGGCAAAACGACTGGGTGTTTCTCACACCGCAATCGCTAATAAATTACGTGAATATGGGTTGAGTGGTAAAAAACACCTCGTTGAGCACGAAGATGACGAATAGGCAGCAAGCTTATTACCGTCCTTTCAGGGTTAACCTTTATCCCAATTATTAAGTGAATAATACTGGCTGTGGGCAGGAGACAGGTTTTTGCTGACAGCCAGTGTATACGATTCAATCAGGTCAACGTCTTACATAGCAAGGTGTATGGCTGGTTTCGAATCAGTCAGGGTTAGAGGCTATTTAGTGGTAGGTTATGGAGAGGATTTAGTGTGTGCAGACTGGGAAAATATTCAGCCAGAGATAATCTCTGGCTGAATATACTGTGTATATCATCATGTTTATTCATTCACAATAATGTGGTGACAGTTTTAATCCATCGGAGGAATGCAGGTTGTCAGTATATTTGACAGTGAGCCAGATACTGCCGAAGCCAGTGATGATGTGATCATTAAGGATTTTGTCAGTGTTTCCAATTCCGCAATAGTGATTAGGCGCCTTGATGGTTGAATAGCCAACATATAGTCGATTGCACTCAGAAATACGCTTGAATAACCCGCAGGACGAAGTTGACTCAAAGGTTGGTAATTATCTTCAATATTACGCACAATACTGACGGGTGGTGGTGTGCCAACAATCAAAGTATAAAGTGTCGCACCCAGCGCATAGATATCAGTCCAAGCGCCTTGTTGTCCTTTTTCATTGGCAGAGTATTGTTCAACGGGGGTAAAACCGGGTCTTATCGTGACCTCAATTTCATCAGCCAATCGCTCTGTTATTTTCCTTGTTGAGCCTAAATCGAGTAAGACGGGCACGCCATCTTCTTGAATCAAAATATTACCCAAAGAAATATCACAGTGTAGATAACCTGCCTTATGGAGTGTATTGATGGCATCAAGTAAAGGAGGCAAAATATTACAGAGCCAGCGCTGACTTATCATTTCCGGTTGTGTTGTCTGCAATGCCTTCAGTGTTATTCCGTTGTAAAACTCCGTTGCAATATAAACAGTGTGGTTTTTTTGCCAGAGCCGAAGGAAATGAGGTAAGCATGGATGATCGAAGCAAGTCATTAAATGGGCTTCGCGCAGAAAGCTATTCAGCCCAATTTGAAACCTTTTTTTGAAACTTTCCCTACTTAGTGTCAACTCCCAGTTTTGGTTTCGTGTCACCAGTGAGGAGGGCATATATTCCTTGATAGCAATAGTTCGTTTCAATCGGTGATCCCAAGCACGATATACAATGCCGAATCCCCCGCTGCCAATGATTTTTTCAATTTCAAATTCATTGAAACAGTACCCAATGGGAAGTGAGTAGAAGGGAGGATGATCACTGTTGGCACGTTTATTCGGAGAATTTAGCATGTTGGACGGTCTCCTGAACATAAACTTAATTTGTGAATTGAAATTGGAATTCACCTTGTTCTAAAGAAACTGCTAACTGATGGTATTGTTGATCATTAGCGCTTGCAGAAAGCAGATGTTGACTGATTTGTGGCAGCAGCGTATTGGTCAAGATAGCATCCACCATGCGGCCTCCAGATTCGATTTCTGTACATCGGCTGACGATATGTTCAATCATAGTATCATCGAATGTGGCTGTAATACCGTGATTTTCAAATAAGCGTTTTTTAATTCTATCCAATTGTAGATGAACGATATTTGTCATTACTTCATCACTTAATGGATAGTAAGGAATAACCAATAAACGTCCCAGTAAGGCGGCAGGAAATACCTTTAATAACGGTTTCCGCAGTTCAGTACTAAGTTTTTCCGGATCAGAAATGAGATTTTGTTGCACACATAGCGAGCTGACCAAGTCGGCTCCAACGTTGGATGTCAGGATAATAATGGTGTTACGGAAATCAATGTGACGACCTTCACCATCTTCCATCCAACCTTTATCAAAAACCTGAAAGAAAATCTCATGAACATCTGGATGAGCTTTTTCAATTTCATCTAGTAATACCACACTGTAGGGGCGCCGGCGGACAGCTTCGGTCAATACGCCACCTTCACCATAACCAACGTATCCTGGTGGAGCCCCTTTTAACGTGGATACTGTGTGTGCTTCCTGAAATTCACTCATATTAATAGTGATTAGATTTTGTTCACCACCATAAAGTGTTTCTGCCAGTGCCAGAGCTGTTTCGGTCTTACCAACACCGGAGGGGCCACACAGCATGAATACACCAACAGGTTTATTAGGATCATCTAATTTGGCGCGGGAAGTGCGTACTCGTTTCGCAATGAGTTCCAAAGCATGGTACTGACCAATGACACGTTGGTTGAGGGTATCAGCCAACTGCAATATTGCATCAATTTCGTCTTTTACCATACGACTGAGAGGGATACCTGTCCAGTCTGATACGACGGCGGAAACAACATTACCATCGACTGCGGCAAAGATAAGCGGCGTTTTTCCCTGTGCAGCTTGCAGTTGCTGTTGCAATTCTGCCAACTTTATATGGAGTGTGTTGCTATCATCGTGCTGTTGTTCATTAAGTTGGAGCCGCAAATGAATAATTTTATCAATCAGAGCGAGTTCTTGTTGCCAGCGAGTTTCCAACTGATTTTTCTCTTCTTCCAATATGGAGAGTTTATTGAGAATATTTTCTGACCGTTGCTGATCGCCGAAGCCGACTTTAGCCTCTCGTTCGGCAATTTCCAGTTCGACCTTCAAGGCGTCAATTTGATGACGACAATTTTCCAGTTGGGGAGGTTCTGCATGTTGGCTAATAGCAACTCTGGCGCAAGCGGTATCTAGTAAAGCCACTGCTTTATCAGGTAATTGGCGGGCAGGAATATAGCGGTGAGAGAGGCGCACTGCAGCTTCGACAGCTTCATCCAGTAAAAGGACATGGTGATGTTTTTCCAGAGTATTGACCAGGCTGCGCAGCATCAGCAGCGCTTTGGTTTCATCTGGCTCATGGACTTGAACGACTTGAAAACGGCGCGTGAGAGCCGGATCTTTTTCGATATATTTTTTGTATTCTGACCAAGTGGTTGCTCCAAGAGTACGTAATTGCCCTCTTGCCAAGGCAGGTTTTAATAAATTGGCAGCATCTCCAGTTCCCTGTTGCCCCCCTGCACCTATCAGCGTATGAATTTCATCAATAAACAGAATGATGGGGATTGGGCTTGATTGTACTTCGTTAATCACTTTACGTAAGCGGGATTCAAATTCGCCTCTGACACCCGCCCCGGCTTGTAACATACCAATATCTAATAACCAGAGTTGAACGTTTTGCAAAGGAGGGGGAACTTCACCTGCTACAATCCGCAATGCCAGTCCTTCAATGACGGCCGTTTTGCCGACGCCTGCTTCTCCTGTTAGCAAGGGATTATTTTGGCGGCGACGCATCAGAATATCGATAATCTGGCGGATCTCCTCATCGCGCCCTGATACGGGGTCAATATCGCCATGGCGGGCACGTTCGGTCAGTTCTTGTCCGTATTGCTGTAAAGCACTATGAGCTGTTGTTTGTTGTGATGTTACCTGCTCGTTGGATGAGGGAACTGTATTTTCTTGGGCTTCTTTGCTGCTATCGCAAATAGCGTTAAAATTATCGAGCAGAACATCGGCATTTATCCGTTCAAACTGTTGAGAAACCGCTTTCAGCGCATTACGCAGATTGAACGTTTTTAATATGCCAATCAGCAAATGCGCACTGCGGATCTTATCAACGCCAAATTTCAGTGAACCATATACCCAAGCACGCTCTACGGCGTTATCAATATGTTCCGAGAGATCAGAAATTGTGCTGGCACCACGGGGCAGGCGATCCAGTGCTTCAATAATATCTTTTGTCAGGCTGGGTTCATCCAGAGCAAAATGGCGGATAATCAATTGTAAATCACTATCTTGTAACTGCATAAGCTGATGTAGCCAATGCACTAGCTCAACATAAGGATTGCTGCGTAATTTGCAGAATGTTGTGGCATTTTCCAGTGAAGTAAATAATACACGATTGAGTTTACCAAAGAGCACAGAACGGCTGATTTCTGACATAAATATAACCCGCGATAGTTGTGTTTATGGGGATGATTTAGATTTTGGCAATAGCGTTTGTGGAGGATTTGAATTCGTTTTAAGCTAATTTATAGTGGTAAATGAAGTCATCGTAATGAGTTGGTCTTGTCGTCTTCCCAAGCCAGCTATTCATACCCAATTTTACTGTTTCTGACAGACGCATTTCATTTATGGCTGATTTATCCAGTATTAGTCTGATATCCCATGCGTACTCAATCCCCAAATACTGATAAACCCAATCACGTAATTGTTTTGATTTCGGTTGATTCGGTAGGAACATGTTATATTCTTCCCATGTTAATGGCCCCAGTTCAATGCGGAATTTATTTTGAATATCGTATACCGCTGTCCCTAAAAAAACGGACTTGCCTAAACGAGGCATATGACGCCCTGCGGTTAATCGCATTTGGTTTTGCTTTTCGATTTTTAGCCATTGTGGAATATTCTGGGTAATTTTCACCGATATATTGAAATAAAAGATCAGAATTTTTTCTAATCCTTCTGCTCCATGGCCTTGACGGGAAAAATGGCCAGACAGGGCGTAACGGGCATGTTTATGGGGAATTTCGAAATTCATCTGAGCAGGCAATCCCACGCCGTTCAGACAGGCTAAATAATGGCAGAATCGCTGATTATCCGGCCGATCCAATGACGTAGTGGGCTGAGCATTAGCCCAGGCACGGTAGAATAGAAGTATCAATCGATGATGAAATAAATTAGCAAACGCACTCAAAGTGGGATCGCGATAATTATATTTCCTTGAGTAGGTATATTCGGTTAGATGCAGTGGCAACGGTCCATTGGGGCCAAATAACCCGAAACTGTAAATAAGAATTTCATATAACTGAGAATTTTCCCGCTTATAGGCTTCTGAAATCGTAGAGGGTGCGAATACCATTGACGCTTTTTGTCCCAAGCGTAGAGGTTCATACCTCGGCAATAGAGCCGTTCCCAGCCTATAATACTCCCCGAGTTGAGCATCAAGACGACGCAGAGTCTGGAATAAATCGAATCGCCATGGTGTTTGAGTGAGTTGTTGCCAGAAACCCTCTGGTAAGCGACATACACGATGAATGGCAACGACATCTGTTTTCATACTCATATGTGCCTTTTATATCCATTCTTATATTAATTTCTTGTTTCCCATCTGAGCAGGCCAAAAGCCAATTTTCCCACGTTGTTGGCTGTACAGTGTCATTTCAATAAATGAGTTCATCGTTACCAGACGTGAGAATAATTTCGCTAATACACTGCCCAGCAGCCATGGGCTGGTGCCAGCAAATTCCTGTTCATCGACTTCCAACTTAATACTGATGCCACGGGCAAAAACGATTGGGCCGGGTTCAGGAACCCGACAACAGATTGTCTCTAATGAGCAGTGGCGTATCCCATTGATTTGACGTTTCACAGCAGGTTCAGCGAGATTGGCATAGAGATTTAATAATTGCCGTAGTGCCTGAGTTCCTTCTTCCTTATTTCTATCCATGAAATTCGTACAGTTAAGGTTGAGTTGGCTAATTAATTCCCATGATACTGAACCTTCAGCTAAAGCCGGGTGTGGGATAGTTGGCATTTTAAGAAAATCAATTTTGCTGATAGGAATGGAATCCAGCATGGAAAAACTGTCGATGTCTTGTTGTCGCAATATTGCCGGTAAGTCACGATTAGTACATAAGACGTCGGCACTTAAGTATTTGAGTTCATTAGGCCATGGTGATTGATGTTCATCGACAATGGAAACGAATGTTTCTGTACCGATATAGCCGGTACGGGTTCCATAGTGATGAGCCTGCTCAGATAAAATCCGAGTGTCACGGCGCAGAGAAAAATACGCGCCGTAATTTCCCTGATCATTGCTGTTAGTTGACCAGAAAGGACGGAATATACGTTCTTCTTTGTGCTGTGTATCGATACCGTGTAAGCGTTGGACAGAAAAAATTTCGTAATCCAGTGGGCGGATGTTATCCACGACCAAATGATATTCATTGGTACTTTCATCAACGGTGACATATTCGGTGATTTTGGGGAACAAATTAATCACGGGAGTACAGTTCAATGCCAGATAAGAGTTATCTACCAGACTCTCCAACTCTTTATCGATTTTGTCTAAAAGTAAGATCAGTTCAAATTCATTCTCTTTTTGAGAACTCTTCAATAAAGATCGCATACCCTGAATACTGAAAAACCGGAAACGTGCCGGAAAAGCAAAATACTCTTGGATTTGGCGATACCCACTGAAATTACGTGGATCATTAGGCAAAAGTGCCTGCTCATCATTGAATCCCTCATGATAAGGGGTGATATCAGGTAATACTTGATATTGTGGTGTCATACCCTCGGTATGACATATCATACCCACTGAATGCTCCATCATCAGTTCCAGCAATTTATGGGATTGAATATCGGGTCCAGAAAGGAAGAATGTGAGTTTGTCCAAATGTAAATCGTTGAGGAAAAATTTTCCATTACAGGAAAGTCGGATCCGTAATGCACTGACAGCACCATATTGGTGAAGATTTAATCCCATAAGCGGAATGTTAGCGGGGATTTTGCCAAGCTCAAAGGATTGCAAACTGAGTGGTTGTAAAACGACGTCTTGTGAAGTCGCGTATTGGAAAGTTATCCCCTCTTTCTTCAGCGATTGACAGAGCATAATAGTACCGCGTGGTACTAAAAAACCGTGGCTGATGTCTCCCTTACTGATATCTGGCTGAAGTTCAGTGATCGCCATTGAGGGAGTGGGAGCCAGATAGTTTGGATATAACATCTCCAGTAAGTACTGGGAAAAGCGGGGGAATTCGGCATCCATTTTTAACTGGATACGGGAAGTCAGAAAAGCAAAGCCTTCCATCAGGCGTTCAACATAGGGGTCGGCAACATCAATACCATGCATTCCCAGACGATTGGCAACTTTGGGGTAGCGCTCAGCAAACTCTTTGCCCATTTCACGCAAATACACCAGCTCACGGTTGTAATATTCCAACAATTTGTTGTTCATGTCCTCACCTGTTTTATCCAGCATTTTTCATAGCGAAATAACCATTTTCCAGATCAATATCACTTAGGAACAAAAACTCAATCGGCCAAGGTATACACCATAAAAACCCTTTTATCTCAATGGATAATACATTATAGAGTAACAGTGATTTCATATCGGAAATGCAGTTTACCTGGAGTTCATCGGGAATAATGCGTGGTTCAAAAATGTGAATAGCCTCAATGACCTTACTTTGGATATCACTCCATTCAATATCAGATATATTCTTACCGGCTAATGGCGTCAGGCCAAAATTATAAGTGGAGCGGCGTATTTCTGGAAAAGAGGAAATATCTTGGTTGAATTCCCTATTAATGCTGTTCAGTAGCCACTGCAAATCTCGCATGACATTTTTTCGCAGAGCACTGTGTGACAATAGGTGGCTGTTGACCGTTTCTTTTTTCTTGTCAGGTTCGTTATCCGTGAGCCTGTCAAGCAAAGAAGGTTGCATTCTATCTCTGGCTGTGATGCGTGCAGGGGGCTTCCGAGAGCGATAGCCGCCATGTAGCAAAGTTATATTGTCATTCATCGGTCACCTTATGGATATTGTGATTATGGGAAGTATTGATTGAGGCGACGAAATGATTGCAGGGGGATGTTTCAATTCTTTTTAGTTTTTTGCTTTATTTTGAGAATCTTTATATCGGTTGATTTCTGTCTCATAAGCTTGTCGGAAGTTTTCACCAAGCGGTGCATAACCTTGTTCAAGTTCATTGACAGTTTTCTGATAATTGTGGGTGAGGTAATCCCATAAAGAAGCTTTGTGAGTTGATGATAAAGGGAGATGAGGAACACCCTCTTTCTCACATACTCTTTGCTCAATAACCGAGGGTGCGAACGTTTGTAAAATATCTGTAGTAATGGCACGTAACCCTGCAATCATGCCTAATTGATGTGCTTGCAAATCGATTAAAACATCATATGTTGCCTGCTCTGGTGACATAAAACCCGGCATATGGTCACCAAACATTTGAATCAGCACGGCTTGGCCGGAAGGTAAAAGCTTAAATGGATTGTTGGTATCTATCAAGATTTGAGTTATGTCAGCATTAGCTTTGTGTTTTAGCTGATTGCGGGAAGCATTGAGTGCCATAATGCCTTGGGTTAATTGACAAAGTAATTTGCCCAACTGATACATTGCATGTTCATCAAATAGTGGTCTTTGAATATGCTTGAGTCCCATTCCGTCCAATAAGGCTGCCAGTAGGTTACCCTCTAATTTTTCTCCTTTGGTTTGGGGAGGCACAGGAGAATGGGATACATATGTTTTGGGAGCAATATCAAGACGGTTACTGTTATTAATATCAGAAAGTAGTGGATTGTTGGCCCCGTATTGGTGATTAACTAAGTTTTGCTCATGATTCTGATCAGTATGTGAACTGGATGAAGTCGGGGAAAACGTATCTTCTTTTATTTCTTCAGAAAGATATTTTGTTAGGTTTTTGGTTGTTTCTTCCGTATTGAAGAGTGGCTGTGAAGGGGATGCCGAAGCCGAAGTTAAATAAGATGATAGATCCTTATCCTGATTGAGTGTTTTTTGTTGTTTAGACATAGTTAAATCGTTCGGGGATGTCAATGGTTCAGCATTATCCAGCATCAAGTGCAAAGGGTCATCATTTTGAATATATTGTGCATGCTTATCGGCAAATAGTAGCAGTGGGTCAACTCCCCGCTTGTCACCTCGGTTACCATTCTGATTATTCCACTCTAATAACGTGCCGGGAGTACAGTTATTCAGAATATCTTCCTGAGCATTGTTTTCTGAATGAAACATTGTCACCGGATCAGTGGCACGGTACTGCAAGGCATGAAGATCGATTGTGGTTTCCATTTGTCCTAGTGGATCAATGGGATTACGTTCTTGATGTTGTTGAGGCTTTATGAGTGGATTATTGTCATTCAATTCATGAGGTGTCTGTTGAGAATTTTGAATTGACGTCACTTCGGATGTCGTTTTGGGTGGTATTGTTTTGGGCATAGTGAAAGAGTTTTCCAATCCGTCCCAGACCTCATTGGGGATCTCCTTATTTGTTTCTGTATTGCTGGATGAAGACTGTGCAGGGCTGGGATTAGTGCTGAGAACAGTATTGAGGACACGAGTTGTTGCTAAAGGTGGTGAACTTTGGCTGATATTAATCACTTGTATTTGATAATCGCCAATATTCAGCACATCTCCATCACGAACTTCAACCTGACGATCAGGTGCCATAGGTATTGCATTCAGCAAAATCTCAGAGGCAGCACCACGATTGATCATACAGCACTCACCAGTGGCAGAAATGGATACAGATGCTTGTAAACTGGCTATGGCCTGCTCTTCATCAGGCAAAATCCAGTCATTCTCTGTGCTGCATCCGATCGTACCGCCTGGGGATGTGAAGTTGAAACTGAGCTGTGGCGGTCTGTTTGTACCGATGTTTTTAACAATGGTGAATTGCATAATCCTGAGGCCTATTGTTGGTGGGAGATAACCTCCCCCTATGGGGGAGGTTACTGGTATCACTTGTATAGGTAAGATTATTGGATTTCTTTTGTTTGGGCATCCCATATCCAGGTAACTGAGGCTGCTGGTTTGCCTGTATAATCTACAGGAGAATAGGAGAAATCAATTTTTTGGGGTTTTATAATAACCTGTATAACACTATCAGAGGGGCTGCCACTATTGACTGCTGTAATAAAAGTATTAGTAAGCACATATTTACTCCATAGTGTGGGAACATCATTACCAGTTGTGTGGAGCATATGTATTTCTGTTTTCGGAATATGTTTGCCTTTTAAGCAGTATTGTTCTATAGCAGTGATGGATTTATCATAATTAAGATGAAGAGTGAAATCGGATATTTGACCTTTACCACCAGACCAGCTTCCGGTTTCCTGTGAAATAAGAGGGACATTCGTTATAATACGGCTAAGATAGAGAACACCTATCCAACCCTCATAACCTTTAGTTTTAGATTCACCCTCAATATCGTCAAACTTCACGAAAGTGTACATTTCGGACATAATATTTACACCTCAAATCTTATTAATAGGGAAATACTCAATAACTTATTAAAAATAATTGAGTGATATATTTTTTAATGTAAAAAAGTTATATGTTGATGAGAGATCACAGATAAAAACAAAATATTCTGAATGGGAACATTGATTCTGAAATTAAAAGTTAAGATTTTTTTAATGAAGGTAATTTTGATACTAAGCGTAAAGAAACAGTCAAGCCTTCTAATTGATAGTGAGGACGCAGGAAAAATTTAGCGTGATAATATCCAGGGTTATCTTCTAATTCTGTTACCTGAACTTCTGCATTTGCCAAGGGTTTTCGTGCCTTGACTCCCTGCGATGAGTTGATCGGGTCACCATCAACGTAGTTTATTATCCAGTTATTCAGCCAGTTCTCCATATCAGCACGTTCCTGAAAAGTCCCAATCTTGTCACGCACAATACATTTCAGGTAATGAGCAAAACGGCAGCAGGCAAATAAATAGGGGAGCCGTGCTGAAAGATTAGCGTTGGCGGTAGCATCAGGATCGTAATATTCCGCGGGTTTTTGCAATGATTGGGCGCCAATAAAGGCTGCCATATCGGTGTTTTTGCGATGCAATAATGGAATAAACCCATTTTTTGCTAATTCTGCTTCACGGCGATCACTAATGGCGATCTCTGTGGGGCATTTCATATCAACTCCTCCATCATCGGATGGGAAAGTATAACAAGGTAAATTTTCCACGATCCCTCCGGATTCTACGCCGCGGATAGAAGTACACCAGCCATACTGTTTAAAAGAGCGATTAATATTAACGCCCATTGCATAAGCAGCATTGGCCCAAGTGTAGTTACTATGAGTAGGACCTTCGGTATCTTCCTCAAAATTGAAAGCATCTACAGGGTTGGTCTTGTTGCCATAAGGCAGACGAGAAAGAAAACGGGGTAGCACCAATCCTAAATAACGCACATCTTCCGATTCACGCAAACCGCACCAAGGGGCATATTCCGTATTTTGGAAAATTTTGGTCAGATCGCGTGGATTGGACAACTCTTGCCAGGATTCCATTTGTAGAACACCTGGAGCGGCACCTGAAATAAATGGGCAATGTGCTGCTGCGCTTATTTGTGCTATTTGACGTAAAAGCTCAACATCAGGTGCAGTATGATCGAAATAATAATCCCCAATCAGGCAACCATAAGGCTCACCCCCAAATTGACCATATTCTGTTTCATAGATTTTTTTGAAAATAGGACTTTGATCCCAGCTAACCCCTCTGAAACGTTTCAACGTATTGTGCAACTCTTTTTTGGTAATGCACATTACACGGATTTTAAGCATCTCATCGGTTTCTGTATTATTGACCAGATAATGCAGACCACGCCAAGCGCCCTCCAGAGACTGAAATTCGTTATGGTGTAAAATATGATTAATTTGCTTTGATAGCTTGTTATCAATTTCGGCAATCAGGGTTTGAATGGTACGGTAGGTGTCACCAGAGACAGTGACGGCATTTTCCAGCGCCTGCTGTGCCAGTGTGGTCACCGCTTCTTCAACTGCGCTGCGTGCCTGATCATTCTGCGGACGAAATTCTTTGTTCAGTAATACACTCAGCTCATCAGGAGTATACTCCTTAGGGGCTTGTTCTTGCTGAAGTTCGACTTCTTGTTCAGTAGTAGCCATTAATTACTCCTTATCCTCAATCCCTTCTTCAGTGGTACTTTTTGTTTCAGTGGCACTGTGTTCGGCTGCGGGTTTTGGGGCTTCAGCCAGTGATTTCATCAGGGCTGGGTTTTGCAGAATATCGGTAATCAGTTGTTCTGCACCGCTTTTACCGTCCATATAAGATAATAAGTTTATCAGTTGGGTTCGCGCTTCCAGTAGTTGAGCCATAGGTTGTACTTTTTTGGCAATGGCATCAGGTTGGAAATCCTCCATTCTTTCAAATGTTAATTCGATATTTAGTTTTTCGTCATCTGCCAGAGTGTTATCAACCTGAAAAACAATCCGGGGTTTGATTGATTTCATCCGATCATCAAAGTTATCAATATCAATTTCCATGAAATTTCGATCATTAACGTCAGGCAATTCTTCTATGGGTTTACCTGCCAAATCAGCCATTACTCCCATAACAAACGGCAGTTGAACTTTTTGTTCTGAGCCGTAAAGCTCGACATCATATTCAATCTGTACGCGCGGAGGTCGATTTCGACCAATAAACTTTTGTCCACTGGATTTCATGACAAGTTCTCCATTGCTGGCTAAATAACTAAATTAATAAGAACGATTAATAATAAATATTAATAAGAAATAACAGCTAATAAGAATGAGGAAAAAGGAAATAAGACAATATTCAGTTAATTCTAATTAAAATTATCTGAATCAGAGTCGATATTACCGGAGCGACCAAAAATAACTTCGAGTCGGTTTAATCCCTCAGGGGCAAGATCATAAACAATGTCAATAAAGTCACGATCAATTAACCGCTGAATGCGATCAATCATCATAGGAGCTGGATGGCTGGGTTCATGCTGAACAAAATAACTTTTGGCTTTTTCTAATAATATTCGAGCCTCATCACGATTGTTGATTTCAACATCGTGCCAATGAATAAATGTCATATTTGTCGACGTCATGGCTGATGATAATTTTGCTTGTACCATAGATGGTGGGGTTTCAGGTTCATCCTGATTGGATGACTCTTCAGAGATATCTATAGTTGGTTGAGGTGAAGGGCAAAATTTGATCACGTCATTCAAGTGTTTTAAAAATTTGGATAACTCAGGAACTTGGCCGGCTGATAATTTTTGACGAATAATGTTGAGGATTGCGAGAATGCTGTCTCTAATTTTTATTAGTGCTGCAATTTCTGGGACACTGGCCTGTTGTTTCAATTCATCCAGCAATCGGGTGCGTCCTCCCGTATAGCCACTAATTTCATTTATGGAACCATCCAGCAAGGAATATACTTCATACAGAGACAATTCTTTCGAAGGATTTTTCAGCAGAGTGGAATGTTGCGCTTGCAACATAAACGGCGAACCATCCTCAATAGCAGCGAATACGTTAAGACGAAATAAGGGATCATATTCGCCTTCAAATTCTAGTGTTGGCCAGACTTCCTCCCAATAGCGTTCCAATGTTTGCTTGAGTAAATCCAGACCATCCGCATAACCACATAAGCCCTGTATTTCCAACCATGATTGTGTTAGCGCAATGATGATACGCAGATCTTTGGTACGGCTTAATAAGGTAATGGATTGTTTTTCCACCTGTATCCAGTCCGGGGGTTCTTCTGGAATAGTAACATCCCCAAATTGCTGTTCTGCTTTCCCGAGCAAAGAATATTCTAGTGCTATAAATTCGGCGTCATATTCCAAATTCTCTCCGCAGGGTAATTCGGCACTGATGGGTTCGAGTAATACATCGATATTCATAGTAAATTTTTGCTCATATTGATGATTAGGGCGCGGTCTATTTTTATGAACTGATTAATTTAGGACAGGTGAAGTTGGGTAATTCAAACGGACTAAAAATACTATTAGGGGTAAATTCTAATGAAACAAAGTGACCATCTATGTTGAATGTAACCCGCCGGCCACGCTCTATCTTAAGGTATTTTTTTTCCTGATCGGCGGGGGTTGCTTTATCTAAAAGGCGATTTAGGGCCCATGGGCCATCGGTGATTAAATCAGCAGTTGTACCATCTGCTAAATTTAATTGGAGATGAACTCGGTTTGTTCCGCTGGTGCCGGGCCAATTGATCAATTTTGACTTTTGTGGGCCATGGCTATATTCAAATCGTTGACCGTCTACATCCAGTACCATGCTTAAAATATCGTTATCCATTTTGGGTTGGCTAACCGTAACACGGAATGAAGGCGTGGGGATTCCGGTAGTAAAAAAGGTATCACGAATGGTCTGAGCCTGTTTGAACGATTGAAGCAGGTTTTTACTTTTCGAAAGTGTTTCTCCATCCATCTCTTGCATAAAGCGCCAATTGGAGTGTGAAGTATCGACTTTCCCAACAAGATTTTGTTGGAAAAAGCGATCCATTACTCCTATTCCGGGAGCAAACATCCGTGTCATATCATCGGGTCTGATATCTTTATGTGCGTTACGGGTGAGAGGGTAACGATTGGAAATTGCGCTAGTGCAAAAACCGCCAAGTTCCGCTTTGAGGTGCTTACTGATATTCTTTATATCACTAAGTTGTGTATCACTATTCGCACCAACTGCCAATGAGTAAATCATGTTATTGAATGGCGCAGGGAGATATTCTGATGAGGTCTGTAGTTGCATAATAATTTTATTTTCTGGAGTAGGGATCCCCATATTGATAGCATTTTGTACAGAATTCAGATGTTCACTTAATTCTTTGATTTGAGCGAGAGTATTATCAAAAGGGATTTTTTTATTTTGCCCATCGGCGCTTTTTGTCAGTGAAATAATTTGTTGAAAGTGATCTTCTAGTGCTTGTTCTGGTGTGAGTCGGTTATTATTTGATAGTAATTTATTGGATGCTAACTTTGCTAATGAATCAGATTTATTGCTGACAATACTGCCGACTTTATCAGTTTCCACAGTGTTTAATTTTTCTAGAGTGACATTTTTACTGATATTGATCAGTAAATTACGCAAAGGAGAAGATTTTGACGAAAGTAGATTCGCCATATTAGCGCGTTGTTCTATGTTGTCGGTATTGTTCAGATGGATATCATTCAAAAATTTATCCCACGATTGAATATAATCATTGATATAAAAATACCGCACGGAAAACGCGATCTCGTTAATATTTTGTTTTCTTTTATATGAACCAAGAACCCAGTCATCTTGATTGTACATAGTCTGAATAAGTGAAGGGAGACTCTTGATAATCCCCGTTCGATAACCAACTGGCGTGAACATTCCCTGAACACCTTGGTTTATCGAACCGCCATTGAAGTGTGAGAACGCCAGTTCAGCTTGGGGGCCTGCAAGGGTGACCAAACTTACGTAGGGCAAATTATTTTTGCTCAGTAATTTTAATTTCAACTGGTTATAGATGCGATCTTCTAGTGGAGTGCTACTGAGTAATGCTTGCTTTTGTTCCACCAGTTGGTTATTGCGCACATAGGGGGAAGTGACTACTTGATTATCTAATAGTTGACCGAGATGTCTGTCAATTTGGTCTAATTGGGCTTGGTGGATATTGGGTTGTAAATGTGCTACCAAATATTGCATCACCCAATTATGTAAAAATTTACCGTCATAATGTTTAGGTAGGTATAACATTTGGTAAGCTTTCAATGTATTGTAAATGATATTGTTATTATTATCGTGGTCATTGCGCATCTCAGAAGCTATTAGCTGAGCCACTTGTGGTAGCAGTAATGTTTTTAGCGTTTTTGTGTATAGTGACAAACTTGCATTATTGACTAATTCACCACAGTACAATCCCATTTGGTAGGATAATGGCGGATCAGCAGGAGAAAAGTTCTTACTTCGCCCTAAAGCTTCAAGGTTATTCAAAATAGGTAGCAAAGCATATACATTAATGTCATTGGGATTTTTGTTTAATTGATTACCTTGGTGCAGAATAGAGGGTAATTTATCTTGTACTTCCGTCAGGTAACTTTTATTATTTCTGTAGCTGATAAAAAACAAAGTCATTGTGAATATCAGGATTACAGCCAGAGTAATATATCCCAATCCATTAAGTAGATTGTTGCGATAAATCCACCAACGATTATAATTAGCTAGCTCCGACTCCTGAAAAATATTTTCCATTAAATTTTTCAGAAAATAAGATTGATTAGTGGGTGGATTGTGTAAAGGATTTTTATTATTTTCTGATACTTTATCATTTTTCCACGCAAGTAAACTACTATCATTGTCTGTCGGTAATTGAAAATCACAGTTGAATTTCTCCATCACCTTGTCAAATGGTACACCTTCCTGTGTTCCACTGGTGAAATAAAGTCCTCGTGGCGTACAGGGAGCTTCAAATCCTGAGTTAGCAAATGCGATTTCAATATACTGAGCAAGCAGTGGGCGCAGGGCAGCGAATTCTTGTGGAAACAGGTAGCTTTCGGCATAGTCTCGGGGAGCGTGTTGATTCAGCAAAATATCGGGTAAGGCTGCATCTAATCGCTTTTGTAACAAACTACATTGCTGTCCAAAGAATTCGTGTATATCGTAGTTAACTTTATCCCAGGGGAAGTTAAACCCCCAAATTTGTTCGCGTTGTGCTTTATTAAAATGGGAAAAATAAGAATTAAAGCCTTTCAATAAATCTGTCTTAGTGACGATGATATAAATTGGAAACCGGATTTTGAGTTGCTCATTTAGTTCTGATAAACGCCGGCGTAACATATAAGCTTGTTGATCACGTTTTTCCTCTGATGGGTTTAGTAGATCTTCTACACTAATGGTAATAATGACACCATTGAGTGGTTGGCGTGCACGATACTTTTTTAATAGATGAATAAAGTAATTCCATTCATAGGTATTTTGTTCGTGTTGGGTGCTTTGTATTGTGTATCTACCAGAGGTATCCAGCAGAACCGCATCTTTAGTAAACCACCAGTGACAGTTATCCATTTCTTGCATACGGTATTGGGCAGATTTCTCAAAATAGTCTGCCAATGGAAAGTTTAGGCCGGAATTAGCTAAAGCAGTGGTTTTGCCTGAATGAGGTGCTCCTATAACGACATACCATGGTGATTGATATAAATACTGACGACTGAGAAAGTACTTCCAGTTTGGTTTATATTTGGTATTCAGCCCCGAAATATAAGCATTTTTCAGTAGCCGTGAAGCATCAGAAAAGCGATTTGACAGTATGGTTGCATATTGTGGTTGTACGGGTTGTGATTGTTCAAATTGTGATTGTGTGCTTTTATTCTTATTGTTGTTTTCTTCCTTGGCCTGTTGGTTGGATTGTTTTTTATTTAACCATATCTGATACAGTTTGGACATGAATTGAATTAAAAACCAGAAAAGGAATAATAAGGCAATAATAACTATTCGTACTATGCTTGACCTAAAAGGTGTCGTGTTGCCAATAGAAAGCATGGGACCAATAAACCAGATAATAGAGGAAATGCCTGTTATTCCTAAGAAGCTCCACATTAACCGGTTAGTAATAATAAAAAAAATGGTATTCAACATGTTTCAGTTTTCTCACTCCATCTGATTTACAGGAGAAACTAACAGTGTGATTTCTACTCGCCTATTTTTAGCGCGATTATTTAGATTATCGTTTGGTAATAAAGGATTACTTTCTCCTTTTCCTTCTGCTCTGATACGTTCTGGTCTATCAATATAATTCTGAAATTCTCTTTTTACTGATTTAGCTCTGGCCAGTGATAATGAATAATTAGATGAAAAGCTAGTATTATTAATGGGAATATCATCGGTATAACCAATAATCAGAATATTACCACTCATATTATTCATTACTTTGGCAATATGCTTGATAGCGTTTCGGTAACGGTTTTTAATTAGGGTAGATCCTGTTTTGAATAACCCATCACCTTTCAAAGTGACAATACTCTTATTAGGAAAATCTTCTACATTTATCAATCCTTCCGCACTTTCATTTCTCAAGAGATATTTCAGATTCAAGGTTGGGGGTATGGAAGGAGGGATCTCCCAATCATCGGTTAACACATTGGAAAAACTGGTTTGATAGATTGTTGTCAATAGATTGCTGGATATATAACCCAGTCTCCAATTCAGCCCAATGTACAGTATGCAAACCAAAAAACTGATCACTATTGCACAAATCCATATAGGGAGAGGAGAACGCCAGGATTTACTGGGTATTGTGATGTTCTGTAACGTCAGTGACATCTCTGGGGGATAATGACCACGGACTGAGTGAATCAACTGGCATAGGCGTTGTTTCACAGTTTCAAGTTGGGTACGCCCGTTATCCATGATGCGATAGCGTCCTTCAAACCCAAGTTGGAGACAAAAGTTAATGAGTTCCAGCAGAAACAAATTTTCTTTGGGATTAAGGGATAATTTTCCCAACAGTTGGAAGAATTTTTCTCCCCCCCACGTTTCATTGTGAAAAGTGACCAGCAACCCACTGCCAGACCAAACTCTGCGGCTCCCCCATGAGGTCAGTGCTGCTGCTTCGTCCAGGGCGGTGCACAGACAGTAACGTGCACCAATGATCACTTCGTAAGAGAGTTTGGCCTGTTGACATTTCACTTCAAAGCTTCGCATTTCATCAATCAATTTTTGGCGTAAAATTATTGGGTTTGAATGATCTGTAGAATGGCGGATTTGTGGAATGCTATTCAACAAGGGGTTTGCGGCAGCAACTAATGGATTATCTCGGGTGTCACCAGAAAGCACGGTGCACTTATTTATTTTTTTTTTCTGCGTCATATGAACCGTTCCCTCTGGTTTGACCAATTACGGATAGCCCAAAATTCCAGGCTCAGACCAGGAAAATCACCGGCCAGATGTAACGCAAACCCTCCTGATTTTTCCATTTGCTTCCACATTTCACCGTCTTTTTCTAGTTCGAAATATAAATAACCTGAATGCCAAGGGATCTGTCTGGGGACAGATGGCATTGCGCATAATGAAATGCCGGGTAACTGTAATTGAACCAGTTCACGTATACGACCAACCGGGGCAATTTTCATCTGTGCTGGAAAATGGTTGATTAGCGTTTCTTTAGAAACATCCGCATAGACGGCCAAGACGAAGCTGAATGTATTTAACATACTGGCGTCAGGCAAAGTGGCGACATTCAATCCATGAGAATATTCGGTCAGCGGCAATTGAATTGCTTGTTCTTCCAGAATAATTGACAACCCTTGGCGCAATAGGAACATGAGGTGATTAAAACCAATCATCAAATTGTCATGATCATAAATAGGGAGATTTTCGTCTGGTATTCGTGTTTGAGAAAAACTGGCTAATTCGGTCGCAAATTGCAGCCACTCACTGAACAGCCGCTCTGGATGCAGTAAGGGTATATTGCCTATGTGACTGACTTGGCCGATATAACGATTTATCAGTGACAATAGAAGAAAATCCATGGTTTCTGAATCGTTGCGTCGTCCCGATTGTAATAGGCGTTGGCTGATTAGTTGGCTGCGTTGTTCCAGCAAGCCCTGTAAATCAATAATGAAACTGGCAACTTGTGGATGTGCATGACAATTGAGTAGGGGAGGAATGAATTGTGAATTGAGATGCAATTTATTATCACGAGTTCTGTTCACGACATGTACAACTTTCAATGTAGTCCATTCTGGTGTCAGGTCTGATTCCAGCATCAACCGTAGCCGCATCTGTCCAAATTGCAACGTGGCGCGTCCAACGGCCATAGTATTAAAATCATTGACTTCAGATTCAAAGCTGATGAACCGCGCCATAGAATCTTTTCTTTCACTGAAAATAACCTCTTCTCGTCCTCCCCGGGAGATTGGCAGTGCCAATACGACATTTTCTCCTGTTTGATTTTCCGCAATTTCTATTGGTGCAGGAGCCTGGGCTTCAGTAAAATTGAATGGTGTTCCATCAGGAAAAACCCCGCTGGCTGATGAAATCATGAGCTTGCCTTGCCCGAGGAGTGCTTGATTCAATTCCAGAGTCAAAAAACCCCAATAATATGGTGTCTGTGCCATTCCCCAATCACGAATATAGGCTTCCAAGTAGTTTTCAGATTGTTGAAAGTGATGAGGGCGTAAAAACATGCCTTCTGTCCAGATAACTTTTTCTGATCGACTCATGCAATCCCTTATTTTACGGCATAACTCTAGTTACATTTATTGATGAAATTTAAACCATTGGCGGTGATTTGAATGCATATATTTAACTCATCTGGAGATGAGGCCCAAAACGCGTAAAAAGCAGGTGGCTCAGGCAAGGAGACTGGCATTGAGATGCGCCATTTCTTCCCATTAAGTTGTTTATATTCAGCAAAAATACCAATATAACGGGTTTCTGGAGGTGCCTTTTCCCCGAAAAAATATTTGTTTTGGTAAGGGAATAAAAAAAATGGATAGTCATTAACTAGTTTATTGCCCAAAGTTGTCTGTTCATTATCTTGTAATGAAAAAAAATCAGCAGACATGAATTCTGTATTTGATGTCAGAAAAACAATGTGTAATTTCAGTGGTGCGGCGTCATTCACGTTATTTAACGCATTAAAAATCAATTTATAAGATAGTGATTTTCTTTCTATTGGCTCTGGCGAAAATGAACATCCCGTGAATATTCCCAAGGAGAGAAACAGTAATATCACGCTAAGCCATTTGATGATTAAATTTAATCCGTTTATCGAAACTATCCTTCTCATTTTTATTTTCGTTGAAAGGCGGGTTTTCATGGGTGGTTTCTCCTTAATTAACCATGATTTCTCCCATCTTCCGTTAGATTGCAATGAACAAATTTTTATTCTGTTGATAAATATATCAAGGTGCCAAGGCGGTTCAGGCTCCGGAAATATCCACTTTCGTTTGGCTGGGTTTGATGCGTAACCCTATGGCATTGGTTGAGTTCTGCATAGTAAGACTTGACATATGGGTTGCTGGAGAACCTTTAATCAGAACACTATTGGCACCAAGTGTATGACGTGATGCCCCCATTACAGTACCTGAAGCTATGCCAAAATTGATACCTGGGTTATCACCATTCGTCATGGCAACCATTGTCGAAATGTTATGAGCTGGACTGCCCACAAAGAGAATGTTAATGGTACTAGTGCAGATACCACAAGAACCTTGCGCCGTATTGGGATAAACCATGGGCGTTGGGATGCCTACCAGAGGGTTCGGAGTCAAACAGACATCTGGAAAAGCTATATCCATACCATTTGTTTGGGTATTGGCGAACATACTGTTTTCCTCTATCCGATGTGGATCTGTTTGGCATCTATTTTGGTGATAGCTTTGGCGGAAACTACGGTATTTTGGGCATGTAGCCGCACATAGCTTTCAGCTTGCATATCTAATTGCCCTGCGTGAACTTGCTCTGTTTGTGTTGTATAGCGAAATAAGCGATTACTCAATTGTGTGACGGTTTGCCAAACAGATTCAAATTGGTTGCCGACGATCCGAGTAATGGAAACCCAAGCGGATAGGGATTCTCCGCTATATTGCATTTCATTGATATGGCAACTTCCATTGTCGGCTGTGATATTAAGCCCGTTGCTGTTCAGATTCAAATTACCCTGAGAAGTAATGGACAAATCACCGGGTACATTAATTTCTGCCGGGTTTTGTTGTTCTGCTCGCTCTAAGATAGCCAATATCCAGATCTGTTCATCGACATTTGTGAGCAATACCGTGTCTCCCATTTCAGGTTTCAGCAGACAACTGGCCGCCTGTCGGCAATGCCAACCCCGCTTTTCACTTTTGACTATTAAACTGCCATCCTGAAGAATATTAATGACTTGACCTGAAATTTGTTGTAGTGGTTCCGGGGTAAGAGCATATGAAGAAAGAGCATAGGTAGATTCCGTCATATTGATTCTCCAGATTAAAGCTTACGTTGGCGTTGTTGTGTACTCCACTCTTCAGCAGCGAATAACTCAGGATCATTTTCCAACATGCCCTGATGGTCAGAGAATAACGTTCCAACTTGTTGAGTACGATGAAAAAGGGTTCGCATAAACCGCGCTGTGCGAAAATCACTTTTGTTGATATTGGAATAAGAAAGGTCAGCATAGGTCATGTCACACTCAGCAAATCGTACACTTACTGCACGAACTTTATGCATGATGGCTTGTTGTAGTTGGCTATGCTGGAAATCTGCCTGTTCAAGACAAGCTCCAATAAAAATTACCTGATTAAATAAACTATTATGACAACATGCCTGCGTTAAATTGGCGTTGATAAATAATGCCTGAGTAGCATCAACATTCGATAACTGCGCGTTTTGTAATTCAGCTCCCTTGAAGTTGCAATTTGTTAATTTGGCATGGTTAAAATTGACGGCTTCGAGTTGATTATCTGTGAACAGGCATGCCTGAAATTGTTGCTTTTGGTAATTTTGACCGCGTTGGTCACATTCAAAAAAAACTGTCTTAATGAACTCGTTGGCATAACAATCTACTTTCCGTAAGTCTTGGCGAAAAAAAGTGACCAGAAAAAAATGATTATTATGTAGTGTTACATTATCCAGTAACGAGTTGATAAAGGTTAATCGCTCAAGTTCATTATTAATAAAATTAGCGTATTGCAGGTTACAGGATAAAAATTCGATACTATTTTGTTTTGTTATTTTAAATTGGGTTTTTTTCAAGACACATTGACTGAATATGCTATCGTTAAGCGTGCTTTTATTGAATAGGGCGCGAACCATGTTGCACTGTTCAAATAGAATTTGTTCACATTTCACTGAGTGAAAAAGGCTTTCTTCGAGCAGGCACTCAGTAAAGGTTGCTTCTTTTAGAATGGAATGGGAAAAATCGGCTTTTGAAAAATCAACTTCCCTGAATCTTACTCCAGACAAATTTTGTCCAACCAGTGATACCCCATGTAAATCAACCTGTTCAATGACATCACCTTGCTGGATTTTAGTAATAAGTTCATCAGTCGTGAGTGTCCTCATATCACTTCCTGATCGCGTTTAGGTAACGTTTTCGTACTGTGCGTATAGGCACTATCGATCATGGTGGCATCATCAATGGTTGACTGGGACATATCGGCGCGAAACAAATTGGCTTCCCGTAAATCAGCCCCGTCAAAGCTGCATTTTTGCATAAACGCCCCTAGCAGATTAGCATTATTCAACTGTGCTTCCCGAAAGTCTGTTCTGGTGAATATGCTTTTGGTGGTATTCAAATATTGCATATTGGCCAATTGACAATTCGCTTCGCTTAAATCGCTATTATTTAGCGTTGCAGCCTGAAAGATAGATTGAATCAGTGGTGTCTGGCGTAAGTTGCATTCTATCAATGTGGCACAGCTAAAATCAGCCTGATTAAGATCACTTCCCATGGTAAATACACAGGCCAGTAGCTTGGCAGAACGAAAACTAATGGCTTTTGCGACAGTTTCGACCCATGAACAACCATCAAGCGTTGCATTATCAAAAACAGCTTGCTCTAGTTGGCATTTGATAAAGGAAACTTTATTTAAAATTGCATAATTGAATTTCAGAGAAGGCAATATCATTTCCAAAAAGGTACAGTCTTGCCATCTTGAATGTTGAAAGCGGCAGTGCGTGATAAATGTTTCTTGCAGAAATAAATCCGTGAAGTTGGCATTGTTAAATCGACAATGATCAAACAATGTTTCCTGCAATTGAGTTTCTTTAAAACTTGTAGCAGAAAAATCGCTTTGTTCACACTTCGCTTGCGCCAGACTGGCATTATCGAGTTTTACACCATGCAGAGAGGCATGACAGATTTCGGCTCTGGCCAGTATTGCTTCGCTGAAATCTGCACCATCTAGTTGAGCGTCATTGAAACAGGCGCTTTCCAGTAAGGCCTGAGAAAAGTTGGCTCCTCGCAAATCCATGCCGGAGAAATCGGTTCCCGTAAAATCTATACCACGGAAATCACCGCCTTTCTGCATAATCCGTTGTGCCTGCTTGCGAACTATCTGCGACAGATTGCCCGTTAAACGCAGGGCAGGGCCTTGTGACTGTGCAGAGGCGAGATACATTTTGTGCAGCGATTGCTCAATTTGTGCCAGCTTTTCATCGCTTATGCCCATTTGTTGTTGCTGCTGGTGCAATATATCCCGTATCTGGTGGAAATTTTGGGATTCTTTGAACTTATTTTCTGCCGCTGTTTGTTCGACGTTAATGCCTTGCGCTTTGGCTCTTGCCTGGATTTTTGCTTGTTGTTGCTTGGTTTCAACGTATCTTTGGGTCGCATCCTGTTCTATTTTGCTCACAAATTCTGGCAATTCATCCGGTTTCGGATTAGAAGGCGACTGAGTCGTGAGAGGAATTAACATGCTAATATCTCTTCCATATTTTTCCATGCGCTCCCGTTGTTGCTCCCGCAGTCGTTTTTCACGATTTTGCAAATTTTCACTCAAGAAACTGCCATTTTCTGGTTGTTCTGTATCCACCCACGGGCCAATAATCTCTTCTGAGATCAGATCCTTTTCCCGAAAGGCGTACAATGCGCCTTTTTCTTTATCCATACGCTGGTTGAGTATCTGAAGATAATGATTTTCAGTACGTGGAACACTAATCAGCTCCATTGCGGAGAGCATTTGCAAAACATCGCTGGCATCATCTTCATTAATTTGCGCACAACCGTGCCAGATCAGGAGTATTTGTTCCAAGTGGGGAAAGAACCAGACGGTTGTATTGCGCATCATTATCTCTTCGAAAACGTTCTCATCAATACGTAATCGTTTGATAAAACAACGGGCTTGCCATGCTGGTAGAATGCCTTCTTGCACGGGTTTTTCAGGATGCATATTCCAGATACGCCATGTTGCTTTTTCTGGCAGTGCCTTATATTGTTCCCACCATTGGTCGCGAGGGGCAGCATTAAAGAGTCGCCAGTCGATATCTTGGGAAAAACCGGGAAATTCGTTTACTAGCCACGCCTTATCGTATTTTTTACCTATGCGAGTAAAACGGCGAGGCCACATGAAATCCAATGGACAAAAATTTGCAGGATTGGGCGTATCCCGTGGCGATAATAGTCGCCTATGTAAAGTTTCAATATTAGGTAAGCGGTGGATCGCCATGCCATTCTCTTGTATCTCTGGCGTGAAACCGATTCCGTGCGGATTCTCATCATAGTTTTGCCCGCCGAATGCACGGCTCCAATCCAATCGCATTTGTTCAAATTCTTGTGGCTTGGAGGGGGTATCATCAATCCAATGGCGATCACCGAAAGCAATTAATGTTTTATCCAATTGTCCCACCTGAATTCGTGCCGAACAGGTGGTTTTATCTGTCTGATGATGGGTATAGACATAACCCGTAGCGAGAAATTCAGCGCAGGATTTGGGTAATCCAAGATCGATGATGCCATTACAGGTTTTCAATTCAGTCTCTGCAAGCTGCCAGAGCTCTGGCTCTGGTCGCAGGCGGGGGGATGCACTCATATCGGCTAATGCCATAATGGATACCCCAAGATAATTCTTTTGCTGCCAACGATAAGGGCGATGAAGCATACTTAAGCGCAGAGGTTTAATGATTTTCATTGAAAAGCCCTAATTAAATCTTCTTGGTTAACCCAACTGGATAAGTGGGGCAGATATGGTAACCATCAGCGTGCCTTTAGTATCTAAGGTAGTGGTGGATTTTAGGGTTAATTTATTGGCGCTGATTTCGGCCATTCCTGTGATTGATTCATTTTTATTGCCAGTAATGTTCAACTTATAACTTCCACTGACCTTTTCTGATTTATTGCCAATGATACTTGCTTTATATCCGCCAGTGACTGAGAGTTCTTTACCATTGCTAACAGTCGTTTTCTGTTTATTCTTGAATGTGGCTGTTTCTTCGCCTTCTACGGTTGTTTCACGTTTTGCCTTGTAGAGGAATGTGGCGTCCTGAGCTACTGTATCCTGCTGTTTTTTATCTATTTCTGTAGTACGTGAACCTTCAATTTTTACTGTTTGATCATTCTCCACTGAGATCTTCATGTCTTTTTCTGCATGTATTTCAAAGGACTCTTTGCCTTGGGCATCATCCATAAACAAGTAGCTGGCATTATCTTTTCCTCCCTCGATACTGCGTGACATGATACCCGTTTTGGTCGCTTCTTCAGGCAATCCCCAGGGGGGCATATTATTTTTGTTAAAATTACGTCCCACAACGAGCGGTTCATCTGGGTTGTTATTGATAAAACTAACGATAACTTCTTCTCCAATTCGTGGAACTTGTATAGCCCCAAATTTAGCGCCAGACCAATTATTAGATACTCTTACCCAGCAGGAACTTTTATCGTCTTTTGTATCGCTTCGATCCCAGTGAAATTTGAGTTTTACCCGACCATGTTCGTCTGTCCAGATGGTTTTTCCGCTTGCCCCGACAACGGTAGCCCGTTCAGTTCCTGCAATTGGCCACGGTGTTATGCGAGGTGCTCGCCAGTTCACTTTGGATGGGATAGCTGTAAATTTAATGGTTCTTCTTTTTTCGTCAGGGGAAGACGTCCTCCCCGAGACATAAGCAGATTCGTGGAATTCATAATTCGCGCTGACAATAAGATATTCACCGTTATCTTTATCCCGTAATGCTTTTGATAAGGTAAAGGTGTAGCCTGGAGCAATGCCGGATCCTCCGGTTTTTGCTTTTATATAATGACCTTGCGCGGTAGAAGATTGCTGTAGTACCCGAACATAAAATTGCCCTTGAGTATTTTCGGTATAATTTCCGGGCCATTCAAATAATTCTGTTTTAGGTACAGTAGGGTCTGGATTTTGCTGTGTTTCTTTTAATTGTGCATTAGGTTTAAGAAAATCATAGTCATTCATTGTATAGAGTTTTGGTGTAATTGAATAACTTACCGTCCAATCAAATAGATAATTTTTGTTTTTAATCAATGGCGGAAAATGATTTGGATAATATTCAAAGGTCTCATATTCGGGCAGAGCAGAATGGGATTGAGGAGAATCAGCTAATATAAGTATATGATCACTATTACTATGTTGAAAATAGTAATAAATTCCTTCACGTTCCATAATGCGACTCAAAAAATCGAAGTCAGTTTCTTTATATTGTGTGCAGTATTCTAATGGCTGATATTTTGAGTTTAGTTCATTCTTAAACTTTACTTTATGTTTATCCAGAACATCTTTAATAATTTCTGGAACCGTTTTTTTTTGCCAGATTTTGAAATCTTTGTTGAGGGTTAGAATGTATAAAGCTGGCTGAATGATAACTTTATACAAATAGAAATAAGTATCATAATAATCACAAATGATCGCTTCACGAATAAGTCCACTGAGATAACGTGGTTCTTCCGCTGTATTTATTGAATTTTTTATCTCGATTGATATCAGTTTGTTTCTTAATTCTTTGACATCAATATCTTTCTTTTTACTGAAAAGTTCGACTTCAAAACTATAAATGGTTGAGAGTTTTTCCTCTCCTTTTAATGACTTAAAAAGCAGAGCATCATCGCCTAATGAAGAATGTGCAATAATGGTTCTTTCCATTTGGAGCTCCTTTTTATTGAAAGCTACCGCACGAACCTTACCAAAGAAGGGCCAGCTACTAAGTCTCTTAATGGAGTCATTTGATGACTATAGTTATTAATCGCATTAAAATATTTATAAGTGCAATTATCCTACATTCTAATTATAAAATAAGTGATATTTTTTTTGTGAAAACAAAATCCATGTCACAAAAATGCTTAAAGCAGTAATTGTTAAATATTTAAAGAGATCAAATTAATAGGGATGAATTTTGGGATGAGGAGGGAAGAAGCAGGATCTGACGACAAAGATTAACTCATTGTCGCCAGAAAATAATTTTATAAAACAATTAGTTTGCTGGATAGAAAAGCAAAAACAGTATTATCTTTTTAATTTTAAAAAATTATTTGAGTGCAGATAAAGCACTGTCATAGTCAGGTTCATTGGTGATTTCATCGACCAGCTGGCTATAAACAACGTGGTTATTTTCGTCCAGAATAACAACAGCGCGTGCGGTCAATCCACCCAATGGGCCTTCGTTTATTGCTACGCCATAATCTTTATGAAATTCTCCACCACGGAGCGTAGAAAGAGTCACAACATTAGACAACCCTTCAGAACCACAGAAACGAGACTGTGCAAAAGGCAAATCTGCTGAAATACACAATACAACGGTGTTGTTCAGCTCACTGGCGAGTTGATTGAATGTACGGACAGATGTGGCACAAACACCGGTATCAATGCTTGGAAAGATATTCAGTATTTTACGTTTCCCTACGTATTGGCTCAGTGTTACATCAGCGAGATCTTTAGCGACTAGCGTGAACTCTTTTGCTGTCTGGCCTGCTTGTGGAAAATCGCCGTTGACGGTGATATCGCTACCTTGAAACTTGACTGTTTGTGTCATGATTTTATCCTTCTATAAAGTAAAGCTGCGCTGTCAGTGTAAAGGAATAGTGCGATCTTGCCCACAAAAATAGATGTAATATTAATTAAATACTCTAACTTACTTTATTAAACAATGTCTTATATCCTTCATTTTTCCAATTATCGCTGTGTTAGCTGTACTCACTCATTTTAGTTATATAGTTAGTTTCAGTTATATCGTCAGTTATGTGACTGAGGGTTCGCTCTCTAGCTACCGCACTGCAACTTGGAATCTATTGGGTATATAATTTATTTTTAAGATAATAATTAGACTGATAAGGCAAAATTTATGCATAGTTTTACGCTACTTCCCTCTGTACTGTTGATGACCGGACTTTCTCTTTCTTTTTCCGCTTCCGCCGCTCATGTTCCTGTTGAAACTCAACTCGATCCCCATCAGGAATTGGTTCGCCAGTTGAAAGATGAACCTGCATCACTAGACCCGATAAAATCTTTCGGTTTAACAGAGGCACAAGTACTGCGTGATTTGTTTGAGGGTTTGGTTAATCAAGATGCCCACGGTCAGGCCACTCCGGGGGTTGCTATTGATTGGAAGACGACAGATAACAAAACATGGATTTTTACACTACGTCAGGATGCTCGTTGGTCTAATGGTGACAGCGTCACAGCATCTGATTTTGTTTATAGCTGGCAGAGATTAGTTAATCCTGCAAATGCTTCCTCTTTTTCGTGGTTTGCGGCTTTATCAGGCATTCAGAATGCCCAGGAAATTATTGATGGAAAATTACCACCAGAAGAATTGGGTGTGAAAGCCATCGATCCTTATACATTGAAAGTGACCCTGAATCGGCCTGTCCCTTATTTCCCCAGTATGACAACCAACTTTAGCCTTTATCCGGTCAACAAAATGAGTGTTGAAAAATACGGTAACGAGTGGACCCGAGTGGGGTATTTGATTGGTAATGGGGCATTTATGCTCTCGGGGCGCGTGGTGAACGAAAAGATTATCCTGACGCCAAATCCGTATTATTGGGATCACAAAAATACGGTACTGAAAAAAGTGACCTTTATGCCCATTAATCAGGAGTCTCATGCAACCAAGCGTTACTTAGCCGGAGATGTGGATATTACGGAATCTTTCCCTAAAAACATGTACCAGAAATTGTTGCGGGATCTGCCGGGGCAAGTCTTCACACCGGATCAATTAGGAACATACTACTATGCTTTCAATACACAGCGGGCACCCACGAATGATATTCGGATTAGACAAGCGCTTTCTATGACGATAGATAAGAGATTGATTGCGGAAAAAATAGTCGGAACAGGAGAAAAACCTGCATGGCATTTTACTCCTGATGTGACAGCAGGATTCCAACCGGAGAGAAGCAGACAGGAAACCCTGACTCAACAAGAGTTGGATGATCAAGCGAGAGCACTATTGAAAGAAGCCGGATATGGACCGAGACATCCGCTTAAAATATCTTTTCTTTATAATAGCTTGGAAAACAATCAGAGAATAGCCATTGCCATCAGCTCAGAGTGGAAAAAGAAATTGGGCGTGGAAGTCAAATTAGTCAATCAGGAATGGAAAACTTACGTTGATAACCGTAATACCGGTAATTTCGATGTAGTGAGAGCATCTTGGACGGGAGACTATAACGAACCATCAAGTTTTCTGTCCCTTTTGGCCTCTACACACAGCGGCAATATTGCGAAATTCTACAATACTGACTATGACGCGCTACTCAAATCTGCCAGTCTTGAAACTGATGAGGTAGCCAGAAATCGCGATTACAATCAGGCAGAAAAAATGATTGCTGAGCAAGCACCGATTGTCCCGATTTATCAATATACCAATGGCCGATTGATTAAACCGTGGCTAAAAGGATACCCGATCACCAATCCTGAAGATGTTGCCTATAGCCATACCATGTATATCATCAAGAAGCATTAAACCAAGTACAAAAAAGGAGTGGATGTGGAAACGATCTATGGCGCGGTATTTAAAGGCTCAAATGCAATTTATGCCTGCCAGTTGAATGGTGAGGGCGGTCTTACGGTATTTGAAGACGATTCATCGGCCACAATAAAGCAGCCATTTTGGCAACATCTTGATTATAAAAATCAGGACAGCTATCAATGGATAATGAATACCCCTTTATTATCATCTCCTATAAAGGAGGGGTTATTGGGGGAAAGTATTCGTCCAAAGGTATTGCGTACCGGTGAAAGCACTTTGATTACCTTAAGGTCAGTGAACCGTAATGACAATGCACGCCCTGATCACTTGGTTTCGTTCCGCATCTATATTAATGACAAAATCATTATCTCCAGTCGCCACCGGAAAATTCATTCTATCGACCAAGTTCAGGCAGATTTACATAACGGCATTGGTGCTAAAAGCACCGGCCATTGGCTGACTGAAATAGCGGATGCCATTACTGATGAAGTGAATGACTTTATTGAAGAGTTGCATGATAACTTGATTGAACTTGAGGACGATATTTTGGAGCAGAAAGTTCCCGGTCGTGGGGAACTGGTATTGCTGCGTAAACAGTTAATTGTCCTGCGTCGGTACATGTCACCACAGCGTGATGTTTTCATCCGGCTGGCTAGTGAACGGTTACCCTGGATGAGCGATGAAGAGCGTCGTTTAATGCAGGAAATTGCTGATCGTTTGGGGAGAGGGTTGGATGATCTTGATGGCTGCATCGCCCGCACCGCAGTCCTTGCGGATGAAATTACGTCCATGATGGCTGATGCCATGAATCGTCGTACTTATATTATGTCTCTGATGGCAATGATATTCTTGCCAAGCTCGTTCCTGACCGGGTTATTTGGCGTCAATTTGGGGGGAATACCGGGTAATGAATACTCGTTTGGGTTCGGTTTGTTCAGCTTGTTGCTATCTATATTGATCGGTATTTTCGCGTGGTGGCTGAGGCGAACCAAATGGCTGTAAGAAAAGTAAATTACTGTAAGAAAAAATGGCTATAGCAAAATAGTGCCGTTGAGTTTGAGATATATCAATAACTAAGCCTTACAATTGAGGCACTATAACTGTCGCAGGTGAATGCAACGTTGAGCGATGAACGTTGTGCTCCATAATTGTAGTTTTTCTCATATTGAGCTTCATACAGAATAATTGACCATGATTATGCCGATGCTAACATTAGCATCGGCTGTTTTTTATTTCGACGTCCAATGTGCTGGGCGATTTTTGCGCTATAGTGGTTCGTCTACCAGCAACTCCAGCCAAGGCAAATCCGGGGGGCGGCGGTGTATAAACAACCACTCAGGACACCATCCTATACCGGGTTGCAACCTGTTATTTGCAGACTTGTTTCAAACAAAAAGAAAAATCCGTATAATCCTGTCCCCGCAAAGAATCCATATAGGAAATCTATCGTCGATATAATCGACAATGTGAGAAGTCGCGATGAATCAAAAAGATACGAGAAGAGAGACACTTGAATTCAACAAGCTCCAGAAACGCCTGAGAAGGAATGTTGGTAATGCCATTATTGATTACAATATGATTGAAGAAAATGATGTTGTAATGGCATGTATCAGTGGCGGTAAAGATTCATTTGCGATGTTGGATATCCTATTGAATCTGCAAAAGGTTGCGCCAATACAGTTCAAAGTCGTCGCAGTGAACCTTGACCAGAAACAGCCTGGTTTTCCTGAGCACATTTTACCCCAATATTTTGAAAGCCTCGATATTCCATACTATATCGTCGACAAAGACACGTATTCAGTGGTGAAAGAAAAGGTACCGGAGGGTAAAACCACCTGTGGATTATGTTCAAGGCTTCGCCGTGGAACACTTTATTCTTTTGCTGAAAAAATTGGTGCAACAAAAATTGCGCTTGGACATCATCTGGATGACATTGTTGAAACTCTGTTTCTTAATATGTTCCATGGCGCACGAATGAAAGCGATGCCGCCAAAATTACGATCTGATGATGGACGCAACGTAGTCATCAGGCCGTTGACCTATTGCCGAGAAAAAGATCTTATCGATTACGCGGAATACAAAGAATTTCCAATCATCCCCTGTAATCTATGTGGCTCTCAGGAAAATCTACAGCGGCAGGCGATCAAATCTATGTTAGCCGATTGGGATAAAAAATCACCGGGTAGAGTGGACAGTATTTTCAAATCCCTTCAGAATGTGAGTCCAAGCCAATTAGCAGATACAACGCTTTTCGACTTTGTCAATTTGCCGCTGTCTCGTGAGGGTCAAAGAGAAGAATATGCCTTTACTGAAGCAGTAGTATCATCAACTAACATTGATGAATCTATGTTTATTGATATTACAAACATTTAAAAATACAGATCAAATCAAACAGCCCTGAAAATTGTCTCAATCAATAAAAAGGGCTGTTTTTATTCTGGGTGCCTTTAGTACTTATTTCGAATCCGAAAAACCTGACTCATCAGTACCAGCACGCCTACCACCAGATAAGCGGCAAAAATGCCAATCAGCCACTGTGGCATGTCTAAAGCCAAAAATGACCATTGTTTCATCGAACAATCACCAAGCGCCCGGAATACTGAAGGCAGGTATTCATCTAACGGCAACCAAGATGGAAAGCGGACAAAGAAATCACAGGTCTGAAATGGCGAAGGGTATAACTGTATCATGGTATGATCCCATGCCAGTTGTAATCCTTTCCCTGCGCTGTAAATCCATAGCAGGATCGCCAGCCATCGCAAGGGTGTTTTAGGCGCAATGGTACCCAGAAGTGCAGCTCCTAAAATACCAAACAGGGCAACACGCTCATAAATGCACATCACACAAGGTTGTAACTTCATCACATGTTGAAAATAGAGTGCCGTTGCTTCTAGGATAAGAGCGGTTAATAACATTAATAACCATGCACCTCGCCCTTGAGAACTCTGTTTTATAGACTGAAACATTTGCATTTATTCCCATCTTTTCAATATAAACAATTGGCTTATTGTGCCGTTTCGTCGGCCATAAAAAAATATAATTAACGTAAACTATGCGATTTTTTAGTATAACGCCAAAAAAATGCCGGATAGTATAGGTACATACTATCCGGCTGGGTACAACAATAACGTTGTTTTAACAATTACAACGGAACGATTAAACCGAGTTTAACCAAAAACTCAGTGGTTGGCACAAGCCAAAATTCGACACATAACAAACCCACGAGTGTCATTACAATGGTATAAGGCAATGCCATTATCACCATCCGGCCATAAGAAAGGCGGATTAGCGGGGACAGGGCTGATGTCAGCAGGAACAAAAAAGCAGCCTGTCCGTTTGGTGTTGCTACCGATGGCAAGTTGGTTCCTGTGTTGATGGCAACGGCCAAAAACTCATACTGTTGTTGTGAAATAAGACCGCTTTTCAAGGCTGTCATTGCTTCATTAATGTACACTGTGCCGACGAATACATTATCAGAGACAGCAGAGAGCAAGCCATTAAACAGGTAGAATAAAGAAAGCTGAGAAGCCGGCGATGATTGCAAAACGAATTGAATAAATGGCGTAAACAGTTGTTGGTCAACAATCACGGCAACCACAGAGAAAAATACGGTTAACAGTGCAGTGAATGGAAGGGCTTCTTCAAATGCTTTACCCAATGCATGTTCTTCGGTGATGCCACAAAATGCAGTGGCCAGAATAATTACGGATAGGCCAATCAAACCCACTTCGGCCAAATGAAAGGCCAACGCAGCAATCAGCCAAATACCGATCAATGCCTGAACAACAAGTTGGGCTTTTTCCTGACGGGTGCGTTCTTCACTGGTTTTTTGAGCGTAATTTTCCAAAACAGAACGAACACGCTCAGGCAATTCAGCACCATAACCGAACAGTTTAAAATGTTCGACCAGCAAACAAACTATCAGGCCGCAAACAAATACAGGAAGGGTGACTGGTGACATACGAATGAAGAAAGTGATGAAGTCCCAGCCAACGTGCTTAGCAATAATCAGGTTTTGTGGCTCTCCCACCATGGTCATTACGCCGCCCAGAGCCGTACCGACACCTGCGTGCATCATCAAGCTGCGCAAAAATGCCCGAAATTGTTCCAGTGTCTGTTTTTTATCTTCACTATCGATGTATTTGTCATCATTCAGGTCAGAACTACCATTCTGAGAAACGAATTGGTGATAGATGGCGTAAAATCCTACCGAAACACTGATTACCACTGCAATCACAGTCAGGGCATCTAAGAATGCGGATAAAAAAGCACTTGCCAGACAGAACGCCAGAGCCAGCATTTTTTTGGAACGAATGTTTAACAGTAGTTTAGTGAAAACAAACAACAGCAACTGTTTCATGAAATAAATGCCTGCAACCATGAAAATCAGAAGTAAGATGACTTCCAAGTTGTTAGCAATTTCATGGCCTATTTGTTTTGGTGAAGTCATCCCGATAATGGCGGCTTCAATGGCGAGTAATCCGCCGGGTTGCAAAGGATAACATTTTAATGCCATTGCCAGTGTGAAGATAAACTCAATAACGAGCATCCAGCCAGCAACAAAAGGGCTGACAAAGAAGTAGACCAATGGATTGATGATAAGAAAAACAATGATAGCCAATTTGTACCAATCCGGCGAATTGCCGAGAAAGTTTTTCGCCACTGCACGTCGGATACTGATTTCCATTATTATTAATATTCCTCTTTGTAGATATGTGGAACAAATCTAGACAGCCATAGTACGCTCAACACGATAGTAATTTAAGGGTAAGCACATAATTAATCTGAGAATGATTGCATTTTTTATGAGCCCTTTCACTCTTTCGTGGTTTATTTACCATGTAACTATATCGGACAAGCACATTCTGGTATGATCAGCAGCTATTATTAGCCAAGAAAACTGCTTTGGAATAATTAAAATTATGGTAATTAAGGCTCAAAGTCCTGCGAGTTTCGCGGAAGAGTATATCATTGAAAGTATTTGGAATAATCGCTTTCCACCCGGTTCCATACTGCCAGCAGAACGTGAATTATCTGAATTGATCGGTGTCACCCGTACGACTTTGCGTGAAGTGTTGCAGCGCCTTGCCCGTGATGGCTGGTTAACTATTCAACATGGTAAACCAACAAAGGTCAATAACTTCTGGGAAACATCCGGTCTTAATATTCTGGAAACGCTGGCTCGTCTTGATCATGACCGTGTTCCCCAGTTAATTGATAACTTATTGGCAGTGCGAACGAATATTGCAGCCATCTTTATTCGTACTGCTTTCAGACACAATCCTGAAAAATCACTGGAAGTTCTGGCGGAAAAAGAAAAGGTGCAAGATTCAGCCGAGTCTTTTAGCTCTGTGGATTATGATATTTTCCGTGGTTTGGCTTTTGCATCAGGAAACCCAATCTATGGCTTGATTATCAATGGATTAAGAGGGTTGTATACCCGCGTTGGCCGCTACTATTTCTCCAGTCCTGAAGCACGTAAATTGGCATTGAATTTCTATCAGCAATTGGGTTCACTATGTCGGGAACAATCCTATGACAAGATCATGGATTGTGTACGTAATTATGGTAAAGAGAGTGGAATTATCTGGCACAGTATGCAGAGCACTATGATCGATGATTTAACAGAAGCTCGTCTTGGTTAATAACATATAATCATCGCTCAAAAAAAGCGTACTACTTAAGATAGTAACACTTAAAATAGTACGCTTTTGGCTGGTTTATTAAATTTGGTTGTAAATTCGAATTGGAATTCTCCTTGCGCAAGGGATACCTTTAGCTGATGGTATTGCTCATCACGGGTACTGGCAAAAAGCAATTGTTGGCTGATTTGCGGCAGCAGAGTATTTGTCAGGATAGCATCGACCATGCGCCCACCAGATTCAAGTTCTGTACATCTACTGACTATATGTTGCACCATGTCATCATCGAATGAAGCTGTAATATCATGATTCTCTAATAAGCGTTTCTGAATTCTCCGTAATTGCAGAAGCACGATATTTGTCATCACTTCATCACTCAATGGATAGTAAGGAACGATCTGCAATCGCCCTAACAAGGCCGCAGGAAACACATTCAATAATGGTTTGCGCAATGCGCTGCTGAGTTTTTCAGGCTCAGGGAGAGTGCCCTGTTGCATACAGAGTGAACTGACCAATTCGGCACCCACATTGGATGTCAGGATGATAATAGTATTCCGAAAATCAATATGGCGTCCTTCACCATCTTCCATCCAGCCTTTGTCGAAGACTTGAAAGAAAATTTCATGGACATCTGAGTGGGCTTTTTCTATTTCATCCAACAACACCACGCTGTAGGGACGGCGTCGGACAGCTTCAGTCAGTACTCCTCCTTCACCATAGCCAACATAGCCAGGTGGCGCGCCTTTCAAGGTGGATACCGTGTGTGCTTCTTGAAATTCACTCATATTGATAGTGATCAGGTTTTGCTCCCCGCCATATAGAGTCTCTGCGAGAGCGAGAGCAGTTTCCGTTTTACCCACGCCAGACGGGCCACACAACATGAAAACCCCGACGGGCTTATTGGGATCATCCAGTTTAGCGCGGGAAGTGCGTACCCGTTTTGCGATCAATTCTAATCCATGATACTGACCGATGACCCGTTGACTGAGTGTGTCAGCTAACTGTAACACTGCATCTATTTCATCTTTTACCATGCGGTTGAGAGGGATGCCCGTCCAATCGGAAACAACCGAAGACACAACATTGCTGTCTACGGCAGCAAAGATAAGGGGGGCCTCTCCTTGTAAGGCTTTCAGTTGTTGTTGTAACTCTGACAATTCGGTGTGAGTTTCTTCGGCATCATCATATTGCTCTTCGTGCAATTGGGTTCGCAGTTTAATGATTTTATCGATCAAAAAAAGCTCTTGTTCCCAACGTTCTTGCAACTGAATTCTCTGTTCTTCCAGCGTTGATATTTCGCTGAGAATGGCTTCTGAACGTTGTTTATCACCAATGCCTACCTTGGATTCCCGTTCGTTAATCTCCAGTTCAATATTTAATGCATCTATGTGGTGACGACAATTTTCCAGTTGTGGTGGTTCTGCATGCTGGCTGACCGCGACTCTGGCACAAGCCGTATCCAGCAAGGCTACCGCCTTGTCCGGTAATTGGCGAGCAGGGATATAGCGATGAGAAAGACGTACAGCCGCTTCAACTGCTTCATCCAGCACAAGCACATGGTGGTGGTGTTCCAGTGCATTAACCAGACTGCGTAGCATGAGTAGTGCCTTGGTTTCATCAGGCTCATGAACCTGAACAACTTGAAAACGGCGGGTTAGGGCAGGATCTTTTTCAATATACTTCTTGTATTCAGACCAAGTAGTGGCACCAAGAGTACGTAATTGACCGCGCGCCAACGCAGGTTTTAACAGATTAGCAGCATCTCCGGTTCCTTGCTGTCCACCGGCGCCAATCAAGGTGTGGATTTCATCAATGAACAGAATGATCGGGATTGGGCTGGATTGCACTTCATCAATCACTTTGCGTAAACGAGATTCAAATTCACCTTTGACGCCTGCACCGGCCTGTAACATGCCTATGTCCAACAACCAAAGCCGGACATTGCGCAAAGGTGGGGGAACCTCTCCGGCCACAATCCTCAATGCCAGCCCTTCAATGACTGCAGTTTTACCGACGCCTGCTTCACCCGCCAGTAATGGATTGTTTTGACGGCGGCGCATGAGAATATCAACAATTTGACGAATTTCTTCATCACGCCCAGAGACAGAATCAATTTCACCATTGCGGGCACGGGCAGTCAGTTCTTGTCCGTATTGGTGTAAGGCGGACTGATGTAAAGCGGATTGTTGTAGGGCTGAATTTGTCGCAGACTGTGACGTTGTCACTTGAGCCTCATCGCTATCGCTGCATATCTCATTGAGATTATCGAGCAGAGTATCCGCATTAATGAGGTTAAACTGGGGGGAAATGGATTTGAACGCATTGCGTAAATTGAAGGTTTTCAGGATGCCTATCACTAGATGTGCACTACGGATTTCATCGACACCAAATTTTAGTGATCCGTATATCCAAGCTCGCTCTACAGCATTATCAATATGCTCTGAAAGATCTGAGATAGCACTGGCACCACGTGGCAGGCAATCTAGTGCGGCAAGAATATCTTTAGTTAGAGTCGATTCGTCCAATGTAAAATAGCGGATAATTTGCTGTAGATCACTGTTTTGCTGCTGCATGAGCTGATGCAGCCAATGAACTAATTCGACATAAGGGTTACTGCGTAACTTACAAAAGGTTGTGGCACTTTCCAACGAGGTGAACAAAATACGATTGAGTTTACCAAAGAGTGCGGAACGACTGATTTCTGACATAGAGTATAATCCGCGATACGTTCGTTGACAGTGATTGTGTTTGTGGTGGGCTGTCTAAGAAGAGACTAACTCTCTGGGGTATAGATTAAATCCCCTCTATGGCTTGGTTGTTCAATTTTGCCAAGCCAACTGTTTAGTCCTAACTTTGTTGGTTCTGATAGATGAATTCCTTTTACATCTGACTGATGGAGAATTAATCGGACGTCCCACGCATATTCAATCCCTAAATATTGACTAACCCATTCACGCAACTGTTGTGATTTAGACCTACCCGGTAAGAACATCTTATATTCAGCTATTCTTAACGGCCCCAATTCAATGCGAAATTTATGTTGAATATCGTATAGTGCAATGCCCAAAAAGGCAGATTGCCCCAAGCGGGGTATATTGCGTCCTGCTTTTAATTGCGCCTGATCCCGGACTTCGATTTTTAGCCACTGAGAAATATTTTGCATAATTTTTAGCGGGATATTGAAATAACAAAACAGTATTTTTTCCAACCCTTCTGCGCTATGTCCTTGGCGGGATAAATGGCCAGAGAGTGAATAACGAGCGTGGTCACTAATCGTGTCTGGATTTTGTTGGGCAGGTAATCCCATGCCGACCAGACAGGAGAGATAATGGCAAAAGCGTTGGTTATCCTGACGGTCGAGTGATATGGTGGGTTTGGTATCAGCCCAAGCCCGATAAAACAACAGTGTTAGCCGATGATGAAATAAATTAGTAAATGCACTCAGGGTAGGGTCTTGATGATTATATTGTCGTGCATAGGCATATTCGGTTATATGTAGCGGCAATGGCCCATTGGGGCCGAACAAACCAAAACTATAAATCAACATGTCATACAGTTTTGAATTTTCCCGCTGTTTGAATTCAGAAATAGTGGATGGTGCGAAAATCAGGGAAGGTGTTTGTCCTAGCCGCAAGAGTTCGTGTTTCGGCAATGGGGCAGAGCCAAGCTTATAATCTGCCCCGGATTGGGCATCTATACGGCGTAAGGTCTGAAATAAATCGAATTGCCATGGTGCTTGCGTGAGTTTCTGCCAAAAATCATCGGGCAAACGACATGTACGAAGGATGGCAATAGCTGTTTTTGAAATAGATTTTTCTGAAATAGATATTTTTTGCGTCATACTCATTTTTTTTTAGATCAATTTATTGTTTCCCATGCGGGCAGGCCAAAAACCGATATTGCCCCGCTGCTGGCTGTACAGTGTCATTTCAGTGAAAGAATTCATGGTGACCAGATGTGAGAAGAGTTTTTCCAGTACGCTACCCAATAGCCAAGGGCTGGTTCCCGCAAACTCCTGTTCATTCACTTCTAACCTGATGCTGACACCACGGGCGAAAACAATCGGGCCGGGTTCAGGAACCCGTCGATAAATCGTTTTTAATGAACAATGACGAATGCCATTAATCTGACGAATCACGGCAGGTTCTGCAAGGTTGGCATATAAACTCAGCAATTGCCGTAATGCCTGAGTGCCTTGTTCGTCATCTTTATCCATGAAATTCAAATAATTAAGTTGAAGTTGGCTAATTAATTTCCACGAGGCTGAACCCTGAGTTAAAGCCGGGCGAGGAATGGTTGGTCGTTTGAGAAATACAATCTGGTTAATGGGGATGGAATCCAACATGACAAAGTTGTCGAGATCTTGTTGGCGTAGCACCGCAGATAAATCACGGTTGGTACACATAACATCAGCGGTCAGGAATTTGAGTTCATTCGGCCAGGGGGAATGTTGTTCATCAACAATCGAAATAAACGTCTCAGTGCCGATATAACTGCTGCGGGTTCCGTAATGGTGGGCATATTCAGATAAAATACGGGGCTCACGCCGCAAAGAAAAGTAAGCGCCGTAATTGCCCTTATCATCACTGAAAGTTGACCAGAATGGCCTGAATATTTGCGTTTCTTTGCGTTTGATATCTGCGCCGTGCAGACGTTGTACCGAAAAAATTTCGTAATTCAACGGGTGAATATTATCGACAACCAAATGGTATTCATTGGTACTTTCTTCCACAGTGACACGCTCGGTCACTTTAGGGAACAAATTAATTACGGGGGTACTATTTAAGGCTAAGTAAGACTTATCCACCAACCGTTCTAGATCAGTATCGGCTTTATCCAAAAGCAGGATCAGTTCAAATTCATTCTCTTCTTTGGTCTGTTTTAGTAGAGAACCCATGCCACTGATACTGAAGAATTGAAAACGAGCCGGAAAAGCAAAATATTCTTGGAGTTGTCGATAGCCACTGAAATTACGTGGATCGTTAGGTAATAATGCCTGATTATCATCAAATCCCTCATGATGAGGGGAGATATCGGGCAAGATCTGATATTGGGGGACATCACCAAGAGTCTGGCATACTATGCCAACCGAATGGTCCATAATCAGTTCCAACAATTGTTGGGATTGAATATCCGGCCCTGAAAGGAAAAATATCAGTTTGTTGAGATTCAGTTCATTGAGGAAGAACTTTCCCTCGCATTTAAGACGAATGCGCAGAGCACTGACGGCACCATAATGATGTAAGTCTAATGTCATCAGTGGAATATTTGCGGGGATTCGGCCAAGTTCAATGTGTCGCAGGTGCAAGGGTTGTAAGGTCACATCTTGCGTTGTTGTATAATGGAAAGTGATACCCTCTTTTTTTAACGTCTGACTGTGCATGGTTGTGCCACGTGGTACTAAAAAACCGTGGCTGATATCGCCCTTGCTGGTATCCGGCTGGAGTTCGACGATCGCCATTGATGGTGTCGGAGACAGATAATTAGGGTATAACATCTCCAGTAATTGCTCGGAAAAACGTGGAAATTCAGCATCCATTTTTAATTGAATGCGGGAAGTCAGGAAAGCAAAGCCTTCCATAAGGCGTTCAACATAGGGGTCGACAACATCAATACCGTGCATTCCCAAGCGATTAGCGACTTTAGGATAGCGTTCGGCAAACTCTTTTCCCATTTCACGTAAATACACTAATTCACGGTTATAATACTCAAGCAGTTTATTATCCATAGCCCCTCTTATGTCTTCTTTAATCTCAACTTTATCCGGCTTCTCTTATGGTGAAATAACCGTTTTCCAGATCGATATCGCTGTGAAACAGGAATTCAAGTGGCCATGGAACGCACCACAAAAATCCCTTTATTTCTAAAGATAAAGTGTTGTACTCAGTCAACGAATGGGTAGTGGAAACACAACTCACTTCAAGTTCATCATGAATAATACGTGGTTCGAATATGTGAATAGCCGCAATGATTTTATGTTGGATATCTTCCCATTCAATGTCAGACATGCATTTACCCGCCAAGGGAGACAATCCAAAGTTATAAACAGAACGGCGAATTTCCGGGAATGGTGCAAAATTTTGCTCAGATTCTCCATTGATGTTATTGAGTAACCACTGTAAATCCCTCAGAACACTTTGTCGTAATGCACTGTGAGATAGCATGTAGTTGTTGACTGCCTCTTGTTTCTTATCAGGTTCATTATCTGTGAGCCTATCCAGTAAAGAAGGCAGCATTCTGTCTCTGGCTGTGATGCGGGTAGCGTGACTTCGACTATGATAACCGCTATGCAGTAAAGGTATATTATTGTTCATGGGTTACCTACTGATTGTCATGATAGTGAAGGGAAGAAATAAAAATATTGCTGAGGTAAGTGAAATTTTTTTGTTCAATTTTGAGATTTTTTATACCGATTAACTTCTGCTTCATAGGCTTGTCGGAAGTTTTCGCCAAACAGGGCAGAGTGTTGCTCAAATTCATGGGCTGTTTTTTGGTAATACCTGGTGAGGTAATCCCACATTGAGGTTTTATTCGTTGATAATAAAGATAAACGCGAAAAATAACCTTCCTCCCGCGCTTTCTGTTCAAGAAAAGTAGGATGGAATAATTGTAATATATCTGTCGCAATGGCTCGAACTCCCGCAATCATGCCCAATTGATGTGCCTGTAATTCGGTCAAGATGTCGCGGGTTGCCTGCTCAGGTGACATGAATCCGGGTATATGACCACCCAACATCAGTGCTAAAACAGACTGACCAGAGGGTAAAATTTTAAATGGATTATTGGTGCCATTTAGGATCTGGGGTATATCTATATTTGCTTCGCGTTTCAGTTGAGAATGTGCGGCGTTGAGTATGACGATCCCCTGAGTTAATTGGCGGATTAATAAGCCTATCTGATAGATATTTTGTTCATCAAATTGCAGCCTATGAATATCTTTTAGCCCCATGCCATCCAGTAAGGCCGCCAGTAGTTTTCCTTCCAATTTTTCCTTCTCGGTTTGATGATTGAAAAAGGCATGAGGGTGTTTGGTTCCCGGATCAACCGCAAGATGTTCATCAGTGCCATTACCATTATTATTGCTATAAGTGGGGCGATTAGCTTGGTGATTAATGTGTGACTGATCAGCAAAATATTCATTTTCTGAATTAGCAGGGGCAAAGACGGGGAAGATATCATTTTCTTTTTTCCTGACGTCCTCTATGGAGGAGCTCACCCGTGTATTCACTGTTTCCTGTCGGATCTCTTCTATTATGGTATCACTCACTGGGTTCAGTGGTACGGCGTTATCCAACATCTGGCTCAATAAATCATCATTTTTGGTCTGCTGTGTAGTCTTAATGTTTTTGTCGGAAAACAATTCCAATGGATCGGCTTCCTTTTTGCCATCATCTTGAAAGCTATGTTGTTCATCATGCTGCAATAGCGTTGTGGGTGTATGATCATCCAATATACCTTTCTGTTGGAAAGTCGTATCTGAATTGAACATAGTGATGGGGTCTGTTACTTGTGATTGCAGGGCTTCTAGAGAGGTAGTTGCCTCTATTTGAGCGAGTGGATCAATCGGATTTCGCTCCTTATGCTGATGACCTTTTACCAGAGGATTATTATTGCTCAGTTCTTGTGCTGTCTGATGTTGTTCTGGAGATGATGAGATATCAGGTGCTGCGAAAACCCGCTCAAGATCGTTCCAAACTTCGCTGGGAATTGCCGATTCACTCGTGTTTGGCTGTTGTTGCGAAATTGTTTGTTGCTGCGAACTATTTTTGACATCAATGACTTGAATTTGATAATCACCAATATTCAGTATATCACCATCACGGATGTCAACTTGACGGTCGGGTGCCAACGGAATCATATTCAGCAAAACTTCAGATGCAGAACCCTGATTGTTAATCCGACATTCTCCATCAGCAGTTATAGACACAATAACCTGCAACCGGGCAATAACCTGATTTTCATCGGGTAAAACCCAGTTATTATCTGTACTGCGGCCGATAGTGCCACCGGGAGGCGAAAAATCATAATTCAGTTGCGGTGGCTGTCTTGTACCAGAGTTTTTAACAATGGCGAATCGCATCATCATGAATACCTATTATTAATCAAGTATCCTCCCTGAATAGGGAGGATACTGATGTGGGTTATTTGTGTGTATCAACCGCCTTTATTTGTGTAAGAATCCCACTCATAGCTGATTTCAGCACCTTTAGCGCCGGTACCATACTCTTGAGAAAAATAACTTTCTTTATGTTTTTGAAAGGCAACAACAATTGTGGAATAGAAGCTGCCATTTCCGAATGTCAGTGTGGACTCGGCGATCAGAGCATTTGTCAAAGCTAATGAATACCAGGACTGTTGTGAACCACCTTGCCGACGCACATTAAGTGTCGCGCTCTTAATGTGTGTTCCTTTGACGATATATTGGCGTAAGGTTATCGCGGATTTGTCAAACAGGAGATCCAGAGATAGACCAGAAATCTGGACTATACCGGCACCTAATCCTGTACCTTGATTATCACGATTAATTTGGTTAATGGCTGAGAGTGAGAACGATTTCACCGCGGTCCAATCTTTATACGACTCATCACCGGACTCGCCTTTAATATCAGAAAAATTAATATATGCATCAATTCCTGCAGTAGACATAATTTTCCACCTTAATAGCGTTATATAAAACAATTGAATCCAATATGCATATTGGATGGCGTTAGGTATAGGGATATGCGTGTATTGCTATGTGGAGATTGCTATTTGAAGATTAGCGATGTGATTTTTTAGAAAATATGATTTTGGTGTTAAGTTAAGCTCCTTTTAATGATGGTAGTTTTGAAACCAAGCGCAGAGAAACGGTCAAACCTTCCAGCTGATAATGAGGACGCAGGAAAAATTTAGCTTGATAATACCCGGGATTGCCTTCTACATCTTCGACCTGAACTTCTGCTGCGGCTAACGGCTTTCTCGCTTTGGTTGCCTGTGATGAGTTGACCGGATCACCGTCAACATAATTGATGATCCAATCATTAAGCCAACGCTCCATATCAGCACGTTCCTGAAAGCTACCAACCTTGTCACGCACGATACACTTTAGGTAGTGAGCAAAACGGCAACAGGCAAATAAATAGGGCAGCCGGGCGGCAAGGTTAGCATTCGCGGTGGCATCCGGATCGTAATACTCCGCAGGTTTTTGCAATGATTGGGCACCAATAAAGGCCGCCATATCGGTGTTTTTGCGATGTAATAACGGAATAAACCCATTTTTTGCCAATTCGGCTTCACGACGGTCGCTGATGGCAATTTCAGTGGGGCATTTCATATCTACTCCGCCATCATCAGAGGGGAACGTGTAGCAAGGCAGGTTTTCCACGATCCCACCCGATTCCACACCACGGATAGAAGTACACCAGCCATAGAGTTTAAATGAGCGGTTAATATTGACGGCCATAGCATAAGCGGAATTAGACCAAGTGTAGTTGTTGTGGGTTGGGCCTTCGGTATTCTCCTCAAAATTGAAATTATCGACAGGGTTTGTAAGAGCACCATAAGGTAAACGGGAGAGAAAACGCGGTAGTGCTAACCCGATGTAACGTATGTCTTCTGATTCGCGTAGACTGCGCCAAGGTGCATACTCTGTATTCTGGAAAATCTTTGTGAGATCTCTGGGGTTGGCCAATTCCTGCCAGGATTCCATTTGCATCACACTTGGCGCAGCACCTGCAATAAATGGGCAGTGTGCGGCTGCACTGATTTGCGACATCTGTTGCAAAAGTGCAACATCCGGTGCCGTATGGTCAAAATAGTAATCTCCAACCAGACAACCAAACGGTTCACCACCAAATTGACCATATTCCGCTTCATAGATCTTTTTGAAAATCGGGCTTTGATCCCAACTGACTCCTTTGAAACGTTTTAGTGTGTTGCTCAATTCTTTTTTGGAAAGACACATCACACGGATTTTCAGCATTTCATCGGTTTCGGTATTATTGATCAGATAATGCAGACCACGCCAACTCCCTTCCAACGTTTGGAAGTCTTTATGGTGCAGAATGTGATTCATCTGTTGTGTTATCTTGTTATCAATTTCAGCAATCAATGATTGAATGGTACGGTAGGTATCGCCAGAGATAGTGACAGTATTTTCTAATGCTTGTTGTGCCAGTGTTTTCACGGCATTTTCAACAGCACTGCGAGTATCATCACTTTGCGGACGAAATTCCTTATTCAGCAATAGTCCCAGTTCATCAGGGGTATATTCTTTCGGTGCTTGTGTTTGCTGAAGCTGATTTTCTTGTTCAGTGTTGCTCATCAATTACTCCTTATCTTCAGTGCTTTCGTCTGAAGCACGATCTTCAGGATTTGGAGCTTCCGCTAATGATTTCAGAAGGGCGGGGTTTTGTAGTATTTCGGAAATCAATTGTTCTGCGCCATTTTTACCATCCATATAAGAGAGCAGATTTGCCAGTTGGATACGTGCTTCCATCAATTTGGCCAAGGGTTCTACCTTTCTGGCTATGGCATCGGGTTGAAAATCATCCATGTTTTCAAAGGTTAAATCGATACTCATTTGACCTTCATTGATTAAGGTATTTTCAACCTGAAAGGCTATCCGGGGCTTTATTGAGTTCATTCGCTCATCAAAGTTATCAACGTCGATTTCCAGAAATTTGCGATCATTGACGTCAGGTAAGGCTTCTACTGGTTTTCCTGCCAAATCAGCTATAACGCCCATGACAAAAGGTAATTGAACCATTTTTTCTGAGCCGTAAGTCTCGACATCGTATTCAATTTGTACGCGAGGTGCACGATTCCGGGCTATAAACTTTTGTCCGCTGGATTTCATGGTAAATTCTCCATTACTGGCTAGATAGGTAAATGAATATCTCCTTTATTTTTCAAGCAACAGCTCGAAATATATTGGGAATAGAGATGTGGGCAAATAAACAAGCGGATTAAAACAAGGAACAATTAATCCCTGTTAAATTCAGAATTGTCTGGGTTGTTAGAGTTGTTTTGGTGACCAAAAATGATGTCGAGCTGATTTAATCCTTCTGGCACAAGGTCGTAGATGATATTCATAAAATCACGGTCAATCAGCCGCAGAATACGGTCAATCATCATCGGAGCCGGATGGCTGGGTTCATGCTGAAGAAAATAAGTTTTCGCTTTTTCTAATAAAATGCGTGCTTCATCACGGTTATTGACTTTATATTCGTACCAGGAAGAGGGGGGGATCCTCTCTGAAATTTCTGTAGTTGATGATGGTAAATTTGTTTGTTCCGTAGGAGCTTGATGTTTTAGCAACAATGTAGGTTCAAGTGTTTCTATATTGGCAGACTCTTCCTGCAGATCTGCTTTTGGTTTATGTACGGGACAATGCTCAATGATTGTATCCAATTGTTTTAAGAATTTTGGTAGTTCTGGTGCGTAGTTGTCAGGTAAATTGTGATGAGTAATTTCAGTCAACGCGATAAGGTGATCGCGAGCCGTTGTGATTGCTATAATCTCCGGGCTATCGGACTGTTGTTTCAATTCATTTAATAATCTGTTGCGTCCACCGATATAACCTTTGATTTCTGTTATTGTGCCATTCAGGAGCGAACAGGCTTCCTGTAATGACACCTCCTGCGAGACACTTTTCAGGATAATGGCGGCCTGAGCTTTTGTTGTACAAGGAGAACCATCTTCAATGGCTGCTAATGTGTTCAGGCGAAATAGGGGGTCATATTCATCATCAAATTCGAGTCTTGGCCACACCTCTTCCCAGTAACGTTCCAGAGTCTGGCGGAGCAAATTCAGGCCATCGGCATAACCACATAATCCCCGTATATTTAGCCATGCCTGCATAAGCGCTATGATGATGCGTAGATCTTTGGAACGAGTTAACAGATGGATGGCGTTTTTTTCCACTGCTACCCAATTGGGAGCGGTAGCAGGAATGAGGATATCGCCAAACTGCTGTTCTGGTTTTTCGATTAAGATTCGCTCTAGTGCCAGAAACTCATCATCGTATTCGAGGTTTTCCCCACAGGGAGATTCTGCACTGATCGGAGTGAGTAGGGTATCAATATTCATGGTATTTTCAGTCCATATTCAGCTCATATTGAGGTGATTGATTATACGGTTTGAAAGCCCTTTAGGGTTGGGCAGGAAAAAGCCGGGAGTTGAAAAGGATTGAAAACACTGGTCGGAGTAAATTCCAGCAAGACCATATGACCCCGGATAGTGAACATTGTCCGTATTCCCATATCATCAGCATAAGTTGAATTTTCTGTTTTGCTCCGCCAAGTCCGCTTGGCTTGATCCAGCAATCGGTTCAGTGCCCAGAAGCCGGATGTCGATAAACTCACTGTTGTGCCATCACCTAAGTTCAGTTGAATGCGAACCTGATTGGTTCCCGCAGGACCTGGCCAACTGATGAGTTGTGAAAGTTGTGGACCGTGACTATATTGCAATATCTGTCCATCGACATCTAGGGTCATGCTTAACACATTGTTATCCATGCTGATGGGGCTAACCATCACCCGGAATAATGGAGTGGGGGTTCCGCTGACGAATAATGTATCGCGGATAATCTGAGCCTGCCGGAAAGGTTTGAGCAATGTTTCTCCTCCCGGCAAAGACTTGCCATTTACACCAGGCATAAATCGCCATTTCGGCCGGGTAGTCTGGACTTTACCCACTAAATTTTTCTGGAAGAAGCTGTCCATTAGTCCTTTTTCTGGGGCAAACATCCGTGCCATGTCATCTGGTTTGATGTCATTACGCGCTTTAGACATCAACGGATAGCGATTGGCAATTGATTGCCGGCAAAAATTGCCGATTTCAGCATTGAATTGTTTAGCGACACTTTTCATATCTTCGAGCTGCGTGTCACTGCTGGCTCCAATCGCCAGTGAGGAAATCATACTTCTGAATGGCATCGGCAGGCGTTCTGAGTCTGCTTGTAGCTGTGTGATAATTTTATTGGGAGGAAAAGGCATACTGGTATTGATGGCGTTCTGTACTGAAACCAAATACTGATATAACTCACCAATTTTTTTCAACGTTTCATCAAAAGGTATCGTTTTACTTTTTCCGTCCGGATTCTGTGCCAATGCAGTGATTTGTGAAAAATGTTCTTCCAGCAATTGTTCTGGTGCCGGTTGATCATTATCCGACAATATTTGTTTGGGCACTAATTTTGTTAATTTATCTGATTTGCTTTTCACGATACTCTTGAGTTGAGCGGTTTTGTCGTCACTTTTACTTAGCGTGACATTATTACTGATATTAACCAGAAGGTTACGGATAGGTGAAACCGGAGAAGACAGTAAACGGGCTGTGTCGATGCGTTGTTCCAAATTATCGATATTATTCAAACGAATATCAGCGATAAATTTATCCCACTGATAGAGATAGTCGTTAATATAAAACTGCCTGACAAAAGATTCGATTTCTTGAATTGTCTGTTTTTTCGCATATGCACCAAGTACCCAGTTATCCTGCGAGTACAAAGTGGCAAGAGAGGTATTGAGATCTTTGTTGATCCCTTTTTGATAACCTGCAGGCGTGAACATTCCCGGTATGCCTTTGGTTATCGGTGCTCCGCTGATGCGTGAGAAAGCCAATCCAGCTTCGGGTCCGGCAAGTGAGTCTAAACTTACCGGAGTTAAATTAGGATCATCGAGCAAAGTATGCTTTAAGTGGTTGTAGGCACGTTGTGCAGGAGACATTTTACTGATTAACGCCTGTTTTTGCTCGACCAGATAGTCATCACGAATAAAAGGCGATGCGACAACGTGGTTATCTAATAATTGACTGAGATGATCATCAATTTGTTGCAACTGTGTTTGAGTTGTATCGACACCTGAATTTGTTTTCAGATACTGCATTAACCAGCTATGCAGAAACTTACCATCATAATATCTGGGCTGATATAACATTTGATACGCTTTGAGTGTGTCGTAGGTTGTCTCTATATCATCACCGTTATCACTCTGCATTTGGCTGGTGATTAGCTTGGTGATCGGCGGCAGCAGTAATGTTTGCAGCGCTCTTAGATACATGGTCCGGCTGGCATCACTGACTTGCTGACCAGAGTACAGGCCCATGCGATAAGACAGGGGCGGATCATCTAAAGAAAAGCTCTGGCTTTTAGCTAAATTGGCCAGATTATTCAAAATAGGAAGTCGGCTATAAATATCATCGGTGTTTTTCTTTAATTCAGCTCGTTGCTGCACAATAGACGAAATTTTAGCCTGTACTTCTATCAGGTAATTTTTGTTGTTGTTATAGCTTATTAAAAATAAATCCAGCGTTGCTATCAGTATCGCCGCCAACACGATGTATCCTAGGCCATTCAACAGACTCTTACGGTATATCCACCAACGATCATGGCTGGCTAGTCCTGCTTCCTGAAATATGTTTTCCAGTAAATTTTTCAGGAAATAAGTTTGGCTGTCAGTAGGAGGTGGGGACATAATCCCTTTATCAGTTTCCCATGACATTAAATCACTATCGTTATCTGTGGGTAATTGAAAGTTATGGTTAAATTTCTCCATAACCTTGTCGAAGGGAGTCCCTTCTTGTATTCCACTGGTGAAATATAGCCCGCGTGGGTAACAGGGGATTTCGAATCCTGATTTTGCGAATACAATTTCAAGATATTGTGCTATCCGCAGGCGTAGGGCTGCAAACTCTTGTGGAAACAGATAACTTTCGGCACATTGCCGTGAATTGTGCCCGTTTAAGAGAATATAGGGTAACTCAGCATCCAGTCGCTGCTGTAACTGGTCATATTGGTGGTCAAGGATTTTATTCAGATTACAATCAAGCTCTTGGTTCCACGGAAAGTTAAACCCCAAAATTTGTTCACGAGATGTTTTGTCGAAATGGGTAAAATAAGCGGTAAATCCTTTTAACAAGTCGGTCTTGGTGATGATGATGTAAATAGGTATCCGTATTTTGAGTTGTTCATGTAGTTCCGCTAAGCGTCTACGTAGCATATAAGCTTGTTGATCCTGCTCTTCGGTTGATGGGTTCAGTAAATCTTCCACACTGATAGCAATAATGATCCCATTGAGAGGCTGGCGGGTACGGTACTTTTTCAGCAGTTTGATGAAACTTTTCCATTCATCGGCATTTTGTTTTTCATATAAACTATCCTGCGTGATATAGCGCCCGGAGGTATCGAGTAAAACGGCTTTGTTGGTAAACCACCAGTTACAATTATCCATTCCCTGCATACTGTATGAAGTGGATGTTCTAAGATAATCCGCTAATGGAAAGTGTTGACCTGAATTTGCCAATGCTGTTGTTTTACCTGACTTGGGGGCACCGATAATGAGATACCAAGGTAATTGATATATATATTGGCGATTGAAAAAGTTTGTCCAGCGTGGCTTACGTTTGCTGTACAAACCAGAAAAATAGAATTTCTTCAATAACTTTACTGCATCAGCAAAGCGCTCTGCTAATGTGATATGACGCTCATTTTGTTTCTTTTCTTCTTTCTCATCCCGATTGATATTCAGTTGACTGACCACTTTTTTATTGATCCATGCGCGGTATAGTCGGGGGATCACCTTGCTTGCGATCCAGAGTAGGAACAGAGAAACAATGGTTACTATGCGTATCGTTTGTGATTCAAAAGGTACGGTGTTACCGACAGAAATATTGGGCCCAATAAACCAAATAATGGCAGAAATTGCTGTTGTTCCGAGAAAACTCCACATTAATCGACTAGTAATGATAGAAAGGAGTACATTCATAATGTTTTAGTTTCCTTGCCTCGTTTGATTTACAGGAGAAACTAACAGTGCGATTTCAACTCGTCTGTTTTTGGCCCGATTACTTGGGGTGTCATTTGGTACTAAAGGGTTATTGGCCCCTTTTCCTTCTGTTTTGACACGTTCTGGCTGAGCAAGATAACGTTGAAGTTCTTGTTGTACTGACTTGGCTCTGGCAAAGGATAATGCATAGTTAGACGGAAACCGTCGGCTGCTAATGGAGATATTATCGGTATACCCGGTGACCAGAATTTCACCATTGAAATGATTCAGTGCTTCTGCGACATCCCTGATGACAGCCAAATAACGGCTGTTGATCTTAGTGGCGCCGGTTGTGAATAAAACATCTCCTTTTAACGTAACCACACTTCTATCCGTCATATCGGTCACACTTAATAAGCCCTCGGTTGTATCCTTTATCAGCATACTTTGCAGATTTAGAGTCGGAGGCACCACAGGATATACGCGATCATTGACCACCATATTTGGCATATTAGTCTGGTAGATTGTTGCCAAAACAGGATTGATTAAGCCACTCAATCGCCAATTCAAGCCGATATACAAAAGACATACTAAAAAAACGAATACCGCTGTAACGGCCCATATCGGTAAGGAAAATTGCCACGATTTAATCGGCATTGTGATGGCTTGTATTTTTGATGACAACTCGACAGGGTAATTACCACGGATCGAACGTATTAACTGAAACAGACGTTGTTTTACCGTCTCTAGCTGTGAGCGTCCGTTATCCATAACACGATAGCGTCCTTCAAATCCAAGTTGGAGACAGAAGTTAATCAGCTCTAATAGAAATAAGTGCTCTCTTGGGTTTTGTGATAATTTAGCCAATAGTTGGAAGAATTTTTCTCCCCCCCATGTTTCATTGTGAAACGTAACGAGCAATCCGCTTGCAGACCACACACTGCGGAGTCCCCAAGGAGTCAGGGCCGCTGCTTCATCTAATGCAGTACACAAACAATAGCGTGCTCCAATTATCACTTCATAAGATAAATTGGCATGTTGGCATGCGACTTCAAAACGCCGGATTTCGTTGATCAACTGCTGCCGTAAACCTGATGGGTCAGGATGAACAATAGAATGCCGGATTTGAGGGATGGTATTCAGCAACGGATTGGCAGCAGAAACTAAGGGATTATGATTGGCCTCACCAGAGAGTATTTTGGGTTCAGCTATCTGCTTGTCTTGTATCATCGGTTTCATCCCCTCGATTTATTCTGATTACGGATAGCCCAAAACTCGATGTTTAAACCCGGGAATTCACCTGCCAGATGTAATGCAAAACCACTGGATTCCTCCATTTGTTTCCACAAATCACCTTCTTTTTCCAATTCGAAATAAACATAGCCTGAATGCCAGGGAATTTGTCTGGGAACAGACGGCATTGCCCGCAGTGGAATACCGGGTAACTGCAATTGAACTAATTCACGGATACGGCCAACGGGGGCTATTTTCATCTGGGCAGGAAAATTGCTCATCAAGACATCATTCGCAAGGTTAGCGTGGACTGCCAGAACAAAGCTGAATGCGTGTATCATATTGGAATCGGGTAATGTAGCGATGTTCAAGCCATGAGAATATTCCGTTAATGGCACCTGAATCGCCTGTTCTTCCAGAATGATTGATAATCCTTGACGCAGTTGGAACATGAGTTGCTTGAAACATTGAGCCAGATTGTCATGTTTATAGAGAGGCAAGTTCTCTTCTGGTACACGCTTTGGGGAAAACGTCGCCAATTCGGTAGCAAATTGCAGCCATTCGCTGAATAATCGTTCCGGATGCACTAATGACAAATTCTGGATATGGTTCACTTGACCGCTATAGCGATTCAGAAGTGACAGCAGGAGAAAATCCATAATTTCAGAATCATTGTATCGCCCTATCTGTAACAAACGCTGGCTTATTTGTTGACGGCGTTGTTCCAGCAAGCCCTGTATATCATTGATAAAACCGACTAGTTGCGGGCTTGCATGACAATTGAGTAAGGACGGAATAAAGAGTGAGTCAAGATGGAGTTTATTGTCGTTTGTTTTATTCACGACATGTGCGATGCTTAATGCCGTCCATTCTGGTGTTAAATCCGATTCCCGCATGAGACGCAAACGCATTTTGCCAAATTGTACTGTGGCATTGCCAACTGACATGGCATTAAAGTCATCAACGTTTTCCTCAAAGCTGACAAAACGAGCCAGCGAGTCTTGTTGCTCACTGAAAATCACTTCTTCTTTTCCCCTCTGGAAAGTCGGTAAAGCTAATACAATATTCGCATTTGTTTGATTTTCAGTGACCTGTAATGGAGTAGGTGTATGAGCAGCATCGAAACTAAATGGTGTTCCGTCAGGAAAAATCCCGCTGGCTAAGGAAAGCCTGACTTTACCTTGATTCAGAAGTTCTTGATCCAATTCAAGCGTCAAAAATCCCCAATAGTAAGGTTTTTGAGATATTCCCCAATCACGAATATAAGCTTCAAAATAGTTTTCAGCTTGCTGGAAGTGGTGAGGGCGTAAAAACATGCCTTCTGTCCAGATAACTTTTTCTGCTCTATTCATTATTTTTTTCAGCTCCAGCTACGCAACTTAAGTGACATTCTTTGATGAGACTTAAGCCATTATTGGTGGCCTTAACGCACACATTCAGTTCGTCAGGAGAAGAACGCCAGAATTCGTAAAAAGAAGGCTTTTCAGGTATGGGAACGGGAAATGAAATACGCCATTTTTTACCGTCCAATTGTCTGTATTCAGCAATAATTCCGATATAGTTGGCCTCCGGGAGATTTTTTTCCACCAAGCAATGTGTATGCTGAGAAGGGCGTATAAAAAATCTATCTTCATTAACCAATTTGTCGCCTAATGTATCTTGTGCTTTATTTTGTAGAGAAAAGAAATCAGCAGACATAAATTCTTCATTCGATTTCAATAAAATGACGTGTATTTTCAATGGAGCTGAATCATTCACTCCAGATACAGAATTGAAGATTAATTTATAGGGCGGTAATTTTGGCGTTGATGAACAACCAGTCATGGTTCCTATAGGAATAGTCAGCAGAAGAACAGCCAGCAAAGGTTTTGATATTGACAGCAATATTTTCTTCATCCACCACCCGATTGAACTTAATTTGTTTGTCGAGAGGTCAAAAATGTTAGGCAGCACTGATAAGAACTTTTGTTTGACTGGGTACGATGCGGGAACCCGGGGCATTAGTCGAATTCTGCATAGTCGTACTCGATAGTCGGGTTGCGGGTGAACCTTTTATCAAGACAGAGTTGGCTCCCATTATGTGATGGGATGGTCCCATGACAGTGCCCGAAGCCACGCCAAGATTGACGCCTGGATTATCTCCCGTAGTCATGGGAATAATTGTTGCCAAATTATGAGCTGGGCAGCCCATAAACAGGATATTGAGGGCATTGGTAATGGCAGTGGTGCCTTGTGCCATATTGGGATAAACCACTGGCACCGGTGTGAACATTGGGGTCAGACATGTATCCGGTGTGGCCAGATCCATTCCCCCCCCTTGAGTATTGGCAAACATCATCTTCTCCTTAGCCGATATGAATTTGTTCAGAATCGATTTTAGTGATGGATTTTGCAGATACGATAGTATGTTGGGCGTGCAATCGGGCGTAGTTTTCGGCTTTCATATCCAGCTGTCCGGCATGAACCTGTTCTGTTTGCTTTGTATGGCGAAATAGGCGGTTACTGAGTTGGGTGACTGTTTGCCAGAGCGATTCAAACTGATTGCCAACCAAACGCGTTATTGAAACCCACGCAGATAGTGATTCCCCACTGTATTGCATTTCACTGATATGGCAGTTGCCATTGTTAGCTGTGATATTCAATCCATTGCTGTTCATGCTTAAGTTGCCTGAGGAAGTGATAGTCAGATCGCCGGAGACATTTATTTCAGCGGGATGTTGCTGATCTGGTCGTTCTAGTATGGCTAAAATCCAGAGATGGCCATCAATTTGCGTAATTAATACAGTATCTCCCATGTCTGGGGTCAATAGGCAACTGGCAGCCCGTCGGCAATGCCAACCACGGTTGTTTTTGCTTTCCTCCACCATAAAACTGCCGTCCTGAAGAATACTCACGATCTGGCCGGTCATTTGTTGTAATGGCTCGGTGGTAAGGCTATATGAGGAAAACGCATAAGAAGGTGTTGTCATTTTTATTCTCCGGATCAAGAGCCGATTCTATTAGGCTCTAGCGCTTATTATGTTGCGTATTCCACTCTTCAGCGGCAAATAGCTCAGGGTCATTTTCCAAGATTCCTTGGTGGCCAGAAAATAATGTTCCGATCTGTTGAGTACGATGAAAGAGCGTTCTCATAAAGTGAGCGGCCCGAAAATCACTGTTATTGATATTGGAATAGGAAAGGTCGGCATAAGGCATATCACAGCCTGTAAATTGTGCATTCACTGCATGCAATTTGTGCATTATTGCCATTGGGAACTTACTGTGTCGAAAATCAGCAGAATCAAGGCATGCACCGATAAAAATCGCTTGTTCAAACAGACTGTTTTTGCAACAAGCGCGAGTTAAATCGGCTTCGGTAAATAACGCCTGTGTTGCATTAACATTCGATAGCAAGGCATCTTGTAAAATAGTGCCTTTAAAATTGCAGTTAGTTAATATTGCATGATTAAAATTTACGGTCTGAAGCTGACTATCTGTGAATTGGCATGTTTTAAATTTTTGTTTTTGATAATTTTGTCCACGCAAATCACATTCAAAAAAAACGGCTTTGATAAATTCACTGGCAGAAAAGTCTGTTTCCCGTAAATCTTGACGAAAAAAAGTGACCAGAGAAAAGTAGCAATGATTTAATTTAGTGTGTTCTAGTGACGAATCAGTAAATATGACACGATCAAGATGACTCTGATTGAAATTGGCCGATTGTAGTGAACAGGATAAAAATTGAGTATTATTTTGTTTTGTTGCCGTAAACTGCGTTTTTTTTAAATCACATTGGCTAAATATATGATCTAATAGTGTTATTTTATTAAATCTTGTGCGAACCAGATTGCATTTTTCAAAAACGCTTTGCTCAAATAGGGCCGAGTCGAAAATAGCATCTTCTATCTGGCATTCAGTAAAAATAGATTCTTTTAGCGAAGTATGAGAAAAATTGGTTCCTGAAAAGTTGACTTCTTTAAAGATCCCGCCAGATAAATCACGTCCAGATAGTGACATGTTTTGTAAGTTAATATTTTCAATAATTTCACCGTGTTTGATTTTATCGACTAATTCATCTGCTGTTAGTAAAGTCATATCACTTTCTTATCCCGTTTGGGTAAAGTTTTGGTGCGTTTAGTATAAGAATGCGTTATTGAGGTTGAATCGTCGGTAATTGATTGGGACATATCAGTACGGAATAGATTGGTTCCCTGTAATTCTGTGCCGGTGAAGCTGCATTTCTGCATAAGCGTATTCATCAGGTTAGCATTGTTCAATATGGCACCGCGAAAATCAGCCCGGGTAAATGTGCTTTTTATCGCATTCAGATACTGCATATTAGCTGATTGGCAGTTGGCTTCACTAAGGTCACTGTTATTTAAAGTGGTTGCGTAGAATATTGCCTTAACCAGAGGCATTTGACGCAAATTACATTCGGTCAAGGTGGCATGGCTGAAATCTGCCTGATTAAGCTTACTGTTCATGGTAAATGCGCAGGTCAACAGATTGGCGGAACGAAATCGTATTTCATTTGCCTCAGTTTCTACCCATGTACAACTTTCTAATGTTGTATGATTAAAACTCGCTTGTTTTAGTTTGCATTTTATAAATGTGATTTTATGCAAATTGGCGTGATTGAAGTTGAGTGTAGGAAGCTCAAGTTCGATAAACGTGCACTCTTTCCATTGTGAATATTGGAAATGGCAATGTGTAATAAAGATTTTTTGCAGGAACAGGTCTGTGAATATGACATTGTCAAAGCAACAATGATTAAACCGCGTTTCTTGCAGCTGTGTATCCTTAAAGCTTGCGTTGGAAAAATCACTTTGCTCACATTTAGCCAGTGCCAGACTGGCATTATCTAATTTGGCCGCCCGTAATGAAGTGTGGCAAATTTCTGTTCTGGCCAGCATGGCTTCACTGAAGTTTGCATCATCGAGTTGGCAATGATTTAAACAAGCGCTTTCCAATAGCGTTCGGGAGAAGTTGGCTCCACGTAGATCCAGGCCTGATAAGTCAGCGCCGGTAAAATCCATGCCACTGAAATTCCCTCCTTGCCGCATGATTCCTTGTACTCGTTTTCGGATAATTTGTGACAGGTTGCCTGTTAAGCGCAGAGCAGGAGCTTGTTCCTGTACTGACGATAAATACATTGTGTGTATTGATTGTTCCATCTGAGCGAGGTCTTTATCATTGAGTTTCATTTGCTGCTGATGCAATGTGTCTCGTATTCGATGCAAATTTTCTGGCCCTCTGACCTGAGCTACCGTGTCTGATTTTTCAACATCAATCCCTTGTTCTTTAGCCTTGTTAATTATCTCCGCTTGTTTCAATTCGGCCTCAGTACGTTTCTGATCGGCTTCCTGCTCAATGTTTTCGACAAATTCGGGGAGTTCATCGAGTTTTTCGAGTTTTGGCGTAGCGGGTGATTCAGTTTCATGTGGGATCAACGTATTGATATCTTGACCATACTCAGCCAAACGTTCCTGTTGTTGTTCACGCAGGCGTTTTTCACGGTTTTGCAGATTTTTCTGTAATGGCGAGTTACTTTCTGGAAGTTCGGTGTCTAACCAAGGGCCAATCATTTCTTCAGGAATGAGGTCTTTTTCCCGAAAAGTGTATAGTACGCCTTTTTCTTTATCCATGCGCTGGTCAAGAACACGCAGATAATGGCTTTCTGGACGGGGATTATCATTGAGTTCCAATGCTGAAACCATTTGTAAAACATCTTTGGCATCATCTTCATTTATTTGTGTGCTTCCATGCCAGATTAGGATCATTTGTTCTAAATGGGGGAAGAACCACACTGTTGTTTTACGCATAATGATTTCTTCAAAAATCTCTTCATCAAGACGCAACCGTCTGATAAAGCAACGGGCATTCCATGAGGGTAAGATGCCTTCCTGCATCGGTTTTTCTGGATGCATATTCCAAATTCGCCATTCGGCCTGTTCTGGTAGGGTGGTACTGTCTTCCCACCATTGATCCTCTGGAGCTGCATTAAATAACCGCCAGTCAATATCACGGGAAAAACCGGGAAATTCGTTTTCTAACCACTCCTTATCGTATTTTTTACCTATGCGGGTAAAACGACGTGGCCATATGAAATCCAAGGGACAAAAACTGGCCGGAATGGGAATTTCCTGCGGTGATGTCAATCGACGTTGTGACATCAACCGATTGTGCAGTGTTTCAATATTCGGCAAGCGATGAATGTTCAACCCATTTTCCAGACTTTCGGGATTGACCCCGACACCGTGGGGGTTTTCTTCATAGCCTTCGCCACCAAAAGCCCGGCTCCAATCCAATCGCATTTGGTCAAAAGGTTGGGGCTTTGAGGGTGTATCATCAATCCAATAACGATCACCGAAAGCGGCCAACGTTTTTGCCAACTGCCCAACCTGAATACGGGCAGTACAGGCGGATTTATCTGCCTGATGGTGAGTATAGGCATATCCTGTAGCCAAAAATTCAGCACAATATTTAGGCATAGCGAGATCGATAACGCCATTACAGGTTTTCAATTCATTTTCTGCAAGCTGCCAAAGCTCTGCTTCCGGACGTAAGCGTGGAGCCGAACCCATATCAGCCAGTGCCATCACAGAGATCCCAAGGTGATTTTTTTGCAGCCAGCGATAAGGCCGATAAAGTACACTTAAACGCGAAGGTTTAATGATTTTCATTGAAATCCTGATAGGTGTATTTATTAGCTGATGATATGTAAGATGCTGTTTAAGATATTGGTAGCTGATTTTTTTATCATAATTTGTGCTTGCTCTAATTTTAGGTTCGCTTGATCAAGTTCTATTCCTGTTTTATTCAGGGACATTCCCGTCAGACCGAAAGAAACCCCTGTGAGCGAGGAATTGACACCTACTCTATTTATACTAAGACCCGTAGTGGAGAGTGATGATGCGACATTGTCTATACTGAATGCCACTATGGAGCAAGAGAGAACTTTGGTTGAAAATAAAGAAGTTGGACTATCAATGACTACAGCGCTATCGCTTTTTATTGTGATGAGACTAGGGCTTGAGATCGTTGTCACACCTGTAATGTTCTGTACCCAATTTCCATCAATTTTTGCATTTAAATTCCCTGTAAGTTTGTACGTATCTCCTCCATTGATTGTTGTTTTCCGCCCACCCTTGATGGTTTCTTGCTGACCATCTTTGACAGTTAAGGTGTCTTTGCCATCAATGGTGGTTTCATGGTTTGTTTTATAAGAGAAATTAGCGTTGCCTTGCACGGTATCCTTTTGTTGTTTTTTTATCTCAGTGGTACGATCCCCATCAATAGTGACTTTTTTGTCTTTTTCCACCGAGATATTCATGTCCCGTTCTGCATGCAGATCAAATAATTCTTTATCAGGTTCATCATCTAAAAAGAGATAGTTTGCCTGATCATGTTTTCCACCTTTCGTGTTTGACATAATGCCAACACGGGTTTCATGTTTCGGTAGCTCCCAAGGCGGCATATTTTCATTGTTGTAAGTACTGCCGATGACTAAGGGTTTATCAGGGTCACCATTGACAAAACTGATAATCACCTCTTCACCCACGCGGGGAATACATACGCTGCCATACCGCCAGCCGGCCCAAGGGGTTGCTACGCGTATCCAGCAAGAGCGGGTATCATCTTTTTTGTCGTCTTTATCCCATCGGAATTTCACCTTTATCCGGCCGTATTTATCAGTCCATATATGCTTATCTTTGGGGCCGGTGACGACAGCAGTTTCAAGCCCCATTACTTTTGGCCATGGCGTTACCGCCGAAGGTTTCCAAGGGGTATTGGCAGGAATAGCATCAAATTGAACGAGATTTTTATCTTGGTTGTTATCAAATAAGTCGTCAACCAAATCATCAATAAAGCTAGAGTTGTAAGACGTTTCGTAGAAAGAGTAGTGTGCGCCTGTAATTAAGTAGTCACCGTGGTCATCGCCTTTAATATTATTGGGTAGCAATAGGGTGAATATATGGCCTGGAGCCATGCCTAATACATTTCCTTTTCCGTCAATCAATTCGCTTTTTGCTTCGGAAGCTTGCTGACGTACTCGAGCATAAAACTGTCCTTGCTCACTTTTCACATAGCGCCCGGGCCAAATGAATATCTCTGTGTCATCAATGGAACTGGCTGGAGTCTGAGCGGCGGTATATAGTTTGGCTCTCGGTTTGCGGAAATCGTAGTCATCAAGACTATAGCTATTTGGTATGGTAACGCTACAGACATTCCAATTATAGATATGTTCAATAAGGTGTTCTTTTAGTGATCGATGTGCATTGATATATTTAATGTTTTTATATCCCAGCATGGGTTCATGTGATTGTGGTGTATCTACCAAAATCAGGGTATGGCTTCCCATATCGTGTTTGAAATAATAATAAATCCCTTCATGTTCCATTAGACGATGAATAAAATCGAAATCAGTTTCATTATGTTTAGCGCAATATTCCCATGTGCGATATTTTTCAATGAGCTGATTTTCAAAGGGAATATTTGCATTATTCAATACCGTTGCAATAATATCCGGCACCGTTTTATCTTGCCAAATACTATAACCAACTCGTTGTTTTAACTCCCATAACTTAGGTCTTACGGTAGCGGTATATAAATAGAGTCTATTATCATATTGATAGAATGGGGCGTAGGCTATTTTTTCTATGAAACCACTTAAATATCTTTTTGGCGCTGATTTGCTATTTATTTCTACAGTGAGTGTTGTGTTATGTAGAGAGATTGGATCTGATAATCTTTTCTCACTGAATAATTGAACTTCAAACTCGTAAGCTTCCGATAATTTTTCTGTTCCTGTCAGTGATTTGAAATATAAAGACTTTCCAGGTAATGAAGTATGTACGATAAATTTTCTCTCCATAAAATTTCCTTGCTTTTGTTGATAGCTACCGCACGTGCCTTGCAGAACAAGGAACATTACAGCAATTGGAGTAGTAAATGATGTAATATGGAGTTAAGCATATTGTTTATTATTCTCAATTAGAAAGTACCGTTTCGTTTACATAATATATAATTTTATTTTTATTATTTATCTTGAGGCTATGTATTTATTTGTTGAATAAGCTATTTTTATAAACCCTGACTTGTTTAATGATGGCTATGCTGAAAAGGTGTGTTGATTAAATGTTTTTTAGGGTTGATAATTTACAATCTATTAGTTTTAGTGTTATTTTTTATGGTCTACGTGGGTACATTGACTGGGTTTATTTATCTAATGGCGTTTTAATCGGAAAAAATACATTTTTCATCAATGAATTTCTTATGGACATAAGTTGTCGGATAAATTTAATGTTTATAATTTTTAATTGGTTAATTTATATTTTTTAATGTAATAAATAAGTTATTTTTATTGTTTTTTGAAGGGTGTGTATGTATCTATTGAATAAAATAGTTTAATGAACATCAGGTTGTTTAGAGGGAGAATAGAATTGTGTAGGAAGTGCATATCAAATTGTTGTTTTGTGAGTTGGACGGTAATGTGCAAGACGACAGGTATGTTGATTATGTTATGCCAATGTATCTTACGGTATTAATCGAAGTTGAAAATTCACTCAAGCTGTATAATTCAATTTTTTAAATTATTATTCTATTTAATCAACTATTGAGTGGGGTTTTATTCTGTTAATTTCGGTTTTTTTGGATTTATTGAAAATTCTAATTGTGAATTTAATGTTGCTTTTTTTACCACAAAAACTACTTTTTCAGATAGAGAATAAAGGGGGGGTGATAGCATTTTAATCTGATTTAATAATTTGATTTAATTGTATTTTTTTATTTAAATGTTAGTTTTTTAAATAAAAAATTATCTGTGTTTTGTAATGAAAATGTGATTTAAATCCTAAAAATAAACTAATTGTGTTATAGGCTATTATTCTGTATTGGCTTTTTTTATTCAGCATATTATGCTTGCGAAAATTATTCGTTAATTGGGGGCAGAATGAAAGTCCTTATTTTAGGTAGTGGCGTTATTGGCGTAACTAGTGCGTGGTATCTCGCGCAAGAAGGTCATGAAGTTACCGTGATTGACCGCCAGAATAGTGCAGCGGAGGAAACCAGTGCCGGTAATGCCGGTCAGATCTCACCAGGATATGCAACTCCGTGGGGGGCTCCCGGGATACCTCTGAAAGCAATAAAATGGATATTTCAACGTCACGCACCTTTGGCTATTCGTCCTGATGGTTCATTATTTCAATTACGCTGGATGTGGGAGATGTTGCGTAATTGTGATGCAAGCCACTATGCAATGAATAAAAGCAGAATGGTGCGCTTGGCAGAATATAGTCGGGATTGTATTAAGCAATTAAGGGCAGATACAGGGATCCAATATGAAGGTCGTCAGGGTGGAACCTTACAATTATTCAGAACAGAAAAACAATTTGATAATGCTGCTAATGATATTGAAGTATTAGAACAGGAAGGCGTTCCTTATCGATTATTAACCGCAGATCAATTGGCAATAGCAGAACCCGCTCTCGCTCATTCCTCTCATAAATTGACGGGTGGATTGCAATTACCCAACGATGAAACAGGGGATTGCCAGATTTTTACCAAAACACTGGCCAAAATGTCAGAAGACGCAGGTGTGAAGTTTATATTTAATAAGCAGATTCAACAGATTTTGGTGGATGGGAACAAAATCACGGGCATCCAATGCAATGATGGCATTATGACCGCAGATAATTATGTGGTCGCAATGGGGGCTTATTCTACGGAGATTTTGAAAAACTTGGTCAAAATTCCGGTTTATCCATTAAAAGGTTATTCGTTGACCATGCCGATTATGGATGAATCAAGAGCACCTGTCTCAACGGTGTTGGATGAAACTTATAAAATAGCGATTACTCGTTTTGATAACCGTATTCGTGTTGGTGGTATGGCTGAAATGATGGGATTTAATTTAAACGTGCCTCAGAATCGCTGTGAAACATTGAAAATGGTAGTGCAGGATCTTTACCATAATGGTGGCAACATTACAGAGGCTTCATTCTGGACCGGATTACGTCCCATGACTCCGGATGGTACTCCGATCGTTGGCCCAACCAAATATGCGAATCTTCATTTAAATACTGGGCACGGAACTTTGGGCTGGACTATGGCCTGTGGTTCAGGGAAGTTATTGGCTGATTTGATTTCTGGCAAGAAGCCTGATATTGCAGCAGATGATCTCTCTGTATTCAGATATACCGATGGATTCAATATAAAAGTGCTTCCAGTGAAGCCTCATTTACATATTGCATAAATTATAAGGGGTCGTCATGCCACGTCCTATTTTGGCAACGATTCATCTCGACGCATTCAGCCATAATTTGGCTGTTATTCGCCAGAAGGTCGGTAACAGTAAAGTTTGGTCGGTAGTGAAAGCGAACGCGTATGGACATGGATTGGACAGAATATGGCAATCACTCATGCAAACAGATGGTTTTGCGCTGCTTGACATGAATGAAGCTATTTATTTAAGGGAACAGGGATGGCGGGGGCCAATCCTGCTATTGGAAGGTTTTTTCAAGCCGTCGGATTTGCAGATCATTAATGAGTATGGTCTGACAAGTGCAGTACATAGCTATTGGCAGCTTGAAGCGATAGAAAATGCCAAATTGGACAATCCTATTGATATTTATTTAAAACTCAATAGCGGTATGAATCGATTAGGATTTACTCCAGAAGTCTATCCGCAGGTCGTTTCGATGGCTAAAGAAATTAAAAATATCAAATCAGTGACTTTGATGACTCATTTTGCCAATTCTGATAATAAAGTGGGTGTTGATGGACAGTTTGCGGTTGTTGAACGTTTGAGAATGAATACTCTGTCTCACTGTTTGGCAAATTCTGGGGCTGTTTTGTGGCATCCTAAGACTCATGGTGATTGGACACGACCAGGTATTATTCTTTATGGTGCATCTCCGAGCGGAAAGTGGCGTGATATTGAAAGTGTTGGTTTGAAATCCACCATGACATTGCAGAGTGAAATTATCGCGGTTCATGAGCTTCCCAGAGGTGAAAAAATTGGCTACGGCAGTCGTTATATGACTCAGAAAATTATGCGCGTAGGGACAATCGCATGTGGTTATGCGGATGGATATCCACGACATGCCCCAACGGGCACTCCTGTCATCGTTGATGGTATCCGTACTCAGTTATTAGGTTCCATATCAATGGATATGATGACGGTTGATTTGACACCTTGCCCACAGGCAAAAGTAGGCAGTCTCGTAGAATTGTGGGGGCAGAAATTACCCGTGGATGAAGTGGCTGAATCCGCAGGAACTATTGGTTATGAACTTTTGTGCGCCTTAGCGAAGCGTGTTCCTGTCATTGTAGATTAATCTTTTCTATCCCGTCATTATTCAAGTCACAGCACACTAAAGCTGTGACTTGAATAATGACGGGATACTCAGTTAATTACCATCAGGAATTCTGCGACAACGAATAACAATAGAAAGCCTGGCTGGATTACCATTTTTAGGTTGCAATGGGCGATTAATACGTGCAGTTTCGACGCAAGCCATGTTTTTATAACCGTTCTTGTTCATATCTTTCATACTACTGGAAAGTGTAGCGCCAGGATTCCAACACACTATATCACTATGGTGATAATGGTGTATTTCAATCGTCCGTTTCCATTTAGGGTCTATGAGTAGGCTAAAATCGCCGGGTTCTGTATAGATGCGGTCAGTTCGGCCTTGAAAGACTAAATCCTTACGAATGTAATGTTCTCTATCGGTAACAGTATCAATAAAATGAGCACCAAGCCCACTGACTTTAATATTATTGATATCACTAATATTAAAGTAAGAGTGGAGGGCGCAAGTAGCCTGATATTCACCGTGAGATTCCAACTCTATTTCACAAGTTTCCCCTAACTTAAAACGAGCAATCAGCGTGAATTCATGTGGCCATAACTTATGGGTATATGCGCTATCTTGTAGTACAAATGTTAAAATAACACCATGCTCATTTTCGTCATGAGCCTTAAGTTGCCAAGGTAATATTCGTGCAAAGCCGTGGCTAGGAGAGGCTGATGAACCAAACCAAGGCCAACAGATTGGAATACCACCACGAATGGCTGTGCCAGCCTTGAAGGCCGTTTTATCGCTTAACCATAATACTGGTTTTTCTCCACTGGGCTGCCATGTTATCAAATGGGCACCCTGAATACTGATTGCTCCGAGTACTTTTGGATGAGAAATAACAATGAATGGTAAGCCATCGATATCTCTCTGACTGATGTAAGGCGATATCTGTTCTACAATCGGTGATGAGTAAATTTCATCCAGCATCTGTCATAACCTTATGTGATCCTGAATTGATAGGTGGATAGGGGCAAGAATAGCTCAATGTTTTAAATATATAAATATAAAAGCCATCTGTTAACAGATGGCTTTCGAATATGGATATATACTCTTCATCTTTCAGGTTGTCGTTATGCAACTCGAAATCTATTGAGTATAAAAGCTCAATTATTTAGAGATGTGAGCGATCAGATCCAGTACTTTGTTGGAGTAGCCAGTTTCATTGTCGTACCAAGAAACCAGTTTCACAAAGTTGTCGTTCAGGGCGATACCTGCTTTTGCATCGAATACGGAAGTCAGTTTTTCACCATTGAAATCGGTGGAAACAACGTCATCTTCGGTGTAGCCCAGAATACCTTTCAGTTCGCCTTCTGCGGCTTCTCTGATTGCATCACAGATTTCTGCGTAAGTTGCTGGTTTAGCCAGACGAGCAGTCAGGTCCACAACAGAAACGTTAGGAGTAGGAACACGGAAAGACATACCAGTCAGTTTGCCGTTCAGTTCTGGAATAACTTTACCTACTGCTTTTGCTGCGCCGGTAGACGATGGGATGATATTCTGCGCTGCACCGCGGCCACCGCGCCAGTCTTTCGCTGAAGGACCGTCAACAGTTTTCTGGGTAGCCGTTGTTGCATGAACAGTTGTCATCAGACCTTCGACGATGCCGAATTTGTCATTGATAACTTTAGCCAGTGGAGCCAGACAGTTAGTGGTGCAAGATGCGTTGGAAACAATTTCCTGACCTGCATAGGCGTTGTGGTTGACACCCATAACAAACATTGGTGTGTCGTCTTTGGATGGGCCAGTCAGAACAACTTTTTTCGCGCCAGCTTCGATATGTTTACGTGCTGTTTCGTCAGTCAGGAAGATACCGGTTGCTTCAGCAACAACATCAACACCAACTTCATTCCATTTCAGGTTAGCTGGGTCTCTTTCAGATGTAACGCGGATGGTTTTGCCGTTAACAACCAACTGACCGTCTTTCACTTCAACAGTACCGTTGAAGCGGCCGTGGGTTGAGTCGTATTTCAGCATGTAAGCCATGTACTCTGCATCCAACAGATCATTGATCGCAACAATTTCAATGTCTGAGCGCTCTTGTGCAGCACGGAAAACAATACGGCCGATACGACCAAAACCGTTAATACCTACTTTGATAGTCATAGTATTCCACCAGCTATTTTTTTTAGTGAATTAAAAGTTGTTTCTAAAGTTACCAAAATCTTGCCAGCCGTCAAGCGGAATCGTGTCAACAATTGAAAAAGAGCAATATATAAATCATTGTTTAAACGCTTGCTATACAGCTGGAACAAGCTCTACGGACATCATTATCGGGGTATAAAGAGATATTTAAAGTTATCATTGGTTGGTTATGTGAGACCTATCACAATTAGTAAAGTAAATTGCTATGTTTAATAGGTTAGAATGCGTTTCGACATTTTGATGTTAATTTTTTGTTGTTTTAATGCTTTTTTTATTGGTTGTTTTAATGCTTTTTTATTAAAAGTATTAACCTTAAAAGGTGGTCATTATGACTAAAAGTCAAAATATTTCCCTTTCCATAGAAAAACTTAGTGAAATGCAGCGCTACGTTACACAAGAAGCCGGTACTGAACCGCCCTTTTCAGGAAAACTGCTGCACAACAAAAAAAATGGTACTTATCATTGCTTGTGTTGCCGCCAGCCATTATTTATTTCTGACACTAAATTTGATTCTGGTTGTGGGTGGCCGAGTTTTTACCAGCCGATTAATGATGAGACCATAACTTATCTTGATGATTATTCTCATAACATACATCGGATAGAAGTACGTTGTAGCCATTGTCAGGCACACTTGGGACATGTTTTTCCCGATGGCCCTAAACCAACGGGAGAACGTTTTTGTATTAATTCAGCAGCATTACGTTTTATTGATAAAGAAACTGATGAAGAAACAGTCGGTTAATATTGTTAGTAAAGGTTTTTGAGCGAAATGAAATATTAAATTCAACAATAATAGGAAAAACGATTCAGCTTATTATCATTATTGTAATAATGTGATGTAGTGCCAAAATGCAGTACCAATATAGTCCTGCCAACAATATAGCCGTACCAAATAGTACATATAGCTGTTAAGGAAATATCGATGAAGTTGGATGATTTACTCTCTGCCATGACGCCTGAAATTTATCAGCGCTTGGTTCAAGCTGTTGAATTAGGAAAATGGCAGGATAGTGTACCACTCACGCCAGAACAGAAAGAACACAGTTTACAAATGGTGATGCTCTGGCAAGCCAAGCATAATCATGATCCTGAACATATGACGATTGGTACGGATGGTCAAATTGCTATGAAAAGCAAACAAGAGCTAAAAGCGATATTCCAAACTGAAATACGCTTCATTAGTCATCTTTAGTTACTAATAGTCATATGTAGATATGTGCTTGTTATTAATGCATTGATTTTAATCTAATTTAATTTGTTTTTTATTTTTATAGTCAGTAGTAGTCACAAGAACACACCTTGTGTCACGAAATATGTACATGAGTGCGTACATAAACTACATTAAAAGTTGTATTTTTTTTTGAGGAAAGTGATATGGCTATTACTGATTCATGGCTGCGTTCCACCAATGGTAAACCCCAAGAAAAAATGATTACCAAGTCAGATAGGGATGGGCTGTCTGTTCGTGTGACATCTAAAGGAAAAATCATATTTCAACTCAGGTATCGCTGGAACGGGAAAGGGGGATCGAATTGACATTGGAACCTATCCAGCAACCGGCTTAAAAGATGCCCGTGATTCAGTGATTTTCTATCGCGGGGAATTGGAACAACACCGCAACCCGAAAATAGTCAAGCGTGTTCGTAAAGAATCCGCCTTGAGTGCAGTCACCGTGGAAGCACTGATCAGAGAATGGTGGGTAGCAATAATGCAAGACTCGAAGGTGAAAGCCGATGAGATTTTGCGTTCTTTCGAGCTTTACATTTTCCCAAAGATTGGCGAATTACCTCATGATGAGGTAACGCTTCACGTCTGGCTTTCTTTAATTGAAGGCGTGACCAAGCGAGTGCCAGCAATTGGTGCTCGCATATTAATATACTCCAAGACTGCGCATAAATGGGCAGTTCGGAGGGCAGGGCGAAAGCATACTTTGATTAACATTCAGCCAAAGAAAACTTTGGCGCGGTAATCATCACACCAGCTTGCTTTTTTAAGCTTATTTCTTGGCTCGGTGCCCCACAAGCACATTGCTTGACCATGTTCAACACAAGACGCCGGAATAACGCCAGATTCTCAATTGCCCCCTCCAAAACAATCCGTGAATCATCTTCTTTAAAAACAA
>NZ_NJAI01000007.1:384468-394348 GCF_002632725.1 Xenorhabdus hominickii
GTTGCGCGTAAGATAGAGAAAGCACAGAAGGTCGCACTAGAACGTCGATTGGAGAACCCAACGTCATTCACCGTGAAATCAGTCAGAAGTCAGGGTGCTTGCAAAGATAATCTGACCGCAAAAGTGTCCGTGATGCCAACCGCTGCCGGTTATCTGGAGCCGTTTGAGGTTGGCGGCGTTCACAAACTGAATGGGTCAGCCTTACTCAACCCCAAGAATGTCAAACTCAACAAGCACGGAAACTTGCCACGAAACAAGCTGAGTCAGTTAAAAGGCAAAGAGGATACGTTTATTGGAAGACCCAAAAAGAGTTGCTGGTGATGATGGAGCTAAGGATGAAGAAGCGGGTAAGGATGTCAAGTTGTGCGATTGCAACCAGCGGAACAAAGAGATAATAGAGGCCTGGTTCCGCGGTCCCAGTTCATATTTTTGAGACCAGATTAGCCATTGGGACCGCGGTCCCATCTTATGACTTCGTATCAAATAATCCTATCTGGTGACAAACATGAATAAATCAAGCGATATAGAACGACTTAAAATGCTAAAGGAATGCATTGATTCAGTATTGTACGGTATTGAAACGGCTCAACGGGTCGGTAGCGAGACTAAAGCTGAAAAAATAGCAGAATCAACTCTCAAGATGCTGCCTCTCTTTCACTCTCAGAAAGTAGAAGAATCACAACGCCAGCAGCATCGGGTAATGAGCCTGGATGGAGCTGTGATCTCAGGTAGTAACTATTTTGAGAAGATGTCTTTTGTTAGTAGCTGTATCCAGTGTGTAAAAGATAAAGAAACAAGCTCAATGGATAAATCAATATTGAAACGAGTACACGGTTCTGAAAAGTATCCAGTCACTTGGATTATCCAGCTTGGTGCAAAAGAGGCCTTATTCAGCCGTGTTACAAACGGGCGCATAGATGAAGAAACTCTATCGGGTGGATTGCACTACTTGCACCGGATATTCAGTGGCCGGAACAGCCGAAGTGATGGCAGGGGCCTGGTGCCCCTTATTCACCCGCTTGGATGTCCGTGTCCAGATGCCGGCAGAGTCGGTGTGGAATGTGAGGCAGAAAGCGGTAGTGAAATGAAGCCAGTAAACCCGCAGAAAGTTGCGGGTTAGATTATTAGCTCCGAATTAGGCGGCTATAACTATGTAATTAAATGCAATGTTGCGGGGGCGAACACGGAATGTTGCTAATGTTGCTGCATAGCCTTCTGATGTTAATGCAGTGGACAAATATTTTCCTTGTGGTGTGTATACTGGTTCATCAAAGTCTTTAGCCATGATTTCCCCTTCTATTCCTTCTGTTTTATATGCACTCATTGGTGGTGAGACCAATACCCCTGTTTCTGTATTATGGCTTTTATTGGTATGAACCGAAGGCAGCATGGTGGCCTGCTGTTTAGACAGTAATGTACGCCCCGGATCAATTGTACCTTCCGTATCCAATCCACGGATAAATTCCCCTCTCAAATCAGGTAATACACCGGATGGATAAGCAAGAGCTAATTTTGGATATCTTGCTTTATCAAATGAATCGCCGTTGCAGATAAGCCAGCCTTCAGGTGGTGTTTCTGTCGGCCAAGGAACAGGGACACCAACAGGTAAAGCTAATCCTTCCATTATTGGCTCTAATCCGAGATTTTTAACAAACTCTTCCTTATTAGGAATATCAGCTCCGTTCTGGTCTTTAGACAACCGAGCGTTAGCATTATCATTTGCTGTCTTAACTGCCTTGGATGTTGCCGCAGTCATCTCACTATCGCTATCGACTTCATTACTTAAAGTGACGAATCCTGGCTCTACCTGAGTTGCGTATGGGTGATTACGGCTTGCAGCGTGTTCCTCAATGGCTTCTTTGATTGCTTTTCTGACATCGTCCATCGTTGGAATTACTACGGAGCTATTACTGTCTTGAATACTCATATTTATTCCCTCATTTAATCAACAATACAGATTGCTAAATAACATGAAGGCGGTGGGATACTGCTCCGCCAGTGAACATCCATAAAATAGGTTCATCAATACTGGAGAGTACGGCTTGACTAACTGTAATGGGTGAGTGGCATATTTTGATGGCAGGATGACATAAAATGACAGGTGGGGAATTAATGAAATTTATCAGATGGCTGATGAAACTTGATAGGGGGTTAAAAAGGATAACCCTCCCTTTAACCCAACACATTGATATTCCTTCTTTCCGTCCGAGAATCGGAATTCTGTTCCTGAGAGGTTATTACGTAAAATCAACAAGTTATTCTAAATGGGAGAATTGCACCATTTTTAACCCCTTGATTTAATTGAATTCCTGCACCATACAGGAAATTAGTAAAATCAACAGGTTACATAAATGGGATTTAAAAGCTCTTTTAGTTTCTTTATTTCTGCATGATACAGGTTTTAGATACGGGATAATCCCGTATGTAGAAGATGACTGATTTTCCTGATTTCAAATCGATTTTGTAACTCGGCTTGACATAGGAGCGTCAGGGGATAGGGATTTTAACCATACCTTTTGCTTTTGCAAGTATCACGATTTCCGTTACACCTTTTGCTCATGTGAGATTTTCACAACTGAAAAGTTTTTTGCAGTTGATATTTTTGTACATGAGGGATCTTCCCGTATGCAACTGAATGGCTGACGACGAATTTCGTCGGTAGTGGGTTATCCGGCTTCCTCCAAAGTGAGGACCTCGGATAAATCAACGAGTTAACCAACTGTTGGGGAAACCCCAATGGTTGCCGCAAGGTGTGATATCCCATCTTGGGTATGGTGATTTCTGCAATACCTTTTATTTGTGCAGGTACCTCATAGGTTAAAGGGCAGATTTTTGGCCTATAGTGTAACTTTTTCGTTTGTACATATTTGTGTTCATGTATCGCTTTATTGAGTTTTATATTTTATACAATTGATTGTTTTTAAACATTTAATTTAAATTAAATACATTTCAAACAATGGTCGCAAAATTAAAACCCCTGTCAGAAGATTAAATTGAAATGAAAACCTCGTCCTTGACAGAGATAGGGCGAGGCTATCTGTGTTTACAGAATCGTTATTATTTCATTCTGTGGGATTAATTTAGCACCTTTGGTAACCATTTCCTCAAATGCGTGTTTGCTGTCATCAGCTTGAATATTAACACCCCGGCAGCCATCGATAACCACATAGGCTTCGTAGCCTAACGCCAAAGCATCAAGCACAGTAAATTTGACACAGTAATCTGTGGCAATGCCTAAGATCAGCAGGCGCTGTATATTCTGTTCTGTTAACCATCCATGCAGACGAGTTTCGCTTTTATGATCATTGTCGAAGAAAGCGCTATAGCTATCTATTTGAGGATTTTCCCCTTTTTGGAAAACCTCTTGGATAGTTGCTTGATTTAACTCAGGATAGAACTCAGCACCAAGCTGCCCTTGTACACAATGAACCGGCCACCATACTTGGGGAATACCATTGAGTTCACCTAATTCGCCAATATTTTGTCCTGAGTTTTCTGCAAAGCTCAGGTGATTGGCTGGGTGCCAATCCTGAGTGGCGATCACCGGGATGTCGTTCTCCTGGCATAATGTGATGACTTCATTTGCTATTTTAATGACCGTATCACTTTCTTTGACCGCCAATGCACCACCAGTACAAAAGTCATTTTGCAGATCGATAAGTAATAATGCCGTTTTCATCATATTTCTCAATTTACCTGATTGGATTATTCATCATAATAGCTCAATTCCCCACGCAAATTTTGTTGCATCAGGTGGCGGATCTTTTCAGGCGTATAAGACTGGCTTAATAAATAGTGTAATTTTGTCAAAGTTGCTTCGAAAGTCATGTCATAACCGCTGATAACGCCTGATGCTGCAAGCGCATGACCTGTAGCATAACCCTCCATATTGACTCGACCGGAAATGCATTGTGTCAAATTCACGACGATAATTCCTCGCTCAGTCGCTTTCTTTAGTATTTTCAGCAGATCAGTATGTTGAGGCGCATTCCCAACACCGTATGACCGCAAAATCAATGCCTTGACGGGTTGCATCAGAATATTTTCTACCACCTGACTGGATAACCCCGGATAGATGGTCACAACACTAATCGGTTGCGATTTAATCGGAATGACGACAAATTCACTGTGACTGGTAGGAATGGGATTTACCTTGAACGTACGGATGTTGATCCCCGCTTCCATCAAGGGTGAGCAGTTTGGGGATGAGAAAGCATCAAAGCCATCAGCGTGGGCTTTAATTGTTCTATTTCCACGAAGTAATTTATTGCTGAAAAACAGACTAACTTCGTTGATAGGGTAGTTAGCTGCGAGATATAGTGCATTAAGTAAATTTGTTTGCCCATCGGAACGGAGTGCTTCCAAAGGGATTTGTGACCCTGTCACAATGACGGGCTTGTTGAGGTTTTCAAACATAAAAGAAAGTGCGGAAGCTGTGAAAGCCATAGTGTCCGTACCATGCAGAATAACAAAGCCATCATAGTCTAGATAATTCTGGTAGATATCATTAGCGATAATGCTCCAGTCATCAGGAGTCATGTCAGAAGAATCAATCAGAGGTTGATGTTCCCGAATTGTAAACGTTGGCATTTCTGGACGGTGAAATTCGGGCATTTGTGCGAGTTGTTGTTGCAAGTGACCGGAAACAGGAATGTATCCATTGGGGGATTGTTGCATTCCAATTGTGCCGCCAGTGTAGACAACGTAGATAGATTTTTTCTGCATGGTCATGCCTCAATAACAATATTTAGCCGGATTATATACTCTTCGTCTTTTAAGTTGCAGCTTTGTTAGTTGCGTTTACTCACTCCAGTCACATAGTTATCTATGTTCTTGGGGATTCGTTCTCTTGCCACAGTGCAGCAACTCGAAACCTATTGGATATAGGGCTGTATGGAATAAAAAAGCCTGATTGTCAGAAATCAGGCTTTAAATTTGATGGTGCTATTGTGAGCTGTTTTTAACGAATATCGACACAGTTCAGGCAGAACGTATAGATATTTTGCGGATCGTTCATATTGTTATAAAACACAGCCTGTTTTTTCATGTCTTCTGCAACCTGAGTAAATGGTGCCGGCAACATGGATTGCAACGCGTTTGGCAGCAGGGCTTGTGTTGATGTAGTCAGCCCTGAAAACAATTTTTCAGTGAATGATTGCTCTGGTTGGATCCAGTTCAGTGATACATTTTTGACTCCAGCCAATTCAGCAGCTTTATTGACGGCATCATCAAAATCACCTAATTGATCGACTAGCCCATTCTTTTTGGCATCAAGACCGCTCCAAACACGCCCTTGGGCGATATTATTGACTTCATCCAGAGATTTATTGCGAGCTTTTGCAACCACCCCGATAAATTTATTGTAACCACTCTCAATAGACAACTGCATTATCTCTGAAAACGCTGGGTTAATGCCTTTGGTTGCAGAAATATCTGCCAGTGGGCTTGTTGAAACACCATCAGTATTCACACCAATAAAATTCAGGGTTTTTTCAAAGGTTTGAATGATACCAAAAATGCCAATGGAGCCTGTTAACGTATTTTGATCAGCAAAGATGTAATTAGCCGGAGTCGATATCCAGTAACCACCTGATGCAGCTACCCCTCCCATAGAGACAACGATAGGTTTTGCGCCTTTGCCATTATTGTTTTCATCGCCACGGCGGATAGCGGCGAGTTCATTGCGGATAAGTTCAGATGCACTGATACTGCCACCTGGGCTATTTACCCGTAATACGATAGCTTTGATGTTAGGATTCTGACGAGCCTCCCGTAGTTGTTCTATGATGCTCTCACTTCCCACCATTAAACCTGATTTTTTACCATCCAGAATCGCGCCTTCTGCAACAATAACGGCAATATTACCGTTGTTATTATTTTGGGACGATGTTGGTTTTTGAGCAATGTAATCATTGATGCTGATATAATTGAAATGATTCTGTTGTTCATTCCAACCAAATATATCTCTCATTTTCTTTTCAACGACATTGCGTGGCTCAATGTGATTCACTAGCTTGTTTTGGTAGGCATATACCGCAGTGTCACCGCCAACTTTACGGAATTTTTCGATAAAATTGCTTGTGCTGGGGAAAACTTGATCAGCAGGGATATTCCTGTTAGATGCGATGGTCTTCAGGTAATTATTCCACAATTCGTTAACCCAGAGGCTATCAGCTTTACGTGCATCTTCTGACATATCGTTCCGTAATACAGGTTCAACTGCTGATTTATAGGTACCTACGCGGAAAATATGGGTGGAAACTTTCAGACTGTCTAAAAGTGATTTGTAGTATAACGTGTTGGTTGAGAAACCATGGATATCAACAGCCCCTAATGGAGACAGATATATTTCATTCGCATAACTGGCTAAATAATACTGTGATTGGCTGTAAGAATCATTGATTGCAAAAACGAGCTTGCCTGTTGCTTTAAATTCGTTAATAGCCTTGCCAATATATTGCATGGAAGATTGGTCTGAACCTATAAAATCATTCAGCTGTAATACCATTCCAGTAATTTTGGGATCATTTTTGGCACGACGAATGCTCTCAACAATGTCAAACAAGGAGGTTTGCTCATAATTGTTACTAAAGGGATTGAAAAGATTTTGTCCCAGTTGGTCAAGTGGATTAATGGTTGATACTTGATCAAGCACTATGCCAGATAGATTAACGTATAGTGCTCCCTTATAATTATCGTCAGGTTTGGATTGTTCATGATAAACCACTAAGCTAACAGCGACGACGACAACGAATAGAATAAAGATAAGATTGGAAATAAGTTGGCGAACGAAATTTAGCAGTTTCCAACTCCATTTAAATAATGCTGATATAAACTTCCATAAAGTACGCATATCGTCTCCAGTTATGGGGTCAAATGGGGTTATCCTAATCAGCTAGTCCGTAAATGTCAGCCAAAAATCATGGAAATGACTGAAAAAAACGGTTTCTGTGCTTTCATTCATTAACGAATAAACAGAGAATGTGGGGTTGTGACAGATTATCTTACTCAGGAGAAAATTATGAATGCTTTGGAACTTTTGTTGAATCGTCGTTCAGCTTCACGTTTAACAATACCTGCTCCAGAAGGAAATGAATTACAACAAATTTTAGCAGCAGGAATGAGAGCTCCTGACCATGGTGCGTTGCGTCCTTGGCATTTTATCGTAATGCAGGGAGAAGGTATTGAGAAATTTAGCAAGCTTCTTGAGAAAGCGGCAATCGAAGGTGAATTAGGAAAAGAGGTTGAAGAGAAGGCGAAGAATGCACCTTATCGCGCTCCAATGATTATCACGGTTATTGCCAAAGTGGTTGAACATACGAAAGTCCCGGTATGGGAACAAGTTGTTGCCGCAGGTTGTGCGGTTCATGCCATGCAGATGGCAGCAGTAGCCCAAGGGTTTGGTGGCATATGGCGTTCAGGCTCATGGACAGAAGATGCAACTGTCAGAGCAGGTCTTGGATGTGAGGAGAATGATAAAATTGTGGGATTCCTATATCTAGGAACACCGGAACTCAAAGCACCAACAACAGTAGCAACACCAGATTTAACTAAATTTGTCAGTTACTTTTAATAACTGGCATAAGCGATGTCAGATTAAACCTGCCTAACTTAGTATAGGCAGGGTATCGGTTGATGCTTATACTTAATAGATTTAGAGTTGCCAACCAAAAGACAGCTCGAAAAATGAACAATATATACCCAATGGATTTCAAGGTACAGCGCTTATGTCTTGGGAACGAATCCTCAGGAACATAGGCTTACTATGTGACTGAGGTGAGTGAACGTAGCCGACAAAGCTGCAACTTGAAAGACGACGGGTATAGATCAAAAGAAAGTTGTGTACCTGAGGGCACTGGGCGCAACTTTTATCGTTACGAATACTTATTGGAGGAAATGACCACAAGTTAGGGTCATCTCCTGTGTGACCCACAAACTTCGGGTGGTTTATTGCTGGCAGTTTTGCCGGATGTCGTGAAAGAGGTGAAAGCCATTTCACGAAGCCACGACCTTGATTTTATTACTATTGGTGGACTGACTGAACCATGCTCAGATGGGACACTGATTGAAGTATTGAATAATTCCATGCGTCTTTTTATTGCAGAAAAACAATCTTGATATCAGATGGTATCGTTTTGTATCAAGTTGTTATTTTTTTATTTAAAATTATTGAGATTAGTCTCTTATGGTATCAAGGCATGTCTTGACATACCACAAAAAACAGGACAACTTACAGGACAACTAAATCTTGTTTGGAGTTCTGTCATGCCTTTAACGGATATAAAAGTAAGGAACGCAAAACCAAAGGATAAGCCATATAACATTACTGATGATAAGGGATTATATATAGAGGTTAGGCCATCGGGGGCTAAGTTTTGGCGGTATAGGTTCTGGATAACACCAACCAAGGATGGTAGATATACCATTGGTGAGTATCCGTATGTAAGCCTTGCTGAGGCGAGAAAAGAGGCTGAGTGGGCTAGACATCAAGTAAAGAAAGGTCTAAATCCAACAGAGGTTAAAAAGTTAAATAAGAAATCACTTGATGAATATAGATTAAATACATTTAAATCTATATCCATGGAGTGGTTAGAAAGAAAAGAGAAGACATTAAACGAATCTACAATTCGTATCTACAGAAGTTTTCTGTCCAAAAATTGCTACCCGAATTTTGGCGATAAACCAATCAAAGACATAACATCCAGGGATATACTTGTAGTACTAAAGAGTATCGAATCAAATGGCTCCCCATCATCGGCAGTAAAGGTAAGAATGATATGCTCTTCTATTTTCAAATATGCGGTATCAACTTTACGAGCTGAATTCGATCCTACCAGCGCATTAATTGGGTCAATAATCACTCCAAAAACAAATCACTCAAGATGCCTATCAAGAGAAGAGATAAAACTCTACTTTGAAAGACTTGAGGAATCAAAGTCAATTCCAGAGGTAAAGCTATTCCTTAGGACACTTCCTTTTGTTTTTGTCAGGCAATCAGAGTTAAGGGGGGCGCTATGGAGTGAGATAGATGTGGAAAATAAGATATGGGTTATAAGTGGCGATAGAATGAAGATGGGTAGGGCGCACATAGTTCCACTTTCTGATTATGTTTTATCATTAATAACCGCATCTAGAAGGCATGTCAAAGGTGAAAATGTTGATTTAGTGTTTCAGGGAACTAGTGGAGGGAAGATAAGCAAATCAACCCCAAACAGAGCAATAGAGAATCTAGGGTTTAAAAGTGGGGATATAACATGCCATGACTTTAGGGCTACTGCCTCAACAATGCTTTATGAAATGGGATTTAGAAGTGAGCTTATAGAGAAGCAGCTATCACACTCAGAAACAAACAAGTCAATAGCCGCATATAATCACGCTGAATACATGGGAGAGAGGAGAGAAATGATGGAAGCGTGGACAAGTGTGTTACTTGAAATTATCAATAGTTGATTTCTTTTTAACTGCCTCAGTTAAAAAGCCTCTGGATAAAGAGTTGATATAGTGAATTATGTCGCTCTCTTTCCATCTTGATCGTCTTCCATCCTTGAGGGGCTTTGGTATCTGTCCTGACTCAATCTTTCTGTACAGTGTTGGCTTGCTTATCGATATGGCTTCGCATATTTGTTTTGCACTTAAAAGTTTATCCATTTCTCATCTCCTCATTAATAATTTCTATCTAAATCGATTAATAATCTTCCTGAAATACAATTTAAATCTCATACGAAAAATCCAGTTCTTTCAGGCACTCCCTTGCCACCTGTCGTCGTCCGTTCTCGAATTCGTTAGTCATTGGTGATGAAGTTGACTCCGTTAATAAATTCGATATTGTTTACGGGTGATTCATTACCGTATAAATCCCAGCCGTCCATTGACTCACGGG
>NZ_NJAI01000007.1:394448-399515 GCF_002632725.1 Xenorhabdus hominickii
GGACGGAATTTTCAGCGGCTATTTGTTCTATGGGTAATCGGGTGAGGGAATAAAAATCGGTGGTAGTGTAGTGATTGTTGGCTGCTCCGTTGCTGGCTGAGTTATTATATTGCCACGGAGGATCGGCTAATATGAGGCTATATTTCATTCTCCATGCCCTTTATATGTAGGAATATAACCATCGCCGCTTTATATGGATTATCGAGAGAGCACTCAATGTCACCGTCATTAGTTGCAAATTCAAATTTACCTTTTTCAAATATCAGGCTGATTCCGTTTTCGATAATAATTGGCATTGCATCATATGGATTATTGCATGGGTCGAAATTTTCAAATTTATCATTTCCAAATGGTCTAAAAATTACATTCTCCTTATCGAATATATTATCTGGTGTGATACCAATATATTCTGCTACCCGTTTGTTAATTTCGAAATCTGACAATTCGCTATAGTCCATTCTTCCTCCTATCCTGTTTATAATCCTCCCCGCACTCCTTGCTACAGAATGCCCCATGTGTTGCTGGCTCCGTCTCACACCATCGGCACATCCCGTTGATACTGGTTAATGCTGGTGGCCGGTTCTGAAGCGCATGAGATAGATTCAGCTCAACGATATCGTTAGCTGCGTCGATAATATCCATGATGGTTCTCGCTATTTGTTGGGATGAGGATATAGCTCTACTGCGAATACGCTTTTTCCATCGCCTATATCATGAATGCTTTTATAAACCTTACCATCAGCTAAATTATATATAGCAACAGGCTTCATATTTTCATAGTTAGCAAGGCGTTTTAATATTGTTATAAATATATCCAAATTTAATGTTATTTCATTAGCGCCTGCTGATTTTAATTTCTCGGCTGATTCTAATTCCACGTTTATTCGTTTAATTACATTATTATTCATTTCTGATTCCTGTTATTTTATTTTCTTGACTAAAGAATTACACCCAATCATTTGATGAAATATCCACGGAGCAAAACGGCCTAAACCTATTCCGCTCCATTCTGATAAATTCCAGACCTGCAACCAAATCCATTGCCACAAATTAAAACGACGTTTGTTACCCATTATTTAAACTCCCTGCATATATTCGCTGCCCGTTCACACATATCAGTATCAAACCAGCCGAAGTGGCAACGATTGAAACTGATGCCTAATTGCCAAGCTAACCATCTGTAAGCATCCGTGCGTTCCCAGTTCCTGAATGCCCGCATCCGATCAAAAACCTGCTTGCCTTTCCGTCTCGCCTCCCGTGTCGGTTTATCTGCCAGATAGCCCAGCGGAATATTCGTTTCCGGGTGCATTCCTACGCGGGCATCGCATGACCAGCAGACATAGAGCCACGGCCAGCGACTGCGAATTTCCCCAAACACCTCCGTGTGATGGGCGATGGTCACGTGGTTATGGCAGCATTGGCATTGGGTAGGAACGGGAACTGGGTCATTGACCCGTTGTACTGCTTTAGGATTGGGGTTCCATGGTGTGTATTGCATGTAATCTCCTTAATGCTTCTTTCACGGCATTTAGACGAGAGTCCATTTATGAACCTAAATCAGACAAAGCTGTTCTTCGGCTTCCCGTAGCACATGGGGTTCTGTATCAACTGGCTTATTCATCCAATCTATTGAGACTAAACGGTCATTGACCAAAACCCCGATATTAAAATCGTCACCCTCACCTAACTTAAAGCCATGCGCGATCGCCTTATCGCGCTTATCAAATCCAATTTGGTCGGAACTATAAATAATTCCAATGCCACTATCGTTACGCCAGGCTCGCTGGATAATTACGATGTATTTTGTTTTCATAATAGTCACAATACGCCTCCCGCCACTGAGGTAGCGTTAGTTAATGGGTGGGGTTAGATGTTGGTTATTTGGCGTGGATTGCGTACTGGATGTTTTCCGTGATGACAGCAGACATAGCGTCTGTCTGTTCACCCCATGACATTTGATTCCAGTCATCCGCCGTGTAACCGAGGGGTAGCTCTACGTCAGATCCGACACGGTTAGTTCGTATGGTGATGTACATGTCCATTAGATGTTCCTGTGGGGTTAGAGGGTTCTGTTTGGATGGCTGAATGGAACTAGAACGGAATACCCTGATCATCCCAATCTGCGGGTGGTGTATCCTGTTGGGTGTAATATTGCGATTGTGAGTTAGAATGAACTGATTTTCGGTCATCCTTGTCTTTCAGATTTGCTATGACTTTATCTACTGTAGTTGCTGGCTTCCCTTCAACTTTCTCAGCAATGGTCTGGCGAGTATCAGCATAGAACGGGATGCGGATATCCATTCCGTAAGTGTCGTCACCGTTTGTTTTTGTCCTGAGTATCTTTTGCAGTACCAGTCCAACGCGCTTACCTGTGAATTCTGGTGCAATCAGGTTATTAACAGAAACCATATGGCTAGTTATCTGACGAAGACCACAACATCCCATGATGGCCTGTATCAGACTGTGACCGAACGCATTGACTGAACCATCTTTTTTCTTGCAGCAAATACTCAGATAGCTGACTTTGCGACCATCATCCGTCTCACCAGAGAACTCAATAAACTCAGCGCCAGATTGGGCGGCGGTCAGTTTTGCTTCGTTAATAGTGATAACATATGCGCCACTTTCATTTATAAAACCGCCTTGTCCGGCACTCATGGCTGATTCTTGGTCGTAGGTGAAAATTACATTATTCATGGGGTTAATTCCTCAATGGGGTGGTTTACAAGGCCATAGTACTCACAAATAGCGTCATCTACGGTTTTCAGGTCGTTTTCGATTTCGAATGAGTCAAATAGTCCCATGGGTGACTTAACCGTATCGAATCCGTTGTTTTGGGTGGTGAATAGATAGCGTCCATCCTTGACCAGTGTTTTCAGTACGATAGTGAACATCCCTTCCACTGTGATTTTCTCATCCAGCATCTTGCCGATAGTCTTCATCTTCACTTTCCCCATCTGGGTTTCTTCCGTGTGAGAGAGGAAGTAGATCCGTAAATTGTCTGGCGTTTGTCTGATGGCGTTATCAATCACGTTCCATGCGTGAGAGCCTATTTCCGTGAATTTGTCGAAGGACTTTTCTTCCGAACGGCGCATAAATTCATTAGCCATCAGGTATTGAAAGTCATCAACGATGATAGTTGTCTTGCCATGCTTGGGGGCTGCCTTAATCACGGCTATGACTTGCTGCCAATTATCCGTAGAGCAAATGGCACCAGCGGGGTTTTCTTTATTAAAGGGCTTCCATGCTGCGGAACGAAACGGTAATGGCTTCCTGACCGTTTGGATTAATAACGTTTCTTCCGGGTTAAGGTTGCGTAAACTGGCACTTTTCCCTGTACCAGATTCACCGAGGATCAATGTTGCAGTTCCCATATCTGACTACCTCGCTAACCAATAATTGATGGTAAATTCAATATCAGGATCAAGGTCGGGTTGTTTTAATAGCCATGCAAAATAGCTAGGATTGAGTTGATTGACCTCTTCAAATGTCATCCCTTTGTGCTTCCCAAACTTGAACTTGTGCAACAATGAGGGCTGATTACTGATTTCCAGCATTTCCTTGTCAGACCAATTTGATTGATCCTTGATGCGCTTGAATAATGCCGCGGTGACAATACAGTCATACAACGCCCTGTGAGCATGCAATCCCTCTGGCATATGAACATCCAGTTTCAGTGCATAGCGTAGGTACTGGTTACTGTGACTCTCCATGTCAGGCCATAAACGCTTGGCTAATTTCAATGTGCAGATAAACGGTGCATCCATCTCTGGCATCATGCGTGAATCGAAAGCCGCATTATGCGCAACCAGAAAATCAGCGCCTTTGTATTTCTCAATGACATTGGTAATTAATGGAAATCCGGCCACCATTTCATCGGTAATATGGTGAATAGCCATTGCGCTAATTGAGATGGGTTTTTGAGGGTCTACGAAATGGGATTGTTTTTCGATGTAATTGATTATGTTGTCCACGACATCAATACTGGCTATCTCAACAATCCCACTGTCCATGTCACAGGTTTCTGTGTCTACTACTCTATAAATCGTCAATTTTAATCTCCTGTCCAGATACCACCGTGACGGCGGTGAGGTGAATCACCCCGATAGAAATCGTATTCCGTGTGATGAGTTGACCAATAATCCCGCGACGCCTGACGCTCTAATTTAGCGCGTTCCTCTGCCATGTGTTGTGGTAGCGGGGGGTGATTTAATGCGGCTTCGAGGTTGGCTTGTCCCGCCCGCTCTTCACGAACTCGTTCAGACAGTTTTTTATTTGCGGGGTGTGGGGTATTATTTATCATTGTTGCGAAGACCAATTCCTTGAGGTATCGCTGCTGCTCTATCGGGTCTTTCGGCACGAAACAGCCAGGTGAGCGCCAGTAATTGCTGGTCATGTGAAATCTCCTGCGAAATCCTGAGCACTGACGGACAATCCCTCCATGCCTAACACCTCCCGTTTATGTTCCAGTTCCCGATGTTCGGCTATTTGTTCCGCCGTGTATTTCCGTTGCTGCTCATCCTGAGCGTCATAGGGGATATAGTCGTTAAGAAAGTTCATGCGGCCTCCTGCTGAAATTGCCTGTCCAGTTCCATTTCGATTTTGCGGCCCATCCCTGATTTGATAATGGACTCAACCAAACTTTCTTCGTCACTGTTATTCACAATGTGAGCGATCATTTCACTGTGGTCGGGGTCTGAGCGTTTGGCGAACTCCGAAAATGGAATATTAAATTGCATGTCACCGAGGTAGGTGTACGTAATATGGATGCGTCCGTGCCTAACCGTTTCTTTCTTTTCGACATAGCTGTAGCTGATTGATGGGTGCATGATTACCTCCTAAACCGGAATAAATACAACGATTGAAACAATGAGTAATGCCAGACAGCACTTCCATGCGCGCCTGTTCCTGACTGCCTGTGGTTGTGTTGGAATGACTGCACACCCATCGAACATGTTATTTCGCATGTAAAAATCCCTCGTTAGTGAAAACGATTAATGATTTTCGTGACTGGGTTATTTCTGGGTCAGACTAATGAGGGCTCGGGCGTGCAGTTCGGCAGATTCG
>NZ_NJAI01000007.1:399615-407094 GCF_002632725.1 Xenorhabdus hominickii
ACCTATCACTACATTTAATCCACTGTATATTTTTTATGGTCTCCTCATAATGATTTAGAATCAATTCTTCCATTTCTTTATCAGATTCATCACTCATTACACTCTCCTGTTATATTCAGGTAATAAAAAGCCCCGCATTGGCGAGGCTGGTGTTTGGTGGTTTAATTGTTTAAATAGTTATAACGAAAAAACCATTAAAACTACTAAAACTAACATATAAGTCGCTATCATGGCTGGCAATAATACTATCGGCCATAAGAAGAATGTCGCACATATTGAATATACAATTTTTTTTACCCTGCTAATTGTTTTTCTGCGCAGCATAAATATAAAAAACGCTCCTATTGGAAAGGTAATATACCAATACCTCCAACCAAGCACGGCGTAAAAAAAGAGAAAGCCCAGTAGTGATAACATATTCCCTCATGAATCCCATTGTCTAATCCCTGAATATATCAGAGTCACTCACCACAGCCCACTCGGAAATGAGCTGGAGTTAGTCAACTGAGAGCCGCCCAATGACGATAGTTACGACGTGCATTCCAACACAGTTTTACCAAACTACGACGAATTTCAGAACGCGGCGCTTCTGATATAGCCCACTGACGATAGCGTTCAAAATCAGTTTTACATTCAGTTGCAAATTTCATTGGTGTAGTCATATTTATTTCCTTTCAGAATTAATATTGTTTATTTGGAATGAGCTGGAGTTAGTTGCCTGATTTGATAACCCACTCAGGCGGCGTGGGCTTCCTCACTTTCCACAGTCAAGGAAAACTGATAACTTGGTTATTCCATAGTCAATAAAAGGAAAGTAAAATGTCTGAAAAATTGGAAAATCCAGTATTAAATCCAATCGATGCTGCTTATCAGGTTGTAATGGAATTAGTGAAAGCTGGGACGTTTTCGCATCCATCTTCTTCTGCTTCATACAGAGCAGAAAGCATAGTTACAGTATTTGATGCACTAAAAGAACGCTTTGAGAAACTTAAAAGTGAAATTAACTCTTAGTAAGCTTTGAAAACCCTTTAACTAAACTTTCAGCCAGATTTTCCAGTCTGGCTGTTTGTAGTTCCTTCTCCCTGTCATCAACTAATCCCGCTTCACGGATAACAATCGCTTGATAGGCTTCAATGACTGCCATTCTTGCTGCGTCTGGTAATTCTTCAAATTTCATGTCTATCTCCTGTTGTTTAAACTCTCGCCGTCACGCCGCCTGACTCCAGTCTGCGGCGGGTTTTGGTTGGAACTGGTTTTTTAGATGGAGCGCCGTTAACTACTGGAATGAAGCTGGTTAATGCGTTAACAGTGTCGCGCTCTTGTTGGGTCAGATGCTGTTTTGGTTGATGGTTGTTCCAGAAGTTGTCGCGTTCTTTCTTCCGTTCTTGAGCGAAAAAACCATCAAGCATATTTTCCAGCCAGTAATCTTTATCGTTCATGGAATTTCTCCGTTAATTAACTCACCATAGGCCATTCATCGAATGACCTACAGTCAATCAACCACACTCTCGCAGTGGTCGCGCTCATGCCCTTGAGTAGTGCTCACTCTCCTGAGTGCTAATAACCGGTGCATGATTGGCCGTCATGCTGCTTACCGGAGCTATTCAGTTTATTAACCCTGACCAGTTAGCTAGATACTGGCTCCATTTGGACTCGGGGCTGCGTCACTACCGCAGCATTAACGCAATGCGTTTGCGGTCTATCCGCGTTGCTAAACCATAATTAATTTTCCTTTTGGTTAATCACGATCAGTTTCATGACGAGTGCGCCTTTACGGGCTGGTTGTCTCGCCCGATTGCCTGAATGATTACTCGATAACCTGAGTAACTACCCGGCGCCATTTCAATTTGCTAGGGCTCGTCAGTTGCCTGTCGTGTGGGGTTCATATTGTTAAAGAGCGAAATTTCCTTTTACTTTTGGCTCCCTGCCGTTGATGGATTCAATATAACCAAGGTTATGGGTTGATGCAATAACTTTATTCATAATAAATATGAAATAAGTTATATAACTTTGAATGTAAAAGGAATATTTTTAGAAAAATAGTTATGGGTATGAGAAAGGAGGTAATTAAAAAGCCGCATTTAGCGGCTATTGTGACTTAGATTGGCTAATCTAGAATGGATGCTACCCAGAAAACTTTTCCTAAGACCTCTATGCTATTAATCAGAGCTTCTTCATCAGGGTATTCGTCTCTGTTAAAGCTTCTGATAGTGATTTTATCATGTGACGATCTTATTAAGATTTTAATTCTTTTCCATCCATCTTGATTAATTGCGTAGACTTTTCCATCTACAATTTTTTTATCGTTACAATTAATAGCAACGGTGGCTCCATTAGGTATCAGTGGTTCCATGCTATCCCCTCTCGCCGGAAAACACAGCACTCCGGTGCCATCAGTGTTGGCTCCTACTCTCCTAAAAGTGGCTTTGGAAAATCTCAACTTAAAGCCGTTGTAGTCCACGTCAATGCACTTACCACTACCACAAGCAAACTCTATATCTTTCAAAAATGGAACCTCTACTTCATCATCTTCTAAAGGTGTTTTGCTATCCCACGGCCTGATTTCTCCCCATTCCTCTGTAGGTGGAACGTTGGAATCACGAATTCCATCTTTGATATTACCAGTTCCATTGACTAACCATGCTGGATTTACACCCAACGCAAGAGCTATTTCAAGCGATTTTCTAGATGACTTGGCTTTGCCAGATACAAGTTTCGCTATAGCTGGCTGAGAGATTCCGGCTTTTTGCGCTAATTGTTCTTGCGACATTTTCGCCGCACCCAGTGCCATTCTTAGGCGTTCAGATAACGTTTTCATGTGAGGAATATATAACCCCAGTTATATAAAATCAAAGAACCAAAGTTATTGCACTTATCCATAACATTGGTTATATTTCTGGTTTAACCATTACCACAAGAGACATAACCATGAATCTAGTTATTCAACGTGCCGTCAATATCGTTGGTAGCCAAGAAAAGCTGGCTGCTCTCTGTGGTGTTAGTCAGCCAGCAGTGCATAAGTGGCTGAGAGGAGGGCGAGTATCTCCGCAACGAGTGTTCGCCATCGTTAACGCCACGGATGGATTAGTCAGGGCTTATGAGATCCGCCCTGATTTACCACATCTATTCCCTCGCGAGGGACAAGCAGTATAGCTGTATCGCTCTTTAACAATTTGCCCTCACGACAGGCTATTGGTGAACCCTAGCAAACCGAAATAGCGCCGAGAGTGATCTCAGGCAATCGGGGAATGCAGGAGCATATCAACCCCGTAAAGGCCGACATCATAATGCCATGATCGTGTTTATTAACCATCTATTCAGGATAGACGATATCTATCGTTTATTTATTAAACAAAACTTAACTATAGGAAATGTAGCAGATGGAAGTCGCAAAAACTCGCAATACTCGCGTTACATGTAAGGCCCAAAGTTTGGAGGGTTATTTCCTCAAATCGGTTCTGGAATTTGGAAATAATGATCTGGCACGGAAAATGGGAATTCATCCATCGGCATTGAGTCGGGACAAAAACCGAATAGCGAAATTAGCCAGTTTGATGATTGTAAATCTAGGTCTGCCTAAATGGGCATTTGAGTTATCTGATGCTGACAGCAGACCCGTAGTAGTCATCGAGGGTGAGCACGCGGAAATGTTAATTCAGGCTCTGGAACGGAAAGGCAAGGTAAAAAGAAAAACCCCAGTTGCGCTAACAACTGAGGTCTCTGAAATGCAACTTGAGATGTCGATTTAACGACGGAGAGGAAGTATGCAAGTCCCTCTCAACAACACATTTAACAGAGGTAATTATACATGAAAAATCAATTTAGTGATAGGGAGGTCGTATGAATACAGCGGAGGTTTATGATTTCAATACGGCTAAAAAAATCAGGAGCAACAGGATGGAGAACCAGAAGTCTGGTTTTATCCCGTTGTACCGGAGCATTAGAAATAAACCGTGGGCTAAAGACGTATTTCTCAGAACGCTGTGGGATAATTTGCTTATGGGCGCAGCCAGACGGCCGAATACTACAGTCAATTTCAAAGGCAAGGCGTGGCTTTTACAACCCGGTCAATTGGCTGTAACGGCGGCTGATCTGGGGCTATCTCTGTGTGACCGCAACGGGAAGCCAACCAGTCGTGATGCAGTAGAACGGATGCTGGCATTTTTTGTTAAGGAAGGGATGATTTCAATTGAAGGAGAGAAGCGAAAAGGACGTGTGATAACCATCACAAATTATAATGATTACGCTCAAAAAATAGACGATTTACCCGCACATAAAGCCGCACATAAAGCCGCACATGACGAGACCAGTAATGACGCGGCCTCAGACACTATACCCGCACATGAAGGCGCACATAACCCCGCACATCATGAACAAGAATATATATCTAATAATAAATTATTAGATGATCGTCCGAGAAAATCTAAATCGTCTGGCAAGGAAAATCCTGATGCTGCTGTCAGTTCACCTAAAGGCGATAAGTGGGGGGATGCTGACGACCTAACGGCTGCTGAGTGGATATTCCAGAAAGTGCAGGTAGCCAAGCCCAATGCTAAACAGCCTAACTGGGCATCATGGGCCAATGACATTCGACTGATGAGGCAGTCCGATAACCGAACCCATGCCGATATCTGTCGCCTGTTCAAATGGGCCAATCAGGATGCGTTCTGGTACTGCAACATCCTGTCCCCTGCCAGGCTACGGGAAAAATGGGACACACTCGAATCACAGAGTATGCAGCCCAACCGGAAACAGATCACCAACTCTACCTCAGAATCATCCAGCAACTGGAATAACCGTGAGGAATGGGAGGAGGAATTTATATGACCCTTGCCAAAGTTATTCAGAATCGGGATGGGGCAGCATTGGCAAAGATGGCTGGTTCGGTAAAGTCACCGGACAAAGTTGTCAACGATGAAGCCGAACGACTGGTCGATATTCTGTTCAAAAACCTCAAATCAGTCTTTCCCGCCGCTATATCAACGATATTCAAAGATCCCAGTGATGAAGTGGCTGCAAAGCGTCAGTGGATTGCTGCATTCGCTGAAAATGGTATTCGTACCAAAGAGCAATTATCGGCAGGCATGAGATATGCTCGCGCCAGTGAAAACCCGTTCTGGCCTTCCCCTGGCCAATTTGTCCAGTGGTGCAAACAGGGAGAAACTATCGCTATTGGATTGCCAACCGAAGAAGATCTTTACGGCATGTTTCGTGATTACTGCGCTCGTCGTGGCTGGGGAGATTACCCGTGGCAATCAAACGCCTGTTACTGGATGGTGACAAAAATTTACTCGGATATGATCCGCCAGAACTTAACAGACTCTGAGGTGAGAAAACTCTGTGTCCGCGAATTGAGGGCGATGACGAAACGTATTCAGGCAGGTGAGAAAATACCCGTACCCGTTATTCAGATTGCGAAAAAATACACTCCGTCAGATGAGGATTCTGTTATAAGCAGCTTGTGGCTGATAAAAAGAAATTTAGGCTGCAATCTATCCCTTCAAGAGTACAGCCACCAATTTTACAACGAAAGACTAAAAGCTATTCGCAAAAGGAAACCAATATGAACTTTTTCAAAAATGCGATCGTGTATCGTATGACTCGTGACATTCAAATTTCAGTGGAATCACTGGAAAATCAACTCGCAGCATTGGCATTCACCCCCTGCGCCAGCCAGGACATGATGAGAGTGGGCTGGGTTTCTCCAATGAGTTCTCACGGAGAAGCGCTTACTCATGCAGCAGGTAATCAGATCCTGATTTGTATGCAGCGCGAAGAGAAAATATTGCCTTCATCTGTCATCAAAAAAGAGCTGTGGGCCAAGATTGAAAAACTGGAAGGTGAGCAGCATCGGAAGCTGAAAAAGACCGAGAAAGATTCCCTGAAAGATGAGGTCATCCACACCCTGTTACCACGGGCATTCAGCAAAGAATCACAGACCTACCTCTGGATTGATAATGACAATCAGCGAATTTTTGTTGATGCCAACAGTGCAAAACGTGCCGAGGATACATTGGCGCTCCTGCGGAAAACGTTAGGCTCACTGCCTGTCACACCGATGTTGTTCGCTAGTCCCATCGAATTAACACTGACTGATTGGGTGAGTAAAAACGAGTTACCCACAGAATTTATGTTGCAGGACGAAGCTGAGCTGAAAGCGATTTTGGAAGAAGGTGGCGTGATCCGCTGTAAGCACCAAGACTTAATCACCGACGAAATTGCCACGCACATTGAATCTGGCAAGTATGTCACCAAACTGGCGCTGGAATGGGAAGAGCGTATTCAGTTTACATTGTCTGATGATTTTACCATCAAGAAAATCAAGTTCAGCGAAGCATTGCGCGAAAAGAATGACGATATCGATCGTGAAGATTTTGCTCAGCGATTCGATGCAGACTTTGTGCTGTTCTCCGGTGAGCTGTCGCGGATGTTTGACAGTCTGATTAACGCGCTCGGTGGCGAAATTAAATAACTACAAGAAGGATCACTGATATGGCAATTATTTTTCACAAAGATAACGACTGGTTCCAGACCCCCAATGTAGAGCAGCAACATCGTCTGATGGCGAGCAAAAACAGGCAGTTTTGTTTTGTCGATGAGCACCGTCTAAGCCGCAAAATCAGTCGGTGTTATCCCAGAGGGCGCGCGTATAGCAAACTGGAGCGTTTGGAGTACAAGGCGAGTAAGCGCGACTATTCAACCGAGAAATTACGGGCATTCGTTTAACCCCACCAGAAGGACTTTTGAGATGACAGATGAAAAAGTTGTCTGCTACAAGTGCCTGAATGTTTATAACAAATATCTCAAGGCTTGCCCTCGGTGCGGTAAGTCGGTGTATTTCAGTTGAGGATTGGGTGAAATGAAAATCAAAACAAGCGAGCTGACAGGCCGGGCGTTGGATTGGGCTGTATGTCTGGCGATTGGGGGTACTGCCAATGCAGATAACACAGTAATTATACCACCTAATGGTGTGTATTGCCTGCTAAGTAACGGCGCTGGAGATTTCACTCCCACAACCAATTGGTCGCAGAGTGGGGAGTTGATTGAGAGATACAAAGTTAAATTTGAACACAGTGTGCATATCTGGTTTGCAAGCTGTAAAAGGGGAATGCTGGCTCTAGGCAGAACGCCACAAATCGCCATCTGCCGTGCTGTAGTTACTGCACAGTTAGGTGACGAGGTTGATATTCCTGATGAGCTGGTGGAGGGGGTATGACAGACAAACTCAAGCCGTGTCCGTTTTGTGGTGGCTCTAATCTACAGTTCACTCATGATGTCGTGATGCCAGATGAATTGCATCACGGGTGGATTGATTGCCATTGCGGAGCGTCTGGGTCACATTCACCCTTTTGGTATGATAATGCCAATGAAGCAGAAGCGGCAGCAATTCAGGCATGGAACCAGAGGGCAAATGACGATGAGTGAATATCACATCGGCTATCCTGTGGAAGCAAGCGTATATTACGTCGATTTCAACAC
>NZ_NJAI01000007.1:407194-410299 GCF_002632725.1 Xenorhabdus hominickii
TTTGGCCATGGGCTGCATGTGGAGCAAATCAAATGAAATACCTCATATTCATCGGAATTTGGGCAGCGTCAATGCTGATTATGGGACTGGTGTTGGGGGGATAGATGGCAAAGGCAAAACTAAACATGCTGGATGCAATGAATAAGTGGATAGAGCACTCTCACAAGTTAATACAACCTAATAAACCTCACGTCGAGCAACCCAAGAAACCGCCGCTGAAATTAACCAAAAAGCAGCGAGCGGTTATCAGGGAAAAATTCGGGGGTCGCTGTGCATATTGTGGACACGAATTACCCGCGACAGGCTGGCACGCTGACCATGCAGAACCGATTATGAGATACGGGGCTGGTCAATGCCACTATCCAGAGAACGACACCATTGAAAATATGATTCCATCCTGCCGTAGCTGCAATATTTATAAACACAGTGCAGACATTGAAACATTTCGGTCAGCAATAACCAGAGAATTACAAAATTCAATCAACAGAACACAATGCCTGAGAACAGGCCAGCGGCTCGGCATATTGAAATTAGATACCACGCCGATAGTGTTCTGGTTTGAGAAATATGGGGAAATGGAGAATGGCAAATCTACGCAAAGAAGCGCGGGGTCGAGAATGTCAGGTCAGAATACCGGGCATCTGTAACGGTAACAGCGAAACGGTAGTTCTGGCTCATTACCGGATGGCTGGCATTTGTGGCATGGGGATGAAACCCAATGATCTGTTTGGGGCATGGGCGTGTTCGTGTTGTCACGATGAAATAGACCGCAGAACGAGGCTGACAGAGACCGACTATGCACACATGGCTCACTTAGAGGGTGTAATCAGGACGCAATCAATATTGCTATCGGAGGGTAAGATTTGACGTGAAAACCTACAATTTAAAATTGCCGTGGCCTCCGACAGTTAATCACTATTGGAAACACTCAAGATGGGGCACTACATATCAGAGAAAGGCATTAACTACCGACAGCAAATCAGCAACATCATTCAGCAGCAAAACCTCAGTATCAATACCCAATCCCGCATCAAAATCAAAATAGTTGCCAATCCCCCAGACAGACGACAGAGAGACCTCGATAACCTGCCTAAAGCGGTTTTCGACTCGCTGACTCATGCTGGATTCTGGGCTGATGACAATCAGGTTGATTATATGAGCATCAAACGCGGCGAACGGGTTAAGGGTGGCTGTCTGGATATCCAGATATGGGAGCTGGAGACATGATCTTCACCGACCTAGCCGCATCCGTTGAGGAGGCCAGATATCGATGTAGAGAAACGGGACGACCATTTGCTGTTGTTCAGCGAAACACCGGAGATCTGGCCGTTCTCACTGAACAATGGGTTATGAGAAAACAATTGAGGGTGATGTATTCGACACGTCACGACAGGGTTCACACAGTATTGCCGGGGATAAAATAGGATGAATTTAGAATCACTACCCAAGTATTTTTCTCCCAAGAGCGCTATGTTTAGTGACTCTCCAGCCGCAACCGCTACTGATTCATTTTCAATTACCGATGTCATGGCCTCGCTGGGATTGGCGTCCGCTCAGGCGAGGATGGGGATTGAACTGTTTTTGGCGAAACAGGGGATCAATAAACCCGATGAAGCAGTGGAGAGTCTCTACCAGTATGCACTGACGCAGGTTCACAAGCACCCTGCAATCGCAAAACTCGATGACGATATTAGGGAAAATGTGCTGCAAATACTCGCAAATTATGCCTTTCAGGATTATGCAAGGAGTGCAGCCAGTAAGAAGGCGTGTTCAGATTGTGATGACGGGTTTATCGAAGCAGAGGTGTTTACTACAAAGGCATACACCCCGTGGATGGAAAAAAGGCTGGTTAAGGCAAATTTAAGTATGGGCGTAAAGATCACCCCATCGTCATACGAAAAATTCCGTGAACGCAGAGAGATTGTGAGGGTGGCCTGTTCCACATGTAAAGGTAAAGCGGTGGTCAGCCATTCATGCCGTTGCAATGGTCGAGGGGAAGTTTTGAATAAAGAACAGACGGAGTTAATTGGTATTCCGGTCTACAAACGATGTCCTAAATGTTCAGGACGGGGATATTCTCGATTGCCAGCCGAGGATGTCAGACGGGCCATTTGTAATGAGGTGGTGGAGCTGCCTGAGACCACATGGAGAAGAAACTTTAAGCCGTTCTATGAAGAACTGATTCAGGAATGTTTCAGTGAAGAATTGAACGCTGATAACGTTCTAGAAGAACTAACAAAAAGAGAAATTATTTCCACATAAATATTAAACAGTAGATAAATGATATTGACAGAGTGGCGAAAATAGCCCATCATTGCTCTAACGATGGGTTATTGTCTCTCGTTGAATCAAAGAAGAATTTTAAGACCTCGCCTCGGCGGGGTTTTTTGCTTTCTGGGGGAATGAATGTCTGCACCAATCACCGAATCTTTAGTTATCCGTCCTGCATCTGAACAACCCACGCCGGATATGAATGGTAAAGAGGTGCTGGTCTTGAATCCTTGCGATGGCTGGCACATTGGGTATGTCAACTTCTGGGATGGAGAATACAGCGGTATCTACCGATGGATAGGTGAGGAATTTGAACCTCGGTACTTTTATGTCGCCTGGGCACTTTTGCCGGATGGCTTGAAAATCGGCGATGCCTTCGAAGACCAGAGCGCGACACCGGAAGAACATGATCGTTACTGGGCAGCAAGAAAGATGCTGAACGGGAAATAACATTCCACCCGTAGTAAATCCAATTACCAAATATCTTTTGGTAGTTCAAGTTCTCGTTATCGGAATTCCTATATCGGAACAAATTCAAGTGGTTCTGGCATATCGCGCAACCATACAATCATTTAACGCGACAAAAGATTGCATAATTAGACAAAATGGTGCATATTATAAGTGCGCTTCCGAAGGCGTATGCGTTTCGCACCGCATGTAATATAAATCCCGAGAGAGACTACGCAAATGGCTATTAGTATCCGTTTAGATGATGACTTCGTGAGTGATGTAAAGATCCACGCAGAAGCGTCAAGCAGGAGTGTGCCAAAGCAAATCGAGCATTGGGCAAAAATAGGTCGCATCGCCGAAGATAACCCAGATTTGCCATACTCC
>NZ_NJAI01000070.1 GCF_002632725.1 Xenorhabdus hominickii
CTGAAAACAACCAAGAGCCTATTTTGGTTCAGCACAAAGAGAGCCGAAAAAAGAATTATGCCGAAATGATCCCGTTAACTATGGGAACTATTAACGGGAAAGCAGCAATGGTCACTGATGCCCGAAATTTGCATAAGTTTCTTGGTAACAAAGAGTTGTTCGCTAACTGGATTAAACAGCGCATTGAGCAATACGGTTTTATTGAAAATGAGGACTATGAGACTTATTTGGAAAATTCCAAAAAAGGTCGTCCACGAACTGAATACCGTGTTAGCTCTGATATGGCGAAAGAGCTTTCTATGGTGGAACGCACCGAAGAAGGTAAAGAGGCTCGCCAGTACTTTATCGACTGTGAAAAACGTCTGCGCCGTGTTGCACCAGAGGAACACCAAGCCGCACTGGTGAACTGGCGTAAAAATCGTGTCGCTGCCTGTGAAGATCATAAAAGCATGGCTGATGCGATGAAAGGATATATTGAGCGCACCGGAGACAATCAAAAGGGCTTTGCTTACAGCAATGAATCCCGGTTTATCAATAAATTAGTGCTGGGTATAGATCCTGTCAGATGGGCTAAAAATAAGGGCATTAAATCTAAAGAAGTCAGAGACAACATGACGGTAGATCAGTTACAGCTACTGGCTTACTTGGAGTCACGTAACTGTGCATTTCTTGATTTAGACACTCCAACAGAAACACGGAAAGCCCAATTAACGGAACTGGCTCAACGTTGGTTAGCGCAGCGCATGGAATCGAAGCAATGATACACGGAAGCCATTCTATCGGTTTAAGCGAGAGTATTATTTCTGGTGACTCCTTGAGATTAAGG
>NZ_NJAI01000071.1 GCF_002632725.1 Xenorhabdus hominickii
TGGATTTGGCGCACGTCAGTACGCAGATAAAAAGAAGCCCCGCGAATGCGAGGCTCAGGATTCAGAGTAAATTGAAGGCTTTTTCAAGCACTTCATCAGAATAAGGTTGCTGGCCATTCTCGTGCCGGATAATGGACTTAGCCAGCGCAATCAGTGTGGATTTATTCATGTCGAGAACTTGATGCGGATCCACGTTCAGCACCTTAGCCACTCCGCTGATATAAGCCAATGTATTATTTTCATTGGTTGGTGCCCAGCGGTCTATCATCTTCGCTACGGTCTGATAACCGTGCTTGTGGTAATTGCACAACAATTTCATCAGTGCCCGAATCCCATACTCGGGTGATTCAAACCGGCAGAACCGCTTTTCAATGTTCGGGTCATGCTTCAACTGACCTTGCCATTGATTGGCTGAGTTATGATCAATGTTGCCCGGATTGTGATTCCTAATGCCCCTCGTCATTACTTGCCCCCGCTCTTTTCTCTGCCGCCTTACGCAGCAATTGGCCGATAAAGTCCGTTCCCAGATAGCCAATCACCACACTGCCGATGTAGGCCAAGTCAGGATTCAGACCGATAAGATTTAATACATCACGTATGAACCACGCGAACATGGCACACATAAAGGCGTCGATAGAGACACGCAACCAGCCGCCGCCATGATACCGGCCCCGGAGAAAGGCCATGGTCCCCGCAAGGGCTGCCCCGATGCCTTGCTCTCGTATCGAAATGAGCCAGTCACCCAGATGCACCCAGAAATCAGGATTCTCTTTCATCTTCATAATCC
>NZ_NJAI01000072.1 GCF_002632725.1 Xenorhabdus hominickii
CACATTGCTTGACCATGTTCAACACAAGACGCCGGAATAACGCCAGATTCTCAATTGCCCCCTCCAAAACAATCCGTGAATCATCTTCTTTAAAAACAACATCAAGAATATAGTGCTGGCTATTTTCAATTCGCCAATGCTGACGAATGTAATACTCAAGGGATTTATGTCGGGGTGAAAGTGAACTCACATAATATGAGGTGTCTACTGTCCCTTTGCCATTTTGTATCCGGTGACGTTCAACCGCAATAATGCTACGAATGGTTGGCCACCGCTCGGCTATTTCAGGGGGGAAGTCGGTTTTAACTGGAATACCTAGCGCTCTTCACGTCGGCCATGGGCTTCTTGTCTGATTTCTGTTATCACTTGCTCTTTACCCGCATCAAACACGGCCTGAAATTGAGACTGAACCGTGTCCCACAAGTTGGGTTGGTTTTGCTTCACCGGCACAACCACATGCGCTTTCTTTTCACTGATTTTTTCCAGCGTTTCACGCTGACAATGTAAGGCATCAAGGGTCACGATACTGCCTTTTAGATTCAGAATATCCAGCATCTGGCGGACGGTACTGATTTCCCCGCTTTTGGTCGCCGTCGCTTTCTGGCTTAACACCAATCCTGCTTCGGTATCATAGGCAGTGACCAGTTGGACGGCATTTTTCTTGTCATTACGATAGGCACGCCGCAAGACTTTCCCATCAAAAGCGATAACAGATTTGTTCTCCAATTCACGCTGCTCATTGACCCAGTTAAGTAAGGCTTCCAGCAGAGAATCCAGCTCGATAGCA
>NZ_NJAI01000073.1 GCF_002632725.1 Xenorhabdus hominickii
TATAATATCTATTTGGATAATTTTAGCCGGGAGCACAGGGATTTTTATGATGCGATAAAAGAGTCGGAATATCTTAGTGATGAGCAGTTAAATAAACTGGATGAAATTTTATCGGGCGTCACGTTAAAGTCTTTGTCCGACGTATATAAAGGGCCGGCTTCCAAAAAGAATGAATGGCTTTTCGATAATAGCTGGCGAATAGGTCAGTGTGTCAAATCCAGCAGCGTTCACAAACTCAGTGAAGAAAAGCGGAAAAATAAAAAAACAAAGGATGTTTTTTCTGTTCAGTCAGCGCAGGGGTTGGTCTATCTGGTACGCGGAACCTATTCAGAAACCCGCCGACACCCCAGACTGCAATTAATCTTTGCCTCTGATCACCTGTTTGTTCACCCGGGTGATTTTTGGTCGCATATTAAAACCACAGGGCTTGATAATGAAGGGGGTGTACCTTTCAAAAACGGGAAAAAGCCCTTAAAGCTCGTGACTGAACTGATTAGTTCTTTAAAGGGCCTGAGTGACGGCGATATTGTTTTGGACTTCTTCGCGGGTTCAGCAACGACGGGGGAAGCAACCATGATAGTGAGTAAAAATAACAATATTAAATTAAATTATATCTTGGTTCAGTTACCCGAAAATTTAGAGGACACCTATAAATTAGCCGGTACTGAGGTGAAAAAGCAACTAAAAGCGTCTATGGATTACTTAAATGAATTGGGTAAGCCGCTTAACTTAACCGAACTGGGAAAACAAAGAATGAGATTGAGTATTGAAAAATACAAAAC
>NZ_NJAI01000074.1 GCF_002632725.1 Xenorhabdus hominickii
ACTGGCTTTCGAGGGTTTCAAGTTCTCCGAGGAGACGTACATAATCTTGTTCAGCGTCTTTCTCCAGTCTGGCGGGTCTTGAACTATCCACGCCGGAGGGGGCAGAGGTTTCACGCACGGGGCACTCGGCTTTGACGTACACGCGCTGAGTGTTAGTGCGCAAATTGTCACTGAGCTGATCAATCTTAGATTTAGCATTGGCAAGTACCTTAAGACGTTTAGCATCCTGTTCATGCAGCATATCAATGTGCGTGTTCTGGTAGTTGATGGTGTCAGTCAGTTGTTTGATTTCGGTTGCTTGGTCGTCGTTGACTTTCTTTTGTTTCTCATACTCGGTGCTGTAATGGTAGCTTCCGAATGTAGCTATACCCGCAACGCCAATCAGAGCCATGATCGTGTAGTGGATTGCGCTGAGTTTCATGACAAAAACATCTGTTGCTCAGATGCCCTGCGCTTAGTCAGCCCCTTCATCACCTTACCCGCTGCTTTATCCCATCGGGAAAACTCTTCTGCTGCGCCTGCATAATCACCTTGATTGAGTTTCTTCAATAAAGTGGAACCCGAAAAGTTACCGCTGCCACAATTGAAGATAAACGAGCACAGAGCATCAAACTGACCTTGAGTCAGTGGCACCTTAACCAATCGCTCCAGTGTGGCGTAAGCGAATGTGAGGTCATCGTGTAAAAAATCTTCGGCCTGCTGCTCTGTAATCACATCGCCTTTCTTAACACCTTTTGTATGCCCGTAGCCAATCGTCCACGGAATGCCTCCCGT
>NZ_NJAI01000075.1 GCF_002632725.1 Xenorhabdus hominickii
TAAAAATCCCTCGTTAGTGAAAACGATTAATGATTTTCGTGACTGGGTTATTTCTGGGTCAGACTAATGAGGGCTCGGGCGTGCAGTTCGGCAGATTCGCGGTCGAGGTGGATTAAGCCTTTTTGCAATAATCCGTAATCATAATTACGGAGAGATCTCCATGTCCTTTTACAATAGAGTTTTTCATCGTATTGGGTTATGTCAGGATAATAATAATCAAATCCATTTTCCAGTGGCTTCCTCACTGGTTCCGGCACATCTATCTCACCGATTTTTATAATAGGAGTTACTATGCGATATTCAGTAAAACTGTCAAAAGGCATATTTGGGCCGCATTTTTTCCAAATTTCATAGTTATACAATCTATGTTCAAAATGCTCCCACGGTCTATCCGTCTCCTGCGCTAATTTCGCGTACGCCATGATTAAATCGGCGTGGATATGTTTAGCCATTGTTATTTTCCTGTCGGTGGTTGGGGTAGTGGCATCCAGTGGGTTATTTGATATTCATTATCCTGCAACCAGTTATCGGAACCTATATATTCGACACGAGCCCAAACCCAGTCGTCAGCGACATTGTCATATACTCTGACAAAACAATCCCAATAAAATTGGTCGTTATAAAACCAACCACCAAAAACTGGTGTATCTAAATCAGGCAACCTATCACTACATTTAATCCACTGTATATTTTTTATGGTCTCCTCATAATGATTTAGAATCAATTCTTCCATTTCTTTATCAGATTCATCACTCATTA
>NZ_NJAI01000076.1 GCF_002632725.1 Xenorhabdus hominickii
GAAACTCAAGAAGGAGCAGGAACGGTGAACGAAATCAGAAGCGGAAATTACCTGAAAATCGATGGCGATCAGTATCAGCGTATTTTTGTGGTTGGCGACCTGCACGGATGCTATCAGCTATTGATGGATAGACTACAACATATTGATTTTAATTATAAAAATGATTTACTGATATCAGTAGGCGACCTGATTGACAGGGGGGATCGAAATGTCGAATGTCTCGACCTGATAACGCAACCGTGGTTCAGGGCGGTTCGGGGCAATCATGAGCAGATGGCGATAGATGCGCTATTTCACAACGGAGACAGTAACCTGTGGTTTTACAATGGCGGTCAGTGGTTCCTGCATCTGGATGCTGAACAGGAAATATTAGCTCGGTCATTATTGAAACGGGCTGAGAAATTACCCCTGATTATCGAGGTGAACACAGGACATAAAAAAATCATTGTGGCCCATGCCGATTATCCCGATGACGAATATGAGTTCGGCAGAGAGGTTGACTGGCAATCTGTCATCTGGAACCGAGGCCGGATTTACAATGCTGGTGATGATATCGGTGGAGCAATCACAGGCGCTGATCTGTTCATCTTCGGCCACACTCCCGCACCAATAACCAAACAGAACTGGAACCAGCTTTATATCGACACAGGGGCGGTATTTGGCCATGGGCTGCATGTGGAGCAAATCAAATGAAGTACCTCATATTCATCGGAATTTGGGCAGCGTCAATGCTGATTATGGGACTGGTGTTGGGGG
>NZ_NJAI01000077.1 GCF_002632725.1 Xenorhabdus hominickii
CAGCGGGGATGAACAGACGATTGTGGGCACGGTTGTCTCCGGCCGTGATGTGCCGGTTGACGGGATCGAATCCAGTGTGGGGCTGTACATCAACACCTTGCCGCTCAGTGTGCCGTGGGCGGCAGATCGCAGTGTAATGACCGTTTTACAGACTATACAGAACGATATCGCCGCACTTAACAGCCACAGTGCCGTGTCACTCGCCAGTTTGCAGTCCGAAGGAGCACGTTTATTCCACAGCCTGCTGGTCTTTGAGAACTATCCGGCGCCTGTGACCGGAGATGGCGACAGTATTGAAAACAAACTGACCTTCCGTCAGGCTGTTGAAAAAGTGGATTACCCCGTCTTACTGATGGCCTATGAACAGGGCGACAGCCTGATCGTGAAATTGGGTTATGGAGAAGACTGGCTGACGAACGAACAGGCGGCACACATATTACACCAGCTTGAATGCATTCTGCGTGCGGTTGCCCGTGATCCTGACCAGCCCCACACGTCGGTGAATTTCCTCAGTGATGAAGAGCGTCACACCTTGTTGCATCTCTGGAACCAGACCGACGTACCGTATCCGCAGGCCAGGACATTGCCGCAGCAGTTTGAAGCCCGTGCCGCCGCTACGCCGGATAACATCGCGCTGGTGTTTGAAGGTACCACGCTGACCTACCGGCAGTTAAACGAACGGGCAAACCAACTGGCGGGCGTGATCCGCGCCCGTTACCAACAGCAGGGCCATCAGCCGATGCCGGCA
>NZ_NJAI01000078.1 GCF_002632725.1 Xenorhabdus hominickii
TTTGCTGATTTTTTAGGCTGCTAGCAGATAGAATTGTTGTGCCGATGACAATCCTTGCCCTTGTGGAGGTTGAAACTGCCCTTTGCGTATCATGTGCACCCATTCAATTCCTGCCAGCAGGGTCTGGGCTCTTCTGAACGAGCCGAACCCAAGCATCGCTCGCACCCGTCGTTTGATATTTCGATGGTCTTGCTCTATCAGATTATTCAGGTAGTTGTTTTGCCGGATTTTGATGCGGTTTTTCTTCTGCTTGCCCGCATTGAGGCCGTCCACCGCAGCTTTATTGGCTCCACTCTTATCAAGGGTCACGACCTCTGGTCGGGCGTGTTGGCGAAGGCCCTTGTTGAAAAAGCGACGGGCGGCATCGCTGTCCCGGTTGGCTGTCAACAAGAAGTCTACCGTATTGCCGGCAGAGTCCACTGCTCGATAAAGATAGCGCCACTGGCCTTTAATTTTGAGATAGGTTTCATCCATCCGCCACCGCCGCCCCACGGTGCGCTTGTATTGGCGGAACGCCTTATTCAGCAAAGGGGTTAACCTAATGACCCAGCGATAAAGGGTTGAGTGATCAACGACAATACCCCGCTCAGCCATAATTTCTTCAAGATCGCGCAGGCTGAGCGCATAGCTCAGATACCACCGGACGCATTGGGCAATAATATCAGTGGGATAATGCAGGCGTTTGAACGCTTTTCGGATAAGGGGCATATCGGATTCCATCCTGAGTTTTCCCAACGATAAACCA
>NZ_NJAI01000079.1 GCF_002632725.1 Xenorhabdus hominickii
GATACCCGTTCTCCAAAATCAATCTTGCCACCATTGCCGGTGTTGCCTTATCACTCCATGTCGCTTCAAAAATAATGGTGTTCAGCTCAGTACGAAGAATATCGGTTAAATTTTTTGGTCTTTCAGAGTAGGGCACCTCATCGGGCACCCCGTTCATCATGTCGATAATGAGTTCAGCGATTGCCTTTTCTCCCCGTTCTGGCTTCCGGTAGCCTGCCTGCCAGACTGCCTCGGTGATATCAGCAGGATCACCCCAGACCGAAGCGATGATTTGGGTGAGGTGGAAGGCGTTATTGATCATTGTTATTCTCTCCACTTTCCAACCAGTTAAAGAGTTGCTGTATATTCTGGGCGTCTATTACTCGTTGCCCTGTATCCAGAACTTTGACTGTTATTTGGGTGCCTTCAATATCGACAGCCTCTTCCCCTATAACTGTTGGTAATTTTTCTTCCTGTTGAATCTGCTCATCTGCCTTCTTCAATAACCCGCTCGCCCATTCTTTCCCGTCATCAATATGACCAGCCAACCCAATTTCATTTTGTGCGTTATCGATGCTTATCATTATTCTTTACCTCGCTTATTACGTGCTTTCTTCACCGGTGTTAATTTCACTTCGGCCACTTTGGGCGCGGGTGGCAGAAGAGGGCAGATGCCCTCATGAATATGTTGGTTACGTCTCATGCGGTGGATAATCCGCTGCGTGTGATCCCTGCCGTCGTCAATGTGGAATGTGGCCTTAACAAG
>NZ_NJAI01000008.1:0-32116 GCF_002632725.1 Xenorhabdus hominickii
GATTTGTGACAATAACGGCAATAGACGTCAGCTTTGGCCATGCTTTACCCTTAAAAGGCGGGAAGCATATCACAACAACTAACTATTTAATACATGACCAGTTTATTGGCTAGCCTGAATTGGGTTTCAGACGGCTGATTGGGGAAGGCTTTCGCTATTTCTAATAAGGTCGGAATAGTATCCGCCGAACCCTCTTTGGTGGTGTGTATCGGGATCTTAAGTTTATTTAACTCTGACAGTACGGCGGGATTTTCCCCTCTTTGTGCCGCATTAAGTGTGTTAAATAAATTTTGAACGGACTGTTGGGCATCGTCAGCATCAGGAGCCACGCATCTTGTGACCCCCAGCGATAAAAGTAGGTAACGTCCGCGGCTAATTGTTGCCATTGTTGGAGGGTGTGTAGGCCAAAAAACCTGTCAAGAATTCCTCACATTTGCGAAAATCGGTGATAGCCATTTTTTTCAGGACGGTCTCAGGCACTGGCGACACCAAGGCAATTAGCAGCCTCATAGCTGCCAACAGATTGGATTTTTTATCCATTTCGTAAAATTGTTCAACCTCAATTAATACTGGTTCACGAAAATGAATTTCTTCATAAACTTCTTTGTCGTTATTGCTTTCAATGCGTCTGCTTAATTGAACGACTTTAGTCTTTTCCACGTTGATTCCTTAGTTTTCTGTTATTGAAATTCTTCCCAGCAAACTTCGAACTTAGCTGATAATTTATACAGCTATATTATTGCAATATATGCAACAAACAAAATTAATGATGCAAAATAAGAAACAATAAGATTCACTATAAATTAACGACAGACAGGAAGCGGCAATATCATGAGATACCGCCGTTTGATGAGGCTTTATGAAAGGAAGCTGGGGAGTGAGTAACCAATATGGGGCTTATTTTTCATTAGGTAAAGCCTTCATTCTGACACGGGAAACATGAGGACAGGATACTGACAAGTCTTTGCACTTTGGTGTGTGCTGTAGGTGATAGAAAACTTGTGATATTTATGCAAGGGATTGATTAGACATCCGTGTCTAAATTCGATTTAGAATTATCAGAAGCATTAAGCCTGTGATGCTTCATCCTTACTAGTAGGCATTTGCACTCGAACAGAAATAAATCTGCTATCAGGAATATCGATTAAATCACCGTCAGAGTAGCCTTCACGTATATTTTTGGCGAATGCAGGAGCATCTGAGTGTTCGCGGTGGTAGGTCATTAATTTAATGGAGTCATCGGGTAGAATGTTATGATCGATCCAAATTAGCGGTAATTTGTTTTTAGATAATGGTATTTCAATATCGCTATCTGTGTCGCTTTGTATGCCATCAGTATTAAATCCAGAGGTTCCTTTAATAAGATAAACTCCTTTAGAAATACGCTCAGTAGTAACACCTTCAAATTTATCACTAGTAGTAGATGTACCATCTGAGTAAATTAAAATTGTAGATGATTTTTTTTTGATAATGCTGCTGCTAGTAGCATATGTATTGGCTGTTCCCCTAATGGTGTACCAACCATGCCAGCTGCGACCTTCATCCCATGATTGGCGTATTGCAATTTCCCCGATATGTGATGTATAACGCTGTGTAACAACGGAATAATCACCTTGCACTTCCAATATACCAAAGCTATACAGACCTATGGGAAAATCAGGAACCTTGTCAGCCTGTGGAATATTAACAACAGCGAACCCTGTTGATAAAAAGTGCTGAAAGGGAGCACTGGAATTCACGCCCCCCAAGGCGTTAGCACTGACGGCTGTAACATCTTTTGCCATCAAATGGATGTCGGTCGCCAGAGACTTTCCATTTATTGAACGGCTGTTAGGTACCGCATTCAGCGCTTGATTGACTGTATTTCGTAGTCCGATATTATTTACAAACTCCGCTTTATCCGGAATATCAGCCCCGTTCTGCTTCTTTTCCAAATAGAGATCTGAGTTATTGTTAAAGGCATTTTGGTTAGCTGTATTAGCGAGATCGTATGCTTTCTTAACCGCTTTAGAGGTTGCAGCGGTTATCTCACTGTCACTGTCTGTCTCATTACTTAGTGTCACAAATCCCGGCTCTACCTGAGTGGCATAGGGGTGATTACGGCTCGCAGCATGTTCTGCAATGGCTTCTTTGATTGATTCTTTGACATATTCTGGCGTGGTAACAGTAACCAGATTGCTATCTTCTGAAACGTATACTTCAGGCTTCTTATCTTGCATATTCATTCCCTCATCTAATCAACAATACACATTGCTAAATAACATGAAGGCGGTGGGAGACTTCTCCGCCGGTGAACATCAATAAAAGGGTTCATCAATACGGGAAAGTACGGCTTGACTAATATTTGATAGGTAGCATGTTTTGTTGGCAGGATGACATAAAATGACAGGCGGGGAATTAATAGAATTTGTCTCACAACTGATGAAAATTAATACCACGAGAATCTAAGTAATTTATTAAATCATCAATAAAGAGGCTCTCATAACGGAACAAATTCAAGTGGTTAGATCGGGGCAGGCAGCACTACATACCATATTTAAATCAGTGTGTTAGATGTGATTTTGGTTGATATGAGCAGCATCTCGATCCCTATAGATTAAGCTCATACCAGCACCAAACTTCAAATATACACCTCACTGAATCACGCACTTGATTAACAGATAAACTTTATAATGCGCTGCCCTATTTTAAGGCGTATTGATTCTGTTACAGGCTATTCAATTGAGATAACAACCTGACCTCAGTAATATTAACTGGCTAGTTAGCAGTAGGATGAAATGACCTTTAACAAATAATAAAGTGAGGGATTTATGTCTGATGTTAATAAGCTGGATAATAAACAATGTCCGTTTGATCCTGAGCAATTTAAAGTTAAGATTAAATCTGTTGAGTACGAAGCGATTGAGCCTAAAATTAAATCTGTTGAATTTAATGATAGTGTAGGTGCGCCAGTAGGTACTTTCCGTGGACAATTATTCAAGTGTATTTAGGGCTCTGGGTTCGTCGTGATGATTGGAGCTCTTCTAGTGAATATATAAAACTTATTCCTAGTTCAACGAGCGGTGATGGTAAAAATATTCCGCCTCAGATAGGAATAGTTGAGAAAAATAGTGAGCTTATATCTTGGCAGCCTACGCAAGACGATATGATGACTTGTGATTGGGAATTAGTGTCCAAAGTAACACCAGTTGAATGCATGCTGTCTTTTGATCTTGAGGTAGGGACTGGGACATGGGGGCATTTAGAAGCAATGTGGGGATATCTTGCTGACAACGAAAACCTCTACAAATCCTTTCGGTACTTTAACTAACGTCAAAAATACAACTGATATTACGAACTTTTCATATTTCGTACAGTGGGATAGTGCTAATTCAGATAGGGGAATTTATATCAGAGTTTCCTCTAGTATAAATCAAGCAGGTTATCAGAAGATGGTAGCATTATTTGCAAAAAATCTCACAGTCACTGTTGGCGGTACAACTTATCATTTGGGAAGCGCTACAGATTATCCTCTGACTGGTAAGCAGGAATACGAATTCGTTGGAAAGTATATCAATAATTTAGGCAACCTGCTGAAACAAAATGAAGGTAATACACTGCATTTTTGCCTCAACTGGAAATAAATCCACACCCTGAATTCAAGGCTGCTTAATGCGGCCTTTTCACGTAAAATCACCTTTAACTAATTGATATTCCTTATCTCCTGCATAGTGCAGGTTTAGTTATATATCATCGTTCCGTTTGAAGCGAAGGCATGGGAATAAACTCAGAGGCTACCCTCTTTAAGAGGTTTGGTTAAAAATAGCTCGGTGTATTTAATATGTCTACCCTATCACTCAAAGATCCTGATGGTGCAACACAAATAGCACTTTTTAACCGAATTGTGTTAAATGTGATTAAACAAAATACCAGTATAAAGGATAGCTAGGCTGCTAAACGTCGAAGAGCAACGTGGTCAGGGGAATTCCGTGGTCAGCTTATCTTTGATTAAATTAAATACAAAGTGGAATCCCGCCCTGAACAAGGGGTTGACACCCAACCAATCAGAATGATTATTTTGGGAAAACTCTAAGTTAGTGACCAATTTTTATTGACCACAACAGATTTTCAGGCAATAAAAAACCCCGCATTTGCGAGGTTTAACTATCTGAATGTATTTCTATTTAAACAGGCAACATAACTGCTTTACAGAAAATACATTTCGCTCTGTATGAGTTACTCTCTGATATATCAAAGAGATATCTCCGATACTGTGAGCCTTTACAGCATAGGCATCTGAAACAGATGTCGCCTTAAAGAGGCACCACATTTGCAGCCGCTGGGCCTTTCATACCATTTTCGATGGTAAATGAAACTTCTTGCCCTTCATCTAAGCTTTTAAAATCATTGCCTTGGATTGCAGAATAGTGAACAAACACATCTTTGCTGCCATCTTTTGGAGAGATAAAACCGAAGCCTTTATCGTTATTAAACCATTTTACTAAACCAGTCATTGTATTAGACATATGAATTCCTTTAAATTTTTTGAGTTGCCATAAGGCAGAATAAGGTTTGTTTTTAATTTGTACGTACTTATGGGAACTAATTAGAAGGAATTCGCAATGAAGGGATATCTAAGATAACGCTTAATGGTGAACTGCTTTAAACTTGCTTGTCATAAATAGGTCTGTACTTCCAAACCGACGAAGTTATTAACTCATACCTTTACTGATATAGCAAACTTTATTTTCTATTTCGCGTTCTGTTTGTTGAAACCTTTGTCTGGTTAGGAGCTACTTATTTGCTTTTATGCGCTCACTTTCAATTCTACCTTATCGCCTGCTTATCCAGATTGCACTGCTCAATGACCGTCAGTAATTACTCATTCAGCAGCAGATTATCACTCCATGTCTCTTGTCAGGGATAGCTGGAGCCAGCCAGTAAACAGGTGAGCAAGGGATCGCTTAATCTTCAGCTACCCAAATATTTCGTTTATTCTGGACAGTCATTTGCTGGTAGCCACCTATCCAAACCTAAATCTTGAACAATCTGCCTTATATTCCATACCGAGTTTTCCGGATTTTTCCCATCAATTATTTTTTCCAAAAAAATACCAATTCAGGATCTTCATCAAGATTTTCTATATAGCCGCTTTCCCTAAATCCAGCTTTTCTTAGTAAGAATTGCATCGGTTCATTAGACTGATTTGTAGAGGTGAATAGCTTTGAACAGGTGCAGATTGATTTCAAATAGTTAACGAGTGCTAAACCAAGTCCTCGCCTGCGCCCTTCCACGCCAACCATCAATATTTCTATAAAACCACAGTTGAAGAAATTATAATGCAGAACCCCATATGCCACTACTTTGCCATCAACCTCGATTACATGACAGAACTGACTTTTAATCCAATTTTTAATTTGGTTTAAACGGTGCTCGTCATGCAAGGAAACTGTATCGATAACATTCAGAGTCTCAAAGTCCAAAATATTAGCTAATCGGATAATTATGATTTTGCCAAAGTGTTCCTGCCTATAGTCTGTAGTTACCATATCCTTATCCTTCACCTTGCAAGTTGCTTCTTTGGTTGTCTTCATTCAGCCACATACTTCACTATATGCCTAGAGATTTATTCAAATATTGATTATATGCAATTCGAAATCAATTGAGTATAAGCTCCATCTATTAATGAATCATTATCACTTAAAATCTGATAGATATATTATTTTCCCATTACTCTTGCTTCAATTAAATCGAGTCATCCTTATTTAGTTAAATGATAATTAATTTTAACCATCAAAAAAACAGCAAATTTGATAACCATAAATTATAATCAATACAACAATATTCACATAAATAATAACAAAAGACAAAATTTCATGTGTAATTTCTTAGACGCATCTTATACATTTATCTATAATATTCTTGTCATTAACCCTACGTGATAATGTATACTTCAATAAACTATGAAGTATATCGATACAATCTAATTTTTTGTATAATTTATAATTCTCATTTTAACCACTGAATTGGTCAACATTTGGAGTAAAAATGCAGAGAGAAGTTATTGTAGCTTATGATTATATTAGTGCTTACCCAAATCCAATTAAATTACAAGCTGGAGATATCGTTTCCACCAGTCATAGCGATATTGAATACCCTTACTGGGTTTGGACGACTAATTCTTCAGATGTTAGTGGCTGGGTTCCCCAGCAAATTTTACACTTCATTGCTCCTGATACAGCGATCTGCAACGAAAATTATATAGCTCATGAATTAACAGTTAAATCTGGAGAGTATTTGTATTTAGAGCGATTATTGAATGGCTGGTATTGGGGTTATAAGAAATCAGGAGAAGCCGGCTGGATACCACAGGAATATATTAAATTTTAAAAATATCACAATGATGATAATCATCTCAGTATTAATCATAATATTGTGATTACATTGGATCTATTGAAATCAAGCACTGGAGGCTCAAATAATGAAATTTGTTCCCGATTACAATGCAATCGCTGAAGCTCTCTCTCGTATCAAACCATATATCAATAAGACTCCCGTTTTCACATCAACCACAGTTAATGAAATTTTCAACGCACAAGTCTATTTTAAGTGTGAAAATTATCAAAAGACGGGGGAATTCAAATTTCGTGGTGCTATGAATGCCCTGTGCCAATTTAATAATGAGCAGAAAAAAGCAGGTGTTGTTACTTTTTCATCGGGTAATCATTCACAGGCAATTGCATTAGCAGCAAAGTTACTGGGAATTACCGCTACAATAGTCATGCCACAAGATGCGCCTCAAGCTAAGATCATTGCCACACAGGGTTACGGTGGAAAAATTATTTTTTACGATAGATATACTGAAGATCGTGAAGAAATAGGCCACCAATTAGCAGAAAAACATGGCATGACGCTAATCCCACCTTTCGATCACCCACATATCATTGCAGGCCAAGGCACTGCTGCCAAAGAGCTGTTTGAAAAAGTGGGTGAACTGGATGCCTTATTTATGCCTCTCGGCGGCGGTGGTTTGCTATCAGGCTCTGCACTTTCAGCCGCTCAGCTATCACCTTCATGTCGAGTATTCGGCGTAGAACCCGCTACGGGTAATGATGGTCAGCAATCCTTTAGACAAGGTAAAATCGTCCATATTGATACGCCAGAAACCATTGCAGATGGTGCATAAACTCAACATTTGGGGCAACATACTTTTGCCATCATTCACCATTTGGTTGAAGATATTCTGACAGCTTCAGATGATGAATTGATCGATGCCATGTATTTTTTAGCTGAACGAATGAAAACCATTGTCGAGCCTACAGCTTGCTTAGGGTTTGCTGCTGCAAAAGCGATACGGGAACAGTTGAAAGGGCAACGTATCGGGATTATTTTAAGTGGCGGAAATATCGATATGAAACGGTATGCCCATTTATTGGCAAATAAAAATTAATTAACGGCCGTTATTCACCTAATAAAACGTTAATTAGCATTGGTAAAACACGGAATTTGTCATTAAAATGATTAAATCAATGCGAGCTCCCAATTAAGTTATTTCAATATACCTGGTTGTTTAACTGATTATTTTTATAAATAAGCTTTAAAAAATCCATATTAAATAGATTATTTAAATTATTAACCTAGAATATAACTCTTATGTCAAATACCTTGCTAGATACATGGAATAAATTCTCGGGTAGAACCACAGAAGAAGATCAAGAAAAACTCTTAATTGACTTTTATAATGAATTTAGCTCTGCTAATTTTTGGATTAATCTAACATATTAAGAAACAGGAAGCGATCATGTTACAATACATAACAACCCTGAATAATATAAAAATCTTTATGTCACTGCTTATCCTGACTCATCAGAAAAAATCCAAAATATAATAGATCAAAATCCAAATTTTTTCATCAATTCAATGCTGGGCATCTCTATTTTATAACTGAAAAATCAAACTGTGATCTTGTTATTTACTGTGATATGGATTGTATCCTTAGACCTCAACAGATTATGGGTAAAATAAAATTTTTGCATAATTAAATGTTACTTGATGATACTGGAAAAGAAAAAATGGCAAATCAATATTTATTATCCCATCCTGACGAATTTATTCCTGAAAAAGAGGAAAAAAATTGGAAAGGATTTTTTTCATAATTTTCGCCATTATTATCATTTTATTAACCATAATGATTAACTACTCCAATTAATTTTTTCCCTGTTCTTCCTTCAATCTCCGCCATAACGTCGTGCGACTAATTCCCAAATATTCCGCAGCCGCCCGTCGATTCCCTGAAAAACGCGCCATGATATCATGTACGGAAATATCATGTGCAGAAGGCGCTTCTCTAAGAAAAGATGGCTCAATTTGAGTTTTTTTCATGCTGCTGTTTATAGTACTGATATCAATATGACGCTCAGGTGAAAGTGATAATATCAATTCTGGTGTCAGTGTTTGTTCCGGATGAGCACTCAAATAAAGCGCTATTCGCTCCATCAAATTACGTAGCTCACGCACATTTCCCGGCCAATGATAAGATTGTAGCGCTTTGTGACAAGCAGAAAGTTCCCCTATTCTCACTGATGAAACGGATAAATTAAGGGTCGCAAATGCCCGTTGTAGGTATTCCTCCGCCAGCAAACCAATATCATTTCCTCTTTCTCGCAAAGCCGGTACATTAATTCGCAATACACTCAAACGATAGAATAGATCTGTCCGAAAACGTCCTTCACGCACCCATGTATCCAAATCGCAATGAGTCGCACAGATGATGCGCACATCAACAGCAATCGGGCGATACCCGCCAACCCTGACGACGGATTTTTCTTCCAGTACCCTTAATAACCGCGTTTGCAAAGGCAATGGCATTTCACCAATTTCATCCAGAAATAACGTTCCCCTGTGTGCAACTTCAAACAGTCCCGCTCGTCCACCACGCCGAGAGCCGGTAAATGCACCTTCTTCATAACCAAACAGCTCTGCCTCCAGCAAAGACTCTGTAATCGCGCCGCAGTTAACAGCAACAAATGGTCGTGGATGCTTACCCGCTAACGGCCCATGACGCAAGGCATATTCATGATGAATAGCCTGAGCCACCAGCTCTTTTCCTGTACCACTTTCTCCCTGAATCAAAACTGTGGCCGCTGAACGGGAATACAGCATGATCGTATTACGTACATGCTCCATCGCCACAGAATTCCCTCTAATATCGCTGATTGTATGGCGAGTGCGAAGTTTATCTTCCGTAGGATAAGGCGAAATTATCGCCTGATTGAGTTTGGTCATTCTGGCGACTTCCAAGGCATCCTGAAATGCTTGCCGGATGGAGTCCGCAGAATAGATAAAAACACCCACCAGCTCTGCTTCATAGGCAAGATCAGTAATCAATCCTGCACCAACTATCACTTTGATCCCTTTCGCTTTTAAGGCATTAACTTGCGTTCTGGCATCTTCCTCTGTTACATAACTACGCTGTTCAATTCGCAGGTTAAAACGCTGCTGAAACTCTTCTAATGCCGGCAGGGTATTCTGGTAAGTAATAACACCAATTTGGGTGCTGATTTGCCGAGCGCGAGCCAATGCCCGCATAAAATCAAACCCACTGGCTTTGACGATAATCATCGGTATAGATAATCGGCTTTTCAAATATGCACCATTAGATCCTGCACAAATCACAGCATCACAATGTTCTGTCTCCAGACGTTTGCGAATATGTTGCACGGCATGTTCAAAACCCAGTTGGATCGGGGTGATATCAGCTTGATGATCAAATTCTGGCGTAATATCGCGAAAAAGCTCGAAAAGTCTGGAAACGGAGACTGTCCAGATCACGGGTTTATTATCACGTTCCTCTGCATGTGTTGATGCCATATTTCTCCCTCCTTTTCTCTTTCAATGTTTTCTATTTCAATAATGTCATCTCAATGTTTCACTATTTTAATTTGAAACAAAAATGAAACATTAACAGATTAAATATGAAACATGAACACATTATAATCAATGGATGCACACATACCATGAAACTCTCCAATAAATAAATATCTTATTAATTTAAAACAAAAAAAATAACAACCTCATGATGAAATTCTAATTATTTCTCTATTATTTAAATATTGGCATACACTTTGCTTTAATAACATTTAAATACAAATTAGTTTCATTTAAGTAACAATGAGGTTATGTATGGCATTTTCTTCTTCAGGATTGGCCTTCCGACAGGCGATAAAAGCCGAATCTCCGTTACAAGTTGTCGGGACTATCAATGCGAACCATGCACTGCTGGCAAAACGAGCAGGTTATAAGGCCATTTATCTTTCAGGTGGCGGAGTTTCCGCCGGCTCGCTGGGTCTACCGGATTTAGGTATCTCGACACTGGATGATGTGTTGACTGATATCCGGCGCATCACAGACGTATGTGATTTACCGCTACTCGTGGATGCGGATATCGGTTTTGGTTCTTCGGCGTTCAATGTTGCCCGCACTGTACGCTCTATTATTAAAGCAGGTGCTGCGGGTATTCATATTGAGGACCAAGTCGGAGCTAAGCGCTGCGGCCATCGTCCGAATAAAGAAATCGTTTCCAAAGAGGAGATGGTAGATCGTATCAAAGCTGCCGTTGATGCTCGTACAGATACTAATTTTGTCATTATGGCACGCACTGATGCATTAGCGATGGAAGGATTGGATGCTGCCCTGGACAGGGCCGCCGCCTATATTGAAGCAGGCGCGGATATGCTGTTCCCTGAAGCCATTACAGAACTGCATATGTATAAGAAATTCGCTTCAAGAACACACGTTCCCATCTTGGCAAATATTACCGAATTCGGTGCTACTCCGCTCTTTACAACCGAAGAATTAAAAAGCGTAGATGTCGCTATCGCCCTTTATCCACTCTCTGCATTTCGGGCCATGAATAAAGCAGCCGAACAGGTCTATACCGCCCTACGTCGCGATGGCACACAGAAAAACGTTATCGATATGATGCAAACCCGTAATGAACTTTATGAAAGCATCAATTACTACGCTTTTGAACAAAAACTGGATGTCTTGTTTTCCCATAAAAAACTTTCCCAAAAAAACAGCAAGGGTGATACTTATGAGTAAGCAAAATACGACAACGGGATCGCCTGAATCAAAGCTATCCAAACCTAAAAAATCTGTTGCTCTGTCCGGAGTGACGGCGGGCAATACAGCGCTCTGTACAGTCGGAAAAAATGGCAATGATTTGCACTATCGTGGTTATGATATTCTCGATTTAGCCACGCATTGTGAGTTTGAAGAAATCGCCTATCTGCTCATCCACGATAAACTTCCTTCACGCGCAGAGTTATCATCCTATAAGGCTAAGTTGAAATCATTACGTGGGCTGCCAAGCAGTGTTAAATCCGCATTAGAGGCTCTGCCAGCAGTCGCGCATCCGATGGATGTGATGCGCACGGGCGTTTCTGTTTTAGGTTGTACTCTGCCAGAAAAAACAGATCACAACCTCGCGGGCGCTCGCGATATCGCCGATCGCTTGCTGGCTTCCCTCAGCTCGATACTGCTTTATTGGTATCATCACAGCCACAATGGGCGTCGTATCGAAGTTGAAACGGATGATGATTCTATCGGCGGGCATTTTCTCCATCTCCTGCATGGAAAAAAACCACGGGCGTCATGGGAAAAAGCCATGCATACCTCCCTGATTTTGTATGCCGAGCATGAATTTAATGCTTCGACTTTTACCAGCCGAGTCATCGCAGGTACGGGATCAGATATTTACTCTGCCATTATCGGCGGCATTGGTGCCCTGCGAGGGCCTAAGCACGGTGGTGCGAACGAAGTATCGTTTGAAATCCAGCAGCGTTATGATTCTCCAGACCAAGCCGAAGCCGATATCCTCTCTCGTTTGGAAAGAAAAGAAGTCATCATCGGCTTCGGTCATCCCGTTTATACCGTTTCCGATCCACGCCATAAAGTGATTAAAGAAATTTCCTTGCAACTTTCCCAAGAAGCTGGAATGACACAAATGTATGACATTGCCGATCGGATTGAGTCCGTGATGTGGGATAACAAAAAAATGTTCCCTAACCTCGATTGGTTTTCTGCGGTTTCCTATCACATGATGGGCGTTCCCACAGCAATGTTTACACCATTGTTTGTAATTGCCCGGACTTCTGGCTGGGCAGCCCACATCATTGAACAACGCATCGATAATAAAATTATCCGTCCTTCGGCCAACTATACCGGCCCTGAGGATCTTAAATTTATACCCATTGACCAACGTGGTTAAGCCATTTGATTGAACAACATAAATACATATCCAATGGATTTCAAAATGCAGCGCAGCCAACAAAGCTGCGACTTGAAAGACGACGGGTATATCCAATTTAAGGATTGATTATGTCAACCTCAGTTGTTAACAACCGCCCAGAGTACGACCAAGTGATTGTGGATATTGTGGATTATGTCATGGACTATATTGTCGTATCCCCGATTGCTTACGCCACCGCCCACCACTGTCTTCTCGATACATTGGGTTGTGGTTTGGAAGCACTGGAATACCCTGCCTGCACAAAATTATTGGGGCCAATTGTGCCGGGAACACTTGTGCCCAATGGTGCGCGTGTACCGGGGACTCAGTTCCAACTTGATCCTGTTCAGGCGGCATTTAATATTGGTGCGATGATCCGCTGGCTGGATTTCAACGACACGTGGCTGGCAGCGGAATGGGGACATCCGTCTGATAATCTGGGCGGAATACTGGCTACTGCCGACTGGTTATCAAGAAACGCAGTTGCCCGTGGTGAAGCCCCCTTAACCGTGTGGGATGTACTGACCGCCATGATTAAGGCGCACGAAATCCAAGGCTGTCTGGCATTGGAGAATGCCTTCAATAAAGTTGGGTTGGATCATGTGGTATTAGTTAAAGTGGCCTCCACAGCGGTTGTCGCTCAAATGCTGGGTTTATCCCGAGAGGAGATATTAAGCGCGGTATCGCTCGCATGGGTTGACGGACAGTCTCTGAGAACCTATCGCCATGCGCCCAACACAGGTTCTCGCAAATCCTGGGCGGCGGGAGATGCCACATCTCGCGCAGTACGTCTGGCTCTGATAGCGCAAAAAGGCGAGATGGGATACCCTTCCGTATTAACAGCAGAAACCTGGGGGTTTTATGATGTGCTGTTCAATGGCCATCCCTTCACATTCCAGCGTTCCTATGGCTCTTATGTGATGGAAAATGTGCTGTTTAAAATTTCTTTTCCGGCTGAATTTCACTCACAGACCGCCGTTGAAGCAGCAATGATGCTACATCAACAACTGAAAGAGTGGGGTAAAAGTGTCGAAGATATCGCCCAAATCACTATCCGTACCCATGAAGCCTGTATCAGAATTATCGATAAACATGGCCCTCTGAATAATCCGGCAGACAGGGATCACTGCATTCAATATATGGTTGCCATTCCACTGATTTTTGGCCGCCTGACGGCTGCGGATTATGAGGGTAATATCGCCACCGATCCCCGTATTGATGCTTTGCGAGAAAAAATAGTCTGCGTCGAAGATCCCGATTTCACTTTCGATTATCATGACCCAGAAAAACGCTCCATTGCCAACGCGCTGACTCTGACATTTACCGATGGCACTCAGCTTGATGAAGTGAAAGTCGAATTCCCGATTGGACACGCCCGCCGCCGCAAAGATGGTATCCCTCTTTTAGAGGAAAAATTCAAAACCAATCTAGCGCGCCGCTTCCCGGAAGAACAACAACAAAAAATCCTAACGATCTCTCTTGACCTTATGTCATTAAGAGATGTCCCCGTGAACGAATACCTCGATTTGTACGTTATATAACCTATACCCAATAGATATTATATCGCTATCGGCGGCTTCCATTCTAAAAGCCGCCTCTCATCTGCATAGTATCTGAATAGTGCAAGGAGAGATTATGTCATTTCAAGATTTCTATCAGCATTCGATTGATGATCCCGCTGCTTTTTGGGCTGAACAGGCCAAACGAATACATTGGCAGCAGCCTTTTGAACAGGTGTTGGATCACAGCAATCCGCCCTTTGCCCGCTGGTTCTGTGGAGGGAAAACCAATCTCTGTTACAACGCATTAGATCGCTGGCTGGAAAGCCAACCCGATGCTAAGGCGCTTATTGCCATTTCAACTGAAACCCCCATTTCGGCTAAAAAACATAGTGAACGGGTTTTCACCTATAAAGAATTACATCAAGAAGTGAACCAAGCAGCAGCCATGATGCTCTCACTGGGTGTAAAAAAAGGCGATCGTGTCGTTATTTATATGCCAATGGTGGCTGAAGCCCTGTTTATTTTGCTGGCCTGCGCCCGTATTGGGGCGATCCATTCGGTAGTATTTGGCGGCTTTGCTTCCCATAGCCTCGCCACCCGACTCGATAACGCCGAACCTGTTTTAGTCGTCTCTGCCGATGCGGGTTCCCGTGGAGGCAAAATCATTCCCTACAAACCGCTATTGGATGAAGCCATCGAGTTGGCAAATCATACTCCCCGCCATGTTTTGATGGTCAATCGTGGGCTGACTGAGATTAATTGGGTGGAAGGACGGGACGTAGATTTCGCCACATTACGGCAAGAGTATCTTAACGCAGAAGTTCCCGTCACATGGCTTGAGTCCAATGAAACTTCCTGCGTACTCTATACATCAGGGACAACAGGAACCCCCAAAGGCGTACAACGCGATGTCGGCGGTTATGCGGTCGCCTTGGCAACATCAATGGATGTTATTTTTGGCGGTAAAACGGGTGGAGTTTTCTTTTGCACATCAGATATCGGCTGGGTTGTCGGACACTCTTATATTGTCTATGCCCCTCTGCTCGCAGGCATGGCAACCATTATGTATGAGGGCCTGCCGATACGTCCAGATGCCAGCATTTGGTGGCAAATTGTCGAAAAATACCGTGTCACAAGGATGTTTTCAGCCCCTACTGCAATCCGCGTTCTGAAAAAATACCCTACCGATTACATCTCCCAATGCGATATATCATCACTTGAAACACTCTATTTGGCAGGTGAACCCCTTGATGAGCATACCGCTCGCTGGATTTCCGAAACCATTAACGTTCCTGTGATTGATAATTACTGGCAAACTGAAACAGGTTGGCCAATTATGGCCATTGCACGAAGTTTAGACGATAGGACAAGCCGTTTTGGTAGCACGGGTTTTCCTATATATGGTTTTAACGTCAAGCTGATCAACGAACTGACGGGGCAGGAATGTAGCGCTAATGAAAAAGGGATGCTGGTCATCAAAGGCCCTCTGCCTCCGGGCTGTATCCAAACCATTTATGGCGATAATCGTCGTTTTATCAATACGTACTGGGAACACTTCGATCAGCAGGTATACTCAACATTCGACTGGGGAATCCGTGACAGTGACGGTTACTATTTTATTTTGGGGCGTTCCGATGATGTGATTAATGTTTCAGGCCATCGTCTGGGAACAAGAGAAATCGAAGAGTGTATCGCCAGCCATGAAGATGTGGCGGAAGTTGCGGTTATTGGTATCAAAGATGAAGTAAGAGGACAGGCAGCAGTGGCTTTTGTTGTCCTGAAAGAAGGACGGCAAATTCAGAATGCTGACCATTTTTCAGCATTAGAAAAAACATTGATGGAAGTGGTAGATAAAAAAATCGGCAGTGTTGGGCGTCCGGCACGAGTCTATTTTGTGACGCAGTTACCGAAAACTCGCTCAGGAAAGATGCTGCGCCGTACCATGCAAGCCATTTGTGAAGGACGTGAGCCAAGCGATATCGCTCTGATTGAAAACCCAGCTTCACTGGAAGTTATTCGGGACGCAGTCTGCCATTAAAAGTGAGTGAAAGGACTATCTCAATGATAGAGATTGATGTTTGGTTTGGTATGGTTTGTGCTGATAAATAGGTTAGATATGCAGTACGGGCCATACCAAGTATTCTAAAAAATAGAAATAATTTATTTAAATCAAAAAGTAAAAACAAATTTGACACATCAATATCTCCATATACTTTCACTTTATTTTCACAACCCAAATTTCATTTAATTCATGTTTAATCTATTAGGGTTAATATACACCTGCAATACATTTTCCCATTTCCATTCCCGCTCCGTTCCGATACGGAGCTTTTTTTTGCCTATTTTATCTTGTTATTTTTATTTTAAATTGAATAGCTGCCAGCATTATTTAATTAAATACTAACAGCTATCGAGTATGGATTAATGCGCTAATTTCGGTTCTTTTATGGCAGCGGAAACCCATTCCACCATCGCTGGATGTTTCAGCATGCGATCAATCCATTCCTGACTGATAGCTGAAAAATTCAATCCATAACTTTGGGCACGAAGAGCCACTGGTGCATAAAACGCATCAACAACAGTGAATTTATCTCCAGCCAGCCATTCACCACCAAATTTAGTTAATCCTTCTGACCAAAGAGCATCAATTCTGTCGATATCACGCTGTAAATCTGAAGTTATTTCCTCTAATTCAGTTCTAATGGAGCAATTCATTGCACAAATTTGACGCAATGCAGCGAAGCTAGAATGCATTTCTGCTGCTGCACTTCTTGCCCACGCTCTGGCCCTTTTATCTAATGGCCATACCTGTACGTGCTCCTCTGCAAGATATTCCGCAATCGCCAACGAATCCCAAATTGTAATATCTCCATCGACCAGGCAAGGAACCAATCCTGTAGGTGAAAATTCCTTAAATTTATTATAACTACTTTTGCCGTCCTCGAAATAACTAAGCCGTTCGTTAAAAGGGATACCCAGCGCCTTAAGCAGAACCCACGGACGCAATGACCAGGAAGAATAATTTTTATTAGCTATCCACAATGTATACATCGTTTTTCTCTCTATAATGAAAAAATCACGTAATCGCTTAAAAATCTTACAACACCTTACAATAAGAGAGAATGTTAAAAGTATAAAAATAAAACTTCATACCAATCCTGAAAGAAATAACTGAAATAATTTTTTAGTTATCTACACTTCCGAAAATTTGCTCCCTTGCCATCTCGCTGCATTTTTAATCCATTAGGTAGTGTATTTCATTTGATTATATATAAATAACCAAATAAGATATAAAAGAACAAAAAAACAACTTTATTTTACTCATTGCCTATCATTAAAATTTATTATTGATAATTTTTGAATTTCTCAAACAAATAATTTGTTTAAAACTCACAGAAATAAAATATTATTTTTATCTACTATAATATTCAAACTTTCTCATTGATGTTCATGGCCTGTTTTTTTCTGTTAACACGCTTTAATTGGACAAAAATAAGGAAACAATATGTTGTTAAAAAATACTGACACACGCTTTGGTCATATCTCAGTTTTCATCCATTGGTTAATCGCCCTTGCCGTCTATGGGATGTTTGCACTTGGATTATGGATGGTGACATTAAACTATTACGATCCTTGGTATCATCGCGCGCCGGAAGTTCATAAGAGTATCGGTGTATTGATCTTTATGATTATGGTCGTGCGTATCATATGGCGGTTTATTTCTCCACCACCAAAACCTCTGGCTAGCTACAGTCACTTTACACGTACCAGTTCAAAACTCACGCATTTCACACTCTATATCGTTTTATTTGGCATTTTAGGCAGTGGATATCTGATTTCTACCGCAGATGGTGCCCCCATCAGCATTTTTGGATGGTTTGAGGTTCCTGCGACCCTATCAGGGCAAGGCATACAGGCCGATACGGCTGGGGTTATCCATCTTTATCTTGCTTGGATTATTGTCGTGCTCTCCCTGTTACATGGGTTGGCAGCATTAAAACACCACTTTATTAACCACGATACGACCTTAAAAAGAATGTTCGGTTTCAACACCGACAACAGCAACTCTGGAGAATAATTATGTTTAAAAAGACGTTAATTGGCCTGACAGCAGGCATTTTATTGATGAGTACCCACTCTGCAATGGCTGCTAACTATAAAATCGATGCTGCTGGTCAACACGCCTTCATTGAATTTCGCATCCAACATTTGGGTATAAGCTGGCTCTACGGTAGCTTCAGAAAATTTGATGGCGGATTTACATTCGATGCACAAAATCCCGCTACGGATAAAGTCAATGTGACAATTAAGACAGATAGTCTCGATACTAATCATGCTGAACGTGATAAGCACTTACGTAGCCCCGATTTTTTAAATACCACAAAATATCCAGAAGCTAAATTCACTTCAACCGAGGTCAAAAAAACGGGTGAGAATTACACGATCATCGGTGATCTGACCTTAAATGGTGTTACCAAACCCGTAATATTGAATGCCAAATTGACAGGAGAAGGCAAAGATCCATGGGGTGGTTACCGTGCGGGTTTTGAAGCGAATGGCAAAATCAAACTGAAAGATTTTAAAATCAAGAGCGACTTAGGGCCAAAATCTCAAGACGTTGAGCTGATTATTTCCATTGAAGGCGTGAAAGAAAAAGCCTGATATTTCTCTACAGTAACGTCTCAGAATTAGCTCAAAAAAACACTGAGCAATTTACTTCTTCATCAATAGAACGCGACATAACTTTTCTGTCGTGTTCTATTTTGATCTCTTATAGCCATCATCATCTATTAATCACTTTAACGATAAAAACTGTCACTCTGGAAATATTCTTAGGCAAACAATACCCAATCAAATTAGAGCTTGATGAATAAACTGATACCTACATCGTATCATGTCGTGATCTACCTCTGATGAATTCAATAGGTGTTTTTATCATGCTGCTATAGGCATGCTCATAATAAATAATAAGTGGGACCATAGTCCCACTTTATCTAAATTTTACCGATTAGAAACTAATTCATTAACATGCTGTGTTATCGATTCCAAAGCATTATGGGCATCATAATCTGCCTTAATGATTTGTGCCTGCTGATGCCACATTGAAGAGGATAATATCCTCGTCACTGCCCGATATATTTGCTGTTCACTCGGTGTATCAGTATGCAGACTGATACCACAACGTGACCAGATTACGCGGGCAACAGCTTCTAATTTACCGTCTCCAGTGCCGGCAACCACCAGCGGTACACCATGACGAACCGCTGAATTTAATGAACCGTAGCCACCATTGGTAATAAAAATTGATGCACGGGGAATCCAGTGCTCAAAATTGAGATATTCCACCACCTTAGTATTTTCTGGAATGTCGTCTCCCAACACTTCAACAGAACGTCCACCAGTGATTGCCAATACCCGGACTGGCAAGTCTGCCAATGCACGCATGGTAGGCAACAACAACTGGTCAAAATCAATATTTGCCAAGGTTCCCTGAGTGACTAAGATCAAAGGTAAACTTTCATCCGCCCAACTTATCTGGCTCTTATCATCCTCTACTTTTACACCTAACGACCCAATAAATTCCACCGTCTCAGGTAAATCATCACGGGGAAATTCAAATGATTGTGTTGCGAGTTGCAAGAAACGATCAACTCGGCTCATCAAGATATCATTGTGATCCCCAGTTAGTGGTGAACAATCCACCGCAGCCAGCGCTTGATTAAACGCTTCCCTGACCTGTTCGATTAATTGATTCGTCTCCTCATCCACCAATTGCTCACGAGACAAATCTGGGGGCAATAATTCAGGCGGAATACGAGGCCCCCAAAATATGCTATCCCTTGATGACCACGATACTGGTGTAACGCCGATGGCAATCACCGGAATGCGTTCTTCCGCAGGTTTCTGCAATAACGGCAGCGCTGCATAAAATGTATTATCAATAAACAGGAGATCCGTTTGATTTTCTTCAAGCACTTGCATTAATTGACCAGACAAAACAGGAATAACCGCAGCAAAAAACTGCTTCATTGCCAGTGCCATCTGAATATTACCGGGAGGGTATTCTCCGCGTTCAGGAAAATATTTTTCCAGACAACGATAGTCAACATCCACTTGTTGATCAAAGGAAACAAAATTCGCTCCCATTGCTTCTGCCTGCTGTCGAAAAGGAGAGCCACTAAATATCGTCACATCATGTCCCTGTCCGATTAAATGCTCCGCAATAGTATATATTGGAAAAACATGACCAGGGGTTGCTACAGCAGCCAAAACAATACGAGCCATTAATCAAATCTCCTTCAAAGAAGCATTTACCGAATCCGAGTCAGGTACGGAAATCGTTCGAAAATGGGAATTTTCACACACGGGAGTACCATGGATATGCACCCGCTGAAGATGGCGAGGAGAGTGAGTTATAAATGCCTCACGACCATGTAACAGCGTAAAATTATCGTTAATGACGATATCGCCAGATTGCCATTGATGAGCGTATAAATAACGTGGATCATGCAATCGCTCATACAGTGCATTCTCTAGCGTTTCTTGCTCTTCCAATGACAGCCCATTCATTACCAATAAGTGATGGTCGGAATACTTTCCTTCTTCTTTTTTCATCGGCACGTTGTAACGCATGACCCATTTTTTACCGTCAGGATGAAGGCATACCAATGGAGAGACGACTTCCCCACCATAATGTGTCACTCTGCTTGTGCGGTAGGTAACTGACGTCTTTTTCCACATATCACGCTCATCATCATTGGCATCAATAACCAATTTTTCAGTGTTGACAAACGTGGTACGTCCTCCCTGAGCAGCCTCAGGTGCAGCAACACAATGAAATATCTGAAACTCAGGGATCGTCTGCTTATACATACCATCCCAATGCAGTGGTATTTCCGTGTTATCCAGGACATGATCAGAGGGGTCCGAATGTTCCATCACATCCAATACCGCACCGAACGGCCACATCATCACTTCTCCCCAACGACGGGTATATTCCGTTAGCTTCTCTTTATCGGTAAAACCGGACTGAAAACCGCGCAATACGACCAATAAGTGGGTACGTGCTAACTCGCGCAAAGCATCAACTGACAACGTGGTAATAGCCTGTTCAGGGTGATTAGGCGTAATAAGCACCCCAAACGGTTTTACCAACTCAATATGGCAATCAAGATCATATGTATCCATTATTTTTTCCTCAGAAAACGATTCACTTTATCTTTCAATTTCCGCCGTCAGAGGTTCTACTTTCTGCTTTCCCTCGGATAACGCCTCAATCACGTAATGACTTGGAACACCGCGAATTTCGACCAGTTTTCCCTGCATCTTTTTTACTTCATCACTTTTCATCAACACAAATTGGCCGTTAATATTGGCAGCTACACCGTGCCACGGAGTCAGCCAATCATCTCGAGTCGGCATCATGTGAATACCAATTTTAATGCTGTCCGCTGGCTGCGGATGAATAGAGAGACGGATTGCCAACGGGAACTGTTCCGCCAGCAAATTTCCCCAAGCCCAGCTACGTTGGATAACCCCAACAGCTCGCTGACGGGCATCTTTTTGCAGCGCATTTTTCGAACCAGTGTATTCCGGCAATAAACTATCCTCATAAAGAAACCGAGTTATCGCCCGATATAACTGTACTCCCTCTTCGCTTTCTTTTAGCGTCTCTTTAATATCCTCTGTTGAAGAGGCATAACGACTGACCAACAATTCACGTAGTTGATCATAATGGCTGGTATATTGCGTTAATGATTCAACATTGCCGAGATTAAAGACCGAAAGATTAGTTGCCCCCAATTCATGCAAAAGTCTTTCAATTTCCAATTGGTATTGGGTTATTGTCTTATCATCAACATGAATAAGATCGCTGAATACATGCCCATCAGAGCAAATAACAATATTTGCTCCGGGTGGGTAATAAAGCTGAATACGCTGGCACAGGGAATTTAGGAAAATTAACGATAATTTTTCCGCCATATCAGGCATCGTCCCCAATACCTTACGCGGATTTGGCGATTTCGTCGGAAATGCAGGAAGAATACATTCGATGGGTTTTCCTTGTGCAACAAACGCACGAATACGTGGAAGCTGAACTTCAGAAACACTATTTTCTTCATGTTCAATTGTATGTGCAGATTCTGGAAAACGCCGCCGGTATTGTAATAATTCATGTAAAATCTTACCCGACACTTTATCTATATCTATGTCAAAATGTTCCATAATTCATTCCTAATTTATTACATTTACATCACTGCTAATTAACGAATATTACAGAATGTAAAGATAGCTGTTTATAACATATAACAGCAGTATATATTCTGAATATAGATCAACAAAAACATTAAAATAAAATAGCTAAGAACAAAATATTATAAGACATAATCATATTGGAATAAGAAAGTTAAATACTTTTAAAGTATTAATGTATTCCTTTAATCCGATTGATTATCACTCTTAAATTAATTTATTCATCATAAAAAAATAAAACACCTGCCAACTAAACTATCATTGACATTTAAAAATGTAATTTACATATCATAAAATACAATAAATAGCACTCACAAAAATGATTAGCGTGATGCATATATATTACATAAGCAATAATATAGATTGTATATATCTTATTTTATTACACGCATTACACATTCGTGAAATCGCTGAGATTAACCACTCAACATGTTGATTTTTAAATAAAAAAATAAACATGAATAAAAATTAATTTTCATTTCATTACAAAACTCAAACAAAATGAAGTTTCTTAGCACAAGTCATCTTATAAAGCTACATTATTTATATGGATGATAATTATTTGTTATTAGAGAGAAGAAGATAATGCATAGAAAATTTCAAAATTAATCCGAAAAATAGGTTTCCCAATCACCACAAATACGAAATAAATTTACCAAATAACTATCCGTTATTATTTCATTGGAAATCAATCAACAGCTCGCTGAAAAGGTCATGACACAACTTCTGATTTTACAAGAAATCAATAATGACCCAATAAAAATATTTATTAATAGCCAAGGTGGTCATGTTGAAGCAGGCAATACCCTGCATGATATGGTTAAATTTATTAAACCCAAAGTAATGATGATTGGCACAGGTTGGGTTGCTGCTAGTGCAGGCATTACTATCTTCCTTGCTGCCAACAAAGAAAACCGTTACGCACTATTCAATACCCGAATACCCGTTTTATGATCCATCAACCATTAGGTGGTGTTCAAGGACGTGCTTCAGATATCGAAATCGAAGCCAAAGAAATATTGAAAACCCGTAACCGCATTAATCGGCTTATAAATGAAGCAACTAACCAATCGCTCGATAAAGTGACAAAAGATACCGAACGTAATTATTCGATGGAATCAGGTGAAGCCCGTGATTATGGCCTTGTTGGACAGATCATCAGCCATTGGAACGAGTTGTAGTCATTCCAATGGTATCTATTTAAGCATGTTACGATATCTTCTAATCTGACTCTGTTTTACGAAGGTATTGCAGTCATTGCGGGTTCGATCAAACTCATAAGTTGGTCTTTTGATGCTCCATCACGCGCCTGAAATGAAATTACCTGCATCATCCCCAAAAAATATAATGCTAACTTTCCAACATTGATGTCAGTGGAGAATTCGCCATCAGCTACACCTCGTTCTATGCGTGACTGAATCATTGACAGTGTGTTTTTACGCACTGTTCTAAGATAAGCATAAACATCTTCATTTTCTTGTAAGTTGTTCATCACGCCTAAAATAAGCAAGCAGCCTCCCGCTCGGTTTGACTTGGCAACATCTACGGAACATTCCAGCATTGCTCGTATTCCATTCCGCACACCATCTGTTTCGTTAAGCCTATCCATCACTTTAGAACCTACGGTTTTAATGTAAAGTTCAACCGCTGCATAGAAAGCTTTTTTCTTATTGCCGAATGCCGCATAAAAGCTCGGCGGATTAATATTCATCGCTGCAGTGAGATCCGTAAGCTGAGTTCCTTCATAGCCTTTAGTCCAAAACAATTCCATTGCCTGTTGCAGAGCAATATCGCGGTCAAAACTTAAAGGACGTCCTCTTGGTGCCATCATATGTACCATCGTTATTTTTGTAGTGGATATAACATAAATATCTTGATTGACTTTCGCAAGTCAGATAATTTTGTAAACATCACTACAAAATTAATCAAAAAATTAAAATGGAAAAAATACAATTCAATATCAAGGCTCCTTGCCATACTCCGGCAAAGCAAAAATCGATTCCCTTCGCCATTTACGTGCTGGCAATCGGCATCTTTTCCATGGTAACCAGTGAATTTCAAGTAACGGGTATGATGCCAGTCATGGCTCATGATCTGGGCGTGTCTATTTCCCAAATAGGCTACCTTGTTTCCCTATATGCTTTAGCGATGTCTTTCGGTGGCCCACTTCTCGCTTTGGGATTATTAAGAACTCCACCCAAAATCGCATTAATTACCCTCTATGTGATTTTCATCGCTGGGGAAATACTTGGAGCACTGGCAAATTCATATCCTATGCTGATGATCGCAAGGATCATAACTGGAGCGGTTTCAGGCGCTTTCTTCGGCGTTTCGCTGGCAATCTGTATAGAACTTGTGGCAGAGCAGCAACGAGGATGGGCTATTTCCATTGTGCTTTCAGGTATTATGGCGGGAACAATCTTAGGATTACCTATAGCGAATTTGATAGGCACATATGCAGGTTGGCGAGAAAGTTTTTGGACAACCAGTGTATTGGCTATAATTGTAGGCCTCATCAGTTTATTCTGCATTCCTGCTATCCAAAAACAGCCTAAAATCAGTTTACGTTCAGAACTGCAACCCCTAAAGAATAAAAAATTATGGTACGTTTTTTCCACCAGTCTTTTCATTATTGGCGCAACTTTTGCGGCATTTACCTATTTTATACCAATATTAAAAGAGGTGACTGGCTATAGTGATGGGGCAATCTCCAGTTTACTTATTCTCTACGGAACCGCCACAATAGTGGGTAATATCGTAGTTGGAAAACTAGCTGACCGCTATACGATAGCAACCTTAACCATTGGTTTAATTTTATTAACCTTCTTTATTCTACTCTTTGTTTTTTTTGCAGATAAAAAATCACTTTCAGCTCTATCTCTAATCGGCATCGGCTTAGTCGGTGTGACCATGAATCCCGCCATGGTCACCCGAGTAATGCGAACAGCTAATGGTCGCCCATTTATTAATACTATTCATTCCTCAGTGATTACTTTTGGTATTGTCATTGGCGCTTTTCTTAGCAGTTTTTGTATTAACTTAGGATGGGGATTGAAGGCTCCATTATGGGTAGGTGGATTTATGTCCCTGATTGGTTTAATAACTTTACTCCCCGATATTCGTTCTTTATATAAGTCAAACACTATTGTTGATAAATAACATCACTTTATTTAAAGATAATTTTTAATTTTTTTCAATTAGTGAGACAATGCAGGCGACATTATTCCAAACTAATAATAATCGCCTGTGTTGTTGGTTATTTACTCAGATGCTTTCTTTTTCTCTAACGTCCACACAAAATCCTTCTCTACGACAGGTTCAAAACCGAGCTTCTTATAAAGCCAGCTTGCTGAAGACGTTACCAACATCACATGTTGAACATAAGGAATGATTGGATGCTGTAAAACACATTCTACCAGCCAACGTCCTAATCCTTTCTTCTGATACTCATCGATAATGAATACATCTGAAAGATACGCAAACGTTGCAAAGTCAGTGACTAATCTGGCAAAACCAATTGGTTTATCACAATGAAGTAGTACAAAACATAAACTATTATCGATCGAGGTTTTAACTCTCTCAAATTCAATTCCGCGCGCCCAAAACAATTCGGTTAAATGACTATGCACGAAATGAGTATCAATATTACTCTTATCCGTTGTAACCTGATATTCGCCTTGCTTCCAAGTTATATTTTGATCCATCACTTTTCCTTTTAAGAAAAGACTGAACTGAACAGAGAATTTACCATAGAAAGGAATAAAAAAAGCCACGCTATAGCATGGCTTGTCAAAATAAGAGAATATTAATTAATGGATTGATCATCTTTCTGTAATAGTGTCTGGTATATCAATCCACCAGCAACACCGCCAATTAATGGAATCAACCAGAATACCCAAAGTTGCTCCAGTGCCCAAGTTCCTTGGAAAATAGCAACTGCTGTACTTCTTGCCGGGTTAACAGAAGTATTTGTCACAGGAATGCTAATTAGGTGAATGAGTGTTAATGCCAAACCTATCGCTAATGGTGCGAACCCTACCGGTGCGTTTTTATCTGTTGCCCCAAGGATCACAATCAGGAAAAATGCAGTTAAAACTAATTCAATAATAATTGCAGCTTGTAATGAAAAACCATCGGGGGAATGCTCTCCATAACCATTCGACGCAAAACCGCTCGCTGTTGCATCAAAGCCACTTTTACCACTGGCGATAAGATAAAGCACCGCTGCGGCTGCAATTCCACCAATCACTTGAGCAATAATATAAGGGATCACATCTTTTACAGAAATACGCCCGCCCGCAAATAATCCCAATGTTACCGCCGGATTAAAATGCCCTCCTGAAATATGCCCCACAGCATAAGCCATTGTCACGACAGTTAAACCAAAAGCCAGAGATACGCCAACAAAGCCAATCCCCAGCTGTGGAAATGCCGCAGCTAAAACAGCACTACCACATCCACCAAACACCAACCAAAAAGTACCAAAAAACTCTGCCGATAATTTTTTAAACATTCTACGATTCCTCAATGATATTTGCATGAATGCAAAAGAATCCAAACACAGTTTAGTTAGTATTTTTAAATATTGGCAAGGAATCACAGGCAGAAAGTAAAGGATAAAAAATATTATCAAATCGAATTTAAGTATAAATTCATTATGAACTGTTTTATTGTAAACTTATTGACTAATTAATAGGAAAAACATTACTACTAATTAAAAATAAATAAGATAAAAAACACCAATGTCATGATCCAAACAACCTGAGTTTTCTATAATAAAGACCCAGGCTGTTGATTTACCTAATCAGTAATTACTTCACCACTGCTTTATTGACTTTATCTGATGCCTGCCAAATACGATATTTTACTGTCATCGCTTTGGGTGTATATACAACGATTGGTAATTTGCTATTATAACGTATAAGCGCATCTTTACCTAACTGAACTTGGACGAATCGTACAGTTTCTGTGTTATCTACACATTTCATGTTGGTAGACATCGGACCGGCTACTTTATTCAACTCATAATAATCGTATCCCCAGCCTTCCAAAACTTTGGTCTCAAGATTGCCACCAAACCAGTGGTTATTACAATCTACTTTCATATTCTTGCCGATCATCAACTCAACCATATAGTCGTTCTCACGCTCTTGAGGGGGAACCTCAATCACACTACGAATCATTCCGTCAGGAGCAGCAGGAAAAGGTGCTATATCTTCAAGTTTTTTGTCCGCAAAAGCAGAAGCCGAAACCATCAACGCAACTAAAGGAAATAGATATTTTTTCATATTTCACCTCAAGTATGTTTAAAAAAGAAACTGGATCATAACAACAAAAAACCTGAGGTAAATTATGTTTTTTGGCAAGGCACTGATTTTTAATTCCCTTAAATAAAGATGAAAGCTATTCCCTAAAATTAATGTTCACTTTTATTAATAATCAACAAGCTGAACAGATACTACCAAATCTTTTTTATGTGATATCTCTCAAATCTGATATTACAATGGGCTGCTACACTCATACGGCGTGGTAGTGAATTTCGTATAGGAGGTCTCATGTTTCCAGAATACCGTGATTTAGTATCCAATCTAAAAGAATCTCATCCTCGTTTCCAATCTTTGTTTGAAAAACATAACCGACTTGACCACGAAATAATGCAACTTGAAGGGCCAAATGGAACTGGCTATAGCGATAAGGTTGTACGTCTGAAAAAAGAAAAACTACACATCAAAGATGAAATGCAAAGGATTTTGCAGGCAGAAGCACAGAAGTAACCCTGCCAATAACCTGACGCCTGCTATGTTAACAAGTAGGCGTCACATGAAGTTCTCAATTCAAGAACTTTATTCAAGAAATAATTTAATTCAAATCCGAAAAAAGCCACCATAACGGTGGCAAAAACTGGAGCAATGGTTTTTTGTTATTTATTGTGCGGCAACCGCTTTCTGGCGAGGTTGTCTTTTGGTCTTTGCTTTTGGATGTGGCGTGACATTTTCGACTTCACCTGGCTTAGAAATGAAACGAACAAACGTTTCATGGCTGACGAACGTTGCTCCACAATTGATGTTTTGACATTGGTTATAGCGCTCCTTTGTTTGGCTTGAATGCTCAAAGCTGCTACGAGTATGCGCTGACTGAGCACACAGAGGACACTTAATCATATTGTTCACCTTTATTGAAATAACACCATCTCGTCTGGTGAACAATATACCAAAGATCTCATATTGAGATCAAGTATTTATTTTAGTATCTTCCGTTTTGATCTCAACATCATCAATTTTGATTTCGAGATCCAATCCGGTCGTAAAACCACTGTCGTTAAGGTTGTGAGTTACTTTAACTATAGTCCAGCTAGTTTCATCGATTTCTTTTTTAAAACCCTTTAACTGGATGGGCGTTTCAGGATAGATATCAGCACGCCCTTTCGCCAATGTGATAGAGAACTGCGCGGCGCCCCGCTGTATTTTTTCCCAAACAGCTTTGCCGGCACGCTCCGCATTTTCCTTGTTAGAATAAATACGGGAAAGCGTCAGAACATTCTCCTGAGTTCCTGCCAAATAGTTTGTGGATTTTTGCTGTACCGTTGTTGTTTGATGATGTTTAGTTGTTGACTTGCTTTGTTTCTTATAAGACAGACTTCCCTTGGTATCGATGTTCTTTTCTCTATCGATAGTTCCGTTATCTCTGTTTTTTCTTTTCTGCTCCTTTTGTCCATTTTCAATATAAGCAGGTTTCTCCCTTCCTTTTGTTTTGTGATCTTTTTTCGCCAAATTGACGCCACCTTTCTTCTCCAGGATCGCTCCACTAGGCTTAACAAGATTCACTCCTCGAGGAGACTCATTTTTACGAATTTTTTCCTTTTTAAAGGTTGGGGATTCTTTTTTCTGGACAGAATATTGCTCTTTTTGGAGCGGATTCTGGTCTTTTTTAGAGGTATCCTTTCCTGATGATTTGCCCTTACTGCTGCCATATTCAGTGATAATTTCAACTTTCCCGTTCTCTGTTTCTACCCGTATCAATTTAACCGTCTGCTTAGCCGCTGTGCGGGTATCCTGCCACTGGGCAACGACACTGGTATAAGCTTCGCGATCAGACAGAGAAAATCGGTGGCTATCTCCTGATTCACGAGTAATCAAGACAGTAGGAATAGCAATGCCACTCGAACTCTTGTTTTGTCCTTGGCGAATAAACAGCAATTCACCATTTTTGACTGAGGCAATCGCGCCTTCCTGCTTTGCCACACGTGTCAAAAAACTCACGTCAGATTCATTAGTTTGATCGATATGCATAGAGATACCTTTCAATTCATTACTGATTTTAAATGTCAGTTGGTTTCTCGTGGCAATCGTGCTCACAATGTTCTCTAGTGTTTGTTTATGATAAGACTCTTCGCATTTGACATTCAAAGCACCACGAAAATCAGCACTGCGGGCACGAACAGTCAGCCGATCAGGTGCACCAGTATGTTCAATTTCATCAACAACAAATTGTCCCTTTGGGATTAAGGAGTGGCCATGCCACCCCAGTTCCAACGTGAGAATATCGCCTCGGGAAGGGAATATCAGTTCCCCATCCGCATCATTTAACTCAATATCGAGTTGGTCTGATTCCAAACCACGGTTATCCGTCAGCGTTAAAGACATTAAACGCGATTGAATTTTACCAGTGATATCCTTATTATTGGTTTCCAACCGAAAAGCGGGAGCACTATCTTTACCAGTGACCAAATCAAATTGAGGAACCCAATCCGTGTTAGGTACCCACTTTTCAAAATCGATCATGAGAATACTCCCTTAGCTTTATTAACAACATCATTTTTGAAATCAGATATCTTTTTCGGCAAATTAGGTAACTCTTTCTTGATATTAGAAAGCTGATCCTGCAAATCACCCAACATTTCAAACAGATTGTTATCAACCCGCCGTAAAGTCAGCGTAAAACTGATTTTTCTGGCTGCGCCACCTGACATAAACTCTGTCTTGGTCTCATCGATGCTCTCGATAACGAACATACCGTAAATCGCACCACTACCATCAATGAAAGACCACGCCTTGCCACTGTCTGCCATTAATTTCAATGCAGTCAGTGAAAGCGAACCACCTGTCAGCTCAGGATAAAGTTCCCCGGATAGTGTGATCGTATCGTTATCTGAACCAACAAACTGCCATGCAGGCCGTGCTCCCACTCGGCTATTAAAAGCATGTCTCCAACTTTGTTTATGTTGAAAACTTTGGTATGGCGTTGTTTTCAGCATAAAAACAAATAAACCAAGTGCCGCCATCATAAGAAATCTCCTCCTCTGTCAGAAAGTGAGCTACGCGTACGGGCTTGCTGCATGCGTTCCCGTTGTTCCAATTCCTGTCTGACCATACGGGCAATATCCTGAGCGGATTGTCCCTGAGCGCCATAGACATTGATGCTATATTGCGGTGCACCACCAGATTGCTGCAGCAGGCTTCGTTCCCTCTTCGCCTGAACTTCCTCATAAGTGTGGGCAGGCAGACTTTGTGCGTGTAACGGCGCATCCTGAGCTGCAACAGGCAATGACATTGAGCTAACAGCAAACCCCAACGCTGCAAACTTTGTCGTATTTACCCGGCTGGTCACATTTGCTGAGCCGCTGACTAATTCAGGGCCACGTTCACCGACAATGGCAATATTCCCAGCAGAGACATATCCACCTTTATCTTTTAACTTTGGCGTAATACTCCGCGCTTGTTGGGCTGTTTCACTATTGGTAATTTGCTCTGATGTATTTAATTCAATTTCCTTTTTATCATCACCACCACCAAAGAATGATTTAACCGCATCACCAAAACTTTTGAATTTATCTTTCAGAGTGTTCCACTTTTCTTGAATACCTCCTAATAGGGCATCGAGCATTTCCGAACCGGCAGCTTTTAATTTTTCCGGAATAGCCTGAACATCAGCAACAATTTCATTCCATCTATCTGAAATTGATTTTTTAATACTCTCCCAAATTTCTGATGTATTCTGTTTAACCGATTCCCAAACTCCACTTATTGTCGCTTTAACCGATTCCCAAGCTTCTGAAGCACTTTGTTTAATGGTATCCCAGTTTTGGTAAATAATGCCGATGAGTCCCCCATTCATGAAATAACTCTTAATACCTTCCCAGGCAGTATTAACAAGGTTTTTAATTCCTTCCCAAGCACCGCTAAAGATATTTTTAACGCTTTCCCATAAGGCTATGAATTTTGGCCCCAATGATTCCCAATTCTGCCAAATATAAATAGCAGCCATTGCAATAACACCAATAATGGCAAGAATCGGGTTTGCCATCATAGCCCGACCAAGAAACATCATTACCTTACCTAATGTACTGAAAGCAGTATTTAAGAAAGACAAACCTTTTACACCAACACTTGCCAGAATGTTTATGCCGTTACCCAAAACACCAAAAACTTTTTGACCAATATTTCCTAATGCACCCAATCCTCTACTTTGTTTGCCAAAAGTATCTTTATTTCCTTTATTAGATAGCAGATCAGCACCATTATTAAGTGAGCCAAAAACCTTATTCCCGGTTTTACCAAAAAAATCCATGGCGGCTCTTAGTGCTTCCAAAGCCTCAGTTCCGAATTGTGCAAATGCCTTCAAGCCATCTCTTAAACTCTCCATGGCCTGAATACCGACCTGCGCAAATCTATTCAGATTGGCTCTTAATTCTTCCAGTCCCTGAACCCCAATCTGAGTAAATATATCCAGACTGGATTTCAATTTATCCAGCGCCTGAACACCCAAGTCGGCAAAGAAGGCGAGGCTGGCTTTTAATTCTTCAAACGCCTTCAACCCCAACTGGGTAAAAACATCCAGCGGTGCCAGCAACCGGTCCAGCGCCTGAACGCCCAGCTGTACAAACGAATCCAGTGTCGCTTTCAGCTTGTCCAGGGCCTGAACACCCAAATCAGCAAAGAAGGCGAGGCTGGCTTTTAATTCTTCAAACGCCTTCAGCCCCAACTGGGTAAAAACATCCAGCGGTGCCAGTAACCGGTCCAGCGCCTGAACGCCCAACTGTACAAACGAATCCAGTGTCGCTTTCAGCTTGTCCAGCGCCTGAACACCCAAA
>NZ_NJAI01000008.1:32216-59880 GCF_002632725.1 Xenorhabdus hominickii
TTCTTCAAACGCCTTCAACCCCAACTGGGTAAAAACATTCAGCGGTGCCAGTAACCGGTCCAGCGCCTGAACGCCCAACTGTACAAACGAATCCAGTGTGGCTTTCAGCTTGTCCAGGGCCTGAACACCCAAATCAGCAAAGAAGGCGAGGCTGGCTTTTAATTCTTCAAACGCTTTCAACCCCAACTGGGTAAAGACATCCAGCGGTGCCAGTAACCGGTCCAGCGCCTGAACGCCCAGCTGTACAAACGAATCCAGTGTCGCTTTCAGCTTGTCCAGGGCCTGAACACCCAAATCAGCAAAGAAGGCGAGGCTGGCTTTTAATTCTTCAAACGCTTTCAACCCCAACTGGGTAAAAACATTCAGCGGGGCCAGTAACCGGTCCAGCGCCTGAACGCCCAGCTGTACAAACGAATCCAGTGTCGCTTTCAGCTTGTCCAGGGCCTGAACACCCAAATCAGCAAAGAAGGCGAGGCTGGCTTTTAATTCTTCAAACGCTTTCAACCCCAACTGGGTAAAAACATTCAGCGGGGCCAGCAACCGGTCCAGTGCCTGAACGCCCAGCTGTACAAACGAATCCAGTGTCGCTTTCAGTTTACCAAATGCCAGAATACCCAACTGCGCAAAGAAATTAAGACTGGCCTTTAATTCAATAAAAGCCTGAATCCCTATCTGGGCAAAGAGATCCAAACTGGTACTTAATTTATTCAGCGCCTGAATACCAATTTGAACAAATACATTTAGGCTGGCTCTTAATTGCGCAAAAATATTAAGTCCCAATTGAGCAAAGAAATTCAGTTTCGCACTGAAAACCGCAAATGCCTGAATACCTAGTTGAGCAAATATGGCCAGACTGATTTTTAATGAACCAAATGCTTTTATGCCAATATTGCCGAATACTTGTATATAACTAATTAATGTTTGGAATGTGACGTTTACAAAACCAGTCGTTAAATTCAGAACCCCATTAATTTTATTCAGTATGCTAAATAAAATAGTTACCTTAGGATTAATATTAATGACCAACTTGTCTAACAATTTAAAATTGTTAGTCATATTACCCGTTACACCAAAATTAAATTCATTTTTTTTACCAGATGAATTTTCTTGACTGACACTTTGGGTCATTTGGATAATATTGACTGATTGACTGGCAGCACTTACCTGCGTCACTTTTGAGGAATTCTGCCGCGCAGAGAAAGATTGTTTAATTGTTTGATTATAGGCCTTAAGGTCGGCGCGCATACGCGCAGTTTCCTGCGCATAACCTACAATGGGTTTTAATCCTTCAACAGTCTTATTGAGTTTTTTAAACTGGTTATGAATTTTATCTACTGAACCTACCAGTTTTTTCTGATGCTGTTGAAAAGATTTAAAGGAATTGGTCAGCTTGCCAACAATACTCAGTACCTTGTTAAGCTGTGACTGTATATTACTCATTTTCTGCACCACTTCTTAAAATGGCCCGATGTCGCCAGTCCAATAATTCCGGCAATGACATTTCATCTGTCACTGCCGGTGACCAGTGAAAAACGGTGGCAATATCTGCCACCAATTCATCAACAGTTAATCGTTCTAGGAATCGGACTTGACCGACTTCGGCAACAAAAAATTGACCACCTCCACACTGAGATTAATCAGATCGCCAGGTGACATCATCATCAGGTCATTTTTGGTCAATGCAGGGGTAGTAACACGCGGCAGGACAAGCAGCATAGAATCCACATCCATTTCCAGCAGTGCCTGTAAACGTGCACCTCGCAGCGCACCACTCGTGGGTTTGCGGATCATCACTTCCGTGATTTCACCATTGCCTCGCGCCAGTGGGGCTTCCAATTCGATAGTGCGCAGATCGTCATTTTGAGTATTCAGTGTTTCAGTCATGGTTCAACCTTGTTTATCCGATTAAAAACCTGTCTCAGCAGAGGCGGAGAGACAGGAAATAAGTTTTAAAAATGCTAATTGCTAAAAGAAGCGATTAAAAAAGACCGATAGCGCGGCGATGCTGTTCCAGACGATCTTCCCCACCCACTTTCTCAACCATGTTGACGGTATCAATTTCAATCAACTCTTCGCCATCCCATGTCAGTTTGAAGTAAGTGTTTTTGGCGGTGATTTTGGTCTGAGTGTTATCACCTTGTTTATAAGTGCCGTGATCGAACTCTTGGAAGCGACCACGCATCACGACTTCAACCGCAACCACATCGCCGGTATCTTCGCGCTCAAAAGAGCCTGCGAAACGCAGCATGACGCCATCGACTTTCGAGATGCCCCACTGTTTGTACAATTGAGCTTCAATGCCACCCAGAGTGAATTCCGCATCCAGAGCGCCTTCATCCAGCCCCAGATCCACCATTGCACTGCCGTTCATACCGGCACCGCGATAGGCTTCCAATTTGCGGCTTAGCTTAGGAAGAGTCAGTTCTTCCACAATGCCCTGATAGTTGTTGCCATCATTGAACAAGTTCAGGTATTTAAGTTTGCGAGGTAATGCCATCAGTTAGCCCCTTATTTATTGATACTTTTCGCGAAATCCATCAGGTAACTATCTGTAATGCGCTGGCGTAACATCATGTTTTCCAGTGGCGGTACAGGTGTATAGTCATAATCGATGGTCAGTTTGCCTGTTTTCAGGGTGTCTTTATCGTTAATTTTGTCGTCATACCAGCAACGACCGTCAATGATGTAGCCACCGGCTTTCAGCTCGCGGAACTTGGCATTGATACCTTCAATAATGTCGCGTACCAGTGATGGAGTCAGCGGCTTGTCGATAGCCCACATATGCGCGTCAGCCATGGTGTCAGCCAGAACCTGAGCAGTACGGGTGTAGCTTTCGAACTGAAACAGTGACTCATCAGAATCAGGACCAGCACAAGTGCGTGAACCCCAGAAACGAAAACCGTTTTTGCGGATCAGTGTTGTGATGTGATTTTGGTTCAGAAGATCAGCGTCAGTTCCAGTCGCTTGCAGATCCCAGAAGACATCGGCAGACAGACCCGTTACGCCGTTAACGCCCACATTGGACAGGGTTTTGTGCCAACCGGTCTCTTCGTCGATTTTGGCGCGCAAGCCCAGTGCATAAGCCGTCGCAGGTGCAATAACTTCACCTTTATCCCATCTCAGGAAATCAGGCCAAATCAGCATTACCTCACGTTGACCGAAGTTTACACGATATTTGATCGCTTCAATGTAGGTCTTGCAGCCATAAGCGCTTACATACGCCATTGCTTTCAGTTGCTTGGCAACAGAGGCAAGCTCATTAGCAACCGCTAGTGAGTCCAGGCCCGGAACCCCCAGAATACGGGGTTTAACACCGAGTTGACTTGGTGCCGCAAGCAGTGCCTTTATACCCGTTTTCTTACCTTCTGGAGTAACCCCACCGATGATGTTGTTACTGGTTTTTTCTTCAGTTTCGCCCTCAGCCACACGAACCACGACAGTGACAGGTTGTGCCTGTGCTGCGATTGCTTTCAGTGATGCGGCCAAAGTGCCTTTTTCACCAGCTTTACCAATGGCGCTCATAACGTCAGTCAGTAATACCGGTGTGTCTAATGGAAATGTTTTTTCGTCTGCGTCAGGTGCAGTACAGACCATACCCACGATAGCGGTGCTAACGGTAGTGATGGTGCGCGTACCTTCTTTGATTTCCTGTACACGGACGCCGTGATGATAATCTTGTGCCATATTAGCGGTTCTCTCCTGTTAAGGTGTGGGAATATATTGACGCAATAGGCATTTAAAATCATTCGGTTAGCGGTGTGTGGTGGATGGTACAAATGGGATAGATGTAAAGTGTTGTTCTGGTTGGGGAACGCCGTTGGAAAGAATTAGATTTCTGGTGTTTACAAGGATTTTACTGGTCAATCTTGAACATGTTCTGGATTTCAGCGTCTGCTGCAAAAAAGTCATTGTCCATCGCAATGAGTTTTTTGTATCCCTCCGGTGTCCTGTCATTGGGTATTGCAGAAAGCGGCAGGAGATCATCATCAACAGCCTGATTTGTATTTGCCTGTAAGGTCATAAAATTGTCTCTGCTGTATAACTTCTCGACATGATGCGGTAAATAGAAGTCACCATCAAAGAATACCGGATATGGTTTTTTGTTCGCCTGTTTTTAGTTCGAAATTTGCTCTTTCCCGCATTATTCAAGTCAATTGGCGGTTTTGGTTATTTTTTGGTGAGGGCAAAAAAAAGTACTGGATATGATTAAGGCCACACAATGTGTAGCCTTCACAAACTAATTCAGAATTGGATTACTTCCAAACACAGTAAAAACGCTTAGTTTCACCTACTTGCTGTAAGACTTTAATCAGTTCATCAACGGCTGGATTTTGCTCATTACTATATGTAGCCATCCATCCCAATTCTCCGCCGAAAGGAGCGGTAGTAGGCTTTCCTAAATTATAGGTAACGTTATCGACGGTTACCTGCAGAGTTTTTTCCTTTATCTCGCTGTCATACCGCAAATCATTCATTTTTTCAGAGAAGAAATGAAAGTGGATATATTGGAACTTTTGGTAAATATCAGCTATATCGCTAACATAGAATGCCGTAACGGTTTTAATATCAGTGTTATTTTGAATCATATTTAAGCTACCAAAAAGTGAGTTATTATAAGCAGGCCCCCCTTTCTCACCTCTATACCCCCAAGTTCTTTGAGCTCCCCATGAAGATATGATTATGTCTAATTTAAGATCAAAAACCAGATTTGCGCTCTCTAATCCGGGTTCAGGCTTTATCACTTCTTGAATCAACGCCCAATCGCAAGCCATCAGATCTTCTTGCATCGGCTGCCAAGGTGCCCAGTTGCCGTGTTTATTGCTCTTATCAATATGGGATAAATAATCGAACTTGCCTTCGGTGTCGGTACGGCGTGGAACAAAGTTTAGCTGTTCCTTGTCAGCCCAGTCACTGCGGCGCACTTCCTTGCCCAATTTCAATTGAATCAGTGCCCAATAGAAAGAGCCTTCTGGAGCAATAACCTGCTCACCTTTATAATTATTGGGATCAAACAAGCATTCATGCTCAGGGTTCTGATTTTCGGTTTTAATTGTTTCAGACATATCTTTTTCCTTATAGTTGAAAATCAATCAGAAAGCGAAACCTTGAAAATTTCGCTTTCCTCTGCGGATAAGCAGTCTGTACAGATTAATGAATGCTAGGATAGATTTTAATTGATTGACCTTGTAAGTTTCATCGTACAAATGGACTGTAAAAAGTGTTATTTTTTGCGGATTAACAGGGAGAGATAATATTTTTTATTCTGGTTCCAAGCGCCAACGTCATTATCAAGTTACGGGCAAATACATTACGTATGCGCTTAATACGTTAACCCAGCTGTAGCTGGTCAAAAAATTTTGGAAAAGGATTGATTGAGAGTCAATATTTCGGTTCAAAATTTATCCTTTTTCGTATTATTCGAGGCAATTCTGGGTCTTGGTTATTTTTTGATGTACTAAGACGGTCTATTTTCAGTATTGATCTTTGGTTTTTAGGGTATAGGGGGCGGGATCTTGACTAGGATCATTAAGATCCAAAATTTGTGAAAAACCTCGGTTTATTGGGAACGGTAGATCTCGCTAAAAATGCAGTGCCCAATTCACGGAAGGTGAATGGAAAATCTCTAACGGATGATATCAATCTGAATGCAGTGGATGTTGGGGCATTTTCAAGAGGTGCTACAACTTTTGTTCAAGGAGAAAATGGCGTACCGTGGAATGCTACATCCGGCTCTTATGTTGCTCAAAGAACAGGAGACTCTTTACTTATTGTTCATTTTAATGTGGACACCGGTAGTACCCCTGCTCTTCAATTAAAAACTATATATAGGAACAATGGAATAGCGTATCGTTCAGCCAGAGATGGTTTTGGATTTGAAGAATCGTGGACAGAATTCTATACCACTAAAAATAAACCTTCTGCGGCAGATGTCGGAGCATTACCTATAACTGGCGGGAAATTAAATGGAGCGATACAAGCTTCTGGCGTTGTAGCATCTCAAGGGGATGGAAGACAACATTTTGGACTGACTGATGATGATGGGCGGCCACGAGCATGGATATATAAAGACAAAGGTGGTGATGGAATTCGTATTAATAATGGTTACGATGGTGGGGGCGATTGGGTTTTTTCTAAAAATGGAGAACTATATTGTCCCGGTACAATAAATTCTTATTTAGCGCATACCATTAGACATACTGGTTATGGTAGAGTTAATTTCGTCCATCAAAACACCGGAGACTATATATACTTAGAAACTACTCAGGATGGAAAAGGTATATATTTTGTTCAGAGAAATCAAGGTAACCAAAATCAATGGTTATTAAATTTTCCTCAAAAGAATGGTGTTGTTGCTACAACTGATGATGTTGCTAGTATTAATAATATTCCAGTTGGTGTCCCTTTGCCTTGGTCTCATGCAAATCCACCCGATGGTTATTTTGAGTGTAATGGTCAGCAGTTTAATAAATCTCAATACCCTAAATTAGCAATGGCATATCCTTCTGGATTTGTACCAGATCTACGTGGTGAATTTATTCGAGCTTGGGATAATGGAAAAGGCGCAGATCCGAATAGGGGAATATTAACCCATCAAGAAGGAACAATAATATCTGGGTTTGATGATAATGATACAGGAGATATAAGTTTTCTCGGTAATCCAAGTTGTGCATTTGGTGATCCTATGACAGCTACTCAATGGGAAAATACAAAAGGTAAAAGATGGATATATTGGGATAAACAAAAAATGGCAGAAACTTATGATTGGTGGGCCTATGTATCAGCCCGTCCCCGTAACATCGCATTTTTATATATAGTGAGAGCAGCATAATGAAATATACAACAAATCTTAAAACACCAAAATTTGATGAAAATGGTTTTGCAACGTCTAATGGCTGGGTAATGGTTTATCGAGCTAATACAGAAACCAGTGAATATATTTGTGCAGATATGGAACGCACTGTTATTGGTGTTGGCTTATCTGCTAGTGCTTATTTAGATGCACCTGAATTACCTGATGCGGCTGATATTGCTATTTGTCGTAGTATAGATGGAAAATTCTGGGTTAATGTACCAGATTATCGTGGAAAAACCGCCTATAATATCAAAACACGACAATCCCATAAAATACAGTCAGTGGGAGAATTACCTTCTGAAGTAACCCTATTAGAGCCAAGAACATCTTTTGATAAATGGGATGGGAAACAATGGATAATAGATGTTAATGCGCAGAAACAGAATGAATTACAGGAATTAGAAAGTCAAAAGCAGTCACTATTGCATGAAGCTGAGCAAAGAATTATTCAGTTAGAAAGGAAAAAACGATTAAATATGATATCTGAGGACGAAATTAATTTATTAAATAATTGGGAAATATATAGTATTAAATTGATTGATGTAGATATTTCAGATAATCATAAAATTGATTGGCCTATTAGGCCAGAATAATAAAAAAGGGGCTTTATTGCCCCTGATTTTTATTATTATTTTTTAATATAACAACTCTTAAAAATGTATTTTTACTTCTTGTTAAAATAATTAATTTCTTCTTGTAATTTACTTTTTTTTTGGTTCCAAACAGAATCTTCTGGCATCTGAACACGAACATCTAATCGACAACCAAAAGGAATATCACAAGGTTCTCCATCGTTATAGAATATTTTTTTGTCATCCACAATCTCTTTTATTCTCCAGTTTTGGAATTTTTCAGGTAGATGTGAATGCTGACGATGGAAAGTTTCAATTATAATACTGCCATCTTTTTTTACTTCATCATCAATGTAAATTAGCTCAAGTCCATTATTATTCTTTGGTGATGATATACCACCATATACTCCCCATACTTTATCAGAATTATAACCCAATATACCAGAAACATTGTAACTACCTATACTAAGTTTAATAACATTCGCACCCTCTGACTCATCATTAATTTTGAATGAACCATCAGAATATATTTCTACTATAGGGGAAGATATTTTTAGATATCCATTTCCATCATCTTTAGCATTCCCTTCATGGTAGACTTTATGTCCTCTGACTCGAAGATTATCAGATTTAAGGCTCATCCATTCAGTGATTGCACCGCCAACATGGTAATGCTCCCATTTGAAATACTCATTACCATTATCTGCAGTTCTGAACCACATGTATGAGTCTGTATCAGCATCCTCAGTGTTTTTAAAACCGATAGCGGCCATATCAGTGTTTCTACGCCAACATAACATAGTGTCAGTGGTAATAGTTATGTCACCTGTTACATCGCCCCCACTGCGTTGCAATGCATTCTTAGCCAGATTGATAGTCTCTGCATAATCATAAGCATAAGGCAAAACGGTATCGTCGTATTCTTTTCCTAATAGAGGGTCATCAATGGCATATGATTTCACCATCCATTTAATTTCAAAATTATCATTGGATTCTAAAGCTTGAGAAATCTCAAATTCATCTTCTTTACGAGAGTAATGAATGTCGGAAAAATTACTTGTTATATGATAAGTTAAACCTCCACGTAAATAGCAGCCACTGAATCTTCTACATTCTACAATATCTCCTGGCTTAACATTTTCATAAAGAGGATATTTACCCTCAATTGGCCTTGCGATACTCATCATGCCATAACGAATATTTTTAACGGTATTGCGATAGGTTTGACGAATACGCTTAATATTCAGATAATGGGCATCCCCTCCCCACAGAGTATCCCCTCCTTCAATCTGTAATGACAATCCAGCCAGATGGGTTTCACCTGCACCAAAGGGTTCTTTTTCCCTATCTTCCGCATACCAACGGTGTATCGTTAACCACGAATTCGCTCCATCATTAGATGGAAAGCGCCACCATACGGGGTAATAGCGGTCACTGCTCAACCCTGTCAGATCTATCGGCGTGTTAAAACGCGGTTCACCTTGGACATCTTCCGCACTTAGGGTGATATCTCCCGTCAACGCCTTGCCATTCACCTTCCGTGAATTGGGCACTGCATTTTTAGCAAGATCTACCGTTCCCAATAAACCGAGGTTTTTTACAAACTCGTCTTTGTCTGGAATATCCGCGCCATTCTTGTTTTTTTCCAGACGCGTATTGGCATTATTATTTGCATTAGCCGCATTTTGGTCTGCAGTATTAGCTAAAGTCTTAGCTTCATGCACTTTAGCGTCAGTTTCAGCTTTATTATAAGCATCAACATCTGCTGCGTTTAATGAAATGTCAGCATTCAGCGCCTTACCATTTACCTTACGAGTCAATGGCACTCGACCATTAGCATTATTATTCGCCGAATTCGCAAAGTCATAAGCCGTTTTTACCGCTTTCGGTGTTGCCGCATGGGTTTCGCTATTGCTATCCACCACACTACTCAGGATGACAAATCCTTTCTCTTTCAGCGTTGCATCTGGATGGTTACGGCTGTTCGCATGTTTCTGGATGGAGTCATCCACATATTCACGTGTCGCCAAAATCACCGACGGATCAATTTTCAATGTCACCGCGTTAGCGCTGCTGACAATCAGAATCATGCGAATAGTCTGGGTACGGCCGGAACCTTCCTGCAATTGGGGTTTGTAGGTTTCTGCACAGTTACCCACAGCGATCAAAATTCCGTCTTTATCAAACAGGCCGATTTCACGGATCCACCAGCCACCTTCGCCTTCAGGGATCACCTGTTCAGCGATGATTTGATTGGTGTTTTTAGGATCGATGCTCAGCGTGTTAATCGCCGCCCGACGTTTTTCATTAATCAGTTTGGTTTGTTTGGTATCTGGTGTCGGCAGGCTGCCACCACCATCACCAACGGCCATATGGGTAATTTCGATTTTAGTACCCAGTGCCGCCGCATTTGCCAATTTATCCGCGCCTAACTGCGTCAGCAGCGCAAAATATTTGGTACTCATGGTCTAATCCTCATGTCATCAATAATATGTATGCCCGCGCCCATAATTTCTGAGCCGATTACAGTCACTTCTTCCGGGAAATAAGGGTAAACTGTCAGTTCGTCGCCGCTGTAAGTCGCTGCCGAGTAGTGATATTCACCACGTGTATCTAAGTTGATATCTAACCCAATCAGATGCCTGCTCACTGGTTTGGCATCAAAAATCAGGTTTTCCAGTTCTTCGAACATTTCATGGGTGATACCGCTATCCAGTACACCAATATCCAGTCGGAAGGTGCCCGGCACATCGTTAGTCTGCCACCACTCTTTTACGCGGATGAGATAACCCAATGGCTCAACGACCCGTCGGATCGCCCCGATCGTTCCTTTGTGCTTATGCAGGAACAATGAGCTTTTGATCACCTCCCTTTTGGTGTTCTCAGGCCAGTTTTCATCCCAGCGATCGACTGACCACGCCCATGCCAGATAAGGCAGCAGTGAGGCCGGACAGGTATCCGGGTTCCACAGTTCACGCAGCGGCACTTTAACTTTCTGCAATTCCGCGCAGGCTTTGGCCGCCGCAAGTTCTAGCTGCGTTGAGCCCATCGGCAGAAGGCGGTCATTCATCAGAGCCTCCCATCGTTAGGGTGGTTTTGGTGCAGTAAGATGCCTGAGTTTTATCCAACACAACGTCTTTCAACGGCGCTTTCAGCTCCACACGCTGGACACCTTCTACATGCAGTGCGGCATAAATTGCCGACAAACGAATGTCACGCCCCAGACGATGCTGTGCTTCAACGTAGTGTTTCAGTTTTTGCTCTGCCGCCTTGCGGATTGGTTCTGATTCCGGTGTCGGGAAGATGTACAGCACCGCATTAATTTCATATTCCACGATGTTGGCAGACTGAACTTTCAGACGATCAGCCACAGGACGAACGTTTTCGTCGTTCAGTGCTTTTTCGACTTTTTCCAGCAAATCTTTGGAAGCAACACCCTTGTTTTCACGGGACATGATGGTCACGGTGACGTTGGCCGGCGATGGGCTGATTGCAGAAGCATCTGCGACACGACCATCCGCACTGCGGGCATGGTATTCATAAGAACCAACGGGGCCTGCGACGCTCAAACCTTCAAAAGCCTGAGGAATACGCACGCGGTAATCGTTGTCAGATTCCATAACTGCCGGTGTTGGTGGTACGGTGGAGTTATCCGCAGGGCGCAAGATCATACGAGATACGTTATTGTTCGCTCCCAATTGATCCAAGTCACTGCCTGTTGAATAAGCCACCATCACCGCCCGAGCGGCTTCATTCACCCGTTGGCGCAACAGCAGCTCGCGATAAACATTCTCTTCCAGCAACTTGACCAGTGGTTCAGACTCCAGTTGCAAAGTACGGGCGAGCGCTTCTTGTTGTTCTTCCGGATAAAGCGATATCAGTCCTTTTTTACGCTCTTCCAGCAGTTGTTCATAATCCAGTGGCTCCACCACATCCGGTGGTGGCAACTGGCTTAAATCGATTGTTGGCATGCTTTACCTCTCAGGAATAGCCTCATCGGGAATGACTCACCGGAATAGAAAGTGAGAATTCCTTGGCGGATTGATGATAAGTACCCGTAATATCCACCACCATTTTGCCGTCCTGTCCGGTTTCCATTGAGACGGACGTCAGCGTTACACGTGGCTCCCAGCGGCTGATTGCGGTAAAACTGGCCGCCATGACCTGAAGCCGGAGCGCCGGATTCTGTGGCCAGTCAATCAATTCAGGCAGCAAAGAGCCGTAAGTACGGCGTGCGATACGGCTGCCCACGGAGGTAAGTAAAATATCGCTGACGGATTGCCGGACATGTGCCAAATCTGTCAACTCCCGGCCCGTCTGCCGGTTCATTCCCAGATACATCATATGGGGCCTCCTGATGTGTCACCGCCTGACCTGACGCCGGTGTGTTTATGGGAATCCACGACCACGCCGTTGGAACTAAATGTGCCTCCGGTGTGTTCAATATTGCCCGTCATTTTGCCGCCGTTACGCACGATCAGATTGCCCGTGCTCATCAGCTGCGTACAGATGACTTCCGGTGTATCCAACGTAATTCGGGTGTTGGCGACACAGGTAATTTCCGGCGCGGTAATATGGACGGAATCCGATGCAGTCACTGTCGCGGTTTTGATGCCAGTCACAGTCAATGCGCCTGATTGCGGCTCATACTCCATTACAGCACCATCCGGAAACGTAATATGCGTCGCTTCAGGAGAAGTTGAAGGTGCCGGAAACTCATCTGAAAAAATCGCTGGCAATACAAAGGCAGTGGTCAGTTCTCCGCCTATGGACAGTAATAAAACCTGTTCACCGACACTGGGTGCCCACCATGTGCGGGAATTTCCCGCTCTGGATGTCAACCAGTGCAGCCAGTTGGTTTCAAGGTTGCCTGTCGCGACCCGACACATTCCCTTTGTGGTATCCACTTGGGTAATGACGCCGGTTCGGATCAGGTTGCGCAATAAGCGCATCAGTTCAGTGAGTTGTGTGTTCATGACATAAGAATGCCATGAAAAAGCAGGCCGGACATTAAACTAGGCTTGTAGGAATCCCCATACAAAACAAGAGATAAAAACCTTTTAAATCAATAAAATAAAAGCCTTATTTCTGCACGAAAAAAGGCTTTTGGGTCTGTCCTGGACGCCATTGAGGCGAGTTACGATTACTCCGGCTTGCACTGCCTAACAACGTCGCGAATATATTGTTGCAGATAATCTAATTTGGCTTGGTCTCGGATGATCCCAGTGCGGATATCGTAAATAGCGCGTCCAGATTTTGCAGTGAGTTCGATTTGGGTTCCATCGCCCACGCTGCGGGCGCGGGGATCTCGATTTTGGGTGAGCTGACAGGTAGCAAGGTTGGCGGCGGCGATTTGCCCCCGCCGATGACCAACAGTAATATCAGCAAGCAAAGCTGCATTTTCTTCGTTGACATGGGATAATTTCCCTGAATAGTATTCATCCAGTTGTGTGGCTCGGTTCTGTGCATCCTTCATTTGTTGGATAGCTATCAGTGTTTCTGAGTTCGCTTTTTGATTGATGGCCATGAGCTGTGCAGCGTGTTGCTGCTTTAAGCCCGCTATCTCACTGAGTAGTAATGAACGCTGTCCCCACCAGCCAAGGCTGATGCCAATGACCAAGCTGACAATTAAAGGCATTTTTCTCATTGTTCCAATCCCTAATAATCCGATCAGCCTCATATTGACGTTCTCTTAATCCCAAAGCTGAATAATTGGTTTACTGGCAACAGGCATAAATTCCGGCATTTCAATTTTCGTTCCATGAGGCAATACCGCGCCAAAGTCAGCCAAACCAGGATTTACCTGTAACACACGTTCAGTCATACCCAGTGTGCGGCCATAATGACGCCAACATATGGCATCAACCGTTTCATTTTGTTGTGCGATAACTTGCATACACTCTCCTTTTCTTTGCAGAAAATAGTCAGTAAATAGAAGAGTTATGATCGAATAATCAGTGGAATGTCTCAACAAGATCAGGTTGTTAGAGAAATAGTACAAATGAACAGGTGAAAGAAAAGGTGAAATTCCAATAGCGAAGAGGACAGGAAATGGTTTTCTGCCCCCTTCACTATTATCTTTCTATTATACTGAAATGCAGTCAGTTGGAGGGTATTAATGCTCTCTCGGCTTTATTCCGATAACCAACTATCATCCTCCCAGACATTTTGAATAAGTTCCATCATGTGGTCACGTTCACTGCTGTCTTTGGTTCCTGTCACTCTTACGGAGGTACTGCTGCTGATTGCAATTCTAAAATGCGTATCAGGATATTGCGGTAGTATTCTTTTTTTTAGTTCACTTTCAAGTGAAGATATGACTGATTCAGAAACCTTAGCTCGTTTATCGAAAAATATTTCCACTCGCATCCTTTTCTCCCGCCAAATCTATTCTTCTATTAACCCCGAATCCCTTAACATTTTGTTGTTGTGCACCTCATTCTCTAACAGCTCATCTTCCAATTTACTCTGGTAACTGTTAAATCTTTTTTCATAAGGTGCAGATAGCTCCGCTATCCAAACAAGTGCCAGTTCTTTGTCTTCTGCATGATTACATTCGCAACTTGTTGCCATTCTAGCAATGAAATTGATACGTTGCGCTACCAATGATTCCATAAGAGATTCCACTGCTATATTCGCCTCCACATAGACACTGTACATATATACAGTACACGTAATAGAACTAAAATTAAAGTAGTTTTTACCTTTTTAGTGATTAAATTTGATAGTTAATAGCTATTAACTGTTGTTTTAGCAGAAACATTTACCAAATTGATGTTTTTTTGCGCCACGAAAATTCTACGGTCTAGATGACGCTCAATTTGCCCATCCACCAGTCCATCCGTACAGTTATTGACAGAACTCCAAGAGGAGTTTTTTTTGATCTTTTTATAAACAATCCGTTCTAATTTATCCGTATCAGATTTCGGTACAATAGTCCATTGGTGAATACGCGTGCAGATAAACTCCGCACGAGACATAAACGGGGATGTCACGCCTTGTATGGTGTCAATGTCTTCACCATAAGGGCTACCAAATGGAATATGTTTATAAGATAAGCGAATGACCAGATCACGGCGCGCAACCCACGGCCCTCCCTGCCCCTGAATATAAGCCGCCCAATTCCCTTCATCCGCCGCCTGCAAAACAGCATTGATTTTATTATCGGATAAACGCACCTCCCTGAGACGACGCAATTCACGCCAAACCGAAACAGGCGCTCCACCAATTTGCTGAAATTGGCGAATACGCCAACGACTCGCCCAAGCTGTCACTGATTTCGCCATATCGCACAGAGATTCACCCGTTTCATAGTCCTTTTCCTCTTCCAACGCATAACCATCTATATTTTTAGAAATATATTTAGCGATATAGCCCGTTGCACTGCCTTTTTTGGGATCAATCACTCTATAATCAAAGCGCGCTGTTTTAGCTTCATTGCTCTGCAATTCGTCCTGCTCTTCCTGACAGGCATAACGTTCAATAGTTTCTCTAATCTGCTGCTGATGCTCTGGCAACATAAACAGCACCATATGCCAATGAGGAGTACCATCATGATGCGGTTCCACTACGCGGAAACCAAATATGTTCATCCCCGCACGAGCGATCGCTGCACGGGACTTCGCCCAGATGCCGCACAGATAACGTTGAGTATCTTGCGGATTCGCACCATTCCAGTATTTGACCAACCCGCCTTTATGTTGGGCCGCATGATATTTCGCTGGTGCCGTGATGGTATAGAATTCTCCAACACAGTTCATTTTATTGGCGATATCTTCAAAACCGCGCATTCTGACCATCAATTCACAACGTCGGATCGCGGGATTCGCATTGCTATGAACAACTGTATCCGCTAGTGAAATACGTTCCCCTTCCTCATTTTCTAAATCAAAATGCTTGAAAAATTCACGGTTACGCCGTTTTTGTTCCAACCATTCCCGTAGTGCATGGCGTGAAACATAAGGAGATGCCGCTTGCTGTACTTGCCCAACAGCAATCGCCATATGTTCAGATTGGATATCACGCAACCGTTTTAAACGAAAATACCACCAGCGGGCGGACATCATACGCAACATACCAGAACAAAGTTGGTCAACAGAGGGGGCTTTACGTCCACGATTGAAACGCTGCCAATAAGGAGGATTCGTACCACATTGCAGAGTCAGATTTGCCAATAATTGGTATAAATCAGCAACGCGGGAAAATAACTCATCTTCATGGTTAACAGGGCCTGAGGCTTTTGAGGAGGGCTTTTTATTGGAAGAGCATGCCAAAGAATAGTGCTCATAATTGCTGGAAATAAAAACAGAAACCTCATGGGCGAGCTTTAAGAGCTGTTTGCGATCGTATGTCGCTATATTTTCTAGTTGGTCAATAAAAGGAAAAGGCGCGATGCCAGAAACATGATGGTTAAATTGGTATCTTGTTTTAACTAACCGTAACCGAGGCAAGACATTCTGGCCGACTGTTTTTCTCAGGAAAGTGTTCGCATCACGGCGGCCTGAGCAGTTAAGGATATCAACATAGCGACGGCTGAAATATTTCGCCAGAAAATCTGGCATCTGCCCGATATATTGGTGACGCCATTGATGATCTTCCGCGTTGACTTCCCATAATAAACGTTCTGCCATTGAAACACTCTGCGGTATGTTCGGCTGGAACATCGTAACGTGTTTACATTTGGTCTGACATTTAGCAATAAGATAATCGCTATGATATTCATTAGCGGTAAAGTAATTATTCATCAATTTCACCCTATTAAAGATGTGCCGATGCCTGGCGTATCCATGCCATTCATTCAAGGAATATATTCAAAAATGCGTTTAAAAAACGGTGGCTAATTAGATAATGTCAGGTATTTCGGAAACTGGCTGACAATAACCTTAATGTGATTCATCGCCTTGATCAGTGCCTGTTTTTCCTCTTGAGTAAAATGGTTGAATTCACTTTCATGGCGGGAGTGTGGGATATTCGCCAAATAGAAAATGGCGGATAACGCCCGCTTATTCTCTTCGTAATGGTTGTCTCTTTTATCGCGCATATCAGAAAAAAACCGATTGAACTCTTTTTCATCATCTCCCCAATATATTGCCCTAATTCTAGATAGATGATTCAATCCTTCCAGCCGCTGGCCAAGGTTAATCTGGGCAAATTTTTCTTTTTCAGTATTCGCCATGTTTCCCCTCAACTGTCTCCTCCAAAGCTATTTCTACCTCAATTCCCCCTTCCCTAATCATTCACGGCTATCCTTAATACCATCCCTAAATCACCGCGATGTTAGGTATAAAGATTGAAATTTGGACGTTCATGATGCAATATCTCTCAATGGTTTTCAGCTTAACCAATCTGGGTTCATTCAAGATCTCATTTCAAGAACTTGAATGGAATACTAATACCTCTTATCTGTACTGTCAATGAAAAATACCAATATTGAGATCAAAATGGGAGCCGATAGTGGGGGAAGACCCGCTATTGAACGCCTTGTCCGTGCATATGGATTTAAATCACGTCAGGCCCTAAGTGACCATTTGGGCGTTTCCAAAAGCACGATGGCGAACCGCTACCTTCGTGATAGCTTTCCTGCGGACTGGATAATCCAGTGTAATCTCGAAACTGGCGCTTCACTGCTGTGGTTAAGCACGGGTCAGGGAGAAATGTTTCCAGATGGGGAAAGTGGTAAAACAGAACGACTGGAAGATATTATTGCTCCGTCGATTTCTCGTGTAAAACTGTCGGGCGGTAAACTAAATGAAGCAACTCCAGTGATTCTGGATAGCGAATTGATTGCTAAGGAACTTAAAAATCCGCTGGTAGTTGATGATGGTGCCGCGTGGTATCTGCTGGATACTCAGGAAGACAATATACAAGATGGCTTATGGCTGGTGGATATTGAAGGAATGCACAGTATCAAAAAGATTGCCAAGATCCCAATCAGTAAGATCCGGGTCAGTGATAATGATTTCACATTTGACTGTGCCATCAGCGACATCCAATTCATCGGCCGCGTAGCTCTGATGATTACCAGACAATAGTAAACCGGCACAATATTAAACAATTACGATCAAGGTTATTCCTGCCTAATATAGGAGGGCCTTGATCGGTTTGGAGATTTTTATCATTAGTGGGAATAGCATCAATGTAAACAGCACTACTGTGAACTGCGCAGTCGGTACAGAACATGTTCTCTCAATGGATGATGTTCTGGCAATCCAGGATGTAAAAATGTTTTTTCATCTCTGAGCATCCCTAATTTTTTCATGACGCTTTCTGAACGATAGTTAGATACGGTAGTGAAAGCCACGACTTCTTCTAGTTCAGCTTCCATAAAAGCAAACTCAAAAATGCTGCGAGCCGCCTCACAGGTGTAACCTTTCCCCCAAAATGGTTTATCAAGCCGCCAGCCTATTTCAACACAGGGAGAAAATGGAAGTTCGATATTAGGAACGTTCAGCCCCACAAAACCAATAAACTTTCCGCTCTGTTTCAATTCAACCGCCCATAATCCCCATCCACCCTGTGTTTCAAACTTACTAATAAAATTATCAACTAACGTGTTATTCTGCTCTTTAGTCAATGTATTGGGGAAAAATTCCATCACTTCAGGATTGCTATTTAAACGAAAAAGAGGCTCCCGATCTTCTTCTTTCCAAGCCCGTAGCAATAACCTTTCTGTTTCCAGTTGAACAATCACAAGACCTCCTTAAAACTCAGCAACACACCCCAAACAAAAACTGCCGGAAAATTATACATATTTCCCGGCAGCCATGTATGAAATTCTATTCTACGAGCGAATATCAAGCGCTATTTTTAGCTTTGGATTTGTCTCCTTGATTATCCTTAATGGAAACCACTCGCTCCACTTCTGGTTTTTTCTTATTCTCAACTTGTTCAGATTGACCAACAAACAGGCCACCACGTCGAATAGACATGCTTCCGCAACGGCTAATTCCGCGTAATTCTCCGTGTTCGAGAATATCCAAGGTTTCCGCACAACACGTCCCTTCTACATGACCATCAATGATAATTTCAGGTGCATTAAGTTCACCTTCAATTTTTCCGGCATGCATAATACGAATAGCGCCCCCCTTCACATGAATATTACCAATGACTTTTCCCCAAACCTGAATATCGCCTTCCATCTCAATATCGCCTTTGAATATTGAGTTTTTTGCAATAATAGTGTTAGGACGAGTATCAGCACTCGGGACTTTTTTCTCTTCTGTCTGTATAGGGGTAATTGGTGTAGTCACGCTGGTAACGGGTGTCTCTGTTTTTTTTCCAAACATAGCTTTTATTCTCAGTTTCATATTTGTAAAGTAAAACGCTAAGGCTAAAAAAGATAAAATTGCTGTTATGGCACAACCAAGACGAGCACCATACATATATAAACCTAAAGCAATGATCCAAAGGAGCCATGTACTGTATAAAAAAGCATTATCTGAAAAACGATACTTTTCCATATCTTTCTCATTTCTGTAGTCTGTTCTTATATTTCATCAACAAATATATCTATAAATACCCCCTTCATCTTTCGAGTCGCGCGTTCTGTTGGATACGCAACAACTTGAAATCTATCGGGTATATGCCTTAGCGGATAAAGGTAATGGCTGTGAAAACATATCCTAGCATTCTATAAGTATAAAAAACAATCTACTAAGCTATTACAGAGGGATTTATTGCGTTATTACACGGATAAAGTCGATATTTTAGTTTAACCATCTGAATTATAAATAGATTATTTCAAATTTGCAGACATGACTAAATAAGATATAGTGTTCTAACAACACGTGGTCACGTTATATCCCCTTCATCTTTCAAGTTGCCGCTTTGTTGGCTGTAACTTGAAATCTATTTAGCATAATTATTTGAATAAATATTCTTTGCCACCAATCTACTTTTACTGAATTTGATACAGATAATTAACACCTGATTAACATTATAAAACCGAGAATTACACACCACAGCCAAGATACCTAAATTACACAATCGCTTCTTAGTGACTGATTTACACCTTAATGTTAACTTCCTTGATAGTACACACATCAGAGCCAGATTAGACTCGCTTTAAAATTAAAATCGCAAAACATCCATTTTGTTAACTTTTTACACTCACACTAATATCCATTAAAAAAATGGATGAAATCACAATTTTAAAATAATTACTCAATCATAGACATTTAATATTTATTTATTATGTTAAAAATCATCTCCTTGCTGGAGTCAGCATCATATTAAAGATCAAAAAAATCAAAGAGTAATCGTAAAAATACGACCTATATTCACTACCCCTGAAAACCTATCAGAGTAAGTAGCTCAATAGGCTAAAACATAAATATCCAGACATGATTACAATAATCATTTTCCTTTAATGCAATTACATAAAGATTAAACAATGCAAGATAAAAAATAAACAAATCATAAATAAATTGTTTTAATCACAAAAAGAGGTATGAAAAATAAATTCATATCACAAATTTTTACACTTAAACCTAACACAAATATTTATTTATCTATATAATGCTGAAAATGAGTTAATTGATGTTACGCATGAAGTTTTAAGATCTTTCTATACCATTTTGCTCTGGACTCGACTTTATCAACATAGTTCGAGTGCCATAGGCAGAGTCTTTTCGACATCTATTAATTAATAAAATAAATACACCATGCACTCATCAAAAAAAATGATTACTCATGATACGGAAAATTAGGAGTATTAAATGAAAAGGACGTCGGACTTAAATCAAAAGAGTATTTGTACTCTTCAATTAACTATGCCTGATTTCAATATCCTAGAACATAAACAAAGAGGGTTGTATATTCTACTCGATGGTGAAATGATTTGGAAAAATGCTAACAATACTTATCACATCACATTACATGAGATTCTTTTTACCCATCCTGGAAATTATGCAGCCAAAACTAATACGGAAAGTTGTCAGGTTTTATGGCTACCACTAGATAATGAGTTTCTACGCGGTTTTTTAAAACGTTTCGGGTCATTACTGAGTAAAATAGAACGACATGACTTTCCTGCTTATAGATTGATCCCCTTTAATCAATTTCCTTTGCTGGCAGAAAGTATCCTGGGGCTAGCTAGCTTATTGGCTCATGATTCCCCTACGGCTTTGATTCAATTAAGAGTTGAAGAGTTACTACTATTACTTGCCCTGAGTAAACAAGGGTCATTACTAATGTCCGTACTCCGAAAGCTAAGCAACCGTCAGGTGGAGCGTTTGCAAACATTTATGGAAGCATATTATCTCAAGGAATGGAGATTAAATGACTTTGCACGTGAATTCGGTATGGGATTAACTTCCTTCAAAGAACTTTTTAACAGTGTTTATGGTACTTCCCCCAGAGCCTGGATCAGTGAACAGCGTATTTTATACGCACATCAGTTATTATTAAATAGTGAAATGAGTATTGCCGATATTTCATTGGAGTCTGGTTTTTCCAGTCAATCCTACTTCACCCAAAGTTATCGCAGGCGCTTTGGCTGCACGCCTAATCGCGCCAGATATGGCAAAAATTCCTGATTCATTGAATAGCTTATCTTTAGTGTAATGCTCAATAAACCAAAGCTTTTCAGTTTTGTCTAAAAGAAATTTACATCAAACTGAAAAGCCGTAGTTCCGATTTCTGCAATTCCTTAATGCCCAACCAAACTATTATCTATAAAAAATAACCTACAGAACTATCACCTACAATAGTTTTTTTAAATGAGGTTCGAGCCTTATCATAACCGCTTTCAAGTCATTCTCACGCAATTTAAAAATATCGCTTTCTTTATGAAAAACAATGAATAAATTCCTTATATATCATACTGATTTGTTTTTTTATCTATATTTATCAAATAAATTAAATAAAATAAAACATCAATAACAAACCATAAATAAAAATTAATTAATTTGTAAAGACAATTAACAAATTATCCTTAAAAGACAATATTGTTATAAAAATTCAAAAAGATAACTTAGAAAACTACTCTCTGCCTGCAAGCAATATTAAAATAGCATGCAGGCTAGATACTAAAAATGTCAGAAAAAGACTTCGATAAAAATCAATGTGATCCGCTATCTTTTTTCTCGCTATCTGCTTGATAAAAAATAGTGCCCAGTTTTATTCTCTCACGACCTGTGGACAAACGATGCCGATTCGTATCTCTGAGGGAGTAAACACAACCACAATATTCCTGCTGATAGAACTCTTCACGTTTACTGATTTCTATCATGCGGGCAGAGCCTCCACCTTTGCGCCAATTATATTCCCAGTACATTAAGTCAGGATAATGAGACGCGGCGCGAACACCACATTCATTAATTTGTTGCATGTTTTTCCAGCGTGAAATACCAAGTGAGCTAGTAATCACAGGGAAACCATGTTCATGGGCATAAAGGGCTGTCCGCTCGAAACGCATATCAAAGCACATCGTGCAACGGACACCACGTTCAGGCTCGTTCTCCATCCCTTTCGCGCGTTCAAACCAATTATCACGATCATAATCAGCATCAACAAAAGGTATGCCCATTTCCTCCGCAAAACGAATATTCTCATTTTTGCGCAGTTCATATTCTTTTAGGGGATGGATATTCGGATTATAGAAAAATATCGTGAAATCAATTCCTGAAGCCAACATAGCTTCCATTACTTCCCCAGAACATGGTGCACAGCATGAGTGCAGCAGCACTTTATTGTGCCCGTTTGGAAGTGGAAGTGTTTTACGTTCATAGTTCAGTGACATAATAACTTTACCTAATTCAGACAATAAAAAATCAGGAAGAGAACGTCATTTCCCTCCCTGTGTTTATTGGATAGGCATCTTACCCTTTTCTTCTACTTAACAACAATCCTTGAAAGACTATCAATCTTCCTGTACTTCCGGCAGTATTTGCCCACCATCGACGACAATTGTCTGACCAGTAATATACTTCGCTTCATCAGAAGCCAGAAAACAAGCCGCATAACCGATATCTTCCGGCGTTCCCAAAGCCCGCATAGGAGTAGTTTTTTTAACATGGTTGATGAAATCATCACCAAATGCCTGCAAACCTTCGGTCATGATCATACCCGGCATAACGGCATTAATAGTGATACCCTGGCCCGCATATTCCAGCGCCGCACTGCGCATGAACCCCAATTGCCCGGCTTTACTTGCGCCATAGTGGCTATAACCCGACAGGCCTGTTATCTCCCCTGTTATTGATGATGTGATAACAACACGCCCATAATGTTGCTTTTCCATAACCCTCAACGCGGCCTGTACTAAAAAGAATGTCCCCTTAAGATTAACACTATGTACTAAGTCCCAATCTTCAGAAGTCATATCTTTAAGATAATGTTGTGGAAAAATGCCTGCATTGGAACAAAGAATATCGAGCCTGCCATATTTTTCAACAACCTTAGCAATCACATTTTGACAGGCGGATTGATCCGTAACTTCAAGGGGCATAAAATCAACTTTCAGCTCTTTAGCTATTAATTCTCCTTTCACCTTATCAGTACCTGCAATAATGATGGTCGCACCAGCTTGCTTTAAAACACTTGCTATACCTTTACCAATACCTTTCGTTCCTCCTGAAATAAAGGCAATTTTTCCAGCTAAATTAAACATTTTAATTTCCTTTTTTGTCACTAGAGAGAGTATTTTTATTAGATAAAACATAATTTTTCAGTATATTTTTAAATAACCAACCTAGCAACATCAATAAATAAAATTTTAGCATTAAAAAATATAAAACATATACTAAATATAGTATTTAACTTCATAGAAAAACATAAATTAAAACTTCTAAAAACATGACCATGAGATGATTGCTTATTTTTCTATTACCGATTAGCGTTATAAGATATATACCCAATGAGTTTCGAGTTGCAATGCTTATGTCTTGGGAACAAATCCCCGGAAACATAGCTAACTATGTGACCGAGATGAGTGAGCGTAGCCAACAAAGCTGTAACTTGAAAGACGAAGGATATAACATGATGAGGTAAAAATATGACTTTAGACCATTCATTCTTAAGTGAATATACAGGTACAGAATTATCACCACTTTTATTTCTCAAAAGAGCCGCATTAAGCAATAGTAATGATATTGCCATCATCGATGGAAAACATCGTTGGACTTGGCGCCAATATGCTAATCGCTGTGAAAATATTGCTATCTCACTTCAACAAATGGGAGTTAATAAAGGGAGTGTAGTATCTGCTATCTTGCCAAATACTCATGAATTACTTGAATTACATTTTGCAGTTCCTTTAGCGGGTGGCATTCTCAACGCCTTGAGTACGCGAACAGATACAGCAACATTAAATTTTATCTTTGAAAAATTAAGGCCAAAAATATTATTTATTGATAAGGAATATATCTCACTATTAGATAACATCTCTTTCGAGGATCCAATTAAAATAGTTATAGTTGATTCGAACAACTCAACTATCCCAGTATCCAAGCATGGGCTTGAATTCCTTCCCTATGAATCACTGATAACCGGACACGCATCAAAAACTCTATCATTTATCCAAATTGATGAAAAAGAGGCTATCAGTATTAATTCAACTTCCGGTACCAGCGGCCAACCTAAATTAGTCGTTTATTCCCACCGTGGTGCATTTCTTAATGCCATTTCTAATATATTGGATTGGGAAATGCCCAAACACCCGACTTATTTATGGACACTTCCCATGTTTCATTGTAATGGCTGGTGCTTCCCTTGGACTATTGCGGCTCGGGCGGGTACACACATTTGTATGCGAAAATTTGAAGTAGAAGAAGCGATACATCTTATACAGAAGTATAACGTGACGCATTATTGCGGGGCACCGATTATCCATTACTCTTTAAGCAGCCTGGCACAAAAACAAGGAAAACATTTTGGGGGGCGAGTCTATGGCCTTATTGCCGGCGCACCACCAACAGAAATAACGTTTTCTCTATTGGATTCAGTTGGTATCAATGTAACCCATGTCTACGGGCTAACTGAAACTTACGGACCCGTTGTTGTTTGTGAAAATAAACATGAATGGGCAGATCTACCAAAATCAGAAAAAAACTTGAAAAAAATGCGGCAAGGGATAGTCTCCAATTTACAAGGACAGGTTAGCGTTATAGACGAACATAGTAAATTAGACGTTCCTTTTGATGGCAAAACAATCGGAGAAATCGCCATTCGAGGAAATATTGTCGCGTCTTACGATCCTGCCCGACAGATCACACAGGATACCACCAGCCAATGGTTTTACACTGGAGATTTGGCCGTCGTCGATCCTGATGGCTACATCAAAATTGTCGATAGGAAAAAAGATATCATTATTTCTGGTGGTGAAAATATTTCCAGTCTTGAATTGGAAAATGCCCTGTCAAATTACCCCGGTATTCTGGCTGTAGCCATCGTAGCTAAGCCTGATTCATATTGGGGAGAAGTCCCACATGCTTTTATTGAACTCGACAAAAACGCATCAGTGACAGAACAAGAGTTAAATGATTATATTTGTACCGTAGTAGCCAGATATAAACGTCCCAAAGGATATACTTTTTTAACCTTACCCCGGAATGCTAATGGTAAAATTATAAAAGACCGATTAAGAAAACATATCAAAGATTGAATATTAAAACAAACAACAATAAAAAACCTTATGATTAATTAATGTTAAAAATTAAAAAATATTAAAATTAATACCTCTATGTTGTTATCTATCAGGTCATTTTTTATTAGTTACGCTAATTTATCCCAATCACATAATTAGCTGTGTGATTGGGGATTTTATTAGCTATAAAAACAACCATGATTAATTTAAAAAAACAGACCAAACAATAAAACAATAAACACACCCTTTAATAACCATAAAAATGTTGAGCACCACAAAATAAACTAACAAAAAACAAACAGATAAAACTCACCATAAAGTTATAATAACCACACACCAATAAACAATTAAAATAAATATTAATTGTAATAGATATGGAAAAAGAATAATTAAAAAATTCTTTATCATGATAAATTAACACTTCTACAAGATTATTTTTGAGGTTTATACTTTATATTATTTTGTTATTATATAGTCCGTAAGCAGCTTATGATGAAAATTTTGACCCAGTGTTATGTTGGTCGCGTATAAAAATATGCTAATAACGTTAACTAATGAGGGTTCTATAATGAAACATATTGATGTTTTAATCTCAGTAAAAGCTGAAGAGATTATGAATGATTATGGTAAACTTAGCACAGATATAATGTCTCCTGTCCCAATTTATCCTTCAGGAATGCATAAAGAATATGTTCGTGTTTTATCTGAAGATGAAAGTCTTGCATCCGTTGATAAAGACTTAAACATTATGGTTAAAGCCGATATAGATGATGTCATCCGTTGGAATGTCGCAACGCTAAATATTAATTCAATATATTCTGCTGCTGTAATGAAAATCATGCCAATGCACATGAAAACCATGATGCATGATGGCATGGTTAACATGATAGACATGCCTGTGATGAAACACATGATGAAGTTCCTTCCCAGCATTAGCATGCACAGCCCAGTCGATGTCGATATGCAGAAAGTCAAAGATTACTGCTGGGAAGCAAAAATCAATGAACTGCCCGTTGTTGGTCAACTACGCACAATGTACTACCACTGTATCATCGGAATCTACAGAGAAATGTCTTTGATGGGCTATGTTGTTATGGAACCAAGCATCATTTTGAGCAATGATGTGATGTAATCTTAATAATAGAATTAAGGTCGCGCATAGCGCGGCCTTTTTAACGTGATATCATTTTTAAATAACTTGCCGTACAAAGGGAAAATAGGTATCCAACACAACGGAGCCTTCATCATCATTGCCAAATCATTGCCAACAAAAAAATGACCTCTCCAGCCTCAATTGACGCTCCCAGCGTGCCGTCGGTTTGTCCCCCCAAACGATAATTGAAATAGAAAGCCAAACCATAAATGACGAGAAATGTCATCATCATTGCGGACAGGCCTTGCCAATTACCCAAAGCCATTACCAATACCGAACCTCCCAGCAAGGTCAGTATGGTGGAAGAAGACGTAACTTGACCGATATAGTAACTTCCCATACCCATATCTTCATGAGCATAACGTTGCCCATACATCAAAAGTACCACAGCGGCCCGCCCGACAATCGGTGCACATGTCAATAAGGCAAGCAGATGCAAAGGGGGATAATAGGACAGTTCAAACACAGCCAACGTTTTGAGAGAAATACAAAAAATCAACCCTAAACTACCATAAGTACCGAGACGATTATCACGTATCATCTCCCGCATTTTTTCTCTTTTGTGCTTGTGGGCAGTAAAAAGATCGTTACAGGTATTCGCAACCCCGTCTAAATGTAATCCCCCTGTTAGCAGAGCCAATGCCAGTACATAACCAATGGCACCAATATACACCCCTCCACCAAATTGACTGATAGAGATAAAAATTAGGCCAGCCAGTCCGCCAACAATCAGCCCAATCAACGGAAAATTTGGAACACCTCGCCAATACTGACGAAAATGGACACCTCTTGCCCATTTTTCAGGGATAGGAAGTCGTGTCATAAACTGCATTGTGACCCAAAAGAGATTCAGTCTCATTTAACCTTTACTCCAATACCTGAATTCATTAGCCAGACCTCTTTGGCCGCACCCGCCACCAAAAACATAGTGTGATTCCATCACACAAGCCCCGATTACACAACGCACATTTTTCTCTCAGACTTTAGTCGAATCAAGCAAGCAATCGGCATTTAATAACACCTTATTCCCATACAGGCCGACTTTTACAACGTACTGATTATATAGAAAATCACTTAACCCTAGCTATCTCTTCACATTTTTCTTATGCTAAAGAACATAATTTTAATAATTAATTATACCCTATGGAACATGTAAATTTTGAATTGACTACAATTGATAACTTTATGTCACTCGACATCCGCGTTGGCAAAATTATCAAAGTAGAAAAAAACGAAAAAGCCATCAAACCTGCTTATAAACTGTCTATCGATTTTGGTGGTGAACTGGGTGAAAAGCAAAGCTCTGCTCAGATATGCCAAAACTACTCGGAAGAACAATTAATCGGTAAACAAATATTAGCCGTTGTGAACTTTCCACCAAGGCGTGTAGCGGGATTTAAATCGGTCATGTATTAAATAGTTAGTTGTTGTGATATGCTTCCCGCCTTTTAAGGGTAAAGCATGGCCAAAGCTGACGTCTATTGCCGTTATTGTCACAAATC
>NZ_NJAI01000008.1:59980-125228 GCF_002632725.1 Xenorhabdus hominickii
AGAGAGAACGAATTTAACTCAGCGTACTCGAGTAAAAAGACTGAATAGAAAAACTATCAGTTATTCAAAATCCGAAGAAATGCACGATAAGGTGATAGGAACTTTTATTGAGCGTGAGTACTATTTTTGATATTCAATCTAACTATTTAATACATGACCTTTAAATCTGAAGTTTTAGTGCTGGCTGCCGTCTGTAACGAGCAAGGCACTGTTCTGATCCAGCCAGAGAAAAGCGTGAACTTAGGAACGCGAATGCTGTAATTTTTTAAACTAATAAAATATTAAGATATATCATGAGAGCACAAAAAAGATGTATGGGTTACGTTGCTATCGTTGTGGACGATTACGATAAGGCAATTGATTACTACATTAATAAATTAGGATTCACGTTGGTAGAAGATACCCCACAACCGGGTAAAAGATGGGTTGTCGTGACACCGAACCCTGAAAGCGATTGTCACTTATTACTTGCAAGGGCATCTGACGAAAGACAGAAAACATTTATTGGTAATCAGTGTGGCGGTAGAGTATTCCTATTCCTTCACACAGACGACTTTTGGCGTGATTACCATAAAATGAAAGAAAATGGTGTCCATTTTTGTGAAGAGCCACGCCAGGAAGAATATGGCATGGTGGTGGTTTTTAAAGACATTTATGGAAATCGCTGGGACTTGTACCAAAACGTCATCGCGTAATAAACAATAGTTAAAATATGGTCTGATAGTTACTGTTTTTTGGTAATTATTAGATCATTGTCAGTAAGCTTTTTTGACCAAATCTGGTAACAAATTCAAATTATGACTCTTCATGCTACTCTCTGAATGGTACATTTATTGAACGAACACCATCGCTATAACACTTATCTATTGCCGATCAGAAATATTAGTCGTCTGATATAAAGGGTCATACCTGTCAAACCTCCGCTTGTGGCAGTGTAGGCTATACTGCAACTGACAATCTATTGGATATATGATTGCCCAGTTCCTTAACCTAAAGAATATCTGGCTAAGAAACTGGCCATCATAAGTTCAAAAAACAAACTAATATTACCCTGGTGTTGGGCGAGTAAAAATTATTATTCAAAATAATGAAAATAATTTGTCTGCGTAAGGGAACATATCGCCCTGATCTCACATCCAGACAAAATATGAATTTTACCTTATATTTTATGGCCTAAATTAATACACCAGGTAAATGTTAAAATCAACATACAAAAACTCAAATGATGATTTTAATGGTTAATACATGTGTCATTATTTGATATACTATATATAAAAAACAAACCATTAAACACATAATTAATTGATATAAATGATTATTTTTTAATGGGAGCAATGTGTCCATACTCTACATAAAAATAAAAACTGAATCATTTATATACCTTATAAATAGTAAGGTTGTATGCCAGCAAATTGAATAAAAATTCATATAAACCTAATGGGTTTCAAAGTACAACGCGACGGCAAGAGAACAAAATCCCCAGGAGCGTAGGCAACTATGCGACTGGAGTGAGTGAACGTAGCCAACAAAGCTACAACTTGAAAGACGACGGGTATAATTATTTATTGTGATAATTACATTTATCATAAGTAAATATAGGGAATAATATAGAAGATAACTAAGCTATAAAAAATGAAGCAGGCTTTAGTAAAGAGGTGGCATGAGGGAAATTCCCTCATGCGGTTCATTAGTTTGCTGTTTTAACAATCCACCGGTTAAATAAATAACGTGAACCGTAAGCTGGAAAGACATTAAAAAATGCAAAGAAAATCTTAATTAATATTTGCACTACCATCATTGCAACGATTTGATTTACGGGCAGCTTTCCATAAAATGTGACAAAACAGAAAACAAAACTATCAATCACTGATGCAATAAATGTACTGAAAAATATTCTTAATGCCAAAAATCGAGAATTGGTCATATCCTTCAATTTGCACAAAATATAAGAATTGACAAGTTCAGAAACTAAAAATGACAGTGAAGAAGCAAAGATAGCCGACAGAATATGATTCATTAGAGCATTGTACTGATCATTCAAATCCCAACTTGGCATAGCGGGTAAATTTGTTGAAAGACTCAACAAAGATACAATGATCAAGTTAGAAACCAATGACATGTATATTGCTTTTCTTGCTAACCTGAATCCATAGAATTCACTAAGTAAATCAATGACTAAAAATGAAAAAGGGTAAATGAAAGTACCAGGAGTAACGATAATATCAAGGTATTCAATATAAACAGGCTTAGCTGCTGCTATGTTGCTGAATGTATAGAAAATTGTCAATAATAATGCGAGAAATGAATAAACAACCCAAGATTTTTCATTACGCTCTTCAATTTCATAAACTGAGGGGGTATTTGGAAAACTGGAATATAACTTTCTATAAAGCGACTTTATCTCATGATTGTCGAGATCATCAGCTATTTCACTCTTCTCAAGCTCCTTTATGTTTATTTTTAATACTTTTCCGGTTGATGAAATTAATACATTAGCTGTATTATCCTGGCTATTGAATCCCAGTAATTTATATTTTTTTCCCATATCCAAACCGTTCTTCCATTATATCCCCAATCACCATCAAACTATTAGAACATTCTCTATTAAATTCTTTGATATGATACTGCTGTTGTGTTGGATCGAAACATAACTTTGGATTGTTATTCTGGTAGTTACCTCTCTTAATTATTAGTAAATCTCCTGCATTATATTTACCCGGAAAATCATTTTCAAGTAAAACACCAACAACATTAGGCCCCGTTCCAAAATAATAAGTGAGTTTCCGCTCAACAATTAGAGAGCCTATTTTAATATCAAAAAACTCAGGAATAATGCATTCAGATTGCATAAATAATGGGACAGCACAGGGATTCATATTTCCTTCATAAGAGACGACAGCATCCAAACGCTCTTTTTCTTCAATATCCGTTGCTTCTATTTCACTATATGATACACCGAAGAAATTGGAGACTTTCTGTATCGTAGAAGAGTGAACGCTTTGAACTCTGCCATCCAAAATATTGTAGATAGTTGTGCGATTAAGTCCTGTTCTATCACAGATAGATACTCTTGTTTCTCCTCTGGAATCGAGCAAGTATTGCAAATTTTTTCTCAGGTGTTCCATTTTTTGTTTTTTATACATACTAACGCCTAGAAAAATATATAACTGAATAATTTATATGACATTTTAGATTAAACACTTTTTATCAGAACAATAAAGGGTGAAAAACACTCTTGTCATCAAGCAGTAAAAGTGATAACAGTTCTGCCTTGAATGGGATTATTTAATAATACAACAAAATTATTTTATCTGAAAAATATTAATTTAATAAGTTATATTTTTACGGAAATTTGGCTTTGAGAGATATGAGGTTAGAGAAGACAACGACATAAATACAAACGTTATTATTTATAATATAAAATTTAACACATATGAATTACATGAGAAAAAGATGAGTTTATCCTATAAAAATAATGAACTCTATTTAAAGGGGCTAATCGCTATGATGGAGCATCTCAGCGATCCTTGGGGAATTAAGGATTTAGAGTCCCGGCATATCTATATGAATAAAGCAGCTTACCTTTACACCAACACACCAGAAAATTTTGACGTAGAAGGTAAGTTAGACTGTGAATTCCCGACTGATTGGTCTGATGACCAGTTTTCACAAGGCCTCAAAGAACATGACCGTAGAACGGAGGAATCAAAAGATAGGGTTTCGATAATCGAAACCCATTATTGGTATGGAAAAAACAGTTTAGCGCCTTTCATCAGTGAAAAATTTCCCGTGTATAACGATGAAAAAGAATGCATTGGGATCGTCTGGAACGCTAAGCCATTGAGTAGCCTTTCTCCTTTAAAATACATTAACCGCCAAAAACCCAGCGTTCTCACTACAGAAGCAGCCACAGATCTGTTTACTCAAGGTGAGCTTGATATCATCTTCTTAATGCTGCAAAGGCGATCAAATAAGGAAATAGCCCAAATATACAATGTTAGCCATAAAACGATAGAAAATAGAGTTTATAACATCTATCAGAAGGCTGATGTCCATTCAATCCAACAATTTGAGGAATTTTGCCGTTATTTACAACTAGATAGCTATATTCCAGAACGGCTAATTGAAAAAGGTGTCCTTTTTATCTAAGAAAATCAAAGTAATAATGTAACAAATTGGAGAATATCCACGATTAATTCATTATTGATCGCTGGCATAGCATATGGGCTATTTAAGTTAGCCTGTAGACGCCTCTAAATATGGTTCATCCATGATATTGCTCCCTAAATAAGGGAGCAATATCATCTCCAATAGATTTCGAGTTACATCCTTGTTGGATGGTTTGTTAGCGGGCATGTTTTGCCACATATTCCTCACTATTAATCCATTGATGATCTTTTTCCCATGTAAATAACCACCTACGCGTTGGGCCAGCCATCACATTCAAGTAATAACTGTCATATCCCGCTAGAGTTGCTACGGGATGATACCCTTTTGGCACCATCACTACATCTTTATTATAAACCGCCATGGTTTCATCCAGAGAACGATCATCGGTATAGACCCGCTGTACACAAAAACCTTGTGATGAATTCAATCGATGGTAATAAATCTCTTCCAAATAAGTTTCCTGTGGCTCATTGTCAGTATCATGCTTGTGACTAGGATAAGAGCTGGTGCACCCTTCATCGGTATAGACTTCAACGACCAGTAAGCTATCCGCAGGTTGATCATCAGGCAGGATATTGTGGACATAACGCCGATTATTGCCATGGCCCCGCTGTTCAGCACCAATATCCAAAGGGGTAATGAGACGGGTTGAATAATTTCCTTTACTTTTTGCCTGGCATACGGCCAATTCAAGATGAGTTTCTGCAATGATTTCCATCCCTTCATTAGGAGCAATATAGACACCATAAGGCTTTTTGCGCTCAAATGGATTCATGCGATCCCCAATCTGCTCAAACCGTTGCTGAGGTGTGTTCACTGTTGCTTTCCCTGCCACCAGCACTAAGCAGGTTTCATTTTCTGACGCAGGCAATCTGATGGATTCTCCTACACTTAGTTCATAAACAGAAAAGTGGACATATCTCCAGTTTGCCGTTTCCAGTGTAATATGTTGAGTTCGTTTATCTTGGTCAGGTTCGTGGTATCTTGATAGTAATTTCGACATATAACTCACCTAATGAGAAAATTTTTTAATAGCTAAATCAAATTCGCTTCTTTGGCAAATCTTTGCAAATTACGATATCCCATCGTGGCATACGTCAACGGATGGGCAATGGCGGGGTCTTGTTCTGCTTCAACGACCAACCAGCCATCATAATGATTCACTTTCAATACTTCGAAAATAGCCGAATAATTAACACAACCATCGCCCGGAACGGTAAATACCCCGTTTAATACAGCATCAAGGAAACTGGTTTTACGGTTTTTGACATCCTTTAGTACATCTGGACGTATATCTTTGCAATGCACATGGTTGATACGCTTGCACCAACGGTTTGTCACCACCAATAGGTCATCCCCCGCAAAGGTCAGATGCCCTGTATCTAAAAGAAGGCCGACTTCTGCGCCTGTATGCTCCATCAGGTTATCTATGTCTTCTGCGCTTTCAATTACAGTTCCCATATGATGATGATAAGCAATCTGTACGCCCTGCGACTGAGTATAACGAGCGAATTCCGTCAATTTTTCCCCATATTCTTGCCAACGATCTACCGGAAATAATGGACGAAAATGTACTGGTTTGCCCTGATTGCCATGAATACAGTGTGTCACTTCGGCGAAAACCATCACGGAAGCACCCAATTCACGCAACAAGGTCAAATGCGGCTGCACGGCTACAATTTCTTCTTCGATACTACGGATTAGCAATTCACCGGAATACCAGCCAGATACCAATTTCAAATCATGAGCCGCTAAAATAGGCCCTAAAATCTGCGCCTGACGGGGAAATTTATTACCCAGTTCAAAACCTGTAAATCCCGCTAATCGTCCTTCTGTCAGGCAAGTTTCCAACGATGTTTCAGCACCCAAAGAAGGCAAATCATCATTAGTCCATGTCAAGGGATTGATGCCAAGTTGAACAGCCATGAAGGTTCTCCTGTTAGTTGAAGAATAGGTGATACTTTATTCGCTTTGTGATCCACGTTGACGCCAATAGCTAATCAAATTGTGGTAGTTAGTTTTGATTTGTAAGATAAGGCTTTCGTCATCAATTTCTTCCGCTAGCCATTTCAATGAAGGCTGACCAAATAACGTCCTTCCGACAGCAAAACCTTTGACGATTTTTTTACCCGCTGCCGCATTAAAACTTGCTTTCAAGATTGTCTCTGGCGCATCAAGACCGAGGATCACTACCCCACGGCAATAAGGGTCACGCTGTTCAATCAATGTCGCGATTTGATCCCAACTGGCTGATTGCATTGGTGGTAATTTCCACCAATCGGGTTTAATCCCAAGGTTATAGAAACGCTGAAGGGCACGTAGGTAAAGTTCATCAGAATGAGGCATGTCTACTGGCAAGATCACTTCCAGCAACAATTCATGGCCGGAATGGCAGCAAGCTGAATAAACTTCCTGTACGGTTTTTTCCTGCTCCAGACGCAAAGGATGATGATCTTCAGGATGAAAGAACACCAAACATTTCACAATATGTTCCTGAGGCCAACTAATAAGCTGAGAACCAATATCACCGTGCTCAAGACAAAGCGGGCGAGAACCCGGCAGCTCAATGGGACGTCCAATCCATAACCCCTGCCCTGTTGCAGAATTCAATACATCTTGACCAAAGCTACTGTCACATAATATTCCCGCCTGTCCTTCCAAATGAGCTTCTGTGCTAACTTCCTGACTGGCACGGAACAACAATTTTTTCAGTTGTGGTATCCGCTCAAGTTTGGCATTAACCTTACGTGCCATTTCAACAAACTGAATGCGGTGATCAAATGCCATAACACACAGTTCATCCCATTGTTTGTGTCGGCTACTAATACGGTGTAAATGGTTAAGGTGAAGATCTAAATCAGGACGCGCTATTTGTACGGTACGAACAAGATAATTATCCAGTTCAGTTTTATCTGGCATGGCTGGTGAGCAGCCATGACGAGAAACTACCAGAGCACCACAAGCATTAGCATAGGTACAAGCCTGTTCCCAACTTTCGTTATTAAGATAACCACGCAACAAGCCAGACATAAAGGCATCTCCTGCCCCTAAGACATTCAAAACTTCTACCTTGACACCTTGTACAGTGATCCCCTCATCCAAAGTGCCGGGTATACCGTCAGTAAATACAGAACATCCCAATGCTCCCCGTTTACAAACCAAGGTCGCAGCAGTCAGTTCCCGTACTCTACACAAGGCTTCAACTGTATCTGTAGAGCCACCAGCAATATGAAATTCTTCTTCTGTTCCGACAATCAGGTCAAACTGGGAAAGCACTTCCTGCAATTGTGTTGTCACTTGTTCTGAGGCGATATAGCGAGTTTCACCGTCACCAAGAGAAGTCAGTCCCCACAATACCGGACGATAATCGATATCAATGACAGTTCTGACTCCGTTACTGCGGGCATATTGCAATGCGGTCAGTACAGCATCACGGGTTTTTGGATGAGAAAGGTGAGTTCCGGTGATTGCCAAACAACGAGCAGAGGCAATGTAGTCTTCACTAAAATCATCATGCGTGAGGGCCATATCAGCACAATTATCGCGGTAAAAGATCAGCGGGAAGGTTTCGTGATCTTTAATGCCGAGCAAAACTAATGCCGTCAGACGCTCTTTGTCGGTAATTAAATGGCTGGTATCACACCCAGCCCACTCTAATTCTTCACGCAGAAAACGCCCCATGTGTTCATCACCGACTCTTGCCAGCATTGAAGACTTCAATCCCTGACGCACCGTACCGTAGGCCACATTTCCCGAAGATCCACCCAGATATTTTGCAAAACTTCCCATGTCCTCTAGGCGGGCTCCAATTTGCTGACCATACAGATCAACCGCGATACGTCCCATGCAGATAACATCAAACTTTCTATGCCGATCCATTAATTCACCTCTTACCGAATGCGGTATTTTGCTGAGCTCTTGATTTTTATGAACCCCAGATTATTTTGAGTATTGGATATCACTGTCAGCATTTAATTAATTTCAGTGACATTTACCCAACGTTTTTCTTGGTGAGAACAGAGAATCGCATCCAGAATACGTGAAACTTTCCAGCCTTCAGTAAAATCAGGCCACATGTCTTGCCCTAATGCGATGCCATCAACCAAGTCTCTGACTTCTACTGTTTTTTGATCGTTAAAACCTATGCCGTGCCCTGCGCCATTACAGAAAGGGGCATAGTCGGGATGCTCCGGCCCGACCAAAATGGTCTTGAATCCTTGACGGTTTACCGGCTCATCATGGAGATAAAGTTTCAGTTCTGCCATCCGCTCTTGTGTGAAACTCAGTGTGCCTTTAGTCCCTGTGACGACATAATTCAGCCCCATTTTACGGCCACAAGCGATACGGGATGCTTCAATGATTCCCATTGCTCCGGTATTGAAACGCACCATCACATGGGCTTGATCTTCATTTTCAACGGGGATCAAAATAGAAGAACCTGATTTCTCAGGACGCGCCTTCACGACCGTTGTCATATCGCCACAAACGGTCATGATTTCACCCACCAGATATTGCGCCATATTGATGATGTGGACAGCCAGATCACCCAATGCCCCGAATCCCGCCTGATCTTTAAAGCAGTGCCAGTGAATCGGACTCAAAGCATCAGCCATATAATCCTCGTTGTGAGTGCCATAAAAATGCACAATCTCACCAATTTCTCCATTCGCAATAATTTCTTTCGCCAGTTGTGCCGTGGGGTTTTTCATGTAATTAAAGCCGACTAACGTCTTAACGTCTGCTCGTGCCACAGCTTCTACCATCTGTTTTGCATCGTGAGAATTCAGCGCCAATGGTTTTTCACAATAGACATGCTTACCGTATTTGATGGCTTCCAGTGCCATTTCTTTATGCAGGAAATTAGGAGTACAAATATCGACAACATCGATATTCGGATCAGCAACTAATTCACGCCAATCACCTGTCGAACGTCGAAAACCCAGTGCTTTTGCCTGAACATGAGCCTGTTCCGCGCTCATATCAGCCACCATTTCACGTATCAACCGGCCCTTCAATGGGAATACTGTAGGTGCCTGTGCGTAAGCTATGGCATGGGTACGGCCGATATAACCAGTACCAATCAATCCGACTCGAATTTCTTTCATGTTCTTATTCCAGAGTGTGTCATTAGAACTCTATATTTCTCTTGCCTTTTAAATGAAATATATATTTCATTTTTTATGTTTAAAGAAACACTAATTCAATTTGTGAACCCGAAAAAGTTTGTTCTCTCATTCCACTGGGTTGGGATTACGTATCTTTTGTTGTACTTACCGTCACTGCTTTTTAAAGAGTGCCTTACCCATCAGATAGAAGACATAGCCCAGAATGCCGACAGCAAATACATAGTAAAATGCCATTACATAAGCGGGTACATTATGAGCGAGGAAGACATACATGGAGATCGCAGACAGTGTGATTAACCATCCCATCGGTTTTGCCATTGACCACGGAGTAATATCTACCTGCTCTGTATACACTTCTTGATACGATTCTGCGGGAAAAAAATAACCAATCGTCAACATGAAAATGATATTCAGGACAAACAATATGCCAACCAAATGGAAGAAGTGAATGTTGATGTTCAGAATAAAGTTACAAATGATGTAAGCCGACATGCCAAACAACAACCCTAGTTTTGCCGCAATCGGGGGAACACGTTTTGTCAACAGCCCAACCAATACTACGCTGAGGATCGGTGCATTAAAGATCCCCTGTAACTGCTGAATCAGGTAGAACAGGCCATCAGGGGCATTCGCAACCAGTGGCGCAATAATCATGGTTGCCAACGCTAACCCGATCCCCAGATATTTACCCACAGCCACAGCTTGTATTTCTGTCGCATGAGGGTTAATCCGGGGTTTGTAGATATTGACTATAAATAACGTGACGGAAGAATTCAGCCCCCCACTAAATGTTGAAAATACTGCTCCCACAACGACTGCTGCAAAGAAACCGACAAGAAATTTGGGTAGTACTAATTGAACTAATGCAGGGTAAGCGTTATCAGGATTATCTAACTGACCATTAAAGATATGGAATGCTATTACTCCCGGCAAAATAATAATGGAAGGAATAAGGAGCTTAAATATGGCACACAGCATGACGCCTTTTTGCCCTTCCGCTAAGTTCTTGGCGCCCAATGATTTCTGCACAATCGATTGATTGGTACACCAAAAGAACATATTAGAGATAATCAGCCCGGTAAATAGAGTTGAAAAAGGAACAAGGGAATCTTCACTACCAATGGAATTGAATTTCTCTGGATGAGCTTGATAGACCTCAGCCAAACCTTCCCATGCACTACCATCCCCAACATACAAAAGGGCAAAAATGGTTACCATTAATCCACCCAAAATCAAGCCAATCCCATTAATGGTATCCGAAACGGCAATGGCCTTGATGCCGCCGAAGATTGCGTAAATTGCCCCAAGTCCACCAACACCCCAAACCATGATCCAGAGTGCCGTGGTTTTATCGACATGAAGAACTTGAGACACCTGAAACAGACTTTCCAGTGCAATGGCTCCGGTATATAACACGATAGGTAATAGCGAAATCACATACATCGCCAAAAATAAAACCGATGTAATCAGCAACGTATTTTTATCAAACCGACGTTCGAGATATTCCGGGATCGTAGAAATGCCGAGTTTCAGATATTTTGGTAGGAAATAGATAGCAAATAAAACAATCGTTAGTGCAGCGATGACTTCCCAAGCCATAACAATAAAACCAGTTCTGAATGCCAAACCATTCAAACCGACTAAATGCTCTGTGGACAAGTTCATTAATAACATGGAGCTACCGATATATACACCAGTCAGAGAACGCCCACCAAGAAAATAGCCTTCTGTCGAATTGCTTAACTGTTTATTTCTCGTTTTGTAATAAGCAAACGCTGCTACCAATAAAGTGAAACCAATAAAAGAAAGAAAATCTGCCATATACTCCTCCCTCCTGATCAACTACTTTCAGGTAATAGTGTTTTTATCGTTATAATTTTATTTCCTTACCGGAACGTAGAGATTCAAGTGCCTTATCTGCGAGGTACAAGGCCTTTTCACCATCGATACCGCGGGTTTCAGGCATAGCCCTGCCAGCCATGACATCGACAAAATGATCCCATTCTGCGATATAGGCTTCACGATAGCGTTGTAAAAAGAAATGTTCAGGCTTAGCAGCAAGGCAACCTTGTTCACCCCAAAATTCAACGCTGTTTTCCTTAATATTTCCGGCTGTAAGCAAACCGTTCTCACCATGTAGCTCAAGGCGCTGATCATAGCCATAACCTGAACGGCGGCTATTAGTGATGGTCGCCATTGCCCCCGAAGGAAATTTCATAACAATAAACGCTGTATCAATATCTCCGGCTAAACCAATGGCGGGATCAACGAGATTACTGCCTTGTGCATAAATAGCACACGGCTCTTCACCCATGATGAAGCGAGCCATGTCAAAATCATGGATGGTCATATCCCGGAACATGCCGCCAGATACCTGAACGTATTCAGCGGGTGGAGGGGATGGATCACGAGAGGTAATAAGCAAAGATTCCGCTTTACCCACTGACCCCGCATCAAACAGGTTTTTCAGACGACGGAATTGAGGATCATAGCGACGGTTAAAACCAATAAACAAAGGAACCTGAAATGCTTTTACCGTAGCAAGGCATTGACGAACTCTTTCAAGATTAAGATGAACCGGCTTTTCACAGAAAATGGTTTTATTGTGACGAGCAGCCAGTTCAATCAGATCTACATGAGTATCTGTTGCTGATGCGATCAAGACGCCATGAACATCAGGATCAGCCATCGCTTCTTCGGTAGTCTGTATTTTTGTTTGATATTTCTGCGCCACCATTTCAGCACTTGCTATATGTGGATCTATCACAGAATAGAGGTGCGTTTCTTTGTGGTTAACAATGTTAACAGCGTGAACCAGCCCAATTCGTCCAGCGCCAAATAATGCAATATTGAACATGAATGCTCCTTGGATACCTTAGTATCTGCTTTGGTGTGGATAAAAATATATCAATCAAAATATTTATTTCAATTTCATATTATTTGAAAATTTTATTTTTTAGAGGTGGTTAGCATTTTGTGATGTAAAAGGAAGTTTTAGTGTTAAATTTGTCACGAAAACAGAATAATTACTAAATAAATTTTAAATTATTTTCTTTAAAAACAAAAAGTAATGAAAAACCCTCTTACAGGAGATTTGCTCAAATAACGATATAAAATAAGAAATAATCAGCAGCGCCGGATATGGAATTTTTATTTCATACCCGGCAAGCCGCTATTAAAATAGTGGGTTTTCCAGACTGAGAAGAATGATCAGACTGGGTTTAACAACAGGATCAATTCAATATTGGCGTGTTTTTTTCTCCACATAGTCCCTGATGTTTTCCGCCGCAGCAGTAATGGCAGCGTTATCAGCGATTTTTGCAGTACCTGTTCTCCACCATGATTCATAATCATGGGTCATGGTTTTTGGCAACACTTTGATATCAATTAAAGTTGCACATGACTGTGTTTGTGCATCCTGCAACGCAGCAATCAATTGCTGTTCGTTATGTACACGATAACTCTTACAGCCATAACTCTCTGCGTTTTTAGCGAAATCCACCTTGAGTAGCTTGCCATCTAACCTACCGTTAGATTGATTGCGATATCGATTTTCCGTCGCAAAACTTCCCATGCCTTGGCTCATCTGTAAGTTGTTAATGCAGCCAAACCCGGCATTATCAAACAATAACACGGTGATCTTAATATTTTCCTGAATGGCCGTTTGTAATTCGCTATTTAGCATCAAGTACGAACCATCACCTACCATCGCGTAGACCGGTTGTTCTGGGCAAGCGAGTTTTACTCCCAATGATGCCGCAATTTCATATCCCATGCAGGAGTAACCATATTCGAGATGATAAGTATCAGGTACTTTCGGTTGCCAAACTCGCTGCAAATCTCCCGGCAAAGAGCCAGACGCCCCAACAATGACGGCATTCGGTTCCAAATACTGAGCCATCAAACCAAGTACGCGGGTTTGAGTCAGATTGGTTTGCAATGTTTCACTGTACTCACCCAGTTTTTCATCTAAATGCCCCGCGATTTCCGGTATGAAATCGGCCTGATATTGAATGGAAAACAATCGATCTAACTCCTGCTGCCAAGCGACCTTGGCTTGCAAAATTTTTTGCTGCCATTCCGCATACCATGTCGTTTTTGCCAGCTCTTGTGCAATGGCATTCAACCCTTCACGGGCATCCGCCAATACGCCGACAGCATCCAGCTTACACGCGTCAAATTCCGCCACATTGATGGAAATAAATTCTACTTCTGGGTGTTGAAATAATGATTTTGAGGCGGTCGTAAAATCGGTAAAACGGGTGCCTACGCCAATGATTAAATCAGCTTCTTTAGCGAGTAGATTCGCGGCTAAACAACCAGTCGTGCCGATTCCACCACAATTCAGTGAATGTGCTGCCACAATCGCACTTTTCCCTGCCTGAGTTTCGGCAAAAGGAATATTGAATGTCTCAGCGAATTGGCGAAATGCCTCATGAGCTTCTGAATAACGCACACCACCACCACAAATCAGCAGTGGCTTTTTCTTACGCTGAATTAGTGCAACCGCTTCCTGAATTCGCGCCTGAGAAACGGGACGGCGTTCAATCTGATGAACTCGTTTTTGGAAAAAGTAATTAGGGTAATCCCACACTTCCCCCTGAACATCTTGCGGAAGAGAAATAGTGACTGCGCCAGTGTCTGCCGGATCGGTCAATACTCGCATCGCGTGGATCATGGCTGTCATCAATTGTTCTGGTCTGGAAATACGATCCCAATAGCGGGATACTGGACGGAAACAATCATTGGTACTGATCGTGCCATCACCATATTGTTCTACTTGCTGTAAAACCGGATCAGGCTGGCGACAAGCAAAAGTATCTCCCGGTAATAACAGCAGTGGAATACGGTTTGCTGTCGCTGTTGCGGCAGCCGTTACCATATTGGCTGCCCCCGGCCCGATAGAAGACGTGACAGCAAAAATTTGCTGGCGTTTCTTCTGCTTGGCAAACCCCGTAGCAATATGCGCCATACCTTGTTCATTACAACCTTGATAAATACGAAGGTGCCCCGGCGCTTGCTCCAATGCTTGCCCTAATCCCACTACGTTACCGTGACCAAATATCGTAAAAACGCCTCGAATAAAAGGGTATTCCTCCCCATCGACATGGATATATTGCTGATTAAGAAATTTGACTAAGGCCTGAGCCATTGTCATTTTTTTCGTCTTCATGGGTGTATTATTCATAGAAATAGCTACTCCATCGTTGGCATCACAAAATGGCTATCGTGATGTTCGAGACGCACACTTGCAGGCCAGCGGCTAGTGACCGTTTTCATACGAGTATAGAAGCGAACCCCATCATTGCCATGCACGTTCAGCGGCCCGAAAATAGAACGTTTCCAACCACCAAAGCTATGGAATGCCATCGGCACAGGAATGGGAATATTGACGCCGATCATACCAGCCAGAACATCTTCACTGAATTGACGAGCGGTTTCGCCATCACAGGTAAAGATAGCCGCCCCATTGCCATATTCGTGATGATTAACCAATTTCAGTGCGGTGTCATAATCCGGTACGCGAACGATGGCAAGTACGGGGCCAAAAATCTCTTCTTTATAGATTTTCATGTCAGGCGTAACGTAATCAAACAGGGTCGGCCCCACGAAATAGCCACTTTCATAACCAGCAACCTGATATCCACGCCCATCCACCAATAATTCAGCGCCCTGTTCTGCACCACTGTTGATGTAATCACAGATTTTCGCTTTATGTTGTTCTGAAATCACAGGTCCCATGTCGTTTTCTTTCCCTTCGGTAATACCGATACCTACTGACATTTGACTGATTTTTTGCCGAAGTTGTTCTACCAATTTATCCGCAATCTGATCCCCAACCGCCAAGACAACGGACAGCGCCATGCAGCGCTCTCCTGCCGCGCCAAAGGCTGCCCCCATAATGGCATTCGTAGCCACATCCATATCCGCATCCGGCATCAAAATACTGTGGTTTTTTGCTCCTCCCAATGCCTGGCAGCGCTTGCCATGGGCCGAAGCCGTGGTATAAACATATTCCGCAATCGGTGTTGAACCGACAAAACTCACGGCATGGATACGCGGGTCGGTGAGCAACACATCAACCGCTTCTTTATCTCCCTGCACGACATTAAATACCCCATCTGGCAAACCGGCCTGCTGTAATAATTTAGCCAGTTCAATCGAGAGAGACGGATCTTTTTCGGATGGTTTCAGGACAAAAGTGTTACCCGTTGCCAGTGCAATCGGGAACATCCACATCGGCACCATTGCTGGAAAGTTAAAAGGAGTAATGCCCGCACAGACACCCAGCGGTTGCATCAGAGAATGACTGTCAACCCCCATTCCCACATTAGCAGAGTGTTCCCCTTTTTGCAGATGTGGAATGCCACAGGCAAATTCCACTACTTCAAGACCGCGGGTCAATTCACCCATGGCATCAGAATAAATTTTGCCATGTTCTTCAGAAATCAGCCGAGCCAACCTATCGCCGTTTTCTTCAAGCAATGACTTGAATTTGAACAGGATCCGGGCACGTTTCAGCGGGGAGGTTTTTGACCACACTTTAAAGGCCAGATGGGCAGATTCAATGGCATACTTAGTCTCATTAACGGTGCTCAAAGCAACCTGCCTGATTTTTTGCCCTGTCGCCGGATTAAAGATAAATGACATGCGTTCACTTTGACTATCAATGAGTTGACCGCCAATAAAATTTTTAATCTGTTCCATTCTGAGCCTCTCTAAAGACAATTACGATTGAATCATTCAAGGTTAAGTCACGGTGCTACAGATATATGAAATATATGTTTCATTTTCAATGAGAATTGAAATACACTTTAATTAATGTGATCAAAACGCTATTTTTATGCAATAGCGTGATTACTCAGTGGCAACTAGAAAGACGAAGGGTATATATTTCATTACAATTTTTTATGGGGGCATTATGTCTGCTGCGTCTAACCTGAACGAACTTCAAGAACAAATACGCTCACGTTATGGTGACTTAAGTAAACGGTTGCAGCAAGTTGCAAGGTATGTGCTGGATAATACGAACAGTGTCGCATTTGATACTGTTGCCGTTATCGCAAAAGAGGCTGATGTTCCACCTTCCACGTTGATCCGCTTTGCCAATGCTTTCAATTTCAGTGGATTTAATGAAATGAAACAACTCTTCCGTATGAATCTGGTGGAAGAAACGGCCAATTATACCGATCGGGCGCGGCTGTTCAAAGAGTTGGATGGTGACCATCAATTACCGGAAGATCCGCAACACATTTTACAGGAGTTCGCCCATTCCAATGCTCAGGCCATGCAACAACTCGCAGCCCGCACTCCCGCGGAGGATTTAAATAAGGCAGTAAATTTACTGGCGAATGCGCACAATATTTACATTATCGGGCTGCGTCGTTCTTTTAGTGTCGCATCATACTTTGCTTATGCCCTGAGCCATCTGGAATGTCGTCCTCTGCTGGTGGATGGTTTAGGTGGTATGTTCCGCGAGCAAATAAGTATGATTGGCCCGAAAGATGTTGTGGTATCCATCAGTTTCACTCCGTATGCTGAAGAGACAGTCATGGTGAGCGAAAAATCAGCACAGGCAGGCGCGAAACAAATTGTCATTACCGATAGCCAAATCAGCCCACTAGCCAGTTTCAGTGACGTTTGTTTTGTAGTGAAAGAAGCACAGGTAGATGCGTTCCGCTCTCAATCCGCAACGTTGTGTCTGACGCAATCATTAGCCGTAGCATTGGCTTATCGGCAGGGAAATACCAAGTAATTGTTTATTTTTAATCAGTAATAATTTGTTTAAAATATAACAATTCGCTCAGAATCAAAAATAATTGCTTTTGAGCGAATCTCTTCCATCAGAATACTTTCTACGATTTAAATTAAAAAATATCGATATGGTGCTATGGCATCACTAATTTATCCCCCAGCTCTGAACCTGCTGCTGCAACTGTCATAATTTATGGTAAAAACCCTACTGTTATGCGTCCCTTCTTCAACAATACTGCCCTGATCCATCACCACAATTTTATCTGCATATTGGATGGAGGATAATTTATGTGCAATGACCAACATGGTTTTGTGCCGGATTAATATTGCAGATAAATCGGAGCATCACTTGGGTGATATAGAAAACTATATTCTTCTACTGTCAGAAAACAGGGCATAGCTTTTGCGCTTCACAAAATAAGTGACTATTATTTAAATAGACAGCTACTTTAAATTTACTCTTTTATGTTTTAAATTGAAGATAATAGAATTGAAATTTAAAATTTATTTATTGAATATAAGTGTATTATTGAAATTTAATATTCATATTAACGCTAAAGTTAACGCCTTTTCCAGTACGGGCATACCATCATCCATTTAATGGCATGGATAACATATTTTTGATTGAGAGCATTTTTGACTCACAATTTCCCTGCATAATCATTTGCTTCATACCCTACATCAAGATCCAGAAAATGAATTAAATGGAATAGAGATTAAAACGACTAAACTTACAATACCTCGGTTAAATATCATCATAATGATATTTTTATTATCTAAAGCAGTAGATTGAAAAAATGATTATCATTCTCAATAGGTATTAGTTTTCTTGTAGGTAATATCCAATAGATTTGGAGCTGAAACAAATAGTAAAGAATTTTTTATGATATTTGTAATACTTAAATTTTCCTACTAACAATAGCTTTTCATTTAGATTTTTATAAAAGAAAAATTTGTAATAAAAATAGAAAAACCGCCGCAATATACTGCATCAATATCTTTATGCAATTCATTACGGCGGTCTTTATACAACTAATGATAAATTACTTAATTAATACATTAATAAAGTATATATCCTTCATCTTTCAAATTACCTCTTTGTTGGCTACATTATTTCCTTATTGCCTCGATGTAATTCAAAATATGGCGGGTTTATTCAACTTACATTTCGCTTTCTTCATCCAAATCGGCTTGAGAATGATTCCCGATAGCAATAAATTCATCCAGCAACCTTAAAAGTTGAGTTAACTTTTCTGGAGAAAAGGCTTCTTCAATCGCCTTATACCCCTCATCAATCAGCCCTTTGGCCTGCTCATAGAGTTCTTGGCCTGCCGGTGTCAAAGACACATACAGCTTACGCTGATCATTCATAGGCTTCAGACGGAAAATAAGCCCATCACGCTCCATGCGCGTTAGAATGCCCGTTAGACTTGGGCGCAGGATGCAGGTGAGGCAAGCCAGATCATGAAAATCAATCGAACGGCTACTCGCAAGTACTCGAATAATACGCCATTGTTGCTCAGTTAAATTATAGCTCTTCAGAATAGGCCGAAAAAAACCCATCGCGGTTTCGCGCGCTTGAAGTAATGCAATTGTCAAGGATTCATGCATAAGTAAAGGGGACTCTTTAGTTAATAGTTAACCATTCTCTATAAATTTTAACGCGTACGTTATTTATTATAGATAACATAAACAACAAAAAGACTAACACGCTCATAATCATCCACAAAGAAAAAATATTTCAACATTAACAAATAAATAAAATTATTCCGCCATGAAAAGTTAATATAAAGTTAAACTTAAAGCCAAATGACCTCACTTAAAAATATAACAATCTGATATTTATGTAGTAAAAATAACCTCTGGCAGCCTCATGTTACATAGATCACAATTAAACTTAACAATTACGTTAACATATTGAAGATTTGCACCATATGATTTATTAATATATTAATAAACACCCAGCGATATGTCATTCAGGTTTCAAGGAGTTGTCAATGAAAGGCACTGTCTTTGCCGTTGCTCTCAACCATACTAGCCAAGTCAAACTCTGGCATGAAAAGTTTCACGAATCACCTTATAAAACACCACCTAAAACTCCAATTTGGTTTATCAAACCCCGCAATACCGTGGTGGGTTCAGGTGATGTGATCCCTTATCCTCTCGGGGAAACAGTACAAAGTGGCGCAACTCTGGCACTTGTGATAGGAAAAACCGCACGCAAAGTTTCTGCTCAAGATGCGGTTCACTACATTGCAGGCTACGCATTAGCCAATGAAATCAGCCTGCCAGAAACATCATTTTACCGCCCCGCCATTAAAGAAAAATGCCGGGATGGCTTTTGTCCGATAGGCCAAATGGTCAAGGCCAGTTCTGTGGAATCACTCGATATCGTCACTGAACTCAACGGTCAAGAAGTGGACCGCTGGTCAACCAACGATCTTATCCTTTCAGCATCAAAGCTACTGGCTGCATTAAGTGAATTTGCCACATTAAAAGCAGGCGATGCCATTCTGCTGGGAACCCCTCACCGGCGCGTGACTCTCCACCCTACCGATCACGTCACCATCAAGGCTGAAGGCTTTCCGGATTTGGAGAACACGGTTGAACTGACAGAAGGTCATCTATGAAACATGCCAAAATTCGCTATCTGGACCAAGATTTGGATGTCACGGTTGATGAGCAAGAAAATATCCTTCTGCCTGATGGCAGTACCGTAAGCAGTGACGCTATGGTATGGCTTCCACCTGCCAACGGAACCTTGTTTGCATTGGGGCTGAATTATGCTGATCATGCAACAGAGCTGGAGTTTAAGCCACCAGAAGAGCCTCTGGTATTCATCAAAGCTGCCAATAGCTTAACGGGCCACCGTCAAGTTTCCATCCGCCCTGATAATGCGGAATACATGCATTATGAAGCTGAATTAGTTGTGGTGATTGGTAAACCCGCCCACAAAATTTCCCAAGAAAATGCAATGGATTATGTTGCTGGCTATACCATTTGTAACGATTACGCAGTCCGTGATTATTTAGAGAATTACTATCGCCCCAACTTGCGTGTAAAAAGCCGCGATACGCTTACCCCGATTGGGCCGTGGATCATGGATAAAAATCACATCACCGATCCCCATAACTTGACTCTAAGAACATGGGTGAATGGTGAGTTGCGTCAGCAAGGTACAACCGCCGATTTGATCTTCAACATTCCTTTCCTGATCACCTATCTCAGCGATTTCATGACATTACAACCGGGTGACATGATTGCCACGGGAACGCCCAAAGGGCTATCTAATGTTGTTGTGGGGGACGAAGTCATTGTCGAAGTCGAAGGGATTGGGCGTCTGGTGAATCACATTATCAGCCAGCAAGAATATGAGGAGCGTTTGTCATGACCACGATTAATCATTGGATCAACGGCAAGAACGTTGGCAGTAAAAATTACTTCGAAACGATTAACCCCGCAACGGGTGACGTGCTGGCTGAAGTGGCTTCCGGCGGGCAGGAAGAGATTGATCAAGCTGTTGCTGCCGCTAAAGACGCTTTTCCAAAATGGGCAAATACTCCCATGAAAGAACGTGCTCGTCTGATGTGCCGTTTGGGAGAGTTGATCGACCAGAATGTTCCTGATATTTCAGCGATGGAAACCAAGGATACCGGCCTCCCCATTCACCAGACACAAAATGTACTGATCCCACGCGCATCACAAAACTTCAATTTCTTTGCTGAAATTTGCCAGCAAATGAACGGGCGCACTTATCCCGTCGATGACAAGATGCTCAACTATACACTGATCCAGCCTGTCGGGGTTTGTGCGTTGATCTCTCCGTGGAATGTGCCTTTTATGACAGCAACGTGGAAAGTTGCACCTTGTCTCGCACTGGGCAATACAGCTGTTTTGAAGATGTCCGAACTTTCCCCACTGACAGCCAACCGTCTGGGAGAATTGGCACTGGAAGCGGGTATTCCCTCTGGGGTGCTGAATGTGGTACAGGGCTACGGTAACACGGCGGGGGATGCGCTGGTAAGACATCATGATGTCCGCGCCATCTCTTTCACGGGGGGAACAGCGACAGGTCGCCTGATCATGCAAAATGCCGGCCTAAAAAAATATTCTATGGAGCTGGGCGGAAAATCCCCTGTCCTGATTTTTGAAGATGCAGATATTGAACGCGCCTTGGATGCTGCTCTTTTCACTATTTTCTCCCTTAATGGCGAACGCTGCACAGCAGGTTCCCGTATTTTCATTCAAGAAAGTATCTATCCCGAATTCGTCAAACGCTTTGCCGAACGCGCTAACCGGTTGCGGGTCGGCGATCCCCAAGATCCCAATACTCAAGTGGGTAGTTTGATCAGTCAACAACACTGGGAAAAAGTCTCCAATTATATCCGTCTGGGGATTGAGGAAGGGGCAACATTGCTGGCGGGAGGCCCAAATAAACCAGCCGATTTGCCTGCTCATGTGAAAAATGGTCACTTCCTGCGTCCTACCGTGATGGCCGATGTCGATAACCATATGCGTGTGGCACAAGAAGAAATTTTCGGCCCCGTTGCTTGTCTGTTGCCGTTCAAAACCGAAGAAAACGGGCTGCGTATGGCCAATGATGTGGAATATGGTCTGGCCTCCTATATCTGGACACAAGATGTCAGCAAAGTTTTGCGCCTGGCACGCGGTATTGAAGCCGGCATGGTATTCGTTAACTCCCAGAATGTTCGCGATCTTCGCCAGCCATTCGGTGGCGTAAAAGCCTCTGGTGTAGGACGTGAAGGCGGGGAATACAGTTTTGACGTATTTGCCGAAGTGAAAAACGTCTGTATCTCAATGGGAGATCACCCTATTCCTCGTTGGGGTGTCTAGGAGAATTTATGGGAAAGTTAGCGTTAGCAGCGAAAATTACACACGTCCCCTCTATGTACCTGTCCGAATTACCGGGCAAGCATCACGGTTGCCGACAAAGCGCTATTGATGGACACAAAGAAATCAGTCGTCGTTGCCGTGAAATGGGCGTCGATACGATCATTGTGTTCGATACCCATTGGCTGGTTAACAGTGCCTATCATATTAACTGTACGGACCATTTCTCCGGCATCTATACCAGTAATGAATTGCCGCATTTTATCCGCGATATGACCTACGAATACGACGGTAATCCTGAACTTGGCCGGATGATTGCAGAAGAAGCTCGCCAGATGAGTGTTCGGGCACAATCACACGAGATCCAAAGCCTGAAACTGGAATATGGCACACTGGTGCCAATGCGCTATATGAATAGCGACCGCCATTTCAAGGTGATTTCAATTTCTGCTTTTTGCACTGTCCACGCGTTTGAAGACAGCCGCAAACTGGGAGAGGCGATTTTACGGGCGATTGAGAAATACGATGGCACAGTTGCAGTGTTGGCAAGTGGTTCGCTATCCCACAGTTTTATTGAGGATCAACGCGCTGAAGGGGGGATGAACAGTTATACCCGTGAGTTTGATGAACAGATGGATCGCCGTGTCGTGCAGCTTTGGAAAGAAGGCCAATTTAAGGAATTTTGCAAGATGCTGCCTGAATATGCGCAATATTGCCGTGGTGAAGGCAATATGCACGATACCGTGATGCTGCTTGGCCTGCTCGGCTGGGACAAATATGACGGTAAAGTGGAGTTTCTGACGGAGCTGTTCGCCAGCTCAGGAACAGGGCAAGTTAACGCGGTTTTCCCATTACCAGACCATGCTGTTTACAAATGAATCCCGTACCTGACAGGAAAAAACCATGCCACACTTTTATACTGAATGTACCGAAAATATCCGTGAATCCGCCAAGTTGCCGGAATTATTTGCCAAAGTGAATCAGGCGCTGGCCGATACGGGCATTTTCCCTCTGGGCGGTATCCGCAGCCGTGCCATTTGGTTAGATACGTGGCAAATGGCTGATGGTCAACAAGATTACGCGTTTGTCCATATGACATTGAAAATCGGTGCCGGGCGTAGCCTCGAAGATAGACAAAAAGTCGGAGAAATGTTGTTTGCTTTAATTAAGGCACATTTTACCGATTTGATGGCTCAGCGTTATCTGGGGCTTTCCTTCACCATGGAAGAGCTCGATCCTACGCTGAATTACAAATCCAATAACGTGCATGACCTGTTTAAGACAAAAGAATAACGACTATAGATGGCATAATTAGGCACATTGCAGTTCACCTTTTTGTTAAGTAAAGAGGAAATCATGACAAATCATCTGGATACATCACTACTGCGCCAACAGGCTTATATCAATGGTCAGTGGGTTGATGCAAAAAATAAGGCGACTTTTGCAGTCACTAATCCCGCCAACGGTGAAATAATTGTCAATGTCAGTGATGTCGGCGCCGAAGAGACACAATATGCCATTGAAGCTGCCCACAATGCCCTTCCTGCATGGAAAGCACTGACCTCCAAACAACGCAGCCAAAAACTCAAGCAGTGGTTTCACCTGATTATGGAAAACCAAACTGCTTTAGCTGAAATTATGAGTGCTGAACAAGGCAAATCACACCAAGAAGCAATGGGAGAAATCGCTTATGGTGCTAGCTTTATCGAATGGTTTGCGGAAGAAGCCAAACGTATTTATGGCGAAACCATTCCTTCTCCAATGCCGGGTCGTCGCCTCTCCACTATCAAACAACCGATTGGTGTCGTTGCTGCGATCACACCGTGGAATTTTCCTAATGCGATGATCACCCGTAAAGTTGGTCCTGCTCTGGCTGCGGGTTGTACTGTGGTACTGAAACCTGCGGCTGAAACGCCTCTCTCTGCGCTGGCTCTGGCCGTATTAGCAGAACAAGCGGGCATTCCGGCGGGCGTTTTGAACATCGTAACCGGAGTGGATGCCAAAACGATTGGCAAAGTTCTGACTTCAAGCCCTATCGTACGCAAACTTTCGTTTACGGGGTCGACTCGTATTGGCAAATTATTAATGGCACAAAGCGCGGATACCGTAAAAAAACTCTCCCTCGAATTGGGAGGCAACGCGCCCTTTATCGTGTTTGATGATGCTGACCTTGATGCCGCCGTGGAAGGAGCTATGAGCGCTAAGTTCCGTAATAGCGGGCAAACTTGTGTTTGTGCCAACCGTATTCTGGTACAGGAAGGTATTTATGACGCTTTCGCGGAACGTCTGGTACACGCGGTTAAACAACTTAAAGTCGGGCCTGCCAGTGACAGGGCATCACAACAAGGGCCACTGATTAATCAGGCGGCAGTGGAGAAAGTGCAAGCGCATATCAGTGATGCAGTTTCCAACGGTGCTCGTATTCTGGCTGGCGGTAAATCTCATGCACTCGGTGGCCAATTCTTTGAGCCAACGGTATTGGCGGATGTTACTGAATCCATGCTTGTTGCCCACGAAGAAACATTCGGCCCATTGGCGCCGCTGCTCAAATTCCGTGATGAAGAAGAAGCGATTCGTATTGCTAATAACACGGAATTTGGTCTGGCTGCTTATTTCTATTCCCGCGATATTGGCCGGATTTACCGTGTAGCGGAAGCGTTGGAAAGCGGTATGGTAGGCATCAATGAAGGGATAATTTCCAACGAAGTTGTTCCATTTGGTGGTATCAAACAATCGGGGCTGGGGCGCGAAGGTTCACGTTACGGGATCGAAGATTATCTGGAAGTGAAATACCTCTGTTTCGGAGGATTAGAAGCTAAAGGAGCTTAACTCTCTATGCTACAGCAAGACGTCGTATCACAGCTTGCACGCCGTTTACATCAGGCAGAAAAAAATCGTGAGCAAATCCGTCAAATCTCATTGGACTATCCAGAGATAACGATTGAAGATGCTTACGCCATTCAGCGTGAATGGGTAAATTTAAAAATCACGGAAGGTCGGGTTCTCAAGGGACATAAAATCGGCCTGACGTCTAAGGCCATGCAAGCCAGTTCGCAAATCGATGAACCGGATTATGGTGCCCTGTTGGATGATATGTTTTTTCAAGATGGCAGTGACATTTCTTGCGAACGCTTTATCGTGCCGCGTATTGAGGTTGAGCTGGCCTTCGTACTGGCAAAACCGCTGAGTGGCCCAAACTGCACGTTATTTGATGTATATAACGCGACAGATTATGTCATTCCGGCACTGGAGTTGATCGATGCTCGCTGTCATAACATTGATCCCGACACCCAGCGGCCGCGTAAGGTGTTCGATACAATTTCTGATAATGCCGCCAATGGCGGTGTCATTATGGGAGGAAGGCCGATCAGACCGGATGAACTGGATCTGCGTTGGGTCAGTGCTCTGCTCTATCGCAATGGTGTGATTGAAGAGTCCGGCGTAGCGGCTGCGGTTCTCAATCATCCCGCCAATGGTGTGGCGTGGCTTGCCAATAAACTGGCACCACATGGTGTACAACTTGAAGCGGGTCAGATCATTCTGGCAGGTTCTTTCACCCGGCCAGTTCCTGCCCGCAAAGGTGATACCTTTCATGTGGATTATGGTGTCTTAGGCTCTATTAGTTGCCGTTTTGTTTAGAGTCCGCGGTCTTAAAGAAGTCGTCATGTAACAACAGGAAAAATAAGCCGGAAATAAGGTGAAACCATGGATCTGTTAACAAATAGATTTAAACAAGCACTGAAAGCTGGGCATCCACAAATCGGGTTATGGCTTGGTCTATGCAGTGGATACAGCGCAGAAATTTTAGCAGGTACGGGATTTGATTGGCTATTGATTGATGGTGAACATGCCCCCAATGATATCCCCACTATTCTTGCCCAGCTACAGGGCATTGCCCCCTATCCAAGCCAGCCTGTTGTTCGTCCCGCCTGGAATGATCCCGTAATGATCAAACAGTTGTTGGATATTGGTGCCCAAACATTGTTGATCCCGATGGTTCAGAATGCGGAACAAGCACACCAAGCTGTTCGGGCAACGCGCTATCCACCTGCGGGTATTCGTGGCATCGGCAGTTCGCTGGCGAGGGCTTCACGCTGGAACCGTATTCCTGATTATCTGTCCCGTGCTAATGACGAAATATGTGTGTTAGTACAGGTAGAAACACGCGAAGCACTGCAAAATCTGCCAGAAATAGCGGCAGTGGAAGGTGTTGATGGCGTGTTTATCGGCCCCGCCGATCTCAGTGCCGATATGGGACATACAGGCAATCCGCAACATCCTGACGTTAAAGCCGCGATTGAACAGGCCATAGGTCAGATCAAAGCAGCGGGCAAAGCAGCGGGTATTTTAATGACTCATATTGATTCGGCGGAGCACTATCTCAATCTGGGTGCATCGTTTGTTGCCGTAGGTGTTGATACGACTTTGCTCATCACGGCAGCTAACACGTTAGCCGCGCATTTTGGCAAAAATCAGGGGCAAGGCACATCATCCCCCAACGTTTATTAAGCACTCATTACTGACCAAGCACTACGGCCTATTACCCTATATCCGCCCTCTTTCGAGGGCGGATATATAGTGCAAATATTGAACGTGATATCTGCCATTACAGTTGAATTTTCTAATAATGCATTTCCTAATAACGTATCTCCTAATAACTATAAAAAAAGGGAACGACAATGAGCATTTCACCTGACACAAATTCACAATCAGACAATCCGCCCGCCTCCCCCAAAAAACTTACCGTTCAGCAACAAAGTGTCATCAATAAATTATTTCGACGCCTGATTTTATTTCTATTTGTTTTGTTTGTGTTCTCTTTTCTCGACCGCATCAATATTGGTTTTGCTGGTTTGACGATGGGAAAAGATCTCGGCTTAACATCCACAATGTTTGGTCTGGCAGCCACGCTATTTTATGCCACTTACGTGATTTTCGGCATTCCCAGCAATGTGATGCTGGGTATTGTGGGTGCCCGCCGCTGGATTGCCACTATTATGGTGTTGTGGGGCATTGCCTCGACGGCCACCATGTTTGCCACTGGCCCTACGAGCTTATATATCCTGCGTATGCTAGTCGGGATCGCGGAAGCTGGCTTTTTACCGGGTATTTTGGTCTACCTGACTTATTGGTTTCCGGCCTACTATCGCGCTCGTGCTAATGCGCTGTTTATGATCGCCATGCCCGTAACAATGGCCTTTGGCTCACTGATCTCCGGTTATATTCTGGAAATGGACGGCATCTGGAATCTGCATGGCTGGCAATGGCTGTTCTTGCTGGAAGGCTTTCCTTCCGTACTGCTCGGTTTTGTTGTCTGGTTCTATCTGGATGATTCGCCAGAAAAAGCCAAGTGGCTGACTCAAGAAGATAAGCAATGCCTTCAGGAAATGATGGAGAGCGATAAGCTTTCGCAAATACAACCCAATGAGAATACCCGACAACAAACCAGCTTATGGCGCGAGGTATTTACTCCCATTGTGCTGATGTATACCTTCGCTTATTTCTGCCTTACCAATACCCTCAGCGCCATTAATATCTGGACGCCCCAAATTATGCAGAGTTTCAATCAGGGAAGCAGCCATGTTGTCATCGGCATTCTAACTGCTATTCCACAATTCTGTACGATTTTGGGCATGATTTACTGGAGCCGCCGTTCAGATCGTCTGCAAGAACGAAAAATTCACACTACCCTACCTTATTTATTCGCCGCTACAGGCTGGATTTTAACTTCCCTGACCGATAACAGCATGGTGCAACTGCTGGGGATCATTATGGCGTCTACCGGATCGTTTACAGCCATGACCATATTCTGGACAACACCGGATCAATCCATCAGCTTGCGCGCCCGTGCAGTGGGGATCGCCGTGATCAATGCCACGGGAAATGTGGGTTCGGCTGTCAGCCCGTTGCTGATTGGCTGGCTGAAAGACCAAACCGGCAGTTTCAACGCGGGGCTTTATTTCGTCGCTGGATTACTGATCATCGGTGCATTAATGGTATTACTGATCCCGATGAAATATGCAAAACCACAATGGAGTGAAAAAAATGACAGCCGCTCATAATACCAGCAGAGCTATCATTGCCAATATCGACATCAGTAAGAACTATGATGAAACACAGGGTTCGGATGATGTTCACTACCAAACTTTTGGCCGTATGGCTGCTTTCTTTGGCCGTGATATGCAAGCACATCGCCATGATGGTTTTTTCCAACTGCATTATCTGGTCACGGGGCGGATTGAACTACAACTGGATGAGCTACGTTATTCTGTACAGGCACCTTTGTTTATTTTGACTCCACCTTCCGTTCCTCACGCTTTTTTTACACAAGAAGATACCGATGGTTATGTGCTGACAGTACGCCAAGAATTGATTACTCCACTACTCAGTTCGCTCTATCCGACTCATCGTGAACTGGTTGATATTCCTGCCATCTGCCTTTCTGTCGCGGATAAACCCGAAGAACTGGAAACATTCAATCACTATTGGGCATTGATCGGACGCGAATCTGCCAATCAATTTGCCGGACGTGAACAATCGCTGGCATTTTTGGCTCAGTCATTGTTTACTTTTCTTCTGCGCAGCATTCCCCTTGATGACCACCGTTCCGGTGGTGTTAGGGGTGAACTAAAACTATTTCAGCGTTTTAACCAGTTGGTTGATCAACATTACCATCAACATCTTGCCGTACCGAAATATGCTGAACAATTGGGGGTTACGGAATCTCGTTTGAAAGATATGTGTCGGCGGTTTGCCAACCGACCACCAAAAAGATTAATCTTTGATCGGCTGTTACGAGAGGCTAAACGGCTATTGCTGTTTAGTGACAGTCCGGTGTTCGAAATAGCCTATCAGCTTGGGTTTAAAGACCCGGCTTACTTTGCCCGATTTTTTAATCGCTTGGTGGGGTGTTCGCCAAGTGTTTGGCGGGAAAGGAATGGGGTTAGGGAAAATAAATAATCTGTATGCCATTTATAAATAATTAATACTGCACTAACGTAAGCTTTAAGATAAGAAAAATTGCACTTGTTTAATAAAATAGGAGCGTGATTATATCTATATTAACGCTTCATTATCTCATTTTGGTTAAAAAATCCATTTAAGGGGAAATTGATTTTACACTATCGTTATGGAGGTAATACTCCCAGACGTGGTTGCACTATTTTATAACTGATTTATAGCTGAGCCACAGTTTATAGCTGAGTCATAGCTGGAATAGTTGTTTCGTAACCATTTCCTGCCTGCATAGTCAGGCATAAAAACAATTATTATCAAAACACAAAGCCCATCACATTTACGCAATAAATCATCTGCTTTTACCGAAAAGTACCCGCAAACCTTCCGAAAATCTCTTCAAGAGAAACGATTTAATCGCTTCAATCAAACAGTACAAGAAACATAAAATTAACACCTAATCCCCATATGGATAACAAATCAAAATAAGGGGATTTTTCGGAGCATGAGGTAGCCATGAAAATAGAAGATTTGCGTACCGATCATAAACGCCCGTTTACCAGCAAAGAATATTTGAATTCGCTTCAGGATGGCCGTGAAATTTATATCTACGGTGAACGTGTTAAAGATGTCACAACGCATCCGGCTTTTCGTAATGCCGCTGCTTCGGTTGGCCAACTGTATGATGCCCTTCATGCACCAGAAACCCACAATACCCTCTGTTGGGATACCGATACTGGCAATGATGGCTACACACACAAATTTTTCCGTTTTGCTACCAGCGCCGATGATATCCGTCAACAACGTGATGCCATTGCTGAATGGTCGCGCCAAAACTACGGCTGGATGGGGCGCTCACCTGATTATAAAGCTGCATTTTGCTGCACATTGGGCGCTTATCCTGAGTACTATGGACAATTCGCTGACAATGCACGCAGTTGGTATAAACGGATTCAAGAGAGCTGCATCTATTTCAATCATGCGATAGTTAACCCCCCCATTGATCGTCATAAGCCAGCAGATCAGGTCAAAGATGTTTTTATCCAAATTGAAAAAGAAACTGATGCAGGGATTATCGTCAGTGGTGCCAAAGTCGTCGCAACGAATTCGGCACTGACCCACTATAATTTTATCGGTTTTGGCTCTGCACAGGTTATTGGAGATAATCCCGATTTTGCCTTAATGTTTGTAGCTCCAATGGATGCCAATGGCGTTAAATTAATCTCTCGCGCCTCTTATGAACTGGTCGCTGGCGCTACCGGTACGCCTTTCGATTACCCTCTTTCCAGTCGGTTTGATGAAAATGACGCGATATTGGTGATGGATAAGGTGTTAATTCCGTGGGAAAACGTGTTAATTTATCGTGATTTTGATCGCGCCCGAAATTGGGCAGTACAAAGCGGATTTGCCCGACTGTTTCCCATGCAAGCCTGCGTGCGCCTTGCCGTTAAACTGGATTTCATCACGGCACTGCTGCAAAAAAGCCTTGAATGCACAGGTGTAGTAGATTTCCGGGGTGTTCAGGCCGATTTAGGAGAAGTCGTCGCATGGCGCAATCTGTTCTGGTCATTGACAGATGCGATGTGGGCTGAATCCAAGCCGTGGGAAAATGGCGCTTATCTGCCAGATACTCAAGCGATTCAAACTTATCGCGTTATGGCACCTATGGCATACACAAAAATCAAAAATATCATTGAAAGTAATGTCACTAGTGGCTTGATTTATTTGCCATCTAGTGTACGTGATATGAACAACCCTGAGATCAATAAATATCTTGAAAAGTATGTCCGTGGCTCTAATGGTATTGACCATATAGAGAGAATTAAAATTTTGAAATTAATGTGGGATGCCATTGGCAGTGAGTTCGGCGGTCGCCATGAATTATATGAAATCAATTATGCTGGCAGTCAAGACGAAATTCGCCTGCAATGTCTGCGCCATGCCTATGGCTCCGGTAATATGAAGAGAATGACAGAATTGGTGGATCGCTGTCTCTCTGACTATGATCTTAATGGCTGGACTACCCCCCATTTACACAATAACCATGATATTAACTTGTTAGATAAGCTGCTGAAATAAATCAGTAGCAGGAGGCCTATTATGTCTATAGAAAATGAACATCGCTTACGTTTTAGAGATGCGATGGCAAGCCTTTCCGCTGCGGTGAATATCATCACCACGGATGGCCCGGCAGGGCGCTGCGGTATGACTGCAACGGCGGTGTGCTCGGTGACAGATACACCTCCGACTCTGATGATATGTATAAATCGTAATAGTGCTATGAACCCGGTTTTTCAAGAGAATGGTCAGTTGTGTGTCAATATCCTGAACCATGAACAGGAGTTGCTGGCCCGCCATTTCGCTGGCATGACCAAAGCCAGTATGGAAGAGCGTTTTGGCTGGGATATTTGGCAAAGTGGTTTATTGGGGCAACCAATGTTAAAAGGAACACTTGCCAATCTGGAAGGAAGTATCCAACAAGTACAGGAAGTCGGTACACATTATGTTTATTTAGTAGAAATAAAACAGATTATGGTCAGGGAAGACGGCCACGGTTTGATTTATTTTAAGCGTGATTTTCATCAAGTGATGGATAAAATCCTAGCTGTGGCGGTTTAATCCCCCTCATAAAAATTCAATTTCTCAATAATGAAGGCTCGATAACAACGAGTCTTCATTGCCATCTATCTCCGTCGTCTTTCAGGTTAACTATATCGGATTATCTATGCTTCTGGAGTTTCGTTCCCACGCCATAAGCGCTGCCTCTTGAAATCCATTGGGTATATTCCCAATTGCTTATAAATACTGCACTGTTGATAAATCAATCACAAATAATTAATTTTATTCATTCACAATTAAAAAACCTCAATTTGCAACACAAACTTACAACACAAAACAAAAGAGACAACCACCAAGAACGAATTTTTTTGCGGCTACAATGCAATTCTAATCCTGTTAGGTACATAATTAACTGATAAATATTTAATCAACAAAAAGCTAATTAAAGTAAGTCAAATTTATACAGCCTTTATTATAAAATAAAAATTTAATATATAGATAGAGCTGATGAAATGCGATAAACACATTGTTCCCTCTACAGCCCCACCAACAAATAACACGCCATTTTGATTCAATACCAACCACATTGATTTATTTACGAACACTTAACACATACATTAATAATTTTTGATATTAATTCAGTGAATATTTTGTCACATTTGACGTTATTTTTGGTGTTAGTGTGATCAACCATTGAGAAGATATCAAATCAGTATATTAACCTTCCTTCCTTTACGATCACCTGAATAAATAAACAAAAGCACAACATATACAATACATTACATCACAAATATGTTAACAGAAATATAGTCATCTGGATGTATTGTCCATCAAAATGAGAACTAACAGAGGCATTCACTATGAATAAAACCACTCCGGTCGGTTTATGGGATCAACCAAAACCCTTTTTTATGATCTTTTTTGTGGAACTATGGGAACGGTTTGGTTTCTACGGCGTTCAAGGCATTCTTGCCGTTTATTTCGTTCACCAACTCGGTTTTTCAGAAGCACAAGCTTTTATCACTTTTGGGGCATTTACTGCACTGGTTTACGGCCTGATTTCTATCGGTGGTTATGTTGGTGATCACTTACTAGGAACAAAACGCACCATTATTCTGGGTGCCATTGTAATGGCAATCGGCTATTTCATGATTGGCCTGTCTATCATGCATCCTGACCTGATTTTTTATGCATTGGGAACCGTCTCTGTCGGTAATGGCCTTTTCAAAGCCAACCCAGCCAGCCTGCTGGCAAAATGTTACCAGCCACAAGACCCACGTTTGGATGGTGCATTTACGCTATTCTATATGTCCATCAATCTTGGTTCTCTGGTTTCTCTTTCTCTTGCTCCCGTCATTGCTGCAAAATATGGTTATGCAGTCACCTATAATATCTGTGGTATTGGTCTGATTATCGCCCTGCTGGTTTATATCGCCTGCCGCCGTATGGTGCATAACATCGGTTCAGAACCCGATCATGCTCCGGTAAACTATGCAATTTTGCTCATGGTTCTCATCGGTACAGTAATCACGATTGGCATCTGTACCTGGTTACTCCGCAATATAAAAATTGCCAATATCGCCCTGATGGTGATTTCCGCTGTTGCCGTTTTCATTTTCTTCTGGCAGGCATTTAAACAAGATCGCATTGGCCGTAATAAAATGTTCGTGGCATTTATTCTGATGCTTCAGGCTATCGTATTTTTCATCCTGTATAACCAAATGCCCACTTCCCTCAATTTCTTTGCCATCAATAACGTGCATCACCAAATTTTGGGTTTTGATATCAATCCAATAAGTTTTCAGGCGCTAAATCCATTCTGGATTATCGTTGTTAGTCCAATATTGGCAGTTGCTTATACCAAGTTGGGTGCCAAAGGCAAAGATTTTTCCATGCCAACAAAATTCACCTTCGGCATGTTTCTGTGTTCTCTGGGCTTCTTGACAGCCGCAGCTTCAGGTCTATTTGCCGATGAGAATGGCATAACTTCCCCGTGGTTTATTGTGCTGGTTTATCTGTTCCAAAGTGTCGGCGAATTGATGATTAGTGCTCTGGGGCTGGCAATGGTAGCTGCGTTTGTTCCTAGCTATTTGACTGGCTTTATTCTGGGTATGTGGTTCCTGTCACAAGCTGCTGCATCAATACTGGGCAGTTATGTGGCAACCTTTACTGCCGCACCAGAAGGCGTGACTGATCCCCTGCAAACTCTGCCAATTTATACTGGTGTATTCAGTAAAATCGGGATTGCCACTCTGGTTGTTGCCGTGATTATGGCGTTCATGGTGCCATGGCTGAACCGTATTATGAAAGAATAACTGAAAGCTTAATCAGCCTGATTCTATTTGTTTCTATAAATCTACTTGTTCCTATAAATTAGTAGACTGCCCCCATAGGGCAGTCTAAAAAAACTGTCTGCTATCGATACAAATTACAGCACATCAACCGCATTCAGTTCTTTAAAGGCCTGTTCCAGACGAACAATCATGGAAGCCTGACCAGCACGCAGCCAAACGCGTGGATCATAGAATTTCTTGTTAGGTTTGTCCGCACCTTCTGGGTTACCCAACTGGCCTTGTAGATAGCCTTCATTCTTTTTGTAATAATTCAGAATACCTTCCCAAGTCGCCCACTGGGTATCGGTATCGATATTCATTTTAATAACACCGTAGCTGACCGCTTCCTGAATCTCTTCTGCCGTAGAGCCGGAGCCACCATGGAAGACAAAATCCAGGCTGTTATGTGGCAGGTTGAATTTTTCAGATACGTAATCCTGTGAGTTGCGCAGGATTGTCGGAGTCAGCTTAACATTACCCGGCTTATAAACACCGTGAACGTTACCAAAAGAGGCTGCGATAGTAAAACGTGGGCTGATCGCGTTTAATTTTTCATACGCGTAAGCGACGTCTTCTGGCTGAGTGTACAGGGAAGAACTATCCAAATGACTGTTATCAACGCCATCTTCTTCACCACCAGTACAACCCAGTTCGATCTCCAGCGTCATATCGATTTTCGCCATACGTGCCAGATACTGGCTGCAAATCTCAATATTTTCTTCCAGAGACTCTTCTGACAGGTCGATCATGTGGGAAGAGAACAGTGGCTTGCCTGTTTGTGCATAGTGCTTTTCACCTGCATCCAGCAGACCATCAATCCATGGCAGCAATTTACGTGCACAATGGTCGGTATGCAGGATAACAGGCACACCGTAGTGTTCTGCCATCTGGTGAACATGGTGAGCACCAGAGATAGATCCCAGAATTGCCGCTTGCTGGCCTTCTGCTTTCAGACCTTTTCCTGCGAAAAATGACGCACCACCATTGGAGAACTGGATGATTACTGGAGCACGTACTTTTGCTGCTGTTTCCAACACTGCGTTGATGGAGTCAGTACCTACGCAGTTAACTGCCGGCAAAGCGAAGTTGTTTTCTTTGGCGATGGCAAAGACTTTTTGAACATCATCACCAGTGATGACACCCGGTTTTACGAAATCAAAAATTTTAGACATGTTACGTGGTCCTGTATTGATATTGAACAGGCAGTAAACACTGCCTGCTAGCACAACTTAGTTACTGTTAGCACGTTCTTCCAGCATCACAACGGCGGGCAGTTTTTTACCTTCAACGAATTCAAGGAAAGCACCACCACCAGTAGAGATGTAAGAAATCTTGTCAGCAATTTCAAACAGATCGATTGCTGCCAAGGTATCACCGCCACCGGCAATAGAGAAAGCATCGCTCTCAGCAATCGCGCGGGCAACAATTTCAGTTCCTTTACGGAAGTTAGGGAATTCAAACACACCCACAGGGCCATTCCACAGAATGGTTTTCGCATTTTTCAGGATTTCAGCCAGACGTTCTGCAGAAGCATCACCTAAATCCAAGATCTGCTCTTCGTCTTTAATTTCGCTAGTGGATTTCAGAGTTGCTTCCGCAGTTTCAGAGAATTCAGTTGCAACGCGAACATCGTTAGGTACTGGAATATCACAACTTTCCAGCAATTTTTTCGCTTCTGGAATCAAATCATCTTCGTACAGAGAACGACCTACATTATGGCCTTCTGCTGCAACGAAAGTATTGGCAATCCCACCCCCCACAATGAGCTGATCAGCAATCTTGGACAATGAATCAAGAACAGTCAGTTTGGTTGAAACTTTAGAACCACCGACAATCGCTACCATTGGACGAGCAGGACTGTGCAACGCTTTGCCCAGTGCTTCCAGCTCCCTGGATAACAGAGGGCCGGCACAAGCGATCGGTGCAAATTTAGCAACGCCGTGAGTTGAGGCCTGAGCACGGTGTGCTGTACCAAAAGCATCCATTACATACACATCACACAATGCTGCATACTGTTTCGATAACGTTTCATCATCTTTTTTCTCACCTTTGTTGAAGCGCACGTTTTCCAGAACAACCAATTCGCCTTCCGCCAATTCAACGCCATCCAGATAATTTTTTTCCAAGCGAACAGGAGAAGAAAGTTTTTCTTTCAGGTAGTCAACGACAGGTTGCAATGAGAACTCTTCGTTGTATTCTCCCTCAGTCGGGCGTCCCAGGTGAGAAGTAACCATGACTTTGGCTCCCTGATTCAACGCAGACTCGATCGTCGGCAAAGACGCACGAATACGCGCATCAGAGGTAACTTTGCCATCTTTCACAGGCACATTCAGATCAGCACGGATCAGTACACGTTTGCCCGCCAGATCTAAATCAGTCATCTTAATTACAGACATGGTGAATCCTCTCATTGATTCTCTATAAAATTACTCAACCTTCCGCTGTATGCCGTTTGTCAGTAACATCCGGCACAACAGAAGATTATTTGAAACCCGTAGCAGCCATTGCCAACGTTGTATCAAGCATACGATTAGCAAAGCCCCACTCGTTATCACACCACACAAGGGTCTTAATCAGATGTTTTCCGCTCACCCTTGTTTGTGTGCCATCGACAATGGCACTGTGGGGATCGTGGTTAAAATCCATTGAAACCAATGGCAAATCAGTGAAATCCACTATACCACGAAATGAACTTATCGCTGATTTTTGCAGTAGTTGGTTGACATCACAGACACTAACGGCAGTACTGACTGTCACACTCAAATCAATCGCTGTCACATTGATGGTAGGTACTCGAACGGAAATGGCCTCAAACCGATCACTGAATTTGGGAAAGATACGTGTGATCCCCGCAGCCAGTTTTGTGTCAACAGGAATGATGGATTGACTGGCAGCCCGGGTTCGACGTAAATCACGGTGATAAGCATCAATCACAGGCTGATCATTCATGGATGCGTGGATGGTTGTCACCGTCCCAGATTCAATATTGAATGCATCATCCAACACGCTGATGATCGGAATAATGCAGTTAGTCGTACAGGATGCATTGGAAACTATGCAGTCTTCCGCCCTTAGCAATTCGTGATTCACACCATATACTACGGTTGCATCCAGACCGTTTCCTCCCGGATGAGAAAACAAAACTTTTTTAGCGCCACTGGCGATATGAGCTTCACCATCTACTCTCTCACCATATTTGCCCGTACAATCAAGTACAATATCAATACCTAGCTCTTTCCACGGCAAAGATGAGATATCGGGTTGATGAAACAACCGTATACTGTCATCTCCTACTTGCAGCAAATCGTTATTCAGGCGTACATCCCATGCAAAACGCCCATGACTGGAATCGTATTTCAATAAGTGAGCAATGCCTTCCGCATCCGCCAACTCATTAATAGCGATCACCGAAATTTCAGCTCGACGCCCAGATTCGTAGAGAGCACGCAGAACACTACGCCCTATTCTCCCGAAACCATTAATCGCTACGTTGATTGTCATGTTACTCCCTGAATTTCTCTGTAGTCACGCAACCGCTTAGGATAACTGAGCAACAGCAGATTGTACGGATGATTCATCACAAAATTAACCAGATTGTGACAGACAAGACATTTTATTCGCCTAAACTGAAACGGTTCAGCTAGTGTGGAAGCAGATTACGAGAAAAAAAGCACGATGGCAAGCGCCATTAACAACATAACAAAGTCAGAATTGGATAAAAAAAAGCGCATTCGCTCAGAAATTGATGCGAATGCGCTTGCAGTTTCGTTTGCCGATTATTTCAACAGGGCTGCCGCTTTGGCAACAATGTTTTCAACGGTGAAACCGAACTCTTTGAACAGAGCATCTGCAGGTGCAGATTCACCGAAAGTACTCATACCAACGATAGCGCCATTAAGGCCAACATATTTGAACCAGTAATCAGAAATACCCGCTTCGATAGCAACACGAGCAGAAACTGCTGCTGGCAGTACTGCTTCACGGTATTCTGCATCCTGCTTGTCAAATGCGTCAGTGGATGGCATGGAAACAACGCGAACCTGACGGCCTTCTGCACTCAGTTGATCGGCTGCTTTCACTGCCAATTCAACTTCAGAACCGGTTGCAATCAGGATCAATTCAGGCTGGCCTGCGCAATCTTTCAGGATGTAAGCCCCTTTCTCGATATTCGCCAGTTGCTCAGCAGTACGCTCTTGCTGTGCCAGATTTTGGCGGGAGAAAATCAGGGAAGTTGGGCCATCTTTACGCTCAATTGCATATTTCCAAGCAACCGCAGACTCAACTTGGTCACATGGACGCCATGTGCTCATGTTTGGTGTCACACGCAGGCTGGCGATCTGCTCAACAGGTTGGTGAGTCGGGCCATCTTCACCGAGACCGATAGAGTCGTGGGTATAAACAAAAATGCTGCGGATTTTCATCAACGCGGCCATACGAACTGCATTACGGGCATATTCCACGAACATCAGGAATGTCGCGCCATAAGGCACAAAACCGCCATGCAGAGCGATACCATTCATAATGGCAGACATACCGAACTCACGCACACCATAATGAATATAGTTACCATCCTGAACTTCGTTCAGTGGTTTAGAACCAGACCACATGGTCAGGTTACTTGGTGCCAGATCAGCGGAACCACCCATGAATTCAGGCAGAACTTTACCAAATGCTTCCAGAGCATTTTGCGATGCTTTACGGCTGGCAATAGAAGCTGGGTTTTGTTGCAGGTTTTCAATGAATGCTTTGGCATCGGCTGCCCAGTTTGCTGGCAATTCACCGCTGGTACGGCGGATAAATTCTGCTGCCAGTTCTGGGTGGCCTTTCGCATATGCTGCAAATTTCTCTTCCCAAGCGGCTTCTTTAGCTTTGCCTGCTTCTTCCGCGTTCCAGCCAGCATAAATGTCCTGAGGAACTTCAAACGCAGGATGTTCCCAACCCAGCGCCTTGCGGGTTGCTTCGATTTCAGCGTCACCCAGCGGAGCACCGTGACACTCTTCTTTACCCGCTTTATTTGGTGAACCAAAACCAATCACTGTCTTGCACATCAACAAGGATGGTTTGCCAGTTTCTTTGCGTGCTGCTTCGATAGCCGCAGCAATAGCTGCTGAGTCATGACCATCTACACCACGGATAACATGCCAACCATAAGCTTCAAAACGTGCAGCGGTATCATCAGTAAACCAACCTTCGACTTCACCATCAATGGAAATGCCATTGTCATCATAGAAAGCGACCAGTTTACCCAGTTTCAGTGTACCCGCTAAAGAGCAAACTTCGTGGGAGATCCCTTCCATCATGCAGCCATCACCCATGAATACATAAGTGTGATGATCAACAATATCATGACCAGGACGGTTGAATTGTGCTGCCAGTGTGCGTTCTGCGATAGCAAAACCCACTGCATTAGCAATACCTTGACCTAATGGACCTGTCGTTGTTTCTACGCCTGGAGTGTAGCCATATTCAGGATGACCGGGGGTTTTGGAGTGCAGTTGACGGAAATTTTTCAGATCATCGATAGAAACATCATAACCCGTCAGGTGCAGCAAGCTGTAAATCAGCATAGAGCCGTGACCATTAGATAACACGAAGCGGTCACGATCAGCCCAGTTAGGATTCGTCGGATTATGATTCAAATAATCACGCCACAGCACTTCGGCAATGTCAGCCATTCCCATTGGTGCGCCAGGATGCCCTGATTTTGCTTTCTGCACAGCATCCATGCTCAAGAAGCGGACAGCATTAGCAAGGGTTTTACGAGTGGTCATTCTTTACTCCAGTCGGATAAAAGCGTTAGTGAATTAAGAACTAATTTTCGCAGCGCAGCACACAAACCGCAATCATTAATGCCAGATATGGAAAACTATCTTAATTTCCGTTTAGCATCAGTTCTTTGATTTACACCGTTGTTTTGACGCATTTTTAGATCAATGCTGACAACTTAAGGTGAGCTTGCGCAAACGGGGATAATTTTATATCGCGACTTGCGCAATAAGAAACTGCGTATTAGACACGATACTCAATGGGTTAATCAAGGTTAAAAATGTGAGTTTTCCTGTTAGATTAGCAGCATGATATATAAGCAATAAACTTCAAATGGCTCCGCGACGACAAGACGATAATTCTCAGCAGCAGTTACTGATTCAAAGTGCGATAAATGCCATAATTTTCATTATCAAAACAAACAAGATTCACTTGTAATATATTTTGATTGATAGACAAGCTCGAATGAATCGCTGCCAAAGCAATTTCAGCCGCCAGTTTTTTTGGAAAACAATAAATACCGGTACTGATATTCGGGAAAGAGACTGTTTTAATATTGTACTGTTCAATAAGATCAAAGCAGCTTAAATAGGCTTTTTTCAGTAATTCCGGTTCATTATTTTCTCCTCCATTCCAGCGTGGCCCAACGGTATGGATCACATATTTTGCAGGTAAATTTCCTGCTCGGGTAATCACTGCATCACCGACATCACAACCACCTTGCCTTGCCCTAATTTGCACACATTCTTCTAGAATGGATTTTCCACCCGCACGGTGAATGGCACCATCAACACCGCCACCACCCAATAGGGAAGTATTGGCTGCATTAACAATCGCCTCAACGGCAATTTTGGTGATATCACCTTGAATGATATTGATTCTGTTATTTTTCATATTATTGTATTATTTTTCATCATCGTTTATTTCACACTGATAACTCAAAATGTCAAAATCCAACCTTACACTTAACTCAATATCAGATCCAATCATCACATTATTAGATTCCATCAACACAAAACATGATGAGCTTATTAATTTACTCCATGATTGTGCCGAAAGTGATGCCTCTATCGGATTTATTACCCCACTGGGAGCGAAAGAAGCTGCACAGTATTGGCAAGATGTCGAAACAGACTTGGAATCCGGTCATCGACTACTGTTAGTTGCGCAGGCAAATGAAAAAATCGTAGGTTCAGTGCAACTTTCCCTCTGTAAGAAAAAGAATGGGCTGCACCGTGCGGATGTAGAAAAGCTAATGGTACACACGGCCTACCGCCAGCGTGGGATTGGAAAAATATTGATGGATGAGCTGGAACAACTGGCAAAACAACATCAACGCTATTTGCTAGTACTGGATACACGAACTCACGATCCAGCTTCTATGCTTTATCGAAAATGCGGCTTTATTGAAGTCGGACAAATCCCCAATTTTGCCATCAATTCCAATGGCGAATTTTCAGGGACAACTTATTTCTATAAGTTAATTTGAAATTTTTATCATTATCTGAAACAGAAAAACCCCGAGTAAAAAACTCAGGGCTTATAAATTCTGGCGGTGCGGACGGGACTCGAACCCGCGACCCCCGGCGTGACAGGCCGGTATTCTAACCAACTGAACTACCGCACCGCATGGCGTTCTGGTTGAGAACGAGGTGGATAGTACGGTTCCCAATACAATCCGTCAATCGCTTTTTATAACAAAATGGTTCGCTTGCACAGTTTTTCACCTTAACAATGTATTTTCCCCATCTTGCTACTGATTCTTTAATGAAGCTGTTCAGATTTTGAGCGCCACAGACAGCTTCCTCCTTTCTTTTCTACCAGATCTAAACGGGATTCATGCTGAATGAGTTCCTCATCAGAAGCATAAACAATTTTCAAACCCGCCTGAGGTCGGCTGACTTGCTGTATTTCTGCAACCTGTGCGCTGCCTGAAACTTCCCCTTCCATCGAAAAGGCCAGCGATGTCTGGCCACCAGTCATTGCCAGATAGACATCTGCCAAAATTTCGGAGTCAAGCAATGCCCCATGGAGAGTACGTTTCGCGTTATCAATATGATAACGATCGCATAGCGCATCAAGGTTATTACGCTTGCCTGGGAAAAGTTTCCTTGCCAGCATCAAGCTATCCGTGATGGTACAAAATTCGGCTGTCGGCGGGATATTGCGGTTCAATTTACTGAACTCATAATCCATAAAGCCGATATCAAACGCCGCGTTATGAATAATCAGCTCCGCGCCACGGATAAATTCAATGAATTCGTCGGCAATATCGGCAAATTTAGGTTTATCCTGCAAAAATTCATCGCTGATACCATGAACTTCAAACGCTTCCGGATCAACCAGACGTTCCGGTTTTATGTAAATGTGAAAATGGCGCCCCGTCAAACGACGGTTGATGACTTCCACTGCACCAATCTCAATGATGTTATGCCCCTCATAGTGAACACCCAGCTTGTTCATACCGGTTGTTTCGGTATCGAGGACTATTTGACGGGTAATTCCAGTGCTCATAATGTTTTTTTGTGTCAGACTTAGAGTTTTGATTGAAGATGATATAGGAAGAGTCTACCAAAGATGAACAAACAGGTAGAAATTTTCACCGATGGTTCTTGCCTCGGTAATCCCGGCTCCGGTGGATATGGTGCTTTACTGCGTTACAATCAGACCGAAAAAACGTTGAGTAAAGGTTATTTCCGCACCACCAATAATCGTATGGAGTTAATGGCCGCCATTGCCGGACTAGAAGCGCTCAAGCAACCATGCAAAGTCATTTTAACCACTGACAGCCAGTATGTCCGTCAAGGAATTACCCAATGGATACATAACTGGAAAAAACGTAATTGGAAAAAAGCAGACAAATCACCTGTAGTTAATGTCGATCTCTGGCAACGGCTTGATAAAGCTATTTTGCCCCATGATATTGATTGGCGCTGGGTTAAAGGGCATACCGGCCATCGGGAAAACGAATTGTGCGATGAACTGGCTCGCACAGCGGCAGGCTCTCCAACTCAAGCCGATGATGGCTATATCGAAAATGAAAGCTAAACGGTGAAAATTAATCTCGTCGGTGAATATTTTTTACAGCTCCCAATACATTGCTGAACTTCGGTTTCAATAACGCCGGTCGCATGGGATTCAACGTCAAAGGTATTGTCCGCTTGCGGGCAATAATCACATTCAGGCAACCAAAAATAGACAAGGTACGATTACAAAAACCTTGTCCCCCCTGCCACGGTAAGACATGGAAATTGGCATGATGAATAATTTCATAATTGAGAAGACGGAGCCAATCCCACTGACGAAGCATGGAAAACATTTGGGCATTATGCGATTTCCGACGAACAATAGGTGAAATCATGTCCCTGACACCTAATAAACTCACTGGATTGAAACCACTGAGAATCAACCATCCGTCATCAATCATAATTCTGTCCACTTCTCTTAACAGCCAATGAGGATCAGCACTATAAGTCAGCATATGTGCCAACAAACAGGCATCCACAGACTTGGCCTCAAAAGGAAGGTGATGAGGATCAGCAATGACGTTCATGTTTTCCCCATGTAATCCCACATTAACCTGATGGCTTATCAAACAAGAACGGCTGTCAATTTCTGCACTTAAATTACCGATTTTCACTAAATGAAAACCAAAAAATTTCGACCACCACGGTTCCAATTGACGTTCCAGAGCAACACGGTAATATTCTCCCCACGGTAACTCAGCCCAAGATTCAGGGGGAGCCATCTGCTTGATTAAACGTGCTGATTGCATGTCATCTTCCTTCCAACCGACTATAAACATGAGGCATATCATGGAGCTTATCAGGATACCCGCTCTTTCAGATAACTACATTTGGTTACTTTGTGATGAAGACAAACATTGTGTCATTGTCGACCCTTCGGAATCACAACCCGTTATGGACATTTTAGCAGTAAACCAATTTATTCCTGTTGCTATCTTAGTGACACACCATCATTACGATCATGTAGGTGGTATTGCTGGACTGCTCAAACAATATCCTGAATTACCCGTATATGGCCCCGAAGAGACCAAAAATAAAGGCACAACTCACATCGTCCATGAACATGACCTCATTACATTCAATAATTTTTCATTCCAGATTATAGAATTACCCGGCCATACACTTGGTCACATAGCATTCTATCAAGCTCCCTATTTATTTTGTGGAGACACCCTGTTTTCTGGCGGCTGTGGACGACTATTTGAAGGTACAGCCGAACAAATGTTTTCTTCTCTTGAGAAAATTGCATCGCTACCCAATGATACTTTGATCTGCTGTGCTCACGAATATACTGCGGCAAATATGGCTTTCGCAAAGGCAGTATTACCCAATAATCAAACTATTCAGGATTATTATCAAAAAATCATTAATCTACGTGAAAAGGATCAAGCTACAGTGCCAACAACTTTACAAATAGAGAAAAAAATTAATGTTTTCTTAAATTGCCACGATATTGATTTACAAAAAAATATCGGCATTAAACCTAATTCAATACCACTTTCTTCTATTTTTCAGCACTTAAGGTCTTATAAAGATCAATTTTAATTTTGTTGGGTTGTCTTCTGCGTAATAGGTAAGTATGATCGCTCACCTTTTAGGCAAACATCAAAAGAGAACATGAAGACAAAAGCGATTTTATTCGCCTCCGTTCTGCTTGCCGGGTGTCAGTCGAGCTTGCAACTCAAGGCTCCCTCCCAGCAAGAAACACAGAGGATGTCTTCAACGAATCAGAAAACAGGCGATATTGCAGACCCAAAAAATGCAGCGATCTGGAAGGAGAGTCCGATAGCCCAACTAGATTTGTGGGGACATATCCGTGATGAGTTGAAGATGGAAATTCCTGACAACAGCAAGGTGCGTGAACAACAAAATTACTACCTGAAACACAAGAGCCATCTCCAAAATGTGACATTACGCGCAGAGCCATACATCTATTGGATAGTTGATCAGCTTGATAAGCGACATATGCCAATGGAATTGGTCCTTCTGCCTATAGTGGAGAGTGCTTTTAATCCTCATGCAACTTCTTATGCTCAGGCTGCTGGTTTGTGGCAAATCATCCCCAGCACAGGCCGCCATTATGGTTTGACGCAGGATAAGTGGTACGATGCCCGCCGTGATGTAGCAGCATCAACGACAGCCGCATTGGATATGCTTGAACGTCTGAACACGCGATTCAATGGAGACTGGCTATTAACCATCGCCGCTTACAACAGTGGTGAAGGTCGGGTGATGCGCGCAATCAAAGACAATACCCTGAAGGGAAAACCGACAGATTTTTGGTCATTGTCACTGCCACGAGAAACGATGCACTACGTTCCCAAAATATTGGCTTTGAGCAATATCATTCGTCACAACGAAACATATGCTTTCAAACTACCCAAGCCTAATACGCAGAATGCACTGGCTAAAGTTGACGTGGGACAACAAATTACATTGTCACAAGCGGCTGAATTATCTGGATTATCGTTGGCATCGATTAAAGCCTATAACCCTGGTTATAAACGAGACATGACTTCCCCTCATGGGCCACATTACATCATGCTGCCAAAAGAGCACATTAACCAGTTTAAAACTTCCTTGACTGACGAAAGTGTCTTGGCAAAGATCCGTCTGGCAGTTGCAAAAAACTCTCGTAAGCTACACCAACAAAGCCTGTATACAGTTCGATCAGGGGATACATTGTCAGCCGTTGCAAAGCGCTTCAATACCTCGCACCGCGAATTGCAAAAATTGAATAGTTTGAAAACTGCTGATCGACTTAAGATCGGACAAGTATTGCGAATCGATAACAAAGGCCCTATTACCTACCAAGTACGTAAAGGCGATTCTTTTTCCAGCATCGCCAAACTTCACGGTGTACACCTTAACGACCTGATGGACTGGAATAAAAACATCAAACTTAAAGACATGAAACCCGGCCTGGCGCTGACAGTTTATCTTCATTAAGTTTATTTAATGTGTGTCATACACAATCAATCTCCCTGTCTTACAGGATAGGGAGAACCTCTCCTCTCCTGTTCACGATTGCATTTTAAAATTTCCGATAAACATATACCCAATGTTCGTAAGCATTATAGTTTTACAAAGGAAAATATTATTGATTTTTATGATAATAAAATTTTATATTTTTTGGTATTTTAAATAACCAATAGAAATGCAATTTGAAATATTAAGGATATAAATTGTCATTATTCAAATCAAATACAAACAATCCCCATGATATTTTTACCGAAATAAAAGAATATCTCCTACTTCCCTCAGGTTTTCAATTCGATGATGAACCCTATCGTGAAACAGAAAGTCGTGATTATAGTGCCATGCGATTTAAATTGAATGGTAAAGCTATAGTCTTTCGTCAGGCTAAAACAACTCCCAATAAACAGGGGCAGTTTGTCACCCTCTGGAAGCGGCTTACACCAGATTCAGAAATAATACCTTTTGAGCAAAATGATGGCATTGATTTCTGTTTAATCGCGACTTTTCTGGGAAACCATAAAGGTATTTTTCTATTTGATTCACATATACTGATGAAAAAAGGGATTTTTTCAACTCCCATCAAAGAAGGCAAGAGAGCCATACGAGTTTACCCTACATGGATATCCCCTAGTTCAAAACAAGCCATCAACACACAAAAATGGCAATCTTTGTACTTTATAAAATTCGACAATCAAACAACCACCATTGAGATATTCAAAAATATGATTTTAAGTTATTAGCATCAAAATAGTTATATTTAATTATTTCTTTACAAAAAACATTCGACATATAAAATAAAAAAACAGATGAATTATCATTTGTTTTTATTTAGAGATATAGTTATCATTACAATTTAATAAAAATAATTTCCAAATCTGTCATAAATAATAAGGCAGTAACATATATATAAATGGATATTTTGTCACGACAGAAATTAAATCTAAAGATAATATAAATCTCGATATCATTGTAAAAAAATAAAAAATATGCAACAAAATACATTGTTAGAATCTGGTTAAGAAATATTTTTCATACAACAATTCAGTGAAAATCTATGTTCATTTATCATGTGGAAAAATTATTGATCATGAATCATTTAAAAAACACTTTGAGTGTGAGTATACTCAGTATTACCTATCTTTAAATTTAACCGATATCGTATAAATTTTCACTACAGATATTCTTTAATCTCATAAAAAAATTCTATTATTTAAAGGTATTTAATGAAAAAAACTGCAATTTTTCTGGCTTTAATCTCAGGAGCAACATTTCATCCAGCACTAGCCGCAGAAAAAAACATTGACCTTAAAAATTTCACTGCCGTTAATGCACAAAAAGGCATTAAGCTGATGATCCAATGTGCTGAAACCCCTTCAATAAAAGTTAAAGGCACAAATTCCGCCATAAACAAACTCTATATTAGCCAAGATGGCAATACACTTAATTTAATTAACGAAGCGGCCAAGAAAGATAATGTTCTGTCTCAAGCCGTTAAGATTACCCTATACACTAATCAACCACTGAATAATCTGACAACTAAAGCAGGAGTGAAAGTAACTATACCCGCTTGTGCTGTCGATAGTGAACAACTGGAAGTATCAGGTGAAATGGGCAGTAAAATCAATATTGAAGGTAAAACTAAACACCTAGATCTTGTACTCAATATGGGTGCAATGTTTAATGAATTACCTCAAAATTTCAGCGCTGATTCTGCCAAAATACATTTAAGCATGGGAGCAAAAGCATTTCTCTGCAATATACCTAAAATCACTGGCAATCTCACAGCAGGAACCCAGATCGCCGTAAATAAACAAGCGGTAGTCAAAACAACAGATAATTTTGCCAGCGAAATTTTAAGAACGTCTTGTGATTGAAACTGTATATACCCAATAGAGTTAAATTGCAGCTTTGCTGGAAAAGCTGCAATTTTAAAAAATAAATGTTATGCCCATTAATATCTCCAATATTATTAAGGAAGCAAACGTGGTCAATCGCATAAATTATGACAATCTTCCCCAAGTGAAAGGCCCTTACGTACATGCAACAAAACATCAAGGCCTGTTATATGTGTCAGGCCTAACTGCATTGGGTACAGAATCACAGTCTCATGATGTTAAATCACAAACTCTTACCATCCTCCAACAACTCACATCCATTCTTAAACAAGAAAAGCGTCATAAATCTGATTTGATAAAACTGACTATTTTCGTTAAGGATATTAATCAGCTTCCCTTTATCCGCCCTCTGCTGTTTAACTTTTATGAAGGTAATTTACCGGCTTGCTCTTTAGTTGAAGTATCAAATCTTATCCATCCCGATTTGAAGATAGATCTTGAATCTATTATTGCGCTAGCGTTTGAATGATAAGTGAATGCCCCTCATCTTCATTCAAACGAAATACACTGTCTGCTTTCATATCATTACTCATCACGGCCTGAACCCAAACTGTGCCATCTGCCAATTTTACTGAGGAGAGAATAATCCCTGTTCGGCGCCAGCCAGTACCTAACTGCCACTCTAATTCATCGCCAGCAGCGGGAAGGTAACTGGCGCTTCCTGCCAGCCAATACATAGACCTTTTATTCACGCCACGGTATTTGGTACGCGCAATGGTTGCCAATCCCATATACATACCTTTTTCAAAACTGATACTGTCTTTAATTGCCTGAAGATTAGTCGCCTGTGGAATAAGCTGGGCACAGGTCTCTGCCTCAATAACCGGGTAGCTGGCTTCAATTTCCAACGCCAACCATTGCTGACTGCCATTTAACGACAAATGAAGTTTTTCCACTAATTTTGTTGCCATCACTCGATCTGTTACTAATAAAAATCGCTCTTCTGGTAATGAAAAATAAAGGAGAGTGGTGGAATCATGTTGAATAACCTCACACTCATCATCCGGCAGAGTAGAGAAAAATTCAGATAGCGCTACACGGCAGTCTGTACCAGCCACCCCCAAAAGAAAGCTATCTTTATCCTCAGCCAACGTGATTTTGGAAAAGACTGCATATTTTTTTAATTCAGCAAGTTGAATATCAAGAAGATTACGACGCTGAATATAGGCGAATCCTCTGCCACGATGAAACAATCTCAGGGTACTCAACATCTTCCCTTTCGCATCACAATGAGCAGCAAGTATATGCTGATTTTCACCAAGAGCATTAATATCCGCAGTCACCTGACCTTGCAAATATTTCTGGCTGTCATCACCAACAGCAGTGACAAGAACCCAATCATCAAGCGCTATTAATGACAAAGGAAGAGAAGCAGAAGGAAGAGGAAGGGATGAAGAGAATGGAAATAATTGCGAAAGAAAAATTGGGTACACCATAGAGACTCCTACCTATAATCAGATTTCATGAGATATAAAATTTATCGTTCTGTCATTCATGTTATAAACAGAAGCTCCAATCACTACCGCTAACAAGGCAGTTAATACCTCTAACCTTTCAAGCTGCCTCTTTATCGCCTCCCATACAGCTTGAAACCTCTTGGGTGTCTTTGACTATGTTTTAAGCTTTTTTCTCAAATGGCTCGCAATTGCTGTTGCTAGCAACCCCCCAATAACAGTGATGTGTTCAAAGGCAAAATAGAGTGAGGTTTTAGCGTATTCACCAGAAAAATGCCAAAAGGTGTGGACAATAAAAATAGTCAGTAAAAGAAAAACAGATAACGCTGCTGTGCCAAGCCAGACAACGCGATCCAACAAGATCAATATTGACCCTAAAAGCAAAACAATCGCTGATGCAATATTAAAAAACCAATCTGGATGTAAACCTGCAGCCCTCATTTCCGCCAAACCACCGTCAAAATCAATCAGTCTGGCAAGCCCTGATGAAATGAAAATAAACAAAAGAAATATTCGGGTGACAGCCCAAAACCAGGAACTCTCCAGTATATTTTCAACAAACCGATTCATAATATATCCTAATGATTTTTATATAAAAAACACAAAATTTTTTCCGGTTGACAATTACACCGCATATACACTATAAAACCTCAAGTTAACTTGAGGTCAAGCGATATGGCGAAAGATAAAGGGACTGATTTCAATAGAGCTTTAACTATTGGTGAAGTGTCAAAACGTAGCGGAGTTGCAATATCGACAATTCATTTTTACGAATCGAAAGGATTAATCAAGAGTTCACGCAATCAAGGTAACCAACGCCGTTTCCCTTCCGTTGTGCTGCGTTATATTGCAATTATCAAAGCTGCACAAGGTACTGGTATCCCTTTAAAAGAAATACAGGAAGTGTTAAGTCAATTCCCACCGAATAGTAAATTGACGATAGAACAATGGCGAAATCTCTCTTTACAATGGCGGGATACATTGGATAAACGAATTAATAGACTAATCCGACTACGCGATAATCTGGATAGTTGCATCGGTTGCGGATGTCTATCGCTAGCAGATTGCCCTTTACGCAATCCGAATGATATTTTAGGGAAACAAGGGTCAGGGCCGAAAATTTTGGATAGAGACTGAAAAAAACCGCCAGAGCATACCATTCCATACGTAAAATCCATAAAGTTAAACCTCGTTTAATAAGCGTATAAAGTAGTCAGCTATCCTGATATATATGGTAATTAAAGCATAAATAATGGTATTTTAATAAATTAACTAAGTAAACCTCTACTCAGTTCATTTTAATCCTACATTCCCTGATGACCTGAAAATCATTCACTGCACCTATTTCTGTTTGCTGAGACTTATCAACAAACTGTTGAGAAGGCGGATAGTTAAAAGCAGTACAGCATTTCAATGAATACCACCATTTATTGGTGAGCTAATAAAAGGAGAAAGCAATGCCTAAACACACACACGCAGACCTGATAATGGAGTATGCAAAAGCGGCACAGGAAACAGAGAAACCTTGGGAGCGCTTTCAATTATTCGATACAATTGATGAAAAATGGTATGACTGCTCAGGCCAACCGTTATTTGAAGAAAGCATAAAATATCGCCTCAAACCCCGCATTATCAAAATTGGTGAGTTTGACGTACCGGAACCGGTGAGAGAACCCTTATCAAACGAGCAAGAATACTATGTTCCTATTCTTGAAGGGGGAAAACTATATGGAGAATTAGTTTGGGGTAATGATGATATTGATAATAGGATATTGCACCGGGGTTTAATCCACTTAGACGCGGAATCTGCCAAACTCCACGCCAGTGCACTCATTTCGCTGACCTCTAAGTAACGAAACTCCCTACTTGAGAGATAATTACTGATACAACATGGTACTCACATTATTTTTTGTTAATAATAGAATGACCACACTCTAATCTGTAAAAATAGATTTAGCGTTAATGAAATGAATATCAAATCACTGTTAAAAACTTGAGTCCAGATATTAGTCAATCCAACCGAGTCAAAAGCCCCTTTCGGGGCTAACTCAGGTTAATGTCCTAACACTTCCTTTATTTCCTGCATAGCAGGTGATGTTTCTATATTTTTTGCTGCTTTTTGTAATGTTGGAGCAACGGAGGTAAAACATTTCTTATCAATTTTTTCACAGCTAGAAAAATCATTAGATTGCTCACCCACAACTTTTGCCAATGCTATGATAGAAATAATACCTTCTGATGTATTTTTATCGCCATTAATCGCTTTATTAACATACTGTTTTTGCTTATTAATGAAATCATTTTTTGCTACATCAACAGGACTACAGTTACTCACAGTAGGAGAACCGAGCATCACACCATTGCCTTGACAAAAGAAAGTGACTTTTTGATTCTTGTTTAAATCGATCGCAGTATCTCGATACTGTTTCTTAAACCTAATGTGAACACTATTAAATAGGTCATTTGTTTTTAAGGTTACAACAGGAATATCACCCAAACTTGAATCAATAGACGACACAATACCAGTAATAACTAAGTCCTTATCTTTGTATGTCCTATCGCCTCTGGCTTCATTTTCAGCATAATTTTGCTGCAACTCCTTGGCTGTTACAAAAATAACATCAGGTTTAATCATGGAGTTTCCACCAGAGAAGGCCGTATTAGCATCATTTTCAATAAGGGAATTGATAAATTCAGCTTCTTTTTCTGTCAATGAAATTGATTTCTTACCACTAGAAGAATTAGAGGAAACGGAAACATCTCCTGATGATTTATCTTCGCCCTTACCAGCAATAAACCCAATTACGATTAGAACAACAAATACTATCCCAATCCACTTCAATACTTTTTTCATTTAGATACCTATATGCATTTAATTAGCTAACTTTAACTTTGTATATTTAAACACCTAAAATTGAGTTTGGTTACTGTTATTTCATACAGTTATTTATTCCCTTAGAAATTAGTTTTCAGCAAACAAAGTACTCACTTTCGCATAATCAGTGTGTTCAGGCTCATATTATATGATATTATCCATATATTGTTCTTATTTTTTTCATTAAAATATTTTAATATATCGTTTATAATTAAAATCATTTTGGTTAATTATTGTTTTATTGCTATTAGTAGCCGTAAAATATGCAACTGTTTGACCGATTACAAAACCATCGATAGGCTCAATTGTAATCATGTTGAGCATAGCAGCCTCTCTGATTGATGAATAATGTGATGTACTCGATTATAAACTCAAGCTCGCAATGAGAGTCTGTGGTGTGGAAGGGACAATGCTATCTTTCAGATTTTATGGCATGATCTATTACCATAAGGTAAGGTTATATACTAAAAAACTTATCATGGAATTTATTAGACAAAGTAGGGTTAGCCCCAATGACACCAATTGCACTAGTTACATTGAATAGGGTGCCTTACCCTATATGTTTATCATCATATAAAGCCGCATAGATTAGCTCTATGTTTTGTTATAAAATTAATTTTAGATTACCATTGGTTAGCTAAAATGATAAATAAACCAACAAAAAAGCCCTGATAGGGATTGTTTAGTAAGAATTCATTCTTTCGCATTTTCCGAGTACTGCATTTATCTTCCTCAGCATTAATCACCTCATATACTAATCAACCGGCTTCAAATATAACCATTCTGCTTGCAGAAAATACAATAGTGTATCGACCACCAAAACTAACTGATGGCATGGGGTACTGCTATAGCTACTCGGGGAATGGATACAGAAATATTTTCTTTAGTTTCATAAGGTAACTAATTATTAAGTATTATTCGATTGTTATTGGGTGGAGATGGGTTTAGGCGTTGTTGCAATTATGTTGTTTTTATTGGAGGTGGTTATGGCTAGTAACAAAGCAACCGAGAAATTTTATTCATTGATAACTACCACTAATAACGATGGAACTCGATTATTACAATAAGATACTGATTCATCAGCGGGAATAATCATTTTGTTTGTTAGAATAAACAATGTATCACTATTACTTGATGCACTTCACGCCAAAAGCTCACACCTGTTGTACCTATATTCCTTAGGCTTTGTAAGTAACACTGATAATCCTCATACTCATTTTTTATACCAGAAAAAACTTGAGTACAAACTAAAGCAGGAGGACCAATGAGACCTCAGATACAAAATCAACAACGCTATAGTCCCGTGCCTAGAGATGTTTCTCTACCTAATACAGCTCCCCTCAGATTAAGGAATACACCATCTCCTATTGAGCTTGAGCATTTTATGACACATTTTGAAGAATCAGTGAAGGGGTATAAGAAGACTAGGCTGTGTCCCTTAATTAAATAATCGCCTGTAAAAGAGTCGAATACAGCCTAATTTCACCATGGACAGAAGTTTCGTGCGGTTTTTTCGTAACGTGTTGCAATACACGCCGATTTCCTTTGAGAAAACCGAAACAGCATTCGACAATATTACGGTCATGATAAGCCTGTTCATCAAATTTCGGGCGGCCATTAGTGCTGCCTTTTTCATTGATTTTATACGAAATATACATTAAGGGACACAGCCTAACACCAAACGAATCATTTTCTTTTGTAAATTTTTAATTTACGAGATAATTATTAATTGTTTTAATTTTAAAAAAATCACATAGTTAAAATGAAATAAAATCTATTTTGTCAAATTTTATGTATGATCTATTTCTGCACATCCAATAAAAATACAAATAGCAATAAATGTTAGTAATAAATGTCACTTGACAAAAATTGTCATATTATGACAATTTCATTAACTGTTTTATTGATTTTTTATCATGGCTTTTCAAGTAAATAAATTATTTATTTTCAACGCGTTAATTATAAAAATATTTTTATTGTTCAATGCTAAGGCGTACGAGCAAATAAAGAAATTCTATATAAACTAACGGATTTTACGCCAAGGAGAATGTAATGAATAAATTTAAACTTCCTAATTATGACGTAATTAACTATGAAAAAATCACAAATTGTACCTCTTACTCAATATCAAAAAGAAATTTACTATGAGGCTCAACGTAATCCAGAAAGCAGCCAATTCACTTTATCTGTAATGAGGATATTAAAAGAAAATATTAACCTTAAGAAACTTTTTTATTCAATTAATAATGTTCTTAGCTACGATGTTACATGCCAATTGCGTATCGTTGAACAAGCAGAAGGTTTGAGTCAACAGATACAAGATATTACAGTTAATCAAACGGAATTCATTGATGCTGAAGGTGAGAATGTTACTGTATTTTTCAATAAATGGTCAGAGAGAATTTTTAATCTGGATGACAAATCGCTCCTTGAGGCTGCTTTGGTACGAAATCTACAAAATGGCTGCATTGCTATTTTTCTTCGTGCTCACCATATTGTTTGTGATGGCTGGGGAATAAACCAATTAGCAGAAAAAATTCTCCAACATTATCAAAATAATGATATTAATCAGGTGATTTCGTATGACAATTCTGAGGAATATATTTCAGCTATAACCGGGCAAGAAATAATTTTGTCACAACCAGAAATAGAACAACAAATAACGGAGTTGGCTATATTTACACAACGCCATGAACCTGTTTTTTTTAATCGAGGAAAGAAAGTTAACCTCTCTCGCTTCATGCACCACCGATATATATTGGCTAAAGCTGAAGTTGAGAAAGCTATGTCTCAAGAAACTAATCCCTATCAAGTAGTTATGTCTGCGATAGCTATTTTATTGTCACGGATACATAATAATACCCAGTTAACAATAGGTGTTCCTCTGCTGAACCGTCGTATTAATCAACTCAATGTTGCTGGCCAGTGGGCTAATACTCTGCCACTTGCTATTGAGGTAAAAGCAGATGATATCCTTCTTGACCTAGCGGCTCGTATTAAAACAGACACCACAAAACTGAAAACTTTTGAGCATATTCCTCTCGGACGCCTGCTTAAGGCTATAGGAACAACAAAACGTCAATGGTTCGATGTCACTATATCTTATAACTACTTACCTATAGTGGATACTTTTTGCTATTCCTATAAAAATAAAGATAACTATGCCGCTGCTCATGAAGATGATGCAATTGCGATCCATATGAATACTTATGGGGACAATAATGATGTCGTTATTGATATCACCGGAGCTGTAGATGTTTTCGATGAAAATTACACTTTTGAAACATTTACTACTTCCTTAGAGCGTCTTATCGAACAATTTATTGCATCACCAACACAAACTGTCTCGGAAATAAACCTATCTTCGGCAGAAGAAATGGCTCAATTGGTTCTTTTTGAGCAAGGTCCCATTGCCGAATTTTCAAAGCAAGATACTTTGTCAACGTTATTTGATACTCAGATTTCATTACACGGGAAAGCAGTAGCTATCGTAAATTCTGACGATCAACCTACTCTTACTTATACTCAGTTCCAGATCCGTATAGACAATATGGTTACTGTTTTACTGAAAGAGGGGGTGCGAAAGGGAGACATAGTTGCAATCTTAATGGATCGTAGCACAGATATGTTAACAGCCATTTTTGCTGTATTAAAAGCAGGTGCTGCTTATTTACCCATAGATTCCAATTATCCGCAAGAGCGGATTGATTATATGTTGAATGATAGTGGTGTCAAAGTCATCATATCCGACAAACTTAATCAGTCTTTACTCACTGAATCTTATATTGTAATTGACGGTAATAACATTTCTGCTCAAGAAAATATAAAACAGCCCAATTTATCTACAGCCGATTCCCTTGCATATATGATTTATACATCAGGCTCCACTGGGCAACCTAAGGGAGTTATGATCGATCACTATTCAGTGGTAAATAGGATTGAGTGGATGCAGGAACGTTATCCACTGGATAATACCGATGTGATACTACAAAAGACACCGATTTCATTCGATGTATCCGTCTGGGAATTATTTTGGTGGTCTATCTCTGGGGCATCTGTCCATTTATTACCACCAGGTGCTCACAAAGATCCATTAGAGATAATAAAAGCAATCAATATACATAATGTTACTACATTGCATTTTGTCCCCTCTATGCTCCAGCCTTTCTTGGATATTTTAGAAGCTGAACCTGAATTGGTGGATAAATTAACTAGCTTACGCCGTGTGTTCGTCAGCGGTGAAGCACTCCCTCCTACACGGGTTAATCAGTTCCGTAAAATTTTTTCCAGCTTTGGTTTAAATGCACCAGCCCTGATCAATCTATATGGTCCAACAGAAGCAACCGTAGATGTATCGTATTTTGAGTTTCTTCCTGAAAATAATGAAGTTATCAACCGGGTCCCCATTGGTTTTCCGATTAATAATATTTCACTGAGGATTATGTCCCCGCATGGTACCCGACAATCAATAGGAATTGCAGGTGAACTGCAGATCAGTGGTATTGGATTAGCTCGTGGCTATTACAATAAGTCAGAATTAACTGACGAGAAATTCATTTGGGATAGAGAGCAGCGCTGGTATCGCACAGGAGATTTAGCAAGATGGTTATCTGATGGTAGCATCGAATATCTGGGAAGAATTGATAATCAAGTGAAGATTAGAGGAAACCGCATTGAATTGGGGGAAGTGCAAAACACTCTCGAACGTATTCCTGGAATTACCCAAGCTGAAGTATTACCACAAAAGAACAATAATGACGATACTTACCTTTGTGCATACTATGTTACAAATAACCTGAGTTTTACTTCTGAGAAACTGCGTAAAATTTTACTGGAATTTTTACCCGATTTCATGGTTCCACTGAAATTCTTTCAGGTTCCTTCCATTCCTATTACCCCAAACGGTAAAGTCGATCGTGAGGCTCTTCGCACATTTGTTAAAAAAGAAGTTTCAAGTAAACATGATGATGCGCGGACTGAAACTGAATATAAATTGGCAGAAATTTGGAAACGTGTATTAAAGATTGCACAACTCAGTGTGCAGGATAATTTTTACACATTAGGAGGTGACTCCATCTTAATGTTGAAAGTTCGTTCGGAAGCTGAAAAGGCAGGAATGAATGTGACTCTTTCTGAGTTATCACAACATTTGACAATAGTTGAGTTGGGTCAACACATTGGCATTAGTTATAAAGCTCAAAGAACCGTTGAATTATCCCCTCTTGAACTTATCAAAGAAAAAGAGCGAGCGAAACTTTCTCAATATGCTGATGCATTTCCTGCAACTCAGCTCCAACTTGGCCTGATATATCATAGTCAGCAGAGTAAAGGCTCAGCCACTTATAAGGATGTTTTCCGCTATACGATGAAAGGAGAATGGAAACCTGACATTTTTCGTAAAAGCGCAGTGGCAACTATCCAACGTCATCCTGTTCTTCGTTCACACTTTAATTTGGCTGATTTCAGCGAGCCCTTGCAAGTCATTAATCACAGTATCGGGTTTGATCATGCAATAGAAATTAAAGATCTTAGTTTATTGGCATTGGTTGAATCTGAACAATACATTAAAGAGTACATGAAAAAAAGAAGTTGTCAGGACTACCATTTTGATCATTCACCTCTGTATCACATCTGTCTGTTCAAAACCATAGACACTATAGAGATGATATTTAGTTTCCATCATGCCATTCTGGATGGGGGCAGCGTGGCAAATTTGATACGTGAATTATTCTCCCGTTATCTTAATGATGGTATGTATTTTTCTGAAACTGATGTACTTCCATCACCTGCTCTGTATATACAAGATGAACTTCACGCATTACAAGATCAGGAACACAAAACGTTCTGGCAAGAAATGTTTAATGGACTTCCCCGAACACAATTCCCTAGCTACCGATTATATGAAAGTTTGCCAAAAAATCGTATTTTCACAAAAAAGGCACTCATTCCAGAAGAAATTGAAAAAAAACTGAAGGTATTAGTACAACAAGAAAATGTTTCCATTAAATCGGTTTTCTTTGCTGCACATTGTTTAACGATAGCTATAGTGACGAATCAGGATGAAATTGCGACTGGATTGGTTACCCATGGCAGACCTGATGTGCAGAATTCAGAACAGACGCTGGGTTTGTTTCTTAATACAATCCCCGTGCGTTTCTCTATATCTGACAAAACATGGAAAGAGTGTATTCATTCTGTATTCAGTGCTGAACAGCGCCATGCACCATACCGTAAATACCCGCTTAATGCTATCCAACAGGTGGCAGGTGAAGGGGCAAGAATAAATTCTGCATTCAATTACATTCACTTCCACGTATTATCTGAAGTATTTGGCAGCCCTGATTTGTCTCTAATTGCGTTTGACCCGTGGGAAGAAACTAACTTTGAAGTATTATTCAATGTTATGACTGACTTCATCACAGGTCAGAACCATCTACGGTGTGATTTTGACGGAAATATTTTCTCACAAGTGCAGGCTGATACTTATATGGACACCTATATGACCATATTGAACAGTATGGTCAGTAAGGGTGATCAACGGGCAGCTCTGAGCCAGCCACTCACACAAAGAAGCAAGGAAATACCATCCCCAGAATTCATATCAACGATAGCTATGATTATGAAAAATGTACAGGAGCAACCTGATGCAATAGCGATTCGGTATCACAAACTGCAATGGAGTTATGAAAAACTATGGTTAGAATCCGGTAAAATTGCTTCCGCACTGATTTCTGAGGGCGTCGTTCAAAATACACCTGTCGCTATAGCTCTTGAGCGTTCTCCTACACTAGTTGCATCACTGATTGGTGTGATGAGAGCCGGAGGAGTATGTTTACCATTGGATCTGAACTATCCGACTCAGCGTATTGAAGCTATGTTGGAACAAGCTCAGCCGATACTTGCTATTGTTGATAGTAAATACGATAACTTACTCAACATAGTAACAGTCCCGACAATAAGAGTGGACACATTAATAAACGAAAATACGTGTGTATCTGATATAGAAATAGCTCCTGAGCAGTTGGCTTATTTACTGTTTACATCAGGTTCAACGGGTAAACCAAAAGGCGTGGCAATGCCACATCGTAGCTTGTCGAATTTGGTTACCTGGCAAAATGAAACCCATACTGGTAAGAATATTCGTTCTACCTTGCAATATGCCCCTCTGAGTTTTGACGTTTCATTTCAGGAAATCTTCTCTACACTTACTTCTGGTGGAGAATTACACCTTATTAGTGAAAATGAACGACGTGACCCTTTGCAGTTACTGCGTATTATCGATAATTACCAGACAGAAAGAATTTACCTGCCTTATGTTGCACTTCAGCAATTGGCTGAAACAGCAATAGCACTGGGCACCTACCCGAAAAATCTAAAAACTGTCATTTCATCAGGTGAACAACTCCGGGTTACCGAAGATATTCGTTTGTTTATTGGACAAATAAATAACGGTATCCTTGAGAATCAGTATGGCCCCACGGAAACTCATGTCATCACTGCATTTACTATGCAGGGCAATCCAAAAATTTTCCCTGCGCTTCCACCTATTGGTAAAGGTATCAACAACTCAGATGTTGTGCTCCTGAACAGTCAATTACAAGAAGTTGCTTCTGGTGAGCAAGGTGAAATTTATGTCCGCGGTTTACCTGTAGCACTGGGTTATTACCGCCAGCCAGAATTAACAGCAGAGCGATTCATTATGTTCACAGACAGTGATGAGCCACTATATCGTACTGGTGATCTGGGTGTGAAACTTAAGGATGACAATATTCTCTGTTTAGGTCGCAAGGATACACAGGTTAAAGTTCGTGGTTATCGCATTGAGCTGGCGGAAGTAGAATTAGCAATATTAAGTACTCCCGGAGCCGAAGAAATACTGAAAGACGTTGCTGTCGTCGTTCAACAGCGCGGTGAAAATGATAGTTTTCTGGTTGCTTTCCTGATCGGAGAAAAAAATGAAGCATTTACTGTACATGTACAGCAAAATTTGTCTGAAACTCTTCCTAAACATATGCTTCCTTCCCAAATAGAGTGGTTGGAATCACTGCCTAAGACCCCTAGTGGGAAACGTGATGATGCGGCGTTGCGTAGTATACGGATCATTCATGGGCATAATGATGTAGAGGATATTGCTCCGCGAGACAACTATGAGCAAGTATTGTGTGATCTGGCTGCGGACTTGTTGAAAATACCCAGCTTATCTGTTCATCAAAACTTATTTGATATCGGCGGCACATCATTGACAGCCATGAGAATGGTCGTTTTGGTAGAAAAACATTTCAGTACCAACATTCCTTTGTCTCTTTTCGTTAGTAATCCAACTGTTGCACAGCTGGCTACATATATCAGAGATAAAGGAGGATGTCCAAAATTCAGTCCCCTTGTCCCCATGCGTACTACAGGTCATAAACGACCATTGTTTTTTGTCCATCCAATGGGGGGAAATGTATTGTCCTATTTACGGTTAGTGAAGTATTTCCCCGATGATCAACCTTTCTATGCATTGCAGTCTCACGGAGTAGATGCAGGATCTATGCCATTGACCAGTGTGCAAGAACAAGCTGCAAATTATTTGGAAGCCATACGTCAAATCCAGCAACATGGCCCATATTCAATCGGAGGTTGGTCTTATGGAGGATTTGTTGCATTCGAGATAGCACGTCAGTTGAAAGAACATGGAGAAGAAGTTGCAGATCTTTTCGTCTTAGATACGGTTGCCCTTAACACGGAATCTCAAGGAAAAGCGAATGAGGAAGCACTACTACGATGGTTTTTCTGGGAGTTATTGTGGCTTAATGAAGGAGCAACTCTCCCTGAGCAGATTGTACCGGAACATATTACTTCTCTGCAGGAACGATTCGAATATATCACAGAGCACGCTATTGCTACAGGAGCAATTCCACAAGGCAGCTCTCGTGCTGTCGTACAAAGATTATTTGATGTGTATAAGACCAATTGGAAAGCCGCTACGGATTATGCTGCTTATACGGCAGATATCAATGTGACTTTATTACATGCAACGCGTCCATTACCTGAAGTTCTACGCTCTATGCATGATGCGATACGAAGTGAGTATCGTGATCCTAAAAATGGCTGGGAGAGTAAGACAACGGGTCATATCAATGTCATTGATGTACCAGGTGATCATTTGGAAATTATGGAAGTACCATATGTGGCTGAAGTTGCGCGAGTTATCCTTCGAGCAATGGATGAATATCCTAGAAAACAAGTATTGTTGGCTTCGGAGGAAATATGAATCGTCCATTAAAAGTGATCATAATTGGAGCCGGTATCGGTGGGCTAACAACTGCTATAGTGTTACGGCAGTTTGGCTATGTTGTTGAAGTTTATGAACAAGCAACAACTTTACGTACAGCTGGTTCAGGTTTATCTGTGATGTCCAATGCTATTGCTGCTTTATCCTCTATTGGTATTAATCTGAAATTGGAGCACTTTGGTGCTCCAATTAAATGTTTTGAAATTAGGAATATCAGAGATCGTTTGATACGCAAATTACCAATACCTGAAATCTCGTCTTCTAATGGATTTGATAGTGTTTGTATATCACGTAAAGCATTGCAGGAAGCTCTGTTACAGCAACTTGATAAGAATGTTATACATATCGGCGCTAAGGCCACCAATATTACTGAAAGAAATGATGGTATTTCTATCCATTTTGCTGATGGTAGAGAAACACATGGAGATTTGCTCATTGGTGCTGATGGGATCTACTCTTTTGTCCGTGATTATATTCAAGGGAATAAATCAATTCGCACAGCCGATTATATTGCTTGGCTGGCTATTACTCGCTATCAACATCCACAGATCACATCTGGCTATGTTGGTCACTATTGGGGGACAGGAAAACGAATTGGCTTGATTGATATAGGTGGAGGTGAAGTATATTGGTGGGGAACTGCAAATATGCATACTGAGCAGGCCCACAAATGGCAAGGAAATAATCGAGATATCTTGTCATATTATAAGGGATGGCCGGACATTGTTTCCGATATTATCCTACAAACACCATCCGAAAATATAATTGCCGTTCCTGCTCAGGATAGACCTTTTTCATCTTGCTGGGGAAAAGGAAGGATCACTCTCTTAGGAGATGCAGCTCATCCTATGCTTACCAGCCTTGGCCAAGGTGCAGGTATGGCTATCGAAGACGCCTCTGTTTTGGGACATGTACTTAGGCAGCAATCAGATCCAGTTTCTGCTCTGCGTCAGTATGAAAAGATTCGTATTCCAAGGACTGAAATGTTAGTTAATGCATCAAGGACACTGAGTGAAGTGGAGCAAGATGATCGTTTCTTTCATTGTTTGAAGAGGAATCTCTCTTTGCAATTTGTTCCAACTAAAACACTCAAGAAAGGTCTTGATAAATCATTGGTTTTTTCTGCGGATGGTCTTGATCTTGATGCTAATACATCTCTAAGTTCTTTCAGGAGGTAGTATGGTTCAGCAAATATCTGAAGCTCTAAACACATGTAAATCAATACTAATTACAGGGGCATCTACAGGACTTGGCGCCCGGACTGCTTGTTATCTTGCTAGTCGAGGATTTACTGTTTTCGCTGGTATACGGGATATCGGTAGCGTAAAACCAGATTCAACATCCAATATCTTCCAACGAAACAGTACCTGTAGGAATTCAGATAGTAAGTGCACGTTTTCGTGAAGACTTATGTTTGAAGGCAGCAGAAGATATTGAAAATAGAGGGGAGCCTGTAAACGTTATTACTCCATTTTAATATCTAGAATAATGTAGTAAATCCCAATTTTATTTAAGAAGAACTATTTTAGAATCACGTAAATTGAAGCTCGGTTTTTTCGGTTAAAAAATCCTGACACGACTTCTAACAAAAAACCGAGCAGTATGAATAATTCTATTATCATCTTAATAAAAACTACCTTGATTCCCAAATCGCTTTACCTTGCCATTTATTTTCAATTAACTCTATGAATTTTCTTACTTTTGGAGAAAGATGACGTCTTGTAGGATACACAGCGCAAATAGGTTCCTCTTCTCGGCAAAATGGTTCCAATACAGGTATTAACTCTCCTTTTAATATTTGTTCCCCTACTAAAAACGCCCCTACCTGAATCAAACCAAATCCAGCTAGTGCTGCATCTCTCAAAGCTTCAGAATTATGAAAAAGCATTCTACCTTTCAACCGATAATCATGATATTGATTATTAAATTGGTAGCGCCATGAAACAGGCATACCTTGATGTAAAAATACTAGAGTGTCATGGTTCAATAAGTCATCCGGCAATTCCGGAACCCCTCTCTTTTTCAGATAATCTGGTGAAGCACAAGTAATCAATCTATGCGGAGCAAGAACCCTGCGTATAAGTCGACTATCATCATTACCTCCAATACGTATGGCTAGATCAATACCATCACGCACAAGGTCACTGTAATAATCAGAAAAAGTCACTTCAGCTTCAACTTCTGACCACATTGATAAAAAGTCGAAAAGAATTGGTACTACATGCATACGCCCAAAAGATACTGGAAGATCAATACGTAAACGTCCTTGAGGAATTTGATTTCTCTTATTTAAAGTACTTTCTAACTCTTCTACTTCAGCAATAATGTTTAATGCATGCTCATAAAATATTAAACCTTCTTCACTCAAATTTATATTACGAGTAGTTCTATATATAAGACGACTAGAGAGCTTTTCTTCTAACTTATTAATACTTTTCCCTACTGCAGAGCGTGAAATTCCCAGTAATTGTGCCGCTGTAGTGAAACTACGTACATTAGCAACTTTTACAAACACAAGAATATCAGAGATATTATTAATAAGGATTCTATTTGACACAATTTGTCCCCAGTATTGCAACGAAAGTACAGTTTATCATCATCATATGTTTAGATATATTAATAATACATTACACAGTAAGTTATTTTTACGAAAGATAAGTAATAATTTTTAAAGGAAATCAAATGGTAGACTCTGATAAAGATAACAATCGTGCTGTTGCACGACCTTGGTTTGCTGTCACATCCATAGGATTGTCAACATTTTCAGTTGTGACAACAGAAATGTTACCAGTAGGACTTTTAAATCCGATGGCAGACACACTCGGAACATCAGTGGGTACTGCTGGATTAATGATTACATTACCAGCATTGTTTGCGGCCTTATTCGCTCCCTTGGTAATTCTCGTATCCGGTGGCATAGATCGTCGAAGAATTTTGTGTCTATTAATGCTGCTTCTTATTGTTGCAAATATTGTATCAGCAATGTCAACTAACCTAAGTGTGCTCCTGGCTGCACGAATTGCTGTGGGATTTTGTATGGGAGGAATTTGGGCTATTGCTGGTGGCTTAGCCCCACGTTTAGTCAAACCTTCTTCTATCGGATTTGCAACATCCATTATTTTTGGTGGAGTAGCAGCAGCATCTGTTTTCGGTGTACCAATAGGAGCATTTATTGGAGATACATTTGGGTGGCGAATAGCATTTTTCTGTATGGCTATTTTCGCCTTTATAGTATTACTTCTCCTTTATTATTCATTACCTTCCCTACCTGTATCAGTCTCAATTACATTAAAACAATATACTGAAATAATAGTTGATAAAAAAGTTATAGTGGGTCTTCTAATAACACTTTTCCTAGTAAGTGGTCACTTTATGGCATATACCTTCATAAGACCATTACTTCAATTCGTTTCTGAATTCCAAAGCTACTGGATTGGCCCAGCTTTATTTATGTATGGAATTCTTGGAATAATTGGTAACTTTATTTCTGGTATTATTTCTGTTCGCAATACTATTTTGACCGTGATTTTAATATCAATTGGATTAACAACTTCTATTATTTTATTCCCGATATTAGGAAGCTCTTATATTGGTAGTTCAATAGTTATATTATTATGGGGATTATCTTATGGAGGAGTATCAGTTTCATTAATGACTTGGATGATGAAATCATCTCCTAAAGCGATAGAAATTTCTACATCGTTATATATTTCAGTTTTCAATATTGCAATTGCTTTCGGTTCTTTTCTGGGTGGTTATCTAGTTGATAAATATGGATTATTAAATAATACATTCATAGCAGGAGCATTCGTTTTTATTGCATTTATTTTTGTTGTTCTTAACAGAATAAAACATTCAGAATAATGTTAAATTGCTGATAAACCCTGTTTAAAATAACGGGGTTTTTTCTGTTATGAAAAATATTGTAATCTATTTTATCCATTCAGGATAGATAACCTCAAGTTATCAGTTATGACGGCAGGATTGGCAAAGACAACGCCGATGACCCGGTAATCACCAGGGCGCGAGCATACTTTGATTAACATTCAGCCAAAGAAAACTTTGGCGCGGTAATCATCACACCAGCTTGCTTTTTTAAGCTTATTTCTTTGGCTCGGTGCCCCACAATCACATTGCTTGACCATGTTCAACACAAGACGCCGGAATAACGCCAGATTCTCAATTGCCCCCTCCAAAACAATCCGTGAATCATCTTCTTTAAAAACAA
>NZ_NJAI01000008.1:125328-189126 GCF_002632725.1 Xenorhabdus hominickii
GATTTGTGACAATAACGGCAATAGACGTCAGCTTTGGCCATGCTTTACCCTTAAAAGGCGGGAAGCATATCACAACAACTAACTATTTAATACATGACCGCCTGAAGAGGTCTATGAGGCTTGGGTGAGAGAGAAGAAGTAGAGATAACTTGACCCGTTACCTGACCCGTTGTTATGGCGGGCTTTCAATTTTTTATTGTAAGATATTGATTTTGGCCATACAGGATTCGAACCTGTGACCTACGGCTTAGAAGAGAGTAAGCCCATCTTTTAAATCAACGAATTACCGCATTTATCAGTGCTCACACGTCCCACCTTACCGAAAGTTACCCGTAGTTACGTGCGGTTGCCTTTCGATACCTGTCCCAAATCCGTCCCACTTAATTTGATAACGGTGTCTAGCCCTGATATACGTTGACACTGATTAACGCCTGATAATGATCGTAGCTTAAAAAACAACAAAATTACAAAAGCCTATCAGCAAGGCGTGTCAATAAATCCATCTTTTCATGAAAAATTGCCACGATTAATGCCGGAGCACTTTCTCGTGGCAAACAAAACACATAATGATATTCACAACGTGCCATGCGCAATGCCGGGTAAAGTTCGCTCATGTCCTTGAAAGATCCTTTTCCGCAAGCGAGACGCTCAATACCTTGCTTAAGGGTAGTGATGTAGCGGTGCGTCTGTGCATTACCCCATTGTTTACGTGTGTAACGAATAATTGCGCGTAAATCAGCTTCTGCAGCTTCCGTCAGTATATAATCCATTAATCGCGTCCGTTCTCAGCAAGTTCTTCATTAAGGATTTCATCAATGCTTTTCCCAGATAACTTGCCTTCTGTCCCCTCATTGATCCGTGTCTTCAACAAGGCTTTTAACTCTTGCCATGCTTGATCTTCATTAGTCATGTCAGGGAACAAACGTTCAAGCGTATATTGCTTGATTGTCTTGCCTTGCAACGCTGCCAATGCTTTCAAACTCTTGTGTTGCTGATCGGTTATATCAATAGTTAAGCGACTCATAGGTCATTCCTCATTGGTTTCCCACAAACCCACATTAGCACATATGATGTCTTATGGCTATTTATTAGACACTTGATCAATACCGTCTTGTCCGACAGCTTAAGTTTTCAGGTGCCAATATAACGAGCAGGGGCGGGGAATTCCCACAAAGAGATGCCGCTATCCATGCTAAATTAACATCGTGTTAAATGTAGAAAATATTAATCAGTTTATTTTCGTTTAGATATTATTTCACTTTCTGTTTATTTGAATGACTGGTATTTATATATTTAATGTCAATCCTTTTTGATTGCTGCCTTTTAAAAAAACAGCAAATAAAAACTCATTTATCAAGGAGTTTTTTTGATCTATTTCACGAAATAGAAATGATCATGGCCTTGTCAAATATATTATTAATTTTTTTATTTTTATTTCATAATATTAAGAAAATCCTTTCTTTTACGGATAAATAACCAATAGCCTGATGCGCTAACTATATACGTTAATTGAGAATGTTATTCTAAAACGGCAATTATTTTAACTTTTTACACTGTCATTGCTGGATGCCGTTTTTTATTTCACTTGATTTGATTTGGACTTTACCCATTCGTTATTTATTATTGTTCCTATTTTATTTATCACGGTTCAACCGATATATTCGGACAACAACGTCTCTTCAAATTATCGTAAAACCGCATATTGCGTCCTTAATTAACCCATTTGCGGAGACAATCTGAGTTAAATTTAACTCTTGTGCCCGAATGTTATGGCCTGCGTTGTTATCAGGCGGGATAGCCTATTGCATAACATTCCATCATCTCAGGGAGACAGAATAGATGTCAGTGAAAAAACACGCCACAACATTGAAGAAAGGAAAATCGCTGTTAGGACAAGGACAGCAAACTGCACAGATGGCAAAGCAGGCCAAAAACCTGTTGACGGGTGCAGGCGGGAGTCCTGCTGTCGGTGCCGGTAGCCTCATCAGTGGTGGCGGCTTTGCCGGTGGTGCGGGACAAAAAGCCGGAATGACAGCTCAGGCTGCCGCGGGTAACTCATCGGCCGGCAAGCTGTTACAGCAAGCCGGTCAGGTATTGGGATTACTGGGTGGTGCTGACCCCAGCGGATTGCTATTCACCCTGACCGCAGGCGGATTGCCGGCACAGACCTTTGTCGTCACCGACTTTAGCCTGAACGAACATTTCTCGCATCCCTTTGCACTGGAAGTGGGGCTGGCAAGCGCCATTCCCGCCATTAGTTTCCCGCTGGTGCTTGACCGCACTGCAACACTGACTATTCTGCAAAACGGCATCGAACAGCGCAGCATCACCGGCATCGTCACCCGCTTTGAGCAGGGCAATACCGGCCTGCACCAGACCACCTACCGGATGAGCATCCGCCCTGACCTGTGGCGCACCACCTTACGGCAGAACTCGCGCATCTTCCAACAGCTCAACATTGCCAACATCATCACCACTATCCTCAAAGAGCACAGCATCCGCGATGTCGTGTTCAACCTGCGCCACCCGCACCCGGAGCGCGAATTCTGCGTGCAGTATCAGGAAAGTGACTTCGATTTCCTGCAACGGCTGACGGCGGAAGAAGGTATTTTCTACTTCTTCGAATGCAGTAACGGACGCAACACGCTGGTGTTTGCCGACGACTGCGGCTCTGTACCACCGGGCATCCGCCTGCCCTATCAGCCGGGTGAAGTCAGTACACTGGGTGAACCCGCGGTCAGCAGCCTGACCAGCAGCGCTCAGGTCCGCCCAGCTCAGGTACAGCTTAAGGATTACACCTTCAAGAACCCGGCATGGCCAGCGGAATTTCAGCAACAGATGCGGGATGAAAACCTGCAGCAACTGTATTACGAGCACTACGACTATCCGGGTCGCTTCAAAGATGAGGCCCATGGCAAGGATTTCACCCGCTACCGACTGGAAGCTCTGCGCAGCGACGCGGAGACCGGGCAAGGCAGCGGCAATGCCATTGCCCTGCAACCGGGCAAACTATTCATTCTTGATAACCATCCCCGGTTAGACCTGAATCAATCATGGCAGACCGTTTCCGCCAGCCACAACGGCAGCCAGCCGCAGGCACTGGAAAGCGCCAGCTCAGGCTCCGGCACAACACTGAACAGTCACTTCACCTTCATCCGCCAGAACCAGAACTGGCGTCCGGCACCGCGCCCCAAACCGGTGATTGATGGCCCACAAATCGCCAAAGTGGTCGGTCCGGCAGGAGAAGAAATTTTCTGTGACCAGTACGGGCGTGTGCGTCTGCAATTCCCGTGGGACCGTTACGGCAAGAGCGATGACCAAAGCTCTTGCTGGATACGGGTCAGCCAGCCGTGGGCGGGTCAGGGCTGGGGTATGCTGGCTATTCCACGTATCGGACAGGAAGTCGTGGTGGATTTCCTGCACGGCGACCCGGACCAGCCTATCGTCACCGGGCGTACTTACCATGCCAGCAATATCCCGCCGGGCAGCTTACCGGGCAGCAAAACTCAGATGGCATTCCGCTCCAAAACCCACAAAGGGCAAGGCTATAACGAGCTGCTGTTTGAAGATGCCAAGGGCAGTGAACGGCTGGATTTGCACGCACAAAAAGACATGAACACCAAAGTGCTCAATAACCGCGATACCCATGTGCTGGCCAACCACAGCGAAACCGTGGAGAAAAACCAGACCATCAAGGTGAATGAGCACAAAAACGAAATGGTGAAAATGACCAGCACGGAAACCATCGGCATGGTCTACGCATTGACTGTCGGCACCAGCATGAATACCACCGTCGGCGCCAGCCAGACTGAGCAGGTCGGCAGCCATAAATCCATTGCAGTTGGTAATACCCTGTCCATCAATGCCGGTGATGTGATTGAACTGAAATGCGGTGCCAGCGTCCTGCGGATGGACAGCTCAGGCAAAATCACCATACAGGGCAGTGAATTCAAATTTGAGGCCAGTGGCCCGGTACAAATCACCGGTAAAGACATCGACCTGAACTAACAAGGACAGACTGAGATGGAATTTCGTAACCTCACCCCTTTTGCGGTGATGAACTATTCAATGCTCGATGTCGACGATACCGAACATCATGTGGCGGTCATGAAAATTGGCTACCAGCTGATGCCTGCCGGACAGGGGGAATGCGTCGCTGAACTGCTACCCGCGCCGCCTTTGTGTTTACAGGATGAATATCGCGGGCAAATGAATGCCTCGCAGGTATTGCAGGAGAGTGATATTGCTCCCTTCAAGCCGCGCTGCGATGTGATTGTTAATGGCACCGCCTACGCACCGGATAACCGTCCCTGTACCGAATTTCCCGTACGGTTGCAGGTCAACACCCAACAGGGACAGCCCCTGCTCGACAAAACCCTGACCATCACCGGCGAGCGGGAATTTATCCGTGATGCCAGCGGCCACTGGCAACTGACGGAGCCAAAACCCTTTACCACTCTGCCGTTGGATTATCGCTACGCTTTCGGGGGCGAATGCAAAATTCAGGCTGACGATAAAGCAAGCAAACACCTCAAAGAGCGTGACCGCCTGACTCCGGAACAGCGCCAACAACATCCGGACGGGGAAAATGCCCCAGTGGCCCATGCGGTTTGTGAAACCAACCCGCTGGGAACGGGATTTATCACCCCGTGGTACGCCAACGCCAAACAACTCACTCGCTACCCTGCCCCGCGCATCATCCGGTCAGAGGCACCTTTTACTGCCGAGCATTTTACAGCGCAACTGGCGGGAGCGTTGCCACCCGATACGCCCGCCTGCCAGCCACAAGGCATGGGATTTATCGGTCGCCCGTGGTTGCCCCGCCGCCAATTGGCCGGTACTTACGATGCCGACTGGTTAGAGCATCGCCACCCTTACCTGCCGAAAGATTTTGACTTCGGTTACTGGAACGGCGCACCGGCTGACCAGCAGATTGACTGGCCAGACACGGATATCGCCATTACGCTAAGTGGCCTGACACCCCACAGTGACCTGCATGTCAAACTGCCCGGACATCGTCCGTTCATTTTGTTGCGCATGCAAAACGGCATTCTGTTACCTGTGCCGATGCGCCTCGATACGCTCATTGTCGACAGCGAGGCCAGAACACTGCATCTGACCTGCCGCCTGAATTTCAAAGCCGCCCTGCCCGTGCGGGTCGCCGAAGCCCGGTTTGAAATTAACCCAGATGCGCCGTTACTCAAACTAGCACCACTGGAAGAGGAGAAAACGCATGGCTGATAACTACATCGCCCGTACCGCCGGCACATGGATGATTATCGGTATGTTGCCGGACGTGTGCAAAACCCCGATAGGGCCTGCCACACCGCCCATCCCCTATCCGGTGGTCGCGAAACTGGCAGACAGTTCGGCACCGGAAAAAACCGTGCGGGCTAATGGTCAACCCGTGGTGGTGTTTGCCCGCAGTTTTGTACCCACGACACTGGGTGACCAACCGGGTGTGGCAAATGGTGTCAAAAGCGGGACTGTGGGGGGTAAATGCCATCCAAAAGCACATACCCAAACTGTCCGAGCAGGTAACAAGCTGGTACTGCGCCATGGAGATGAATTCTGGATGAATGGAGCATAAGGAAAACGCAATGACAGTCAGAATTGAAATTACAGGATATGGTGCCAAACAATTTTGTGAAAACTTTACCATCCACACGCAAGAAAGAGCCGAAATGGCTCTCAAATATGCGGAAGACCTGTTCCCTCACAGCGAAGTCGGAGGGGAAAATTCAGTATGGACCCCTGATGGATTCAAGCAGGTTGTGCAGGATGCTGTTGATAAATTCAAAAGTGGTGAATTTCCGTTGGAAGAATGGAAGTTACCTCCTCCTGAACCTAACGAATCTTTGCCAACCAAAGTCCGCGATGACAGCCCGAGCGGTACGGGTAACACGGTAGGTAAAATCGTCGGGCAGGCACCACAGGGGGCAAATCCGCCACATGAAGCGAATCCGGCCGTCACACCGGAAACTGAGCAAGAAAAAGGATTTTTTGACAAGGTGGGAGAATGGTGGGATGAGACCAAGGAAGACGTGCAAAAGTGGGGAGAGGAAGCCAAAGAAGAGTTGAATGCCGCCTGGGATAATCCGGGAGCAGCCGCTATCGGGGCAGGAAAAGCGCTCTGGAATACCGTTCCTGAAATTGGCGAATTGTTCGGGAAAGGTGCGATTATAGTCGCAACGACTCCCGCCGTTGCAGTCGAACAAGCATTAGGATATATGGGCGTCGCTCCCGTCGGAATTTCTGACCTTCAGCAAAAGGCCGTTGATATGGTCAATGCTGATGCGATTAAGATGGAAATGAAAAGTGATGCCGAGAAAGGTGGGGCCTTAATCTTCACTGGAGCTTCTTCTGCTACAGGCATTGGTGGACTCCTCAGAGGAGCGGCTAAAATAGGAGCCAAGGTGGGGCCAAAACTCAAAAAAGCACAACAAAAAGGTGCTAGTCCGAAAAAGGAAACTCAGCAACATAATGATGACGCGACCTCATCAACCAACAAAGAGGGAAGTTGTAACGGAACCTGCATAAAAAAAGGAGAACCCGTTGATGTTGCGACTGGTGATTTTCTACAAATCTGGCCGGTTATTGCTATTCCCGGATTATTGCCGATTACCCTGACTCGCACTTATCGCTCCACCGCTAATTTCAACGGCCTGTTTGGCCCTAAATGGGCGGATGACTGGTCACGTCAGTTGGAACTGGTCAATGGTAAGGTAAATTTCACCGATGCCGACGGCGTGATCTACGATTTCAGCACACCGGGTAACACGGTGCTCGCCCGTAACCAGCATATCCCCCATTACCTGCTGACCGGCGAATTGAACAATGAATTGAAGCTGATTGATCGTCAATCCCAGCTTACCTACCACTTCAATCATGCCGTTGGATCTATCCGTAAATTATCCGCGATCACCGATCGACGTCAGAACGCGATTCGGTTTATCTACGATAAACACTCACAATTGATCGAAGTCACTCGCACCGACGGTTTCCGGCTGATCCTGGGTTATCAGGATCAGCAACTCCAAACACTAGATTATCTTGAACAGAAAAAACAGCAGCGATTAGTCACTTGTCACTATGACTCACAAGACTATCTAAGCGAATGCGAAGCGTTCCAGCATAACCACCTGTGGCATGAATATGATGCACAGGGGCAGATGATCCGCTGGCACGATACCGATCAGACCGATGTTACCCTTACTTACGATGATCGTGGACGAGTACTCACAACCTCCACCACCAGTGGCTACTGGTTCGATAGTTTCCACTATGACGATAATGCTCGTATCACCACGTATATTGATGCGGAAGGCGGTGAAACCCAGTATCACTACGATAACAACTGTCTGGTGATCCGCGAAGTTGACCCGCTGGGGCGCATCACCCGCCGCCAGTGGCACCACAGCCAAATTGTCTGGGAAGCTGATGCAGAGGGTGGAATAACCTCATTCGATTACAATCCTGACGGTGCATTGACCGAAGTAAAACTACCGACTGGCGACACCTTTTATTACGGTTATGACGAACACGGGCAACTGATTGAAAGTGTCCTGCCAACGGGCGATCGCTGGCAATTTCACTATGATGAGCAGGGCAACCTGACCGCACTGACTAATCCGTTGGGGCACAAAGAAGAATACCAATACGGTCTCCACGGTGAATTACGCCAACGCCTGCTGCCAGATGGTCGCCAATGGCATTACGCCTACGACGAGCAGCAACGGCTGGCTGCAGTGATGACACCGGACGGTCAGACCACTGGGCTGCAACTGGATGAACTGGGTCGTTTGCGCCAACTCACCGATGCCCTCAAACAACGAACCTACTATCGCTATAGCGATGACCATGCCAGCCTTAACGGCAGCCTGACCGATGTTGAACTACCGGATGGCACTACGCAGCAACTGGCCTATGACAGTGAACGGCGTGTGGTGGCAGTAACTGACGGCGAAGGCCGTACCACACGCTACACTTACGGCGCATTTGACTTGCTAACCCAAGTCACACGACCCGACGGTACTATTTTGTGCTTTGGTTATGACCGTCTGACCCGATTGAATTCGGTTACCGCCTCCACGGGTGAAACCTATCGCTATGAGCGGGATGCCGCCGGGCAAATTATCCGAGAAACTGATTTTACCGGGCGTACCATTACTTATCAGTACGATAAGCTGGGCCGCCGTATTCAGTCACAATATCCGGATGGTCAACAATTACGTTGGCACTACTCTGCTGCCGGTTCACTGATAAAACAGGAAAACTGGCAACCGGAAGAGGGCAAGTTAGAGCTTAAAGCCACCACCTCTTACGAATACAATAAACGGTATCAATTGGTGAAAGCCACTAACGCCGATGCTACCGTCGAGTATGAGTATGATAAAACCACCGGTTTGCCAATCTGCGAGCGCACCAACGGAAGGGAAATTACCCGTGAGTGGGATAGCCTGACCGGGCATCCGGTCAGCGAAAGCGTAGATGGCAATACCCTGCACTTCGGCTATAACCTGTCGGGAAGTCTGAATCACTTTCAGCTTAACCAGCATGCACCACTGACCTTCCAACATGATGCACTGGGGCGGGAAACGGTGCGCGAAAGTGCCAACGGTTTTATCCTTGCCAGCCGCTACACAGCTACCGGTCTGCTGGCACATCAATCGGCGGGACAAGCCACGCAATTTTTCAGGGAAACACTGGCTCAAAACGACCCGCACTTCCCGCCACAAGCCACCGCCGTCAACCGGAACTGGCAATATGACCGTGCCCATAATGTGCGGGTAATTGACGACAGTCGCTGGGGGCAAACCCGCTACCGTTACAATACCAACGACCAGATACTGCATACGCTGTTCGAGGGCGCACGTCCGCATGAAGAGCAGTTCAGTTATGACACCAACGGCAACCTGAGCCAACATCTCCCGACCGATGCGCAGGGAGCGGTGGCACAAATCAACCAACGTCAGCAAGCCGGGCGCGTCGTGCAGCACGGAAATAATCGTTATCGCTATGATGACAATGGGCGTTTGATCGAAAAAACCGAACACCATGATGGCTTCCGCCCGCAAATCTGGCGCTATCGCTGGGATACCCAAAACCAGCTCACCCACTGTGAAACCCCGGATGGCTCGCGTTGGCAGTATAAATATGATCCTTTTGGCAGACGTCTCCAAAAACTCAAAATTCACGATGGAAAACTGGCCGCAACTAATTTACAGTTGTGGTTGGCTGGTAGACCAGATGTAGAGCCGAGAAGCGATGCAATTATGGGGCAGGATTACCTGTGGAGCGGCGATCAACTTATCGAGGAAACGCCAATTTACGCTGACGGCACGCCGGCGGAAGGTCAACGTATCCGTTGGTTATATGAACCCTACTCATTAACGCCGTCAGCCCGTTTTGAGAAATACAAGCTACACTATATCGTGAGCGACCATCAGGGCACACCGCGCGAGATGCTAGACGAACAAGGAGTACTAGTCTGGGCACAGCGGCTAAAAACGTGGGGACAGGCAGATAGTTTTCAGGTGGTTAGCTCCGGTCATGCCGATTATCATGTTAACTGCAATTTCCGATTCTTAGGGCAATTTGAGGACGACGAAAGCGGGCTTTACTACAATCGCTATCGGTATTACTTACCGGAAACCGCGCAGTACATATCGCCTGACCCCATTGGGTTATTGGGTGGGCTGAATCCGTATGGGTATGTCGATAATCCGGTTAATTTTGTTGATCCATTTGGATTAGCAAAATGTAACTTTGCCGAAATGGCTAAAAAGCTCGGATATACAAAAATTAACGAGCGTTCTCATGGACAACCTATTTATATGAATAAGAAAGCATCGAACAAAATGAAATATATTACTCCTGATGTTGATCAACATAATGGAGGTGTATGGAAGGCTGCTGATAGTGTGAAAAATTTAGGTAGCAAGAAAACAAGATCGGGAACATATGATGCTGATCTGAATAGGATAGGTGACTAATGAAATATTCATATAGAATAACAAAATATACTAATATCAATGAAAATGGCGATATTTATTCTGATCCTGATGAATGGACTAGCTTTTTTGATATTGGTCAAAAAGTAAAAAAAGATGAATACGAACGGATTGAAAATCAATATATAGATTATATTATTAATTTATGTAACTGTTTAGGTATCAAGTCTCTTAAAATCCAAGCACTAGAAGTAAGTGTTGATGAAATTTCATATATTGAAGGTGAGTCTATAGATATCAATCAATTAAAAAACGGAATTAAATCAATTTTGAGAGAAGATATGTGGTGTAAACTCATATCAGATACATGCGAATTTCATTTTGGATATGATTTTTATATGTATTTTGTATCAAAAATAGATCCAAAAGAATGTATAGATAAAATAAATACTTTACTTACAGTACAAAAATATAGATCACCATATTTAGATTAATAATATCTAACATAATGAATTAGCCGGAAAGATCACTGTGATCTTCCGGCTTTGTTCTTTTAAGAGTCTATCATGGTGACCAAAATCATTGAACTACATCAATTTGAGCTGGCTAAAAACCTCAAAATCCCGGAAGATCTTAGCCAGCTATTCCATGATTTGAACAGCCCAGTATGGGTACTCAATATAAATTTTCTGGTAAAATTGAACAATTAGTAACAGATGGCGCTCTTAAGAGGTTGTCATGAGCTTAAAAATGAAAAATTTGAAGAAAAAAGAGATGATTTATGATGGGTTCGAAGACGAATTTTATAAACTAAATCATACCATTAAGTCCTCATGCTGTGATGAAAAAATAACTATCAGCGTTTCAAGTCTAAAGAACTTAAATAAATTAGATGAACATTTGCGAGTAGCAATAAAAGATAGAATTAAAGGTATCAAAGAGTTTCCGTTATCAACAATCATGACTCACAACTATGATGATTTATCAGTCATGTATGACATATATGACTGCAAGATGAAAAACGTAAAATTATTAGCCATTCTTGCAGTTGGCGAACGGCAACCAGCAAGATATCAGGTAATTTTATTAGGCATTTTTAAATATTCTGAAATGAATTGAAATTAACACTATAAAACTGGGAAGATTCCATGATATTCCAAGTTGTTCAAATCCATGTACCAGACCACGTAGCAAATTCTGCCTATTCACGTGAAAACCTGTATAATGCAGGTAATGCTCGATATATTGAAGAGTCTGTTCTGAATAAAACCAAAATCAAACCCAAATGGAATAAATTTATATCTCTCTCATCATGTAAAAATTTGAAAATACTTTTATGGAAAGATTAATCATTAATGTCCAAATTAATTGGATTTCTGAAAACCAAGGTGGTAAAAATAATTTACCAATCAATACATTATATTATGTCATTACTGAGCCAATAAAAAGTAAGATTGGTGAAACAACATATTGGAGCTTAGTATTAGACATAAAAAGCAACTCTTATGATGAAGAAAGAAATGAGAGAATAGGTTTAGGAAAAGCTTATTTTCTAGCTGATAATGCTCCTGATTTTTTACTTACTCAAGGATTTAATTTAAATGTATATGAAGGCCCTAAATTTGTTGCCGTAGTTGAAGTTCTTTGAACTTGTTAATAAATAGTAACTGGCTAATTTTTATTTAAACTCAAACTGCACTGGTACTTTTTTTGATAATTGAAGAAAGAGTAACATCTCTAATAGAAGTGGATCTAATAATATTTAGATTGACTCTGGTATGCTTGGGGAGTAAATCTAAAAAGATTAAGTGCAATACCAGTTAGCGCCAGTGATAATATGGGTAACTATAATAGTTTAGATCTGAAAAGGTATGAAAAATGATATGCGTCAATGAAAGAAAAATAAAAATAATAATAAATGGTGAAATGGAAGAAGCTAAATTGCATTTGATTGATTCTCCTGATAGGCATTGTTGCTTAAGAATATTTCATAATAACAATCAGTTGGCAGAATCAAACGGCATTGATTATTTTTCATGCTTTATAGATTTAAGAAACCAATTAAAAGATATCGTTTTTCTTTGCAAAGGAGCAAAAATAAATGTATTCCCATCGGCAATGCAGAGGGATATGGGTTTAGGTATAACAGCTTATGAAACTAAATTAGGTCAGTATGGCTTACCTGAAAATCAGGTTCATATATTTGATTTTGAGGATAAAGATGTTGATGTCACCCCAGAAGAGCAAGCAAAATTTCATTATCAATGGTTTGAATCATTAGGGAAAAGTAACTGATTTATTAGCTTAGATTAAGCCAGAAAAATCCCGTAATTTTCCGGCTTTGTTCATTCTTACCTTGATGAATACTCAATGATTGATAACATGGTTTATATTATAATTAAAAATAGGTAACAGAATGAAAAGTAATGAACAAGTAGTAGATTTATTGATATCACATAGCCAAATTCAGGTTCGCTCAAGACCATTTGATGAAATACTATGTCAATGGGGAAATGAGAATATCAAACAAGGAGCTATTCTTCACAAAGATTATGTTGTATTCGATCCTTTACCAGATGACGCTTTTGGCGCGAATATACACTTAACTTTTGAAGTAAATTTTAATATGGACCCTCTAGTTCAGCGGTGTATGGTTGTTCCTTTTTATGTCACAGATAAAAATAAACTGGAGATAGCGTCAGCGACTGAAAAATTTAAGATTGATTTAGACCTTAAAGAAACGCTTTATAGCTTATACTATGAAATATGTGAAGGTGATGAAGTTTTTTATAAATTAACTTTTGTCCCATCTGAAATTAAGGTTGATGCTAAATATATGTTAGATGACCCGTGGGGAGGAGAAAAAAACAAACCTCTTCAAGAAGGAAAAGTCTAAGTAATATCACGTTAATTTTAAAATTGATAAGCTTATTTAGCATAGGTTACAAGTCGTGTTAAAAGTAGTTTCTGTTTTTTTACTTTATCACGACTTGGTTTATTATTAGACAATTGATTACTCTAAACAATCTTAAACATAACACTCCGTATTTATATATTTAATTTTAACAAATTATATAATGTTACATGGATAATTCACAGTTTTTAGTGTGAAAAAGAGAATTGATTAAGTCCCAGTGAAATGCAGTTTCAAACCCAATGCTTTTGATATTTTATATACGGTATTAAACGACGGGTTGCCTTCACCGGATAACGCCTTATATATCCCCTCTCGGCTTATTCCTGATTCTTTAGAAAGTTGGCTGATATTTTTTATTCTGGCAATGTTGCCTAACGCTTTAAATAAATATTTTGTGTCGTTCTCTTCGATAGCGGCATTTAAGTATGCCTGAATATCTTCTTCGGTTTCTAAAAACTCCACAACATCGAATTTTTTTGGTTCTGTTTTCATTTTAAAATCCCCATTCTTTCGCAAGTTGTTTGGCTTTCTTTATATCTGCCTGCTGGCTGCTTTTATCTCCACCACAGAGCAATAATATGATTTTATTATTTTTATTAGCAAAGTAGACACGATAGCCTTGCCCGTAATGTATTCTGAGTTCCGAAACTCCACCTCCCACAGGTTCAACATCACCAAAATTGCCCTCTTCCATTCTTTCAACTCTGATTAAGATCTTGGCTTTGGCTATCCTGTCTTTTAAGGATTTTAACCATTTTTCAAAATCTTGAGTCCTTTCAATGGTTATCATGCTCACCTCTAAAGCGAATATCATTATTGTATATAAACAATACGATGTGTCAACCATAGTTAACACATCAATACAATCAGCAAATTAAAATGTCTTACACGATTCAGGCAGGTCAGACTCTGTCATCAACATAATTTTGCCGTAACCGAAAGCAACTTGAACAGGTTTATCCAACAAACCGGTTTCCGTTAACCAATCGCCCGCCAGATACAGTTCGCCATTATCACGTACCCAATCGATGCCCTGCTTCGGATCATTTTCCACAGCGCGGAACAGGGCTGCTGGATCATCGTCAGGCTTCGCCAATGTCAACATCAGCCCGTTGTGATATTGTTGGATATGAAACAGGCTATTGGGCGTAAATCCCATCTGCTGCATATCATCACCACGTAATACACATTCCGGTTTTTCAGCGTTTTCAGTAGAAAATCTAAGCTCCATAGATTCCTTCTTTGTTGATTCATAAAATAAAATGCGAGCGGCTTCGCAAAAGAAAAATTTTGCCATTTAAGTGCAAAGCACAGCTTACGCAATCGCGTTCAATATTATGTTTTAATTGATAAAACATAGCATTATGCGTTTATTTCGGCAGCTTTTTATTTAATTTTCCGGGAAATTGCCGCAGCCACTGTGCCACGGCGATATCATCCCATTCACCTTCATTCAGGCTTTTTAAGCAGTGCCACAATTCATGAAAATTTTGGGCTGTGATGATCAGGCAACCGGGCATCACTCTGATTTTTAACGGATCATTGATGGAAAACCCGGCTTCCAGTAGCCATTTTCCACTTAAATTGATGGCAGGAGTCGTGCGGTTCACCCCATTGGGGCGATAAACCACTTTCTGATAACGTTCCGGTTGGGAAATTTTGTAAATGCGAGTGCCTGCAGTAGAATGCGTGTCAGCCATAATAACTAATCCTGTAGTTATTGTGGTTAGCGGTTTTAGCGTGTTTCCAGCACGTTAAAGCCGCGTTTAAATTTTCACCGCCACTCTATCCCCCGCCCAAATAACATGCCACTGACAAAAATGACCTTTGCAAAGCGGCTCGCAAAATAACGACAGCGAATGTATTCCATTTCTATTGACTATCGCTGCCTTATACCGGACACCAAAGAGTGGTAAAACTAACAGCCGTATTACCCGCCGCCATTTGGGAAAATGGCAAAGTGAACAAACTTTGCACTATTATTCATAATGTAGTAATGTACCTATATAGCTAATTTAAGCAGGAGGTACAACCATGACTATCACCACTCTCTCCAGCCGGGAGCTGAACCAGGATGTGACCCGCGCGAAGAAAGCAACCAAAAACGGCCCGGTATTCATCACTGATCGTGGCAAGCCTGCACATGTGCTGTTGAGCATTGAGGAGTACCGGCTGCTGACAAAGCAGCATCGCAACATTGCCGATTCGCTGGCGATGCCGGGCGTTGCAGACATTGAGTTTGAACCCCAGTCCGTGACTATCGACACTCGTCCGGCTGATTTCTCATGATGTATGTACTCGATACCAATGTCGTGTCCGAGCTACGAAAAATTCGCGCTGGGAAGGCTGATCCTAACGTGGCGGCATGGGCTGAAAATGTTGATGCCGCTGCTCTCTTTGTGTCCGCCATCACCATCATGGAATTAGAACTTGGCATTTTATTGATTGAGCGTAAGGACGCCACACAGGGGGCTATACTGCGGGCGTGGCTGGAGCAACATGTCTTACCGGAGTTCTCTGAACGAACATTGCCTGTTGATACAGCCGTAGCACAACGCTGCGCTCGGTTGCACGTACCAGACAGATGCAGCGAGCGTGATGCGCTGATTGCGGCGACAGCGCTCGTGCATGGTATGACGGTAGTCACGCGTAACGTAGCCGATTTTCAGTCCTCAGGGGTGACGATCCTCAACCCGTGGGAATCGAATCTATAATGATGGCCGGAAACTCTTGTTAGCGGATTATCGTGTGCGTTGCTGAAGATCTTTCAGCATGTCATGCAGTTTCTCAATGGCCTGCGCATTTTCCGCAGCGGATTGCTTGTAACGCGCATCGTCTCTGGCCTGTTCAGCAAGTTGTTCCTGCAAGCGCCGCCCGGTTTCGGCATCCAGAAAATGATCCCGACTGGCTTCCACTATCCAGCCGGTATCATTGGATGCGTGGCCACTGACCAGCGACGTCCACGCTGAAGCATGACCTGATTTGTCCACCAGCCGTGCCCGAAAGTAGAGTTTCTCCTTCGCGGCCAATCCCTGCAACGTGTGGGTGCGTTGTGGATAGGCAATATCAGCGAACTTCAGCGTGCCATCATCTTCTCCGCTTTTGTTGTAGCCAATTTCCGTTTTCAGCAGAATATTCGTCGGATTAGCAAAATCCCAGTCCAGTCGGATGCCAAAAAGTAGCGGCGTGGTTTGGAAGGACTGCGGTTCTGATGGCGGCCTTGTGTATCTTTCCAGCAGGGTATCCCGTGTGATCGTCCAAATACTGGAGATTGCCGCGGCATTCATCGCCCTGACTCGCGCCTGATAGCGTCCTTCATCGACGTTCGGTACCTCAAGACGCCGGGCGGTTGTCTGGGGTGCCGTTATCCAGTTGCCATTGTCTTTACGCCATTCAACGTCATAGGCCACGGCACTGCTGGCGGCATCCCATGTGATCTGCAACGTGGTGGTGATAATGCCCTGATTGATTGCCGTATCACTGTCGATACGGACATGCTTCGGTGCCGGCTGAACACTGGGTGGGAGGGTGGCCACGGGGCGTTCATCAATACGAATATCCGTGTCAATAAGGGCATATTTGTCAGGATTGTGTTCAACTGCCGTGATGTCAAACAAGATACCGTCTTCCCCTGCTTTGATACCCATCACCCGGAAAGGGTGTTCCACGCTATAGCTGGATTCAATGGACCAGACGGCCCCCGCCTCCGGGAGATCTGAATAAGCATAGCCACCGCTACTCACGGAAACGTCCTGTCCGTTGATCGCGGTAATGAGATCCTTTCCTGTTTTACCGGAAGGCAGGTTGACGACCAACCAGTCCCCCGATTTTGCTGATGGCACCCGATCCAACGTGAGCATATATCGCCTCGGCACAGCCTGAATACGCCCACTTCTGCCGGCTCCTGACAGCAGATTATCCGATATGCCGATAAGGTAACCCGGCAGAGGAATACGCCCCTCCAGTCCAACAGTGAAGGTGACGGTCCGGTCGTGTTCATTGGTATACAGTACCCATTTTCCACGCCGGATAGCTTCACTCTGGCGGGTACAACCAATAGCGGTAATATCGGCCTGCCGGATACCATAGCGACGTATCAGGCGATGCTCAAACACCGGTTCGATCGCATCCTGATAGCCGTTCTGCGGATCAGACCAACTCACCATCGCCGTAGAATAATGGGTTTTCTCACTGGCACTGGCATAGGTGAATTTACCGTCACGTACATTGGCCCCCGTAAAGAGATAATCCCTGTCACGGGGCATATCCGCCAGCACGTTCATGTTGTTATTGGCCCAGAACGTCATCCCCCGGAAAATCCCCGCAATATCACGCAACACCGCCCAGGCATCTTCCTGTGACTGAATATACACATTGCAGGTAAAACGGGGCTCTTCGCCCCCTTCACCATCCGACACCATCTGATCACAATATTGCGCGATGGTGTACAGATCCCATTTTGCCAGAGTCAGGTTTTCCGTTTTCACCCGGGTACCGATGCTGAACCGGTCATTGATCATCAGGTCATACAGCACCCAAGCCGGATTGTCGCTCCATGCCCATTTGAAGGTGCCTGACCACACCCCCGAATAGGTGCGACTGTCCGGATCATAATTATCGGGCACTCGGATAATGCGCATCTTCGGTTCACAGGTGATTTGCGGGATATTGCGGAACTGTTTGGCATCAAACTGAACAAATAACAGGGCTGTTTCCGGGTAGCTTAATTTGGCATCGATCACCTCAGTAATGGCTTCCACTACCATGGCATCCGCGATCCGGTTGCTGTTTTCTTTTGGCGTCAACCGCCGAAGGCGCACCTGCCAACCCGAATGGGCGGTGGGTAAATCCAGACGATGGGAGCGTTCATATTGGGTGGTGGTTTTGCCATCAACAGCGGTTTTCAGGATTTCCTTGAAAGCGCCGCCATCAGTGGCAAGGTCAATGGCATAGTCAATGCGATAACCCACCGTGTCTCCGTTCTCTTTTTGCTGCTGCAACTGGGGCCACGATAACCGCAGGCGAACCGCTGACAGTTGGGTATTGGTGACCGTCGTGACCCACGAGCTGACCAGTTCAGCACTCACCGTTCGGGCATTTTCAATCGCCGGCATACCGGGGATATACGCCTGATGGGGCGTACCGGGACGAAATTCCCATTTGACGCCTTCAAAATTAGGCGAGCCATCGGCACCGATAAGCGGCGTGTTATCCAGAAAGATACGCCGACCATCCAGCTCGCCGGCAAATTCACCTTCACCGAGGGCAAGGAGGATCTTGGTATAGGCAGTCGATTGCAGCGAGTCCGGCGCTTCCACCGGCGTGCGCGGCTGCTGTCTGCCGCCTTTATTACCCAAAATGGGTTGCTTTTCCATACTTCATCCTCAGCGCGTTATTGTTGGTCTTCCGCATAGATACCCGCTGAAATGATAGCGCCACCAATGCGGCGTCTGCCGTAACCAATGGGCACAGGATTGCCCTGCGCAACGGTGTTCACCGGTCCCCCGAACGCATAGGAGGGCTTGTTATCGGGATCTTCGCACCGGGCCAGACCGCCCGGCATCGGTGAGAGCATCTGTGCCACGCCACCCAACATCATGCCCACCCCGGACATGACCATCGGCGCACCAAACGGGGTTGCCCACAAGAACGCGCCGGCCACCACCATGACCGCGCCCAGAATAGTCTGAAAGACACCGGCATTTTTGCTGCCGATAATCATTGGCGCAATGCGGATATCGTCCTGCCCGGAAAACACCAGCTCTTCCCGGCTGATATTGCGTTTTCCGTTAAACACGGCAAAGGTCAGCCCCTGCTCTTTGGCAGTCAGCAGGAAGCGTTCAAACCCTTTCATCCGCACGGATAATGCCCGGATTGCTTCCTGCGGGGTAGAGACAGCCAGTGTATGCACTCGGCCGAACTGAGTCCCCAGTACACCGTAAAGCCGCACGGTGCGTAATGTGTTCATGATGTCATTCTCCTAAACAAAAAATCCGCCGAAGCGGATGCATGACGCAAGGTGATGGTGGTGCGTTCCTGCCAATAGCCATGATAGGGCTCTCGCTTACTGAGCTGCCCGTACAGGTGGTGCAACATCAGGCCATCACCCAGATAAACACCGGCGTGGTTGGGTTCATTCGCCTGTACCTGCATAATGATCACATCCCCTGCCTGCAATTCACCGCGACAGGCGACAAATCCAGCGGCGGCATACTGTTTCATATACAGATTTTCGCCCCGAGTCCACCAGCCATCAGTACGGTCAAAATCAGGGAGTTCAAGTGTGCGTTCCAGTTTGTACCAATCACGCACGATGGCATAACAATCCCAAATACCGTGCACGAACGGACGCCCTATCAATGGCTTAATGCCGGCCAGAGGCATCAGGGTACGGATATCCCCTTCCGGCCACGAAACAATCACCCATGGCGTTTGTGACAGATCACACTGGGCGATATCCAACGGGCTCGGCTGTGTCGTCGCATCGGGGTGACTGTGAACAATGGCAATAATCTCGCCCTGATCTTCGGCAGCCGCGTAATCCGCCGGGTGAATACAGAACTGTTCAGTGGGTGACGATGCGGTATTGCGACAAGGAAGATAATGCTGTCGGCGGTGCTGTTGAATAATTACCCCGCAGCACTCATCCGGGTAGGCCGTTTGGGCATGTGCCATCATGGCACGGGTGGTCGATTTTCTCAGTATCGTCATGCTTATCGCCTCAGCAATGCCGAGCCGGGAAATCCCCCAAAGGGCAATTGCGCTGTGTCACCAAAACGTTTTTTACAGTCGCGCATTAACCCTCCACAGGCATCCAAGGCCGGATCATTGGTCGGTTTGCCTCTTTCCGTAAAATAACGGGTGCCGGTATAGCCACACGGTGACTGGCGATACAGTCCACGGATGCACCATGTACACAGGCTGTGAATTTGCCGGGTCGGAATTTTAATCCCCTGCAAATCGGCGGGAGAAGAGAGCGAAAACTGGATGCTTTCGTTATCTTCCTGAGTTTTGCTGTCAATGTAGAAAACATCGATTTTTTCCTGCGTCGGATCGGCTTGCGGGTTGCCATCGGGAAAATTACGCGCATCCAGATAATGGGCAAAGGTCATGCGGATCGTGACACGCGCCTGCACCATGTTTTGATACGCCAGACACAACGCACTCAGTGTGCCGTCCAGATTGGTCACATTGAGAGTAGGCGTTACCGCCCTTCCATCACTGGTCACTTCCAGCCCTTCAATGCTGACGGGCCACGGTTTGTATTCTACACCCTGCCACCAGAGCGATTTCACCGGTAAGTTCCCGCTATTTTCCAGCTCAGCCTCGGTATACGGGATAGGATGATTGTGAAAGTACAAGACAGGCCCGCCAAATACCGAGCCATCGACAGCCAATAAGACAATTTTACTTCCCGGCTCAAGCCGCTGAAGTGTTGCATTCATGGTCATGATGAGATCTCTTACGGATGATAGATACGGGTGAAGGTCACGGAGAGCGTGAAATAAACGCCATGGGCCTGAACAGTGAATTTTCCTGCCTGATACAATCCCGGTTCAGAGAGCGGATTACGCCATTTAAATGCGCGCCAGCCCTGATGCTCACGTAGAAAAGCGATAATCGGCTGGATATCAGACAGCGTCCCGACAAAAGACACCGGCCAATTTTCGCGCTGCGCGTTGATCCCACTGCCGGAGGTCTGCTTATAACCATCACCGAACTGGACAGTACGTACCATCGGCTCAAACTCGCCACTCGCGCCTACCCTGACAGGAAAATCAAAGGTTTTTATCATTATCGGCCTCCTTTAATCGCCGCACTGAGTTCACCACCCTGACTCAGACTTTTATGCAGTAAAAATTTGAAGCGCTGATCGACAAATTTCGCGATGTCCTGCCCCGCAGACTCGGCACCCCGGGATGTTTTCGTGTCATGCGTCCCCTCGGCATGGATCACAATATGAACGGAATTAAAGGTCTGGTGGCCCGTACTGCCAGTGGCCTGAACCCCCAGCTTGCCGTCAGCACCGCGTTTTAAGGGTAAGATCGCTTCCGGGCCAGCTTCCCCCATCACCCCGCCCCCTTTGGCAAACGCAAAAAGCGTCGGTTGACTGACCATCTGCCCGCTGTACTGACTTAAATCCGTCGATTGATAAACGCCGCCTTTCGCATTCATGATGGGACTCTTCCAGACATCCGGCGTTATTGTGGTGCCAGAGCCCACCGAAGACAGGCTACCTCCCGCCGAAGACAATGCGCTGGCACCCATGCTACCCATCCCACCCCCAAAGAAACCGGAGAGGGCTTTGGTGATCAATGCCTGCACTGCAATACGGATCAAATCCTGAATAATGGATTGCGCCAGTGAGGCCGACAGCTCCCGCATGGATGCTGAAAAGGATTTTGTGCCCGTCAACATGCCGGTTAACGCACTCCCTGTACGTTGCTCGACCACATCCAGCAGATCCATCTGCATTTTCTGGAAATCACCCTGCGAGGCATATAAATCCTTAGCAGCAGCCAATTGCACGCCGTTGGAACGATGAGCCGCGGCGGTCATTAACTGTTCATGACGTTCCTTGCTGATAAGTCCGTTCCGGTAGTAAGTGTCGTAAAGCGCAGTTTGTTCTGTGAGCTGATTTTGCAATTGCACAACGGGATCGACCTCCCCCTCCCTATCCAGATGCGGGGCGGCAATTTGCTTTGCCTGTTCCGCTAATTTGTCTTTCACCGACGTTTGATACAGCGTTTTACTGGCGGACAGGTATTCCTGTTCGGTTAATAACCGTTCGTTATACAGCGCTTTCAGTTCTTCGCTGGCGTCTTTTTCCTGCCGGATCAATGCGGCTACCGGGGAATATTTTTCTGCCAGTTCGAGGCGTTGTTTTTGGTGATTTTCGGCATTGAGGAGGTTTAAGCGTTGCAGCTCACTGTCCGAAGCGATACCCGATTTGCCAACTTCATGGATTTTACCCCGCATTTCTTTCTCGCTGAATCGGATGCGATCCAGGCTGGTGGCATGGGTCTGCTCAATGTCCTTGCGTAACTGCTGATAAAGGTGAAGTGATTGTCTGCCTTGTTTCTCTGCTTTGATGAGATCCTGACCTGTCCACGGATTACCCGTGCCGTTCTCTTCGGGTTTTGGCGGCTCAGGCAATGGCTGGTCAAAAATCCCCGCGACCGAGGTTGTCTGTAGGTTTTTCTTTCTGGCGGTTTTCTTTTCTATCCCTTTGAGGATATCTTCTCGCCGACTGAGTAAGACCCGGCCTTGCTTTTCAACTGCTTTCGGATCTTCATAAAAAAAACTTAAGACCCCTTTTTGACGATTTTCTAAGTGCTTGATTCGGGTTTGAGAATACCGTTCCAGTTGGCTATCAATCTGCCTGAGTTCTGCTTTCAGATTGTTAAGATCATCGTCAGTCTTATCCAGCTCGACCGCCACCTTAATTTTGGAAAGCCGTTGCAGTTCAGCCACCGTTTCAACGGTTTCCTCCTTTAAGTGCCGCAACCCCTCTTTGGCTTGGACGCTAGAGTTATATAACCCGTACAGAGCAGAACCTGCCAACATTGCGGCACCAAATGGTCCCCCCATCAGGGAAAGTGCGCCACGGGCAGCGCCCCCCGCGACAGATAATGCCCGATAGGCATAAGACAGCCGGCGGTTAGCCGCTTCAAGTTGTCCGGTGGCCTGTGTTTGTAGTTTGAGGGCTTCCGTTTCCTGTCGGATCAGGGTGCTTTTTTCTTTCGCATAATTGACGGAGAGTCTATGCAAACGGTTGGTTCTTTCCAGATACTGAATGTGCCTGCCCTGCGCTTCCGTTGAACGTAGCGTGGCATTGGCCTGTTCAAGAGTACGTTTTGCCGTTTCTGCCTGCTGTTTGGCCATATCACGAGCCGCTTTTTCGGTGGCCCGCCATGCCGTCATATTTTCACGTAATCCCGCGGTCAGCTTTGTTGCTATCACGGGGATTAGCGTATGCAATGCCACGCTGGCCACCAGATTAACATTCTCGGACAGCGCATTAATCGCATGGGTTGCCCCCTGTACTCCGGTACGCAATGGGCCATCGGTACTCTGCCCGATTTTCAACGCCATGCCTTCAAAAGCACTCGTCAGCACCTCCAGATCAGCACTCAGGTTATTCGCACGCGCACTGGCCTGTTCATAGGCGACCTGTGTTCCGGTCAGGGCTTGGGTCAATACTTCCAGTTTTTCCCGCCCGGTGACCAAGTTCGACGCGGCACTGACATTGGCCCGTCCGAATAACTTTACCGCTTGCGCTGTAGAGAGGTTCTTGCCCGTTAAAGATTCCAGTGCCGACGACAAACCCACCACGGAAGGTTTCAGTTTCTTGTCGGTGGAACGCTCCAGCGCCAGTATCACGTTACGAATCGCCGTGCCTGCCTCGCCGCCTTTGATACCCCGCTCTGCCAGTATCTGAATAGCCGCCCCCAGTTCTTCAATACTGATCCCAGCCTGAGCGGCTAGGGTGCCACCCTGTTTAATGGCCTGCGCGGTTTCGTTGATTTCAGAAGAGCCATATTTCGCCCCGGCTGCCAGTACGTTAATAAAACGGTCAGCCTGGGCGGCACTGGCACCAAACTGATTCAGCGATAACGCCAGTGCTCGAGTCGCATCCGGGAGATCAATCCCGGACGCCTGTGCCAGTATCACCGCTTTCTCAGTGGCTAGCGTCAGCGCCCCGGTGCTTTTCAGCAGTTCTGGCTTGGCAGAAGCCATCAGTTTAAACGCCTCAGCAATGCGGGTAGCACCGAATTCCGTGGTACGCCCGATCCGTTGGGCGTTTTCATCCAGTTTCTTTAACTGTTCACCCGTTGTACCGGTAATGGCAGACAAGTCAGACAATGTCTGCCCGTATTGACGAGTATGGGAAATCATCGTGTTCAGTGAAAAGCCCGTACCCGCCAGTAACGCCAGTTGCCCGGACACCGATTTGATGTGCGATGCCAGTGAACGGTAGGTCTTTTTCAGTTTGTGAGCATCCGAACCCGCCTGATCCGTAAAGCGTTCAGACTCCCGCCCGGCATAACGATAGGCATCCCTCATCTGGGATTTGAACGAAGTCGCATTGACCAGCAAGCCCACCGTCAATGTCGATAAATTAGCCATAACTTAACCCAATAATTTCATGACAGCCTCACACTGTGCCCGGACCACAGCGGGCGAACTGTCTGCCGGTTGGCGGTGTTTCAGTCGGTAATAGGCTTGCCATTCGTTGAGCGTGGACGCCGGCAAGGACAGGATACGATAGGGATCGATTTCGCCGAGCTGTTCCGCTAACGTGAAGGCAAAATGCAGCCACGACGAGTCAGTTAGTTTTTTTCGGCCTCCTCCAGCGTGCCGATGGAATGGCGCTTCACGGTCTGGATGGCTTCAATTAGGATGGCGTTATCATGGACGATCATCAATTCCTCTGCGGTGGGCAGATCATCGGCGGGAATGGGTTTACCCTTATCATCCACCAGACAATCCAGTACCATCTGTATATTCAGGCGGGAAGCCCCGCGCCCGTCTCCCGCTTCACTCAGCTTTTCCGCTTTTTCTTCCAGCTCCAGCAGTTCCAGTGCCGTCATCCGACGCAGATTGATTTGCGTACCAAACAATTCCACCGCTTTAATCTGCGGACGCGGAGTCAGTAAAGCCGCTTTCAGTGCTTTCATGGGTTAACTCCTATTTTGCTGTCTGCGATACCCCAAACGAGGTTGTTTTGTTTGCCTTTGACGGTGATCTGGATCACTTCACTCGCCGGCGCGTTAATGTCATTCATTTCCCAGCCGGAAAGCGCCAGTACCATCGTGGCAGTCCGTTTATTCGGCAGGGCGATGTAAAACTGCACGGTTTCGCGCTTTTCAGCCGCGTTTAGGAAAGAGACAAAATCGTCGTTCGCCGGATCATCGATAAAGCCGAGGGATTTTTCCGGGCCTTCCGGTATATCGGAGATAAACTGCTTATTGGTATCCATCAGGGTGGTGCAGTCGACAAAGCTGCCGGTCAGCCCGGTTGCACCCAAGGCTTTACAGTTGATGAGGGGTTTCATCTGTGCCACGCTATCGCCGGGTTTGCCGAACTTAACGACCGTACCTACCGGCAGAACAGCGTATTCGGGGGACGTTGTCATGATGATGACTCCTGTCAGGTTATTTGCTATAAGACGATAAAGCGGCGCTGATTTCCCGCGCCAGCGCGGTTAAAACGGCCTGTTTGTTGTAATCCAGCGCCGGACGGATAAAGGGACTCGGCACCTGTTTGATCGTGCCCATTTCCTGTGCTAAGGCTTTCATCCGGTGAGCTTTGGTGGGGCCGACGGTAATCATCACCCCGCCCGGGTATTTCTTCGATTTCGTGGAGCGGGTTTTGATATTGTCCCGCAGATGTGGCTCTTTACTCTTGGAGTCATACCCCGCATGAGCCTGCATGTCTTCCTGCACGATTTCCATCGCCGTTTTACCGGCTTGACGCAGAACTTTAGTCTGAAGATCAACCTCCAGTTCCTGCAATTTGCGCCCTAATGCCTCGAGGCCGGACACGCTGGCACTAATCATCTGTGACCTCCGTATAGGCAATGATAAAATCACGGGTGATACGGTAACGCTTGCGATTTTCGGTCAGCTCTTCCGCCTCCTGCTGCAAAATCCCGCGTGAAATGGTTTGTACCGGATAACCACCGAGCAAGCCATGCTGGACGGATTCCCATGCTGAACGGATTTTCGCTTCCAGTCGCAGGGCCTGGGTGTAATCGTTCAGCACCATAATACTGATTTGGAAACGTGCTTCGATTAACGGTGAGGCCACCAACCCGAGAGTGAATCGGGGATCGCTGATGCGCTGATAGGTCACGCCTTCTAATACTGTCGAGGGCAACATCAGCGGATAAACCGGCAGGCCCGTTATCCGTTCTAAATCGGCTTTCAGTTCAGGTTCAATCATGGCGCACATCGGCCTCCGTGGTCATTATCGTGCGGTCGGCACGATTACGGTCAATGGTGCGTACCGTGAACCGCCGATCCTGATGTTCAATCAGCCAACCCGGCCCGATATCACGCCGGGATCTGACGGTAAATTGCTGTACCTCGATCACCTGTTGCTGCTCGGCAGTACGGAGCTTTCGGTTGGACACGGCCTCGGCTTTTGCCCAGACAGTGGCGACAGTGCTGTGGCTGAACGTTTCTGCACCCAGTTCGTCCCGATGAATAACCGGACGAAGTAACCGGATACGATGATGCAGTTCTCCTGCTTTCATCGTGATTCTCCTATAATGGAATAAAACGATAGGGTTCCAGTAAGGCCTGAAAGCCCAGCGGCAATGACTGGCCGTCCCGACTGTCATACCAGAATCCCACGGTCAACATAATCGCCAGTGCCACATCATCGGTCACGAGCAAGCCATCGGGATCATCCTCCGGTACCACGCTCTCATACAGGCGACGGTTCAGGTAGCTTTCCGCCCGTTTGATGGCAGCGCGGGAATAGGTGTTTAATAAATCATCTTCGGCGGGATTATCACTGTCGAGTCGGCACTGCTGCCTGAGCAGATCCAAAGAGGGGAATGGCATGTGAACTCCTGATAATTACGCCTTACCTTCTGCCGCTTTCAGCAATTTCACGGCGTTGCTGTCCACCAGCAGCGCACCCACCCGTTTGGTGGTATAGAAGTGAATAAACGGCTTGTGCGTGTAGGGATCGCGCAGCATACGTACCCCAAGACGATCCAAAATGGTATAGCAGCGTTTGAAGCTCCCGAACGCCATCGGCACCGTACCTGCCCCCAAATCGGCGAACTGCTCATTCTCGGCAATACCGTAACCGAGCAAGGCGGAAGGTTGCCCCACTTGCAGGCCCGGCTGCCACAGGTAGTTGCCCTGACTGTCTTTCAGGGTGCGCACCTGAAACAGCATGTTGTTGTTCATCATGAACTTTGCGCCGGTGCGATACGGTTTACGCAGTGTGTAGATCAGCTGCAGTATGTCGTCGGCGGTGATCTCGGTCGGCTTTTTCAGCAACCGATGCTGCAACGTGCCCCATTTGCGATCTTTGTCTTCCTGCGCATCACTGCCGTAGGCCAGCAAACCTTTCGGTTTGTTTTTGCCGTCACCGTGGGTAAACGCACTCTCCTCCTGCTCAGCAAACTCTTGTGTGAGTTCAGACGAAATAAAGGCGTCCACATCGAAAAAGGCATCATCCAGCATGGTCTGGGTCGCGGCTGGATTACCGTAAATCTCGCCCCATGTCGGTTCGATGGGCATCAGCTTCGGTGTTTGCGTTTCCGGTCGTTCATCGGTTTCTCCCACCCAGCCACTGTTAGCACCGCCCTGATTCACCAACCGCTTAAAGTTCGGGCTGCCTACGGACACCACGTGACACTCAGCACGCATCACCACTTCGTCTTTCAGGGCATTGATGATATTGCGATCCAGCTCTTCCGGCACGGCATAGCCACCTTCAGGATCGACCGTGGTTTGCATCGCTTTTTGTTCCAGCGCTGCCAGCCCCTCTTCCTTGCCCTTGCGGAGAAACTGAGCAAACGCCGCTTTGTGTTCACTCACTGCGGGCGTATTGCTGCCGCCTGCCGGACGTTTCAGCCCCGCCAGCTCCTCTTCCAGCGCGGTTTTCAGGGTATCCAGCTCAGACAGTTTGCCATTCAGCGTATCCACCTGCTCGGACAACTTCCCTTTCTGGGCTTCGATGGCCTCAATACGCTGATCGTTCTTCTGCCTGAATTCATCGAAACGCTGCTGAATTTCTTGCGCAACCTGTTGTACATCTTTGACTTCAATCGCCATCAAACACTCCGGTTAGTTAAAATGTAATGATTTCAGGGCCGTTAATGCCGAGGTAGTCTCAGCATCAGGCAAAGACAACGCGCCGTATCCCTCCGCCATAAAGGCCTTAGCCTGAGCGCGGGAGAGTCCAACATCGCGCAGAACCCGTTCAATACAACTGGGATTGGGGATATCACCCCGGGCCAAGGCGGATTTCACATTGCTCACCCGCGCATCCTCGTTAGCGGGAAAAGTCACCAGACTGACTTCCCATAAATCGAGATCTTTCAATAAAAAAGCCTGCTTTGTTCGGTCATACTCTCCGTCTTTCAGGGTGTAACCGATCGACAAACCAGAAAGTGATCCAGCTTTCATATGGGCATGAGCCCGTTTTGCCAGCGGATCAGCTTCGATCAACAATCGCCCTTTGAGATACAGTCCGGTCTCGTCTTCTTTCATGTCGGTATAAATCCCGATGGGTTCATCCATCCGGTGCTGCCAGAGCAACGCAGGCAGACTGCCTTTTTCACCCCATTGTTTCAGCGTATTGGCAAACGCACCGGGTAAGACAATATCATCAACGCTGTCTTTGAGGCCGAACACAGAGCCGTATCCCTCAAATTCGCCGGCATCGTTGACCGATTTGATTTTCAGCGGCATATCAAGTCGTTGTTGGGTGATCATCGGCATGATTTTCTTCCTCTTTTTTCGGCGCTGGTTCAGGTTGCGTGGTCATGTTCATCGGTGTGAGATAAATATCGCCGCCCTCACGGGGATTGAGTTCTTCCAGCTCCCGGCATTCATTCGGCGCGTAAATACCCCAGTTAATACCGGTGGCGTAGGCTTCAAAGCGGGATTTCATATCGCCACGCAGTAAAGCTCCCGTGTTAAACTTGGCATAGAACCGCCCCTGTTTAGCAGTTTTGACCAGCCCAGCATTAATACGTTGTTCAATGCGGGTGAGGTACGGCACCAGCGAGTAATTAATAAACCCGATCCCCAGATTTTCAATGTTGTTAAAGGTCGCGCGATCAGTGTTCTGCACCATATGCAACGGCACCCGGAAAATGCGGCAGATTTCCTCCAACTGAAACTTACGGGTTTCCAGAAACTGTGCATCTTCTGCCGATAAACTGATTTGATGCCATTTCAGCCCCATCTCCAGGATCATCGGCTTATGGGCGTTGACCAGCCCCTGATGACGGGCTTCAAAATCCATTTTCAGACGCTGATAGGCTTCCTCTTTCAAGGCTTGATCCGTTTGCAGGACACCGCTGGTCACGGCCCCGTTGCCAAACAATCGAGAACCGTGTTCTTCGGTGGCCAGCCCCAGCCCTATCGCTTGCCGGGCGTAAGTAATCGGGCTTAACCCGGTCAGACCATCCAGTGTAAAAATGCGCACATGCCAGAGTTCATCCTGTGTCAGCGTCCGGTTTTCACCGCTCGGGAAGGTCACCTGATAGTCCGGCTGCCAATCTTTGTTGAGTTTTGCCGTGACGCTGCCCGGATCGAGGGGCAGTAACTCCACCACTTCCCCGAGCGCCTTCACTTTGTAAGCATAGAAATTACCACGCAGGCACAGGCAGGCAATGAGCAACTCCCAGAACTCCTGCGGTGTCATATAGTGATTGGGTTTGACCGACAACAGTTGATGCAGCCGCTCTTTAATGGCACGTCGGTTGCCGCGTTCTAATTGCTCATACAGCGAACAGGGCAACATACCGACCGATTCCGCCAACACCCGCACACAACTGAACACGGCGGTGAGCTGCATGGCTAACTGCGGGCTGACCCGCCGCCCGCTGTAGGTATCATAGGACAGGCCAATCAGTTCACTTAAGTCACGGACGGTCATGGCGTCGGCGGATTTGCGAAATAAGCCGGGGAAAAACATCAGGTCTCCTTATCGGGTTTCTGACTCAATATACGTGAGACCCCATACGACCAGCCGAGGCACAGGCAGCCTGCCACCATCAATCCCGCAGCCGGCAACAGCCGCCATGCGCCGTAAGACAGCAGAGCGCAGCCTGCCAGCCCAACCAGCGGGGCAGCCATCATTAATAATTTCATAAAAAAATCTCAGAGTGAGCGAACACCGTGGGAGATCAGATGATCGGAAAGACTGGGGGCTGCGTGCAAAATCGCCCGCCCCATCGCCATCATCAGCGCCACTGCGCCATCAATTTTGCTGTCTTTCTGCTCTTTAATCGGGCGCACAATATCATCGTTGCCGCCCATCGTTTTCCCGACCACATTACCGATACACCATGACATAATCGGGTGACCGTCATGATGGAAACGCCCGGATTGAATCGCCGCTTCCAGCGCTTTCATCGGATCACTCATATGCGTGAAATTCTGAGTAATGATGATAGGGTTAATGCCCTCGTCTGCCAGTGCGTGAGATAAGCCGGTGGCCCCGAAGGGATCAATCGGTGCCTCATTAACCGGATTCAGGTGACAAGCGAGCTTGGCTTCTTCAAGAATGTAGCGGTAATCCACTTCGGCGCCTTCTGTGACAGTCAGCAGATCCATTTCCACCCATTTCTGAAAACGCTCAGCACTGCGCCGATTTTCGTTCTGTTCCACACAGTAAACCGTGTCATACGGCACCCAGAACCGTGGCGCAATACTGTAGAAATGCTGTTTGCCGTCAATCTCACGCGAAAAAAGCCGCGCCATGCTGTTCATGTCCAGCTTGCGGGCGAGGTCAAAGGCCAGAAAGCAGGGCTGACCCTCGAATTGCGCCAGTGTCAGTGAGGTGTCTTCGCACTGTTTCCAGCTCACACTATTAAAATAAGCCTCACGGGCCGATACCCAGATATTCAGGTGTTTGGTCTTGAATACGCTGGCTAAACGCGGGTTATTCAGGGCGCGTTGTTGCTGGCTCAGCAGGAAATCAGCATAGACTGAGACCCCCATATTCGGGTTGGCCTTGCGTAATACGTCCGGTGAGGTCCAGTCATCCCCCTCGTCCACGGTATAGATCACCCCGAACAGCTCTTCATTGGGCACATTGCCGGACAGCATCTCGATCACCTCGCGCCGCTTGTCATAACACGGGCCTTCAATGTTGTAACCTGCCGTGGTGATCGCCCACATCAGTGGCTGACGCCGTGCCCCCATGCCCGTCAGCATAGTGGTGTAGAGATCATCGGTATCATGCTCGTGGTACTCATCCACAATCGCACAACTGGGTGACTGCCCATCCCCGGGATTGCCGATCAGCGGCTCAAACCGGGCTCCGTCTGCCGGACGATTCATATTGGAAGCATTTACTTCAATACCAAATGCCTCAATCAGTAATGGCGTGCGATTGCACATCAAGCGGGCTGGCCGGAACACTTCCCACGCCTGTTTCTCCGTGGTCGCACCGGAATAGACTTCCGCGTCAAATTCGTCATCAAAGGTAAAGCAATAGAGTGCCACACCCGCTGAAATGGCGGATTTGCCATTTTTACGCGGAATTTCGGTATACACTTCCCGAAAACGGCGTAACCGGCTGCCTTTATGCACCCAGCCAAAGGCCGAGCAGACAATAAGCAGTTGCCACGGCTCCAGTGTGATCGGCATCCGTTTAAACGCCCATTCCCCTTTGGTGTGCGGCAGGAGCTGGATAAATTTCGCGGCACGTTCGGCCAGCGCTTTATCGAACCGATATTTGAATAGCGTGCTCTTTTCCTGATTCAGATTATCCAGATGCCGCTGACAGGCCTCTCTGACGTAGCGACTAACGTCAATTTTGCCGCGCACCACATCACGGGCATATTGGTTCGCCGCATTGATATTCAGGTAAGATTTACGGCTCACGATGCAATCATCCTCATAAACGGATTATCCGTTTTAGCCTGACCTGCCGCCCCAATCAAACGCTGACGGCTGCTCGGATCGAGTCCCAACATCGAGCCGGTCGTATCCATTTCAGCCTGTTGCTCTTTTTTAGCGGTCAGTTCCGGGTTTTTAATCGGACCGCCGGTTGCACCGGTCACGGTATTACCCTGCCGGGCGATATTCATCACGGCATTGCGCCAGAACTGGTAAGCCACACACCAGCGTTCGAGCACAGCGAGATCGGTGACACACAGTAATCCTTGTGCACATAATTCCTTACTGGTCAGCGCCCACATCACCTCGGCCAGCGACATTTCACTTTCAGCAAACTAATCCGGCGGTGAAACGCTCGTCAACGGGGTAAAAGTCGGTTCATCCCGATTCAGCCTGCGTTTGCCCGGATTGCCTGCCAGTGCCTTACGTGCCGTCGGCTTGGGGCGACGACCTGACTTGCCCGCCGTTCCGGTCATACACAGCATCTCCCGTGCTTAAAAACAGTGAAAAACGCGTGATTTAAATTTCATTTTTCGCGGGGATAAAAAAAGCCCCACGGTGGCGGTCCTTCGGAGCGAGAGGGGCAGCGATTTGAGCCGCCCTCCCCCTATAACGATGACATGAGCAATAGTTACAATCAGAAATTAATCTCTTCGTAATCGCTCGGTCGCGGTTTTCTGCCGATGGCAGGCTTCACATAATAATTGCAGGTTGCTTAACGCCTCAGTGCCACCGTGGGCTTTGGGTTGGATATGGTCAACCGTGGAGCCGGTGACCACTCGCCCCTGCCGCAAGCAGTGCTGGCACAGAGAATTATCTCGTTGTTTGACCCGCGTCTTTAGCTTATCCCATTGACTGCCATAGCCACGTTGGTGTCGGCTCTTGCTTTGCTGATGAGACTGCCAGCCCATGTGCAGGTGGTCAGTGCAGTAGCCGCTGCGGTCGGTGGTGGTCTTGGGGCAACCTGACTTGCGACAGGATCGGGGAATACGAGGTGGCATGTTCTGGTCTCCATATGGCAAAAAACCACCCGAAGGTGGTTATCATAAGGCGGTTGGTTATATAATACGAAGTCGTACCTCAATCATTACATTTGAACGCGTGACCTATAAGTAGGCTTCCCCATTAATTCGATAAATGCTGGAAATTGAGACCAAAGAAAACAAGCCAAACAGAATAATAAGACAACTACCACGCCTAATATCGCAAAACCTTTCCAGTCATTAAGTGAGTAGTTTTTTATTTTGTAATCGCTAATACCTGTTATCAATACATACAACAGCACTATCGTCATAAGAGTAACGATGGGTAAGAAAGACATGCAAAGCATCACGAATATCCCTTTGAGCATAACCCAAACTCCCTTTATTGATTAATATCATTGGATTTTCAGTCTACTTTACGTGCATATTGTTGTCAGCTGCTTTACCTCATTATGTACCGCTACCCTAACTTTAGATGCAGACTACATTAGTCACAACTGTATCCTGGTAGAGGAGGGCTTGAAATAATGCTCTCCTCATGCGTGAAATCACTGGATGTGATTGATCGCTAATACCCACGATGCCTGATTATTCACATCTCACAAACACAGTGTTCTCACATATTCCTGCAAATAGCTTAATTTTGCCCGATCGTTGATAATGCCCTCTCGGATATCAAGAACAGTTGATCCAGCTTCTCCAGTGAGTTCGACGGTGATTGCATCGACCACGCTGCTGGAGGAAGTGATTTCAGACACGGGGCAGGTGGCTTGGATGCGCAGCTTGAGACGACCAGCGGCAACATCAGCCCGAAGAGTGTCGATTTCAGTCTTGGCATTGGCGAGTTCCTGCGTGTGTTTGCTATCCAGTTCATGCAGCATGTCAATATGCATGCTCTGATAGTCGATAGTGTCAGTCAGTTGCTGGATTTCAGTTACCTGGTCGCTATTAATGCCGAGCTGTTTCTTATAGCCAGCGCGGTATAAGAAGGCAGCGGCTGAAGCAATAATCAATGCAATAACAACGCCAGAGGTGAAATTGAGCTTCATGATAAAAACATCTAGCGCTCAGATGTCCTGCGATTATCCAGCCCACGCATAACCTTGCCTGCTGCTTTATTCCATCGGGAAAACTCTGCCGCTGCGCCGGTGTAATCACTTTGATTGAGTTTCTTCAATAAAGTGGAACCCGAAAAGTTCCCGCTGCCACAATTGAAGATAAACGAGCACAAGGCATCGAACTGGCTTTGACTCAAAGGAACTTTAACCAATCTTCTTAAGGTGGTGTATATAGGTTGGAGATCATCATGTAGGAATGCTTCGGCTTGCTGCTCTGTAATCACATCCCCTTTTTTAACTCCTTTTGTATGACCATAACCAATGGTCCACGGCATACCGCCGGTTGCGGGATCAGGGTAGGCTTTTCGTTTCAGACCTTCGTACCGTTTGATACACTCAAGACCTTTATTGCTGATTTCCATCAGAAGAAGCTCCTGCTCTTTTCTTTGCCGCCTTACGCAACAATTGGCCGATAAAATCTGTTCCCAGATAACCAATCACCACACTGCCGACGTAAGCTAAGTCAGGATTCAGACCAAACAGATTTAATACATCACGAATGAACCAAGCAAACATGGCACATATAAAGGCATCGATAGACACTTTTAACCAACCTACACCGTTATAGCGACCTCGGAAAAATGCCATTATTCCTGCGAGTACAGCTCCGATGCCTTGTTCTTTTACTGATATAATCCACTCACCGAGGTATACCCAGATATCAGAGTTTTCTTTCATTTTTATACACCCCCTATTCGAGCAATGAGCATCCGTGGGGTGAAATATATTCGCCCCTGTGAGTTGTAGTAAGTAAGGCACCAGCAACAAAAAGTAGTAACGTAATTGCAGTGGCAAAAACAAAAAAACTGCGTCAAGTGAAGTGACTTCATTAAGCTGGACACTTCATAAAACACAGTCTTAACATAATCTAATCCAGTACTATGAATATATTTTTTATATCAATTATTCCTCAAAAAAATTAAATTCAAGTTCTAGTTTTTTTCCAATTGATGAGATAAATAATTCTTCTAATGCTGCTGAACCTTCTGTTCGAGGATATAATAGAGTCGCAGAATAGTATGTCTTAGCGATTCCTAAATCATATTCTTTATCTAAATATTTAATAATTAATTTTTTTGAACCAAGTTGGTCTTTGATTTTACTAGAGTTATTCATCTCATCAAGAACAAAGTCACGATTAGGTTCTGAATTCGAATGAATTACCCTGAATTGACTAATTTTATTTGGAAGCAATGTATCATTACTAATGACTTCCCATGCTCCTGTACTGTAGTCAGTAGTGGTACCATGTAGATCTCCATAACCAACATAGTGAGTTTTGTTAGAGGAAATATATTCACCAACAGTTAACCGTACTTTCAATTGATGCGCAGGCTTAACAAATGGTTTAGGTTTAATGAGCTCTTCTTTCTGTTCTACAAAATGCCAATCACACGCCATCATATCTTCCTGCGTTGGCTGCCACGGCACAAAATTACCGTGCTCATTGCGCAGATCAATATGAGTCAAATAATCGTATTTAGTCTCAACAGCAACGCCATCAACGGCATAAGCGCTATCTTTCTCTACGGCTAAATTATTTACACGTGGAGTGATAGCCAGATACATCTCATTATTCCCTTGGCAATTCACCCAAACAGAACGGGTAACGCGCTTGCGTAGTTTTAATTGAATCAAAGCCCAAGAAAAAGAGCCCGCTGGTGCAATAAAACAATCACACTGATATTGTTTTGGTTCAAAGGGGCATTCATGTTCAGGCTTAATAAATTCAGACATACTATTTCCTTATATTTATAAATAATGGGAAGTTAAATTTAATATTTAATTTCCGCCTGCTGTTAAACAGGATGAATATATTAATAAATTCTTATGTTTTAATATATCGATTCGCCTTGTGTGGTCATTTTTACAATCCACTGGACCCAATTCATTTATTTGTAAATAATTTGATTTCCTGCTCCGTTTGCTTAAACCGTTCCTCTTCCAGCTCCACACCTAATACACGACGATTGAGTTTCAACGCCGCTTTCAGTGTCGCCCCGGAACCCATAAAGAAATCGGCTACCAAATCCCCTTCCCGGCTGCTGGACTGGATAATATGCGCCATTAAATCAGCCGGTTTTTCACACAGATGTTTGCCCGGATAATACTGCACTGGCGCAAAATGCCAGACATCGGTATAAGGCACGTCTGCCGTCACCGTGAATGAACGGCGCATTAAACCGTATTCCTGCCGCAATTCGTCATACTGACGCGACAGGGTGAAATGAGAGTCCACCAGCTCAGAATACGGGGTGTTCAGTTCACCACGCGGGTGCTTTTCTTTAGCAATACGGTCAAACAGTCCCTGCAACTTTTGATAGCCCGTTTCACTGGGTAACTGCCACTGGCTGTCGCTGAACCAGTGACTGGCCATCTGCTTTCCGGTAGCTTTGTGTATGGCTTTTGCTGTGATGCCTAACGCTTTGCGAGCATCACGAAAATAATCGACCAGCGGTTTAAACACCGACTGTTTCAGTTCCCGGCATTGTTTGAAATAGCCATCGCCTTTCGGGTGATAAGGACCTTGGTAATGTTCGGCAAAAATGATACGTTCAGTGGCCGGAAAATACATGCGCAGGCTTTCTTTATTCTGCCTGCGCCACGGGCCAGACGGTTTCGCCCAGATAATATGGTTCAGCACGTTAAACCGTTCCCGCACCAGCAGTTCCGTATCCGAGGCCAGACGCGAACCACAGAACATATACAGGCTACCGTTCGGTTTCAGTACCCGCCAGAATTCAGCCAACAGTTCATCCAGCCACGCAAGGTAAGCCGTGACGTCCTCCCACTGATTATCCCAGCTACAATCTTTCACGCGAAAGTACGGCGGGTCTGTGGCAATTAAGTCAATGCAGTTATCTGGCAGGGTTTTGATAAATTTTAGGGAGTCATCGTTGACTAAGGTGACAGGGCGTAAATCCATCCGCTTTTTTCCTCTCGACGCTGACTGTTCTCAGGAAAACGACAACACGAAAAACCGGCATTCACCGGCTACACTTTCACGTTCTGGGAAATAACCCCATCAGGGAGAACGTTTGAAAAACGTGTCATCGTCCCGGCTTTCCATTAAACCCGCCAGACGAAATTGTGTTAACAATAGTTGGCAACGGGGTTCAGGCAACCCCATTAATTTAGACACTTCAGAAACAGAAAACCACGTATGCAAAGGCACGGCATCTAAAACACAGGCGGCTGTTATTGTCATATCTTCATGTTTTAGCATGATAAATTTAACCTCATGGTCAGTTTTTATGCTTGAACACACATGTAACTCTGACCCATCACAACAGCAAGTCTTATGTTTTATTTCAGGCGTAAAAAAACCTTGCGCGGGGCAAGGTTTAAGCTGCCGGGTATTAATAAGCCGGGGGACTTTGCTATCACGTTTATCACAATAGCGCCGTTTTTACGATCGTAAAGATTTATTTTTATAGGCAGTCACATCAGGGATATTGTACTAACGGGATATCTTTATCCATGTCCAGTACGATATCCAGCATCATTAACATCCCTTCAATCACGCCTTCAGCCTTTTGTAATCGCTTCCCGATGTGCGTATCCGAACAATGATGATCATGGGCGAGTTGCATAAACGTTTTACCAAAGACGTAATAATCAAAGAGCAGATCGTGCGCATCGTTACACTGCTGATTCAGTTTTGCCATGCAACTGGCGATAATCATGGCATCGTCATCACAACACTGTACGCGGGATTTCACCCGGTTCGGGATTAACCCGTTGAAACCCGCCGCAATGGAAGACCAGTAAACCCCGTCACAATTATCCGCCACCCATGCGCCCCAACGTTCCATGACTAGCTGAATATCACGCATTCACGCACTCCCCTGTGATTAAAGCGCCCTGTTGGCATAATGGCGTTGTTTTTGTTGGGCTTGTTGCGACCTGCGGCAAATTTCGGCTGCCGATATCTGATCGGTCGGCAGGTAATGACCGTGCCTGAATGCCTGATAAACTGTGCCGGTTTGCCCGTGACGATTCTTCTCCAGAATAATTTCCGCGTACTGACTGGCGGAACTGAGTGGGTTATACACCCCATCTCGATACGTAAAAATGATGCGATCCGCATCCTGCTCCAGTGAGCCGGAATCACGCAAGTCAGCCGCTATCGGGCGACGTTGATTCAAAGGGCGCTTATCCACTTCCCTTGAGAGCTGGCTCAAAGCCGTGACCGGGGTATGCAGCCGTTTCGCCAAGCCTTTCAGTGCCTTCGATATTTCTGCCACAGCTAAATCATGGCGGTCAGCCCGGGGTTTTCGAATCAACCCAAGGTAGTCGACGAAAATCCCCTTTAAGTTCGGGTGGCGACGCTGATGAGTTTCACTGATAGCGCAAATTTGTTCGATACTCAGGTCGCTGGCATCCAGCACATGAATATCCCGGTCGATAAGTGAACCCAGTACATTACCAATCCGCCCCCAGTCCTCATCATACAGTTCACAGTTTCGGAGTTTAGACACCGGCATCGCCGCCGAACTCGCCACCATGCGCTCGGCAATTTGTTGCGCTGCCATTTCCATGGAAAACAACAACGCCCCGCCACCATTGCGGGTCATGCCGTCAATCATACACAGGGCCAGTTCCGTTTTTCCCATGCCCGGGCGTCCGCCCAGTAAAATCAGGTCAGTCGGGTTAAATCCGCCGGTCAGTTCGTCCAGCGGCTCAATACCCGTTAGGATCATGCCGGTCTTGCCCTGATTGCGCGCCTCCAGTGTTTCAACGTACCTGTCCAGTAAGGTACCGATGACCACAGGCTGTAAGCTACTCTCGCTCTGGGATATCCCATTAAACCGGGAGGCAAATGCCTCAATCAGTGCTTCCGCTTGGGTGTGATTGCCACAGGCCTGGATCTCTTGCTGGTAGCGGTTAATCAGCTCAGTGACCTGACGTACCCGCCAGTAACGCATGACTTTTTCCGCATAGCCTTTTAAATTGGCCCGCCAGACCGGCGTTTTGGCTAATTCCAGCAAGTTAGCCAGAATACCGCGTTCTTCGCCCATCGCATCCGCAATGAAAAAGGGATCGATAATCGCACTGCTCAGGGCCTGCTTTTTGATTTCGCCGTACACCCGGCGCAGATGAACGGAGCTGAACGCCTCATCCGGTAACACCGCTAATACGTTGTAGGCATCCGGTGTCGCCCCGCCGGATAACAAGCCACTGATGACGGCCATTTCCAAATCATAGACATTCATGCGATTTCCCTCCGGTAGCTTTCCCAGTCAAAGGCCAGTACCGTGCCGCCCTGAAGCACTCGGTCCAGCGTCCGGTCACCCAAAAACTGCGCCAGCTCAGTCACGGGCAAATTACTGATCAGAATGGTGGGCAGCAGATCTTCATAGCGATTATTCAGCACCTCAAACAGAATATGGCGTTCAGACTCCGTGCCGTACTGCACGCCGATTTCGTCAATCACCAGCAAATCCAGCTCGCTGTAAAATTTCAGGGTATCAAATTCACTCATCTCCCCTTCGCTGTTCCATGAGCGACGAAACGCCCGGATGATGCGTGACGCAGTGGTGATAAAAACCGCTTCATCCCCGCCTGCGACAATTTCACGGCAGAGGGCGACGGCAAGGTGAGTTTTGCCTGTGCCCTGACGCCCGCACAGGATCATGCCTTCCCCAGCCCGCTTGCGTTCCGCCCACGTCTGGACGTAGCCCTGACAGGTTTTCAGATTGGTTTCTGCCCTGCGATTCTGTGGCTGGTAGGTGGCAAAGCTGGCCTGCGCAAAGCGGGGGACGATGTTCAATATTCCCGGTTCCGTTGTTTCCATCACGTCTGCTGCTCCTTAAAGATTTTTTGTCCAGCTCGCGCCGTGTGATTCATAACGCTTGTGCTCAAATCCGCTATGGGTGTTGACTTGGGGCTGCCAACCGGATTTCTGCTTGTCAGGAAATAACCCTTGCCAGCTGTTGGCAATGGAGGTGCAAATTACCTCGTCAGGATTGGGACAAGTTGCCAATTGCTTGGCCTGCTGGCGGCAACTGGTTTCGGTCAGGGGTTTCCTGATTTCCTGCCGGAACGTCACCCAATCTGCCCATATTTCGGCACTGACATTCTCGGGTTTGGCCGTCAGGGGATCGAATACTGATTTTTTTGCCTGTTTTTCCTGCCCAGTCCCTTGGGGTTTTATAGGTTCTTTGACTGATTCCTTGACTGATTCAAAAGAGTGACTGATTCTGGTGCCATCTGACGGCATAGGGGGTCTGCCATTGGGCGGCACAGGGGTGTCAGCAGATGGCATAGGGCCGCCAGCCGGTGGCACAGGGGGTATGCTTTTAGGTAACACAGGGCCAGCAGATAAATTCAGGGTGTAGACATTCGAGGCATTCCCTTTCCCGTTGTGATTACCCAGCCGGTTTTCCTTGGTCAGCAAGCCCATCTTAATCAGGGCATCAATGTGACTTCGCACGGCGCTTTTGCTGCATTCACAGTGATCTGCAATATGCTGATACGAGGGCCAGCACTCCCCTTTGTCATTTGCATTATCGGCCAGCTTAATCAGCACCAGTTTTCTCAGGGGATTCCCCACCCGGATAGCCATTGCCTTCGCCATCAGACTCATACTCATGCCATTTCTCCCTGTTACCGTATGTTAAATCTCATTCCTATGTTCAAAACACCCCGCATATTCAGTCCCGGCTAGAATTTATTGAGAAGTTTTAGTTTCAGGCGGCGGTAAAACGGTAGGCAGATCAGGACGCAATTCATGCGCCTGAACCGCTCCGTTTGAAAAAACCACAATATCGGGGACCCGTGATACCGAAACCCGTTTTTTTCCGTACAACCATGCACTGATAAGCGATTGCGCACACCCCAGCACCTGAGCCAATTTGGCCTGACTGCCTGCGATATCTATCACTTTTTTTATCACACTGTTTTTCATTTTTCCCTTCTCCAACACGACCGCAATAACAATATCACTAACAGTCAATATATATCACTATAGGAGTGTTTGTAAAGATATCACTCTAGAGATAGAATAAGCAACCGATAATTCAGGATAGCAATACAAAAATAACCCCCTCATGAGGCACTTATGACTCTTGCTGATAGATTAAAAGAAGCCATGGCAGATAAAGGTCTAACCCAATCCTCTCTAGCCAAAAAAGCCGGCATGGCGCAATCCATGATATGGAAATTACTCTCCGGGAACGCGACCAAAACAGGCCGGCTCGTTGATTTGGCCAAGGCGCTTGACGTTCGCCCGGAGTGGCTGAGTGATGGCAGTGGTCATAAATCGCAGTCCGGTGATACTGATTTTGCTGTCAGGAATGACAACCGTTATGCACCGGTAAAAATTTATGAAGCAGAACAAGAAACCCCGGAGTACTTCATGATGCCGGCCTTTTCTGAACAGCAAACCGCGTTTGAATCCTGTCGGGCTTATCGCATCACCCAAAATACCGGCTGTGCTGAAGCGCCAGAAGGGACGGTGATCGTGGTGGATACACAGGAAGAGATCGCCAATGATGATTTAGTCTATGCCCGCATCGGAGAACATTATTCCGTTTATCGTTATAAACAAGGGGGAACTGTCGGATTTTTATCTGTGGATGACTCACGTATTCCCTTGATAACCCTCACTCCTGACATAGAAATCGTCGGGGTGATTGTGTATTTATTTCGGAATATGAAGCGAAAACGATAACATTCTTCCCTCCCACTCGAACACCACCAAACCCTGCCTGAATTTACGATAAGATACTGTTTTTAATGCAGTATCTTTAACTCCATTGAAATCATCATCCCCTTAAAAACTCCATACCATTCAAATGATATCAAATTAAAATTATTTGATATCAATAAGATAATTAAAAAATTTGATTTATATCACTTTTGGTATGGATCTGATGAAATTTAAGTGATAATGTTAGCGGCATCAAAGTGATAGGAATAATCACTACCCTAATAAACGAGAGGATTTATGCGTACCTTCATTTCTGCCATCATCAAAAAACCGGCAACACAACAAAAAAAAGCTATCAACATTAAAGGGATTGTTGCCAATATCACACAAAAAAACAGCCTGCATGCAGGAACAACACATATCACCTTTTTGGCAGATCAATATCATCAGGACAAAACCCAGCATCACGGCATGGATATAAAGAATAACGATGAATTTAAACATCATATCTTAGCGACGTATCGGGTCAGCCCAAAACATACCGAGCCAGTGCCTTGCTATCATTTAGAACTGATTGTCGATTACGGTTATGCACTCTATCAGCGGCGAGGACGGTATATGAATTTAGTGGATATATTGCCTTTTACTCAATTTTCAGCCCCGGAAATAAAAACTACCATCATTGATAATTAACACATTCATGAATGCAAGGAAAATAACAGCAATGGATTGCCTGAAATAAAAATAAACGACTTAATCATGAAATTAAGCGCTTAATTTGTGCAGGTTTATTGTATGCAAAATGTGTAAATTATTCGGAGAGAAATAAAATGAGGCTCGTTGCTAATCATAAGAATAAGAAAAAAGCCAGTCTTACCAGAAAGCAGGCGGCTGACTTTATCGGCATTAATGTCGATACATTATCCCATTGGTGCGCTATAGGTAAAATAGCCTACAACAAGAAAGATCCCGCCAGACCCCGATCCCCTTATTTATTTACATACGCGGCATGTATTGCAGCCCTTAACAATTCGATCCAAACTGTGCCTGTGAGCACGGTAGATGTGGCAGAAAAAGGAGATAAAAAATGTCAATCTTCCGTAGAGGAAATACATGGTACGGGAACTACACGACACCAAGCGGCAAAAGAATTAAGGAATCGCTTGGAACAACGGACAAGAGGCAAGCTCAGGAATTGCACGATCGAAGAAAGGCCGAATTATGGCGCATAGAACGGCTGGGTGATTTTCCTGATGTGACGTTTGATGAAGCCTGTTTACGTTGGATTGAGGAAAAGGCCGATAAAAAATCACTGGATGATGATAAAGGGCGTATGGCGTTCTGGCTGGAATACTTCAGCGGAGTGAGATTAAAAGATATTACCGAAGCCAGCATTTACACGGCGGTTAGCAAGATGAAAAACCACAAGGCAAAGGAGCGCTGGGAAAGTCAGGTTCAGGCAGCCAAGAAAAAAGGACACGAGATCCCTGCCTATAAAGAAGTCTCAGTATCGGTAGCGACCAAGGCAAAGCACTTAGCTTTGATTAAGGCTCTATTAAGAGCAGCCGAAAGAGATTGGAAATGGTTAGAGAAAGCCCCTGTGATTAAAGTCCCAACCGTCAGGGAAAAACGAGTCAGATGGTTGGAGCCTCATGAAGCGCAGAGATTAGTTGATGAATGTCCCGAACCACTTCAGTCAGTCGTTAAGTTTGCGCTGGCTACAGGGTTGAGACGCTCAAATATTATTAATCTGGAGTGGTCACAAATTGATATGCAAAGACAGGTTGCATGGATACACCCAGATCAAAGCAAATCATCCAGGGCTATAGGGGTAGCCCTAAATGAAACAGCTTGCAGGGTGTTACGGGATCAGATAGGAAGCCATAACAAATGGGTTTTCGTTCATACGAAATCATCAATCAGTCCAAACGGAATGGCTCTGCCTAATGTGAGAAAGATGCGTGTTGATGATAATACAGCATGGAATGCAGCGTTAAGACGAGCAGGAATCGAAGATTTTCGTTTTCATGATTTGAGACACACTTGGGCTAGCTGGTTAGTGCAATCAGGTGTTCCATTATCAATTTTGCAGGAAATGGGCGGCTGGGAGTCAATCGAAATGGTTAGAAGATATGCACACTTAGCACCGAATCATCTGACCGAACATGCGCGACAAATTGACCTGCTTTTTGGCGGAGGTGTCCCAAATTCGTCCCAAGCAGGAAAAATAGCGGTTAAAAAATAGAGGTAACTCATTGATTTTAAATTCCTACAGGGATTCGATAAAATTATTTATAGCATTGTTTTTAAATGATTTTATTTAGTTCAATTTTCTACCATACCCCCTATGATACCCCCATATTATTTTGCTGCTGTTTGCCTAATTTTTGTTTGGCTGGCACTATTGAGAACAAGCCATTTATTGCAAAAATATCATCAATGGAATTAATGATGCAAAAAATGCAATAACAACTCCAAGATAGTCAATATAAAACATAATATTTCATGTATCTATATCAATTATAATTTTCAAGATAGTTTATATATATAAAATATAATAATATCAACTAACAATAGATATAACTATGTTATACCCAAGCCTGTTTTATATTTTTCTTTACTGAGGTTAATATCAGTAGGAAAATGCTTCTGAATTAGGATAGATTTCAATTATTGATGGGAATTTATTCATAATTGAATAATATGGCTATCAAATTTTCAATTGACAGCCATTTTAAAAATATGATTATATTCTATTGGATTCAATATTCCATGAAATCTTAAAGGCTGGATATTTCCGGCTTATCCGAATAAAACCGGCCTTTCGCAATGTTGATCTTGTCTTTTCACTATAAACATTTAACTGATCCAAAGATATAAATACTTGTTTGTCAATGTCTTTTAATGTGCTAATTATTTTTTCAATTGCTGCAACTTCAATGTTTTTGAAAACGATTGAATCTTCAATTACTATAGGCAGTTTGGTTATGTATAAGAAACTTACATCCAATGCCAGCATGTTTGCATAAGATTTACCAGTGCCTGAGTCAGAATGATGTTCAAAGAAATAATTTGTGTCATTAAGAATTAACTGGGGAGGTATTCTATCTGGGCCATAGAATTTTGTGTTAAATAATTTGAGATTATCATTCAAACCCTTAGCAATCTTTGACAGAATCTCTTCTGTTTTTTCTTTCAGTTCTTCTTTTATAGCTTTTGAGATCATCTTGGAGTTCTCTGTAGTTAACAGTATCTTCAACTTCTTTTTTCTTTATAGATAAAGACAAAACTTCATCAATAATCTCATCAGGTTTATCTACTGATGCTGCTATCTCCTTAATTTTAATATCGATTAAACTAATTTCCTTATCAACTTCATTTAACTGGAACATAAGACGTTCCTTTTCCTGTTTTAATTCATCACTCAATATTTTAGATATCGAAGAATGAAAACCTTCTACCTCATTTAGTTTTTCAATATTAACATTTGGAAAGAAATCAACAACTTTTCTAAAATACTTTTTTGGTATTGGTTTAGTATTCGATATATTTTCTTCGATTCTAAATAATTTACTTTCAATAGAATTTTTTTCTTTGAGATATTTGTCTTTATCAAAAGCTAACATTAAACTTTTTTCATCAAGAATAGCTTTTATATTCGTTGCGTAAAGGTCTAAATTTTTTTTATAACATCAATCTTGTTATCAATGTTATTCATATCTTGTTTTGCTTGCTTATATTCTTTTAAATTTACTTTTTTAACGAAGCCTTGCTTGAAAGCCGTATCTATATTTTTTCTTTTCAATTCATTTTCGGATTTTTTTGTTCAATTTCTTCAATTAAACTATAATATCCGAATGATCTTATGAGAAACTCTTTTACAGAAGCATACCCCTCGCTTGGGAAAAGGTGAAGGGGCTTATTTGGATTATAGTTGTCTTTTCCCCAAACTCTTGAAAATCTGGAAATTAAATTTCTTAATGATGGATCGTTTGATGAAAAACCATATTTTTCAGCTAAAAAATTTCTAAATTCTTCAATTTTCCACTCGGAAGTTTCTCCTTTGTTTTTAAATGTTACACTATTATGATTTTCGGTATGTCTTATGAAATTATATGAAATGCCGTTAAATTCGAAAGAGAAGTCAACTTTGAGATGACCAACTTGAGAAATAACATCCTTACATAAAGAGATAAAATCATCACCACCAAAAACAAAATCAATCAACATCAATACCGATGATTTACCTATGGAGTTAGCTCCATTCTTAGGACCTAAGACAGCGTTCAAACCTTCTCTAAAGGAAAGTTCTTTTCTGATTAGTTTTTCACAATATATAGTTTTAGCATTTTATTATTGTCCCATTATCTGGGTTTAATGTGATCTTCTCTAAAATAAACAATAAATCAAGAGAATAAATAAACTCGTCCAGTGAGGAAAATTTGTTTAATATTTTTTTGTGTAAGTCTGTAATCTTTATTTCATCAAATTCAGCTTCCAGAATCGTTGTCATCTTAAATAATATTGAATCCTGAATTGAAATAGATTTACTTGGTGTAATCATGAGTAAACCTCGCAATTTTGAATAAAAAAACACACTAATACTTCAGCAGCTTCACTGTTAGTTTCTTTAGTGTTAGTTTTTATCCAATTAACTAAGTGATCAAATATTTCAGATTGTGATAGATTATCTCTTTTCAAGGTTAGATAATACGTTTTAACTTCATTAAATATAATTTCAGATGTGTTCGGAACTCGTTGATCCAACTGTTGGAATAACTTTTTAATTTCAGTATAAAAATAAGCAACCTGCGACTTTATTTTAATTTTTAAAACTGGACCTGATTCGGGTCGAATTTTCTCATCTACTCTCATCGCATTGTAGGACAATTGTGAATCCTCACTCATTTCAAGAGTTGAAAGTTTTTCAATTATCTCTTTTATGTCTTCCTCAATCTTGAAATTATATTGCCTATTTTTGATTTGAGCTGCCTGTCTCAATTGCTTCTTAATAGAATACATTTCCTGATAGCCTTCAACTGTTCTTGGGTTATCGAACAATTTATGACAATCTCTACACAAGGCAATTAAATTATCTTCACTATCAACATCATCGCTGATAATCTTTTCATTTTTTAAAAGTTCCTTTTCCTCTGGTCGAGGCGAAAAAGGATATATGTGTGCTATTTCATATATCTTGGTTTTTCTTTTGCCATTCTGTGCCATCAAAGGCTTAGAACATTTTGGGCAAAGGCCACTAACCTCATCAAATAAGACAATATGTGTATTATTGTTTATATTCCTACGTTCTTCACCCACTGATGACTCCTTGCGAAGGGGGAGAAAGAAAACTCCATAAAGATTTTATTATTATAACATCAATAGATTTAACTTTAATTGCCTGCAATGTGATGATTATCTCATTTTGATGGTGGTCTCGCATCTTATACCAATGTTGCTATAGAGAACCTGCTTGTGGTTGTATTCATTTCTCTAAAAAATACCCAAGGGTGTGAGCAAGTGCTCATAAGTGGGTCATGGCAACCAATTTAGCCTTCTCTTCGGTTGAATAACGACAACGGCGATGTTCGCCAGTGACAATTTCAATATTTTCCATCGGACATTCCTTAAGACAGGTTTAACCTATCGCTTAATTTAATTATAGAGTGTCCGTTTTAATTAGGGAATATTGCACAACATGATAACTGTTTTGGCACAGTTTATAGAAATAGTAGTTACAAATATTCTCGCTGGAAGAGAAGATATCCATTGCAGTTATCTTCTCATTATCTCAATCAAAATAAACTCTAGCCATTTTTATGATATCTTACGAACCTTACGCTCCATCAATTGACCACGTTGATCAAAATAACGGCTCGGCCAAATTTCAGAAGGATGTATGCCAAGATAATCTGCGATGATCCATTCGCCTTTCGGCCACGGTCTACTAAATGCATTTGCCAGTGTCGATGAACTGAGTCCCGCTTCACGGGAAACCGCCGCTAAGGTTGTACCACGCTTACGTAATGCAGCAATGATATCGGCTTGATGCCAGTCATTTCTAATGTTGTTATTCATTCCTGTTACCCCTTCCATTAATTAATATTGATGGTGGCGATTCAGACAGGGTTCGCGGACCGGGTAACTATGACCGGCAAGGCCGAAGCCTTCCCTGCCTGAACCACCATTGAAAAGGTGATAACAGGCGCACTGGTAGAAACTTCCTACCAGTGTATAGTTACACAAGGCCGCGACGCCTTGACCATTGGATTGTGCCAATGGCAGGAATACTTTAACTGATTGTTTTATCGGACTCAATAACTGAACGACTAAGTTTAACAACTATAAACACGTTCTACATAACGCCCGCGACCATCACCGTGTCCCAAATCCATTGAAACCAGTGCTCTTGCTTCCTGACGGCTAAAACCACTCTGTTGATAAAAACTCAGCGCATCCTGCGCCCACGCATAACGCAAACTATGAGGAGAATGGCGGCCTGTTAAACCAATCCTTGTAGTATGTGTCCGCCAGTAATTCATGGCCTGCCTGAGATCGTGTTTATCAATCAACCTGCCACCTTGTTGTTCTGCAATAGCAATGGCCTGCTCGACAGCCTCTTTTACCGCTGTAACATCCAATACACGGGTTTGTCTTGGTCGGCCGCCTTTTGTACCGAAGACAATATGCAGTTTCGGCTCTGATTGATCCAACTGTTTACTCCAGCTTTTCAATGAAGCACTGCATTGCACTGCTTCCTGAGAGCGTAATCCCAGTAAGCGGGCGAGTTTCAGTGTGGCGGCAAATCCGGCATCGCGTTTAAGTGCTTTCTGATAAACCATCTGAAACGTGGCATCAGGGATCGCTTGTTTTGTTCCAGCACGGCTGGTTCCGCTTAATCCCAATGCTTGATTACTTAAACGGGGCGAAGTTTCCAATTTTTCCCGGCCAGCCATGCGGAAGATATTACGCAATGCGGACATTTCATTTTGCATCGTTCGTTTGGCAATCCTCTGAGATAAGCGCGCATCAACATACTGTTCTACATGTTTGGCTTTCAAATTCTTAAGACTTTTCACCTGAATATTCAAGCTCAATAACAGCGCACCCAAACGCCCGGTGATCCGAATACGGTCGTGGCAGGTCTTATGACTGCCTCCACCTTTCCGGGCAAAAAATTTTAATTCCTTAATCAATCGGCTCATTAGCTTCCCCTTACTAATATCTGACAACCTACGATCTCTGGCGCGCGACAATGCGGCAAAACAAAAAGTATCTGCCTTGCCCTTGACGGATATCTGTGCGCCAGAGTGAACGCAGGTTGAGGTATTGCGGGGTATCGGTTGAGTACGCAGTACTGCCGCCTGTATAAACAGGTCATCCCCACCGGCAAAAAAGCCAGCCTCGATATCGTCAAGTTCTCCTTTTTCAATCTAAAAATGCAGTGTCAGATTCACTGCGGGGTGAAGCAGGCCTATGCCTGTAAGAGTTGTGTGGTTCTTTGGCTGCGGCGTCACTTTCAGCGATAAACCAGCCAAAAGTGACGCCTTAAATTCGGCAAACAGCCAGTAAAAATCGTGCGAGCGTTGAAAAACTCCGCAAGGCTCGATGTCAAACGGTAGCGATGGGTTAATTGTTTGTGTGTAGAAAATTTGTCCGCTGAATCATTCAAGCAGAGACAGTAAAAATATGAACCAAATGCGTGAAATCCACGCGGTGTTTATGACATGAAATAGGATCAAAACATCGCTCATAAGGCCAAAGCCAAACGGAGGCAGAGTCTGATGTTGGTATGAAAAATAAGTGCATGACCCAATGTTCAATACACTTGGGTGACAAGATAAAAACACCTTTCTGAGGTCTTTTTTAGTTTAAGAGACTTTCATCGTCAAACAAGGGGTTTATGTTTGACAATATCTGCTTCCAAAAGTGCGCAGATGTACCGCAATTTTGCTCTCCCTTTCAGGCTACAGGAGTTTTTATAGTCGCTAAAAAGCGCCTTTAACCGATCTAGACTAACTGATTTTTTTAGTTATAGCAATGAAGATTGATTATTTTATCAACTATTATTACTATAGATTTCAGTCACCGAAAGGAAAAATAAAGAAAGGATCACATTTTTTCGAGTTACAACCTAGATAAATAATATCCTTCTTCTTTTCAAGAATGGTTATACCCCACCATTTATATGGAAATTCCATATTTTTCCATTTATGCCAACTCTTCCTTACATATCACATAGTGCATAATCAAATTCACGGTATAGGTTATGCTCATACTTATTACTCATTTTAAACATTTCATTTTTTTACATGCTTCTATAATTTTCATGTCATTGCTTTGGTATAATTTAAACCACAAGTAATTAATTTATTATATTTTTTCGCTTATGGAGTGAAAATGATTAAATATCATAAAGATAAATTTTGTTATATGTATTTTTATTTTTCAATGTATCTTATTATGTTGTTTTTAATATAATGAGCTTGGTGAGAATGTTATTTTAAATATCTCCGTTAAGAAATACATTTACTTAATTATCATTTGGTTAACCAAGTCAAAAAACAACTGGTTAACCCTAAAAATTAATTATCTAGCTATAACAATTTTACCATTTATAATTGACAGGTAAGGACTGTAAGTCGCAGTATTACCGGTAATTTTATTATCAAACAATATAGGTGACCGGCCATGGGCACCAACCTCCAAGCGAAATAGACGACCATTATTATAACTAACTAATTTGAATTTTTTCCATTCAGGCATTGTTCTAACTGTATATTTATCACTATCGATTTTATCTTCAAATCTCATCGAATGGAAAAAAAATTTACCATTATTGTTATCAGCAATAGCCCATTCTTCCCACGCTGGTTTACTTATATTCCAGATTCTATCGAGTTCTTTTTGAGCAAATAAGTTAATTATGTCCTGATAAAAAGATTTTATCATTGGCAAATCTTTTTCTGTGACTGGCCGGGCTTTTGTCCACATCCACTCTGGTAATCCACTAATTGAATAATTTTTTTTAGCAGAAAATAAACCCTCTTCTGCTGGTATTTTAGACATTCCAGTAAAATCAAAGCCAGCTTCTTTATTAGGGATATTTTTGAGTGATTCTTCAGTTACGGGGTTACCATCTTTATCAACCATTAATTTGATACGACTAATAACTTCATCGTTTTTATCATAAGCCGACACTTTTTTTAATGTTACTTCACATCGAGATTCAGGTTTTAGGTCTTCTTCAAACGATCGACTTCCAAATAGTAACTCTATCGAATTGGAGCCATTCTCTAAAAAAGCAGTTGAGTTTATTCCACTGGATTGAGTCCCATTTGGAGAGTCTAAATTATCCATAGCTGTCATGCCGTTAATGCGTACTACACAGAGGCTCTGATGTGTATTTAATGACAGCAAATATTTATATTCCATATTTGATTTTCCTGATGCAGAGTTACTAAGTAACATATAAGAACAAAATAAGAGACTACCCCAAAGAAATCCGATAGGACGATTTATCTTTAGAAAGGGGTTTTTGAAATACCCATTCACGCGCTGTTCCTCCTTTTTTCTCTATATTTGCAGTTGTTTTAATTTTATCATCTTCAATCGACTCTTCTTTTGCTATACCAAAAGCAAAACTCAAATCTACCATTGCTTTAATTCCATCATGATAAAACACCAAATCAAGACTTTTGGGTTTTGACTCCAGTGCAGCTAGTAGTTTTGCCTCTGCTTTAGCGGTCGCATCTACATATCCATAGATAGCATAATAGCTTACACCACCACGAATATTAGTGTCAGCTTTAATAGCAAATCCAGTTTCTAATATATTATCTTTTTTGAATGACCAGTCTCCCTTATCATCAGATTCCCAGCCAAATTTAACATTCAACTCTCCTGTTAAAACGAGATCCAACTGCGCACCGACAAATGCCCCATTTTCACCTTTTTTAACTTTTTCTTCGTAAACTTGTCCTGCTTCACGAAGTGCAGAAAGTGCTCTTTCTGCTTTAAAATAAGCAGCTACTATTTGAAGAACATCAGCGCGTAACTCCAAGCCAATTAAAGGTGCTGCTGCTATATCTGCACCAAATTTGGAATAGAATTGAAAGTCATTATTGTGAGAAAGTTCATATTCACCATGAAGCTTAATTGAAGGATATATAAGATCCACTTTTAAGATCTTGAACTTGTCACTATCATGCCCTACTGATAAAACATTCGTTATTTTACCAATGCCTTGCACACATGCTTCTATTGGTCCTATCTCGTTTTTATTCTTCTTAAATTCTTTTTGCAAGGTATGCGTCCATGTACGACTAGCTGCACCCTTTTGAATTTTTATTGTCCCCTCTACAGATAATGTATTTTTTACTTGATAACGAGTTGTATCTTGAGTCCAGCCACGGTGTCTTCTGTGCTCTAATCCCCGTTCTCTATTAGTTTGAATTTGTTGCCTTCTTCTTTGTTGATCAGTGAATTCTTCAACGTCTTTTTTAGCTTTAAAAACCAGATCGAACTCCTGTTTTTCTTTAGTCACTAAATAAATATTCGAACTGAGGACAGTTTTTTCGCCTAATATCATGAATAGTATTTTTTCTATTCCAGAATATTCTTTTTTTATTAATGGCTTGCCTGAACATTCATCGACTCTGATGGCATAATGCTGTTTTTCGATATTGGTATGAAAATCCTTTTTTAGAAAACGTCCCAAAACAGAAAATGGCTCTTTTTCAATTTCTAAAAAATCTTTACTAGATTTGTGGTAAACCAGTTTTCCTTTATAAGGTTTTTTAGGCGAAAATTGAGCGAAGGGCAGATTTTTTTCATCAAATACGTTACCAATTGGACAATCTTTGTTATGTGAGATACAACCTTTACTGATCGAACTTAACTCAACAGCTACATTTGGTTTTTCTTCCTTAGGTAACTCATTAGCATGCTTGAAGGTTGTCAATGGTGAATCAAGTACATAGAAAAAATGCCTTTGAACCCAAGACTGTTTATAACTAATAGTTTTATCACCCAATTTTATATCAATTTTATGTGTGCAATCGTCGGGGTTATCACAACCACATATTGCTGAACCTGCCTTTGTTGACGTCATTTTTTATCTCCTTAACCAATATTCACACTGCCACCACCAATCACGACACCGCCACAATCCACCGCATCTCCCGTTCTGGCAGCAGGTTTTCCCTCAATAAATACGGAGCAGGAACCTCCGGCTATTGCCCGTGAATGTGACGAATGAGAAGCCAGTGCATCACCTTGCCGTGCGAGATAGACACCATCAACTTTAACGGTACTGGCACCTGCAATAACCGGGGTTGCAGGACAATTACCGTGCTTTGTACCAATATCACCCACTTTAACTGCATTACCCATCTTGTTGTTCCCTGTTTTGGTTAAAGAGGCACCTGACCCATTTCTTGAATTAATACACTTTCCGCTCGCATATGCCCCGGCTGGCTGTATTCGGTTAATTGGGCATATAGAGCTGCGGGCAAATCATCGATGGTGAGATAATGTCGGATGATGAAAAGCTGGAGCAGCCCACGAACATTACGGTCGTCCGTAATACCGTTTTGACCGAACCAGTCAAAAAACTGCCGGGCGCATTCCACCGTGTCGATATGAGGGATAAAATCAAAATCAGCTTTTTCCAGCCATTCAGGAATGAATCCGGCTAATTTTTCAATGTAGCGTTCTATGAAAATGGCTTGTATCTTCTCTAGCTGAATTTCTGTGATAGCGAGCATTTTGCGCTTGCTGGTTGCACCAACAGGAAAAGGCTCTCTGATTTTCACAAAGTTATCCGTGCGCTCTTCTTCGAGGTACAGTGTTGTTATCCATGTGATCGGCCCTAAAAAACAATGCAGCTCCCAGTCACTCAATACACCGAGAAAATCCCAGATATTACGCGGATCATAAAAACGGAAAAAGACCGGTTTTTCCTGTTGTGGAAGCAGAACTTGCAGGTATTTTCGTAAATGCTGGCGCACGGTCTTCATGTCTGCTGCACTGTGGACGAAAATTCCCCACGGGGTTCTGCGACACTCCAGCCAGATTTTAACCTCTTCCGTGACCTGTACCAGATAAGGTGCGATTTCCACCAGTTCTGGCTGGAGAGGCTCACCATAAAGACAGGCGGAAGGCGGGTCATAACGTTCCAGCATCAAAAACAGATCAGATTCCGCCGCACCATCAATAATGGCGTAGAGTTTTTCCTGACTCATTCGGGCTTCTCCTTCTCTTTCATTGGGCAGTGGGCGACAAACATGGAGCCTTCGCTTGCTGCGGCCAGCAGAATGGCGGGGTTAGCTGGTGCCAGTAAATCGCCGGGGCTGCCACCGGAGTTCAGGTTAATCGCCGCGCCTTTAATATCAATCCCGCCCGCGTGAAGCACAACAAAATTTCCACCGACATTTAATGTGATTTTGCTGCCACTTTGCAGGGTAAGATCGCCCTGTGCATCCACACTGACTACCCCCTGGATTTTTTCAGCCAGATCGCCTTTGAGCTGTAATGAGCGGTCACCGTCAATCTGCTCAATATAATTGCCCGTGGTTTTATGATCCTGTTGACCTTCTACGGTCACCTTGCGGTTATTGGCTATCACCAGTTCATCGTCATGACCAATGCTGGTTGTGCGGTCATAGTTAATGCGTTCCCCGCGTGAATTACGTACCTGAATGGCGAGGTTTTTTTGAGCATGAATAAAGACTTCTTCGCGATCTTTTTCATCTTCAAAGCGTAATTCGTTAAATCCTTCACCTTTATGGGTTTTTGAGCGGATCGACATCTGGGTTTTTGCCATTGGCAGGCGGTTTGGCGGGATGTTGTTGGCATGGTAGGCTCGTCCGACAATAATCGGTTGATCGGGGTCGCCGTGGACAAAATCCACCAAAACTTCGTGCCCAATACGTGGAATGGCAATCATACCCATTAATTGCCCTGCCCACGCCTGACTGACCCGTACCCAGCAAGAACTGCGGTCATTAAATTCACCGTACCGATCCCAGTCAAACTGGATACGGACCCGCCCGTGTTCGTCACAGAAAATTTCTTCGCCTTCCGGCCCAACAACCGTGGCAATATGCGGCCCTTCCATTTGGGGTTTCGGATAGGGGGAAGGTCGGTAAGAGTTTTTTCGTGTGGTGAAAGTAAATTGGTTAGACAGCCATGTACCGCTACCGCCTGACTGGGTTTCATCGGCTTGTGGCTGTTGACCCGAATGGGTTATCTGAATTAACTGCCATTGGTCATTAAAAACCTCTCTAGGGTGATCCATCAGGTTAAATAACTGCCCCGGCCACATGGCAAAACAGTCCCCCTGACCGTTACCAAGCTGAGTGTCCCGGCGCAGGTATTCCAGACGATACTGGCTTGCCCGTTGTCCTAACTCATCATCTTTATAGCGGCTGGGAAAATCATAATAATGATAGCTGTTCAGTATTCGCTGATTGTCAAGATTACGCCCTTCATACCAGAATTCCCGGTTCCAGCGTGGGTTTTTAAAAGTCCTGTCTTTGGTCGTGATATTAGCCACACCAACGCGTTCTGACCAGCTAAATTGGCGGACACAGGTTGTTTCTCCCGTCACATCGGTTTCCGGGCGGTAGGGGACGGTAATCACCTGATTAAGAGACAGGCAGGAGTCGTGAAACACAATGCGTTGCTCGTGCTGATCCTGATCGAAAGTGAAATAGTAAAAAATGCCCTCATCAGCCAGTAAGCGCTGGATAAATGCCAGATCGCTTTCATCGTACTGAACACAGAATTCCCGTGGTGGATGTTTGTAACCAAGCGCAAAGAAAAAGTTTCGTACCCCATTTTCTCTGAGCAGGCTTTCCACAATATCCACAACGGACTGATTTTGGAAAATCCGGCTATTGACCCGTAATGATGCACGCCATAAAGGAGGTTGAAGGGTGATATGGTAGTGGCTTTGATGGCGCCCGGTTGATTGCAGTGAAAAATGTGTCACCATGCCCGTGACTTGCCGTTCAATTCGCCCGTTACGGTGTACAGCAAAAGCGGCGCTGCTATCCAAAACATCGGCGAAGTTAATGTCAGCAGTCTGACAAGTCAGTGTCACTTCCAGCCGAAAAGGGGTTGATAGCGCTTCATTCAGTGAAAAATCGACAACAGCGAAAGTTTGTTCTGGTAAATTTTCCGTAATCAGTGTGAATATTAAACCTGAGCGATCAAGTAGTTGATTGATTTTATCTATTACCCTGCTCATTTTGGCTCTCCGTAATCTTTTGGTGTATCAATCCTTATTTACTGCCTGAATGGTAAAAATAATTTCACAATAAAACTATTGTTGCATGCTTTTAGTACAATATGGGCAGAATATAATAGAATTGTTTTTACATACAACCATGAATAAAAGTTCAGCAGGGAAATTGTGATTAACTTCTCCTCTTAAATAAAATCAGTTAATTACATCATTCAAATTTCACGTAACACAATAGATTAAAATTACACTGACGCGCTGCGCTTGTCTTCTCTGGTTTGTCCGGCTAATACATTAACCAGACAAATCAGAGATTTTGAAAAACACTATTCCAGCCAGAAAAAACATTTTCCAAAGCCCCTCCCTGTTAAAGAATTAGAGATAAAACTGTTCACCCTATTCACCGTTGAATATTTTCATTTAAATTCATATTGTTAAATGGTGCTAACTTGAAATCAGACTCATCACCACTCTTCACCCACCGTTCACCTTCAAATCAGGAAAAGGTGAATAGTGGTGAAGACTTGTGAATAGTTTAAAAATAACTATTCACCCTATAATATATTGATATAACTGGTTTAAATTACAAGGTGAACCGTAGTGAACACTTTTTTATATTTCTTAGAAAAATATCTGTAATAAAGAAAAAATTATTCTTCTGGCAGGTCATTCCTTGTCAGTTTTGGCATCCACTCAATGGCAGTGTCAATATTCAGGCTCAGATTACTGCGAATGCCATATTTGCTTTTCTTACGCAGGTAATGCTGCCCATACTCTGCCAGTGCGCCCGGCATATCCATACCAAAACGGGTCACGGAAACGGGTTTATTCAGATTGTTGCCTTTCATATAAGCAAGATAGGCGTGATAAAGGTACTTACGGGGATTGAACGGCACAATCTCCGCATTACCGATTAACAGGCCGTCAGCTTCATTAGACGCAATCAGGTAGCCACAAAAATCGACCAGCGGATCTGTGCCACGTTTGATATCCAGTGCTTCTGCGGACTTTTGTTGCTCTGCCAGTAAACGCCTCGCAGCCTGTGGATCAGCAAACCGATACAACAGATGCCGAATAATTACAGGCAATTCTGCTGCAATCTTCTCCCGTAGAAGTGGATCACGTTCATTTTCCGGCACAACTTCGGAAAAGTTAAAAATCACTCGACGCCGCGATACACCACCACTGCGATCACTGAAACTCATGGCATTATTGTTTACCGCCAAGACCACGGCAGGAATGCGGGTTGAATAAGGTTGTTTATGCTTCGGGTCGATAGCCACTTCATCCCCGCCTGTAATGGCTTTGATGCCGGAGCCATCGCCCACATAGCGAGTCTGATCCGGCAGGATAATCAACGAATATCCCACAATCAGCGCCCGTTCCCGTGGGTTTTCCAGCGCGGCCATACTCGCAGAAACCGTGTTGCCTTTGCCTGCCAGCATTGAACATATTTCAGCAAAGATGCTTTTGCCACTGCCTCCAGCACCGGTGATTTCCAGAAACAACTGCCAGTCGTAACGGTTCGCCAGCACCATAAACAGGGCTGCCAATACGCGCTCAAATTTGTTCTCACTGTTAGCGGTTGCCCGATTGAGCCAGCGCCAGAACTGTGGCGCATGATCTTGCAGGGTTTCCCCCGAAACAGGGGAGTTAAACGCAACATCATTCGCCAGTAGCAACCAGTCACTTTTACGATGAGGCCGGAACTGGCATGTTTTCAGGTCAAACACGCAGTTGCTGAATCCGATTAAATGACGTTCTGGCGGCTGCATCATGGGAAGCTGCAATTTCAGGGCATCCACGGCAGAGCTGATACCATGCGGTGAGTACGGTAACTTTTCTTCCATAAAGGCTGCCACCATTTCCCGCTTTAAATCGCGGTCACTGACCGGAAGCCAGACAATGCCGTCATAGTGATGCACGGTTTCTGAAGCGCCATCCAATGCTAAATCAACGTTATAACGTGCCAGTAACACCTCTCCGCGCTGGCTGGCTCCCATCTGGCATAATGTCAGTTTTGAATACTCGATATCATTGGGCTGAGTGGTTGCTTTTTTCTTTGTTGGTGTGGGCTGATAAAGCCCTTGAGCAAAGGCCAGTTTTGCCTTTTCCACACCGTATTTTTGTCGGTAATCGTCCCAGTCGGCTGTGTACTCTGTCGGTGGTAACGTGACCCAACCCTTAACCGCAAGAGCTGCTTTTTCTGCTGAAATCTTGCCGATATTTACTTTGAGTTTGCCGCACTTATCCAGTTCGTCGGGATGATGCCAGTCATTATCTGCTGCCAAAATAATTTTTGTGTCTGACCAACGTTCCCGAATCGCTTTAGCGACAGAATACAAATTACCTGCATCCAATGCTGCCAGAACAGTACCCTTATAGAGCAAGTTAGCTGTGAGCGCTGTGGCGTAACCTTCGGTAATGAGCACTGTATCGGGATGATCTTCCAGTTCTGAGACAGAAATAAATGCACCTTTTTTCTGGCTGCCAGACAGTAATTTTTTCTCTCCATTGGGTGTGATAATCTGCGCACCTGTTACTTTTTTATCCAGTGTTGTCAGTGCCAACAAAGTCGAATTATTGAGCAATAGCCGCTGATTAGGAAAATCCAGCCCTTTTGCAGCCAGATAGGGCGATTGACCAGCGACAGTTTGCGCCATTAGTGATGCAACTTTTTCGGCAATTGACTGCGTAGTTTGAATGGTTTCTCTGGCGGGCTTGGGTTCTGGCAAAGGCAATGCCAGTACGCCTGCAATGATTTTTGCTGCCTCAGTGATGGAAACTCCTTTGGTTCTTGCCACTAAATCCAGTCCATCACCATAGTTTGGATAATCACACTGGCGGCAATGCCAGTTGCCATGATGGTGATCATCAATAAAGTGAAAGCGGTCAGTACCGCCGCAGACAGGACAAGCACCATGTTTTCCCTTTGCCGGGATATCGATGCCACAAGCAGACAGCAGATTTTCCCAATGGTACATAGCGGATTTTTTCACGGTCTGGATCAGGTCAAGCGGTTTTTGGTTGCCTGTGATATCTGAAGATGTAAATTTAGGGCGAGTTTGAGTATGCTGTATATCAGCCATCATCGTTACTCCGTATAACGGTTGTTGGTCAGACGCCTCAGATGTGTGTCACCACACTGGGGCGTTGTTTTTTTATATTACGTTTCTTATGTCATGTGCTTTTATCTGTTATGCCGCTCGCGATTCCGCGATCCGCTGCGCAATCCAGTTATCAATTTCTGATTCAACAAAGGCGACGGAGCGGGAGCCGAGTTTGACTTGTTTCGGGAATTCTCCGGCACTAATCAGTTTATAAATCCACGCTTTGCTATAACCCGTTCTGCGTTGAACTTCCGGCAAACGAATAAGGTTTTCCTTCGACGCTGTCATTGTCATATTTTTTCTCCTGTTACCGAGTCCTTGAGCGCTCACCGTGGACGTTGTTTGATGACAGGCGGATTATTTAAAAATCAAGACTAAATGAACAGCGTTAATTGTTTTTCCGATTTGTTGAATTTATTTTTTCAGGAAATTTTGGCTTTTAATTGGCATTGTGTATAAAAAACAAGCTCGTGTGCCACGAGCACACTTGCGCAAAAAATCATCATATATTTACGCCCTTTTGCCAAATTTTCCAATCAGCACATTTTCGCCTCGTTCCAGCATCTCCATATGATCCGCATACCATTGCAGCATTTCCCGGCGACCATCCAGATATTGAGCGTGGTTGTAAGTACCACGGATGCTGTTCTTGTCAACATGAGCAAGCTGAGTTTCAATCCAAGCTGTGTTATAGCCTTGTTCATGCAGGATGGTACTCATGGTATGGCGGAAACCGTGACCTGTTGCCCTGCCATCATAGCCAATACGCTTAATAACCTGATTGATAGCAGCCTCACTCATCGGTTTACCCGCATCATTACGGCCGGGGAAAACGTATTTCCCTCGCCCTGTAATAGAATGCAGTTTAATAAGAATGGCTTTAACCTGATTTGATAGTGGGACGATGTGAGGGCGGCGCATTTTCATTCGTTCGGCAGGGATTTACCAGAGATCGTTATCGAAATCGAATTCAGTCCATTCCGATTCTCTCAGCTCAATGGTGCGTACTCCGGTCAGCATCAGCATACGGGTCGCTGATTGCGTCACTTGACTGCCACTATAGCCACTCAAGGCGGTGAGGAAATCATTCATCTGGTCGGCTAAAAGGTGTGGGAAGTGTTTTTGCTTGGGAGCTTTGAGTGCGCTGGCAAGATCAGTAACAGGATTGAATTCTGCCCGTCCGGTAATAACAGCGTAAGTGAAAATTTGCCGACAGGCCTGTCTGGTTTTTTTCAATTTATCCAAAACGCCGCGTTGCTCCATTTTTCGCAGCACAGCCAGCATTTCAGCAGGTTTAATCTCGGTAACAGCACGTTTACCAATATACGGGAAGATGTCTTTTTTCAGATATTCTAGAATGTCTTCGGCATACCCTTGTGACCAATTAGGGCATTTATATTCGTGCCATTCAATAGCGATAGACTCAAAACTATTGCTGACCGCAAATACTTTGGCTGCCTTTTCTGCTCTCTTTTCTTCTATCGGATCATTACCATCCGATAACGTCCGCCGCGCATCATTTCTCTTGGTTCGTGCTTCGGCAAGGGAGATTTCAGGATATACCCCTAATGCGAGCAATTTTTCTTTGCCTGCGATCCGATACTTTAACCGCCAATAGCGAGAGCCATTAGGGTTAACCAATAGATATAGTCCGCCACCATCTGCAAGTTTGTAGGGTTTTTCTTTCGGCTTTGCAGTGTCCACCTGTCGGGCTGTTAGCTTCATGGGGGTATCTCACTTCATTGAACCTGAACGTACCCCTAAATATACCCCTATAAGATCGGAGATTTCAACATACCTTACTAGACTATAGGAGAACGGAAAAAGGCCAATACTGCGTATTTATTGGGATTTTGTAGACTTCGGAAGACGTTACGATATGAATGGATGGTACGCCCTACAGGATTCGAACCTGTGACCTACGGCTTAGAAGGGCAAAAACTATTGTTTTCAGGTGGTTTCCTCTGGTTTCATATAGTTTCATTATTATGATTTAAAATGAATTTTATAGCTTGCGCTGTTTCATATGGTTTCATATCATTTCATCATAACTTGACCCGTTACTTGACCTGTTATGAGGAGCATTTCCAATGGCTAGCACCTTATTGACCGATAGCAAAATCCGCGGCTTGAAACCCAAAAAATCAGCCTATTATACATGGCAAGCATCAGCAACACGAGGAACTGGTAGGTTAGGGGTTAAAACATATCCATCAGGAAGAAAGGTTTTTGTCTATCGCTATTTCAATAACGGAAAAGAGAAGTTTATTAACTTAGGTGACTTTCCCGCCGTTTCCTTGGCAGGGGCATTATCTAAATCACAAGATGCTGCTGCTAACATTTCAGCCCCAGAAAAAGCCATAATAAAACACGCTACAATTGAGCAACTATTTAAAGATTATATCACTGACCAAAAACGCCGAGGAAAGCGGTCATACGACAAAACCGAATACAGGCTAAATCAAGTATTAAATAGTCAGTACATTGATAGAAATACCCCCGCAAAAGATATTACCCCAGACCACATTAAGAGAGTGCTTGCTGAATTCATATCGCGCGGTGCTGTTGCTGGTTCAAATAAGGTGCGCGCAAATCTTCATGCTGTATTCAATTTTGGTCTATTTGCTGACAATGACCCCGCCAAGCTAAACGAGAAAGTTATTTATGGGCTTGATAGGAATCCCGTAACTGTCGTTCCGCGACAAGAAGGTGCTGATAAGGCATTGGATAGATTTCTGTCGTGGGATGAAATGAAGTCGATTTTGGATCTATTCCAAGTTTCTCCGGCTGCGTGTCCAATCAACCCAGATTACGGGCGTTTGTTGTTGCTCTGCATTTTCACAGGCGGTCAGCGCCCTTGGGAAATTATGACCAATACAAAAGACAGCTGGGATAAAAAGAATAATACGTTGACTGTGCCACCTCACATCTCAAAAAACGGTGACTATCACGTAATCCCATTATGTAAATCTGCCACCAAAATATTAAAGCAACAAGCCACTCAATACCCAAACTCGGAATTTTTGTTTCCCGGAGAAACAAAAGAAGGTCACTTGCTAGCGGCTGAATATGCTAAGCAAATACGCAAGTTTTTCATTCGTTATGACTTTGAGAAATTTACACCAAGGGATATTAGACGGACATTTAAAACACTTGCTGGGGAAATGGGGATCAGTTCTGAAATGAGGGATAGGTTGCAGAACCATAAAAAGCCCGGCGTCTCAACTAAACACTATGACCGTTATGACTACCTGAAAGAAAAGCGGGAAATTGTGGAACAGTGGGAGAGGAAGCTACTATCACTATATGGCATAATTCCACCCTGTAACATGTGAGGTACCTACACAAAAAAAGGTATTGCGTACTCAAGGTGGGATATCACACCTTGCGGCAACCATAGGGATTTCCTCTATAGTTGATTAACTCATTGATTTGTCCGAGACCGTCACTTTGACCCAACCATTGCGGAAATTCCAACGGTTAATTTATGTACTGGACAAAATGGTTAAACTTATTGATTTTATTGTTTTTATTTGGCGACACCCCCCCCGTTTCTGGCTCACTCTTTTGTGCGCACCTCTTAAAGAGTTGTGCAAAGTTTGTGAGTGGCGCTCAAATTATAAGCAGACTGCAAATATGCAGCTTGACTATATTTCAATGAGTTATCGTCAAAGTGGGCATTCCCACTTAAATGGGCTTTCAAACCCCAATTGGCGCGATCAGCCAAAAATTTGTCCGATTGGAACTGAGCCAAAGTGAGGACCTCGACTACAGGTTAATACGTTAAACGTACAGAGCTATTTTAACCTACCCTAACGAGGAAGAGCCTCCCATAACAAAATCTGTAATAGCGGCAATTAGCAGCATATTGATAGACTTGGTGGCAGCAATATCCCAAAAGACAGACTTAGCCACAGAAACAGTAACGTGCAAAGATTGCAAACAAATTTCCAGCATATTCCCACCATTTGAAATGAAACTGTTTTGACCTTTACAGATCTCTATTAGTCATTAGTTTTTATTATAATGAAGTGATAAACACCAATCTTTGTATGGCGGAGCATGTGAAATAAAAAACTCTCGACTATATCTATTCTTAATAATTGAAAATAATCTTAACAAAAAGAGCTTACTATGAATAAGAATAGCAAAAATTATATAAAATGGTGGTTGGAGCAGGAAAGATTAAGAATGAATAATGGAATCCCTGTGGAAATAACACTAGCAGGGGTTAAGTTATCTGTTATTCCTCAAGCATTCCTTCCATCCCCATTACAAACGCATTCTACACCATTACTTATAAAAAATATTAAGCATCACAATTTCATGGGAAAAAAAGTTCTTGATATAGGAACTGGCAGTGGTGTTCTTGCCATTTATTCTGCCCTTAATGACGCATCTTTGATAATAGCAACAGATGTCGATGACCATATATTATACCATGCCAAAAATAATGCTTATCTGAATAAGATTACTGACATCCATTTTATGAATAGTAATCTCTTTGAGTCTGTCGAAGGTAAATATGATTATATATTTGCTAATGGGCCAATTTCTCCTGAATCTTGGTCAGAAAAAAGCCTTTCAGGGCATACCATATCAAGTTACGGAGAAACTCTTCTTAGCCAGTATCGTAACTATCTGACAGATGAAGGGGTAATGTTTATGACCTTCGCAGAATTTGGCCCAATGAAGGCATTCTACAAAATACTTCAAAAGTATTCCGTTTTGTACAAAGAAAAAAGAGAGAAAAAATTTGGGATATGGTGGAGTTTTCATGAAATAAAAAAATAAAGGTCATTAACCGCTTCTATAAAAAATGTTGTCTTAACATAATATTATCCCAAAGCGATAAAAACTTGGCTTCCATATTGTCTTTCCTTTCTTAAACAGAGTTCAGGTTGATTAGGATTTTCGGCTCACGGACGACCTTTTTTGGAATTTTCCAAATAAGTCTCGTAGCCGTCATGTTCAGCAAAGAAGAGAAGCCTCCCAAATCGGTGACTCCTTAAGTTGAGGGAATCCCTACAGTTAGTTTCCCCGGAATAAAGTTAAATAAGTACACTGCTGCGATTTCAAATGACGGCAGTGAACCAAGTTGATCGGTATTCAATCGCTCCGTTTGAAACGGAAGGATGCCTGCACCATGCAGGAGTTAAAGGTGAGAAATCCCACCTTTAGGTAACTTGTTAATTTTACTTATTTCCTGC
>NZ_NJAI01000080.1 GCF_002632725.1 Xenorhabdus hominickii
TAACGGTGTTATAGCCCCACCCAATTGCCGGAATTGCTCAATGGCAAACTCAGATCGAATTACTGTAGCTACCAGCAATGCATTCTTTTCTGCCGTCTGCCCGTAAAAATCCAGTTGGCAGCGCCATTGAGTTGTACGTGTAATATGTTGCTGTCCATCACCTGCCACCTCTGGCGCTGAATACTGAACCACACTGGTTGATAACCCATCAGAAAACAGGCCGGTCATGGTGATGAAATCCCCCAGCGGCATAGGTGTACTGTTTTGTTGTGAGCGTTCTATGTCCACATCAGGAAAAAGCCCCCGGAGAAAATCCCCAAGGGCCTTATATAAATCACGCTCTGTTACTGAGATGGTTACGTTTGCAGGCATACGATAACCCTCGTCCAGTCCGGCCAGTTTTCAGGTACAGAGACCACCAGCCATGTTTCACCATTGATAACGAATTTATCGCCGCCTTGCTGCTTGGGGCGATTAATGCCGCACCAGTTACCATCGGTATAGATAGATGCCATCACCCCCTGAATATTCAGGTTATCCAGATGCCGGATATCCGATTGGGTAACGGCCTGCTTCTGCACCTTCATGGTAATGGGATCAGCATAATCGGGTGTGCGGGAGTAATCGTCGTTCTTGACTGAACCTATTGATCGATAAATCTGAGCGGGGATAAAGGGATTTACCGCGCCAATGGCTGCGGATGCGATACCATGAAGATTCATTTCTCACCTTTTT
>NZ_NJAI01000081.1 GCF_002632725.1 Xenorhabdus hominickii
ACCGTGACCGGTTGCCCCTGTGCCTCGACGGTGATCCCCGATTCGGTCAGCAGGATATGCAGTCCCCACTGGTTATACACCACCACTTCACCGGGATTTAATCCCCGGTGCCGGTGTTGTTGATGATTGCTGCCAATCACCACCGCATTCGAGCGGTCCCCCCCTAAAAATGCGAGGACAACATCGGTTCCGGCGGGCAACCCGGATGAAAAACCAAACTCGGCCAGCCGCTTTGTGTTATCGCGGACTTCCATTGCCGTTTGATACTGCACCTGCTGGATGACGCCGCTATCATTACAGGTGGTGACCCGTCCCAGACCCAACATCATCATGGCGCGGCGGTATAAATTTTTAACGTCCATAATGACGTGTCTCCATAATTGTCTCGTAGAACTCATACGGCTGAACGGTAAACGCCGCAGGCGGCATCAGGGTTAACTCGGCCCGGGTTCCGTCATCTTTGTTGCGGACATAGGACACTTCTGACAATAGCCACTGCTCAGACGCCAGTCCGAACACGGGTAAATGGATCGGTATCAGGGTATTGGGTGTCCACAGCGTCCCGCCGACATCCCGCCAGCTATCTACCAACACCTTGAGCATTTTAGAGCGCCCGTAGCGACGGTTCATTTCCCAATTAATCGAATCCTGCTGCTTTCCCCATGTATGCAGTGTGCTTTCGATAATGGTGACATAATTGCGATAGCGCATCTTTTCCGCTTC
>NZ_NJAI01000082.1 GCF_002632725.1 Xenorhabdus hominickii
GTCTTCGGCACAAGTGGGCGAGCGGTTAATCCTGAACCTGCCGTCGGGCAAAGCCGAGGGGCGCACTATTCAGGCGGTGAAGGGAACGGTGATCACGGTTACCACCGGCTATTCAGAAATCCCCGCCCCTGAAAACATCTGGGCAATTGATGCGGCTGACCTTGCTCTCCAGCTATTCCGGGTGACCGGCATCAAAGAGGGCGAGGACGGGGTATCCTTTGAAATCACCGCCGTTGAGCACAACCCGGATAAATACACCCACATTGACACCGGCACGCGCCTTGATGAGCGGCCCATTTCCGTGATCCCGCCGGGTGTGCAGCCCCCACCGAAGAACGTCACACTCAGTAGCTCTTCAGTGGTCAATCAGGGGATTGCGGTCACGACCTTGCGTGTGACATGGGAGGCGGCAGAAAGTGCGATTGCGTATGAAGCCGAATGGCGACGGGATAACGGCAACTGGATATCTGCACCCCGAACCTCTACACAGGGCTTTGAAATCCCCAATATTTACGCAGGACGCTATCAGGCACGGGTCAGGGCCATTAATGCCGCTGAGATATCTAGTCTCTGGGCAAACGCCCCGGAAACTCACCTGAAGGGAAAAGAGGGCAACCCTCCGGCACCGTTGGGCTTCAAGGCCACGCCGATTATCTTCGGTATCCAGCTTGACTGGGGTTTTGCACCTCAGACCGATGACACGCTGAAAACTGAGATT
>NZ_NJAI01000083.1 GCF_002632725.1 Xenorhabdus hominickii
AGTATCAATGATAACGACATTCAAAATAATGTAAATTTAAGCTCGGCTTTTTCGGTTGGAATGTATACGCAATTAAGTTCGATACTACCTCCGACAAAAAGCCGACTTTTTTATACGAATGGGCAGCTTAGGGAGAGGCGATGATGATAGTTTTTAACCCAAAAAATTATTTGCTGGGGCGAAAAAGTAAATTAATTACTTTGTTTGTTATGTTTTTCTCTGTGCTTTATTTGTACAGTTACAGAGAGGTTAATATACCCGAAGATCTATTTTTTTATACAGATAAATATTGCCATGTGAATGATGAATGTATTGTCAATATGAAAAATATCACACCATTTGAGTGGGATTATATGTATGTAATAAACAGTGGATATGAACGTAAAGAGGTTGAAAGTGCTATAAACTTAAAAATTGATGTGGATTTGGATAACTTTTCAAAAATTATCTTTGTTAGAGATAACAAACTTGTTCATCTTGAGCATTATTTTTATGTTTCGGATTTCGAAAAAGCATTATTATTGAATTTTGATGTTAAGAAAAAGGAAAAAAAACCTATTGAGTATTACGTCATATCAAAAGATGATGCCGACGTTTTAATGAAAAAAGAAGAAGATACCGATAATAGATCTGATAAAAGATCTTTTTATTGGTTTTCATATGCGAATGAAAATCAAGTGGTTAGGATAGATTAGATAAATAACCCGAATT
>NZ_NJAI01000084.1 GCF_002632725.1 Xenorhabdus hominickii
TCAGGATGCCCTCGCCGCTGACCCTTACCGCCAAGCCACTCATGCCCGCCGGGAAGCCGAAGAGCAACTCCAGCGCCAGATTGCCGCCAGCGATATCCAGAGCACCGAAGAAGTTGTGCGTCGCAAGCAGGAAATTCAGTTCAGCTATCTCAGTGCGGTAGCGGAGGCCAATCAGCGCAACGCGGTCTCTCCCGGTGCGGAATTGGCCGGCAATGTCGATCCGTTGCAGGACCTCCAGAACCAACTGGAGAAACGGAAGGCACTGATTCAGACCTATGCAACCGAGACCCTGATCACCGAACAGCGCAAAAATGAATTACTGATCGCCGCTGATAACGAGACGAATCAGCGCCGTTATGATGCGGCCATGCAACTCTACACCAGTCAGGGACGGCTACAGAAAATGACGATGGATTTATTTACTGTCACCAAGGAGCGCATGACCAATATGTTAACGGGTATGTTAACCGGTACCCAGACCTTCAAAGAGGGCATGGCTAATCTGTTCTCTTCTCTGACTCAGAGCATCATTCAGAATCTGGTCGATATGGCGGCACAAGCCATCCTGACCAACACCGTATTAAAAGCGGTGATGGGGATTGCGGGCGGTGTTGCCGGAGGCGCGATGGCAGGGGCGGGTGCAGTGGCAGGAACAGCGGCCAATACGGGCGCTATGGGGATGTCCACCAGTTGGCAGGCATATGTGGCA
>NZ_NJAI01000085.1 GCF_002632725.1 Xenorhabdus hominickii
GAACCGGAAGCCCTATCAAAGTTCACCGGTAAGTATATGGAAGAGCATGATCCGTCATGGGAGTTTCTGGATGATGAAGAAAAAGCCTTCAAAGCCATGACCTTCTCAATGAATAACAATGATACCAATGGCTACCGCGAAGCGAGGCATCATGCTGTCAACGCACTGAAAAAAATGGTTGAGCCGATGACGGAAGCCGAAATACAGGCCTTGATGGAAAGAACTCGGCAGATGATGAATGAAAGTAACCCAGACACCGTAGACAATGTGGAAGCTCGCAAGCAGGCTGATAAAGACTATCAGGTAGCGATAGCAAAAGCGGCTGAGAAACTGAGTGCGGCCTATGCTAAAACAGGCATCAAGCAGACGGATTACAGTAACTACTGACAGGGGGTAGTATGAGGTCTGACTTACACGCCTTTAGCCACTTACGCCCTGATGCCAACTGTGCCCGTGGTTATACCGGGCGTTATGCTTCATGGCGCTCACCGGATATTCAGCCAGAGCCGCAGGAAGATACCCCCACTGACACACACAGCAATGCCCACTGGATAGCCCGCAGTCAGGAGGCAAAGAACAATCCTGTCTATGCGTTGCGTCTTATCAACAATCACACGCCGTATCAGTCTGCCATCGCAACGCTCAGGGGAGGTTACCGCCATCTTAGCCGGTACACCACACGCAAGATGGAAGC
>NZ_NJAI01000086.1 GCF_002632725.1 Xenorhabdus hominickii
ACTCCGGCTGTTTTGATTAATTGCTGACGAAATAGGGCTTTCGTTTGCTCAGAACGAAGCCGAATCCTTGTGGCCAATTCCACTACGGTTGAACACCATTGGTTTGATTTTTGTGTCTGCAATAACATTGTAATGTCCTGTCTATTTATCATCGTTTTTCTGCCTGAGTGCCAGAGCAAAGTGTAAAGTGTAAAGTGTCAAATGGAGCTTTACACTTGACACTGACTTGACACTTTTTTGTCAAGTGCTCCCACGGTGGAATGCGGGTTTGCAGGGAAAAAGTGTCAAATGTGTAAAACAAATTTCAGATCTCAAAACTAGTGAAATATCGCGGCGCGCAATGCCCATGTAATACGATTTGTCAGGTAAGGACCCAAAAAAGTTTAGCCCCAATGTAGCTGCCTGAATGCCTGTCTCTTTCGTTCCCGTTCTTCATCAACCTTGCGCTTCTCCTCTTCCTCTTGCCGTTGACGCTCTGCAATGCTTTCAGGTGAGTGAGGATTGTTACGACGCATAAAGTCACTCGTCCGTTGGATTAATGCCTGTATATCGTCCTCTGTCATGGGTTCGATATAGCTTTCCAGCTTCTCATTCGCTGCCCGTAATGATGCCTGATACCCGTTCGCATCATTGGACCTCAGACTGTAGTTGAATGCTTCCAGATTCTTATCTTCCCC
>NZ_NJAI01000087.1 GCF_002632725.1 Xenorhabdus hominickii
GATTATGTTGTTTATGATAACCTTCCCGAGGAAGATCACCTGACTGGAAAGACGTTTACTCAGCGTATAGAGAGAACGAATTTAACTCAGCGTACTCGAATAAAAAGACTGAATAGAAAAACTATCAGTTATTCAAAATCCGAAGAAATGCACGATAAGGTGATAGGAACTTTTATTGAGCGTGAGTACTATTTTTGATATTCAATCTAACTATTTAATACATGACCGGATTATCGGATTTTGAAATTAATAAATTGGTAGCAGAACATATTGGTATCACACCAGATAATATATTCGACAAGGAGAATGTAGTTTTTAAACCAGTTGGAAATGATAATTTTGAAAAATTCGACCCCTGTAATAAACCAGAACATGCAATGCCAACTATTATCGAGAATGGAATCAGCCTGATATTTCAAGATAGAAAATTTCACTATGCAAGTAATGATGGTGAAATGGAATGCTTTATCGACAATCCATATAAAGCAGCGATGGTTATATTTCTGCATATAAAGGACATGGAGAATGAAATATAGCCTCATATTAGCCGATCCTCCGTGGCAATATAATAACTCAGCCAGCAACGGAGCAGCCAACAATCACTACACTACCACCGATTTTTATTCCCTCACCCGATTACCCATAGAACAAATAGCCGCTGAAAACTCCGTCC
>NZ_NJAI01000088.1 GCF_002632725.1 Xenorhabdus hominickii
ACTCCGGCTGTTTTGATTAATTGCTGACGAAATAGGGCTTTCGTTTGCTCAGAACGAAGCCGAATCCTTGTGGCCAATTCCACTACGGTTGAACACCATGGGTCTGATTTTTGTGTCTGCGGTAACGCGGTAATGTCCTGTCTATTTATCATCGTTTTTCTGCCTGAGTGCCGGAGCAAACTGTAAAGTGTAAAGTGTCAAATGGGGCTTTACACTTGACACTGACTTGACACTTTTTTGTCAAGTGATCCCACGGTGGAATGCGGGTTTGCAGGGAAAAAGTGTCAAATGTGTAAAACAAATTTCAGATCTCAAAACTAGTGAAATATCGCGGCGCGCAATGCCCGTGGTATATCAAAGGCTTAGGAAGGACCCAAAAAGTTTAAGCATGATGGTTGCCCAGTCTTTCGATGTCTTCCCAGTTCAGCGGCTCAATGTACTGTTCCAGCTTCTCATTCGCTGCCCGTAATGATGCCTGATACCCGTTCGCATCATTGGACCTCAGACTGTAGTTGAATGCTTCCAGATTCTTATCTTCCCCGTCTAATAACTCCCAGCCTGAACAGAGTGCTTCCATCTTGCGTGTGGTGTACCGGCTAAGATGGCGGTAACCTCCCCTGAGCGTTGCGATGGCAGACTGATACGGCGTGTGATTGTTGATAAGACGC
>NZ_NJAI01000089.1 GCF_002632725.1 Xenorhabdus hominickii
AAATCCCGGCGAGGTGGTGGTGTATAACCAGTGGGGGCTGCATATCCTGCTGACCGAATCGGGGATCACCGTCGAGGCACAGGGGCAACCGGTCACGGTGAACAATGCCTCTAAAGTCACTGTCAATGCCGCTACCGAAGTGTGGCTGAATACGCCAGTGCTGAAAGTCACCGGGGATGTTATCGACAATTGCAACGCCAATAGCACGACGATGAAGCAGCTCCGTGATACCTATAACGAACATACCCATCCGGTGCCGGGCGTGAGGTCAGGGGATTCGACCGTGACCAGCCAAACGACAGGAGCGACGGTGAAATGAGTGACATTACCTCAGCGTGGGATGTCAAAAATATCCATGCCGATTGGCTGGCCGGCCAGGGGGATTTGGTCACCGGTAATGACCTGCAAACCGCGATTATTATCAGTTTGTTTACGGACCGACAGGCACGGGCGGATGATGACATTGACGGCACTGATCGCCGGGGATGGTGGGGCGATAACGGCGCTGATTATCCGATAGGTTCTCGTTTATGGTTGTTGCATCGACAGAAATTAACCCCCGCCGTCGCACTGGCGGCGGAGGATTACGCGCGTGAGGCGCTGCAATGGATGTTGGATGATGGCGTGGCTGATGCTGTTGACATTGGCACTCAGATTGTCTGG
>NZ_NJAI01000009.1 GCF_002632725.1 Xenorhabdus hominickii
GTCGATAACAAGGAGAGCCTGGATAAAAAACAGAAGCTGAATTCAAAAAACTGTTTGTTTTTTGTCGTCAAACATCTCCCTCTACTAATACAAGGTAAGCTAAAAAAGCATTTAAAATCATTTTATTACACGCTTCATGCACTTATGGCAAGAATGATACAACGGGTAAGACCAGAGAGGCACTACCCACGGAAATCGATGAAACCCAGAACACGATGGAATTCTTTTGATGCGCCGATAAGGATTTAACCGAATGCCATTGTCCGGCTTACAACCTCATTCATATAACTCTGTGCTGGAAACACTTGCGATCTCATAGGAATGAGCGGTATGCTCATTTAAATTGGAAAGTAAATAACTTTCTGAATAAATAGCTTTTCTTTTACTAGGGGACAAAACAATCTTCCCTTCATCTACAGTCAAGTCCATAACTTGACCAATTTTTTTCAGAATATTTACTGGAATTATAATGCCCTGACTATTAACCCATTTTTTGATTGTTACACTCATAGCAACCTCCAAATGATTTCATTGGTTATACATAGCACAATCTACTTTACCAGTTTAGTAAAAAGACTTTATCGGTCTATTTATAAGCTAACGCCCAAATTGTACGTATTCACTTATTGATTACATTTAAATATGTATTTATCATTCTCAACCGTTGGTAATCACCCAACGACTGAATAAATACCGCCTATTATTCAGTAAGTGGTGATGATGGTTAGGTGGTAGCGTTTCCTCCCCTGAAAACAAACAAATTACGCTCAAGACCAACGACAAAGGCGGAAACTTACGGACGAATGACTTTTTGACCGAGGATAAAGCAGGTTTAAGGTGGCAGCGATCTAATAACTACCCATGCTATAAAGCCAGTGTCCTTGAAAAGATCCATGTTACCTTTCGGATCAATCAAGACCATACACTACGATTTATCGTAAAAGCTGCATGGATGCCGGGGACGACCTCTCCTAAATGAGGTTCTGCATATTTGACGCCCGTATTTTAAGATAGATTCTTCATGTTGGTATGAAAGGTTTGGAAACCCTTAAACGGGAAGCTCCGTAATCCTATGCCACCATAAGGTCATTAGACTTTTATTGCCGTTAGAAAATGAAGCGCCATTTAGTTAGCGCTTCAGATTGATTTTCAGACTCGCTTATCGTTTGTCTGCTAATTTATAAATCTCATCACCGGCACGTTTACCAACAGTGATGACAAGAAGTACCACTTTATTATCATTTACTTCATAAACCAAACGATATCCTGACGATTTAAGTTTGATCTTATATCGGTTAGTACGCCCACTCAAACTTCAAACGGCGCTTCCATTCATTTGTTTCTTACACAATTCTCCATATCAGCAATAATTTTCCGTTGAAAAAACACCTCATTAACCAAAACGCCAACCATTTGCAGCATTTCTTCTTTGTTCTCGCCAGATTGGATACAGCGAAACGCCCACTCCGCCAGTTCAAAAGACCGCCCCTTGTCTTGAAGCCGTTCACGGACATGGGCGGTGAAATCAGTTTCAACGAAAGCAATTACATTAACAGGTTCTGACATTATTTTATCTCCGCAGATATCATCATTTCCGCAATGTTTTTCCAATGCCTTGCTCCCAATATATTTATATTAATTTCTTTAAAAACTCTTAGTAAAAATTTAATAAATTTATATATGTGGGAGTAAGGTTGTTAAACTAAGCTCCGGTACTCTTTTTTAGGTTTAGTTTTGGCAGTACGTTTTGCTCTCACTGGCGGAACATAACCACCGATTTCTTTCATGACAGTGATAGGTATTTCTCGAACAACGCAACCAACATCGCCGGAATGTCCACGAAAAACTACCAGCATACTACCGCCTGTGTTCTCTCTACTTTCCTTGAAGCCTAAATTCACATCAGGCTCAAGAAAAGCAATTCGCCCACCGATAATTAGTACGACTTCGTTGGCAAACTTTCTGGCTTTCAGATACCACTTTGTATCAATAGACTGCGGGATTAGCATTACTGTAGTTACACCATAACTTTGTTCTCGAATAGCGGCATCAATCCACGGCTCAATCTTGGAGTAAGGCGGATTAAGGAATGCCTTAGTACCAGATTCTCCCCAACTGCATTTCAGAGCATCTTTCTCTGCACCGATAAACTGCGGGAACAACGCATTATCTTTGTTGCAGGCGACATCAACATTGAATTCTATGGATAAAGCGATCTGTGTTGCCTTTACGGTCCATTGAGGTGTTCGCCAAAAGTCCTTTAGTGATTTATCCCGTTTTAGTCTACTGCCTGTTTTAGTCATTATCATAAGTAAAAGAATACCTATTTAAAGCATTAATTTTATATCACATAATTCTATCTGCAAGCACTGAATGGTATCTTCGAGAAGTTGTCTGTATGCGATTCTGAGACGATTTAATCAAAACAATAAGGAAACGTATTGCTTCAAGACAATACGCCCCCTTGATGCGTTCTGACGTTATTCACCCGATTGTGTTTGGAATAGCTTTACCAAAGGACTTTCAGGACTAAGCGTAACAGTGCGACCGTCACGAGTTGCCATCCCCATAGCTGGAAAAACTGCCATTAATTGACCCGCCTGTGTGCCAGCAGTGCCCGTTGGATAAGGATTGGATGGGTTGCTCATCATGTACAGGCGGAATGATTCGGAAGTAGCCGTTCCATTCTTGATCAAACACTCAATGCCTAATTGCGTATAAACCGATAGCTCATTGCTACGCAACGCCCACTGAGCAATATTCAGTGCCTTGTCTTGCGCTTTCAATGGGCATTTAGCAATAGCTTCAATCATTGTCTCTTTAACCAGACCAAGTTTTTCACAGTCCTCATTGGTTAAATCAATTAGCTGAAAACGTGGTCGAACCGACTCTTTCTTCGCTTTTTTTACCTTCTTCGCTTCTTTGGCAGGTGGATCAATCAATTCGGGGGCTTCTGCTTCAACAGCTCCCGCTTTTGGATCGACCGTTGCAGACAATTCCATCAAGACTGCATCCAACACCGATTCCTCAACAGAGACGACTTCTACCGATTCGAGAACAGGTTCAGACCCAACCACCAGAACAGGTGTTAATTCAACAACACCAGCATTTCGGATATATTCCAGACTATCGCCGCCAATCTTTTCTAATTCAGCCGCCATCAGTTCAAGCTCGCTTAAACCAGACAATTCAGTTTCGGCAGGATTTGGCTCAATAACAGGTGAAGTTGCTTGCGTTGAAGCGTCAAGGGCTGACAACATAGCTTCTAAAGTCATTGTGTTGGATTCGGTTACAGATACTTCGGTAGTCATAGTCATTTGCTTTTTCCTTTACTTTTTAAATTGCGTATTTGCTTGATGAAATGATTATGACTGAATGGGATAGGCGAGGAAGTTTATTAAACAGGCTATAAGGAAAGGCTGGAAGAAAATCAACCAGCCTTTGATATTAAAGCTCGATACGATCCATCATGAGCAGCACTTTCATTGCTGCCCTTACAGGAGCTTTATCAACCGCAGATATATGCTGAAAGCCAGACAAGCTTGCCAACGCACCCACCTTTATCGACTCACGGTGATCAATGTTTATTTTGTTTTTTACGATTAACGGTAATGCAATATTGGGATCGTTAAAATCAAATTTAGTACCGTCTTTAAGCTGAACATCAACTTCGCCGGCAAACCAGATTCGAGCGTTTCCGCTCAAAGGCAAATTAAGTTTTTGTGCGAGGAAAGAATTAATCATAAGATCATTAAATTCGCTCAACTCAGTTTCCGTAAAAATTAAACGTTCGTTTATCATTAAAAACACCCCGCCACACTAGACAATTCAGCTCTTGCATCGTCCCAACCGTCTGCTGTAATTTCTTCTTCATTAGGCAATTGGAATAGACCGTAACGCTTACGTGCGGAAAAAAAGCAATCCATCATCAATTGCGTATCATACAAAGCACCGTGTGCCTTTTCTTCGTCATACTCAAAACCTAGCGAGAATGCTAATTCTCGCAGCGTAGGGCGTTTTCCGTCTTGTGTCGCCCATAAGCCATGAAGCATGGTGTCAAGCCAAATCAGATCCTGCCTTAGTTTCACGCCGCTTAACGCCATTTCATGTTCCATGAAAGGCTTATCAAATCCCAAGCCGTTATGCGCCACAACTACCGCAGCGTTGTTTAATATACTGGCTATCATAGAGCTTTTAGCCGAAAATAACGGCTCTGTAACGAGATCAGACAACTTAATGCCATGAACCTCATACGCTTTGACTGAAATTTCACGGCGAGGATTAAAGCGTAATACCAAATCTTTGATAGTCGCACCAGTTGTCATATTACGGGCGCACAAAGCAATTTCAATAATACGATGCCCGTCTTTGTAGTCTAAACCTGTTGTTTCAAGGTCAAGTCCAACGGCAATCATCATAGTCTTATCGCTCCATTTTTACTGAACGTCATAGCCTTAGAAATTGCTACCTTGAGAGCATCAGGTTCGTTTTCTAAAGTCTCAGTTTTTTCTATTTTCTGTCCTGAGCCTGTGACCATCAGCGTTGTGAGAGTGAGACTAAATAAATCCAGTTTCAAGATCACCACCGTTCCTTTGTGTGCAAACACTATAGGGAACATGTCTGTCTTTTCTGACTTTTGGATCTCAGTAAGAACCGTATTTAACGTTTCACTAATTTCAGAACTCACCAAGCCTTGAATAGAATCAAAAATTGCATTAATACCGATCAGAGCCTCACGGCGAGTAATCAAACGTTTCTCTAAACGCTCAACCACATTTTCAATTGCAATGAGTGCCTTGCGGTCAATTTCGTCACGTAAATCAATCAGCTCGACTTCTGTGCCATATTCTTCATAGTCAACCATATCTGACATTTTTAAATCTCCGTTGTGTGATTAGTCCATTTTTAACTAACCACACAGGCATAAAAGGATTAATGAGCGGTATCTGTTGTGTAGCCAAATGAATCAAAGGACTTTTCGTAAAGCCCGAATAGAGATTTTTGTCGCTTTCTAAGGTCAGTCATGTCTCTCGGTATACAACGCCACTCAATGCCCTCCATACTTGGGAAGTTAGCGAAACGGAAAAGCTCACCCTCCATCAGACTTTCAATCTTTAAGCGATAAGCTAAGCTCATTGAGCCACGATCTAATCGCTCCGCATCTTTGCCGTTTGTCGCAAAACCGCTCCTAACCAAAACAACATGCGAGAATTTTTCAGCCAGTGTCTTTCTCGCCTTAGAAATGAGATCAAACAGAGCAAGTGAAATTTCATTCTCCAACTCAGAGCCTTCGACCAAATCAGGCGGTACATAAGCCAACGCATAAGACACCACATCAACAGGCGTTCTATCCGTCACAAAGTTATCATCGGGATAACTGTTAAATAACTCTTTAGCGATCACTTCTTGCATCTTGAAGCGTTCGAATGGCGACATTGAAGCCCGACAATCAAAGCCGTTACGTTTTAAAATTCCACGCACGTCGGCATCGAAGTAGCGAATGCCGGTACACTCAGAAAAGTTTTTAGCAAGTGTTGTTTTGCCCGTGCCTTGCGCCCCGGTAAGTCCAAGCTGGAAAATAGGTTTACTCATAGTCTTCTTTCCAATACATAACATGATCAAAAGCTGGCTCGTTTTCCAGCGCGTCGTAATAATTAAGCGTCATGCGACGATTAAACGAGGCTTCCAGTTCGTCCATTGGGAAAAAGGTATCAGTGTTTGGTGCATCGATTTCAATGTGAGAAATGAAAGCTCGGTTAGCAACGTCAATAAATTGACGATAAATTTCCGCTCCACCGATGATGTAAACCGAATGGAAATTTGCCAAAGCGACCACTTCGCCAATATCACGGATAATAGAAAAGCCAGCCGGAACATGGTCAGGGTTTCGAGACAACACGAAGTTAAGACGACCCGGCAATGGCTTACCTAAACTTTCAGCCGTCTTACGACCCATGACGACAATCTCATCTAGTGTTTTTTGCTTGAATAGCTTTAAGTCACGAGCGCAATGCCACGGCAAAGAATTATTAACCCCGATACCATTGTTTTTAGCAACAGCAGCAATAATAGAAATCACACTGCGCCTCTCGATACAGAATAAACAACGGGGCGGTGAGGATGGTTTCTGAAATCGTGTTCATCTTGACGCTCATGACAAATCACCGCTAAGATCTGACCGCCGTTCTCTTTGAGGTGTTCTCTGATCGCTTTCATTTTAAATGCTCGTCCAGCTTCTTTAGGTTTTGGCAGATAGAGGTAATCAAAGAAAACACCGTACTCTTTCAGCCACGCTTCGGTTTCCTCCTGATACTCTATGGGGCGGTCGTCAACAATAACAATGTCACAGCCGGTACGCTGAAAACCCTTGAGCATACGGATAGACGAAATAATCGCCTCATCACGGCTATGTCTCTCGTGGTATTCAATAACACTGCCATCTTTCATTAAATGAAGACGATCAGTGTTGTCGGAAAGCACCCCATCAAGGGTACAAATAACCAGTGGTTGCATGTGTTAACGTCCTTATTTCGCAACAGGAACTTTGATCCACGGATGAGACTTATAACCGTGAATTTCGATTCCCTGCCAATTAAAATCTGACAGCTCTTTCCATGATTCAGGAAATGAAACAGTAGGGTTGCTTTCAGAGATATCTTCCCGTTCGAGATATTTGGCAACACCGTCTTCGTGGTTGTTATATAAGTGAACGTCAAAACCGAAGTGAGTGAAATTGCCAGCCATGTGATCGGTGATGTGAGCCAAATAATGCGTAAGAATGCCATAGCCTGCAATGTTAAACGGCATACCGACAAAAACGTCAACGCTACGCTGTACCATGCCTGTGTTAAGAACACGGCGAGGGATTTGGTGGTGATCCAGCCATTCATGAGTCAGTCCGCTCATGAAGCGGTCATAATTGTCGTTGTTATTCTCCATGACAGGCTTAATAGCTAACGCAAAGTTCGCATATTTTGAATCAATGTCATGGTCGATATGGTTTATGCCGATATGGAATGCCATTGTCAGGCGATTAACAGGATCAAGACCACGACTCCAAACCCCGAAAGCAAAGTGGCAAGGTGGCAGATTCATGTCTTCCAGTTCGCCAACATTCCACGCTGACATAATACTGCGGCGGTTTTCTGGATCGTGGCGTAAATTGTCTACGATGCGCTGCAACTGGTCGATTTCACGGGTAATAGCCAAACGTCCGTCTGTTAGCGTCCCCTCGATAGTATAGCCACGATCTTTAATCAGTTCGTATTGCTCAGAAGTCACGACACGGGTGTCACGCCATTTACGCCATTGCTTGCCATAAACGGGTCCTAGGTCGCCATTTTCATCAGCCCACTGATCCCAAATCTTCACGCCGTTATTGCTCAGGAATTTGATATTAGTCTCTCCTCTCAAATACCACTCAAGCTCAACAATAAGCGGCTTTTTATTCACAGCTTTACCAGAGATCATTGGCACAATGCCGCCATCAAGACGATAAAAGCTAGAGATAAAACACAAGCCCGTCGTTGATACACCCGTTCTGTTATGGCTTGAGTCAAAACCATCTGATGCTACCATCTCAACGACACTGCGGAATGACTCGTCATTACCTAAAGGCAGATTGCTCATGGAGGTTAGTGATTCTTGTTCTGGAAAATTCATTTTAAATGATCACCTTAGTTAAGTGTTTACTTATTATATTCTATATAAGAAAATGCAGCAGTAAACAAAAAAAAAGCGCGCCGTCAAAGGCACGCTATAAAAAAATCTGATAACACCATTCAATCAAAGTATTAATAAAAAATAAGGCGAGAGAATAATATTAGGTATTTAAATACTTATCAATACTTATTTTTATATTAATAATCCCATTTATCCGCAAACTTAGACAAATCAACAGGGGTGTAACTTGGTGATTTAAGGATTTTGTCGTCTGAAATACGATAACCGATCACACCATCACGAGTTAGACAAGGACGGAATGCCAAGTCAGCAGGATCGTATTTGCAATTCTCAACCTGACGCTTACGTTCTTCGGCATCAGAAGACCAAAGTTTTGACATATTAGATTCGTGGATAACCTGCGTAAGTTCAGGCAATGACTGGTTGTTCGCATCCAACGCATGATTAAACAAAGCCAGACAATCTGAAATATAATAGGGTAGAGAAGACAGTGTTTCGCAAGCTGCAATGCCTTTCTTTGATTCTAAACAGTTAGCTATTTCTTCAAGGTACTCTGCCGTTGCAATGGAAAGGTTAAATCCTGCTTTCAGATCATCGAAGAAACTTGCGGTGAAATCAGCTATTACAGTTTTATACATCGAACCTGCGGCTATGTGGTCGAAAGAAAGAGCATGACTCATTGAGTTTGCGATCATAACCAAAGTACCCGAAAGTACATAAACTGTATCGCCAACCGCATCGAAAACTTCCGTATAGTCGCTTTCATCAATAGCCTTTAACCCCTCATCCGCTTCTTCACGGATCAAATTTGCTCGTAAACGTAACATTGCCGGAGTGATTTCAGTGCTGTCAATCGAGTGGCCAAACACCTGATGAAACTCTTTGACCATTTCGTACAGCTCATTGATATGCGCATTAACAAGTAGTACTGGTTGGCTAGTCGCTTTCAAACTGATTGTTTGGCTATTGTCTTTCATTAAGTTATTTTCCTAGTTTAATAATATATCTTGTTTATATATTGATAATAATAAAAGAGTGACATAGGCTGCCACTCATTAACAAACTGCTTTCTATTAAATCTCAAACCCTGAAAAAGCACTGGCACTGACTTGAGAGTCAATCTGACCGGTAAGATAATCAGACTTCTCGGCTTCTTGCGGGGCAACTTGAACATTGTCAGATAATAACCAGCTATTCATCCACGGCAGCGGATCGCTTTTCACTTCGGGAAATATCAGGTCAAACCCCATACGTCTCATAGAGATATTAGTACGGTGTTTTACATACTGTTTCAGCATATCCGCATTCAAGCCAATCATTGAACCGTCTTTAAACAGATAATCCGCCCATGCCATTTCTTGTTCAGCGACCGCTTTCATTGTGCCAATTACAAACGGGCGATTTCTTTCTGAGATTTTTTTCCAAAAATCACCCTCACGACCGGTATACATTAGCTTGATCATTTCTTGGGTAACATGACAATGCAGAGCCTCATCACGAGCGATAAACTTCATGATCTTAGCATTGGCTTCCATAATTCCACGCTCACCGAAAGCAAACGTACAAGCAAAGCTGACATAAAAGCGAATCGCCTCAAGTGCATTAACCGATACCAGTGTACGGAAAACCTGTTCTTGAATAGCTGAATCACCGTGCTTTTCTTCAAACGCTTTGACACCAAGATATTCACGAGCCACGAACATCTTAATTAGACGGTCATATTCTTCAGAAACAGAAGCTGCACGAGCCAGAATCACTTCATCCTCAACAATGCCGTCAAAGATAGTGTCAGGGTCATTAACCAGATTGCGGATAATATGCGTATAACTGCGGCTGTGGATCGTCTCAGAGAAAGACCATGTTTCAATCCATGTTTCTAATTCAGGAATAGAGCAGATAGGCAGAAATGCAATATTCGGCGCACGTCCTTGAACAGAGTCAAGCAGCGTTTGATATTTCAGGTTCGACAAGAAGACATGACGCTCATGCTCAGGCATTTTGTTGTAATCGATGCGGTCTTTAGTTACGTCAACTTCCTCAGGTCGCCAGAAGAAGCTTAACTGACGTTCAATCGCTTTTTCAAATAAACGGTATTTCTGCTGATCATAACGAGCGATATTCACGCTCAAACCAAAAAACATAGGCTCTTTGGTTGCATCATTTTTAGCTTGTCGGAAAGTGGAATAGCCGGACATACTTTTTCCTTTAAAATTAACATTCCGCTGCCATTGTGGGGCAGCCAAATAGGGATTCAATGCGAATAAAAAGGTGAGCCAAAGCCCACCTTTAATTGATGATGTTGAGTGATTAAATCTTGCAAGAATCACCGCAGTCGTCGCCTGCCGGAGCAGTTGGCGTTTCTTTCTCGTCTTCTTCACCAGAACGGTCACGAGTATTGTGGTAATACAGCGTCTTAACGCCCATTGAGTAAGCGAGAAGCAGATCTTGCAACAGCACGTTCATCGGGACACGGCCGTTAGGGAATATGTCAGGATCGTAGTTGGTGTTTGCCGAGATAGACTGGTCAACAAACTTCTGCATGATCGCCACTTTAGTCAAATAGCCTTTATTGCCTCCCATATGCCACAAATACTCGTACTGGTCTTTTAGTACTTCATATTCAGGCACAACCATCTTCACAGCCCCCTCTTTACTCATCTTCACGGAGACCGCTCCACGAGGTGGCTCAATACCGTTTGTACTGTTGGTAATCTGACTAGATGTTTCGCATGGCATCAAAGCAGACAGGGTAGAGTTACGGAGTCCATGCGCTTTAATATCCGCACGTAATGCTTCCCAATCCATTTTCAGGGGTTCTGTGACACCAACGCATGACTTATCTAATTGCTGGCGATAGTGGTCGATAGGGAGTTCACCATTAGCATATCGAGTATCACCAAACAGGGAACATGCGCCATATTCTTTTGCCAAACGATTAGAGGCTTTAAGCAGATAGTATTGGAACGCCTCAAAGGTGTCGTGAACAAACTGATCGCCTGCTGTGTCTGAATACTTAAATCCATTCTTCGCAAGGTAATAAGCAAAGTTAGTCACGCCAACACCTAAACTACGACGACCTTTTGTAGAACGTTCTGCCGCTTTCAGGGGATAGTTCTGATAATCCAGCAGCGCATCAAGAGCGGCGACAAGCAGATAAGACAGGTGTTCAAGCTCATTGATATTGTCGATTGCGCCTAAGTTAAATGCTGATAGAGTACACAGTGAGATTTCACCGTTAGGATCGTCCGCATATTCCAATGGCTTAGTCGGCAATGCGATTTCCATGCACAGATTTGATTGGTGAACAGGCGCAACCAGTGGATTAAATGCCCCGTGCGTGTTCATGTGATCCACATTGGCAATATAAATACGACCAGTAGATGCTCGTTCTTGCATCAGAGATGAGAACAAATCCACTGCCGGCACACTGATTTTCTGAATGCTATCGTTCGCTTCCGCCGCTTCATATAAACGGGCAAACTCAGCTTGGTCAGCAAAGAACGCCTCATAAAGACCGGGAATATCATTAGGGCTAAACAACGTAATGTTCTTGCCGTCAATCAAACGTTTATACAGATAGCCATTAATCATCACACCGTAATCCATGTGACGAACACGGTTCTCTTCAACACCTCGATTGTTTTTCAGTACCAGCAGGCTTTCTGCTTCACGGTGCCATAACGCATAGAATGCCGTTGCCGCACCACCACGAACACCGCCCTGAGAACAGGACTTAACCGCCGCTTGGAACAATTTAAGAAATGGAATTACCCCAGTGTGGTTCGCTTCACCGCCGCGAATTTCACTGCCAAGAGCACGAATACGCCCGAAGCCCATACCGATACCGGCACGTTGGGAAACATATTTAACAATTGCGCTGGATGTCGCATTGATTGAATCCAAGCTATCACCACACTCAATCACAACACAGGAACTGAATTGACGAGTTGGTGTACGAACCCCCGCCATGATTGGCGTTGGCAGTGAAAGTTTGAACGTTGAGGTTGCGTCATAAAAGTCCTTCACCATCTGCAAACGGGTGTCTTTATTCCAGTTCTGAAAAAAGCACATTGCGGATAACAGATAAACGTGTTGAGGGGCTTCATAAAGCTGACCAGTAACACGATTCTGAACAAGATATTTGCCACGTAGTTGAACAGTTGCCGCATAGCCGAATAAGTCGTCACGTTCTGTTTTGAGATATTTCCCAAGCTCTTTTATTTCTTTAGTCGTGTATTTAGTAAGCAAACCACTATCATATTTTTTAATGCCAACGATACGCTGAATATGCTCAAGCAGGTCAGGATATTCGTAACTACCAAAGGCTTCTTTGCGGATCAAGCCAACATTTAAACGAGCAGCTACTTTGCTGTAATTCGGTGATTCTACTGAAATCAAATCAGCCGCAGCTTTAACCATTAGCGAATGAATATCTGTTGTTTTAACGCCATTCTGTGCACTGATATGCACTTTCATTGCAATCGCTGATGCGCTAACACCGTCAATCCCATGAGTACCGTATTCTGCTACACGATTAAACTTTTCAGCATTAAAAGGTACTTGTGTTCCGTCACGTTTTGTTACGAGTAAGGTCATTTAAAAAATCCGTTACTAGGTTTAAATTGGCATAATAATAAGTAAGTGATTACCTATTATCAACCGCACAAAACAATATATTGTGCGGTTGATTTATAAGTGTTCTATATATGGAGTTACATTAAAGAGGAAAGCACTGAGGCAACTTGACGGTACTGGTCGGTTTCCATGCCGGTATAGATAGCGGCTACAGCATCTGCTAAGTGTTCGTTTTTATTCGCAAACTTCACTTCGCCTTTTTCTTTACGAGTTATCCACGGGGCTTCGGGGTGCTTGGCTGTCGCCCACTCGATAATTTCCTCTTTGGAGGTCGTTTTCTTATCGGCAACAAATTTCTTGATCTCAATTGGCGTGACTTGAATTAATGGCTTATCGATACACGCCAGAACACCAATGCAAATGCCATAAGAGGTTTGCGCTCTGCTTGATTGGCTGCCCACTGGCAACTCGCAGAATATTAACTGAGCCTGATCGATAATTGGCTTCGCCTTTTTCCAAATCTCATTAGCACGGCGTAGATCGTCGCTGTTAACACGGACGGATTTCTTTGTGTTGCTAGCCGATGTTTGCGCCAGTTCCATACGCTCAATTTTAACGACCGTGTTTGTGGTGATATCTAATTCACCGAAAACGATACCAAAATTGCTCATTGATGGATCGAGTCCCGCTATTTTGATGGTTTTATTCATTGTGTTACCTTTGTGTTGTTAATTAAAATGAACCAAAATTGAATGAATTACCGTTAACAACAATTAATCTTTTATCCACTATCTCAGAAGGCACGTTGCCAGCCATCGGCAAAACAACTTTCGGCTCGCTTGGAGAACCAACTTCCACCATCAAAGAATCAAAATCGGCAGATTGCATGTAATACCGTGAAACAGACGCTACTAGATTCAAATCCTCCCCGATTTCTTTGTCTTTAAACTCAACTTTGGTTTTGAAATAGAGATCGCCACAAACCATCCCGTAAATACTCTCTGAAACGCATAGAGAGCGTTTTTTCTGAATAAAAGACGCTAACCCCTTACCAAACTCATAACCGAGCCTTTGCAGCTTATCTATGAGCTTAAAAATAGCTGAGTGATAATCTGAACTTAGGTTCAGCGCACAGGCTAAGTCCAAGTGGTTAATTTCCCCATAAATAATTCGGCGATCTTCCAGTAAACGAAAGTCGGCTGAATTGATAACGGTTGGCATAATGATATATTCGCTTTTGCCATCCAGTTTAGAATGAATGCGGCTAAAGCAGATCAGCAAATCATCATGCTCTATACCTTCTAACATTTTCATCGAAAGCCATTCATCAACCTTTTCAATTGATGAAAAAGAAATTAAGTCTTTAAGTTTCGGCTTGCACTCATACCATTTTTGAGACGTAAGTTTGAAACAGCCAGTCGGATCATTTTTTAAAAAAGTTTTGGCTAAATCAATAATCTCATTATTAACACCATTGGACATATCAAACGAAACAGTCGGTGTCGTCGATATTGTCTGAGTTGTATAAATACGAGTAAGGTTGATTGAATCAGCGATGGCTATTGCCGAAGCAAAGGCCGTTTCAAAGTTAAATTTAACTGACATAAGAGCGACCTTTTTTGGATTCAACCGTAATTGTCTCCCTAAACCATGATTTCATTTCTTTGTGTGAAATAATCATCACCGTTCCACGTTCACGGGCTTTCACTTCAAGGATCGCCATTAAGCGTTCTAAACCAGCAACATCCAGCGCGTCGTCAATTTCATCACCGATAAACAGTTGAATGTTTTTGGTGGCACGGCTGGCAACGAGATCCTGCAATGCCAATGCGGTCGCAATACGCACTTTGCGCTTTTCACCGCCAGATAATCCAGCAAAGGTTTTTGATGCGCCAGACTTCGATACCGCAATGTTAAACTTATCTTTAACTTCACCTTTTTTCGTGGTTTCCATCGTAGACCAAACAGCTTCAATTGTTCCGTCAGATAGTGTATTGAGATATTCCGCCGTTCTTGAATTAAGATATGGGGTCACATTAGAAAGAATATGGCTACGGACACCGGCTGGTGAAAAAACTTTCCGAGCATTTTCTAATAACATGCATTCACCGTCTAAAACGATCTTAACTTCCTTTAAACTTTTTAAATTATCTTTTAGGAGCAAGGCTTCTTTTCGAGTCTTTTCAATGAGTCCGGTAAATGGATTTATTTCCGCTTCAATCGTTGTTAATTTTGCTTTTTCAGACTCACATGCTTTCACAGCCGCTCGCTCTTCTGATAGCGACCGTTCAATACTGGTGCGTTGTTTTTGCAGTACAGAGATACGCTCAACTTGTGCATCAATGCTAGGCCGTGCGGTTTTCAACGCAGCAAGACTGGTTTCTGCTTTGGTGATTTGCTCAGAGATGGCCTGAATTTCTGGTGTAAGTTCAGTGGTGATCTTAGTGATATCCACCTTTGCCTTATCAATGTGACCTTTCTTAATGGTTTCCAAATCGCTTTCGCAGTAAGGCTTGCCACATTCAGAACATGGAACGCCTACTTTAGCTGATACAGCTTCGGCATTCTTCATTGACCGCTTGGCTTTCGTTTTCAGCCGTTCAGTTTCGTTGCTTTTGATGGTCAGGCTTGATTTGGCTCTTGAAATAGCGGCTTCTAAATCATGAATTTTACGGTCATGTTCGGTAACACCAGCAATTTCAATGCGAATTGCGTTGATTTGTTCGTCAATGGATTCAACGGTTGACATGTCTCTGTTGCTGAACACCAACTCGTTCATGACTATATCGGCGTACTCAAAACTCTTTTTAGCCTCATCGACTCGAGTTTTTCTCTGACTTTCCCATTTGACGGCAGACAAGTCAGTTTCTTCGGCTGTCTCTAATGCGCTGATAAAAGCACGATCCGCAACTGTGATTTTGCCATCAACACCGTCACGCTCTGCTAACTTCGCATTATGTCGGTCACGAGCAATATCATACGAAACCGTTAAACGGTTAACGCCAGCCGCTTCTTCAACGATGGCTTTCAGGTTCTTATCTGTCATGCCTGGTAAATCGGGCATATTTTCTTGACTGGCATAAATTGAGGCTAGGAAAACCTCTTTTGATGCGCCGATCAACTTTTCGATAAATTCCTGCGTCAGCTTGTCTGTGCCTTTTGTTAGGTCGCCATCTTCGCTTGATACCATCAAACGATTTTTATTTGTAGAGTGCGCTCGGTGGCGAATGATGGAATAACGCTTACCGTCCTCATCTTCAACTACAATTAATACACGGCAGTTTTTCTCATAGCCAGTGCTCAGAACATCATCGGCTTTAATTCCGTTGGCTGTTTCGCCATACACGCCCCAACACAAGGCGTTCATCAATGTAGATTTGCCAGAACCGTTACTGTTCGCTGAGGTGTCGTCAGTATTTTTACCCTGAATCAAAATTAATCCACGGTCATTGAGTTCAACTTTAGCTTCGGCAATACGCATAAAATTCTCAATTGTCATACTTATAAATTTCATTATTCTTTGCCCTCAGCTTGAGACAGTACGTCTTCACAAGTCGCTGTTAGTTTTGATATATCAATCTCAGGATCGGATTTCCCCATTAACACGCAGTAATTGCCGACTGACTCTTTTAAGCTGTCAATTTTGGCTGTACTTGCCGTTGCGGCTGTAGCCCCGACAAGTGAAGACTCTTTAGTGAAGTTGCGAGAAACACCACCTGCGCCTAACAGCTTTGCCATTTCTTCCAGCTTTTTTCCTTCTTCATCGTCTTTGATTACAGCACGAATACGGACGTAGTTGCCTTTTACCATGTCTTCGGTCAGATCAGAATTTAACTCTAAAAACACAGGAGCTTTTGTTGAGTTTTGACTATATGAGCCATCTTCGTTAACCAACATATAACCGGCCGTCGTCCCTACATCTCCCCAATTCTGATGCGTTAGTGCGCCTATGGAGATAACACCGGGAATAACTTCTTTATGGTTGTGATAATGACCTGATAGAACGTAGCGGAACCCTAAAGCCTCGAATTCTTCTGCTTCCATGCCTACATCTGGCATACCGGGGATCGATTTATTAATTGAAGTGTGAATGATTAGGTCATTAGGAACAGTCAGATCCAATGTTTTCGCTAACTCTTTAACTGTGTTCAGTAATGCTTTGTGATCGCTATACCAGCTAATCATGTGAATCCGAACATCATCAATAAGGAACGTCTTCGGCGTTTTGGAACAAACAATTTCAGCACCAATTTTGGTGAATGAAGCCGATGCGTTAGCCGAAAACACAGAATCGTTGGTTTCAAGATCATGATTGCCAGCGAGGATATAAATCGGCAATTCAAGCATGTTTATGATCTTGTTATAAAGTTCAGAGGTGAAGTGCAGAACGGTCGGTGCAATGGAGCCTCGAACGTGAAATACATCACCAGCATGGAACAAGGCTTTTGCTCCTGCTTCTTTGGCGGCAACGGCGGCTTCCCACGTAGCATCAAGTTGAATTTTAAGGCGAGAGTTCATACCATCATGAGCTGTTGAAGCAAAGGCATCCCAAGTGTGGTAATGCGTGTCAGATATTAAGCCGTATAGTGCTTTTTTCATTTCCATTTTACCTTTAAATAAGTATGTATTTACTTAACTTTAAAGATAATATCAGAAACAGAAAGGTGAGAAAGAAAAAACATAAGGCGTTCATTGTAATAAACGCCATTTAAAATGGTTACAGATTACGATGCCAAGATAGATTAATTACGTTTGAATCGAGTTCTTTTGGGGTGTTTCCTAGCTTTTTGTCTATCTTATCAATAAGTGAATGACTAACTTTTTCGATGTAGATAGCGGTGAGCTTTGAGTCTTTTGTTAGAAAGTGACCATAGGATTTTTTAATGACCTCTCTGACTTCCTCAGCGGATTTGCCGCCCATAGCTAGGTGATTGAATTTAGAATGTATATCCAGCATCTTTTCAATATCACCGCTAATAACACTACGAATTTGCCCGAATCTTAGGATTTCGCCAGTTTTAGAATCCGTTAGTGCAATAACTTTGCCTTTGATCAACCTGTTTTGCCAAGTTGTACCTGCTCTTAGCGTATTGAACACAGAAGATTCTAAACCTACGTAGGGAGCACGAAAGGAGATTGATGGCACGAATCTAGCACAGGTTCTTATAATCGCTTCTGCGTGACCCTCAGTAAGTTTTAGCGCACGTTGTACGGGGCAGTTGGAAATGATTGCACAAATTTGGCATAGATGGTCGTTACGGGTGAGTAGTGAATCAGGCTCAATAGTGTAGACGCCTGTTTCCAAGCGTCTGACCCTCTTATGTTTCTGTTTGTTAGGGTTGTTATTCATGGAATTTGCCTTATTTGTCTTAATGTTGTAGGCAAATAATATCTGAATTTATTTAGCTTGTGCTGATCTGCCTGTTTTTATTTATTATCAGGTATTTTTATGGTGATGGGGAACTGTTTTACCTTTTTGTCGAGATTGTTGGCAACAATGTGTTCAAATTCTTCAAAAGTATAAAATGGCGATTGCTATTCAGTAATCATAGAATCACTAATTTGAATCATAGGTTGCGCGAGGCCATCCAAAGCGTTCTTTAGGGTGTAATGGGTGTTGTTCTGTTGGCATTAGCTCGCCTAAGTAAATACCAACTCCGTAAATTGCAATACATTTTTGACCTTCATGCAATTTAACACCAAAACATGCGACAATTTCATCACCGATATTCATAGCTTTTCCTATAATATTCTTGTATGGATAATATTATTTATCATTAAGTTAGGCGTAAAAGAATACTCGATAGGTAAGTTATTTTTGTTATTAACAGGACAGATCCCATAATAAGTACCAAAGAGATCCATATTAAGATCCAATAGATCCCCGATCTTGGTAGGAAGCGTCAGTAAAGGCCTAGAACGCTATTAGTGACCACTGTAAAGAGTAAATTGACCGCTATGATAAGCAATAGTGACCACTGTAAAGAGTAAACAGTCCAGTGCGGTGAGTAATAGCGACCACTATAGAAAGTACGGGCAATATTTTATCCACTGGTAACTTTTCGACATATTAATAGGACAGATCCAATAATAAGATCCAAAGAGTGTTTAAAAAGTACATAAATAACTCTTTTTATATTTTATTCATAATATCAGTTAGTTAAATAATATTATGACCACTGTAAACAGCACAAAGACCACTGTGGAGAGAAAATAAACCACTATGGAGAGTGACATAACCGCTATGGACAGCAATAATAAACCACTATAATGAGTAAACTGACCTTAGAAAGTGAATAAAAGGGGATTCATCTTGTCCGAAAATTCCTTAATAAACGGAGAGTTAATACCAGCCTTTTCGGAAGTTAGGAAAGATACAGGCGAGTTAATCACATTGATGCCTAACACGAATAACACTGTCCAGCCAGTTGCTCTCATGCGGCTAGGGCTATTTGTGCCCACACTGAAATCTACAAATCGCAGTAAGAGAAACCTCATGTCTTCGATGGACGCTACCGAAGAATTGAAGCAGTTAAGCCTTGCCAAGTCCGAGGGGTACAACAATATCAAGATAACTGGCGAACGACTTGATATGGATAATGACTTCAAAACATGGGTAGGAATTATTCATTCGTTTGCTAAACACAAGGTAATTGGCGACAAAGTAACACTCAAGTTTGTTGATTTCGTTAAACTGTGTGGCATTTCCTCAACACGTTCATCAAAACGCCTTAGAGAGCGACTTGATGAATCTTTGCGGCGTATTGTTTCTACTACGTTATCGTTCACCAACGATACAAAAGCGTATCACACTCACCTCGTTCAATCAGCTTTCTACGATACCGAAGCGGACACCGTTACGATAAAAGCTGATCCTGAGATATTTGAGCTATACCAGTTTGACCATAAGGTGCTTTTGCAACTCCGAGCAATAACCGAATTATCCCGTAAAGAGAGCGCTCAGGCACTTTATACGTTCATTGAGAGTTTGCCTTGTAATCCGGCTCCGGTATCAATGGCGAGGCTCAGAGCAAGGTTAAATCTTAAATCCCGTGTGAATACACAAAACGCAACAGTTCGCCGAGCAATGGATCAGCTACGTGAGATAGGTTATTTAGATTTCACGGAAATTAAAAAGGGCAAGGTAGCTTATTTCATGATTCATGAAAGAGCGCCAAAACTAAACAAAACAAAGCCTGTTAAAACCGTTAAGAAAGCGAAGACTACTAAAGGGAGTGTAAAACAGGGTGATACTGTTTTGGCTGAATTAACCAGAGAAGAATTAGAATTAATTGAAAAAATAAGAAAATCAAAATCTTAAATAGAAATGACCACTGTAAAGAGTAGGTGCTCCTTATAGTGGTTTTTTATGCAACCTGATTGCAGTGTGACGCCGTAACTATTGTTTCTCCATTGAATATCACAGACCCGTTATTGTGCTTCTTATAGTGGTCATTTGTGTCATATCTATATGACATAAAATTTTTTTCTATTTTAATTCGGGTGGTGAATATGCAGTGTCATTGATCTTAACAACGTACTGTTTCCCGAAATCGACCACTATGACCGGCACTTTTACTCTCCATAGCGGTCTTGCAATACATAACCCGTTTAACGAAATGGGCTGTGCTGCTGGTGGATAGTATGGCTTTAGCTGTATTACAGAACAGCGCCAATAAAGATCACAGTAACGACCACTAAAGAGAGTAACTTCCGTATCATTTCTGAGCTATCTTGTTTTATTACAATTACGTGTTTTTTTCCTCTATGACTCTACCTATAAGGTGTGAACCTTGAGACAGCGATTCTTTTTCTCATACCTTGCCTTCTTATCTTGCTCTAACAATGCGTCTTTTGCTTCTAGCAGTTTACGCAACCCTGCGGACTTCTCAGCGCACTTAGAGAGTAATTTATCCATTTGCATTGCTAAGTCGCCAATTGGCTTACTGACAGCTTGCAGATACGTCGGGAGGTGGCTGTATTCAAAAAACTTTAAGATAGGTGATGCCATAGGGTTATCTCCGTATTCTGGCAATTTCCGATTTGATACTAGGTAGACAAATGAACACCCAAGCCCAACATTTCAAGAACGGGTTTTTGTCGCCTTTGCGAGAAAGAGATTCAAACATTAAACCCGCACCGCCGATGTAGAGTAAAAATAAAACAATGGAAAAATGATTCATTTACTTCCTTTTTGTAAGTATTTAAATACCTATTTTACGAGTTAATTTAAGCAGAGTAAACAAGAGGAGAAAGCAGCCGTTGAACAACTTCCATATCCTTTTCATTTGCGCACAAATAAAACATATTTACCTAATTAAGAAAATTGTAATGTTTATTTATTTAAGTTATTTTAACACATTAAAAAAGGCGCTAAATAAGCACCTTTATTTATTTATAAAAATTACTTATTTTTATCAACCGAAATAAATGGAATAGGAGTATCACCGCCAATATATTGAGGCATTACACCGTTCCACTTGTTGACCGCTTCTAACTGGATAACTTCTGGGTTTTTACGTAACGCATCACCACGTAGTGTAATTGCTTCCGCTTCTGCCAGCGCTTTCAATTTGGTTGATTCAGCCAAGCCACGGGCTTCTTCGATAATCTTATCTGCTTCTGCTTTAGATTTTTCAACTTCGTTCTGTCGCATCTGCGTTTCTTGGACAGCTTTGTTTTTCTTGTTGATAGCGTCAACAACTTCTGGTGGGTAATCCATTTTACCCAACCAACTGACTTTTTGGATTTCAATGCCAACTGGTGACAATTGGTTTTTCAAATCTTCGGTTACTTTGTTTAGCAACATTGCTTTGCCGCCAGCGGATAAGCTATTGATTGTGGTAGATCTTTCTTACCGGCTTTACCTTTTTCCAGTAGAGCGGTCAGTTTATCTAACGTACCTTGCAGTTTTGCAATTTCACGATTGGCAGCCGCTTTTACATCGTCAGACAAACGTTCATGAAAAGCTTCTTTTTTGAGAATCTCAGGTGGGTTAGTGATATCTCCAGTACGGTAACTATTTAGCGTACAAGGAATGCCAGAGCTGAAATTTGGTGAGGTAATGAGATTAACAAACTGGCTCATTGACATTGAGAAATCGAGTAGATGATTGTCGATCTCTTTGTCACGTAATTTATCGTACCAAACATCAGCGGCACTCCGGCGATTCTCCTGTGCCAGAGATACCGTGAAATGCATAAAAACGTTGTGGGTCAAGTCAGAGGCAAATAAATCTGTTCCAGTTGAATTAGTGATATTCATGGAGACAATACCGAACGCAGGGTGGCGCTTTATTGTTTCACCATTTGGTTTTTTGATAATTTCTGGGGCAACTTTTACATGTTTAGTCATTACTGATTACCTTTTCGTTTAACTTAATAAGCGCACGTTTAGCTTGCGCTGCACTGCGGATATAAAACATTCTTTCCAACAAGTACGCCTTTTCTTTGGGTATTTCTGACAGAAAAGACATATTTGCGTTTATTGTTTGTCGGTACATTTTTTCTTCAAACATGATTTTTAAACCTAATACGTATTCACTTACTTATTTGTGTGTGTATAGTATCAATTTGAAATAGGCGTACAAGAAATTTCTATAAGTTTATATTCATCAAGGAAGGGTAAATATGATCAATACTTTTATGGAACGCCTAATGGCAGAAAAATTAGAATTAAACGACAAGCTAAACAAACTTGCCTTTTTTCCCAAGGAGAATGTACAAAAGGGATTGTGAGTGAAATTTAGAGCTATAAATAAAACATGAAAGAAAAGGGCGCATGGTGCGCCCTTTGTTGTTTCTGTTATTAGTCGTCTTCTTCTACTTCTGGCTTACTACCGTCCATTGCTGCGTCAGCAAACTCCGCATTGTCGCCATGCCATTTTTCAAGTAAATCGACAATTTTTGCTTTATCTAACTGTCGGAAGATTTCGACAACTTCTTTTCGAGAATGCGTTTTTTCGCCGATGAGAATTTTGCCTGAAGTGTTCTTCTTGAGATAGCCGATTTTCATCATGTGATCGACTAGTGAATCAATAGCATCAATACCAATATCGGTGTCATAATAGAAGCTCCAAGAGGCGTTCTTAAATGGAGAAGCAACTTTGTTCTTGATAACTTTTGCAGTTACAACGTCACCAATACGTTCAGATCCCTCCTTTATTTGCGATTTACCCAATTGAATACGGACAGAAGCATAGAATGCCGGTGCTTTTCCTCCCGGTGCTTTTGTGTTATCACCAAATACCACACCGATATCTTGTCGGCATTGGTTTAGAAAGATCATACACACGTTATATTTATTCGCCCACTGAGCTAACGCAGGGAAGTGCGAGGACGTACAACGAGCCAAAGCTGTGTTGTCGTTCATATTTAAGTTATCTTTGTCAGTGGCTTTCCCGTTTGCTTTCTTCTCAAATTTTTGGAAAATCTGCAAAGGAACCATTGAAGCTAAGGAGTCAAACACCAAGGCAATAGGCGCATCAGGTTTAATCGCTTTGCTGTCACGCAGGGTTTTAACAATGTAAGACGAATATTCAATGGATTCTTCAAACGTTTCAGGCTGTTGGTAAATCCAATCGCCGTCAGTGCCAACATTCAAGCCACACTTCTCGGCAAGCCCCGAATCAAAACTCTTTTCGTGATCCATAAAAATAGCCACGCCACCCGCTTTTTGAGCCGCAATCATGGCTTGTGTTGCAATATACGTTTTACCGCTAGATTCCCAACCGAAAATCTCAACGATGCGACCACACGGAAAACCATTGCGATAACTACCAGAGACGGCTTTATTCAACTGAGGCATACCAGTATCTAGCCAGATTTTAACGTGTTGTTGTTCAGCGTTTTTCTTAACGGTATTTTTGAAAAAATCTTTTAATGCACTGTTCTTTGCCATGATTAAGCCGTCTCTAATGGGTAAATTGTTTTTAATATTTCGATATCAATAACGCCTAAGCCTAAGTTTTTACACACTCGGTTGTGTATGGTCAGGCAGTGGCGATGAAGTTCTCCTAATTCTCGTTCAGTCGGCTCAATTCCACTTGCTTTTATGATGGAACGAATGCGACTTAAGCCGTCACGTCCATGCAATGCGATAATTTCTTTCGCCAATTCAGTCGGCGTTATCTTTACTGTTTTTGAAATGATAGAAGTAATCACGCAGCCACCTTTAAGCCGTAACGATGGAACGGGGTCAAAAAGACGTCCAGATCGTCAAGGATTGAATGAAAGTTATACTCTAAGAATAATTGACGAACCTTTTCAGGATTGTAGCTTGCTGGAATTGATTTGATAGTGTCAGGCTTTAACGGGCAGCCCCGCAGCATCATTAGCGTTAGGTTGCGTTTGAACGCATCCATCATTCCCATGCCTAGCTTTTCATTAAATTCATCGTTAGCCAGTTTAATGAAACTATTACGAGCACGATTCTTCATTAACTCGCCACCAGACAGAACAATTTTTCTGATCTCAGCAACTGAGCCGTATTCAGCTAAAAATTCTCGCGCGCCTTTGTCGCCAATACCGCCCACACCGGGAATAGTATCTGATGAGTCGCCTTGTAACGCTTTGCCTTGAACGAATGCCAATGGCGTATGAAAGCCGGTATCTTCAAAGAACCCGTCGAGGCGTAAAATCGTGTCGTCCCGTTGGTTGATAAACGATACGTTTTCATCAACTAACTGCTTCCAATCACCATCTCCCGAAAGTAGATAAATGTGATCGTAATTAGCCTTTTCATGACCCACGATAAGCCCTGCTAAATCGTCCGCTTCACCATCTTCGGCGATCAACTGTTCAACGCCAAGATAAGAGAATGCTTGTTGGATAATAGGGCGCTGTGCCTTAAATTTGGCTTTCATGGCATCCATATCAGCGCTAGGCGCACGAGTTTTATATTCAGGAAATAATGTGTTGCGCTTAACCGGTTCGCCATCCCATAAAACTATGACACGAGCTTTCATGATTGAGGCATTGCGTTTAACAGATCGTAACGTGTTAAAAATTGCTTGAACTTCCATATCGCCAACTTTCAACTCTGCTGCTGATTGCTGGTGGTAATATCCCTGACTGTGTGCGTCTACTAACAAAAGGTTCATATTTTCCCCTAATGATAAGGGCGCACGAATGCGCCCTTATGGTTGGCTAAATTTACAATTACAGACCGGTTAATTGAGCCATCATTTTTTCCAGTTCATCGTCAGCTACCGGAACATCTGTCGTAATAGGAGTAGATGCAGCAGAAGATGCCTTTGCACTATCCGAACCAGTGAATTCAGCAGCCGAAGCAGCCGCAGCTTCTTCTTTGATCAGTGAATCAGACTTAGTACTGCCACCATCAGCCGGTGCAGAAAAGCCCGGTAATGCTGTGCCAGTAGGGAGTGCCAGAGTTGAGCTTACAGCGACAGAAACGCCAGTCAGTGAGCTAACCGCTTTAGAAGCAATTGCCAGTTTGTTTGCATCAACTTGACCGTTAGCAAAGTTTTCGAGATTGTGCATGGTTGAAAACAGATTCGCAGGAATAGCCGCTTTACCATCTTTGCGAACTGGTGAAACTGAGTATTTGGTTTCACGACCTGCACCTGTACGTTCAACTTTAAAGCAATAACCCACTTTTACATCGAGAGGTAAGCCGATTTCGTCAGCCATATCTTCTTCAATGGATTTCATCAGGTCTTCAAATACTGTTTGAGGCAGTTCAATCAACTGTGCGGCTGAAATGCTGGTCATATCAGGAGTTGGTGTGACTGTGCCATTAACGAGGTAACGCTGTGATGAGCGAATTTCGTTAATCATTTCTTCCATGTCTTTGTTGCCTTTGTAGATGGCTTTTGCTTCCATCACAGCTTCGCAGATCTCACAAGACTCGCCATAGGTTGCAGTTTTACAAACAGTCGCTACAGTTTTATCTTTTCCGTCTTCTTTGGTTTTAACGAAGTGCATACCGAACTGTTGATAGAAAACACCGTTTGGGTCTTCTGGGTTCGGGAAAACTCGAAGATACCGGATACCGATTGGCAGCTTGACAGTATCGACACCACGACCGGCACGTTTTGTTACCATATCTTGACGTTTTGCGCGAATGAGATCTAAAAGAGTTGACATAGGTGATCCTTAATTTGTTTATTTGTTTGGTTAGTTAATTAATTTAATTACGTTACCTGTTTTTTACTGATTTTCAGTGTATAAAATAATAGATCAGTACTTACTTATGTTAAAGATGTTTTTTTAGGGTTGGGTTATTTCTTTCCGGCGAACGTTCCAGCGTTCAAATATTCATAATCCAAAATAACTTTCTTGGAGGCTTGTACGACCATATCTCGGCGGTGTCGCAGGGCTTCTACGGCTGACTTATAAATCTCATATAGCTCTTTGTTGTGATCGTAGTTGCGCCGTGCAGCCGCTAAGGTTCGAGCAATTGGAACAACCTTTTCAGGAAGATTCTGGATAAAAGTATTGTTTAGGTTAAGTGTTGAATCTTCGCCAGAGTAATGGCGCTCTATCTGACTAATAATTGACTCTAAAGCGCTTTCTGACGTTTTTGTGCCGTTCATAGAACGCTCTGATCGCACTACGTTGTAAAGCGTTGAGGACAAGCCATCAATGCGCCGCTTTTCTTCCGACACTGTTCGTTCAGCATCAGACATTTTTGCGCCATACTTCATCATGAGTATCGGTTGGTTAGTCCATACGTTGTTTAGATCACCTAGGTCTATTTTCAAATCCTCGGCGATTTTCTCAATGATTGCGATTTTAATACTACCGGTTCTTTCGCTCATTATTTGCCTATTAATAATAAATATTATTTCTTTTGGTGGTGTGACTTATTACATATGTTTTTATTTATTTAATATTATAAGTAAATAAATACCTATGATTAACAATCAAGAAATTACGATTTATGAATAAGTCATTGGATAATTTGCACCGTTAAAATGAAACTGGACTAACTAAATACACATACTCCACGGCATTTCTATGTCTATTTCCAATTTACCGTCAGCGTGGTATTTACCGCTTGGCTTGAAATACGTCAAATTTAACGTAACCTTTTCCATTTAAGCCGCCTGTTGCTGTTCTGCATAAATTTTTCTAAAATCCGCCACTCGTTTTGTCAACTCATCGAGTGGAAAACCCTGCGATTTCAGCTCATCCAAATCACCGCCTATGTATTCGTTCATTGCTGAGATTCGCTGTTCTGCGCTTGATAAGAAGCGATTCCGGTAATCTAAAAGTTCATTCAAGGCTTTCTCTGTGTTGTTGCTGCTGGCTATATTACGGGTGAAATTATCAAGCATTTCGAGATCGTGCTTCCCGATTAGTCCTTTCGCCACATTTCGGATATGACGATTGACACGTAATCCATCACGTTCAGCCATTGCCTTAGCAATCTCGAAATTTGTTGCCGTTGAAATGAAAGAACCAAAAAGGGAAGCCATAACCATAGCCTTAGCTTTCTCTTTAATTTTTGGAGTAATAACAATGGGATTGTTTGTATTATTTTTCATCTACATTTTCTCATTTACTGCTGAACTAATCTAATAATAAGCCAATCAGACAGGGGGTAAACCCAATCTGAAAGGCTTGCGTTAATTAACCATTTACAGCGTTTGCTACGTCTTCAACAACCTTGATTAACTTCTCGTCTTCTTCTGGTCGGAAGTATAGAATATTAGGGTTGAATGCGTAAAAGACAGTTGCGTCCATTACGGCAAAGTATTCTTTTCTGCCGACCAAATCTGACGGTTTCGATTTGTTGTTGAACAGTGATGCCGCCAAGCTACCAGCCGCCAATATATAAGTCGGTTTAGCTAACTCAATTTCTGTTTTCATATATTCGGTAAACTTGGAGACATCTTCTTTTGCGTAACTTTTCTCGCCATCATTTTTTGCTTTCTTCATAACGCCGGTGATATAGAGATCCCCTACCAAGAAACCAGCGTTAGTCAGGATAGCCTTGAACTCGTTGTAGCCTGATTCCATAAAGTAGCCGCTCTTTACATCACCTTTGCTTGCGCCATCAAGAATGATCATAAACTTAGGCTTACGACCAGTGCGAGGACGAACTAACTCGTTTTTTAAGCCTTCTTCGTCTGCAATGCGGTTCATAAGTAGGTTGATGTTGGCATTAGTCTTTTCGTCCATCACGAACTCACGGCTTGTTTTAACCGCTTCTATAACCAAACTTCCCATTAATTCAGCCTGAGACTTACGGCGTGATTCATCCATTGCCGGTAATTGGTCTGCTTCAATGTTGGCAAATGCCCCCACCGCATCTAAAGATTCAACAACACGGGTGTTACAGGAGCGTTTATTTACTACCTCCATAAACTGCTCTTTGTTGCTGAACGAGCCGCCGACTTTGTTTCTTGCATCTACAATGGCTTTACTGCCGGTTTCAGAGCAGCCTTTAATTGAGCTAAACGGCGCATAAAGCGCTGGACGGCCGTCAATATCTCGGATCTCCATTCGGAAACTGGAAATGTTAATATCAGGCGGCAGAATGGAAATGCCATAGTCAGCCGCATCGTTGACAAGATCTTGATGCTTGTCTTCCCCTAATATAGAAATAGCAGCAGCAAAGAACTCGGCTGGGTAGTAGGTTTTAAGCCACATAGCCTGATAACTGATTAAAGTGTACGCAACGGCATGGGATTTATTGAACGCATAACCGCCGCTTTTTTCAAATATATCCCAAATTTCCGGCGCTCTTTCTTCTGTTAACCCATTATGCTCGGCAACAACTTTTTTAATTTTCATCATTAACCCGCCGTTTATTCGCTTTTACTTGATTTCAGAATATTTGCAATTTGCGTTGAAGATATGCCGAAATGAGACTTGAGCATTTTAAAAGTAGCCCCTGAATTTCTCATCGAGACTACAGTCGCTCTTTCTTTTTCATTCAACTTATTAGAACCTCTCGGCTTTTGTATTTCGTTGGATACCTCATAGTTTTCCTCAAAATCAGGTATTCGATTCCAAATCTCTTTCATGATTTACATCCCAATCTCTATGTCCGCATCTTCTCGAATGATTTCATCGTAGGTTCTAACAATGCCGTCTGTGCAAAGTAGTTTTTCTTTTTTGTGAAATTTCTTCATGCTTCCATCTTCAAGCTCAACAGTGACCCACCCTGCTTGTGCTCTTTCGAGAAAATCAATGCCGATTTTTCTCATCTTATCCATATTCTTTTTGCCGATCGCGGAACGTACTCCATCGGCCTCTGCAAGAGAAAATCCCGCCAACAACTGTGCCGATTTCATGATTTGTTCTTGATAAATAACGACACCGTTGGTTTCTTTCGTGACTTCTTCAATAGATGGATGCAAAGGTGTTGGCGCATGATAACCTTTAGCCACATCAACGAAAGAGTCCAACATACCTGATTGGATCGGCCCAGGTCTGAACAATGCTGTTGTCGCAACGATCGTTTCAAATGTGATTGGGTCAAGTCCGCTGCCTAAGTCTTTCAGTAGCTTACGCATTGGGGCGGATTCAAGCTGGAACACGCCTTTAGTCCGACCATCAGCAAAATTAGCCATGACTTTTGGATCATTAAGGGAAACTTCATCCAGCTTCACCACACCAGCCCCATGACGTTCTTCGATGTAATCCACTGCGTACTGCAATAAATCAAGCGTAGCCAGCCCTAGAACGTCTAATTTGATTAATCCCATATCTTCGCAATGTCGTTTATCCCAATTGATAACACGCTCACCGCCACGTAATTCAATAACTGCACGTTTACTAATCGGCACACTGGAAACAATCATACCGGCTGCGTGACGACCGTAGCTTCGCATCATGTTTTTTAACTTACAGGCTGCGGCAAAGGCTTGTGGGTGCTTTTCGGCATACTTGTCTAACGAAGCAAGTTCTTCTCGCAATTCCTCAAGTGGGATATCGTCACCCTCTTTTGTCGCCCAGCCGACATCTTTAGACACCGCTAAGTCAGTTGCCGGTACGTTAAAGATCCTTGCAGAATCACGGATTGAAGATGCTGCCCCTAAGTAGGAATAGTTGACGATACCAGCGACATAATCTTCGCCGTATTTGTCGTAAAGGTATTGAATGGCAAGGTGGCGTTTTGATTGTGAAAAGTCCAAGTCGGCATCGGGCAAGTCCAGACGTTCAGGGTTGATGAAACGCTCAAAGAGCAAGCCGTGACGGATAGGATCTACGTCAGTAATACCAACGCACCATGCTACCAGTGACCCCCCCACAGAACCACGACCCGCACCTACCGGTATTTTTGCTTTGCGTGAATATTGCATCAAGTCGGAAACCATCAAGAAATAACCGCAGAAACCTAATTTCGTCAGAACAGCCAATTCGTATTTCAAACGGTCAATATAGGTTTGCCATCCTGCTTTTGATGGAGTGTGACCAAAAGACGTTCCGGTTAGCTTGTTACGTAAACCGACTGTTGCCATCGTATGCAACGTAGCGGCTTCGTCGTCTGCCATCTTCGGCAAAACCACGCTCATTTTCTGCCACCGCCATTTGCATTTATTAACGATCTCATCTTGCATGGTCGAAACCATTTCAGGGCTTACCGATACACTCATGCGGTCACTGAATGATTTTAGATTTTTAAGTAGATGAACACGGTCAACAATAGCGTTGTCACGAACAAAAGGTGTTCTCATGCGGTGAACTTGATCTGACTTCACGTTGTTGCAGACTTGGTAGGCAACATCTTTCAGATCAGCGTCTTCTAGTGACTCGTAATAGGCTGGGTAAAACGCTACACGCTTGAGAGAAAAGGCTTCCGCTACGTGTGAAGATTTAATGTTGATCTGGTCAAAGTAAGGTGATGCCATAGGATAAATGGCGGCATACAGGTCGTCTCTGCTGATATCTGCCAATCGACCTATAATAGACTGATAATCACGGCGACGGAAAATACTATCGAAGTCAGCCGTCATGAGCAGAATATTACCTTTTGAATAGGTCGCTACGACTTGTTCAATATCCAAACGGGGTATTTTGTAGAATTGATTTCTCATGTAACCGAGAGAACACAACTCGCAAATATCAGTGAAGCCAGCCTCGTTTTTAACCATAGCGACAAACGAATAACCAAAGTCACGCTTATAATCCAAAACAGGCTCACTAGCATCTTTTCGTGCCTTGTTATCGGCTTCAAGAAATGGATTGTCCACAATATAGAGTCGAACACCTAATACCACGTCAAGCTCGCCAGAAGCCTCTAGCTGCATAGGGATAACAGATGATATGTTCATCGTGTCAGCCGAGATTATCGCTCTGTACCCTTTTTCCTTTGCGAATTTCACCGCATTGGTTGCCTTGATGGTTGATTCCCCTAATGAGAAGTCAGTTCTAGCTAGTAGTGCTTGCATTTTTCTTACCTCGTTTGCCAGCTCCATCATTAGGGAAGCCATCAAATTTTCCAAAAATCACGATCATTCTTTCTTGTGCCTCTGCGTGACACGCCTCTTTGTGGTTACACGATTGACAAAGAGGCGATTTTGCTGAGGCTGTTGTTATTGAGCCAAAGCAACCTATCATTAAGCAATTCCGAAAATACGCTGTGCGAATTCATTAGCTGCAATTGCAGATGCAGATGGCAGTTTGTTTATGTAGGCTTTTTGCAGTCCGAGAACAGGGTTGCTACGCATTGTGCCAACGAGTCCAGCATTGAGAAGTTCACGAGGCCCGATAGGTTGAGCAATTTCATGCGCTTCATAGGCTTCACGGATGCGCTTAGCGAACTGAACCAGTTTATTAGCCAGTTGTTCAGGAATGCCGTATGCCATCAGGATCACTTTTTCCTGATCTATTGGCAGATAGTTAACCTTAGAGACGATAGCGAAACGTGAGTAGTTAGCGGCGTTCTGTTGGTTAGTACCTTGATATAGCCCTGTTTCATCACCTGAGCCGTTGGTGTTGCCGGTTGCTACAAAGGCGAAGTGCTTATGTCGCTGAACTTTACGCCAGTCAGGAGTCGCCTCTTTCAGAATAAGCGGCTCACCCTCTAACACTGGTTGGTACAGTGACAAGATTTGCGGATAGGCGAAGTCGTATTCGTCAGCCAGATAAATCCAGCCGTGCTTCATTGCCAGTGACAACAAGCCTGCTTCAAAGTAAGTGCGACCGTCTTTGGCTAAAATCTGACCCGTGATGTGCGCTTCTTCGGTTGACGCTGTGTGCTGTGAGCGGATAAGTGGACGGCCTAAACGTGCTGCGACCTGTGACACCAATGATGTATTATGAGTGACAATAAAATTCTCGGTTACATAAAGACTGTCATCTGCCTTCACTTTGATGCACATACACTCAGCACTTCCATCAGGCACGATAGATGTAATGAATCGACTTGGTGGATTCTTTTTATTAGGCATCCAATTAGACGACTTGCGTTTAGATTTGAATGGACAAACAAGCATCTTCACATTGATTTCTGCGTAATACCCGCTTTTATGACGAGATGTCTTATGCTCTTTAAGGATTGCTGTTCCACCTAAAGACTGAACTAAGAATTTAACATTCTCAGCCAGTTTTCGAGACGTTGTAGAGAAACCTATACGATTGCCTCGACTTGTGCCATCGGTGTCCATCAAACCACAAAGTAGAGCCATCCGATTTTTTTCAGAGTCGAAAAGATATTCTGAAGGGATAAATTTTTCACCTGAATGAACATTTAGGCCAAGACGAGCAATTTCATTTTTGATTCTATTTCCATGAAATACTGTCTCATCAATCACGGTGAACTGGCATCCATTTTCACTAGTTTTGCGAAGAACATCAGTTCTAACTCCGAGCGGGAGAAGCTTTTCAACCATATCCTTGATGTCCATATCATCAACACCTATGCTAATAATCGGGATCGTGCCGACTGCATAGCCATCGCCAATCATGACACCCAATACATACGGATGAATGAAATGTTCTCTATCTGACCACGTTACCGGCTTCACCAAAGGAATCTTAAATTTATATCCGGTGGTGTGTTTCAGCCCTGCATCTATCATTTCTTGTGTTGAGCGAACGATAGTTTCCTGCTTGTAATCGTGTGAGGATAAAGTCGTCCATAGATGTTCGCCACAGGCTCTAGTAAAAGATTTGTCTCTGAAACCAATTTTGAAAACAGGCTTCATTCCTTGAGGGAAGACTTCGACAATAGTTGTTGGCTTGCCATCAGAGCCAAAAACTTTGTCACCGACTTGCAAATCACCAAAACGTTTCATTCCCTCTGGGGTAGGTATAATTGAATCGATTGGTTGAGCTTTTCCCGTACCAGCGTGACCCCATAAGTAACCGGGCATTCCAGCCGTGAACATCATCAGAACGTCTTTAACTAATTCGGTATCGTTAAAGACATACGCTTCGTTAATATCAGGAACGTATTCAGGGAATGGGCGGTTGATAAATGTATCAACGATGATTTCTCGCCCTGTAGAGTTGCACAAGCGAGACAGAGGTAGATCTAAAATCTCATTAGCCGCAACACGCTCTGTACGATACTCGGTAGTGCCAGAGTGACTGTGAGTTAGCGTCACTTTGATATCATCCGAAGTTTCCGCTGTTGCCATTTCAACCTTAGCAACACTCTCTTTCAATTTTTCCGCCTGTACTTTTTTCATGTAATTGAGCGCATCAGTAGACATTGTTTGTGCGCTAGGATACATGCGCTTATATTCTTCAAACGCCTCTTGGTCAGTCATTGCAGAACCATCTTTGTTTATCGGACGCTTGACGCAATCACACTTGCCTGTTTCCGTACTGGCTCTCAAGTGAACAGCAACGGAAAGGATTGAATCGCCGCAGAGTTTGCAATTAATTGTTTTTGGCTTTCCTTTTTCTATTGACATTTTCATTTGCCTTAATTTGTATCGTTGTTTTACTGTGTTTTGTATATGTATATCTTACATAAAAAAATTAAATCAGTAAGTAAGTACCTATCATTTATTGTGAGTTTTTATAAGAGATCTATATATATACTATGGGAGCACGGTAATTCTCTTATACGTAGGTACTTGCATTAAAATTAAAACGCTATCCCATTCCCTAATAATACATTGCGGATAGCTGTAATTACGGTCTTGGGTAAATCATCTACAGAATCAACCTTTGTGTGATATTTGTAGTAACTTGATGGTGCGCTGGTTTGAATCCCCACCGCCAATATGTCGATTTTCGCTTTGTTTAAAATAAAGTCGGCGACTTCCACTAAGTGAGATTCGAAGCCAGCTCCCTCTGCCGCTGGTGCGCCATCTGAGAGGACTAACATAATTTGCTTATCCTCTGTTCGTCCCGCATGGTGACGTGACAGAGCTAAAATACTCTCTCCGTCAACGTTGTTTCGTAAAGGAATATCGTCAATGCACATGCCTAGTCGTGCTCTAGTCACGCTTGAATTAGCCTTTTCGTTCCAGTTTTTAAGCGTTGGCAAAAACAGCGGTTCGTGACGATTTGCTCTCATTAAGCCTTTTAGTCGCCCAATCGTGGTAAAGCCGGTAATAATGTTAGGCACTTTGATTTTATCCAGTGCATCAGATAACGCATAAGCGGCTGCGGTCGCCAGCATGATTCGCTTACCGCCCATTGAGCCAGAAAGGTCGATAACGATTTGAACGGCAGCATTGACGGCCCTATTTTCTTCTTTTCGAGCAAAAACACGGTCGTCATTAATGTTAGGTAAAGCTATTTTCCAAAGACTCGGTGGGTTAATTTTACCTCTGCGCAATCCACCGATTTTCTGAACACGATTGCGGCTGGCAATAGCTCTCTCAAGGTCTTTTGACAGTGTGTGAGATTTGTTGGTCAACTGAGGTTCTATACACCGTCTGAACGCATTAAGCCCCACCTTTTCGTCAAAGCGGTAGTGTTCGGTGTATTTGTCTATCCACACAACGTCAGGTATTTTTGTTTCGCTTTTGAGAAAGGCGTGTGTGTTTTCTAACAATCCCATAAAATCATTAGCACGAGAAAAAGGAGTGTATGCGTCTGTCGCAATGGTCTTCATTTCATCTGAGATCATTTCGTTGGCGGCATCTTCAATGCTTTTGGACTCCGGCGCATCTTCTGAATTAAGTTCGTCTAAATCATCTTTTGACAATTCCTCGCTGTCGGGAACTTCTGGTTTTGGCTCTTTGCTTTTGTCTGAATCACGGCTGTCTGAGTCATAGGCATCTTCTTCACTGATATCATCGTCTTTAAAGGTATCTTGGTGATCGTAAATAGAGTCACCAGTTCTGCCACCAAATTCTTTAGGGGGGGCTTCAATCTCTTTTGTCCCGTATGACTCCCGATCATCATGTGACAATGAGTCATTGTCACATGATGCCGAATTCAAACCATTTGAAGTATCACCAATTTTAGGCTCATCAGGTGTTGAGAATTCAGGGGACTTTTCGCTCTTTTTTTCTTCTTCTGGTTTGTCTTTGACCTTATTTTTTTCTTTTTTTTCTGTATGTGAGTACGTATTATTTTTTTTGTCAGAATATTGATCAAACGCCTTTTCATCATCTTTAGATACTTCTACTTTTTCTTCGGATGGTTCTGGTTTGTCGGCTGATTTGTCAGAGTCGCCGAGTGATTTTTCTTCTTCGGTTTTTGACGGATCAGGTATTCTATCCTTTTTATTTTCATCATGGAGACGGAAAGCACGAAGCAAATCAGCGGCTAGTTTGGCTGCGCCCTCGGATTTCGTGATCCGATTTATTCGTATTTTGTAATTAATGGAGTCTAGTACGGAAAGTTCGTTCTCGAACATATCCCAATAGGGTTCCATAAAATCGACAAATGTTGTGTGACCGCAAAATGCACGAGAAACCGGCATTAGAAAGATATCTAAGAAAAGTGCTCGTGTATTTTTGCCGTACTCACGAATATAATTTTTGATTTTAGGCTCGAAAACGCTTTCGACAATGTGACGCTGAACTTTGATTAAGTTCTGGCGACTGCCTTGAAACATAGCGGACATTTTTCTTTCGATAAAGGTGTCTTCTATAACGTTCCAAAGACGATGAGATTTTGTATCGCCTAATAGTTTATTTATTTCCGCATTAGTAAACAGGACGTGAGCAACTTCGTGGTCGATAAATCCACGGATCGCAAATAGCAATTTATCAGACGCATTGTCTGGTATTGATGGGATATTGATATAGTTCAACTCGTTGGTTTTCTTATCATAAGCGCAATAAGCACTGTTCCCAAAGTCTACAACTCGTATTTTCTGGGAGGTTAGCAGATTGACAACTGTCTGCAAAGATTCACGGAAAGAGAGGACTTCTGGTCTGATGGATAGTTTCTTTGATAAGCTCACTTCATTTGCCTTTTCTTGTGTGGGTCTGCTGAAAAGATAATAAAAAAAGCGTACAGGTAGTCAATCTGTACGCTTTTTTATTTAAAGGCGTTTGGCTTACACAATGCGGCTTAAAACTTTTTCCGAGCCTGTATCTGACAATGTGTAAACCGCCTTTCCTTTTACGATAGAATGAATAACAAGAGAGTTGCTGGAATAGACCACTTCAATGCTCTCAAAAACTTCCGACATCACATTACCGAACTCATTATCAGTTAACAGCACCGACTTGCCCATATCTACTTTACCAAAACACTCAACCGATGATGCCATATTTTTACTGCCTTGTATGTAGTTAGTGACTTATTTTAATGTTTTTAAATTGTGTTTGGTAATTATAATAATACGGCCGCACATTTGGCAATGAATTTTATTTACATTTATGATCTTTAACATAAGTCAAATTTGCTTATCTATTTTACTAAAACATAGTATCATTACTGGTTGTTTAATAGATATGTATTTACTTATTAGTTTGTATGCGTGTATATTGTAAAGAAAACGAAATTATTGATAAGGTATTAATTATATAAGGCATGAATATGAGCAACAATATAATCGGCGATTTTCTCTCCGCTGCTATTTTGGCAAGTGGTAAGTCACAAGCTGCTATTGCAGAAGAAGTTGGCTACACCGCCCATAATAATATTTCGATGCTGAAAAGCGGGAAAATGTTATTCCCACCTGAAAAAATTCCAGCATTTTCAAAAGCGCTAAATATAGATGAGGGCCTTCTTTTTCGTATCGTTATGCAAAGCAGATACCCTGATATTTTTGCAATCTACGAAAGACATGCTCAAACATTGTCAGAAGACGAAAAGGTCGTTTTAGAGGCATTCCGTGCCTTAAAGGGTAACGCAATCGATCCCGATGTTGCCAAAATCAAAGCAAAGTTGGTTTCTGATTCTATCCGAGCGAGTTTATTAGACTAACAGCAGTATATTTTAGATGTAGGGGGGATGGACAATCCCCCTATCTGAAAGTCATGTTTTAACTCTCTGTACGACTCAGTTGAAATAATTCTTTCTATCTCATATGAATACGCTTTCAAAGCGTCACACATCTGGTCGAAATAATCGTGCCTGTCGTACACTCTGTCTATACCCTCAAGTGCATGATTCATTATCTTACGCGATACGTCATTCTGAACCCCTAACGCTGCCAGCTTCGTTCTGGCTGTTCTGCGTAAGTCACGGGGCATAAACTCATCTAGCCCGAACTCATCGTAACTGCGGATCATTCTTCTAACCGCCTGTGCTGGAGCACCCTTAGATACAGGGTTGTTTAGTGATATTCGGGATGGACAAAGCCACTCGCTGTCAGATGAAGCGGAAAACAAGTTGTCGATACAAATCCGCATTAATGGGCTTATAGGCATTGTGTGGTCACGGCGGGATTTGTTGCGAGAACCCTGTCTCCACATGTTACATTTAAGATTGAATTCATTTTTTCTGGCTCTGAAAACCTCATCAGGTCTCCTTGCGCTTAATAAGCAAAGCCGCAGCCCCCACCTAATTTGTTCGCTAAAATCCCACATATCTAAACCGTGCCAGAAACACCATATTTCGGCATCAGAAAGAATACGACTTCTTGGCTCAGGAGCTTTGCCGCCTACGTCTTTTCGGGTCATGGAGGCAAGCGGGTTGTGCTCTATATAGCCTTGATGTTCGCACCAAGAAAAGAATTGTTTGGTTAAAGCAAATACTCGTTTTGCCTCATTTATCTTACCTTCGGCTAATAGGTAATTGAATACACGGTTCAATTGAGTTTTACTGCATTTTTTTATGTTTATTTCTCCAATTATAGGTATTAAGTGAGCAAGTAGCGATGATACAGCTATTTCAGGTCTTCGTCTGGTCAATGATAAGGAAACCTTTATCCAAATCTTTATAATATCTTTTATTAAATAGTCATTATTGTCTTTATATTCCAATTCAGTAAGTAATTGATTACCTATGTCATTTAGATAGTTAATTGTATTAATTCCTACATGCTCATGTTTACGATAAGGGTCGGTACTTATTTTATTATTCATTGGCATACCTTATTTTTAATAATTACATGAAGCTAATATAGACGAAGTTTTATTATGACTCCAGACTAACTACGTCTGGAGTCACTAGGTGGAGTTTTGATGGATAGTTAGCTTTTATTAAAGGAAAGGGTGCTTCTTTTTTGTGGTTGGATGGATTGTCGCAAAACACTTGTTTTCCGGTGGCAGAGAGTAGAACGAAAATAGCCTGTTTGATTAGACATTTCTCGACATCGGAATAGCGGCTGGTGACACAACTGTTGGGTCTAGGGGCTGAGGCGTAATCGAGCCGTAATGATGACTAAGTGGTGGAGTATGTCAAAGAGTTTGAGCTAGGGGGGGTAGGGGATAACGTTTTATGAGGGGGATATCAATTTGCCCGAATATAGATTACACCCGTTAACTGGAGATAGAGAAGGTCAATGGTCGGTTACTGTGTCAGGGAATTTGCGTGTGACATTCGAGTTTATTGATGGTGACGCATATATTGTTAACTATGAGGATTATCACTAATGAAAATGTTTAACCCACCCCATCCCGGTGGAGTTGTCTAAGGTTCTTGGTAGTAGCCCTCGGTTGTGGTTGAAATTGCAAGAATCTTATAGCCTTGATAAAGCCGAAAAGACGGTTGATGTTTCAAAATTAACACCGTTATTTACGCCGATGAATTATTAGTAAATATAAGCCACTAAAGTGGCTTTTTTGAGACTAACTCCCCAGAGATGAGGTTGAAAGATGAGCATGTCAGCCCCCAAGTAGGGGGCTGTGTCAACGTTATAACTATATAGATAAAACAGATGAGTTTTTATTTCTTGAATAATGGCAAGTGGTTCTCTGTACGCCATTTTTTAACGCGGGCCAGAACACCTTCTGGAGAGTCATCTTCACCCTCTTCTGGATAAAAAATCACATCACTCCCGTCTGGGTGTTGAGTAAGATGTTCAAACTCGGTAACAGCATCTACATCTTGTTGTTCTGTATCGTGATCACTGTTAAAAATTTTTGTTACAAAGGCCAAAAATTCAGCTTCAGTATAATCTTCAAGTTTATTTTTGCTCATAAGTCAATCTCTGTTATTTCGAATGAATTTTAATGTGGTGTTTTGGGGTGACAACTCGCAGATTATCAACATTATAGACTTCACCGCCGTGCTGAATTTCGTCAACATGGTGCAGTTCGAGTTTTTTTCTGCCACCAACCTGATCTTTTGTACGGGCAAATGGTGCTCTTCCTTTTGCAATCGCCTTTTTATTGGCCTTTGTTTTTACGTTTTGTGCTAATTTAGGAGTTATTCCCACTTCGGTCCATATGGCTTCCCTCAGTTTATCAAATGAACTAAATTTTTTCCCTCTTAGCTTATCTGCTATTTCTTTGGGAATAGGTGAGCCTAATTGTTTAGATACATTTTCCAGCCATTTTTCACCAACATCTGTACCATCTCCTGTTGCTATGCCGGGTTTATCTCGCGCTTTTTTAGATTCTTTCTCGACTTTTTCTTTTTTTTCTTTTTTCTTATTTTCTGCTTTATTGCGGTCTTCCATTACCGGAGCTAATTCTTGTTTGGCTTTATTAATGTTTTTATCAGCTTCGATTAATCTCTTTCCTAATTGCTCATAACCCATCGATACTCCAACAATTCCTGCGCCTAAAGTAGCAACAGCTCCAGGAGTACTATTGATTTTCATCCAATTTTTTTTGAGATAAGGTTTCATTCCTTCTTTTAATAAAACATCAATTAATGCCTTATCACTAATTTTTATCTCTGTTTTCGTAAATGTAAATTGTTCTTTGGTTTGCTGAAATACCAACGGGTTCTCTACAGGGTTAGTTAATGTTCGACCCTCAGGTGAATCCAAAAGCTGATTCAGACGATTTTGTTTTTCCTGATATACACTATCAATACTTGCAAATTCTTTCTGAGCTTCATCCAATTCTAATCCTGCGGCTAATAGAGGGTTCTCTGCCAACCATTCCTGTTCTCTTTTTTTCGTCGCTTCTAATTGTGCCTTCTCTTCTGCTTCTGTAGGTACTTTGGAAACAGAAATATAAATAGGGTCATGCTTACCATCAAAATCGAGAATGGCGTGATGGGTATCATCCGCCGCTGTCGGTGAAAATATTCCCACCTCAGGGGCTGTATTCACTTGAGTTTTATTTAGTTGGGATAAAGAACTTGAGTTATCAACAGTAATCTGCATAGGCTTCATCCCAGCAATAACCTGAGCAGAATAAACATTAGGCTTACTTGTTTTTTCGGCTTTGACTACACGAACTTCGGTAGGCTGCCTTGTAATCGCTATTTGTCGTTGTTGGTTTTTTGTATCAACAACAGGCTGAGTAACCACCTTTGTAAGCACTTTACCTAGTTCACGAATGCGTTCCATTGAAATGGACGCAGCAAGGATTTCTGCTACCGGAAGTGTAGTCACGTGAAACAGATCACTGACATTAACCTTTGCTGCTTCTTTTCTAGCCTCGTCGAGCATTTGCTGCTGTAATTTTGCAGCATATTCCTTTCGTCCATCTTCCAGACTCATCAGCAATGATGCAACTTTCCCTACTGGAGTATTTCTTGTTGCACGAGCTAGATGTGCGGCATAGGGTTTAACATTGTCTATATAATCGCCCCAATTATTGAAAGGGTTATCAGGCACTTTAGTACAAACTGTTGCGTTTATAGTCCCTCCAATGGAAAAAGCCGCCACTGGATAGCCGGGCTTGACTAATCGGAGATCAGCTACAGCGTATCTTGATGAATTGGCCGCTTGTTTACCACCCCATCTACCACTACCACCGCTATTACCGCTATTGCTGCCATCTGGACCGGAACTACCACCCCAGTTACCATTACTCCATCCGTTATTTTCTGAGCTCCATCCCGAATGATCTGAATAAGCAGCATTACCATTATTTCTACCATCGCCGCCGAAACCAGTTGGGCCGCCATTGATGCCGCCACTCGAACTGCTGTTATGACCTATTCCATCTCCGCCACTCATAATGAATCTCCTTTTCTCAATGAGTTTTGATTAAAAATCCGTTTAAAATGTTATGGCTGTGTATATAATGAACTTATAGATACTGTTTTTATATACAGTACTGTGATACTATAAATTTCATAACTAATAAAGTCAAAAATTTTTTATCTATTTTGTATGCTGTTTTTATCGATGCTGTGGTTGGTGTTTCACAGAGATCTCAGTCACAGAAGGGAAATATACGAGTTTATATTTTGCATCTATTCTAGGGATGGTTGATTAACCAATTGAATATAACTATAAAAATGATTTTATCTAGTGAGTTTTGAGAGAGTTGGTGTAAATTTATGACTCCTAAGTAAGATCATTTTCGGGAGCATTTTTATAAACCTCAGCTACAAGTGAATGATAAATTTCTTGATTGATATCACATGCTACCGAAATCAGATCATGTAGTTCGGGTGAACAAGTGTTGCTGGTTTTGTCGAGAATAACTTCAAATAAAGAGGTTCCTAAGCCCGCCTGATGCATTGCCTGATCTAATGAGATAGGTCGCGTATGTTTTATGTAACTCAGTAATTTTAGTGCCAATGGTTTTGATGAATGCTTCAACAGTGCATGGTGAACGTCCTGATTGATATCACTCACCAGTGCAATCAGGTTATTTAAATCTATTGAGCACTCATTTCTCGCTTTTTCGAAAATGAATTTGAATAGAGACGTTGCCAAACCTGCACGGTACACAGCTTGTTTTAGTGGGATAGGGTTACTACACACATCTTACCTCTACAATTACTGAGATAGGGTAACAAATTGATAACTATTTCTGATAATTGTTGCGAGGCTTACGTTCAATAAGTTGACCATTTATGTCGGTGTATCGACTAGGCCAGATTTCTGAGGGATGTAATTTGAGGTAGTTAGCTATAATCCATTCGCCTTTAGGCCAAGGGCGTGTCAGAGCATTTGCTAATGTTGATGAGCTGAGTCCTGCTTCACGGGAGATTGCCGCTAAGGTTGTACCGCGCTTACGTAATGCTGCGATAATATCGGCTTGATGCCAGTCTTTTTTGGTATTGATCATTCCTGCTACCCTTCCACTAATTAATATTGATGGTGGCGATTCAAGACAGGGTTCGCGGACCGGGAGCTATCTTCCGGCAAGGCATTAGCCTTCCCTGCCTGAATCGCCATTGAAAGGGCGATAGCAGACACACTGGTAGAAACTTCCTACCAGTGGATAGCTCTTAACAAGGCCGCGACGCCTTGACCATTGGATTTTGCCAATGGCGGGGCTACTTTAACTGATTGGTTTATCAGATTCAATAAGCGAATCAGTATAATGACATCTCATCCTCGTTAAGCCGTAAGTTACGCAAACTCAGGGCATAAGCCAGATACCGGCGAACACACTGGGCAATGATATCGGCGGAATTAATGAAGGCATTTGAAGGCTTTTAGGATCTGGAGCATCGTTCTGGAGTCGCTCAAAAATCGGCAAGTTTATCTGATGTTCCGTTAATACGACAGAACCACCATAATAATGGGTCTTGTGTGTATCTTTAAAAATGCCATATACTTATGCTACATAGCAGGAATTTAAAAGGATAAACACTATGATCCAGCAAGGTAAAGTCTTTATGAGTAATCGAACTCAAAATGTTCGCTTACCGGCAGGTACTCGTTTCCCTGATAATGTTAAAGAGGTTATTGTTCGGGTTAGCGGAAAGGAACGTATAATTTCCCCCGTCCAAAACGCATGGGATAGCTTTTTCTTATCAGATCAATCTGTAACAGATGATTTTTTGCCAAACAGAGCTGATCAGATAACAAGCGAAAGAGAATCCTTCGATGATTAAATATTTATTAGATACAAATATCGTAATATTTACGATTAAACGTAAACTAGAATATCTATTACCCAAATTTAATCAACACACTAATCAACTAGCTATTTCTGCAATAACTCTCGCAGAGTTAATTTTCGGCGCTGAAAAAAGCATGAATCCCACTAAAAATCTAGCCACTGTTAATGACTTTGTCTCACGTTTGACCGTTTTACCTTATGACGAACAAGCAGCATTTCACTACGGTGATATAAGGGCTATTCTTGAAAAAAAGGAAAAACGTATTGGTGATAACGACTTACACATAGCGGCTCATGCCAGAAGCAAAGGACTTATTGTAGTAACAAATAATACAAGAGAGTTTGAAAGAGTTGATGGATTAAGAATAGAAGATTGGACTAATCCCTAATACGAAAAAACCAGTAACTTACTGGCTTTTTAACATAAAGCTGTCTTAGCAAGAATTGCCGTAAACCTTCACCCAATGCGGGCGAAGAGCAGTCACGTCTGTTTGCCTAATGGAAGCATCAGCATGTATGGCTCCAACGGTGACTGGGCTTCGCCAAGACGCGCATAGAATGTTCGGGCGCTCTCATCAAGTGAGTGGACGATTATAGCTGAAATGCCCACCTGTTCTGCCGTGCTGGCGACACGCTTCCAAGCATCCTGAAGAAGCAATGCACCGAGCTTCTTCCCCTGGCCAGACGGCCAAGAAGCACTACAGGGATAGGATTTGGCATATCGCGTTTAAGTGATGGTGTAGATTCAATATGATTAATTGAACCAGCGCTTAAACAATAATAACCGATAACGTCTTTTGTGCCTTCTTTGCAAATAACAAATGTGCGGCTCGCGTCGAGCTTATTATTTTTTAAAGCCCAGCATGAAAGTCATTCGTTTAATGTTTCATGCTGGCAATAAAAATTACTTATATTGTGTTCATCCGTTAAAGAGAAGAAAAGCTTAAGCGAATATTAGGTTTCCTCAAAGGAAAGGGTAATGTTCCTGCCAATTTTGACGGTATGAACAGTGCCGAAATTGTTGATATGTTCGAAGGAAAAAATAGAGTAAGAGTTAGGAATATACGTTTTTAAATAATGATTGTAGTAATATCTCATTTCATGGGCGTATGAACACGCTTTCAATATAGTCTTGTATCACGGAGGATAAAATGGCTATAAACGGAGGAAATGTTGGCAGCGAGGTCGTTAAAGAAACGGGTCTTCGGTCAATGCTTGAAGCTGGCGCTAAATTAGGTTTAAAACCAACTTTTAAAATGTCTGATTTTATTGGGAAATCACAAGGGTTTAAATTAACATTCGGCAGTTCTGAATGGGAAGATGAATATAATTACGACGTATATGATGTTTATGTCAATGGGGTTTCATTAGAGAGTAACAGAGAATCGAATCTTGGTGCTTTTTGGGAATTTGGCGGTAGCCCATCAGGAAAGATAATTTTTGAATCAATGAGATTGACTCAGCTTTATCTTTACAGAGATGATTGGAGAGAGGTTGGGGTGCTTATTTTTAAACCGCACACTATAAGACGAGATTTAACTGTAACAATAGACGGAGTATCTCAGGTTTTTCAATGGCGAGATCGTAATTCATGTCATGTTTCTGATGATCCGTCTCAACCATTTATCGCAAAGCTAAAATCAGGCCAAACGTTAACAGTAAGCATCAAATAAATGCAGATTTCAAAATTTGTAAATGAGGCCGCATTAAGCGGCCTCGATTAATCTGAATTGATTTATCTTAATCTAATGTTAGTTGTGTTGGTCTGCAATTATAAAGTGTTGATAATTTTTCCAATGTTGCTTGTCGTGGACGTTCTGATTTTTCAAACTGAGAGATCGCGGCTTGTGTTATTCCCAGTTTTTCAGCTACTTCTGTCTGTGATATACCTCGATACATACGCCATGCAGCATGAAGGGTAATTTCTTCATCAACCATGATGCTGATTACTTCATGAGGAATAGTTTCATCGTCATTAGAGCCTTTGGTGTAAGGAATGCTGACATAATCTTCATCACGATCCACCGCTGCAAGCAAGCGTTCATACTCCTCAATAGGAAGCACTACAGCCTGCTTGTTGCCGTTCTCATCTGTAATAAACTGGATACCAGCCATATTATCTCCAATAGTGTGTTGACCCTTACATTTATAAAGGAAAAAGCTGGCGGGTATTCCCCGCCATGTCAGTCAATATGTATTTGTTTGTCTTCGCTTAACTTCCTGTACTTCTAAAATTTTCGGTTCTTTGCCAGAAAGCTCAAAAAGGATTCGGTAGTCACCTACTCTTAACCTATATCTGGCTTCTGTTTCCGCTAATTTTTTGATATCCAAATCTACAAGTGGGAAACCAGTAAGCAAACTGACTTTGTTTTTTATCGCTTTCTGGTATCTCGTGTCGATCCTGATCAGCTGCTTGGTTGCTGCTTTAGACCAAACCACTTTGACCATCAATTTCCCCTATTTTTAAAGAGCATTTCCGTTTTAAGAATGACTTAATTATAAGTATTAATGCTTATATTTGTCAATATAGACTTATATAAATATAAGTCTATATTGTTAACGGCCTAACTAATATTTAAACATACGCTCGATGGCTAAAATGAATGTTCACAATTCTTTATTCCTTATCACCAATACGGTCGTCACTATCACGCAGGCATGACGGCCATTTAAGGCGAGGATGACGTAAACTGCCATCTGGTGTAAATTCATGGAAGTTAACCTTAACAATACGCTCCATGTATTTTTCCTGATTATTCCAGATCTCATCAAGATATTGATGTTTAATGCCTAACGCATCGACAATCACGCCACTTTCAAGACGAACAGTTACCGAACCTAGTGTGTTTTTAAATGCACCGTCAGGATCTCCGGGTTTATACCCGATAATTTCACCGTCCGCTTCGTTCTCGTCTTTTAGTTTCCACCAATTGCGGGTACGCTTGAAGTAATAAGGGGCATTAGGGTCTTTCGCCATTTCACCTTCTTCGTTTGCGTCCAGTCGTGCCTTAAACAACGCCACATATTCTTCATGGTTGTGAACGATGGTGAATGGAAGCAGATTCACATCAACAAGGGCTTTATTTCCGTTAAACCACACAATCAGTTTCATAATACGATCACTTTGTTTTGTCCCTGTGGTCGCATAGTCTTTCTGTTCACTTTTCGCTTGCCATTCTGATAAGAACCAATCAAATACCCAAAACTCTGCCCCGACAGCCTCCACGTTCTTTTTACGCAGTGCTGAGACTGTGCCATTGAACGAACCAACAACGCCCTCACCATCGAAATAAATCGTTTCATAGCCTGACGCTTTTCGTAAGGCAATCATCTGTTCTTTTAAGTGTTCGAGCGAAGTTACAGGATTGCCGGTGCGTGACAAAAATTCAACATCGTCACCGTCCACTTTGCAAATGATACGCATACCATCTAGTTTCTTTTGTGCAATCATCGGGAACTTAGCATGTTTATTTTTCATTTCCAGCTTCAAGTCGCCTTTAGCACGATAATTTGTCGCAAGCTGGACTTCAAATTTAGGGATTTTGTTGCCGCTATGCACTGAGTTAAACATTGAAATACCAATGCCGGCTTTTGTTGTTTTGAGCAAAATTCGGCGAAACATTTCTTGCTCATCTACGGTCATTTTAGCCAAAATATCTTCTACTGCCTGTATTGCTTGTGACCCTGTAACGAGTCGGTTTCTGAGCTGATCTAACAAAGAAACGATCTCGCAGTCGGACACTCTAGTTTCAAAGGCTGGCGTAGGCGTGCCGTATTTTTTAACGCCGTACATCATGAACGGATTAAGAATGTAGTGTATATAGTTCCTGTCTAAAGAGCTAAAGCCAGCCAGCATTTCTTTTTTTCGGTTCGTGCCTAATGTGCTCATCACATCTAATTTTGCTTTAAGAGCAGATAGTATATTCATGATTACCTTAATTTGTTCAATTTGTTATTTATTTAAATTACTTGTTTTTATTGTTAAGAGGCTGAGTTAGAGCAAGGAGCCGGATTATTGATTTCTATCTGAGGATTAGGTTTTTTGCTCTCCCCAACAAACTCCTGTTTATCAAAAAAACGATTTGAAACGTCAGAATCTTTACATAGCGAGCAGTCAATCGTTTCTTCGACTTTATTAAGCTCAGGTAGGCGGCTATAAACCGGCTTTTCTTTTTTATAGCTGTGTATTTGCCTGTTCCTCTTGTTTGTAGGCTTCCAACATGGCAGATTCATAGATATTTTCCGGCATGAGCGGAGTGGATTTTTCAGTAGGAGTTGGCTTCTTAGCTGGTTCTGGTAATGAAGCGATAGTTTGAACATCTTGTAATTTGCTCGGCTGTTCGGGTTCAACAAATTCGATTGCAGCAATCTTCATTTCAGGCTTGTACCAAGACGGACGGCTGATATTAGATTTTGCTTGTGGTTTAGCAGGGTATTTTTCTATCGTTGAGTCGCAATGCTTGTAATACATCACTCGGCCTTCTTTTGTTTCGCTGAGCATCATGTGAAGTGCCGGACATGAAAGTGATTTCATAGCACACTGGCATTCAGAGAACTGACTCGGCTTGATATTCCCTTTTTTCAACGCCAGTACAATGTTTTGACAAAGAAAATAAGTTTGCGTGTTGCCTGTGGTATCACAACGGACACGGAAGCCGTTATGAGCTGTTTTTGATGAAATCGTTCCGTTTGGCAGGTCTGTTACACTTTCTTTTACTTTTAATTTATACATTTAAAAGCCTTTTGATAGATATGCACTTACTTGATAAAGTGAATGCATATTATCGTAATCAAATAGGGGTGATAGTGTTTTTAAACGGTGTTAGAACATACCAGCCATACCAGCCAGTTTTGAGCCACGCATCTGAATATCGGCAATTTGTGCAGAAGCGGCTTTTAAACCGTATGAAACGGCTTGTTCGCCCATCATGCCTATTTCCGCCGTTGCGTTAGAGGTAAGTCTTGCAGAGCGATTAATTACGTTGTCACAAAAAGCATTAGCGTGGATCACAATATCAAGAGCGCTACCGAGTGCCGGAATTAACGTTTGTCCCTGAATATCTTTGATGGCTTGCAAAACAGTTGTTGAATCACCTTTCATTTTTGAGTATTCAGGCATAGGAACAGATACAACGGTGTAAAAGGCTGAAACATACTTATCGGCATCTATTGTTTCTGACTGCAACGCTTTGGCTAACTCAGTCAAAGGCATATCAATAAATTCTTCGTCAGATTGTCCCTGATAGGCTTTGATGAACTGGTCGAACATTTGCGCAGGTGTTTTGTGTTCGGCGTCTGAGACGGTCGCTGACAGAGCACGGTCGTTAAAGCCAATCATATAGGTGATCGGGGATTTAGATTTACCTAAAACTAGGTCATGGAAATAAATCAAATCATACTCTGCGTCGCCATCATTGAGGTGAACGTGAATAACTCTGAGACAAGGCTTTCCTGCTTCATACAAGAATGTTTCGTTTGTAAGCCTTTCAAACTCTTTTTCCATCTCCGACGAGCCAACGCTAATAACCTCTTGTTGTTGATCCTGTTTGATTGAAATAAAGCCGTCCAGAGACTCTACCTTTTTTAAAAAGACTGACTTATCCATTTACTTTTTACCTCTTTAGTTTTTCGTGATCTTACATAAATAATGTATGTATTTAAATAACTACTTTATACATGAGATGGCTTTATGACCTCGTACCATCAATTCAATAGATAATTTAGGGCTAAAAGGCTTCGAACGATAAAAGGCGTTTATTATTTCCTCATCGGTTGATTCGCCAGCATCTTGTCCCTCACGCTCAAAAGCGGCTATTTTTACGTTAAGTCCGATGGATTGCAGTTTCTTGGCTGCTTTGACGGTGTTCTTAATTGCTTGTTTCTCTGAGTCCCATAGAAATATAACGCTTTTCAAGCCAGCGGCTTTCAAGGTGAGAAAGCTCCCTAACTGGTCTTGTCCGTTCTCGCTAATATTTCCTGATAAGTGCATACCAAACGTGCCTACTGGCTCAACCAGATCCCGCAATGATTCCTCTTTGAAAATGGCTCGTTTAGTTGCGAATACGTCAAATACGCCCTCAAGCAGAATAACCGTGCTTTTCCCTATTGCGTTATGTCCGTTATAGAGAAAACGCCCTGATGCTGGCAGCGTTGACGGAAATAGATATTTCTTATCTGCTTCGCCTGTTACATCACGACCCTGAAACGTACTGAGTTCACCTATCAGATCGTAAATGGGGATCAGGACTCGCATGGAAAAATCTTGTGTGGCAATTCTTCCGCTGTATTCACGGTAAACATGGGAGGCGTTGACGATAAAGCGTAAGTCGAAATACTTCACTAACTCCGCCGATATGTTTCGTTGTTCGAGATAAGTCGGCAATCTCCCATCAGGCAATGGCAGCATGTAGTGCATAGGCAACTGAACTTCTTGCTTTAGCTCCACCTTACTTTCAATGTGTACTTCTTTTTTATTTGGTTGCCAGCCTTGCTCAAGTAACTGAGAATCGATGTAATCGCTAAGGCTTCTACCTGACAACCCTGAATATTCTTTCAGGAAACGATACGTATTGAATTGTTCGTCTGGAGGGTGGCTACCAGCAAAGCAAACGCCTACGTTCGTCTTTGGGTTGAAGTAGACTTTCCAGTCGTGGTTTCCACAAGTCGGGCACTCACGGATATTCAATTCACGACCACTTTTGCCGGTTGTTCTGCGAAAAGTAACGCCTTCAATTTGCAAAAATTGCTCAAAATCTAACGACTCTAATTTTTCCCTTAATTCTCTGTTCTTGCTCATAACCTACTCTTGCTTTTGCTTTTTCTCATAATAACAAAGCCACTAAATGCCGAATCGTTTTCCCGTCATTTAGTGACTTGTTTTAAAAGGTGTTATGGGCGTTTTCCACCTGAGTAGGTTTGTTCAAATGTCTGTTTCATCATTGAGAAAAACATCTGTTCTGTATGCTCATTGAAATTATTTGAACGCAGATGACTAAACAGATTTTGGGATATAACGTATAGCTCTTTTTCCAAATACTGAATCTTATGTGATTCAGTTGAAAGACACGGACGAAGTTCGGTTGTTTTGCTGTAAAATAACGCTTCTACGCCCTCATATTCCAAAACAAAACCGCTTATTGTGTGACAAACAAAAATAGCCTGTTTCCACTCGTTGTTTTTGCCTAAGTTACGAAACTCGATTGATTCACCTGGTACAGCGTGTTTATAACGGTTCATAACTGATTCAGTTTTTTCTTCTAAATTCTTCTGAATAAGGGCAGCCAATTCGGGTTCGTAGTACATAAAAATTGGTTTTATGTTTCTTTGGTTAAGCATGTTGTTACCTTAATTTGTTTCTGCTGTTTAAGTATGTGTGTTTTATAAAAATACTTTTTTATGATCGGGAGTCACATATTGCGATTATGTAATATCGATGATTCTCTTAATAAAGCGCATCTGATCTAGGTTCTGTTCGATGCGAATACTGACCTCACCTTTCTGGTTACGTGAACCAGCGATATACAGTCTGGCTTCGCCTTTGGCTTTTTCTTCTTCCGTCTTATTGATGGTGATAATCAAGTCGGCAATACGGACTTTCTCAACGTTATCTGCGGCGTGCATCATGGTCGCAACCTCTGACGAACCACCCTCACGATTTGTCTGTGATGCTGTCATTCCAGCAACATTGTAAGTATCGAAAACGGCACGTAGGTCGGTGTAAATAGACTTCACATCTTCACGAGGATCACCACTACGATAGTTAGACTTCATCAAGTCCGCATAGTCCACGACCAACATATCGAGCACGATCCCCGTTGCGATAACACTCTCAACGATGCGAATTACATCATTAGGGCTGACTGAACCTGATGGACGCTGAACGAGAAACATCTTGCCGACTTTCTCTCCAGCACCGATTTCTTTCAACTTTTTCGTGACTTTTTCACGGCTGTCAATCAATGACTCCATTTCGGTTTCAGATAAACGGGCATCAAAACGGTCGGCAACGATTTCTTTGTGTACTTCTAAAGAAATATAAAGAACGTTGAAACCAGCCAATGCTGCGTTAATAGAGAACTCCCCCATCCCCGTAGATTTGCCTGATTTTGCAAATCCCATGAACAGAGTCATTTCTTTTCGACCCCAGCCCCGATGATAAAGAAGCGCATCAAGTGCTCGGTTGCCCGTAGTGATCCCTTGTGGCGGAGCTTCACCCGACGCTTTCTTCTCACGAGTCTCAAATCTCTTTGATGCCTCATCAAAGTAGTCGTAAATTTCCGATGATCCTTTTGCCCCTAAGTGCTTCACCTTGTCCATGATCTGCATGGCTTTGTCAAAGTCACCTTTGTCTTTAAACTCGGCAGCTTTCATCATAGCGTTATCAAACGCAACGGATTGAGCAAACACCGTTACCTGATCAACCATGAATTGCGAGTCAGTCAGTTTAACAGCGTTTATCGCTTTAATAGCCTCGATGATATCTTTGGCATAATCACTGCGGATCGCTTTTTTGGTGATATCGGTTTTAATCAACATTACCAACGTCTCAATAGACGGAGGTGAGCAATACATCTTAAAATAGTTACCGGCTGTCTTAACCAGAATTCCCATAGCTTGATTATCGAACTGGCTAGGGTCAACTAAATCGTGAGCCTGAGTTACAAAGCGATAGTCACGGCAATAATACGCCGCTAAGTTAGTTTGAAAACCCTCGTCGAACTTTTCCGACAAGGGTACGCTGGTGTGTTCTAACTCCATTTCTGTCGCCGACATTTAATCACCACACTGCGTTAGAGGCACTATTACGGAAACTTTCAATAGAGCCGTAAAATACTGTCTGGAAGTCATTACGATTATCTTCGCCTTTTACATCAACCAACACCGATTCATCATCAAACTTCTTCACTAAGCCTGAGATTAAATGGCCGTTCTTTGTCATAATTTCAAGCGCAACGCTATTGCTTTTCAGCCACGAGAGCCGAGATTTTGTTATTGAATATTTATCACTCATTTTCTTTTTCCTTTTACTTAATTCCGTGATTAATTCTGATACCATAAAAACGGGTAACTACAAAAACATGCAGGCTTTTTTGTATTCGACAGGGTGCTGTTCAATGAAAATTTGTTGATCTAAATATTCCAGCGAGAATACCGCCGAGAAAATCAGGAAGTGACGTTTGTCAGGTCGAGCATTGTTTATTTGCGCCATAACAAACGCCCTGTGAGCTTCTTGAATTTCATCACCCACGTAGCTATCTTTCTTAAAATAATCCAACTCAGAGCCATACAAGCGTGTTCTCTTGCGCTTCTCATTCTTATCAATAAAGATTTCAAGCAAATCGTCTTGCCATAGATGCTGCGGTCGAGGTAATTCGCCCCATTCACGCTTTGCCGCTATCGACAACATGGTCATGACGAAATAGCCATATTCCACGCCCAGTTCATCCGCCTTTTGACGGGCTTTCCAAAGCGAGGTGATGTTAGCTTTTGAGAGTTGAATAAAAGGGCAGCGTTTTAAACCTGTCTTAAACGGGGCCTTGCGGAAATCTTCTCGACCGTGACTGCCCATTATTCGGCTGTACTCACGCTTATACGCTTCGGAAAACAGGATCGTTGCATCCATCGGGTGCAAGTGGCGATAGTCGAACCACTTAGTTTGAAACAAATCGACTTCACATTTAGTCCGTGATAACCCGACATGCTCGACAATCCATTGATCTTTATCTTGTGCCGCCCATGAAAACATAAACATTTGCGGATCTTCTTCTGATAAGAAATCTTCCATTATTAGGCACATAAAAACTAACAACCTTATTATATGTAAGTAATCAAATACGTTATATCAGTGAGAAAGAAAGAAATCAAATCCGCAGTGTGGTTTTTTGAAATTTAAGAAAGGTGAGGAAACTACTTTTGAAAGAAAAAAAAGAGCAAGACGAATGCCGTGCTCCCATAAGATATTAATAGATTTTAAATAAAACAAACAAAACAAATTAAGGATCTTGATAATAGCCTTTTTTGTGGTTTTTCTCTAATTAAAGTCTTATATATATATTATGGGAGCACGGCATTTAAAGTTGTTGAGTTGGTATAAATAAGGTGGCTGTTTTTTATGCACAAAAATGGTGTATAATAAACTTATAGATTGTCCAACAGTGGAGGGCAATTATGGAAAGTGTAAAAAGTGTAAGGAAAGAACAGAGTATGCCTTTAATCATTGACGATGCAGACTTTAATAGAAAACTTCGTATGCCTGGCAAAAATGCCGAACACACTGAGGCGTTCTTGTCCAATGGTGTAAAGCCGTATGACTTGCCGGAATACGCCATACCTCACGGTTATCGCTTAGTGAAATCTCTAAAGAAAAATCAGTTTCGCATGATCACAATCGAAGAAAACGCAGAAACGGTTTATCTTGTTGAACTTAATTTTCGCAGCGACATTGTTATAGGCAAATCAACCTGCACTCAAATAAAGGTGTGGCGTACAATTTCAGCACAACATCAACATGCGGTTTCAGGTTTCCCAAGATTGTTCTTTAAACATTTGCTGGATGAATACAGCATTGTAGTGACCGACGAACAACAAACTGGCGACGGCAAACGTTTTTGGGAATCAATGATTTCTTGGGCGTTGAACGTAGGATTTTCTGTATACGCATCTGACGGTTCAGAAATAGACAGGCCTTTGACCGCCATTGGCGACCTTGATGAATTCTATAAAACATGGGAAGAATTTTGTTGGGGAAGTGACAGTGACATCCACACACACCGTCTTGTTGTTATCAGTAAATCTCCGTTATAAACTTAAAAGCCGCTGGTGCGGCTTTTAAGTTTACTTATGGGATTTTCTTATCCAGCTCTTTAATCAAATCTTTAATCTGTTCCGGTTTCGTCTCCAAGCTCAATTCTAATGCAGCTTTAATATCGCTAAAAGGTAACGATGCCAAAGTGACTAAAGCAGCCCTAAACACGTCTGAACGGCTTAGATTAGCGCGTCTTGGCGCTATCCGCAGAAGGTCAACTAATTCGTGATATTCATCTTCCATTGAGACGGTACGGCTTTTGATTATCTCGTCGCTGTTCTTGCGGCGACCTCTTTGCTTTACAGTAACCTCTTTTAGTGAAGAATTGCTTAAAAACTCCTGAACCGCTTCTTCTCTGTCTTGTTTACGCAATCCTACCATTGGATCTCTAGCCATTTACCTTTTCTCCATACACAAATTCTTTTACCAACTGCTTAATTTCCGATTCGGCTTTTTTATCTCTTTCCGCACCGGTTAACTCAAAAATAGTTCTACCTGCTTCTTCAGCATCATCATAAACATTTCGGGCATAAATGTTGGTGTCGAGAGCGGTCATGGCAAATGTTTCGCATACATCTTTTGCAAATTGAATACGAGGGAATTGGTTAGGTAATGACGGGCACTGGTTCATCACTACACAAACTTTCAGGTCTTCATTGAGGATTTGCGCTTTCTCAATGATGCGGTCAAGCGCAGCCAACGAACGCACGTCACGGCGTTTTGGTCGGATAGGTAGAAGCAAGTGTGTTGCTTTTAACATAGCCTCACGCTGAACCTCTGAGTCAAAACCACCTGCGTCAATAACAATGAAGTCGTAATTTTCTTTAATGCCGTCTAGGTACTTAATGACTTCATTTGAGCGGTAGTGGAAAGAAAGTTCTTTTGCCGGCTTATCTGTTGGCAAACTTACTCTGTCCTGACACCACTGATAGGTAGTTTTTTGAGCATCGATATCGAGTAGGTGAACTTTTTTGCCTTCAACCAGCAGTAAATACCCTGCAACCTGTTGAGCTAACGTGCTTTTACCGGGACCACCTTTACTGCCACCTACGAGTATTATTTTAGTACCTCGGTTCATTGCATCCGCCTTATTTGTTTGTCAGCCGACATTGTTATTTTACATAAGATACATGGCTTATTTAAAAAAGTGAAGAAAACCTATAAATAAACTCATTGTGAAAAATATATTGTTTTCTTATCTATAAAAATATCACAAAAATAAAGCCAATTTGCAATGTGACGCGAATGTGATTACATTATTCATGTGTACTATACTACCCTGACACACCAACAGATAATGCATTGTTTACATTGAATATTGATAATTATTATCTTAATTAAAACTTAACACTAGTACTCGAAAGGTAGTGATATGAATATGACTGAAATTCAAACAAGTAACCGAAAAGCAAAGAATTTGAATTTGCGGATCAATGAATCAGACCGTGAATTGATTTCAAAGGCGGCTGAGGCTAAGGGAAAAACATTAAGCGAATATGTACTAGATACTATGCGTTCGGATGCACAAAACACTTTGTTAGAGCAATCTTTCTTGGTTGTTTCTCCCGATGCTTATGATCTGTTTATGAAGGCTCTTGATGCCCCTGCTGCTGTGAACACAAATCTTGCTAAAACAACAAATATGCTAAAACCATTTTAGCGAGGAAATTATGATTAATGATCTTGAACCTTTGAATAATACACATAAGACCATGTATTTCTGTTCAGGAGAGAAAATGCTTGATGCTTGGCTTCAAGAAAAAGCATTGAAAAACTCTGCCAATAACGCTTCAAAAACATTTGTTATGACAAACGAAAGAAATGAGATCATTGCGTATTATTGTCTGTCTAGTGGTTCAATGATGAGAAACGAAGCCGCAAGCCGGATTTCTCGAAACATGCCAGCCCAAATCCCTATAGTGTTACTTGGAAGGCTTGCGGTTCATTACGACTATCAGGGGCGTAGTTTTGGAAGATGGTTAATTAGAGATGCCGCTTTTCGCTGTTGTCAGGTTGCTGAAATCATTGGTGCAAAAGCGCTTGTTGCACACGCTATTTCTGAACCCGCAAAGCAGTTCTATTTTAGCGTAGGATTTGTCCAGTCTCCTTTGCGCCCAATGACAATGATGATATCGCTACAAGACCTTAAAAAAGCATTTAACCTTTAGAAGATTTCTTCCACTTACAAAGTCTATATCCGATAAGGTTATGGGTGAGAATATTTCTTGCCGTAGGGTCTGTTAGGCTATCTTCTTTACCAATATAGATAGGCGAGGCCGTGTCACAAAAGGTAGGTGCTGTCGAACCAGTGGTATTATTTACGCATCCAGTCATTGCGAAGTTCAGCAGCAGCAACCCCGATTTCTTTTTGCTGAACTTCATGTTCAACCTCTTTCTTCACATCCAATGTGGTTTGCAGGCGTTGATTTTCTTCCTGCCGTCGTTTTATTTCAACAGACTTTCTCGCCGCTCTGCCGCCCATGTGATAGGCGGCGAAGAGAACAGCGATAATAGACAATGAAGTGTATAAAAACGTTTTCAGCTTATCCAATTCATTTCCACCTTGGCATAGAATCAGGGGCATAAGCAACAACCGCATGATCATTATTTATAAAAGTGATGCCTGCGCCTCCAAAATTCTGATTAAAGTAACCAACGAATAACCCTCCTTCGCTATTTATTGCAGGAAAAGATATACTCTTAAGAGGATATTGATAATGATGACCAAAATTCATACTTAAAACCATACAATCTTTATAGCCCATAATAGGCTTGGGATTAGCAAGCGGGTGACCAAATTCAAGTTTAACAAAGTCTTTTATTCGCAAAGGTGTTTTAGATGATGAATAAAACAACTCACCATTTTCGTTATACATGTTTAATCCATAAGTATCATTGCTGTCTCCAGATTGGATTGGGCGGTAAATATATGCTTTCGTTTCTGCACCAATAAGCATAAGTTTTATTTCTCCAGCCTTAATCTCATAGTGAAAATAATTCTCTACTTTTGCAGATTTAACGTGCTTTGAAAAAATCAAGTAATTTGACAGAAGATGTGGATATTCAGGAATATGTATAACATTTTTTCCTAAATAGTTTTTATATTCACCCTGCACATATTCACTAAGATCGTATTCTTTTTCCAAAACGTAACATTTTGAACTTAATATACCCAACTCATTTCCATCTACCTCAAAAGATAAATTCATTTATTTATCACCTTAAAAACAGTAATTACTGGAATAGTCCAAGAAGCCTGTAAAATATGACGCCCACCATATTCCCAAATAAGAGTATCGCCAGCAATTCTTAAATTTCTAACAGAAAGGTAGTTCTTCATTCCTCGTACAGGTACAAAAGTAGATTGAGACACGAAAGGTACGAGCTTGCCGCCTCCTTGTAAAAAACGGGGATCAATTTTGATGGATGTTGTTTTAAAATCCACTTGATCACTATATACAACATATCCTATAGATTTAGTGAGTTCGTCAATATGACCTTCTAAAGTTCTGCATTCCAATCCAAACATAATTAACCAATACCTTGCTTAAAACGTTTGACCTGCGAATACGCGATGACACAAGCCACCACAATAGTTGCAACTCCGAAGACGATACGAACTACTGACCCGCTGGATAGATGGCTCTCTGACTTCACCATAGCATCTGAAAGCTGAGGCATAACTTCGGCAATCTGGCCGATTCCCAAAGATGCAACAACTGTTGCACTAGCGGTTTCTTTCGTTACCGGAATTTTGGCAATTTCTTTCGTCTTTTTGACAACACCAGCACGACGTAACCCCTCATCAATCACTTCACGGCTGTACCACGAGTTGAGGGTTTTGAGTTTACCTTGACTGTTTTCCTGACGAATGATCGCCTCCACCATCGGACGAATAGTGTCATAATCATGTAGATCAATATTTTGATCAGGGTAAACTCCCATTGCCTTACTGACGAACTGAACATACCGCTCAGTGTGGTTTTCAACTGAGGGTGCCCAACGTTCAATGACTTCACGCACGGTATCAATGCGAGTGCCATTTGCTGCTTTACGCTTATCGTGATAGGTGATGAGCGTAACCGCCAATGCTCGAATGCCGAAAGTCGCATCAACGAAAGAACAGAAACGAGCGTCTTGAGGTCTTTTGGTCAAACCCTGCCACGGCGAACCCATTTCGAGATTGCCGGGATTGTTATTTCTGATCCCACGAGGTAATCCTTTACTTGTCATAGCTAACTACTCCTTTAGTTACCCATACCATTCTTTAAACCCCACGCCGCCAGCCCTAAAATAAGAGCCGCCACCAGCATAGAGGCTATTTTTGAGATTATGCCCCCGTAAAATCCGCTAGAAAGGTTGTCTAATCTAACCAGCAGCTTTTCTATGTTGGCATGTTGAATACTGTGCTGTGCCGCCGTCATGTCGCCAAAGTAGGCTTTAAGATGGCGATTAACTTCTTCACCGACCTTATCCTTTAGGTCGTCACGCAAATTTACCGCAACTTCCTGTGCGACAATCTTTGCAATTCGCTCCACCATTTCCGGTGTCACTTTTCCCACCTCGTTAGCCATTTTAACCTCCATGTGTTAGGCAAATCGGGGTGGGAAATTTATAGCATTTTTTAACGCAATAGGTAAGTGGTTACATATTATTTTTAAGAGCGTCAACCTGTTTCTGCAAATCTTTTACCGCTTCAACCAACAAGCCAATTACACTGTTGTAGTTTAGACGTAGCAAGCCTTTTTCGTCTTTAGTCACTGCTTCCGGTAAAATATCTTGTACTTCCTGAGCGATAAGGCCGGCAGAACGGCTGCTATTGTTGTTATCGTCAGATACGGTATAGGTATAACCACGCAGTTTTGACAGTTTTTGACCTGCATCACTGATTTTTTCAATGTTTTCTTTAGAACGCTTATCAGATCTGATATATACATCGTTAAAGTTACCATTTCCGCCACAATAAAACGCCCCATTAGTTTGCATCTGCCAATCACCACCGTGGACACCGTTATTAAACATCAAGTGTCCATTAGGATCTTTAAAAATATATCCATCAATTTGCGAACCATTATGAAAGACAATATGGCGGCGAGCTGCACGATTTAAGTGTAAATCACCTGATTTTTCAAAATAACGACTATCAGACTCACCTTTAGTATAGCTCTCGCCTTTATTGGCAAAGTTACCTTTCAGTTGATATTTGTTATCAGATTCGCCTTTAGAGTACGCCCCAACTTCCGATGCAGTCGGCGGCGAACTGGTGTTATACAATCTGCGCCAACCGGGGGAATAATCATTGCCATTACCGTTATTAACGTAAATAAACTCTTTATTAACCTCACCACTTGCAGAGGTTGTCGGTGTTATAATCTTAATTGTGTAAGCGCCTATAAGACCAACCACTTCAACCGTACAACCTGCCAAGTGAATATTTCCAACACCGGTGTCTGAGATATAGCAGTTCCCAGCGTACCACCACGAACCTCTGACTAACCAATATCCTGTATCAAAAGCCCCTTTTGACTTTATCCAGTCAATAAATTGGGCTGTAGTCCATGCCTGCTGGCTTTCCCCAAAGCTGATACTTTGACCTATTTTGGTCTGATATTTTCCGTCAGACTCACCTTTGGTATAGGCGTCACCCAAATATAAAAATCCTTTTTCTGCAATCGTGCCATTATCGTTTAAAAATCTAGCTCTAAACTTACCTAGTGAGTCAACAAAGAATTGTCCAGTATCGCCACCAGTTCGCCAGTTTATATTTACTCCTTTAGCCCATCCTGAAGAATCATCACCAGTAAAGAAAAAAGTAAAATTTCTATCATTAAGATCAGGAAGTGACTTTGCATATCCGGCAAATAATGTAGACGATTCTTCTTTCAAGTAAGAACTTCCAGCTATTGCATAGTTTCCTTTAGCCTGAAATTTGCCGTCCGATTCACCTTTAGAATAACTATCCCCTTGAAGCGCAAATACCCCCCCTCTTCCGGGATGTTTGATCTCGCCTTGCCAATTGCCATTCTGTTGCGCAGTCCATACCCAAGCACCATCACGTTGAAAAAAGTAACTAAGGTTATTTCCTGAGCCTGTAATGATATGAGGTGCTCTTACATCCCCACTGAAAGTATGAGAAGCAGCATTAGCATAGTTACCTTTTGGCTGATATTTATCGTCTGATTCGCCTTTAGTGTAAGCAGTGCCATTCGCCATACGTCCATTAACTTTCGCATCAATATCGCCTTGTGAATATGTCCAATTTGTTGTGGCAATATGATGCCAAGGGTTCCAAGTATTGTTATCCCCATTTTTTGTTCTGAATTTAAGAACATCCCCATTACCGTAATATCGAGAAACAAGCTGCAAAACATAATTACCATGAGCAAATGAAGCACCTACTCCAGTCTCTTGAGCACTGTTTTCAGCATCATGATAGACAAATGCAACTCTATTGTTCGGCCAGTTATTTAGGTCTGAATTATCACCACCAGATTGTTTCATTACATAAGGTAGACTGCTGTAGTTACGACTATCAGACTCACCTTTTGCATACGCATCTACATCACTCGCAGAAGGTTTATGATTTTCTGTGTACACTCTAACCCAAGTAGGATTGCCTTCTTTAGTATTAGAGAATCCGTAATAAACGTGCCCTTTGTCAAATCCAGTCAAAAACCCTGCATATCCCTGAGCCATATCACGAGCAGCGATAACATGCCAATAACCATGATCACCGAATCCATTTGGCAACCCAATACTGTCGATATGCACCATTGTTGAGTAACCAATAGGTTGACCCCACTCACCAGATGAGATCGTTTTCAGAGCGGTCCATGACTTGCCAAGATTTATTGTATCGCTTTTTACAAAGTTCTGGTTAATTTCATCTTTTGAGTAAGAATAACCTTGTAATGCAATAACCCCTGTTTCTGTTGGCAAAGAAGCTACAGAAATATTATTACCGTTTGGATCACGGTAGATAAAGTTTAATGGTGCGCTACCATGAGGAGTAGTCTCAATTAAGGCATAACGATCATCAGGTTTTTGAAGTTTAATACCTGCGTAATTGTTAACCCACTTAGCCGATATGTAGCCAACCTTAAGTTCTTCTTGTGAGTTTTTTAACGCATACTTACTATCTGATTCCCCTTTGGTGTAATGTTCTTCTAATATAGCAGCCGTTCCTGATTTTTTAGGATGTTTGAACTCACCAACGTATTGGTCACCAATATTAGCTAACCAATAAGCATTACCCTCTTTAGGTTCTAGCCACGTTCTATCTTGCCCTTGCATACCAGAGACAAATCCCGGTCCATACATATTTTTATCAACAGACAAATTTCCATATTCGTCTGAGGATGACAAAACATAATTGTATGTTTTACCTTCCAATACTCCTTCAGGTAATGTCGCTGATGGGGTTGACAACGCTCCCAAGTTTAAAATGGTTGCATTAGCTTGCTGCGCATTGCATATCAAGGAAAATGCGAAAGCACCAAGGTGGACATAAACATCGTATTTGTCATTTTCTGTATTAATGGTTGCTATCTTATTCACGGCACTAGTATTCGTTCTGTAAATAACCGCGTTTATCCCTTTTGGATGACCATTGCCAGAACGTAAAACAATTTCGGATAGAGATGCCTGTACGTAATGACCAACATTGAAGCCACTACCGCCTACAATTTCTATACGAACAGTACTGGCTGCCTGTGGCATGATGACTTCGGCTATTTTTGTCCAAGTCGCTACATTTGATCCTATAGTTATTACGGCAGTTTTCCCTTTGAGAGAGTCTTCATTTGATTGTGCGGCAAGAGTTGCTCTATTGGCAGCATCCAGCGCCTTACTTTCTGAGACTGACGCTAATTCCGCTTTTTTAGTTGCCAAAGTAGCGGCTTCTTGTGCTGCATTTTTTGATGATACTGCAACAGATTCCGATGCTTTTACAGATGCCTGAGAAGCAGACGCAAGTTGTGCTGAATTTGCGGCATTGGTTTCTGAGGTTTTGGCGGCATCTTGAGAGCTTTTAGCTGCTTTTTCTGCGTTGGCAGTATTGGTTTCTGAGGTTTTGGCAGTGATTTCGCTTGCCTTTGAATTAGTCTCTGATAGCTTTGCGGCGTTAGCTGCATCAGCCGCAATTTTTGCATCATTCCCCATTTTCGCAAGAGTGTTCGCCGCATCTTTTGCCGACTTTTCAGCTTCTGACTTAGATGCTGCTGCATTATTTTCTGATGCCTTAGCATTTTTCTCTGCGGTGGTGGCGTTATTTTCTGACGACTTGGCGTTAGTCTCAGACGTTTTCGCAGAATTTGCAGAACTTGCCGCACCGGATGCTGAGGTTGCAGCATTATTGGCTGAACTAATTGCTTTATTGGCCTCTTGTTCTGCTTTACTTGCAGAAGCAGAAGCATTAGAGGCAGATTTAGTTGAGGTATCACTGGATGCTGCTGCGTTAGTTTCAGAGGCTTTTGTTGCTATTTGTGAATCGGCTGCTTGTTTGGCTTTTTCAGTTGCAGAATCCGCAGAAGATTTAGCATTAGTCTCTGATGACTTAGCGCTAACTTCGGATGATTTTGCGTTAGTCTCTGAGGTTTTAGAAGCAAGTTCGGATGCTTTAGCAGCGTTAGAAAAATTACCCGCATTAATTTCAGAAACCTTTGTAGCCGCCTGAGACTCATTTGCCCCTTTAGCTGAGTTAGCGGCATTAGTTTCCGACACCTTAGTCACAGTTTGTAAAGCCGCTGCCGCTTTCGCTGAATTAGCCGCATTAATTTCAGATGTCTTAGCATTGGCTTCTGAAGTTTTTGCTGCCGATTGAGACATGGATGCTGCAACTTGGGAATCCTTCGCAGCTTTAGCTGAATTCTCAGCTTGTGTTTCACTGGTCTTAGCCGCTATTTGTGAGTCTTTTGCTGCTTTCGCTGAACCAGCCGCATTTTCTGCTTGATTACCTGCATCTGAAATCAGTGTCTGATTTTTATCAAACCACTCTATACGGGCTTTGTGTGACGCATAGATCGTTTCCAGTGAATCAGCCTTGAATGTAGTACCGTCATCTCGGACAATAACGACTGGTGATGGGGAAGTTAACCAGTTTCGAATTTCACGGGAATCACCGGATATTGAGTGAAGCAAGGCTGAGAACCGAGCGCTAAACTGCGACAAATCCCCTTCGTAAGTGGTAATGATACGGCAGGGCTGATCCTTGATTGAATTTCCCTTGTAAACCTCTACCAGAGTAAGTTCTGTATTACTCTGAACACTTTCAATTTCATATAAGAGATTATCAGAACCAATAAGCACCATGCCCGGCATAACGCCATATTTCGCCTGTGACCAAAAAGTTCCAACACCGGTAACATTTTTACTGCCTTTCTCAAAAGAATTAGTACCTTCCCTGTACCACATTTCATATTTCCTTTTCAGATGTATAATAGGTATTTAATTACTTACAATAAAAATAATATTACCACACTCAATAACGCCATTTACAGCAAACCAAGCCTTACTCGTAAAACACCTTTTTCGTCATAAACATCAATGCGATTATTGGAGATGTTTAACCTTCCCTGTCCAGACGTTTGACCATTCATTTCTAGCTGACCATTTTTGCCAAATCTCCAGCCTGTTTTCCCTGCTGAGTAGTTGTCAGATTGCAAGTCGCCAACCTTACCGCTACTTATTGAGCCATCTTTGATATAAGCGGCATTCATATAGGTAGTGCCATTTTCAACAACAAACGGGGTTGTCACTGCACCATTGTTTACATTTATTAAACCAAATCGATCTGCCTGAACAAGAAATTGTGAGGCATTGTTATTGACTCCTAATGCCATACCTGCTGCATATTTTTTCCCATCTTTAGTCGTTTCTACTTTCAGATTCCAAGAAGCGGAAATTTTACCGTTAATATCAGCTACTGTTTTTGTGGTCTGCTGAACAATTGCAGCATTCTCATTAACTTTTGCTTGAACCGTATCCACCCGGTTCCCAAGAGCCGAGTCACCATTAACACGCGCTGTTTGCTCTACTTTTACAGCAGCCTCATTAGCATTGGTTTTTGCCAGAACTTTAGATATTTCCTCTGCTAAAGCATCATCTTTGGTAGCTCTAGCACTGGCTTCATTGGATACCGCACTGGCAATATCTTTTTGAGTTTTAGCACTCAAGACATTGACACTATCAGCTAAACTTTTATCGGAAGTTGTACGTGCGTTTTTTTCTGTCAATACTGCTGCTTCAATATCCTTGCTAGTCTGTGTCTTAAGACGTTCAACACTTTGAGACAGAGCATCATCTTTAGTTGCGCGGGTATTCTTTTCCTCATCAAGTTGAGATTTGATGTCTGTCCCGACTTCGCTTCTTAACTGAGTGATTTGCCTAGATAATGCTTCATCTGCATTCGCCCGTGTTTGTTTTTCTTCATTCAATTGAGCATTGATGCTTTGGTTTACTTCGCTTTTTAGCTGAGTTACCTGTTTAGACAATGCCTCATCTGAATTTGCACGGGTTTGCTTTTCTTCATTCAGTTGCGCATTGATACTTTCATTGATTTCACTTTTTAACTGAGTAACCTGTCTGGATAATGCTTCATCTGCATTCGTTCGTGTTTGTTTTTCCTCACTTAACTGAGCCTTGATGTTTTGATCGACTTCACTTTTCAGTTGGGTAACTTGTCTGGATAATGCCTCATCCGCATTAGCTCGTGTCTGTTTTTCCTCACTTAACTGAGCCTTGATGTTTTGATCGACTTCACTTTTCAGTTGGGTAACTTGTTTAGATAGTGCCTCATCTGCATTAGCTCGTGCTTGTTTTTCCTCACTTAACTGAGCCTTGATGTTTTGATCGACTTCACTTTTCAGTTGGGTAACTTGTTTAGATAGTGCCTCATCCGCATTAGCTCGTGTCTGTTTTTCCTCACTTAACTGAGCCTTGATGTTTTGATCGACTTCACTTTTCAGTTGGGTAACTTGTCTGGATAATGCCTCATCCGCATTAGCTCGTGTCTGTTTTTCCTCACTTAACTGAGCCTTGATGTTTTGATCGACTTCACTTTTCAGTTGGGTAACTTGTTTAGATAGTGCCTCATCTGCATTAGCTCGTGCTTGTTTTTCCTCATTTAATTGAGCTTTTATGTTTTGATTGAACTCTGCGGTTATTGTTTCTATCTTCTGAGATAATGCTTGCTGTCCGTCCACAATTACTTTCTGATCAGTGAATATCTTGGCATTGGTATCACGTTGTTCCCTAACTTCTTCTTCACCTTTTAGCGCTGTATCAATAGCTGCCTTAGCAACAGCTTCAACTGAACCGGTAACGCGAGCGCTTGTCTTCTCGGCATCAATAGCTGTAGACTCAGCTCTTTTAATGGCCGCATCGTGGCTGTTTATTTTTGTTTCGATCAATTCGACTTTTTCAGTTGTTGCTTTATCCCCTTCAATTCGAGAATTTCTCTCTTCGATCAAGACGGCTTCTATATTGCCTTTTACCGTCTGAATAACCTCCAACGTTGAAGAGAGCTTTTTATCCTGCTCATCGACAGTATTTTTGATTTTGACAATCTTAGATGCGTTATTATCTGCGTCTTGCAGGGCTTTTTGGGCACTCTCTTTTACCGTTTCAACGGAAGAATTTAGAGTTTCTTGAGAAGCCTTGATTTCACCAGTTATTTTATCAATCTCATCAATTTTTTTATCCGACTCATCAGCCAAATCTTGTATTGCATCGATCTTAATTTCCGACTTGTTAACCAAGTCCTGAATCGCATCAATCTTTATCTCTGATTTATCAATCAAACCTTGTATTGCATCAAGATCTCCCTTGACAGCTTTAGTTTCGAGTTCTTCTAATAGCTCTTTACCGAGTTCGCTTGATGTGATTTTATTTTTCAAAAAAGACAATACATCTTTCGTAGTCGCACTTGTACCTAAGTTAGAATTTACAGGGCTTAACATACCTCGTTTGTTGACTGCTCTTACCCAGTAATACCACGTAACGTCATCGTCCAAACCAGAGTGCGTAAAGGTTGTTGACGATATTTTTGCCAAAAGACTCGCCGTCTCGAAGTTATTTTTTTGTGAGCCATAAACATAAATCGTTTCAAGGTCGATAGCGTCAGGATTTACCCAAGTCAGCACAATTTGTCGGTAGTCTCCAACTGCTGCCAGATTTTTAGGTGCTCCCGGTGGCATCAAAGTACCAAGAGTGGTGTAAGTCGCTGCTAACGTCTCGGTTTTTCTACCAGTAATTGAGATCGCAAAAACTTCGATATCATATCTAGCGCTATCCACAACATTCAATATTTCACATTGATTGTCGGTGACTTCCATCCGAACCCAATTGTCCACCACATCACTACGGCGATAGCGGAGAACATATTTAGGGGAGCGTCCTTCCCAAGATACAATTAATTTCACCGACAGGTTACCGGGAGATGAAAGATAAGTTACCTCTGTTATCTCTAACCCAGTGGGTTTACTGAAAGTCGGATCTAAGATGCTTGTTTTAGGCGGGATGAGGGTTGCACCACGGTCAATCGCTTCAAATTTAGAGGGATTATGCTCAACGCCGGTGATTTCAAATGTACCTTTTTCATCCCCTTCTCTCACACTCAGTACACGGACCAAAACTGGTTCTAAATCAGGTTCAGTGATCGTCCAGATACCCATTTCCATAGGTTCGTCACCGGTATTAATCGGCTCTTTAAACGTCACAGTCTGGTATTCACCAGTCGGCTCAAGCAAGTTACGATCTATCATGCGACTATCAGCCGTCAGATAGGTGATGAATGCTCCCTCTTTATCGAGTTTTACCGGAGCGTCTAGTGTTATACTGTTTTTAGTAAAGGATTTAATACGCCCCGAATTACGCTTACCGGAACGATATTTATCTTGCAGTTTTACTAATTCACCGGGAACCAAAAATGAACTGTCGATCCCAGCTTTGAAAGTGATAACATCTGTCTCCATTTTAGACGTATAAAGCAGCCAAAGGCCAGTTCTGTACGCTTGCCCCCGACTGGTACAACCAAACGCCAGCGATTCCGTTTTACGAATTCCAAAGCGTTTTTTAGCCTCTTCATCCTCGATATATTCAATATTTTGTTTGTAAAGGTCATCCTTATCGTTGTAGGTGACAACGGCAACGGTTGGGCGATCTTTACGTGATGACCCTTTGCGAACAACTTTATCAATGATATTTGCTGCCGAAAACTGCATAACAGGTGTAGACGGACTATCTTGCCGGAGGTTAATCATTCCTCCAGCCCAAAAGACCATACCACGGAATACCGAAGCAATGTCAGCAATGACCTTATACGCCTCCTGACGGCTGGCAATCACTGTATTAATAGTAAATCGCTTTTCTGTCCCTCCGAAGCCATCAGGAACTTCCTGATCGCAATAACGCCCTATTTGATAGAACTGTCCTCTGTCGATCATTGATTCATTGACAAAATTTCCCAAGCCATATCGTTTATTTGTAAGCAAATCATAAAGAATCCATGCAGGGTTAGATGACACCTGAATATCAAAGCCTCCATCCCAATCTCCCTGATAAATATTTTCGGTAGGAATATAGTTTGAAGGAACCCGGATTTTCATACCCGAAACAAGGTATGAACGACGAGGCATATTTCCGCCAAATTCCCGCGAATCAATGGTAATTCCAACTATTGCACTGTTAGGATATCCCATTTTTGTAAATACAATTTCTCCATAGGACGATACCAGCGTTTTGTTGTGCAAATAATCACTGCTGCTATCAGGAGTAAATCGAGAAATCCGAATACGGTAATTTTTTCCGGGTTTAGGTAAATCAATAAAATATTCTCGTAGGAATTTGCCACTTGATTTTTTAGCTACCGTAATCGTACTATCCTTATGATCTACTGGGATAACTGGCTTAAATGAATCTCCACCCACAGCTAATTGGAACTGCAATTGAACTTTCGCCCCGTATACATCTCCATTTTCTTTGTTAGTCGAAACCATACGGGGAAATTCCATGATGACTCGTACTCGGTCAGCATCATCATTGTCAATTTGCAACGTTTTAGGCGTTGTACTTTTAAGTTCTGTCGCAACATTGTGAGGCGTTTCAATGTCATCAAAGCCATCTATCGGGTCTTGATTCTGCTCCCCACGTCTTTCCCAAAATTTCACTCCATTAAAGTTTGGTGAGCCATCAGGATTCAATAAAGGTACATTGTCCAAAAAGACAGACTGACCGCCATTTTTTAAACCACCAATTACACCTTCACCCAAAAGATCCAGTATTGACGCGAGTGTCTTAGATTCAACATTGTCAGGAGCTTCAACAGATTGTCTTGGTTTTTCACCACCACCACCACCAGCTCCGGCTATAATCATTTTTTCTTTTTTCATTGCAATCTCCATATCGCAAGCAAGTACTTAAGTACATACAATGATGTATAACTTTATAATCAAATACAATTTTAAATACAGTTTGTTAACTACTCTTAACTAGAGCTATGCTTTTTCTTTTTTATTTATAATAGCATTCGCCATTTTATGCGCAATTTCCTTCGGTTCTGGTGGGTCAGGTATTAATTGTTCTACGGACAATTTAAGGCTGATTAACTGGGAGCCAACGAGGATTTCTTCACCATAAATAAGGGGTACAGGCGCACCTTGCTCTACTGTATTTTCAGGGCCGTCAAAGTAAGTTGAGTTTTTGCGGTTATTCGCCCCTCCCGTATTTGGCTTCGGTTGTTTTGACAAAAGACCAACTACACCACTTGCCAACATGGAAAGACCAGCCATAAAGGCTGGTGGGCCTAACCAAAATGAGGATATCATTAACGCCACACCAACAACGACCTGAACAATGCTCATGGCCTTAGCTCCGGCACCGCGATAAATAGGCGTAATACAGACATGAATCATATCCCCATTATTTTCCATCTGATATTCAGTTTCACTCATGTCGCGTATTGCGCCATTGGCCCTAGTCACCCGGATATGATATTTCTGGTACTTTCTAGCATTCTGCTTCATCCAAGCGAGCAACCCTTGTCTGTTACAGTTAATAATGCTGATACCTTGTCGTACCGTCGTGCACTTTACTTTGTGCTCTTTACCAAATTTCTTGCCCAGCACACCGCCAAATTCAAAGGTGACGATATTCGGTGTGTTTGTTTTTTCACTCATAGCAAATCCTTGTGCCGTAAATGGTGAATAGTATTTTTCTGGTACATGCCGCCATAGATTGCTTTACTGCTTAATCGGTTGGCCTGATGGTGCAATATCATGTTATCACCAATGTAAACAGCGCAGTGGTCGGGCATTTTTGAGCCTATTTTCATAGCAAACAGATCGCCGCGCTGGGGCTTTGTTCCGTAAGGCAGTTTAACCAAGTCTTGTTCAGCAAAGTTGTCACTTAGAATATCTTTATTGCCATCCCACCAATTAGGGATGTGTAGATGTGGACACGCCCCCACCTGAATATTAAATTCTCTCTTGAGGTAATCGCGACATAACATCCAACAATCAAATACTCCAAAAGCGTAAGGTCTTCCCTCATAAGGCATTTCAAAACCATTTGGGGAAATGACATTCACATCACTGATAATGAATTCACTATCAATTTCAGGGTTATAATTCTTTGTCACATTGATGATAAACCACGGAAGCTCTGAGGCTTCACAACCAGCCAAATCTGCTTCACTGGCTTTATTGGTTCCATCCGTATGGCTATGCCATACTCCTACGACTTCCCCTTTCCTTTCCGCTGCTATCTGCTCGTCTGCGTCCATAACAAAAAAATTAACGGGGTCTTCCGCAACGTTTTTACACAACGCAAGCTCATACTTCGTTCCCTTTGTGTTAACCAACAATCCGCAAGCCTCATTTGGATAAGCGGTGACTGCTGCCTGTTGCATTACCAAATATAACTCTGTACTCATCATATCTTGGATCATGCGCGTGTCGCTCCCGGAAAGCCGCCAAACATAATGATCCCATCAGCAAAGTAATTCTTCCGCGCCCGGCAACTAGATAATCGCTTAGGACAGAAGTCTGCTCCGGCGATAGGAGTTGGTTTGTCATCTTTATCAAAAGCAGGGCCAGTATATCCACACTCTGCACCACGATAATCCCACTGACAAGAATTACGGATCACTTGGCGATTAGGAAGTTGTACCCCCATCAGGTCATAAACTGACGCTAGTTCAAATTCCACTATTTCGCAGGTTTCAAGATTTTTTTGGTCTATAAACCATACATCATCAGGGAAATGCTGTTCTGGATTTGCGTCTGGATTGACCCCATCAGGAAAGTTTTCTGCATCAAGGAAACATTGCATCGTCCGCTTGCGTGTCACCTGACAACCTAACAAATCATCTTTAGTTTGCAACTCAGCAGAAATCAATCCATGCAGATTGACAACTTTTAACTTAGGCCTTGGAAGTTTACCTTCTCCGCTAATATCAAAACCTGTTGCCTTTATCGGCATAGGTTGGTAGGTTTTTCCCTGCCATACGACAGGTTGGTTTACATCATTTGTACCAGCGTGAAAATAGAATCTACCTCCGCCCGTATTCTTAGGCAGATCGATAATAAAAAATTCAAAGATAGATTCAGGTGATAATAATTGAATTTGCTGTCTGATTGACTTTCCTGTCATTGCGTTTCACTCCTTGAAACAAAGCCGCCTCAATCCATGAGGCGGCATATATTTTTACTCGAACACTTGTCTGAACGTTGCGGAAAGCGTAGCCGCACCTTCATGTCTAACTACGTTAAAATCTTCACAAACAATTGTATAGTTTTTTTTGTCGGGAGATACCCAATTAAACGAGTCTTTCCCGCCGTGCTCATACAGAAATTCTTCAATTTCCGCAATGAACGAATAGCCACCCTCGAACACCAAACTCCACTCAAATTTACGCCAGTTAAACCCTGACGTTAATCGTTGCTCGTACCCCTCATCAAAGGACTGCTTGCTAAGCGTTGACTTGAAGTTCTTTCGGGAGTCAAACTTCGGATGCCATTTAAAGGTTTTTCGTTCCATATGTTACTCCGTTAACATACCGCCCGGACGTTTTTCTTCGGTCATTGTCTCAATAACAATGGATTTAATTTTTTGAGCTGTCTCGTTCCATGCCGACTCGTTGCTTGAATTACTTTTCTCATTGCTGTCACCGCCCTGATTTACTACAGATATTGAGATAACAACACTCTTATCTGAACCAGCACCTGCACCAATATCATCACCATTAATGTTCATGTTTACAGGAATACGGCGACCATCAGGTAAAGGCACATAGGCTTCGTTGTGCGACCCTTCACCAAAAAGAGCTAACTGGGGTGAAGTGGCAATGCCACCTTTTGAATATGCTTTTAATGGTATGGCCCCAGATCCACTCATGATACCTCCGTTCGCAAAAGCAAAACTTCCCATCGATTGCTTCATTGCCGCTGTTGTAGCTGCTATTGAAAGCTGAATTAGCGATGCAGAAGCCATAGCCGCACTAGTCGATAAAGTAGTGTTTGCAACGGAAGAAGCTGTTGTGGCAGCAGCATTCGCGGTTTGTGCGGTTGCACCAGTAAACATTGCCCACAATTGCTGAGCGTAACCAGCGAGGGTAGCGAAAATACCCTGTGACTGCATTGTCTGCAATGCACCTGTTGTTTCAGTTGCCGCCTTACCAAGCTCTTCAGTCGATTTAGACGCGGCATTTTCACCGAAAGACTGAGCAGGGTTAGCAATGCCATCGGTGCCTCCTGTAGCATTAGAGCTACCAGAACCACCAAACATACTCCCTATACTTCCCATAGCTCCACCGATTTTTGAGATGAAGCTTTCACCAGTATTTCCACCAACACCTAAACCCAGCTCGTTAATCATCGGTGAAATAACCATGCTGCGGATAAACGTTCGTTGAAGTTCATTAAAAATAAAATTTCCAAAATCCGCTATATCAAATTTACCGGTCTCAAGAAAACTCATCAGCTTATCTTCGAGGTTATCGAATACCGACTTGATATTGTCATCAATGAGCTTACCAAGATTCTGATAATCATATGCCATCTGCGCCGTAGCAGTTTCGGTCATACGCACCATTGCTTCCAGCTTACCAGCTTGGAATTTGGCGTGTTCTTCTGCTAAATGACGCTGAACCTCTTCGTTGTTTGATGCCGCAGCAATAATCTTTTGAAAATACTTGTCCGCTTCTTGGTAGTTTTTTTCAAACTCACTACGCATTTCAGTAACGGATTGAGTCATGCTGCCTTTAACGGTATTCGCAAAACCCGCCCATTTAGAAATAAGTTGATCGGCTGAGTCTTTGCCAAGTGCATTAAGGTAGTCCTTATCCTTAATTTCAGCTTTTACTTCGGCAAGTCTTGCATTAGCTCTGTCGATTTGCTCCTGACTTAAAATGCCCTCTCTAGGGACAGCGTTGGCTATTTTTTCTAACTCAGCTCTTAAATCACTAAGGTTTTTCTTATAATTAGCAACTTCTTCACTACCAAAGCTGATTTTCTCAGACATAACTTCAGCATCGTTGAGTAACTTTTTATGTGCCTCAGCCATACGTTCAGCTTCACGCTTAGCTTTTTCGGCTCTGGATTCGGCAGCTCTTGCACTGGTGTTATCTTTATTTTCATTCGCCGCATCACCCGCCATACGTGCGTTTGCCATTGCTGCATCTATACTTGCTTTATGACTTTTACTTAAATTGCTATAGGCAACTTCAAGATCATCAACGTTAATTTCTTCTTCTTTGAGCGCATCCACTATATTGTAATGAGTCTGCAATTCTTGTTGTGAGGTGGCGGTTCTACCATCGATTGTCTTTATTTTCTCGCCATTACCTAAACGTGCTGATGCGGAATTTCTACGGCTATTATCCTCTATAGTTTTCAACTTACCACCGAGAGCATCGGATGTAGCATCCATAGCCTCACCATTAATACCGATTATCGACCCCATAAACATCTTTGCGGAATTGGCTATACGTTCAAGGGTGGATTGGTACATTTTTTCATAATTATTTAGAGAGTTAGTAGCGGCTAATAACTGGTTTTCAAGTTGAGTAATCAGCTTTTTCTGATGATCAGTTGCATTATTTCCAGCCTGTGCCCGAACTTTCGCTAACTCTGTCATTATGCGATTGATTTCAGATCGAGTTAAATCTGCCTGTTTGGTGATACTTGCTTTACCACGTTCTAATTCCTCATTGTACAAAACCCCCATTTTCTCACCGTATTCCTTTCGGATAGAAAGTTGCAACGCGGTATCATTTTTTGCTGCGTTGAGTTTTGCCCCCATTTCAGCATTAAGAGCCTCAAGTTTGGATCTTAATGCTGCTTTTCTTACCTCATCTTCTCTTTCAATACTGTCCTCAAGTTGGGATAGTTTTCTTTCATACGCCCATTTAGCTTTAGCGACTTCGGTATTGGTTAACGAATCTTGCAATTCTTGTAATTTTCCAGCAATTTTTTCTTTTTCTTTTAAGAGGGCTTTTTCTACTTTCAAGGCTTGATTCAACGCTTCTTCGTTGTCAAGCTTACCACTCTTTTTATATTCTAAAGCAGGTTGCATAAGCTCTTGCTGATATTTGATTTTTTTTTCAATTTCTTTTAATTCTTTTAATTGACTCTCCTTTGCTTTTTTTAAGTCCTCCATTTGCTCATCAGTCACCAATTCAGGCGTATTTTTAGCCGTCTCCATCGCGTTTTTGGCTTTTTCATTTACTTTGTCATACCACCACGCAAGTAAAGCAAGAACCTCGATAATCGTAGTGACCGCAAAGACAATGACATTGGCTTTCATAACAGCGTCTAAACCACGCCAAGCATGTTTCATTTTTCCAATGGCAATTGTTCCAAGGTTAAGATTTTGCCCCATGCTAGAAGCGCGTTGAGAGATTAAAAGCATTTGTCTTGCTAGACCGCCAGAACTTGTCACAGTCGTTGCGATCATTCTGTTAAAGCCTGTTAACGCACCAGTTATTGACTTAAAAAAGGACAGAACAAGTACACCGCCAGCGATATACATTAATGCTGAACCTAAAGACAGTAGCATTTCTTTGTTATTAAAAATCCAAACAAGCATTTCTTTAGAGGCATCAATAATCCCCTTAACCATCTCGCCAAACTGCTTTCCATAGTAAACAGCCGCATTACTACCCAATAGCCTGTTTATATCTCGAATTGCATCTTTAACAGCATCCATATAACCAGAGTCACCAATGGATTTGGCTAAAAGGGCGGCGTTAGTTTGCATTTGTGATAACAAACCAACATAGGTGTTCATCATTCGTTTGGCAGAACCGCCGTATGAAACTTCCAAAATGTTCATCATTGATTCAATAGCATCTTTTGAACGAACAGAGCCGCTAGAAACTGCTTTAACCAATTCAGCCATTGACACGTTCATACCTAATGCCATTGACTGCATGGCGGTCGGAATTGCTTCACCTAATTGCTGACGAAGTTCTTCCATTGAGACAACACCCTTGCCGGACATTTGTTGGATCGCAATGGTTGCACGTTTCAGAAGCTCACTATTGCCGCCAAATCTTGCCACCGAATCAACCATCGCATCTAACGAGCCCTTGGTTGGATCGATCCCCGCTGATTTAAGTTTTACAAAGCTGTCTGAAATAGATTCGATAGAAAAAGGCGCGTTTTTCGCCTTATCGACGATGAAATTGAAATCACGCATTGATTCAGCTGCTTTATCCGAAGATGTAGCCAAACCTTGAAGCATGATTTGCAGGCGTTCTAACTTACCAGCACTATCGAGAATAGGTTTTTGCCAATCAAAAAGGGCAGATTTCATTGTTCCGATAGCAAACGATGCCATGTCGATTGTAGTAATCGTATCTGACAACGTTCTACCGAAACTATTGAAACTGCCCTCTAAACGTTTTACACCCGTACTAGAAGATGTCGCTCTTTGAGAAAGTCGATTAAGCAGTCTCTCAGCGTTGTTAATCTTAATTTCAAAAATTTTGCTATCGAGCGTTAATTTAAAACCTAACGAGTCAGCCATCCTTAGCCTCCACCGAATATCCTTTTTAATTTAAATTCGGCATCTGGATCGGCTTCGACATTGACAGGCAACATCGCTCGTTTTGTCAAGACAGGTTGCCCTATTCTCTGCTGTAAACTTTTCTCAAATGCCACGTAACTATCGCCAGTTGCTTGTGAAATTCTGGCAATCTGCAACCGCCGGATATCATCTTCCGACTTGATGCGATCTATGTTTCGACTTAGTAACCAGAATCGCTCAAGAGGCATTTCCAGCACAGCATTACTACTTTCGCCATAAAAAGCCGTGACACGACAAAAGTAGAAGCCGAAATCGATTGATACTATCTCTACACCGGCTTCTGTACGGGATATTACTTTGCTTCTTCACCTGCATGTTGTTCGTTTGTTGCTTCGCCATCTTGGAAAGCATGAACAATTATCGATTGAATAAATTCAATTGGTAGGTTTTGAATTTGTTCTTCATTCATTTCGGGAAGCAATTTGCCAACAAGTTCAATGCCAGCATGTAGCTGTTCTACAGGTGACTTGCTAGCAATGTCTTGAGTCTGGTAATGTTGAGCCAAAGCAAACAAGCCAACGGTCATGTGTGCAACGGTATAAATATTACCACTGATTTTAATCGTCTTTTTCTCAGGTATCAGGGCATCTAAATCCAGTAACTTGGCCATACTAAACTCCATGTAATAAAAAAGGGCTTCAAGATAATTAGAAGCCCTATAGTACATTAGGTATTTATGTACTTACAACCGCAAAGGTGGAAGTTTATCACCCATTGTCTTTTTCTAACACTCCACTCATCTCGCCTTCTGTTTTTGCATCGAGTTTATCGTCCTTTATCTCGACTGGTGGGGTTACTTTTTTTTTTACCCATCGTACCCAAAACACCATCGTCGCTAGGGTAAGCGTTAAATTCAACGTTGAAGACACGAACATCGTCGTGCTTGTATGCCATTGTGAAGCTACCAGCCGTTGCAGACTTTGGCAAAGTTAGAATGTAGTCGTCTTTGTTTAGTGGAGTCAGAACTAACTTCTGCGCCACTTCAACGAGGTTGATGCCGATACCAGTTTTGATCGTGATCTCGTCTTTTTCACCTGTCACTTCACTGCCCGGCATTACCGCAGCTAAACGCTCAAGAACGGTTTCGGCTAATGGCACTGTCACTTTGATATTACGACCCTGAATCAGCTCGGAAACGGTTGTCTCGCCAAACTGGTCAACTGTCACTTTCAACGTGTCGGTTGTAATTTCCACTTCAACGCCGCCTTTGGTATAACCCAAATCCACATCATTGAAAGAAACGTTACATGCGCCTAGCTTGATATTCTCTACTTTATTTCCTGACATATAAGTATTCCCTTACTTATTAAGTAAATAACAACTAAACTCTACCACAACCCCAGCCTCGAAAGATCCTCCATCATTCTGAGGATAAATAGCAGGCAATGTAACTGGCTGAATAGAGTTAAAATACACACCGCCAATCGAAACATCTCTCGTTTCAATTATGTCCATAACCTTTGTACTTAATTGGTTAAGTTTGACAATGCTTTCAGCTCTAATCATAAACGGAAAAATGTCTTGATAATAGCCTTTTAATTCAGGATCTATTGAAATCCCGTCATTAGGGGTCATTACCAAATAACCACGAGTTACTTGGGGCGGCATATAGTAACAAAATAGGTCTTTTCCAATCTTACCAACCCCTTTTGATTCAAGATATTTCGTAAATGCTTCTAAAATCATCAGATAGCCCTCTGGAGACCTCGCCTTTTACGGCGGGGAGCAGTCAATTCCACCTACCCCGACCAAAACCAGCTCTAATACCTGCGTCTTTCAAATCGTTTCTATAACGCTTCCAAACCACATTGCCAGCTCGTTCAATAAACCCTGTTCCGACTTTAACTCTCGCGCCGAGAGCGTAGCTTTGAAGCTGTTTCTGACGGGAAAGCCGACCCAATCGATACTGACCGTCATGCATGTAATCAGCGTACCGTCCAACAGGCACTCTACGAACAAATTTGCCTTTGTTGTTTACCCCCTCTCGCATGGTGTTTTCCGACACATACAAATTGACGTGAGTCTCGTTTTTTGAATTCACAACACGGGAAAAAATAGATCTTTCCAAACTGCCAGTTTCTCGTGGCGACATTGCACGGGAATATTTTTCCATCGTGTGAGCCATTTTCCGCAGTTCATTAAGGAGATTACGTTTAAGGGCGTTCTGGCTGTGCGTCAAACGCTCCTGAGCACGTTTAAACGACCCGATATTTACTGAGAGACCCATAGGTTTGCCCCCACTTCAAAATGCCCCTCCTTTCGCCTCAAACCAAAGCGATTATGTATGCTTTTCACTTCCAGCTTTACACCCTCAACCAGCAATACATCGTCAATTTGCAATTTAGAACTTTTCGGGAAAATTAATACAGCATCGAATAACGCAATGTCCGCCTTGCCGCGTGAAGCCGAACTGTCCGCTCGTACCGACGTCTTGTCATAAGCCTGTACGAATCGGACAATCCCAATAGGGGACTTTCCTGCAAACTGTAAAGAAGCCTGTCCGTAAATATCAAGGCTGGCAGATTTACGATAAATCGTTGCGGTTGATTGCCAACTGGTTTTCATATCAACCTCGCCTTAACCTGATCACGTTGTCAGTGTATCTAGCAACAAGCCGCCATGTTTTACGAGAGAGTGTTTTCGTCGCAGATCTGCCAGAGCGGTACATATTTGTTGTCTCACCGATAGACTCAGACAACAATCCATCTTCACGAGCATCAGCAGCACCGTCCGTCTTCACTGTTGCAACCGCCTCTATCATGCAGGCTTGAGCCAAATCTTTTGTGAAGTAATCAGGCAGGACTTTAAACTCATCCTCCGTCAGTTCGGTAAAATCAATAATGTCACTTTTGAAATCACCAGCCAGATAGAACGGCAGTGTATTGGCGACTAAAATGTTCTGCGGACGGTCGTATTCATAATCTGAAATCTTATAAATCCGTTTTAAGCTAAAACTCATGGCTTTCAATCGACTTGTTGCTTCAATCAACGCTTGTCGTTGAGTGTGATCGTTCAGCATTAAAAACGCATCAGCTTCATACATATCCATTGCCGCCAGTTTTGCTTCCATCAAAGAAATAAATGACTGACTAGGTACAACGAGGTCAAAAGAAGCGATAACGGCATAAAATTGTTCCGTCTCAGATACGCGACCCGTTTCTGTTTCCGAGCGAACAACAATACGTCGCATATCTTTCTGTTTTCCATCGGTCAACGTATTCAAATCACCAGACACAGAGAATGAAACAAAAAGGACGCCGCTATTAATTGTAATAGGTTGGTTTTCGGCAATGAGTTTTCCGGTTGCGTCGTATACCGAATAACTTACAGAAGCAACGTCCAGCGCATCAAACGTCACGGTAATGTCTGACGCACTTCCTGACTTGATAACGTTGAGTTGCGCCATTATTCACCTGCCACAATCAGAATTTTTTCAATCATCAGCTCGATAGATTTTTCGTGAATATCAAGCCGTTCACCGACTTCACGCAACGCTGCAATGCCGCCCTTATCTGCCAAAGCTTCTAATTCACCTCGTGTATATCGCACGATAAGCTCATCAACTTCACTTTCACGTTGACTAGGTTTTATCTGTTCAGCTTTCTGTTCGACTTTCAGAGCGTCTACCGAAGTCATATCACGAGACTCCGCAAGAGTTGCTGCTCCGCTGACGTTTTTACCCTCTACGGTTTCAGCTTTCATAATGGAACAAATACGTTGCTGCTCAATAAAAGGCACTAATGTTTTACTTTCACCATTCTTGAACATGATGCCGCACATGATGCCGGTATAGTTTGTAAAAGCGGGTTCTAATAATTTAATTTTTGCTGGTTTCATTACTATTCATCCCTAAATAGGTATGCGGTCAGGTAGACCGCATCGTTGTGTTACTACTCTTTTTTGTCGTCTGGATTAGGGGCTGTATCTGGCGGCTTCGGTTTATCCTTTTTAACCTCTGCACGAACGGTTGCTAAAATACGATCCTGTTTTCTCTGTGATACAGGAGCGACCGTTTCGCCATTTTTGAACTCAGTCATAAACAAGTGACCGGTGTACCCACGCATAGAGCTTTCGTTCAGCTTAACTTTCTTGTTGGTCATAGTTTTCTCCGTTAAACAACAATCCAATCTTCTGCAAATAAATCACTTTGTGATGGCGACCAACCGGGCTGCATAACTCCCTGAGCATTTTTCAAATCAAGATGCGGCACAATACGTTTACCTGATTTAACTGCTTCTAACGCTTCGCCAAAATTCATCATTATCTTTCCTTGATATAAAAAAAGGGTGGGCTTCCGCCTCACCCTTTTTTGATTTCTACCCCACTTCTTACAGCGCAACACCGGTTAGTGCTGCAAGTGCTTTGTCGTGTTTGTTTGCCAGAGAGCAATACCATTTAACACGGGTACGAGTGGAGTCTTTGTTCTGCACCGTACCGATATCTTCAACAACGATACCCGCAGTATCACCACCGTACAGACCAGTCAGACCGTTTTCTTCACTCATGTGCAAACAGAAGATGTCAGCTTTCTTCGATTTGCCTTCGCCAACGGTAGGGATAAAGTCGTTCACGATGAACGGAATACCGTTGTGGGTCAGCATTGGGCGACCGAAGTTTTCGATCATAATTTCAGTCGGTCCAACGTTTACGGTACGCAGTAACGCACGGTACGCACGGATATGCTCAGAACGCATCATGATTGCATCAGCGCCTAAATCTTTAACTGCATCGACCAATTCATCCAGCATAGAGAAAGTCATTGCGTTGTCGGCAACAATTTTCTGGTCAGCGTGGATCAGCTTAGGAATACCGTCGAAAGTTTTAGCGTTAGTTGAACTATCACCAAGGATCAGGTTACGGCGGAATGCACGAGCCAAACCTTTTACTTTAGAGCGAATCTGAATAGCCAACTGGCTGTTGGTGTCTGCCATTGTGGTAGCGAGGAATTTATCCACATCTACGTCACCTGCCAGAATGCGTAGTTTAGCTACGTGCTCGGTGAATTTAGCCGCACCTTCTGGTACAACGTCATTCACATCAATGAATGCTGCTTCGCTCAGTTCAGATTCACGGTTGTACAGATACGCCTTTGAGTCCACTTTCATGAACGGCAGTACCGCAAATAGATCTTCTCGGTCGATGATGGTTTCGATTACACCTTGTTCAAGGGTGTTATTAGACAGCTTTTCAGCTTCTTCACGCAGTAATGGCATCGTAAATTCCCTTTTATGCACACAGATTGGATTGTTCTAGGGAACTTCCTGCTCCCCTTTTATTACTTCTTAGAGCGCAACTGCGCTAAACCACCGGTAATCTTGTCCAGAGCTGTTTGCTCTTTTACTGATACTGGCTTTGTCGGCGCAAGATCCGATTTAGAACCCGCACCCGGCTTGGCTTTGCTGCGTAACAGGGCATCAACTTCTGGATCAGCCTTAAGAATGCGTTCAACCGCTTGCTCAAAGCCTAAAGTTGCACCGTTGCCGTCAACTAAAATAGTACGTTCTTTTGCACCCGCTGGCTTGTCGAAGCCAACAACTTTGCCGTCTTCTCCGACCTCAAAGTGAGATCCGTAAATCACACGAGCTTTAGCTGGCGTGATCAGCGTTTCTTCACGTAAGAAGTTAGAACCGCTAAATGCTGAGCCAACCGTCAGTTCAAGAATTTGTGAGCGCAGGGATGCTTTTTCTTCTTCTAAGACTGTGATTTGTATATCACGAGCTTTCAGATCGTTTTGATGAGCTTCTACCATCTGTTTTTTGACAGCATCAAACTCTCCACGCTTTTCTTGTTCTTCCTGTTCACGACGTTGCCTTTCTTCCTCAGCCGTTTTTTCCGCTGCCAGAAGTTCTGCAATACGCTCAGGTGTTGCGTCACCGTATGCTGCCAGTTTTTCCGTAAGCGTTTTGTTGTCGGTTTTGCGCTTCATCGTTTCCTTGATGAGAGTCGCTTTTTCCGCATCAGTCGCTTTCAGACGGGCAACCAGCTCTTCTTGAGACAAAGCAGAATAGCCATCCTTGTCGGCTTCTGGATCTTTTTGTGGTTCAAGAGGCATACCGCCACCGCCACCGCCAGTTCCATCGTCCGCAATGTCCATCAAGATGCCACGGTGCGACATCAGCATTTGTAATAAATTCATGTTTTACTTTCCTTGTAAAAAATCACTCGGTTTCTTGAGTAGATTTTGGATCAGTTTCTCGATCTCTATTCTTTGAATCATAGGTAAGCAACGACTTATTTTCAAGCACTAATTGATCATTTTTAGGTGGAAACTCGTTTAAATCTTTGTCAAAGGCAACTTTCATCGTTTTTGACACGTTCGGGAACACCTTATCAATCAAGATTTCCATCTGGTGGCGGCGCACAGAGTCGGGAGCATCGATTTCTTTAAGTTGTTTTGCAACGTCAAATTCGTCCATTAAACCTCGAACATCAAAACTTTCAGGGTAAGAAAGTAATTGGTCAATTTCTTCCTGTGTTTTTTCTTGTCCCATCCATTTAGCTACAAGGTAAAGCATTTGGCGTTCCGCACGTTGCAAGCGTTCCGCTTTCGTTACCAGTAAGCTATTTACACGCTGGAAGTCGTAGGCTTTCGCTGCCCCTGAGCTATTATCAATTCCTTTGGCGTTATCCTGTTTTGTTCTCTCTCCAGCGACACCGACCGAGTGATAGATTTCATTGATAACAGTCTGCACAGTCTGAATAATCATTGATGCCTGTTTCGGGTCTGGCGACATATAGAATGGCTGAGAGCCGCCCTCTGCATCGTATGTGAAGACTCGTTTAGTGCCAAACTCCAACACTTTTTTATGGTCATCGTCACCCGGCATCATTGACTGAACAGGGATAGCTAACTGACTGAAAGTCTGATCCTGAATAATCGCATCAAGGTTAGACAGGTAGTTAGCAACAGCTCGGTCAAGGTAAGCGATATCATCAATCAGTGACGGGCTAAAATAACGAGACTGTGAGTTACCCATGCAATCAACGGGGAAGACAGGAACAACACCGAGATTGTGTTCTCCGCTATTCTCAAGCTCAATCTGCCCCTGTTTTCCATTGCCTTTCTTAACTTCACGGAAAAGATACCAATCAGATTGCGTCCACAGGCGATAGCGGTTTTGTTGCTTACCTGACGAAATAAACGGATCTTTGTCGTCTCTAACTAACTCATGCGTCAACGCCCACAACAGATTGCCGTCGTCATCATAAGCGAAGTCCAACATTTGCTGCGGCGGCAACCAGTAGGCGTAAGCACGAGCATCTGCTTTCTTCTCGTCAGCAACAGACGTAACATGATCATTGTTACCTTTCATCGTTGAGTCCACAACAACCCAAACTCGGCCAAAAACAGAAGTTTGAATATCAATTGCCGACATTAGCTCATCAATGGTCATCTGCTCACGAGTCGCACGATCCCAAAAATTCACAACAGCGTCAGGCGCATCTTCACGTTCACGAGAAATGTTTTCACGAAAGATATATTTGTTAATCAGGTTCACAACTTCACGGGTATGGTTGAACCGGTAGGCTCTTTCCAAACGTTCTTTGAAGTCCTGATCTCCCTCTTTGTAATAACGAAAAATGTTTTCTTCAAACCACTTTCGACCGCCAGCGTAGGTTGCAGCTAAGAAATTCCAATGGCTTAATTTCGCCTCATACTCAGGATGTCTACGGCTGACCAATTCCTTGAGTTTTTTCTGGTCTAAATTATCATTTTCCATTTATAAATCCTTTTAATATGCATCTAAATACGTACTATTTTTAACGAGAGCCGCCGAGTATAATACGTTCTTTAACAGGGAATCGCCTATGGATTGGATAACCGATAGCATCGGCACTGTGTTCTACGCCAGCCGCCTTGTCCACATCCCTTGAACCCGGTTTGTAAATCACCTTTTCAAATGACTCAATAAGGTACTTGCATTTTGGGTCAATATAAAGTCTAACCGTGCCTGCCGCACTCATCAACATACGGTTTGTGGAGTTAACACGGTCTGCGATCGGCGGATGCTTCTTCGGAAAGTCGATACGGGTAAAGCCTTTCTCTTTGAAGATATCAATATCCGACTCGCCTCGTGCATGTTGTCGATAGCTACCGGCAGGGTCAGGGAAGATAACAACCTGATTTTTCCAACGCCAGAATCGTCTTTCCAGTTCATCACAAACCTCTGCCGTGTTCGATGAAAACAGGACAATCTCATCTACCGCCCACACTTCACCGTTCGGCTGCGGCTGTAACACAACTGACGACATGGGATCGATGTTAAAGTCCTGACCAATCCAAATCGGCAATTTAGGATTAAAGGCACACTCTCTTACATGGGTTTTTCTCTCAAACGGATAATACACGCGCCCCGACATGTTCTCGAACGAAGCAAGGTACTCCTGAGCAAAAGATTTCGGGTCCATATCCTCACGAGCCGCTTCGACTTCTTCTTCCGGTACAAACGGGGAATCTGCGGTAACGAACTGCCAGCTTTTCCAGTGACCTTTCTTCCGCATAGCTTTACTTTGCCCGATAGACCACAGCTTATGAAATGCTGAGTAACCTTTAGGTGTACCGATAATTAACGCCTCACCTTTCGTAGATGAAAGAGTCGGACGGATAACTTTGTACCACGTATCAGGCTTCATATCCTGAAATTCATCAAGTACAACGAAGTGCAATGCCACACCACGGAGGGAATTGCCAGACCACATAGCTTTTCCATTACGCCTAACATAAACAGTACTATTGGGAACTTCTACACAGTGAACCATGCCCTTGAAATTATTTACTTCTTTAATATAACTCTCTTTAGTATCTCGTAAATAGTTAAACTTATTACCAAAAATTGAAACCGCATACAAAACATGTTTTGGCTGAACCAATCTATTCTCGATATACGAACTTTTTTGCCTTTTGATAGATATACGAGCACTTTTAGCGATTTTTAAACAAATTTCTTGTACATCACCAGCCAATCCTTTGCTGGTTGTATAGTATACTTTTTGATTGCCTCTACGTATCGTTCCATCACCTAAGATCATCCAATGCAATAAAGTTTCTAATTTTTCTGGGGGCAAGTTTAGGATATGATTCGGAACTCGCTTTTCATGAGCAACACCAAGACCAACAACACTCTCCCATAACTGTTTATTGTTAATTTTAATTACAGTTTCTTTCTCATTATATTTAATTCCCATCCGATCAAGAACCGCCAAAAACTCCGAACGAACATCTCCTTTATCACCACCTTTTTTTCCTTTAGTTTGAGCGAATGTAATCTCATACGAACACTTAGTTCCCGGATCTTTACGAGCACATCCCTCTGCAATGTAAAAACCGATAAAAGCAAGCATGTCGTGTGTTAATTCAGGATCATCCTCTCCCACCCAACCTGTGGAAGCAGGTATCTTGTCATTGAACGCCATTTCATCCAATGTCCTAAATTTACGCTTTCCTTTGCGGGATTCAACCAAGAATCGGTGATTTGGTGTTACGAAAGCATCGAGTTTATTACTCTCTACACGATACATCATGCCTTCATAATACTTATGTATATATCTAGTAGGAACTTGCCATTCTGCCTTATTGTTTTCTGTATTGAGCGTCATTACGGCAAGACTTTCTGGCAGATCTTTAATCTTACACCAGCCATCAACAGTCAAAATATCTGTTTCATCATCGAAACAATCCGGTTTATCAGCGCCTTTTAAAGCTACCTCAGATCCATTTTTTAAAATAATATTCATAGTCGTGTCGTTTTTCTTTCTTACCCACTTACGAGGGATCAGCTCTTGCAAATCATCCCAAAGTATTTGCCGTGCCATCTGATAAGTCGGCGCAATATACCAAACACGCTGCTTTGGTGCTTTAATTGCCGCACGTAGCAGTTTCGATATTGATAGACGAGACTTCCCCCAACGTCGCCCGGCACAGACCACTTTGAAACGATGCGGAGATTTAAACACCTTCATCTGACCTTCGTGAAGTTGCACTAATTTAAGCCCACTATTATTAGCCAACATTATTTATCATCCTCATTGTCATCTTCACTTTCAAGATCGAGTTCTTCTGACAGGTCTACCGGCTCTTCCGATTTACGCAGCTCCGCAACTTGGCTCTGAGTTAATTCACCAAACATCAGTGCCGGCAAGTCGTCATCTTCTCCTTCAACACGATCCATGTTAAGAGCCTTGCTCGACACCTCAAAGCATTTGCTCAACGTAATCGATGCCCTTTGCAAAGCCTTTATGTTTCCCTCATGGATCTCAAAACCAGCAACCGAACCGGTCGCCACAGCTTTAGAGCCTTCCGTCACTTCACGCATCAGCAATGCCGCAATGTTAAATGCAAAACGGTCATACTTACTTTTGCGCTCATCAACCAATGCCGAACGTTCTTTCGCTCTGATCTCTGCATCGGATTTGATGGAGTCACGCACCATTTTTCCGATCGCATCAGTGCCTTTACTGATTTTCTTCTTTTTAAAATGGCGAGACAGCGTTTCACGTCTTATCCCGAATCGCTCTCCAAGTTGAGATAGCGAAAACTCACCAGACGACCAAGCCGCCTCAGCTTCCGCCCATTGTGCAGCAGTAAGCCTTGTTCTTTCTTCCTTGATAGTCACTCGAAAATTCCTTTTTTCGCAGTGTTAATTAAAATACCGTGCTCCCATAATATATATATATATATTTCTTACTTATATAACCATTAAAAACAAGTTAATTACTAAACAATAAAAATACCTAATTTATATAAATTCCTAATATATATTATTGGGAGAACGGCAATTAACGATACATCTTTGCAACAGCACTACCGAGTTCTGTTAATCCATAAACCACACGGTTATAGCCGTCAGTGGTTCGTTTCTTTAATCCACCTTTAACCACAAGTCCCTTTTTAATCAAGGCACGGATCGAGAATTGCATTGATTGTTTTGTCGTAGCATACGGCAGCAATTCCAGCAGTTCATCCATATCAATCGGGTCGCAGCGTTCTATTCCGATCCAAATCGTGCGGATAATTTGTTTTTGTTTTTTCGTTACGTCCATGTTTTAAATCTCCATTATAAAATCGATTTTAAACGCTCTAAATCCAACTCTGAGCGCACTTCTTGATTATCAAATGCCAGAAGTGGGATTTTGCTAGGCAGCTCTCTCCCGAAGTCTGGATTGTGATATGCCCCATAGAGCGGAGTGGTGAAGCTGAGGTTGTGGATCTCTTTTAGCAACTTAACAATCGCTTCCTCGGTCGTTAATGTGTCTAAAATGTCCTTAATCGTTGTTCCTCTGTTCCGACCGGCTTTCGCCAGTGATGAGTTTTTGTGGTAATTCGCAACAAGGTCAGCCAATGCTCTGCGTCTGCGAGTTTCCGTCATGCCGAACAACTCTTTCAGAATCGACTCGGTATCACCGGCATCAGAACGAAAATGACGCTGGTAAACACGCAATGCACTTTCGTAGGTCTTCGGACGCTCTGGGCGAATAAACTCAAAACCCGCTTTCATAGCAAACGGGTTGTATTTACTCATTGAAGATTGGATCTCAATAATCGGCTTATTGTGCATACGTGAAGCAATGTTGATCAGGCGGTAACTAACGCCTAGTCCACGATAAAGCGTATCAACCACACAACGACTGATCACCGCAAAGCTGGCATTCACATATTTGCCCCAATACTGATTTGCTACCGTAGTGTTGGTTGTCGGTTTCAACTTAGGAAACATGCGGTGACGAGGCGCAAGCAACAACTTCGGATATGCCATCACCACGACACCGACTAACCGACCGTTCAGCTCACACTTGTAATAACACGGAGCAAACGGCTTGCCGTCTGTCTTGTAGTGCAGTGATTTTAGCTCGTGCCAATCATCAATAGTGCCTTTCGACACGACCATATTTTTCATAAAGTCGAGGTGCTTCGGAAAGTCCTCTGGCTGGTGGCGATTAATGATTACATCGTTCATGATCAACTCTCTGCCGAGTAATCTACTTTCACCCGCTCTTTGTAGTGCTTTGTGATTGTCACGCTTGGACGTAAGGCATTAATCAGATCTTCGTGTGTTGTTGCCACCATGATAGTCGCACCCACTTTACGAGCCGCACGTTGGAAGTTAGAGGCTACGGCTTGCGCTGTCACTCGGTCTAAAACCGCCCCGAACTCATCAGCAGCCCAAACTTCTGCACCTGACTCAATCAACATGGCGATTTTAAGGCGGTAACGTTGACCGTCAGACATTTCAGACGGTTTGCGGATAAACAGGTAAGCATCGTTCAATCCAGCCATTGAAAGTAGGCTCAAGGCTTCGGCAGTTGTTTTTCCTACTTGGTCAATGACGTTCTTGTCATTGTCAAAGGCAATGTCGTCAATTGAAGCGACCGTTTTGCTTTCTTTTTTCATCAGACGTTGTAGTTCACGCAAGATCACAGATTTGCCTGACCCTGATTGCCCGGTAATATAAACAATGTCACCTTGCTCAATGTGTACCGGCAGGTTGTCGTAAAGCATGAATTGCTTGTCGTCCATACCTAAACCAAATGACTCCGCCACCTCTAATGTGCGAGTCGTTTTGGTTACACGGGTGTCAAATGACACGTTGATGATGTATTCGCTCATTGATCTGCCCCGTACATTTCTTGCGAGATTTTTTCAGCAAACGCAACGAAAGCATCCACACCCTCTTTTCCAGTGACTTCTTCCATGTGGGCGAGTAAATCCCCAACTTGGATAGCGGCACTCGCAGGGAGTGCTTTAAAGCCCATTATATCTATCAGACGAACGTCTTCTTTTGCTACATCACGGGTAATTTCTTCGTGCTCGTCTCGCTGACGCTCTGTCTCAACCGCCAAATCAGAAACAAGATCGGTTGTCGCAACGGCGGCGGTCATATCTTCAACCAACACATTCAACTCACGCTCAGAAAAGCCGTAAACCGCTACATCATCATCAACAAGGCGTTTCAATTCTTCTTGCAACAGCAAAGCATCATAGTCGGTGCTAGCGAGACGATTATCTTCAAGTCGCTTTGCGTCAACTTCGGCTTTTGACAAATCATCACGGATAATGACCGGCACTTTCGCCAAGCCTACAAAGATAGAGGCTTCGGTACGACCGTGACCGGTAATGATCACCATGTCTTTATCAACGGTGATAGGCTGGTCAAATCCGCGTTTTTTAATCGCAGCCGCAAGGTCTGAAATCTGCTGTTCGTTGTGCTTTTTTGCATTCTTCTCATACGGGATGAGAGTGCGAGGGTCTAAGTAAACAATCTCAAATTTATGAGCCATTAGCGAACTTCCTTGTATTTTTCAGCAATAACAAGCAAGGCTTCCCCTGCATCTTCCATTTTGTTACCTGTCTTAATCCCCTCGTCACGGATCGCAGCAGCAATAACCGCTTCGATTGTTTCCGCAGCTTCAGCAGGCACTTTAAATCGCATAGTCTGGTACGGACTCACTTCGGCTTTTTCAGCACGTTCACGCAACGACTCTGTGCGGGACTCGTCCATACCTGAACCCATCCCCATTTCAGCACTCAGCGCTTCAAGCTCACGAAAGGCAGATTCAGAAGTCAGCGTAGGCATGACATCTTTGAGAATGTCATCAATAGGGGCGAGATCGGAAAAGCTGTAAGAAAGGTCGGCTTGAATATCTTCAAGTAAACGAGTGAAGCCGTCCGCATCGTCTTCCCCATATCGCTCATTGTCGATAACCGAGATTTGCTTTGCAGTCGTGTCGTTTAATTCACCTAAATTAGCGATCATGATTGTCGGCATACCTAATTCAACAGCAACACGCCAACGGTGTTCACCACCTAGTATTTCGTACTTGTCGCCAACTTCACGTGCAATCACCGGCTTGAATAAACCGAGCTTGGTTACAGACGCTTTCAACTTATCCATGTTCAGCACGGGAACGCTATTTGTATTCCAACCATTAGGAATTAGCTTGCTCGTTTCTACCTCTAAAAATTTAGTTTTACTTTCCATTGTATTTTTTCCATACTTTTCCATAAGTACTCAATTACTCATTATAATGATTGTTTTATAAAAATATAAGGTCTTATTTATGGATCTCGCTATCGTTTACAACGCTGTTAACGCCATAATCAGCGAAAATGCCGATGAATCAGTCAAAAAATGTATTCAGGAAACACTTAGCTATGAAATAGCAGGTGCGGAATTTACTTCGAGTGGATGGGATGGTAAATCGACGATGTTTAACTGGTCAAACCGCAGTTTTCCATCAGGGTTTGTTCAGGCTGTGAAGAAAAAACTGGAAGCACAAGGGAATAGAGTGCTTCTTAAACGAAAATCAATGGTAGAACCGCTTGGTTTGCCAAACCCGAAGATTAACGACTTCCTCTATAACCCTGACTATATTTATCAGGACGAAACCGTAGAGCGAATGGTCAACATCGGCGGCATGATTGCTCAAATTGCGACCGGCGGAGGCAAGAGTAATATCGCATGTAAAGCCGCAGCAAGAGTCAATCGTCTGACGCTATTTATCACCACTCGGTCAGTACTTATGCACCAAATGAGAGACAACTTTCAGCGTTCAATCGATTTTCGTGCAGAAAATGGCGAACCACATCTGAAAGGTGAGAAAGTCGGGATCATCGGCGACGGCATGTTCCATTTTTCACGTCATGTCAACATTGCAACTATTCAAACGCTTGCCAGCTTCCTTGATGAATACCCTCGGTTTGTCGAAAAACTACCGCCAAAAGTAAAAACACTTAAAAAACCACACCCAACCAAGGAGGAACAGCGCAAAGAGTGGGAGAAAAAACGAGAATTTCATTACCGCAGACAGGCAGCTATTAAAATGATGCTTAAAGAAACATGTCTGCTGATATTAGAAGAAGCGCACGAATCGTCAGGAAACTCGTTCTACGACGTTTCCCGTATGTGTGTGAATGCAGATTATCGTTTGGGACTGACAGCTACGCCATTTATGAAAGACTCGGCAGAAGCCAACATGCGTCTAATGGCAGTTACTGGTTCGATTGGCATTAAAGTGAGTGAAAAATATCTCATCGACCGGGGTATTTTGGCAAAACCTTATTTTCTGTATCTTCGCACCGATTATGTCGCTGACGAGGCTCGAATCAAAGAAGATCTGGCAGAGAAAGTCGGTAACTCTCGATTGGGTAGAACTTCACCTTACACACGAGCCGCACAGCTAGGCATCACCTACAATCTCGCAAGAAACCGACTTATCGTAAGACACGTCAAGGATATGTTTGATCACAAGCTTACGGTTATGGTTTTAGTTCGTCTGAAACGTCACGGTCAAATCTTAAAAGAAATGCTTGATGAAGTTGGTATTCGTGCAGAGTTTATCTTCGGCGAGAGCAAACAAAAGGAACGTATAGCGCAGCTTAATAAGCTTCGCAACCGTGAAATTGACGTTCTTATCGGTTCAACCATTCTTGACGTGGGCGTTGACGTTCCCGGTGTTGGCGGTGTGGTTCTTGCTGGTGGTGGCAAAGCTGAGGTGGAATTACGACAACGTGTAGGTCGTGGCTTACGTAAGAAAACCGATCAGGCGAATATCTGTTTTGTGGTTGATTTACTGGATTACTCTAATAACCACCTACTCCAACACTCTTTTGAACGCCGAGCGATTATCCGAGAAACAGACGGGTTCCATCAGGGAATGTTGCCAGAAGGTAGTAAATTGCCTTTTCATCTACTTAATACATAGATACAATAATTTTATAGGTCTTTTTTTTAAGGTTTTTTTATGTCAGATAAAACAAAAGTTGTTCAGTTTAGAGCCACGCCAAAATCTCAGGCTAAACTTGAAGAATTAAAAGCCAGACTCAAAGAAAAAGGTGTTAAACCAAGTATCGAGGTTGTTCTTAACTCTATGCTCGAAAATATAACAATGGCTTTCTTTGATAAATGCGTCAGTCAGTTAGTGTCCGAGAACAGCGTCAAAACCCAACTTCTCAAGATGCACAAAGAGGGGAGAATTACCGAAGAAATGCTTAATAGCCTTCTCAAAAATACAGCCTAAGCCCCCGATAACTAAAACTTTTCACCCTGTTTTGCCATTTTAATATGCTGCTCGTTCTTAGACACACACAAACGAGATAATGGAAAATGGCAAAGCATTCTAGCAACAAAAAAACTCAATCAAAAACAAACGAAACTATCGCAACAACAATCCTAAACCTACCTTTTGTTGATGGAAAAGTGCTGTCTAGGGTAAATATGTGGAAACCAAAGACGAACGATAGTTTTGTACTTGGTCAAGCTTACGGCGCAGAGTTTATCGATTTCCTCCGAAGCAATCCTTATCTTTCAGGGGCTAATCTTCTTCATGCAATACTTAGTGACATGAATCTCAAAAAAGGAGATTCGGACAAAACCGCACTTGGCTTTTTGCAAATCATTGAACACATGGTTATCAGCCAAAAAGTAGATTGCAGTTCGGTCATGCAATTGGTTGCCAAAGCAAAAATAGAAGAAGAACGGTCGCGCAGTTTTATCACTGGACTAGATGAACTTGAGGCTTTGGAAAACCGAGAAGAAAAAACGTATGGGCGTTTAGAGGCATCAAAGGAAATAGGCTTTTCTGCGTCTCAGTTGATCAACATGTTAGAGTCAATTAAATGGCTCAAAAAGACAGACCGTATGCCAACAAAACCGGTTCTAAATGACAGCCTTATGAAAATGAGTGTCGGGCGAAATAAAGTCAGTTGGGTATTAACTCAGAAAGGAATGGGCGTCTTGATGCAAATTGTAGCCAAATAGTTTTAAAGGCGCATAGGGTGTCTATGCGCTGTATTAGTCCAACCAAATAGTTGGCTAATTTTTCCTATAATTGATTGTGAGGGAAACTATCTTTCTCTCATAATGACCGATAGTTTGTCACTTAATCTATTCTCGTGCTCATCCTGCAAAAACAAGTCAATAATCTTTGAGTTAATATAATAATCAGCAGAGTATCCTTCGTATGGTGAATCCAACGTAGCATAAGACAAATAGCCTTTTGATTTTTCAATAAAAGGTGATATAGGCTCAAAGACAACGCAATACGACATATCCTTTAACTTGCTTGGGTCAGATATGTCAGCCTTTAAATACGAACTAATAAAGAGCTCTTCGGTATAATACGGACTTAGGGTTAGATATATGCTAAATGTATCTTTGTCTTTAACAAGGACTTCTACTCCGAAAGAGTTTTGTTTATATCCACCTTTTCTTTTAACTTCAAAATATCCCATTGGGATATTTGGTGCGTGTAAATTTTTAGTCCTCTTCCAAGCCTCTATATCATCTACAAGCCCTACTCTATAAGGGTTATAAGCACCATTATAAGCGCTTACCAACAATTCGGTTAAACCTGTTTTTGGATCAAACTTATAATCAAAACGATCAACACTTTGACACATTTTCATAGTGCCAACATTTGACATTCTTTTCCGAAAATCCGCCTCTGTCTCAAACTCTCCTCTGTCTCCGCCTAACCGCTTATACAGCTTTACTATGTCTTCTTGAGTTGTTGTCCTCATATTTTTAGAATTCTCAATTACCTCTGGTGTTATGACCAATTTTTCACCAGTGATATAAGGTTCAAATTTATGGACAGGTCTTACTTGCTTAGGTTGAACGACGCAACCAGACAAGGACAAATAAACTGCGCTAAAACCAACCAACAATACCTTATTTTTCATACAACTGCCCTGTTATTGATAATTGTTCGCATTGTATGATTGTATAAGTATTTAAAGCAAGGCAACGTAAGGGAGATCCAGCAGCAAGGAAAGAGTACATGTATGTAAAAGAGTCAACTGGCGAAAAAGAGAACTCATCATTCAGAATCGTCATATACCCTTTCTGCGAAGAAATCCAAAAGCGACTAAATCAACTTCCGGCAGTCAATGAACGTCTTATTAGCTTTCAGCACTCGAAATATGGGTTGAAAACGGTTAAAAGCACAGGGTGTGTTATGTTCAAACCTAAAATATCTAACACACAGTTTGGTATAGAAGTGGCAATCTATGATATTAAAGGACTAGAACAACTAATATCATTTATTACCTACGAATTAGACGAACATTCGACTAATCAACAAGCCCCCTACCCTCCTAAAAAGACTCCAGCCATCAAGGAAAATTAACGACTCTCTTGCTGAATAAGTTGCTTCCTGCAAATTGTCCTGTGCCTTTCGGCACAGACAAAGCCCTCGTTACACAGGGCTAGAGCATGAACGTTTGTTTTTTAATCACCGAGTGAATGTGAACATTTTGCAAACATAATTGATTTAAAAACATCTCATAAGTAGATTGAATTTCAAACAGATTGTGAACTCAGATATCAGCATAGTTTGATTAAAAACCACTAACCGTTTTAGTTTTGGTAAAATGTAACAAACAAAATAACTGGAATAAAAATGAACAACGAACTACCTAAAGTTGATGTTACATACGGCACGAAGCGTTACAACGATCGCATTTACAAAACTTTTTATACGAGCCTTGTTCCAGCAGTCAAGGGACTATGTTCGGTAAAGGTTTTAGATATAGATGGGAATGAGTTTGTTAGCAATGTAATAAAAACCAATAATCGCAATGGTGTTGTTGTGTTTTCAGACCACAGAATGCTATTTTGCCAGATCGCAAAAATTGAACTAATTGGGCGGCAAGAAATGGAGATTATCGAATCCCAAGTTAAGAATTTTGATTCTAGCGTTCTGTCTAAGCCGAGAACATTCCACTTGATTTTAAAAAAAGCCCACGCCCTAAGCAAAGATGTGGCTGTTTTTATGAAAGATGGAAATGTTTATAAGGGCAAATCAATAAGACAAGACTACGACACCTTATTACTAATAACGCAAGAAGATAAACAACTTATAATCATGTACGATGCAGTTAAGCGTATCGTTCCTCTCGAAGCTGACGGTTCTCTGGCTGAATAAATCGCCCTACCAGCTTCCTGCAAATTGTCCTGTGCCGAAAGGCACGGACAAAGCCCTCGTTGTACACTTGTAATTTGTATAAGGATCGACTGCTCGTATTTTACCTGCCCCACAAGACCAGCAGACCTCGCCATCCAACTGTTCCACCGCTACTTCTACAGGGAAAGTTATTAATTTAGAGACTTTTCGTAATATATAAGGTTAAACACCGAGAAAGGGGATTTATTGAGGGAACACCTTTCCTTAACACGCTGTTTTTTCTAGGACTTAATATATATAGATGAAAACAAAAAAAACTTATAAAAAGTAAAAAAAGACTTGAAACGGGTTTTTTGACTGTTATTATACATCCCATCAAAGCGAAATAACGCAGCGATAAAAAAATCAAATTTAGCGCATTGGCGCATAGTTAAGGAATCTATAATATCATGGCTACATTATCTAAATCATTAATCGCTTCTTCTGTTGCTTCTACTCTTTCTTTATACGCTTCTAATCTTGAACAAATACAACAACGCTTATCAAGCGTTGAGAAGTTATCTAGCGCGGAAAAAAAGGAATTACAAGCAGCACAAACGAAAGTTAAATATTTTACTGGTTTATCTGCACTTATTACCACCAATAATAAAGCAGTATCCGCGCTGTACTATATCGTAATGAATGCTAAACAAGACCCAGCTGATTTATTAAAAGAAATTGCTACCAACTCTTACAGTTTAAATAAGTTTGGTTTTATTATTAAAAGTATCGCAGATGGATTCTATAACTACGATATATCAGATATGAGCGCGTCAAATATCATTGCAATCTTAGACTTTATCAAAGCGGATAAGATCAAGTTTTCAATGCGTGAATATCGCGCAGTAATGGGCGAATATAAAAAACAAATTGATCGCGATATTGACGATGGATTCACACAAACAAATCAAGCGTTAAAACTTTGTGAGCGTATGGGTATTGTTTCGTACACTGGCGGAAAAATCAGCGCAGGATATGGCGAATATAAGATCAATTCAGAAAATGAATTAGTAAAATATCTAAAATCTATTTTTGTGAAAGATAAAGCCACACAAAAAAAATTAGATCTAGCAGTAACAGAATAACAATTTAACCACTTTATGAAATCCGCTCATTGTAGCGGATTTTTTTGCTTCTTTTCTGACACGCTCAACGCTTCACACTATCCGCACTGATAACGCCACAAATCGCACTATAACGCTTTTCTATTCTCTCTTATCTATCCTATACATAACAATCAAATCACGTTTAAAACGCTTTATATTAGCTTTTAATCTGGTTTACTTTCTTACAAGTGGAAAAGCTGGCAACTGTAGCGACAATAAACGAAAAGTAGCGCCACCAAATAGATTTTAAGACGTTTTAACCAACAACTTGCTGTATTGCACTATTAATAATTAATAGTCTATTAAAATGGCTTATATTGCGTTTTAGAAAAATTCGTTTAAAAGTTGTAACAACCGTTTAATTTTGCTTGTTTGGCTAGACAGATCCGACACAATACACGCAACGAAAAACAGCGAGCGAGAAAGAAATAGTAAATACGGGTAATTCTCAACCGCATTTGAAAATAAACCTCAACCGCGTTTATTCCCCCGACTATACCTCAGCGGGATGCGACCCTTTTCCCTTTTCCCGCGCACGACCGTTTCCCGCAGGTAGCCATTTTTCAAGTTTTGGAATCTTTTCTCACCTTTCACAGCCGTAGGTTTTTCTCCACTTTATTGCATTTTTCCCCTTCGGCTAGTTACTTCCAAAAGAAAGGCAGAGTTTCCCCCGCTTTCTTCGTTCACACACAACACAACGTTATAGACAAAAAGGTTCACGGCTGAAATCTTTTTTCAGTTTGAAAAATTCAGTGCCGTTTGAATAAATTGGTGTTTTATCCAACAGACAGAAAAACATTGTCAGCTTTTCACAGGCTGATGGCCGCTTATAGGTTTCATGTTCTTTTCGTATTTCATCAGCAATACGTATCTTCAAACGCAAATGACGACGGTTCTCTTCGATTTTTTCGGCGATTTTCTTATCCAATTCAAGATCGTGTTCAAGAGCAGCATGATCGACAAATAGGTTTTGAGCGTTGCTGTGGTTAAATGCGTTACGGCGCATATTATTTACTCCATTTGGTTATTTATATTATTTTCTTAATGGAGTTATTTTCACACACTGGATACGGGTACAAAGAGATAACTGACGGGCACAGGAAGTAATACATCTAATGGTGCAGGGAAATAAATACTTAACATATATGCGTTAGATAAACTCCCTGCGGCTTCCCACGGGAGAGTTCGGTAGCCGAGTAAAAAGAGTCTATTGCCTACGGGAAACAGGTGGGTAAAAAAAGCCGCTATGTTAGCGGCGTGGGAATGGACTTTGTTTCCGATTTTTTTCTGACTTCTCCCCCGCATTTAAAGCGGAGAGTTCTAATGAAAGTGTTAAAGTGAATTTAATTCATTAATGAGTGCTGGATGGCGTTCAAGTATCTTAAGAAGTTTCAATGATGAACCTGAAGGAATACGACGGTGCTGTTCCCAGCTTTGAATTAGGGAGGATGAAACACCAACAGCTTCAGCAAATTCACTCTGTTTTAACCCAAAAGATTCGCGCAAGTTTTTTACATCGGGTAAACGATGGTAATGGATATTCTCACTAGGGACAGAAAGTTCGCCTTTTTCAATCGCTACCATCTGCTTCATACTTTCAACCAAGTCATTAAAAAGTTCTTTGTCCATAGTTTCTCCGTGGTATGAACATGCCGCGCTTTTGCGCGGCGTTGATTACTGCAATTTGCTACTGATGGCTTTGAGCACTTCTTTTTCTTTTGCCGTTACATTATCCTTTTTATTTTTAGGATAAATCAAAAGAAGGTAGAGCCTTCCAGTTTTGGTTATTGTGTAATAAATAATTCTGACACCGCCACTTTTACCCATTCCTTCACGTTGCCAGCGAATTTTCTTACATCCTCCAGTAGCGCTAATGGTACTGCCTTGTTCATGATTCTTTAATAAGTGTTCCTGTAATAGTCTGAATTCATCATCAGTTAATAACCCAGCTCGTTCTCTACTAAATACAGGAGTTTCGATAAAAACTAAGTATTCCATAACAAACATCCTTGCCCATCAATGAGAAACATTGTAATCGTACATGGTACGAAAATCAACAAATAAATCGTACTGAGTACGATACTTTTGTAATATAAGAAATGTGAAAGAAAGATTGGATTTACTTTATCTAGAATAAGGAAAAAGTCATCATGGGAGAAATTCATACCTACTTCCCCCAGCCTGATAATGAATTAACTGTTTATCAGTAAGTTAATAACATCACCTTCTCCGTGTTTTGCACTGGGTTATGTTGAAGAAAAGGGGATAAAAATAGGGTGCATTGCACTGTGCCCAAAACCCCCTATCCCAACCATGACTACGGAATGCGGTTTTCGTTTTGGCCACTCAGTATTAGTGAACTTTTCGAGGAAGTGGCGATTACACAAAATACTAAACAAGGTTTTTCCAACACCTTATCCGCCGATAATTCTTTATTTCGTCATTTTCTCTTGAGCTGTTTCCATAATCGCCCACTGAGTTAATGTAACCATTTCACCAATCGCTTTATCGCGTTCTGACATTGGGTAATGTTTGGCAGTCACTGTAACACGTCTTCCATACTTCCATTCTTTACGTGTTAGCGCAATCCGTGTATCAATGAGCTTTCCGTCAGCTTTGCGATAGATTTCTTCTTCTACCAACTCAAACTGAGTGTGTCCCACTTCCACCAGCATGATAGTTTCAACAAGTTCAATTTCACGAGACTCATCTGGAAAAATCATGTTTTCAGAGTTCATTAAGCTCTTAGCCATACTGCGTTCCTTAATTTGCACTTTATCGTTTTGATAGATGTATTTTGCCACCAGCAGATAGGTGAGAAAGTGAAAGCAATAGGGGTAACTAAAAGTGAAAAGGGCGCAGTTTTTATGCCGCGCCCCGTAGGTATCAGTCTATCGACCTTTATTTACCTGCAACCACCGCAGGCTCTTCAATCGGCTTTTCACCAATCAGAGTCAAGACTTCTTCTGGCAGGTGCTGCTCAACAGGGATATCGCCCATAATACGCAGGCCAAACATACTGATCCAAGTGGAGCTGTTTAAACCACTTTCCAGTACATCACTCACTTCGACCATCAAATTTTTAAATTGGTTTTCCACGTCTTTGCGATAGTGTTCGATTACCGATGTACAGAACAAGTCATTACCACGACTCAAACGGATAACACCTAAATCGAATTTCTGGTTTCGATCTTTACCGGTAATGCGTTTGAATGTAGCAGTGGTAACTTCTTCTCCAGTTGCACGATCACGAACAATGGTTGTGATTTCAGCAATCTTCTCACTAGCTGCTCCATTCTTCCTAGAAGCGTAGTACATGTCGAAAACGAGATTTGAGCGATTAATCTTTTCCATGATAACTATTCCTTGTTAACTACTTTCCATTATTGGAATGGTTATCTTACTTATAGCGCTAAGTTATTCAAGTTGTTTTCTTATTGATGTTATTAATGTATGTGGCTAATGGTAGAAAAAAGCTCTCGTTATTGAGAGCTTTTCAGATTGATGTTACGCGTTATGCAATGGTTCTATGGATTGCTCCGCCATACACTGACCAATCAAAATGCCAGCAATATAACGAGCATTGTAGCCAGTAACTTTCAAACCAAACATGATATTGTTGAGTTCCATTGCTTTGTCTTGGTGCACTTTATGAATCGCTGTAATGTCTGTAACTTCGTGATCATCAGCCAGTGCGACAACAGACAAATAAGAATTTCCATCTAATTCCATAAACTCAATTAAATGAGTCGCTGAAACAATCGCAAAATTTCCATCAATTGTTTTGCCAGCATTTCCGATTAAGTGAATTACATCAGAGCCAGAAATTTTTGTGATATATGCCATTTTTAAATTCCTTAATTTGAATTATTTATTTTTAAAGAGCGTCATCTCGTTTTCCTGAGATGTGACTATTATCACTGACTGAAAACGGCGAAAAAGCATTATTTTAGAATTTTATTCGGCTATTTATCTTTTTTATAGTGAGTTCTTTTCTATTAGCCTTGGTGATCAATTTAGAACATTCTGCAAATCAGCCTATATCCACCGTAGTTAAGAACAATCTACACGCCGTAGGTTCACTTAGGCTGGTGGAGGCGATTTGCTGCCGCAACTAACCTGATAGACAACTTGATACCCGATAAAGCCGTTTAATAGTGCTTCGTGACCCTCTGAGGGTGGCGTATAATATCCGCAGTGTTATTATGCTCGCCCCGAAAATTTTATCAGGCGAATAACCGTATTCCGCCTGTATTAACCTACACCTATGCGAAAACTCCGCCTTTCCCCGTTTACAGCCGTTTCCCTTTTCCACCTGATGCGAACTTCGTCCCGTTTCCCGCTTCTGACCGTAGGGCTGCTGAGGCTCGTAACCGGAGGCTTGTTTAGGGGAGCTAGGCATCGGTGGAGAATAAATACGGGAAAGGAATCCGCCCCCTCAGATTCCCCCTCTCTTATACCTCCTCTTTGCCCTGCTACTTTCTTCTGCTTCTTCTGCTGCTACCTGTATGCTATCCCTACTACGTGAATGACTGTATAACCGTGGCTGCTTTTCCTACTGTTTCCTTCCTGCGGTTAATACTTCTTTCTACTTCCTGTATTGGTTTCTATCCGCATCTTATTAATCGTTATCCCTATTGGTATGTGATTGCTTTAATCATCTCTGTATTGGTTGCATTGCTTCTATGGGTTGTTTCTTTACTTTTGTTGTTTCCTTGCTGCTATTAGTATTGACACATTGGTTATTTATATTATTTAGTTATTGTTTTGAATTAGTTATTTTCTTTGTTTGGATACTGATATAGTGGTTATCTATTCCTTGCTGTAATAGTTGACGTATGGGCTTTCCCGTTGGTTTTATCTCTGTTGGGTTGGGGTTTTGCAACTGTTGGTAATGACGTATTGAGAATATTGCCGGAATAGTTCTTCTTCGGTTCTCTCTGGTTGAATTGATATTGAGTTGGTTGCCTATGAGATTTAGGTCTGTGTTTGCCTAGTGTTATTGGGTTGGTCTTTATAACCTGACTGGATTTAGGTTGGTTCTATTTGTGGTTTGATTATTGATTCTGGCTTGGGATCATTTCACAGTGTTTCAGGATGGAAATTAGGCTGGATTGTTAGGTCTGTTGGTTGAGTCATTTTTGCTCTGTTGCAATTCAGTTTCTTTAGTGGCTTGTTCTGAAATTGAGATTTGAAATATGTAAGAATCGGTTGGAAATTAGATCAATTTTTTACCTTTCAAAAATGGGTTTTTCGTTGACTTTTCATTGATCTAGATTCCTGCTTGCTATACTCGCAATATGTTATTGATTTAATTAAATAAAAAAAATAAAAAGAGGCTTAAAATGATAGTCAATTGGTACTTATAGAGATGGTCAACTGTGACATAGTTTTTGGCACTCTGTTTGACGTGCTATTTTTGCACCTTTCTGATGTATTTATCGTAATCTTCGGGTGAGATAACGTAGCATAATACCTTCCTCTGCAACAGCCAGCAGAAAATCACTCTGTGTTTGTCGCACGATGACTCGCAATAAATCCGGTAACGCCGCCTGTGGTAATTGGTTAGCCACAATCAAGCAGGTGTTCAAATCAGGCTTTACTTTTACTGACTGGGGTTTTACTTTTTCTCCAAAACATTACAGCTCTTATCCTTTTTGTTTGTGGTCACATTTATGATGTTACAATCGCATCATCATGACCTTAAGGGAACTCTAATTACCTATCTGATTTGATCTAAAAGTGTTGCAGAGCATGTGAAAAAAATTTTTATCTTTTTATTTTACTAACAAAGAAGTTCAAGTTAGTGGTTTAAAAGAACGTTTTATTCCCAAGAAAATGTCGCCTCTTTTGGGTTGAATGTCAGCCTAGCTTTCTTCCAGTCCTTTCCTGTCAGAACCATCTCTATACACTGTGCAGGATAAAGGTTATCTGCTGGTGTGTATGTTTCATATGCAGAATCTGCATTAAGCTTAAACTGATACGTTATTTTTACTTCCCTTTTCCCATCAGGGAGCTGTTGTTGCTGGCATTCGATGTACGCTTCGTTAAAATCATCAGGTAATCCTTCAAGCATACAGCCTTGCGCCCATGAGAGGAGTTGTTCAGGGGTGTATTGCTCCGCTTCTTCGTCTGAGGTTCTAGGTTTGTTTAAGACTCGATCTAAAGTATTCATGAGTGATGACAACATTATTGTGGGTATCTCTGATAAAGAATTTAGTGAGCGTGTTATAAAATAACTGCCACAATCAAGCAATCAAATTTTGGGATGCCTCTATTTCACACAGAATACGCAATCATTAAATCTGACTTTGTTTAGTAGGGTACTTGTTGCGAATGAAAGAATAAAACTCGAGACGGAAAGGATCATTTTCATGATCCACCTCATAGTCATAACCACTTATTGAAAATAATTTTTGTATGGTTTACATAACTACAAGCCATACCGTAATCTGATGGCATTATCAAACGATCTAAAAGCAATCACTATTTATGAAAAGAAAGATTTTAGCTTGGATGGCTGCATTCGCAGCTTTCGTTAGTGCTACTGTTATGTTTGCTTCACAAGGATTTTCACTATTAAATGGCACTTTTGATGTTTATCAAAACATTAGTGAAGCATTTTTTCAAAAAAAAGCAGAAGATAACTTGAGTGTTATTTATACAGGAACTTCCATTAAGTATATTGAATCGATATTTGGCTCCCCTGTTAGAGAAATGCATAGCGAAGAAGGAATTCATGAATATATTTATTCATTTAAAAAATTCTATCTACAAATTGTTTACGATAACAACAACACTGTAATTTTCTATGCTGTAACCAGTAAAGATAAAGATTTTCATCCAAACGTTCCTTACCTTAACGTTCGCTTAGGAGAGCTATTTACAAACTACGGACAAGATTACCAATTCCTTTATTCTGGCTTTTCATCAAAATTTTATGAGTACATGGAATATCATTATCTGGGAAATCCAGGTAATTATCGTAACTTCTATTTGTCTTATAATCCTGCTGGAGTAGATTACCAACCATTACAGCCGTTGCCAGATTTTACTAATGACGAACGCTCCCCACCAAAAACAGAGGACATAATAAAATTAAGAAGCAATAACGCGCCAAACACCTTTGCAGTTGGAGATATTCATGGAGGCCCTGACGGGCGGGAACTTTTTTATGGAATTGGCATTGATTACTATGATGCAAGGGATATCCCGGATAAAGACTGACTCAGTTTAATTAAAACTTCTTTTTCTCTGAATGTCCTCCAATTGCAAGATCTTTATCACCTGTAATGAAAGCGGCCAATGTAGCGAGTGTTTTTTTGAGAATTAGGAATGCCCCGTAAACCCGTCTCCTTGACGGTGGAGAGGGAATCAGAAAATCTGATTCCGCTACCCCGATTTTTACTCATCCTGAGTAATAACAGCTACCGCTGAGCACGTCATTCCATGACGATGACAATATAACAACATAATTACATTTATTGCAATAAGTATTTATTTACCTATTTTGATGGATTTTATTTTTAAAACGATTTTATTCAAAGAATACATTAGCCCCTACTAACGGGATGATCCTAAGTAACTGCTCCGCGACTTATCCATGACAAGTCTGACCTAGGCAGAGACGACGAAACCCGATGCCTGTAATTCAAAGAGACCCTGCTGTTTGATATTCAGAACAGCGTTAATATGGGATTAGCCGGAATCCCAGAAATTTCCGTCACCCTAAATTCAGTCCCACCACAACTTCAGCAGCCAGCCTTATACAGTGCCCTATTCTGTCAAAAATCTAGGCGAAAAGTCGATTTCATGAGGTAAGACTAGGGGGTTTCGAGTCCAATCATGTGAAAACCCCATTATCCGATAAGCGCTTTTGCCTTAGCTCTTATATCTTCCAGTTCTGAAGAGTTAATCTTACCTTTCTTTGTCACCTTTCTGGCTCGCCAATCAACGCATGTTATCTGGTCGGCTAAGGC
>NZ_NJAI01000090.1 GCF_002632725.1 Xenorhabdus hominickii
AGGACTGACTATCAACACTCAGTTCATACATGGCCTCATAGATAATCTCTTGTAAGGCTGCCACGAATTCGGCATCTGTGGAGCTGGACGCGGTAGCCCTGAGTCGTGGTCCATGCTCAGGCGCAATGGCAATCAGGCGCGTTCGCAGGCGGGAGTATTCCTCACTGACCTTGTTCACCATATCCCGCCAAGGGAGAACCTCACCCGATTTGATGCTGTGTTCCAGCTTGACCAGTTCCGCCAGATAGTGCTCTTTAATGGCGCGGGATTCTTCTATCGGGCGTACATCCACCTCGCCACGCAATAGCTCATCATAGACCGCCTTAGCGCGCACTTCCAGAGACTCAGCCTCGGCATAACTGGCTTTCTTGGCGTTCTCTGTCCGGGGATCGGTGCTATCAATATATTGCCTGCGCCATGCGTCAACTGCTTCGACATTAATGTACCTACCTACTCTGGGTGGAAAGGTTTTGTGTTTAGCCCAGTCGTAAATAGTCTGACGGGTCACGCCTGCATGTTCTGCATACTTTGAAATGCTCAGGGTTTTCATGGCTTGAGTACTCCGGCTGTTTTGATTAATTGCTGACGAAATAGGGCTTTCGTTTGCTCAGAACGAAGCCGAATCCTTGTGGCCAATTCCACTACGGTTGAACACCAT
>NZ_NJAI01000091.1 GCF_002632725.1 Xenorhabdus hominickii
GTTCAATATTGTGCTGATCCCGACAAAAACCGTGATGGCGGGGCAGTTTGGGCTCCATTCTACCATTGTTGACCGCCGGATTGAGAATATCCGCATGGAGGGGGAGTATCTGAAATTTGAGTTTATTGAGGGCCTGATTGGTTTCAGCCCTTTTTTTGAGCCGGATGATCACTTCTATATTCAGGTGTGTGGCTACCCGAAAAGCACTGCCTCCTTCGGCATCAAACTGGCCGGCATGAACGGGGTATCGACAATGGCTGACCAGAACCGGCTGGGGTATTGCGTCTACCGGGGGAAAATCCCCCTCGGGGCGCGGGGGCAATGGCGGGGGCCGGATTCCATCCCTAACCGGGGGCAGTGTCTGGTCTTTGCCCGGACCGAGACCGCCGGTGCCGCCATCGGCATGACGCACGATAAGGTTGTCGTGAACAATGAGGTGGCCTGTGAGGTGCATGTGGTGATTTTCTCCAGCGGCTTTCCGTTACAGAAACCCGACTGGGGGGTGGCGATTTATAATGCCGCCGGGCACATGACCTATTCATCCTATTACACCCCGTTCTTTCTGGGGGAAATGATCCCCGTGAGGAATGGGCACGGCGCGGCGAACACGATTGCCAGACCGATGGTGCATGTCAACCGGCTGGCGAAG
>NZ_NJAI01000092.1 GCF_002632725.1 Xenorhabdus hominickii
GTTCAATATTGTGCTGATCCCGACAAAAACCGTGATGGCGGGGCAGTTCGGGCTCCATTCTACCATTGTTGACCGCCGGATTGAGAATATCCGCATGGAAGGGGAGTATCTGAAATTTGAGTTTATTGAGGGCCTGATTGGTTTCAGCCCTTTTTTTGAAAAGGATGATCACTTCTATATTCAGGTGTGCGGCTACCCGAAAAGTACCGCCTCCTTCGGCATCAAACTGGCCGGCATGAACGGGGTATCAACGATGGCCGACCAGAACCGACTGGGGTATTGCGTTTACCGGGGACGGATCACCTTAGGCAAAAGCGGGCAATGGCGGGTGCCGGATTCCATCCCTAACCGGGGGCAATGTCTGGTCTTTGCCCGGACCGAGACTGCCGGTGCCGCCATCGGCATGACGCACGATAAGGTGATTGTGAACAATGAGGTGGCCTGTGAGGTGCATGTGGTGATTTTCTCCAGTGGCTTTCCGTTGCGGAAACCCGATTGGGGCGTGGCGATTTATAATGCCGCCGGACACATGACCTATTCATCCTATTACACCCCGTTCTTTCTGGGGGAAATGATCCCCGTGAGGAATGGGCGCGGCGCGGCGAACACGATTGCCAGACCGATGGTGCATGTCAACCGGCTGGCGAAG
>NZ_NJAI01000093.1 GCF_002632725.1 Xenorhabdus hominickii
CAGCGTCTGCGCCCGGTCTGAATCCAGATGATAAGGTTTGCCCCCGTCGCCGGGATGCACCCGAATACCTAAAGCCATTTATATTTCTCCCACTTTAATCCGCAACGTACCGCTACCATCAAAGACTGCCAGGCCGGTATGATCGAGGGCTATTCGTGCCCGGCCTGAAATCCCTTTCATCTCAAACGCGCCATTCTTCGGCAGATTCCAGCCACCGTGAGGCCAGTTATCCGAACGAATGCCGTCCGCGATTTTTGCCATCGTGATAGAGGCATCTTTGATTTTTGCCCCGTCAATCACCGCTGTACCGAGAAAGGCTTCCCGGATAAAGACCTGCCCGTCCTTAATCATGAACACCGGGTCCAGTTTGCCATTGGCCGGATTCATCACCATGAAGTTATTCGCACTGAAACCTATCTGGGTTTTAACTTCCCCGTTCTTCACCTCGGCCCCGATGACCATCCCGGCTTTATAAAGCCGGCCCTTGTACCTCACCCCGGTCCCAATTTCATAGATGCCATAGCCATCCCCATCAATATCAAAGACTGCCGTCGCCTTGGTCTCAACCGCCGCCGCATTCTCCCCGACATCGGCTTGAATTTTTTCCATCTTCTCAGCGAAAGCCTTGCTGTCACTTATCTGCGTG
>NZ_NJAI01000094.1 GCF_002632725.1 Xenorhabdus hominickii
GAACAGGGGCTGATCAGCCGTTGGTCGGACGGTGATCAGACCGCCGTGGAGTACCGCTATGATGCGCAGGGGCGTTGTATTTATACCGTAGGCAGCGGCGGTTATTATCCGGGGCGATTTGAGTATGAGCCGGAGATCACCCGGGTTATCGACCCGGACGGGCAGGTGACTACCTGGCACCACAATGCCGAACAGCGGGTGACACAGGAGGAAACCCCATGCGGCCACATCACCCGTTATGAATACGATAACTGGGGCAACCTGACGCGCAAAACCCTGCCGGAAGGCCAGGCCCTGATGCTGGACTACCTGGCGGACACCGGGCTGGTGACTGCTTTCACCGATGCGATGGGGTCCACGTGGGAATATGACTATGATGAGCAGGTCCGGCTGGTGCAGGTTACCGCCCCCTCCGGCCAGCAGTGGACGCAACACTACGATGACCAGGGCCAGCCCGTCCGCTTTGTTGCCCCGGACGGCAGTGAGACGACCCTGACCCGTAACGAATTCGGGCTGGTGACCGTCATTGAAGACAACGACGGGCGCAGGCGCACGCAGGAATACGATACCCATCACAGGTTGACGGCCCTGTTCGACGAAGAGAACCGCAGCCTGACGCTGGGGTATGACC
>NZ_NJAI01000095.1 GCF_002632725.1 Xenorhabdus hominickii
TGCGGTTTTCGCCTTGTTCCAGTCGGTGCGCTGCTCGTCCGTCCACGCGGCATCCCCGATTTTGTCATGCAGGGTACGCATTTCCGCCGCAATAGTGTTACGGCGTTGTTTCAGTTCATGCAATTTCATGATCATATCCTAGATATTCAGTAAAGTCAGAATGCGCTCACGCGCCATTTTTTGATTAATCGCCTGCCGGAGTGCCCCGCTGTGGCGCACCTCCTGCCAGGCCTGCAAGGAACGGACGGCTGAATCGGCCTCCTGATAGGCCGGATAGGTCACCGGACTCACATCAAACAGCCGGGAGAAGCGGCTGATTTCCCGGATGACAATGCCTTCCTCGTCCTCAAACCAGTGCTCACCGTCACGGGCGACCCGGAAGGCAAAAGAAGACTGGGTAATATCCCCCCGCTGCATGGGAGCCAGCACCAGATCGCGGATGGTCGGGGTATCCGGCGCCTGAATGTCGTATTGCAGCCCGCGCTCATCCACAGACAGCGTCAGGGTGCCTGAAGCACTGCGCCCCAGAATGTAGTTGGGGTCATGGTTAAACAGCCCGCGCACATCATCATTGAGTACCTCATCAAAGGCCCCGGGCTTGATGATTTCACGA
>NZ_NJAI01000096.1 GCF_002632725.1 Xenorhabdus hominickii
TGCGGTTTTCGCCTTGTTCCAGTCGGTGCGCTGCTCGTCCGTCCACGCGGCATCCCCGATTTTGTCATGCAGGGTACGCATTTCCGCCGCAATAGTGTTGCGGCGTTGTTTCAGTTCATGCAATTTCATGATCCCGTCCTAAATATTCAGTAAAGTCAGAATGCGCTCACGCGCCTGTTTTTGGTTGATAGCCTGCTGGAAAGCGCCGCTGTCTCTGGCCTCTTTCCACTGATTCAGGGAGCGCACCGCAGAATCGGCTTCCTGATACGCCGGATAGGTCACCGGGCTGACATCATAGAGCCGCGAAAAACGGCTGATTTCCCGGATAACAATCCCTTCCTCGTCCTCAAACCAGTGCTCACCGTCCCGGGCGACGCGGAACGCAAAGGACGACTGGGTAATGTCCCCCCGCTGCATCGGGGCCAGTACCAGATCGCGGATGGTCGGGGTATCCGGCGCCTGAATGTCGTATTGCAGCCCGCGCTCATCCACAGACAGCGTCAGGGTGCCTGAGGCACTGCGCCCCAGAATGTAGTTGGGGTCATGGTTAAACAGCCCGCGCACATCATCATTGAGTACCTCATCAAAGGCCCCGGGCTTGATGATTTCACGA
>NZ_NJAI01000097.1 GCF_002632725.1 Xenorhabdus hominickii
ATCCACGCAGAAGCGTCAAGCAGGAGTGTGCCAAAGCAAATCGAGCATTGGGCAAAAATAGGTCGCATCGCCGAAGATAACCCAGATTTGCCATACTCCTTTATCCTTGATTCGTTACTAGCGAAAAGCGAAGTCGACAATGGTAAGGTGTCGCGTTATGTCAGAAGGACAAAAAAGTCCCAAGATTGATGTTTATGAAACAAGGCGTTTCTCTAAAGCGTTATCTAAATTACCTGAAAATCTTCTTGCAGTAGTGGAAGATGAGATAGAGAAAATTATCGACGACCCTGAGATTGGCGAACAGAAGAAAGGCGATTTAAGTTTTCTTCGCGTTCACAAATTTCAGTTAAATAACCAGCTAACATTGTTGGGATATCATTGGGTTGAAGAAAAAATAGAACTATACCTGTTGAATTTTGGTTCTCATGAAAATTTCTATCAGGAACAAAAGCGACACAGGAAAGACGATTTAAAGTTTATTAAATAACACATAAGGCCTCGCATTCGCGGGGCTTTTTTGTATCTGGAACTTTGGCGTAGAGGGTTCGCGCGGATGCCTGAAGAGCATTAGGACTCGGTTCGATTCCGAGAGGTTCCACCAAATT
>NZ_NJAI01000098.1 GCF_002632725.1 Xenorhabdus hominickii
CTTAGCTCTTATATCTTCCAGTTCTGAAGAGTTAATCTTACCTTTCTTTGTCACCTTTCTGGCTCGCCAATCAACGCATGTTATCTGGTCGGCTAAGGCGACACTATCACGACTTCCTGATAGTTCAACTTCAAAAGGATAATCTTTTGCCTTCGTTGTGCAAGGAACACAAAGTAGTAACCCCACTTTATTGTTATATGCAAATGGACTCAGCACTACTGCGGGCCTATGGCCTCCCTGTTCGTGTCCAGTCACGGGATCAAAGTCAATCCAGATAATATCACCAGAATCAGGCACAAAACGAGAAACCATCAGATCAGTTCCTTACCCATTGGAGAGCCAAAATCCATTTTTTCATGAATATTTTCCGGTGTAATTCCAGCTAATAGCGCATCCAGAGAATACTCTTTCGCCTTTATCGGAATAATGACAATTCGACCATCTTCGACAGTAATATCAACAGTATCATCAACATTTAGTGAGGCGGCTTGCATGATAGCTACCGGAAGACGTACAGAAGGACTGTTACCCCATTTTTTCACGACTACTTGTGCCATTTTTAATTCCTCAAAGTATCAACAATGAAGATACTCTACC
>NZ_NJAI01000099.1 GCF_002632725.1 Xenorhabdus hominickii
GTTAGTCATTGGTGATGAAGTTGACTCCGTTAATAAATTCGATATTGTTTACGGGTGATTCATTACCGTATAAATCCCAGCCGTCCATTGACTCACGGGCGAATAATTCAATGCGGGGTACGTTTCCGTATAATTGCTCTAACCGATAATGAACCTCTCTTGGTTTTTGGCTGTGTTCACCCAGACAAGAATAAACCACCTGTTTCACACTGGCGCTCTGGCGTGGCAGTCCGTTACCCCTGATAGCGATCAATACGTCCTCGGTATTGCTGCGGGTGTAATTCCCGCCGTTCATCCGTGTTTCGGTGTTGAGTAGTTCTATGAAATCCCAGCTATCGAGCAGCCTTTCTTCCTGAATGGCTCTATCTATGCGCTCCATCGCTAACTTGTTCAGCTTTATCCATGTGAACAGCTTCATTGTCTTGACTGTGAATCCCCATGCTGCGGCCAATTCCATAGCCTCAGCCGTAAAATTCCCCGTGTACCACATGGCGAGGACGGAATTTTCAGCGGCTATTTGTTCTATGGGTAATCGGGTGAGGGAATAAAAATCGGTGGTAGTGTAGTGATTGTTGGCTGCTCCGTTGCTGGCTG